>OZ252006.1:0-1670000 GCA_965247175.1 Rhodospirillales bacterium
ACGGCATTCGAAGGGCAGGCGCGCGACAGTCTCGCGACAGCAGCCAAAGGCGTATCCGCCTAGTAGAGCACATCGCCTGGTCAGCCCAGCTTTCGCGACGGTCGGTGGTGCCTGGTTGCTGTGAAAGGAGTTGTGCCGGAGCCAAGCGTTCTCATCAAATAAATGTCATGAATAAGACGTGAATTAGCGAATTTGCACCCTTAGTGAGATGTTTTATGAAAAATAATACTTTCCAACATTGGAAATCCCTAGTTTCTTAGCGGCCTTCTTCACTGAAGAGTGGCGACTTTGCGCAGAGAATCCCGCGGCGTACGCGGTGCAGGACTGAACCCGCGCATGAGGCGGCGAGCAAAGCGCGATGCTCGATAGATTCTAGTCGGGGACTTGGGGCTTTAGGGGGGTGCAATGAAGGTCCTTATTGTCGATAGCGATGAAGACACTTTGAAGCGCCTTGACCAAGCCTTGCGCCAAGCCGGCCACCATACCGCTATGGCCAGACACTGCCGAGGCGCCGAGAGCCTGATGGCGGAAGAGGGCTTTGAGGCGCTGGTGATCAACGTCGTCATGCCTGAGCTATCCGGTGTCGAACTCGTTCGGTCGATGCGGCGTGAACGGCCGGACCTACGGATAGTCGCGATGTCGGGCGAGGATGCCGGCTATCCTTCAATCATGGGTTTGAAGGCGGCTCAGGCGCTCGGTGCCGACGCCGTGCTTTATCAGCCGTTCAGTGATGCAACGTTAGTTGAGGCGCTGGTGCCTAGTTGAGAAAGGCACCGCCTAGTCTTTCTCTTCGGTCAGCTTCACGAGCTCGACGAGACCGTCGACAATCAACTCGAACTGGTCATCCGGCAAGGCCTCCAAGCGTTCGATGATCTTGAGCAGAGGGTCATCGGCCAAGCGGGTTCGCCCCTGCTCGGTCAGTACGACCAGACTGGTGCGGGCATCGTTGCCGGTCTCATAGCTGACATAGCCGGACTGCCTTAGATGGCCGATCGATTGAGAAGCGCTCGAAGGCGTTACTTGATGATAGCGTGCAAAAGCACCGATCGAGCGGGCTTCCGCCGCAGCTTGGGAAAAATAGCGCAGGGCGCTCCACTGTGTCCTGGTGAGCCCGGATCGCTGGGCCGAGCGAATGAAGGCGCGGGTGACCATCTCGATCAGCTCTCCTGCCGCATAGGCGGCGCGCTGGCGCGATTGCGTATGGTCTGTCATTCGTTGGACAAGAATTGCTCTGAGGAACTTCCAACAGCTCTTTGCCGCAACGATCCGCTGATGTAGTCAACGTTGCGGGTCCTACGCTCCTTTGTCTGCAAATCCAGCTCCCGACCCCTCGTGACGCCAGCGTTACAGTGCGGCTGCCGGCAAGTTATTCACGCTTCGATGTTGTTCTGCAGCCTGCTCGACGCTCGCTAGAATAGTGGGGAATACAGCTGCTGCAAGAAATACCGTCGGGGTATTTGGCGTATTTTTATATTAGCAGCTAATACTAGTATAAAGAACTCATGAGCCGTGCAGCTATTGGCCGGCGAAACAGAGTGTCGGTTCAAACAATCACTTACATGTTTCACTGCGCGCTTTGGTCGAAACAGTTCTGCGTCGACGGTTATTGGCGGTGATTGCGCCTGAGACTGGGATAGGCGCGGGCGCCCGTTGGCGAGTGAACTCTGCCTAAGTCAGCGACGAAAGCCCTGGACCGGCTTTCGGCCCAGGGCTGCTTCGTTCCAGGAATCTGCGGGTTGACGCAGGATGCGTCAGACGGGCGCAGCCGGCAGGAAGGGCTGGGTGCGAGGCACGATCACACGCATGAAGCGCTCTAGCCGCTGGTTTGCCGCTTCCGCACTCTCGTTTTGCAGCACCGGTGTGACGAGGCGAAGCATGGAGCCGTCGGTGCGCTGCGTCGCAATGCCATCGACCAGCAGATGCCACTTCACCTGCCATTGATTGACCAGCTGCTTCCCACGTTGGTCAAACCAGTAATAGACCAGTTGTCGGGTATTGCCTCGACTGATCAGAACTTGATTGACGACGATCGCCTCTCCGTTGGCTCTCACACCTTCGATCGAGCGCTGCGTGTGCGACTCGATTCGCCAGCCGTCACCGGGGATGCAGGCGCGGGGCGAGTGGACGGCTTCTCCTTTACGTTGTGAATCGTAATAGGAGATGTAGTAGTTGACCGGTGCGTTTTCGGCCGGGTGCGTGAAGTCCGCCAGCATGTAGTCGGTCAGGCCCAGTGTACCCAGGATCTCACGATCCAGCGCGCTCCGCCGACCGACCCACCCTTCCGTTGCCACTGGGAAGGCGGCAAAGGTGAGGCGCGACGGGACGGTGTCGCTGCGGTTGGCCAGCTCGGTAACTGCCCAAGAGCTCGCCACCAGGATAACGGCACTGGCGATCAGTGGCTTGGAAACCTCGAGACGACGCAGCGTTTCCGGGCCGCTCTCCCAGCGGGGCGGCTCGAGATCAAGGCTCTGGGCCAGAGGGCGGCGGCTGCCGGAGAAGCGCTGCAGAGCCCAGGCCAGGATGAACAGGATAACCACGCAGGCCATGAAAATGACCCAGCCCTCGAAGGCGTGCAGGAAGCCTTCCGCGTGCTCGATACCGTAGTTGTCGACCAGCAGCCCGATCACGCCGATGCGGAAGGAGTTCATCAGGATGGTGATCGGCACCGTCGAGACGAAGATCACAACCTTATGCCAGAAGGGACCTTGGTAGAGATAGGCGAACAGAAAGCCGAAGCTCATGAGCGGGAAGAGGTAGCGCAAGCCGTTGCAGGCCTCGACCACTTGCAGCTTGTAAATCCCGAGATCGATGATGTTGCCCTCGAGATAGACGGAGATGCCGAACAGGCGGACGAAGAACACGCCGAGTTCGGACGAAATGAACTGCATCTCGTGGGACAGATTAAAGTAAAGAAACTGCGGCAAGGGCACCATAAAACAGAGGTAGACCAGAGGTACCCAGATGCGCAGTGCCGCTCGCGTACCAATGATCGACACGATGGCGCCGATCAGCGCGATAACGAAGCCGTACTGAATGACATAGAAAATCGTGCTTAGTTCGCCGATGCAGGCGATCACGACCCCGAGCAGCGTCAAGGCGGTTCCCAGCCAGCTGCCTCGCAGAGGAATGTCCTTAAGGGCGTCGAGCCGCTTGTAAATCAGCAGAAAGGCAATGATCGGGATGACATAGCCGTGCCCGTATTCGGCCGTGTTCCATTTGCCGACCATGATGGCCAGCCCTTCCTGGAACAGGAAACCCATCACCACCATAAGCAGGAGCGCTATCACCAGGGGCACTGGATTGATCGATGCTGGAGAATTGCGCATCTCTGCCATGGTCATCGGTCGGCCCTACTCAAGGTTAGCGTGGATACGCTGCGCTGCTACGCAGCGACAGCTCTGTTCTGTATACCACCAAAACGACCCGCGACGTAGAGATAGGGCAGCCAGGTTGCAGCATGCAATCGCGCCCGTGATAACAATACTGTGTCATTACAATGCTATGTCGCGTTTCGAAAGTTACCGTGCTCCAGCCCTGTACCGTCAAACTCGGTCGATTTTGCGGCCAAACATGCTGAACAAGCAAAGTGTCTGGCGCCGTTCTCGCCCGTGGCGACCGAGCGCAACACCGCATCTGACGGTAAATCAAAGGCGGCGTAGTTTGTAATAACGCTTTTGGTTTTCAGGAGGTTTAAAGCCTCAGTTTTGGAATATTTACCGAATTTCTTAGCCAGCGACCGTTTTCTCTATGAATATGGTAAATGATAGGCTATCCGGCGTCTGCGGGGCGGATGGTGACTGTATTTTCATTTAAATTGTTGAAAAATATAACAGAACTGTGGATTTGATCGGCTGGCAGATGGAGCGGTTCGAGGATGTCGAACTCAAAAATACTTGCTTATTTCCAAACAAATTTGATATAACAAGTTCACGACCCGTGGGCATGGGGACAACTCGGAAGTGGTGCCGACGGGTTCAATGGCTTGGGAATTGGGGTAGCTGAGTATGATCAGCCGACAGCTTGTGTGTAGCATCGTCTTAACGGCGGCGATGTTGGCGACGCTTCCCAGCGCGGCGCTGGCGATGGCCATCACCGACGTCTCTCTCGTCGAGTCGGCAATCGGTGGGGCACCGGTCACGCCGAGACAGCTGTCCAACGGGAACACAGTCAACGCGGGCGATAGTGCTGCACCTTTGCCGGAACCGGTCGATCCCGCCAGTGTTCTCTTACCTGGCTTTCTCACGCCAATTGGCGGCGCCATCGAGATTAGCGAGGTTGTGGCCGGGTACTACACCTCCAACTTCTCCGGCGCGCAGTCGAGCGATCCCTTCGGCGATCGGCGCTTTTTCTCTCTGGACGACAGAACGCAGGTCAGCTTCATGGCTGAGGCCGGCGCCGGCATCGGCGCCAGCGGCGAGATCACCGCATTCAGCGTTTCTTTGTTCCGTGTGGATGGGCCGAGCGGCGGGGGCGGAACCGGCGGCGACCCCATTCCCGCGACCATGGACGTCACGCAAGTGACGCTCGATACCTCGACCGTCGTGGAAAGCCTGGTGTCGGGCAGCAACTTCGTCGATCCCAACTTGCTGTTCGGAACGGCTCTGCTGCAGGAGGGGGTGTACTTCTTCGACATCATCGCAGAATCCGAAGCGGACAATGCGAGCTATAAGTTCGAGATTCAGTATCAGGTGCAGCCGATACCCTTGCCGGCGGCCGTATGGCTCTTCCTCTCGGGCATCGCGGGTCTCATCTGCATCAGCCGCTTTCGCCGCTGACGCGTCGGACCTAACGTCCTAGCTTCAGGAACTGCTTCGGCTCAGCACGCCGTCTTCGAACGCGTGGCCCGCTTGCCGTAAAGCAGCAACCAAAGCCGATTGGCATTGCGACAAGCGTAGCGCATCTGTCGAGCGCAGCACGACCGATACGCCAAAGCCGCCTGGTCGCTGAAAGGGATAGCTGCCGACTTCCACCTCTGGGTGATTGGACTGTGTTTCAAGCAGCAGTCCGGCCAGCACGCTTTCGGGACTTTGCACGACGATTGTGTGAGACAGCAGCTTGGCGCCGGTCCTTAGCTCCCCTGCGATGCCATCGACCATGCCGCGGAAGATCCTCGGCACGCCTGCGAAGATGTAGACGTTTTCTATTCTGATACCTGGCGCGCCGCTCACGGGATTGACCACCAAACTGGCACCTTCAGGCGTCCGCGCCATGCGCAGGCGGGCCTCTGTCAGCTGCTCGCCATAGAAGTCTTCGAGAATTTGGCGCGCTTCGGGATGTTCAATGACCGCAACGCCAAAGGCCTTGGCGATGCAATCGACAGTGATGTCGTCATGGGTAGGCCCAATGCCGCCGCTTGTAAAAACATAGGCATAGCGGCGGCGGAGGTCGTTAACCGCTTCGACCACGATTGGTTCGTGGTCGGGCACGACCCTTGCTTCGCTGAGCCGCACGCCGATCTCGGTCATGGTCTTGGCGAGGTAGTTGATATTGGCGTCCTGCGTGCGGCCCGAGAGAATCTCGTTGCCGATCACCAGCATCGCGGCCGTGACCACCTCTTGATCCGGCCCCGGATCACTTTCCCGTCCTGCGTCAGCCATCTCGCCTACCAGCCGCGTGTCGCTAGCTTCCTGCCTGATAGCCTTTGCTTTCCATGCAGTTATTCATCAGGCGAACGCGTTGGTTTCCTTGGCTGAAATGCCGCATGCGCTGGCGCAGCTCGATGTCACCCTGGCCCTTGTCGTTGTCCAACAGGCCCGCGGTGCGGTCGCTGTCTATCCGGTTGTCATGCTCGATCGTTGCCCGCGCGTAGGCGTAGCAGCTCTCGACGTCGGCCTGGCGCTGGCTATCGCTGACGCCGGGCTTGTCCCACTGGAGCGATTGCGCCGGCACCGAAAGGAGAGGCGGCTGTAGCGGGACCGAGGAGGCTGGCGGTGCTGGCGCACCCGGCTGATGGTTTCGGTGCGGCGACTCGCACGCGCTGACCACAAACGCGAGAACCGCGAGAATCCAGAGCGTGCGGAGGCGGGTTTGATGGGGCATGGCGAGAACCTGAGCGCTGCAAGCTCAATTGGCAAGCCGTACGATAGTCACGAACCTTGGCCGCCACAGCCTTGTCACCGCTGCGCCACTCTGGCAACGACGTTGGTCGTTGTCGTAGGCGCAATCGCCAACGCAGCGCCCTTCGATCTCGGTACGGCCCAAAGACGATGATGTTTCCACACCCCCTCGAGCCGGGGAAGCTGTTGCGCCGCTACAAGCGGTTTCTCGCCGATGTTCGCCTGGCAGACGGGCAGGAGGTCACCGCGCACTGCGCCAATCCGGGGCGTATGCTCGGCCTCTTGGAGCCTGAAGCCCCGGTCTGGCTTTCGCCTGCCGCCAACCCGACCCGCAAGCTGCGCTGGAGCTGGGAGCTGGTCGAAGCCGATGGCGGGCTGGTCGGTATCAACACGGCATGGCCAAACCGCATTGCACGAGAGGGTATCGAAGCTGGCGCGGTGCCCGAATTGACGGGTTATCCAACGATCAGGCCTGAAGTGCGCTATGGCCGCAATAGCCGCATCGACCTGCTGCTCGAGGGTGAGGGCCGGCCGCCTTGCTATGTCGAGGTTAAGAACGTGCACCTGCGCCGCAATGGCGATCTGGCCGAGTTTCCCGATGCGGTGACGGCGCGCGGCGCCAAGCACTTGGTCGAAATGGCCGATATGGTCGCCCAGGGCGCGCGGGCCGTGATGTTCTATCTCGTCCAGCGCATGGACTGTCGGCGTTTCGCCCTGGCGGAGGACATCGACCCGGGCTACGCGGAAGCCTTTCGCCGAGCCCGCGCAGCGGGTGTCGAAGCCCTATGCTATGATTGCGACCTGACCCCCCAGGGTATCCAGCTTCGCCATGCGCTCGCGCTGGAGGAGCCATCCGGGTCTTGAAGAGCGCTCCGCAACAGGCGATCTTGCTAACCAAGACTTGAGATTTGGACGTCACAAACGACCGGCCGCCATGCAGAGAGACTCAACCGCCCGCGCAGCTACCGCCGAACGCCGTATCGTCATTCACGATGCCAGCGGGTTCGATGGTATGCGCCGCGCCGGCCGATTGGCCGCCGAGTGCATCGACTACGTGACTCCCTTGATCAAGGCAGGGGTTTCGACGGGAGAGATCGACAAGCTCTGTCACGACTTCATCGTCGAGCATGGCGCGACTCCCGCGCCGCTGAACTACCGTGGCTTTCCCAAGTCGGTTTGTACCTCAATCAACCACGTGGTCTGCCACGGCATCCCGAGCGATGAACGCAGGCTGCGCGACGGCGACGTCATGAACCTGGACGTCACGGTCATCCTTGATGGCTGGCACGGCGACACCAGCCGGATGTTCTACATCGGCAAGCCGCCCGTGAAGGCCCGGCGTCTGGTCGAGGTCACCTATGAGGCCATGATGCGCGGCATCGGCGTCGTGCGTCCGGGAGCCACGCTTGGAGACATCGGCCACGCCATTCAGAGCTATGCGGAGGGCCAGCGCTTCTCGGTGGTGCGCGACTTCTGCGGTCATGGCTTGGGCCGCGTTTTCCACGATGCGCCCAGCATTCTGCACTACGGCAAAGCAGGGCAGGGGATGACCCTGGCCGAAGGCATGTTCTTCACCGTAGAACCGATGATCAATGCGGGCCGCTACGAGGTGAAAATCCTGGAAGACGGCTGGACAGCCGTGACCCGCGATCGCTCCCTCTCGGCCCAGTTCGAGCATTCGATCGGCGTGACCGCCGACGGGCACGAGATCTTCACCACCTCGCCTAAGGGCTGGCACCTGCCGCCGTACGAGGGCTGAGCCGGCAGACGGTCGCGTGGCGGCGGAAGAGAAGCCCCACTATCTTGGCCATCGCGAGCGCCTTCGGGAGCGCGTTCTGGAGCGAGGCGGTGAGTCGCTCGCCGACCACGAAGTTCTCGAGCTGCTGCTGTTCGGCGCCAAGCCGCGGGGCGACACCAAGCCGCTCGCCAAGGCGCTGATCAAGCGCTTCGGTAGCTTGGCGGCGGTCTTCAGCGCTTCGCCCCGAGAGTTGGTTGCCGTCGCTGGCAGTGGCCCGGCTTGCGCAGCGCTTTTGAAGGCCGTGCGGGAGGCAGCGCTGAGGATCTCGCAGCAAGAGTTGGCACGGAGCGAGGACGTGCTGTCATCGTGGGAGCAGTTGCTCACTTACTGCAGGACGCGTCTGGCTCACGAGTCCATCGAGCATTTCCACCTGCTGTTCCTCGACCGCAAGAACCGTCTTATTGCCGATGAAGTTCAGCAACGGGGTACGATTGACCACACGCCGGTCTACCCACGCGAGGTCGTGAAGCGTGCGCTCGAGCTGCATGCCTCAGCGCTCATCCTGGTGCACAACCACCCGAGCGGTGACCCAACACCTTCGCAGGGCGATATCGCCATGACCCGCGAGATTGCCGAGGCTGCCGGCAAGCTCGGCATCGTGGTGCACGATCACGTCATCATCGGGCGCCAGGGGCACTCCAGCTTTCGCACGCTGGGCCTTCTTTAGCGGCCCCCACCTGGCGGCCCGCCGCCGAACCTGCCGAGGCGTTGCCGCTCTTCGGCACGCTCTTCTTCCAAGCACGCGCGGTACTCTGGCGTTCCTGCTTCGAGACCGCGCGCCTGGCAGGTTTCGGCAATGGAGGTTCCGCAGGCAGCCAGAATGAGTGGCGCTGCCATGATGCCGGCGACAAGTCCCGGTTTAGAGAAAGATGCCATCTGTTCCCTTGGCGTTTCCGATTGCACGACAACTTTGACTACCAGTGCAATTCGGCCAAAACGGTCTGAGATCAAGGTAGCAACTCCGACCTGCCGCTCCGCTTGTGGCGCTGCCGAGCCGTGGCCATAGTGGTTGGCGGAGAAGCTTAAACGCCAAAGCGATATGACTGCAGAGCCCCGAGTAGCAAGACCGGCGGACGCCGCCGCGTCCCAGCGCACGCCTCAGGCAGGCGACCGCATCCCCGACTTCGTGCTGCCGACCGGACCTAAAGTGGCGCGCAGCTTTCTCGATTGCTTCACCGGACCGCCGGCCGTGCTGCTGCTGGCGGATCCAACCGCTCGACCCCGATTGGTTGAGACGCTTCAGTCCTTGAGCCAAGCCGCCGCCGGCACGCTGTCACATCCTCCGACACTGTTGGTGATCGAGCGTGGCCCTGTTCGGGACGCACCGGCGAACGGCCCCGATCGGGTTTGGTTCTTCGACCCGGAGGGCCAGATCAGCGCGGCACTGCGGGCGGCTGACGCAGAGTCGGTGATCGTCCTGGACCGCGAGCAGCGGGTCATCGGACGGCGAGAGGGGCTGGACGATTGCGCGGCTTGGGCCGTCGATTTGCTTCGGCATGAAGTGCTCGACCTCTCCGCTCAGCGAACCGGCTTCCATGCGCCCGTATTGACCGTGCGCGGTGTGCTGGAGCCTGAGCTTTGCCGACGCCTGATCGCGGACTGGGCCAACGATCACCGCGAAGGCGGCGTGCGGCAAGCCAAGGAGGGCGCGGGTGCCGTCCTCGATGCCGCCGAGGCCGGCGTCGATCACGGCGTCAAGAAACGCCTTGATCACTATCCCGGGCCCGAGATGACGCAGCTCTTGGGGCAGCGGGTGCAGGACCGCATCGGCCCCGAGCTTTGGCGCGCCTTTCGCTATCGGACGCCTTACATGGAGCGCTTCATCGTCGGCTCTTACCAGGCGGGCCGCGGCGACTACTTCCGGTCCCACCGGGACAACACCACTCCCGGCACGCGACACAGAGCCTTCGCGCTCACCATCAATCTCAATGATGACTACGAGGGGGGCGGCTTGCGCTTTCCCGAGTACGGTGGTGCGCTCTACGTGACGCCGCCGGGTGGAGCGGTCGTCTTTTCCTGCAGCCTGCTGCACGAGGCGGCCCTCGTGACCCAAGGCACGCGCTACGTCGCGCTCTCGTTCCTGGTCGACCCTCAAGCCGCTCAAGAAAGGCGGCAGAAGACCGGCCCTATCAGGTCGTAGTCCAGCGAAGCTAGGTAGCCTGCGGTCACGCCTCGGCCGTCGCCGCCTCCAAACGTGTCAGCAAGCTTCTCTTGTTGGCCGCAATGTCCGCGATGGTGACGTCGTCCAACACCTCAAGGAAGGCACTCATGGCCTCGCCAATGGCGCGCGACAGACGGCAGATGCCGATGAGCGGACAGCTGTTGGTCTTAGGGTTGAAGCACTCGACCAGTTCAAAGGGACCTTCGGTGACCCGCAGCACTTCGCCGACCGTGATGTCCTCGGGCCGTCGAGCGAGGCGAAAGCCACCGCCGCGGCCACGCACGGTCTCGAGAAAGCCAGCCTGACCCATCTCGTGAACGACCTTGACGATGTGCGCCCGGCTGATGCCATGGGCTGCGGCAATCTCGTCGACACGGCAAAGCGCAGGGCTGCGCAGCGCCGCAAACTGCAGCGAACGCAGCGCGTAGTTGGAGTAGTGAGTCAGCTTCATAAAACAGGTTGCCTTCGAGCCTGCGACAAAAAGTAATATCGACGATAGTGCTTTTTGAGGCGATATCCAGAAAAGATTTACCAGTGATATAAGTTAAGGGGGCCAGGCCATGGCCGATGGCATTTCCGCCGTCGATTTGGCGCGCGTCCAGTTCGCCTTCACCGTTTCGGCGCATATCATCTTTCCTGCCTTCACCATCGGCTTGGCGAGCTTTCTAGCCGTTCTCGAAGGGCTCTGGCTGTGGACGCGAGACGCTCGCTATCTCAAGCTCTTCGACTACTGGAAAGTGATCTTTGCCGTGGCCTTCGGCATGGGCGTCGTCTCCGGCATCGTCATGAGCTACCAGTTCGGCACGAACTGGAGCGTGTTCTCAGACAAGACCGGCCCCATCCTCGGGCCCCTCATGGGCTATGAGGTCCTGACGGCTTTCTTTCTTGAGGCCGGCTTTCTTGGCGTCATGCTGTTCGGGCGCAAAAAGGTCGGCCCCTCGCTGCACTTCTTCTCCACGTTGATGGTCGCGGTTGGGACCCTGATGTCCGCCTTCTGGATCCTCTCCGTGAACTCCTGGATGCAGACACCGGCAGGCTACGCGATGAACGATGTGGGGCAGTTCGTGCCGGCCGACTGGTGGGCCGTCGTCTTCAACCCTTCGTTCCCCTATCGGCTCGTCCACATGGTTCTGGCGGCTTACCTCACCACCGCCTTCGTGGTCGGTGCGGTCGGTGCCTGGCATCTTCTGCGGAATCCCATCGACCACGGTGCCCGCGTGATGTTCTCCATGGCCATGTGGATGGCGCTCATCGTGGCGCCTCTGCAGATCTTCGCCGGGGACCTGCACGGCCTCAACACGCTCGAGCATCAGCCTGCCAAGGTCGCCGCCATGGAGGGGCTTTACGATACGCAACGGGGCGCACCGCTCGTTCTCTTCGGCATTCCGGACGACGAGGCCGGAACGATCCGCCATACCATAGGGATTCCCAAGCTTAGCTCGCTCATTCTCACCCACGATCTCGATGGCGAGGTCCAGGGGCTGAAGGCCTTTCCCGCCGATCAGCGCCCGCCGGCAGAAATCATTTTCTGGAGCTTCCGTGTCATGGTCGGCGTTGGCTTTCTGATGCTCACGATCGGACTATGGAGCGCTTTGGCCCGCATGCGCGGGCGGCTTTATCACTCGCCGTGGCTGCTCAGGGCAGCGGTCGTCATGGGCCCCTCGGGCTTTCTGGCGGTGCTCGCCGGCTGGGTCACGACTGAAGTCGGGCGACAGCCCTGGACGGTCTACGGCCTGCTGAGAACGGCTGAGTCCGCATCACCGATCGAGGCGTCGGCCGTCGGGACCTCGCTGCTCGCCTTCGTCATCGTCTACTTCATCGTCTTCGGCGCCGGGACCTTCTACATCCTGCGCTTGATGGGCAAACGCCCGGACGCGAGCGAAGTTCCGGAGATCGGACCGACCCGGACAGCCGGGATCACGCCGGCGGTGGCTATCGCGGCGGAACGGCTCGACCGTCCGGGCGACTAAGGGAGGTCCCATCTATGGAGTTCGATCTTGCCTTCGTCTGGGCCGCGCTGATCGCCTTCGCCGTGCTGGCCTACATTGTCCTGGACGGCTTCGACCTCGGTGTCGGTATCCTCTTTCCGCTGCTCAAGGGCGAGCACAACCGTGATGTCGCCATGAACACTGTGGCACCGGTTTGGGACGGCAACGAGACTTGGCTGGTGCTCGGTGGCGGTGGGCTCTTCGCCGTCTTCCCGCTCGCCTACGCGACTGTCCTGCCGGCGCTCTACGCGCCGCTGGTTGCCATGCTGCTTGGCCTGGTCTTCCGCGGCGTGTCCTTCGAATTCCGCTGGCGGACGCGGCGCGGCAAGTTTCTTTGGGGCTGGGGCTTCGCCGGCGGTTCGATCGTCGCTGCCTTTACGCAGGGCATCGCGCTCGGCGCGCTGGTTCAAGGGATCAAGGTCGCCGATCGGGCCTATGCCGGCGGCTGGTGGGACTGGTTGACGCCCTTCAGCCTCTTAACCGGCGTGGCTTTGATGGTCGGTTACGCGCTACTCGGCGCCACCTGGCTTGTGATGAAGACCGAGGGCGAGCTCCAGCACCTCGTACGCGGCTACGCGCGGGTTGCCGGTGCCGCCACCTTGGTGCTGATCGGCCTCGTCAGCCTGGCAACCCCCTTCCTTGAACCGGCCTATCACCAGCGCTGGTTCGACTGGCCGACGGCAATCTTCAGCGGAGTCGTGCCGCTCTTGGTTCTGGGGTGCGCCTGGGCCCTCTTTAGCGGCCTCAGCAGGGAACGCCATGTGCAGCCATTCCTGGCTGCCCTCGGGCTCTTCGTCCTCTGCTATGCCGGTATTGGAATCAGCTTCTATCCCTACATGGTGCCGCCCAGCCTGACCATCTGGCAGGCCGCCGCGCCCGACGAGAGCCTCGCCTTCCTGCTGGTCGGCGCGGCGATCCTCATCCCCATCATCCTAGGCTACACCGGCTACGCGTATTGGGTGTTCCGCGGAAAGGTGAGGCCGGGCGAGGGCTATCACTAGTGGCACGCTGGCGAAAGCTCCTCTGGTTCGTCGGCCTCTGGGCCGCTGGCGTTCTTTCCCTCGCTGCCGTCGGCTATGGGCTGCGGCTGGTCATCGGTGTCGAATAAGGAGTGAAGAGCATGCGCAAGTTGGCTTTTGTGACGGCAACGATCACGGCGCTCTGCGTCATGCCGCTTGTGAGCTTGGCCCAGTCACCGGAACTGCCCGGGCCTTTGGTCTCGGCCGATTGGCTGGAGTTCAACCAAGAGGACGTCGTGCTGCTCGACGTCCGCAAAAAGACAGAGATCTACAGCAAAGAGGGGCACATCCCAGGCGCCATCCTCGTCGACTGGAAGAAGGTGCGCGCCGATCTCAGTGAAGGTGGCGTCGTCTACGAGCGGATGCTGTTGGACGAGCCGCGCTTCGAGCAGCTCATGCAGGCGCATGGCGTCGACAACGACAGCACGGTGATCATTGCCCACGGCGGCAAGGATGCCCTGCAGTTTTCCTTCGGCGCCCGGCTCTACTGGCAACTCAAGTACTACGGTCATGACCGCGTGGCGGTTCTCGACGGCGGCACCGCGCAGTGGAAGGCGAGCGGCCGGGAGCTGTCTCGCGAGGCGACAGCGGCGCCCACCGGCACGTTCAAGGTGACCGACAGGCGCGATGCGCTATTGGCCACGACAGAGGAAGTGGAGGCAGTGCTTGCCGAGCGGTCTGCGCAGCTGGTCGACAGCCGTCCGTTGGCTTTCTATCTCGGCCTCGAGCAGCGCAGCTATGTCTATGCGCCAGGCCACATCCCGGGCGCAAAGCACATGCCGTTCAGCTTGCTGACTCCCGGCAAGGGGCCGGGCCTGCTCCGCACGTCCGAAGACCTCCGGCAAGCCGCTCTTGCCTTGGGCATCGATCCTGCCGAACCAGCCATCATCTACTGTAACAGCGGCCACGTGGCCTCCGGTGTCTGGTTTCTCGTCTCCGAGGTGCTCGGCAACCAGAACGCACAGCTCTACGACGGCTCGTTGCACGCTTGGACCAAGGGCGCCGCGCGCCCGATGGTCACCATGCAGGTCGACTGACCGCGCCCACCGACAGCCATTTTGGATCAGGAGACGAAAGACATGAGTGTCCGTTCCCTTTGCGCAGCTTTCGCCGGCTTGGCAGCCGCGCTTGCCCTGGCCTTCGCTTCGGCGGCTTCGGTGAATGCTGCGCAACCGAGTCTGTTGGTTGTGATCACCTCGGCCGAGCCTGAGGTGCAGGGCATGGCCATGGTCCTCTCCCGCCAGTCCTTGGATGCCGGTGCCGAGGTGCGGGTGCTGCTCTGCGGACCGGGCGGGGACATGGCCCTGCTGGATTCCCCTCAGCAGCCGCTCAAGCCGCGCAACGTCACGCCGCAGGAGATGATGATCGGTCTCGTGGCACAGGGGGTGACTGTCGAAGTCTGTGCCCTTTACCTACCCAACCAGGGCAAAGGCCCGGATGATCTGGTGAGCGGGATCGGCGTCGCCAAGCCACCTGCCATCGCCGCCGCAATGCTGGCCCGGAACACCCGGCTGTTCACGTTCTGAGCGCAAAGCGTGCATCAAAACCTCAGCTCGCCCTTTCTTACAGAGAAATGATGTATTGTCCGCGGGCTGTGTGGTATGGTCGCAATACCAAATAGCTCGGCCTCTCGTATGGCCGGCGGTGACAGCTGTCTGGCCATGAACGGGCCGCGCGTTTGCCGGAAGCGAACCGCGAGGACGGCACATGGCGACCATACGAAATCCAGTGGAATGGCTGGCGGATCAAGTCAGTCAAGCAGAGCAACATGCCGAGGCGGTGGGGCAATCCCTGCGCGGTAGCGCGGAAGGCGGTGCCGCACGTTTGCCGGGCGTGCGAAAGATCTCCGTCGACGACCTGAAGAACGTCTTGCTGCGCGGTCTGGTCGACTTCATGGCCTGCCGGAGCGACGTCATCTTCATCTGTATCGTTTTTCCCATCGGCGGCTTGGTCTTGGCGCGGATAGCCGTGGATTTCGATATGCTGCCGCTGCTCTTTCCCGTGGTGTCCGGCTTTGCTTTGGTCGGGCCGGCGGCGGCGGTCGGTCTCTATGAAATGAGCCGAAAGCGGGAGCAGGGTCTCAAGACGGGCTGGGCTGACGCCTTCAACGTCTTGCGCTCTCCGTCTTTCGGCGCGGTGTTCACTTTGGCGCTCATACTGCTCGTTCTCTTCTTCCTCTGGCTGGTTGCCGCGCAGTTCATCTACAGCCTGACCTTAGGGCCTGAGCCGCCAACTTCCTTCAGCAGCTTCGTAAGCGATGTCTTCACGACCCCGATGGGCTGGGTCATGGCCATCGTGGGCATCGCCGTGGGCGCTGTCTTCGCTGCCGTGGTGTTGGCGATCAGCGTGGTTTCCTTCCCGCTACTGCTGGATCGGAACGTCGGTCTCGTCGGTGCGGTAACCACCTCACTGCGCGTGGTCGCAGCAAACCCGCTGCCCATGGCGCTTTGGGGCCTGATTGTCGCCGGCGGCCTGATGATCGGCTCCCTCCCGGTCTTCCTCGGCTTGATCGTCGTCATGCCGGTGCTCGGGCACGCCACTTGGCATCTCTACCGCAAGACGGTCGACGCGTGAGCGTCGCTGTCAGGGAGCGATCTCCTCGCGGCTCTCCGCAAAGTAGGCGCTCGGCGGCACGCCAAGGGCTTTCTTGAACATGGTGGTGAAGCTGCTTGGTGTGCGGTAGCCAAGCGCCAGCGCAACGCTCGTGACCGCTTCTCCGGCCGCCAGGCGCTGCAAGGCGGCGGTCAGGCGAAGCTGCTGGCGCCAAGCAGTAAAAGACAAGCCGGTATCGGCTTGGAAGCGCCTGGCGAGCGTGCGTTCGCTGACGTGAGCGAAGGCCGCCCAATCGACCAAAGGACGCTCGTCCGCTGGGTTGTCGCGTAGCGCTGCCATCACGCGGCGCACCCTGGTGTCACGGCCCTCTGGTAGGCGCAGCGGCGTGACCGGCAGGGTAACCAACTGGTCGAGCAGAACCTGCATCAGTCGTGCTTCGCGACCCTCAGCCGCGTAGTCCCAAGGAATGCCCGCCGCCTTCCGGATGAGCTCGCGGGTCAAGGGATCAACCTGAACCACGGTGCAGCGGCTGGGCAGAGCCGCGCAGAGCTGCGGGGCTATGAACAGGCCGCGAAAGGCGATCTCGCCATGGTAGTCGGCCGCATGCGGTATCTCTGGTGGCACCCAGACGGCGCGATGCGGCGGCACCACGAAATGCGCATCCTCGGCCTCGACGGTGACGGAGCCGCGTTCCGGATAGATCAATTGACCGCGCCGGTGGCTATGCCGCTCAACACGACGCGGTGCGGCATGGTCCCATTCTATGCCGACGATGGCATTGGCGGCATCGTCTGCCGGGTCACGTGTCAGGTCATACATGACCGATCTTCCGAACTGTTTGACCGATATGCGAAAGATAGTGCGCCGTCGCCAGCCTACTTTGAAGGGCATCGCTTTGGCAGATCTGTGGCAAGACGTAGCGTCGTCGGGCCCAGCAGGCCGCAAGTCGGGAGATGGCAATGACGGCATTCAGGGTAAACGGGGAAGCTGTGGTCAGCAGGGCGGCGCCTGAAACGCCGCTACTTTGGGTTCTCCGCGAGCACTACGCGCTGACTGGTACCAAGTTCGGCTGCGGTGCCGGAATGTGCGGCGCCTGCACGGTCCACGTGAACGGTGAGCCGGTCTATTCCTGCCTGACCACCGTCGAGGATGTATCAGGACAAGATGTGACGACCATCGAAGGCCTGTCCCCTGATGGAAGCCATCCCCTGCAGCGGGCCTGGATCGCAGAGCAGGTGCCGCAATGCGGCTATTGCCAGTCCGGCCAGATCATGCGGGCAGCCGCCTTGCTGGCAGAGAACCCCAAGCCGAGCCGGGCGGAAATCCGCGAGACCATGAGCGCCAATCTCTGCCGCTGCGGCACCTACAATCGCATCGTGCGCGCCGTAGAGCGTGCCGCTCAGGAGGGCTAGATGACGGCTCAATCGAAAGCCAGCACGACGGGTCCTGCGCTGACGCGGCGATCTGTGTTGGGCAGTGCCGCGGCACTGACCTTCACAATCGGTGCAGGCGGGATCGTTGCCTCGGGCAGTGCCACGGCAGACCAACATGCAGGCACACTGAAGCCCAGCGCCTGGCTGCGCATCGAACCTGACGGCCGCATCGCCATCGTCTTTCCGTCGACCGAGATGGGCCAAGGCAGCTCCACCGCCCTGCCGCTGATTCTGGCGGAAGAGCTTGATGCCAACTGGGACGACGTAGAGGTCGAGCAGCTCAACCGCGATGACCGCAGCTTCGGCAACCCCATTTTCGGCAATGTGCTTTACACGGCTGGCAGCACCGGCGTGTACGGCTACTTCGACAGCCTGCGCAAGGCCGGTGCCCAGGCTCGTCTTATGCTCATGCAGATCGCCGCTGAGCATTGGGCCGTACCGCTCACTAGCCTGACCACTGAGCCGAGCGTCGTCGTACATGCGGACGGCGGTCGGCGTCTCAGCTATGGCCAGATTGCCGCGCTGCCACGTGACGGTATCGAGGTGCGAGAGATCACCGAACAGGACCTGAAGCCGCGCAGCGCCTATCGGCTGATTGGCCAGAACGTGCCGCGGCGCGACGTACCCGCGAAGAGCACCGGCACTGAAACCTACGCCATCGACGTGCAGATTCACGGAATGCTCTACGCCGCGGTGCTCCGTGCGCCTGTGGAGGGCGAAACGCCGGCCAGTATCGATGACAGCGACACCAAAGCGACGAGCGGCGTTGTCGACACGGTGATCTTGCCTGACGGCATTGCCGTGGTTGCGGAGAGCCTGGAGGCGGCCTTCGCTGGCCGGGATCTCTTGAGCGTGGAATGGAGTGAGACGGCTCCGGCACGACGCTTCGATAGTGCGGCCGACCTCGAAGCCTATGCCAAGGCTGCCGGCAACCTGGACCATGAGGCCACTCAATGGCGGGCGGCAGGCGATGCTGCCTCTGCCATTTCTCAGGCGGACCGTTTGCTGGAGGCCGACTATCTCTCCGACTACGCCTATCACGCCCAGCTCGAGCCCATGGCTGCGGTCGCGGCAGTCGATCCCGACGGCAAAGGGGCCGAGGTCTGGGCCGGCACGCAGACACAGAGCTGGACGATGCGCACGGTGACCGAGGTGCTGGGCACCACGCCGGACCGGGTGCGCCTCAACATGATGACGATGGGTGGCAGCTTCGGGCGCCGCACGGCCCTTCGCCAGGAGTATGTGCGTGATGCCTTGCTGACCTCCAAGGCGACGGGCCAGCCGGTCAAAGTGGTCTGGACGCGCGAGGACGATATCAAGCAGGGCTGGTTCCGGCCCGCGGCGGCACAGCGTTTGCGCGCTGGCCTGACGCCCGAGGGTCGGATCTCCGGCTGGCATCACCGGGTCGCTACCCCCTCAGTGATCGCTTACTTCAACCCATTGCGATGGGAGCAGGTCGACCCGAGTGACATCATCTCCATGCGTGGGTCTGAAAGTGGTTTCTACAAGTTCGACCATATGCTGGCCGAGCACGTGATCACTGAGCGCGGCGGGCGCGTGGCACCCTGGCGCGCGATCGGTGCCAGCTACACCAGCTTTGCCGCCGAGGCCTTTATGGACGAGCTGGCAGAAGCCGCCGGCAGCGACCCGCTCGACTTCCGCATGAAGCTGCTGGAGCACAACCCGCGCGGCCGAAAGCTCCTGGAGACCGTCGCCGAGATGGCAGATTGGTCTGGGCGCTCGTCAGGCTCCGGCCTCGGCCTCTCCTTTGCCGGCTATGGTGCCTCCATGGCGGCTGGTATCGCCGAAGTGCAGCTCGATGAGAGCAGCGGGGAGATCTCCGTGTCTCGTTTCTGGGCCGCGGTCGACGCTGGTTTGATCATCTCTCCCGACAACGCTTTGGCGCAGATCGAAGGGGGCATCGTCTTCGGCCTGAGCAGTGCGTTGAAGGAGCGCATCACCATCGTCGACGGCGAGGTCGAGCAGAACAACTACTACGACTATGAGATCCTGCGCGCCAACAAGGTGCCCGACATCGCCCTGCACCTGCAGCACAGCGATGGGCCGCCGACGGGTGTCGGCGAGGTCGGCACGCCAATGGTGGCAGCGGCGATCGCCAATGGCTTCTACAGTCTGACGGGCCGGCGCTTGCGCCATATGCCCTTCACCTCGGACCGGGTCAGGGCAGCGCTCACTTAGTCGCCTTCCCGCTGCTCCTGGAGCCAAGCGATGACGTCCTCGGCGCTGCGGTCTGGCGGAAAGACGGGGTAGAAGACCATTGCGATCCGCCCCTCTTTGGCGATGAGCGTCATACGCTTGAGAAGCGTTTTGCCGGCCACCTCGAAGGTCGGCAGCTTGAGGGCTTCGGCGAAGCGCAGCGCTTCATCGGAGAGCAGCGGAAACGGGAGGTGCAGACGTTCTGCAGCTTCGGCCTGATAAGCGCTGTCCTGCGTCGAAAGACCTAAGAGCTGCGAAACACCAAGCTCTTCCAATTCCGCATAGTGGTCGCGAAAGGCGCAGGACTGCGGGGTGCAGCCGCGCGCGCCGGGGATCATGTCCCACCCCTCGGGCAGCGGAACGTCGGGGCGGCCGGTCATGGGATAGATGTAGATTACCGTCGTGCCGGCCAAGGCCGAGAGGTCGATGCTGCGGCCGTCCGTCGCCTCGAGGCTAAGAGAGGGCAAGGCACTGCCCGGCAAATGCTCCGCGGCACCGTCATCCTCCGGCACCGGGAGTTGGGACCAGTCAACGTCAGTCAAGTTCGCCATGCGCCTCGCCTTATCACCTTCTCAATCGTAGCCATAGAGCCACTTGGAGACGCCGTCCGAGGCATTGATCACCGAGTGGAGCGCGCCCTTTGGGATGAAGACCTCGTCGCCCGGCTCCATGATGAAGCGCTTGTCGTCCACATGCAGCTCCAGCCGGCCCTCGACCACGGTCACCAGCTCATTGCAGTCGTGCACGAAATCGAGCCACTGCCGCCCGGGTGGGTCGACGAACAGGCCGCAGGAATAACCCCGGCCGCGCCAATCGTCGGCGACGATTGCTTGAGCCACCGGGACGTCAAAGCGCCTGCGTTTCACGAGCTCTGTCATGCGCCTTCTTCCGTTGCCCGACTTCGTTGCTCGCTATGGTCACTTTGGTTGGCGGGGGCCGCAAGTCCTGCTGCTGGATGTGCGTTCTTCTCTGCCTGCATGGCGGGCCAATTGGCGATAGTCTCGATGAAACGCTCGCGCGCGGCAGAGGGCCTGTCAGTCCGCCAGATCGCTTCGGTCGGCACGCGTTGATCGCAGTCGCTCAAGGGGCGAATGGCAACGCCCCGGCGGATGTGGTTGTGGGCGCCTTCGACATGGAGAGAGACGCCCATGTTGGCGGCGACCAGCCCGAAGATGCCCTCGCTGTTGTAGGCCTCCTGCACGATGCGGGGCTCGAAGCCGGCACCATGGCAGATGCGCACCATGTGGCTGAGAAAGTGCTGCCAATACGCCGCCTGGCCCGTGACGAAGGGCTCGCCTGCCAGCTCTGCCAGGGGTACGGCGGGCAAGCGGGCGAGGGGGTGAGCTTCGGGCAGAACGACAACCAACTGTTCGTTCTGCATCACCAGACGCTCCAGTCCCGGCTCGGCGATGGGGCCAGTGACAAAGCCGACCTCGATCTCTCCGCGGCGCAGGGCATCGAGCTGGGTGACCGTCACCATATGCACCAAGTCGACCGAAACCTCCGGGAAGCGAGCGCGAAAGTCCTGCAGAACTGCCGGAAGCGCACCGTTGATGGCGAAGTCGGTGTAGCCGATGCGCACATGCCCGATCTCTCCGTCGCGGGCGCGTACGGTATCTTCAATCAGTGCTTCGATGTCGCCGGCCAGGCGGCGGCACCCCTCCAGGAACACCTGCCCGGCATCGGTCAGTTCGACCCGTCTGTTGTTGCGCTCTAGCAGGCGCGTGTCCAAATCGCTCTCTAATTCACGGATCGCGCGGCTGATGGCCGGCTGCGCCACATGCAAGCGCTCGGCCGCCCGGCGGAAGTTCAGCTCTTCCGCCACGGCAATGAAATAGCGCATGTAGCGCAGGTCGCAGGTTCGATGCATGGCAAATGATAACAATCAAGCATCAATAAGCACTCCTTTGATATTATTCTTCGTGTGAACGCTGGTCTAGCCTCAAGTCCGGCGAGCAAGAGGCGTCCTTCAGCCATCCCAAACGGCCATGAGGCGGGGGGAGGAGATGGGCGAAGACACCGGCTCTGCTCTGCTGATGATCGAGTGTCCGGAGTGGGAGGCAGAAATGAAGAGCTTTTCGTGGAAGAAGGTGCTGTTGGCACCGTTGGCAGCAGCAGCCCTTGCAGTGACTGCATCGGCCCAGGCTGATGACAAGGTGGTTATGAACCTTGGCTGGGCGACGCCGCTCGAGTCCGACTACGGCGTTCTGGCTCAGAAATTCAAAGAGCTGGCCGAAGAGTACTCGAACGGAACGGTCGAGGTGAAGCTGCGCTGCTGCGCGCAGGTCGGCAATGAAGACGACGCCTTCAAGGCGCTGCAGCTTGGCACGGTCGACGGTTACTTCATCACGCAGAACAACGTCTCGCCGCACTGGCCGCTGATGAATGTCTTCGTGCTGCCCTATATCTTCCAGGATCGGGAGCACTTGGCCAAAGTTGCTGCCGGACCTGTGGGCGATGAGATCCGCCGTATGATCCAAGAAGACACCGGCGTGCATCTGCTCACCTTCGGTGCGCCGGCTTATCGCGATCTCTTCAACTCGCAGCGCGCGATCAATAGCATGAGCGACCTGGAAGGGCTGAAGCTCCGGGTACCGAACAATCGGGTGATGATCGAAACCTTCCGGGCTTTCGGTGCCGAACCTGTGCCTCTGGCCTGGTCCGAGACACCGACGGCTTTGCAGACGCGGACCATCGATGGTGGCGACAACGGCACCACGGTGATCAAGGACATGAAGTTCTACGAGTTCGCCGGGCACCTCGTCATTCTGGAGCACTTCACCAGCGTTTCGCCGGTCTTCGCCAGCGACCGCTTCATGAAGAAGCTGAGCGACGAGCAGAAAGCGGCGGTGATGCGCGCGGCTCAGGAAGCCGGCGAGTATCAGTCCGAGATCGTTGGCAAGCGCACCGACGAGGTACGCAAGTGGCTCAGCAGCGAAGGCGGAATGGCCATGACCGAGCCTGACCGCGCGGCCTTCATCGAGGCGGCGCAGCAGGTGCAGGCGCAGTTCGCGGCCGATGCAGAACCGCGCTTCAAGGAAATCCTCACCAAGATCCAAGCCGCCGCTCAATAGAGCGGTCCCTGTCAGGAGCGCGGTCGGTCACAGGTGGGCTGACCGCGCTCTCCTGGCGGTCCTGGTGATATCGCACCAAGTCGCTTCACCTTAGGATGGTCCGCAGATGCGTGACCTTGAAAGGGGCGAGTCTTGCCGAGCGCCATGAGAAACGTCGTTGGTTTTGCCGACCGGCATTTCGAGGAGGCGATTGCCAGCGCCTGCCTCACGCTGGTCGCGGTCTGCGTCTTCCTGCAGGTCGTCCTCCGCTACGGCTTTGGAATGGCGCTGACCTGGACCGAGGAGCTGTCCGGCTTCGCCATGGCTTGGGCGGTCTATATGGGGGCAGCGCTGGGTGTTCGGGAGCGTTTTCACATTCGCATCCTGATCGGGGTGGTGGCGCTGCCCAAGACGCTCGGCCTGCCAACCATTCTGATCGCTGATTTTCTCTGGCTCGCTTTCAACCTTCTGATGATCCGTTTCGGGGTCGAGTATCTGACATTGCTCTGGACCCAGACCGCGATCGCCCCGGCGCTCGAAATCGATCAGTTCTGGCCGCAGACCATTATCGTCATTGGCTATAGCCTCATGACCTTGCGCTTGGCGCAGATCTACGTGCTGTGGTGGCGCAAGGGCGCTCGGGGCCTGCCCGGCATGCCGAAAGAGTTCCAAGAAGCGGTCGGGGACGTCTGACCGTCATGAGCGATATCGGCATCGTCATCATTGTTTTCGTCGTTCTGACGGTCATCGGCGTTCCACTCTTCGCCGCCGTCGGGCTCGCCACCATCGTGGCGTTGTTCCTGATCGACATCCCCTACACCCTGATGTCGCAGACGGCTTTCACCTCGCTACAGCCTTTCCCGCTGCTGACCATTCCGCTGTTCGTCCTGGCCGGCCGACTGATGGAAGTGGGCGGCATGGCGACCCGGCTGATCGATGTGGCGCGCAGCCTGGTCGGCGCCTATCGCGGCAGCTTGGGCCTGGTGACCGTCGTTGCTTGCCTGCTCTTCGCCGCGCTCTCCGGCTCCGGGCCCGCCACGACGGCAGCCATCGGCAGCGTCACCATTCCGGCCATGCGGCGCGAAGGCTATTCGGCGCGCTTCGCCGCCGCTGTTGCCGCCTCGGGCGGGGCGCTGGGCAGCGTCATTCCGCCAAGCAACCTGCTGATCATCTATGGCTTGGTGTCGGAGACTTCGATCCCGCGCCTCTTCCTGGCTGGCTTCGTGCCTGGGATTTTCGTCGCTTTGGTCTTGCTGACCGTCGCCTACATCATCGCTAGCCGGAAGGGTTTCGGCGGCGGTGGCACGGTCTTCAATGCCCGGGCCTTCCGGACGGCGGTTTGGGAAGGCAAGTGGTCGCTCGGCGCACCTCTGGTCATTCTCGGCGGCATCTACGGCGGGGCGTTCACACCAACCGAAGCCGCCGGTGTGGCGGTTTTCTACGCGCTCTTCGTCGGGCTCTTCATCTATCGCGAACTGACGCTCGTGAAGATCCTTGAGAGCCTGCGTTTCACGGCTCTGATCGGCGGTCTTCTCATTCTGCTCACTCCGACCTTGGCCTTTGGCCAGCTCTCCGCCTTCTTCGACGTGCCGGCCCAGGTCGAGACGACGATCACCGCCATCACCACCGACCCCATCGCCGTCATGCTGCTGATCGGTGTCTTCTACATCATCATCGGCACCTTCATGGAATCCCTGGCGCAGATCATCCTCTTCACCGCCGTCTTCCTGCCGCTGGTGTCGAGCCTGGGCATCGACCCGGTGCTCTTCGGCGTCTTCACGGTCATGACCTGCGAGATCGGCTTCCTGACGCCGCCGCTCGGCGCCAACCTCAACGTGGCCGCGCGAATCACCGGGATATCCATCGAAGAGGTTTCGATCGGCGCCGTGCCCTTCATCTTCGCCTACATCATCGGCCTGCTGTTCATGATCTTCGTTCCGGAAGCGACGCTGTTCCTGCCCAACCTGGTCTACGGCGAGAGCTTCTATTAGCTGCGCTAGCGAGAAGGAGTGAGACGCAGTGCTGGATTATGTGCTGGAGGGCGGGACGGTCTACGACGGCCGCGGCGGCGCACCGGTCACGGCAGACGTGGGAATCGCTAGCGGCTTGGTGCGAAAGATCGGCGATCTGAGCGAGGCTTCGGCCGCGCAGCGCATAAACGTCGCCGACCTTGCCGTTTCTCCCGGCTTCATCGATCTGCACACGCACTCGGACTTCACCCTGCTGGTCGATGGCCGGGCGCAGAGCCAGGTGCACCAGGGTGTCACGACGGAAGTTGTGGGGCAGTGCGGCTTCAGCTGCGCGCCGGTCACCTGCGACAAGGACATCCAGGCGTCTGGCGTTGGCTATCTCTCCGGCTGCGTGCACCTCGGCTGGCGGAGCTTCGGCGAGTATCTCGCACGTTTGGACGCCACGCCGCTCGGCGTCAACGTCGCTGCCTTCGTGGGGCAGGGGGCAATCCACCGGGCGGTCTTGGGCGATGCCCTGCGTCCGCCGCAACCGGAAGAACTGGAGAGCATGCAGCGCCTCGTCGAGCAGGCTTTCGACCAGGGCGCGCTCGGTATGTCCACCGGCCTGGAGTACTGGCCGGGTAGTCTTTCGTCGATCGAGCAGATCGTGCCGCTTTGTCAGGTCGCTGCACGAGAGGGTGGGCTCTATGCTACTCATGTGCGCAACCGCGATCTCTACTACGATCTCGGTTTCGCAGAAGCCATCTCCACCGCGCGCAGCGCCGGCGCGCGTCTTCAGATCTCCCATATCCAGCCGAAGTTCGGTGCGCCTGCCTATGCCATGACGCACACCTTGGAGATGATCGAGGCGGCACAGCGCCAGGGCGTCGACATCGCCTTCGACGTCATTCCGCACGACTGGTCGCACACCCGCGTCTCGGCCATTCTGCCCCAGTGGGCGCAGGAAGGCGGCGCGCCCAAGCTGCTTCAGCGCTTGGCCGATCCGACACTGCGCACTGCGCTCAAACGCAATCCCAATCCCATGTGGCGCCTGGTCTCGGCTGGCCACTGGGAAGAGATCGTCCTACTCCGTTGCGATGCCAATCCGCACTTGGTTGGCGCCACCTTTGCCGAGATCGGCCGCGACCGAGGCTGCAACCCCTATGATGCGCTGCTCGACCTGCTGTTGGAGGAAGGGGAGGGCTTGCATCACATGCTCTGGACCTCGCGCAGCTTCTCGGATTCCGACATTCGCATGTGCCTGGAGCAGCCGGGCTGCGCCGTGATCTCCGACACCTTGGCGCTGGCGCCGGACGGCGCGCTGGCCGAGCAAATCGGATCGCTCAGCGGGTATGGCTGGACGGCCCGTTTTCTCGGCAATTACGTGCGCGACGAGAGCGTGCTGTCGCTCGCTGAGGCAGTCCGCAAGCTGACGTCTCTGCCGGCCGAGCGCATAGGCCTGAAAGACAGGGGCGTTCTGCAACCTGGCTTCAAAGCCGATATCGCGATCTTCGATCCGGCCGCCATCGCGAGCCGCTGCACGGTGCGGGAGCCTCGCCGCTACCCCGATGGCATCGCCCACGTCTTCGTCAATGGCGAGGCCGTGATTCGGGACGGTGTTCGTTGCCCTGCGAACCCTGGGCGCGTTCTGCGCCATGGCAAAGGCTGAGCTTGGACCAGCCATGCGCTGCGCGGAGCGCGCGCGGGCTTGAAGTGAGACTTGGCCCCATGCCACCACAGGCATCATGAGCGCCAGCTATAGCATTCCCAAACTCGAAACCGAGCGGCTGCGTCTGCGCCATTGGGAGGTAAAGGACTTCGAGGCCTACGCGGCGCTGCGCACTGATGCCAATCTGCAGCGCTATGTCGACGGGTCGGTCAGCAGGCAGAAAGCCTGGGAGGATTTTTGTGCCGAGCCGGGGCAATGGGCCCTACTCGGCTACGGCGTCTTTCTCGTGGCGGAGAAGGAGAGCGACGCGGCAGCGGGATTTGCAGGCCTTTGGCATCCGCCGGACTTTGCCGAGCCGGAGCTCTGTTGGTCGCTCTTCCCCGGGCATATGGGCAAAGGCTATGCCACCGAAGCGGCCGCGGAAGCGAAGCGCTGGGCCAATGAAGAGATTGGACTGCCGCCGTTGATGAGCTTCGTGCACCCGGAAAATCTGGCCTCGCAGAAAGTCGCCGAGCGTCTTGGAGCCCAGTTTGTCGAGCACACGACACTGCGCGGCACCCCACAGTTCTTCTATCGCCATAGCTAGCCTCGGGTTGCTCTACTGCGCGGTAGGACAGGCTGATGTTGGGCCAGCCATGCGTTGCCTGGAGCGTGCTCAGGCTTGAAGCGGGGCTTGGCGTCATGCCACCACTGGCGTCATGAGCCCGAGCTATAGCATTCCCACCCTGGAAACCGACCGATTGCGCCTCCGTCACTGGGACGTGAAGGACTTCGAGGCCTATGCCGCACTGCGGACCAATGCCGAGCTACAGCGCTATGTCGGCGGGCCGGTGAGCAAGGAGAAGGCCTGGGAGGATTTTTGCGCTTTATCGGGACAGTGGGCCATACGGGGCTTCGGCATCTTTCTCGTCGCCGAGAAGGCGAGTGATGCGGCTGCCGGTTTTGCCGGTCTTTGGTTCCCGCCGGATATCGCCGAGCCAGAGCTCTGCTGGTCGCTGTTTCCGGGCCATACGGGCAAGGGTTACGCCACCGAAGCCGCGGCAGAGGCCAAGCGCTGGGCCAATCATGAGCACGGCCTGCCGGCGCTGATGAGCTTCGTGCATCCGGAAAACCTGGCTTCTCGAAAGGTTGCGGAGCGCCTCGGCGCGTCCTTCGTCGAGCAAACGACGTTGCGCGGGCAAGCGCGGCTTTTCTACCGCCACACGCTGCTCGGTTTGATTGACAAAGCCGGGTAGGCTCGGCTTGATCCAATCGAACGAAGGTGCCCATTCCAAAAAAAGCCGGGCACCGCCACGAAACAGGGAACAGCACGACCATGAAAGCGCTTCGCAAAGCCCCTCTTTCTCGCCGTAAATTCCTTGCCACCAGCGGCGCGGCTGCCGTCGGCATCAGCATCTCCGGCAAGTTCGCCATGGCGGCGGAAGATGCCAAAGTGAATTTCTACAACTGGGACACCTACATCGGCGAGACGACGCTGGAGGACTTCACCGAGGCGACCGGCGTCGAGGTGCAGTACGACCTCTTTGCCGACAACGACGAGCTCTTCGCCAAGCTGAAGACCGGCAATCCCGGCTATGACCTGATTGTGCCGACCAACGACTATGTGGAGCGCATGATCCAGTCGAACATGCTGGAGCCGCTCGACCACTCGAAGATCCCGAACATTGCCAACATCGACCCGGTGTTCATGGACCCGGCCTTCGATCCGGGGCGCAAGTACAGCCTGTCGTATATGTGGGGCACCATCGGCATCGGCTATCGCAAGTCGGCCGTCGACAGCGTGCCGGACAGCTGGAAGTGGCTCTACGACTCAGACAAGTACGCGGGACGCATCGCTTTGCTCGGCGACGGCGGTACGGTCCTGCAGATTGGCATGAAGTACCTGGGCCATTCGCTGAACACCACCGACCCGGCCATTATCAAGCAGGCCGAAGAGATGCTGATTAAGCAGAAGCCTTACATTAAGGCCTTTGCGCCGGACAACGGCCAGGACCTGTTGCTTGCCGGCGAGGTCGATCTCGCCATGGAGTGGAACGGCGACATCTTGCAGGCGATGGAAGAGGACGACGACATCGGCTATGTGGTGCCGAAGGAAGGCGGCCTCCTGTGGGAGGACACGCTGTGCATCCCCACCGGTGCACCGCATCCTGAGAATGCCCACAAGCTCATCAACTTCATCCTCGACCCTGCGATCGGCGCCGATATCGCCGATTTCATCTACTACGCCACGCCGAACAAGGCAGCCAAGGCGTTGATGAGCAAAGAGTATACGGAGAACCCGGCCATCTTCCCGCCCGAGGATGTCATCGCTCGATGCGAGACGGCGATCTATCCCGGCCCGAAGGTGACGCGCATGCTCGACGAAGCCTGGACCCGCGTGAAGGCCGCGTAATGTCAGAGTTTGTCCGAACGATAGAGTCCGACCTGCGCTAGCGGGGGCGCGGGACCTTGGAGAGCTGGCGGCGCAACCCGCTGGTCTTTGCAGCGATAGCACTGCCGCCGGCTTTCTGGCTGGTGCTTTTCTTCCTGGTGCCACTCGGCATCGTCTGGCTGTACAGCTTTGGCGAGAACATCGATCTCGTCACCATTGAGACGACCTGGACCCTGGAGAACTACCGGCGGGCCGGGGAGCCGGAGATCTTTACGCTCTTCGTGCGCTCCCTCTGGCTCGCCGGCGTGGCGACCTTCGTCTGCCTCGTAGTCAGCTTTCCCATCGCGCTGGTGATCACGACGTCTTCGCCGAAGTGGAAGTCCTGGCTTCTGCTGCTGATCATTCTGCCGTTCTGGACCAACCTGCTCATCCGCACCTATGCGCTGCTCAACATCCTGGGCAGCCGCGGGCGCATCAACGAGGCGCTGGGTTGGCTCTGGGAGATGGGAGATGGCTTTCTGACGATCATCGGCCTGGGCCAGCTCAACCTGCTGGGCGAGCGCTTCACGCCGCTGACTCTGCTCGGCAACAACTTCGGGGTCATCTTCGGGCTCGTCTATGTGGCGCTGCCCTTCACCGTGCTGCCGCTCTATGCGGCGCTCGAGCGCATGGACCGCTCTTACATCGAGGCCAGCCTGGATCTCGGCGCCGGTCAGTTGCGCACCTTTTTCTTTGTGATCATCCCGCTCGCATCCTCGGGTATCGTCTCGGCGATCATCATTACCTTCATACCGACCCTAGGCTCCTTCCTGACACCGGACCTTCTGGGCCGCGGGCAGGTCGACATGATCGCCAACGTGATTGAGCGACAATTCAAGAGCGCCAACGACTGGCCTTTCGGTGCGGCACTCTCCTTCATCCTGCTCTATGCCACCTTCTTCGCACTGGCGGCCCGCTCGCTTCTCTCCGGGCGGCGCGGGCGTGAAGATGCGGAGGCCTTCTGATGCGGCTGTGGCGCAAGAGGGAGCCCATCGGGCCGCTGGACTACGCCAAGCGGCTTCACATGCGCCTGCTGTTCCTTGCCACTTTGGTGTTTCTCTACGCGCCCATCGTGGTGCTGATCATCTTTTCCTTCAACGACAGCAGGCGCGGCGGCAACGTGGTCTGGCGCGGTTTCACAACCAAGTACTACGAGCGGGCCTTCGGCAACGAGAGCCTGATGGAGGCTTTCGCCAACTCTCTCACCATCGCCTTCGTCTGCACTATTGTCAGCGTCATTCTGGGTGCCTTGACGGCGGTGATGCTGTGGCGTTTCCGCTTTCCCTTCAAAGCCGGCTTCGAGGGCGCGGTGGCCCTGCCGATCGTCATCCCTGAGATCTGCATGGGGGTGGCGATGATGGTCTTCTTTGCGAGGAGCGGTATCTCAGTGCCGCCCGATTGGGGCTATCCCTGGAACCTCGGCAACATTACCATCGCCCACATCGCCTTCTCCTTCCCCTTTGTCGCCATGGTGGTGCGGGCACGTCTCGCCAACTTCAACCGCGAGCTGGAGGAGAGCGCGAAGGATCTTGGCGCCACCGAATGGCAGGTGTTCCGAGACATCCTGATACCCCACATGCGCCCGGGTCTTGTGGCCGGCGGCCTCCTGGCATTCACCCTGTCACTCGACGACTTCGTGATCACCTTCTTCACCTCAGGACCGGATACCGTGACCTTCCCGGTGAAGGTCTATTCCATGGTGCGCTTCTCCGTGACGCCGGAGGTTAATGCCGCCTCCACCGTGCTCATCCTCATCACCCTGGTGTTGACCGCCTTCGCCATCTGGCTGCAGAACCGGGAGAAGAAGGACTCGTGACCGTGACCGACATGCAAGGGCAGGCCGCCGGCCGGCCGGTGATCTCTATCGATGCGGTGACCAAGCGCTTCGCCGGGTCGGTGACCGCTGTCGACCGGGTCTCGCTCGAGATTGCCCCCGGCGAGTTCTTTGCCCTGCTCGGCCCCTCGGGCTGCGGCAAGACCACCTTGCTGCGCATGATCGCCGGCTTCGAAAGCCCCACCGAGGGCCGCATCATGATCGATGGGCAGGACATGTCCCATGTCTCTCCCAACAAGCGTCCGATCAACATGGTCTTCCAGTCCTACGCCGTCTTTCCTCACATGACGGTGGCGAAGAACGTGGCCTACGGCCTCAAGGTGACCGGCACGCCGCAGTCGGAGATCGCCGGCCGGGTCGAGGAAGCGCTGGAGCTGGTGCATCTCGGCGGCTACGGCGCGCGTAAGCCCGATCAGCTCTCCGGCGGCCAGCGCCAGCGGGTGGCGCTCGCCCGCGCCCTGGTCAAGCGGCCTAAGGTGCTGCTGCTCGACGAGCCGCTCTCGGCGCTTGATGCCAAGCTGCGCGAAGCCATGCAGTTGGAGCTCGTGCGCCTGCAGGAGTCTGTGGGCATCACCTTCATCATCGTCACCCACGACCAGAGCGAAGCTCTCTCCATGGCGAACCGCATTGCGGTGATGGAGCGCGGCTCGGTTCGCCAGTTGGCGTCACCGGCCGACCTCTACGAGAACCCGGCCAACCGCTTTGTCGCCGACTTCATCGGCAAGGTGAACCTCTTCGAGGCGAAGGTGGCCTCGCGGGACAACGGCTCTCTCGTCCTGCAAGTACAGGGCCTTGGCGAGGTGCGCTTGCCCCAGGGCATGGGTGTGGGCGAGGCCGGCAGCGCGGACTTGGCGCTCGCCGTAAGGCCTGAGAAGCTCCGCCTGGAGCGCGAGCCACCGTCCCCCGAGCGCCTGGGCTTCGAAGGGCAGGTGCAGCAGGTCGCCTACTACGGCGAGACCTCCTCGGTCTTCCTCACCGACCAGGCTGGGCACAGCGTCGCCGTTTCCATCCAGAATGAGGGGCGCAGCACGCAGCCGATGGTCACTGTGGGCGAGCGCGTCTGGTGTTCTTGGGCGCCTGAGGATACTTTGCTGCTCGCCGATTAGCCCGGCTTCGAGTCGCGCGCCGCCGCGCCGGGCTTCTCACATCGCAGATACGCCCGACACTAGAAAGCAAGCTATGATTCCACGCTATTCCCGCCCGGAGATGGTCCAGATCTGGGCGCCCGAGAACAAGTTCCGCCTTTGGTTCCTGATCGAGGCTCATGCCTGCGATGCCTTGGCCGAGCTTGGTGTCATCCCAGCCGAGGCGGCTGCGGCTGTCTGGGCACGAGGCGATCAACCCTATACGGAGGCGCGCATCGCCCGTATCGACGAGATCGAGCGGGAGACAAAGCACGATGTCATCGCCTTCCTGACCGAACTCGCCGAGCAGGTCGGCGAGGAAGCGCGCTTCGTCCATCAGGGCATGACATCCTCGGATGTGCTCGACACCTGCCTGGCGCTGCAGATGACGCAGGCGGCCGACCTGCTGCTCGCCGACCTCGACCGCTTGCTCGCCGCGCTCAAGGCGCGGGCCTATGAGCATAGGGATACGCTTTGCCTGGGACGCAGCCATGGCATCCACGCCGAGCCGACCACCTTTGGGCTTAAGCTTGCCGGGCACTACGCGGCCTTTGCCCGTGCCCGTGCGCGGCTGGTCGCGGCTCGGGACGAGATCGCCACCTGCGCCATCTCCGGCGCGGTTGGGACCTTCGCCAATATCGACCCGGCGGTGGAGCGTCATGTCGCCGAGAAGCTCGGCCTGACGCCCGAGCCGGTTTCGACCCAGGTCATCCCCCGCGACCGTCACGCCGCCTTCTTCGCCGCGCTGGCGCTGATCGCCAGCTCGGTCGAGAACCTGGCTGTCGAGATTCGCCACCTGCAGCGCACTGAGGTGCGGGAGGCCGAGGAGTATTTCGCGCCGGGGCAAAAGGGCTCCTCCGCGATGCCGCACAAGCGCAACCCGGTGCTGACCGAGAACCTCACCGGCCTCGCCCGCGTGGTGCGTGCGGCTGTGATTCCGGCTTTGGAGAACGTCGCGCTTTGGCACGAGCGGGATATCTCCCACTCCTCGGTCGAGCGCATGTTGGGCCCCGACGCCACGGTGACGCTCGATTTCGCGCTCAACCGACTGGCCGGCGTAATCGAGAAGTTGCTGGTCTATCCGGAGGCCATGGCCAAGAACCTCGACCAGCTCGGTGGTCTGGTGCATTCCCAGCGCGTGCTGCTGGCGCTGACCCAGGCCGGGGTCAGCCGCGAAGACGCCTATCGCATCGTCCAGCGCAATGCCATGAAGGTCTGGCAGGAGGGAGCTGATTTCCTGACTGCGCTCAAGCAGGACCCGGACTGCAAGGTGCCCGACGGCGACCTCGAGGCCGCCTTCGACATGAGCTATCACACCAAGAACGTGGATGCGATCTTCAACCGTGTCTTTGGTAGCGCTCAGGCGTCAGTGGAACACTTGGCAGAGAAGCGCCAGGTGTCGTAGTTGGAGGGCCGAAGCGGTCAGCGCTCGCCGTGCAAGCTGCGGATGTAGGCGATGACGTCGTCGGTCTCGTCGGCCGTGAGGATGAGGTTCGGCATATTCTGCTTCTCCGAGCTCTGCAGGATGAAGCGTATCGCCAGCGGCGTCATGGTGCGATTGTCGGCGATGCTCTGAAAGCTCGGAGCCCCGTCCTTGCCCGGCTCCTGCATCCCCTTTTCGACACCATGGCATGCGCTGCAGACCTCTTCGGCCAATTGCTGGCCGAGCGCCGGGTCGCCCGGCAAGTCCTCTGCAAGACTTGGCTCGGAGGCCGCCAAGGCGACGCCCAAGCCAAGGCAAACCGCTTTCCACATGCCTTTGGTCCTTATTCATCAGATCGACCGCATCACAACGCGCGCTGCGCCACCGCCGCATTGCGCTAGGTCAAAGGCAGTTGGGGCAGGCCTTGATGTTATGGGCCGTTCATCAGAACTATTGCGGTTCGGCTTCATGGAGAAAATGCGAGACTGGCCGGTGACTATGCCGAAGGCACGAAATTCTTGCTCTGCGCTGTTCTGTGCGCTTGGGGCTATTGCCTTGCCGTTGCTGCATGGTGGAACCGAGGCGACGGCGGCGGACCCCGTAGGAGAGCGGGTTTACCAGAGCATCATGCAAGCCCATCCGCGCTATCCCCAGTCGATGTCCGAGAAAGCCTTGACCGGCTGCTTCGACTGGGAGAAGTCGACTCCTGACGATCCGGACGTCCGCTACTTAGCCGTGGCTTGGCGGATGAAGGGGCGTGGTGGCATGGCGCTGGCCCAGATCGTCAACCGCGCGATGATACGCTGCGAGACGGCCCAGCGCCGTGACGAGGCACCCTGCACCTGCCAAATCATCGATCGCAACGGCAAGAATGTGCTGGAGCCGCCGGCGCAATTCATAGATCGCTTCAATTGATGGCGGGAGCTGTTTCCGGGCTATGCCGCCTGCGGCAGGCATCGATGCCCTGCGGGCGCTGAACAGGCTGCGCAAATCACTATATCGATTGAGAGCTGATCGAAGAAGGGAGCAGCAAGCTTATGGTTCACTTGGAGCGGGACAGGCAGAGCCTTCTCTTCAAGATTCTCTACCAGCTGCGCTACGTCAGCGTCATTGCAGTGATTTGTTCCTTCGCCGGCTCCATCCTGATGTTTCTCCTTGGGGCGACCAAGACGGCGCAGGCTATCCTGCTCTTTCTGTTCGACGTCGATCTTGGCGTCATTGGCTCAGATACGACCACCAAGTCCGATCTGACCCAAAAGCTGCTGGTTCAGTCGATTGATGCCTTTCTCTTCGCCCTTGTGACGATGATCTTCTCTTTCGGCGTCTACAATCTCTTCATTCGGCACACCGCGCGCCCGGTTCTCCACCGCCCCTTCTGGTTCAACGTCCAGAGCATTGGGCACCTGAAGAACACGCTCGCCGAGCTCATCATCATCATCTTGTTCGTGAAGTTCCTCGAGATCGTGCTGCTTGATCTGCGCAATCTCTCTTGGGAGACTCTCATCCTGCCCATTGGCATCGGCCTCCTGGCCATGGCGCTGAAGCTTCTCGACCTGCGCCGGCCCGACAACATACCGGGGGCAGAGCCAGTTCCCAAAGCCAGTGCGGAGGCGAAGAGCGATGAGGGCGCCGGCAAGCGCGCCGACTAGAGGCCCGTTCGCTTAGGCACGTTGTCCGACCGAAGCCTTGCCGCGCGTTAGACGCGGCCGGCGATCTCGCGGTACTGGCGCTCCAACGCGTGCTGGTGCGCAACGGCGGCCGGCTCTAAGTCCTCTCTGGCCGGAAGGTCGGGGGCGAAATGCTGGAAGCGATCTTGCCCCCGAACCAGCATCGCGCTGTCCCCAGCATGCTTGGTCTGGCGCATGGCCGGCGCGAGGTACTGGACGTTCAGGCCGATGCGCCGAGCGCGGCTGTTGTTCGGCATGGAGGCATGCAGGGTCCAGCCGTGATGGAAGGAGGCTTGGCCCGGGGCCAAGTCGCAGAGCACGGCTTGCTCCTCAGCCACGCCAGTTACCGTTTGCCCCTGGAACAGAACGTTGCTGGCATCTTCGGTAGTTTCGTGCTCCAGCCGGCCGTCACGGTGGCTGCCTGGGACCATGCGCATGCAGCCGCTTTCCGCCGTGGCCGGCGTCAGGGCAAGCCACATGGAAACCTGGGCGTCGCCGTCGAAACCCCAGTAGGTCAGATCCTGATGCCAGCTCACATGGGCGCCGCTGCCGGGCTCTTTGACGATGTAGGTCACGTTGTAGAGCAGGATGTCCGGTCCGAGGATCGCCTCGACAAGGTCGAGCACCCGGGGCGCCGTGGCCAGCTCCAGGGGGGAACGCAGGATGGTGTGGACCTTGGTCTTGTAGTGCAGCGGGCCGATCTCGGCCTCGGTGGCTTCCAGGCGGGCCCGATGCGCGGCGGCCTGCTCGGCGCTGATGATGTCGACGGGGGAGAGGAAGCCGTCGCGTGCATAGCGTGCCGCCGCAGCCTTCGGATCTTCGGATGTCATGGCGACCTCGCTGGCATGGCCTGACTGATATCCCGCCAGGATTGCCGCTGCCTTCCGCCACGTCGCGCGCGAACGCGACAGGCAAATTCTCAAACTCCGCCTCTTGCGCTCGGAATAAATCCTGACCGGCAGCGTTCTCTCCCTGAACAGGCCGCGTCCTGGCGGCGCATCCAAGCAGACCCGGACTTCAGGAGACCCAAGACATGAACCGCTTTGCCTTGTTGTTGCTCACCCTGCCGCTTGGCGCCTGCGCGACGGATGGGTTCGAGATCCCCTCGATGCCATCCGTCGCCTCCCTTTTCGACTCGAGCTATCCGCAGGTGGAGCGGCTCGACGAGCCGCCGCGGCCAGTGGTGCAGCCTTCGCTCGGCAAAGTTGGCAGCATGACAGTCACCAGCCTGGTGGACGGCGAGCGCAAGACCTACTCGGTCAGCTCCTTTGGAAATGGCGTGCGTGTTCGGGAAAGCGATGGCTGCGTCTGGACCAGCGCGCCGAACTGGTTTGCGCCCTCTGACAGCTGGGCGAACTGCGGCGACTCCCGGAACTGGAACACCGCGCAGGCCGAGGTGCGTGAGCTTGACCCGCTCTATCCCCTCCAGGTCGGCAGCGTCGGCCGCTACGAGCGCAAAGCGGTTTCTCACACCGGCAAGACTTACACCCGCGAGACGCGCTGCGAGGTGACTGATGCGGTCTCAGTGTTGCGGCCGGGGAAGGCTGCGACCCCGGCCTTCGTGGTGGAGTGCGACGACCCCCGCCGCACCCGCACTACATGGTATGCGCCGGGCGAAGGCCCCATCGCCTATCGCGAAGTTCATCGCCGCAACGGCCTGCAGGAAGCTTGGCTGCGAACCAACTAACGCAATCCAGCCAGAGGAAAGGAGGTGTGAATGGGCGCCGCGGCAGTTGGCCGTGGCGCCCAGCTCGTCGATGGCTACATCGGCTGTCGACGCAGATGGAAGGTGCTGATATTCAGCTTGTCGTCGTTACTGTCGCTGCGCTCGATCGCTAGAACTTCGCCGAAGTGCTGGCCACAGCCTTCGATCAAGCCGTGGGCCAAGTCGGCAAAGGGCCGGAGCGAGCTGTAGACCATGATCATGCGATCCGGGCTCTCGCGGCGACAATCGAAGCGCGGCAGCTCGGCATCGGGATAGAGCTTGCGGACCTCCTTATGGATGGCGCCGTCGAGGCCTTCCAGCATCGAAAAACTATCGTGGTAGCTTTCGAAGAGCTCCGGGTAGCGCACCACGAAGCGGCCGAACAGGTGGCGCCCGTAAGTCCTGAGCAGCGCTGGCATGGTCATGCCGACCCGACGCTCCAGCGTGCCGACCAAGGCGATCAGCTCCTCGCAGGGATAACTGTCAATTGCAGAATAGACGCCGCCCGACGGTGGGTCGACGTCATTTAGAACACTGTCGGTCACAAACGACCCAAAGGTGTCGTCGACCATGTCGAGAAACTCGGTAAAGACAATACCCTTCATAATCCCCATCCCCCAAGATGGACGTGCCGCGCGAAGACAGGCTGCGCCACGTCTCGGCGAGCCTCGCCGACCGGCATTGAGATTTCGGAAAGCTTCGAGGTTTACGGGCTCTTTCGCCCAATTCTTGCGACGTCTTGGTTAATGGCGCCAAAGATCGTGTGGCCGTCCCTGTCCAGCATCTCGATTGTTACCCGATCGCCTGTCGCGATGTGCACCGCGGTCCTGGCTTGCTTGGCGCTCGGGGCTCTGTTCGCCATTGGCTCGAGTTGGATGCTGCGCTCTAACCCTCTGGTCCGGCCCATCGTTGGTCTGCCCGCGCCTGGGGTGGCAGCTCAGGGGACGGGTAATGGGCGAGAGGCGCCGGCGCGCATTGTGCCTTGGAGGTTGGCAGTTCGACGTAAACGGTCGTTCCTTCTCCCTCCTGGCTCTCCAAAGTGATGCGCCCGCCCTGCAGCTCCGCGAAGGTCTTGGCTATAGTCAGGCCGAGCCCGCTGCCTTCGAACTCTCGCGAAAGTCCTTGGTGAACCTGGTAGAATGGAGTGAAAACGCGACAAAGTTCGGACCGAGGAATTCCGATACCGCTGTCAGCGACGGTGACCAAGACGTGTCCTGTGTATCTTGATCCGACATGAACCGTAACGCTGCCCTCTGCCGGAGTGAACTTGATAGCGTTCCCGATCACGTTGAGGAAGACTTTGCGCAGTGCGTTCGGGTCAGCCCAGACCTCGGGCAGATCCTGCTCCGTGGCCGTCTCGAAACGCAGGTTCTTCTCGATGGCACGTTGGGCAAGCGGGCTGATGCACGTCGGCAGGAGAATTCCAAGGTCCAGAAATTCCGGCGAAAGTTGCTTTGCAGCCAAGTCCAGCTTGGCAATCTCCAACATCTCGTTGAAGACGCAGTTTAAGCGTCTTGCTGCATTCAAGATGCTGCCAATGTACTGCGTTTGCTGTTCGTTCAGTGGGCCGGACAGGCCGGTTTCGAGCACCTCCGCGAAGCCGATGATGCCGTTCAGCGGCGTGCGCAGCTCGTGACTCAAATTGGCGAGAAACTCGGACTTGGTTCGGTTCGCCATTTCGGAGTGAAGCTGCGCCAAATAGACTTCGCGGCTCTTCTGCTCCAGCAGACTCTCGGCGGCTTCCCTAGCTTGCCGCTCTCGTTCTACGCGTCGTTGAAGCCGCAGCAGCTCAGGGGCGTCCGGTAGCTGCGCAGTTGACTGGCTCATGGTCACACCCTTGCGCCGCGTTTGGTTACATGGGCTGGCGTTGGAGAGAGAAGGTGCTGGTGTTTAGCTTGTCGCTGTTGTCGTCGCTTCGCTCGATGGTGACTTTTTCGCCGAAGTGCAGGGCGCAGCCTTCGATCAGGCCATGCGCCAAATCGGCGAAGGGGCGCAGCGAACTGTAGACCATGACCAGGCGGTCGGGCTCTTCTCGCCGGCAATCGAAGCGCGGCAGCTCCGCATCGGGATAGAGCTTGCGCACCTCCATGTGAATGGTGGCGTCAATGTTTTCGAGCATTGAGAAACTGTCTTGGTAGCCGGTGAAGAGTTCCGGATACCGAACGACGAATCGGCCAAATAGATGGCGGCCGTAGGTCTTCAGCAGCTCAGGCATGCGGGCGCCTGTTTGATGCTCCAGCGTCCGCACCAAAGCGACCATCTCTTCGCAAGGATAGGTTCCGACTGCGGTGTAGGCGCCACCTGACGGCGGCTTTGTGTCGTTGAGAATTGCGTCGGTCACGACCGAGCCGAAGGTGTCATCGACCATGTCGAGAAACTCGGTAAAGACAATTCCCTTCATTGCTGCACCTTGCCAGGGTTGTTCCAGCAGCGGAGAGGCCTCCGCTGTGCCTCAACAAGCCTCTCGCATCAGCGTAAAAAATTTCAAAAACCACAAGATTTACGCGTGGAACTACCCTGAAGCAGCGACGCTTTGATCGATGGCCCCGAAAAGCGAGCTTCCAGTTTTGTCCAGCATCTCGATCCTCACGTGGTCGCCAGCTTTCAGGAAGGGGGTCTTGGCTTCCCCGTTCCGTATCGTCTCCACTACGCGCTGTTCGGCGATACAGGAGTAGCCCAAGCCACCCTCAGCGACCGGGCGCCCCGGCCCGCCGTCCGGGTCCCGATTGGAGACAGTGCCGGAGCCGACGATGGTTCCGGCTGAGAGCGCGCGGGTCTTGGCGGCATGCGCGATGAGCCTCGGGAAGTCGAAGGTCATGTCCTCCCCGGCCTCCGGTTTGCCGAAGAGCATGCCGTTAAGATGGGAAAGCAATGGTAGGGAGACCTTGTGTCCATCCCAAGCGTCGCCCAACTCATCCGGCGTGACGGCTACCGGCGAGAAGGCGGAGGCCGGCTTCGACTGGAAGAAGCCGAAGCTCTTGGCCAGCTCATCAGGGATCAGGTTTCTGAGGCTCAGGTCATTGACCAGCATTATCAGCCGGATGGCATCAGCGCCCTCCGTGTCGTCGGCGCCTTGGGCGACGTCTCCGGTGACCACCGCGATCTCAGCTTCGAAGTCCAGGCCCCAGGCCTCATCGGCGAGCTGGATAGGGTCACAGGGGCCAAGAAAGCCGTCGGAGCCGCCCTGGTACATCAAAGGGTCGTGCCAAAAGCTGTCGGGCAACTCGGCCCCGCGTGCCTTGCGGACCAAAGCGACGTGATTGACGTAGGCTGACCCGTCGGCCCATTGGTAGGCGCGGGGCAGGGGGGCGGCACAGCGCAGCGGGTCGAAGGCGAAGCTGCCGTCGGCCGTGCCGGCCTCCAGCTCAACCGACAGCTCTTGCAACTGTGGTGCAGTGGATTTCCAGTCGTCGAGCGCTGCCTGCAGGGTTGCGGCGACACGAGTGGCCGGCACGGCGCGGATCAGATCCTGGCTGACGACGACCAGCCGCCCGTCGCGGCCCTGCTTCAGGCTGGCGAGCTTCATGCCACCTAGGCGTTCTCTTTCTTCAAGGAGCCGTCATGCATCCAGCGGGCGTGCGCTGGCGCGCGTCTCGTCTCGGCCCACTCGTTCAGCATGTCCCACTTCACCTCGTCCAGGCGACGCTCCATCTCCGGCGTGCCGGTGTCTACGGCCAGTTCGATGCGATGGCCGTTCGGATCGAAGACGTAGATCGATTCAAAGAGGGTATGGTCGACCGGGCCGATGACCTCGTGGCCGTCGGCCTCGAGCCGCGCCTTGATGGCCAGCATGCTCTCCATGCTCTCGGCCTTCAGGGCCAGGTGCTGCACCCAGGCGGGCGTGTTGGGGTCGCGGCCCATCTCCGATTTCGTCGGTAGCTCGAAGAAGGCCAGGATGTTGCCGCCGCCCGCGTCCAGGAAGACGTGCATATAGGGGTCCAGCTCCTTGGTCGACGGCACCTCGTTCTCGGCGATCGCCAGCACGAAATCCATGTCGAAGTACTTGCCGTACCAGGCCACCGTCTCCTTGGCGTCCTTGCAGCGGTAGGCGACGTGGTGGATGCCATTCAACGCCATTTTCGCCTCGCTTAGCTTGTCGGCTCTAGAAATCCGCGGGCGACCTGGTCCCGCTCGATGGACTCGAACAGCGCCTTGAAGTTGCCCTCGCCGAAGCCTTCGTCCTTCTTGCGCTGGATGATCTCAAAGAAGACTGGGCCAAGCAGGGTCTCGGTGAAAATCTGAAGCAGAATGCGCGGCTCCCCGTCCGCCGTCGTACCGTCGATCAGCAGCCCGCGGCGGCGCAGCTCCTCGATCGGCTCGCCATGTCCCGCCAGGCGCTCCTCCAGCATCTCGTAGTAGGCATCGGGCGGTGCTGTCATGAAGGGCACGCCCTGGGCGCGCAGTCGGTCGACGCTGTCGTAGATATCGGGTGTCGAGAGCGCGATGTGCTGGATGCCCTCCCCATTGTAGCTCAGCAGAAACTCCTCGATCTGGCCGGTGCCTTTTGAGGCTTCTTCGTTGAGCGGTATGCGAATGCGCCCGTCGGGCGCGGACATGGCGCGGGAGTGCAGGCCCGTATACTCCCCCTTGATGTCGAAGTAGCGCACTTCGCGGAAGTTGAAGAGCCGCTCATAGAAGCCGGCCCAGTAGTCCATGCGGCCCTTGTAGACATTGTGGGTCAGATGATCGATCTCCATCAGGCCGCAGCCTTCCGGCCTGGGTGTCATGCCATCGCGGAAGCGGAAGTCGATATCGTAGATGCTGGAACCGTCCTCGAAGCGGTCGATCAGGTAGATCGGCGCGCCGCCGATGCCCTTGATGGCCGGCAGGCGCAGCTCCATGGGGCCGGTCGGGACATCGACCGGTTGCGCGCCAAGCTCCAACAGGCGGCTGTAGGCGTGGTGGGCGTCGCGCACCCGAAAGGCCATGCCGCAGGCCGAGGCGCCGTGCTCCTCGGCGAAGTAGTGGGCCAGGCTCTTGGGCTCTCGGTTGACGATGAAATTGATGCCGTTCTGGCGCCAGAGCGTCACCTGCTTCGATCGGTGGTCGGCCACGGGCAGGAAGCCCAGGCTGGTGAAGACCCGCTCCAACTGCGTCGGGTCGGGGGCAGCGAACTCGACGAATTCGAAGCCGTCCAGGCCGATGGGGTTTTCGAAGAGATCGGGCATCCTATCCTCCTGCTGCCGCTCTTTCGGAGCGCGCTTCCTTAAGACTTAGGGTTGCTCCCTGGCGATGAAAATTCACGATTTGCCCAGAATGTCGTGCTATTCATAGGACCCGAAGCTTCAGGAGCCGGCGCAGCGAGGCGAGGCGGATTTCCGCTTGGCAAAGGCGCCTCGGGTAGAGCCGGCAGCGTACGGAGACGAGCTGTGATACGCTACGGGCGCGGCGATTTCCTTCACTGGTTCGAGGCGGCGACCTGCCGCAATCCACACTACCGATTTGAGACGGTGGCCGGCTACTTCGTGCTGCTGACGCTGTTTCCGTCTTCGAAAGAGCCGAAGATCGCGCGCTTTGTCGAGCGGCTGAAGACGCTCTCAATCTTCGACGACGATGAGGTGATGTGGTTCGGCTGCTCGGCCGATGCAGACGACATCAAGCCGGCGGCCGGACTCTACAAGATGCCGGGTCTGCGGTGCTTCGTCGATCCCAGCGGTGAGCTGCTGCAAGACCTGAGAGGCAGCGACCCGCGGACGGGCGAAATCGTGCCGCAGACGCTGCTGCTCAATCGCCAGCTGCGCATGCTCGACGGTCAGGTGATCGAGGACCCGGACCGCCACGTGGACTGGATCATCGAGAGCGTGGCGCGGGAGAGGGAGAAGGAAAAGGCACTGGCCGACAAGCGTTTCGCGCCCGTGCTGGTGATCGATGACGTGTTGGAGCCTGCCTTCTGTTGCAAGCTGATCTCTATGTACGAGGAAGGCCAGCCCGGCGAGTCCGGTTTCATGCAGGTCAAGGACGGCATGACCGTCGGCAAGATCGATCATGGCTTCAAGCGGCGGCGGGACTACAAGATCAAGGACGAGCGTGTTCGCCAGGCCTTACGCGACCGCATCAATGCCCGGCTCGTCCCGGGGATTGAGCGGGCCTTTGACTTTCAAGCAACCCGCATCGAGCGCTACATCGTCGCCTGCTACGATGGGCAAGAGGGTGGTCACTTCCGCGCCCATCGCGATAACACCACACCGGGCACCGCCCATCGCCGCTTTGCCGTGACCATCAATCTCAATGCGGAGGACTACGAGGGCGGCGAACTTTGCTTCCCCGAGTTCGGCCCGAGAACCTATCGCGCCTCGACGGGCGGTGCCGTGGTTTTCTCCTGCTCGCTTCAGCATCAAGCCATGCCGGTCACGCGCGGCCTGCGCTACTGCACCCTGCCGTTTCTCTACGACGACGCCGCGGCCGAGATCCGCCAAGCCAACGCCAAGACGATCATTCCTGCAGAGCTGCCGGAGGCTTCCCCGGAAGCGCCGGCCGCCGAATAGGCCCTACGCCGTCGCCAGTTTAGGCGTCTCGGGCCGATACTTGATCGCCGCGCGGGTCAGGATATAGAGCGTCACCGCGTTCAGGATGTGCCAGAGGAAGTGGCTGCCCAGTACATAGCCATCGAAGGTGAAGGCGCCGCAGAGGCTGCGATCGATGGTGCGCATGGCCATGGACACCGCGAAAACAGCACCAGCGGACAGGATGGAACCGGCCGCAGGCTCGCGTTTGGCGGCCAGCCAAGCCCCCACGGCGAGCAAAGCTACGAGCGCCGGCAGATAGGACTCCGTGCCGTTGAGGCAGATGCCGGCCGCGCCACAAAGCCCACCGGCGCTGGACAGCATAGCCACGAAGAGACCCAGCAGCAGAGCGGTCATCCAGAAGCCGCACCGCAGGAAGTAGACGCAGGCCACGCCCATGTAGAGCAGCATGAAGAGCGCAATGGGAATGACGTCGGCCAGCGCCGCCCAGCGGGTGGCGAAGGTGTGAAAGAGGAAGCTGCCGATGCCGATGGCGATCACCAGCAGCCCGAGCAGCCATTGTGCCAGGTGCTGGCGCTCGCGCGGCAGGCGCCAGAGCATGCGGAGCGCGATCAGCCCGGCGATCACGAACGCGGCGTTGGTGACGGCGTTGACCGGTTCCGCCAGGAAGGCCGGGTCCAACCCACGCTCGCAGTAGCCGTAGATCTTGTGGTCCAGGCTCATGGCCGCCCCCTTATGCCGCGCCGTGGTAGAAGTAAATGCCGAGGCCCGAGGTGAAGATGATCTGCCCGCCCAAGGCATGCAGCAGCCAGGCAAAGCCGAAGGAGCGTTTCTCGGCATAGGCCCAGGCGAAGATCAAGCCACCGATGGTCGTGAGGATCAGCGCGGGCCAGTTCATGAAAAAGAGATGCGCCAAGCCGAAGCAGAACGCATTGATCAGAATCGCAACGCGGACGTTCGGGAAGAGGTGGCCATAGCGCTGGAAGAACAGCACGCGGTAGACGATCTCCTGCGGCAGAGCCGATAGGAAAGGGTAGAGGATCATGATTCTGATCCAGAGATCGGTGGCATTCAGGGGCAGGGACAGAAGACGCCAGGGCACCAGCCAGAGGACCAGCGTAAAGGCGATCGCGGAGGTGCCCAACACGAACAGCAGCGTGAAGCGCCAATCGGCGATCAGGCGCCCTTCGATCAGCGAGCGCCAACGGAAGCCCGGCGTGAAGAACAGAAGCAGTACGCTGCCGATGGCAACACCGGTCAGTGCGCTCCACATGATCTGCGGCGTCATGACGAAGGCCATGACCAGGGGTAACGCTACGAAGATCAGGAGAAACTCGGCCCAGAGACGCGGAGTGCCACCAAGCGCCCTGACCGTTGTCGCCTCACTCATGCCGGCTCACGCCTGCCTCGCCTGTCCGTGGCAATCATCCAGTGTCCTTTCCAACCGGAGCCAGCAGCAGAAATAGGGCCTAAGCCCGTGAAAGCCTAGAGTCTTCTGTGTCGCGCTTCTCACTCTGAAGTGATCTTCCAGCACCATGATGACCGCTGATGCGCTCCTTCTTAGCGAGGAAGCTGGATTGAGACCTGCTACTCGCTGCGCGACGTCGGGCTATGCGTTTGTGCCGGGCGGACAGGTTGAGTGCTGCGCGGTAGACTGTTTGTGTGCGAACAGTGGGAGGTCAGGCATGAGCAGCAAAACAGGCCGTTGCCTCTGCGGCGCGGTCACCTACGCGTACGAAGGGCCGGAGAACTGGCGCGCCCACTGCCACTGCGAGAGCTGCCGGCGCAACACGGCGTCGCCCTTCACCACCTTCTTCGGCGTTCCCAACGAGCAATACCGCTTCACCGGAAAGATACCGAAGGTCTATGAGTCGTCTCCGGGCGTCAGGCGCCACTTCTGCGATCTTTGCGGCACGCCGATCGCCTATGAGACCGATCGCTTCCCCGACGAGATTCACTTCTACGCCGCCGGCCTGGACGACCCGCGCGATTTTGCGCCCGAAGGCCATGTGCACTGCGCTGAGATGCTGCCCTGGGTGAAGCTGGCCGATGGCCTGCCGCGCTACGCCCATAGCGGCACCGGAAATGCGGAGGCCATGCAGGATGAGTGAGAGCATGAAGGCGGACTGTATCCTGACCGGCGGGCGCGTGTTCCTCGGCTTGGGAGAACCCTTGACCGAAGCGCTGGCCATTCGCGGCAACCGTGTGCTGGCCGCGGGCGATGCATCCGAGATCGAAGCCTTGGCCGGTCCCGATACCAGACGCATCGATCTTGCTGGCCGTGCCGCCGTCCCGGGCATCAACGACGGCCACCAGCACATGCTGCTCTTCGGTCTGGAGCAGAGCGAAGTCAACCTGCACCCGACCCAGCTTTCGACGATGGACGAGTTGCTTGGCCGTATCCGCGCCAAAGCCCAAGAGACGCCGCCGGGGGAGTGGATTCTCGGGCGGCGCTACGATCACTTCCATCTCACGCCAGCACGCCACCCGACGGCCGCGGAGCTAGACCGAGTTGCACCGGACAACCCCGTCTACATTACCCGCACCTGCGGCCACATGGGGGTCGCCAACAGCCTTGCTCTGGCGCTCGCGGGCGTAGACGCCGATACCCCCGATCCCAAAGGTGGTGAGCTTGGCCGCGATGACGATGGGCGGCCCAACGGCCTGCTCATGGAAACGGCGCAGGAGCTGATCAAGAAGGCCTTGCCGCCCCTCAGCCAGGAGCGTCTGGTCGGTGCACTGGAACTCGCCAACGAGATCTTCCTGTCGCGCGGCATCACCAGCGTCACGGATGCGGGGCTCGGCCTGCGCCAGCAGTTCGACGACTATCTCGCCTACCGTGCCGCGTGCGACAGCGGGCGCCTTAAGGTGCGGACCTATCTGGCTTTGACCGGCGGGCCGAACGGCATCGAGCGCCAGGCCGAGGCCGAGCGCCTGATGACCGGGCAGGGCGATGAGCGCCTCAAGATTGGTCCGGTCAAGCTCTTCGCCGATGGCAGCGCTGGCGGTAAGACGGCGGCTATGACGCTGCCTTACACCTGCGCCTGCGACAACCGAGGGCTCTTCGTCTACAGCGACGAAGAGCTCAATCACTGGGCGGAGACCTATCACCGCAAGGGCTATCAGCTTGCCATCCATGCCATCGGTGACGCCGCCATCGATCAGAGCGTGACGGCGGTCAAGCGTGCCCTGGCCGGGGCGCCGCGTACGAACCATCGTCACCGCATCGAGCACTGCGGCTTCACCCGGCCCGATCAGATCGCCGATATGGCCCGGCTCGGCATGATCCCGGCGCCGCAGCCCATCTTCGTCTACGAGTTCGGGGAGCTCTACGTCGAGGTCCTGGGCGAGGAGCGTCCTGCCGGCGCCTATCCGATGCGGAGCTGGCGCGACGCAGGCTTGAAGCCGGTGGCGTCGACCGACACGCCGGTCTCCGATTTCGACCCCATGAAGAACCTCTATTGCATGGTGACGCGCAAGACCGACCGGGGGCGGGTGCTGGGCGGGAACGAGTGCCTCAGCATGGAGGAGGCCTTGGCCGCCATGACCGAGCATGGTGCGCACGGCAGCTTCTCGGAGCAGGAGAAGGGGCGGTTGACGGCCGGTCAGCTTGCCGACGTGACCGTGCTCGATCGGGATATCTTCAGCGTCGAGCCCGAAGCGCTGCTGGAAACGCAGGTGGATTTGACGCTGCTGGACGGCGAGGTCGTCTATCGGCGGGCGTGAGCGCGGGAGGAGCAGAGATGCGGCAGGGTAGCATCGAGCAAAGCAGCGAAGCGGTTTCGGTCGTGCCTATCACACCTCATGTCGGTGCCGTCTTGCGCGGCGTAACCTTGGGCGGGGAGATGGCGGAGGATGACTTGGCAACGGTGCGTGAGGCACTGGCCCGTCATCTCGTGGTCGTTGTGCCGGGTCAGGACCTCTCCGCCGAAGCTCTGCGGGATTTCACCGCACAGTTCGGGCCGCTCTTTCTGCATCATGCTGGGGAAGGCGTTCTGCGCGTCATCGGCGTGCCCGAGGTGCTGGAAATGCGCAAAGAGCCGGATGGCAAGCGCCTTTTCGGCGGCAGCGACTGGCACGCCGACGTCACCTTTCGTAAGCCTGCCGGCTATCTCTCGGTCTTGCATGCCTTGATCGTGCCGCCGGTCGGCGGGGACACGGGCTTTGCCAGCACAGTTGCAGCCTTCGCCGCGCTCTCGCCGGCCATGCAAGACCTGCTGCGGGGGCTCGAGGCCGTGCACAGCTATGACGGGCCCGGCCGGCCCGACCATCCGGTGGAGTCGGCGGTTCATCCGGTAGTACGCCGCCACCCGGAGACCGGCGCGGAGGGGCTCTACATCAATCGGATGTTCGCAACGCGCTTCCAGGGCATGACCGAAGAGGAGAGTCGGCCGCTGATCGACTTTCTTGACCGGCACCAGAGCCGGCCAGAGTTCACCTGCCGCGTGTCCTGGCAGGAGGGGCAAGTGGTCATGTGGGATAACCGCTTCACCCTGCACTATCCGATCAACGACTTCACCGGTCAGCGCCGGCTGCTGATTCGCTGTACCGCGCTGGAAGGATAGGGCAGGGCGATCGAGGTCTCGGCGCTCAGGCCGTCCGCTTTTTCGCGCCCTTTTTATCCGTTGGCGCACCCTTGGCCGCGAAGCGCTGACCTTCGACAAGCTTCAGGAGATCGAAGGAGCTGATCATTCCAACCACGCGCTTTTCGTGGGTCACCACCACGTGGTGAATCTTGTTTTTGCGCATGATTTTGGCGGCAACGCTGACATCGTTGTAGGCCGGCACCGCGCGCACGCCGTTGGTCATCACCTTGCTGGCGGGGGTGGCGTCCTTGAGCTTCCCGGCAAGGTCAGCCGTGGTGACGATGCCGAGCGCCTCCTTCTCCGGGCCGACGATCGGCAGCGCGTGGATGCGGTTCCGCTCCATCACGCCGCGCAGATGCTCGACGGTGTGGTGCGGCTGTGCCGTGATGACCCGCTTGGCCATCAGGTCGGCGATCTTGACGTTCATCTCTATCCCTATCGTTCCCCGGGATACTGAGTTGAACGCAGACTGACCTTTGCAGCCTTGAGACAGGTCAAGCACGCACGCGCAATTTCTCGGGGTCGAAGTAAGGAATCTGCTCTACCCACGCGGTGCAGGTCATGTCTTCGCCCACGACGTCAAGCTTGGTGCCTGGTGCGGCCGCCTGTGGCTCCACATGGCAGAGCGCCATCGACTTCCCGAGGCGGTGCGACCAGGCCGGGCTGTTGACGACGCCGACCTCCTGGCCGTCAAGCATGAGCTTCTCGCCACCGGCGAGCATGTCATGGAGATCGGCCGCGATGCCGGTCTGCAGAAAGCGCTCATTTCCCTCAAGCGCAAAGACGGCGTCCTTGCCGCGGAAGTCACCTTTTTTGCGGCTGATAGTGAAGCCCAAACCCACTTCCCAGGGACTATGCTCGTCGGTCATATCATAGCCGAAGAAGAGCAGAGCGGCTTCGATGCGCACCTTGTCCAGAGCGGTGAAGGAGCAAGCCATCACACCTTGCTCTGCGCCGTGACCGAGGATGTTGTCCCAGATATCGCAGACCACGGCGCTGTCCGCGAAGATCTCGTAGCCTCGTTCGCCGGAGTAGCCGGTCCGCGAGATACGGCATTTGCGGCCGAATAGCTCTGTTGCCTCGTGATGGAAATAGGGGAGTGCATCGAGATGAAGTGGCGTATGTGCGCCAAGAAGCGCCTGGGCTTTCGGGCCTTGCAGAGAAATGTCATGGAGATCATCGTCGAACTCCAAGTCGACATTCCAGTCCGCCGCTGATTCCTGCAGCCGCTCCATGCTCTCGCCGGACCCGTGGCACAGCAACCACTCGTTCTCACCGTTGTTCGCGAGGATGGCATCGTCACTGACCGTGCCCTGTTCGGTAAGGATGCAGCCATAGGCTGATTTACCGGCAGGTATCTTTGTCGCGTTACGACTGAAGGCATGGTCCGCGACCTTCGCAGCGTCCGGACCGCGCAGGTAGACTTTCTTCAACGGCGACATGTCGAATAGGCCTGCAGCCTCGCGCACCGCGTCGTGCTCGTCGTTTGGGTCGGTGCTGTAGGTCCAGGCCGTCCCCATGCCGTTCCAATCCTCCAACCCGGACCCTAACTCCCGGTGGCGGGAGGCGAGGGCAGAGGTGCGCGTCGACTCGGTCATGGGCTTTCCTTTCCTGTTTCCTCTTATCCGCTGTCTGGTCAGTAGCGCTGATCCGGCGTCTCCGCCTTCTTTCGGGTCATGAAGTCTTGGAGCGCTTCGTCGATTGCTGGGTCGAGGGCAGGCGCTTCATAGGCGGCCAACATTTCTTTCCAGCGGGCGTTGGCGCGCCGCTCCATGTCCTGCCGTCCCATGTCCCGCCATTGCTCGAAGGAGCGGGTGTCGGCCAACGCAGACTCATAGTTTGCTGTTGCGAAGTGCCGATAGGTGTGGGCGGTGCCGAGATAGAGACCGCCGGGGCCAGCCTCGCGGTAGGCCTCTGCCGCCAAGCTCTCACCGTCGATCTCCAGTCCACCGAGCAACCGCCACATCATTCCGCAGTGGTCCAGGTCGGCGGCAAACTTCTCGTAGCTCATGGTCAGCCCGCCCTCGAGCCAGCCGGCGGCGTGGAAGATGAAGTTGCTGCCGGCCAGGAGGCCGCTCAGCATGCCAGCGGCTGACTCCTGCATGGCCTGACCATCGACGACCTTCGAGGCCGTCAGCGCCCCGCCGCAGCGCAACGGTAGGCCAAGGCGTCGGCAGAGTTGACCGATAGCAAAGGTGGAAAGGTTGGCCTCGGGCGTGCCGAAGGTGGGGGCGCCGCTCTTGAGGTCCATGGTGGTCAGGAAGCTGCCATAGACCACCGGCGCGCCCTGGCGCACCAGCTGACTGAGCGCGATGCCTGCCATGGCCTCGGCATGCGACTGAGCCAGCAGGGCAGGTTGCGTCACGGGGCCCATGGCGCCGCCAAGGATGAAGGGGGAAACCACGACACTCTGGTTGGCTCGGGCGTAGGCCTTGAGCGCGCCGGTCATGACCCCGTCGTAGACCAGTGGCGAGTTGACGTTGATGTTGCCCTGAATGACGCAGCTGTCCTCCAGAGCGTTCTCTCCGAAGACGAGCCGGGCCATGGCAATGGAGTCCTCGGCCCGCTCCGGCGCCGTCACCGCGCCCATGAAGGGCTTGGTCGAATGGCGCAGGTGCGCATAGACCATGTCCAGATGCCGCTTATTGACCGGCAGGTCGACCGGCTCGCAAAGCGTGCCGCCGCCGTGGTTCAGCCAAGGACTGGCGTAGGTCAGCTTCACGAGGTTGCGGAAGTCCTCGATCGTGGCGTAGCGACGGCCACGGTCGAGATCGCTGACGAAGGGGGGGCCGTAGGCCGGCATGAAGACCGTGTGGTCGCCGCCTAGGGTGATGCTCGAGGACCGGTCGCGCCCGACCATGCGAAAGCTCTTCGGTGCCGTTCGACAGAGGTACGCGGCGTGGCCGCTATCGAAGCGCACCCGCGTGTCTGTGACGGTCGCACCGGCATCTCGGAAGAGCTGCAGGGCTTCCGGGTCGTCGTGGAACTCGATGCCGATTTCCCGAAGGATCCAGTCCGCCTGCGCTTCCAGTCGCTGCAAAGCCTCTTCGTCGAGCAGGTCGTAGCGCGGCAGCTTTCTACTTCGACTGCCAAAACCAGTCGGGTTGCTTCCGGATGACTCCCGCGCCATGCGGGCCGAGCGGCCGCCCGCGCGTCGGCGCTGGCCTGCGGCTCTGCTGGCTGCGAAGCTCGAGACTGCGTTCATCTCTTTGACCGATCAGCAAATTAATCCAGTACTATGAGCAAGCTCTTCCGCAGGCTTTGGCAGGAACGAGTTGTAGTGTGGATTTCAGCGCTGAATCGATCGGACAAGCAAACCGAATGATTTGAACTCTTAGTACAAAAAATCTAAACGCAAACGATGCGCTTTCGATCCTATGACAGTCTCCGCGTTTTCGATGTTGTCGCACGCCATCTCAGCTTCACTGCAGCCGCTGAGGAGCTAAACCTCTCCAAGGGCACGGTCAGCTATCAGATTGCTCGGTTGGAGGAAGAGCTCGGCTTTACGATCTTCGTGCGAAAGCATCGCGGCATCGCCCTCACCGAAAGGGGGGAGCGGCTGTGGCAGGCGGCGCAGCCGGCCTTTCGCAGTCTTGAGCGAGAGATCGCCGAGCTGAGAGGCAGCGAGGACGACGCACGCATTACGGTCGGTCTCTCGACCTACTTTGCTTCGCGCTGGCTTTCGCCCCGGCTGATGACCTTTATTGCGGCGCATCCCGGCGTCGCGCTGCGCCTGCAACCGGCTATCGATCTGATCGGCCTGGCACAGCAAGGCATTGATATGGCTATACGCTGGGGCAAGGGACGCTGGAGAGATTGCCAGATCGAGCCGCTCCTTTCTTGTCCAGCCTTTCCGACAGCGGGGGCGGCGATTCAAACGCGCGTTGCTGCCAAAGGACTGGCGGCAGTACTGCCTGAGCTCCCTCTGCTGCACGACCGGGACCGCAGTGAAGCCTGGCAGGACTGGCACAGAGCGGCGGGGCTGCCCTATCGCCCGACGCGCGATGATCTCGTCATTCCGGACCCCAACGTTCGCGTTCAGGCCGTAATCGACGGACAAGGCATAGCTGTCAACGACAGGCTAATCGGCGAAGAGCTGGCAAGGGACAGGCTTTTCCAGATCTCCGAGGTGGCGCTCGACGACTACGGCTACTTCCTCGCCTACGCGGACGATGCCCTCGACAATCCGGCACTTCGCTTGTTCCACAACTGGTTGGTGGAGGAGGCCAAGGTTGCGTGACCTGTTTCGTCCTACAAACGTCTTGCTGGCGAGCAGTGAAGAAGCTGCGCTAGCGTGGAGCGCCAGGAGCGGTATCCTCTGCGCCTGACAACTCCAGGGGGCGGGAATGGAGATCGGCGGTTCATCCCAGGACGAGGGACCCTTCGTCAGGCGTGCCATGCAGGCGGCGATCGGCATCGGCTTATTGCTGCTGCTGATTTATTGGTGCTTCACCATCCTCAAACCGTTCCTGGCGCCGATCGTCTGGGGCATCATCATTGCGGTTGCCACCTATCCGCTCTTCGTCCGACTTCAGGCCGTCCTGGGCGGGCGCCGTATGCTCAGCGCTGCGGTCTATGTGGTTGTTGGCCTTTTCGTTCTGATTGTCCCATCACTCATCCTGGCCGGCACGCTGGTAGACGGGCTGCGCACTCTGGCAAGCGCGATGACCCAGGGGTCCCTGGAGATCCCGGCACCGCCTCAGGTCGTTGAGACTTGGCCTCTGATTGGTGGGCCGCTGTACCGCTTTTGGGATCTGGCATCGACCAACCTGCAGGCGGCACTCGGACGGATTGGGCCCGAGCTGAACGCGATCGGCAGTTGGATGCTGGCCTTCGTCGGCCAGATCGGCATCGGTCTGCTGCATTTCGTTATCGCCATTTTCATCGCGGCGGCCCTCTTGGCCAACGCCTCCGGCGGAGAGCGGGTCGCTCACGAGCTTGCCATAAGGTTGGTGGGCGATCGCGGAAGTGCCTATGTCGATTTGGCGCGAGCGACGATCCGCAGCGTGGCTCGGGGGATCCTCGGCGTTGCCCTGCTGCAGTCCATCCTGGCCGGGCTCGGCTTCTTGGCTGTGGGCATTCCCGCGGCGGGGCTCCTGGCGCTGGTCTGCCTCATTCTGATCGTCCTGCAGGTCGGGCCGGTGCCGGTCCTGCTGCCGGCGGTGATCTACGTCTTCTCGTCCGCCGATACGACGACAGCGATCATTTTCCTGATCTGGTGCGTCTTCGTGACGTCGATCGATAACGTCTTGAAGCCTCTGCTGTTGGGTCGCGGCGTTAACGTGCCGATGCTGGTGATCTTTCTGGGAGCGATCGGGGGCGTGCTGTCCTCCGGCATCTTGGGGCTCTTCGTCGGACCGGTGGTTCTGGCGCTGGGCTACAGCGTGCTCAAGGCTTGGCTTGAGGACACCCGTCAAGGCGCGGCTGCACCGTAAGGATACGCTGGTCCGCGAATACCTCCTGAAGGGTGGCTCGACAGAGCGCGGCGTTCAGCGCAAGCTGTGTTGCCCGGGGACGCCAGGAGAAGCGGGACGCATGCAGGAGGCAGAGGCCCCCACCAACAACAGGGAGGCAACAATGCCGCGCTATCTGCACCGTGTCAGCTATACCACCGAGGCCGTCCAGGCCTTGGTCAAGCGGCCGCACAACCGCAAGCGTGCAGCCGAGAAGCTTTTCAAGGCTGCGGGCGGAAAGATGGTCGACATGTACTTCTGCTTCGGCGACTACGATGTGATCGTCATTTCGGAGTTTCCCAACAACGTCGATGCGGCTGCGGTCGCCATGGCCGTCGGCGCCAGCGGCAGTTTCTCCAGGGTTGACACCACGGTGCTGATCTCGATGAACGAGGCCGTCGACGCCATGAAGAAGTCGGGCGAGTTGACCGGCAGCTACAAGGCGCCAGCCGGATAGGCGGCGTTTGCCGCGACTAAGAGGCGGTCGTCCTGGTGTGACGGATCGCTGCGCTTGTCGCGGCCGATTGAGATAAGCCATAGCGTCTCAACGCTGTCGCCGTTTATTCTACTTCCTCAAGGTGGCGTTCGCCCGTTTGGTGAGCGGTAAGAGCCGAAGAGAGCAGGGGCGTGTTGGAGTCGGTCTTCATTGCGATAGCATTCATGCTTGGGTTCGCCGCCAGGCAGATTTCCCTGCCGCCGCTGGTGGGGTTCCTGGCCGCCGGTTTTGCCTTGAGCGCGTTCGGTTACGAGAGCAGCCCGCTGCTCAACCAGCTTGCCGATCTTGGCGTGACGCTGCTGCTTTTCTCCATCGGCCTGAAGCTGAAGCTCACGACCTTGCTGAAACCGGAGGTCTGGGCCGGCGCCAGCCTGCATATGGCCATCACGGTGATCGTGTTCGGCCTTGTCATCTTCGCCCTAAGCGTCACGGGTATTCATCTTTTCGTCGGCATGGACCTCGCGACCAGCGCGTTGGTCGCTTTTGCGCTCAGCTTTTCCAGCACCGTCTTCGCGGTCAAGACGCTCGAAGAAAAGGGAGAGATGAAGTCCCTGCACGGGCGGGTCGCCGTTGGCATCCTGATCATGCAGGACATCATTGCCGTCCTCTTCATCACCTTTTCGACCGGCAAGCTGCCGTCGCTTTGGGCCTTCGCACTGGTCGGCTTGGTGTTCCTGCGCCCGCTTCTCTACTTCATCATGGATCGCTGCGGTCACGGTGAGTTGGTCCCGCTCTACGGGCTCTTTGCCGCCTTGGTCCTGGGTGCGGCCGCCTTCAGCTTGGTGGGCTTGAAGGCAGACCTTGGGGCGCTGGTGTTGGGCGTCTTGTTATCCAAGCACCGGCTCGCCAGCGAGATCTCGGACTCGCTGCTCAGTTTCAAGGACGTGATGCTGGTCGGCTTCTTTCTCAACATAGGTCTGACGGGCAGCCTCACCGCCGAGGCTGTCATGGTCGCGCTCCTGTTCGTCCTGCTGCTGCCGTTCAAGGTCGGCCTTTTCTTTGCACTCCTGACCCGCTTTCGATTGCGTGCCAGCAGCGCGTCCTTGGCATCGCTCTCTCTCGCCAACTACAGCGAATTCGGCCTCATCGTCGGCGCAATCGGGGTCACGAACGGATGGTTATCGCCGGACTGGCTGGCCGTCATCGCCATCGCCCTGGCCATTACCTTTGTCATCGGGGCGCCGCTCAATGCCATGTCACGCGGGCTCTACGACCGCTTTCACGACCGCCTTGTTCGCTGGCAGACTGAGAAACGTCATGCGGATGATCAGCCTGTTCACCTGGGCGATGCCCGCATCGCCATCCTCGGCATGGGGCGCATTGGCGCTGCGGCCTACGACCACATGCGCTCTCTCTACGGCGACAAAATCGTCGGGGTCGACAGCGACGCCGACAAGGTGGGCGCGCATCAGGCGGAAGGGCGCAATGCCGTGCTCGGCGACGCAACCGACGCGGACTTCTGGGACCGGGTGCACCCTGGCGAGGTCAGCTTGGTGATGCTGGCGCTGCCGGAGCTGAGCGCCAACCTGGACATGATCGAGCGCCTGACCCGCAGCCGCTTCGACGGCATGATCGCGGCGGTGGCCCGCTTCCCGGACGAAGTCGCCGCATTGGAAGCGGCCGGCGTGCACCTGGCGGTGGATAGTGTCACCGAGGCCGGCGCCGGCTTCGCCGGTCACGTGCAGCGGCGCCTGGAGGACGAACTGGCGGCCATGGGCATCAAGCCGGACTGAGCGCACTGAACGAGTGTGACGGAATGCACAATTCGCAGCGTGAACTGTGATTTATTTAACAATACGACGGATGAATGTATTTTTTTTATCACAAGGCGCCGCCGCCAGAAGGCGTAGCCTCTTTCTGTGTCGACCCGCATGTGCCGGGGGAACGCCGTCATGGAGAGTCTTCGAGACCAATCCGTGAAGGCGCGGCAGGCGGAGTCGGCAGCTTAGGGATCGAGGGGGTTTAATCGTGGCGATGCTGCAACGATGACAGAGTGCTAACTCCGGATGCTGTTCCGGGGCAGCTTTGTGCTGCGCCAGGGTCCAGGCCGGAGCCAGCCAGATTCAATTCCAGCAGGCCGGTGCCGTTTCGCTAGGAACGGACAGCCGGCAGGTCAGTGGCTCTTTCCGCTGCGCGCTTTGCCGTCGGCCGGCAGTGCCGTCCGCACTCTCCTCGAAACACTGAAACGCCAAGAGGACACCGCTTGTTCTTGACGAGCGTGCCTGCCCGGCAGGAGTGGCGGTGGAAAGGAGCTACGATGACCAGCTTGACGGATAAACCGACGAAGGTGAATGAGATTCCCTGTTGTCCGGTGCTCACGCCAGAGCCCTGTTGCGATCGGTTGACCTTCGATTACCGTCTGATCAATCGCATCGGCGACATTCCCGTCGAGGTGAAGATCAGCGTCCTGTTCGAACGCTGCCCCGGACCTCTCTCACTGGGCGACCTGGTCTACTCGACGACGCTGTTGCCCGGCGAGCGGGTGCGTCTGTTCAGCGCCAGCCGCAAGAACCGTTTCACCTTCGATCGCGAGTCCGAGGTCAGCTACCGTCACGAGCAGACATCGGAAGAGAGCTTCTACATGAGCTCCATGAGCCGCTTCATGTCCGATCTGTCGGTGCGGGAGGATATCGACTCCGATCGTTCCAGTTCCGGTTCGTTCAAGACGGACGGCAGCGTGTCCGGGGCGCTCGAGACCTTCTTCTTCGGGCCGTCGGCCAGCGCCAGCGGTTCGCACAATGCCTCTTCCTCGCTCGACTTCACCCGCGAGCTGCGCAGCCATGCCGAGTCCTCGCATGAGCGTTCGGTCCAGGCGACGCGTGCGGCGAGCTCGGTTTCCGTCGGCGAGGTGCAGAGCCGCGTCCACGCGGAAGGGGAGTCGGAAAGCACCTTCGAGTCGGCGACCCGGACGCTCCATAACCCCAACCGCTGTCATGCGGTGACCTATTTCGCCTATCAGATCGACAAGACGCAGATCATCCGCTTCAGGATCACGGCGATCACACGGCGCGTCGTCGACTCGGCGGCCGACAGCAAGGTGGAAGTTCTGCCACCACGCTACTCGGGCGAGGTCTCGGTCATTCCGCAGGGCGTTCTGGCGACCGACAAGCAACGGGTCACGGTCGAGTCCGTTGCCCGCGGGAGCGGAGCGGCCGACCGTGCCGGATTGATCTCGACCGGCGGCGATGCGAGCCCGCAGTTCGAAGGTCGGTTCGTCGGCGTGCAGTCCACTGTCGGGCAGCGGTTCAAGGCGGCGCAGCCGATTTCTCGCGAGGAGCGGGAGAAGGCGCTGAGAGCCGTGGACGAAGATCTCGTCTCGGCCGGGCTGCTCGATCAGGTCGGCGGCAGCGTCAATCCGAAGTTGGCCGCGGAGCTGTCCTTCGAGATCAAGACCTGCCTGCCGACGCCGGCCATTCTGGTCAAAGGCTGCCTCGACGACTGTAACGTCTGTGAGCCGGCACTGCAGAGCGAGATCAAGCTGGACCTCACCCGCAAGGAGCTCGAGAACAAGCTGCTCGCGAAGCAGATCGAGCTGCTCGAGAAGTCGCAGGAGTATCGCTGCTGTCCGGCTGGCGAGGAAGAAGAGAACGACGACTGACGCTCGGCTTCCCTTTCGGAAGTATATCGAGAACGGTCAATGTGGGTCAGCGGCGCGTCGGCTTCGTCGGCGCGCCGGCTGAACCTGACGGTTCGGACTGGGGAAGGAACGGAACTGGAAGGGCACGCGTCCTTCCAGTTTGTCCTGAGATGGCGCAAGGCCAAACCGCTGCCGATAGGCGCGGGCGAAATACTCCCGGGATGAGAAGCCGCAGGCGACGGCGACCTCCAGAATGGAGAGGTCGGTTTGCATGAGAATGCTGCGGGCTCGATCGAGCCGGACCTCCAGATAGTACTGCACGGCGGTGACGCCGGTATGCGCTTTGAACAAACGTTCGAGCTGCCGTTGCGAGATGCTGGCCCGCTTGGCGATTGCGGCCAGAGGCAGCGGCGCTTCGAGGGTGCGCTCCATGGCGGCGATGGCGCGACGCAAGGTCTCTGGCATGGCGTAGCCGGCCGGCTCATGAATGGCGGAGTCCTGGCCTTCGCTGCCGGCGCGTAAGCGGTCATGAAAGATGTAGCGGGCGGCCGCATTGGCGAGATCGAGCCCGAAGCGTCGGCGGATCATCTCCAGCGCCAGGTCGCTCGAGGCCGTGCCGCCGCAGCAGGTCAGCCGCTCATCGTCGATGACGAACAGGTCCTCGGTGATCTCCAACTCGGGAAAGAGCTCACGGCAGGCGGCGATATGCTCGTAGTGAACCGTTGCCCGCCGCCCCGCCAGAAGTCCGGCGAAGGCGAGGACGAAGGCACCAGTGTCGATTGCACCGAGCGCTGCGCCGCGTCGCGCATGTTGCTTGAGCCAGTCGAAGAGCCGCCGGTCGCGATAGGCCTCGGGCGCCCAGCTTGCGCTTAAGAAGACATAGTCATAGGGGCCTTCAGCCTCTTGCAGCGTACGCGTGCTTGCGACCTGCAGGCCGTTGCTGGCCGACAGGGCATCTCCTTCAAGGGAGACCATGTCCCAGTCGTAGAGTGTGCTGCCGGTCAGGTAGTTCGCTGCACGGAAGGGGTCGAGGAAGGCCATGGTCGCGAGCGCGTTGAAGGCCGGCAGCAGAAGGACGGCGATGGAGGTTGCGTCTTTTGCGAGCGGCGCCTGCCCAGCGCTCGACGGGATCGATTCGGCACCTCGCACCAGAGCTTGGGCGGAAAACTTCCTGTTCATGGCGAAAATATACAGGTCTTTCCGAAAATCCGGAAGAGACTGAGGGTCTTGACCGGAGGACGCCATGGCAGGGAGAGGTCGACAGCCGAACATTGTGCTGATCATGGCCGATCAGCTGGCGCCTCAGTTCTTGCCTTGCTACGGCCACCCGGTGGTCAAGGCACCGACGATCGCGCGGCTGGCCGACGAAGGGGTCGTGTTCGACGCCGCCTACACCAACTCGCCGCTCTGTGCACCTTCCCGCTTCTCCATGATGAGCGGGCGCCTACCCTCCAAGATCGCGGCCTGGGACAACGCCGTCGAGTTTCCCGCCGAGATACCGACCTTCGCGCACTACCTAGCCGCTGAAGGCTACCACTCCTGCCTCAGCGGCAAGATGCACTTCGTCGGTCCCGATCAGCTGCACGGCTTCGAGGCGCGTCTGACCACCGATGTCTATCCGGCCGATTTCACCTGGCATCCGGAGTGGGACCGGCCGGGAGAGCCGCTCGACTGGTACCACACCATGGAGGTCGTGAAGCAGGCCGGGGTCTGCACGCGCTCCCTCTACCTCGACTACGATGACGAAGCGGTGTTCCACGCCAAGCGCTATCTCTTCGAGCGCGCGCGGGCGGATGACGGCGCACCTTTCCTGCTGACGCTGGCAATGATCCAGCCGCACGATCCCTATCTCTGCCGGCAGAAGACCTGGGACCTCTATCGAGACGAAGATATCGACCTGCCGAAGACGCCCCATGGCAGCGTTGCCGAAGACCCGCACTCGGCGCGGCTGCGCCAGGTCTACGGCGCCAGTGATGTCGAAGTTGACGACGCGATGCTGCGTCGGGCCCGTCGCGCCTACTACGGGTCGATCTTCGATGTCGACCGCAAGATTGGCGAGGTCTTGCGAGCCCTGGAGGAAACGGGTTTCGCGGACGACACGGTGGTCGTCTTCACCGCCGACCACGGGGACATGCTGGGCGAGCGCGGGCTCTGGTTCAAGATGAGCTTCTTCGAGCATTCGGCGCGGGTGCCGTTGATCGTCCATGCGCCGCAGCGCTTCGCACCACGCCGCGTTGCTGCCGCCGTGTCGCTGGTCGATCTCTTGCCGACCTTCGTCGAGATGGCGCGCGACGGGGATGCCGGCGACTACGCAACGCCCTTGGAGGGTCGCTCGCTGCTGCCCCACCTGACGGGCGTTGGCGGCCATGACGAGGTGATCGGCGAGTACTATGGCGAGGGGACCCAGGAGCCAATCTTCATGGTCCGTCGCGGCGCCCGGAAGTTCGTCCAGGCGGACGGCGATCCCGATCAGCTCTACGATCTGGAAAGCGACCCGCGGGAGACCCGCAACCTCGCGGCTGATCCTGGGGAGTGTGTCGCCGTCGCGGGCTTGCGGCAGGAGATCGCCACGACCTACGACACGGCCGCGCTCAAGCGGAGCGTGCTCGAGAGCCAGGGCCGCCGCCGGCTGTTGAAAGGCGTGATGCTGAAGCAAGGTCTCTCGTGGGACTACCAGCCGCAGCAGGACGCCGCGTGCGCCTACGTGCGCAACAATCAACCGATCTATGAACTGGAGAAGAAGGGCCGCTTTCCGCGCCTGTAGCGCGCGGGAGCCCTGACGAGACAAGGGAGACGAGGTGAGCATGGAAAGGCTGAGCCGGGAAGAACTGGACAAGGTCGGCAAGGGCTTCGACCCTGTCGCGGCCCGCTCCTGGTCGCTCAACACCGAGTGCTATCGGACGCCGAAGTTCCTGGAAGTCGAGCGGACGGAGATCTTCCGTAGGAGCTGGCAGTTCCTCTGCCACGAGGAGAAACTGCGGCAGCCCGGGAGCTACGTCACCGGGGACATTCAGGGCCAGAGCATCTTCGCGACCCGCGACGCGGACGGCGCGCTGCGCGCCTTCTACAACGTCTGCAAGCATCGCGGCCATGAGCTGCTGCAGGGTGAGGGGCGGACGAAGATGATCACCTGCCCCTATCACGCCTGGGCCTACCGACTCGACGGAACGCTCTATTCCGCGCGCCACTGCGAGATGGTCGAGAACTTCGAGAAAGGGCAGATCCGCCTGACGCCTGTTCGCGTCGAGGTCTTCTGCCATCTGGTGTTCGTGAACCTCGACCCCGAAGCGCCATCCCTCGCCGAACAGTCCGGCGACCTCGCCAATGAGATCCTGGGTTACGCGCCGGACATCGGCGAACTCACCTTCGCGCACCGCCTGACCTACCGCATTCAGGCCAACTGGAAGGCCGTCGTCGACAATTTCCTCGAGTGTTACCACTGCTCCGTCGCGCACAGGGACTTCGTCACCTTGGTGGAGATGGAGACCTACAAGGTGACGACCCACGGGATCTATTCCAGCCACATGGCCAAGGCCGGCCGACAGGACAACAAGGCCTACGACATCGAGGATGCCAGCGTGACCGATCACGCGGTCTGGTATCTTTGGCCCAACACCACGCTGATGCGTTATCCCGGCCGTGGGAACTTCATGGTCTGGCGTTTCATCCCGCTCGGCCCGGAAGAGACCTACGAGGAATTCGACTTCTTTCTCGAAACGGACACGCCGAACGGGGCGGAGCGGGAAGCCATCCGTTTCGTCGACGAGGTGCTGCAGCCCGAGGACATCGGCCTGGTCGAGAGCGTGCAGCGCGGCATGCGCACGCCTGCCTTCGAACAGGGCCGCTATGTGGTGGATGCCGAGGGCTCAGGCATGAGCGAGCACGCGGTGCATCACTTCCACGGCATGGTGCTGGAGGCCTATCGCCGGGCCGCCGCGCCATGAGCGATGCTGTGAAGGGCAGCTTGGCAGGCCGAGTCGCGGTGGTGACAGGAGGCTGCGGCGGTATCGGACAGGCCATCTGCGCCCGCTTCGCCAGGGAAGGGGCCAAGGTCTACGCCGCCGATATCGCAGATGGCGGGGTCGGAGTGGAAGAGGCCATCGTGTTCCACCGCACCGATGTGACCAGCGAAGACAGCGTCTCCGAACTGATGGCTGCCATTGACGATAACGACGGCCGGCTCGACGTGCTGGTCAACGCGGCCGGCATCGAAATCGAAAAGACCGTCGAGGAAACCTCGCTCGAGGACTGGAACCGGATCTTCGCGATCAACGTTACCGGGATGTTCCTGACCTCGAAGCATGCGTTGCCGCTGATGCGCAAAGCCGGCGGCGGCTCGATCGTCAATTTCGGCTCTTACGACGGCTTCATCGCCGACCCGAGCCTTGCTGCCTATTGCGCAACCAAGGGCGCGGTGCACGCCCTGACGCGCGCCATGGCCTGCGACCACGGACCGGAGAACATCCGCGTCAATGCCGTCTGTCCCGGCTACATCGACACACCCATGCTGCGGAGCTTCTTCGGCAGTGCGGGCGATATCGAGAGCCTGAAAGGCGAGGTGCGGCATATCCATCCCATTCGGCGCTACGGCACGCCCGAGGACGTGGCCAATCTGGTCAATTGGCTGGCTGGCGACGAGGCGCGCTACGCCTCTGGCCAACTCTGGGTGCTCGACGGTGGCCTGACCGCCCAGGCTCAGCAGATGCGGCTATGACCCGAGCGCGACGGACAGGAGGAGGCAGATGACAGCGACGAAGCTGCTGATCGATGGCGAATTGGTCGAGGGCGACGGCGAGGCGGTCACCGTTCTAGACCCGGCGACAGGCATGGAGATCGCCCGCGTCGCCGAAGCCTCGCCGGAGCAACTCGACGCGGCGGTCCGCACCTCGGCCGAAGCCTTCGAGGCCTGTTCGCTGAGCACGCCGGCCGAGCGGGCAGCCCTCTTGCTGCAGATCGCCGAGGTGATCGAAGCTAACGCGGAGGAACTGGCCGAGCTGGAAAGCCGGAATTGCGGCAAGCCATGGCCCAGCGCGCTTGATGACGAGATGCCGCTGACCATCGACACCTTCCGCTTCATGGCCGGGGCGGCGCGGACCCAGTCGGGCTCCGCCGCCGGTGAGTACGTGCGCGGTCATACCTCGATGATCCGCAAGGATCCGGTCGGGCCAGTTGCCGCCATCGCGCCCTGGAACTATCCCTTGATGATGGCTGCTTGGAAGCTGGCTGCCCCGCTTGCCGCAGGCTGCACGGTCGTGCTCAAGCCCTCGGAACTGACGCCATTGTCGAGCTTGCGTCTCGGCGAGCTGATCGCCGAGGTCGTGCCCAAAGGTGTGGTCAACGTCGTCCATGGGGCCGGTAGCTCGGTCGGGGATCGCCTGATCAACGCGCCGGAGATGGAGGCGATCTCGGTGACCGGCTCACCGGCGACGGGCATGGCGGCCATGGCGGCTGCGTCGCGACAGATCCGGCACGTTCATCTCGAGCTTGGCGGTAAGGCGCCGGTCATCGTGTTCGACGATGCCGACTTGGAGGCGGTGACCGAGACGATCCGCGGCGGCTCCTATTTCAACGCCGGACAGGACTGCGCGCAGCCCTGCAGGATCATGGCGTCAGACACGATCTACGAAAGGCTGGTGGCCGACACCGCCTCCGCCGTCTCGACGATCAAGACCGGCCGGCCAAAGGACGAGGGCGTCGAGATGGGCCCCTTGATCTCGGCGGGACAGCGGGAGCGCGTGGCCGGCTTCGTCGAGCGAGCGCGTTCGGATGCGGAGATTGCCGCCGGCGGTGGCGCGGATGAGCGGTCGGGCTTCTTCTACGCGCCGACTGTCATCGCCAATGTCGCGAACGACGCTGAGATCGCCATCGACGAAGTCTTTGGGCCGGTCGTCACGATTTCGCGCTTCTCGGACGTGGAGCAGGCCATCGGCTGGGCGAACGCGAGCCGCTACGGCCTGGCGTCGTCGGTTTGGACGCGGGATGTCGGCCGAGCCGCGGCGGTCGCCAGCCGGCTGCGCTACGGCTTTACATGGGTGAACACCCACGGGGTCGGCACGCCCGAGATGCCTTGGGCGGCGATGAAAGGCTCGGGAACCGGATGCGATATGTCGGTCTACTCGCTGGACGCCTACACCGCTGTCCGCCATGTCATGATCGCGCATGACTGATCCGGCGGCGACACAGCGGCTCGCCGGCAAGAAGGCACTGGTCACCGGCGGCAGCCGTGGTATCGGACGCGCCATCGTCGCGGCTTTCGCTGCGGAGGGCGCGAGCGTACTGACCTGCGGCCGCGGCAGAGCGCCGGTCGATCTCGCCAAAGGCGTCGAGTGGCTTTCACTGGACGTCAGCGACGTGCGGCAGGCGGAAGAGCTGGTTGCGGTAACGCAGGCGCAACTGGGCGGCATCGACATCCTGGTCAACAATGCCGGCGTTCAGATCGAAAAGACGGTGGTCGAGAGCAGCGACGAAGACTGGGAGCGGCTGATGGGCGTCAACGCCAAGGCGGTGTTCCAGCTTTGCCGCAGCATCATTCCGGTCATGGCGGCCAAGGGCGGCGGTGCCATCGTCAACATCGGCTCGATCAGCGCCAGCCACGCCGATCCCAAGATGGCGCTCTACAACGCCTCCAAGGCTTTCGTGCAGGCCTTGACCCGTTCCATCGCCGTCGACCATGGGCCTGAGGGCATCCGCTGCAATGCCATCGCGCCCGGCTGGATCATGACGGAGATGGCCGACGCTGCTTTCGACTTGGCCGACGACCCGGACGCGGCACGGGCCGATGCGGTGGCCCGCCATCCGGCGGGGCGGCTCGGAACGCCTGAGGATATCGCACAAGCCGCCGTCTGGCTCGCTTCTGCCGAGGCGGCCTTCGTCAACGGACAGACGATCACGGTCGACGGCGGCCTGATCGCGGCCTCGCCACTCAGGCCCGAGTTGTTCTAGCGGGAGCTTTCCATGACAGCTTTTCCAGAGACCGTAGAGCGTGTCGGCATCGTCGGCGCCGGTGTGATCGGTGCGAGCTGGGCCAGCCTGTTCCTGGCGGCCGGCAAGGAGATCGACCTCTTCGATCCCGCACCCAACGCCGAGGCGGACACGCGGCGCTACATAGACACCGCTTGGCCAAGCCTCGTGCAGCTAGGGCTCGTGAGGGAGGGAGCAACGCCCGAGCGCATCCGCTTCGTTGGCGATGTGGCAAGCGCCGTCGCAGAGGTGAAACTCGTTCAGGAAAGCGTGCCGGAGCGCCTCGAGGTGAAGCATGAGATCTATGGGCAGATCGAGGCCGCCTTGCCGTCAGACGCGTTGGTTGCCACCAGCTCCTCGGGCCTGCTGCTCAGCGATCTGCAGGCCTCTTGGCGCGACCCGAGTCGGATCGTTCTCGGGCACCCCTTCAACCCACCGCATCTCATTCCCTTGGTTGAGCTGCTCGGCAATGAGCGGACGGCGCCGGGTGCGCTCGATTTCGCGCAGGCCTTCTACGAAGGCTGCGGCAAGGTGACGATCCGGGTGAACAAGGAGGTGCCAGGCCATGTGGCCAACCGCCTGCAGGCCGCGCTGTGGAGGGAAGCGATCGATCTCGTGCTGCAGGGTGTCGCCAGCGTCGAGGACGTCGACAAGGCGGTGACGTCGGGGCCCGGCCTGCGTTGGTCGGTCATGGGCCCGCACATGCTGTTCAGTCTCGGGAGCGGCGGTGCCGGTATGGAGGGCTTCTGCGCCCGCTACGGCGACAGCTTTCATCGCTGGTGGGACAGCATGAACGCGCCCCGGCTGGACGACGAAGCAGGGCGTGTCTTGAGTGCAGGGATAGTCGAGGAGGAGCGGGGACGGAGTTTCACCGAGCTTGCTGCCGAACGTGATCGCAAGCTGATCGCCGCGCAGAAAGCCTTGTCCTGACTAGCTTGGAAGCCCGCTCGCCAACAAGGCGTCACGCACGTTGTCGACAGCGACCGCGGCAAGGATCAGGCCCATCACCCGGCTCAGGATGCTGGCGCCGGAGATGCCGATCACGCGGTTGATAAAGCCCGCCGCGAGCATGAGGATCAGGGCACACAGAATGACCAGCATCACGACTCCGGTCGTGATCACCTGCTCGGTGATGCTGTAGCGGTTGTTGTCGGTCAGCACGACCACCGCCAGCATGGCGCCGGGCGACGCCAAAGAAGGCACGGCCAGCGGAAAGACCGCGACGTCCTCCTTGCTTGGCCGGTTCTCGGACAGTTCGCTCTCTGGCTTGCCGGGGCCGAAGATCATTTGCAGAGCGAAGAGGAAGAGCACGATCCCGCCGGCGATCTGGAAGGAGACCAGCGAGATTTCGAGTGCCTCAAGCAGAAGCTGTCCGCCGACGATGAAGGCAAGCAGGATGAGCGCCGAGATGAGGGCTGCACGAAAGGCGACGCCGCGACGCTCCTTGCCGGACATGGCCGCGGTCACGGCGATGAAGACGGGAACCGTGCCGATGGGGTCGACCACCACCCAAACGGTCACAAACTCCCTGATATAGTCGTCGATCGTCATGTTCTGGGCCTGGTTGGGCGGTTCGAAGCTAGGACCGCGCAGTGTCGACGGCCAAGATGCCGATCTGTAACGACTATTACCACAAAAATGCTGTTGCTCCGCGGCTTGGCTGCAGCCGCTGAAAAGAAACGGCGGCGGCCAAATGGCCGCCGCCTGCCTGTAGAAGAGGCACTGACCGCTAGATGTCTTGCGGGTACTCCAGCGCCTTGAAGCTGATGCCTTCAGCCTGCGGCGCGCGGCCGATACGCCGGATGTTGCCCCAGACATTCTTGTAGTTCGGAATGATGAACTCGTTGGTGTATTTGCTCACCACGTTGCCGACCTGGCCGAGCGGCGAACAGAACAGCATGAAGCACTGGCCCCGTGCGGCCGAGGCGATGGGGTAGGCCATGGCCTGGGTCGAGCCTACTTCGTTGTAGACTTCAACGAGGTCCCCGGCTTTCAGCCCCAACTCCGCCATGTCGTCCGGGTTCATCTCGATCGGAGGCACCGGGAAGCGCTCGCGCACGAACGGCGTTCGAACGTCGTAGAAGGCGTTCTGCCAGATCATGTTCTTGCGCCCGTTGTTGATCAGGAAGGGGTACTTGGCCTCTTCGGCCTGGCGCCCCTGCACCTGCAGGCCGCGCCAGGCGGCGGACATGAAGTGCGCCTTGCCGTCGGACGTGCCGAACTTGCCGTCGCTGTAGAGCCGCGGCGTGCCGACGAGCTTGCCGTTCTCGAAACCGACGCAGGGCTCTTGCACGCCGTTCGTGCCCATGGCGCGCAGCCGTTCGTAAGTGACGAACTCGCCGCCGTTGGCGTGCTTGTGGTAGCCGTCCATGAAGGCGTCTTCTTCGGTCTGCCAGTCGTATCCTTTGAACTTGTCGGCCTGGGCGTCGTTGCCGACATCCCGGAAGCTCTTCTCGAGGTGGTTGGCAAGCCGCGCCGCGATCAAGCAATCAGGCAGCGCCTCGCCGGGGGCGTCCATGTACTTCTCGGTCAGGCGCAGGCGCCGCTCACCGTTCATGGACGTCAGGTTCATCTCGCCCGCCGTCGCTGCTGGCAGCATGACATGGGCGCACTCGCCGATCTGGGTCGGCAGGATGTCGACGTCGACGCTGAACAGGCCGCCGCGACGGATTGCGTTGATGATCGCATCCAGTTGCGCTTCGCGGTCGCCATAGGGGATGGCCGACATGGCTTCCTTCACGATGTTGGTGCGCCGGCGGTAGACGCGCCGAAACTCCTCGGCGTTCAGGGTCGATTTGAAGTGGTCGACCGCCCAGATGTGGTGAATGCCGCCTTGGCCGGAGATCAGCAGTTGGTCGACATAAGGCGCCGGCCGCCCGATGAAGGCATCCGAGGGCCGCATGTAGCCTTCCTGATGGCCGCCCAGACGCACGCAGCCGGTGCCTTCCCGGCCGACGTTGTGGGTGGCGAAGCAGAGATTGGCGATCGCCGCATTGGTGCGGTAGTTGTCGTTGCCCCAGATCAGTCCCTTCTCGTAGCAGAGCATGGTGCGGCGCGGCTTGCCGCCCGCTTTGGGCTTGGCGATCCACTCGGCCGCCTTCTTGATGTCGGCGACGGCGAGGCCGGTCAGGCTGGCGGCATCTTCCAAGCTGGTCTTGTTGGCGGCCAGGGCGTCGTCGAAGCCGCTGGTGTTCTGGGCGATGAAGTCTTTCGCATGCCAGCCTTGGGCGACCACCTCGGTCAAGAGGGCGTTGAGCAGCACAAGGTCGGTCCCCGGGTTCAGGGCCAGGTGCAGGACATTGTCCTTGCCGGCTTCGATCTCGCAGGCGTTGACGGTGACCGTCCGCCGCGGGTCGACGATGATCACCTTGGCCGGGGCGTGCTCCTCATCCGGCAGCATCTGCTTCTTCTTGTCGAGCGAGCTGCCGCGCAGATTGGGCACCCAGTGGGCCAGGAAGTAGTTGGTCTGGTTCTCCAGGGAGTTCGCCCCGACGCAGAAGATGGTGTCGGCCAGCTCGGCGTCCTCATAGGCGTTGTTCAACTCACCCATGCCCATGTCGCGGGTCGCATGAACTTCTGAGTTGTAGGCCGGGCGGTTGTGGATCCGGATGTTCTTGATCTTCATGCTCTCGAAATAGAGCTTGCCGGTGCCCCAGGTGTTCTCGTAGCCGCCAGCCGCACCGCCGTGATCAAAGGCGGAGACGATGACGCCGTCCTCGCCCCATTCCTCCATCACCCGGCGGGTGACGTCGGCGACCAGCGACAAGGCATCGTCCCAAGAGCTCGGCAGAAGCTGCGAGTAGCGCCAGACCAGCGGGTTGGTCAGGCGATCTGTCATGGTGCCCATCTGCTCGGAGTAGCGCGTATTCGCCATGCGGCCGCCGCGCACCGAGTTGAGACCCTGATTCACCACGCAGTCCTGGTCGGGCTTGATGACCAGATGCACCGGCTGGCCGCCTTGCTGCACGACGTTGTACATGGCCGGGTTGTACCAGTCGGGCGAATCAGCCCCTTGCTGCTCCCCAAGATCGGCGTTAAGCGCGTTGTCGCCAGCCGCTTTGCCGCCCGCCTGCGCGATTGGCCAGCTGTAGGCCTTGTAGCCGCAGCCGACGATGCAGAAGTCGCAGGTGACGTTGTGAACCTTCGCGTCCTTCGGCGGGATCGGAAGGCGACGCAGTCCGGTTTTGTAGGTCATGATCGCCTCCCTCAGGCCAGCAGGTTGTCGGTTCGTCCGTAGAGCAACTCGTCGACCCCTTCAGCGAAGATGTCGCCGGAGCTGTCGATCCGCAGAACGAACATGGGCAGGTTCTGGTTGGCGTGTCCCCAGATCTGCTGACCCTCCATTTCCGCATCGAAGCGCGAATAGTGGCCGGGGCAGTTGAGGGTCTTGTCGTTCGTGTCGTAGGTGAGCGGATAGCCCTTGTGCGGGCAGAGCACCGAGTAGGCGACCACGTCGCCGTCGGGTCCGGCACCGCCGGGTACGCGCTGGCCCAGCTTGATCAGCACGCCCGGTGAATCCGCGTCGGGATAGGCGATGTCCAACGGCTCGTTGGGCTTGAGGTCCTTGAGGTTCGCCAGCTTCGACGAGGGATAGTCGGTCCGGGCGGCTGCCGCGGCAGAGGGCACGACGGTCGCGGTTGCCGCGCCGGCCGCGGCCAGCGTGCTGCCGCGCAGGAACTGGCGCCGACCGACATCGACGAGACGATCACATTTGGGCATAGCAGTCCTCCCCTGAGCTTCGTTTGTCAGCGAAGCAGTGCGAAGAGCGTGCCAACTTGGACCAGCTGGGGAAGGTGATCAAAAAGAACGGCTTAACGTGGCTGCTGCGATCGTGGCCGTTCTGAAGCTCAAACCTGCAGGACGAAAGCTGTTCGGATTTCCGAACGTTACGACGGACTAACCATCGGCGATCTTCAGACGCCGCATCTTTTCCCACAAGGTCGTGCGCGAGACACCGAGCAAGTCTGCTGCCTTCATGATCTGCCCGTCGGTGAGTCTAAGGGCCCGCTGGATCTGGCGCTGCTCGGCGGCGTCGCGTACTTGGGCCAAGGTCTCGATCTCGGCTGCTTTGCCGGCCTGGCCCAGCTCCAGCTCTGGGAAGAGATCGCCGGGCATGAGGCGGCTGCCACTTGCCAGGGCGACAGCTCGCTCGATGCGGTTGCGCAGTTCGCGGACATTGCCGGGCCAGTCGTGGGCGAGGGCGGCTTCTTCGGCGAGGGCGCTCACCCCGGTGACCTCGCGCTCCATGGTTTGCGCGAGTTCATCCGTGAAGCGGTAGAGCAGCTGGACGATGTCGGCGGGGCGATCGCGCAGCGGCGGCACAGCTACCGGGATGACAGCAATACGGAAATACAGATCTTCACGGAAGGTGCCGCGACGGACCTCCTGCTCGAGGTCCCGGTTGCTGGCGCAGATCAGTCGGGCAGAGAATGGAAGCGGGCGCTCGCCGCCGACCCGATGAAAGGCACGGTCCTGCAGGAGACGCAGGAGCTTACCCTGCAGGGGAAGCGGCAGATCGCCGATCTCGTCGAGAAAGAGCACACCGCTTCCGGCCCGCTCCGCGTAGCCGAGATGGCGCGCATGGGCGCCGCTGAAGGCGCCCTTCTCGTGACCGAAGAGTTCGCTCTCTAGCAGTTCTCCGGGTATCGCCGCGCAGTTGACCGCCATGAAGGGCTCCGCCGCGGCCGGCGAGATGCAGTGGACGAAGCGGGCGCAAACCTCCTTGCCTACGCCGGTCTCGCCGCTCAGCAGCAGGGCGCTGTCCAAGCCGGCAACCCGGCGCAAAAGCCGCTCGACCTCCCGCATGGCACTGCTGATTCCGAGCGATGTGTTTTCCGCTTCGATCGCATCCTGTCGGACCAACAGGGTCCTGACCCGGTCGAGGAAGTCGTCCATGGCGAAGGGCTTGGTCAGGTAGTCCCCGGCGCCGGCCTGCATCAAAGACACAGCTTGGTCGATCTCGCCGTAGGCGGTGATGAAGAGGAAGGGCGGCGCATTCTCCTCCCGCACCACATCCCGAAACAGCGTTTCGCCGGTTATGTCGGGGAGACGGATGTCGCAGATCACAAGGTCATGCTGACGGCGCTGCAGGGATGCGATCGCTTCGCGCCCCGAGGTCCACCAGTCGACACTGCAGCCTTCGAGCTGCAGACGTTGCAGCAGCGAGGCCCCCATGACCGGGTCGTCCTCGATCACGCCGATGCGACTCCCCTCAGGCAACATGGCGCAGGCCCTCCGGCATAGTCTTGCCCGATATCGTGTCCACGGCGTCCGCCAACAGAGGTATGGCAATCTCGATGCGTGTCCCGCCATCGATCCGCGCCTCAGCGCGCAGCTTGCCGCCAAGCTCTGCGACCAAGCGGCTGACCATCCAAGCGCCGAGGCCCCGACCCTCGTTGGACGGCGCATGCGCCGCCCCATTGCTGTGCAGCAGAGTGGCGACGTCCGGCGGCAAGCCTGGACCGCGGTCGGAGACAACCAGCAGCAGCCGACTTTGTTCGATCCCTGCTTCGAAGCTTATTTCGCCATGCATGGGGGAGGCTGCGCAGGCGTTGAGCAGGAGGTTGAGCACGGCTTGCCGCACGGGGCTGGACGGCAGGGGCAGGGACGGGGGCAAGTCGTTGCGCCACGCCAAGCTGAGACCTCGGCGCGCGATCTCTTGACGTACCAGGAAGCGCAGGTCGTCCAAATCGGACGGGCGCAGTCGCCGCTCTCGCGCGCTGCCTTTGTAGGTGACCAAGGTGGCCCGCACCACGTCCCGGATGCCGGCGAGCCCACGCTTGAGGATATCGAGCGAGTCCTTTCGGACGGTGATGTTCTCGCCGTGCCGCTCAATGGTGTCGATGGCGTTGAACATGCCGCCCAGCGGATTGTTGATCTCGTGCGCCATGCCGGATGCCAAGCGGCCAAGGCTGGCCATCTTCTCCTCCTCCGCCAACCGCGCGGCCAGCGCTTCCCGCTCATTCAGCGCTTCGGCCATGGCGTTGTAGCGGTGGAAGAGATGCCCGAACTCGCTGGTACGAAGAGCGCTCTCAGCGGCAGGAATCGGTTCCACATGACCGCCGCGACCACGCTCAAGATGCTCCGCCAGCACGCCGATCGGTCGCAGCATGCGGTTGACCGCCAGATAGCCGCCACCGGCAAAGAGCAGCGTAAGCGCTGCATTGGCGAGAATGAGGGCGACCAGAACCTCGTGCCGCTCCGCCAACAGGTCGCGGATGTCGATCTCCGCATAGATCCAACCCACCGGACGCTCTTGGTAGGAAAGTGCTCGACGAATGAAGGCACGGCCCTGCGCTTCGTCGAGCACCAAGTTGTCGCTCCCTTGAAAGCGACTTTGGAGCGATTCGGGCAGTGCGGTTTGAGTTGGGAAGAGGCGTGGGTCGGAGGCGGCCAGGATGCCGCCTTCCGTGTCGGTGACCAGAGTATTCAAAGCGCTCACGCCGAGATAGGCTTCGCGCGTGCGATCGAGCTGATCGTAGATCTCCCAGACGTCGTCGAGCAGAACCTGGGGCACGATGGCGGAAGAGAGGCCGTCGAGATAGGCGCCGGTCAGCTCCTCCAGATGACGTTGCTGGGTTTCAGCCAGGCGCTGCAGCACTTGGTTCGAGAGCAGCACGCTGACGCCGATCATCAAGCCCGCGACCATCAACGGCACCTTGACGGTCGTCGGCCAGGTGCGGACCCGTTTGACGAGGCGCCTCATCCCAAGCTCCGGACCAGCTCGAACTTCTGCGCGATGCTCTCGAACAGGGCCGGCTCGCCTCCGGTGAAGCCATCGAGGCGCAGCATGTTCAGTACCTCCTGCCCTGCTGGATCTTCGGCCATGGTCACGAAGGCCATGGCGATCGCTGCCGCAAGTGGCGTGCCCGCCAGAGGTCGGCCGCAGGCGACCGGCGGAAAGCCGAGCCATTCCGACTTTCGAAGGACGCGCGTTTTGCCGGTCAGCGCTGGCTCGATCTCCGACATCACCTCCCAGACGTAGCCGTCGACGCTGCCGCTTTCGGCCAGGCCCGAGGCAACCGCGCGCACGACGTTGCGGTGGGAGTAGGTGAAGAAGCTCTTCCGGAAGAAGTGGTTGGACGCTTCTCCTCTCTCCGCCAGGGTGGCCCTGGTCACGAGATAGCCCGAGTTGCTGTCCGGGTCCGAGTAGGCGTGGATGTCGCCCTTCAGGTCGAGAACATCATGCGCGCTGCGGCCTTGGTCGACGATCAGGTAGGATTGATAGAGCGGTCGGCCGCGCCACACCGGCACGGCGAGGAGCGATAGACGCGGACGATACTGTATGAAGGGGTAACCGCAGATCCAGGCGGCATCGAGCTGTCCTGACAGCAGCAGCGCGGTGATCTCTTGATAGGTGCGCCGCTTGACCAGAGTGACGGGTTGACCCAGGGCGGCGGACAGATAGGTGCGTAGTCGATCTAGCAGTTCGAGATCGGAGTTGAGAAATACAGGCGTTAGGCCGAAGCGGACGCCGCGCTGTTCGCTTGCCGCCCAGCGCGGCATCGACGCTGCAAGCGCGGCTGCGGTAAGGCCGCGCAAGACACTTCGCCGTTGTCTCGGAACGCCGAGCATCACGCCACACCCGGCAAGGCATGGGTCTCGCCGTGCATCGCCTCCTCCGGTCAGATGGCCTCTTTAGCGCGCCACCAATTTTGTTATGGGCAAGAGCCTAAACCCACCTGGCAGCATTGGTCTAGTGCAACAACCAATCTGAGTGGGACGGAATGCTGCCTTGTTGGCCGAGTGTTCGCCAAGCGAGGCCGGATGCCTACGGCGTGAACTGCTCCTTGAGGATCCGCTCTTCCAGATTGTGCTCGGGATCGAAGAGCAGGCGCAGGGTTCGGCTGCGGTCCTCCCGAACCGTGACCCGCAGCACGTCGCGCACCTCGGTGTAGTCGGCGGTGGCGCTGACCGGGCGCTTGTTATGCTCCAGCACTTCCATCGTGACCGTGGCTTCATACGGCAGGAGGGCGCCGCGCCAGCGGCGCGGCCGAAAGGCGCTGATCGGGGTCAGCGCCAGCAGCGGTGTGCCGATCGGCAAGATGGGCCCGTGGGCCGAAAGGTTGTAGGCGGTGCTGCCGGCAGGGGTCGCGACCATCACGCCGTCGCAGATCAACTCCGTCATGCGGATCACGCCATCGATGCTGATGCGCAGCTTGGCGGCTTGGCGACTCTCCCTGAAGAGAGCCACTTCGTTGATCGCCATGGCCTCCACCTGTTGGCCGTCGAGGGTCTCGGCCTGCATTTGCAAGGGGTGCAGGTTGACGGCTTCGGCCGTGGCCAAGCGCGTCTCGAGTCCGTCCTCCTCATAGCCGTTCATCAGGAAGCCGACGGTGCCGTAGTTCATGCCGTAGATCGCGACCGAGCGGTCGAAGTTGGCGTGCAGAGTCTCCAGCATGAAGCCGTCGCCGCCGAGCGCGACGATGATCTCGGCGCCAGAGGCCGGGATACCGCCATAGCGCCGTTCCAGACGGTGGCGCGCCTCCTGCGCCTCGGGATCCGGGGAGGCGACGAAGGCAACGCTCTGCTTCGTCAGCCGACGGTCGCTCGCCTTGTCCACGTGACTGGGAGACTCGGCGTGACGTTCATCGGCCACATCGCTGTCATGGGTCTCGGGAGCAGGCATCCGGCGTGGGAAACTCCTGGACGGCGGGCGAGGGAGTCCAGTAAAGCGGACAGAACGACTTTGACAAGAACTTCCCGCACGCGAGGAAGAGAAGGAGGCAGGGTGAAGATTCGTACGTTGCTACTCATGGTATTTGGCGCGGTGGCTCTGGCATGCGCAGCCGGCGGCTCGGCATTGGCTCAAAGCGCGGCTGACGGCGATACCGAGCGCCATATCGGCTACTACTATCCCGAACCCGGCAGCAGTGAAGTCTACAACGCCCGGGCCCAGACCATGCCGCAAGCATCCCGCGCCTTGCGGCTCGGGTTCGTCACTGGCTTCACCGGCAAGCAGCTCGAGGCGCCTTACCCCGCGCCCTATGTCATGTTCGCCAAGGGAACTGAAGCACAGAAGCTCATCATCGTCGCCATGGAGGACAACCGGGTGAACTCGATTTACCGGGCCCGAGCACTCTTCGCCATGATGACGGCCTTTGCCCGCGGCCTGCCGATTTTCCGTGAGAACGGGGTCGAGGACCGCTTTACCTTCTTCGATCTCGCCAAATTGCTGGGCTTCGAGCAGATCACCATCACCGATGGGCACGACTTCGCCCACCGAGTGACGATCGAGTAGCGAAGCGCTCTACAGCTCCCAGATCGTCCGTTCGATACCGCTCTGCAGCAGCTCTCGGTGGCCGCCGATCAAGGTCTCCAGGCCGCCGACCTCGATGACGATCTGCGGCATGCTGGAGACGGCGCGGCCCCAGCGCTCTGCTGAGGTTTCGTAGAAGGCGAGGCGAGCGGCCTCGTCATCGAGACGCGTCTCGGTGAAAGGAATGCCCTGCTGGGCCAGATGCGCTTTCGCCTTATCGCAGTATGGGCAGCCGGACTTGCTGTAGACGACAAGCTGAAAGCCGCGCTTGGCGTGAGGCGTTCCGGCCTGCTGCGATTGGGCAGTTTGAGCGCTGGTGACGCTTGCCTCGGCCGTGCTCGTGGCAGGCTTGGGGCTTTCGACTAAGGCTGCTTGCTGGGCTGCTGGGGCAGGCGGCCGCGGGCTCGGCGGGCCGAACGCGCGCAGGCCGAAGCGTTGCGCTATGCGGTTCGCTTTCTCCAGAGTGGCTTCATCTGCGGCGCCGCTTTTTTGAGCCACGAGGGCGAGACGCTCGAGCGCGATACGCTCGCCGTCGTCCAGTTCCTCGTCGAAGCTTGCGCGGATGTGGCGGACAATCTCAAGGTCATTGCGGTTGACCGCAGTCATTCAGGGCTCCCTCGGGCGTTGGACGTTTGGCGCGCAGCGCAGAGCGAGTCTTAGAACTGCCGCCGATTCGCCAGAAGCCAGTAAAGCGAAGTTATCCCGAAGCGAAAGGCCCTTGTTTAATCAGCGCTTTCGCTCGGGTAGATGACAATCCCGAGCTGCTCCCGCTGGCGGTAAACGGCGCCGGCGTAGAAGCGGCTCAGACTCTCGACATCGTCGCGGGCCCGGGCGTTTGTCGAGAGCAAGGTTAGCGGGCTGCGCCGGGTGCCGAAGGTCAACAGACGCACGTCATCCGGTTCCGGCAACAGTTGCAACCAGCGCTGCACAGTCGGCACGCTGCCAAGGCCCGGGAGATCTTGGGCCATGTCGAGACTGTAGGCCCGCACGCTACCCAGCAGGCGATAGCTCCAGCGCTCGTTGAAGAGGGTAACGCTTTCGATCGTTTCCAGGCGGACCAGTGGTTCGTCGAGCACGACGAAGAGGGCGTCGCCGTCATGCCATGCCGCCCCGACACGGGTATCCGGCCGCAAGGCCGCCACAGGGTATTCGCTGGCCGCAAGGTCTCTGAGGCTTGGAACGCCGGTGAGCTGTGGGCTGTTCTGCAAGCGGCGGACTTGTCCTTCGGCGACGTCCACCGACAGGCTGCCTCGGCCGTTGCTGATCACGACGCGGGAGACGCTGACGCTCTCTCCGCTCTCCAAACGCAGCGCGACTTCAGCCGCTACTGCATTGCCGGATTGAGAAGCCGCCCAAATGCCGAGCGCCACGGCGGCGTATCGACCCAACTTTCCAAGTATCATCACTGTCCCCGCCGCCGTTGTGCTCACGTGGCCGCAGCCGGAGGGGCGCAATCACTCCCTAGCCGCCGGTCACGCTCATATGGCGTCCGACCGCGGGGCCCCGGCGGCGGCGATCGATGATGAAGTCGTGACCCTTCGGCTTGCGGGTGATCGCTTCCCGAATGGCCCCGATGAGCAACTGATCGTCGTCGCTAGCGCGCAGCGGCTGGCGCAAATCGGCGGCGTCGTCTTGTCCCAGGCACATGTAGAGCGTGCCGGTGCAGGTCAAGCGAACGCGATTGCAGCTTTCGCAGAAATTGTGGGTCAAGGGTGTGATAAAGCCGATTCGGCCGCCAGTTTCCTTGACCTCGACATAGCGGGCAGGGCCGCCAGTCTTGTACTCGATCTCGTTCAAGGTCCAGCGCTTCTGCAGCTCGGCCCGCAGCATCGAGAGGGGCCAATACTGGTCCAGGCGCGTCTCGCCGCCGATATCGCCCATTGGCATGACCTCGATGAAGGTCAGGTCGAAGCCGCGCTCGCCGCACCAGGCGACCAGGTTGTGCACTTCGTCATCGTTGACGCCCTTGAGCGCCACGCAGTTGATCTTGATCTTTAGGCCGGCAGCCTCTGCCGCGGCGAGGCCGTCCATCACCTTGTCGAACTTGCCCCAGCGGGTGATCGCCGCGAACTTGTGCGGATCCAAGGTGTCGAGCGAGACGTTGAGGCGCTTGACGCCGGCCGCGACGAGGTCCTCCGAGAAGCGCGCAAGCTGGCTGCCGTTCGTCGTGAGGGTCAGCTCGTCGAGCGCGCCGGTTTCGATATGCCGGCCCAGGCGCCCGATCAGCCACATGATGTTACGGCGCACCAAGGGCTCGCCGCCGGTCAGCCGCAGCTTGCGAACGCCAAGACGCACGAAGGCGCTGCACAGCCGGTCGAGCTCTTCCAGGCTCAAGACCTCGGCCTTGGGCAAGAAGGTCATGTCTTCCGACATGCAATAGACGCAGCGGAAATCGCAGCGATCGGTCACGGAAATCCGCAGATAGCTGATGGCGCGCTGAAAGGGGTCAATCAAAGGCGCTTCGCCACCCGCCTCAGAAACTGCAACGCTGTTGTCGCCCACGGTCTGCTCAAGCTTGTCCATACGTCCTGCCGTCCTCTATCCGGGCTCTTCGCCGGCCCGATATGTCTGTCCGTACATAATAAGTGTTTTGCGGGGAGATTTCGAGCCCTAAAGCCGCAGCTACGCCAAGCGGCGCAGGCCGAGCAGGCCCTCTGGGCTGTCCTGCCGGGCCCGGCCGTCGATTTCGTCGAAGGGTTCGATCACGGTCGCCAGGTGACCTGCCGTGGCGTTAAGGATTTGCTGCGCGTCCAGGGCAATGGCGCAGTGTCCTTGCCAGAACAGCAGGTCGCCGCGCTGCCGGGGGCTGTCCGGCGCCAAGGCTTGGCCCAAGCCCGGTCCGCCCTCGGCCCACTGCATGTCGCTATCCCGCGCCGCGCTATGGCCGGCGGCGCGCAGCGCAAGCTGCTGCAGGGCCGAGCAATCGATGCCGCGGCTGCTCTTGCCACCCCAGAGATAGGGAGACTCCAGAAAACGCTGCGCCGTCCTAACGTAGTCCGGCTCGCGGGCATCGAGGGGGCGAAGATGGTCTTTCCAAAGCCAACCGCCGCCTTCGATCTCGGCATAGCGCCCACTCTCGCCGATGACGCGAACTTGGGACCAGAAGTAGAGGAATTGTGTCGTAGGCGCTTTCAGAGTCGCTTCGGGGAAGAGCGGTGTGCTGGTGGCCCAGACCCGGTGGGTGGCATCTAGCTTGCCGGGCTTTAGCGCCTCTGCCGGCAGATAGCCGACATAGCCGTCTTCTTCCAGCTGCACCCAGGCCCAGCCATCGGCGACCTCATAAACCTGGACCGCTTCTCCGAAGAGTGCTTGGCTTTCCACCTCGGCATCGCGGCGCGGCGCGCGGTGCAAATCCGCCAAGGGAGCCGTCAGGATGTAAGGCTCCGGCGTCACGAACCGTGCAGCGTCGACCTGGCCACGCAGGGCTACGTCGGCCAAGTCGGCGCGATAGGCATGGAGGCGGCGGTCGTGGGCGGTCACGACTTGGGCTCGCTGTCCTCGTCTTCTGCAGCGGCGATCTCTTTCAGGTAGTCGGCCGTGGTGCGCGGAACCGGTCGCTCGCCTGCCTTGAACGGCGCGCTATCGTCCTCAAACTGCACGATCACCCGACAGTCGTCGCACATCATGATGCGCTCCACCGCGCTGCGGTCGCCGAACATCCAGTGCTTTCCGGCAAGCTGCTCGCTGATCCGGTCGATGGTCTGTTTGACGCCGAAAGGCTTGCCGCAGCGGATGCAGTTGAACGGCATCGCCTCGTTGAGCATCTCCGCGCCGCGCAGACTGTCGGTGAAGTTCAGCCGGGGTTTTAGGGTGATGACGCTCTCGGGGCAGGTGACCTTGCAGAGGCCGCACTGCACGCAGGCTTCTTCGTTGAAGCCGAGCCAGGGCCGCTCCTCGTTGTCCAGCAGGGCATTCGCCGGGCAGGCGGATACGCAGGCCAGACAGAGCGTGCAGCCTTCGGTATCGACTTCGATCGTGCCGAAGGGGGCGCCTTCAGGAAGCGGCAGGAACTCCACCGGGTTGGGCGCGTTGCGATGGAGCTGATCGAGCGCGAGGCGCATCTTGCTGCGCTTGCCGCCGATCGGGAGGAAGCTGCCGAGGGGCATAGTCCCGCGATCGGGGAGGCCGTAGAGTTTGCTCTCCACCGCGTCCGGGTCTTGGTCTTCAATGATCTCGAGCCGGCCGCCGCCATAGCCCAGCCCCTCCAGCACGGTTTCAAGCAGTGCGAGCTGGCTGGCTAGGCCACCGAGTTCGCCCGACTTGTCCGGACCGACCAGCACGACCAGTTGGCTGGCGCCATAGGCAAAGGCGCAGGCCAGGAAGTCGAAGCCGATCTGGGTCACCTCGTTGACGGCGAAGGGCAGGACCCGAGCCGGCAGGCCGCCGCCGCCCCGCGCCATCAGGGAGATCATCTCCTCGCCGTGGCGCTCGTCGTGGACCAAGAGGGCCGGACGCTCGCCCCCAGTGCCGTGATAGGCAGCGAGAAGGGTGCGCAGGCGTTCGAAGAGCGAATCGCCCGCAGGAAGCTGGTAGGTCGCCGCACCGGTCGGGCAGACGCTGGCGCACATGCCGCAGCCGCCGCAGATGTGCGGTTCGATCTCGACCGTATCGCCAGCCGAGGTGATGGCACCGACCGGGCAGACGTCGAGGCAGCGGGTGCAGCCCGTCTTCTTGCTGCGGCCATGGGCGCAGATGTCCGGGTCGTACTTGACGTAACGCGGCTTCTCGAACTCGCCGACCAGGTCGCCAATCTCGAACAGGCACTTTTGCACCTCGGCGGGATTGCCGGGGTCGGGCCGGAGATAGCCGTCGCGCCGCTCGTGCGCCGGAAACAGCGGCGCATCCCCGGTCAGGTCCAGGATGAGATCGCATTCGCTGAAGGCGTTGTTCTGCGGCGGCTCGTATTCCAAGACCAGCTTCGAGGAGGGTAGGGCCGGCGCATAGCCGTCGACGTTGATCCCGAAGGCGCCGAGATGACCCTGAGCACTCGTGATACGGCCGCGGAAGATCGGCACGTCGATGACTCGTGGTGCCAGCACCTCGTCGCGGCCGCTCAAGAGGATCGTCACATCCAGGCGGCTCTTGAGCTGGCGCGCCGCTTCAATGGTGCTTTCATCGTGGCCGTAGACCAGACAAACGCCCTTCGACTCGAACGCGACGGCGGGCGTTGGCTCAAGGGCTAGGGAAGCCTCCGCGAGAAGCGCCGCGATCTTAGGCCCGGCCGCCTCCGCCTCGCGAGACCAGCCGGCCTTCTCCCGAATGTTGGCGAAGGTAATGTCTCTGACACTGCCGGCCTCGTCCGCGACCTCGGCAAAGAGTGGCGCTTCTTGGGTGCAGGCCACGACAAGACCGCCGTCACCGCCCAAAACATTCTCGTAGTTGCTGAGCTGCGCGCGACAGAGCTGCGTTCCGACTTGAAGATCTTCACCCTCGGCACCGGCCTTGCGGCAGACTGCCGAAAGCGCGCCGCCTTCCAGCGGCATGCTCTTTTCACAGTCGCAGACGAGTATTTGCTTGCCTTTGATCTCCATTCGACCGGGCGGCTCCCTTCACCTTATTTCTTATGTGTGGAGGAACATAAGGACCTGCCGGGGTGAAGAAAACCAAAGGATGGCAACTTCGTGATTCTTGGTCTGTTTTGCGCCGGCGTTCAGGGGTGGACCTCGGCGTAGCCCTGCGGGCTATTGTTCGAACCAGAACGTGTCGGGTCGATAGCGGCCAAAATAAGCCCCTGGTTCAAAGAGATAGTCACCTTCCTTAGGAAGGTTTCTCAAGCTTGTCCGCGCGACGACCGGCTGCAGTACACCAGCCACCAAGCCGATGGAGAAGACTTCCTCGGCATGAATGGCCAGCATCGCACGCCACGCCTCGTCTTGCTGCTGCATGGTCTCGGCGGTGCGCCAAGCGCTGTAGTGCGTTAGCAGTTGCTCAGCTGCCGGCAGGTCTGGCGCCTCGCCGCTACGGCCACCGCTTTCCAAATAGCGCCCCCAGGCAGGCCAGTTGTTCTGGCGCGTGCTGGTGGGTGCCAGCTCTGCGGGGCTCATCTCTCGGCGCGCCAGACCATTGGCCAGCCCGTAGAACAGGCTCATGACGGTTTCCCCGGCCCGTACGCGCTGGCGGAAGACGCTGCGCCCCCGGCCGGAGATCAGGGTTTCAACGCCGATCTCGCCGAAGTTGCTTTGAATGATCTGCAGAACGTCCGACTCCGCCGGGTCGACGTCGCCGAACTCGATGACGAGCACCATGCGTTGGCCGTCGGGCCAGAGCCGGTAGCCGCTTTGGTCGCGCTGGCTGAGGCCCAAGCCGTCCAGCAGACGGTTGGCTTCAGCCGGATCATGCGCCGCCCAGGCGTAGCGCTCCTCCTCTCGGTAGAGCGGACTCTCTGGCAAAAGCCCGTTGTTCCCACCCAAGGCCTGGCCGGCATAGACAACCTGGTTGATCTTGTCGCGATCGACGGCGAGCGACAATGCACGGCGGGCGTCTCGCTCGCGCAGCAGCGCGCGCCAGGCGGGGTCCTTCGTCGTCAGGTTGGGGTAGAGGGCCATTTGAGCGCCGCGGCCGATAGGCCAGAGGTTCGTCTCATAGTCGGCCTCCTCTTCCTGGCCCTTCAGCACGGGCAAGTGGCTGAAGGTCAAGCCGTGGGCCTGAAGGTCGCTGTCGCCGGACGCCGTGCGGGGGGCGATGAGCTGCGACCCAGCTTTCGAGAGCAGTAGGCGGTCGATGTAGGGCAACTGCCGGCCCCGGCTGTCCACCCGATGGAAGTAGGGGTTGCGCACCCCGTGCCAGCGCCCGCTGGCACCGCCGCCCATTTCCAGGCGCCAGGGCTGCAGGGTCGGGCGTTCCGGGTTGCTCAAAGCGTAGGGTCGATCGAGCCGCTCGAAGCGGGCAGCCCAGTTGGCTAGTCCAGCGGCCTGCGCTTCTTGCTCCAGCTCCTCGATGGGATGGTAGCGAGGGTGATAACGCTTGAGATAATGGGCCGGGCGATAGATCCATTGCGGACTGGTGGCTGCCAGCGCTGGCAGAAACTCGCGGTTGGGCTTTGTCCAGACGAAGCGCACCTGATCGGCGGCCGGAAAGCTGACCGCGGGGGCCTCGCCCTCGACCAGCAGGCTGCTGGGCAAGCCGCGCGGTGAGAGTTCCGGGTTATTGGCGATATCCTCCCACCAAAAACGAAAGTCTTCGCTGGTGAAGCGCGCGCCGTCCGACCAACGATGGCCGGGCCGCAGGTGCAAGGTAAAGCGCTTGCCTTCCTCTACATCGACTCGGAGCAGGATGTCCGGGACCAGCACCAGATCTTCGTTCCAGGTCATCAGGCGGGCATAGCCGAAGACGATGAAGGCACGGGCATCGCGTCCGCCCCGGTCGAGCATGCTCAAAGTGCCGCCATAGGCGCCGTTCTTCCAAGTGATGCGCTGTGGCAGGTCTTGGCGTGGCTTGATCGGCAGGCGCTCGACGAGTGGGGGCAGCTCGCCGGACGCGACCAGCGGCGCCAGCAACGGCGGTTCCTCGGCGGCGTTGGCCGATATTGCGATGCCTGTGAGCGTGGCTGCAAGAAGGCCGAAGGCGAGAGGGCGGCTGATCATCGGGGTCCTTTGGCGCGCTCTGCCGTGTGGGCCGGCAGGCGGCGGATTGGTTTCGTTGGCTTATTCGGCTTACATATGGGGTCGAAGGGCAGGTGCCTAGCCAAGGAAAGCGAAGCGGAGCATGGAAAACAGCCCACAGGTGGAAAAGGGTGCCGATGAGGATATCGCACCACGGCGCTTGGCGCGCGGCCGTGCAAAGGCGGCAGAGCCGGAGACGCTGGCAGGCTTTCTGCTGCGCCCGGACCCGGACGACCCGCGGCTGACCCAGGCGGTCACGGGAGTGGACCAGGATGGTCAGCGCGTGGAGACCGCGGTCGTCGTCGAGCGGCCGCTGACCCTGTTCCTGAACGGTCAGGAGATCGTCACCATGATGACGATTGGGGATCATCCGGAGTACTTGGCCGTCGGCTATCTGTTGAATCAGAACATGCTGCACGCCGATGACGAGATCGAAGGTGTGGACGTCGACGAGGACCTCGAGGTGGTCGTGGTCCGAACCAAGCGTGAAACGGACTACGAAGAGAAGCTCAAGAAGAAGATCCGGACCTCCGGCTGCGCTCAGGGAACCGTTTTCGGCGATCTGATGGAGAAGTTCGAGGAGGTGGCGCTGTCCGAGGAGGCGGTGCTCAAGACCTCTTGGCTCTATACCTTGACGCGCAAGATCAACACCGCGCCCAGCCTCTATCTCAATGCCGGCGCGATCCATGGCTGCGTGCTGTGCGAGGGCGACCGGCCGCTGATCTATATGGAGGACGTCGGCCGTCACAACGCCGTCGACAAGATCGCGGGCTATCTCTTTCTCAACGGGCTCTCCGCCCACGACAAGATCTTCTACACGACCGGCCGGCTGACGTCGGAGATGGTGATCAAGACCGTCCAAATGGGCATTCCAATCTTGGTCTCGCGGTCCGGCTTCACCGCGTGGGGTGTCGATCTCGCGCGCCAAGCCAACCTCACCCTGATCGGCCGGGCCAAGGGGAAGCGTTTTCTGGCGTTGGCTGGAGAATCGCGTATCGTCTTCGATCAGGACCCCGGCAGCGTTGAGGACGAAGACCGCCGACATGGACGCAAGTCAGCCCAAAAGGACGATTGAGGCCCTGTCGCGATGAACCCTGCTATCGCGACTGTCGCCGTGCTGGGCACGGGCATCATGGGGCGCCCGATGGCAGCCAACCTGCTGAAGGCCGGCTTCGCCGTGCGGGCCTGGAATCGCTCGCGGTCGAAGGCCGAACCCTTAGTCGCCGAAGGCGCCGTGGTCTGCGACACGCCGGCTGAAGCTGTAGAGGGTGCCGATGCGGTCATCACGATGGTCACCAATGGCGCCGCCGTGACCGACCTTCTGTTCGGGCAGGCCGCCGCCGATGCTGCGGCACCCGGAACGATCTTCATCGACATGTCGTCCATCCAGCCTTCGCTGGCGAAGGACCACGCGGCGCGGCTCACCTCCCAGGGGTTCGGCCCTCTCGACGCGCCGGTCTCCGGTGGGGAACCGGGGGCGATTGCCGGAACGCTGGCCATCATGGTTGGTGGCGAAGCCGCCGACTTCGCGCGTGCCGAACCGCTTTTCGCTGCCATGGGCAAGGCGACCTATGTGGGGCCCTCCGGCAGCGGTCAGCTCACCAAGCTTGCCAACCAGGCCATCGTCGCCATTACCATCCAGGCTGTCTCCGAGGGCTTGCTCTTGGCTGCAGCAGGCGGCGCCGACCCGGCGGCGGCGCGCGAAGCCATCGGCGGCGGCTTTTGCCAGAGCCGTATTCTGGAGTTGCACGGCCAGCGCATGATCGACCGCAATTTCAATCCTGGCGCACGCTGTGCGATTCATCTCAAAGACATGAACAACGTTCTTGAGGTGGCAGGCGAGCTAAACCTGAACCTGCCGCTGACCCGTCAGGTGCGGGATGCCTTTGCTGCCATCGTTGACGAGATGAACGGTGCAGACTTCGATCATTCGGCTTTGCTGCTGCGCCTCGAAGCAATGAACCCACCAGCGCGGGTCGGCAGCACGCCCGATCGCTTGCCCACCTAGGCCCCGCAGGGCGCCCCCGTGCTCGCCTACTTGCTGCGACGCCTCGCCGAATCCCTTGTTGTCCTGCTTGTCATGTCGGCGGTCATCTATGGCCTGATCGGGCTGATGCCTGGTGACCCCATAGACATAATGATCTCCGGCGACCCCAACCTGACGACGGAGGACGCCCAGCGCCTCAAGGCGCTCTACGGCCTCGATCGGCCCATTTATGAGCGCTACCTGATCTGGCTGGGCAACGCGGTCCAGGGCGATTTCGGCTTTTCGCGCATCTTCGGTCAGCCGGTGCTGGACGTGCTCGTCCCGCGCCTCGGCAACACTTTACTGCTGATGGGCCTCGCCTTCTTGCTGGCTTTCACGCTGGCACTGCCGGCGGGCGTGTTGGCTGCGCGCAAGCCGGGTGGTTGGCTCGACGGCGCGGTCAATCTGATCGCCTTCGCCGGCATCTCGCTGCCGCCCTTCTGGCTGGCCATTTTGTTGATCATACTATTCTCCGTGACCTTGGGCTGGCTGCCGGCTGGCGGTATGGGTGATGGCAGCATCGGCAGCAGCGCACAGCACCTGATTCTACCGGCCCTGACTCTGACCTTGGCCAGCGTCGGCGGCCACCTGCGTTATCTCCGGGCCGCCATGATCGAGGCCCTGCGCCAGGACTATATCCGCACTGCGCGGGCGAAGGGGCTCGACGAGGTTGGGGTGGTCATGCGCCATGCCCTGCGCAACGCCATGATCCCCGTAGTTACCATTCTTGCGCTGGACTTCGGAACACTGTTTGGCGGCGCGTTGATCACAGAGACCATGTTCGGCTGGCTCGGCATGGGCAAGACGATCTACGACGCGGTGATGGGCAAGGACTACAACTTGGCCCTGGTCGGCCTGCTGTTGGCCACGGTGACGGTGCTTCTGGCGAACCTCCTTGCCGATCTCGCCTACGCTTGGCTCGACCCGCGGGTGAGCTATCGATGACGCAAGAGACCAGCGGTCACCTTGCCGCGGAGGCCACGGGCGCACTCGCTCCGGCGCATTCCCCGCGCCGCGTTCTGCTTCAGCGCTTTATGCGGCATCGACTGGCTGTGGTCTCGCTCTTCGTGCTCCTGGTTCTGGCAGTGGCCGCCCTGGTGGCACCTTGGATTGAAGCGGCTCTCGGCGTCGATGCCGAGGCGGTGAACCTCTTCAACCGCATGCAGCCGCCCTCCGCCGAGCATCCGCTGGGCACCGATGAGCTGGGCCGCGATCTTCTGGTGCGCCTGCTCTACGGCGGGCGCGTTTCACTGGCTGTCGGCTTGGCAGCCGCGCTCTGTGCCGCCGTTATCGGCACGACCTTAGGCCTGATCGCCGGCACCCTGGGTGGGCGCTTCGACAGCATCCTGATGCGGCTGGCGGACTCGGTCATTGCGCTGCCGCTGCTGCCGCTCCTGATCGTGCTAGCCGCCGTAGACCTCAACAAGCTCGGCCTGCCGGCGGACTGGCTCCAAGGAGAAAGCGTCAGCATCTACCGCATCGTTTTCCTGATCGCGCTGGTCGGTTGGACGACAACGGCCAGGCTGGTGCGGGGTGCCACGCTCAGCTTGCGAGAGCGCGAATACGTCCGCGCGGCGACCGCGCTCGGTGCCGGCAAGGGCCGGCTGATGTGGCGCCATATCCTGCCCAATGCCATTTCACCGGTGATCGTCGCCACGACCCTGTCGGTCGGCAACGTCATCCTACTGGAGTCCGTGCTCTCCTTCCTGGGTCTCGGCATTCAGCCGCCGACACCGTCCTGGGGCAACATGCTGACTGGCGCGCAGGAGACGATTTGGTCCCAGCCCATGTTAGCGGTCTGGCCGGGACTGCTGATTTTCGTCACCGTGATCGCGATCAATTTCCTTGGGGATGGCTTGCAGGACGCGCTCGACCCGCGCAGCGTCAACCGGCGCGGCTGACTCGCGGCGCCGGGAGCTACCTCAGGCCGCGGGCGTGTTGGGCCATGACCCGCCAGTGCGCGGCATTCTCGGGTTCCGGCGGTGTGCCGAACAGCCCGTCTTCCAACATGATCGCCAGCACCTCCATGGCCAGCACGTGGCCGGTATCCGCGGCGCGGGTGTACCAGTCACGGGCACGCATCACGTCGCGGTCCGTGCCGCGCGCGATAGCGAAATTGCGGGCCAGATCGAACATCGCTTCGGGCTGGCCTTTGAGCGCCAGGCTCATATGAAAATCGAAGAGCTCTTCGTCGCGTCCAGTGAGCTCGAAGAGCAGCTCGCTCAACTCGTAGGAGGGGCGGTGATCCGGCTTCAGCGCGAGCGCTCGGCGCAGGCTTTCCTCAGCCCGGGCGAAGCGGCGCTGGCCGGCATGAATGGCGGCGAGATCGTAGTAGGCCTTGGCGTCGTAGGGATGGCGTTCCGCAACAGCCTCGAGCTCGGCAATGGCACGTTCCACGTGGAAGGTGGCTTGGTAGGCCCAAGCGAGCCGCCGGCGGAGGGTAACGTCTTCTGGCGACGCGGCGACCGCCCGTTCGCAAGGCGCGAGTGCCTGCTCACCTTGCGTCTGGCGGCAGAGCATTTCGTCACGGCTGTTGGCGGCTAATGTCGCGGCGCTTTCGCTCGAGCCGGCGGGGCCTTGGCTCCACAAAACAGCGCCCGAAATCAGCGCCATTGCCGCCAGGGCCAGTTGCCGTGTCATCCCTCTCCCTCCTGCCTGAAGGGGCTGTGGTCCGCCAGCATCGCCATTTGTCTTGCAACCCCAAGTCGCTCTTGCGCCAGGAATTGCTCGACTGCCTCGGAGAAGCGCGGGTCACGGATAAGATGCGCGCTATAGGTTGCGCTTGGCAAGTAGCCGCGTTGGATCTTGTGCTCGCCCTGTGCCCCTGCCTCGACCCGCGACAGCCCGTTGGCAATCGCGAAATCGATGGCTTGGTAGTAGCAAGCTTCGAAGTGGAGAAACCGGAAGCGTGCGGCGCAACCCCAGTTGCGGCCATAGAGCGCGTCGCCGCCAATGATGTTGAAGGCACCGGCCACCGGCTTGCCGTCGTACTCCGCCAGAATCAGCAAGACCTTGTCGGCCATGCTCTCGCCGAGCGCGAGAAAGAAATCTCGCTTCAGGTAGTCGTGCGCCCACTTGCGATCGACCGTGTCGAGATAGAAGCGATGGAAGGCCAGCCAGTGCTGCTCCTTTATCTCGTCGCCGGTGAGCTGACGCACGGTAAGGCCATCCTCAGCAAGAGCCTTTTGTCGTTCCTTGCGAATGGCCTTGCGCTTGCGTGACGTGAGTTCGCCAAGGAAGTCGTCGAAGCAGTCGTAGCCTCTGTTCGCCCAGTGATACTGAATGCCCTGACGTCTCAGAAGCCCGGCATCGCCGAAAGCCTGCCACTCGCGCTTGTCGGGGAATGTGATGTGGACGGAGGAGGCCGGGTGACGTTCGAAGACCTGCAACAGGCCACTGATCAGCGCCCCGGCAGTCGCAGACCAGTCGCCCTCATCCGCGATCAGGAGGCGTGGTCCGGTCACCGGGGTAAAGGGCACGCTGGATTGTAGTTTCGGGTAGTAGCGACCGCCGGCCCGCTCGTAGGCTTCGGCCCAGCCCCAGTCGAAGACATACTCGCCGTAGGAGTGAGATTTGAGATAGAGGGGGAGGGCGCCAATCACGCGACCGGCGCCGTCTTCCAAGGTCAGATGCTGCGGCAGCCAACCGCTATCCGCGCAGGCTGAGCCGCTATCTTCGAGTGCCTTGAGGAAAGCGTGGCTCACGGTGGGATTGGCGTCTGGCCGCGACTGTCCCGCACAGCGATCCCACGCCGTGGCATCGACGTCGGCGATCTGGCTGTGGGCGCGAACGATCAGGCTCTCGCCGCCGTCGGGCATCGTCTTCCCTTGCTTTGCCAAGCGCCGCGCGGCGCCGCTGTCCCTATAGGCTATTGCTGCGCGGCACTTGGGCAAGAGCACGGCGGAGTGAAAGGGGGCGACGGATCAGCGCTGGGTCGGATGGAGGTTCGCCTGCACGCGGGCCTTGCCGTTATGGGGTGCGGTGCCTAAGCTTTGCCACAATTAAAATAAGAATGATTCTATAAAGGGAGGACACGATGATCGACGGACTGCGCCATCGCATCTATGCGCTTTTGTTGGCTGCGGTTCTTTCCGTCTGCATCGCTCTGCTCACCTCAACCCTCGGACAGGCCGTCAGTCTTGCTTGAGGGATGATCGTCGCGGCAGTCCTGTGACGATCTCGGGAGGAGCAAACGGCGAGTGGGCGACCGCGCTCGCAGCGCTACTCTGCAGCCTCGGCTGTTCCGCCAAGGCGGGCGTGAAGCGCGGCGACACGGGCGTCAAGCCGTTTGGCCGGGTCAGCCATGCTCTGCCCATCGATCCAGAAGTGAGTCGCTACCATGCGGTTGCCTGAGACGACCCCATGCGGGACCGTACGGGTGTCCACGAGCCAGAGGTCGCCTTGTTCGAAGCTGACCTCATGGCAAGGAACATCAGTGTTCTCGCGGAAGTAGTAGCTGACCGTGTAACAGAACTGATTGGCCGGCGTATCGACGAAGCGGCCCCAATCCTGCTCTCGATAGTTGCGTCGCATAATCTCGTCGAGCCGATGGGAGACGCGCCAGACCCTCGGCTGCCGATCGAGATTGATAAAGAAGCGCACGTATTGGCGATCTTCATCGGATCCGAAGGCGTCGAGATGCAGCGGATGGACGAAGTAGCCCGTTGAAAGAAACCGCCAGGAGTACTGCTCGCGCTCGACGCGATAGCCCGGAAAGATGACGTTGAGCAGACGAAGCAGCTCCCGATTTACGCGTACGACCTCCGCACGTACCTTCAGATACTTCCTGACGTCCAGCCCAAAGGTCCCGAACATCGCACCGCGATCTCTGGCCTTCCACAGCTTGGGGAAGAGCAAGCGTTTGTAGCTAAGCTCGCGGTAACGCTCTGTGTTCGGGACTTCAAAGCTTCCGAGCAAGTCGAAATCGATTGTGATCGGATGGTTCTTGAGGACGATCAACTGACCGTCTTCAAACAGCGAGACGATGCGTTCACGCATCGTCTCAAAGTCTGTTTGACCAGCGACCCAGTCGATTTCGTGGATGTAGTTCTCGACTTCCGGATTGATCGTTACTACGGCCATACCGGGCCTTCCTCGCCGGAAAGTAGCGTATAGCCATAGATGACATATCCTCGGATAGGCGTCACCTCCTTTCTCGTTTTGGTCGCTTCCGGTTTCAGGCGGCCAGCGGCAGGTCGAATAGCAGCAGCTCCGAGTCTTCGGCGCCCTCGATGGTGACCTCCGGCGTTTCGGCCAAGGCGGCGCCATCGCCAGCGGCGAGCTTTTCACCATTGACCGCTATTCCGCCTCGCACGAGCTGGAGCCAGGCGCCGCGGCCGGCTTGCAGCGGGTGCACCAACGTTTCACCGCCATCGAGAAGACTGCTGAAGAGCGCCACGTCCTGGTGGACGGTCAGCGCGCCCTCGCGACCGTCGCGCGCGGCCACGAGGCGCAGACGATTGCGGCGCTCCTCTTCCGGAAAGGCCTTTTGCTCGTAGCTTGGTGCAAGTCCATCTCGCTCGGGCTCGACCCAGATCTGCAGGAAGTGCACCGGCTCCTCCTGAGAGGGATTGTATTCGCTGTGACGAATGCCTTTACCAGCCGTCATGCGCTGCACCTCGCCGGGTCGGATGATCGAGCCGGTGCCGATCGAATCGCGATGCTCAAGAGCACCGTCGAGGACATAGGACAAGATCTCCATGTCCTTGTGACCATGCGTGGGAAAGCCGGCGCCCGGGGCGACGCGATCTTCGTTGATGACGCGAAGCGGGCCGAAACCCATGTGGGCTGGGTCATAGTAATGACCGAAGGAGAAGCTGTGGCGGGAGTCCAGCCATCCGAGCTGAACCTGGCCCCGCGCCTTGGCAGGTCTGATGCGGATCATCTTCGTTCCTCCATTGCATGTTGGCTGCTTCCTTGAGCAAATGGAGCTCACGATTAAGAACATAAAGCGGCCGAAAAGCACCATTCTGTTTCTCTAGGGGAAACAATCTGAGAGCCGTAACTCCGCGCGCGATTCACCTATTCATTCAGGGGTTTTTTAAGCGCGCTGCCGCCACACTGCTACGTTGTTCGCTTCCTCGCCAATACGGCGATAGTGGGCAGTTGAGAATCGGAGGCCTGTGGACATGGACGGGCATTCGCACGGCATCGGCAGGCGGCGTTCGCGACGGGGCCGTTGGCAGCGGCGCCTAAGCCGGGTGATGAGTTACCTCTTGGCGTGCCTCATCGGGACAATCGGTGTGTCGATAGCGATGATTGGGGTCAACGCCGGCGGGCGAAGCGACGATCCTGCCGAGGTTTGGGCCGGCTTGATCATCGGCGCGATTTTCCTCATCTCGGCGATCGTGTGGCTGATTTGCCTGGCGGCAAGCTACAGTCGACGATATTGAACCGATAACCCCGCGAGCCCTCTGGCGCCGTTTGTACCGACAGATGAAGGTCAAATACTTCAAGATTTTATCTAAAATTGTCGACAATTATTTTGATCAACGACACGTGATTGACCTGGCTTTCGGAAGTAAAACTCCCATTTACCACTCCAGTGTTAAGCACGTTACCAGCTTAACATGGCGAACTTAGGGTAATTGAGCGCAGTGCTTCCAGCGATTGGATCCTATGACGCGAGCGGTCGGGTGGGCGCGCCGGGCGTCGTGATCGCTACGCGCAAGCTGGGCGCGCCTCAGGATGGGCAGCAGCGGGTCGAGCTGACGGTTCTCAGTTCTGCGCCGAAAGCCAGCGCCAGCAGCGCCGGGGTCGCCGTCCCGCAAGTGGCCGCGCCCTTGACCGGGCTGCGCCAGTCGGGATTGCCGCAACCCCTGTTGCAGCTGCAAGAGCAGCCGGGCCGCGGGGCGTCTCGCACCCAGACGAACGATGGGCCCGCGCTGGTCAGCGACCCTGTGGACCTGACACCGGAAGAGCGGGCGGAGGTTGAGCGCCTGCGCATCCGGGACCAACAGGTTCGTCAGGAAGAACAGGCCCACGCCGCCAACGCCGGCGATTTGGCCGGACCGATCAGCTATACGACGGTGACGGGCCCGGACGGCCGCAGCTATGCCGTGGGCGGGTCGGTTGGCATTCGTGCCCAAACGCTCAGCGGCGATCCGGCGGAGGCCGAGCGCATCGGCGCTCGCTTGGCGGCTGCAGCCCACGCAGCCGTCAATCCTTCGGCGCAAGATCTGGCTGTCGCCCGCCAGGGCTACGGTTTCGCCGAAGCCACGTCCGGCGATCAGCGGCCCGGTGCCTGGCTGGACATCAGCACATAGGCGGCAAGCTTAGGGAGCAGCCTCGGCGGACAGGCGAGGCTGCGCTGCAGCGCGCTCGGAGCCTCTTAGCCAAACCTGGAAGGGATAAAGCGTTTGGCCAAGCCATGTGCTCGGGAAGTCTGGTGTTTCGATGCCGAGTGGATCGACCTCTCGCTTGGGCAGAGCGTAGGTGCCGAAGATCACGTCATAGAGCGAGAAGATAGTGGCGAAGTTGGTGCCGGACAGGCGCTCGTCCCGCACGTGATGCCAGCGGTGCAGCACCGGACTGACCAAGAGGTAACGTAGGGGGCCATACGTCCAGGGCACATCGGCATGGATGAAGAAGCCGTAGTAGTGGCGGATAAAGCCGTTTGCGACCACGGCCCAGGCCGGCAGGCCGGCCAGCGACAGTGCCGCTAGACTGAGGAAGGTGGTGATCAGCCGATTGATCGGATGAAAGCGCGCCAGGGCGAGCCAAGTCATCTCCCGGTCGCTGTGATGGATGCAATGCGCCGGCCAGAGCCAGCGATGGTGCATCAGGCGGTGGCGCCAGTAGCCCACGAAGTCCGATAGGGCGACAGCAATGAACAGGGTGAGAGCGACTGGAAGTGTCTCATAGTCCGCCGCAGCGAAGAGCGCCAAGCCCTGCGTCTGGACAAAGCCCACCACAGCATTGCTGAGCAGCACAAAGAGCGGCGCGAAGGCGACCGCGTCGATGACATAGTAGATTACGTTGAGGCGAAACTCTGACTGAGAGCGGCGCGCGTGCTCCAGAAAGCGGCTACGCTTCACCAGGATGCTGAGCGCCAAAAAAGCGGCGCTGAGCCAGATCAGCTTTTCGCAGGCCTCGACCAGGCTGGCCCAAAGGGCAAGCATCGCGCCCCTCCTACAGAACCCAAGACGAGGTGATTATGGCCGTGTCGGCCTTCCCATTCCGTTAAGGCGCATGAGCGAAGGGTTAACGGAACGGACTGTCGTTGGATCGGTCAGCTTTGGACCTCGAGGTTCAAGCCGCCGTTGGCATGTTCGCAACCGGCATCTGCTTTTGCTTGTCGTTGCAACCTCTGGGCGGAGTTGCTCAAAACACAGCATGGATGAGGCCCCTTATCTGATCGAACTCACCGGTGTTCCGGAAGCGGACACGGGCGCGCCTTTGCCCGTGGTGTTCGCGAACGAGCAGTCCGTCTGGCTAGCTTTCCGGCTTTCCTACCGAACGGCGCCGGACCGTGAGAGAAACGCCACCGGCGTCATCAGGTTTGATGGTGTGAGCGCGCATTGCTTCTGTTCGCCGAACGATGAGGCCCTCGCAGGCCACCGTCTCTATGATTGTGGCCTGGCGTTCTATGCCTTTCAGGAGGTCAAGAACTCGCCGTGGATTGCCGAGCTGTGCCGCCAAAACAGCGTTCATCCCTTTCACAGCGATGCTATGTTCTCCCGCTATCGGCATTTCATCTATCCCTTCCACGATTCCACGTTTGAGATCGTCGCGGATAGCTACACGACCTCATTGCACGATGTTCCGCCTGAAGTGGCTGTGATCAAACTTGTGCTCGACATCGAGTGAGCGGCGAGCGCCTTACCCTCTGCCCTGCGAAGATTGCGCGAGAGTCCGGGCCCAAGCGGCGATAGTCTCCTCCGTCGTGGTAACGAACGAGAGGGTGCGATGCTGGATCGGGCTTTGGCGGACGAGATCCTGTCTGCCGTTGATGAGGGTTTCCAAAGGCAGATCGAGTTCACCCAAGAGCTGGTGCGCTTCCCCTCTCTGCGCGGGCAGGAGCATACGGCACAGGACTTTCTCTTCGACGCCATGCGCGGGCGCGGTCTCGCTATGGACCGCTGGGCCATCGACGTCGCCGACATCGAGCGCCACCCGGGCTTCTCTCCGGTCAAGGTCGACTACAGCAATGCCATCAACGTGGTCGGTACGCATCGCCCACAAGAGGATTCCGGGCGCTCGCTAATCCTCAATGGGCATGTGGATGTGGTGCCGGAAGGGCCTTACGACATGTGGTCGCGGAACCCCTTCGATCCGCATATCGAGGGTGACTGGCTTTATGGCCGTGGCGCGGGTGACATGAAGGCCGGGCTGGTCGCCAACATCTTCGCCCTCGATGCCCTGCATGTCCTCGGGATGCAGCCGGCCGCCCGTGTCCATGTCCAGTCCGTCACCGAAGAAGAGTGCACCGGCAACGGAGCCTTGTCGTGCCTGGTGCGTGGCTACCGGGCCGACGCTGCGATCATTCCTGAGCCGGAGGACGACAAGCTGGTGCGTGCCAACGTCGGCGTACTCTGGTTCCGTGTGCATGTGCGCGGAATGCCGGTCCACGTGCGGGAGGCAGGGGCGGGCGCCAACGCCATCGAAGCTTGCTTTCCCTTGGTCGCCGCTTTGCGGGCGTTGGAGGCCGAGTGGAACGACGCCAAAGCGGGCATGCCCTACTTCGATGCGGAAGAGCACCCGATCAACTTCAACGTGGGCAAGATCGTTGGCGGCGACTGGGCATCCTCGGTGCCGGCCTGGTGCACCTTCGATTGCCGCATGGCGATCTATCCCGGGTGGAATCCGGCCGAGAAGGCTCGGGAGATCGAAACCCACCTAAGGGCCGCGGCCGCCAAGATCCCTTTCCTTGCCAACAACCCGCCGGAGGTCGAGTGGAACGGCTTCTTCGCCGAGGGCTATGTCTTGGAGGAAGGCTCGGAGGCCGAGCAAACGCTGGGCCGTGCCCATGCCACCGCCTATGGCAAGTCGTTGGAGAGCTTCGTCACGCCCGGCTATCTCGATGGCCGGGTTTTCGTGCTCTATGACGACTGCCCCTGCCTGGTCTACGGGCCTTACTCGGAGAACATCCACGGCTTCGACGAGCGGGTGAGCCTCAGCTCCATCAAGCGGGTGACCGGCTCCATCGCGCTCTTTATCGCAGAGTGGTGCGGGCTGGAGAAGCGCGCCGTAGGGTGACGCTTCCGTCAGTCTGCCAGGAGATACCAGGTAAACTCGTGCGGCGGCATCTCCGCTTCGAAGGCGTCGTATTCGGCTTCCTTTGTCGCCGCGTAGAGCGCTGGGTAGTCGGCACCGAAGTAGTCGGCATAGGCCGTTGAGTCCCTGAGAACCTCCAGCGCCCGGCGCGGCCGGAACGGGAGGCTCGGATCCATCTCGGTGCAGGCATTGCCTTCGAAGGCGGGGCCGGGGTCGAGGCGCTCGACGAGGCCGTGATGCACGCCTGCCAAGAAGCTGGCGAGCACCAGATAGGGATTGGCGTCGGCCCCGGCGACGCGGTGCTCGATGCGCCGCGCTTCGTCCGGACCGATGGGAATGCGCAGGGCGACCGAGCGGTTCTCGAAGGCCCAAGAGCGCTGGGTCGGCACGAAGTAGTTGGGCACGAAACGGCGGTAGGAGTTCACGTTGGGCGCCAGGAGCGCCATGGCTTCCGGCATCAGTTTCAGCACCCCGCCGATGGCGTGATGCAGGCGCTCGCTGGCAGGCTCTCCGTTCTCACCAGCGAAGACGTTGCGGCCCGCCTCGTCGAGCAGGCTGAGATGCATGTGCATGCCGCTGCCGGCCTCTTCGGCATAGGGCTTGGCCATGAAGGTCGCCTGCATGCCGTGCTTGCGGGCGACGCCCTTCACCGCGCGCTTGAACATGACGCAGTGGTCGGCCGCGACTAGCGGGTCGGCGACGTGCTTCAGGTTAATCTCGAACTGGCCCGGCGCGTACTCGGCGGAGATGGCACCGCTCGGTACGCCTTGGCTGGCACAGGACTCGGTTATGTCCTGCAAGAGGGCGCCGAAGTGGTCGACCTGGTCCATGCCGTAGACCTGGGTCGAGCTGTCCCGCTGGCCCGAGATGGGGGAGGCCGGCGGCTGCGGCCCGCCGCGTGGGTCGCGCTCCTTGTCGATCAGGTAGAACTCGAGCTCGAAGGCGACGCAGGGGGTCAGGCCGAGCTCGCGCAGCTTGCCGGCCGTGCGGGCCAGGACATGGCGCGGCTCGAAGGACAGAGGCTCACCGGGGCCACGCTCAAAGCTCAGCATGACCTGAGCCAATCCTGGCTCGGCCCAGGGAACGCGGGTCAGGGTCTCCGGAATGGCGCGGGCAAAGCAGTCCGGATCCCCATCGGTGAAGCCGTGACCGAGCGGGTCGTGGCTGGTGCCCTGGGTATCGAGCAGGAAGACCGATGCGCAGAAAGCCGATTGCCCGGACACCAGCTTGGGCAGGTCCGAGACGGGAAAACGCTTTCCCCGCACGACCCCGGACAGGTCGGCGAAGAAAGCGTCGACCATGGCGACATCCGGATTGTCCTGCAGGAAGCGGGCAACCGGCTCGGGTAAGGACTCAGACACGCAACGAAGACGGCGTGAGGCCGCTACTCGATTTCGGCAATGCAGTCGACCTCGACTGCGACACCGGACGGCAGGGCGCCAGCGGAGACAGCGGCGCGGGAATGCTTGCCCTTGTCGCCGAAGACTTCGACCATGAGGTCCGAGGCGCCATTGATCACCTTCGGCTGGTCCTTGAAGTCGGGGGTGGAGTTGACGAAGCCACCGAGGCGCACGACGCGCTTCACCCGGTCGAGATCGCCGCCGCAGGCTGCCTTGAGCTGGGCGATGATGTTGATGGCACAAAGGCGCGCGGCCTTGTAGCCGTCGTCCAGCGAGATGCTGTCACCGAGCTTGCCGATATACTGCAGTTGGCCGTTCTCGATGGTCACCTGGCCTGAGACAGAGACCATGTTGCCGATGACCACGTGGCCGACGTAGTTGGCGACCGGCGCTGCCGCCTCGGGTATGGTGATGCCAAGCTCTGCCAAACGTGCATCGATCTGTCCCGCCATGGTTCCTCCTTGCCGAGCTGTCGCTTGTTGTGCTGTGCCGCAAAACGGGACCCGAAAATGGCTCCCTGGGATAAGGGTTTACTAGCTGAAGCGGGCCATGCAAGCCATAGTCGACTGATGGGTTAGAGAAGCGCGTTACACAAAGCAGGAATGCATGCTTGCGGGGCGGCCGAGGCCGCTTAGATCTGTGGAATGGGAAGAATGGGGATTTATCGCACACTAATGGTCGCTCTTGTGGCGACTCCGACGCTGTTGTTGACCGGGGCGGCGCCTGCGCAAGAGCGGCAGGTGCCAGCTTCACAGGAGCAAGCGCTCCTCTCCTTCTCTCCCGTGGTGAAGCGCGCTGCGCCGGCTGTGGTCAATATCTTCACGAGCAAGGTAGTCGAGCGGCGGGTCTCGCCGCTGTTCGACGATCCCTTCTTCAAGCGCTTCTTCGGCGATCTTGGTCCTCAGGAGCGCCGTCGGCAGCAGCAGAACTCTCTCGGCTCTGGCGTCATTGTCGACCCGACCGGACTGGTCGTCACCAACCACCACGTCATCGAAGGCGCCGACGAAATCCGCGTGGTGTTGGCCGACCGGCGCGAGTTCGCGGCTGAGGTGGTGCTGACTGACGAGAGCACCGACCTCGCGGTGTTGCGCGTCGACGACGATGACGAAGACGAAGACCTATATGATCTACCCTTTATCGAGTTCCGCGACTCCGACAGCGTCGAGGTGGGAGATCTGGTCCTGGCCATCGGCAATCCTTTTGGCGTCGGCCAGACCGTAACGAACGGCATTGTGTCCGCCTTGTCGCGCACTCAAGTCGGCGTGTCAGACTACAACTTCTTCATCCAGACCGACGCGGCGATCAATCCGGGCAACTCCGGTGGTGCTCTCGTCACGCTCGACGGACGGCTGATCGGCATCAACACTGCCATCTTCTCTCGCTCCGGAGGCTCGATCGGTATTGGCTTTGCCGTGCCTTCCAACATGGTACGCCTTGTCGTGGCCAGTGCCACCGCCGGCGGTAATCGCCTGGTCCGGGCCTGGCCAGGCCTGGTGGGGCAGACCGTGACGCCTGATTTGGCCGAGGGCTTTGGTCTTGAGCTTCCAGGCGGCATCGCCGTCAATCAGGTCTATCCCGACGGGCCGGCCGACCGTGCCGGTCTGCGGCCCGGTGACATCATCGTCGCCGTCGATGGATTGGGCGTCGCAGATCTGGATTCCTTCCGCTACCGCATCGGAACCCGCATGCTGGAGGGCAGCGCCAGCCTCGCCGTGCTGCGCCGGGGTCGGGAGCTGGAGGTGGCCCTGCCGCTAGAGAGAGCTCCCGAAGTGCCGCCGCGGAATGAGACCCGACTAGACGGGCGGCAGCCTTTGGCAGGCTCTGTGATTGCCAACCTGTCTCCGGCCCTGGCCGAAGAGATTGGTCTGGAGCGTTGGAGCGGCGTGATCGTGGTGCATGTTGGGCGCCGTGGTGTTGCGCGGCGGCTCGGCTTCCGGCCCGGCGACATCATCCGCAGCGTGGAGGGCGAGAGGGTGCGAAGCGTTGATCATCTCGTCACGCTTGTCCGTGATCCACGCACGCGCTGGCGCATCATCTTGGAGCGAGGGGGGCGCCGCCTCAGCGTCGAGGTGCCGGGCTAGCGATCAGCGCAAACGCGCGTCAGTCGATGACTCGCTCGAGAATGACCGGGTGCGGCTCGGCCTCGCGGTCCTCGGCGGCGGTCTCAGTGGTCACGCGGTAGACGCGGAGGCCACTGCCACCCAGCTCCGGAACAGGCTCGAGCCACGCAGGGGTCTCGTGGCGCAGCAAGCGCGCCATCACGCTGTTCTCGCCTTGTGCGCGGTAGAGGTTGCTTTCGGGCAAATCCTCGCAGAACAGCACGTAGTCTGCGCCGGACCGGTCCGCCAGGCTCGCCGCCTCGGCCTCGTTCCCGCTGGTGAAGAACTGCATGGTCGTCAGCAGCCCCTCAGTGTTGCGGTGGTAGGGAGCAGCGAAAACTTCATGTGGCGTGAAGAACAGCAACTCCGGCCCGACATCCGTAAAGCCGAGAATGCGCGCCTTTGGCAGCGCGGCAACCGCGGCGAGCGAGTTTGGCAGGCCGCAGCGCGCCGAGGCCGTACGGTCCAGCCCTCGCTCCTCGGACTCCGGTGCCAAGCTGCTGGCGGGAATCGTGATGGCCAGCGGATTGATCAGGGCAAGGATGATCGCTGTCGGCAGCACGCGGACAACCGGCAGGGTGAGCTTCGGCGTGCGTGCCATCAACTCGTTCGCCAGCATGGCCACCGGAAAGACGGCGAAGGCTTGGGCGAAGCTGCCGAAGCGTACCTGAGACAGGCTGACAAGGAAGGCGATGACCAGGAACACGGTGAGGGGTAGGGAGCGCTCCGACGTGCCGAGACGTTTCAGGAAGGCGAGCGCGATGAGGCTGGCGAACGCGATCAGAGGGTAGGCGTAGGCGGCTGCAAGGCGGTCTGGCCGTTGCAGCAGGTCTGCGACGCCCTTGGCCTCGGTGACGTTGTCGAGCCAGAGATCGCGCAGCAGCGGATCCACCTCGGCGTAGGGGCCGGCGATGCACTGCGGCACCAATGCCGCAAAGAGCCCGGCCGCAAGAGCTGCCAGGGTGCCGCCGCCGACAACGCGCATCACGGAAGAATGGAAGGCCGGCTGGAGCAGCCAGAGCAGCCCCCAGAGGCCGGCGATGAGAGCCAACAGAGCGACGTAGGTTCCCGAGAGCGTATCGCAGTTGCTGGCGGTGAGGCTGCCCGCTGGCGAGAGCGCGCCGGCGACAAGCAATCCCGTTGCAACAGATGCCACGGCGAGGAGGCTTCCAGCGCGTAGCGCGCCGGGCCGGCCGATCGCCCAGAGCAGGCCGTAGCTGAGGTTGGCGGCGATGAGGATCGGCAAGGCCTCCAGCCCGATCGACATGGACAGGGTCGCGATGAAGCCGGCGGCCAACGCCATGCGATCGCGGCGGCGCTCGTCGCTTTCCTGATCGAGCGAGAGCAGGACGCAGAGCAGGACGCCCAGCGAGAGGATGATCTGCAGATTATGGTGGTCGATGCGGCCGGGCACGAACTGCATGATGGTGTAGAGTCCGAAGAGCCCGTAGAGCACGCAAAGGTTGCCAAGCTTCCGCCCGCCAAGGAACGCACCGATACGGGCCGTCAAGATGAACAGCACCAAGAGGTAGAAACCGGCAACCAGCACCAGGGCGACTTGAGTGGCGGTTGCCCGGCCCAGCAGGCCTTCGCTGACACCGATCACCAGGGCGAGCGGCAGGTCCGGCAGCCGAGACCAGTGCATGGCCAGGCCGTCCGGCGGCGCCAGGCGGTATTGGGTCAGGTCGTACCAGCTCTGCCCATCGAGAAGATCGTAAACCTGAACCAAACGAACGTAGTCGTCGTTCAGGAGATTCAGCGCGGCGACGTTGCCAAAGCCGAAGTACAGCATCGCGCAGAAGCAGAGCAGCCAAGCAAGTCCGGCCACGGCAAGAGGGTTCGCTTCTTGATCCTGCATCGTCTTGCCGGCTCGACAGACTCGGTTGTGTTGTGGACAAGTGACAAACTTAAGGCGCAAGCGGATACGGGCTGCCGACTGCGCGGACGCCGAACAACAACCTTGCGAATGATCGGGTCTGCCACTTGAGGAAGCGTTAACGAAGCGATGGGGATTGGGCAGGTATAACGGGTGTCGGCTAGAAGCTCTCAGGCGAGGATTCTCGAAGTGTTTCGCCCGGCTACCCTGTTACGCACGGTGGGGCATCGCGTTGCCTTCATCATCCCGTGCTACAACGAAGAGGCGACGATCGCCGCTGTCGTTTCCGAGGCGAAAAGCAGGCTGCCCACGGCCGAGGTCTACGTCTACGACAATAACTCAAGCGACCGGACGAAAGAACGGGCCCGCGCGGCAGGCGCCATTGTCCGCGACGAGCCGCTGCAGGGGAAAGGCAACGTCGTCCGCCGCATGTTCGCGGATGTCGAAGCCGACGTCTTCGTCATGGTCGACGGCGACGACACCTACGACTTGAGCCAGGTCGACCTGCACGTCGCCGAGCTTATCGACGAAAACCTCGACATGCTGGTCGGCCTGCGCCGCCATCAGGACGCCGCCTCGGAGCGACGCGGACACCAGTTCGGCAATCGGCTCTTCAACACGGTCGTGCGCTCGCTCTTCGGTAAAGGCTTCACCGACATCTTCTCAGGCTACCGCGTGTTTTCGCGGCGCTTCGTCAAGTCCTTCCCGGCGGTCTCAGGAGGCTTCGAGATTGAGACCGAGCTCAGCATCCACGCGCTGCAGCTTCGGTTGCCGGTGCGCGAGCAGGAGGTGGCCTACCGGGTGCGCCCCGAAGGCTCGACCAGCAAGCTGAATACCTTCCGCGACGGCGCACGCATTCTCTGGATGATCTTCTTGCTGCTCAAGGAAGTGCGGCCCTTGCCGCTGTTCGGCGCGGTGGGGGCCGGCTGCGCGCTGCTGTCGCTCGGCCTGATCTACCCCGTGCTGATCGAGTATTTCGAGACCGGGCTGGTGCCGCGCTTTCCGACTGCCATTCTCTCCATGGGCTTGATGCTGCTGTCCTTCTTCAGCTTTGCCTGCGGCTTTATCCTTGATGGCGTCACCCGTGGCCGCAGCGAGGTAAAGCGGGTGCTCTATCTCGCCAGCGGACTTCCGCTCGCCATGGAGCAGGTTGAAGCGCTGTCTGCGGGGCCGTCCGCCGAGACCCAACGGGACTCGCAGTCGTGGACCGGTTGAGCCGCTACCTCCTGGCTTCGCGCTTTTCGCGCTTCGCCCTGGTCGGTGCCAGTGGCTTCGTCATCGATGCGCTGGTTCTGCTGGCCGGCCTTGCTGCCGGGCTCGACCCATTTACCGCTCGCCTGATCGCCGTTGTCGCCGCCATGTCCTATACGTGGCTGCTGAACCGGAGTTTCACCTTTGGCGCTTCTCCGGGCCACCCTCTGCGCGAGTGGCTGCGCTACATGGCGGCCAACGGCGCCGGAGCAGCCTTGAACTACGGCATCTATGGGCTGTTGCTGCTGATTTTTGCCCCGACGCTGACGCCCTTGATCGCGCTTTGCATCGCCTCTGCCGTGGCCATGCTGGTGAACTACTGGTCCAACGGCCGCTTCGTCTTCACCGGCGCACGGCATTCCGAATCCTAGCGCCGCTGGACCTCCCTGGGCGGTAAGCTCATAACTCAGCCATGACACGCGCCGGCCAGCCTCGCGGAGGAGGGAGACCGGGCCTCTTCGAGGCTTCGGCGCCACGCCCCTTGGCCGATGCCTTGCGGCCGCAGAACCTTGAGGAGGTGGTGGGCCAGGACCACCTGCTGGGCCCGGAAGGTCCGATCGGGCGCATGCGGGCGCAGCGACGCCTCGCGTCCATGGTCCTCTGGGGGCCGCCTGGCTGCGGCAAGACCACGATAGCCAGGCTGTTGGCCGAGGAGGTCGATCTCGCCTTCGAGCCGCTGTCGGCCATCTTCTCCGGCGTTGCCGATCTCCGAAAGGTCTTCGCCCGCGCGCAGGAGCGCCGCCTGGCAGGGCAGGGCACCCTGCTGTTCATCGATGAGGTGCACCGCTTCAACCGCGCTCAGCAGGACGCCTTCCTGCCCCACGTGGAGGACGGCACGGTCATCCTGATCGGCGCGACGACCGAGAACCCCTCGTTCGAGCTGAATCCCGCGTTGCTCTCCCGCGCCCAGGTCTATGTTCTGAAACGACTCGACGAAGCAGCCCTGGAGCAGCTTCTGTCCCGCGCTGAAGCGCACGAAGGCCGCGCTCTGCCGCTTGAACCGGAAGCGCGGCAGGCACTGCTCGCCATGGCCGACGGGGACGGGCGTTATCTTCTGAACATGGCGGAGGAGCTCTTCGCCCTGCACGGCGATAACACGCTGGACACAGCGCGTCTGACGGAGGTGGTGCAGCGCCGAGCGCCCCTCTACGACAAGGGGCAGGAGAGCCACTACAACCTGATCAGTGCGCTCCACAAGTCGCTGCGCGGCTCGGACGCGGATGCGGCCCTCTACTGGCTCGCGCGCATGCTGGCTGGCGGCGAGGACCCGCACTACATCGCCCGCCGTCTGACCCGCTTCGCCGTTGAGGACGTCGGCCTCGCCGAGCCACAGGCGCTGCCGCAGGCTATTGCCGCCTGGCAAGCCTTCGAGCGCATCGGCAGCCCGGAAGGCGAGCTGGCCATCGCGCAGCTGGTGCTCTTCCTCGCGACGGCGCCGAAGTCGAATGCAGGCTACGGTGCCTACAAGGGCGCCATGCGGGCAGCGAAAGAGACCGGCTCGCTGATGCCGCCCATGCACATCCTCAACGCGCCCACGCGCCTGATGAAAGACCTCGGTTACGGGTCGGGCTATGCCTATGACCACGACGCCGAGGACGGCTTCTCAGGCCAGAACTACTTCCCCGACGGTATGGCGCGGCAGCAGTTCTATCGCCCTGTGGCCCGCGGCTTCGAGCGGGAGATAGAGAAGCGCTTGGCCTACTGGGCGAAGCTGCGCGCGAAACGGGCCGAGGAAGAGGACTAGCCATCGGTTTTTTTTCCTTGGCGACCGAATCCTTAGCGCTCTCTTTACATCCCGCGAAGTAGGCTCCGGCCGGGTCCCTTTCCCCTCGGATAGAGAAACGCGGTTCGGCCATGGCTAGCGTAGAGAGCGTTCACGTTGCCCGGGAAGCGCAGTCCACGCCACGGCGGCAGCCTGACGCTAAGGCCGGCAGCAAGCGCCAGCGCGGACGAGCCGGTGGTGAGCCTTTCGGCGAGAAAGCACTCCGCAAGCTCTCTAGCTTCAGTCTTCTGGCGCTCACCATCCTTCTCGGAATGTGGATCACCTGGATGGCGCTGTGGCCCTTCGAGCCGCATATCAGGACCGCCTTTCTCGGCTTTGAAGCGCTGTACAAGACGCATGTCCAGGCCAAGGACCCCCTTAACACCGATGTCTGGCGCCGCTTTTCGGCAGAAGAGCAGCCGCGCGGTGTTACTACCTATGACGCGGCGCGCGCCTACAACGGCCACACCCTGGTCGTCTACGGCCAGTCCGCGGTGTTGGTCGACATGGCCGGTGAGGAGGTGCACCGCTGGCATTTGCCGGCCGAGGCGTTGCGAGAGCATGGCGTTAGCTGGGAAGGTGAAGCGCCCGAACCCTGGTACTACTGGAAGCCGGCAAGGCTGCTGCCGAACGGTGAGCTGATCGCCATCGTCGATCGGGTGCACTTCACGCCGGAGGGCTTGGCGTTGATCAAGCTCGACAGCGAGTCGCGCCCGCTCTGGGTGCGCCCGGCTTTCGTCCACCACGACTTCGACATTGACGCTGAGGGACGAATCTACGTCCTCGACCAGGAGCTGCGCGAGACGGCTCTAGAGGGCCTGCCCAACCTCGTGCCGCCCTTTATCGACGAAGGCGTACTGGTCCTGTCACCGGAGGGTGAGCCGCTGGCGCGCGTATCGATTACCGAGGCTTTTCAGCGCTCGGCCTACCGCGCCATGCTCAACAGGTTCGCCCTGATCAACCGCGACGTTTGGGGTGACTACCTGCATTCCAACAACGTCGACGTGATCGATGGCGAGGCAGCCGCCGCCTTCGACTTTCTGGAAGAAGGTCAAGTCATGCTCTCCCTGCGGGAGATCAGCGCCATCGCCGCCCTCGATCTCGAGGAAGAGCGAATTGTCTGGGCTGCTCGCGGCCCCTGGCACATGCAGCACGATCCCGACCTTCTCGCCGATGGCAGCATGCTGTTGTTCGACAATCAGGGCGACTGGTCGCGCGGAGGCGGTTCCCGCGTCATTCGGTTCGATCCTGTCGGCGGCGGCATCGTCTGGCAGTATCCGGCCAAGCCCGGCCAACAGCTACACAGCCCCTTCCGCGCCGAGCAGGAGCAGCTGCCGAACGGAAATGTGCTGATCAACGACTTCCACACGGGCCGACTGATCGAGGTGACCCCGGGGGGCGATATCGTCTGGGAATACCATTGCCCCTTCACTCACCCGGAGCGCGAGGAACTGCTATGTCGGACGATGTTCGCTAAGCGCTACGGCCCGGAAGAGCTGACCTTCCTCGGCGACGAGGGTTAACGGTCCGCTAGCAGCGCTTAAGGGGATACCAATCCTTCGTCCCTATTGTTCAGCCAAACGCATCGAATGAGGCCGATTATGAAGCATTCGATCTTTCTTTCGCTTGGGCTGGCGCTGCTGCTTTGCGCCGCGCCGCTGAGCGCCCAGGCCTATGTCGGGCCGGGCGCGGGCATTACCGCCATCGGCACCGTGATTGCGCTCGTGGCTGCTGTCGCGCTCGCCATTGTCGGATTCGTCTGGTATCCGCTTAAGCGCATGTTTGCGAAGCGGGACCCCAACGAGGACAAGGACGAGGGGGAAGAGGCTGCGACGTCATGACCGTGGCCCTGGCGATCGCCTCGATCGCCGCCTTTGCTCTTGCACTCTGGGTGACTGGTGTCGCGCGGGTCGGCGCTGATGCACTGTCGACGGCGCAGAGGGCGCTGGCTGTCCTTCGCGATTCGACCCTCGACGACACGTCGCGGGAGAAGGCGGTGCAGCAAGCGTCCCTGCGCCTTATGGGCGCCTTCGCGTCTCTGCTGCTCAGGGGCGCCGCTGTTCTGGGCGCAGCGGCCCTGCCGATCTGGCTGGGCAGCTTGGCAGGCCTGGCCGACAGCGACAAAGTGGTGCGCTATCTTTCCAGCTGGCCGGTGATCCTGGTCTCCTCGCTGGCCCTCACCGCTGCCTTCTTGCTGTGGCCTCGCCGATGGCTTTCGAGGTAAACTACTCGCACCTCGACCGGCTCATCCACCGGCTCGCCTTCAGTACGCCGGGCATTCAGCTCGCGGCGGCAGATATCGAACGGGCCGCTTTCGCCCACAGCTATCGCCAGGCGTCGCCGTCCCGACCGATTTTCATCACCTCCCTGCCACGCGCGGGCACCACTGTCCTTCTTGAGCTGTTGCACCGCTTCCAGCCGCTTGCGAGCCACGTCTACCGCGACATGCCCTTCGTCCTGGCGCCGATCTTGTGGTCGCGCTTGAGCGGACCGTTCCGCAAGGAGGCGGCGCTGCGCGAGCGCGCGCACAAGGACGGCATTACCATCGGTTACGATAGCCCGGAGGCCTTCGAGGAGGTCTTTTGGCGCAGCTTTTGGGGCGAGAAGTACGGGGCCGACCGCATTGCCCTGTGGGGCACCGCCGAGACACGGGAGGACGCCCGCGCCTTCTTTGCCGCGCACATGCAGAAGATCGTGGCACTGCGCCGGCCCGAAGCGGTGCAGACTGGGCGCTATCTCTCCAAGAACAACGGCAATATCGCCCGCCTCGGTCTGCTAAGAGCCTGGTTTCCCGACGCCGCCATCCTGGTTCCTCTGCGCCAGCCGTTGGATCACGCGGCTTCTCTGCTGCGCCAGCATCGCAACTTCATCGATCTCCACCGTGCCGAGCCCTTCGTACGGCGCTACATGGCCGATGTGGGCCACTACGAGTTTGGCGCACTGCACCGGCCGATCGCCTTTCCCGGGTTGGACGATCTGATCTCTGGTCGATCGCCAACGACTCTGGACTATTGGCTCGCCTATTGGATTGCCGCCTACGAGCATGTGCTTTCCCAGAGCGCCTGTCTGCTGCTCGTTTCGCACGAGGCGCTGTGCGCCAAGCCAACGGTGGCGCTGGACGTGCTCTGCGGTCGTCTCGGGCTCGATGATCCGGGAGCGAGGGAAGGGGCCCGACAGCTCCTGCGCAGTCCGGCACCCTCCGACAGGAGACTGGGTGATGTTGACCCGGCGCTCAGCGCCAGAGCCGAAGCCCTTCACGAGGCCTTGCTCAACCGCTGTATCCTGGGCTCCTCACCGGCCGCTTCAGCCCGCGCAGCCTAGCTCCAGGGCCGGCTCCGGTCTAGAGCCCGCGAGCGAAGGCGGCGACCGCCTTGCCGATCTCTTCCGGCGAGTCTTCCTGGATGAAGTGGATGCCTTTCACGGTCACTTCTGTCTGGTTCGGCCAGCTGCGGCAGAACTCGCGCTGCTTGCCGCGCAGGATGGCGCCTGGGTCGGAATCGATGAAGAGCTTGGGGACCTCGCTGCTCGCCAACCAGGTGCCATAGTCCTTGACGATCTCAATCACGTCGGCCGGCTCTCCGGCGATGGGAAGCTCACGCGGCCAGGTGAGGGTCGGACGGCGCGATTCGCCGGCTTGCCGGAAGCGGCGGCGGTACTCGTCGTGCTCGGTCGGTGAGAGGTCGCGTAGGATGCTCATAGGCAGGATCTGCTCGACGAAGACGTTCTGATCCAGAACCAGCGTTTCGCCGGCTGGCGAGCGCATGGCCTGGAAGACCTCGGTGGCCTGGCCGGGGAAGTCCTCCCATTCAATGGGCTGCACGATGGCCTCCATATAGGCGATGCCGGCCATGCGCTCGGGGTGCCGCTTCGCCCAGTGAAAGCCGAGCGCAGAGCCCCAGTCGTGCACCACCAAGACGATGCGGTCACCCAAATCCATGGCGTCGAACCAGGCGTCGAGATAGCGGGCATGGTCGACGAAGCGATAAGACCCGTCGCTCGAGGTGCCCGAATCTCCCATGCCGATGAGGTCTGGCGCCAGGCAGCGGCCGAGCGGCTCTACCGAAGGAATGACGTTGCGCCAAAGATAGCTCGACGTCGGATTGCCGTGCAGGAAGACGAAAGTCGGGCCGCCTTCACGCGGGGTGCCGCTTTCGCAGTAGGCGATGGCGCTATCCAGAACGTCAATTCTGTTTTTGCTGTCAGCAATGGCATTCATGGTCCGGCCTCTCGCTGTTCGTGGAATGCAAGTCAGTAGGACGCCGCCCTGTCATGTCGGGAGGGATCGTCCAGAACTTATATTCTGTATCTATACAGACTTTTCAAGCAGTGGAGTTAGGGCGGCTTCCACAGCAAGCACCAGCTTCCTTTTGGGCGTCCCGCTTGCGGCCATCACGGCCAGTCCTTGCACCAGCGCGACCAGCAGCTCGGCGTAGCGTTCCGGGTCGACAGCCTTCGGCAAGCCGCCATCCCGCTTGGCATTCTCGAGAGCTCGACGGAAGCTCCGTCGCTGCCTAGCGAAATGAGCCCGCACGCGCTGGGCCACTTCCTCGTCTTGACCTGCCGTCTCCACCGCTGCTTGCGCCAGAAAGCAGCCGGGGCAGCGCGTGGGGTGCAGTTTGCCGTCGCCCAGGCGCTGGAAGTAGGCGAAGAGCGCATCGAGGCCGGCATCGCGTCGCTCCAGTTCGCCGAGCAGGGCCGTCACCATGACGTCGCGGTAGCGGTCGAGTGCCGCAAGATAGAGATCGCGCTTATCGCCGAAATCGCCATAGAGGCCGTAGCGGCTGGCGCCCGTCTCCTGCACGAGGTCATCGTAGGTCGTGCTCTCGAAGCCCTGGCGCCAGAACAGCGCCATGGCTGCCTTCAGTGCGTCTTCGCGGTTGTATTGCTTGTGCGGCGGCATGGTTCAACCATACCCGAAGGGTACGAGGCGGCAAGCTTGTGCATGCGCAGCGTGCAAAGTGAGCGGGTGGCCGGTGCAGGCGGCCGGGTTAGACTATCGCCATGACGGACCCCGCAATCTTGATGTTCATCGCCGGCGTTTTCCTTTTGGCCGGCGCGGTCAAAGGGGTGATTGGGGTCGGTTTGCCCAGCGTGTCACTGGGGTTGCTCGCCGCGGTCATGAGCCTACAGCCTGCCATCGCGATCACCCTGGCTCCGGCGCTGGCGACCAACATTTGGCAAGGGGCCCTTGGCGGTCATGCGAAGCTGCTGTTCCGCCGGCTGTGGCCCTTTCTTTTGGCCATCGTGATTGCCATCGGGTTCGGAACTCAGGTTCTGGCCAGGGTCGACAATCGGCTGCTCTCAGCGCTGCTCGGCCTACTGCTGGTCGTTTACGGCCTGAGCGGCCTGCTGCGCCCGAGCATTCATTTGCCGCAGGGTTGGGAGGGTTGGAGCAAGCCGGTCGTCGGCCTGGTCAACGGCCTGATCACAGGCATGACCGGAACATTCGTCGTGCCGGCAACGCTCTATCTGCAGTCGCTCGGTCTGCCACGTGACCAGCTCATCCAGGCCATGGGAATGGTCTTCGGGCTTTCCAGCCTGGTGCTGGCTATCGCGCTGGGCAGCCAGAATATGGTGAGCGGCGATCTCGCCTTGATCTCCCTCGCTGCCATCCTGCCGGCGCTGATCGGCATGTGGATCGGCGAGCGCATTCGCCGCCGCCTCTCGGAAGCCCTGTTCCGCAAGGTCTTCTTCGTCTCGCTCATGCTGCTCGGTGGCTACATTGTCCTGCGTGCGCTCGTGCTGTCCTGAGCTCGCCTCTCGGCGCTTGCCCTAAAGCGGAATGTTGTCGTGCTTCTTCCAGGGCTCCTCGATGCGCTTGCCTTCGAGCAGCTTGAGGGCCTGACAGATACGCCAGCGGGTGTTGTGCGGCATGATCACATCGTCGACGAAGCCACGTGAGCCGGCCACGAAGGGGTTGGCGAACTTGGTTCGGTATTCCTCGGTGCGCGCCTCGATCTTCTCGGCGTCGCCCAAGTCCTGGCGGAAGATGATCTCCACCGCGCCCTTGGGGCCCATGACGGCAATCTCGGCCGTTGGCCAGGCGTAGTTGACGTCGCCCCGCAGGTGCTTGGAGGCCATGACCACATAGGCGCCGCCATAGGCCTTGCGGGTGATCACCGTCACCTTGGGCACGGTCGCCTGAGCATAAGCGTAGAGAAGCTTCGCACCGTGCTTGATGATGCCGCCGTACTCCTGGCCGGTGCCGGGCAGGAAGCCGGGCACGTCGACAAAGGTGACGATGGGGATGTTGAAGCAGTCGCAGAAGCGCACGAAGCGGCCGGCCTTCTTGGCCGAGTCGATGTCGAGGCAGCCGGCCAGAACCATGGGCTGATTGGCAACCACGCCGACCGTATGCCCGTCCATGCGGGCGAAGCCGACGATGATGTTGGCGGCGTGGTTGGGCATCAGCTCGAAGAACTCGCCCTCGTCGATCACCTTGGTGATCAGCTCCTTCATGTCGTAGGGCTTGTGCGGATTGGGCGGCACCAGGCTGTCGAGAGAATCGACGCGCCGGTCGATGGGGTCGCTGGTCTCGCGCCGCGGCGGCCGTTCCCGGTTGTTCTCCGGCAGGAAGCCATAGAAGCGGCGCAGCTCGAGCATTGCCTCGACGTCGTTCTCGAAGGCGAGATCGGCGACGCCGGAGCGGGTGCTATGGGTGACGGCGCCGCCCAGGTCCTCGGCCGTGACCTCTTCGTGGGTCACGGTCTTCACCACGTCCGGGCCGGTCACGAACATGTAGGAGCTGTCCTTGACCATGAAGATGAAGTCGGTCATCGCCGGCGAATAGACGGCGCCGCCGGCGCAGGGGCCCATGATCATGGAGATCTGCGGAACGACGCCCGAGGCGTTGACGTTGCGCTGAAAGACGTCGGCATAGCCGGCAAGGGAAGCGACGCCTTCCTGAATGCGGGCGCCGCCGGAGTCGTTGATGCCGATAATCGGCGCGCCGACCCGCATGGCCATGTCCATGACCTTGCAGATTTTCTCGGCATGGGCCTCCGAGAGCGAGCCGCCGAAGACGGTGAAATCCTGGCTGAAAACAAAGACCTGGCGGCCGTCGATGGTGCCATGGCCGGTGACCACGCCGTCGCCGGGGATGGTGGTCTTCTCCATGCCGAAGTCGATGCAGCGGTGCTCGACGAACATGTCGAATTCTTCGAAGGAGCCCTCGTCGAGCAGCACTTCCAGGCGTTCGCGCGCCGTCAGCTTGCCCTTGCTGTGCTGCGCCCCGATGCGCCGTTCGCCGCCACCCAAGCGCGCAAGGGCGCGCCGTCGCTCCAGCTCGGCCAGAATCTCCTGCATGCTCGACCGCCCCTTCCTTGACGCTTTTGTTGCGGCGCAGCGAATAGCATGGGGCAGAAAGAAATACCAGTGAGCCAAGCGTGGAGCTGTTGGTAGATGGGCGGGCTGCCCATCCCGCTGATGTCAGGCCGGTTCGACCTGCGCCAGGACCGCATCGTGCAGGGCGCGAACGTGGATTTCCGCCGTGCCGGCGGCAAAACACCCGTCCAGCTCTACCCAGTCATCATCGCTCAGCACTTGAAGGGCGAGAGGAAAGAAATGCTCCTCTTCCATCGCCATGTGACGCCTGTTGCTGTCGACGAAATCACGGCCCAGGCTGCTGAACCACTGCCGCGGCTCGTCGCCAGGTCGGATCATCTGGTCGACGGTGGCAGTGGCCAGACGGCGGGTCAGATAGGCCAGGTCATGATGGCTGTTGTGCAGGCTGTCCAGCCTGGCAGCCTGCTCCGGCGCGCGGCTGCGCAGGCGTTCGGCGATCAGGTCTTCCTTGGGGTGATGGTAGAGATCGGGATAGGTCAGGAAGTAACCGATGATGCCGCGCACCAGATTGAAGTCCGGCGCGGCTCCCGCTTGAAACTGCGCAATCTGCCGGTCCATGAGGTCGAGCAGCACCGCCATGTCCGCGTGCTCCTTGCGCAGGGCCTGCATCAACGACGCCATGTATCGAGACCTCCTGAAGCCGCGCGCAGTCTGGCGCTGCCGTTCTCACCGCGCAAGCGTGCTATCGGAACAAGATAACGCTAGGAGCCCCGCTTCGCCTTGTAGTCGTCGATGGCCTGCTTCAGCTGGACATAGGGACGGCATCCGAAGAAGCAGATCTCGTCCAGGCGAGCCAGATTGGCTTCCGCGCGCTGCGGCTGATCGAGCTCGAGAAACATCTTGCCCTGGTACTCGAGCGCTCCTTTGTGATCGGGATCGATTGAGAGTGCCTTCCTGTAGTTCTTAGCGGCGCTCTCGTAATCGTCTAAATTGCGCTGCGAGAAAGCCAGAAGATTGAAGGCATTGGCGTTGCGCGGGTTGGTCCTGATCGCCTTCTCCAGAAGCGGAATGGCAGCCGCAAAGTCCTCGGCCGCGATCTTCTTTTCGGCGGCAGCCACGTCGTTGTCCTTCCGGGTTCCGTTCCAGCCGTCATCGTCACCGGCTGCCTGCGCCGGGGCGGCTAGGGCGAGGGCGAGACAAAACAGAAGCGCGGCAGCGGTGGCGGCTTTGGCGGCTTGCGCTGCAGACTTGGTAGGGCAGGCGGCCGTCATGGCCATGCTCCTTCATCGGGGCGTTGGGTCTCCTCACCTAGGTGACCTAGGCGCCGGAAGGGCCGCCTGTCGTTCACGATCCTGTGATCGCGCTAGGTGAAGCGCCCAGGCCTGAAGGGCTCCAGCAGCGACACGTCCACACCGTCGAGAATTTCCATCGCGGCGAAGCGGCCGACGGCCGGGGCCAAGGTGATGCCGCTGTGCATGGCGGCGACGTAGAGCCCCGGCATCGCGAACCCGACCGCCGGATAGCCGTCCGCCGGGATAGGCCGGTAGCCGACCGTTGCGGCCTCGAACTCCAGCCCTTCGGCGCCTTTCAAGCGCTCCTTGATGTCCCGGACCAGGCGCCGGCCTTCTATATCCCGGTCGTTTGGTGCTGGACCCCCGCCAAAAGTGCGTCCGGCGATGATGCGGCCCTCGGTATCTTGGCGCATGTGCAGGCCCGGTGTGATGAGGATGTGGCGGATCAGGCGCGCATGGGGCTTGCAGTGGGCCAGCAGACCGGGGGAGGCCTCGATGGGAACGCTTAGCCCGACGCCTTCGCAGAGCCGTTGCGTGTCGATGCCAGAAGCCAGCAGGACGCAGTCGGCGGTCATTTCGCCGCCTTCGGTCTCGATGCCAACGACCCGGTCGCCGCGCGTGACAAGACGCGCCGCGGTCCAGCCTTCGATGAGGCGCGCGCCGGCCGATTTGGCGGCCTCTAGCAGCGCCAGTGTTCCCTTCACCGGATCCAGGCTGCCTTCGTCCGGCACCAGCAAGGCGCGCTGGGGCACGTCCTTTAGCGCCGGCTCGCGTCGCGCCACTTCGTCCCTACCGACGATGCGGCTCTCATAGCTCCAGGCCGAGTAGCGCGCGGCAAAGTCCTCGGGCTCGCCAATCTCTTCCTCGTCCCAGATCAGGCTGCCGCTCCAGTTCAGCGGCAGGCCGTCACTGAGCTCAGCCGAAAGGCTGCGATACTCCAGGAGGCTGCGTTGGCGCAGGTCGAAGTAGTTCTTGGTGCGGCCGGCGCTGGCGTTGATCCAGGCGAAGGAGGCGGCGGTGGCGCCGGCGGCCGGCCGGCCGCGCTCAAGAATCGTAACCGCGATGCCGCGCCGGGCCAGATGGAAGGCGGTGACGGCACCGATGATGCCGGCGCCGACGATCAGCACGCTGGAGACGAGCGTCTCTCCGTTGGTTTGTTGTCCTTGGGTCACGCGCGTCTCGTCGTCTGTGTCGTTGGCAGCCGCATGATCTTCGCGGAGCCGCTGACGCGCAAGGCACTTCCGGTATCAAGGCAAGGAAGATCTTCGCGCCGTCGGGCGCTTGTCTTCGCCGGCCAGTTGCGCTGTTGCGGCCGCCAGCTGTCGTACGGCGACGGGGTCCAAGAAGGTGGAAAGTGTCTCATGGGCCTGCCGCCAGACCGGAATGGCGGCGGCCAACCGCCGAGCACCCGTTTCTGTCAGCCAAACGGCTCGTTTGCGCAGGTCTTTCTCCACGATGGCAATCTCAACCAAGCCTGCCGCTTCGAGTGTCCGCAGGTTTCTGGACAGGGTCGATTGGTCCAGACCGGTTTTCTTGGCAAGGCCGGCGATCGTATCATCCTTGGCCGCCGCGACATGAGCCATCAGACCGAATTGAGCGATGCTCAGCTCCGTGGCCCGCATCTCATTCTCCAGGAAGTGCGTGATACGGCGCGCGGCGAGCCGAACATTGATGCCCGCACAGTGATCGACAACGTCACGCGCGTCGGAGACGAGTGTTCTTGTCGGGTTTCGTTTGCCTTTTGTCATTATTATATGCATATACATTAAATGTAGATACATGCAATAGAGGTATGCCATGACGACCGACCTTGGAGAGCTTGGGCCGGCAGTGCCGCTGGCGGTGGAGGGCTCCGTGCTCGAGCGTATCGGCGGTACTCGGTTACTGGAACTGAAACGCATCATTCCGGATAGCTGCGCGCGCATTCTGATCAAGCTGGAAAGCGAGAACCCGACCGGGAGCATGAAGGACCGCATGGCCCTGGCGATGATCGAGGCTGGCGAAAGAAGCGGCCGTCTCAAGCCTGGCGGACGGGTGGTCGAATACACCGGCGGCAGCACCGGCGTATCCTTGGCTTTGGTCTGTGCGGCGAAAGGCTATCCGCTCAGCATCGTCACCTCCGATGCCTTCAGTGCCGAGAAACGCCGTCACATGGCCGCCCTCGGCGCTGAGCTGACGGTCGTGCCCAGCGAGAACGGCGGCATGGACGAAGCCTTGACCCGGGCCATGATCGCCGCTGCGGGAGAGATCGCAGAGAAGACCGGGGCGTTCTGGACCGATCAGCTAAACAACGACAGCCAACTCGCCGCCTATCACAAGATGGGCGAAGAGGTCTGGCAGCAGAGCGGCGGGCGTATCGATGCCTTCGTCCAGTCCACCGGGACCGCGGCCTCGGTGCGCGGCATTGCCGAAGCCCTGCGCCTTCATAAGCCGGACATCTGGATTGCAGCCGTGGAACCGGCCGAATCGGCCGTGCTGTCCGGCGGGCCGACCGGCGTTCATCGGATCGAGGGCGTGGGAGCTGGCTTTGTCGTCCCTCTCTGGGAACCTTCGCTCGTCGATGAGATCGTTCCCGTGTCCACTGAAGACGCCATGGCCATGGCCCGGCTGCTTGCGCGCAGCGATGCGCTCTTCGCGGGCACTTCGACCGGCGCCAACCTGTCCGCCGCTCTTCGTATCGGCCGGCGCCTTGGGCCGGAGGCCACTGTGGTGACGGTGATGTGCGACTCGGGCCTCAAGTACCTGAGCACCGATCTTTACGGCAGTCATCAAATGGCGGCTGCTGCCTAGGGGCCAGCACAGAAGAACGCCCGCCCCCGAGGGGCGGGCGCTCAAGGATGGTCGGGGAGAGCGTTTAGTTGCTGGCGGCGGACGATTTGCGCCGGAGCCGCTTGTAGAGGACAGGGACCAGGGAGAGGACGGCGAGGCCGACCAGGGCGATAACGACTTCCGTGGTCAGCACCGAAGCAGGCGAAAACTCTTCCATGCTATCGAAGACGCTGCCCAGGCCGGCGCCGACCGAGGCGAAGACGAAGGCACCGGGGATGATGCCGATGAAGGTGCCGATGACGTAGGTGCGCAACGGCACGCCGAGGAAGGCCGGCACCAGGTTGACGACGAAGAAGGGGAAGAGGGGGACGAGGCGCAGGACCAGCAGGTAGCTCAGAGCGTTTTCCTTGAACCCGTCCTCCATCTTGCGCAGCCATGGGCCGGCCCGCCGACGCAGGCTGTCACCCAAGGCCGTGCGCGCGGCGAGAAAGACCACGACGGCGCCGATCGTCGCGCCGACCACCACATAGGCAGTGCCCAGCGCGGTTCCGAACAGGAAGCCGCCGGTGATGGTCAGGATGGCACCGCCAGGCAAGGAGAGCGCCGTGGCAACCGCGTAGATGGCGACGAAGGCGAGAAGCGCCACGGCGTAGTTCTGCTGCACGAAGGCGGTCAGGATTTCGCGGTTGTCCCGCAAAGCGTCAAAGCTGAGGTACTCTTCCAGACCGAAGGCGAAGACGGCGGCAATGGCACCGGCAATGACAAAGAGGGGCAGGAGTCGCTTGGCGAGGTTCTTGCCGCCGCCCTGGCCGTTTTGGGCCGGGGCCTCGCTGAGTTGGCTGTTCATCTATGTGATCCTTTTCGAAGCTGGCTTATGGCAGGCGCTGTAGGAAGCGCACGAGTTTGCGGGTCCGCTCACTGAAGAGCTTGGGGGTGTAGTAGGCGCCGGCCGCCCGCTTTGAGACCTCGCTCAAGGTGGGATAGGGCGCGATAACGGAGGCCATGTCGGCCACCTTCAGCCCCTTCTGCACGGCCAGCACCCACGGCAGGATGAGCTCGCCGGCGTGCTTTCCGACAATGGTGGCGCCGACGATGCGGCCGCGCCCGTCGATGACGGCTTTGGCGAATCCTTCCGTGGCGCGTTCCGCCTGGGCGCGGTCGTTCTCGGCGAAGGGGAAGGTGGTGGCGGTTGCCTTGCCGTCCTTCTCCTTGGCCGCCGCTTCCAGCAGGCCGACGTGCGCCAGCTCCGGTTCGGTGTAGGTGACCCAGGGCACGGCCCGGTAGTCGACCTTGGAGGGCAGGCGGAACAGGGCGTTGCGGATGACGATCCCGGCGTGATAGCCGGCCATGTGGGTGAACTGATAGCCGCCGGCGACATCGCCGATGGCGAAGATGCGTTTGTTGGTCGTCCGCAGGCGGGCATCCACGGTGATGCCGCGCGGGCTGTGCTCGACGCCGGCCTCGTCGAGGCCCAGAGCGTCGACGTTGGCTCGGCGGCCTACCGCGATCAGCAGGTGAGAGCCTTCGATGCGCTCGTCTTGTCCGCTGGTGCTGACCAGCACGGAGATGCCGTTGCGCTCGCCGGCGACGCTTTCGACCTTGGTGTTCTCGCGCAGGGTGACGCCTTCACGCTCCAGCCGGGCGCGAACCACGGCGACCGCGTCCGGATCGTCCTTGCCCATGATGCCGAAGGCTTCCACCACTGTGACCTGAGAGCCCAGGCGGCGGTGCGCCTGCGCCATCTCGATGCCGATCGGCCCGCCGCCGACGACGATCAGGTGCTGCGGCACTTCGGTGAGATCGAAGATCGTCTCGTTGGTGTAGTGCGGCACTGCGTCGAGACCGGGGATCGGCGGCACCATCGGCGATGAGCCTGTCGCGATAACGAAGCGTTTGGCTTTGACGCGGATGTCGCCGGCCACGACCTCATTCGGTCCCGTGAACCGCGCTGCGTCCTGAATGACCTGGACGCCAAGGCCCTCGAAGCGCTCCACCGAGTCATGCGGCGCGATGGTGCCGATGACGCTGTGCACGTGAGCGTTGACCTTGGCGAAGTCGATGTTTGGTTCGTGGCCGTTGACGCCGAACTCGCTGCTTTCGCGGATGGTCTGAGCCGCTTCGCCGGCGGCGATCAGCGCCTTGGAGGGGACGCAGCCGTAGTTGAGGCAGTCGCCGCCCATCTTGCCCTTTTCGAAGAGGACGGTCTTGGCGCCCATCTGGGCGGCAGCGGCAGCGACGCTCAGTCCGCCTGAGCCGGCGCCGATGATGGCGATGTCCGCCGTGATGGTCTTTTGTTTGTTGTCCGACATGGTGTCTCCCGGGCGCAAGGCCGCTTGGGGTGGAGGCAGGGGAGGGCTTAGCCCTCCACCACCAGCTTATAGTCGAGGGTCGGGTTGAGCGGGCAGGAGTAGACATACTCTCCGGGCTCGAGATCGACGACGTAGTCCTTGGTGACGCCCTGGGTCAGGCCGCCGCCGGAAACGCTGGGCAGCGTCGCGCGGCTGATCAGGCCATCACCCCGCAGCCAGAAGCCGAGCTCGTAGGGCACGTTCTCGTTGGTCACGCGGAAGATGTGCTTACCCGGCTTGAGGCGCAGGGTAACCGCCTTGGCCGCACGGTCTTCGCCGCTCTCTGCGTTGATCTCTTTGCAGTCGTCTGCGGTTGTGGGCGTGAAGCCGTGATCGACGCCGCCTTCAGACTCGACGAACTGACAGCCGGTCTGCGTCAGCTCGATGACGGTTTCAGCCTGCGCCGTGCTGGCAACGGCGATGCCGGTTGTCAGGGCAGCCGCGCCGGCGATGGCAAGAACTCGGGACTTGAACGACATCCTACTTCTCCTTGTGTGCTGCGGTCCGGCTGCCTCTGTGCCGCCGACCCTTTGGATGCATCAGATGATCTGAACGATGCGCAACAGCGTTGTTCGCATGAGCCATCATCTAGCTATGCGTTCGGACGTCATTGGTGATCGCGGCAACGGATTCAAACGAATGTGAGGGATTGTGTGTTTGAAACGCGTTATTTGCCGCTCGATGGCCCGATTTGCTCGGCGAAATAGCGCCGCGGCGTTGTGCCGAAGACGTCACGGAAGGCTTCGATGAAGGCGCTGACGTTGTCATAGCCGACGGCGAAGGCGGCCGAGGTGACAGGCTCCTTCGCCGCCAGTCGCTCAAGCGCCGCGAGCAGTCGGGCCTGCCGGCGCCACTCGCGGAACGTCATGCCGGTTTCGCTGGCGAACTTCCTGATCAGGCTACGCTCGGACATACCAAGCTCTTTCGCCCAGGTCTTGAGCGGCCGCGGATCCGCTGGCTCGGCGAGCACCGCTTCGGTCAAACGGCGAAGGCGTCGGTCCTGTGGCTGCGGCAAGGCGAGCGGCAGAGCATCAATCTCGGCGATCTCGGCCAGCAAGAGAGCGAGCAGATGCGGCCAATTTCGATCATCGGGCACTGTCGCCATCCGGATCAGGATCTCGCGCATCAAGGGAGAGATCGACCAGACGGCGCAGTCGGAGGGGAGGCCGGGTGCGTTCCGGTCGAGATAGACCGTGCGCATCGCCGTTTCCGTCTGGCAGCGCACAGCGTGAACCCGGTCCGCAGGCATCCAGATCGCCCGGCCTGGCGGCACCACCCAGACCGCGTCCTCGCTGACCACCCGCAAGACACCGCTGGCAGCATGCACGATCTGATGAGTGTCATGGCTGTGGGGGGCGATCCAAGTCCCGGCGGGATAGTCGGTGGCTAGACCCTCGATCTCGATGACTGGGCTGCGATCTGGCATTTTTGCCGCATTCTTTGTCTTGATGCCGGAAGAATGATGTCACGGCTTGGCTTATTTTGTCGAGTGACGATCGAACGAAGAGGGCGTGATGACTCACGGAACTCAGCTGGCCTTTCTCAATATGGCGCACTTCCTTTGCCACTACTTCCTGCTGATCTTTCCCACGGCTGTAATTGCCATCGCCGCGGACTGGGGGCTCTCCTACGGAGCCGCGCTTGCGCTCGGCACGCCACTTTACGTGCTCTTCGCGCTGGCCACCTTGCCGGCCGGCTGGCTTGGCGATCATTGGAACGGCCAGCACTTGATTGGTCTGTCGTTCTTCGGCCTTGGCGGCGCCAGCCTTTTCATCGCCTTCGCGTCCGACGATCTCTGGCTCATGGTTGGACTCGGCGCCCTTGGGCTCTTCGCGGCCATCTATCATCCTGTCGGCCTGGCCATGGTGACGCGCCTCAGCGACCGGCCGGGGCATGCCCTGGCGGTCAACGGCGTGTACGGCAATCTGGGGTTGGCTGCGGCCTCCCTCGCGACTGGGTTGCTGGCCGATGCCTTCGGCTGGCGCAGCGCCTTTCTCGTGCCGGGATTGGTGGTCGTGCTGGCCGGCCTCGTTCACCTGATGGCCGTCAGGCGTCACGACGCGAGCGCGCAGGCATCGCATCGGGCCAAGGGACCGGACACGGTTGCCGTGCCGCGTGCAATCCAGATCCGCGTCGTTGCCGTGGTGCTGATGGCGGCGCTGTTCAGCGGCGTGATCTTCAACGGCGTCACGATCTCGCTGCCCAAGCTGTTCGATGAGCGCCTGGGCGCCATTGCGCCGACACTTGCCGGTGTCGGCGGCTACACGACCTTGGTCTTCGCCGTCGCCGCTTTTGCCCAGCTCCCGGTCGGCAATCTGCTCGACCGGGTCGGTGGCCGCCCGGTGATGATCGCGCTCTATGTCCTGATTGCCGCAACTTTGGCGTTGCTGTCACAAGCCTTCGGCTGGTTGGCCGTGCCTGGTGCTCTGGTGGTGGTGACCTTCATGTTCGCCGGGCTTCCTATCACCGGCTGGCTGCTTGGCCGTTACGTCGCCAGCTCTTGGCGCTCGCGCGCCTTCGCCGTGGAGTACGTGCTGTCGCTCGGCATGGCCTCCACCATCGTGCCGGCCATGGCCTTCCTGCACGAGACAGGCTACGGCTTCGACAGCCAGTACCTGCTGTTCGCAGTATCAGCCGTTATCGTCATAATGGGCGCTATCGCCCTGCCACGCGCGGCGACGCTGGTCCGCGCCAGCCTTCAGGCAAAGGCAGTTGTCAGTCCACCAGCTCCGGTGCCTTCTCCCCGGACTTAGCCGGCGGGCCACCCTTTTCATCCGGGAAGCCGAAGGTGAGGGCGCCATCCACCAGGTCGACATGCACCAAGCCGCCCTTGGCCAGCTTGCCGAACAACAGCTCTTCAGCCAGCGGCTTCTTGATATGCTCCTGGATGACGCGGGCAAGCGGGCGGGCACCGAAGTTCGGTTCGTAGCCCTTTTCGGCCAGCCATTGGCGGGCCGCCTCGCTCAGCTCGATGGTCACGTTGCGATCAGCGAGCTGCGCTTCCAACTGCATGACGAACTTGTCGACCACCCGTGCCACGATTTCCGGCGTCAGGCCGCTGAAGGTAATGATGGCGTCGAGGCGGTTGCGGAACTCCGGGGTGAAGAGGCGATTGATCGCTTCGGTGTCCTCGCCACTGCGGGCCTCTCGGGCAAAGCCGATGGCCGGCTTGGCCATCTCGCTGGCGCCGGCGTTGGTCGTCATGATCAGGATGACGTTGCGGAAGTCGACGTTCTTGCCATTGTGGTCCGTCAGCTTCCCGTAATCCATGATCTGCAGCAGGATGTTGAAGATGTCCGGATGCGCCTTCTCGATCTCGTCGAGCAGCAGGACGCAGTGCGGATGCTGGTCCACGGCATCGGTCAAAAGGCCGCCCTGGTCAAAGCCAACATAGCCCGGAGGGGCGCCGATCAGCCGGCTGACCGCGTGGCGCTCCATGTACTCCGACATGTCGAAGCGGTGCAGTTCGACACCGAGTGTCATGGCGAGCTGTCGCGCGACCTCGGTCTTGCCGACGCCGGTCGGGCCGGAGAACAGGTAGGAGCCGATCGGCTTCTCCGGCTCACGCAGGCCGGCGCGAGCGAGCTTGATCGCGGCGGTCAAGGCCACAATGGCTTTGTTCTGGCCGAAGACCATGGTCTTGAGATCGCGCTCAAGGTTGGCCAGCGCCTGCTTGTCGTCCTTGGAGACGGATTTCGGCGGGATGCGTGCCATCTTGGCGATGACGGCCTCGACCTCCTTTACGCCAACGGTCTTCTTGCGCTTGGACTCAGGCCGCAACGCTTGGGCCGCGCCGGTCTCGTCGATTACATCGATCGCCTTGTCCGGCAGTTTGCGGTCGCTGATGTAGCGGGCAGCCAGCTCGACGGCGACGCGGATGGCCTCCTGCGTGTAGCGGACGCTGTGGTGTTCCTCGTAGTAGGGCTTCAGCCCCTTGAGAATTTTAATAGTGTCCTCGATGGAGGGCTCAACCACATCGATCTTCTGGAAGCGCCGGACCAGGGCGCGGTCCTTTTCGAAGTAGTTGCGGTATTCCTTGTATGTGGTCGAACCAATGCAGCGCAGGCTGCCGCTCTGCAGCGCCGGCTTGAGCAGATTGGAGGCGTCCATGGCGCCACCCGATGTGGCGCCGGCGCCGATCACCGTGTGGATTTCATCGATGAAGAGCACGGCATGCGGCATGGCCTCGAGCTCGGAGATCACGGCTTTGAGCCGCTCCTCGAAGTCGCCGCGGTAGCGTGTGCCGGCGAGTAGGGCGCCCATGTCGAGGGCGAAAATGGTTGCCTCCTTGAGGACTTCGGGCACATCGCCCTCTTCGATGCGGCGCGCCAAACCTTCGGCGATGGCGGTCTTGCCGACGCCCGGATCGCCCACATAGAGCGGATTGTTCTTGGTGCGGCGACATAGCACCTGGATGGTGCGCTCGATCTCGTCCGCGCGGCCGATCAAGGGGTCGACCCGGCCCTGGCGGGACTTCTCGTTCAGGTCGACGCAATAGGCGTCGAGCGCCTCGCGGCCCTGCTTGACCACCTGCTCGCTCTCGCTCTCGGACTCAGCGCCGTTGACGGTGCGGCTCTGCTCCTGGCCCGGGACCTTGGCGATGCCGTGGCTGATGTAGTTGACCGCGTCCAGGCGGGTCATCTCCTGTGCTTGCAGGAAGTAGACCGCGTGGCTCTCCCGCTCGGCGAAGATCGCGACCAGCACGTTGGCGCCGGTCACTTCCTCACGGCCCGATGACTGGACGTGGATGGCGGCGCGCTGCAGCACGCGCTGGAAACCGGAGGTGGGAGAGGCGTCGCCGCTCTGTGCCGTGATGAGGGAAGAGAGATCGTTGTCGATGTAGTCGGAGATTTCCTCGCGCAGCTTGCCGATATCGACCCCGCAAGCCCGCAGTACCGCGACGGCATCGCTGTCCTCAGTCAGGGCCAAAAGAAGATGCTCAAGGGTCGCGTACTCGTGGCGCCGTTCATTGGCGAGCGCCAGGGCGCGGTGCAGGGTCTTCTCTAGGTTGCTGGATAGCATCGCGCGCGACTAGTCCTTTTCCAGGGTGCACTGTAGAGGATGTTGATGCTTGCGGGCATAGTCTATGACCTGCGTCACTTTGGTCTCCGCGACCTCGTAGGTGTAGACACCGCAGACACCGACACCGCGTCGGTGAACGTGCAGCATGATCTGCGTCGCCTCTTCCCGGCGCTTGCCGAAGAACTTTTCAAGGACGTGAACGACGAACTCCATGGGCGTGTAATCGTCGTTCAGCATCAAGACCTTGTAAAGCGACGGGCGCTTCGTCTTCGGGCGCGTGCGGACAATAACGCCGGTCGCGCGGCCATTGCCGTCGCCGTTGCGCCCAGAGCCGCCGTTGTCTTCGTTCGCCAACCGCATGCCTTGCATCTCACGCCCTACGGGCGGGCGACTCGGCCCGCCATGTTTCCAATCTAATACTAGCATGCTCTACAATATTGTGAATCAGCCCGGGGGCGGGAAGTGCCGGGCGGGCAGCTTTTTCCGCTGGGCTGCTTTGTGGACAACAGACCGAGTGTTTCCCGGAATCGCGCCCGGATTGTGGCGAAGCGGCGGCACGTGCAGCGAAGTGCGCCGAGCCGCCTGTAACACCGTCAATTGTCGCAGGCACAGTGTCTGATTTCGCGAGACGCCTAAGCAGTGCCAGCCTCCCTATCCAACCGCTCCACCTCTTCCCAGGCGCTCCAATTCTCTTGGAGATGCGTCACGGATGTTGTGCCGGGAATGACGATGATGTTGGGCGCGCGTCGCAGCAACCAAGCGAGCGCCTCGCGTGGCGATAGTTTTGCGCCCTGCTTCATGGGGTTGGCGCCGAGTGGTCCGTAAGGAATGAAGGCGATCCCCTGGGCTGCTGTGAAGTCGACCAGGGCATCGGCATCCCGTTCCGCCATGTTGTAGCGGTTCTGGATGCTGGCGATCGGCGCGACTGAAAGCGCGCGATCGAGCTCTTCCCGAGTCACGTTCGAAAGGCCGATATGTCCGATCCGGCCATCGGCTTGTGCTTCGGCTAAAGCCGCAACGGATGTTTCGATCGGGGTCTCCGGGTCGACGCGGTGAAGCTGAAAGAGATCGATTTGGGGACGCCGCAGGTTCGTCAGGGCCTTGTCGATCTGGCGCAACAAAGTGTCGCGGGAGCCATCCACGGTGATGCGGCCGGCTTCCGGCTTGTCGACACCGCCCTTTGTCGCCAGCACGGCACCGCGTCCGTCCAATCCCTCACCGACGATCCGGTCGGCGTGCTCCGGCCCGTAAGCCCAGGCGCTGTCGAAGAAATCTACGCCAAGGTCGGCAGCGCAGCGCAGCAGCTGCAAGCCCTCGTCCCACTGTGGGAAGGGGCCGAAGTTGCCTGGCTGGCCCGTCAGGCGCATGGCGCCATAGCCCAGACGGTTGACCTCAAGGCTGCCGCCAATCCGGAAGCTGCGCTCCGTCATGTCTTGTCTCCTCGGTTCGTTGACGTTGTCGCTGAAGCCAAGGTGGCAATGTGCGCGTTCCTTCGGTAGACGGATTACAAAATAGACTGTTATACATATTACGTATGAGTAAGCCTCTTGATCGTTTGACTCTATTGGAGACCTTCGTCCGGATTTCGGAGCGCGGTTCGATCAGCGGCGCGGCGCGCGATCTTGGTCTCTCGCAGGCGTCAGCCAGCCGACAGCTCAAGGAACTCGAAGATCGTCTGGGTGTTCAACTCGTGCGGCGGACGACCCATGCGCTTGCCGTCACTTTGGCCGGTCAGGAGCTGCTGAGAGATGCGCGCGGGCTGCTTTCGGAGTGGTCGGCCCTGGAAGAGCGCCATGGCGCCGGTGACGATGTTGCCAAGGGGCCCCTGAAGATCGTTGCTCCCGTCGCGCTCGGTCAGCGGCATCTGGTCGACCTGGCACTCGACTTCCAGCTTCGTAATCCGCAGGTCTCCTTGTCCTGGCAGCTACAGGACGAACCGATTCGTTTCGCGGAAATCGGGTGCGACTGCTGGATCAAGATCGGGCCTGTGCTGGACGAGACGCTGGTGGTGCGGCCGTTGGGGCACGTGGCCCGGTCTCTGGTCGCCAGCCCGGTTCTGACCGGCCGCGACGGCCTGGCCGGACCCGCGGATGCGGAGGCCTTGCCTTTTGTCGCCTTGGAGCCGTTCGAAGGCGGGCGCATCGCTTTGGCCGACCAAGGGGGCGCCGTTCACGAGATCAGGCCACCAGTGCGATTCGCCACCAACAACATCTTCGCGCTGCATCGCGCCGCCCTGAAAGGCGCAGGGGCGGTTGTCTTGCCGAGATGGTTCATTGCGGATGACTTGGCGGCTGGTCGGCTGATCAACCTTCTGCCGCAGTGGCGGGCGGCATCGTACGCCGTCAACGTCGCCTACCTGCCGGCTCGGCATCAGCCGAAACGGCTGTCGCTCTTTCTGCAGGCTCTCAAGAAAGGCCTTGGCGAGATTGCGGGTCTAGAGGGTCCGGCCGCAGACTTGGACGAGGCCACTACGAGGGGCCAGGTATAAAAAAAGCCCGGCCAAATGGCCGGGCCTTTCCGGGTACCCTAATCGGCAGGTGTTAGGCAGCCGACTTGATCATCTTTTCGACCGTGACGTTCAGACGCGACTGCAGCGGCTGAAAGGTCTCGTTGGCGACCTTGACGGACATCTCGGTCAGCTTCGCGGTCTCGGCCAGGGTCTTGTCGAAGTTGCTCTTGGCGACTTCGCCGCTGACGTCGAACAACTCCTGAACGTTCTTGGCGCCGAGCATCTTCTTGGCGACGGCAACGTTCTCTTCCATGGAGCCCTGCGCGAAGGTGAAGATCTCCTTGGTCATGAGCTCCATACCTTTGGCCATGACGTTGGAGGCCTCGACGAAGGCCTGGAGGTTGTCCTTGTTGACGGAAGCCAGCTCGTCATAGCCCTTGAAGATCGCGCTCGAAGTCTTCTCGATGTTATCTTTGGTCATGGTGACGGCTTGCTCGTACTGCTTGGTGGCGGCTTCGCTGCCGGCCTTAACGACGGCCTCAACGGTCTCCTTGCCGGCATTGACGGCAGCTTCGACCGGCTTCATGGCGTCCTGGGCGGTGGTGGTCTTTTTGGCGGTCATCTCTCTGTCCTTCCATCACTGAATATCGATCGGTTGCACTTGCAGGGTGGGGCCTGCGCACTCATTGCCGCTGGCTCAATCTCTCTGGTCGAGCCTGGAAATTGTGCACTGCAACATGACTGATAATTAAGAGCTGGACCGGACTCTGTCAAGAAAATTTGTGCAGTGCACAAATTTCGGCAGCTGCCTGTCACCTAGACCTTGCGATAGTGGGTGTCAGCGCTGACCGACCAGACCATCCGCGCCGACTTCGACCTCGAAGTCGACCCCGGCGAACTCGCTGGAGCTGAGACCGCCGCGGGCTCTCAGGCGCCCGCTGGCGTCGACCTTCTGCGGTGGCGGCATTGCGATGCCGGTGCGGTCGAAGCGTGCCAGGATGTTCGGAAAGCTCAGGATGTCGTAGCGGTCGGAGGGGTAAGACCAGGCATTGAAGACCATTCGGCCGTCAACGCAGGCGACGGCAATCCAATAGTAGGCACGGGAGTCGAGCCAGCGGCCGACCGGGGGTTCCTGTCCAAAGCCACTGTTGGTGAGCGCGGTTGTCAACTGGCCGACTTCTTGGGCTGTCAGCACCGTGGTCGCGTTGTTCCAGCGCCAGGGGCTCAGGAGATCGCCTGGATTGTTGATCACCACCCGGCTTAGGTTTTCCGGCAGCTGCACGCGGCTGAGCAGCGTCCCGGCGCCGTCGGGTTGGACCGTCAGGTCATAGACCCGGACATGCTTGGTGTAGCGGGCGTTGTAGATGAACCGGTAGCGATCGTCGGTGCTCGCCGCCGCGCCGGCCCCACAGGTTTCTCGCAGGTCGTCTCCGTTCAGCAGGCTGAACCAGGCGAACTTCTGCACAAGGGGGTCTTCCAGGTTGCCGCCATAGGTGCAGGTGCCCAGGACGACCGGCACCAGAGCCACCAGCAGTACGCGCAGGCGACGGTACATTACTTGTCCATCCAACATTCTCAGACTTTACCGTGATTTAAGCTCGAAATGCCAGGCTGATGGGGCGTGGCGAGAACGGCCTGCCAAACGACTGGACATGAAATCCGGTCGTTTGCTAATTCTTGAAGAGATTCAATAGTGTTGACGGGTAGAGTTAAGATGGGGTCCACAAAAACCCACCAGATAGGCGGGGTATCCGGATGATCTCGAGGCGAGGCGCATTTCTTGTGCTTGCTTGGGCCGTCTTCGCGGCTGCTTGCCTGACGACCGCGCCTGCCGAGGCCCGCAAGTATGCGGCCATCGTGATCGACGCCCAAAATGGCTCCGTGCTGCACAGCCGACATGCCGATGCCAGGCGCTACCCGGCCTCGCTGACCAAGATGATGACCCTCTACATGGTCTTCGAGGCCTTGGAGAAGGGGCGCATCTCGCTGGACGACGGTATGAAGATATCGCGCCGTGCGGCGGGCCAGCCGGCCTCTAAGGTCGGCTTGCGGGCGGGCCGGACGATCAAGGTTCGTGACGCCATCCTCTCCCTGGTGACGAAATCCGCCAACGATGTCGCGACTGTGGTTGCGGAGAATTTGGCTGGAACAGAGGTCGAGTTCGCCCGCCAGATGACCAAGAAGGCGCGGCAGCTCGGCATGACCAAAACCACCTTCCGCAACGCCTCGGGCCTGCCGCACCGCAAGCAGGTGACCACGGCGCGGGACATGGCGCGCCTGTCGCGGGCGCTGCTGCGGCACTACCCGCAGTACTATGACTACTTCTCGACCCGGTTCTTCCAGTATGGCGGGCGCCGCTTCAAGAACCACAATGCCTTGCTGCGCAGCTATGGCGGGGCCGACGGAATCAAAACGGGCTACATTCGCGCGTCCGGCTTCAACCTGGCAGCTTCGGCCGAGCGTAACGGTCGTCGGGTGATCGCCATTGTTTTTGGCGGGCGCTCGGCGCGCACCCGCAACAAGGAGATGGAGCGGCTGTTGAACATCGGCTTCTCCCGGAACCCGCGGGTCTTCGTCGCTTCGCCGGTGACGCTTCCCCGACGCAACCCCTTGCGGACCGTCCGAGCGCCCGTGCGCCCGCCTGTCCAGGCGGAACCGGCAGCCGGCCAGCCCGCAAACATCGCCACCGGCGTCAAGTTGCCGCGGCGCAATCCCTTCTTCCCGCAGGATGGAGAAGCGCAAGCCGTGGCTCTTAGTGCGATGGAGCCTGCCGCGCCCGGCCCGGCACAAGCCATTGCCGCTGGGTGGCAGGTTCAGGTCGGTGCCTACTCCGGCTTTGCGCAGGCCCATGCCGCGGCGGTGCAGGCGGCTGAGCGCCTGACCGATGATACGCGCTTCCGCGGCATCTTCGTCGACAGCGACGGCCAGCGCGAGATCTATCGCGCCCGTCTGGTGGGCTTCCAGGAGATGTACCAGGCTGCCCAGGCCTGCGCCGAGCTGCGTCGCCGCGCCTTCGACTGCTTCGTGACGCGCGACGACGAGGGCTGACGGAGCGTCTCAGCCCTCGGTACCTCGATGGTCATCGCTCGGTAGGTTTTCAGCAATCGTCAGCAGCTGCCGGCGCGTGCGCCAAGGAATGTCGAGCGACTGCAGGTTTGCGGCGCCGTAGTCGGTCATCCACCGCGGTACCTGGCTCAACAGCTTCCTCTTCTCCAGCCGGCGCCAGCGCTCGAAGCGCCAAGGACGGCGTCCCACCACTCCTGCGTAAGCGGCGAGGAAGACCCAGGCGCGGCAGCGCTCACCGGCGGGCAGCCGCACTTCCAGCTCTTCAGGATGGTAGATCTCCGCCTCGTAGTGCGCCATGCGGGCAAGGCCGCGGCGGTCGAGACCGATCACGAGGTCGCCGGTCACCCTCCGTCCGGCCTGCGGCGTCAGCACGGGGCAGCGGTAGGCGGTCGAGTAGGCGAGGCGGTAGCCCGGAAGGTGGGCAGCCTCGATCTGAAGCCGGCCGTCCAGGTGCGGAAAGACGGCCGTGCGGACTTGGGGGTCGCGCAGGCTGCCGTAGAAGAAGAAGCGCTCCACCATCGTCGGCGAACCGTGACAGGCTTAATCGAGTTCGGGCTGCAGGCCCTGGTCTGAAAGGTAGTTCCGGACCTCGGTCTTAAGCCGCTCGAGCCCAGCCTCGCTATCGGCCTCGCAGCGCACGACCAGCACGTCCTGGGTGTTTGATGCGCGCAGCAGCCACCAGCCGTCAGCTGTGCGGACACGGACGCCATCGACCTCGGAGACCTCAGCTCCTGCTTGTTTCAGCGCTCCCCGCACCCCCTCGACGACCGGGCTTTTTTGCTCGGCTGAGCAGTCGACCCTGATCTCCGGTGTGGCGAAGCTGGCCGGCAGCGATTGGCGAAAATCGCGCAGGCTGCCGGAGCGCCCCTCAAGGGCCTGCATCACTCTGAGAGCGGCATAGAGGCCGTCGTCGAAGCCGAAGTAGCGGTCGGCGAAGAAAAGATGGGCGCTCATCTCACCGGCGAAGGGCGCGCCGGTTTCCTTCATCTTGGCTTTGATCAGCGAGTGTCCGGTGTTCCACATCAGCGGCTTGCCGCCCATGGCGGCGATGCCGTCGAAGAGGGTCTGGCTCGCCTTGACGTCGGCGATGATGGTGGAGCCAGGCCGTTCCTTCAGGATGTCCTCGGCGAGCAGCAGCATAACCTGGTCGCCCCAGAGAATACCGCCCTCGCCGTCGATCACGCCGAGGCGGTCGCCGTCTCCGTCGAAGGCGAAGCCGAGGTCGCAGCCGTTGGACCGGACGGCTTCTTGAAGCTGCACCAAGTACTTGGGCACCGTCGGATCCGGATGGTGCGCCGGGAAAGTGCCGTCGATGGTCCCGTTGATCACGTGATGCGCGCCCGGCAGGCGTTTGACGAGCGCTTGCACGGCTTCGCCGGTGGCGCCGTTGCCCGGATCCCAAGCGACCTTGAACGGCTTCGTAACGGGCGCGCGCTCGAGTAAGACCTCGATATAGCGATCGGCCAGCCTGTGCTGCTCTTCATTCGCCGTGCCGGCCTCGAAGTCACCGGCCGCAGCCTGCTCACCAAGCTTCCGAATGTCCTCGCCGAAGAAGCTGCCCTTGCCGAGCATCATCTTGAAGCCGTTGTACTGCGGCGGGTTGTGGGAGCCCGTCACCATGATGCCGCCGTCGGCGTCGAGCTCATAGACGGCAAAGTACAGTAGGGGTGTCGGGCCACACTCCAGACACAGCGGGGTCACGCCGCTTGCCCGCAAGCCCTCGCTGACGCCGGCGGCCAGGTCGGGCGAGCTGAGACGGCCGTCGAAGCCAAGCGCGACCCGGTCACCGCCACGCCGTCGCACAAGGGTGCCGAAGGCGCGGCCCAAGGCAACGGCGTCAGCACGGTGCAGCGTCTTGTCGACCAAGCCGCGGATGTCGTACTCGCGCAGGATTGAGGGGTCGAAGTGGTGGCCAGTCATTGCGGCAGCGCCTCGCTGTGGGGACGTCCAACGGATGTGTAATGGAAGCCCCGGGCCGCCATGTCCTCAGGGCGATAGATGTTGCGCAGATCGACCATCGCCGGGGCGCGCATCAGGCTCTTGACGCGATCGAGGTCGAGGTTGCGGAACTGGTTCCACTCGGTGACGATGACCAGACAGTCGGCGCCAGCGACGGCGTCGTACGGGTCTTCCAGCCACTCCAAGCCCTGCATCAGCTTCTTGGCCTCGTCCATGCCGACCGGGTCGTGGACCCGAATCTTGGCGCCGGCTTCCTGCAGGCGCGGTACGATGACCAGCGAGGGTGCCTCGCGCATGTCGTCGGTGTTGGGTTTGAAGGTGAGGCCCAGGACGGCGACCGTCTTGCCGGCGACACTGCCGCCGCAGTGTTCGATAATCTTGTCGGCCATGGCGTGCTTGCGCTGCTCGTTGACGGCGACCACCGCTTCCACGATCTGCGTCGGCGTTCCCGCTTGCCGCGCGGTGGTGACGAGAGCCAGCGTGTCCTTGGGAAAGCAAGAGCCGCCGTAGCCCGGCCCGGCATGGAGGAACTTGCCGCCGATGCGGCCGTCCAGGCCGATGCCCCGGGCCACCTGCTGCACGTTGCCACCGAGCTGTTCGCAGATGTTGGCCATCTCGTTGATGAAGGTGATCTTCGTCGCCAGAAAGGCGTTCGCGGCGTACTTGATCAGCTCCGCCGTTTCGAGATCGGCGAAGAGGATCGGCGTTTCATTGAGAAACAGTGGGCGGTAGAGCGACCGAAGGACCTCGGCCGCGCGCTCACTTTCGCAGCCGATAACGACCCGGTCGGGGCGCATGAAATCTTCGATGGCCGAGCCTTCACGCAGGAACTCGGGATTTGAGGCCACGTCATAGTCCGTGCCTGGCGCTAGGTCCGGGCGCTGCTCTGCCAGCAGCCGGGCGATGCGGCGGCCGCTGCCGACCGGCACCGTCGACTTGGTGACGATGACACTGTAGCGCTTCAGCGCCTTGGCGATCTCGCGTACCGCGGCTTCGACGTAGGAGAGATCGGCCTGACCGTCACCGCGGCGGGTCGGTGTGCCAACGGCCAGGAAGACCGCATCGGCCTCCGCGACCGCGCTGGGAAGATCATCGCTGAAGGTCAGGCGGCCCGCCGCGCTGTTGCGAGCCACCAGGCTGTCGAGACCTGGCTCATAGATGGGAATTTCGCCTTGCCGGAGGCGCGCGATCTTATCCCGGTCGTTGTCGACGCAGACGACTTCGGTGCCGAACTCCGAAAAGCAGGCGCCTGAGACCAGACCGACATATCCGGAACCGATCATGGCAATGCGCATGGCGCAGGTCTCTCCTTGGCCTTACCGCTTTGCTGGTGCTGTAGGGGTTAGCTTGCGCCGCCGTTGCGCGCGATGATGTCGCGCATGGCATCACCGAGATCGTCGCGGGCCAGGGCGAAGGCTACGGTCGCCTCGAGAAAGCCTGCCTTGTCGCCACAGTCGTAGCGGTGGCCCTCGAAGCGAAAGCCGTGGAAAGGAAGGCGGTCGATGGTGCGCGCCATGGCATCGGTGAGCTGGATCTCTCCCCCGGCACCGACCTCCTGACGATCGAGCTCCTGCAGCACCTCTGGCTGCAGGATATAGCGGCCGATGATCGAGAGGGTGGAGGGGGCTTTCTCGGGAGCGGGCTTCTCGACCAGCCCCTTGGCCCGGACAAGACGGCCGTCCTCCTCGACCACGTCCAGAATTCCATAGCGCTGGGTCTCGTCGCGCGGGACGTCCATGACCGCCACCATGTTTCCGCCGAGGTCAGCATGGGCGTCCACCATCTGCGCAAGGCATGGCGTTTCCGCTTGAATGAGGTCGTCGGCCAGCAGCACGGCAAAGGGCTCATCGCCGATCGAATGCCGGGCGCACCAAACCGCGTGGCCAAGGCCGAGCGGCTCCTGCTGGCGCGTGTAGGCGATTTGTCCGGGAGGTGGCATGAAAGCGAGAGCCTGCTGCAGCAGCGCCTGCTTGTTCCGGCTTTGCAAAGTCTGTTCCAATTCCCAGGAGCGATCGAAGTGATCCTCGATCGCCGTCTTGCCGCGGCCGGTCACGAAGATGAACTCCTCGATGCCGGCGGCCCGCGCCTCTTCCACCGCGTACTGAATAAGCGGCTTGTCGACGATCGGCAGCATCTCCTTGGGCATGGCCTTGGTGGCCGGCAGAAAGCGGGTGCCGAGGCCACCCACGGGCAGGATGGCTTTCTTTACGTGGGGCATGATGCGGCTTGCCGTTCGCCTGTGATTTGGTGGGATGGCTAGACACCTAAGGCTCTAGCCGATTTGCCGGGATTGGTCGAGCCTGGCGGCGACGGCGCCGTGCTCAGCCGCGTCCCGTGATCTTCAGGCGTGGCCGCGATGAGGCAGTGTGGGGCGCCTCAGCCGCCGCGGGCTGCTCTCGCTCGACGTCCACAAGTGGTTTGTAAGGATTGATTGTGCCCTTTTGGCGGTACTTGACGACCTCGTGGACGACGTTCGGCGTGATGGATTTCTGGTCGTCCGCGTAGCCATAGACCAGGGCCATCTCGCAGAGCGTGTTGATCAGCCGGGGAATGCCATGGGCGTAGTGATGGATGGCCTGGCAGGCCTCGTCGGTGAAGAGCCCCGGGTCGCCGCCTGCGGTGCTGAGGCGGTGGCGGATGTAGTCGGTGGCCTCATCCAGGGTCAGCGGGGTGAGGTGGTAGTCGACGGAGATACGCTGGGCGAACTGCCTGAGCTCGGGCTTGCGCAGGGTCTCGGCGAGCTCGGGCTGGCCGATGAGGACGAGCTGGAGGACGTGGTCCTTGCCGGCGTTGAGGTTGGAGAGCATGCGCAGCTCCTCGAGGGTCTCGGGGCTCATGTTCTGCGCTTCGTCGATGATCAGCAGGGTGCGCCGGTTCTCGGCGTACTGCTCGATGATGAAGGTGATCAGGCTCTCGTAAAGCTCGACCTCATCCTTGTCCCGGTAGTTGAGACCGAAGGCCATGAGGATCCACTTCAAGAGGTCCTTGATGTTGGGATGGGTGTTGGTCAGGTAGCCGACGGTGAACTGCGGGTCGAGGCTCCTGAGCACGTGACGCACCAAAGTGGTCTTGCCCGAGCCCACCTCGCCGGTGATCACCGTGATCGAGCCGGTCAAAGTCAGACCGTACTGCAGCATCGTCAGACCGTTCTGATGCCGCTTCGAGAGGTAGAGGAAAGCAGGGTCCGGCGTCAGCGCAAAGGGCTTCTCCGCCAAACCGTAAAAGCTCTCGTACATGACCCTTCCTCGTGAGGCGCTTGGCGCCAGCTGCGCAGCCCTTACAGTCTGTTAGCACGGAAAGCTCAATCTCCGTGCAGGAAATGCTCTATAATGACCGACTATTAAACTTTTCTGTCGCCAAGCGTGCTGTGGATACCGAGCGGGGCCGGCTCAGTGTATCAGCTCGGGTTCCGTCTCGGTCAGCGCACGAGAGCCTGCGACGACGCTCTCCGCCAAGCCGCCAGACTGCGGCAGGATGTTGGCTGCATAGAAGCGTGCTGTTGCCCGCTTGCTTTCAAGAAACAGCTTGCTGCCGTCGCCTTCCGCCAGTCGGCGTTCCGCCGCAACGGCCGATTTTGCCATAAGCCAGCCGGCGGTGACGGTTCCCATCAGCTTCAGATAAGGCGTGGCCGCTGCGGCGACGGCAACGCGATCCGAGGAGGCTTGGGACATCAGCCAGTCGGTGGCCCGGCGCAGATCCGCGATTCCGGCCGTGAGCTGTGTTGCCAACTCGGGCCCACAGCTCCCGTTCGATGCACCGGCGTTGTTCAGATCCTGAGCATACTCCTCCATCCTGGCCATCAGCACGCGCGCCGTCGCGCCGTCATGGCGGATGATCTTGCGGCCCACCAGGTCGAGCGCCTGGATGCCATTGGTGCCCTCGTAGATCGGATTGATGCGCGCATCGCGATAGTGCTGGGCGGCGCCGGTCTCCTCGATGAAGCCCATGCCGCCGTGCACCTGCAGCCCGAGAGACGCGACCTCGACGCCGAGGTCGGTGCACCAGGCCTTCACCACCGGTGTCAGCAGCTCGACGTTATAGAGCTGAGCACGCTCCTGCTCGACCGCGTCCGGGTGCCGGCTGGCGGTATCGACGCCGGCAACGGTGTGATAGGCCAAGGCCCGCCCGGCTTCGCAGTAGGCTTTCATGGTCATGAGGTTTCGCTGCACGTCCGGGTGCTGAATGATCGGGCCGACATCTCCGCTGCTGCTGCCATAGGGCCGCCCCTGTGTGCGCTGGCGTGCATAGCTGAGGGCCTGGCGATAGGCCCGGTCGGCGACTGCGACACCCTGTAGGCCGACGGACAGGCGCGCGTTGTTCATCATGGTGAACATCTGCGCCATGCCTTGGCATTCCTCGCCGACCAGATAGCCGACCGCACCGTCGTTGTCGCCGTAGGCCATGACGCAGGTCGGGGAGGCGTGGATGCCGAGCTTCCGTTCCAGCGAGACACAACGAAGGTCGTTGCGCGGACCGGGCGTGCCGTCGGGATTGAGGAGGAACTTGGGAACGATGAAGAGGCTGATGCCCTTGGTGCCGGCCGGCGCATCCGGCGTACGGGCCAAGACCATGTGGATGATGTTGTCGGCGAAGTCGTGCTCGCCGTAGGTGATGTAGATCTTCTGGCCACGAATGCGGTAGTGCGTGCCGTCGCGCTCTGCCTTGGTGCGGACGGCCCCGACGTCCGAGCCGGCCTGCGGCTCCGTCAGGTTCATGGTGCCGGTCCATTCACCGGTGATCAGCTTTTCGAGGTAGAGGGCCTTCTGCTCCGCGCTGCCGTGATGCTGCAGCAGGTCGACCGCGCCTTGGGTCAGCAGTGGGCAGAGCGCAAACGACATGTTCGCAGCGTTCCACATTTCTAGAAGCGCGAAGCCCAAAGCTGAAGGCAGGCCCTGGCCGCCATAGGCCGGGTCGAAGGGTAGCGCCGGCCAGCCGCCTTCGACGAACTGGCTGTAGGCTTCCTTGAAGCCGGCCGGCGTGCGCACCACGCCATTCTCGATGGCGGCTCCTTCCCGGTCGCCGGGGTGGTTGAGGGGCGCCAACACCTCTGTCGCCAACCTCGATGCTTCCTCCAGCACAGCATCGACCAGATCCGGCGTCGCCTCCTCGAAGCCGGGATAGCCGGCGATCTGAGGCAGGTCCGCGATCTCGTTCAGGACGAAGCGCATCTCTTCGGTGGATGGGCGGTAGTCGGTCATCAGATCACTTTTCCAGGGTTGAAGAGGTTGTCGGGGTCCAGGCTTCGCTTGATCTGGCGCATGAGGTCGAGCTCCACCGGGTCCTTGAAGCGGCGGTTCTCCATCAGCTTGAAGCGGCCGATACCGTGCTCGGCGGAGATCGAGCCACCCATGGCATGCACGACGTCGTGCACGGCTGCATTGATCTCGTCCCAGCGCGCGAGGTAGGCGGCGGTGTCGGCGCCTTCGGGCTGGCTGAGATTGAAGTGGATGTTGCCGTCACCGAGATGGCCGAAGGGTACCGGCCGGATACCGGGCACCAGGTGCTCGACCAGCGCGCTCGCCTCAGCAATGAAATCCGGCGTGCGGGAGACTGGGACGGAGACGTCGTGCTTGATCGAGCCGCCCTCGTACTTCTGCGCTTCGACGATGGCCTCGCGGATGCGCCACAGCGCCGCAGCTTGGCTGGCGCTTTCGGCGAAGGTCGCGTCGCTCACCAATTCCCGCTCGAAGGCATCGCCCAGGGCCTCTTCCAGGGCCGTGCGCAGGCCGCCTTCGGCGCGTCCGCCAAACAGCTCGATCAGCACATACCAGGGTGACGGCTGTGTGAGCGGGTTGGCGATGCCGGCAACGTGCGTCTCGGCAAAGTCGATGGCACGTCGCGGCATCAGCTCGAAGGAGGTGACGCTGTCCCCCGTCTCGGCGCGGGTCATCTCCAGGAGGCTGAGGGCAGCAGCCGGGCTTGGGACCGCTGCCAACGCGGTGACGATCTCGCGCGGTCGCGGGAAGAGCTTCAGCACCGCAGCGGTAATCACACCCAGGGTCCCTTCGGCACCGATGAAGAGCTGCTTGAGATCGTAGCCGGTGTTGTCCTTGCGCAGGCGGCGCAGTCCGTTCCAGATGCGCCCGTCCGGCAGCACCACCTCCAAGCCCAGCACCAGCTCCCTCATGTTGCCGAAACGCAGTACCTGAACGCCGCCGGCGTTTGTCGAGAGATTGCCTCCGATCTGGCAGGTGCCCTCGGCGCCGAGGCTCAGGGGAAACAGGCGGTCGGCGGCGTCTGCCGCCTGCTGCACCTGCTGCAGGATACAGCCGGCCTCGACCGTGACGGTGAAGTTGCTGGCATCGAGCTCGCGGATCCGGTTCATGCGACCGAGGCTGAGGACGATTTCGTGGCCAGCCTCGAAGGGCACACTGCCACCTGTCAGGCCCGTGTTGCCGCCTTGCGGCACGATGGGAATGCGTGCCGCTGCGCAGGCTTGCACCACCGCGGACACTTCCTCGATCGTCGCTGGCCGCACCACGAAGGGCGTGCGGCCGCGCACCCGCCCGCGCTGGTCCTCCAGGTAGGGCGCCACGGCGTCCGGGTCCTCGATCATGCCCTTTGGACCGACGATCGCCGCGATCGCCGGCTTGATGTCTTGCCCGGACAGGCCGCTTGCAACGGCCTGGGTCATGGCGTGCTCACAGTCATAATAGTGAACCTAGGCGGCGCGCCGCCGTCTCGCCAGCCTCTGCGCTTGCGTCGTCCTGCCTTGGCGCAGCAGCGCGGCGCAGCCGGTCGTTGATAGCGCGGCCAAGGCCTTGCTCCGGGATCGGCATTGCCGCGATCGCCTCGACATCCATGCTGTCCAGCGCCCGCAGGAAGGCGTAGAGGTTGGCGGCGGCTTCCACCGGATCGCCTCCCGGGCTGAGGTTGAGCATCATCTTGGCGCCGGCCAGCGGCTCGGCACCGAAGGCGAGCAGCGCCTCCTCGCCAGAGACCGTGCTGGCGTCCAGACGCAGCGGATGACGCGGCGCGTAGTGGCTGACAAGCTGTCCCGGGCTCAGCAGAGGGCCGCGCTCTTCGGGTTTCTCCAGCGGGCCGATCAGCGCTTCGATCTCGCTGGTTGGCACACCGCCCGGCCGTAGCAGCCGCGCCACCTCGCTGCTCAGATCGACAACGGTGGATTCGAGCCCGACGGGGCAGGGGCCGTCGTCGAGGATCAGGCCGATGCGGCCGTTGAGCTCTTCGGCGACATGGGCGGCGGCGGTCGGGCTGATGTTGCCCGAGCGATTGGCGCTGGGGGCGGCAATCGGGCGTCCGAGCAGAGTCAGCAAGCGGCGCGCGCTCTCCTGTGCCGGCACGCGCACGGCAAGCGTGTCCAACCCGGCACTGCACAAGAGGGATACGCGGCAGGCATGGAGGCGGGACAGGACGAGGGTGAGCGGCCCCGGCCAGAAGGCCGCGGCCAGGCTTCGCGCGCGTTCGTCGAAATGGACCTTTCCGGCGGCCGCCGCACCGCTCGGAAAGTGGCAGATCAGCGGGTTGAAACTCGGCCGTTCCTTGACCTCGAAGATACGCGCCACGGCTGTGTCGTTGGTCGCGTCTGCGCCGAGGCCGTAGACCGTCTCGGTGGCGAAAGCGACCAGCTCGCCGCGGCTGAGTAGGTCGGTTGCCTCCACCAAGGACTCGTCGTTGACAGGCAGGATGCGGGTTTCGAGTGCCTCCATGGCTGCGACGATAGGCAGCGCTGAGAGGGAAGGAAAGACTGTCTTGGATATCCGGCCGTGGCAGGCACTGCGTGCAGCCGACCTGACACAAAGGAGCCGCACGACGGCGGCTCCTTCACTGCTTCCGATGGGTCCCGCGTTACTCCCGCTCCAGAGGCGGGCCCGGGCCCGTCGCCGCACAGGCTTTGCGGCGGCTCTTTCGTCATCGGCTCAGCCGACCACGTGATCCAATTATGGCATCCCGGCGAAATTGGTTCAAGAAGCAGTCCACTTGGCCTGTGGATAACCCGGCAGCGGAACAGGTCCCATCGCTGGACCCGCCCGCGGTGCTCCTGTAGCTCGTGAGGATCGCAGCCGCGATTTCTACAGCGAAAAGTGGAGGCCTCCATGGCGGCCAAGGTGATCACCGTCGCGCAGCAGAAGGGGGGCGCTGGCAAGACCACGCTGGCCGCGCATCTCGCCGTTTCCTACACCGCCATGGGCCGGTCGGTCGCGGCGGTCGATATCGACCCGCAGCAGTCCCTGTCCATGTGGTATCGCCTGCGCGACGAGCGCTTCGGCAATGCTGGCGCTGGCCTGCTGGTCAATCAGCTTCAGGGCTGGCGGCTGAAGAACGAAGTGGACAAGCTGGCGCGCGACCACGACGTGGTCATCGTCGACAGCCCGCCCCATGCCGAGACCGAGGCGCGTATTGCCGTGCGCAGCGCCAGCATCGTCGTCGTGCCGGTGCAGCCTTCGCCTATGGACGTCTGGGCGACCCAGCCGACCCTTGAGCTGGCGGCAGCGGAGAAGGTGCCGGCGCTCCTGGTGCTCAACCGGGTGCCGCCGCGCGCCAACCTGACCGACGAGATGATTGCACAGATCAAGGAAAGCGGTGCCCAGATTGCCAAGAGCCGCATCGGCAATCGTGTCGCCTTCGCCAGCGCCCTTGCCGAAGGTCGTGCGATCGGCGAGGTTCAGCCGAGTGGCAAGGGGTCGCGGGAGATGGCGGCCCTGGCCAAGGAGATTCTGAAGAAGGCGCAGTAATGCCGGAGCCGGCCATGGCAGAGGACGCGGAGCAGCCGGCGGGCAAGCCGAGCCGGCTGACGCAGATCTTCGACTATCCCTATCACCGTCTGCCCAAGATCCTCGGCCAAAGCGATTACGCCGGTGAACGCATCGCGCTCCATGTCGGCGAACCCGGGGTGCCGCCGCCGGATTTCCTCGCCGAGATCGTGGCGGAGAAGAGCGGGCTCTGGGGGAAGTATCCTCTCGGCACCGGCACACCGGACTATCTCAAGTCCGTGGCCGACTGGCTGACCCGGCGCTACAGCTTCCCGAGTGACCTCGTCGACCCGAACGCCCACGTGGTGGCCTACCCGGGATCCAAGGAAGGCCTGTTTAACGCCGCGCTGGCCGCCGTCATGCGCAAGGAGCAGTCTCTGCCTGCAGGCCAGCGTCCGGTGATCCTCATCCCAAGCCCGGGCTACCACGTTTACTTCGGCGGTAGCCTCTTGGTAGACGCCGACATCGTCCCGCTGCCGCTGGACGAAGAGAACGGCTTCCTGCCGCAGCCGGAGATCTTGCCGGCCGACATCCTGCAGCGGACGGCGCTGCTCTACCTCTGCACGCCCCATAATCCCTGCGGCTCGGTCATCCCCATGACGCGGCTCAAGGAGCTTGTGGCCCTGGCGCGGGCGCACGACTTCGTCCTGGTCTCCGACGAATGCTATTCGGAGATCTACTTCGAGGCGCCGCCGGCCGGCATCTTGGAGGCGGCCGCCGCGCTCGACGGCAGCTTCGATAACGTCTTGAGCCTCAACTCGCTGTCCAAGCGCTCCGGCGCGCCGGGCCTGCGCTGCGGCTTCGGTGCTGGCGATGCGGAGCTGATCACGGTCCTGGGATTGCAGCGTGGCTACGTCGGCACCCAGGTGCCCGGCCCCAACATGGCGGCGGGTGCTGCCTTGTGGCGCGACGAAGCCCATGTGGTCGAGGCGCGCGCCTTCTATGCCGAGGGCGTGGCGGTGGCCGAAGAGGTGTTCGGCGACTTTGCCGGCTATAGCCGGCCGGAAGGCGGCTTCTTCCTCTGGCTAAAGGTAGGGCAGGGCGAGGCCTTTGCCCATCGCCTCTGGCAGGAGCAGGGGGTCAGTGTGCTGCCCGGCTCTCTGATGGCGCGGCCCTATGGCGAGCTTCCAGGCGATAGCCGTTCCGGTACGCCGGGCGACGACTACATCCGCTTCGCCGTGATGCACCAGCCCGACAAGGTGCGCGAAGCCGCACGCCGGGTGGCGGCTCTTCTTTAGCGTGTTCCGGGCCTAGTCCTCTTCGCTACGAAGGACCTCGAGGGAATTGGAGCGGAACTCGCGCCGGTGCAGCACGTAGAGGACATAGACGGTCATGGCCATGAAGAGGATCGGATGGATGAACCATGCGAGAGCGGCCAGGGCAAAGAAGTAGGCGCGTAGGCCGCGGTTGAAGTGTCTTGCGCCAAGCGCGCTGATATGCGCCGCGCGCAAGGCGAGCTTCTTGCTGTCCGCCGTAGCCTCCAGCTCGTCCGGTGCTGCCCCCAGCAGGATGGCGACATAGCCTTGCAGGCGGAAGGTCCAGGCGAACTTGAAGAAGGCATAGGCCATCACGACGATGAGCAGCAGCACCTTGAGCCGAAAGGCGTCCGCCGTTCCCGGCTCGACGTAGGGAAGGGCCGAGAGAACGCCGATCGCTTCCTGGCTCGCGCCCAAGCCGGCGATCAGACCACCCAGAGCGAGGATGGTCGTCGAGGCGAAGAAGGCCGCGCCGTTCTGCAGGCTGCTGATGATGGTGGAGTCGACGATGCGGTTGTCCCGCTTCAGCATCTGGAGCATCCAGCGCTCGCGGTACTCGTCCATCAACTTCATGATGCTCCGCTCGCGCCAGCGACTGTGGTCGGCGAAGAGGCTATAGCCGGCCCAACTGCTGGCGTAGAAGCCGAAGGCCAGGTAGTCGATGGGCGTGATGTCGGGCAAGGCGGGAGCTTTCGGGCGCGCGCGTGATCGTCTCGGCGGCTACTCCGCCGCTTCGCTGAAGGCCGCCGTCAGCTCCGGCTCGTAGGCGAAGAGTGCCGGCGTGCCGCCGGTGTGGATGAACAGCAGGCTGCGGCCCCTACTGGCGTCGCGGGCGCGAGCTAGAAGGCCGGCCATGACCTTACCGGAGTAGACCGGGTCGAGCAGCAGGCCTTCGTGCCGTGCGGCTTCGCCAATGGCATCCAGAGTCGCAGGGTTCAGTCGCCCGTAGCCCGGCGCCAGGGCCGCATCGGAAAGCTGGACGTCCTTGTCGCCGACCGGGTTATCGATCTCGAGCAGCTTGGCGATCTCTTGGCAGCGCGTAGCGATACGCTGCTGTTGTGTCGCCGCGTTACGGCGTACGCAGATGCCGCTCACCCGCGCCGTGACGCCGAGCGCGCGCAGGCCGAAGAGCAGCCCAGCATGGGTATGGCCGCTGCCCGAAGCCACAACCACCTCGTCAAAGGAGATGCCTAGGGCGTCGGCCTGCCTCGCGGTTTCCAGTGCCGCGTCGACGTAGCCTAGCGCGCCGTGGGGGGCGTGGCCCGGGGCCAAAGGAATCACGTAGGGCGTCTTACCCTGCTTCTTGAGCTCTGCGGCAATTTCACGGATGCGCGCGTCGGCCCCGGCTTCGTCCTCGCCGTCGGGATAGCTGTGCAAGGTGGCGCCGAGCAGGCGGTCGAGCAGCACGTTGCCTGATGCTCGATAGGTTGGCTCGCTCTTCGGTACCCGTTCCTCGAGTTGAATGTGGCAGGCCATGCCGAGATGGTTGGCCGAGGCGGCGGCAAGGCGCACAAAGTTGGACTGCACGGCTCCGGTGATCAGCACCGTGTCGGCGCCTTCCGCTTGGGCTTGGCCGAAGTAGAACTCCAATTGACGCACCTTGTTGCCACCGAAGGCCAAGCCTGTGCAGTCGTCCCGCTTGACGTAGAGCGCCGCCGCATCGGTTTGGGCACAGAGGTTCGGCATGGCCTCCAAGGGGGTCGGCAGATGCGCCAATCGGGCGCGCGGTTGCCGGGCCAAGCAGGCGTCCAACTGATCGAAGGTCAGGCTATTGGTCATGGTCTTCATCCCAGGCTGACGCCGGAGGCGCTCAAGAGCAGGCTCAACGCTGTCGCCAACAGGATGGCGAGAATCACCCGGCGGAACCAGGCCTCCGACAGGCGCCGGCCGAGCAGGGCGCCGAGGCCGATGCCGATCAGAGTCGCCGGCACCAGGCCGAGAGAGAGGCGCAAGGTCTCGCCGCTCAGTCCGTTGGCGGCGGCCTGGGCGGCAATGGCAACGCTGTAGGAGAAGACGAAGAGTAGTAGAATGGTCGCCCGGGTGGCTTCCTTTGGGTAGGTGAGGGCGGCAAGGCGAACGGCGGCGACTGGGCCCGGCATGGCAAGGCCGACGCTCATGGCACCGGAGACGACGCCGGTGGCATGGTCCAGGCCAGGGCCCGGCTGCGCCAGCGATCCGGACGCCCTGCCGCGCAGCAGCATGAGGCAAAGCAGCAGGATCGAGAGACCGGCCAGGAGCTTGAGCGCGTCGACGGGCAGCCAGATGAAGGCAGCCAAGCCAAGCGGAAGGCCGGCTAGACTGCCGATCAGGAAGCGTCGCAGGATGCCGCGCTCTGCGTGGCGCAGCACAGAAGGCAGCAGCACCACAGCGATCAGGAGGCTCAAGATGCTGGTCACCTGAATGGCCGAGCCGTCGTTGAGGGCGATGAGGATCATCGGTCCGGCGATCACGCCGAAGCCGATGCCGCTCGCCGCCTGCAGCAAGGCGCCGAGCAGGACCGCCAGATTGAGCGCGATCAGCAAACTGTCCATGGATCGATCGTCGTCGTGTTGGGCGAGGCGGCGCGAGCCGAATTTGGCCCGCTGTTGTGTACTTCTTAGCCCAAAGCCTCGTCGATCGTCACGCCGGCCTCGCGCATAGCGGCAATGGCGCGGGCGGCGCCTTCCGCTGTGATTGCTTTGCTTGCTTCAGGAATCAGCCGAACAGCGAAACCGGCCTCGCGGCCGCCCAGCGCCGTGGCTTCAACGCAAACATCGAGCGCCAGGCCGCCGACCCAGACCCGCGAGACACCGTCCTGGCGCAGCCGCTCGGCCAGACCGGTCTCGTCGAAGGCGGAGTACTGATCCTTGTCGAAGCGCACGCCCTTGCTGATCACCACCGTGTCTTCAGGCAGCGCCAGCTCCGGATGAAAGGCCGCGCCCGGGCTGTCCTGCAGGCAGTGGTCGGGCCATCGGCCGCCGCGGGCGGCGAAGCTCATGTGGCCGCTCGGATGCCAGTCGCGCGAGGCATAGACGGGGATGCCCTTCTCCCGCGCCACCGCCAGCCAGCGGTTGAGCACCGGCACCACCTGGTCGCCTTCGGCGACCGGCAGATTGCCGCCAGGGCAGAAGTCTATCTGAACGTCGACCAGCAGCAGCGCGTCGCCGGGCTGCAGCGCGTCTTTCGACTCGGGCATCGTTCGCTTCTCCTGGTTGGTAAGCCTGCGGTTCGCTCCACCATGTCGTCATCGCAAGGTCAGTTCGCCAGAGCATGCAGCCCGACGGTCCTGCTCTGTGACTGATCAGGGCAAAAGACCGTGACGCTTCAGTCCATCCAGGAAATGATCGTTGCGTGCTTGATCGGCATAGGGGCGCCAGTTCGCTTTCTTGGCGATGTAGTCCGGGTCCGCCGCATGGCACTGGGCGAGCGCGGCGCGGGCGTCTTCAACCTTGTCCAGGTGACCCAGCGTGATGGCGTAGCGATAGAGCGGCTCGGGATGATGAGGGAGCAGCATGACCGCCTTGCGGGCCCAGTCGGCCGCGCGCTCGTATTCACCGAGGCTGACGTAAGCGCGGGAAAGGTAGGCCATGTAGCGCCAACGCATCGGGTCGCGCGGGTTGAGCACCAACGAGCGCTCCATCTGTTCGATGCCCTCTTCAGTCCTGCCGACCAAGTCCAGCCGGTTGCCGACCGCCATGGCGGCATGGGCGAAGTTCGGATTGAGTTCCAAGGCGGTTTGCGCCTCGGCCAAACCAAGCTCGGTTTCTTCAGCCCAGATGTGAACGGTTCCCAGGCTGATGTGGGCGAGCGCGGAACCGCCGTCCAGCGCCACAGCGCGGCGGGACGCTTCGAAGCCCAGCCTAAGGCAGTTTTTGCGGTCGTCGGTGCACTCGAACATGACAAGCTTGCCATAGCACCAGCCGAGCCGCGCCCAGGCATCGCAGTAGTTCGGGTCGAGGCCGACAGCTTCCTTGAACATGCGAATGGCCGCAGCCGTGCCCTGGCAGGTCTCGCTGTGAAAGGTTGTCATGCCGCGCAGGTAGTAGTCCCAGGCGCCGAGATCCTCCGTGCGCTTTAGTGCCGAGTGACGGTGCTCGAACTGCTCGAGCTCCGGCATGATCGTCGCGGCAATGTGGTTGGTAATCTCGTCCTGAACGTCGAAGATGTCTTCAAGCTGCCGGTCGAACCGCTCGGCCCAGACGTGATGGCCGCTTCGCGCATCGATGAGCTGTGCGGTGACGCGTAGGCGTTTTCCTGACTTTCTGACACTGCCCTCTAGGACATAGCGGGCGTTGAGCTCTTGCGCGATGTCTTGCACCCGTCGCGATTGGCCTTTGTAAGAAAAGCTGGAGTTCCGCGCGACGACCGGGAAGGAGCGCCAGTGGGAGAGGGCAGTTATCAGATCCTCCGCCAGTCCGTCCGAAAAGTAATCCTGTTCGGGGTCACCGCTCATGTTGTCGAAGGGCAACACAGCCACGGCAGGGCGAAGAGACAGGGCGTCCTTCGAGAACGACGAAGACTCAGCCCCTTGCCCTTTCGGACGAACAAGATAGGCCTGCAGAGGCTCTGCAATGTTCTTCACCCGCTGAGGGCCGAGATCGGTCACGTTCAGATCGAGCTTGCCTCTCACTTGGCGGAAGACGTCTTCGGAGATGCAGACCGAGCCCGGTTCGGCAAGCGCCTCGAGGCGTGAGGCCAAGTTCACCCCTTCGCCAAAAACATCCTCGTGCTCGATCAACACGTCGCCAAGATGGATGCCAATACGCAGTGTGATTGGCACGCCTTGTTCGCTAGCACCATTCCAAGCCGCCATGCTCTTCTGAACGAAGATTGCGCAGGCGACCGCGTCCGTCGCGCTGGGGAACTCCGCCAGCATTCCGTCGCCCATAAGTTTGAAGATGCGACCGCCGTAGGCATCGACTTGGGGTCGGACCAACTCGGCATGCAAGGCCTTGAGCCGCGTCAGAGTGCCGACCTCGTCCTCGCCCATCAGCCGGCAATAGCCGACGACATCCGCCGCCATGATCGCCGATAACCGGCGCTGTGCCCTGTCTTCCACCATCGCCAATCCCGGCAGCGACTTCACGGCGGTCAATTTAGGCCGGGCGAGCCGCGAATGGGAACCCTGCCCTTTGGGCAATGGAGAAACAGCGGCCTTGGACTGGGCTCAGCCGCGGACGCCCCAGGCGATGAAGTAGGGGTTCTCGTACTCCGGCTTCCCGTATCTGAGCGGCGCGCCGTCCACGGTTTCGACTCGGCCGCCGGCGGCCATTAGCACGGCCTGGCCGGCCGCCGTGTCCCACTCCATGGTGCGGCCGAAGCGGGGATAGAGATCGGCCTTGGCCGTGGCCACCAGGCAGAACTTGAGGGAGGAGCCGGCGCTGACCCGCTCCTTCACCTGCTTGTCGGCGAGGAAGGACTCCAGCTCGTCGCCCGACCCATGCCGGCGGCTGGCAACGATGGTGATGCCATCGGCGGGCGGCGTGCGGGCGGCGATGGTCATGGTCGGCTTGTCGGTCTCGGCATAGACGGCAAGACCCTTTGTGCTGCCGGGCTCCCGCACACCGGCCCAGGTCATGGCCAACGCCGGGGCGTGGACCACGCCGGCGACCGGCTCGCCGTCCTCGATGAGGGCGATGTTGACCGTGAACTCGCCGTTGCGGCTGATGAACTCGCGGGTGCCGTCCAGCGGGTCGACCAGCCAGAAGCGCTCGCCAGCCGCCACCTCGGGAATCTGTCCCTCTGAGGCCGCCTCTTCGGATACCACGGGGATGTCGGGCGTCAGCTTGGCCAGCGCCTCCAAGATGAACTCCTCGCAGGCCTCGTCCGCCGCGGTCACCGGCGAGGAGTCGTCCTTGCTGCGGACCTCGATCTCTTCGCCTTCGACGTAGTAGGCCAGCACGATCTTGCCGGCACGCTCGGCCAAGGTGCGCAGGACGGCGATGAGGTCCTCGCCCTCGACCACCGCCATGTCGTCTGCTGTCTCTTTCACTGCCATCACTTTCCTTACTGCTATTCCGCGGCTTCCCGCTGCAGCGCCTTGGCGTCCTGTATGGCGCGCCAGACCTTCTCGGGCGTCGCCGGCATGTCGAGGCGCCGGACACCGAGGGGCGAGAGCGCGTCCATCAGCGCGTTCATGATCGCCGGCGGCGCGCCGATAGCGCCAGCCTCGCCTGCGCCCTTCACGCCAAGCGGGTTGGTCTTGCAGGGCATATCTTCGACGAGGGTCAGCTCGATGTTCGGCGCATCGTCGGCACGGGGCATGCAATAGTCCATGAAGGAGGCGGTCACAAGCTGTCCGTCTTCGTCATAGATCGTGTTTTCCAGCAAGGCCTGGCCCAGGCCCTGGATGGTGCCGCCGTGGACCTGGCCGGCGACCAGCGCATGGTTGACGATGATGCCGAAGTCGTCGACCACCACATAGCGCAGGATCTCGACCACACCGGTGTCTTCGTCGACCTCCAGCTCACAGACATGGCAACCGTTGGGAAAGGTCAGCGCTTCGGCTTCATATTGGCCATGTTCGCTCACCGGACCCTCCATGCCCTCGGGCATCTCGCCGGCGTGGCTCGCCGCGGCCATGTCGGCCAAGCTCACTTGCCGGTCCGTGCCGACGATCCGGAAGATGCCGTCCTCGAACTCCACGTCGTCTGCCGCTGCCTCCAAGTGGTGCCCCGCGATCTGACGCACCGTTTCGATCACCTTGTCGCTCGCCCTTTGCACTGCCACGCCGCCCATCAGGAGCGAGCGCGAGCCGCCGGTGCCACCCCCTCTGCGCAGCTCCGCAGAGTCGCCCTGGCGCATCCGCACCTTGTCCGGGTCGATGCCGAGCTTGTCGTGGATCAGCTGAGTGTAGGCCGTGTGATGCCCCTGACCGTTGGTCATGGTGCCGATGTGGAGCGTGACGCCGCCGTCGGGATCCAGCGTCAGCTTTGCTTCTTCCAGGCCGATGCCGCCGCAGGCTTCGACGTAGGAGGCGAGACCGATGCCGCGTAGCTTGCCTCGATCAGCCGCCTGAGCCTTGCGCTCGGCAGCGCCCTGCCAGTCGGCGCGCTTGGTTGCCTCGTCCAGCAGGCGCGCGTAGTCGCCGGAATCGTAGATGCGCGTGAGGCCGGTGTCGTAGGGCAAGTGTTCCGGAGCGATGAAATTGCGCCGACGGATCTCCCGGCCATCGAGGCCCATCTCCCGCGCGCAGGCGTCCACCAGCCGCTCGATCATGTAGGCGGCCTCGGGCCGTCCGGCGCCGCGATAAGCGTCGACCGAGACCGTATGCGTGAAGACGCAGGCAACCTCGCCGTAAATGGCCGGGATGCGGTAGAGGCCCGAATACATCTGCGTCATGCAGGCGGTGGGGACGTAGGGGCCGAAGTTGGAGACGTAGGCGCCGATGTTGGCGACGGTGTCGGCCCTGAGCGCGAGGAAACGGCCTTCCTCGTCCATCGCCATCTCGGCGCGGGTGACATGGTCGCGCCCTTGCGTGTCGGACAGGAAACCTTCCGTGCGCTCTCCCGTCCAGCGCACCGGCCGGCCCAGCTTGCGCGCGGCATAGAGCACCATGACCTGCTCGGGATAGCAGAAGATCTTCATGCCGAAGCCGCCGCCGACATCGTGGGTGACGATACGGAACTGCTCGTCCGGGATCTTGAAAATCGTCTTGGTGAACTGCCCCAGCAGGCGAAAGACGCCCTGGCTTGGGACATGGAGGGTCATGCCTTGGCTTTCGCTGTCGTACTCGCCGAGGGCAACCCTCGGCTCGATGGCGTTGACCACGACCCGGTTGTTGACGATCTCGATGCTGGCCCGGCGGGGCGCCTTGGCGAAGGCGGCAGCCGTCGTGTCTTCGTTTCCCTGGGTCCAGAGAACACATAGGTTGCCCGGTGCCTCCGGGTGAACCTGAGGGGCGCCCGCATCCTGCGCGCGCTCGGTTTCGGCGACGGCGGGCAGGTCGTCGTAGTCGACGATCACCGCCTCGGCGGCATCCTTGGCCTCTGCCAGGCTCTCGGCGACGACGAAGGCGACCGGGTCGCCGACGTGGCGCACTACGTCCCGAGCCAGAACCGGATTGGGCGGCAGAATGGTCTTGGTGCCGTTCTTGCCGGGGACCGGCGCCAGACAGGGGATGTCGCCGATCTCGTCGGCCGCCAGATCTGCAGCGGTGTAGACCGCGAGCACGCCGGGCATCGCCTTGGCATCCGCCGTGTCGATCTCGCCGATGCGCCCATGCGCCAGTGGGCTGCGGACCAGGACGCCGTAAACCTGACCCGGCAGCGTGATGTCATCGGTGTAGCGGCCGGCGCCGCGCAGCAGCCTCTCGTCCTCAAGGCGGTGCAAACCTTGTCCCGCGCCGAATTGACCCATCGGTTCACCTCTCAAGACTGGGGGTGGCGAGCTTTGGATAGGGGGATGGTGGGCGGAGGATGGCGCTCGGCCGGCACCGCCTCAAGCCCTTGAAATAGGAGCCTGCTCTGCGCAATCAACGCTGCTGGCGCGACGCTTGGATGCGTGCCGGGTCTTTGTTCAGCGGAATTATCGCTGTTAACGAAAGAGCTCAACTCTAAACTATTATAGGTTGCTGGTAAACTGCAGCTATCATCTGCTTATGTTGGGGCCTATGAGGTGCCTCGACACTTGGGGTGCTTGCTAAGGGAAGGGACGGGAATGGTCGATGCCACCTTTGAGGGCGTGCCGCCCCGGATGGGCGGTACAGATATGGCGAGCGCACCGCCGCCAGGGCCCTCCAATCATCGTGTCGATTACCGCGGGGGCGCAGGCCAGGTTTTCCGTATCGCGCTGGTCAATAGCCTGCTGTCGCTGCTGACCCTGGGTATCTATCGCTTCTGGGCGCGCACCCGGCTGCGCCGCTATTTCTGGTCCCATGTCGAGCTCGACGGCGACCCGGTCGAGTATACCGGGACCGGCATGCAGCTCTTCCTCGGCTTTCTCATCGTGCTGGCCATCCTGGTCCCGCTGCTCTTCGGGCTTGAGTACGTAGCGACCCTTTTCCCGCAGGATGCCTGGGAACAGGCTGTGATCGTCCTCGTCCAAGGTTTCGGCTTCCTCTTTCTCATTCAATACGCGGTCTTTCGCGCGCGGCGCTACCGCCTGCGCCATACGCGCTGGCGTGGCATCCGCTGCAACCAGACCGGCTCTGGCCGACGCTATGCCCTGCGTGCCTTCGGCTATGCTCTGCTGACATTGTTCACGCTGGGTCTCGCGTATCCGCTGTTCCGCGTGAAGACTCAGCGTTTGCTCATGAACAATACGGTTCTCGGCAGTCAGGCTTTCTCCTTTGACGGCAGCGCGGGCCCCCTATTCAAGAAGTGGCTGCTTGTTTGGGGCGCGACGTTTGCTGGTATCGCCCTGATTGTGCTGAGCGCGGACTTGTCAGGCACGCGTCTTGGTCCGGACGGCGGCTACCGCGGCCCCTTGACCAATGTGCCCGGGGTGGGCTCCGTAGCCGTGATCGCTCTCCTCGCAGTGCCGTTGCTCTACGCGTGGTATAGCGCGCGGGAGCTTCGCTACTTCGCACAGGTCACGCGCTTCGGCTCCTTGGGCTTCGCCTCGGCGTTGAAGACCCGCCAGGTGCTTCTGATCTACGCCATCTACTACCTGGTTCTGGCGGTGGTCGCCGGGATTATCTTCTTCGTGTTTTCCGGTTTCATCGCCGGCTTCCAAGAGGGACTGATGGCTTCGCTGGGAGGCACGCAGGAACAGCAAATGATGCAGTTGCAGGGCATCCTCATCTTGTTCGGCTTTGTCGCCCTGCTGTTCGCCGCGACCCTGGTCAGCATCATCCAGCCGGTCTTGATCATGCATCCCTTGGCGCGCCGGGTCATCGGCACACTGTCCTTGAAGGGCCAGTACGACATGGACGCGCTCCTGCAGGGCGCCAAGACTCGCGAGCGGCCTGGCGAGGGACTGGCCGATGCGCTCGACGTCGATGTCGCCGGCTTCTAGCTACAGCGGGGAGCGCGTGCAGGCGAGTGGCCGCTTCAACGACGGGCAGACGGCGGCGAGCCGCAGGGTCTCGGTCGCCATCGTCGGCCAGCGACTCGAGTTCGAGGAGGAGCAGGGTAGCCTGCGCTGGGCCTGGCCGCTCGACGAGCTCCGCCGCGTCGGTGAGGAGCGGCGCGGCGGCGACCTCATCCTGACTTATGTGGAGACGCCAGCCAAAGAGCAGCTCGCGGATGCCCGGTTGGTGATCCACGACGCTGCCTTCCGGGCGGTGCTCCTGGCTGCGGCGCCCCAGCTCAAGGGCGAGCGCATCCGGCGGCGGGCGATCTGGCGGCCGGCCGCGCTGACGCTTGCGGTGGCGGCAGGCTTGGTCGCCTTCGTGCTCTTCGGGCTTCGGCCTGCGGCGCAGGCTGTCGCGAACGTCGTGCCGGTGAGCTGGGAGGTGGCCCTCGGCGACTCCGTTTACGAGCAGGTGCTCGACTACTTCTCTCTCTTCGGCATGGGCCAACCGGAGGCCTGCATCGCCGAGCCGGGGCGCCAGGCGTTGGAGACCCTGACCGCGACTCTCGCGGAGGGGGATGAAATCGGCTACCCCTACCGCGTGGTCGTGCTCGACGACGAGATGGTCAACGCCTTCGCCTTGCCCGGCGGACGCATAGTGATTTTCCGGGGCCTGATCGATTTCTCGGAGCGGCCGGAGGAGGTCGCTGCCGTGCTGAGCCACGAGATGGCGCATATCATCGCCCAGCATGGCGTGGCCCGCATCATGGAGCAGTTCGGCCTCACCATCCTGCTCGACTTCGTCACCGGCGGCGGCGGGGTGATCACTGGCGGTGCCGCCGTTGTCCTCGGCCTGTCCTACAGCCGGCACGACGAGCGCGAGGCCGACAGTATGGCTATCGATCTGCTCAACCGGGCCGGCATCCAGAGCGACGGCCTGGCCACCTTCTTCGAGCGCTTCTCCCTCGAGCGCGGCACGGATGAGGGCAATCTCGGCGAGATCGGCACCATCCTCTCGACCCATCCGGCGGACTGGGAGCGCATCGAGGCCGGCCGCGCCGCCGCCCAAGACGGCCGCCCGGCCTTCACCGCCGAGGAATGGACGGCAGTTCAGGCCATCTGCGACGAAACCGCGCCGGCACTGCGAGAGAGTGTCGATGAGACGGCGCGTTGATTGCGCGCCTCGTTCGGCAACAATACTGCCGTTCGCTGGTCCAGTCGCGCCGACATTTATTCAGAATGATTGGCCGATTTAATTTGGTAAGCTGTCACTGAATTGACTAATTGAATGAAAATATGCAGGTTTCCCGATGTTTGAATCAAGTCTCTCACTGCAATGATTGCTATATTTGCCATAGTTTACTATGGTCTTATTTTTATAGCCGCTCTCATTGCGGCAAAGTGGATTCATAAGAGCGTCTTCTTTGCAGTTGCCGCGATAATCGCTGCGGACTTTTTATTCTTTGAGTATTTTGAGCATACACCAAATGAACGACAAGAAATATTGCAACAATATAAGAAAGGCCTTATTGATCGCAATCGTATGTACGATTGGAATAAATACGACTTTGATTGTATTGACAATTTCGTTTTCATATACAACAATAGATATTGCACGTCAACAATACAACACCACTATGACGAGGATTGCTCTAATATAATGTTGTATTATTGGCCTGCGACCCCTGTAATACACAAAAGTTTCGTTAATATAACTGGTTTTCCATGGTACGGGAAGTCAGTTGGTGTTGTATCCAAGATCTGTGAGAATCAGGACAGCAGATAGTCATTTCTATCTATGTAAAATACATATACCTGCCACAGGACTACGAAGCGCGAGTTCGGTTGTTTTTGAAGATATACTTTTGTGCTGAAGCGTCGCGCTCGGCCATTGTGCAATCATGACTGACTTATTGAGCTTATGCGGCGAATCCGTTTTGGTGCTTTCAAGCACGGTTCCTGACCCTCTTTAGCCTATTGTCTTCCTTGGTCCGGTGATCGACCATCGGCGCCGCAATGATGCGCCGCCGCCGCTTGTTTGCCGCGCCTGTGTGCTTCCCTGCATTGGCTTTTCCCTTCTTTCTTGAGGAAGACTGTGATGCCGGCCTCCGGCGTTGAAATCGTTGGCCCGAGCCGACCTGGGCCGCCCTCGGCACCGCCCCGGCGCTTCGAGGCGCGGATGCTCCTGCTGATCGCCGGGCCGCTGATTGCGGCCTATTCGGCCGAGTACGCCATGATCCTGACGACCAAGGCGATCGTTGGAGGGCTCGGCTATCGCGAGCTGGCCGGTATCGGTCTGGCCGGGGACATGGCCTCGGAGGTTCTGGTCATCCTGGTCGGGATGCTCTCCGTCGTCGGCGTATTGGTGGCCCAGGCCGAAGGGGCGGGGCGCCGGGCGGACGCGGGCATCGCCGCGCGCCAGGGGCTTCTGATCGCCACAGCCATCGGCCTGCCGGCAACGCTGCTGGTCTGGCACCTCAATGCCGTGCTGGCGTTGACCGGTCAGGACCCGGAGATCATCGCGATCATGGGGCCATACCTCGAGCCCCTCGCCTTAAGCGTTCTGCCGATGCTCTGGTTCTTCACCCTGCGGACCTTCGTCGCTGCTTTGGCGAAGACCGGCGCGGTGATGCTGATCACGCTGGTGGCTGTCGGCATCAACTACGTCCTGACCCTTGGCCTGGTCGAGGGGCGTTTCGGTCTGCCGGAGCTCGGTGTCGCTGGGGCCGGCTGGTCCAAGGTGGTGGTGTCCGTCTTCATGCTGCTGTCGCTGCTCGCCTACACCTATTGGACGCCAACCTTCCGCGGCTACGGCCTGTTCCGGGGTGCGCTGAAGGTCGACTTCGGCGTATGGCGGGAGATTCTTCGCCTCGGCATCCCCGTTGCCGGCATCGTCATCCTGGAAGCCGGCCTCTTCATCGCGGTATCGATCTTCTCCGGTCAGCTCGGCCCGATCGCCTTGGCGACCTATCAGGTCATGATCGCCTGGATCGGCATCGCCTTCATGACGGCCAACGGCCTGGCCGAGGCCGGCATGGTGCGGGTCGCCTTCGCGGTCGGGCGCGGCAGTCGCGCCGCCGCGCGTCAGGCCGGCTTCCTGACCTTCATCATGGGGGTCACCTGGCTGGCGCTGCTGATGGCGGTACCGCTCAGCTTTCCGGAGACCTTGGTGCTGGCCTTCCTCGATGCCGACGACCCGGGCTTCCAGGAGGTCTTGGCGCTGACCACCCGGCTGCTGATCCTGGCGGCCTTCTTCCAGATCTTCGACGGCTTGCAGGTGATGGCGGCCTTAGCCCTGCGCGGGCTCAAGGACACGGTGGTGCCGCTCTGGCTCGCCGCGCTGGGCTATTGGGTGCTGGGGGTCGGCGGCGGCTGGCTGCTGGCCTTCCCGCTCGACATGGGCGTGGACGGCCTCTGGTGGGGCATGGCGGTCGGCCTGACCGTGACCGGCAGCCTGCTGACCCTCCGTTTTGCCGCTCTGACGCGGGCTTAGCCCGGCCTCACTCCACCGTCACGGACTTCGCCAGGTTGCGCGGCTGGTCGACGTCGGTGCCTTTGAGTACGGCCGTGTGGTAGGCCAGCAGCTGCACCGGAATTGAGTAGAGCAGCGGCGTCACGAAGGGGTGCACCTTCGGGAGCGCGATGGCGTAGGCGGCATTGCCGCCGAAGCGGGAGACGCCTTCCTCGTCGGAGATGAAGATTACCTCGCCGCCGCGGGCAATGGTCTCCTGCACATTGGATATCGTCTTCTCGAACAGCGGGCCCGAGGGCGCGCAGACGATGATCGGCACGCCCTCGTCGATCAGGGCGATGGGTCCGTGCTTCATCTCGCCGGCGGCGTAACCTTCCGCGTGGATGTAGCTGATCTCTTTGAGCTTCAGCGCCCCTTCCATGGCGATGGGATACATCAGGCCGCGTCCGAGGAAGAGTGCGTCGCGCGCCTCCATGATGAGATGCGCGATCTCTTGGATCTTTTCGTCGTGGTTCAGCACCTCGGCAACGCGCGCCGGCACCTCGGTCAGCGCGGTGGAGAGCTCGGCCTCCTTGGCCCGGTCGATGGTGCCGCGGGCGCGGCCAAACGCGATGGCGAGGCAGGCCAGCACGGTGAGCTGGGTGGTGAAAGCCTTGGTCGAGGCGACGCCGATCTCAGGGCCAGCCAGCGTCGGCAGCACCACGTCGGACTCGCGGGCGATGACGCTTTCCGGCTGATTGACGATGGAGATGATCTTCTGGCCGGCCTCGCGGCATGAGCGTAGGGCAGCCAGGGTGTCGATGGTCTCGCCGGACTGCGAGATGAAGAGGCTGGCGCCGCCATCGGCAAAGGGCACGTCGCGGTAGCGGAACTCGCTGGCGATATCAAGCTCGATGGGTTGAGCTGCCAGCTGCTCGAACCAGTACTTGCCGACCTGGCCGGCATAGAAGGCCGTGCCGCAAGCGCTGACCGAGAGACGCGGGATGTTGTCGATCGGGAAGGGGAAGTCAGGCAGCGTGACCTGCAGGGTCGCCGGGTTGAGCAGGGCGTGCAGAGTGTCGCCGATGACCGCCGGCTGCTCGAAGATCTCCTTCTGCATGAAGTGGCGGTACTGGCCCTTGCCGATCAGGGCGCCGGAGAGCGCGGTCTGGGTGATCTTGCGGTCGACGGCATCGTTGTTGCTGTCGAAGACTTCGGCCTGGTCCTGGCTGAGGACCGCCCAGTCGCCTTCTTCGAGATAGCAGATGCGGTTGGTCAGGGGCGCGAGGGCCAAGGCGTCGGAGCCGAGGTACATCTCCCCGTCGCCATAGCCGATGGCCAGCGGGCTGCCTTTGCGGGCGCCGATCATGATGTCGTGCCGGCCGGCGAAGACGATGGCCAGGGCGAAAGCGCCCTCCAGTCGGTGCAGGGTGCGGGAAACGGCCTCTTGCGGCGAGGCCTGCTCATTCAAGTGATGGGTGATGAGGTGGACGACGGCTTCCGTGTCGGTTTCGGTGTGGAAGACGTGGCCGGCGTCCTCCAATTCGCTGCGGAGCTCCTGGAAGTTCTCAATGATACCGTTGTGGACCACGGCGACCCGGTCGCTGGCGTGGGGGTGGGCGTTGGCCTCGGTCGGGCGGCCGTGCGTGGCCCAGCGCGTGTGTCCGATGCCGACGGTGCCTTCCACCGGATCCGTCTGCAGCAGGTTGTCCAGGTTGATCAGCTTGCCCTCGGCGCGACGGCGCTCGATCTTCCCGTTGGTCAGGGTAGCGACGCCGGCGGAGTCATAGCCGCGGTACTCCAGGCGCTTGAGGCCGTCGACCAGCAGGGGGGCGACCTGCTGCTTGCCGAGAATGCCGATGATGCCGCACATGGCGCCTACTCCTTGCTCTGCTGTCCGGCCACCCGCCGGGGCGCCTCGGGGCGCCCGGCTTCGCCGTTGTCCTTGCCGTCTTGATAGCGCTCGCGCAGATGCGCAGCACCTTGGTCGATCACCACTTGGCGGCCGCGCGCGATGGCCAGGCCATCCGCCGGCACGTCGTGGGTGATCACGCTGCCGGCTCCGACCACGGCGCCTTCCGCAACGGCGACGGGCGCCACCAGCGCGCTATTGGAGCCGATGAAGGCCTTGGGGCCGATCTCTGTCTTGTATTTGGCGAAGCCGTCATAGTTGCAGGTGATGGTGCCGGCCCCGACGTTGGCGCCGGCGCCGATCTCGGCATCGCCCAGATAGGTCAGGTGATTGGCCTTGGCGCCCTCGTGCAGGCGTGCGTTCTTGACCTCGACGAAGTTGCCTATGCGCGCCTTGCGGCCGATGACGGCGCCGGGGCGCAGGCGGGCGAAGGGGCCGACCGTGGCGCCGCTGTCCACGCGGCAACCTTCCAGATGGCTGTAGGCGCGCACGGTGACGCCTTCGTCGAGGGTCACGCCGGGGCCGAAGAAGACCTGGGGCTCGATGAGGCTGTCACGGCCGATCTGGGTGTCGTGGCTGAAGAATACGCTGGCCGGGTCGATCAGGGTGACGCCTGAGGCCATAGCCTCGTCCCGGCGGCGGTCCTGATAAATGGCTTCGGCGCGGGCCAGCTCGCCGCGGGCGTTGATGCCCATGACCTCCCACTCCTCGGCCACTTGCACACAAGCCAAGTGCCCTTCGGCCCGCGCCATCGCGAAGACGTCGGTCAGATAGTACTCGCCCTGAGCGTTGTCGTTGCTCAGCTCGCCGATCAGGCGGCTCAGGACGGCCGCGTCGCCGAGCAGGGCACCGCCATTGCACAGCGTCACTTCGACAGCGCGGCGGATCTCTGGGTCTTGGGACTTGAGCGCGTCCTTGTATTCGACATTACGCAGGACAGTGCCATTTTCGTCGAGCAACAGACGACCATAGGCGCCCGGGTCCTCCGGCTCGAAGCCAAGGGCTACCAAGCTTGGCGCGTCCGGTCCCGCGCGCTGGGCCCGCATGGCGCTCAGAGTCTCGCCGGTGAGGAAGGGGGTGTCGCCAAACACGACCATCAGGTCGGCGCCGGCCTCCTGTGTGCAGAGATCGCTGACGGCCGGCAGGGCGGCGCGCACGGCGTCCCCGGTGCCGAGCTGACCTTCTTGGATGGCGGTGGGGTGGGGTGCTGCCTCGGCGGCCACGTCGTCCATGCCGGGGCCGACGACCACCACGATGCGGGATGGCCGCAGGCTCTCGGCGGCGGCCAGCACATGGCCGAGCAGCGAGCGGCCGGCCACCTTGTGCAGCACCTTGGGCCGCGCGGACTTCATTCGGGTGCCTTTGCCGGCGGCGAGAACGACGATGGCCAGTGGACGCTCTGTCATGTCACCTCGGACGTGATCGGCCCGGCAGCGGGCGGGCAGTTGCCGGCGATGAAAAGAGCCAGCAGATGGGGCGGTGGCCACGCACCACGCAGAGCCCAGTCTAGCCGATAAAAAGCGGCAGGGTCATGACGCTCCGGCGTGGTTGCCCGGCACCGTGGCGGACAATGCCGGCAAGTCCCTAGCAGGTGGTTAACCGCTGGTGAAGGCTTTTTCGCCTGACCCTTCGGCTCCTTGCCGGTCAGTTGCGCTCGATCTTGACCAGGTGAGCGCGGGCACCGCCGTAGCTCGACATGGCTTCGAGCCGAACCGGCAGGGATGGGAAGCCCTCGGCGATGGGCGCGAAGTAGGCCTTGATGTCCTGCAGGTAGCGCTTTTTGGGGCGGCCCGGGGTCGTCTCACCACGCCAGACTTCCAAGACGCGGTCGATCGACACATCGCAGAGGATGGCGTCGCCCTCGTAGATGTTGATGCTCGACTCGGGCAACACCACCTGGTCCCCGCCTTTGGTCGTGATGCGGTAAACGCGGCGACCGTCGTAGGCTTCCACCTGATCGTCGCAGCCACCGGCTGCGGCGCCATAGATCAAGGTCAAGATGGAGCTGAGCGGGTCGAGGGTGCCGTCGCGATAGGCATACGGCACGGGCACGCGATCCGGCTCCGGCACCACTTCTGCCTCGGGCGTGCCGTCGGCGTCGAAGTCGATGGCGACACGGCGCTCGTTGTCTCGCCAGGTGCTGAGCGATTCATAGTGCTCGGGGCGAAAGCCTTCCTCGGTCAGCTTGCCGTTGATCTCCGACGTCATCTGGAAATCGACAATCCACGACAGCATGCCCTCGGCTTGGGCCTTGAACTGCCCAACGTAGGCTTCCTCGTCGCCTTCGTTCTCCTCGAGCGAGAGGCTGAACTTGAGCGAGGTGGCGTGAAGGCCACCGACCATGATGTCGTAGTGCAATGTAACGTCAGCCGGTGCTGCGCCGGCCGGCGGCAGCACTGTGAGCTGCTCAACTCCAGCTGCGGCCTCTCTCTCGCCCTCCGTCTGGGCCCGCATGGGCGTTGCGCTCAAAAGCACTGTGCCGCCCGCGACAACCGCAATAGTGGCGGCCGCTTTTCCATAACCGCTCACCGTCTTTGGCAAGTACCGCAACGCTCCAGCCATGAAATGCCTCTCCACGACGACGCCGAATTCTTACCTGCGTCTTAACCTAATATCCGTATACTCTCTGTCCAGGGAGATCATCCCCAAAATTTTTGCGCCGCCCTCTCATTCTCTGCAAGCGCCAAGGCGTCGGCGGCAGCCACTGCTTGACAGCCAAGAGGGCGCGGCAGTACAGCATCGCTCTCGCATATGCGGGGCGCGTAGCTCAGCGGGAGAGCACTGTCTTCACACGGCAGGGGTCGCTGGTTCAATCCCAGCCGCGCCCACCATCGATCGACGCGAAGTCCGTCCCACCAGCGGCCGGCGCGAAGCCTAGACGCGGAGTGGGTGGCACGCCCTGATGCAGCACCAGCTTCAGACTTTGCAGGAGTGGTTGCCGGTCGCGGCCTACGACGCTGTCTTCGATGCGGAAGAATGCCAGCGTATTCTTGCTCTCGGTACCGACTTCCAGGAAGCCGGCGCGGCCGGGGCTCGCGATCACAGCATTCGTTCCAGCCGCATCCAGTGGCTAAAGCCTGACGCGAACAATGCCTGGCTGTTCGAAAAGCTGGCGCAGCAGGTGCAGGCGGTCAACGGCAAGCATTTCCGCATGGAGTTGGCGGGCTTCACCGAGCCGCTACAGATCACCCGCTATGGCGAGGGTGACTTCTACGGCTGGCACATCGATTTTGGCAATGGGCGCAACAGCATCCGCAAGCTGAGCTTGATCGTGCAGCTTACGGACGAGGACGACTATGAGGGCGGCGCTGTCGAGATCTTGAGCGGCCATAAGGAAATCACGCTGCCAAGATCGCGTGGCTGCATGTGCATCTTCCCGTCATACCTGCTGCATCGGGTGCAGCCGGTCTTGCGCGGTACCCGCATGTCGCTGGTCGGATGGATCGGCGGCAATCACCTGCGCTGAGCAGGGAAGCCGGAGATAGGATTAGCAGCAGCCCCGTCGGGCTCAGCTCATGTTGAGCAGGCGGCGCAGCGGCTTCGAAAGGCGACTCAGACTTCTTTCGTAACGGGTCAGCGTATTTTCCCGCACCCAGGCCATCTGGATCATGCGCCGCTCGCCAACGAACGGCTTATAGCCGTGGAAGGACGTATCGCTGCGGCGGAAGGCAATCATCGTGCCTGCGTTGGGCGGGACCTCCGCAACGTAGTCCTCGATGTCTTTGTCGTTACGCAGCAGGCGGAGCCGACCCTCGCCCGAATCCCAGGACTCGTTGATGTAGACCAGCATCGTAATGATCTTGCTGGGATGATCGACGTGGATGCGGCCGTCGGTCTGGTCGCTGTAGCGCCGCACCGTGACACTGTGCCGGCAGTCGGTCAGGTCGACGTCGAACTTCTCGGCAATCTGGTTTCTCACCGCCGGCTGTCCCAGCTCCGCGATCAGCGCCGCAAAGGCAGGGCCATAGTTCAACTTCTCAAGCTTGAAGTTGCCTGGGCCTGTAATGTCGGGATAGTCGCGAACAATCGCATCCAGGGTGTCGTGGCGGACAAACTCAGGCACGACGATGAAGTCGAAGGGGTCGCGCTCTAGCGCCGTCGCCTCCAAAGCCCCGAGATCAAGGCTCGTGACGTTGGGCGCAGCATAGCGCTGATGGTCTTCTACGGTCGCTTTAAGAGCTTGCATCTGCTTACTTTGAAGTGTGAAACGACGAGAACTTTCGCCCCGAAATCAAGAGGCACGCTAACCCATTGCCCTAGACTTGGCAATTGTCACGGAGTTCGCGGTTTTTCTTGCGGGTTGCACAAGATTTCGCGATTTTTCGCATGACAACGCAAATCCGGCGGCTCGGTTGACGACACCCACTAAAACGCACAGCAGGAACGCGTTTACGCACTGCTACGCGTATGGCATGACATAGGCATCGTGACCTTCGCAAACACCTTTATTTTGCTCAGTCCAGCACCGCGTGTCCCACATGCTCGATAATCTCTCCGTTGCGGCCCGCTATACCGTGGTCGGCGCCTGTCTGTGGCTGCCCCAGGAGCGGCAGAGGTCGATCGAACGCTGGCTGCGAGGGCGGGAGGAGTTCTCCAAGACCCGTCGGGCGGACTTCGTCTTGATGTCCTTCGGCAAGAGCGGGCGGACCTGGCTCAGAGTGATGCTCTCCCGTGTCTTCCAGCAGCTTGCGGGCACCGGCAGCGACACCATGCTGGAGTTCGACAACTTCAAGCGGCGCGACCCGACGCTTCCCAGCCTTTTCTTCACCCACGGCAACTATCTGCGGGACTACACCGGGCATTGGGATAGCAAGGCCGACTTTTACGACAAGAAGGTCGTTCTCCTTGTGCGCGACCCGCGCGACGTGGCGGTCTCTCAGTATTTCCAATGGAAATACCGCATGCTGCCGCGAAAGAAGATGCTCAACCGCTATCCGTCACACGGCACTGACGTTGAGCTCTTCGATTTCGTCATGTCGGCTGATGCCGGACTGCCGGTGGTCCTAGACTTCTTCGAGATCTGGCAGCAGGAGCTGCCGAAGGTGAAGGACTCGCTGGTCGTCCGCTACGAGGACATGCGGAGCGACCCCGGGCAGGAGTTATCGCGCGTTCTCGCGTTTTTCGGCTTGCCCTTCACCGAGGCGCACGTCGAGGAAGCGGTCGCCTTTGCTTCCTACGACAACATGAAGCGCCTGGAGCAAGACCGGGTGTTCAGCGGCCATGGCCAGCGGCTGTTGCCCGGAAACAAGGCCAACCCCGATTCCTACAAAGTTCGGCGGGCGAAGGTCGGCGGCTACCGCGACTACTTCGATGACGACCAGCTTGCCGCCATCGACGCCTTGATGGCCGAGCGTCCCGGGCCGCTGTTCGGTTATCTTCCGGAAGCCGAACCTGAGGCCTCGGCCCGCAGCGTCGGCTAGCCCACCTCCATCAGTGCCTTGATACGCGCGACCGCGGCGGGAACGTCGTCCGGCAACGCGCCAGGTTTGTCGGTGAAGGGCTGTCCGGCCGGCACGGCCAGACCACGATCGAAGAGCAACTGGTAGAAGGCGTCGAAGTTGCGCGTCGGGTTGATGAGGTGTGCGCGATACAGTGTTCTGGCGAACAGGTGCCGCAGGCCGCTCCCGGCCGGCGCGCAAACCCAGCGGATGAAGTTGCGGCGATACTGATCGATGGTGCCGATCGCCCCCAGGGTCACCGGCAGGATAGCAAGCGGCTTCTTGAGCTGCGCCACCTCCACGGCCATGGAGATGCTGTCGGCGGTCACGACAAAGCCGTCGGCGTTCGCGAGAAGGCCCTGGTAGGGATTGTCGGTGGCCTCGGCTGACCAAGTGAAGAGCTTCGCCTCTTTCGGCAGGCGGGCCCTGAGCGCTTCGGCGACTTTGGCCGGAGTGCGGCGGCTGGTGGTGACGTAGGGGGTGCCGCCCTGCTTTTCGACGATGTCGCGGCAGACTTGGAGCAGCCGCTCGATCATCTGGTCCTTGTAGACGAAAGGCCGGGTTGGGCCACCGACCAGCACGCCGATCAGCGGCCTCGGCAGCGCCTCCAAGCGCGCCTTCCAGAGCGCGCCCTGCTCGGCGATCTTGCCTTCGTCGACCCGCATCAGCGGCAGCGTCACTGTTGTCAGGTTGGGGTAGGGGGCGATCGCGTTCTCCTGGCTGGAGACGATGAGATCGAACCACTGCAGCCGGCCGGAGGGTTTGCCGACCACGACGATCTTGGTTTTGCCGCCCGACTGTTCGCGGATCCAGAGCGCCACCATGGTCGGTCGCCGGCCGACTGTGATGATGAGATCCGGCCAGGGCGGCTTCAGCTCGTCGGACTCGGCCGGATCGATGTGGTGCAGCGAGGCTTTGACCCGCGGCTTGCCGTAGACATAGGGCGCGCGCATGGCGAAGTACTTGCGCTCGCAGGCCCAGCCAAGCGCCTCGGCCAGAACTTCGACCTGTCCATTGTCGCCGCGCTTCTCGCTCAGCAGCAGCCAGACGCTAGGCTGGCCGGGTTGGGCGACGCTTGATTCGTTTCGATCGCTTGGGGCGAGGGCGTTCTCGGGCAAGCTTATCCCGCCGACTGGCTTCTCGGCTCCTCCACTGGGGTGTAGCCCAGGGTGGGGGACAGACGCTCGGCCATCAAGCCTTCCAGCTCGGCGATCTGCTCTGGTGTGAAGTAGTCGCGATAGCCGCCGACCTTGGCGCGGCGCACCTTGAAGGAGTTCGGGTCGCTGGCGTTGCGCCGCGTCAGGCCGCCTTGTTTGAAGAAGCCCTCGCTCTCCAGCTTGCGCAGGTGATCGAAGGAGCCGAAGCGCACGGCCTCCTGGATTTCCTCTGCGGTGACGGAAGGGTCGATGCGCGAGACGATGCGCATCAACGTCTCTTCCGGCTTCGAGCGCAGCTCCTCGTACCGCATCAGCTCTGCGTCCTCCAACGCCTCGACGTTGCGCTCCCAGGCGTTGAGGTAGTCGATCAGGAAGGGAAGACCGATGTCGCTGTGCCGCACGAAGTCCCACATGGAAACGGTATGGCGGTCGATCGGGTGTTCGATCGAGTGGTTGATCAGCTCCTGCTTGTGCTTGGACTGGCGCTTGGTGAACTGGAAGAACCAGGAGACGGCGATGTCGCAGGGATTGCGCGCCAGCATGACGATGGCCTTGTGGCGCAAGGGGTTGTCGGGCGCGCCGACGGCCAGCTTCTCACCCACCGCGCCCTCATAGCTGTAGACGCCGTTGGTTGCGGAGACCCGGGGCACGCCCGGGTGGCGCCGTGCCAGCTCGTCCGAGGTGATGATGACGTCGGCCGGCAGGCCGAAGCGCACCTGATAGACGCGCGAGATCATGGTGCGCAGCCAGGTGTTGCCGCTCTTGGGATGGCCGATGATCAAGAGATCGGTGCGTTCGGCCTTGGCCAACTCCAGATCGGCCAGGAGCTTGCGGCGGCTGGCGACCCGCCAGGATGTCGGCAGCGGGGCGGTTGGTAGGAGCACCATCCACTTTTTCACGCCGTCACTGAGATTGAGCATTTGAAGGACCCGATCGAAGGTCAAAGTGAGGCAATTTTCGCGCGAAACGCGTCAAATCGCGCGTGGCGTTAGCAAAAGCCGGGATAACTTGCAAACCAGCCGGGTTCGGCCGTGCCGCGAGACTCAGCTCGCCGTTGCCAAGGGTGGGACCCCAGCGATGACGTCGAAGGCGTCCTTGCGGATGTGGCTCTGGGACATCTCGTTGCGCAGCAGCTCTTCGCTGACCACGCCGGCGTCCAAGCAGGCCCGGAGAAGCTGGAAGAAGTACTGCTCCTGCTTCGGGTCCGGGTGGCGCTTGTAGTGGCCCCGCATGCCATAGCGGCCGAAGACATCCTCGCGCTTGCGGCGCAGCCAGCTCAGCAGGCTGCCGGCCTTGAGCGGCGGGGTGTAGTCGACCTTGAGTCCGGTTTTCCACGGCTGGGTCACGCGCTTCGTGTTGTGCAGCAGCTTGGTCCGCTCGCCGAGGTGATCGAAGTCGTTCCACTCGTCCTCGAAGATCCCGATGGTCTCCGGATCCTCGCACTTCAACGAGATCCAATGCATGTAGTCCCGCTTGAAGTCGAACATCTCGTTGAACTCGGCCTCGCAGTCCCAGTGGGTCAGCTTGGCGCAGTCGAGCAGCATCACGCTGCTTGCGTATTCCTTCTTGCCCTTCCGCGCCCGGCACATCAGCGCCTTGCCGTCCATGTCGCGGGTCAGCAGCTCATAGATATCGCCGACAGCGAAGACATCCGGGTCGACCACGACCGCGCGGCCCTGATAGCCCATCAGCTTCGGCGGCATGAAGCGAAGCGGCGTGAAGGACTGCAGGTCGTCGAACAGCCATTCCCGCTCCAGGCCGTTGCGCAGGTAGGTTTGGCCCTCCTTGGCGCGCAGGAAGGGATGGTCCTTGGTGTCGATGATGCGCACGTCGAAGGCATCGGGACTGGCGCTGTTGTGCTTCATCGAAAACTGGGAGACGAGCGCCCCGACCCACTGCTTGTGGTTGGTGTGGATGAACACGCAGGGCTTCGTTGCGCCATCTGCCGGGCCCGGCCCGGGCCCATTCTCCATGCCGTTCGTCATCTTTCCCTCACTTCCTGTCAGATCGGCTGACCCAAATCAGCCAGCCGTCGCCCGCTCGGCGGGCTCGGTCGTTTCCGTCGCCCCATAGCCGAAGTAGGGCGACAGGCGTGCCGCGACCTGTGCATCGATCTCGGCGCACTCTTCGTCGGTGAAGTAGTCCCGGTAGCCGCTGACCTTGCCGCGCCGGACCTTATAGCTGTTGGGGTTGCTGGCGTCGCGTGCCTGCATCCGGCCGCCACTCAAGCGGAACGTCTTGCCGCTCTCCAGTTTCTTCATGTTCTCGAAGTCGGCGAAAGTCACCGCCTCGCGCACCTCGGTTTCGCTCCCGGGCGTGCCGATGAAGTCCAGAATGCGCGCCAGGGTCGCTTCCGGCTCCGCGCGCAAGTCCTCGTAGCGCACCAGCAGCAGGTGCGACAGGCTCGGGATTGCCTCGGCCCAGCCGTTCAGGAAGTCGATGACCCGCGTCAGTCCAGCGTCGTGGTGCGCCACGAAGTCGAAGATCGCCACATCCTCACCCTCACCGGGGTAGCGGTTCAGCGTCTTCTTGTGCGGGCGCATTCGGTAGCGCCACTGGTGATACTGAGAAACGGCGACGTCGGCCGGGTGGCGGACCAGCAAGACCACTTTCTTATCGCGGTAGTCAGCCTTGCTGTCCCCGTGCGGCGAGTAGTCTTTCAGGTAGTTGTCGTGGGTGAAGAAGATCTTGGGAACGGCCGGCTCGACCAGGTTGAGATTGCTGAAGCTGATCAGGCAGTTCTCCGGAAGCCCGTGCTTGAGCTGGTAGACCCGCGAGAGCAGGACGCGGAGCCAGGTCCGTCCACTTTTGCCGAAGGACACCACCGCGCAGTCCGCCTGGCGCAAGGTCTGCAGCTGCTCGCGGCCGCGTAGCCGGCGCTGCAGGCGATGCTTCTTCGCCGGCGAGAGGAAGAAGAACAGGGTCAGGACCGCCTTGCGGGAGGCTTTCTTCCACAGGCTGCTCCAGATCGGCTGGAGAAGGGCGAGGCGATGTTTCATCAATGGTAAGCTCGGTTCCCCTGCTGTCCTGACAGACGATAACCCGATCAGTTGATGATCGGCCGCAGAGGCTTCAACCCATTCCCTTCAATCAGAATCGCCGCTTTTGCAAGACCTTCGTCAGCGCGACACTTCGTCAGATGGGGCCGCTTTGGTCGGGAACAGCAGCTTCGCGTAGGCCTCTGCCGCCCTTTCTATGGAAAAGTCGGCGGCGCGCGCCTTCAGCGCCTCGGCTGGGGGTGGGGACTCGAGGGTGGCCTTGATCGCGTCTGCCATGGCCGCCGCGTCGCCGACCGGGACCAAGCGGCCGTGGCGGCCGCCTTCCAGGATTTCCGAGGCGCCGCCGGGGCAATCCGTGCTGACCACTGGGCAGCCGCAGGCCAAGGCCTCGATCAGCACGTTGGGCAACCCCTCCCAGGCCGAGGAGAGCACGAAGACCTGCGCCCGGGCCAGATAGGCGAAGGGGTTGTCGACATGTCCTTGAAACGAGACATCGTCAGCAATTCCAAGGGTCTCTGCCTGCTTTCGCAGATCGTTTTCCAAGGGGCCGCTGCCGAGCAGGATAAGGCGACAGTCCCGGCGGCTACGCAGCTCACCGAAAGCCTTCAGAAGCGTCGGGAAGTCTTTCTGCGGCTTGAGTTTTCCAGCTGCCAGCACGACCGGCGTGGTGTCCTTTGGATCGAGCCAGGGGTGCGCCGGCGACTCTGCCGCCCGCTGCTTCACAGCCGCTAGATCGATTGGATTGAATATGCGGTGAATCCTGCTCTCCGGCAGCCCGGTTATCTCGGCAACATCCCGACGCAAGTCTTCCGCCGGCACGACCACCGCGTCGGCCCGCCGGAAGAGCCGCCGCATGGCGCCGGACATGGCGCGCATCCGCTTCGACTGCAGAGCCTTGGCCCCGGCGGAGATGTGGTTGCGCACGTTGGGGATGAAGCGCGTGCCCTGCTTGCCGAGGCAGGCCGCGAGCATCAGCGCGATGTTCGCATCGTTGAGGAACGAGAGAACCGTCACCGGCTGTTCATGCTTCAGATAGCGCCGAAGGGTGACGAGCGGCGGGCGTTCCTTCTCCGCCATGATGGCGCAGGCTTTGAAGTCGGCGAACCGCTGGCCGGACGTCAGGCCCGACAGCAGCTCCGCCGCCAGCGCCAGCCAGCAGGTGAACCAGGATAGCCGCTCCTGCCAGGCATTACCGCGCAGGAAATGGATGCGGACCTGCGGAGCTCGCCGCTGCAGGTCCGCGAGCAGTTCCCCTTCGCCATCCTCGATCAAGAGGTCGACGCCCTTGCCCTCTTTGGCATAGGTCGTCAGCAGGTTGTAGATCACGCGCTCGGCGCCACGCCCGGCGGCGAGTGAGTTCACGTAAATGGCGGGCCGGTGCGTCCCTCCGGCAGGGGAAGAGCTCAAGTCCGCTCCTCGTTCTTTTGGGCCATGCCGCCGCGGCGGTAGAGCGCTCCTCTTGCCGGCAATTGGCAGCGAGGGCAAGTTTGGCTGGAGGGGCACTTCGGGGTTGCCCTTGGGGTCAGGCTGCGACTGTGCGACGGATAGCAAAAGTCTCTCTTTGGTGTCTTGCCGGGTTACTCGTCGTTCTATCAGCGGGCGGCATTTTCCTCGCGACAGCCGGTGACTCCTTCTATCGCTGGGCTCTCAAGCAGGCGGTCGAGGGCAATATCGATCGTCAGATCGTGGTCGATGGCTCCTATAGCCTCGAGATGGGGCTCGAGCCCACGCTCATCGCAACCGACATCTGGATGGCGAATGCGCCTTGGGCCAGCGAGCCAGAGATGGCCAGGGCGCGGCGCATTGAAGTGCAGCTTGCATTGCTTCCTCTCTTTTCAGGCGTCGTCCGAGTGCCGCGGCTGGTTGTCGAGGGGCTCACCGTCGATCTGGAGACCTCGGAATCGGGAGAAGGCAACTGGGAGATCGCCGCCGGAGACCAAGCGGCGGGGACCGGCGATGGCGACGATCAAACCTCGGACAGCGGTTTCTACCCGATCGTCGAATTCTATGCGTTGAACGATATCTCCGTGACCTATCGCGACCGACACCGCGACGAGGACCTGGTGGTTGCCATCGATCAGCTTGTCAAAGAGGAGCGGGGCGCCGGAACCGGTGTGGACGTGTCCGGCGAGGGCAGTGTCAACGGAAGGCCCGTGCAGATTACCGGTGCCTACGGGTCCATCCAGGATGCGCTGCAGGCCGCCACGCCTTACCCCATCGCCCTGACGCTGCAATCGACGAGCGTGACGCTCGACGTGGATGGCACGATCGCCAACCTTCCCGCGGCGGAGGGCGCCGACATTGTGGTCACCCTCAATACGCCCACCATCGAACGGGTGTTCGAGACGCTCAATCTCGACGTCCCGCTGACCGGCCGTGCCGACGCGGCTGCGCGACTGGTCGGCGACTTGGACGCCCTTGCGGTTGAGGACATCGTGGTGTCGCTTGTCGACCAAGCTGGCCAAGAGCTTCGCGCCTCTGGGCGCGTGGCGAACTTGAGCACCGGCGAGGGCATTGACCTGCAGGTTTCGGGAGCGCTCGGCTCCGAAGGCCTGGACTGGCTCGGTGCCGTTGAGCGGCCGTACCAGGAGGATGCCGAGGAAGACACGTCCCTCGATGTCTCCGCGCGGGTTACCGGCGATGCGGCTACGCCCCGGATTGAGGGCCTGCAAGCTCAGCTTCTATACGGTTCCGGCGTCCAAATGACCCTAGACGGAGAAGGCACGCTCGATCTAGCCGGAGGCGGATCGTCCGTCTCCCGCTTCCAGGCGACGGCATTCCTCTTCCTGCCGGACAAGACGCCGTTGGAACGGCTTCTCGAGAACCAGTTGCCGGAGCTAGGAGCGCTGCGCGCCAGCGCCGAGCTCGTCTGGGAGCAAAACGAGATCATCCTTCAATCCGGTGAACTGGATGCGGATGCCTTCGCCCAAGCCGAGGTAGACCTGAAGGGCCGTCTCGCGCGGTTCTCAGCCGAAGACTTCGCTTTCTCCTTCGAGCCGGATATCACGGTTTCGGCTCAGGCGGCGCAGACGCGGCCGCTCCTGGAACTCTACGACACCCTGGTCGCGGATGCGGCCGTTCAGTCGGAAGAGCCGTCGGCGGCCGACCAAGAGCCTGCTGCGGACCAGCAGCCGGCCACGGCGCTGAGCCAAGCCGAGCTGATCACGCGCATTCAAACCGGGCTCGCCCAGGCCGGACAGGACCCGGGCGCGGCCGACGGGAAGATGGGGCCGAAGACGCGGACTGCCATCGAGGGCTATCAGGCGGAGCACGGTCTGCCGGTCGATGGTCAAGCGTCGGCCTCGCTGCTCGCGCACATTGACGGCGTGCTCAGTCGGGAACAACCAACGTCCAACACTAACGCAGACGCGCCGACTTCGTCTCGCCTGGCCGAGATTGTGCCAGAGCTGGGCCCCCTTGCTGCCAGTGTTCGCATCCTGCCTGACGGCGAGGGCTATAGGTTTGACGACGTGGACCTCGCTCTTGGCGAAGAGGGCAATCCCCGCATCGGAGTGAGCGGGACACTGGGGACGCTTTATCCCGACCGCGAACCTCTGTCGGAGTCCACTGCGCTGCAGGTCGACTTTTCGAGCCCGACCTTGGAGCCGTTTGCTGCGTTCCTGCCGGACGAGACGTCGTCCTTCAGCAACGTGACAGGTCGTTTCGATCTTGGCGGCAATGTCGAGGCTCTTTCGGTCTCAAACTTGGAGACTTCCGCCGATGGGCCTAATGGCCTGACCGTCAGCGCAACCGGCGGTTTGGAACGCCTGACCTTCGGCGACGACGTTGCGCTGTCCGGCTTGTCTCTCGATCTGGATGCCCGTTCACCCACCACCGAGGCCGTGTCCACGCTTGCCGAGTTGGCGTTGCCGGAGCTGGGTCCAGTGCGAGCCAAGGCCAATTTGAAGGACCGCGGGCATCGATTTCTCCTGGACGGAATCGATGTTGCGGCAGGGCCCGACGGCAGCCCCGTTTTCCAGGTCAAAGGCACCATAGGCGACCTTGTCGCATTGCGCGCGCTATCGCTGGCCGGCGATTTCGATGTGCCGACGAAGGCGCTGATCGGAACGGACGGCGACGGCGTCGCGCCGGGTTTCGGTCGCGTTCAAGGCAGCTTCGAGCTCTCCGACTCCGATGGCAGCATCGGCCTTGAGGCGATCAGCGCTGAGATCGATGGCACGTCGCTGTTTTCGCTCTCCATCAAGGGTGTGTTCGACGACATCAGGCAGCGCGATGAACTGTGGATGGAGGCGGCGCTCAGCGTCCCGGACTTGCCGCAGCTCGGCCGCGAGCTTGGGGTGAACTTGGACTCGCTCAGCAGTCTCGAATTCGATGGCCGGGCGTCCGGCAGCGACGAGCTGACGCGTGCCGACGGCAAGCTTCGACTGGGTGAGACGGATTTCATCGGCACCTTCTCTGGAACCTTGAAGGACGACAGGCCAATCCTGCAGGCGCAGCTGACGTCGCCCCGCTTGCGCCTGGTCGATATAGGCCTGACGCCGCAGCCCGATGGCGATGGCGATGGCGATGGCGATGGCGATGCAGGGCAAGTGGGAAGTGGCGATGGCGCGTCGCAAAGCGAGCGCGTGTTCGACGATGAGCCAATCGGCTTCGAGGTCCTGCGCGACTTCGATCTCGATCTTGATGTTCTGTTGGAGGATATCGAAGGGGTGCACCTCGACCTCAACCGGATTGAAGCAAAGGTCAACGTCAAGGATGGGCTGCTGACAGTCGAGCCGCTGACGTTCAACTTCGTCGGTGGCCAGGTCGACGCAAGCCTGTCCATCGATGCGAGGGGAGAGACGCCGACGCAGAGCCTTGCGCTGACCGCCGACGACGTCGACCTGGGCGATTTCCTCGCGCAGACGGAAGTCGAGGTGCCGCTGGACGGCGACATGGATTTGCTGGTCGACCTCGATGGGGTCGGACACTCGCCGCACGAGATCGCATCGAGTCTGTCGGGCGAGTTCGACCTGGCGCTACAGCAGGGTCATGTGAGGACGGGTCTTCTTCGCCTTGCGGCGACCAACATCGTGAGCTGGTTGTTTACGGCCGAGGCAAGGCAGGGTTACTCGGACTTGAACTGCCTGATCGTCCGCCTCGACGTCCAGGACGGCTTGGCCGAGAGCGAGGCGCTCTTGCTCGATACGCCGAACGTCCAAGCGGTGGGCATCGGCACCATCGACCTCGACAAGGAGTTCATCGATACCGAAGTGGATCCGGAGCCGAAGAGGGGTGTCGCACTGTCCGGCTCGACACCCTTCGCCATCCGCGGCCCGCTTGCTTCGCCGGACGTTGTCGTGAGCACGGGCGGGACAGCCATAAGGACCCTCCGTGACATCGTCACCAGCCCGCTCAGCCTGCTCGGCTCGCTTCTGCCGTTCGCCGGGGGTGGAAACGAGAAGGACAATGCCTGTTTGGCCTTGGAAGAAGGTCTGGCGAGGGAATAGGGCGTGAAGCACGGCTGAGGCGCTCACGCAAAGAAGACGGCGGCGGCCGGAAGGCCGCCGCCGATAAAGGCAAGGCTAGTGACTCAGTTCTAAGCGGTGGCACCTACCGCACCGTCGACGTTCTTCTCTGCCGGCTTGGCGTCGACGCGCGGCGTGCGCGACGTACGCCGCATATCCTTACGAACATGCTTGGTGCTGTAGCCGTTGAAGAGGTGTCCAAGCAGCCCGCGATCCAGGTCCGAGGTACCGAACAGCCAGTCGGCGACCGGGAAGGTCAGATTCATGTTTCGCTCCATCATGATCGACTGGTCATGATGGGCCGTGTGGTGGCGGCGAATGGTGTTCACGAAGGGCATATTGCGGACGAACCAGTTCTCCTCCACGTGGCAGCAGAAGTGCATGAACTCGTAGATGAGATACATGCCCGTGGTGGTGCACATCAGCAGCCAGCCGACGTTGGGCGAGATGAGCCAACCCAGGACAAGGGCCCCCGGGATCGACATCAGGATGAAGACGACCAGGGCGTAGGGCGGGAAGAAGGTAACGCGCCAATCCCGCTGATGGGCGAAGCGCATCTCGTTCTCCGTGAAGAACTGATGGTGGGTCAGGGTATGCCGCGCGTAGATCGCGCGAAGGCCCGGAAAGCGCAGAGGCCTATGCATCACATGGCGATGCAGGAACCACTCGAAGATGTTGCAGATCAGGAAGACGATCGGGACTGTCAGCCATTCCCACCACGCCACGTTGGAGATGTTGGAGACGTAGATGTAGAAGGCCGCAATGCCGATGGTGTAGATGACGGCCACATGCAGCCAGCCATTGTACCAGCCGGCAATGCGGCTTCGGTACTCGCCACGGAAATTCCGCTGGCGGTCGCTCATCTCTGTCGCGGCAAGTTCCATTGATCTCTCCTGGCTTATGGTTGCGCGGCCTCCCGGCCGTTGCTGCTCCCTAGGGGTCTGGCTGCAAGGCTGCAGTAGAGCAAGTCATCTGATATATTACAGATAGATCAGAAGAGCGCAAGCCCTCTTGTGCCTTCAAAGTCGAGGCTGTCCGCCATCTCTGCCGATCGCTATTCTGCTGCTTCGCCCTGCTGGAGCGCGAAAATGGAGGTGTAGCCGCCGCTCCAATCAGGCGGGATGAGGCGGTGGCCGCCGTCATGGTGCGCCCACTTGGCCGGCTTGCCGCGGATGATCTGCTGCTCGTATCGAGACCGCAGGGGGTTGAAGGTATAGGGCATGGCATCCGCCGCCGAGACGACATTGAGCAGCAGCGGCCGGCCGATGTCCGAGTTGTTCGGGCGTGAGCCGTGGACCGTGCGGTAGTTGTGCAGGGTGATCGAGCCGGCCGGTCCTTCCAGATAGACAGCCTTGCTGCCGTCAATCCGCCCCAGGTCTTCCGTTTGAATATCGCCGGTCCAGGTACCCTCGGCGTTGTAGTGATCGAAGATCTCGCCCTTGTGGCTCTTTGGGATGACGCCGAGGGGTCCTTGCTCGGGACCGCAGTCGTAGAGGTAGGTGCCGCAGGTCAGCACCGCGTCGTTGCTGTGAGGGAAGAAGGGCACGTCCTGATGCCACTTCACCTCGGCGCCGCCCTTGGCCCATTTGAAGTTCAGCTTGGCCTGGAAGAACTTGACGTCGGGGCCGAGCACATCTTCCAGCAGGTCGCCCAGTCGCGACTGGATGAGGTAGTCCCAGAACGCCGGGTCTTCGTCGCAGGGACTGGAGACGCGCCGCAGGCGCGGCGACTCGGCGCTGTGCCCGGGCTCGAGGTCGAAGACGTCGTTCGACTCTGTCACGCTGCGGCTGCGCTCGACCTGCGCATCGATGGCGGTGCGCAGCTTGTCGAGCCAGTCCTGTTCGATGAAGGACTCCACCAGCAGGTAGCCGTCCTCGAAGTAGGACTCCCGTTGCGACTGGCTGAGCACTTTCGCGGGAACCTTGAGAATGTCCTCGGGTGTCATGAGCCGAACTCCTTCTTGAGTGGCATTAATCGAAGCCGAGCAACTGATCCGGCAGCCACAGCGCGGTCTGCGGGAAGGCCATGACGATCAGCAGGGCGATGACCTGAATGAACAGGAAGGGCACCACGCCCTTGTACATGTGGCGCAGGGTGATCTCCGGCGGAGCAATACCGCGCAGGTAGAAGATAGCTGGAGCCATGGGCGGCGTCAGATAGCTCGACTGCACCATGACCAAGAGCAGCATGCAGAACCAGACGGGGTTGAAGAAGGCGCCGTAGCCGTTGGCGGCCCAGGCCTCGTGGATGAAGGGCATGAAGAGCGGCACGAAGATCAAGAGGATGGAGATCCACTCCAGAAAGAAGCCGGCGATGAAGACGAGCAGCAGGAAGAGCAGCAGCAGTTCCCAGTGGCTGAGCTGCACCGCCTCGATCATCTCCCGCATCAGGCCCATGCCGCCGGCGCCGGCGAAGACGCCGGTGAAGAGGCTGCCGCCCAAGAGGATCATCATGATCATCGAGGTGATGGTCAGCGTCTTGATCAGCGCTTCCTTGAACATGCCGAGCGAGAAGCGGCCGTAGCCGATGGTCAGCAGGAAGGCGCCGAAGGCACCGAGGGCGGCGGCTTCTGTCGGCGCGGCCCAGCCGAGCATGATGGAGCCGAGCACGGCGAAGATCATCAGGAGCGGCGGCACCAGTGCCTTCACCGTGATCGTCAGCTTGGTGACGAAGTCGGGATCGTCGTCGCTGGGCTCGATGCGGGGTGCGGCGTCGGGGCGGATGATGCAGAGCCCGAGGATGTAAACGATGTAAAGGCTGGAGAGGATGAGGCCGGGAAAGATCATCCCGACCATGAGGTCGCCGATCGAGACGTCGGCAATCGGGCCGAGCACGACGACGACGACCGAGGGCGGGATGATAGTGCCGAGCGAGCCGCCGGCGCAGATGGTGCCCGAAATCAGCGGCTTCGAGTAGTTGTAGCGCATCATCGCCGGGATCGCGAGCAGGCCCACCACGGTCTCGGTGGCGCCGATCACGCCGGTCGAGGCGGCGAAGATGATGCACATGATGATGGTGCCGATGGCGAGGCCGCCGGGCAGGCGCCGGGTCCAGAGGTGCACCGCTTCGAAGAGCTTCTCGGCGATGCCCGAGCGCTCCAGCATCGCCCCCATGAAGACGAAGAGGGGCACGGCAGCCAGGACGAAGTTGCTGGCGATGTCTTCGACCTTCTGGGTGAACTGGAAGAAGGTCGCCGGTCCGAAGGTCAGCCAGCCGAAGACGAAGGCGACGGACATCAGGGAGAAGGCGACCGGAAAGCCGAGGAAGATCAGCAGGAACAACGCCGGAAACATCAGGATGGCTTCCATTGCGCTCAGCCCTCCGCCGAAGAACGGATGGGGCGGCCGCGCAGCACGGCGGCGCACTTCAGGATCTCGGCGATGACCTGCAGGGTGAGCATCGCGAAGCCGAGGGTGATCAGCATTCGGAAGGGCCAGATCGGCGGGTTCCAGGCCGACTGACCGGTGCGCTCGCCGCTCATGAAGGCGCGCAGCGCGTAGTCCTGCAGCGCGTCACAGAGCAGGATGAGGAACGGCAGGAAGAGCAGCAGGTAGAGCGTGATGTCGACGGCCGCTTTGGTGCGGTCGGAAAAGCGCTGGTACAGCAGGTCGATGCGGATGTGGGTGCCCTTCATCAGAGTGATGGCGGCCCCGAGCAGGAAGTGGACGCCGGTCAGGATATAGCCGAGCTCGAAGGCCCAGATGGTCGGCGCGCCGAAGACGTAGCGGGAGAAGACCTCGTAGCAGGTGGCCAGGATGAGCGGGATGATGATGAGCGAGACAAGAAACCCGATGTTTCCCGTGAAACGCTCGATGAGTCTGACAGTAAGTTCCATAACGCCTGTGCTACCCGCCGTCGTCCGGCTCTGTCTTTGCAGGTTTTGTTAGGGAGTACGGTCCGGACGCCGGGCCGGGGCGCCGTTCGACGCACCCGGCCCGTGACCACCGGAAACTCAGAGACGTGTGGTGCAGCGTGGGCTTGGTGCCGCGGGCCTACTGCCCGCGGACCTTCACGTTGCGGTACTTGTTCGCATCGGACCAAAGGTCGGCGAAGGACTTCTGGCTTTCCAGGACGCGCGCGAACCACGCATTGTCGGCCGCTTTCTCTTCCGCCCAGGCCAGGCCGGCCTCACGCGCGGCGTACTGAACTTCCGGGTCGAGCTCGATGATCTCGTTGCCCTGCTCGCGGAAGAACTGAATGGCCTTGGCGTCCTCCTGCCCGATGGTCAGCCAGGAATTCATTGTGGTCATGAAGGCCGCATCTCGGATGATTTGCTGATCGGCCTCGGACAAGGAGTTCCAGGCGTCCTTGTTGATGACCAGCTCGAAAGGCGCCGTCGGCTGATGCACGCCCGGGATGATCACGTACTTGGTGACCCGGTGGAAACCGGGGGAGACGTTCTCCCAAAGGGTACCCCACTCGGTGGCGTCGATGGTGCCGCGCTCCAGCGCCGGATAGACGTCGCCGCCGGGCATGGTGACCGGGGCGGCGCCCATGCCGCGAGAGATCTCCAGCCAGGCACCGGCGGTGCGCAGCTTCAGGCCGTTGATATCCTCCAAGCTGCGGACCGGCTTGCGGGCATGGAGGAAGACCTCCGAAGTGCGGATGAACAGCGGCATGGAAATGAGATTGAACTTCTCATCGCGCCACTCGGCCTGCAGTTCGGCGCCGCCGTCACGGTAGAGCCAGTGCAGCATCCGCTCCGTATCGAAGCTGCCGGCGAAGCCGCCGAACAGCACTGCAGTCGGGTCGATGCCCCAGTCGTAACCGACCCAGGTATGGCCCATGTCGGCTACGCCCTGCTGCACCGTCTCGGAGACCTTCAGCGCCGGGCCCAAGGTGCCGCCGGGAAAGACCTCGATCTCGATGCGGCCGTCGGAGAGCTGCTCCACCCTGTCGGCGAAGGCCTGAGCGCCGATCTCCATCAGCGGGCCGCCGCCCCAGCCGGTGGCCATCTTGAAGGAATGCTCTTGCGCGCCTGCCGAGGCGCTGAACGCCAGGGCACCGGCTGCCAATGCCAGCGCCGCCGTTAGTCCTGTCAGCTTCGGTAATCCGGTCATGATTGCTTGTCCTCCCTTTCTCGATTGTTTTGGAGAGTTGCCAACTGGCGAGCAGCTGCTTCAGGCGCAGCCAAGGTTGGTGAGCGCCGCGCTCACGTCCTCTTCGCTCATTTCCCACTCGTTGTTGAAGTTCGCCACGATGGCCTTCATGAAGGTCTCGTGGTGGGTGAGGGCCGCCGAGCTGTCGCCCAAGTGATCGGCCAGAATGGCCAAAGCGAGTTGCGCCGGTTCCGGCCCCTCGTAGCTCCATTCGAAGCCGTTCTCGGAAATCGTCTTGATGTCGAAACGCGGGTCGAGCGGCGTGCCGTCGACCGTTACATCGAGTCCATCCAGCGTCCGATCTCCACGGTAGGTCTTCATCCGCCCGTCGTGCCTTCCCTGTCGCTCCCGTCGGTCAGCAAAAGCGGTTTGCTGCCGACGTGTTTGTTCTTGTTTGGCGCCCTCATAGACATGGGTGCCGTGTACTACTGATATATCTAGCGTATGCTAAGTGCCTTGCAGAGGCAAGAGGCCTTACGGTCGGTAAGGTTCGCTTGCGGCCGGGAGCAGGCAGAAGACTAGTCATCGAGCCGCGCACCCTGGGCGTTCAGCAGGCTGCGTACTTCTTCGCCGGCGATCTCCCGCAAGGCACGGTCGGAGCGAATCGCCTCGACGGCGGCGAGACCGGCGGCGTGGCCGTAGCCGAAGCACTGTGCGGTGACTCGCGCCGATGCCAGAGCTTCATGCTCAGCGCTGAGGCAGCGGCCGGCAGCGATTAGGTTCTCGCCTCTCACCGGCAGGAGCGCGCGGTAGGAAATCTCGTAGTGGTCGTCGAGCAGCCATTCGAGCTTCGGCTTCTCGCCGGCATGCAGCTCAATGGGCCAAGGGCAGCGGACAATGCCGTCGTCGCGCTTGCGATGAGCCAACACGTCGTTGTTGTTGAGCCGGTCCACACCCAAGATCGAGCGGGATTGGCGGATGCCGGCCTGAACGCCGGTGTCGAGCGGAAAGCTCTCCTCGCAGCCGGGGATGTTGTCCTTGAGGAAGCGGGCGTACTCTCGCACCTGGGCGCGCCCGACGAACTCCGCCTCTGTCAGGTCCTCCGGGTCACCCGGGTAGAGGTCGCGACCGCCGCGACCGAGCAGCCGCGTGGCATTGACCAGGAGTTGGCCGGGCCGAGGCGTCGCGAAAATCCAGATCTTGGCGCGCGGCAGGTCGTAGGCGCCGCTCGCCTTCGCTTCCTGCAGCAGGCGCGATACCTCTGGGCTGCAGATGGTATCGGGGCCCCAGTAGTCGAGAAAGCGCGCCACATCGACGCCGCCCAGACGGAAAATCATGGTCGGGTTCTGGACCTTGCCCTCGTCGCCTACGGTGAAGGGCAGACCGGCGAGATGGACAACGTCGCCGTCGCCGCTCGCATCGATGACGATCTTGGCGTGAACCGCTGCAAGCCCGGCCTTGCTCGCCACCACGACGCCGCGGACCTTCCCCTCTTCGCCGATCACGCCGACGACGAGACTGTGGTAGAGCACCTTGACGCGGCTGTCCTGCAGCAGTCCGTCGGCCGTCTCGCGCCACGCCAGGGGTTCGTGGGTCACCGTCCAGGTCTTGCCGTAGCGCTGCGGCGCGGTTAGTCCGCCGCGCTCGATCATGGCTTTGCGGAAGCGGTCAGCGAAGCCAAAGACGGCCTGCTCGGGACGGTTGGTCACCCGCTCGCTAGCGTAATAGAGGCCGCAGATCGTGCCGGACAGGCCGGCCACGGCGTTGCCGCCGCAGAAGCCGTAGCGTTCGATCAGCAGCACAGACAGCCCGGCCTCCGCCGCCGTGGTCGCGGCCGAGACACCCGCTGCACCACCACCGATGACGGCGACATCGGGTTCCCAGAAAAGTGGCAGGCCATGACTGCGCGGATAGAGGTTGGTGGCGCTCCAGCTCGGCGTGAGGTTTGGCGATGGCGCCCGCGACTCTGCCGCCGATGGCTCGGTAGGCGGCACACGAGGAAGGTCAGACATGGTTGGGCGCTCCGGTCGATCGCTGGCCAGCATGATGTTCATCTAACATGTTAGATGTCAACTAGCTTGAGCGACAACCCGTCCGGCAATAGGGTGGAGGTAGAGGACTCGCCGACGGCCGGCTCGGGCTAGGCCGCGGAATGCAACACGAGAGGGACGATCGAACGGATGGTGCGCATTAAGCCCTCGCCAGGCCCGGCAGCGGGGAGGCTCATGCCGAACGGCGAGGCGCCGGGAAAACGCGGCGGCCAACAGGAAAGCGCTTATGCGCTCCTGAAAGAGATGATCATCCTGCAGGAGCTTTCGGCCGGAACGCTGGTTTCAGAGCTGTCCCTCAGCAAGCAGCTCGGCCTCGGGCGGAGCCCGATCCGCTGGGCCTTCCAGCGCCTGGCGACCGAGGGGCTCGTCAGCATCCTGCCGCAACGCGGCGTCATGGTAACCGACATCAACGTCGACCAGCAGCTCAAGCTGCTAGAGGTGCGCGCCGAGCTTGAACGCCTCATGGTCGTCGGTGCAGCCAAACGAGCCACCCAAGCGCAGCGCCAACGCATGCGCAGCTTGGCCAAGTCTTTCGAGACGCTGGCAAAGTCCGGCGATGCACGGGCCTTCATGGCCATGCTGAAGGAGATTCACGACCTGACGGCAGAAGCAGCCGACAACGAGATTCTCGATAATGTCATCGGCCAGGTGCAAGGGCTGTCGCGGCGCTTCTGGTTCACCCACTATGAGCGCCACGGGGACCTGAAGCTCGCTGCCAAGCTCCATGCCGAGCGGCTGCGCCGCATCGCGGCTGGCGATGCGGCGGGAGCCGCCGCGGCTTCCGACGCCTTGGTCGACTATCTGGAGCGCTTCACGCGCTCGACGCTGGCCTACGGTGCGAGCGCCTTGTCTGTCGTGGAGCGCTGACGGTGATTCCTCTTCACTATCAAGCGCTCTAGTGCTGCTGCCGCTTCTCGACCAGGCCGAGGAACTTCTCGTACTCGGCCTCGTTGACGCCATAGCTGTGGTCGTCATCGGGGAACGTGCCTTCCTTCACTTCGCGCACATAGTCCGACAGGCCCTTGACGGCCACCTCGGTGAGGTTGGCGTAGCGCTTGGTGAACTTCGGCTTGAAGTCGGTGAAGACGCCCAAGAGGTCGTAGGACAGCAGGATTTGCCCATCCGTCCCGGCGCCGGCGCCGATGCCAATGGTGGGAATCTCAAGCTGCTCTGAGATCACCTTGGCGATGGGGGCGGGGACGGCCTCGAACTCCAGCATGAAGCAGCCGGCATCCTGGATGGCCAGCGCGTCTTCCAGGATCTTCATGGCCGCCTCGGCGGTGCGTCCCTGGATTTTGAAGCCACCGAACATGGCAACGGTGTGGGGCGTCAGCCCGATGTGGGAGGCGGTGGGAATGCCGGCATCGACCAAGGCCTGGAGGATGTGCGCCTGGCTTTTGCCGCCTTGGGGCTTTACCGCATCGCAGTCGGCGTCCTGCATGAAACGCGTCGCGTTGGTGAGGGCGCGCTCAACCGTGTTGTAGCTCTGATAGGGCATGCAGCCGAGCACGAAGGTGTTTGGTGCGCCGCGGCGCACGGCCTGGGCGTGCATCACCATCATGTCCATGGTGGCCGGGATGGTGCTGGCGTGGCCATGCGCCACCATGGCCAGGGAGTCGCCGACCACGCAGACGTCGACACCCGCCATCTCGGCCCAGCGCGCCGAGGTGTAGTCGGGCACCGAGCTATAGACCATTTTCTCGCCGGTGTGCTTCGAGTCCCGGATCTCTGTGATCGTCCGCTTCTTCTTCTCAGCGCTGTTGTCCTTGGGCATGCCCTCGCGTCTCCCTTCCGCCTCTTGTCGGCTTGTATCTGTTGACCGCGCCGCTTGGCGGCGAACGTGTCGCTGTGATATGTATGATATATGAGTCGTATGTTTATCGATATCCCCCAGCCGGTCAAGCTCCGCCCTCGGAGGGCCACGTGGTATTAGCCGTGCTTGGCATGCCGGAGAATCTGGCGCTGAACCATCTGGCCATCGCGGCGGCCTGCGGCTTGTTGCTAGGGTATGGCAGTGTGCTCTTGAGTGGCTGCTATCCCTTGGGCGAGGCGCCACTGCCGAAGGGTAGCCTGGGCGGCAAGGTGCTGGTGCTGTTGGCCAGCGCCAGCCTCCTGCTGACCGCCGTCTTGCTCATCGGCTTTGTCATCTTCGCCACCGCATGGGCGCCGGCGCTGATCGCTGCCGGCCTCGCCTTGCTCGGCGGACCGCTCTTGTTTCAGGCTTTGCCGCCGAAACTCGCCAGCAGTCTGCTCGGCCTCTGCGCATTGGTCGCGGCCCAGGCCATCCTGCTCACGATTCTGACGCGCGCGCTGATCGCCTAGCCGCGCGTTGCAACCACACATAAGGAGGAACCCGCCATGCCCGCCAAGTTCAAGATCATGATTTCCATCGTCGTGGTCATTGCCGCCGCAGCCGTCTTTCACTTCCAATCGGCAGCGGGCCAGGAGGTCACGCCCTGGGTCGCCTTGGCGCTCGGCGGCTTCATGATCTTCGCTATGTGGCTCTTCCCGGAAGAGCAGAAAAAGAAGTCAGGCAACTAGCGCCAGGTCAGGCAATGGCAGTGTCGGTCGCTTTGCCGGGCGTGAAGCAAAGTGCGATGAGGAAGACGACATTGGCCAGCGGGACGAAGAACAGAAACACGAGCCAGCGCGACCAGCCGAGATGATTTAGTCGAAGAGATGTCCAGCGGCCCAGCAAGAACGGTTGGACAATCAGTGCCAGGACTCCAATCGCTATGAACAGCATGTAGAGGCTCGCGGCCGGGAGCTGTTGTTCAAGTTCCTCTGACCTGAACATTAGAAAGAGAAGGCCGCCGAATGCGACGAGTGAGAGCGCGCCCAGAATCACCAGGATCCGAAATAGAAACGCGGTTCGTCCGATCGATGCAGTGCCTCCTGCGCTCAGTGCGCCGATCGCGAGCGGGAGAAGTCCGAAGGTGACAAGCGACCAATGCAGCGACTCAATCAGCATGTGCGCATCGCTCGTGTCGATTGATCGCCTGCAGCATAAGGCGCCGCTAAGGTGCTGCGATTGCTTCTTGAGCGTGTGGCTTGCGTCCGGGAATAAAGAAGAGCGCAATCACGCCCAAGATGTTCACAATAGGAACCAGCAGCAGCAACGCGAACCAGCGCGACCAACCAATATGATTGAGCCTGAGCGTGCACCAGCGGCCGTAGAGAAAACTGAGCAGAATACCGGCGGCGAAGAGCATCAGGTTGAGGTCATCGAGCAGCGAAAGCTCTCGGGCTACGCGATAAACCGAGAAGTAGAGAACGAGCAGAGAGACAAAGACAGAGAGTATCACTCTCATGGCGAAATCGTTTCGCACCAGGATTGACTGCCGCGCCGTGCCAAGAATGCCAATCAAGGTCGGCGCAAAATAGAAGAGAAGTTCGAGTGACCAATGCCACCCGGTCAGAAGTGAGTGCTCAGAGATCACCTCTTGACCGCTCATTGCTGCTGTCTCCGCAAAGCCCCGCCTTCGCTAGGAAGCTACAACTTTAAACGGCGATCTGTCGATGCGCTTCGCTGGACATGCCTGCGCAAGAGCGGCCGCGCTTTCGTCCGCATGGCTCCCTCTACGACCGGCGGCTGGCACGGCGCGGTGGCAGCGCTAGGTTGGACCGAACAGCGCTCCAGCCGAAAGAGAAGCCGCCCATGTCGCTCGAGGTCTTGTTCCTGATTTTCATCGCCCTGCTGGTCGGGGCTGCCGGACCCATTCAGGCCGGCGTCAACGCCACCATCGCTCAATACAACGGCCATCCGCTGACGGCGGCTTTCACTAACACCATGGTGGCCAGCGCCTTTCTCTTCATCCTCATGCTGGTGGCCCGGGTGCCGGTCCCGCAGATGTCCAGCTTGGCGCAGGCGCCCTGGTGGGCTTGGACGGGCGGCTTGTTCGGCGCCTTCTTCGTGTTCAGCGCACTCACCATCGCGCCGAAGCTCGGCGCGGCGGCCTTCATCGCCACCACCGTCGCCGGCGCCGTGGTTGCCTCCCTAGCGATCGATCACTTCGGCTTCATTGTCTACAAGGAGCAGCCGATCACACCGCAGCGCGTGATCGGCGCCTTGCTGGTCGTCTCCGGCATGCTGCTGGTGCAGTGGAAGCGGTGAGGCTTCCGTAGACGCGGACGCTCCGTTGGAGGTACTTCTCGATGGGCCAGCTCTTGGGTCAACTCCCCTGGCCGATCTTGGGCGCGAGCCCGCCACATCCCCTATCGTCACCCCGGACTTGATCCGGGGTCCATGGAACGCCTGGGCACGGACCATCGAACGACTGGCGCAGGCCGCTGAATGGATCCCGGCTCGCGGCCTTCGCTAACGCGAAGCCCTTGGCCGGGATGACAGCCCGTGGTGGGGGCCACGCAAGAGAGCGGCACCCCTCAGAGGTACTTCGTAACGGCCCAGTGGCCCTCCCAGCCGTTTAGTTGGGCTGGGGACTCGCTGCGCCGGTCGGTCTCTCCGCCGGCAAGCGCTTCGTTTGGCCAAACGACCGTTGCCTCGGTCGAAGTGGGGGCCAAGCGCGCTGCTGCGCCAATCAGGAAGGCCATGATTTCCATCGTCCGCGTCCTTTCCCTTCAGGTCTCGCGCGTGACGTCCTGACCTTGACTTAACGGCTTCGGCGAAGCATTGGAAATTCAATCATCGTGTTGTTGATATGAGTTTTTCCAATGGCCTTCACGTTGAAGCAATTGCGCTACTTCCTCGCCGCCGCGGAGGCGGGGCAGGTTTCGGCGGCAGCGCGCGCCGTCAATGTCTCCCAGTCAGCTATGACCCTGGCGCTGCGCGATCTTGAAGCGCTGCTCGGTGTCAGCCTCTTCGAGCGGAAGTCGAGCGGCCTCCTGCTGACCCGTGAGGGCCACGCACTGCTGGCGCACGCCCGGGCCATCCAGGACCAGGTCGCTCAAGCCTTCGCCAGCGTGCGCAAGAGCGAGGACCCGGTGGCCGGGCGGCTCAAGCTCGGCGTGACCTTCACGCTCTCCAGCTACTTTCTCTTTCCCAAGCTGGCGCAGCTCCGCCGCGCGCATCCGGCCATCGACGTCGAGCTGGTGGAGGCAGACCGGCCGGAACTGGAGACCATGCTGCTCTCCGGCGATATCGATCTCGCGCTGCTCCTGACCTCGAACCTCGAGCGGCGCGCCGAGCTGCGCACGCTGACCTTCCATCGCTCGCCACGCCGGCTATGGACGGCAGCCGGCCATCCGCTCACCGCCCAAGCCTCCGTCCGCCTGGCCGATCTGGCAGAGCATCCGATGGTGCTGCTCAAGGCCGACGAGGCCGGGCGCCAGGCCCAATCGATCTGGAAGCGCCACGGTATCCGCCCGCAGGTGGCGTTCGAGTCGATCTCCATCGAGGCTGTGCGCAACATGGTGGCGAGCGGGCTCGCCATCACGGTGCTAAGCGACGTGGTCTACCGCCCATGGACGGTGGACGGCCTGCGTGTCGAGCGGCGCGCGCTGGCCGAGACGCTGCCGACCATGGATGTGGGCATGGCATGGCGTAAGGGGCGTCGGCTGGACCGGGCCGCGGCTGCCTTCCGTGCGCTCTTCGCTGCCGATGAAACGGCTGTCGCGTGAGGGGGACTGCGCTTCTGTCTGCTACCTTGGAGTTTGGCAGGGAACCTTAAAGCCAGCTTTCTTCCATCGGGTAGCGGGAGAGCTGCTCCATGCCGTCTTCGGTGATCAGCACCTGCTCTTCCAGCTTGACCCCTTCCTTGCCGCCATGGGCGCCGATGAAAGACTCGACGCAGAGGGTCATGCCCGGCTGCAGCACACCGTCATAGCCTTTGAGGGGGAAGTCCGCGGCGTGCTTGATCGAGGGGTACTCGTCGGCGAGACCGATGCCATGCATGCAGCTGCTGTAACGACCGCCGCGGAACTCCTCCGGGATCTCCCAGCAGGCCTCGGAGACCTCGCGGAAGCTCATGCCCGGCTTCAGCACCGACTTGTTGTGCTGGATCTGCTCGTAGGCCTTGGCGTAGAGCCGGCGCTGCTCGTCGTTCGGCTTGTCGCCGCAAACCCAGGCGCGCGAAATGTCGGCGCAATAGCCGTAGGGGCCGATCAGGTCGGTATCGAAGCTGACCATGTCGCCGCGCTCGATCTCGCGCATGGAGCATTCCCGGAACCAGGGATTGGTGCGCGGCCCCGAGGAGAGCAGGCGGGTTTCGATCCACTCGCCGCCGAGGCGGATGTTGGTCTCGTGCAGCTTGGCCCAGAGCGCATTCTCGGTGATGCCCGGCTCCATCGCCGCCCGCATGGCGGCGACGCCTTCCTCGCAGACGGCCATGGCGTGGCGCATCAGGGTCAGCTCTTCCTCGGACTTGATGACGCGCGCCAGCTCGGCGACCTCGAGACCGTCGAAGACCTCGATGCCATGGGCCCGAATGGCGTCGGTGCCGAGGTGGGACAGCCGGTCGACGGCGAGACGCTTGTTGCCGCCGCCGTGCTTAGCCACCAGGTCGGCGATCTGGTCGCCGAACTGCAGGGCGCGCTCCTCGGCACGGCTGCCGGCGCTGAAGTAGTAGAACGAGGGCATAACCCGGTATTCGTCGATGGTCGGCAGCTCTTCGGCCAAGTGCGGCAGGTTGGCATAGTCGAAGAGAACCACGGGGCCCTCGGTGGCGACGAAGACGCAGCGGGTCTCGTAGTGGGACGACCAGATCTGCATGTTGGTGGCGTCCGTCGCATAGCGCGTATTGATCTGGTCGAACAACAGCAGCCCGCTGTAGTCCTGCGCTTTCAACTGCTCGCGGAGGCGGTTCAGGCGGTAGAGGCGCACCCCATCGAGATCGACGGGCGGCGTCGAGAACTCCATGGCGCCGTGCTGACGCGGACTGTTGCTACGATAAAGGGCTTGGGCGCTCTCGAGAGGCATTTGGTGAGCCTTTGTCTGGAACAGGCGGTCTAGTTTCTGTCATGGTACTGGGCTAAGCACTCTAGACTGCGCCAGGAACGAAGAGACTTGACGCGATCGGAACAGCAGCAAAGGACGAGAAGCTGCGCGGCCGGTGAGACCTTTGATCCCATGGAGCGACCGGACGCCAAGGAGTAGTGTCTCGTTTGTACAAAAAAATCTGAGACCGGAGGAAGAGGTATGCGTTTTGGGACTTTGGTAACGGCGAGTGTCTTCGGAACCCTGCTTACGGTCGGTTATTCAGCGCCGGTCTTGGCCGCAGGGGACGCGGCCGCGGGCGAAAAGGTCTATCGCAAGTGCCGGGCTTGCCATGTGGTGGACAAGGAGCAGAACCGGGTTGGGCCGCACCTGGTCGGAATCTTCGGCCGCACAGCCGGCGCAGTGGAAGGCTTCCGCTATTCCAAGGCTATGACTGAGTCCGGCATCGTCTGGACCGAAGAGACCATCGCTTTGTATCTCCAAGACCCCAAGGGCTACATCAAGGGCAACCGGATGGCGTTCCCCGGCCTCAAGAAGGAAGAGGATGTCGCCAACGTGATCGCGTACATGAAGGAAGCGACTGCGCCATAGCCGCACTATGGGGCCGGCGCGTCCCTGCGCCGGGCCCCGGCCGGCTGTGCTTTCTCTCCTCCAACAACTTGAGATTCTGCCGTGCTGCCACGGGCCGTCATCTTCGACCTAGACGGCACGCTGATCGATAGTGCGCCGGACCTGGCCGACTCGCTCAACACGGTCTTGCGCAGCGAGGGCCTGGAAGAGCAGACGCTTGCCGCTGTGAAGACCATGGTGGGGGCCGGTGCCAGAGTACTGATGCAACGCGGCTTCGCCGCCAACGGCAAGGCGCTTTCCGAGCAAGAGGCCGAGCGCCTTATGCCTGTCTTTCTGGCCGACTATCGTGCCCGAGCGACCAAACGGACGCGCTTCATGCCCGGTGCAGAGCGTCTTCTGGCCGAGCTTGCGGCCGCGGGCATCGGGCTCGGGCTCTGTACCAACAAGCCGGAAGACATCACACGTCAGATCCTGGAGGATTTCTCGGTCTCGTCTCTGTTCGGCAGCATTGTGGGCGGCGATACGACCCCGGCCAAGAAGCCCGATCCGCGACCGCTCCTGCACGCGCTCGATGAGCTCGGCTGCCCGGCGGAGGAGGCGGTGATGGTGGGCGACTCAGCCGCCGATGCTGGCGCCGCCAGAGCTGCCGGCACGGGCCTCGCGCTGGTGACCTTTGGTTACAGCCCGGTGCCGGTCGCCGAGCTTCAGCCCGACAGTCTGATCGAGCATTTCGACGGCTTTCTTCCGGATTTGCGCGCCTCTGCAGCATGATCTGCGCGAGCGCGTCGCCTAGGCTCGCATCCGCGTGAGGGGCAACCTATGTCCAAGGGACCGAGCACTTAGGCTTGAGCACAGAGGGAACGCCGACATGCCTGCCTTGGAAACACCCATCTGCGACTTCGGTTGGGCCGCACCTGATTTCAGCCTGCCGGACCTGAACGGCAAGATGCATAGCCTCGCAGACATCAGAGGCGAGACTGCGACCTTGATCATGTTTATCTGCAACCATTGTCCTTACGTGAAGGCGGTGGCCGAGCGCTTGGTCGCTGACGTCAAGCAGCTGCAGGCAATGGGCGTCGGGGTTGCGGCGATCATGTCGAACGACTGGCAGGCCTACCCGGCTGACGCACCCGACAAGATGCGCGCTTTCGCCGAGGAACACGGCTTCACCTTTCCCTACCTGATCGACGAGAGTCAGGCGGTCGCCCGGGCCTATGACGCCGTTTGCACGCCGGACTTCTTCGGCTTCGATGCCGATCTCGGCCTGCAGTACCGCGGCCGGCTCGACGAGTCCCGCGCACAACCGGCCGGGCCCCAAGCCAAGCGTGAGCTGCTGGAAGCCATGCGGCAGGTTGTCGAGACCGGACAGGGGCCGCGCGATCAGATCGCCAGCATGGGCTGCTCGATCAAGTGGCGGCGGGCCGCCTGAGGGCGGGCACCAAGCGTGGCAAGGTGCCCGGCTCGGCTCAGCCGCCCATCATCTTCTTGAGGTTCTCGAAGCCGGTTTCGTAGATGCTCTGGATCGCGGCAACCGCGTCGCCCTCCGGCCCCTTTGGCTCGAACTCACCTTCCCAGTGGACGACGGCCTTGCCGTCCTCGCCTTCCTCGACGCGGATGACGGCCTGGTAGTTCATCACCGGCAACGGGCCGCTGACGATCGAATAGCGGTAGGTACGGCCATCGTGATCGTGGGCCTCCAGCCGCTCGATGATCGAGCCGCCGCCGACGAGGTCGAGCCGCCGCTGCTGGCCGCCGTCCTCCAGCTCGCTCTTGCTGACTGCCGGATGCCAGTCGGGCAGTGCATTGAAGCGACCGATCAGCTCCCAGACCTGTTCGACCGGAGCATCAACTTTCGACTGAACGGAGACCTTGGCCACGATATCCTCCCTGGCTTACGCCTTTGAGTTGCCGGAACCGGACTGCGGTGCCGGTTCGCTGGAGGAGGGAGTCTAAGCACAAATTGGCCAAGGAGGCGACTCGGCTTGCGAGTCGCCTCTTGGGTCTGACGCTACTTCTCCACGCAGGCTCTGTTGGCGCGGATCAGACCCCAGCCGAACTGAGGGTCCTTGCCCGGCTTGCCGAGGTCGCGCGTGTTGCTCTTCAGCCAGTCGATGCTCTCGCCGATGTCGCCGTTCCAGCCTTGATTCTGGTTGGCGGAGGCAAGGATGGCGGTGACGAAAGGCGAGGCGAAGGAGGTGCCTTGCCGGTAGGTGCCACCGGTGCCGTCTGCGGCCGTCGTCCACACGCGTACACCGGGCGCTGCCACCGTGATGTAGTCGCCACGATTGGCGCGGCGATATGGCCGCAAGTTGGTGTCGACCGCCGTCACGGCGATCACCTGGTCGTATGCGGCCGGGTAGGCGGGGCCCGCGAGCGGGCCCTTGTTGCCGGCCGCGGCCACCATCAGCGTGCCTTGGCCCGCCACGTTCGCGACCGCACGCTCCAAGACCGAGTTGTTCGGGCCGCTGAAGCTGAGATTGATGGTCCGCACATTCTCGCTGGCCAGCCAGTCGAAGGCCTCGACGATGTCAAAGGCATTGGCCTCTCTCTTGTTTCCGCGTTTGTGGAAGACGCCGGCAACGTAGATCTTGGCGCGCGGGGCGAGGCCCGGAATGCTGCTGTCGCTGCGTCCGGCGATGATGCTGACGACGGCCGTGCCGTGGTCTGTCTCGGCGGGTGGTCGATCATCGATGAAGGAGCGCTGCTCGATCCGTTGACCGCGCAAGACGGGATGATCTGCTTCCACTTCTGTGTCAATGACACCGATATCCGCGATCTCGCAGCTGCCGGGAGCCGGCGGTGACCATCCGACAAGCCGGTGGTGGCGGCAGTGATTGCCGCGGCAGTCGCTCTCTTCCAAACCATAGACGTCGTTCACCGCAACGTTCAGCTGCGGCTGCCTCGCGCGCAGCAAAGCCACCGCCTGACTGCCAGTGCGGCCGAGCGGCCCGGCCAGGCGCGTCAAGCTGAAGCCGAGAGCATCGAAGGTTTGCGTCTCCCGAACGAGGAAGTCCAAACCCAGCGCAACGTTCTGTGCATCCTGTGTCAGATTGACAACGATGACCTCGCTGCGCGTCAGGCCGCCCGCTGCTACAGGGAAGCCACCGTCCGAGGCGTCGGGCGTGCTCGGGCCGGCTTCGGCGCTATCGCTGGAGCTGCCGTCATCACCGTCGTCGCTCGAATCCGCGCTGTCGCCGTCGTCGCCGTCGTCGCCATCGTCTCCGTCATCGCCATCGTCGCCGGCATCGGCGCTATCACCGTCGTCTCCACCATCATCTCCGTCGCCGTCGCTGTCACCACCATCGCCATCGCCATCGCCGCCATCGCCATCGCCGTCACCGCCGTCGCCGTCACCGCCGTCGCCGTCACCGCCGTCGCCGTCACCATCACCGCCGCCGTCGCCGTCGCCACCGCCGCCGTCTCCGTCACCTCCGCCGCCGTCACCGTCACCGCCGCCGCCGCCGTCGCCATCACCGCCGCCGTCGCCGTCGCCACCGCCGCCGTCTCCGTCACCTCCGCCGCCGTCACCGTCGCCACCGCCGCCGTCACCGTCCTCAGCTAGGACCGGGTGCGGGAGAAGAAGTGTGACGGCGAGGATGGCCGGTGGGGTCAGAAAGAGAAAAGCCGAGAGCAGAAACGCACCAGTCCAGCGAACTCGATTCCGGTTTATGAGCATCTCGCCTCTCTCTTCTCTTGAGCGGGTCCAGCCGGCTATAGATAACCTAGCAATTGGGGCAATAACGCGGGAAACAAGGTTTTATTCCGCAATAAGTCTCCACTCGGGCGAGAAACGTTTTTTTCTTTGGTTAACGGGAATAATCGAGATGCGGGGGCGTTGTGCCGGTCAATGAACCTGGAAAGTCAGCCATGACCGATGACATGAGGCGAGAGATGGTCGAGCTGCTACCGCGGCTTCGACGTTTCGCCTACGCGATCACCGGTGCGGCTGAGAAGGGAGACGACCTTGTTCAGGCCACCTGTGAACGCGCACTCAGCCGGGCCGAGCTATGGCAGCCTGGTACGCGCCTGGACAGTTGGATGTTTCGCATCGCCCAGAACCTCTGGCGCGATCGTCTCCGCAGCGAAAAGCGGGCGAACTATGCAGACGCACCGCCTGAGGAGATGGAAATCGCAGGGACGGACGGGCGTCAGGTAATGGACGCGCGGATCGCCTTGACACAGGTTCGAGACGCCGTCGCGAAGCTGCCCGAAGAGCAGCGTGTGTTGGTTGCGTTGATTTGTGTCGACGGTGCTTCCTATCGGCAGGCAGCCTCGATACTTGAAGTCCCGATCGGGACGGTGATGAGCCGCTTGGCGCGCGCGCGCCGCACTCTATCAGTGCTGATGGGCGAGGAATAACGCGTATGGCAGAGGATCGTGAAGAAGTGCTGCTAGCTTACATCGACGGCGAGCTGGAAGGGGCCGAATTGGCCCGCGCCGAACGCCTTATCGCAGAGGACCCGGAGGCTCGGGCCTTCGTCGAAAAGCACCGCAGGATTGGCGAAAAGCTGCGCCAAGCCTTCGAGGGGCCGATGGAGGAGGAGGTGCCGGAACGGCTTCTGCGCCCTTTCGAAGATCCGCAGGATACGGTCACCGAAGCCACGGTGGTGCCCTTCCGGAGCAACCGCCGTCAGGCGGCTCCACGGCGCTGGACTGAGCTTGCCATGGCAGCGTCGGTCGCCCTCTGTGTCGGCGGCGTGATCGGGCTCAACCTCGACTTTGGGTCCGGGGGCGGAGCCTTTCAGCAGGCCGTGCATGTGGCCGGGCCAATCGACCGCGGAAGCGCTCTGCACCAGGTGCTTGAGGAGGTGGAGAGCTTCGAGAGCGTAACCTGGGAAGGTGGCGAGGCAGGACAGGCCTCGGCAATTCCCCTGATGAGCTTCCGCACGGCCGACGGACGGGTTTGTCGCGAGTACGAAATGCTGGTGACCTCGGCGGCCTCCACCTCCTCGACCATCGGCATTGCCTGCCGCGGTGCCGGCGAGGGCTGGACCGACGAGGTTCTGGTGGTGTCGAAGCAGGCCCCGGAAGGTGCTGGCCAGCCTGCCTATGAGGCGGCGAGCAGCGGCGGACAGGTCGCGCTCGAAGGTTTCATCGCCGAGACCATCGCCGGCGAGCCGCTCTCTCCGGAAGAGGAGCGGGCCCTGATCGGACGCGGCTGGCGCTGAAGCCCCGTCGGTACTTGCTGGGGCCGGGGCGCCAGTCTCAGCCGACGCCGTAGCCGGTATCGAAGATCATCTGGTCGCGCTGTTTGAGGTCCGTTTCGAGCTCTTTCTGGACCGCGCCGAAGATGTCTCGGATTGAGACGATACCGACCAGCTGACCTTCGTTGACGACCGGCAGGTGGCGATAGCCCCGGGTGCTCATCTTCATGAGAGCATCCATGGCGCGGTCGCTCGGTGCCAGCGTGTCAGGGTCGGCGGTCATCACGTCCTCGACCTTGGTGGTGTCGGCATTGAGCCCGGCGTCGACGACACGGGTAAGAACGTCGCGCTCGGTGAAGATACCAGCCAGCTTTCCGTCGCGTGTGATCAGCACCGCGCCGATCTTGCGCTCGGTCATGACCCTGACCGCATCGCGGACGCTGTCGCTCGGAGATAGCGTGAAGAGCTCCTGGCTTTCGATAATGTCTGGGACGATCCTCCGCTGCATCGCAAAAACCTCTTCTTGGGCCGCTATGACATTACCTATTATGATATCATTGGTTTAGCGATGAAACCAGCGGTAAGGGCGGTCTGAAAACAGACCGCAGCCCGATGGATACGCTTCCCGCTATGCTTCTTCCAACTCGGCCGTGTCTTGGACGCCGGGGGTGTCGAGCTTCGACACCTTCACCAAAGTGATCTGGTTGCGTTGACGCTCCAAGATCTCGAAGGAAAAGCCGTGAAAGGCGAAACGCTGGCCGACGGCTGGAATGCGTCGCGCCTCGTGCAGGACGAGGCCCGCAATGGTCGAGGCTTCATCGTCCGGCAGGCGCCATTCGCAGCGCCGGTTGATGTCGCGGATGGTCACCTTGCCCTCGACGACCGCGGTGCCGTCGGGTTGCAGCTCCAAGCCTTCGACGTCGACATCGTGCTCGTCGGAGATGTCGCCGACGATCTCTTCCAGAATGTCCTCCAGCGTTACCACGCCCCGCAGCTCGCCGTACTCGTCGACGACGATGGCGAAGTGCTCCTTGCGTTGGCGAAAGGCCTGCAGCTGGCTCAACAGGTCCGTGGTGTCCGGGATGAACCAGGGCGGATTGGCGATCGCCTGCACGTCCAGGGTGTCGACAGCGTCGGGACTGGCCTGGACGGCGCGTAGCAGCGCCTTGGCATGCAGCACGCCGACGATCTCGTCGGGCTGCTCACGGTAGAGCGGCAGGCGCGTATAGGGGCTCGCCAGTGCCTCCTCCACGATCTTGCGCGGAGGTTGCGCGACATCGATGGCTTCCACGTCCCGGCGATGGGTCATGATCTCCTCGACCGCGACGTCGTCGAGATCGAGGATGGAGCGCAGCATTTCGCGCTCGTGCTTGGTTTCCTCGTCCGGCCCGGTATGCAGGTCGATGGCGCCGCGCAGCTCCTCTTCCCAGGCACCGTCGCCTTCGTCCGGCCGCAGCCGCAGGACGCTCAGGATGGTACCCACAACGCCTTCGATCATCTGCACGATGGGACCGAAAACAGTGACCACGACCCGGAGGATGCGCGAGACGCGCAGCGCGGTCCGGTCTGGATGCAGCAGGGCATATGTCTTGGGCAGAATCTCCGCGAAGACCAGGACCAGGAAGGTCATGCCGATGGTGGCGTAGGCGACGCCTGCTTCGCCGAAGAGGCTGATCAGCACGCTGGTCGCCAGGGCGGACGCCAGGATGTTGACGAGGTTATTGCCGAGTAGGATCGCCCCGATCATCCGCTCCTTGCGTTCCCAGAGCTGTTGAATGGTCTTGGCGCGCATGTCGCCCTGCTGCTCCAGGGTGTGCATGCGGGCGCGCGAGGCGGCGGTGATCGAGGTTTCCGAGCCGGAGAAGAAGGCGGACAGCACGAGCAGGCCTAGAATGGCCGCCAGATTGACGAGAACGAAGGTATCCATGTCTGCCTAGACTTAAGCTCCGACCCGGCGCTCTGCCACTGGCGCAGAGCCTCTGCGGGCGGCCAGGGCCGCGAGAACCTCTGCCTCCGATACATCCTGAGTGATGAAGGCTTGTCCAATGCCGCGGGCAAGAATGAACGTCAGGCGTCCATTCTTGACCTTCTTGTCCTGGCCCATGTGAGCCAGTACCCGCTCAAGATCGATCTCGGCGAGGCTCAGGTCGGCCAGGCTCTGCGGCAGGCCGACGCTGTCATAGTGCCCCAACAGGCGTTCGAGATCGGCAAGCGGGCAGTAGCCCTTGTCGCAAGACAGTTGCAGCGCAAGCACCTTGCCGATGGCAACCGCCTCCCCATGCAAAAGCGAGCCGTCGAAGCCGGCTTCGGCTTCAAGTCCGTGGGCGAAGGTATGGCCTAGATTGAGCAGCGCGCGTGCGCCAGACTCCCGCTCGTCACGGGCAACGATTTCCGCCTTGGCAAGGCAGGAAAGGGCTATGGCATGGCGGCGGGCGTCAGGATCTCCCGCCAGCACCGCCTGCCCATTGTCGCAGAGCCAGTCAAAGAAGCCGGGACGGTCGATCAGCCCGTACTTCACCACTTCGGCGTAGCCTGCTTTGAGCTCGCGCTCCGGCAGGCTGTCTAGCGTGTCGCTGTCGGCGATGACGAGGCGCGGTTGGTGGAAGGCGCCCACAAGGTTCTTGCCTTGAGGCATGTCGATGGCCGTCTTGCCCCCGACCGAGCTGTCCACCTGAGCGAGAAGCGTTGTCGGGATCTGGACGTAGTCGATGCCGCGCAACAGAATCGCGGCGGCAAAACCGGCGAGATCCCCGATCACGCCACCGCCGAGCGCTACGATAAGGCTGCCGCGCTCCAATCCCTGGTCGAGCAAGGTGCCGCACAGGCGCTCCAACTCCGCGAAGCATTTTGTGCCTTCGCCGGCGGGAAGAACGACTGACTGTACAGCGAAACCGGCCTCCTCGAGGCTGCCCTGCAGGGGCTTAAGATAGTGCGGCGCAACGTTCGCATCCGTGACGACGGCGACACGCCGGCTTTTGGCAATTTCTGAGATATGGGCGCCTGCTTCGGCCAGCAGGCCAGATCCGATCAGGATGTCGTAGCTGCGCGCACCGAGTTCGACGGTCTGGCGATGCGGCCCATCAGCCGGCATCGATATCAACTCCATGGGCACGCAGGGCCTCAACGACCTGGTGTGTGGTCTCTTCGGCCGGGCGTTCGATGCTTTCCACCACCACGTCGGCTTCGGCGTAGACGGGATAGCGTTCGGCCATCAAACGGCTGAGGGTTTCGCGCGGGTTGCCCTTCTTGAGCAGCGGACGGTGGTCTCGCCGCCCCGTGCGACGCAACAAGACGTCCAAATCCGCGCGTAGCCAGACCGACACGCCGTTCGCGCGTATGGCTGCTCTCGTCTCGGGGTTCATGAAAGCGCCGCCACCGGTCGCGATAACCGATGGTTTCTCTTGTAAAAGTCGTTGAATGACCCGCCGTTCACCATCGCGAAAGGCCGCTTCGCCGTGCCGCTCGAAGATGTCGGTGATAGAGCAGCCCGCAGCCTTCTCGATCTCGCTGTCGGCATCGACGAAGTCCCAGCCGATGGTCTCAGCCAGTCGTTTGCCAATGCAGCTCTTGCCGGCCCCCATCAGACCGACCAGCACAATACAGCGTGGCGGCGGGCTGGCATGGCCCTCCCTGGGTGCTTCGTCCGCACTGGGCGAATGGGAGTGATTAAGCCTTGTCATCGCATCTAGGCCTTGCGACCCGCGCCCGGCGAGCCCCAGCGCCGCAGTTTTGCCATACGCGCAACCTATCCCAAGGCTCGCACTTTAATGCAAGCTTGTCGGATCGTTAGCGATGGTTCGCTACTCGATAGCATGACGCTGCTCGGTTGGGACAACCGCTTTGAGACTATGAGCTCTCTTACCCGTATCTTTCTTGTGCTGTTGCTCTTGCTGCTTGTCGGCGGGGCGCTGGCCAGCATGATTGTCGAGATACCTATCAGCCGAACCCCCGTAGAACAGGTGATTCCCCATGATCGGCTATCGCAATAGGGCCGCCTATCTGGCCGCCGCACCGCTGATTCTGCTCTTCGCCGGTATGCCCCGAGCGGAGGCGCAGACACAGGGCGCTGTGAGTAGCGGACCGATTAAGCTGTTCCAGTTCGATGCTACAGCGACTCCGACCGACAGCGCCGGGACCAGCGCGGCGAACTCCGGCAGCGGAAGCTTGGTTCCGGCGGTCCCGCAAGAGCAGCGTTCTGCCGGTGTCGCGCCTTCGCCGGTCGTGCTGCCCGATCGCACGACGGCGCCTCGCTCGGATGTCGAAGGCATCGAGGTTCGTGAGCTTGGCAGCCAGGGCGGCGGCGCAACGGGACCGCTGACTCCGGCGCAGGGTGGCCTCGGCCTCGATCTTTGGGCGGGTTCCACTGGTGACCGCGTTGCCGATCTGATGGGCAGTCTGCCGAGCGACATCCAGTCCCCGGCGCTGCGGGAGCTTGCCAGGCGGATGCTGCTGTCTTCGGCCGAGCCGCCCTCGCTGCTGCCGCTCCAGGCTTCGACCGAGCCGATGTCGTCCCCGACCGACGTCGACGATCTGCTGCGCCTGCGCGCCGAGCGTCTCTATGCAATGGGCGAGATCGAAGGGCTCAATGCTCTGCTGCAGCTCTTCTCCGAACGCCGCGACGATGCGACATTGCGGCGCCTTCGCGTCGACGGCCTTTTGCTTGCCGGAGACTGGGACGCCGGTTGCCGGCCTGCACTCAACGCACTGGCGCGCGCCCCGCAGGAGACCTACTGGCAGCGCGTCAAGATTGCCTGCGATGCGGTGGCCGGTGACGACACACGCGCCCATCTCGGCCTCGACCTGCTGCGCGAGGGCGGCGCGGACGAGGATGGTTTCGCAGGCTTGATCAATGCCCTGCTGGGGCTCGGTGTTCCCACGGCAGAGCCGCCCTTCTCGGCGCTGAACCTTGCGACCATGGCTAAGCTCGGCGTTGCCCCTTCGCCAACGTTCCGCGCGGCCGCTCCCGCGGGCTGGGACGGGGTCTTTGCCCGGCTGGGGGCGCTCCCCTTGGAAGAACGTGTGCCGATCGCCGAGCGCGCGGTCGGTACCGGGGCCTTGCCCGCGGAGACACTCGCTTCGCTTTATGTCCAGCCTATTTTCGACCCGGTCGATCTCGATGACCCGATCGCGGCAGCTGGGCAGGGCGACATGGAATCCTGGCAGGCGCATGCCTTGCTCTATCAGGCGGCCAAGCGGCAAAGCTATCCTCTGCTCCGTGCGCAGCTCCTGACGGCCTATGTCGAGCGCATGCAGGGCGACGGCGCCGGCTTGGCGGGGCTGCGTACGGCTAAAGCGCAAGCAGACCCGATCACACCGTCACCAAGCCTGTCTTGGGCTGCACCTGCTCTGGCGCGTGCCTACTATCTGGGCGGTGAGACGGCGCAGGCGGAGGCTTGGCGCCTCAACCAGCAGGAGACCGCACGCCTAGTCACACCGCTTTGGCCCTATCTTCAAGTCTTCACCGGCGGTCGTGCCGACCCAGCCATATTGAACACTTGGGCTCAAGGTTTGCCTCCTGACTCGCGGGACATGCAGGCGGTTCTGGTCGAGTCCATCGTCAATGCCTTTCACGACCCGAGCCTTGGCTTGCAGCCGCCGGGCCCACGTCAGGAAATCCAGCAAGCTGCCTTGGCCGGCCGGCCAGGCGAGACACTCCTGCTGATCTTGCGAGAGTTCGGTTCACGGGATCTCGCGTCCCTGGACGTACCGGCTCTGGCGCTCTCGGTCGCTGCACTTCATCAGGTCGGCTACACGCAGCAAGCGCGCATGCTGGCCGCCGAAGCTCTGGTAGCAAGCGGGGTCTAGGCGCAGGTGACCTTCCTGGTCGAGCGGTTCTTGGAGATGATGGCAGCGGAGCGCGGTGCTGCCGAAAACACTCTGGCTGCTTATCGTCGCGATCTGGACAGCGTCTCCGGCTTTCTCACGCCCAGAGGCATCGATATTGGCGCAGCGACGACCGAGGATCTGCGCGACTACCTGGCGTTCCTCACAGACCAAGGCTATGCGCCGCGCAGCTCGGCGCGTCGCCTCTCCGCGCTCCGGCAGTTCTTTCGCTTCCTCTACAGCGAGGGCTTGCGGGAGGATGACCCCTCGGCAGACCTGGACAGCCCGCGTCGCGGTCGCGACCTGCCGAAGTTGCTCGAGGTGGAAGAAGTCGATCGCTTGTTGGCAGCCGCGCGGCAACGGCCAGGCCCGGAGGGCGTCCGCCTGGTCGCTCTGTTGGAGCTGCTCTACGCCAGCGGCCTCCGGGTTACCGAGCTCGTGACCTTGAAGCTGGGCGCCGTGCAGCGTGACCCGCGGGTCATTCTGGTGACCGGCAAAGGAGGGAAGGAACGCCTGGTGCCCCTCAACAGCGCCGCGCGCGCTGCGCTGGAGGCCTATCTCGCGGTACGCAGTGCCTTTCTGCGCCGGCGCGATGGGCAAACCGAGGAGCAAAACTGGCTCTTCCCGTCGCGCGGGCAGGGCGGTCATCTGACCCGCCACCGGGTCGGTCAACTGCTGAAGGAGCTGGCGGTCGCAGCGGGCCTGGCTCCGCAGCGGGTTTCGCCGCATGTGCTGCGGCACGCCTTTGCCAGCCATCTGCTGGCCAATGGCGCCGACCTGCGCGCCGTGCAGCAGATGCTGGGCCACGCCGATATCTCGACGACCCAGATCTATACCCATGTTCTCAATGAACGCTTGCGCCGCCTCGTAGATGAGCACCACCCCCTGTCAGGCGGGTCGCGGAGCGACCCGGAGGGCGAGCAGACCGACCCGTCGCAATGCCGCGCGGACGGCATCAAGTCTTGATCTGCCCTAGGGCGAGCCGCTAAGACCCTGCCCGAACTCGCGCCGAGCGCCCCGTTACCCGCCATCAGACGAAGGACGTCATTCCCATGAGCTTTACGATTGTCGAGCAGGCGCCCGCGCGCCTCAACCGCAGCGAACTGGCCGTGCCCGGCAGCAACTATCGCTTCTTGGAGAAGGCGGCGGAATCGTCGGCAGACGTTATCTTTCTCGACCTGGAAGATGCGGTGGCGCTCGACGATAAGGTGCAAGCGCGCAAGAACATCATCAAGGCGCTGCAGGAGCTCGACTGGGGCACACGCACCATGTCGGTGCGCATCAACGGCCTCGACACTCACTACATGTATCGCGACGTCGTCGATATTCTCGAGCAGGCTGGCGAGCGTCTCGATCTGATCATGATCCCCAAGGTCGGCACAGCCGCCGACGTCTACGCTGTCGACATGCTGGTGACCCAGGTCGAAGACGCGGTGGGCCGCGAGAAGAAGATCGGCTTCGAGATGATCATCGAAACGGCACTCGGCATGGCCAATGTCGACGAGATCGCCGGCGCCAGCCCGCGCAATGAGTCGCTGCATTTCGGCGTGGCCGACTACGCCGCCTCCACCAAGGCGCGGACCACCGTGATCGGCGGCCCGAACCCGCTCTACGGCGTGCTGACCGACCCGCCGGCCGATGGCGGCGCCCGGCAGTTCCACTGGGGCGACATGTGGCACTATGCCATCGCCCGCATGGTTGTGGCTGCGCGCGCCAATGGCCTCCGGCCCATCGACGGGCCTTTTGGCGACTTCTCCGATCCCGACGGCTACAAGGCCCAGGCCTACCGCGCCGCTGTTTTGGGCTGCGAGGGCAAGTGGGCCATCCATCCCAGCCAGATCGACCTCGCAAACGAGATCAACAGCCCCTCTGATGCCGAAATCGACAAGGCCAAGCGCATCCTGGAAGCCATGGAAGAGGCGCAGCGCGAGGGCAAGGGCGCGGTCGCGCTGGATGGCCGGCTGATCGACATCGCCTCGATCAAGCAAGCCGAGGTGCTGGTCCAGAAAGCCAAGATGATCGCCGAGAGCGCCTAGCGCGCAGGCTGGCCGGGTAGTCCAATGAACGGCGCCGCGCCTGTCACCGAGGCCGTCGCGGCGCTGTTCCGCGCCAAGATCACAGAAGGCTGCGAAGGGGCTGACGCGCTCGAAGAGGCCCTTGTGCTGCTTGAGCAGGCGCATTCTGGCTTGGCGCCGGAGCCGAACCGCCTGCCGGCGCTTCGCTATTGGGAAGAGGTCCTGACGCTTGCCGACGATGGCGCTCCGGCCGACTTGATGGCCGCGCTACGTCGGGCAGCGCCGAGCTTCCATTGGCGCCAAAACCCGAACTACCTGACCACGCTCCACCCGGACTATCTCTCTGGCTATGCCTTCACCGAGTTCGTCGGCGAGGTGGCGCCTTTGGCGCAGGAGGGGCTGCGTGTCGGCCTGCTGTTGATCGGGCCGGACCGCCACTATCCGGAGCACAATCATCCGGCCGAGGAGATCTATTTGCCTCTGACGCCGGCCTCCTGGTGGCGCGCTGGGGAGGACTGGCGCGATTTGGATGGCGGGCAGGTCATTCACCACGAGCCCTGGCGGGTGCATGCGACGAAGACGGGCAAGGTTCCGCTCCTCGCGCTCTACGCCTGGCTGGGTGAGGTCGCGCGCAATGCGGAATTGACGGTTGCTTAAGTGGGTGTGCCCTTAATCGCCTGGGACCCGGGGCAGCTGCGGGCCCAAAGAGAGACAAGGAAGGCAGGTGGCCATGGATACGCAAGTCGCGGTCGTCGGGCTCGGTTACGTCGGGCTGCCCGTGGCGCTCGCTTTCGGCGCCAAGGTTCCGACCGTCGGTTTCGACGTCAATGCTGACAAGATCGCCGCCTATCGCGAGGGGCGAGACCCCACCAACGAGGCGCCGCCGGAAGACTTCACGGCCGCCAAGCACATGAGCTTTACCAACGACCCCGCGGCCATCGCCGAGGCTGAGTATGTCGTCGTCGCCGTGCCGACGCCGATCGACGGCGCCAATCGGCCGGACATGGGGGCATTGCGGGCCGCCAGCCGCACCGTGGGTCAAAACCTGAAGCGCGGCGCCGTGGTGATCTATGAGTCGACGGTTTATCTGGGTGCGACGGAAGAGATCTGCGCGCCCATCCTGGAGCAGGAGTCCGGTCTCCGCTGGCGCGAGGACTTCTTTCTGGGCTATTCGCCCGAGCGCATCAATCCGGGCGACCGCGAGCATACTCTGAGCAAGATCATTAAGGTCGTCTCCGGCGACAGCGAGGAGACCTGCGCCAAGGTCGCAGCGCTCTATGAGGCGATCATCGATGCCGGGGTCCACCGCGCTTCCTCGATCAGGGTGGCCGAAGCCGCCAAGGTGATCGAGAACACCCAGCGTGACCTCAACATTGCGCTGATGAACGAGCTTTCCCTGATCTTCAACCGCATGGACATCGACACCAAGGAGGTGCTGGCGGCAGCAGGGACCAAGTGGAATTTCCTGCGCTTCCATCCAGGTTTGGTCGGCGGCCACTGCATCGGGGTCGACCCCTACTACCTGACCCACAAGGCCGAAGAACTGGGCTACCACCCTGAGGTCATCCTCGCCGGGCGCCGTATCAACGACACCATGGGCAAGTTCGTCGCGCAGGAGACGATCAAGCGCATCATGCGCACCGGCAAGGGCCTGCAGCAGGCGGCCGTGACGGTCCTGGGCGTGACCTTCAAGCCCAACGTCCCGGATGTGCGCAATTCCAAGGTGCTCGACGTGGTGCAGGAGCTGCGCGACTTCGGCCTCGCCGTCACCCTGCACGACCCCATCGCCGACGGCGAGGAGGTGCGGTCGATGTTTGGCTCGATCTCCTGCCCCTGGGAGGCTCTGCCGGAGTCCGACGCCTTGATCGTCGGCGCGCCGCACACGGTCCTCATGGAGCGGCCGGCCGAGGAGATCTGTGCCAAGCTCAAGCCCGGCGGGCTCTGCGTCGACGTGATGGGCGGATTGTCGCCGGAGCCCTTCCGCGCCGGCGGCTACAGCTACTGGCGCTTGTAGCTCGCTCCAAGGGGCAGCATCCGCCGCAACACCTGGTCCTTGAGCACCAGATGATGCTTCAGGGCCGCTGCAATGTGCAGCACCAGCAGCACACCGAAGCACCAGGCGAGCCATTGGTGGGTGGTCAGCGTCACCTCGAACAGCGCTTCGTCCGGGCCGGTGAGATGGGGTACGGGCACCAGCCCGAAGACCTCGGTCGGCACCTGAATGGGTGAGCTGGAGACCATCAGCCAGCCGGTCAGCGGCAGCAGGATGAAGAAGGCATAGAGCCCCCAGTGGGTTGCGTGCGCCAGGCGCTTCTCCCAGCCAGCGAGGCTGTCGGGCAGTTCCGGTGCTGTGTTGACCAGGCGCCAGAGCAGCCGCAGCAGCGCCAACGTGAGAATGCAGAAGCCCAGCGACTTGTGGAGCTGGTAGAGTTCGAACTTCTGCATCAAGTCGCTCTCAAACCAGCGCGTCATGGCAAAGCCGATCGGCCAGGCGGCCAGGATCAGCGCCGCCATGGCCCAGTGCAGCGCCATGGCAAGCCAGCCCCAGCTCTCCTGACTGTTGCGCAGGCTCACGGTGACGCTCACGCGGGCGCCCGGCCGGGGAGGACGATATCGAAGCGGGCGCGAAGGGCGCCTGGCTCGATATCGCTGCCGTCCTCGACCTTGGCGATGAGGGCGGCGCGCAGCGCCGGGTCGCGCACCGAGTTCAACAAGCCGTCGCGGCGGTTGAGCGGCTCGTCCGGGAAGTACATCTGCGTGACCAGCGGTGTACCGCCTGGGAAGCCGGCGACAAAGTGTATGTGCGGCGTACGGCCGGGGTAGGCGGCCGGCTTTACGGTGACGAAGCTGTATTGGCCGTCGCCATCCGTCCGCGTCCAGCCGAAGCCTTGGAAGTTCGGATCGAGCAGCTCGGCACCGCGGGCGTTCGGATGGCGGTAGCGCCCGCCCTTGTCGGTCTGCCAGATTTGCACCACGGCGCCGCGGAGAGGCTGCCCCTCCACATCGAAGACGCGTCCCGTCAGGTGGATGATGGTGCCTTCGGCTCGCCCGCTTGCCCCGGGCGCCAAGGTCAGGTCGTTGTCCTGCTCTCGCGGAAAGGCGGTCGGATAGAAGGGACCGAGCGGTTGCTGTGCCGTGGCGGCGAGAGCGGCCAGCGCATCGAACGGCAGTGTCAGGCTGCCAGCGAACGGCAGGAGCGCAGCACCACCGATCAGCCGGCGGCGCGAGAGCCGGTCGCGGAGTTCCGTTAGGCGGGCAGGTGTGTCGCTTTGCGTCATGGCAAGCATGTGAAGGCTGTTCGCGGCACTTCCAAGTCGGTGGCGCTCACGCTTCTGTGACAAAAGCAGAGGCCCGCGTCTGACATGCGACGCGGGCCCCTTCATGGTCGGGTGGGTGGTGGGGGGTCAGGCGGTTGCCAAAGCCTTGATCTTGAAGGTCCTGGCGAGGCGGTTCTGCAGGGCGAAGGCGCCGTCGCCGATCAGGCCGTGGGCCAGGGCGGCCACCGCGAGGAAGGCAGGATACTCCCAGCCGCCGCCTTCATTGCTGAACAGCCAGCCCTTGTCGCCGTGGGCGAAGACGATGGTGCCGAGCAGAAGCGGGACCAGCGAGAGAGAGACCCAGCGGCCGAAGACGCCGGCCAGGATGGCGATGCCGCCGCCGATCTCGGCGACGATGGTAAGGTAGGCGAAGACCTCCGGTAGGCCGAGGGAGGCGAAGTAGGCGGCGGTGCCGGCAGGTGTGAAGACGACGACCTTCAGAAGGCCGTGGGCGATGAACATGATGCCGAGGGCGGCGCGCAGGGCGAAGGCGCCGTAGGGGGCGGTGCGGGTATCGATCATGGAAGCTCTCCTTCTGTCATCGGTGTTTGCGCGGGTGCGCATCGTTCCTTGCGTCTGTCCGAGATTTGATAATTCCCAATGGAGAAAAAATAGGGCACAATCGAAACATATTGTTTCCTATTGGGAGAGTGAGCTTGGATCGTCTCAAACGCCTGGAGACCTTCCTGCTAGTTGCGGACAGCGGGTCCTTCTCTGTCGCGGCGGAGCGGAGCCGGCAGTCGAAGGGCTCGGTCAGCAAGCAGATCAAGCAATTGGAGGAAGACCTCGGCGTCCGGCTGCTGCAGCGGACCACCCGTCGCGTTTCCCTAACCGACACGGGGCGCGCCTACATGCAGCGCGCCCGCGAAGCCCTTGGCCTCCTGGAGGAGGCGCAGAAGGAGGCGGGGCAGGAGACCGCCCAAGCGCGGGGGCGGCTGCGGGTCAACGCCCCCATGTCCTTTGGCGTGCGCCACCTGGCACCGCTTTTGGCTGACTACCGTGCGGCGCATCCTGCCGTCGACGTGGAGCTCAGTTTGAACGATCGCCGCGTCGATCTGGTGGAGGAGGGCTACGACCTCGCCATCCGCATCGGCATCCTGGAGGACAGTAGCCTGGTGGCCCGGCGCCTGGCCGCTTGTCGCATGGTGGTCTGCGCGGCCCCGGACTACCTCGCCCGCCGCGGTCATCCGAGCACGCCCGACGACCTCATGGCCCACGATTGCCTCTGCTACAGCTATACCTTCCAGGGCGAGACCTGGCCGCTGCTGGGCCCAGGCGGAGAGCGCTATACGATCCGGCCGCGCGGGCCGCTGATTGCCAACAACGGCGATGCCTTGGCCGTGGCAGCGGTGACCGGCCTCGGCATCGTTCTCCAGCCCAGCTTCATCGTCGGGCCTGACCTCAAGGCCGGCAGGCTTGAGCCCGTCTTGCCGGGCTACGAGGTGCCGGCCCTTCAGGTTTCCGCCCTCTATGCGCCCGGTCGTTATCTGCCCCTTAAGGTAAGAAGCTTTATCGATTTCCTTGCTGCCCGCTTTGCGCCCGAGGCGCCTTGGGATGCAGGGCTTCCGACTTGAGGGCGGGCGGCGGGAGGCCCATTTTCCCTGGAGTCGCCTCCATTGGGCCGTTACAAAGGCAGCCCGCGCGCCGGCCCTTGGGCTTTGGCCGGGGCGCCATGCGATTGAGAGAGTGAGAATGCCTACGACCTGGTCACCGGACTCCTGGCGCGGCAAGCCGATCCAGCAAGTCCCGGATTATCCCGACGCGGCGGCGCTGAGCGCTGCAGAAGAGACGCTGCGCGGCTATCCCCCGCTCGTCTTCGCCGGCGAGGCGCGCAAGCTTCGCCAGCAGCTGGCGGCGGTGGCCGAGGGCCAGGCATTTCTGCTCCAGGGCGGCGACTGCGCCGAGAGCTTCGCGGAGTTCCATCCGAACAACATTCGCGACACCTTCCGTCTGCTGCTGCAGATGGCGGTGGTCCTTACCTTTGGCGCGGCTTGCCCCGTGGTGAAGGTCGGCCGCATGGCCGGACAGTTCGCCAAGCCCCGCTCCGCACCGACGGAGACACAGGGCGATCAGGAACTGCCAAGCTACCGCGGCGACATCATCAACGACATTGGCTTTGAGGCCGGCGGCCGCGCCCCCGACCCCGAGCGCTTGCTGCGCGCCTACAATCAGGCGGCGGCAACCCTCAACCTCTTGCGCGCTTTTGCCCAGGGCGGCTTTGCCGACCTGCACAAGGTCAATGAATGGAACCTGAAGTTCGTCTCCGGTTCGTCTCAAGGCGAGCGCTATGAGGAGATGGCCTCGCGCATCAGCGAGGCGCTGGACTTCATGGAGGCCTGCGGTATCACGCCGGACAGCGTGCCGCAGATGCGCGAGACCGACTTCTATACCAGCCACGAGGCGCTGCTGCTCAACTACGAGGAGCCGCTGACCCGCATCGACAGCCTGACGGGTCAGCCCTATGCCTGCTCGGCGCACATGATCTGGATCGGTGACCGCACCCGGCAGCTTGATGGCGCTCATGTCGAGTATGCCAAGGGTGTGCACAATCCCATCGGTATGAAGTGTGGGCCGAGCCTCGACCCGGACGACATGCTCCGCCTTATCGATGCGCTGAATCCGGCCAACGAGGCAGGCCGGATGGTGCTCATCGTGCGCATGGGCGCGGGCAAGCTCGAAGCCGGCCTGCCCAAGCTCATCCGCGCCGTCGAGCGTGAGGGCAAGCAGGTCGTTTGGTCCTGCGATCCCATGCACGGCAACACCATCAAGTCGGCCAGCGGCTACAAGACGCGGCCCTTCGACCGCATCCTCTCGGAGGTTCGCGAGTTCTTCGCGGTGCACAGCGCAGAGGGGACGTACGCGGGTGGCGTGCATTTCGAGATGACCGGTCAGGACGTGACCGAATGCACCGGCGGGGCCCAGGCAATCAGTGATGATAACCTCGGCGACCGCTATCACACGCACTGCGACCCGCGGCTCAATGCCAGCCAGTCCCTCGAGCTCGCCTTCCTGCTGGCCGAGGAGCTCAAGGCCGAGCGGCAAGGACAACAGCAGCGTCAGGCGGCCGAGTAGAGGGCACCCGCGCCGCCTCCGCTAGTCAGGATCTCTCCGAGGGGAGGCCAAGATGCCGGACGATCGCGCAGGAAACATTCCAGCCGGCAAGCGCCCGGAGGGTCGCCGGGAGGACTCCGGTCGTCCCGCCATCGATCGCTGGCCTCTCGATGAAGGCGAGATCGGCGCCTGGACCGATCAGTACTTCCGGCGTACCCGTGCAGCGGTCGAGCGTTTCGGGGACTGCCGAGTCACCTACGCCGTTTTCATGCGCCGGCCGGTGGTCTCCGCGCCGCGCCTGGCGCTCGACTGGCTTGAGGCGGTGCTGGTGCGCCGCGGTGCCGAGGTCGAGGTCGACCTTTGCTTCAAAGAGGGCAAGTGGGTCGGTGCCGGCGAGCCGATCATGTATATCACCGGCTCCTTCCAGCACCTGGTCGATCTCGAAACCCTGTTGCTGATGCGCCTGGGCCCTGCCTGCGTCGCCGCCTTCAATGCCTACACCATGTGCGCCGATTTGCCGGGAGTGGCCTTCTTGGCGATGGATGCCCGGCACTGTGCCGGCGCCGACATGGCCGAGATGATGGCTTATGCGGCAAGCGTCGGTTCGGACCGGGCCAAGCGCAAGGTCGGCGCTATCGGCTTCGTCGGCAACGCCACCGACGAAACGGCGCACTACTTCGGGGCCGAGGGCGGCAAGGGCACCATGCCCCATGCCCTGGTCGGCTATGCCGGCTCCACCCTGCGGGCGGCAGAGATGTACGATGCGCTCTATCCCGATGAGCCCATGACCGTGCTGGTCGACTACTTCGCGCGCGAGGTGACCGATAGCCTGACCGTGGCCCGGCGCTTCGCCGAGCGGGCCGCCAAAGGCCAGCTTGCCGTGCGTATCGACACCATGGGCAGCCGCTATCTCGAAGGCCTCGACCCCTCCGCATCCTACGGCGTGCTGGAGCGGCATGTGCCGGAGGCCATCCGCGGCTACCGCACGGAGGAAGAGCTTCGCTATCTGGTCGGCCCCGGCGTGACCGCAGCCGCAGTATGGAAAGTGCGCGAGGCGCTCGACGAAGAGGGCTTCGACCAGGTGAAGATCGTCGCCTCCTCCGGTTTCGGGCCGCGCAAGTGCAAGCTGATGGCCGAGGCACGTGCGCCGATCGATCTGATTGGCACGGGCAGCTATCTGCCGAGCCGTTGGTCGGAAACCTATGCGACCGCGGACATTGTCGCCTACAACGGCGAACCGCGCGTCAAGATCGGCCGCGAATTCCTGCTCAAGAAGTAGCCTGAGCCGCCCCGCGAACCATCCAGCCAAGCCGAGGAAAGTCATGTCGCAGGTCAAGATCGTCCGCGGGCGCTGGCTCATCGCCGATGCATCGGAGTGCCTGGAGGACGGTGCGCTCGCGATAGAGGATGACCGCATTGCGGCGCTCGGGCCTTGGCCCGAGATCAAGGCGCGCTATCCGGGCGCCAGCGTCTTTGGCTCGGAGCGCTATGCCGTGATGCCGGGCCTGATCAACGCTCACCACCACGCCAACGCGGTGACCCAAATCCTGCAAGGTGTCGCCGACGACGTGCTGGAACCCTGGATCCTGGCGAACGCTGCCATGCGCCACCAGCCGCCGCGTCTCCGAGCCATGGTCAGCGCCGGCCAGCTCTTGATGAGCGGGGTCACCTCAGTGCTCGACGTGGCCAATGGCGGCGGCACGGCGGAGAGCATGGACCGCCGCTTGCGGGAGCGCCTGGACGGCTACGCGGCGAGCGGTATGCGCGTGGTTCTCGCGCCCGGCATCACCTTCGAGAGCTTCGTGATCAGCGGCAAGGGAGAGGATGCGGCCTTTCTCGCCAGCCTGCCCGAAGACCTCCGGAAGCGGTCCGAGGCGATGCTGACCACGGCGGCGGAGATGAGCCCGGAGGAATACTTGGCGGTGCTGGATGGGCTGATCGCCGACTACCGCGAGCATCCGCGTCTCAGCATTTGGTACGGGCCGCCGGGGCCACAGTGGATCACCGACGATCTCATGGTGCGCATTGCAGAGGGGGCAGAACGCCATGACGTCGGCCTGCAAACTCACGTCCTGGAGTCCTACTACGAGAAGCTCATCGGGCCGCGCTTCTACGGCAAGCCTATGGTCCAGCATCTCAAAGATCTTGGGGTGCTGAGTCCGCGTTTCTCCATCGCTCACGGCGTCTGGCTGAGCGAAGAGGACATTGACATCCTGGCCGAGACCGGCGCGTCGGTGAGCCATAACCCAAGCTCCAACCTGCGGCTGCGCGCCGGCGTGGCGCCACTCAATGCCCTTTTGAAGGCCGGTGTGACCGTCGGCCTCGGCATGGACGGCACGGCGATCAATGACGATGAGGACATGTTCGCGGAGATGCGTCTTGCGCTGCGCCTCAACCGGCCGCCGCGGCTGGGCGACCCAGCCCCGAGCGTTGAGGATGTGTTCTCACTCGCGACAGCTGGCGGCGCCAAGCTCCTCCTGCAGGAGACGAACCTCGGTCGCCTGGCGCCCGGTTGCAAGGCGGACGTGGTACTGGTCGATCTCGACCGCGTTTGCTGGCCGTGGATCGCGCCTGAGGCGCAGCCGTTGGACCTGGTGCTGCAGCGAGCCAGGGCAGGGGACGTAGCGACCGTTCTGGTCGATGGTGAGGTGGTGGTGCAGGACGGCAAACCCGTCAGCTTCGACTACTTCGCCGCAGGCGCCGCTCTGGCCGAAGCCTTGGCGGCTGGCCCCTCGTCCGAGGCCGAACGCGCCCTGACGGAAGAGCTGATGCCCCACCTCACCGCCTGGTATCAGGCCTGGGAGGCGCCGGAGGACCGGCCCTACCACAGTTTCAATTCACGCGTCTGACGGACGGTAAGGCGCTAGGGCAAAGACTCATGGGCGCCAAGAGTTCAGCCGACCACCGCGTAGGCCTCAGTCCTCCAATGGCGGAAGCCAGGTGAGCGAGGAGTGATGCAGAGAGATGAGGACGCGTCCGTCCAGCTTGTGATAGGCGAAGGTATAGTCGGCGCGGGTCGCGTTGCCGTCCGCGTCGATGAAGGTGTAGTGTCCCATGTCCTTATAGCCGAGCCCACCTGCCTTGAGGATCGGGCCGGCAGCGCTCTGGAATTCCACGCGCTTCCAACCGCGATTGAGAAAGCCGTCGTCGTTGGGATAGTCCGGATCGCCGCCCACGAAGTATGACCGGGTGCCGGCGCGATCGAGCCGAATGACGTCAGCCAACGTCGGCTTGAACAGGAGAGGCTCGTCAGCCGCTCCGAAATCGTAGAGCTCCAAGAGGCGATCGACGTCACGCTCGACAACGTACTTGGCCCAAGCACGCTGTGCGGCGACGACCTCAGCCTTGGTCATTGGCTCGTAGTTGCGCTCGGAAACGTCTCACACTCCTCGTTTGTTATTAGCCCGCAAGCCTACTGTAAGCAGTCGACTTGGTACAGACGCAGATCGTGCCGAGTCGCTAGCCCTGGCCGCGTTCCGGTGGCGGAAGGCCCAGCATTGCATTGCGCACCTGCCGGTCGCTGGCGTCGAAGCGCTCTATGACTTGTCGGCAGTAGGGATTGAAGCGGCAGACCTCTTCGAAGAGCTTTCCGTCGTGGCGCACGGAATCGACCGCATCCATCAGAGATCCGAACGAGACCGTGTCGATATCGGTCCGCTCGAACCCACCCTGGGCAACGACCTGGCCGATGTAGTGGGTCAGAAACAGTGTCTCGGCGAGGTCTTTGTCGTGCGCCTCGGCGGTCTTTTCGACGACGGAGAATCCCGCCGCGGCAAGCTCGTCGAGCAGCGTCGCATAGCGCTCGGGCGCCAGGCTGTGTCCGGTGATGACAATCCGAAAGCCGGTTACGTCGCTGCCGCGCTTGGCATAGCTTTCCGGCCCGAACATGGGATGCATGGCGAGGAAGGGGCGGGCCGGCTGCAGGGCCTGCAGTTGGTCCATGGTGTATTTCTTGACCGTCGCGACGTCGACCACGACGCTGTCGGCACACAGGTGCGGGCCGATCCGTTCTAGCGTCTCCGGATAGGCGCTGATCGGGACTGCAAGCACGACCGCGTCGCAGGCGGCAACGTCCTCCAAGGGGAAGAAGAGCACGCCATCCGGCTTTCGCCGGGGCGAGTGGATCTTCAATTGCGAGTCGGGCAGATAGCGCTGCGCCAGCACATGCAAGAAGGCGCCGAAGTGTCCGTATCCGATAAGGCCCAAAGACAGGGGCATATGGTCCTGCGTCGCTATCGTTGCTGAGGCGGTCCGCCTGCGCATAGGGCGTTCGGGCCGGGGGTTCAAGCGGCGGCATCGGGCTCCAAAGCCTAAATCAGCGATCGCCTGCCGTTGCTGCCCTTGCCACGATCTCGCCGGGGCTTATGTCGTGGTCTGCCCAAGTCAGCGGCTACCCTCTTCTGACCCAGAGCTGGGCATGCAAGAACCGACGATCTGCGGTGAGGGGAGTTTGGTCTTGACCGGCTTGCCTCGCATCGACCCTGCTGCCTACCACTCTTACAGCCGAACCTGAGGATTGCGAATTGAGTTCAAACAGAGCCTCGGTCGGATTTGGCGCTCAAATCCGTCAATCGCCCTACTTCGACGCGACGCTTCGATGGGGAGCCAAAGGCTTCTCCGTGTACAACCACATGTACATTCCGCGCGACTTTGGCGATCCGGTCGAGAACTATTGGAACCTCGTCGAGCGCGCTATTCTCTGCGACGTCTCCGTCGAGCGTCAGGTCGAAATCACCGGTCCGGACGCGGCTGCCTTCGTCCAGTTACTGACACCACGCAATCTCTCGACCTGTCAGATCGGCCAGTGCAAGTACGTGCTGCTGACCAGCCAGGAAGGCGGCATCATCAACGACCCGGTCCTCTTGCGCCTCGGTGAGGACCATTTCTGGCTTTCGCTCGCCGATAGCGACGTTCTGCTTTGGGCCAAGGGGCTCGCCGCTTTCGCCGGGATGGCTGTTGACATCCGTGAGCCCGACGTCTCTCCGCTGCAGTTGCAGGGGCCGCGTTCGCTGGACGTCATGAAGGTCCTGTTCGGCGACGACATCGAAACGCTCAAGTACTTCCGGCTGATCGAGACCGAGTTGGACGGCATCCCCCTCGTCGTCTCTCGAACCGGCTGGTCGAGCGAACGGGGCTATGAGATCTATTTGAGGGACGGCCGGCTTGGCGACCGGCTGTGGGAGACGATCATGGCGGCCGGCACGCCGTTCGATCTCCGGCCCGGCCACACCTCGACGATCAGGCGCATCGAAGGGGCCATGCTGTCCTACCATGCCGACATGGACATCCACACGAATCCCTTTGAACTCGGGCTCGAGCGGCTCGTCGACCTGGAGATGGATGCGCCCTTCATCGGCAAGGAGGCCTTGCGCGCCATCCAGGCCGAAGGCATGTCGAGGCGTCTGGTCGGCCTGGAGATCGACGGTCCACCGCTGGCGCGCCCGAACGAGACGCATTGGCCGATCATCGCCAAGGAAGACGCGACAGGCCATGTCTCCTCGGCCGTTTACTCACCCCGCCTCGAAAGGAACATCGCCCTCGGTATGGTGGGGGTAGAGAACAGCACCCTGGGCGCTCAGCTCATGACGCGGGGTGACGGGAGCGAACGGAAAGTCACCGTCGTGGAAAAGCCGTTCTATGATCCCCAGAAGAAGATCGCGAGTGCATAGACGCCTGTCGGCTTTTGCCTGCTCCCAGTTGAAGGCGGCCTAGTCGTCTTCGCTTAGCACGGCTGGAAAGCCGGCGGCGCGCAGCTCCGTGCCGAGCGCGTCCTCCAGCTGCTGGACCACCTTGGGCGACCAGGCGTCGCCACCGTACTGGGCACGGGCCCGAGCGAAGATCTGCTCCACCATTCCGGCGAGCTCGAGTGGGACGCCGAACTCGCGGCCGAGATCGTGCGCGAAGCCCAGGTCCTTGCAGGCCAGGTCGAGCGTAAAGCCGATGTTGTAGCTGCCATTGAGGATCACCTGGCTCTCGGTCTCGTGGACGAAACTGTTCCCCGAGCTGGCGCGGATGGCGGCGAAGGACTGAGCGAGATCGAGTCCGCCCTTCTTCGCCAGCATCAGCGCTTCGCCCGCCGCCACCAGGTGGATGAAGGCGAGCATGTTGGTGATCACTTTGATCACCGAGGCGCTGCCGAGCGGACCCATGTGGAAGACCTCGCCGCCCATGGCTTGGAAGGCGGGCAGGTGGGCCTGGTAGGCGGCCTCTTCGCCACCGACCAGCACGGTGATCTGTCCGCTGGCGGCGCGATGCACGCCACCGGTCACCGGCGCCTCCAAGGTGCCGACCCCTTGCGCGGCGGCGAGCTCCGCCAGGCGCTGGATCTCATGCTGGTCGTTGGTGCTCATCTCGACCCAAGTACCACCCGACGCCAAGCCCGCCAGCACGCCCTCCGGACCCGTCATCACCGCATCGACGGCGCGGGGCGAGGGCAGGCAGGTGATGACGCTGTCCGAAGCGGCTGCCAGCGCTTTGGGAGACTCGGCCCAGGACGCGCCGGCCGCCAGCAAATCTTCGGCGGCTGCTTGGTCGAGATCGTGAACGGTGACCGTGAAACCCTCGCGCAGCAGGCTCGCCGCCAGGTGCTTGCCGAGGTTGCCAAGACCGATGAATCCCATGCGCATGGGCGTGCTCCCCTCTCGCTCGTGTGTTCGGTTGGGTCAGACCGGCTGGTCGTGCATGTCCAGGTGCAGGGCCTGGCCTTCATAGGGATGCCGGGCGGCGACCTCCTCGTCGAGCTCGATGCCGAGGCCGGGCTCCGTCGGCGGGATGACGTAACCCTCTTCCCACTGCATGGGCGTCTTGAGGATGTCCGCGTGGAAGCCGCCCCAGGTCTGGATGCTTTCGAGGATCAGGAAGTTGGGTGTGCAGGCGCTGACCTGCACGTTGGCAGCGCCGACGATCGGCCCGCAATAGAGGTGCGGCGCGATCTGGGCGTAGTGGGCCTCGGCCATGCCGGCGATCTTCTTGGCTTCCAGGATGCCGCCGACCCGTCCCAGGTTCATCTGCAGGATGGAGGCCGCCTGGGCACTCAAGAGGCGGGCGAACTCGTACTTGCTGCCAAGACGCTCTCCTGTGGCGATGGGGATGGAGGTTTGCCGTGCCACCCGCGCCATCTCTTCGGCGTTCTCCGGCGGGGTCGGCTCCTCCAGCCAGAGCGGATCGTAGGGTTCGAGGCGCTTGGCCAAACGGATGGCGCTCGATGTGGTCATCTGTCCGTGGGTGCCGAACAGGAGATCGCAGCGCGGACCGAGCGCCTCCCGCAGCATCTTCACGAAGCGCTCGGCGCGGTCGAGCGCCTCCAGGGAAAGCTGTCGCGGGTCGAAGGCGGTGAAGGGGCTCACGGGATCGAACTTCACCGCCGTGAAGCCCTGGCCGGCGTACTTCAGCGCCCGCTCGACGGCCAGCTCCGGGTCGACGTAAACGTCGGTTTTGTCGTCAGGCTCGGGGTAGATGTAGGTGTAGCTGCGCAGCCGCTCATGCACCTTGCCGCCGAGCAGATCGTAGACCGGCTTGCCGAGTGCCTTGCCGACGATGTCCCAGCAGGCCATCTCGATGCCGCTCAGGATACCGAGGATCGAGGTGTCCGGGCGTTGGGTGAAGCCGCTGGAATAGACGATGCGCCAGAGGCGCTCGATCTGGAAGGGATCGGTTCCTTCGATCTGACGGGCGAAGACATCCTCGATCATGCGGGCGACCACATGCGGGTGGAAGGGAACCGAGTAGACCTCTCCGTAGCCCGCGATGCCGTTGTCGGTCACCAGCTTGACGAAGACGAAGTACTGCCCGCCGAAATGCGGCGGCGGATTGCCCACGACGAAGGTCTTGCACTCGGTGATCTTCATGGCGGGCTCCTCTTGTCGGCACATTGAAGCGCAGGAGATGGAGCCCGCCATAGCCCGTGGGCGTCAATCCGAAATCTATCCGTGTCGCTCTTGCGTCATGGGAAGGTTGAGCGTTCGCGGGAGGAGGCTAGAAGGCCGCTTTCCATTGCTCGGTGTCGATGAACCAACGCTCTTCGAAGACCAGTCCGCCCCTCAGCTTGAAGAGGACGGCTAGTTGGCTTCCTTCAGGGACCTTGTCGCTCGTCCATTCGAGGATGGAGACGACTTCGCCGCTTTCACCGATCTGCCGCATCGCGGTGATGTTGAAGCCAGGCGGCAGCGCGGCGCCGATGTTCTCCAGTGCGTCCCGGAAGGCCGCTTTGCCTTCGAGGCGATCGTTCTGGCCGGGCATGATGAAGATCATGTCATCCGTGTAGTCGGCGATCAGAGCGTCCCAGTCTCCCCGCCCGACCGCTTCCCATCCGCGGGCCACAACATCGGCATCTCTGACTGCGTCGGTGCTCAAAATCTGTGCCTGTGTCTCGGGCATCTTTCGTCTCCCAGCGTTGCAAGTTGTCAGGCAAGGCTAGAGAGATTGAGACGGAAGGCCTATCGGCCAGCTAGTGTAATCTGCCTACAGCATTTGTAGTATGGGCTTCGCGTCGTGCGCCGCGAGCGCCGATGGCGCGACGGAAAGACGGGGCAGGGCTGGAGATGGCCAGCTTTCAGGCGGAGCAGCTGAGTCGCAGGGAACAAGAGATCGCCGCCGCTTTCTCGGGCGGGGAAAGCTACCGGCAAATCGCCGAACGGCTCTGTATCGCCCCCTCGACCGTCCGCACGCATCTGGCAACGGTCTACCGCAAGCTCGGCGTGTCCTCGAAGCTCGAGCTGCATAAGTGCCTCGAAGGCGGTATCGCCACGGCGGCGCCAACCGACAGTCAAGTCCTCTTGCATGCGGACAAGCCGTCGATCGCCGTTCTGCCGTTTGCAAACCTTTCGGACGATGCGGAGCAGGACCATTTCGCGGAGGGCATTGCGGACGACATCATCACCGCTCTGTCTCGCATCAAGTGGTTCTTCGTCACTGCACGGATGTCGAGCTTCTCCTACAAGGGGCGCGCCGTCGATGTGAAGGAGATCGGGAAGGACCTCGGTGTCGGCTATGTCTTGGAAGGCAGCGTTCGGCGGTTCGGCCTTCGTGTGCGGGTGACGGCTCAGCTGATCGACACCAGCAGCGGCAATCATGTTTGGACCGAGCGCTACGACCGCGAAGTCAGCGACATCTTCGAGGTTCAGGACGAGATTGCACGCAATGTCGTCGCAAGCACCCAAACCCAGGTCCAGCTGGCGGAAGGCTCGCTCTTTGCCGACCTGGAAAGGCCGTCTTTGCCGGTCTGGGCCCTCGTCAATCGCGCCTGGAAGCTCCTCTACGACATGACGGCGGACTCCCTGCTGGAGACCAAGCGGTCAGCCGAGGAAGCGATCGTTCTCGACCCGAGGAGCGGCCGGGCGCATCAGATTTTGGCGTCCTTCTACTGGCACTGGGCCTGGATGGGCTTTGCCGAAGACAAGACTGCTACGCTCGCTCAGGGGCAGAGGATCGCGGAGCGCGCGGTGCGTCTGAACGACTACGATGAGTACTCGCACTGGACGCTTGGTTTGTATCGCATGGCAGAAGGCCGCTACGACATGGCGGTGGCGGAGCTTGAGCGGGCGCTCGACATCAACCCCAATTGCTCTCTCGCCTTCGGTAGTCTCGCGACGGTCTTGAACTTTGCCGGCCAGCCGGAAAGGTCGATCGCCAACAATGAGATCGCAATCAGGGCTAACCCGCGTGACCCGAGCATCTTCTATCGCTATACGGGGCTCGCTCTGTCCTACTTTCTGCTCGAAGACTACGAAACGGCCATCGACTGGGCGCGCAAGTCCGTTCTCTTCAAGCCCGACTGGTATCAGGGGCACGCAGTTCTGGTGGCTGCGCTGGTGCGGCTGGGTGCTGTGCCCGAAGCCAAGTCTGCACTTTCGGACTATCGCGCGAAGAGTATCACCGCTTCTTTGCAGGAGATAAAGGAGCTGCCGTTCCGTGACGCGGAACAGCGGCAGCTCCTCATCAATGCTCTGGTAGAGGCCGGCCTGACGGACTGAGCCTTTACCTCAGAACACCACCACGTTGCGCAGGGCTTCGCCCTTCTTCACGCTCTCGATGGCCTCGTTGATCTCTTCGAGGCGGTAGCGGCCGCTGACCAGTTCATCGAGCTGTAGGCGGCCTTGCTGATAGAGGGCGACCAGCGAAGGGATATCGACCTGAATGCGGGCCGATCCCATCTTGCTGCCGAGGATACGCTGGCTGTCGTTGGCGATGTTACAGGGGCAATACTCAGTCATCACGTTGTCGGCGGTCATGCCGACCAGGACCACCGCGCCGCCCTTGCCCATCAGGTCGTAGGACTGCTCGATGGCCTTGACGGCGCCGACGGTGACGAAGACGTAATCGGCGCCACGCTCGTCGGTCGCGGCCTTGACCGCGGCGACCACGTCTTCCTTGGCGGCGTTGATCACGTGTGTGGCGCCGAACTTGCGGGCCGCTTCAAGCTTATCGTCCAGCAAGTCGATAGCGATGATTGTGCTGGCGCCACTCAGCGCAGCCCCTTGAACGCTGTTGAGGCCTACGCCGCCGGTGCCGATGACAGCCACGCTGCTATGCGCCGGCACTGAGGCCGTGTTGACCACGGCGCCGAAGCCGGTGATCACGCCGCATGCGAGTAGCGAGGCGCTTTCGAGCGGGATGTCCTTCGGAATGGCGACAACCTGGGAGGCGTGGACTACCACCTCTTCGGCGAAGGCGCCGGTGCGCAGGCCATGGGTGACAACGGCACCGTCCGTTTTTTTGATCGGGCTGTTGTGGTCGAGCGCAAACTTGGTCTCGCAGGCGTAAGGCTTGCCCTGGGCGCAGTAGTGGCAGGTGCCGCAGGAGCGCACCAGGGTGACCACCACATGGTCGCCCACGGCTAGGTTCTCGACTCCCGGTCCGGCCTCGGCAACGACTCCGGCTGCTTCGTGCCCATAGACCGCTGGCAGCGTGCCGCCCCAGGCACCCTCGGCATAGAGGATGTCGCTGTGGCAGATGGCGCAGGCGGAAAGCTTGACCCGCACCTCGCCAGCCTGCGGCGGCGCCAGCTCGATCTCCTCGACGACCAGCGGCTGGCCGAACTCGTAACAGATAGCGGCCTTCATGGATGCCTATCTCCCGTCCCAGATTTAGCGCGGATGGATGAGCTGCGCAGCGCGTGAAGGCAAGCGCGAAATGCGTGGAGTGCCGAAGAAAAGAAGGCAGGTCTCGAGATTCACTCGGCCGGCTGGATCGCCGGGCGCGTAAAGGTGGTTTCGAGGCCCGGTTCGGGGCGGTGCGGGACCAACTGGGTGAGGATGAGCGAGCAGACGGCAATGGCGGCCCCGGTCAGGAAGACGGCCGGCGGGCTGATCAGCCAGACGATGCCGAGCAGGGCCGGGAGCACCACGGCGGCAATGTGGTTGATGGTGAAGGAGACGGCGGCCGTTGGCGCAATGTCGCGGGGGTCGGCGATCTTCTGGAAGTAGGTCTTGATGGCGATCGCCATGGCGAAGAAGAGGTGATCGATCACGTAGAGCGCGGCGGCCAACCACTCATTGCCGACGAAGGCATAGGAGGTGAAGACGAAGATCAGGCCAATGTACTCGACCGTCAGGGCCTTGCGCTCGCCCCAGCGGGCGATCAGCCGCCCGATCAGCGGCGCCATCCAGATGTTGGCCGCGTAGTTGACCAGGAACAGCAGGGTGATGTTGGCGACCGAGAAGCCGAACTTCTCCACCATCATGAAGCCGGCGAAGACGATGAAGATCTGCCGCCGGGCGCCGGACAGAAAGGTGAGGGCGTAGTACAGCCAGTAGCGCCGGCGCAGGATGAGCTTCTTGTGTTGCGGCACGGCCTCTTTGACCTGAGGGTAGGCTCGCCAGGCGAACAGGGTGATGGCTACTGTGGCGCCGCCGCCGACCAGGTAGACCAGCTTGTAGTCCGTCTCGAAGACCTGGAAGCCGAGCCAAATCAGCCCGTAGGCGACGAGGGCCGCTAGGCTGGCTGCGGCCACCACCCGGCCGAGCACGATCGGGGCGCGGTCCTTGCCGAGCCACTGCAAAGCCAGGCTTTGCTGCACGGTCTCATTGTAGTGGAAGCCGATCGACATGATGACCGTGGTGACATAGAGGCCGAGCACGGTTGGGAAATAGCCGGTCAGCGCCGTGCCGATGCCCAGCAGGATCAGCGAGACGTAGGCGAAGACCTGCTCGCGCAGCAGCAGCAGCACGAAGACGGCGGTGAAGGCGAGAAAGCCTGGCACCTCGCGCAGGCTCTGCAGGATGCCCATCTCGGCGCCGGTGAAGGCCGCGCGCTCGATGGCGAAGTTGTTGAGCAAGGCCATCCAGGTCGCGAAGGACAGTGGGGCCGCCGCGCCCATCAAGAGCAGCAGCGCTTCCGGCGAGCGCCAGCCCTTGGCACGGAGGCTGGCGAGGATATCCCGCAACCGATTGAGCATGTCCGAACCCGACAAAGAGACGGCGCCCAAATCGGCGCCTAGTGCTGTGAAATTATTAGCCGTGGCGAGTCTGGCCGTCTATCGTCATAGTGACAACCAATGTTGAGAACCGGCCAACGTGACCCTCGGCTGCGAAATCTGCTGGAGCCCGATGCATGGCGGCCAGCTGTCGGCTACGCCAGCGATGAGCCGGCAGGGCGGGCGACCGACTGGCACAGTCATGACTACGGTCAGCTGCTTTACGCCGCGCAGGGGCTGATGCGGGTCGAGACCCCGGCAGGGCTCTGGGTGACGCCCTCGCTTCGGGCGGTATGGATTCCGGCCGGCATCGTCCACCGCAAGGTCAACCTGGCACCGCTGACCTTCTGCACGCTCTACATGCTGCCTGAGGCGGCGATGATGCCCGAGCACTGTCATGTGCTGAGCGTCAGTCCCCTGCTACGTGAGCTGATCGTCGAAATGAGCCGTCAGCCGGCCGACTACGACCCGGCAGGACAGGCGGGGCATCTGCTGGCCCTGCTGCTGCACCGTCTGCGCAGCGCTCCGGGGGAGTCCCTCCACCTGCCTTTGCCGGAGGAGCCGCGCATTCGGGCGCTGGTCGAACGTCTGTTGGAAGAGCCGGCCGACCCCACCGGCTTGGAGGCGTTGGCGCGGGAGGCGGGGGCGAGCCCGCGCACCATGGCCCGCCTGTTCGAGGCGGAGACCGGCATGGGCTTTCGCGAGTGGCGTCAGCGGCTGCGCTTGCAGGTGGCGCTGGCCCGGCTGGCGGAGGGCGAGCCGGTCACCAGCGTCGCCTTTGCCGTGGGTTACGACAGCCCCTCCGCCTTCATCGCCATGTTCCGCAAGGTCATGGGCGAGAGCCCGAGACGCTATCTCAAGCGGGCTGAAGCTTAGGGGTTGCTGCAGCTGTTGGCTTCACCCCGAAGAAGAGCGCGTAGAGGACGGGCACCACGATCAGGGTCAGCACCGTGCCCAGCGCCAGGCCGAAGGCGATCACGCAGGCCATGGCATAGAACAGCGGGTCGACCAGAATGATCAGAGGCATCACGCCGAGAAGCGTGGTGGTGGCCGACATCAAAATGGGCCGCATGCGCGCAATCGCGGCCCCGACGATCGCGTCGTAGCGCGAGCGTCCCTCTGCCTGAAGTCCGTCGATGCGGTCGATCAGGACGATGCCGTTGTTGATGATCACGCCGGCCAGGCTGAGCAGGCCGAGGATGGCGAAGAAATCGAAGGGCGCCCGCATCACCAGGAGACCGACCATGGCGCCGGCAAAGGCCAGCGGGATGGTCAACATGATGATCGCCGGGCGGCGGAAGGAGTTGAACTGCCAGATCAGCAGCACGATGATCCCAGCGACGCACTGCGGCAGGTAGCGGAAGAGTTTCTCGTTGGTCTCCTCCGAGTCCTCGATCTCGCCGCCGATTTCCCAACGGTACCCAGGCTCCAGCTCGAGGCCCTCCAGCGCCGGCATGGCGGCGGCCAGAAGCTGCGGTGCCTTGAGCGTGCGGTGGCGCGCTTCGACCGTGGCCGTGCGTTCCTGGTCGCGCCGTTTGATGCGGCTGAACTGCCAGACGCCGGAGATGTCGGCGATCTGCTCGAGCGGGATGAGGTTGCCCGTTTCCTCCGAATAGACGTTGATGTTCCAGAGATCGGCCAGCAAGGCGCGTTCCTCCGCAACCGAGCGCACGACGACCGGAATGGCCAGGTCGCCTTCGCGATAGTCGGTGATCTGGTTGCCGTCGGTGTAGGCGCTGAGCGAGCGCGCAACGGCTTCGGAGCTCACGCCAGCCCGCCGGGCCCGAACCTGATCGACGGCAACTTCGATGCGAATCTCCCGATTTTCCCAATCGAGCTTCGCATAGTCGATACCCGGCAGCTCCTTGAGCGCCCGTTGAAGCTCCAGGCCCTTCTCATAGAGATACTCGGAGTCGGGGCCGACCAACCTAAACTCGGTGTAGCCGGGCTCGGAGGCGCCGAGCCACATGCGTTTCACGCGCACCACGGCTTCGGGAAGCTGGTCCGCCGCAAACTCTCGCAGGCGTTCGATGACGATCGGCGCTTGATCTGCGGTCTCGGTGTTGACCACAGCGAAGGCCACATGCGGGTCCGGGTCGACCGGCGAAAGCGAGAGGAAGAAGCGCGGACCGCCGGTGCCCACATAGGCAATGCTGCTGGTGATCTCCGGATTGACCTCCTTGTCGCTGAACCAGGCCGTCATGTTGCGCGTCACCTCGGCCGTCGCCTGGGTGCGGGAGCCGGCCGGAAGATCGAGGTAGACCAGGAACTGGTTGCGGTCGCTGGGCCCGAAGAACTCGCGGACCAGGCTTTGCGACAGCACCCCGGCGCCGGCGAGCAGCAGCAGCACGATGCCGACGACGACATAGCGTTGACTGAGGGCCGTTTCGAGCAGGCCGCGGTAGATGCTGTAGAAGCGCCCGCCGTAGGGGTCGACCTTGGCGCCCTCGGCCGCCGGCTCCTTCGGCTTCACCTTGAGAAACCAGTAGCACAGGCTTGGTGTCGCGTAGATCGACAAGAACCAGGAGCCGAGCAGCAGAATGGCGACCACCGCCGGCAGGGAGAAAGCGTACTCGCCGGTCTGCCCGTCGATCAGAAGCATGGGCGTGAAGGCGAGCACGGTGGTCAGGGTCGAGGTGAGCAGTGGGATGGCCAGGCTCTTGCCCGAGGCGATGCAGGCCTCCCGCCGATCGGCGCCGCTTTCCAGCCGTGTTCGGATGTCCTCGGTGACGACGATGGCGTTGTCGACCAGCATGCCGAGCGCGACGATGGCGGAGACGATCGACACGCGCTCTAGCTCGATGCCAGACATGTACATGAAGATGAGGCCGAACAGCATGGCGAGAGGCACGAAGCCGCCGACGATCAAACCCGCGCGCAGACGCAGGAAAAGGATGACCACGACCAGCACAACCAGGATGGTCTGATAGACGTTGAAGAGCGCGCCGTTGACCGCAATCTTCACCAAATCCGGCTGGAAGGTCGCATAGTCGAGGACGTAGCCGATCGGGAGCTGAGCCTCGAGCTCGTCGAGCTTGCGGGTCAGGCGCTCACCGAACTCGACGCTGTTCACGCCCGGAACGATCGAGACACTGATGACGATGGCTTGCTCATCATTGAAGTAGGCAAGTTCGCGTGGTGGGTCGCGGTAGCCACGGGACACCGTCATGACTTCGGTGATGGGCACCACTTGCTCGCTGCCGGGGATACGGAGCAACACATCTTCAATGTCGTCGATGCTCTCGAAGTTTCCCGAGGGGGAGATGATCAGCGCCTGTTGATCGACGTCGTAGGTGCCGCCCGGCAAAATCACGTTCTGGCGCGTCAGGGTACTGACGATATCGGCAACATCGATGCCGAACTGCGCCAACTTGCTGTTGGAGTATTCTAGGAAAACCTGTTCTTCTTCGACGCCGTAGAGCTCGATTTTGCGAATGCCATCGAGCTCGTAGAGGCGGTCTCGAATATCCCGCGCCACCAGGCGCATCTCAGCCATGGTAAAGCCGTCGCTCCACAGCGCAACGGTGGCGACCGCGGTCAGGCCGAACTCATCGTTGACGAAGGGGCCGACCGTGCCGTCCGGTAGCTCGGGACGGATGTCGTCCATCTTGTTGCGCAGGCGATTAAAGATCTCCTGCAGATTGTTGTATTCGTCCCGCAGCACCGCGTGGATGATGCTATAACCGGTCTTGCTGTCGGAGGTGATCTCGTCGATCTCCGGCATGGTGCGGATCTGCTCTTCGAGCTTCCGGGTGATCAACTCTTCGATCTGATCCGGTGTCATGCCCGGGAAGCTCGCGGTGATAACGGCTTCGCGGATCACGATCGTCGGGTCTTCGTTGCGGGGAAAGATCACGAAGAGCTGCAACCCGGCGAGCAGCACGACCACCAGGAAGGTGATCGTCAGGCGCGAGTTATTGAGTGAGAAGGCTGTGATGCCGCCCATGACGTCCGACCCCTATCCCCCTTGTATCGGCTGAGGTTTTCTTTGTTGCGATGGTGTAGGAGCCGGGCTCAGGGCTGCATCAGCTTCACGCGCTGGCCGTCGGAAAGAAAGCTCACGCCGGCAACCGCGATGACATCGCCGCCCCCCAGGCCTTCGGAGATTACCACCTGATTGTCGCGAATACCTTCGCTGCGAATTGCGACTTGGCGGACGGTGGAGGTATCGGCATCGAACACGAAGATGTAGCCGGTTCGGGGCTCTATGCCAGGTGCGATTGCCGAGACCGGGACGAGATAGGAGGTCGATTCCGTCTCACCGCCGAGCAGCAAGGTGGCTTCTGCCGTCATGCCGGGCAGCACCTCGCTGTTGCCCTCCAGCAGCGCGATCTTCACGGGGAAGGCGTTGGCGGTTTCGGCCACCGTGCCGATCTCGTTGACGCGCCCTTGAAGGACCAGGCCGGGCCGGGTCGGGAAGCTGAATTCCGCCGGCAGGCCGAGATGGATTTCCCGGATGCTGGTCTCGGGAACGCTCAAGTGAATCTGCATGGCTTCTTCGGCGTAGACGTCGAAGATCGGCTCTCCACGACTCACCTCCTGAAAGGCATCCACGTGCCGCTCTGAGATAATGCCGCCGAAGGGCGCGGTGAGGGTGGTCTTCTCGAGATCGCGCTTTGCCAGGTTGAGCTGCGATTGCTGATACTTGACGTTGTTTTCGGCGCTTTGGTAGCTGGCCAGGGCCTGATCATAAGCTGCCTTCGCGACCCATCCCTTTTGGAAGAGCGTTTCTTGCCGCTCGAACTCGGTGGTCGCTTCCGCGAACTGTGCTTTCGCCCGGCCCAGCCCGGCTTCGGCCCCCTCCACGGCCAGCTTGAAGGGTTCGTCGTCAAGTCGTGCGAGAACCTCTCCGCGCTGCACTTCGTCGCCACGCTCGGCAACAAGCTCCTGCACATTCCCGGCCACTTCGAAGCTCAGGCTCGAGGTGTCCACCGCCTCGACGATGCCGGCGAATTTGCGAACTGCGCCTGATGCGCGATCAGCCACCGTCATGGTCTTGATCGCCCGCACGGTCTCGACCGGTGGTGGCGCTTCTTCTTCGCAGGCCGCCAGGGGTAGCATCAGGGCGATGAGACCGAGCGCCATCAGCCGGGAAGGGGACTGCCGAGATCTTGCCGAACGGGAGTTTTTCGCCCGCCGTTTTGCTTGCCAGATCGTCATCCTGCTCGCGAGCTCCGTGCTTCGTTCGAGTGCGTTGTAAAGTAGAGTAATCACCAATTTAGCATAGGGTCATCCCCTGCGCGCTGCGACGAAAGTCCCACGCGCCGAGACTTGCGCAGTTGGGACGCGTTGTCTTAGGCCCCGCGCCTCTCAGACCGAACGCCGCTACGCAGTCCAGGTACGCGCGCGCGGATGCTTGTTCCCTCTGCAGACGGGGGCTAGGTATCGCATATGACGGATCGATTGAAGATCGCCTTGGCTCAGATCAATCCTGTGGTCGGCGACGTTGCTGGCAATCTGCGCAGGTTGCGGGAAGCAAGGGCTGAGGCCGCATCGCTTGGCGCCGATCTGATGGTGGCCAGCGAGCTGGTGCTCTGCGGCTATCCGCCTGAAGATCTGGTATTGAAGGCGCATTTCCTGGAAGAGGTCGAGGCGGCTCTCGACGCGCTGGCCCTTGAGACAGCGGACGGCGGCCCGGCGCTGGTGATTGGCGCACCCTGGCGCGAGGATCGTGCCCGTCAGGAGAACCTCCGCGGCCATGTGTTCAATGCCGCCTTCCTGCTGGCGGAAGGTGAGGTGGCAGCCGTTCGTTGCAAGCATGAACTGCCCAACTACGGCGTCTTCGACGAAGTCCGTGTCTTTCAGTCCGGGCCCTTGCCGGGCCCGATCAGCTACAGGGGCGTGCGCCTCGGCGTCATGGTCTGCGAGGACATGTGGGTCGAAGACGTCGCCGAGTGCCTGGAAGAGTCGGCGGCGGAGATGCTTATCGTCATCAACGGGTCGCCCTTCGAGTGGGACAAGCACGACGAGCGCATGCAGCTCGCCGTTGCCCGCGTCGTCGAGACCGGCCTGCCGCTCGTCTATGTCAACCAGGTCGGCGGGCAGGATGAATTGGTGTTCGACGGCGGCTCCTTCGTGCTCAACGCAGACCGTAGCCTGGCGAACCAGATGCCGGCGTTCGAGACGGGCATCGCTCTGACCGAATGGCGCCGCAGCGACGATGAGAGCTGGCATTGCGAGAACGGCCGAATGGTGCCCTTGGAAGAGGGGCTCGAGCCAATCTATCGCGCCCTCATTCTCGGGCTGCGTGACTATGTCGGGAAGAACGGTTTTCCCGGGGTCGTGATCGGACTCTCGGGTGGTATCGATTCCGCGCTCTCCGCTGCCATCGCCGCGGATGCGCTCGGAGCGGAGCGTGTCCGCTGCGTGATGATGCCCTCTCCCTACACCAGCCGGGAGAGCTTGGAGGATGCGTCGGAATGCGCCGGACTGCTCGGCCTCCAACTCGATGAGGTATCCATCGAGCCGGCGATGCAGGCGTTCGACACGATGCTGCGGCCGCTCTTCGACTCGCTGCCGCCGGACACCACCGAGGAGAACATCCAGGCGCGCGCCCGCGGCATTCTGCTGATGGCTCTCTCCAACAAGTTCGGCCACATGGTCCTATCCACTGGCAACAAGTCGGAGATGAGCGTCGGATATGCCACGCTCTATGGCGACATGTGCGGCGGCTACAACGTCCTGAAGGACGTGTATAAGACCATGGTGTACAAGCTTTCGCAGTGGCGGAACCAGGTGCAGCCGAAGGGCGCGCTCGGCCCTGCAGGCCGCGTCATTCCGGAGCGTATCATCACGAAGGCCCCCTCGGCCGAGCTCAAGCCTGACCAGACCGACCAGGACAGCCTGCCGCCCTATGAGGCGCTGGATGACATCCTCGCCTGCCTTATCGAGGGCGAAGTGCCGGTCGAAGGCATCGTCGCGCGTGGCCATGATCGCTCGACGGTGAACCGGGTTTGGCGGATGTTGGAGAACGCCGAATACAAGCGGCGCCAGGCGCCGCCGGGGGTCAAGATTACCCGCCGGGCGTTCGGCCGCGACCGGCGCTATCCCATTGTCAATGCCTTCAAAGGTCCAGCCTAGCGCGGGTGCACAGTTCGGCACCCTCTAGCGTATGCTTTCGCCACAGATCCCCGAGTAACCATCGGTGACTTTTTAGCCGGCACAAGGGAGCCTCTCGAGCGTGACCGAAGATAAGGCCGTTCGGAAGCGCCGTCCGAACATCATCGAGGGCTACGTCCCGGACTTTCCGGTCAAGCGGCAAATGAACCGGGCCTATCGCGGCGAGTTGGAAGAGATCCATGCCTCTATTCTGGAGAGGCAGCGAGCCGGTGAGCAACTCATGTGCTCGGCGCAGATCTTCCAGGAAGTGCATTGGTTGGTGAACTACACGGACCGCGTCGATGATATCGAGCGCTTCATAAAGAAGCTGCGTGACAGCCTGCAGATGTCCGACCAGGCCTTCGCCGGCGAACAAGATCCGCGCGACGGCTCCTTTGGGCCGTGCTTCGAAAGCTGGATCTGGCGCTTTCATGCCAGCGTCGACCCGCTGAAGGCACTGGCCCTTAAGAGCGAGAAGCCAGAGCATCCCTTAACGATCTGGGACCCGGTGGATACACCAGAGAAGCTCGTCGCGCTTCTCGAAGACCTGCTGATCTCTGACCGTGACGGCCGGCACAACAAGCGCAAGGAGCTCAACCTCGCCGTCACGGCGCTGGGCCAACTGCTCTGGCTGGACGAGACAGCCGTCGTCTTTCCCGAGCACCTGGATCGTAAGCAGTTGGGTGAGGCCCTGGCCCGCTTCGTCGCCGAGCGATGGCAGGATCCCGAGACGGGATACTGGGGGGCCTGGTATCGCGATGGCGATGAAATAAAGAAAACCAAAGACCTCAGTATAACTTTTCACATCGTTGCTTATCGACGGGGACGGGTTGGCCGCCTACGGCAGATCGGTCAGACCACGTTGGATATTCGCCATGTACGCTATCCTTTTGGCTGGCGGAGCGGCGGTGCGCAGAACAACCACCATGCCTATGACGCGGCGCGCATCCTCAATCTGACCTGGGACCACATGGACGAGAGCCAGCGGTCCACGGCTCGCGCCCTGCTGTTTCTCATGGCGGCCCGCGCGCTTCATCTTTCCATCGATGGCAACGGCGTTTTCGACGCAGAGCCCTACAGCACCGTTGGCCAAGCTTACTACTTCGGTGTTTCGTTCTTCGACGAAATCGGACTGTTCCGGCCCAATGGCCGCCAGGACTTTCGGTCGATAACCGACACTGAATCACTACGCCGGCGCATAGAGGCGAACTTGGAGAGGCTGGATCCCGCTGACCCCATGGTCGGCGCGGCCATCCGAAAACTCAGCAGAGAATAGTTCAGGGCGCGCTCCGCTTCGCCACGGTCCCGTGTTGTGGCCACAATCAGTCCGGACAAGGGCAAGATAAACCTGCCATGGGTTCATTCTTGCGACAGCGCCTATGCAAGAAATGCATGCGATGTTATCTCTGCGCGGCGCTCACTAAATCTTGAGCGCCCCCGATGCCCAAACTGCGGAGAGAGAACGGCGGCGGCGATGCGAGAAAAAAAACGACTTTCGGGAGCTGGGCTGCCTTGGCTCGCCTGCATCGCAGGGCTGCTGACAGCAGTCTCGGCAAACGCGCAGCCGGTGCCGCAAGAGCCGCCAATCCTGGCAGAAGCCGTCGCGAAGGGTGAGCTGCCACCGGTCGCCGAACGCATGCCGGCCAAGCCCTATGTGATCAATCTGCAGGCAGACGGCCGCAGCAACGGCCGTCACGGGGGAACCTTGCACACCTTGGTCCGCAAGCATGCGGACTCCAAGCTCCTGGTGATCTACGGCTATGCCCGCCTTGTCGGCTACACGCCGGAGCTGGAGTTGAAGGCCGACTTGCTGGAATCGATCACCGTCGAAGAGGGCAGGATCTTCACTTTGAAGCTGCGCGCCGGTCATCGCTGGTCGGATGGCCATCCCTTTACCGCGGAAGATTTCCGCTACTACTGGGAGGACGTGGCGAACAACGAGACACTGTCGCCGAGCGGGCTGCCCAGCGCCATGATGCCTGGCAAAGAATCGCCGCAGTTCGAAGTGCTGGACGATTTCACCGTCCGCTATACCTGGAGCCGACCGAACCCCTTCTTCCTGCCGCGTTTGTCCGGAGCCTATCCGCTCTTCATCTACCGCCCTGCCCACTACATGAAGCAGTTCCATGAGCGCTATGCCGAGCCGGAAGCGTTGGCGGCCATGGTCAAGGATGCCGCCGTCGAGAGCTGGGCGGCGCTGCACGAGCGAAAAGGTAATCTCTACCGATTGAACAATCCGGACCTGCCCACTCTGCAGCCGTGGATGCTGGTTTCGGGCCCGCCGGCCAAGCGCATGCGCGCGGTGCGCAACCCCTACTACCACCGCATGGATGGAGAGGGGCGCCAGCTGCCATACATCGACGAAGTTCTGCTGCTGGTGACCGGCGGCGGTCTGATCCCTGCCAAGACGGCGACCGGAGAGAGCGACCTGCAGGCGCGGGGCCTGACCTTCAAAGACATCGTGGTGATGAAGGAAGCCGGCTCCGACAAGATCAAGACCCTGCTGTGGAGCCAAGGCATCGGATCGCAGCTGGCGCTGTATCCCAACCTCAATGTCACAGACCCTGCCTGGCGGACGTTGTTGCGGGACGTGCGCTTTCGGCGCGCGCTCAGCCTCGCCGTCGACCGGAACGCGATCAACAACTTCCTCTACTTCGGCTTGGCGCAGCCCAGCAACAATACCGTCTTGCCCTACAGCCCGCTCTATAAGCCACAGTTCACCGACAGTTGGATCGAGTACAACCCGGACCAAGCGAACGCCCTTCTCGACGAAATCGGTCTGACCGAGCGCGACGATGATGGATTGCGCCTGCTGCCCGACGGCCGCCCCATGGAGCTGATCGTCGAAACGGCGGGCGAGGTCGGGGAACAGATCGACACCTTGGAGCTGATTGCCAGCAACTGGGAAGAGATCGGCATCAAGCTCCTGACCAAACCGCTGCAGCGAGAGGTGGTGCGGCGCCGAGTCACCGCAGGAGATACCGTAATGTCAGCCTGGAGCGGGATAACCGTAGGTATCGCCACGGCGGATACCACGCCGGACGAGCTGATTCCCGACCACCGCTACGATCCCCAGTGGCCCATGTGGGGCGCCTATTATCAGACCGACGGACAGTCCGGAGAGCCGGTCGATATGCCGGAGGTGGCTCGTTTGATGGAACTCTACATGGATTGGACAAACGCCACCGACGACGACGTGCGGACCGCCGCTTGGCAGGAGATGCTGGCCATCCACGCCGATCAGCAGTTCAGCATCGGAACGGTTGCCGGCGTGCGCCAGCCCGTCGTGATATCCAAGACGCTGATGAACGTGCCGCCGGAGGCCGTCTACGCTTGGCACCCCGGGGCCAACTTCGGCATCTACCAGCCGGACACATTCTGGTTCCAGCAGTAGGTCACTAAGCCTCGCGGCGGGACAACGCGAGCAGGGAGCCGAAGACAATCATCGCACAGCCGGAGGCGCGGGTCAGCCAGACCAGGCGCTGGGCAGCGGCCTTTGCCACGAAGCGGCCGAGGCAGGCGTAGAGCGCGATGGCGATCAGTTCGAGCACTAGGAACAGAGCACCCAGAATGGCGAAGCTCTGCCAGTAATTGTCGGGTGCGACGAACTGCGGAAAGAAAGCGGTGAAGATCAGGATGGCCTTTGGGTTGCCGAGGGCGACCAGGCATTCCTGCCGAAAGGCGTTGCCGAGTGAAAGGGCGGCTCCGGCACCAAGCCGCGTACTGGATGCCGAGAGCAGCAGCCTGATGCCGAGGTAGATCAGGTAGGCGGCCCCCAGCAGCTTGACGATGTGGAAGACCACGGCCGAGGTCGCAAGGAGGAGGCCGAGGCCCGCGGCGCTGATGGCGATCATGGGCGTAAAGGCGACCAGACGCCCGCTCGCGGCGAGGACGGCGAAACCGACACCCTGCCGGGCCGCATTGGTCAGCGACAGCAGATTGTTCGGCCCGAACGCCAAGTTGAGCGCAAAGCACGCGGGCAGGAACAGCAACAGTGTTTCGAGCGGCATAGCTTTCGCCTTTGATCAGCAGAGCCGCTTTCTAACGCGGCCAAGTGGCGTACTCGAAACGCATTTTGGTCTATCAGCCATGCCGCACTAGAGACGCAGTTCCGTCTCGGTGCGTGCAGTAAAAGTACCATTAGAAGTCGTGGTATTATTAGATTTCACTCAATAATACGCGCATTAAGAGCAAAAATTTTTCCAATACATCCTGAGATTCATCTTAGGCTTACTATTAGTGACTAATTCTCTGCGACATCATCATTGTGTGACAGGCCCCACCGAACGCTTTCGTACGTGCTCGATTGTTTGAAGTTGGGCTAACGCGCTGATGTTCTTGTTCGAAAAGCACCATGCGTAGATTGCCCACTGAGGCTCTCGCTGCCAAGCCACCGGAGTTCCTGACCATGTCATCCTCCTCCAATCGGCACGATCCGCGCCTGTCCGCCGACCAAGACGAGCATCGCGCAGGTCAACCGGCCAATCGCACCCGCTTGCCGGGTTTCAGCAATCTGAAATTGAGCCGCAAGATCGGCATCGGCATGGGGAGCATTCTTTGCTTCCTCGTCGTCGTCAGCCTCGTCACCGGTCTCGGCCTCCTCGGCGCCGTCTCGAACTTCACCGAGTACCGTACGACAGCCCGCCAGACCAATGACATGGGGCGCATTCAGGCCAACCTGCTCGAAGCCAGGCTCGGCGTGAAGGATTTCATCCTTAAGGGGAGTGACGAAGCGCGAGACAGGGTGACACAACGCATCGCCGCCATGAAGGAGATCATGCAAGACGCCAAGGCACTCTTCGCGGGCTCCGATGCGCTGGCTGAGATCGAGGTCATGTCCCAGCAGGTGGACCAGTACCACGCCGCCTTTCAGCAGATCATTGAGTTTCGTCAGCAGCGCAACACGCTGGTCGGCGAGATGAACAATCTCGGGCCGAGCGCTCGAATGGCGCTGTCAGATATCATGACGAGCGCCTACGCCGATGGCGACCCGACCGCCAGCTATCTTGCCGGGCAGTCGCAAAGCCACCTGCTGCTGGCTCGGCTGTATGCCAACCGTTTCTTGATCACCAACGAACAGAGGCATGCGGACCGCGCTTTGGCGGAGATGGATGCCTTTTCTGGCATGGCGGAGCAGATGCGCAGCGAGCTGCAGAACCCAACACGCCAGCGCCTAGCAAGCGACGTTGTCGAGATGTCGGGCGGCTATCGCCAAGCGTTCACCGGCGTCGTTGCCGTGATCTTCGAGCGCAACGGGCTCATTGCTGGCACCCTCGACCGGATCGGCCCGGACATTGCCGAGAAGACCGAGGTCATCAAGCTCGAGAATCTCGCACATCAAGATACCCTGGGCCCCGAGGCCACGGCAGCGATGCTTGCTGCCAAGTGGACCGGCATTGTGACATCGCTTATTGCCATCGTGATCTGTGTGCTGTTTGCCGTGATCATCGGCCGCGCCATCTCGCGTCCGATTGTCCGCATGACCGAGGCCATGGGCGTGTTGGCCAAGGGCGACCTGACGGTCACCGTTCCGGCGGTTGGTCGCAAGGACGAGATCGGCGAGATGGCCGATGCCGTTCAGGTCTTCAAAGACAATGCCCTCGAGGTGGAGCGCCTTAAGAAGGAGCAGGAGGAGCAGGAGAAGCGCGCTGCAGAAGAGAAACGCCGGCAATTGTTGGAGCTGGCAGACAGCTTCGAAAGCAGTGTTGGCACTATCATCGGCTCGGTGTCTTCGGCTTCGACAGAGCTCCAGCAGACCGCACAATCCATGTCGTCGACGGCCGAGGAGACGAGCAACCAGTCGGCGGCTGTGGCGGCTGCTTCCGAGGAAGCCTCGAGCAACGTTGCGACCGTCGCGACCTCAACCGAGGAGCTCTCCAGTTCGATTTCTGAGATCAGCCGGCAGATCAACGAGTCCAACCAAGTCGCTACTCAGGCCGCGGGTGACGCGGACGCAGCCAATGAGGCAGTCCGGGGCTTGGCCAACGCAGCACAGAAGATCGGAGACGTTGTCAGCCTGATCTCCGACATTGCCGAGCAGACCAACCTTCTGGCGCTCAACGCCACCATCGAGGCAGCACGGGCCGGGGAAGCCGGTAAGGGCTTCGCCGTCGTCGCGTCGGAGGTGAAGTCGTTGGCCAATCAGACCGCCAAGGCGACCGAAGAGATTGCAGCTCAAGTGTCCGGCATGCAGTCGGCAACGGACGGCACGGTTCAATCGATCGAGGGGATCACCAAGGTGATCGCCAAGCTGGGTGAGAACGCCGCCGCCGTCGCTTCAGCCGTCGAGGAGCAGAATGCGGCCACTCAGGAAATCGCGCGCAGCGTCCAAGAGGCCTCGAGCGGCACTCAGGAAGTGGCCAGCAATATCGTTGGGGTCCAGCAAGCGGCGGAGCAGACAGGTGCAGCTTCGGCCCAAGTGCTTGGCGCCGCAGAAGAGCTGTCCAAGCAGTCCGAGACCTTGCGCGGAGAGGTCGACCGCTTCGTCTCCGGATTGCGGACGGGCTAATCCCACCAGTGATGTACATGGCCGTACTGCCTGGCCTCCCTCTGAGGCTGGACGCACCTTCTTTTGTTCATTCCGCAGGTCAGCAGGGTTGCGGGCGGGGCCGGATCGCATTGGAAGGACGCCTAGGCCGCTTGCTCCTCACGAGATCAGCTCAAGTAATATCGAGATCCCGGCATTCCATTTTTAATCGCAAACATTGTATACATCTTCCCAGCAGAGTGGGTTCTTTCATAAGTTGAGAGCTATTCTATCGTTTTGCCCCTAAATACACGATCACAGAAATGGAGTATGGTTTTATTTTAAGACTTTCAACAGAACTCCCTCACTAGCGTGCAGCCGGATTGTTGCGCCGGGATCGGCTTTGAATCCGGGCAAACCTTGCGGGAACGGATGGCCGGCCCGCAGGACAGCAAGGTTGACGGACGGCGGTCCCGAGGTCCTTGCGACACGAGATGGGAGTGAAACGGATGTCATCCGCAGTCGGTGGGCAACAAGAGGACCATTTGAGCGTAGACGCGCCAGCAAGGCCCGAGGGCAAAGGCGGCAAAGACCTCTTCGCCTTCTTCACCAACCTGAAGCTGTCCAGGAAGATCGGCGTCGGAATGGGGACCATTCTTGTGTTCCTCACTGTCGTGGCTCTCGTCGAGGGCATGGGATTGGAAGGTGCCCGAGAAGACTTCGGCGAGTACCGAACGACGGCGCGGCAAACCAATCAGATCGGCCGTATTCAGGCCAACCTCCTGGAAGCGCGTCTTGGCGTGAAGGATTTCATCCTTAAGGGCACCGAAGATGCGCAGAACAAGGTGGTGACGCGCATCGAGGCGCTCCAGACCATCATGGAAGAAGCCAAGGAGATCTTCGCCGGCACCGAGGCCGTCGCGGAAATTGACCAGATTGCCGGCAACGTCGATCTGTACCAGGCGGGCTTTCAGCAGCTGATCGATTTTCGTGTGCAACGCAACGGCTTCGTCGACCAGATGAATGAACTGGGGCCGCGCGCCGAACGGGCTCTGACCGAGATTATGAAGAGCGCCTACGCTGACGGCGATCCCTCAGCCAGCTATCTCGCCGGCACTACGCTGCGCCACCTGCTGCTCGCAAGGCTCTATTCGAACCGTTTTCTCGTCACCAACGAACAGGCTCATGCCGACCGTGCCGTCTCGGAAATGGACGGCTTCGCCAAGACGGCCGGGCAGATGCGGCAGGAGCTGCAGAACCCAACCCGCAGCCGTTTGGCACAAGAAGTGGTCGAGATTGCAGACGGCTACAAGGTCGCCTTCGGCAACGTGACGGCAGTGATCTTTGAGCGCAACAGCGTCATCTCCGGCACGCTCGACCGTATCGGTCCTGAGATCGCCGGCCTGGCCGAGGAGATCAAGCTCCGCAACATTCAGCGCCAGGATACGCTGGGGCCGGAAGCCACGGCACGGCTCGAGTCATCCGAACTCACAGGCATGATTGTGTCGGTGACTGCCATTGCTCTGGGTATCGCCTTGGCTTTCTTCATCGGACGCGCGATTTCTCGGCCGATCATTGCCATGACCACGGCGATGGAGACTCTCGCCAACGGAAACCTGACGGTCACCGTGCCGGCGATTGGCCGCAAGGATGAGATCGGGCAGATGGCCGATGCCGTCCAGGTCTTCAAGAACAATGCGCTGGAAGTTGAGCGCCTGAAGCAGGAGCAGGAAGAGCGCGACCGCCAGGCGGCCGAAGAGAAGCGCCAGGCGATGCTGCAGCTGGCGGACAGCTTCGAGTCCTCCGTCGGCTCGATTATCGGCAGCGTCTCCGCGGCAGCCACGGAGCTGCAGCACACGGCGCAAACGATGTCCGGCACCGCGGAGCAAACCAGCAACCAGTCCAGTGCTGTGACCAGCGCCTCGGAGCAGGCCACGCACAACGTGCAGACCGTGGCCTCCTCTGCCGAGGAGCTGACGGCCTCGATCTCGGAGATCTCGCGTCAGATTGCAGAGTCCAACCAGATCTCCTCGCAAGCTGCGCAGGATGCCAACGCGACGAACGAGTCGGTTCGCGGGCTTGCCGATGCGGCACAGCGTATCGGAGACGTGGTCAGCCTGATCTCTGACATTGCCGAGCAGACCAATCTCTTGGCCCTCAATGCCACCATCGAGGCGGCGCGCGCCGGAGAGGCCGGCAAGGGCTTCGCCGTCGTGGCGTCGGAGGTGAAGTCGCTGGCCAACCAGACGGCCAAGGCCACCGAGGAGATCGCGGCCCAGGTGTCCGGCATGCAGTCGGCCACCGACGGTACGGTCCAGTCGATCGACGGAATCACCAAAGTGATTACCCAGATTAGCGAGAACGCCACTGCCGTTGCCTCGGCCGTGGAGCAGCAGAACGCGGCGACGCAGGAGATCTCGCGCAGCGTTCAGGAAGCGGCTAGCGGCACGCAGGAGGTGCTCAGCACCATCGTCCAGGTCAAGGAGGCGGCCGGCCAGACCGGCGCGTCGGCTGGCGAGGTGCTCACCGCAGCCTCCGAGCTGTCGCAACAGTCGGAAACCCTGCGCGGTGAGGTGGAGCGCTTCGTGGCGGGCCTGCGGAACGGCTAAGAGCCGACCGACGGGTCATCCTTCAACCGGCAGCTTCAGCCTGGGGCCGACCTCGACGAAACCCTGCTTGCGGTAAAAGTCGACGGTCCGGCTCCAGCGCGGCTGGTCCGGTGCGCCAACCTCGAGACGGCTCCAGCCGCGTGTGCCGGCAAAGGCGATGGCGCGTTCCAATAGGAGCGCGCCGACGCCTTGTGAGCGATAGGCCGGCGCGATGTATAGCTCAGGGATCGTGCCGAAGCGCCCCTCTGCATAGATCGCCGCGCTGTCGTTGAGCGTGATCAGGCCCACTGCACCGTCTTCCGGCGTCTTGGCGATGAAGGCCCAATAGCCTGCGTCCTTGCCGACAAGCCCGGCTGCTGCCTTTTGGTAGCGTGCGAGAATCATCGCGTCGGCTCGACCGGGGTCGAGCTCGCTCACCAGAGCGTGGACCAGATCGGCAACGGTTCCGGCATCGCCAACCTCCGCTTGACGCACCTCGATGGTCATTCGCTCCCTCCAAATGGCTGGGCAGGCTTCTCCATCGCCATGGCGAAGCCGAGCGGCGGCTTTGCGTCGACCTGCTCCAAGTCCTGGCAGAAGTGGGAGATGTCGAAGTCGATTTCCTTGAAATGTCGGAGCACCAAGCCGACGCCGAGACCGCCCATAAGGATATCGTCGAGTCTGTACATGAAGCTGTAGGCCGGCTTGGCCTCGTAGTCTTCATGGCCGAAGTAGTCGAGGCCCTCCGTGTCCCGCCAAGGGTCCTGCTTGAAGTAGGACCATTGAAGCGTCGAAGCGGCGCCGTCCTTGCCCGGCTCGTACATCATCAAGACAGGGTGCATGTCCTCAATGACGAAATGGCCGCCGGGTTTCAGCAGGCGTTCAATGACGCGGTAGAAGAGAGGCAGGTCTGGCATCCAGCCGAAGACGCCCACGGTGATCAGCACGATGTCGAACCGACCGTGCAGGCGGTCCGGCAGCTCGTAGACGTCGCTGACAATCAGCTCCATGCGGTCGTGCAGGCCGGCAGCTGCCACAAGCTCTTCGCCCTGTGAGATGAAGGCCGCGGAGGCATCGACGCCGACGCCCCGGGCGGCTCCCATACGCATGACTGACAGCAAGTCCTTGGCGTTGTTGCAGCAGAGCTGGATGATGCTCTTGCCTGCGACGCCGGGAACGGCCAGCGCCTCGATCAAGAAGCGGTCGAGCGCGTTGTAGTCAGTGCTGCGCACGTCCTGCAGCAGCCGCGCCTGGTTCGCCGCACGGTGGCGATCGGCAGCTTCGTCCCAGGACTCCCGATTGGCATCGGTGTAGTACTTGCGGTCTTGGGTCATGTCAGGGTGCTCGGCTGATTAGGATCTGCGCTGGTCCTATTGAGCAGCTTGCGGCCGCTGTCGCGGAAGCCGAAGCGGCGGTAGAAGGCGGGCAGGTCGATCGCCTCCATACCTTCCGGTGTAACGACCACGATGATCTCTTGCGTGCCTTGGCGCTCGCACCACGCGATGAGCTCATCCATCAGCCGACGGGCGAGGCCGTGCCCGCGCGCCTCGGGCACGACGTAGAGATCCTCGATCTCGGCCGCCAGGCCGAACTCGATGCCGCGGGTCAGGGTCGCCGTTGCGAAGGCGACGGGCCGACCTCCAGCCTGCGCGAGCAGAATGCGCGAGTCCGGTGCTGCCATCATCGTCGAGAGATTGCGCCGTTGGGCATCGCTGGGTGTTTCGATCCCTTCTTCGCGAAAGAAGGCGGCGATCAGCGGCAAGAGATCCTCTGCGTCATCCGGCTCCGCTGCAGCGATGTGGATTTGATCTACCACGTTCCTTCCTCACCTTACCGCTTGGCATCTGCGCCAATGACGCGCTGACGCATAGCGGAGAGACCGGTGAGCGCCGTCCCTGCGCTGTCGAAATTCTCATCATTCAACCACTGGCCAATCAGTGTTCTTTGCAATGGCCACTCATTGGCCAGCATGGAGAACCAGGCGACATCATGCTGCTGTTCTTTGATGATGACGGCATCGCGCCAGGTACCTTCAGGAACAAAGCCATAGCGGGCCGCCGCCCGGCATGACGCGGCATTCTGTGCCACGCAACGCCAAACAAGGCGACGATATCCGAGCTCGTCGAAGGCATGCTGCATCAGGAGAAAGACGGCCTCTGTGGCTGCTCTGGTGCGCTGAAGGCCCGGAGCGTACCAGATGCTGCCGATTTCGATCGCCGCGTCCTCCGGATAGATATCGCAGAGCGACAGCCAGCCCTGCGCTTTGCCACTTGCGTGCGAACGAACCGCCCAGAATGGTTGATGCGTGCGGCCTGCCAGCTCCTCGATCGTCTTGGTCATCGCCTCGCGCGACGAGAAAGGGCCATACCGCAAGTAGCGCCACGAGGCATCTGCAGTATCGGCCGCGGCCCAGAGCTCGACCGAATGCTCTACAGACAACGGCTCCAGGGTCACAGATCGTCCCTCGTGCGGCACGCGCTCGGGAAAGGGCCTTGGCGCCAGATCGATAGGCGTGCTGGGTGTCAGTGGTGTGCTTGCCATCAATCCCTGTTTCCGCTGCTGGAAGGCTGCAATCAGCTCGGCAGCCTCTCAACGAAGCCGCTTGACAGTCGCCCGCCCGAAACGTCAAGGTCGCGCCATGTTTGGCAAGACCCAACGATGTTGATCTAGCGAGCGCCCCGGCGCCGGCTCCGGATAGGAGCGGGCGCCCAGCCTGTTATTCTGTCCTAGATCAGGGTCTTATTGCCATGACGCTTCAGCTTTACAACACGCTCGCTCGCGCAAAGCAGGACTTCGCTCCGCTCATTCCCGGCCATGTTCGCATGTATGTCTGCGGGCCCACGGTCTACGACTTTGCGCATATCGGCAACGCGCGACCCGTGGTCGTCTTCGACGTACTTTTTCGCCTTCTGCGCCATGTCTACGGCGCCGAGGCCGTGACCTACGCCCGCAACATTACGGACGTTGAAGACAAGATCATCGTGCGTGCGGCAGAGAACGGCGAGAGCATTGACGAGCTGACAGCGCGCACCACGGAGGCCTTCCACCAGGACATGGCGGCGTTGGGGGCGCTGGAGCCGACGATCGAACCGCGGGCGACCGATCACATCCACCGCATGATTGATATGATCGAGCGGCTGATCGATGACGACTATGCCTACGCCGCCGAGGGTCACGTGCTGTTCCATGTGCCGGCCATGCATGACTATGGCCAGCTCTCGCGGCGGAGCAGGGACGACCTGGTGGCCGGCGCGCGTGTCGAGGTCGCGCCTTACAAGAAGGACGCGGCCGATTTCGTGCTCTGGAAGCCCAGCAGCGACGATCAGCCCGGCTGGCAAAGCCCCTGGGGCCGTGGCCGGCCTGGCTGGCACATCGAGTGCTCGGCCATGTCATCGCAGCATCTCGGCGAGACTTTCGATATCCACGGCGGTGGTCTCGACCTGATCTTTCCGCACCATGAGAACGAAATCGCGCAGAGCCGCTGCGCCCAGAACACGCCCTTCATGGCGCGCTTCTGGATGCACAACGGCTATGTGGTGGTGAACGGCGAGAAGATGTCGAAGTCGCTTGGCAACTTCTTCACCGTGCGGCAGCTCTTGGAGGAGGGCTTCCCAGGCGAGGCCATTCGCCTGGCCCTGCTGTCCGGCCACTACCGGCAGCCGCTCGATGTCACGCGGGAGAAGATCACCGAGGCCAAGGCCCAGCTCGACCGACTCTACGGCGCACTTCGCCGCGCCAAGAATCTGCAGCGTGCGGAAGACACGATCAGCCATGGCGTCGCCGCGGCCCTGTCCGACGATCTCAACACGCCTGAAGCACTGGCGCGCCTTCATGCCCTGGCCCACGAGCTCAACACCCAAGGCGAGCCGGAACAGGCCGCGCTGAGCAAGGCAGCGCTGCTCGACTCAGGCTACCTGCTTGGCCTCTTGCAGCAAGATCCGGAAGACTGGTTCCGCGGCAGCGCAGATGGGGAGGGGCCGTCGCCCGAGGAGATCGAGATGCTGATCGCTGCCCGCAAGGCAGCGCGTCAGGCCAAGGACTTCGCCGAAGCCGACCGCATCCGCGACACGCTGGCCGGGCAGGGTGTGCTGCTGGAGGATGGGCCCCAGGGAACGACTTGGCGCCGGAGATAGTGTCGTCTGAGGTTTCCCGCTAATCGTCACCCCGGGCGAGCCGCAGAGCGGCGAGACCCGGGGGCCATGGCTGGGCTGGGCGCGGGCTGATGAGTGGATCCCGGCTCGAGGCCGGGATGACAGTCGGAGGGTAGTCCAGAGGTGTCAGGTGTCGTTGTCGATGCCGAGCTTGGCTTGGACTTGCTGGCGCAGGCGCACGCGGTCACGGGTCTCGACGCCGATCAGCTCGGCGACGCGCCAGATGAGGTTGCTCTCGTACTCATCCAGGACGCCGTCGGCATAGGCGGTTTCCCAGAGGTACTCGATGAGCTGCAGCCGGCCGTCCATGTCCAGCTTGTCGGTGATGACCTTGGTGAAGTGGTAGAGATCGACCGACTCGCGCTCCTTCTCGCGGCCGCGTTCGATCAAGTCCTGGACCTCCGCCTCATCCAGATCGAAGCGCCGCTTCAGCAGCTCATGCAGCTTGTCCATTTCGACTTTTTCGAGGGAGCCGTCGACGACGGCCGCCCGAATCAGCAGCACTGCGGTCGCCAGAGGCAGGTCGGTCTGGGGAACCGGCTCGCTCTGCGGCTCCAAGAGGGTGCGCTTGAGGAAGGTCAGAAGCTCTTGCGGCATGACGGCGTCTTCGTTCTTCTTGTTTCGGAATGATAGCCCAAGGCCAAGAGATAGTGTGCCAAAGCTTGGGTTTAAGGTTCCTGTCTTGGCGCTGGCCCACAAATTTGGCAACTAGAGCCGTGGCCAAGGAAGCGTCTTTGCCCGTTATGGCCCATTTTCTCGCGAGCTGAAGGTTAGTTATGAGTGCAGCAGATGTGTCGGCGGATGCCGCGAACGACTCTGGCGCGGAAGGTCCGCGGGACTTTGTCCGCGACATCGTCCGGTCGGACCTGGCAGCTGGCCGCACGGCCGGGGTGGTCACACGCTTTCCGCCGGAGCCCAATGGCTTCCTGCATATCGGTCACGCCAAGTCGATCTGCCTCAACTTCGGGGTGGCGCAGGAGTTCGGGGGTCACTGCAGCCTCCGGTTCGACGACACCAATCCGACCAAGGAAGAGCAGCTCTACATCGACGCCATCGAGGAGGATGTGCGCTGGCTCGGCTTCGACTGGGGGCCGCATCTGCATCACGCCTCGGACTACTTCCAGCAGCTCTACGACTGGGCCGAGCATCTGATTGAGACGGGCAAGGCCTATGTCGACGACCTCTCGCCCGAGGAGATGCGTGCGTATCGGGGCACTTTGACGGAGCCGGGGCGCGACAGCCCCCATCGCAATCGCTCGCCCGCGGAGAGCCTGGATCTTTTCCGCCGCATGAAGGCCGGTGAGTTCCCGGACGGTGCGCGCGTGCTGCGGGCCAAGATCGATATGGCTTCGGGCAACATCAATCTGCGCGACCCCGCGCTCTACAGAATTCTCCACGCCAGCCATCCGCGCACGGGCGATGCCTGGTGCATCTATCCGACCTACGACTTCGCCCATGGACAGTCGGATGCCATCGAAGGGGTCACCCACTCGCTCTGCACCCTGGAGTTCGAGGACCACCGGCCACTTTACGACTGGCTGATCGAGAACCTACCGGTGCCGAGCCGCCCTCGGCAGTATGAGTTCGCACGTCTCAACCTGTCTCATACCGTGCTCTCCAAGCGCCGCCTCATCCAACTCGTGACGGAAGGCCACGTCGCTGGCTGGGACGATCCGCGCATGCCGACGCTCGCCGGCTTGCGTCGCCGGGGCGTGCCCCCAGAAGCGCTCCGCGACTTCGCCCGGCGCATCGGCATTTCCAAGGCTGACAACCTGGTGCAGTTGGCGCTCTTGGAAGCTTGCATGCGGGAGGCGCTGAACAAGAGCGCGCTCCGCCGCATGGCGGTGCTCAATCCGCTGAAGGTAGTGATCGAGAACTACCCCGAAGGCGACAGCGAGTTGTTGGAGGCGGTGAACAATCCGGAAGATCCGGCAGAAGGCAGCCGCCAAGTGCCCTTCGGGCGTGAGCTCTACATCGAGCGCGAGGACTTCTTGGAAGACCCGCCCAAGAAGTTCTTCCGTTTGGCGCCAGGCCGCGAGGTGCGCTTGCGCTACGCCTATTTCATCACCTGCCAAGAGGTGGTGAAGGACGACGCGGGTGAGGTCGTCGAACTGCGCTGCACGTACGATCCCGAAACCCGTGGCGGAGACTCACCGGATGGGCGCAAGGTCAAAGGCACCTTGCACTGGGTCTCGGCCGCGCATGCGGTTCCAGCCCAGGTGCGCAGCTATGACACGCTCTTCACCGAGGAGGTGCCGGGCGCTGGACACGGCGGCGACTACCTGGCTGACCTGAACCCCAATTCGCTGACTGTGCTCGATGGCTGTCTCGTCGAGCCGGCTTTGGCCGAGGCGCCTGTCGGGACAGCCGTGCAGTTCGAGCGCCAGGGTTACTTCACTCCCGATCCCGACGGCGGGACCGAACGCCTTGTTTTCAATCGGACTGTTGGCCTGCGAGACAGCTGGGCGAAGATTCGGCGCAAGAGCTGAAAACCCAAAGCCACCTCTCGCCGTTCAACTTGGCTGCTAGACGGACGCGCCTCTCGCGTTAAGCTCCGGGCATTCAGGGCCACTTGAGAAACGGGGGAGCCGATCGTGAAGTGGCGAGGACGCAGGCAGAGCAAGAACGTTCTCGACAAGCGCGGCGGCGGCCGGAGCCGTGTCAGTTTTCCCATGGGCCGCCGTCCGGGCAGACCCCGTATTGGCGGACGGCGAGCCGGTATCAGCGGTGTCGGCCTGCTGGTGATCGTGGTAGTCGCGATGCTGCTGGGTGTCGACCCGATCGCGCTTCTCAGCGGTCAGCAGATGCCGCAACAGGGCGGGCAGATTGCCCGCAACTCCGTTCCCGAAAGATCGGGCCCGGACCTCCTGCGCGACTTCGTGGCGGTCGTGCTCGCCGATACGGAAGATGTTTGGCATGACCTGTTCAACCGTCAGCTGGGACAGCCCTATCAGGAGCCGACATTGGTGCTCTTTTCTGACGGGGTCAGGTCAGGCTGCGGTTTCGCCGGTTCTGCCGTCGGCCCTTTCTATTGCCCTGCCGATCAGACGGTTTACCTCGACCTCGGCTTCTTCCGCACTTTGAGCGAGCGTTTCGGCGCCCCTGGGGACTTCGCCCAGGCCTATGTCATCGCCCACGAGGTAGGCCATCACGTGCAGACCTTGCTTGGTATCTCACAGCAGGTCCACCAAGCGCGCAGGCAGTTGCCCGAGGCGGAAGCGAACGCTCTGTCGGTGCGTCTTGAGCTGCAGGCGGACTGCTTCGCCGGGCTCTGGGCCCATCTCGCCGATGAGAGCAAATCCATTCTCGAGAGGGGTGATATCGACGAAGCGCTCGGGGCAGCCAGCGCCATTGGCGACGACACTCTGCAGCGGCAGGCGCGTGGCATCGTCGTGCCGGATTCCTTCACCCACGGCACCTCCGAGCAACGCCAGCACTGGTTCCGCCGCGGCTTGGAGGAAGGTCGTTTGCAAGCTTGCGATACCTTCAACGCGCCGTCGCTCTAGCACCGACTTCGATGACAGGGCAGGCGAGAGGCAGCGACGACGGTCGACCTGCGCCACATGTGCGTACAGCTGGATAGTATGGGGTGAACGGGCGGTGATCTGAAGTAACGCCCTCTGCGTACAAGTCTGTTATCTTAAAATCGACGTAGATATGCTCTTCTTCTAATGTCTTATTTGTATTGAGGCATAAAAGAGGCGAGCTGTGTCTCATTTATATTTCATTCTTAGCTGATCTGCATTCGTTTTCCTCCGTAGGTATTGGGTATGGCGTCGCGCGGCGACGCTTACCCAAGCTCATACTAAGAACCCGAGAGGAAGTGTTATGACCCTGCGCAGCGTGATTTCCGCTATCACTGGCTTCTTTGCCGCTGTCATCGTGGCCGGCTCGGCCTTTGCCGGCGCCGCCAACAAGGACATCGTCGACACGGCTGTGGATGCCGGCCAGTTCAAGACGCTGGTGGCCGCCGTGCAGGCCGCCGGTCTGGTTGACACCCTGAAGGGCGACGGTCCCTTCACCGTCTTCGCACCGACCGATGCGGCCTTTGCCAAGCTGCCGGAAGGCACTGTCGAGAGCCTGCTTCTGCCGGAGAACAAGGACCAGCTCATCGCCATCCTGACCTACCACGTGGTGCCGGGGAAGGTGATGTCCACGGATGTCGCCGGTCAGAAGGTCAATGCCGAGACGGTCCAGGGCAGTGAGTTGACCATCGACGCCATGAAGGGCGTGAAGGTCAATGAGGCCTCTGTGATCGCTGCCGATGTCGAGGCCAGCAACGGCGTCATCCATGTGATCGACACCGTGGTGCTGCCGCAGTAGTCAGATTGCTCTATCCTGTCTTTTACCAGGCGGCGGGGTTTCGGCCCCGCCGTTTCGCATTTCAAGCACGGCACGACTCGTTTTCAGGCTGAAGCGCGATCAGCGGACTAGGCCGAGAGCAAGTCCTGCGCCGAGCGTCATTTCAAGCCTCCGCCCTTTCACAGCGCCCCGGTGCCAACCCGAGCAACTCAGCCGGGGCTGTCACACGCAGTCTCAAAGATTCCACAGCTGCGCGGGTGACTTGTCACAGGGGTTTTATAACCTCTGGGGGTTGGCACTTTTTGCGGGAGGTTCTGATGGCACGCGTTGGGACGCATAATTTCGATCAGCTCATCTACTTCGGCGATAGCCTCGTGGATGCGGGCGGGACTTTCAGTCTCTCGAACGAAGCGATCGAAGCTGCGAAGGCGATCTTCGGTGAAGAGATCTTTGCCGGCGTCGTGCCCATCCCCGTCAGTCCACCCTATGCGCAGCAGTTCTCCAACGGCGCCGTGTTTCCCCAGGCCACATCGGCGCTGCTTGGCGTGGAGCCGGACCAGGTGTTCAACTTCGCCTTCGGCGGTGCGGAGGTTCTGGGCGTTCAAACCCTGCTTGACGCGGGTGCCGATCTAATTCCCGAGGGCATCCCGCTTGATCCGGACCTACTGCCACCCTCCATCGCCGAACCACTGACGCAGAACATCAATCTCGATGGTCAGCTGGCTCTCTTCGAAGAGACCTTTGCGGAGACGCCGATCAGCGAAAACTCGGCCGCCTTTCTCGGCTTTGGTCTCAACGACCTGAGGCAGCTCGAAGACCTCGACAGTAGCCCAGGCAACGAACTTGAAGCCCTGCTTCAGGCGATCGGCTTGGCCGGCCAGATCGTCGGCGCCAACCTGGGTGCTGCGCAGCTCTTGGCGCAGGCAGGGGTTGGAACCATCGTGTTCAATACCTTGCCGGACGCCTCCTTCTTTCCGGCCAGCAATGCCGTCGACCCACAAGCCCAGGCGCTCGGCGACCTGGTGGTCGATCTCGTCAATCTGGGTTTGGGCATTGGCGCGGCCGCGCTCGAGGGGAGCGGTGTCGAGGTCGAGATCGTCGACCTGAATGCCCTGACGGATGAGATCGCCGCAGACTTCGGGACTTTCGGTTTCTTGGAGCTGGAGCAACCGGTTCTGATCGGCAATGGGATCGAGTTCGTGCCCAATCCGGCTGTCGCCGGGGTCCCGATCGAACAGATTGCGTTTTTCGATCTGCTTCACCCGACTGCCAATCTGCATGGCATCTTCGGTGCCTACAGCGCGCGCTCTCTGACGTCCGAGACGCAGATTCGCGGTGATCGGGACGACCTGGTCTTTGGCTCTGCCAAGGATGATCTCGTGCTCGCGAGCGGTGGGGACGACGTGACCTTCCTGCGCGGCGGCGATGACGTCGCTTTCGGTGGCCTGGGCGATGACACGCTCTTCGGTGGGCGGGGCTCCGATCTTGCTGTCGGTGGGTCAGGCGATGACGAGCTCTTCGGTGGTCGCGGTGCGGATGTTCTCGCTGGCAGTGCCGGAAATGATCAGCTCTTTGGGGGTGCCGGTGGAGACGCTTTGATCGACGGTCTTGGCAGCGACCGGCTCTTTGGCAACGGGGGGGACGACGTCTTTCTCTATACCCAGGGCAGCCTGATCGGCGGCGGTGGCGGTGACCGCGACGTCTTCTCAGGCGGCCGCGGCAACGACACGGTGATCCTGGCGCTCGATGCCGAAACTCTGGCCGTTGAGCAGGCGCATGTCGCGGAGAACTTCCAAAGCGGCCGCAGCTTCGAGTTCGAGAGCTTCTCTCTTGGTCTGCGAGGCATCGAAAATGTCGTGCTCACGGAGGGACTTGGTTTCGACGATCTGCCGCTGCCGGATGGCGATCTCGGTGAACGCTTGGCCGAGGCCGACCTCTTCGGTGTGATCTGAGCAGGATTGCGGTGACTTGAAAGACGAGCGGGCCAACCGATTTCGTCGGAATGGCTGCTCGGAGTTGGGGGCTGGGCACCGTTTTTTCGGGAACAAGGATCAAAGAAATGATGGAGAGCCTTCGGCAGGCCGAAGTCGAGAGCGTCGCGAGTCCCCTTCGCGTCGATATCGTCTCGGATATGGTCTGCCCCTGGTGCGTAATCGGCTATAAGCAGCTTGAGCGCGCCCTTATGTTGAGTGGCTTGACCGCCGAGGTTCACTGGCACCCCTTCGAGCTTAACCCGGACATGGGTGAGCAAGGTGAGAACCTGCGCGAGCACCTGGCCGCCAAGTACGGAACGACCACCGAGGGTAGCCAAGAGGCGCGCGCCCGTCTGACACACCTCGGCGAGGCGCTCGACTTCACGTTCGAGTACCGTGACGACATGCGCATGGTGAACACCTTCCGGGCGCACCAGCTTCTTCATTGGGGAGAGCGTGAAGGCTTTGGTCAGGTGCTTCAGATGGCGCTCTTTTCCGCCTACTTCACCGAGCGGCGCGATCTTCACGACCCGGAGGTTCTGGCCGATGTGGCACAGAGCGTCGGTCTCGACCGACGGGAGGCGCTGGCCGTTCTGGCCGAGGGCCGCTACGCCGAGGCCGTGCGGGAGCGTCAGCGCTATTGGGTTGCGCGCGGCATCACCGGTGTGCCGGCAATGATCTTCAATCAGCGCTATCTCGCTACCGGTGCCCAGGGCGTCGACAGCTATTTCCACCTGCTGAGCCGGCTGGCGAAAGAACAGGCAGTCTAGCCTGGGCGCTGCTGCCAGCTCTCTCGCGGCATGTGATACCAATCTAGCTCCGGTGCGGCCAGGCCTTGGCGAAAGGCATTGCGCACGCGTTCCTCTAGCTCGGCTCCGCCAATCGTCGCGAAGTCCGGCCGGCTCAGCGCCGCATCGCAAAGCGCCTTCTCAACGCTGTCTTGCGGGATGGCATCGAGACTGGCCAGCTGACCGGCCTTGAACGGCGCTTGGAAGAGGAGAGCCTCGGCGTCGCGGAAACGGCCTTGCCCTAGGCGCCATATCTCGTAGTCCAGAACGTCCCTGGCCATGCTCTCGCTCGAAATGAAGTCCGGCATAGACATGGTCCCGCGTCGCCTCAGCCCCAGCTTTTCGACGATCGCGACGGAGGCCGGATTGATGCGCGCGAAGATGACGGCGGACACACCGCCTGCCTCGGTCGCGGCGAAGAGCCAGTCGATCGCTGTCCGTGCGGCTTCGCTGGCCAGGCCATGCCCCCAGTAGGCAGGCGCAAGGCCGTAGAGGATCTCTGGGTCCTCGCCAATGTCCGGTTCGGCGAAGCCGCACCAACCCAGCAAGGCCGGCTGTGCGTCCGCCGATTCCGTGCGTTCTCTGAGCGCCCACGTGCCATAGCCCAAGGCCGGCCAAGCGCTATTGTGCCACGCAATGCGTTGCTCAGCGCTGGTCCGGCAGCGTTCCTGTGAGGAGCCGTTGGCAGTGATGGTCTTGGTGACGTCCGGCTCGGCCAGGATGTCGGCCAGCGCCGGGACATCGGCGCCGGTGAAGGCCTCGAGGCTCAAGCGATTGGTGATGAGGCGTGGTATGTCGATCACGGACCTGGATGCCTCGTGCAGGAGTGCGGCCGAAGCGAGTGCACAACCGTGGGCCGCCACTGTCGATCAGCCTAGGCCGCTGTCTGATCCAGGGTATCCTGCTTCTTCAAAGCCGGAAACTCGTCAGGGGTGATGGTTTCCTGCTCCAGTAACATGGTCGCGCCCGCCTCAAGCTCTTGGCGGCGGCGCGTTAGAACGGCGGTTGCTGCATCGAAGGCCTGATCGACGAGGGCCCGCACGGCGAGATCGATCTCTCGCGCCGTGTCCTCGCTGTATTCGCGCGGTGACCACCCAAGCGCGCCTTCGCCGAGGAAGGCCTGCCGCTGAGGGTCATAGGCCACCTGACCCAGCGCTTCCTCCATGCCATAGCGGGTTGCCATATGCCGGGCGATGTCGGTCACCTTGTCGAGGTCGTCGGCGGCACCGGTCGAGATCTCGTGGAAGATAAGGGCTTCGGCGGCACGGCCACCCATCAAGACGGCCATCTTGTCGGTCAGCTCCTGCCGGGTCATGAGAAAGCGGTCTTCGGTTGGCCGCTGGATAGTGTAGCCAAGCGCCCCGACACCGCGCGGGATGATCGAGACTTTGTGGACCGCGTCGGTGCCGGGTAGAGCCGAAGCCACGAGGGCGTGGCCCATCTCGTGATAAGCCACCCGCTCGCGCTCGGCACGGTTCAAAAGCCGGGTGCGTTTCTCGAGTCCGGCGATGATGCGCTCGATGGCTGCCGTGAAGTCGTCAAGCGTGACCAACTCTGCATTGCGCCGGGTGGCGAGAATGGCGGCTTCGTTGACCAGATTGGCAAGGTCCGCACCGCTGAAGCCGGGTGTCAGCGCGGCGACCTGTGCCAAGTCGGTATCCGACGCAAGCTCGATCTTTCTGACGTGAACCTCGAGGATGGCGAGGCGGCCGACCTTGTCAGGTCGGTCGACGAGCACCTGGCGGTCGAAGCGTCCGGCGCGAAGCAAGGCTGGGTCGAGTATCTCCGGCCGGTTGGTGGCTGCGAGCAGGACGATACCGCTGCTGGGGTCAAAGCCATCAAGCTCGGCGAGCAGCTGGTTGAGTGTCTGCTCCTTCTCGTCGTGGCCGCCGGTCATGGGCCCAGCCCCCCTGGCTCGGCCCAGGGCGTCAAGTTCGTCGATGAAGATGATGCAGGGCGCAGCCTGGCGCGCTTGCTCGAAAAGGTCTCGTACGCGGGCAGCGCCGACTCCGACGAACATCTCAACGAACTCGGATCCCGAGATGGAGAAGAATGGCACGCCAGCCTGTCCGGCGACGGCCCTGGCCAGCAACGTCTTACCCGTGCCCGGTGGACCGACCAGCAACGTCCCCTTGGGCACGCGGGCGCCAAGTCGGCCGTAGCGTTCTGGCTCTTTCAGGAAGTCGACAATCTCTTGCAGTTCCGCCTTCGCTTCGTCGACGCCGGCGACATCGTCGAAGGTCACCTGAATGTCGGTCTCGACATAGACCTTCGCCTTGCTGCGTCCGACGTTCATCAAACCGCCAAAACCCTGCTTGTCGGCCATGCGTCGGATGAGAAACATCCAGATGAAGACGAAGAAGACGACGGGGAGGACCCAGGAGAGCAGGTCGCGCAGAAAGTGGCTTTCCACCTCGCCGGTGAAGACGACGTCATGCTCACGCAGCTTGTCGGCAATCTCGGCTTCCACACGGTTGGTCACGAAGAGGTCGCGACCGTCTGCCAGTGGCGTCTTTAGGCGCCCATGGATGGTCGTCTCTCTGACTCCCACTTCGGCGACCTGACCCTCCTCGAGCAAATCCTCGAACTCGCTGTAGGGAATGCGTTCGACAGCCTGGTGACTGGCCCAAAAGCTCTGAAAGAGCAGGAGCAGGGCAACGGCAATGAGGATGTACCAGAAATTGATCTGATGCTTCTTGTCCATGGCAGCGAGCGCGTTTTGGCGGCCGCCTGCACAGCGGCTGCTGTCAGTCCAGCATCAAACTATAATGCCAGAAAAGCTCCGGCTTTGCGGTGGATCAGAAAGCGGTTGAAGGAGGAGCCTGTCAGGCGGCGCGGTTCAGCGCGTGCTCCCAGTTCAGGGCTGTCTGAATGATGGTGTCGAGGTTGTCGTGGCGCGGCTGCCAACCGACCTGGCTCATCAGCCGCGAGGGGTCGGAAATCAGCATCGGCGGATCGCCGGGCCGGCGCGGCGCTTCAACCCGTGCCAGCGGGGCGCTTTTCGACCATGACTCTGGCCAGCTCGGCTGCCTGGTCAACCATCGTCTTGGGCGTCTTGCCAAAATCGACACTATCGGGCGAGAGCGCGTCTACCAACTCATTGTAGCGCATCTCGTGCTTCATCTTGCCGAGCGCAGGTTCGAGTAGGAGTGCATCGGCCCTGGCGTCGTAGAAGGCAGCCAGCTTGACGTTGTACTGATAGAGTCGCACGAAAATCTGCACAATTAGTAGCGTGATGGCGATGGCCAGGGCGCGTGTGATAATTGGTCCGAGGCTGAAGATCCGTTCTTGTAGGCTCTTTATAGCGTCGATACTGGTCTTGGCGGTTCCAAGTTCTTCTCGCGCCTGCGCAAGCTCGTCGGTCAGTCTGTTTATTGTGGGCGCAAAGGCGCTCTGTATCAGGTTCGGCAAGCGCGAAGGAGTATCATCACTGCCAAACAACGCAGCGACCTCATCCGCCGTCTCGGGCTTCATTTCGATTACTGCCGGATAGGCCTTGCTCACATACATCACCCCTTGTTCGGTAATAAAATAAGCGTGGGTGAAATCATCGTTTACATGCGGTGGTAGAACATCCTCCCCCAACGGAGCGCCGCGTATTGCACGCCATTTCGAAAGCCCGTCCCAACCAAGCAATACTTGTCCTAGGTTGGTGGTGACAAACGCGCTTGATAGGTCCGCACTAGCGGAAACACCAGTAGGTCGCTGTCCCTGCCCAAACACTTCGATCTGGCGCCACTCAGCTAGTTCATTCCACCCGATCAGAAGCTGGCCGCTGTGTGTCTCTACCAAAGCTCTGCTGAGTTCGTCGCTTACGGCAACTATTCTCGGGACCAAGTCTTGGGGAGGGAACTCTTCGACTCGGGTCCAGTTCGGAGGCTGTCTTTGCCAACGCCAGAGCCGTCCATCGAGGGTAACTGCCAATGCCGTTGACACATCCTCGTCTACTTCAATTGAGACGATGTCTCCTTGTGGCGGACTTCCATCGAGGACGGTCCAGTCCTTAAAGTCTCCGGTGCTTTCCATGAGCTGGCCTCCTCTTCGGGTCAGCGCTAGTGCTACGCTGAAGTCGGCAGCCATAAAGAGCTTCCGCACATCCACCAAAGTCCGGTCAATCGGCATCCAGTTTGCCAGGCTACCTTGAGCAGTGAGGATTTGGCCGCGATCAGTCAGCGCCAAACCTTTGGTGAAGTCGGCCGAGGCAAAGAGTTCAGTGAACTCTTCATAGGGCTCGACGTCTGTTGGGTTCACCTGTTCCCATCGCGTGAAGTTCTCACGACTGAGGAATAGTTTGCCGTTATAGGTAGCCACTAAAGCTCTGGATAGGTCACCGCTTATCCTGGTGAATTCGAATCCGACGTCTCGCGGCAGGCCCACACCTTGGATTTGGTTCCAGCGGTTAAGACCATCCTGACTGAGGTACAGCGGTCCGTCGAAGGTCATTGCCAGAGCGAGACTGAGATCTTCGCTCATTAGCACATCCCAAAAGTCCTGGTTCGTTGGAAGATCATTTACCGTCTGCCATTCGCCTAGATTATCGCGGCTCTGCATCAAACGGTCGTCAAGCGTGATTGCCAGCGCCCTTCTGAAGTCGCGGCTTGTGTAGGCCTGCCAAAGGCGATCATTCGGTTCAAATCCCTTGGGTCGTTCGAACCACAAGAGCTCGATTTGCGACTCTGTCCGCAACTTCTCCCACTCAGAGATGATCTGTAGCTCAAGTTCGTTAATCTCCTTCCTTTTCTCTCCTACACGCTTGGCTAGCTCTCCGAGCCTATTGTCCTCCAGTGCGGCCTCTTGCGCGGCCAGTTCAGGCGCGAGGAAGACCGTGAAGTAAAGACCGCCGCCGAGAGTGAGAATCGACAGGCCGATGAAGAGGCCTCCGAGGAAGTAGCGGTGGGTCGAGCGCCAACGGAGTTGGCTGGCTAAGCTAACTGCCAGCTCGTCTTTAAGAGCATTCTCCGGACTAACGATCCAACGGATGATCGCGAGGCCGTAGAATAGGCAAGTGAAGCCGATCAAAGTGAGGCCGACGGCGGTCCAGATTTGCCTGTTCGATAGGAAGCTGCGCAGGCTCTCCAGCTCACTGTGCGACGATCTGTTGGCGACGTCTCCTGCGGTTTGAACCGTCGTGGTCCCAACCACATCAGCGAGGAGAAAGACCCATCCAGCGACGGCCAGTATCGACGCTGTAACGGCGAGTCCTGCCGTTGCCGTCATGAGTCTTTTGAGCTTCGTTCTTGACGCCATCGACTGCCCCTATCGTCGAGGTTGGAGCAATCTTAGATCGTTCTTTGTGAGTTGTACACGCGACTTGCGCAGTTCGGTCGTACTTAACCTACAGTTCGTGCCGCCTGAAGCTCACTTTATCGGACGAGCCTCGTGAAACCGGTCCTGCTCCGGCTCGGCCAGGATGTCGGCCAGCGCCGGAATATCATCCTCGGAGAAAGGGGGGCAGGCTCAGGCGGTCACTCGAGATTATCAGTGCCGTTTCCACGTCTCACAGTCCCGGTAAGACGAGGTTGAGGCTCGGTGCATTGTCAGGCTGCGCGGTTCAGCGCGTGCTCCCAGTTCAGGGCTGTCTGAATGATGGTGTCGAGGTTGTCGTGACGCGGCTGCCAACCGACCTGGCTCGTCAGCCGCGAGGGATCGGAGATCAGCATCGGCGGATCGCCGGGCCGGCGCGGCGCTTCCACCGCGGTCAGCGACCGTCCGCTGAGGCGCTCGACGGTCTGCAGGACCTGACGGACCGAAAAGCCGCGGCCGTAGCCGCAATTCATGACGGCCAGCGGCTGTTCCGCCGCAGCGAGCCAGTCGAGCACGGCGACGTGTGCCTCGGCCAGGTCGGAGACGTGGATGAAATCGCGCACACAGGTGCCGTCCGGTGTGTCGTAGTCGGTGCCGAAGATCTGCATGGCCGGTCGCTTGCCGGCAGCAACCTCGCAGGCGACTTTGATGAGGTGAGTGGCGTTCTCGCCACGTTGTCCGCAGCGCCCGCCTGGGTCGGCGCCGGCTACGTTGAAGTAGCGCAGAATGGCGACCTTGAAGTTCGGATGGGCGGCGACGCTGTCCACCAACACCTGCTCGGTCATCAGCTTCGACCAGCCGTAAGGGTTGATCGGGCGGGTCGGCGCATCCTCCGTCACCTTGGCGATCTCAGGGATGCCATAGGTGGCGGCGGTTGATGAGAAAACGAAGCGCTCGATGCCGGCTTCGACGGAGGCCTCGATCAGATCGCGGCTGACGCCGCTGTTGTTGCGGTAGTACTTGAGTGGGTTGGCCACCGACTCCTCGACCCGGACAGAGCCGGCGAAGTGCATGACGGCAGTGATTCCGTACTCGGTGAAGGTGGCGTGGAGCGCCTTCCTGTCGCCGGCGTCCGCAACCACTAACGGGACGCCTTGCGGCACGGCGGCCCGCACGCCGGTCGAGAGGTTGTCAATGACGACGGGCCGCCAGCCGTCGGCAATCAAGGCCAGCACTGCGTGGCTGCCGATGTAGCCGGCACCGCCGGTGACGAGAATGGCTGGCTTCACCCGATGCCTCCTCGGCCTGCATGGCTTCCGGTCGCTTTTTGTGTCACGGCCTCATACTCATCAAGGTCATCGGACCTCTCGACTTCGCTCGGCGGTCGAAAAACAAAAACGCGGCAGAGCGTGAAAAAGGTGATGCTGTAGCTCCCCATGGCCAAGGCCTGAGCGAGATACTCGGGCAGCAGCAGTTGCTCCAAGCTGATATAGAGAACCAGAAGGTTCAGACCATAGGATGGCAGGAACGCCATGAGGAACTTCGCAAGACCGGGGAGGAGCGCTTGCTGTGACGCGAAGGTGAAACGCCGGTTCAGGACGAAAGACACCATCAGCCCAACGGCATAGCCGCAGACGTTTGCGGCATAGGGGTTCAGTCCCACAACGAAGCTTGTGAAGAGAACCGTGCTATAGCCAACGAGCGTATTGACCAGTCCGACCGCGCAGAACTTTGCGAACTGCCAAACCGGGAGCTTCTGTGCGATCAAGCGGCCTCTCACGGTCGTGCCTGAACATAATATTGAGCACCAAGCGGCAGCCAAGCCAGATGCGGCTCCAACGGCCTTAACACTGAGAGCGCCCTAGGGAAGAAAGTGCAGTACCGAAGGCGCACGTTCTTGAAGCCCGCGGCTTGCACCCGATGGACCATCTCTTTGCCCCGAATGAGAATCGCATCGGCGTCGAAAGGACAGGTGTTTACGGCGTGCACGGTCAAGGGATTGAGTGGATTGTGTTCGAAGAGAAAGAAATGGCCGTTCAGGGTCATGCAGTTGCGAATATTCTCGAGAGATACACGATGCCGGTCTGGCGGAATGTGATGAAACACACAGGCGGCAAACGCTAGGTCGCAGCTTTCGTCTTCGACGGGGAAGTCGCCCTCTGTCAGGTGGCGGAACTCTGCATAGTGACGATAAATGAGTTCCGCTTGGCGCAGGCTTTCCTTCGAGATGTCGACACCGAGCAATCTGCTGTGGGAGAAGTACTTCTGAAAGAAAGGCATGCTCCCGCCAATTCCGCAGCCGAAATCCAGGATGCGGCGCACTTTGGCGCCACCGAGGCAGCGTGCAACCTCCCGGACTTTGTACTCAGCGAAGTAGGTTGGCTCTTCACCGCTGAGACCAAGATTGGCGCTATGTACTTCTCGGTAGTCGGTGGCGAAGTGGTCGAAAGCAGCCTCGTCTGCCTGCTGACTTCCAGCTTCACTGACGGGATCGTCTTTGCGCTGTGCAGGGGTCATTGGATCGCCTGAGCTCCATCCTGGATTTGCCGCTGGTCCAGACTCACCACTTGCTGGTCGCGAGCGGTGGCATCCGGCGCAACGAAGCCGAGCCGCGCGGCCCGTTCGGCATCAACTTTGGCTTGGCACGCGATATCTTGAACGAGAAAGAGCGGGCGCTGCTTGGACTGCATATACAGGCGACCGAGGTATTCGCCGATCACGCCGAGAACGAACATCTGCACGCTACCGAGCACGACGACCACGGCCATAAGACTGGTCCAACCAGCGACGGTCTCATTGGTCAGCCAAGCCACAATGACATAGGCGACGAGCAGCGCGCCGAGCGCGCCCAGGACCAGGCCGATCTGACTGGCGAAGCGCAGCGGCTGGATTGAGAAGCCGGTGATCGCGTCGATGGCGAAGCGCACCATCTTCTTGAGCGGATACTTCGTTGTTCCGGCAAAGCGCTCCTCGCGGTCATAGGGCAGAGCCGTTTGCGGGAAGCCGATCCAGCTCACCATGCCGCGCACGAAGCGGTGCTGCTCGGGCATGGCCAGCAGTGCATCCAGTGCACGCCGGCTCATGAGGCGGAAGTCGCCGGTGTCCAGCGGAATGGGCGTTTCGCTCAGGCGCAGAAGCACGCGGTAGAACAGGCTGGCGGTGGATTTCTTGAACAGGCTCTCGCCGGCGCGCTGGCGCCTTTGGCCATAGACCACGTCGAAGCCCCGGTCCATCATGGCCATCATGTCTTTGAGAAGCTCAGGCGGATCCTGCAGATCGGCGTCGATTACCAGAATCCGATCGCCTCTCGCCATGGTCATGCCGGCCGTAAGAGCAAGTTGATGGCCGTGATTTCGGCTCAGGTTGATCCCCAGGATATGTGGGTCGCGCGACGCGTAGTCCTGGATCATGGGCCAGGTCCGGTCGCCTGAGCCGTCGTTGACAAGAACGATCTCGTAGTGCTCCGTGCAAGCCGCACAAGCGGCCGACACGCGCTGATACAGCTCCGCCAGACAGTCTTCTTCATTGTAGCAGGGAATAACGACTGATAGCTGCGGCATAGCCGCCAACCCTCCCTCAAGAACCGGCTTAGCGTAGCGTTAGAGTGTTACCTCTAGAAGCTTAAGGAACAGATACGGGGGCGCGACGGAGGTAGTTCGAAAATGGCAAGCATTTCAAACACCGCCGGTGCGTCAACGCCCGCTTTCGGCGCTCTTCCTCTGCTGGCGATACTAGCACTTGCCGTCCTGCTGCGGCAGCTTTTCTTTACCGGTCCGCTGGGCTCCGACGACGTGGTCTATTTGGGGCGCACCATCGATGTGGGGGAGGGATTGTGGTCGGCCGCGCACTACAACGGCGGCCTCAGGTATGGCTACAATCTGCCGTCGGGTGCGTTCTGGGCGCTGTTCGGGCCAGGCATGCAGAGTGCCAACTTCTTCTCTCTTGTCAGTTCTCTGCTTGAAATCGTCCTCGTTTACTTCTTCGCCATGAAGATCTGGGGGGTGCGGGCCGCCTGGATTGCCGCTCTTATCTTGGCGTTTTTGCCCATGCATATTCTTGCGTCGACGGCAATTCACGCCGATCCCGCGGCCGCTCTTTTCATAAGCCTTTCCATTGTGAATTTTTACTTTGCAGAACATAATAAAAGCAGACTTCTGTATTTTTTATGCGGACTTTCTATCGGTTATGTATTCTGGGTTAAAGAGCTGATTATCGTCTACATGCTGATATTTGGGCTCTATGCTTTGATCTATTGGCGCTGGAGCAATCTCTGGTTTTTCGTCGGGTTCGGCGGGCTTGTCATGCTCTTTGGTCACTTCGCCATCATGTGGGCAACAGCGGGCGATCCCTTCCACGGCTTTCGAATCTACTTCATGCAAATCTCTCGGGATTTCATCGGTAGTTACAAGGAGACGGAGCCCTTCTATTACTTCCGCTATCTGCTGTTCGACGTACGGCATACGGGCCTGCTGGGGCCCTTGGCCGCGCTGGCTGCCGTTGTCGCCTTGGCGAGGTTTCGCAGCCGTCTGGATCCTGGCACTGCCTTCGTTCTCTGGTGGGCGGCCGGCTTGTTGGTGGTGTTTTCCTTCACGCCGATATCGCTCGCGCCCTTCCAGTTCATCACCAAGCAGGCGAACTATCTCAACCTGTTCTTCGCCCCGCTAGCTTTGCTTGCCGCTTGGCTTCTTTCGCAATGGTCGTTGCGGTGGAGCCTTGCCGTCCTGCTGCCGCTTGCCGCGCTCTCTGTCCTCCTGACCGGCCTGAAGCAGCAGGACACGCGTTCCTTCGTATCGAACAGCCGGGCCGTAATCGAGTTTGCGCAGGCCAATCCGGAGGCGGAGGTCTATGGCAGCGTCAACAACCGGAACATGTCCACCTTCTACACGCGTCTGGGAGAGCCTGTGCCGACGATCCGCACGTTGGGCGAGCTCATGAACAGGCCCGCCGATACGCGCGTCTTTGCCGTTCTCGACCCGGTCACCCAGGGATGGAGTCCCAGGGACATGGATGTCGAGGAGGTTCCCGCCTGCTGGACCCCCTACACGACGTTGGAGCCGACCGGCTTCAGCACAGGCCGCCTCGTCACGCGTGCCGCCGCCACGCTGGCCGGGGTCGTGCCCGGCCCCCTCGGCGCGAAGGCCTCCGGGCTCTTTCAAGAGCTCTTGTCGCCCGAGCCTGCCCAGGTCTACGTCGTTCCGACCGAGTTTCCCTGGTGCAACCGCTAGATCGAGCGGCTCAGTCGAGGCAGCGCCCCAAGTCGGCGCAAAGGTCCTCCGGATCCTCCAGGCCGATCGAGGTACGAAAGACCCCGGCTCCGGCGAAAGCCCGGTAGCTCTCGGCCGCCTGTCCATCGAGCTTGTAGGATGACCCTAGGAGCTCCTCGGTATCGAGCCAGTAGATCAAGCTGCGCTGGTGACCGAGCGACACGGCGTAGTGAAAGACCTGCAACTCTTGCATCATGCGCTGCGCGACCGCCGCTCCATCTTCGACTTGGAAGGCCAGCATGCCGGAGAAGTTGGCCATCTGCCGCTTGGCCAGCTGGTGCTGCGGATGGGACTCAAGGCCAGGATACATGACGCGTTTGACCTTTGGATGGCCCTCCAGGAAGCGGGCAACGGCCATGGCCCCTTCTTCATGCGCCTTCATGCGCAGGGGCAGGGTGGTCATCCCGCGCATGATCAGCCAGGCGTTGAAGGGGCTGAGCACGCCGCCGTGGTGAATGCCGGCTTCCAGCCGTAAGGCGGCAACGGTATCGCGTCCGCCGACGACCGCGCCCCCCAGAGCATCGCCATGGCCGCCGATGTACTTGGTCAGTGAGTGCACCACATAGTCGGCGCCCAGCGCCAAGGGGCGGGTGGCGACCGGCGTTGCGAAGGTAGAGTCGACGGCGAGCGCGATGCCGCGCTCGCGCAGTAGGTCGGCGGTGGCTTCAATGTCGGCAAGCCGCAGGATCGGATTGGCCGGTGTCTCCAGCCATACCAGCTTCGTCTCCGGCCGGATGGCCGCTTCGAGAGCCGCCATATCGCCTGTGTCGACGGGGGTCACCGCCATGCCGAAGCGTGGGAGGGTCTCCCGAAAGAGCTCGGCCGTGCCGGCGTAGTTCGTGTCGCTACAAACCAAATGGTCCCCAGCCTTCAAGAGGCTCAGCACTAGGCCGGCGGAGGCCGCCATGCCGGAGGCGAAGGCGAGACAGGCTTCGCCGCCCTCGAGCGCCGCCAGCTTGGTCTCAAGCTGCTGAACCGTTGGGTTGCCCCAGCGGGTGTAGATGAAGGACTCCCGCTCGGCGGCGCCGTGGGCGGAGAAGGCAAGCAGTTCCTCCTGCACGAAGGTGGTTGCCATGGCGATATTCGGGGCTGAGGCGCCGGTTGTCTTGTCGGGCTCTTCGCCGGCATGGACGGCTAGAGTGCGCAGCCCTTTCATGGCGTTCTGGTCTTTTTGCATCGGTGCTCCCAATTCCCGACAAATCGCCTGTGGCGGCGGGCCATTTACACTTTTCTCGGGCAATCGCTTGCACATTCGGCCTCTCGATGCCAAGGCCTCTCTGCTATGACCAGCGACAAACGCGTCTATATTTTCGACACCACGCTGCGCGACGGCGCGCAGACGCAGGGCGTCGACTTCACGGTGCCGGATAAGCTGGCAATCGCCGAGGCGCTGGACCGCATCGGCGTGGACTACGTCGAGGGCGGCTGGCCGGGAGCCAATCCGACCGACGACCGCTTCTTTGAGACGCCGCCGGCTTTCGAGACCGCAACCTTTGTTGCCTTCGGCATGACGCGGCGGCCCGGCCGCTCGGCGGAGAATGACCCCGGCCTAGCCTCGCTGGTCAACAGCAAGGCGCCGGCGGTCTGCATGGTTGGCAAAACATGGGATTTTCACGTCGATCTCGCGCTCGGCGTGCCGCTCAGCGAGAACATCGAGATGATCGGCGACAGTGTTGCCCACGTCGCCGCCCGCAAGGCCGAGGCGATGTTCGATGCCGAGCACTTCTTCGATGGCTACAAGGCCAACCCGAGCTATGCGTTGGACTGCATCAAGGCAGCCTACGAGGCCGGCGCCCGCTGGGTCGTGCTCTGCGACACCAACGGCGGCGCCCTGCCGCACGAAATCGAGCGCATTGTCAGCGAGGTCGTGGGCGTCATTCCGGGGGACAGGCTGGGCATCCACACCCACAACGACACGGAAAACGCCGTCGCGAATTCCTTGGTGGCGCTCAACGCCGGGGCCCGTCAGGTACAGGGTACGATCAACGGCCTGGGCGAGCGCTGCGGCAACGCCAACATCATTTCCCTGATCGCCAACCTGGCGCTCAAGACCGACTTTGAGATTGGCCTTGGCGAGGAGCAGCTCACCCATCTAACCGCGCTCTCCCGCCTCTTGGACGACCGCCTCGACCGCCAACCGCAGCGCAATGCCGCCTACGTCGGCGAGAGTGCTTTCGCCCATAAGGGCGGCCTGCATGTCTCGGCCATCGCCAAGGATCCCAAGACCTACGAGCACGTGCCGCCGGACTCGGTCGGCAACCGCCGTCACGTGGTGGTGTCCGACCAGGCCGGGCGTTCCAACATCCTCGCCCGCTTCGCCGAGTGCGGCATCGAGATCGATCCCAAGCATCCCAAGGTCGGCGGCCTTGTGGAAGAGGTGAAGCATCGCGAGTTCGCCGGCTACGCCTACGACGGGGCCGAGGCTTCTTTCGAGCTGCTGGCCCGGCGCACCCTGGGGACTGTGCCCGAGTATTTCACGCTGCAGCGTTTCCGGGTCATGGATGACCGGCGGTGGAACGCGCGCGGGGAGCTGGTCACCGAGTCCGAGGCCACGGTGACCCTCGCTGTCGAGGGCCGGGACATGATGACGGTGGCGACGGGGAACGGCCCGGTCGACGCCCTGGACAAGGCCTTGCGCAAGGCCCTGACCCCCATCCATCCCATTCTGGAAACCATGTGGCTGGTCGACTACAAGGTCCGCATCCTGACGCCGCAGGCCGGCACCGAGGCAGTCACCCGCGTGATGATCGAGAGCGGCGGGCGAGGCGGCAGGCGCTGGCGCACCATCGGGGTGTCGCCGAACATTATCGATGCCTCTTTCTCAGCGCTCTATGACGCCATCACCTGGAAGCTCTTTCACGCCAGCGATGCCAAGGACAAAGACGCAGGCGTCAGCATCGCTGCGTCCTGAGCCTTTCGTTCGCCCTTCCGGCTGGGGGGGCTGACCATGGCGGGTACCGACAAGACGCAAGCCGCTGATCATGCTGATACGGGCGCGCCCGCGGTCATCCTGGTAGGGCCGCAGCTTGGCGAGAATATCGGCATGGTGGCGCGCGCCATGCTGAACTGTGGCCTGCTTGACCTCAGGCTGGTCAGGCCACGTGATGGCTGGCCCAACCCGGCAGCCGAGGCGACCGCCTCGGGCGCCCTGGCGGTGATCGAAGGCGCCAAGGTTTATGACAGTGTCGGCGATGCGGTTGCCGGCCTGAACCGGGTCTATGCCACCACGGCACGGGCAAGAGACATGGTAAAGCCGGTTCTGACACCGCGGGCGGTTGCCGCAGAGCTGCGGGCGGCCGAAGCCGTCGGCGACGGAACGGGCTTGCTGTTCGGGCCCGAGCGTTCAGGGCTGGATAACGAAGACCTGACTTTCGCCGACGCGCTTGTCACCGTGCCGCTCAACCCGGCCTTTTCCTCGCTCAACCTGGCCCAGGCCGTCCTGCTGCTCGGCTACGAGTGGCGCATGGCGGGAGATGCGACCCTCGAAAGGGCCCTGCCGACGGGCGACTCCCGCCCGGCCACTAAAGAAGAGCTTATGAGCTTCCTGAGCCGCCTGGAGCAAGCTCTTGATGATATGGGTTTTTTTCATCCCGTCGAGAAGCGCTACATCATGGTGCGCAACCTGCGGAACGTCTTCCAGCGGGCGGAGGCGACCGAGCAAGAACTGCGCACCCTGCATGGCGTCATCTCGGCCTTGCGCGGTGCCAAGCTGGGCAAGGGCCCGCGGGACTGAATGGCCGGACCGGACCTGCTTGACAGGGAAGGCGCCATGCCTATAGTCCCGCGCTTCCTCCTGGGAACGTGTGTACGGGATGTCTGCCCGTGCCCCGCCGCGAGCGGCTACTGGCCGTTCGGGGACTACCGGGACACCAAAGCGAAAAGCGAGAAACCATGTCTAAGCGTTTGAATTCGAAGTATAAGATCGACCGCCGGATGGGCGAGAACATCTGGGGTCGGCCGAAGAGCCCGGTCAACAAGCGTGAGTACGGCCCGGGCCAGCACGGCCAGCGGCGCAAGAAGCCCTCGGATTTCGGTACCCAGCTCGCCGCCAAGCAGAAGCTCAAAGGCTACTACGGCAACATCGGCGAGAAGCGCTTCCGCCGCTATTACGAGGAAGCCACCCGCCGCAAGGGCGACACCGGTGAGAATCTGATCGGTCTGCTGGAGTCCCGGCTCGACGCCGTGGTCTACCGCGCCAAGTTCGTGCCGACCGTCTTCGCCGCCCGCCAGTTCGTCAACCACGGCCACATCCGGGTCAACGGCAAGCGGGTCAACATCCCCTCCTATAACGTCAAGCCGGGCGACATCGTCGAAGTGCGCGAGAAGAGCCGTGAAGTGCAGATCGTGCTGGAAGGCGTGGCCTCGGCCGAGCGCGAAGTGCCGGACTACATCGATGCCGATCACAAGTCGATGAAGGCGACCTATCTGCGCGAGCCCAAGCTGCTCGAGGTGCCCTATCCGGTGCAGATGGAGCCGAACCAGGTCATCGAGTTCTATTCGCGCTAACGGCAGCGAAGAGAGCGCAGCAAAAAGGGGGCCTTTCGGGCCCCCTTGTTCGTTTCGGGCGATGCTCCCGCTACTGCAGGACCTTGGGCCCCTTGATGTCGATCGGGCCGGCCTCGGGCAGCACGCCGAGGCGCCGGGCGACCTCCTGATAGGCCTCCTCGACCCCGCCGAGGTCGCGGCGGAAGCGGTCCTTGTCCAGCTTCTCGTTGGTCTCCACGTCCCAGAGCCGGCAGGAATCGGGGCTGATCTCGTCTGCCAGGACGAGCTGCATCTCCTCGTTCTCCCACAGCCGGCCGAACTCCAGCTTGAAGTCGACGAGGCGCAGGCCGACCCCTAGGAAGAGGCCGCAGAGGAAATCGTTGATGCGCAGGCCGAGCTGGAAGATCTCATCCAGCTCCCGCGGGTTTGACCAGCCGAAGGCGGTGATGTGCTCCTCGCTGACCAGCGGGTCGCCGAGCTCATCGTTCTTGAAGTAATACTCGACGATGGAGCGCGGCAGGGTCGCCCCTTCTTCCATGCCGAAGCGCTTGCAGAAGCTGCCGGCGGCAACGTTGCGGACCACCAGCTCCAGCGGGATGATCTCGACCTCCCGCACCAGCTGCTCGCGCATGTTGAGGCGGCGCACGAAGTGGGTCGGAATGCCGATTTCGGCGAGGCGCATCATCAGGTACTCTGAGATGCGGTTGTTCAGCACGCCCTTGCCGGTGATGACGCCCTGTTTTTGGTTGTTGAAGGCGGTGGCGTCGTCCTTGAAGTACTGCACGATGGTGCCTGGCTCAGGCCCTTCGAACAGCACCTTGGCCTTGCCCTCATAGATTCGCTTGCGGCGCATGGTCGGGGTCCTGTGTTTGGAGCCGCGCTCTATATCAGCGTGCCTCCGGGAACACAATCTACCCGCCTTTCGTGTTGGTCGTAAGCCGGCTCAGCTCAAAGAAATGTCCTCAAAAGCAGTGCGGTCGGGCGGGCCGGGGGCGAAGCGCCAGATCGGCTGGGCGGCCCGCAGTTCGGGCTTGCGGCTGTCGGGCAGCGCGATCAGCGAGCTTGAGACGGTACAGAAGCCGCTCTCGGTTTCCACCGTCATGGAAGAGGTGGGTTCGTCCGGGTCGGCACGCAGGCGGTTGGCCAAGAGCGTCTCCCAGGCAGCCCATTCCCGCGTGGAAGGCTCTGGCGGTGGAGTGCGGGCGAAAAGCGGCAGATTGAGACGGGTGCGTGCGCTGTTCGTCGTATCGTTGAGATCGTGGGCCGTGAGCATCGAGAGGCCTTCGGGAAGCGCGCGCCGCTCCAGCCGGCCGTTGGCGAGGCGCAGCCAATAGGCCTCTTCCAGATCGGCCACCACCAGGTTGAAGGGGCGGTAGGCGTCAGGGTTGAGCTGCTCGAGGGCCTGGGCGGCCGTGTCGGCCGTTGCGTGGTCCAAGGCTTCCAAGACCAGCTCGCCGCGGCTGCGCTTGCCGCTGACCGGCCCTAGGGTGCCCACACGGTTGAGAACGGCCGCCGCAAGGCCGTCATGGTTGACGCCCAGCCAGGAACCGCCGGCAAGTTGGTCGCGCCCGGCCACCACGCCTGACCGGTCGGGCCAATGCTGCGCCGGCGCGTCCCAAGGACGGTCCTTCATTTCGTCGCGGTTTGCCGCCAGAATAAGGGGCCAGTCTGCGCCGCTCTGTCGAAGGATCACCAGGGTGCACATGGGCTGATCAGGCTCCGGCGGCGGTACAGGTTGCGGCGAAAAGCGGTCTCGCCAGTAGTTTCACTGGGGACATTGAATCGCTATATGACAAGAGAGAGGGTTCGTCCACAGGGCACAAAGCAAAGCCCGGTTGGACTGGGAGAGGAGAGCGAGAAGCCGTGACGACATTCAACGACCGGGAAAAGGCCTTCGAGGACAAGTACAAGCACGACCAGGAACTGCAGTTTCGCGTCGAGGTTCGGCGCAACAAGCTGCTGGGGCTGAAGATCGCCGAATTGCTCGGTCTCGAGGGTGATGCAGCAGACGCCTACGCCAAGGAGGTCGTCGCTTCAGACTTCGAGGAAGCGGGAGACGAGGACGTGTTCCGGAAGGTCTTTGCCGATCTGCAAGCCAAGAACGTCGATTTCTCCGAGCATCGCTTGCGCAAGCTGATGGAAGACCTGCGCGAGGAAGCGAAGAACCAGGTGATGAGCGAGTAGCGCCGAGCACAGATTTCGAACGAAGAAGGCCCGCGACGCTTACCGTCGCGGGCCTTCGTTTTTTCAGGTTGGTTTGGGCAGGGCGGTCAGCGGCGCCAGAAGGGCTTTTGAGCTTCCTGCCAGACTTCTTCCTTGCTCAGGCCCATGTCGCGCAGCTGATGGTCATCGAGTTCGCTCAGATGATGGCGCTGCGTCTGACGGTCGTTCCAAAGCGACAGCGTGGCATAAGCCGCTGCAATCGCCCGCTGCAACAGGTCACGCAGGCTGTGTGCCGGATGGGCGAGGGCGTTGCTCGATGCCTGGGGCAGGATGCTGTGCGTCGACATATCAAATCTCCTCATTCGAATAGCTGCTATGCGGAAACGTCTTGAGGTGAGTTTCGATCTCTTGCAATTGAATTTGGCCGAATCTGTCGATTTGCACAAACGATGTTAATTGATGTACGGATTAGAAGAGCTAATTTAAAAGAAAGCGAGCGACATGGCCCGCCGTCTGCCCCCGTTGAATGCCTTGCGCGCCTTCGAAGCCGCCGCGCGCCATCTCTCCTTCACTGAGGCGGCACAAGAGCTGAACGTCACTCAGGCCGCCATCAGCCACCAGATCAAGTCCTTGGAGGAGCATCTCGGCACGGCGCTATTTCTGCGCATGAACCGGGCCTTGGCACTGACGGATGCGGGCGAGCGCTACTATCCGCCCTTGCGCCAGGCGCTCGACCTCATGGATGTTGCCACACGCGACCTGGTCGAGCGGGATGCCATGGGCCCGCTCAAGGTGACGGTTCTCCCATCCTTCGCCGCGCGCTGGCTTTTGCCGCGTCTCGCCGACTTTCGTCAGGAGCATCCTGAGATCGACGTGCTGATCTCGGCCGACGATGAACTGGTCGACTTCAGCCGGGCCGAGGCGGACATCGGCATCCGCTACGGTCGCGGCGACTATCCGGGTCTGGAGACGGACTTCCTGATGGGCGACCGGGTCTTTCCGGTCTGCAGCCCCAAGCTGATCGATGGCGACCCGCCGCTGCGCAAGCCCGAGGACCTGGTTCACCACACCTTGCTGCATGACGACGTTCTGGGCGGGGAGGACAGCCCGGACTGGGCTCTGTGGCTCAAGCGGGCCGGCCTCGAGAATCTGGATATCGATCCCCGTCGCGGACCGGGTTTCAACGATTCGGCCATGCAGGTGCAGGCGGCCGTCGACGGCCAGGGTGTGGCCTTGGCCCGCAGTGCCCTGACCCTGGACGACCTCAAGGCCGGGCGCCTGGTCTGTCCGTTCGGGCCGGAGATCAAGTCGCGCCTGGCCTACTATCTGGTCTCACCGCCCTCGGTGCGCGGCTGGCGCAAAGTGAAGATCTTCCGGGACTGGCTAATGGCCCGGGCCGAGGCCGATCGAGCGGAGGGTGAGGCCCTGAGGAGCTGAGCGTTTGGGTCAACCGAGGCATGCCGGCCGAGGCGGCCCCTGGTCCCATCCGCGCCTTTCGGCTATCTCCTTAGACTTTCCAATATGCCGTTCTCGGGAGAGCCTATGTCACAGCCATCGGCCGGCGCGCTGGAGATGATCCGGCAGCTCATCGCCTTCGATACGACGAGCCGCAACTCGAACCTGGAGCTGATCCACTTCGTGCGGGACTACCTGGCCGGGCTCGGGGTCGAGAGCGAACTCATCCAAGGCGACGATAAGGAGAAGGCCAATCTCTTCGCCACCCTCGGTCCGACGGACCGGCGGGGTATCGCGCTGTCAGGCCACACCGATGTGGTGCCGATCGATGGGCAGGAGTGGGATACCGACCCCTGGACGGTGACCGAGCGGGACGGGAAGCTCTACGGCCGCGGCACCTGCGACATGAAGTCCTTCGTCGCCGTCGCCCTGGCCCATGCGCCGCGCTTTCTCGAGGCCGGGCTCCAGACGCCCATCCACCTTTGCTTCTCCTACGATGAGGAGGTGGGCTGCCTTGGTGTCCGCCCCATGCTCAAGCGGCTCGCGGCCCGCGAAATTCGCCCCGTCATGACCATCGTCGGCGAGCCGACCGACATGAAGGTGATCAACGCCCACAAGGGCAAGCTCTCCTACCGTTGCCATGTGCGCGGCCTGGAGTGCCACTCCTCGCTCGCGCCGACCGGCGTCAACGCCATCGAATATGCCGCCCGCCTGATCGGCAAGCTGATGGAGATGGCCGAGCGCAAGGCCAAGGAAGGTCCGTACGACCAGGAGTACGACATCCCGCACACCACGGTGCATACCGGGGTGATCGCCGGCGGCACGGCGCTTAACATCGTGCCCAAGGACTGCTTCTTCGACTTCGAGTTCCGGAACCTGCCGGAGGAAAGCGAGACCGCGCTCTTGGAGGAGGTGCAGGACTATGCCTTCACGGTGCTTCAGCCGGCTATGCAGCGCATCGACCCCGACAGCGGCTTTCGCTTTGAGTTTCTCAGCTCCTTCCCCGGTCTCGATACGCCGGGCGACCACGAAGTCGTGCAACTCGCCAAGGCGCTGACCGGCGCCAACGCGACCAGCAAGGTTGCCTTCGGCACCGAGGCTGGCCTCTTCTCGCAGCACGACATGCCCACGGTGGTCTGCGGGCCGGGCTCCATCGAGCAGGCCCACAAGCCCAACGAGTTCGTGGCGCTGGAGCAGATCGCGCTTTGCGAGGCTTTCATGGAGCGGCTGGCCGAACGGGTCTCGGCTGGCTGAGACTTTGGCTGAGGCAAGCGACAGACCGGAAACGAAAGCAGAAACCCAGGCGCCGAGCTTGCTGCGCCAGGGCTATTCGGTGGCGTTGGCGCTGGGGATAGGGACCGCCGGCGGCTATGCTGCCTATCTCCTACAGCTACCCTTGCCCTGGATGATCGGTGCCATGTCGGCCACCACTCTGGCCGCTCTGCTTGGTGCACCCATCGCTATGGCCAAAAGTCTGCGCGTGGTGATGATCACCGTGCTGGGGGTGCTGCTCGGCAGTGGCTTCACGCCGGAGATCGTCGCCCACCTGACCAGCTGGATCCCCACCCTGGCTTTGCTCTTCCTCTATGTGACGCTGGCCGGCGGGCTCGGTGCCCTCTACTTCCAGCGCGTCTGTCGCTACGACGGCACCACCGCCTACTTCTCGGCCATGCCGGGTGGCCTCTCGGAGATGATCCTGATCGGCGCCGAGATGGGCGGCGATGCCCGACGTATTGCGCTGGTGCATGCCTCGCGCCTGCTGCTCGTCGTCATGCTGATTCCCTTTCTCTACAACTATGTGCACGGCCTGGCGCCGAGCGACCGGCCGCCGAGCGGCCCCTCGATCACCGAGCTGCCTCTCGACGACCTGCTGCTGCTGACCATGTCGGCGGTGGTCGGCTACGCCTTGGCGCGCAGCCTGCGAGTTCCGGCTGCTGCCGTGGTGGGCCCCATGCTGGTCAGCGCTCTCGTCCACCTGCTCGGCTGGACGGCTGCCAAACCGCCGGTGGAGATCGTCGGCGCGGCGCAGGTGGCTGTGGGGGCGGCCATCGGGGCGCGCTTCTCCAACACGGAGATGCGTCTCTTCTGGACCACCTTGCTGCATGCGGCCGGCGGCACGGCCATCCTTATGGTCCTGGCCGCCGCTTTCGCCGGCGGCATCAGCCTCATCCTGCCGCTCTCCATCGATGCGGTGCTGCTCGCGTTCTCGCCGGGGGGGCTCGCGGAGATGAGCCTGATCGCCATCGCCATCGGCGCCAACACGGCCTTCGTGGCGACCCATCACATCGTGCGGATCATCTTGATCGTGGTGCTGGCGCCACCGGCCTTCAAGCTGCTGCGCCGCTGGGAAAGGCCAGCAGGTTAGGCGAACTTCGCGGTGATGCCGCCGTCGACCAGGAGCTCGGTCGCCGTCACATACTTGGCTTCGTCGCTAGCGAGGAACAGACCGGCATAAGCCACATCCCAGGCGTCCCCCATCTTGCCGGTCGGACACTGGGCGTCGCGCAGCTCGACCATCTTGTCGAAGTCTCCGTCGGCGTAGGCATCCTTCAGGGGCTCGCGGATCATCGGCGTATGCATCAGGCCGGGCAGGATGGAGTTCGCCCGGATACCCTTCTTGGCGTACTGCAGGGCGACGCCGCGGGTGAAGTGGATGACCGCTGCCTTGCTGGCGTTGTAGGAGATGTAGGGCACGCCGGTGTAGCGGATGCCGGCGATGGAGGCGATGTTGACGATGGCGCCGCCCTGACCATTCGCTTCGAACTGCGCCTCCATGATCGGCAGCACGTGCTTGCAGGTCAGGAACATGGACTTGATGTTGATGTCCATCACCCGGTCCCAGGAGTCTTCGCTGGCTTCTACCGGGCCGCCGACTTCGACGATGCCGACGTTGTTGTGCAGGATGTCGATGCGTCCCAGAGCCTGATGGGCCGCGGCGACCATGGCTTCCACCGGCTCCGCCTTGCTGACGTCGGCCGCATAGGCTTCGGCCGTGCCGCCTTCGCCGCGGATGATGCCGGCGGTCTCTTCGGCTGCCGCCTGATTGATGTCGACGCAGAAGACCTGGGCCCCTTCGCGGGCGAAGAGGACGGAGGTCGCCTTGCCGTTGCCCCAGCCGGCGCCGACCGAGCCCGCCCCGATCACCAGGGCTGTCTTGCCCTCCAGCCGTCCTGCCATCTTTCCGTCCTCCATCTGCGTCCTGTCGAATGCCCTTAGTTTTGCTGCGGCTCAGCCTCGCCAAGCCACCGCAAATTTGCAACAGCGCAGCACTATGCTGAGAGCAGAACTGAGCAAGGGGGTAAGCAATGAAGTTCGTCGGACGGATCATGGATGCCGCGACAGGCGGCGAAGGGCGCTACGAGTTCGAAGGGCCGGATAAGCTGCTGAAGAAGACGCCGGTGCGGGTGATCAAGACCTTCATGGAAGAGGTTGCCATGACCAAGTCCCAGCACGAGATCGAGGACTTCGAGGTCAACGCGGCCTTCAAGAACGCCGAGCATGGTGTTGTCACCTGCATGGGCTCGTTGATCTTGGAGAACGGCGGGCGGCTTCCGTTCCTCTTGATGGTCTCGCCTGCCGTGGAAGAAGGCGCTTAGGCAACCGCATCGCTGGTTGCTCTCCGCTTCCGCCGAAGAGGCTCTCGGGTCTCGCCTTCGCCGTTCGCTGGACATGGCTGCTTGTCAGCATCCGGGCCGTTGGGCAGGAATAGACCTTTGCGCCCCCTTGGCGGAATTGGCAGACGCATGGGACTTAAAATCCCTGGCCCGAAAGGGCGTTCCGGTTCGAGTCCGGAAGGGGGCACCATTTCCAGCGTCCCGCAAAGCGGGCGCAGGGCGCCGGTGGCGCGCTGCGAGCTGGAAATCCGGAGCCGGGTAAGCGGCGAGGGCCCACATCCGCAGTACCCTTGAAGCGAGGCTAGCGAGAAGGCTGTCGCGCTGGAACTTCGAAGAAGCGGAGGCAGACATGTCGCTGCTTCGGCTCGGCAGGCCAAAGAAAGCGATGCGTGTGCGGTGCGTGGTGGTGCCCAAATAGTCCCGCAAAAACGCCATATCTCTGGATTTCCGGGGTGCAGCGTCGTTAAAGGTATGATGCAACCTGTGTTTGTAAGGATCTGATCAGCCGATGCTCTCTGAAGACGACGTCGTAGTGACGCAGGACGGGACGCCGCACCGGAACAACACGCGCGAGATACTGCAGCGGGTCTGGGGCTATCCCGAATTCCGGCCGGGGCAAGGCGAGATCATCGACGCGGTTGTCGCAGGCGAGGACGTGCTTGCGATCATGCCGACGGGCGGGGGGAAGTCGTTGTGCTACCAGTTGCCGGCCTTGATGGGCGACGGCTTGACGCTGGTGGTCTCGCCGTTGATCGCCCTGATGCATGATCAGGTGGCTGCGCTGCGGGCGGCGGGCGTTGAGGCGGGAGAACTGACCTCCGCAAGCACGCCCGAAGAGACAGCCCGCACGTGGGAAGGCTTACGCTCCGGGACGCTGAAGCTGCTCTACTGCGCGCCCGAGCGCCTGGCGCTGGACGGAACTGCGGAACGGCTGGCGCAGTTTCCAATTCGCCTTCTGGCGGTGGACGAAGCTCACTGTGTGGCGCAGTGGGGGCACGACTTCCGTCCCGACTACTTGAGGCTCGGCGCGTTTCGCGACCGTCTCGCGGCGCAGGGGCGCGAGGTGCAGATCGCCGGTTTCACCGCCACGGCCGACGAAGCAACGCGCAAGGAGATTGTCGACAAGCTCTTCCCCGCGCCGCCGAAGATCTTTCTCCGCGGCTTCGACCGGCCCAATCTGCGCATCGCCTTCGAGCCGAAGCGCAATTCCGGTCAGAGGATCGAGAAGTTTGCGCTGGCGCGCCGCGGGCAGGCGGGGATCGTCTATTGTTCTTCGCGCAAAGGTGTGGAGCGCATGGCGGAGCGGCTCGCCGCCGCGGGCCTTGACGCTTTGCCTTATCATGCAGGTCTCGACCCCGCGACGCGCAGCGCAAACCAACGCGCCTTCGTCCAGGGCGACGGCGTGGTGATGGCGGCCACCGTCGCGTTCGGCATGGGCGTCGACAAACCGGATGTGCGCTATGTCGTCCACGCCGACCTGCCCAAGTCAGTGGAGAGCTATTATCAGGAGATCGGCCGCGCCGGACGCGACGGCGCCCCGGCCGAAGCGCTAACGCTCTACGGTCTTGACGATATGAAGCTGCGCCGGCTTCAGATCAGCGAGTCCGACGCGCCGGAGGCGCGCAAGCGCGCCGATCACGCCCGATTTTCTGCCTTGCTCGCCCTCGCTGAAGCGCCGACCTGTCGCCGCCAGACCTTACTCGCCTACTTCGGCGAGGTGCGGGAGGAGCCCTGTGGCCATTGCGATTTGTGCGATGATCCACCGGAGCGGCTCGATGGAACCATCGCTGCGCAAAAGGCCATGTCCGCCATGCTGCGCACCGGCGAGCGCTTCGGCGTCGAGCATTTGACCGCCGTCTTGCGCGGTGAGGCCACCGATGCAGTTGTGCGGTTCCGGCATGACCGCCTGCCCACGTTCGGCGTCGGCGCCGACGTCGCTAAGGCGGAGTGGCGATCGATTTTCCGGCAGCTTTATGCGGCGGGCCTCGCCGAGGTGAACATCGCCGAGTACGGACAATGGTCGGTGACCCCTGCTGGCCGTCGGGTGCTCAAGGGGGAAGAGACGGTCATGCTGCGCAAAGACGGTGTGGCGTCGCAGGCCAAACGCCGACGCGACAGATCGCCGGCGCCCGCTTTCGTTGATGCGGTCGACGCCGGCTTGCTTGCGGCGTTGAAAGCCAAGCGTCTCGAACTCGCGCGCGCCGCCGACGTGCCTGCTTACGTCATCTTCACCGACCGCACCTTGCAGGAAATCGCGGCTGCCCGTCCCAAAACGCTCGACGAGCTTGCGCAGGTCCACGGCGTCGGCCAGGCGAAACTGACAAAGTACGGAGATATGGTTCTGGAGATGGTGGGGGACGGCTAGGGGACCGGACCACGCTCCTGGCCTTGTGTTGTTACTTCAATAGCCAAGCCTGTCGCGCGTTCCCGATAATCAAAGATCGAGAGGACTCAATGATGCAGCGGTCTTCATTGCGTGTTTGGCCGCACGAAATTTGACAAAATGCTTGTTTTTCAAATCAAGGGCTCATAGGAATAAACAAAATATCAATCACTTAGCGCGCGGCACCTGTAATGCTCTTAGCTAAGGCAAATCATTTGGGGCGGCTTTGGGCTCTTTTATCTTTGGTATCCGTCACGGCCTGCAGCGCCGTCGGTCCGGACTTCACCACGCCTGTCAGCAAGACCGAAGCTGAGTGGGTCGGCTATACGCCCGCCACGGTCGAAGCGGAGAAGCAGTTCGAGGCGGCCTGGTGGGAGCAGTTCAACGATCCGGGTCTCGACGCCCTGATCGAAGCAGCCCGGGACAACAGCCCGACGCTGCAGGCCGCCGGGGTCAGGGTGGTTCAGTCCATGGCGCAATACGATATCGCCGTGGGCCAGCTCTTTCCGCAAACGCAGGCGGCTCAAGGGCAGCTCAATTACCGGCGCCTGGACGGCGATTTCGTTGACCTCATCCCGGGTCTCGACCGCGACATCTACACGGCCAACGTCGGAGTAGGGGCGTCGTGGGAGATCGACCTTTGGGGCAAGTTCCGTCGGCAGATCGAAGCCGGTAATGCCGATTTCTTGAGCTCCGTTGCCTCCTACGACGACGCCTTGGTGTCCCTGATCGCCAACGTCGCGGAGACCTACATCACCATTCGCACGCTGGAAGAACGCATAGCCGTCGCCGAAGAAAACGCGCTGTTGCAGGCGGAGTCCTTTCGCATCGCGCGCGTGCGGTTCGAGAACGGCGAAACCAGCGAGCTCGATGTACGCCAGGCCCAGGTACAGCTGGCCCGCACACGCTCTCAAATTCCCGCGTTCCAGGAGAGCCTGCAGCAAAGCAAGAACACCTTGGCAATCCTGATTGGGGAGACGCCTGGCAACATCGAGCCCTATCTGAGCAATTCGCTGGGGCTGCCGCAGGCGCCGGAAGAGCTCTTTACCGGCATTCCCCGCGATCTCTTGCGGCGCCGTCCCGACATACGCGAAGCCGAGTTCACTGCAGCCTCTCAGTCCGCCTTGATCGGTGCAGCGGAAGCGAATCTCTATCCCGCCTTTACGCTCAGCGGCATGTTCGGCTTTGCCGCCAGCACCATCGGGCCAGGATCGCTCGGCGATATCTTCCAATGGGACAACAGCGCCCCTTCCGCCAGCGCCGGCTTGGTGTTTCCCATTTTCAACTATGGGCGCATCGTCAATCAGGTTCGGGTGCAGGACGCGGAGTTCCAGCAGGCGGTCCTGAACTATCAGAACGCTGTCTTGAATGCCCAAAAGGAAGTTGAGGATGCGCTGGCCTCCTACCGCTACTCGAACGAGCAGAGCACGTTCCTAGGCGAAGCGACGACAGCCTCAAAGAGGTCAGCCGTTCTTTCGGTGCTACAGTACAAGGCGGGCGCCGTCGACTTTACGACCGTTCTGACCTCGGCGCAGTCTCGACTCGATGCGGAAGACTCTTTCATCGTCGCACAAGACAACGTCCTGCAGGCCGTCATCTCGACCTATCGCGCATTGGGAGGCGGGTGGAAGGTGCGCTCCGGCCAACCTTTCGTCTCCACGGAAATCAGAGAAGCGATGTCGCAGCGAACGAGCTGGGACGAGAAGCTCGACGCGCAAAGCGAGGACCTCTTCGTCACCGAAGTTTCCGAAGTGACCGTGAAACCCATAGAAGACGAAACGCCGGTCGAGAGCGAGGGCTTCTTCGAGAGCCTCTTCAATTTCCGCATCTCTGATCGAAGCGTCGAATTGTTGCAGGAGGCGCCATGACCACGCTTCGCCACAGCGCGTTCGCCCTCGTCGCCCTGGCATTGGCGACGGGGACCCTATCCTCCGGGGCCAGCGCCCAAAGCACCACCCAGACCCAGCTTACGACGGTGACGGTCGTCGCGCCGACCCAAGCGCCAGTCAACAAGTTCCTGGATGTGAACGGCACGGTCCAGGCATCTCAGAGCGTCAATCTGATGGCTCGGGTCTCCGGCGAGCTGGAAACTGTCGATTTCGAGCCGGGCTCCTTCGTAGAGAAGGGAAAGCTGCTCTTCACCATTGAGCCCGACCGCTATCAGCAGGAGGTCAACCTCAACCGCGCGCAGCTCAAGCGCATGCAAAGCGAGTATGATCGCCAGCTGCGCATGATTGCCCAGAACGCAACGTCGCAGACCAGCGTTGAGAACTACCGCGCGGAGCGGGACCAGGCGCTTGCCAACACCAAGCTCGCGGAGATCGACCTCAGCTATACCAAGATCACCGCACCTTTCGACGGTCGCATCGGGCGCAATCTCGTCGACCCGGGCAATCTCGTCGGCTACGGACAGCCCACGCTCCTGGCCGTGATTCAGCAGCTCGACCCGGCCTACGTCTACTTCAACATCAACGAGCGCGATCTGCTTCAGATCCGCGAGGCGCTGAAATCGCGCGGCGTAACGCCCGAGGAGGAAATCGGCAAAGCGCCTGTCATGCTCGGGCTGCAGAATGAGACCGGCTATCCGCATTGGGGGACCTTGGACTTCGTCGATTCCACCGTGTCAGGACAAACGGGAACACTGCAGGCCCGGGCCGCTGTACCGAACGATGACAGGCTTTTCCTGCCGGGGCTGTTCGTGCGCGTGCGCATCCCGCTCGGCCCCAGCCATCCGGGCCTGCTCATCCCCGATCGTTCCATTCAGAGCGATCAGGAAGGGCGCTATGTCTTGCTGGTGGGCGACAACGACATCGTCGAACGGCAAAGCGTCGAGACCGGGCCGCTGGTCAACAATCTGCGCTCTATCGTTTCCGGCCTCAAGGCTACGGACCGGGTGATCACCGAAGGCCTGACCAACGTGTCACCGGGGCAGAAGGTGGCGCCCCACTCGAAAAACTCGGCGTCTCAGTAGGCCCTAGACGAAAGAACGGGAATTGTTCTCCAAGTTCTTCATCGACCGCCCCGTTCTTTCCAACGTCATTGCATGGGTCATGGTTCTGATGGGCATGGTTGCCGTCTTCAACCTGCCCATCTCCATGTATCCCCCGATCACGCCCCCGACGGTGCAGGTCTCGGCCCTCTACCCGGGGGCGAGTGCCGAGGTGATCATGAACACCGTGGCCCTGCCAATCGAGCAGCAGGTCAACGGGGTCGAGGACATGATCTACATGTCTTCGACGGCCACGAATGACGGTGTCTACACGCTCACCGTGACCTTCGAGATCGGCACCGACCCGGACTTCGCGCAGATCCTCGTTCAGAACCGTGTGTCGGCGGCGCAGGCGCAATTGCCCAGCGCGGTCCGACAGCAGGGCGTGACGACCAAGAAGAAGTCTGCCTCCATTCTCGAGATCATCTCGCTGACGTCGCCGAAGGAAACGCACGACCCGCTGTTCCTGAGCAACTATGCGACCATTCGGCTGAGAGACGAGCTGGCCCGTCTGCCGGGCGTCGGCGACCTGACGATCTTCGGCTCCGGGCAGTACAGCATGCGCGTCTGGCTCGACCCGGGGCTGATGCAGGAGCGCTCCCTGACGCCATCGGACGTGGTCAATGCGATCGAGAGCCAGAGCCAGAACGTCTCTGCCGGGCAGATCGGCATGCCGCCTGCGCCGGCGGGGCAGGAGTTCCAGCTGACCGTCAATCTGGAGGGGGCGTACTCCACGGTCGAAGAGTTCGAGAACATCATCTTGATCAGTGGCGACCAGCCGGGCGGGGCCTTGACCCGCATCCGCGATATCGGCCGGGTCGAGCTTGGCGCGCAGACCTATTCTCAGCTCTTCAAGTTCGACGGTCAGCCGGCCGCAGGCATTGCCGTTTTCCAGCTTCCCGAAGCCAATGCGCTCGATGTCGCCAAGGCCGTCGAGAGCAAGATGGCGGAGCTGGCCAAGTCCTTTCCCGAGGACATGGAGTATCACATCCCCTTCAACACCACGATGTTCGTCAATGCCTCGGTGAACGAGGTCTACAGGACGCTGTTCCAGACGGGCGGGCTGGTGCTGATCGTTATCGTCCTCTTTCTCCAGAACTTCCGGGCCATGCTGGTGCCGATCACGACGGTGCCGGTGTCGATCATCGGCGCCTTCGCCGCCATGGCGGCGATGGGCTTCAGCATCAACCTGATCACGCTCTTCGCCGTGATCCTTGCGATCGCCATCGTGGTGGACGATGCAATCGTCATCGTCGAAGCGGTGACCCAGCATATCGAAAAGGGCATGAAGCCCCACGATGCCGCCGTGCAGGCCATGAAGGAGCTGACCGGCCCCATTGTCGGCATCACCCTGGTCTTGGTTTCGGTTTTCCTGCCGGCCGCCTTCATGCCTGGCCTGACCGGCGAGGTCTATCGCCAGTTCGCGCTCATTATCACCGCCACGGCCGTCATCAGCGCCATCAACGCGATGACTCTCAAACCCATGCAGTGCGCCCACTGGCTAAAGCCCGTCGACCCGAACAAGCGGAAGAACTTCATCTTTAGGGGCTTCAACCACGGCTTCCAAAAAGTCGAGAACGGCTACATGCGCTTGCTCGGCTGGCTCGTGCGCGGCAACAAGCTAGCCTCTGTCTTCGCTCTGACGGTCGCGGCGCTCGCTGCGTTCGGTCTCTCCCGCGTCCCGACCGGCTTCGTCCCCATCGAGGACCAGGGCTACATGCTGGCCCCGGTTCAGCTTCCCAATGCCGCCTCGCTCGAGCGCACAGAAAAGGTCTTGGACGACCTGACGACCCGCTTGGAAAAGGTGCCTGGCGTGCAGGAGGTCGTCGCGATCGGGGGACTCTCCGCCTTGGAGGGCATGTCGTCCCTGGCAAATGCAGGGGTGGCCTACATCATTCTCGAGCCGTGGGCCAAGCGCTACACGCGAGAGAACAAGGACACGCAAGGCCTGCAAGGGATCTTTGCGGCTCTTTCGGCCGCCGTGCGGGATATCGAGTCCGCAACGGTCATTGTTCTGCCGCCTCCGCCCATTCAGGGGCTCGGCCTGTCGGGCGGCTTCTCGATGGAGCTGGAGCTGACTGACGGCACCCGCAACTTCACCAAGCTGCAAGAGGCGCAGGACAAGCTGGTGAAAGAGGCGCAGAACAGCCCGGTCATTCAGCGCGTGATCGCGCCCTTTCGGGCCGACGTGCCGCAAATCTCCGTCGCCATCAACCGCAACCAGATCGAAACGCTCGGCGTACCGGTCGGCAATCTTTTCAGCGCCATCGAAGGTTATCTGGGCGCCTCCTATGCTGGGCAGTTCACCCGCTTCGGGCATACCTTCGATGTCTTCGTTCAGGCCGACCAGCAATACCGCAGCAAGGAAGACATCATCGGTCAGGTCTATGTCCGCGGGACGAACGGCAACATGGTCCCAGTTGGCAGCGTCGCCGACATCTCGGACTCTCTCGGGCCCGATATCATCTCCCTCTACAACCTCTTCCCCTCTGCCTCGATCGTCGGCATGACGGCAACGGGCTACAGCTCCGGCCAAGCCATCGCCGAGTTGGAGGACATTGCCGGACGCGTCCTACCGGCCGACGTCAGCTATGCCTGGACGGATGCGTCCTATCAGGAGGAGATCGTCGGCAGCACCGTCTATCTGATCTTCGGGCTGTCGATCCTGCTGGTCTACCTGGTGCTGGCCGGCCAGTACGAAAGCTGGTTTCTTCCGGGCTCGGTCATCTTCTCCGTGCCCTTGGCGCTGGTCGGCATTGTGGCTCTTATGCTGGCGCTGCCGCTGTTGAACAACAACCTCTACGTCCAGATCGGTCTGGTGCTCTTGATCGCCATGTCGGCGAAGAACGGCATCCTGATCGTGGAGGTCGCCAGGGAACGGAGGCAGCAGGGCAAGAGCATTGTGGACGCCGCCCTCGAAGCCTCGCGCATCCGGTTCCGCCCTATCCTCATGACGTCCTTCACGCTGCTGCTCGGCGTGCTGCCGCTCGTCCTGGCCGACGGGGCGGGCTCAAGCGCCCGCCGTTCCCTCGGCATCACGATCTTCAGCGGCATGCTCTCGTCGACCTTGCTTGCGGTGCTCTTCATCCCGGCCTTCTACGTCATGATCCAGACCTGGGAAGAGAAGCGGAAGGCCAGGAAACAACAGAAGCTCGCTGCAAAGGAAGGTGTGAGCTCTAGTCCGTAGCAACCGCTTCGGCGAGCCGTTCGAGGTCGTCTAGGTTGCGCTGCATTAGGGCGACGAAGCTCGGCCCACCAGCGCTGCGGTTGGCGCCGGTGGCAAAGACGCTGCCGGTGAGGCCGCGTTTGGCCAAGGCCGTCGCGGCCTCGTCGCTCGGCGCGCCTTCCCAGATCAGTGCTCGCGCACCGCTCTCCGCAACCAGCGCATCGAAGGCAGCCCATTGCTCCGGTGATGGCGTTTCGCCGGCTTCCCATTCGAGGCTTTCGATGGAGAGGCCGTAGGCGCGGGCAAAGTACTGGTAGCGGGGATGAGAGGCGATGAGAGTGACGCCGGAGAGCCTTTCGCCAAGGGAGCGGGCACGCGCGTCGAGTGCCGTGAGCTCGGCCTTGAGGGTGGTGAGTACGGCGCCAATGGACTCTCTTTCCTCCGGCAGGCGGCGGGTCAGCGCGCTTGCGACCGCTTCTGCTTGCTGGGCCGCCTGTGCGAAGTCCAGCCAGGTATGGGAAGCGATGCCTTGATGCGAATGCTCGCCCTCGGGCCCATGGCTATGGGTGATGGTCTCGGTGACGATGAAGTCATCGGCGAAGGTTCGTGAGGTATCTGCCAGCTTGGCCCGCGGCAGCGACGTCTTGGTCGTCCATTGGGCGTAGCCGGCGCCGTTCAGCAGAATGAGGTCGGCCGACTGGACGGCAGAGATATCGGCGATGCTGGGGCGCCAAAAGGCCGGGTCGCGGCCAGGCGGCACTGGCATGACCACCTCGGCCGTGTCGCCGGCGAGGCGCTCGGCAAAGCTGGCCAGCGGTGCATTGACGGCATAGACGGTCAACCTCTCGTCGGCGGCGGCCGTGCCGGTGACGCAGCCGAGGGCAAGACAGAGCACGGCGTTGCGAAGCGGTTTCATGGGGTCTCCTCTGTCATGCCGCGGCTTGTGCGATGAGCCAAACGGCGGCGTCCGCAGCGATGTATTCGAAACCAAGCGCCATCATAGCGGCCAGCGCGATGGCTGCGCCGAGCAGCAACCCACTTTCCACCGCTACCAGCCGCGCGATCAGTGCCCGTCGGCCGCCCAGCTTGAAGGCTGTGACCATCTCCGGCCGGCGCAGCTGTAGGGAAAGATAGATGGCAAGCCCGACCGCGAGCAGCGCGGCCGCGCCGACCGTCACCACGACGGCATCGATCAGCGACTTGATGCGAAAGAGCTGCGCCAGCAGTCCCGCGATGACCTCTCGCGGCACAGCGATCTGATCGTTGCGGTCGGGCTCGAGATAGCGGCCCTGCAGGATGGCGCCGGCACGGGCGTCATAGGGCAGGGCGATGACGGCGCTGATCGGGAAGCTCCCGGGCTCGCCGTGGAAGTGAAAGCTGTCGATGTTCTCTGGTGTGATCTCGGTGAACTCGACGATGGCCGGGTCGGCGAGCAGAGATACGTCGGCCGTCCGCTCAGCCTCGGCAGGGACCACGTCGTCATGCCCATGGCCGACTCCTGCGATGACCCAGGCGGTTTTGACATCGACAAAGACGGCGCGGTCGTCGGCTGTGCTGTTTGGGGCCAGGACACCGACCACGGTCATGGCCAGGGGATAGGCGCCGGAGAGGTCGAAGAGGTTGTCGGGGGAGGAGACCAGGCGGCTGCCCGGCCCGAGGCCGAGACGCTGGGCGGCGTCTGCGCCGAGCACCGCTTCGCCGAGCAAGGCCAGGCTCCGGCCCTCAGCCACGCCGAGGCTGCGAAAGTCGAAGTAGTCCAAGGTGGTGCCGACGATCGGCAGCCCGCGTGCCGTGAAGCCCAGGTGCAGGGGAATGGCGGCTGCGAGATCGCTGTTCCAGACCGAATCGGCGGCGGCCATGGTGGTCGGCTCCGGCACGTCGTCACTGAAGTAGAGCGCGCTCATTGCGAGATCGAGCCGGCTGCCGCGGGCGCCGATCAGAAAGGGCGTCGCCTCGGCCCGGGCCAGCAGACTCTCTTCGGCCGCTGCCATAAGTCGGGAGACGCCGAAGGGGACGGCCAGGATGGCTGCCAAGGTGACCACCAGCACCGCGCTCTTGGCCGCGTGGAAGCGGATGTAGGCGAGGGCCAGCCGCAGGGTATCCATCATGCCGCCTGCGCCCGTCGGAAGTCGGCGAAATCCACCACCCGATCGAAGCTGGGCAGCAGCGCGTGGTCGTGGGTCACCGCCAGGACGCTGGCGCCGCTTTCGGCCGCGCGCTCGAACAGCAGGTCCAGGATCCTCTGCTTGTTCTCCGGATCGAGATTGCCGGTCGCTTCATCAGCCAGCACCACCTCCGGCTTGGCCAGCAGCGCCCGGCAGACCGACACGCGCTGCTTTTCGCCCTGGCTCAGCTTTCCAGGTCTCCGGCCGAGGATGCCGTCGACGCCTGCGGCCACCGCCAGCGCATGGGCGCGGGCGCGGACCGTGTCACCGAGAACGAGGCCCGGTGCGATGCGATAGGGATAGAGGATGTTCTCCCAGGCCGAGAGGTAGTCGACCAACTCGAAGTCCTGGAAGACGAAGCCGATGTGCGCTGCCCGAAAGCTGCGCCGGCGAGACTCGCTCAGTGCAGAGACGGTGTGCCCGGCGACCCAAACCTCTCCTTGATGGGGCTTCAGAATTCCAGCAATCAGATGGAGCAGGGTGGTCTTTCCCGTACCGCTCGGTCCGACGACCGCCACTCGCTCGCCCGGCGCCAAATGGAAAGCAGGCATCTCAAGATGGAAGCCTCCCTTGGGGTAGGCGAAAGCGACATCCCGCATCTGAACAGTTGGTTCGCTCATCCCTTATGGTCATCCGTATGATCGAGCTCGACCGGGTCCTGGCGGATGATGTCCAACAACTCGAAGGCCACCAGGCGCCAGGCTTGGCCCTCCGGCTCGACCCGCAGGCGGGCCGCGTAGGCATTGCCGCGCACGTGCACGTGGTCGCCATGCTCGACGGCGGCCACCACCTGCCACTTGGCATCGAAGTCGAAGCCCCCGTCGCGTTCGGTGCCGGCGACCTCGAGCAGCTCAAGGCCGTGCAACTGCTGGCCGGTGGCAGCACCGGGGCCTTGGGTGAGGGCAGCGCGCTTCTGCAAGTAAAGCTCGTCGAGCAGAGGGCCGGAGGCGACACGCGCCAGCGCGTCATAGAGCGCACCTTCGTCGCTCTCACCGAAAGCGAGGTAAAGCCGACCCAGGATATGCTCCAACAGGCGCTTCGGCTCCTGCCGCGCAGCCTCCATGTCGGGGCCTTCGCTAATGGCCTGCTCGGCGAGGTGGTCGTGGTGGTCCGGCTGCATCAGCCCGACGATCAACAGTACGACCAGTCCCGCCACGCAGGACAGCCCGAGCAGAACGCGGAAGCGGGAGGGACTGCGTTGCCCTCCCGCCACGGCCTTGTTTTTGCTGTCAGGTGCGGTCACGCCCTGTCATTTCTCCCCATCAGGATCCAGCCAAGTGTCACTGGACCTCGAAGAGCATCACGCTGCGCAGCACGTGCTCGTCGATGTCCGGCGTGTCGGCGGTGCGGTGCTCGGCGCGGATCATCCAGATGCCGGGCGCCCAGGTTTTGACCTTGGCGATGTGGCCGTGCGCTTCGTCCTCGAGGGTTTCGGTGAGGTAAGCGAAGGTGTTGGGGGTGTCGGAGAAACCCCCGAAGGTGGCCGAGACGGTGGCGGAGATCGGCTTGCCGTCGTGCAGCACCTGCACCTGGATTTCTTCGCCGCTGCTCAGCGCGGCCGGGTCGCTCAGCGGCACGATCTCCAGGGCATGACCGATGGGCTTCATGGCGAAACCGTCGCCGGCTTCGGCGTTCACCAGTGCCTTGGAGAACTTCTCGTACTTGTTGGTGAACTCGGCGTCGGGGTTCTCGGACTTCCCGCTTTGGAACCAGCCGCGTGGCGTCTTCGACCAGATCTGGCCGAGGCGATGGGCGGTCAGCCAAGCCGGCTTGCCGTCGGTCGTGGCTTCGCCCTCCAGCTTCAAGGCGCCTTCGTTGCCGGCGATCTCAAGAGCCTGGCTGCCATTGGTGCCGACCAGGGCGACCTCGACGCTCTCGGCATTCTCCATCTCCTCCGCCTTGAAGAAGACGTGGGTCGAGTGAACGTCGAAGGCGATGGCCTCGCCGGCCTGTGCCTGGGTCTGGGACGGTATCAACAGCAACTCGTGGGCGGTCGCCGGGGCTGCGCCGAGTGCTGCTGCAACGCCGATGGCAAGAAGGGTTCTCATCACTGCAATCTCCTTCATGAGCGGTCTGAACTGAGAGAGCTGCGGGTGCGGTCCGTCCGGATTGGGCCGCACCCGCGGGAAACCGGAGTGAGTTACGGGGGGTGTGCTCACGTCCGAGTTGTTTCTTTTGCTGTGGTCAGTTGCTCGAAGCTTTGGCGATGTCGTCCGGCGTCAGGACCCAGTAGTTGTCATGGCCTTCGCCGGTGCTCACCTCGATGCGCAGGCCGCTGTCGGCGTGCTCCAGCGGAAAGCGGGCGGTGCCATTGGGGGAGAGCGCGTGTGTGCCGACCACCTTGTCCTCACCATCGTAGACAGTGACCGTGCCGGTCTTGGGGACCTTGCCGTTGGAGAACTTGGTCTCCACGACCACCTCCTGCCCCTCCACCGCAGCAAAGACCATCAGTTGGTGGGCCGAGGCGGCGGCGGTCAGCAGGGACAGGCCCGTGGCCAAGACGGTGGCGCTCAGAAAACGTGAGAGAAGGCGGCTCATTTCGTGCTCCAGGGCTCGAAGTGGACCCAGATGACGGCGCCGAGCTCGACCGGCTTGTCGACGCCCTCATGCTCCAAGGTGTAGTCGGCCGTGTTCAGCGCGGCGAAACCCCACCAGCCGGCCGCCGGCGCGACGTAGGTGAAGACGCCGTCGGCATCGGCCTTGATTGTCTGGGTGATCATGTAGTCGGAGGGCGCGACGGCCGAGCCGTCTCGGTTGAAGTGCTCGATCTCGACCTCGGCATAGGGAACGGGCTCGCCGTCCATCTGCACGATGCCCTGGAAGACGTTGCCGGCCCAGAGCCCGAAGGGTTTCGAGAGGGGCACGATCTCCGTCTTGAGGCCCAGCTCGGCGTCCCAGCCCTCGTCGTCGCCGAAGGCGGCCACGTAGGTCTTGGTGTAGTGGATGATGAAGCTGTCTTCCGCCGGTTCCCAATAGGGCTGCGGCTCCATGGTGAAGATGTGCAGGCCCGGCCGCTCTACGTCGTAGTTCAGCTGCCAGGAGAGGGAGCCGTGGAAATTGCTCTGCTCCAGCTCGCCGAGAAGGTCCGTGGTCTCGCCGTCTGCCGTCACCGAGAAGCTGATGGGCTTGGCCAGCTCAAGGCCAGCCGGGTCGAAGGGATGGCCGAAGGCGACCATCAGGTCGAGGGTGCGCGGGTCCTCCTGCATCACCATCTGGTCGGAGGGGATGATCATGCCGTAGTGCGCTTGCGTGACACCACTGGCCGCGACCAACGCTGCGAGGGCTCCCAACACTCGTTTCATAATCCCACTCCCCTGGCTTGCTGTCCGCCTCTGCCGTGGCCGCGAGGAGTAAGTAGAGTTCGATCCGCTCTCAAGAACAGAGCGGCAAAGTTAACGTTCAGTTCAGAATAGAGCCGCCTGCTATCCCCGATGATTACGCGAAGATGACATGCGTGCGAAGGTGCCCTGACAGAGGGATTGCGGCTTTGCTATAAGCGCTGGCGCGCCATGGCGTGTGCCGTGAGGAGGGGAACCGGGGATGCAGCGGGTGCTGGTGGTCGACGACGACCCGGAGATCGCCCATTTCGTCGCGCAAGGCCTGACCGCCGCCGGCTTCGCCGTCGACCAGGCCGCGACCGGGCGTGAGGCTCTGGCCTTGGCCATGAGCGGCCGGCATGCCGCCATCGTGCTCGACCGCATGCTGCCCGACCTGGACGGGGTTGCCGTGCTGACGTCCTTGCGGGCGGCGCAGATTTCGCGGCCGGTCCTCTTCCTCAGCGCGCTCGGCACCACCGACGAGCGGGTGGCCGGCCTCCGCGCCGGTGCCGACGACTATCTCGCCAAGCCCTTCTCGCTGGAGGAGCTGGTGGCCCGCATCGAGGCGCTGCTGCGCAGGCCGGAGCAGGCGGAGCCCAACGCCAGCTTGAGCTGCGGCGACCTGAGCATGGACGTCGACCGCTTCATCGCTCGCCGCGGTAGCCGTGTGCTCGACCTGAAGCGCCGCGAGTTTCAGATGCTGCGCTTTCTGCTCGAGCGCCAGGGCAAGATGGTGACGCGCGCCATGTTGCTGGAAGGTGTCTGGAACTACCGTAGCGATCACGACAGCAACGTCATCGAGGTCCATGTCAGCCGCCTGCGCCGCAAGGTGGATGGGGACGGGGAAGTCCCTCTCATCCACACCGTGCGCGGCGTCGGCTATGTCCTCTCGACCGAACCGCGCTCGTGAAGGCGCGGCTGCGCGCATGGAGTCAGGCATTCCGCACCACCTCGGTGCGGCTGGCGGCAGTGCAGTGGGCGGTGACCTTCCTCTCTGCCGTCCTGGTGCTCGGCATGATCGTGCGGGCGACGGAGGATCTGCTGGCTGGTGAAGCCCGCACGGTCCTGGCCACCGAGCTGCGCGGCTTCGCCGACATTCATGCGCTGGGCGGATTGCCGGCGCTGGCCAGCGCGATCGACAGCCGCGTCGCCGAGCGACAGTGGGATGCCAACGTCTATCTGCTGGTCGCTCCTGACGGTGCCTACCTGGCCGGCAACCTCGATGGCTGGCCCAGCGGTGCGCCGACGGCGCCGGTCCCGGCGGTCCGGGAAGGCTTGCTGCGGATTTTTCGTACCGATCTCGATCGCCTGGCTTTGGTCAATGCCGTGACCGTGCAGCTGCCGGACGGGGCACGGTTGCTGCTTGGCCGCGATGCGGAGATCGAAGCCCGCTCCCGCGACGCGCTCGGCCTCGCGGTGTCTGTCGGGTTGATCCTGGCCACCCTGGCAGCCGCTGCCTCCGGCTGGGTTCTGTCGCGGATGCTGCTCAGCCGCATTGGCGGCATCACCCGCACGGCGCGGGCCATCATCTCCGGCGATCTTTCCCAGCGCGTGCCGGTGGCTTCGGGTGGCGACGAGTTCGACCGCCTGGCCGAGACCCTCAACCACATGATCGACCGCATCGAGGCGCAAATGGGCGAGCTGCGGCTGGTCACCGATAGCCTGGCCCATGACCTGCGCAGCCCGCTGACCCGCCTGCGCCTGCACTTGAACCAGGCGCAAGCGGAAGTGTCTGGGGAACCGATGGAACGGGCCCTGGAGGAGGTGGCGCAGATCGAGCGCCTCTTGAAGACCATGCTCGACCTGGCCCGGGCCGAGGCCGGCATCGGTCAGGACCAGATGGTGCCGGTGGACCTGGCTGCGCTGGCCGAGGACATCGCCGAACTCTTCGAGCCTCTGGCTGAGGCACGCGACGTGACCTTGACGGTCGAGGCAGCCGAGCCGGTTGTGCTCTCCGGTCATCGGGACCTGCTTTTTCTGGCGCTCTCCAACCTGGTGGAAAACGCTCTGCGCTTCGCGCCTGGCGGAAGTCGGGTGTTGGTTTTCGTCACGAGGAGTGATGCAGACGGGGAGGGGGTTCGTCTCGGCGTGGTGGACTCCGGCCCTGGTATCCCAGCCGATGCCCGGCAACGGGCTGTCGGCCGCTTCGTTCGTTTGGAATGTTCCGAAGCTCCGGCGGCAGGTTCGGCACCGCGCACGGGCTTAGGCCTCGCCCTCGTCGCCGCCATTGCCCGCCTGCACGACGCCCGCCTGCTGCTGGAAGACAATGCCCCCGGCTTGCGCGCGGTTCTTGCGTTCCCCTCACCAGGGATTCCACGGTGACACAGTTGACGCTGCTGTGCCGCTGCCGTCAGGCTTCGAATTGCCACTGCTGTTTTGTCAAATACACAGAGAGGAGGGGCCATGGCACTCAGCAGATTCATGATCGAGCGCGACATTCCGGACGTCAGCAGCCTGGAGCGCGAGCAGCTCGCCGGGGCGGCCGCAAAGTCGAACGAGACGCTGGCCCAACTCGCCCGGGACATCCAGTGGGTCGAAAGCTATGTCGCCGGCGACAAGACCTTCTGCGTCTATCTCGCCAAGGACGAAGAGGTGATCCGCAAGCACGCGGAAATCAGCGGCTTTTCCGCGACTAAGATCACGCCCATCCGCAAGACCATCGACCTGACGACCGAAAAAGACGCCTAGGCTGAGCACTCTGTGGGTCGGGGCGTCTGACTTGCAGGGCGCCTTCAGCGTTGGCTCTCGGTCCGAGACGCGCGGGGTCGAGGCAGACCGCCTCTTGCCCGCTGGTTTGACCTGCCTATATCGAATTGGTAATACCACTTCGCGTGTCTTAAGACACGACGCGTTGTCTTTTGCGTGAGCCGCTCTTCACAGGGGCCGCAGTCTGGCTCATCCTGGAACGGTGCGCCCGGAAGAGGCGCCATAGGCAGTGCAAAAGGCCGACCGGGAGGAAGAAGAATGTCGCTCACCATGCCCAAGCCGGAGGAGGCCATCCTCGCCAACCGCGCGCGGCTGATCGAGCGGCTCCGGCAAATCCTGCCCCATGACAATGTCATTGATGAAGAGCGTGAGCTGCGCGCCTACGAGTGCGACGCCCTGACCATGTACCGGCAGCTGCCGTTGGTGGTTGCGCTGCCTGAGACGGTGCCTCAGGTCTCCGAGATCATGGCGCTGGCCAAGGAGATGAACGTCAAGGTGGTGCCGCGCGGGGCCGGGACCTCGCTCTCCGGCGGCTCGCTGCCGCTTGGCGACGGCATCCTTCTTGCCATGGGCAAGTTCAACAAGGTGCTGGAGATCGACTACGCCAACCGCTGCGCCCGGGTGCAGCCGGGCGTCGCCAACTTGGCGATCAGCAAGGCGGTCGAGCACAAGGGCTTCTACTACGCGCCCGACCCGTCGTCGCAGATCGCCTGCTCCATCGGCGGCAACGTCGGCGAGAACGCCGGTGGCGTGCATTGCCTGAAATACGGCCTCACCACCAACAACATCCTCGGCCTCGAAGTCGTGCTGTTCGGAGGCGAGGTGGTGCAGCTTGGTGGCAAGCATCTGGACTCCGAAGCCTACGATCTCATGGGCCTGATGACGGGTTCGGAAGGACTGCTCGCCGTCATCACTGAAGTGACCGTGCGCATCCTGCAGAAGCCGCAGACGGCGCGCGGCCTCTTGCTCGGCTTTCCGACGGTCGATGCCGGCGCTGACTGCGTCGCGGCCATCATCGCCCAAGGCATCATTCCGGGCGGGCTCGAGATGATGGACAAGATGGCCATCATCGCTGCGGACGACTTCCAGGCCTGCGGCTATCCCCGCGATTGTGAGTCCCTGGTGATCTGTGAGCTGGACGGAACGCAGAGCGAGGTCGATCACCTGATCGAGGCGGTCTCCGAGATCGCCCGCGGGCAAGGCGCCACTTACATCAAGGCCTCGGACTCGGAAGAGGAGCGGCTGCAGTTCTGGGCCGGACGCAAGAATGCCTTCCCGGCGGTCGGGGCCATCGGGCCGGACTATCTCTGCATGGACGGCACTATCCCGCGCGGCCAGCTCAGCCGAGTGCTCAAGGGCATGCAGGAGATGTCGGCCAAGCACGGCCTTCGGGTCGCCAACGTCTTCCACGCCGGCGACGGCAACCTGCATCCGCTCATCCTCTACGATGCGAACAAGCCCGGCGACATCGAGAAAGCCGAGGCCTTCGGCGCCGACATCTTGACGCTCTGCGTCGAGGTCGGCGGGGTGCTGACCGGAGAGCACGGCGTGGGCGTCGAGAAGCGCGACCTGATGCACACCATGTTCAGCGAGGTCGACCTGGAGACCCAGCAGCGGGTCAAGTGTGCCTTCGACCCCGAGCATCGGCTCAATCCCGGGAAGGTCTTCCCGACCCTCAACCGCTGCGCCGAACTCGGCAAGATGCATGTCCATCGTGGCAGGCTGCCCTTCCCAGACATTCCTCGGTTCTGAGCGGTGGACATGCCGACGATTGAGACCTTGCTCCCCAAGGACGAGAAGGACTTGGAGGAGGTTTTTTCCGCGGCGCTGGCCAACGAAGAGCCCATTGACGTGGTCGGGCAGGGCTCGAAAAGCCAGCTCGGCCGGCCCATGACGGCGCAACGCCGCATCGGCTCCCAAGCCATGACCGGCGTGTCATTGTTCGAGCCAGCGGAGCTGGTGCTGACGGCCGGCGCTGGGACGCCGCTGCGCGAGATTATCAACCTGCTGGATCAGCAGGGCCAGCAGCTGGCCTTCGAGCCCATCGACTACGGCCCCCTATTCGGCAAGGAAGCACAGTCCGGCACGATCGGCGGCCTGGCCGCAACCAATGCCGCGGGCCCGCGCCGCATCAAGGTGGGGGCCGCGCGCGATCATCTGCTCGGCTTCAAGGCCGTGAGCGGGCGAGGTGACGTCTTCCAGTCGGGCGGGCGGGTGATGAAGAACGTCACCGGCTATGACCTCTCCAAGCTGATGTCCGGTTCCTACGGCACGCTTGCGGTGCTGACCGAGGTGACCTTCAAGGTGCTGCCCAAGGCAGAGATGGAAGAGACTCTGCTTTTCACCGGCCTTGAGGATGCGGCGGCCGTTGCGGTGATGACCGAGGCTTCGGGCCTGCCTCACGAAGTTTCGAGCCTGGCGCATCTACCGGCGGCCGGCACAGCGGCTCTGCCCGAGGGAATGCCGAAGGGCACGAGCCTGACTGCGCTCAGGCTGGAGGGGCCGGCGGTTTCGGTCGCCAAGCGAAAGAGAGATCTCGTCGCTCATTTCGAGTCCCGGGCCGGCGAGCCGGAAGCTCTGCAGGGCTTGGGGTCTGAGCGTTTTTGGGCGGCCCTCCGGGACGTTGTGCCATTGGCCGGGCATGACGCCCAGATCTGGCGTCTCTCCACCGCGCCAGCTGAAGGGGCCGTCTTGGTCGAAGCCATCCGTGCCGCGGAGGTCCCGGTCACCGGCTGGTTCTACGACTGGGCCGGCGGCCTGATCTGGCTGGCCGTCGAGCGCGCACCGGATGCTCACGCGGCCGCCATCCGTGCCGCGGTCGAGGCAGTTGGTGGCCATGCAACTCTGATTCGCGCCGATGATGCTGTGCGGACGACGACACCGGTGTTCCATCCTCAACCGGCGGCTTTGGCGGCCCTGACGGCGCGCATCAAGAACAGCTTCGACCCGGCGCATATTCTCAACCGCGGGCGCATGCGAGACGATTTCTGATGCAGACCAACTTTACCCTGGCGCAACTGGCCGATCCGAACATCGCCGAGTCCAATCAGATCCTGCGCAACTGCGTGCACTGCGGCTTCTGCACTGCCACCTGTCCGACCTATCTGCTGCTCGGGGATGAGCTCGACAGCCCGCGGGGGCGCATCTACCTGATCAAGGACATGCTGGAGAACGACCGTCCGGCGGACGAGAAGACGGTCAAGCATATCGACCGCTGTCTCTCCTGTTTGTCCTGCATGACGACCTGTCCCTCCAGCGTGCACTACATGCATCTGGTCGACCACGCGCGCGAGCACATCCACGAGACTTATGAGAGGCCCCTGGGCGACCGTCTCTTTCGACGGCTTCTGGCCTTCGTATTGCCGAGCCCCTTCCGCTTTCGCTTGGCTTTGCTCGGCGCCGTGATGGGGCGGCCGCTCAAGAACCTGATGCCGGGGCGCCTCAAAGGCCTGATGGCTATGGCTCCGCCCGACATTCCCACGCCCTCTTACGTCGATCGCCCGCAGGTCATACCCGCCGTCGGCCCACGGCGGATGCGGGTGGCGTTGATGAACGGCTGCGCCCAGCAGGTGCTCGACCCCAAGATCAACGAAGCGACCGTTCGCCTGCTGGCCCGCCACGGGGTCGAGGTGGTGGTCGCCTCGGGCGCCGGCTGCTGTGGTGCCTTGACCCACCACATGGGTGATACGCACGCGTCCCACGTCTCCGCCGCGCGCAACATCCGGGCGTGGACGCGTGAGATGGCGGGGGAGGGGCTCGATCGCATCGTCATCAACACCTCGGGCTGCGGTACGACGGTGAAGGATTACGGCTTCATGTTCCGTGAGGACAAAGATCTGGCCGAGGACGCCAAGCGCGTCTCGGAGATGACGCGGGACGTGACCGAGCTGATGCAGGAGCTCGGGCTCGAGCCGACGGGACAGGTGCCGAACCTCAAGGTGGCTTACCACTCGGCCTGTTCGATGCAGCACGGGCAGAAGATCACCAAGGCGCCTTTCGAGCTGCTGGATGCGGCCGGCTTTGCCCCGGTCAGCGTGCCGGAAAGCCATATCTGCTGCGGCTCTGCCGGGACTTACAACATCCTGCAGCCGGAGATCGCCGACCAGCTCAAGGCGCGCAAGGTACAGAACATCGAGTCGGTGGCGCCGCAGCTGATCGCTGCCGGCAATCTCGGTTGCATGGTGCAGATCGGCAGCGGCACGGACCTGCCTGTCGTCCACACGGCCGAGCTGCTCGACTGGGCGACGGGCGGCCCTGTGCCAAATGCAATTGAGCACTTGGCGGCAGAGCCTATGCTGGCGTCCGGACAGGCCTTGTCGCACGCAGCCGAGTAGAGATCGGATCCGAGCAGCGAGGCTGTCCCACGTGGAGAGCCGACAAGAGCGAGGATCACACCCGTGGCGAGCGACAAGCGACGTTTCAGACCAGTTTCCGGCAACGTGCTGCCGCGCTTTGCCGGTATTCCCACCTTCATGCGCTTGCCGCACTTGGCGCCGGACGAGGCGGACGAGGTGGACATCGGCCTGATCGGCGTGCCCTGGGACGGCGGTACCACCAATAGAGCCGGCGCACGGCACGGCCCCAGGCAGATGCGCGATCTCTCGACCCTGATGCGCAACGTGCACCACGTCACCGGCGTCAGGCCTTACGAGCTCGCCAACTGCGCCGATCTCGGCGACACGCCGGTCAATCCGGTCGACCTGGAGGATTCGCTGGCGCGCATCGAGCTTTTCTTCGAGACGGTGCACGGCCAGGGCATCATTCCGCTGAGCGCCGGTGGCGATCACTTGGTGACGCTTCCGATCATGCGGGCGATCGCCAAGGACGGGCCGCTCGGAATGGTGCATTTCGACGCCCACACCGATACCTGGGATCGCTACTTCGGCGACTACACCTACACCCACGGCACGCCCTTCCGCCGTGCCATCGAAGAGGGCCTGCTGGATCCCAAGCGCACCATTCAGATCGGCATCCGCGGAGGGCTCTACACCCCGCAGGACGAGGACTGGGGCCAGGAGCAGGGCATTCGCGTCGTCAAGATCGAGGAGTACTTCGAGCTAGGGCCTCAGCGCGTGGTGGAGGAAGCCCGCCGCGTGGTGGGAGAGGGACCGACCTACATCAGCTTCGACGTGGACGGTCTCGACCCGGTCTACGCGCCCGGAACCGGCACGCCGGAGATCGGCGGCTTCTCGACCCACGAGGCGCAGATCATGCTGCGCGGGCTGCGCGGCCTCAATCTGATCGGCGGCGACGTGGTCGAGGTCTCGCCGCCCTTCGACCCGAGCGGCAACACCGCCCTGGTCGGCGTCACCTTGATGTTCGAGATCCTCTGCCTGCTCAGCGAGCTCGTCGCGCAACGCGCCGAGCGCTAGCCTCAGTTCGGCAGGCCGTTGATCACGTAGAGCGCCCGCAGCATGTCGGTCGGCTGGGCGTTCGGGAAGCTGGCCTTGAAGACATCGCCGATGCGGCCGCTTTTGTAGAGGAAGCTGAGCACCCGATCGACGGTCAGGCGGAAGTCCTCGTCTCCGCGCGGCAGGGCCAAGGCAAAGGGCTCATGGCTGAAGAACCTGGTCGATAGATGTAAGTTCGCGGCCTGGTCGCTGTGCTGCAGCATGTAGGCCAGGATGGCTCGATCGGCGAAGTAGGCTGAGATCTCGCCGGCGACAAGACGCGCGAAGCCGTCTTCGTGGCTGTCTACCGCCACCACAGTCGCTTGCATGCCTTCTCGCTCGAGGGTGTTGACGAGGCCCTTCTCGGTGGTGGTGTTGGCGTGCACGCCGATGGATTTGCCAGACATCTCGGCGAAGCTCTTCGGGCCGTCGGCGCGGAACAGCACGCTGGCGCCGTCGATGAAGGTTGGCAGCGAGAAGCTGACGATCTCTCGGCGGGCCAAGGTTTGGGTCGTGGCGCCGCACAGCAGATGGATTTTGCCCTCGGCCACCGCATTGAAGCGATCGCCTGCCGAGACCGGCACGTAGTCGACGGTCAGATCATCGATCTGGTGAATCTGGCCAATGCCGGCGGCCACTTGCCGGCAGAGCTCGACCGAGTAGCCAGCGGCTTCGCCGATGTCGTTCTGGTAGGAGAAGGGCGGCGCGTCCTCGCGGTAGCCGACGCGCAAGGTCTTGCTGCTTTTGACTTCGTCCAAGACGCTTGCCTGCGGCTGGTCAGCCAGGACAATCGTTGCCACGGCGGCGAGACCTACGACGACTGCAAAGACCTTCATCGCTCACTCCCTGATTGAAGCACACGTGGTCCTTTTAGCCTGAGGGCGACGCGCTGTCTTGCGGTACTTTTGGACCAGTCGCAACGCTGCGCTGCTAGGGTCGTTCGCCGCGCCTCAGGCAGCCCTCGATCTCATCGATCACCGGCAGGAGATCGCCCGCGCCGTCGATCACGAAATGGGCTCCGGAGCGCGTGAGCTTTGCGACCGCCTTTTCGCGCCTCGCCTCTTGTTCGGTCGGGGACAGGGCGTCGAGCTCTTCCCGGGAGAGACCGACCTGGTTGCCGGTCATCGCAATGCCAACTGTCCAGCAGCCGGCGGCGAGGCCCTCGGCAATGCCGGGCTCGGTGTCATCCACCTTGACCACCGTGGCAGCCGGCCAGACGTCGAGATCGAGGAAGCAGCGGTACATCATCATGGCCGTCGGCCGGCCCTGAGGTAGGTCGCCGGCGCAAACCAAGTTGTCCGGGGCGTAGCCTTGCTCGGCAGCTCGCGGCACCAGCGGTTCCATGATCTCGCGGACATAGCCGGTGGTCGAGCCGATCTTGATTCCGCGATCCCGAAGCGCGCGTACGCTCTCGACCACTCCGGGAATTACGTCTGCATGACGGCCGACGACCTCGACATTGAGCGGCACGAAGACCCCGTAGAGGGCGTCGATATCGCTCTCGCCAAAATCCGCGCCGCGCGCGGCCTTCCAAGCGTCGGCGATGCGCGGCATGGCCCCGAGCGCCTTGATGTGATCGCGCTTGGGCAGCCCCATCGGCGCGCGGGCTTCATCGACCGAGATCTCGACACCAAACTCTGCGAAGGCTTCGACGAATGCCCCCATCGGCGCGCGGCTACCGAAATCCACGGTGGTCCCGGCCCAATCGAACACGACGGCCGACACCAGGCTGTCCGTCTGGCTGCTCATAAAATGCTCCTTGGAAGACGGGCTGCCGGTCGGCAGCGAGGGGTTAGGATTTGGGGGCGCGCTCGACGACCTGCATCTCGCGCAAGGTGTGGTCGATCGCTTCAAGGACCTGATGCATTTGCTGAGGGGCAATCTGGCCGATGCAGCCGATGCGGAAGGAGTCGGCGACCGTGAGCTTGCCGGGATAGATGACGAAGCCCCGTGCTCTCAGCGTGTCGTAGAAGGCGTCGAAATCGAAGCGCTCGTCGGCCGGCTTGTGAAAGGTGACGATGATCGGAGCTTGGATCTCATCGGCGAGGAGTGTTTGGAAGCCGAGCTGCCGCATGCCGTTCACGAGAATTCGGCAGTTCTCGCGGTAGCGGCCGCCGCGCCCCTCTTGGCCGCCTTCGGCCTCGAAGGCATCCAGGGCTCGGTCAAAGGCCAACAGCGCGTGGGTCGGTGGCGTGAAGCGCCATTGCCCATTGCCCTCCATGGCGGTCCACTGCTCGAAGAGATCAAGGCTCAGCGAGGAGGCGTTGCCTTGGCAGTTGCCCAGGGCCTCCTTGTCGGCGATGCAGAAGCCGAACCCAGGAACACCTTCCAGGCACTTGTTAGCCGAGGCGACGACGGCATCGAATACCAAATCGTCAGCACTCAGGGGGAGGGCGCCGAAAGCGGACATGGAGTCGATCAGAAGCCTCCGGCCGCGGCGTGCCACCACTTCGGCCACCCGCTCGATGGGATTGAGCACGCCCGATGTCGTTTCACAATGCACCACCGCGACGTGAGTCACGTGCGGCTCTTCCTCCAGTTTGCGCGCGACGGCGTCTGGGTCGACCGGTGTATCCTCCGGCCACTCCAGTGTCGTGTAGCTGAGGCCGGCGACCTGGCAGATCTTGGCCATACGCCAGCCATAGGCACCGTTGATCAGGATCAGCAGCCGGCCGTCAGGAGGCAGGAACGTGGTTAGCATGGCCTCGACGACGAAGGTGCCGCTGCCTTGCAGAGGGACGGTGGTGCAGCGCTCCTCGCCATCGACAATCCGCAGAAGGCGATCGCAGATTCGTTGGTTTAGGGCAATGAAGTCCGTGTCCCGTGAGCCGACGTCGTGAAGCATGGCTTGCTTGACCTCCGGCGAAGTCGTCAGCGGGCCGGGGGTCAACAGCCAAGGGTCATTGGTAGGCGATAGGGTACAGCTCTCTACTTTCGGCGTTGCCTGAGGCACGGCCATTCCATTGTTCCTTCAAACGGCAAGGCAAGGATCGTCAAATCAGATGACGGCAAGGGGGCAAGTCTAACGATAAAACGTGTTGCCCATGTGACATGCAGCTTAGGACTTAGTGTCAGACCTGTCTATACATGACAACTGTAGTGTCTTTGGTGATGCGGGGTGCCTTGCCGTTTCGCAGCCGAAGCGCGCCGGCTAGGACGGGAGGCGATCGCCTCCAGGTTCTACGCAACGACAACGCCGCACGAACGCTCAGGGCATTCGTGCGGCGCCGTAGCAGCAGAGAAGGCCGCTGGGGCCTGCGTCGGAAGAAACAGGCAGCCGTCAGTCGAACAGGTTCTTGATCGTGTCAGCCGGCGAGTCGCCGCTGTCGCCGCCACCGGTGATGCCCTTGACGGCATCGCCGATGCCTTCGGTCGCACTTCCACCCTGCCCGGTGACGCCCTCGACCGCATCTTTGATGGCGCCGGTGCCGCCGGTCGCGACGCCTTCGACGCCTTGAAGCAGCTTGGAGGGATCGGCCATCTCCTTCAGGACAGCTTCCATATCGGGCTGATAGCTGGGGTCGCTCCAGGGCCCTTGAATGCGGACTGGGATGGTCAAGCCCGGCGGGGCTGCATCGCCGCCTTGGCCTTCCAGGGATCCCACCAGCTTTGGTTTGATCACATAGTCGATAGTCCGACTCGGCATGGGAATCTCACCTTCGCCGGTCATCCTCAGGACAGGGGCCTGCATCAGAAGGTCGGAGTTTCGGGCGATCCCATCGGTGATCTGGAAGCTGCCGGAGAGCTCGGCGAAGTCTGTCTTCTCCGACTCCGAGAAGGAGCCCGTGATCGCATCCAGGGAAATGTTGCGGAACATGGAGGCGATGTTCACGCCCTTGATGGCACCGTCAGTGAACTTGAAGGCGCTGGTGCCGTTGAGAGCGGAAACGAGGGCCTTCTGGCTGCCGCCGCTGCTGGTCACGTCGAGATTGCCTTCCAGAGTCCCCGACAAGCGATCCATCTGCGCGGCATCGGTCAGCAAGGGCTCGGCTTCAACCCCTGAGAGATCGAACTTCGCTGCGATGGCTGGCGTGGCACCGCTGCCGTCGGCAACCACCTGGCCGGTGCCGTTGCCGCCGTAGAGCTGCATCTCCGTGAGGCTTGCGGTCAGACGCCCACCTTCCAACAAGATGGCGAGGGCTGACTGGCCGATCTCGATTTCGTTGACCTTCAGGCCGGCTGTCGAAATGGAGATGTCCGCGTCGGCAGCCTTGAGGCCCGAGAGATCGATGGGATCCTCGCTCCAACCCTCGGACCCGCCGCCGCTATCGCCGGACGTGTCCTGCTGGGTTCCCGCGGCGCCCTCATCTGCGGCACCAAGATAAGGCGTGACGTCGAGAAGCTCTGTCGAGACGTTGGCCGTGATGCGCGGCACGGCGCCGCTGCTGTCGACCTGCATATTGCCGCGGGCGACCAGCGCGTCGAACGTGATTTCCGCGTCCTGGAAGCTCACCTTCTGCCCAACCATGTCGAGCTTACCGTTGACCTTGAAGGGCCCGAAGGTGCCTTCCGCCGCCTCGAAGGGTTGGTCGGGCGTGGCGAAGGTGATCAGCTCGCGGACCGATGGCACGTCGAGATCGATGTTGCCGTTCACCATGGCGGCTGCGGCCTGAGTGACCTCGCCGTCGAAGGTCAGGCTGACAAGGTCGCTGCTGACCGCCGCCTTCACCGGTGTGGCTGTTCCGCCCATCAGCTGACCAAGGCTCGCGACATCCAATTCGGTGCCAATCTCCTGGCCTCGCAGGACGAAGTTGCCGGCCGCGTTGAACTGGCTGTTGATGTCAGGAAGCGACAGCTCGAGATTGAGGTCGGTGATCTCCTCACGCGTGCCGGAGGCGCGATCGATATAGGTGATCTTGCCTTCGACGATTCGCACGTCGCCTAAGCTCAGACCCGAAAGTCCCGCGCCGGCACCACCACCACTCTGATCGCGGGCCGCCTGATCGCTGGCAGCCGTATCGTCGGCAGCCTGCGGCGCCGCATCACCGAACTGCCAGTTCGGCTGCCCTTGTTCGTCAACTTCGAGTAGAATCTCTGGCTTGACCAAAACGAACTCGTCGATAGCGATGTCGCCGCCAATCAAGGGCAAGAGCTGTACCGTGGCGCGCAGCGACTCGAGGGTCGCCATCTCAGGCGCCGAGCCGCCTGGAGCGTTGGAGAAGCGCACACCTTCAGCCGTTACGGCCAGGTTGGGCAGGATTGTCAGCTCCACGTCGCCGTCGATCGCTAGGTCGCGGCCAGTGGCAGACTTAACCTGCTCAGAAAGCTGAGCTTTATAGGTGTCGAGCGGTATCAGGCCAGGAACGATAAACGCAGCCGCGACGACGACCACAACCAATACCACAAGACCGATAAGAAGCTTCTTCATGACCCCTACCTTGAGCAGTTTCCCCGTCACGCCGCGCGCCCGATGGCCATAGGCGGCGCCAACCCACTTAGAGCATAGCCATTAACACGCAATCGGAACAGGAAAAGGGACGTGACAATGGCCGGGCCTGCGACAGATTGACCAGTCTCTCTCCGCAGACGCCGCATAGCAGGCGCGCAACACACAATCACGCAATACATAAGTGAGTTATTGAACCGGACCCGACTTCGAGTATAAGCTGTTTTGGAATGGTTGTTGGTTTCGCGCCGTGTCAGCCCATACCCCCCTGACGCGGCGTTTGAAACCTCCCCGACCCCAGGAGGTTTCATCGGGCCCGCAGTCAATCTTCCCGTCGGACTGCGGGCCCGTCCCCTCTCTCGCCGAGATTGCTGGCAAGCTCGTCTCCGATCGGCATGGCGCGGTGAATCGCTCCCGGCTGTGTCGAGGCGCGCCGCACTGGCCATAAAGCGAAGAGGTGAGGGAAGAAAACCGCATCGCGAGGGAGAAGCTGATATGAAGCTGCTGCGCTATGGCCGCCCCGGCAAGGAGAAGCCGGGCCTGCTGGATGAAGACGGCACTCTTCGTGATCTGTCCAGCAAGGTGCAGGACATTGCGCCGGCTGTTCTATCGCCGGGAGGTCTCGCCAAGCTGGCCAGGCTCAATCCCCAACGGCTGCCTAAGGTACCGGGGCGTCCGCGTCTCGGTCCTTGCCTGGCTTCGGTCGGCAAGATCGTCGGCATCGGCCTGAACTACCGCGACCATGCGCTGGAGTCGGGTGCCCGTCCGCCGAAGGAGCCGATCATCTTCATGAAGGCCGCAACCTCGATCATCGGTCCCAACGACCCCATCATGCTGCCGAAGGGTTCGAAGAAGACCGACTGGGAGGTCGAGCTTGGCGTGGTCATCGGCTCGCGTGCCCGCTACGTGACGCAGAAGGCGGCGCTCGATCATGTCGCCGGCTATTGCGTGTTCAACGACGTCTCGGAGCGCAGCTTTCAGCTCGAAGGCACCGGACAGTGGGTCAAGGGCAAGTCGGCCGACAGCTTCGGGCCGATCGGACCTTATCTCGTCACCGCGGGCGAGGTCCCCAATCCACAGGCTCTAGGCATCTGGCTCGACCTCAATGGTGAGCGCGCGCAGGACAGCAGTACCAAGGAGATGCTGTTCGGCGTGAAAAAGCTGATCAGCTTCGCCAGCCGCTTCATGACCTTGGAGCCAGGCGACGTCATTGCGACCGGAACACCGGCAGGCGTTGGCATGGGGCGTCGCCCGCAGCGCTTCCTGAAAGCCGGCGATGAGCTGCGCCTCGGCGTCGAGGGCTTGGGCGAGCAGCGCCAGACGGTTGTCGCCTTCAGACCCTGACGACTCTAGCCGTCCGCGCCGGCTTGCAGGCGTGACGTCTCGCTCCCCTCGATAACGGTCGTGAGCGCCAGTGCCGAGAGCGCCTGCCAGACCTCGTCGTCGACCCGGAAGCCTTGCTCCAACACCTCTTGCCAGCGCTGCGCATAGGCACTCGGAGTCAGGATGCGGGCCCCGGCCGCTTGGCCGAGCATGAGCGGCATCTGCCGAAGCTGGTTCTGCTCGGCGGCCGAGAGCTTGAGGCAGAGCAGGGTCGCGCCTTTCGCTTGGCCGTCGCCGCGCGTCGCGAGTGTTCGACCCATCTCCGCGAAGCCGGGCAGCGGCGAGCCGCTGATCAAGCGATCGTGCAGCGGGGTCGCGCAGGCCATTTGCATCCACCAGAGGCCATCATCGCCGCCTGGTAGAGCAAGGACGGCGCATCCCGTCTCGGCCTGGTAAGTGGCGATTGCCGCGAAGCCACGCCGCGCTGCTGTTTCCGCGAGTGCCGGGAGCCACGCCAAGTCGTCGATCGCCTGCAGCCGCGTCAGACCGCTCTGCTGCTGCTCAGCCTTGGCTAAGGCCAAATCGAGCGCGCCGGGCCCGATCAACAAGGCGCTCTGTCCCTGGCCGTCAATCGTCGCGCTGCCGGCATCTTCCGCCACGATCGTTATCGATGCAGAGTCGCACGCGATCGGCCGGCGGCAGCGCGTGAGCAGCTCGCGACATCCTTCACCCTGAAAGGCCTCTCTCCACTGGACCATGCGGATGGCCGGTCCGAGCGCGCCATAGGGCATGCCGGCTGCCCGTAAGGCGCCGCCTATCCAGAAGTCCGTTTCAAGAAGGGAAAGCTGCATGCTATCGCGCGCCCGCTTATGGCTGGGGCTCCAGTCCCTCTTTGAAGAAGCGCAGCCAGTTGCCACCCATCACCATGGCGACCTCCTCTCGTGAAAAGCCTCGGTCGAGAAGTCCCTTGGTCAGGTTGGCGCTGTCCGCCGGGCTGCGGAACCAGCTCGGCTGGGCCGGCCAGTCGGGCTTGGCTTTGCTGCCTTCGCCATAGTCGGGCTCGAAGGTCCAGCGGCCGGAGCGCATCCATTCCAAGGTCTCGTAACCCCAGTTGCGGCACAGATCAGAGCCGAGGCCGATGTGCTCGACCCCCATGGCGTCGGCCGCGCGGGCAGCCATGTCGCAGAAGTCGGACAGGCTGCAGTCGCTGCCGCCTTTGAGGTGCAGCGGATAAAGCGAGAAGCCGAGCATGCCGCCGCTCTCGGCCAGGGCCTTCATAAGATCGGGTGACTTGTTGCGCAGGGCCGGATGCCATGCGGCGGGATTGGCGTGGGTGATGGCGACCGGGCGCTGGGACAGCTCGATGGCCTCCAGGCTGGTGCGCTCTGCGCTGTGTGACAGGTCGACGATCATGCCGACTCGATTCATTTCTTGGATGACCTGCTTGCCGAAACGCGAGATGCCGGGGTCGCTCTCTTCGTAGCAGCCGGCACCGATCAGACTCTGGTTGTTGTAGGTGAGCTGCATGATCAGGAGCCCGAGCTCCCGCATCAGCTCGACCAGGGCGAGCTCGTCGTCGATCGGCGAGCAGTTCTGCGCGCCGAGAAGCACCGCCGTCTTACCCTCTGCTTTCGCCCGCTCGATATCGCTCGCGCCGCGGCAGGGGATGATGAGATCGCCGTGCCGTTCGAAATGGCGCCGCCAGCGACCGATGTTGGTCAGGGTATCCCGCGCGTTCTCCCAGTAGGTGATGGTGACGTGGACGGCCGTCAGGCCGCCGGCGCGCCACTCCTCGAACAGGCTGCGGTCCCAGTTGGAGTATTGCAGCGCATCGATCACCGTGAGGGAACGGTGAAAGGTCCCGGCCTCCTCCTCGGTCATTGGACCGACGGCGTCAGGCATCGGGGGCAAGCATCGGAAAGATCCAGTCGCCTGCCTGGCCGGCCGCGATGTCCTCGGCCAGGGGTGCGCCCTGCAGGAAGGTGCCGCGGACCCAGAGACGCGACTGCGGGTCGAGCTTCTCCATGCCATAGAGCGTCAAGGTGAAGCGGATAAGGTGACAGGGCTCGAAATCGGGGTGCGTGACGCAAGCGCGTACTTCGCCGTAGTCCAGATGCTGGGTGGTCTGCACGCGCTCGACAACCAAGCGAAGCTCGGGATGGCGTAGCAGCAGATGGGCGACGGTCTCCTCCGGTGCCGTATCGCTCAGCGCCTTGTCGAGACTCTGCAGATCGCCGACCACATCGACATAGGTCTCGTAGTCTTCTCCGGCATCGACGCCGCGCTCGCCCAAGCGGGGTTCGAGATTGTCGCGTGAGAGATACCAGAAGTGTCGGCGGGCTTCCGGTGCCGCCAAATCGATCGCCCGCGCCCAGGCGTAGCGTTCCTTTAGGAGCGCTTGCAGCTCCGCAGCGCGCTGCGCCGGCTGGGGGGCGACCGGACTGTCCACGCCGCTCAGCACGTCCGGCGTCAGGGCCTCGGCGATCTCGGGATGAACTTCCAGCAACAGGGCGTGCAGTAGTTCCAGAGCTTCTCGGCCGACCTCGGCTTCGGCCCAAGCCGCCAGCATCTCCCAAGGTTCGTCTGCAGGCCGGGCTTCTGCGGCGCCACGCAGACGCCGGAGATCGGCGACTAGATCGTCGCTCGCCTGAAAGATGCCGCCTCCCACCTGCAGGCCACTGGCATAGTAAGCGATCGCGCGGTCGAGAAGCGCCAAGAGGGTGGCGCGCTCTGACGGGGCGGGCTGTCGTGCTCTCGCTTCGGCGTAGGCGCGCTCGCGCAGCCCAACCCAGTGATCGACCCGGGCAGGGTGGCGCAGCACGAAAGGTACCAAGCCCAGGCCCGAGGCGTTGCCGACGCCGAGATAGCTCTTCAGCCGTTTGGAAAGCGGAACGGCGTGGGGACTCCGCGCCCGAGCCACGTGCTCGGCCAGCTCGACGGAGAAGTGGCGCCAGAGATAGAGGGTCAGCAGGTCGGCATGGTAGGGCAGGCCAAGGAAGCCCTTGCCCTTGTTCGCCGGAAAGACCGTGCTGCCGTGGCGGCCGTTGCCCCAAAAACCATTGTTGCGGACGAGATAGCCGGCTGAGGCAATCAACGCATCGTCGGGCTGCCGTCCTTCGGCCAGGGCTTCCACCACGGCATCGAAGATGCGCCCGCTGCGGTTGACGCGGGTCCAGCCCACGGTCTTGGCGTCGGCGCGGCCGGTGAGGAAATCGGCGAACTGACCCCGCTGTGCTTCGATTTGCGCTTCACTTGGCGGCCCGATGCAGAGGAAAGCCTCTCCATCGTAGTGGTTTTCGATAATGCGGTCGGTGCGCCGCTCTTCCGGCAAGTTGTCGGAGAAGACGACGAACGAAAAGTCGGCGTCAGGACCTAGAATTCTATAGACCGCCAGGCCACGACCGTCCGCGTCCAGCTCCCAGCGGTCCCGCGCAATCTGCCAGCGCTCGCGCACAAGCTTGCCGATCAGCAGCCTGAGAAACGACAGGCGTGAGGACTTGTAGGCCGACAGTCCCTCCGGCGACATGACCTCCGAGGGCGGCCTGAGTTTCGGGCGGGATGGGGAGTCGGTGGGCGTTTCAACGGGCAGGAGCGACATCGGGTTTCTCTCAGCGTCCCATTTTTGGTCCCGGCCAGGGGAGCTTAGCCAAGATTTTTCCGGCCACCAAGCCGTGGCTGCCGTTTCGGCCGGCTCATGGCGCCTCGACTTCCCGCGTGCCGAAGTCGGCCGGCGTTACGATCTCCAGCATCTCCAGGTCGTCTGAATGTGCGACCTCCCGGTGCCGAATGCCCGGGGGCTGATGTACGCAGTCACCGGCCTCCAGCGTAATCGGCCCATTGCCTTCGTATTCGAAGGTTACCCAGCCCTTGAGGACATAGACCATTTGGAAGTCCAGATCGTGGACATGCCAGACCGGATTGGCGCCATGGCCTTCCCTGGCTTTGATCACATGGGCGACAAACCGGCCGTCCGTCGCTGCCTCGATGCCGAGATCGCGGTAGTGGAAGAAGGCCCGCAGTCCCTCGTTTGCGTCCCCCTGTTCCGCCGCCTTGTGGATTGCGAGTTTCATGCTCAGCTGTCTCCATCCCCTGTTGTTCCGGGCTTGGTCTTAGCATGCATTGCCCGGACGCAAGGAGGTCTTCGGTGCGCGTTGTTCTGACGGCAGAATCACGTCCGATCCAAAAGTATTGTGCGGGCAGGATTTAAATAGTTACGGAATATGGTTAACATTAAGATTTGAGAATTATTGTTTGTTTCTTGTTTCTATTTGACATTTTCTTGTGACTAGACTATCCTGTGACAGAGTTGAGACTGCCGCACGGTGCTTGGGGATGCCACGGCGCTCTCGACTTCGTCGGGCCGAAAGGCACGGCACCAGGGGCTGGCCTTGGGGAAGGGCACCCTTGGATTGGTCACGTTGGAGCACACAGCCTCCTTCCAACCTTGAGGCTCACCTTGCCCCCGCCAATTCGGCGGGGGCATTTGTTTTTGGCTGTGGCGGTCTGTGCGGCCGATCAGTGGCTGTCGCTGCTGCAGAGCTGGTGGTCGGCCAGACAAGCCATGACCCTGCAATCGCCGATCGATCCGCCCCGGCAGGCCGACACGATGCGCTCGAGCTCGGTCTTCAAGGCCTGCAGGCGCTCCAGCCGGCTCTCCACGTCTTGCAAATGCTGTCGCGCGAGCCGGTCTGCCTCGGCGCAGTCCTGCTCCGGCTGGTCTTGGAAGCTGAGCAGCTCGCGCACGGCTTCCAGCGGAAAGCCCAGGTCGCGGGCGTGGCGAATGAAGCGCAGGCGTTCGATTTCGGCCCTGCCGTAGCGCCGCTGGTTGCCGGCGGTCCGGCCGAGCGGCGCAATGAGCCCCTCCTGCTCGTAGTAGCGGATGGTCGGCACCTTGCAGCCGGTTTCCCGTGAGAGCCGCCCGATCGTCAATTCGCCCGTCATGCTCTGAAAAACTCCTTGAAGCTCTAGTGGCTAGAGCAATTAGGTTGAGCGCATGCGACGCGCTTTCAAGCGCATCCTGCGGAGTTGAGTGCTGTGGCTGGGTCCTGTTGCAGTCAAAATGTTGCTTTCGATGGCCTTTCGCGCGCCTACAAGCGCATTCTGCTTATCGTTATCGCGATCAACGCCGGGATGTTCCTTTTCGAAGGGGCGGCCGGCTTCATTGCCGACTCCCAGGCTCTCAAGGCCGATGCGCTGGACTTTCTGGGCGACAGCGTAACCTACGCGATCACTCTCGCGGTGATCGGAGCGCCCTTGCTTGTCCGGTCGAGAGTCGCGCTGCTGAAGGGCTTGAGCCTGGCGGCCATGGGGCTCTGGGTCCTGATCAGCACCGGGATGGCCGTATGGGACGACGGCGTTCCGCTGGCTCCGGTCATGGGCGGAGTTGGCTTTCTGGCGCTTCTTGCCAATCTCGCCAGCGTGGCCCTTCTGATGCGCTACCGAGACGGCGACTCCAACGTCCGCTCGGTCTGGCTGTGCAGCCGAAACGACGCCATCGGCAACATCGCCGTTGTCATCACCGCCAGCGGCGTCTGGGCCTCGCAAAGCGCCTGGCCGGACCTGGTCGTGGCGGCCGGAATGGCCCTGCTGTTTTTCTCCAGCGCCGTGCAGATCGTGCGCCAGGCCTTGGCCGAGCAGGCGTCCTTGCAGACGGCCTAATTTGCCCCTGATCACACTCTGGCCAAGATGCGGTAATTCCTTTGAAAGGGATCCGGGTTTAACCCTAATGTTCCAGTCGGACACTCCGGCTGCCATCGGCCGCAAGCCGAGAGACGTCTGACCAAGGCTAAGGACCAATTCCCATGCGACTGACGGCGCTGTTGCTGGCCATGCTGCTTTTCGCGGCGCCGAGCTGGGCGCGGCTGTCGCAAGAAGAGCGGATGGTCTACCGCGAGGCTTTCGCGCTTGCGCAAGACGGTCGCCTGGACGAGGCGCGCCGCACGGCCGCCTACGCCAAAGAGCCGCTGCTGCAAAAGACGCTGCGCTGGCTTTCCTACCAAGACTCCAACAGCGAGGCCGGTTTCGTCGAGATTTCGCAGTTCATCCGCGCAAACCCGGATTGGCCCGCGCAGACGGCCATGCGCCGCCGGGCTGAAGAAACAATGCCGGCCATTCTGTCCGATGGCGATGTCATTGCTTGGTTCGAGCGATACGAGCCGGTCACGGGGGCAGGGGCGTTGCGTTATCTGCGGGCCCTCATGGCTCGCGGAGACACCAAGCGCGCGGCCGAGGTAGCGCGGCGGGCTTGGCGCGAAGAGAATTTCAGCCGCGCCGATGAGCAGCCTTTCTATGGTTTGGCGAAGCGCTTTCTCGAACCAGAAGACCATCAGGTGCGTTGGGAGCGCTTGACCTCCGCGCGCTTGGCCGACCCTGCCATGCGGCAAGCCAAGCGCATGGAGCGTGGCTATACCGCCTTGACCCGCGCGCGCCTGCTGCTGTCGCGCCAGAGCTCTGGTGTCGATAAGGCCATCCGCCAGGTTCCGAAGTCGCTCGCGGGCGATACGGGCTTGCTCTACGAGCGTGCGCGCTGGCGCCTGCGGAAGAACCGGCTCGATTCCGCCCTCGAAATCCTCAAGCCTGGCCCCAAGCAGGTGGTCAATGCTGAACGCTGGTGGCGGCTACAGCGCTGGGCCGCGCGCTGGTCCTTGCGCGAAGGACGGATTACCACCGCCTATTATCTTGCCAGCGGCCATCATCTCTCTCCCGAAGGCCGGGAGTTGGTGTCCTACGCTGAAGCGGAGTTCCTCGCCGGTTGGCTCGCTTTGCGCTACCTGCAGGAGCCTGGCGACGCCCTGGCGCACTTCCAGCGCCTCGAGAAGGCCGTCGGCTCACCGATCAGCAAGGCGCGCGCCAGCTTCTGGATTGGGGAGGCGCAAGCGGCCAATGGTCGTCAGGACCTAGCCCGCGAGGCCTATGGCGCCGCGGCCGAGCATGCCTTCACGTTTTACGGCCAGATGGCGGCTGCCCGCCTTGGCGTCCGGCCGGCGCTGCCGCCGGCGGATGAGGGAGGTGTTGTCTCTCAGGGGCTCCAGACCAGCGAGAGCGTCGCCGCCGTGCGGCTCCTGGCGGAGGTCGAAGGCCGCGCATTCATCCCGATGTTCTTTGCCCGGCTGCGCGCCGATGCGGAAAGCGCGGCCGACTATCGCTTCGTGGCCGAGCTGGCGGGTAACCTCGACTTGCACGACGAGGAAGTGCGCACCGCCAAGCGGGCTTTGCGCGACGGCCATCTGCTTCTCGAAAGCCTTTACGTGCTTCCGAGCTTCGACGGCTTTATCGACTCGCGCTCGCTGGAGCCGGCTTTGGTTCTGGGGCTGATGCGTCAGGAGAGCACCTTTGATCCGGCCGCCGTCAGCCCCGCCGGCGCGCGGGGTATCATGCAGCTGATGCCCGCTACGGCGAAGCAGATGGCGCGAAAGAAGGGTGTTGCCTACGAGCGCCGCCGTTTGACCGAGGATGCGACCTACAACGCCTTCTTGGGACAGCACTATCTTGCAGATCGGATCGACGAGTTCGGCGGCTCATATCCCTTGGCACTGGCGGCCTACAACGCTGGCCCGCATCGGGTGCGGACCTGGCTCAGGCAGTTCGGCGACCCGCGCCGCTCGGGCGTCGAGATGATCGATTGGGTCGAGTCGATCCCTTTCAATGAAACCCGCAACTACGTACAACGGGTTCTAGAGGCCACCGCCGTCTACCGCTTGATGCTGGAACCGGACGCCGATCCTCTGCCGATAAGGCCCTAGCCGCGCACAGTACACCGCTCCGCCGGTCCGGGCTCCACAACGCCAAGACCGGGAGGGAGTGTCCGTCATGGCTTCCGCACGTTTTCAGCAGGTCAAGGCCTGCGTTTTCGATGCTTATGGCACGCTGTTCGACGTGCATTCTGCCGCCGCTGGGGTCGCCGATCAGCTTGGCGAATCGGCTCAGGCGCTCTCTCAGCTCTGGCGCCAGAAGCAACTGGAGTACACTTGGCTGCGCAGCCTGATGGGCGCCCACTGCGATTTCTGGCAGGTGACAGGGGAGGCGCTCGACTTCGCCATGGCAGCGCAGGGTCTGCATGACGCAGCGCTGAAGCAGCGGCTGATGGAACTCTACCTGACGCTCGATGCCTATCCGGATGTCACCCCGACCTTGAGCCGATTGAAGGAAGCCGGCATGGCGACGGCTATTCTCTCCAACGGTGAGCCTAAGATGCTCAACGCGGCCGTCGAGTCGGCCGGCATCGGTGCGCTTCTCGATCAGGTGCTCTCGATCGAGGAGGTGGGCATCTACAAGCCCGACAATCGCACCTATCAACTGGCGGTGGACCGTCTCGGCGTCGCCGAGCCGGCGGAGATCGCTTTCGTATCGACCAATGCCTGGGATGCGCGCGGTGCTGCTCATTTCGGCTTCACGGTGGCCTGGATGAACCGCTTCGGAATGCAGATGGACGTTCTGCCAGGTGAGCCCGCAACGATTATCCAGGGCTTGCCTGAGCTGACCGAAGCTTTGGGGTTACAGTAATGGCAGTCGCGGCCGAACAGACGACGCAGAGTTTGCCGACATACGCCGATGTCGAGGCGGCGGCGGGCCGCATCGCGGGCTTTGCCGTCGAGACCCCGTTGATCGAAAACCCGGAACTCAACGCCCGCATCGGCGGACGGGTTCTGATCAAGCCGGAAACCCTCCAGCGCACGGGATCCTTCAAGTTTCGCGGCGCCTTCAACCGGATCAGTCAGATCCCCGAAAGCGAGCGCGCGCGCGGTGTGCTGGCCTACTCCTCGGGCAATCACGCGCAGGGCGTGGCGGCTGCCTGCGGCCTTCTTGGGATCCCGGCGACGATCGTGATGCCGGCCGATGCGCCGCAGGCGAAGCTCGACAACACCCGCGCGTACGGCGCCCAGGTCGTCACCTATGACCGCTACCGCGAGGCGCGCGAGGACATCGCTGCCAGCCTGCTGCGGGAGAGTGGCGCGACCTTGGTCCGTCCTTATGACGACGCGGGCATTATCGCCGGCCAGGGCACCTGTGGCAGGGAGTTGGCGCGGCAGGCTGCTGCGATGGATGCCAAGCTGGACATGGCGTTGATTTGCTGCGGTGGGGGAGGGCTGAGTGCCGGCTGCGCCTTGGCGCTCGATGCGCTGTCTCCGGAGACTGCGGTCTATGCGGTGGAGCCGGAGGGCTTCGACGACACGGGGCGGTCCCTGCGCGCCGGCACCCGGGAAGGCAACGCCGAGGATGCGCGCTCGATCTGCGATGCGCTCTTGGCGAAAATGCCGGGGGAGCTGACCTTTGCCATCAATCGCCGTCTTCTGGACGGCGGCCTCACTGTGTCGGACGACGAGGTCCGCTTTGCGATGGCCTACGCTTTCCGGCGCTTGAAGCTGGTGGTCGAACCGGGCGGCGCGGTCTGCCTCGCCGCGCTCTTGGCGGGCAAGATTACGGCCCGGGACAAGACCGTTGCGTTGACGTTTTCCGGCGGCAACGTGGACCCGGCCCGGATGGCCGAAGCCCTCGACGCTTATCCGGACCCACGCTAATGGCGCGACCGGGCCTCTCGTCCGAGGCCCGGTGAAAACTGTCCCGAAGGACTACTCGGCCGCGGAGGTACGGGGGGCCTGCGGCTTGTTTTGCGAGATGTCCAGCGGGGCCGGCCCGCTTATCGGAGCGCTCGGCTTCGCCTCTTCGCGGCGCTTCATCTCGTCGCCGGTGGTCCGCTTGCAGTGTCCGTCGATGAAGGCGCCGGACTCGATCGCCAGGCTCTCATGAAGGACGTCGCCGCGAACCTTGGCGGACTTCGTCAGGATGACCGTGGTCGCGCGGACTTCGCCCTCGACCGAGCCGCAGACGCGGACGCTGTCGGCATGAATGGCACCGCGCACGTCGCCGGACTCGCCGAGCGTGAGGGTGCGGGTCTTGATGTCGCCGTTGACCTTGCCGTCGATCTGGATGTCGCCGTCGCTGGTCACGTTGCCGTCGATCGTCAGATCGGCGCTGATGATCGAGGGAACGCCATTGTTCTTCCGGGGATCGGAGCTTGCCATCTTGTTAACCTCTGCAGGCTTGGGGGATGATTCGACGGGTTGGGTAGAAGAAGAGCTTGAGGGGGCGCCCTTCTTAGTTTTGGAGAACATCGATCTTTGCCTTCACGTAGTGGTAGGGGTTAACGCGCTTGCCTTCGAACCAAACTTCATAGTGCAGATGGGGGCCGGTCGAGCGACCGGAGTTGCCAAGCTGGCCCACCTCGTCGCCACGCTCGACCTTTTGGCCGCGTTTGACCGAGATGCGCCGCAAATGGGCATAGCGTGTCTTAAAGCCGAAGTCGTGCTGTATCTCCACGATGCGCCCGTAACCCGCCATCCATCCTGCTTTTGTCACAACGCCTGAGGCGGTGGCTTCCAGGGGGGAACGGTAGGGGCCGACAAGGTCGATGCCATAGTGCATGGCCTTGCGACCGTTGATCGGGTCACGGCGCTTTCCGAAGGCGCTGCTGATACGATAGCCGTCGAGCGGTGTGCCGATCGGCATGCCTTCGAGTAGCTCGCGCATCGCTTCAAGCCGGCCGAGTGAGTTGTCGAGCGACACCAGATTGCTCAGCAGCATGGTGTTGTGCCCGCGCTGCTCATCGATGTCTTCTTGATGAGGGATGAAGGGGCCGCCCTTGCCGTCGCCGAGACGCTCTTCGGCCTCTTCGAGAAGCTCTTCTACCGGGAGGCGCAGGCGATCGAGGAAGGCTTCGGCCTCGATGACTGTGTCGTTGGTGCGTTCGGAAAGCTGCTTGATAAGTGCGATCTGTTCCGCGCGCATCGCCTTCATCTGGGCCTTCATGGCCAGCATCTGCTCGCCAATCCTCTCGCCCTGCTGGGTGATGCTGTTGCTGCGCCGGTCAGCCGCCGCCAGTGCAGATTCCAGACGCTCCTCACGTTGGCGCAACGCCACCGTTTCGCGCTCGTATTCAGTGAGCTTCTTCTCCAGCTCTACAATGTCGCGCTCGTATTGCAGCAGTTGCGAACCGTCATCGTTCAGCTTCGCTTCCGCTGATTGCAGGGATTCCTCCAGGGCGCTCACGCGGTTCTGCAGCTCTTCCCGCTCGCGGTCCAGCACCTCGATCTTCTCTTCGCGCTGGTTGGAGGTTTCGATGGCTTCGTCTTGCGCCGCGCGGGCGGCTGCGACCTTGCGCTCACTCTCATCAAGCTCCGCGCGCGCTTGGTCCAGCTCGTTCTGCAGCCGGTCTCGATCGCCGCGCATACTGTCGAAACTCGCCGTGCGCTCATTGAGCTCGGCCGTCACCTGCGCGTTGGCTGTTTCGGTCGCCGCGACGCTGCGCTCGGCAGCGTCCAGCGCTGCAGCCAACTCGTTGACCTTCGTGGTCAGAAGATCGCGCTCGCTGACCAGAGCATCCAGCGTCTCATCTTTGGTGCGCAGCCGCTCGAGCAGCTGCTGATGGGCACTGTCGGCCTCCAGCTTTGCCGCTTGGATGCGCTCCAATTTTGTTTTCATGTCTGCGATGTGATCGCGCAGCAGCACGGTCTGGCCGGCGAGGCCGCGCAAGCCATCCAGGAAGCTCGCGAACTTACCCTCATCGGCCGGTGCAGCCGCCGGCTGACCACGCTCTTGCGCTTCCGGATTGGTGCCGTCGCTTTCGGGCGCATGCTGTAAGAGCGCCAGAAGCTGGGCCTGATTGGCATCGAGCGCGCTGGTCAGCTCGACGAAGCGCACTTCATAGTCGCGAATCTCCTCCAAGAGCTCGGCATAGTCGGCCTTGGACTGCTCGATCTGTTGATTTTTGTCCGCGACAACCGTTGTGAGATGCACCGTTCCCAAGGTGCCGGACAGCAGCCAAACCGCGGCCAGCACGCTGGTAACGGCGAAGATCTTCTGGCTGCGGGCGGTGACGCGAAGATAGCGGACGCGGCCATCGGTCCGCAGAATCAGCTCGCGCGGCACGAAATAGCTGTCCAAACGAGACAAGACGCGCTGCAAGGTATTTTGTTTAGAGGCTTGGTTCGGCTCCTTGCCGTCCTCGCTCCCGGGATTGTTCAGCCCTTCCGACATTGCCAACTCCGACCTCTTCTTGCTCCAGTCCAGTTTCCAAAGCACCGTCCGCATGCTGCGGCGTCGGCCTTGGAGCGGCCTTCACGGCCGAGCGATCTGGTCGGGAGAACGCGTCGACAACCCGGGTTGCACCAGCCCCGCTCCAGGTTGCTCTCCGAACCGGGGGGTGCCTCGATGGCGACCGCCCGTCCGACCCGATCAAAACAATACCGAACCCCGCGGCTCTTCCCGTTCGCCGCCGTACTCAACAGACCCGATATTTTACCCTTCGACACGATTAAACGCCATTAAACAGGCGCCTTTCGCTTGGCGCGGTAACCTATCGACGCAGCGATTTTGGCGCAAGATTTGGCGGGACACGGTCAGTTCTATTTTTGCGCTAGTTGGAGATCTGATGCATTCAGTTTAAGCGGGGCCTGTTAACCATAAGTAAAATCACGTGAAAACGCACTTCTACTAAGAACCAATAGCGGGCCTTGCTCTGGCATGGCGCCCTTATTATGGTCCGGGATTAGGGTGCAAAATCTGAAATTCTAGCTGAGGAAAAGGCCATGTCCGGGCCCATGTTTTCCGGATCGCTGACCGCATTGATCACGCCCTTTCGCAATGGCGCTGTGGACGAAGAAGGCTTTCGCCGCTTCGTGCAGTGGCAAATCGACGAGGGCACGGACGCGCTCGTTCCTTGCGGCACGACCGGCGAGTCGCCGACTCTGAGCCATGAAGAGCACCGTCGGGTGACGGAGCTCTGTATCGAGGTGGCAGAGGGCCAGAGGCCGGTGATTGCCGGCTGTGGTTCGAACTCCACGGACGAGGCGATTGCTCTCACCAAGCATGCCGAGGCGGCCGGGGCCGACGCAGCGTTGATCGTCACACCTTACTACAACAAGCCGACGCAGGAGGGGTTGTACGCCCACTATAAGGCAATCCACGACGCGACCGACATTCCGATCCTGATCTACAACATTCCGGGACGGTCGATTGTCGATATGTCGCTTGAGACGATGGCCAGCCTCGGGGAACTGCCGAACATCGTCGGCGTGAAGGATGCGACCTACGACTTGGCTCGCCCGGCGCGCCAGCGGCGGCTCTGCGGTACCGACTTTTGTCAACTAAGTGGCGAAGACGCGACGGTCGTTCCCTTCCTCTCGCAGGGTGGGCACGGTTGCATTTCTGTCACGGCGAATGTCGCACCGCGCATACTCAAGGAGATGCACGATGCGTGGAAAGCCTGTGACATACCGCAGGTGCAGAGCCTCAACGACCGCCTGACCGAACTGCATTCGGCCCTCTTTGCCGAGAGCAGCCCTGGCCCGGTGAAGTTTGCCGCCAGCCTGCTCGGTCTCTGCGCCGATGAGCTCCGCCTGCCACTCGTTCCCATCAAGGACGCGACCCGACAACGGGTTCGCGATGCCATGCGGGAAGCGGGTTTGGTTAACTGATCTGAGCGGCTCGTCAGCGCGGAAGCGATACCTCAATGGCTGCAGCTCCTCAGGTCGCCGTGCAAAATCGGCGCGCACGCTACGAGTATCTCATCGAGGATAGCGTCGAAGCCGGCTTGGTCCTGATGGGCTCGGAGGTGAAGTCGCTGCGTGCCGGCAGGGCCTCGCTGGGTGAGGCCTACGCGGGAGAGCAGGACGGCGAGCTTTACCTGCTCAACGCGCATATCGCTGAGTACAGCCCCGCGAACCGCTTCGGGCACAGCCCCAAGCGCGCCCGCAAACTGTTGCTTCACAAGCGGGAAAGAGATCGATTGCTCGGTCAGATCCGGCGGGAGGGCTACACGCTGGTGCCGCTGTCCATCTACTTCAACGATCGCGGCATCGCCAAGCTGAAGCTCGGGTTGGCGCGCGGCAAGAAGAAGGCCGACAAGCGGGAAGCCTCAAAGCAACGTGACTGGCAGCGGGAAAAGAGCCGGATTCTGAAAGCCCAGGGCTGATCGGGCGGGGGCGTCTTCTGCCTATGCCCCGCTCGCGGCCCGACGGGCCAAGACCGCGTCGAAGACATCCTCGAACATGGGTGGGGTCAGCCGACCGGTATTCGTGTTGTAGCGGGAGCAGTGATAGCTGTCGGCCAGCAGAAGGCCTTGGGGCAGCTCGTGCATGGTGCCGTGGCCAAAGCGATAGGCCGACTTGCGCAGGCCAAGCGCCGACAAGACGGCGCCGTGCGCTATGCCCCCAAGGGCAAGCAGCGTCGTCAGCTTTGGCAGAGCCTCAAACTCGTTCTTGAGAAAGCCGTTGCAGGCCTTGATTTCCGCGCCTTCGGGCTTGTTTTGCGGCGGAACGCAGCGCACGGCATTGGTCACCCGGCAGCCAATCAGCGTCAGGCCATCGTCCTTGTGCTTGTCGTAGGTTCCGCTCGCCAAGCCCTTCTTGACGAGGGTGGCGTAGAGCAGGTCGCCCGCATAGTCACCGGTGAACGGGCGCCCAGTTTTGTTGGCCCCGTGGAGACCCGGCGCCAGGCCGACGATCAGCAGCCAGGCATCATCTCGGCCGAAGCTCGGTACCGGCGCGTTGAAATAGCCCAGATGTGCGGTGCGATTGGTTTGGCGGAACTCGCGGAGGCGCGGGCAGTGCGCGCAGTCCGCCTCGGGCTGCGCGAAGGTCATCGATTGCAGTAGGTGAAGCGTTGGCCGGGAAGGCTACTGCCGAGGATCGTCCTCGTCATCCTCGTAGTCTTCCTCTTCGTCGTCGTAGTACTCGTCTTCTTCCTCGTAGTCTTCCGCTTCTTCGGGCCGCTGGCGCCTGACCGAGCGGTCGCCGCCGCCCTGCCGGGCGATGCGTTCCTCTATGTCGGCCAGGTCGACGAAGATATCGGCTTGCCGCCGAAGCTCGTCCGCGATCATCGGTGGTTGGGAGCGGATGGAAGAGACCACAGTGACGCGGACGCCTTTGCGCTGCACCGCTTCCACCAACCGGCGGAAGTCACCGTCGCCGGAAAAGAGCACGATGTGATCCAGCTTCTCCGCCATCTCCAGCACGTCGATGGCCAGCTCGATATCCATATTGCCCTTGATCTTGCGTCGACCGGAAGCGTCGGTGAACTCCTTGGTCGGCTTGGTGACCATGGTATAGCCGTTGTAATCGAGCCAATCGATCAGCGGCCGTATTGGGGAGTATTCCTGATCTTCCACCAAGGCAGTGTAGTAATAAGCGCGTACAAGGCGGCAGTCCTTGTCGAAGACTTGGTAGAGTCGCCGATAATCAACGTCGAAACCCAAGGTCCGGGCCGTGGCGTAGAGATTGGCGCCGTCGATGAAGAGCGCGACGCGTTCTTCAGCGTAAAACCGCATAGCGAACCTTTCCTTGTGGTCTGCCGGCGAAGGCAAAGAATCTCTTCGATTTACGGCTGACCAAACGAGATTAAGTCTATTGCTGATCGGGTTATTTTCTTGTTAGGTGGCATCGGTTCACCGATTTGGCAAGTCAGTCGCTCCCCGGAACTCTCTATGATCTTTATTGGTCTGGGCTCCAATCTGCCGGGCCCGCAGCACGCTGCGCCGAGAGAGGTTTGCGAGGCGGCCTTGGCCATGCTCGAGGGCGAGGGGCTGACGCTACGCCGGCGCTCTTCCTGGTACGCATCGGCGCCGATGCCGCCGTCCGATCAGCCTTGGTTCGTCAACGGCGTGGCTGCCATCACCGCCGAGAGAACGCCCGAGGAGGTTCTCAGCCGGCTGCATGACGTCGAGGCCGCCCTGGGCCGGCAGCGTAGCGGTACGCGGAACGAAGCGCGCGTTCTCGACTTGGATATCATCGACTTCGACGGCCTGGTGCGGCCGGCGCCGGCACGCCCGGAGTTGCCGCATCCCCGCTTGGCAGGGCGGGCCTTCGTGCTCATGCCACTGGCCGAAATCGCCCCGGCCTGGCGGCATCCGGTCACCGGCGAGACAATCGCCCAGCTTGTCGAAGCTCTGCCGCGGGACGGCCAATGTCGCCGTTTGCAGCCCTGACGGAAGAAGCCTTCTGGTGATAGCAAATCCTTGAGCTTTCCGGGCTATCAGCCTAAATAAGCAACGATTCAATAAATCATCTAGTCAGGAGCGTGAGCGGCCATGGCCCGTGTCACAGTCGAGGACTGCGTCGAGCAGGTCCCCAACAGATTCGATCTCGTGATGATCGCGGCGCAGCGCGCCCGGCAGATTTCGGCCGGAGCGCCGCTGACCCTCGACCGGGACAACGACAAGAACCCGGTTGTGGCATTGCGGGAAGTCGCCGATGTTAGCGTCGACAAGGAAGAGCTGCTCGAGGCCGTGGTTTACGGCTTGCAGCGTCACCACGAGGTCGACGAGCCGGAAGAGGAAGAGCTGGTCGAGTTCGACCTGATGACGGCGGAGCTGAGCTCCGGTCCGGCCTCAGGCGTCGCGGTTCCCAATCCGGCGGACGACGAAGAATCCGTCTGAGCCCGAGCATTTCAGGGTCCCATCAGCCGCGCGGCACTTGGCCGCGGGCGAAGCGCTTCTTATCCTTGCTCTGGTAGCCTTCGGTATGGTGCCGATGCAGCAAGGGAGCGCATAAAGCGCGATGATGCGCCAGTTCGAGCTTGTGGAGCGCGTGGCGGCCTATGAACCGGCCGTCGACGAAGACTTGCTCAACCGCGCTTACGTCTATGCCATGCAGAAGCATGGCACCCAGACGCGTGCCTCCGGCGACCCGTACTTCTCCCATCCCTTGGAAGTGGCCGGCATTCTGACCGGTCTGCGGCTCGACAGCGCCTCCATCGCAACGGCGCTGTTGCATGACGTGGTCGAGGATACCGACGCCACCCTGGAAGAGATCGAGCGCGGCTTCGGGCCCGAGATCGCCCGCCTTGTCGATGGCGTTACCAAGCTCGGCAAGCTGGAGCTGCAATCCGAGCAGAGCAAGCATGCGGAGAACTTCCGCAAGCTGCTGCTGGCGATGTCGGAAGACATTCGCGTGCTGCTGGTCAAGCTCGCCGACCGGCTGCACAACATGCAGACTCTGCACTACGTAAGCTCGGCGGAGAAGCGCAGCCGCGTGGCGCGGGAGACCATGGAGATCTATGCCCCGCTGGCTGAGCGGATCGGCATGCAGCGCTTCAAGGACGAGCTCGAAGACCTTGCTTTTCAATATCTTTATCCCGAGGCCCGGGAATCGGTTATGGCGCGCCTTGCCTATCTGGAGGACGAAGGCGGCGACCTGACACAGAAGATCGTCGAGCGCTTGCGCCGCGATCTGGCGGAGGAGGGCATCGAGGCGGCCGTTTTCGGTCGCCGCAAGTCGCCCTTTTCGATTTGGCGCAAAATGCAGCGCCGCGATGTGGCCTTTGAGCAGCTGGCTGACATCATGGCCTTCCGCATCATCGTCGATAACGTCGCCGACTGTTACCGTGCGCTGGGCGTGCTGCACGGCCGCTACTCAGTGCTGCCGGGGCGCTTCAAGGACTATATCTCGGTCCCCAAGCCCAACGGCTACCGCTCTCTCCATACGGGGATCTTTGGCCCTGAGCGCCAGCGGATCGAAGTGCAGATCCGCACGCGCGACATGCATGAGATTGCCGACTACGGCGTGGCAGCCCATTGGCACTACAAGGAAAAGGGTGATCGCAAAGATGCCCCTCAATGGGAGGGGAAGCAGTACGGCTGGGTCCGAGAGCTGCTGGAAATCCTGGAACATGCCTCCAATCCGGACGAGTTCCTCGAGCACACCAAGCTCGAGATGTTCCAGGACCAGGTCTTCTGCTTCACACCGCGGGGCGAGCTGATTGCCCTGCCGCGCGGCGCCACACCGATCGACTTCGCCTATGCGGTCCACTCGGAAGTCGGCAACAACTGCGTCGGTGCCAAGGTCAACGCCCGTATGGTGCCGCTGCGCACCAGCCTGAAGAATGGCGATCAGGTCGAGGTCATCACCTCGAAAGCTCAGCGTCCGTCACCGGACTGGGAGAACTTCGTCGTCACCGGCAAGGCGAAGTCGAACATCCGCCGCTTCATTCGGCAGGAGCAGCGGCAGCAGTTCACCCAACTCGGCCGCCAGATCATCGAGAAGGCTTTCCGCAAGGAGGGCTATGACCTGACCGAGAAGGCGCTGCAGTCCGTTCTTAAGAAATTCCAGGCCGCCAACGTCGAGGACTTGGAAGCTCTCGCCGGGCAGGGACACATCGGCGGGCGCGAGGTGCTGCTGGCCGTCGTGCCCTCGCTGCGGGAGAAGGAGCGGGAAGGGAAGAAGAACCAGAAGGTCGTTCCGCTATCCCGCGCCAGAAAGAAGAAGAACTCGGGCCATTCGGCGGTGCCCATAAAGGGGCTCATCCCCGGCATGGCGGTCCATTTCGCCAATTGCTGCCATCCCCTGCCAGGCGATCGCATCGTCGGCATCGTCACGACCGGCAAGGGGGTGACGGTGCATACGATCGATTGCGACACCCTGGCGAACTTCCAAGACGCGCCTGAGCGGTGGGTCGACCTGGCCTGGGAGACCGAAAGCAGCGAGGAGCCTTTCGTCGGTCGCCTGCACCTCATCGTCACCAATGAGCCGGGGGCGCTCGGCAGCCTCTCGACGGTGATCGGCAAGAGCGCCGGCAACATCACGAACCTCAAGTTCACCAACAGGAAGACCGACTTCTTCGAGATGCTCGTCGACATCGAGGTCACGGACGTCAAGCATCTCAGCAACATCGTGGCGGCCCTTCGCAGCATGCCGGCGATCAGCTCGGTGGAGCGAGCGCGAGGCTAAGGCGCAAGGCGGTAGGCGGAAGACCAGGACAAGCGTTGCGCGTATAGCCGATATGCGAGGCGCACGGCTTCTACAGTGATTTTGGTGTTATCATGTCTGCTCTACACAAGAGAGCGGGCCGCGGGCTGAACGACAAAGGACGAGTGCATGCGACACCTTCGACTGGGCGTGAACATCGATCACGTAGCGACCATTCGGAACGCCCGCGGCGGGCGCCATCCCGATCCGCTGCGTGCCGCCTTTGTCGCAGCGCAAGCCGGCGCCGATGGCATCACGGCTCATCTGCGGGAAGACCGTCGCCACATTGCCGATGAGGACATTGCGCGTCTCGTCAGCGAGCTGAGCCTGCCGCTCAACTTGGAGATGGCAGCGACGGACGAGATGCTGGAGATCGCCCTGCGGCACCGGCCCCATGCCGCCTGTATCGTGCCCGAGAAGCGACACGAGCTGACGACCGAGGGCGGCTTGGACGCGCACGGCGGCAGCAACACCTTCAAGCGCTACGTCGATGAGCTAGGCGAAGCCGGCATCCGTGTCTCCCTTTTCGTCGACCCCGATCCAAAACAGCTCGATGCTGCCAAGATGCTGGGCGCCCCGGTGGTCGAGCTACATGTCGGTGCCTATTGCGAAGCCCATCTGGAAGACCCGACCGGCCCCGCGACCCAGCAAGAGTTTGCGAAGATCGAAGCCGCCGCGGCCCATGCCGAGGCCATCGGGCTGGAATGCCATGCCGGGCACGGCTTGACGTTCGATACCGTTGGCCCTGTCGCCGGCATCCCGACCATCGTCGAGCTGAACATCGGCCATTTCCTGATCGGCGAAGCGATCTTCAGTGGCCTGGACAGCGCCATTCGGCGGATGCGGGCCCTGATGGACAAGGCGCGTGCCGAGGCCGTCGGCTCCCGCAGCGCCTAGCGTAGCCGCCAGAAACGACCTAGGACGAACATGATCATCGGGATTGGTAACGACATCATCGACATCCGCCGTGTCGAGCGCACGCTGGAGATGTTCGGTGAGCGTTTCACCCAGCGCGTGTTTACAGAGGTCGAGCGGCAGAAGTCCGACCGTCGGCGCCTGCGGGCGGCAAGCTACGCCAAGCGCTTTGCTGCCAAGGAAGCTTGCGCCAAGGCCCTCGGCACCGGCGTGCCGCGGCGTGGCGTGCATTGGCAGCACATGGGTGTGGTCAATTTACCGAGCGGAAAGCCGACCCTCGCCTTGACCGGCGGCGCCGCGGAGCGGCTGATCGAGCTGACCCCGGAGGGTATGACGGCTCAGATAGATTTGACCATCACCGACGACTTCCCCCTGGCCCAGGCCATCGTGCTGATATCCGCGGTTTCCAGCAGCGGATCCTGAGGCTATACAGCGGGGCGAATACGAGCCCCACAAGCGAGACAATGGATCCTGACAAGAGCGCCAACGGCCTGCCGGAAGGGCGAGGCCCCAAGGATGCGAGTGACGCCGCGCACAGCAAAGGCGGCGGCATCGGCGAGACGATTCGCACGATCATCTATGCCGTCTTGATCGCCGGCGTGCTCAGAACCTTCTTGTTCGAGCCCTTTTCCATTCCGTCCGGCTCCATGAAGCCGACGCTCTTGGTCGGCGACTACCTCTTCGTGTCGAAGTGGTCCTATGGCTACAGCCGCTATTCCTTTCCTTTCGGCCTCGGCTTCTTCGATGGCCGCATTCTGGGCGACGAGGAAGAGGTGGAGCGCGGGGACGTCGTGGTGTTCCGCAAGCCAACTGACACCGACACGGACTTCATCAAGCGCATCGTCGGCTTGCCCGGCGATCGCGTGCAGGTGATCGAGGGGCGGCTCTACATAAATCAAGAGATGGTCGAGCGCGAGCGTCTCGGTGAACGAGAGGTGATGTCGGCCTTCGGGCGGCCGACGATGCTCACGGAGTACCGCGAGACCTTGCCGGGCGGCCGGCAGCATCTGATCTACGAGGAAAGCGATCGGAGCTCCACGGACAACACACGGCAGTTCGTGGTGCCCGAAGGGCACTTCTTCGCCATGGGCGACAACCGGGACAACAGCACGGACAGCCGCTTTCGTGATGTCGGCTTCATCCCCTTCGAGAACCTGATCGGCCGCGCCGAGATCATCTTCTTCTCTCACAATGGCTCGGCAAGCTGGTATGAGGTCTGGCGCTGGCCTTTCGCCATTCGCTTCTCGCGCATATTCGATGAGATCCACTAGGGACGTAGTCCACTCAGAGTGATGGGTAGCAGGCGCGGAACCGCGAGCGACGTGGACCTCCGGGAACTGGAAGAGATTCTCGGCCATCGCTTCGCCCGGCCGATGCTCCTGGAGCATGCGCTGACTCACGGCAGCATCGCCGACAAGACGCAGCAAACCTATGAGCGCCTCGAATTTCTCGGCGACCGCGTCCTAGGCCTCATCGTCGCTGACCTGCTGTTCCATCGCTTTACGCGAGAAGCCGAGGGTGCGCTTGGCAAGCGCTTCGCTGCCCTGGTCAGCCGCAGCTGCCTGTCGGAGGTCGCCGGCAATCTCGGGCTGGGGCGCTTTCTGCGTCTATCTCCCGGTGAGTCGGAGAGCGGCGGGCGCGAGAACCCCAGCCTGCTGGCCGATGCCTGCGAGGCGGTGATCGCCGCCCTCTACCTCGATGGCGGGCTGGACGCGGCGCGGCGTTTCATCGAGCCGATCTGGACTCCCTTGCTGGAAGCCAGTCCGCGTCCGCCGCAGGACCCCAAGACGGCGCTGCAGGAGTGGGCCCAAGGACGGGCGCTCGAGCTGCCGAGCTATGAGGTGATCGATCAAAGCGGTCCCGATCACGCGCCCAATTTCCTGGTCCAGGTCGCCGTTACCGGCCAGGAGCCGGAAACCGGCGAGGGCAAGTCCAAGCGCATGGCGGAGCGCGCGGCTGCCGACCGACTGCTCGATCGCCTGCGCACGCTGGGAATCGCATGACGGACCAAGAAACCCGCTGCGGCGTGGTGGCCATTGCCGGGGCGCCCAACGCCGGCAAGTCGACGCTGCTCAACCAGGCGGTCGGTGCCAAGGTTTCCATCGTCACCCACAAGGTTCAGACGACCCGCACCCGCATCCGTGGGATCGCCGTCACCGGGCAAAGCCAGATCGTTTTCGTCGATACGCCGGGCATCTTCCTGCCGCGCGACCGCCTGCAACGCGCCATGGTGGATGCGGCTTGGCGGGCCGTCGGCGATGCCGATCTCGTCGTCCATCTGCACGATGCGGCGCGCGGGGATCTGAGCGAGGAGGCGAAGGAGCTGGCCCGCCGCTTGGCCCAGCGCAGCAGCCATCTCGTGCTGGCCCTCAACAAGGTCGACAAGATCAAGCGGGAAGCTCTGCTCGCGCTGACGCAGTCCTTCCAGAGCGTTGCTGACTACAAGGCCGTCTTCATGATCTCGGCGCTGACCGGCGACGGTGTCGACGACCTGATCGCCTATCTGGCTGCTGAGGCCCCACCGGGTCCTTGGCTCTATCCTGAAGACCAGCTCTCCGATCTTCCGCAACGCCTGCTGGCGGCTGAGGTGACGCGGGAGAAGCTCTTTCTCAAGCTGCATCAGGAACTCCCCTATGCGCTGACGGTTGAGACTGAGAGCTGGGAGGCCTTTAAGGACAGCTCGGTCAAAATCTCCCAGACCATCTATGTCACCCGCGAGGGCCACAAGCGCATGGCGATCGGCAAGGGCGGGCAAACCATCCGCGCCGTGCGCGAGGAGGCGCAGGCGGAACTGACCGAGATGCTGGGCACCAAGGTGCATCTCTTTCTCTTCGTCAAAGTGCGCGAGCGCTGGCACGATGACCCGGAGCGCTACCGCGAATGGGGCTTGGACTACACCGCGTGAGGCTCTGCTCCGTTCGTACCGGCAGAGCGAGTCGACAATGATCGAATGGCAGGCCGACGCGATTGTGCTGGCGGCCCGGCCGCATGGTGAGAGCGCGGTCGTGGCGGAACTCTTGACCCGGCAGCATGGGCGCTGCGCAGGTCTCGTGCAGGCCGGTCAAAGCAAGCGCATGCGCGCGGTGCTGCAACCGGGCAATCAAGTTAGCGCGGTCTGGCGGGCCAGGCTCTCCGAGCATCTCGGGCGTTTCACCATCGAGCTGACCGCGTCCCGAGCGGCCGGCTTTTTCGAGTCGCCCGGCCGTCTTGCGGCGCTCTCCTCCGCGGCGGCGCTCTGTTCTGCCAGCCTGCCAGAACGCGAGCCTCATCCGGCGTCCTACGATGGTTTTCTGGCGTTGCTCGATGCCTTGGAGGGTGAGCATTGGGCCGAGGTTTACGTACAGTGGGAACTGCTGCTGCTTGCCGATCTCGGCTTCGGGCTCGATCTCTCGTCCTGCGCTGCGGGGGGCGAGAACGACCAACTGGCCTATGTCAGCCCGCGTAGCGGGCGCGCCGTCTCGCTGTCGGCCGCCGAGCCCTATCGAGATCGATTGCTGACCTTGCCGGGCTTCTTGGCCGGCCGAGGCACAGGCGGCGAGCGCGAGGTGGCTGAGGGCCTGGCGCTGACGGCTCATTTCCTGGAGCGGCACATCTTCCACCCGCGCGACCGCGGCCTGCCCGCAGAACGCCAGCGCCTTGCCCAGCGCTTTGACGTGGCGGCATGATCGCGCGGTCGGATTGAGGGCTGGGAAGGAGAGCCAAGCCGTGGCTGCGGCGCAGGACTCGAGTGGAGCAGCGTCACGGGTTGCGGTCGTCGGGGCAGGCATCGTCGGCGTCTGCTCGGCGCTCTACCTGCAGCGCGACGGACACCAGGTCACGCTGATCGATCGGCAGGAGCCGGGCCAGGGAACCTCCTACGGCAATGCCGCCATCATTTCCGGCACCGGAGTCATGCCGGTGGCGACACCCGGCATCTTGGCAGACGTGCCGGGGATGCTGATGGACCCGTTGGGTCCCTTGGCCATTCGTTGGCAGTACCTGCCGCGCTTGGCACCTTGGCTGCTTCGTTTCGTCGCCGCCAGCAAGCCGTCGCGCGTTGAGGAGATCTCGCGGGCCCTGGCGGCGCTCCTGGCCGAAGCGCGGCCGGCGTTCAAGACTCTGCTGGACGCCGCTGGCGCGCCGGAGATGATCGTCGAGCGTGGCCTCCTCGCTGCCTCCACGACAGAAGCAGGGCTCAAGAGCGTCGAGAAGAAAAGAAAGCTCCTGGAGCGCCGCGGCATTGCGGTGGAGCGATTGACCCTCGACGAAGCCCGGCAAATGGAACCGGGCCTGTCCCGTGACTTGGTCGGGGTCCACTACTACCCGAACAACGCCCATACCATTCAGAACTATCGTCTGGTCGCGCTGCTGGCCGAGGACTTCGTCAAGAACGGCGGGTACCTGCAGCGGGGCAACGTCGTCGGCTACGATGTCGGCGCGGCAGGGCCCAAGTCGGTGAAGCTCGAAGACGGCGCGTCGGTCGGCTGCGATGCCGTGGTGCTGGCCGCCGGCGCCTGGTCGAAGGAGGCGGGGAGAGCGCTGGGCGCTACCCAGCCGCTGGATACGGAGATCGGCTATCACCTGACCTTGCCGGACCCGGCTCTCGAGTTGCGCCGGCCGGTCTCCTCGGCAGAAGGCGGCTTCATCTGCACACCGCTCGAGGACGGCTTGCGCATCGCCGGCACGGTCGAGCTGGGAAAGCTCGGCATGGCGCCGAACTGGGAGCGCCTGAAGATCTTGCGTGAGAACGCCGGGCGTATCCTGCCCGATCTCAACTTCGAGGGCGCCTCCCGCTGGCAAGGCTTCCGCCCCTCCATGCCCGACTCCCTGCCGGTCATCGGGCCAAGCCCCAGTCTGCCGAACACCTATTTCGGCTTCGGCCATGGCCACTTGGGCTTGACCTTCGGCGCCATAACCGGCCGCCTCATCGCCGATCTTGCCGCGGGCCGGCCGCCGACGGTCGATGTCACGCCATTCCGGGCCGACCGCTTCTGAGGCCTTTTGTCGACTCTTCCGCCGTGCCTAAGCTGCGCGCGCCAGAACAGTGAGAAGACGCCATGAGTTCGAATTCGGAAGCGGGCGAGATCCGCTCGGTGCCTTTCGTGGATGCGCTGTCGGAGCGCTATCTCTCCTATGCGCTCTCGACCATCGTCTCCCGCGCACTGCCGGATGTGCGTGATGGGCTGAAGCCGGTGCACCGCCGCGTGCTCTACGCCATGCAGCAGCTCAAGCTCGACCCCAACGCGGGTTTCAAGAAGTCGGCGCGCGTGGTCGGCGACGTGATCGGCAAGTACCACCCCCACGGCGAGCAGGCGATCTACGACTCCCTGGTCCGCCTGGCGCAGGATTTCGCTCAGCGCTATCCGCTCGTCGAAGGGCAGGGGAACTTCGGCAACATCGACGGCGATAACGCTGCTGCCATGCGCTACACCGAAGCGCGTCTCACTGCGGTGGCGCAGTTGCTGCTCCAGGGCATCGACCAGGACACGGTCGACTTTCGTGAGACCTACGACGGTGAGGACGAGGAGCCGGTGGTACTGCCGGCTGCTTTTCCCAACCTGCTGGCAAACGGGGCGCAGGGCATCGCCGTCGGCATGGCGACTTCGGTGCCGCCGCACAATGCAGCGGAACTCTGCGACGCGCTGCTGCATCTGATCAAGCATCCCAAGGCCCAGGTCGAGACGCTGGTCGATCTGGTGCAGGGCCCAGACTTTCCGACCGGCGGTGTGCTGGTCGAGCCGAAAGAGAGCATCGTCGAGTCCTACCGTACCGGCCGCGGCAGCTTCCGCCTGCGCGCCCGTTGGGAGATGGAGAAGATCAAGGGGGGCGGCTACCGTATCGTCGTCACCGAGATTCCCTATCAGGTGCAGAAGGCCCGGCTGATCGAGCGCATCGCCGAGCTGCTGGAGGCGCGCAAGCTGGCCCTGCTTGGCGACATCCAGGACGAGTCCGCTGCGGACGTTCGCTTGGTGCTGGAGCCCAAGAGCCGCAACGTCGACCCCGAGATGCTGATGGAGTCGCTCTTCCGCCAAAGCGAGCTGGAAGTGCGGGTGCCGCTCAACCTCAACGTCCTCGACGCGCAGCAGACGCCGCGGGTCATGAGCTTGAGGGAGGCGCTGCAGGCCTTCCTCGATCACCGCCACGTGGTCTTGGTCCGGCGCACCAACCATCGGCTCGAGAAGATCGCCAAGCGTCTCGAGGTGCTCGAAGGCTACCTGATTGCCTACCTGAACCTCGACGAGGTCATCCGTATCATCCGCGAGGAGGACGAGCCGAAGGCCGAGCTGATGCGGACCTTCGAGCTCACTGACGGCCAGGCCGAAGCCATCCTCAACATGCGCCTGCGCTCCCTACGCAAGCTCGAGGAAGAGGGCATTCGCCGTGAGCACGCAGAGCTGTCGGAAGAGCAGGCCGAGCTGAACGCGCTCCTGGCCGATGAAGGCAAGCGCTGGAAGAGCATTGCCGCGGAGATCAAGGAGGTGCGCCAGCGCTTCGCGCCCGAGACCGAGCTGGGCCGCCGCATGACCGAGATCGGCACGCCGCCCAGCGCCGTCATCATCCCGCTGGACGCCGTCGTGGAGCGGGAGCCCATCACCGTGCTGCTCTCGGCGAAGGGCTGGATCCGGGCCATGAAGGGGCATCACGACGATGTCTCCGACGCCAAGTACAAAGAGGGCGACCGCGGCGCCTTCGCCGTCAAGGCGCAGACCACCGACAAGCTCATCCTCTTTGCCACCAACGGCCGTTTCTACACGGTGGGTGCCGATAGGCTGCCAGGCGGGCGCGGCTTCGGCGAGCCGCTCCGGCTGATGATCGATCTGCCGAACGACCAGGAGATCTTGCAGCTGACGGTGTACGATGCCGAGCGTCGATTGCTGGTTGCCTCCGGTGACGGCCGCGGCTTCCTGGTCAAGGAAAGCGAGGTCGTCGCCCAGACCAAGAACGGCAAGCAGATTCTCAACCTCGGCAGTGGGGCGGAGGCGCAGGCCTGCCGCCCGGTCGAGGGCGACCACGTTGCGGTGGTCGGCGAGAACCGCAAGCTCCTGATCTTTCCTTTGGAGGAGCTGCCGGAGATGACCCGCGGCCGCGGCGTACTGCTGCAGAAGTACCGCGACGGCGGCTTGGCGGACATCAAGACCTTCACGTTGGCCGAGGGCCTATCCTGGCGCATGGGTGGCAGCGGCAGCCGGGTGCGCACCGAAACCGATCTGACAGCCTGGCTCGGCAAGCGGGCGCAGGCGGGGCGCCTGCCGCCGACCGGCTTCCCGAAGTCCAACAAGTTCGGGGAGGTCTAGGGCGTGACTTCGCAGCAGGAGACCTTCCGCACCGCGGCCTACGGCGGCCCCGGCTGGTCGCAGCGAACGCAAAGTCTGGCAGGGGAGATCGGCGGCGTCTGGGGCGATTTCGCGGTCGACAGCGAGTGGCGCAAACTGGAAGCCGTTCTGCTGCACCGTCCGGGCGAGGAGGTTGGTGCCTCCCTTGAGGATCACGACGCTGTGCAGATGCTGGCGCCAGTCGATCTCGGAAAGGCCCAGGCTCAGCACGACGCCATGGCCGAGGCCTTCCGCATCAACGGCGTGGTTGTGCACTACGTCGATCCCGCAGATCGGCCCAGTCCGAATCAGATGTTCTGTGCCGATCTCTTCTTTATGACCCACGAGGGGGCGATCCTGGCGCGGCCCGCCTCCACGGTGCGCGCTGGCGAGGAACGCCAAGTCCAGCGGCGCCTCGCGGACCTGGGCGTGCCCATCCTGCGCGGCCTGTCGGGACGGGCGACCTTCGAGGGTGCCGATGCCATGTGGCTCGACGAGAATACAATCATCGTCGGCCGGGGCCTGCGCACAAACGGCGGCGCCATCGAGCAGATCTGGCAGTACGCCCTCGATGCCTCCCTGGAGCTGATCGCCGTCGACATGCCCTACGGCACCATGCATCTCATGGGCATGCTGCGGATCTTCGACCGTGATCTCGCCATGGCTTGGCCGCGGCTGACGCCCCATGCGGCGGTCGAGGCTCTGCGCGATCGGGGCTACGAGGTTGGCTTCCTGCCTGACCTGGACTACACCAGCCTGGGCCGTGCCTTCAACGTGGTGACCTTGGGGCCGCGGCGTATCCTGATGGTGGCGGGCTATCCCGAGGTTGAGCGTGCTTACGCGGCTCACGGTGTCGAATGCGTCACCGTGGAAGCGGACGAGTTGGTCAAGGCAGCGGGCGCTGTCGGCTGCTTGACGGGAATTCTCTCACGCGAAAGGGGCTAATGCGGCGCTTGGTTTTTGCCCGGATGTGAGGTACTTGGGCCGGTAACGAAAACGAGCAGGATGCCGACAAGGCGTCCGAGCAGGGAGTTCTGGGTGGCTTTTCTCGTCCGCTTTGTTGGCGGCGTTGACGCGCTCAATGAATCCATCGGCCGTGGCGTCGCCTGGTTGACCTTGGCCATGGTGATGATCGCCTTCGTGGTGGTGATCATGCGCTATGTCTTCTCCTTCGGCTTCGTCTGGCTTCAGGAATCCTACGTCTGGCTGCACGGCGTGGTCTTTATGGTCGGCGCCGGCTACACCCTGCTGCACGATGGCCACGTGCGGGTCGACATCTTCTATCGTCCTGCCGACCCTCGTCACAAAGCCTGGGTCAATCTCCTCGGCGTTCTGCTGCTCCTGCTGCCGATGATCCTGCTGGTCTTCTTCGTCAGCTACGACTACGTGCTGAAGTCCTGGCAAATCCTGGAGGAGTCACGCGAAGCCGGCGGCTTACCCGGGCTCTTCCTGCTCAAGTCGGTACTTTGGGTCTTCTGCATTTTGGTTGGATTGCAGGGCCTGTCGCTTGCGGCGCGCAGCCTCTTGGTCCTAACGGGCCACCCGGAGTTCGCCAGGAGCGAAGAGCCAGAGGACGGGATGTAGCGATATGGATCCCGTCCTTCTGGGAGAAATCGTCAGCCTAATGATGTTCGTCACCGTCTGCGGCGTGCTGCTGATCGGCTTTCCCGTGGCCTTCACCCTGGCCGGCGTGGCCATCGTATTCGCCTTGATCGGCAACCTCCTTGGCATCTTCGATCTGCGTCTCTTCACGGCCTTGTCCTCCCGCTATCTCGGGGTGATGCAGAACGAACTGCTGGTGGCCGTGCCGTTGTTCGTCTTCATGGGCGTGATGCTGGAGCGCTCGAAGATTGCCGAGCAATTGCTTGAAACCATGGGGCAATTGTTTGGCAGTGTCCGCGGAGGACTCGCGGTTTCCGTGGTCATCGTCGGCATGCTGCTGGCGGCTTCGACCGGTATCGTCGGCGCCACGGTGGTCACCATGGGCCTTCTGTCCCTGCCGACCATGCTGAAGGTCGGCTACAACCCGAAGATCGCGACCGGCACAATCTGCGCCGCCGGCACCTTGGGACAGATCGTCCCGCCCTCCATCGTGCTGATCCTGCTTGGCGACATCCTGCAAGGCGCCAACACGGAAGCGCAGCTGGAGCTCGGCAACTTCGCGCCCGAGCCGGTCTCGGTGGTCGATCTTTTCGCCGGTGCCTTCCTGCCGGGCATGATGCTGGTCGGCCTCTATATCGGCTGGATTCTGATCAGTGCGCTGCGCAATCCGGAGGACTGCCCTCCGGTTCCGCGGAGCGAGAGCGACGGTCGGCTGCGTGAGCGGGTGATGGCGGTGCTGCTGCCGCCGGCCGCGTTGATCATCCTCGTCCTCGGCTCGATTTTGATTGGTGCCGCGACGCCCACTGAGGCTGCCGCCATGGGCTCCGTCGGCGCCTTGCTGCTGGCCGGCCGCAATCTCATGCCGGACCGTTCGCGCGCGGTTTATGCCGCCGGTCTGGCTCTGCTGGCGTTGGTTCCGCTGGTTTCTCTTTTCGATCTGCGCATGCAGCGCGAAGTCGTGCCCGTCATCGACCAGGCCGCCGCAGGCGTGGCCGTGATTTGCGTCATCGCCTTGCTCACAGGGGTCGCGATCTGTCTGCGCCGGGTCTATGCCAGCGGCATCCTCATCGATGTTATGCGCAGCACGGTGAAGGTCTCCTGCATGGTCTTTCTCATCCTGCTGGGGGCCTCGGTCTTTTCCTTGGTGTTCCGTGGCCTGGGCGGCGAGGAAATCGTCGAGGACGTGCTGAGCGCGCTGCCCGGCGGAGTGATGGGGGCGATGATTGTCGTCATGGCCCTGATGTTCGTCATGGGCTTCTTCCTCGATTTCATCGAGATCACCTTCGTGATGGTGCCCATTGTCGGCCCCATCCTGCTCAAGATGGGCCTGGATCCCGTCTGGCTCGGCGTCATGATCGCGGTCAATCTGCAGACCAGTTTCCTGACACCGCCCTTCGGCTTTGCGCTCTTCTATCTGCGTGGGGTCGCGCCACCATCGGTGACGACCATGCAGATCTATCGCGGCATCATCCCCTTCGTTGGCATCCAGATCGTCGGGCTTTGCCTGATTGCGCTCTTCCCGGCGCTGGCCACCTGGCTGCCCAGCGTTCTGTTCTAGAGCAGCTCGCTAACTCGAGCTCGCCACTCAACCAGCCCTCCGTCTGTAGGGCTTTGGACTCGCGAGACAGGCGCGTTTTCGGCTAGCGCCGAACTGTCATGCTGTTAGGCTATGAACTGATTTGCGATTAAACGTCCGGAAGTTGGGGCGCGTAATCACATTCAAGTGTAAAGACGGGCGGAGGCACTCACATGAGCTATTATTTGGTTCGTTGCGACTACACAGCTTCGGCATGGCGTGACTTGCTGAGCGAGAAACAGGTTAGCGCGGAGTCTCGTTTGGCACCGGTACGCGAGCTGGCTCGGAGGCATGGCGGTGATTTTGTCGACGTGGTGGACGAAAACGGAAAGGGTGGCACTGTACTCGGCAAGTTCATCAGTTTCGGAGCTCATGATCTGATCGGTATCGTGAGGATGCCGACGCCGACCGCAGCACGTTCGTTCGCCATGGTCATCTCGTCACACGAGGGAGTGCGCGGTTTCGAGATCACCCCTTTGCTAACCTTTGACGAAGGCATCGAGGCCATGCAGCAGGGGCACGAGTGCGGAGGCGGCTACAAGGTACCTGGTGACTAAATCGCTGGGTCACCGTCTGCTTGGTCGTCTGTGATAACCCGCTGAGGTCAAACAGTCGTTTTGGCCAGCCTTGAGTATTGATCGTCTCTATCACCGCCACCCGGGATTTGTTCGATGGAATGTCCCAACTGCAAGGCGAACGTCAGAGACGACGCGAACTTCTGCCACAGTTGCGGAACCAATTTGGCCGGCGCGCGGTCGGCCGAGGCAAAGGTCGTGACGCTGGAGGAGGTGCTATCGACCAGCGATGCGCGGCGTCCTGGCCATTCCTCCAAAGCAAAACGAGTCTTTCAGGAGCGAAAGGAGGTCACCGTCCTAATCGCGGATATCGCGAGCTCAACGGAAATCATCTCAGAACACGACCCGGAGTTTGCGCTCGAGTTTCTCGATGGCGCGACTCTGCGGATGGCAGAGTCAGTTGAGAAGTTCGGTGGAACCGTAAGCAGGCTGATGGGCGACGGCATCATTGCGCTCTTCGGTGCTCCGGTTGCCGTTGAGAACCACGCGACGCACGCTTGTCTCGCGGCACTCGACATGAAGGAGGCGCTCGCAAAGATGCGAGACGACAAGACAGCCTCCGACATGGGCGACATTAGAGTGAGGACGGGTATCAGCACGGGCGAGGTGGTGATCCGCGCCATGGAGTCGGATGCCGGTTTCGATTTCACGGCTATGGGAGCAACCACGCATCTGAGCGCCCGCTTGGAGCATATGGCGGACCCCGACACGATTTTATGCTCCAGCCAAACCAAAGTACTGACCGGGTCGCGCTTCAACTGGCAGCCGTTGGGCTCGTCACAGCTTCGCGGGTTTGCCGAGCCGGTTGAGGTGTTTCAGCTGCTCAGCGCCGAATCCAGCGCAGCAAGCTTTGATAGTTTGCCCGCATCGAACCTGAGCCTTTTCGTTGGTCGCCAGAAGCAGCTCGAGCAGATCGTGAGCTGTTTTCAGCCGTCGCAGCAAAAGACGCCAAAGGGTGTTGTCATCGTTGGCGAGGCTGGCGTCGGGAAGTCGCGTCTTTGCTGGGAAGCCATCAGCAAAGGGGCGACCGGCAGCTGGCGTCTCATGACGGTCGAAGCCAACTCTTACGGCCAGAGCATTCCTTATCTACCGTTTGCGACAATGCTGCGCAGCTATTTCCAGCTCGGTTCGGGCGACAGCGAAAACGAGATCTGTTCGAAGATTCGAGGGCAACTGAAGGATCTGGAGCCCGAACTCGAGGGCCGCACGACGGCGGTTCTGTCGGTCTTGGGTGTCCGGATCGATGACCCCGAGTGGTTCAAGATGGATGCGTCACAGCGGCAGCATCTCGCACACGATACGATTTCTCGCGTGCTGACGGCCGAGAGCCGGCACAACGGTCTGGTTGTCTTGGTCGAAGATGCGCAGTGGATCGACAGCGACTCTGCCCTTCTGCTCCGGCATATTCTGTCTAACGTCGCCGGCAGCGACCTGGTCTTTCTCGTCACCTCGCGATTCAGGCAGGCTGGCCTGACGAGCGACTTTCAAGGCATTGACGAGATCACGTTGGCCCCGCTGGCCCAGCCAAGCGCTGAGCAGTTGATAGACTCTTGCCTTGGCAGCGACGCGTCGCTCGCAAAGCTGAAACGCGAACTCATGGAGCGAACGGCCGGGAATCCCTTCTTCATCGAAGAGAGCATCCGGACGCTGGAAGCCTCCGGCGTCCTGCACGGCGGCTATGGCGAGTTCCGCCTATCCGGGGCCTATCGGGAAATCGAGATTCCCTCTTCCGTGAAGTCGGTGATCTCGTCGCGGGTCGACAGGCTCAGCCTTTCCGACAAGGAGGTTCTTCAGGCAGCCGCGGTGATCGGTGATGTCTTCTCCTTCCGACTGCTGGAAGAGGTCGTCTCCGAGCCGGTCGAGCTGGAGCTCTCGGAGCGCCTCGCGCGCCTTTCCGACGCTCGACTGATTCGAAGCGAGAGCATCGATGGCGAGCCTGCCTATCGTTTCACCCATGGGCTGATTCATGAGGTGGTACGAAGCGAGCTGCTAAGTCATCAGGTCGCTGGCCTGCATCGAAAGACGCTCGCAGCTCTTGAAACAATCTTCTCGGACCGCCTCCACGAGTTGACGGAAACGCTTGCCCATCATGCCAGGGCAGGGGAGGTTTGGGACAAGGCTCTGCTCTACGCCCGTACCGCCGGTCGCCGCGCGGCGGAGAGATCAGCCTACAAGAGCGCCGTTGCTTTCTTCGAAGAGGCGCTCCGCTGTTGCGAGCTGGTGCCGCAAACCGCCGAGACTCTGGAGAGCGCAATCGATATCAGCTTCGATTTGCGCAATGTCCTCTATCCCCTGGGTGAGATCCAAAAGGACCTCGACAATCTGCAGCGTGTCGAAGAGTGGAGCCGCGACTTTATCGCACCTGAGCGCCGTGCCCGCCTGTCGGCCTACATCGCACGAGATATGGCTCTGCTTGGGCGGCCGGATGATTCGGCATCCGCCGGTTATCACGCCTTGGAACTTGCCCGCCGCGCGCAGGACCGTGAGCTTGAGATTCTGACCAACGCCTATATCGGATCCGCCCACTATGCACTGGGTGACTTCAAGCAATCGGCGCGCCTTTTGGGGTCTGCAATCGGGGCACTATCGCAAAGATACGAGCACCACACGTTCGGCCTGCCCGGACCAGGCTATCTCTTTTTCGAGTCCTGGCGCCTGTGGGCGCTTGCGAGACTGGGAGACTTCGAGGTCGGTAGCCGTGCCGCCCGAGAGGTCGTGCAGTTCTCCCGCTCCCTCGATCACCCCTTGACCTCGGCCGTGGCAATCTACTCCGCCGGGTTCCTGCATATGCATAAGGGCGACCTAAAGGTTGCCGTGCCATTGTTGGAGGAAGGGCTTCAGATCTGTGAGGACTGGGACTTGGTGGCATGGTTCGCGAACCTCTCATCCGCGCTGGGCCATGCCCTTGTCTTGAGTAACGATCCGACGGAAGGTCGGAAGTGCTTGGAGGCGGCGGTGGCGCGCTCCCGCGAGCTTGGGATTCTGGTGAGCCACTCTCTCGAACTGGCTTGGCTCGCCGAGGCGGCGCTGGCCAACGGCGACGAGGAAGCGGCCTCAAGCGCGGTGAAGCGTGCTCTGGAACTCGCCGAGCAATCCAAAGAACGCGGCAACAAGGCCGACGCCCTTTGGACCCAAGGCGAGATCCTCTCCTCTACCAATGACGCGAAAGCAGCCACGCGTTGTTACCAGAACGCACTATCGCTGGCGGAGGCTTGCAACATGGAGCCGCTGATTGCGCGTTGCCAGGCGGCGTTGATGCGTCACGGTATGATAGGCGGTGACGGCGATGTCGATCGTTTCGGTGGCCGCGGCGCTCGCAACTAAGCACCACTCACCGTCGGACGATCGTCTTCGAAGGCTGCCACCCAATGGCAGGTTCTGCCGCAGAAAAAACGGCGGGGCCCGAAGGCCCCGCCGCCAAGACTGCACTCTGAGCTGCGCCCTGCTTACAGGGTAACCCAGTCGAAGGGCAGCGAGCGTGCGTTGTAGAAAGCACGCTCCGAGAAAGAGGCGTAGGAGATCGACTGCTTTCGGAAGGCAATGATCGACTCCATGACCTCGCGGGACATGGCATCCTGGTTCGCCAGGTCGCCGATGACCTCGCCCGAAAGCTTGCCGAGACCGTTCAGCACCTCATCCGGGAACTGCTTCACCTCGACGCCATGCTCGGTGACCAAAGTCTCGAGCGCGGCGTTGTTCTTCGCTGTGAACTCGTTGATCACGTAGGCATTGGCGTAGGCGTTGGCCGCCTCGACGATGGCCTTCTGGTCGTTCGGAAGCGACTCCCAAACGGTCAGGCTGACGAAATTGTCGAGCAGCGTCGCCGGCTCGTGCCAGCCCGGGTAGTAGTACTTCTTGGCCGACTTGTAGAGGCCGAAGGCCAGGTCGTTGTAGGGACCGACCCACTCGGTGGCGTCGATCGCGCCGGAAGCCAGCGCCGGCGGAATCTCGCCGCCCGGCAGGTTGACCACGTTACCGCCGGCCGCCTTGACGACTTCACCGCCCAGGCCCGGGATACGCATCTTCAGGCCCTTGTAGTCTTCCAGGCTGTTGATGTCCTTGTTGAACCAGCCGCCGGCCTGAACGCCGGTGTTGCCGGAAGCGAAGAACTTACAGCCGAGCTCGGCATAGACCTTGTCGGCAAGCTCCTGTCCGCCGCCGAACTGCACCCAGGCATTCTGCTCGGTGGCATTGAGGCCGAAGGGGATGGAGGCGATGAACTGCGTCGCCGCAACCTTGCCCTTCCAGTAGTAGGGAGCACCGTGGCCCATATCGAGAGAACCGCCGGCGACCGCGTCCATGGTTTCGAAGGCCGGGACGATCTCGCCGCCGCCGAAGACCTCAACCTCTAGGGCGCCGCCCGATGCGGTGGTGATGAACTCGGCGAGCTTGTTGGCGCCGGTGCCGAGGCCCGGGAAGTTCTTCGGCCAAGTGGTCTGCATACGCAGCCGCTTGGTGCCTTGTGACAGGGACGGTTTCGGGAACGAGGTGGCGGCCGCCACCGTGGCGACGCCGCCGACTGCTGCACTAGAAAGAAACTCGCGACGCTTCATGGAATTGCACCTCCCTTTGTTTTGGTCGTGATGTGCGCGAGATAGTTGCGCCCGTTATATGGGCATCATGTGGCGCGCAAACTACGCGGCGTGATAGGGGGCGGCAAGACCAGGGCTTTTGGCCGTCAAAATGTCAGGTCGGTCCAGTAACCGTCCTTAACGCCCTCGAGCGGCTCAAAGCGGGTTTTGTACTTCATCTTGTCGCTTTCGGCGATCCAGTAGCCGAGATAGACGTGGGACTTGCCCCGCTTTCGGACCTGCTCGATGAGTTCGAGGATCATCAAGCTTCCGAGCGAGCGGCGCGCCTGGTCCGGCGCGAAAAAGCTGTAGACCGCCGACACGCCGTCCTGGACCCAGTCGACCAAGCAGGCGGCGACCAGCGTACCATCGGGGATACGAAACTCGACAACGCCTGTGTCGATGTTGGTTTCCTCGATCATCGCCCGGTAGTCAGCGAAAGACATTCCACTCATCTCGCCGTCGTCGTGGCGGTCGCTCAGATAGGCTTTGAAGAGCCGATACTGCTCGTCGGTGGCGACGGCCGGGCGTTGGGTCACGATCAAGTCGGTGTTGCGGCGCAGGACGCGGCGCTGCCATGGCTTCTCGACAAAGCGGTCTGCTGCGACGCGGACCGGAACGCAGGCCTCACAGTCGCTGCAGGCTGGCCGGTAGACGTAGCGGTGGCTGCGGCGAAAACCGCCGAGAATGAGGCTGTCGTAAAGCTGGCGCGAGCGCCGTACCGGCAGCTCGGCAATGACCTTTCGCTCCCACCGCCCCGGAAGATAGGGGCAGGGCATCTCAGCCATCACATAGAAGCAGTGCGGAGGTTGGTTTTCTTCCGTAGTGCCCGCCGCATCGCCCGGCTGGCTTGCTTTCTTCGCTTCGTCGCGCACGCTGTCCGGTCTTTCTGTTTCGCGCGCCTTCTCGGCGTCGGGGTCTACCATTGACGCCCTGCGGGAAACTCTGGCCTCGCAGTTGTCGCCGACGGTGGTCCCATCGCCTCAACTATCGGGTGGATCGTCTCATGAAACCGCGGGAGCTGTAAACAGCTGCCTCAGGCAAAGCCGACACTGGCTTTTACGGCACTGCTCCGCACCACGAGGCTGCCGGACAGGTAGTCGTGAAGGCCGCGCTTCCGTTCATTGAACAGCGGTACAAGGAAGACGAACGGTAGGCTGAAGCTGATGAGGAACAGGGCCGCACGTACGAAAGCCTGGATGTAGTCCAAACGGTCCCCCGTGTAGGATCTGACTTCCAGGTCAAGCAGATACATCCCGGCAGTCGCTCCACCCGAGCCGATCATCCAGGTGAAATAGGCGACAGGCAGGAGGCTCGCCGCCACCACCTGCAAGGGCCAAATGACCGGCGCCATCAAGCCGAAGGTCATTCCCGTCGCCACGAAAGCCGCCATCCAGATCGCCCCGGACAGAGCCAGAAGCAGTAGAAAGTCGATCGCCGACGCCAAGATGCGGCGGCGTAGCAGCTCATCATAGAGCGCCGGGTTGTCCAGCGGTGTGGGGGCTTCGCCCTCCCAAACCGGACCGCGCAATCGCAGGGTCATCCCACGGCCGTCACTCACGCCTTGATCTCTCCTAATGCCATTTGCCTAGAGAAACACATGGGGCGGATGTGCCATTGCCGCAAGCCGCCGATGCGGCTGCGCTACTCAACGACGGTCAGGCTGCTCGCGTTGCTGGGCTGGGGGAGCTCGCTGTCGCGCCGGATGATGGAGGGCGGCTCTTGTGGGCCCTCCGGCTGCTCTGCCTCTTTTTGACCGCTGGCCTGGGCGTTGGCCTCAAGGTTCCCGCCTGCGCGGTTGTTGAGCACGATGATCGCAACGCGGCGGTTCTGCGGCGAAGACGGATCGTCCGGCAGCAATAGCTCCGTGGCGGCCTTGCCGCTGACCTCTTCGATGCGCTCCGCCGGCAGTGCATTGGCGATCAGCACTCGGCGGCTGGCGTTGGCGCGGTCCGTGGAAAGCTCCCAATTGCTGTAATCGTCGCGCCCTGTGAAAGGCGTGGCGTCCGTATGGCCGCTGATGACGATCTGGTTGGGCAGTCGCTTTACGGCGGCTGCGACCAGCTCGAGCAACTTCAAGGTCTCAGGGGCCGGCTCCGCGCTGCCGCTCTTGAACATGGCGGCCCCCTTCTTGTCGACGATCTGGATGCGCAGACCTTCATCGGTCTGATCGATCAAGAGATTGCCGTTGAGCTGCTCGAGGCCGGGGGTCGCTTCGATCGCCTGGCGCAGCTCGGCTTCGGCCTTCTCGAAGCGCTCGCGCTCGCGCTCCTCAAGCTGCTTGGTCAGCTGCTCTTCGCTAACCTCGCCATCATCGACTTCGACCTCTTCCTCCGGCTCCTCTTCCTCTTCTTCGGGCGAGGCGAGGCTGACGGTGATGCCCATGGGAGAGCGCTCGCCGACTGCCGCCCCCTCCTCGGAGAGGCTGCGGCCGCCCAATATTCCGCCGGCGCCACTTTGTGTGCTGGTTGAGAGGGCCGTGGGGCTGAAGTAGTCCGCGAGGCCGGTCAGCTGCTCTTCGGAGGAGGTCGACAGCAGCCACAAGAGCAGGAAGAAGGCCATCATGGCGGTCACGAAATCGGCATAGGCAACCTTCCAGGCGCCGCCGTGGTGGCCGTGGCCGCCGCCCTTCTTAACCTTCTTGATAAGGATTGGCCGTTCGTCTGCAGCGTTGGCCATGCCTGGGGCGACCCCGTTCCCTAATTCAGCCCGATAGGGTGGGTAGTCTGACCAATTGCCCTTAATAAGCAGTTAGGTACGTAAGCCCAGGCGACTGGGACACTAAGCGAGAGCCTGGCGTAGGTCGGCGATCAGGTCGTCGACCTCCTCAACGCCGACGGACAGCCGGACCAGGCCGTCGCTGATGCCCAGCGTGGCCCGGATATCCGGCGGGATAGAGGCATGGGTCATGATCGCCGGGTGTTCGATCAAGCTCTCGACGCCGCCGAGCGACTCGGCGAGCGCGAAGATCTCCACCCGCTCCAGAAAGCGGCGGGACTCTTCAAGCCCGCCATGCAGGATGGCCGTCACCATGCCGCCGCCGCCGCGCATCTGCCGGAGGGCGAGGCCGTGCTGGGGATGGCTCGCCAGCCCCGGATAGTGCACGCGCGCGACCTTGGGATGACTCTCAAGAAACTCAGCGACTTGTTGCGCGCTTTGGCCATGTCGTTCCATGCGCAGGGCCAGGGTCTTGAGCCCGCGCAAGGCCAGGAAAGCGTCGAACGGACCCTGAATGCCGCCGACGGCATTGATCAGAAAGGCCAGCTCATCGGCCAGGGCCGGGTTGTCACCTACGACGAGAATGCCACCGACCATATCGCTGTGGCCGTTCAGGTACTTGGTCGCCGAATGCATGACCAGGTCGCAGCCCAGCTCCAGCGGGCGCTGGACCCAGGGACTGGAGAAAGTGTTGTCGCAGCAGGTCAGGATGCCGCGGGCCTTGGCGACAGCGGTCACCGCCTCCAAGTCGACCAGCTTGAGGAGGGGGTTGGTTGGCGTTTCGATCCAGATCAGCTTGGTGTTGTCCCGTATCGCTCCCTCCAGGGCCGCGGTATCGCTCAAATCGACGAAGGTGAAGTCCAGGCCGGCCGAGCGGCGGCGCACCCGCTCGAACAGCCGGTAGGTGCCGCCGTAGACGTCGTCCATCACGACGATGTGGCTGCCGGTCTCGAAGAGGTCGAGCAGGGTCGCGGTCGCCGCCAGGCCTGAGGCGAAAGCGAAGCCGCGGGTGCCGCTCTCCAGATCGGCAATGCAGGCTTCGTAGGCCGCGCGGGTCGGATTGTGCGTGCGGCTGTACTCATAGCCCTTGTGGACGCCAGGGCTTTCCTGAACGTAGGTCGAGCTGGCGTAGATCGGCGTCATGATGGCGCCGGTCGTCGGGTCCGGTTGCTGACCGGCGTGAATGGCGCGGGTGCCGAAGCCAAGGCGATTGGGGCGCGGCGGCGTGGTATCAGGCATGGTGAATTCTCTCTTCCAAAATCAGACAGTTATCCTGCCTATTTCATGCGTCGCCGCAGATGATTCAGCAGATCGATGCGGGTGATCAGGCCAAGGAAGGCGTCGCCTTCTTTGACGATGGCGATGTGATCGCGGGCGAAGATCGGCAGTAGGTCCTCGATGGGGTGGTCCGGCGCGATGGTCTCGACCTTGGTGGTCATGGCGCTGGAGACCGGCTCCTGAAAGCGGCTCTCGTCGCTGAAGACCTTCAGCAGGATGTCGCTCTCATCGATGATCCCGACCACCTGGCCGCCATCGTCAAGCACCGGCAACTGGGAGATGTCGTAGAGCTTCATGCGGCCGTAGGCGATCAGGAGGCTGTCGTCGGGGGCCGTGGTGACGGTGGCGCCCTCGGTATGGCGCCGGCTGATCAGATCGCGCAGGTCGCCGCTGCTCTCCCGCTCGATGAAACCCTGATCGATCATCCAGTAGTCGTTGTAGACCTTGGAGAGGTACTTGTTGCCGCTGTCGCAGACGAAGGTCACCACCCGCTTGGGCGTCGTCTGCTCGCGGCAATAACGCAGGGCCGCGGCGATCAGGGTGCCGGAGGAGGAGCCGGCGAGAATGCCCTCCTTGCGCAGCACCTCGCGCGCGGCGAAGAGCGCCTCTTTGTCGGAGATGCTATAGGCTTTCTTGACCCGGGTGAAATCGGAGATCGGCGGGATAAAGTCTTCGCCGATGCCTTCAACAACCCAGGAGCCGACCTCGTCCAGCACCTCGCCGGTGTCGATGTAATGGGCGAGAATTGAGCCTTCCGGGTCGGCCAGGACCATCTCGATGTTCGGGTCGACCGAGGCGAAGAAGCGTGAAAGGCCGGTGATCGTCCCGGCCGAGCCGACACCGCAAACCATGGCGTCCATCCGGTGATCCATCTGTTCCCAGATCTCGGGCCCGGTGGTGGTTTCGTGGGCCAAGGGGTTGGCCGGATTGCCGAATTGGTTGACGTAGATCGCACCTTCCTCGGCAGCGATGCGCTCGGCCATGTCCTGATAGTAGTCGGGGTGTCCCTTGCCGACGTCGGAGCGGGTGAGCCGCACCTCGGCCCCGAGAGCGCGCAGGTGAAAGATCTTCTCCTGCGCCATCTTGTCGGGCACCACGATGATCAGCCGGTAGCCCTTTTGCGCCGCCACCAGGGCCAGGCCGAGGCCCGTATTGCCAGCGGTCGCCTCTACCAAAGTCCCGCCGGGCTTGAGGCTGCCGTCCCGCTCGGCCGCTTCGATCATCGAGCGGCCGATGCGGTCTTTGATCGAGCCGCCCGGATTCTGTGACTCGAGCTTGAGGAAAAGCTCGCAAGGCCCTGTATCGATGCGGTTTACCCGGATGAGCGGCGTATTCCCGATCATCTCGAGGCAGTTGCCGAAGACCGGAGCAGAGCCTGCTGGCGCGGCGGCGCTCATGGAGACGGCGGATTGAGACATGGCGGGCTCCCTGGCAGCGGCCGTTTCTTCGCATGGATGCACGCGCTTGGCATCCTGTCTCGGAGACTAGGGCAAGGCGGAGCAGTGACCAAGGCAAGGAACAGGCATCGGGCATGCGTTGGGCGCCCAGAAATCATTTTTGGAACGGACTGTCGGTATTTTTTACAGTCCAGTGAGTCGTTGGCGCCTGGGTTTAAAGGCTCAAAGTCATTGAGGTTTCTCGTCTCGGTTATGGGTAAAAGCGACTATTGGCCGAAATTGAATTGTAAAATGCCCTTTACAATCTTTGCGCGCTTGCTGGGCGATAGGTGCTTTAACCCCCTGAGTTAGCGTGAAATTAGAATCTGGCATAAGATTTGCTTAATGGTTTGTTAAGCAGGCCAGTTCTGCGCAATGGGCTGTGGGTGACACTCTCAAGATAGCTTTGGGAGTGGCGGAAGTCGGTTGCGCCGTCTGGTCGGACACAGACTGGCAGAGCTTCCTCGCCTCTTTTGCTTGGGGAGTCGGTGGAGGCCCAAATAGGAGGGCTAGGTGATGAGAATCGTCAGAGTGGGCGGTTGTCTGGCAATGGGGCTGTTGGCAGCCACGTTATCGGCGGGGTCAGCCGCTGCGGTGCAACTCACATTTGACTTGGATGATGGGCAGATCTTCGTGAACCCGGATCCGAACTATTCATCCAACGATATCAGCCTCGGTTCGCCCATGACGGTGAACCCGGGCGAGAGCTTGGAGATCTGGATCGATTTCTTCGACGCACAGACCGGCTTGAAGCAGCATCTGGAGATCGCCGACGACGGCAACGACCCGCTGCCTGAGAACTTCGGCGTATCGGTCAACGGCTCAGGGATCCCTGATGGGACAGGGGCCGAGTTCGAAGTCGAGTTGTCAGGCGTGTCGGGGAGCCTGATCGGCGGCCCGACCTTTACGAAGGACGACGGAGGATGTTTCAACAACTCTTGCAATTCCTTCGTCTTCGACGTCGATCTGACCGACGATTCCTTCTTCTTCCATGATATCCATATCACCTTCACGCCAACCGGGCTGACCGGCCCGATCTCCATCAGCAATGTCCAGTTCGGATTTGCGGTGAACACGGTCAACGAGGCCGACATCATCGGTGTTTGGCCGATGCCCGAGCCGGGCGCCTTGGCGCTCTTTGGTTTCGGCCTCCTGGGCTTGGCGGCGATGTCCTGGCGCAACCGGGAGAGGGGGCCGGTGCGCTCAAAGTAGGAAGAAGCCGGAGGCCCAGCCGGCGAGAATGGAGCTCGCGACAGCAAGGCCGATGTAGAGCGAGAAGACCGGCAGGCGCACCAGCGCAAAGACGGGAATGGCGGCCCAGGCGCTGGTGATGCCGCCGGCGATCAGAAAGGCCATGGCGGCGTCTGGCCGCATCCCAGCCTCGATCAGGCCGCGGATGAGCGGCAGGGCGGCGTTGCCGTCGAGATAGATCGGCGCCCCGACCACGGCGGCCAGGGGCACGGCCCAGGCGTTGTCGCGTCCGACCCAAGAGATCACCAGGTCCTCCGGCAGATAGAGCTTGATGAAGAACTCCGCGGCGAAGGCCAAGGAGAGCCACGGCAGCATGAGGCGCGCGGTGCGGTAGGCGACGTCAAGGAAGGCCGCGCGGCGCTCGGGCTCGTGCCAGAAGGCCCATCTGATCGTGGAGAGCCCGCCGCTACAGGCCGCGCCGGCGATGCGCGCCAGGGTACCCCCGTCCTTGGTCGGAGAGCCCAGCGCACCGGCCGTGCTCAAAGCCCAGGTGACGAGACCACCGAACATCCCGATGCCGAAGGCCGCGAGGGTTTTGATCAGCGCGAAGTCCCAGCCTAGGGTGCCAGCCGTGATAGCCAGCATGTTGGGGCTGGTGATCGGCGAGGACAGCCAAAAGGCCATGATCGGAGCCAAGGGCACCCGCGCGATCAGGAGTCCGGCGACGAGAGGCAGCACGCTGATGCCGCAGACGGGGGTGATGGCGCCGATCAGCGAGGCGAGCGCGATCATGCGGAGATCGTGGCCGCGGAAGGCCGAGGCGATCAGGCCCATGGAGCCACTCGCCGTGATGCCCGCAGTCAGGCCCACGCCGATGATGATCACCGGGCTGATCAGCAGAAGATTCTCGAGCGTGAAGACGAGAGCCTGCAGAGCCAGGTCGGGAAAGGCCAAGGCAACGCCGGCGACCAAGAGCAGCAAAAGCGTGCGCAGCGCGTAGGGGCGAAAGCTCAAGGCCAGCGTTCTGGCGGTCATAGTCGTCTCCATGCTTTGACCGCGCCAGGATAAGGGCCTCGTTGCAAGCGAAAAAATGAATAGTTATTCTCTCTGCATGAATGAAATCGAACGCTTGCCCTTGAGCAGCGAGTGGCTGCGCAGCTTCCTGGCGGTGGCTGAAGCCGGGAACGTCACCCATGCAGCGGAGCGGCTCGGCCGCACCCAGTCCGCCATCAGCGTTCAGATCCGCAAGCTTGAGGAGGGGGTCTCGGCCCGGCTCTTTGCGCGCCAGGCCCGCGGTATGGTGCTGACGGAGGAGGGGCAACGGCTCTTGCCGGTGGCGCAGCGAACGCTCTCCGAGCTGGGCCGAATTGCCGAACTCTTCTCGCATCCCCTCAGTGGGCGCATCAGGGTCGGCATTCCTGACGACTACAGCATCGCGGTCCTGGAGCGGGTTCTGGCCGCCTTTGCCGTTCGCCATCCCGGCGTGGAGGTGTCCGTTCGCAGCGGTTTCAGTGTCGGATTCCCGGATGCGGTGAAGCGCGGAGAACTCGACTTTGCCGTCTACACCGCTGCACCCGGGGAGCGGCTGGGCAAGCCTCTCTTGCGCGAGCAAACGGTTTGGGCTGCCGAGGCGAGCCTGTCGATCACAGGGGACGAGCCTGTGCCACTGGCGCTATTCGACCGAGCTTGCTGGTGGCGCGATGCGGCGATCGAGGCGATGGAGCGGGCCGGCCGTCGCTACCGGGTGGCCTATTCCAGCGAGAGCGTCGCGGGCGTGAAAGCCGCCATTGGTGCCGGACTGGCGGTCGGTGTTCTCTCGGCAAGCGCTGTGGACGGCGCCATGCGTGTCCTTGGCGAGGACGATGGCTTTCCGGCTTTGCCGCGGTCTTCTCTCGTTCTGCTGATCGGAGAGAAGGCGGAGCAGAGCGTCGCGCAGGAGATGGAGCGCGCTATCCGCTCGGCATTGCTGTCGGGCTGATTGCGGGCCTGCGAGGCCGATGAGTGGGCGAGGGGGCGCCGCAGCGGGGTGCGGCCAAATTTCACACCCTCATCCATTGAAATTCGCGATACCGTGATGCAAATTGAACGTATTCTAATTCGCAACAACCTGCGATCCGGCACTGGTCAGTGTCGGCTGTCCCTCAAAAACGAGAAAATCTAAGGAGAGAAAGATGAACGGCAAAAAGCTGCCCGACGTCACCTTCAGGACACGTGTGCGCGATGAGGCCGTCGGTGGCCCCAACCCCTTCCGCTGGCAAGACAAGACGACGGCGGACTACTTCAAGGGCAAGCGCGTGGTCCTCTTTTCCCTGCCTGGTGCCTTCACGCCGACCTGCTCGACCTATCAGCTGCCGGATTTCGAGAAGCTGCACGAGGACTTTCAGGCCAAGGGCATCGATGCGATCTACTGCCTGTCGGTCAACGACGCCTTCGTGATGAACGCCTGGGGCAAGCAGCAGGGGCTGGAGAACGTCCAGCTCATCCCGGACGGCTCCGGCGAGTTCACCCGCAAGATGGGCATGTTGGTCTGCAAGGATAACCTCGGCTTCGGCATGCGCTCCTGGCGCTATGCTGCCATCGTCAACGATGGCGTGGTCGAGGCCTGGTTCGAGGAGCCGGGCTATTCTGACAACTGCGAGACCGACCCCTACGGCGAATCTTCGCCGCAAAACATCCTGGAGAAGCTGGTCGCTTCGGTGGAGGGCGAGCAGGTCGCTGCTTAGGCATCTTCGCCAGCCACGAGAGTAGGGGCCGGTCCGCAAGGACACGGCCCCTTTGTCTTGCCATGCAGCTTGATTGCGCAGCGGCCTTTCTTTAAAAGAACAAAACGCGAACACAGAGAGGGGGTTGCGATGTCGGGCTCGGTCATCAGTCACATCACGTTCGGGACCAACGACCGGGAAAAGGCAGCGCGCTTCTACGATGCCGTGCTCGGGACGATCGGCTTTTCACGGCTGCCGAAGCCGGCCGACAAGCCGCCGGCCTATGCCAAGGATGACAGCTTCCCCATCGTCTACATCTACACGCCGTTCGACGGCGGCCCGGCCACCGCTGGAAACGGCACGCATGTCGCCTTCATTGCCGAGACGACCGCGCAGGTGCGGGCCTTTCATCGGGAGGCTCTGGCCCACGGCGGCGCTGACGAGGGCCCTCCGGGGCCAAGGCCGCACTACGGTCCCGACTACTATGCCGCCTATGTGCGCGATCCGGACGGCAACAAGTTGCAGGCGGTCTGCTACGCGCCGCAGGACTAGGCCGCTCCGACAGATCGATAGTCTGCGGAGGGGCTGAGAATCCACTTGCCGCAGGCGCCGTTCTCTTTATTGTGCACATTCTGTATACGATGAAGGGGCGACGGCAATGCCTGCAGTCTCAACAGCACGGCGAGGCGGCCGCGATGCGCGGCGCGACCTGCGGCGCAAGCCCTCCGCGGAGATGCTGCCCGGCCTGAAGCGCGGCCTGCCGCTGGTGGAGCCCATGTCGCAGGAGGAGGTCGAGCGCATCGACGAAGCCTCTCTCCGCATCTTGGAAGAGGTGGGCGTGGTCTTCCGCGATCCCGTCGCCGTGGAGGACTGGCGCGGGGCCGGCGCCGAGGTGCGCGACGGCGACCGCATCCACCTCGACCGTGGCATGGTGCGGGAGCTGATCTCGACCATTCCCAGCGACATCACCTTGCATGCCCGCGACCCGCAGAAGACGGTACCGCTCGGCGGCAACCGCTCGATCTTCGTGCCCATGACCGGCGCGCCCTATCTGCGCGACCTGGAAGACAAGCGGCGCAACCCGACGCTCGACGACCTCGCCATGTTCCACAAGCTGGCCCATGTCTCGCCGGCTCTGCATTCCTCGGCCCATCACATCGTCGAGCCAATGGACCATCCGGTCAGCCAACGGCATCTCCGGATCACCTATTCCTCCATGAAGCACTCGGACAAGACCTTCATGGGGATGACGACCTCGGGCAAGAACGCCGAGGACGTGCTCGATATGTGCGCCATCCTCTTCGGCGCCGATTTCATCGAAGCGAACCCCGTCGTGGTCGGCAACTGCAATGGCAACTCGCCCCTGGTCTGGGACGAGACCATGCTGGCGGCCATGCGTGCCTTCTGCCGGCGCAACCAGCCGGTGCTCTGCTCGCCCTTCGTGCTCGGCGGGGCCAACACGCCGGCCTCGACCGCGCCGGCCGTGGCCCAGCTCAACGCCGAGGCCTTGGCCGGTCTCGCCTACACCCAAGTCATCCGCAAGGGCTGCCCTGCGATCTACGGGCACTACCTCTCGACCGTCTCCATGCAGTCCGGCGCACCCATGGCGGGGACGCCGGAGATCAGCCTGATGAACTTCATGATCGGGCAGATGGCGCGCCACTACGATGTGCCCTGGCGCAGCTCCAATACCTTGGGCGGCGCCAAGACCTTGGATGCGCAAGCGGGCTACGAGAGTGCCACGACCTTGATGGCCGTGCTGATGGCAGGCGCCAATTACATCTGGCATTCGGCGGGCTGGAATGAGGGCGGGATGCACTGCTCGGTCGCCAAGTTCGTGGTCGACGCCGAGCAGTGTGCGATGGGCTACCGCATGGCCGAGGGCATCCGCTGGGACGACTTCGACGAGGCGCTGGCCGCCGTGCGCGATGTCGGGCCGGGCGGGCACTATCTCGGCCATCCGCATACCCAAGCCAACTTCCAGCGGGCTTTCTTCATGCCGCGGCTGTTCGACAACAACGCGATCGAGCAGTGGATCGTCGACGGCTCCAAGGACACCACAGCCCGTGCCCTGGAAACCGCGCGACGCATGCTGGCCGACTACGAAGAGCCCACGCTCGACCCGGCCAAGGACGAGGAGCTGCGCGACTTCATCGCCCGGCGAGAGCAAGAGATTCCGGCGGTCGATGCGCTGAACGAGGAGTACTGAGCCTTGCGGCTCGCCGGTCGCAAAGCCCTGGTGACGGGCGGCGCTGGCGGGATAGGGCGCGCCATTGTCGCGAAGCTGCGGGCCGAAGGCGCACGCGTGGCCGTTGCCGACCGAGAGGCCGTGGGCACCGGCATCGACTGCCCCGGTGATTTGACTGACCCGCAGTATTGCGATGGTTTGCCGGGCCAAGCTGCCGACGTGCTCGGAGGCTTGGACATCCTCGTCAACAATGCAGGGGTCATATCTCGCGGCCCGATCACCGAGGCGTCCGACGAGGACCTGCGCCTGTCTCTGGCGATCAATGTCGAGGCGCCGTTCCGGCTATGCCGGGCGGCCATCCCGCTGATGATCAACGGCGGCGCCATCGTCAACGTCGCGTCCTGCTGGGGCGTGCATCCGGGCCCGAACCACCCGATCTACTGCATGACCAAGGCGGCGCTGGCCTCGCTCACCCAATGCCTGGGACGTGACCACGCCGGCGAGGGCATTCGGGTCAACGCGGTCTGCCCCAACGAGGTCGACACGCCGATGCTGCGAAGCGGCTTTGCCATTCGCGGTCTCGATCCCGAACGCGCCGTCGCCGAGCTCGACGGCTCGGTTCCGTTGGGGCGGATCGCCCAGCCGGAGGATATTGCCGACGTGGTCGCGTTCCTCGCGTCCGAGGAGGCTCGCTACGTCTGCGGCGCGCTCCTGGAGGTGAACGGCGGAAAGCCGGTGTCATGAGCGGCCTCGCGGGAAAGGTGGCGCTGGTGACCGGCGGACGGAGTGGCATCGGGCGCGCCACTGCGGAGCGCTTGGCGGACGAGGGCGCGAGGGTCTTCACGGCTCAGCGCGGCGAGGCGGAGGGCTTCGAGACTATCCCAGCCGATCTCGCGGACCCGGCGGAGCCAGAGCGGGTCATTGCCGAGGTGGTCGATCGCGCCGGCAGGCTCGACATTCTGATCAACAATGCCGGCACGATGATGGAGGCGACCCTCGAGGAAACCTCACTCGATGCCTGGGAGCGCACCATGGCGATCAATCTGCGTGCGCCCTACCTGCTCATCCGCCACGCGCTCGCCCACTTGCGGGAAGTGCGGGGAGCGATCGTCAATGTCGGCTCCATCGAGGGGCTTGGCTCCAATCCTCGCCACGGCGCCTACTGCGCCTCGAAAGCCGGGTTGCACGCCCTGACGCGCGCGGTGGCGGTGGACCATGGGCCAGAAGGCGTGCGCTGCAATGCCGTCGCCCCCGGCTGGATCGACACCGAGCTCAACCTGGATTTCGTCGCCTCGATGCCGGACCCGCAATCTTTCAAGAGCGAGATCGGACGCATTCATCCTCTCGGCCGAACCGGGCAGGCCGAGGAGGTCGCGGCCTTGATCGTCTGGCTCGCGTCCGACCAGGCTTCCTTCGTGACCGGACAGATCTACACGATCGACGGCGGTCGCATGGCGCGCCTCAGCCTGCCCCAGAGCTGACGCGTCAGTTCGCTGTCGGGAGCGAAAGGAACTCGTCCAATTGCGTTCTAGACCGCAGAGAATGAGCCGACGCGGTCATTTCAGTGAGGGGCGCGGACGTCAGCAATGAGTCCGGAACGGACTTAGTCAGACAGCACAATCCACTCTTCTTCGTTGCATGAGCGATCCTCAAAGGTCTGGGTGCCTTTCGTGCCAATCCGTCATTCCTTGATACTGCTGGGCAAGGTCAAGCAGAGCAGCGTCTGTAAGGTGCCGACTGACGATCTGTAGCCCGATCGGCAAGCCGTAGCGGGAGAAGCCGCAGGGCAAGCTGATTGCCGGGTTGCCTGTGAGATTGAAACCGCACGTGAAGGGGATGAGCGTCGCCAGTTCATCGGACGGATCGAATTGCGACAGGGGCATTGCCGGCCGCGGCGTGGTCGGCGTCAGCAAAAAATGCGCGTCGGCAGAGGCGAAGGCTGAGGTGATTTCCTGACGTAGCTGAGAGCGTGTTCGCAGCGCCTGCTCCATCCGGTCCGCAGGGATTGCCAACCCGGTTTCAATCATCTCGGCGACTGCGGGGTTGTAGTCCGCTTTGCGTTTCGCGAGCGTTTTCGCGTTGGCGCATGCAAGCTCTGCAGAAAAGAGCGTGACAGTTGCTGCGACCGCATGCGCGAGGGTTGGCAATTCGAGTTCGATGATCTCAGCGCCTGCCTGGCGGAAAACGGCACAGGCATCCGAAAACGCGTCCTCGATATCCGGATCGAGAGGATGGATTTCGGCCAATGCCTTGAGAGTCACTTCGCCGAGAACCGCAATTCTGTTGTTGTGTTGTGGTGCCTCGTCATATGCCTGTCGGGCTTGCAGCGTTTCAGGATCCCAAGGGTCAGGACCGGCGATGACAGGGAGAACTTGAGCGATGTCTGCAGCGGACCTGGCGACGATGCCAACATGATCGATCGATGGTGCAGATGCCTGGCGCATGACGCCATGCGCACTGATCAGTCCCCAAGTTGGCTTAAGGCCCGTTGTCCCTGTCATGGCAGCTGGAACGCGCACCGAACCTGCGGCGTCGGTACCCAGGGCAAAACGCGCGGATCCAACGGCGACCGACACGCCGGCTCCGGCGCTGGATCCGCCGGGATAGCAGTCGAGATTCCACGGGTTGCGCGTTGGCGGCTGATCGAAGCCGCAGGTCAACTCGTGCGCAATCTGCGTTCCTACCAAGACACCCCCGGCAGACCGAAGTCGCCCTACAACGGTGGCATCTGCGGTCGGAATTCGACCTTTGAAGGCTTGCGACCCCCCGGAGGTCTCAACGCCCGCCACGTCAAACACCTCCTTGACTGCGAATGGCCAGCCGCCAATGGGTGACGTGGCGGGGTTTGCGTCGACTGTCGCCGCGGCCAACCTAGCCTCTCGTTCCAGCAAGTGCTTGTAGGCGTGCACCTTGCTTTCGGTGCGCGCGACAACGTCAAGGGCACGCGTCAGCTGGCTCTCAGCAGTATCCGACATCACCACTTCCTTGACCCTCGGTTCTCGACTCTGTGTCACGAACGGACAAACTGCCGTCTTGAGCCATTCTCGGCAAAACGTTTCACGTTAAGGCGTCCACCGTGCCGCGATCGACGTGAAGAGGTCTAGCGTTGGGTGCGAGCCGGACCTTTTCTGGGGCTGCTTGGCTGGCTCAGCTTTGTAGGCATGCCCTGACGGGGCCTCAGAGTTCCCGGCCGGCTTTCCACTCGCCCCAGCGCATGCGGGCGTTGGCGCCGAGCCAGGCGAGGGGCTCGGGGGGCAGGCGTTTCGGGGCTTCGCTGGCCAGCATCTTGGCGACTAGTGGTGAGTTGCTTTGGGTGGCCAGCTCGGCCGCCAGCATGCCGGCCAAGGTGCCCTTCGAGGTGCCGAGCCCGTTCTGGCAGCAGGCCGAGAAGAGACCTTCTTCGATCTCGCCGAAGGCCGGGACGCCGTTCCAGCTCAGACACAGCCGGCCGCCCCAGCGGTAGTCCATCGTGACATCCGGCAGCATGGGAAAACGGGCGCGGAAGCTCTTGTCGTGGTCCTGGGCGACGGCGCGCAGGCGCGCCTCCGAGACCTCCATGCCGGGGTCGTAGGTGAAGCGGTTGCGCACCACAATGCGGTCGCCGCCGGTGCCGGAGATGCGGCGAACCGTGGTCCCCATGGGGTCGGCCGGCAAGACGCCCCAGCGCGGCTTGCCTCCGAGCGCCGTCACCTCCTCGGCGGTCAACTCGCGGGTCATGGAGGCGTAGGTGAAGACGTGCATCAGGCGGCGCTTGAAGAAGCCGAAGCTCTCGGCATGGCCGTTGACGGCCAGGATTGCGCGCGGTGCGGTGACAGAGCCCTTCGGCGTCTCCGCGCGCCAGTCACTGCCCTGTCGGTCCAGCGCGGTGACCGGGCTCTGCTCGAACAGCTCCGCCTTGCCCGACAGGCCGCTCGCCATGGCACGCATGAACATGGCCGGCTGAACCATGGCGGCGCCGGGCGTGAAGACGCCGTTGCGGTAGAAGTCGATGCCCGTGAGGTCCTGCATCGCGTTGGCGTCGAGGACCTCACAGGGCTCCTCCATGGCCGCCAAGTGCCGGGCATAGGTCTCGTTGTGCTTCACGCCGGTGTCGTTCGCCGCCGCATTGATCTTGCCGCAGCGTACGAAGGCTTCTTCGGTCATGCCGAGCTCTTCGGCCGCCTCAGCCGAAAAGGCGATGGCTTCTCGGCTCATGGCCGTCTGTGCCTTGTCCTCGGCCAGGGCGCCCTCGTAGCCCTCGCCGGAGAGCTTGTGCGGCAGATCGATCATGAAGCCGGAGTTGCGGCCGGCCGGTCCTTCGGCCACCCGGCAGGCATCGAGCACCACGATGCGGTCGCCGCCGCGGAGTTGCGTCAGCCGGCGTGCCGCAGCAAGGCCGGCCCAGCCGGCGCCGATCACCAGCCAGTCGGCCGTGACGTTTTCTTCCAGCAGGCGGGACGGGGGTGCGGGCGGGAGCAGCTCGTTCCAGGCTGCCGGCCCCGGGTCGCGCGGCAGCCGGGTGGCCCGCATCAGTCCACCGCCTCTTCCGGCGCGCTGTCGGAGAGGTCGACCCAGATGGTCTTGAGCTCGGTGTACTGGTCGTGGGCGTGCAGCGAGTTGTCTCGACCGCCAAAGCCGGACTGCTTGTAGCCGCCGAAGGGCGTGGTGATGTCTCCTTCGCCGTAGCAGTTCACCGTCACAGTGCCGGCGCGAATGGCGCGCGCCGCGCGCAGGGCTTGCTTGGCGTTGGCGGAGAAGACCGAGGCGGCCAGACCGTAGGGCGTGTCGTTGGCGACGGCGACCGCTTCCTCGGCCGAGGCGACGGTGATCACCGAGAGGACAGGGCCGAAGATCTCGTCCTTGGCCAGTGGGTCGCTGGACGAGACCTCGTCGAAGATCGTCGGCTGGACGAAGCCGTCTTGGCCTTCGCCTCCCAGCGCGACCGTTGCACTGGCGCGCCCCTGTTCGAGGTAGCCGCAGACCTTGGCGAAGTGCTCGGCATCGACCAGGGCGCCCAGGTGGTTCGCCGGGTCGAGCGGGTCGCCCGTGCGCCAGTCCCGCGCCCGCGCCATGATGCGCTCCATCAAGGGCGCCTTGATCGCTTCGTGAACGATGAGGCGGGAGTTGGCCGAGCAGTTCTCGCCCATGTTCCAGAAGGCGGCGTTGACGATGTGGCCGGCCACCAAGTCGAGATCTTCGGCATCCGCCAGCACGATGGCGGGGTTCTTGCCGCCGCACTCCAGCGTGATCTTCTTGAGGTTGGAGTCGGCTGAATAGCGCAGGAAGCGCTTGCCGGTTTCGGTCGACCCGGTAAAGGAGATCATATCGACGTCCGGGTGCAGCCCGAGCGGCTCGCCTGTGCTCGGTCCATCACCGGTCACGACATTGAACACGCCGCGCGGGATTCCGGCTTCCATGGCGAGCTCGGCGGCGCGCAGCGCCGTCAGCGAGGTTTGCTCGGCCGGCTTGACGATCACCGAACAGCCGGCGGCCAGTGCTGGGCCGATCTTCCAGGCCAGCATCAGCAGCGGGAAGTTCCAGGGCAGCACCAAGCCGACCACGCCGATGGGCTCGCGCACGATGACGGCGAGCGCGTCGTCGCCGACCGGCGCTGTCTGGTCGTAGATCTTGTCGATGGCTTCGGCATGCCACCGGATGCAGTTGATCGTCTCCGGAACATCGATCTCGACGCAGTCGCGAATGGGTTTGCCGGAGTCCAAGCTTTCCATCACCGCCAGCTCGTGGCGGTTGCGCTCAAGCAGCTTGGCGAAGCGAATGAGGATCCGTTTGCGCTCCGCTGGATGGGCGCGGGACCAGCGGCCATCCTCGAAGGCTTCTCGCGCCTTGGCGACGGCGAAGTCGACATCCTCCGCGCCGCAGGACGCGACCTCGGCCAGTGTCTCGCCGGTCGCGGGATTCGCGCTCGGGAAGCTGGCGCCGGATTGAGCGGCGCGGAAGGCGCCGTCGATGAAGGCGGTGCGCGGCAGGATCAGCTCCCGGCCCAGCGCGGCGTACTCTTCACGCGTCATCAGCTCGGACATGAGCAGCCCTCCGCTTCGATCTTGGCAATGGCAGCGTCCATGATCCGCACAGTCTCGGCCAGGGCGCGTTTCTCATCCTTGTTGAGCGGCTGCAGCGGCCGCCGCGGCGGGCCGACCGGAATGCCGCGCAAGGACAGGCCGTGCTTGATGCACTGGACGAACTTGCCGCCCTGCTCGAGCACCCGCATCAGCGGCAGCATCGCCGACATAATGCGGCGGCCCTTGTTGAAGTCGCCCTCGACGGCGCAGGCGCGCCACAGGGCGATGTGCGCCGCGGGCGCGAAGTTGGAGCCGGCGCAGACCCAGCTCCGGGCGCCCCAGGCGAAGAACTCCAAAGCCTGGTCGTCCATGCCGCAGGACAGCTGGATGTGCGGATAGTCCCGGGCCAGGAGGTGCAGGCGGTTGATGTCGCCCGAGCTTTCCTTGATGGCGCAGAAGTTGGGTGAGCGGCCGACCCGGTCGAGAAATTCCTCGTCCATTTCCGCCGCCATGCGGCCGGGGTAGTTGTAGAGCATGACCGGCAGATTGACCGCGCGGTCGATGGCCAGCGCATGCAGCGCGTTTTCCCGTCCGGTGGGGACAGAGTAGGGCGGGGTAGCGACCAGGATGGCGTCGGCGCCGACCTCCTTCGCCTGCTCGGCGAACCAGATCGACTCTTCGGTGCGCAGGGCGCCGGTACCGACGATCAAGGGCACGCGCTCTTTGATGACGTCGCGCGCCAGCCGCATGAGCGCGGCCCGCTCTTCAGCCGTCTGCGCGTAGTATTCGCCGGTCGTGCCCGCCACGATGATGCCGTGGACGCCCGAGGTGATCAGGTGCTCGACAACATCGGCAAAGCGCGCGTGATCGATCGCGCCGTCATCGCTGTAGGGCGTGACGATGGGCGTGTAGATCCCTTCGAATCTCATTGTATCGCTCTTGTATACATATCGTGCACAAATACCGCGGCGACACGGCGGGCGCAAGTCGAGAAACGCCTCAAGCGGGTGACATCAGGCGGACTGTTCGACCGTGATCGGCAGTGGGTCGGGCCGAACGAACAACTCGATGTGATCGCGGGAGAGGGCCCAGTGATCGAGGGTCACGGCAACGGCGGCTTCTGGGTCCCCGGCGGCGATGGCCTCGATAAGCTGGTCGTGCTGGTCCGCGGCGGTATCGATCCGCCCGTGCATGTCTCCGCTCCGCGCCCGCCAGAAGGTTTGTCCGATGCGCGCGTGGTCGATCAGCAGACGCTGCAGGCTCGGCATCAGGTAGTGGTTGTCCGCCATCTCCCCCATGACGAAGTGGAAGCGGTCGTTCCAGAACACCATGCCTTCGACGGAGCCGTTGCGGACGGCCTGGCGAAACTGCTCCTGCACCCTGCGCAGCTCCTCGATCTGGGCCGGACGGGCGTTCTGCGCCGCCAAACGCGCAATGGTCGAGTAGATCAGCGGGGCAGTCAGGAAGAAATCGCGCATGGTCTTGTGACTCATGGGCGAGACGATGGTGCCGCGGTTGTCGCGGATCTGAATATAGCCTTCCCCGGCGAGCTGGCGAAACACGTCGCGCAAGGGGGTTCGCGAAATACCGTAAGCGGCGCTGAGCGTGGTTTCATCCAGGCTGGTGCTCGGCTCGAGCTCCAGCGTCAGAATTTTTCGCTTCAGGTCGGTATAAAGCCGATCCTTGTCCGATTTCGCCATGATTCGACCGTTTGTAGTGTTGCAACTTACTGTCGTGTCGGCGGAGACTATCCGGCCAAATACGGTTTGCACAGCAGGAACACATATTGTACACAATTCCAGCTGAAGAAACCTGTTTAAAATCAACTGGGCCGATTACCTGGTTGTCGGTCCTCTGCAATGGGAGAGCTTTGCAATGAAGGACTGGCTGACCACGAAGCGCTTGGAGACGCTGGCTGATCAGGCGCGGCGGCAGGTCATCGACCGCCGCCGCTTTATGGAAGGCGCACTGGCGACCGGCATGACCGTTTCCGCTGCGAGCGCGCTTTGGAGCAACAAGGTCGAGGCAGCGACGCCGAAGAGCGGCGGGACCTATCGGGTCGGCATGCACGACGGCAACACCACCGACCGGCTGGATCCGGGGACGACGGAAAGCGTCTACATGATCCAGTTGAACCACGCGTTCCGGAGCTATCTCACCGAGATCACCAACTTCAACGAGATCGGCCCCGATGCCGCGCAGTCCTGGGAGGCCTCTGCCGACGCTGCGACCTGGACCTTCCAGCTCTACCAGGACGTAGAGTTCCACAACGGCAAGCCCTTCACGGCGGAGGATGCCGTCGCTTCTCTGAACTACCACCGCAACGAGGAGTCCAAGTCGGCAGCCAAGGCCCTGCTCGAGGATGTCGAGGACATCAAGGCCGACGGCAAGCACACCGTCGTCATCAAGATGAAGTCGGGCAACGCCGACCTGCCTTATCTCCTCTCGGACTACCACCTGGTCATGATGCCCTCGGACGGAGAGGGCAATGTCGATTGGCAAAGCGGCATCGGCACCGGGCCCTACAAGATCGAGAATCACGACCCGGGCGTGCAGTCTTCGTTGACGCGGCATGAGAACTATCACCGCACGACCTACTTCGATGCGGTCACCACGACCGTGGTCAACGATGTCAGCGCCCGGCAATCGGCGCTGTTGACCGGTGAGTTCGATGCCATCAGCGACGTCGATCTCAAGACGGTTCGCCTGCTCGGGCGCGACCGCAACATCGAGATCGATGAGGTTCCGAGCGGCGCGCATTGCACCATTCCTATGTTCTGCGACGTGGCGCCCTTCGATAATGTCGACGTCCGCCTGGCGCTCAAGTACGGCATCGACCGGGACGAGATCGTCGACAAGATCCTGCTCGGTCATGGCACCAAGGGTAACGACCATCCGATCGGGCCGACCTTGCCGTTCCATGCCGACCTGCCGCAGCGCGACTACGATCCGGACAAGGCAAAGTTCCACCTCGAGAAGGCTGGGATGACCAATCTCTCGGTCTCGCTCTCGTCGGCCGACTTTATCTTCTCGGGTGCCGTCGACATGGCCGTGCTGTTCCGCGAGCACGCCTCGCAGGCGGGCATCGATATCGACGTGGTGCGGGAGCCGAACGACGGCTACTGGTCCAACGTTTGGCTGGTGAAGCCTTTCGTTGTCGTGCAGTGGGGCGCTCGCCCGACGCCGGACGTGATGTTCTCTCTGGCCTACAAGGACGACGCGGCCTGGAACGAGAGCCACTGGAAGAACGAGCGCTTCAATATGCTGTTGCGCGAAGCCAAGGCGGAGCTAGACGACGTCAAGCGCAACGACATGTATCGCGAGATGCAGATGCTCTGCCGCGACGACGGCGGCACCATCGTGCCCTTCTTCCGCAACCGCGTGTTTGCCCGCCGCTCCAACGTGCAGCACGTGGAGCAAATCGCCGGCAACTGGGAGCTGGACGGCGCGCGCTCCTTCCAGCGCTGGTGGTTCGACTCCTGATCGTCCGCTCGGCCGAGCCGACACAGCAGAAGGGGCGAGGCGTCGGCTTCGCCCCTTTTCCTTTGCGCAATCGCTAACCGGCCGAGGCCGGCGGTCCGTTGCGGTGGGGGCTGAGGGCAGCCTGAACCATGGCGTGGACCGGTGTCGGCACGCCATGCTCTTTGCCCAGGCGGACCACGGCGCCGCTTAGGTCTTCCAGCTCGAGGCGCTTGCCACGCTCCAGGTCGTCGAGCATGGAGGCGCGCATGTGCCATGGCATCTGCTCGGCGAAGCCGAAGCTCTTGTCGGCCACGTTCTCACCGAGTGCGGGGCAGGCCTTGCGGCCCACCGCATGGGTCTCATCGATCGCTGCCCGAAAGAGGGCGCGGCTGCGCTCGTCGGCGAGAATGGCGCCGATCGGCAGGCGGGTGAGGGTGGTGATGGCGCTGAGCGCGCTGAGCACGACCAGCTTCTCCCAGATGCGGACGTCGATGTTGTCGACCAGCAGCGCTTCGATGCCCTCGACGTCGAGCGCTGTCGCCAGCGCTTGGCAGCGTTCGCTCCGGCGGCCATCGAACTCGCCGAACACCAGCTTGGCGAAGGGGCCGTTGTGGCGCACGACGCCGGGCGCCCTGATATCGGCGGGAATGACCGCAAGACCGCCGATCACGCGTGCTGCGCCAACCACGGCGCCGATGCGCTGCCAGCCATCGATGCCGTTCTGGAAGGAAACCACACCCGTCTCGGTGCCGAGCATTGGGGCCATGGCGCGCGCCGCGTCTTCCGTGTCGTAGAGCTTGACCATGAAGAGGATCATGTCGACCGGGCCGATCTCGCCGGGGTCGCTGGTCGCCTTGATGTCCGGCAGATGGCCGTCGCCGAGTGGGCTTTCGATTTTGAGCCCGTCGCGCTGGAGCGCCTCGAGATGAGCGCCGCGGGCGACGAAGGAAACGTCGCGGCCAGCCTGCAGCATGCGGCCGCCGTAGTAGCATCCCAGGGCGCCGGCGCCCATGATCGCAATCTTCATGTCCCGCATATCCTTCTGCAGACTAGGCGGCGTTGGCTCGCGGCCCCGCCTTGCGCCGTTCGATGATCTCGACGAGGGCGGCGATTTTGGGTGAGCCGGCCCCCTTGCGCCATATCAGCAAGGTGTCCGCGTGGTCGCGGCCCTTCGGCATGGGGTGAAGGCTGAGCCGTTTGCGCTCGGGAAAGGTGTTAAGCACGCTGCTTGGCAGCAGCGCCACGCCCATGCCGACCACGACGCAGCCCAGCATGGCGTGGTAGGATGAGAGCTGGATGGTGTGCGCCGGCATCTCGCCGCGCGCCGCAAACCAGTCTTCCAGCCGGCTGCGATGCGGACAGCCGTGTTCGAAGGCGATGATGGTCTCCGGCACCGGTGAGTCTTCTGTGATCGGCGGGTGTCCGGCCTTTGCCACCAGTACCAGATCTTCGCGAAAGGCGACGACCCGCTCAAAGGGAGCGTCCGCTGCCGGCTCGGCGACGAAGGCGGCGTCGATCTCGCCGGCCAGGATGGCGGTCGCGAGCTGCTTCGGATTGCCGGTCCGCAAGGTCAGCTCCACCTCGGGATGGCGGCGATGGTATTCGCTGAGCGGGCCGGGCAGCCGGACCGCCGCCGTGCTCTCCATGGCGCCGAGCCGGAAGAGGCCGCGTGGACGCGGGTCCTGCACAGCCTCACGCGCTTCCTCGGCAAGACTCAACATGCGTTCCGCATAGTCGAGCAGCATCTGTCCGGCAGGCGAGAGATGCATGCGCTTGCCCTCTCGAATGAAGAGATCGACACCCAGGTCCTCTTCCAGCTGGCGGATGCGGGTGGTCACATTCGACTGGACGCGATGAAGCCGTTCGGCTGCGCGGGTGACGCCGCCTTCCTCGACCACCGCCTTGAAGATGCGCAAGCTGGCCAAATCCATTCATCTCTCCAGAAGAACATATTCTTCTTTATTATTCATTTTATGAGAATAACTAGTCGCCGTAAAGTCCATTCATCGCAACCGCGGTGGACAGACCTGACAGAGGACACGACCGATGACACCGGAGCAGAAGCAACTCGTGCAGCACAACTGGGCCATGGCGGTCCCAAATGCAGACGCCGTGGCGCAGCTCTTCTACCAGCGTCTCTTCAAGCTCGACCCGGGGATCGAGACGCTCTTTGTGGGCAGCGACATGGCGGCGCAGCGCGGCAAGCTCATCCAGGCGCTGCAGCTCGCCGTAGCGGGACTGGACGACCTCGACAGCCTCGTCCCGGTTCTTGAGGAGCTCGGCCGGCGGCACCAGTCCTACGGGGTCGAGGATGGGCACTACGACGCGGTGGGCGCGGCGCTGCTGTGGACACTGGAGCGTGGCCTCGGCCAAGCCTGGACCCGCGAGGCGCAAACCGCCTGGACGGAAGCTTATGGTTTGCTGGCAGGCGCCATGCGGCCGGCAGGGAGCGGCTCGGCGGATGAGTCGACCCAGGGCTCGCTCGGGGTGGTGTGAGACGAGGGGCGGACGCGTTGCTCCGCCCCTTTTTGCATGCCTGCCTTGCCTCTTAGAGAGGGCTCAGCGTCCATTTTCGTGATCTGCTTAACAAATTAGAAAATCTTATTGGAGTATCAAACGAAATCTCTTGCTGCAGTGCGGTAGAGCGCTTAAATAGCGCGATAAGTGCAGAGAGCAGTGAGCAGTGTGCGATTTGCATAGCTGCCATTCAAATAAGGAGTATTAATATGGCGACAACCACTTACAACGGCCACATTGCGGGCGCGCAGTCCAAGGGATTCCTTGCTGGCCTGGCCCACGCCGCGCACAGCGCTTTCCTGAGCTTGGCGCTCTGGCAACGCCGGCGCGAGCAACGGCGCTACCTGCTGTCTCTCGATGACCGTCTCCTGCGCGACATCGGCCTGACCCGTGTCGAAGCGGAGATCGAGGCGGACAAGCCTTTCTGGCGTGCCTAGTGCGCCGTGCACATAGGCTTGGCCATCGCCAAGCCGGCCGATAGAGGCCCGCGTCGCCAATCGCCGCGGGCCTTCTTCTTTTTGGGAAGTGCCTAGGCCCGGCGGAAGCGGGGCCAGACTTTCACCCCGGCAAGCGCCGCTATGCCTGAGACCATGAGCCACACGGCTGCCGGAAGAGGAACGGGGGCGACCACGCTGAGCGAGGTGATCTGGCCCCCAGCGGAAAACCAGTGTTCATTCGGGTCGACGAAGAAGTCGAATAGAGACGAGGCCGCGGCGTCGCCGACCATCCAAAAGCTGATGTCCTGGTCGGCCAAAGCGAGAACGTTAGCCGCCGTCAGGTCATTGCTTGTGAGTATCCCCGCTGCATCCGAAGCGGCTATGCTCATGTGTTGGATGACAGCATGAACGACGCCGAAGTCGGAGGGGTTTTGCGCCGGGAGTGGCGCGAAGGTGCTCGTGAGATTGCTTTCGATCCTCAAGCCGTTTCCCTGCCCTGGATTTAGCTCCACCCCGTTCTCGCCGAACAGAAACAGGTCGAGTTGTCTCTGGCCGCTATAGGTCGAGGTCGGCGAGAAGCCGGCACTGGCAGGGCCGCCTTCAAAGTCGACCGTGACCGTGAAGTCGACCAGCCCCATGGGGTAGGCGCCGCTGTTGGCGGGGTCGCTGGCTGCATCGAGATCCAAGGTGAAGCGCCCGGTGACGCGGTGCTGATCGGACGATGAATAGGAAGATGACGACGTGGACGTGCTAACCACTGCGTCGATGCGGTTCGTATGCCCTTCGAACTCGAACTCGACCAGCCGCATGGCCGAAGCCTCAGCGGTCAGGAAGCTGCCGGCAATTGCAACAGCGGCCGTCAAAGCGATGGTCCGCATCGTCCCTATCCCCACCCCAGTATGTCGCCCACATGCATCGGCTTTCACGCCGATTGCGAATACACCTTTAACACAAAAGGCCGTTCGCAGGAAACAACTCTTAATTTGCAACTTCGCGGTGGGTTTTGGGGGCGCCGAGCCCCTCGCCCTTCTTCGCCAGGGCCTTCTTCCTTTCAGGACGTGGTCAGCTTCGGCGCAAGCCGGGCCAGATCTTGATCCCCGCAAGCGCTGCCAGGGCCGAAAGCAGCAGCCAGGCCGCAGCCGGCAAAGGAATGGGCTCGGGCGCCGAGAATGAGGTGACGTCACCGCTCAAGGCGAAGAAACCTGTCGCGACCTCGCCTGGGAAGTTCGATGCGGTCGCGAAGACGGACCCGAAGACCTCGAAGCGTACGCCTGCGTTCAAGAAGGCGGTCAGTGTCTCGATCGAAAGGTCGGTCGTATCGATCAGCCCACCGCCAACAACGGATGTCAGTGTCAAATCCGTCAACGCAGAGAAAATGTCCACTTGCCCGAGTTCCATATCGAACGTCGACAGAATGGGTGACAAAGGACCGGTGAGAGAAAGGCCCAGGGCAAAGAGGTCGTCCCGCTCAGGGAAGATAATGTCACGCTCATCCAAGACACGGCCGTCTTCGACTGCCACGTAGTTGCGCAGCCCGTTGTTTTGACGAAGTCCGATCAAGGAGGCCGCGTTGAGTTCAAGCTCGACGGTCGCTCTGGTTACGGACCCGGCATAAGTCGCAGACCTGGCACTGACGCTGCTCGACGGCGGAGACAGCGGGATCCCGGCATCAAAGTAGTCGAAGCTGTTCGATGAAACGGGTGTGTTGAGGTCCAACGTGAAGCGACCGACGACTGGGCTGGTCGCTGGTACAGGTCCCACGACGGCACCGTCGACTACGACAAGAACGGTGTCTGCAGTTCCCTGAAAGGTGAAGTTTGCCAGTCCGGCAGCTATCGAAGAGGCCGAACAACTGAATGCAGCAAGCATAAAGCTTGCCGCAAAGGCGATGACACGCATTGTCCCCTACCCAATCCCAAATGCAAAAAAGGGTTACGACCCCAACAACCGTGGGTATATACCTAACAGTTATTTTATTTTGAAGAAATACCCTTTAAATTGCATCCTGGTAGCGGGCTTTATCTGCTAAGCACATAATGCAGTGGTTGTATTTCGGGTGGACCGGAAACTAGAGCCCTGCGGCTTCGGCGAAGGGGTCATTGCTGGGGTCCCGGTGGCGCTGATACTCGGCCCAGCGGGCGACCTCATCGGCAGTCGCCTCCTCGGTAAGGTCGGCGATCAGCGCCAGGCTCATGTCGATACCGGCGGATACGCCTGACGAGGTGTAGAAAGGGACGTCGACGACCCAACGGGCCCGCGGTTGCCAATCGACCTTCGGCCCCTGAGACGTCGCCCATTCCCAGGCCAGCTTGTTGGTCGTCGCCTGACGCCCGTCGAGCAGGCCGGCACGGGCCAGAAGCGCCGAGCCGGTGCAGACGCTGGCAGTGATCTCGGCGTCTTGGGAGGCGGTGCGCAGCCAGTCCATGAAGAAAGGATTCTCGACCTCTTTCCTTACGCCACGGCCGCCGGGAATGAGCAGGACATCGTAAGATACGCCATCGGAAAAGCTGTCGTCTGGCAGGGCGCGCGGGCCTTGGGCGCTGGGCACGGCCTCGCGGCCCTCGGCCACCAGACGGATAGACAGCTGTTCAGGCAGCATGCCGAACATCTCCAGCGGACCGAAGAGGTCGAGCAGCTCGAAGCCGGGGAAGATCAGGGCGCCGACGGTACGCATGAGACCTCGCTGTTCACTGTCCGGACTCCACTGACGGCTGGGATGCGCCGCCGCAAAGTCGTGTCCAGGCTATAATTGGAGCACGAACACCGCTAGCTCTGAAGTCCTGCGGCGTAGTTTCGGCAGAATTGCGCTGGGTTGGGAGAAGAAGCAATGGCAGGACGCGTGGTTTCCATCCGTCACGGTGACAGGCCCTATGACGATCGGGTTGCGGCCTTCTTTGCTGGGCGTGGCGCCGTGGTCGAGGAGCGAGCTCCCTTCAAGGGCGAGGCATTGGGTTTGCCGGACGACTCGGTGGCGGCCTGCGTCATCTATGGTGGGCCTTTCAACGCCTTTGCGCTCGACGACCATCCGTTCTTGAAGGAGGAGAATCGTTGGCTGGAAGGCTGCATGGCTAAGGGCATCCCGCTGCTCGGCATCTGCCAGGGCGCGCAGCAGATTGCCTACCTGCTCGGTGCCGAGGTCGGGCCGAAGCCGGGCGAGCCATACGAGTTCGGCTATTACCCGATCCATCCGACCGAGGCCGGCAAGGGCTTTCTGCCGGGCAGCCTGCATGTCACCCAGTGTCATTTCCACGGCTTTGAGTTGCCGGACGGTGCCGAGCACCTGGCGTACAGCGAGGCCTTCGCCATCCAGGCGATGCGCTACGGCGAATCCACCTATGCCTTCCAGTTCCACCCGGAGGCGACGCGGACCGGCTTTCGGCGCTGGCAGGAAGCGCCTTGGGCTGCTTACGGCAAGCCGGGTGCGCAGACCCGCGAAGAGCAGGACCTGCTTGGAACTGCGCACGACCAGGCCCAGCATGACTGGTTCATGGCTTTTCTCGATGGATTCTTCGGGCCGGCCCTGGCCGAGCGCGCCGCTTAGCGGCCCACGACCCGTGTTTCGCGTTGGCGCTTGCCGGCCAGCCTGAGCTTCTCATCCTCGGGTCCGTATAGGAAGGATAGCAGCACATAGCGCGTGCCTGTGGTCACCGGCATGGCTTCATGCAGCAGGGAGCAGGAGAAGACCACGGCCTCACCCGTTGCCGGCTTGTAGAGGCCCGGGCCGTACTCGGGAAAGCGCAGGGTGCCGCCCTCGTAGTCCTCGCTGTTGAGGTTGAGCGACATGGCAAAGCGACGGTGAGCGCCGGCCGGCGTGAGATTGTCCCGGTGAATGCTGAAGTGTCCGCCCTCGGTCGCCGTATAGCAGGCCACCTTGAAGGGTTCGAAATGGGTGACCTGGAAGGAGAAGGCCTTGTGGATCTCCGGCACCACCCGGCGACGCAGGAACTGACGCACGTCTTCGGCCAGCGTGCCGTCCAGGACGTGGTCGCTGCGAGACTTTATGCTGCGATCGATATGGTGAACCTGGCGCCCGTCCGGATAGTCCCGCAGGGAGCCCGTCACGCTCGTTTCGCCGGTCTCGTAGGCTTCAATTAGGCTCTTGCAGAAGGCTGGGCTGAAAGCACGCGGCACCATCAGGACCGGCGCGAAGCCACGCATCTCTTGTGCGTCGCCGCCCTGGTTTTCCAGCAGCGTCAGCAGCTTCGCGCTATGGTCGTTCGCGTCGACCTGGCGGTGTGCTGCCAGCAAGCGGGCGTTGCTGTCGGCGACGAAGCTCGAGACATGACTGACGCCGAAGACAGCCGGCTGAGCCGCTTTCGGGCGGGACAGGCCGTAGAGCTCGGTCACGCGGCCGTCGGCATCGGACAGAAAGGTGATCGGTGCTTGGCAGGCCGCGGCAGCCGAGGCGTTCTTCTCCAAGCTATCTCCGGTGATGGCATAGACGTCGGCCTGCTCCATCAAGGCCGGGCCGTGTTCGGCAAAGCCCTTGAGTATCTGCTGCACGCCGGGTGACCAGTAGCTGGGAAAGAACAGCAGCACCACCGCTTTGCCGGAGAGGTCACGGGGTATGCCGACGGGACGAACCAATGGGTCCTTGAGGAGGAATCCCGGAAGGCTGTCACCGGGCTCGAGCGATGCGGGAGGAGAGGAGACAGGCTGCATGGTGGTGTTAGAGACTGGGCTTGGCGAATCGTCGAGCAATCTTCCCCCAAAGCCGGTGAGGCCTCAAGCGACCGTGGCGGCGCTCGTCTGTCTCGCGATCAGCAGGCCGTGGGCATCGGATGCCGGCGTGATGCCGCTTGCCAAGCCTTTGCCGGATACAACGAGAGCGGCATGGCGCGGACCCTGCTCCAGGCTCGGCGCCGGCTGGCCGAAGCGCGCCGCGTAGCTCTGCGGCGTCATCACCGAGAAGCGATGCGGGCCGACGGCGTAGGTGAGGCCGTCGTCTTCATTTGTGGCTGGAACGCCCGTGAAGCTCTCGAAGAATTGCCGCTGCTCGGCTGGCTGAGGGGCCACCATCACCACCTCGGCAATACCTTCAGCACCGTTGGCGTGCTGCTGGTACTGCGGTTTCCAGAAGTGCTGTGGAAAGCGGTTGTGGCAGGTGAAGCAGGCGGCGCGCGGCATGGTCTCGGATGTGGCGAAGGCCAGCGAGAAGGCCACCGTGACCTCGGAGCTGTCCGGCTGCCGAGCTTTGCGCTCGAAATCGAAGGGCGCGTAGCCGCCAAGTCCCGCCTCGGCGAAACGTGCCGCGTCGCCGCGGCTGTCGTTGCCGGAGAGCACCAGCATGGAGAGGCCTTCGCCGCCCTCGAGGAAGCTGCGGCTGTAAGCGCCGAAGCTAAAGCGCGGCGGCGTCTCGTCGGTGCCATGCTCTGGGATCAGCTCCGGCCGCTCAATCTCCAGGACTTCGATGAAGCTGTTATCTGGGAACTGGACCAGCCTATTGGCTGTGCCCCAGGCGTGTTGGGCACGAGGCGTGAGGGTGAAGCCCATGGCCTCGTAGGTGGCCGCGGCGGCATCCAGGTTCGCCACCGTGTGAACAATGTGATCGATTTGCCGCTCAGTCATGGTCGCTCTCGGAACGTGGTCAGTTGAGGTCGAGGGCATGCTGCTTCAGCACCTCGAGAGAAATGAAGTCCAGCACCCGCTCGTGGGTCGCGGTCAGCTTGACCGGTGGCGCCGTGCCGGCCTCCAGTGCCTCGACCCAGCGCGCCGCGCAGAGGCACCAGCGATCGCCGGGCTTCAGGCCCGGGAAGCCGAAATCCGGCTGCGGCGTCGAGAGGTCGTTGCCGCGCGACTTGCTGAAGGCCAGAAAATCGGCAGTCACTTCGGCGCAGACGACGTGGGCCCCGAAGTCCTGCGGCCCGGTTTCGCAGCTGCCGCTGCGATAGAAACCGGTCATGGGGTCGGTGCAGCAGCTTTGCAGCGGCTCACCGAGAACATTGAGTTGCGCGTCGGCGTCTTGCAGGTCCGCCATAGCTGCCTTTCCTTTTTCCACGAACGCCATTGCGCTCGGGGTTATACACTTCGACGCCATATCGGCGGCAAGGTGCGGTGGAGCAAGGCAACCATGACAAGAAAGCGCGAGATCGCTCTGCGAGGCGCACGCCCGGAGGAGGCCGATGCCTTGAGTCGGATTGCCTTCGCGTCCAAGGCGCACTGGGGCTACGACGCGGAATTCATGGCGGCCTGCCGCGAGGAGCTGACCGTCAGCGAGGCGCACATCGGCGAACGCAACATTCTGGTGGCCGAGCGTGACGGCGTATTGCTGGGCTTCGGCGGTCTCTGCTCGCGCGAAGACGGCGAGCCGGAGATCTGGCATCTCTTCGTGGCACCGGAAGCGATGGGGCAGGGGGCCGGTCGTCGGCTCACCGAGGCGCTGATCGACAAGGCGCGTGCCGTCGGCGCTCCACGCATCTGGGTCGAGTCCGACCCCAATGCCGAGAGCTTCTACCAGGCTTGCGGCTTCCGCCGGGTTGGGGAAACGCCGTCAGGCTCGATTGCAGGGCGCACTCTGCCGCTTCTGGTCATGGATTTCTAAGGTCGACAGAGCCCGACGCTCTCCAGGCCATTCAGGTGGTCTCGACGTGGGAGATGCTTCGTTCGATGAGTGCGCGAAGCTGGGTGAAGTAGCCGCCGGACCGGGCGGGCCGGGTCGGGTCGGAGGTGATGGCGATGGACATGTCGAGACCGGGAACGACGACCAGCAACTGTCCGCCATAACCGCGCCCATAGGCTGCGTCACGTCCGGCGAAACGGGTCAAGAACCAGCCATAGCCGTAGGCATCGCCCGACCAAGGAGAACGGGCGCGCGGCTGCCAGGAGTCCGCTATCCATCGCTGGCTGATGACCTGCCGATCCCCATTACGTCCTCCGTTGAGGATCACGCTGCCGAGCCGTGCGAGCGCGCGCGGGAGCAGGGCCATCTCGTTGCCGCCTAGGTAACGCCCTTGCGGATCGCGGACCCAGGCCGGGATGTCGATGCCGAGCGGCTCGCCGAGCCAGCCACGCGCCATCTCCAGCAAGCTCTGTCCGCTGGCTCGAGACAGAGCAGCACCAAGGATGTGCCAAGCTCCGGTCGAATAGATAAAACGCCCTCCCGGGCTGTCGACGAGGGTCCGGCTGAGCGCATGCTCGACCCAGTCGGCGCTGGCGATCCAAGGGCCGTAGTCGCGGCCCGAGGTGCTGGCAAGGCCGGCTTGCATCGATAGAAGATGGCCGATCGTCAGCTTGTCACGGTCATCGCCGAAGGGCGCGTGCCCGAGCAGCGGAAGAACAAGCTGATCGGGGCCTGTCAGAATACCGCGGTCGATGGCAATGCCGGCAAGAAGCGCATGGATCGTCTTCGACACCGACTTGATGTTTGCAGGACGTTCGAGGCCCGGGCCTCGGAAAGCCTCGGCATAGACGGTCTCGCCACCGCGATTGAGCACAAGCGCATGGAGCTGAGGGAGCTCAGCGGCATGGTCAGAGATCGGATCGCTCGGGCCTGGCAACGTGCGCGCAACCGCGGGCGGGGCGGCGAGCAGTGCCGTGGCGGCGCCGACGAAAGCACGCCGCGTCAAGGCGAGAGATTTGTGGGGCGCGGACCGCATCATCGTGTCTGAATATCTGTCGCGGCCGAACGCCTGTTCAACTGGTTGCTTATCAACTCAGACCGTCGCTGGAACGGCTGGACAGCACGCGGCTGGCGAAACCGGCGCCGCGCAGGCCTTCGATGATCTCTTGCACATGCTCGCGGTTGCGCGTTTCCAGCACGAAGTCGATGTCCGCTTGCTTGGGCGGCACGTCGGCGAAGAGGCGCTGGTGGAAGACCTCGATGATGTTGGCGCCGCTGCGCCCGATGATCTGGCTGAGGCGGGCCATGGTGCCCGGCTGGTCGATGATCTCGACGCGGAGGCGGACCAGCCGGCCGTCGCGCACCAGACCCCGGGCGAGCACGCTGGACAGCAGGCGCACATCGATGTTTCCGCCGCAGATGATCGCCGCCACCGTCTTGCCGGAAAAGCGCTCGGGAAAGCGCAGCAACGCCGCGACACCGGCCGCGCCGGCGCCTTCGGCCACGATCTTCTGGTCTTCGACAAGGCGGTGAATGGCTTGCTCGATGCTGCTTTCATCGACCAGCAAGATGTTGTCCACCAGCTTCTCGATGATGCCGCGGGTCAGCTTGCCCGGATTCTTGACGGCGATGCCGTCGGCCAAGGTCGTGCCGCCTGAGGTCGGCACCTCGTTGTGCAGGGTCTGGTACATTGAGGGGAAAAGGGCGGCCTCGACCCCGATGATCTCGACGTCGGGCTTCAGCGCCTTGGCCGCCGTTGCAATCCCGGAGATGATGCCGCCGCCGCCGATCGGTACGACGATGCAGTCGATCTCTGGCAAGTTTTCCAGCAGTTCCAGTCCGATCGAACCTTGCCCGGCGACGATCAGCGGATCGTCATAGGGGTGCACGAAGCGCAGGTCGTCGCGTTCGGCGATTTCACGTGCCGAGAGGAAGGATGCATCCAGGGTGTCGCCGGCCAGCACCACTTTGGCGCCGTAAGCGCGGGTGCGTTCGACCTTGGTGAAGGGCGCGAACTCCGGCATGACGATGGTGGCCGGAATGCCGAGCCGCTTGGCGTGATAGGCGACGCCCTGCGCGTGATTGCCGGCCGACATGGCGATGACGCCCTTCAGGTCCGGCTCGTCGCGGGCGAGCGCATTCAGCTTGATGTAGGCGCCGCGGTCCTTGAAAGAGCCGGTCGCCTGCAAGGACTCCAGCTTGAGATGCAGGCGGCAGCCGATGTCCGCGCCAATCCGTTCCGCCGGAACCAGCGGCGTGCGCACCACTTGCCCTTTCAGGGTCTCGGCGGCTGCACGGATATCGTCAATGGTCACCGTCATCATCGCTCCCCCATGCACAGCCTAGCCAACTTCTCGACATCGCGCATCTTTGGCAGCTTCTGCGCGCTGCGCGTTGCTTGGCTCAATCGAGCGGCAATAGCTGCAAGCGGTGTGCGGGCGATTCTCCGGGGCCGACCAGTTTTGTGTAGACACCGTCGCCCCAGGCTTCGGCGAGGCTGTGGCGGTAGGGCGAGAGCGGGTGGCCGCTGACGCCGGGGGCAACCATGAAGCGCGAATTGTCCAGATCCGAGAGATCATAGACGGCGCGTAGGCTCGCGCCGTGCACATGCTCGAACAGGCGTCCGTTGTCGGCAAAGACCGGGGTGCCACGGCTCACCGTGTAGAAGTCGCCGTCGGTCGCGAGCTCTTCGGACAGCAGACCGCCGACGATCGGAACGTGCCGAAACACTTGGTGCGGGAAACGTGCTTTGTGAAAGTCGCCCCAGGTCAGCTCCTGCCAACTGCTGCCGCCGCGCGCTTCAATCAGCTGGATGGCGTCGCCGAGTGCCGTGCCCAACACCGCCGCGCAGTCTTCGACCGCCGAGGTATCCTGGCGGTCGCACCAGGCGGGCGCCTCGCGCAGCACCCGCAGGATGGCGCGCGCGTTCCAGTGATGGAAGTCCTCCGCCACTGTGCCCAGCTCGTCGGCGAAGAGCGCAAGATTGATCTGCCGCAGCCAGGCCGAGAACAACAGCGGCTCGTTGGCATCGGCCGCCACGGTACCGTCCCATTCGGCGAGGCGTTGCAAGGCCTCTTCGGCGTCCGCGTCTTCAACACGGGCATCGAGCAGGTAGGGCATCAATTCCCGAGCCATGCTCGAGCGCGCATCGAGCTGCAAGGCCATCATCGACTCCATGGCGTGCCGATCTTCTTGGGCCAAGGTTTCGAGGATCCGCTCGGCGCGGTGCGGCGGCGGCCACTGGGCAGCCAGCTGATAGGGGTAGTCAGGCCCTACCAGTCGGTTGTTGGCATTGACCAGAAGGCCATCGGCCGGGTTGAGGGCGTGCGGCATCTTCTCGAAGGGCACGAAGCCGGACCAGATGCGCTCGCGCGTCCAGCCTTCCACCGGTGTCAGGCCGTCGTGGTCCTCGCGGATGGGCGAGAGGCCCGGCGTATAGAAGCCGATGTTGCCCTGAACGTCGGCGTAGAAGACGTTCTGCTGCGGCGCCTTGAGCCTTGCCATAGCTGCGACGAAGTCGTCCCAGTTGTGGGCTTGGTTGAGCAGCAGAAGGGCATCGGCGGAGGTATCCACCTCTTGCAGCGCCGTCCACGCCAGCGACAGCACCTCATCGCCGCTTGGCGCGAGACGATCACGCGTGGCAATGCTTGAGCGCGATGTATCGGACACGACGGGGCCAAAGCGCGTCCGGCGCAGGGTGACCTCCTCGAAGTCATCGCCTCCCAGCGGAATGCGGACAGTCCGTGTCTCGAAAGGCTCAGAGCCGGATGGCGTCAGATAGCGGTTCGGGTCGTCGGGATCGATCTTCTCCCGCACCAAGTCCTGCGTGTCGGTGTAAGGCGTGGTCATGCCCCAGGCGATGTGGCTGTTGTGCCCCATTACAAGGAACGGCACGCCGGGTGAGCTGACGCCGGCAAGCACGCCCTCCGGCGTTTCGATGCGCACGGGATACCAGATGCCGGGCGAGGTCAGTCCCAGGTGAGGGTCGCTGGCCAAGAGCGGCTTGCCGCTGTCGGTCTTGTCTCCGGATAGCACCCAGGCATTGCTGGCGCCGGGATTGCGCATTTCCTCCGGCAAGGCCGCAAGCCAGCTTTGCGGCAGCTCGCCGGCCTGATCGTTTTCGCGCCAAGTCCGGCTGACCTCTGTCAGCGTGGTTGCGCTTTCGTCCGGCAGGTCGGGGAAGAGGACCTGGAGCTGCTCAGGCGAGAGTGCCGTGGCAAGGCGGGCATAGCGCTCTTCCTGAGTCCAGTTGGTGGACAGCTGCAGGGCTTTCAGCTTGCCCCACATCAGGCTCTCAGCCGGTCGCCAGGGTTCGGGGTCGGTCCCGAAGATATAGAACTCCGGCGGCCAGGGCCCCTCGTGCTGGGCGAGATAGGCGTTGATGCCGCGGGCATAGGCATCGAGCGCCTCGCGCGTTTCAGGCAGCAGGGCCGGCAAGGAGCGTTCCGCTTGCCCGGCAAGGTCGAGGCTCAGCATCAGCTTGTCGAACGACAGCGCCCGCCGGCCGACCGCTTCCGACAGTCGGCCTTCGACGACACGGCGAAGCATCTCCAGCTGACCGAGGCGGTCCTGAGCATGCACATAGCCGAGGGCGAAGCGGGCGTCGGTCGGATTCGCCGCTTGGATCGTGACGATTCCCCGCTCGTCGCGGAGGATCTCCACCGGGGCGGTGAGGCCGGATACTTGCGCCTCGCCATCCAGCTCGGGGAGGCCGCCTCGGGACCAGAGCACCAGTCCGCCAGCTATCAGCAAGACGATCGCGGCAAGACCGATGAGCGAATAGGCCGTCCGGCGCACGGCCATCAGCAGAACACTGCCGAACTGGCCGCGTTTAGCGGTCTCCCCGGATGGCTTGTTGTGTTGCTGTGACACGATGACCGACCTTTAGACAGTGCCTCATCACTTGGCAGCGCAGACCTGCCCAAACAAGCGCGAAGAGGAGACGTTCTGTCGGGTTCGCATGTCAGGCAAAATCGCGCTGCGCGATGGAATCGGAACTGAACGGATCGCCGGAAACACTGCCGTTTCGTGACCAATTCACGTAACTGAAACAGTGGTTAAGTCATTATGGTACATCCCAAATTTGTCTCAAATACCCCCTTTCGTGGCCATCGCGTGATCGCGTAGGGTCCAGGGTGAGACCACGCTTGCACGCCACAAAGTGGTCGCTGGCCGTATCCCCAAGCATCGCGATACCCAGCATTTCAGATAAGAGCGATTCAATCGCTCGGCGGGGCCGCAGTAGCGGCCCGGCGCATTCGGGAACGAGGGAAAATGTAAACCCTTGGCGCCGCGGGAACCCCTCGCACGCCGTGAGAGAGGAGAAGTTCAAGGAATGACGCGTTTGCTCCACGCCATGATACTCGCGGCGGCCGTGGTCTTTGCCGTCGCCTTGGCAGGCCCCACTGCCAAGACTGCCCAGGCGGCGGCCGTCGATCTCGGCGTCCTCGACCCTGGTGAGACTATCGAGTTCGGTAGCAGCATCGAGAGCCCGGGTACCTTCAACGATACCTTCACCTTCACCCTTGAGAGCTCCGCTACGCTCTCACTCGATGCCTCGTCGCTGCTCTTCGCGCCGTTCGGCTCACCCCTGATCGGTATCGAGAACCTCAGCCTCGAGCTGTTCCAGATCGATCCTCTGCCGGTTAGCTTTATCGCTGGCTTCGACGTGAGCGGTCCGGGCGGTGGCGGTGCCCTGATCGATCTCATGCTGGATGCTGGCACCTACTTCTTCCACATGAGCGGCGAAGCGATCGGCGCTCCGGGAGCGGTTGGGCCGGCTTTCGACGTCGCTTCGGGCATCTACGCCGGCGAGATCGCCGTCGTGCCGTTGCCCCCGGCGGCCATGTTGTTCCTCAGCGCCTTGGCTTGCGTGTTCGGCGTCTCGCAGTTGCGTCGCCGCTGGAACCCGCAGTCGGGCGGTAAGGCCGCGAGCTAGTCTCAGTAGAGTTTTTCCAAGCGAATAAGCGCGGTGCCGGCGGGGAGAATATCCCGGCCGGCACCGTTCTTTTTTTGGCCTCGCCTTTCTGCAGGCGGCTATGACAAGGCTATGCCTGCGTGGCGAGCGGCAGGCTCATTAGCAGGTTCTGCGGCTTGAGCTTGAGTTGCCCGCCTTCGGTCATGGCGAGCGCCAAGTAGATCGGGCGGCCGGCGATGTCCGGGCGCATTTGCTGCGGGTCGGCAAAGTCCATGCGGAAGAGGGAAAGCAGCCGGGCCAGCCTGGCTTCTCCAACCTTCTGTCCGTCATAGAGATCGTTGAGCAGTCCTGATGCCTCCGCATCGAGGCCAATATGCCAGACCCATCGCTCGTCGGTGATTTTTTGCACGGGCTGGATCGATACCTCGACGTCCAAGAAGTGCTTCACCCAGCGCTCCAGCACCCGGCAGAATGCGTCCAGTCCGTCACCGGCGAAATTGAGGTTGAGCACCGTGTCGTGCGCCTCGTCCCGCGTCCAGTAGAGCGCGGCATTGCCGGCATCGAGCACGTCGAACTCGACGGTGCGCAGCGGCGTTTGCGCCTCTGCGATGAGACGGCCGAGGTCACCGAAGCCGCCGGTGGTGGCATAGTGCTCCACCATTTCCGCGTCGCCGGCCATGATGTGCCCATCATTGATGGTCACCTTCTGCTCGCGAAACAACAGCTCGCCAGCCCGCGCACGCAAAGCGTCTGCTTCACCCTCAAGGATGGCGCGGACGATCACATGGGCGATCTGATCGAGGAAGAGCGGCGGGACGGGAACCTCGCCGGCAGAGCGTTTCGGCGGGCGGCGGAAGTAGTCGAGGTAGGCCGCTTCAAGCGTTCCGGCCGCAAGCAGGCGTTCGCGAAACGCGGTGACAATCCGGTAGCTCTCGACGGCATCCGGGTCTGCGAGGGCTGAGAGCTCCGCGTCGCCGACCGCTGCGCGGGGCTGCGCCATCAGCCGTGTGTGAAGGGCTCGTTCCGCCTCGCAGGACTCCTCGACCGGCCGAACTTCCGGTCGGTTCCAATAGGCCCGCAGGAAGTCGTCGGTCGGCGTGAGATGTCCCCGCGCGTCCCGAGTCAGGAGGTGAAAGCCGCTGTTGCGCCAGAAATCCGTCATACAAGCATTCCCGTTTGACGCTATATCAGGCGCTTTTGCCGGCTTGTCCAGGTAAGCTGGACGACCAAGGCGCTTGGTGCCATAAGGGCGCGGGTCGCTTTGTGCGGCGTTGTCTCGAACGGAAACGGTTTGCCCTATGGCGTCAATCGGCACGCGGCTGTTCACGTGGTTGAGGGGGGAAAAGGTCGGGACGGACTCGGCCGGCAACGTCTACTACCGCGAAAAGCGGTCCAAGAGATCAGCTGCCATCCACCCCGAGTCGCTTCGGCACGAGCGGCGTTGGGTCATCTACAACGGCGACATCGAGGCCAGTCGGGTGCCGGCCGAGTGGCACGCTTGGCTCCATCACACGAGCGACGAGGTTCCGCCGGAGGGGGGTATCGAGCGGAGGCCTTGGATGAAGGAGCACAAGGCCAATGCAACGGGCACCGAGGACGCCTACCGCCCGCCAGGCCACACCCTGGAGGGGGGCAAGCGGGCCGCGAGTAGCAGCGACTATCAGGCCTGGACTCCCGATTGAGACAGCGGCGGATTCTCTCGGCCGCGTACCGAGAGGACTTAGCGCCATGGCAATCCGGAAGGTGGACACCGCATGAAGCGTAATATCATCGAAACCGTGATGGGCGGCGTGGTTCTGCTAGTCGCGGCCTTCTTCGTCGTTTTTGCATTCTCTTCCAGCGGCGTGCAGCACGGCGGCGGCTATCAGGTGCGTGCCGTCTTCGACGATGCGTCGGGACTGGTGCCCGGCACGGAGGTCCGCCTGGCCGGGGTCAAGGTTGGCACCGTCCAGTCGCAGGAGTTGGACCCCGAGACCTATTTCGCCATCGTCATGATGACGATCGATCAGGATGTGGAGCTGCCGAAGGACACTTCTGCCCGCGTGGTCCCGGAAGGTGTGCTGGGCGGAAATCTGGTCCAGCTTCAGCCCGGCGGAGACGAGGAGTACATCCAGCCGGATGGCACCATCACCAATACGCAGGGCGCCTTGAACCTGGTGGATCTCGTTGGTCGCTTTGTCTTCGGCTCGGCCGACGATAGCGATCTCTAGACTGGTGCGGTTATGAGCGTTGGCCGGCAAAGCTGGCACCCTGAGCGCTATGCCCGCCATGCCCGCTTCGTCTCCGACTTGGGGGCTCCGGTGCTCGCTCTTTTGGCGCCGCAGCCCGGTGAGCGCATTCTCGATCTCGGCTGCGGCGATGGCGCCCTGACGGAGAAAATCTCGGCCGAAGGCGCCGAGGTCGTCGCCGTGGATGCCAGTCCAGAGCAGGTTTCCGGGGCACAGGCACGCGGGCTCGATGCGCGCGTGATGCGCGGCGAAGCCCTGGAGTTCGAGCAGGAGTTCGACGCCGTCTTCAGCAATGCCGCTCTGCACTGGATGAAAGACGCCGAGGCCGTGCTGGCGGGCGTTGCTCGGGCGCTCAAGCCGGACGGTCGGTTCATCGGCGAGTTCGGTGGCGGAGACAACGTCGGCCGTCTGCGTCGCGCCTTGATTGCGGCGCTCGATCGCCGTGGGCACGACGGCGCCGCTGCTGACCCCTGGTACTTCCCGGACGAGGCGGAGTATGAGGCCAGGCTCGCGGCGGCCGGCTTCACGGTGCAGTCGATTGAGCTCATCCCGCGCTGGACGCCTCTGCCCGGCAATATCGAAGGCTGGCTCGAGACCTTTAGCGGCGCCTTTCTATCGCATCTCGAAGAGGAGCAGCGTGCCGAAGCGGTGGCCGAGGTGCGCGAGGCGGTGCGAGAGGAGTTGCAGGACGAAGAGGGGCGCTGGCATGCCGACTACGTTCGCTTGCGCTTTGCCGCCCGCCTCACATAGGTCCGCTAGCGGGAGTGTATTGAGGGCTCGCCAGCTGTCTTGCAGAGGCCCTGCCGGGTCGCTACCTCTCCTAGGCCGGTCCCCATGGGAGCCTATGACCGTGAAAAACACAGCCAGCGAACTGGAACTGCCAACGTGGCGCACGCCGGGTGGCGTGCCGCTCTCCTGTCGCGAAAAGATCAAAGTTCTCAATGAGAACCTCCTTGAACTTCAGGAGATGGCTCAGGATGCGCTGGAGGACGCTGTGATCATGGGCGCTGATGAGCAGCAGGTGCGGCAGACGCTGCGCGAGCTCGTCGAGTCCCTGGCCAATCCCTATCAGCGGCAGAACGGGGAATGAGAGCCGTCGCGATCACGCTTGCTGTTGGCCTCGCCGCCAGTCTGGCGCCCGTCGCGGCGGGGGCACAGATCGGTGATGGGAACGCGCAAGCCATGGCAGTTGCCAGCCTGCAGGCGCTGGACAAGATCACGGCGCGGGTGACCCGCTTGGAAGCGCCGGTGGGCGAAACCATCTCTTTCGGCTCGCTGCGCATCACGACCCGGGTCTGCTATCGGACGCCGCCGGAAGAGCCACCGGAGTCGGCCGCCTTTCTTGAGATCGAGGAGGTCGAACCGGGTCAGCTGCCGGTGAACCACTTCGTCGGCTGGATGTTCGCGTCCTCGCCGGCGGTCTCGGCCATGGATCATCCGATCTACGACGTGCGCGTCTTGGAATGCCAAGACGCGGTCGCGGGCGGCGGGGAGGCCCCTGCTCAGGAGGAGTAGGCGGCCGCGGCGTGCTCCTCCTCGGAGGTGCTGCGCGCGCCTTCAGCCAAGACCCAGTCCCGGAAGGCGCATACCTTCGGCAACTTCGCCTTAGCTTCGGGATAGACCACGTAGTAGCAGAAGGCGGTGCTCTCGTTCAGCTCGGGGCCGAAGGGCTGAGCAAGACGACCGGCCTCCAGGTCGTCACGCACCAGGGAGCGCTCGCTCAAGGCCACGCCTTGGCCGGCGATGGCTGCTTGTACGGCCATGCTCTCCATGCTGAAGCGCGGACCCTTGTTGGGGTCTACGTCAGCCACGCCGGCGGCCCTCAGCCACATGCGCCAACTGGGCGCCGACTCGCTTTCGATCTTCCAGTCCACGTGCAGCAGCGTGTGGTGGCGCAGATCTTCCGGCCGGCGCAGGGGATGCTCACCCGTCAAGAGACTAGGGCTGCAAACGGGCATCGTGACTTCGGTCATCAGGCATTCGCTGTGAAGCTCCGGGTATACGCCACGGCCGTAGCGAATGCCGATATCGACGCGGTCGTTGGAGAAGTCGACCAGAATGTCCGACGCATCGATGCGCAGCTCGAACTCGGGATGGGCAGCGCGGAAGCGGTCGAGGCGCGGCACCAGCCATTTGGCACCGAAGGAGGGGGCGACGCTGATGGTCAGGATGTCGCTGTCCTCCTGCGCCATCAGGAGCTCTGCGGCGTCGGCCAGCTTGTCCAGTCCTTCACGCAGCGCCGGGAGGGCTTTCTGGCCTGCATCGGTCAAGATCAAGGAGCGGGTGAGCCGGCGAAACAGCGGTCTGTCGCAGAAGGTCTCCAGCGTCTTGACCTGCTGACTTATGGCCGCCGGCGTCACATGCAGCTCCTCGGCCGCTTTGGTGAAACTCAGGTGGCGTGCGGCGGACTCGAAGGCGCGCAAGCTGTTGAGCGGTGGCAGGCGTCGGTTCATCGTGGCTTCTATGAAAAAGTTTTTCTAACAGGAAATCCAACAAAATCTCGTTTGTGATCTTTGAAGATAGCGACGAGATTATTCAACACAAAGAGATTTTTCGATCATGCCGATGCGCAGATCGATCACAAAAACTTAGCTAGCATAGGGAATGTGCTGGCGCCCGATGAAAGGACCAAGGACATGTTGCAGCACGACATTAGTGAAGTTGTCGCTTCATCATCGCGCCCAGTCTACAGGGCAGACGCCGGAGAAACGCCGCTTTGGCAGCATGGCTGGCGTGCGTTGCAGTTCTCGGCCATCGCTGCCTCTGGGTCATTCTCAGGCCTTGTCCGCACGCTCCGTCGCTGGCGCCGAGAAGCCATCACCGTCCGCGAACTAAGCGCTCTGCGCGATCGCGAGTTGCGGGACATCGGTATCGAGCGGGACGACATCCCCTCTATCGCCAGGTCGATGGCCAACACCAATGGTGCGCCCCGCCAGGTAACCCGCACCGCGCCAACCCTGAAACTGGTCCCGAGGCAGGGGGCGGCGCAGCCCTGCTGCAGCTAGGCCCTTCGCAAGCTCACACTCCAAGGAATGCGAACGAGGACCAATCCAATGGACTATCAAACCGCAATGGCAGCGCCGCTTGCCGCAGCGCCGTCGCTCAGCCCCGATGGGGCCGAAACCCCAGCCTTCGTTACCGCCGAGGTATCCTACCTGGAGCCCAAAGGCACCAAGCCGGCCATTCTGGTCGGCGATGAAGGGGCCCGTACCGAGACTGATTCGCTCTTCGTCACCCGCGAGGTCGAGGTCGCCAACGGGCGGCTCGCCGCAACGCCAGCCAAGCTCGACGAGCAGGGCTTCGAGCTCATCCGTCACGGCACGACCTTTGCGGACTTCGATGACCCGGAAGCCATCCGACAGCGCTACTACCCGGAGATGGAGCGCCTGCTGAAGCAGGAGACCGGGGCATCTAGCGTGCTCGTGTTCGATCACAATGTCCGCAAGGAAGAGCCTGAAGTAGATGGTGAAATCGTCTACCGGCCTCCCGTCAAACGGATCCACAACGACTATACCGCCAAGTCAGGCCCTCAACGCCTGGAAGACCTGCTCGGGCCTGAGCAGGCGGCGGCTGTTGCCGGTAAACGCTATGCCATCGTCAACGTCTGGCGGCCGATCCAAGGGCCTCTCGAATCGGCGCCCCTGGCGCTGGCCGACAAGCAGAGCGTGCCCGATGAGGATTTCGTTGCCAGCGATCTCGTCTATGCGGACCGTGTCGGCGAGATCTACTACGGCGCTTACCGTCCAAGCCATCGCTGGGTCTACTATCCCAAGATGGAGGTCGATGAGGCCCTGCTGATCAAGGGCTACGACTCAGCAGACGATGGCCGGGCGCGCTTCGTGCTTCACACCAGCTTTCAGGACCCCAGTGCGCCGGCGGACCGCCTGCCCCGGCACAGCATCGAAGTCCGCTCGCTGCTGATCTTCGACTAGCTTTTCCGCGTTTTCCTAGGCCCCTGACCAACTGGAGGCTGTCGGCATCTTGCAAGAGTTGCCGGCAGCCTCGCTTCTTTCCGGCCCCGGAGTCGTTAGTCATTTGTAAATTTAATGCGGCAACACTTCGGTAAGAGAGATGAATCCTGACGACAAAGGGCCGGGGTACCATGTCCGATTTCAACAGCTTGAGTCAGCGCGTTCACGATGTTCAGTCGCGGTTCCGGGCTAAGCGCGAGCAGGAGCGGGAGCAGAAAGAGCAGCTCCAGTCCCTGGTCGAGGCGATCGAGCGGGATTCGGAGCAGTTCAACCAAGAACGCGTGGCCATGCGTGAGGAAATTGCCGCCCTCAAGCAGCGTGTCGTCGATCTGGAGGCTCAGAACGAGCAATTGCAGGACATGCTCGACGGCCTGCTCCAGGCGCTCGAAACCGGTGACGAAGAGGATATCGGCAAGGCGCTCCTCGAGCTTGAGGACCGTGTGGCCGCAATCGCGCAGCAGCGCGGCGATACGGTCAAGTCGTCGGACCAAGAGGCTGAACTCGACGAGCTCCAAGACGATAGCGGGCTCGATGAGATGGATGAGGAGCCGCAGGTGGATACGCGAGACGGCGCCGCAAGCCTTGCTGCGGAGGACGATGACCCTTTTGACTGGGGGGACGAGCCGCAGGCTGATCCAGTGCCCGATCTCGACGTGGACCTGGAACTCGAGGAGGCTCCCGAGGCTGGCTTGGACGACGCCCCCGAGGATGAAGAGGTCTCCTCAAGCGAACCGGACCTGACCGAGAACCTCGGCCTGCAGGATGCGCAGTCCTTGATCAAGGCGTTGGCGCGTATCGATGCCGGATTGGAAGAGCGCTTGGGAGCAGCAAGCGCGGACGACCAGAACGAGTTGGGCTACGCAGCGAAGGTGAGCGAAGCCAAGCGCAAGTCCGACATGGAAGGCGAGGAGTTGGCTCAGGCCGCGGCAACCGGTGTTCGGGATATCCTGCGGCGCGTTCAGAAACGCAGCCAAGAGGTCCTGAACGCCGAAGAGCCGTCCGCACACGACAAAGATGCCATGGTCACGGACATTCTGGTCTTGGACGAGGCAGACGAGATCGACATGCTGGACGAGCCGGAAGGCGAAGAGCCGCGCCGCGCCGCATCTTGATGGCAAGAGCTGGTGCTGGCTGTCCAACAGGACGCGGCTGGATTGTCCTCAGCCGGGTGATCTGAGCTCCGCGACGCCGGCCTCCAGCTCCTCATCGCTCAACTCTGCCGGAAAGCGGGCCACGCTCGATAAGGCTTGCGTCAACTGGGCCTTGTAGTGCTCGCGCGGCACGTCTATGGCGCCGAACTGGCGCAGGTGCGGTGTCGTGAACTGGGTGTCGAGCAAGACGTAGCCCGCTTTGCGCAACCGAATGACAAGGTGCACCAAGGCAATCTTGCTGGCGTTCGTTGCCCGGCTGAACATGGACTCGCCAAAGAAGGCCGACCCCAGGCTGACTCCGTAAAGGCCACCGACCAAGATCGGGTTTTCCGGATCGCTCCTGTCCCAAGCCTCCACGGAATGGGCAAAACCCTGCTCAAAGAGCTCCGTGTAGAGCTTCTGGATTGTCGGATTGATCCAGGTGTCAGGCCGGTTCGGCAGAGGTTCGGCGCAGCCTTGCACGACAGCCTCGAACGCGGAATCGCAGCACACTTGAAAAGGAGACTTCAGCACGGCCCGCCGCATCTTGCGCGACAGATGCACGCGGTCGAGCGGGATAATCCCGCGCATATCCGGATCGATCCAGTGGACCTGAGGGTCGCGGCGGCTTTCGGCCATTGGAAAGATGCCGACCGCGTAGGCGCGCAGAAGAAGCTCAGGGGTCAGAAGCATCGCCCTATCGATCCCCACCTTCCGCTTCACGGCCGTCAAGCATCGGATCCAGTCGGGCTCTCCTGCAGCATCTCCAGAGCTATAGCGATAGGATCTGCACGCGAATTCGGCAAGAGGGGGGCAATGCCGATCACGCGCTGCCTGGGCGGACGCTAGGCGTGCGTCGCCAGCCAGTTTTCCAGCCAGTGGATATCGTAGTCGCCATTGAGGAAGTCCGGCTCGCCGACCAGCAGCCGGTGCAGCGGCAAAGTGGTGCTGATGCCGTCGATCACCATCTCCTCAAGCGCCCGGCGGAGCCGCATGAGGCACTCGTTTCGGCTGCTGCCATCGACGATAACCTTTGCCACCAGACTGTCGTAGAACGGTGGCACGCGATAGCCCGCATAGAGACCGGAATCGACCCGTACGCCCAATCCGCCGGCGGGATGGTAGTCGGAGACGAGGCCAGGGGAGGGGGCGAAGGTTCTAGGGTCTTCGGCGTTGATCCGGCACTCGATGGCGTGGCCGGAAAAGGTAATCTCATCTTGACCGAAGGCCAGCGGCGCACCGGACGCCACCTTGATCTGCTCGCGCACAAGATCGATGCCGGTGATGGCCTCCGAGATTGGATGCTCGACTTGCAGTCGCGTGTTCATTTCGATGAAGAAGAACTCGCCATTCTCGTAGAGGAACTCGAAGGTCCCCGCCGAACGGTAGCCGAGCTTGCGCACAGCCTCGACGCAAAGACCGAGCAGCCGCGCCCGCTCCTCGCTGTTCAGTGCGGGAGAGGGGGCCTCCTCGAGGATCTTCTGGTGCCGGCGCTGCAGCGAACAGTCGCGCTCGCCCAGGTGAATGACATTGCCGTGGCCGTCGGCGAGGATTTGAACCTCGATGTGGCGCGGCTGTCCGAGGTAGCGCTCCATGTAGATGGAATCGTCGCCAAAGGCCGCGGCCGCCTCGCTGCGGGCAAGCCTCAGCGCTTCTTCCAGCTCGTCCGGCTTTCGCGCTACCTTCATGCCGCGTCCGCCGCCGCCGGCAGCCGCTTTGACCAGGAGCGGAAAGCCGATCTCTTTCGCCATCCGGCTCGCTACGGCCTCGTTGTCCACTGCACCGTCGGAGCCGGGGACCAGCGGCAGGCCGAGCTGGCCAGCGGTTTTGCGCGCCTCGATCTTGTCGCCCATCAGGGCGATGTGCTCGGGCTCCGGGCCGATGAAGGTCAGGCCATGTTCCCTGACCATTTCGGCGAAGGTGGCGTTCTCGGCCAGGAAGCCGACGCCGGGATGAATCGCGTCCGCGCCGGTGATGTTGGCTGCAGTAAGGAGTGCCGCCTTGTTGAGATAGCTCTGGCCACTTTGCGGTGGGCCGATGCAGACACTCTCGTCGGCCAGGCGAACATGCATGGCGTCCGCGTCGGCAGTGGAGTGAACGGCGACCGTTGCAATGCCCATCTCACGGCAGGCGCGATGGATGCGCAGCGCGATCTCGCCCCGGTTGGCGATGAGGATCTTCTCGAAGCTGGCCATCGCGGCGCGCCTGCGCGTCTAGCTAAGCGACCACGACCAACGGCTCGCCGAACTCGACCGGCTGACCGTCGCTGACGAGGATATCCTTGACCGTTCCGCCATGGGGGCTGGGCAGGTTGTTCATCACCTTCATGGCTTCGACGATCATCAAGGTCTGCCCTTCGGCCACCTGATCGCCAATCTTGATGAAGGGCTCCGCTCCTGGCGAGGCGGCGAGGTAGACGGTGCCGACCATGGGCGAGACCACGAGGCCGGTGGGTTGGGCAGCCGCCGTATCGGCGCCGTCGGCGGCAGGGGCGGGGGCAGCGCTGAGCAAAGGCTGTGCCGACTCAGGGGCCGCACGGACCACTGTTTGCTGCTTGGCCACCCGCACACGCTCCTCGCCGGAGGCGACCTCGATCTCCGTTAGACCCGTGGTGTCCAGGATGTCTGCCAGTCGTTTGAGCAGCTCTTCGTCGACGTCCAGTTTGCCCATTATGCGTCAATCTCGCTCTCGAGGAGTTGCGCCAGAGCCTCCAGCGCAAGCAGGTACCCCGTCTTGCCGAGACCGCAAATCACGCCGTCGGCGGCTTCCGAGATGTAGGAATGATGGCGGAAGCTCTCCCGCCGGAAGATGTTCGAAAGGTGGACCTCGATGACCGGACGCCCACAGGCGCGCAGTGCGTCCAGCAACGCGATCGAGGTGTGCGTATAGGCGCCGGCATTGATCACCAAGCCATCCTGCTCGTCGCGCGCTTGCTGGATCCAAGTCACCAGCTCGCCTTCATGGTTGGACTGCTTGCAGGCTGCAGACATGCCCAAGGCCTGCGCCTTGGCACGACATGCCTCCTCCAAGTCCGCCAGGGTCATGCGGCCGTAGATTTCAGGCTCGCGCGTGCCAAGCAGATTGAGATTGGGGCCGTTGAGAATAAGAACCCGTGGGGCGGGCAAGATGCGACTCCAGTCACCGAACACGTCGCAGCGTTAGCATGCGCCGCCATGCTCGGCAACGACGAGCGATACCCCCCGGGAAAGGCCGGGTCGGCTAGCTTCCTTGGGCGCGCGCTTCCTTGACGAGCCCCTGCAGCCGTTCGAGCGTGATGGCGCCCGGCACGAAGTTGTCGCCGACGACAAAGGCCGGCGTTCCGGTGACGCCCAGCTGCTGCGCCAGAGCGAAGTTGGCGTTGAGCGTCTCGCCGACCGCAGGTGACTGCATGTCGCGACGCAGCTGATCGACATCCAAGCCAACTGACTGGGCGATCTGCATCACCCGCTCTTCGTTGAGCTGACCACGCTGCTCCATCAGCGCGAAATGGAACTCCGGATAGAGGCCTTGTTCGCGTGACGCCAAGGCGGCCTGCGCGGCATAGCGCGAAGCCTGGCTGAGAATAGGGAACTCCACCAGCACCAGGCGCAGGTCGGAATCCTGCTCGATCGCCGCCAGGATTGGCTCCATCATCTTGTGGCAGAAGCCGCAGCGGTAGTCGAAGAACTCGACGATCGTGACGTCGCCGTCCGGATTACCGACGATATCTTCCGGCGGAATGCTGTCGATGAAGCTATCCAGTCCGGCCAGAGCCTGCTTGCGCTGGTTCTCCTGCTCCGCCTGCTGCCGGCGCTCATACTCGCGCAGGGCGTCGACGATTACCTCGGGATTCTGCATCAGGTAATCGCGGACGATCTGTTCGATATCGCCTGTCTGTTCCTGATCAAAGCTCTGTGCATGAGCTGGCATGGCGGCCGCCGACGCCAGGAAGGCAGAAGCGGCGATCAGCGCAGCAGAAGCAATCAATCTCATTACAGTCTCCAAAGGTTCGCCGAGCCAGCAATAGCTAGCAGAACAAAGTTGGCCCGAGGTCTCAAAACTGCGTTATGGCGGGGCGCGACGACGGTTCGCGGATCAGCGGTTTTCCTGCCTGCGCGCGTTACGCTCTGCGATGCCGGCGATGTCGAGGGCGCGCAGCCAACCGCTACTGCCTTCTGGCAAGAGACTTTGAGCACGTTCGGCATGAGCCAAGCTTTCCCGCCAGTTGCGGCGGGCCAGATGCCATTCTGCGGTCGCGACAGCCGTTTCGCCGGTCCGCCCTAGCCGTGAGTTGGCGATCGACGTCAGGCGCCAAGCTTCCGCATTCTCGCTCTCCCGCGTAACCACGATGCTGAGGTTTTCCAGGGCCTCTTCGTCGAGATCGGGCCGATTGAGCGTGATCTGGACCCGTGCCAAGGCGAGGTGGAGCAGCGGCTCGCGCGGCAGCAGCTCAACCGCCTTTTCGTAGTCGGGGAGGGCTTCCGCAGCACGCTGGTTCTCGTAGAGGATTTGGCCGCGCAACTCATAAAAGTACGGATCGTTCGGGTTCTCTTCGATCAGCCTGCCAATGCCCGCCAGGGCTTCGTCGATTTGACCATGACGATAAGCTGAGATGGCCCGGGCGTACTGGGCTGGTAGGGAGTTGTCTTCCTTCGGATAGGTGCGCTTGACCTCGCCGGCAGGCTCCAGGAACCCGATCAGCTTGGCCCGCATACGGTCGTGCAAGGCCTGCAGCCGCGGGTCAGGCGGCTTATCACGATAGGGTGAGGTGTTGTATTGCTGCTCGAGGAAGGTGAGCCGGTCTCGGGTCAGTGGATGGGTCCGCAAGTAGGGGTCCTGGTTGACCCCGAGGAGCGCTTCTTGATTGGAGATGATCTGCATGAATTCCAGGATGCCGCGCGGGCTCATCTCGACGCTCTCGAGATAACTGACAGCGGCTTGGTCCGCTGCCGACTCCTGGGTTCGCGAGTAGGATAGCAGATCTCTCAGAGCGACGTCCCGCCCGGCAGAGCTGACCGCGGCTGCCGCGCCGGGCTGGCCGCTGGCGAGCGCGGCGATGATGCCGAGCGCATCGGCAGCCAAGGCCTTCAGGCCGGCTTCCCGAGACTCGTCGATGATGCGTACCGTGTGGCCGCCGGCGAGGTGCCCGGATTCATGGGCGATCACCCCGATCACCTGCTCTGCCTGATCGGCGGACTGTAGCAGACCGGTATGTATGAACATGCGTTGGCCGGGGGTGACAAAGGCGTTGAGTTGGCGATTGTTGATCAGGAAAACGCGTATCGCATTTGGTGAAAGGCCGGCAGACTGGAAAATCGGGGTCGAGTATATCTTGATGATGTGCTCGATTTCGGTATCGCGAATCAGGCCTTGAGCCTTGGCCGGCTTGCCGGACATAAGCAGAATTGCCGTCAGCATCAGGGCGCAGACACCGATCAGAGAGGTTTTACGTAAGGTGGCGGGCAACCCGAGTTCCTCTTTCTTTCGCTTCAAAAGTGCGGGCAACGTCGTGAAATTTCAACAGTACTTGCGGATGAAGGCGGCCTTGGCGTCGTTGTTCTTGCTTGCGGCCTGTACCAACGACCCGACGCCGGGCGACGTGATATTCGTCGACGATTGGGCCGGCATTGTGATCGCCGATGAGCCCAATGCAACCTTGATCGGTGAGGCGATCCTGGCTCGCAACGGGACGGCAGGTGATGCCGCGGCCGCCATTGCCTTGGCCATGACCGTCACCCTGCCTTCGCGGGTCGGCCTCGGCGGCGGAGGCGTCTGCCTTGCCTTCAGGCGCGAGGTGGACGGTCCAGCGCGGGCCGATGCCATCGTCTTCACACCAGAGCCGACGCCAAGTGGCGTGGTGGTGCCTCGCATGGCGCGCGGCATCGCCGTTCTCCATGCCCGGCACGGATCGCAGCTCTGGAGCGATATGGTGCAGCCGGCGGAGAACATTGCCCGCTTCGGGCACGCCGTGAGCCGGGCCTTCGCCACCGACCTGCGTTCTGTGGGCGACTTCGAGGCGACGCCGGACCTGCTCACCTTGTATGCCAAGTCGAACGGTGAATGGCTGAACGAAGGAGATCGGTTGTTGCAGCCCGACCTCGCTGCCGTGCTGTCAGGTATTAGCCTGCGGGGCGGGGCCTACATGAATATGGGCGACTATGCGCGCCGGCTGGCGAGCCAGGCAGAGGCGGACGGGTACCGTATGACCATGGACCAGATCCGAGGTGCCAAGCCACGGGTCATGGAGCCGCTGATCATCGAGGTGGGCTCGGACCGCATCCTTCTGCCACCGCCTCCGCTTGCATCCGGCCAACAGACGGCGGCCGCTTATGAGCGCCTTGGCGAAGAAGGTTGGGCCGATGCCGACCTTCAGGAGCGGGTAGCGCTCGTCGAACGTTTTCCAAAGCCCCTGTTCGCCGGTCTCAACGGCAGCGACATGGCCGCCGGTTTGGTCGTTGGCGATCGTTTTGGCGGGGCCGTCGCCTGTAGTTTCAGCCTTAACCGCCTCTTCGGCAGTGGTGTGGTGATTGGCGACACCGGCTTCCTGCTCGCCGCGCCCTCGACGATGGATCCCCAGTTTCTTTCCCTTTCGCCGGCCATCTACGCCAATTTCGTCAATGTCAAAACCAGGTTGGCTGTCTCGGCGAATGGTCCTCAGGGCCCCGATCTGGCAGCAGCCACACTGAACGACGCCGTAGATGCCCGCGCACTCAGCTTCACCACGCCGGGGCTGCTCGGTGCGCCCCTTCCAAGGGGGCAGGAGCGGGCCCGTGTCCTTGGCGAGGGCGGCCCGCAGCGCTCGTCAGTCACCAGTGAGCTAAACCCGCGCAACGTGGTCAGCGGAGATACCGATGCGCGGGCTTCGTTTTTCTTCTGCCCAGAGGGCCTGCGGGACAGTGGCCCTGACGGGGATTGTCTGGCGCTGAGCGACCCGCGCGGGCACGGCTTGGCGGAAATCCTGCGGAACTGACGGAGCGCCTGGCCAATGGCTCTTAAGCTGGCGCGCCGCAGCGCGGTCTCCCCCTTCATTGTCATGGACGTCTTGCGGGCGGCCAATGCCCGGGCGGCTGCCGGTGCTGACGTCCTTCACCTGGAGGTTGGACAACCAGCGAGCTCGGCCCCGTCCTTGGTGCTGGAGGCTGCGCGGGACGCACTGGTCGAAGAGCGGCTCGGCTATACTGATGCGCTCGGGCTAGCTGCCTTGCGGGCTCGCATCGCTGACCACTATCGGGAGGCCTATGGCAACCCAATCGACGCCGAGCGTGTCGTGGTCACTGCCGGCTCATCCGCGGGCTTTCTGCTGAGCTTCTTGGCGGCCTTCGACCCGGGCGACCGGGTGGCTCTGGCGTCGCCAGGCTATCCGGCCTATCGCAATATCCTGCAGACGCTGGGTCTTGAGGCGGTCCTGGTGCCCTGTGGCGCGGCAGAGCGTTTTCAGCCGACCCCGGAGTTGCTGGAGGCTGCCGGTCCGCTCGATGGATTGATACTCGCCAGTCCTTCCAATCCGACCGGCACCATGCTCGACCGTGCCGCGCTGGCTCATTTGGTCGACTTCTGCCGCGACAAGGGCATTCGCCTTGTCTCCGATGAGATCTATCACGGCATTGCTTTCGGGCGAGAGGGCGTGACGGCCCTGGAGCTCAGCGACGACGCTATCGTCGTCAATTCCTTCTCCAAGTACTTCTCCATGACGGGCTGGCGGCTCGGCTGGCTGGTTTTGCCGGCGGACATGGTGCGCCCGGTGGAGTGCCTGGCTCAGAACCTTTTCATTTCTCCGCACAGCTTGAGCCAGCACGCCGCGCTCCGCGCCTTCGATTGCCGCGATGAGCTCGACGGTCACGTGGCGCGCTATGCGAGGAACCGCGCGTTGCTTTTGGAGCGCCTGCCGCAAGCGGGCCTGTCGCGGTTGGCGCCTTCCGATGGGGCTTTCTACATCTACGCGGACATCGGCCACCTAACCAACGACAGCGTTGATTGGTGCCGTCAAGCGCTGGACAAGACAGGTGTCGCAATGACACCGGGAGTCGATTTCGACCCGGTGGAAGGGCACCGCTTCCTGCGCCTTTCCTTCGCCGGAGCGGAGGAGGAGATGGCCGAGGCGGTCGAACGCCTCGGCCACTGGATCGCAAGTTAGAGACTTGATCTTGGTCCGAGCGAGGGTCGTTTTTTTGCCCGCGCTCGGGAAGACCCTCGACGGTTAGCTGCCAAGCACCCTGTTCCACCAGCCGCGGCGGCGGGGCTTGTCAGGATCGTCGTCCTGAGTTTCGGACTGCACTGACGCAGCGATAGGCGTCTCTTCGACAGGCGCGGAGGGCACAACCGCGTCTTCGTCGCGGCGTCCGTCTCCGTTGCCCGGGCCGGCAGCAGCCGGCGTCTCGATGGGCTCAGCTTGGTCGGGCCCAGTATCCGCAACGCTTGCTTCAGCTGGGCTCTCTGGTGCGGCCTCGGTCGTCTGCCCGGCGGCAGTCTCCGCGCTATCCTCGGGGGTGGCTGTCGTCTTGCGGGAGCGTCGGCGTCGCGGCTTCGGTGCCTCCTGCTCCGGCTCCGACGGACCGGCTTCCCGTTGGTCTTCGGCCTGACCATGAAGATCTTCTGCCGGAGCGGTGGTCTCCACGCTTTCGAGCGCGGGTTGCTCCTCTCCGCTCTCAGGGGCGGCGTTGGTGGCGTCCGTCGCCTCGACGGCAGCATCGTTTTCCCGCCGGTTGCGGCGCCGACCGCCGCGCTTACCGCGCCGCCGCCGTGAGCCCCTTTGCTCGTCGCCCTCTTCGGATCGTCCACTGTCTGGGCGGGTGCCAGTTGCCTCGCGCTCGCCTCGCTCTTCTCGCTCCTCCGCCGGGGCGGATCTGCTGCCCTGGCTGCCGCGCCGTCCGCGTCGGCGGCCTCGGTTGTCGTCCTGATCACTGTCTTCTTGGCGCTGTTCCCGCGACTCGATCGCTGGCGGCGCTTCGCCCTCTTCGACAACGCGAGTCAGGTTGTAGTCCGACGGCGGCAGGCTGTCATCGGCCCTGATCGTGACACCGAGTCCGAAGCGGTCCTCGACAGAGAGCAGATGGCGGCGCTTTTCGTTGAGCAGGAAGAGCGCGACCTGGGAGGGGACTTTGATCTCTGCGTGACCGTCCCCGCCCTTGATGGCCTCGTCGGTCAGGGCACGCAGGACTTGCAGGCTCGACGATTCCGGCGAGCGGATGAAGCCCGTGCCATGGCACGTCGAGCACGTCGAGGACGCCGTCTCGTAGATGCTCGGACGCATACGCTGTCGCGACATCTCGAGCAGTCCGAAGGGACTGATACGGCCGAGCTGTATGCGCGCCCGATCGCCCTTCATGGCTTCCTTCAAGCGCCGCTCGACCTCGCGGTTGTGGCGCGGGTCTTCCATGTCGATGAAGTCGATCACGATCAGGCCGGCAAGGTCGCGCAGGCGCAGTTGGCGGGCCACCTCGTCGGCGGCTTCGAGGTTGGTGCGCAGCGCCGTCTCCTCGATGTGCCGCTCCTTGGTCGCCCGGCCGGAGTTGACGTCGATGGAGACCAGTGCCTCAGTCGGGTGGATAACGATGTAGCCGCCCGACTTCAGCTCCACCTGCGCTTCGTGCATGGCATCGAGCTGATCTTCGACGCCGAACTTGTGGAAGAGAGGCACCTTCTCGTCGCTGTAGAGCTTCACCTTTCGGGCGTGGCTCGGCATCAGCGTCTTCATGAAGTCCTTTGCCAGCTTGTAGCCAGCTTCGCCTTCGACCAGCACCTCCTCCATGTCACGGGCATAGAGATCGCGGATCGAGCGCTTGATCAGGTTGCCTTCCTCGTGAATGAGGGCAGGGGCGGTGGACTCGAAGGTCTTAGTCCTGATCTCGTCCCACAGGCGCATGAGATACTCATAGTCGCGGCGGATCTCCGCCTTGGTCCGCTGCGCGCCGGCGGTCCGCACGATGACCGACATGACCTCCGGGATTTCCAGCTCGGAGAGGATCTCTTTGAGCCGGCGGCGGTCTTTCGGATTGGTGATCTTGCGGCTGATCCCGCCGCCCTTACCGGAGTTCGGCATCAGCACGCAGTAGCGGCCGGCCAGCGACAGATAGCTGGTTTGTGCGGCGCCCTTGTTGCCGCGTTCTTCCTTAGTGATCTGGACCAGCAGCACCTGTCGCCGCTTGATCACTTCTTGGATTTTGTAGCGCCGCAGCAGGCTGGCGCGTCGGCGGCGAAACTCCTCGGTCTCGTCGCCGCTTAGGGTGTCGACCGAATCCTCGCTATCGAACTCTTCGACGTCGCCGTCCTCGCTCGCTGGCTCGCGTGTGGTGTTGCGTCGTCGGGAGCTGGCGTCCCGCCCAGCACTCTCGCGCTTGGAGCGGGTGCTGCGGCGCCGAGTCGAGCGACGGGTACCGGATGAGCGGGACGGCCGGCGAGATTCACCGCCGCTCCCCTCTTCAGCTGCGGCTGGCTCGCTTGCCGCTTCGAGGGCTCCCCCGTCGTCTGAATGAGCGTCGTCCGAATATGTGTCGTCTGCAGGGGCGTCGTCAGTCGGGGCTGCAAACTCGTCGGGTTCGGCCGAAACCTTGAAGTCCTCGTCGTCGATGATGGCAGGAACCGCGCTGCCACTGCTGCTGTCGCTGCCCTCGGGCTCCTCCGGAGCCTCGTCGTCGACGTCCTCGGCGATGTCTTCGTCGCCCGCTGCCTCGGCTCCGCGATCCTCGGAGTCCGCGGTGCGGTCGTTCTCTTCGCCCTCGTGAACATCGCTTGTCTCGGGCGTCGCCGCGGCCTCCGCCGCGTCGTCTGCGGCAGTTTCGGGCTGATCGTCTGCGACCGTCTCAGCGGTTTGCTCGTCGCTGGCTTCCTCGTCAGAGGACCGCTTGGCGACCTTGGCCGTCCGGCCGCGGCTGGTCTTACCGCCGCGCCGGGTCCTGCCTTTCGACTTACCCTTGCTCGAGGCCTCTTCGTCCTCGTCCATGTCGCCGCCCAGGGCAGCTTCTTCGGCGAGCAGGGCCTGCCGATCGGCAATCGGGATACGATAGTAATCCGGGTGAATTTCCGTAAACGGCAAGAAACCGTGCCGGTTGCCGCCGTAATCGACGAAGGCCGCCTGAAGCGATGGTTCGACCCGGCTGACTTTGGCTAAGTAAATGTTACCTTTAAGCTGTACTTTGTTGGGGTTCTCGTAATCGAACTCCTCAACGCGTCCATCTTGTACCACGACAACCCGGGTCTCTTCCGGGTGGCTCGCGTCGATTAACATACGTCGCGACATGAGTTTTGTACTCCGCACGGCGGTACGCGGAGCTGTCCGGCTGCTGTGCCGGACGGCGGACACGCACCGCCGCCTTGTTTTCTTGGTTGCGTTCTATTGCGCGGCTGACGGTCGGTTGGTGTGTCACCTGACGCTCGTCCCCTAAGGGTTATGGGGCTGCGAACCGGAGTCGCCGCCACCGCAATGGTTGTGTCGACAGCCAGGTCGGCTGCCTGGGTGGGCGCGATTGCCGCAAAGTGGGGGCTGATCGGCGCGCCTGAAACTTTTCGAGCCCGCGCAAGTGGCGCGGCGAGATCGAGAGTAACCTTCGGAATTCGGTGAAGTATCTCTTATTAACGAGGGCCAGCCTGCATTGCTGGTACTGGCGCCCAAGATCCTCCGACCGGATTGGACTCCAAAGGCTGGCGCGAGCATAGACAGAAACACTTTCCTAGACAACTTGCTTTCTTATGAGTGGGTAAGCGCGCGCAACGCCACCACGAGACTGGCCGCGAGCCGCCGATTGCTCGACGTTTCAAATGCTTGCGGCGCGCTGCTGATGCAAATATTTTGCTTTCGTCAACCGCAATCGTGGTATAGCGCGCAGCAAATGGCTCTGAACCGGCAAATTGCGAAATTAAACCCGGGCTTTGCTCGGGGAATTATTTGCGTTTTTGTGGCGGCCCTAATGTTGGCCGCCGCCGGCGCGCGTGCGGCGCCGGGCCTGGAAGTTCGTGACGTGCGTGTTGGGGAGCACAGCGACAAGACACGCTTCGTGCTCGATCTCAGCGGCGAGGCGAGCTACCGAATCTTCACCCTGGCGGACCCCTACCGCGTTGTGATCGACCTGCCGGAAGTCCGCTGGCCCGGTGAAGTGGCACAGCTGCCGGAGCGCAGCGGTGTCATCCGAGAGCTGCGCTATGGTCTCTTCACGCCGGGCACCAGCCGCGTGGTGCTCGACATCGCCGCACCGGTCGAGATCAGTAAGGTCTTTCATCTGCCGCCAGCCGAGAAGTTCGGTCATCGGCTTGTGGTCGACCTGACCGAGGTCGATCGGCAGCGCTTTATGGCGGCCCGTCCCGGCAGTGCCATTCAGTCGGCAACTCCGCTTCCTCTCCCCCAGACGGCGCTCTTGGCGCCGCGGCGGCCGCAGGACCTGCGCCCGACGGTCGTGATCGATGCCGGCCATGGGGGCGTCGACCCGGGTGCCATCGGCGTCTCGGGCACGCACGAGAAGGACCTGGCTCTGAGCTATGCGCTCGCTCTGCGGGATGCGCTCGAGGCCAACGGGCGCTATCGCGTGGTTCTGACCCGCGACAGCGACTATTTCATTCCTCTTCGCCGACGGGTTGCCTTGGCCGAGCAGGCTGAAGGCGATCTCTTCATTTCGCTGCACGCCAACACCCACCCCTCGCGCCAGATCAAAGGCGCTTCGGTCTATACTCTTTCGGAGACAGCGTCCGACGCCGAGGCCGCGCAGCTGGCGGCCAAGGAAAACAAGGCCGATGTGATCGCCGGCGTCGACTTGAGCAATCAGAACGAGGTTGTTTCGCAAATCCTCATCGACCTCGCCCAACGGGAATCCATGAACGTTTCCAAGTCTTTCGCCAGTGAATTGGTCGGAACGCTAGGTGAGCGGGTGACTTTGTTGCGCAATACTCATCGTTTTGCCGGATTTGCCGTGCTCAAATCGGCAACGGTGCCCTCCGTGCTGGTCGAGATCGGCTATATGTCGCACAAGCAGGAGGAACGGCTGTTGAAGTCGCCTAAGCATCGGGCGAAGATCGTTGCCGCGATCTCGGCGGCGGTGGAGCGGCATTTTGGTCAGCAGCAGGCGCGACGCTGATCGGCGCGCCGCGGTAAATGGGGCAAGCGTGCCGTTGAAGGGGCTCCGGCAGAGCCGGGCGGGACGGCACCAGAACAAGATTGGAGTCGGCTAACGTGCGCTTTCTGCTGCGATGTTTCGGGCTGCTTTTGGTGCTCGCACTGCTAGGCGCAGGGGGAGCTGTCGCCGTGCTCCACCATTACGGGCAGGACTTGCCGGACTACGGCCAACTCGCGGACTACGAGCCGCCGATCGTCACCCGCATACACGCGGGCGACGGGCGTCTGCTCGCCGAGTACGCCGAACAGAAGCGCGTCTTCGTTCCGGTGGATGCCATCCCCCAGCGGGTCAAGCAGGCCTTTATCTCCGCCGAGGATCAGGAGTTCTACGAGCATCCTGGCGTGGACTTCAAAGCGCTACTGCGTGCCGTCATCACCAATGTGCGCAATCTGGGCTCCAATCGGCGACCGGTCGGCGCCTCGACGATCACGCAGCAGGTCGCAAAGAATTTCCTGCTGACCAACGAGGTCTCTATCGAACGCAAGATAAAGGAGGCCATTCTCGCCTTCCGCATCGAGCAGACCTACAGCAAGGACAAGATCCTAGAGCTTTACCTCAATGAGATCTTTCTCGGTCAGCGCTCCTACGGCGTTGCCGCCGCGGCCCTGAACTACTTCAACAAGTCGCTCGACGAGTTGAACGTCGAGGAGGCCGCCTATCTCGCGGCGTTGCCGAAGGCGCCAAACAACTACCATCCGACCCGACGCACCGAGGCTGCCGTGTCTCGTCGCAATTGGGTCATCGGCCGCATGCTGGAGGACGGGCATATAGGCCACGCCGATGCAGAGCTGGCGTCCGCAGGGCCTCTTGTCACCGCGGTCCGGGCCGAGACAGAGGTCGTGAAGGCTGATTTCTTCGCCGAGGAAGTGCGTCGCGATCTCGAGCGTATCTACGGCGAAGAGGAACTCTACGGAGGTGGGCTGTCGGTTCAAACCACCATTGACCCAACCTTGCAGCGCCATGCCGACGCCGCCCTGCGCCAAGGCTTGATCGCCTATGACCGTCGGCACGGATGGCGCGGCCCCGTGGCACAGCTCGAAGCGACCGTTGTCGAGGCAGATTGGCAAACTGCGCTCAAGGATGTGCCGGCTCCTGCCGCGAGCGGTCCCTGGCAGCGGGCGATTGTCTTGGCGCTGAGCGCGAAGGCCGCCTCAATCGGCTTGGTGGACGGCAGCGAGGGCCGCATTCCCATGGCGGAACTCGCCTGGGCCAGGCCGACGCTGAAGGAGCAGAAGGTCGGCGAAAAGCCGAAACGGCCCGGCGATGTGCTGGCCGTCGGCGACGTCGTTCTGGTCGAGGCGGTGAGCGAGGATGGCGACGGCAAAGCCTACGAGGCCGGAACCTTTGGCCTTCGGCAGATTCCGGCGGTCAACGGGGGTTTGATCGCGCTTGACCCCCACACCGGACGCATCCTGGCTATGAGCGGCGGCTATTCCTACGCCGCTTCGGTCTTCAACCGGGCCATTCAGGCACGCCGCCAGCCGGGCTCGGCCTTCAAGCCCTTCGTTTACCTGGCCGCGCTCGACAACGGCTATACGCCGAGCAGCATCGTCCTCGACGCGCCGATCGTCTTCGACCAGGGGCCGGGCCAGGAGAAATGGAAGCCGGCCAACTACACGAGCAAGTTCTATGGGCCGACGACGCTCCGCATCGGGCTGGAGAAGTCGCGCAATCTCATGACCGTGCGTCTTGCCCAGGCGATCGGCATGGAGAAGGTCGCCGAGTACGGTCGGCGCTTCGGCCTCTACGACAATCTCCCACAAGTCCTGTCCATGTCGCTCGGCGCCGGGGAGACCACGCTGCTGCAGGTCACGAGCGCCTACGCCATGCTGGTCAATGGCGGCAAACGGGTCGTTCCGAGCTTGATCGACCGGGTGCAAAATGCCAATGGCGAGACGATCTATCGCCACGACACGCGTGCGTGCCCCGACTGCCGGCCCGAGCGCTGGGAAGGGCAGACGATGCCGCGCCTGCCCGACACGCGGGAGCAGGTTGCCGACCCGGTCAGCGCCTATCAGACCGTTGCCATGCTGCAGGGCGTAGTTCAGCGCGGAACCGGCGTGCGCCTCGCTTCCTTGGGGCGTCCGCTTGCCGGCAAGACCGGCACCACCAACGACTATCGCGATGCTTGGTTCGTCGGTTTCTCGCCGGATCTGGCCATCGGAGTCTATGTTGGCTTCGACGATCCCATAACCCTGGGCAAGGGTGAAGCCGGCTCCCGTGCCGCCTTGCCGATCTGGAAAGCCTTCGCCGAGAGAGCCTTCGAGGGCAAGCCGCGTACGCCGTTCCGCGTGCCGCCCGGGGTCCGCTTGGTGAAGGTCGCTCACGCAAGCGGCCAGTTGCCCCGTCCGGGTGAGGAGAAGATCATACTCGAGGCGTTTCGCGAGGGCTCACAGCCGCGCAGCACCGGAAGCCGGCAGCTTCTTCAGCCCGTGGCGCGCCAGCCTGGCATTCAGCAGGGCAGCGAAGGTGAAACGGCACCGACAACGCCCTTGGCTGTCGAGCCGACCCCGATTCCAGGTCAAAGCGGCATATACTAAGCGGTCCCGGACGAGCCGCATGGCTTGCGACGCCAGGCACGGCACCATACAAGTCTAAGCGCAGAATGCGTGAAAAGGAGCCGGCCCGTGCGCGCCGAACATCAAGCAGCCGTTGACGAGATCACTCAGTCATTGGGCCTGCTGAGGAGGTATCTTTGACCTGGAGACCTCTCAGGCGCGCCTGACAGAATTGAATGCGCAAGCGGAGGCGCCGGACCTTTGGGACGATGCCGAAAGGGCCCAGGCCTTGATGCGCGAGCGCTCGCTGCTGGAAGAGCGGCTGCAGGGCTACGAGGCGCTGGAAAGCGGTCTCGAGGATGCCGTCACGCTGCTTGAGCTCGGGGAGGCGGAGGAAGACGCCGAGAGCATCTCAGAAGCCGAAGAGCAGCTCGAAAAGCTGAAAACGCGAGCCGGCAAGCGGGTGCTGGAATCGATGCTCTCCGGCGAGGCTGATGCCAATGACTGCTATATCGAGATCAACGCCGGTGCAGGTGGCACCGAAGCCCAGGATTGGGCTCAGATGTTGCTCCGCATGTACCTGCGTTGGGCCGAGCGGCGCGGTTTCAAGATAGAGCTTCTCGAGGAGAGCCCCGGAGAAGAAGCCGGGATCAAATCCAGCTCTCTGAAGATTTCAGGGCACAACGCCTATGGCTGGCTGAAGACCGAAAGCGGTGTTCATCGCTTGGTGCGTATCTCGCCCTTCGACAGTCAAGCCCGCCGTCACACTTCCTTCGCCAGCGTTTGGGTCTATCCGGTGGTCGACGATGCCATTGAGGTTGAGATCCAGGACAAGGACCTGCGCGTCGACACCTATCGTGCCTCAGGGGCAGGGGGACAGCACGTCAACCGCACCGACTCTGCGGTGCGCATTACCCATTTGCCAACCAACATTGTGGTGCAATGCCAAAACGATCGCTCGCAGCATCGCAACCGAGCAACCGCCATGGCCATGCTGAAGGCAAGGCTCTACGAGCACGAGTTACAGAAGCGTGAGGCCGAGGCGCAAGCGGAGGCCGATTCCAAGTCGGAAATTGGTTGGGGTCATCAGATTCGCTCCTACGTGCTGCAGCCCTACCAGATGGTGAAGGACCTGCGCACGGCGGTGGAGAAGGGCAATGCGCAGGGCGTGCTCGACGGCGATATCGATGAGTTCCTGGAGGCCGCCTTGTCGCAGCGTATTGGTGGTGCTTCCGCTTCCGAAGCGGCGCAATGACCGGGACCGCCAACCTGTGGGCAGTTTTGTTTTCTTTTGTTTGGCATTTAATCTATAAATAAAATATAATACTCCTCAAATAAAAAGTCATGACGATAAACGAACGACTTGGGTGATTTACCTTTTCTCAATCTCCCTGTTGTGTAATGCGAGCATCTCGAGACTGACCAATGGAGGTTAGGATGCTTGCCACCTTTAATCGACTGATCAAAGACGAAGAGGGCGCGACCGCCATCGAGTATGGCCTGATCGCCGGCCTCGTGTCTGTTGCCGCCATCACCGCTCTGGGCGCGATGGGTAACTCCCTCGATGAGATGTTCACCTTCGTTTCGAACAAGCTCAACGACGCGGTTGCCGCTGGCAGCGCCGGTGGTGGTGGTGGTGGTGGTACGCCCACGCCGTAAGGCTGGGTAACCACGGCTTACACTTTCTTGGGGTGGCGAGGTGGCGACTTATCGGCGCCTCGGCCTCCAAACCGAGATCGACCGGCGCGCGGCCTACCGCGCGCCGGTTTGTCTTTCTGGGAGGACGGCCGGAGGGGGCATCCTTGCCGCTGCCCCAGCTCAAAAAGAGCGGGACAAAAGTGCGACATAGCCCCGCCTTAACCAAGCGCAGAGAAAGTCTTTTTAGTCTAGCGAATGGATTACTTCACGTGCCGGGTCTGCAGGACGCGGCGGCATGCTGGAGGAGACCGGGAAGGCAACCATGTCTACGCGTAAGATCGTTCTAGTCGCCCTCGCACTGATCACCGGTGCCGGGACGCTCTTCATGGCGCGCACCTTGATGACGCCGCCGGAGCCAGTCGTGATTCAGGCCCAGCCCGAGGTGCAGCCTCCGAAGCCGGAGCGCTTCGTGCTCGCAGCCCGTCGGAACCTGCCGGCCGGTACGCTGATTCGCGACAATCACCTCGAATGGCTGGCATGGCCGGAGACCGATGGCGAGTTGGCGCGCTACATCGTGCGCCAAGAGCAGACCATCGAGGACTTCTTGGGCGCGGTCGTCCGTCGCGGCATCGGTGCCGGCGAGCCGGTCACCGAAGACCGGCTGGTCAAGCCTGGCGAGCAGGGTTTCCTTGCGGCGGTTCTCGAACCGAAACACCGCGCCGTCTCCGTGTCGATCAACCCGATCACGGGTGTCGCTGGCTTTATCTTTCCCGGCGACCGCGTCGATCTCATCCTGACCCACAGCATTCCCTACGAGGGTGAGATGCCGATCGGCAATCGCCGTGTCACGGAAACCGTTCTGACGGATCTGCGGGTGCTGGCCATCGACCAGGTGACGAACGACCAAGAATCGACCCCCCGAGTCGGCGAGATCGTCACCCTTGAGGTCGAGCCGAAGCAAGCCGAGCTGGTTATTCTGATGAGCCAGATGGGGCAGCTCTCCTTGAGCCTGCGCAGCCTGGTACGTGAAGATCAAGACGAGCCGCCGGTTGCGATCGCTTCGACCCCGGTTGCTTCGGCAGAGCGCGCGGCAATCCAAGCCTCTTCGGTTAAGGAGGTAGGGAGTGCGGACGCGACCCCCGACAAAGCACAGCCTCAGGTCAACCAGCTGCGCCCGAAGAAAACCCCTACCGCTGCGGAGCGGGCTGCCGCGCGGCGCTCCTCAATCGACCGGGCTTATGCCTGGGACAGTGATGTCAGTCAGATTCTCCCGGGGCCCGGCACGCACCGTGTTCGCGTGATGCGCGGACCGGCGAGCAATGTCGAGCATTTCAGCAACTAGCGGTGTGAGATGAAGCCGATGCAGAGGCATGGCCGAGCAAAGTGCAACTGGGGCCGACTGGGCGCCGTCCTGGCGTTCCTCGTTGGCTTGTTTGCGGCGTCCTCGGCCGCGGCGCAGGTGCTGTCGATCGAGATCAACAAAGGGCGGACCGTCAAGCTCGACCGTCCCGCAGCCTCGGTCTTCATTGCCAATCCTGAAATCGCGGACATCCAACTCATTACACCGACGATGCTCTATGTCTTCGGCCGGACGACGGGTGAGACCAGCCTGCTGGCCGTCGATGAACGGGACCGGGTGATGGTCGATCGTCCGATCAGCGTGAACCACAATCTCTCCGGCTTGCAGCGCGCACTCAGGCGGGCTTTGCCGGGACGCGAGATCACGGTCTCGACGGCGCAGACCGGCATTGTCATGAGCGGGCTCGTGTCGTCTGCCAGCGAAGCCGACAGGGCCCGGCGCATCGCGCAGCGCTTCATCGGAGAGGCCGGGGAGATCATCAACGAGGTCGGCATCGACGGGCCGCAGCAGGTTCAGCTGCGGGTCAAGATTGTCGAGATGAACCGAGCCGTCGCCAAGCAGTTCGGCGTCAATCTGGAAGTTCTGGCGCAGTTCGGAGACTTCGGCTTTGCCTATGGCGCGTTCGACGACATCGTCTTTGGCGATCAAGGCGGAATCCTGCGTTCGTCCGACGGCGCGAACAACACGCTGCTGCAGTTCGAGTCAGGTGATGTGAGCGTCAATGCTCTCATCGACTCTTTGAACGAGAACGGCCTGGTGCGCCTCCTTGCGGAGCCCAATCTGACGGCCATATCGGGTGAAACGGCGAGCTTCCTGGCTGGTGGCGAGTTCCCAGTTCCGATCGATACCGAAGACGGCTTGGCGATCGAGTTCAAAGAGTTTGGTGTGCAGCTCAACTTCACGCCGACCATCATCGGCGAAGGCCGCATCAACCTGCACGTCCGACCCGAAGTCAGCGCTACCTCGGACGCCAACGCCATTCTGACCGGCTCCGGCACCGTGCCGTCCCTGATCTCCCGTCGGGCGGAGACGACCGTCGAGCTGGGGAGTGGCCAGTCCTTCGCCATTGGCGGGCTGTTGCGGGTGGACGACAACTACACCATCGACAAGCAGCCGCTGCTCGGTGACATCCCCATTCTCGGCGTTCTGTTCCGCTCCAGCTCGTTTCGACGGGACGAGAGTGAGCTGGTGATTATCGTGACGCCTTATCTCGTCAAGCCGGCCTCTTCCCCCGATAAGCTGGCGACCCCCGCCGACGGTTTCATCCCGCCGAGCGACTACGAGTTCTTCATCGAGGGCGACTACGTCGGCACGCCGGATGGCTATGAGGGCGCGGACGAAAGCACCGCGGCGCCCGAAGAGCCGGTCGGGGATTTCGGTTTCCTTCTGCAATAGGGGTTGGTGATGATCAGGCGTCATATCTACGCGAGCTTTTTCTGTGCCGCTGCTGCGACGCTGCTTGGTGCCTGCACTCAGGACCAGCCGCCGCAGGAGGACATCAAGCGGATCCAGGTGAAGGAGTTCGAGTCGCTTCACGCGGTGCGCTTTCAGAGCGGCAATGTGATTGTCTCGCCAGCCGAAGCGGAGCGACTGCTTGGTTTCATGCGGCGCCTCAATCCCAGCGATCGTGACAAGATCCTCGTCGAGTACCCCAGCCGAGTCGACAACAGAGGAACCGAGCTCAGGCGGGCCGAGGTTGTCGCCAAGCTGCTGGCCAAGCATGGCTACCTGGCAAAGCCTTTCTCTCTGCATGAGCAGGCGCCGGACATGATCCGTGTCTCCGTCAGCCGGGTCGTCGCGCAGGCGCCGGAAGACTGCCCCAACTGGTCGCCGCAGACGTTCCAAGAAGACATCGCGAACGGTGTTGGCTCCAACCTGGGCTGCTCTACAGCGCACAATCTCTCGGTGATGATCGCTGACCCGCATGACCTGATCGAGGGACGTGATGGCGGTCCGACCACCTCCGAACCAGCCGTGCTGGGCCAGGAGCGTTATCGCAAGGGCCAGACCAAAGAGTTCCTGGAAGGGACGATCGTCGGCATCGGAGGGGGCGATTGATGGCGGAGGCGGCCGAAAAGCTGCCTGAGAGCAGCCTGATTGTCTTTAACCCCGAGTTCATGGCAGTGGTGGCGGACGACGAGACGCGCCATGCCGCGAGCGTAGCCGCCCAAGCGCAAGGTTGGGAAGACACGGCGGTCCAGATCGGCAACATCGAGCACCTCGATGGCCTGGTCACGTCGGCGCATGCGCCCCGCCTCTTGGTTGCTGACCTTGATGGTGCAGTGGATCCGGCTGGTGCTCTGCTTTCGCTTGCTGTCGAGTGCGGCGACCGCTGCGGTATCGTTGCGGTCGGCTCCACCAATGACGTAACCCTCTATCGCGCTCTCAAGACCGCCGGTGCGGCTGACTACCTGGTCAAGCCGGTCACCACAGAGTCCTTGCTCGAAGCGCTCGGTGCAGTGGGGCGGGCCAGCGGAACGACCCGCATGCCGGCCAAGGATGGCCAAAAGCAAGGCAAGGTCGTCTGCGTCATTGGCGCCCGAGGCGGCGTCGGCGCCAGTGCGATGGCAGTCAACTCGGCCTGGTTTCTCGCTCACGAGTACAAGAAGAAGACCGTCATTCTGGACCTCGATCTGCATTTCGGGGTCAGCTCGCTGGCGCTGGACCTGGAGCCCGGCCACGGCCTCCGCGAAGCTCTGGAGTCGCCGGACCGCCTGGACAGCCTTCTGCTCGTCTCCTCCTTGGTCAACGAGAGCGACAACCTCTGCATCCTTGGCGGCGAAGAGCCCTTGGAGCACGCTATCGACTTCGAGAATGCCGGCATCGGCACGCTGTTCGACGAGCTTTCCAACCAGTTCGACTGCGTCGTGGTCGACATGCCGCGGGTACTCATTCCGCGGCATCGGCACATCTTGGCGAAGTGCAACGACGTCTACCTGGTGACCGATTTCACCCTGCCCGCATTGCGCGACTGCGGCCGCATCTTGGAGGTGATCGAGGGGCTTCACGCTGGCTTCAACTGCCACGTTGTCGGCAGCCGCGTCGGTAAGGAGCGCGGCGGCCAGCTCGACAAGGCGACCTTTCAGCGCAACCTGAAGCGGGACATCGAGTTCGTCCTACCGGAGGACTCGAAGACCTTCGCCAATGCCGCGAACGCCGGCAAGACCGTTGGCGAGATGGCGCGTAACGCCGTCGTGTCGAAGACCTTCTCGCGCATCGCTAAGGACTTGGCGGCCAGCGATGAGGACGAGGTCAAGAAGCTCGGCCTGTTCCGGAAACTCAAGCTGCTGGTTCATAAGTAATGGGATTGCTGGGGTCACGTGTTAGCCGGGGGGGAGGGCGCGCCGAGGACGCACGCAACGGCGCTGAGCCGCCGAAAGCTGGCGACCAGGAATTCGATCTGAAACAGATCGGCGAGCGTGTCCTGCCCGTCATGCTGCGTGAGTTGCCGCCTGAAAAGGCCGGCACGATGCAGCGTGGAGAGGTCGCCAGAGCCATCAAGGAGCAGCTGCCGGGGCTGCTCAGCCAGAATGGCGTGACGCTCAACCTGTTAGAGCAGCGCGATCTCGTCACCTTTCTGATCAACAAGATTCTCGCCATGGCGCCGAAGCCGCCAGAAGCCGAGGACAGTGGACCGCCGGCTGCCGGCGGAACGGCGTTGCAGCGTTTTGCCCAAAAGAAGATGGGCGCCGCCGCTTCGACGGAAACATCTGTCCGCAAGCAGCCGAGTGAAGACAGCGGCAGCGGTCATCAGCCGGCGCGCAGTCTTCAGGACCTGGTCACCAGCAAGCCTTCTGCAGGAGCCGTCGAAACACCGAAGACGGTGGAAGCGGCGATGCAGCGGATTCAGCCGCTGCTGTTGGAACGCATCGATACGGCCGCCGCCGCGTCCTTGAGCCGCGATGAGCTCTTTGGCCAGATCGGTGAACTGATCGGTGAGCTGCTGGCTGAAGCCAAGCTGCAGCTCAACCGGCAAGAGCGGGAACTGCTGGTCGACAAACTGCTCGACGACATGCTCGGCCTCGGCCCGCTGGAGCCACTGCTCGGCGATGAGTCGGTGACCGACATCATGGTCAACGGGCCAAAGCAGATCTACGTCGAGCGAAAGGGTAAGCTAACGCTGACCAGCGCATCGTTCCGCGACGACCAGCATGTCATGTCGGCTGCGACACGCATCGTCTCGGCAGTGGGGCGCCGGGTCGACGAGACAGTCCCGCTGGTTGATGCTCGGCTGGCCGACGGCAGCCGTGTCAACATCATCATTCCGCCCTTGGCGATCGATGGGCCGACGATCTCGATCAGAAAGTTCGCCAAGAAGAAGATCACCATCGACGTCATGGAGCGGCAGGGGAACGTTTCGCCGAATCTAGGCAAGGTGCTGCGGATCGCATCGCGCGCACGGCTGAACATCCTGATCTCTGGCGGTACCGGCTCGGGCAAGACGACTTTGCTCAACGCCCTCTCTCAGATGATCGACCCAGGCGAGCGCATCGTCACCATCGAGGACGCCGCCGAGCTGCAGCTGCAGCAGCCCCATGTGGTGCGCCTGGAAACGCGCCCGGCCAACCTTGAGGGCAAGGGCGAAATCACCATGCGCGATCTGGTCAAGAACGCCCTTCGAATGCGGCCTGACCGCATCATTCTGGGTGAGATTCGCAGCAGCGAGGCCATCGATATGCTGCAGGCCATGAACACCGGCCATGACGGCTCGCTCGGCACCATTCACGCCAACCGGCCGCGCGAGGCCCTGATGCGGCTTGAGAACATGGTGGGTATGGCCGGCGTCAACCTCTCGCCCATGGCCGTGCGCACTCAGATCGCTTCGGCAGTCGACATGATCGTACAGATCAGCCGCATGCGCGACGGCGTTCGCCGTGTCACCCACGTCAGCGAGGTGATGGGGATGGAGGGCGACGTGATCATCATGCAGGACCTCTTCCTCTTTAACTTCACTGGAGAGGGTCAGAACGGCGAACTGCTTGGTGAGTTCAAGCCTTCGGGTATCCGGCCGCACTTCACGCAAAAGGCGGCGTACTTCGGCCTCGACAAAGCGCTGTTGGAGGCTGTGTGATGGAGTTGGGCCCCGATACTATACCGTTGTTGATCGCCGGCGGCATGGTGCTGACGGTTCTGGCGATCGGCTTTGCGCTGGCCGGCGACGGCCCTTCCGGCGGTCAGATCAAGCGGCGATTGAAACGGGTCAGCGCCGACAAGTCGATTAGCGACGAGGCCTACGTATCGGTGCGCCGGCGTGATGTCGACGCTTCCGCTTCTGCTGTCGGGCGCGTGCTGGCCGCCTTCGTGCCAGCGCCCAAGAAAATGCGCGCTCGGCTCGACCGAACCGGACGCTCCATCTCGCTCAGTCAGTACTTTGTGGCCAACCTACTCGTTGGTGGGCTCTTCCTGCTGGTCTTCAAGCTGGCGGCGTCGCTCGCCTGGATCATCGCGATTCCGCTCTCGATCACCGCCGGCCTTGCGTTGCCGCACATGGTGGTCGGCATGATGGCGTCGCGCCGCACCAACAAGTTCATCGAGACCTTTCCCGATGCCATCGATCTGATGATTCGTGGTCTGCGGTCGGGCCTGCCGGTGTCCGAATCGATCAAGTCCGTTGCGGCGGAGATGTCAGATCCGGTCGGGACCGAGTTCCGCCATGTGGCCGATGCGCTAAAGCTCGGTTCCTCGATCGAGGAGGCCATGTGGAGCGTCGCGCGTCGCCTGCAGATTCCCGAGTTCAAGTTTCTGGTTATCGCCATGTCGATTCAGCGCGAGACGGGCGGCAACCTGGCTGAGACCTTGACCAATCTCTCGACCCTGTTGCGCCAGCGTAAGCAGTTCAAGCTTAAGATCCGCGCGATGTCCTCCGAGGCGCGGGCGAGTGCCTACATCATCGGCTCGCTGCCTTTTGTGACCTTCGCCCTGATCTACTTCATCAATCCAGGCTACGTGCAGCTGCTGTTTGATGACATGCGCGGCATGATCATGCTTGGCCTTGGCCTGAGCTCCATTGCCACGGGCGGCTTCGTCATGTCTCGCTTGGTCAGGTTCGAGATCTGATGTTCGAAAGCACGCTGCAAAATCTGCCCTTCGGGCTCGAGCCAGTCGATTTCGCCGCGGTGCTGGCGGCGGCGAGTGCTGTCAGCGTGTTTTTGCTGATCTGGTATAGCCTGATCGAACGAGACCCCTTGCCTGGGCGACTGAAGTCTCTCGACGAGCGCCGCATGGCGCTTCGCAACGGCTTGACCGCTGACACACGTCGGCGCAAGTCGCTCGTCGACAAGGGGGACATCATGCGTCGGGTGGTCGACCGCCTGAAGCTGATGACCACCAACACCGCCAAGAGCACGCGCGCCAAGCTGGCGCCGGCCGGCTTCCGCAGCCGCGATGCCATGGTGGCCTACCTTTTCGCCAAGGTCTGTCTGCCGCTTGTCTTCGGCATCGGGTCCGTCACCTGGTTCTATCTCTTGAACCCCTGGGATCTCCAGAGCACGACGGCCATGGGCCTGAGCATGATGATGGTCGGCCTCGGCTATTTCGCGCCTGACATTTACGTCAAGAATGCTGCCGACAAGCGCCTGCACGTCCTTCGCCGAAACTTGCCGGATGCGTTTGACCTCCTGGTCATTTGCGCCGAAGCGGGCCTCAGTCTCGATGCAGCGCTCGACCGAGTCTCCAAGGAGATGGCGGAAGCCTGTCCGGAGATGACAGAGGAGCTCGGCCTGACCGCCGTCGAGCTTGGCTTCCTGCCCGATCGCATGATGGCCTTGGAGGCATTGACCGAGCGGGTGCCCTTGCCGGCGGTGCGCGCCTTGATCAACACGCTGCAGCAGACCGAGCGTTATGGCACGCCGTTGGCGCAGTCCTTGCGCGTTCTCTCGGCCGAGATGCGTCACGAGCGCATGATGAAGGCTGAGGAGAAGGCAGCGCGTCTGCCGGCGGTGCTGACCGTCCCGATGGTGGTCTTCATCCTGCCGCCGCTTTTCGTCGTGCTGATCGGACCTGCCGCCATTCGCACGCTCGACGCAATTGGCGGCCTATAGCGTGTCGTCCAAGCGCAGCCCCCCGGTAGAGGCGGCGCTCACTCCAGAGGCGTCATCCTTGCGCCGCTGACTCTGCGATCTCATCTCTTGTCTGGGACTTGCGTTTTCACGATGCAAAAGTCGCCAACGGTTCTGTGGCGGACAAGGTTCAGGCTCTTTGCTTATCGAGATCCCGCTGCCTGCCTTCGGCGAAATCTTGATCGGAAGCCAGGTCGCTCCGGATCGCCTAACGCAAAGGGAAGTGAGAGATGACACGCACAATTCGTTCGGTCGTTGGGCCTAAGACCCTGGCGCTCTCGCTGGCAGCCTCCTTGATCAGCGGCGTAGCGCTGGCCGCCGACCTGGTGCCCGGAACGCGGCTTGGGACGTCGGCGCTTGAGATCGTCTCTGCCTTGGCCGCTCAGGGCTATGAAGTCATGGAGTACGAGCATGAGACCGACGAGATCGAGGTCGAGGCGGTAAAGGACGGCCAGCGCCTGAAGCTGGAGATCGACCCGACCAGCGGAGAGATCATGAAGGTCAAGGCGAGGGGTCGCTAGTCTGCCGGCGGCCGCTTACCGATCTCGACGTCAGCGAGCGTGTCCGAGACCTGACCGTTTGCGGCCCGCGCACTCGTCTCAGTTGTTCATAGTACGCCATTTATGCCCTGGGCGCCCTCGGTAGGGTCCCGTCGGCGGTCGGGGCGCAGCCTTCAGGCGTCGCAGGCGAGCTGCTCGACGGCACTGTTGTACTTTCCGCCAACGGACTGGCCCGAAACGCAAAACTGCGTTAGCTTTCGCCCAATGTGCGAAAGCAAGAAGGTCGAAGCAGATCGCTGAACGGCCCGAAAACCAGGACGGCAAATGGCTTCTGAGACGGCAGGGCCGGGGGCGGTTCGTTTCGAATTGGAGACGCTGCAGGAGTCGGCTGTTCTTCGCTTGAAGGGCGGTTGGCGCCTGTCGGACGGAATTGCCTCGCCTGAGGGTCTGTTCGACAACGGCAAGCTGCAATCGAAATCGCAGACCCTGAAGATCGACGCCTCGGCGATAACCGCTTGGGACAGCGCCTTGGTCTGCTTTCTCGTCGATCTCAAAAAACGCTGTGCCGAGACCGGGGTTGCGCTCGATCTCTCCGCCCTGCCGGAGGGCGCGAAGCGTCTGGTCGAGATGGCACTTGCCGTGCCCGAGCGCGAGGGCGCGAAGCGTGCGGGCAGCCAGGTTGGCTTCTTCGAAGCCGTCGGCAACCAGACCTTGGAGGCTCTCAAAGGCGCCGGCGAGATGCTGGAGTTCCTCGGGCAGAGCCTGATCGCGCTGAGCAAGGCTGCGAGGGGGAAAGCTCGTTTTCGTGCCGCCGACGTGCTTCAGGTCTTTCAGGAGTGCGGCCCGCAGGCTTTGCCCATTGTGACGCTGATCTCCTTCCTCGTCGGCGTCATTCTCGGCTTCGTCGGCTTGGTTCAGCTTGAGCAGTTCGGTGCCGACATCTACGTCGCCAATCTGGTTGCCGTCGCCATGGTGCGGGAGTTGGGGGGCATGATGACCGGGATCATCATGGCTGGGCGCACCGGCGCCGCCTTCGCGGCGCAGCTGGGTACCATGAACGTGAATGAAGAGATTGCTGCCTTTCGCACGATCGGCATCGACCCGGTCGACTTCCTGGTCCTGCCGCGGATGCTGGCCCTCATCGTCGCCGTGCCGCTTCTCACCATCTATGCCAATGTGGTCGGCATGCTGGGAGGCTCGGTCGTTACTGCGGCGCTCTCCGACGTCTCGCTCGTTCAGTACTACGGCCAGACGGCGTCCTCGGTGGACCTGATCGATTGGGCAAGCGGCCTGTTCAAGGCAACAATCTACGGCATCATCATCGCCATCGCCGGCTGTCTGCGCGGCATTCAGTGCAAGATGAGCGCTGCCGCCGTCGGCAACGCGGCGACCTCGGCCGTCGTCACCTCGATCGTCATGATCATCGTTGCGGAGGCGCTTATCACCGTCGTTTATCAGGTGCTGGGCATTTGAACGGCATGAGCGCGGCGGCAGACCAAACCATTGAGCAGAGCGGAACGGTCGAAGCGCCGCGACTCTCCACGGCTACGTCGTCCGATGCGCCGCTGGTGGTCGAAGACGTGACCATGGCCTACGGCGATTTCGTGGTCCAGCGGGGGCTCAACTTCACGATCCAGCGCGGCGACGTCTTCATCATCATGGGCGGCAGCGGCTGCGGCAAGAGCACGGTGATGCGCGCAATGGTGGGCATGCAGGCACCGGCGAAAGGGCGTGTCTGGTTGAACGGCGAAAGCCTGTGGGAGATCGACGAGGTCGCGCGACAACCGCTGCTGCAGCGCTGCGGCGTGGTGTTCCAGAAGGGCGGGCTGTGGAGCGCGATGACCTTGGCCGAGAACATCGAGCTGACCCTTGGCGAATTCACCGATCTTTCGGCCAAGGAGATGCGCGAAGTGGCCAAGCTGAAGCTGGCGTTGGTCGGCTTGACGGGCTTCGAGGACTTCTATCCTTCAGAGATCTCCGGCGGGATGCAGCGACGGGCCGGCGTGGCGCGGGCCCTGGCCCTGGACCCCGAACTCCTGTTCTTCGATGAGCCTTCCGCGGGCCTTGACCCCATCAGCTCTCGTCGCCTCGACGATCTCATCCTGGAGCTGCGCGACAGTCTTGGCGCCACGATCATCGTCGTCACTCATGAGCTCGCCAGTATCTTCGCCATAGGCAACAATTCGGTGGTTCTCGACCCGGTTAGCAAGACCCAGATCGCTACGGGTGATCCCAAAAAGCTGCGTGACGAGAGCGGCGATGCGGCGGTGCGCGAGTTTCTGAACCGCGGTGAGGTGAGCTGAATGAAAAGCGGAACCGCGTCCGACCGGAGAAGAGGGTAGGGAGAGCCGATGAAGAAGGTTAATCCCAAGATCGTTGGCGGCTTCGTCGTGATTGCCATGCTGTTGGCATTGGGCGCGGTGGTCGTATTCGGTGGCGGTTTCTTTCAGGACAAGCGCACCTTCGTTGCGTTCTTTCCTGGATCGCTCAGCGGGCTGAGGATCGGCGCGCCAGTCAACTTCCGGGGGGTGCAGATCGGCACGGTCGTCGACGTTTGGGTGGAGGTGGATCCGGACGCCCTGAAGTTCGAGCTGCCTGTCGTAATGGACATAGAGGTGTCGCGCATTCGTGGCGATACCGTCGGCAGCGACGAACAAAGCCGCATCAACGAGTTGGTCGAGAAGGGGCTCAGGGCACAGCTGGAGTCGACGAGCTTCGTCACAGGCCAGCAGAGCATACAGCTGAACTTCCACAAAGACGCGCCGCTCAACCTGGTCCAGACTGATCTGCCTTACGATCAGATTCCCACCATCCCCTCGCAAATGGAGCAGATCGAGGGCTCGATCGACGACGTGGTCGATCGGGCAACGGAGGTGCTGGATCGCGTGTCCGATTTGCTGTCGGGAGACAATCAGAAGAACTTTGCAAGGACGCTCGAGAATGCCGCCAGTCTCACAACCGACTTGAGCGGTACAACGGCGGAGCTTCAAGTCAGCGTTGCCTTGATTGGCGATATCTTGCGCGAGATGCAAGATGATCTTCCCAAGCTGGTCCGGACAACGGACGAGACCCTTCTCTCCTACAAGCTGCTGGCTGAGTCTGCAGAGGGCATCCTCACTGAGAACCGCGCGGGCATCAAAGGTGCCATTGACGATCTGCGGCGGGTGGAGCGCAATCTCGGTCAGCTGACGGCCACGGCGAACGAACTGCTTGAAGAGAATAAGCGCGGGATCAACGAGTTCACCAACGATGGACTCTATGAGATCAGTAACCTGGCGGTGGACGCTCAGGCTGCTGTTGAGCAATTCCGCCGGGTAATGGAAGAGATGGAGCGGGATCCGGCACGCTTTTTCCTAGGCGGTCCGGGAAACGTGGAGGTCAGATGATGATTGGTCTGTCAGACAGCGGGCGGCGGCTCTCGCGCCGCAGCTTCGCGCTAGCGGCGCTCGGCGGTGTGGGTGTCTTGGCGACAGGCTGCTCGCTGCCGGGGAGCGGTGAAGCACCCCGGCGTATTCGCTTGGATTCGGCGACCGACTTCGCACCCGACTTGCCGTCGGTGGGATGGGTCTTGCTGGTGCGGGAGCCGACCACGACTTTGTCCTTGGACACGGCGCGGATCGCCATCGGCACCGGCAGCGACATCGAGTACCTTTCAACCGGCGAGTGGGCCAGCCGTGCGCCTGCGATGGTCATGGAGCTTCTGGTCGAGTCCTTCCAGAACGCCAATCGGATCGCCACCGTCGGCGACAGGCGGGCGCGTATCCGCCCCGACTTCACGCTCGAAGCTCAGCTCACCGCTTTTCACATTGAACGCGACTCTGCGGATGAGGACCGCGGACGGGTTACGGTTCGGCTCGAGCCGACACTGGTGAAGCAGCCGCGGCGGGAAGCGATCGCTTCGATCCCCTTCGAAGCCACGACCGAGGTGTCGCCTCTGACGCTCGACGGCATTATCGCCGCCTTCAACGAATGCCTGCAGGAAGTGATGTCTCAGGCTGTGGAGTGGACGCTCAAGACCGGCGTTGCCGCCTGATCGCCCCGTACGCTCTCCCGACAGACCCGTACCAGGCCTGCATCGGCGCCCGTAAGCAGACGCTTATGGGGCCTGTTGTAAGCCCTTCGCCTATCGAGAACCGCCAGTCAGCCTCCGAAGTCAGCTCTATCCGGCGCAGGTCTGCTCCGGACCATGCAATGCAAAGGAGACTGAGATGAAACGTACGATCCGTTCGAAGGTCGCGCCCACGGCCTTGGCCCTGTCGATGGCGGCGGTCCTGGCGGCTGGAGCCGCAATAGCCAGCAATCTGGCTCCTGGCGTCAAGCTTGGCACGTCAGCCCAAGAGATCTCCTCCAGCTTGGCGGCACAGGGCTATGAAGTCCTGAAGTATGAACGCGAGGACGACGAGATTGAAGTCTACGTCCGGAAGGACGGACAGCGCTTCGAGTTGGAGATCGACCCCAAGACCGGACAGATCTTGGAGGTTGAGGACGAAGACTAATGGCCCGAGTGGCCGCTGACGACGCTGATGAGCGGGTTCCGGAGCTTCCGGCTTGGGACCCGCTTGTTCGCCTCACCCACTGGGGCATTGCCGCGGCAGTACTGCTCAACGGTTTGGTGGTTGAAGACAGCTCGCTGCTTCACGTTTGGCTTGGCTATGCGGCGCACGCCCTGCTGGCGCTGCGGCTCCTGTGGGGTGTGCTGGGACCGACCGAGGCCCGGTTCTCCTCTTTTCCCCCGAGCTTCAGCGCTGCTGTCCGCTACCTGGCCGATCTGCTGGCCGGCAAGCAGCCGCGGCATCGCTCTCACAATCCGCTCGGCGCGCTGATGATCTATGCGCTGTGGGGCACGCTTGCCGTCGTCTTGCTGACCGGTGTGATGCTGGAAAGCGATCCCTTTCCGGATCACGGTCACCGCCATGAGATTGCAGCAAGCCTCGATGCCAGCGAGGGCGAGGACTCCGAAGGCTGGCTGGGTGAAATTGTCGAGGGACTTCACGAGGTTGCTGCCAACTTCCTGCTCTTCCTTGCTGCCCTGCATGTCGGCGCCGTGTTGCTGCAATCGTGGCTTGGCGGTGGTAGCCTCATCCGCAGAATGACGATTGCGTCAAAGAGCGACAAAGGCGGCGGATGACGGATACGACGGAACCGGAGATTAAAGAACGAAGCGAAACCAAACCGATTGGGCGTGCGAAGGGTTGGGCAACCGGGTTGGCCATCGTTCTCATCGTTCAGGTGTTTTGCGCCGTATTCTTCGTGGCCGACGTCGCGGTCGACTTTCATTTGGTCGGCTTGGACCTCCACCATGCCTTCGAGGCCGTGGTGGCGATCGCCCTCATTGCCGGCGTTGTATTTGGCGGGCTGGAGATGCGGCGTACGCTCGAGCGCATGCGCCGGGCCGAAGCCGCGCTTTCGATGGCGTCGGGGGAATTCGGGCAAATGATCGATGCTTACTTCGAGGGCTGGGGGCTGACGCCGGCTGAGCGCGCGGTTGCCTTGCTCGCTCTCAAAGGCTTCGAGGTCTCCGAGATTGCCGGTCTGCGTGGTGCAGCCGGCGGCACCGTGCGGGCGCAGTTGGCGCGGGTCTATGCCAAAGCCGGTGTCGCCAACCGTACTCAGCTGGTCTGCCTGTTCATCGAAGATCTGCTGGACCGGCCACTTGCGGGCGGAGACGCGGCCATTCGCAACTGAGGTACCTGGGCTATCTAGGCTGCCACCAAAGTTCAACTATGGGAGGCGATTCGACGCTTCTCACCCTATTGAACTTTCGGTAGTGTTTCAGCGGCCGACGAAGACGCGGTCGGGGTTGCTCAACAGGGCTTGGCAGACAGGAGGAAGGCATGACAGGGGTATTTTGCCGGAAAGTTTTGACGTTCGTTGTGGCGAGCGCTGCGGCGCTGGCTATCAGTGCGCCTGCAGTTTTGGCCCAAAGCGATTATCCATCCGGTCTCAACCTTCGAAAGGGCATGGGACAAGGCGCCAGTGACGCCTACGGCTCTTTCGACCTTAACTCGGGACAGAAGCAGACGCTCTCCAGCCTCAAGGGCGACCGCATCCACCGCATCTGCATCACCGGCAGCTCGATCAACGTCATGGCCAACGGGAATGTGTTCGCCGTCGACAGCGGCGATTGCATCGACGTCGAAGCCAGCACGGTAGAGGTCGAGAATCCAGCGGGCGGCGGTGAAGCGGTCGGCACCTATGAGAGCTATCCGGTTGGGCCGCGTCGGCGGCAATAGCAAAGGATAGCTGTGGCGGCGATCACGGCGGCCCAGAGCGGCGCTTTCGGTCTAGTTCACGGAGCCTTCCGTACCGGCCTTGAACAAGGTGACGGGCGGCTCCGCAGCGTGCGCATCGCCACGGTCTCTGGTGATTAGGCTGGGAAGCGGCGAGGCGTGGTAGCTGAGTTCTGCCAGCAGGGTGATGTCTTTGTCCTGCACGGTGGGAGTACTTGATGCTGCCCTGTCGGAGGCCTCTTGAGTGAGGCGGGGCGCGGTGGCTGCTGCCAGTTGTGCCGGCGTGCTGTCCGCTCCAGTCTCAGAGGCGCTCTTCGTCTCGAGCCCGCCGCTCTTGAAGGGTTTCGGGTTCTTGCCACCCTTCTTGCCTTTCTCGCCCTCGGGCACCGGGGGCGCGATAGCGGCCGTGTCGTTTGTGCGCTTCGCAAGAGCGGTCGCCGTGGCATGGGGCGTGGAGCCAATCCCGGGTGCTGCGGCAGCGGCTCTTGAGCGCGTGGCCGGCGAGGCCTGCGTTGCTGTCGCAGTGGCGGGAGTGGGCTTCGCTGTAGGCTGAGCTGCCTTGGGGCGTTCCTGGGGCGCAGGCGCGCGCGTTTCGTCTCGCGTCGCAGGGTTGCTTTCAGACGGTGTGTTCAGCGCCAGTGGCTGATTCGAGGGGGCGGGGCGCTCGGGGACTCGCTCCTCGGTTGCGGCCGGCGGTTTCGGCGGTGCCACTGGCTCTACAGGCGGTGGCGCCAAGCTGCTCAGCTGACGCGGGAACTGCTGCGAGCGAAAGTAGGCCATGTTCTGCTGCATGCTCGGGCGGTCGAGATCATGCGACATCATCTCGGCGGCCTCGCGCAGCTTGCCGGCCAAGCCATAGGCCAGGGCAAGATTGTGCCGGTGCCGCGCCGAGGTGCCCGGTAGATCAACCGCGAACTGCAGCACGTCGATGGCTTCGTCGAAGCGCCCCGACCGAGTCAGCGAATGGCCCAGGTTGTTGAGCAGCGAGGTGTTGCGCGGTTCAAAGGCCAAGCCCGAGCGGAAAGTCTCTTGGGCCTGCTCGTGATCGCCCATCAGGTCATAAGCGACGCCAAGGCCGATCAGAGCCTCGGTGTTGTCGGGCTGATCCTCGGCCATGCGTTGGAACTGCAAGCTGGCGGCATAGGGACGGTTGAGCGCGATCAGGCTGCGTGCCAGGCCGAGGCGTGCCGCCTGGTCCTGCTCATTGACCGCCAGCAGCGACTTGTAGGCTTCCGATGCCTCTAGCGGATGGCCCATCTTGAGCAGAATAGGGCCCAGGCGCCGCAGAGGCAGCTCCGCATCGGGGCGTTGAAAGTGGGCCTCACGGTAGAGCACGGCCGCTGTGCCAAGCTCACCCTTGGCCGCGGTCGTGTCGGCGACTTCCAACAGCTGTTCCCAGGATTTGCCTTGCTCAACCGAGGTCGGCACGCCTGTGTCCATGGAAGCACCTGTCGCTGGGCGAGATGGCGTCTCCATATTGGCGCAACCCGCGAGCAGGGCCACGCTGGATATCAGCGTCGCCAGCAGGCGCAGTCTCAGCTTTGGGCGGCTTGGGTGTGGGCGTTCGAGCATCTCATTCCACCTCGGCAACTTGAGGCACTTCAAGCTTGAAGGCGCTGGGAGTCGCAGCGGCTCAGCCTCACGAGACTAAAAGGGTAGTGGCTTAGAGAGTATTGGGCTTCGCAGTTAAGATAGCCTGAATTGGGCGGTTCCTGAGCTGCTGTGGCAGATGCCCCATAACTCCTTGGCTGCAAAGCGTAAGAGCTTAGCGCTTTCCTAACCCAGCCCTCCATAAGCTCACGGTCCCGATTCAAGCAGACAGGGGGCTGCCCGGATGTCGGATCACGCACTTACGATCGCCGACGTTGAAGCGCTACAGCGCGATCCCACGGCCGATGGCCGTATCGGTGTACTCTCCAAGCTTGTCTTGCAGATGGAAGGGCAGGCGCTGGCCGAGAACGAGCAGCAGCTTGCTTATAGTATCCTCGAAAAGCTCGCTGGCGACGTCGAGGAGGCGGTTCGCAGCGCGCTGGCCTGGCAGATCTGCAATTCGCCCATGCTCTCGCCGGAGTTGGCGAAGCGGCTTGCGCGCGACGTGGCATCAGTCGCTCAACCGGTTCTCCAGCACTCCACTTGTCTGGATGACTCATTCCTGGTCGAGGTGATCAAGGAAGGGGACGAGGACAAGCAAATCGCCATCGCGTTGCGTCCGGAGGTCTCCGAAGACGTGAGCGAGGCCCTGGTCGACAGCGAGAGCGCTCAAGTCGTCTTGAATTTGATGCGAAATGAAGGTGCGCGCTTCTCCGACGCGACCCTCGACCGGGCCTGGGACGGCCATTCCGGCTCATCGGATATCGTGGAAGCCATGGCAGCGCGCGAGGGGCTGCCCGGTGAGTTGGTCGAGCGCATGGTGTTCAAGGTCTCTGAGCGCATTCGCAAGAGCCTGGTGGCGCGCTATCGCGTCTCGCCCGTGGTGTTGCGTTCGCTGGTGGAGAACGCCCGCGAGTCGGTCACCATGCAGCTGATCAAGCCCCTGGTGGCGGAAGGTGCGAACCTCGAATCCCTGGTCGCGCACATGCTGCTGTCGAACCGCCTGACGCCGTCGGTCCTCTTCCGCGGCCTCTGCGCAGGAGACGTGAACTTCTTTCTGCATGCCCTCTCCGCGAGAGGACGCGTCACCTTGGCCAATGTTCGCCGCTTGGCGATCAAAGGTGGCGACAAAGGGCTGCGCGCCTTGCTCGAGCGGGCCTCTGTCACTGGCAGCATCACCTTGCCGTTCGAAACGGCCATGGAGGTGGTGCGGGAGCTGGGTTACCAGGAAGGCAATGCGGAAGCCCGCGCCCAGTTTCAGATCGAAGTGCTGGCGCGTCTCTATCGCGAGTTCAACGGCGATGAGGACGAGCGCATCCAGGAGCTGCTGCTTCAGGCCTTCGACGGCAAGTCCGATGAGCTGATCGGCCAAGCGCTGGAGCTTAGCCAGGACCCACCGTCGCTGGAGCGCTTGGCGAGCTAGCCGAAAGATACTAAGACCCGCCGAAGGCGCGAGAGCGGTGCGGCGGGAGGCAGCGTGGCGAGTGGCGAGGCTTTGGAGCCAGCGGGGCAGGAAGAGGCTATCGCCTTTCTTTCCGACCCGGCTCACTACCCAGGCGGCGTCGAGACCGTTGTCCGCATAGACACCCATGCGGCGGTTATCTTTCTCGCCGGTGATCGCGCCTACAAAATGAAGCGTCAGGTGCGCTTCAGCTTCCTCGACTTCACGACTCTTTCGCAGCGCGAACAGGCTATCCGTGCCGAGCTTGCTCTTAATCGACCCAACGCGCCGGAAATCTACCTGGAGGTCACGGCGCTGCGGCGGCAGCCCGATGGTCATCTCGCGTTCGATGGGAACGGACCCGCAGTCGAGTGGCTTCTGGTCATGCGCCGCTTCGACGAGACTCAGACCTTGGACCGCGTCAGCGATCGCGAGGGGCTGTCTTCGGCGCTACTGGATGACCTGAGCGATGCAGCGCTGACCTATCATCGCGACGCGCCGGTCTTGGCGCCGCCTTTCGGCGGGGCGGAAGCGGTCGAACGCTTGATCGAAGAGAACAATCTCGATCTGACGGCTTGGCCGGATCTCTTTCCGCCAGACGCGACAGCAGCGCTTCGGCTGGAAACGCAGGCTGAGCTGGATACGCTGAGTCTATTGCTCGACAGCAGGCGCTCGGAGGGGCGGGTGCGGCGCTGTCACGGAGATCTGCATCTCGGCAACATCGTTCTTTGGCAAGGACGGCCGCTGCTCTTCGACTGCATCGAGTTCAGCGAAGAGATCGCCGGTATCGATGTCCTCTACGACCTCGCCTTTCTCATCATGGATTTGATCCACCGCGGTCTCGTTGCCGAAGCCAACAGGGTTCTCAATCGCTACCTCCTCTTCGCCGACGACTATGAAGGCTTGGCGGCCTTGCCGCTGTTTCTTTCGCTGCGCGCGGCGGTGCGCGCCAAGGTCTCGGCGCCGGCCGCCGCGGCGCAGTCCGACCCAGCGGTGGCACGTCATCTCAGAGAGGAAGCGAACGACTACTTCGCTCAAGCCCGCGACTACCTGGCGCCAACACAGGCCTGCCTTGTGGCGGTCGGGGGCCTATCCGGCAGCGGCAAGTCAACGTTGGCTGGCTGTCTTGCCCCTTCACTCGGGCCGGCACCGGGTGCTGTCTGGCTGCGCAGCGACAGCTTGCGCAAAGTGCGGCTGGGCAAGCCACCGGAAGCGCGTCTCGGCAAAGAGGGCTATTCAGCGGACATGACCGAACGGGTCTATGGCGAGCTGCGGTCGCGGGCGGAGCGATCGCTCGTTGCCGGGCGCAGTGTCGTGGTCGATGCCGTGCATGGTCAGCCGGCGGAGCGCGACGCCTTGGAAGCGTTGGCCGCAGGGCTGGGCGTGCCCTTTCGGGGGCTTTGGCTCGATGCGCCACTCGATTCGCGCCTGGCGCGGGTGATCGCACGACAGGGAGATGCCTCGGATGCCGACGCCGCTGTCGTATCCCTGCAGGAGTCCTACGACCTCGGAGACGTTGGCTGGGTCCGTCTCGATGCCGGCCAGCCTCTCGCCCGCTTGGAGGAGCAGGCCAGAGAAGCGCTTTAGCGCGGCGCTGGGTTCTCCGCCTTGTAGCCCTGTCCGTAGAGGAAGGTGAAGGCGCCGATGCGGATGCCGCGCGTGACGGGGAGCGCCTCATGCAGCAGCGAGCAGGAGAAGATCACCGCCCCGCCTGCCTCCGGCCGATAGACGTCCTCGCTAAACTCGGCGAACTTCACCCCGCCACCGTCGTAGTCGTCATTGAGGTTGATGGTCACGGCGAAGCGGCGCTCGCGTGTGCGTTCGGTGATGTTGTCCCGGTGGGGTCGAAAGTAGTCGCCGCGCTCGGAGTCATAGGCACCGATGCAGACGCGTTCCATGGCGCCGATGCGAAACTGGAAGGCCTGCAACAGCTCCGGCGCCAGGCGGCTCTTGATCGTCTGCATCAGCAAGGGGTTGAAGCTGTCGTCGGTTACGTGGTCGAGGCGGCTCTTGAGCGAGTGGTAGTGCGTGTTCGCTGGCTTGCTCGCCGCGTCCTCTGCGTAGGCGCGGCTGGGCATGGCGACCTGCCCCTCTTCGTGGGAGTTGCGCCAAGCAGCGATGGCCCGCTCGCGGAGGTCCGGGCCGAACACGCGGGGCACCAGAAGAACCGGCGCCTGCCGGCTGATCGTTCGCACGGCCGGTGCAGGCGCCTGATCGGCCAGGAAACTCAGGGCCCGCTCGGCCTGGTCGCTGCCGCCGGTGAAGCTGGCCAAGACCCGCTGATTTCTGTCGAGCAGATAGGCGGCGCAGGCATTTGCTGTGCCGATCGGCGCGGCCATCTCGAGCCCATAGGAGGCAGCAACGGCGCCGTCTTGATCCCAGTAAAGTGGATAGGGGAGGGCGAATTCCGCCTTCGCGGCCCGGATCGAGCCAAGATCGTCGCGACTGACGGCAACCGCGGCCGTGCCGGCGGCCTTCAGCGCCTCCGTCTGCGCGGCCAACCCCTGCAATGCGGCCGCCGCCTCGGCGGACTGGCGCGAGGGATAGAACAGCAGAAGCATCATGTTGCCAATGAAGCGATCGTAGAAACGCTCGACATGCCCCTCAGCACTGCGAAGGGCGAAGTTGGGCCCGCGCTGGCCGGGCTCGAGCAAGGCCGGTGGCGCGGCGCGCTGCGGCGCAGCGCCAGACGGTGCCAAGTGACCTGCTGTCATCGCGGTTCTCTCTTCACTGAGGGCCAACGCTTTCGAACGGCATTATGCCCTTCCGTAGCCGTGAGAAAAGCCGAGCCTGTCGCAAAGAGCTTCAGACGAGCGTGCTGACCGCCCAGGCAAGCAACGCGGCGCTGGAAAACGCACCGATCACTGGAATGGCAAGCGGCACGCTGGGTCCATCGCTCGGCTGAGGTGCCCGGTGCTTCAGCTGGATGAGGGCGCAGTTGATCAAGGTGAAGATCGCCAAGGTCAGCATCGAGGTGGCACGGGCCAAGGACTCCAGCGGTACGGCCATGGCGAACACCGCAATTGCCGCGATCGCCGCCAGCGTGGCCGGCAGAGGGGCGCCGCTCTTCTTGGTTACCTTGGCAAGGATCGCCGGGAGCCAACCTTGATCGGCCAGCCCGTAAGCAACCCGTGAGGCCATGATCATCTGAATCAACGCGCCATTGATGGTCGCCACGATGCCGATGAGGGCGAGCAGCTGCGGCGGACCGCCGCTCCGCTGCCATACGAGGGCCAGCGGGGCTTCGCTGTTGGCAAGCTCGTCGACCGGAACGACGCGCAGCGCAGCCAGCGTCACCAGAAGGTAGAGCAGGGTGGTCAAAATCAGGGTCAGGACGATAGCGCGCGGAATCGTGCGCTGCGGGTCTCGTGTTTCTTCGGCGACGTTGACCATGTCTTCGAAGCCGAGGAAGGCATAGAAGGCCAGCACGGCGCCGGAGAGGACGCCGGCGATCGGGATTGCCGCGAACCAGCCGTCCGCCGCTGCGGCCGTGCCGAGACTTTGCGGGGCCACGACGGCTTCGCCGAGAAAGCCTCCGAAGATGACGAGCAGCAGCCCGGCGACTTCGACGACCGTTAGGACGGCAGCAAATGTAACGGAGGCCGCAATGTTGCATGTCGCCACGGCGCCGATGACTGCGATGAGCAGCAGGCTGAGGCTCCAGGTCGGCAACGGCAGCAGGACGCTGAGATAGCCTCCGGCTCCATTGAAGATGGCAGCCGAAGAAGTGATGCCAGCCAGCATGACGGTAAGTCCAACGACGAGCGACAGGTGCGCGAGGCCGAAGGCGCGCTGAACGTAGACTGCTTCGCCGGCGCTTTTTGGGAAGCGGCTGGCGAGCTCGGCAAAGCTGAGCGCCGTAAAGGTCGCAACGGCAGCCGACACGAGAAAGGCGACGGGGGCTGCCGTTCCGGCGAGCCCGGCGACCTTGCCGACCAGAACATAGATGCCGGCGCCAATCGTCGTCCCAAGGCCATAGAAGCAGAGCAGGGCGACACCCAGGCGCCGCTGCAGTCGGGGAGTCTTGCGATGAACTGGATGGGTCCCCATGCCATCAACCCCGCTCGCGGAGGTACATGATGAGTAGCTCTTGTGCTTCGGATAGGCTCTCAGCCGATGCGTCCGGGAAAGCCCTGCGCAGCAGGCCAAGCAGGTCGTCCTGAACGGTTGGGCCAACCGGGGCGCGGGACACTTGTAGATAGGCTGAGAGATTGCCCGCGGCGGCGATGACCGGGGACGCCTCCTCGTAGGTCGCGGGAAAAGCGGCAAGCCAGTCCTGCTGGCATTTCTCGGCGGCCAATTCCAGAGCCTTGATCTGCTCTCTCAAAGCGCCGCTGCGTTCGGCAATGGCATGCTCTCTGCCCTTCATCCAGCGTCTCGCGCGGCGCAGGCTCTCGACCACTTCCTGCTGCCACTGGGCCGAACGGCCGCAGATCTCCGCCAGGGTCGTGCGCTGAAGGCATCGTCCTTGGCTTCCTTGCCACAGACAGTAGAGAAGGAGGTTGACGTCCAGCCCGCTTTCGTCCTGCAGACGCAGGCAAAGATCCGCTACGCCTTTGCAAGCATAGAGCTTTAGGGAGTACTGCCAGAATGGGTTGCTATGGTCTTCCAAGGCCAGTACTCGTGGCTGTAGAGGCAGTGTTCAACGCCTGTTGCCGGCTTCCTGGAGACAGGCTTTAAGTGCTACTCTTCATGTGAAGAAGGCAGTATACTTCGGGCCTCTGAGAGTCGAATTATGTCTGCTGGGCGGGTGCCCGCGTAGTTGTGCCGCAAGAATGACCATCACACTTGACGAAGAGCAAACGGCTTTTCTGACCGAGAAGCTGAGCCATTTGCGCAGCGAGCATCGGGATTTGGACGACGTGATCGGGCGTCTCAGCCAGGAAGTCCCCTTTGACGAGCTGCAGGTGCGCCGCCTGAAGAAGCGCAAGCTGGTTCTGAAGGATCAGATCCTGAAGATCGAGAACCTGCTGATGCCGGACATCATCGCCTAGTATGTGGCTTTGGCCGCTGTCAGCGCGGCGCGAGAGACCCTAGCCGCCCCGCTTGTTGATATACATCGCCCGGTCGGCGGCACTCAGCATGTCATCGACCTCTTCGCCGCCAGCAAAGCGATGGAGGCCGTAGGCGACACTGACTGTCAGCTCGGTCCCCTTCCAGATCACCGGCGTGGAAATGATGGTCTCGATCAGCTCTTGCGCCTTGTGCCGCGCGGTTTCCTCGTCGACTTGCGCCAGTATGACGCCGAACTCGTCGCCGCCGAGGCGTCCGACCACGTCCGACTCGCGAACGTTCTCGACCAGGACTTGTGCCACATGGCGCAGCACCTCGTCGCCGGCGGCATGGCCGTGGGTATCGTTGACGGTCTTCATGCCGTCCACGTCGAAGTAGACGACAACGCCTGGCGCGTCATAGCGCTCGGCGAAGGACATGAAGCGGCCAAGCTCGCGCACGAAAGCGCGGCGGTTAACGATGGGCAGCAGGGGGTCCTCGTCGGACAGGCGCTCCAGGTAGGCAATTCTCTTCTGGGCCTGGTCCAGCTCCTCGCGCATGCGCTGAACCTCGTCCAGCAGGCGCGTGATGGCCTCTCTGACCCGAGGAGTCAGCTCGCCTTCGGGGATGCCGGCAACCGAGGTGGTGCTGGCCGGGCCCGTCACGCTGCCTGATGAGGCAGGCGCGCGTGTCTTGGCGACCCCGCTTGGCCCGTAGGCACTAGCGACGGGCCGCGATGTGCTGTTGCCGATCTTCATATCAGGTCTGGCGTTCCCGGTGAGATGCAGCTGCCCCGAACAAACTCCATGGGCACCCACTGTCGCCGCGATTCGCAAGTTAGCTGCGAATAGTTAAACATTGGTTCCGCTAACCATTTGATCAAACAACTCGAATTTACCAAAGTGCTGCGCTTGCCCGCGGCCTCCCGCCTCGGGATACTAGCTGCAAGCCTGCTCGAAGAATGTGGCAGAAGGGGCATCATGGACCAGAGTATACCACGGGTCGGTATTATTATGGGCAGTCAGTCGGATTGGCCGACGCTGCGGGAAGCTTCAGAGGTCCTCAAGCAGCTCGGTGTGGCGCATGAAAGCCGCATCGTTTCCGCTCACCGCACACCGGAGCGGCTATACGACTACGCCCGTTCCGCTCAGTCTCGCGGGCTTTGGGTGATCATCGCCGGCGCCGGCGGTGCTGCACATTTGCCTGGCATGGCGGCTGCCATGACCACCTTGCCGGTGCTCGGCGTTCCCGTTCAGAGCCGGACCCTCAGCGGGCTCGACAGCCTGCTCTCAATCGTTCAGATGCCGGGCGGGGTCCCTGTCGGAACGCTGGCGATCGGCAACGCCGGCGCCAAGAACGCCGGGCTGCTGGCGGCTTCCATCGTTGCGCTCAAGGATGATGCAACAGCCGAGGCTTTGGCGGCCTACCGGGCCGCGTTGACCGAGTCCGTGGCGGTGGAGCCGGAAGAGGCATGACTGCGCTGCCGCAACCCCTGCCGCCTGGCTCAATCGTCGGCATTCTAGGCGGCGGCCAGCTCGGTCGCATGACGGCCTTGGCAGCCGCTCAGCTGGGTTATCGAAGCCACATCTTTTGCCCCAACCCGGGAGAGCCGGCCCTGCAGGTCACGCCGCTTGCCACGGTCGCCGACTACGGCGATCGCGAAGCCCTGGCGCGCTTTGCAGCCTCCGTCGATGTCATCACTTTCGAGTTCGAGAACGTGCCCAGCGACAGCGCGGCCTTCTTGGCTGAGCAGCGCCTCGTCCGCCCTGATCCTGAAATCCTAAGAATCTGTCGCAATCGCTTGAGCGAAAAGGATTTTCTGGCCTCGATCGGTGTCGAGACGACCCGCTATGCGGAGGTGACAGGTATTGAAGGTTTGCGCCGCGAGCTCCGCAACCTCGGTATTCCCTCGGTCCTGAAGACGGCCGAGCTCGGCTACGACGGCAAAGGACAAGCCCTGCTGCGCAGTGCGGACGACGCCGCGGCGGCTTGGGATGCGGTGCGCGGCCACAACTCGGAGTCCGTGGCTGTTCTGGAGGCATTCGTCGACTTCCGAATGGAGATGTCCGTGGTGGTGGCCCGGGGGGTGCGCGAGCAGACGGCTTGCTACGTGCCGGTCGAGAACCAGCATCGCAGCCATATCCTCGACAGCACCATTGCGCCGGCGCGCATCTCCGACGTCGCGGCTTCGCGGGCCGAGGCCATTGCTCGGCACATTGCCGAATCGCTCGATTTGATCGGCATTGTCGGCGTTGAAATGTTCCTGACTGCGGAAGACCGGGTGCTGGTGAACGAGCTGGCGCCGCGTCCGCACAACTCCGGGCATTGGACCATGGATGCCTGCCTAACTTCCCAATTCGAGCAGTTCGTCCGCGCCGTCGTCGGCCTGCCATTGGGCTCTCCGGAGCGCCATTCAGATGCGGTTATGACCAATCTATTGGGGGCGGACGCGAACGACTGGGAAGCGTTGCTCGGCGACCCCATGGTCAAGCTGCATCTTTATGGCAAGCAGGATGCGCGGCCGGGCCGAAAAATGGGGCATGTCACGCGGTTGGGCCCGCGCAGCAGCCAGCGTTCATAAGACAGAGTGCTAGGCTGCGCCCCTGCGCCTGGAGCGACGTCGTCCAAGCCTGCCGCAGATCTCGTCGGGGAGATTCAAGAGCTGGTTGATCCCGACGCCGAACCGCCCGCCGATCTTGAGCGCGCCGTCGATGCGACGTTCAAGAAATGCCCTGCTATCGGATTGGTCTTCCGACTGATCGTTGAGCCAGACCAGCAACGTTGAGGAGTAGACGCCGACCAGCAAGGCGCGCTTACTGTAGTAGTTGTGGTCGGTCGCGCTGTCGCCGGCCGCCCACCAGATGGCGTCGGCGGTTCGCCAGAGGAGCCTCGTGCCAAGGCCCGCATTCTGCGGGAGTGCAAGGAACGAAAGGCCGCGGCGCACGGCCTCACGGTGAGGCAGCAGGAGGTCGAGGCGCGTGCACACGGCCAAGGACACGCGCTCCCGCACCTTGAGGCTTTCCAGGTCCGCCTGAGCCAGCGCGTCGAGCATGGCCTGGTCGGTCTCGCTGTTGAAGAACTCCAGCAGGTCGCGCGCACCCTGCGGAAAGGCGTTGTCCGCCTCGGCTTGGGACACACCGATCTCGGCGGCTGCGTTACGCAACAGCAAGGGGCCCCAGCCGTCGAAGGCTGCGTGTATTAAAGCCGCTTCCAGCAAGCGCCGACGCAGGTCCTCGAGCTCATCGGGCATGTTGGTTTTCCTCGCCTTTCGCTTCCTCGGCTTCGGGTAGCCCGCCGCCAAGGGGCGCGTAGTGGTGCATCTCGCTGGTGAAGATGAACTGTGACATATCGGTCATGCGCTGGGGATAGAGAATGCCGTCCAAATGGTCGCACTCGTGCTGTACGACCCGGGCGTGGAATCCTTGAGCCTCTCGCTCGATGCGCTGCCCGTCGAGGCCGTCCGCGCGGTAGCGGATGGCGCGGTGTCGGGGGACTTGGCCCATCAAGCCCGGGACGGACAGGCAGCCTTCCCAACCAAGTTCGGTTTCCTGGCCGATCGGCTCGATCTCCGGGTTGATCAGCACCGTCAGGGGCACACCGCCGGTTTCTTCGGCATCCTCGCGGCGGCTCCGCTCGGCGCTCACGGTGAAGATGACCACCCGCAGAGGCACATGGACCTGGGGTGCGGCCAGTCCCGTGCCAGGCGCATCCTCCATGGTTTCCAGCATATCGGCCACCAGGCGGCGGATTTCGGGCGCCGTTGGGTCTCGGACTTCCTCCGCGCGTCTGCGCAGAACCGGATGTCCCATCTTTGCAATCTTCAGAATGGCCATGAAATCAGTATGATGCTCACTTGCCGCAGGGTAAATGCCGGCAGCCGACAAATCTACTTTTGCGCGCCTTCACCTTGGTCGAGAAAAGGCTTCACAAAGCCCGCCGCTTGGTGTATCCCACTCTTACGTCGAAGACCGCTTCTCGGCGCTGTCTTCGTTTGTCCCTAGTTATCTGAATCGGAGGAAATGGCGGCTGTGCAGGTTCAAGTTCGTGACAATAACGTCGATCAGGCGCTGCGCGCGCTTAAGAAAAAGCTCCAGCGCGAAGGCGTCTTCAGAGAGATGAAACTGCGCCGCCATTTCGAAAAGCCCTCCCAGAAGCGCAAGCGTGAGCGCGCGGAAGCCAAGCGCCGCTATCGCAAGCTTCTGCGCAAGCGCATGGAGCGCGAAGGCTTCTAGTCCTGAGCCGTTGTCGGTCCCTGCCGGGGCTCAAGACCCCGGTAGCTGCCATTCTAAAGGAAAGCGCGTCCGCTTCAGCAGGCGCGCTTTTCGCTTTTGTGCGAGAAGGTTAGCCATAGAAGAGAGACAGGGGTAAGCCATGCCGCCCGATAGCCGCCCAACTGTCGCACGGCCCGACGACGACCCATACCTTTGGCTTGAAGAGATCGAAGGCGTCAAAGCCCTGGCATGGGTAGAGCACCAGAACGCCGAGACTCTGAAGGTTCTCGATGGCCCTGATCTGGCGCGCGATCAAGCGGCGCTGCAGGCGATCTTCGACCGCCCGGACAACATTCCTTTCGTCAGCCGCCGCGGCGACCGTCTCTACAACTATTGGCGGGACGCCAAGCATTCCCGCGGCCTTTGGCGCCGCACGACAATGGCTGGCTACCGCGCGGAGTCGCCGCAGTGGGAGACAGTGCTGGACCTCGACGCGCTGGCCGCGGAAGAGGGCGAGGACTGGGTCTGGCGCAATGCCATTTCGCTGCCGGGGAACCACGACCGGGCCATTCTCTGCCTGTCGCCCGGCGGCGGGGATGCTGCGGTCCTGCGGGAGTTCGATTTGGAAACCAAGGCCTTCGTCGAGGGTGGTTTCTATCTACCCGAGGCCAAGGGTTGGCCCTGTTGGCTGGATCGGGATCATCTGCTGCTTGAAAGCTCCTATGGCGAGGGCATGGCGACCGATTCCGGCTATGCCCGAACCGTCCGGCTCTGGCGGCGCGGTACACCGGTTGAGGCGGCAGAGGTGATCTTCGAGGTGCCGCAAGAGAGCATGTCGGCCTTTGCCTGGGTCGATCGGTCAGACGGCGGGGAGCGTATCGTCTTCGGGGAGCGCTTGAGCTTCTTCGATATGACCAGCTGGCTAGGTGACCGCGCCGGGCCCACCAAGAAACTCGACCTGCCGGACGATGCTTGGCGTGATCTCTACCGCGGCTGGCTCTTGGTCAAGCCGCGCCAGGACTGGGAGCTTGAGGGGCAGCGTTATCCAGCCGATGCGCTCATTGCCATCTCGCTCGCCGGCTTCCTAGCCGGTCAACGAAACTTCGAGGCGCTGTTCCAGCCGGGGCCGAAACAGAGCTTGAGCGGCTTCTTCTGGGCCGGCGAGCGGCTGGTGCTCTCGGTACTCGACGATCTGCGGCCGACCTTCGAACTGCTGACATGGCAGGATGGCCATTGGGAGCGGCAGACTCTGCCGGGACTGCCGGATATCGGCGTTGCGGCGGCTTGGCGGCTGGATAGCGAAGAGGACGAATCTAACGGCGATATCCTGCTGACAACCGAGACGCCCGTCACGCCAAAGGCGCTGCTGCTGGCTGAGCCCGGCAAAGCGCCCGCCGTGCTGCGGCGCGCGCCGGCCACCTTCGACGCGACCGGCCTGTCGGTGACCCGTCATGAAGCTATGGCAACCGATGGTGTCGCCATTCCTTACGTTCAGGTAGGACCGGCCAAATCCGGGGAGGCGGCGCCCGTTCACATGACCGCCTACGGAGGCTTCCGAATCGCCAACCTGCCTTACTACCGCTCGGCCATCGGCAAGCTCTGGATAGAGCGTGGCGGGACCAGCGTGGTGGCCAATATCCGAGGCGGTGGTGAGTACGGCAGTGCTTGGCACGAGGCCGGACGCCGGGAAGGGAAGATCACCACGCACGACGACTTCGCCGCTGTCGCCGCCGACCTGGTCCGGCGCGGTGTGACCGTACCGGCGCGCATCGCCGCCGAAGGCGGCTCCAATGGCGGCATTCTCATCACCAACATGCTGACCCGCTATCCCGAGCGATTCGGCGCGCTGTTCTGCACCATTCCGCTGATCGATATGCGCCGCTACAGCAAGCTGTTGGCTGGGCACAGTTGGATTGCTGAGTACGGCGACCCCGACGAGCCCGAGGATTGGGCCTACCTGCAGCGTTACTCCGCCTACCACACGGCAGAGCCGGGGCGGCCTTATCCGCCGCTCTTGATCGCCACCAACCGAAAGGACGACCGGGTGCATCCCGGCCATGGCCGCAAGATGGCGGCCAAGCTGCAGGCCATGGGCTACCACCCCCGTTACTTCGAGATGGCCTCGGGCGGACACGGCTACGGCAAGGACAACAGCGAAGCGGCGCGCTTCATGGCGCTCGGCTATCTGTTCCTGCGCCGCGCCATCGGTTGGGACGATGACCAAGCTGTGAGTTGAATCCTGCCCCGCCTTCCAGGCTCAACACAGCCGTAACAGAATCGTCATGGTCGCGGCGCAATGTCGCGGGGGACACCAGGGTCGGCATGCGTTGGCGACCACGGAATGCCTGACCGAGCGAAAGCGAGCCCAAAGCTCCTGTCGCTTGCCTCACACTGAAAAGGGCCGCTTTGAGCGGCCCTTCTTCTCTTCTTCTGGTGGCGGTCGCCTTGCCGCTATTGCTCCAGCGCCTTGACGATGTCCTCGCACATCTTCTTGGCGTCTGACAGTAGCATGCGCGTCTTGTCCATATAAAACAGCGGATTGTCGATACCGGCATAGCCCGAGCCCATGGAGCGCTTGACGAAGAGCACGTTCTGCGCCTCGTCCACGTTGAGCACGGGCATGCCATAGATCGGCGAGGTCTTGTCGGTCTTGGCAACAGGGTTGGTGACGTCGTTGGCGCCGATCACGAAGGCAACGTCGGTGTCGACGAACTCGCGGTTCAGCTCGTCCATCTCGAAGACCTCGTCATAGGGCACGTTGGCCTCGGCGAGCAGGACGTTCATGTGGCCAGGCATGCGCCCCGCCACTGGATGGATGGCGTACTTCACGTCGACGCCGGCTTCCTTCAAGAGGTCAGCCATCTCGCGCAGGGCATGCTGGGCCTGGGCGACGGCCATACCGTAGCCCGGCACGATGATGACCCGGTCGGCGTTCTTCATCATGAAGGCAGCGTCCTCAGCCGAGCCTTGCTGGTAGGTGCGGTCGCCCAAGTCCGCACCGCCGCCGGTTGCCGCTTCGCCACCGAAACCGCCGAGGATGACGTTGAAGAAGGAGCGGTTCATCCCCTTGCACATGATGTAGCTGAGGATGGCACCCGATGAACCGACCAGAGAGCCGGCGATGATCAGCAGGTTGTTCTCCAAGGTGAAGCCGATGCCTGCGGCGGCCCAGCCGGAGTAGGAGTTCAGCATGGAGATGACCACCGGCATGTCCGCGCCGCCGATGGGGATGATGATCAGGATGCCGAGCGCGAGCGAGATAGCCACGATCAGCCAGAAGGCGGCATCGGCTTCGCTGCTCGCCAGCCAGATCACCAGCAGCACCGTGATGATGCCGAGCGCCAAGTTGAGCAGATGCTGCCCAGGGAAGACGATCGGCTTGCCGCTCATGATGCCTTGCAGCTTTGCAAAGGCGATGATCGAGCCAGTGAAGGTGATGGCACCGATGGCAGTGCCGATCGACATCTCGATCAGCGAGCTGAGCTTGATGCTGCCCGGGTCGCCGATGCCGTAGGCACTCGGATTGTAGAAGGCGGCCACGGCCACGAAGACCGCGGCGAGACCCACCAGCGAGTGGAAGGCGGCCACCAGCTGGGGCAGGGCGGTCATCTCGACGCGCATGGCGATGACCGTGCCGATGGCGCCGCCGATCAGGACGGCAGCCAGAATCCCGACCAGGCTCAAGCCGATTTCCGGCAAGACCAGCAGCGTGGTCACGATGGCCAAGGCCATGCCGATGATGCCGAAGGTGTTTCCCCGGCGGCTGGTTTCGGGATGCGAAAGCCCCTTCAGCGCCAGGATGAAGAACACCGAGGCGACGAGATACAGAAGGGCGGCGAAATTGACGCTCATGACTCCGTTCCCGTCCTAGCGCTTTTTCTTCTTGAACATCGAGAGCATTCGGTGGGTCACCAGAAAGCCGCCGAAGATATTGATGCTGGCCAGCATGACGGCGAGGAAGCCCATGATGTCGCTGGTCAGGTTGCCGCCGGAGCCAGCCGCGATCAGGCCGCCAACGATGATCACCGAGGAGATCGCGTTGGTAACGCCCATCAGCGGGGAGTGCAGGGCCGGCGTAACGCTCCAGACCACGTGGTAGCCGACGAAAATCGCCAGCACCAACACTGTCAAACCCACAACGATTGGCGAGAGGGCGCCATGCTCGGCGGCCTGGACGACCGTTCCGCCGTGTTCTGCCGAAAGCCGCGCCACTTCCTGGGAGAGCGCCTGCGCTTCTGCGAGTAGCGCGTCGACGCGCTGAGCAAGAGCCTCGTGCTGCATGGGAACTCCTTAGTTCGGGAAGTTAGGCGGCGCTTGCGCCGGCTTTGCCGTCGGTGGCTTCAGCTGGAACCAGGTTGGGATGGACGATCTTGCCTTCCTTGGTCACCAAGGTGCCTTTGACGATTTCATCCTCCCAGTCGATCGCCAGGTCTTTGCTTTCCTTGTCGACGAGCAAACTCAGGAAGTTGAAGACGTTGTTGGCGTAGAGCATGGAGGCATCGGCGGCCAGGCGGCTCGGTACGTTGAGATAGCCGACGATCGTGACGTCTTCCGCAACCGCTACCTCACCTGGCTTGGAGAGGGCACAGTTGCCGCCGTTGTCCACCGCCAGATCGACGACCACGGCGCCGGGCTTCATGCTCTTGACCATGTCTTCGTCGATCAGCACCGGAGCCGGACGGCCGGGAATGAGCGCCGTGGTGATGACCAAATCCATCTTGGGCAGCGTTTCGGCGATCAGCGCGGCCTGCTTCTTCTTGTACTCCGCGGACATCTCCTTGGCGTAGCCGCCGGCGGTCTCCGCCTGCTTGAACTCTTCGTCCTCCACGGCGACGAACTTGCCGCCCAGGCTTTCCACCTGCTCCTTGGCGGCGGGCCGCACATCGGTCGCAAAGACGACGGCGCCCAGGCGTTTGGCGGTGGCGATGGCCTGCAGGCCGGCCACGCCGGCGCCCATGACCAGGACCTGGGCTGGAGGGATCTTGCCGGCAGCGGTCATCATCATGGGAAGCGCGCGGCCGAAGTTGGCGCAGCCGTCCAGCACCGCCTTGTAGCCGGCGAGGTTGGCTTGCGACGAGAGCACGTCCATCGACTGCGCCCGGGTGATGCGCGGCATGAACTCCATGGCAAAGCTAGTCAGGCCGGCATCGGCGATGGCCTTCAACTCGTCGCCGGCGCGGTAGGGATCGATCAGCGCGAAGAGATGGGCGCCGGAGGGCATGCCCTTCAACTCGCCAAGCTCGGGCCGCTGAACCTTGAGAATGACATCGGCGTCCTTCAGGGCCGCGGACGCGTTCTTGGCGATCGTGGCGCCGGCGTCCTCGTAGTCCTCATCGATGTAAGAGGCGGCCAGCCCGGCCCCACTTTCCACCGCGACCTCAAGACCGAGCTTCACCATCTTCTTGATGGTGTCCGGCGAAGCCGCCACGCGATGCTCGTGGGCACGGCGTTCCTTCAGAACTGCGATCTTCATCGGCGGCCCCCGAACCTTCTTCCTGCTGTCATGAATTGCGACCCAAAAGAACGAAAATCGGCGCTAACATGCCGGTTTGCCATGGCAGGCTCAAGCCTCACGCCAATTGGCGCGGCAATTTGCCGGATTCGATCTGTGTAAGGGGGCTAGGCCGCCTGGACCATCTCGCCCAGGTCCGCTTGGCGCAGCGCTTCCTCTTGCCTAGCAGCAAGCTGCGCCACATCGAAGCCTTCAATGAGATCGTGGAACAGACGGTGCCAGTTGATCTCGGCTTTGAGGTGCATGAAGACGGAGCCCAGTCCGATTGCTGCGCGATCCATCAGCACGAACTCGCGCGGGGGGCGGACGCCACCTTGCTCCTTGAGCGCCTTGTGGACGGCACTGATGATGCGCGCACCCTCCATGGAGTTGGTGGTCTCGGTGATCTGCGAGACGCGATCTTCCAAGAGTGGCCCATAGAGGAAGCGGGCCCACTGATTGAGCGTGCGCAGCAACTCGCCCTCCACCTTCTCGAAGCCCCAAGCCCGATAAGCGGAGACGGCGAGCTCTTCGTCATCGTTGGCAAGCGCGTGATAGAGATCGATCACGCCTTTCACGAAGCCCGGCCGGAACACGCGGATGCAACCGAAGTCGAGCAGATTTATGCTGCAGTCCGGGCGGATCGTGTAGTTCCCGAGGTGCGGGTCACCGTGAATCACACCGTAATAGTAGAACGGCACGTACCAGGCCCGGAACATGTTGAGCGCCACGCGGTTGCGCAGTTCCTGATCCTCGTGCTCGGCGATGAACGCCAGAAGCGGCTGGCCGGACAGCCAGGTCATGGTCAAGAGGCGATCGCTGGATAGCGCTTCGATCGGCTCGGGCACATGCACACCGCCTTCCTCGGCGAGCATGTGCGCATAGAGGCGCATGTTCTTCGCCTCGCGCACGTAGTCGAGTTCCTCGCGCAGGCGCTCGGACAGCTCCTTGTAAATCTCGGATGGGTCGATGGCGCTATCATAGCGGCGGTAGACCGAGAAGGCGAAGCGGAGCTGTTGCACGTCCGCTTCCACGGTCGAGGCCATGTCCGGATACTGCAGCTTGCAGGCCAGCTCGCGACCATCTTCCTGCTTGGCTATATGAACCTGGCCCAGCGAGGCGGCTGCCGCGGCATCATGGCCAAACTCTGTGAATTGGTTGCGCCAGCCGGGGCCGAGCTCCGTTCGCATGCGGCGCTTTACGAACGACCAACCCATGGGCGGGGCGTTGGACTGAAGCTGCCGTAGCTCCTCGGCGTACTCGCGTGGCAGGGCATCGGGGATAGTGGCCAGGATCTGGGCCGCCTTCATCAGCGGGCCCTTGAGACCGCCCAGAGCGGCCTTCAGGTCGGCGGAGTGCTTGCCTTTGTCCAGCGAAAGGCCGAACACGCGGGCGCCGGCGAGCTGCGCTGCCAGGCCGCCGACCTGCGTTCCGACTTGCGTGTAGCGCTTGAGGCGCTGACCGAAGCGTGAGTCTTCGCGCGTGAAAGGGGAGTCTGCTTGGCCGTCCGTCATGGCTGACACATGGTGTGACACCGGCCCTTGTCCAGGGCATTTCTCATCGTTTGCGGCACCTTAGCGCTCATCCTTCGCCCGCTCTGCCCGTCCGACCCTGCTCCTGGCGATCACAGTCTTCTCACAGCCTTAGTCATGGTTCTTAACTCTTTGTTAACTATAACCTGATGGCAGATCGCGTGATTGTTGAATAGCGCTGTATGAACGGACTGAGCGACACTATCTAAAAGTCATGGCTAGACCTTGCGAATTCGACCGCCAAGACGTGCTGGACAGGGCCATGTCCCTGTTCTGGCGCAAAGGCTACGAGTCGACCAGCGTCCAGGACCTCGTCGACATCACCGGCATCAATCGCGCCAGCATGTACAACGCCTTTGGCGACAAGCACGGGCTCTTCGTCGCGGCCGTGGACCGCTATCTGGAGACCGTGACCTCCAAACGGGCGGCTTTGCTGGAGGCCAAGGGGTCACCGCGGGCGGCGATCGAAGCCTACTTCTACGATCTCTTGGATTTCTCCCTGGGACCAGGCCGTAGGTTGGGCTGTCTGCTGACCAACTCGGTGGTCGAGCGGGGGCCGCGTGATGCCGAGGTGGACCACAAGTTCGCCAGCAACCTGCAAGGCATTGAGCAGCGCTTCGTCGACAAGCTGCGCGAGGGGCAGGGCTTGGGCGAGATCAGCAGCCGGCAAGACGCCGAGGCGATGGCCCACTTCCTGATCGGCAGCATGACGGGGTTGCGGGTGCTTGCCAGGGGCGGCGCGGACGAAGGCGTGCTGCGCGATCTTGTCGAGACCAGCCTTCTCGTTCTGCAGCCTGGGGTGAACTAGAGCGCCCTTGTCCCACGTAGGACACAGCCTGCTTCTTGAATTCTAGAATAAGCGTTCCAAATCTAATCGGGTAAACGCGCTTTCCCGCCACCGCTAGCTATGGAGCAAGCCCGATGACCAGCCAGACGCCCGTCGTTCCCCGTCAACCCGTTCCCGCCCTGTCCGTGCCGACCCTCGACCACGGCACCTGGACTCTGTCCGAGCAGAACCCGGAGAATTTCACCCTCGTCGTCTTCTATCGTGGCCTGCACTGCCCGATCTGCGGCAACTACCTACGCGACCTCGACCGCAAGCTGGGTGATTTCGCCGAGCGCGGCGTCAACGTGGTCGTCCTGAGCAGCGATGAGGAGGCCCGCGCCCGTCAGGCGAAGGAGGACTGGAAGCTCGACAACCTGACGGTCGGCTACGGTCTCGATCTCGACACGGCTCGCGCCTGGGGCCTCTATGTCTCGGCCGGCATCGGCAAGACCTCGAGCGGCTTTGAGGAGCCGGCGCTGTTCTCTGAGCCGGGCCTTTTCCTGGTGCGCCCCGACGGCACGCTCTATTTCGGCACCGTGCAGACAATGCCTTTCGCCCGGCCGAACTTCGCCGACATCCTCAAGGCATTGGATTTCGTGCTCGACCGCGGCTATCCCGCGCGCGGTGAGGTCGTTGACCATAAAGCTGCGCAAGCTGCCTAACGGCTGCGAAAACTTCGTCTTCTCGAAAGGGCGCTTGATCTGGTCGGGCGCCCTTTCTCGTGTCGCTACTCTGTCCTGTCGATCGCTTCTAGCTCGTCGATGAGCCCTTCGATCACCGCCAGGCCTTTGTTCCAGAAGCTGGGATCGGAAGCATCAAGGCCGAAGGGCGCCAGCAGTTCCTTGTGGCGCCGCGTTCCGCCAGCACTCAGCATCTCCATGTACTTCGCGGCAAAGCCCGCATCGGCGTCCTGATAGACCGCGTAGAGCGAGTTCACCAGGCAGTCACCAAAGGCATAGGCGTAGACATAGAAGGGCACGTGGATGAAGTGCGGGATGTAGGCCCAATAGACCCGGTAGCTTTCGTCGAAGTCGAAGACCGGGCCGAGGCTTTCCGTCTGCGTCGCCATCCAGATCTCGGCGATCTCATCCGGTAGCAGCTCGCCTTCGGCGCGCCGCTTGTGCAGCTCCGTCTCGAATTGGTGGAAGGCGATCTGCCGGACCACGGTGTTCAGCATATCCTCAACCTTGGTCGCCAGCATGACCTTGCGCTGCGTCGTGTCTTGGGTCTGCGCTAGCAAAGCCTGGAAGGTCAGCATCTCGCCGAAGACCGAGGCCGTCTCCGCCAAGGTCAGCGGCGTAGAGGCCATCAGATGTCCTTGCGGACCGGCCAGCACCTGATGGACGCCGTGGCCCAGCTCGTGCGCTAGGGTGGTCACGTCGCGCGGCCGTCCCTGGTAGTTCAGCAGCAGGTAGGGATGGGCGCTCGGCACGGTTGGATGGGCGAAGGCGCCCGGCGCCTTGCCGGGTGCCACCGGCGCGTGGATCCAGGCATTGTCGAAGAAGCGCTTGCCGATGTCTGCCAAGTTGCTCGAAAAGCCGCCATAGGCGGAGAGAACGGTCTCACGCGCTTCTTCCCAGGGAATGACGCGGTTGTCGGCCTCGGGCAGCGGCGCATTGCGGTCCCAATAGGGGAGCCGCTCCTGGCCGAGCCACTTCGCCTTCTTGCGGTAATAGCGATGGGCAAGGCGCGGATAGGCCTCGGTCACGGCGCCGACCAGCGCATCCACCACCTCGTCCTCGACGAAGTTGGCTAGGTTGCGTGAGGAAACCGGGCGGGCGAAGCCGCGCCAGGTGTCTTCGGTCGCCTTGTCGCGGGCCAGCGTGTTGGTGATCAGCGCAAAGCTCGGCAGGCGCTCCTGCAAGCCGCTGGAGAAGGAGAGGGCGGCCTCTTTGCGCACGGCGTCCGACGGGTCGGTCATCTTGTGCAGGATCTCGGCGCTGCTCAGCATCTCGCCATCGAAGGAGAAACGCAGCGCGGCCATGGTCTCATCGAACAGGCGGGTCCAGGCGGCGCGACCGGTGATCTGCTTGTCGTTGAACAGCCGCTCCAGATCCTCGCTCAGCTGATAGGGGCGGAAGGCGCGCAGGTCGCGTAGCCAGGGCCGGTAGTGCGCCAAGGCGGGCTCGGCATAGAGGCTTTCCAGGCGCTCCTCGTCGATCTCGTTGAGCTCCAGGGCGAAGAACAGCAGCTCCGCATTGACCTCGGTTCCCAGTTCCTGGACCGACTGCAGCAGTTGCCCGTTCTCAGGCGCGCTCATGTCGGCGGAGTAGGTGAGCTGGGCGAAGCTCGACAGGCGCACCAGGCGTTCTTCGATCACCTCATAGCGTGCCACGGCCTCGGCAAGCGCCTTGCCGTCGAGGCTCGCCAGGCGTCCGGCGTAGTCGTGGCGGAAGGCCTTGGCTTCCCGGTCGACCGCTTCACAGTCCTCGCGATAGGCATCGCTGTCGGCGGAAGGGTAGAGATCCGAGAGATCCCAGGTGGGTAAGGTCCCCAAGGTCTCTTTCTGTGGCTTGCTTACCTGCTGCGTCATCACCAGCTACCTCTTCGATGCAAGTCGCGACTTGGGCTATATGGGCGCCGCGCGGGGTGCGTCCAAGCGTGCAAAGCGCAGCGTCGGCCAGCTGTCATTGGGGCCAAGCAAACCATCTGGGCTGGGAGGTAAAGGGAGGAACCGATGGATTACAGCGCCTGGTCGTCGCTGACCGAGCTTTTCTTCGCGCAAGCCAAGCAAAACACCGACAAGCCCTTTCTCTGGTCCAAGCGAGATGGGGTCTTCCAGCCTTGGACCTGGGCCGAAGTCGACCGCGCCGTTCGGGACCTGTCGCGGGGGCTGCGCGCGCAGGGGCTGCTGCGCGGCGATCGGGTTGTGCTGGTCTCGGAGAACCGACCCGAATGGGTGATCGCCGATCTCGCCATCATGGCTGCCGGCGGTATCACCGTTCCGGCCTACACAACGAATACCGTCGAAGACCACGCCCATATCCTGGAGAACAGTGGCGCGGTCGGTGCTATCGTTTCGACTTCGGCGCTGGCCGGTCGCCTGTTGCCTGCGGCCGACAAAGCGAGCGACTGCAGCTGGGTGGTTGCCATCGACCCCCCGTCCGACAGCGAAGCTTTCTCTTCGCTGGATGTGATCGACTTTGAAAGCCTGCGGCAGCGCGGCGCAGAGCAGCCGGACGATGTGGAGGACTTCGCGGGCCAGGCCGCGCGCGACGATGTTTGCTGCTTTATCTACACCTCGGGCACCGGCGGACGGCCAAAGGGCGTGATGCTGAGCCATGGCAACATCCTGGCCAATTGCCATGGCGCTTACGTGCTGGTGTCGGAAATCGGCATCGAGCACGAGAGTTATCTCTCGTTCCTTCCGCTGTCTCACTCCTACGAGCATACGGTCGGTGAGTTCTTCACCATGAGCATCGGCGCGGAGGTCTACTTCGCCGAGAGCGTTGAAACGCTGCTGAGTGATCTGGCAACTGTGAAGCCGACGATCATGACGGCGGTGCCGCGGCTCTACGAGAGCATTCATCAGCGCATCGAGCGCGGACTGAAGAAGGAGAAGCCGTTCAAGCGCAAGCTCTTCGCCAAGACGCTGGAGATCGGCCTCAAGCGCTATCGCGACCCGAGCACGCTGAGCCTCTTGGACAAGGTGATCGACCTGCCTTGCGAGCATCTGGTGCGCAAGAAGATCAGGCAGCGTTTCGGCGGCCGGCTCAAGGGCACCATGTCCGGCGGCGCGGCGCTCAATACCGACATCGGCGAGTACTTTCTGGCGCTTGGCTTGAACATTCTGCAGGGCTATGGCCAGACCGAAGCGGCGCCGGTGATTGCCGCGAACCCGCCACGGCGTGTCAAAATCGATACGGTTGGTCCACCGATCGACGGCGTCGAAGTCAAGATCGCGGAGGACGGAGAGCTCCTGGCTCGCGGCGAGATGGTGATGAAGGGCTATTGGGGCGACGAGGAAGCGACGGCCCGGACCGTGGTCGATGGCTGGCTACACACGGGCGATATCGCCGAGATCGACGCGGACGGCTACATCAAGATCACCGACCGCAAGAAGGATATCATCGTACTGTCCGGCGGTGACAACATCTCGCCGGCGCGCATCGAGGGGCAGCTGACCCTGCAACCCGAGATCCATCAGGCCATGGTCTACGGTGACAAGCATCCGCATCTGGTTGCGCTCCTGGTGCCGGACGAGGAGTGGCTGAAGGGCTGGGCGCGGGAGCAGGGCTTGAAGGGCAAGCTCGATGAGCCCGCCGGCCGGGAGGCTCTCCGAAAGGCGATGGCGGCCGTTATCGAGCGCGCCAACACAGAGCTGTCCAACCTGGAAAAGTTGCGCCGCTTCGAGATCGCTGCCGAGCCTTTCACGGTCGAGAACGGCATGATGACGCCGACCCTCAAAATCCGCCGTCACATGATCAAGGCCAACTACGGCGAAGCACTCGAATCGCTCTACGGCAAAGCGGCGGCTCAATAGAGCACCGGAAGCCTTGATTGACATCAGACGCCGCTGCCGGTGCGCTCATCACTGGTGCCTGGGTAACGACGCCTACCTGAGCAACGTCGGCAGACAGCGACCTATCGTCCGTCCTCATCCTGCGTTTCCCAGCCTGCCTTTCGCCTGGCGTGATAGGTGAGGGCCAGGGAAAAACAGTGCTTGAGCGCATCTCGGGGAAGCTCTGAGTCTTTCCCGAAAATCAGTGCCCGGTTGCCCTCGAACTCGAACAAATCGGGATAGAGTGCGCGGAATGTCGACACCAGGCTGGTTTGGCAATGAAACAAAGCAGCGTAGTGCCCAGGCCTTTTGCCCAGGGCGTCGATGCGGACGGTGGTTCCTACCTTGGGTATATGCGGCACGTAGGAGGGTTGCCCCCACTTCACGGTCTCGACAAGCGGCCCCACGGCTTTTGTGTCGTCCGCGCTTTCGAAGATCAGCGCGCGCAGCCGCAACAGCCTGTCTCTCAAGACCTCCGGATAGGCAGCGAAGATCTCCGCCACTCTGGGGTCGTCGAAGGGCCGCAGCTTATCCACGAACTCGTTCTACTGATGTGCTCATCCTTAAGTTGGAGTCTTGCGGACGCGCAGACTGTCTGTCCAGCTCTTAAGACCGGGGTCCAAGCCAAGAGACCTTATCTACGGTGAGAAGCACCCGCATCTGGTTGCGCTCCTGGTGCTGGGCGAGGAGTGGCTCAAGGGCTGGGCGCGGGAGCAGGGCTTGAAGGGCAAGCTCGATCAGCCCGCCGCCCAATAGTCAGCTCCTCCATCATTCGATTTCTCGCTGCGTGCTCCGGCCGGATTGACAAAACGGCGTTTCTGTCGTACATTTCAGTATAGACAGAAATTACGGAATTTACCCATGAGACTGACTCCGGTCATGGAGCGATACATCCTTCACTGGGGCGAGATGGGGACCCGCTGGGGCGTCAATCGTTCAGTCTCGCAGATTCACGCTTTGCTCTATCTCTCGCCGAAGCCGCTACCGGCCGAGGAAATCGCTGACACGTTATCGATCGCCCGGTCCAACGTGAGCACCAGCCTGCGCGAGCTGCAGGGTTGGCGGCTGGTTCGCATGACCCATGTGCTGGGCGACCGGCGCGATCATTTCGAGACGGAGAAGGATCTCTGGTCGATGCTTATGACGATCGTGGACGGTCGGCGTCAGCGGGAGATCGAGCCGACCTTGACCCTGCTGCGGCAGTGCGCCTTGGAGATGGAGGATGACCGCGAGACTCCTGAGGAAATCAAGCAGCGGATCCGGCGCATGCTCACCTTCGTCGAGACCTTGGCCAATTGGTACGATCAGGTGATCGCGCTGCCAAAGCCGACCTTGGTCGCGCTCATGAAGATGGGCGCGAAGGTCGGGCGCTTCATAGGAAAGGGCTAAAATTTTTTGAGTTGGCATTTCTGTTTATACAGAAATGACAGTTTTATCGATATGTCTAGATGGATTGGGGAAGGGGTATGGTGACCAGCTTGGAGGTTCTCGGTCCGGCGCAGTCAGTCGAACGACGGGTGCCGCGCATCACAAACAGGTCCGGCAGCTCCCGGCGCTGTTGCGCCGCAGACAGCGATGTTGCGCGGGCTCTGGGTCGTGATGCCTGGCTGCGCCTGCCATCGGCCGTCCGGCGCCGGTTCAGCGGGAGTAAGCGCCCCGACAAGCCGCAACGCTATCGCGGAACCATGGCCCGGGTGGAGTGCTCACGGCTCGGATGGCTTCTGGCGCAGGCAGCCCGGCTGATCGGCACGCCGTTGGCGCCCTTTGCCGGCAGCGACGTCCCGGTTTCTGTGGTCGTCACCGCGCAGCCGGGCGGAGCCGGCGAGTGTTGGGAGCGGACCTATGCCTTCCCGGGGCGCCGCGAGATCAAAGTGACCTCGTACAAACGCATCGAGGCAGACGGTGGCTTCGTCGAGTGCGTCGGCGGCGGCTTCGGCATGAGGCTGAGGCTCACCGAGCGCAAGGGCACGCTGAACTTCGAAAGCACGAGTTACTTCTGGCAAGTCGGGCGTTTGCGTTTGCCCTGGCCGACGCTGCTGTCGCCCGGCACCGCGCATGTGGTCCACGGCGATCTCGGTAAGGGGTTGTTCCGCTTCATTATCACCATCACCCATCCGCTGCTGGGGCAGATGTTCCATCAGGATGGCGTGTTTCACGAGGAGGGAGAAGACCCATGGACGTCGTCCTTGCCTTGCTGACCATCCAGGGCGTGCTGGGCGCACTCGATAATTTCTGGCACCACGAAATCAGCGAGCGGCTGCCGAGCCGCGTCAGCGCGCGGGGAGAACTCTTCCTTCATGCCGCCCGAGAGTACATCTATGCCGCGCTCTTCATCACCTTGGCCTGGTTCGAGCCCGGCGGCGCATGGGCGTGGCTCTTCCTCTTCCTGATCGCGGTCGAGATCGTCATCACGCTCTGGGACTTCGTGATCGAGGATCAGACGCGCAAGCTGCCGAAGTCGGAGCGCATTTTGCACACGATCCTGGCCATCAACTTCGGAGCGATCGTCGCCTATCTCGTCCCGCCCGCATTGGCATGGACCGAACGCCCGAGCACCTTCGTCGCGCAAGACCACGGCATCTATTCTTGGGTTCTGACGGTCTATGCCATGGGCGTTTTCGTTTGGGCGCTGCGTAACTCGGCGGCGGCGCTCCGTCTCACCGCCCTCAGCCTGCCGGAATGGAAGCGCCGTCCGATCAAAGCGGGCCGCTGCGTGAAGCCGACCCGCTATCTCGTGACCGGTGCCACCGGCTTCGTCGGGGGTCACCTCTGCCGAAAGCTGATCGAAGACGGGCACGTGGTCATCGTCCTGACCCGCGATGCGGCGAAGGCAGCCGATCGCTTTGGCCCGCATGTCCGTATTGTCACGTCTCTTGGGGAGATCGCCGACGATCAACAGATCGACGCGATCGTTCATCTGGCCGGCGCGCCGGTTGCCGGCTGGCTTTGGACCAAGACGCGCAAGGCGCTGTTGCTCCGGAGCCGGGTAGCAACGACCGAGGCGTTGGTCGCGCTCGTGAAGCGCTTGAAGCGCAAGCCGAGCGTTTTTCTTGGGGCATCAGCTGTGGGTTTCTACGGCCGCCGCGGCGACGAAGTCTTGGACGAGGAGGCGGGCGGGCAAGACATCTTCATGTCGCGCTTCTGCCGGGACATCGAGCATGCAGCGGAAGAGATAGCGGTCTTGGGGCCGCGCGTGGTGGCCTTGCGCATCGGCCTGGTTCTTGGGCGCGACGGCGGCGTCCTACCGCAGCTCGATCTGCCCGTCGGCCTTGGTCTCGGCGCCGTGCTTGGGTCAGGCCGGCAATGGATGCCGTGGATACACATCGCTGATCTCGTGCGGCTGGTGGAGTTCACCGTTGCCAACGACACACTTTCAGGCCCTGTCAACGCAGCGTCGCCGAAGGCGGAGCGGCACGCCGACGTGATGCGATCCATCGCCAGGCAGCGGCGTCGACCGTTGTGGTTGGTTGTTCCCGCATGGCTGCTCAAGCGGCTTCTTGGCGAGCTCTCCGATCTCTTCGTCGAGGGCCAGCGCGTCTCGCCCAAGACGGCCATGGCGGCTGGTTTCACTTTCCGATTTCCCAACATCGAGACCGCGCTTGCCGACCTCCTGCCGCGCAGGCCCGTTGCGACGGCTCAGCCCGAGGCCTCTGTTCGCGTCCACTTCAGCGAAGCCTGCCCAGTCTGCCGCTGGGAGATTGACCACTACCGGCGGATTGCCGCCTCGTCTCGGGCGAAGATGGACTTTCGCGACATCAGTGCCGCTTCCGGCGCCTTGGCGCCCTACCGCCTGTCCGCGAAGGATGCCAAGGCACGGCTATGGGTCTTTCGTCCGGATGGGCAGCTGGTGGGCGGCGTCGACGCGTTCATTGCCATCTGGTCGTCGTTGAAGGGCTACCGGCTGCTGGCAAAGCTGGTTGCTGTCCCGGGCATCCGCACCCTGGCCGATGCTCTCTACGACGGCGTCGCGGCGCCCTGGCTCACCCGCTGGAATGCGCGACGGGAGCAGCGGACAGGACGCGTGACCGAACAGAGATCCGCCTAGGCTGTGACATCAGACGACGCCGCCGGTCCTTTCGGGCCGACGGCATCGCCAGTCCGCCGGGCGCAGGGGCAAGAGGGGCCCGGCGAATAGGCCTGTTCTGCTAGGAGCCTTGACCGGCCGGACGATTGAGCGACCAGTCGTACTCGTGGTCGGCCAGGTCCTGCGCGTTCGCAAGCTTGGCGGCGGTCTCACCCTCGGCGTAGCGCTTCAGGTGGGCGATGATGCCATCGACGTCGCCGCCGAAGTCTTCCTGGAACCAGGCGTAGATGCTGGAAACCACCAGCCCGTTGCTGCCGCTGCGCACGCCGCGGGGCGAGTTGACGTACTCGCGGGCCGCTTGGTCGAGCTGGCTGTCGAGCGTTGCTCCGGTGAAGGCCGAGGCTTGCAGGTTGGGGCAGCCGATGGCGGCGCAGTTCACCGCATAGTGGATGCGTGGGTCGTTCCAGATCGGGCGCAGAATGCGATGCTCGATGTCGTTCAGTGACAGCTCTTCGCCGAGGACGGCGATCAGTGGCTTGTCCCAGGGGCCATCGGCGAAGAGCCCTGGAGAGATGTCGATATCGCGGATGCTGTCCACGGGATAGTGGTCCAGCACCACCTGCACCGTGAGCGCGTTATAGAGGTTGACCCAGTAAGCGTACTGTTCAGTGCGGTTGTAGCTGTCGATGTTCACGCGGCCGAGCTGGGCGATGTAGGCATCCAAGGCTTGGCGCTCCGGGCCGACGACGGCGCGGTAGTCGAAGCGGTTGACCCCCTGGGAGTCGGGTTTGATGTGACGCTGCAGCAGCTGGTCCCAGGCGCTGTGGTCGATGCTCTGCGTGCTGGCGATGTCATGGCGCTCCCAGCGGTCCCAAAGCTCGGACTTGGGCGCGAAGAGCGTCTCGAATCCGCCGAAGCCGAAGAGGGGCAAGGCGAGCGCGAGGACGATGAGAAGGCGCAGCGGTCGGCTACGTCCTAAGCCTTTGAGGGTGGGCATGGACAGTCTCCTTCGGGATGGCTTCGAGCTGCGCCTCAGCTAGGCAGGCTTGTTTTGCATCGAGTGCGGCCGCGCCGCCCGGCGCTGCGCTTCATAGCGTTTGGCGAGCCAACCGGGTGCGACGCCCAAGTGATAGAGGGCGTGAATCTCCAGCCAGCCCCAGACGATGGCGGGGGCGCTGCGTTCTTCGAAGCGGCGCGAGGAGGTGACCAGCGGCGGCTCCGTGATGCAGTGCGTCGGGCCGGCCCGCTCGAGTCGGCGGTTGAAGTCGTAGTCTTCCATCAAGGCAATGGCCCGGATTCCGCCGATACGGTCGTAGACAGCGCGCCGTACGAAGACGGCGGAATCTCCGTAGTAGAAGCCGCGCCGGCGTAGCCAGGCATAGAAGCCCGTCAGCCAATGGCTGAAGCTGCTGTCGCCGCTGAAGATGAGACGGAAGTTGCCGCCTGGGCAATCGGGCCGCTCAGTGAGCGCCGCTTCGATGTGGGCCAGGCCACCGGCGGGAAAGGCCGAGTCGGCGTGGAGAAACAGGAGCGTGTCACCACGCGCCGCCTCGACGCCGGTCGCGAGCTGTTGCCCGCGGCCCGGGACGCTCAGGACCACCGTCGCTTGGCGAGCGCTTGCGATCTCGCGCGTCGCGTCGCTGCTGCCGCCGTCGACCACAATGACCTCGTGCGGCGTGGCTTCGCGCGTCAGGCCGTCAAGCAACAGCGGCAGCCGTTCCGCTTCGTTCAATGTCGGAATGATGACGGAGATCATGCCGCCTGTTCCCGACCTGCGACCGAAGGCAGGCCGAGGCCATCCAGAGCCTTGGCGTGCCGGGTCCACCCGCCGCCGAGCCAGCGGCGGAAGAAGGCAGCAATGGCAAGATTCGTCCGTCGCCTGTTCAGGACGCCTTGCGCTGCCTCCTGCCAAAGGTCCTCCAGCCAGGCGTAGAGCGCCCTGCGCTCTGCGTCCGAAAGTGCCTGCACCGCTTCGGCCAGATAGATCTTGCCGAAGGCGACATGGCGCGCCTCGTCACGACCGACCAGCCGGTTGATATCCCGCAACAGCGGGCAAGGCAGGAACTGGGCGAGGACGCCGTGCAGACGCAGCAGCTCCCCTTCGATCACCACGTGGTAGGCGAGCATGGCACCGAGATTGCCGAAGGGGCCGTGGCGCGCGGCGGTCAGGGCCCGCTGCAGACCGTCATCCAGCGGATCGACGCCACCCAGTGTGCTGAGATAACGCTGGTAAGCAGCGGCGTGGCGCCGCTCGTCCTTGAGCTGCAGGCTGAGGCAACTGCGAACCTCGTAGCGGTCCTCCGTTGCATCGGCGAGCAGCGCTTCGCAGAGGCGGCTCGTGGCCATCTCGCCGTGATAGAGCTGGCTCAAGGCCTTACGTGCCTGAGCGCGGCGCATCCAGAAGGGCAGGCGTGGCTGGCGTGACCAGTCGATGTCTCGCTCGAGATTCCACTGGCCGCTGCGGGCGCTTTGTGCCAGGCGATAGAGCCTGGCGACGCTATTGCTGTGTAGGGTCATGATGCTTGTGCCTCGGGTTCAGCTGCCGAAGGTCAGTTCGGCAACTACGCCTTGACTATGGGTACGGGTGTCGTCGCTATCTGCGGAGATCGCCACATAAAGCGGCTGCGCGGGGGTGTAGCCGAAGGCGCGCTCGAAGTCGGCGATGAAGTCGATCTCCTCGACGAACCACTGACCCGTGGCTTCGTCGCTGGAGCGCAGCACGATGATGCGGCCACGCTCGTCGAAATAGGGATTGGCGATCATGTCACCCGGCTGCTGGGTGCCGCCCCAGACATAGGTCAGGACGGAGCCAGCCAGTGGCGGGGCCACGGCGCCGGTCAGGTCCAGGTTCAGACGCTGCCAGAAGGAGAGCCGCTCGCGCTCGGCCGGAAAGACGATGTGGATAGCGAGCGATCGATCGTCTCGGCCGCTTTGCGTGAGATCGGTGGCTGGTACGGCACGGTCGACCCGCCAGCGCCAGGCAAGGCGGCGCTTCTCACCCATGTCTGTCGAGACTGGCCGGTAAAGGAAGCCGACGGCATTCTCGGTGACCACAGAGATTTTGTCCGAACGCTTGGCCGAGAAGCTGGCCTCAGCCTTCCCGGGGACGGCGAGCATGCGCCAGCCGTCCTGTACCAGCGCGGCGGGCAGTTCGTCGATGGCCGTGGATTGCTGCGAACCGGAGCTGTCTTGCGCCAGCACCATGCGGGCCGGCAGCAGCAGAATGACGACGGCGAGCGCGATCAGAACAGCCAGCAGCAGGCTCGGCAGAACCAAGGAAGCGCGGTTGGACAGGGCAAAGGGATTGGCGCGTTTCATGCGCCATCAGGTAAGCGCTACTCAGTCGGCAAAAAGGCCTGCGGCCATCAAGCCCGTTTCAATCTCTTGTGAGAGCCGCGCGAGCGGCTCCCTGCTGGCAGCCTAGTTCCAGCCGTAGTGGTGCTTGTACCAGCCGACAAACTGCTCGAGGCCCTGCTCCAGCGAGGTCTTGGGCTGGAAGCTGAGGATGGCCTGGGATTCGGCGATGTCCGCATACGTCTCTTTGACGTCGCCGGGCTGGATGGGATGCAGCTCACGAATGGCCTTGCGCCCGCAATAGCCCTCCAACAGCTCAACAAAGTGCAGCAGGTCCTCGGGCTTGTGGTTGCCGAGGTTGAACACGCGGTGGGGCGGTTGGCCGACGCCACCGTCGTCCGGCGGGGTGTCGAGGGTGGCAAGCACACCGGCGACAATGTCATCCACGAAGGTGAAATCGCGGCGCATGTCGCCGTGATTGAAGATCTTGATCGGCTTCTCTTCCAAAATGGCCTTGGTGAATATGAAGGCCGCCATATCCGGGCGTCCCCAGGGGCCGTAGACTGTGAAGAAACGCAGGCCGGTCATGGGAATGCGATAGAGGTGCGCGTAGGTGTAGCCCATCAGCTCGTCGCTGCGCTTGGTCGCGGCATAGAGGGATACGGGCTTATCGACCCGGTCCTGCACAGAGAAGGGGATATCGGTGTTGCCGCCGTAGACTGAGGACGAGCTGGCATAAACGAAGTGCTTGAGCTTGGTCAGTCGCCGCGCCAGCTCCATCATCACCAGGTGGCCCAAGACGTTGGCTTGGACATAGGCGTAGGGGTCAATCAGCGAGTAGCGCACGCCGGCTTGTGCGGCGAGATTGATGATTCCGCGAATCTCCGGGTTGTTGTCGGCGAGCGCCAGGATGGCGTCCTTGTCGGAGATGTCGAGGCGCAGGAACGTGAAGCCCGGCTGCACAGTGAGCTGCGCCAAGCGGCCCTCCTTGAGCGAGACATCGTAGTAGTCGTTGAGGTTATCCACCCCGATGACTGTCTCACCCCGCGCCAGCAGTGCCTGGCAGACGTGGAAACCGATGAAACCGGCGGCGCCGGTCACGAGGATCGTCATGAATCAGCCTCTTGTACGTGATTTGGCGCCAACGGCCCAAGGGAAGGGGCAAGGAGGGTATAGCCACAGTTCGGTCTTCCACACCAGTGGTTAAGGATGGACAAATAGGTCAGCAATGATTACCTTTTTAAGGTCAGTGGCGAGCTTATCTTGAGTCTTAAAAGAAGGCGGCTGCCACGGCCTATGCCGACCGCCAGAAAGGGATGGAACTATGCCTGAGGCCTCGGTCTCTCTGGACGACAAGTACACGCTACGCTCTGGCCGGGTCTATCTGACAGGAACGCAGGCTCTGGTGCGCCTTCCGATGATTCAGCGGGAGCGCGACCTGGCGGCGGGTTTGAACACCGCCGGATTCGTCACCGGATACCGCGGCTCGCCGCTCGGCGCCGTGGATCAGCAGATGTGGCAGGCGCGCGACTTCATCAAACAGCACCATGTTCACTTTCAGCCGGCGGTGAACGAAGACCTTGGCGCAACCGCCGTCATGGGCAGCCAGCAAGGCGACATCTCGGGCGACTTCCGGTACGACGGCGTGTTCGCGATGTGGTACGGAAAGGGCCCCGGCGTCGACCGGTCGGGCGATGTCTTCCGCCACGGCAACTTCGCCGGCACGGCCAAACATGGCGGTGTCCTGTTGCTGGCCGGCGACGATCACGCACCCAAGTCCTCGACCACGGCGCATCAGTGCGAATACGCCTTCATGGACAGCATGATCCCGGTGCTCAATCCGGCGGGCGTTCAGGAGTTCCTCGACTTCGGGCTCTATGGCTGGGCGCTCAGCCGCTATTCCGGTTGCTGGGTCGGCATGAAGTGCGTCACCGAGACGGTCGAAGCCAGCGCTTCGGTCTCAGTCGACCCAGAGCGGGTTCAGATTCGTCTGCCCGACGATTTCGCCATGCCGGAAGGTGGGCTCAACATCCGGTGGGACGGCGCCTTCACGGGCGGTATCGCGCTGCAGGAAGAGCGCCTGCATCGGGACAAGCTCTATGCGGCCCAGGCCTTCGCCAGGGCGAATGGTTTGGACCGCCGTGTGATCGATTCGCCCAAACGGCGCTTCGGTATCGTGACCGCGGGCAAGGCTTATCTCGATGTGCGCCAGGCCCTCGAGGACCTCGGCATCGATGAGGCGACGGCGGCCGAGATCGGTCTGTCCGTCTACAAGGTCGGCATGCCCTGGCCGCTCGAGCCCCACGGCATTCGTGCCTTCGCCGAAGGCCTGGATGAGATTCTGGTGGTCGAAGAGAAGCGGGCGGTCATCGAGAACCAGGTTAAGGAGCAGCTCTACAACTGGGCAGCCGACAAGCGCCCGCGCATCGTCGGCAAGTTCGACAAGGGCCCGACCGACGCTGAGCGTGATTGGCTGCTACCGTCCTATGGCGAGCTGACGCCGGCCCGCGTGGCCCGTGCCATCGCGCAGCTGATCGGCCGGCACTATGAGAGCGATCGCTTCAAGGAGCGGCTCGACTGGCTGGAGAAGAAGGAACGGCATCTGGCGCAGATCACCACTCCAATCAGCCGCCTCCCGTACTTCTGCTCCGGCTGTCCGCACAACACCTCGACCAAGGTGCCCGAGGGTAGCCGCGCCCTGGCTGGTATCGGCTGTCATTACATGGCGCAGTGGATGGACCGGGACACGACGACCTTCACCCAGATGGGCGGCGAGGGCGTCACCTGGGTCGGCCAAGCGCCGTTCAGCAAGACGGAGCACGTCTTCGTCAACCTGGGTGACGGGACCTACTATCACAGCGGCATTCTGGCGATCCGCGCGGCCGTCGCCTCCGGCGCCAACATGACCTACAAGATTCTCTACAACGACGCGGTGGCGATGACCGGCGGCCAGCCGGTCGATGGACCGCTGGACCCGGCGATGATCACCCGGCAGATCGCCAGTGAAGGGGTGAAGCGCATCGTCGTGGTCAGCGACGAGCCGGAGAAGTACCCCATCGGCACCAATTGGGCCGCGGGTGTTGAAGTCGAACACCGCGACGACTTGGACCGCGTGCAGCGCGACCTGCGCGATGTTCCGGGTGTGACGGCCATCGTCTACGACCAGACCTGTGCCGCGGAAAAGCGCCGCCGGCGCAAGCGCGGCACCTTCCCTGACCCGCAGCGCCGCGCCTTTATCAACGATATGGTCTGCGAAGGCTGCGGCGACTGCTCGGTGCAGTCCAACTGCGTCTCCGTCGTTCCGAAAGAGACCGAGTTCGGCACCAAGCGCGCCATTGACCAGTCCTCCTGCAACAAGGACTTCTCTTGCCTCAAGGGCTTCTGCCCGAGCTTCGTGACCGTCGAGGGCGGCAAGCCGAGAAAGAGCGCGAGCGCCACGGCCAGCGCGTCGCGGCCGCAGGTCGTTTGGCCCGATCTCCCTGAGCCCAGCGTACCGAGTGTGGCCGACGCATCTTACGGAATCCTGGTGACCGGCGTCGGCGGTACCGGCGTCGTGACCATTGGCGCCTTGCTCGGCATGGCCTCGCACATTGAAGGCAAGGGCGTGACCGTGTTGGACATGGCCGGTCTGGCGCAGAAGGGTGGGCCGGTGACCAGCCACATCCGCATCGCCGAGAGCCCGGAGGACCTGCATGCGGTGCGTCTCTCGGCCGGCAGCGCCGACCTGGTTCTGGGTTGCGATCTGGTGGTGGCGGCCTCGCAGGAGGCGCTGGGCAAGATGAGCGCGGGCAAGACCACCGCGATCGTCAACGACCAGGAAACCGTCACCGGCGACTTCACGCGCAACTCAACCGCCTACAGCTTCCCGGGAGAGGCTCTGAAGGAGGTGATCGTCGAGAATGTCGGGCCGGAGGGCAGCGACTTCATCTCGGCCACCCGCCTGGCTACGGCCTTGTTGGGCGACTCGATCGCGGCGAACCTCTTCCTCACCGGCTATGCTTGGCAGAAGGGCCTGATCCCGGTGAGCCGCGAGGCTATCGAGCAGGCCATCGACCTGAACGGCGTTGCCATCACCTTCAACAAGCAAGCCTTCCTCTGGGGGCGTCGCGCCGCCGTCGATCTGGAGGGCGTTCGCAAGGCCGCTTTCCCGCGTGGAGAGGGTGGGGCTGCCACCGATTCGGCCAGCAAACCTCAGAGCCTCGACGAGCTCATTGAGCGCCGCGTCGCGTTCCTCACCGACTATCAGGACGCAACCTATGCCGAGCGCTACCGGGGGCTGGTGGCACGCGTGCGTCAGGCTGAAGAGGCCAAGACGCCGGGACGAGAAGATCTCAGCGAGGCTGTCGCCCGCTACGCCTTTAAGCTGATGGCCTACAAGGACGAGTACGAGGTCGCCCGGCTGTACGCGGCGCCTGAGTTCATGGCCAAGGTCAATGCTCAGTTCGAAGGCGACTTCAAACTCAAGTTCCAGCTTGCGCCGCCGCTTCTCGCAAAGCGCCATCCGGACAGCGGACAGCTGATGAAGCAGGAGTTTGGCCCTTGGATGATGACGGCGTTCCGGATAATGGCGCGCCTGCGTGGACTGCGCGGCACGCCGTTCGACATCTTCGGCTACACGGCGGAGAGACGTGCAGAGCGTCAGGCCATCCAAGACTACTTTGGCCTGATCGAGGAGCTTACCGGCAGCCTTACGGCCGACAACCACGGGTTGGCGGTGGAGCTGGCGAACCTGCCGGACGGCATTCGCGGCTACGGCCACGTGAAGGAAGCCAATCAGGAGCGCGTTGCGGCACGCCAAAAAGAGCTGCTGGCGGCTTGGCGGACTCCGGGTGGCGCGCCCTTGCGGCAGGCGGCGGAGTAACGCGCGTCCTTGCGACGGCAGTCGGCTTCGATGCGTTAGGTATTGTCGTTACGTCGGGCGCGGGCGCGCGGTCCCCGCTGCTCAGGGCAGCCGCGCCATGCCGACGAGGAGCATGTTGATCCGGCGGTCGTCGTGATCTTCGAGAGGCAAGACGAGCTTCTCGTACTGCCGATAGGGCCGGTCCAGGTGCGGCGCGCAATTTACGTCCACCAAGGGCGCACGCGTTTCGACGACGTTGCTGTAGCAGCGGCGCAGCAGCTCGTCATCTTGGCTTGCAGTGCCGGTATCGCCCAGGTAGCAGCCGGTCAAGTCACGCCGGAACCAATCGACGACCCGGGTTCCCATTAGGCGATAGCGAAAGCGCCGCGGCTGCTCTTCTACATCGATCAGTGAGACGATCGATAGCAGCTGCGGGATATCGACGGGATCGATCTGCTGTCGTGACGGTAGATGTTGCCGCGTCAACCGATCGGACCAGTAATCAAACAGCTCCCGCAACGGGGCGCTGCTCAATGAAACCGACTCGACGTCCTCGACATCTCCGTCACGGAACTGGACTCTCCGTGCTGTGCCGCCTGCATCCATTGTTTAGGATCGTTATTGTGGCTGCGGCGACATTGCCTCTAAAACAAACGGGATGCAAGAAAAGAGATGGGGGGAGGCGTAATTGAATTTTCCCATTTTATTTTCTTCGCTGCATCGCACCGTCTAAGCCTTCACCAAGATGACAGTGGCGTGACGTTCTTTGCGAAGAAGGCTGATCTGCTCCATCACTTCGTCAAGCTCGTTTGTATTCATGGCCCGCGGTGCGATTATCCGATTCCCAGTGCTTCTTTGTAGATCGTCAGCAGCTCTTCCTGCTCTTCACGGTCAGCGCTGTCCATCTTCCGCAGGCGTACCACTTGGCGCAGAATCTTGGTGTCAAAGCCGACGGACTTTGCTTCCGAATAGACTTCGCGAATATCCGCGCCGAGTGCCGTCCGCTCCTCTTCGAGACGCTCAATGCGCTCGACGAAGGAACGCAGACGGTCTGCGGCAATTCCATTGACGTCGCTCATGCGATCTTTCCTTTCTTGGTAGGGGCCAGGGGCTGGGGAAACGGGCAACAGTTCACCGGCGCCGCGACGGCGGCGGGTGGTTCTCGTTGGGATAGGACGCCGGGCTTAATCCGTGAAGCCCGGCTTGGCAACGGATGCTTGTGGGGATTAGTGGCCTTGGTGGCTCTTCTCGAAGGCTGCCTTCTGTTCGGGAGTCGCTTCGGTCTGATACTTCGCCTTCCACTCGGCGAAGGGCATGCCGTAGATGATCTCGCGGGAGCTATCCTTGTCGAGCGCGACACCGTGCTCGGCGGCCGCTTCGGCGTACCACTTTGACAGGCAGTTGCGGCAGAAGCCGGCCATGTTCATCAGGTCGATGTTCTGTACATCCTTGCGCTCGCGCAGATGCTCAACCAAGCGTCGGAAGGCCGCTGCCTCCAGCTCCGTGCGTGTTTTCTCGTCCATTCTCGGTCCCTATTGGCTTGTTCTTGCCGCTGCCCGCCCGGGTCAGCTGGCGCTGATGGTCGGCGCGCGGGGCGGGCTCTTCTGCAGAGAGATATCGGCTGTCCCTTCGAGGCCCGCAACGGTTTCCTCGATCAGAAAGTCGACAACGCGCACCAGAGCTTCCTGGTGGCTGGCGCCCTCGGCCCGCGCCGTTTCATAGGTTGCCAACTGGCGATGGGCGCTGGTGCCGCGCTTGACGATGCGCCGCGCGCTCTGCACCGACTTCCAGCAGCCGAGCGCTTCTGCATCTTCCTGCACCAGGCTGATGATCTCTTCCAGCAAGTCCTCGTAGGGCACCACACTGCCGCGGCCGAAATCGACCAGGCCGGCATCCATGCCATAGCGTTGGGCGCGCCAGCGGTTTTCCTCGATCAGGAGATTGCGGTAGCGCCGCCAACGCTGGTTCTGCCCCTTCAGGCGGTACAGCATCCTGAGCAGGCAAAGATAGATAGCCGCCACGGCCCAGCCGTCCTGAACGTGGGTGCAGACGTCGGGGATGCGCAGCTCCAGGGTCGGAAAACGCGCCGACGGGCGCACGTCCCACCAGAGCTTGCTGGCATCCTCGAAGATCCCGGCCTTTACCAGCACGTCGACGTGCTGCTGGTACTCCCCGAAAGAGTCGAAGGACTCCGGTAGGCCGGTGCGCGGCAATTCGTCGAATACGGCGAGGCGGTAGGACTTGAGCCCGGAGCGCTCTCCCCGCCAAAAGGGTGAGGAAGTCGAGAGCGCCAGGAGATGCGGCAGGAAGTAACTCACCTGGCTCATCAGGTCGACGCGCAGGTCGTCGTCATCCAGTCCGACGTGAACGTGCATGCCGCAAATGACCAAGCGTCGAGCGACGCCTTCCATGTCGCGAGCCAGGACGTTGTAGCGCTCCTTATCCGTGTGCTTGAGCGATTCCCAAGTGGCGAAGGGATGCGTCGAGGCGGCGATGGGCGCCAGATCATAAGTGCCGGCGACTTCGGCCACGCAGCGCCGCAGTGCGGCGATCTCCCCGGCGGCCTCGATCAAGGTATCGCACTTGGTCGTGCCTACTTCGATCTGGCACTGCAGGAATTCCGGGCTGACCTGGCTTTCCAGCCGCTTTTCGCAGTCTTCAAGAAGACCCGGCGGCGCATCGACGACGAGGTCCCGGCTTTCCTTTTCGACGAGAAGATACTCTTCCTCGATGCCAACCGTGAAAGGCGGCTCTGCGCTCTTCACACTAGGAGCGCTTCTGACAGATCCGGCCAAGGCAATTCCTCTCTCGCCTCAAAAAGCGCGTCATCCTGCGCCAGCTCGCGCAATACGGAAAAAAGCGTATCCGTCCAAGCCTCGGCGCCATGATGCGTATCGATCAAGTCTTGCCGTATTTCGACAACCGTGCAAGCGAGCCCCGCCGCCTCGCCGTGGGCATGCAGGCCGTAGTCTACGGCGGAGGTGCCGCTGTAGGGCACGTTGTCCCCGACATTGAGGCCTTTTCCGGACAGCGCTTCGATCAGGCTGTCGGCCAGCCGGCGGTCCCGATCCGAGAGACAGGAAACCTCCCAAGGGCGCGGGACTCCGTCCAGGCTGGGCGTGAAGCTGTGCATCATCAAGAGGGCCGGCGCCACGCCCATTGCCCGCCGCGCGGCGATCATTCGCGCGATGGCATTGTGATAGGGCTGAAAGAAGGTGGCCAAGCGCGCTTCCCGTTCCGCAGGCTGAATGCCGCGATTGCCGGGCACAGGGGTGTGGTCGCTCACCTCGGGGATGGAGCTTCTTGCTTCCGGGCGGCGGTTGGGATCGACCACGAGCCGGGAGAAACCGCTGAGAACGGCCGGAGCGTCCAGCCGCTGGGCCAAGCTGCGAGTCACTTCGGCTATTCCGATGTCGTAGCCGATGTGGCGCGACAGCTCGGTCTCATCCAAGCCCAGGCACTGAAAATCACGCGGAATGAAGTTGCTGGCGTGATCGCACGTCAGGAGAAAGGACGAGCGTCCGCTGGGATTGACAACAGTGAAGGGCCCAGGCTCGTCGAGGCCAAGCATCCGTGTTTATCTCGGTGATGGGACTTGAACGTGTAGACCTCAGCGACATAGCTTCGCGCCGGCCAACTCGCAAGCCTGCCTAGCCCATGAGGCGCGCGTTTGCCTCATAAGATGCACGTTGAACAACGGTAAGATATGGCCTTCAAACCCAACACCTTCTTCTGCGTGGACGGCCATACCTGCGGCAATCCGGTGCGCCTGATCGCCGCCGGGGGGCCGCCGCTCGACGGCGAAAGCATGAGTGCCCGTCGGCAGGATTTCCTGGCGCGCTACGACTGGATCCGCACAGCCCTGATGTTCGAGCCGCGGGGTCATGACATGATGTCCGGCTCCATCCTCATGCCGCCCACGCGTGAGGACTGCGATGTCGGTGTGCTTTTCGTCGAGACCAGCGGCTGTCTTCCCATGTGCGGTCATGGCACCATCGGAACGGTGACCTTTGCGCTTGAGCGGGGCTTGGCCCAGCCGAGCGAGCCCGGCGTGCTTAAGCTCGATACGCCGGCCGGCCGCGTCGATGCTCACTACCGGAAAGGCGAGGGCGGGCGCATCGCCTCGGTGCGCATCACCAACATTGCCAGCTTTCTCGCTGTAGAGGGTCTGGAAGTCGACTGCCCGGAGCTCGGCCGACTCACGTTGGATGTGGCCTACGGCGGAAACTTCTATGCCATCGTCGAGCCCCAGGCGAACTTCGGCGGGCTCGAGTCTCTCTCGCCGGGCGATGTTCTGCGCCTGTCGCCGCTGCTGCGCCAAGTGGTGAATGACGCCATCGAGGTGGCCCACCCAGAAGACCAGACGATTCGCGGCGTCAGCCACGTTATGTGGACTGGGGCGCCGCGCCATCCCGAGGCTCATGGCCGCAATGCCGTGTTCTACGGCGACAAGGCGATCGACCGCTCCCCGTGCGGAACCGGCACTTCGGCACGCATGGCCCAGCTTGCCGCCCGTGGCGTGCTTGCCCCGGGAGACGACTTCGTCCACGAGAGCATCATCGGCAGCCTGTTCCACGGTAGAGTGGAAAGCGCCTGTGCTGTAAGCAACCAATCGGCGATTATACCCTCAATCGAGGGATGGGCCCGAATGACCGGCCTCAACACCATCTTCGTCGACGAATCCGACCCCTTTGCGCACGGATTCCAACTGGTCTAGCGCAGGTCAGGGTGCGGCTGCGCCTGGTATATTTCATGCCGACAGCAGAACATTTCGGCCCTGCCTTGACGCTGCAGGGAAGGCCACCCACGTTGGTCATACCACTAGACCTGTATTTTCGCATTGTTTGGAGCGTAATACATCGATGAAGCACCGTTTTCTTTCTGCCATGGCGAGCGATCCCCGCTTCGATACGATCAAGCGAGAGCGAGTCTCAGATCGTATCTCTCAGAATCTCCTGAAGCTCATCGCCTCTGGAGAATTGGCGCCGGGCGAACGCCTGCCGGGCGAGCGGCAACTGGCCGACATGATGGGTGTCAGCCGTGTTTCCGTGCGTGCCGCGCTGCAAGAGCTCAAGGCGCAAGGTTTCCTGAGCGCCGTGCAAGGCGGCGGAACCCGGGTCGTCTCGGCAGCCGGTGAGCTGATCGGTAAACACCTCGGTCGCCTTGTAGAGGCCGAGGAGCGCAACCTGCTCGATCTGATCGAGATCCGCTCCAATCTCGAGGTCTGGGCAGCAAAGCTCGCGGCCAGCAACGCCGATGAGGAGCAGCTGGCGGAGATCGAACGCATCCTGGTCATGATGGGTGATGACATGCGCCCGAAGCGCCTCAAGGCCGAGGATGACCTTTCCTTCCACATGGCAATCGCCAAGGCCTCCGGCAGCGCGGTCTACCTGCATCTGATGTCCGCGCTGACCAGCATTCTGGAAGAGCAGCTCACGGACACGCGGCTGTTGCGCTACAACACGCCGGAGCAGGACGCCAAGTTCCTCGAGCAGCACTGGGCCATCTTCAAGGCGATCGAAGCGAAGGATCCCGAGGCAGCAGGTGCGGCCATGGCCGGGCACCTGGATAGCGTCCAGGCCTGCTACAACGAGGAAGATGCCTATTTGAAGGCGTCGGCCTAAGGCTCCCGGGTACCCTGTCAGCCGGCGGGCGCTTGTCGCTCGAACCAGTCGAGGACCTGATCGATCCAGCCGGGCGGCGGACTATGGCCGCCCGGGTGTAGACAGAGCCGCAGAGCCTCATCCATCCAAAGTCGACAGCGCGTGTCGCCCTCGATCGCGAAGGTTTGCGGCAGGTCGTCATCGAGCCCGGCGGCCTTACGCAGCACCTGCATGCCTGTGAAAACATCGCCTTGCCGGATCGGCAGGCCGGGGATCTGCCGCCCCTCGATCGGCACCACCTTGTCGGTCCAGCCGTGGTGGTGCAGCAGCTTCACTGGTCCTGAACAGGCCTCGGGCAGGGGACGCCAAAACGCGCCAGACGCCGGCGCGAAGGCCGTGAAGCCTGCTGGGTCGTGACAGGCGATGTCCCAGACCATGGAACCACCGCGGGAGAAGCCGGTCATCAGCACTCGGTCGCGGTCAATCTCATATCGCCGGGCCAGGTCTTCCAGAACCGCGCGAGCGAAGCCGGCCTCATCACGCCAGGGCGGTGTGCCGTCGCGCACCGACCAATCATTGCGCTGCGGGGCGAGCGGGCCAGGCGTGCCGTCGAGGGCGACAAAGAGGTAGCCCCGCTGCGTGGCCGCCTCGACCACGGACGCATTCCTCAAAGCTGCGGCGCCTGAACTGCCGTAGCCGTGGAAGTGGAGGATGACGGGCATCGCAGGCAGCTCGCCTTCTGGCATCGCATAGTGGTAGCTCCCCTCGGCAATGCTGCAGGGGCCGCCTTCGATACAGTCCAGGGCCGCGGACGCCGTGGACAGCAGAGCGAGCGCAGCACACACGCCGATCGAGAGAGTATTCCGCAGAGACATGGCCGGGAAGCTAGCCGGTGCGCTGAGACCTACAAGCCCGCAATGTGTAATTTCACAGAGACTTGTTCATGTGGACCCGCAGGTGCTTGTCCAGACCGTGTTCCGGCAAAGCCCGATGGCTCTCGCGAAAGCCACGGCGCTCATAGAAGCGGACCAAATGCTCCATCATCAGCGGGGTGTGCAGAGAGAGGGTGGAGGCGCCGGCCGTGCGCGCTTCGGTTTCGACAAACCGCAGGAGTTGGCTTCCCAAGCTGTTGCCGTGCTGTTCAGGCGCGACGGCAAGCTCATCAACCTTCCAACCGGCTTGCGAATGGCTGACGATGGCAACGCCAACGACGCTTTCATCGATCAACGCACCGTAGACTCGGGCGTCTGCGACGGCGTCGGGGAGCTGGCGATAGGTCTCGGGGTCATGCGTTCTGCCAAGCTGACGAACCAAGGGTTCGAAGGCAGCCTTGAGCACGAGCTCGGCGGCTGCCGTCTCTTGCGGACGAAGCAGCCGGTAGCTTGGCGTATTGCTCATTGAGGTATCTGCCCGCCGATCGCATCGGTGATCTCGCGCGCGGCTTGCTTGACCAGGGAGGCGAGCTGGCCCAGCCGGTCGTCGGGCATGCGCACCGTTGGCCCTGAGATCGAGACGCCGGCGACGGCCTCCCCATGGGCGTTGTAGATGGGGCAGGCGATGCAGCGCATGCCGTCATGGCGCTCCTCATCGTCCAGCGACCAGCCGCGTGCGCGAACCTCGGCGAGGTCATCGACCAGGGCATCCGGCGTGACCAGCGTCTTTCGGGTGTACTCAGGCAGGCCTTTCCGGCCGACCAGACGCCGAACCTCCTCGTCCCCGCGCTCCGCAAGCAGGGCCTTGCCGATGCCGGAGGCATGCATCGGCCCGCGCGAGCCGGGGCGGAAGAAGGCGCGGATGGCTTCATGAGTTTCGACCTGGGAGACGAAGACCACATCGCCGTCCTCCTCGATCGCCAAGTTGGCCGTCTCGCCGCTGCGTTCCATCAAGGCATGCATGACGGGACGGCCGACATCGACGATCTTGGTGCCGCGGGCGAAGGCGCTGCCGGCGCGAAAGGCCTCGACACCGACGCGCCATAAGCCCTCGGCCTCGTTGTTCATGACGAAGCCGTGGCCCTCCATCGTGGTCAGGAGGCGATAGGCGGTGGCCGGTGCGAGTTCCGAGCGCTGCGCCACTTCACTCAAGGTCAGGCCGTCGAACTCGGCGAGGAGCTTAAGCAGCTTCAGTGCGCGGTCGAGCGTTTGGACCGAGCCGCTGGCTTCCTTCGATCGATTGAGGCGCGGCCGTCCGCGCGGCTTCTGTGCAGAGTCTGGCATGGACGTCAGTCTCAGTTTCCTGTGCGCTGCCGTTCGCCGGCATGCTCTGATGGTTGGAGAAATAGGCGTCACACCCTGAGTCTCAAACCGAAAAAAGTTTTTGTAAAATGTTCTCTCTGGAGAATGAAAAAACGAAAAACACCAATAATTCAATGCCGAAGGCTTATTTTTCATATAATGAAAAATAATGTCGAAAAAATTGACAAATTAGTCGTCGCAACCCAGTTTCTAGCCTAACGACGAACTTATGAGACGTTGGGAGGTTAAGCCATGGCCAAGATGCGTGCCGTAGACGCCGCCGTCCGCATCCTCGAGAAAGAAGGCATCACCTGCGCCTTCGGTGTTCCGGGTGCTGCTATCAATCCTCTTTACTCGGCGCTGCGCGCGCGTGGCTCGGTCCGCCACATCCTGGCCCGCCACGTCGAAGGCGCCTCGCACATGGCCGAGGGCTACACCCGCGCCCAGGCCGGCAACATCGGCGTTTGCATCGGCACCTCGGGCCCGGCGGGCACCGACATGATCACGGGGCTCTACTCGGCGTCAGCCGACTCTATCCCGATCCTCTGCATCACCGGGCAGGCGCCACGGCCGAAGCTCGACAAGGAAGACTTCCAGGCGGTCGACATCGCCTCCATCGCCAAGCCGGTCACAAAGATGGCCGTGACGGTGCTCGAGCCGGCGCAGGTCCCGACCGTGTTCCAGAAGGCTTTCCATCTCATGCGCTCTGGCCGCCCGGGTCCGGTGCTGATTGACCTGCCGGTCGATGTGCAGAACACGGAGATCGAGTTCGACGTCGAGAGCTACGCGCCACTCGAGCCCTACAAGCCGCGCGCAACCCGCATTCAGGCTGAGCGAGCTTTGGAGATGCTCAACGCCTCTGAGCGGCCGCTGATCGTCGCCGGCGGCGGCATCATCAATGCCGATGCCTGTGAGGAGCTTGTGGAGTTCGCCGAGATTATCGGCGTGCCGGTCATTCCCACCCTGATGGGCTGGGGCAGTATTCCCGACGACCATCCCTTGATGGCCGGCATGGTGGGCCTGCAGACAAGCCATCGCTACGGCAACGCCACCTTCCTCAAGTCTGACTTCGTCTTTGGCATCGGCAACCGCTGGGCCAACCGCCATACGGGCTCGGTGGAGACCTACCGCGGCGAGCGAAAGTTCATTCATGTCGATATCGAGCCGACACAGATCGGCCGGGTCTTCGGTCCCGATCTCGGCATCGTCTCCGACGCCAAGGCGGCCCTGGAGGCCTTCATCGAGGTTGCAAAGGAGTGGAAGGCGGCGGGCAAGCTGACCGACCGCAGCGTGTGGGCGGCCGAGTGCGAGCACCGCAAGCACCATATGCTGCGCAAGACGCACTATGACGAAGTTCCGCTCAAGCCGCAGCGGGTCTATGAGGAGATGAACGACGCCTTCGACCGCGACACCTGCTATGTCACTACCATCGGCCTGTCGCAGATCGCCGGCGCTCAGTTCCTGCGCGTCTTTGAGCCGCGCAACTGGATCAACTGCGGGCAGGCGGGACCGCTCGGCTGGACCCTGCCGGCGGCGCTTGGCGTGCGGGCCGCGCTACCCGACAAGAAGATCGTCGCGCTCTCCGGCGACTACGACTTCCAGTTCCTCATCGAGGAGCTGGCGGTGGGCGCGCAGCACAAGCTGCCCTTCCTGCAGATTGTCGTGAACAACTCCTATCTCGGTCTTATCCGCCAGGCCCAGCGCGGCTTCGAGATGGACTTCGAGGTCAGCCTGGCCTTCGAGAACATCAATGCTGCGGAAAAAGAGGACAGCGACGCCGTGCCCGGCTATGGTGTCGATCACGTCGCCGTCGCCGAGGGGCTGGGCTGCAAGGCTATCCGGGTCAAGAGCCCGAACGAGTTCAAAGAAGCCTTCGCCCGCGCCGAGGCCTTGATGGAGGAGCATCAAGTGCCTGTCGTGCTCGAGTTCATTCTTGAGCGCGTCACCAACATCTCCATGGGTACGGAGATCGACAACATCAACGAGTTCGAGGACGTTCTTTGCCTCGACCCCAGTCTGACCTTGGAAAGCGGCTGGGTCAGCATGCGGAGCGAGGGCAAGGTCTCGGCTTCGGACAACGGCAGCCCTCAAGCTGCCTGACACAAAATCGCCAGCGGGAGGAACAGACCATGCCGAAGTTTGCCGCCAACCTAACGATGCTCTTTCAAGAGCATGATTTTCTCGACCGTTTCGAGGCTGCAGCCAAGGCCGGTTTCACCGGGGTCGAGTATCTCTTCCCCTATGACTACGCCAAGGAAGACTTAGCCGAGCGCCTTCGACAGAACGGCCTCGCGCAGGTCCTGCACAACCTGCCGGCCGGCGACTGGGGTGCCGGTGAGCGCGGCATCGCTTGCCTGCCCGATCGGGTCGGCGAGTTCCAGGATGGGGTTGGTCGCGCCATCGACTATGCAACGGCGCTGGGCTGTCCGCAGGTCAACTGCCTCGCTGGCATTGCGCCGGAAGGAGCCGACCAGGAAAGCCTGCGCCGCACCTTTGTCGAGAATCTCAGCTTTGCCGCCGGCAAGTTGAAGGAGGCCGGCATCAAGCTCTTGATCGAGCCGATCAACACCCGGGACATTCCCGGGTTCTACCTCAGACGCACGGGTCAAGCGCTCGAGATCCTCGACGCGGTCGGCTCCGACAATCTCTTCGTGCAGTACGATGTCTATCACATGCAGATCATGGAGGGCGATTTGTCGCCCACGATCCAAACCAATCTCGACCGCATCGCCCATGTCCAGATCGCCGACACGCCGGGCCGCCATGAACCCGGCACGGGCGAGATCGACTACGACTTCATCTTTTCCTTCCTCGATGAGATTGGCTATGCCGGCTGGGTCGGCTGCGAGTACAAGCCCAAGGCTGGCACCCAAGAAGGCTTGGGCTGGTTTGCCCCCTTCCGGAACGTTGCGGCGGCCGCGGAGTAGAAGCGGCCTCGGGTCAGGTAGCGGCGGGCGCGGCACCTGGAGCGGTCCGCCCAAGAGACGGTCATAAGGAACGAAAAAACATGAGCAATATCGGTTTCATCGGCCTCGGCATCATGGGGGCGCCCATGGCTGGGCATCTGGCGGATGGCGGCCACAGCATCTTTACATCTCTCAATCGCTCGCCCCTACCGGCGAGCCTCGAGGGCAAGGGCGTCACCGTCTGCGGCTCGCCCAAGGAGGTGGCCGAGCAGTCCGACATCGTCATCACCATGGTGCCCGACACGCCGGATGTGGAGCGGGTTCTGTTCGGCGAAAACGGGGTCGCCGAGGGGCTCAGCAGCGGCAAGCTGGTGATCGACATGTCCTCGATCTCGCCGATCGACACCAAAGCCTTCGCCGAGAAAATCGCAGCGCTCGGCTGTCACTATGTGGACGCACCGGTCTCCGGCGGCGAGGTTGGCGCGAAGAACGCCGCTCTCACCATTATGGTCGGTGCCAGCGATGAGGCCTTCTCCCGCGCCAAGCCGCTGTTCGAGCTGATGGGCAAGAACATCACCCTGGTCGGCGGTGTCGGCGATGGCCAGACCTGCAAGGTCGCCAATCAGATCATCGTCGCGCTCAACATCCAGGCCGTCAGCGAGGCTCTCGTCTTCGCCGCCAAGGCTGGCGCCGATCCGGCCAAGGTGCGCGAAGCACTCATGGGTGGGTTCGCCTCCTCCAAGATCCTGGAGGTCCACGCCGAACGCATGATCAAGCGCACCTTCGAGCCGGGCTTCCGCATCGAGCTGCATCAGAAGGACCTGGGGCTGGCGCTTGACGGTGCCCGTAGCCTGGGTGTTGCGCTACCCAACACGGCGATCGCCCAGCAACTCTTCTCCGCCTGTGTCGCAAACGATGGTGGCGGTTGGGATCACTCAGGGCTGGTCCGTGTTCTGGAGAAGATGGCCGGCGTAAAGCTCGGCTAACGTGACCCTGAGGAAGCAGTCGGTGGCAATCGAGCCGCGCGCCTTCCTGCGCTCTCTCTGCGACGCTGCTTTGGCGGCGGCGGACCCGGCAAGCGTGCTGCCAGCGCATCTGCCGGAGCCGCCCTCCGGGCGGACGATTGTGGTTGGGGCCGGCAAGGCCGCGGCGGCCATGGCACGTGCTCTAGAGACCCATTGGTGTGGGCCGCTCGAGGGCCTGGTGGTTACCCGCTACGATCACGCCGTCCCAACCGAGCGCATCGAGGTGGTCGAGGCTGCGCACCCAGTCCCGGATGCCGCAGGACAGGAGGCCGCCAGGCGCATTCTGGCCTTGGCAGAGGGGGCGGGTGAAGAGGACCTGCTGCTTTGCCTGATCTCGGGCGGTGGCTCTGCGCTGCTTTCGCTGCCGGCGGAAGGGCTCGGGCTAGAGCACAAGCAGCAGGTCAATGCAGCGCTGCTGCGCAGCGGTGCGACGATCACCGAGATGAACTGTGTCCGTAAGCATCTCTCGGCGATTAAGGGCGGACGGCTTGCCGCCGCAGCCTATCCGGCGCGAGTGGTGACCCTCTGCATCTCCGATGTGCCAGGGGACGACCCGGCTGTGATCGCTTCCGGCCCCACAGTTCCCGATCCCACCACCTTGGACGATGTGGCGGCGATCCTCAAAAAGTACGCGCTGACCTTGCCCGCCGCCGTGCATGATCATCTTGCACGGCCCGAGGCGGAGACGCCGAAGCCCGGCGACCCGGCATTCGATCGCTGCCAGACGCGGCTGATCTCGCGGCCGCAGGACGCCCTCGAGGCGGCGGCCGCCCGTGCGGCAGAAGCAGGGGTAACGCCGCTCATCCTCAGCGACTGCCTGGAAGGCGAGGCCGGCCAGCTCGGTATCTTCATGACCGGGCTCGCCCGGCAGGTCAGACGCCACGGTCAGCCCGCGGCCCCGCCCTGCGTCTTGCTGTCCGGCGGAGAGACCACGGTGACCTTGAGCGGGAAGGGCGGCCGCGGTGGCCGCAACTGCGAGTTTCTGCTTTCCCTCGCCGTTCACCTCGATGGCATGGAGGGAGTCTCTGCCGTTGCGATTGACACGGACGGCATCGACGGCAGCGAGGACAATGCCGGCGCTTTCGTTCTTCAGGACAGCCTGGCTCGAGGAGAGGCGCTTGGGCTGGACGCAAAGGCCTATCTTCGAGGCCATGACAGCTATAGCTTCTTCGCCGGGCTTGGTGATCTACTCGTCACCGGCCCGACCCTGACCAACGTGAACGACTTTCGCGCTCTTCTCATTAGCTGATTTCTCTCTTGCATCAGTGAAATCGATAGTCGAGGTGGACGGACCCATGCGACGCAGACGCAAAGCCAAAATACTGGCCACGCTTGGTCCTGCGAGTTCCGATGCGGAAACCATCCGCGCCCTGCACGAAGCCGGCGCCGATGTTTTCCGTCTCAACTTCAGCCACGGCTCGCAGGCCGATCATGCCGAGCGCTACCGCATCATCCGAGAGCTTGAGCAAGAAACCGGGCGGCCGATCGGTATCCTACAGGACTTGCAGGGCCCGAAGCTGCGCATCGGCCGTTTCGCGGAGGGTGAGATCTATCTGAAGCGCGGTGATCCCTTCCGCTTCGACCTGTCGAAGCAGCCTGGGGACCAGTCCCGTGTCTCTCTCCTTCATCCGGAGATTTTTGCCGCCGTCGAGGTCGGTGCGCACATCCTGCTCGACGACGGCAAGCTGCGGGTCGAAGTGGTGCGGCGCGATGATCAGTCGGCCGACTGCAAGGTGATCACGGGCGGTCCGCTCAGTGACCGCAAGGGCGTCAATGTGCCGACCGTGCTCATGCCGATCTCGCCGCTGACCCAGAAGGACCGGGACGACCTTCGCTTCGGATTGGAGCTCGGCGTCGACTGGGTCGCACTTTCTTTCGTGCAACGCCCTGAGGACCTGGCCGAAGCCAAGCGGCTTATTGCCGGGCGGGCAGCCTTAATGGCCAAGATCGAGAAGCCCTCGGCGATCGACAATCTCAGCGGCATCGTCGAGCTGGCCGATGCCATCATGGTGGCGCGCGGCGACTTGGGCGTCGAGCTGCCGCCAGAAGACGTGCCGGGCCGGCAGAAAGAGATCGTCCAAACCTGCCGCCTGGCGGGCAAGCCGGTGGTGGTGGCGACCCAGATGCTGGATTCCATGGTCAACGCACCGGCGCCGACCCGCGCCGAAGCTTCGGACGTGGCCACGGCCATCTACGACGGGTCCGACGCCGTTATGCTCTCGGCCGAGTCAGCCGCGGGACACTACCCGGTCGAGTCGGTGGCCATGATGGACCGTATCATCAGCCGGACCGAGGCCGATGCCTCCTACCGGCCGATCATCACGGCGCTCAAGCCGGAGCCCGAGCCGACGGGCGCGGATGCCATCTCGGCCGCGGCGGCACAGGTCGCCCAGACCATCTCCGCCGCGGCAATCGTCACCTATACCACTTCCGGCTCCACAGCCTTGCGGGCGGCGCGTGAACGGCCATCCGTGCCGATTATCATGTTGACGTCCGAGGTTGGCACGGCCCGGCGCCTGGCCGTGCTGTGGGGCGCGCACTGCGTGGTGTCACCAGACGTCAGCAACTTCCAAGAGATGGTCGACAAGGCCTGCGCGGTGGCAGAGGCGGAGGAGTACGCCGGCCAGGGAGACAGGCTGGTCATCACAGCTGGCGTTCCCTTCGGCACGCCGGGCTCGACCAACGTGCTGCGCATCGCCTGGATCTGACAGCAAGGCCTAGGCGGGTTGCACCTGCGGCTGACGCCGCGGGGCATCGGCAATCGGCAAGTTCAGCAGTCCGGCGAGGACGGCAAGGCCGATGGAGATCCACCAGACCAGGTCGTAGTTGCCGGTGAGCGCCAGGCTCTGCCCGCCGATGTAGGCGCCGAAGAAGGCGCCGACCTGATGGCTGAACATGGTGATGCCGAACAGCGTGGCGAGATAGCGCGGGCCGAAGATGCGGCCGATGATCGCATTGGTCAGCGGCACGGTGGAGAGCCACAAGAGACCGAAGCTGGCAGCGAAGAGAAAGACGACAAGATCGGTTTTGGGGGCTGCCAGGAAGATGGCAATGCTGGCCGCGCGCGCGAAATAGATCCCGGCAAGCAGATACTTCATGCGATAGCGCTGACCGAGCCAGCCGGCCAGCAGGGTTCCGATGACATTGAAGAAGCCAATGATGCCAAGGGCATTGGCGCCGGTCTGCGCTGAGAGGTTGCAGGACACGATGTAGCCGGGCAGGTGCACGGTGATGAAGGAGACATGGAAGCCGCAGACGAAGAAGCCGGCGGTCAGCAGCAGATAGCCGCTATGGCGGCGGGCCTCGTTCAGGGTGCCCCTCATGGTCTCTTGCGGAAGAGCTTCGGTCGTCTTTGCCGTGCCGTCCGCGAAGGAGAAGGAGAGGGGAATGATGAGCAGCGCCAAGGCGGCCAGCACCAGGAAGGCACCGCTCCAGCCGATATCGTTCATGATCAGCTGGGCGCCCGGCACCAGCAGGAACTGACCCATCGAGCCCCCGGCCGAGGCGATGCCGAGCCAGGTGCTGCGCTTGTCTTCCGGTGCGATGCGCGCCACGGCGGAAAGCACCAGGGTAAATCCGACCGTGGCGACGCCCAGACCGGTCAACACGCTGTTTCCCAGATAGACCAGGAAGGCATTGTCCGCGACGGACATGACGGCGAGGCCGCTAGCGTAGAGCAGGCTGCCGAGGATCAGAAAGCGCTGCGTGCCGTAGCGGTCGGCCAAGGCGCCGACGAAGGGTGTCATGGCGCCCCAGAGCAGGTTCTGGATCGCGAAAGCCAGAGACAGCGTCGCAACCGACACGCCGGTATCGACGGTGATTGGCCCGACAAAGAGCCCGAAGCTCTGCCGCAGGCCCATGCCGAGACCGAGAATGACAAAGGCGGCAACCAGCGCGAAGAGTGGATGCCGCCAAATGGCTTGCGTCATGACTGTCTCCTGGCCGGGCAGGCTAGCGCATCAGCAGGGAAAAGCCGAGCCGACCCAACGGCATAACAGTCATTCGCGAAATTCTCAGATCACCACAACCCGATGCGCCAAGACGTCACGCCTTCAGGCGGCAAGGGGCGGCTAGATCGGCGGGTTGGCTCGGCGGAGGCTCTCCAGGTTCATCCGCGCGCCCGGTGCCCAGGGATGAACGGCGAGGGTTTGCTCGAAGGAGGAGATGGCTTCCGACACGTTGCCCAGAGCCGACTGGACGAGTCCGCGGCCGGCCAGGGCGCCGAAATGCCTGGGCTCGAGGGCCAAAGTGGCTTCGATGTCCCTCAGCGAGGATTCAAAGTCGGACAACAGATAGTTGACGGTCGCGCGCTTATTCCAGGCTTCGGCAAACTTCGGCTGCTCTGTGATCAGCACGTCGAACAAGCCACGCGCCTTCGTCATGTCGCCGAGGTTCATGGCCCGCACGCCCTCGTTCATCAGAAGTTGGGCCGACTCGTCATCGTGTTGGGTCCAAATGATCCAGATCTGTGCTTCGGCGCGCTGCACATGCGCATAAGACGGACCGGTGCGCAGTATCTCGAAGAGCGAATCGAGACGTGGGTCATTTTGGTCTGCCACGGCTGGCCGTGCCACCACGAAGGCCAGGAGCAGGCAGGCTGTGAAGAGTCTCGCCATAATTTGCAATTTAGACTGCAATGCCAAAGTTGCCAGCAGTGCCTGCCAAACTTTCATGTCTAGACCTTAGGATGCGGCTTGGCTGGAATAGGGCGCGGTGCGCGTTGTCGGCGCACTACGAGTAGTGCTTGTCTCAAGGTCCATGTCCCAGGAGGAGCCAGATGGCGTCAGCGGCAGAGTACTTTTCAGATCACTATCAGTCAGCGCGTGCCCGCTTTCTCGCGGCGGCGCGCGCGGAGGGTGCCGAGATCAAGTCTTGGCCGCATCCGATGACGGATGCGGACGGCCAGCCGCTGGTCGTCGATGTCGCCTTGCTCGGCCCGGTCGACGCACAGCAGGCATTGCTGACCATCTGCGGTACGCATGGGGCCGAGGGTTTCTGTGGGTCAGGCGTACAGGTTGGCTGGCTGGAAAGCGGGCTTTGGCGTGAGGCGCCCTCGCACGTCCGTCAGGTGATGATCCACGCCATCAATCCGCACGGTTTCGCCAACCTTAGCCGCGTGACGCAAGAGAACGTCGACCTCAACCGAAACTTCATCGACTTCGGCCAAGGGGCGCCGCGCAACGAGGGATATGACGCGCTGGCGTCGGCGCTGGCACCAAGCGAGTGGGACGAGGAGACACGTAAGACGACGGCGCAAGAGATCCTGGCCTATGGCGCCGAGCACGGCACCATGGCCATGCAGGCCGCTGTCGCAGGCGGTCAGTACCATCACCCGAACGGTCTATTCTTCGGCGGCGAGGGGCCGAGCTGGTCGCACCGCACCCTAGTCGACATCCTGCGGAGCTGCCTCAATGGGGTCCGGGCCTTGGCGGTCATCGACTATCACACGGGCCTTGGCCCTTACGGCTATGGCGAGCGCATCTGCACCCATCACGGCAGCAATGCCGGTGCGCAGCGCGCCAGTGACTGGTACGGCGGCGACGTCACAGTGCCGTCCCTCGGAACGTCGAGCTCACCAGAGCTGCACGGTCTCTTGATCGAAGGCATCGAAGCGGCTTTGCCGGAGGCCGAGGCGACGATGATCGCGCTGGAGTACGGGACCCAGCCTTTGCCCGAAGTGCTGGAAGCGCTGCGCGCCGACAACTGGCTCATTCATCACGGCGAGCAGGCCAGTGAGCAGGGGCGCGCCATCAAGGCCGAGATGCGTCGCTGCTTCTATGGCGACGCCAACGACTGGAAAGACATGGTTTGGGAGCGGGCGCTGGATACCCAGCGCCTCGCATTGCTGGGGCTGACGGAAAGCTGAGGAAGAGAGGTTAGGCTGCGGCCGCGGCGCGCGCGGCAGCAGCCTGGGCGGTCAGCGCAAGCGTGTCTTCCTTTGCCCGGCGACTGTTGACTGCCCCGACGATGGCATCGATCTGCTCGCCATCCGACGACATTGGCAGCAGGATGGACCGGTACTTCACGGTATAGGGTTGGTCGGCGTAGACGTCGCCCATGGAAATCGGCACCCGGCGCTGCGCAACCTGGGTCCAATGGCCGATGGCACGGCAGAGCAGCGAGCCGTCCGGGCAGTGCGCGAGCGAACGCTCCTCGGAGCCCAGCCATGACAGTGGCAGCTCGCTGTCGTGGAGCACCTGCTCACCGACATACTGAAACAGGGAGGCACTGCGGTGCTCGCCGACGCGAAAGAGAAAGCAGTAGGGCCAATCGAGGCCGATGTCGTCCGGGTTGATCTCCGACATCTTCGGAAAGGGACGATCGCCGCGCAGGTTATCCCAGTGGTCAAGCATGCGGAGGACGAGACGACGCTCTCCAACGGTCGACAAGCTACTCATGGCACGAGATTCCTTACGCCAAGCCTGAGGTCGTGCCCGGACTCGCAGTCCGGGAGAGAAAGCAGACTGGGCTAGTTTCCTCTTACGTCGTTAACGCCGTACGAATAATCTGTAGAATGCGAGGAATTGTTCGTTAGTCTTTGTTTTATAATATTTTTTTCAGCGTGGTTTCGAGATTAACCGACGACGTAAGGGCTGTATCAGAGGGCTCGGCCGAGCTTCCGGCCTTCATAGAAGGCGTAGGGCGCCTGGCGCGCCGCAACGCAGTCGCCAACACTGTGGACCTCCACTCCTTCGCCAGTTGCGCCCAACTCTCGGCTCAGGCCGTCTTCCGCGACATTGGTTGTCGATAGCACGAGAGCATCCGCCTCCACGCGCCAGCGTTCGCCGTCCAGGAAACTGACTAAGGTTGCCGCGTCGCCGTGCCATTCGGCGACGCTGGCTTCGACGACGAAGTCGACACTCAGGCCCTTAAGTCGCCGTCGCAGGTTGTAGTCCGTCGAGGTGCGGGCAATCTCCTTGCCGATCATAGGGTGCGGGGTGACCAGAGTGACCTTGTGCCCCTGCTCAGCCAGGTGCCAGGCGGTGCCGCAGCCCTTCCAGTTGCCGCCTTCATCGAGAACGATGACGCGGTTGCCGAGGCGGGCCTCGCGCCGCAGCACGGCCTCCGGCGAGAGAACGCCGGGCTTGTCGATGCCGGGTAGGCGATCGAGCTGAGGCTGCGCCTTTTGAAAACCGCTTTCGGCTGGCAAAGAACCGGTCGCGAGCACCACGGCGTCGACGTCCATGCCCAGGATATCCTCGGCATCGAGATAGCTATTGTACCGCACCTCGACCTGCAGCTTCTCGAACTGGCGGGCGTACCAATCCATCAGGTCGAGAATCTGGGCGCGGCGCGGCTGCATGCCGGCCAGACGGAATTGCCCGCCAAGCTCGCCGCTTGCCTCGGCGAGGATGACCCGGTGGCCGCGCTCAGCGGCGACGCGGGCGCATTCCAGGCCGGCCGGGCCGCCGCCCACCACCAGCACTCGACGTGGCTGCTGGCTTGGGGTGAAGCGGTCGCCATCCCACTCGAACTCTCGGCCAGCGGAGGGGTTGATCAGGCAGGAAATCCAGTAGTCGCGGTGGCGCCGGCCCCAGCACATCTGGTTGCAGGAAATGCAGCCGCGAATGTCCTCGGCGCGGTTCTCGCGGGCCTTGTTGGCAAGATGCGGGTCGGCGATCTGCCCGCGGACAATAGAAACCATATCCGCCTGTCCGGAGGCGATGACGCTCTCTGCGTTCTCAGGCGTGCGGATGTGACCTTCCGACTGAACTTTGGCCTGCCTAACGGCTCCTTTGAGAACCTCGGAGAGAGGTGTCGTGAGCTTCTCCCCATAGAGGAAGGTCGGGATGATGCCTTCGTGCTCGAAGTAGCTGCCGAAGCCGCAGGTGACGTAGTCCATCAGCCCACGCTCGTCGTGGTAGGTGACGATCTCCTGCAGTGCTTCGACAGAAAGCGCGACGTCAATCTCCGCGTCATAGCTCACGGCGAGGCCGACGATGAAGTCCTCGCCGACCAGCTGACGGATGCGCTCGACGATGCGGCGGGAGAAGCGGGTGCGGTTCTCCAGGTTGCCACCCCATTGGTCGTCGCGGCGGTTGGACCAAGGCAGCCAGAACTGATCGATCAGCGCGTTGTAGGCGGCAAAGAGCTCGATGCCGTCGAAGCCGGCGTCCCTGGCCCGGCGCGCGGCCTGAGCGAAAGCCTCGATGGTCTCCTCGATCTCCGTCTCGGTCATGGCATGGCTGCCGTCGGAGTCGTGATAGGAGGGCAGGCCAGAGGGCGACCAGCTCGGGTGGTAGGAATTGTCGGCATCGCCGTGCTGGCCGACGTGATAGAGCTGATGGATCATCACCGCGCCTTCGGCCTGGCAGGCCTCGGTGATCTCGCGGAAGGGGGCGATGATACTGTCGTCTTCGTGGCGGAAGTTGCCACGGGTCAGCACGGCGGCGCGATGAACCGGCACCGGCTCGACCACGATCATGGCGGCCCCGCCCTTGGCGCGCTCCAGGTAGTAGCCCTTGTGCCGCGCGCCTGGCAGGCCTTCGACCGACATGTTGGCGGTATGCGCCCCGAAGACGATGCGGTTGCGCAGAGTCTTGTGCCGCAAGGTCAGCGGCTCGAAGAGGCGGGGGTAGGCTGCAGCGGTCATTGTCCAAGTCGCGTCCTACAAGGCACCGGAGGCTCAGCGAAGCCTGACCTCCTTGCAGTTGCCCAGGCAACCGAATTCTGTGGTCCTTGATCGGATTGCGCTGGTTCCGAAGGCGGCAGCATTTCGCTTCAAAGCGCCTTTGCGTACACGATAAAGCCGCTGCGCTGGGCGACCTGGTCGTAAAGCCGCATGGCCGTCTTGTTGGTCTCGTGGGTCTGCCAATAGACCCGGGGGCTGCCGGCGGCCTCGGCTTGCTCGTAGACCGCTTCGATGAGGGCGCGGCCAACGCCCTTGCCGCGCGCAGCTGCCGCGGTGAAGAGGTCCTGCATGTAGCAAGACGGTCCGGCGGTCAGGGTCGATCGGTGGAAGATGTAGTGGGCCAAGCCGACCAGGTCTCCATTCAGCTCGGCCACCAAGGCATGCACTGGCTCAGTGCCGTCGAAGAAACGCTGCCAAGTCATCTCGGAGATGTCGCGAGGCAAGGCGGTTTCTTCGGCTCGGCCATAGACGGCGTTATAGCCCTCCCAAAGGGCAAGCCATGGCTCGTACTCGGAGGGCAGTGGTGGACGAACCACGACGGTCTTCGACATTGCTTCCTTCATCGCGCGCTCGGCAGCTGAAGCGGAATGATAGCGATGTCCTGGGTCGAGAGAGCGCCCTTTGCCACATGACGCCTATGCTGGTTTTAGGCGGATCCCGCCAGGCGAAGGCGACGCTGCTCTTCTGAGCGGCCAGGCTCGTTCGGCAGATCGATCTCGTCGCGGCCTCCGCCCGTCTTTGCCCCGCCTGCCGGCAGCGCGATAGTGATCATCGTGCCGACGCCGAGCGTGCTCTCCAGGGCGATGGTCCCGCCATGAGCTTCGACTAGGCGTTTGCAGATCGGCAGACCGAGGCCATGGCCGTGGTAGGGGCGGGCCCGCAAGGGGTTGGAGCGCTCGTAGGGCTCGAACAATCTCGGCAGCGCATCGGGCTCGATGCCGCAGCCGTCGTCCGCGAAGGTGAGTTTCGCTCCACCCTCCGCCGTACCCTCGAGCGTGACCTGGATGCTGCCGCCTCGGGCGGTATGCCGAATGCTGTTAGAGAGGAGGTTGAGGGTGACCTGCTCGATCGCACGGCGGTCGACGTGATAGGGAGCCTCAGCCTCGCAGGTCTGAACCGCGATGGTTACGCCGGCCTCTTGGGCAATGCTGTCCAGGGTGCGCGCGGCCGCCGAGACAATCTCCGAAAGCTGGAATGGCTGCAGATCGAGCTTGAGGTTGCCTGTCTCGATACGGGACAGATCGAGCAGATCGTTGACCAGATCGAGCAGATGGGCGGCGCTGGCATGGATGTCCTCGGCGTAGTCCCGGTACTTGGTCGAGCCCAGGGCACCGAGTATCTGCTGTCGCATGAGGTCGGAGAACCCGAGGATGGCATTCAGCGGCGTTCGGAGATCGTGGCTCATGGTCGCCAGGAACTCGGACTTGGCCCGGTTCGCCGAAGCCGTTTCCTTCAGCGCTGCCGCCAGGGCCGTCTCAGACTGCTTTTGTCGCGTGATGTCACGGCCTGAGCCGCGATAACCAAGGAAGCGGCCGGCGTCGTCGAAGACAGGCACGCCACTGATGGCGAGGTAAACCGTGACGCCGTCCGGCCGGACCCTGGGATGGACGAAGTCGCGAAAGGGTCTCTGCGCTTTGAGATCGTTGAGATGTTGTTGCCAGCATTCCGGGTCGACGCCTGGAATGCCTGTCTCTTCGCGGGTCTTACCGAGCAGCTTTGATGGCGGAACGCCGGTGATCCTTTCGAAGCGTTCGGAGAAGAAAGAGAAACGGAGCGTCTCGTCCATCTCCCAGAACCAGTCCGTCGAGGACTTGGCGAAGTCCTGGAAGCGCCGGTTGCTGGTAGCCAGTGACGCCCTGGCCTGGGCAATGCGCTTCTTCAGGTAGGCATTGGCGAGAAAGCTGCCGCCCAGCACGGCCACCAAGATGCCGAGGCACCAGAGTGCCCATTCGGGCAGGGTCGGCCGATGGGGCTCCGCCAGCCAGCGTTGGTAAGCCTGGTAGTAGGGTGAATGCGCATAGGACTTGAGACCGGCGAGGTAGACATCCATCCGCTCGATGACACTGTCGGGCAAGGCGTTGGTGTACGCGAAGTAGAGCGGGGCAGGGCGGAACAGGACTTGCGAGCGTTCCAATCGCGGCTCGGCCCCGCCCTCATGCAGCTCACCATAGAAGCGGTTCACGATGCCATAGTCAGCTTCACCCCGGCGCACCTGCTCAAGAACGCCGTCGAGGGAGGGACTGGGAACCAGCTGGAGCACCCAGTTCTGCTGCTTTGCCAGCTCGAGAAGGCGCCGGTGCTGTATGCCGTCCTGCAGGACGGCAACCCTGCGCCCGTTAAGATCATCCAGGGCACTCAGTACGGTCTCGTGGCGCGAATAGATATAGGACCAGGAGTGCAGAACGGCCTCGTGCCCGAACTGAAAACGTCGAGCACGTTGCTGCGAGTAGGCGACGTCCGGCATGACGTCGATCTCGCCGGCCTCCAACATGCTGAGACAGTCGGACCAGGCGCAGGGGATATAAGTGATTCGCCAGCCGAAGGACTGGGATAACCGTTCTAGGATTTCCGGGTAGAAACCACGCGGTCCATGTGCGGGGTCCCAGTAAATCTTCGGCTCGTTTTCGTAGACGCCGACGCGCAGCGTGCGACTTTCAGCGACAGATTGGTCGGACGCAGCGACCGCAAGCAAAAATGCCAGGAAACAGAGGGCTAGGCGACGGCTGGTCGTCTGGCGCGTCCACGTCCGGGCTCCTGGCTGTGTGCATTTGACGGTCCGCACAGGGCGCGTTTCAGGAAGAAAAGGCATATCCCAAGCTTTTCGTCGCATCGCAGCGCCAGACCCAGGATCACAACGCTCCAGTTGCTCCAGCCGCTATCTGATCGGGTCGATCCACCCTTGAGGTTTGGAAGGAGATTGACTGAACAGCCAAAGGTAAGCCGCAATCCCTTGCAGAGGCGTAAATGCCACAGGCCGACTGGGGCCTTGTCTTCGCGCATGCCAACCGCCGTATTGCCCGACGCTTCTTGTGGCTAATTGGCAGACTATGTAGGGTCGCCCGACTTTCGGCGCGGCGGCAGAATTGCCGGGGCGCGCGCCGGAGCAACGATACATCTTCGTGTCTTAGCGGGAGGCTGGGAAAGGCCAGATGATCAAGAAAATTCTCGTGCCGGTAGACTTGTCCCAAGAAGAGGCCGGGGGCTCCGCCCTGCACTTGGCAGCAGACCTGGCTCGGCTTAAGGAGGCCAAGCTCGTCCTGTTCCATGTGATCGAGCGGGTGCCGGCTTTCGTCGAGAGCCAGCTACCCAAAGACTTCGCGGAAGATGCCATGTCCGAGGCGACGCGTCGGTTGACCGCACTTGCCGGTTCGCTGCAGCTCGAGCCGCATCCGGAGATTGCCGTGCGGCCGGGGCATCCCTCGACCGAGATCCTGGATTATGCCGAGAAGGCTGGCATCGACATGATCGTCATGGCATCCCACGACCCGGTGCTTTCCGACTACCTCTTGGGCTCGGTCGCCGCGCGGGTCGTGCGCCACGCGCACTGCTCCGTGCTGGTCGCGCGCAAGCTGGACGACTGAGCGGCGGCTCAGCCGTAAGGGTGCGCGTCGCCGTCGGTCCGTAGAGTCGTTGCGGCGAGCACACGGTCGCGAATGCGCTCCTGCCACTCGCGGCCGCTGGCGTCCTGCCACCAAACTACCGTGTCGCTGTAGGCCGGAAACTCGTAGGGCTTGATGCCCGGGTTGCGGGTGGGATGCCATTCGGCGGCCAGCGCGGGGAAAAGGCGCTTGAGCTGGGTCGTGGTGTCGACGCGGCCGGGAATCTCACGCGGCCCGGACACCGGCTGCTCGTCCTCGTACCAAGCCTCCATTCGGCCCCAATAGAAGCCGAGAAAGCCTGTCAGCTCGCTGAGTTCAGGATAGGGTTCGGGATAGGCCCAGATGGCGTTCTCGGCGACCTGCTCGCCGACCCGGAGACTCCAATAGCAGGCGTGACCCTTGTAGGGGCAATAGGTGTCGCGCGCGGTCGCCTCAAGATAATCCATCGCCACGTCTTGGCGCGGCAGATAGTAGATCGGTGCGTGCCCAAGCTCGTACATCACGCGCGCAGCGCGTGAGTCGGCGACGGTCTCGCCACCGAAGACGGCCCGGACACGCGCCGGTATCACGTCGAAGGATATCTGATAGTCAGGATTGAGGGGCCAGCCCTTCGGATCCGCTTGGGGAGCGGCCTCGCTCGTCATGTCCATGACCTCCCTTATCGGCTGTGAAGCTGTTCCAGCCTCCTTGAGAGGCCTATGTTTCGTCAACAGTAGGACGTGCGGGACATGGCGGCGCGAAGGCAAACGCGAGTCACCGGCATTTTCGGCAAGATGCGTGCCGGTAAGATCGATGGCCGCATCGTCACAACCCTCTGAGAGCGTGAACTGCCTTAGCGGCCTTTGTACTGAGCATAGAAGTCGTCGAGATGCTCGTCGAGGAAGCGGTCGATGAAGGCGATGTCTTCCGCGTTGAGATAGTCGACGTAGCCGCCAACCTTGCCGCGGCGCACCTTGAAACCATCCGGGTGGCCGTCGCGAGGTGGTTCGAGGCGCGCACTCCTGAGTGCATCTCTCTCCTCCAGGCGTCGCAGGTTCGAAAAGCTGCCAAAGTCGATCACATCTTCAAGGAAGGCCGGATCACGTTTCGGCCACTGCAGAAAGTCCAGGCAGCGCTCGAGCACGACTCTAGTGCTATCGCTCAGCTCTTCATAGGTGACGTGGAGGAAGGCCGCCGGCACGCTTCGGTTCTCGGCCCAGACGTTGTAGAATCCGACCAGTCCCCTCAGACCGCCGATATCGTGGTGGATGAAGGATGAGATGTCCCCGGTAAAGGCGTCCCTGGCGATCTCTGCGCCGCCTCGCCGCGTGTGTTGGAAGTAGTTGGAGACGATGACGTCTCGTGGGTCACGGGTGAGGAAGATAACCTTCCTGCCGTGATAGGCACGCTTGTCGCGAAACAAGGCCTCTGGCGGTTTCCAGTGGGGGTTGTCGTCATGTGTCACGGCGAGCGTTGCAAAGTCCGGTTCGGCGCGGGTGAGCTCCAGCACCTCAAGCGGATCGCGATCCGTGCGGCTACCCAAGACGTACCGTCCCAGTAACGCCCTCAGCCAGGTGCGTCCGCATTTGGGATAGGAAATCAGGAAGGCATCGACCGAGAGATAGGAGAGGTAGAGCAGCAGACGCTGCTCCCAGTGGGTCACTTCCTCGGAGACACCTTGCTGGATCAGGCGGTCGCGTTGCAGATCGTAAGCTTCAAGCTCTGGCTTCATCGACAGCGCCTGGCCGATGGCTTCTGCACCGGCATCGCGGTGTCCGGCGCGGCACAAGCAGAGACCCTGAAGGTAGAGCGCCTCCACATGATCAGGCGCCGCCTCGCGAATGTCCCGGCAGATCTCTTCGGCTGACTGCAGGTCGCGTGCCTTATAGGCCGTTACCGCCTGCGCCATGAGCTGGGGAAATTCCATTGAGCGCTCGCTGCTCGGACGGATCGAATGGTCACTGTCGCCGCCCAGCGCTTACGAAGATCGGACGGCCAGCTCAACAAGGCATAGACACCGCTGCGTCTTCGCACAACCGAGAGACCTTAGTACAGAGCAGGGAACAGCATAGGCTTCGGCGGTGCCGATGCGGCAAGAAGGGGATGTGCCTTGGTCGGCGTTCCGAACGAGATGACCGCCGCCTTACTGCTCGGCCGCGCCGGTCTGGACAGGATTGTCATCCGCGACGATATGCTGGTGCCTGTGCCAGTGCCGTGGGAGGTGCTGGTCCGGGTCGGCGCCTGCCAGCTCAAGGACGTGTAAGTTCCCGCGCGATCAGCCGCGAGAACTCCAGTGGTGCCTGGTCCCAGTAGGGTGAGAAGGAGCCGCCCTGATAGCCGGGAGCCAAACGCCCCAGTTGCAGTCGCTCGAGCACGGCCAAGTCCTCTCCGTTGAGGTCCTGCCAGGTTTGGAAGACCTGCTCCCGGGCGGCCGCATGCTCTTTCGAGCTTGCCGCGTCTCCGATCAGATAGAAGTGCAACTCCTCCCGCGTGCGGCCGGCCTCGAGCGGGACCACATGAAACACCGTGAATTGGTCAGCGTAAAGCTCGACGCTGAGCGAAGGGAAGAGATGGAACCAGAGGCCGCGGTTGCGCCATTCCTCGCGCAATCCGGGCCAATGCGGCAGGCCGGCTCCGCGGCCCTCCTCCAGATGGGGCACGAAGTACTCGTTTTCGAAACATCCATCCTCGAACGTGCTGGGTTGGCGGATGTCCATCGGGGCGAACTTTGTCAGCCGCGGATGCACGGCGAAGACGTGATAGGGCTCGATGTAGTTCTCGACCGCCAGCTTCCAGTTTGCTGCGACGTCGAAGCTGCGGCTGCCGGCATAGGCAAGCGCCGAGAGATCGTATCCCTCCAGGCGCCTCTCCAGAGGCGCGAGGAACTCGGCAAGCGGCTGCGCGTTGCCGGAAATGTTGACGAAGACCAGATCGTGCCAGCTCTCTGTTCGGACCGGGATGAGATTGGGGCCGCTTCCATCTTCGATCGTCTGATGTTGGCGTGGACCGTAGAAGTGCGGTCGGAAGCGCAGCTCTCCGCGGGTATCGAAGGCCCAGGCATGGTAGGGGCAGCTGATGGTCGTGCGGCCTCGGCAAGGCTCGGTGACGAGACGCGAGCCGCGGTGAGGGCAAACGTTCTGAAAGCCCCGAACCAATCCGTCAGCGCTTCTGACAAGGAAGATCGGCACACCGGCGACGGTGACCGGGGCGATGTCCCCGACGTCCGGCAAGATGCCGCCGAAGCCGGCAAGCATCCAATGCCGCGCGAAGAGGCGGGCATTCTCGAGTTCCAGAAAGTCGGGGTCGTGGTAGGCGGCGTTGGGGAGCGCATGCGCTTGTTCAATCGGCGCGTCGAGGGCCTCCAGGCTGGCGGGCGTAAGGGTCCGGCGCGCTGCCTTTTCCAAGCGAGCCGAAGTGTGAACCCCGAGTGCTTCACCGCTGCGATCGTCTTCTCTGTGCCCGTCGGTCATGCCCGCCGTTCCGATTGTCGAGTTCAAACCAATAGCGCAGAATTTTATTGATTGTAAAAATCTACATCAATAATTTTACGCACTGCTCGTGCTTAACTTGGCTCTTGTCCTGTGCGCATGAATGAACCGTCCCAACTCTTCTCGCCCATCCGCCTGGGCGTGACGGAGATCAAAAACCGGCTGTTCTCGCCAGCCCACGGCACGACCCTGGGGACCCATGACGGCCTGGTCGGTGAGGATCTCATCCGCTATCACGAAGCGCGCGCGCGAGGCGGTGTGGGCTTGATCATCCTGGAAGGGATGAATCTTCACCCGACCTACCGGTTCCCCGGCCTCTTCCTGATCGCCGACGATGACGCCTGTATCCCCGGCCTGCGTCGGCTTGCCGAGGCCTGTCATGCGCACGATTGCAAGGTATTCGCCCAGCTGTTCCACGCCGGCCGCGCCGTGCGGGCCACTGAGGACGGCAGCCGCGGGGTTGCCTACTCCGCCTCCGAATGCCCGGACGGACGCTACAAGATCGTGCCAGCACCCATGCCAGTCGACATGATCCGTGAGATCGTCGCTGCCCATGGCGATGCAGCGGAGCGATTTCGCAAGGCAGGGCTCGACGGCGTCGAGGTCATGGCCAGCATGGGCTATCTCACGGCGCAGTTCCTCAACCCGCAGACCAATCTTCGCGACGATAACTACGGCGGCAGCTTCGACAAGCGGCTCCGCTTCCTGCGCGAGTGCTTGACGGACATTCGCGATAAGACCGCTGGCGCGTTGACCGTCGGCCTGCGCATCTCAGGCGATGAGATGAACAGCGATGGCTTGGACCTCGATGCAGTGACGGAGATCTGCCGGGCCGTCGATGACGAAGGGCTGGTCGACTATGTCAACGTCATCGCCGGCTCCTCGGCCAACGCCGCCGGTTGGGTTCATGTCTTTCCGCCGATGGCCATGGCGCCTGCCTATGTTGCGCCCTACGCCGCCGCGATCAAACAGGCTGTCTCGGTACCGGTCCTAGTGGCTGGCCGTATCAACCAACCCCAACTCGCCGAGCAGATTCTCGCCGAAGGGCAGGCTGACATGTGCGGCATGGCGCGGGCTCTGATCTGCGATCCCGACCTGCCGCGCAAAACGCTGGAACAGCGGACGGACGACATCCGCGCCTGCATCGGCTGCAATCAGGCCTGCGTCGGCCATCGCCTGGCCCATCACCGCATCTCTTGCATTCAGCGGCCCGAGACCGGCCGAGAGGCGCACTATGAGCCCTTGCCGCCGGCGGAGCACCACAAGCGCGTGATCGTCGTCGGCGGTGGACCGGCTGGCATGAAGGCCGCAGTGACGGCGGCTCGCCGGGGTCACGCGGTGACGCTCTATGAGAAGGAGCGACGTCTTGGTGGCCAAGCGCTTCTCGCGCAACTCCTACCGGGCCGGACCGAGTTCGGCGGCCTGATTACAAACCTGGAGCGCGAGTTGGAGACGGCGGGCGTCGAGGTCGTCACCGGCGTTGCCCTGGACGCAATTCAGCTTCGAGCGGCGGCCCCAGATGCCGTGGTTGTCGCGACCGGCGCGCGCTCCGCAATCCCTGATCTCGCGGAGAGTGAGGGCGCCCATATCGTGGACGCTTGGGATGTCATTTCCGGACAGGCGAATATCGGCAGCTCCATTGTCATTTCCGATTGGCGCAGCGACTGGATTGGCCTTGGGCTTGCCGAAAAGCTGGCGCGCGACGGCTGCAGCGTGACGCTTGCGGTGGAGGCCGCGACGGCCGGCGAGACGATCCAGCCGATCGTGCGGGATATCTGGTATGGCGCCCTGCACGGCCTTGGTGTCACGGTGGTTCCTTTTGCGCGACTCTTTGGTGCCGATGAAGACACGGTCTACATGCAGCACAGCGTCACGGGTGAGCCCATGCTGTTCGAAGGCGTCGACACCTTGGTCACCGCCCACGCCTGCCGGCGCGTTGCCGAGGTCTGTGACGAGTTGGCCGACTATGACGGTGCCGTCATACCCATTGGCGACTGCCTCTCTCCGCGCACGGCAGAAGAAGCCATTCTCGAAGGCCTGAAGGCAGGGTGCGCGCTATGACCAAGCGGGTGGCTCATTCGCAAGACTGGGATCGGGACGTCGAGAACTTGGGCGAGGAAATTCGTCAGCTGCGGCGTGCGAAGGAACTCACGCTGACGGAGCTGGGCGAGCGCATTGGCAAGTCTGCCGCATATCTCAGCCTGGTTGAGCGGAGCAAGACCAAGCCCTCCGTTAGCGTGCTGCAAGACATCAGCGAGGCCTTGGGCGTGCACGTCGGCTGGTTTTTTCAGTCCGATCCGGAAGCGAGCGCGCAAGAACGGCGTGTCGTCGTGCGGGCAGCCAACCGACGTCGGCTCAGCTACACCGGCATGGGGTCGACCGACTACCTAGGACACTTCGATCATCTGCTCTCGGCCAATCTCGACGGCCAGTTGGCGCTCGGTCTTTCCCGCTACGAGCCAGGCGGCTCGACGGGTGACGATCTCTACAGTCATCAGGGTGAGGAGGCTGGTCTTGTGCTGCAGGGTTGCATTGAGCTGACCGTAGGCGAAGAGAGTTTTCTCTTGCAGGAAGGCGATAGCTTCTCCTTTTCCAGCCAGGAGCCGCACCGCTACTACAACCCGGGCGACGAGGATGCCGTGGTGGTGTGGGCCAACACACCGATTACGCTGCGGCCGTGACGCCGTCTGATCAGGGGAGCGCGCCTTGACCGACATTCCTCAGCAGATGACGGCCGCCTTGCTGCTCGGCCATGGCGGTTTCGACAAGATTGCGCTGCGCGACGACGTTCCAGTGCCGACCCCAGCGGCCGGTGAAGTCCTGGTCCGGGTCGGCGCCTGCGGTCTCAACAACACCGACATAAACACGCGGACGGCCTGGTACTCGAGCGCCGTGTCGGAGGGCATTACCGAACAAGGCGGCCGCGAGGGCTTTGCTGAGGTCGAAGCTTCCGCTGGAAGCTGGGGCAGCGCTGCTGTGACCTTTCCACGCATCCAGGGCGCCGACGTGGCGGGGACAGTCGTCGCTGTTGGTGAGCGCGTCGATGCGCGCCGGGTTGGGGAGCGGGTCATGATCGATCCCTGGCTGCTAGGAACCGGCGATTGGCTCGACCCTAGCCGGTCGGGCTACTTCGGCTCCGAGTGCGACGGGGGCTTTGCCGAATACACCAAGGTTCGCGGCGAGAACGCGATTGCCTTGGATAGCGAGCTCTCCGATGCCGAGCTGGCAACCTTTCCCTGTGCCTACACCACGGCCGAGAACCTGGTTGCCCGAACCGGCCTGCGACCCGGAGAGACCGTGGTGATCGCAGGTGCGTCCGGTGGGGTGGGCTCTGCCGCTATTCAGCTCTGCCGGCTACGCGGGGCGCGGGTCATTGGCATCGCCGCGCGATCGAAGGCCGAGCTGTTGAGCGCTCTCGGCGTGGATGCGGTGATCGACCGCAACAGCGATGATTTGGAAGCCGCCATCCGTGCGGCAGCTGGGGGCGCCGTCGACGTTGTGCTCGATGTTGTCGGCGGTGCCGGCGTCATGCCTCTGCTCAGAGCTTTGCGTCAGGGCGGGCGCTATTCCTCGTCCGGAGCCATCGCTGGGCCGATGGTCGACTTCGACTTGCGAACGCTGATCTACAAGGACCTGCAGCTGACGGGCGCTACCATCGTTCCGCCGGGGACCATGGCCCGCATCGTCCGGCTGATTGAGCAGGGGCGCCTTAGGCCGCTTCTGGCACAGACCTTCCCGCTGCGCGATCTCGTCCAGGCGCAAGAGGCCTTCATCGCCAAGCGCCACGTCGGCAACATCGTTGTCGTGCCTTAGCGGACCGAGGAAGAGGAGGGGCCATGAAGATCACCCGCATTTCTGTCTACAAGGCGGCCCTGCGCTATGTGGGAGGCGCTTATCGCTGGGGCCGTGGCAATGCCATCGAAACCGCCCACACCACGGTCGTTGCCATAAACACGGATGCGGGCCTTTCGGGAGTCGGTGAGTTCTGCCCATGCGGCGAAAACTACATGGAGGCCCATAGCGAGGGTACCGAAGCGGCTGCAAGGCTGATCGCACCGGCTTTGCTGGGGATCGATCCGCGCCAGCTGGGCCTCGTCGAGCAGATCATGGACCATACGGTGCGCGGCCACGGCTATGCCAAGGCGCCCTTCGATGCGGCCTGCTGGGATATTCTCGGCAAGGCGACGGGGCAGCCGGTCTGGATGCTGCTGGGCGGCAAGCTGACAGACGGCGCGCCGCTCTATCACGTCGCGCCGCAGCGCGCCCCGGAGGAGATGAACCGGGAGATGGAGGCCCTGCGCCAGAAGGGCTATCGGCAGTTTCAGATCAAAGTCGGTGCCGACTGGCGAATGGACATCGAGCGCATCCGGGCGACGGCGCCGGCGCTCAAGCCGGGTGAGATCGCCATGGCCGACGCCAATCAGGGCTGGCATGTGGATGAGGCGATCCAGGTGGCGCGCGCTACCCGAGATCTCGACTACGTCATGGAGCAGCCCTGTCAGACCTATGAGGAGTGCCTGCAGGTCCGCCGCGTTCTCGACCGGCCGCTCAAGCTGGACGAGTGCGTCACCGACATGAAGCTGGCGCAGCGCATCGCAGCCGACCGATCAGCCGAGTACGTCTGCCTCAAGATCTCAAAGCAGGGCGGGCTGACCAAGGCCCGGCGCATTCGGGATTTCCTGCTCGACAACCGCATCGCCGTGATTTCCGAGGACACTTGGGGCGGGGAAATCACCACTGCTGCCGTGGCGCACTTCGCAGCCTCCACGCCCACCGACTTCCTCCTCAACACCACCGATCTGCACAACTACAACCACGAGCGGACCGGCAAGCCGGCGCCGGAAACGCACCAGGGAAAGCTCTACGCATCGGACGCCCCCGGCCTTGGCGTGGAACCGGACCTGGATGCGTTGGGACCGCCTGTCGCGGTCTATGGAGAGTCTGTCTAGAACTTCAGGCGCTAAGGCAATCGGCTAGTTCCGGGACCGTGCCGCCAAAATCGCGTTGACCAGTTCATCCTCGACCTCTTCAGGAACCGGCTCGTCGCCGTCTGCGAAGACGCGCTGGCCGAGCTCTATCGTGCGGAGATAGTCGGCGAACTGCACCTGGCACATCGGACAGATCGAAAGGTGAAACTCGAAGAGTTTGCGTTGCCGTTCGTCCAAGTTTCCTTCGTGGTAGTCGAGGATGAAGGCTTCAAACTCCGCGCAGGTGATTTGCCCCGGAAAGTGACGCAGAAAGAGGCCGGCCATCCAGCGGCGCAATGTTCCCTTCTCTCCATTGCCGTTCGCCAGCATCCAGGATGCCATCGAGACCATAGCTCGCTTCATGGGCGTCATAGGCCATCCTCGCGGAACAGGGGCTCGAGCAGGCTCTTCAAGGCCAGCCGCGCCCGGTGCAAGCGCACTTTGGTTGCCGCGACGCTGATACCCAGCATCTCTGCCGTCTCCTGAGTATCATAGCCTTCGATATCACGAAGCAGCAGCACGCTGCGATGGCTGGCGGGGAGTTGATCGATGGCTTTGCGGACGGCCTGACGGTTGCTCTCGCGCGCCAGAAGCTCTTCAGCGGAGATTGGCGGTTCAGCTGTCGGCCCGATCAAGAGATCGAAGCGGTCGTACTGCGGCATGAGCGCGTCCAGCGACTCTTCGTTGTCGCGTCGCGATCTGACTCTGGAGAGCGCGGCATTGACGACAATGCGATACAGCCAGGTGCCGAGCGCAGATCGTCCTTCGAACTGGTCGATCTTGCGGTAAACCTGCAGAAAGGCGTCCTGCAGGCAGTCCTGTGCATCTTGATCGTTACCGGTGAAGCGCCGGGCAACCGGGAAGAGCTTCGGCGCATACTCGCGAACCAGGCGCCTGAAAGCATCGGCATCCTGCCGCTTGAGAGCGGCGATGAAGTCCGCTTCCTTTGCTTCCGACCCGACTTGGCTCTCTTGCTCGACGTCCATCGCGGCCAGTCTAGGACATCCCTGTGCCGAAGGGGCGGAAATCTTGGGCGAAGCTTGGTGCCACAGTTGACGCTGTCATCGGCGCCCCGGCCTCTCTGTAACCTCTTTGCTGTCTTGAGCGTCTAGGACTTAATATCGCGCGCGGCCGGACGACGCGCCACTGGGCTAGGACGAGTCAGCCGAGATGGATACCCAGGCCTTTGCCATCATTGCCTTGGGCGTGATCGCCTTCTGCCTGATCACCCGCCGCCTAGAGCCGACGGTGCTCACGGGGCCCATGATCTTCACGGCCTTCGGTTTGGTGATCGGCGGTGCGGTACTCGGTGTCGCCGACTTGGATGTCGATCATGGCTTCATTCATGGCCTGGCCGAGGTCACGCTCATTCTGGTGCTCTTCTCGGATGCCGCCCGCATCGACCTGTCGGCGGTGCGCAAGGATCACGACCTGCCGCTGCGCATGCTGCTGATCGCTATGCCGCTCACCATTCTCGCCGGTCTTTTGGCAGCACTCCTCTTGCCGCTAGGCCTCGGGTTTTGGGAGGCGGCGCTGCTCGCGTCCATCCTTGCGCCGACCGATGCCGCCCTCGGGCAGTCAGTTGTGGCCAGCCCGCGGGTGCCCGCCCGCATTCGCCAGGCGCTCAACATCGAAAGCGGACTGAACGACGGTATCGCTCTGCCGCTGGTCCTGCTCTTCGCCAGTTTGGCCTCTGCCTTCGATGGTGGTGGAGAGGAGCGCAGCTGGCTCTTGTTCGGCGCCATGCAGATCGTCCTGGGGCCGATCGCTGGTGTGATCATCGGCGGTCTTTCGGCGCGTCTCATCGATCGCGCGGTGATCTCGGGTTGGATGAGCATGACCTATGAGGGGCCGGCCATCCTGGGCGTGGCCATTCTGGCTTTCGCCGGCGCCGAGCTGATCGGCGGCAACGGCTTCATCGCCGCCTTCGTTGCCGGCCTCGTGTTCGGCAACCAGGTGCGGGGCCGCTGCAAGTTTCTCTTCGAATTCGCCGAAGCGGAGGGGCAGCTTCTCACCTTGCTGACGTTCCTCATCTTCGGCGCTGCCATTCTTCCGGAGGCCATGGGCCACTTCCATTGGCCGGTTATGCTCTATGCGGTCCTCAGCCTCACGGTTATCCGCATGCTGCCGATCGCGCTTTCGCTGACTGGCTTGGGACTGCGCCTGCCGACAGTCGCCTTTCTCGCCTGGTTCGGGCCACGCGGCCTGGCCTCCATTCTTTTTGCGCTCTTCGTCCTGGAGGAGACGGCCATTCCCGGCGCTCCGACGATCATGGCGACGGTCATGACAACCGTGCTGCTCTCCATCCTGCTGCATGGCTTGACCGCCGCGCCGGCCGCCCGCTGGTATGGCGACATAATCAAGCGAGTGGGTGAGTGCCGTGAGACCAGAGCTGTCAGCGAGATGCCGACGCGGGTCGGCAAGCCAATGGGCGCCGCAGGGAGCTGATCTCTTGGCACCGGCAGGACCAACACAATGCACGAAAGAGGAGTGAGCATGCTCAACGAACGACAGGAACAGTGGTGTGCGGAGAGCCGCTGGGACTTCTCGGATCTCAAGGCGCTGTTTTTGAACTGCACGCTCAAGAAATCGCCCGAGCTGTCCCACACTGATGGCTTGGTGCGCATCGCCCGCGCGATCATGGAGCGCAACGGCGTTGCCGTGGAGGCGTTGCGCCCGGTGGACTACGACATCGCCTTCGGTGTCTATCCCGATATGCGGGAGCATGGCTGGGACAAGGATGACTGGCCGGCGATCTTCGAGAAGGTGGAGGCAGCCGACATCCTGGTCATCACCTCGCCGATCTGGCTCGGCGAGAAGTCGTCGGTCTGCACCCAAGTCATTGAGAGGCTCTATGCCAACTCCCACATCCTCAACGACCAGGGACAGTATGCCTACTATGGCCGCGTCGGTGGCTGCCTCATCACCGGCAACGAGGATGGCGCCAAGCACTGCTCCATGAACATTCTCTATTCTCTCCAGCACCTGGGCTACGTCATCCCGCCGCAAGCCGATGCCGGGTGGCTGGGTGAAGCAGGGCCTGGGCCCTCCTACCTCGACGAAGGGTCCGGTGGGCCGGAGAATGACTTCACCAACCGCAACACCACTTTCATGACTTGGAACCTCCTGCACATGGCGCGGATGATCAAGGACGCGGGCGGTATTCCGGCTCACGGCAACCAGCGCTCTCTGTGGGAGGCCGGTTGCCGCTTCAACTATCCCAATCCGGACTACCGCTGATCGGGCGCCAGTCCGGCGCGAAACGGACGTAACTCTGCTCTGCATTTTTGCGCTACTGCATATCGCACCGTGTTCCGCTAGCCTCTTTGAATCTCATCGGTTGCCGACGAGGTTGAAGGGCCCGGCCAGGATGACGGTGCCAGCATGACGGTAAAGGTGCGATATGCGCTGCTCGCGGCGGCTACGCTGCTTTGCGCCGCCGACAGCGGGCTGGCTGCGCCCGACAACGGCGGGCCGGCTTACCGGGCCGATGCGGGTGCCAGTTTCCAAGACACCGAGTGCTGGGGCTCGCTTGACACGCGATCGCCGACCAAATGCGGCTGGCTGACGGTCCCCGAACGCTGGGACAGTCCCAGAGACAAGACGGTCCGACTGCCGGTCGTGATCTATCGCCCGGGCGCGACCGAGTCTCGCCTGCCGCCGGTGATCTATCTTTCCGGTGGTCCGGGCTATCCGGCGTTGGGCCCCTGGGGTACAGACATCGCTGCTTGGCGGCGCATGGCCGATCAGCTCTTTCCCGGCCGGCTCTTCATTCTCTTTGATCAGCGCGGCAGCGGCCTTGGCGCGCCGCGCCTGGACTGCCCGGAGGTGGTCGATCCGCAGGTCTGGTGGGATCTCTCGCCGGACCCGACTCGTTTCGTGGGCGTCGCTGCGCGCTTGCGCGATGCCTATGGCCGTTGTCGGGACCGCCTGTTGGCCCAGGGCATAGATCTTGGCGCCTACAACAGTCGCCAGAGCGCCGCCGATGTCGAGGCCTTGCGCCACGCTCTCGGGTTGGGGCCGGTCGTGCTCTTCGGCCAGTCCTACGGCACGCGCTTGGCGCTGACCACGATGCGCCACTATCCGGACTCCGTCGCGGCCGCGGTTCTGGACTCCGTACTGCCGCCCCAAGCGATTTCTCCGAACTTCGACAGCGAGGCCTATGCCGCCGCGCTCGACCGGCTGTTTGCTGCCTGCGCCGCCTATCCCGACTGCGCCGCCGCCTATCCCGACCTTGCCGGCGATCTGGCCGTTCTCTTGGACCGGCTTTCGGAGACTCCGGTCGTGCTCGAGGTCGACAACCTCAAGAGCTTCGCGCCGCTCTATGCCCGTGTCGATCAGCATCTCTTCCTGGCCATCCTGCGCCGGGAGATGCAGCGCACCGCGAGCCTATCGCGGTTGCCCAGCCTGATCGCGGGCATGGCCCAGGGCGACGACTGGCGCCTCAGACCCCATGCCGAGAACATCTTCTACGGCCGCTTCCCGCGCGACTACACCATGGGCATGAGCTTCTCCGTCGCCTGCCACGATCTGCGCGCTAGTCAATTCGATGCTGAGCCGGGTCCCAGTGCAGAGCGGTATCCCTATCTCGAAGACCACATTGCTTGGATCCGTGGGCTCGACGTCTGCCCGCACTGGCCGGCCGGCGAGGCGCATCCGTCGGAGGCTGAGCCGGTCATCAGCGCAGTCCCGAGCCTGCTGCTGGCCGGCGCGCTCGATGCTTCCACCACGCTCGAGCAGGCCGAGGCGGCGGCCGAGACCTTGGAGCGTTCCCATCTTTTCGTCTTTTACGCCACGGCGCACAATCAGCTTGCCAGCGCGCCTTGCGCACGGGAGGTGCTTAAGGCGTTCTTGGCGGACCCCGAGACCCGCCCCGACCCGCCCTGTCTCGCTACCCAGCGGCGGCCGGCTTTTCTTGCTCTTGGGCTGCGGTAGTATCGCGGCGCCATGACCAAAGAGGACTACAACGCTTTCTGTGGGTCGCTGCCGGCCACCAGCCATGTCGTGCAGTGGGGTGGCTGCGATGTCTGGAAGGTTGGGGACAAGGTCTTTGCCATTGCCGGATGGGACGCGGGGGACGAGCCGCGTATCACCTTCAAGGTCTCGGATCTGGCCTACGAGATCTTGAAAGAGCAGCCGGGACTGCGCCCGGCACCCTATCTCGCCTCGCGCGGCATGAAGTGGATTCAGCACTACGAGCAGCCGGGGCTCGATGATGAGGCGCTGTGCGACTACCTGCGCGCTTCGCACCAGATCGTCTCTCTTGGCCTGACCAAGAAGAAGCAGAAAGAGCTCGGCCTCAATCAGGGCTAGGTCGCGGCCGCGTCTCGGCGAAGGCGCTCGCCATGAACTCACGGAATACGGCTGCGGCAGGAGAGAGTTGGGCCGACTTCTTCCAGGCCAAGCCCACGTCCATGCTGGGGACGGCATCGATCAAGCGGCGCGTCTCGATGCGCTGTCCCTCTAGCGACCAGGGCCGATAGACCATGTCTGAGAGGATCGTGATCCCCATGCCGGCTGCGACCATGGAGCGGACGGCTTCCACGGAAGATGTGCGGAAGATGACGTCCGGCCGAAGCTCGGTCTTGCGCCAATAGCGCTGGGCCGTCTGGCTGGCTTCGTCCACGGTCAGCATGACGTAGGGCTCTTTCGCGACCTCGACCAAGGACAGGCTGTCCGCCTGCAGCAGCGGGTGCTCGACCGGCAGCCAGAGGCGCCGCTGGGAGCGCATGAGCGTCAAGGAGTCGAGGCCGGCCCGGTTGCGCAGATTGGCGGTCAGCAGCACGCCGAGATCGAGGGCGCCTTTGCTGAGGCCCAGCTCGATCTTGCTGCGCGGCGCCTCGTGCAGCTCGACCCGCACTTCCGGAAAGCTGCGCGTGAAACGGGCCAGATGCGGCGGCAGGAAATAGCCGGCGACCGTGTAGGTCACGCCGATGCGAAGCCGGCCGGCCACCTCTGCATGGGTCGATTGCGAGGCCCGCACCGCTTCGTTCACGGCGGCGAGGATGTTGCGCGCGTGCTGAAGGAAACGGTGGCCGTCGTAGCTGAGGCTGACGCCGTTAGAGTGCCGCTCGAAGAGGCTGACTTGAAGCATGGCTTCGAGCTGTTTGACTGCGGCCGTCACGGCGGACTGGGAGACGTTCAGCTCGACAGCGGCCTGAGAGATCTGCCCGGCTTCCGCTGCGGCCACGAAGTAACGCACCTGCTTGAGAGAGAAGCTCATGTCAGTGCCTACAGCCTAGAGTTAACGGTGCCACCAAGCGTCCAGACGCGGTGGGCGATAGTATCTGTTTTTTTGATATCAGGACGCAAGATTTCCTATTTCACAATAGGGAGCTTGCGAGGCAAAACTTGGCGGTTCTCGTTCCAAACAGGGTGCGACAAGCAACGCGGCGCCAAGCCGGCGGACGGGCACCCGCAAGAAGCAGGGAGTTTTGAGATCATGACCAGAGGAACAATCCTCAAGACGGCCGTGGGCGCAGGCGCGCTCGCTTTCGCTCTGAGCAATGCGGCCAGTGCGGAAGACTGGTACCCCTACAGCATCGAAGTTTGGGATCCGCCCTTCGACATGGCGAGCCCGCGCAAGTCGGTCGACTATGTTCCGCTCGATAAGGCGGCTCAACCCTGGGAGATCTGCGTCTCCTTCCCGCATATGAAGGATGCCTACTGGCTGGCCGTGAACTACGGCGTCGCCAACGAGGCCGAGCGCCTCGGCGTGAAGATGCAGCTTGTCGAAGCCGGTGGCTACACCGAGCTCAACACCCAGATCTCGCAGATCGAGGACTGCGTCGAGGCCGGTGCGGATGCCGTGGTGATCGGTGCCATCTCTTTTGACGGCCTCAACAATCTGGTCTCGGAAATCCGCGGTAAGGGCATTCCGGTGATCGACGTTATCAACGGCATGTCGTCTCCGGAGCTGTCGGCCAAGTCGCTCGTCTCCTTCGGTGAGATGGGTGCCAAGGCCGGTGCCTTCGTGGCCGACAAGCACCCAACGGGCGGCGATGCCGTCAAGGTGGGCTGGTTCCCAGGGCCGGCCGGAGCCGGCTGGGTGGAAGCGGGCAACGAGGGCTTCCTTGGCGCCGTCGCCAATAGCGCCGTCGACGTGGTCGAGGTGAAGTACGGCGACACGGGTAAGGAAGCGCAGTCGAAGCTGGTCGAAGACACGCTCGAGGCGCATCCTGACCTCAACTACATCATCGGCACGGCAGTGACCGCAGAGGCGGCCATTCCGATCCTGCGGGCCCGTGGCCTGACCGATCAGGTGCAGGTCGTGTCCTACTACTTCACGCCGGGTGTCTATCGCGGCATCAGCCGTGGCCAGATCATGGCGGCGCCGACGGATTCGGCGGTGGTGCAGGGCCGCGTGGCCATCGACCAGGCCGTGCGCATCCTGGAAGACAAGGACTTCATGAAGCATGCCGGTCCGGCGCTTTACGTGATCGATGGCTCGAACATCGAGAGCTTCGACCGCGCGACTTCGCTGGCACCGGACGGCTTCAAGCCGGTGTTCCGTGTGAACCAGTAGCGGAAGGCACGCCGGACGCGACAACCTGGTCATGGTCGCACGCGACATGACAGCGGACGCAGCAGGGGGCGGCCCAACGGCGCCGGCCGCCCCTTTGCTGGACGTGCGGGGGCTCAGCAAGCGGTATCCCGGCGTGCTTGCGCTCGACCAAGTCGACTTCACGCTGGACGCCGGAGAGGTCCACATCCTCTTCGGCGAGAACGGCGCCGGGAAGTCGACCTTGATCTCCATCCTCGCCGGGGCCAACCGGCCGAGCGAGGGGGAGATCCACTTTCACGGCGAAACGGTGGAACTCGACTCCGTGCACCACGCGCGTGAGCTCGGCATTTCCGCCGTCTTCCAAGAATTCTCCCTGGTGCCGCAGATGACGGTGGAGGAGAATCTCTTCCTCGGCGCCGAGCACACGCGCTTCGGTCTCCTCGACAAGGGGGATCTGCATCGGCGGGCCGAAGCAATCCTGGAGCGTCTCGGCTTCCCGTTGCGTCCGGGCGACCGGGTTCAGCACCTGACACGCGCCGAACAGCAGATGGTAGAGATCGCCAAGGCCTTCCGCTCTGAGCTCTCGGTGCTCATTCTCGATGAGCCGACGGCCTCGCTCACCGAGCGGGAGACGGCGCAGCTCTTCGGCCTGATCGAGCAGGTCAAGGCTCAGGGTGTCGGCGTCATCTACATCACCCATCGCATGAGCGAGATCCGCCGCATCGGCGACCGCATCACCGTGCTGCGCGATGGTCGCTACATCGACACGGTCGATGCCAAGACAACCGATGAAGATGAATTGGTGCGGCTGATGACCGGGCGGGTCATCGACGAGCTCTTTCCCAAGGTCAACTACGCGCCCGGCGCGTGCCTGCTGAGCGTGGAGCACCTGACCACGCAGAGCCACAACGTCGTCAACGCCTCGATCGAGGTGAGGGCGGGAGAGATCGTCGGCCTCGCTGGTCTGGTCGGTGCCGGTAAGTCCGAGGTGGCCCGTGCGTGCTTCGGCATGGAGCCCGTCGCCTCGGGCCAGGTCACGCTCAACAATGAGGACGTGACCGGGCTGTCGGCGAAGCGGATGCTGGACCGTGGCTTTTTCTACCTGCCGCCCGACAGGCGCGAGGAAGGCCTGGTTATGATGCGCTCGGTCCGGGAGAACGTCTCCTTGCCGTCGCTCGATCGGCCGCCGTTTGCCGTGGGGCCTTTGCTTGACCGTGGCGGTGAGCGCCGCGCGACAGCCGAGCTGATGGAGCGCCTCAACCTGCAGCCGCCCCGTCTCGAGCGCGCTGTCGATCACTTCTCCGGCGGCAACCAGCAGAAGGTGTTGCTGGCCAAGAGCCTGACCCGGGAGGTGCAGGTCTTCGCTTTCGATGAGCCGACGGTGGGCGTCGACGTCGGCACCCGCGTGGCGATCTATGAGTTCATTCGCGATCTTTGCGAGGCCGGGGCGGGGATTTTGCTGATATCCTCAGACCTGCCGGAGGTGCTGCATTTGAGCAATCGGGTTTACGTGTTTTACCGCGGCGAGGTGAAGGCCGAGCTCGTCGGTGAGGAAATCACGGAAGAGGCGGTCCTTCGGCATTTCTTCGAAAGGGATGCCGCCTGATGAGCGCGAGCGAGACGGAGAAGGCGACACCTCAACGGCGCGGCCCGGATTATTGGCTGAAGCTTCTCTTCGTGCGTCTCGGTGTGCTGCCGTTCCTGTTGGTCATCGCGGTGATCGTCTTCACCTTGTTGTCGGACAACTTCCTGACCGGCCGCAACCTGATGAACGTGGTGCGGCAGTCGGTCTATCTCACCATCGTCTCGCTCGGCCAGATGTTCGCGCTCTTGACCGGCGGTTTCGACCTCTCCGTCGGCACCATCCTGGCCCTGACCTCTGTGGTCGGCGCCATGGTTATGGCGAGCGTTTACGGCGCCATGCCGGAGGCGGCAGGCCTCGCCATCGCCATCGGCGCCCTTGCCGGCATCCTGGCCGGTACCAGCATCGGTGCCGTCAACGGCATCGGCGTGGCAGTTTTCAACGTCTCGCCCTTCATCATGACCTTGGGCATCGCCTCGGTCGGCTTCGGCATCGCGCTCTACTTGACCGGCGGCGTTCCGGTCTATGGCATGCCCATCGAGTTCGGCGATACTTTCGGCTTCGGCACCTGGTTCGGCATACCAAGTCCGATCTACGTCGCCGTGCTTTTCATCGTGCTCGTCTACTTTATCGTCAATTGGACTCGCTTCGGCCGCTACCTCTATGCCGTGGGCGGCAACATCAAGGCGGCCCGCCTCTCCGGCATCAGCACGCGCTTCACACTGTTCACGACCTACGTGATTTGTGGCTTCCTGGCGGCCGTTTCCGGAATGCTGCTGACCGCACGGCTGGATACGGGTGAGGCCAATATCGGTGCCTCCATGCCGCTCGAGTCCATCGCAGCCTGCGTCATCGCCGGTGTCTCTCTGCGCGGCGGTGTCGGCCGGGTCGAGAACGTCGTGCTGGGCGCGCTCTTCATCGGTCTGGTTCAGAACGGCATGAACCTGGCGCGCATCGAATCCTATCTGCAGACGGTCGTGCTTGGCGGCCTGTTGATTTTGGCGGTGGTCGCCGACCAGATCCGTCTGCGCTACATCGCCAACATGCGGGACTAGACGCGATGTTGAGGGTGGCTTCAATCGGGCTTGGCTGGTGGTCGAAGGAACTGGCTTCCGCCATTCAGGGCAAGAGCGACAAGATCGAGATCGTTGCCTGCTATTCCCGCTCACCGGAGAAGCGAACTGCCTTTTCGGAGCAGTACTCTGTCCGGCCGCTGGAGAGCTATGCAGCGGTGCTGGCCAATCCCGAGGTCGAGGCCGTCATCCTCACCACCCAGCACTCGCAGCACGTCGATCACGTGGCCCAAGCGGCTGCGGCGGGCAAGCAGGTCTTTGTCGAGAAGCCGCTGGCTTTGACGGGAGAGTCGGCGCTGCGGGCGGTAGAGGCCTGCGAGGAAGCCGGCGTCACCTTGGCCGTTGGTCAGAACCGCCGCTTCATTCCAGCGGTCGAGGCGCTCAAGAAGCTCCTCGACGAAGGGGCATTCGGCACGCCACTGCACTTCGAAGCCCACTTCTCGGTGCCGGGCGCGCAGCGCTATGCGCCGGACTTCTGGCGGGCGAACCGTGCAGAGAGTCCCGGCGGTGGCTTGACCGGGCTGGGCATTCACATGATCGACCTCATCGGCTGGTTGGGCGGGCGCATCGAACGCGCAACCGGCAGCGTCAAGCGCCTGGCCGCGCCCATTGAGATCGACGACACCACTACCGCGCTGTTCGACCTGGAGGGCGGGGCCAGTGGCTATCTCGGCTGCATGTTCATGTCGCCCTATACGAGCTTTCTCAATGTCTACGGCACAGCCATGAACGCCTTCTGCTCGGTCGACGAAAACCGGCTGGAGTTGCTGCGTCCCGGCGAAACGCGGCAGCCGGTGTCTGTTGGGCCGAACGAGAGCCTCAAGGACGAACTGGAAGCCTTCGCCGACGCCTGCGCCGGCGGGGCTCCCTTTCGGGTTCCACCGCTGGAAGCCGCGCAGGCGGTAGCGGCCATGGAAGCGATTATCGTCTCGGCGGAGGAAGGCGGCCTGCCGCGGCCGGTGCCGAGGTTGCGCGAGACGGACTGACTGAGGGGCCGGGTTCGGACGGCAAAGGGAGGATAAAGACGATGACGGTAATCAACTGCGATATGGGCGAGAGCTTCGGGCTCTATCGAATGGGCGATGACGAAGGCATGATGCCGCTCATCACCGTGGCCAATGTTGCCTGCGGCTTTCATGGCTCGGACTACAACCACATGCGCAAGACCGTGCGCCTTGCCAAGAGCCACGGCGTGAAGGTCGGCGCCCATCCCTCGCTGCCCGACCTGCAGGGCTTCGGTCGGCGTGAAATGAAGATGGAGCGGGAGGAGCTGGCCAACTGCCTGATCTACCAGATCGGCGCGCTCAAGGGCTTCCTCGAGGCCGAGGGCATGACCCTCAATCACATCAAGCCGCACGGTGCGCTTTACGGCATGGCCGCGCGGCAGGAGCACGTTGCCAATGCCGTTTGCGATGCGGCCGATATCTTCAAGGTGCCGCTCTTCGGCATGATCAACTGCCTGCACGAAGAGGTCTACACGGCACGCGGCCACCGCTTCGTGGCCGAGTACTACGCCGACTTGGACTACGACGGGAACGGCGGCCTGATCATCACCCGTGAGCACGAGGCGGTGGATCCGGACGAGGCGGCGAAGCGCTCGCTCCGTGCGGTCAAGGAAGGCAAGGCCCCGGCGATCGACGGCAGCGACATTCCGGTGCGGGCCGATGCCATCTGTGTGCATTCCGATACGCCGGACGCGGTGGCGGTCGCGCGCGCGGTGCGCGATGCTGTCCAGCCCTACTTGGAAGCCGCCTAAACGCACCACGACCGCAATAAAGACCTAGAGAGGGAAAGGGGAGTCCATGGCCAATCAAGAAATTCGCTCGCCTCTGCCGGGTACCTTCTACCGCCGCCCGGCGCCGGATCAGCCGCCATACAAGGAAGAAGGCGACAACGTCGCCAAGGGTGACACCATCGGCTTGGTCGAGGTGATGAAGTCCTTCCATGAAGTGAAGTCGGAGGTCGAAGGCAAGGTCGCTAAGTACCTGGTCGAGAACGAGGACCCTGTGCAGGCCGGCCAGCCCTTGGTCGAAGTGGAAGCCTAGGGCAGAAAGACGCGACTAACGCCCATGGCCATTCGTTCCCTCTTGATTGCCAACCGCGGCGAGATCGCCGTGCGCATTATTCGTGCCGCGCGCGAGCTCGGCATCCACACGGTGCAGGTGCACAGCAGTGCAGACGCCGACTCCCTGGCCGTTCAGCTTGCCGACGAAGCCGTCGAGATCGGCCCGCCGCAGGCGGCGAAGTCCTACCTGAACATCGAGGCGCTGATCGATGCGGCCAAGAGTTCTGGTGTGGACGCTGTCCATCCTGGCTATGGTTTTCTCGCCGAGAACGCCGATTTCGCCGAGGCCGTGGAGAAAGCGGGCCTTCGCTTCGTCGGTCCAACGGCCGAGACCATCCGCCTGATGGGTGACAAGGTCGCAGCACGTAAGGCGGCGGCCGAGGCCGGCGTGCCGACCGTGCCGGGCAGCGCCGGGCGCATCGAAGGTATGGATGAAGCCAAAGCGGTGATCGAGGAGACCGGCTTTCCGGTCCTGATCAAAGCAGCGGCTGGCGGCGGCGGGCGTGGCATCCGCATCGCCCACGACATGGCCGAGCTCGAGCATCTGGTGCCGCAGGCCTCGGCCGAGGCGCAGGCGGCCTTCGGTGACGGCGGGCTCTATATCGAGCGGGCCATCCAGGATGCGCGCCATGTCGAGGTTCAGATCCTCGGTGACGGCCAACGGGTGGTGCATTGCTACGAGCGCGAGTGCTCATTGCAGCGGCGTCGGCAGAAGGTCTGGGAGGAAGCGCCCGCAGTGGAGCTCGATCTCTCCCACCGCGAGGCGCTCTGCCGAGCCGCCGTGTCCCTTGCCGAAGCGGTGAACTACCGCGGCGCCGGCACCCTGGAGTTTCTCTATGAGGAGGCGACCGGCGGCTTCTACTTCATTGAGATGAACACCCGCATCCAAGTCGAGCATCCCGTGACGGAGTGCATCACGGGCATCGACCTGATCGGTGAGATGCTGCGTATCGCCGGCGGCGAGCCATTGCGGCTGCGGCAGGAGGACATCCGCCAAGAGGGCCATGCCATCGAGGTGCGCATCAACGCCGAGGACCCAGCCAACGGCTTCATGCCCTTTCCCGGTGTGGTGGGCGAGCTGCGCGTGCCAGGCGGTCCCGGCGTGCGCTTCGATAGCTTGCTCTATCCGGGCTATGCCATCCCGCCCTTCTACGACTCGCTGCTGGGTAAGCTGATCGTCTGGGGCGAGAACCGAGACCACGCTTTGGCGCGCCTGAAGGGCGCCTTGGCCGAGCTGAAGGTCGACGGGGTGAAGACGACCGCGCCACTGTTCAAAGCGTTGGCGGAAGATCCCGAGGTCGCCGCCGCGCGCTTTCATACGAGATGGCTCGAGCGTTGGCTCGAAGCCAACGCATCACGACTCACGCCATAGTCCGGGGCTCAGAGAAGGGGAACCTAAAAAATGGAACCACGCTACGAATTCGGGGGCGACGAGCACATCTTCGTCGAAGTCTCCGAGGATATGTCGCTCGAAGCCTTCTTCATAAGCCTCTCCGTCGCCAATGCGGTGCGCGAGTCAAAGATCAAGGGCGTCACCGAGATCTGTCCAGCCAACGCTTCCTTCCAGATCAAGTTCGACCCGGACCAGATCAAGCCGAATGACCTTCTGGCGGAGCTCAAAAGTCTGGAGTCGGCGGCCGAAAAGGCCGAGCCGGTGCTCAAGACGCGCATCGTCGAGATCCCGGTCTACTACCAGGATCCCTGGACCCACGAGACCCTGATGCGCTTTCGCGAGCGCCATCAGGACCCGAACGGGACCGACATCGACTATGCCGCGCGCATCAACGGCTTCAGCTCGGTGGACGAGTTCATCAAGGCCCACTCCGGTGCGCCTTGGTTTGTCTCCATGGTCGGCTTCGTGGCGGGTTTGCCGTTCATGTATCAAATGGTCGACCGGCCACGGCAGATCGAGGTGCCGAAGTACCTTAGGCCTCGGACGGACACGCCCAAGCTTACGGTGGGCTACGGCGGCAGCTTCGCCTGCATCTATTCGGTGCGCGGCGCCGGCGGCTATCAGATGTTCGGCATCACGCCCATGCCGATCTACGACCCCAAGCAGGAGATCAGCTACCTGCGCGACTTCATGGTCTTCTTCAATCCCGGGGACATTGTGAAGTTCAAGCCGATCGGCCGCGACGAGTACGACGCCGACGTGGAGGCGGTGGAGGCCAACCGCTTCGAGCCGCTGATCAAACCGGTCACCTTCTCCCTCGACGAGTTCAACGCGGACGTCGATGCCTACAACGCCAAGTTCCTGGAGACGCTCCATGCCAATTAAGGTCAACGCGCCCGGCCTCGTCACCACGATCCAAGACCTTGGCCGACCCGGCTATTATCACCTCGGCATTCCCATTTCAGGCGCCATGGATCGCTTCGCCTTGCGCTGCGCGAACATGCTTGTCGGCAACGACGAGGGGGCGGCGGCGCTCGAAGCCGTGTTCATGGGTCCGGAACTCGAGTTCACAGAGGACGCCATCGTTGCCGTGACTGGTGCCGAGTTGACACCCAAGGTGGATGGCGAAGCACGTGAGACTTGGACCTCGTTTGCGGTGAAGGCCGGACAAGTGCTCTCCTTCGACTACCTCAAGAGCGGGGCTCGCGCCTACATCGCGGTTGCCGGCGGTATCGACACGCCGCTGGCTTTGGGCAGCCGCTCGACCTACGTGATCGGTGCTCTGGGTGGTGTCGAAGGCCGTCCGATCCAGTCGGGCGATATGCTTCCGGTCGGTCAGGGTAGTGGACAGTCGGGGCTGAGCGTTCCGGCCAACCTGCGTCGCGGCCCCGGCAGCACCGCGGAGCTGCGTGTCATTCCGGGCCTCTACTGGCATCGACTCGTTGAGGAAAGCCAACGCTCCTTCTTCGACGATACCTGGAAGGTCGCGCCGGAGTGCGACCGCATGGGCTACCGCTTCCGCGACGGAACGGCGCTGAAGTTCGTCGAGCGCACGCCGCCCTTCGGAGCTGGCTCGGACCCCTCGAACATCACGGATGCTTGCTATCCCTATGGCTCGATCCAAGTGCCGGGGGGAACGGAGCCGATCATCCTGCACCGCGATGCGGTGTCCGGTGGCGGCTATTTCATGCTGGGCACGGTCATCTCCGCCGATATGGATTTGATCGGTCAGATGCAGCCGCACACACCGACCCGCTTCATTTCGGTCGACATGGATGCAGCCTTGACGGCACGGCACGACCGGGCCAGTCAGCTGGACTCGGTTCGCTCGGCGCTGGCCGGTTGAGACGGCCGGAACGCACGAGACAGGTTTTGAGAGGAAAGGAATAGGGATGTCCGCATTGCAAGCCACTCACCCCACCTTGGCGCAAGCACTTTGGCCGAGCACTATCTCCAAGCCGCTGCGCATCATGCTGATGCTGCTGGTCGGCTCCCTGCTGCTGACTGTCTCGGCAAAGATCGAGATTCCCTTCATCCCGGTGCCGCTGACCATGCAGACCTTTGCCGTGCTGGCTTTGGGCATGGCCTTCGGTTGGCGTGTGGGCATGGCGACGGTGCTGCTCTATCTGGCCCAGGGCGCCTTTGGCCTGCCGGTTTTCGCCGGGACGCCGGAGAAGGGCATTGGCCTGGCCTACATGTTCGGCCCGACCGGCGGCTACTTGCTAGGTTTCGTCCTGGCCGCTGGCGTGTGCGGTTGGCTGGCTCAGCGCGGCTGGGACCGCAACCTTGGCACCACGGCGCTGGCGATGCTGATCGGCAACGTCGTCATCTATGCGCCAGGTCTGCTGTGGCTCGGTAGCCTCTTCGGTTGGGACAAGCCCATCCTCGAGTGGGGCCTCTATCCCTTCTTGCTCGGCGACGCCGTCAAGCTGGCACTGGCGGCCGTGGCTATGCCGCTGGCCTGGAAGCTCCTACGCCGGAGCTGACGGGCTCAGACGTATGGATTTCGCGCTGGATCGTCTTTGGGAGGATGCGGTAGGCGATCGACCGCCGCCGCGCTTTCCTGTTGGCGATCTGCGCGACTACCTGCACGGCACCTGGCGGTTGACGCGGCAGATCCGCGATGGCCGCGCCGATGCGGACGGGCGTTTCGAGGGCAGCGCCTCCTTTACGGACGGCCCCGAGGGACTGCAGTACCGCGAGGAGGGTGAGCTTGCTGTGGCCGGCTATCGTGGTTCTGCCTGGCGATGCTACGCCTTTCGCTTTCCAAGCAGGGATCGGGCCGAGGTCACCTTCCCCGGCGGCGGCCATTTCCACAGCCTTGACCTGCGACATGGCGTCTGGGACGTGCTGCATCGCTGCGGCCAGGACCGCTATCGCGGCACCTTCGAAGCCCACGCGCGAGACCGGATGAGGGTGATTTGGCGCATTCGCGGCCCGCGCAAAGACCTGCTGCTCGACAGTTGGCTGACGCGCCGAGATGGCGCGGAGGAAGCCAAACCGGAGAGCTTTGCCTGACTGAGAAGTAGCGCCACGCCAGAAAGGGAGAGCGGCCATGCCGGAAGGAGCCATCGGAGTTTCGGTCCAGCGCAAGGAAGACGATCGCTTCCTGCGCGGGCACGGGCGGTATACGGACGACATCACCTTGCCGCAGCAGAGCTACGCGGTGATCCTTCGCTCACCCTTGGCGCATGCGCGCATCCTTTCCATCGACACGGCGGATGCCAAGTCGATGCCCGGTGTGCTTGCCGTCTTCACCGGCGAAGACGTGGCGGCCGACGGGCTCGGCGGACTGCCCTGCGGTTGGCAAGTGACCGGCAAGGAAGGGCAGGTCATGCAGGAGCCGCCGCATCCGCTCCTGGTGACGGACAAGGTGCGCCATGTCGGCGACAATGTGGCGCTCGTGGTGGCCGAGAGCCTGGCGCAAGCCAAGGATGCCGCCGAGGCGATCATCGTGGACTATGACCCTTTGCCGGCGGTCAGCGCGGCCTCTGCCGCCTTGGCGGCCGACGCACCCAAGGTTCACGACGAGCTCGAGTCCAACCTCTGCTACGACTGGGAGATCGGCGATGCCGCCGCGGTGGAGCAGGCCTTCGCCGGCGCCCACAAGGTCGCCCGCGTCGAGCTGGTGAACAGCCGCGTGGTGCCCAACGCCATGGAGCCGCGGGCGGCCAATGCCCACTACGACGTCAACAGCGACTCTTTCACGCTCTATCTCACAAGCCAGAACCCGCACGTCATCCGACTCTTGATGGGCGCCTTCGTGCTGCAGATTCCCGAGCACAAGCTGCGCATCGTGGCACCTGATGTCGGCGGCGGTTTCGGCTCCAAGATCTATCACTATGCCGAGGAGGCGCTGATCACCTGGGCAGCGCGCAAGCTGCGCCGCCCGATCAAGTGGACGGCGGACCGGACGGAGGCCTTCATCACCGACGCACACGGCCGCGACCACGTCACGACCGCCGAGATGGCATTGGATGAGCAGGGGCAGTTCCTGGCGCTCAAGGTCGAGACGCTCGCCAACATGGGCGCCTATCTCTCGACCTTCGCGCCCTCCATCCCGACCTACTTCTATGCCCTGATGTTCTCCGGCCAGTACCGCACGCCGGCCATCCATGTAGAGGTCAAAGCCGCTTTCACCCACACCACGGTGGTCGATGCCTATCGCGGCGCCGGTCGCTCGGAATGCATGTATGCGCTTGAGCGGGTGGTGGACGAAGCGGCGCGGGTCATGGACCTGGACCCGGCGGAAATCCGGCGGCGCAACTTCATCCCGGAGGACGGCTTTCCTTTCAGCTCGCCGGTCGGCGTGGTGTACGACAGCGGCGCTTTCGCCAAGAGCCTGGAGATGGCTTTGGAACAGGCGGACCACGAGGGTTTCGCCGCCCGCCGTGCCCAATCCGAAGCCGAGGGCAAGCTGCGCGGCTTCGGCCTAGCCTGCTGGATCGAGTCCTCAGGGGCGGCGCCCTCGCAGGCGGTGACGGCGCTCGGCTGCCGCGCCGGGCTGTTCGAGGCCGCCAAGATCCGCGTTCATCCGACCGGCGGAGTCACCGTCTTCACCGGCGCCCACAGCCACGGCCAAGGACACGAGACCACATTCGCTCAAGTGGTGGCAGAAAAGTTTGGCCTCTCGGTCGACCATATCCACGTGGAGCACGGCGACACGCATGCCGTTCCCTTCGGCATGGGCACTTACGGCTCTCGTTCCATGGCGGTGGGCGGCGGTGCGATTTCGCTCACCGCCGACAAGGTTGTCGAGAAGGGCAAGCGCATAGCAGCTCACGTCCTCGAAGCCGACGTCGGCGACATCGTTTTCGAGGACTCGGCCTTCAAGGTGGCCGGAACCGACAAGCAGCTCGGCTGGGTGGAGATGTCGCTCGCCGCGCACGTGCCGGCCAACTATCCCCTTGGAGAGATGGAGCCCTGCATCGAGGAGACGACCTTCTACGACCCGCCCAACTTCACGTTCCCCAACGGCGTCTTCGTCTGTGAGGTGGAGGTCGACAAGGAGACGGGGCGGGTTGCCGTCGCCAGCCTGACGGGCGTTCACGACGTAGGGACGGTGATCAATCCCATGATCGTGGAAGGCCAGGTCCATGGCGGCGTCGCCCAGGCGGTCGGCCAGACCTTGCTGGAGCAGGTCGCGTTCGACGAGGACGGGCAGCTCGTCACCGGCTCCTACATGGATTACTGCCTTCCGCGCGCCGACGACTTGCCGAGCATCGAGACGGGCATGAACGAGGTGGCGTGCCCGCACAACCCCATCGGTGTGAAGGGGGCAGGAGAATCCGGAGCCACCGGCGCGCCGGCGGCCGTGATCAATGCCGTGATTGATGCCTTGTCACCGCTTGGCATCACCAGCATAGACATGCCGGCGACACCGGAGCGAGTGTGGCGCGCCATTCGTCAGGCCGAGGCCGGCTAGGCCTCAGCCGGCCGACCTTAGCCGGTGCGCCAGGCGATGCTCCCCTTGCAGCGACCGCAAACGCGGTCGCCGGCCCACTCGCTCGGAAAGCGCTCACCGCACTTGAGGCAGTCGCGCTCCTTGGACTGAAGGTTGCTTTCGGCTTCCTTGTGAAACAGCTCTTTCATGCACGCTATATGGGGTTTTTCTTAGGCGTTTTCCAGTTCAAACAAGAATTCGCGTTCCATAACAGCGTCTTGTAAGCATTTCTTATGATTGGGTTTCCTGGCCGTAGTCTGCCAGACGCGCCTGCTAAGAGGGTTTACCTCAGCGTCACGTCGATTTCGCCTACGCCCTCGACGCCGCCGTGGAGGCGCTGGCCCCGGGTGACCGCGCCGACGCCGGCAGGTGTACCGGTGAAGATCAGATCGCCTGGCTCCAGCCGGTCGTAGCGGGAGACCTGGGCGATCAGTTCGGGGATGGACCAGGTGAGCTGGGCGATGTCGCCGTCCTGGCGGAGGGCTCCATCGACCTCCAGCCAGATGCGGCCCGTGTTTGGATGGCCAATCTCGGCGGCTGGGACGACCGCGCCGATGGGGGCGGACTGGGCGAAAGCTTTGCCGACCTCCCAGGGGCGCCCGGCTTTCTTGGCCTCGCCCTGGCGGTCCCGCCGGGTGAGGTCGATACCAACGGCATAGCCGTAGACCAGGTCGAGGGCGTCGCTCTCTGCCACCGCGCTGCCGCCTTTCCCCAGTGCGACGACCAACTCGATCTCATGGTGAAGATCGTCGGTCATCGGTGGGTAGTCGACGCTCTCGCTTTCGATGGCGAGGGCCCAGGCCGGCTTCATGAAGTAGAAGGGCGCCTCCCGATCCGGGTCATGACCCATTTCGCGGGCATGCTCGGCATAGTTTCGCCCGATGCAGAAGACCCGGCGCACGGGAAAGCGCGCCTCGCTACCTTTGACCGGCAGCGACGGGTTGGCGGGAAAGGAGATGACGTAGTTCGATCCGGACAGGGCAGGGGACGCCGACATGGAGGCTCTGACTCTCTGTTAAGAACAACGGGAGAGAGAGCCTTAACCGGACTTCCCGCTTAGGCCAAGTCGGATACGTGGCGGTGCTGACTGGCCCGAACTACTCTGCCAGTTGCGGTGCCTTGGCTCTGGTCTTGAAGATGGCCAAGGCGGCGGTGAGGCTGCCAGCGATGCTACCGGCCGCGCCGGAAACCATAAGGACAGACTGCGCCGAAACCTGAATGAAGAGCATGCCAACCAGGGTGATGACCAAGGCAACCATTGCGGAGAAGGCGCTTCCCGTCATGCAGACAATGCAAAAGCGCCGCAGCAGCGTCCCCATCTCAACCTCCCCCTTATGCATTCAACCCCAAACGACTGTCCCAGAGTATATGATATCGCCGGGTGGCGTATCAAGTAAAAAATCGGATTCGTTAATAGTTAATCTTGTATTTGTCGTATTTACTTTATTTCGATAAGAAAAGCCGCCCAAGGCCAGCGGAGCTCGTCCTGCTCGGTCAAGGGTTGACCGTCGCGCCGCTTGTAGACCAGCCAGGTCGGCCCGCGCTGGCCGATCCCCAGATAGCGGTCGTCCTGCTTGATGGCGAGCAGCCAGTCATACTTTTGGAGGTCGGCCGCCGAGATCTCTGACGCGAAGCCGTCGAGGGCCAGGACCGTGATGTCCTTGTTCTCCCCACCCACGGCCTTCAGAACGTCGCTCAACCAGGGACCTTCCAACGTCACAGGCTCTATGAGCGTGTCGACTTCAATGTCGATGCTCTGCATGCCCAAGCTTTCCAACATGGCGCGGTCGAACTCTGCTGCCGCGGTAAAGCTTCTGTCGTGGTAGGCGAAGAAGAGGTCTTGCTTCCCTTGCGAGGGCGGGCGGTTGGTATCCTGGATGTCGCCCGTGATCGTCAGCACCACCGGCCCCTTTGCCGGCTCCAAGGCCACGGCCGGCGTGAGCAGGGGCAGAAGCAAGATTGTCGAAGCGGCGACCAGCGCCAAAAGCGGACGCGGCAAAGGCATGGATATCTCCCTTGTTTTCCCGGCCTCTCCGGGCGCAGCGCTCGTGGGCTACTCGTCGCCGGGTTGCGGACCTTCATAGCCTTCGATGATCAGGGCCTCGGACTGCGACGCCCTGTTTCGAATGGCCAGCGCCGCCTGGTAGCCCGGCGAACGGTAGCATTCCAGGGCCGCCTGATAGCTCGGGAACTCGATAACGACGTGGCGTGTGCGCTGCTCGCCTTGGGTTGCCTCGAACTGGCCCGCGCGCACCAGAAACCGCCCGCCGTACTCGGCGATGGGGCCGGCGTTGGCGGCCACGTAGTCCTTGTAGATTTCCGGGTCATCCACGTCGACGTGGGCAATCCAGTATCCCTTCGGCATGGCGCGTCGCTCCCTTTCGATGCACTCAGGCTGCGTTTGGCTCAGCCGCCGGCGAGCTGCGGCAGCAAGAAGACCTCGCTGTTGGGCGGTATGGGCTGATACCAGGCGTCGCGGTAGATCTGCCCGTTGATCGCCACGGCGACCCCCTTGGCGAGCAGCGGTTTGAGCGCGGGATGCTCGTTTTCCAGCGTGGTCAGCATCTGCCGCACGTTGGCCGCCTCGACCTCGAAGGCCTCCTGCCCCCCGGCGGCGCCCTTGAGGGTGCCGCCGAGCTTCACCGTGATCATGCGCCGCTTCCGCCGTTGGCTTTCGCCTCGTCGATGGCCTTGAGGATCCGGGGCGGTGACATGGGCACCTGGGTCATGCGCACGCCGGCGGCATGGGACACGGCGTTGGCGATCGCCGCGAGCGGCGGGACGATGGAGGTCTCGCCGACCCCGCGCACGCCGTAGGGATGGCCCGGGTTCGGAACCTCGACGATCACCGTGTCGATCATCGGCACGTCCGAGGCGACGGGGATGCGGTAATCCAGGAAGCCCGGGTTTTGCAGCCGTCCGTCTTCGCCATAGATGTACTCTTCGTTCAGCGCCCAGCCGATGCCTTGCACGGCGCCGCCTTGGTACTGGCCTTCAACGTAGCTGGGGTGAATCGCCTTGCCGGCATCCTGCACCACCAGGTAGCGCAGCACCTCTGTGGCTCCGGTCTCGGGGTCGACCTCGACGTCCACCAGGTGGGTGGCGAAGCTGACACCGGCGCCTTCGGCGTTGGCCGCGTAGTGGCCGGCGATGGGGCCGCCGGTGCTGCCGGAGACCTTGGCGATCTCGGCGAGTGACAAGGGCGCGAAGTCGCCGGCGTTGGGGCCGGCCGGCTTCGCGTGTCCGTCTTCCCAAACCACCGCGTCGGCCGGGATGCCCCACATCATGGCGGCTCGCTCGCAGAGCCGCGTGATGGCATCCTGCGCTGCCTCGATAGTCGCCAGACCGCTGGAGAAGGTGGTGCGGCTGCCCTCAGTGATGTCGTTGTAGCCGAGCGAGCTGGTGTCGGTGATCACCGCGCGCACGTCGTCATAGGCGATGCCGAGCTCTTCGGCCGCCATTTGGCACATGGAGGCCCGCGAGCCGCCAATGTCCGGCGTGCCCAGTGCCAACGCCACCGTGCCGTCGACGTTGATGTTGAGGTTCACACAGGTCTGGCCGCCGAAGTTGAACCAGAAGCCGCAGGCCACGCCGCGGCCCTGATTGGGGCCGAGCGGCACATCGTAGTTCGCGTGCGCTTTGGTGGCTTCCAGAGTCTCGATCAGACCGATGCGGCCATAGGTTGGGCCGTAGGCGGACTCCGTGCCTTCCTTGGCGGCGTTCTTCAGCCGAAAGTCGACCGGGTCCATCCCGATCTTGTCGGCAACTTCGGAAATCACGCTCTCGATGGCGAAGGCCGACATAGGTGCGCCTGGTGCGCGGTAGGCAGCCTGCTTGGGCCGATTGGCCACCACGTCGTAGCCGACGACCTTGATGTGCTCCAGGTCGTAGCAGGCGAAAGCGCACATGGCCCCGAACTCTACCGGTGAGCCGGCGAAGGCGCCGCCCTGGTAGCGCAGCTCGGCTTGTCCTGCGGTGATGCGGCCGTCCTTGGTGGCGCCGACCTTGACCCAGATGCTGCTGGAAGAGGTAGGGCCCGTGGCGCGGAAGACCTCGCTGCGGGTCATGACGATCTTGACCGGATGGCCGGCCTTGCGCGAGAGCGCGAGGGCGACCGGCTCGACGAAGACGGTGGTCTTGCCGCCGAAGCCGCCGCCGATCTCGGAGGCGGTCACCCGGAGCTTGGAGATGTCCATGCCCAGAAGCTCGGCGCAGGTGTTGCGCACCATGTAGTGGCCCTGGGTGCAGCACCAGAGTTCGCCCTGGCCATCCGCGCCGACGCTGCCGAGGCACGCATGCGGCTCGATGTAGCCCTGGTGCGCCGCCTCGGTCTTGAACTCCCGCTCGACGACGACCTCGGCCTGGGCAAAGCCGGCTTCGACGTCGCCGTGGCCGAACTCGTGCCGCTGGGCGACGTTGGACGGCCCCGTCGGGGCCGGTTCCACGCCTTGCGTGATCATGTCGTCGTGCAGGATGGGCGCGTTCGGCGCCATGGCTGCGTCCACGTCCGTGACGTGGGGCAGGACCTCGTAGTCGATCTTGATCAGCTTCAGTGCCTTTTGGGCGATGGCCGCGGTGATCGCAGCGACTGCCGCGACGGCGTGCCCTTCATAGAGTGCCTTGTCGCCCGCCATCACGTTGATCAGGGTGTCCTGCAGATCGCCGTCCTGCTTGGCGAAGTCCGCCTGGGTCACCACCGCCTTGACGCCCGGCAGCGCTTCGGCGGCGGAGGCGTCGATCGAGCGGATGCGGGCATGGGGGTGCGGGCTGCGCAGCACCTTGCCGATCAGCATGCCCGGCGCCGACATGTCGGCGCCGAAGCGGGCCCGACCGGTGACCTTGTCGATGCCATCGGGCCGCGACGGGCGCGTGCCGACGACTTTGAAGGAACGATCTTGAGCGTCCAGTCTCGCGTCCAGCGGCATTAGCGTGCTTCCTTCATTTCAGCGGCGGTATCCATGACCGCACGCACGATCTTGTCGTAGCCGGTGCAACGGCAGAGGTTGCCGGCCAGCCAATAGCGAACCTCGGTCTCAGTCGGGTCCGGATTGCGGTCGAGCAGGGACTTTGCCGCAACCAAAAAACCGGGTGTGCAAACGCCGCACTGCAGGGCGGCGTGGTCGATGAACTTCTGCTGCAGCGGATGCAGCTCGTCGCCGTCGGCCAAGCCCTCGATGGTCTCGACGGCCCGTCCTTCCGCCTCGGCGCCCATGACCAAGCAGGCACAGACCAGGCGCCCGTCAAGGATGACGCTGCAGGCGCCGCAGTCGCCGGTGCCGCAGCCTTCTTTGGCTCCGGTCAGTCCCAGACGATCGCGCAAGGCGTCAAGCAAGGTCTCCTGCGGCTCGCAGAGATAGTCGACCGGGTCGCCGTTGATGGTGGTGGAAACCTTGATGGTGGTCATGCCGTTCCTTTCGCGCGGTCCAGCGCCTTTTCAGCCGCGCGGCGCGCCAACACGCCCGCGACCTTGATACGAAATTCTACGGTGCCGCGCTTGTCGTCGATTGGGCTGCAGGCAGCTGAAGCTGCGGCGGCCAGCGCCTCCAGAGCGGTGGCGTCGACCTTGGTGCCGATCAGGCTGTCGGCCGCCGCTTCGACCAGCAGAACGCGTGGGGCGACGGCGCCGAGGGATACGCGGGCCGCCTGGCAGGTGCCTTGCTCGTCCAAGCTCAGGCTGACGCCGGCTCCGACCACGGCGATGTCCATCTCGGTGCGCGGAATGAAGCGTAGATAGGCATCGCCCGAGCGCGGTGGGCGGGCGGGCAGGAAGACCGACTCGACCAGCTCGCCCTTTTGCAGGCTTGTCTTGCCCGGGGCCTCGGCGATGGCCTCGGCAGGAAGCTCGCGGCGCCCGTTTGGCCCGACCAAAGTGACCGTTGCGGCGGCTGCCACCATTGCCGGCACGCTATCGGCGGCAGGGGAGGCGTTGCAGAGGTTGCCGACCATGGTGCAACGGCCCTGGATCTGGGTCGAGCCGATCAGCTCGGCGGCCTCGACCACACCTGGCCAGGCGGCCGAGAGCGCCGCGTGCTCGCCGAGCTCGGCTGCCGACACGGCGGCGCCGATGCGAAAACCGCCGTTCTCTTCACTGATCCGGCGCATAACGTCGATGCGCTTGATGTCGACCACCAGATCGGGCTCGACCATGCCGGAGCGAAGCTGAACCAGAAGGTCGGTCCCGCCTGCCAGCACGCGGGCAAGGCCGGTTTCGGCAGCGAGCAGCTGCACAGCAGCCTCTGTCGTATCAGGAGCTTCGTAACGCATTGTAATCCTTCGATTCTTCCCTGAGCATCGATGTCGCCGTTCCGGCGCGCGCGGCCGTCGACGACTTGAGTGCGCACTCTACGTGGATTGGCTCCGGCGGACCAGTCTGCTTTCCGAATGCCTTACTATGAAAAATCCGAGGGCTGCGCTGGCGTGGCGGCAAGGCGAGCCAAGCCTTTGAAGGCCGGGTGAGGGGCAGTGATCAGCCAAGTCGGGATAGCTTCGAGATAGGGCGACATCCGGCCCTTCGCTTCGAACCGCGCGCGGAAGCTCGATCGCTGCAGTGGCGCCTCGAGGCGCGGGAGGATACCTCCAGCCAAGAAGACCCCGCCCTTGGCTCCTGTGGTCACGGCAATGTTGCCGGCCGTTGCGCCAAGCAGTCCGAAGAAGAGCGCCAAGGCGTCGTTGGCTTGCTTCTCTCCGGCTTCCGCCTGCGCGACGACTTCGGCAGCAGGCCTGGCGGGGCGCGTCTCCCCGCCTAGTGTTGTGAGAGCCTGATCCAGCCGGGTCAGGCCTGGGCCCGAGATGGCATCCTCCACGGCGACATGCCCCAGGTCACGGCGCAAGAGCGCGATGACACGCTCCTCCAAGTCGGTCCCGGCCGCGAGCGTCGCGTGCCCGGACTCGGTCGACACGACCCGTCCGGCGCCCTCCGGCTCCGGAAGATAGAGCGCCGCGCCAAAGCCAGTACCGGGGCCGATCACGACCTTGGGGTCGAGAGACGAGCCCTCGTCCTCCGCAGCGATTGGGCCGATCGCCTCGCGCTCGTTCGCGGACAGCTCGGGAAGGCAGTAGGCGAGAGCCAGGAAGTCGTTGACCACAAGCACCCGGGTCAGGTCGAAGGCGCTGCAGAGTGCATCGCCGTCAATGTTCCAGGCTGCATTGGTCAGCTGCGCCCGGTTCTGTGCCACTGGGCCGGCCACGGAAAGAACAGCCTGCCGCGGCGCAATCCCGAACTCCGCCACGACGTGACGGATGGCTGCTTCGATCGTTGGAAAGGCCGCCGTTTCCAATTGTGTGACAGAGCTGGAGCGCCCGTCTTCAAGGAAAGCGAAGCGGGCGTTGGTGCCGCCGATATCGCAAAGCAAGGCTGGCCCGGTGATGGTGCACCCCTTCATGGCGACCTCGCCGTCACCGCCTTTGCGAAGCCAGCGTATTGAGGAAGTTCTCGAACCAGTCGGACACCTGGTAGGAGACGAGGTGCTGGAACATGGGGTGCCAACGAAACACCCGCTCCTCACGCGAAATGTCGAGCGCGCGGGCGAGCGACCGTGCCATCCCCTCGATGTCGTGCGGGTTGACCAGCAGGCCGCCGGTCATTTCCTGCGCTGCGCCGGCGAAGCGTGAGAGGACCAGGACGCCGGGGTCCTTCGGGTCCTGCGCGGCAACGAACTCCTTGGCGACCAGGTTCATGCCGTCGCGCAGCGGCGTGATGAAGCCGACATCGGCGAGACGCAGGAAGCCGGCGATGGTCTCGCGCGCGAAGCCTTTGTTGAGGTAGCGGATAGGCACGTAGTCGAGGTCGGCGTAGCGACCGTTGATCTCGCCGGCCTTGGCCTCCAACAACTTGCGGATCTCCATATACTCCGGAACATCGCCGCGGGAGGGCGGGGCAATCTGCACGAAGGTGACCTTGCCGCGCAGGTCGGGGTGCTCCTTGAGCATCAGCCCGAAGGCTTCGAAGCGTTCGACCAAGCCTTTCGTGTAGTCCAGACGGTCGACGCCGAGCACCAGCCTGCGGTTTATCAAGCTGCCTGCCAGGCGCCGCGCCGGAGCCGCTGCTCCCGCCCTCTGCGCCATAGCGATGACGTTGTCGGTGTCGATGCTGATGGGAAAGGCGCCGAAGCGAAAATAAAGGCCGTCGAGATAGACGGCCCCATCTTCCGACAGTTGAGCGTCGGTTTCGCGTCGCAAATATTGTTCGAAAGCGAGGACGTCCCATTCCGTCTGGAAGCCCACCAGGTCGTAGTGGCTCAGCTCCTGAAGGACTTCGCGGTGATCGGGGAGGGTGACGTAGAGCTCGCTGGGCGGCCAGGGAATGTGCTGGAAATAGCCGATGCGGTTGGTGACGCCGCGTTTCCGCAATTCCTGCCCCAGCGGGATGAGGTGATAGTCGTGGACCCAGATAAGATCGTCTTCCCGCAGCATGGGAAGCAGGCTGTCGGCAAAGAAGGCATTGACCCGGCCATAGCCCAGGCGCGCGCGATGCTGGAAATTGGCGTTCTCGAGGCGGTAGTGGAAGAGGGGCCAAAGGACGCGATTGGCGAAGCCGGCGTAGTACTCGTCGTAGTCGGTCGGAGAGAGGTCTACCGTGGCGAAGGAAAGGTTGGCTTGCTCCACCACGTGCGGCTCCGGAGACGGTGTTTCGACCTTCTCGCCCGACCAGCCGAACCAGATGCCCCCGCGTTCCTTGAGGCCGGCGAGGATGGCGACGGCCAGCCCGCCTTGCGCAGCCATCTGCCCGAGCTTCGAAACGCTGACACGATTGGAGACGACGATCAGCCGGCTCAAAAAGCCTCCTCCCAAGTCTTGCTCAAGCGCATTGCCGAATTGATGAGACCGACCATCGAGTACGTCTGTGGAAAGTTACCCCAAAGCTCACCGGTTGCCGGGTCCACGTCTTCCGAAAGCAGGCCCACATGGTTGCGCGCTGCAAGCATCGTTTCAAAGAGCTCGCGAGCCTTCTCCACGCGGCCGATCCCAGCCAGTGCATCGATAAACCAGAAAGTGCATACATTAAAAGAGGTTTCCGGCCGCCCGAAGTCGTCTTCGGCCGCATAGCGGAAGAGGTAGTTGCCGCGCCGCAGCTCATCTTCCAACGCTTCCACCGTGCCGATGAAGCGCGGATCGGAGAAACGCACGAAGCCGAGATCGCCCATCAGCAGGAGGCTGGCGTCCAGATCGCCCCCGCCCAGCACGCCGACGAAGCTGTTGCGCTTCTCCGACCAAGCTTGCTCCAGGATCGCCGAGCGGATCTTCTCCGACTCCTTGCGCCAGAAGCGCTGGCGCTCGACGAGCCCGAGCCGTCTGGCGATGCGGGCAAGTCGATCGCAGGCGGCCCAACACATCAGGGCAGAGAAGGTGTGCACGTGCTGGCGGGACCGAAATTCCCAGAGACCGGCGTCAGGCTCGGACCACTTGGTGAGCGCCTTGTGCCCAAGCGTTTCGAGACGGCGAAAGAGGCTCTCGTCGCCCGGCTTGCTGAGCCTGTGGTCGAAGAAGCTCTGGGTCGCAGCCAGCACCACATGGCCATAGCCGTCGTTCTGGATTTGGGTGTAGGCGCCGTTTCCGATGCGAACCGGGCCCATGCCGCGATAGCCAGGCAGCGCTTCGGCGATTGTCTCCGTCAGGTTGGTTTCCTGGGTGATGCCGAAGACGGGTTGCAGGTCCTCGACGTCCGTCACATCGGCGACATCGACGATGAAGCGCAGATAGCCCTCCATCGAGCGGGTGACGCCGAGTCGGTTGAGCGCGTGGACGACGAAATAGGAATCGCGAAGCCAGCAGAAGCGGTAGTCCCAGTTCCTCTCCGTGTTCGGCGCTTCGGGAATTGACGTGGTGACGGCGGCCACTACGGCACCGCTATCTTCGAAGTTTGCCAGCTTCAGGGTAATGGCGGCCCGGATCACCGCTTCCTGCCATTCGAAGGGCAGGGCGAGATAGCGACACCACTCAAACCAGTAGTTTTCGGTCTGCTCGAAGAAATCGCGACAGATGTGCGATACCGACTGTGCCACCGTCTCGTCGGGCCCCAGCAGGAAATGCAGCGGGCCGTCGAGGGTGAAGGAGGTCTCCTGACCGATGTAGGACAGAGGCGCATCCGTGGTCAGGCGCAGGGTCAGGCCGTGGCCGACATAGCGGATGTGATTGCTGCCTTGTGTCCGTTCTGGTGTTTCGGCGCCATAGTTCGCGAGCGGGCGCAGGCGGATTTTGATCTTCGGCAAGCCCGCCAGCGGCTTGATCTCGCGCGCGATCATCATCGGCCGAAATGTTCGGCCGAACTGTTTGAAGCGCGGCGCGAAATCGGTGACCTGCAGGACGCTGCCGTCTTCCGAGTAAAGAATGGTCTCGACGATCGGTGTGTTGCGCCGATAGCGCTGCTCGGTGCGCGCCAAGCCCTTCAGCTCGATATCGAAATAGCCGGCCTCCGCTTCTCCATGGTCGAGCAGCAGAGCGCAGAACATTGGGTCGCCGTCGAGCCGCGGAAAGCAGCCCCAGACGATACGGGCGCGTTGGTCGATCAGCGCTGCGATATTGCAGTTACCGATCATGGCAAGTTCAAGGGAAGACATAAACAAAGCCCTTAGCGCTGGTCGTTGATCAAAGCATGCCTCCGAGAACTAAGTCGCGGCGGAGACTAAGACAGTACGACTGCACAGTGGGCTATTGGTAAACAGGCCATTAGTAGAGGAACATGGGCTTGTCGCGCACTTGCCGAATCATCGGGCGATAGGTCTCGACGTCGTAGAGTTCCCCGACATCGACCCGCTTTTCGCCTTTGATGCAGGTGTCGACCGGCACGGCGGTATAGTTGCCGTCTCTAAGCGCCGTCATGAGGCCGCTGGCGCCCCCGTTGAGAAGCTGAACCGCCATGGTGCCATAGGCGCTGGCGACCATGCGGTCGAGCGCGGCCGGTGCACCGGCCCGCATGAGATAGGCGAGGGACTGGTTGACGATGCCCTGTCCGGTCTTGCGCTTCAGCTCTTCGCCGACAATTTGGCCGATGCCGCCGAGCTTGCGGTGGCCGTAAGCGTCGGCTTCGCCGCTCTCGATCGTCTCGCCGCCCGATATGGTTGCGCCTTCCGAAACCACGACGACGGCGTAACCGGCGGGATTGGCCGCCTTGTCCTGCATGATGAGGTCCGCCAAGCGGTCGATGTCGAAAGGTACTTCACTGATCAGGACCCGGTCGGCGCCGGCGAGGAAACCGGAGATCAAGGCTGTCTCGCCGCTGTTGCGGCCGAAGAGCTCGACGACGGCAATGCGCTCATGGCTTTCGGTCGGCGTGCGCAGCGCATCGATCAGCTCGACGCTGCGGCTGACGGCGGTGCCGAAGCCCATGCAGTAGTCGGTCCCGAAGACGTCGTTGTCCATCGTCTTCGGGCAGGCCATCACGCTGAAGCCTTCCTGGTGCAGGCGCGCGGCGTAGGAGAGGGTGTCGTCGCCGCCGATGGCAACAAGCGCATCGATGCCCAGCGCCTTGAGGTTCTCGATCACCTTATCGGTGCAGTCGATGCGCGCGTCGCCGCCTTGCGCGCGTGCGGCCAAGCTCGGCGGCAGCTCCTTGGGAGCAACCTTGCCGGGGTTGGTGCGGGAGGTATGGAGGATTGTGCCCCCTTGCCGGTCGATGTCGCGTATCGCCGTGCGTGTCAGCTCGACGGTATATTCGGCGACGGACTCTGGGCTCCCCAGGTCGATGTTGAGCGGACCGGCCCAACCGCGGCGAAATCCGACAGCCGTCCAACCGAGGTCGAGGGCGCTGCCGGCAATGGCTTTGATGCAGGGGTTGAGGCCGGGAACGTCGCCGCCACCCGTCAAGACCGCAATTCGCACTACTCGTCTCCCCGTTCGTAGAGCTGCTTTTGAGCGGAGAGACTATAGTGAGCGTGTGGATTTTGTAAGGGGGTGTGGCTCAGCGTCTCGCTGCAATCTGCTGCAGGAAGCCGACCATGACCGTTGCGGCAAGCAGAGCGGTCATGTTCTGCACGTCATGCGGTGGGCTGACCGTGTTGACGTCGTAACCGACGATGTTCAGCCCCGACAGGGCATCGAGGAGGGCGAAGGCCTCCACCACGCTGGCGCCGCCGTAGACCGGATTGCAGACGCCCGGCGCGATCGACGCGTCGAAGAAGTCCATGTCGAAGCAGAGATAGCAGGGTGCCTCTGCCACCTGCGCCGCAATTGCTTGGCCGGTTGCAACGGCACCGCGCTCGCGCAGCTGCGCCATGGGAATCAGCGTGAAGCCGAGATCGGCCGGATGGCTCCAGGCGCCCGGGTCGACGGTCGTGCCACGCAAGCCCACGTGGCTGGAGCGGGCGATATCAAGCAAGCCCTCCTCCTGGGCGCGGGCGAATGTGGTGGCCGTGTTGTAGCCAGCCCAAGGATAGGTGTCGCTGTGCGCATCGATATGGACCAAGGCCAGGGGACCGTGGTGTTTCGCGGCGGCGCGCAGCAGTGGCAATGTGACCATTCCGTCACCGCCCATGGCGACCGGGATGCAGTCCTGCGAAAGAAGCGCTTGGCAAGCCTCTTCGATCGCTGCGAAGGATCGCTCTACTTGGCTCGGTACAACCTCTGCGTCGCCGGCGTCGATCAGGCCCAATGACGCGACCAGGTTCGCTCCGGTGGTCGGGTCGTAGGGGCCGAGTTCGTGGGACGCGGCTCTGATGGCGCTCGGCCCAAGGCGCGCGCCGATGCGCATGGCGGTGCCGTGGTCGAAAGGGCAGCCGAGAATGGCTGCGCGTGCCCCTGTCGCATCGCTGCTGGCGGGTGCTTTGAGAAAGGTCGGTGTCATGCTTTGGCTGTTGGTTCGATTCTATGCGGACGTGGACTGACCTTGGCTACGGCACAGCGGCCTGCGGATGCAAGGAAACAGGGATGCAGAGACCGCGCGCATGAGCACGGTAGAGGAAACCGCGAGCGGCCAGTATCTGGCGCGCCTGGGCATTCTGACGACCGTCTGTCTTTGGGCGCTGCAGTTCCCCCTTCTGCATGAGCTGGCGGAGCACTGGGATCCCTACAGCATTACGGCCGTGCGTTATCCCGTCGCCGTGGTCGTGTTCTTCGTTGCGCAGGCGGTGCTGCTTCGCAGTCCCGTGCCGCCTACGCCCGTGGCCTTTCACAGAAAGGCGTTGCTCGGGGCCTCGATGGCGATGTTCGGCGTGCTGTTCACCGTGGGCCTGGCCATCGGCGACCCGGTCAGCACTGCTATCATTTCCGCCGCCGGGCCGATCACGGCCGCCTTTGTCGCCTGGCTGGTGCGCGGCGACGTTCCGAATCGCGGCGTCGTGCTTGCGCTCTTCCTCGTGGTGCCTGGCGCTCTGTTGGCGACGCTCGATCTTTCCGGTGACACCCCGCGCAGCTCGCAGGACGCCTTAGGAGCCTTCTTGGTCTTTCTCGCAAGCGTGAGCTGGAGTTGGTATTCCCTCAAGGCGCAGGACTGGTTGCAGGGCTTGCCACAGCTTACCCTGACGGCGCGTTCCGTGCTTTGGTGCTGTCCTTTCGTCTTTCTGACGTTCCTGGTCGCGCATGGTCTGGGTGCCACCTATTGGGACTACCAGACTGCGCCGGAGCGCGACGCGCAGCTCTTTCTGATCGTCACTCTCGGGCCGCTGGTTGTTGGCGTCATGCTGTGGAACTTCAGCGTTTCGCGTCTCGGCCTGACCGTCACGTCCTTGCACCTCAATCTCATTCCTGTGGTGGCCATGCTGATCGCCTACACCCAAGGCTTCGTCCCAGAGCCGCGGCAGATCGCCGGCATGGCCTTGGTTATCGCCGGTGTGACCTTCGGCCAGCTCTCGGGGCGTGCCCGCCGCTGATGCTTGCTTGACGCCTCAGGAGTCGAGCGTTTTAGCTGTGCTTGCGGTCGCAGGTCGGGCCTTGCAGGTGGGTGCTTGTCGCCACGTTTCGCCGCGCGTGAGATGAAGGAGGAGCGTGCCGGTGGGGCTGGCAAGCATTGCGATCGACAATCTGTTGTCGCCGATGGTCCTGTTTTTCCTGCTGGGCGTGCTTGCCGCGGCCGCACGATCGGACTTGTCGATTCCCGAGTCCGTCGGCAAGGCGATGGCGCTCTATCTCATGTTCGCCATCGGCTTCAAGGGCGGGGCAGGGGTCAGCGCGCACGGGGTGGGTGCCGACCTGGTGCTGGCAATGGCCTTCGGGGTGCTGCTCAGCTTTGCCATCCCGGTTCTCGCCTTCGCCCTGCTCAGGCTGACGACCGGGCTGTCACGGGTTGATGCGGCCGCCGTGGCGGCGCACTACGGCTCGATCAGCGTCGTCACCTTCGTCGCCGCAACCGAGGCGCTCAAGACGCTCGGTATCACCTATGACGGTTACATGGTCGCTGTGGTCGCGATCATGGAAACGCCGGCGATCGTGGCCGCGCTCTGGCTGGTCCGCCGCGGCGACGGCAACGGGTCGTCCGGGAGCCAAAGCAGCAAAGGCGCATTGAGTGGAGAAGCCCTGCGGGAGGTGCTGTTCAACGGCAGCGTGGTGCTCTTGATGGGCGCATTCTTCATCGGCTGGATCACCGGCGAGGACGGACTGGAAGACGTTTCGCCCTTGATTGTCGACCCCTTCAAGGGCGTGTTGTGCCTCTTCCTGCTCGACATGGGGCTCGTTGCGGCGCGCGGCTTTCGCTCAGCCAGGGATGCGCTCAACCTCAGGCTCTTTCTCTTCGGGATATACATGCCGCTGATCGGGGCCGCCTTGGCCACGATCGTTGTCTCGCTATTGGACATGTCTCCCGGTAGCGCGGCGCTGATGGTCGTACTGGCCGCCAGTGCGTCCTACATCGCTGTGCCCGCCGCCATGCGCCTGACTTTGCCGGAAGCACGTCCGGCCATCTATCTAACGCTATCGCTTGGGGTTACCTTTCCGTTCAACCTGGTCTTCGGCATACCGCTCTACATCACGGCAGCCGGATGGGTCGCGGGGTAGAAGATGCAAACATATCCCAAGAAGAAGCTTGAGCTGATCATCGAGAAGCCGATCACCAAACGGCTCTTGGCCATCCTCGATGACCTCGACGTCACCGGCTATACGGTCTTGCCGGCTGTCGCGGGGCGCGGCCAGGACGGGACGTGGGAGGAGGGGCAGATCACCGATGCCTCCCACATGGTGCAGATTCTCTGCGTGCTCGACGAAGCCAAGCTGCAGGAAGTGCTCTCCGCCACCTTCGAGGCCCTGAAGCCGCAGATCGGCATCGTTTACGTCTCCGATGTCCAGGTGGTGCGGAAGGAGCATTTCTGACCGACCCTACAGGGTGCAGCCTTCGGTCCCGGCTTGATCGTTGCGCCGGTGCTGCGCAGTCTCCCATCCCGCCGCTCTCCGCTCCAACAAGACAATCGAGGCAGATCATGGCCCACCAGCGCTTGCGCCGCTTCAACACCAAAGACACCTACCCGGAGCAGAAGCTCGACAACGATCTCTGTCAGGTCGTCGTCGCCCGCGGCACCATGGTCTTCGTGCGCGGACAGGTGGGGCAGGACCTGACGAGCAAGGAGAGCGTCGCCATCGGCGATGCCGCCGGGCAGACCGAGCAGGCCATGGCCAACATCAAGGAGCTGCTCGAGGAGGCCGGCAGCAGCCTCGACCATATCTGCAAGATCACGATCTACATCACCGACCCGCGCTACCGCGAGGAGGTCTACCGCACCGTCGGCCGCTGGCTAAAGGGCGTCTTTCCGGTCTCGACCGGATTGGTCATTCAGGCATTGGCGCGGCCCGAATGGCTGGTCGAGGTCGACGTCATTGCGGTGATACCGGACGAGGGCTAGGCTGTCAGCGGGCTGGGTTCCGGCTAGGCGGACAGCCCCTTTTCGTGAAAGACGAAGCCGAGAATGTTCAGCAGGAGCTGCGCAGCCAGAAACGCGGTGGTGCCGGACGGGTCATAGTCCGGTGCAACCTCGACCAGATCGATACCGACGAGATCGCCCTTCTTGGCTAGGCCCTGAAAGATCTCCAGCACTTCGTAGTAGAGAAAGCCTCCGTGGCTCGGCGTGCCCGTTCCGGGCGCGATGGAGGGGTCGAAGCCGTCGATATCGATGGTGGCGTAGTAGCGGACGCCATCCGGAATGCGGTCGAGCACGCCCTGGGTGCCGAGACGGCGCACGTCCCGGACGGAGAGAATGTCTGAGCCTGCCTGGCGCGCCGCCTCGTAGTCCTGGCGGTTGGATGAGGAGACATTGCGGATGCCGAGCTGCGTCAGGCTGGTGACGTGCTGCATCTCGGACGCACGTCTCAGTGGGTTGCCGTGCCCGTATCGCACGCCGTGGCGCTCGTCGACGAAGTCGAGATGGGCATCGATATGGATGATGTGCACCGGTGGCTGGTCGTCGAAGGCGCGGATGCAGGGAATGTGCACCGAGTGGTCGCCGCCCAGCACGACGGGCAGGGCGCCGGCCTTGAGAATGGCACGCACTCCGCGCTCGATGTTGGCGTGGCTCGCAAGGGTGTCAGTGTGGATCATGTCGGCGTCGCCGACATCGACCAGGCGCACCTTGTCGACCGGCATGTAGGTGACGTCGTCCTCGAAATCGTAGGCACCAGCATGACCGAAGGAGAAGAGCGTCGAGGCCTCCCGGATGGCGCGCGGCCCGAAACGGGCGCCGGCGCGGTACTGGGTTCCCATGTCAAAGGGCGCCCCGAGGACGGCGACGTGCGCGTCGATGGCGCTCAGGTCGGTGCAGGGCGGTTGCTTGCCGAAGGTGCAATGGCCGACGAAAGGGAGGTTGAGCGCGCCGCTCTCGTAGCCGTGACCGTCCATCGGATCGTCCCTGTCCCGTTTGTCTTGATGCGGGGTCTAATGCGCCTTCGCCAGCTCGGCTGCAAGTGGCTGCCGACGCAGGCTCTGGCGCCGCGGCGCTTAAACGGCAGACTCTAGGTGGATCTCTGGCGTCGAGACGCGCCGGCGCCGGATAAGCCCGGCTTCGGCAGGGGACGCCCCCCTCGGCGCCGCTGCGGACGCTGCGATGTCGGCTCGACTGCTTCGGCGGTCTTGAGCTGTCGCTCAACGACGACACGCATACCCACAATGATTGCAATCAGCGTGTAGAGCAGATCGAAGAAGGCCAAATTCACGAAGGTCCCAGTCGCCATATAGCCGATGAGCGAGACCTGCAGCATGGAGGCCAGATCATAGGCCCAGTGAAGCTGGGGGATCTCGCGCGTCTTGCGCCTGATCAGGCTGCAGTTCGACCAGGCCAGGAAGAGCATGGTGATGAAGATGGCGAGGCCGACGAAACCGTGCGCGCCGAGCATCTCGAACCAAATGCTGTGGAAGGCTTTGGCGACCCGGCCTTCCGGAACGTAGGAGAAGAAGAGGTCGCTGATCGAGCTGACGTGGAAGCCGCCGCCCGTAATCGGATTGTCGAGGGCGAGCTTGACCGCGAAGGTCCAGGCGTGGATCCGCCCCATCGCCGAGCCGTCGGTCTCATAGTCGCTGATGGTTTGCATCCGCTCGATCCAGTGGTCCGGGACGAACCAGGCGCCGATGAACAGGAGGATGAGCGATGCGATGATGGCCGCACCCTTGTAGCGGGTCCGCCAGACGAAGAAGCCCGCCATCGCCACGATGCCGACCAGGGCGCCGCGCGACTGGCTGCCGAGAATGGAGAAGAACATGAGGGCGATGGCGCACCACAGCCCAATCCTCATCCACTTGTAGGGGGTGGTGGTGGAGAGATAGTGCACCAGGGGAACGGTGGTGATCAGCGCCAGGGCCAGCTGGTTGTTGTCCTGGATGAACGTCCCTGGCGGCCCCCAGACGTGGTAGCTGCCGGCGGTCAGGATGGTGAAGACCCCGCCTTTCACGCCGAAGTAGCCCAAGGTGACGACAACCAGCCAGACCATCGCATGAAGGCGCTCTCGCGTGGTCAGCAACACGGCTGCAAGAAGGGCCATCAGCAGGACTTTGGTCGAGGTCTCCCACTTCTCTTTCGACCAGTCGATGTCATAGGCGAACAGGGTCGTGACGCCGATCCAGAAGACCAGCAGTACGACGATCCAGAACAAGGGAAAAGGTGGTAGCTTCTTAGGCTCTTTGGAAAAGATGTAGGCCAGAATGGCCACGCTGCCCATCGCCATGGCGATAGGAAAATCGAAAGCAAATCCAAAGCTCAAGCGGTGGGGGTTGAGAAACGAAATCCACGTCCAGCCCATGATCCCGATGAAGGGAAAGCGAAAGGCCAATAGGATGGCGACGCCGAGTAGGCCGAGGACGAAGAGATCTCTCATCCATCAAAGCCCATCGGTGGCTTGCCAAGCGCCCACGCCAAGCCTGACTGTCCGACGGAAGCCGACATCTCTGCTACCGGGTGCGGCGACGCGCTTTCGCGCCCGCTCCCTTGCCGCGCACCACCGGGGTGTAGTCATCGCCCGGCTTCATGCGAAGCAGGCCTGTTTGATCCTCGATGCGTGATGCGCCGTCATTCTGCATGACCCAGTACATCACGTAGAACGCAGCCAGATTGGTCGCGATGAAGACGAGTGTTTCGAGCAACGCTCAGGTTCCATTGTGAGAGGTCATTGCGAGCTTAACCTCTTTAGTCGAATAGGGTGAAGCAACAGTTATGTGCGACGCTCCGAAATCTCTCGTTAACGCCGACCGGAATCTTGCCTAAGAGCTTCGTCAAATTAGGACTTTCTATGGCGTTGTGCTGCCGAGGACGCTTCGACGGGAGTGGTCTGACAACCGTCGGCTTCGCGGGCGATCTTGCGTCCGGAGGCCCGGCCGGCCTGTTGTGGCCTCGGCGGAGATGCTATGAGAACGACGAACGAACCAAGTCAAAGAAAGGCCCTATCGATCATGCGTTTAGCTGTCCTGGTCCTGCTTTGCTGCTTCAGCCTCCTGGCGGCCCCCACAGAAGGACTGGCAAGTGGCTTGGTGGAATCGATCAAGCGCATCAAGCCGAGCATTGTTGCCATCGGAACCTACGACAAACTGCGGCGTCCGCCGGGCAAGTTCCGCGGCACAGGCTTTGCTGTCGTCGATGGGCAGCACGTCTTGACCAATCAGCATGTCCTGCCGCCCAAGGCCGATATGGCACGGACCGAAGAGCTCGTGGTCTTTCGCCCGTCCGATGGGGATGCAGATATCATCCCCGTGCAGGTGGTTGCCGAAGACCGGACCCACGACATTGCCATACTTCGGTTGATCGGAGAGACCTTGCCGCCGTTGCAGATCGCCCCGGCCGAGCGGGTCAACGAAGGGCAGTCCATTGCTTTCACCGGGTTTCCCATTGGCGCCGTGCTTGGACTGCACCCGGTGACGCATCGCGGCATCATTTCCGCCATCACGCCGATCGCCACGCCGTCACCAACGACCCGCAGCCTCGACGCCAAGACTGTGAGACGTTTGCGCGATCGCATCACCGTGTATCAGCTCGACGCAACGGCCTATCCGGGAAACAGCGGCAGCCCGGTCTATGATGCTGAAAGCGGAGAGGTGCTTGCCATAATCGGCAGTGTGTTCGTAAAGGAGTCCAAGGAGCGGCTGCTGCAGGATCCGAGCGGGATTACCTACGCTATTCCCATGGAGCACGCGGTTCGACTGTTGCGAGAGAACGGCCTTCTCAGGTGACCGGGGACCTTTCCCCTGTGTAAGCTGTCCTTTCAGTAAGTGCCGGTCTTGAGAGGGGAACTCCGTGGCGACCCGGTTGCGAAATCACCGAACGCGCCAGCGACCGGCAAGAGAGGGCCTTGGCGAGACAGGATCTGCTGCGCAGGGGCCGAACGAGAGCCGGTCGGTAAGGACTGGCCCTGCCGTCCTTGTCCGACAGGCACTCGGGGCACTGCTCATCCTGGCGGGACTGGTCACGGTCTACCAGCTTCCTGGGCCGACCTTGATCTACTTGCTTTTTGCTGTGGGGCTGGTTGCCCTGCTGCTTTGGCGGCCCGACAGCTGGCTCATCGTCCTTCCGGCCCTTGTGCCGACGCTGGACCCGGGCCTGTGGAGCGGGCGCCTCTTCTTCAACGAGATGGATGCGCTGGTCCTGATCATCGCCGGGACCTTTCTTGTCAGACAGAAGGCATTTTCCTTTAGAGCGCTGGGGCTGCCGCCGCGCGTTTACCTGCTATTCCTGCTGGTTGCCCTGATCGGGACGGCCATCGCGCTGGTGCCGCCTCCGGCCTTCACCAGTCACACACCGTTCGACTATCTCAGCCCCTACAACGCCGTAAGGGTCGTGCGGCCCATGCTTTGGGCCCTCTTGCTGTGGTGGCCTTTGGCGTTCGCTTGGCAACGGAACAGCGGGCGTTGCGGCGAGCTGCTGCTCTCCGGCTTCGCCATCGGGCTGATCGGCTTCGGCACCATCATCCTGTGGGAACGCGGCGTGTTCCTGGCCATCGTCAGCAGCTTCAATCCCTATGCGATTCTGGAAGCCCTGCTGGATACGACAACTGCCTACCGCGTCACCGGCGTCTTTGCCGAGATGCACACAGGCGGCACCGCTGTGGACGCCTACCTGTCGCTTGCCGTGCCATTGGCCTGTGCCGGCACGATCGTGCAGCAGAAATGGCCGCTGCGCCTGCTGTGTTTCGTCGCCCTGCTGGTCGGCCTCTACGCAGCCATGGCGACCTTCTCTCGTGGTCTCTACCTGGCGCTTGGGCTGTCGCTTGCCTACTACCTCTATGTATTCGTCGGTAAGGTGCAGGAGCAGATCGGGCTACGCGGCCGCACGAAGACGATCATCCTCTTATCCTTGATCGTGCTTTTCGCTGTCGCCTACGCCAGCTTCGTCTTAGCCGGCTACTTTGCGCTCGGTCTGGTGCTCTTCACATTCTTCGCCGTCGTTGCCCTGCGCTATGGTTTGCCAGCCCGCTTGAACGTGGCTTTCTTCGCCGCCGCAGTTGTTTTGGGCGTGCTGATCTTCCTTCAGCTGCAGGGCGCGTTTGTGGAGAGCCGCTACAATCCATTGGCTTCGGGCCAGGCAAGCCTGGCCGCTGGGATCGTGACGCTTCTCGTCCTGGCGACGGCGCTTCCTCTGGCCATGGCGGTTCGGCCCATCGCACACCCCGTCTATGCCTTCCCCGCGCTGGCCGTTTTCGCCGTCATTTGCGTGGTCGCCATTCCGCCTTTCACCGGGTATCGCATGGAAACGCGGTTCTCGACGGCGCAGCAGGACTTTGCCGGCCGCCTGGACCACTGGGCCACCACCTTCGGCTTCCTCGATCACTCGCCTCTGTCCTACGTCTTCGGCATAGGGCCGGGGGCCTTCCCGCGACACTACTTCTGGTCCGACCGTCGGCGGGAGGAGCGCATCAGCTATCTCTTCGCTCAAGAGGACGGGGAGAGCTTCCTGCGCCTGAGCGGCGGGGACTTCAACATGACACAGAAGCTCCCCATCAACCCGGAGACGAACTATCGCCTGGAAGCGAGGGTTCGGGCGATGAGCGAGGGCGCCAATCTGGTTGTGTCCCTTTGTCCCAAGCTCGTGCTCTTCTTCCATCGCTGGCAGCCGAACTGCCTGCGCGCCGCCGAACGACCGGCCGAGGTCGGGCAGTGGCAAGAGCTCAGCGTCGAGGTGAACAGCGGGCGGCTGGGAGCCTACTGGCCATTCAGCCTGCCGCCAACCCTGATGCTCTCGAGCGGTGGCATGGTGGATGTCACCGACGTGCGTGTTTCGAACGACTGGGAGAATCTGGTCGCCAACGGGGACTTCTCCAGTGCCGGCGACTATTGGATAATGGCAAGTGATTTTAATCACTTATCGTGGCATGCTAAGAATCTCTTTCTGCATGTCGTGGTGGAGAACGGCGTGCTCGGGCTGCTGTTCTTCCTCGCTGCGATCCTGCTCGCCTTGGCGAGGCTCAGTCGGGCCAGGGCCAGTCAGGCGCTCTTGGCTAACGGCCTCGTTGCAGCCCTGCTCAGCTTCCTGCTTGTCGGGCTCTTTGGGACCCTGATTGACAACACGAGGCCGGCCTTGTTGTTCTATCTGCTGCTGCTTTGGGCCCTTACCTTCCGGCGAGGAGAGGCGCCAACAGCTGCTGCGCGCAGATTTGCACAGCCTCGGCGGTGACCTTAACCGTCTTGATCCTTGTTGCTTAAGAAGAGTCGCGCGGAAGAGGGGTTCAATTGCGAATAATCCCTGCGGCAAGCTGGACAAATTCCTCAAAAAATGGCACATTAACGTCGGGGTAACATTTCAAACCATGCTGGGATTTGAGGGGCGAATGATTCGCGTTCCGGGGGCATTTCTCGCATCTGTACTTTGTCTTGCGGCATCTTCGGCCGCCGCCGACCTGTCCAAGAGTTCGGTGCGTAGCGGCTTGGAAGATCCGCAGGTTCTTCGCGACCGTGTCTCGGGCGGCGACAAGGAGGCCATGACGGCCTTGGCGGCGCTGCATGAGCATGGCCAGTTGGTGCCGAAGGACCTGGGAAAGGCCATTGCTTTGTACTGTACGGCGGCGGAACAGGGTTCGGCGCGCGCGCAGTACAGCATCGGCTGGATGATCATGAATGGCCGCGGCTTCGACAGAAACGACGCCGAAGGGCTGCACTGGCTGGATAAGGCGGCCGCTGGCGGGCATCCGCAGGCGGCTCGCTTACGCAGCATGTTCTCCGGCGAGGCGGCCAAGCTGTCCACCGCCTGCCATGGTCGTGGTGTGCTGGGGGAGGACGGTCCTCTGCGTCCGCTGCGCGCGCCGGAGCAGGTCCGAATCCTGGTTGAAGAGCTGGCTCCGCGTTACGGCCTTGATCCCTCTCTGGTCCTGGCGTTGATCAAGGTCGAGAGCGCCTTCAAGGCCAAGGCCGTATCGCCCAAGAACGCACGGGGCCTGATGCAGCTGTTGCCCAGCACCGCCGCCATCTATGGCGTGACCGAGCTGTTCGACCCTCGGCAGAACGTGCTGGCTGGCGTTCAGCATCTACGAGACCTGCTCGTGGTCTTCGAGGGCGACGTGACCTTGGCGCTGGCGGCCTACAATGCCGGGTCCGGCGCTGTGCGCCGCTACGGCGGGGTGCCGCCGTTTGCGGAGACGCAGGCTTACGTCAAGCGCATTCGCCGCTACTATCGCGAACGGACGCATCCGGTAGACCTGCGGGCCGATCAGATTGCCGCGGTCAGGAGCCGCTTCAATCTGCCCGCAGACTGATACTTGGTACCTCTCAGCCTGTGACAATTGTCGGGCACGGCCATCGATGGCGTCACGGAATTGCGCTGGCTCGCCGTTTACCTTATCCCAATTATGGAACTTTAACGGTTCTTGCTGATCTGGCCGCCGGGCGGAAGCTGATTTCGTTGCTTCCTAGTGTCGCGGCCGACGAACATCGAGACCAGGAGAACTAGGCAAATGAACGGCTTGGCAGGGGTCATCGACGCGGTCTCGCAACAAGCGCCGGCGCTCGGCGTCATCATTGGCGCCCTCGTCGTGGCTGCCTTGATTGCAATCGCCTTCCGGCTTGGCAGCCTGCAGCAGGCCGCCACGCAGGAGTTCGCCCAGCTTTCTGATGAGTTGGCCGGGCTCAGGACGTCCCTCGATCAGCGCTTGCCGCTGCGCTTCGCCTTGGCGGCATTGATCGCCAAGCACAAGGACGACCCGCTCAAGCCGGAGCATCTCGAGGAAGAGCTCGAGAAGCTGATGGCGGACTGGGAGAGCCTCGACTATGCCGTCGACGACCTTCTGCGCAAAGTCGAGCGGGCTCAGCAGAACGAAGACCGCGAGGAAGACGGGCCGACTCTCGCATCCGGTCGGTAGCGCCCGGTTGTGCTAGACGCCGTGGTCGGCGTCGGCCCATTGGAAAAGGTATTCGGCAGTCAGCGCCCGGTTCAACTGGCCCGGATCGGTCAGGCGCTCGAGCTTTAGATAGTCCCGAACAAATGCGATCTCTCCCAATACCGCATCGCGGTAGGGCGGTTGTAGCTGCTTTGGCAAAGGCGGTTGCCGGCGCAGACGATAGGTCAAGCGCCGCAGGCGTGGTGGCCGCAGGTAGGTCGTCAAGTATTTCAATCGGTACGACCGCGGCGGCTCGCCATCGAAGCTATAGCCATAGGCCGAGGGGTAGGCCGCGAGTGCCGGATCCGCCTTGGCAATCATGCGTGCCTGCAGCAGCCCGAGCGTCTTGTGCCGAAGCGGCACTCGCAGCGCGCTGCTGATCACCGCATGCTCGATGAAGGGCGTGGCGGCGAGTCCGAGCCTGTTATTGATGCTGTTGTTGCGGCCCATCCAATAGCGGCAGCGGAAGTAAGGATAGAGGTACTCGACCTGATCGCGGCTCAAGCTGGCCTCGGTGCTCCCATGCGCGCACTCGGCGATGCGCTGCGCGAGCCCAGCCTGGTAGCGCCTGTTCGAGAAGCCGGCCGTGCAGACTCTCGGGTCGTATTGGCTGAAAAAGGACCAGGCGACCGCCTCTGCCGAGTAGGGCCGATCGGGCAGGTAGAAGAAGTTGCGATAGATCTCCCCGCCGCCGCCGTTGAGGGCGATGCGGTCCTCGCCAGCGCGTTCGAGACGGGTTGCGAGATCGGCGCCGTTGTCGAACAGGCCGTCGTTGGGATAGCCGTCGAAGGCGAAGAAGTTCTGCGCCACCAGATCGGCGTAGTCGTCGGCCGGGACCAATGCCCGCTTGCCCTTGTTGGTGACGGTCAGATCGAGGCCTTCACCGGCGGCGATTCGCTTGGCGACCTGCACGTCCTCCGAGGCTTCGCTGCCGTAGACGTGCAGGGCTGCCGGATAGTTGCCTTCGCGCAGCATGGCCAGGATGAGACGGCTGTCATATCCGCCGGAGAGTGCCGTATCGATACGATCGCGATAGTGCATGAAAAGGCTCGCGATGCGGTCTCGCAGGACCATCAGGCAGCGCTCTGCTCCGTCTTCTAGGGGCTCGTCCGGCTGGCTTGCCGGCTGGGCGATCGGGCGCGCGACCTCTTGCGTCTCTTCGCTGTCCGACAGCAGCTTGACGTCGGATGACAGCAGGCGGATCTCGCGAAAGATGCTGCCTCCGCCATGCGGCGCTTCCTGGAAGATGTAGTCGTAGAAGCCCTGCGTATCGATCGTCGTCCGGGGCAACGCTTCCGCGAGAGCTAGGAAGGATGACGAAAGCCGCTGCCCGGCGAGATCGCGGTGGACGTGAAACGTCCCGGTGCGGTCGGTCATCGCGGTCAGCGTTGTGCGGGTCACCAGAAGGGCGGCGAAGGAGCCCCAAAGGGCATCCTCGTCAAGCGTCTGGCTTTGCTCGTCGCCGTGAAGGCGCTCCAAGGCCTTGCGATCGGCGAGATCGCGGTAGAACAGGGTGCCGGCGAGAAGCCCGAAAGCGCCGTTTGGAAACTGAACCCAACCCTCTGACGCTCGGCTGCGTCGGAGCGAGAGGATGCGCCAGTGCTCGTTCTCCAGCTCTACGGCGTAGGGAAAGCCCTGCCGCTCAAAGCTGCGCCGTGCCCGTGCGAGGTTGTCGTCGGCATCCAGGCAGCTCTTGTGGACGGCGAAGAAGCCCCTCATCGCAGGGCCCTAGTGCAGCAACTCATAAATCTCCGTCAGGCTGCTCGGCTGTCCCCCAAGCTCCCCGAGGAAGTAGCTGAAGTAGCCGTCCATGCGCGCGAGAAAAGCTTCCAGGTCGGCTTCGTCGCGCACGTAGGGCGTATGTCCCGGCGCCAGCGAAGGGCTGTGGTAGCTGTAGACGAAGGCGTTGTAACCGTCGCCTCGCATGCTTTCGGTAAGGCGTATCTGGTCCTCCAACGAGATGCCTTCGGGACTGAGGCGAATCCGCTCCAGCAGCCCCAGTTTCGCGAGAATGCCCGGCGCCTTGAGCTTGGCCGGTAGATCGGCTTGACCGAGCCGGAAGAGCTGCGGCGCATGGCGAAGGGCGCCCACGAGACCGCAGCTCAAGGGGACTTCCAACAGCGTTTGTTGCTCGTCCAGCCAGTAGGGTTGGGGCGAGAAGAGGCTGTAGTCCGGCCCGCCGTCACCTGAGAAGTTGCCGTGGGCGGCGACGCTGCTGTCCACGCGATAGCCGAGGTCCGCCAGGATCCCGGCCGTGTTCGGGCCGGCCCCATATCGTCCGGCGCGGTAGACGGTCGGGCGCTGGCCGAAGGCCGCTTCGATCCTGTCCGTCAGGCGGGTCAGCTTTTCCCGCTCCAGGGCCGGTGGCAGGTTGCCGGGATAGGAGTTCTTCGAGGTAACCTCTTCCTGGTCGGGCGGGCTGACCCAGGGATGCAGATGCGTGCCGATCTCGCATTCCCCGCGCTGGGCAAGGTCCTTGAGGGTTTCGACCGCAGCAGGGTCGCTTGCGACCGGGTGGTCGACGACGTAGGTAGGAACGATGCCGTGCCTCCGGAACACCGCCTGCGCCTTGTCCTGCGCTGCAATGGACGTCACGGAGCGGCTGTCTCGGGACAGCGGGCGGCCCCAGTCGAACTCTTCTTCGGTATCGATCACCACGCATAGGCGCGGCGGCCCGGGCGGTAGAGGGGCTGGTCGCTGTTTCTGGGCTTCAAGCAGCATGGGGCCTTTGGCGCAGTTGGCGAAAGAAAGCGCGCGGGGGCGGGTCCGGCAGAGTCGCGCCGCTGCGGTTTTGGCAGCTTCGGCGGATTTTGGCTACTGCTGCGTGCCCGCCTTGGCATCGCAAACTTTGCTTATCCGTCCGGTCTTACCACGAGCTTTACGCGCGGGCACCAAGAGGGCGAAATGGCTCTGCTAAAGGTCCTGTTCTTGCCGCCGGTGGGGTTCCTGGTACTGGTGCTTTGCGGCTTTCTCTTGCGCCGCCGCTGGCCCTTGCTGGCCGGCACCTGCATCTCGGTTGGGCTTGTCGCTCTCTTCCTGATCAGCTTGCCTGCGGTGGGAACCTCGCTTCTGATGCTGCATCAGGACTATCCGCCTCTTCTTGCCGATCAGCTGACCGCCGATCTTGCCGCGTCCGGAGGCCCGCAGGCGATTGTCGTGCTCGGGGCCGATTTCGATGAGCGGCCGCCGGAGTACGGGGAGCCGCAGCCGACCGACCTGACCTTTGCCCGCTTGCGCTATGCCGCCTACCTGCAAGGAAAGACAGGGCTGCCGCTGCTGGTCTCTGCGGGTAATGAAGCGAGCGAGAGCGAGCGAGGCGGCGTGGTGATGAAGCGGGCCCTGGAGGAAGAGCTTGGAGCCAGCGTCGCCTTGGTGGAGCAGGCCTCGACCACCACCGCCGAGAACGCAGTCTTCTCAGCGGAACTCCTGCGTAGGGAGGGCATCCAGCGCATCTATCTCGTCACCCACGCGTGGCATATGCCGCGGGCGATGGCAGCCTTCGAGCGTGAGGGCCTGGTCGTCACAGCGGCACCAACCGACTTCGCAACCGCCCCCAGCTTGGCCCTCTTCGACTGGTTGCCCAGTCCCCGGGGCCTGCAAAGCAGCTACTACTTCTTTCACGAGGCGCTTGGGCGCATTGCCTATGCCCTTCGCCCGGCCTCCTGAGCCTGGACCAAGACTTCCGTTGTAAACGGACCGGATTTCCAATTTCGTCGAGTTCATCTGAAGTCGCGATATCAGAATGCTGGCGACCTGAAATAGGTCTTGGTGCGCAGTAATCGCTGCCAACCCGGGCAGGCAAGCCGAGCTGCCCAAAAAAGTTCTGCAAATACTAAACGTAAAATATTTTGCTGAGGCGATCCCTGTTGTACAATCCGCTGGGGTACTTTCGCGGGAGTCTGCTTGTTTTCCCGTTGCCGGCCTATGGGGGTAGCAAATGGGCCTCAGTATGAATCCGGCGCCGACAGCAAGTGCGCGGCGCGCTCCACAACGGCGCGAGGCTCTTGCCGCCGTGCGATGCGAGTTGCGTGAGGAGCCACCTTGCGACTGGCCCGATCTGGGCGGCAGGGGCTCTGCAGCGACCGAGTTTCTACGGCCAGTATGGTTTGAAGCCTGGTCCAGGCACTACGGATCGATCAGGTCCTGGCACGGCCCGGTCGCCTATGTCGTCGCGTTCGACGAAAGGGGGACCAGCGCGGTGCTGCCGATCGCGCGGCAGATCGTGAAAAAGCAGAACTTCACGTCATTGGCCGGCTCCTACATGCCTTTTCGGGACGTTGCCATGCCGTCCGGACGGCCCGATGTGGCAGCGGCGGTGGTTAACTTTCTCAAGGACGGTGGATCGACCGAGGGTCTGCGCCTTGGTCCCGTTTCAAGCGGCAGCGTTGCGGTCCGGGCTTTGGAAGAGGCTCTGAAAGAGGCAGGGTGGGGTGTGACCCGGCGCACGCTGGGAGAGCAGTTTATCGTTGCCCTTCCCGAGGATGCGGACTCCTATTTCACCACCTTGGCCAAGAAAAAAATAAAGAAGATCCGCTACTACTGGCGCAAGCTCAGCAATGAGGCGCCAACCGAGCTTGTGCACTACAACGGCAACGAAGGCGTCGATTGGCCTACCGTCTTTGCCGATCTGGCGGCAGTCGAAAAGCGTTCCTGGGTTTACAAGAACGGCGAGCCCCATTTCTGTGGCGAAGGAGACTGGCAATACTGGACGGAACTTTGTCAGGACAGCTGGTTCGGCGAGCATTTGAACGTCTGGATGATCTACCACGCCGGAAAGCCCGTCAGCTTTTGCATCGCGCTGGATTCCGGCATGACTCGATACATCATCGCCAATAGCTATGACGAAGCGGTGGCGGACTTCAGCACCGGCTCGAAGCTTTATGAGGAGATGTTTCGGCAGGCGATTGCCAAAGGATGCAAGCAGGTGAACATTGGGCAGGGCGATTCGGGCTACAAGGCCCACTGGCGTGCCGAGGCACTCGGGACATTGGATGAGATCATTGCCTTTCCGCCCGGGGCGCTCGGCCGCCTGAAACACCTTGCGCTCAAGGGCTGGCTTCGGTTCGCGGCACATTGAAGATGGAGATGCTCTCAAGAGCACAGTCATCGGCGCCTCCGACCACCGAACTGCGATCGCTCGATCCGGCGTCGTCCCAATGGGCGCTCGATGCTCTTGCTGAGATTGAAGAGACCGGCGCGAAAGCCTCTCCCTATGATGATGCGCGGTGGCTGGCAGCATGTGCGTTGTCGCCGAAGTTCACGGCGAAGGTTGCCGTATGCCGCATCGACGGCAACGCCGTTGGGCTGCTGCCGCTCTTGATCTATCCGTCGCGCCTCAGTCTCCAGATCGGCGAGTTCGTTCTTTTCTCCTGGCCGGTGACGCGGCTTACCCTGCGCAGCCGGCCGCTTGTGGCAGCGACGGTGCATGCCCCGCAGGAGGTGGTCGAGTCCCTGTTCGCTGCGGTCGCCGACGACCTGACCAACGATGCCGCTCTCTTCCTCGAGTCGGTTGCGGAGAAGTCGACACTGATCGAGCTGCTCCAGGCCCAAGGTCCCTTCGTCGGTCGTTTCCACGCCTTGGTTTTCGGCAAGCCCTACGAGCATCGCGCAATCGCCCTCGCGCAAAGCTACGACGGCTATCTTCAGCAGCTCAGTAGCCGCACCCGCTCGGACTTGAAGCGCACCAGGCGGCGTTTCGTCGAAGCGGTGTCAGGAGACTACAGCGTGCGCTGCTTCCGGCTTGCGGAGGACGTGCCGCAGTTCCTCGAAGACGCCGCCGAGCTCTCTTCAAAAACGTATCAGTTCAAGCTCTTGGGCGCCGGCCTGCGCAACACGGAGGAGCTGTCGAGCCGATACCGCACGGCGGCGGAGCTTGGTTGGTTGCGCTGCTACATCCTCTACATCGGCGAGCGACCGGTGGCCTTTCAGGTCGGGCTGCTGCATCGCGGTGTCTTTCATGCCCAGGAGATCGGCTACGACCCCGAGTTCGGGAAGCTCCAAGTGGGCATCTTCCTCCATACGGAGATCCTTCAGGACCTTTGTGCCTTGGAGCCTGCCGTTGAGGTTTTCGATTTCGGCAATGACGACAATCTGCATAAACAGCGGCTCAGCACCCAGCAGCAGACCGAACGCTACTACTACCTCTTCCCGCGCGGCCTGCGGGGCTGGTTGTCCTGCAACAGCATTCGGGCGACGAATGCGCTGTCGGCGCGCTTGGGCCGGCTTGCCGAGCGCGCCGGCTTCCTCCGGCAGCTCCGCGGTTGGATTCGAAAGGTCAATGCACCCACCTAGCGCCGCTTAAGGGGGGCCAGCTTGCTTTCCCTGCCGGATACCTCCCCTGGAAAATGGCTGCTCAAGTCCGGCCTGATGCGCTGGCGGTTCCGTGGCGTTCCTATCGTCCGGCCGGACGTTCTTCGGGTCTTGCAGCACGACAAGGAGGCGCACACTCAAGGCTTGGCCTGGCATGACGACAGCCTGATCGAGTCCACGGGGCTTGTCGGGCGGTCGAGCCTCCGGGTGCTGGATCCCGAGACCGGTTCCGTCTTGCACCGCCAGCCGGTCACCGAGCATTGGCTCGAAGGCATCGCGGCGATCGACGGGATGATCGTCGCGCTGACCTATACCTCCGAGCGCGCGCTCCGCTTCTCCTGGCCCGATCTGACACCAATGGGGGAGACGGCCTACGAAGGCGAAGGCTGGGGCTTGGCGAGCGACGGCCAGAGCCTCTTCATGACCAATGGAAGCGCGAAGATCGCAAGAGTCGACTCGGATTTTCAGCCGCTTGCGACGCTCGATGTGAGCCATGCAGGCCGGGCGCTGACAGAGCTCAACGATCTGGAGGTGCTTGGCGACCGGCTCTACGTCCACCGGCTCTTCGACAGCATCCTTCTCGAGGTGTCAGTAGAGACCGGCGAGCTGCGTCGCATTGTCGACTGTGGCGAGGTCGTTCGTCGTTCCGGTCGTGAGTCGTTCCGGGACGCCTTCAACGGGATTGCCTATCGGCCCAGCACGGGCACGTTCTTCGTGACCGGCAAGCACTGGCCCACGCTTTTCGAGATCGCCATACCCGCCGCTTCGTAGAGGCGCCATTGGATGGGTCAGGCGAAGGTGAAGCCTTGCCTTGAGCCGAACCACTGGCGAATGACGAGGAAATCCCAGATGGCGCTGTCTTCCTGTCCGTTGGACGCGCTGTCGAGGCGCAGCGCCAGGCGGTCCAGGAAGTCGGCCCGGAAGAGGCCGTCGTCTTTCAGCTCCTCCAGCGAGCTGCGGGCCAAATCCCGCAGCATCGGGCTTTCCTTGAGGAACTTGATGTAGGGCAGGCCAAAGCCGTGCTTGCTCTTCTCCAGGGTTTCCCGCGGCAAGACGCTCGCCAGGGCTTCCTTGTAGAAGGCGCGCAAGCGTCCGTCCTTCAGCATGAGCTTGGGCGGAATGCGAGCGGAGAAGTCCATCAAGGCTTCGTCGAGGAAGGGAAAGCGGACTTCGACGTCGGCGAGGTCGCACATGCGGCAAACCTTGCGCAGGTCGCTGTCGGCCAAGGTCAGGCGTTGGTCGACATAGAACAGACGGTGCAGCTTGTCCTGCGATGATGGTGTCTCGTACATCGCTTCGACGAAGCGAAGCGGGCCTTGCGGGTCGATCATGGCGACGGCGTCGGGGGAGAAGATCTCCCGGTAGTCGCGCTCGATGAAAATGTTGTTGCGGACGAAACGCTCGGCCACCGACATGGAGGCAAGCTGCACATACTTCCTGGCCCGGCGCAGCAGCGTGATCCGGTCTCCGAAGGGAGCGACGGCCAATCCCGGTTCTATGAGCCCCTTGCGGAGGAAGCCGGGAACCCGGGCGTAGTGGTCGAAGACCTGGTCTTCCAGATAGCGAGCGTTGCCGGCGAAGAACTCGTCGCCGCCGTCGCCCGCCGCCATCATGGCGACGCCGGCTTCCTTAGCGCGCAGGGCGCAGAGATAGGTCGGGATGGCCGAGGAGTTGCCGAACGGCTCGTCGTAAGCCTGGGCGATGCGGACGATGATCTCTTCCACGCGCTCCGGCTGGACCGTGTAGCTGTCGTGGTCGGTAGCGAAGCGCTTAGCAATCAGGTCGGCGTAGGGCGACTCGTCGAAGCGCGGGTCGTCGAAGGCGATGGTGAAGGTCTTGAGCGGCGAAGAGAGCTGCTCGCTGAGCAGGGCCACCACCGTGCTGCTGTCCAGTCCACCACTCAGATAGGCGCCGAGGTTCGGATGAGCGGCAACAGGTGCAACGGCCGCGCGGAGATGCTCGAGAAGCTCTCGTTTCAGCGACACCAGGTTGCCAGCGACGTCGTCGCGATAGGGCATCTGCCAGTAACTGGCCACCTCGACCCGGCCATTGGCGAAGGCCAGGTATTCGCCCGGAACCAGCTTCTTTTGCTCCTGGTAGACGCTGTGCGGCGCGGGAATGCGGTCGACGAAAAAGAAGAAGTCGTAGAGCGACTGCGGATGGATCGTGGCGGTGACGGCCGGGTGGGCGCGGACGCTGTCGGCGGTGGCGCCGAAGACCAGGCCATCGCTGGTCTCTGCGTAGCTCAGAGTCTGGATGCCGGCGCGGTCGATGGCGGCGAGAGCGGTCCGGTTTTCGCGGTCGATGACCGCAAAGGACACCGGGCCGTGCAGCCGCTCCAGCAAGCCCTTGCCATGCTGCCGATAGGCCTTGGCGAGCGCAGCGCCTTGGCCGTGCTCTTTCGCGAAGCCTGCCAGCTCCGGGTCCGACCAGGCGGGATAGCCCTCCGAAGTCGCCCAGATACGCTCGTCCTCAAACCAGGCGCCGTTGCTCTTGCGCGCCCGGCTTGCCAGGCCGCACCATCCTTGCTCAGCGGTTTCATTCAGCAGGTCGCCGTAGATGGGTAGGGCATCGGCCATCTGCCGGAGGGCCTGCTCGGCCTCCGGCTGTGGGGCCGTGGCGATCCAGCCGCAGAATCCGCTCATAGCGAGAGAGCCTCCGCCGTCGTCGACTGCCGGCCGCCGGCGGTTGCGGGCGGCGCTGTCACCTGGACATCCGGCACTTGGCCGCTACCGAAGCTGAAACTGAGGCGCGGGCCAAGGCTGCAGCTCATGATCTGCAAGCCGAAGAGCGTCACGAAGGTGGCGCTGCCGACCACCTGGGCACCGAGGGACTGGTGGGAGCGCAGGGAGAGGGGATTGGCCCCCGAGATGCGGCTCAGCGACCAGCGGATGCCTTTGCTTCGGTAGTAGGCGTTGACCTCGTCCCAAAGCCGGCCGAAGGCGAAGCTCGTGCGATAGTTCGGTGCCACATAGGCGCCGAAGTCCCAGGCCGTGCTGTCCGTCGGGCGAGGGTGATAGCGGCAGCGCACCACGTCCTCGTCATAGGGGCCCTGGCAGAACCAGAGACAGCCGATGATGGTCTCGTCCTGGAAGGCCGCAAAGCAGAGCGACTTCTGGTCCCTGCGGTAGGCCTGCACCGCATCGTCCAGCTCAAGGGCATGCAGGCGCGGGTCCATGACGTCGATCTGCTCGACCTTGATCTTGGCGCCACGCCGGGGTGGAAGCAGCGGGCCGCCGGGCACCGGCTGGGCAACGAAGAGATAGCGGACGGCGCCGTTGCGGCCGGGCAGGGCCAAGAGCAGCCTGTCCAGGTAGTAGAAGACCGCGTTGACCCGCCCGAGCTCTTCGACGCTGGCGGAGACCTTGGCGATGGTCCGGCCGATGACTGTCATGGCCACAAAGCGCTCTAGACCAGCGCTTCGGCCGGCTGCGGATGACTCAGAAAGGCGGTCGGACTGGCTGTCAGGCCGTAGGCGCCGGACTGGAAGACGGCAATCAGGTCGCCGACGTCGGCGCGGGGCAGGGTCATCTTGTCAGCCAGCAGATCGAGCGGCGTGCAGAGCGGGCCGACGACGCTGACGCTTTCTTCCGAGGGGGCATCCATCTTGGTTGCCACGGCGACGGGATAGTTGCGGCGAATGCGCTGGCCGAAGTTGCCGGAGGCCGCCAGGTGATGGTGCAAGCCGCCGTCCGTCACCAGGAAGACCTCGCCGCGGGAAACCTTGCGGTCGACCACGCGGCAGATATAGACCCCTGCTTCGCCGACGATGAAGCGGCCAAGCTCGATGATCGGACGCGCCTTGGGCATCTCCGCCGTCAGGCGCGGCAGCAGCTCCGATAGCGCCTCGCCGACCCGGGCCAGCTCCAAGGGCTTGTCGTTGGGGAAATAGGGAATGCCGAAGCCGCCGCCGAGGTTGACGTGGGTGACCTCGGCCGGGCAGTGCTGGGCCAGCCGGAGCAGCAGCTCGACCGTCTTCTCTTGGGTCTCGAGAATCAGCTCGGCGTGCAGGTTCTGCGAGCCGGCGAAGACGTGGAAGCCTTCGAAGTGGAGGTCCAGGCCGCGCAGCTCGCCAAGAAGCTGGGGCACACGCTCGGCATCGACGCCGAACTGCTGGGCGCCGCCGCCCATGCGCATGCCGGAGGCCTTGAGTTGGAAGTCCGGATTGATGCGGATGGCCACCCGCGGCCGGATGCCAAGGGCATCGCCAACCTCAGCCAGGCGGGAAACCTCGGTCTCTGACTCGACCTCGACCAGCACGCCCGCCGCCACTGCCTGGCGCAGCTCCCAAGGCTGTTTGCCGGGGCCGGCGAAGCTGATGTGCCGGGCGGACATGCCGCTGTCGAGCGCCACCTGCATCTCGAGCGGTGAGGCGATGTCGAAGCCGTCGACCTGTCCGCGCAGGTGCTGCACCACCGCCGGCATGGGATTGGCTTTCACCGCGTAGTGCAGGGCAATGGCTTCGGGTAGATGCTTGCGCAGCAGGGCGATGCGGGAATCCAGCTTAGCCCGGTCGTAGGCGTAGAAGGGCGTACGGCCGATGCGCTCGGCGAGCTGCGTGACCGGCGTCTCGCCGATCAAGAGACAGCCGTTGCGCACGGCATAGTTCACGAGGGCAGGGTGTTTCGCTTCGGCGTCCGGCCCTTCGGTCACTGCAATCCTCTCGGCCTGGCTCATGCGGCTTCACCTTCCCGAAACATCTCGGCGCAGCTCTCGGCGATTGCGCGGCGGTCGATCTTCCCGTTGCCGGAACGGGGCAGGCTGTCCCGCAGCAGCACCGCGCGCGGCAGCATATAGGCCGGCAGCGCCTTCTTGTAGTCCGCCATCAGGCTGTCTTCGTCGAGCGTTGCTTGGCTCTTCGGCGCGACGATCAGCACGATGGCCTGGCCCAGCTCGTCATGCGGTACGCCGATGGCGGCCGCTTCGGCCACGTCGTCTCTGGCATAGGCCAGCTCCTCGATCTCCGTCGGGCTGACCCGGTAGCCGGAGGTCTTGATCATGTCGTCCCGCCGGCCGACGAAGTAGAGGAAGCCTTCTTCGTCGCGGCGGACGATGTCCCCCGACCAGACAGCCAATTCCTTGTTGGGGATGCCTTCTGGCTGCCCGGGTGCAGGGCGAAAGCGCTGGGCGGTCATCTCGGGATCGTTCCAGTATCCCAGGGAGACCAAGGCGCCACGATGCACCAGCTCGCCTTCCTCGCCGGCTTCGCAGAGGCTGCCGTCCGGTCGGGCGACCAGGATTTCGGCGTTCGGGATGGCCTTGCCGATCGAGTCCGGGCGCCGGTCGACCTCCGCCGGATCCAGGTAGGTCGAGCGGAAGGCCTCGGTCAGGCCGTACATCAGGAAGGGCTTCGCCTGCGGAAAGGTCTCGCGCAGTTGATCGAGCAGGGCGCGGGGCATGTGCCCGCCGGTGTTGGCGAAATAGCGCAGGCTTTGCCGCGCCTCCTCCGGCCAGCTCTGCCGCATGAGCTGCATATAGAGCGGCGGCACGCCGGTGAGGCCAGTGATGCCCTGCTTGGCGCAGATGCGCGGCACTTCGCCGGGCAGCAGATAGTTGTGCAGCACCACTGTCGCGCCAACGCAGAAGGCGGTGGTGAGCTGGCTGAGGCCGGCATCGAAGCTGAAAGGCAGCACTGCCAGGATGCGATCGTCGGGCCGGTTGCCGATGTAGCGGGACACGCTCTGGCCGCCGACGATGAGGTTGCGGTGGGAAAGCACAACGCCCTTCGGCCGACCCGTGCTGCCGGAGGTGTAGAGAATGGCGGCCATGTCGGTGTCGATGGTTCGCGCACCAGCCCTTGGGGTGCCAGCGGAATCCAGGAGGTCCTGCCAGCCGGTGACGGCGTAGTCGCTTGCAGCAGCGGTGTCCGCAGGTCCGTCGACCAGCACGACATGGCGCAGCGAGGGGCAGTCCTTCAGCTCATCGGTCAGCGCCTGCAGACGCGCGGCCGAGGTGATCAGGACGGGGGCCTGGCAGTTCTCGGCGATGTAGGCGACCTGGGCTGGCTTGGCGACGGGATTGATCGGTACGAAGGCGCCACCGGCGTAGGCGGCACCGAAGGCGGCCGCCAGCATTTCCGGGCGCTTTTCCAGGAAGATGCAAACCCGGTCCCGTGGCGCCAGGCCAAGGGACAGAAGGGCCTGGGCGACGGCCTCGACATCGGACCAGAGCGCCTCATAGCTTCGGCCCTGACCCTTGTGCACGATGGCTTCGTGGTCAGGGCTGCTCTCGGCCTTCTCTTTGATGAACTCAGCGACGTTGAGCAGCATCGGCGGACGGTCTCGGCCTCTTGTTGCGGTTTCACCCGGGAGGAGGGCTTGTTGCGGCGCAATAGGATATCACGCGGTGGAAATGTCCAGCGTGACATTGCGGTTCCCGACAAACCGCGTCATATCCCTAGCCAAGTTCCATGGAAACACCGTTAACTCTTGCAAAGGCTGTTTCTGTCAAGAACGTGGCGTATCTTGCGCGATACGCATGCGTCGAAGGGTTAAGAAGCCGCAAGGATAGACTTCATGCCGACGGTTCAAAATCTCCGTGAGATCCTGGGTGACGTTCTCCAGCTCGGTGAGCGGGCCGACAGTCTGACCGAAACCTCCGGCCTGTTCGGCAGCATCCCGGAGTTCGACTCCATGGCCGTAGTGACCGTGGTTGCCGCCTTGGAAGAGCGCTTCGGCATCATCGTCGACGATGACGATATCACGGCTGAGGTCTTCGAGAGTGTTGGCAGCCTGGCTCAGTTCGTCGACGACAAGATGGCGGCGTGACGGCAAGCCCACCTTCCAAGCCTTTCGTTCCCTTCTTTCTCGACGGCCCTGACGGGCCGCTTTTCTGCCTTCACTATCCGCCTGCCGGAGAGAGCGGCGCGCGCGGCGCGTTGCTGTTCGTGCCGCCTTTCGCCGAAGAGATGAACCGGGCACGGCGCATGGTCGTGCTCCAGGCGCGGCGCTTGGCGGATCTTGGCTTCCACGTCCTGCTGCTCGACCTCTATGGCACCGGCGACAGCGCCGGGGACTTTGGTCAAGCAAGCTGGGAGGGCTGGCTGGGTGACGTAGGGCGCGCAAGGCAGTGGCTCGGCGAGCAATCGGGCCTGCCGGTGACGCTCTGGGGTTTGCGTACAGGCTGTCTGTTGGCGGCGCAGCATCACCGAGACAACGACGAAGTCCCGGGCCGTCTCCTGTTCTGGCAGCCTGTGGCCAACGGTCAGCTCTTTCTGACCCAGTTCCTGCGTCTGAAGATCGCTGCGGCCATGGCTGACGGGGCGGAAGGCGCCGAGCAAAAGGGGCCAAGCACCAAGGCTTTGCGCCAGGAATTGCTTGACGGGGACGCGCTGGAAGTCGCCGGCTATGAGCTCTATCCAGGCGTGGCGCGGGGCCTCGATGCGGCGCGGCTCGGAAAGATGGTGCCCGTGGCCGACAGCTCGGTCATCTGGTTGGAGCTGGGGCAGGGCGAAGACGCCTCCCTGCCGCCGGCCAGTCAGACCGTCGTCGAAGCCTGGGGCAAAGCGAGCGTCGGGGTTCTCGCTGGCAAGGTCTCGGGCTCGTCCTTCTGGTCCATCGAGGAAACGACCCTGGTGCCGGCCCTCTGGCAGAAGACGGAGGAGGCGTTGCTGGCCCAATGACCGCGACCGAAACGCCGCTCGTCTTCTCCTGCGAGGGGGACGATCTTCTCGGCATTCTGCATAGGCCGGAAAACCCGCGGGATACCGCCGTCGTGGTGGTAGTGGGTGGGCCGCAGTACCGCATCGGCAGCCACCGGCAGTTCCTCCTGCTGGCCCGGGCCGTGGCCGAAGCCGGCTTCCCGGTTCTGCGCTTCGACTACCGCGGCATGGGCGACAGCGAGGGCGACTTTCGCGGCTTCGAGGATGCGGGCGACGACATCCGCCAAGCCTTGGAGGCTCTCAGGGAGGCCATGCCGGAGGTGCGCCGCTTCGTGCTCTGGGGCCTCTGCGACGGGGCCTCGGCCATCCTGTTCTATGCCGCCGGCGATCCGCGGGTCGAGCGGGTCGTCCTGCTCAATCCGTGGGTACGGACAGAGGCTGGGCAGGCCCGCGCCATGCTGAAGCACCACTATCTCGCGCGGCTCACCAGCCGTGACTTTTGGGGGAAGCTGCTGTCCGGCAAGGTGGCGCTGGGCTCCTCCTTGCGCGATTTTGCGGGAACGCTGGCAAAGAGACTGACCGGGACCTCGAAAGAAGGTGGGACCGCAGACGAGGGTCGCGGTCGCGCTGACGCCAGCTTGCCGGACCGCATGGCCGCGGGGCTGAAGCGCTTCGCCGGACCCGTGCTGCTGATCTTGAGCGGCAAGGACCTGACCGCCCGGGAGTTCGAGGACGCCGCTAAGCTCTCCCCGCTGTGGCAGAGCCTACTGCAGGAAGAGCGCGTCACTATCGAGCGCTTGCCCGAGGCCGACCACACCTTTTCTCAAGCAGCGCGGCGCCAGGAGGTCGAGAAGATGACTTGCGACTGGCTCAGAAAGAGCGATTAGTTTTCAATAAGTTCGCGAAGCGATTTGCTGAGTTGCGCGAACTGCTCTTCGCGGGCGAAGCCTTTGCTGGCGCTCTCTGGTAGCTCGGGAATCTCGTTCTTGCCGGCCTTCTCATCGGTCCAGCGGCGCAGTTGAGCGGCGATCTCATCGCTGTTTCGCCCGAGAAAGCCGGCATTCCGCTCTTGGATGATCCGGTGCGGCACACCGCCTTCGAGACCCAACAGCAGAATCGGCCGCCTTGCGCCGAGGTATTCGAAGAACTTGCCGGGCACGTTGCCTTGTTCGCGCGGGTCGTTCCACTGCATAAGCAGCAGGATGTCGGACTGCTGCTGCTTATGGACGGCTTCGGCATAGGGGATGGGCGGAAGGCAGGACACTTGGTCGGTCACGCCCGCCCGTTCGGCCAGTGGCAAGACATCCTCCGGGTGGGTCCCATAGAACTCCACCCCGATCTTGTCCTTCAGCTCAGTGAGGTCCGCCATGGCGGCGAAAAGCGGGGAGGGGTCTCGGCGGCCGACGTAGATGCCGCCGGTATAGCCGATGACCAGCTTTTCGCCGGGCCGACCGGGGCTGTGTTCGCTGAGAAGCGCCGGATCATAGCCGTTGTAGGCGAGAAGCGTGGGCAGGCCGTAGCTGGCCTGGTAGGCCTCCTGCCAGGGCTGCGAGACCGTCACCACGGCGGCCGAGCGCTTGACGATACGCCCTTCCATCCAGCGGTCTGCCGCTTGGCGCAGCTTGGATGGCGGATAGTAGGGGTCATCCGCCCAGCGGTCGCGGAACTCGGTGACCAAGGGGATGCTGTACTTTCGGCTGAGCAGATAGCCGATCACATTGGTGGAGAAGGGCGGCCCCGAGGCATAGATCGCATCCGGCCGCCAGCCCTCGATCAGGGCCTTGCCCTGGCGATAGGCGTAGGGAACCCAACCGACGCGGCTGTCCGGCAAGCAGACGGCCTCGATCACGAACTTCCGCAGCATCTTGCGCAGCGGCGAGCGCTTCGCAGCCGGCAGATTGTCGGATTGGACGGGTGCGGCCGCAGTGGCGGATGGCGGTGGTTGGCCCTTCTTGGCACCGCCTTTCAGCTTTTGCGCCAAGGACGAGGGGATGCTGAGCACGTCGCGCCAGGGCGTGTAGGTGACCCGGTCCTCCGGGAAATCGAGAGGGAGCGTCTGGGCTGCCGGAATCTCGCCGGCTGCCAGCACGCGGACTTCGTGACCGTCCTCAAGGAAGGCGCGGGCCATGCTGCGCAACCTGACCGCGGCGATGGTGTTCGCCGGCGGGAAGTACCAGGTGACGATCAGGATCTTCATGTCCGTGCGAGTCTTGGGCGAGAAACGTGCAGAGGCTCTGCCGGCTACCCTATCCGGCTTAGGAAAGAATAAAACCCGCGTTGTCGCAGGAGGGCGGGCGGTGCTCGACGAGCCGGATAGCGGGGTTCGCAGTACCTAAGCAAGGCTGCCGCGTTTCACCATTGCTTAGGCTCTCTATGGCTGATTGCATGACACGATCGGACGAGACTAACTCGTCACAGAGCGTTATCTTCCCGGCGAACGGCGCAAGGCTGTATGGTTTTGGCCCCGATCGTCGCGGCAATCGCGAGAACGGCCCGGTAGAGCGAGGCGATGGCAAAAGCGAACTTGGAACAGCGGGTCCCGGCCGAGCTGCCTGAGGCGCCGGCTGCCGTGACCTCGGACGTGAGCGCGCCGTCGCAAAAGCCGCCCTTCTTCGTGCTCGGCTCTCAGCGTTCCGGCACGACGATGCTGCGCCTGATGTTGAACAACCATCGCAATCTCTGCATTCCGCATGAGACCGGCTTCATCACGGAGTTCTTCGCCAAGGTCGGCGGGTACGGCGACATTCGGAACGCCGAGGTGCAGAAGGCTCTGCTCAAGGACATCGGCGCCAACCACCACGTCACGCGGGGGAAGCTGATTCCCCAGCCCGACGAGGTTCTGAGCTTGCCGATCGTCGACTACCGCTCTCTGGTCGACGCCATCTTTCAGGCCCACATCGCTCAGTTCGATAAGCAGCGGTGGGGTGACAAGACACCCTCCTACACGGAGGATATCGACGTTCTGCGGCAGATCTTCCCGGACGCCAAGTTCATCCACCTGGTTCGTGACGGCCGCGATGTCCTTGTCTCTCAGAAGAACATCGAGTGGTTCTCGCGCAACGTGGTGCGCTTGATTCGCGACTGGCAGTGGAAGGTCAGCATAGCCCACAAGGTCGGCCAGGTGCTCGGCGATGACTTCCTCGAGGTTCGCTACGAAGACCTGATCCGCCAGCCTGAAGAGAAGCTGCGGGAGATCTGCGCCTTTCTCGACGAGGACTACGACCCGGACATGATGTCCTATAACGAGGTCGGTAAGGACACGGTCCCTGAAGAGAGCATCCGCTGGCACAAGAACTCCATCGAGCTGCCCAATCCCAACAAGATCGGCGCCTGGAGGATCAAGCTCTCAAGCAGCGAGAAGATCCTCTTCGACGATATCGCCGGCGACACGCTTGAGCTTTTCGGCTACGAGCGTGAGAAGAAAAAACATAACATTCAAAGTCTTGCCAGCTTGGTCTACTACGAAGTCATAAAACGCTACTGACGGACAGGCCGGGCCGGGGCCGTCCCCGTCCGCTATCTTTCAGCTTGGAGAGCCAGGCGCGCGGCTTTCGATGAAGGTTCTCGGTTCAGCAAAGAGTGGGCTTGTCGGGGCGCTATTCGGGAGAGCGCGCTCCTTGCTCATGGCGGGGCGGCCAGACGGCGGCGAGGAAGCCTACCGGCCCGACCTGAGCGATGCGGCCTTCGTCGCCCGGCTCGAGCGCGGCTTTCGCGAGACGCTGCCGCCCTGGGACGACGCCGGGGCATTCAAGACCGCGCTGCTGAACCACTTCGACCGGCGAGAGACACCGCGGTTCTTTCTGCAGCCGAGCGATGTGGCGGCGGCGATCGACCGGATTACGCAGCAGTATCCGCAGTGGCGGGAGGCGGTGGTTGCGCGCGTTCAGGTCGACCTGACCCAAGGCGTCCCCCTTTACGACCGCTTGGGGCCGCCTGCCGAGCGGCTGTTCGATGGCCCGGCAGCCCCGTCCTTGGAAGAGGCGGCGGGTGTGGACACGCTCTACCGCTACAAGGCTTTGCGCATGGCCTTTCTGCCCAGGCTCTGCCTGGCCTGCTGCCACGGCGCAGTGCCTGCCGGGACCATCGAGACGGTGCTGAGGGGTTTCATCGGCGCCTGTGCGCGGGAGGAGCTCCGCTACGGCTACCCGACCGATCTCGTGGTGACTCAGCGGGCCATCGCCCTGAGCTGGTCGCTGGTCTTTCTGCTCTCCTTGCGGGCCGGGGGCGACAAGGCGGTAGAGGCCGCGGCTTGGCTGGCGCTGAAGATCCTCCTGTCCGACATCGACTTTCTGTCCAGCCGCATCGGGCAATCGGTCGCCAACAACCATCTGCTCGTCGATGGCTTTGCCGGCTGGTATCTCGGCAGTCTCTTTCCCGAGGCTGAGGCGGCGGCCGCTTTCGGCGAGCGGGGTGAGGAAATCTGGTTGGCCGAGCTGGAGCGGCAGATCTACGGCGACGGCGGCTCCTTCGAGCACTGCACCCACTATCACGAAATGGCCTGCGAACTGGCCGTCGCGTACCGCCTGCTGAAGCGCAGGAACGATGCGGAGCTGCCGGCCGGCTTCGAAGACAAGCTGCGGTCCATGCTTTCCCTGCAGGCCGCGCTGTCGGGCCCGGAAGCCGAGCCGCTGCCGCTCGGCGATGCCACCGAGGATCCGATGTTTCCCCTGGACGCGGCCGAAAGCTGGGCGACGGGGGCGATGCGCGCTGCCTTGAACGCACTCTACCCAGGCTCTGCAGAGGCGCCGCGCGAGGACTGTCCCTCGTTGCAAAGGGCCTTCTGGTTGTTCGGCGGCGCCCTGCCGGCGGCGGTCGACGCAGGCGAAGAGCCTGGCTTTTGTGCATTTCCCGAAGCGGGCCTCTACGTGATCAACGACAAAGAGCTGTCAGCCCGCCTGGTCTTCCGCAGCGGCCTTGCGCCCGGCGCGCGCCACTGGGCCGGCCATATGCACGCGGACTTCCTGTCGGTCTACCTGTCGGTCGAGGGGCAGCCGCTGATCGTCGATGCCGGCACCTACAGCTATCGCTATGCCCGAAAGGCGGGGGATGCGGGCGAAACCTCCTGGCGCGCCTACTTCATGGGGCCCCAGGCTCACAATACGCTCAATCTTTCCGGCTGCGACCCGCTCGGCCCTTGCCCCGGCGATTTTCGGCCTCGTGAGACGGCAGCGTCGGTGTCCACGACCCTGCAGAGACAGGAAGACGGCATTACCTGGCTCGAGGGGGAGTTGCAGGGGGTCCCCCAGCTCGAGGGCTATCGCCGCGGTTTCATCCACATTCCCGGCGCCTATGCACTGCTCTACGACCGCTTTGACGGGCCACTGCCCAGCGAGCCGTGCACGCTTTCGTTCCAATGCGCGGAGAACACCGCCGTCGACCAAGAGCAGCAAAGTCTCCATCTCGCCTCTGGCAGCCAAGGCGCAGTCCTGTATCTCGACCGGCAGTTGGCGGTCGAGAGCGTTCTGGAAGGCAGCTTAGCGCCGCTCGGTGGCTGGCTGTCTCCCGCCTACGGCGTGCTGCAGCCTGCCCCTCAGATCCGGCTCAGTTGGCAGCCCCGAGACAGGGTCACGGCCCTGTCGATTGCCGTCGGCGGACAAGATGACCGGCGTCAGCCGATAGGCGTGTTCGCCAGTCAGCTATCGGAGCGCCGCATTCTGATCGAAGCGCGCTATGGTGCGTTTCTCGACTACTTCCTGATCACGATGTCGCCGGAAGCCACGGCGCCGGACCTCCACTGGTTCAGGCAATCAGAGGGCGACCTGCATCTGATGTTCTCGAACGATGGACAAGAGCCAGCCGTTGGCGGAGAGGCCGATATGCAGGCCCTGATCTTGCGCTTGAGCGAAGCGCGCAAGGCGGAGGGCGAGCTCGGTCGCGGATTGCATAACCGAAACATTTGAAGAATATGCGCTTCTCATGGCGTTTGGCGGGCCTCCACCAGTCTGGTCCGGTTTAGCCTTTGCTTATAGATTGGGAGCTACTGAAGCCCGATGCAGCACTCGCGCCCGGTCATATTCTGCTTTACGCCGAACGATTGGTACCGTCCCTGGTGGGTGGACAGACAGCACATGCTGTCCCGCCTGGCTACACGGGGATGGCCTGTGGTCTACAGCAACGGGCCGCTTAGCCTCTGGGAACGTGGCAGCGAAAGCTGGAATGAGTCGCCGTTCTTCTCTGGCGTAGAGGAAATCGCTTTGTCCGAGGGCGGCATGGTGACCCGCGACCGACCGGGCCGATCTTTGCCGATTTGGCCGAAATTCCCCGCATGGAGCCGTTTTGTCGCCAAGCAGCACGTAGACCGTCTTCTGAAAGTGGCAAACAACCCGCCACCGGAAAGACGCATTGCCATGGTCTGTTATCCCTCCCTATGGAAGCTCGCCAAAGCGATGCCGGCACGCGGCCGATATCTCCATGTTTTCGATGCGTGGCAGGACAACGAGGGCTGGAGCGCCGAAAACCAGGCCGATTTGGCGGATATGACCGCCCATTCAGACCTGATCACGACGTTGACAGCGAGCATGGCCCGCAAGCTGCCGGGTACCGGACCGGACCGTGCCAAGGTGCTGCCGCATGGCGTGACGGCGGAGAAGATCATGGCGGCGCTCGACCGCCCGTGCCCTGACGATTTGGCGGCCATCCCGCATCCGCGAATCGGCTATTTCGGCCGCCTTTCGCAAAAGATCGACATCGGGCTGATGGCCGAGATCGCCGAGCGCAAGCCCGACTGGAACCTCGTCTTTGTCGGCGCGGTCGTCGGTTTGGACGAAAGCGAGCCGGACCGTTTGGCCTGGGAGAAGTGCCGCAGCCACAAGAACGTGCATGTCCTGGGCTTCAAGGATAGTGAGGATGTGCCAGCCTACATGTGTCACATGGACGTCAATCTGCTGCCCTTCAAAGCCCGGGGGGAGGGCTATTGGAATTCTGTGTTCTCACTCAAGACTTACGAGTACCTTGCGACCGGCAAGCCCGTGGTCGGCGCCAGCATTGAGCACATCCGCTCCCATTCCGACGTGATTGCAGTGGCCTCATCGGCCGAAGAGTGGATAAGCGCGATCGACGACGCCGTTAACCGGGGTGGCGTCGGAACCGTCGAACACCGTCAGAAGCTCGCTCAGGAGAACTCTTGGGAGAGCCGGGTCGATTTGCTCGAGGAGTGGCTGTCCGAGACGTTCTTGCAGGATCGGCCGGTTAAGGCGTAGCGCCGGGACGAGCAGCGCCTGATGCCAATTGCTTTGTTTGCTGTATTTGCGAGCCCCTCACCGCGTTGGAGACGTTCATGTCAGAGAAAACCGCGCTGATTACCGGAGTGACAGGCCAGGATGGGGCCTACCTAGCTGAGCTTCTCCTCAAGAAGGGGTACGTCGTACACGGCATCAAAAGGCGCTCCTCTTCGTTCAACACCGAGCGCGTCGATCACCTCTATGAGGACCCGCACCTGCCCGGAGTGCGTTTCTTCATGCACTACGGCGACTTGACCGATGCGACGAACCTTATCCGCATCATCCAGGAAACGCAGCCGGACGAGATTTACAATCTCGGGGCGCAAAGCCACGTGCAGGTGAGCTTCGAGACGCCGGAGTACACGGCGAACTCCGATGCCGTCGGGACGCTGCGGCTGCTGGAAGCAATTCGGATTCTGAAGCTGGCCGACAAGGTCCGCTTCTATCAGGCGTCGACCTCGGAGCTCTACGGCGACTCGCCATCACCGCAGAGCGAGAGCACACCGTTTCGGCCGCGTAGCCCTTATGCCGCTGCCAAGCTCTACGCCTATTGGATCACGGTGAATTACCGTCAGGCCTATGGTATGCATGCCTCGAACGGCATCCTGTTCAACCATGAAGGCCCGACACGTGGCGAGACCTTCGTGACCCGAAAGATCACCCGCGCCGTGACCGCCATCGAGGCCGGGCTGCAAGACAAGCTCTATCTCGGCAACATGGATGCCAAACGCGATTGGGGCCATGCGCGGGACTATGTCGAAGGCATGTGGCGTATCCTTCAGCAGGAGACGCCTGACGATTATGTCCTGGCAACCGGTGAAGCCTACTCGGTACGCCAATTCGTCGAGGTCGCATTCCGGTGCGTCGGGGTCGAAATCGAGTGGCGCGGGAGTGGGTTGGAGGAAGTCGGCGTCGACAAGAACAGCGGGCAATGCCTGGTTCAGATCGACCCGCGTTACTTCCGCCCGACGGAAGTCGATTTCCTGCAGGGCGATCCCAGCAAGGCCCATCGGATCCTGGGATGGCGCCACACCACGACTTTCGAAGAGCTGGTCCAGGAGATGATCGAAAAGGATCGCGTGCTTATCGCAAAAACCGGGCTGTCGGAACAAAGGGCCGCTCAATGACGTCTGGGTCGGTTCGGCCCGGTCGCTTCGACCTGGCAGGCAAGCGGATTTGGGTGGCCGGGCATCGGGGTATGGTCGGTTCGGCGATCGTTCGCCGCTTGGAACGCGAGGACTGTATCGTTCTCACCGCAGGGCGTGACGAGGTCGACCTTTGTCGGCAGAGCGAGACGGAAGACTGGCTCAAGCGCAACAAGCCTGATGCAGTCTTCCTCGCCGCGGCAAAGGTCGGGGGTATCCTGGCGAACGACAGCTTCCCAGCCTCATTCATCTACGAGAACCTCGCTATCCAGGCGAACATCGTCGAGGCGTCGCGGCAGGCCGGGGTGCAGAAGCTGCTCCTGCTCGGCTCTTCCTGCATCTATCCGCGGCTTGCGAGCCAGCCCATGTCCGAGGATGCTCTGCTGACCGGCCCCTTGGAACCGACGAACGAGTGGTACGCGGTGGCGAAGATTGCCGGGATCAAGCTGTGCCAAGCTTACCGGCGGCAGTACGGCGTCGATTTCATATCCGCCATGCCGACGAACCTCTACGGGCCCGGCGACAACTTCAATCTGGAAAGTAGCCATGTCGTGCCGGCTTTGTTGCGCAAGGCGCATGAAGCTAAGAAGGGCGGCGCACAGGCAATGGAAGTGTGGGGCAGCGGACGGCCGCTCAGGGAGTTCTTGCATGTGGACGACTGTGCCGACGCCTTGGTCCACTTGATGACCAGCTACTCCGCAGAAGAGCATGTGAATGTCGGCACGGGTGAAGATGTTTCGATCCGTCAGCTTGCCGAGCTGATCACGGAGGTCGTCGGCTTCGAGGGCGAGCTGCAGTTTGACGCCTCTAAACCCGATGGCACGCCGCGCAAGCTGATGGACGTGTCTCATTTGTCGAAGCTGGGCTGGACCGCGCAGATCGGTTTGGCCGAGGGGCTCAACGGAACCTACAAGTGGTTCTTGGCCAACAACGAAACTGCCCGAACCTGAGTTTCTCGCCGACGTATTGTGGGCTTTTGGAACGACAGCGTCTGCTTTGCGGACGGTAGCGGACTGCTCGCTGGTAGGTGGCCCCTAGTCGAAGTACTGATGATTGTAGCGCAGGATGCGTACAATCCTGCGCAGCTTGCTTTCACGGTTTCTTTCGACGGACGCGAGGACACCCTCATACTGAGCAATGATCGGCTCAACACTGTGTGTGGTGATCCGCTTCAAGGCGCTGACCGCGACGTGGTAGCAGTCGTAAAGCGTGGCGATCAGGGCCATCCTGGCAAGCGCCTGGTCCGACAGGCCATCGAGCGGGCGCAGATAAAGATAGTCCGCCCAAAGCTCTTGCTCTCGGCCGGTTGCCACCTTTTGGGTTGCTCTTGACCCGCAGCCCAAGCGGTGGTGCGGCTCGAGCCCCAGATTGTGCAGCTTGTTCTGCAGTTCCGCGAAGGTCACCTGCCCCTCATACATCGGAAGAAAGTTCACTTCAGTCACGACCGCCAGGACACCTGCAAGGCTTGCTTGCCCGCCGTCGACGATTTCGCCCTCGGCGCCTTGGACATCCATTTTGAGAAGGTCGATCCGCTGCAAACCTGCTTCTTTGCAGATCGTGTCGAGTGTTTTGGTCTCTATGACGATGGACTTCTCGATCGACACGCCGTCGAGCCCGTTAAACCGCGAGAGAAGTGCCGTATTGGGGCGATAGAGACTCGAGCTGCCGCGCTGCTTGGTAACATGGAAATCCCGCGACTCGTTGCCGCCGCCGACGGCGTAGGGCAGGATTCTTATTCCGCCGTCTGCATCGTAATTCGTCTGGAGCCGTTCGGCTTCTTCTGGATCGGCTTCAAAAACATTCACCGATCGGTTCTTTAGTGAATAGAAAGGTTCGTTGCCCTGCTCGGTCAGTTGAGGCTTCCGGCCGCCGATTTCCATCACGACCAGCGGGTCGTCGAGCACACCGATGCCGTAGAGCGCCCCTTCCAAGACGTTTAGTGCTTCAAGGCTCCACATTCGTACCGCTCTAATCGCTTCTGCTCGGCCCGCTCGACCGGGCGATCTGCGCTCTTATAGAATGTAACCGCAGTGAACCGAAGCAATTCAGCTTAACGAGCGGCCAAGCGCGGACCGGATCACGGGTAGCGCTGCAGCATAGGACGAGGAAGTTGGTGCCTGGACAAGGTATGGTCAGGATAGCTGGCGCGCCGTGAGAGCCTGACACGAGTGTTTTATGCCGTTAAGAACACTTTGGGGATTTGGGCCCTTGATTGTAGCCGGATGAAAGGCGCCGCAAAGTCCTCAAAGATCCTTCCTAGGCGGGCTATCGTTCGGGCGGGCTCACCATAGCACTTTGCCCGCACGTGGGGATGGGCGCGCAGCTTGGTCACGAAGGAGAACGACCGAGCGGCGGTGGCTCGACGATGGAGTAGGGTGAAGCGCGTGACGCAGTTCTACGGCTACGAGATATCAAAGGTGTCTCTCCGTGGTGAGTGATCTCGACAACGGGACCGAGAAGACTCTGGGCAGCAGGATTGTCCGAAGTTCCTTTTGGTCAGTCGGGGCGCGGGTCGGTGATCGCCTCATCGGCTTCGTCAGCCAGATCATTATTGCGCGTCTGCTTTTTCCGGACGATTTCGGCCTCGTGATCCTGGCCTTTGCCGTCATCGGCATCGTGGAGGTGTTCAGCGAGTTCGGCTTCCAGAACGCCGTCATCTACAATCAAAACGCCAAGCGAGACTATTACGACACCGCGTGGACCATGTCGGCGATCCGGGGTGTGATCACCGCGCTCATCGTCATTGGCATCGCCTATCCCGCATCCCTGTTGTTCGATGAGCCGCGGCTCTTCGAAATCCTGCCCTATCTGTCCATCAAGGCTATTCTCGCCGGTGTGGCAAATATTCGGCTCCATGACTTCGAAAAGAACTTATGGATGAGCCGGATATTCATTCACCTGATTGCTGGTCGTTTGACGACAGCCGTCACCGCGATCCTTTTTGCATTGTATCTGGGCAATTACTGGGCGCTGGTCTACGGAATACTTTTGGGCGAAGTCGTCCGTTTGAGCGTCAGTTACCTGCTGTACCCCTATCTGCCTCGGCCCACATTGAGCTGTTGGCGGGAGATCATGTCCTACAGCATCTGGCTCATGGTCTCCGGCGTTCTGCGCTACATCCGGCGGCAAGGCCACACCTACATTCTTGGCGGTTTGGGCCAGGTTAGCGCCGTCGGCATGTTCCAGATCGCCTACGAGATTGCCTACTTGGCATCGACCGAGCTGGTCGCGCCGATGAAGCGGGCGCTTTTTCCCGGCTACGCCAAGGCCAAGGCGGAGCTGGACCGGTTCAAGGGCATATTCGGGAACGCAGTCGGGATAACGTCTCTCTTTGCCATGCCGATCTCAGTCGGCACCGGGCTTGTTGCACACTTGGCAGTTCCGCTGCTCCTGGGAGATCGTTGGCTGGGTGCCATTGAGATCGTGCAGGTCCTTGCGGTCGGCAGTGCCATCATGTCGGTGCAGGGCCATATAGGGCCGGTTTTCATGGCGTTGGGCAGGACCAAGCTGGCAGCAGGGCTCGATGTTTACTTGGGCATAGCCTATTTCTGTTTCCTTATCCCTCTGACCTACTTCTACGGCCTGCAGGGTGCCGCCGCGACGATCGTCATTCTCGCAGCCATTTCCTTGGCGGCCGAGGTAATCCTGATGCGGCGGCTGATTGGCTTCACGGCGTTGGACTACTTCAAAGCCTGCTGGCGCGGCGCGCTCTCATGTCTCGTGATGGTCGTCGTTGTGCTCTTTACGCAGTCTCAGTTGACCGCCGTTGAAGTGCCACCGTCCAACCTCGTCCAACTCGTCGCCTCGGTCTCGGTCGGGGTGCTCAGTTACACAGGCAGTATCCTGTTGCTTTGGGTGGCGTTCGGACGGCGTCGGGACACGGTCGAGTACCTGGTTTTCGATTTCTTCAAAGGGAAGATTGCAAAATCCCACGCGTAACCCGGTTCTAATGAGTTCAGGCTGACTGCAGTCTGACCGAAGGTGTAGCGGATTTGCCCAATCGGTGCCTGACGATTGGCACAATGTTGACTAGACTGCTGGCTTGCGGCGTCGGCCATCCGTCGACGAACACCGCTTTCGGCAGTGAGAACGGACGAGAGTGAGCAAGAGGCTGCTGATGCAATCGCGATTGACTTGGCAAACCCCCGCAGCGCTGGTTTTCGCCCTGTTCTTGTGCGCCGCCGCCACGGTCCAGGCGAGTGCCCAGAGCACGGAGACCTCATTGTCGCAACCGGAAAGAGGCCCTACTGGTCCTGTGCTCTACGAGCCTTCCGGCAGCTATTTCGAGATGGTGAGCTTCCCGGGCGCCTTGGCCGGAGACCGATGGATTGCGGCGGCTGCCGCTGCGGCCCATCGAACCTACAAGGGACGTCGCGGCCGTTTGGCCAAGGCGGACAGCGCCGACATACACAAGTTTCTGATCAAGACCTTCGATTTCACGGGCTACACTTGGCTCGGCCTTCGCTACATTTGCCCTGGGCGCGTGCTCGTTTGGTCGGATGGCCGGCGGCACGATAATGGGTTTGGCGTATGGGACCGGCATTGGACCCGCGACGGTCGCGACTTTTGTGTGAGCGGTGGGTCCGGCGAGAGTGGCTATATGCCCATTGCCTATTCGCCGAAAAACACCTGGCAAGCGATCGGGCCGAACAAGTTCTTCAAACACTACCTGGTTGAGTATCCAGCGCCCAAGTCGTAGCCGCCGGGGGTAGCCAGGCGGCGTCCTGTCGCCCAACGGCCGGCGCTCACTTTAGCAGTCGTTGGTAGGCCGGATGATAAGCCTCGGCCGTGCTGGGCCAGGTGCGCTCCGCTTCGAGATAGCTCTTCGCCTTAGCAGACAGCTCTTCCAACCGCTCCGGGGCGGCTGCTAGCAAGCCAAGCAGGGCTTCTGTGATGGCCTCGCTCGCACCTGAGCGGAAGAGGGTGCCGGTTTCGCCGTCACGTACTAGCTCGCGATGGCCACCGACGTCGGAGGCTGCGACGATGCCGCCCATTGCCATGGCTTCCAGGGGCTTGAGCGGCGTCACCAGTTCGGTCAGCCGCATGCTGCGCCGCGGATAGACGAAAATGTCGATCAGGTCGTAGTAGCGCGCGATGTCGCCGTGGGGAACGCGGCCGGTAAAGATCACCTTGCCTTCGAGTCCAAGGCTGCCGACCAGGTTTCGCAGCTTGGTTTCCTCGGGGCCGCCCCCGACCAGAAGCAGCGCCGCGTCAGGATGCTGACTGAACACCGCCGGCAGGGCCTGCAGAAAGAGATCCAGCCCTTCGTAATGATAGAAGGAACCGAGGAAGCCGAGAATCCGGCCCTCGGGCAGGGCAAGCGAGGCCTTCAGCTCGCTATCCGGGGCGCCTCGCTCACGCACCAGGCTCTCGTTCACGGCATTTCCGACGACGAACACCCGCTCTTCGGGCACGCCGCGCGCGACGATCTCTCCCCGCATGCCTTCGCAGAGCGTGATGACGCTATCCGCCCGCTTCAGGACCCAGGTCTCCACCGCACGGGTCATGCGGAACCGTGGGCCGCCTTGCCTGGCCGTGCCGAGGTCGACCGCCGCATCTTCCCAGAAGGCGCGAACCTCGTAGACGAAGGGAATTCCAGCCTGCCGCGCGGCACGATAGGCAGGAATGCCGTTCAGAACAGGCGAGTGGGCGTGAACGATGTCGGGCTTCTCGTCTCCCAGAAGCTCGGCGATACGCCGCTGAGTCGCTTGCATTTCAGCGAGATAGGCCAGTCCCGGCTGGCGCGCGAGCCAGCCTTTGGGCGCCGGCGTGCGGTGGAACTGCCAGCCGTCACACTGCTCATGGGCGTTGAGCGCAGCGGCCTGGCGGGGCGTGGTGAGCTGTGCCGTGGACCAGCCGAAACCGCGCTGCGCCCCCAGAATGCCCATGGTGCGATAGACATAGCCGCTCTGCAAAGGCAGCGAATGATCGAGAATATGAAGCACGTGCACGATGGGCTGGTCCTTACTCCTGACTCTTGCCACTTGGCGGACCGGGTTTCATAAAAAACCCGGACCGCTGGCAGCCCGTTATCAAGCCTGCCTTCATGTCTGTGAAACTACTTCGCGCTATTCAGCCAAGACTCGGTTAATAGGGGCCTTGTTCTCCCGCGCAGAGCGCGATTTGATCGTTGCCCGCGACACCATAGGGAAACTGGACGCGTGCGCATCCTTTTCGTCACTCACCGCTTCCCTTTTCCGCCGCGAGACGGTGCCCGCGTGCGGGCTTTCCACAGTTTGCGGCATCTGGCCCGCAGGCACGAGGTTACCGTGCTGGCCCCGGTGCGAAGCGAAGAAGAGGCTAAGGCCGGAGACGGCTTGGCCGAGCACTGCCATGGCTACAAGGCCGAGCAGCTTGGCCGCAGCCGCGCCCTGACGCAGATGGTCCTTTGTCTGCCGACGCGAAAGCCGTCGTCCCTCGGTTATTTCCACAGCGCTTCGCTGGTTCGCTGGGCAAAGGCCAAGCTCGGGGCCGGCGCCTTCGATCTCGTTTTCGTGCATTGCTCTTCCGTGGCGCACTATGTGCTCGGCGATAACAGCGTGCCCAAGGTGCTCGATTTCGTCGATATGGACTCCCAGAAGTGGCTCGACTATGCGCCGGTAAAGCCCTGGCCGCTGTCTCTGGGCTATGGTCTTGAAGGACGCAAGCTGCAGGCTTGGGAGCGTCACTTGGCCGACCGGTTCGATCTCTGCACCGTCGCCACGCGGCGCGAAGCCCAGAGCGCCCGCGACCTCGGGATAACCACGCCGGTCGAGGTCTTTCCCAATGGCGTCGATCTCGACTTCTTCACGCCGGGCAACGAGCCCTACGAAGAGGACCACATCTGCTTCATGGGGCGTATGGACTACTTCCCCAATGAGCAGTGCATGGTGGAGTTTTGCGCCGAGGTGCTACCTCGAATTCGGCAGTCACGCCCAGCGGCCCGTCTGACGATCGTCGGCGCCAATCCCACGGCCGCCGTCCGCAAGCTTGCCGATATCGATGGTGTCACTGTCACCGGTACCGTCGACGACGTGCGTCCTTACGTGCGCCGCGCTGCCGTCGCTGTGGCACCTCTGGCCATAGCGCGCGGGACCCAAAACAAGGTGCTCGAAGCGATGGCCTTGGGAACGCCGGTCGTCGCCAGCGACCTAGCCGCTGCCGGCGTCGATGCCGTTCCAGGTGAGCATCTGCTGGCTGCGGGCACGCCGGATGGTTTGGCCGAGGCTGTTGTTCGGCTGCTGTCCGATCCCGCAGAACGGAGTCGCTTGGCTGAAGCCGGGCGTCTTCGCGTCGCGACCTGTCATAGCTGGGAGTCTGCCATGGCCCGCCTCGACGGAATCCTGGCGGAACACATCGCTGGCGTCAGCCAACAGGCCGCTTAGTTGCGCGCGCCGGCGATGCAAATAGAGAGCCTTAGTTCTCGCCATGATCCGCTACCGTTACCTAGACTGTTGCGCAGGCAAGGAATGTTTGTCTTCGAAGAGTCGCCGTGTTAAGCCGATTCAAGGCAAGTCCAGAGGGGGGCGAGTCGGTTTTGACTGTGTCGCTTGCAGCAGATGACGTTTCGCCCGTCGGTTCGGGAGACCGGTCTTATGCGCCTGTCTGCTAGCCGCTCCTTGGGGCGGTCTCGCGCCGTTTGGCTCGGACACCCGGGCCAGTTCTGCTGACCTCAGCGCAACGCGGCCAATCATGTTCCTGTTCCCACGTCCCAATCAAAGAGCCCGCTCCACGAGGAAGCAGGGTGCACCTCTTCTGCATCGCTGTTTGGCCTGCGTGCTGGCGGCGGCGCTTGCCCTTGCAGCCGGCGTGGCGGTAGCGGCTGAGGAGCGGGCGTTCCTCTTGCAGCTTGATGAAGTGGAGGCAGGGGCGGCGCACCCGTCTTTTACCTTCCTTCCGCTGCAGTTGGCGCAGGCGACCGAGGGTGAGGACTTGACGCCGCTGTCGGGCGGCGAAGGGGCGCCATTCTATAAGATTGGCGTAGGCGATCGGCTACGAGTCGTCGTTTGGCGCTTTCCTGATCTTTCGACATCGGCGACGGTCAGGCCGGATGGCTTCGTGTCTCTTCCTTTGGTCGAGGACTTGCGCGTCGTCGGCCTGACGCCGACCGAAGCAAGCGAGGCCGTGCAGGAACGCCTGGCCGAGTTCATCCAGGATCCCCTGGTCACCATCGTGGTGGACGAGCCGGTCGGCACCTTCGATCAGCAGATACGCGTGATCGGCAAAGCCGCCCAGCCGCGCGCCTTGCCGTGGCGCCGCGGCCTGAGCCTTGCCGATGTCATGATAGGCGTCGGCGGTCTGACCCCGGACGCCGACGGCAACAGCGCGGTGCTTCTCCGGCAAGAAGGAGAAACGACCAGAGAGTTGCCGCTGCGCCTCGACGACCTGATAGATCGTGGCGACGTGACGGCCAACATCATGATGCAGCCCGGTGATGTCATCGTCATTCCAGAAGGATTCTTCTCGGGGGACTGGACGGTCACCTATGGCGCCGTAAGCGACATCACCTTCACGGACAATCTTGACCTGGATCCGGATGGCGAAGAGGAGTCCGCCATCATTCTCCGTGCCGGGCCGAACATCACTGTTGCTGCCGATGCTGCCCGTATCCAAGGCGATCTTTCGGCGACGGTCTTCCTGGTGGAGGAGATTGCCGATTCCCCCGATACTCGGATCGACGCCGACATCGTCGGTACGGTGACCGCAGAGTTGGTCGAGGAGAGGTTCTTTGTCGATGCTTCGGCTGGCGTGAGTCAGGTGCAGACGGACAATGAGCGCGGTCAATCCGGCTCTGATGCCAATACCTCTGGTCAGGACTTCGTACAGGCTTACCGGGTTTCGCCCTACCTGCAGTCACGCCTAGGCAGCTTCGCGAGCAACGAGCTGCGCTACGAAGGGTCTGCTGTCTTCATCGACTCGGACGATGCATCCAACACCATCACCCATACGCTCTCGTCCGAATTTGTCAGCGGGCCCGACTTCTCGTTCCTAGGGTGGGCGCTTAACAGCTCGATTTCCGAAGAGTTCGCGGACGATGACGAAGACATCTCGCGTCGCGAGACCAACCTGACGCTCTTCTATCCGCTACCGTTCGAGCGCAATCTGACGCTGGAAGGCTCGGTCGGCTATCGTATCCTCGAAAACGAGGGGGATGATGACGACGACATCGAAGGCATCACTTGGCGGACAGGATTCAGCTGGACCCCGAGCCCGCGGTTCACGAGCACGGCCGGTGTTGGCAGCGATGCCGAGACTTTGGTTTTCGACGCCGACGTTCGTTACGAGCCGACACCGCGGCTGACCTTGGTCGCAAGCTATGTGGAAGACACCACGACGCAGCAGGATCGCATCGTGGCCAATCTCCCGACGACGGAACAGGGTATCGACAACTTCAACAACCAGCCGAACTCTTTCTCGATCGAAGACGGCGTAACGCGAACCCGAACGATCAGCGGAAGCGCCTCCTGGGAGAAGCGCAACGTGTCGACTTTCCTCGAGATCGCCTACGAGGAAGAGAGTGAAGATGTCAGTGATTTCGACAGCAGCGACGAGGAATCCTACATCCTCAACACCAACATCAGCGTGGGTCTGTCGCGGGACTTGACCTTCATCGGCGGTTTCCGAGGGGAATGGACGGAGCGCAGCGAATCCAGCACGAGCGACGACACCGAGGTTGAGATCTTTCCGCGAGTGAGCCTCGAGTATCAGCTGTCGAGCCGAATCAACACCAATCTGACCTACACCTACTCGCGTCGCTTCTCCGACGACGAGGAAGACGAGTACACGGAAAACGCCATCACGATCGGCGGCAGTATCAGATTCTAGCTGTGGCCGCCGTTGTGTTGAGCGGCTCGCCCAAAGACCGCAAGTTGCCCTGCGGCAACCTCATCCCAGCTAAAACGTTCGGCAAAGGCCCGGGTTTCCGCACGGGCGGGCGGGGCGGATAATAGCTCTCTCAGGGTCTTTGCGATGGCCTCGACGCTACGCTGTTCGATAATGCGACCCGCAGCCGCCTCGGTGATGAGCTCCGGCGTTCCTGAAACAGGCGTCGCCGCCACGGGGGTGCCGCAGGCCATGCTCTCCAGCAGCACGTTGGCCCAGCCTTCCCGGCTCGATGCAAGAACAAGCGCATCGGCGGCGCTGTAGTAGCGCTTGAGCTCGGCCTGCGGAACCTGGCCAACCAGGCGTACCCGGTCCGTGAGGCCCAATTCCGCAATCAGGTTCTCAAGATCGCCCCGCAGCGGGCCGCTGCCAACGATCGCGAGGTGCAGGCCCGGAAGCTGCTGCATGGCACGAATGACGAGGTCGTGGCCTTTCAACGCAACGAGATTGCCGACACAGAGGAGCAATGGACCAGGAAGGCCGAGGGACTGACGGCAGGCTTCGCGATCCAGCGGCTGGAAGCGCGCAAGGTCGACGCCGTTGCGCAGCACGGTCACCTTCGTCTCAGGAACGCCGAGAGAAACCAGCCGCTCCTTTAGGGCTTGACTGACCGTGACCAGCTCGGCTGCCTGGCGGGCTGCCGCGAGGATCATGCCCCGTGGGCGGGGATAGTCCGGAATGACGTTGAGATCGGTTCCTCGGCCGGTGATGACCAGCGGCAGCTTCAGTCGCTTGGCCAGCATCGCGGCCGCAACGCCGTCCGGATAGAAGTAGTGCGCGTCGATCAGGTCGAAGTCCTGCTCGGCACAGAGCCGCGTCACCGTCTTAAGCGCGCCGCGATACATCAGCCGCGGGGTTAGCGACATGCCGACCTTGGGAATGACGAAGTAGCGCGGATGCTCTATCTGCAGTCCGTCTTTCGCCTCCGAGGCGGGCGCTTGAGCAAATTTCGCATAGGCGCCGAAGCGAGAGGAGGAGAAGGGGAACCAGGGGACGGGTGCCACCACGTGGGCCTGCAGATCTGAGCGCTGCAAGGTCTGCCTCAGCCGCGTCTCGACGAACAGCCCCAAGTTCGGTTGCGCCGCGTTGGGAAAGAGGCTTGAGAACAGAAGGATCCTCATTCCGTTCTCGGGATCTTCTGCGGCAGCGCCTCGCCGAGAAACAGCGCTTTGTAAGCCGCGACCATGTCCTCGAGATCGTAGTTGCTTTCCGCCTGGCGGCGGTTGGCCGCGCCGAGCGTGCGGCGCAGCGCAGCATCCTTGAGCAGGCGATCGAGCGAGCTGGTCAGGGCCGCTTCATCATCCCGCGACGCCACCAGGGCGCGGTTCTCCGGAGAGAGAATGCGTGCCACATCGCCGACGTCGACGGCGGCTACGGAACAGGCCGAGGCCATGGCTTGCAGCAGGGCGTTGGGCATCTGTTCGGTGTCGGAGGTCAGGGAGAAGACGTCCAACAGCGGCATGAAGGCCGCGACATCCTCCACGTGGCCCAGAAACCGGGTCTGCTCGGTTATGCCAAGTTCACGGGCCAGTGCTTCGAGCTTGGGCCGTTCGACACCGTCGCCGGCGATGACCAAGGTGCAGCGGCCTGCGCGGAGCAGGGGAGCTGCGGCCCGCAGCAGGCGATCGAGGGCCTTCTCCTTGCGCAGTGGCGAGACGGTACCGACTAGCGGGCGCGGCACATCTGCGAGGTCCGTCAGCATCTCGGGCTTCGCCGCATCGGGGCGGTAGCGCGCAAGGTTCACGCCGTTGGGCAGCAGCAGGATCTTCTTGGGGTTGACCCGCCACTGCTCGCTGGCAATGCGCACAAGAAGATGGGAGGGCACAACGAGGCGCTCGCTGCCTCCCAGCGCTAGCCGCCGGAACAGATTGCGCCGCGGCAGTTGGCGATCGGCTTCCTCGGGCCCGAAGCCGCTTTCGAAGTGAATGTGCCGCAGCCCGCGTAGCAATCGACTGCTGAGCGCCCATTCAATGGCGCCCCAATTATAGGTCAGCAGCAGGTCAGGTTCGGCGGCCCTCAGCCAACGTGCAACGGCCGGCAGGAGGCCGGGAAGGCGGCCTGTCGGCGGCGCGGGAAAGTCGTAGTCGATCCCTTCGGCGATGCGTGACTTGGCATCGATCTCACCGTTGAGGGACAGGATGCTGTGGCGATAGGGCCCGTCCAGGCGGGAAATCACGTCAGCGATACGGATAGGCACACCGCCATAGGCAAATGTCGGGAAGACATGGACGAAGTGGCGTGGCCGTTGGGGCGCTGCCGCGGCCGCCTGTGCCGGCGCCTCTGCTAGTGCCATGTCCGCTTGACGCCCGGGGTGCGCACCGGCGACTACCTTGCTCCCTGGAAGAAGACGACCACCCGCAGTGTCTGGATGATGATCAGCAAGTCGAGGATGATGTTCACGTTGCGAATGTAATAGAGATCGTACTCGAGCTTTCTGCGCGCGTCTTCCGCTGAGGCCCCGTAGGAGAAATTGAGCTGGGCCCAGCCGGTGATACCTGGCTTCACCCGGTGCCGGTCGTTGTAGAAGGGGATCGAGCTCGCCAGTTGTTCGACGAAGAACGGCCGTTCAGGGCGCGGGCCGACGAAACTCATGTCGCCGTAGAGCACGTTCAAGATCTGTGGTAGCTCATCGATGCGTGTCTTGCGCATGAAATTGCCGAGAAAGGTGACACGCGGGTCGTTCTGGCCTGCCCAGCGGGGGACGCCGTCTCGCTCCGCGTCTGACCGCATGGAACGAAACTTGATCAGCATGTAGGGCCGCCCGTTTAGGCCGACCCGCTCCTGCCGATAGAAGACGGCGCCGCCGCCCTCGATGGCAATGGCCAAGGCGGCGGCAATGAAGATCGGCGACAAGAGGATCAGGCCGAGCAGGCTGACGATGATATCGAAGCCGCGCTTGATGCCGCGCTGCATGCTGCTGAGGCCGAAGCCGCTGGAGTAGAGGAACCAGCTCGGTCGGACGGCCTGCAGATCGACACGCCCCGTGACGCGTTCCGAGAAGGTCTGATAGTCAGAAATGCGAATGCCCCGAAAGCGCGCCTCGATGAGCTCGTCGAGCGGCAGGTTGCCGCGACGGTCCTGGACCGCCACGACGATCTCGTCGATTTCGGTGTTTCGCAGGAAGTCCTTCACTTCGCCCGGCGAGGTGAGGACCGGGCTTGCATGGACCTTCACGTCCTCCTCGCCGCACTTCAGGTAGCCGACGATGGCAAAACGACGGATGACGCTGCCATGCTCCAGCTCATGCAGGCGGCTGGCCGGGTCGCCGACACCCAAAACGAGGATCCGGTGCTTGAGCCAGCCGTCTTCGGCAAGATGCAGGAAGACATTGCGGATGGTCAGGATGATGGGGGCGGAGACGACGGTGGCGCCGGCAAACGCCCAGGCGGACACGGTCGGCGTCAGCAGTACGTAGCCGAGCACCAGGAAGGCGAGGCAGGACACGAAATAGGCGGCAGCGGCGCGCACCAGGACTTCGGCGAAGCCGGAGGCGAACTCCCAATTGTAGAAGCCGAATGCAAAAAGTGAGGTGACGAAGATCAGCGCCGCCGAGCAGGAGCGATAGATGATGGTCTGTTCGTCGCCGGCAAAGGTCAGCCCGCCGTTGCGCACCAGCATCTCCGCCATGCAGATGATGGTGATGAGGATCGCGGCTTCCAAAGCGGCGAGAAAAACAAACGGGAGCTTGTGGGAGGTCCGAAGCATGAAGGGTCGTTGCCGTCGCCGTAAGCCTGTTCCTGGTTCGCCGCCATCGTTTGCCGACGGCAAGCCCCACCGGCATAGCCGGCAAAGCCTTCGATTACCTCTAAAATCTGTGCAATTTATGCGAAAAAGGGCTTAACGACTAAGCGGCCTGGGCTGCCTGCTGCTGATGACGCTTCAAGAAGCCGTCGAACATCAGGAGCGCCCAAATCGTTGGACCGTGCTCTCGGATACCGCTTTGGTGCTGATCGACCAAGCGGGAAATCTCTGCCATGTCGAAATAGCCCGTATCCGCCAGTGCCCCCTCGCTGATGATGCGCTTCACGCGGTCGCGCAACTCGTTGCGGAACCAGTGGGACAGCGGCACGGCAAAGCCCTGTTTCGGCCGATAGAGAATGTCGTCCGGCACCATAGGTTCCAGGGCCTTCTTGAAGATATACTTGCCTTCTCGGCCACGCAGCTTCCAGCTCGGCGGCAGGCCGTTGGCCCACTCGACGAACTTGTGGTCGAGCAGCGGTACGCGTACCTCAAGCGAGTGCGCCATGCTGGCCCGGTCCACCTTGGTCAGGATATCGCCGGGCAGGTAGGTCTTCATGTCGACATACTGGGCCTTGCTCAGGTGATGGTCCGTGGGTGCCTCGTCCATCAGCGACTGGATCAGGCTTTCGGCCTGGTAACCCTGCAGCTCCCGGCGCAGCCGTTGCGAGTAGAGGCGCATGCGCGGCGCGGACGGCAGAATCGAGAGGCTGTAGAAGTAGCCGTCGGCACTGCTGCGACCGAGGGCTTGCAGCGTCGCCTTGGCCCGGAGCGGCTTTGGCGCCCAGTCCAGCTTGGGATAGAGCGCGCCTAGCGTGTTGAACAGCGGCCCCCGAAGGCTCTGGGACATGCGTTGACGCACCAGCTCTTCGTAGTGGTACCAGCGGTAGCGGCGGTAACCGGCGAAGACCTCGTCGCCGCCGTCGCCGGAGAGAGCCACGGTGACGTTCTCGCGGGCAATCTGGCAGACGCGATAGGTCGGCATGGCCGAGCTGTCTGCATAGGGCTCGTCGTAGACATCGATCAGCTGATCGATCAGATCGAAGTCGTCGGGTGCGACCTGCCGGGTATGGTGGCGCGTCCCGTACTGCTTCGCGACCTGTGAGGCAAAGCGCGACTCGTCGTAGTCGGACTGGCCGAAGGAGATCGAGCAGGTGTCGACCGGGTCGTCCAGACAGTCGGCCATGGCCGCGACCACGCCGCTTGAGTCAACACCGCCCGACAGGAAGGCGCCCAAAGGCACGTCCGCGATCAGGCGGATGGACACGGCTTCCTGCATGCGTTCCCGCAGTTCCTCGCACACATCGGCCTCGGAACCGGGGACCTGGGCATCGAAGCTCGGCTGCCAATAGCACTGCGGTTTCGGGAAGGGCTGGCCCCGGCGGACCTTGAGGAAGTAGCCCGGCTCGAGCTTGCGGACCTGCTTGAAGATACACCGCGGGTCGGGAATGTAGCCGAAGGCGAAGTAGTCTTCGATCGCCTGCGGATCGATATCTCGCGAAAGCTGCGGGTGCACCATGAGCGACTTGAGCTCGGAGCCGAAAATCAGCGTGTCATTGGGCAGCAAGGCATAGTGCAGCGGCTTGATGCCCAGCCTGTCGCGGGCAAGGAACAGCGTCTCTTGATTGCTGTCCCAAAGGGCGAAGGCAAACATGCCGCGGAAGCGCGAGAGGCAATCGACGCCCCACTCCTCCCAGGCGTGCACCACGACCTCGGTGTCGCAGCGGGTTCTGAACTGATGGCCCAAGGCCTCCAGCTCGCGGGACAGCTCTTGGAAGTTATAGATCTCGCCGTTGTAGACGACGACGACGCTATGGTCTTCGTTGAACAGCGGCTGCTGACCGGATGACAGATCGATGATCGACAGGCGGCGATGGCCAAGGCCCACGCCCGGCGCGCGATAGAGGCCGCCGGCGTCCGGGCCGCGATGGTGCTGGCTTTCGTTCATGCGGGAGAGCAAGGCTTCGTCGATCTCGCTCCGTCCACGCAGGTCAAACAGTCCGGTCAGGCCACACATGGCTCAGTTCCCTTTGTCGGCAAGGCGCTGGGTCGTTCGCTCGCGAGCGGCGAAATCCGCCAGGGTTTGGTCCAAGGCGTCTCCCATTCGCAGCTCCGATAAGAAGGTTGATAGGCGTTCGCTGGCTTCGGCGACCGTGTCGTCGCCGATTGGGGTGGAAACGGCGATCACCGAAGCCGGAGAATAGCCGTTCAGCAGCTTGGCCTTGATCTTCAGGAGCTTGGCGAAGCGGGGATCGGCGGTTTGTTCGCCATCGATCCGGTAGAAGTACCATATCAGGCGCTCATGCTGGCCGCGCTTGATCTTCAGCGAGACCAGCGCCTGTTGCTGATCCTCGAAAAGGGCGCTGCCTCTGGCGACACCGACGATGTCCCATGGCCTGCCGCCGGTCATGTGGTTCTTGTAGTTGATGAGCTCCGCCTCGGGACGCTCCCAGGCATAGCTGGCGACGTAGAGGTCGACAGGGCCATCGGCGTTCTCGAAGCGCGTCAGCATCGAAGCGTCGGCATAGGGATAGATTCCGCTCCAGTCGCTGGCGTCCGCGCTGGCTTGCTGCCAGGTCCGGCCGACCTCGGGCAGCGGTATCTCCAGCGACGCGACGGGCGCCGTCGGGGGCCCGGACACCGCATTGGAAACGGGAACCATGACCGCGAGCAGGAGTCCTGCGGCCAAGGGCGCGGCGCGGCGCGCCGGGCTTCGGTGGGGAAGCGCCGGCTCGGGCTGCTGCTCGGGAAGGGGGGCCGGCGGTTCGCGGAAGCGAAAGGCGATTGCGATCAGCAGCAAGGTCACCACGGCAAAGAAGACCCAGCCGTAGAGGATGTGATCGACACCGACCGCGATCTCGAAATCGCTGACGTAGGCGACCGTCAGGATGAGGTAGGCGCGAATGACGTTGGCGATGATGGGAATGACCAGCGAGAGCACCAAGATCAGCGCCTTGCGCCAGCGGCTGACGAATAGCAGGTCTTGCACCAGCAAGCCGAGCGCGAAGGTGGCGATCAGGTAGCGAACGCCCGAGCAGGCCTCGGCGACGAGGAAGCTGCCGCCGGGAATATCGATGTAGAGCCCGTCGATAAACACGGGTATCCCGGAGGCACGGGCGAGCATGACCGTGTAATCGGCGGTCAGATCCTGCAGCGGCAGGATGGCGAACTCGCCGAAGGGAACCATCAGGAAGAGATAGAGGGCGGGAAAGAGCATCGCCTTGTAGCAGCGCCAGCCGAGGGCGGCGAGGATGACGCCTTGCAGCATCACGACGAAGGCGAAGTGGGCGACCAGTTGAACGCCGGCCGCATCGCCCAGCCACCAAGCGGCCGCGCCGAGGCCGATCACCCCCAAGCCGAGCCAGCTGCCTTCGGGAGTCTTGTCCAACTGCCGCGGATAGCGCAGCCAAGCCAGGTAGCAGGCGATGGGGAGAATCAGGAAGCCATGGTTGAAGGTCTCGGACCCTCCCCAGACCTCGACCATGGAGAGGGCAGTGTTCCAGTAGGCTAGCGTGACGACCGCTGCGCCAAGCGCAATCTGCCAAGCCACCAGCCGCCAAGCCCCGGGGGTGCTCAGCTTTCCTGATGATGATGGCGTGTCGCCGGTCGCGATGCGCTCGACAGGTTCCGACTGCTGAGCTTGCGCGGCGGGGCCGTGTTCCGACTGCGTGACCACCCCAACTCTCCCGCTTTCGCTGCGCCCGAGCCAGCTTTCTGGTTCAAACGCTTAGCGAAGCTATCCCCTTAGCAAAAAGCGTTAAACGAATTCTTGGCAATTCGACAAGATTAGCCGAGGTTTTTGGCAAGAAATGGACCGATCCGGTTGGCAACGGCGAGCGGCAGCCGCTGCCAGATCTTGATCGCCCGCTGGTACTTTGGGTTCAGCGGATTGACGTCGGGGATCTCGGCATCGCCGTAGAGACGATATTCGTAGTAGAGCGGGGCCGGCTCGAAGCCCCAGTTCTTCTTGAAGGCATGCGCGCCGGTCCCGACCTTGCTGCGGCCGAAGTCGAACAGCCCATAGCCGCGCTCGCAGGCCCGCCGCATGACTTCCCAATACATGAAGTCGTTGGCGGCCAAGCGGCGGGCGTCCTGCCCACCGCCGCCGTAGTAGGGCAGCACCTCGTCGCGAAAATAGAATGAGAGAACGGCGTTGACCGGTGCCCCGGCCTCGTCACAGACGATCAGCACCTCGCAGTCGGAGCCGAAAACTTCTTTTAACGTCTCCGCATAGCGCTTTGAAAACACTGGCGTTCCAAGGTTTCGAACACTCTCGGAGTAGAGGGCGTAGAACCGGTCGACATCAGAGTCGATCTCGCTTGTCAGACCGTTTGAGATGCCTTTCCGCACCATGGCGCGTTGCTTGCGCGGAATACGCTTCATGTTGACGTCGAGATCTGGGTCGATGTCCCGCCGGAAGGTGACGTAGAGCCCGTCCTTGCAGGGTCGCTGGCCGTCCGAGCGGCTGCGCAAGCGGTACTCGACATGATCGACGCCGAGTGCTTCGCCGCGGCGCTCTGCCTCTGACTCCAGCAACAGCCGAACATCGGGCCGCGTTGTTGCAACGCCTCCATAGACGCAGAAAGCGCTGGATACCAATGACTTGCCGAACAGCCGGCTGTCGATGTGAACCAGAGGCAGGATGCCGAGAATGTTGCCGTCGCAATGGGCGAATAGGTAGGGGCAAGTATGACCGAAGCTCTTTTCGATCACTGTCTTCCAGCCGGCGCGATGGAAGAAGGTCGCCTCGGGGCAGTCTGCGACGAAGGCATCCCATGCGTCCTGCCAGGCCGGCGTCAGTTCGCTGACCTCAAGCTGCTCGCCGCTTGGGATCTCAAACTGCTCGACGCTTTGAATGGGTTGTTGGAGGCTCACAGGAAGGCCCTTGCCATGCTCGTCCAAGAGAAATCGCGCAAAAGCCTCTCTAGGCGGTTAAAGGTCTGCCCAAGGTTGGTGTAATGCCTGATCCGCGACTTCAGCGCCGCGCCGCCGATACGGGGCTGCTCCGGGTCGATTTCCCAGGGATGAAGATAGAAGATGCAGGGCTGGCCCGACTCGCGGCCGATCTTGCCGTAGCCCCAGCGGAAGTAGGCGTAGGGCAGGAGGCGGAAAAACCCACCGCCGCCGCACGGCAGATTGCGTCCGAACAGTCTTAGAGTGGTGACCGGCATTTCCAGGAAGTCGTCATCCGGAAAAGGCTTGTAGGCGAACCTCTGTCCGTCCGGGTCGCCGTAAAGGTCGTGCGCGATCGGTACGGTGCTCGAGCTGTAGCGATGGTCTTCCTCGCGCAGGATCGGCAGTGCCCAAGGCGTGTTAGGGCCGATGGAAAAGCTGGCCGCCCGATAGCCGAGAACGCGTACGCCGGAAATGTCCTCGAGGATCGCCTTGGTCTTTCGTACGTCCTCGCGAAAAGCCTCGGGGCTTTGGGTATTTACCCTGACGTGGGAGTAGCCGTGACTGGCCAGCTCATGACCTTCGCCGACGATGCGCCGAATCATCTCCGGATGGCGTTCCGCAACCCATCCGAGGGTGAAGAAGGTGGCTGTTGTGTCATGCCGGGCCAAAAGGTCGAGCAGGCGGGAGACGTTGTTCTCAACACGCGATGCCAGCTCGTCCCAGGCCGATCGTGCAACGGCCGCTTCGAATGCGGAAACCTGGAAGTGCTCCTCAACATCGATCGTGAAGGCATTGAAAGGCCTGGATATCACCCCATCGGCGCGCTGCGTGCCGTCATGCGACGGCAAGCCATCTCCCTTGCCAGGGAGACTGCCTCTTTCTTCGCTTCTGGCAACGGCTTGCGTCATCGTCTGGGCGTCCGTCGTCGTTGAGTCTCGATCAGTTAGCCTTGCGGCGCGTTCCGATTCGGTCGCGGAACTCATCGACCCGCAGCTTGTAAGACTTGAGCTCTCGCTGAATGGCTTTTGCGCTATGGCGCACGTCGAGCCATTCATCGCGCGACAGGTTCATTCCACTGTCGGCTGGCGCGTTCTGTGCCGGGAGGCGAGGAGGCGCCGGCGTTTCCTCATTGGCCGCACTTGGCACCGGCTTCAGTGCGCGCACCTTGGCTGCCTGCGGCGGCACCGCGGTCGTATCGGGGAGGGGTTCGATCAAGCCCTCTTCGCGCATCTCCTCAACCACTTCGGCGACATCATTCGCCGTCAGAACGCCTCGGTCCTCGAGATAGCCGAAAAGCAAGAGGCGGTCGCAGAGCCGGTTGAGACGCCGGGGCAGACCGCCGGTGGCGTCGAAGATGGCTTGAAAAGAATCGGGGGCGAAGATCCGGCGCCCGTCCCAACCCGCTAGCTTCAAGCGGTGTTCGACGTAACCCCGGGTGTCATCGGTCGATAGGCGGCTGATATGGAAAGACGCGATGACGCGCTGGCGCAGCTGCTCCAAATCAGGCTCCGCGAGTCGCTGCCGGAACTCCGGCTGCCCCACCAGGAGCATCTGCAGCAAGGGTTTTCCGCTCGATTGGAAGTTCGACAGCATGCGCAGCTCTTCGAGCGCATCGTGGGACAGTCCCTGCACCTCGTCGACCACGACCAGCGCGACCTTGCGCTGATGGTGCAGGCGAACCAGCTCATCCTCGAGTGCGCAGAGCAGCTCGGCCTTGCTGCCGCCACCGACCGAGAGGCCAAACTGGGCGGCGATCAGCCTCAGAAGGTTCTCAGAGCCGACCTGAGTGGTGTTGATCTTGACGGCAACGATGCGGTCGTCAGCCAGGCGAGACAGTGTGTATTCGAAAAGGGTCGTCTTCCCGGCGCCGACCTCACCGGTGATCACCACGAAGCCCTCGTTCTTGCTCAGACCGTAGGCAACGGTTGAGAGCGCGCGGCGGTGTGGACGGCCATCGAAAAAGAAGCTCGCGTCCGGCGTGATTTGAAAGGGCAGCCGTTTCAGGTGGTAGTAATCAAGGTACATTCGAAATCCCCCAATGCCCCGTAGCATAGGGTGGTGGCGAGGAAAACGGTAGGCCTCGCCAGGCCGGAAGCGCTCAGCGCATGTTTGCTTCCGGTTCCGGTTGTGCCTGCACCGCGGATATTCGACGCCGCCCCCTAAGAAAGCGTGTAGCGTCAGCTCATAAAGGATCTGCGACGCTTATTGTGGGGCGAATGTGGCAAGAGTGCCGCTGAGCAGGGGATAAGTCCGGCGGAGTGGCAGTAAGAACCACCGCCAAGCTCGGCGGTGCTTGGTCCTATTGTTGTCACAGGAGAGGCTCCTTCGCCTCTCTTCGACAGGGCCGCGTATGGAGCCGTCACGCCCTCCGCGACAGCCAATCCCCTTGCGCCAGTGGCGGGTGTTGATGGCAAAATAGCTGTAATACTGAGCTATTTACTTTAATAGACCGATCAACGCAAGAGATGTACGGTCGAAAAGTGCTCTTTGATTGGCGACACGGAAGATATTCTTTCTTTCCGTGAATGTTGAGCATTTACATTAAATGACCCAAAAAATGTCGCTTGCTTCAGCTATCCCTGTCGGAGGAAGCATCAACAGTCCGTGAGGGATGTGGACGCTTTTGCAAAGCTGTTTGTGTGGCGGAGCTGTTGCCCCGAAATCGGTTAAGATGTTGTCGTATGTGCAATTTTTTTGCTTAACCAACACAAATTTGCAAAGCTCCCCACTTATCAGACAGGGGTCAGATCCATGACCGTCCTCAAGCCGAAAACCGCGCACATGCCAGCTTTCGAAGGCCCGGTGAACCTGCTCCAGGTGTCGCCGTTGTCTCGCTTTTCGCATGTATTTTTAAAGTATTTTAGGCATTTGAAGGCGTTTTTACGGTGTGCCCTTGTTCTCTTTTCTGTTTTTTTCTGGTGGGAGCTCGGTGGTGTGATGGCGGACTCGACTTCAGTTGGCGTTCCCGACGATCTCTTGAGTCAAGCAGCCGATATGGAGCCGGGCGAGTGGCGCCGGCTCGATACGGCGAACAAGTTCTTCGACGTCGCCGTAACACAAGAGGAGTGGGCGGAGCTTATCGACACCCATGGCGGGTTCGAACGGCTCGGCGAGCCGCGCAGCGTTCTCGGGGCCTGGAACAGCGCAGCCTACGATATCGACGGGCAGCGCTTGTTTTTCCACGGTGGCGGCCACGGAGACTATGGCGGCAACGAGGTCTATCAATTCGACTTGGAGACCTTGGAGTGGTCGCGGATCTCGGACCCGGCCCCGCTCACGCTGCAACCGGATGAAGAAGAGCACCCGTACCGCTGGTTGCCGGCGGATGAAGATGGCGATGGACTGCCTGACAGTCCCCCCTCGGCCCATACCTATGACGGCTTGGTATGGAACCCCCACACTGAGACGCTTTGGCTGACCAGCCAGAACACGGCCTATCCGGAGAACAGGTCCCCCGAGCTCTTTGTAGTCTGGGAGTTCGACCCGGAGACCGGCGAGTGGCAGTCGCACGCCGCTACGGAAGACCACTCTTACGGCACCGCAAACTATCTCGCAGATACGCAGCAGGTTCTGGCAATCAGCCATTACAGAACGTCGACCGATGTCGCCTACCTCTACGACTCTGACGGAACCGAGCACCAGCTCGGCCAGGTTCAGGGCGACACGATGGGCGGCAACGTCGGCAACATGTTCCAGAACCCGATCACGGGGCAGCTTTACGAGGCCCACGCGCAGGGAATCTATGAGCTGGACGTGGGTGATGCCGGCGTTACAGCGACCCTCGTTGCGGAGTTTCCCAGTGCTGAAGAGCTGCAGTACTCGACATCGTTCAAGCAGGCTGGCTACGCCTTCAATCCCGCCGACGAAAAATTCTACATCTGGAACGGTACGTCCAAGGTCGTCACCTGGGATCCGGAAAGCAGCGAGTTCGAGGTGGTGTGGAACGAAGTGCCGAACGGTCAGGCACCGGCGGAAGACACCATCGGTGTCGGCAAGGTTCTGGACAAGTGGGTTTATCACGACGATGCCGAGGTCTTTATCGGCATAGCCGGCGCTGAAGAGCTGCCGCGCTTCGACGGTGGCTTTTGGCTCTACAAGCCGGGCGACGGCAATCCCGACGACATCAACCAACTCGATACCGGTGATGCTTTCGTCGATGGAAGAACGACCGAGTCGATCAGCTTCTTCGTCCCTGTCGAGGCCGGTGACAAGAACTACGACGGGACGATACACGTCTACTACCGCGAGGTCGGAGACACCGAGTGGGAGCCGGGCATTGAGCTTCTGAGGCTCCGCCCAGAGTTCGTCTCTCCGGTCTACTCCCTGCAGGAATCGCCGGAGGGCTTCGCCGGGATGGTTACCGGCTTGGAAGCCGGCATGGATTATGAATTCAGGCTGGAAACGAAGGACCCGGACGGTCTCCAGACCGACAGCGGACCGGCCGAGCAGGTCTTGAACGTCTCGACCCGCGATGTTCCGCTGGATAGCCCGCAGCAAGCGCAGACCGTCACCGTCGAAACGATGGCGGAGTTGCAAGCGGCGGTCGCTGCGGCCCAGCCCGGTTCAGTGATCGTCATGCTACCCGGTCGCTACGAGGGTCAGTTGACCGTCGTTCCTAGCGGCACCGAAGACAATCCGATCATCATTCGCGGTGCTGACATCAGTTCGACTATCTTGGATGCCGGCGGCGGGGACTTCGCCGTAAAGATCGACGGTAGCCATGTACAGATCGAAAACCTCTCCCTCACGAACGCCCACACGGGCATCGTTTTGCGCGGCGGTGGCACCGAGGGCGTGGTCATCCGCGACAACTACATCTCCGATGTCGAGAACGGTATCAACGCCTGGACCGGTCATAAGGACCTTTACATTGCCAACAACGTCCTCGAGGGGCGCGGCGAGTTTCCGGCAACTGGAACCTCTGGTGTCGAAGGCATCGTGGTCACCGGTCAGGATATCGAGATTGCCTACAACACGCTCTCGGGCTTCGGCGATTCGATTGGCACCAGCCGTCAGACCGAACTCAACAACATCGGCATCAACGTCCATCACAACAAGATTCTCTGGGGTGCAGACGATGGCATCGAGCTTGATTACTCGGTCCGCAACGTTGCCGCCCATCACAATCTGATTGCCAATCAGCTGAACGGCGTCAGCTTTCAGCCGACGGTCGGCGGTCCGGCCTATGCCTTCGAGAACGTCATCTACAACACCCGGGAAGCGCCGTTCAAAATCAAGCCGACGGTGACCGACCCTGACGGCCTGATCATCGTTAACAACACCTCGATCAAGAGCGGCCCGGCTTGGTACGACCCGAGCGGCTTCGTGAGCAATGTGACGGTGAACAACAACCTCTTCGTCGGCTTCGACGATCGCTTCACCTACGTCAGCGAGACGAGCTACAGCTTCAGCGAGTTTGACTACAACGCCTGGTCACAGGACGGATACTTCCAGGTCCACGATGGCTGGGGCGAGAGTTTCGAGCAGTTCCTGAAGTCCACGTCGCATGCGCAGAACGACGTGTTGTTGGAAGGTGAGGAGATCTTCGCCAACCTGGAGCTGGACTTCGACGTCAACGGATTCGAGGTCTTCCGCGATCCCGATGCGCCGGGCTTGGACTTCGGCCTGCATCCCGACTCGAGCGCGATTGATGCCGGAAAGGAGATCTTCGGTCTGACCGAGGGCTTTGTTGGGGATGCCCCTGACATTGGCGCCTTCGAAAAGGGCGAAGAGATGCCGGACTACGGTGCCAGCCTGGATCTGACACCGGCGACGGCGCCCATCGCCATCGACGACCATGCTTTTGCGTTGATCAACGGCGATGGCGTGGCGGTGGATATCCTTGCCAACGACTTCGATCCCAATGGCGATCCGCTTAGCGTGGTGGAGCTTGGTGATGCGCAGCATGGAACGCTGCAGCTCGGCAACGATGGGGTCGTGACCTACGTGCCCGACAAGGATTATCTGGGACAGGACAGCTTCACCTACACGGTGCAGGATCCGAACGGCGAGACGGCGTCGGCCACCGTCACTATTTCGGTAACCCCGCCCAACAATGCACCCAACGCCGAGGATGACCGAGCACAGACCATCGAAGGCGAGCCCGTCACCATTTCGGCGGCTGCGTTGCTGGACAATGACAGTGATCCGGACGGGCACAACATCGCCGTGACGGCCGTGGGCGACGCGGCGCATGGCCGTGCTGTGCTCCTGGGCGGTACGGTTCTCTATACCCCCGACGCAGGCTTCGTCGGCACCGATCGCTTCACCTATACCCTGATGGACGAGCGCGGGGGGACCGACACAGCAGAGGTGGTCGTTGGCGTCTTTTCGGACGGCAGCATCATAGGGACCGGCCAGCGGGATATCATCGACCTTAGCCTCGAGACCGAGCAGCAGTTGGTGCTCGGGCGCGGCGGCCCCGATATCGTTATCGGCTCGCAAGCCGGCGATCTCATTTCCGGTGGTGCGGGTGAGGACAGGCTGAATGGCGCCGGCGGTGACGATATCTTCGAGTACGAAGGGCCCGACGAAAGCGTCGACCACGTAGACGGCGGCAGCGGCTACGACGAAATCCGAGGCAGCGACGGCGACGATTCGATCGGCCTCCACTCCGTGAAGAATGTCGAGAAGATCGATGGTCTGGCCGGCTACGACGTGATCTTCGGTTCCATCAATCGCGACGTGCTGGACTTCTCTGATGTCGAGGTCACCGGCATCGAGCTGATCGACGCGGGGCACGGGTCCGACATCATCACCGGGTCGCAGGGCGACGACGTGATCTCGGGCGGTTCAGGCGAGGACCAGCTCTATGGTTCTGGCGGCGACGATCTCTTCAGGTACGCCGGCCTCAACGAAAGCGTCGACCTGGTCGACGGCGGTAGCGGTTATGACGAAATTCGCGGCAGCGAAGGCGATGATGAGATCGGCCTTTTCTCGCTGCAGGGCGTCGAGAAGATCGATGGCCTGACCGGCTATGACGTGGTCTTCGGCTCCAACAACAGTGACGACCTAGATTTCTCGCAGGTCGAGCTGATCAGCATCGAGCTGATCGACGGCAGGCGAGGGCCGGATCGCATTACCGGGTCGCGCAGCGACGACGTCATCTCCGGCGGGACGGGTGAGGACACCCTGAACGGCGCTGGCGGCGACGACCTCTTCCTCTACGCCGGAGCCGATGATCTCTTCGACCATGTCGACGGCGGCAGCGGCTATGACGAGATTCGCGGTAGCACGGGGGACGACATAATAGGTCTCCACTCCATAGTTGGCATCGAACGGGTCGACGGGCTCGACGGCTACGATGTGTTGCGCGGAACTTTCAATGACGACAGGCTAGATTTCTCCGAGACGGAACTGGATGGAATTGAGCTGATCGCTGGCGGTGGCGGCTCCGACGAGATCATTGGCTCGCAGGGCAATGACGCGATCAACGGCGACAGCGGCGAGGATTCGCTGAGCGGCGAAGCCGGGGATGACACCCTGAGCGGAGGCAGCGGCCTTGACCGCTTGGATGGCGGAAGCGGCTTCGACATTGTGTCTTACGCCGAGGCGACAGAACGAGTCGTCGTTCGTCTGGACAGCCCCGACAAGAACGCCGGCGCTGCAGAAGGCGATGAGCTGTTCTCGATAGAGGGCGTCATCGGTTCGGAGCACAATGACTATCTTCGCGGCGACTACGGGAGCGGGCAGCACCTAGAGGGCCTTGGCGGCGACGATGTGTTTCTCGGCCTGAGCGGCCAGAACAGCCTGTTCGGGGGAGACGGCAACGACCGGTTCTTCCACTCGGGGGGCAACGGCGACATCATCGACGGCGGTTCAGGCAGCGATACGGTGTACTACACCAGCGCCTCCCAAGGGGTGGTCGGAGATCTAGCGATCGGGCTTGTCCGCGTCGGGCAGCGCGACAGCGATCAGCTGTCAGGCATTGAGAACATCTATGGCAGCAATCGTGCGGATGTGATCAGCGGCGATTCCAGCAACAATCAGTTTGTCAGCTACGGCGGGGATGACGTTCTCGATGGCCGCGGAGGAAACGACCGTCTCTTCGGTCGAGACGGGAACGATAGTCTGGAGGGCGGAGAGGGCGCCGACCGGCTGTATGGCGACAAAGGAGAGGATTTGCTCTCCGGCGGACGCGGCAATGATCACCTGTTCGGCGGTTCCGATGCCGACGTCTTCGTCTTCGGGATAGACGATGGCCGCGATCGGATTCGCGACTTCGACCCGCTCGAGGACCAAATCGACTTGCGGGATTGGGGACTCACGTCCTTCGACGAGGTGATCGTGACTGCGAAATCCAGCAGTACGGAGCTCGCCTTCAGCGCGTCCGATACACTGGTGCTCGACGGCATCGCGGCCACGAGCCTGGATGATTCCTGGGCGATCTGGACGTCCTGACAGCGTCGCGCTCCGCGAGTGTCTTTTCAAATCTGAGTTCGCGCCCGCGGGCTCTGCTGCCTGTTTCTAGTGCTTGTTTTTAGGGGCCTCGGAGTCGCGGCTCCGATGGGTGCGGAGTGCGTCTTGGCAACGGCATTCTTTGCCGGCGAATCCGCGTTCGATAGGAGCGTGATAGATTTGAGACGAATTTGTGGGCCAATGGAGACACCAGATATTGGCCGTTAACACTTTGTTATTGAAGATTAATTTCGCCTTCGCTGATCCGGGCGCCAAGGGTACCTCTTTGCCGGTCAATTTCACAGCGCCTAGCCAAGGCAAAGTTGTAAAGAACTCTTTACAGTTTTGCCATTGCGGTGCGACGGTTTGTAAGAATTCTTAATCACCCGGCGAAGGCATAAATGTTAACTGCTTGATTAATCGTCTGGTAGAATGCCGGCATGAAAGTTGCTTCGTTAAAGATTGGGTGTTGACGCTTGGGGGCGTTTGGGGATGACAAAACTCGTTGATCCGAATCTACGGCGTGCTGCGGTCTTATTAACGATTGGCAGTTCGCCCGCACGGATAGATCACTGCATTCTCACAGATAATCGTGTCCTCCAGTAATGATCGTCAATCTACATTACGCCCGGGCAATACTGCTGCCATGCCCGTTGGCGAGGATTTTGCAGAGCGCTCACGTAGAAAAATAGGCGGGCCCCAAAGTTCGCCGCTAGGAGGACAGAATGGACGTTTCATCGCTTGACCCGGTATTCGCACTTGCGTGCGACGATGAACTGCCCGACAGCGAATTGGCGCGAGCCTCGTCTTCTGAAAGAGCTGAGCGTTCTTCACCCTTTTTCAGCGTGCCAGCGAGCACCGAGAGCCTGCTCGACCAGGCCTATCGTCTCCGCTACCAGGTTTACTGCCTTGAGCGTGGCTTTGAGGATGCGGCGACGAACCCGGACGGGCGTGAGCGTGACGAGTTCGATGACCACTCGGTCCATCGTCTTCTCGTGCATGCTGAAACCGGGCTAATTGTTGGCGGGGTGCGCTTGGTCCTGCCGAGGCAGGACCACTTACAGAGTTGCTTTCCGATTCAAGGTGTTTGCCAAGTGGGTCCGCTGCAGCCGGCTCTTGCCGATGGGCTAAGCGAGACGGCTGAGATATCGCGTTTCTGTGTCAGCAAGGCCTTTCGCAGGCTGCTGCCGAAGGGGCGGGGTGGCGCCTTGGGTAAGACCTCGCGACTGGATGTGGAGCCGGCGGCCTTCTTGCCTTTGATGACCTTGGAGCTCATGAACGCCGTCATCCAAATGAGCGAGGAGAACGGCATCAAGCAGCTCTGCGCTGCTATGGAGCCGAGTCTGCTGCGGTTGCTTTCCCGCTTGGGCCTCGAGTTTACGCCGCTTGGCGACGTGGTCTCTTTCCACGGGGTGCGCCAACCTTGCTACGCCAACATCGAAGAGCTTTGGGTCTGCTTGAAGGAGCAGAATGAGGATGTTTGGCGCTGGTTGGCCAACCAGGGCGGTCAAAACGTCCCCAATCCCATCCAGTAGGCAGTTTTTTCCGCCTTGCGGACTTGTTGGCGGGGCGTTTTGCCGGCTTAACTGATGGTTAGGTGCCGAAGCGCATAGTCCCGTTTACCGAGTTTCCACGGCCTTGGCCATGACCCTGCATTTTGATGCCGTTGGCGATGTTCCCGCGCTTATAGCGGCCAGGGTGGCCATCAGCCCCGACCAGATCGCCTGTCACTGCCGCGCCTCTACGGGGGCGTGGGAGCATATGACGTGGCGCCAGTACGGCGACGACATCACCCGGGCGGCGCGGGGCTTTGTCGCTTCGGGCCTACGGCCGGGCGATTGGGTGGCGATACTGGCCGCGCCGAGCTATCGCTGGGAGGTGGCCGAAAAAGCCGCTTTCGCCGCCGGCGGCGTTGTGACCGGGCTCGATCACCTGGCATCCAAGATGCAGAAGGCCCGCTACATCACCAGACTCGCACCGGCTGTGCTTGTGGTGGGCGATATGTCAGATCTGGCCGATCTCGGTGCGGACGTTCTTGCGTCCCTGAAGCGCGTCGTGGTCCTCAATGGAGAGGCGGGGGACGGCAGCATCGCCTGGCCGCAGCTGGTGGCGGCGGGGACGGAGGATTGTCCCTTGCCGGCTTTGTCTCCGGAGGCAACCGCGACTGTCGTCTTCACCTCCGGTTCTAGCGGTGAGCCGAAAGCCGTTCCTTACTCGCAAAGACAGTTGGTGTTGGCAGCGAAAGGCATTCTCGACGCTTTCGGTCCAGCCGACGAGCGGGACGTGACGCTTTGTTGGCTGCCACTCAGCAACCTGTTTCAGCGCGTGATGAACCTCTGCGCAATCGGCGCCGGGGCGCAGATCTTCTTCGCTCCCGATCCACGGCGGGTGATGGAAGAGATCGCGGAGGTGCGGCCGAGTGTGTTCATTGGTGTACCGCGCTTCTACGAGAAGGTTTCCGAGCGCGCGGAGGCGGCCATCGCCGAACTCGGCGGTGCGCAAAGGGGCTTGGTGCGCCGGGCCATGGCTGAGGCACAGGCGGGGTTTGTGAAGCGAGCCGAGGGGCAGCGCCTCTCGTCCATCGAGCGGAGCCGGGCGGCGCTTGCCGACCGCTTCGTCCTACGCAGCTTGCGCCGAAAGCTCTTCGGCGACCGGATCCGGATGCTGATCACCGGTTCTGCAGCAACGCCACAACCGGTCAAGCGCTTCTTCACGGGTGTCGGCCTACCCTTGGTCGAGGCTTATGCCATGACCGAGAATATCGTCCCTATGACAGTCAGCCGAAATCTCAATCGCGGACAGGGCTGCGTTGGGCGGCCGCTCCCCGAAAACGAGATCCGCCTGGACGAGACAGGAGAGATTCTGGTCCGAGGCCCGGGTGTCTTCGCCGGCTACCTGGGAGATGGCGAAAATGCGCAGCGCTTCACCGAAGAGGGCTTCTTTCGCACCGGCGACGAAGGTCGCTTCGACGAGGCCGGCTATCTCTATCTAACCGGCCGGAAATCGGATCTGATCAAGACCTCGACCGGGCGTCGCATTCCGCCGACACCTATCGAGGCTGAGCTGCGGGCGGCGGCTCTGGTGCAGGAAGCCGTTGTTGTCGGCAATGGCCGCAAGTGCCTGACCGCGGTTCTGGCGCTGGACCAGGAGGCCGTGAACGGCACCTCTCCGGGAGAACTCCTGAAGCAGCTTTCACGCCATGTGCAGCAAACCAACCTAGCGCGCGCGAGCTATGAGCGGATCGCTGGCTGTGTCGTGCTGCACGACGGCTTCTCCATCGGCAAGGGCCACCTGACCACCAATCTGAAACCCCGGCGCGGACAGATCGAAGAGGCGGTCGCGCGCCCGCTGGAACAGCTTTATCGCGCCATCAATGAAAACGAGCCGGGCGAGGCGGGCGTTCAGCGGATCGATGATATTGCCTTCGCGGAGGCATCGTGAAGCGGGTACTCATCACTGGCGGGACAGGAGTTGTCGGCAGCGCGGTGACGCCGCTGTTCCTCAATGAGCCCCACTGCGAGGTGCATCTCCTGGTTCGGGCGCGCGACGAGGCGCACCTGGCCGAGCGGAGGGAAGCCCTCCTTTCCTTTTGGGGCCAGGACATCACAGCGGCGGATGCCAGCGAGCGGCTGCATCTTCACCGCGGCGACGTGAGCCTGCCCAAGCTGGGCCTTCCGGATGATACCTTCACCGGCTTGGCCAAGGGCCTAACGCACATTGTCCATTCGGCGGCGACCGTCCGTATGGACATGAGCCAGGAGCAGGCCTGGGCCAGCTGCGTGAGCCCGGTCGAACAGATCCTGGCACTTTTCCAGCAAACGAGAGAGTTTGGCGGCGCGCCGAAGCTCGATGCGGTCAGCACGCTGGGGGTGGCCGGCCGGCTGCGCGGCCTGGTGCCGGAGGCGGCAACGCTGCCGCCGCGCGGCTTCCACAACAGCTATGAGTGGGCGAAGTCGGAAGCCGAGTCGATCCTGCTCTCCCGCATAGCCGAGGGTGAGCCGATCACCCTGCATCGGCCAAGCATGGTGGTTGGCCACAGCCAGAGCGGCAAGGTCATTCACCGGCAGATCTTCTATCACCTCTGCCGGTTCCTGTCGGGCACAGCGACCCACGGTTTCACGCCGGACCTCGGCAGCGTGAGCCTCGATCTGGTGCCTTGCGACTATGTCGCCAAGGCCATCCATTGGTCGGCCACGGCAGCAGAGGCGCAGGGGCGCGTCCTCCATCTCTGCGCTGGCCCGCAAGGTGCCGTGCCGATCATGGCCTTGTCGACCCACGTGCGGGACGCTTACCTGCGCCACGGCCGGCCGGTGCCGCGGCAGCATCTCTTGCCCTTTGGTTTGTTCGAGACGGTGATCGCCGGCGCTGCGCTCCTGCCGGGGCGGTCGGGACGGCGTTTCTCTGCCTTGCGGCGTTTCCTGGACTATGCGCATAGCGCGCAGGTCTTCGCCAATGAGGAAAGCCAGGCCCTCCTGGCGCCGGCTATCGGTGCCGCGCCGGGTTATTGGCAGATTCTCGATGCGCAGCTCGATGCCGCCTTCGAGGAGGAGGAGGCGAAAGACAATGCTCGCGCTGCCGACAGGGTCGCCGCCGGGTCCGCGCCTGTCCAACCAAAGGGAGTGGTTTCATGAGCCAGGCTGCGCGGCAGCTTCCCAGTTCACTTGAGCAGGAACTGGTGGCAATTGTCGGCGCGGAGCATGTGCGCTGGCCAGGCGAGGTTGGGGCGCCGCTCAGCCGGGACACGACACCCAAGGTCGAGGCGGCGCGGGCGCTGGTATTTCCTGGCAGCACCGAAGAAGTTCAGGCCCTGGTAAAGCTGGCCAACCGTCAGCAGGTGTCGCTTTGGCCCTGCAGTCGGGGGCGTAACTGGGGCTATGGCGGCAACGCGCCGGCCCAAGCTGGTGCCCTGGTCGTCTCACTCGAGCGCATGAACCGCATCCACATCGTCGATGAGGAGCTCGCCTACGCCGAGATCGAGCCGGGCGTGAGCTACCGCCAGCTCCGGCAACACCTTGATGAGAGCGGCTCGTCGCTCTGGACGGACTGTACCGATGGGCCGCCCGAGGGCAGCGTAATCGGCAACGCCCTCGACCGCGGTGTCGGGGAGACGCCCTATGGCGATCACTTTGGCCAGCTCTGCGGCCTGGAAGTGGTGTTGCCCGACGCGACGCTGCTCCATAGCGGCGGCGGAGAGCCTGGAAACTGCCGGACCTGGCATACCCATCGCTGGGGCACTGGCCCACATCTGGACGGACTGTTCAGCCAAGCCAACTTCGGCATCGTGACCAAGGCGGGCATCTGGCTGATGCCGCGGCCCGAGGCCTTTCAAAGCTACTTCTTCGAACTGTCCGAGGGCGCGTCGCTCTATGAGTTGATCGATGCGATCCGCAGCTTGGCGCTTGCCGGCACGGTCCGCACCAACATTCATTTGATCAATGCGGTCGTCACTGCCTCTCTCTTGGCGAAGCACGGCGATATCGCCGCTGGTTCCATGATCGAGGAGCAGGAGCTTGAGGCCTTCCGTCGTCAGCACGGTATTGCGCCTTGGACCTTCGGTGGCGGCCTCTACGGCTCAAGAGGCGAGGTCGCCGCGCAGCGCCGGGCCCTGAAGCGCGCCTTGGGGCGGCTCGGGCGTCTGCGTTTCCTGAACGACCGAACGGCCGCTGTGGTGGGCAGCACCGTTCAGCGCCTGGCCGCGATGCCGGAAAGCTCCGCCCTGCGTCGCCTGGGTGCAGGTGTGCTTAGGCTCGGTAGCGGCAAGTCCTTGGCGATGCTGGAGAGCGTGCCTTACTTCCACGGCATTCAGAAGGGCATTCCGACGGAGCATTTCGTCCGCCACGCCTATTTCAAACATCCGGGCGAGCGGCCCGAACGCGACGTCAATCCGGCGCGCGACGGCTGCGGCCTCATGTGGGTGGCGCCCGTTGCCCCTGCGAGAGGAGAAGACGTCAAGGCCTTGCTCGATCTGACGCGGCCAATCTTCGAACGTTTCGGATTCGAGCATTACGTCGCTATGATCCTGCAGAACCCGCGGACCATGATCGTGCTGATGTCGATCTTCTTCGACAAGATGCAGGCGGAAGAGGCGGAGAAGGCCCAAGCACTTTACGAGGCGCTCTGTGCTGCGACGGGGGAGGCGGGTTATCCGCAGTATCGCACCGGCGTGGCCTATATGGATCGTATCTTGGCGCGGGCGCCGGTCTTCCGCGGCTTTGCCGAGACGCTCAAGGCGGCGGCCGACCCCAACCTGATCCTGGCGCCCGGACGCTACGGTTTGGGCCGTTCCGGGCCGTTGTCGGGCACCTGAGGCTCTCACGCAATTCCTATACCGCTTTGGGACAGTTAAGCGGTCGTCGCTCAAGAACGCGACGGGCAATCCGGCGGCTGTGCCGTGTAGGCCATGCGCACAAAAAGAGACCCTCCGTCCCAGGGGACGGAGGGTCGCACATCGCTTAACGGTACTTGCGAAAGAGCCTTTTCTACGAGCCCGTCGCGAGTGTTACTCGATTAGGCAGTCGCCCGCTGACGACGACGCACCGCCAGGCCGAGGCCCAGGAGACCGAGGCCGAAGATGGCCATGGTGCCCGGCTCCGGCAGCAGGGCCAGATCGATCGAGCCGTCTTCCTCAGCGAAGAAGTCGAACTGGTCGAAGTCGGTCGGGTACGGCGTGCCAAGAGCGTCGAAAGCGCCGCCTTCGATGAACTGGTTCGGTTCACACTCATTGCCGCCCGGAGTACAGATATCGAAGTTGCTGTCCGAGAAAGCGATCAGGAGCGGGTCGCCATTCGCATCGAGCAGCGTGCTGAGGTCGGTGCCGCTGCCGTCGAACAGCCAGCCGGCGGTGATCGAGGTGGCCTCGAAGACCGCATTGACGTTGCCGTCGAGATCGCTGAGGTCGATGTTGCCGCCGCCAGCGCCCGGAATTACGGCGAAGGTGGCAATAGCGACGCCATTGTCGGCGCCCGTGCCGGCATTACCGTTGAAGTCCGGAGTATCGTCGACGTAAAGCGTCAGCGTTCCGCCGGTGTGCGCGAAGTCCACATCGTCACCGAGGACCGAGGTGATCACCTCGTTCAGGGTGAAGGTGAAGGTGACTTCGAAGTCGACGCCCAGGAAGGTGTTGGTGACACCGTTCGTCGCATTCTGGAAGACTTGGTTGTTGGAGTTCACGAAGCTGGTGATCGCACCAACGCCCACAGCCGTCTGGGTGTCGCCAACGCTCAGGGTGCCCGAGCCATCCACATCAACGGTCTGGATGCGCGTCGGCGCCGTGAAGGTGGCCTGGTCAACGCCGATCGCCGGGTTGGTCGGCTCACCAGTGGTCTGCTGACCAACGAAGCCGCCGCCGAAGTTCGACAGATCCAGGATCCAGTCGTTCAGGCTCATCTGGGCCGAAGCCGTACCGGCGCTGAGCAGCAACACGCTTCCAGCAACCAGAGGCAGGCCCTTCCGCAGAATAAACATTATGTTCCCCTCCCACAGTTTGGGTGTCCTATCTGCCCATTATATGCATGTGCCGTGCCAACTATTTATTTCTTTATTTATCAACGAGATAACTATGCAGGCCAGGGGCCAAAAGGGCTGACTGTAAAGCAGGCTTTATAGCTTTTTTGGTGCTGCGAGCGGATTGTAAAGAATCCTGACAGTTGGTGCCGCTGCGCGGTGCCGACTGTTAAGGAAGCTGACGCTTGAGCTCGTCGACACGGGTGTTCTGGTCTGCCGTGAGGTCCAAAGATGCCAAATTTTCCAAGACCTTAGATGCCATCGCGTCATCGCCGACGGTCAACAGAGCACGGGCGTAGAGGATCTGAATGTCGGCGTTCTCGGTCTCAGTGTCCGCGGCAGCCTTCAGAAGCTGCACCGCCTCCGCTGTTTTGCCGCGTTCGAGCTGTGCCCGTCCCATGGTTGCCATAACCAAGGGGTCATCCGCATCCAATTGTTGGGCACGCTCTGCAACGGCAAAACCCTCATCCACTGCACCGATCTCCAGCAGGGTGACGGCATAGTTGTTCAGCAGGCTGACATCCCGCGGAAAGGCGTCGGCAAGCCGCTCAAGCAGCGGCTTCGCGGCGCTGTAGTCCTGGGAGAGAAGATGGAAAGTGGCGAGGAGGCGGGTGGCAAAGACGTCGTCCGGGGAGGTCTCGAGCCATTCAGAGAGTGTCGCCCGGGCGGCGTCCGGCTGTGATGAATCCCAGAGGGCTTGGGCCACGAGACGCACGCGTGGCGGCGTGCGCTCCAGCTCGACCGCTTTGCGGAAGGAGGCCACCGCATCAGTTGGGTTGCCGGTGGCCATGAGGTAGCGCCCATTCAGCTCGGCGACCGTCGCGTTTTCCGGCGCTTGTTCCAACAGCTTATCCATGTGAGCCGAGGCTTGGGAAAGCTGTCCCTGGGCGATGAAGGTTTGGGCCAGGAGCAGGCGGCTTTGCAGGTTGTCGGGGGAGAGCGCCAGTCCGGCAGTTAGCTGCGCGACAGCTTGTTCGGGCATGGCGGCTTGTAGATAGGCCTGGGCCGCCAAGTAACGCGCCGCGATGCCGCCGCCTTGCAGCTCCGCAAGGCGGGAAAGTAGGTCGGCTGCTTCCGCCGGCTGGTTGATGCCCTGATGCGCCATGGCCAGGGTTTCCAGAAGCGGCGCCCGCGCAGGGTAATTCTGAACTTCTTCAGCGAGCAGATCGATTGTCTGCTGGTTTCGGTTGGTCACCAGATAGTAGCGGCCCAGGGCCAGCTTCAGGTCGATCGACTCGGGAAAGAGCGCCACGCCCTCTTCCAGCAGTCTTTCGGATGCGCCACGGTTGCCCAACCGCGCTTCGACCTCGGCCAGCTGCAGGTAGGCACGGTCGGTCGAGCCTGCGGCGGCGATGAAATCACGAAGGACATCGCGCGCCTGGGTAGGGCTATCAAGTCGGGTGAGAATGGCCGCGGCGTTGAGCGCAGCCGTTTCGTTGTGGGGCTGGATGTCCAAGGTCCTGCGATAGGCCGCTAGGGCATCGCGCGTTTGGCCAGAGCTCATAAGAGCGAGCGCCAGGTCGTTGGATGCAATCGGCTCGTCCGGATAGAGCTGCTGAAAGCGGGTGGCCGCCGCCAAGCCCTCGGCGAAGCGCTGTTGCTGCAGTAGCCCGACAACGAGCCGGTGCCAGCCGTCTACGGTCTCGGGCAGACCCTCGGCCAGCTGCGGATTTTCCGCATCGTTCTGGCTCAGCGTCGTGGCTGCCAGCTGCAATGGGTTCTCGTTGTCCGCGAGCGCGATGTCGGCGCCGGACTCGACCTGCTGTTGAAGCGCGAGGAGCTCCGGTGAATCGGGCGTCAAGCGCAGGCCTTCCTGAAGCAGAACATTCGCGTAGGCAACATCTTCGCGCGCTACGCTCAAGGCCACTAGGGCCCGTCTCAGGCGCACGTTCTCCGGTGCGGCTTCCAGCGCCCTGGCGAGCACGTCGTGCGCCGCCTCGAGACGTTCGTCGTCGTAGTGAATGCTTGCAAGCGAGATGGCCGCAGAGGTCGCCGTCGGCTCCAATGACAGGGCTTCTTCAAAGTCCGTCACTGCCGCGTCTTGCTCGTCAAGCGCTAGGTGCGCAAGGCCGGAGAGGGTATGGAACACGGGGTCTTCGCTCTGCTCATCGCCGAGCATCGCAAGCTCTTCCATGGCGGCGGTAGGCCGCTCCATGGCCAGCAGCGCCTGTGCGAGGCGCAAGCGGACCAATGCTCTATCCGGCTCCTGCGCCAAGACCGTACGCATGTGTCCGATAGCCTCCGCCAAGCGATCGCTTCGGATTTCCAGTTCGGCCAGCTGTGCACGGGCGCGCGTGTCTGTCGGATCTTTGACAATATGGACGCGGAGGAACTCCGCGCCGAGGTCGTCTGCTCCCAAGACGTAGGCGATGGCCGCGGCGCGGCGTAGATCGACGCCCGGGGTGGTCGGGTCAAAGTCCAGAAGTTCTCTGGCCCTTGCGTCGCCGCCTTGCTGTGCCATGACCCAGGCGAGCGACAGACGCACGCCAATATTGTCGGGCCGTTCAGCCAGATGCTTGGTGAAGTACTCCCGCGCCAGCTCAAGATGATTGAGACGCAGGTTGGCGGTTCCGGCAACCGAGAGGGCCGGAGCATAACGCGGCGCGTCGCCCAGCAAGTCGTCTGCGATGGTGCGCGCCAGCTCATAGTCTTGTCCGGCCAGGGCAAGGTAAGCTTGCAGGTAACGCAGCTGCGCGTTGCCCGGTGCAATCTTCTCCAGCCTTTCGACGAGTTCGCGCGCCTGGTCGAGATTTCCGGCCAGGGTATGCGCGTTTGCCAAGGTTAGCTGAACGCGAGGCGAATGGCGCGCCAACTCGAAGGCGCGTGACAGAACCTCGGCGCTCGCCTCAGCCTCGCCTGACGCCAGGAGGATCTGTCCCTTGGAGAGCAGGGCCTCGACGTGATCCGGGTCCTGCGCCAGCGCCTGATCCAGATGGGTGAGCGCCTCTTCGAATCGGCCACCGTCGCGCGCAATGGCGGCCTTTGCCGCAAAGGCGTCGGCGTGCGGCCCGTCGTCCAGAACGCGAGACAGCAGGGTCTCCGCCGTGTTCCCCACGCCTTCGGCGTGATAGGCAAAGGCCTTTATAACCTGGAAATTGCGGGCCGCTGGCTCCTGCTCGAACTCGCCATAGGTTTCCACGAAGCGGAGGACTTCGTCATGCTTGCCCATGGCGCCTTTGGTGCGGGCGAGCAGAACGCGGGTTTCTTCCGTCTTGTCGCCGCGGGAGATCGCAGCTTCGAATTCCTTTTCCGCGGCAGCGAGGGCCTCGAGCGCCAAATAGGCGCGGGCCAGCTGCATGCGGGCGACCGGATCTTGCGGGTCTTGCTGAACGGCGTTTTTCAGCTGTATCGCCGCGGCCGGCGCCCGGCCAGCCTCTAGATGTTCGACACCGGAGGCGATGTAGTCGGCAGCAGTCCGGTCGCCGGCATCGTCGCAGGCGGCGACCAGCAAGAGCGCAGCGATGCAGGCAAAGCGGCGCAGTGCGCCGAATGTGCGACTGCTGTCGCGGCTCAAGTCGAGTGCAACATTTGCGTGCAACTGACAATCCCCCTTTCGCGCGCTGGCGAGATAGTAGGCGAACTTTGGAAATTAACTATAAAGGGCCAGCGTTATCCCCATACGAGCGCCCCTTCCCCGAGACGTCGAGACTACTGCATTGTCACCATACCGTCAAAAGACTTACCGATAGGAAAGTGGCGCTGACGCGGCAGCCTGGCTATATCACCGCGAACCTTTACAACCGCTTTTTTTATTGAGGTTTTCTGCTGGCGTGGCGCTGCCGGCAGGGCTCAGGAGTGGGCCAGTCTGCGGCGGCTACGCCGCCGTCTGTGGTGACGGCCGCGTCTTCTCTTTTGGCGCGCACGGCTCCACTTGATAGCCACGCCTATGGCGAAGAGCCCCACGACTGCCCCAAGGGAAAGAAGCAGGTAGGCGTAGATCCGGAAGTCGGAGATGACCTCAACAATGAGGTCTTGAAGTTCCCCGATGGTTGTTTGGCTTTGGCGGGGCGCTGCCGGTACTGGGCTACCGTCGCCATAGCCGTCCGCCGCGTTGCCCCCTTGAGCGCCTTGGCGTGACACGGCTGTGTCGTCCTCGCGCGGTGCGCGATCGGTTACGCTCCCGCCCCTGAGGGATTCCGGCAGTTCAAGCTCCAAGCTCTCCCGCGGATCGACGTCCTTCAAGAGGGATTTGATCTCATCGAAAGGGTCGTCTTCGGCGTCCGGCCGAGTTGAGGCGGGCGGCTGTCTCTGCTGTCCGGCGGCATCCTCGAACAGGTCTTTGAGGAGTTCTGAGTCATCGGACCAGGTGTCCGTCGGGACTCCTTCCTCGGTCGATCTTTGCAGATTGGGTTCGGTCGGCTGGTCGCCGGATGTCGAGTCGCCTTGGTTTCCGGCGGAGGGTCGATCTTCTCCAGACCCCGGCGCGAGCTCGTTTTCAATCGTCTGCGCGAGTTGGGCTTCTGGAGACTGCTGTGCCAAGGAACGGTCGGCCGTCAGGCAGGTCGTCCCGCTGGCAAGCAGCAGAAGGACGATTGCCAGGACAAGCGGCTCCGTTCGGCCGCAGCCGCTATTGCCGAAGCGGGTGTCGCACCGCCCAGTGGCAATAGCTGCGGGGGCTCCGGCCCGCGCAGCTTGTCTAGTTAGAAACCACAGCACTCCGTCGCCCACCAACAGAGTTGCCGCACGAAAAGCGCGGCTATCTATTGCCAACGATACTAATCCTGATCAGGAAGACCACAGCTTTTTCGTTAATGGCAGAGTAAGATCAGCGGTGATAGCTAGGCGTGGGGCCGAGTCCTGCCGAAACATGGCACGCTTCGCGCCGTGTGCTCTGCTCGCTAGGAGCCTCGTGCGAGCCATGCAAAGGGAGCACGCCGCAGATGAACACTCGATGTAAGCTCTGTTTGTTGCCGGCTGTCGTTCCAGGAGCCAACCTGGATGCAGAGGGAGTCTGTGCCTTCTGCCGTGAGGAGCGGGGACCGCGGGAACGCGCGGCCGAACAAGAACGGCAGAGCTTCGAGCGTGACTTGGAGGCGACCTTGGCTGCCGCACATGGCAAGGGACGCTATGACGCGCTGGTCTGCCTGAGCGGTGGCAAGGATAGCCTCTATCTGCTTTACCGCCTCAAAGTGGACTACGGCCTTAAGCTGCTTGCCTTCACAACAGACTTCAACATTCCGCCGATTGCCTGGGGCAACATCCGACAGGCCTTGTCCCGCCTGGATATTGATCACCTAGTCTATCGGCCCAGCGAAGCCTTCTACCGAAAGCTCCTGCGCTATTTGCTGAGCCATCAAGAGGAAAGGGGCGCGGTCTACACGATCTCCTATGTCTACGCGCCGCTCTTCGAAGGCGATGCCTTGGCTCAGGCCATGGCCTTGGACATCCCGCTGGTCTTTGCGGGCTACTCGCCTGGGCAGCCGGAGCGGGAGCGCATGGTCTACGAGTTTGATCCCAGGCTCGTCGCAGAGACCGATTGGACACCGCCGGCCTTGCGTGACGCCGGCCTGTTCGACGACGAGGAGCTGAGCCGGTTCTGGAACCCCCTGGCACGCGCGAAAGGCAAGCGCTTTCCTCGCTACATCGCGCCGCTGCATGCTTGGGACTATGCTCAGGACCAGATTATGGACATCGTCTACGAGAAGGGCTTGGTGGCCAGAAAACGCCATGCAAATCCCATCTTGAGCAACTATCCCATCAATTGGCTGCTGATGTACTCGGACCTTAGGAACTTTGGCTACAATCCCTATGCGCCCGAGTTCGCAGGCTTGATCAGAGAGGGTAAGGCGAGCCTAAGCTATTGGCGCGTGATGAGCCCGATTGTCGACTTCCTCATTCGGAACAAGCTCGGCCCGGCCAGGGAGGTGTCTCGCTCACTCGCCTGGTTGGGCATGACACCCGAGGAGCTGAAGATCACGATGCCGCGCGGCGCCTACGATCCACCCTATCCGGAGCCTGCGGCGGCCGCGCAAGCCGTGTAGAATGTGTGCCGAGGCTGTGGAGACCGATCGGCATCGGTCAGCCCCAGCCCGGCCGAGGAAAGGATGAGCGTGGCGGGAGAGAGCGGTAGCCTGGCGATCGACATGGGCATGCTCGGGTACGGGCTTTCGGCGCTCGGCTTCCTGGCCATCGCCTTGCTCGTTCTCTTCGGCTGGCGCGCCTCGCTGAACAAGTGGCTGCTTTTTGCCGCGTGCCTGGTGTCCGCGTTTTGGAGCCTGGGGGCTGTCGCGCCGAGCTTGGTCGGCGGCGCTCAGGATTGGCTGGGCTTGCTGGCGCCCCTGCGCACCAGCCTTTGGGCCGGCCTGCTTCTATCGATCCTTAACTCTGCACGGGAAGGCGAGGGGCGGCGCGCAACCGTTGCGACCGCATGCGTGCTCGCGCTCATACCGGCGATCCACCTAGTTTTCGGCATCGTTCCCATGGTGCCGGATGAGCGGCTGGTGTTGCTTCTGCTGTTGCCCAACATCGCCGGGCCGGTGATCGGTCTTATCTTGATCGAAAGCACGCTGCGCTCTTGCGACGAGGAGCAGCGCTGGCGCCTCAAGTTCCTCTTTCTCGGTCTTGGCCTGCTCTTCGCGTTCGATCTCTTTCTCTATGCCCAGGTCCTGATCCTCGGCATCTACAGTCCGGAGATACAGCTCTCTCGGAGCTTGGTGCAGGTCCTGGCCCTGCCGTTTCTTGCCGTCTTCGCGCTGCGCAACGCCTTCACCGAGCGTCCTATTCAGCTGTCGCACAGCGCGGCGCTCCACTCCACCGCCTTCATTGCCAGCGGCGGCTATCTCGTGCTGATGACCCTGGGTGCGCTGGTCATCCATCGCTATGCCGGCGAGTGGCGCACGGCGGCGCAGGTGGTCTTCCTGGCCGGCGCCTTCGCGGTTCTGTTCCTGGTGCTGGCGTCGGGTGCCGCGCGGGCCAAGGCCAAGGTCCTCATCGGCCGCCATGTCTTCCGCTCCAAGTACGATTTCCGCGCCGAATGGCGAAAGTTCACGGCCACCTTGTCCGGGGAGGAGCGTGGCGTTCCGCTGGAGATGCGCGTCATCAAGGCCTTGGCCGATATCGTGGAGAGCACCGGTGGCGAGCTCTGGGCCAAGCAAGGGCAAACCTTCCGTCTGCTCTCGACCTGGAACTTCGGGCCGGTGACGGACGACCGAAGCCTCTATCCCAAGATGTTCCGCCGCTACATGCTGACGCCCGACATCGTCGATGTGGATGCGGTGCGAGGCGGCCTTGGCGCCGCCGCGGGTGAGCCCAGCCATAGCGGTTCGTTTCTGAGGTCCTGGATCCTCGTTCCCTTATCGCACCGCGGCGAGGTGGTTGCTTGGGTTGTGCTGGGACGCCCGCGTGCCAGGCGTGAGCTCGACAGCGAAGACCGCGAGCTGCTGTCGCTTGCGGCCAGCCAGGCGGCGAGTCATCTGGCCGAGCATCAGGCAATGGAGGCGCTTGCCGAAACGCGCGAATTCGAGCGCTTCAGTCGCCAGTATGCCTTTGTCGTTCACGATATGAAAAACCTCGTCAGTCAGCTTTCGCTGCTGCTGGGGAACTTCCATCGACACAAGGACAAGCCCGAGTTTCTCGAAGACATGATGGAGACGGTTGGAGAAGCGGTTGGCCGCATGCAGGACCTGATCGACCGGATCAACGCCTTCAAGGGCGAGGGAGGCGGGAGCGGAAAGGACCAACTGGTCGATCTTGCGGACTTTTTGAAGTCGGAGGCGGCTCTGGCCGACGCGTTGCCGAGCCACGAGTTGGAGATTGCTGAGCAGGCTGCCGAGGCGCGGGTTAAGGCCGATGCGGAACGGCTGCGCCATGTGATCGCTCACCTCATTGGAAATGCGCGAGAAGCCGCGGGCACGAACGGAGAGGTGACCGTATCGTTGGACCTCGATGAGCCCTTTGCTGTATTGGAGGTCAGCGACAACGGCCCCGGTATGGATGTCGAGTTCATTCAAACAAAGCTCTTCAAGCCGTTTCGCTCCACCAAGAGCGATGGGCTGGGTGTTGGCGCCTTTCAATGCTTGGACTTTGCGCGGGAAGCCGGCGGTGACCTGCGGGTCATCAGCAGCCCAGGCTCCGGCACAACCATGAGACTTCTTTTGCCCTTGGCCAGCGATGCCGGTGCGGCAGAGCCAACCCGGGCGATGGGGCAGAGCCGATGACGGAGAACACCAGAAAGCTGCTGATCGTCGATGACGAGCCCGGCATTCGACGCCAACTGAAATGGGCGTTCGACGGCGTGGACGTTCAGCTGGCCGAAGACCGAAAGAGCGCGATCGCAAAGCAGGCGGAGAGTCCCGGTTCGGTCGTGTTGCTCGACCTCGGTTTGCCGCCGAATCAGGATGGTCCGAGTGAAGGTCTCGCGACCCTCAAGGCCATCATGGAGAAGACCCCTCACGCCAAGGTCATCGTCATGACGGGGCAGACAGAGCGGGACTACGCTTTAAAGTCCATCGCTCTGGGTGCCTACGACTTCTATGCCAAGCCTCTGGACCTTGATGAGGTCACGCTGATCGTCGAGCGTGCCTTTCTTCTCTACGAGCTTGAGGAGGAGAACCGCCGGCTACAGGCGGCGCAGGGCGCCGGGGCTTTGCCCGGCCTGCTGACCAACAGCCCCGCCATGAAGGAGGTCTGCACCTCGATCACGCGTTTTGCCCGCGCCGACGTGGCTGTTTTGATCATCGGAGAAAGCGGCACCGGAAAGGAGCTTCTTGCGCGCGCCGTTCATACACAAAGCGGCCGGGCGGATGGGCCGTTTGTCGCCATCAACTGCGCGGCCATTCCGGAGAACCTGCTGGAAAGCGAATTGTTCGGCTACGAGAAGGGCGCCTTCACAGGCGCGCATAGAACCACGCCTGGAAAGATCGAGCAGGCCAACCATGGGACGCTCTTTCTGGATGAGATCGGCGATCTGCCCATGGCGTTGCAGGCCAAGCTGTTGCGATTCTTGCAGGAAAGGATGGTCGAGCGCGTCGGCGGACGGCGCGAAATCGCGGTGGATATCCGGATCGTCTCCGCCACCAACAAGGACGTGGAGAGTATGGTGGCAGAGCAGGCGTTCCGCGAGGACCTCTACTTTCGCCTTGGCGAGGCCGTGGTCTCTGTGCCGCCTCTGCGTGAGCGCCCGGAAGACAAGGTGCTGATCGCGCAGAACTTTCTCGACAGCTGGCTGGCCGAGCAGGGGCTGCCAGCGATGCGCTTCTCGGCCAATGCCCTTGCGGCAATCTCACAGTTTGGTTGGCCCGGCAACGTGCGCGAGCTCCAGAACCGGGTGAAGCGAGCTGCCGTATCGGCGGAAGACTCTCTGATCGAGTCGGCGGACTTGGGCCTGGATGCCAAGCAGGCGGCGGAAGCGACCCTATACACCCTCAAGGAAGCGCGTCAGCGGGCCGAGGCGCAGGCTATCAACAACGCCCTGCTGCATGCAGATGGCAATGTCACCAAAGCCGCCAAGCTTCTCGGGGTCAGTCGGCCGACGCTCTATCAGCTGATGAGAGAACACCATCAGAAGATCGAGCCTTCAAAGGACGACGTGGCCGCCGACTGAAACACGTTTTCGAGCAGATATGCGTGATCCGTCGATGGCCGTCGACGGCACAAAAAAATGCGCCGGCAGTGAAGACTGCCGGCACTCGTGCATTCTGGTTAGACCTGTAAAATCTAGCGCTCTTTAGCCGCCGTTGGTTGGCTAGAGCGTTGCCACAAGGCTATGAATCAGGCTCCCGAGAGCGACATAGCCAATCGAAACGGTAACAATCAACGCGGCAACAGCGGAATAACCCCTTAACCGCGCAAAAGATACGCCCACATCGTCACGCGATGTCGAGCGCGTAATTTCCATTAGCGACATGGATAGACCCCCAATTTTCAAACCCTAACGCGTGCTCCCCTTGCAACTCCATTTTATAGACGAATGGAGTGAAAAAGGCAAGCAATTCGGAATGCGGACACTGCCGCCAACCTGGCGTTGCACCCCATGCGCGGAGCCCCAAGAGTGACCCCCCTCGATTACCGCGCACGACTATTCTGTAGCCTTGAAGACCCTGAAGGTAAAGCCCCTATTGGCCTGAAAGTGGGCCTAATGCCTTCAAACGATTGCCTTTTGAAGGGGCGGACGTCTTGCTAGCCGCCTAGCGGGCTGCCTCGCCTTCTCCGTAGCGTCCATAGGAGTAGCCGTAGTACTTCGAGGTATGGCCGCCGATGAGCTCGCGGGTCTTGTTGAGGACCAGGCGGATGGGGCAGGCATCCCCAAGTATCGACATCGCCTCTTCGATTGCCTCGCGCCGGGTGCGCTCAGCCTCGACGACGAAAACGATTTGCCCTGCGAAGTCGACCATAACCGTCGCCTCCGTGCTGGCCAGCACCGGCGGGGAATCGAAGATGATCACACGGTCCGCGTAGCGTTCGGAGATCTCCCCGGCCACGGCCTGCATACGTTTGCTGGCCAGAAGCTCCATCGACATGTCGTGTGGGCGGCCGGGCCCGATGATCGAGAGCTTCGGCACGTTGGTCCGCATAATCACGTCGCCGACGTCGGTCTGCGGGTTCTCCAGCAGATCGATCAGCCCCGTCTTCGCCGTGATGCCCAGCGTCTTGAGAATCGAGGGCTTGGCGAGATCGGCATCCACCAGAAGCACGTGAAGATCGCGCTCGACAGCCAAGCTCATGGCGAGATTGATCGCCGTGAAGGTCTTTCCTTCGGCTGGCCATGCGCTGGTGACCACAACGACGTTCGCGTAGTCGGATTCGCTGGTGCGTGCCTCGGACAGCACGGCGCGCTTCACCAAACGCGTTTCGTCACCCAGGCGACTGTTCATCGAGTCCGGTGTCAGGAAACCGCGCTCCGCCAGGAGCTCGAGGTCGAGGGTGATGCGCTGAGCCGTTGCGCCTTCGGGTTTCCTCGTGCTCTCGGCAGCGCTCGCCGGGCGCCGGCGCGGCAGGCTGTCGTCCGGCGGCAGGTCCGCTGCCGGCGAGGGCGGCGGCGCGGCTCTCTCGGTCTGTTCCACCGCAGGGGGCGGGGCGGCCGTCGTCAAGCGCTGAGCGGCGCGCTCGATGATGGATGCTTTTTCCTGAGCGATGTCTTCGTCCTGGGCGTAAGGCTCTCGAGTCATTGCATCTATCACCGGTTCCTTCGGCTAACCCTGAGGCGGCCGAGCTACAGATTTAACATGTTGCGGACTTCATCGAGGCCGTTGCGCAGGGCCTCTGTCGATTCCGAAGAGCCCAGGTCCAACTCCCCGCCCAAGGTCATGAAGCCGGCATAAACTGCCAACAGTAGGATGCCGGCGAACACAAATCCGAGGGACGATACGCCGCGGCTGACCAGATTGGGCCGCTCTCCAATCATCGAAAACGAGCCGATCACCGGAGCATCGAAGTCGCGTCTCAGATGCGTGATGCTGCCATAGGTCGTTTTCAGCATGGCGATGAGGCAGGCAATCCCGATACCGGCGCCAAGGCCTCCGACGAGGACGCCGGAATAGAAGATCGGGCGGTTTGGTCCGGTGGCTGCGGTCGGCACCTTCGGCGGCTCGATGATCCGGAAGGTCAGGCGGTCGCCGCTGGTCTCGCGGTCGGCGGAAATGCGCGCCGTCTCGCGCCGCGACAGCAAGGTTTGATACTTCGATAGAATGATTTCGTAGTCGCGGTTGAGGCGGGTCATTTCTGCTTCAACCTCGGGAACCCGCATGGCGCCTTCCAGGATGCCTTCCAGCTCCTCTTCCGCCTGTTCGAGCCGCTTGCGCAGGAATTCCACGTCGGACTCCTGGCGGATCGTTTCGAGCTTGAGGCTGTCGTAGAGCGGGTTGGGTACGCTCACCTGAGTCGGGATCGTCTCGGTCTGGGCGAAAGAGTCGATGAACTGCTGCTCCTGCAGCGCGCGCTTCTCCTGCAGCGCTTCCAGCCTGCGTTGCGCCGCCTTCACGTCGGGGTGCTTATCGGTAAAGAGGCTGAGCAGTTCCCTGATCTGTGCTTCGACCGCGGCAATCTGAATATCGACATCGGACGGAGGTCCGGCGCCGAACTCTTCATCGACCACCGTTTCGGTCGGCAGCGCTTCAAGCTCGCGTTGCAGGATCTCAAGACGCGTCAGGGCGCCATCGAGGGCTTCGCGGGTCATCTTGACCGCTTCCTCGGCCTGCGCCCGGCGTCCCTCATAGCCGCGTTCGCCCGGCAAGAGTCCGATGTTGCGCTGCTTGAAGCGCGCCATGCGCTCTTCCGCAGCCTCCAACTGGGTTTCGTAATCGCGAATCTGGTCTTCGAGAAAGCGCTGCGCGCTGCTCATGTCGTTGCGCTTTTCGCCCAGATTGTTCTCGACGAAGATGGTCGTCAGCGCTTGAACCACGTTCTTGGCGAGAACCGGGTCGTGGTCCTCGAAGCTGACCAAAAAGAGATTGCTCCGGTCCGCTTCGATGTTGGTCCGGTCCCGGATACTCTCGATCAGCGCGTCCATCTCCGTCTCGGTGGTGGCCGAAACGTCGAGATCGGTCATGCGGGCCACTTCTTCCAGGTTTGGCCGGGACAGAAGCGTCCGTCGCATCACCTCGACCTCGCGCTCGAGGTCGGCTTCGACCGCCAGGCCGCTGAGCAGAGGCTGCAGGATGTTCGCAGTGTCTACGTAGATGCGGGAGCTTGCCTTGTACTGGTCGGGCATCATCGACACGAAGGACCAACCGGCAACGCTGACGATGCTGCAGGTGATCAAGGCAAACCAACGCCGACGCCACAAGGCGTTGACGTAGAAGAGTATTTGCTCAAATACCTCGTCCAAGACGAACCCCTCCGACCTTGCTAAGCGACATGACCGGCCGATTGCCGGGCGTCATACCGCCAGACTACAGCGACGGATGAAGCGAGTGTGACGAGAGTGGTATCCGCTCGTTGGCTAACAATCGCTAAAGAAAGCTCTCCGGAATGATGATCACATCACCCGGTAGCAAAGCCACGTTGGCGTTAACATCCCCGTCTCTCATGAGCCGATCCAATCTCAGCCCATACTCCGTCTGCTGCCCCTCAACCACGCGCACAAGCGTTGCGCTATCCCCATCCGCGAACTCGGTCAAGCCGCCCACCGCAATCATAACATCGAGCAGGGTCATCTCCGCCCGATAAGGAATGGACTGCGGGTTTGCGGCTTCGCCCAGAACCCGGACTTGCTGATCGAACTGACCAACAAAAGATGACATAATTACGGTCACGAAGGGATCTTGGATAAAGACCCCCAACTCCTGTTCCACATCGTCGGCAAGCTCGCTTGGAGTCTTGCCCGCTGCTTCAAGGTCTTCAATAAGCGGGACCGATATACGCCCATCGGGACGGACGCTGACAGTGGTGGAAAGCTCCGGATTGCGCCAAACGAAAAGCTGGAGGCTATCGCCTGGTCCGATCCGGTAAAGCGGTGCATCGATACCCGGGCCGGTTTCGCCGATCTGAGCCGGCGGTAACGTCTCCTTGTCGCTGCAGGCCGCAAGACCGACCGCAATCGCGACGATGCATCCGATGTGGCGGCCGCTTCGAACCACCTTTGTCATACTCACCAACATGCTCAAGTCCCACGCTCGCTTTTGCTGTGCACGCTATCCCTAAGCACCAGATTTTCGGTTAATGAACCGTAACTTATACGATTCCATCCCAATCAACAATCCATTTAGCGGGGCTTTGCCCACGTTAAGCCTTCCGAAAGCCGTAAAGGCGATGATCGAGACGGGATGAGGGTCAAGAAGGGGGAGTGTGTCAATGGCAATAGCGACGGGATGCGATGGGGGCCAAGGTCGCCATCCCCGCACATATCCGGATAAACACAACGACCGCTCGAGGGCAGCTGCCCTAGAGAACTTTCGTTCGCTTTTCGAGGTCGCCGAGGCCCGCACGCCGGCCCAATTGGAAGCGGCCTATCGCTTGCGCTACCAAGTTTACTGCATCGAGAACCCCTTCGAGCCGAAGGAAAACAACCCCGGCAAGCGGGAAACGGACCGCTTCGACTGGCATTCTGTGCACAGTGTGCTGGTGCACAAGGCAAGTCAGGACGTGATTGGGACCTTGCGCTTGGTGCTGCCGGTGGGCGGAACCTTGCCGATTCAGGAGCTGCAGCCCAGTCCGCTCGATTTCTACGAGGGGCATTTACCCCTCGAAACCACCGCCGAGGTCTCCCGTTTCGCCGTGTCGAAGGACTTTCGCCGGCGGCAAGGGGAGGAGCGTTACCCTGACGTAAGTTGGCAGGGGCCGGATGGCCGCCAGGGCCCGCCTCCGATGCGGCGCCTTATGCCTTTTCTCTCCGTCGGGCTGTTGCAGGGGGCTCTCAAGCTCAGCCTTCGACATGGCGTGACCCATATGTGCGCCATCATCGACCCCTCGCTGCTCCGTCTGCTGGGGCGTTTTGGCCTGCATTTCCAAGCGATCGGAGAGCCCGTGAACTACCACGGCGTACGACAGCCCTGCATTGCCGAGCTTGATGCGCTCCTGCGTTCGGCTGCGGAGGAGCAACCCGACATTTGGGCTTTGGGAACCGAAGACGGAAAGCTGCTCGAAGGTCTCCAGACAGGGCGGCTGAGTGCCTGAAGCGCTGCTTAGTCCGCTCTTCGCACGGCGGCCAACGCTCCGCTAAAGCGTGAGCGCAACACCCAGGACAAGCCGGGACTCTCCGTCAAACTGCCCGAATAGGCCGCGGGACCCCCCATAGAACACATCGGCGCCACCCCACACCGTGACGCTGTCGGTGAAGTCGTACTGCACCTTTGGGCGCACCAGTCCGTCGCCGATGTTGAGGCCCTGAAGCCACTGCAGCTCCAATGCGAGCCGGTCATTCAACAGGGATCTGCGGGCGAGAAGCGTGATCGTCGTTTCCGCGCGATCACGTGTGACCCCACTGGTATTGTCGACGATGATGTCCTGGAACAGCTGACCGCTGATCAGCGTATCCTGGAGGCCATACCAATCGAGGCCGAGCACATAGTTGAAGTTCGGTGACTCCTCGATGCCGTCGTCGTCGTTCGGATCGTCGGTGATGAAATATCGGTTCGTCGACAGCGCCGCCTCGCCACGGACAACGAAGTCGCCGAAGGCATTGCTGAAGGTGCCGCCGATCAGGTGGGTCCGCCTGAACTCGGGCTCGATCACCACCGTCGGGAAGGAGTTGCGGTTCTGAAACGGGATTTCCGTGTCGTCGTAGGCATAGAGGTAGTTGAAGCTCAGATCCCAGCCATCGACAAAGGCGGAGAGACGTAAGCCGATATCCGAATCCAAAATGGGGTTGTCCGGGCGATCGGGATCGTCGAGCACGAAGCTGGTGCCGGGCACGGCGACAGGAACGAAGCTAGGGGACGTAAAGGCATAGGCGGCATCCGGCTCGGGAATGTCGTTGTAGGTCGTGTCGGGGATCCACACGAGTTCCGCCAGCACGTCTCCAAGCGGGACCTCCGCCTTCAACGTCCATAGGGGGATCCGGGAATCCTCGAAGTCGTCGAGGATGAACTCTCGGAAGTCCTGCGGGTTGACCACGTCCAGCACCTTCAAGCCGTCGGACTGCCCCCAGACGGTTTGCTGCTTACCGACAATGAAGTAGGCGAAATCAGTGGGGACCTCGACGAAGAACTCACGCAGCTCCGCTTCGCTGTTGCTGTTGAAGCGCAGGCGCCGGCTTTCCGGGCTGGTGGTGTCCTGTGAGGGGGAGCCGGGCTCCAACTCGTCGAAGGCGTCGAAGCGAAAGCGCCCTTTCGCGGTGAAGCGGATGCCCTCGTCGAAGGCGACCTCGATGCCGGGCAGCAGCTCGGTTTCGAGCTTCTGGGCGTCCAGGTTGTCGGTCTCCAGCGCCCCTTCGGTCGTGGCCCGCAGCATGTAGACGATCTCGACCTCGTCTTCCTCGGTCTCGTCCGTGCTGGCGGTTTGTACCGACTGGGCGTGGGCGAGGGACAAGGGCAAGAAAAACAGGCCGCAGATCAGCGTCAGCCACTGGGCATGGTGCAACGCGTAACGGCCCGCCCAACGAGACGATTCGGACTTCCTACGCTGACGTCCCCTACAGAACAGATTCACAGACAGCCCCGACGGTCAAGAAACGACCAAAGATCTCAGGTCGCCTTCGCTAAAGACCGCGGCGAATCGCGGCCTGACTAAAGACATCCCGATCCATTTCATCTTTGTAGACAACATCACTGATCCGAAAAACAGTTTTATGGCCCGTCTTATGATTTTCCATCTCAAGCAACTGCGGGGTCCAAATTCCCGATATTTCGGCGATCTCGCGAACATGAAGGGTTTTGAGACGGTTACCTTGCGTGTCCCAGTATTCCGTCCGTCGGGCAATCCAAATCCCTTCATCGACGCAGCTTACGGTGCGGCTATAGCCGAGCTCCTGCGCCACGGAGTCGTTCTTGGTCGTCGCCTCCAAAACCAGGCAGGGTAGCCCGTCTGCGGTATCGCGCCCGACGCTTTGGAAGTCGTAGTCTCCCAGCGCGATCTTCCCGTCGAGCTTCATGTCGTCATAGGTGAAGTCGGTGCCCATGAAGTAGTCGCCGCGGTCTGAGCCGGAGATGCGCCGGACCTTGCGCAGGGCCGGCAGGTAGAGCCACTGGTCATCCTCTTCGCCGGCTGCCGCGTAGTCGAAGGTCAGAAAGGCGGTATCCCGCACGTTGCGTGGCTGCTCGAAGTAGATCGCGATCTTCTTGTCGTCGCCCTCGTAGGTGCGAAACGAACGGGTGGTACGCTCGCGGGTGCTGCCGCCCGAATCGATCAACTGCATGACCAGCTGGCGAGAAACGTACTGGCCGTCGTCGCGGGCATTGACCCTCTCGGCGACGCTGCGGCCGTCCGGCAGGGCTTCCGCCCCTACGGAGCCCACATGCCCTGCCGCCGCCACCGCGAGGCAGGGGAGGGAGAAGGCTACAAGGCGGAGGGTTTGACGGAAGAGCATATCTCGTTTCCTGCCTGCCGTTGATTGGGAGGATCGGGAGGGAGCGTGCCACGCGCTGTCGACAGCAGCCTGGCGCCGAGGGATTTGACCGTGAGAATGAGCGACGGCAAGAGCACGAGGCTGGCCAGGAAGCTGGCTGCGAGCGACAGGGCGACAAGCCCGCCGAAACGCACCACACCCGGCACCTCGCTCATGACCAGCACGCCGAAGCCCAGGAAGCCGGTCAGAAAGCCGAAGAAGATCGCCCGGCCAGAGTCGTGGATGGCGTCCCCCACCGCGGTTTGCAGCACCGGATGTGGCCCGGCGCAGCGCTCGTCGATGCGGTGCAGCAGATGAACGCCGAAGTCGATGCTGAGACCGATAGCGATGGCGGCGGTCATGGAGGTGCCGACGCCCAAGTTGACGCCGGCCAGCGCCATGGCGGCATAGACGGTCAGCACCGCGAAGATGACGGGAACCATCACCAGGCTGCCGCGTAGCGGTGAGCGGAAGGAGATGGTGGCGATCAGCCAGACCACGACGAGGGACACCAGGATGCTGCCAAGGTGCCCTTCGAACAGCATGCCGACCCAGCTGACGTGCACCACGGCGATGCCCGACAGGGTGACGACGGTCCCCTTAGGGGCCGGGTTTTCCTGCAGGTAGTCATCGAGCGTGGAGATCAAGGTACGCTCGTCGCTGAACCAGCCGCTGCCGAGATAGAGACGCAGGTTGGCCCGCTCGTAGCTGTTGTTGACCAGGGTGCGAAGGTCCGCAGGGTCGCCGCTCATGGAATAGAGCAGCATGTATTGCGCGGCGCGGTCCTCGGAGCCGAGCACCAGGTTGGGTTCGTCGCCGGGCTCGGCGAGGGCCTTGTCGATCTGCCCCAGGGAATCGAGATAGGACACGCTCTGCAGCACGAGCGGCAGGGATTCCGCGTAGCGCTGCAAGGAATCGACGTACTGCAGCACCTCGGGCCGCAGCAGGGCGTCCTCGCCGCTGCCCTCAATCATGATGTCGAGGTAGTTGCTGCCGATGCCGTGTCCGTTGATCAAACTGTCAGCGATGACGATCGGCTCGTCTTCCTGGAAGTTGTCGATGTTGGCCTCATCGACGCGCAGGGAGGTTGCGGCGACCAGGCCGACCAGCAGCCAGACTGCCGAAACGACGACCACGCTGCGTCCCCGCCGGAACACGAGCTGCTTGAGTGTGTTGGTGGCGCTTTCGGCGAGCGCGGCGGACCGCCCCGGCGCGTGCGGAGCCTCGGCCGGCGACTCAAAGCGCCTGAACCAGAGCGCCATGACGGCAGGCACGGCGGTCAGGGAGAACAGCCAGGCCAGCCCAATGCCCAGCGCCGCGTAGAGCCCGAACTCCCGCATCGGCGGGATCGAGGAGGAGAAACCGAGCGCCAGGCAGCCGGCCGCTGTGGTCAGGGTGGTCACGGTCACTGGCCGGCACATGGCCAGCATGGTCTGAACCACCCGTTCCTTGGTGTCGGTTTCGCTGCCCAATCCCAGCCTGCGCCGGTACTCGCCGAAAATGTGCAGCGCATCGTCAACGGCGATGCCGATCAGGATCACCGGCAGGGCATTGGTAATGACGTAGAAGTTGGCGCCCAGAAGCGCCATGCTTCCCAAGGTGACGGCAACGCTGCCGGCAATCACCAGGGTCGGTACGATGACGCCGATCGCGCTTCGGTGCGCCAGGAAGAGGCTCAGCAGGACCAGCAGGGCCGCGAAAGGCGCCAAGGTGTGGGCATCCCGGTCCATGTAGATGCCGAGATAGCCCAGCATGGCGCCTGGGCCGGCCACGTGTAGAGTCTCGCCGCCGCCGGTCTCCGTGTTTTCCACCAGGGCCAGGACATCCCAATAGGCGGCTTCGGCATCGGCGCCGGTGAGCAGCTCGCCGACCACCAAGGTGACGCGGTGGTCCTCTGAGACCAGGCGGCCAAGCATGGAAGGGGTCGCCTCGACGGCCTCTCGGATCGCGGCGACTTCAGCGGGTGTCTGCGGCGGTGCGGACAAGAAGCGTTCGACCAGCAGTCCGTCCGGGGCGCTGGAAATGCTCTTCTCCGTCACCAGGCTGGTGATCCGCTCAGGATCGATTCCAGGCACTTCGGCGAGACGGCGGCTCAGCTCGTAGACCAGCGCCAAAGTTTGCTCGGAAAAGACCCCATCCGGCTTGTCGCTGTAGATCGCAACGATGATCGGGTCCTTGAGACCGAAGGTGTCGATCAGCCGTTCCCGGTTTACGACAGCGGTGTGGTCCTCAGGATGAAAGGCCTCGGCGCGCGGGTCCTTTTCAAGGTGGGCAGCCTGGACGGCGAAGAAGACAATGGCTGCCAGCGCGCAAAGCAAAACGATGAGCGGATGCCCAGCGATGGCGGAGAAGAACCGCTGCATAATGCTTGGCCGATCTGATGCGCGCATGCTGCCCTCAGGCTTGGTTAGCAAGGCATAAGCCCCGGCTGTTTTGAAATCGTTAACACTCTTCAGCGCGCTGCTGCCAATGGCAGAGCGGCTGCAAAGAGTGAAGCGTTAGTCCCTACGACAGGCGCGCCGTCTTGGCTTGGGATAACATTATGGCGCTCGCTGGGGCGCCAATCCGCGGCTCTAGCCTTCCTCGCGATTGTAGTCGTCGGCGTAGCGGACGATATCGTCCTCGCCAAGATAGCTGCCGACCTGCACTTCGATGATTTCGAGCAGGATCTTGCCCGGATTCTCGAGGCGATGCATGCAGCCCAGGGGCAGGTAGACCGACTCGTTCTCCGAAATCAGGAAGGTCTCCTCATCGCGGGTCACCTTCGCCGTTCCTTTGACGACGATCCAGTGCTCGGCGCGGTGATGATGCCTCTGCAGAGAGAGCTTTTCGCCCGGCTTGACCACCAGCCGCTTGACCTGGAAGCGGGTACCCTCGTCGACCTGCTGATAGGAACCCCAAGGTCGAAAGACCTCGACGTGGCTTTCCCACTGGCTGCGGCCGTCCTTTTTAAGGCGGTCGAAGATCTTGCCGACTGACTGCGAGGCGGTGCGGTCTGCGACCAGGATGGCGTCCTTGGTGGCCACCACCACCGTATCTTCCAATCCGACGGTCGCCAGGATCTGCCCGGCTTCCGAGCGCAGATAGTTGTTATGGCTGTCGAGGGTCATGGTGTCGCCGCTGGACACGTTGCCCTCGGCGTCCTTGTCGCCGATCTGCCAGAGCGCGGACCAGGAGCCGACGTCGTTCCAGCCGAAGGAGACGGGCACGACCGCCGCCTTGTCGGTGCGCTCCATCAGCGCGTAGTCGATGGAGATGGAGGGGGCGCCGGCGAAGCTGTCTTCGGCCAGGCGCACGAAGGAGAGATCGCGCCGGGAATCCCCCACAGCCGTTTGGCAGGCGTAGAGAATGTCCGGTGACAGCGCTTTGATTTCGTCCAGCAAGGCCTTGACCGGAAAGACGAACATGCCGCTGTTCCAGCAGAAACCGCCCTCGGCGAGGAGTTGCTCGGCGGTCGGAAGATCGGGCTTCTCGTGAAAGCGTGCCACCTTGAAGGCCTCGTTGCTGCCATCCAGTGCTTCGCCGAGCTTGATGTAGCCGAAGCCGGTTTCGGGCGCTGTCGGCTCAATCCCGAAGGTGACGAAGAAGCCTTGAGCCGAGGCTTTGGCGGCATGCTCGGCGGCGGCGAGAAAGCGGTCCTGTTGGCCGATGGCATGATCGGCGGGCAGCACCAGCATCGTTGCCTCGGGGTCGAGCCGGTCGAGATAGGCGGCGGCGGCGACGATGGCAGGCGCGGTGTTGCGTCCCTCCGGCTCCAGCAAAATCGTGGCTTCCGTCTCACCGATTTCGCGAAGCTGCTCGTCGATCATGAAGCGCTGCTCGACGTGGCAGGCCACGAGAGGCGGCGCAAAACGCTCCCGGTCGCCAACCCTGTTGAGCGTTTCCTGCAGCAGCGTCAGCTCGGAATTCAAGGCGTGCAACTGCTTCGGGTAGGTCGCCCGCGAGAGAGGCCAGAGGCGTGAGCCCACGCCACCGCTAATGATCACTGGATGGAGCATCGTGTCTCCTGCTGGTCAGGCTGCCGCCGGTGAGTCTGATAGGGGTGGGCGGCGGTCACCACGGGACTGCTTAAGCATCTAAACGTAAAGCAAGCACCAAACTACCTCTGTTTTGCGGCATTTTTGGGCGTTTGGCCCGAGCGCCGCAATGCTAGAAGCGGTCGGGCCGCAGCGGCGCAAGATCGATGGAGGCCTGAGCATCGCCGATCAGTTCCCTGACCAGGCAGGCGGTTGCGGCGGCCTGGGTCAGGCCCAAGTGAGCGTGACCGAAGGCATAGACGATACGGGGGCTGGACTTGCTGCGCCCGATCACAGGCAGGCTGTCGGGCAGGGAGGGGCGGTGCCCCATCCATTCGACGCCGCCGTCCGTCTCAAGATCCGGCAGAAACCGTTTGGCCTTGGTCAGCATGGCACGAGCGCGGGCATAGTTCGGTGGTGCATCGAGCCCGGCCAGCTCGTCGCCGCCGCCGATGCGCAAGCCGCTCGACAACGGCGAGATAACGAATCCATGATCGCCAAAAATAAGCTGTCTTTCCAGAGTGATGCCTGGGCTTTCTAAGGTCGTGTTGTAGCCGCGCTCGGTTTCGAGTGGGATGCGGTCGCCGAGTCCGTTGGTGAATGGCTGAGACCAGGCGCCTGCAGCGACGATGGCATGGGCGGCGGTTATCGCCTTCTCGCCTTCCAGCTTCAGGCTGACGCCATCCGGCAGTGGCTTCACTGCGGCTGCTTTCGCCCCGGCCAGGACGGCGCCCCGCGCGTGCACGGCCTGGGCCAGCATCACGGTGACCTCGTAGGGGTCGGAGACCATCTGCCATCCTGGGACATGCGTTCCGTGACGAAAGGCGGGGGACAATCCCGGCTGAAAGCGATGCAAGTCGTCGTCTTGCAGGTGCTCGAAGGCGATGCCGTGAGCCCTTCGTATGTCCCAGGAGGCGCCAGCCCGACGAAAGCTGCCGCCATTGTCGTAAAGCTGAAGCGAGCCGGTAGGCCGCAGCTTGTCCTCGACCCCTGCTAGAGCCCAGAGCTTGGGATTTTCTCGGCGGCTGAGTGCCATTAGCTCGGCCAAGGCAGCGATGCTGCGGGTGACTTGGGCAGGGCGGCAGGCATAGACGAAGCGCAGCAGCCAGGGGAGCATGCGGGGGAGATAGCCCATGGGTAGGCTGAGCGGCCCCAGGGGGTCGAAGAACCAACGCGGGACCTGCCGCAGGGTCCGGGGCGAGGCGAGGGGGAGAATGTCTGACAGCGCGAGCCCGCCAGCATTGGCCTTTGAGGCGCCTTGTGCCACGCCGCGGCTCTCAACAACAACAACCCGGCGGCCGGCCTCCTGCAGATAGGCGGCGCAAGCCAGGCCGATGATTCCGGCACCCACCACGACCACGTCCTGTTTCTCTGCGAGCGAGTCGGGCGGAGACAGAGGCGGAGGAGAGGGAAAAGCTGTGACCATGACGGATTGCGCTTGAGAGTATCGCCATGCTTGCTTGTCTTTTGGCGCCTCGGTCAAGCGGGAAGGGGGCCGAGACAAGCACAGGGGATGCAGGGGAAATCTTAGGTGAAAATACAGGAAATCTGGCTTAAGCAGGGGCCTGCTCGGCTGCTTGTTGCAGCGGATGACGCCGCGGCCGTCAGTAAGCTGTAACCGCTTGGGTTTATAGGCCGGGGGCGGCAAGGCGCGGAGTTGTTGGCTTCTCGGGTCGGGAGAAGTACTCCAAGAGGCCGGAAGTGAAGGAGACAGGCGTGACGGCAAAGGTTCTCTGCGTGTTCGGGACGCGGCCCGAAGCCATCAAGATGGCACCCGTGGTCCGCAAGCTGCGGGAGAGCCCGGGCATCGACACGCGGGTCTGTGTCACGGCCCAGCATCGTCACATGCTGGACCAGGTGCTGGGCATCTTCGGAATCGAGACCGATCACGACCTCGATCTCATGACCCCGGGCCAAGATCTCTTCGACGTCACAAGCCGGGTCCTGCTGGGTATGCGCGACGTCCTGCGCGACGAAAAGCCGGATGTCATGCTGGTCCACGGGGACACGACAACCTGCTTTGCCGCCGGCCTGGCGGCCTTCTACGAGAACATCGCGCTGGGCCACGTGGAAGCTGGCCTCCGCACGCGGAACCTACGCGCGCCCTTCCCGGAAGAGGCCAATCGGAGCCTCGTCGCGCGGGTCTGCGACTATCATTTCGCCCCGACCGAGCTCTCTCGGAAGAATCTCCTGGCTGAGGCGGTGCCGGAGGAGAAGATCTGGGTCACCGGCAACACGGTCATCGACGCCTTGTTGATTGCTCGCGACATGCTTCCGGAGCAGCCCGACTCGTACTGGCAAGAGCATCTGGGTGACCAACTGCTCGGACAGGTCCGCGAGGGACCAGAGCGCTTCGTGCTGATCACCGGTCATCGGCGCGAGAACTTCGGCCAGGGCTTCCAAGATCTCTGCATGGCTATTCGCCAGCTCGCCGAGCGCCATCCGAAATGGCTCTTCGTCTACCCGGTCCACCTCAATCCGAACGTCCAAAAGCCCGTCAACGAGATCCTCTCCGGCCTGACGAACGTTCGCCTTATCGAGCCGCTGGACTATCTGCCTTTCGTTTGGCTGATGGACCGCTGCGATCTCATCCTCACGGACTCCGGCGGCATCCAAGAGGAAGGCCCCTCGCTCGGCAAGCCGGTCCTGGTCATGCGCGACGTGACCGAGCGGCCCGAGGCGCTGGATGCCGGGACCGTCCTGCTGGTCGGAACCAAGCAGGAGATGATCACCACGTCCGTCGAAAAGGTTCTGCTCGACCAGGCGACCTATGACGCCATGGCCAGAGCGATCAATCCCTATGGCGACGGGCGCGCCGCCGGCCGTATCGCTGCCACTCTCAGCGAGCGTTTCTCCCTGGCCGCCTAGGCCGAGGGTCTTTGATTTTTCGGGAAAGGGAGGTTCTTCGATGAAGAAGGTTTGTGTCATGGGGCTCGGCTACATCGGGCTGCCCACCGCATCCTTCCTCGGCACCAAGGGCTACCAGGTGCACGGCGTCGATATCTCGCCGAACGTGGTCGACACCATCAACCGCGGCGACGTTCATATCACCGAGCCGGAGCTCGATGTGCTGGTCAAGTCGGCGGTGCAGTCGGGCAACCTCAAGGCGGCGCTGGAGCCTGCCGAGGCCGACATCTTCATCATCGCCGTTCCGACGCCGCTCAACGGCAGCAACGAGCCCGAGCTGTCGGCGGTGACCAAGGCGACCGACGCCATCTCGCCCTACATCAAGCCGGGCAACATCGTCATTCTCGAGTCGACCAGCCCAGTTGGCACAACCGATCGCTTGGTGGCCGATCGCCTGCGGGAGCTGGGCCACAAGGTCGGCGAAGACGTCCATGTGGCGCACTGCCCGGAACGGGTTCTGCCCGGCCGCATCCTGGCAGAGCTGGTCGGCAACGACCGCATCGTCGGCGGCATCGACGATACCTCGACCACCAAGGCCGCCGATTTCTATCGCGAGTTTGTCGCCGGTGAGGTGCTGGAGACCACGGCGGCCACGGCCGAGCTGGCCAAGCTCTCGGAAAACACCTTCCGCGACGTCAACATCGCATTGGCCAACGAGCTTTCGATGATCTGCGACGACATGGACGTGGACGTCTGGGACCTCATCGGCCTCGCCAACCGTCACCCGCGTGTTTCGATCCTGTCGCCCGGTCCGGGTGTCGGCGGTCACTGCATTGCGGTCGACCCCTGGTTCATCGTCGCCGCGGCGCCGGAGCAGGCGCGGCTCATCCGCACCGCGCGCGAGGTCAACATCGCCAAGCCCGAATGGGTCGTGGACAAGATCCGGGCACGGGCCGAGAAGTTCAAACGCCCGACGATTGCTTGCTTGGGCCTGGCCTATAAGGCGGATATCGACGATCTGCGCGAGTCGCCGGCACTCGACGTGGTCGAGAAGCTGCGAGAGGCCGATCTGGGCGAGCTGCTGATCTGCGAGCCCTACGTGACGTCCCATCCGGACTACGACCTGGTCGACTGGCAGGAAGCCGTGCAGCGCGCCGACATCGTCGTCGTGCTGGTCGATCACCGCCAGTTCAAAGGCCTAAAGCCCAAGGACCTGCAGGAGCGGGTGCTGATCGATACCCGCGGCATGCTGCGCTGAAGCAGGCCGAAGGCGCCGAGACCTACTCGCTCCTCCACTCCGGCTTGCGCTTCTCGGCGAAAGCCTTCGGGCCTTCCTTGGCGTCGTCCGAGGCGATCATCTCTTCGTAGATCGCAATGCCGCTTTTGCCGGCCTTCAGGCGTGCCATAGCTTCGGGCAAGGGCAGGGCGGCGATCTCTCGTGTCACCGCCTTCAGCGCTCTGAGCGGCAGCGGGGCGTAGCCCGCCAGCTGATCGGCCAAGGCTCGCGCGGCTGGCAACAGTTCGTCCGAGGGGTGAACATCGCGCACGAAACCCCAGTGCTTGGCCTCGGCGGCGCTCATGCGCCGGCCGGTGTAGAGCAGGTCCATGGCCACATGGTGCGGAACGACCCGGGGCAGACGCTGCACGGCTCCGGTGTCAGGCAGGAAGCCGCGTTCCATGTCCGGCAGCCAGAACTCCGAGTGCTCGGCAGCGAGGATGAGGTCGCAGGCCAGCACCAGCTCGAAGCCGCCGCCCACGGCAAAGCCGTTGACAGCACAGATCACCGGCTTGTCCAGGTCCCAAAACTCGGTGATGCCGCCCCAGCCGCCCGCGGTCCACCCGAGAGTGAGAGCATCTTCTCCCGCCTCGGTCATGCGCGCGGCTTCCTTGAGGTCCCAGCCCGCGGAGAAGGCACGCTCGCCGCTGGCCGTCAGTAGTCCGACCAGGAGGTCGGGGTCGTCGCGCAGGGTGCAGAAGGCATCATAGAGGCCGTCGGCCAGGGCTTGGTTCACCGCATGGACCGGCGGGCGATCCAGCGTGATCTCGAGGACCTTGCCGCGGCGCTCGGTCTTGACGGCAGGCTCGCTCATGACTGGCTCAGCGTCCCTTCCAGACCGGCGCACGCTTTTCGGCGAAGGCGAGGGGGCCTTCTACGGCGTCCTCGCTGTCGACCATGGCGGCGTGAGCCGGCCAGGCGCGACTCTTCATGGCTGCATAGCAGTCGGCGAGGCTGGTGGTCTCGCCATGGCGGAAGGCTTCCAAGGTGGAGGCCACGGCAAGCGGCGCTGCCGAAACGATGTCGCGGGCCATCTCCCGTGCCGCTTCCATCAGCTCACCGCCGGGCACAACGCGATTGACCAGTCCCAGACGCAGCGCTTCCTCGGCATCCATGCGCCGACCGGTCAGCAGCATCTCCAGCGCGATGGCGCGAGGGATGCGCTTGGGCAGACGCACGGCGGTGGCATCGGCAATGACGCCGACATGAACCTCCGGCGTCCAGAACTCGGCGTGGTCGGCGGCCACCGCCAAGTCGGCACTCACCATGATATCGACCCCGCCGCCGATGGCGTTGCCGTTGATCGCAGCGATGATCGGCTTGTTGCGCTCGAACAGCTCGGTGATGCCGCCGAAGCCACCGGGACCGTAGTCGCTGTCGACTGCTTCCCCCTCGGCAGCCGCCTTGAGGTCCCACCCGGCGCTGAAGAAGCGCTCGCCGGCGCCGCTGAGGATGGCGACCCGCAGGCTGTCGTCCGCCAGGAAGTCGAGGAAGAGCTGTCCCAGCTCCCGGCTCGTCGGGTTGTCGATGGCGTTGGCCTTCGGCCGGTCGATGACGACCTCCAGGATGCCGTTGGCCTTGCTGATCTTGAGCGCGTCGGTCATGGCAGCCTCCGGTTAGCTCTCGAGCGGGCGCAGGATATCGCGGGAGATGATGTGGCGCTGCACCTCGCTGGTGCCGTCCCAGATGCGCTCGACTCGGGCGTCGCGCCAGAAGCGCTCCAGCGGCAGCTCGTCCATCAGGCCCATGCCGCCGTAGATCTGCAGCGCCTGGTCGGTCACACGGGCCAGCATCTCGGTGGCATAGAGCTTGGCCTCGGCGATGGCCCGGTCGGCCGGCTCTCCGGCGTCGAGCTTCCAGGCGGAGGCGAGGGTCAGGTAGTCGGCGGCATCGATCTCGGTAATCATGTCGGCGAGCTTGAAGGAGGTGCCCTGGAACTTGCCGATGGTCTGGCCGAACTGCTTGCGCGTGGCGCACCACTCGGCGGCGAGGTCGAAGGCGCGGCGGGCACGGCCCACGCTCATGGTGGCCACCGTGATGCGCGTGGCGTAAAGCCAGCGATTCATCAGCGCGAAGCCATCACCTTCCTCGCCAAGCACCTGGCTCTGCGGCACGCGGCAGTCGTCGAAGCTCAGGATGCAGTTGTGGTAGCCGCGGTGGGAGACGCTGTTGTAGCCCTTGCGGATCTCGAAGCCCGGCGTGCCGCGGTCGATCAGGAAGCAGGTGATGCGCTTCTTCGGGCCTTTCGGCGTGTCCTCTTCGCCCGTGGCGATGAAGACGATGGCGAAGTCGGCGATGTCGGCGTGGCTAATGAAGTGCTTGGTGCCGTTGATGACGTAGTCGTCGCCGTCGCGCCTGGCGAAGGTCTTCATGGAGCGGATGTCGGAGCCGGCATCGGGCTCGGTCATGGCCAGGCAGTCGATGCGCTCGCCGCGCACGGCCGGGAGAAGATAGCGCTCGCGCTGCTCCTCGTTACCGCCGCAGAGGATGTTGGAGGGGCGGCCCCAGAAGGTGTTGAGCGCCATGGAGGTGCGGCCAAGCTCCCGCTCCAGAAGCGCGAAGGTCAGGTGGTCGAGCCCGCCGCCGCCGAACTCCTCCGGGATGTTCGGGGCGTAGAAGCCCATGGCCAGGACCTTGTCCTGAATGGCGCGGCCCATCTCCTGAGGGACTTCCCCCGTGCGCTCTACTTCCGCTTCGAGCGGATAGAGCTCGGTCTCCACGAAGCTCCGCACAGTGTCGACCACCATGCGCTGCTCATCGCTCAGCCCGAAATCCATGCGTTTGTCTCCCGGCTCAAAGACGTTCTGTGTGGCCGTCGACCGCAAGCGCCTGGCCCGAGATGCTGGCGCCCGCCGGCGAGGCGAGGAAGAGAACCGTGGCGGCGATGTCCTCGGGCGTGACGAAGCGCCGAAGCGACGTGCTGGCGACGGACTCTTCGCGAATCTCGGCCACCGTTCGCCCCGTGGTTTCGGCTTGCGCCGCGATGACCCGGTCGATGCGCGCGCCTTCGACCGGCCCCGGGCAGATGGCGTTGGCGCGGATGCCGAAGGGCCCGAGCTCCATGGCCAGGGTCTTGGTGAAGCCGATGACGCCCCACTTGGCTGTCGCATAGGGGCTGCGGTTGGGAAAGCCGGTCAGGCCCGCCGTGGAGGAGAAATTGACGATGAGGCCCGAGCCGGCCTGCTTCATGATCGGAATGGCACGCTGGCTGCACAGCAAGGTGCCGTCCAGGTTGACTGCTAGGCAGCGGTGCCAGTCGGCCAAAGTGACCTCTTCGATCGCTGCTGTCGGCCCAGCGACGCCGGCGCCGTTCACCAGCACGTCGAGGCCGCCGAACTGCTCTGCCTGTTTGGCAAAGAGCGCATCGACCTGAGGTTCGTCGGCGACGTCGCAGCGGCTGACCAGAGCGTCGCTCTCTTCGTTCGCAACGGCCTCCAGCGCGCCTCGGTCGACATCGCAGAGGTGAACCCTTTCGCCGCGTGCCAGGAACTCACGTGCGATCACGCGGCCGATGCCGCTGGCACCGGCTGTGATCAGCACACGAAGCGGCGAGCCGTTCCCCATTGGCTAGCTCAGCCCCTGGCCGATGGACCGGCCGGCGCCGTCCGGCTTGGGCAGAGACTGCTGGGCGGTCCAGATGCGTTCCACGTTCGCCAGGATATCCGACCGGGCCGAGCAAGCGCGGCCGGCGCCCGTATCGACATGCAGCAGCATCTGCTCGGCGGTGGCGAGCAGGTTATCGTTTCGCCCGTCATAGATAGCGTGGAAGACATGCATGCGCTTGTCGTCCGCGCCCAAGAGCTGGGTCGTCGTGTAGAGCGGCGCTTCCTCCTCAATCTCGCGCAGATGCCGCAAGTGGCTCTCGACGGTGTAGTAGCTGAAGCCATCGGCGTGATAGCTCTTGTCGATGCCGAGGAAGCGAAAGAGCGCGTCGGAGGCGTCGCCAAAGACCTGAAGATAGCGGGACTCGGTCATGTGGCCGTTGTAGTCGACCCACTCCGGCAGGACCTGTGCCTGGTGCAGCTTCAGCGGCTGCGACAGGTCGCTCTCCGCCGTCATGGCTTCGCCATGGCTGACTTCGTAGAGCAGTTCTTCGTACTGCCGCAGCGTGTGCCCGGCCGCGTAGTCCTGTCCGCGCAAACCCTGCATCAGTGAGATCAGGCAGTTGTCGCGTAGCCGTTCGAGCGCCCGGATCGGCGTGTCGCCGGCCTGCGCCTCGGTCTGCGTCACCATTTTCTCAATCAGCTCGTCGGTCAGCTCCGGTGCCTCGAGCTTGGTCCAGGGCAATTCTAGGGCCGGACCGAACTGATGCAGCATGTGGCGCATGCCGGCTTCGCCACCGGCCAAATGGAAGGTCAGGCAGGTGCCCATGAAGGCCCAGCGCAGGCCGGGGCCGTAGATCACCGCCTCGTCGATCTCGTCGGTCGTCGCGACGCCGTCGTTGATCATGTGCAGCGCCTCGCGCCACAGGGCTTCCTGGAGGCGGTCCGAGATATAGCCCTCGATCTCGTGGCGCACCCGCAAGGGGTGCATGCCGACGTTGCGGTAGAGCGCTTCCGCCGTCTCAAGCGATGCGTCGTCCGTCTTCACGCCGCCCAGGGTCTCGACCAGCGGCAGGAGATAGACCGGGTTGAAGGGGTGACCGATGATCACCCGCTCGGGGTTCAGGCAGTCGGCCTGGATGCGGCTCGGCAAGAGGCCGGAGGAGCTGGAGGCGATGACGACCTCCGGGCCGGCAGTGCGGCTCGCCTCGGCGAGCAGACTGCGCTTAAGGTCTTCGCGCTCGGGCGCGCTTTCCTGAATGAAGTCCGCACCTGAGGCGGCTTCGGCGACACTGGAGACGACCTTGAGCTCGCCACGCAGGGCGACCGGCGCCAAGGTCAGCCGGTGATAGGCGGTCAGCGCATTGTCGAGCACTTCCCGCACCTTGCTCTCGGCATCGGGGGCCGGGTCGTAGAGGGTGACGTTCTTGCCGTTGATCAGGAAGCGGGCCGCCCAGCCGCCGCCGATTACCCCGCCGCCGAGCAGGCCAACGTTTCTTATCTCCTGCATCGGCTTCTAGCGGCGCTTCTTGAGCTGCAGTTTCTCGCGGACTTCGTCCGGGCCGATCACCCGCACATTCATGGCTTCAAGGATGGTCACGGCGCGCTCGACCAGATTGGCGTTGGAGGCATAGACGCCGCGCTCGAGGTAGAGATTGTCCTCCAGGCCGACCCGCACGTTTCCGCCGGCCAGCACGGTTTGCGCAACGTAGGGGAGCTGCATGCGGCCGATGGAGAAGCTCGACCAGATCGAGCCTTCGGGCAGCTGGTTGACCATGGCCATCAAGGTCGTCGGGTCGTCGGGCGCGCCATAGGGGATGCCCATGCAAAGCTGCAGCATGATCGGATCGTCGAGCAGCCCGTCTTTCATCAGCCGTTTCACGAAGACCAGATGGCCCGTGTCGAAGACCTCCAGCTCCGGCCTTACGCCGAGCGCCTGCACCTTCTCGGCCATCGCCCGCAGCATGCCCGGCGTGTTGGTCATGACGTAGTCGCCCTCGGCGAAGTTCATGGTGCCGCAGTCGAGGGTGCAGATCTCAGGCAGCATCTCGTCGACGTGGGCGAGGCGCTCCAGCGGCCCGGCCATGTCGGTGCCTTCCTCGCTGAGCGGCAGGGGCTGATCGACCGAGCCCAAGGTGAGGTCGCCGCCCATGCCGGCGGTGAGGTTGAGCACCACGTCCGTGTCGGACTCACGAACCCGCTCGACCACCTCCTTGAAGAGTGCTGGATTGCGCGACGGCTTGCCCGTCTCGGGGTCACGCACATGGATGTGGGCGACGGCCGCGCCGGCTTTGGCTGCCTCGATGGCGGAGTCCGCGATCTCCTGCGGCGTCTTGGGAATGGCCGGATGCTTGCCGACCGTATCGCCGGAGCCAGTGACCGCGCAGGTGATGAAAGCCTCCCAGTTCATGGATGCACGCACTCCTCGTTGGGTTTCCGGCCGGAACTCTAGAGCTGCCGAGGCGGCCTCACTTCGCGTAAATCGACAGGTTCATGTCTCAAAGAGGCGGATCAGGCCTCGGCCAAGGCGGACTCGCGGATCTGGCTCAAGGTTTTGACCGGCGAGATGGCTTCCGGGTCGAGGCGGATCTCGATGATCGCCGGCTTGCCGGAGGCTTGGGCCCGCTCGAAGGCCGGCTGAAACTCAGCCGTGGTCTCCACCGTCTCGCCGTGGCCGCCGTAGGCCCGGGCGAGGGCGGCGAAATCCGGGTTGGTGAGATCGGTGGCACTGACGCGGGTGGGATACTCCCGTTCCTGATGGGCGCGGATGGTGCCGTACATGGCGTTGTTGACGACGATCACGATGATGGCGAGGCCGTACTTCACCGCCGTGGCGAACTCCTGTCCGTTCATCAAGAAGCAGCCGTCGCCGGCGAAGGCGATGACACAGCGATCGGGATAGAGCCGCTTGGCGGCGACCGCCGCAGGTGTGCCGTAGCCCATGGAGCCGGAGGTCGGCGCGAGCTGGGTGCCGAACCGGCGGTAACGGTGATAGCGGTGCACCCAGGTCGTATAGTTGCCGGCGCCGTTGCAGAGGACCGCATCGTCCGGCAGAGCGCCGCGCAGCCAGCTCATGACCTCGCCCATCTGCACGGGGCCGGGGATCGGCTTCGGCTCGGTCCAGGCCAGGTAGTCCTGTCGCCCCTCTTCGAGCTGCTGGGCCCAGGGTCTGTCGGCTGGCGGGGTCAGTCCGGCCAAAGCCTTGGCTATGCTCGGCATGCCGGCCTGAATGGCCAGCTCCGGCTGGTAGACCCGTCCGAGCTCTTCGGCGCCGGGATGGACGTGGATGAGGCGTTGTCTGGGTCTTGGGATATCGAGCAGGCTGTAGCCGCTGGTCGTCATCTCGCCGAGCCGGGCACCGAGCACCAAAAGTGGGTCGGCCTCACGCACCCGCTCCGCCAGCTTGGGATTGATGCCGATCCCGACATCGCCGAGGTAGTTCGGGTGCTCGTTGTCGAAGCGATCCTGCGCGCGAAAGGCGGCCGCGACCGGAAAGGACCAGGCTTCGGAGAAGCGCATGAGGTCTTGACAAGCCTCTGCCGTCCAGCCTGGCCCGCCGACGATCGCGAGGGGCTTGCGGCCCTGCCTGAGCTGCTCTTCGAGGCGCGCGACGTCGTCCGCGCCGGGATGCGGTGTGACACGCCTGTAGGACGTGAGGTCGGGCTTGGCCTCGGCATAGTCGCGCAGCATGTCCTCCGGCAGTGCCAAGACGACGGGGCCGGGTCGGCCGCTGGTCGCCGTTTGGAAGGCACGGGCGACGAACTCCGGAATGCGCTCGGCCTGATCGATTTGGGCCACCCACTTGGCCATCTCGCCGAACATGCGGCGGTAGTCGATCTCCTGAAAGGCCTCGCGCTCGACCATCTCGCGGCCGACCTGACCGATGAAGAGGATCATCGGGGTCGAGTCCTGAAAGCCGATGTGAACGCCAGGGCTGGCATTGGTGGCCCCCGGGCCGCGCGTCACGAAACAGATGCCGGGCTCGCCGGTCAGCTTGCCGTAGGCTTCGGCCATCATGGCGGCACCGCCTTCCTGGCGGCACACCGTCACCTCCAGATCCGGCGCATCGACGAAGGCGTCGAGCACGGCGAGATAGCTCTCGCCCGGCACGCAGAAGAGGTGCTTCGCTCCGTGCAGGCGCAAGGCGTCGACAATGAGCTCGCCGCCGCTGCGGCGCAGGTTTCCGGTGGGTGTCATGGCGCGTCCTTTCACAGATCGCCTTAGCCCGCTGGAGCCGGAACCGCAACGAGCAGACATGCATGGCCCGCCCGCAGTTGATTGTTCCCACAGGGTGCGCCGAGGTCGCTATAGTCCGGACGGCGGGTCGGCAATCGAAAGAGAAAGTGGGGAGGCGCTATGGCTGAGGCAGACTTGCGCCGGCGGCTTGTGGCCGAGGCGCTGGGCACCGGCATGCTGATCGCGACGGTGATCGGCTCCGGCATCATGGCGGACAGTCTGGCCGGCGGGAACATCGCAATCGCGCTGTTGGGCAACACGGTTGCGACCGGCGCCATCCTGGTGGTGATCATCCTGATGTTCGGGCCGCTGTCAGGCGCGCACTTCAATCCGGCCGTGACTTTCGTCTTCCTGCTGCGTGGTGAGATCTCGCGGAAGGACGCCCTGCTCTATGTGGTCGTGCAGATCGCCGGCGGGCTGGTCGGCATGCTGATCGCCCATGCCATGTTCGAACTACCGCTATTTCAGCTCGGAACCATCGAGCGCAGCGGCGGCGCCCAGTGGCTCGCTGAAGCGGTCGCCACCTTCGGCTTGGTCGCCGCCATTCTCGGCACGCTGCGTTGGCGGCCGGAGGCCGTGCCCTTCGCGGTGGGGCTCTACATTACCGCGGGCTACTGGTTCACCGCCTCCACATCCTTCGCCAACCCGGCGGTGACCATCGCACGCAGCTTCACCGATACCTTCTCAGGCATCACGCCGGCCCATATGCCCGCCTTCATTGTTGCTCAGTTCGTCGGCGCGGCGCTGGCGGCAGCGCTTTTCGGCTGGCTCATGCCCAGAGAGGCGGAGCGCTAGAAGCTGGCGGTCAGGGTGAAGAAGAATTCTGTATCGTCGCGGGACGACTGATCGCCTTGGCCTGAGACCGGTACGGCAAGCTGCAGGTCGGCATTGAGGCTACGCCAGAGCCCAAAGCGGACGCCGAAGCCGGCCGAGGAGAGGATCTCGCGTCCGTTGCCTTCCGTGTTGCGGTTCCAGACGGCACCCCAATCGTAGAAGCCGTAGAGCTGGGCTGAGAGAGACTCGCTCGAATCGATGACGACGTCGTGCCTAAACTCCACCAAGGCTGCGGCGCCGTTGTCGCCGGTGATCTCACTGCCGTCGAAGGCCCGGCCGAAGCGGGCGCCGCCCACGGCGAACTCCTCGGACGACAGCAGCTCGTCGTCAGACAACTGGCCTTCAGCCGAGGTCAGGAGGCTGAAACGGAAGGGCAGGGACTGAAGCCGCCGGAACGAGGCGGTCACCTTGGTGAAGACGGCATCTCCGTCAGGGCGGGACCGCAAGGGGCCCGGGTCGTCGGTCGCGTCGAGAAAGTTCAGACCTCGGCTGACTTCCAGCTGGACTACGTTGAAGCCGTCGAACGGGTCAGAACGGAGATAGCGGCCGTCCAGGCGCAGCACACGCAGGCGATCCTCCTCCGTCGTGTCACCGTCCGTCTCTTCTTCGATGTTTCGGAAATCGAACTGGCCACCGACGAAAAGGCTCTCCTCTCGGCTACGCAAGATGGGGTAGCTGAGGCCGCTGACGACCCGCACGCTGCGGCTGACGTCCTGATCATCTTGGTCAACGTCGCTCGGCTCGACGCGGCTGAAGGAGGGCTGCCCGAAGAACAACAGGCCGTCACTGGAAAGCGGCTGCTCGTAGCGCAGGCTGACGAAGCCGAGCTCTTCGGGCTTGGTCGGCACCGTAAAGCCGGCGATCTGGAGCCGCTCGCCGCCGGACAGCAGATTGTTGGCCCCGAAGGCACTGTAGTTCTGCAGTGGTCCGACTTTGGAGGTGCCGCGGTTGTCGAAGTAGATCACCCCGTCGAAGGCCTTATAGTCGACCTCGACGCTGAGGTAGAACTCGCGCAGATTCTCCTGGTCGCGCAGCATGCGCGAGTCCTTGATCGTGAAGCCGGGCAGGTCGTTGATCAGCAGGATCATCCGCTCCAAGGTCGCCAAGGTCAGCGGGCGCTCGTCCAAAACCGGTCTCGTATAGCTGGTCCAGTCAAGTTCCTCTGCGGCCGGCCCCTCGATCTGCACACGGCCGACGTAGCCCTCCAGGACCTCAACGGTCAGGACGCCGGCGACCAGGCCTTGCGGCACGATTCGGGCGCGCGACAGCACGAATCCGGCATCGCGGTATTTCTCGGTGATCAGCTCCGGGATCTGGGCGATCTCGCTCAAGGTTAGCGCGCGGGCCAGGAAGGGTTCGTAGATCTCGATAAAGGCGTCCTGGGCGAAGACCGTGGCACCTTCGACCACCACGGCAGACAGTATGAAGATCTCCTCCGGCTCCGGCGGAACTTCTGGGCCCTCAAGGCGCGGCTCGGGTATGGCGGGTTGGGCCTTAGGGGGTAGGGGCTGCTGCGGGATACGTCGCTCGATGATGGCCGGGTCGGCCTGGGCGGACCGTTCTTGCGCGTTGAGTGGCGCAGGCAAGACGGCGGTCAACAAAACAAGAAGGCTCAGCCAAAAGAAAGCCAAGGCAATACGCCGATCATTTTGTGTAAAAGCTTGGCGAATCTCTCGGGTGTTTCTCTCTACCTTTGTTGTTGCAAAGGTAAGTTGTGAATTCTTGTAGTGAATGTGGCTTCTTTCTGTGGAGCGCATAATCTAGATTGAGCAGATACTTATATTGTAACTCGTACGAGTAGAACTCGTCATTCATTATTAATGATTGACATTTTAGCTTTAGCAAACTGTTAAAGCCTCTCCCAGGAAAATGGCATGCTCTATGGGCAGTACTTTGGGAGAAGGGCATGTTGGGGCAAACATCTGGCTGGCGTGTCAAAGCCGGCGCCAGACTTCTCAAGCATTGTTCGATTCCGCTCTTGGCTCTTGCCGTCGTAGCCTTTGTAGGTTCACAGGGTGCTCAGGCTAGCGAAGACTCCTGGTCGATCGTGGAAACCAAGGGCGATGTCCAGGTTCTGCGCGCTGGTTTTCAGCCCGTCGCACTGACCGACGGGGCCGTGCTTCGTCCTGGTGACCGGATCGTCACGACCGGAAACGGCCGCGCCGTCATCAACCGCGGCAAGGACACGATCATTGTCGCCCCGAACAGCGAAATTGGCTTGCCGGCCTTGAAGCGGCCTGGCTGGGGCACGCGCATCATTCAAGAGATCGGCACTATCTTCCTGAAGGTCGAGAGTTCTGCCGAGCAGCGGTTCGAGGTGGAAACGCCGGTTCTGGCTGCCGTGGTGAAAGGCACTCGATTCACCGTCAGCGCCAATCCTCTTGGCGCGGCCGTGCACGTGCTGGAAGGGGCGGTCGAGGTCTCTGCCTTTGCGTCTCAGCAGACCGGCATGGTGATGCCGGGGCAAACGGCCACGCTCGACAGCCGCCCTGGCGGCCGCCTCGAGATCGATGGCAACGAGGCTCAAAAGGGCGGCGCGGCCAAAGGCTTCGAACGCACGCTCGACAAGGATGAGCCGAATAGCGAACCGTTGCCTTCCGCGAATGCACCCGGCATCGAGCACGTCGACTCTACGCCCGCTCCCGGCCGCTCGCTAGGCGCCGAGGGTGTCGGCCCTGCCGTGCTGAACAGCGCGGTCGGAGGCAGCGCTCGCGAGGACGCAGCTAAGGGTCCTGGCAGCAAGCGGGTCGAGGCTCGCGCTATCAAGGTTTCTCTCGGCAACACCGAAGTTAATCTGCGACAGGTGACGCGTGGTCTGGTGCGAAACGTTGTTGCGCAAGAAGCCACGAGCGGCGGCGAGAAGGCCGACAAGGGCAAGCCCGGCCGCGGCAACTCCGTGGTCAGTGCTGCCTTCTCCAACGGGTCAGTCGACGCGGAGAGCGGCGACGGCAACGGTCAGGGCAACGGTCAAGGCAACGGTAACGGCGCAGCCAACAGCTCGCCGCAGGCTGCCGCGGTTTCGAATGGTTTGCCCAGTCAAGGCGGTGGTTTGTCGCCCGGCTTCGACGAAGGAGGCGCAGAAACTGCTGGCCTCGACGACGGCGGCAGCCCCGACATTGGTGGCGACACGGGCAGCGTGGCGCCTGGCTTGGCCGACACGGGCGGCGTTGCTCCCGGCCTGGCTGATACTGGCGGCGTTGCTCCCGGCTTGGCCGACACCGGAGGAGTTCCTCCGGGTTTGGCCGACAGCGGCGGCGTTCCGCCGGGCCTGGCCGACACGGGCGGTGTTCCGACCGGTCTTGGTGACACAGGCGGTGTGCCTCCCGGTCTCGCCGACACCGGCGGTGTCCCGCCCGGCCAAGCCAATGGCAACGGCAACGGCAACGCTGGTGGTAACGGCAATGGCAACGGCGGTGGCAACGGAAACGGCAATGGGAACAAATCCTAAGACCGTTGATTCAGCTAAGGAATCTTAAAGTCCGGCACGTCATCTTGCCGCCATGGCCGAGGATGGCCTTGGAGACTTGAGATTACGTCCTTAGACACCCCCCGCGAGCCGCGCCCGGGAAGGCGGTGGAGCATCTGGCTCCGCCGCACTGGGCGTGCCGCGCTGGTGGCGGGATTTGCCCTGACGGTCTGGGCGCTTGGTTTATTGGCGCCCTTTGAGCGGGGCCTGCAGGATCTGCGCTTCCAGATCTTGGGTGGCGAGGCGAGTGATAGTCTCGTCGTCGTAGAGATAGATGCCAAGAGCCTGAACAGGCTGGGTGTTTGGCCGTGGCCGCGTCGGTTCTATGGCGACTTGCTAGACCGTCTCTTCGAAGCCGGTGCCGAGGTCGTCGCCTTCGACGTCGATTTTTCTGCGGCCTCGAACCCCGAGAACGATCGAGCCTTCGCCGACGCGTTGGGGCGCCACGCCGGCCGTGTCGTCTTGCCGAGCTTTCGCCAACGGGCGAGCGAAGGTGCCGACACCGTGGTGGAAAGCCGCCCGCTACCGCTCTTCGCCGAAGCCATCACTGTCGGCTCGGTCAATATGTTTGCCGATAGCGACGGCATCACGCGGCTGGGCTGGGTCGGACAGCAGACGCCCGATGGATTCCGGCCCTCGCTGGTGGCCTGGCTACTCGGCACGTACCGCTTCGAGAGACTCAGCTTCGGTATCGATTTCGGCATCGAACCGGCCAGCATTCCACGTCTTTCTTTCATCGACGTTCTCGAGGGGCGGGTCGACCCAGTTGAGATAGCGGGACGCAAGTTCGTCATCGGTGCGACGGCCATAGAGCTCGGCGATAACTTTGCCGTGCCGGTCCATCAGGTGATGCCGGGGGTGGTCCTGCAGACCATGGCTTATGAGACCCTGCTGCAGCAGCGGGCTCTGCTGCCGACGGCCTGGCCTCTCACCGCCCTGGCAACGCTGGTTCTGGCCGCTTTGTTCGAGCTCGGTCGCCGTCATTGGTCGACCTTGCGCATGGTGGGTCTGCTGTCTGCTGGTGCGGCCGTACTCTTCGGCCTTTCGCTCGCGGCACAGCATTGGCTACAGCTGCAGCTTGTCATCGTACCGATGCTGCTCTGTCTGATCTTGTGCTTCGCCAGCGGGGCGACCAGCGAGATCGAGCGGCTGGCGCAACTGGTCTTCCGGCAGCGGGCCGCCATGGCCTATCGCAAGCTGCTGGTCAGCCGCGTGGTAGAAGACAGTCATGACGGCATCCTGATCGCCGATGCCGACGGTCGTGTCAGGGTGGCCAACCCGGCGGCCGAGGCAATCCTGGGCGCAGAAAGTTCAGCACTGCAGCGCATGACCTTGGCGGAGGCGTTTCCCGAGGGTGGCGAGCTGATCGCCAGCGCCATGGCCCGGTCTGATGTCGGAACCAAGAGGGGAGAGTTCACCCTCACCCGCACGGACGGGCGAGAGCTCACGTTGGAGGTCATGGCAAATCGCTCTCACCTTGACGTGGGCCGCGGCCGGAAGGGGCGGCTTGAACAGACCTTCTTCGTCGTCATGCTGCGCGATATCACAGAGCGGAAGCTGGCCGAGGAGGCGCAGCGCGCCGCCACCGAGCAGATCATGGCGGCCAGCCGCGCGAAGAGCGAATTTCTCGCCAATATGAGCCACGAGCTGCGTACGCCGCTCAATGCCATTATCGGCTTCTCCGAAGTCATCCAGTCCGGTGCCTTCGGCGAGATCAGCCCGGCGAAGTATCTCGACTATGTCAACGACATCCACGGCAGCGGGCAGCGCCTGTTGGATGTGGTGAACGACGTCCTGGACGTGTCGCGCATCGAGACCGGCGAGTTCACGATGAGCGAGGAGGAGGTCGATCTCGAACGGCTGCTGAAGGGCTGTGCCGAAATCTTCAGCGGCTCGCTCGGCGGCAGCGGCAAGCATTTCAATGTCGAGATCGCCGGCGATCTGCCGCCGGTCCTCGTCGATCCGCGCTTGATCAAGCAGATCGTGCTCAACCTGCTGAGCAACGCCGGCAAGTTCACCGAGGATACCGGCACCGTGACCCTGCTGGCCTATCGCGACGACAGCGGCCGGCCGCTGGTCGAGGTGATCGACAACGGCTGCGGCATTCCGGCGGAGGACATCCCGCGGCTAACGGACCCATTCTATCAGGTCGACAGCTCGCTGGCCCGAACCCACGAGGGCGCTGGTCTCGGCCTCTATCTGGTCAACCACTACAGCGTGATGCACGGCGGTTCTTTCGCCATCGAAAGCGTCGAGGGCCGCGGCACCACGGCGCGTGTCATCCTGCCCGCACACCGCTGCTTGCCGGCGGGCGAGGAGCAGGGCGGTGAAGGGCTCGCTGTCTGCTGATAAGCCTCTGCGTTCAGCCGAAAGCCTGAAGACCCGTCTGCGCGCGCCCTAAGATCAGGGCGTGGATGTCGTGGGTGCCCTCATAGGTGTTGACGGCCTCCAGGTTCATCACATGACGGATGACGTGATACTCGTCAGACACGCCGTTGCCGCCGTGCATGTCGCGGGCGGTGCGGGCGATGTCGAGCGCCTTGCCGCAAGAGTTGCGCTTGATCAGCGAGATGGCTTCCGGCGCCAGACGGCCTTCGTCGAAAAGGCGCCCGGCCTGGAGCGCCGCATGAAGGCCGAGTGTGATCTCGGTCTGCATGTCGGCGAGCTTTTTTTGGATGAGCTGGGTCGCCGCCAGAGGCTTGCCGAACATGGTGCGGTCCAGTGTGTACTGCCGGGCCGCGTGCCAGCAGAACTCGGCCGCGCCCAAGGCGCCCCAGGCGATACCGTAGCGTGCCCGGTTGAGGCAGCCGAAGGGTCCCTTGAGGCCGCTGACGTTGGGCAGCAGGTTCTCGTCCGGCACGAAGACCTCGTCCATGACGATCTCGCCGGTGATCGAGGCGCGCAGGGAGAACTTGCCCTCGATTTTGGGTGCCGAGAGGCCCTCCATGCCCTTCTCGAGGATGAAGCCACGGATGGCGTCGTCGGCTGCGCTCTTGGCCCAGACGATGAAGACATCGGCGATGGGGGAGTTGGTGATCCACATCTTGCTGCCCTTCAAGATGTAGCCGCCGTCCGCCTTCTTGGCCGTGGTGCGCATGGCCGCCGGGTCGGAGCCGGCATCGGGCTCGGTCAAGCCGAAGCAGCCCACCCACTCGCCCGTCGCCAGCTTGGGCAGGTACTTCTGGCGCTGGCTCTCCGTGCCGTAGGCGTAGATCGGATGCATCACCAGGCTGGACTGAACGCTCATGGCCGAGCGATAGCCGCTGTCCACCCGCTCGACTTCGCGTGCCGCCAAGCCGTAGCAGACGTAGTTCGCGGCGGCGCAGCCGTAGTCTTCCGGTAGGGTCATGCCCAGGAGCCCGAGACCGCCAAGCTCAGTCATGATGTCTCGGTCGAAATGCTCGTGCCGGTTGGCTTCCAGCACCCGGGGCATGAGCTTGTCCTGGCAGTAGTCGCGCGCCGTATCGCGCACCATGCGCTCTTCTTCGCCGAGCTGCTCTTCGAGCAACAGCGGGTCCGTCCAGTCGAAGACAGCCTTTTTCGCCGCCGGCTGCGCCGGAGCGGCCGCTTCTGCCATGCTCATACCTTGCAACTCCCTTGGATTCAGTCGTCTCTCGGGCCTCACCTCAAGGTGGGGCTTTTGAGGCAGCCTGTCCAGGCAAGGCGCCCAAGGTCAAGTCCAGTCAGGTATGCGGGTTGGGGCGAGTGGCGCCTCAGCCGCGGACGATTTGCACCGAGCAGTGGGCGTGGCGAGCCACGCGCGCGGTGTTCGGCCCCAGAAGGTAGTCCTTCAATGACGGGCGATGGGCCGCCATGACGATGAGCTCGGCGTCGATCTCCTCGGCCGTCTCGACGATCTGCTCGTAGATTGTGCCGTGCTTGGCAACCACACCGTTCAAAAGCTCATCGGGAATGTGCTCTTTGGCGATCTCGCTCAGACGCTCTTCCGCCTGCTTCACGAAGTCCTTGATGTCATAGTTCAAGGAGCCGTGCTCGGCGCCTCGGATGGCGTAGCGCCAGTCTAGGCCGCCGACGATGTGATGCACCACCGTCATCAGCTCCACCTTGCCGCCGAGAATTCGGGCTTGGTCGACGGCGGTGGGAAGCGCCTTCTGCCATGAGCTCTTGTGCTCGAGGTCGATGGGAATCAGCACGATTTTGGTCATGGGACGATTCGCTCTCTTCGGGGCCAGGCTGGCAGGGGTTAGCCGTCGATCTCGCGTCGCGGGCTGCGTGCGAACAGCAGGTAGATGAGCCAGATGACGAACGCGACAACCACGATGTTGACGATCGACACGGCCGCATCCGCCACGAGAGGCCTGGGCTCTTCCTCAAGTCTCGGCCGCAAGGCGGGGGCCAGCGGCACGACAGGGTCCACCACCTCGTTGCTGCCGAGCGCCGCGTTGAGCTTCATCACCGTGTCAGCCGGAATGGGCTGGGTAGCCGCCGTTCCAGTGGTGCCGGGGCCTTGGGCACCAAAGGCCTCGCGTGTGCTCGGTGGTCCGGCCAGCACAATCTGCGTGCTGAGCGTCTCGACGGCGTCGGGCTGTCCGGGATAGGTGTCCGCCGGAATCTTGGCCGGCCGGAGGAAGGAGAAGCGCAGGGGCGCGGTCCCTTCGTTCCAGCCATCGATCGGAAGCAGGCTATAGCGACCGCTTTCGGTCAGCTCCTGAACCGTGGTGTCGCCGACAGGGGCAAGAACCAGCACGCCATCGACGAGGCCTTTGGTCATGGCTTCGAACTGCGCCTTGATGTCGCCGGAGCCGCCGGCAATGACCTCGACCCCATCAATGTCCAGGGCTTGCATGATCATGCGCGCGACTCGGTCGGAGGCGCCGCCTTCCTGACCGACGCCGAGACGCTTGACCTCAGCCAGGGACTGCGGCCCGGTCGGCCGGCTCACCAGGTGGGCGAGGCGATAACCGACGACGCCCAGGGCTTCCGCATCGCTGACAAGATTGGCCCGGTCTTCTTCCAGATCGTAGAACGCCTCGGTGCCGACCACGGCCAGGCGGGCATTGCCGGAAGAGACGGCGTCGAGCGGGTTGGGGGCGTTGACGATCTCAATGTCTCGCTTGGGGAAGGCTGCTCGCGCGGCGCGTACCGCGCGACCCGCAGGCCCGGACAGTGAGTCGAGGTCGCCGAGCGCGACGTTCAGTGTATCGACGGCAGCGCCGGAGGCGGTCGCCTCCAGCAATCCGGCCTCGATCAGGTAGTCGAGCGCCACCGCCGATGGCGAGCGGCCGTTGAGCTCAACGTCGGTATTGAGCGCCCGCATGGTTTCCGCCGAGATCTTCCCGTCGAGACGGTCGAGGGCATCTCTTAGCGGCGGGAAGGTCTCCAACGACTGGGTGCGCACCAGGGGGGCGGCTTCGTAGACCGGGAAGAAGCTGAGATCGTCCTCCAGCACCAGCAGCCCGTACTCTTCGATCTGCGGGTCGGTGCGGAAAAGCTCGGCCACGTCGACCTGGTCGTCGAGCAGGGAGCGGATGATCTCGCGCTTGCCGCCGTCCGCCAGCTCAAATGCCAAGGACTCGCCTTGGGTCAGGCCATAGCGACGCACCATCGCCCCCAGACCGTCCAGCGGCCGCTGGGTGAAGGTAACGTCGGTGGCGAAGCGCACCGAGCCCAGGCGTTCGAGGTCGCTGATGGTTTCGATGCCGAGGGCCTGGGCCCGCTCCGGGCGCATGACGATGACGTAGTCGTTGGAGAAGCCGAAGCGGTCGAGCCATTCGACTCCCAGGTCGCGATAGAGAGTGCGGACCCGGTTGAGCGCTTCGTCGCCGTCGGAGAGTGGCGCCTGGCCGAGCAGGACCAAGCCAGTGCCGTTGTACTCCGGATAGGCGTCGAGCTTGTCTTGCCTGAGCGCTTCGAAGACCACTGCCGGCGTTCCGTAGGGGATCGAGCGATGGACGACGATGCCTTCCTGCTCGGCCAGCGCCGCCATCATCTCGGCCAAGATCATGCTTTCGGTGAAGTCCTTGGAGCCGACATGGAGGATTTGCTGCTCTTCCTTGCAGGCGGCGAGGCCGAGCACAGCAGCAAGCGCGAGCGCGATGACGGTTATGCCTTTGCGGCGGCGGGTTTGCATGCTCATGGCGTTTCGTCCCCCCGTCATTCGCCGGCCGCTATTTCGGACTGATGGCGCGTGATGTCCTGCGCCATCTTCCTCTTGCGCTTCTCCGGGCTTTCGTCGACCGCCAGCGCTCGGAAGAAGCCGACGAGCTGTATCAGCACGATGAAGGTGAAGGGTATGGCGCCGGTGATCGCCATGGCCTTGGCGACGCTGACACTACCGGACACCAACACGCCGAACGTGATGGCGGACATGATGATGCCCCACATCAGCTTGGTCTTGACGTCCGGGTTCAGGTTGCCGTTGGTGGTCATCATGCTCACCACGAAGGTGCCTGAATCGGCGCTGGTCACCAGGAAGATGAAGATCAGCAGCGCCGCCAGGATGTTGAGGATGGTCGTGCCCGGCAGATAGCCGAGGAAGGTGAAGAGCGCCTTGGTCACGTCCTCGAAGACCACCTCGGCCAGGCCGCCGCCGCCGAACATCTCGATGTAGATGCCGGCACCGCCGAACACGGAGAACCAGAACATGGAGAAGACCGTGGGCACGACGATGACGCCGACGCAGAACTCGCGAATCGTACGGCCGCGGCTGATGCGGGCGATGAAGATGCCGACGAAGGGCCCCCAGGCGATCCACCAGATGAGGTAGGTGAGCGTCCAGCCGTGGGTCCAGCTTCGCAGGTCGTCGTCATATGAGAAGATGCGGAAGGAGAGGAAGACCAACTGGCTGAAATAGTCGCCGAAGCTATTGACGAAAGACCCGAAGATGAAAGTGGTCGGCCCGGCGAAGAGCACGATCAGCATGATCACGATGGCGATGACCATGTTGATGTTGGAGAGAATCTTGATGCCCTTGTCGACGCCGGTGCAGGCCGACAGCAGGAAAGCGACGGTCATGGCAGCGAGGATGGCGACCGCGACGGTGAGAGAGTTGGGGTCGGTGCCGAAGACCTCGGCCAGGCCCGAGCGCACCAGCAGAGTGCCCATGCCGAGTGAGCCGGCCAGGCCAAAGACCACAGCCATGACCGCGACCACGTCTGCGATCACCGAGATGACGTTGGTCGCGCGGCGTCCCAGCAGCAGTGTGAGCGAGTGCTTGATGGGCGTCGACACCATGGAGGGCTCGCCCTTGCGGAACACGAAGTAGGCGATGACCAGGGCGCAGACGCCGTAGATCGACCAGGCGTGGAAGCCCCAATGGAGGTTTGTGATGGCGAAAGCGGCCCGCGCCGCTTCGGCCGTCTCGCCCGTGAGTCCCGGCGGCGAATAGAAGTGGTACATGGGCTCGGCCACGCCCCAGAACAGCAGGCCGGAGCCCATGCCGCCGGCAAAGAGCATGGCTATCCAAGAACCGGTCGAGAACTCGGGCCTGTCGTCGTCGGCGCCCAGCCTGACGCTGCCGTAGGGCCCGATCGCCAGATAGAGGCTGAGCAGCAGAAACATGGTGCAGGCCAGCATGAAGAACCAATCGAGGTAGGCGAGCGCACCGCTGGTCAAGGAGACCGCAGCGGCAGTCAGGCCGTCTGGATCCACGATGGCCCAGATGCCGACAGCCGCGCTCAGGCCCATGGAAATGATCAGTACGGGATTCTTCGTTGAGAACATGGATGGCCGCCCCGTTGTGTTTCCTCTGTCGCGGTCGTATTTTGCGCCGCGATTGGTCTAGGGAACGGACCGTATCACGGCCCTTGCAGCCTGTCACCAGACGACCACGATTGTCCTGCAGGAGACTCCGGGGTGCGATGGTAGAACGGGGAAAGACCGCACGTTTTTAGGGTGTGATAACGAATTCTTACCAAACGCTAACTAGGTTTGGCGCCCATGAACGAACCGGCGGAAGTCATCTTCGAGTTCTATCGCGCAGGGGCCTACGTGAAGGTCTCGGCGATCGATACCAATACGATGATCGAGGTCGCCATCGTCGGCGATCCGGTGGCCGGCGAAGAAGCTCTTAAGCGTGTCGCGCTCAACAAGCTGCGCTATCGGCTAAGCCGCCTGTTGGAATCGCAGGACGCGAAGGGCTTGGTCGCCTGACAGGCCTGCTCCGCCGATCTCTGTCTCCCGAGACCCGCAAGATAAGCGTTTCCACTTGCTTGCAATGCGATATCTTGTAGTGTCCACAAGATATCGCGGGTGGGGCGAAACGGAAACATGCCGGGTTCGGATGACATCGTGGCTGTGGCGTGCGACCACGGCGGCTTCGCTTTGAAGCCGGCGGTGCTCGAGGTTTTGCAGGAGGCTGGCCTTGAGGTCCTGGACCTGGGCACGGACAGCGAAGACAGCGTCGACTATCCCGATTTCGCACAGACGCTCGCCGAAGCCATGATCAGTGGCCGCGCGGCCCGCGGCGTCGTTCTTTGCGGCACCGGGATCGGTGTTTCGATTGCCGCCAACCGCTATCCCGAAGTGCGGGCGGCCGTCTGCCACGACGAGACCACAGCCCGGTTGGCGCGAGAGCACAACGACGCGAACGTCCTGGCGCTCGGTGCCCGGATTACGGGCCCCGAAGTGGCGAAGGACTGCCTACGGACTTTCTTGCAGACATCCTTCGCAGGCGGCGGGCGCCACGAGCGGCGCGTCGGCAAGCTGGGCAGCTTGCCCGGTTCCGCCTGAGCGCTGCACAGAGAGCCGAGAGAGAACCAGAGGAGCAGGGATAGCCATGTCCATGGGAGAAGCGGCTGCCGGCAAGACCGGTGCGAGCAGCGGGTTCTTTATCGACCACCTGCGTGACAGCGATCCCGATCTTGCCGCGGCCATCGACGAAGAACTCGTCCGCCAGCAGGATCAGATCGAGCTGATCGCCTCGGAGAACATCGTCTCCCTCGCGGTGTTGGAAGCCCAGGGCTCGGTGCTGACCAACAAGTACGCGGAAGGCTATCCGGGGCGCCGCTACTATGGTGGTTGCGAGTATGTCGATGTGGTCGAGCAGCTCGCGATCGAGCGTGCGAAGCGGCTGTTCGACTGCGCCTTCGCTAATGTCCAGCCCCATTCGGGCGCCCAGGCGAACCAGTGCGTCATGCTGGCCTTGCTCCAGCCCGGCGACACCATCATGGGCCTGTCCCTCAGCGCCGGCGGCCATCTCACCCACGGTGCCGCGCCCAACCTGTCGGGCAAGTGGTTCAATGCGGTGCAGTACGGCGTCCGGCCTGAAGACGGCTTGATCGACTTCGACGAAGTGGAAGCGCTGGCCCGCGAGCATAAGCCGAAGCTCATCTTTGCCGGCGGCTCGGCCTATCCAAGGCATATCGACTTTGCCCGCTTTCGGCGGATCGCTGACGAGGTCGGCGCCTACTTCCAGGTCGATATGGCCCATTTCGCTGGCTTGGTTGCCGCTGGCGTCCACCCGAGCCCGCTGCCTCATGCCCATGTGGTGACCACCACCACGCATAAGACCTTGCGCGGTGGGCGCGGCGGCATGGTGCTGTCGAACGACGAGGCGCTGGGCAAGAAGATCAACTCGGCCGCCTTCCCGGGTTTGCAGGGCGGCCCCCTCATGCATGCGATCGCCGGCAAGGCGGCGGCCTTCGGCGAGGCCTTGAAGCCGGATTTCAAGGTTTACTGCCAAGGCATTGTGGACAATGCGAAAGCACTGGCTGAATCCATGCTCAAGGGCGGTTTCGATCTGGTGACCGGTGGCACCGATACGCATCTCATGCTGGTCGATCTGAGGCCGAAAGGTCTGACCGGCAACATCGCTGAGGAGAGCCTCGACCGGGCGGGCATCACCTGCAACAAGAACGGCGTGCCCTTCGACCCGGAGAAGCCGACCGTGACCTCCGGCATTCGTCTCGGCACGCCGGCCGGCACCACCCGCGGTTTCGGCCCGGCGGAGTTCTCGAAGGTCGGCGAGATGATCGTCGAGGTGCTGGACGGCCTGGCGGCTTCGCGCGAGGACAACGGTGCCGTCGAGCGGAAAGTGCGCGAGGATGTGCGGGCGCTCTGCCGCCGCTTCCCCATCTACCCCAATCTTGCGGGCTGACCATGCGCTGCCCCTTTTGCGGTCACGAAGACACCCAGGTTAAGGACTCCCGGCCGACCGAGGACAATTCGGCGATTCGGCGACGGCGTCAGTGCCCCAATTGCGGCGCGCGCTTCACCACCTTCGAGCGGGTCCAGCTTCGCGAGCTGACGGTGATCAAGAGCACCGGCCAGCGCGAGCCTTTCGACCGCGACAAGGTACGTCGCTCCATGATGCTGGCGCTGCAGAAGCGGCCGGTCGACGTCGATCGGGTCGAGCGCATCGTCAATGGCATGGTGCGCCGCTTGGAAAGCTCGGGGGAGACCGACATTCCGAGCAAGCTGGTTGGCGAGATGGTGATGGATGCCTTGCGCACCCTGGATCAGGTCGCCTATGTACGCTTCGCCTCGGTTTACCGGGACTTCCGCGAAGCGGCGGATTTCAACCGCATCGTCGGCGAGCTCGGCAAGGAAGCGATGTAGCCGACGGTCCGAGGCACCGTTGGCAAAATAGCCGGCCGGGATATCATCCTGGCGAGCAGATTGGGTTCCAACCGAGGCTGAAATGTCGCAGGACGCCGTCGATCGCGCCTTCATGGAGGCGGCGCTGTCGCTCGCCAGGCGGGTGCTTGGCCGCGTCGCGCCGAACCCGGCGGTGGGCTGCGTCATCGTCGCCGAGGGGCAAATCATAGGGCGGGGCTGGACCCAGCCCGGTGGACGTCCGCACGCCGAAACCGAGGCCCTACGGCGTGCTGGGGCCGCGGCGCGCGGCGCCACCGCCTATGTCACATTGGAGCCCTGCGCCCATCACGGCCGTACGCCACCCTGCACCGACGCGATGATTGCCGCAGGTGTTGCCCGGGTCGTGGTGTCGCACATCGACCCCGACCCCCGGGTTAACGGTTTTGGCCTGGAGAAGCTGCGCGCCGCCGGCATTGCGGTCGAGCTTGGGCTCTGCGAGGCAGAGGCGCGCGAGGTGAACGAGGGCTTTCTGCTGGCCAAGACGGCTGGCAGGCCGATGGTCACCTTGAAGCTTGCGAGCAGTCTGGATGGCGAGATTGCGACCGGCGCGGGCGAGAGCAAATGGATCACCGGAGAGCTGGCGCGGCGTCGCGCCCACCTTATCCGTAGCCAGCATGACGCGGTACTGGTCGGAAGCGGGACCGCCTTGGCGGACGATCCACGCCTGGATGTTCGCTTGCCGGGCATGGAGGTGCTGGCGCCGCTGCGGGTTGTCCTGGATGGGCGCCAGCGTGTCAGGGAAACGCTCGACCTTGTGCGCCGGGCGGGCGAGCAGCGCACGCTCGTCCTGACGAGCGAAGGAACGGCGCACCCGCTGGCCGAACGACCCGGCTTGGAGATCTGCGGCGTGGCAGAGACGGATGAGGGGCTCGATCCGGGGGCTGTTCTGGCGGCGTTGGCTCGACGCGGCGTCACGCGGGTCATGATCGAGGGCGGCGCCGAGGTGGCCGCGGCCTTTCTCAAGGCCGATCTGGTCGATCGCATCTGCTGGTTTCGGGCGCCAAAGGTCATCGGTGGCGACGGGCGGGCTGCCGTCTCCGGCTGGGGTTTGGCGCATCTCATGGACGCCCCGCGCTTTGCGCGCCTCAGGGTTGAGCGGCTGGGGGAAGACTTGCTCGAAAGCCTGCGCCGCGCCAGATAGGGCGCGTCATGTTCACGGGAATCATCACAGATCTGGGCCGGGTGGAAGCCGTCGTGCCGGCGGGCGAAAGCGACAGCCGCTTCCGCATCGCGACGGCCTACGATCTGTCAGGCATTGATATCGGTGCCTCCATCGCTTGCTCGGGCTGCTGCCTCACGGTGGTCGAGAAGGGCGGTGGAAGCTTCGCTGTCGACGTCTCGGGCGAAACCCTGTCGAAGACCAACCTCGGCGACTGGCAGGTTGGGCATCGAGTCAACCTGGAGCGTTCGCTGAAGGTAGGCGGCGAGTTGGGCGGCCATCTGGTCTACGGCCACGTGGACGGCGTTGCCGAGATCGTCGGCAGGGAGCCCGAGGGCGGCTCGGTGCGCTGGCGCTTTCGGGCCCCGGCAGAGCTGGCCCGCTTCATCGCGCCGAAAGGCTCTGTCGCGCTTGACGGTGTCTCTCTCACCGTCAACGAGGTGGAGGGGCAGGAGTTCGGGGTCAACATCATCCCCCATACCACGGAGGTCACGAGCTTCGGCGGCTACCGGGTGGGTGATCGGGTGAACCTGGAAATCGACGTGCTCGCGCGATACGTTGCCCGACTGCGGCAAGAGGAGAGTTCGCCCTTATGACGGAGACGAAGCCGGAAGAGCCCTGGCGCTTGACGTTTCGCGAGCTGCTCAGCCCGATCGAGGACATCATCGAAGAGGCGCGCAACGGGCGCATGTTCATCCTGGTCGATGACGAGGATCGGGAGAACGAAGGCGATTTGGTGGTCCCGGCGCAGATGGCGACGCCGGACGCGATCAACTTCATGGCAAAGCACGGCCGCGGGCTGATCTGCCTTGCCATGACCCGCGATCGGGTCGAGCACCTCGGCCTGCCGATGATGGCGCGCAAGAACGAGGCCCGCCACGAGACTGCCTTCACCGTTTCCATTGAGGCGCGCGACGGCATCGCCACCGGCATTTCCGCGCCGGACAGGGCACGCACCATCGCTGCGGCCATCGACCCGCAGTCGGGTCCTGAGGCTATCGTGACGCCGGGTCATGTCTTTCCCGTGATGGCGCGCGACGGCGGCGTGCTGGTGCGCACGGGCCATACCGAGGCCGCTGTCGACCTTTCGCGCATGGCCGGGCTCAACCCCTCTGGCGTGATCTGCGAGATCATGAACGACGACGGCACCATGGCGCGCCGCGACGACCTGATCGCCTTCGCCCAGACGCATGCCTTGAAGATCGGTACCATCGCCGACCTTATCGCCTATCGGCGTCGCACGGAGCGCATCGTCGAGCGTGTCTCCCGCCGGCGCTTCGAGAGCCGATTCGGCGGCGCCTTCGACATGACGGTCTACCGCAACCGCATCACCGGCGTGGAGCACTTGGCGCTTTCGGTCGGCAAGCTGGCCGATGGCGAGCCAGCCTTGGTCCGCGTCCATGCCTTCGACCTCTTCGACGACCTACTGGGCGACACCGGCTTCGGACGGGGCGGTGAGGTGGAAGCGGCGATGCGAGCCATCGCGGCTGAGGGGCGCGGCGTTTTGGTGATCATCCGCGAGGCTTGGAGCGGCGATCTCTCGGAGCACATCGATCATCGTGCCAGCGTCGGCGCGCAGCCGGGCGAGCAGTTGCGCGACTACGGCGAGGGCGCGCAGATCCTGCTCGATCTCGGGGTGCGAGAGATGGTGCTGCTGCACAATACCAAGCACGTCATCGTCGGCCTTGAGGGCTATGGCCTCAAGGTGGTGGGGCAGCGCTCGCTGCCGCACAGCGTCAGCTAGGCAGGACCCATGGACGAGCGCCCCATTGTCCTTTTGGTCGAGGCCAAGTTCTATGCAGACATCGCCGAGGAGCTGGCTCAGGGCGCCATCGAGCACCTGACCGAGCGCGGCGTAGACTACGAGCGCTTGCCCGTGCCGGGCGCCTTCGAGATTCCGGCGGCGATCCGCATGGCCACGCGCGCTCTGGATTTCCATTCCTCGAACCGCCGTTATGCCGGCTACGTGGCGCTCGGCTGCGTCATCCGTGGAGAAACCTCGCACTACGACTATGTTTGCGGCGAGAGCGCCCGTAAGTTGCAGGACCTCGCGTGCGAGCAGACCCTGGCGATCGGCTATGGTATCATTACCTGTGAGACGCGAGAGCAGGCTTGGGCCCGGGCGTCGCGTGCGGAAAAGAACAAGGGCCGCGAGGCAGCCAGGGCCTGTCTCGACATGATCGAGATCAAGCGTCAGTTCCGTCTCTATCCACGCTGAAGGGCAGAAGGCTTTGGACGACAAGAACAGCCGGCCGGTTTTCAGGTCCGAGCGCAAGCGGCGCGCGGCGCGCTTCGCCGCTGTCCAGGCGCTCTATCAGCTGGCGATCAGCGGCGGCGATGCACGGCAAGTGGCTGCCGAGTTCCTGCAGCACCGGATCGAGGAGGAGCTGGACGGTCTGAGCCTGGCGAAGATCGACCGCGCGCTCTTTCGCGAGATCGTCGAGGGTGTCTCCAGGGAGCAGGCTGAGCTCGACGACATGATCACCGCGGCGCTCGGCCCAGACCGCTCCGTCGAACGCCTGGAGAAGCTGCTGGCCGTCATCCTAAGGGCCGGCACCTACGAGCTGGCGCATCGGCCGGACGTGGCGGCGAAGAGCTTGATTGTCGAGTACGTCGATCTGTCCAGCGGTTTCTTCACCCAGCGCGAGCCGGCGATGGTCAATGCCGTGCTCGATCGCCTGGCCGGTGTCTTGCGCGCGGAAGAGCTGGACCGGCCCGACGCGATCGCCAAGATCGCGGAACTCTAAACAACTCCGGGCGGACGGCCATGAGCGGCGAGTTCGAGCGCATCGCCCGCTATCTGGCGCCGCTGGCGGCCGATCGTCCTGAGGCCTTCGGTTTACGAGACGATGCCGCGCTGCTGCGCCCACCGCGCTCCGGCAGTTACGTCACTACGCTGGATACCATGGTCGAAGGCGTGCACTACCTGCCCGACGACCCGCCCGAGCTGGTTGCCCGCAAGCTGCTGCGAGTGAACCTCTCCGATTTGGGCGCCATGGGTGCTTCGCCTTACGGGTACCTGCTGAGCCTCTGCCTGCCGAGCGAGCGCGATGATGCTTGGCTGGCGGCCTTCTGTGATGGCTTGCGGACAGACCAGGAGATCTTCGGCATCGAGCTGCTGGGTGGTGACAGTGTCTCGACAAATGGGCCGGCGGTGCTGTCGCTTTGTGCCATCGGCGAAGGCCAGGAAGAGGCGCTGTTCCGGCGCAGCGGCGCGCAACAGGGAGATCTGTTGTTCGTGAGCGGCACCATCGGTGACGGCGTCCTCGGGCTGGCCGTGCGGCGCCAGGAGTTCCTGTGGCTCGCGTCGGAGGAGCGGGATTACCTGGCGCGACGCTACCAGCTTCCAGAGCCGAGACTGGCCTTGGCAGCAGCTTTGCGCGGTGTCGCCTCCGCGGCGCTCGACGTTTCCGATGGTCTGCTGGCCGACGCGGGCCATCTGGCCGAAACCTCAGCCGTGGCCATCGAGATATCCGGCCCGCGCGTCCCCCTATCGAAGGCGGCGGAGAGCATCCTTGCCGAGGATCCGGAGCTGTTTCCCTCGCTGCTCGGCGGGGGCGACGACTACGAGCTGCTGTTCACCGCCCCTCGAGATGCCCGACCCGCGGTTCTGGCGGCCGCGGAGGCCAGTGCGACCCCCGTTACGGAAATCGGCAGCGTGGCGGCGGGCGAGGGGGTCTCCTTGCTCGATCGCTCCGGCGAGGCGATCAGCGTCGAACGCAAGGGCTGGGCCCACTTCTGATCTTCTTGCGGTTCATCAGCCGTTAACCCTGCGGTTTGCCGAGGCGTTAACCGCCTTGCTGTAGGTTGCAAGTCCGCTTGAGCGGATTGGGAAGCCAGGGCAATGCGGCATTCAATCATCACCGGCCTCAAGGTCTTCACGCTGGTCGCACTGTTGTTCGGCGCTGCCGAAGGGACAGCCTGGGCCGGTAGCGCAGCCGAGTCCGATGGCGAGGAGGCGGGCGAGAGCAAGGGTATTTTCGTGACGCTCGACCCCATGATCATTCCCGTGATCGCCGATGGCGTGGTGCGGCGGCACCTCACCCTGCAACTCCAGCTCGAGATGCGCGACATCGAAAGCGATAGGCGGCTGCAAAGGCGCTTCCCCAAATTGGTCGATGCCTTTCTGAGCGAGCTTTACGCTCTGATGTCGATGCGCTTCGTGCGGGAGAAGGGGGTCGACGTCGAGTTCTTTCGCTCTCGCCTGATGATGCGCGCCGACGCTCTGCTGGGAGAGGGGGCGATCAAAGAAATCCTGGTGCGCGGTATCGACAAGCGAGAGCCGACCCGAGTCAGCGGTTGACCGTCGGTCGGGGCGAGGACGCCCCATTTCTCTCCCCCCACGACTTTTGCTCGGCAGAACAGCCTAGCGGTTGCCAACGCTAGGGCCTTCTGTCATTTTCCGCTCGCCTTTTTCCGAAGGACCGGTAAATCCCTCTCTTTTAGATCGGAAAGGGCGGTCGTTGCCGCCGTTTTCCGCTGTGAACTCAAGGAAGGTCGGCCATGGGGTTTTTGCTTTTCCTCGTAATTCTCTGCGCCATAGCGGCTGTCGCATACGGCGCGATCACAGCCCGCCAGGTGATCGCTTCGAACGCCGGGACGGAGCGCATGCAGGAGATCGCGGCGGCCATTCAGGAGGGCGCGCAGGCCTACCTCAATAGGCAGTACAAGACGATTGCCATCGTCGGCGTCATCATCTTCGTCATCGTTTGGGTTCTCTTCAGCTTTGGGGTCGCCTTCGGATTTCTGATCGGCGCTATCCTGTCGGGTGCCGCCGGTTACATCGGCATGAACGTGTCGGTCCGGGCCAACGTGCGCACCGCCGAGGCGGCCCGTAGCGGCTTGGCCGAAGGCCTGTCCGTTTCCTTCCGCGCCGGTGCCGTCACTGGCATGCTGGTGGCCGGCTTGGCATTGATCGCCGTTGCTGGCTACTTCGCCATCCTCTGGATGTTCGGCGTGGAAGAGCGGACCATGATCGACGCCCTGGTCGCGCTCGGCTTCGGCGCTTCGCTGATCTCGATCTTCGCGCGGCTTGGCGGCGGTATCTTCACCAAGGGCGCCGACGTCGGCGCAGACCTGGTCGGCAAGGTCGAGGCCGGTATCCCCGAGGACGACCCGCGCAACCCGGCGGTGATTGCCGACAACGTGGGCGACAACGTCGGCGACTGCGCCGGCATGGCCGCGGACCTCTTTGAGACCTATGCCGTGACCCTGGCCGCGACCATGGTGCTGGCCATGATCTTCTTCGGCTTTGGCACGGACGCCGGGCTCGGCCTCGTCATGCTGCCCCTCTCTATTGCCGGCGTCTGCATCCTGGCCTCCATCGCCGGCACATACTTCGTCAAGCTCGGCCCCTCGAAGAACATCATGGGAGCGCTCTACAAGGGCTTCATCGCCTCGGCGTTGTTCAGTCTCGTCGGTGTCTTCATCGTCACCGCGATCACCGTCGGCCTGAGCACGGACTACACCTATGGTACGACCACGTTTAACGGCCTCGGACTCTTCTTCTGCGGCATCATCGGTCTGGCGGTCACCGGCCTGCTGATCTGGGTGACGGAGTACTATACGGGCACCGAGTACCGCCCGGTCCGCATGGTCGCCAAGTCGTCAGAGACAGGCCATGCCACCAACGTCATTCAGGGTCTCGCCGTGTCCATGGAAGCGACGGCACTGCCGGCGCTGATCATCGTCATCGGTATCGCCACGACCTATCTCACGGCCGGCATCATGGGTATCGCCATTGCCGTCACCACCATGCTGGCGCTGGCCGGCATGGTCGTCGCGCTCGACGCCTATGGCCCGGTCACCGACAATGCCGGCGGCATTGCCGAGATGGCTGAGCTCGATGCCTCGGTGCGTGAGACGACGGACGCTCTGGACGCGGTCGGCAACACCACTAAGGCCGTGACCAAAGGCTACGCCATCGGCTCGGCCGGCCTCGGCGCCCTGGTGCTTTTCGCCGCCTATACGGAGGACTTGAGGTTCTTCACCAACAACGCCGATCGTTTCCCCTATTTCGACGGCGTCACGGTTAACTTCGAGCTCTCCAATCCCTGGGTGGTGATCGGCCTCTTCGTGGGCGGCCTCTTGCCCTACCTCTTCGGCTCCATCGGCATGCAGGCGGTTGGCCGCGCCGGTGGCGCGGTGGTCGAGGAAGTGCGCCGGCAGTTCCGCGAGATCCCCGGCATCATGGAAGGCACCACGAAGCCCGAGTATGCGCGCTGCGTCGACATGCTGACCAAGCGGGCGATCAGCGAGATGATCATCCCCTCGATGCTGCCGGTGCTGTCGCCCATCGTGCTCTTCCTGATCGTCTTGGCGATTGATGGGAAGTCCTCGGCGCTCTCTGCCGTGGGCGCGATGCTGCTCGGCGTCATCGTCACCGGCCTCTTCGTGGCGATCTCCATGACCGCAGGCGGCGGTGCGTGGGATAACGCCAAGAAGTACATCGAGGACGGCAATCACGGCGGCAAGGGCTCCGACGCCCACAAGGCGGCCGTCACGGGCGACACCATCGGCGACCCCTACAAGGACACCGCCGGTCCGGCCGTCAACCCGATGATCAAGATCACCAACATCGTGGCCCTGCTGCTGCTCGCCAGCCTGGCGCATTAGCCGTAGCCCTAGGGCTCAGCATTGAATTGAGAGAACCCCCGGCGAAGCCGCCGGGGGTTTTTTATGCTCGAAGAGTGAGAGTGAGCGCTTAGTTGCCGCCTTCGTTGGCGGCATCCGGGCTGAAGCGTCCCAGGTTGCCAAGCAGCTGTTGCAGAATGGTCAGCTCCCGGCCTTCGGTCGGCGTGGTGCGAGAGACCGGGTTGATGATCTGGCCGTCCGCCACGGTATAGAGCTGTGTCGACTGCACCAGTCCGCTGTCGTCGAAGTTCACCACCAGAACGTTGCGCTCGAGCACGTCCGGGTCGAGGAAGGACTGCTGCTCCTGCAGCTCGCCGATGTAGTACCAGGTATTGTTCTCGAAGGTGCTGACGGCCGAGGGCGTGCCCACGGCGGCCACCACGTCGCTCTGGAAGGACTCGCCGGCGGAGATCTCCTCGATACGCTCGGCGGTCAGAAGATTGCCGCGCGTCGTCAGCTCTCCGGAGCAGGCCACAAGCGCTGTGGTGGCCATCAGGCCGAGGCTCCAGCCAAGAGCACGGGCCGCCTTGAAGCGGCTCAGCATGGTGGTCTTGCGCGTCTCGTTCATCGTTACCTTGGTCATGGCAGTCAAAGCGTGCAATTCTGTCGTGTAAGCCTTGAATAGACCGCTTGGCCGCGTCATTTCAAGCGCCGGGCGCCGTGGGCGCTGGTATCGACGGTGGCAAAGGTGAAGCTCTTTCCCAACAATCGGCACGAAGACGCGGCGCGCGCGCTTTACGAGCGTATCGTGGCGCAGAGCCGCGATCCTGTCTTCTATCGGGACTACGGAGTCCCCGACAGCGTCGACGGGCGCTTCGAGATGCTGCTGCTGCACAGCTTTCTTGTCTTCCATCGACTGAAAGGAGAAGGGGAGGCGGCCAAGCAATTGGGCCAGACCCTCTTTGATCTTCTGGTGTTTCACCTGGACCAAAGCGTCCGTATCAGCGGAGTCGGCGATCTCGGTGCAGGCCGCAAGATGAAAGCCATGGGCCAGGCCTTTTACGGCCGCAGCAAGGCCTATGAGACAGGCCTGGAGGCGCCGGCGGCGGTGGAGCTGCGTGAGGCGCTGGAACGCAATGTCTATGGCTCTTGCCGCGAGGCCGGCACAGATCAGCCGAGCGAGGCGGTCCTGGAGGAGCTCGACACCTATCTCCGAAACAACGTTGCCGTCTTGGCGAAGCAATCCGTGGCGGATTTCCTGGCCGGCCGTTTGCGTTTCGAGGACCCGAAGCCGCTCGCCGAGTGGCAAGCCGCCGAGTGGGAGGCCCAACATGGCTGAATTTTCCCGCCCCTTGACGATGGCCGAGGTGCCTGCTGAAGGCTTGTCGCTTGAACTCGACGCGACGGCATCCGAGTGCACGGCCGTGGCCCGGCGCTTGGGTCTGCTCGGCCTCAGTAAGCTGCATGGCGAAGTAAGCGTCAAACCGCTTGCAGGAGGCGGCCTTGCACTGAAGGGCAGCCTGCAAGCGAGCGTTCAGCAAAGCTGCGTCGTGACTCTGGAGCCACTGTCGATCGAGGTGTCTCGGCCGTTGGATATCAGGTTCCTGGAAGAGGAGGCCTATCGGCAGCACGAAAGCGCCCAAGAAGATCCCTTGGACGGCCCGGACGTGGAGCCGATGCCGGGCGAGCTCCTGGATTTGGGCGAGCTGTTGGTCGAGGAACTCAGCTTGGGACTTGACCCCCACCCGCGCCGAACCGATGCCGATTTTGCGGACATGAGCTTAGGGGCTGATGGCTTGTCGGATGGTGGTGCGGACAAGCCGCCGAGCCCATTCGCCGTCTTGGAAGGGCTTGCCGGAAAGGCACGCTGACGCTACGCGAGCGCTCCCGGCGGGCTTGCGGTGCCGGCCGGAATTGGGTATTACACACAAAACCGCTCCCTTCCGACAGGGGGCGGTTCCTGTTTTCATTATACCAGTTGCCACTGTAGAGACCGAAAGATGGCCGTTCCGAGAAAGAAAGTTTCGCGCGCGAAGCGCGACATGCGCCGCTCTCACGACGCCCTGAAGCGCGCGACCTATGTTGAAGATCAGGACAGTGGCGAGTTGCGGCGGCCACACCATATCGACCTTAAGACTGGCATGTACCGCGGTCGACAGGTATTAGAGCCCAAGGACGAGTTCTAAGGCTTGTCCTTTAGGCTTCGTCTGAAGCACGCGACGAACGGGGCGTAACGTGAGTGGTGTGTTGACCATCGCTATGGACGCCATGGGGGGTGACAATGCACCCACTATGGTTGTGCGTGGCGCATTGATCGCGACCAAGCGTTATCCTCAAGCCCGCTTCATCATGGTCGGGGACAAGGCGCTGCTCGAACCGCAGATCGAGCGTCGGCGGCGCCTCCGCAATGCCGTGGTGGACGTGGTGCACACCGAAGAGGTGGTGCGGTCCGACGAGAAGCCCTCGAGCGCATTGCGCTCCGGCCGAGGCAGCTCGATGCGCTTGGCGATCGACCAGGTCAAAGACGAGCGGGCGGATGCCGTCGTCTCCGCCGGGAACACCGGCGCGCTGATGGCCATGTCGAAGTTCGTGCTCAAGACCATGGCCGGCGTGGACCGGCCGGCGATCTCTTCGTTCTTTCCCACCATGCGCGGCGAGACGGTCATGCTCGACCTCGGCGCCAATGTTCAGTGCGACGCTCGCAATCTGGTCGAGTTTGCCGTCATGGGCTGCGCCTTCTCACGCAGTGTGCTCGGCCTGACCCTGCCTACGATCGGGCTGCTCAACGTCGGCTCGGAGCAGATCAAGGGCCACGAGGCGCTGCAGGAGGCCAGCGACCGCCTGCGCGGCTCCATGCCCAACGGGCAATTCCACGGCTTCGTCGAGGGCGACGATATCGCCAAGGGCACGGTCGACGTCGTGGTGACGGACGGCTTTACCGGCAACATCGCCTTGAAGACGGCAGAGGGGACTGCGGCGCTCTATACCAAGATGCTGCGCGGCACCTTCAAGCACTCGCTGATGGCCAGTCTCGGTTATCTCTTGGCCAAGCCGGCCATGATGAAGCTGCGCAAGCGTGTCGACCCGCGGCGCTACAACGGCGCCGTCTTCCTCGGCCTCAATGGCATTGTCGTCAAAAGCCACGGCGGCACGGATGCACTGGGCTTCGCCCACGCCATCGGAGTGGCGGTGGACCTGGCCCAGCACGGCTTCTTGCAGACCATCAAATCCGACCTAGAAGAGTTGAGCGAGAGTGTACCCGCCACGCCTATCGCCCCACGCGCCGCTGTCGTATAAGTCGCACGCCATCGACGTCGCATCTGTTGTCGCAGGGTCCGGCTCCTATTTGCCGGAACGGGTCCTCAGCAACGACGACTTGGCCAAGCTCGTCAATACGAACGACGAGTGGATCCGCAAGCGGACCGGCATAGCGCGCCGCCACATCGCAGCGGACGGCCAGCTGACGTCGGATCTGGCCATCGCCGCGTCCCGTCGCGCCTTGGAGTCGGCAGATATGACGGCGGGCGATCTCGACCTCATAATCTGCGCAACGGCCACGCCGGACGAGACCTTCCCGGCCACAGCGACTCGGGTCCAGGCTGCGCTCGGCATGGAGCGGGGCGCGGCTTTTGACGTACAGGCGGTCTGTAGCGGCTTCGTCTATGCCTTGTCCGTTGCCGACGCCATGCTGAGAAGCGGCCAGGCGCGCAGCGCCTTGGTGATCGGCGCCGAGACCTTCAGCCGTATTCTCGACTGGCAAGATCGCGGGACCTGCGTTCTCTTTGGCGACGGTGCCGGCGCGATCATTCTCCGTGCCGAGGTGGCCGGAGAAGGCGACACCCCTCGGGGCATTCTGGCCAGCCACATCTTCTCCGACGGACGGCACCACGACGCGCTCTACGTTGATGGTGGGCCGGCCTCGACGCAGACGGCTGGGCACCTGCGGATGGACGGGCGAGAGGTCTTCCGCCATGCCGTGGTGCGCATGGCCGAGGCCATGGAGGCAGCACTGGAGACAGCCGGCCTCAAAGCCGAAGATATCGACTGGATGGTGCCGCACCAGGCCAACCTGCGGATCATCGAAGCCTTGGCCAAGCGCCTGGACTTTCCCATGGAGCGGGTGGTGCTGACCTTGCAGGACCATGCCAATACTTCGGCGGCATCCATTCCCCTGGCACTGGACAGCGCCGTGCGCGACGGGCGCATCAAGCGGGACGACGTGATCCTGATGCAGGCCATGGGCGGTGGCTTCACCTGGGGCGCAGCACTGCTTCGCTGGTAGTGTCGCGTGGCTGCCTGTTGGGGCAATCAGCTGCCGTGAAGTGCAAACAATAGTTGTAGCGCTTTATCCACCTTTGCCGCCAATCGGCGTTTGACCCCCTCAACATCCTTGTGTAACCTATTGAAAACAAGGGAGGCTGGGATGTCAGGCGCGACCATCACGCGAGCGGACTTGGCGGAAGCCGTCTATCAAGAGGTCGGGTTGTCACGAAACGAGTCGGCGCAACTCGTCGAGTCGGTCTTGGATGAGATTTGCGATGCCTTGATCAAGGATGAGATGGTGAAGATCTCATCTTTTGGCAGCTTCACGGTCCGGCAGAAGGGGGAGCGCGTCGGGCGCAATCCCAAAACCGGAGAGGAAGTCCCAATTTTGCCACGCAAGGTATTGATTTTTCGGGCTTCCAATGTGCTCAAGGAGCGGATAAACCGGGGTAATCGGCAAAGCATGGCGTAAGCGCGCAAGCCACAGGCGAGTCGCGGCTTGGACCAACGATCTTCGGGACACCGGTTGCGAGCATGGTTAGAACGACGGAGAAGTCACTCACCGCTTTTCGGACAATCAGTGAGGTCTCCACGGAGCTGGATATCCCCCAGCACGTTCTGCGCTTCTGGGAAGGCAAGTTCTCTAATCTCAAACCTCTGAAGCGGGCAGGCGGGCGCCGCTATTACCGGCCCGAGGACCTGGAGCTGCTCAAGCGCATCCGTGCGCTGCTGTACGACGAAGGCTACACCATCAAGGGTGTGCAGAAGCTGATCCGCGAAGGCGCGCTGCGCGAAGCATCGCATGGTGAGGCTGTCGCGGCCGCGCCGACGCATTCTGTGGAGGAGCGGGCACAAGGCTTGGACGGGGCCCAGCAGGAGGAGCTGTTGGCGCTGCGCCAAGAGTTGGCCGCGCTCCGCGATCAGCTACGGGACGCTCTGCGGCGGCGCTAGCACGGCATCGGCGCCACCGGCCTATGGGCGCTTTCGGTTGTCAGGGCCTTGGCTGTTTCCTATAAGACTCGCGTCGGAGCGTAGCGCAGCCTGGTAGCGCACCACACTGGGGGTGTGGGGGTCGTGGGTTCAAATCCCGCCGCTCCGACCATCAATTTCAGACAACGTGAGAGCGTTTGACGGTTTAGGTGCCGACGCGCATGGGCGTCAGGCTTGCTTGGCCCGTCCGTTGCCATTTTCCGCGACCGCGGTGCCGCTCGAGGTCAGGCGGCAAACAGTCCAATCAGAATCGGTCGGATCGTCGAACCAGGGCTCGACCCAGCCTTGCTCGATACAGCTCTGTATGGTGCGTTCGTTGAAGCGTTGGCCTTGCCCGTTGAACAGGGGCAGGCGCCCCTCGGGCTCCCTGAGTCCGCGCCGCAGGTACGCGAGCTGGGCTGCGGTAGGGCGTTGCCGCCGCGCCGCGAGGCGCAGCATGCGTGCGGCCGTAACGCGCTCTTTACCGGATAGTTTGCCCTTGTTTCCGCTCATCTGCCCACGACCCTCGCACTTGGTTATGTTAAGCGAGAAGCGGCAGGCCATAAAGAAATTTATTGACAAAGAGTTAATGCCCGAGTCGCAAAAGTTGATCGATCACCGCTCGGACGCGTGAACAGTAGCTGACCTCAGTCCTGGTCTGTCAGCCTGGCAGAAGGCACAGGCGCGTTCGACGACGCCAAGGCGCTCTTCACTTCCTTGCGATACTCGGGGTCGTAGATGACCCGATCGAGATCGATATCAAAGGCTCTGCGGTTCTCGTCGTTATCGGATGGGGTCCAGGTCATTGTCCTTGTTCCGTTGCTTCGCCGAGCTGTGCCAATTCACACTACGATTAAGTCGATCGGAATTCGGCCCATAGCCGGCGCAATCTTGGCCGGAAGGTGGCCAATGGTTAGGGAATGGTTAATGTTGCCTTGCCTGCCGCTCCCTATGAAGACCCGACATGCGACCCCTGCACGCGGTTATGTTGCGCCTCTGCGGCTTCGGCGAGTAGACACAAAATTGTCAAGTTTTCCCCAGGATTCAGCATGTCAGATCTTGCCAGCCGAAATGCCCTGATCTTCTCAGCTGTCGGCCACGCCTACATGCATTTCTTCACCGCGATGTACTTCGTTATCGCGGTGACCCTGGGGAAGGAGGCTTGGGCAGGCCTGACCTGGTCGGAAGCCTCTGAGCTCTGGATGCTCGGCGCCTTTCTGGTCGGGGTCGCGGCCCTGCCGTCCGGCTGGCTGGCGGATCGCTGGTCGGCGCGGGGCATGATGGTGATCTATTTCATCGGCATGGGTGTCTGCGCCATCGCCTGCGCCCTGGTCGAGCAGCCGCTTGCCCTCATGCTCGGCCTGGCCGGTGTCGGGCTGTTCGCCGCCATCTACCATCCGGTCGGCATTCCATGGGTCGTGCGCAATGCCAGCGCGAAGCGCGGCAAGGCGCTCGGCATCAACGGCGTCTTCGGACAGATCGGCTGGGCCAGCGCCGGGCTTATCACAGGCGTGCTGATCGATGCCTTCTCCTGGCGTGTGGCCTTCCTGGTGCCTGGCGTGATCTGTCTGTCCACCGGCTTTGTGCTTCTGCTTCTCTGGCTTTCAGGACGGGTGGCCGAAGGGGATGCCGAGGTCGGACCCAACAAGCCGGCCAGCCGTGGCGACATGATTCGCGTCTTCGCCGTCCTGCTCTTGACCATGACGGTGATGGGCCTGGTCTTCCAAGGCAATCAGGCGGCGCTACCGAAGCTCTTCGACGATCGCCTGACGGGCCTTTTCTCAATGGTGTCGGGATTCCTGGAGCACAGCCTGCCCGGACTCATGGCAGTCTTCCAGGAAGGGCCGGACGCCTCACTCGTCGGCTTGTTCGTCGCCCTGACGGCGACCGTCGGCGGCATCATGCAGATCTGGGGCGGCCATCTCGCCGACCGCTACTCCTTGAAGGCGATCTATCTTTGGGCCTTCCTGCTGCAGGCCTTCACGCTCGGCTTCATCGCCATGGCTGCCGGCCTGCCGCTGGTCGCGCTCTCCATCATCGCGGTGGCGCTGAGCACGGGCGCGCTGCCAGCCGAGAACATTCTGCTGGCCCGCTATGCGCCGAAGCGGCATCAGGCCGTTGCCTTCGGCGTCAAGTACGTGCTTGCCTTTGGCACGGCACCGATCGCCATCTCGGCAGCAGCCTACATTCGCGATGCCTATGACGGCTTTGCGTGGCTCTATGTTATCGGGGCTGTGATTGCAGCCGCTGCGGCACTGGCCGCGGCCATGCTGCCGCGCGATACGGAGCCAGTGGCCATCCGTGTGCCGGCGGAATAGGCCTTGGCGATGTGGAGAGGGCGCCCATGGAGATCGATCGGCTCGACCACCTGGTGTTGACCGTCCGCGACCTGGAAGAGAGCTGCCTCTTCTATGAGAAGGCGCTCGGCATGCGGCGCGAGCTGTTCGGCGAAGGGCGTATCGCCCTCAACTTCGGCCGGCAGAAGATCAACCTGCATCCCGATCCGAGCCCCTACGAGCCCAAAGCCAAGGCGCCCACGGCCGGCTCGGCCGACCTCTGCTTCGTTGCCAGTCGCTCCATCGAGACGGTCGTTGCGCATCTCAAAAGCCTGGAGATTGCCATCGAGGAGGGGCCCGTTGCGCGCAGCGGTGCGCTTGGTCCCATCACCTCGGTCTATGTCCGCGACCCCGACGGCAACCTAATCGAGATCGCCACATATACCTAAGACCGGTCCCTGGCGCCTTTATTCCGCAGCTTGGCGCAGGGCGGACGTCAGCGCCTGATCGAGGTCGGCGATGATGTCGTCGGCGGTTTCCAGGCCGATGGAGAGGCGAATGACGTCCGGTCCGGCGCCGGCCGCCTCGCGCTGCTCCTCGGTGAGCTGGCGATGGGTGGTGGAGGCGGGGTGAAGGATGAGCGAGCGGGTGTCGCCGATGTTCGCCAGGTGGCTGATGATCTCGCAGCGCTCGACCATCGTGCGGCCAGCCTCGTAGCCGCCTTTGATCCCGAAGGTGAAGACGGAGCCGGCCCCCTTCGGCAGGTACTTCTCGGCGAGCCGATGATAGGGGCTGGACGGCAGCCCGGCATAGGAGACCCAGCTGACCGCGTCGTGACCCTCCAGGAACTCGGCAACACGCTGGGCGTTGCTGCAGTGTCGCTCCATACGCAGGGACAGGGTTTCGGTCCCCAGCAAGGTCAGCCAGGCGTTGAGCGGCGCCATGGCGGTGCCGAGGTCGCGCAGGCTGACCGCATGGGCATGGGTGGTGAAGCCAAGATCGCCGAAGCTCTCGGCGAAGGTCAGCCCGTGATAGGCGGATTCCGGTGCGGCGAGGCTGGGGAAGCGCTCGGCATCCATCCAATCCATGTTGCCGCTGTCGATCAGCGCGCCGCCCATGGAGGTGCCGTTGCCGGAGAGAAACTTGGTGGTCGAGTGCGTGATCAGATCGGCGCCCCAATCAACCGGACGGCAGAGCACAGGCGTCGCCATGGTGTTGTCGACGATGAGTGGAATGCGGGCCTGCCGGGCGATTTCCGCCAGCGGCTCTAGGTCGCTGATCACGCCGCCCGGATTGGCCAGGGATTCGCAGAACAGCGCGCGGGTGCGCTCGCCGATCGCCTCCCGGACGCTGCCCAGATCATCGAAGTCAAGGAAGCGGGCGGACCAGCCGAACCGGCCGAAGGACTTGCTGAGCTGGGTGATGGAGCCGCCATAGAGGCGGGTCGAGGCTATGACATGATCGCCCGGCTGCATGAGGGCGAACAAGGCCATGAGCTGCGCGGCGTGTCCGGACGAGCAGCAGGTGCTGCCGCGCGCGTTTTCCAGGCTGGCCAAACGCTCTTCTAGTGCCGCCACGGTCGGGTTGCTCAAGCGAGAATAGACGAAACCGAAAGTTTGAAGATTGAAGAGGGAGGCTGCCTGATCGGAGTCCTCGAACACGAAGGCCGTGTTCTGGTAGATCGGCGTTTGCCGGGCGCCAGTGACTGGGTCGGGCTGAGTGCCGGCATGAATCTGCCGGGTCTCGAAGCCGTAGGGCGAGCCGAACTTCGGCGTATTCTCGGTCATCTAAAGGCGTGCTCCGATCGCTAGGCGTCAAGCGCGGCGGCGCTTGGCGGAGATGATGCCGGTGTTGAAGCCGCCCCAGGCGAGCTCCGCGTGGAGGCGGCCCCACTCGATCTTGGGACAGCGGTCCATCACCACTTGCAGGCCGGCGGCCTGCGCCCTCTCGGCCGCGTCCTCGTTGCGGACGCCGAGCTGCATCCAGATGGTCTTGATGCCCTTTTCCTCTTTCAGGGCAATCGCCTGGTCCGTGACGGCTCCAGCCTCCTCGGAACGGCGAAAGATGTCGACCATCTCGAAGGGCCCCGGCACCTCGGCCAGGCTGGCGTAGGCACGTTCGCCGAGCAGCTCCTGGCCGGCCAAGCCCGGATTGACGGGAATGACGCGGTAGCGTTTGCCGATCAGATACTTCATGGCGAAGTAGCTCGGCCGGTTCCAATTGGCCGAGGCGCCGACCATGACGATGGTGCGCGTCTCGTCCAGGATGCGGCGGATCTCGGACAGGCTTGGGTCGCTGTAAGTCATCTCGGGCAAATGCTCAGGGTTGCGGCTTCAGGCCATAGCTGGCCAGGCCGCGGTCCATGCAGAGGTGGTAGAGGCCGCTGTCTTCGTAGCGCCAGTCCACCACGTCACGCAACCGTGGCGCCAGGCACTGCACATTGTCCGCCAAGAAGATAATCTGCCACTGTTCCCAGGACTCGTCGGGATAGTTCGCCGCCAACCAGGCGCGGGTGCGGCCGAGATCGCTCGCCGGGTCGCTGAAGCGATCGTACCACCAATCATCCGCCGCCCGGCGGGCGGCGTCAGTCGCAGCCGGGCCGACTTCCGCTTCGAAGACCGCAATGGCTTCCGCATTGCGGTCGCCACCGTTCTTGTCGTTGTCGAGGTAGAGCCACTTCAGGCCCTCAGCCGGCGGGAAGTCGCTTACCGGGCCTTGGCGGAACAGACGTGCCAGGGTGGGCAGAGCGCCGATGTTGCCGAGTGACGCAGCGCTATCCAGGAAACGCAGGGCCTCGCCGGGATTCTGCGGCAGCAGCTCGCCGCGCAGGTAGTGGTTGCCGAGAAAGATGGCCGTGTCGCTGCGCCCGGCCGCCAAGGCCTCATTGAGATAGGCGAACGCACGGTCGACGTCGCGGTGTTCCGGGCTGAACAGGCCGAGGTGGTAGGCGCCCAGCCACTCCATGGCACTGGTCTCGCCGCGCTCGGCCGCCACCTCAGCGAAGGCCTTCTTGCGCGGCAAGTCCCGCGCGCTCTCGAACAGCCAGCCGAGTGCCCCGGCATGGTTGCGATCGGCCGCTTCCCGCATCCAGGTGCGGAACAGGGCATGCTCGCGCTCGACCTCACCGATGCGCTGGCGCCAGATGCGGTAGGGACGGGTCTTGGCGAAGTTCCGGTTATCCCAGACCAGCAGGTAGCGGGCATCGTCGACGCCGCGGCGCGCCAGCGGCATGAGGAATTCCGCGGCCCCCTCGTAGTCCCCGGCCAGATAGAGCTCGACCGCCAGGATAAGGTCGTCGGACGCCTGATCGGTCACCGCCTGGCTGCTGGGGGTTGCCATCAAGGCCGCGACCAGCAGAGGGCCGACGACAAAGGCGGCACGAAGCCGCGCCGTGGTCAGTCGCAGAAACGCCATTCGCCCATGTCCATATGAAAGTGCGCGTGATGCGGTGGCCCGTCGTCGGGCCCAATGACCCCGCTAAAGTAACGGCAGGCGCCGCTGTGAACCGCTCTCAGAAAGCGCCCGGCCGGGGTCGGTTTGCCCCAATCGCGCTCGACGCTCACCCGGCTGCCATCGGCCAGGGTGAATCCGCTGACGTCGATGGCGTTGCCGCGCGCGTGCTCGCTGCGCGGTCCGGCGATGCGGTGGTTTCGGTTGCGGCAGGCATAGGTGCCCCAGTTGAGGACGCTGTCCACCGGCTGGCCGAAATGGCGCTCGGCGGCCTCTTGCACCACCTCGCGCTCCCACAGCGTGAGCGCCGCGAGAACGCCGCAGGTCGCCGTGATCGGCGGCTGGTAGGCGATGGTCAGTTGCTCGGTCATACCGGTGCCGATCAAGCCGCAGCCGCCGTGGAGTGGCGTATCCTCGCGACGTTCCAGCACCAGGCCTTCGGACGAGAGGGCGAAAAAGCAGAGTTCCGGATTGTCGGCCAGCCGGCCCAGACTGGCGCCCGCGAGCTGCACGTCTGCGGATGGGCCGACGGCGCTGCTCGGCGGCTTGGGCGGCTGTCCGCAGGCGGCCAGCAGCAGAAGCCCGGCCACCAGGCTCGGCCAAAGCCGGGCGCTCAGCGGCCCGTCCAATGCGGCGGCCGCTTCTGAATGAAGGCGTCGATGCCTTCCCGTGCGTCCTCTGCCATCATGTTCTCGGCCATGACCTCGCCGGCGAAGTCGTAGGCGTCGGTCAGGCCCATCTCGAGCTGGCGATAGAACATCTGCTTGCCGGTCTTCACGGCGACGGGAGACTTATCCAGGACGACGCCCGCCAGCTCGTTCACCACCTCGTCGAGATACTCGACCGGTGCCACGCGGTTGACCAGACCCAGGCGCTTGGCTTCCTCGGCTGAGATGAACTCGCCGGTGAAGAGCATTTCGAAGGCGGCCTTGCGCGGCACATTACGGCTCAGCGCCACCGAGGGCGTCGAACAGAACAAGCCGGCGTTGATGCCGGAGGTGGCCAGGCGCGCGTCCTCTGCCGCTACCGCCAGGTCGCAGGCGGCAACCAACTGGCAGCCGGCTGCCGTGGCCAGGCCGTGCACGCGTGCGATCACGATCTGCTGCATGGCGGTCAGGGTCATCATGACCGCGCTGCAGGCCCTGAAGAGCTCGACGAAGTAGTCCTTGTTGCTCTGCGCGCGCATCTGCTTGAGATTGTGCCCGGCACAGAAAGCGCGACCGGCACCACCGAGCACGACGACACGGATCGCGCTGTCGGATTCGATAAGCTTCAGCTCATCCATCAGCGCCTCGAGCATCTCCTCCGAGAGCGCGTTCAGGCTGTCTGGATGGTTAAGCGTCAGGCGGACGAGGGCACCGTCCTGCTCTCGCAGGACGAGCGGCGCCTCCTGGGCCGTCTCCGGGCGCTGTGCGGAAGGCGAAATGGCCATGTTTGCACTCCTGCCTAAGCGTTGAGTGATCGCTCCTGCCGATATATAGCGCGCCGAGCGCTAGCCAAAGCAACCCCCGTCGAGAGTCGCCCGCGCATGCCGAAAATCAGCTTGGCCGAGATGGACGAAATCGCCCACGACCTGCCTTGGGTCGAGATGTTGGGCATGAAGATCGACGAGATCGGGGAGGGGCGGGCGCAAGTCCGGCTTCCCTACAAGGCGGACTTCCTGCGGCCCGGCGGCACGATTAGCGGCCCGGCGATGATGGGCTTGGCGGATTACGGCATGTATGTCGCCGTGCTCTCGGTGATCGGGCGGGTCGAGTTGGCCGTCACCACCAATCTGACGATCAACTTCCTGCGCAAGCCGGGGCAGGCGGATATCATTGGCGACTGCCGCTTGATCAAGGTCGGCAAGCGTTTGGCCTATGGCGAGGTTCTGCTCCACTCGGAGATCGAGCATCTGGACGAGCCGGTGGCACATGTGACGGCGACCTACTCCATCCCGCCCCACCGGCCAGCCTGACGGCTGGGCAGCACTACGCGGCCGGCGGCGCGGGCGGGAGCTCGCTGAGATGGCCGCGCTTGACCAATAGGGTCGCACCCTCGGTGGTTCGCATCTCCGGCCCAGGGCCGATGGGATTACGCAGCCAGCTGCCCTTGCGGTAGCTGCCGTTCTCGTCCGTGACTGAGCCGTCCAGCACGAAGACCTCTTCGCCGCCGGGAAGGTCGCGCGCTGCCAAGCGAGCGTCTGGCTCCAAGCGAAGCAGGTAGGTCTCTTCAGCGCGGAAGCGGTGCAGAGGCATGGTCTCGATGCCCGGGGCATCGCTCGCCTGCCAGCGGCTCTCGTCCCGCGTGTCCAGGCGCACGAAGTCCTGGTCCTCTGGGTGCATCCACCAGAGCTTGACCCAGATGACCGCGCCGCCCTCGGAGTGCGGCTTGTGGCGGGAGGACACGGGATTGCGCACGTAAGTCCCAGCAGGGAAGTCGCCGTAGTCGTCCGAGAAGGTGCCTTCGAGCACCAGGTACTCTTCGCCGCCGCTATGCGTATGTTCCGAAAAGTAGCTCTTGGGGGCGTAGCGCACGATGCTGGTGACCCGGGCCACTTCCTTGCCGTCGCGCTCCAGCATGCGGCGCTCTACGCCGGGCAGGGGCGAGGGCACCCAGTCCAAGCTCTCGCTATCGACGGCGGCGCGCTGGCTCAGATCGGCATTGATCTTCATGGCAGTTCTCCTGCCGCCTAATCTAGGGCTTCGGCAAGGGGCGGGCGAAGCTCAGTTCGTGCCCGTCCGGGTCAGTGATGTGGAAGTAGCGCTCGCCCCAAGGGGCATCGGCAGGTTCGGCATCCGGCGCGAGACCCTTCCGCAAGGCGTTGGCGTGAAAGCCATCCACGTCGCTGACATAGAAGATGCTGCGGCCCCACCAGGTCCACTGGGTTTCGGCGGGCATGGCGATGAGGTTGAGATAGCTGCTGCCGGCCCGGTAGGACGTAAACTCGGCTGTGCCGCCGCCGTAGATCATCTCGAAGCCCAAGGCATCGTAGAAGACGACGGCCCTGGCCATGTCGTGGGTTCCCAGCGTGACCGCGCTTAAAGCCTCGACGCTCGCTGCCTTATCTTCCTTCGTCATTGCGCGCTATAGCCTCCATCGATCACCAGGTCGGCGCCGGTCACGTGGGCCGCCGCGTCGCTGGCTAGGTAGACCACGGCGGCGGCGACCTCCCGGGGTGTCACGAAGCCGGGCAGGGGCTGGCGCCGGCCGAGCTTGTCCTTGACCCGGTCGGGCTCCCCCAAGGCAGCGGCGATGCCGTCGAGCATGGCCGTCTCGGCGAAGCCCGGCGAGATGCAGTTGACCCGAATGGGCGGGTCGAGCTCTGCGCAGGTCACCGCGGCCGACTTGCTGAGCCCGCGCAGGGCGGCCTTGGCGGCGCCATAGGCGGCCAGCGGTGGGGCCGCCACCAGACCGGCGATGGAGCAGATGTTGACGATGGTGCCGCCTTTGTTGCGCATGAGGGGCAAGGCGGCCTGCATGCCGAGCAGGGCGCCACCGACGTGGACCGCCATTAGGCGCTCCAGATCGTCGAGGTCCGTCTCGCGGAAATCCTTGGTGATCGCGAAGCCGGCATTGTTGACCAGGATATCGAGATGGCCGAACTGCTTGGTGAGCTGCTGAACGGCGCCGACCCAGTCGTCCGGCCGGGTCACGTCGAGGGAGAGCGCAAACTGGGCGTCCGGGCAGTCCGGCGGGGCGAGATCGCTCGCCGCGACCCGCGCACCCGCTTCCGCCAGGGCGGCGACGATTGCCCGTCCGAAGCCGCCATCGGCGCCGGTGACAAGGACTGTCTTTTCCGCAAGTTGCGACATGGTCTCTCAAGGCTAATGCATTGTGGGGTCAGGCGAAATCCGCCAGAGGGAACGGCCGAGGGGCAAAACACGGTATTATTTTACCGTATTTCTAACCTACTGGACCACTGCGGCTTTTCTTGACAGTCATGGAACAGGGCCTTATCTACGCGGCTCGATTTTAAGAGCGGCATCCCGCTCACCCGCGCGTGGAACAAAGACATGAAGACCTATACCGCACGACCGGCGGACATCGAGAAAAAGTGGATCGTGATCGACGCCGATGGCGTCGTCCTCGGCCGCCTCGCCAGCCGCATCGCCAACATCCTGCGCGGCAAGCATAAGCCGAGCTTCACCCCGCACATGGATTGCGGTGACAACGTCATCGTCATCAATGCCGAGAAGGTGCGCCTGACCGGCCGCAAGCTGGCCGACAAGCAGTACTACTGGCACACGGGCTATCCCGGCGGCATCAAGAGTCGCACGGCAGGCCAGATCATCGGCGGCAGCCATCCCGAGCGGGTCATCCTCAAGGCCGTGGAGCGCATGGTGCCGCGCGGTCCCTTGGGTCGGCAGCAGATGAGCAATCTCCGGGTCTATGCCGGCGGGGAGCATCCGCACGAGGCGCAGCAGCCCGAAGTTTACGATTTCGCCAGCGAAAACAGAAAGAACGTGAGAGCATAGCGCTATGGCCGAGGAGACCACCACCACCCTCAGCGACCTGCAGGATTTGGCTCAGGTCGCCGCCAGCGAGCCGGAAGCGGCACCTGAGCCGAAGATCGATGAGCATGGCCGGGCCTACGCCACGGGCAAGCGGAAGAACGCCATCGCGCGGGTCTGGATCAAGCCGGGCAGCGGGCAGGTGTCCGTCAACGGCAGGTCGCTTGAGGTCTACTTTGCACGGCCGGCGCTGCAGATGATCATCAATCAGCCCTTCGCTATGGCCGACCGCAACGGTCAGTTCGACGTATTCTGCACCGTGACAGGCGGGGGCCTCTCCGGCCAAGCCGGTGCGGTGCGCCACGGCATATCCAAGGCGCTGACCCTCTACGAGCCGGGCTTGCGGCCGGTGCTGAAGAGCGGCGGTTTTCTCACCCGAGATTCCCGCGTCGTGGAGCGGAAGAAGTACGGCAAGCCAAAGGCCCGCCGCAGCTTCCAGTTCTCCAAGCGTTAAGGATATTGGCCAGCGATTCGGCGGGGATCTGCCCGAGTCCCTAGGGCGAGTCTCAAGGGATTCGGCAGTCTTTTCCTTGCGAGTTTTGCTGCGTAAAGGTTGCACTGCAGCGTTAACTGCGCCGCTGAAGTGGCGTTTGCGCTCAGCCTTTTCCTTAAGGAAAACCATGGCATTGAACGGTCAATCTTATGCATTGGTTGAGGATATGTCGCGTGGGTCACGCGATTGTCCCCAAGCAATTATGTCGACTTAGTGAAAAATGCTTTGGCAGCGGCTTTTGCCGTCACTAGACTCTAAAGTGAGTAAAGAACGCGAGCCTGGGAAGGGCCGAAAGAGGAGGAATGCCATGTTCCCTTCGAGTTCTTCCTGCACGACACTCGCCGCCACGCTCTGGCCGATTGAGGACGAGCGGGCGAGTCGGATCGGGCGGTTTCTCATCCTGGCGATACTTGGAAGCGCAGCCTTAGGATTGTCCGCTAAGCTGCAGTTTTCCATGGAGCCTGTCCCTATCACTCTGCAGCCTCTGGTGCTGGCCTTGATGGCGGGTGCCTACGGCTGGCGCCTGGGCTTGGCGGCCCTTGGATTGCAGGTACTGACCGGTTTGATGGGTCTGCCGACCCTGCCTGGGACCCTTGGCCCGGCATCCCTCTGGAGCGCCGAGAGCGGCTTTCTGGCTGGTGCGGCCTTGGCTGTCTTCGTGATCGGCTATCTGGCTGAGCGCGGTTGGGACCGGCGAGTCGTTCTGTCTTGGGCGGCCATGCTGCTTGGCTTCATTCTGCTGTACGGATGCGGTGCGCTGGGTGTCGCGAGCCTCTTGGGCTGGGCGGCCGTCAAGACCGAGCTGCTGGGCGCCTTGCATCTCTCAGCTTTGCTGGTTCAGCTGGGTGTGGCGGCGCTGGTGCTGCCGTGGATCTGGAAAAAGGTCAGCGCGCGCGAAAGCCGAGCCTAGCCGCTATCGCGCCATTTTCCGCAGATTTGACGTGCTGAAAAAGCGGTGGAGCGGCTTCTGACGCCTCGCTAAGGTCTGCCCTCGTTTCGTGCCGAGAAGAACGAGGGAGGGAGCGCATGCCGCTCGACGACAAGAACCCAGCCATCGATAAGTCCCGTCTGCCGAGCCGCCATGTCTCGGTCGGTCCGGACAAGGCGCCGCATCGCTCCTACTACTACGCGATGGGCATGACGGAGGAGGATATCGCCAAGCCCTTCGTCGGCGTGGCGACCTGCTGGAACGAGGCGGCTCCCTGCAACATCTCGCTGTCGCGCCAGGCCAAGGCGGTCAAGCTCGGGGTCAAGGCGGAACACGGAACCCCGCGAGAGTTCACCACCATCACGGTGACCGACGGCATCGCCATGGGCCACCAGGGCATGAAGTCCTCCTTGCCCAGCCGGGAGGTGATTGCCGATTCGGTAGAGCTGACCATGCGCGGGCACTGCTACGACGCCCTGGTCGGTCTGGCAGGCTGCGACAAATCCCTGCCAGGCATGATGATGGCCATCGTGCGCCTCAACGTACCATCTGTCTTCATGTACGGCGGCTCTATCCTGCCGGGGCAGTTCAAGGGTCGCGACGTCACGGTTCAGGATGTCTTCGAGGCGGTTGGCGCCCATCAGGCCGGCAAAATGGACGACGACGAGCTGCGCGCGCTGGAATGCGTAGCGTGCCCTTCGGCAGGCTCCTGCGGCGGTCAGTTCACGGCCAACACCATGGCCTGCGTGTCGGAGGCCATGGGCCTCGCGCTGCCCGGCTCAGCCGGCGCGCCGGCGCCCTATGAAACGCGCGATGAGTATGCCGTCGCCTCGGGTGCCGCGGTCATGGACCTGCTGGCCAACAACATCCGTCCGCGGGATATCGTCACCCGCGAGGCGCTGGAGAACGCGGCCACCGTGGTGGCTGCCTCCGGTGGCTCAACCAATGCCGGGCTGCACCTGCCGGCCATCGCCCATGAGGCTGGCATCGATTTCGACCTGCATGCCGTGGCGGAGATCTTCAAGCGCACGCCTTACATTGCCGACCTCAAGCCCGGCGGCCGCTTCGTCGCCAAGGACATGTACGAGATCGGCGGCGTGCCGGTCCTGATGCGGACCTTGCTGGACGGAGGGTTTCTGCACGGCCATTGCGTGACCGTAACCGGCAAGACCATCGCCGAGAACCTGGCCGACGTGAAGTTCCCGACCGATCAGGAAGTGGTGCGGCCGATCACCAACCCGCTGTCGCCGACAGGCGGTGTCGTCGGTCTGCGCGGCAACCTGGCGCCGGAAGGGGGCATCGTGAAGGTCGCCGGCATGAAGAACCTGAAGTTCCGTGGACCGGCACGCTGCTTCGACAGCGAGGAGGAGGCCTTCGCCGCGGTGCAGGCCAAGAACTACAAGGAAGGCGAGGTGCTGGTCATTCGCTATGAAGGGCCGAAGGGCGGCCCCGGCATGCGCGAAATGCTGGCGACCACCGCGGCGCTCTACGGCCAGGGCATGGGCGACAAGGTGGCGCTGATCACCGACGGACGCTTTTCCGGCGCAACCCGCGGCTTCTGCATCGGTCATGTCGGGCCGGAGGCGGCGATCGGTGGACCGATCGGCCTACTGCGAGATGGCGATATCATCGCGATCGACGCAGACCACGGCATGCTCAATGTCGACCTTAGCGAGGAAGAGCTGGCCGAGCGCCGCAAGGCCTGGCATCCGCGCGATCTCTCTCTGGGGTCCGGCACGCTCTGGAAGTACGCGCAGCTCGTCGGACCGGCCGAAAAGGGAGCGGTGACGCATCCCGGCGGTGGGGCCGAAACGGAGTGCTACGCGGATATCTGAGGGTGGTTGGCCGGCTCGGATGAGCCGAGTGCCCGCGCTCGGCCTAAAGGTTGGGCACGGGGGTCAACATAAAGGCCGGAACGTCGTCACCGAACGCCGTGACAGCCTGGCCCTCTGGCTCACGTGCCGGCGCACGGCTCTTGCGGTCGCCGCTCTGCTTTTCCTTGCCCCGGGCCGGCTTGCTTTCGGTTTCCTCGCCGCGCGATCTGGAGCTGCGGCGTTTGCTGCCGCGCGCCGGCCGTTCCCGCGCTTCTTCAGCCGGTGCTGGCGCCTCAGCCGAATCGCTGGGGAGTTCCTCGACCTCCCGCCCAATCAAGCGGACCACGGCTGGCCAGGTCTTGCGGTCTTCGCCGGTCACCAAGGTGACTGAGGTTCCGCTGCGCCCGGCCCGGCCGGTTCGGCCTATGCGGTGCACGTAGTCCTCTGCGTTGTGAGGCACATCGTAGTTGAAGACGTGACTGACGGCCGGAATGTCGAGGCCGCGCGCCGCCACGTCGGAGCAGACGAGGATGCGGACATCGCCTTTCTTGAACTTGTCCAAGGTTGCCATGCGGCTGGGTTGCGGCATGTCGCCATGGAGGGCTTCCGCATCGAAGCCGTGACGGACGAGCGAGCGATGCACCACGCCGACGTCGCGCTTGCGGTTCGAGAAGACGATGGCGCTCGTCACGTCCTCGGCGGAGAGCAGGCGGCGCAGCGCCGCGCGCTTCGTCTTGGGCTCGCTGCCGCAGCGCTGGAAGTACTGAGACACGGTGGCGGCCGTCGATGCCGGCGGCGCAACGGAAATCTCTTTGGGATTGAGCAGGAACTTGTCGGCCAAGCGACGAATCTCCGGCGCCATGGTCGCCGAAAAGAAGAGCGTCTGGCGAATGCGGGGCAGGAGCGAGACGATGCGCTCGACATCGGGAATGAAGCCCATGTCCAGCATGCGGTCCGCTTCATCGATTACCAGCAGCTTGGTGTCCGCCAGCAGGATCTTCCCGCGCTGAAAGAGGTCGAGCAAACGCCCCGGCGTTGCGATCAGCACGTCGACGCCCTTGTCGAGGGCGGCTTCCTGGTCCTTGAAGGACTCGCCTCCAATAAGGAGCGCCATGGAAAGCCGATTGTACTTGCCGTACTTCTCGAAGCTGTCGGCGACCTGGGCGGCAAGCTCGCGCGTCGGCTCGAGGATGAGCGAGCGTGGCATGCGCATCTTGGCCCGTCCACTGGCCAGGATGTCGATCATCGGCAGGGTGAAGCCTGCCGTCTTGCCGGTCCCCGTCTGGGCAACGCCAAGCACATCCCGACCCATCAGGACGGTCGGAATGGCTTTCTGCTGAATAGGGGTGGGCTCTTTGTAGCCCGCTTCGGCGACCGCGCGGAGCACCTCCGCACCTAGGCCGAGTTCTTCGAAGTGCATGCAGTCTTTTCTTGCTGGTCGGCGTCGATCGTCACAGGCGATCTGTTCTACGCACCTGTGAGATATGGCTTGACGCCGCTGCTGTCAATCTTACGCAAGGTGGCAAACGACGTGCTTCGGGCCGCGAGGAGGCCAAGATCATGGTTAACCGAAAACCGGCGCTTGCCCTGCTGCCTGGATTGTTGACGGACGACGCGCTTTGGCAGCACCAGATAGCGCCGCTTTCGGAGGCGACAGACCCTTGGGTTGCCGACTTCACCAGCCAGGACAGCACGGCGGCGATGGCGGCAAGCGTGCTGGAAGCCATGCCTGAGCGATTTGTGCTCTGCGGACTGTCCATGGGGGGCTACGTCGCCTTCGAGATCATGCGGCAGGCGCCGGAGCGAGTGGAGCGCCTGGCCCTATTGGATACTCAGGCGCGACAGGATCCGCCGGAGATCCGGCAGCGCCGCTCGGACATGATGCAGCTTGCCGAGAAGGGCGAGTTCAAAGGCGTCACTCAGCGCCTGCTTCCGCAGCTCGTTCATCCCGCGCGGGTCGACGAGCCTGAGGTGGGCGGCGTGGTCATGGACATGGCGGAACGGATCGGCAAGGAAGCCTTCCTGCGCCAGCAAAAGGCGATTCTGGGGCGCGCCGACAGCTTGCCGACCCTGGCCGCGATCGCCTGTCCGACATTGGTTCTTTGCGGCCAAGACGATCTCCTGACCCCTCCGGACCGGCATCTGGAAATGGCCGCGGGCATCGCCAACGCCAGGCTGGTCAAGCTGCCGGACTGCGGACACCTGCCGCCGCTGGAGCGGCCGCGGGAAACCACGGCGGCCCTGCTCCAGTGGCTGCAACAGAACTAAAGACTAACTCGATCTACTGGTCGAACTCGCCGCCGCGGTCTGCGTCGATCAGGATACCCGGCGGCGGGAACAACGTCAGGCTGGCCTGCTGAACCAGGCTGCGGAAGGACGCAGACTGCAGGTCGCCGGCAACCCGGCCGCGCACAGAGTTGATACGCTTGCCCTTGCGGCAGTAGGCGGCAAGAAACTCGGTGGAGCCCACTTCCGGCGGATTCTGCTTGAAGCTCTCATCCTCGCAGAGCGTTTCGGGCGCTGCCCCCGGCTGCGGCGAGAAAAGGAAGCGCACCTCGAAGTCGCGATAGTTCCCGTCTTCGCCGAGCTCGGACGCGAAGGTGACCCGCGGGCCGAAGTGCGATTCCCTGATGATGTCGGCCAGGTTGTCGGCCAGCGCCATGCGGTCGGCGCCATAGGTCTCCCCAACCACGCTGACTCGAATGCCTGGTCCTGTCACGGCGCCGTCCAGGCTGTTGGCATCGTAGTTGTCTTTAACGTTGGCGTTCCAGGTGACCGGCGTGCCGGTCTGCGCACAGCCTGCCAGAAAGGCAAGGCCAGCCGCGGCTATCGCAATATGTTTCAAAGACATCTGTCCTTCATCCTCGGTCTGTCGAGCCGCTTCCTTGTAAGCGGTACGAGTCTTATTCGTTACAGACCTAAGCAGCGGATGCGGCGTCTTTCTGTCAAGAAGGTCACGTCTGCGTGAGTTTTCCGCCCGTTAGACGTCGAGGTTCTCGTCCGTGACGAAGCGCGCATTCTCCTGAATGAAGACGAAGCGGCTCTCCGCCTTGCGCCCCATCAGCCGCTCGACCAAGTCGGTCGCTTCGCGCGTTCCGGCGGCCTGGTCGCCGGCCAGTGTGTCGCCGGGCTCGTCGGCCAAACTGACCCGGAGCAGGGTGCGCTTGTTCGGGTCCATCGTGGTTTCCTTGAGCTGCATCGGAGGCATTTCGCCCAAGCCTTTGAAACGGCTGATATCGACCTTTTTCTTGCGGTCGAATTCGCCCTGCAGCAGCTCGTCCTTGTGGGCGTCGTCCCGAGCGTAGAGCGTCGTGCCGCCCTGCGAGAGGCGATAGAGCGGCGGCTGCGCAAGATAGAGCCGGCCGCTTTCGATCAGCCCCGGCATCTCGCGGTAGAAGAAGGTCATCAGCAGCGCGGCGATATGAGCGCCGTCGACGTCGGCATCGGTCATCACGATGATGCGCTCGTAGCGCAGGTTGTCGAGGCTGTAGCCTTTCTGCCGCGCCAGACCGCAGCCGAGCGCCAGGACGATGTCGTTGATCTCCTGGTTGGCCTTAAGCTTCTCGAAGGAGGCGCTGGCCACGTTCAGGATCTTGCCGCGCAGGGTGAGGATGGCCTGGGTTTCGCGGTTCCGCGCCTGCTTGGCGGAGCCGCCGGCGGAGTCACCCTCCACCAGGAAGATCTCAGTGCCGTCGCGCTGGCTGCGTGAGCAGTCGGAGAGCTTGCCGGGGAGGCGGAGCTTTCGGGTCGCCGACTTGCGGCTGAGTTCCTTTTCCTTCCGCCGGCGGGTGCGCTCTTCGGCGCGCTCAATGATGCGCTCCAAGAGGACGCGGGAGCGGTCGGGCTGCGCGCTCAGCCAGTGATCGAAGTGGTCCTTCAGGATGCCGTCGACTAGACGGGTCGCAGCCGGTGAGGCCAGGCGCTCCTTGGTCTGCCCCTGGAACTGGGGCTCCTTGATGAAGACCGAGAGCATGGCGCAGGCGCCGCCCAGAAGGTCATCGGCGGTGATCTGGCTGCTTTTGCGCTGCCCGGTCATCTCACCATAGGCCTTGAGACTGCGTACCAGGGCAGTGCGTAGGCCCTGTTCGTGGCTGCCGCCCTCCGGGGTTGGCACCGTGTTGCAGTAGGACTGGGAGAAGCCTTCCTCATCGAGGGGCCAGGAGATGGCCCATTCGACGCTGCCGGCATCCTCGGCGAAGTTGGCTCGGCCGGAGAAGGTTTCGGGCATCAGTGTCTTGCGCTTGCCGAGCGTGGCGGAAAGGAAGTCGCTGAGGCCGCCGGGGAAGTGCAGGCTGTCGCTGAGCGGCGGCTCGCCCTCTTTGGTGACCAGGGCAGGGGCGCACTGCCAGCGGATCTCGACGCCGCGGAAGAGATAGGCCTTGGAGCGGGCCATGCGATAGAGCCGCCAAGCATCGAACTGCAGTGGGCCGAAGATCTCCGGGTCGGGCCGGAAGCTCACGGTGGTGCCGCGGCGGTTCGGAACGGCGCCGATCTTCTCCAGAGGGCCAAGCGGTGTCCCGCGCGAAAAGGCCTGGCGCCAGAGAGTCCTCTCCCGCGCCACCTCTACCACCAGCTCCTCGGCCAGGGCGTTGACCACCGAGACGCCGACCCCATGCAGGCCGCCCGAGGTTTGGTAGGCCTTATCGGAGAACTTGGCACCGGAGTGCAGGGTCGTAAGGATGACCTCGAGCGCCGACTTCTTCTTGAACTTGGGATGCGGGTCGGTGGGAATGCCGCGGCCGTTGTCGCGAACGGTGATGCGGTTGCCTTCTTCCAGCTCGATCTCGATACGGCTGGCGTGGCCGGCGACGGCCTCGTCCATGGCATTGTCGAGCACTTCCGCCACCAGGTGATGCAGCGCGCGGGCATCGGTGCCGCCGATGTACATTCCAGGACGGCGACGCACAGGCTCCAGGCCCTCAAGGACCTCGATGTCCTTGGCGGAGTAGTCTTCCGAGGAGGGCGGGGAGGGCTGTGGAACGCGCTGGAAGAGATCGGCCATGGCCGGCATTATAGGAGCCGCTGTGGGCCGTTCAAGCAGATGCTGTGGGCGTAACCGCAGGAAACCACGACATCTTGAGGGCCTATCATTGACAGAGAGGGAAGAGCCGCCGCAGGGCATGCCGGCGCTGCGGACCCTGGCCATGCCGGCGGACAGCAACCCCAACGGCGACATTTTCGGTGGCTGGGTGATGGCCCAGATGGACTTGGCGGGGGCCGTTCCGGCGTCGCGCGAGGCCCGTGGGCGGATCGCCACAGTCGCGGTCGAGGCGATGCGGTTCCACAAGCCGGTCTACGTCGGCGATATCTTCAGCTGCTATGCAGAGGTTCGCCGTGTCGGCACCACCTCCATCACCGTATCGGTCGAAGCATGGGCCGAGCGCCGGCCGCTCGGCGAATGCGTCAAGGTGACGGAGGGGACCTACGTCTACGTCGCCATTGACGAAACCGGGCGTCCGCGGCCGGTCGGTAGCATCTCAAAAGAAGACCACGTCTAGTCAGGCGAGCTCGTCTAGCCCGGGATACTCCAGCGCGATCTCTTGCCTCGGCCGCGCGCCGCTCTGCGGCAGCAGACGGGCGTAGGCGGCCCGGCTGCTGGGCGGGATGCGGCCGACGACGTCCTGCAGCGCGCCCAGGTCCGCACCCTGCTCGGCAAGATAGGCGAGATAACTGTGGCGAAGCTGGGCCGAGTCCACTGTCGCGGCGTCCGGCAGCTCGGCGTCGTCGGCAGCGCGGGCGATCAGGCCGTCCAGCTCCGTCAGGCTATAGCGCTCTTCGGTCTTGTGCCGCAGGATCGTCTGGCCGCTTCGGCTGGTGCGGAAGTCCGCACGGGCGATGCTGCGCTTCACGCTGGGCGGCAGCGCGATGGTGCGGTGGCTTAGCCCGGAGATGTGCAGGGTGCCTTGTTGCAGGTCCAGGTCTTCCCCTTCGACGGCGAGCAGCTCGCTGCCGCTGACGCCGCTGAGCAGCAAGGCGATCAGCGCGCGGGTCTTGGGGGTGGCGGCCCGCAGCAGGCGGTGCACGGACTCGACCGGCAGCTCAGCGATCTCCGGTTCCGTGTCGGGCGCCGCTTCCTGACGCCCCAGGCGCGGCGGGGCCGGGGTCTCCTCCACCAGCTCGGCCTCCTCGTGGAAGACTCCTGGGCTGGTCATGGTTCCGATGGTGATCGGTCCCAAGGCCTGCACGCCGGTCTGCGGCGGCGGCCGCGTAAAGAAGTCGAAGGCAAGCACGACGATGAAGCCCAGCAACGCGGAGCCGCCGACGGCGATGGCGGCGTCGCGTGTGTAGTTCGGCCAGCTCGGCTCGGTCGGCTCATTGGCCCGCTCCAAGACTTCCACCTGGGTCACGGCACGGTCGCGGTCGACTTGGCGGCGTACCTGGTCCTCGGTGATGCCCCGGTAGGCGTTCTCCAGATCGCGAAGCTCCTCCGTCAGCGCCTCGTGCTCGGCGAAAAGCTCTGAGAACTCCGATATTTCCTGCTCGCTTTCGGAAAGCTGACGGGTCAGCTCTTCGGCTGTTTGGCGCGCACTGGCGAGTTCCCGGCGGGCTTCTTCGATGGAGCGCTCGGCGGCGACCCGGCGGCGCTCGGCAAGCTGAAGCTCGTAGGTTTCGAGCTCCTGGAAAGCCAGCTGGATATCGCGGTCGAGGGGAATGAAGGCATCGGTGAAGCGCCGGCGAAAGTCGGCGATCTGGCTGCGGCGTATCGCGACCTCGTCTTCCAGTTCGGCAATCCGGATCTTGTCCTCGCGGCCGGCGACGATCTCACCGCGGGCCACCGCCCGAGTCACCGTCTCGAGGTTGGCCGAGGCCTTGACCACCTCTTCGCGGGCTTCGTCGAGCGACAGGCTGAGGCCACGCAGGCGGGAAACCGCTCGGTTCTCCTCGCGTTCCATCGAAACGATGTCGTTGGTGTCCCGGAAGAGAGCGAGCTCCTCGCGCTTGCGCTCAACCCGGTCTTGCAGCTCGCTTCCCTGCCGAGCCAGCTCCCGATCGGTTTCGCTGTAGAGCGACTCCTGAAAGCTGGCTTGGACTTGGAGGTAAACATCGATCCAGGTGTTGAGCAGCAGCGGCAGCTCGGCCGGGTCAGCGCCACGGGCCCAAAGACGCACAATGTTGGTTTCTTCGAAGCGCTCGACCCAAAGCACCTCCTGCAGCCCTGAAACGTCCCAGTCTTCCCCTTCGATGACCGGAACCTCGCGGTTCAGCCGGCTGCTCAACAGCTCCATCAGAGAGTTGGTCATCAAGGCATGGCGTTCCATGCCGACGGCCTGCGGGTTGCTCGGCAGCGCGGCGGAGAGGGCTGCGCGATCGGCCGGCGGGGTGACTAGCAGGCTGGCCGTCGACTGATAGACGGCAGGCCGTTGATAGACGTAAGCCAAGCCAGCGGCGGCGCTGGCGAGAAAGACCGCCAGGAAGATCGCAAAGCGCTTGCCGTTGCGGGTGGTGCCGCTTTGCTTCGGCGCCTCCAGCTGATCGGCATAGCTCTGTCCTTGCTCGAGCTTCATGGTAACTGTCTCGTCCGGCACATCATCCCACAATGCCACAAGTGCATGTTAACACAGATTAACCGGCATACAGAGGGGCATGACGACCGGCTTCGATACCCTAGCCCGCAAATGGGGCGAATGCGGGCACAACCTCCCGATTAAGCTTAACTTAAAGCCTCCCACGCTAGCTTGCTGTGCTGCGCGATCCGAAGAGACGCGCCAGGTAGGCGTTTGACACGGTGGGGATTTCGCATGGTCTCTCTTGTTGGTGTGGTGGTTGTCTTTGCCATGGTCTTTGGTGGCTATCTGGCCGCCGGCGGCAGCATGGAAGTGATCATCTACGCGTTGCCGTTCGAAATGATGATGATCGGCGGCGCCGCGATTGGCGCGCTTATCATCTCAAACAGTGTGCCTAACCTGAAGAAGACGTTCGCCGGCTTCGGCAAAGTGGTCAAGGGGCCGAAGTGGAAGCGGGACGATTATCGCGACCTGCTTTGCCTCATGTTCCTGCTGTCGAAAACGCTCAAGACCAAGGGCGTCGTCGGGCTGGAGCCGCATATCGAGAATGCGCACGAGAGCTCGATCTTCGGACAGTATCCCAAGATTCAGGGCGATCATCATGTCACGGACATGATCTGCGATACCCTGCGGATGGTGACCATGAACCTCGACGATCCTCATCAGGTCGAGGACTTTCTGGAAAAGCAGCTGGAAAAGCATCATCACGAAGCCGAGGCTCCGGCCGATGCGCTGCAAAACATGGCCGACGGCCTGCCGGCGCTCGGCATCGTCGCCGCCGTGCTGGGGGTCATCAAGACCATGTCGGCAATTGACCAGCCGGTGGAAATCCTCGGCCGCATGATCGGCGGCGCCTTGGTGGGAACCTTCCTCGGTGTCTTTCTGTCCTACGGTCTGGTCGGCCCCATGGCGGCACGCCTGAAGCAGATCATTGCCGAGGAACACCAGTTCTATCTCATCATTCGCGACTGCATCACCGCCCACCTGCATGGGCATGCGGCGCAGGTCGCCGTTGAGATCGGGCGCGGCAACGTGCCGAGCGGCTATCAGCCCAGCTTCATGGACATGGAAGAGGCGATCAACGCCATCCCGGTCGACGCGCAGGCCTAGATCTAGAGCCCGCTGCCGTAGTTTCGCCCTATCGCCGGCCCAGGTAGAGTCCCGTGGCAGGCGGGCGCGGAGACGGCCAATCATGAGACGAAGAGCAGCACTTGCGGCGATTGCCGTCATCGCCACGGCCATTCTTGCCCCAAGCGCTGTACCGGTCTTTGCTGGCGAAGCTGATGTCGTCGACGTGCTGGTGCGGGGCTCCAGAGCCGAGGGCTACCGCATCGACGTGACCGTCCGGCACGCCGACGAAGGTTGGGAGCACTATGCCGACCGTTGGGAAGTTCTGAGCCCCGACGGGACGGTGCTGGCCACCCGTGTGCTGCATCATCCCCACGTCGAGGAGCAGCCCTTCACCCGCTCACTGAGCGGCGTGCGCATCCCGGAAGGCATCGATGAGATTGTCGTGCGGGCCCACGACAGCCGGGACGGCTATGGCGGCCGCAGCCTTCAGGTAAAACTGCCCTGAGTAGCGGCAAGCCGATTGCCGACCGGCGGTTAACACAGCCTTAAGCGGCCTTACCTAGGCTTCCGACCTGCGCAATGGCGGAGCCAGACTCTTGGACGATATCAAGTTCAACAATGCCGACGTGGCCCCCGCAGGACCTGTCGAGGTGGACGCCGAGCTTTCGCTTGCGGCGCTTGGCATGCTGCTCATGGCCAAGGATGCCGAGAGCCTTCCAGACGCACCCAGCACCGCTGTCTCGGTTGCACTGGAAGAAGAGTCGGTCTTGGAGTTGCCCAACGATCTCGGCGACGACGGGCTGCTGCTCGGCTAGTCGATCAGTTGTCCGGGGTTCACGCCGGGACGATCTCGACGAGCTCAACGTCGAACACCAGGTCCTTGCCGGCCAGCGGATGGTTCGCATCCAAAGTCACGGTGTCATCGGAGACCTTGCTGACCGTCAGCACCATGGTGCGGCCGTCGTTCGACGTGGCCTGGAGCTGGCTCCCCAAGGTGAGATCGAGATGGTCGGGCAGCTCCGAGCGTGCCACTTCGTGCACGTTGGCCTCTTGATAGGGGCCATAGGCGTCCTCGGCAGGGATCGTGGCGGTCAGCGAATCGCCAACGGCCATGCCGAGAATCTGCTGTTCCAGCCCGGGAATGACCTGGCCCTGGCCGAGCTGGAACTCCAAGGGCTCGCGACCTTCAGAGCTGTCGAATTGAGCTCCGTCGGTGAACTTTCCCGTGTAGTGAATACGAACCGTATCGCCGGTCTTGGCAGTGCTCATGACGTCGCCTCTTGGGTTGCCTCTCGAAACGGCAAAACTGGCGACCGACCTCGGCAAGCCGACAGAATCGCAACCAGCTTTTGCTGGAGAAGTGTCAAATCTACCACAGGCCCCGAGTCCATGTCATCCGCTGCCAGGCCGTGTCAGGCGTCACGGATCAGCGGCAGGAGGTCACGAAACTCCGGGGTCGCGGCGCGTTCCAACCACTCGAACAGCACCATCTCTGTGGTCACGCGTGCGGCGCCGGCGGACTGCAGGCGTTCAAGCCCGGCCGACTTGTCGGCTGCCCGGCGGGAACCGCAGGCGTCTTCAATCATGGCCAAACGCCAGCCGTGCGACAGAATCTGCATTGCGGTCTGCAGCACGCAGACGTGGGTTTCGGTGCCGAGAATGATGAACTCGTCTCGGCCGCCTTGCACCAGTTCCTGGCAGGCCTCTTCCACCGTCGGCTCGGCGAGGGCGCCAAAGGTCGTTTTCTCGAGAAGGCGTGCCGGCTTCAATGCGTCGTGCAAGTCGGCGACGGTATGGCCGAGTCCGGCCGGATACTGCTCGGTTACCAGTATCGGCACATTGAGGCGTTCGGCCGCCTGCATCAGGCGCTTGGCATTGGCCAAGACGGTCTCGACGCCCTCGATGGCGGGTGCCAGCCGCTCCTGGAGATCGATTACCACGAGGACGGAGCGATCGCGCGCGAGCAAATGGGGCCGGTTCGTGAGAGATAAGCTCTGCATGTCTGTGAACTTGCATCTGTCCGGCGACGGCGCAAGCCTCAACGATGTCGTGGGACTCAACTGATGTTTCGTCTTTGCCGGCGTGAAGCGATGATGTGATGGCGCTGCAGAAAGCTCCGCTGCGCATCTTGGCACGCTGCCACCAGCTGCGGCCAAGCGGTGCACCGATCATGCTGTTCAGCCTGTTGGAAAGGCTGGCCGAGAGACATCGCGTGACGATGTTGACTCCCGACACGCCCGATCCCGCCTTTGTGGAACGCTATCGGGACATCGGCGTCACGCTGGCAGACGGGGCGAGGCTTAGGGCGTACGACGTCTTCCTGGTCAACACCTTGCTTGGCGCACCGTGGATTCTCCGAGCAAAAGACAGGCTGCCAACGGTCTGGTGGATTCACGAAGCAGCCTTTGGGCTGCGGTTTATAGAGGCAGGTGTTGCGGACGAAGTCTCATTTGAGGCTGCGACGCGGGTGATCTTTCCGTCCGACTGGCAAGCACGGGAGCTGTTTCGTCCTTGGCTGTCAAAGGCATCCTGGTCGGTCGTGCCGACGGCTATCCCACCCGTGCCGCGCCTTGAGCGGCGGCGGAGGCACAACGGCCGATTTCGCTTGCTGCATATCGGGCTTGTCGAACCGCGCAAAGGCCAAGACCTGACGATCAAGGCGCTGCAGCATCTCAACGACCCCAACGTGGAGCTTTGCTTCGTCGGCCCTGACCACGGCAGATGGGCGGGTCAGGTTAAGCGCTCGATTGCGCGCTTTCCCCAGACCGATAGCCAGATCACCTGGTGCGGTCAGCTTCCGCCGGAGCAGGTGCAGCAGGAGATTGCCGATGCGGACGTCTTGGTCTTTCCCTCGCGGGACGATCTCTTTGCGCTCGTTGTGTTGGAAGCCATGAGTCATGGCGTTCCGGTCATCTGCTCGCGGTACGGAGCCTTGGCTGAGGGCCTGGTCCACGGCGAAGAAGCTCTGCTTGTACCGCCTGACGATCCGGTGGAACTGGCGCAGGCCATCCGGCAGTTGCGGACTGAAGCTGGGCTATCAGAGCGGCTGGTCGAGAACGCCCGGGCCCGTGTGCTGACCAAGCGAAACTACGACCACTTCGTCACAGCCATGGAAGCTGCGCTGTACGCCGCCGTCGGTGATTTCCAGAGAGGGGGCGCCGCCTGATACCTGTCATGCGGTCCGTCGCTCTGGTGAGCCGCATTCGGCCTGTCTAGATTGCCTTGAAGTTCGCAGTCGGCGTGCCGGTTTGGCATCGACCGGCAAGTCTGTCCGGCGGCGAGGGCGGAGGCCCGCTTTGACCATCGATTTGACGCAAGCTCAGGCACGTCCGCGCTGGGGCGCGGTGGCCCTGCTGGCGATGGGTCAGACAATCGCCTGGGCCGGTCTCTACTATGTCTTTGCCGCGATGCTCCTGACCTGGGAGCAGTCGCTGGGCTGGGCCAAGACCGAGCTCACGATTGGCTTGACGGCTGCCGTGCTAGTCGCGGCCGCTTGCGCGCCGCTCATCGGTCGCCTGATCGATGCGGACAAGGGGCGCTGGGTGTTGGGTCTCGGTACCTTAGGAGGTGCCGCCGCCCTGGCCTTGTTGTCGACGGCCGATAGCAGCCTGGCCTTCGTTGCGATCTGGATGCTCATCGGCTTGGCTCAAGCGGCCAGCCTCTATGAGGCCTGCTTCGCTTTCGTCACCCGCGTGACCGGCGACATGGCCCGGGCGGCGATCACACGCATCACTCTTGTGGCCGGCTTGGCCTCGGCGATCGCCTTCCCAGCTGGGGCGGTTCTCGCGGATGCCCTGGGGTGGCGCGGCGCGGTCCTGGTTTTCGCTGCCGTCGTCGCCGTCGTGGGGGCACCCCTGCAGTTCTTCGGCGCCACGCTCATGCAGAGATATGCCGCGACGCCACCACCGAAGTTGCGGCGAACCGAGGAACGCGCCGCAGTCAGAGCGGCACGCATGCGGCCCGAGTTCTGGCTGATCGCCATCGCCTTTCCCATGATGGCGCTCAACCACGGCATCATGCTGAACCACTTCATCCCGCTTCAGGTGGAGCGTGGAATCACCGAGGCGATGGCGGTTACCGCGGCTTCTGTCATCGGGCCTATGCAGGTGATCGGACGGCTGGCCATGGCCCGGCTGGAACACCGCCTCGGCGCGCTCAGCATCAGCATGCTCGCCTTCGGTGGCGTAAGCTGTGCAGCACTCCTGTTGCTGGCTGCGGGCGCGGCGCCGCTCCTGGTCTTCGCCTTCGCGGCCATGCAGGGGGCAGCCTACGGCTTGACCAGCATCTTGAAGCCGGTTGTTACGGCGGAGTCCCTGGGGCGAGCCGCCTTTGGCGCCATCGCCGGCTGGCTCGCCTTGCCTTATCTCGCCGGCTACGCCTTGGCGCCGCACCTGGGGGCCATCCTGCGTGAAACCGGCAACTACGATCTCGTCATCGTCGCCGCGGCGGGCATGGGCGTCATCGGCCTGCTCTGTATCCTGGCGCTGTGGTGGCTGCGGCGCGGACGCTCAGGCAGCGCGAGCGGCTAGGCCGCGCATCCGATGGCCTTCCGGGTCGAAGGCGGCGCGGAGCATCACGCGTCCCGGCCAGCGTTGGCCGGCGATGTCGAGCGCGACGTTTGCGCCCTCCGCACGCGCTTCGGCGTGATGCAGATTGGCGATCGCAAGTGGCCGTCCGATGCGGTGGCCAAAGGCCGCCGAGGTGGTCATGCCGACCAATTCTCCATCGAACACCACCGGTTCTCCGCCATGAGGGACCGCTTCCACGTCGTCGAGCAAGACGGTGACGACCCGGCAGGCTTCGCCGGCGTCGCGCTGTTGTTTAAGAGCCTCTCGGCCAATGAAGTCGCTGTCCCAATCCACGGCAAAGCCCAAGCCGGCCTGCAGCGGCGAGATATCCGTGTCGAGATCGTGGCCGTAGGCGAGAAAGCGCTTTTCGATGCGCATGGCGGTCTGGGCGAAGAGGCCGGCCGGTCGCGCGCCAAATGACGCTAGGGCGTCGTAGACCTGTTCGGCGTCGCCGGCCTTGCAGGTGATTTCCCAGCCGGCCTCGCCGACATAGGACAGGCGGACGGCGGTAATGGGCATGCCCGCCAGTTCGGCCGAGCCGGCACGGAAGTAGGGGAGGGTCATCAACTCGGCGGCGCCGACCTGCTCGGCAATGCGTCCGGCTTGCGGTCCCATCAGACCGAGAACCGCATAGTCCTCGCTGCTGTCTCGGAGACTAACCTGCTCGCCGTCGAGATGGCGCCGCAGCCAGGCCATGTCTCGGCGCACCGCGGTGGTGCCGACATAGAGTCGGTAGTGGTCCTCGGCCAGCCGCAAGGCGGTGAGGTCGCTCTCCATGCCGCCTTGGTCGTTGAGCAGGGCCGTGTAGATCGCGCGACCAGGCGAACGCGCCATGCGGTTGGCGCAGAGCCGCTCCAGGAAACGCTCTGCGTCGCGGCCTTCCACCTCGATCTTGCCGAAGCTCGAGAGATCGAACAGGGCTGCGCCCCCGTGGGCCACCTCAACCTCTTGCGCCACCATGTCGAACCAGTCCGGCCGGCCGAAGGTCATGCGGGGCTCGTCCTGCGTGCCGAAGTACAACGGCCGCTCCCAGCCATAGACCTCACCGAAATGGGCACGTGCATCCTGCCAGCGGGCATGCAGCGGCAGGTGCCGCAGATTGCGGCTGCTGACCCACTGCCGGCCGGGATAGGTGATCTCGAAGTGCTTGCCGAGCACTTCCGGCACGCGTTCCGAGAGGGCGGCCGCATGGTTGAAACAGTCGGGAAAGCGCTTGGGGTCGGCCTCATGCAGGTCGAAGGGCGGCCGTCCATGGGCAATGGTCTTGGCCAGCGCCATGCCCGCGCCGCCACCGGTGGCAACACCGACCGAGTTCATGCCGCAGCCCAGAAACATCCCCTGGGTCTCCGCCGTCTCGCCGAGCAGGAACGAGCCGTCGGGCGTGAAGCTCTCGGGTCCGTTGAGCAGCGTCTTGACCTCCGCCGTCTCCAGCACCGGCAGGCGGTGGAGGGCATTGAGCATCATGGGCTCGAAGTGGTCCCAGTCTTCCGGGAGGAGCTGGAAGGCGAAGTCCTCGCCCAGCCGTTCTGGGTCGATCGCTTTGCCCAAGGGCTCGAAGCAGCCGACCAGGAGGCCGCCTGAGTCATCGCGGATGTAGAGATGGCTGTCATGGTCGGAGAGGGTCGGCAGGTTGCCGCTGATGCCCTTGATCGGCTTGGTCAGAAGATAGAAGTGCTCGCAGGGCCAGACCGGAACCGCGGCGCCCGCCATGGCCGCGGCCTTGCGGCTCCAGAGGCCCGTGCACAAAGCGACCGCATCGCAGCGAATTGTGCCCTGCGGTGTCTCGACGCCGGCGATCTTGCCGTCGCGGGTCGCGATTCCGATCACAGGCGTGTCCTCGAAAACGCGCGCACCGTTTGCCTTCGCGCCTTTCACCAGCGCAGCGCAGAGATCGGAGGGGCTGACCCGGCTGTCGTCCGGCGACCAGACAGCGCCGAGCACGTCGTCCGCATTCATTGCCGGCCATCGTTCCTTGGCTTCGCTAGGCGAGATTGAAGACGCCCGCAAACCGAAGAGCTTCGCCAGCGCTTCCTGTCGCTGGATGTGGATGAGCCGGTCTTCGCTGGTGGCGATGGAAAGCGAGCCCTTGTTGATCCAGCCGGTCGCCTGGCCAGTCTCTTCCTCCAGCTGTGCATAGAGCGACACCGAATAGCGAATGAGCCCGGTGAGATTGCGGCTCGAGCGCAGCGCACGCACCTGCGCCGCCGAGTGCCAAGTCGTGCCGGAGGTCAGCTTGTTGCGCTCCAGCAGGACCGCGTCGCCCACTCCCTCCTTCGCGAGGTGATAGAGCGTCGAGCAGCCCATGACGCCGCCGCCGATGACGACGACCGAAGCGTGGGAGGGCAGGGCGTTGTGCGGGCTCATAGGGCGTTTTTCCGTTGCTCGCCAATGTTACATATGTTTTACTTTGGCAGCATCGCAAAACAAATAAGACAAATGCGGTCGCTTGAACAGGGAGAAACTGGTGGCCGAGGCCTCGATCCGAGATCAGGTCGTGGAGCGCTTTCCGGCGCTCAGTCCGCAGTTGAAGCGGGCGGCCCAGTTCGTACTCGACTATCCCGACGAGATTGCCACGCGCTCGCTGCGCCAAGTCGCACGCGAGGCGGAGCTGCCGCCGCCGACCTTCTCACGCCTTGCGCGGGCCATTGGCTATGAGAGCTACGATGCCATGCGCGAGCTTTGTCGTGGCGAGATTCGCAGACGCAAGTCGCGCTTTGCCGACAAGGCCCTGGCCTTGCTTGAGCCGGATGGGGGCAGGCCGTCCGCGCAGCAGAACCCCTTTGTGGTGCGGCAGGCGGCAGCAGCGATATCGAATGTCCAGGCGCTGCTGGAGACGATCGACATCAAGGCGCTCGAGCTGGCGGCGCGCAAGCTGGCGCGCGCCCGCAAGGTAGTCGTGATCGGTAGTCTCAGCGCCTATGCCTTCGTGGACTATGTCTCCTACATCGCGGCCTTGGCGCTGCCCAACTGGCGGGTCGCGGGGCGGAGCGGCTCCAGCCTGGCCTCGGCTGTGGTCGAGCTCGGCAAGCGAGACGCGGTGCTGGTGATGACCCACGAGCCTTATTCGGCGCGCTCGGTCCGGGCGGCCCGCTTTGCGCGCGATCAGGAGGCGCACGTGGTCGGCATTACCGACGGCGCCCAGTCCCCGGTGGCGGCGATTGCCAACAACCTGTTTTTGGTTTCCACTGACAGCCCGCAGTTTTTTCCCTCGCACGTGGCTGCGCTGGTGCTGCTCGAATCGCTGATGGGCATGGTGGTGCGCGAAAAAGGCGCCGCCGCCCAGCAGCGCATAGCAGCGGTGGAACAAGAGAACTACGTGCTGGGGGAATACTGGCAGGACTAGCTGCCGAACACAGAAGGGAGAGCACGAATGATGAAAAAGCTGCTCAAGACAGGTGTCGCGAGTGTTGCCTTCTTGGCGGCCACCTCGGTTGCTGCCTATGCCGCGCAGTGCACCAACGACACCTGGAACAAGGTGATGGAGCGCGGGAAGATCGTCGTCGGTGTCAAGGCCGACTACAAGCCATGGGGTTTCCGCAGCGAAAACGGAGACATCGTCGGCATGGAAGTCGACATGGCCCAGGACGTGGCGGATGCGATGGGCGTCGATCTCGAGTTGGTCGCGGTGCAATCCTCCAACCGCATGCAGTTCCTGGAGCAGGGCAAGATCGATCTGATGATCGCCACGATGTCGGACCGCGAGGACCGGCGGGAGATCGTCGGTATCATTCAGCCGAACTACTACACCTCCGGCACCAACATCATGTCGCCGAAGGCGCTCGGTCTCACGGACTGGGAGCAGCTCAAGGACAAGCCGGTCTGCGGCAAGCAGGGCGCCTTCTACAACCAGATCGTCGAAGAGCGTTACGGTGCCGAGATCATCGCCTTCGTCGGCAATGCCGAGGCCAAGCAAGCGCTGCGCGACAAGAAGTGCATCGCCTGGGTCTACGACGACTCCTCGATCATGTCGGATCTCTCGTCCGGAAACTGGGACGACTTCGAGATGCCGCTGGCCTCCGAGGACGACAACCCTTGGGGTCTCGCGGTGCCGCGTGAGGAGCAAGACTGTGTCTTCGGCCGCTTCATGGCGGGCATGCAGTACGACTGGCACCAGTCCGGCCGCCTGATGGAGCTGGAAGAGAAGTGGGGCATTCAGCCCACCGCCTTCCTCAAGGAGAAGCACAACCACTACTCCGATTGGATGGCGAACAAGTAAGCGGGTGAGGCCGCGAGGGCGCCCCCGCACCTGCGCGGGCGCCCTTTCTCTTTTCAGCGGTCGCGTCAGGGGGGCGTGAAGGAACGATGCTGGAGAGTTTCCGGGCGTTCTTCATCCAGCTTGCGGAGGACTATCCGCGCTGGAACTTCATCTTCTTCTACGACGAACGGCAATGGGATCGCGTCGTCGAAGGCCTCTACTACACCCTGTTGCTCTCGATCGCTTGCGTCATTGCCTCAGTGGTCATCGGCATCGTCGGTGCCTGGGCGCAGGGCTCGCCCAAGCGATGGGTGCGCGCCCTGGTGCAGGGCTACATCCAGTTCTTCCGCAACACGCCGCCCTTCGTACAGCTGTTGTTCTTCTATTTCGCGCTCGGCCAATTCACGCCGACCTATTCGCCGGACGGCTGGCTGGAGTATCCCATCATCTCCAACGTCGGCTGGGCGATCATCTCGCTCAGCTTCTTCGCCGGTGCCTTCAACGTCGAGATCTTCCGCGCCGGCATCGAGGCCGTGCCTGAGTCGACCCAGGAGGCTGCTTCCTCGCTCGGTTTCACGCGATTGCAGACCTACACAGAGGTGGTGCTGCCGTTGGCTTTCCGGGTGTCGCTGCCGGCGCTGAACAACAACCTGGTGAATCTGGTCAAAACCACGACCCAGGCCTTCGCCATCGCGGTGCCTGAGCTGCTCTATCAGAGCGTCAGCATCTGGAACGACTTCCCCAGCGCGCAGTACCCCACCATGCTGATGCTCTTCGTTGTCTATATCGGCCTGGTGGGCATCCTGGTGCTCGGCATGCACCGCTGGGAGAAGGCGATGCGCATCCCGGGCTATGGGGTGGGCGCATGAGCCGCCGCGCTATCCCCGGGCTGAGTGCCGTTGCGACGACCGACCTGCCGGTCCTCAAGCCCTTCGACCCGGCGGGTCGCACGGCACACGACCCGTTGCTCATCTCGCGCTTTCTGGCGCGGCTGGACTGGCGGCACTTCGCCGTCTTCGCGCTCGTTCTGCTGCTTTGGCCCATGGTGGCCTATGCCCAGAGCCGCTACTCTTATGGCGATGCCTTCGAAGCGCTGGTGCGTTGGATTCCCTTCGTCGTGCTCGACGGCTTCACCTTCAACATAATCATCAGCTTCTTCTCGATGGCCATCGGCACGCTCGCCGGCGTCATCCTCGGCCTGATGCAGATCTCGCCGCTTGCCTTGGTGCGCCTGCCGGCCATCATCATCACCCAGTTGTTCCGCAACTCGCCTTGGCTGGTGCTGCTCTTCATCGTGCTGCTGGCCTTCCCGTTCGAGATCGTCATCGGCGATCTTATCCTGCCGTTTCCGGCCTGGATGAAGGCGGTGATCGGCCTGTCCCTGCCGATCATGGCCAACATCTCCGAGGTGGTGCGCGGCGCGGTGCAATCGGTGCCGTCCGGACAATGGGAGGCTGCGGAATCGCTTGCTTTCTCGCGGCGCCAGACGCTGTTCGAGATCATCCTGCCGCAGTGCTTCAAGCGCATGATCCCGCCGTGGATGAACTGGTACGCCATCCTCACCATGGCGACGCCGCTTTGCTCGCTGCTCGGTGTGGAGGAGATGATCAACCTCTCGCGCCAGGCCATCGAGGCGGAGGACAACCATCCGGAGCTGCTGGTGCCGTTCTACGGATTCACCCTGCTGCTCTTCTTCGCCTACTGTTATCCGATTGCCCGCTGGACGATCAGTCTTGAGCGGAAGTACGCGGTCAAACTCTAGCCGCGCCACAGGAGGAGGCCCACGCCATGGCCGACTGGACGCCCGATCAACCCATCGTCTCGGTCAAGGATGTCTACAAGTCCTTCGGATCGCTGGAAGTGCTGAAGGGTGTGACCTTCGATGTGATGAAGGGGGAAGTGATCTGCATCATCGGGCCGTCGGGTTCCGGGAAGTCGACGCTGATCCGCTGCATCAATGCGCTGAACGACATCCAGTCGGGCTCCATCACAGTCGAGGGGCAGGAGGTGCATGCACACAACTTGGACAAGCTCGAGCTGCGTAAGAAGGTCGGCATGGTCTTTCAGCAGTACAATCTCTTCCCGCACAAGACGGCGCTCGAAAACATCATGATGGCACCGGTCAAGGTGCTGAAGGAGCCCAAGGAGCAGGTGGCCGAACGGGCCCGATCGCTCCTCGCCAAAGTGCGACTGGAAGGGAAGGAGGACAGCTATCCGGGTGAGCTATCGGGCGGCCAGCAGCAGCGGGTGGCCATCGCGCGTTCGCTCGCCATGCGGCCCGATGTCATGCTGTTCGATGAGGTCACCGCTGCGCTCGACCCGGAAACCGTCAAGGAAGTGCTGGTCACCATCAAGGACCTCGCCCAGGAGGGCATGACCTGCATGCTGGTGACCCACGAAATGGGCTTCGCCCGCGAGGTCGCCGATCACATCTATTTCACTGATCGCGGGGTCATCGTCGAGCACGGCCCGCCGGCGACTTTCTTCGATCAGGCGCAGGACCCGCGCACCCGCGAGTTCCTCAGTCAGATCTTGTAGGCAAGTGCCCTAGTTCGCGAGGGCGGCCTGCTCCTGCAGGGCTGCCGCTACGGACTCGACGTCGACGAAGAGGCCTACGACGCCGCTGATCAGAGCCAGCAGCGCCGCCTGATCCCAGGCCGTCACGCGCTTGGGCCAGAGCGGATCTCGTCGGATCGCCGCGACGATCAAGGTGCCCAGAGCACCGAAGAACAGCAGCTCGCCGAAGACCGCAACGAAGAAGACCTGCGGCAGGGTGGAAGCGAAGAAGGCGGCCAATGCGACGGCAATGGCAGTCGCCCAAAGACCGCGGAATGCGGAGCCCTGCTGGGCCTTTTGCCCAGTGGTTTTGTCCTGTCCGCGTTCGAACTCGTTGCTCTGCATAGTGCTTCGCCCAAGGTTGTGCGTTCGGTCGATAACTGCCTGTTGATCGAGATGGGGAGCACTTGTGCAAGCGCAAGAGGCCGATCGCGCACGAGCGGTGAGGCTACAAAGGTTTCACAGCCCGGGTTACGATTGGGGGTGAGGCATGATTGGAGCCGGCTGCTTCTGCCCCAGAAAGGTCTCGCGTGTCAGCTTCGGCTTCGCGCAAAGCTTCATAGGACGATGGGAGAAGAAGAATGCCGTCCGACCTTCAAAGGCGGGCGCGCGGAGCTGTGGGAGTAGACGTCATGACCCTTCGCATCACTCAAGTCGGCCTCCTCTCGGCGATTTTGCTTTTCATAGGCAGTGTGGCCTCAGCGGACGTCGGCTGGTTGCTCAGCCAAACGGAATCCCGGGTGAGCTTCGTATCGGTCAAGCAAGGAACGACCGGTGAGGTGCACCACTTCACAAAGACCGAAGGAGCAGTCAGCGATCAAGGCACCGTCTCGCTCAGCATCGACACCGCCAGCGTCGAGACGTGGATAGACGTCCGCAACGAGCGCATGGTCGACTATCTCTTCCAGAGCGCCGTGTTCCCGACGGCAACCCTTTCGATGAAGATCGACATGGAGGAGCTAAGCGAGATGGAGATCGGCGAGACGCGGCAGCTATCCGTCGTCGGGTCGCTGAGCCTGGTCGGCCAGAGCGGGGACATCGAGGCCGAGCTTTTGGTCAGCCGTCTCGCTGAAGGCAAGGTGCTGGTCGCCACCCTTCAGCCCATCGTCGTACAGGCGGATGCCTTCGACCTCATCTCCGGTATCGAGACCCTGCGCGAGCTTGCCGAGCTCTCCGCGATCTCGGCTGCGGTCCCCGTCTCCGCCGTGCTGGTCTTCGTCAAGAACTAGCCTCCGACACTTTGGCGTGAATACAGAAAACCTCTGTAAATGCTGACGAATCCTGACCGGCGCGTGAGAGCAGTTGAATTGTCTTCCTGAGCCCAGGGGCGAAATGCGAAGGACCCGTTCTCGTCGAGAGAAGGGCTTGATGAACCCAACTGCTCAGGGAGTCCATCCATGCGTGCTTTGAGTCTTTCTGTCTTTCTGGCCGGCCTGCTCGCCTTGGCGGCCACGGCGGCCCAAGCCGGCAATCAGCTTCCCGTCGCCATCGCTGGCTACGACAGCGTGTCCTACCACAAGGGTGAGCCGCAGCGCGGCGAGGCACGTTTCAATCACTTCTGGAACGGTGCCATCTGGTACTTCGCCTCGGAAGAGAACCGCAACGCCTTCCGCGATACGCCGGAGCAGTTCGCGCCGAAGTACGACGGCTACTGCGCGTGGGCCGCTTCGCAGGGCTACAAGGCGCCGGGCGACCCGATGGTCTACGTGGTGCATGACGGCACCCTCTACCTGCAAGTCCACCCCCGGGCGCAGGAGCTTTGGAAAGGTGACAAGGCCGGCAACATCAAGTCGGGCGACGAAAACTGGCCGCGGATCCACCCGTTCTAAGCCAGAAGACGGTACTCTACAGACTGCGGCGGCGGGGACCGGACGGTCTCCGCCGCTCCTCTATTCAGCTGTCGGAAGCGGACGTGTCTTGCTTGCCGTAGTCCTGAAACAGCGCCAGCACGCGTTTCATCTCAGCCTGGCTGAGCAGCTTCGGCTCGCCGAGCTGTTTGGCGGCGATGTATTGCCGGCATAAGGCCTCGACCTCGCCCGCCAGCCAGAGCGCCTTCTCGAGGCTCGGGCCGAAGCAGATCATGCCGTGGTTGGCCAAGAGACAAGCCCGACGGTGCTCCAGGGCCTTCAGCATGTTCTGCGAAAGCGCCTCTGTGCCGAAGGTGGCGTAGTTGGCGCAGCGCACGCTGCTGCCCCCGGCCACGGCCACCATGTAGTGGAAGGCTGGAACCTGCAGGCGCAGGCAGGAGAGGGCCGTGGCGTGGGTTGCGTGGGTGTGGACCACGGCCTCGGCTTCCGGGCGTGCTGCGTAGATATCCCGGTGCATGCGCCACTCGGAGGAGGGGCGCCAGTCACTCTGCACGTCACCGTCCAGCGTCATAGCGACGATCTGCTCGGGGCCCGTCTCCTCATAGGGAATGCCCGAGGGCGTGATCAGGAAGCCCTCCTTGGTCCGCACGCTGGCGTTGCCGGAGGTGCCTTGGTTGATGCCGAGCGCGTTCATCTTCAGGCAGGTCTCGATGACCGCGTGGCGCAGCTTGGCGTGCTTGAGCTTCTTGGAGGGCGGCTTGGGCATGGGGCGCACTTTGGCGCTAGTCGGAGAGAATGTCCAAGAGCGCGGCATGGATCTCCGGGCTGGCCGCAGCGACGACCCGCCCGTCGGATTGCAGGCTGAGCGCCTGTCCCTGCCAGTCCGTGACGATTCCGCCGGCACCTTCGATGACCCCAACCAGCGGCAGGTAGTCGTAGGGCTCGAGCCCGATGTCGACGACGGCGTCGACCCAGCCGGCGGAGAGCTGCGCGTAGGGATAGCAGTCGCTGGTCGGGCGCTGATAGCGCCCGAGGGCGAGGAGGCGTTGCACCTTGTCCGACTCGCGAGCGATCAACTGCGGTAGATCGTTGTAGCAGAGAAAGGCCTGCTCCAAGGGAATTCCGGGACAGCATCCGATGGGCGTGCCGTTCAGGCGACTGCCCGGACCGACAGCGCCGGCAAAGCGCTCCCCGAGCTGGGGCATGTGGATGACGCCGGCGAGCGGGCGGCCCTCGTGCAGCACGCCGACCAGCGTGCCGAAGAGCGGGGCTCCGGCGATAAAGGATTTGGTGCCGTCGATCGGATCGAGAATCCAGACGAAGGGACGCTCGACACCTTCGGCGCCATACTCCTCGCCCAGGATGCCGTGATCGGGAAAGCGCTCGGCGATGGCGGCCCGCATGGCGCGTTCCGTCTCGCGGTCGGCGATGGTGACCGGGCTTTCGTCCGCTTTGCTTTCCACGGCAAGGCCGCCGCGGAAGTAGCGCAGCGTGACCTCGCCGGCCTCAGCTGCCACCTCTTCGGCAACGCTCAGAAGTTCCTCGACGTCAGGCTCGCTCATTGGCCAGACTGTCCGGCCGGTTCTGCAACCACCACCTCGACCGAAGCCCCGGTGAGGTAGGCGGCAAGCTTCGGTGGCGGCGCCGCATCGGTCACCAGACAGTCGAAGGCGTCGGGCTCGGCAATACGAATGGGCGCGCGCAGTCCGAACTTGGTGGAGTCGGCGGCCACGATCCTGCGTTCGGCGCGCTTGAGGATTTCGCGCGAGAAGGCGGCCTCGTCGAGATCGAACAGCATGAAGCCGCTGTCCGCGTCGATGGCCGCAGCAGAGAGAATGGCGTAGCGGGCACTGAACTGGCGGACGAAGGAGACTGCTTCTTGCCCGAAGGCGCCGGCGTCGTGGGAGCGGAGCTCGCCGCCGGCCATGAAGACGCGGTTGTTGTTACGCGTTGCTAGCGCCTGCGCCGCCTCCAAGGAATTGGTCACGACGAAGAGGTCCTGGTGATTGCGCAGGGCGCGCGCGACATAGGCCGTGGTCGAGCCGATATCGAGGATCAGGGAGTCGCCGTTGCTGATCACCTCAGCCAGACGCTCGGCGATCAGGCGCTTGGCCTCCGGATTGACGTCCATGCGCTGGTTCAATGTGGGCTCGCGCACGGCTTCGGGCAGGTAGACGCCGCCGTGCACCTTGCGAACCAGACCCTGCTCGGCCAGCTTCTTGACGTTGCGGCGGATGGTCTCTTCCGACACGGCAAGCCGCTTCGCCAGCTCATGAATCCGCCGCGAGCCGTAGAGCTTCAGCTCTTCGAGGATCTCCATCTCACGGTGCGTTGCGTGCATGCTCTTGCTTACGTGTCGGCCGGTTGATCGGTTTGGAGGCGGCGGGAAACGAACGGTCACAGTCCGTCATTGTCGCTCTTCCTTGAGGTAATCTTCAAGCCGAAGGGGGTTAATTCCAACAAAAAACCAAATTGATTGTTGACATACGTGGCTTTTGCTTCGGACACTTCCCCATGACAGCGAGCGGTCTGTCAGAGGAAACGCACAAAGAAAACTGCGAACAGGAAGGGACGAAGCATGGCAAATGCAGGTGTGAAAGGCCTGTTGCTCGGACTGGCCCTTGGCCTTGGTGTCGCCGGCGCTGCCGCGGCAGACGTCGAATCCAAGGACCCCATCAAGCTGACCCTGCACGATTGGACCGGTCAGCTGATCACCACCAAGATGATGGGCGAGGTCCTAAAGAAGGCCGGCTACAACGTCGAATACGTGCAGGCCGACTACATCGCCCAGTTCGCCGGGCTGAAGACCGGCGACCTCCACGTTGCCATGGAGATTTGGGAGACCACAGGCCGTGACGCGATGGACGAAGCCACGGCGACCGGGAGAGTCGAGAATCTCGGCGAGACCGGCATGATGGCCATCGAGGAGTGGTGGTATCCGGCTTACATGAAGGAGCGCTGCCCGGGCCTGCCGAACTGGGAGGCTCTGAACGACTGCGCTGAAGAGTTCGCCACGCCCGAGACGGATCCCAACGGCCGCTACCTCGGTGGGCCAGTCACCTGGGGCGGCTTCGACGATGAGCGGGCCGAAGCTCTGGAGCTCGACTTCGAGGTGGTCCACGCCGGCACCGACGCGGCGCTCTTCGCCGAGCTTGAGTCGGCCTATCAGCGCCAGGCGCCGATCTTGCTGTGGGTCTATGCGCCGCACTGGGCGCCGATCAAGTACGAGGGCGAGTGGATCGAGTTCCCGGAATACACCGCCGACTGCTACAACGATCCCGAGTGGGGCGTGAACCCGGATATGGCCTACGACTGCGGCAAGCCGCGCGGTCCGATCTGGAAGGTCTCATGGTCTGGCGTGAAGGATAAGTGGCCGGGCGCCCACTCCGCCATCCAGGCTTTCCGCGTCTCCAACGACGAGATGGGCGCCATGGTCGCCGCCGTCGATCTCGAGGGCAAAGACCTGGACGCAGTGGTCGCCGAGTGGTTGGCCAACAACGAGGACACCTGGAAGGGCTGGATCGGGCAATAGAGCCTGACCGACTTTGGGCCGGCCGAGGGTTTGGGAGTCCTCCCGCCTTTGGCCGGCCCGCATTCTTCCAGTTTGGAACGGGTGCCGTTGCTGCTCGTTCTTCAAAGGACTCCACGCGGGTAACTTGCCTCTATGATCGCATGTAGCGAAACCGCGATGCCGCGAGGGGACCATGCAGCCTAAGCCGGTCAAGCTGGCCTGCCGAAACGTCTGGAAACTCTTCGGAGAGGGGGCGGAGAGCTTGCTGGCCGCACGGCCCCATCCCGAGCTGACGGAGATTCATGCCAGGGGTCTGATTGGCGCCGTGCGCGACGCCAACATCGAGATCCGCGAAGGCGAGATCTTCGTCATCATGGGCCTGTCCGGCTCCGGCAAGTCCACCCTGGTGCGGTGCCTGTCGCGCCTTATCGAGCCGACCGCCGGCGAGATCCTCTTCGATGGACAGGATCTCCTGCGCGCCAGCGAGCAGGAGATGATCGAGCTGCGGCGCCACAAGATGGGCATGGTGTTCCAGCACTTCGCCCTGCTGCCCCATCTCTCCGTGTTGCAGAACGTGTCCTTTCCGCTCGACGTCCAGGGCGTGCCGCGCGCCGAGCGGGAGGCGGCGGCGCGGGACGTCATCGAGCTTGTTGGCCTGAAAGGGCGGGAGAGCTACTTTCCACGCGAGCTTTCCGGCGGGCAGCAGCAGCGGGTCGGCATCGCGCGCTCGCTCGCCGTGAAGCCCGAGCTCTGGTTCCTGGACGAACCCTTCTCGGCGCTCGATCCGCTCATTCGCCGCGAGATGCAGGACGAGTTCCTGCGGCTGCAGAGCGTGCTGCATAAGACCATCGTCTTCATCACCCACGACTTCGAGGAGGCCATCCGCCTGGCCGACCGCATCGGCATCATGAAGGATGGCGAGGTTATCCAGGTCGCCTCTCCGGAAGAGCTGGTGCTGTCTCCGGCCAACGATTACGTCGCCGAATTCACCAAGCACATTCCCCGCGCCAAGGTGCTGACGGTCCGTTCCGTCATGCAGCCCGGCGCACCGACGGGCGAGGTGACCGGAGAGGTCAGCGCGGCGGCGCGGATCGAGGATGTCGCCGACCGGGTGGAAGCCTCCGACCGGCCCCATGCCGTCATCGACGAGGACGGCGCGGTGATCGGCAGTATTGGCCGCCAGACGGTGGTCGACGTGTTGGTCGGGCGAGGCGCATCGCGATGAGCCGCCTCGAGCAGTTCGGCCTGTCGCGCAATGCCATGCTCTGGCTGCTGCTCTTCGTCGTCACCTTCGTTCTGGCGCAGGTCAGCAAGGACCTGGCCAAGGAGATGGACGCGCGTTGGCTGATGAAGGTGCCGCGCGATCTGCGTATCCCCATGCGCGGCGAAATCAGCGACTTCATGAGCTGGCTGGTGGAGAGCGCGAGCTTCGGCCTCTTCACCTTCACCGAGCTGACCCGCAGTATCTCCTGGCTGATCGAGCAGCCCTACGACTTCGTCCGTGCGCTGGTGATCGAGGGCTTCGTGCGCGGCCAGGGCAACGAAGCCGTGCAGGTGCTGCCGTCGCTGAGCTGGCTGGCCGTCGCTTTTGTGGTCGCTGCCATGGGGCACTACGCCGGGAGCTGGCGGCTCGCGATCTTCGTCGGCCTTTGCTTCCTCTACCTTGCCGTCTTCGGCCAGTGGGACAGCGCCATGGTCACGCTGTCCTCCATCCTCATCGCCGTGCCCTTCGGTGTCGTCGGCGGCCTGCTGCTCGGCATTGCGGGCTATCGCTGGCCTTGGTTCGACCGCCTGATGACGCCGGTGCTGGATCTCATGCAGACGGTGCCGATCTTCGCTTACCTGGTGCCGATCCTGTTTCTCTTCGGCTTCGGGCCGGTCTCGGCGCTGATCGCCACGGTGATCTATGCCATGCCGCCGATGGTGCGGGTCACCACCCTGGCGCTGCACAACGTGCCCAGCGAGATTCGCGAGTTCGGCAAGATGGTCGGCTGCACGCGCCGCCAGATGACCTGGCGCGTCCTGGTGCCCTCGGCGCTGCCGAGCCTGATGGTTGGCGTCAACCAGGTCATCATGCTCTCGCTCAACATGGTGATCATCGCCTCGATGATTGGAGCGGGAGGCCTCGGCTACGACGTGCTGACGTCGCTGCGTCGCCTCGATATCGGTGCTGGGCTAGAGGCCGGCGTCGCCATCGTCGTGCTGGCCATTGCGCTGGACCGCCTGAGCCAGGCCTTCGCTAACCGCCCGCCGCCGGAGCACAGCGAGCGGCAGCTCAATGCCCTGCAGCGCCATCCCTGGCTAGTCACGTGCCTGGCCGTTGTTCTCGGCACCGGCCTGGTCGGCTTACTGCTGCCGGCGGTGCAGCAGTATCCGGCAGGCGCCGAGATCACCACCGGCGCCTTCTGGGAAAACCTGGTGCGCTATATCAACGTGAATTTCTTCGACCAGCTCGAGGCCGTGAAGACCTTCATGCTGGTCAACTTCATGGTACCGGTGAAGCGCTTCCTGCTCGGTTTGCCCTGGCCCTGGGTCCTGCTGCTGATCGCCTTTGCCGGCTGGCAGCTCGGCGGAATCCGCCTGGCGCTGCTCTGCTGCGCGCTGACCCTCTTCATCCTGGTCAACGGCCTCTGGGCCAAGGCCATGGTGACGGTCTACCTCGTCGGTGTCTCGGTCATCATCGCCTGCATCATCGGCATTCCCATCGGCATCCTCGCGGCCGAGAACGACCGGGCCAACCGCATCGTCCAGGCCTTTATCGACACGCTGCAGACCCTGCCGAGTTTCGTTTACCTCATTCCCGTGGTGATGCTGTTCCGGGTCGGCGATTTCTCGGCGATGATCGCCGTGGTGCTCTACGCCCTGGCACCTGCCGTCCGTTACGCAGCGCACGGCATTCGCTCTATCGATCCGCAGTTGATCGAGGCGGGCATCGTTTCCGGTTGCACTCGTCGGCAGCTTCTCATGCGGATCAAGCTGCCGCTGGCTTTGCCGGAGATCATGCTCGGCATCAATCAGACCATCATGCTGGCAATCTCCATGTTGGTGATCACAGCACTGGTGGGTACGCGCGACCTCGGTCAGGAGGTCTACATCGCGCTGACCAAGGCCGACACCGGCCGGGGCATCGTCGCCGGCGTCTCGGTTGCCTGCATCGCCATCATCGCCGACCGCCTGATCGCGGCGGCTGCACTGCGCAAGAAACGCCGCCTCGGGTTGGCTTGAGGGAGGGGGAGAGATGAACGACGCCACAGCGAAGGCGGCCGGCCTGTCGATCTGGTCGGGGCCGGTCGACCCGCAGCCGCTGAGCGGCGGCATCACCAACGTCAACTTCGTCGTCGAGGATGCCGGGCGCAAGTTCGTGGTGCGGGTGGGGGAGGACATTCCGGTCCATCAGATCATGCGCTTCAACGAGGTGGCGGCGAGCCGGGCAGCGGAGCTGGTCGGCATTTCGCCTGCGGTGCGCCATCAGGAGCCAGGCGTGCTGGTCATCGACTACATCGAGGGCAAGACCTTCGGCGAGGAAGACGTCCGCCTGCCGGCGAACCTCGAACGCATCCTGCCGGTGATCAAGCGCTGCCACCGGGATATCCCGACCAAGCTGCGCGGCCCAGCGCTGATGTTTTGGGTCTTCCACGTCATCCGCGACTACGCTGGCACCTTGGAAGCAGGAGAGAGCCGGCACCTCGCCAAGCTGCCCGAGCTGCTGGCCGCGGCCGCGGCGCTGGAGCGTGCCGTTGGTCCCATCGAGGTGGTCTTCGGTCACAACGACCTGCTGCCCGCTAACTTCATCGACGACGGTGAGCGGGTCTGGCTCGTCGACTGGGACTATGCCGGATTTAACAGCCCGCTGTTCGACCTCGGTGGCTTGGCGTCCAACAACGGCCTGACGCCGGAGCAGGAAGACTGGATGCTTGAAACCTACTTCGAGCGGCCGCTCGACGATGTGTTGCGCCGCCGCTACGGCGCCATGAAGTGCGCCTCGCTCTTGCGGGAAACCACCTGGAGCATGGTTTCGGAGATCCACTCCGATCTCGATTTCGACTACGCCGCCTATACGGCGGAGAACCTGGCCCGCTTCGAGCGGGCTTACGACGACTTCAAGCGAAGCTGAGGAGACGACAGTGGGGGCGCTTCCTTCAACGGCGAAGGCTGTCATTATCGGCGGCGGCATCGTCGGCTGCTCGACGGCCTATCACTTGGCCAAGCTGGGCTGGACCGACACGGTCCTGCTGGAACGGCACAAGCTGACCTCGGGCACGACCTTCCATGCCGCTGGCCTGGTCGGACAACTGCGCAGCAACGCCAACATCACCCAGCTTCTCGGCGAGTCGGTCGCGCTCTACGACCGCCTGGAACAAGAGACCGGGCTCGGCACCGGCTGGAAGATGAACGGCGGTCTCAGGCTGGCTTGCAACGAAGCGCGTTGGACCGAGGTGAAACGCCAGGCGACGACCGCGCACTCCTTCGGTCTCGACATGCAGCTCTTGACGCCGAAGGAAGCACAGGAGCTCTGGCCGCTGATGCAGGTCGAGGATGTGATCGGGGCGGCCTACCTGCCGACTGACGGACAGGCCAATCCTTCCGACATCACCCAGGCTTTGGCCAAGGGCGCGCGGATGGCCGGCGCGACCCTGCTGGAAGAGACGGATGTCACCTCCATCGTCGTGGAGGATGGGCGCATTCGCGGCATTGAGACGAACCGCGGGCGCATCGAGTGCGAGATCGTCGTCTGCTGTGCCGGGCAGTGGTCCCGGGCGCTTGCCGCGACCGTCGGCGTCAACGTGCCCTTGGTGTCGGTGCAGCATCAATACATGGTCACCGAGACCATCGACGGCGTGGCGCCGGACCTACCGACCCTGCGCGACCCCGACCGCCTGACCTACTACAAGGAGGAGGTCGGCGGCCTGGTGATGGGCGGCTATGAGCAGAACCCCTTGCCCTGGGCGGAGGACGGCATTCCGCCAGGCTTCAACTTCTCGCTGCTCGACTCGGACTTCGATCACTTCCAGCAGCTTATCGAATTGTCCTTGGGGCGCGTGCCGGCCTTGGAAACCGCCGGCGTCAAGCAACTCATCAATGGCCCCGAGAGCTTCACGCCGGACGGCAGTTTTATCGTCGGGGAGGCGCCGGAGTTGATGAACTTCTTCGTTGGCGCCGGCTTCAATGCCTTCGGTATCGCCGCGGGGGGCGGGGCCGGCATGGCCCTGGCCGAGTGGATCCATGCCGGCGAGCCACCCTACGATCTTTGGCCGGTCGACATCCGACGCTTCGGGCGGCCGCACTTCGATACGGACTGGGTGCGGAGCCGTACGCTGGAGGCTTACGCCAAGCACTACACCATCGCCTGGCCGTCGGAGGAGCATGACAGCGGGCGACCCTGCCGCCGGTCGCCGCTCTATGCGCAGTTGAAAGGGAAGGGCGCCTGCTTCGGCGAGAAGCTGGGCTGGGAGCGGCCGAACTGGTTTGCCGACCGTGCTGCGGGGGAGGTGCCGCAGGACGTCTACAGCTTCGAGCGGCCCGGCTGGTTCGAGGCCGTCGCGCGGGAGCATCGCGCGGCGCGAGAAGCCGCCGTGATCTTCGACCAGACAAGCTTCGCCAAGTTCGTCTTGAAAGGCCCAGACGCCGCCGCCGCCTTGGAGTGGATCTGCGCCAATCACATCGACAAGCCGGTCGGGCGACTGACCTACACCCAGATGCTCAACGACCACGGCGGCATCGAGTGCGACCTGACCGTGGCGCGGCTGGGGTTGGACGAGTTTTACATCGTCACCGGGACCGGCTTCGCGACCCACGACTTTGACTGGATCCGGCGCAACATCGGCGCCGGCATGAACGCGCAGCTCTTCGATGTGACCTCGTCCAATGCCGTGCTGTCGCTGATGGGACCGCGGGCGCGGGACGTGCTGCAGGCGGTGACGCGGGACGACGTCTCCAACGAAGGCTTTCCCTTCGGTCGGGCACGACGCATCGGCATTGCCGGCTGTCCGGTGCTCGCCCTGCGCGTGACTTATGTCGGCGAGCTGGGCTGGGAGCTTCATCTGCCGGTCGAGTACGCCGTCAGCGTCTATGAGGCGCTGATGGACGCGGGGGCGGAGATGGGCTTGGCCGATGCCGGTTACCGCGCCTTGGAGACGCTGCGGCTGGAGAAGGGTTATCGCGCCTGGGGTTCCGATATCGGGCCAGACCATACTCCGGTCGAGGCGGGGCTCGACTGGGCCGTCAAGCTGCGCCGCAACACGCCTTTCAAAGGACGTGAAGCCATAGAAGCGCAAAAGCGCGACGGCGTGGCCAAGCGCTTCGCCTGCTTCACTGTCGAAGACCCCAACATCACGCTTCTGGGGCGGGAGACCATCTACCGCAACGATCGGCGGGTCGGCTGGCTCTCCAGCGCCGGCTTCGGCCATACCCTGGGACAGCCCATCGGCTATGGCTACGTCCGCGACCCAGATGGTGTGGATGCGGACTATCTCAAGGCAGGCCGCTATGAACTCGAGGTCGCGACCGAGCGGGTGTCGGCGCTGTTCCATGCCGAGGCGCTCTACGACCCGAAGAACGAGCGCGTGCGCTGCTGACCTGCGTATTGCGCAGTTGCGTTTCTAAGAGACTCATTTTAGAAAGTAAAAGCTTTCAAAAATGAGTCGAAGCCATGACCGATCAAGCCGAGTCCGGGACGGTTGCCTGGGGAGAGATCCTCAATGTGTCCTATGGCCCATCTTTGGCGGTGGTCTGCCTGGGAGTTTGGCTGCACGCGGCGGACAGCCTGCTGGTCGCGACCATGCTGCCGGCCATCGTTGCGGAGGTTGGGGGCGAAGCCATGGTCGCTTGGACCATCGCCCTCTACGACATTGGCTCCATCGTTGCCGGAGCGGCCAGCGCGCTTCTTGCCATGCGCTACGGGCTGCGGCTCTCCATGAGTGCTTCGGCGCTGGTTTTCAGCGGGGGCTGCGTCGTCAGCGCCATCGCCCAAAGCATGGAGGTCGTGCTGATCGGCCGCCTGCTGCAAGGTTTGGGCGGCGGCGGCTTGATGGCCTTGTCTTTCGTTGGCGTCGGGCAGCTCTTCCCAAGGCGCCTGGTGGCGCGGGCCATGGCGGCCATCTCCACGTTCTGGGGTGTGTCGGCTTTCCTCGGTCCGCTGATCGGCGGGCTCTTCGTAGAGTTCGGAACTTGGCGCGGCGGCTTTTGGTTCTTCGCGGTTCAGGCTTTGGCATTGGCTGTTTGGGTGGCCTTCGGCCCTAAGCTGGGAGGCAGGCCGGCGCCCGAGTTGACGAGCGCACGCTTTCCCTTTCGACGTCTGTTTTTCCTGTCTGCCGGAGTGCTGCTGATCGCCTACGGCGGTCTGGATGTCTCGCCCTTGGGCACCTCCGCTTTCGTTCTCGCCGGGATCGCTTGCTTGCTCGTCTTTCTGCGTCTCGACGGAAGGCGTGGCGACCAACGACTTCTGCCGTTCGGACCTTTCAGGTTGGCAACGCCCGTCGGCGCCAGCCTGACCCTCGTGCTCTGCTTCTCCATGGCGACGATCGCCATCACCGCTTATGGCCCGCTGCTGGTGACCGCCTTGCACGGAACCTCGGCGCTGGTTGCCGGCTACATCGTTGCCTGCTCTTCGATCGGCTGGTCGGTCGCGGCGGTGCTTGTGTCCGGCGCGGCAGAGCGACACGACCCTAAGCTCATTGCGAGCGGCATGATCATGGTGACCGCCAGCATCATCGGGTTCGCCTACAGTGTTGCGGCGGGCCCTGTCTGGCTGATCGCCGTCTGTGCTGTGGCGGAGGGAGCCGGCTTCGGCTTGGCTTGGACCTTCATCCTGCGCCGGATTACCGGGCTGGCGCCTGTTCAAGAGCGCGAGCGTGTCTCGGGTGCCATCCCGACCGTGCAACGGCTTGGCTACGCCTTGGGTGCCGCCTACATCGGCATCGTCGCCAACGCGGCTGGCTTTGCCGATGCGGAGCGGGGCGCCACGAGCTCCGTCGCAATCGCCGTCTTCCTGGCGAGTTTGCCGTTTGCCGCCCTCGGCCTCGTCGCGACCGCACGCTTCGTGTTGTTTAAGCGCAACGTGCCGTCTCGTGAGGGGGCAGCCTTTCGCTAGCCATTCCAGTTCACCCCCCTGGGTGCATTAACAGCCGCTTTCGCAGGCCCTTAGTCTTTCAGGATTGCGGAGGAGCGTGCGGCAACAGGGCCGGCAACAAGCAAACAACCGAGAAAGCCGGCTCCCAACAGGGAGAGTGCAACATGGATGTTTTCGACAAGATCCGGAGCGATCTGCTGAGCGGCCGGATGAGCCGGCGGCGTGCCTTACAGCTTCTGGCAGCGACGGGTGCCGTCGCCGTTACCGGTCCCATGACGGCCGAGCGCGCGGCGGCGAGCGACGATCACCCTTTGGTCTTCACCTGGACCGGCTATGACGACCCCGGTCTCTTTCCAGCCTATCAGGAGAAGTATGGCGCGCTGCCGCGCTTCACCTTCTGGGGCGACGAGGAAGAGGGCGTTGCGAAGCTGCTCAGCGGTTTCTCGCCAGACGTGATCTTCCCTTGCTTCTACAAGATCAAGAAATGGTACGAGACCGGCCGCCTGGATGCGGTCGACACCGCCAAGCTCTCCCATTGGGAGGACATCTTCCCGAGCCTGCGCGAGCTCGACGGGGTGGTGCAGGGTGGCAACGTGGTCTGGGTGCCCATTGACTGGGGACAGACCTCCGTGATCTTCCGTACGGACCTGGCGCCCGAATACGTCGGCAACGAGACCTGGGGCATCCTCTGGGATCCCAAATACCAGGGCCGGGTGGCCGCTTTCGACAGCCTGGTCGATGCCGTCGTGGCCTCGGGCATCATGGCCGGCCTCGACAACATCTTCGACTATCGCTCCGACGAGGATCTGGAGGCGGCGCGGGAGTGGACCCGCAAGCTGGTCCAGCAGGTGCGCTTCTTCTCCAACGACCCGACGACCTTGGAGCAGGCTCTGGCGTCCGGCGAGATCGTCGCCGCCACCGCCTGGGCGGAGTCCCTGGTGCGCCTCAAGGAGCAGGGCCTGCCGGTCGAGTACATGAACCCGAAGGAAGGGCGCATGACCTGGGTTTGCGGTCTGTCGATCATCAAGGGCGACGGCAACCGCGACAAGATCCACGATGTCATCGACGCCATGCTCGACCCGCGCTCGCGCATGTTCGAGATGGAGGCTTTCGGCACCGGCTCCTCGACCCAGACGCCGTATCAGATCATGGATGAGATCAAGCTCGCCGAGCTCGGTCACTCCAAGGATCCGGAAGCGGCGCTGTCGAAAGGCATCTTCCAGCTCGAGATCCAGGGAGAAGAGCGCTTGCAGGAGATGTTCGACGAAGCCAAGGCGGGCCTGTGACCAGCCATACCAAGGCAGGTTTGTGCTAGCGTTGTAGCGTTAAGGATTAGCGCGAAGCCTCATGGCAGTGGAGGCCATCACCACGACGTCGGAGGCGCCGACGGTCGCACGGCGCAGGCTCTTTGCGTTCGATCGCGACGCCCGGCGCGGCCTCTCGCTGCTTTCCCCGACGGTGCTTCTCTTGGTCGTGGCCTTGGCCGTGCCGATCGGCGTGCTGATCGGGCTCAGCTTCTGGACCCAGAGCGGCCTGACCTTCCATCCGGGCTTCTCGACGGTCAACTACGAGACCTTCTTCGAGAAACGCATCTATCCGCTGATCCTCTGGCGCTCCATACAGATTTCCGCCCTGGTCGCCTTGGTCACCGTGCTGCTGGCCTATCCCGCCGCCTATTTCATCGCTTTCAAGGTGAAGCGGCGGAAGATCCTGTGGCTGGTGCTGATCACCCTGCCGTTCTGGACCAGCTATCTCTTGCGCGTCTTCGCCTGGAAGATCGTGCTCGGCTACAACGGCGTGGTGAATTCGGGGCTAATGGCTATGGGGATCATCGACGAGCCCCTGACGTTCATGCTGCACAACCTGAACGCCGTGGTCATCACCCTGGCCCATGCCTGGGCGGCCTTCGCCATCCTGCCGATCTACGTCTCGCTGGAGAAGATCGACCGCTCGCTGCTGGAGGCCGCGGCCGATCTGGGAGAGGGGCCGGTGGGCCGCTTCCTGCGGGTCACTCTGCCGCTTTCCATGCCCGGCGTGATCGCCGCCTTGCTGCTGGTCTTCATTCCCACGGTCGGCGACTACGTCACGCCAAAGCTGGTCGGCGGCAACACCGGCATCATGATCGGCAACCTGGTCCAGTCCCAGTTCGGCCGCGGCAACAACTGGCCCATGGGGGCGGCCATCTCCGTCGTCTCCATGATCACCATCACTGGCGTGGTCTGCGGCTTCCTGTTGCTGTTCCACCAGCTCAAGAAGCGCCTGGTATGAGGAGCGGGCGATGAACGGGCGCGGCGTCAAAATCCCTTTCAGCGGGCTCGGCCTCTACACGGTCATCTACCTGACCTTCATCTATCTGCCGGTGCTCTTCCTGCCGCTCTTTTCCTTCAACGATGCGATCTACGTCGCCTTTCCGCTGAAGGACTTCACCCTGCGCTGGTACGAGCAGATGACGCAGAGTCCCGGGTTGCTTGCGGCTTTCCAGAACAGCCTGAAGCTCGGCATCGTCGTCGCCATCGTCAGCACCATCTTCGGCACCCTGGCTGCCAAGGCCTTCACCCGCTACCGCGTGCCCTTCCAGCGCCCGCTGAAGGGATTCATCGCCGTGCCGCTGGTCATTCCCCTGATCATCCTCGGCATCTCCCTGATGGTGGTCTTCAACCGCCTGGGCGTGCCGCTGTCGCTCTTCACCATCGGATTATCGCACGTGGTGATCTGCGTGCCCTTCTCCATGCTGGTGATGATCTCACGCCTGGAGGGCTTCGACCCGGAGCTGGAGGAGGCGGCGCAGGACTTGGGGGAGACGCCCTGGATGACCTTCTGGCGGGTGACCTTTCCGGTCGCCCTGCCGGGCATCGTGGCCAGCCTGCTGCTCTGCTTCACCATTTCCTTCGACGAGTTCCTGCTCGCCTTCTTCCTGGCGGGCGAGGAGGCCACTCTGCCGGTCTACATCTGGAGTCAGCTCCGCTTTCCCAATCGCCTGCCCAGCGTCTTGGCGCTCGGCTCCTGCATTCTTTTGGCAAGCTGCCTCCTTGTGCTCCTGGCGGAATGGGTGCGGCGCTTGGGTGCGCAACCGAGCAGAGGAGGGCAGGAGGCATGAGCGACGCTGGTTTCATCTCTCTGCGCGGTGTCTCCAAGCACTTCGGCAGCATCAGGGCTGTCGACGATGTCAGCTTCGACATTGCGCGAGGTGAGTTCTTTTCGCTGTTGGGTCCGTCCGGCTGCGGCAAAACCACCTTGATGCGCATGATCGCCGGCTTCGAGGAAGCGACCGGCGGCGAGATCTTCATCGACGGCCAGCCCATGGGGCACATCCCACCGCATCGCCGGCCGGTCAACATGGTGTTTCAGAACTACGCCATCTTTCCCCATCTGACGGTCCGCCAGAACATCGCTTTCGGCTTGCGCAAGGAGCGGCTGTCCAAGGCCGAGCGCGATAGGGCCGTGGACGAGGCGCTCGAGATGATCAAGCTCTCGGGCTACGGCGAGCGTGGCGCCAATCAGCTCTCGGGTGGGCAGCGGCAGCGGGTGGCGTTGGCCCGCGCGCTGATCAAGCGGCCCAAGGTGTTGCTGCTCGACGAGCCGCTCGGTGCCCTGGACAAGAAGTTGCGCGAGCAGATGCAGCTCGAGCTTCGGGCTTTGCAGCGCAGTGTCGGCATCACTTTCATCTTCGTGACCCACGACCAGGAAGAGGCGCTGACCATGTCCGACCGCATCGCGGTCATGTCCCATGGCAAGGCGCTGGAGATCGGCGAGCCGGCCACCCTCTACGAACGTCCCAAGACTCACTTCGTTGCCGACTTCCTCGGCTCCATGAACTTCTTCAACGGCCGGGTGAGGGAAGCTGCCAACGGCAGCACCTTAGTAGAGACGGAGCATGTCGGCTTGGTGCGGGTGAAGAACGGCGGCGCGCGGCATGACCCGGGCAGCCGCCTGATCGTCGCCGTCCGGCCGGAGAACGTGCTTGTCTCGACCGACACGTCGGAGCAGGCGGTCAACAGCGTGCGCGGACGCATCAACGCCGCCGCCTTTCTGGGCGACCGCTCGCACATCTACGTTTCGGTCGGCGACGGGAGCAACCGGGTCCTGACCTTGATGCAGAACCTCGGCGGAGCCGCTTCCCGCATGGGCGGCGAGGACCATGATGTCTGGCTGACCTGGTCGGACGACGCCGGCATCCTTCTGCCGCCGGAGGAGTCGTCGTGATGGCGCCGAGCGCTCTTATCCGACTGTCTCTTGCTGCGGCAGTGCTTGCGGGTCTGGCGGCTGCCGGCAGCTATGCTTATCGCGAACATGAGCGAGAGCAGGCGTGGCAAAGTCTGCTGCAGGACTGCAGTGACTGCGCGGGCCGCCACGCCGCCCGCCTGCGTTTTCAAGCCTGGCAAGCAGAACGAGAACGTGACTCGGCGCCGCCGACGCGCTTGGCTCAAGACAAAGAGTAAGAGACAGGAGCCCTGGGATGGAGAGCAACTTCAACTACGACACCAAGGACATCTGGCAGAAGGATGTCGACCACCACGTCCATCCCTGGACCGACTTCTCGGACTTCAAGGAAACGGGCTCGCTGGTGCTGGCGGAAGCGCACGGCGCCCACATCTACGATTCCGAGGGCAACCGTTATCTCGACGGCATCGGCGGACTGTGGTGCGTCAATGTCGGCTACGGCCGGGACGAGATTGCCCAGGCCATGGCCGATCAGGCGCGGCGCATGGTCTACTACTCCTCCTTCGGGGCGCACACCTCGGTGCCGGCGGCGGAGCTGGCTGCCAAGGTGGCTTCCCTTTCACCGAGCAATCTCAACCGAGTTCTCTTTGGCACCGGCGGCTCGATGGCCAACGACACGGCCGTGCGGGTCATCCACTTCTACTTCAACCGTCTCGGCAAGCCGACCAAGAAGAAGATCATCACCCGCCACGACGGTTATCACGGCAGCACCTATCTCTCCATGTCGCTGACCGGCGTCGCCTTCGATCACCAGGGCTTCGATATCATCGGCGACAGTCTGATTGCCCGCATCTCCTCGCCCAACGTCTACCGCCGCCCGGACGGCATGAGCGAAGCCGACTACCTGGAGCACCTGGTGGCCGAGTTCGAGGCCAAGATCGCGGAGCTGGGACCCGAGAACGTCGCGGCCTTCATCGCCGAGCCGATCATGGGGGCGGGCGGCGTCATTGTCCCGCCGAAGGGCTATCACAAGCGCTTCCTGGAGGTCTGCCGCCAGCACGAGATCCTCTATATCTCGGACGAGGTGGTGACGGCCTTCGGGCGCCTCGGGCACTTCTTCGCGTCCGAAGCGGTGTTCGATATCCAGCCGGACATCATCACCTGCGCCAAGGGCTTCTCCTCCGCCTACGCGCCGCTCTCAGGCACCCTGATCTCCGACGAGATCTACGACGTGATCAGTGTGCCGCAGGCGGAGGGCGCGCTCTTCACCCACGGCTTCACCTATTCCGGCCATCCGGTCTGCTGCGCCGCCGGTCTCAAGAACATCGAGATCATGGAGCGGGAGGACATCTGCGGCCATGTCCGCGCCGTCGGGCCCTATCTGGAAGAGAAGCTGGCCGAGCTCTCCGACTTGCCGATCGTCGGCGACGTGCGCGGCAGCCACTTCATGATGTGCGTCGAGAACGTGGCCGACAAAGAGAGCAAGGCGCTGTTCGCGCCCGAGGTCGCCATCGGCAAGCGCATCGCCGACGCCTGCCAGAAGCGCGGCGTGCTGGTGCGGCCCATCGCCCATCTCAATGTGCTGTCGCCGCCGCTTATCCTGACCCGGGGAGAGATCGATCAAATGGTCTCCACCCTGCGCGAGGCCATCGTCGAGGTGCAGGATGATCTGGTGCGGGAAGGACATCGGAAGGGATGAAGGAGCAGGTTGGCTTCGGGGAAAGCAATGCCCTGCTTCGGGAATTCGCAATTTTGGCTTTGCTTGCGCTGAGGCAGTCTGCGCCGAAGACATAGAGGCCATTGGGCGAAAGGCGAACCGGAATGGGCAGCTTGGCGGTGACGAGAAAGGGCAGCGACGATCCTCTGATCGCCGCCCTGCGCGACTTCGCCGAGCGGCCTTTCGAGCAGGCGCGGGCCATGCCGGCCGCGGCCTACACCTCCGAGCGCATGCTGGCGGCTGAGATCGAGAGCGTCTTCAAGCGCGAGTGGATCTGCGCCGGGCGTGCCGAAGCGCTGGCCAAGAACGATGACTATCTCGCCTTTCAGATCGGCGATGTTCCCGTCGCCATCCTGCGCGACGGGGAAGGGGTGCTGCGCGCCTTCTCCAACGTCTGCCTGCACCGCATGTCGACGCTTCTGACCGGGCAGGGGAACTGCAAATCGATCGTCTGTCCCTATCATGCCTGGACCTACGGGCTGGACGGAAGATTGCGCGGTGCGCCGCATATGAAGAACGCGCCGGCCTTTCGGAAGGGGGACTATCGCCTGCCGGAGTTCCGCTGTGAGGTCTGGGAGGGGTGGCTCTACGTCTCGCTCAACCCGGATGCGCCACCCGTCGCGGAGCATTTGCAGCCGCTCTACGACACTGTGGTGGGCCGCTACCGCTTGGGCGACTACCGCGAGACCTTCCGCGAGGAGCATGTCTGGAACACGAACTGGAAGATTCTCGCCGAGAACTTCATGGAGAGCTATCACCTGCCGCAGCTCCATGCCGCCACCATCGGCCCGCACTCCAAGGTCTCGGAGATGGAGTGCCCGCCGGGAGGGGTTGCCTTCAACTACCATTGGATCACCAAGGAAGCGTCGCTCGGTGTCGGCACGGCGCACACGAACAACGACTACCTGGAGGGCGACTGGCGTCGGACCACCGCGCTGATCACGATCTATCCGGGGCATATGATCACCCTGACCCCAGGCTACTTCTGGTACCTCTCCCTGCGCCCGCAAGGCGTCAACCAGGTGCAGATCCTCTATGGCGGCGGCTTTGCACCCGACTACGCCGCAGAAGAGGACTTCGAGGCCTTGGCGGAGGACACCAAGGCGCTGCTCGATGAGACCAATCAGGAAGACCGCGTCGGCGTGGAGGCGGTCTTCCGCGGAATGCTCTCGGCCTACGCCCAGCCGGGCCATCTCAATGCGCTGGAGCGGCCCAACTACGAGTTCGGCCAATACATCGTCGGCCGAGTGCTGGAGGCTCTCTAAACAAATGCCCGAGCCGATAGCTTGGCTCGGGCATTCGCATCGTCAAACCTTCAGTTCACCAGTGACGTAGAGTGCGGGCCGTGTGGCACTGGGATGCTCGTGCGCGTCTGTACCAGCTTCGGGTCGTCTCCCTCGACAAGGCGCCAGAAATCTATGGAACCACCTTCGGCACCGCCGACGTGCTGATCGAAGTTGACGACCGCGACGTAGCGGCCGGAGGCATCGAAGGTCGCCGCTTCCGGCAGGATGCCGTCGTAGTAGTAGGTTCCGACCGTGGTCAGCGTGCCGCTCTCCCGATCGATATCGATCAGCGTCAGTGAGGCATAGGGCGTGTGCCGCGGATCGTCGGCCGGCGCGTAGGAGACCTCGAGGTTGGTCGTCACTGCCCACTCGCCATCGGGCGAGATCGCGATGCCTTCGGGCGAGGCGCCCGTGGGAGCGCGACCGACGATGAGGTGGCGGGGGCCGTTGTCGCCATCGCCTTCGGCGTCGAAGCGGATCGCCATGACGTCGCCGTCGACCGCTTCTGTCCAGATGCCGGGCACGTCCGCGCCCCAGAAGAGATTTGCGGTCAGGTAGTGTGAACCGTCAGGCGTGAAGCGGCCCATGAAGGGATACTTCGAGGTCAGCACCGGATTGCCCCAAGGCTCGATCGTGATCTCCGCACCGTCCCGAACGATCCGAGCGAAGTGAACGGTCGCCTGGTCCACGGTGTGGATGGCAATGAAGTCCATGCTGGGATGCCACTGCACATGGCTGATCCGCTGGCTCTCCGAGATATCGGGGAGGTTGGCGTAGCTCACCGCGCCCAGCGCATCGCCCTCACTCTGCACGAAAGCGATGCCGCGCCCATCAGTGGGATGGAGCGCGACGGCAATCACCGCTCCGTCCGGGCTGATCGACAGGCCGTCGAGGCGGTTGCCGATCTCGGCGATGTCGGCGACCTGCGGGTTTGCGCGATCGGAGATGTCGACCAGTGTCACCCGGGTGCCGATGGGCTTGTCGCGGAAGGTCTGGCCACCTTCCGGGCGCGGGCCGAAGCTCTCGGAAACGACAGCGAACTGGCCGTCGGGGGTAACGGCAACCGCCGTGGGGGCGCCGGCCACCGAGTTGGACACCGGAACGCTGGCGACCGAGAGGTCGGGCAGGGACAGCACGGTCAGAACGTCGTGGCTCTCTCGCTCTCCCAACTGGCCGTTGACGTAGGCCGAGGAGACCATGTCGCCATCGTGAATCGAAACGATCGCCGTGCCTTCGATCCCGATCAGGTTGGCGCTCGCCGCAGACAGGTTTCCATCCGCATAGGCGTTCGTTGCCATCGAGGCGAAGAGCGTCATGCCCAGCGCCAGCCGCGTGTACGTCATTTTTTGCTCCTGTTTTCTCATCAGTTCGGCGGACGTTGTTTTGGGTTGGTCCGCTCCGGCGCAAATGGGCGCGTTGGCCGGCAGGACAAATTCAAAGAGGGGCAGTATTATTCGTGAAAGGCAATCAATGGCATGGTATCAATCGGATATGATTGAACTGAAGGCGATCAGGCTCTTCGTGATTCTGGCGGAAGAGCTGCACTTCGGGCGGGCGGCCAAGCGGGCCGGCGTGACCCAATCTGTGCTCTCGGTGCAGATCAAGCGCCTGGAAGACGTGCTGGACGCCAAGCTCTTCGCGCGCTCGACCCGTGAGGTGCAGCTGACCGACGTTGGCCTGGCTTTCAGGGATGAGGCCTTGGGTGTTTTGAGACGCGTCGATCAGGCGGTGCATGCCGCAAAGGCCATGGCCGCTGGCAGCGGGCGGCTCATCCGCATTGGCATCACATCGGCGGTCGAGGTCTCAAGCCTGATGGATCGCATCGCGGCCTTCCGTGCCACGCATCCCGATATCCAGGTCCTGATCCGCGAGCTCGGTACGGTGGAGCAGGAAGCGGCCCTGGGCAACGGCGACATCGATCTCGGCATCCTTCACCCGCCGCTCGACCGCTCGGGCCTCATCACCACGTCATTGAGCGTCGATCGCTTCTTCGCCGTCCTTCATCCGGCGTTCTTCGATCTGAAACCCAGAGCAACCTGGTCGGCGCTTTTCGACCAACCGATCATCTTTTATCCGAGGCGCCGCGCGCCGCGCCTCTACGACCAGTTTGTCGGTTTCGCGGAGACAAAAGGGCTCTCTGCCAACATTGTCGCAGAGGCGGAGAGCTTTCTTGCGGCCGTGGCCATGGCACGCGCGGGCTTGGGGATCGCCTTGCTGCCGAGGCAGGTCACGCATCTCCATAAGGGTCTCAAGGTGCTCCCGCTGCGCAAGGACTGCCCCTTGAGCCTGGAGACCGCCTGCGCCATTCGGGAAGTCGAAGCCTCGGACGTGGCCATCCGCGCCTGTGTGACAGCACTGAGGTCTGAAGCGTAGTTCAGGTGACGTAGGAGGCGTGACCGCTTGCCGGGCGGAGACTGGTCTCCACCCGGCTTTGCGGTTCAACCAAGAACTCACTGCATGTCGAGCTTGGAGCGGACGTCGTCGGCAACCTCGTTGATCTTGCTGTCCGGGTCGGCGCCCTCGACCACCTCGACCAGGGCTGCCGCGATCAGGTCGGTGACGGCAACACCCTCGGCACCCGGATAGGCGTACCAGGGGCCGGCGTAGGAGGCGACCTGCGCATGGGCCCGCTTGGCATTGGGGTTCTTGTCGTAGAACGCACCAAGATAGCTTTCGTCTTGCAGGACAATGGCGTTGGTCGGCGCGTAACCGGAGTTCTCGACGATGATCTTGGCACCGTCGGGGCCGGTAACGAACTCGATGTACTTCCAGGCAGCCTCCTGCATGGCCTCGTCCTCGGTTAGCATGACGATGGCCGAGCCACCGGTCGGGAAGTAGACGGCGGACTTGTCCTCGGATGCCACGATGTTGGGCAACAGCGTCACGTCGAAGCGGTCGCCGGCACCCTCCATCATGCGGGTGAGGTAGGATGAGCTGTCGATGTAGATGCCGAGCGTTCCGGCAGCAAAGGCCTGCCGGGCGGCGTTGCCGTCGTAGCCCTTCATGCCGGCTTCCTTGGCGAAGCGGAAGTAAAGCTCGGCGGCTTTGACGCCGGCGTCGCTGTCGAAGGTGATGGCGGTCTCGTCCTCGTTCATCGGGCGGCCGCCGTAAGAGCCCAGCATGCTCTGGAAGCGCCAGTCGTGCGGGGCGATCCAAACGCCGTCGATGTTGCCGCCCAGGTTGTTGATCTTGCCGGCAAGCGCGATCAAGCCGTCGAAGTCGCTCGGGAAGTCGTCCATCGAGCCGCCGGCCTGCTCGACGAGGTCGGGATTGATGTACATCACCAGCGTCGAGGCGGAGACCGCCAGCGCGTGCTGCTTACCTTTGTACTGTCCGAGCGAGCGGAGCGCCGGTGTGTAGCCGGCCTCCGCGAACGCAGCGTCGTCTCCAATGAAGGAGTCGAGCTCCACAGTGAGGCTCCGGTCCTCGAGAATGCGCCAGCGGTTGAGGCCGACGAAGGCGAGGTCGGGGGCCTGACCGCCGACCGACTCGCGCAGCAGGCGCTGGACACCCTTCGCATAGGTTTCTTCCGGCGCATCGAGCTCGATCTTGATATCGGGATTGCGCGCCATGAACTCGGCCGCCAGCTTCTCCTTGATCTCCGACCAGAGGTTGGGAATGGAATAGTGGACGCGCAGCGTCGTCTCTTGCGCCTTGGCCGTCGTGGCCGTGACTGTGGCGAGGGCGGCGAAGGCTGCGGCCGCCAAAAGAACCCGTTTCATCAGCTTTCTCCTTGTGTTCGATCTCGTTGAAGGTCCGGCGCTTGCCGCGCTCTTCTCGTGTGTTGACGCTCGTCCATGGCGGCTCATCCCTTGAGCCCGCTCATGGTGAACCCTTGAATGAAGCGCCGCTGGGCCAGCAGGAAGCCGACGACCAGCGGCGCGTTGATGACGGCGGCCGCAGCCATCAGCGGCCCGACGTCGGAGCCTGCTTCCTCGTCGCGGAAGTAGAGGACGCCGCGCGGCGGCGTGGCCAAGTCTCGGTCGCTGACCGCGATCAGCGGCCAGAAGAGGTCGTTCCAGTGGGCGACGACCGAGAAGATCGCGAAGGCCGTGACCGCCGGCCAGGCATTCGGGAAGGCGATGCGCCAGGCGATCGCTGACTCGCTCAAGCCGTCGACCCGCGCCGCGTCGATCAGGTCCGCGGGCAGGGCGGCGAAGTACTGGCGGAACAGGAAGATGCCAAAGACCGAGGCGATGAAAGGGATGATCAGCGCCGTGTAGGTGTTGAGCAGCTTGAGCTCGGCCAGGCCGAGGAACAGCGGCACGGCGGTGACGTGATAGGGCACCAGGAGTCCGGCAAGGACGAGCCCGAACAGCAGGCCGCGCAGCTTGAAGTCGCGGATGGCAAGCGCATAGGCCAGAGGGACGGCCAGGAGTATCTGGAAGAAGAGAATGCCGAAGCAGACGATGACGCCGTTCAGTAGGAAGCGGTGCAGCGGCACCTCGGTGAAGGCTTTGACGTAGTTCTGCCATTCGACCTGCGCGGGCAGCAGGGTGAAGTGGGGCGAGAATATCTCGGCAGCCGGCTTGAGCGACAGCGAGATCATCCAGACGAAGGGGATCAGCACCACGGCGGCGCCAAAGCAGAGAACCGCCAGCGTGGTCGCGCGTCCCAGCAGCCGTCCCGCCATCATCGGTAGTGAATCCGCGATTCGAGAATGCGGAACTGCGCCAAGGTGAAGATGAGCACGAAGAGGAGGAAGACGACGGTGATCGCGCTGGAGTATCCCGCCTTGAAGTAGACGAAGCCCTCTCGGTACATGGCGAAGACCAGGGTGTCGCTGGCGAAGGCGGGGCCGCCGTCGGTCAGGGTGGCGACGATCTCGAAGACCCGGAAGGAACGGGTCGCCGTGACCACCATGACGAAGAGGGTGGTTGGCCCGAGCATCGGCCAGGTGACCGTCCAGAAGCGCTCCCAGCTTCGGTTGGCGCCGTCGATATCGGCTGCGTCGTAGAGGTGGTGCGGGATGGCCGCCAGGCCGGCCAGGAACAGCACCATGTTGTAGCCGACCGTCTCCCAAACCCCGATGATCGTCAGGGTGTAGAGCACCAGCCCCCGGTCGGAGAGCCAGTCCTGCCCGGGAAGCCCGAGGGCGAAGAGGGCCTGATTGACCGGGCCGAGGGTCGGATGCAGCAGCATCTGCCAGACCGTGGCCATGGCCACCAAGGTCGCCGCGACGGGCAGGAAGTAGGCGGCGCGCAGGGCGGCGGCCAAGCGCGGCAGCCATCGGGCGGCGTCATGCACGCCGAGGGCGACCAGGAGCGCCAGGGCGATGGAGGCCGGCATCACGATGGCGACGTAGATCAGCGTGTTGACCACCGCACGCTGGCCGATCGGATCGGTGAAGATGGTCGCGTAGTTCTTGAGACCGATCCATTCGAAGCTGCGGGCGCCGAACTGGTAGTCGGTGAAGGAGAGCACGACGACGATCAGCACCGGCGCGAAGATCAGCACGATGATGCCGAGGGTCGCCGGCCCGGCGAGCCAGAGGTCGGTGAGGATGCCGCGGCTGCGGCTGGAGAGGCGCGTCATGGCGAGCGCTCCCCAAGCGCCGGCCGCGCCGGCGCATCTGCCGGGACCAACTGTGCGTCCAGGCGCCGGCCGTCCTCCGGGTCGAAGAGGTCGGCGCGGCCGGGCGCAAAGGAGAGGCGCAGGATTTCTCCTTCGACCGGCGGGGCGTCCTGCTCGTTGAGCACGGCGCTGAGGCGATGCCCGCTGGGAAGGCGTAAGGCGACCATGGTGCTTGAGCCGAGATAGTCGACCCGTTCGATGCGCCCGGCCAGGGCGCCGTCCGGGAAGGGGTGAAGTCGTTCCGAGCGTATGCCCACTGTCACTGCTCGTACGGCAATGGCCTCATCGAGCAGGAAGTCCTCGAACGGTGGCGCGAGTCGCCGGCCGTCGACCGCAACATCGAGAAAGTTGACGGGATGGTCACCGACAAAGTTCGCGACGCTGCGGGTGGCCGGCCGCTCGTAGAGGTCGCGCGGCGCGTCCAGCTGCTGCACCTTGCCGCCCATGATCACTGCGACCTGGTCCGACATGCTCATGGCCTCGGCCTGATCGTGGGTGACGTAGACGAAGGTGCGTCCGGTCGTGCGATGCAGATCGACGATCTCCGCCCGCATGGCATGGCGCAGCTTAGCGTCGAGGTTGGACAGAGGCTCGTCGAGCAGGAAGGCGGTCGGTTCGCGCACCAGCGCCCGCCCAACGGCGGCCCGTTGCTTCTGGCCACCGGAGAGCTGGGACGGCTTCCGGTCCAGCAGTTCCTCGATCTTCAGCAGGGATGCGATCCGGCGGACGGCCAGATCGTTGTCTGCTGCCTTGCGCCGCGCCGAGGGCAGCAGGCGGCTCAGCAGAGGAAAGCGCTCAAAGCGGTTCATCGAGCGCATAGCCAGCGGCAGCGCGATGTTCCCGTGGACCGTCATATGCGGATAGAGCGCGTAGGACTGGAACACCATGGCGATGTTGCGCTCGGCGGCGCTGAGATCGCGCACGTCCCGGCCGGAAAAGAGCACGCTGCCTGAGGTGGGCTGGTCCAGTCCGGCGATGATGCGCAGCAGGGTCGACTTGCCGCAGCCCGACGGGCCGAGCAGGGAGGTGAAGCTGGCACCTTCGATCGTCAGCGAAACATCGCTCAAGGCCAAGGTATCGCCGAAGCGGCGGCTGACGTTGCGCAATTCGATCACGGTGTGGACCTTGTGTAAGGTTTCTTACGTTACCTCAGAGTCAGTGGAAGATTTATGACAGTTCGGGGAGGTGGAGAAGAATCGGCAGGAGAGTCTCGATCGCCTCCTCCACCGAGCCGACATGTTGGACACCATCGATTTGCGGCGCGCCGTGCAGCCCGATGACCGGCTTGCCGAAATTGAGACCGAACGCCGCCTCCGTATGGGTGCCGTAGTGCCCGCCGACGGCGACCAGCGCCAGCGCGGAACAGGCCACCACGTAGTTGCGGGCTGAGCGCAGGCCGGTCGCAAGGGGGAGGGAGATGAAGTCGTTCGCGGCCTGCCACTCCGTGTCGGGCAGGATGCCGATGCTCAGCCCGCCGGCCTCGTGGGCGCCACGCGCTGCCGCCTCCATGATGCCCAACTTGCCGCCGCACAGCACCGGCACGCCAAGACCCGCCAGCGCCGCGCCGAGCTGTTCTGCAGACTGCAGTTGATGCGGCTCCGCCTGCTTGGGGCCGATGATGGCGATCGGCAGTTGCCGGCAGCGCTTCGTCCCATAGACCCGTCGCACTGCGTCCTCGGCGGAGATTTCGCCCGCATCGCTCGGCAGGGCATCTCCGCGCGCCTGCCACTGCCAGGACCAGGGATCCAGCGCCAGGTCGGGCTGGAAGAACAGGCAATCCTCTCCTGGCGAGTAGAGCAGCATAGCGTCCTTCCGCTTTGCACTTGGCAGAGACAAACACAGGTGTAAGATATCTTACAGAAAAAGGGAAGCAGGATATGTCCGTGGAACCGGCGGTGGCCGCCTTGTCCGAGCGTCAGTGGGATGTGCTGAGGGCTGTCGAAGAGCGCGGTTTCGTCACCATTGAGGGCTTGGCCGAGGAGTTCCAGGTCTCGGCCCAGACCATTCGACGCGACATCATCGCTCTCGATGCGGCCGGTTTCCTGCAACGCTTTCACGGTGGCGCCGGCATCGGGCGGCCGGGGACGGCGGTCCGGCTGGGCCACCGCTACAAGCTGGATGTGGCGTTGGACGCCAAGCAGCGCATTGCCGAGCGTGTCGCGAAGCTGATTCCCGATGGAGCTAGCCTGTTCCTGGATGTCGGCACCACCGTCGAGGCGGCAGCCCGTGCCCTCAGCGAGCATGCCGGCTTGACCGTCTTCACCAACAGCATGAACGCTGCCGCGGTCTTCTCCGCGGACGAGCACGAGGTCTTCGTGCTGGGCGGCCGGCTTGGCGGCAGCGACGGCTCACTCGTAGGAGAGAGCGTGGTCGCGGCCCTGACTGAGCTGCGCCTGGACTATGCGCTGATCGGCTGCTCCGGCGTTGAAGAGGGCGGTGCGGTGATGGACTTCGATGTCCGTAAGATCGTCATCAAGAAGACGGCCATGCGGGTTTCCAAACACAGGCTGCTGCTGGCCGCCTCGGAGAAGCTCGGCCGTTCGGCGCAAGCGCAGATCGCCATGCGGGAGAGCTTCGACGCCGTTGTCACCGAGCGCGACGAAGACGAGCGACGGCGCTAGCGCAGTAGACCGTAGAGGCCGATGCAGAGCAGCAGGCCGAGCGCCACATTACGATAGAGGCGCTCGCTCGATTTGCGGAACAGGCGGCTGCCGACCCAGACGGCACCGAGGAAGGGGAGCAAGAGAGCCGCCCCCCGCAACACCGCATCCCAGCTGATCAAACCTCGCAGCAGCATCCAGGCGATCAGCGCCAACAGCGTGACCGCGAAGTAGCCGGTAAAGTTTGCGCGGTTGACGGCGGCGGGATCGCGGCTCGAGAGCAGGTAGGCCATCACGGGCGGGTTGCCGAGGCTGGTGGACGCCATAAGCACGCCGGAGAGCGCGCCGATACCGAGCGTTGCCGGCAGCCGCTTGGGGCCGTCGTAGCGCCAGCCGGTCAACAGGAAAAGAGCGAAGACGACAACGACGGCGGCGATGCCGCGGGCGATGAGCGCCGGGTCGAGAGAGATCAGGAGCCAGCCGCCGAGTGGCATGAAGAGGGCGGCCGCAGCGCCCATCGGACCGATGACACGCCAGTCGATATGCGTCCGCACGCCCGGCAGCAGTTGCCCCGTGGCGACGATCTCCATCAAGATGATCGTGGCGACGGTCTCGACAGGGCCGAAAAGGATGGCAAAGATCGGCGCCATCAGCATGCCGGAGCCGACGCCGGCGAAGCCGCGCATCAGTCCGGCGGCCAAGGTCGCGATCAAGGCAATCAGGAAGTCGCCGGTCAGGAGGGCGTCGAACAGGGCGTTTGCCGTGCCCTCGCTGCTCACGTCGCGTTCGGCTCGGCGGTGTTGCGCATCAGCTCGCCGATCTGCTGCGCCGCGCGCTGCAAGGCCGGCAAGCGGTCCAGAGCGCTCTCCAGTGTGATTCGGTACTTCGGACCGTGGAGGGCCAGGCCGGCGCAGAAGCGGCCGTTCGGATCGACGATGGGAACGGCAACGGCGACCAAGCCTTCGATGAACTCCTCGTCATCGGTGGAGTAGCCCCGCTTGCGTATTTCCTCGAGTTCGGTTTTGAGCGCCTTGACCGATGCGATGGATCTCGGCGTGTGCTTGGTTAGCTCCAAGCGCTCGAGAACGCGGTTCACGGTCGCCCCTTCGAGGTGGCTGAGATAGAGCTTGCCGCTCGCCGTGCAGTGCATGGGCACGTGGCTGCCGACCGGGAGCTGCACGCGCAGCGGCCAGTGGGACTCGACCCGTTCGGCATAGATCATCCGCATGCCGTCGGGGATGGAGATGTTGCAGGTCTCACCAACCTCCTCGACCAGCGCCTCCATAATGATCCGCCGCTCCAGGTCGTAGTGCGAACCGGAAAGAATACGAGTCGCGAACTCGAACATGCGCGACCCGCTGAGCAAACGCTTGCCGTCGATTTCGTACTGCAGCAGCCGCTGCTCGACGAGCATCTTGCAGAGGCGATGTACGGTCGCCACGGGAAGGCCGACGGTCTTCGAGATGTAGGAGACCGTCACCGGCGAGTTGGAGTCGACCACGGCCTCGAGCACGCCGAAGGCGCGCAGAAAGGAGGCGCCCTTGTCCCGCGCGACGGCCTTGGACTTTGCGGAGTCCTGGGTCTTCTTGGAATCTTGTCGTGCCATTGGCTTGGGCGGCCGAACGTCCTGTTCTGTCTCGGTGTCTTGCTGAGCCATCCTGCCCTCCACCATCGGGATCGGTCGAGAGCCGAACGCCGCAGGCGCGACGTTCGGTCTCTCTCAGCCCCCGCTAACGTCCGGTGCCCTGGAAGCTGACCAGAAATGTCGAGAGGTCCGGCACCAGCGCGACCACGAACCAGCACAGCATAAGGGCCAGGAAGTAGGGCATCACGTAGCGCAAGATGCGGAAGTAGGGGATGCCGGTGATGCCGCTGGCCACATAGAGGTTGAGGCCATAGGGCGGGGTGATGAAGCCGATGGCATCGCCGATCAGGAAGATGACGGCAAAGTGGATCGGGTCGACACCGATACTGGCCGCGATGGGCGCCAGGATAGGCGCCAGGATGATGGTGTTCGGCAGGCTCTCCAGGATCGTCCCGGCCAGCAGGACGATGGCCATGCAGGCGAAGAGTATGGCGTAGTAGCCGCCGAGGTGGGACAGCGCTTCCGTGACGAAGGCGTTGGCGCCCAGAAGCGAGAGCAGCTGCTGCATGACCACGGAGATGGCGATCAGCGGCACGAGCAGTCCGGTGATCTGGCCCGACCGAAGGATGACGCTCGGCAGCTCCCTGAAGGAGAAGCCCGGAACCAGAAGGGTCGCCGCCATGCTGCGGCCCTCAGTGCTGCCGTCGCGCGGCAGCTCGATGCGCTTGGCGATGGGGTACATGATCAAGCCGACCAGCATGCAGAAGCCGGCCGTCACGCCGGCCGCCTCGGTGGGCGAGAACTTGCCGGTATAGATGCCCCAGATCACCAGGCCGATGGCGAAGAAGCCCAGCCAGGCGCCGATGGCAGCGCGCATGATCCGCTTGTACTGCAGCTTGATGATCTCGCCCCAGCCGTACTTGCGCGACATGTACCAGCAGGCGAGCTGCATGGAGATGACCATCAGGATGCCGGGGATCATGCCGCCCAGGAACAGCTCGCTGATCGAGAGGTTCAGCAGGAAGCCGTAGACGATGAAGATGATGCTCGGCGGGATGATGATGCCGACCGTTCCGCCGGCGGCGACGGTCGCCGCGGCGAAGTTCGGGTCGTACTTCGTCTTGGTCATCTCCGGATGCATGATCGAGCCGATGGTCGCCGTGGTGGCGGAGTTCGAGCCGGAGATGGCGGCAAACATGCCGCAAGCGCCCAAGGCCGACATGGCCAGGCCGCCCCTGACCCAACCGAGGATCGAATAGGCGAAGTCGGACATGCGCTTGGCGATGCCGGCCTGGTTGATCAGGTCGCCGGTGAGAATGAAGAGGGGCAGGGCCAAGAGACCGAAGAAGTTGAGGCCCTCGTAGAGCGTGACCCCAATGTTGGCGAGAGTGAAGTCGATCACCAGGCTGACGCCGACAGCCCAGACGCCGATGATCAGAAAGATCGGCACGCCCATCACGAACAGGATGGTGACGCCGATCGAGATGAGGGTGATCCAGAGACCGTCCATGGCGCCGCTCCTAGTCTGCGCCGACGCCGATGTTGACCATCATCGGCTCGTTGTTGCGGTAGCGGCGAATGTCATCGAACAGGTTCCGCAGCACCCGGTAGATGACGAGCGCGAAGCCGATGGGCGTGGCGGTGTAGAACCACCACTGCATGACGTCATCGGTGCCTTGGACGATGGCGAAGTTGTCGTAGGCGATCTGCACCTGCTGCATCGAGTAGTAGATCACCAGGAGCGAAAAGCCGATCCAGACAAGATGGTCGACCATCAGGCAGAAGAATTGGCCGCCATAAGGCAGGCGCATGCGGAACTCTTCGAAGCGCAGGTGGCTGCGTCGCTTGCAGTTGTAGGCGCAGCCTATCCAGGTAACCCAAAGGAAGAGGTAGATGGGAATCGTCGAGCTCCAGGGCGCCTGCTGCCCGAAAGCAAAGCGGCGAATCACCTCGACGAAAATGATCGCCGTCATCAGCACGTAGCTTACGAGAATGACGGACTTTTCGATGTTCTCATCGAGCCACTTGAGCACGACCATGGTGTTCTCCCCTTGAAGCGCGCCGGCTGACACTTGCGATGGGCCCGGTTCCCGTTCCGGGCATCGTCCACGGCCTCTAGGCCGCCGGTCTGAGTGGCGAGCTTTGCATATTGGGGGGCGCAGTCTTCAGCGCCGCGCCCCCGGCACGACAGGGACCTACGGGACTCCGTGGTCAGCCTTTCCACCAACGTCGCGGCTCAACGTTCTCCGCCAAGGTATCCTTGGGGATCTCGCGCGCGATGTCGTAGATGAAGGTGTAGGTATCCATGCCGCCGGACCAGTCATTGATCCGCTCGCGCCACTTCTCCCACGGCCCGGGCTGGAACTCCGGCGAGCACATCTCCTCGGCTTCCTTCTTGGCGGCATCCGACAGCCAGGCCACGCGCACGCCGTGCTCGGCAAAGAGCGTGTTGGGAAGCTGCGGGTCCGAGAAGCCGACGGTGTTCACGAGAGAGGCTTCGTTGGCCGCCTGCACGTGAACCTGGGTCAGATAGGCGGACTCCATCACTGCGTCCTGCAGTGAGGCATCGAGCTTGTCGAAGGAGGCGGTGCTCATCGCCGTGTGCTCGGTGCCGCAGAAGAACTCGAGGTTCACGCTCTGCGAAACGACCGGAGACATGTTGGCGTAGGCCACCGCAGCCGCCCAAGTCTCGGCACCGTCGATCAGGCCTTGCTTGAGACCGTCTAGAGTTTCCGACCAGGCGATCGGCGTGGGGTTGAGGTTCATCAGCTCCATGGCGATGCGGCCGAGCTGCGTGCCGGTGACCCGGTTCTTGGTGCCGGCCAGCTCGGTCACGCTCTGCACGGTCGGCTTGTCGTCCCAGCCGAGGCCGAGCTGGATACCGCGCAGCTCCGCGTGGCTGAACAGGAACTCGATCTTGTGCCGTTTGCGCATGGGCTCGCGCAGCACCTGCACGCTGCCCGGATGATAGAGGAAGTAGTACTGCGACGCCCGGCTGGGGAACATGTAGGCGTAGTCGAGCACGTTGAGGTAGGGCGCGCCGCCGGCAGAGTTCTGCGTCGAGGCGGCGTACATGTCGATGATGCCCTGCTGGGTTTTCTTCACGCAGTCGAGCTGGCCGCAGATCTGGTTGTTGCCGATGAACTCGACGCGGATGGCACCGTCCGTGCGCTCTTCCAGGTCATTGACGAACTGGAGACAACCGGCCCGCTCGATCAGCAGGTTGCGCTCGTTGAAGCCCGCGGCGCCGAACTTGAGCGTGTGCTTGGCGGGCGTTTTGAAGCGCTTCTCGTAGGTCGAGTTGGCGGCTTCTGCGAGGCGCGCCAGCGAGACGGCACCGGTCAGGCTGCCGGCGGCCAACAGGGTTGAGGTGAGACCGTAGTGCTTCGTCAGGCGCAGCAGGTCCCGACGAGAGATGTTCCGCAGCTTGCGGCTTAACATGTCGTTGATCCTCCCTAATTGGTTATTTTGAGGCTGCAAAAGTGATATTATTTTTTCCATTATTGCATCATTTGCTGAGCTGTGCAACGGTAATGGTCGGCAGTTCCTCAAGCGAATTATCGGTCTGGCTGTAGCGGGAGGGATGCCGCCGCCAAGAGGGGAAGCATAGCCATGAGCCGGCCGGCTGAGGAATTCGACTATGTGATTGTCGGTGCTGGCTCGGCCGGATGCGTGCTTGCCAACCGGCTGAGCGCCGACCCGCGCACGACGGTGGCCTTGCTCGAAGCTGGCGGGCGGGACTGGTCGCCCTGGATCCATGTGCCGGTCGGCTACTTCAAGACCATGCATAACCCCAACTACGACTGGTGCTATCGCACGGAGCCGGACCCGGGCTTGAACGGCCGTCGTCTGGAATGGCCGCGCGGCAAGGTGCTGGGCGGCTCCAGCTCCTTGAACGGCCTGCTCTACGTCCGCGGCCAGCCAGAGGACTACGACCGCTGGCGCCAGATGGGCAATCGCGGCTGGGGTTGGGACGAAGTGTTGCCACTGTTCAAGCGCTCCGAGGACCAGGAGCGCGGCGAGGACGACTTCCACGGCGTCGGCGGCCCCCTGTCAGTCTCCAGCATGCGACTCAACCGGCCGATCTGCGATGCCTGGGTCGCGGCGGCGCAAAAGGCGGGCTACCCCTTCAATCACGACTACAACGGCGAGACTCAAGAAGGGGTCGGCTACTTCCAGCTCACCACCAGGAACGGGCGACGCTGCAGCTCAGCCGTGGCCTATCTGCATCCGGTGAAGCAGCGCCCCAACCTCAAGGTCATCACCAAAGCGCTGACCGAGCGGGTGGTGACGGAGAACGGGCGGGCCAGCGCCGTGATCTATCGCCGCCCGGACGGCAGCGAAGCCGAGGCGCGGGCGAAACGAGAAATCGTGCTGAGCAGTGGCGCGATCGGCTCGCCGCAAATCCTCATGCTCTCGGGTATCGGCGAAGCCGAGCAACTGCGCGAGCACGGCATTGAGGTGGTGGCCGACCTGCCGGGCGTGGGCAAAAACCTGCAGGACCATCTGCAGGCGCGCCTGATCTACAAGTGCAAGGAGCCGACGCTCAACGACGAGGTGCGCAGCCTTTGGAACCAGATGCGCATCGGTCTCAAGTACGTCCTGTTTCGCGCCGGGCCGATGACCATGGCGGCTAGCCTGGCGACCGGCTTTCTGCGGACCCATGACGGGTTGGAAACACCGGATATCCAGTTCCACATCCAGCCTTGGTCGGCGGACAGCCCGGGGGAGGGGGTGCATGCCTTCTCCGCCTTCACGGCCTCGGTCTGCCAGTTGCGCCCGGAAAGCCGTGGTGAAATCCGCCTGAAGGACGCCAACGCGACCAGCTATCCGGCCATTCATCCGAACTACCTGGCGACGGAAACCGACCGGCGGACGCTGCTCGAAGGCATCAAGATCGCCATCCGCATCGCCGAGCAACCACCGCTGATGAGCAAGATCTCGGAGCGCTTTCGCCCCGGCCCCGAGGAGACCTCGGACGATGAGCTGCTGGAGTGGGCGCGCAACTACTCGACGACGATCTATCACCCGGCCGGCACCTGCAAGATGGGTCAGGATCCGCAGGCCGTGGTGGATGAGCGGCTGCGGGTCCGTGGCATAGAGGGCCTGCGGGTTGCCGACTGCTCCATTATGCCCGAGATCGTCTCGGGCAACACCAACGCGCCGACCATCATGATCGGCGAAAAAGCCAGCGACATGATTTTGGAAGATGCGCGCGCTTGAATCTCCCTGACGCGTCGCGGTAATTCGCAACCTTGAAACGTCTGTCCCGCTCCGGCCCGAGCCGACCACTGGAGGAATCGCAAAAATGAAGATGACGACCGAAGAGGCCTTCGTAAAAGTTCTGCAGATGCACGGCATCGAGCATGCCTTCGGCATCATCGGCTCGGCCATGATGCCGATCTCGGACCTCTTTCCCGCCGCCGGCATCACCTTCTGGGACTGCGCGCACGAGTGCAACGCGGGCATGAGCGCGGACGGCTACACTCGGGCGACCGGCAAGATGGCCATGGCCATCGCACAGAACGGGCCGGGCATCACCAACTTCGTGACCCCGATCAAGACGGCCTATTGGAATCACACGCCGATGCTGCTGGTGACGCCGCAGGCGGCCAACAAGACCATCGGCCAGGGCGGTTTCCAGGAAATGCCGCAGATGGCGCTGTTCGAGGACATCGTCTGCTACCAGGAAGAGGTGCGTGATCCTTCCCGCATCGCCGAGGTGCTGAACCGGGTGATCGAGAAAGCTTGGCGGGGCAGCGCGCCGGCGCAGATCAACGTGCCGCGCGACTACTGGACCCAGGTGATCGACATCGATCTGCCGCAGATCGTGCGCCTGGAGCGCCCGCGCGGCGGCGAGGAGGCTATCGCGCAGGCGGCCGAGCTGCTGTCCGAAGCCGAGTTCCCGGTCATCCTCAACGGCGCCGGCATCGTGCTCGCTGGTGCCATCCCGGCCAGCGTCGCCTTGGCCGAGCGGCTTTCCGCGCCTGTCTGCTGCAACTATCAGCACAACGACGCCTTCCCAGGCTCGCACTCGCTGTCGCTCGGTCCTCTGGGCTACAACGGCTCCAAGGCGGCGATGGAGACCATTGCCAAGGCCGACGTGGTGCTGGCGCTGGGCACACGGCTCAATCCCTTTTCGACCTTGCCGGGCTACGGCATCGACTACTGGCCGAAGGACGCCAAGCTGATCCAGGTCGACATCAACTCCGACCGCATCGGCCTGACCAAGAAGGTCACCGTCGGCATCCAGGGAGATGCCAAGCGCGTGGCGGAGCAACTCCTCTCGCAGCTCGCCACCACGGCCGGCGACAAAGGTCGTCAGGCGCGCAAGGACCTGGTGGCCGAGACCCGCTCGCGCTGGCTGCAGCAGCTCTCCTCCATGGACCACGAGGACGACGACCCGGGCACCAACTGGAACGAGCGTGCCCGCACCCGCGAGCCGGAGCGCATGAGCCCGCGGCAGGCCTGGCGCGCCATTCAGTCCGCGCTGCCGAAGGAAGCGATCATCTCCACCGACATCGGCAACAACTGCGCCATCGGCAACGCCTATCCCACCTTCGAAGAGGGGCGGAAGTATCTCGCGCCCGGCCTCTTCGGGCCTTGCGGCTACGGCTTCCCGTCTATCCTCGGTGCCAAGATCGGGCGCCCGGATGTGCCCTGCGTCGGCTTCGCCGGCGACGGCGCCTTCGGCATCTCGATGAACGAGATGACTGCCTGCGGCCGCAACGATTGGCCGGGCATCACCATGGTGATCTTCCGCAATTACCAATGGGGGGCGGAGAAGCGCAACACGACGCTCTGGTTCGACGACAACTTCGTCGGCACCGAGCTCAACCTCGGCGTCGAGTACGCCAAGGTGGCCGAGGCCTGCGGCGTCAAGGGCGTGAAGGTCAGCACCATGGACGGCCTGACCGACGCCCTGCGCACGGCGATCAAGGAGCAGATGGAGACCAACACCACCACCTTCATTGAGGCGGTGTTGAACCAGGAGCTCGGCGAGCCCTTCCGCCGCGACGCCATGAAGACCCCGGTGCAGGTCGCCGGCATCGACCGCGCCGACATGCGGCCGCAGCAGGGGGCGTGAGCGCTCAGGCTTCGATCACCGCCAAGAGGTCCTTAGCATCGACGACGCTGCCGACCGAGACGGGGAGGCGGGCGACCTTGCCGGCCAGAGGGGCGGTGACGGCGGATTCCATCTTCATGGCTTCCAGGGTCAGGAGGACGTCGCCGGACTGAACCTGTTGGCCGACAGAGGCTGCCAGGGTCGAGACCACCCCCGGCATGGGGGCGGCGACCTGGCTGGGGTCGTCGAGGTCGGCGCGCTCGTTGGCCGGCACCGAAGGCGCGACGCTGCGGTCGGCCACCGAGATCACCCGCGGCTGGCCGTTGAGCTCGAAGAAGACCTCGCGCTCGCCACGCTCGTCGGCCTCGCCGACGGTCATCAGGCGGATGACCAGCGCCTTTCCGGCGTCGATCTCGACGGAGATCTCCTGGCCCGCCGTCATGCCATAGAAGTAGACGGGGGTGGAGAGGATATCGAGGCGACCGAACTCCCGGCGGTGCTTGGCGTAGTCGGAGAAGACGGCCGGGTACATGATGCTGGAGGCCACCTCGTAGTCGGAGACGTGGCGCTCGGCGGCCTTCTCGGCTGTCCTTCTTTCGGCCGAGAGGTCCATGGGTGCCAGGTGGTTGGCCGGCCGGTCGGTGAAGGGCGCTTCGCCCCTTAGGGCCTTCTTTTGGATCGCCTCCGGCCAACCGCCTGGAGGTTGGCCGAGATCGCCGTGCAGCATGGAGACGACGGACTTGGGAAAGGCGATCTCGACCTCGGGGTCCAGCACCTGCTCCGGCGTGATTCCGCTCGCCACCATGTAGAGCGCCATGTCGCCGACCACCTTGGAGGAGGGGGTGACCTTCACGATGTCGCCGAAGAGTTGGTTCACCTCGGCGTACATATGCGCGACCTCGTGCCAGCGGTCGGCCAGGCCCAGGGCGCGCGCCTGTTCTTTGAGGTTGGTGAACTGACCGCCCGGCATTTCGTGGAGATAGACCTCGGAAGCGCCTGAACGCAGATCGGGCTCAAAGGCCGCGTACTGCACCCGCACCGCTTCCCAGTAGTCGGAGAAGGCGCGGATGGTTGCCGGGTCGATGCCGCTGCCGCGCCCGCCGTCGTTGAGCGCGGCGACGATGGAGCCGAGGTTGGGCTGGGAGGTGAGGCCTGAGAAGCTGTCCATCGCCGCATCCACCGCATCGACGCCAACCTCGCAGGCGGCCAGCACCGTGGCCGCCGAGATGCCCGAGGTGTCGTGGGTGTGGAAGTGGACGGGCAGGCCGGTCTCTTCCTTCAGTCGCTGCACCAGCACCCGCACCTGCTCGGGCCGACAGAGCCCGGCCATATCCTTGATGCCCAGAATGTGGGCGCCGGCCGCCTTCAGCTCCCGCGCCATGGCGACGTAGTAGTCGAGGTCGTACTTCGCCCGCTCCTCGTCGAAGAGGTCGCCGGTGTAACAGATGGCCGCTTCGCAGAGCCGGTCGGTTTTCAGCACCGCGTCGATGGCGACCTTCATGTTCTCGACCCAGTTGAGGCTGTCGAACACCCGGAAGACGTCGATGCCGGCCTCGGCCGACTTCTCGACGAAGTACTGCACGGCGTTGTCGGGATAGTTGGCGTAGCCCACCGCGTTGGAGGCCCGCAGCAGCATCTGCAGCAGGATGTTGGGGATGCGCTTGCGGATGTCGATCAGGCGGTCCCAAGGGTCTTCCTTGAGGAAGCGCATGGCGACATCAAAGGTGGCGCCGCCCCAGCACTCCATCGAGAACAGTTGGGGCAGGCGATGGGCATAGGCCTCGCTGACGGCGACCATGTCGTAGGAGCGCATGCGGGTGGCCAAGAGCGACTGGTGAGCATCCCGCATGGTGGTGTCGGTGATCAGCACCTGCTGCTGCGCCAGCATCCAGTCGCGGAAGCCCTCTGGCCCTTGCTCGTCCAGCAACTGCTTGGTGCCGGAGGTGACGGGCTGGGTCGGATCGAAGGCCGGCACCACGGGGGTGATCGCCTTGCTGGAGGGCTTGGGGCGGCCGGCGACCTCCGGATTGCCGTTGACCGTCACGTCGGCGATGTAGCGTAGAAGGCGGGTGGCCCGGTCGCGCCGCTTGGGAAAGTGCAGCAGCTCCGGGGTGGTGTCGATGAAGCGGGTCGTGACCTCGTCGGCCAGGAACTTCGGGTGGTTGATGACGTTTTCGAGGAAGACCAGGTTGGTGGCCACGCCGCGAATGCGGAACTCCCGCAAGGCCCGGTCCATGCGGCGCACGGCCTCGTCCTTGGTGGCGCCGCGGGCGGTGACCTTCTCCAGCAGGCTGTCGTAGTAGCGGGTGATGACGGCGCCCGAGTAGGCCGTGCCGCCGTCGAGCCGGATGCCGAAGCCGGTGGCGCCGCGATAGGCGGTGATGCGGCCGTAGTCCGGCTTGAAGTTGGACTCAGGATCCTCGGTGGTGATGCGGCACTGCATGGCGTGGCCGCGTAGCTGGATGGCGTCCTGCGGCGGCACGCCTGTCTCGCTCTCCTGGCCGATGTGTCCACCGAGCGCGATCTGGATCTGCGCCTTGACGATGTCGATGCCGGTGACCTCCTCGGTCACCGTGTGCTCGACCTGGATGCGCGGATTGACCTCGATGAAATAGAAGGCGCCGCTGTCCGCATCCATCAGGAACTCAACGGTGCCGGCGCCGACGTAGTTGGCGGCCTGGCAGAGGGCGAGGGCGGCCTGACAGATCTCCTGCCGCTTGGCGGCGTCGAGATAGGGGGCCGGCGCGCGCTCCACGACCTTCTGATTGCGTCGCTGCAGGGAGCAGTCGCGCTCGAAGAGATGCACCACGTTGCCGTGGCGGTCGCCGAGGATCTGCACCTCCACGTGCCGGGCGCGCTGCACCAGCTTCTCGAGATAGACCTCGCCGTTGCCGAAAGCGGCTTCTGCCTCGCGCCGCCCGGCATCGATTTGCTCCAGGAGCTCTTCGGGCGATTCGATCACCCGCATGCCGCGCCCGCCGCCGCCCCAGCTCGCCTTCAGCATCAGGGGATAGCCGACCTCCTCGGCCAGGCGCCGGCACTCGGACTCGTCCTGGGGCAGGGGGCCGGTCGCCGGCATGACAGGGACGCCGGCCGAGACCGCGAGGTTGCGCGCCGCCACCTTGTTGCCCAGCGCACGCATGACGTCAGCCGGCGGGCCGACGAAGGTGATGCCGTTGCGCACGCAGGCCTCGGGCAGCTCCGGCTTTTCGGAGACGAAGCCGTAGCCGGGATGCAGCAGGGTGGCGCCGGCGCGCTTGGCGGTGCGGATGATCTCGTCGATATCGAGATAGGCCTTCACCGGGCCGAGGTCCGCCCCGATGCGGTAGCTCTCGTCCGCCTTGAAGCGATGGAGGGCGAGCTTGTCCTCCTCGGCGTAGATCGCGACGGTGCGCAGGCCCAGCTCCGTCGCCGCGCGCATGACCCGGATGGCGATCTCGCTTCGATTGGCAACCAAGAGCTTGCGTTGTGACACAGGTGTCTCCCTGTTGATAGATGGTACCGGGCGGCGGGCGGCACGGCGGTGCCGGGCGTGATCTGCGCTATAACGATCTGGAAGCGTAGTTTATTCGATTATTGTGCGCTGCAAAACCGATCAAGTAAGCGCTGGCATTTGATGGCTGAATCGTCGTCACGCTGTGGGCACGACAGATGCCGGATGACCTGCATCCCTGACTTGCACTTTCGACGCCTTTCGATGCCGGCGCGTCGCCTTAGTCTCCAACGCGCCCTACCACTTGGCGAGCGAAAGGAACCCTCTCGTGCCCTACATCAACCTGCAGATCACCAAGGGCGCTTCGCGCCAGGACAAGGAGGTACTGGTCACTCGCTTCACCGACGCCCTGGTGGAGGTGCTGGGCAAGAAGCCGGAGCACATCCACATGGTCATCCAGGAGATCGAAGAAGAGAATTGGGGCTTCGCCGGCATGCTGACCGACGACTATCGCAGTCGGGCTTCCCGCGGGCCGTCTAAAGCAGATGCTGAATGACCCGAAGCTGCAACTCGCGCTCGGAGGTGATGTCGAGCTTGGCATAGAGGCGCTTGCGATGGGCTTTTAGGGTATTGATGGAAATCCCTAGTTCTTCGCCGATTTCCTGGTTCGCCTTTCCCCGCAAAATGCACAGCAGGATCTCGCGTTCGCGGCGGGTCAGGCGGTAGCCGCGGAAGGCCTCCATCAGCCGTTGCTCGATCGGCACGTTCGGGCCTTCCCGCCGCTTGCGGGGGCTGTGCTCCACCAGATAGCCGCCGGGCGCGAGGGCAAAGCTCTCGTCAAGCGGCTCGATCAGAAACTCGGCATGCCGCGGGTCGGCATCTTCCAGATTGGGCGTCATGTCCTGGGAGAAGCCGAAACGGTCTAGCCACGCCGGGCTTGCGATGACGCAGTGCCCGAAACGGTCCAGCACGGCCATCGCCGTATCGTTTCCTACCTCATCACGCAGGGGCGCGATCATGGTAGAGAAGAGAATTCGTACGTGGGCTTTGTGGAGCGCATTGACGAAGCCGTAGGTGCGCTCGGCGCGCGCAAAGTCGGCGGCATCGAAACGGCTGGCCCGCTGCACGAAGAGCCCGACGGCATGGTCCGGCGAAGTCGGCATGAAGAGCCCGATCTCGTCATAGAGTCCGATGCGGGAGAAGAACTCGCTGAAATAGCGGTTGTAGATCGGCGAAGGCAGGCTGGTGTCGCGCAGGGTGACGACCCGTTCGGTACCGTCGTTCTCCCAATGGTACTGCATCGGGCAGTTGCGATAGTGCCGGAAGCCGTAGTTCCGCTTGGTTTCGTCGCAGGTCTCGAAGGCTTCGAGATACTCCGGGCGGCCCTGCCGGCGCATCAGCATGACCTGACCGGCATCGACCGGAAAGAGCTCCTTCACCGCGCTCAAGAGAGTGCCGTAGAAGCGCCCTGTGCCGATGTGCTCGATGGCCTCGACAAACAGCTTTTCCAGGTCAGGCTCGTTCGTTTGCAGGCTGCCCAAACCGTCCTCCGGCTGCAGCGGATGAACCCTTTCGGGTCCGTTGCTTGCCCCTTCGACATTCAAGCGTAATGCCGCTGTTACCTGCGTGCAACGCGTCTTTGCACTGCAAAAGAAAGACCTGGGCGGAGATATGAGCGACGCAGAGCGTTACGAGATTCTCTTTGAGCCGGTCCAGATCGGGCCGGTGACGGCCAAGAACCGCTTCTATCAGGTCCCGCATTGCAACGGCACCAGCGACTGGGCGCCGAAGGCAGTGGCCCGCATGCGAGAGATCAAGGCGGAAGGCGGCTGGGGGGTTGTCTGCACGGAAATCATCGAGGTCTCCAACACCACCGAGCTGCATCCCTTTCCGGGATTGCACCTCTGGCGGGATGAGGACATCGCCATCCAGGCGCAAATGGTCGATGCCGTGCATCGCCACGGCGCACTGGCCGGCGCAGAGCTTGGCCATTTCGGGGTCGCGGCGGGAAACCGGGCTGTCCGCCTGCCGCCGCTCGGACCCAGTTCGCACCTGACTTTGGAATCGATCGAGCCCTTCCAGTGCCGGGCCATGGATGCGCAGGACATCCGCACGCTGCGGCAGCAGCACAAGGCTGCCGCGGTGCGAGCGAAGCAGGCCGGCTTCGACATCATCTACGTCTACGCCGCCCACAACCTCTCCATCGCCTCGCACTTCCTGTCCCGCCGCTACAACCAGCGTAGCGACGAGTATGGCGGCAGCCTGGAGAACCGGGTGCGCCTGCTGCGCGAGCTCTTCCAGGACACCAAGGAGGCGGTGGGCGACCGCTGCGCCGTGGCCATCCGGTTCGCCGTCGATGAAATGATGGGCGAAGACGGCCTGACCTGCGAGGGGGAGGGGCGCGAGGTCGTCGAGCTGCTCAAGGATCTGCCAGACCTCTGGGACGTCAACATCTCGGACTGGTCCTACGACTCCGATACCTCGCGCTTCGCCAAAGAGGGTTTTCAGGAGCCCTATACCCGTTTCGTCAAGGAAGTGACCGGCAAGCCCGTGGTCGGGGTCGGGCGCTTCACCTCGCCAGACACCATGGTCTCCCAGATCAAGCGTGGGGTGATGGACCTGATCGGTGCGGCCCGTCCGTCCATCGCCGACCCTTTTCTGCCGAACAAGATCGCTGAAGGGCGGGTCGACGACATCCGCGAGTGCATCGGCTGCAACATCTGTGTCTCCGGCGAGATGTCCTACTCGCCCATCCGCTGCACCCAGAACCCGACCATGATGGAGGAGTACCGCCGCGATTGGCATCCGGAGGAGATCGCGCCGAAGGGTTCGGAGGATTCGGTTTTGATCGTCGGGGGAGGACCGGCCGGGCTTGAGTGTGCACTCTCGCTCGGCCGGCGGGGTTACGCGGTCACCTTGGCGGAGGCCAACGACGAGCTGGGAGGCCGGGTCAGCCGGGAGAGCGCTCTGCCGGGCCTCGCCGAATGGGCACGGGTGCGCGACTATCGGCTCTATCAGATGCAGTCCATGGCCAATGTGGAGATCTACAGAAACAGCGCCATGGACGCGGCGCAGTGCCTCGGCTTCGACGCGCCGCACATCGTGACGGCGACCGGGGCCCGCTGGCGCCGCGACGGGGTCGGCCGCTCCCACTTCTGGGCGGTGCCAGGCAGCGACCTGCCGCACGTGCTGACACCCGATGACGTCATGGAGGGGCATCCGGTCGAGGGGCCAGTGGTCATCTACGACACGGACGGCAGCTACCTCGCCAATGCCATCGCCGAGAAGCTCAAGGGCGAGGGTCACGCCGTCACCCTGGTGACGCCCGCGGCCGAACTGGCCGGCTATCTCTTCCTGACCTTGGAGCAGCACAAGATCATCGCCCGCATGATGGAGGTCGGCGTCGAGATCCTGCGTCTCAAGCAGCTGTCTCGCATCGAGCGAGACTCCGTCGTGCTCGACTGTGTGCACGGCGGGGAGAGCAAAGCCCTCGCTGCGGCTACAGTCGTCATGGTCACCGCGCGCTTGCCGAACGACGCGCTCTACCAGGCGCTGGCCGAGAGCCCGGACGCGCAGGCTGCCGCAGGCGTGAAGTCGGTCGCTCGTATCGGGGACTGCGAAGCACCGAGTATCATCGCCGCCGCGGTCTACGCCGGTCACAGCTATGCACGCAATCTCGATGCCGTCTCGCTGCCCTACGTCCCCTACCTGCCGGAGATGAACCGGAACATCTTGACCCCGAATGAGGAGCACACGCGCCATGTCCAAGCCGAGCTTTCAACGCATCGCCCAGAGCGAGCTCGAAGCCAAGATGGAGCCTTGCGCCTACATAAATCCCGATGAGGTGGTCGAGGGCACGCCCGAGGAGAGAGCGCACATCTTCCTTGCTTCGCCCGATGGCCAGTTCCTGGCCGGCATCTGGGAGTGCAGCCCCTGCAAGGAAGAGATCGCGAGTTATCCCGCAAACGAGTACATGAACGTTTTGGCTGGCGAAGTGGTGATCACCGGCAAGGACGGGCGCAGCGAGAGCTTCAAGGCCGGCGATCAGTTGACCATGCAGAAGGGCTGGTCGGGCACCTGGCACATGACGTCACCCTTCAAGAAGTACTTCATCATGTACCTTGGCTGATCCGGCAGCCAGCACACGGGAGTAGCGTCCGCGCCGTGCCTTGTGCTATTTCGCAGTTGCGAAAAGAAACAAAGGCGGGTTTGGCGTGACGGAGGCAGGTGTTGGACGGCGGCTTGCGGGCTGACTCAATGCTGGAGCCCCCTCTCCAACGCAGCCATGGCTGTCTCAGCCTCTCCTTGGCTGCCCGAGCCGGTCGGACCGCCATCGCAGGCTGGTATCAGTCCGGCGCCGCCAAGGCCCGTGCCCCGAAAGTCTACAGCCATCACGGCATCGAAGCTCTTCTGATCAACACCGCTGGCGGCCTGACCGGCGGGGATAGCTTCGAGATATCGCTCTCGGTGGAGCGCGATGCCTTGGGCGTGTTCACCAGCCAGGCCAGCGAGAAGATCTACCGAAGCATCGGCGGGACGGCCTCGATCAAGGTGGACATGAACGTCGCCAAGGACGGTCGTGGCTATTGGGTGCCGCAAGATACCATCTTCTTCGACGGTGCGGCCTTGTCTCGGGAGCTGAGGCTGGCGGCGGCGGACAGCGCCGAGTTTCTGATCATGGAGCCGTTGGTGTTCGGGCGGGAAGCCATGGGCGAGCGGGTCTCCAGCGGGCGCTACCGCGACTCTTGGCGCGTGTCGGCCGACGATCGGCTCGTCTTCGCGGAAGAAGCCCGACTAGACGGTGACATCAAGGCAGGCTTGCTGCGTCCTGCCATGGGACGAGGGGCCACGGCCTATCTGACAGGGCTCTACCGTGGCCCGGCCATGGTGGAAAAGCGCGACGCCTTGCGGGGCCTTGCCTGTGGCGAAGGGACATGGGCTGGAGCAAGCCTGCTGCGCGATGCCCTGAGCTTTCGCGTGGCGGCACAGGCCCCGACAGATATGCGGCGATGGATGGTTGCAGCCTATGGGATTCTCAGCGGCCTGTCGGCGCCGATCGCCTGGCGCTGCTAGGTCGAGAGAAGAAGGATCGATGATCTTGGGAGAGCTTCATGAACCTGACCCCGCGTGAGAAGGACAAACTGCTGATCGCCATGGCGGCGATGGTCGCGCGCCGCAGGCTGGAGCGCGGCGTGAAGCTGAACCATCCCGAAGCCATCGCCTTGATCAGCGACTTCGTTGTCGAGGGCGCGCGCGACGGGCGCTCGGTCGCGGACCTGATGGAAGCCGGCGCGTCGGTCATCAGTAGGGAGCAGGTGATGCAGGGCGTCGCCGAGATGATCCACGACGTGCAGGTCGAGGCGACTTTCCCGGACGGCACAAAGCTCGTCACTGTGCATCAACCCATTCGTTAAGTGAGGGGAGCAGGATATTGATTCCCGGAGAAGTTTTTCCAGCTGACGGCGAGATCGAGCTGAACGCCGGCCAAGAGACGGTGACGCTGTCCGTCGCCAACAGCGGCGACAGGCCAATTCAGGTCGGCTCCCACTATCATTTCTTCGAGACGAACGAGGCCTTGCTCTTCGAACGGGAAAAGGCGCGCGGTATGCGTCTCGATATTCCGGCCGGCACGGCGGTGCGCTTCGAGCCCGGGCAGAGCCGTGAGGTGACGCTGGTGCCCTATGCCGGCGCGCGGGAGGTCTACGGCTTCAATCAGCGCGTCATGGGCGCGCTCGAGGACTGAGGGGAAGCAGCATGCCGGCAAGGATTGGACGCGCCGCCTATGCGGACATGTATGGCCCGACGGCCGGAGACCGGGTTCGCCTGGCGGACACCGAGTTGCTGATCGAGGTCGAGAAGGACCTCACGACCTATGGCGAAGAGGTCAAGTTCGGCGGCGGCAAGGTCATCCGTGACGGCATGGGTCAGTCGCAGGCGACCCGCGCCGAGGGCACGGTCGACACCGTCATCACCAATGCGCTGATCGTCGATCACTGGGGCATCGTCAAAGCCGACGTGGGACTGAGAGACGGCCGCATCGTCGGAATTGGCAAAGCCGGCAACCCGGACGTCCAGCCAGGCGTCGACATCGTCATCGGACCCTCGACCGAGGCGATCGCCGGGGAGGGCAAGATCCTCACCGCCGGCGGCTTCGATGCGCACATCCACTTCATCTGCCCGCAGCAGATCGAAGAGGCGCTGATGTCCGGCGTCACCACCATGCTGGGCGGTGGGACCGGGCCGGCGACCGGAACCAACGCCACCACCTGCACGCCAGGGGCGTGGCACATTGGGCGCATGCTGCAGGCCGCCGACGGCTTCCCAGTGAACCTGGCCTTGTCGGGTAAGGGCAACGCCTCGCGCCCGGAGGGCCTGGTTGAGCAGATCGAGGGCGGGGCCTGTGCGCTGAAGCTGCATGAGGACTGGGGCACCACGCCGGCCGCGATCGATTGCTGCCTGAGCGTCGCTGACGACCTCGACGTCCAGGTCATGATCCATACTGACACTCTGAACGAGAGCGGCTTCGTCGAGACCACCATCGCCGCTCTCAAGGGCCGCACCATCCATGCCTTTCACACCGAAGGGGCAGGGGGCGGGCATGCGCCGGACATCATCAAGGTCGCCGGCGAGAGCAACGTCATTCCCTCCTCGACCAACCCGACCCGGCCCTACACGGTGAACACCATCGAGGAGCACCTCGATATGCTGATGGTGTGCCATCACCTGGACGCCAACATCCCGGAGGATGTGGCGTTCGCGGAATCCCGCATCCGGCGGGAAACCATCGCCGCCGAGGATATCCTGCACGACCTCGGCGCCTTCTCGATCATCGCCTCGGACAGCCAGGCAATGGGCCGGGTGGGAGAGGTGCTGATCCGCACCTGGCAGACGGCGGACAAGATGAAGCGGCAGCGCGGCGCCCTGCCGGAAGAGAGCGGCGCGAACGACAACATTCGGGTCAAGCGCTACATCGCCAAATACACGATCAACCCGGCGATCGCCCACGGCATGGCGGAGCACATCGGCTCGGTCGAGGTCGGCAAGCGCGCGGACCTGGTGCTCTGGAACCCGGCCTTTTTCGGCGTGAAGCCGGACCTGGTGCTCTTGGGCGGCGCTATTGCGGCGGCGCCCATGGGCGACCCCAACGCGTCCATCCCCACACCGCAGCCTGTCCACTACCGCCCCATGTTTGGCGCATTCGGCGGTGCCCAGGCAGCCGGTGCTGTCACCTTCGTCTCCCGCGCCGCCTTTGAGAGCGATCTCGCGGCCAAGCTTGGTCTGGCGAAGAGCGTGCTGCCGGTAGGCAATGTGCGCGGCGGCATATCGAAAGCCTCCATGGTGCACAACGACGCGACACCGGCCATTGAGGTGGACCCGGAAACCTATGAGGTCCGGGCCGATGGCGAGCTCCTCACCTGTGAGCCGGCGGAGGTTCTACCCATGGCCCAGCGCTACTTCCTGTTCTGATGGACGGTAGCAAACAAGCCTTGCCGCGGGCCGGCGCGCTGCTGCGGCGCGGCGCCTGGAGCCACAGTGCCGACGACGCGGTCAAGCTCGACTTCGAGGCGCGCAGCCGCCGCCGCCTCGTGCTGAGCAGTGAGAACGGCTTGACCTTCCTGCTCGATCTTCCGCGTCCGGCGGCCATCGAGGACGGCGACGCCTTAAAGCTGGAGGACGGCCGCCTCGTCGCCGTTCGCGCTGCCGCCGAAGAGCTGCTGGAGGTGCGCTGCGCAACCGAAGAGGCTCTGGTGCGTGCCGCTTGGCATCTCGGCAACCGGCATCTTCCGACAGAGATCGCCGAGGCGTCTCTCTACATCCGCTATGACCATGTGATCGAAGAGATGCTGCAGGGCTTGGGCGCGGAGACGATCCGTGTTTCGCGTCCCTTCCAACCGGAGCGGGGCGCCTACGCCGGCGGCCACGGTCATGCCCACAGCCACGCTCACGAGCATGACCATGGATGACCAGCATGACCTGTTGCGGCTGCTGACCTGGCTTTCGCCGTCCTTCCCCGTTGGCGCCTTCAGCTACTCCCATGGCCTGGAGTGGGCGGTCGAGGCAGGCGAGGTGAGGGACCACGTAAGCCTTCTGGCCTGGGTCGAAGACATCGTGGCTCACGGCGCGGGTCGCAACGACCTGGTCGTGATGGCGGAGGCTTGGCATGCGGCAGTGGGGCGGGACACTGCACGCCTGTCAGCCGTAGCCGAGCTGGCGGTGGCGCTGTCGCCCACGGCCGAGCGCGCTCTGGAGACGGAAGCGCAGGGCGAGGCTTTCCGACAGGCGATCAGGACGGCCTGGCCGGAGGCGGCCTGCGATCTTCGGGGCATTCCCTATCCGATTGCTGTCGGTGTGGCGGCCGCCTGCTGCAGGATTGCGCTCACGCCGGCCCTGACCGCGTACCTTCATGCAATGGCCGCCAACTTGGTCTCAGCCGGTCTTCGGCTCATCCCGCTCGGACAGAGCGACGGGGTGCGCGTGCTCGCCGCGCTCGAGGCGCCGATCCTGGCCCAGGCCGACTGGGCAGCCAACTCTACTCTGGACGATCTCGGCGGTTTCTCGATGATCGCCGATATCGCCTCCATGCGTCACGAAACCCAATACACGAGGCTGTTCCGCTCATGAGCACATCTCCCAACGGTCCCTTGCGCGTCGGCATCGGCGGCCCTGTCGGCTCCGGCAAGACGGCCCTCATGGAAGCGCTGTCCCGCACGCTCTTCGGGCGCTTCGATCTCTGTGCCATCACCAACGACATCTACACCAAGGAAGATGCCGAGATCCTGACCCGCACCGGCGCCTTGCCGGAGGAGCGCATTCTGGGCGTCGAGACCGGCGGTTGCCCCCATACGGCCATCCGTGAGGACGCTTCGATCAATCTCGCCGCCGTGGCCGAAATGAACGGGCGCTTCCCGAAGATGGACCTCATCTTGATCGAGTCCGGCGGCGACAACTTGGCGGCCACCTTTTCACCGGAGCTGGCTGACCTGACGATCTACGTCATCGACGTCTCAGCCGGCGAGAAGATCCCCCGCAAGGGCGGGCCAGGCATCACCCGCTCCGATCTGCTGGTCATCAACAAGACGGATTTGGCGCCGCTGGTGGGCGCGGATCTGGACATCATGGACCGAGACGCCAAGCGCATGCGGAGTGAGCGCCCCTTCGTCTTCACCAACCTGAAGCAGGGCGAGGGCGTGGGCGAGATCGCGCGCTTCATCGTGGCGCAGGGCGGCCTCGCTGCAGGCGCAGGAGAGATCGCCCCCCAGTCGTTAGAGCAGAGCGCTTAGGCTGCTAAGCGACCGGGACTGACACCATGAGCGGACTGCTGGCTCTTCTCGATGACGTGGCGGCCATCGCGAAGCTCGCCGCCGCCCAACTCGATGACGTGGCGGCCCAGGCGGCCAAGGCCGGTACCAAGGCCGCGGGCGTGGTCATCGACGATGCGGCGGTCACCCCGAAGTACGTCACCGGACTGCCGGCGGCGCGCGAGCTGCCCATCGTCTGGAAGATCGCCCGGGCGTCTTTCTTCAACAAGCTGGTCATCCTGCTTCCGCTCGCCCTGCTGCTGAATGCCTTTCTGCCTTGGCTTCTCACTCCGCTGCTGATGCTGGGCGGCGCCTATCTCTGTTTCGAGGGCGCCGAGAAGATCTGGCATCTCATCGCCCCGCACGAACCCGAGGGGCCACGCAAGGCAGAGACGCTCGATGCAGCCCTTCTCGAAGAGCAGCGCGTGAAGGGTGCCATCAAGACCGATTTCATCCTCTCAGCCGAGATCATGACCATCACTCTGGCGGCCATCGAGACGGACAGCGTCTGGACGGAGGGGCTCGCTCTCGCGGCGGTCGCGATCGGCATCACAGCGCTGGTCTATGGCGCCGTTGCGTTGCTGGTGAAGGCGGACGACATCGGCCTCAAGATGTGCCAAGTCGGGCACTTCGCCGCGGTGCGCGCGTTGGGCCGCTGGACCGTCAAGTCCATGCCAAAGATTCTTGCTGTCATCGCCACGGTCGGAACGGCTGCCATGCTCTGGGTCGGTGGCAGCATCCTGGTGCACGGGGTGAAGGACCTGGGCTGGCCCTGGCTTTACGACGCCATTCATCACCTGGCCGTCCTGGCCGCACAGCAGGTCACTGCCGCCGACGGTGCGGTGACCTGGGCGGTCACCGCATTTCTCGATGGCCTGGTCGGCCTTGCCGCCGGCTTGCTGCTCATCCCGGTTGTCACGATCTTGCTGCTGCCGCTCTTCGGTCTCTTCGCCGGGCGCAAGACCGAAGAAGACTCCACGCACGGACCGTAGGTTTGGCCATGGCTACGTCTTTCAACATTCAGCGCCTGACGTCCGACGATCTGGACCTGATGGATGCGCTCTTGACGCTCTTCGGCGAGGTCTTCGAGATGCCGGAGACCTACGGCGCGGCACGACCGGGCAAGGCTTACATGGAGCGCCTGCTGGACAGCGACGACTTCATCGCTCTGGTCGGGCTCAAGGAGGGCAGGGTGGTCGGCGGGCTTGCCGCCTACGTGCTCCGCAAGTTCGAGCAGGAGCGCAGCGAGATTTACATCTACGATCTCGCGGTCGATGGCGCACATCGCCGCCTGGGCATCGCCACAGCGTTGATCGAAGCGTTGAAACCCATTGGGCGGGACTGCGACGCACATGTCATCTTCGTACAGGCCGACCAGGGGGACACACCGCCCATCACCCTCTACAGCAAGCTCGGGACCCGTGAGGAGGTTCTTCACTTCGACATCGCTGTGGAGTAGGGCGCCCGTTCAAGGCGCGCGCCGCTCCATCCGTGGTTGGTGCCCACCGGCAAGACCAAAGTGATATTATTACAAGGATAATTGATATTAGAATGCGGTGGCAGTAGGCGCTACCTAGCGAAGACCGATGCTTCGCTAGGAGACCGTCATGCTGAAGCCCGCGCGCCGAAGCGCCGCGATCGCCGCCACCCTCGCCTCTATCGTCTTGGTTGCCGTTCTGACACTTCCTGTCTCGGCCCACCACGGATGGGGCTTCTACGACACCGACGCGCCGTTGCTGTTCAACGGGCGGCTGGTCGCCGTGAACTACAGCAACCCGCATCCGGAGGTAACGATCGAGATTTTGGAGGGGGCGACCCTCGATCCGGCGACGCTTCCCGTGCCCGACGAGTTGGCGGCACTCGGCTTCGCCTCGGTCGTCGCGAAGGCGAAACCCGCGCCTGCCGGACAATGGGTCTTGGACCTCGCGCCGATCTCTCGCCTGAACCGTTGGGGCATGCCGCGCGCGCCTGAAGTGGGCGATGCCGTGCAGGCCGTGGCCTTTCCGTCCTGCGAGGAAACCTTCGTCGCACGCCCCAACCTTTTCGTTCTCGATGGGGTCGGCGTTCGCCAACAGTCGGTGGCCTTGCCGGCGGGATGCTCCGGCGAGCCGCGCGGCTAGCGCCGGGTCATGTGGGACATCCTCCTGCCTGCCGCGGCTTGGCTTCAGGAACTTCCCCCGATCAAATCGCTCCGGGCGTCGGCTTGGACCTATCCGCTGGTCAACGCCACGCACATCCTGGGTTTTGCTTTGTTGTTCGGGGCGATCGCCGTCGCCGACCTGGCCATATTGCGTCGAGGTCGTCTAGCTGCAGCGAACGACTTGGCGGTCCGCGTGGCCCTGGCGGGCTTCGCGCTTGCCGCTGCGACCGGTGTGGTGCTCTTCGCCGTGCGGGCGCTGGCCTATCTCCAGAACCCCTTCATGCTGGCGAAGGTCATTCTGATCGTCCTGGCCGGCTTGAACGCTTTCACTCTGCGGCGGCTGGCGAGGAACGAGGACAGGTCGCCCGACGGGGCAATCGTTCAGCGTGCCTGCGCGGCCGCGTCCCTCGGCTTCTGGATGGCCGCCATCGTGAGCGGCCGCTTGATCGGCTTCTGGTAGGGCCCGCCGACCGATCAAACGTCGACGATCATATCGAAGCCGCCGAAGATCATGCGCTTTCCGTCAAACGGCATTGGGTTGGCTTCGCACGCCAGCCTGGGGTCAGACATGACCTTTTCCATGCCGGCGTCGCGCACCGCCTTCGAAGGCCAGATGATCCAGGAGAAGACCACGGTCTCCTCCGGCTTGCGCAGGACGGCGCTGTGCATGGAGTTCACCTTGCCCTCCGGCACGTCATCGCCCCAGCATTCCACCAGCGACAGGGCGCCATGATCCTTGAAGACCACTGCTGCCTCTTCCGCGTGGCGGCGGTAGGCCTCCTTGTTCTCCGTCGGCACCGCCGCGAGAAATCCGTCGACATAGGTCATGGGCGAGTCTCCTTCAGGCGCCGTTGAAGGCCGCCTCCAGGGCGGCGATGTCGAGTTTCTGCATTGCCATCATGGCTTCGCGCGCCCGGCCGGCCGCGGCCTTGTCCTCCGCATTCAACATTCGCGGCAGCACCTCGGGCACGATTTGCCAAGACACGCCGAAGCGGTCGGTCAGCCAGCCGCACATGCTTTCTTCGCCGCCGTCCGCCAGCAGCTTGTTCCACAAGGCGTCAGTCTCGGCCTGGTTCTTCGTCAGCACCGAGATCGAGGCGGCGGGACTCAGCTTGAACATCGGTCCGCCGTTCAAGACCATGAAGGGTGCGCCGGCCAGGGTGAACTCGACCACCAGCGGCCGGCCGTCGGTTCCATAGTTGAATACCCCGTCGATGCGGCTGTCGGGCAGCAGCGAGACGTAGAACTCCGCGGCTTCATGGCCTTGGCTGTCGAACCAGAGGCAGGTGCGCACCTTCTGCTGCAGGCCAGCCATGGGCCGTCTCCTCAATCGCTTGCTGTCTTGGTTCGAAAGTGGACGCACGCTACTTTGACATAACGTTGATGTCAACCTATGGTCTTGGGCATGGCTGTGACGAGTCAGTTACCCTTTACCGTCACCCGCGAAGTGCACGACCGTTGCCTCTGCCTGCACCTGCAGCGCGCAGCGCGGGCGATCGCGCGGCGTTTCGATGAGGCCCTGCGGCCGCTCAATCTGACCAATGGTCAGTATTCTCTGCTGATGGCACTCAATCGCGCCGACCCCCCGCTGATCGGCGATCTGGTGCCACTGTTGGCCATGGACCGTACGACGCTGACGGCGAACCTGAAGCCGCTCGAGCGGCGGAGGTTGGTCGAGGTCACGCCGGACCCAAACGACAGGCGAGGACGACGCTTGCGACTGACGGAGGAGGGACGGGCACTGCTGCGGGAAGCCGTGCCGATCTGGCGCGCGACCCATGACGAGGTCGACCAGCTGCTCGGCGGGGGAGACGCCGATCGGCTGCGCGAGGACCTGCTCGCTCTGTCGGGCGCAGGAACTCCAGAACGGCAAGGCTGAACTGCTGCAAGAAGCGGATAGCGACCCAATCAGCTATGCGCTTGTTTCGCGCCTTCTCAGAAACGAGGGGACGCACATGCAGCTCAAAAACAAAGTGGCCATCATCACGGGGGCGAGCAGCGGTATCGGCGCTGCCGCCGCCGCACTCTTTTCTAAAGAGGGCGCCAAGCTGGTGCTTGGCGCGCGCAGCCAGGACCGGCTCGACCGGGTCGTGGATGGCATTCGGGCAAAGTGTCGCGAAGCCGAGGCGCTCGCCGGCGACGTGCAGGACGAAGACTACGCCAAGGCTCTGGTGGACATGGCCCTGGCGCGCTATGGGCGGCTCGACATCGGCTTCAACAATGCCGGCGTGCTCGGCGCGGCGGGCGACGTCACCTCGCTTTCGGCTGAGGACTGGCGCGCGACCCTGGAGACCAACCTGGCAAGCGCCTTCTACGCGGCCAAGCATCAGGTTCCGCCAATGCGGGTACAGGGTCGCGGTGCGATCCTTTTCACGTCCAGCTTCGTAGGGCAGGGCATCGGCATTCCCGGACTGAGCGCCTATGGGGCCAGCAAGGCGGGGTTGGTGGGTCTCATGCAATGCCTCGCGGTCGAGCTGGGCGAGAGCGGCATCCGAGTCAACGCGCTTTTGCCGGGCGGCACCATGACGCCCATGGCCGGGGATTTTTCTGACGACCCTGCTGCCGCCGACGGCATTGCTCAGATGCATGCCTTGAAGCGCATGGCCGAGCCGGAGGAGATCGCCAAGGCGGCTCTCTTCCTCGCGTCCGATGCCGCAAGCTTCGTCACCGGCGCAGCCATGCTGGCCGACGGCGGCAACTCGATCTGCAAGGGGTAAGCGCCTGATGAGCGCTAAGACGCCTGCTTGCGGCGCCAGTCGTTAGGTGCGAGTCCCGCCGTCCGCTTGAAGGTGCGGCTGAAGGCGGACTCGCTCCCATAACCGACCCGCTGTGCGATCTCCGCCACCGTCAGTCCGCCGCCGGTCAGCAAAGCTGCTGCCATCTGCATGCGCCATAGCGTCAGATAGCGAAGTGGCGGCTGGCCGACGTTCTGGGTGAAGCGCTCTGCCAGGACAGTGCGGGAGAGGCCGGCTTCACGGGCCATGCTGTCCACCGTCCACGACTCTTCTGGGCGGGCGTGCAGAGCGCCCATGACGCGCGCCAGGGCCGGGTCGCGCAGGGCGCTTAGCCAACCGGGCGGCTTGGGACCCGGCGCTTCTACATAGCGCCGCAGCAGCTCGACGAACATCAACTCGCCGAGGCGCAGGGCAACGTCGCGGCTGCCCGGCTGGCCGGCTTGGGCTTCCGCCATGGTGAGATCGATCAGGCGGTCTAGAAGATCGGGGCCGTCTTTGCGCGGGCGCCGCAGCCGCAGTAGCCGCGGCAAGCTGGCCAGCATGGGATTGAAGGGGCGGGAGTCGCAGCCGAGAAAGCCGCAGATCGTGGTCGTGCGCGGTGGGCCTCCGCCGCCTTCCTTGATCACGAAGGGCAGGGCGCCTTGTCCCAACGCGCGCATGAATTCAAGCGTTTCCTCTGAGTTGAACTCAGGCGGCGTCTCGGGAGCGTTCTGCATCTTGTAGCCGTCGCCCTGCGGAAACAGGACGATGTCTCCCGAATCGTAGGCGACCGGTTCGATACCGGGCACGCTGGCGAAGCCGGCACCCTCGACGGTGATGTGATAGGAGAGCAGGTGTTGCGCTTTGGGCAGGACCATGTGGGCGTAATGCCGGGTGTGCGGCACCTCGATGCACCACGGCGAGGTCGCGTCGACGACGAAGAAGAGCGCGCCCGTCAGCTTGACCGAGCCGAGCACCTCGCCGAGCGGGTCGCTGTCGAGCTGGGATGAGACCGAGGCCTCCTGGGCCTGCCTTTCCGGAGGAACGATCAAGAGATCCGGTGAAGCGGTCATTCAATTCGATCCCGCGCTGTTTCACCCTCAGGTTTCTGGAGGGGGCTTCGCAATTGGCCGGCAGATGCAGGCGCATTTTGCAGGTCCCCACCCGGTCGAACGTTAACAGGGAAAGGGCGGTATGGCGAAGCAACATTCCTCAAGTCGTCTTGCCGAAGCGCTGCTTGGTTTCGCGATTTTCGTTGCATCAGGGCTTTGGGCGGGCGCCGGTGCGACGACGATTCAAGGCGTGCGGGTGCAGATTGAGCCCTTGCCGGGCGCCATCAGCTTCAACGCCGACAGGACGGAGGCAGCGGACGGACAGGCAATCACGCGGGATGTGATGACGACGCTCAGTGAGCCGGGCGTATTCGGTCAGGCCTCCATGGACCGCTTCGGAAACGTCGCCTTGTCTGGCAGCCTGTTTGGTGGTGGCCGGTTGGAGGTCCGTGCCGAGGCCGCCTTCGATGAGTTCATCAACCCCTTTCCCGTCTCCACCCAGGTCACCTCTCAGGTCATCGTCGACGGAGGGAGCTTTCGGCTCCTCGGTCCGAGCGGGACGAAGCTGACGTACTCCCTTGTCGTCACCAGCAGCTTGGCGCCGAGCCGTTTCGCGCCGCCGACAGGAGTCCGCTACGAGACCGGGTTTGTGTACGAAGCCTTGCCCACGTCTTCCGGGTCGGGCGGCTTCGGCTCCGCCAGTCTGGTGTTTACCGGAGATCCCTTGAATGTCCGGACGCCGTCCATGCCGGTCGCCAACGAACGGATCCTCGACTTTACAGTTCTCGAAATCGATCTCGGCATTGCACAACCGGGCGAGCGCTTTCGGGTGGCCTACGCCTCGATCTTCGAGACGTTGGTCGAGACTGGCTTCCCGGAGATCGTTTCCTTCGACTATCGCGATCCGCTGAGCGTGATTTATGGCGCGCCCGTCTTCACACCGCTCGACACGGGACCGCCAACGGCACTCAGCGCGCCTGCAGGGATCGCACTGGCATTCCTCGCCGCCGGATCTGTTTTCTGCTTCGCCATGCGGCGTTGATGCGGCAGCGATTTGGCCGACGAGGGCTGGATATAGAACAGCCTCATCGTTGATTGACTCGCCTGAGAACCAGGCCAACGGCGGCGTGACGCTCGTTGCCTGCGAGCTTGCCTTCGACTCGTTTGGCGATGGCGAAGCCCTCGGACTGGTAGAGCGCGAGCGCCGGTGCGTTGCCTTCGAGAACCTCGATCATCACGTCCGGGCCTGTGTGCGCGACGGCGTGTTGCAGCAGCGCCCGCCCGACGCCCTTTCGATAGAAGGGTGGATCGACGTAGAGCCAGGTGAGCTCTTCATCGCCATAGGCGACGAAGCCGCGCACGCTTTGATCGACCTCGGCGACGAAGAGCTTCTCCTCGAACAGGCCTTCGTTCTCGGCCGTCTGCTCAAGAGTCAGAAAGGCATCGGTGCCGACAGTTCCTTCCAGCTCGTGCAAACGTGCCGCGTCATGGATTTCACAGAGCCTGGGCCAGTCGGCCGCCTCGTAGGGCCGTATTCTCACGGTCATCGCGTATTGCTTCTCTTGGGACAGTGATGCCCCGCGGCAGGTCGGCGGGGCATAACGGGAGCGGTTGTCAGTCGCCTTGGCTGGCTGTATCGCACGCGACCGGGACAAGGTCACGGACAGGATGGAATGCTGCTGCTCTCCACTCCGCGCTTGAGCATTCGGCCATTGGTCGAAGGGGATGCGCCGGCCATAGCCGGGCTGCTCGGCGACGCGGAGGTGATGCGCTTCAGCGACAATGGGCCTCTAAGCGATGCCGAGGCTGCCAGCTGGGTGAGGGAGCAGATTGAGGCTTATACCTTGTCGCCGAATTCCGGCCGTTGGGCGATCTGCGAGAAGCAGAGCGATTGTGCCATCGGCTATATTGGGCTGACGCAGGCCGAGGGCCGGACGTCTGCGCGCGAAGCGGAGCTCGGCTTTCGCCTGGCACGTCAAAGCTGGGGCAGGGGCTACGCGACGGAGTCTGCTAAGGCCATCGTCGAGCATGCCTTTGAAACCGGCAGCGTCGATCGCATCCTGGGCATCGTCGACCCCCACAACAGTGCCTCGATCCACGTTCTGGAGAAGCTCGGCATGTCGTTCGCGCGGCCGATTACCTTCCCGGGCTATGACTACCCCGACCATCTCTACGTGCTGGAGCGGCCTGGCCTTTGAGCCGTCACTGCTAAGCTGAACCAGCACTGTCTAAAAGAGCAAAGGGCGGACCGAAAGGGTCCGCCCTAAGCGTCGTACGAGGGGTATCCGACAGGTTCTATCAGGCAGCCAGATCGAAGCGGTCTGCGTTCATCACCTTGGTCCAGGCGGCCACGAAGTCGCGCACGAACTTCTCGTGGTTGTCGTCCTGAGCGTAGACCTCGGCGTAGCTGCGCAGGATGGAGTTGGAGCCGAAGACCAGATCGGCGCTGGTCGCGGTCCACTTCACCTCGCCCGTCTTGCGATCCCGGATCTCATAGGTGCCGTCCTCGACCGGGTGCCAGCTATAGGCCATGTCGGTCAGGTTGACGAAGAAGTCCGTGGTCAGCTGGCCGACACGGTCGGTGAAGACGCCGTGCTTCGAGCCGCCGTAGTTGGCGCCCAGAACACGCAGGCCACCGACCAGCACGGTCATCTCAGGCGCGCTCAAGCCGAGGAGCTGTGCCCGGTCGAGCATCATCTCTTCGGGGCTGACGGCGTACTTCGTCTTCTCCCAATTGCGGAAGCCATCGGCCAGCGGCTCCAAGACGTCGAAGGAGTCCGCATCGGTTTCAGCGTCGCTCGAATCGCCGCGGCCCCCAGTGAAGGGCACGTCGACGTTGTAGCCGGCTGCTTTGATGGAGAGCTCCAGTCCGACGTTGCCGGCCAGAACGATGACATCAGCCAGGGATGCGCCGCTCGCGGCCGCAATCGGCTCGAGAATGCCCAGCACCTTTGCCAGACGGTCCGGCTCGTTGCCTTCCCAGTCCTTCTGCGGAGCGAGGCGGATGCGCGCACCGTTCGCACCGCCGCGCATGTCCGAGCGACGGAAGGTCCGGGCGCTGTCCCAGGCGGTGGCGATCAGCTCGGCAGCCGACAGGCCGCTTTCGGCGATCTTCGCCTTGAGCGCGGCCACGTCATAGTTGCCGTTGGCGGCCGGAACCGGATCCTGCCAGATGAGGTCTTCCGCCGGCACGTCCGGGCCCAGGTAGTTGGCCTTGGGGCCCATGTCGCGGTGGGTCAGCTTGAACCAGGCGCGGGCGAAGGTGTCAGCGAAGTACGCCGGGTCGGCAATGAACTTTTGGCAGATCGCGTTGTAGATCGGGTCGACCTTCATCGCCATGTCGGCGTCGGTCATCATCGGGTTGTGACGGATAGACGGATCGGTCGGGTCGACCGGCTTGTCTTCCTCCTTGATCTCGACAGGCTCCCACTGCCAGGCGCCGGCCGGGGACTTCTTGAGCTCCCACTCGTGTCCGAAGAGCATGTCGAAGTAGCCCATGTCCCACTGGGTGGGGTGCTTGGTCCAGGCACCCTCGATGCCGGAGGTGAAGGCGTTGGTGGCTTTTCCGTCCAGGCCAGGGTTGGACCAGCCGAAGCCCTGCGCTTCGATGCCCGCTGCTTCCGGCTCAACACCGATATGATCGACGGCGCCACGGCCGTGGGCCTTGCCGACGGTGTGGCCGCCGCAGGTCAGCGCAGCAGTCTCTTCGTCGTTCATGGCCATGCGCGCGAAGGTTTCGCGGATGTGATGCGCGGTCTTCGCCGGGTCCGGGTGGCCGTTGACGCCCTCGGGATTGACGTAGATGAGGCCCATGTGGACGGCGGCCAAGGGGTTCTCCAGCGTCGAGGCTTGCTCGAGATTGCCGTAGCGCTGCTCGCTGGGTGCCAGCCACTCTTTCTCGGAGCCCCAGTAGACGTCCTGCTCAGGCCCCCAGATGTCTTCACGTCCAAAGCCGAAACCGAAGGTCTTCAGGCCCATCGACTCATAGGCGACGGTGCCGGAGAGGAGAATGAGATCGGCCCAGGACAGGGCGTTGCCGTACTTCTTCTTCACCGGCCAGAGTAGGCGGCGCGCCTTGTCGAGGCTGGCGTTGTCGGGCCAGGAGTTCAGCGGGGCGAAGCGAATGTTGCCGGAGCCGCCGCCGCCGCGGCCGTCCGCGACGCGGTAGGAGCCGGCTGAATGCCATGCAAGACGGATCATCAAGCCACCGTAGTGACCCCAATCGGCCGGCCACCAATCCTGGCTTTCAGTCAGCACAGCCTTCACGTCGGCTTTGACTCCTTCGAAATCCAAGCTCTTCACCGCGTCGCGATGGTTGTAGTCCGCATCCATGGGATTGGTGCGGGCGCCATGCTGATGCAGGATTTCGAGGTTCAGGGAGTTTGGCCACCACTTGGTGACCGACTCGTCCGTTGAGGTGTTTCCGCCGTGATGGAAAGGGCAGCCACTCGCCGGTTTCCCGATGTTTCCGTCCATTACGTCCTCCGATTGCGACCAAGGTTATTTTAGAAATGTTCTAATTAGATAGGACTTTAGAAATGTTCTAACAAGGTGGCAATACGGATTTTATCGATCGATCGACACGAAAGTTTCCGCGGCCGCAGGCGAGGGCGCGCGGACAGCGCCGGACTATGACAGCAAAGGTCTGAAGCGGAGCGCCGCACCGCCGGTCAGCCTGCCACTATGGGCGCCCAGCAAACTAGATGGAGTCTGTGACAATCCGGCAGCGGTGCCCCTAGAGCCGATCGGGATGGGGTGGCTTGCGGGCGCTGACGAAATCGACGAAGGCGCGGATCTTGGGAGAGACGAGGCGGCGGTCGAGGTAGAGCGCGGTGAAGGTGACCTCGGGCGGCCTGAAGTCGCGCAGAACCTCTTCGAGCTGGCCCGCATGCAAGGCATCCGCTGCCATAAAGCCCGGCATCTGGCTGATGCCGAGGCCCGCCAGCGCGGCACGGCCGACGGCTTCGCCGTCGTCGATTGTCAGCGGTCCGTCGAACACTTTGGCGCGATTCGCTTCCGCGATCTCGAAATACCACGGCATCACCCGCCCGGTTCGGCGGTTGCGGAAGTTGAGGCAATCGTGCGCCGCGAGATCGTCCGGATGGCTGGGCCGCCCTTTCCGGGTCCAGTACTGCGGCGCGGCGCACAGGATGAGGGGATCGCTGAAGAGGCGGCGGGCCACCAGGTTGGCGCTGTCGGCCAGGCTCCCGGCCCTGATCACCACGTCGACCGCGTCACCGGCCAGATCGACGGCCCGGTCGTCGAGGGAGAGTTCGACGTCGATCTTGGGCCAGGCATTGCGGAAGTCGGACAGGGCCTCGACGAGCCACATGCGCCCTAGTGCGCTGGGCGCGCTGACCATGAGGCGGCCGGAGGGGTCCGCAAGACTGTCGGAGACCTCGATGCCGAGCGCGGTCATGTCCGCGACGATCCGTCGTGCCCCTTCCAGATAGCGCTCGCCTTCGGGCGTCAGGCTGACGCTGCGGGTCGTGCGGTGCAGCAGCTTGACGCCAAGGTCCTCCTCAAGGCGGGACACTGCCTTCGAAGTCGCTGAGGCCGAGAGCTCCAGGCGCCGGGCCCCTTCGTTGAAGGCGCCGCTTTCGGCGACCTGGATGAAGGCGGCGATACCGGAGAGAGGCGGCATCTTATTCATGACAATTTGTCCATTCTGAAGCCAGCGAAAGCCGATTTTTCGGGTACTATCGCGTCACCATCATTAATCGCACAAGACAAACGTGCAGTGATGGAGACTGATCATGAAAATCGGAATCGTTGGGGCCGGCGCGATCGGCCAGATCTATGCCAAGCTTTGGAGCGCTGCGGGGCATGATGTGATGCTGAGTTCGAGAAGCCCGGAGAAGCTGACGCCGATCGTCCAAGAGATCGGCGGCTCAGTCCAAGCCGGCACTCCGGCTGAGGCCGCGGCTTTCGGCGAGTTGGTTTTGCTCGCGGTCAACTACTGGACGCTCGACGAGGCGATTGAGACCATCCGCCAGCATGTCGAGGGCAAGCTGGTGATCGATGCGACGAACCCCCTGCAGCATGCGGAAGGCGGTGGCATCGAGCGCGTCATCGGCGAGGAGCAGATCTCTGGTCTGGTGCTGGCCGAGAAGCTACCCGAAGCACGCATCGCTAAAGCCTTCACCACGCTCTGGACCGGTCATGTCGAACGCCATGCGGACCGAGCCGATCCCAAGGTTGCCATGACCTTGGCAGCCGATGCCCCCGCCGATCGGGAGACCGTGGCCCACCTCGTCCGGGACGCCGGGCTTGTGCCGGTCGATCTCGGCGCACTGGCGGAGTCCCGGCCGCTCGACCCGCCCAGCCCGGTTTGGAACGTCGTGCTCACGGCCCAGGAACTCGAAGAGCGGGTCGATGAATTCCGACGTGAAACAGCGACGAAGGCGTGATCGTCGCGCAGCAGGCTGTTCTCCAGGGTGCTTACGTCATGCGAGGAAACGTCCAGCAAGGGGGTAGGGCCGATACCCCCTTGCGGTGGGCGCGATGTGGTGCTGATGCTGGCGGATGGACCAAGCCTATGTAGCGGGAGAGCGCAATGGTCGAACCAAGGGACTTTTGCATTGTCTGGGAATTCGACGTGGTGCCGGAAAAGATCGAGGACTTCCGCGAAGCCTACGGGCCGGGAGGGCCCTGGGGGCGGCTTTTCGGGCGGTCAGAGGGATATCGTCGCACGGAGCTGCTGCAGGATACGGTGCAGCAGAGCCGGTTCTTGACGATGGATATCTGGCGGTCGCGCGAAGACTTCGACGCTTTCCAGAATGCGTTCGGCGGCGACTATGCCGAGCTCGACGCCCGCTTTGAAGCTTGGACGAGACGGGAGACGAAGATCGGCGAGTTCGACCTTTCCAGGGCAGTGCCCGTTTGAAAGCCGCGGGCATGCTATGCGCCGGCCATCGAGGCGAGCCCGATCGTCTACTTCTGGCCGATTTTGCTGCTGCCCTTCTCGGCGCTGCTGCCATGCGCCCTGATCGTAGGTGGCGCGCTGTTGGGGTCGGTTGAATTCCTCCGGCGTTGGCGATAGAGCCACCGCGCGGGCCGAAGCGTCTTTCGCGACCGCGGGATTGGGGAGGCACTATGTCGACGTCTGTCAGTTTAACGGGCGGCCAGGTGCTGACGCCCGAAGGAAATCTCCAAGCGTCCGACCTGCATTTGGCCGACGGCCATATTGTCGACTCGCCGTCAGTCGAGGGCCTGCGCATCGATTGCCGCGGCTACCATGTGCTGCCCGGCATCATCGATGTTCACGGCGATGCCTTTGAACTTGAGCTGCACCCGCGCCCCGGTGTCGACATCGCCTTTCCCATTGCCATGGGTTCGGTCGACCGGCAGCTGCTGAGCAACGGCATCACCACCGCCTACCACGGCCTTACGATATCATGGGAACCGGGTGCGCGAAGCCTCGACGCCGGACGCCGCTTCATGGCGGGCCTCGCAAGCTTGCGTCCGCGTCTGACGGCCGATCATCGCGTGCAGTTGCGCTGGGAGACCTTCGCGCACGATGCCATCGACGATATCGCCGAGTGGCTCGATCAGGAGCCCACACCGGCCGTGGCTTTCAACGACCACACAACCATGACCGTGGAGTGGGTCAAGGCCGGCCGGCATAAGAAGCTCGACCAATGGGCCCAGCGCGCCGGCGTGACGCCGGAGCAGTACCTGGCGCAGGTCGATGCCGTCGGGCAGCGCGCGCCTGAGGTTCCTGCCAAGATCCGGGAAGTGGCCGCTCTGGCCGGGCAGCAGGGCGCCATCATGCTGTCCCACGACGAGCGGACCTGCGGTGATCGTACAGCGAACCGCGCGCTCGGGATGCGCGTCTGCGAGTTTCCGCTTGCGCGCGAGGTGGCGTCAGATGCGGTCGCAAGCGGCGAGCATGTCATCATGGGCGGCCCGAACGTCATTCGCGGCGGCAGCCACATGGGTGCCATGTCCGCCGAGGAGGCCATCGGCGAGGGCCTCTGCAGCGTGCTGGCCTCCGACTACTACTATCCCAGCCTCTTGCATGCCGCCGAACGCCTCGTCGACCGCGGCGTACGGCCTCTGAGCGAGGCCTGGCGCCATATCTCGACGAACCCGGCGGCAGCGATGGGGCTGAAGGATCGGGGCACGACCGAGGCCGGCCGCCGCGCCGATATCGTGGTACTCGACTGTTCCGGCCCTTGGCGCTTGGTCCACACGATTGTGGGCGGCCGCGTCACCAGCTTCGGGCAGTGAACCGGCAAAGACGCGCCATTCAGTCCGGCAGTGTGGCGGCGATGGCGGGCCAGGCATCCCTCAGAAACACCGTGTAGTCGTTGGCTCGGCCGTCGACCGGCGAGGGATAGAGCAGCGTGCTGATGAAGCCCCGGTGGTAGGTGGCATGGTTGGTGAGGTGCAGCAGGATCTCGGCCCGCGTCATGCGACCCGAGCCGCCGTCGACGAAGGCGAAGTCGATCGGCTCTGCCAGCATCGCCTCGTCCCAGGCGTCGGCGCGCGACACGAACTGCGCATCCATGGCCCGCAGTCGGTCGGCGACCTCCACGAAAGGCAAGGGATGGGCACGGCGGCGTGCCGTGTGGGGGTGCGCGCGTCTTTCGAGATGGGCTTCGAACATCTCGGCCACCACCAGGATGTGGTCGAAGGTTCCGGCGATGCTGCCGAACAGGGTCTCGCGCTCGGCCTCCAGCTCTTCCACCGGCAGCTGAGCGGCGTTTCCCAGCAGCACATTGTCTGCCCATTGTGTGTAGCGGGTCAGCTGTCGCATCAGCGCGCGGTCAGGCATGATCATCCTCGTCGGGTCTTACGGCGACTCTGCTGGGCTGGCGTGAAGGGCACAAGAACGCGATTGCCTCGGGGACAATTCCGTGCCTAGAGGCTTGGACCGGCCCGCGACGGTGGAGCGTAGCGATGACCAGTCTTGGAGACGCGCTCAGGCGCTATGACGGCAAGACGACCGACATACTCGCCGAAATCCGTGCGAGATTCGGCGATCGACCGACTTTCTTATCCGAACTCGTCCGCCTGGCAGCGCATGAGGACGCGGCGATTTCGGATGGCGCGACTTGGTTGATCAAAGCTTCGCTGGACGATGGTACCCGTCTGACGAGCTCTGACACCGAAGCGCTGCTCAACCATCTGGACAAGATCACATCCTGGCAGGCGCAGCTGCACATCTGTCAGTCGGCCCGGCATCTCGATGTTCCCACACGCCTTGCGAACAGCTGTGCCGACTGGTTCGCGGCGCTGTTGACTCGTGATCGGCCCTTTCTGCGCGCCTGGTCGATGGACGCACTACAGGAGCTGGCTCAGCGGAACGCCGAACTCGCCGATCGAGCCGAGACTGCTTTGGCTGCCGCCGAGCAAGACACCGCCGCTTCCGTTCGTGCCCGCACCCGCCGTTGGAGAGAGCTAGGGAAGCGCCGCCAGGCTCGTGCGGAACGACAGCAGACCTAGGGATAAATCATGCTATTGGTCGTGCGTTGAAGTTTTGGCGAGGCCGTCGGGCGAACAGGGGCGGCTTTTCATGCCGGCAGTTTCTTGAGGGGGGTATGGGATGAAGGGCGTTTCGGACACGAACGAACCAGTGGCATCTAACGAGCTGCCAGCGAAGCTGCGGATTGCAGCGCTGGTCGTGATGGCGGCGTGCCTGGTGGCCATGGCGGTGTCTTACTTCGGCGGCACCTACGCGAGCCTGCCACAAGGCGCCATTCTCTTCATGGTCCTGTGGCTTTTGCTCGGCGTTGCTGCACTCGTCCTTCTGCCCCGCGTGAGTTTCGCTGTGGGCTTCCTGGTCAGCCTGCTTTGCATGCTGGTCTCCTGGCGGATCGCCGCTCTGCAGGGCATCGATCTGGTGATCTACGGCCTCTTGGTCGCTTTCCTGATTTATCTCGCGATGTTTGGGATTGTTGCATGGCACGGGGTCAAGCAGCCGGATGCGGCGATCAACCACCATCGGATGGCGTGGCATCTCACCCTGATTCGCATTTACATCGGCTTCGATCTCGTCCCTCACTTCACCGAGAAGCTCTTTGCCGGGCCGGCGCCGCGCGAAGACGACATCAAGTCCTTCATGGAGCTTGGCGTGCCCAGTCCTGAGTTCTTCGTGACGCTGGCCGGTTTCTGCGAGCTGGGCATTGCGATCGGAATCGGTGTTGGGGTGCTGACCCGGCTCGCGGCGGTCTGTTCGGCGGCTTACTTCATGATCGCGACGATACTGGGCCACCACTTCTTCCTGGGCTTCATCTGGGCGTCTCCCGGGGGTGGCTGGGAATACCCCGTGCTGATGATGGTGCTCCTCATCAGCTTCGTGATCGGCGGCGCCGGCTCATTCTCGGTCGACAATGCCATCCTGCGTCGGCTGACACCGCCTCCCTGGGTGCGGAGATTGATGGTTCCGGCGCGAGTCTGAGCGATCCGAGACGGCCGTTCCAAAGACCAAGGGCGGTAAGCCGGTGGGTCGATTAAGCCGCAGGTCGCGCCGTTGCGGCGACCACGGTACATGTGCACTATGACATCAAGTATTTGGGCCCCTTCAGAGAAGATCTCCTTTAACGAAGAGGTTTGCGAAGAGTGACGCGGGCATTGCTGTTTGGGGCCTGCTTGCTGCTGGGCGGTTGCGGATTGAGCACCGCGCCCATTATCGATCCCAAGGGCCCCGTCACGCTGGTCGAGCGGGACCTTCTGTTCACGGCCGCCGGCGTGATGATGATCGTCCTGATCCCTGTCTGGATCATGGCCATTGTCTTCGTGCGGCGCTACCGGGCGACCAACAGGAAGGCCGCCTACCGGCCCGACTGGGACTTCTCCCTGCCGATCGAATTCGTGGTCTGGAGCGTTCCCGCGGCCATCGTCGTGACCTTGGGTGCGCTGCTTTGGGCCCATACCCACAAGCTCGATCCTTATCGATCGCTCGACAGCGACGCCGCGCCGCTGCAGGTCGAGGTCGTGGCGCAGGACTGGAAGTGGCTGTTCATCTATCCGGAGCAGCAGATCGCCGTGGTCAACGAGTTGGTGTTCCCTAGCGGGCGACCGCTCAGCCTGCGCATTACCTCGGACACCGTGATGAACTCCTTCTTCATTCCCGCCTTGGGCAGCCAGATCTATGCCATGGCCGGCATGCAGACCCGGCTCAATCTCAAGGCCGACGAACCGGGGCGCTTCATGGGCCGCAACATGCAGTACAGCGGGGACGGCTTCTCCCATCAGCACTTCGAAGCCATCTCCGTGTCGCGGGAGGACTTCGAGGCCTGGGTGGCGAAGGTAAGGCAGTCATCGGAGGCGCTGGATGGTGCCGCCTATGCGACGCTCGCCGAGCCCAGCATCAAGCATCCGGTAACTTACTATTCGGCCGTCGAAGCCAACCTGTTCGACAGCATCATCGAAAAGTACCTGGACCCCGGGATGAGCCACGGGACGACGTCGGGCAATAGCCTTGGCCAATAGGCGAGCGAGAGGGGAGCGGGATGCTCGGTAAGCTGACAATCGACGCGTTGCCGTTCTACAGCTGGGTCGCCATGGGCGGCGCAGCGGTCACGGTCGGTGGCGCGCTGCTCGTCATGGCCGCCATCACCTACTTCGGCAAGTGGCGCTACCTCTGGACGGAATGGCTGACCAGTCTCGATCACAAGCGCATTGGCATCATGTACATCGTGCTGGCGGTCGTCATGCTGCTGCGCGGCTTCGTGGACGCCATCATGATGCGGGCGCAGCAGGCCGTTGCCCTTAATTCACCCGGCTATCTACCGCCCGACCATTTCGATCAGATCTTCAGCTCCCACGGCACGATCATGATCTTCTTCATGGCCATGCCGTTCATGACCGGACTGCTGAATATCGCCGTGCCGCTGCAGATCGGCGCGCGCGACGTCGCCTTTCCCTTCCTCAACTCGGTCAGCCTCTGGATGACCGCGGGGGGCGCCGCCCTGGTCATGATCTCGCTGGTGATCGGCAAGTTCTCGACTGCGGGCTGGACCGGTTATCCGCCTTACTCGGGGATAGAATACTCGCCCGATGTCGGCGTCGACTATTGGATTTGCGCGCTGCTGATCAGCGGGGTCGGCTCGACGCTGGCCGGCATCAACTTCGTCGTCACCATCATCAAGCGGCGCGCGCCGGGCATGACGTTGATGCGCATGCCGCTCTTCACCTGGACCGCGCTGATCTCGAGCCTCTTGATGGTCTTTGCGTTCCCTGCGCTCACCGTTGCCTGCGCTTTGCTCGGTCTCGACCGCTTCTTCGGCTTGCACTTCTTCACCAACGAAGACGGCGGCAACCTGATGAACTACATCAACCTCTTCTGGATCTGGGGCCATCCGGAGGTCTACATCCTCATCCTGCCGGCCTTCGGCATATTCTCGGAGGTAGTCTCGACACTCTCCGGCAAACGCCTCTATGGCTACCGCTCGCTGGTCTATGCCACGGTCGCGATCGGCCTGCTGTCGTTCTGCGTCTGGCTGCATCACTTCTTCACCATGGGCTCGAGTGCCAACGTCAACGCGGTGTTCGGCATCGCCACCATGATCATCGCCGTGCCGACGGGCGTGAAGATCTTCGACTGGCTGCTGACGTTGTACCGTGGCCGCATTCGCTTCCACCCCTCGATCTACTGGACCATCGGGTTCATCGTGACCTTCGTGATCGGTGGTATGTCGGGCGTGTTGCTGGCCATGCCGCCGGTCGACTACCTGTTCCACAACAGCACCTTCCTGGTGGCGCATTTTCACAATGCGATCATTCCCGGCGTGCTGTTCGGCTATCTGGCCGGCTTTGGCCTTTGGTTCCCCAAGGCGATGGGCTTCAAGCTCAACGAACCTTGGGGTATCCGCGCCTTCTGGTGCTGGCTGATCGGCTTCTACCTCGCTTTCATGCCGCTCTACGTGTTGGGCTTTCACGGCATGGCTCGGCGCATGGAGACCTACAACGTCGCGGAGTGGCAGCCCTATCTGGTGGTGGCGGCTTTGGGCGCTGTGGTCATTCTCTGTGGCGTCATCTGCCAAGTGATTCAGATGACGCTCAGCATCAGGCAATGGCGCCAGGAGCGGGATTTGACCGGCGATCCCTGGATTCATGGGCGTAGCTTGGAATGGATGACGTCTTCGCCGCCGCCGCCTTACAACTTCGCCGTCATCCCTACGGTGGAGTCGCGCGATGCCTTTCATGAGATGAAGCGGCATGGCACGGATTACAGCCGGCCAGCCCACTACGAAGACATCTACATGCCGAAGAACAGCGCCGCCGGACCACTGCTCGGCGGGCTCGCCTTCCTGCTCGGCTTCGCCGCGGTCTGGCATATCTGGTGGCTGGTCGTCGTCAGCGCTTTGGCCATTTTGGCCGCTGTGATCATCCGTTGTTTCGACGACGACCCCGACTACTGCATCACCGCAGCGGAGGTGAAGGCGATCGAAGACGAGCGCTTCAAAGCTATGGCGCTGGCGGACAAGCCACCCGAGGAGGCCGAGCGGGACCCGGCGTTCGCGGCCCAGATGCTGCCGGCACGTGCGACATGAGCGATGTAGCCCCGGCAATGGATGCCCGCGCGCGAGAAGAGGCGGAGAACCTTCGGCAGCGGGAGTTCGGTTTCTGGCTCTACCTCTTAAGCGATGCCATCATCTTCGCGCTGCTGTTCATGACTTACGTGGTCATGGTCGACAGTACCGCGGGGGCGCTGACCGGCCGGCATCTCTTCAGTCTGTCCAACACCTTCCTCGAGACAGCGCTGCTGCTGTTCAGCAGCATCACCTTCGGCTTCGCCTGGTTGTCGGCGCGGGCCGACCGGAAGAGTCACGTATTGCGCTGGCTGTTGGTCACCTTCGTCCTCGGCGCCGGCTTCGTCTTCCTGGAGGTTAACGAACTCATCGGCATGGCCGCCGCGGGCGCCGGTCCGGGTGAGAGCGGCTTCCTCTCAGCCTTCTTCACCTTGGTGGCTACGCACGGCTTGCACGTCAGTTTCGGCCTGCTCTTTATCGTGATCATGGGTGTGCAGATCGCCCTGCGCGGCCTCAATCCCTATGTCATGTCGCGTCTCTATCGTCTGGGGCTGTTCTGGCATTTCCTCGATATCGTCTGGATCGGCATTTTCTCCGTCGTCTATCTGCCGGGAATCCTGTGATGGAAGCTGACTCTTCGCACAGTGGGCCCAGCCTGGGCCGTTATCTAACTGGCTTTGTGCTTGCCGCGGTGCTGACCGTGATCCCCTTCGGGCTGGTCGCCACAGGTGCACTGTCGCGCGACAGCACCTTGATCGTCATCGCCATCGCTGCGCTGCTGCAGGTCCTGGTGCACCTGCGCTACTTCCTCGACCTCAGCCTGACGACAACGCCGCGTGAGAACATCCTGGCGATCGCCTTCGCCGCCGTGCTGATCTTCATTATGGTCGGGGGCAGCCTCTGGATTATGCTCGACCTGAACGATCGAATGGCGATCTGAGCCAGGGGGCTTGCGGCCCCGGCCGCCGGGCCTCGCGCTCGGTAGAGGAGAATGAACGTCAACTCCGCGGGGGGACATCATGCGCGTTGCAGATCAGATATTGCAGGTTTTGGCGGATTTGGGTGTGAAGCACATCTTTGGCATCCCGGGCGGGCAAGTGGATCCGATCTTCGATGCCATCAACAAGCAGGACCGGATCAAACTCATTCTGATGCGCCACGAAGAGATTGGCGCCTTTGCAGCGAGCGGGCAGGCAAAGCTGACAGGGGAACTCGCGGTCTGTGTCGGCTGCCAGGGCCCTGGGGCTATTCACCTGATCAACGGCTTGTACGATGCAACGGTCGACCGTGTGCCGGTCTTGGCCATCACCGGTCAAATCGAACGCGCGCAGGAGAACATCCTCGGCGCTCAGGACATCAATCAGCTCGCCTTGTTCGAGTGCTGCACGATTTACAATAGAGAGGCGCGAAACGCGGAGAATGCTGCTGAGCTTCTGCCGACCGCCATAAAAACGGCCATTGGCCGAAGAGGCGCCGTCAACATTTCCTATCCCTGCGATGTCTTGCAGAGCAAGGCGGTTCCGATCGCCACGACACCCACTTCTGTGTACTACGCGGACTACGAAGTTTCCCCGAGTGCCGAAGCCATTCACGACGCGGCAAAACTGATCGCGAGCCATCAGAAGATCACGATACTCTATGGCGGTGGATGCCGCGGTGCTGAAGCGGAGCTCCTAGAGCTTGCAGGAAAGCTGCAGGCGCCTCTCGTGCATACGACGCGCTCAAAAGACATCCTCGACAATAAGAACGAGCACTATGTGGGCGGCATCGGTCTGATGGGCAGCACGTCCGGCAACCATTCGATCACGCACTGCGATCTTCTGATTATGGTTGGGAGCAACTTCGCCTTTAAGGAGTACTATCCGGAACGGACGCCGATCCTGCAAATCGATCTCGACCCGGAGATCATCGGACGACACAAGCCAGTCAGCCACGCCCTGATCGGGCATGCAAAGGTCGCGCTGAAGCACTTGGCGCAAGCTGTCGAGCCGAGAGAGGATACGCGTTTTCTAGCGGATATGCGCAAACGCCATCATGCGAGCATGGAAGCGTTGCAGCGCTACGAGGGCGATCTGACGAAGAACGAAAGCCCCGTCACACCGCAAGCGCTCGTCCACACCATCAACCAGCATGCCGCGGAAGACGCCATTTTCTGCATCGATGCGGGATTGGAGATCCTCTGGGCGAACACATACCTCAGCATGAACGGCAAGCAGCGGCTGATCTGGTCCTGGCATTTGGGGTCGCTCAACTGCTCAACCGGCTACAGCATCGGATGCCAGCTTGCGGAGCCGGACAAGCAAGTCATCGTGCTCACCGGCGATGGTGGATTTGCGATGATGCTGGGCGATTTCGCAACCGCGGTGCGCTACCAACTGCCCTACACCGTCATCGTCTTCAACAACCGCCTCTTCCAGTTCGTTCAACTGGATGAGCGTGTCGCGCAGGGCTATGCCGATGCCGGCGTTCATTTCGACGACATAGATTTCGCGAAGTTCGCCGAAGCCTGCGGTGGCGTGGGATACACCGTCAAAGATCTCTCGACGCTGCGGCAGGTCCTGCCGGAAGCGCTGGCAAACGGCGTTCCGACAATCCTCGACGTCACTGTCGATCCAAAGGCGCTTCCGGCCACAAGCGCCCCAGTTACACCTCAGGAAGCCTACAATTACATCCGCTCAGGCGTCTTGAATGTGTTGCACAGACACCGCGACGAATCAGGCCGAGGTTAGCCACTATGCTCGTGCGCCAGTACTACTTTCTCTTGTCGGGTTTGGGCATTCTGTCCCTGATCATCGTCCCGCAGTTTTGGCCGTCCTACGCCTGGGCTGCTTTACTGATCGTGCCCTACGTTCTTATCGGCTGCTACGACCTGTTCATTTCGCGCAGCAACGTTCTGCGCAATTATCCTGTGATTGGGCATCTCCGCTACGGACTCGAGTTCATCAGTCCGGAGATTCGGCAGTACTTCGTCGAGACCGAGCACAGCGGCCGACCCTTCAATCGCGAACAACGCGAAATGGTCTATCGCCGTGCAGAGAACAAGCCGGACTTCCAGCCCTTCGGCACGCAGTATGACGTGGAGAACGTCGGCTACCGGACCGCAGAGCACTCGCTCGCTCCGAAGGTCGTGCCGGAGTCAGAGGCGCGGGTCGATGTGGGCGGGCCGGACTGCAAGCAGGTCTACAATGCCTCGCGTCTGAACATCTCCGCCATGAGTTTCGGGGCTCTAAGTCCAAATGCGATCGAAGCGCTGAACAAGGGAGCCAAGCTTGGGAACTTCGCTCACAACACGGGCGAGGGCGGCCTGAGCCGCTATCACCTCGCCGGAGGTGGGGACATCTTCTGGCAAATCGGAACCGGCTATTTCGGCTGTAGAACGAAAGACGGGCATTTTGATTTGGCAATGTTCGCGGACAATGCCGCAAAAGACGCGGTCAAGATGATCGAAATCAAGCTTTCGCAAGGCGCGAAGCCGTCGCACGGGGGCGTGCTGCCGGCCGCGAAAGTCGACGAGGAAATCTCTAAGGCCCGCGGCGTACCCATGGGCGAAGACTGCATATCGCCGCCCACGCATTCGACCTTCTCGAACCCGCGTGGCCTGCTGGAATACGTTGCCCTGCTGCGTGAGCACAGCGGTGGAAAGCCGACCGGGTTCAAGCTCTGCATCGGTCGCAAGTCGGAGTTCATGGGCATCTGCAAGGCGATGCTCGAGACAGGGATAACACCCGACTTCATCACCATCGATGGCTCGGAAGGGGGCACCGGGGCGGCTCCGCTCGAATTCTCGGATCGGCTGGGCATGAAGGCGGACGAAGGGCTGATCTTCGCGCACAACTGCCTCGTCGGCATCGACAAGCGAGACGCGATACGGGTCATCTCTTCCGGGAAGGTCGTGACCGGCTTTGACCTCGTTCAGAAGATGGCCATCGGTGCGGACATGTGTAATGCGGCGCGGACCATGCTCTTTGCGATCGGCTGCATTCAAGCCGTCCGCTGCAACACGAACACCTGCCCGTCAGGTGTGGCGACGCAGGACCGGCGGCGGATGCGGGCGGTCGTGGTGGATGAGCGCAAGCATAGCGTTGCGAACTACCACGCGCAGAACATCAAGAGCTTTCTGGATCTCACGGGCGCCATGGGCCTCTCCTCTCCGGAAGAGTTAACGCCGGGGCATATCGTGCGCCGAACCGCCAATGAGGTCGATAAGACCTACGATGAGCTCTATCCCTTCCTCGGCCGCGGAGAGCTCCTGGGCGAGTCAGAAATCGACCGTCACTACGCCAAGTACTGGGACATGGCCTCGGCGGACCGTTTCTGACCTATCGGGCGCGGCTTACCCACTTGTCGCCTGCGCATGGCTGTACAGCCACAATCGCGCATCGTGAAACGGGCGCTCCATGCCGGAAACGAGGGTGCCGGCGTAACCGCCTTCTTGTGCCTGCGGCCGCTTCATCCGGCCCGCGCTACCGAGGTGCTGGATTTCCAGAACCGTATAGGGCCTCTGGTAGACCCAGGTCCGGTTCTCGACGGCGAGAAGGTCGGGGCTCGGCGGCTGCTCTTCGGTGAAGGCGTAGAAGTAGAGCGTGAAGCCGCCCTTGGGGACCGGCACGACGGAGAGCGGCGTCATACCCAGAGCCTTGACGGAGCGATCCACCGGGCCGATGTCTGCGGCCCGCAGGGTCAGCAGGTTCAGGCAGGGGCCGCCGCCGAGGCTTCTGGTCTCGACCGTGCCGGCTGGGCGGTCACCTTCGAACCAGTGGTCGAGCAGCTCGATCGTGAAGCCCTCCGGATCCTTCAAGTGCGCCAGATAGGCGACGTCGCCGACTTGGCGCGGGGCCTGGACTTCGACGCCTTGGTCCGTGAGCTGCCTATGCGCAAGGTCGATGTCCGGGACCGCAAGCGCGATCTTCCAATAGAGGTCGTTCGGCGCCGGATGGTAGGGACGCTCGGCCGCCTCAAACAGCAGCCCCGCCTCGGCCTCGGCATACCCGACCGTTCCGTTGCCGCGTTCCTGCATGCCCAGGACGTCGCAATAGAACCGCGTCTGGGCGTCGGGGTCGCCGCAGCGCAGGCGTATCGCCTCAATGGTGGGCATCGGTCACTCTTTTTCTCTGCAGACCATCCGGCAGTCCGATCGCGCATGCGCCGGCAGAGCGCCATGCGATGCGTCGACCAGGCCGATGGATTGGAATGTCCCATAGTTACGTGTGAATTGCGGCCTGGGTGTGATGAATATGTGAGCTTCGCTTTTTGCTATGCTACGGCGACGACTGAGACGCGTGAGGCACAGCACGTCGGCAGGCCGGCAAAACAGGATGGAAGGGCGGACGTCATGGATATGAAGAAGATGCTCGAGGACTTTCACGCGGCATACAACGACGCTTTCAACCGGGGCGATGCTGCCGGATGCGCGGCGTTCTTTACCGAGGATGTTGCCTTGCTGCCGCCCAATCAGCCGATGACCCGGGGCAGAGACGCGTTTGAAGAATCCTACCGCGCCCGGATGGGCAAGGACAGCGGCGGGACCCACAGCAACGCACTCGTAGAGTACGGCGTCGATGGGGACTTGGCCTATGAGATCGGAACCTTCGCCGTCGCCGGCACGAACCCGCCGGAGCAGGGGAAGTTCGTCAACATCCTAAAGCGTCAGCCGGACGGCACCTGGAAGGTCAGCGTGTCCATCTTCAACAGCGACCGACCATAGAACGAGGCCGCTGTGGCACGTCATACCGACCGGGCAAGGCTCGGCGGGTGGCCGAAGAGCTTGCGGAAGTCTCGGCTGAATTGCGCGGCGCTCGCGTAGCCCACGGCATGGGCCACTTGGGAGACCGAGGTCCGTTCGCTGGTCAGCAACTGCCGCGCGCGCATCAGCTTCTGGCGCTTGAAGTACTGCAGTGGCGGATAGCCCGTCACGCATTTGAAGTGCCGGTGCAATGACGCCGGGCTCATGCCGGCGTCCTTGGCCATCGCGTCCACGTTGCACGCCAGGTCACCGCGCGCCTCGATCCGGCGGAGCAACTCGGCAATGCGCGCTTCCGGGCGGCTGAGCTGGGTCAGCGACAGCAAAACCCGGCCATGCCTGTCCTGCAGGGCGTGAAAGAAGATCTCCCGCACGGTGCTGGGGCCCAGTGCCGCGGCTTCGTGCGGTTGGCAGAGCTGGCGGACCAGGCGGGTGATTGCCTCTTTCATGATCGGAGGGACGGTGAGGGGTTCCACGCCGAGGCTGGAGGCCTTGGACAGGCGTTGGACGCTGTCCCGCTCAAGCAGTCCCTTCAGCTCTTGCAACTCGGTCGGGCGGAACCGGAGGAAGAGGCCGAAGAGGGGGGCTTCGGCCGATGCCTGGGTTTCGCACTCGAAGATCAGCGGCAGGCCGACCGCCAGGTAGCTCCCCTCGCCATATTCGAAGCGCTGCCCGTCGAGATGGCCGATCTTCTTGCCGGCCAGGATGATCGCCAGCCCGGGGTCGTAGCTTAGGGGGACGCGCGGGGCCGGCTTGTCGGTCCAGAAGAACTCCACCGCCTCCAGCAGGGTCGGGCTGAACCCTCCCGGGTTGATGCCGCGATATCGCTCAAGCAGTGCCCCCGCGGCTTCGGACAGCTCTTGGCTCATATCGGCTCCTCTCATTCGAATGAGAGGAACTAGCACAACGACAGCCGGCTAGCAGTCGCCTGTCGGGAGAATTGAGAGAAACGGTCAAACCCTTGAGATGTTCGGTCATTCTGGGCGCGGCCCGGCGCGTCCAAATCAAGGTCATCTGAAACAGGGAGCTTTGCGATGACCGACCTCAGCCAAATCCCGGAAGACAAGCTTGCCGTTGTCAAAGCGCTCGCCAGCTTCGCGGTGAAGCCGGCCTTTCGCACACCCGTTCACAAGACCCCGTCCGATCACGGGATCACGGACTGGGACGACATCTACTTCCAATCCGACGATGGCACGCCGCTGGAGGGCTGGTACGTGCGCGCCGAAGGCGGCGAGAGCGACAAGCTGATCGTCATGAACCATCCCATGCCCATGAGCCGCTCTGGCTTTACCGGCCACTTCGGCGAGCCCTGGAGCCAGGTGGACGACATCGAGATCGACTTCGTGGCGCACATCGCTCATTTGGCGCGCGCCGGCTACAACGTGCTGGCTTATGACCTGCGCAACCACGGCAACTCCTCCGCGGCAAACGGCGGGATCTGCGGTATCGGCCGCTATGAATGGCGCGACTGCGTCGGGGCCAAGACCTACATCGACAGGCATCCTCATCTCGCGACCATGACCCTGGGGCTCTATAGCCAATGCACGGGGGGCAACGCGCAGTACGAGGCCATCTCGCGCCGGCCCGAACTCTTCCAGAACGTCCGCTGCATGCTCAGCCCGCTGGTCGTCTCCATGACCGCGCTGATGGGCCGCTTCGCGACGCTTCAGGGCGTGGGCGACTACATGGATGCGATGGACTTCGAGCAGAAGAAGCTGGGCGGCTTCACCAATCCCGAGATGACGCCGCATCTCTTTGCCGGTGACGTCAAGGTGCCGACCCTGGTGATGCAGGTGCGGGACGATCTCTGGACCACGCAGGAAGACGGTCAGACGACCTTCGATCTTCTCGGCAGCAACGAGAAGGAACTGTTCTGGGTCGAGGGCACCACGCGGCGCTTCGACGGCTATAACTACTTCGGCCGAAATCCCGAGCGTATGATCGCCTGGTTCGACAAGCACATGGCCTAGGGGCGGCTGTCACCGCCAGGCGGGCCAAGGGGATGTCAAGGAAGCGGCGTTTGGCGTACAGTCCCGCATGTTCCGGTCGTTTAACGGCAAGACCTTCCGGTTCTAGAACCGGATTTTGCGGGGTTCGAGTCCTCGCCCGGAACACTCTCCCCGCAGGTGTCTTCCGTCAGCGGTCGTAGAGGTCGGTGTAGTACCGTGAGATCGCGCGAAGGTCGTCCTCGTAGCGACCATGAGCCGCCGCTTCCTCGGCATCCAATCGCGCTTGTTCTGCCGTCCGTCTTTGGCGCGCCTCGGCCCGGCAATGGGCACTGCCGCAGCTTCGCTTGGCATCTTGAAAGGCCGCCTCGGCCTTCGCCCGCGCGTGGCGAATATCGTACAAGTCATCGGTGAGGCGCTTGTCCGCCGCATCGAAAGCCTGCTCTTTGGTCGTATCGGGGCCGGCGGGGCTCAAATAGTCGGGCAGACGAGGGCGCCAGCTTTCCGCAACGGTTCCGTCCTCGTCTTTGCGCTTCGCGATGTCGCGCGCTCTGGCTTCAGGGCTCTTCCTATACTCGACGACGATGATGTCGTAGTCGTTGTCCGCAGACCATCGCTTGCGCCCGCACCCATAGGTCTCGACACGGCTGCTGAGCGTCGCCTGCGTGCTCGAGGCGTTGTAGTTGGGATTGCTCGGGTCAACGCCGACGGCGCGCCACAGGTTGTTCATGAACGCGGAGAACTGAGAGTTCAGCATCACCTGAATCTCGGCGCTGGTGTAGGTGATCGGATCGAGCCCGCGCTGAACCGCGTTCAAGAACAGCATGCGATCATCGGGTGTCATATCGCATTGCGACAGCGCGCCGGCGCCCGTGATCTCACCGCGCCAGTCCGAAGAGCGGTATTCTTCGATGTTCTGGGGCTGAGCCCAGGCGTTGCCAAATGCGAAAGCAAGACCAGCCGCGATGGATATGAGAAGAGGGGCTCGCATGGTGTGAGTCCTGAAATCCACCGCAAATGCTATGCGGCCAGCCGCCGAGTATCAAATGACGGCGGATATCGAACGACGACTCCTGAGCCAAGCCGCGTCGGATCAGAGACTAAATCCCTATCGAGGGGTGCCGAAAGGCTCACAATACGTAGGGGCAGAAAAGGAAATGAAATGGCGGAGAGGAAGGGATTCGAACCCTCGATACGGGTTTCCCCGTATAACGGTTTAGCAAACCGCCGCCTTCAGCCACTCGGCCACCTCTCCGCCGGATGCAGCTTTATCCCACGGCGTTTGCAGGAGGGACTAGTTGGCAGTGCCGGCTAAGCTTGTCAACAAACCATCCAGGCCAGAGAGCTGGGGATTTTGGGACTTCCTTAAGCTTCGCTTCACGGCATTTTAAGCGAGATCGCGTCAACGTTTTCCCATCTTGGTGAACAGGCCGGGTCGGCCCGTAAACCAAAAACGGCAGGTAGCTGAAGAACAGAGGGGAGAAATCCATGTCGCTCAGCAAACGCTCGCTCGAAACGCTGCTGGATCTGGTCGAAATCCGGCTGTCTTGCGTGGAAATCTGGGATCGGGACGACGCCCGGGAGGTCAAGGTCTTGCAGGCGGCCCGCAAGGAGCTGCTCGGCCTCGACGGCCGCAGCGCCACCGAGGATATGCCGGCGATGGATATGCCGCGCCGCCGTGGCCGGCCCAAGACCGTGGCCATGCAAGGCGCCGCGGCTTAGCGGTCCGACGCCCTTACACGACGAACGTCGCAGCTGTTCGAAGCGCGCCGGGGCTCAGCTCGGCACCGCCATGCCGCGTTGCACGGCCGGGCGCGCCTCGATCGCGTCGTACCACCGCTTGACGTTGGGATAGTCGTTGAGATCGATCTCTTGCCAGGGGTGGCGCGCCGCCCATGGAAAGGTGGCGATGTCGGCGATGCTGTAGTCCTCGCCGGCCAGGTAGGGTGCATCGGCCAAGCGGGCGTCGAGCACGCCGTAGAGCCGCGCGGCCTCTTTCTTGTAGCGCTCCTTGGCGTAGGGCAGGTCCTCCGGCGCAAAGCGCAGGAAATGATGGGCCTGGCCCAGCATCGGCCCGAAGCCGCCCATCTGCCACATCAGCCACTGATGCGCATCTCTGCGGGCGGCCGGGTCGGTCGGCATCAGCTTTCCCGTCTTCTCCGCCAGATAAAGCAGGATTGCGCCGGACTCGAAGAGCGCCACGGGCTCGCCCTCCGGACCCTCGGGATCGAGGATCGCGGGGATCTTGTTGTTGGGGCTGACCTCCAGGAAGTGCGGCTGAAACTGCTCGTCCTTGGTGATGTTGATGGTCTCGACCTCGTAAGGCAGCTCCAGCTCCTCGAGGGCGATGGAAGCCTTGCGGCCGTTGGGCGTACCCCAGGTATACAGCTTGATCACTCGGCGGCTCCCCTTGCTTCGATGTCTTGGCTGGCCGCGGCGCCCACGGCAAAGGCCTGCTCCAGGTCGGCGATCAGGTCGTCGACATGCTCGACGCCGATGGAAAGGCGTAGCATGTCGCGCGGCACGTGGCTGTTCGGCCCCTCCACGGTGGCGCGGTGCTCGACCAGGCTTTCGACGCCGCCCAGAGAGGTTGCCGGCCGGAAGATCCGGCACTGGCCGGCGGCGGTCAGGGCGGCGGGCTCGCCGCCGCTGAGTCGGATGCTCATCATGCCGCCAAAGCCGCCGCTCATCTGGCGCTTGGCGATCTCATGGCGCGGGTGGCTGGACAGGCCCGGATAGAGCACGTGTGAGACGGCCGGGTGGCCTTCGAAGTGCTCGGCGATGGCGAGAGCGTTGGCGCTGGCCTGGCGGACGCGCAAGTGCAGGGTGCGCAGGCCGCGCTGCAGCAGCCAGGCCTCGAAAGGGCCGAGGCTGGCGCCGCCCAGCTCCCGGTTGTGTCGGATCCGGCCCCAGACGTCGTCACGCCTGGCGGTCACCAGCGCGCCGGCCACCACGTCGCTGTGGCCGTTGAGGTACTTGGTGGCCGAGTGCATGACGATGTCGCAGCCCAGCTCCAAGGGGCGGGTCAGGATCGGCGTGGCGACGGTCGAGTCTGCCACCGTCAGGGCGCCGGCCTCTTTGGCCATGGCCGCCGCCGCTTCCAGGTCGACTACGTCCCAGGTCGGATTGGCCGGGCTTTCCAGCCAGACCAGCTTGGTCGCGCCCGGGCGGAGCTTCTGGCGTAGCTCGTCGAGGTTGCCCGGGTCGATGAGATCGAGCTCGAGGCCCCAGGTCGCCGCGAACTCCTCAATCCAGTCGCGCACGCCCCAGTACATGGTCCGCTGCAGGACCAGGTGGTCGCCGGGCCTGAGGGCCTGGACGATGGCGGCGGCGGCGGCCATGCCGGAGGCGAAGAGGATGGCTTCCTCGCCGCCTTCCAGAGTGGCGATGGTCACCTCAGCGGCGTCGTAGCTCGGGCTGTCGCCGCGGCCGTAAGTGGCGCGCCAGATGGGCTGATAATCCCTGTCGCGCCGGAAGGTGGTGGAGGGCTGGATGGCCGGCACCACGGCGCCGTTCGCCTCATCGCCGACGCCGGCGGCATGGGCGGCCAGGGTTTCCGGCTTCACGCTCTTGCGGTCGAAGTCCGCCATGGTCTGTCCTCTCCCGTTCGGCGGCCCGGCACGGTTCGTTAGGCTCGGGCACGCCGGTGAGACAACCAAGAAGAAGAGTGCGGTTCAAGCGCACAAAGGGCAGGTCTGGCAGGCGCAGGCTTAGCGGCGCTGGTACTGGGTCGCGCCGAACAGCATCTCGTGCGCCTTGGGGTCGAAGCCTTCCTTGCGACGCTCGGCCAAGACAGTGACGCCCCGTTGCACGGCCGGGCGTTCGGCGATCTCGTCGAACCAGCGCACGAAGTTTGGATAGTCGTTGCGCTCGACGCCCTGGCGCTCGGGAAAGCGGGTCCAGGGCCAGGCGGCAATGTCGGCGATGGTGTATTCGTCGCCGGCGAGGTAGCGCGCTTCGCCGAGCCGTGTGTCGAGCACGCCATAGAGGCGCTTGGCCTCGTTGCTATAGCGGTTGGCGGCGTACTCGATGGTCTCAGGCGCGTATTGCAGAAAGTGATGGGCCTGACCGAGCATCGGGCCGAGGCCGCCCATCTGCCACATCAGCCATTGCAGCGCGGTGCTGCGCGTGCGCGGGTCGCTGGGCAAGAGCTTGCCGGTCTTCTCGGCGAGATAGATCAGGATGGCGCCGCTTTCGAAGACCGAGTGCGGCTGGCCGTCGGGCCCCTCGGGGTCGACGATGGCCGGCATCTTGTTATTTGGGCTGATCTTCAGGTAGTCGGCGTCGAATTGATCGCCGGCGCCGATGTCGATGGCGTGGACGTTGTAGGGCAGCCCGACCTCTTCGAGCATGATGTGGATCTTGTGGCCGTTCGGCGTCGGCCAAGTGTAGAGGTCGATGGTCATGCGCGTCCCTCGCGGCTGCAACTGGAATTACTGTTCCAGATGGCGGTTGCCTGCCGGCCCGCAAGTGCCAAGGCGGAAAAAATCTCGGTCCGGCCGGTTTTTGTCACGCCTGTTTCGGCGGACGCATGGCCAGCGCCACGCCTACCACTGCGATCGCCATGCCGACCAGGGCCTGGGGACCAAGGCGATCGCCGAACAGGAAGAAGGCAATCACCGCCGTGACCGGTGGCACGAGGTAGAAAAGGCTGGAGACGCGGGACGCCTCACCCCAGCGCACCAGCAGCATGAGCAGGCTGACCGCGCCGATCGACAGCACCAGGATGAGCCAGGAGAGGGCGAAGACGAAGTTCCCGGTCCAGGCGACCCGCAGGTCCTCGAACAACACGGCCACCAGCGCGACGAGGATGGCGGCCGCGACGTACTGGATGGCGCCGCCGGTCCAGAGCTCGGTCTCCTGACAAAAGCGCTTCTGGTAGACTAGGCCGACGCTCATGGAGCCGATCGCCAGCGCACAGAAAAGCACCGCAATGAGGTCGAAGCCCTGAAGCAGCTCCTGGGCGCTGCCGCTGGTCACGTCGCGCAGCAAAACCAGGGCGACGCCGACAAGGCCGAGCACCATGCCAAGTATCTGAGCGGGTCGAATCCTGTCTCCCAGGAAGAGATTAGCCAGCACCACGGTAAGCATGGGCTGGAGGGAGAGCAGAAGGGCGCAGACGGCGGCCGGCATGCCGCGGCCCATGGCACCGAAGCCGCCGCCAAGATACCCGCCGTGGATGAGGAGGCCGACGACCGCGATATGCCCGACCTGTCGCCAGCTGTCGGGCCAGACGCTGCCGATCAGAAGCGCGATGGCGGCGAGCACGGGAGCGGCAATGGCGAAACGCAGGGCGAGAAAGGTAAAGGGCTCTGCATAAGGGAGACCCCAGACCGCTCCGATGAAGCCGGTCGACCAAAAGAGGACGAAGAGAAGCGGCGCGGCTTTGGCGAGCGGATGCTGCGTCATGGCGCCGGAGCTTGGCGGAAGCCTGCTAGACGGCCAAGCGATCTTGTCGCAAGGGAGACCTGCGATGCGCCGGGCCGGCTGGTGCCGCCTCTCGGCAGGGCTATACTGATAGCGTCGATCAGTCAGCAGTCAGTCGAGGTTAGGGATGAACGATCATCACGATGACCATAGCCACAGCCACAGTCATGACGAGGATGCGCCGCACAGCCATCTGCCTTCCGAGCCGGCCTTGCGGGTCAAGGCACTGGAAAGCCTGCTGGTCGAGAAAGGCTTGGTCGACCCGGCCGCGCTCGATGCCTTGATCGACACCTACGAGACCAAGATCGGCCCCCAGAACGGCGCCAAGGTGGTGGCGCGCTCTTGGGTCGACCCGGAGTTTCGCCGCTGGCTGCTGGAGGACGCCACCGCGGCCATCGCCAGCCTCGGCTTCACCGGCCGTCAGGGCGAGCACATGGTGGCGGTGGAGAACACGCCCGAGGTTCAGAACCTCGTCGTCTGCACGCTCTGCTCCTGCTATCCCTGGCCGACGCTCGGCATCCCGCCGGTCTGGTACAAGTCGGAGGCCTACCGCTCCCGCGCCGTCATCGATCCGCGCGGCGTGCTGGCCGAGTTCGGCGTCCAGCTGCCGGAAGAGGTCGCGGTGAAGGTCTGGGACTCCACGGCGGAGATCCGCTACCTCGTGATCCCGCAGCGGCCAGCCGGCACGGACGGCCTGACCGAGGAGATGCTCGCCGACCTGGTCACCCGCAACTCCATGATCGGCACCGAGCGCGATCTGCGCACCGGAGCGTGAGGCCATGAACAACATCCACGACATGGGCGGCATGCACGGCTTCGGCCCCATCCCCATCGAGGAGGACGAGCCGGTCTTCCACACGGATTGGGAGGCCAAGGCCATGGCCCTGACGGTCGCCATGGGCGCTTGGGGCAAATGGAACATCGACGCCTCGCGCTTTCAGCGGGAGAGCCTGGGGCCGCTGGAGTACCTTCAGTTCACTTACTACGAGCGCTGGCTCGCAGGCCTTACCGATCTGATGGTCGCGCGCGGGCTGGTGACGGTCGAGGAGATCGAGCAGGCCAAGGCCGCGGCTGGCAGCCAAAAGCAGACGCCGCCTCTCAAAGCCGCCGATGTTCTGCCGGCCATGATGAGCGGCGGGCCGAGCGCGCGTCCTCTGAATGTCGCGCCGCGCTTTGTTGCGGGAGACCAGGTGCGGACCAGCATTGAGCACCCGGAAGGCCATACCCGTCTACCGCGCTACGCGCGCGGCCGGGTCGGCACGGTCGAGCTGCTGCACGGCGGCCACGTTTTCCCGGACAGCAATTCCAAGTTCGAAGGTGAGGCGCCGCAGCACCTCTACACCGTGCGCTTCACCGCGCAGGAGCTTTGGGGGCCTTCGGCCTCGCCGCGCGACAGCGTCACGCTCGATCTCTGGGAGAGCTACCTCGATCATGCCTGAGGCCGCGCGCTCGACCGAGGCCTTGCTGGCCGCCTTGCCACGGCAGGACGACAATGCGCCGGCCTTTTCCGAGCCTTGGCACGCGCAGGTCTTCGCCATCACCGTCAAGCTCTCGGAGGAGGGCCACTTCGCCTGGCCCGAGTGGGCCGAGCGGTTCGGCGCCGGCCTGAAGCGCGCCGCCGAGGCGGGCGGGCCGCGCGACGGCTCGGACTACTATGATGTCTGGCTGGAGACCTTGGAGGCGCTGCTGGTGGCCCGCGGCTTGGCCACGGACGGCGCCCTGTCGGAGCTCAAGCAGGCCTGGACCGAGGCCTATCTCTCGACCCCGCACGGCGCGCCGGTCGCGCTGAAAAAGTAAGGCCCGGCCAGCGGTTGCGACCGGGCCTTCAGCTTCCGTGTGAAACCTAGTAGCGGTACGGCGGGCCGGCGTCCCGCATGGTCTGGTTATAGTCGCGGAAGATCTGCACGACCTTGGCCGCTCGCGGGCTGGTTTGGGCGATCTCGTCCCAGAACTTGTCGGCTTCCTCTTCCACCTGCTTCCACTCCTCGTCGGGAATGGTGGTGAGCTTCAGCTTGGTGCCCTTGGTGCGCAGGTCTGCCTCGCCGCCCCAGTACCAGTACTGGCGATAGTAGTGCGAGCTGTCCATGCAGAGACGGAAGAGCTGCTGCAGGTGATCGGGCAGCTCCTCCCAGCGCTCGCTGTTGGCGAAGTAGGAGCCGATCCAGGCGCCGGAGATGTTGTTGGTCAGGAAGTAGTTGGTCACGTCCGCCCAGCCAACGGTGTAATCCTCGGTGATGCCCGACCAGGCGATGCCGTCGAGCTCGCCGGTCTGCACCGCCACCTCGATGTCTTCCCAAGGCAGGGTGACCGGCACGACGCCGAAGCGGCTGAGGAAGCGGCCGGCGGTGGGGAAGGTGAAGACCCGCTTGCCCTTCAGATCCGCCAGGCTGTTGATCGGGTCGACGGTGGCGAAATGGCAGGGGTCCCAGGCGCCGGCGCTGAGCCAGGTGACGTTCTCGACCTCGTCGTAGGCCTCTTCCCAGATCTCCTTCAGGCCGTATTGGTTGAAGAGCGTCGGCACGTCGAGCGAGTAGCGCAGGGCCAGCGGGAAGTAGCCGCCGAAGACCGAAACGTCGACCGGGGCGGCAATGGAATCGTCGTCGCTCTGCACCGCATCGATGGTGCCGCGCTGCATGGCGCGGAACAGTTCGCCCGTCGGCACAAGCTGGTCGGCGAAGAAGAGCTCGATTTCCATCTCGCCATTGGCGACCTTGTTGAAGGCCTCGATGGAGGGCTTGATCACGTGCTCGGCGAGCGCCGGGCCGGCATAGGTCTGCAGCCGCCACTTAATGGTCGACTGGGCCTTGACGGCGGGGGCCGGGAAGGTCGAGGCGGCGGCGACGCCGGCCGTGGCGGCGCCCGCCTTCTTGAGGAAATCACGTCTCGCGGTCATTGCTGACTCTCCCTGTGTTTGGTTTTGGGAAACTCGCTCGGCGGCTGTGCCAAGCGCTCTCTGGTCATGTCCGCTCTCGGAGCGGTTTGGGTGTTGTGCTGCGTATGTTCTCCTTCTTGATTATGTGAAATAACTGCAATACGGATCACGGAGGAACGGCCACGCCTAGCGGCCGTAGTGGTACTCGGGCAGCCAGAGCGCGAGCTGCGGGAAGATCATCACCAGCGTGAGGCCAAGCACCATCACGAAGACGAAAGGGATGATCGAGCGGTAGATGTCGATCAGCGTGATTTCCGGCGGCGCCATGGCCCGCATCAGGAAGAGGTTATAGCCGAAGGGCGGGGTCATGTAGGCGATCTGGCAGGTGATGGTGTAGAGCACGCCGTACCAGATGAGATCGAAGCCCAGCTCGCCGACCAAGGGCACGTAGAGGGGGGCCACGATGACCAGCATCGCCGTGTCATCGAGAAAGGTGCCCATCACCAGGTAGGAGAGCTGCATCAGGATGAGGATTTCCCAGGGGCTAAGGTGCATCTGCCCGACGAAGAGCGCCTCGATGGCCTTGACGGCGCCGAGGCCGTCGAAGACCGCGCCGAAGCAGAGCGCGGCCAGGATGATCCACATGAACATGCAGCTGACGCCGAGGGTCTTGCGGGTGGTGTCATGCAGCACCTTCCAGGTCAGCCGCCGCTTCACCAGTGCTGCGACCGTAGCCGAGACGGCGCCGACCGCGGCACTCTCCACCAGGCTCGTCTTCCCCATCAGAAAGAGCCCGGTCATGAAGAAGAAGATCAGGAAAGGCAGGATGCCGGCCTGGAGGAGCTTGAGCTTGTAGCCCCAGGTTATATCGGCGCGCTCCCGCTCCGGCAGCGGCGGCCCGAGGTTCGGCTGCAGCTTGCAGCGCACCACGATGTAGAGGATGAACAGGCCAGCCATCATCAAGCCGGGGATGGCGCCGGCGAGCCAGAGCTGGCCGACCGGCTGGCGCGCGATCATGCCGTAGAGCACCAGCACGACGCTGGGTGGCACAAGGATTCCGAGCGAGCTTCCCGCCTGGATCACACCCGTCACCATGATCTTGTCGTAGCCGCGGCGCAGCAGCTCGGGCAGGGCGATGGTGGCGCCGATCGCCATACCGGCGACGCTCAGGCCGTTCATGGCGGAGATCACCACCATGAGGCCGATGGTGCCGATGGCGAGTCCGCCCTTCAGCGAGCCGAACCAGACATGGAACATCCGGTAGAGGTCGTCGGCGATGCCGGATTCCGAGAGCATGTAGCCCATGAAGATGAAGAGCGGCAGCGTCAACAGCGGATACCACTTCATCAGTTTCATGCTGGCGCTGAAGGCCATCTCGATGCCGCCGTCGCCCCAGAGCAGCAGCGCTGAGGTGGCCGCGACGAATCCGATCGCCGCAAAGACCCGCTGCCCGGTCAACAGCATGAGCATCATGCTGCAGAACATCATGAGCGCGATGAACTCGTAGCTCATGACGAGGCCTCTCCCTCGGCCGGCTCATCCGTGAGCGGTTGGCCTCTGGCCTTTGCCCAGTCCTTGAAGAAGGTGGCGGTGACTTGCAGGAGCATCAGGGTGATGCCGATGCACATCACAATCTTGATCGGCGCCATGGGCGGCGCCCAGGAAGAGTAGCTCTTCTCGCCGTACTCGACGGCATAGCGCGTGCTGGAGATGCCGCCGAACAGCAGCAGGCCGACATAGAACAACAAGAAGAGGATGGTGAAGCCGTCGACCATTGCCTTGGTCCTGGGCGACCAGCGGCTGTAGAGCAGGTCCATCCGCACATGGGAATGGGTCTGCAGCGAGTAGCCCCCGCCCAAGAGGTAATAGGCGGCCATGGTGAACTGGGCCATCTCGAAGGTCCAAAGGGAGGGATTGAAGAAGTTCTTGCTGATCGTGGAGTAGAAGAGAATCCCGATCATCGCGAAGACCAGGTACATGGCGACGTGACCAACCACCCGGTTGATGGCGTCGACGGCGCGCACGTAGGCCTTGATCGCTCTTGGCATCCTATCCCTGTCTTACCGGTGGTTGTGTTCCGGACCCTCGCTATGGGCACCGGCGGCTTGCCACCTGCGTCTTCTTTTCTTATCGATCTTGGCCGCGTGAAGCCCAGATTCGAAGTGTGCAAAGCCTAGTCGCCTGGACTGGTTCGCTTCAAGCTCTTCCAAGGTCGAAAGGCTCTGGCGATCTGCTATGCTCGCTGACGCGCAGAGGGCTGACGAGGTCGACGAACGCCGGAACCGCGAAGAAACGTCATGGATGCTACCACGACCGTTCCCATGACCGAGGCCAGCTTCAGCCTCGCGGAACCCTTTGAGGGGCTTGAGCTCGCCTACCTCGACTGGGGCGACCCGGCCTCGGATCACGTCGTGGTTTGTGTCCATGGGCTGACGCGCAATGCCCACGATTTCGACGAGCTGGCCAAGGCCCTTGCCGGCCACGGCGCGCGGGTGCTGGCGATCGACGTCGTCGGGCGCGGACGCAGCTCCTGGCTTGGTGAGCCGCATGATTACGCCGTGGGGAACTATGCGGCGCATATCCTCGCACTGCTGGAAGCGCTTCAGATCACCAAGGTGGACTGGATCGGCACCTCCATGGGAGGGCTGATCGGCATGGCCATCGCGTCCCTGGAGAAGCATCCCATCAGCCGCCTGGTCTTGAACGACATTGGCCCCTTCGTGCCCGAGGCGGCACTGAAGCAGATACAGAGCTATCTCGGTCTCGAGCTGCGCTTCGACAGTTTTCAGGATCTGGAGGACCACCTTCGCTTCATCCACGCAGGCTTTGGCCCGTTGACCGACGCGCAGTGGCATCACTTGGCGAAGCACAGTGCGCGCCAGGACGAGGACGGCTGGCACCTCAACTATGATCCCGGCATTCGCGTGCCCTATGCGGAGTTGGCGACCGGCGACATCGCCTTTTGGGAGCTTTGGGACAAGATTTCCTGCCCAACCTTCGTCATCCGCGGCTCGGAAAGCCCCATCCTGTTGCGGCAGACCGCGGAGGAGATGACCCAGCGTGGTCCCAAGGCAACGCTGGCCACCTTTGCAGGCGTGGGCCATGCTCCGGCATTGATGTCACGGGACCAGATCTTCACTATCGAGCGTTGGCTGGACTTGGGTACCAAGCATCCGGCCGCTGCGTGAGGCTGCGAATTGGATTGATCGGAGTGGTCGGCTGACTATGCTGCGGCCGCCAGTCTATCAGGGCAAAAAATCGAACATGGAAAGAGAGATGGACGTTCCTGTTGAGATTACGTTTGAAGGAATGGGGCCTTCCGATGCGGTGCGTGCACGGGTCGAGAAGGAAGTGGAGAAGCTAGGGCAGTTTCAGGATCGTCTGACGTCCTGCCGGGTCGCGGTCATTGCGCCGAGCCACCACCAGACCAAAGGTGGTTTATTCGAGGTGCATATCCACGCCACGCTACCGGGCAACCACGACATCGTGGTGGATCGCCATCCCTCAAAGGACCACGCCCACGAGGACGTCTACATCGCCATCCGCGATGCCTTTGCCGCCGCCCGCCGGCAGCTGAAAGACGTCTCGGAAAAGATGCAAGGTAAGGTGAAGCGGCACGAATAGCCGCTTCAACATCCTCGTCCAATCAAGCCTGGGCGCCGAAGGTCGTGTGGCGGCCCGGCGCCGCCTCCAGCAAAGCGCGGGTGTAGGGGTGCTGCGGGTGGGCATAGACCTCCGAGGTCAGACCTTCCTCCACCACCTCGCCTTGCTTCATCACCATGATGCGGTCGCAGACCTGCGCTGCGACCCTGAGGTCGTGGGTGATGAACAGCATGGCGAGATCGAACTCGCGGCGCACCCGGTCAAGCAGCTCCAGCACCTGAGCCTGCACAGAGACGTCGAGGGCTGAGACCGCCTCGTCGGCGATCAGCACCGTGGGTTCCATGGCGAGTGCCCGGGCGATGCAGATGCGCTGCCGCTGGCCGCCGGAGAACTGGTGAGGGAAGCGGTCGAGCGCATCGGGAGAGAGGCCGACCACCTGCATCAGGTCGCGTGCCCGGACCACGGCCTCATCGCGGCCGAGGCCGAAGTTCATCGGCCCCTCGATGACCGAGGCGCCCACCGTGCGCCGCGGGTTGAGCGAGCGGTAGGGGTCCTGGAAGACGATTTGCACGTCGCGGCGGAAAGGCCGCAAGGCGCTCTCGCCGAGCTTGGCGATCTGATGCCCGGCAAGCCAGATCTCTCCCTCGGTCGGGTCGATCAAGCGGACGATGCAGCGCGCCACCGTCGACTTGCCCGAGCCAGACTCGCCAACCACGCCTAAGGTCTCGCCGCGCCGCACGACCAATTGCACGGCGTCAGCCGCCCGGACCGTGCGCTTGCGCCCGAACCAGCCGCCGGCGATGTAGGTCTTGGCGAGCCCCATGGTTTGCAGGGCCACATCGGCATGGGAGCGCGAGTCCCTCGTGGGCGGCTCCAGGCTAGGCACCGAGGCCATCAGCATCTTGGTATAAGCGTGCTCGGGGTGGGACAGGACCAGCTTGGCCTCGCCCTGCTCCACGACCTTGCCGTGCTGCATCACCACCACGCGGTCGGCGATCTCTGCCACCACGCCGAAGTCGTGGGTGATGAACATCACGCCGGTGCCGTGGCGCCGCTGGATACCTTTGATCAGATCGAGAATCTGCGCCTGGGTGGTGACGTCAAGCGCTGTGGTCGGCTCGTCGGCGATCAGCAGCACCGGCTCCAGCGCCAGGGCCATGGCAATCATGATTCGCTGACGCTGCCCGCCGGAGAGCTGGTGCGGATAGCTGTGCACCAGGCGTTCGGGCTCCGGCAGGTTGACGTCGCGCATCACCTCGATCACCCGCTTGAGCCGCGCCGACCTATCCATGTCGGTGTGGATCTCAAGCATTTCAGAGATCTGGTCGCCGACCTTCATGACCGGATTGAGGGCGGTCATGGGTTCCTGGAAGATCATGGCCATGCGCTCGCCGCGCAGCCTGCGGAGCTGCGCTTCGGACTTGGTCAGCAAGTCCTCGCCGAGCAGCATGGCCTGGCCCGCCACGGGCTTGAGGTCGCGGCGGGGGATGAGACCCATCACGGTCTGCGCCGTGACTGACTTGCCGGAGCCGGACTCGCCGACCACGCAGACGATCTCGCCGGCGTTGACGGTGAAGGAGACGTTTTCGACCGCGTATTTCCGGTCCGCGTTCGCGGGAAGCTCGACGCTCAAGCCGCGGACATCGAGGACGGTGCCGGTCGCCGGCGTGCGGCGAATAGGGCGGGCGAGGGTCGCGTTGTCCGATGCCATGGCCGCTACATCTTCCGCGCGATGCGCGGATCCAGCGTGTCGCGCAGCCCGTCGCCGAGCACGTTCACGGCTAAGACGGTCAGCGCGAGCGCGATGCCGGGATAGAAGATGATCCAGGGGGCGAGCTGGAAGTAGGTGCGGCCCTCGGCCATGATGTTGCCCCAGCTGGGGATTTCCGGCGGAATGCCTGCGCCGAGGAAGCCCAAGATGGCCTCGGTTAGCATGGCCGAGGCGCAGATATAGGTGGCCTGCACGATCAGGGGTGCCACCGTGTTGGGCAGCACATGCCGCAGCAGGATGAGCGGCAGGGGGGTGCCGATGGAGATCGCCGCTTCCACATAGGGCTCTTCACGAACGGAGAGCACCACCGAGCGCACCAGGCGCACCACCCTTGGTATCTCGGGAATCATGATGGCGATGACCACGGTCATCAGTGTGGCGCCGGACAGCGAGATCAAGGCGATGGCCAGCAGGATCCCGGGGATGGCCATCAGGCCGTCCATCACCCGCATGATGACGCCGTCGAGCGCCCGGATGTAGCCGGAGATCATGCCGATGGCGAGGCCGATGACGACGGCGACCGCGGAGACGGCAATACCAACCACCAGAGAGACGCGCGCGCCGTGGACCAGACGGGAGAAGTTGTCTCGCCCCAGGTAGTCGGTGCCGAAAAGATGCTCCGAGGAGGGCTCCTGGAGCCGGTCGATGGGGTTGAGCTCCCTTGGGTCTTCCGTGAATTGCGGACCGACGACGGCAATCAGGACCATGGCGAGCAGCAGGATGGCACCGAAGAGGATCGAGCTGTGCCCGAGCAGCAGCCCGAGCATGCCCGGTTGCGCGCGACCGCCGGCCGCTGCGGTGACCTCGGGAACCGCGCCCTCAGCCTTGGACTTGCCCGGCAGATCTCCTGGTAGATCGGTCAATAGCGGATCCTCGGGTCGAAGACGGTGTAGAGCAGGTCGATCATCAGGTTGATCAGGATGTAGACGAAGCTGAACAGCAGGATCAGGCCCTGGATGATCGGGTAGTCGCGCTTGAGCACGGCATCCAGCACCAGGCGTCCGAGCCCCGGAATGTTGTAGACGCTCTCGGTCACCACCACGCCTCCGATCAGAAGGGCGACGCCGAGGCCGATGACCGTGACGATGGGGACGGCGGCGTTGCGCAGGGCATGGCGCAGCAAGACCTTCGTCTCGCTTTGGCCCTTGGCGCGGGCGGTGCGCACGTAGTCTTCCTGCAGGACCTCGAGCACGCTCGCCCGGGTGATGCGTGCAATCAGTGCGATGTAGATTACGGAAAGGGTCAGGGTCGGCAGCGTGATGTGCCGGAAGAAGGGGCCGACACCATCCTCGAAAATGCTCTTATAGCCCTGCACCGGTAGCACGCGCCACTCGATGGAAAACTGGTAGATCAGCATGTAGCCGAGCACGAAGACCGGGATGGAGAAGCCGGCAACGGCGAAGATCATCACGGCTCGGTCGATCAGGCTGCCGGCCTTCCAGGCGGCCAGGGTGCCGAGCGGGACAGCCACCAGGATGGTGAAGGTGAGGGTGGTCAGGGTCAGCATGATCGTCGGCTCGAGCCGCTGAGCGATCAAGGTTGTGACCGGCAGGTTGGTGAAGATCGAGATGCCGAGGTCGCCCTGCAGCAGATTCCCTAGCCACTGGAAGAACTGTACGAAGATCGGCTCGTCCAGCCCGAGGCGCTCGCGGATGCGGGCGATGTCCTCGGCGGTAGCATAGTCGCCGGCGATCACCGCAGCCGGGTCGCCCGGAGAGAGCCGCAGCATGAGAAAGACGAAGAGTGCTACCACTCCCATGACGGGAATGGTCGAAAGCACGCGTCTGGCGATGTAGCCCAGCATGGCGTTCGCAAAGCCGGCGGCCGCCCGCTCAGGTGCGGGCGGCCGTCGTCCTCAAGTGCTTAGCGGTCTACCGAGATGTTCCAGAAGAACTGCACCGGCGACTTGATCAGTCCCTGCACGTTGTCGCGGTAGGCGACGGGCACGAAGAACTGGCCCAGGTGGCCGGAGGCGCCGATCTTGTAGAGACGCTCCTGCACCTTGGCGGCGATGTCCTTCTGAGCAGCCGGGTCGGTCGAGGTGGCGAAGGCGGTGCGATACTCTTCAAGCTCGAGATCGCTGGGCCAGCCGAACCAGCCCGCTTCCGGGTTGCCGGAGAAGGCGATGGCCATCGGGTTGATGACGTCGGCGCCGATCCACCAGGTGTGGAACATGTTCCAGCCGCCCTGATCGACCGGGTCGCGCTTGGCGCGCCGCGAGGTCAGGGTGGACCAGTCCATCGCCTGGACATCCACGGTCATGCCGATCTGGCGCAGCTTCTGGGCCGTTACCAGGGAGAAGGCAGAGAGAACGGGAATGTCGGTCGGCTGCATGATGACGACCGGAGTGCCGTCATAGTCGGTGGCTGCCAGCGCCTGCTTGGCTGCATCGACGCTGCCTGCTGCCATGACGCTGCTCTCGACGTCGCTCTCAAGCGGCGTGTCGCAAGGGAAGACGCTGTAGCAGGTCTTCCAGTACTTCGGATCGCCCACCGCGGCCGTCATATAGTCTTCCTGCTTCATGGCCATCATGGCCGCGCGACGTACGTCGGCATTGTCGAAGGGCGGCAGCAGGTGGTTGAAGCGGGCGAAGCCGATGTTGCCGAGCGGGTCGTTGACCTCGACGACGATGCCCTCATCCCGCTCCAGGATGGGAACCAGGTCGTTGGCCGGCTGCTCGAAGAAGTCGATCTCGCCGCTGATCAGGGCGTTCATCGCCGTGGTCTGGTCGGGGAAGTAGAGCCACTCGACGCGGTCCACCTTGGCGACCTTGCCGCCGGCGGCGAAGGAGGGCGCCTCGCTCCGTGGGACGTAGTCTTCGTTCTTGACGTAGACCACCTTGGAGCCGGGCACCCACTCGTCATCTTTGAAGACGAAGGGGCCGGAGCCGATGTACTCGCTGATCTGCTCGAAGGGATCGGTCTCGGCGATCCGCTTGGGCATGATGAAAGGCACGTTGGAGGAGATCTTGCCGATCGACTGCAGCACCAGGCCGTAGGGCTCGCTGAGCTGCATGACCATGGTCTTGTCGTCTTTGGCCTCGAGGCTCTCGATCACGGCGAAGAGCGCTTGACCCATGCCGTCGCGCGCGCCCCAGCGCTTCAGTGAAGCCACAGCGTCCTCAGCCTTGACCGGCTGGCCATCATGGAACTTGAGGCCGTCGCGCAGGACGAAGGTCCAGGTCTTGTTGTCATCCGAGACGGTCCAGGTATCGACCATCTGCGGCTGGACCTCGAGGTTCGCGTCCATCGCGAAGAGGGTATCGTAGATCATGTACCCGTGGTTTCGCGAGATGTAGGCCGTCGTCCAAATCGGATCGAGATTCTTCAGATCGGCATGCGGAATGACGCGAAGCACGGTTTCCGCCTGGGCGGGAACGGCTTGCGCCGCCATGGCGAGCGGCAAAGCCACCGCCGCCGCGGCCATGATGTGTCGTCTGGTCCAACGCAGCATGTCAGCCTCCTTGTTCGGCGCAGCTCAGGATGTGGCTGCGCTTTATTCTAGAGCGATGTGTGAATTGCTCCTTGGGAAACGAATTTTAGTCTGCTGCACTGCGGCAGAGTCAATGGCCAACTTGGCATGACCGTTCAGCGCTTGACCCTCCGCAGGTCCGCGGAGAGGCTTTATACCACAATAAGAGCCGCAGGGAGGCCAATCGGTGCGCGTTCTGCTCGCCATGATGAAGCATGAGACCAACACCTTTTCTCCGGTGAAGACCGACCTTGCTCGCTTCGAGGCCTGGGGGCTGAAACGCGACGGTGCGGTGCTGGAGGCCTATCGCGGCACCAACATGCCCATCGCCGCCTATATCGATCTTGCCGAAGAGCGCGAAGCCGAGATCGTCAGTCCGGTGGCAGCCGAGGCCATGCCGAGCGGTGTGGTGGAGGAAGAGGCCTACGAAACTCTGGCCGAGTGGATCCTGGCACCGCTGCGGGAAGAGCGCTTCGACGGCATCTTCCTGGACCTGCATGGCGCCATGACCACGGCGCATCTGCCGGACGGAGAGGGCGAGCTGCTGCGGCGTATGCGCGCATTGGCGCCGGATACGCCCATAGCGGTAACCTGCGACATGCATTGCAATTTGACCGAGGCCATGGTCGAGAACTGCGATGCGCTGATCGGCTACAAGACCTATCCGCACGTGGACATGTACGAGGTCGGCGCGCAGATCGGCCGCATTCTCTGGGACAAGATCGAAGGCAAGAGCGACCCGGTGATGGCTTGGGGCGCAGCGCCGCTCCTGGCCCAGACCCTGCGCATGGGCACGGCCGACGAGCCAATGAAAGGGCTGCAGGCCATGACCGAGGCCGAGGTGTCGGAGCGCGGCCTGCTGGCGACCACCTTGTTTGGTGGGTTCCCGCTCGCGGACGTGCATCATGCCGGCTTGTCAGCCGTCAGCATCGCCGATGGCGACAAGGCTGCGGCCGAGGCCTCGCGTGATCGCCTGCTGCAGGCGGCCTGGGATGTGCGCGAGGACTTGGTCTACGACGCGGTTCCGATTCAGACGGCAATCGCCCGGGCGCGCGCGGTGAACGATGCGCCTGTGGTCTTGCTGGATCATTCCGACAATGTCGGCTCCGGCGGGACCTCCGATGTGATGAAGGTGATCGAGCAGGTGCTCCACGCCGGCTTGCAGGACGTGGCCGTCGCGGCGGTCTATGACCCCGAGGCGGCGGCCGCCATGCATGCGGCCGGCCTAGGGAGCGAGATCACCTTGGAACTCGGCGGCAAGAGCGACATGGAGGCCATTAGCCTCGGCGGCCGTCCATTGAGCTTGACGGGCAAGGTGGCACACTTGGCGGACGGCCGCTGGATCGTGCGTGGGCCGATGTACACAGGCGTCGAAGTGAACACCGGTCCTACCGCTGTGTTTGAGACCGGTGGCCTCAAGATCGTCGTCACCTCGGTGCACCACGAGCCGTGGGATACAGGTATCCTGTCGGAGAACGGCATCGACCCGCAGAGCTGCCGCTTCATCCTGCTGAAGTCCCGCATCCACTATCGCGCCGGCTTCGCGCCGCTCGCGAAGGCGACCTTCACGCTGGACGGGGAAGGGGTGACCACCTCCGACAACAGCCTGCTGCGCTACGAGCAGCTGCGCCGGCCGATCTTTCCGCTCGATCCTGAAGAGGAGATCAACCTCTCCCAGGACAGTGCGGCCGAGGCGCCCTCGCGATGAGCGAGACCAAGGTCTTCGCGGCAGGCAAGATCGTCACTATGGATCCCCGACGGCCAGAGGCGAGCCATGTGGCCGTCCGGGAGGGACGCATCCTTGCCGTCGGCAACGCCGCGGAGGTCTCGTCCTGGGGCGATTTTCCGCTCGAAAACCGTTTCGCCGACAAGGTGCTGCTGCCAGGCTTCGTCGAAGGGCATGCACATGTTCTGGCCGGCGCCATGTGGCGCTATCTCTATGTCGGCTATCATGACCGGCAGGACCCCAAGGGGGTCACCCATCCGGGGCTGACCGATATCCGAGGGGTGATCGAGAAGTTGTGCCAGGCGGAAGCAGCGCTGCCGGATGCGCAAACCCCGCTCATTGCTTGGGGCTTTGATCCAATTTTCCTGACCAGCGAGCGGCTCAACCGCCATCATCTCGATGGTGTCTCGGCCAGCCGTCCCATCGCCGTCGTCCACTCCAACTTTCATCTGCTGACCGCCAACACGGCAGCCCTGTCGCTGGCGCAGTACGGCCCAGGAACGCAGATCGTCGGCGTTGCGTTGGAGGAGGACGGCCATCCGCACGGGGAGCTGCGCGAGTTCGCGGCCATGTTTCCGGTCATGCGGCGCCTCGGCATCGACTTCGGAGCCTTGGCGCGCAGCGAGCAGGGTATCCGCGCCTACGGCGAGGTGGCGCGGCGCTGCGGCGTCACCACGGTGACCGATCTCATCGCCGACCTGGAAGACGGCGACGTGCGCCAGCTCTTGGAGATCACCGGTGAGGATAGTTACCCCGTGCGTCTGGTGCCGGCCCTCAATGGCCACGCCGCCCCGGCATTTGAGACCGCGGAGCGGGCCCTGGCGCTGAAGCATCTCAGCACCGAGAAGCTGCGCCTCGGCGCGGTCAAGCTGCTGACGGATGGCTCCATCCAGGGCTTTACCGCGCAGGTCAATTGGCCGGGCTATTTCAAAGGGCCCGACCACGGCATCTGGAACATGCCGCCGGAACAGCTCTACGACACGGTCGACAACCTGAACGGCGAGGACATCCAGCTCCATATCCATGTCAACGGCGACAAGGCCATCGACATGGCGCTGGACGCGTTAGAGCGGACGCTCGGCCACCATCGCCGGCCGGATCATCGGCACATGCTACAGCACTGCCAGATGGCCGGCCCGGCCCAGTTCCGCCGCATGCAGGCGCTCGGTGTCGGCGTCAATCTCTTCGCCAACCACCTCTACTATTTCGGCGACCAGCACCGTGACATCACCCTCGGGCCCGACCGGGCGCAGGGCATCGACGCCTGCGCCAGCGCTCTGGCCCACAGCGTGCCGCTGGCCATCCATTCCGATGCGCCGGTGACGCCCATGGGGCCGCTCTTCACCGCCTGGTGCGCGGTCAACCGACAGACCGCGAGCGGAGACATCCTGGGCGAAGCGGAGCGGATCTCGGTCGATCAGGCCTTGCAGGCCGTGACCCTGGGGGCCGCCCACAGCCTCAAGATGGATGGGGAGGTTGGCTCCATCGAGGTCGGCAAGCGCGCCGACTTCGCCGTTCTGGAGGAGGATCCGACCGCCTGTGCGCCTGAGGCGCTCAAGGACGTGGCCGTCCATGCCACTGTTTTGGGCGGGGAGGCGACCGAGTTATGACGGGGGCCTTGCCGATGCCGATGACCGTGATCGCGGGCTACCTCGGCGCCGGCAAGACGACCTTGGTCAATCACCTGCTGCGCAACGCCGAGGGGCGGCGCATCTGCGTGCTGGTGAATGACTTTGGCGAGATCGCCATCGATGCCGAGCTCATCGAAGCGCGGGAGGGCGACAGCCTGACCCTGGCCAACGGCTGCGTCTGCTGCTCCATCGGCGGCGATCTCTTTCGCGCCTTGAGCCGGGTGCTGGACCGCGTGCCCCGGCCCGATCATCTGGTGATCGAGGCCAGCGGGGTCGCCGAACCCGCGCGTATCGCCGAGGTGGCGCGCGCCGAGCCGGAGCTTTCCGCTGGCGCGATCGTCGTGCTCTGTGACGCCGAGACCCTGGCCGACCGCTTAGCCGAGCCGCTTCTGGCCCGCACGCTGGGCGAGCAGATCGCTGCCGCGGACCTGCTGTTGCTCAACAAGTGCGGCTCTCTGGACGAGGCGGCCCTCGACGCTTTGGAGGAGCTTTTGAAGCAGCTCAACGAGACCGCGGAGATCAGGCGGACGCAGTTCGCCGTGGCACCGGTCGAGAGTGTCCTGGCCGAACCGGCCGGACGTGCGCTCCGCGATCTGCCCGCCACAGAAAGTCACGAAGCGCTCTATGAGCGTTGGTCTTGGGAGAGCGGGAGGGCGCATCCGGTGAATAAGGTGGAAGAGGCGCTTGCCGTGCTGCCCGATGGGCTGCTGCGACTTAAGGGACTACTGGTGTCCGACGACCGGGCGTCAGCTTGGGAGATTCAATCGACGGGTGGCACGCCCACAGTGACAAGGCGGCCCGTGCCGTCCAGCGCAGCCCCGGGGTTGCGGCTGGTCGCCATCGCCTTGCGTGGCAAGTTGGATGGAGACGCGCTCGACCGCCGGCTCGCCAGGTTGGAACAAGAAGAACTGGTCTGAGGGGAGGTTGCTCGATGACTGCCGTTTTGTTCGCGCCGGGCTTTAAGACGGATCCCTACTGGTGGGAGAAGACGCCGCGTCCGGATTTGCCGGAGGAAACCCCGCCACAGAAGGTCGACGTGGCCATCATCGGCTCGGGCTACACGGGCCTGTCCGCAGCGCTGCAGACGGCGCGGGCCGGCCGCGAAACTGTGCTGTTCGATGCGGAGGCCGCTGGCTGGGGCTGCAGCGCGCGCAACGGCGGCCAGATCGGCGACAGCATGAAGCCGAGCTACGCCGAGCTGGTGTCGAACTACGGCCAGGACCGGGCTTTTGCCATGGTCAAGGAAGTGCAGACGGCACTGGCCTGGACCGGCGACTTCATCCGCGAGGAAGGCATCGAGTGCGACTTCAAGATCTGCGGTCGGTTCCATGCCGCTCACCAGCCGGCAGCTTACGAGATGCTGGCGAAGAAGATCGCCAATCAGCCCAAGGGCCTGGAGGTCGAGGCGCACATGGTGCCGGCGTCCGAGCAGCGGCGGGAGCTTGGCACCGACACCTACTACGGCGGGGTGGTCTATCCGCATCATGCCTCCTTGGACCCGGCGCGCTACCACCAAGAGCTGCTCGAACGTGCCCAGACCTCCGGCGCCCGGGTCTTCCCGTTCTGTCCGGTGACGGCCATCACGCGGGAAGGGGAAGGCTTCCGCCTCACCACGGCCAAGGGCACAGTCGCGGCGCGAAACGTGCTGGTGGCGACCAACGGCTATACCGGCGGCCTGACGCCTTGGCAGCAGCGCAGGGTCATCCCCATCGGCAGCTATATGATCGCCACCGAGCCGCTGGAAGACGGCCTCATCGACCGCCTGTTCCCGACAGACCGGGTGGTCAGCGATAGCCGTCGACTGGTCTACTATTACCGCGCCTCGCCGGACCGCAGCCGCATTCTGTTCGGTGGCCGCGTCTCCTTGAAGGAGACCGATGCCCAGGTCAGCGGGCCGCGCCTGCATACGGAGCTCTGCCGCATCTTTCCGGAGCTTGCCAGCGTGCGGCTCAGCCACTCCTGGTTCGGCTACGTGGCCTACACCTTCGACAAGCTGCCGCACGTCGGCCAGCAGGACGGTCTCTACTACGCCATGGGCTATTGCGGAACGGGTGTCGCCTGGGCCTGCTATCTCGGCATGCGCGTCGGCCAGCAGATCCTGGGCCTGAAGGAGGGACGCACGGTCTTCAGCGACCTCGATTTCCAAACCCGGCCGCTCTACTACGGCGACCCCTGGTTCCTGGCTCCCTCTATTCGCTACTACCGCTGGCGCGACGCTCAGAACCGCTAGGGACTGCGGCCTTGGCTCGAGAGGCGACGATACGCTTGGCGCACGAGCGCGATGTTCCGGCGATGGCGGCCTTGCTGCAGCTGCTTTTCGCTCAAGAAGCGGAGTTCACGCCTGATCCCGGTGTCCAGGACAAAGGCCTGCGCGCGATTCTCGATGAACCGGCCTTGGGGCAACTGCTCGTCGCCGATGACGGCCAGCGCATCCTCGGGATGGTCAACCTGCTCTATACCTACAGCACCGCTTTGGGCGCGCGGGTCGCCCTGTTGGAGGACATGGTGGTGACGGAAGAGGCGCGAGGCACCGGTCTCGGCAAGCGTCTGCTCGAAGCCGCCGTCGCGCACTGCAGAGAGGCGGGCTGTCAGCGCATCACGCTCTTGACCGACGGTGACAATGAGCGCGCCCACGCCTTCTATCGGCGCTGCGGCTTTAACCGCTCGGACATGGTCGCCTTTCGCCGTTCGCTCTAGGCTCGTGTCATTGCCACGCCGACGCATCCGTCTCGGAGGATGGCTTGGACATGGTAAGCAGGAGGCGGTATCGGTAGCGGCCGGTTGGTCTAAGGGGTAGACCGGCTCACACACTTCGGAAGAGACCAGGGAGGAACACAATGCGTGGAACAGCAGCAGCCATTGCCTTAGCGTTCGCGACGTTCATGGCCGGCCCGGCCCTTGCCGCGGATGACTATCCCGATCTCAAAGGAACTTGGACCGGTAAGGGCGAGGGCGTGTTCGTAAGCTCGCCCGGATCTCCGACGAACTCGCAGTTCGCAACGGTCAACATGACGCTGGTGATCGACGCGCAGGAAGACCGCCGCTTCGCCGGCACGATCACGATGGCCGGCTCCACCAGGCCGGTCGTCGGCGTCATCACGAAGAGCAACAGGCTCTTGTGGTCGGAGCCCGGTGGCTTCGTCGAGGGTCACCTGGCGGATGCGAACACGATCGAAGGCTGCTTCTTGCGGGTGAGCGAATTCAGCCAGCTCGCCGCCTGCGAGGCGCTGAAGCGCCAGCAGTAGCTGTCCGAGGGCGGTTCCGCCCCTTGCGTTAAGCCGAGGAACCGCGGCGGGCGAGGGCAAGCCCCACACCTGCGCCGACCATCATGCCGCCGGACACCCGCGCCACGGCCTTGAGGGCGCGTGGGCTGCTGAGAAAGCGCCGGGCGCCGCCCGCGGCGACGGCCCAGAGCCCGGTAAAGACGAAGGTGATCACCAGGAAGGTCGGCACGATGATCGCGAGCTGTGGCCCGAGGGGGCTTGAGGCGTCGATGAACTGCGGCAGAAAGGCCGCGATGAAGATCAGGCTCTTGGGATTGGGAATGGTGATGATCAGGCCTTGCAGGAAGAGGTTCCGGCCTGAGACAGCGGGCGCCGTCCCTTCGGCGAGCGCGTTGGCGCTGCGCCACTGCTTGATACCGAGGTAGACGAGGTAAGCGGCGCCGGCCCAGCGCACCCATTCGAAGGCCTCTGCCACCACGTGCAGCAGGGAGGCGAGTCCGATGACCGCCACGGCGAGTTGCACCGCCACACCGGTGGTTGCGCCGGCAACTGTCACCAGGGCGCGTCGCCAGCCGTGGGTGATGCCGTGGGCCACGGTCAGAAGCACGCTTGGCCCGGGTAGGGAGATCATGATGGCCGTGGCAATCACGAAGGCGATGAAGATCTCCCAGTCCATGCGCTGTTTCCTTCCTTGGCGTATCGGGAAGGTCAGCTAACAGGATGGAAAGGCCTTCGGCAACAGCGAAGGGTAGGGTGCGTCGTCGTCAAATGATAGCCAAGGGGCTCGGGCCGTTCGGTGCAGGGAAGGCGGCATCCAGGGCTTCAAGATCCACCGGGTCCAGCGCGAGGCCGAGCGCTGCCGCATTGGCTTTGACGTGGTCCAGGTTCGCCGCCTTGGGGATGGCGATCATGCCCTCCTGCCGCAAGACCCACGCCAAGGCCACCGTGGCGGGGGCGACCCCATGCTTCTCTGCGATGTCCTCGACCGTCGGCTCGAACAGGATGTCGCCCTGCCCAAGAGGTGAATAGGCCATGATCGGGACACGGCGCTCGTTGCAGCGGGGTATGAGCTCCCACTCGATGCCGCGCTCGCCGAGGTGATAGAGCACCTGGTTGGTGGCGCAGGCCTCGCCCTGGTCTAATGCCCAGAGTTCGGCCATGTCGGCGGCATCGAAGTTGCTGACGCCCCAGGCGGCGATCTTGCCGTCGCTCTTGAGGTGCTCGAAGGCTTCGACTGTCTCGGCCAGCGGAACGCCCCCGCGCCAATGCAGCAGATATAGATCGATGGTTTCGATGCTGAGCCGTTTCAGGCTGCGCTCGCAGGCGGCGATGGCGCCTTTGCGCGAGGCGTTGTGCGGATAGACCTTGCTGACCAGAAACAGTCCGTCCCGGCGCCCCGCAATGGCTTCTCCGACAACCTCTTCAGCACCTCCCTCGCCATACATCTCGGCCGTATCGATCAAGGTGAGACCGAGATCGATGCCGTGCCGCAGCGCCGCAACTTCCTGGGTGCGCTGGCTGGCGCGCTCCCCCATGCGCCAGGTGCCAAGGCCCAGGGCCGGGGCCATGACGCCGTTCGGCAGCTCCACGAATCGCATCTCTGCCCCTTCCTATCCGCACTGGTGGGTGGAAGACGCTTGATATCTGATGGCGGTCGACAGCGCCAGCCGTGGGGTCGCGGTGGAAGGGGCGCCAGCGGAAAGCAAAAGTGTCGTGACGACCGAGGTGTCGGCGAAGGAACGGGGGCTCCCAGATGCGGTGAAGGGCATCCTATGGATGCTGTTGACCGCTGCGCTTTTCATGGTGATGGACGTCATCGCCAAGTGGCTGTCTGAAAGCTATCCGACCAATCAGATCACCTGGGGGCGCTTCTTCTTTCATGCGCTCTTTCTCGGTCTCTATCTGAATCATCGCCTGATCGCGACGCTGCGCTCCAATCGCCTGGGGCTGCAGCTCACCCGCTCATGCTTCATGCTGGCCACGAACTTTCTGTTCTTTACCGGTCTGGCTTATCTGGGCTTGGCGGAGATCACCGCGATCATGTACGTGGCGCCGCTGGTCACCACCTTGCTCGCCGTTCCGCTTCTGGGCGAAGTGGTCGGCTGGCGCCGCATCGCCTCGGTCATTGTCGGCTTCATCGGCGCTCTCATCATTATTCGGCCGGGCAGCGAAAGCCTGAGCTGGGCCGTGCTCCTTCCTCTGGCGGCTGCCTTCAGCCACGCCGCTTATCAGATCACCACGCGCATGCTGTCGCGCAGCGAGGGCTCGCTGACCACGCTTGCCTACACGGCGCTGGTTGGCGCGGTCATCTCGACCTTGGCACTGCCGCTAGGTTGGGAAACGCCGGATCTGGCCGGCTGGCTGGGGCTCATGGGCATGGGGCTCTTTGGTTGCCTCGGCCACTTCACCTTCATCCGGGCCTTCACTGTGGCCGATGCCGCCCTGGTGTCGCCCTTCGCCTACACCAGCCTGCTTTGGGCCTCGCTCTTCGGCTATTTCATCTTCGCCGAAGTGCCGGACATCTGGACCATCGTTGGCGCTATCGTTGTGGCCGGCTCCGGCCTCTACATCGTGCACCGGGAGCGCCAACGTCTGCGCCATCCTGTGTCGCCCTGGCGGCCGTCGCGCTGAGCGCAGCAAGTCCGCTGATCATGACGTCTGTTAGCTGCCCGTCGCCTGTTGTGCGGGGCTGTCGCTGTCGTCATGCAGCAGGCGGTTTGCCGGCAATGTGATGCTCACCGTGGTGCCCTCGCCGTGGACGGAGGTGATATCGAGCTGTCCGCCATGAAGCTCGGCAAAGGACTTGACGATCGAAAGACCGAGGCCGGTGCCCTGATAGCTCCGGGTAAAGGTGCTCTGGGCCTGGACGAAGGGCTGGGTGATCAGCTCGAGCTGTTCGGGCGCGATGCCGATGCCGTTGTCCTCGACACGCCCGACGAGCCTGCCGCAGGTCAGCAGTTCTGCCGTGACCACGACCTTGCCGCCCTCGCGGCTGAACTTGATGGCATTGGACAGCAGGTTGGAGAAGATCTGCCGCAGCAGTCGCCGGTCCGCGTAGACTTCCGGAAGCTCGTCCGGCAGGTGGCAGTGCAGCTCTACCTCGGCTCGCGCGGCCTCGTTGCGCAGCAGCCGCGTGACCGTGGACAGCACGGCCGGGAGCTCGACCGGCTCCTCGACCAGCTCCATGTGGCCGGCTTCCACCTTGGCGATGTCGAGGATTGAGTTGATCACGGCCAGGAGATGCCGGCCGCTTTCATGGATGTCGCGCACATAGTCGGCGTAGCTCGGATGGCCGAGCTCACCCTTCGACTGACCCTGCAGCACCTCGGCAAAGCCGATGATGGCGTTGAGCGGCGTCCTGAGCTCATGGCTCATATTGGCCAGGAACTCGGACTTGGCGCGGGAAGCCAGCTCCGCGTTCATCTTGGCCTCGAGCAGGCTATGGGTCAGACGCTTGCGCTCGATGGCGTAGCGCACGGCACGGCGCACCGTATCGACAGTGATGTCGGCCTTTACCAGATAGTCCTGCGCGCCCTGTTGCACCGCAGCCAGGGCATGCATTTCGTCGTCATGGCCGCTTAGAACGACGATAGGGATGTTCGGCTGGCACTGCTGCAGTGCCGTGAGACCCTTGAGGCCGTCTGCATCGGGAAGCGAGAGGTCGAGGAGGACCACGTCGGCGCCCTCTTCGTTGAGCGTCTGGCAGGCGCCGGCTAGCGTGTCGGCTTCGGCGATGGCGTCATTCGGCCAGCCGGCGTCGATCAGCAGCTCTCGGGTGAGCCGCGCGTCGCCCGGATTGTCCTCGACAACGAGCACTTTTGCATCGGTGCCGGCCTCGTCCAGCATCGTGTCTTGCCCCTCTTTTGCCACCTCGTTCCGTCGCGGTCCGGCCGGTGTGCCGTCAGGCTGCGGCGTCGGACTGCGGCAGCTTCACGATCTGCAGCCAGAAAGTCTCGATCTGATGCACGATCTCGATGAAGCGCTGCAGGTCGACAGGTTTGGTGACGTAGCAGTTGGCGTGCAGGGCATAGCTCTTCACGATGTCCTGCTCGGCCTCGGATGTGGTGAGAACCACCACGGGAATATGTTTGAGGTCAGGGTCCGTCTTGATCTCCGCCAGAACCTCGCGGCCGTCCTTGCGCGGCAGGTTGAGGTCCAGCAACACGACATCAGGACGGGGCGCATCGCTGAACGGTCCTTCGCGGCGCAGAAACTGCATGGCCTCGACACCGTCCTTGGCCAGGTGCAGCCGATTGCGGAGCAGCCCTTCTTTGAGCGCTTCTTCGGTCAGACGCGCATCGGCGGGATTGTCCTCGACCATCAGGATTTCCACGATGCTCATGGTCTTGCCTCGTTGCTTGCGGGGAGGGTGAAAAGGAAGGTGCTGCCGCTCTTGCCATCGGACTCGACCCGAAGCTCGCCGCCATGGCGCTCGACGATCTTTTTGCAGACCGAAAGCCCGATGCCGGTGCCGGGATAGGCGTCACGGGCGTGTAGCCGCTGAAAGATCAGAAAAATCCGCTCGGCGTACTCAGGCTCGATGCCGATGCCGTTGTCCGCAACGGCGACCGTCCAGCGATCACCATCGCGGGTTGCCGACAGGTGCACCTCGGGCGGGTCATCGGCGCGGAACTTGATGGCGTTGGCGATCAGGTTCTGCAGAAGCTGTCGCAACTCGACGCCGTCGCCGCAGACGGCGGGCAAGCTGTCGATGTCTATCTTGGCGCCGGCATCCTCGATTGCCTTCTGTAGATCGCGGCAAGCAGTCTCGGCAGCCTCCTGCAGGTCGACTGAGCGTTTTGGTCGATCGCTGCGCCCGACGCGGGAGTAGCCCAGCAGCGCGTTGATGAGTTGCTGCATGCGTGCGGCGCCGTCGACCGCGAAGCCGATGAATTCGTTGGCATCCTTGTCGAGCTGGTCTTCGTAGCGGCGCTGAAGAAGCTGGCAGTAGCTCGCGACCATGCGAAGGGGCTCCTGCAGATCGTGCGAGGCTACGTAGGCAAACTGCTCCAGCTCGGCATTGGAGCGCTTCAGGTCCTCGACCAGCTCCGCCATCTTGTCGGCCTGCTCACGCAGCTGGGCCTGATGGCGTGCCCGCTCGGTCACATTGGTATAGGTCGTAACGAACCCACCGCCCGGCAGCGGTACGCCGACGATCTCAAGGACCACGCCGTCCGGCCGCGTGCGTTGGAAGCAGTGCGGTTCGAACTTCTTGGCCAGCTCGACCCGCTCCTGCACTTGCGCTTCTACGTCGCCGGGCCCGTACTCGCCGCGCTCAGCGTTGTAGCGGATAAAGTCTGCGAAGGGCCGGCCGTTCTGGCCGGGGAAGTCCTTGGGGAACTCCAGCAGCTCGAGAAATTCGTCGTTCCATAGCACCAGGTTCAAGTTGGCGTCGGTGACGCTGATGCCATGATTCATGTACTCGAGCGTTGTGCGCAGAAGCGCCGAGGTGTGCTCGAGCTTGCGTTCGCTGCGGACCAAGGAGGTGATATCCGTGCCGGTTCCCCGGTAGCCGGCGAAGTTGCCCTCATCGTCATAGAAGGGCTTGCCGCTGATCTGGACGATCAGCGGTTCATCGGCGCCGGGCTTTTCGATCGGAAACACGAAGTTGCGAAAGGGCCGGCGGTTGCGGAGGTCGTCGAGGTGCGCCTCGAAGGCCGTCGTATCGGAGTTCGCGTCGAGATACTGGTCTCGGCGCTTGCCGATAAATAACTCGGGCGCAAGGCCGAGGACATCGCGGATGCGCTCAGACAGGTAGGTCAGGCGCAGATCTGGGCCCATCTCCCAGAACCAGTCCGAGGCGGCTTCGGCGAAGTCGCGCAGACGCTCGTTACTGAAGGAGGCGCGCGCCTGCGTGTCATCGCATGCGTGCGGAGCCTGCAACGGAGTTTCCGCCTGCAGTCTGTAGCTGTTGGCGCGTGAGGTCACGGCTGCACCCTTTCTGTCACAGCAAAAGCATAATCCGTGATATTTGAGGGGGCGTTAATCCTTCCGACTCATCCCTCGGTACTGGTTAGGGCTTATGTCCTGACGTGCCCGACTGCTGGGCAGCCTCTAAGGCTTAAGGAGCGGACCCTTTTCTTCGCGGTCCTTCGTCTTAGCTCTAGCCGGGGCGGGATGAACGAGAGGGTTAACAGAAATACACCATGAGCGAGACTGTTCTCATTTATGGCGCAACCGGTGGTATCGGCCTTGCCTTGACCGAGCGCTGCCTGGTGCGTGGGCACGCCGTCATGGCTACGGGACGTGACGAAACGCGGCTCGAAGCCTTGAGCAGCCGGGCAGGGGTAACCGCACAGACGGTTGACGTTTTCGCGGCGGACGAGGTGGAAGCAGTAGCCGAAGAGGCTGCAAAAAGCGGCAATTTGGTCGGTTTGGCCTACTGTATCGGCTCTATCGACTTGAAGCCGCTCAAACGGGCCACGGAAGAAGACTTTCTTAAGAGCTACCGCCTGAATGTGGTGGGCGCGGCACGCGCCGTAAAAGCAGCGGCGCCGGCCTTGGCGAAAGCGGGCGGCGCGGTCGTTTTCTTCTCTTCGGTGGCGGCTGGACAGGGCTTTGCCAACCACAGCGTCATTGCAGCTGCCAAAGGGGGTGTCGAAGCACTGACCCGCTCCCTGGCCGCCGAACTGGCGCCGAATGTTCGGGTCAACTGCATTGCGCTCAGCTTGACGGAAACGCGCATGGCTCAACCACTTCTTGCCAACGAGACCATGGCCAAGGGTATCGCGCAGATGCATCCCTTGCCGCGGATTGGCCGGCCTGAAGAGGCAGCCGCCTTGGCCGACTTCCTCCTGTCCGAGGATGCCGGCTGGATGACCGGACAGATCGTGTCGCTCGATGGCGGCCGTTCAAGCCTGCGGACGAAGGGGTAGCGAGGATGGCCATGCCATACAGTGGGGAAGACTTGAGGGATAGCACCGAAATCCCCACCCCAGCGGCGTTGCTCGGTGCCGGCGGGCTAATTCCGTTCATAGGACTGGCCGCTGCGGCGCACTTTGCCGGGGACGTGGATGCGTCGATCGCAATCGAAGCGCTGCGCGCCTATGGCGCCGTCATCCTCTCATTCCTCGGCGGAATCATCTGGGGTCTTGGGATTGCCGGCTTCGGGGGGGCCGCCGCCAAACCCCGCGAAGCCCTGCGCCTCACCATCAGCATCCTGCCGTCGCTGTTCGGCTGGCTCGCTTTAATGCTTCCGGAACAGTCGGGTCTGTGGCTGCTCTCAACTTGCTTCCTCATGGTGCTGGCCGTCGATCTCATCATGAGCAAGGGCGGCCTAGCGCCGCGCTGGTATCCGATCCTGCGCTGGCGTTTGACTGCGATCGCCTTTCTCTGCCTGGTGATTGCCGGCGCGGCTTTGCCAAGCGTTTGACGATGGCGCGCCAAGACCGCATCGAGCCGCAGCCGGGCCAGGAATCGGTTTGGGACTACCCGCGGCCACCGCGCCTGGAGCCGGTCGAGGAACGGCTTCGCATCATTTTCGACGGCATCACCGTTGCTGACACGCTGGGCGGCTACCGCGTGCTCGAGACCAGCCACCCGCCGGTCTTCTACATTCCACCGGCGGATGTCCGCGTTGACCTGCTCGAGCCGGCGCCCGGCCAGTCGCTTTGCGAGTTCAAGGGCGTCGCGCGCTATTGGACGCTTCGGCACGGTACACGGGCGTCGGAGCGGGCAGCCTGGAGCTATCCCGACCCGACCGCCACCTTCATGGCAATCAAGGATGCTTTGGCCTTTTACGCCTCGAAGGTCGATGCCTGCTATGTCGGGGAAGAGCGTGTTACTCCGCAAGAGGGGGACTTCTACGGGGGGTGGGTGACCTCCCGCGTCGTTGGCCCCTTCAAGGGCGGCCCCGGTACTTGGGGCTGGTGACGCGACGTCTCCGTCGCTAGGCGGTTTTCTCCAGCCCGCACCATTCCGCGATGAAGAGCGCCACGGCGCCGGTCACGCGGCGGACGGAGTCCAGGCTGACCCGCTCGTCGAAGCCGTGAATGTTCTCCGAGTGCGGGCCATAGACCAGGCAGGGCATGTCGCCGTAGAGCACGAAGACGCGGCCGTCGAGATAGGCGGGTGAGACCTTGGCTTCCAAGCTGCGCTTGCAGCTCGTGGCATGCGCCCGCGCCAAGGTCTTTTCGGCTTCACTGCCTTCCTCGAGCACATAGCCGCGCGAGAAGAAGCCGTTGTAGACGATCTCCGGCGGGTTGTTGGCCAGGAAGGGATGGTCACGGCAGGCATCCCTCAGGCAGGTTTCCAGCTCCAGCGCCGCTTCACGCGGGTCCTCGCCCGGATAGATTGCGGCGCGCGCCTCGAAGCTGCACCAGGCCGGCACGGAGGACGCCCAGTCTCCGCCGCTGATTTTGCCGATGTTGATGTTGATCGGATGCTCTTGGTCCTCGAAGTAGCGGTGGCTGCCGCGCTTGGCGTTCCAGCGGGCTTCCAGGCCGCGCAGGGACTGAATGAGGTCGTAGGCCGCATGAATGGCGTTGGAACCTTCGGTAGCGCGCAGGACGTGGACCGGGGTGCCGCGCACGTGCACCTGAAACCAGATGACGCCGACGTTGGCACGAACCAGCGCCTCCCCGATCGGTTCTGGAATGAGAGCGGCATCGGCCTGGTAGCCGCGCTGCAGGCAGGCCAGCGCACCGTTCCCAGTGCATTCCTCTTCCGTCACGGACTGGAGATAGACGGTCGATGCGGGTCGATAGCCGATGTCGCGCAGGGCATCGAGGGCAAAGATATTGGCGGCAATGCCGGCCTTCATGTCGCCTGCGCCGCGGCCGTAGAGCCAATCGCCGCTGCAGTAGGGCTCGAAGGGCGGACGGCTCCACTGCTCGTAGGGACCGGTGGGAACCACGTCGATGTGGCCATTGAGGATCAGCGAGCGGCCGTTCTCTTGCGACGGTCGATGCGTCGCCACCACGTTGATGGCGTTCTCGTAGCTCACCGTGACGGGGGAAAAGCCCGGGTGCTCCTCGATATCGTCGACGTTGATCGCCCAGCGATCGATCGCGTAGCCGCGCTCAGACAGCTCACGGTGCACGAAGTCCTGGGCGGTGTGCTCCTGTCCGCGAAGGGAGGGGAAGCGAACCAGTTCTTCCGTGAAGGCGATCTGCTCTTCGAAGCGTGCCTCGACAGCCTTCAGGATGGGTGAAACCAGACCAGGGTCAAGCAGGGAGGTGTCTTGCTTCATGACGGCGATGGACATGCTCCGTTCCCTTTCTTGGCGCTGAGCGCCCCCAATGACCTACTGTTCTTCACTCGCCCTTCTGCGTACTCTGCCGCGCCCATGGCACTTTCCATCTGGCCGCGGGCGGTAGAGTACCCTCACGATTGGTGGAGGGAAACACCAGAGGTGATTTTCCCCCATTCGAAAGCAATCAAGGTAGGCCGATGCAGGGCATTCGCTTGCGGGACGCGGAGCAGCAGGACCTGGAGTTCGTCTTCGACTGCCTCCGCCGCTTAGCGCATGAGGTGGGGGAGGCAGCGCATTTCGTCTCTTCGATCGAGGACGTGCGCCGTGATGCCTTCGGCAGCCGGCCGCACTACGAGGTGCTTATCGGCGAGTGGCAAGGGCAAGCGGCGGGGCTGGCCACCTATTTTCCGATCTACTCCACCTACAAGGGGCGGCCGGCCCTCTATGTCGACAATCTCTTCGTCCACGACTGGGCGCGCGGCGCGCGGCTTGGCCGGCGTCTGATGAGTGGCGTTTGCGCCCTGGCTGAGGCACGCGGCTGTTGCCGGGTGGAACTCAAGGTGTTGTCCGGCAATCCCGCCCGGCACTTCTATGAATCCCTGGGGATGAGCGCCAGCGAGGAGCAGCACTACCGGATAGAGGGTGCTTCAATGACTCAGCTGGCCACGCGAGAGAGCTAGTGCGCGCCCGCTCCCTTAGCGCGGCTGCTCTGTCCTGTGTTGCAAAAAAAGGCGGGAGCGAAGAGCGGTAGCTCACTCTTCGCTCCCAGTCCTCCCTGAAACATCCCTTTTTTCGGGATTGTCTCTGTTGTTGTCGTTATTGTCCCTGACCCAACGAATAGCCGGGTTCGCCATCGAAGGTGTAGAGCTGCTCGGTCTTGATGAAGTCGACACCGGCGCCGGTCAACTGGCGCAGAATGTCGAGCACCATGGCCTTGTTGAACTGCTTGCCTTCCCGAGCCAGGAAGCGGCAGCGCCAGTGGTCCGTGGTGAAGGTTTCCGGCAGGCCGCCCGGCCAGATCTTCACGCCGCGATTGGTGATCATGGCCAGTTCGACCAGCTCGCTCTCGGCGGTCTTCATTTCCCGTGCCAGCTCTTCGACCGGAGCGGTCGAATGAACGAAGACGTCCATGCCGACCAGTTCCTTCTTGGCCGGCGGGCGTCGGGTCGCCTCCGGCACGGCGAAGGGCTTGGTCTCCTGGTCGAGGGACACGGCGGCTAGGCGCTGCGGCTTTTCGCCAAGGCGGCTGATGACGGCATCGGCAAAGGCGCTCGTGCCGAGCTTCTCCTTGGAGACGCCGTCCTTGTAAATGTCGTAGGTGTGCAGGCCGTCCTCGATCGTCTTGAGCCAGGCGTTGTGCACGCGCTCGGCGACATCCCGTTGTCCGAGGTGGGCCATCATCATCACGCCGGCCAGAAGCAGGCCCGAGGGGTTGGCCAAGTCCTGGCCCGCGCGGCGCGGGGCCGAGCCGTGAATGGCCTCGAACATGGCGCATTGGGCGCCGATGTTGGCGGAGGGCGCGAGGCCGACGGAGCCGGCGATCTGGGCCGCCACGTCGCTTAGAACGTCGCCATAGAGATTGGGCATGACGACGACGTCGAAGGCTTCCGGCGTGTCAGCCAGCTTTGCGGCGCCGATGTCGACGATCCAGTGCTCGTTCTCGATATCGGGATACTCGGCGGCGACCTCGTCGAAGACCTTGTGGAAGAGGCCATCGGTCAGCTTCATGATGTTGTCTTTGGTGAAGCAGGTGACCTTCTTGCGGCCGTGCGCCCGGGCATACTCGAAGGCATAGCGCACGATCTTCTCGCTGCCGGGCCGGGAGATCAGCTTCAGGCACTGATAAACCTCGTCGGTCTGTCGGTGCTCGATGCCGGCATAGAGATCCTCTTCGTTCTCACGCACAACGACCACGTCCATGACGGGATGCTTGGTGGCGATAAAGGGATCGTAGGAGACGCAGGGGCGAACGTTGGCGAAGAGTCCCAGGCTCTTGCGCACCGTCACGTTGAGGCTCTTGTAGCCGCCGCCTTGCGGCGTCGTGATCGGCGCTTTGTAGAAGACCTTGGTGCGGCGCAGGCTGTCCCAAGACTCGGCCGCAATACCCGCGGTGTTGCCGGACTTGTAGAGCTGCTCGCCGATCTCGATAGGCTCGATCGCCAAGTTGGCGCCGCCCGCGATCAGAACTTTCAAGCTGGCCTTCATGATCTCGGGCCCGATGCCATCGCCAAAGGCGACCGTTACCGGTGTCCCTGATCCGTCGTTCGCCTTGCCGATGTACTCGTCGATATCGATCGGTTTGGCTTCGACGTTCATGCGCGGGTCTCCTGCTGGGAATTGAGTGGCTGCAACATAAGCAGCATCTGGCAATTGTTAAAGTTGATAACGACTGTCTGGAAGATTGGGTTTCTCTATCATTGTCGGGCCGCTTTTCGATGGCCGAGGTTGTCAAGCGCTGCCGAGCACGACGCAGTCGCGGGGCCGGATGCGCAGCTTGACGCTTTCGCCTTCGCGGAAGGGGCGTTCGTCGATGGTGCCGATGACCTGCAGGCGGAGGTCGCCCACCTTCACGAAGTAGCGGGCGGTGACGCCGAGGTAATCCACGTCGGCGACCGTGCCCTCGAGGATGCTGTCGCCATTGCCGCCTTCCCAGTCGGAGGCGATTCCGATCTTCTCGGCCCGGATGACGAGCTTGACCTGCGCATGGCCGAAGTGGCCGTTCTGGTTGTCGGCATCGACGGTCACGCCCTCGGACAGCTCCAAGGACGTGGTTGCGCCATTGCTTCCCAGCACGCGGGCTTCCAGGAGGTTCGAGTAGCCCAGGAAGTCGGCGACGAAGGCGGACGCTGGGCGGTTGTAGACCTCTTCGGGTGGGCCTTGCTGCTCGGACTCGCCCTCGCTCATGACCACGACGGTGTCGGACATGGCGAGCGCCTCTTCCTGGTCGTGGGTGACGAAGAGGGTGGTGATGTTGAGCTCACGCTGAATCTTCTTGAGCTCGACGCGCATCTCCTCGCGCAGGTTGGCGTCGAGCGCGGAGAGCGGCTCGTCGAGCAGCAGCACGTCTGGCTGAATGACAACGGCGCGCGCCAGCGCGATGCGCTGTTGCTGGCCGCCGGAGAGCTGGGAGGGCAGGCGGGATTCCATGCCCGGCAGGCGCACCAGCTCGAGCGCCTGTGCGACGCGGTGGCGGCTCTCCTCCTTCGGCACGTCGCGGTACTTCAAGCCGAAGGCGACGTTGTCGAAGACGCTCTTGTGCGGAAACAGCGCGTAGTTCTGAAACACCAAGCCGATGTTGCGCTTGTGGATCGGCACCTCGTTGATGCGGTTGCCATTGACCAGGATCTCGCCGTCGCTCGGTGTCTCCAGCCCAGCAACCATGCGCAGGATGGTGGTCTTACCACAGCCGGAGGGGCCAAGCAGCGTCGTGAACGACCCGGCATCGAGCGTCAGGTCGACGCTCTTGACCGCCTGCACGCTGCCGAAAAACTTGCTGATCCGCTTGAGCTCGACCGCGCCTGCGGGTCCTACCATTGCGCCGGCCCTATTGCTGTTCCGGGAAAAGAAGAATGGCCGGGGCGTGAGAGCCCCGGCCATGTATGACGTTCAGACTCAACCGCCTTTCTCGACGCGGTTCCACTTCTTCTGCCACGCAGTGCGGTTCTCCGCCCAATAGGCGGCGTCGGCGAACAGCAGGTTCTCGAGCGTGCCAGTTGGGTCGAAGGCCGGCAGGGCCTGGACTTCTGGCGGCATGTCGACCTTGGTCGGGTCGAGCGAGGGCGGATAGTTCTGCCCGATGGCGACGGCGATGGAGACCTCCGGCTCGAGCATGTAGTTGAGCAGCTCTTCGGCCTCCGGCATCGGTGAGCCTTTGGCCACGAAGAGCGTCTCCATCCAGGAGTAGGTGCCCGGCGGCTCGCTGTAGCCGATCGGGTGACCTTGCTTCTGCACGCCGGCGACGCGGCCCGACCAGGCATCGCACGCCAGGTACTCTTCCTTGGCCAGCAGGTCCATCAGCTCGGCGCCGGAGCCGAAGTACTTGAGGATGAGGTCGCGGTGCTCCCGAACCTTGTCCCAACAGGCCTCGATATCCTCGATGTTGTTCGGGTTCTGGCCGGTCTGCAGCGCGGCATGCCAGATACGGCCCTGCCAGCTGCCGTAGCCGCCAAGCTTACCCTTGAGGTCCTCGCGCAGGATGATGTTGGCGCCGTCGGCCTCGGCCTCTTCCTTGGAGATGTAGTTGGTGTTGTAGGCGAAGCCGGTGTTGCCGTAGTCGAAGGGCACGGCGGAGAGGCCATCCGGCGTGATCGCGCGGAAGGGCTCGATCAGGGCCGGCATGACCAGCTTCAGGTTCGGGATGTTGTCCTCGTTGATGACCGCGCCGTAGCCGGCATCGGTCAGTGTCTGGTAGATCGTGACGCCGGAGGAGAGGTGCAGGTTGTAGGTACCTTCCGGGGACGCCTTGATATTGTTGAAGTGCTCTTCCTCAGAGCCGAAGGTGCCGTCGATCACGGTGATCCCGGTGGCCTCTTCGTAAGGCGTGAAGGCGCCCTTGCGCAGCGCTTCCGAGACGATGCCGCCCCAGCCGTCAAAGCGCAGCTTCTCGACATTGGCGCGGGCGGGGCGCGCGAAGCGGGTCATGACCGTGCCACCCACGCCGACCGCGAGGCCAGCGCAGCCGAGCAGGCTCATGAAATCGCGGCGGGGCAGGTCGCCGTTTCCGAAGCGTTCCAGCAGACGTTCGTATCGTCTGGTCTCTGACATCTTTGCCATGCTGTGCCTCACTTTCTGCTGTTGTGGCGGTTTGTTTGGCACCCGGTTTCTAGGGTGCAGAAAGCGCGGGCCGTGATCATGGCTTGGCTCGCGCGAAGTAGCGGGCAAGGCCCCCGGCAAGGAGCGGTATGCCCACGGTGATGACGATCATCACGGTCCCTAGCGCGTTGATCTCCGGGCTGATCGAGTTGCGCAGCATGCCGTAGATCTGCGTCGGCACCGTCTCGGTGCCGGGCGGGCGCCAGAAGATGGTCGCCGTGATGTTGTCGAAGGAGATGGTGAAGGCGAAGAGCAGGCCGGCGAAGATGGCCGGCATGAGCAGCGGGAAGGTGATCGCGAAGAAGGTCTGGATGCGATTGGCGCCGAGGCTCAAGGCCGCTTCCTCGTAGACCCTCCGGATGCCGACCAGGCGCGCCTGCACCACCAGCACCACGTAGGGCAGGGAGATCAGGATGTGGCCCAGCATCAGGACCGGCAAGCTCCGTGGCTGGCTGAGCCAGAGCATGAAGAGCAGCAGGCCAACGCCGAGCACGGTCTCGGGAATCAGGACCGGGGCGACCAGCAGAGTGTTGATCCAGCTCTTGCCTGGGAAGTCGTAGCGCACCAGCGCGATGGAGGCGAGGATGCCGAAGGTGGTGGAGACGATGGCCGTGACGATGGCGAGCCAGAGTGAGGTTTGGAACGCGCGGACGATGGCGGCGTTGTTGAACAGCTCCTCGAACCATCTCAGGGAAAAGCCCTCGATGGGGAAGCTGCCGAACTGCGCCGAGTTGAAGGACAGCAGCACCACCACCGCAATGGGCGCGAACATGAAGATGTAGACCAGTGTGGTGAAGCTGCGGATCGCGAAGTTTCCCATGGGCGGCCTCAGCGGAAGGACTTGTAGACCTGCGAGAGGCCCATAATGCGGTTGTAGATCAAAACGATGGAGCCGAGCATGATGAGCATGACGCAGGACAGCGTGGCGCCCATCGGCCAGTTGAGCTCGTCCATCAGTGAATCGAAGATCAGGTTGCCGAACATGAAATCGCGCGGCCCGCCTAAGATCTGCGGCGTCACGAAGGTTCCGGCCGAGAGCACGAAGCAGAGCAGCGAGCCGGCGGCGAGGCCGGGCAGGGAGAGCGGCAGGGTCACTTCGCGAAAGGCCTGCCAGGAGGTGGCGCCGAGGGTGCGGGCGGCCGAGACCAGGTTGCGGTCGATACCCTCCAGGCTGACGTAGATGTTCAGCACCATGTAGGGCAGCAGGAAGTGGATCATGCCCATGATCACCGCGCCTTCGGTGTAGAGCATCTTGATCGGCTCATCGATGATGCCGATGGACAACAGGGTGGCGTTGATGAATCCCTGATTGCCCAGCACGTGGATCCAGGAAAAGGTGCGGATGATGAAGCTGACCCAGAAGGGCAGGATCAGCAGCAGCATCAGCAGCCACTTATGGCGGAAGGTGGTGGTGGCGATGTAGTAGGCCGGAATGTAGCCGACCACGGCGCAGACCACGGTCGCCGTCACCGCGATACGCAGAGTCGTCCAGATGGCGCCGTGGTAATAGCCGTCGGTGAAGAACTCGATCCAGTTGCCGAACTGAAAGGCCGGCTTGTCCACGCCCACATCGACGAAGAGATAAAACGAATAAACAAAAATGATCAGCATGGGGATGATGAGCAGGAAGAACAGCGTGATGAGCGCTGGCGCGAGAAGTTGCCAAGCCTTGCTTGGCACGCTCGTCTTGCTGCCGAGAGATATCGGCTGGGCCGTCGCTTCGGCCATGCTGCCCCTGTCGCTCCGTCCGCCCCTTTGACCGGAAGCGCGCGGCTCCCGCTGTCGGACTACGTTGTTGTTCTTCGCTCGTTGCGCAGGCCAGACCTCAGCCCACGCCGGTCATGCTAACGTCACTAATCGATCGACGTCCAGTCTTGAGCTGTGCAATTTGCTCATCCCCACAGCGCTTGTGGCGCGGGGAGAATACCAGCGGGCTCGCAGGTCAAGCCGGGCTGGCGACCGGTCGCCTAGAGTTCCGTAATGATCATGACGCTTCCGGCGATGTCGACGATGGACTCCTTGATCCTGAAGCGGATGTTCCGTCCGCCTGTCGCGTAGTGCCACTCGCCCCGATCGGACCGCACGATGATGGTCTTGATGCCGCTTCGCAGCGACCCGACACCGGCCTGTGCCGTCAAGGAGAGCGATGCCAGGTTAAAGGTGTGCGAGAGCCGCACCTCCCCACTCAAGAAATCGAGTCTGAGAGGAATCGGTCTGAGCTGGGCAGAAAGAAAGTACTCACCGTTCAAGCTAGGCGACTTTCGCGGGCGCGACCGCACGGTGCTGGTGAAGTCCCGATAGGATTTCCTGACGCCCCGCGCCAGCTTGATGAGCTCCACCCACCTTGGGTCGCTGGCGGAGGGAAGATTGCTCTCATTCGCGAAGTTGTAGCCGTAGTTGAAAAACGAGCGCTGGCTATCGCGAATCCTCGCCATGCTCTCTGGATAGATCAGATAGCCGTGCTTTTTGCCGGTTCTGGCGAAGTACGATGAGAACTTCGCCAGAGCTTCCAGTGCCTGCCATCCTTGCTTCAGATCGCGGGAACGCGCTCTCGCGTTTCCCTTGTAGTCCTTATTTCGATAGTCATCGAACTCGTCCTCCATTCTCGTGAGTTGCTTCGAGATGAAGTCCAGGTTCTTTTTGACCTGCTCCAAAGAGCCTTGTTCATGGGCGTCCATTTTCTCCCAATCGGGCCGGTCGCAGCCGGCCAGAAGCAGGAGTGTTGCCGTGATCAGCGCGGCGGTCAGTCCGCGGAAATTGGGATGTTTGACCGCTGTTCGAGGACAGTACGGGATATCCATGAGGTGGTCTCCCTACTAATAAAAAACCTCCAACGTCTCATCGGAACTACTAAAGCTGCAGAGAAAGAGAGTGTCTGGTTTAGTGTGCAAATAATCGAATCTCCATAGTCAGATTAGCATTTCGGAAACGAAAATGTATTTCAAATTATAGCCGGACGTATGCGCCAAAGCTGCTTATTATTGATGCATCTTTAGTATTTTATTGCGGACTCGGGGTTATGCCAGCGTGTCTATCCCGCTCGTTTCTTTACGTTTCGCCGTCAGCCCCAGAGTTCCTTAGGCGCCGGCAGGATACCGTCCGGCGTATAGGTCAGCCCCGGCTCGCGGTCCTCGGCCAGGAGCCAAGGACCGTCGAGATCGACGAAGGCGGCGAGGCTGCCGACCAGCATGGCTGGTGCCATGGCGAGCGAGGTGCCGACGTTGCAGCCGACCATGATGCCGAGGCCCCTGGCCTGGGCTTCGCGGGCCGTGGCCAGGGCTTCGGTCAGGCCGCCGGCCTTGTCGAGCTTGATGTTGACGTAGTCGTAGCGGCCTTCGACAGCCGGCAGTGAGCTGCGGTCCTTGAAGCCTTCGTCTGCGGCGATGGGCAGGGGGTGAGAGAAGGATGCGAGCAGCGCGTCCTGGCCGTGCCTTAGCGGCTGTTCGAGAAGCTCGACCCCCATCTCCGCCAACGGTTCGACACTGGCGGCCAGCTCGTCGGGCGGCCAGCCTTCGTTGGCGTCGACGATCAGCCGCGCCTCCGGCACCGCCTCCCGCACGGCAGCCACACGGGCTAGGTTGCCCGGACCGCCGAGCTTGAGCTTGAGCAGCGGCCAGTTGGCGTCGCGGGCGGCAGTGGCCATGGCCTCGGGTCTATCCAAGCCAATGGTGAAGACGGTCGGCAAGCGCGCGGGCGGCTCCAGGCCGGCCAGCTCCCAAGCGCTCTTGCCGGAGAGCTTGGCTTCCAGGTCCCACAGCGCGCAGTCGATCGCCGCGCGCGCTGGCCCTGCAGGCAATGCGTCCAACAGTGCCTTTCGATCCATACCGCTTTCGAGTGCCTCCTTCACCGACAAGGCTTGCGCGACCGTGTCTGGGGCTGACGGATTGAAGAGCTCCCCGCGCTCGCCTTCGCCGCGTCCGACCACGCCGTTCTCGGTGATCTCGACCACGACGACGTCGCCGGTTTCCTGCGTCAGGCGCGAGATGACAAAGGGCTGCTTGAGCGGCCACTGCTCGGCGCGGACGCTGACCTCACGCATAGTGGCTTTCCAGTGCATCGACGATCGGCGCTATCCCTGTCCGCACCGGGTCGACAGCGGGCAGGGCGAGTGCCTCGGCGGTCTCTGCCAGGAAGCGTTCGGCTTCGTCCGCTGCGAGCTTGCTGGTGTTGATGCTCGCGCCGATGAAGCGAACGTCGGGGTTGGTCAGACGGCCGGTCGTGAGGTTGAGGTCGATACACTCCTCCAAGTTCGGCAGGTGCCACTTCTCCATACCGTCGATGTGCGGCCGCTTGGCCTCGTGGCAGAGCACCAGGGCATCCGGTTGGGAGCCGTGCAGCAGGCCCAAGCTGACCCCGGCGTAGGAGGGGTGGAAGAGCGAGCCCTGGCCCTCGACAATGTCCCAATGGTCCGGTTCGGCATCGGGCGACAGCAGCTCGGCGGAGCCGGAGACGAAATCGGACACCACCGCATCGACACAGATACCGCTCCCGGCAATGAAGATGCCCGTCTGTCCCGTCGCACGGAATTCCGCCTTGTGGCCGCGCTGCCGCATCTCGGCTTCTATGGCGAGGGCGGTGAACATCTTGCCGACACAGGTGTCGGTGCCAACGGTCAAGAGCCGTCGGCCAAGACGCTTGTCGCCATTGCCGACCGGAATGGGGCCGTCTGGGTGGCGCACGTCGATCAAACGCCTGCCGCGCTGCTCTGCGGCCTCAGCAAGCTGTTGGTTATCGGCGAGGCGGCTGTGCAGGCCGGCGGCGAGATCGAGGCCGGCGTCAAGCGCTACGGTCATCTCCGCCATCCAGCGGTCTGGCAAGCGGCCACCGGCCGGCGCAACGCCGATGATCAGAGTGCCGGCGCCTTGGGCCGCTGCTGCGGCGTAGTCCATATCGGGCAGGCCCGTGTCGGCGCCGCAGCCCGGCAGCCGCCGTTGGCCGATGCACCACTCACGGCGCCAGTGTGCGATGCCGGTGGCCGTTTTGGCCGCCAAGGGATCCTCGTTGTCGCCGAGGAAAAGCAAATAGGGACGCTTGAGCTCGTGCACCTGGAAACTCCTAACAGAAGGGGCGCTCAGATAAGGCCGTCGCGTGCAAGCCCATCGCTGCAACGCGCCAGCACCTTGGAAAGACGCTGGGCGATCTCTCGGACCTCGTTTTCATTGACGATCAACGGTGGGGTCATCATCAGCCACTGGCCAAACTTGCCGCCGTTCGGCACGCGGGAGTAGATCGCCAGGCCTTCCTCCATACCCAGCGCGCAGATTTGCCCGACAACGTTGTGCTCCATGGGGATGGGCGTCTTGCTCGCCTTGTCCGCGACCAATTCGATAGCCTGGAGCAGCCCGCGGCCGCGCACGTCGCCGACGATGGGCGAGTTCGCCATGATGGCCTGCAGCTCGCTCATCAGAAGCGCACCCATGCGTTCCGCATTGGCGATCAGATCGAGGCGCTCGGTTTCCTGCAGCACGGCCTGGCCGATGGCGCAGGTCAGAGGATTGGCGTTGTAGGTGTGGCCATGCAGGAAGCCGCCCTCGGCGGCGACCGCATCGACCATTTCCGAGGACGCCAGCATCAGACCTAAGGGGGTGAAGCCTGCGCCGACGCCCTTGGCCAGCACCACCAGATCGGGGCGGGCCTCGGGCCAGTGATGGGCGGCGAGGAAGCGGCCACTGCGGCCGGCACCGCTCATCACCTCGTCAAAGATCAGCAAGAGGCCGTAGCGGTCGCAGATCTCACGGACGTGGCGATAGTAGAGATCGGGCGCGACCAGGGCGCCGGTCGCGAGACCGCCGATCGGCTCCATGATGAAGGCAGCCACCGTTTCCGGGCCCTGGCGCTCGATCTCCTCGGCCAAGGCTTGCGCCGTGCTGCGGGCGCGCTCTTCGGGCGTTTCGCCGGGCTCGAGGCGGTAGGTGAAGGGGGGCGGCACTTTCGGCATGGCCTGCATCATGGGCCCGAAGATCTCCTGTGAGATCTCGTCGCCCGAGACGGCGGCCGCACCCAGGGTGCCGCCGTGATAGGCCGGGTGGCGGCTGATCACCTTCCAGCGGCCCGGCTCTCCTTTGGCAATCGCGTACTGGCGGGCGAACTTGAGCGCGCTTTCCACGGCTTCGGAGCCGCCGCTGACGACGAAAGGGCAATCGAAATCGGGGCCAGCGAGGCGCGAGAGGCTTTCCGATAGGGCGAGGTTGGCCTCGCTCTTGAACATCACCGGCCAGGCGAAGCAGGCTTTGCGCGCTTGCGCGTTCATGGCGTCGAGCACGGCCGGGTTGCCGTGGCCGAGGTTGCAGGTCACGGGCCCTGAGGTCGCATCGATGTACTGCCGTCCGAGACTGTCCCAAAAGTAGATGCCTTCGGCGCGCTCTATGGTCGGTGCCGCGGGGCCGTCGGGCCCGAGGAAGTAACGCCGAAAGTGGCCTCGATTGTTCTGGGCCAGCATGGCCTGGTCCGGGTTCACGTCGCCGCCTCCGGATATCTAGGGGAGCTATCGGTAAAGCGCTGAGCAATTGCCTGAGCCTAGCGCGGCCTGCTTGCCGCTTGTCAAGCGACCCAAGCGGTGAGCAGCCCTGCATGCCGCGACGGTGCGCAATGAGCCGACAACGGCTTTTCCCGTGACGCGGGCGCCGATAAGCTCTCGCAGCGGCAAGACCGAAAACAATGAAGAGAAGGGGAGGTTATGGCAGAGGCCCGCAAGGTGGTGATTACCTGCGCGATCACCGGTTCCATTCATACACCCTCGATGTCGCCGTACTTGCCGGTGACACCGGACGAGATCGCCGAAGCAGCGATCGCCGCAGCGGAAGCCGGCGCCAGCATTCTGCACCTCCACGCACGCAATCCGGAGGACGGCCGACCGAGCCAGGACCCAGCCGTCTACGGTCAGTTCCTCCCGCGTATCAAGCAGAGCACCAAGGCGGTGGTGAACATCACCACGGGCGGCGGGCCGACCATGCCGGTCGCCGAGCGCATGCTGCCGGCGGTGAAGTTCCAGCCCGAAGTGGCCTCCCTCAACATGGGCTCGATGAATTTCGGGCTCTATCCCATGCTGGGGCGCTTCAAGGAGTTCAAGCACGACTGGGAGCGGGCGCACCTCGAGGGCAGCCGCGACATGGTGTTCAAGAACACCTTCGCCGACATTGAGGGGATCCTCAGCGCCTGCCGTGACAATGGCACCCGCTTCGAATGCGAGTGCTATGACATCGGCCATCTCTACACCTTGGCGCACTTCCTCGATCGCGGCGTGATCGAGCCGCCGCTCTTCGTGCAGAGCGTCTTCGGTATCCTGGGCGGCATCGGCGGGCATCCCGAAGACTTGATGCATATGAGGCGCACCGCCGACCGTCTGTTCGGCGATCAGTACCACTGGTCTATCTTGGGCGCGGGCCGACAGCAGATTGCGCTGGCCACCATGGGGGCGACCATGGGAGCCAATGTGCGCGTCGGGTTGGAGGACAATCTCTGGATCGGGCCGGGCCAGCTCGCCGAGAGCAACGCGGCCCAGGTCACCAAGATCCGTCAGGTGCTGGAAGGCCTGTCCCTGGCGGTGGCAACGCCGGACGAAGCGCGCGCGCTCTTGAGCCTGAAGGGCGGCGATCGCGTGGCGTTCTAGCGGCCATGTGGCGCCGGGCGGCAATCTTGTCGTGCCTGCTTTGGTTTGGCGGATTACCGGCTTTCGCCGACCCGAGCATCACCGGTCACCGGCTGCTCAACTGGTGCCGCAGCGAACAAGCAACGCCGCTTTGGATGCTCTGCCTCGGCTATGTCGCCGGCGTGTCCGACCACCTGGAGCGCGTGGAAGGGGCCGCGCGCTACTGCCCGCCTGAGGGCCTCAGCGATGAGGAGGAGCGCGATATCGTCGTCGCCTACCTCGACGAAAATGAACGGCTTCGCCGCAACTCAGCGCTCGACTTGATCGTTGAAAGCCTACGGGAGGCGCACCCCTGCACGTGAGGCCAACCAAGTGCGGCTGGACGCGCGGGAAGGCGAGGCCTATTTCGCAGCCTATCCGCGGCCGAGCGGTATGAGAGACATGGCTTCTCAAATGAACGCTGACGGCGGACAACGGGGACGAGTAGAGGGATGACGCGCGTGGCACTCAATTTCACCATGGAAGAATATCAGGCGCGGCTGGCCAAGACCCGCGCCGCAATGGAAGCGAAGGGCCTGGAGCTCCTTGTGGTCACGGACCCCTCCAACATGGCTTGGCTGACTGGCTACGACGGCTGGTCCTTCTACGTTCATCAATGCGTCCTTCTGGCCTTGGACGGGGAACCCATTTGGTTTGGCCGAAAGCAGGATGCAAAGGGTGCCGAGCGAACCGTTTTCATGCAGACCGACAGCATTATCAGCTACGGCGAGCATTACGTGCAGTCTACCGAGCGGCATCCCATGGACAATCTGGCGGAGGTGATCCGTGAGCTGGGTTGGAGCGGCGGACCGATCGGCGTGGAAATGGACAACTATTATTTTTCCGCGGCGGCTTATGCGGCGCTGCAGGCGGGCCTGCCGGACACTCGGTTTGTCGATGCCACTGGATTGGTGAATTGGCAAAGGGCGATCAAGTCGCCTCAGGAATTGGCTTACATGCGCGTGGCCGCCCGCATCGTCGAGCGGATGCACGCACACATCTTCGAGCTGATCGAGCCCGGCATGAGGAAGAACGTGCTGGTGTCGGAAATCTACCGCGCCGGGATCCTGGGCGACGGTGAGCATGGCGGAGACTATCCGGCGATCGTGCCGCTTCTGCCGAGTGGTGCCGACGCTGCGGCACCGCATCTGACCTGGGACGACAAACCGCTCCAAAGCGGCAGTGGAACCTTTTTCGAGATTGCCGGCTGCCACAAGCGATACCACTGCCCTCTGTCGCGCACGATCTACCTGGGCAAGCCGACCTGGAGCTATCTCGAAGGCGAGAAGGCCGTCCTCGAGGGCATCGAGGCGGGCTTGCGACAAGCCAAGCCCGGTAACCGCTGCGAAGACATCGCCACGGCCTTTCACGCCGTTCTGAAGCGCTATGGCATCACTAAGGACAGCCGCTGCGGCTATGCCGTGGGTCTGTCCTATCCGCCAGACTGGGGCGAGCGCACGATGAGCCTGCGGGTCGGCGACAAGACGGAGCTTAAACCGGGAATGACCTTTCATTTCATTCCTGGTCTCTGGATGGATGACTGGGGCCTGGAGATCACCGAGACCATCGTGATCACCGAGCAGGGCGCCGAGACTCTCTGCCGCTATCCGCGCCAACTTTTCGTCAAGGACTAGGCTGGCCGGAAATGCGCGACAGCCCGATCACGGCGACGGTCGATTTCGCGCGAGACGGCGTCCAGCACGGACATCTGCGCCTGCCGCACTCGCGCGACGACTCCGCCTGGGGCTCCGTCATGATCCCCATCACCGTGGTCAAGCGAGGCGAAGGGCCGACAGCGCTCTTCACTGGTGGCAACCACGGCGATGAGTACGAGGGGCCGGTGGCGCTTTTCGACCTGGCGCGGCAGCTCAAGGCGGAGGAGATCCAAGGCCGCGTCATCATCGTTCCGGCCATGAACTGTCCGGCCTTTCTGGCCGCACGGCGCACCTCGCCGGTCGACGGCGGCAATCTCAACCGCCTCTTTCCCGGCCGCCCTGACGGCAGCCTGACCGAGAAGATCGCCGACTACTTCCAGCGGGTGCTTTTGCCCATGGCGGATTTGGTGGCCGACATCCACTCCGGCGGCAAGACGCTCGACTTCGTTCCCTTTGCTGCCGCCCACCGCCTGGACGACCCGGCGCAGGAAGCCTGCTGCCGCGGGGCCATGGAGGCTTTCAACGCGCCTTACTCCTTGTTGTTGCGGGAGATCGACAACGTCGGCATGTACGACACGGCCGCCGAGGAGATGGGCAAGACCTTCATCTCGACCGAGCTGGGCGGCGGCGGTAGCGCGACGGCGAAGAGCGTCGCTATCGCCAAGCGCGGCCTAAGGAACCTGCTGGTTCACGCCGGCATCCTTTCCGGCGAATTCCTCCGCGATGATAGCGTCCTGCTCGATATGCCCGGGGACGACTGCTTTCTCTTCGCCGAGCACCGCGGTCTCCTGGACCCCTGCGTCGACCTTGGTGAAACGGTGGTTGCGGGCCAGCTCGCGGCCAAAGTGCATGCGATCGAAACGACCGGCTGCGCGCCGGTCGAGTGCAGAGCCAAGATGGACTGCATTCTGGCAGGACGGCACTTCCCCGGCTTGATCGGGATGGGCGACTGCTTGTCGATGCTGGCAGTGCCGACGAAGGGCGACTAGCCGGCGGCTTCGCGGTCTTCCCGGTCCCAGGCGATGATGTGCTCACGCAGGCTGTCGAAGCGAGAGTCGACCTCCGCACCGAAGAGCGGATCCGGCGAGCCGGCGATCTTCTGATCCACCTGCCGGAGGTCCGAGTCGGACAGCACCTCGCGGGCGAGGGGAAGGAAGACTTCTTCTTCCTTGCGCATGTGGTCCCAGTAGTGCTGCAGGAACTCGCGGCCCAAGGTGACGATGCCCTCGCGGGAGATCTCCGCTTCGTTGAGCAGGCTCTCGAAGCTGCTCGCCAAGCGGCCGGTCAGCTCTGCTAGGTCTTCGTGTTCCTTGTAGAGGTCGCCGATCTTTTCCGAGGCCTCCGGCTGGCGCATCAGCAGGCGCTCCAGCAGCAGATCTTCCTTCGGGTGGTGATAGCGGTCCGGAAACTCCCGGCAGTATTGCAGCACCCCATCGATGACGTCGTAGTCCGGGTGCTCCGCCTGTTCGATCAGGTCAAGCTGCCGCTCGAAGGCTTTGAGCAACTTGGCCATGGCCCGATGCTCCTCTTTGAGCATATCGATGACATCCATCGCCGTATCCTCCGCTTTCGGCCCGGTCCCGCAGCGTGAAGTAAGCACGCCCATAGCGTGGTGGTCTTGATTTCCCTCAAACTGCCAGACGGGCCGGATTGGCCGTTGGCCTCGCGTGCCGCTTAAGAGATGTGCTCCAGGGCATTGAAATCACGCGCAACTTGAGCTGCCAAGCGCGCATTCGACAGCAGCAGCGCGACGTTGCAGGCGCGGGTCTTGCCGTCGCTCAGTTCGTGCAGTCTGCCAAGGACATGGGGCGTGACGGCGGCTCCCGCGACTCCTTGCTCCTCCACCTCGCGCAAGGCTTCGGCTGTCCAGGCCTCCAGCGCCGCGGGGTCGAGCGCGCTTTCGGCCGGGGGTGGGTTGGCGATCACCAAGCCACTGTCCGGGAGCAGCGACCACTGCGCCGCCGCAATCCGGGCGAGCTTCGCGCTGTCATCGGCCTGGTGGTGCAGGCCGAAGCCGCTGTCGGCGACATAGAAGGCGGGAAAGCGCGCCGTGCGGTAGCCGACGATCGGGACGCCGAGGCCCTCAAGAGCCTCCAAGGTTGCCGGAATGTCGAGAATGGACTTGGCGCCGCTGGCGATGACCGCCACGGCGGTGCGGGACAGCTCGGCCAAGTCAGAGGAAACGTCGGGATGATTCTGCCAGTTGCGGTGCACGCCGCCGATTCCGCCGGTCGCGAAGAAACGAATGCCGGACAGGCGCGCTGCGACCATGGTGGCGGAGACCGTGGTGGCGCCCAGGCTGTGAGCGGCGAGGGTGGCGGCCAGATCGCGGCGGCTGACCTTGGCGACGTCATCGGTCGTGGCCAAGCGCTCGACCTCGTCGTCGCTCAGCCCGACATGAAGGTGACCGTCCATCAAGGCGACCATGGCCGGCACTGCGCCTTCCTGTCGGACGGCCGAGAGCATGGCTTCCGCCGCGGAGAGGTTCTCGGGCCGCGGCAGGCCATGCGCCACGACGCTCGACTCCAGGGCCACAAGCGGCTGGCCATTCTGGAGCGCTGCGGCCACCTCGGCGCCAAGACGCAGATAGAGCGTCATGCTGCGCCCAATGCGCCGCGCAGCTCGCCGATACGCGTTTCCAGGGCCGTCGTTTCGTAGGTGGCGCGGGACACCTTGCCCCAGATAGGACCGGGCCAGGCCGCGTCGGTCGTCCAGCGGGCGATGACGTGGATATGCAGCTGCGGCGTCATGTTGCCGAGGGCGGCGACGTTCATCTTGTCCGGGCCGTAGAGATCGACCATGGCCAGGGAGCAGCGCGTGATCTCGTCGCTCAACAGCTGCTGGTCCGCTCGGGTCAAGTCATGGAAGTCGCGCTTGTCGCTGCGCATGGGCACCAGCACCAGCCAGGGGTAGTTGGCGTCGTCCATCAGCAGAACGCGGCAGAGGTCAAGGTCGCAGACCGGCACGCAGTCGCGTTCCAGGTCGGGGTGCAGGGCAAAGGCGGGGCTGTCGCTCATCCTTGGTCTCCTTCCTGGCCAAGCATTGCCCGGTTGTGGCGATCTTGCCACCTTGTAGCCGAGAAGGGAGCAGCGCGGGAAGCCGAATGAGCAGGCCTTTCTGAGCACAACGCCGGGGACGCGGGCGCGGAACTTCTATCGTCGCCACGGGTGGGAGGCCTTTGCCATCGACACGGCTGGCGGTCTGCGCGTCCGTCGGAGGTTGGATGACTTTTGAGCGCTATGCCCCTTGCGTAGCAGCGCCCTATATTCCACAGCATGAGCAGACCGCATCCCGAGACCTGGCTGCAGACGCGGCCCGAAGGGCTCTACTGCCTGCCGGGAGACTTCTACGTCGACCCTCACCGTCCGGTCGGCCGGGCGGTGGTGACCCACGGCCATGCGGACCACGCACGTCCCAATAACGAGGCCGTGTTGGCCACGCCGGAGACCCTGGCGATCATGCGCGCACGCTACCGAGAGCAGGCGGGCGGCACGCTCCAGCCCCTACGCTATGGCGAGCGCGAACGCATCGGCGACGTCGAGGTCTCTTTCGCGCCGGCGGGCCACGTGCTGGGCAGCGCCCAGGCGGTGCTGGAATGGCGCGGCAGCCGGGTGGTGATCTCGGGAGACTACAAGCGGCGACGCGACCCCACTTGTCCGGCCTTCGAGCCAGTCCCCTGTGACGTCTTCGTCACCGAAGCGACCTTTGGTCTGCCGGTCTTCACCCACCCGGACGACGGTGAGGAGATCCGCAAGCTGCTGACCTCACGAGCGCTCTTTCCCGAGCGCACGCACGTGGTCGGCGTCTATGCCCTCGGCAAGGCGCAGCGGGTGATCTGCCGCTTGCGTGAGGAGGGCTATGACCGGCCGCTCTACATCCATGGCGCTCTGCAGGCGCTCTGCGATCTCTACCAGGAGCTGGGAGTGTCCCTCGGGGCGCTGCGTCCGGCGACGGCGACTTCTAAGCAGGAGATGATGGGGGAGATCGTCTTGGCGCCGCCTTCGGCCATCGCCGACCGCTGGGCCCGGCGGCTCAGCGACCCTGTGGTGGTGCTGGCCTCGGGCTGGATGCGGGTACGTCAGCGGGCCAAGCAGCGCGGCGTGGAACTTCCGCTGGTCATGTCGGATCACGCCGACTGGCCGGAGCTGACCCGCACCTTGGAGGACGTCGGCGCGCCGGAGGTCTGGGTCACCCACGGCAGCGAGGAAGCGCTGGTCCATTGGGCCAACGGGCAGGGCTTCCGGGCGCGCGCCCTGTCCCTCATTGGGCGCGGGGAGGAGGAGCAGGAGGTCGCATGAAGGACTTCGCGGCTCTGCTCGATGCCTTGATCTTCACGCCCTCGCGCAACGGCAAGCTGCGCCATATGCAGGCTTACTTCGCTGCTGCCGAGGATCCGCATCGCGGCTGGGGCCTGGCAGGCCTGACCGGAGGGCTGGACTTCAAGAGCGCCAAGCCGGCCCTGGTACGGGCGCTGGTCGAGGAGCGGATCGACCCGGCGCTGTTCCGTTGGTCGTACGACTTTGTCGGCGATCTGGCCGAGACGGTCGCACTGATCTGGCCGGCGCAGCCCGGGGCCAACCGGCCGCCAAGCTTGGACGAGGTGGTGACCCGCCTGCGCCTGGCGGGAAAGAGCGAGGTGCCGGGTCTTCTGTCCGGCTGGCTCGATGCCCTGGATGCCACAGGACGCTGGGCGCTCCTGAAGCTCATCACCGGCGGCCTGCGGGTCGGCGTCTCGGCCCGCCTGGCGAAGACAGCGCTCGCAGAGTTCGGCCAGGTCGATGTCGCCGAAATCGAGGAGATCTGGCACGGGCTCGAGCCACCCTACGGCCCACTCTTCGAGTGGCTGGAAGGACGCGCGGAAAGGCCTGAGCCGAACGAAAGCGTCGCCTTTCGCCCCATGATGCTGGCCAACCCGCTCGAGGAGCGGGACTTCGAGAGTCTCGATTTTGCCGCCTATCTGGCGGAATGGAAGTGGGATGGCATCCGCGTGCAACTGGTCGCCCGCAACGGGGAGAGGCGGCTCTACAGCCGCACCGGTGATGATATCGGCCGTGCCTTCCCGGAGATCATCGAGGCCATGGACTTCGAAGCCGTGCTCGACGGTGAGTTGCTGGTGGTGCGCGGCGGCCAGGTGGCGCCCTTCAATGACCTGCAGCAGCGCCTCGGCCGCAAGACGGTGTCCGCCAAGCTGCTGGAGAGCAATCCGGCCCATGTGCGGCTCTACGACATGCTTTTTGACGGCGGCGATGATGTCCGGCCGCTGCGGCTCGATGAACGTCGGCAAAGGCTGGAGGCCTGGTATGGGGCAGGGCGTCCGCACTTCGATCTCTCGGAAGTTCTACCCGTTGCAGGCCGTGAACCTCTCGCTGGTCTCAGGGCCGAGGCGCGCACCGCGGGCATCGAGGGCCTGATGCTGAAGCGGGCCGACAGTGCCTACGTGGCCGGCCGACCGAAGGGCCCCTGGTACAAGTGGAAGCGCGACCCGCTGACGCTCGACGTGGTGCTGATGTATGCCCAGCGCGGCCACGGCAAGCGGAGTTCCTTCTATTCCGACTACACTTTTGGAGCTTGGCGTGAGAGCGAAGGCGGTGAGGAACTCGTGCCCGTGGGCAAAGCCTACTTCGGCTTCACCGACGAGGAGCTGAAGCAACTGGACAAGTGGGTGCGGGACAACACGGTCGATCGCTTCGGGCCGGTGCGGGCCGTGGCACCAGGCCTGGTGCTGGAAGTGGCGTTCGATGCGGTGCACCCCTCGACACGCCACAAGTCGGGCCTGGCCATGCGCTTTCCCCGGGTGAAGCGCATCCGCTGGGACAAGCCGGCGAACGAGGCGGATAGGGTGGAGACTCTCGCAGCGCTGGTCGAAACCGCATAGACTTGTGTTAAACTGTCCGACCGGTGACGGGAGGCAAGTCGATGGCGGGAGTGCAAAGCGAGGGGCGACGGCGTCTGACGCTGTTGCTGTGCGGGCTCGGTGGCGCGGGCTGTGCCGGCGCCATGCTGCTGGTTCTCTTGCTCTATGGAGCGCCCTATGCGCTCTATTGGTGGGCCGTCATGGCCGTCATCCTGGCGGCAGCTTTCGTGGCGCCGAGGGCGCTCGTACCGACGGTGGAATGGGTGATCGAGGGCTACCGGCAGGACCCGGACGACTGAGCCCCAGCCTCGATCTCGTCGCGAGCGTCCTGGGATGTCAGGCGCTGCACAAGGGCCGCCAGCTCCGCCGCGTCGATAGGTTTGCCGAGGGTTGCGTGCGCGCCGAGCTTCTCCGCCATATCCAGGAAGGATACGCCATAGCGGCTGCCGCCGCCGGAGATGGCCACGATCTTAATTTCGGGATTCTTGGCGCGCAGCTCTTGGATGGTCTCGATGCCTTCCTGTCCCGGCATCAGGATATCGGTGATCACGATATCGGCCGCAAAGTCCGCCAGCAGCGCCAAGCCGTGGCGCCCTTCGTCGGCGGTCTTCACCTCGTGCCCTTCATCTATCAGCAGGTCGCTGAGGATATCGCGGACATGCTCGTTGTCGTCGATGACCAGTATGCGTGCCACGCCAATCCTCGTTTCTTGTGGCGATGTGGCGGAGCCGCTCTCACGCCCTAAACGAGTTTAACCTAGCTTTGAAAGACTAAAGAGAAAGTAAGCCGATCAGCGGGTTAGTCACTTTGCGACCTGTCGAGAACTTCGCGTACTTTCTGTGCCAACGTCTGGTTGAGGTAGGGCTTGGTCAACCAGTTCCGTCCGCGCTCGGGGTCGCGCATTCGAGACACTGAGGCCGGCGGAAATCCGGACGTATAGAGGACGCGAAGCTGCGGGCGCTCGCGTACGGCGCGGTCCGCAAGCTCCAGGCCGTTCATGCCCTCCGGCATCGCAATGTCGGTGAAGAGCAGGTCGATATCCGGGTGCTCTTTCAGGACGGCGAGGGCGGAGGGCCCGTTCTCTGCCGAGAGGACGCGATAGCCAAGGCCCGAGAGCGTGGCAAGGGAGGTTTCCCGCACGTCTTCCTGGTCTTCGACCACCAGGATGGTCTCGCGTCCAAGTGGGCAAAAAGTACCGACCTGCTCCTTTGCCGTTTCGGCAGACTCGCTGTCGTCGACAGGGAAGTAGAGGCTAAAGCAGGTGCCCTGACCCTCTTCGCTGTAGACGGTGACATGGCCGCCAGACTGCTTGACGAAGCCAAACACCATGCTGAGCCCGAGTCCGCTGCCCTGACCGACTTCTTTCGTGGTGAAGAAGGGCTCGAAGATGCGTTGCTGGGTTTCGGGCGACATGCCGCTTCCGTTGTCGGTGACTGACAGAACGACGTAGCGGCCCGGTGTCATGTCTGGCTTCTGGGCAGCGTGTTCTGCATCGAGATCGGCCGCCTCTGTCTGAATGGTCACCCGCCCGCCGTCAGGCATGGCATCGCGGGCATTGAGGATCAGATTCAGCAGGGCCGTTTCGAGCTGTCCTGGGTCTACCCGCGCCGGACTGAGGTCTTGGTCGAGGAAGAAATCGAGCTCGATCTGCTCACCGACCGAGGTCTTGAGCAGCCGATTCATCTCCGAAACGGCCTCGCTGAGGTCGGTGGGCTGCTCCTCCAAGGGTTGCTGGCGCGAGAAGGCGAGCAAGCTGCGCGTGAGCTCTGCACCGCGTTGTGCGGCGTGCTTGGCCGTGTCGATGCGCTTCGTGGCACGCTCGTCGTCCACGATGCGGCGCTCGAGAAGCTGCAAGTTGCCAAGGATAACGGTCAGGAGGTTGTTGAAGTCGTGGGCCAGGCCGCCGGTTAGCTGACCGACCGCTTCCATTTTTTGGGCCTGCTGCAGTTGCTGTGCGGCCAGCTTGATCTCGGTGATGTCCTGAACGATGCCTTCGCTTCGCCTAGCGATGCCGTTCTCAACGATAAAGCTATGCTCAATCTCACGCACGTGCCGCACGTCACCGTTCGCATCGATGATGCGGTACTCGATACTGAGCGGTTGTCGTTTTTCGTAGCCGTCCCGTAGAGCGTCCAGGTACCGCTCGCGGTCATCGGGATGCACGAACGCATTGGCCTCTGTTTCAACACCGTTGGCGCGCTTCAGGTACGCCTCGACCGAGAGGCCATGCAGTGCGGCGAGCTCTTCGGAACAGGTGATGTATCGGTCCGCCTGCAAGTCCCACACGAAATGCCCGAGCTTGGCCATCTGCGCTGCCGTTTTCAGCCGCCGCTCGCTTTCTGCCAGGGAGTCTTCCGTGTGCCTGATATCGGTGATGTCTTGCACCGTCCCTTCGCTGCGCAGCATGCGGCCGTCCGCGATCTCGACTCTATGTTCTATTTCGCGCACGTAGCGGACCTCTCCGTCCGCCGTGATCATTCTGTATTCGATATTGAGCGGTTTCTGCTCTTCGTCGGTCCGTCGCAGCTTTTCCTTGTAGCGCTCAAGGTCGTCGGGATGGACAAAGCGCTCGGCGTCCTCCGATGCGCGCGTGCTTGCCGCGATGTAGTCCGCTGCGGTCATGCCGTGCATGCGGGCAAACTCGTCGGAGCAATAAAGGCAGCGGTCCTCGACAAGATCCCAGACGTAGTGGCCCAGTCTCGCCATCTCTGCTGCCGACTTGAGCCGCCGCTCGCTCTCGGCCAGCGAGTCCTCCTTCTGCCTGATGTCGGTGATGTCCTGCACCGTGCCTTCGCTGCGCAGGGGGACTCCGTTTTCGACGAGGAAGATGTGCTCGATTTCCCGCATATGCCGCACGTCGCCCTCCGCGGTGACGATGCGGTACTCAATGTTCAGCGGCTTTTGATTGTCGTAGGTATCACGCAGGGCTTCCAGGTAGCGCTCGCGGTCGTCGGGATGGAGAAAGTCATTGGCCTCCGATTCCACGCCGATCGCCCGCTCCATGTACTCTTCGACCGATAGGCCGTGCAGCTGGGCCAACTCCTCGGAGCAGTAGAGGCACCGGTCGTCCACGAGGTCCCAGACGAAGTGGCCTAGCTTCGCCATCTTCGCTGCCGTCTTGAGCCGCCGCCTGTTCTCCTCGATCGCCTGTTGCGCACGCTTCTCGTCTGTGATCTCCCGGCTGGTTCCAATCTCCCGGATCACCTGGCCTGAGTCATCGAACAGAGGATGGATGATCTCGCTGACATGGCGGACCGCTCCGTCGTCCAGACGAATGCGATACTCGAAGGCGACCTTCTCGCCGTTGCGCATGGCCTGCAGGCGCTCTTTGACGAAGGCGCGATCTTCGGGATGGACGAGAGAGAACTCCTCTTCCATGGTAGCGGCGCGCGCGATGTACTCCTCGGCCGAGAGATCGTGCAGACGCGCATGCTCCTCCGAGCAGAAAATGCAGCGGTCCGCTAGGACATCCCAGACGTAGTAGCCGAGACCGGCGACCTCGGTTGCCTGTTCGAGGCGCTCTGAATAGAGGCGCTTTTCTTCCTCGAACTGCTTTTCCTCGCTGATGTCCCGGACGAGGAGGACAAAGCCGTCGGGCTCCCCATCGGGAGTGAAGTGGGGGATGTAGTCGCGATAGACCATGTGCTCTTCGCCGTCGGCGAAGTAGGCGGGGCCTTCCGCGGAGGTGCGCTTGCCGGCAAGCGCATCCTCGACCATCCCGGCAATCTCGGCGTAGTTCTCCGGTTTGGCGATATCGGCGATCTTCCTGCCGACCATCTCCTCCGCCGGCTTTTGCGCCCACTCCTGCCAGATCTTGTTGCCGAACAGCATCCGCCCCTGCTTGTCGGCGTAGCCGACCAGGAAGGGGAGGTTGTTCGTCACGATATCCAGCCTGTCCAGGCTGGTGCGCAAGGCTTGGTCTATTTCCTTCCGCTCGGTGATGTCTTCGACATAGCCCTCGATGCGGATGAGTTGTCCCGACGGGCTGACGACGCCACGCATGCGCTCCCAGAGCCAGCGCTCCTCGCCGTCGGCAGCACGGACGCGATACTCGCATTCGAAGGCTTCGCCGAGCTGCAGCAAGGTCTCGCCTGCCTGCCTCAGCATCTTCCGGTCATCGGGATGCACCACGTCCATCAGGTCCATGGCATTCTCGCCGATCAGGGTGCTCGGCTCGTAGCCGAGGATTCTCTGCACCCCGCTGCTGATGAACCGCAGATTGTCCTTGCCGCCACAGTTGCGGACATAGACATAGCCGGGAAGGTTGGCGATCAGGCGGGCGCTGCGTTCCTGCTCAAGGCGCAGCTTTGCGGCAACGGTCTGCCGCTCGGCGATCTCCCGCTCCAGCACGCGGTTGGTTGCGCTCAGCTCCGCCGTCCGGGCGTTTACCGCGGCGGTCAGTTCCTGCGAGAACTGCTTCTGGACGTCTGTGTCGTGGATGTAGCCTACGACGGCTTCAGGTTCGCCGTTCTGGTTCCGCAAGAGAACGGTATGGTTCTCCATCCAGCGATAGCGGCCGTCGGCGTGGCGGAAGCGAAACTCTTCACAGGCGCGCCCCTCGCTCAGCGTTGTTTCGCGCAACACTTGGATTTTGTCCCGGTCGTCCGGGTGCAGCGAGTCGATCCACGCGTACGGTTTCCGGCAGATATCCTCCGGATCCACTCCCAGCTGCTCTTTGACATGAGGGCTGACATAGACGATCTGGCCGTCTTTCTGAGGCTCGCGCACATAAAACGTGCCCGGTGCGGCAGCGATCAGAAACTCGAGCTTGTCGTCGCTTTGGCCAAGCGCATCTTCGGCTTTGGCGAGAAGGTGCAGGCGATCGCGAGCCAGCCGCCACTGGCGCCAGGCGAACCAGGCGATCCACAGCGAGGCCACCGCTGCGGTCATGACAAGGTCATCCAGCTCCCATTCTTCGTGGTTGCGGGAGTACTCGTGAAAGGCTTCGAAGGCATCGAAAGAGATCAGGAGCACGGCCGTGGCGACCACGCCGACCAAGGCGATCACCGCATCGGTCCAAAGACGCCGTGTCTGCCGCTTCGAGGTCACAGCCTCCGCCATCCGGTCCCCTATTGGCGGGCCCCCTCTTTGCAGGCGTTGAACGGGGGCCGATTATCGTTTTACCGATCTTGTCGAAAGCTAGCGTACCAGCGATCGCGCCGGATAACAGCCTGTAGCTTAAAGTACACTTAAAACTAGCATGGCAAGTGGGGATATGACATCCTACTGTGAAAGCTGGTCTTTCAGGCGTTTCAGCGCTGGCTGTTTTCCCAGTCGGGATGGAGCCAGGGCGCCTGGTTGGAGGCTGGCAGCGGCTCTCGGCCCAGCACATGATCGCTGCCTTTTTCGCCGATCATCAGCGAGGGGCCGTTGAGGTTGCCGTTGGTGATCTGCGGAATGATGGCGGAATCGATCACCCTGAGGCCTTCCAGACCGATCACTCGGCATTGCGGGTCGACCACCGCCATGGGGTCGTCGGGCCGGCCCATGCGGCAGGTGCCGCAGGGATGATAGGCGCTTTCGACGGCGTCTCGGATGAAGTCGTCCAGCGCATCGTCGCTCTCGATAGCGGCGCCCGGCGCAATCTCTCGGCCGGCAAAGGGCTTGAAGGCTTCCTGGCGGAAGATCTCACGGGTGAGACGGATGCAGGTGCGGAAATCCCGCCAGTCCTCCGGTGTCGACATGTAGTTGAACTGGATGACCGGCGCCGCGGTCGGATCGGGTGAGCGCAGGCGGACCCAGCCGCGCGAGGCTGAACGCATCGGCCCCACGTGAGCCTGGAAACCGTGCGACTCCGCCGGTGCTTTGCCGTCGTAGCGGATGGCGACGGGTAGGAAGTGGTATTGGATGTCAGGGTATTTGATTCCGGCGCGGGAGCGGATGAAGGCGGCCGATTCGAAGTGGTTGGTGGCGCCATGGCCGCTTTTGGCCAGGAGCCACTGCAATCCGATCAAGCCCTTCGAAACCAGGTTGAGGTGCCGATAGAGCGTGATGGGCTCGAGGCACTCCTGCTGGATATAGAGCTCCAGGTGGTCCTGCAGATTTTCCCCTACGCCGGGCAACTCATGGAAGGGGCTGACACCGGCCTCCGCAAGGCGACTTGCGGCACCGATGCCTGAGAGGAGCAGCAGCTTAGGCGAGTTGATCGAGCCGGCAGCAAGGATGACCTCCCGCCGCGCCCTGGCTTCGTGGGTCTGGCCGTTCCTGCGGTAGCGGACGCCGCTGGCCCGCTTGCCGTCAAAGAGGATGCGCTCGGCCAGGGCGCCGGTTTCCAGTGCCAGGTTCGGTTTGCGCAGCGCCGGCTTGAGATAGGCGTTGGCGGCCGACCAGCGCCGGCCCTGCCAGACGGTCATCTCCATGGGGCCGAAGCCCTCTTGCTGCTCCCCGTTGTAGTCGGCGGTGACTTGATAGCCTGCCTGCCTGCCAGCCTCGACGAAGGCCTGGAACAGCGGGTTTTCCCGGCGGCCTCTGGTGACGTGCATTGGGCCGTCCGTGCCGCGCCAGCCCTCTTGCCCGCCATGGCTGGTTTCCATGCGCTTGAAGTAGGGCAGGACGTGGCGATAACCCCAGCCCTCGGCGCCCATGTCTTCCCATCCGTCATAGTCGCAGGCATGGCCGCGGACGTAGACCATGCCGTTGATCGAGGAAGACCCGCCGATCACCTTGCCGCGCGGGCAGGCCAGGCGGCGTCCGCCCAGGTGCGGCTCGGGCTCGGATTGATAGCCCCAGTCGTAGCGGCCCATGTTCATGGGATAGGAGAGGGCGGCCGGCATCTGGATGAGCGGGCCGATGTCGCTGCCGCCCTGCTCAAGGACCAGCACGCGCAGGCTGCCGTCCTCGCTCAACCGGCTGGCCAGCACCGAGCCGGCCGAGCCTGAGCCGACGATGACGTAGTCGTAGTCCGATGAAGCCATGCTGTGCGCCCGACAAGGGAAATGCGGTGCGCATGAAGGGCGAGGCGACGGCCTTTGGCAAGCGCGAAGCTCTGTCCGAGGTGGACAAGAAAGACCGCAGCGACGCAGTATGCCGGCAACAGGGAGGACCGCTATGACACGAGCATTTTCCGTTTTCGCCGCAGCGCTTGGGCTGCTCGCCCTGACCGCGACCCAGAGCCCGGCCAGCGAGTCCGAGGCCTGCCGGACCGTTCATTTCTCAGACGTCGGCTGGACGGACATTACCGCCACCACGGCCACGGCGTCCGTCATCCTGGAGTCGCTCGGCTACGACGCCAACGTCAGCGTGCTGTCGGTCCCGGTGACTTACGCCTCCCTCAAGAACGGCGACATCGATGTCTTCCTCGGAAACTGGATGCCGACCATGGAAGGGGACATCGCCCCTTACCGGGAAGAGCGCTCGGTCGACATCATTCGCGCCAACCTGGAAGGTGCCAAGTACACCCTGGCCGTTCCCAAATACACTTATGACGCCGGCCTTAAGAGCTTCGAGGATATCGCCAAGTTCAAGGACGAGCTCGACGCCGAGATCTACGGCATCGAGCCGGGCAACGACGGCAACCGTCTGATCCTGGAGATGATCGCCAAGAACGCCTTCGGCCTCGAAGGCTTCGAGCTGGTGGAGTCTTCGGAGCAAGGCATGCTGGCCCAGGTGGCGCGCTCGGTGAAGCGCAAGCAGCCGATTGTGTTTCTCGGCTGGGAGCCGCATCCGATGAACGCCAATTTCGAGATGGCCTATCTCGCCGGAGGGGACGATTGGTTCGGCCCGAACTTCGGCGGCGCCACGGTCTACACCAACACCCGGGCCGGCTATCTCGGCGAATGCCCCAACGTCGGGCGGCTGCTCAAGAATCTCGTCTTTACCCTGGAGATGGAGAACGAGATCATGGCGGCCATCCTGGACGAGGGCGACGACCCGGAGGATGCCGCCTCGGCCTGGCTGAAGAACAATCCTGGCGTGCTCGACAGCTGGTTGGCTGGCGTCACCACCTTCGATGGGGACGACGGCCTGGCCGCGGTGAGGGCCGGGCTCCGGCTCTAGCGCCAAGAGATCGGGCTGATGGCTGACCTCGGCGACCCAATCAGCGACTGGCTCACCGAGAAAGGCCACAAGCTGCCTATCGGCGAATGGGGTGAAGCCTTCGTCGATTTCCTCATCGAGTACTTCGGCTGGTTCTTCGACCTGATCTCCATCGTGCTGGAGTTCCTGGTCGAAGGCCTGGTCGAGATTGTGCTCTTCTTCCCGCCGCTCGTGGTCATCCTGGCCTTGGCGGGTCTGGCCTATTGGCTGAGGCGGCGCTTCGTTTTGTCGGCGGCCGTTTTTGTGCTGCTGCTCTTGATCGTCAATCTCGGCTATTGGGAGGAAGCGGTCGAAACCCTTGCTCTGGTGCTTTTCGCGACCGCCATCTGCATGCTGATCGGTGTGCCGGTCGGCATCGCTGCCGCGCACCGGGAGTGGCTCTATACCCTGCTGCGGCCGATCCTCGATCTGATGCAGACCCTGCCCACCTTCGTCTACCTCATCCCGACCCTGGTGCTTTTCGGACTTGGCGTGGTGCCGGGCCTGATCTCCACCATCATCTTCGCGTTGCCGGCGCCCATTCGCCTGACCTATCTCGGCGTTTCCTCGGTGCCCAAGCAGTTGCGCGAAGCCGGTGAGGCCTTCGGGGCGACCAGGCGCCAGCTGCTCTGGAAGGTGGAGATCCCTCATGCCTTCCCAACCATCATGGCCGGTCTCACTCAGTGCATCATGCTGTCGCTCTCCATGGTGGTGATCGCGGCCTTGGTCGGTGCCGACGGGCTCGGCAAGCCGGTGGTGCGTGCGCTGAACCAAGTGAATATCGAGATGGGCATCGAGGCCGGGTTGGCCATCGTCATCCTCGCCATCCTGCTCGACCGGGTCTGCCGACGCCCGGGCATGGACGAAGGCGGCAACAAGTGACGGCCGTTGCCTTCGAAGCCGTCGATATCGTCTTCGGCGAGAAGCCGGAACGGGCCCTCAGCCTGCTCGACCAGGGCGCCACCCGGGCCGAGATCCTGGCCAAGACCGGGCTGGTGCTCGGCGCCGCCGATGCCAGCCTCGAGGTAGAGGAGGGCGAGATCTGCGTGCTGATGGGGCTTTCGGGCTCCGGCAAGTCCACGCTGCTGCGCGCCGTCAACCGCCTCAACGAAGTGACCCGCGGCGCCGTCACCCTGGCCGACGGGGACGGGCGGGTGGACGTGGCCCATTGCGACGCCGGGACTCTCCGGCGGCTACGCACCCAGCGCATCGCCATGGTCTTCCAGCAGTTCGCGCTCTTGCCCTGGCGCAGCGTGCGGGAGAACGTCGGCTTCGGCCTGGAGCTGCGTGGTATGGCGCCGGCCGAGCGCAACGCCATCGTCGATGAGAAGCTGAAGCTGGTCGGGCTCGACCAGTGGGCGGACAAGTACGCCCACGAGCTCTCCGGCGGCATGCAGCAGCGGGTCGGCCTGGCGCGGGCCTTCGCCACCGATGCCGACATCCTGCTGATGGACGAGCCTTTCTCTGCCCTCGACCCGCTCATCCGCGAGCATCTGCAGGACGAGCTGCTGGCGCTGCAGCGGCGCTTGAAGAAGACCATCATCTTCGTCAGCCACGACCTCGACGAGGCGCTGAAGCTCGGCAATCAAATTGCGATCATGGAGGAGGGCCGCATCGTCCAGAGCGGCTCGCCCGAGACCATCGTGCTCAATCCGATCAACGAGTACGTCGCCGCCTTCGTCGCGCACATGAACCCTTTGAAGGTGCTGCGCGGGACCTCCGTCATGCGGCCGGTTTCCAACCGCGCGGAGGGCGACCGGGAAGTCCTGCTGGATGCAGACGACGGCCGGCGCCTCGTGCTCGACGAGACGGGCGCTCCGCAGTACATCCTCGCCGCCGACGGCGCGCGGCGCCTGGAAACCGCCGGTCTCGCGGCCGTCAGCGCCAACAGCTCGCTGCAGGATATCATCGCGTTGCGGCAGGAGACCGGGCAGCCCGTGCTCCTGGTCGAGGCCGGCTGCGTGGTCGGCATCTGCGGCGACCAGGAGATCTACGAGGCCATCCTCAAGCGGGCGGAACCGGAAGCAAGCGAGGCCTTGGCCCGGCATGGATAGAGCGATTCGCGGCGTCCTCTTCGACAAGGACGGGACGCTGATCAACTTCTCCCGTACCTGGGCACCGGCCATCCGCGAAGCGGCCCTCTTTGCCAGTCGCGGCGACCAGGCCATCGCGGACAAGCTGCTCGTCACAGGCGGCTGCGACCTTGAGAGCGGCGAGGTGGCCGGCGGCAGCCTTCTGGCCGGGGGCACCAACCGAGACATTGCGGCCGCCTGGATCGAGCAGGCCGACGGCTGGGCGCTCGATCAGCTGACCCGGCACCTCGACGAGATCTTCACCCGGCGCGGGGTGCCCCATGCTGAGGCCCTTGCCGACTTGCCCGCGTTGTTCGGCGCGCTTGTCGCCAGGGGGCTCATCGTGGGCGTGGCCACCAGCGACTGCGCGCTCTCCGCACAATTGACGCTTGAGCGTTTCGAAGCCCTGGAAGCGGTTGCCTTCCTCTCGGGCTACGACAGCGGCCACGGCAGCAAGCCGGGTCCCGGCCAGGCGCTGGCCTTCTGCGAGGCCTGCGGGTTGGAGCCGGGCGAAATCGCCGTGGTGGGAGACAACAGCCACGACCTGGAAATGGCCGCGAGCGCCGGGGCCGGCTTGAAAATCGCGGTGCTGTCGGGAACGGGCACGCGCGACCAGCTCACGCCGCTCGCCGATGTGGTGATCGCCTCGATTGCCGAGATCGGCCCGGTACTGGACGCGACTAAGGCTTGACGCGAGCTAGGCGTCTGCCCGCCGTCGCCGGCCGCGCCGCTCGCTGCGCTTTGGCGCCTCACCGTCATCGCCGCCCGGCAGCACGCCGGTCAAGGGACCAAGCTCGGCGATGATCTGCTCCAGGTTGGGGCAGTCGCCGCGCTCGCTGGCTTCCAGCGCCTGGCGCATGACCTTGAGGTGCGCCGGGGTGGTGCCGCAGCAGCCGCCGATGATACGGGCGCCGGCGTCGCGCGCCATCACGGCGTACTTGGCCATCAGCTCCGGCGTGCCGCTGTAGACGATCTTGCCGTCCTTGTAGGAGGGAATGCCGCAGTTGGCCTTGGCGATCAGCACGTCGGTCGGGCCCTTGCTGTCGCGCATATTGATGATGGCCGCCATCAGGTCGGAGGCGCCAGTGCCGCAGTTGCCGCCGAAAGCGAGGGGCCCCGGGGTGGTCTTGTGGGCGAGGCCGACGAGGTCCTGCGGCGTCACGCCCATCATGGTGCGGCCGTTGGTGTCGAAGGAGAGGGTGCAGCAAGCCTTGATGCCGACTTGGTCGGCCGCTTCGAGGGCGGCGGCCAGCTCTTCGGGGGCCGACATGGTTTCGACCCAGACCACGTCCGCGCCGCCGTCCTTGAGCCCGCGCATCTGCTCGGCGAAGGCATCGACTGCGTCCTCGTGGGTCAAGGGGCCGAGCGGCACCATGAGATCGCCGGTCGGTCCGACCGAGCCGGCGCAGACGACCTCCCGGCCCGAGGCCGCGATCTCCTCCTGGAGCAGCTCTGCCGCCCGCTTGTTGATCTCGTAGGCCTGGTCCTGCGCGTCATGGAGCTTGAGGCGGTTGCGGGTGCCGCCGAAGCTGTTGGTCAGCACGATGTCCGTGCCGGCCTCGATCATGCTGCGGTAGTGCTGGCGGACCTTGTCCGGCTCCTGCAGGTTCCAGATGTCGGGCGCTTCGCCATTGGGCAGCCCGAGCGCGAACATGTTGGTTCCCGTCGCGCCATCGGCGAGAAGCCAGTCGCGCTCTTCCAGCAATCTTTCCAGTAAGTTCTTCGTCATCGTTCCGGCAGGGCTTTAACGCGGCCAGGAGGCCTTAGCGAGGTTGGGATCATGCCGCAGTGCAGCAAGCCTTGGCAACTGCGGATCTCACACTGCCGTTATGCCGGTTAACGTCCGAAGAACGAGACCGAGAAGACTGGAGCGAGCTTGGTTTACCCCCGCATGCGTTCGCCTTTGGGGTCGAGGAGCGGCTCAGCCATCAGTTGGGCCCGGCGCTGCTCACCGAGGATCTCGATGTCGACGCTTTGCTCGTCGCCGACCAGCTCCGGCGGCAGGAAGCCCAGCGCCACCGACTTGCCGACGTAGTGGGCATAGCCGCCGGAGGTCACGAAGCCGACCAGCTCGCCGTCCTTGGTGATCGGCTCGTCGCCCCAGACGTCGGCGCCATTGGCCTCGACCACGAAGGTGCAGAGCTGCTTCTCAGGCCCGGCAGCCTTCTCGGCCGCCACCGCTTCGCGCCCGATGAAGTCGTGCGGCTTGTTGTAGGACACGAAGCGGTCGAGCCCGGTCTCGCCCGGGGTGTAGTCGGGGCGGTACTCGCGGGTCCAGGAGCCGAAGGACTTCTCCAGCCTGAGGCTCATCATGGCCCGCATGCCGAAGGGGCGTAGGCCGAGGTCCCGGCCGGCTTCGCTCAGCGCATCGTAGAGCGCGACCTGCTCGCGCAGGGGCACGTAGATCTCGTAGCCCAGGTCGCCGGTGTAGGTCACCCGGCAGACGATGGCGTCCGACATGCCGACCGGCATCTCGCGGACCGCGAGGAAGGGCAAGGCCTCGGTCGAGACATCGGCGCTGGTGACCCGTGACAGCAGCTCCCGCGCGTTGGGCCCGGCGATCTGGAAGCCGACCCGGTCGTAGGAGATGTTGCGCAGCGTCACCCCTTCGTCCGGCAGGTGATCGAGGAACCAGCGCATGTGATAGGCCTGGGAGGCGAAGGAGGCATTGAGCTGGAAGCGCTCTTCGCCGAGGCGCGAGATGGTGAAGTCGCCGATCAGCCGGCCCTTCGGGTTCAGCATGGGCGTCAGCGAGATGCGCCCGACCTTGGGGATGCGGCCGGACATGATGCGGTTCAGCCAGTCCTCGGCGCCCGGTCCCTCGACGGAGAACTTGCTGAAGTTGTGGATCTCGTTGATGCCGACGGCGGTGCGCACCGCGCGGCATTCCTCGCCGATGGCCTCGAAGGCGTTGGAGCGGCGGAAGCTCGGGGTCTCGTAGAGCTCGTCCCCCTCCGGCGCGAAGTAGTTCACCGCCTCCATGCGGTAGGCGTTGCCGAAGACCGCCCGCTGGCTCTTCCAGATCGGATAGGCCGGCGTCGTGTTGTAGGGGCGGCCCGCCGGCAGCTCCTCGTTGGGATAGGAGATGGCGAAGCGACGCTGATAGTTCTGCATCACCGTGGGGCGGGTATAGCCCGGGCTGGGGTAGTCACCGAAACGGGACACGTCCATGGCGAAGATATCGACCTCCGGCTCGCCGTAGATCATCCATTCGGCCAGCGACTTGCCGACGCCGCCACCCTGGCTGAAGCCGGCCATGACGCCGCAGGCGCAGTAGTAGTTCTTCAGGCCCGGCACCGGGCCGACCAGGGGGTTGCCGTCGGGGGTGAAGGTGAAGGGGCCGTTGATGGTCCGCTTGATGCCGGCCTCGGCCAGGATGGGGAAGTGCTCGTAGGCGATATCGAGGCTGGGCGCGATGCGCTCCAGGTCCGGCTGCAGCAGCTCGTGGCCGAAGTCCCAGGGCGTGTGGTCGACCGACCAGGGCACGCAGTTCTGCTCGTAGGTGCCGATCAGGAGCGACTTGCCTTCCTGGCGCAGGTAGGCTTCGCCTTGGAAATCAATGCAGTGGCCGTATTCCTTGCCTTCGAAGATCGGCAGGTCCTCGGTCAGGAGGTAGTGATGCTCCATGGCCAGGACGGGGAGGGTGAGCCCGGCCATCTTGCCGACCTCGCGGGCCCAGAGCCCGGCCGCGTTGACCACCTTCTCGGCGATGATGTCGCCCTTGTTGGTGACCACCTTCCAGGTCCCGTCCGGCAGGTGATGCAGCGCCTCGACCTTGGTGAAGCGGTAGATCTCGCCGCCGCCCAGGCGGGCCGCCTTGGCATAGGCGTTGGTGACGCCGGAGGGGTCGATGTGCCCCTCGTTGGGGTCGTGAATGGCGCCGACGAAGTGCTTCGGCTCCAGGAGCGGGAAGTACTCCTTGGCTTCCGTCGGCGTGATCAGCTCGGCGTGGAGGCCCAGCACCTTGCCCTTGGCGACGGCGGTCTTGAGGAAGTCCAGGCGGGCCTCCGACTCGGCCATCATGACGCCGCCGGTCAGGTGGATGCCGCAGGACTGGCCGGAGATCTCCTCCAGCTCGCGATAGAGCTTGATCGTGTATTCCTGCAGCTTGGAGATGTTGGGGTCGGGGTTGAGGGTGTGCATGCCGCCGGCCGCGTGCCAGGTGGAGCCGCTGGTCAGCTCGTCGCGCTCGAGCAGCACCACATCCTTCCAACCGTACTTGGTCAGGTGATAGAGCACGCTCGAGCCGACCACGCCGCCGCCGATCACCACCACCTGTGCATGGGATTTCATCACGCCCCGCCTTTCCGTCGCCTGGGTTCGTTCTTGCTTTCTTGAGCCCCTGCGGGGGTCTCGCGTCAATCCTGAACAAGAGGATAGTCTGCGGCCGATTGCATAGCCCATTGCGTCATCGGCAGACGCATTTGCGGCGATGGAACAGAATCCATCTCAAGCCGCTCAGTGGACGCCCTATTTGATTCGAAAACGGTTGCGCAACCCGAGCGCTAGCAGGAACAGAAAAACTGCGCCGAACAAGCCCTCCACGAAACTGACACCGTAAACCATTGCAAGGCAATGAAGGTCAAAGTCGCTGTATGGCGTGGAGAGCGGTCCACACAGGCTTTCTACCATTATCTCTCTGCCGAGAACTGCTTGCCCAGCGAATGGGAATAGGTTCGCGATTGCGGCAATCAGAGCGCCATAAAGGTCGGAAGCTGATGGTAGCTGGAGTGCCAGTACACTCCTGAGCATCGCAATTGTTGAGAATAATAGCGTAGAAAAAAGCAGAAGAACTACTATCCATCCAATTGGTCTTGATATAGAACGGCCAAAATCAGAAGTGGCTTGATAGAGATAACCTAGCCAGAAACTTGATGTGCCTTCACCAAAAGGCTTGTGCAACCAAAATCGTTTCGATTTAGCTTCCAGAGCCGCCATGCTTAGCTCAGTTTCATGATCGTGAGATTCAGCTGATAGTTTTTTAAGTTGTCGGTACTTGTCGTATGCCTCGGGATCTTCAGACCGCCTAAATAGAAACTTGTATCTCTCTGTCTTATACAAAATACGCGATCCGAGTAGACTCGGCGGAGGTCCTACAAAAGAAGTAGAACGGAAATCTGGGGGAAAGCAGAACTCCGCATTGTCGCAAATTAACTGACTTGCAAAAGAGGTGCCCGAAAACTCGGTAGGGCCTACAAAATGAGATCCCTTTAGAAAGACACCTTTGGAGAACAAGGCTCCACCAAATGATAGAATTCCTTCAACAGTTAAGTTGCGGCCGCTAAGCGCACCCGAAAACTCTGACCAAGTGAAGTTTGCAACATCCTTAAATTTTGATTTATCAAAGATCGAAAAACCAAGAAACTGTGTATTTGAAAAACTAGAAATGCCATGAAATTCACAACCCGAGAAATTGGAATTATTGTGAAATATTGCATGATCAAAAAACACTAAATCAAAAAACTCAGATAAATAAAAATGAGATCGTCCGCTAAACTGGCAGTTAGTAAAATATACGGCTTTCAGAAATTTTGCTTGTGCGAATGATACTTCTTCTGAAAACACAGAGCCATCAAATCGTGTGACTGACGGAAACAAGAACCCCTGCCAGCTTACAGATTCAATTCTTTGACCGCCGAGCATGATAACTTGACGTTGTTCAGGCGGTTTTGTTGCTTCGTTGTTCGCCCATAGATTCCAGGCTTCCTTGCCCAGCTTTGCGAGTTCATTCCAACGCCCGTAGTCACCAAGCTCTATGGGGTCGATGTCAGTCATTTATTGGGAGCGGAACTGTAAATGCTGTTTGGAACTCCACTTACGCTATCATTGAGCGCGGATTCGGTGAGGATACGTTTTTAGCTAGAATGACGTTGTGTCTTTCAATGTCAACGAACGCGAAAGGAACTATCAAAGCTGCGCTAGTTTTGCGAACCGGACCGGTCTGACAGTTGATGCGTGGTTGAAGTGCAAAAATTTGCGATAGTGGCTCAGTGAATTGACCCTTTGCCAGGACCGCTATGCGGCTTGCCGGCAGGCGCCTGAAGCGCGATATCCACAGCAATGCGTCGCGGATCGGCGGCCGTCGTTCTGAAGGGAGAGAAGCGCGTGATGGTAAGAGGGCTGAGCCGCGTTGCGATTGCCGGAGTGTTGATCTCCGGTGCCACCCTAGGCACCGGGAGCCTGGCCGACGAGCTGCCGGCGCTGCCCGACCCTGAGCTGGAGATCGTCGCCACCCTGCAGCAGGGCCCCGGCAACATCACGGTGACGCCGGAAGGCCGCATCGTCATCAGCAATCATCAGTTCTACGAGCCCGAGTACCGCGTCCTGGAGGTGCTGCCCGACGGCACCACCAAGCCCTTCCCGACGGAGCAGTGGAGCCGCGCGCCGGGCGACGACGGCATCGGGCTCAATGCGGTGCTCGGCGTGCGGGCCGACCCGCTCGGCGTGGTCTGGATGCTCGACAACGGCGGCGAGGTGCCCAAGGTGGTGGGCTGGAACACCCGCCACGAGCGCCTCGAGCGGGTGATCTACATTCCGGCGCCGGTCACGCGCCCCGGCTCCTTCCACAACGACCTGGCGGTCGATACGGCCCATGAGGCGCTCTACATCGCCGACATCGGCGGCGACCGAGGCCCGGCGCTGGTCGTGGTCGACCTCAAGACCGGCCTTGCGCGCCGTGTGCTGGAAGGGCATGCCAGCGTGCAAGCCCAGAACCTGCCCATGGTGATCGATGGCCGGGAGGTCACCTTGGGCGCCGGCGAAGACGCCACGCCGGCGCGCGTCGGCGTCAACCCGATCACCATCGACGACGAGCATGAGTGGGTCTATTTCGGCGCCATGCACGGCACGGATCTTTGGCGCGTGCCGGCCAAGGCGCTCGCCGACGCCGAGCTGGCGCCCGAGGAGCTGGCGGCGCAGGTCGAGCGCTTCGGCGACAAGCCCCTGAGCGACGGCATCTCCATGGACAGTGACGGCAACGTTTACATCACCGACGTGGAGAACAACGCCATCGGCGTGACCACGCCGGATGGGACCTACCGGATCTATGCGCAGAACGACTACCTGCTGTCCTGGCCTGATGGCATGAGCGCCGGCCCGCACCGCTGGATGTACGCCACGGTGAATCAGCTCCACCGCTCAGCCGTGCTGAACGGCGGCGAGAGCGCCTCGAAGGCGCCTTACTACGTGGTGCGCGTCCGCTCGCTCGGGCGGACGGTTCCCGGCCGCTAGCGGCGGGGCCGTGAGCCCCGAGGGCATCGCGCGCTATCGATCGCGTTGGCGGCTCGAGCCCGAGGGGGAGCCCTTCGAAACGCCGACGAGCTGGCTCCAGGCGGTGGCCTCTCCCTTGGGGCCAGCCATGCTGAAAGTCCTGAAGCCCGAGAGCGATGAGGGCAATGCGCCCGCGCTGCTGCGCTATTGGAATGGCGAGGGGGCGGTGCGCCTGTTCCAGGCGGAGGATGGGGCCTTCCTTATGGAGCGGGCCGAGGGAGCGCGGTCTCTGCCGGACATGGCACTCTCCGGGCAGGATCTGGAGGCGGCCGCCATCCTGGCCGATGGGGTCGAGCGACTGCATGGGAAGCACGCACTGCCTCCGCCAAGGGAACTGACCCCGCTCTTCACGCAGTTCGCATCTCTCTTCGAGCGTAGGGCCGATCACCCGTTGCTGCAGCGCTGTGCGGATGTCGCAGAGGCTTTGCTCGACGAACCGCGGAATGTTCGGCCGCTGCATGGCGATCTGCATCACTGGAACCTACTCGACGCCGGTGCAAGAGGCTGGCTGGCCATCGATCCCAAGGCGCTCATCGGGGAGCGCACCTACGAGATTGCAAACCTGCTGCGCAATCCCTGGCCGCACAGCGAAGTGGTGCACGACAGCACCCGCATGCTGCGCTTGGCGGATTTCTACTCCGCGCGCCTGGCTATGGATAAGGAGAGAGTTCTTCGCTTCGCGTTCGCGCACTGCGGGCTGTCCGCCGCCTGGGACATGGATGACGGCGATGACCCGGCATTCAGCCTGACTTGCGCCGAGATCTTGGCGCCGCTGACTGTCTAGCCTTTTCTGTCCTTCGGTTTGCCGTAGGCGGGGTCGCGCTCGCGGGAGTACTCATCGATCTGGGGCAGGTCGTCGTCGAAAGCGACCCAGGGTAGGCGCATGCGGCAATACGCGTGCGCCTGTGGTTTGAAGGCCTCAGGCCGATCGAGAAAACCGATGGCAAGATAGAACTCGTCCGGCGTGCCGGCGTCCTGGTAGCCGATAGCGCTGCCGCAGTCGCCGCAGAAGCTGCGCACCACCCCTGGGGTGCGGGAGAAGGTCTTGGGCTCGCCGCGAGTGAAACGCACCTGCGCCGGCCGATAGCCGACCCAGACGGTCAGTGGGCTACCGATCGCGCGGCGGCAGTCGTCATCGTGGTCGAAGCAGACCCAGAAGGGTTCGCCCCTCATCTCGGCCGCAATGGCGCCGCAGAAGCAGGCCCCGGTTTCCACGCGTTCGGTCATGCCTTAGCTTGCCCGTGGCTTCATGATGGCTTCAAGTAGCAGGCGGGCCATTCGGCCCAGCGTTGACAGAGATTCGGTGATAGCGCTGCGGGCAACTGGAGACGGTCGAGAGGTGAAGGGTGGGTGACTGGAGCAGCCTCGATCTCGTCGTTGTCGTAGCCTACTTCGGGCTCGTTCTGGCCATCGGCGTCTGGGCGGGGCGCGGCGAGCGGGATGCCACCGACTACTTCCTCGCCGGACGTGCGCTGCCCTGGTACCTGATCGGCTTCTCCTTTTTCGCCTCCAACATGTCTGGCGCGAGCTTCGTCGGGCTGATCGGCGCCTCCTATAGCTACGGCCTTGCCGTCTTCCACTACGAGTGGACGGCGGCCCTGGTGCTGATCGTCTTCGCCGTCTTCATCCTGCCGGTCTTCCTGCGCGCGAAGCTCTTCACCGTGCCGGAGTACCTCGAAGCCCGCTTCGATCGGCGGGCACGCTACGCCTATTCCGGCTTCACCATCCTGACCTTGCTGTTCATCGACATGGCTGGCGCCCTCTACGCCGGGGGCATCGTCATCGGCACGCTCTTTCCGGAGATCGGCCTCTGGCCAGCCAGCGCCTTTCTGGCGCTCCTGGCCGGGCTCTACACGCTTATCGGCGGTCTGCGCGCCGTGGTGATCACCGACGCCCTGCAGGCCGTGCTGATTCTCTTCGGCTCGGCCCTCATTCTCTTCTTTGGGCTGGAGGCGGCCGGCGGCTGGGATGCCGTGGTCAACAGCTTGGAGCCGCAGCAGACCGAGCTGATCCGGCCCGCCGACGATGCCTTCCTGCCTTGGCCCGGCATCTTGGGGGTGCTGCTGCTTGGCTTCTATTACTGGACGCTCAACCAGTACTTTGTGCAGCGCGCCCTGGCCGCGCGCTCGCTCAGCGAAGGGCGCAAGGGCGCGCTCTTCGGCGGTCTGCTGAAGCTGCCCAACGTCTTCTTCATGGTCATCCCCGGGATGATCGCGCTGGCGCTCTATCCCGATCTCGACAGCCCGGACCAGGCCTTTCCGACCCTGGCCTTCGAGCTCTTGCCGATCGGTCTGCGCGGGCTGGTTCTGACGGCGCTGATCGCCGCCATCATGTCCAGCCTCGACAGCGCCATGAACGCCTCCGCCTCGCTGCTGACCATGGATTTCGTCCGCAGCCAGCGGCCTCAGACCTCCGGGCGCCAATTGCTGCTGATTGGCCGGATCTTCACCGGCATCCTCATGATCATCGCGGCTCTCTATGCACCGATCATCGCCGAGTTCGGCTCGCTCTTCGCCTACTTCCAATCGACTCTGGCCTATCTCGTGCCGCCCATCGTCGCCGTTTACTTCGGCGGGCTCTTCATCAAGCGGCTGCCACCTGGGGCTGGTTTTCCGGCCTTGATGGGGGGGCTGGCGCTCGGCGCGGTGCTGTATCTCTGCAAGGAGGTTACCGGCGTCTGGGCCGGACTTGGCCTGCCACACATCCACTTCACCTACATGGCGATAGCGCTCTTCGCCGGGACATCGGCCCTTCTGGCCGCCTTCTCGCTCACAAGCGCCCCTGCGCCGACACCGACAGAGGCGGTCTTTCACCGCAGTGACATAGGGGAGGGTGTGACCGGCGGCTCCTGGCTGGCCGACTACCGGCTTCAGGCCTTTGTGCTCTTCATCCTGATGATCGCCGTCATCGGTGCTTTCTGGTGATCGGCTGGCGCCAAAGGCCCTTGCCCATCAGACGGACTGGTACTGGGATCCCGGAACTCGGGTCTGACAAGCAGTCCTCGATCACTTCGCAGCCCCGGGTGTGGTTAAGCGGCTCGCCGGCGGGAGTGGCGAGACGGGTTTGGAAGGCCCGGCCCTATGACATTGCTCGACGCCGCTTTCTCGTGACGAGCCAGGGAGGACAGTCTACGCAGCGTGATGTAAATCTGGAGTATCAGACTCCGTTTAGTCCGCATGCAATCTTGCGCAGCATGGCTGCGCCAATGACTGGTCGGAGCATTCTATGACTGAGCATGATCCCGTTCTCGACGAGCAGACCGCCTACTATCGTGCGCGTGCGCCGGAGTATGATGAGTGGTGGCAGCGGCGCGGCCGCTATGATCGCGGAGAGGCGGCAAACCGATGCTGGGCGGATGAGGTTCGCGTGCTGGAAGCGGCCCTGGACGGCTTTGCGCCATTGGGAGATGTCGCCGTGCTGGCCTGCGGTACCGGATGGTGGACAACCCGGCTGGTTCGCCATGCTGTGACGGTGACGTGCGTCGATGCCGCGCCTGAAACCCTGGCAGTCAACCGAGCGCGGTTGCTCGAACAGGGACAGGCTTTGCCACGCTATGTCGAAGCCGATCTTTTCGCTTGGCAGTCGGAGGAACGCTTCGACACGATCTTTTTCAGCTTCTGGCTCAGTCACGTTCCGACTGAGCGATTTGCGGAGTTTTGGGACCGCGTCGCAGCGGCCCTAAGGCCGGATGGCCGTGTCCTGCTGATCGATTCACTGCCTGCCGAGACGTCAGGGGCGATCGATCACAGGCCACCCGATACGGAGGGCATACAAGAGCGCAAGCTCGGCGACGGCCGTAGCTTCCGCGTGGTCAAGCTCTACTACGACCCCACGGACCTGACCGACCGGCTAGCGGCTCTCGGCTGGCAGGCTTCGCTGATCCGTACCGAGACCTATTTTCTTTACGGAGAGGTTCGTCGGGCCTAACCGCCTAAGCCTTCTCCCGGACAGCGCTTTAAAACGGCGTGCGCTTCCCTACATGAGGGCCCGACCTAGATTTCCCGCAAACCTCTGTCCGGAGTTGCCGCCATGCTCGATGCCAAACGCCTGCTCGACCAGTTTCTGGGCCAGCAGCAGGCGCCAAATGCGCCCGATGCGCCAACTGGAGGGGCGGCTCCACAGGGCTCCGGCGGTGGCTTTTCCGTCGGTAACCTGATCGGCGACACCGGCAGCTTCGCCAAAGGGGCCGCGGCCGGCGGTATTCTCGGCCTGCTGCTCGGCGGCAAGAAGCCCAAGAAGCTGGCCAAGACCGCGCTGACCTATGGCGGCGCTGCCGTTGTTGGCGGCCTGGCCTATCGCGCCTGGCAGAACTGGCAGACCCAAAAGGCCGGGGGCGGCGGGTCGGCGCCAGCTCAAGCGCCCAGCCCGGCGCCCGCGCCGCAACCCAGGCAGCCGATCGCCATGGGTTCCCCAGACCCGGTTCTGCCGCCGCCCGGCGACACGGCATTCCTGCCGGACAACGAAGCCGACCAGCAGGACCTCAGCCGCGCCCTGGTGCGCGCCATGATCGCGGCGGCCAAGGCCGACGGCCACGTGACGCCGGACGAGCAGAGCCGCATCTTCGAGAACCTCAGCGCGCTCTCCTTGGAGCGCGACGACCAGGCCTTTGTGCTGGAGGAGTTGGGCAAGCCGCTCGACATCGAGGCCGTGGCGGCGGAGGCCAAGACGCCGGAGCAGGCGGCGGAGATCTATGCTGCCTCCCTCTTGGCCATCGACCCGAGCGGACCGGCCGAGCGCGGCTATCTCGGTCTTTTGGCGGCCCGGCTGAAGCTGGACCCGGCCTTGGTCGAGCATCTCCACGCCAGCATCGCCGAAGCTGAAGCCCAAGCCGTTTCGTGATATCAGGCGGCCATGTCGAGCGATTTGGCCCGTGATACGTCCACGCCTTTGGCCGCCCTGCGGGCGCGGGCCCGGCGTCTGACGGACGATATCCGCTTTACGCGCTTCATCAGCATCGTCATCGCCATCAACGCGGTGACCCTGGGCATGGAGACCTGGGCGGAGGCGATGGCGCGCTTCGGCGACACGCTCTATGCCATCGACCGGATTGCCTTGGCCATCTTCGTCGTCGAGATCCTGCTGAAGCTCTTCGGCCACGGCACCCGCTTCTTCAAGAGCGGCTGGAACGTCTTCGACTTCATCATCGTCGGTATCGCGCTGATGCCGGCCTCCGGCGCTTTCTCGGTGCTGCGCGCCTTGCGCATCCTGCGGGCGCTGCGCCTGCTCTCGGTCGTGCCGCAGATGCGCGCGGTGGTCGAAGCGCTGCTGGCCGCCGTCCCCGGCATGGGGGCGATCATCGCCGTGCTCGGGCTGGTCTTCTACATCGCCGCGGTGATGGCGACCAAGCTCTTCGCCGCCGCCTTCCCCGACTGGTTCGGCTCAGTCGGCGCCTCCATGTACTCGCTGTTCCAGATCATGACCCTGGAGAGCTGGTCCATGGGCATCGTGCGGCCGGTGATGGAGGTCTACGGCTGGGCCTGGGCCTTCTTCGTGCCCTTCATCATCGTCACCAGTTTCGCCGTGCTGAACCTCTTCATCGCCCTGATCGTCAACTCGCTGCAGATGATCAACGAAGCGAGCCTGCGCGAGGCCACCGAAGAGGCTGAGCACCACGCCCACGACGAGCGGGAGGCCATGATGCAGGAAATCAGAGCCCTCCGCGGCGAAGTGTCAGCCCTTCGCCAAGAGCTCAAGCAGGGGCGGGCGGGGGAGTAGGGCGTCTACGCCAGGACGCCAACGGCTTGTTCTGGAACGAGAGCCTTCCAGACGTCACAATGAGCTGTTGTAGTCTGCTTCGTCTTTGGGTGTTTTCCGAGCAAAGCCATGCGACACCTCGTACAACGCCTCACCCCGCGGTCATTGGCAGAGCAGGCTCTTTCCCGGTGCTCAAGAGTGGGCCGTCCGGTCCTTCTGTGTCTCTCTGTGGCGGTGATTGGGGTGGTCTTGTCGACACTGGACCGTGCAACGGCGGCAGACCGTGAGGTCGATCTGCAGCTCGTTCTTGCCGTCGATGTCTCCAGAAGCATGGACCCGGACGAAGCAGCGCTTGTGCGTCTGGGCTTCGTCCATGCCTTTCGCCATCCTGACGTCATCTATGCAGTCGAGCGCGGGCCGCTCGGACGCATCGCCGTCACCTACGTTGAGTGGGGTGGCAACTACGACCAGCGAACAGGGGTCGATTGGACCGAGATTACGGATGCGCAGAGCGCCGCCGCCTTTGCGCGGGCGATCGAGCAATCTCCGGTCTTCCTCGTCAATTGGACGTCCATCAGCGGCGCGATCGCATTCAGCGCCCAGCGCTTCCGAGGCAATGGATTTCGCAGTGAGCGGCGCATCATCGACATTGCGGGAGATGGCCCCAACAACGTCGGTCCCTACGTCCTGGAGGCGCGAAATCGCGCTCTCGCCTCCGGGATCGTCATCAACGGCTTGCCCATCATCAACAACCGCCCGCAGGCCAACGGATACCCCAACTTTCCCGATCTGGACCTCTACTACGAGGACTGCGTCATCGGCGGACCGGGGTCCTTCATGGTGGTGGCCAATGGCTTCCAGGACTTCGAGCGTGCCATTCTTCGCAAGCTGTTGACGGAAATCGCCGGCCGGGTGCCGCCCCGCAATCCGGTCCGGCTGGTGGCGGACAGGCCTCGTCCTCCCTGCAACGCCGGCGAGATCCAGCTCCAGCGATACCTCGATTACGGGACCTTCTGAGGTCCACCTCCCGCTCAGGACCTGCAATAGCGGCGGCGCTCGAGCGGAAGCGGGTGGGTCGACTCTAAGCCCGGGTTGGCAGGTCGAGCTCAATCAGACCAGACGCGAGCAAGACGAACACACCCACGGGGAGCGACAGGAAGAGGCGGGCGCCCCACTTCGACTGTGGTTCTTTATAGTAGCCGGTCGTCCAGATGCCGATGGCCCAGGCGAGCCACATCCCGGCCGTGTAGAGCAGCGTCCCTGTCGTCCATTCGAACGCTCGAAACTGGAGATCGCCGCTCTCGGCACGGGTAACGTAGCCGTCGAAGTAGCCCAGCCAGCAAAACATGGCCGCGAGCCAGCACCCGACGATCAGCGCGTGCTGCCAACTCCTATCCGGCCGGAAGCCTTTGATCACAAGAAGCCCTTTCAAGGCGCCGATATGCGACAGGTGCCCGCCAGCGCTCTCTTCCCAGCGTCATGTGGCGGCACAGGTTGGGCACTATGCGACTTGAAGCTGTTCTAGCTCATGCAATCCGTGTCACCAAGAAGGGGCCAAGGGAAGGGGCGCCAGAGTTGAAGAGTGTGCGTCGCCTCGCTCTTGGCGCGATCATTGCGGCAGGAGGCCGAGCTCCGTGAGGTACTGCTGCACGCCCGGGTGAATGTGCTCGACCGACGCAGCCCCCTTGACGGTGTTCTCCGGCAGGGTCTCGCGGCCTTGCGCCAGCCGCGCGGCCAGGGCGGGCTGGGCCTGGTGGATGGCCTTGGCCAGTTGATAGGCCGTTTCGTCCGGAAGGTCGGGGCGAGCCATGACGAAGCTGAAGGAGGCAACGGTCTCCAAAGGCTCGGCCTGGCCGGGATAGGCGCCGGCAGGCAGGGTCATGGGCGTGAGGAAGGCGTAGGCATCGCTGATCTTGGCCGCCTGCTCCGCCGTCATGCCGACCAGCCGGCCGCCGCCCTCCATGATCTTGGTGAAGTTGGGCCAACCGACTCCGCCGCCCCAGAGGGCGTCCACATCGCCCTCCAGCACCATCGGGGCGCCGAGGCCGGCCTTCTCCAGATACGCCGCCTGGAAGTCCGCATCGCGGTCGAGGCCCAGGCCCTCCGTGACGTACTTGCCGAGCAAGGTCAGGCCCGAGGCCGAGGTGCCCCAGGCCACCCGCTCACCGATCAGGTCGTCGAAGGTCCGGGCCGGGCTGTCACCCCGCACGGCAAAGGCCCCGAAGGTCGGGTAGATCGCGGTGATGATCTTGAGCGGGGAGGGCTCCGTACGGCCGATGCCGGCCAGAGCTTCCTGGGCCGGCAGGCTGGCGACCAGGGCGACGTCGAGCTTGCCCTGCTCCAACAGCGGAATGTTCTCGCGGCTGCCCTTGGTGGCGGTCGCTTCCAGTGCGAAGGCGGGCGCGGCCTCGTTGACGACCTCAGCCAGGACGCCGCCATAGAGCTCGAAGCCGCCGCCCGGCGTCGCCGTCCCGAGGGTGAGGCGCTCGGGCGCGGCTTGCGCCGCCAAGCTGGGCAGGGCCAGCATCATGCCGGCCAACCAGAGGCCCACAATACGTTTGCTCACGTTGGTTCGGGTCACGGTGACTACCTCCCATCCTCCGCTGTTCGCTCAGCCCTGATGTGAGGCCCGCTTGGCCAGGGTCAATTGCCGACTTCCCTCCGGCGCCAAGACGGGAACGCTGAGCGGGACCGCGCTCACTTCGACGTGTAGCCTTTTGGGTCTTCCGGGGAGGTCAGCAGCGTGCCGTCATACTTCGGAAGATCGTCATCGATCTTTAGCCACGGCAGCTTGCTTTGATAGTTGACGTGAAAGGTCGGTTGGAAGTTCTCCGGATCTTCCAAGGAGGCGGCGTAGAGGTGCATCCCACCCGGGTAGTGATCCGCTTCGAAGCCCATCGGGGACCCGCAGGTCGCGCAGAAGTGCCGCCGTACGCCTTTGGAGCTTTCGAACGTCTTCGGCGCGTCTTCCGTCCACTGAAAGGTCTCCAGGGGGATGCCGAGCCAGGCGACGATCGGGGCCGCACAGTTGCGGCGGCAATCGTCGCAGTGGCAGTAGCAGGCCCAGGTAATCTCGCCCTGAAACTCCCAACGCGTCTTTCCGCAAAGGCAGCGGCCTCGTCTCGTCATCTTCTTCCTCGGGTTCTTTCACCGAATCGCCGATAGGCGGAGTGTGTCTCGCCGTCGCTCACGTCCTCGTGGCTTCCTAACGCATTGTTGGCTCACCGAAGGAACGGCAGTGCGACCAGTTCTGCCTCGATGGGGGCGTCTTCACGCATGACTCGAACCGCGTCACCGGGCTGCGCGTCGATCGAGACCAGCGCGTAGCCGATCATTCGTTCGAGCCGGTAGGACCAGGCCTTGTGGGTCATCTGGCCGATCGGGGCGCCGTCCTTCTCGATCGTGAGCCAGAGGCTCTGGTCTTCGTTCTCTTCGCTCCCTTCTAACAGGATGCCGAGCTGATGGCGTTTGACGCCCTCCGCCTTGATGCGCCGCAGAGCCTGGACGCCGATCACATCGTCGGCGATATCGAGATCAACAAATTTCCCGAGCCGGACCTCGAAGGGATTGGTCGTCTCGTCGGTATCGATGCCCCAGTTCAGCAGACCGCTTTCGGTGCGCTCTGAAGGGTTGGGATACCCAGGCCCGATGTCGAAGGGCTTGCCCGCTTCCTTCACCAGCTGCCAGAGGCGGTCGCCCTTCGTGCCGTCCATCAGGAAAAGCTCGAAGCCGCCCTGCTTGGACCAGCCTGCGCGAACGACCTTGAGCGGAATGCCTTCGAGCACGGCGTCGGCGAACCAGAAGTACTTCAGCTGCCGCACCCAGTCGCCGAGCAGGGAGGCTACCACGGCCTCCGCTTTTGGCCCCTGAACGGCAAGGGGTGAGACATCCGGTTCGCTGACCTCGACGTCGAGCCCGCGCTCGCCTGCGACGCAGCGCGCCCAGAACCAGATGTCCGAATTGCCGATCGAGAGCCAGTAGCAATTCTCGTCGATCTTGAGGGCGATCGGATCGTTGATCAGGACGCCGCGGTGATCGCAGAGGGCCACGTACTTGCCCTGATTGACCTGCTGGCCGGAGAGGTCCCTCACACAGAGGATTTGCGCCAGCCGCGCCGCATCGCGTCCCTTGAGCTGCACCTGACGCTGGACCGCGACGTCCCACATGGAGACGCCATTGATCAGCCGCCAATACTCGGCTTCGCGGTCGCCGTAACCGCGCGGAATCAGCATCCGGTTATAGGTCAGGAGCGCCTCGGCGCCCTCGTTGAGGGTGGATTGGTAGAACGGCGATGTCCGCAGACGTCCTGCCGAGACAATGGGCGGCATCCTGGATCTTCTCCTGTCGAAGCGGGGCGAGTTGCCGGAGGTGGTCGTGTAGGGGACTGGCGAACCTTCAATCGGATGGGTTTTGCGGCATTGGCTCGACGAGCCGGAAAACCGTGACGGGCTCTCGTATTCCCTTGAGCTCGACTTCCCCAATCTCTTCGGTTGGAAAATCGTCTTCGACCGCCGTGGCCGCCCGGAGGCTGAGCAGGATCTCGCCGTCTTCGGCCTGATCGCAGAGTCGCGCCCCCAGGTTCACGGCCGTCCCAGAGGCCGTGTAGTCATAGCGCCCCTCCGAGCCGACCATGCCCACGGTCGCATAGCCTAGCGAAACGCCGACGCCGAACCCGAGGCGGTGACCGAGCTTGCGCCAGCCCTGACAGAGCTCTTGCATCCGCGCCTGCATGGCCAGGGCCAGCCGCACGGCATCGCCGGCCGGATCGTCGCAGGACAGCGGGTCGTTGAAGATCACCATGATCCCGTCGCCCGAGCGATGATCGACCCCGGCTCCGTGCGCGTTGATCAGGCGCCCCATCTCTTCGTGATAGGTTTGCAGAACCTCGATTGTCTCTTCGGGCTCGGCCGTCTCGCAGAACGCCGTGAAGCCGCGGATATCGCAGAACAGGACGCTGATCAGCGCCCGGTGACTCGAAAGCATCGCCTCTTGGCCCGAGCTTATTACCGCATCTGCCACGGCTGGCGACAGAAAGCGCTTCAGTCGCCCGATGCGCTCGATCTCGCCGACCTGCTGCTGGACACGCGCTTCCAGCGAGGCGTTCAGCGCCTGCACTTCCTCTGCCTTGGCGCGAACCGCTTCGTTGCTGGCCTTCAGCGCCTTGAACTGCTGAACGTTCTCGATGGCGATAACGGCTTGGGCGGCGAAGAGCTTCACAAGCGCGATCTCATCGTCCGAGAACGCGGATACCTCGAGCTTGTAAAGGCAGATGACCCCGATTGCGCGCCCCTCGACATGAAGGGGCACGACGAGGACTGTGCGCATTCCCTCAACCTCCACCGCAATCGTCAGCTGAGGGGCCGGCGTTATGCCGTCATCGAACTTCGTGATATCGAGCTCATGGCGAACGTTGCCTTCGTCGAGAGCTTGGATGGCTAGCGAGCCCTTGTTCGCCAGGGCATGGGGTGCCTCTCGCAACTGTTCGACGAATGCGGACCGAGCCGAGTTGCTTGCGACGAGCTCGAGATGGGTATTGTCCGCGTTGCGCATGAGCAGCAGCGCGTGAGGGGCCGAACAGAGCCTGGCGGCGTTCTCCAGGATGACCTCGAACACCGGCTGAGCGTCCGACCGGCTAAGGCTGATGGCCTCGAGGACCTGCCGCGTCGCAGCCTCACGCTCTCGGGCATGTTCCAGCTCCAGATCAGTCTTGCCCGGTGAGTCTGAAGCAGAAAACAAACCGCTGTTCCTCAGTTGTCCGACCGGCAGGTCTTAGAACAGTAATTCCAGTTCGTCGCTCTGTCATCCCATCAGTAAACGGGAAGAAATCTGTGGTTGTTGTCCTGGAGCGTCGTTGGTTTTTGCGGGTCAAACCAGGAGCCGCCGCAAAGGTCTTCCGAAACTAAGCCCTCAGTTTCTCGTTGTCCGGGTCGTAGGGGCTTTCTTCGATGATCTTCGCCGGGTGCAGCTTGCCGAGGATGTCGATCTCGAACTCGTTGCCTTCCTCGGCGAGATCCGGCCGCACGAAGCCGAGCGCCAGGCTCTTGCCGAGGCGCCAGCCGTAGCCGCCGCCGGTTGCGCGGCCGACCAGCTCGTCGCCGAGGTAGATCGGCTCGTTGCCGATCGGGTCGGCGTCCTCGATCTCGCCCACCTCCAGGGTGATGAAGGCGTTCTTGAAGCCGTCCCGGTCAACTTGCTGGAGATCAATGCAGCACTGGGAAGAAGGCTTACGATCAAGGCGAAATCGACGGTCTTGAGCCTGGCTGACAAAACGCGTCTGGCGCCGACCGAGCAAGGTAACAACGCGCCTGCGATAGGCGCCGAAGAACGGTATCGACGGTATCATTGTCGGTCGAGCGTGCTCGGACGCCTTGGATTGCCTGGCGAACAACTGAGCTCTCTTTTGCCGGGCCCTTGTCGCCGAGTCAGCTCGACAAGACCCAACTCTATGGGAGGTAGAGGACGATGACCCAACCGATACTGGTGCCAATCGACGGATCCGACAACGCCAATGCCGCGCTGGACCTGGCTGCCTTCATCGCCGCCAAGTCCGACGCGCCCCTCAAGATCTTGCATATTGGCCTGCGGGAACCCGGGCCCCTGGAGGATCGCTATGACGCGGCCGAAACTGCCTTCTCCGAGGCGGTGGATTCGGGCGCCTGGGTCAGCAAGCACCCCACTTGGACGCGTCATCTGCAGGTGCTCGAGTACATGGGCCACAGCCTTCTTGACGAAGCTGAAGCGCGCGCCCGATCCAAGGGCGCGGCAAAGGTCGAGACGGCGATTGACTGGGGTGAGGCGGGCGAGCGAATTCTGCACCATGCCCAGCACCCGCCCTGCGCAATGATCGTTGTCGGCAGCCGCGGCGCCAGCCCCATAGAAGGGGCCTTGCTAGGCAGTGTCTCCCACAAGGTTTTCTATCTTGCGCCTTGCACCTGCATCACTGTGCATGTGCGTGGTGATGGAGGAAGCCTCGAGCAGGTGGAACGTCTCCTGGTTCCTTACGATGGCTCCGACCATGCGAGGAAGGCACTGGAGCTCGCCTGCGACATGGCAGTGAAATTCGGCGCTAGCCTAAAAGTACTCCACGTACTGGAGCGTGGACGTTCGCCGCAGAGCTTGCGCGCCGGAGTCGATCTCGACCGGCTGGATGACGAGGCGCGCGGGGCCATTGACAAGGCGGAAGCTGCCAGCACATCGGTCACTGCTGGCTTAGTAGGCCTCTGGGCAACGATCCCCGATAGTGTTTTGCGCAATGTCGGTGAGGAGCGGCTGGCGGGCGCCGCGCGGTTAGCGGCCACGAGAGGCGTCGACGAGATCGACACTGTGCTTCTCGACGGCGATCCGGCCGCCGCAATTCTGGCAACAGCACAAGAGGATCGCGCTGACATGATCGTCATGGGCATGCGGGGCCTCGGGGAACTGGAGGGCCTGCTGCTGGGAAGTGTGTCCTACAAAGTCAACAATCTTGCCAACTGCTCCTGCATCACCGTGCGTTAGGGCTTGGTGGCTTGGGAGGCTTCGCCATCGCCTTTCGCCGTGGCCGCGGCGAGATCGACCATTATCTGGCTTTTCTGCGGTGGCACCGGCTGCAGCGCGTTCTTCTTCCCATCCGTCCAGGCTGCAACCATGACGAGTTGGGCAGGCTCGCCCGGATGCATGGGATCGTCGATGGGCTCTACAATGAAGAGCCCCTCAGGGCCGACATAGAACGTATGATCGCCGAATGTCTCGCGCAAAGACCCCATAGCCGGGTTCTCTTCTTCCAAGGGATCGACGCTGAGATCTTGCTTCACTGAAGCGATCTGATCGGAGTTCAGTTTCATCGGAGTGGAGTTCTTTTTCCATGTGAGAGAGAGAGAGAGAGAGAGAGAGAGAGGCCGCCACGAGTGGCACGAGCGCCGCTCGAGCAAGGCTTCCTTTCAGCCCTAGCGATTGGGGGCGTGTGACACAAGGAAGAGAGACGAACTGACGGACCGATAGAGCGTCAAGACACAGAAGCTCTCAAACAGAGGCACACGCGGCCTTTCACATTGAGGAAGCGGCCGGGTGCGCCAAAATGTCAGCAGTGGCTCATTCTCGGACCTTGCCGGGTACTCTTGGAAAGGCCTGCTGGGCTAAGCCCTGAGCCGTTCGTTGTCCGGGTCGTAGGGGCTTTCCTCGATAATCTTGGCCGGGTGCAGCTTGCCGAGAATGTCGATCTCGAACTCGTTGCCTGCCTCGGCCAAATCTGGTCGCACGAAGCCGAGCGCCAGGCTCTTGCCGAGACGCCAGCCGTAGCCGCCGCCGGTTGCGCGGCCGACCAGCTCGTCGCCCAGGTAGATGGGCTCGTTGCCGATCGGGTCGGCATCCTCGATCTCGCCGACTTCCAGAGTGATGAAGGCGTTCTTGAAGCCGCGCTCCTGCCATTGGGTCAGGCCGTCGCGGCCGACGAAGTCGCCCTTGTTGAGATTGACGAAGCGCTGCAGGCCGGACTCCAGGGCGGCGTACTCGATGGAAAGCTCGGTGCCGATCAGGCGGTAGGACTTCTCGACGCGCAGGGAGTTCATGGCGCGGATGCCGAAGGGCATCAGGCCGTGCGGCTTTCCCGCCTCCATCAGGACATCGAAGATATGGTTCTGCATCTCGATGGGGTGGTGGATTTCCCAGCCCAACTCGCCGACGAAGTTCACCCGCATGACCCGGCAGGGGGCAAGGCCGACGTCGATCTTCTTACCTGAGAGCCAAGGGAAGGCGGCGCTGGAGAGATCGGCATCGGTCACCTGGCTGAGGATATCGCGCGCCTTGGGGCCGCTCAGCACCAGCACGCCGTACTGGGTGGTGATGCGGTCGAGGCGCACGCTGCCGTCGGCCGGCAGGCGCTTCTCCAGGAAGTCGTAGTCGAAGAGCTCCCAGGCGCCGGCCGAGACCAGGTAGAAGCGGTCCGGCGCATCGCGCATGATGGTGAACTCGGAGCGCACGCCGCCCTTTGGCGTCAGCGCGTGGCAGAGACCGATGCGGCCGATCTTCTTGGGCAGGCGGTTGGCCACCAGCCGATCAAGCCAGGCTTCGGCGCCGGGGCCGGAAACCAGGAACTTGGCGAATGCGCTCATGTCCAACAGGCCGGCGTTCTCATGCACATTGCGACATTCCTGGCCGACCGGCTCGAAGTAGTTCGAGCGCCGGAAGGACCAGACGTCCTTGGCTTCCATGCCTTCGGGCGCAAACCAGTTGGGCCGCTCCCAGCCGAAGAGCTGCCCGAAGACGGCGCCGCGCTCCTTCATGCGGTCGTAGCAGGGGGTGCGGCGGAAGGGGCGGGCGGCCGGGCGCTCTTCGTCGTGGTAGTGCACGGTGAAGACGTTGGCGTAGGCCTCCTCGTTCTTGGTCTTGAGGAAGGCCTTTCCGGCGTACTCGCCGAAGCGCCGCGGGTCGACGCCCAGCATGTCGATGGAGGGCTCGCCCTCAGTCATCCAGAGCGCGAGCTGCCAGCCGGCGCCACCGGCTGCGGTGATGCCGAAGGAATGGCCCTCGTTGACCCAGACGTTAGGCGCGCCGGCGGCGGGGCCGACCATGGGGCTGCCGTCGGGCGTATAGGCAATGGGGCCGTTGAAGACCTGCTTCACGCCAACCTCGCCGAAGATCGGCACCCGGTGGATGCAGGCCTCGATGTGCGGCTCCAGACGGTCCAGGTCCTCCGGGAAGAGGTCGTTCTCGAAGTCGTGCGGCACGCCGTCGAGGAAGCAGGCAGGGGCGCCGACTTCATAAGGACCAAGCAGCAGGCCCTGACGTTCCTCGCGCAGATAGTAGCTGTGATCGGACTCGCGCAGGATGGGCATCTCGGGCAGGCCGGACGCCTTGCGCTCCTGCAGTGCCGGGTGGGGCTCGGTCACGATGTACTGATGCTCGACTGGGATGGTCGGGATATTGACGCCGATCATCTCGCCGGTTTCGCGGCCGTGGTTGCCGGTGGCGCAGACCACGTGCTCGCAGAGGATCTCGCCCTTGTCGGTGGTCACCTTCCACTCGCCGCCCGGTGTGCGCTCGACGGCGGTGACCTTGGTGCGGGTATAGATCTCGGCGCCGCGCGCCCGGGCGCCCTTGGCGAAGGCGAAGGTGAGGTCGGAGGGCTGAATGTAGCCGTCCTCAGGGTGGAGGATGGCGCCGACCAGTCCCTCGGTGTTGCAGAGCGGCCAGACCTCGGCGACCTCGCTCGGGGTCAGGAACTCCACGTCGATGCCGATGGTCCGCGCGGTGCCGGCATAGTGAAGGTACTCGTCCATCCGCTCCTTGCTGTTGGCGAGGCGCAGGTTGCCGCACTTTACGAAGCCGACGTTCTGCCCGGTCTCCTCCTGAAGCTCCTGATAGAAGCGGACCGAGTACTTATGGATCTGGCCGACGCTGTAGCTCATGTTGAACAGCGGCAAGAGGCCTGCGGCATGCCAGGTCGAGCCGGCGGTCAGCTCCGTGCGCTCGCAGAGCACCACGTCGTCCCAGCCGAACTTGGCCAAGTGATAGAGTGTCGAGACGCCGACGACGCCGCCCCCGATCACTACCACGCGCGCATGTGTCTTCATGGCTTTCGCCCCCTGCCTGTGACCCTTGGCGTTGCCCGGGCCGCCGTTCGAGAAAGGGGGAGTTTGGCCAAGCACCCCCCGCTGCGTCTAGGGGATAGCGACCACGCTCCCCCGGATTCCGACATGGGAAGGGCAGCAGAGGCGTCGCGAGGATTCGAAGCGCTGTCTAGCCGATCACCGCATAGCAGTTATCCGAACTTATCGACTGATCGCCTGAGCCGCTTGGCTATGCTCTCCTAGACTGCAGATTCGACAGTTTCAAATCGACAAGGGTGCATCGCGACATGAACGGACTACTGCCGGAAACCGGCCCTTTCGCTTCCAACGCTCCGGTTGCCGCGCGCTTGTTCGGCAAGGCGGTCCTCGTTTTGCTGGGCACGGTCTTTCTGGCGCTCTGTTCCTGGATAGAGGTGCCGATGTATCCAGTGCCCATGACCATGCAGACCTTCGGCGTGGTCCTGGTCGGTTTCCTGTTCGGCTGGCGGCTCGGCGGTTTGACCGTCGTCGCCTGGCTTGTCGAAGGCGCCATGGGCTTGCCCGTGCTGGCCGGCGGGGCAGGCGGCTCGATCCACTTCGTCGGTCCCACGGCCGGCTATCTTTTTGCCTTCCCCGTGGCGGCCGTCTTGGCCGGTGCGCTTCGCTTCATCCAGCCGGCCTGGCTCCTGCCGCTTGTCGCGCTCGCCGGGCACGCCGTGGTTCTTGCCATCGGTGTCACCTGGTTGGCTCAAGCCATCGGTTGGTCGGACGCCTGGCTGCATGGCGCCGCCCCCTTCCTGATCGGCATGGTCCTCAAGAGCGCCTTGGCGGCCGTGGTGTTCGCCGCGCTCAGGCGCCGGCTGCGGGCCGCGTAGCGGAAGGGCGGTATGCTGGCCGGACGCGACCAATCGAGGCTCGTTCTCCTTTTCGCGGCGGCCGGCCACTGCCTCTTCCACATCCTCGTCGCGCTCTACCTGACCATCGTCCTGGCGCTCGAGGTCGCTTGGCAGCGCCCCTACGATGAGCTGATCTCGCTCTGGACCTTAGGCGCGCTGCTGTTGGGTTTGGCGGCGCCGGCGGCCGGCTGGCTCGGCGACCGTTGGGGCGCTGCCAACGTCATGGTCGTCTATTTCATCGGCATCGGCCTGGCGACCGCGCTCTGCGGCTTCGCCGAGACGCCGCACCAGCTCATGGCCGGTTTGGCGCTGATCGGCTTCTTCGGGGCCGCCTATCATCCCGTCGGGACGGCCTGGGTCATTCGCAATGCCAGAACACGCGGCAAAGCCATCGCCACGGTCGGTATCTTCGGCGGCATCGGCACGGCCTTTGCCGCACTGATCGCCGGTGGCCTGACCGACCTGATCGACTGGCGCGCGGCCTTCATCGTGCCGGGCTTGGTCAGTGTCGCGATCGGCCTTTTGCTCGCCGCCACGCTGCGGCGCGGCAGCATCGTGGAGCTGAAGCAAGACGTCAGGGCGGAACCGGAGCCGGAGCGCGGCGATGTGCGGCGGGCGCTTATTGCCTTGGTCACGGCGACCTTCCTGACCACCATGCTCTACTATGCCTTCACGACCATGCTACCGAAGTGGTTCGAAGAGGCGCTCGGCGCGCACTTGGGCGAGGGCTTCCTGGGGCTGGGCCTGTCCATCACCGTGGTCTTTCTGCTGGGCTCCACCTCGCAGTTCGTCGGCGGCTACTTCTGCGACCGGGGCTACGCCAAGGCCGCTTACGTCTGGAGCTTCATTTTGAAGCTGGCGGCCTTTTTCATCGCCTATTCGGTCGGAGGCTGGCTGGTCTTGCCGGTGGCGGTGATCGTGATCTTCGCCTTCGACATCGCGGCGCCGGTTGAGCATGTGCTCATCGCTCGCTTCACCCCGAGCCACCGGCGCGGTCTTGCCTATGGCATCCGCAACGGGCTCGCCATCGCCGCGGCACCCCTGGGCGTGGAGCTGGTCGCGTGGCTCTACAGTCCGGAAGGCGGGTTCAGCGACCTCTTCCTGGTGCTGGCCGGCTCTGCCGTGGTGGTGATGCTGGCCGCTCTGGCCGTCCCGTCCGACCGCCCGAGGCGCACGCCTGTGACCGCGCCGACGGCTTAGCCGCGCGCGGCTTCCGGCGCCGTGGCGCCGGGCTGTGTCTCTTGCTCCTCGGCGGCCAGCGCGGCAGCCCCCGCTGCCTGGACGATCTTGTCCTTCTGCTCGTCGGTGAGCTGGACGTCGCTCGGCAGCTCCACCGTGACCTTGCGGTGGGCGAAGGGGATGCCGTTCTCCTGGAAGGCCTTCTGCACCCGGTTGTAGAGCTCCTTGCGGATCATGAACTGCTTGCCGGGGCGGGCCATGAACTTGCCGCGGATGATCATGGCCGAGTCCTCGATCGACTTCACGCCTTGGCTCTTGAAGGGCTCCATGAAGTCCGGGCCGAGCACCGGATGCTCCAGCATCTCTGCACCGATGACCTTGAAGATCTTCTTCACCTGGTTGGCGTCGGTATCGGTCGGCACCCGGAATTCCATCTTCATGATGACCCAGTCGCGGCTGTAGTTCGTCAGATGCCGGATCTCGCCGAAGGGTACGGTGTGCAGTGCGCCGAGGTGATGGCGCAGCACCAGGGAGCGGATGTGGATCTGCTCGACCGTGCCTTTGACGCTGCCGATGTCGACGTACTCGCCTTTGCGGAAGGCGTCGTCGAGCAGGAAGAAGATGCCGGAGACGATGTCACGCACCAGGGCCTGCGCCCCAAAGCCGATGGCAAGCCCGACCACGCCGGCACCGGCCAGCAGCGGGCCGATGTCGACACCGAGGGAGGACAGCAGGATCAGCACCACGATGACGACCAGGGTGATCTGCACGAAGCGCATGATGAGCGGCAGGATGGTCGCGACCCGTGAGGCGTTGCCCGCGCCGCCCTCATCGGCGGGTCCCGCTTCCTCGCCCGCGGCTTCGTTCGGCACATAGCGGGCGACCGCGGCCTTGATCACGCCCCAGACCACATAGGCCACCAGAATGATCAGCGCGATGTCGATGATCGCGCGCATCAGCTCCTCGCCGATGCCCTGCCGGCCGAGATCGAAGAAATTCACGCCCCAGACCCGCCCGATCAGGAAGACGGCGAGGATGATCAGCAGCACGCGGGCGGCCCGTTTGAAAACCGGAATGGCGCTGCCTGGGCGGACCTTCTCCGTTGCCTCGTCGTCACCGAAACGGTGATCGAGCAAGGCGCGCAGAATGAAGTCGGCAAGGGGCAGGGCCAGCACGATCAGAAGGCTCTGAATGCCGGGGAAGCCGCCTTGCAGCTGATCGTCCAGGCCGGTGTAGACCGCCAGCACGAAGAGGAAGAGGACATAGGCGATGAAGGCGACGGCCCAGAGCGAGGCGAGGGCGCGCAGGAAGCGCGCCCAGGCGCCGTCGCCCTCGACCTGCCCCTGCAAGGCGGTGGCGACCGGGCGCCGCACATCCAGCGTGGCTGCGATGATGATGGCCACCAGCAGGACCCCGACCAGATTGGTGACCAGGTCATGCTGCACGATGGGCAAGCCGAGCTGAAGCATCAGCATGCAGATCAGCAGGGCGAAGGTGCCGACAGTGGTTGCGAGCAAGATCCAGCGATGAATGCGCAAGGCGACGGCATCGTCGAAGGGGGCAATGCGCAGGTGGCTGGCATAAGGCGCGAAGACGAAGCGCGAGACGATTGAGGTCGCGCGCACCACCAAGACGCCGCTCAACAAGGTCATGATCAGGAGCCTGGAGGGCTCGTGACCTTGGTACAGCAGGAAGAAGAGGCCGAGGATGGTGGCGGCGAAGATCGCGAGCCCGACGAGGTCGAGGCCGAGCCGCACCGTGAGATAGCCCAGGCGATCGAGTGCGTCGCTGTCGCGCGGCTGCGACAGGGACGCGTACTGGCGGCGCGCGAGATGGCGGTAGCCGCGTTCGGCGCCATAGGCGATGGCGGAGATCGCCGCGAAGACGGCCAGCACGAGAAGCGGCTGATAGGGGCCGGCGCCTTCGGTCAGCTTGCCGTAGATGAAGCCGGGAATGGCGGGCAGGTTTTGGAACTCCGCGGCTTGGGCGCCCAAGCCGCTGCGGAACTCGTGCAAGCCGGCTTGCAGGTCGGCAATGACCGCGTCCCCCTCGCTCGGCGCCGTCCCGCGCAGCGCGAGATAGTCGAGGAGCAGCAAGCGCACCTGTTCGTCCGAGAGACGGGAGAGCAGGGCGTCGCGCTCCTCGGGCGACAGCTCGCCGAGCTCGGTCGCTTGCTGCTCCATGGAGTCTGCTGTGCTTGTCTGGGGCGCAGGCGCAAGGGATTGGGCGCCGGCGACGGAGAGGAAGGAGGTGAAGCACAGGCAGGCGAAGAGCAGTCCAAGCGGGTTCGCAAGCGGACCTAGGATCGGCACGCGTGAGGACATTGCTCTCTCTCCCAACTCGCTTCGGCTGATTGTGCCAAGCCCAACCTAAACTTTTAGCAGGCCGGCGCCGTGGCGGTCGACCCTACCTTCCGCCAAGACGTGCCACTGATGCAGCAGCCCTGCATCCTGGGTATTAGATGCAGCAAACGCGAAGACGTAACATTCCGTCGGTAACGGCGAATCGAGAGCAGGAGAGACGGCCATGCCGAAAGCCATGCCGGCGGTGAAAGACGCCAGTCACCTCTATCCGGTGGCGGAGCGGACCACCCATTTGAAACGCGACGACATTCGCATCCAGGAGATCACGCTGACCTCGGAGCAGACGGTCCCTTGGCACTATCACACCCATGTTCGGGACACCTTCCTGGTGCTGGCGGGGGAGGTGACCCTCTACCTGCAAAACCCCAAGGAAAGCGTCGCCCTGAACCCCGGAGACAGCTTCATGGTCGAAGTCGGGCGTCCGCACCTAGTTACGAATGGCGGCCAAGGTGAGGCGCGCTTCCTGGTGCTGCAAGGCGTCGGCGAGTACGACTACGTGCCCTTGGTGTAGGCTCAAGCGGCGGTACCCTTTGCCTGACGGTGCCGCTGCGCCTTTTCCCGATTGCCGCAGGTCCGCATCTGGCACCAGCGCCGCTTGCCGCCGCGGGTGCTGTCGAAAAAGAGCCAGCCGCAGCGCGGGCAAACGCGCAGGCGCTCACTCGGCAAGCGGACCAGCGCATCGAGGATCTGCCAGGCGATGAGGCCGAGCAATCCAACCGGGTCCGGCCGTTCCAGTCTGAGAGACGAGAGGTCGTTGGGTTCAGGCCAGCGGAGGCTGCCGCTCGCCATTCCCTCGGCAGCAATGGCCGAGACCTGCGCCAGGGAGTCGGGCGGGAGCGCGTCGCCGCGGGCGCGGGCAGAGAGAGCGGCATAGGCGTCCTCACGCAGCGCTCTGGCGCGGGCGACGGTGGTATCTGCGTCGTCGCCAAGCTCCTTTGTCAGCGAGGGCGGAACGGCCAATCCGGCAGAGCGTGCCCAATCGGCGAGATCGACGAGGCTGCCCAAGCGGTCGACGGCTTCCGCGTGGGCAACGCGATCCGACACACTATTGGTGAAGTCGAGGGCAGGGTGGCCACCGACGAGGCGGGTTTCACGCCATCGGCCGTAGAGGGTGTTCTCGTCTTGCATAACCGTTAAAAAGCTTTTATCCGGTTAGTCATGGACTCGCAAGGACGCGCTTCATCGCAATGCCCTAGCACGGAGCCACGCGTTGCCGCCGTCTTCTTGATTGGCATTAAAGCGACCCGGAGCCTGGGGGCGGGCGCAATCGTCTTCGGCGTTCTGTTCGGCGTGGCTGCTGCCAGCCGCGGCTTCAGCGGGGGCGAGGCCGTGTTGATGAGCGCGACGGTCTTCGCCGGTGCGACCCAGTTCGCGGCCTTGGAGCTCTGGACCGCGCCGCTCTCCTTCTCTGCCCTAGCCGTGGCGGCGCTGCTGGTGTCCAGCCGCCACGCACTGATGGGGCTCAGCCTACCGACGGTGCTGGGACGTCCCGGCAAGCGACCGCCCTTCGGGCCTCTCTTTCTGCTGACGGATGTGAGTTGGATCCTGACCACCAAAGACAAGGATGGTCCGCATCGAATAGCCTTCTTCCTCGGCAGCGGGGCCACCATGTACGCCGGCTGGGTCGCCGGCACCGCGCTTGGGGTCGCCATTCCCGGCCTGCTCGATGAGACCACCTTGCGCGGCCTTGGCGCCGCCGGCCCGCTCTTCATCGGCATGATGCTGGTGATGCTGGCGAAGAAGAGCGAGAAGCCGCCGCTGCTGCCCTGGGCCGTCTCGGCCGGGGCGGCACTGGCTGTCCAACCGCTGCTGGGCAACTCCCTGGCAATTCTGCTCGGCGTGGGTGCCAGCGCAGCCATCACGCTGATACAGGCGCGGACGCGGCGTGCCTGAGACCTGGGTCACGCTCATCGGTATCGCGGTCGTTGCGGCCGTCACCTATTCGACTCGCATTGCCGGCTATCTCCTGGGCACCCGGCTGGCCGGCAACAAGACCGTCGAGCGCGTCCTGGAAAGCCTGCCGGGGGCAGCTTTGGCCGCCGTCCTGGCCACGGCGGCCGTGAAGGGAACGCTGTTCGGTCTCGCCGCCATCGCTGCGACCGCCGCGATCTTCTATCTGAGCGGCCGGACGCTGCTCGCCTTGACCGTTGGCCTAGCGCTTGCCGTGGGTCACGCGCATCTTCTGTCGCACTGAGGGGAGGAGGCCGAAGGAGGGCCTGGGAATGGCTGCCATTCCTGAGAGACCCTATTGGCAGCCTGCCATGCCTCTGCCTATGCTTCGGCCCTAAGAAAACGAGAGGCAGGGAGCGAGGTTGGGCGTGGAGGGGCTGTCCCACAAGGCAGAAAGCCCGCCCCGTGGGCAGGAGGCTGCGGTCACCGCCGTCGAGGCGCGCGAGGTGACCAAGATCTTCGGCAGCGGCGGCGATACGGTCGCGGCTCTCGATGCGGTGTCCATCGCCATTCGGGAGAACGAGTTCTTTACGCTGCTCGGCCCCTCGGGCTGCGGCAAGACGACGCTGCTGCGGCTGATCGCCGGCTTCGATCATCCGACCGGCGGCAGCATCGTGCTCTACGGCGACGACATCTCGCCGCTGCCGCCCTACAAGCGCCCGGTCAACACGGTCTTCCAGAACTACGCACTCTTTCCGCACATGACGGTCGCCGAGAACATCGGCTTCGGCCTCAGCATGCTGGGACGGCCAAAGGCCGAGATCGACGATACGGTGGACTCCATGCTGCGCCTGGTGCGCATGGAAGAGCTGAAGAACCGCCGCACCAGCCAGATCTCCGGTGGCCAGCAGCAGCGGGTTGCGCTCGCGCGGGCGCTTGCCCCGCGGCCCAAGGTGCTGCTGCTCGACGAGCCGCTCTCTGCGCTCGACTTCAAGCTGCGCAAGGAAATGCAGATCGAGCTCAAGCGCCTGCAGAACGAGACCGGCATTACCTTCGTCTTCGTGACGCACGACCAGGAAGAAGCGCTGACCATGTCGGACCGCATCGCGGTGATGAGTCAGGGGCGCATTCTGCAGGTCGGCTCGCCGCGGGACATCTACGATCATCCGGCCGACCACTTCGTCGCCGACTTCATCGGCGAGACGAACTTCATCGACGCGGAAATCCTGCAGGTCGAGGCGGAGGGGATCACCATCCGCTTGCCGTCGGACAAGACCGTGCAGACGCCGCTGCCGGACGGCTTCGAGCCGCGCAAGCAGGTGAGCCTCGCGGTGCGCCCGGAGCACGCCGACTTGACCCGCCAGCTGGCCGAGGCCCAGCTCACCGGGACGCTCGAGAACATCGTCTATTTCGGCACCGGCACGAACTATTTCGTTCGCCTGCCGGACGGCAGCGAGTTCGTCGTCCGTGTGTCGAACCGGCGCGAGGGGGAGGGGGGCTACAGCGTCGGGGATGAACTCGGCATCGTCTTCCCCGCCAACGCAGTTCAGGTCCTGCGCGACTGATGCGGAACGGCGTGCTGGAAGACCGCCGGCCGAGCGGCCTGGAGATCGAGGCACGGCGCCAGACCGTTCGAAGCTATCTCTTGCTCTGCGTGCCCGCGCTGCTGCTGCTGTTGTTCGCGGCCTGCGGCCCGCTGCTGATCGTTGTCATCTACTCCTTTCTCGGGCCCGGGGAATACAGCGGCGTCGTCTGGAAGCTCAGCGGCGAGGCTTGGTTCAATGTGCTGTTCAGCCGGGATATCTTCGACGATACGGTCAGCCTGGCCGATGCACATTTGACGATCCTCTGGCGCTCCGTCCGGCTGTCGCTGCTGACCACCTTGCTCGCCTTCCTGCTAGGTTTCCCGACCGCCTATTTCATCGCCACACGGCCAGCGAGCCAGCGGCCCATGTGGCTGTTCCTGATCACCATCCCGTTCTGGACCAACCTGTTGATCCGCACCTTCGCGATCATGGAGGTCATCCGCAACGAAGGCATCGTCAACACGCTGCTCCAGGCTCTGGGGCTGATCGATGCGCCGATCCAGATCCTTTACACCGATACGGCGGTGACGATCGGCATGGTCTACGTTTATCTGCCGCTCATGGTGCTGCCTCTCTATGCGGCGATGGAGCGTTTGGACTTCCGCTTGGTCGAGGCCGCTTACGATCTCTATGCCAGCCGCTGGCAGGTCCTGCGCAAGGTGATCATCCCGCTGGTCAAGCCGGGCATCGTTGCAGGCACCATCCTGGTCTTCGTTCCCTCGCTGGGGGCCTATGTCACGCCGCGGGTGCTGGGCGGCGGCAAGAACATGATGCTGGGCAACCTGATCGAGCTGCAGTTCGGCCAGGGGCGGAATTGGCCGCTCGGCGCCGCGCTTTCGATGACCTTGCTGGTCATCGTTGCGATTGCCCTGGCCTATTACGTCCGCTCCGCCAGCAAGAGTGATGCCAATGACTGACGGGCAGGTTCGGCGCGGCTTCTCGGTCAAGCACCTGCCGGGCATGGCGGCGGTGGCGCTGCTCTGCTTCGTGCTGCTTTACGCGCCGATCGTTGCGCTCGTGATCTATTCCTTCAACGCTGGCGAGTCGATCGCGCTTTGGGAGGGCTTCTCGCTGCGCTGGTACGGCGCGGCTTGGGAGAACGAGGCCGTGCAGGAAGCGACGGTTCGCTCGCTGATCGTGGCCAGCTTCGCTTCGGCGATCTCTACCGTCGTTGCCACCATGGCGGCGCTGGGCACGACGCGGACCGGCCCCTATCGCGGGCGGACGGCGGTTTACATGCTGATCAATCAGCCGCTGATGGTGCCGGAGATCGTGACGGCGGTGGCGCTGCTGATCTTCTTTGCCATGATCAAGGTGGCCACCGGCTATCAAGGCCTGGCCTACCTGATCGCCGCGCATTCCGCCTTCTGCGTGCCCTTCGCCTACCTGCCGATACGGGCGCGGCTGGAGGGCATGAGCCTGACCCTCGAGCAGGCTGCAGCCGACCTCTACGCTTCGCCCTGGCAGACCTTTCGAAAGGTGACCTTGCCGCTGATGATGCCGGGTATCGTCGCCGGAGCGATGCTGGCCTTCGTCATCTCCCTCGACGACGTTGTGATCACCGAGTTCGTCAAGTCGGCCGGGCAGGACACCCTGCCGACCTACATGCTGGGACAGCTCCGCCGGGGCATCTCGCCGGAGGTCAATGCCATCTCCACGGCGCTCTTGGCGGTGACCGTCATGATCCTAACCGCATTCTTTGTGCTTAATCGAAAAAGGCACTAACGTTCCGCCACTGACAGCAGCATTAGCACCGACAGGGAGACTAACGAATGAACGTGAGCTACAAGGGCGCTCTCACCGCCGTAGCCCTGCTGGCCCTGACCGCTCCCGCCTTCGCGGAGGGCGAACTGCACATCTACAATTGGGGCAACTACACCAATCCCGAGCTGATCGAGAAGTTCGAGAAGGAGTACGGTATCGACGTCACGATCACCGACTACGACTCGAACACCACCGCGCTGACCAAGATCGAGGCCGGCGGGCACGGTTTCGACATCGTGGTGCCCTCGGCCAGTTATGTGCCGATCTACGTCGGGAAGGGGTTGCTTCTCGAAACGCGGCCGGACCAGATGGAGAACTTCAAGCACGTCGCCGAACGCTGGCGTGACGTGGATTGGGATCCGGGCCGCCGCTACACCGTGCCTTGGCAGTGGGGCACCACCGGCGTTGCGGTCAACACCTCGGCCTATCAGGGCGACGTCAACACCTCGGCCATCTTCATGGATCCGCCGCCCGAGCTGCACGGCAAGGTGAACGTGGTGCCGGAGATGTCCGACGTCATGTCGCTGGCCATCATGTACGTCGGCGGCGAGCCTTGCACCGACGACAAGGAGCTGTTGCGGAAGGTGCGCGACACGCTGCTGGAGGCCAAGACCAAGTGGATGTCGATGGACTACGGCATGACCGAGAAGCTGTCGAACTCCGATGTCATGGCCTCGGTCAACTGGAATGGTTCGACCTTCCGCGCACGGCTGAACAACCCGAACGTGGTGTACGGCTATCCGAAGGAAGGCTATCCGCTCTGGATGGACAGCGTCGCGGTTCTGTCCGAAGCCAAGAACGTGGAGAACGCCAAGCTGTTCCAGAACTTCATCATGGAGCCGGAGAACGCGGCGCTGATCTCGGCCTTCGCCCGCTATGCCAACGGCATCGAAGGCTCCGAGCAGTACATGCCGGCGGACATGACGGACGCGCCTGAGATCGCCATTCCGGCTGAGCTGGTGGCGGTCGGTCAGTTCGTCCCGACCTGCCCGCAGTCGGCCCAGAAGCTCTACACGGCCATCTGGACCGAGCTTCAGAAGTAGAGGTCTCGGGGTGCGCCGGGAGTTGCTTTCCGGCGCACCTCAAGCTTCAAGAAAACCCTGTAACACATTGACGGTATTGATGCCGACGGCTTCGATGGCGTAGCCGCCCTCGAACACGAAAAGCGTCGGCAGCTTCAGTTTCGCGATGCGGCCGCCACAGGCGAGATAGTCCTCACTCTCCAGCTTGAAGAAGCTGATCGGATCGTCCTTGAAGGTGTCGACTCCCAGCGAAACGACCAGCGCATCGGGGCCGAAGCGCTTGATCTTGCGGCAGGCTTGCTCCAGCGCCTTACCCCAGGCTTCGTAGTCGGCGCCGGGCGGCAGAGGATAGTTGGCGTTGCAGCCTTCGCCGTCACCCGCACCGGTTTCATCCTTGTAGCCCAGGAAGTAGGGGAAGGCGTCCTCCGGCCGGCCGTGCAGCGAGCAGAACAGCACGTCACCGCGGTCATAGAAGATGTCTTGGGTGCCGTTGCCGTGGTGGAAATCGATGTCGAGCACGGCGACCCGTTCGGCGCCTTGATCGAGGAAGCCCTGGGCGGCGATGGCGGCATTGTTGAGGAAGCAATAGCCGCCATACATGTCTTTTGCCGCGTGATGCCCGGGCGGGCGGCAGAGGGCGAATGCGGCGCGCTCGCCCTTCGCGACCAGTCCCTGCGCGGTCTGCGCCACGGCGCAGGAGGCTTTGGCGGCGGCCCAGGTCCCGCCCGTGATCGCCGTTTCCGCGGCGAAGGTGTAGTAGCCGGCCTTGCCGTCGATATCGCGCGGCGGGCGGGTTTGCTGCATACGCCGGGCGGGAAAGCTGATGCCGATGATCTCGCCGCCGAAGCCGGCTGCCTTCCACTCGTCCCAGGCGGTCTCCAGGAACTTGAGAAAGCCGGCGTCGTGCAGACGGCGCACGCTCTTCATCTCCACGCGCTTTGGCGGCTGAATGTCGTTTAGCCCCACCTCCTTGAGCTGCCGTAGCACGTATTCGACCCGCGAAGGCCGCTCGAAGGGCGTCACCAGCTCTCCGCCATAGACCTCTCCCTGGGGAAAATGCAGGCGATGCTCTTCCGAATAGATGACCTTCATTGTCGTCCTTTCCTGTCGCCCCGAAGATGTAGCTTGACCTGCCGTTGGCTGCCAACGAATTGCGAGTGAATCGCAGTGATAGTCGCTTCCAATCAAAGCCGATAGAGCGTTCGAATGGCAGGTCGACGGTTGGAGGGCCACCTCAAAGTCCAAGGGGCGCAGTTGGTCGCCATGAACGGGAGGTTCGCAACCATGGGTATTCGCGCACGTTTTGAAGCCCTTGAGCTAACGCACTCTAGCTTGGAAGAGAAGATCGAGAGCGAGATGGCACGTCCGCGGCCGGACGATGCGCTGCTCCGTCGGCTCAAACGTCGCAAGCTCGTGATCAAGGACGAGCTTGAGGCCATCCGGCTGCTGATGGCTGCGATCGGGGCCGAAGAGCGCAGCGAAGGTCGTGTCAGGCGCAACAGCCGCACGGCCCGGGAGCATGCCCTGGCCGCCACGCGGACGGCGCCGGCCGCAGCCCTGGCCTCCTAGCTCGCGACGCGAACCTCGGGCGTGCGGGTCGAAAGCACCCGCCGCACGAGGTCGCCGAGAGCGAGAAACTCCTCTTCCCGCGCCGTTTCGCGGCGCCAGACCAGTCCGATCGAGCGATAGGGTGCGCGCGTTCGGAACGTTCGCGCCACCACTTGGCTGTCGTGCAGCACCTCCGAGCGGACGTAGAGTGCCGGCAGCAGCGATATGCCCATGCCCATGCCAATCATCTGACGCAGCGTATCGAGGCTGGTGCCCTCGTACTCCAAAGAGATCTTGCCGTCGTGCTCTTCGCAGATCTCCCGCACCTGTGCGTGGAGGCGGTGGCCTTGCTCCAAGGCCAGCACCGTTTCGCCGGCAAGATCGGCCCGTTCCACGTTGGACTGCTGGGCCAGGCGGTGATCCTGCGATGCGACGACCCAGAGGGGCTCGCGAAACAGCGGTACGCTGCGCAGCTCGGCGCCTTTGATCGGGAGAGGAAAGAAGAGCAGATCCAGCCTGGCTTCTTCGAGCTGCGCCAGGATGGTCTGAGGCACCCCCTCGCGAATGTAGAGGCGAAGCCGCGGATAGAGGCTGTGCAGGTCCGGAATCAAGTGGGGTAGGAGGTAGGGGCCGAGCGAGGGCGGCACGCCCAGGCGCACCGTACCACCCAGAAAGTCCTGCCCATGCTTGGCGAGATCGACGATCTCTTGCACTTCGTTCAGCACCTTCTTGGCGCGGGTTGCGATCTCCTTGCCGATCGGGGTCAAGGCGACGCGCGCCCGGCTGCGCTCGACGAGCTGGACTCCCAAGCGCTCCTCCAGTTCGCGCAGCTGGCTGCTCAAGGTCGGCTGGGTGACATGGACCTTCTCCGCAGCGCGGCGAAAGTGCAGCGTGTCGGCAATGGCAACGAGATAGCGGAGCTGCTGAAGCTTCGGCATGGCCTTCCGTTCCTGAATGCGTCCGGCTATTAATCCTCGCCACTAGATAGGGAGCGGCGATGTCCGTTGCAGCCATTCTTGTCACACCCCGTGTTTGATGGCAGGCGAGGCGGGTGAGCGATGCAGCGGATTGAGCGGGGAGCAAGCCATATGAGCGGACTGATCAGGGCCCATCATGGGATGATGCCGAGAATCCATCCCGAGGCCTGGATTGCCGAGACGGCGGTGATCATCGGCGACGTCGAGATCGGCGCCGGCTCATCGGTCTGGTATGGCTGCGTCTTGCGGGCTGACGTCAATTGCATCCGCGTCGGCGAGAACACCAACATCCAGGACGGCACCATCGTCCACTGCAACCACGACCGCTCCGGTGGCGACTACCGTGAGACCGATGGCGGCATGCCGACGTTCATCGGCGACAACATCACCATTGGGCACAAGGCGCTGCTGCACGCCTGCCGTCTGGAAAGCGGCTGCTTCATCGGCATGGGCGCCATTGTGATGGATGAAGCGGTGATCGAAGAGGGCGCCATGGTGGCCGCGGGCGCCTTGGTCACGCCCGGAAAGCGGGTCCCTGGCGGCGAGCTTTGGGCGGGCAGCCCGGCCAAGTTCCGGCGGCCTCTCAGCGCCGAGGAGAAAGCCTTTATGCCCTATTCGGCTGATGGGTATTCGCGTTTGGCCCGTAGCTATCAGGAAAGCTGAAGCGCTTTGATGGTTATCCCGAGAAAACCGCGCAAAACACACGGATAGGTAGCGGGTGTAAGGGAATTGTATACATTTTCTCGGCAACGTCGGGCCGACAAGAAAATGTAATAAAGTAGCGAAAAAGGCCAAGTTTGGTTGGCTGCACGCAGCACAGGTACCAAGCGACAGATAGCTTGGGGAGGGCAGACCGCTGTTGATATCAGAGAGGATCCGCTGGCGTCGGCAGCCGGCAGAGACCTGCGACAGCCTGTCGGCGCTGGGCGTGCTCTTAGTCAGTGACACGGCGCGGCGGCTTGCCGAGGTCTACAGCAGACATCTTGAAGACTCCAACAGCGCCTTGCCGACCAAGGAAGGCTTTCCGTCCTGGATGCTGAAGGGTGATCTGGCCAACGTGATTCTCTACGATCTGATGGACCGCCAGGACCTAGTCTATCGCGTCGTCGGTGAGGCCATCAAAAAGCGCTTCGGATACAATCCTGACGGTCGCTCCTATCTTGAGTTCGTCCAACCGGAACGCCGGCAAAGCGCGCTTCAAGCCTTTTGCCTCTGTGCCGATACGCCCTGCGCGATGCACGTGCTGGTGCGCCAAGGCTTCGCCGACAATGGTTATGCCGATTGCGAAGTGCTCGGCGTCCCGCTGGCGGACAAGGAGGGCGACCGGGAGGGGCGCTTCCTGCTCTTCGTCAACACAATCCTGGAAAGCCGCAATGCGCCCGCCCGAGACCTGCGCGATCTTCAGGTGGCGGACATTCTCTCGCGCCGTTTCGTCGATGTTGGCTTTGGTTGCCCCAGCGAGTTCCATGACCTGGTACGGCGCTAGCCCCGCCGCTTGACGGACACATTGCTTGGCTCCAATCCCTCGGTGGTGGACCAGCGGGGAGACGGCCATGACAGCAGATGATCGGGCTGTGCTAGGCGACAACGCCGATCAGATCGACTTTTGGAATGGCGAAGCCGGCGACAAGTGGGTCCGCCACCAGGAATCGCAGGACCGTATGCTGGCGCCCTTCGGCGCACTCTCTCTTGCGGCCGCAGCGGTGGCCCCCGGCGAGCGCGTAATCGATGTGGGCTGCGGCTGCGGCGATACCAGCCTTGCTCTCGCACGGCAGGTCGGCTCTTCGGGCCAAGTGACCGGCGTCGACATATCGGTGCAGATGTTGGCGCAGGCGCGCCAGCGCGCAGCTGAGGAGCCGGACCTGCCGCTTAGCTTTCTCGAGGCGGATGCGGCAAACCATAGCTTCGCCGAGGGCGAGACAGATGTACTGCACTCCCGCTTCGGCGTGATGTTCTTCAATGACCCGCACGGGGCTTTTGCCAATCTGGCAAGCGCCTTAAGGCCGGGTGGGCGGCTGGCCTTCATTTGCTGGCGGCCCTTGGCGGAGAACGAGTGGGTCCGGGAGCCGCTGGCTGTGGCGGCGCGCCTGGCCGAGCTGCCGCCCATTCCACCACCCGGAACACCGGGTCCTTTTGCCTTCGGCGACCGCAACTATCTGGCGTCGATTCTGGCTGCCGGGGGTTTCGACAACCACGAGATCGCGCCGCATGACCGGCCTGTGGTGCTCGGCAGCAGCCTTGAAGAGGGTCTCGTCAAGATCGTCGACAACTCGCCGGTATCGCGTGCGCTGGCCGATGCTGACGACGAGATGCGGGCGCGGGTTGCCGATGCCCTCGGGGCGGTCATGCAGGACTACATGACGCCGGAGGGTCTCACCCTGGGAACCGCAACCTGGCTGGTCACGGCGCGAAAGCCAGGCTGACTCTTCAGGAGCCGCCGCGCAGTCGGTCGAGCAAAGCGCCGTATTGCCCCAGCCTCCCACGGAGCGACTCCCAGTTCACTGCGTTCTCGTCCGACAGCACGATCGGTAGGGGCCGTTCGTCGAGCGTAAGGTCCGCGGTGAGTTCCTCGATAGACACCAGGCCGTCGCCGTCCTCGTCCCAGGCGCGCACGAAGTAGGCATGACCTGCATACTGGGTGGTCAGCAGCCCCAGTCCGATGGCGAGATTAGCCTGGGTCGGTAGGCGCTCGCGGGACTTTTCCCACCAGGCCCGCATATCGCGGTCCACCTCTGTCAGCTCGTCGGCGGACAGGCCCTGGTCGGCGTTGCGGTCGGCGAAGGCAAAGCCGTGCTCGACGCAGCGCATGGCTGGCAGGGCGAAGCAGAGATTGGTCGCTTGGGTGATGTAGCCCGAGAAGCGGTCTGCCCGGTCGCTGCTTGCCGTTCCTTCAGCCATAGCTGGAACCGACACGAAGAGGCCGAGGGCGAGCAGGGCGGCTGCCAGGGGTCTACGGACCACAGATGGCCACGTGATAAGGCGGCGCGAGAACGAAAAAATCGTGAAGCTCCACCTAGGCGTCGCTGCCGTCGCTCGCCTTGACCTTAACGTAGGCGCCGGGGGCGTCCTCGACGGGCTTGAGCTTCCCGTCTTCCGGCTTGCGGGCCGGGACCATCGGGCCGGAATACTCCGCCAGCCACTCACGCCAATGGGGCCACCAGGAGCCTTCATGTTCCTCCGCCTGTTCGAGCCATTCGTCGGCGCTGGGGGCGATCGTGCCGCTGGTCCAGTGCGAGTACTTGCCGGCTGCCGGGGGATTGACCACGCCGGCAATATGCCCGGAGGCGGCCAGACAGAACTCGATCGGCCCGGCCACCTGCTGGGTCAGCGCATAGGTCGATTTCCAGGGCGCAATGTGGTCTTCCCGCGTCGAAAGCATGAAAATCGGCGTCTTGATCTTGCCGAGGTCCACCGGAACGTTGTTGAGGCTGATGCCGCCGGGCTCGATGAGCAGGTTCTCCTGATACATTTTCCGCAGGTAGAAGCTGTGCATCGTCGCCGGCATGCGGGTCGAGTCGGAGTTCCAGTAGAGCAAGTCGAAGGGGAAGGGGTCCTTACCCAAGAGGTAGTTGTTGACCACGAAGGACCAGATCAGGTCATTGGCGCGCAGCATGTTGAAGGTCTGCGCCATGGCCGCGCCATCGAGATAGCCTTTCTCGCTCATCTCTTCTTCGAGCCCACGGAGCTGCTCTTCGTCGATGAAGACCGAGAGCTCGCCGGCTTCCTCGAAGTCCGTCATGGCGGTGAAGAAGGTGGCGCTGGCGATGCGGCTGACCGCCGGGCCTTTGCGGTTGCGGGGTTTTGCCGCCAGATATGCCAAAGCGCTCGCCAGCAGCGTCCCGCCCAGGCAGTAGCCGATCACATTGACGGTCTTCTCGCCGATCGTTTTTTCGATCGCCTCGATCGCCGCGAAAGGCCCTTCCATCATGTAGTCCTCGAAGGACTTGTGCGCGAGCTCGCCGTCGGGATTGACCCAGGAGATGACGAAGACCGTGAAGCCTTGGTCGACGCACCACTTGATGAAGGAGTTCTTCTCCCTGAGATCGAGGATGTAGAACTTGTTGATCCAGGGCGGAATGATCAGCAGCGGGCGCTTGTGGACCTGCTCGGTCGTCGGCGAGTACTGGATGAGCTGCATCAGATCGTTCTGGAAGACGACCTTGCCCGGCGTCACGGCGATATTTTCGCCGACGGAGAAGGCCTCGTAGTCCGTCATCTTGATGGCGAGCTTGCCTTTGCCGCGCTCCAGGTCGTCGAGCATGTTCTCGAGGCCGCTGACCAGGTTCTCGCCGCCGCTTTCCAAGGTTGCCCGCAGCACTTGAGGATTGGTCATCAGGAAGTTGGACGGTGCCATGGCATCGACGAACTGGCGGGTATAGAAGTCGACCTTCTGGGCGGTCTTGTCGTCGAGGCCCTCGACCTCTTCGACCGTGGCCTGAATCCAGCGCGCAGACAGCAGGTAGGACTGCTTGATGAAGTCGAAGAGCGCGTTCTCGTCCCAGGCCTCATCCTTGAAGCGGCGGTCGCCGCGTTCCGGCGTGATCAGCGGGTCGCTCAGGTCAGCGCCCAGCATCCGCTGGGTCGTGGTCTGCCAGAGGCGCATGTAGTCCTGCCAGAGGTTCATCTGGGCTTGGACCAGCTTTGCCGGATTGGCCATCATCTTGGCCGTCATTTCCATGAAAGCCGCGCCGATATTGAGCGGATCCATGCTTTGCGGCCCGCCGTTGCTGGCCTGGCGCTCGAGAAACTCGGTCACCAGCTGCCGGCTGCGTTCGGCAATTGCGGCCATCTTCTGCGACATGGCCAGAGGGTCCGGCAACTGCACCTCATTTTCCGGCTTTTCGCTCATCACGGCTTTTTCCAACAATCCTCGGAATATCAGGGCCCAGCGCGTCTTTCGCGACAAGCGGGGGCTCTCGTCGACCGAAGGTGTGTTACCTTGCCCGATGGAGCGACGCAAGGTAACTAGAAGCCCTGCGCAGCGCGACTCCGGCGGCGATGAACAACGTCTCCGCCCTTGGCGCCTGCGGCAGAAGCGCCGAACGGCTGAAGCTGGAGTGCCATGTTGCCAAACCTAGGGAGCCGGCCAAGCGCGCGGCTTAGCGGTTTGTCCCAATCGGTCCGTTGGGGCCGTCTTGGAGTGACAGCCACCATCCTTTGCCTGTCTCTTGCCGGCTGTGAAGTCTTCGGCTCCGAAGAGCCGGAGCCGCAGCGGGTGGCGACGGCCACGACCGAGGGCCAAGAGCCCAATCTTGGTGATGTTCCAAGCGAGGCGCCGCAAACCAGCAGCCAAACAGCCCGTCAGGAGGTCCGCGAGGGCCTTCTGGCCGATCGCTCACAGGCGCGCTATACGGATGAAACGCTGACCGGGGAGGGCTTGGTAGGTGCTGCGCCGGGTCTGACAGACCCGAGCGCGCCGGCAACCGCCCGCGCGGCACCCAGCGCGCCCCCCTTCGCATCTCTCGATAGCCAGAATAGCGCCCAGTCCGCAGCCCGGCAGAGCTATCAGCTCGGTGGCTCCCAGGCCGCCACGCGGTCGGCTGCTGCTGCAACCGGAGCGCAAGCGGCCGCGTCGACGGCGTCGCAAACCCAGTCCACGCAAACGCAGTCAGCGCAAACCCAGGCAGCGCAAACCCAGGCAGCGCAGACTCAGACCGTGCCAACTCAGCAGCAACAGAGACAGGCGACAGCCACGACGACGCAACGGCAAGCCTTGCCGCAGGCGCGGCCTCCGACCACACAACAGGCGCAGGCTGCTACGCGCACCGCACCGCGGCAGGCTGCCTCCATTCCAAGTCCGGCGCCGCCGCCGACACCGAGCCTGCCGCCCTTGCCGCCAGGCCCGCCCGTTTTGCTCGGCGTGATCTATTTCAATCACAATTCGACGGCGCTGTCCCAAGGCGACCTCCAGGTACTGCGACAGGTCGTGGCCCTGCAGCAGCAGCGCGGCGGTGTTCTGCGGGTGGTGGGCCATGCCTCCCAGCGCACGGCACAGTTGGATCCGCGCGCGCATGAGCAGGCAAATCTGCAGCTTTCTCAGCGGCGCGCGGACTCGGTGGCGCGCGCGTTGAGAGGCTTCGGTGTTAGGCCCGATTCGGTCATTTCCGAGGGACGTGGGGACAGCGAGCAGCTATACCATGAGTTCATGCCGACCGGAGAAGCGGGCAACCGGCGGGTCGAGATCTTCTTGCAGTCCTAGCTTAAGACAGCGACCATACTTTTCGTGAGGGGATAGGGGCGCCCCCATGGGTTGCTCCAAGGGCGGGTTTTTCCAAGTGTGGGTTTCCACGGGCAGGTTTTTCGAAGTCATGGGGGGGTCACAAGACAGTCCGATGGGTCACGGTAAGGCAGCCTCCTTTCGCTTGGGGAGCGGTCGGCGATGAGTGCGGCCGTTCGCGTCGGTATCGCCGGCTTGGGAACGGTCGGGGCGGGCGTCCTCAGCCTGTTGCAGGAGCATCGCGCTTTGATCGCCACCCGCTGCGGCCGGGATGTCGTACCGGTCGCGGTCAGCGCGCGCGAGCGAGGCCGCGACCGCGGCGTGCCGCTTGATGGCTATCGATGGTTCGACTCGGCGACGGATTTGGCCCGCGACAGCGAGGTCGACGTGGTCATCGAGCTGATCGGCGGGGAGGGTGGCGTCGCCAAGGCGGTAGTCGAAACGGCGCTCGGGGCCGGGAAGCCGGTGGTCACGGCAAACAAGGCATTGATCGCCCACCACGGCAACGCGCTGGCCAGCCTGGCTGAGAGCAATGAGGCGCTGCTGGCATTCGAGGCGGCGGTGGCCGGCGGCATTCCGGCGCTGAAGACCCTGCGCGAAGGTCTGTCCGGCAATGCCATCGATCGCCTGCACGGCATCCTCAACGGCACCTGCAACTATATCCTCAGCACCATGCGCGAAAGCGGTCGCGACTTTGACGAGGTGCTCGCCGAGGCGCAGGCGCTGGGTTATGCCGAGGCCGACCCGAGCTTCGACATCGACGGCGTCGATGCCGCACATAAGCTTGCCATACTGACCTCCCTGGCTTTCGGCTGCGAGGTCGATTTCGATGCAGTCTATGCGGAAGGGATCCGCAACGTCGCTGCCAGCGACATCGCCTATGCCGAGGAGCTCGGCTACAGAATCAAGCTTCTCGGCATCGCCGAGCGCAGCGACGGCGGCGTCGAGCAGAGGGTCCATCCTTGCATGGTCTCGGCGCGCTCCCCTCTGGCGCAAGTTGAGGGCGTCTTCAACGCCGTGCTGTTCCATGGTGACTTCGTCGACAGCATCATGATCGAGGGACGTGGTGCCGGCGCCGGCCCGACCGCCTCGGCGGTCGTCGCGGACCTGTTGGACATTGCCCGCGGCAACGCGGTGCCGGCCTTCGGCATGCCACAGGCGCGGCTCAAGTCCCTGCCGACGCTGCCCATGGCGCAGCACGAGGGCTGCTACTACATCCGCCTGCAGGTGGTCGACCGGCCCGGCGTGATCGCCGATGTCACCGCCATTCTGCGCGACGAAGCCATATCCTTGGAGGCAATGCTGCAGCGCGGTCGCGCACCGGGAGAGCCGGTTGCGGTCGTCCTCACCACCCACGAGACGCAGGAGGATCGCATGCAAAGGGCGCTGCAGCGTATCGCCGCCCTTGAGGCAAGCCTCGAACCACCGAGGGTCATTCGCATAGAACCCATTTGAGCGAGGTTCGAATAGTCCAAAGGCGCCGAGCGCCGGGTTTGGCAACGGCAAAGAGAGACAAGGGAGGAGTTGGGAGTGGCGGAGACCTTTAGCGTGGATCGGAACTTGGCCCTGGATGCGGTGCGGGTCACCGAGGCGGCGGCCCTGGCAGCGTCGCGCCTGATGGGGCGGGGCGACGAGAAGGCGGCAGACGAGGCCGCGGTCGATGCCATGCGCCGGGCGCTCAACTACCTGCCGATCGACGGGACGGTGGTGATCGGCGAGGGCGAGCGCGACGAAGCGCCGATGCTCTACATCGGCGAGAAAGTCGGCACCGGCGGCCCGAAGATCGACATTGCCCTCGATCCCCTCGAGGGCACGACGATCACCGCGAAAGGCGGGCAGAATGCCCTGGCCGTGGTCGCTATGGCAGAGGACGGGGGCTTCCTCTTCGCGCCGGACGTCTACATGGAGAAGATCGCCGTCGGCGGCGGCCTGCCGGACGGCATCGTCGATCTCGACGCCGAGCCGGAAGAGAACCTCCGCAACCTGGCCAAGGCCAAGGATGAGGATATCGATGACCTGGTGGTCTGCATCCTCGACCGGCCGCGTCACGCGGAGCTCATCGCCAAGGTGCGCGACAGTGGCGCGCGCATCATGCTGATCGGCGATGGTGACGTCTCCGGCGTTATCGCCACCAGCCAGCCGACCAGCGGTGTCGACATCTACATGGGCAGCGGCGGCGCGCCGGAAGGCGTTCTGGCGGCGGCGGCGCTGCGCTGCATCGGCGGGCAGTTCCAAGGCCGCCTGCTGTTCCGCAACGACGACGAGCGCGAGCGCGCGCGCCGCTGCGGCATCGAGGACCTGAACCGGAAGTACGGTCTGACGGAGCTGGCACGCGGCAACGTCATGTTCGCCGCCACCGGTGTCACAGACGGCACCATGCTGCGCGGGGTGCGACGCTATGGCTCCGGCGCCACGACACAGTCTATGGTGATGCGCTCCAAAACCGGCACGGTGCGGATCATCGAGGCCCAGCACAACTTCCGACGGAAGGACTGGGTGGAAACCTAAAGGACAACAGCATGGCGGCGCAGAGTTCGCCGCAGAGCGCAGCCGTACCTGATACCGAAGCCCTGCTCGGCGTCGAGCGGTCGGCGCGGGGCAAGCGGTGGCTGCTGCGGGAGGCTGAGGAGCGTGCCGTTCTCAGCCTGATGCAGCAGCACGGACTCTCGGAGCCCGTGGCGCGGGCGCTTACAGCACGGGGCGTTGGCAGCCAGGCGGTGCCCGGCTTCCTGGAGCCGCGTCTCCGCGAGCAGCTCCCCGATCCCAGTCACCTCACCGATATGGACGTCGCCGTTGACCGCGTTCTGGAGGCAATCCGGGGCTGCGAGTCCATCGCCATCTTCGGCGACTACGACGTGGATGGTGCCACCTCGGCCGCATTGTTGCTGCGTTTCCTCGCCGGGCTCGGCATCTCGGCGCGGCTCTATGTGCCCGACCGGCAGCGGGAGGGTTATGGCCCCAACCCGGATGCGCTCAAGCTGCTGCGGGAGGAGGGCGCCAGCCTGGTCATCACCGTGGACTGCGGTGTCTCGGCCCACGCGGCGTTGGAGGAGGCCCAGGCCGTGGGGCTCGACAGCATCGTCCTCGACCACCACGCAGCCGAAGCGCGCTTGCCGCCGGCGGTGGCAGTGGTCAATCCCAACCGCTGGGACGACGACAGCGGCCTTGGCCATCTTGCCGCCGTCGGGGTGACCTATCTCTTCCTGGTGGCGCTTAATCGCGCGCTGCGCAGCGCCGGCTGGTATGAGGCGCAAGGCCGCGAGGCGCCCGATCTTCTGGGCCTGCTGGATCTCGTGGCTCTGGGAACGGTCTGCGACGTGGTGCCCCTCACAGGGCTCAACCGGGCTTTCGTGGCACAGGGCCTCAAGGTTTTGGGCGGGCGGCGCAATGAGGGCCTGCGCGCGCTTTGCGACGTTGCCGGCGTGGCCGAGCGCCCTGGCGGCTACCACCTAGGCTTCCTGCTCGGCCCGCGGGTCAATGCCGGCGGGCGGATTGGCGAGTCTCATCTCGGGGCAGCACTCCTCAGCGAGGGCGATCCGGCCCGCTGCCGTGCGCTTGCCGAGCGCCTAGACGGCTACAATGAAGAGCGCCGTGCCATCGAGGCGGAGGTTCTTGTGGCGGCGGATGCGGCTTATCAGGAGGCGGGGGCGCCGCGCGATCTCATCTTCGCCGTGGGTCAGGATTGGCATCCGGGCGTTATCGGTATCGTCGCCGGCCGCTTGAAGGAGCGCTACGATCTGCCGACCATCGTGGTGACGCAGGATGCAAGCGGGCAGGGTAAGGGCTCGGGGCGTTCGGTCCCCGGTGTCGATCTCGGGGCGGCGGTGATCGCCGCTCGCCAAGCGGGCCTGCTGGTTAACGGCGGCGGTCATGCCATGGCCGCCGGCTTGACTGTTTCCGGCGAGAAGATCACGGCCCTGGAGAGCTTCCTGCGTGCGCGCGTTGGCGCCCGCCTGGAGGAGATCGCCTATCGCCCGGCGCTCTCCATCGACGCCTGCCTCAGCCTGGCCGCCGCCGAAGGAGGCCTCGTTCAGGCGCTCGAGAGTATCGCGCCCTTTGGCGCCGGCAATCCGGAGCCGCGTTTCGCCTTTGCCCAAGTGAAGACCATTTCCGCCGATATCGTCGGGACGAATCATGTTCGAGTCCTGTTCGGGGACCAGTCTGGTGCGCGCTTGCGGGCCATCGCCTTTCGGGCCCTGGAGACACCGCTTGGCGAAAGGTTGCTGGCGCGAAGCGGGCGTCCACTGCATGTCGCCGGACGGCTGCGAGCCGATAGCTGGCGCGGTGGAGACGCCGTGCAGCTCCAAGTCGACGACGTGGCGGAAAGCGGCCAGGTCTAGGGCGCTCCCGACAGGACACGCGGATTTGATTCGCCTTTCTGTTTGCCGGACGAAGGCTAGTTCTGATCAAATGGCGCAGGACGTGAGGACCGGAGCAGGTGCTGAGAACGCTGTCGAGATGGAAAAGGGTGAAGGTACTGGCCCTGGTGGCCTTGGCGTCCGTGGGCCTTGCGGTTGCCGGGCCGGCGCGGGCACAGACTCCGGTGGCTCTGGAGTTGGTGCTGGCCGTGGACTCCTCCTCCAGCGTCACGTCTTGGGAGTTCGATCTGCAGATGCAGGGGATAGCTCAGGCTTTCCGCGACCCTGCGGTGCAGGGCGCGATCCTTGCGGCGGGCGACCTTGGCGTCGCGATCAGCCTGGTGCAGTGGTCTGGCAGTACGCGCCAGGTCCTGGCAACTGAGTGGCACCTGGTTCGGGAACCGGCGGATGCCGAGAGTTTTGCCGATCTACTCGACGAGACGCCTCGCTTTATCAGCGGCGGCAGCACCGCGATCGGCAGCGCCATAGAGTTCTGTGTCAACCTGATAGAATTCAATGAATTCGAAGGATTCCGGAAGGTTGTTGATATTTCCGGTGATGGGCGGACCAATCAGGGCTTGCGGACCACGGCCATGCGGGACGCGGCCGTCGCCGCGGGCGTGACGGTCAATGGCCTGACCATCCTGAACGAGGACCCGAGCGTCGATCACTACTATCTGCGCAACGTGATCGGCGGCACCGGCGCCTTCATCATGACCGCGACGGACTTCCGCGACTTCGCCCGAGCCATCCGTCTCAAGCTCATTCGGGAGATAGCCGGCCCGCCGGTCGCGGCCCTGCCGCCATCCGAGCAGTACGCCGCCGGACAGTAGACTCGCTCGGGCTTGCTTTTGATCGGAGAAGAGGGGAGGAGCCCCTTGTCTTTCCGGCTGGAATCCATTAGCTCCCATCCACGCCGTCCCTATCGTCTAGAGGCCTAGGACATCAGCCTTTCACGCTGAAGACACGGGTTCGACTCCCGTTGGGGACGCCAGCTTTTTCATCACATAAGCAAGTCGATCGGAGGCGCGACCGCTGGACGCCCTGCGCGGTGTTGGGGCGTGGCCTTGCGCGTGGCCACCTGTCGCTTCCGACGAGAGGCACGACAAAGAAAAGGGGGCGGCAAAGCCGCCCCCTAAGTCAGGTACTATGGCGTTTTTGTTAGAAAATGCTCCGATCAGATGCCTTAGGTCATCAGATCGCCGTTGTCGTCTTCCTGATGCGGGTCGTCTTCGACGTAGACGATATCCAGCGCCAGGTAGGTCTCGTTGCTGGTTTGCCCGAAGGCGTAAGCATTGAGGTCAGACGCGGTGTTGAGCGGAATGGGCGACTCGCGGAACTCCGAGAAGACCAGATCGAAGCCCTGGGTCGCATCGCTGACGTCCCGTACCTCGATGTCGTTCGGGTTCGAGAAGTCGACGGTGAGGCTGTTGTCGAGGATCTCGGCAACTTCCTCGGCCCGCTCGGCCGCGGTTTCGAACGGCTTGTCGAAGGTCAGCTCCGGCGGCCACTCGCCCTCTGCCAGATCACGCTCCTCGAGACCGGTGATACGCTCTTCGGTCACGCGGAAGATGATGCGGTCGAGGTTGTCGATGCTGAACTGGAAGACGGTGTCGAGGTCGTCCAGCAAGGTCATGGTCTTGGTCGCCGCGTCGTAAGCCACGTCGATCCAGATCTCGTCCTCGCCGAAACCGCCCAGCAGCATGTCGTTGCCGGTGCCGCCGTCCAGGGTGTCGTCACCCAGGCCGCCGTTCAGCAAGTCGCTGCCTTCCTGACCGAAGATCAGGTCGTCACCCCGGTCGCCGAATAGCTGGTCGGCGTCGTCGCCGCCAATCAGCTTGTCGTTGCCGGACTTACCGTTGATCTCGTCAGAGCCTTCCTGACCGAAGACCGTGTCGTTACCGACACCGCCCTTGGCCACGTCCTCACCGGCGCCGGCGTCCATGGCATCGTCGCCGAAGCCACCGTCCATGACGTCGTTGCCGTCCTCGCCGAGCATGGTGTCGTCGCCGAACTGACCGTTCATGGTGTCGTTGCCGTCACCACCGAACATCAGGTCGCCGCCGTCCGCATCGTCGAGGTCTTCACCGCCGACGTTACCGTTCAGGACGTCGTCGCCGTCGCCGCCGAAGATGTCGTCAGAACCGGCACCGCCGTTGACTTCGTCATCGCCGTCGCCGCCGAACAGACCGCCGTCGGGCTGAACGACATACTGACCCGGGATGGGCTCGCCATGATCGTCGAGCGCCGGCATACCCATCTCACGCTCTTCAAGGGTGCGGCCGCGCGGAACCTCGACGAACCAGTCGCTGTCGAAGCCGTCCGGCTGCGGGTTGATGAGCTGCGAGTCGAAGGGATCGCCATCCGGGTTCCAGGCGTCGTCGCCCGCGTCACCATTGATGGTGTCGCGGCCGTTGCCGCCACGGATGATGTCGCGATCTTCGCCACCGGAAAGCAGGTCACGACCGTTCTGACCCTCGATGGAGTCGTTGCCGTCGCCACCCTCAGCAATGTCGTTACCGCCATTGCCGAAGATCTTGTCGTCACCTTCCTCACCGAGCAGCGTATCGGCACCGGCTTCGCCATCGGCGTCGCCGTCCATGTCGTTGCCGTCCGGCGAGTTGTTGTCACCGATCAGGGTGTCGCCGCCGATACCGCCTGCGATGAGGTCGTTACCGAAGTTACCCTGCAGACGGTCATCGCCCTGGTCGCCGCCGATGGTGTCGTCACCATTGCCGCCCCAGGCCGAGTCGTTGCCGTCGTCACCGGAGATCAGGTCGCGATCGTTGCCACCCTTCAGGATGTCATCGCCGGCGTTGCCGTCGATGTCGTCGGCACCGTCTTCACCTTCGACGGTGTCGGCACCGGCACCACCTGAGAGGTCGTCGGCGTCGTTGCCGCCGTAGATGAGGTCATCGTCGTCGCCGCCGTTGATCTCGTCCTTGCCGTCTTTACCTTCGAGGGTGTCGTTGCCTTCCATGCCCTCGAGGTCGTCGTCGCCTTCGCCGCCGTCCATGTAGTCATCGCCGGCCATACCGAAGAGGGTATCGTCGCCGTCGTTGCCCCAGACTTCGTCGTCGTCGTCGCCGGCATCCACAACGTCCTGACCGTCGCCGCCGCGGATGTAATCCTCGCCGTCGCCGCCCTTGATGGAGTCGTTGCCGTCGTTGCCGTCGATGGTGTCGGCACCGTTCTGGCCCTTGAGGATGTCGTCACCGGAGTTGCCTTCGATGTCGTCATCCCCGGTGCCGCCCTCGACCAGGTCGTCGCCGGCGCCAGCCACGATGGTGTCATCGCCTTCCTCGCCGTCAACGGTATCGGCGCCCGAACCGGCGTCGATGTAGTCACCCCAGTTGGGGTTGTCGGGGTCGACGGAGCCGTCGTGGCCACCTTCGTCACCGGCAATGTGGTCGTCGCCGCCTTCACCGAAGATGCTGTCGGCACCGGCGCCACCGAAGATCTTGTCGGCACCGTCGTTGAGATCGTCGCCGTTGCCTTCGTCGCCGTAGATCAGGTCGTCGCCGCCGTCACCGAAGATGGTGTCGTTGCCGTCGCCGACGCCGCTGTCGCCGAAGATGGTGTCGTCGCCGTCGACGAAGACCTCGCCGGGGTTCTCAGCAGCCCGCTCGGCGTCGTCCGCATCGGTGTCGTCGCCATGCAGGAAGTCGTCACCGCCGCCGCCATTGATGCTGTCGGCGCCGAGACCACCCTGGATGCCATTCTGGCCGTCCTGGCCGAGAATGAGGTCGTCGCCGGCCTTACCGTAGTAGTTGGACGGCGTGTTCGGGTCGCCGAAGATGTCTTCCAGGATCGCGATGTCCCGGGCATCGGTGCCCTGCTCAAACGGGAACATGTTGAAGGGCTCGATCTCCCAGAAATTATCTGGGCACGTCAGATCGACCCAATCTTCGATAAGTGCCATTTCATCCTCCGTTAGACTGTCGAGTGACCGTACAAAGGGTTGTCGACATCGTTACCAACAGACGGAGTGGCCGGATCGAGATCGTGCGTTGACGCCAAGTTCCAAGCTCTCCCCAGAAGTCGTACCCGTCACTAGGGCAGACATACCCCAAGACATCCCCTTGTCCGTCTTACCCTAGGAATCGCCCACTTCTGGGTCTGCCCCCATTTGGGGGTATTCGACGCAATTAATTCGGATTTTTTTCAAATGGTTAACAAGCTACATCGGGTGTTCGGCCGAATACATGGTTAACGCGATCGAAATCATGATTTTTACTGCGGTGCAAGACGCGCTGACTGCGGCCGAGCGGCCGGGGCAAGCCAAAGAAAAAGGCGCCGCGGAATGCGGCGCCTTCGGAGGCTTGGCCGTAAAGGGAGGGGCTTACCCGGCGGCAGCCGTCATCGGCATGTCCGTGGTTTCCTCCACCGGGTCGCGCAGGACGTAACCACGGCCCCAGACGGTCTCGATGTAGCTTTGGCCACCGGTTGCCGAAGCAAGCTTCTTGCGCAGCTTGCAGACGAAGACGTCGATGATCTTCAGCTCGGGCTCGTCAATGCCGCCGTAGAGATGGTTGAGGAACATCTCCTTGGTCAGGGTCGTGCCCTTGCGCAGGGAGAGCAGCTCAAGAATGCCGTATTCCTTGCCGGTCAGATGGATTGGCTGTGAGTCGACCTCTACCGTGCGGGCATCGAGGTTGACCGTCAGCTTGCCGGTGCGAATGACCGAGTCCGAATGGCCCTTGGAGCGCCGCACGATGGCCTGAATACGGGCGATCAGCTCGCGCTTGTCGAAGGGCTTGGTCAGATAGTCGTCGGCGCCGAAGCCGAGGCCTTTGATCTTCTCATCCAGCCCGGTGAGGCCGGAAAGAATGAGGATAGGGGTCTTGACCCGAGCGGCGCGCAGGCGGCGCAGCACCTCGTAGCCGTCGATGTCCGGAAGCATCAGATCGAGAACGATAATGTCGTAATCGTAGAGCTTGCCGATCTCGAGGCCGTCTTCACCCATATCGGTGGTATCGCAGATATAGCTCTCAGACCGCAGCATCATCTCGATGCTTTGAGCCGTGGCGGCATCGTCTTCAACAAGCAGAACGCGCATGGCGGAGTCCCCTGGCCAGAAGTTTGTTCGTGTCGCTATTAACCATTTTCGTGCTCAGTCATTAAGAAAGGCTTACCGGATGGCCGCGACGGGGCAAGTTTTACCGTCAATTAAAGTGATCGCGAGAGACTGCCGATCATTGTCGGCTTCAGTCTTGGCGGATGCGAGGAAGGTTAATGGCGTCAGCGGTCGCCGGTGTTATCAAGGAAATTGAAGAGCTTGCGGAGTATCGCCGATACGGGCGCGTAAGTGGAATCCTCGGCATGACGGTCGAGGTCGCGGGCCTGCAAGAGGCGTTGTCGATCGGCGATTGGTGCCATCTGGAAAGCCGCAGCGGTGCGCGAATCGTGGCCGAGGCGATTGGTTTCCGAGGCGGCAAGGCGCTGCTGCAGCCTTTCGGCGCGCTCGATGGCATCGGTCTCGGCAGCAAGGTCGAGATGGCGCGGGCGGAACCGGCAGTTCACCCTTCCCACGGCTGGCTTGGCCGCATTGTGAATGCCCTTGGCGAACCCCTTGATGGCAAAGGACCTTTGCCAAGGGGAACGGAGCGTTGTCGGCTCCGTCAGCCGGCCCCTCCGGCTCATGCCCGGCAACGGGTTGGTGAGAAGCTCGATCTTGGCGTGCGCGCCATCAACGCCTTCCTGACCTGCTGCCGCGGGCAACGCATGGGCATCTTCGCCGGCTCCGGCGTTGGCAAATCGGTGCTGCTCTCCATGCTGGCGCGCTACACCAGTGCGCAGGTCAACGTCGTGGGCCTGATCGGCGAGCGCGGGCGCGAGGTCCAGGAGTGGATTACCGACGAGCTCGGCCCGGAAGGGCTTGCTCGATCGGTGGTTGTCGTGGCCACCTCGGACGAGCCGCCGTTGATGCGCCGCCAGGCTGCGCTCTTGACCCTGACTCTGGCCGAGTATTTCCGTGACCAGGGCGATGACGTGCTCTGTTTGATGGACTCCGTGACTCGCTACGCCATGGCCTTGCGTGAGATCGGCCTGTCGGCCGGCGAGCCGCCAGCGGCCAAGGGTTACACCCCCTCCGTCTTCTCGGAGCTGCCCAAGCTCCTGGAGCGGGCCGGGCCGGGCGTTCAAGGCAGCGGCACGGTCACCGGACTGTTCACGGTCTTGGTCGAAGGCGACGATCAGAACGAGCCGATTGCCGATGCGGTGCGTGGCATCCTGGACGGGCATATCGTGCTGGACCGCCGCATTGCCGAGCGCGGTCGCTACCCGGCCATCGATATCCTGAAGAGCGTCTCGCGAACCCTGCCGGGATGCAATGAGAACTGGCAAAACGCCCTTCTAGGGCGCGGCCGAGAGTTGCTTTCAACCTATGAGAACATGGCCGAGCTGATCCGCATCGGCGCCTATAAGACCGGGAGCGACGGCAAGGTGGATGAGGCCATTCACTACAATGTCGGGCTCGAGGCGTTTCTAAGCCAGGACAAGGCTGAGCGGGGCTCACTCACGGAAAGCTATGGGCAGCTCGCCACACTCCTCAACATGCCAAGCGGGGAGACACCCGATGCTTCGGCGTCCTGACTCTAAGCGGAGGCGGCCGTGAGCGCGCTTGCACGCCTGGTGCAGATCCACCGTTGGGACTTGGAGCAGCGGCGCAAGCGGCTGGCGGAGCTTGAGCAGCTTGCCGCCAAGACCCGCAGGCAGATCGCCGAGGTCGACGAGCAGATCGAGGAGGAGAAGGAGCACGCGGCGCGCTCGCCCGAGGGGTCGCGGCTCTTCGCCTCTTTCCTGAACGTCGCCCTGACCCGCCGCAAACGGGCAGAGGCGCGCTTGACGTCGCTGGACGCCGCCATGGCAAAGGCCCGCGCCGAAGTGCAGCAGTCTTTCGGAGAGCTGAAGAAGTTCGAGGTGGCGAGCGAGCTGCAGGAAGAACGCCGCGCCGAGGAAGACAAGCGCCGCCAGCAGATCGAATTCGATGAGCTCGGCTTGACCGCGCACCGGCGGCGTGCCGGTGGTGAGGAGCCGCTTTCCTAGCAGCCGCGTCAGGCGGTTGCCTGTACCGGCGTCGGTCGGCCACCGGGGAGGGGCATGCTCCGCCACTCGGGGCCGGCGTCGAAGAGGATTTGACCCTTCAGCCCCGCAGCCTCGACGGCACGCTCGTAGATCTGCCGCAAGTCCTGCTGCACCGGCGCGGCAAGGCTGTGCCGGCTGCGTACGGCGAGATCGAAGCGCTTGCCGTGGACCAGGCCGTCCATCTGGAACTGTCCGTAGCGGGACAGGTCAAGCTCGACGACAAAACGCGTCGTGTGACCGTCGTCTTCACTGCCGCCCGCATGCTCGTGTGCGTCTCGGCGGTAGAAGCGGAGCGCGTAGAGATGTTCGTCCTGCAGGAAGGGTGCCAGGCCAAGGCGCCATTCGCCGCGGTCGTCCGCAACTGTCTGCGCGGCAAGACGCTGCTCATCCTCGACCTGACCGGCAAGTTCTCCGCGGCCTGCGCGCTGCAGCCCGGCGACCAACGCCGCGCTCTGCCAGGGCTGAGGATCGCCCGAGGCAAGACTGACCAGAAGGCGCAGAAGCGGCAAGTCGCGTGCCTTGCCGCCTGACGCTTGCGATGGATGAAGAGCCAACAGTTGGCGGCTTTCTGCCGACAGCATCTGCGCCGTCTCGTCGAGACTGCTCCAGGGTATGCCGGGCAGGAAGGCCGTTGTCGTGCGTGCTGCGTAGCTCGGCGCTTCCTTGCTCTGCGGTGTCAGCTGAACTGTGATCTGAAGCTGATCGCCGGGCCGAAGAGGAAGGGGAGCGGCTGTCTCAATGCGGCCAAGCGGGGTTTGCAACAGCGTGGTCTGGCCACCAGGCGCGCGCATCACCTCTGCGGTCATGGTCTGCACGTCACCGCCCCGCAATGCGGAGACGCTGGGGTTGAGAACCGGTCCGGCGGGTGGGGCTGTCGCAACCACGCGCAGGGTGACGGCGAGCGCCTCGGCGCCGGCGTTCTGTGCTACGCCCGGCGTCGCAAGCAATCGCGCCGCAATGCCTTGCGAGCGGGTGACCGTGTCGGCGATGTCGAGATGGGGGTTGACCACAGCGCTTTGAACGGGGCGCTGCAGAATGTCGAGATGGGCGCGCAGCGAGGGGTTGTGGGTGAAGATCTTGAGCGCGAGCTGGCTGCCGTTTGGCAGCTGCAGCCGGTCGGTCAGGCTGGTGGCCTGCATCAGGCCGGCCGCCGTGCGCAGGAGCAACTGGCCGGACTTGCTGGTGTCGAGTACCTCGGCGTGGATGACGTGACCCAGCGGGAAGCGAAGCACGGCCGGCGGCGGGTTGTCGATCTGGACCACCCGTGCGACATGGCCCGTCACTTGCGGGCGCAGGGCTTCGACGGCTTTGAGGACCTCGGCAACCTTCGGGGGGGCGACCTCGGCCATGGCTCGGACTCCTTCTTCCGGTCCTCCTATGCCTCCGGACCACGGGCCAGGAGGCGCTCGGCGATCTCCTCGATGTCGCGCGCCGCATCACAGTTGGGGAAGCGCGTCAAAAGCGGTGTTTGCGAGCGGATGGCCTCGCGCACATGCGCATCGCGCCGCACAATGCCGGCCAAGCCCGGGCGGAACTTCAGGAAGGTCTCGCAGGCGCGCAGCAGTGTGCGATAGGTCATCTCGCCGTCGCGCCGGGAGGCCGCCATGTTGACGATGATGCGGAATTCCCCGGGAACCCCGGCTGCGTGACAGAGCTTCATCAGTGCGTAGGAGTCGGTGAGGGATGTCGGCTCGTCGCTGGTGACGATGAGCTTGAGCGGCGCGGCTTGGCTGAGCAGCTGGACGGAGCGTTCGATGCCCGCGCCGAGATCGAGCAGCATGGTTTCGTAGGAGGGAGCCATGTCCCGCAAGGCGTCGATCAGGCGATGGAGCTGGGCAGCGGAGAGGGACGAGAGCGCGCCCGAACCGGACTCGCCGGCCAGAATGTCGAAACCGCCCTCGGTGTAGCGGCTGACCGCCTGTGCCATGCTATGCCGTTCGCTGAGAACGCCGGCCAGGTTCCGCTCAAGCGTGAGACCGAGCTGAATGTCGATGTTGGCGAGGCCGAGGTCACCATCGAACAGCAGGCAGTTCCGGCCGCGCTTGGCTAGGGCGTGGCAGAGCGCAATAGCCAGGCAGGTCTTGCCGACGCCGCCTTTTCCCGACGCGATGGCGATCGCGTTCTCGATGGCGGGAGGTTTGACCGCTTGGGTCGCCTTGGGCTGCGGAGTCATTGTGGCTTTGGCTCGTCTTTGCGCAAGAAGGGAAAGGGTGTGGGCGCACGGGAAATCAGGGCGCCGGCCAGGCTGCGGGCCGAGAGTCCGCTCAGACCGTTGCCGACCATCGGCGAGACTCCGCCGGCCGAGAGGGCCAGCTCCGCCGCAAAGGCTGCGCTGAGTACGCCGCCAAGGCGGCGGCAGGCATCCATACGCGTGGCGATCAGGCGATTGGCGCCGAGCTCGGAGAAAACCAGGGCGGTCTCCGCGGATTCCACCGGGTCGCCGCCTGCTGGCAGCACCAGGACCGGCCGTACCCCGAGCGCCGCGACGATCTCGGCACAGCGCAGGATTTCCTGCTGCGAAAAGGGATTGGTGCCGACCGTGTCGACCAGCAACAGCGTATCGGCTGCGGCATCTCGCAGGCCAGCGAGTTGCTTCGGTTCGGCGACGCAGTCCAAGGGCGTTTCTAGCACGGCGGCGAAGGCCGCGATCTGCTCCTGAGCGCCGGCGCTCTCGAAATCCATGGTGGCGATCCGGGTCGGGACCCCGCGGAGCTTGGCCATGGCGCAGAGCTTGGCGATGGTCGCTGTCTTGCCGGCTCCGCTTGGCCCAACGAGAAGGAGAGCCTGGCCGGCCGAAAGACGACCGGGCCGGGTGATGTCATGGAAGCCCATAAGCTGGTCCAGGGCCTTGGTCAGGAGCGTTCGCTTGTCGGCCGGGGGGAAGCCTCCCACCGCGTTGAGCAGGCGCTGAGACAAACCCGGCGGAATCCGGTGATGCTCCAAGGCATCGACGATCTCGTCGTGTTCGTCTGGCTCGGTCTCCGGCGCGGGCGCGACTGGGGGCGCCTCTGCCGGCGCTGGTTCTGTAGCATCGATGGCGGCGGTCACGGTGAAGCCACCACTATCGTGCTCCTGCGTCGAGAGAATGGCCGCATCTTGACCGAAATGGTCGCGGACCTGATCGAGCGCCTGAGCCAGGTTGGCGGCATGGAAGGTCTTGAGCCGCATGGCTTAGATCTGCCCCAGCGTGCGAATGCGCGCTTTCGGATGAATTTCGTTTTGCGAGAGCACCGGCGTCGAGGGACGGAAACGCTCGATGATCGAGCGGACATAGGGCCGGACGGCCGGCGAGGTCAGCAGCGCGGCATTGGCGCCGGTCATGGCGTGGCGGTCGAAGGTCTCGCGCACCGCGGCGATGAAGCCCTGCAGCTTGGAGGGGGGCAGGGCGAGCTGCTTGTCCTCGCCATCGCCGATCAGAGCCTCGGCGAAGTTGCGCTCCCACTCAGGCGACAGGGCCACGAGCTGCATGACGCCGCCATCGTCGCAGTGGCCGTTGGAAATCTGCCGTGCCAGGCGGGCCCGCACATGCTCGGTGATGATGGTGACGTTGCGCGAGAAGCCGCAGGCCTCGGAAATGCCCTCCAACACGGTCGGCAGATCGCGAATGGAGATGCGCTCGGCCAGCAGGTTCTGCAACACCCGCTGAATGCCGCCCACCGAGATCTGATTGGGCACCAGGTCGGCCACCAGCTTCTGCTGATCGCTATCCAACTCATCCAACAGCTTCTGCGTCTCCGCAAAGGAGAGCAGCTCTGCCATGTTCTCCTTCACCACCTCGGTCAGATGCGTGGTGATGACGGTCGGCGGGTCGACCACGGTGTAGCCGCGGAACAGTGCTTCCTCGCGCAGGTTTGCGTCGACCCACTTGGCCGGGAGCTGGAAGGCGGGCTCGGTCGTGTCCTCGCCGGGCAAGCCGATCTTGCCGCCTTGCGGATCCATGGCCAGAAGCAGGCCCGGGCGGAGCTCACCCTGGCCGGCCTCGATCTCCTTGACGCGCAGCACATAGGCGTTTGCGGCAAGCTGCAGATTGTCCTGGATGCGGACGGAGGGCAGCACGAAGCCCATCTCCTGCGCCAGCTGGCGGCGCAGCGCCTTGATCTGCTCGGTGACCCGCCGGCCACTTTCCTCGTTCAGCAGCGGCAGTAGGCCATAGCCGAGTTCCAGACGGATGAGGTCCATCTGCAGCGAGGCGGCAATCGGCTCCTCCGGAGGAGCCGCTTCCGTTGGCTCTGCGGTTTCCTGCTCTTCAATCGCAGCGGCCTGTTTGCGGCTTCCCATGTAGGCGAGCCCGCCCGTGATGCTGGCTAGTAGCACGAAGGGCAGGAAGGGAATGCCTGGGAGGAGCGCGAGGAATATGGTCAGGACGGATGTCAGTCCCAAGGCCCTGGGGTAGCCGCCGAGCTGGCCGAAGAAGGCCTTGTCGGCCGATCCGATCGCACCGCTCTTGGTCACCAGGAGGCCCGCCGCGGTTGAGACGATCAGCGCGGGGATCTGGCTGACCAGGCCGTCGCCCACGGTCAGAAGGGTGTAGGTCTCGGCGGCGTCGCCGAAGGTGAGGCCCATCTGGGCGACGCCGATAATGATACCGCCGATCACGTTGATGAAGGTGATCAAGAGTCCCGCGATGGCGTCCCCGCGCACGAACTTCGCGGCACCGTCCATGGCGCCGTAGAAGTTGCTCTCGTCCTCGAGCTCCTTGCGCCGCTCGCGCGCCTGCGTCTCGTCGATCAGGCCGGCGGAGAGGTCGGCATCGATCGCCATTTGCTTACCGGGCATCGCATCCAGGCTGAAGCGGGCGGAGACCTCTGCAATACGCCCGGAACCCTTGGTGATGACGATGAAGTTGACGATGATCAGGATCGAGAAAACGATGATCCCGATCACGAAGTTCCCCTGCATGACGAAGTTGCCGAAGGCCTGGATGACCTGTCCAGCGGCGTCGGTGCCTTCGTGTCCATCGGCGAGGATGAGGCGCGTCGAGGCCAGATTGAGGGCCAGGCGCAGCATTGTCGCGATGAGCAGCACGGTGGGGAAGGATGAGAAGTCGAGCGCTCGATTGATGAACAGCACAGTCATCAAGATGACGACGGAAAAGGTGATCGAGATTGCCAGCGAGATGTCGAGCAGCCAGCTCGGCAGCGGCAGAATCAAGACCACCAGAATGCAGACGATGCCGAGCGCCAGGGCGATGTCGCCGCGCTTCAGCAGATCGTTGCCGATGCTGGAAAGGGTCAGCCCGGCGAAGCGCCTGTTCGGCTCGGGCTGGGTCGTATCGGTCATTGCCTCTCGTCTCTAGACGCGCGCGTCCTTAGGCAATCGGCGGCCGATGCAGGCTCTCCCCGCCCGGCATGGGCACGGGAATTCCCTTTTCGCTATACGCCCTCAGCTTGTTGCGCAGAGTGCGGATCGAGATGCCGAGGATGTTCGCGGCATGGGTTCGGTTGCCAAGGCAATGCTGCAAGGTGTCGAGGATGAGGTCCTGCTCCACGTCGGCGACCGTGCGGCCGATCTGGCTTCCGGCGCCATTGCCGGACCCGCCATTCTGGGGTGCGGCCATGGCGGCTGGGGACGGGTCGGCGCTTGGCGCCTGGGCGATGCGCGTGCCCGTCAGCAGAATCTGGTCCGGGCCGACCGAGCCGTCGCTGGCGAGCAGCACGGCGCGATGCATGGTGTTCTCGAGTTCCCGGACGTTGCCGCGCCAATGGTGGGTTTCCAGCATTTGGCGGGCTTCGGGGGAAACGTCCGGCATGTCGACGCCGTTGGCCTCGGCATACTTCCGAGCGAAGTGCTCAGCCAGGATCGGGATATCGCGCTTGCGCTCGCGCAGCGGCGGCAGCTCCAGATTGACGACGTTGAGACGGAAATAGAGGTCCTCGCGGAAGCCACCTTTGCGCACCTCGTCTTCCATGTCTCGGTTCGAGGTGGCCAGGAGGCGGACATCGACCTTGATCGCCTGAGTCCCGCCGACCCGATCGATCTCCCGCTCCTGAATGGCGCGCAGCAGCTTGGCCTGCAGCCGTGGGTGCATCTCTGAGATCTCATCGAGCAGCAACGTGCCCCCGCTGGCTTCCTCGAAGCGGCCGATGCGGCGGGCGATCGCGCCGGTGAAAGCGCCTTTCTCATGGCCGAAAAGCTCGCTCTCCAGCAGGTTCTCGGGAATGGCGGCGCAGTTGACGGCGATGAAGGGTTTCGCTGCGCGCTTCGAGTGACGATGGATGAAGCGCGCCATCACCTCCTTACCGGTGCCGGACTCGCCGGTGATCAGCACGCTGGCGTTTGAGCCTGCGATCTGTTCGGCCAGGCCCAGGACACGACTCATCGCCGGGTCGCGGAAGACGAAGGCGCTGGTCTCCTCGGTCACGGCCTGCAGAACGGCGGCGATCAGCTCAGGATCCGGCGGGAGCGGGATGTACTCCTTGGCGCCCGCCCGGATGGCTTGGGCCGCCTTCTCAGGGTCGGCGTGCACGCCGCAGCCGACCACCTGGACCGAGATTCGCTCTGAGTCGAGCTGCGCGATCAGGCGGGCAATGTCCTGCTCGACGTCGACCATCAGCAGGTCGGCGCTTTGGCCGCTGCGCAGGGCGACAAGCGCGCCCTCGATGTCGTCGACGTGCGAGACCTTGGCGCCGCGGTCGAGAGCGATCTTGCCTGCCGTGGTGATATGGCCGTCTAGCGAACCGACGATGAGGAGACGCATAACAGGATGCCTTTCTTGTCTTAACTGTCCGGCGGTCAGTCGAAATAGGACACGCGGTCTTTTGGAGAGAGGGTGGCGTTCAGCAGGATCTCCAGCCGACGCGGATTTTCCTTGCGGCTCATCGAGGCCGTGGCGATGGCGTAGATGCGGTTGACCATCGCCTCTTCAGCGGCATTGCGCTCCAGCTTGTTGGCCAGCGGATTGAAGACCATGTTGGCCAGCACCGCGCCATAGAAGGTGGTCAGGAGAGCGACTGCCATGGCCGGCCCGATGCTGGCCGGGTCCTCCAGGTTGCCCAGCATCTGCACCAGGCCGATCAGGGTGCCGATCAGGCCCATGGCAGGGGCGACCTCGCCGGCACGGCGGATGACCCCGGCCGACTTGATATGGCGATCGCTGGTGGCGGAAATCTCGCGCGCCAGCAGATCTTCGATCTGGCTGCTCGGCAGGCCGTCGACCAAGAGGTTGACGGCGCGCTGCAGGAAGGGCTGCCCCCGCATTTGCTTGACCCGGCTCTCGAGCGCGCCCCAGCCCTTGTTGCGCAGAAGCTGCGAGAGATCGATCATGGCGTAGGCGGCGTTTGCCGGGCGCTGCTGCTTGTAAAGCACCGCCCTCAGCATCACGCGCTGCGCGTTGATGATCTCCGGCGTGGTGTAGGAGACCGAGGTGATCAGGAAGGTTCCGCCGATCACGATGAGAAAGGCCGGGAGGTCGGCAAAGGCGCCGATCGAGCCGCTGGCGGCCATGGCAAGGACAATGAGGGTGAAGGCGCCAAGCGTCCCGCCGACCGTCGTATAATCGATCGCGGGCTTGCCCGGCAGCCTTTGCCCCGGCGTTATCCTGCTTTGCTGTGCCTCGGCCTCAGCCATCGCTTCCGGGTTCCGCTGACGTCTTGCCTAGTTCCGGTCGGCTTTGATGATCTCGGTCATGGTCACGCCCAGGTGGTCGTCGACGACGACGACCTCGCCGCGGGCGACCAGCCGATTGTTGACGTAGATGTCGATCGCTTCACCGACCTTGCGATCGAGCTCCACGACGGCGCCACGCCCGAGCTTCAGGAGCTGGCTCACCTGCATGGTGGAGCGCCCGAGCACGGCGGAGACCTGCACGGGAATGTCGTAAACGGCTTCCAGATCGCGCGCGCTGCTTGGCGGCTCGTCTAGCGCTTCCGGCTCGCTCTCCATTTCGGCGATTTCGCCTTCGGTTTCTTCGAGCTCGGCCAGGTCAAGGTCGTTCCCGTCGCTCATGCGTCTTCGTCCTGTCCTTGGGGTGAGGGGGGTGTTGGGGGTGAAGGGGGCGGTGTGGGGGCGTCCGCCGGCGTTTCGCCGTGCGCGCCCGCTTCAAGAATGCGGCTTTCGATTTCGCTCCAAAGCTGCCTGGCGCAACGCTCCATGCCGCCATCGGCAAACTCGACGCGAACATCGCTCGGGCCAAGCTCTGGGTCGGCCAAGAGCACGACCTTGCCCTCAAAGCCGTGGCTTTGTGTCAGGCCGTCGAGGCGCTCGCGCATCGGGTCGAGCAGCGCGTCCGGCAGTCTGAGGACAACGCGCGGCTCCTGACGAAGCTGGGCCAGGCTTGCTTCGACGAGAGCCTCGACCTCGGCCAGGGCGGCGCGCTGTTCCAAGCGCGGAAAGACCTTCTTCAAGGTGGCCTGTGCGAGCGCCAAGCTTTCTTGGCTAGCCACTCGATATGCGCTTTCTTCCGCGCGCAAGCTGTCGGGCAGCTTTGCCGCGATATCTTCGAGGAGGGCGCTGCAGCGCTGCTCGACGCTGGCGGCGGCTTCGGCCAGCGCGGCCTCGCGTCCTTGGGCTTCGCCTTCGGAGAAGGCCTTTGCCTTCTCCTCGATCAGCTCGCGCTCGTCCACCGCCGGAGCCGCCGGCTCCTGCATCTCGGGTGGCTGCTCCGCCGGCTTGTCTTCCGGCTCCGGCACTTCCAGCTCGGTCGGCGCGAATGGCTCGACCGAAGCCGTCGTGTCGAAACTGGTGTCGAAGAGAAAGCGTTGCACCGTCACGCTCCAGCGTTCGCCATGGCTCAGTAGACCAGCTCGTCTTCGCCCTTGGTGTCGGCGAGCACGATCTCGCCGCGCTCGGCGAGGTCCTTGGCAACGCGGATCATCTCGCCTTGCGCTTCGTCGACGTCTCTCAGGCGCACCGGGCCCATGGTCTGCATGTCTTCCTGCAGGATCTTCGCGGCCCGTTCTGACATGTTGGAGAAGAAGAGCTCTCGCATGCCCTCGGAGGCGCCCTTGAGCGCGATCGGCAGCTTGTCCTTCTCGACGTTGCGCAACAGTGTCTGCACTGCGGCAGGGTCGAGGTTGTTCAGGTCGTCGAAAGTGAACATCAGCGAGCGAATGCGCTCGGCAGCATCCTTGTTCTGGTCCTCCAGCGCGGTCATGAAGCGCTGCTCGGACTGACGGTCCAGGCTGTTGAAGATGTCGGCCATCAGCTCATGGCTGTCGCGCCGGTTGGTGCGCGCGAGATTCGACATGAATTCGTTGCGCAAGGTCCGTTCGACGTCGTCCAGGACCTCCTTCTGCACGGCTTCCATGGAGAGCATGCGGCTGACCACTTCGAGCGCGAAGGGCTCGGGCAGCGCGGCCAGCACGCGGGCGGCGTGGTCGTGCTTGATCTTGGAGATGACGACCGCGACCGTTTGCGGATATTCATTCTTCAGGTAGCTGGCCAGGACGTTCTCATGCACGTTGCCGAGCTTGTCCCACATGGTCCGACCGGCCGGGCCGCGGATCTCTTCCATGATGTTCTCGACCCGGTCGCGGTCGAGGACCTTGGCGAGCAAGCGCTCGGTGTTTTGGAGATTGCCAACCAGTGACCCTGTTGCGGAAATCTGGTCGGCGAACTCGACGAACAAGCGTTCGATGATCTGCGAGGACACGGTGCCGAGATTGGCCATGACCTGCGAGATCTCCTTGATCTCGTCGTCTTCCATGGTGGTGAAGAGGCGAGCCGCATAATCCTCGCCGATCGACATGATCAACAGGGCCGCCTTTTCCGGACCCGTAAGAGAGCGATATTCGTCCCTGACTTTCATCGCTCTCAGATCTCCTGATGGATCCAGTTGCGCAGGATGCCGACGGCTTCCTCAGGATGCTTGTCGATGATCTCGCCGATCTTGCGCAGTGAGGAGGCGCGCACGCGGCCCTCAACCTTCTGCACGTCGATCAGCTGCTCGAGGCCGTTTTCGTCGCCCGCGTCGTCAAGAGGCGGCAGCATGCCGTCGCCACCTTCGACCAGGGCCGATTGCTGGCCTCCGACCCCGACCGCGGGCAGGCCGCTGGCGAGGCCGCGCTTGTCTTCCAAGGCATGCCGGCCGCTGATCTCGTCGGTGAGGGCGCCGCCGACATCGCCGGCGACGGCAGGCACGGGCTCCAAGAGGCGGCCGAGCAGCGGCTTGACCACGAGCAGGAGGACCAGCCCAGCGACGACCCCGAGCACCAGCAGCTCGGCAAGCCGCATGACCTCTTCCTTCTCAAAGCCGAAGAGGAGGTCGCTCTCCGGCAAGGTCGCGTTCATGTTGGTGAGGTCGGCGAACTGCATGTTGGCGATTTCGATCAGGTCGCCGCGCTCCTCGTCGTAGCCGACGGCCGACTTCACCAGCTCCTCGATCTGCAGCAGCTCTTCCTCGCTGCGTGGGCTGTAGATCAGCTGATCGTCTTCGTTCGGCGCATAATTCCCGTTCACCAGCACGGCGACGGAGAGACGTCGGACGGCACCACTCTCACGCACATGGGAGCGAACGGTCTTGGAGATCTCGTAGTTGACCGTTTCCTCGATCCGAGAGGCCGAGGAGCTGCTGGTCGGGCCGCCGCCGAGCTGCGGCAGATCGTTGTCGGGCAGGTTGTTGCCGACAGTGACCGGGTCCTGGCCGTCGCCGTCCTGGTCCTGCTCGCTTTCCTCGATCGTCTGTGTCGAGCGAACGACCTGGCCATCGGGATCGTAGGTCTCGGAGCTTTCGGTGATCCGGTCGAAGTCGAGCTCCGCGGAAACGGTGACCCGCACGTTGCCGGCCCCGAGGGTTCTTTCCAGAAGGTCCTCGACCGACTGCGACATGCGTTGCTCAACGTTGAGACGCATCTCCTCGGCGTCGTTGGCCAAGTCGGCGACGTCATCGCCCGAGGTGGTACGGGCGAGGAGGCGGCCGCGGTGGTCTATGATCGAGACGCTGTCGGCTTCGAGCCGGGGCACGGCGGCCGAAACGAGCTGCTGCAAGGCGGCCGCTTGGCTCTTCGAAAGGCGCGAGGTTCCCGCCAGGCGGATCACCACCGAAGCGGAAGGCTCGTTGCGCTCACGACTGAACAATTCCCGCTGCGGCAAAACCAGGTGCACGCGCGCATTCTGGATGTAACCCAGGGAGCGGATGGTGCGGGCAAGCTCGCCTTCCAGAGCCCGAAGGTGGTTGATGTTCTGAACAAAGCTGCTCGAGCCGAGCTCGCCGCTTTGGTCGAAGATCTCGTAACCGACGGAGCCGCCGTTGGGGATGCCGGACTCTGCCATCGACAGGCGCATGCGCGCCACCTGATCGGTCGGCACCATGATGCGCCGGCCGTCGGGCGACAGCTCGAAGGGCACACCCGCAGCTTCCAGATGGCTGACGATGGCGGCGCTGTCGCTCTGATCGAGCTCACTGTACAGCAGCGACATCTTGGGCTGCGTCAGATTGCCGGCAAAGTAGACGAAGAACCCGAGCGTCGCGGCCCCGACAGCGGCGATCAATGCTGCGCGGGCTATTCCCAGGCTCTTGAATGTATCTACGAGTGCGTTCACGCCTTCCCGTCCTGATTGACCGTTCGCTTCTGTGTCGTCGTTTTCCGATGACTTTCAGAGCTTGCCGAATTGGCAATTCGGTCAACAGGTTAGGGCCGGCGTGGTAAAGTGCCGGTTAATCGAGGAAATTTTTTCCCATTATGCGGCAAGTCTTGCCGCATCCTTGAGGTAGTAGGGGCCGCGGACCGGCGCTATTCGGCCGCGGCGAAGGGCGGGAGGCCGTTCTTGCGATACTGCTGCAGCCGTGTGGTGCGCAGGCCGCGCACGCCGTGTGCGTCAATCAATCGCTCCCAAGACAGGAACTCGTCGGCGGAGAGCTTGTAGCGCTCGCACGCCTCCTCAAGCGTCAGCAGGCCGGCGCGCACGCCGGCAACGACCTCGGCCTTACGGCGAATCACCCAGCGCTTGGTTTCCGGCGCAGGAAGATCGTCCAGCGTCAAGGGCTGACCTGCGGGCCCGATGGCGACCCTTCTGTTGCCCCGCTCATCCATCGGCATCTTATGGCTCCACTACATGTGTCGTCCTCGGAACGACCCTACCCGAGCGCTGTTTATTTTCAGCTAACGCCGGTGATTAATGCTTTGAATTTTAGTTAGTTATCTTCCCGAAAGAAAAGTAAACGGCTAAGTAATTCGTCTTTTCATAAAAGAAAAGCCGGCTATTTGCCGGCTTTTCCAATTGATTTCCTGTCGCTTTCCTTAACGGCCGACCCGAATGATCTCCTCCAGCATCTCGTCTGCCGTGGTCAGCACGCTGGCGTTGGCCGAGTAGGCGCGCTGGGTCACGATCATCCGGGTGAACTCCTGGGCGATGTCGACGGTGGAGGCCTCGAGCGCTTCCGCTGCGATGACGCCGGCGCTGCCGGAGTTCGGCGTGTTCAGGATAACGTCGCCGGAGTCGTCGGTTATGGAGAAGGCGTTGCCATTGCGCGCCTCCAGGCCGCGAGGATTGGCGAACTGCGCAAGGGGAATTTGGTAAATCTGTCGCTGGGTTCCGTTGTCGAACAGAGCGGTGACGATACCGTCCTCGCCGATGGCGATGCCGCTGAACTGGCCGAAGCGCTGGCCGTCCTGCTGATAGGGGCCGACCGCGAAGTCGCCGGCCAGCTGGGTTATCCCATCGAAGCCGCTCGCCGTGCCGACGCCGACGGCGATCGAGCTTGCGGAGGCACCGGTGGTCCAGGTGATGTCGACGGCCGGGAAGGTGATCACGTTCGGCGAACCATCGCCGTTGAAGGTGATCGAGCGCGCGACCGGGCCGGCCACGGTGCCGCTTGCGGCGCCGGTGGTGGACAGCGTCGGGTTGGCAACCGTCACGTCCCAAGCGTTGGCCGCCGTCTTGGTGAAGGTGTAGGTGATGTCGTGTGCGTTGCCGAGGGAGTCGAAGACCTGCGCGGTCATGGAGCGGGTGCCGCCAACCGGGTCCGTGGACGGCAGATTGAGCGAGAGGTCCAGGGTGGTGGTTGCTTGGGCGCTGCCGGTCAGCCCGGCGATGTTCACGGTACGCAAGGATGAGAGCACCGTCGGGTTGCCAATGATGGCACCGGTGCTGTCGAGCTGATAGCCCTGCAGGTAGTAGCCGGAGGCATTGCGCAGATCGCCGTTCTCGTCGGGGGCGAAGTGGCCGGCGCGGGTGAAGAGCATCTCATCGCCCAGGCCAGGGTTGGCGTCCTCGTTGACCACGAAGAAGCCATTGCCGGCGATCGCGATATCGGTCTTGTTGCTGGAGGACTGGAGCAGGCCCTGTGCTTCGTTGATGGCAACGGGGGCAGAGCGCACGCCGCCAGGCGAGTAGTTGTTGAGGGTGGCGTTCTGCGTGACCAGGGTGCTGAACTGGGTCACCGTGCCCTTGTAGCCCACCGTGTTAGAGTTGGCGATGTTGTCCGAGATGATGCCCAGGGCATTGGCTTGTGCCGAAAGCCCCGAGATGCTGGCGTTCATCGCTCCAAAGATGCTCATCTGCTCTTGCTCCTTGCATCGGCGCACCCTGCCTGGCTGCGCCTTCGAAAATCACTTGGCTAAGCTTGCGGCTGCTCTTGCGGCTGCGGCTGCCCGTGGACCGAACGGAGATCGGTCAGCGGAATCAGGAGGTCGTTGCCCGACCGCAGCAGGATTTCGTCGTCCACCGATTCCACGCCGGTGATGGTGGCGATGGGATTGATGGCGCTGGCGACCTCCGTGCCTTCGTTGTCCAAGGCGACCAGCCGGAAGGCGTAGAGGCCGTCCGCCATGGCCGTGCCGTCGTCGGTCTTGCCATCCCAGGTGAAGTCGTGCTGGCCGGCGGTCGCTTCGACCGGGACCGAGCGGACCAGGTCGCCCGAGGTGTTGTAGATCTCGATCGTGGCCGTGTTGGCATTGGCCGGCAGGATGTACTTCATTTCAGCGCTGCCGCCGTTCAAGGCGACAACGTTGCCGGCGTATTCGATCGAACTACCGATCAGCGAGATGGCCGTGGCCAGCCCGGCGTTCTTCTGTCCGGCGAGCATCTCCTCGAGCAGCTGGTTGCTCTTGATCTGCTGTTCTACCGAGGTGAAGTTGACCAGCTGCTCGGTGAACTGGTTGGTGTCCAGCGGATCCAGGGGATCCTGATTCTGTAACTGCGTGGTCAGCAGCAGCAGGAAGGTGTCGAAGGTGTCCTCGAGAGAGTCGGTGCCGGTGATGCTCGACCCGCCGCTCTGCTTGAAGGCCACCCCATTGACCGATTGCGTTTCCATGGCTCCGCTCTCCGATCGGTCAGACTTCGATATTCACGGCGCCTTGCCAGGCAGAGGCGTGACTTCGGCTTTGGGTGCCGCTCTCTACGCCGCCGTCCGGCTCACCGTCATTGGAGCCTGTCGCTGCTGAAGTTTCTCCGCCACCCTGGTTGAGCTGTCCGCCGGCCTGTTGGTCCTGGCGATGGGCAAAGTTCAGGGCGTTGTTATCGAGTTTCACCCCTGCGTCCTGCAGGGCGCGCTCCAGAGCCCGCGCATCGCGTTGCAGCAGATCGAGCGTCTCCGGGCGGTCCGCCGAGATCACCGCGCGCATGCTCTGGTCCTGAGCGAACTCAAGCTTGATATCGACCCGGCCTAGCTCGGAGGGATGGAGCTGCAAGGAAATGCGGTCTTTGCCCAACGCAGCTGCACGGCTTAATTGCTGTGAGAGCTGCTGAACCGTTTCCGCGTTGCCCCGCAACTGGTTGGCAAAGTTCGCCGTCGTGCTGCGGGCGGTATCCTTGAGCGGCATAGGCTCGCCGGTTCCGGCGGTCACCGGCATGGCTGAAACGGCGGTCTTGGGTGTGGCTGCGACCGGCGTGTTGCTGGCTGCTGCTGCGGCGGGGCTGGCGTTGCTCGTGCGGGTGGCAGCCGCCTCGGCTACGGCCGGGGCGAACAGGCCGGTGGTCGCGGCGTTGCCGCCAGGGCCGCCGTTGCCGTTGACGGCGGCTTGAGCCCCAGGCTGCACGTTAGGGGTCGGTCGTTGAATTGCCGGCTCTTGTGCGGTCCTGGGATCGGCAGTTCGGGCCGATGGAACCTCGCTGCCATCCGTCGTCGCCTGGGTAGGCTGGGCGATCTTCCGGGCCGTCTCTCCGGCGGCCGTGGCGGTTTGTGCCAAGGTCTGCTGCGGCTTCGAGACGAGGCCTGCCCGTTCCACTGCGGCGGCACCCTGACCGCCCTGCGCAGCTTTGGCGTCATTCTTGGTAGGGGAGGCCAGCGCGTCCGGGACGTCGCCGTTCTGGGCCGGCGAAGCTTCGCGGCCCGTCGGCGCTTTGTTGGCCGTGTCCGTTCGCGCGGCTGTGTCCGCTTGGCGCTCGCTTGCTTTTGCGTCGTTCTGCGGCGCGCTGCTGCCTTCACGAACCGCGGCGCTCTCGTCCGGGGTTTTCTCCGGTTCCGCTTCTCGCGTGGCGTTGTCTTCCGGGTGTTTCTCGACCGGCTTGATCTTTTCGGCCTTCGGCTTTTCGCTCTCTGGCCGCGAGGTATCGGTCGGCAGCAGGTCGAGATCGTCGCCCTCGGTCTTGGTCGGGCGATAGCTCGTTTCGATGGTCTGACCTTGCGCGAAGATCAGGGTGCCCCTGGCCAAGTGATGGGCGCTGCTGCCGCGCAGCAACTCGAGAAAGTCCTGACTGCCGCCGGCATTTTCGCTGTTGCCGGCGGCGCCAGGTGTTTGAGTCGGCGATTTGGACGCCGTTGCGATGGTAATGTCAGACATCATCTGCACCTACGTGGTTGGTGCGGCGGGTCTTTCATGACCCGTCCGGTATTGGTCGGTGACGCTAACTCTGTGACGATAACTCTGTGACGCTAACTCAGGGACAGGGGCGAGGGCTGGGAGAACCGGCGCCTCACCACGGTGCGCGCCTGGTCGGAGAGTGTCTCGAGGCGTTCGTCGAGCTCGAACCAGGATTTGCGCAACGGCTGAAGCAGGGCAATGAGCTCATCCGCCGTCTCGTCGTCGTTGTAGAAGTTGATGTGCTGCAGGCGGACCATGGCGAAGGCGTAGAGCTTCGACAGACGCTCGGCGATCTCTCCACCTTTGTCGTGATCGAGACAGAGGCAGAGCAATGCCAGCATCTCGCTCGCGTAGTTCACCGCATGGCAGCGGGACTCGATGTCTCCTCGCTCGATCGCGACCTTCGCCTCGCGCAGGGCGGCGAAGAGCTCGTCGTAGACGACGACCACCATATGGCTCGGGCGCATTTGCAAGATTTCGCGCTTGGTGATGTGGGGGCGGCTTTCGAACATGAAGGTGAGTCCTATCAAGAAGGTGAGATGGCTTGACCAGGTGGCCGCGGCTCTACTGGAAGAGCCTGAGCAAGTTCTGCGGCATCTGGTTTGCCTGGGCGAGCATCGAGACGCCGGCCTGCACCAAGATCTGCTTCGAGGTGAAGGTCGACATCTCCGCCGCGACATCCAGGTCGAGCAGGCTGCTGCGCGCGGCCTCCGTGTTCTCGACCGCTGTCGCCAAGTTCGATGAGGCGAACTCCAGCCTGTTCTGCGATGCGCCGAGATCGGCGCGCGCTTCGTTCAAGGTGTCGAGCGCGTTGCCCAACGCCACCGAGGACATGTCCGCATTGGTTTGCGACGTGATGTCCGTGTTGGTGATGCCGAGCGCCTGGGCGCTGATGCCTTGCATGGAGATGCTGATGGTATCAGCGGCCGTGACGCCACTGCCGACCTTGAAGGAGTACGAGGTGGCGTTGGTCTCGGTGATCGTGATGGCGTCGGTCGCGGCCGTCGTGCCGGCGGCGTAGGACAGATTCAGCGTCAGGGAGAGAATGGCATCGCTCCCGGTGTTGGTCAGCTGAACCTGGGTGCCGGTCGACATGGTGGCGCCGGTGCCCGTGCCGGTCATGGCATCGCTGGCGATGGTACCGGAGTAGGTCACGCCGCCCACGACGAAGCTGAAGCTGTTGTTGGTTTCGTCGTAGTCGAGGACACCCGAAGCTGTGCCCGGCGTGTCGGTGGAGAGCGTGAAGCCGCGCGCCGAGATACCCACGACGCCGGAACCGACATCGTATTGGGCGGCCACGTCGGAGACGGCTTGATCGCCGTTCACCAGCTGATTGCCGTTGAACTCGGTGTCGGCGGCGATCCGGTCGACTTCCGCAAGCAGGTTCTGATACTCCGTATCCAGCATGCCGCGTTCGACCGCAGAAAGCTGGCCGGAACCGGCCTGCACCGACAGCGTCTTCATCCGGATGAGAATGTCCGTCACCCGGGCCATGGCGCCGTCTGCGATCTGCAGCATCGAGACCGCCTGGTTGGCGTTGATGGCCGCCATGCGCAGGGCGTTGACCTCCGCCTGCAGGCGTGACCCGATCGCCATCGAGGCTGCGTCGTCCTTGGCTGAGACAACACGCGTACCCGAGGATAGCTTGGCGAGCGAGCTGGTCGCCTCCATGTCGGAGCGAACCAGGTTGCGGTGCGCAACGTTGGCCGCGAAGTTCGAGATAACATTGAGTGCCATGAGTGATCTCTCCTCAGGATCGCATCAGTCACTTGGCTTCTGCTGCCTGCCCAAGCGGCAGACCACAGAGCGCTTTGTTTCGGTCCAGCTCCGCGCCCCCAGTCCATGTCTTCCGGAGGAATGACGCGGACTCGGGACACGAGCTTTGTCCGGAACACAGCAACAGCCGTGCCAGTCGATAAAATTTTTCGCAACTGTCTGATAAATAGAGGAAAAATAGAACAGCCAGAGCGCGCTGAGAAGATCGTCGCGAGGCAGTGGGCGGAAAGAATATCCTTAACGCTGGGAAGAAGCTGCCGGGGAGGCGGCAGATCGGACAGCTTTGCCCACTACTGGAGCTGTGTCCTTGGCAGGGCTATCGACAGAGCGGATGGCAATAAAAAAAGCGCCCGAAACGGGCGCTTTGCAGGTCGTCGAAGCCGATTGGCTCGGTTAGGCCGAGAGATTGAGCGAGAGATGGGCCGTGGGGGCTGTGTTTTCCGGGGCCTTGGACGCCACGGGCACTTTCGGTGCCTCAACTTCGGTCAGGTTGCCTTGGGCCAGTTCACGCCAAGAGGCCAGCAGGGGCTCGAGGAGCTTGATGACGTCGCGGGCGGCCTGCACGTCGTTCTTGAAGTCGACGTCGGCCAGACGGCGCAGGGCGAAACTGTAGAGGCTGCGAAGGTTCTCGGCGATCTCGCCACCGCGGTCCATATCGAGGGTGAGATCGAGATGGTTGATGATCTCCATGGCGCGCTTGTTTGCGCGCCAGCGGCCTTCAATCTCTCCGCTCTCGATCGCGGCTATGGCCTCGTTGAGACAGGCCGTCGCTTTTTCCAGCAACATCACCACCAACTGGGCAGGTGAGGCGGTCATGAGCGCCTGTGTTTGATAGGTCGTCGTACCACCGTAACCTGACATCTGTCCTCCCGTTCACCCTAACTAGTTTTCTGCGTTCTGCGCGTCGATGATGGCTTGCAGGCTCTGCAACTGGCTGTCGAGGCTGGCCAGAGTGGCCTCCAAACGACTGAAGCGTTCGGTCAGACGCACGCGCTCACGCTCGATACGTTCGAGCATTTGGTCGACCCGCTCCTGCGCCAAGGTATTCTGGTCTTCCAAGCTGGTAATCTCGCCTTCCACCAGGCCGTTGGTGGGGTCGAGCAGGCTGTCCAGCTCGAAGAACAGCTTGGCGCCAAGACCCACGGTGAAGTCGATCTGGACGTCTGCGAGATCACTGTCGCCGCTATAGAAGAGACGCAGTCCATTGGCGCCGGTCTGATCGCCAACCGTCAGGATACGGCCGTCGGCCGTGATGCTGCCGTCGTCGGTTCCGGCACCGGCGCCGTCGATATTGGCTGCGGCCACCGAGTCTCCATCGACCTCGTCGAAGTCGATGTTGAGCTTGTAGCCGGTCTCGTTGTACTGCGCGTTGCCGTCGAAGCCGATCAGGCTGACCCGCGGGTCCGAGCTGCTGAACTCGAAGGTGAAGAGGCTCTTCACGTCATCGATGTTGCTGAGCAGCGCATTGTCGAGCTCGGCGTCGTCGATGGTCAGGGTGTCGGCCAAGAGCGGGTCGCTGATCGTCGCGTTATCGACGAACTCGATGCCGATCTGCTGGAAGACGGTGAAGGCTTCGCTGACGCCGTCGGCGCCTGAACCGATGATTGAGCCAAGACGGCTCTCCAGGTCCGCAATGACCGTGCTGCCGAAGAGGACGCCGCCGTCGGTTGGGTCGGTGGTATCCGGGCTGTTCTGATTGATGAAGACCTTGACCTCGTTGTAGGCGACGACAAAGTCCTGCAGCGCCGTCTTGACCGAATTGAGGTCCTGCTGAATGTCGAGCGAGATGGTCGTGCCGACTTCCGCCTGGAAGAGGTCCAGCGTTACACCCTCGATCAAATCGTCGACGGTATTGTTGTCACGCTCGATGACGAGCTTCTGCTGGCCGAGCCCAAGCTCGGTCACCGCGTTTGCGCTGTCGGCGGTGAAACTGAGCTCGCCCCCTCCGTCGGCGGAGATCTTAAGGCGCGATTCCCCGTCCACCGTATCGACACTGGCGGTGACGCCGGCGATGGCGTTGATCGTGCTGGCCAGGTCGTCGAGGCTATCGGCGTTCGTATAGTTCACGGTGCCGAGCAGGGCGCCGTCGGCGCGAATCTCGAAGGACTGTGCCCCGGCGCCGATGGTCGTAAAGCTGCTGAGCGCGGCTGCAGGGTCGGTGACGACAGCGCTCTCGTATGCGCTTTCATCGAGCAAGCCGTTGACGTGGAGCTGCGCCTTTTGCGCCGCTTGCAGCTCATTGGTGAAGGTCGTTCCGCCGTCGGCCGAGATGCCGAGAGAGGCCAAAACGCCGCCGGTTTCGTTGTCGATGGTCATGTCGACGCCGGTGTCGTCGGCGGTCAGGACCAGAATATGCTCGTTACTGCTGACGGAGACGATTGAAGCCGATACGCCCGTGGCGTTGGTGCCGGTATTGGCATTGTTGATGCGGTCCGCCAGGTCGTTGAGGCTGTCGCTGGCGAGCACCTGGATTTCGGTTCCGTTGATCTGGAAAGTGCCGGAGATTGAGCCAGCGGCACCGCCCGAGGCGGTTCCAAGATCGTCGGTGGTCGAGGTGAAGCTGTCGGAGGCGATGCGGTGCGCGCGGGCCGTCTGCAGGATCTCGACTTCCGTGATGCCGCTGGAGGCTGACGGCGAGACGGTGACGCCAAGCAGATTGCCGGCCTGGGAGGCTGTCTGCCCGTCGGAGCGGCTGGTGGTCGCAAAGGCCGATTTTTGGCTGAAGATGTCGCCGCTGTTGTCGATCGTTCGGGCGCCGTATAGCCCTGACAGCGAGGACTGTAGGCCGTCCAGCAGCGTGCGGAGCTCCTGCAGGCCCGTGATCCTCTCTTGGTTCGACGTGATATCGGCTTCAATGCGGTCGACGGGAATGCGCTTGGCCGCGATCAGGTCGTCGACCGTCTGTCCGAAGTCGATGCCCGAACTGACGCCAGAGAAGCGGACACGCCCATTCTCGTCGGTTCGAAGCGTTGACGATGCAAAGAGATCGGACATTGCGCGGTTCGCTTTTCCTTAACGCTCAGACCTTGCGGTCCATGATCATCGCCAGCTGTTCTCGGCCGGCCGCGAAGAGCCGCAAGAGCTTGTCGCTTGGAACCTGCCTCAGAACCTCCTTGGTGTTCTGGTCAACGACCTGTCCGTAGACCCGGCCCGAGGCGTCGTCGTAAGCGATCTGCATGCGTGCGCTCTGAAGCCCGCCGGATTCCCGACGTGCGAGTTCGTCCAGTTGACGCTGCAGGTCGCTGGGCGCCTGCGGCACCTCCTGAGGAGTATTCGCCAGCTTGGTTTGTGTTCGGTTAAGGTCCGTCGCCGGAGCTTGGCGTGCCGGAGCATCGGCCGATTTCGGCGCCGGTCCTTTCGCAGCTGCCTGCGCAGGTTGAGCGGAGGCAGGCACCACCGTGATACCTGTCATGGTCCTCTTCCTTCACCATCAAAGGACTCCGCCTTGTGATACGTCCCTATCCCCCTGGGCGGGGAGGCGGAATGGAGGGGCGAACCCCTCCATTCCTTACCCAGACCCCGACTAGTTGAAGAGTCGCAGCAGGTTCTGCGGCATCTGATTGGCCTGAGCCATCATCGAGACGCCGGCCTGCACCAGGATCTGCTGTGACGTGAAGCGGGTCATTTCCGCAGCCACGTCCAAGTCGATGAGCGAGCTCCGGGCGGCCTCGGTGTTCTCGGTCGCCGTCGCCAAGTTCGCCTGGGCGAACTCAAGACGGTTCTGAGAGGCACCGACGTTCGCGCGGGTCTCGTTCAAGGTGTCGATCGCGTTGCTGATCGCGGTCGAGGCGGCATCGGCAGTCGATGTCGAGGTGACATCCGTGCCGCTGATACCCAGAGCCGACGCCTTGATTCCGTCGATGCTGACGGAGATCTCGTCGTTCGAAGTGGCACCGGTACCCACCTTGAAGGTGAAGCTGGCCGCGTTCGAGTCCGTGATGTTGATCACGTCGGTCGCGGCCGTCGTGCCGGCAGCGAAGGACGTGTTCAGCGTCACCGACAGAACGGCATCAGAGGCAGTGCTGGTCAGCTGGACCTGGGTGCCGGTCGCCATGGTGGCGGCGGTGCCCGAACCGCTCAGAGCATCGGCATCGATCGAACCGGCATAGGTCACGCCGCCGGCCACGAAGGAGAAGCTGTTGCTCGTCTCGATGTAGTCCAGGGTACCGGAGAGGGTGCCCGGGCTATCGGTCGAGAGAGTGAAGCCACGCGCGGAAATACCGATCACACCGGAGCCGACGCTGTACTGAGCAGCGGCGTCAGAGACCACCTGGTCGCCGTTGACCAGCTGGTTGCCGTTGAACTCGGTATCGGCCGCAATACGATCGACTTCGCTCAGGAGGTTCTGATACTCGGTATCGAGCATGCCGCGCTCGACGCCGGAAAGCTGACCGGAACCGGCCTGAACCGCCAGGGTCTTCATCCGCACCAGGATGTCCTGGACACGAGCCATGGCACCGTCTGCGATCTGCAGCATGGAGACTGCCTGACCGGCGTTGACGCTGGCCTGCTTGAGGCCGGCGACCTCGGTGCTCAGACGCGAGCCGATGGCCATGGCGGCGGCATCGTCCTTGGCGTTCACAACGCGGGTACCCGCGGAGAGCTTGGCCAGGGAGCTGGTCGCCTTGGCATCGGACATCGTCAAGTTGCGATGAGCGACGTTGGCGGCAAAGTTGGAAACGACATTAAGAGCCATTGTAGAGTCTCCTACTTGGATGACGGCCGAAAGACACGGCCAAGAGGCGGACTTCCTGTCCGCGCACCTGCCTACCTGCTGGTGCTCCCTACGACAGGCAAAAAGGGTGCCAGAAAATTCTGACTATCGGAATCACACAAAACCAATGCCTTAGCTGAGCAGGGCGCGATCGGGCCGGCAAAAGCTGCCGAGGGAACCCGGCAAATCCTGCCGGGTTACGGAAAAAAAGATCGTTATCAGCCTGTTAACGACCGTTCGTACAGAATTTGGCTCAATTTGTAGCGAAAGGTCGACGAGCCCTCCATGCAGGCTGAGCAGCTGAAAGATACCTACGGCGACGCCCTCCGGCGCTGCCATGGCCTCGCCCTGTCCGGCGACTTCGTCGCGCTCGAGCTTGCGGCCATGACGATGCTCAAGTCCTTTCCGAAAGATCCCGAGGCCCGGCATCTGCTTGGCATTGCCCGTCTCAAGCTTGGCGCCCCGGCGGAAGCGGCCAAGATCATTCGCAAGGCGGCGAAAGCCGCGCCCAAGCGCTCCGATATTCTTGCCAATCTTGGCGTGGCCGAGCAGGAAGCAGGCGACAGCGCGGCGGCCATCCGTGCCTTCCGTGCGGCTCTGAAGCGCAGGCCCGACGAGCTCAACGCCGTCAGGAACCTTGCGACTCTGCTGCGCATGAAAGGCGCATCGGACGACGCCATTGCCGTGTTGCGCGATGCCTATGAAGCCGGCGGCAGAGAGAATCTCGACATCGCAATCTCCCTGGCAGAGGAGTACTTGCAGGCCGAGCACGGCGAGCCGGCACTCGAGATCCTTCAGGCCTTCGCGGGGCAGGCGGCGGAGAACCCCATCATCACGATGAACTTGGGCGTCGCCTTCAGCCTGGTCGAGCGCCATGACGAAGCAATTGAGCACCTCAAGGCCGCCATCGAGAAGATGCCTGGCAACGGTGCCGCCAGCCTCAACCTCTCGATCGCGTTGAAGCGGGCGGGCAGGGAAGAGGAGATGGTGGCCAATATCGATGCCGTCGAGCTGACGAGCGGCGAGGATATCGGCCAACTCGCCACCGTTGCCGGCCTCCTGATGGAAACCGGCGACATTCCGCGCGCCAAGCAGATCTATCACCGCCTGACCGAAGCCGAGCCCGACAATGTCGACTACTGGACCGGCCTCGGCACCTGCTACAAGGAGGAGGGGGCCTTCAACGAGGCCCACGAGTTCCTCAAGCGCGGCATGGAGATCGATCCGGAGAGCTGCCAGCTCATGACCGCCTTCGGCGAGCTCTATTTCAGGGTCGGCGACCTGGACCGGTCCGAAGCGGCTTTCCGGAAGGCCTTCGAAGCGCGGCCGGACCTGATCACCTGCTATAACAACCTGATCATGCTCTACAACCGGCGCGGTCATTACGACCGCTCTAATCTTATTGCCCGCATGTTGGTGCAGCGGCCGAACTTCAAGCCGAAAGACATCGTCGCGCCGCTCGCGAGTTTCCGCCACACCTGCGATTTCGATGAGCTGGAAGCGCTCGGCCGTCTCAACAGCAAGCTGCTCGAGACCGATCCCAAGGCGATGGGCGTGACCTCGTTCAACCTCATGCCCTCGACCCGGACCCTGGAAGACAATCAGTTGGTGTTCCAGCTCAACAGGCGTTGGGCGCAGGAGATCGAGCGACGCGCGAGCCTGGTCCAGAAAGACGCGCTCGGCTTCAAGGCGGGCTCGGGGAAGCTGCGCATCGGCTTCTTGTCCTCGGACCTGCGCACCCATGCCGTGGCCAAGCATATCGAGCCGCTCCTGCGGCTGCTCGACCGCGAGCGCTTCGAGCTCTTCGCCTACGTCCCCTACATCGCCGACGGCGACAAGATGCAAGAGCATCTCATGACGCTCTTCGCCGACTTCGTGGTCATCGGCATGATGAGCGACAAGGCCGCTGCCGACCGCATTCGCGAGGACGGGGTGGATATCCTGATCGATCTGAACGGTTTAACCCGAGATTCCCGCCTCGGCGTCATGGCCTTTCGCCCGGCGCCGGTTCAGTGCACCTGGTTGGGTTACCCGCTGACCAGCGGGCTCAAGGATATGGACTACTTCATCCTCGACCGCTTTCTGACGCCGACGGACAGTTCGATCCTGGTCGAGGAGCCTTGGCTGCTTGAAGGTGCCTGGCTGTGTAGTGTCGATCACGGTGACATCCCCGCGGTACCCGAGCCGCCTGTGGTTCAAAACGGCCACATCACCTTCGGCACGCTCAACAACGTCTACAAGTTCACGCGGGATACCCTGCGGGTCTGGTCAGAGGTGCTGAAGCGCGTCCCGGACTCCCGCTTCCTGCTGGTGCAGGCCAAGCGGGAGCATGGCTTGCTCTGCCAGAACCTGACGCAAGAGTTCGTACGCAACGGGGTCGATCCGGGTCGCCTGCTCTATGTGAGCAACGAGCCTGAAGAGCATATGCAGTTCTATAACCTGATGGATCTGTCACTGGACACGCTGCCGCAGACCGGCGGCACCACAACCAACGAAGCCCTGTGGATGGGCGTGCCGGTCGTTAGTCTGCGTGGCCTTGGCATCCATCAGCGGCTGAGCCATGCCATTCTAAGCCATGTCGGCCTGCCCGAGCTGAGCGTCGAGACCGAAGAGGACTTCGTCGAGGCGGCCGTCTCTCTGGCGAACGATGTCGAACGCCTGACCCACTACCGGCAGACCCTGCGCGACAGCTTCAAGGCCTCGCCTCTGCGCGACGAGGAGGGCTTCGCCGCGCGCTTCGGCGACGCCCTCGCCGAGATGGCCAAAAAGCACAATCTGAGAGGATAGCACCATGAGCAAGTTGGCCGTTGATCTGTCGACGAGCGCCAGCCCCGGCACTGCCGGAGTCGCGGAAAGGCCGTCGGCGCTGACCCAGGGGCGGGTGATCTTCGACTTCGACCGCGGTGAGATCGAGTGCCAGCAGGACAGCGGCATCCGGCGCTTCTCCATGGACTCCAAGGAGGGCTTCAAGCTGGCCGCCGATGCCTGGCTGCGCGCTGGCTGGGATGCCAAGTACGTCTACAGCTTCACCTGGTTCGGGCGCCCGGTGATCCAGCTGCCTGACGACCTCATCCGCATTCAGGAGGTGGTCTGGGCGGTGAAGCCCGATGTGGTTATCGAGACCGGCGTGGCCCACGGCGGCGGACAGGTCTTCTTTGCCTCGCTGTTGCGCGCCATTGGCAAGGGCCGCGTGATCGGCGTCGAGATCGAGCTGCGCAGTCATAACCGCATCGCCATCGAAGCGCACCCCATGGCGGACGACATCACCATCGTCGACGGGAGCTCTATCGAGCCCGACGTGGTGGCGGAGGTTCAGCGTCACATCGCCGTGGACGAAACCGTGATGGTGGTGCTCGACGCCAACCATACCCACGATCATGTCTTGGCCGAGCTGGAGGCTTATGGGCCTCTGGTCAGCGAGGGATCCTACATCGTCGCAACCGACGGCATCATGGAGCGCCTGGAAGGGGCGCCCCGCAGCCAGGAGGGTTGGACCGACGACAACCCCGGTGCGGCCGTTCGACGCTTTCTGGCCGATCATCCCGAGTTCGAGCTGGTGCAGCCCTTCCCGCTGTTCAACGAAGGGGTCGCCGTCGAGCCGGTGACCTATTGGCCGAACGCCTACCTGCGCAAAAAGCCCGCCTCCGAGCGATAGGGCCTTCAACCCGCGTCATTTCGATTTCCCAATCAGCGTAAATCGACCACCCTCCTGAGGCGGCCAGCCGGAGTCGCAGTCCCGCTTTCCATCCGGCGCGCCAATCGTCAGCGAGCTCGGGCTCGTCGGCGATGACAGAGGAGGGGGTCGGTTCGATCGGCAGTCATCAACCCACATGGCTGATCTTTGCGCCGGGCATCTTCCTGGTGATGTGGTCGGGCGGCTATGTCGCGGCCAAGTTCGGTCTCGGTTACATCGAGCCGATGACGTTCCTTGCCCTGCGCTTTGCCTGTGTCATCGCTTTGATGGCGGTGTTGTTCGTCATCTTGCGGCCGCCCTTGCCGACGTCCCCTGCCCAATGGATGCACTTGGCGATCGTCGGCTTCCTGCTCCAGGCGATGTACTTCGGCATGTGCTACATGGCCTTCACGGCCGGGATGTCGGTCGGCACGCTGGCTCTCATCCTCTCCTTGCAGCCTATCATCGTCGGCCTTGTCGCGCCCGGATGGAGCGGCGAGCGCGTTGATTGGCGCCGCTGGGTCGGCCTGCTTCTGGGACTGACGGGCGCTGCCATCGTCATCGTCGCGCGGTCAGAGATCGCCGTGCCGTCGGCACTGGCTTTCCTGGCGGCTGCTTTGGCGCTCTTCGGCATCACCGGCGGGTCGCTTTGGGAAAAGCGTTTCGGCGTCGCGCAGCACCCCGTCACCTCGAACCTGGTCGGATTCACCGCAGGATTGTTGGGGGTGGCGCCCTTCATGCTCGCCTTCGAGACGATGGACATCGTCTGGACCTGGCAGCTTATTGCATCGCTGGTCTACCTGATTGTCGCCAACTCTTTGATTGCCATCGGGCTGCTGCTCGCGATGATCCGGGCAGGAGAAGTTTCCAAGGTTTCTGCGCTCTTCTTTCTGGTGCCACCCTTGGCCGCGTCGATCGCGTGGATCCTGCTCGAAGAGATCATGCCGCCGATGGCTTGGGTCGGCATGGTCGTAGCAGGCCTGGGGGTTTTCATGGCAACCAGCAAGAAGCAGGCGTTCGCGTGAAGAACTGGCCCGATGGTCTGTAAGAGATGACGTCGATCACCCACTCGGATGACAGCCGCGCCAAGCGGAATGTCGTGGTTCTCGTCGCGGCTCAGGCGATCCTGGGCGCGCAGATGCCGATGATCTTCGTGGTGGGTGGTCTTGCCGGCGGGATGTTGGCTGGCAATCCCTGCTTCGCCACGCTGCCGATCTCCATGATCGTCTTCGGATCCATGACCACGGCGCCATGGCTTTCGACGCTGATGCAGCGCCGGGGGCGGAAGTTCGGGTTTTTCGTCGGCGCGATCTGCGGCGCGCTGGGGGCGGCGATCGCCGCCTATGGGCTGCTGCTCGGGTCCTTCACCCTGCTGCTGCTCGGGTCCTACTTCACGGGGATCTACATGTCGGCGCAAGGCTTCTACAGATTTGCGGCGACCGATGCGGCGTCCGACAGTTTCCGGCCCAAGGCGATCTCCTATGTCATGGCGGGCGGGCTCTTGTCCGCCATCTTCGGCCCGCAGCTGAACAAGCTGGTCTACGACTGGACCGTCATTCCCTTCTTCGGGACCTATGCTACCGTCGTGGCCATAAACCTCATCGGCATGTTCCTGTTTCTTCTTCTCGATTTACCCAAGGAGGAAGACGTCGACGGCGAGACGCGAGAGGTCTCCGAAGGCCGATCGCGCATGGAGCTCTTGCGCAATCCGACCATCTTCGTGGCCATCCTCTGCGCCATGGTCACTTATGCGCTGATGAACCTGGTGATGACCTCGACGCCGCTGGCGGTTCTTGGCTGTGGCTTCTCGACCGACGACGCCAACGACATCGTCTCCGCACATGTCCTCGCCATGTATATCCCGTCGTTCTTCACCGGCTATCTGATCGTGCGGTTCGGCGTGCTGAAGATCATGACCCTGGGTCTGCTCATCCTCGGGCTGGCCGGCGGCGTGGCTCTTGCCGGCGTGGAGCTCTCGAACTTCTATGTCTCGCTCATACTCCTGGGCATCGGTTGGAACTTCGGCTTCATCGGCGCCACCAGCCTTTTGACGACAGCGCATTCCCCGCAGGAGCGCGGACGGGTTCAAGGCATGAACGACATGATGGTCTTCGGCTGCGTGACCCTGGCGAGCCTCGCATCGGGCGGCCTGATGAACTGCTCGGGCGGGACGCAGGTCGACGGCTGGTATGCGGTCAACTACGCCATGATACCCTTCCTGCTGATCGCCGTTGGTGGCTTGATCTGGCTGGTCAATCAGCAGCGTGTGGCGCGTATCAGTGCCTAGGGTCAGGACCTGTAAACAGGTCTAGAGCTCAACGGCAGCTTCCACCACAACGGACGTTCGACGAGTTAGTGACATTAACCGAGTTGCGGACGAAGTGAGCTTTCGCTGCGGCTGCGCCAATGGCAGCTTTGACAATCTGGTTGAAGCCAGCACAGCTCGAAGACTAGTGTGGTCAGCGTCCTATCAAAGGTCTAAGCAAGCAGATACTACGCAGGCCTACTTGAGCAAGAACGCCACTATTTATTGTTTGGTCGAGATGGAGGCCAATTCAATTCGCTCAAGACAGTTATTTTGGATAATACGGAATGGCGGAGACCCGGCGAAAAGAACGGCGAAAATACTGGAAGCCCAAACTAAATGACTGGTGCCCATGTGGGTCTGGGGGAAAGTACAAGGATTGTTGTTGGAATCGCCTCCCTGGCTTTGACATAGGCAAGGCTTACACCGCGGCATGCAAGGAACAAAAATTTGGACGTGCACTTGTCGCCGCGCGCGCCGACGTGACTCAGTACACGATTTGGCATCGGACAAATACAGCGCCCATGCTCCATATCGGATCGCCGATAGAGCAACTTTTGCGGATCGATGTAAATGCACTCGGGGAATATGTAGACCGCCTTTCATGGCTCTATTTCAAGACGGGAAAGTGGAAAAGCTGGCCAGCGGCCCTTGACCGTTTGAGCGCAAACATCGGTCACGAGTGGTGGCGAAAGAAGATAGCATACCAACGGACTGTCCTTCATCTAGCACCTGGAGGCAGTCGATCCAAGGCACGCCATGAACTGGCCAAGCTAGGCCCAATCACCCCTACCGAAGATGACATACAGATTTTGCAAGTCTTCATCGACCTTGAGTTACGAGATGCGTCGTTCTCGGAGCGAACGGCTTTTTATGATCGCATTCTTGATCTTGATGAGTCCGCAGAGAGCCAAATTCAATATCGAGGAGGTAAAGCCGTTGACCTATTGGTACATGGCGATCCAAAGGCTGCGAAGTTGCAGCTAAGCGCGCTTCTGGACGAGTATCGAGAAAACGAAGAACTGTCGGCTTATGCGCGGCAGAAGCTTTATGATGCGCAAGAGATGCTCGGCACAATCACTGATGATAGGGCTCTTCTTCGCCAAACGGCTTCAGAGTTGTCGGCGGAGATGCAAAATGGCGGCTGGACAGACCATGGGCAGTCAAATCTACACCGACAGATGGGCGACTGCTATCGATATGCGCGGGAGTGGGAGCTGGCAATCGATGCCTATGAGACCGCTATTGAACTAGATGGAAGACTGATCTGCCGTATCCATTTGGCTGAATGCTTCTTATACCAAAAGAAGATCGAGAAAGCGGTAAGCCAAATTGAAGCCGTCCCTTTCGAGGAGCTCGATGAGCCGGGTATGATGGACTTCATCTTCACTTATTCGGCAATCGCCATCTGGAGCGAAAGAACCGAAATGTTGGAGAAGGCTCAAGCTTGGCTCAAGAAATTGACGGCATCAGAGCCACTTTTCGATCAACGACGTCTGAACCTTCTGGTGCGGGCAACCGAGACTATCGCAAAAGGAAGCGCAACCTCAGAGGCCAAGGCGGAAAGCGCACCGGATGGCGGTATCGCGGGTGCGGCGAGAGCGCTCATGCTTCAACCGAATTTCTTTGGTATTGGGATCAACTTCAACGAGATTATTGAGCGTTTTGCACGGCGAAAGAAGGGAACATTTTTGGCGATTGAGCATGCTAATACAGGGGATAAAGAGGCCAATGACGCCGACACATGACTCGAAAACTGCCGTTAGTTGATTTTGCAGCAACCGTTAGGATGGGCTCTCTGGTGTCATTTGACAGTATTTGTCGGATGACGGCTTCGTCCCAGACAGCCGACATTAATCGGTTTGTTCCAACGGCAATCTGCATCGCCGCGACCGTCATCTTCTAGTTTAGAGTCCTGACCCTAGTCCCGGTAGCGAATGGTCTTGGCCGGCCGGCCGACGTTGATGGAGTAGGGAGGGTACTCCTTGTTGGCGAGGGAGCCGGCCCCCAGCACCGCCCCCTTGCGCAGGATCGTGCCGTCCAGCAGGACGCAGTTGGCCCCGATCCAGACATCCTCCTCGATGATCACGCCGCCTCGACTCGGCATGAAGCGCTGCTCGACGATGGGCCGAGCCTTGTCCCGGTATTCGTGATTGGTCGGGGCGATCGTGGTGTTGGCGGCAATCGCCGTGCCGTCGCCGATCTCGACGCCATTGCCGCTGTAGATGACGACGCAGGAGTTGATCGAGACCCGGGCGCCGATGCGCACATCGCCGCTGCCGCCGGCCGGCTTGATCTTGACGAAAGAGTCGATGCGCGTGTCCGGGCCGACTTCGATCAGGCTGCCGCGTTCGGAGTCCTCGATGTCGGCGAGCTGCGAGACCTGCGCGCTGTCATGAATGCGGATCATGCTCGGCTGCTTCTCGCTCCCGGCCTGCCTTATGCCGCTCCGCGGATCTCCTGCGGCGGATGACGGTATCGCCCGATGATGTCCGGAAGGGTCTCCATGACGGAGAGCGGTGTGATGCCCAGGCGCTCCTGAAGGCGCCGGATGGAGATCTGCGGCGGTGGCGCCGGCGGTGCATTGTCCGGCGGGCTCATGGTGACCTCGAGCCCGGTGGTTTCGAGAATGCGGCGGGAGAGGGCGAGGTTGCTGACGTTCTCTCCGGAGGCCACGTTGAAGATGCCGCTCGCCCGCTGGCTGCCCATGGCGAAGAGTGCTTGGCAGACGTCGTCCATATGAACGTAGTCCCGCGCCGCATGGGGCCAGCTGGGAATGCAGGCCACACCATAGGTGACCAGGCGCCGCACCAAGAGAGGCAAGAATTGTGGCGTTTCCAGATTGTCGCCGTAGACGCAGGACAGGCGGGCGACGCTGCTGCGCTCGGGCGCCTGATTGAGACAGAGCCACTCTCCGAGCAGCTTCGAGAGGTCGTAGAGGTGCCGCGGCTCGTTCGGGTCGATCGGGAAGACGGCATCTTCCTCGATTGGACCGCCCGACAGGCCGTCGTAGACGCGAGTGGAGGAAAGGTAGGTAAGGTGTTGGAAATTAGCGTTCTTCAGTAGGCGGGATAAGAGACCGACGTGGGCTTCGACCGTGGCGCTTGGGTCTGTTGCGAAGTCACCCGTATAGCCGGCGCAGTAGTAGACTTGGCCGAGATCGCGGTCGAACAGCGTTGCGCTGTCCTTATCGGGGACCTGAACCCGGCAGCCTCGGCGCCGCAGATAGGGCGCAAGCGCGCTGCCGATGTAACCGCGTCCGCCGATGATCGTGCATAGCTCTGACATGTCTAAGCTGCCTGTTTGAAGGTGGGGAGGGCGCGGTCGCGCGGTGAGAGAATGGGCTCGGCCATGGGCCATTCGATCGCCAGCTTGGGGTCGTCCCAGCGGATGCCCGCCTGATAGTCCGGCTGATAGGGTGTCGAGATGTGATAGAGCAGCTCGGTTGCGTCCAGCAGGGTCTGATAACCCTGGGCGCAGCCCTTGGGGATAAAGAGCGAGACGTTGCTGCCCGCCGTCAGCTCGACGCCGCACCAGCAGCCCTTGGTCGGACTGTTCTCGCGCAGATCGACGATCACGTCATAGATCGCGCCGGTCAGGCAACGGACCAGCTTGGCTTCGGCAAAGGGCTCCCGCTGATAGTGCAGACCGCGGATGGTGCCGGCCCGGTCGTTGTAGACGACACAGCAGTTGGCCATCTCGTTCTCGATGCCCAGGGCAGCGAAGTCTTCCCGGCACCAGATGCGCGAGAGGGTGCCGCGCGAGTCCTGCTTGATGTCCGGCTTGACCAGGCAAGCGCCGGGTATGCCGAGCGGTTCCAAAATCATTCAAGAATCTCCAGTCGGGGTACGGCGGTGGCCAGCAAGGTGCCGGCGCGCGAGAGCGCCTCGAGCTGACCCGCAATCTCTTCGCGCAGGTTCCACGGCAGGATCAGCACCACGTCCGGGCGCTCGGTGAACAGGCGCTCCGGGGCCGAGATCGGAATGCGTGAACCGGGCAGGAAGCGCCCTTGCTTATGCGGATTGCGGTCGACGGTGTAGGGCAGCAGCTCGGGCCCGATGCCGCAGTAGTTGAGCAGGGTGTTGCCCTTGGCCGGCGCGCCGTAGCCGGCGACCCGGCGTTCGGCTTCGTGGCACTCGATGAGGAACTCCAGTAGGCCGAGCTTCACCGCCTGTGCCTTGGCTTGCAGGCCGCGATAGGTGTCAGGAAGGGCAATGGCGGCAGAGCGCTCGCGCTCGCGTTCGGCTTGAAGCGCCGGCGTCTCCTGGAAGGCAGCTTCCGCACGACAGGCGTAGAGACGCAGGGACCCGCCATGGGTGGACAGACTGTCGACGTCGAAGACCCGCAGGCCGTGCGCCCCAAACAGCCGCTCGACGCTGTAAAGCGAGAGGTATGAGAAGTGCTCGTGGTAGATGGTGTCGAACTGTCCTTCGGCGAGCAGGCGCAGCACGTGGGGAAACTCCACGGTGACGACGCCCTGCGGCTTGAGCAGCATGGCAAAGCCGGCGACGAAGTCATTGATATCCGGAACATGGGCCAGAACGTTGTTGGCGACGATCAGGTCGGCCATCTCGCCCTGACGATTGAGGTCTTCGGCGGTTGTCCGGCCAAAGAAGAGGCTCTCGGTGCGGATGCCGCGGCTGCGGGCCACCTGGGCGACGTTCGCCGCCGGCTCAATGCCAAGGGCTGGAATGTTGGCCGCCTTGAAGTGCTGCAGCAGATAGCCGTCGTTGCTCGCGACCTCGATGACCCGACTCTCGGGCGTGAGGCCAAGTCGCGGCACAATCATGCGGCAATAGCGCTCTGCGTGCTTCAGCCAACCCTCCGAATAGGAGGAGAAGTAGGCATAGTCGCCGAAGATCTCGCCGGGTGTCTCGGAGGCGCCGACCTGCATCAGGAAACAGTCGCCGCAGACCTTGGCATGGAGCGGATAGGTCGGCTCCATGCGGTCCAAGTCGTCCTCGCTCAGGTAGGCGTTGGCGAGCGGCGTGGCGCCGAGATCGCAGGCTGAGATCGAAAGCTCGCCGCCACAGGCCCGGCAGGTCGCGCTTTCGCTCGGCGCTTCTTCGGGCGCAGGCCGAAAGTGAATGGCTTGGGCGAGGCTCATGCGGCGCGCTCCTCGATGAACTGTTCCACCTGGCGCTGGCTCACGGCACGCAGATCACCGCGCTCGCGGGCAACGCGGTACCAAGTGACGGTGTGCTCGAGGGCAGTTTCGATGGGCCAAGTCGGGCGATAGCCCGTCGCGCCCGAGAGTTTGCTTGAGTCGACGTGCAGCAGGCGGGCCTCATAGGGCTGATTGCCGTGGCTGCATTCCCAGCGGGCATCTTCGCCCCAGAGCGCGCAGAGCCGCTCGGCGATCCAGGATACTGGGCGCGCGCTTTCGGCTGCGGGGCCCACGTTCCAGGCGCAGGACCAGTCGGCTGGCGCCACCGAGAGACGCTGCGCCATGTCGAGATAGGCTTCCAGCGGTTCCAGCACGTGCTGCCAGGGGCGTATGGCGGCGGGGTTGCGCAGGCGCAGGGGATTGCCCTTGGCGAAGGCCCGCACGGCATCGGGAATGAGACGGTCGCTCGCCCAGTCGCCGCCGCCGATGACGTTGCCGGCGCGCAGGCTGGCGATGCCCGGGCCGCCTTCGGTCGGGCGGAAGTAGGAGCGGGCGAAGGCCTCGACCACGTGCTCGCAGCAGGCTTTGGAGCTGCCGTAGGGCTCACGCCCGCCGAGCGCATCGCTCTCGCGATAGCCCCAGGGCCATTCGCGATTGTCGTAGACCTTGTCGCTGGTGATCACGACGACCGCCTTGAGGCCGCGCGTGTCGCGCAGCGCCTGCAGCAGGTTCGCGGTGCCCATGACGTTGGTCGCGAAGGTCCCTACCGGGTCGTCGAAGGCTGGGCGCACGAGGGCCTGGGCGGCGAGATGAAAGACGATCTCCGGCTTGGCTGCTGCTACCGTGGCGGCCAGGCTTTCGGCATCGCGGATGTCGCCGAGACTGTGCTGTATGTCGCTGGCCAGGCCCAGGCTCTCGAAGAGGTTGGGCTCCGTCGCCGGAGACAGGGCGTAGCCGCTGACCCTGGCGCCGAGGCCGAGCAGGCGGAAGAGCAGCCAAGCCCCCTTGAAGCCCGTGTGGCCGGTTACAAAAACCCTGCGGCCGGCCCAGAAATCTGGATCTACGCCGTAAGCCGCCATGGCTCCCACACTTTCCAGGCCGCTTTGCCGTCTTGCCAAAGAGAGTTGAGCAGTTGCATCTCGCGGTAGGTATCCATGCACTGCCAGAAGCCGTCGTGCTGATAGACGGAGAGCTGATGGCGGTCGGCGAGCTGCTCCAACACGCCGGTTTCCAGCGGCATGTTCTTGCTCGGGTCGAGGCCATCGAAGGCGCGCCGCTCGAAGATGAAGTAACCGCCGTTGATCCAGCCGTCTGAGACCTGCGGCTTCTCGTTGAAGGCCTGCACCATGCCTTCGGCGATCGAAAGCTCGCCGAAGCGGGAGGAGGGGTGCACGGCTGTCACCGTTGCCTGGCGGGCATTGGCGCTGTGGCAGCGCATCAGCTGGTGAAGGTCCACATCGGCGACCCCGTCGCCATAGGTGGCGAAGAAGCGATCACCCTTAAGGTACTTCAATACCTTCTGAACCCGGGTCCCGGTCAGGGTTTCCTCGCCGGTGTCTGCCAGGACGATTTCCCAGTCGTCCTCGACACCGTTCGACAGGCTGCTGATGGCGCCGGTCTTGCAGTCGACCGTCAGGTCCTTGCCCTGCAGGTGGTAGCTCAGGAAGTAGTCGCGAATGATGTGGCCCTTGTAGCCCAGGCACAGCACGAAGCGGCGCACGCCGAAGTGGCTGTAGTGCTTCATGATGTGCCAGAGGATGGGCTTGCCGCCGATCTCGACCATCGGCTTGGGCTTGAACTCGGTCTCCTCGCGGAGCCGGGTGCCCTGGCCGCCGCAGAGAATGACGGTTTCCATGTTGGTTAACACCATAAGAACCCTCTTTCCGCCCGAAGCGGGCGCGGCGATCAGAGTTGAATGAGCGTGGTAAACAAAGCCCTAAACACTGTGCTCCCAGGCCAGCCTTTCGCGCAGCGTCCTCAATCGCTTAGCTTGCGTTGTAGAGGGCAACGCACAGGATAGTCGTTGTTCGAGAGGACGAACTGGCGGCCCTGCATGCGTGAGACATCGAGCAGGATGGGCGCCCTGAGGTTGATGCTGAGCTGGATGCCGTTGCCAGTCGGCTGGATGGTGACGATCGATAGCAGGTGCCCATGCGCCAAGCCCACATTGCAGGCCTCGTAGCATTCCTCGACATCCGAGCTCGCGATCGGTCCGCCTTCGAACGCCAGAGGATACACGATGAAGGTGAGGTCCTGGTCGTCGAGCGACTGCAGCAGATTGAAGTCCTCGAGCTGCGGGTCGGGGAAGTTGGCCAGGCCGAACTGGCGAAGCTGCGAGAAGCCGACCAGGCCCTTAGGAAAGTGAAAGACATTGGCTGGGGTGAAGACGAAAGCGCCGAAACGCGTCTCCACGCTGATGCCCTCGAGGGCGCTGCTGTCCGGGGTGGTGTTTGATGCGGCGCTCTGTTGCATGACGTGTTTCCCTTATGCCGAGCGGTGGCGGGCTGTGAACGGGCAGGCGGAGCTGCGCGTCCCTAACGGATGAAGTTCACGAGGGTGATCTGCGATAGCCGGGCGGTGACGCTGTAGGAAGCTTCCAGCTGCACCTCGGCGAAGCCCAAACGGGCCATGGCCTCGGGGACGTCGGTGGCCTCGATGTTGGTGATGAACTCTTCGGTGAAGAGCTGCAGGTTCTCGTGCTTCTTGTTGGTGTTGTCCAAGGTGACGAGATCGGTGCCGACACGCGTCCGGATGTTGGGAATCTCGGCGATCGCCTGGTTGGCCAGGTCCAGCGCGACGTTCAGCTGGGCCTGATCAGCGGCGCCGGGAATGCCGGCCCGGACCGTGATGTCCAGCGCGCGCATCAAGTTCTCGAAACCGGACTCGTTGGCCGGGATGCCGTAGTCCAGCGCCAAGTCGTCGTCGATGCGGCCGGTCAGGATTTGGTTGTCGCCGGCGTAGTAGCCGAAGCTCGCGGTCGAGGGATCCGCCGGATTGTAGCCCGGGTCGGTGCTGTCGAAGCCGGTGATGTCGACCGGCTGCACGTCGGTGCGGGCACCGGCGAAGAGATAGCGCCCCTCGTCGTCGACATTCAGCAGGTTGGCCGCCTCTTGCAGCATGCCGCCGGCCAGCGAGGTCAGGTCCATCTCGTCGGCGTTGTTGGCGTTGGTCGCCTGGATGAGGTTGGTGCGCAGGTTGGTGGCGATCTCGAACAGGCCCGCGATCGAGCTTTCCATCAGGTTGAGGCGGCGTTCGATGGTATCGACGTTCTTCTGATAGGCCGTGGTGGTGCTGATGGCGTTTTCCAGGTTGAGCAGGCGGCCGGCGTCCTCGGCCGTCTCGCTGTAGGCCTGCGCCTTGTAGCCGGAGGCGATCTCCAGCTGGATCTCGTTCATCTGCGTCTGAGTACGGAGATTCTGAGCCAGCTGGAACTCATGCGAGCCGAAGGTGGATATGCGCAACATGGTGGCGGTCCCTAACTGATGATCCGCTGCAGGTCGTCGAACATTTCCTGCGTCGTGGTGATGACCCGCGCCGAGGCGGCGTAGGCGTTCTGGTAGAGAATGAGGTTGGCCATCTCCTCATCGACATTGACGCCGACCTGTGACTGGAAGCGCAGGGAGAGCTGCTCCTCCAGCGAGGTCTCGAACTCCAGCAAATCGGTGTTCCGCGCCGCCTGAATGGCGTTGACCCCGACGATCTCGGCGGCATAGCCCGAAAGAGTGGTGGTGATCTGCGGCACGTCGCCGGCCGCGGAGAAGGTGAAGTTCTGCCCGAAGGCAGCGGCCATGGCGTCGGCCACGCTGTTGTCGCCCTCGGCGATACCGAGGTCGCCGACTGCAAGGGCCGCATCCGTGCTCAGGCTGCCGCGGGAAAGATGGCCGGAGACCTGATTGAGGTCCGGGCGCACGGAAAGCCCTTGGGCGATGCCGGTGATGGCATCGTTCGTCACGCTCCCTGGCGTGACGAAGAAGTCGTTGAGGCCGAAGAAATAGGAGAAGCCAGCGTAGGTGCTGCCGGTCCCGTTGTCGGTCACCGTCTGCGCCCCGAGATCGACGATGGCGATGCCGTTGGCGGCGTTGTCGGCGCTGATCGCCAAGGGCCCGCCGGCGGTCGTGGTGGCCGTCGCATTGGCGCCGATGTTGGCGTTGATCTGGTCGCGAATGTCGTTGACCGTGTAGGTGCCGGCGGCCAGGTCGAAGTAGTCGACCACCGTCCCGCCGGCATCGGTGACGGCGATACGCACCGCCGAGCTCAGCGTTACGTTGTCCGTTGCCGGGGCGGCGAAGTTACGCGTGCCCGTGAGGGCGTTGGCTGGGGGCAGGCCGCTGCCCTGATTGTGCGCCAGATTGATCTCGTCACGCAGTCTTTCGGCGAAACGGTCCAGCGACTCCTGCATGCGCGGCAGGGTGACATCGCGCATCTCGATCAGGGCGGCCAGTTCGCCGCGTTGGATCTGATTGGTGATGTCGACGCCGCCGCTGTCGATACCGTCGATCGAGCCGCCAGCATGGGTGACCGTCGGGCCCATGGCCGAAACGCTGCTGTGGCTGAGGTAGCGCGGCGCGCTGTCGGCGATCGGGAGGCCGGAGTCGAGATAGACGACCATCTCGCCGGTCTCACGGACGAAATAGTTGATGTCGAGATACTGGGCGATCTCGCTGACCGCCACGTCGCGCTTGTCCTCGAACTCGGCGGTCGGCTCGTTGCTGGCGATGTTCTGGGCGATCTTCTCGTTGAGTTCGACGATGTTGTCGAGCTGCTCGTTGATCATATCGACGATGCGGGTGATCTCGCGGTCGGCATCGAGGCGCAGTTCCTGAACGCTGGTCGCCAGCGAGCTGGTCTCGCGGGCCAGGGCATTGGCCTCGTCCAGCACGACACCGCGCAGGCTGTTGCTCTCCGGGCTGGCCGACAGGTTGGTGACCGCGCCGCCGAACACGTCGACGTTGGCGCTCAGCGCCGAATCGTCGCTGATGCTGCCGAACAGGCTTTGCGCCGAGGCGTAGTAGCGCTCGAGGACCGCAAGCTGCCGCTGCGAGGAAATGGTGTCGCGCAGCTCGAGCTGCAACCGGTCATCGACGCGACGCACCACCGAGTCGATGTTCACGCCCGCGCCCTGGCCGTTCAGGACGACGGTCGTCTGCTGGATGACCTTGCGGGTATAGCCCTCGGTGTTGGCATTCGAGACGTTGCTCGAAACCACGCTCAGCGCGGCCTGGTTGGCCTGCAACCCGCTGAGCGCGTTTGAGAGGGCGAAGGTCAGCGACATCTCGGTTCCCGTTCCTCGAAAGCAGTTGCGTGTTCGGCGGGATGCCTAGAGGCGTTGATTGACGCTGATCGACAGCGGCGCGGAGGGGCGTCCTCCGGCCAGGCTGGCCACGGCACCGCTGGCGATGTAGCCGGCGGACTGACCGCTTTGGCGCTCGACTTCGGCAACGATGTGCTTGAGCAGACGCTGGCTGGCTTCCCGCGCGGCGCTCAAGGCCCGCTCGTTGGCCCGCAGTGCCTTGTGGAAGACCTCCGTTGCGGCCTGCAGGTCGCTGCGCAGGTCCGGATCGACCGGATCCTCCTCGCGGTCGCCGTCCTTCAAACGGGTGACGGCCGACTCATAGGCCGCGGCCAGCACCATCTTGTCCCGTTGCAGCTCTTGCATGCGGTTGGGCTCCATGTGCCGGAGCATATCGATCTCGCCCTTCAGGACGTCGATCAGCCGGGTCGTGAGCGTCAAGAGCTCCGCGGCATCCTTGTTTCGCGACTTCATGACTCGATCTCCTGTAGTCTGATCAGTTCCTGCTGCAGATGGTCTGCGAGGCCGACGCCGCCGGTTTGGGCGAGGATGTTCCCGTACTCCTCGACCAGCAGGGAGCGGTACATGGACTCACCGGGGCCTCCGCCGAACATTGGGTCTTCCTCGATGGTCTCGAACATCGGGGCCAGCATCTGACTGAGGAAGATCGCTTCGAATTCCTCGGAGGCTTGGCCCGCGGCCTGCGACCGCTTGGTCTGCTCCAGGCGGGCCTGGGTGGCGCTGGCGCCGCTGTCCTCGGTGAGGCTCTGAACGGTGAGCAGGGTTTGGGAAGAGAGCGCGGTCATCACATCACCACGATCTCGGCCTGCAGGGCGCCGGCTGCTTTGATCGCCTGTAGGATGGTGATCATGTCCCGCGGTCCGACACCCAGGGAATTGAGCCCGTTTACCAGCTCCTGCAGGCTGACGCCCGATTGCAGGATGCCGAGCTGGCGGTCTTCATCCTGGTCCACGTCGACCTCGGTGCGCGGCACCACCACTGTGTCACCCTGCTCGGCGAAGGCATTGGGCTGGCTGACCTGCGGCGTCTCCGTCACGCGAACCGTCAGGTTGCCCTGTGCGACGGCGACGGTGGAGATGCGCACGGCTTCGCCCATGACGATGACGCCCGAGCTCTCGTCGACCAGCACCTTGGCAACCTGATCGACGCGGATGGGGAGCTGCTCGATCTCGGTCAAGAGCTCGACGGTCGAGCGGCTGTAGCCCGGAGGCATGGAGAGCTCGACCGTGGCGGGGTCGAGCAGGCGGGCGGTATCGGCCCGCAGGTAAGCGTTGATGCTGCCGGCAATGCGCGATGCGGTGGTCAGGTCGGGATTGCGCAGGCTGATCTTGATCGTGCTCATCTGGTTGAGCTGGAAGGGGATCTCCCGCTCGACGATGGCCCCGTTGGAAATGCGTCCCGTGGTCGGCACGCCGCGGGTGACGGTCTCCGCATCGCCGCCGGCCGTGAAGCCTGCAATGGCGATCGAGCCCTGCGCGACGGCATAGACCTCACCGTCGGCGCCGAGCAGCGGCGTCACCAGCAAGGTGCCGCCTTGAAGGCTTTCGGCGTCGCCGAGGGCCGAAACGGTCACGTCGACCCGGCTGCCTTGGCGGGAGAAGGGTGGCATGTTGGAGGTCACCATGACGGCGGCGACGTTATCGACCTCCAGGTCGTCGCTGCGGGCGTTGACGCCTAGGCGCTGGAGCATGCCGATCAGGCTCTCCCGCGTGAAGACGGCGCTGTCGAGATCGTCGCCGGTGCCGTTCAAGCCGACCACCAGGCCATAGCCGACGAGCTGGTTGTCACGAATGCCCTCGAAGCTGGCGATGTCCTTGATGCGGGACTGCGCCGCTGCGGGCCAAACCGTGAGAAAGAAGACGGCGACGATCACGGCTGCCCAAAGGAGGGGCAGGAACCGGGGTGTTTCCGTCAGATAGCGATGGAGGCGGGGCACCATGTCCGTTCTATGCCGTTCTTGTCCGCGAAGGCTGTGTTGCGTTCTTCGCCTGTCCTTATGCGAGAGGCGTGCCAACGGCCGCGAACCACGCAAAGCCCAGCAAATGCGTCACTTATCGGCGGGGAGCGGGGCAGGACAGGGGCACGGCCCGGCAAGGAGCGACCGGCAGCGGGCAGCTCTTACCCAGTTTTGGTCCCGACGGCCGAAAAGCTTAACAGCTTGTTAGGGGAAGTCTGAGACACCCGGTGGGGAGCGCAGCTCCCATCCATAACAACAACGAAACGGCCCCGCGGCAGCGCCATGAAGATCGATCCGGCCTCGAGCTTAAGAACGGCGAAGAGCCGCCCCAACGGTCGCGCACGCGGCAGCCAGGGCGCCGAGTTTGCCGCCGCTTTGCCGGAGGGTGAGCGCAGCGGCGCCGTCCAAGGCTCGGCTGCGCTGGCCTCGATCGATGCTTTGGTCGCCCTGCAAGGGGTCGGCGGCCAGGACGAGCGAAAGCGCGAAGCCGTGGAGCAGGGCGAGCGCCTGCTCGATGACTTGGACGACTTGCGCCTCGATATCTTGAGCGGCCTGGTGCCTCTCTCACGGCTCGAAAAGCTACGTGACCGCCTGGCCGAGACGGCTTTGCGCAAGGGCGCCGGGGATGATCCCAAGCTCCGCGGGCTGCTGGCCGAAATCGAGACCCGGGTTGCGGTCGAATTGGCCAAGCTCGAACGGTAAATGCATAAGATTTTATAACTTTCGCCGAGGGAAGCGCGATGCTATACGCCGCTTTCCCGGCGCTTGAAGTTCAGCCAATAGACCCCGGAAAACAGGGGGATGAGCGGGTTAGGGCGTCGCAGGAGGATGGCTTTTGGTAGCGGAGTCGGTAATGGCGGTGACTTTGCCTCGCAATTATCGTCCAACGGAAGACGAACCCTTCATGAACGACAAAATGAGGGAGTACTTCCGGCTTAAGCTTATGCGTTGGCGCGACGAGCTGATGCGTGAGACGGGCGAGACCATCAGTCATCTGCAGGAAGAGAGCCTGGCCAGCCCGGATCTGGCCGATCGCGCCTCTTCGGAGACCGACCGAGCCCTGGAATTGAGAACCCGGGACCGCGGCCGCAAGCTCTTGGCCAAGATCGACGATGCCCTGGAGCGCATTGAAGAGGGCAGCTACGGCTATTGCGAGGAGACGGAGGAGCCGATCTCCATCGGCCGGCTCGAGGCGAGGCCGATCGCCACCCTCTCCGTCGAGGCCCAAGAACGCCACGAGCGTATCGAGCGCACCCAGCGCGACGACTAGCGCCGCGTCAGCGGCTCTCACCCCCGCCTTGAGCTGGGGGCTAGCTATAAGCTCGGACCCCGCTGACCGCTGGATACTCGGGTCTTCGCCGCTACGCGGCTCGCCGAAGTATGACATCCTGAGTAGGGGCTTCGGCTCGTGCCGCTCCTCATCTCTTCACCCCGGCCCTTAGGTGAGCCCGGTGCCGCACGCGGTCCCGGTGCGCGAGCCTTGGCAGCCGGGGTCTAGCCACAAGCACTATGGTGACTGAGTACGCGATTCCTGCTTACGAACTGGCGCTTGGAAGCGCCTCCCAAAAAAGAAGAGGCCGGCGCGAAGGCCGGCCCGAGGTGAGGCGAAAAGCTCTTGAGGCTACGTATGATCAGAAGGGCCAGAGGATGTCGTAGACCTGCTGGCCGTAGCGCGGCTGCTGTAGGTCGGAGAGCTGACCGCGGCCGCCGTAAGCGATGCGCGCCTCAGCGATCTGGTCGTACTCAATGGTGTTGCTGCTGGTGATGTCGACCGGCCGGATGATGCCGGCGACCTGGAGCTGCCGCATCTCGTAGTTCACACGGGTCTCCTGCCGCCCGGCGATAACGAAGTTCCCGTTGGGCAGAATCTCGGTGACGATGGCGGCGACCCGCAGGTTGATCACCTCGCTGCGCTCGATGCTGCCGTCGCCCACCGAGTTGCTGTCGCTATCGGCGTCGACGAGCTCGCTGGGATTGATCTCGTCCGGGAAGATCTCATCGAGATGCGCTTCGAAGCCGAGGAAGGCCGACAGGGCGGCGTTCTCGGCCGCGACGCGGTCTCGCTGGGTCCGGTTGTCGAAGTTTGCCTCATCGTCAATCTGGATGACGACGGTGATGATATCGCCGACCTCGGTGGCGCGGGTATCCTTGAAGAATGCGCGGCTGCCCGGGCGCCAGAGGGAATTGGCTTGATGCTTCAAGGCCTTCGGCTGAGGCATCGGGAGGTTGTCGGCCTGCCGCCCGGCAATCTCGACCGGATTGGTGATGGCGGAGATCTTGGGTTCCTCGCCGACCTCGGAAAGCCGGGTCAAGAGATTGCAGCCGGAGAGGGCGGCACCGATCAGCATGATGCTGATCAGGGCCGGGAGGGTCGAAGGCTGCCGGGGGGATTTGCGAAGCATTGTCGTTCCTCTTCGAGGCGAAAGGCAGGGAATTATTGCGTGGAGGACAGAGCGTCCTGTCCGGCGGCCGCCACGCGGACCAGGCCGTCGCCATCGACGGTGCCTTGGACGATGACCTTGGAGCGGAGGTTCATGACCCGCACGACCTCGCCCTGAGCGCCGTCGTCCAATGCGCGGCCCTGAGTCGAAAGCTGCATGTACGGGGTATCGAGGCGCAGCAGAACCAAGGTGTTCTTCTTGACCATCACCGGCTGCTGCAGGTCGTTGACGCGGATCGGTGCGCCGGCGCGTAGGCCGCGGCGCGCGGCCAGACCGATAATCTGGGACGCTTCGATGACCGTGTTTCCGGCCAGACGATCACCAGGCATGGCGACGTAGTGGATATCCCTTGAGGAGATCACCTCGCCGGGTGAGAGGCTGTTGCGGATCACCGGCACCTGCTTCATCTCGACCAGTTGTCCCGAGACCTGGGCCCAAGTGCGCTGACCGCCGTCTCGGGTATCGATAATGCGCGCATGAAAGCGGCCGTTCATGGCATCGTAGGCGAGACCGGCGAGCCTGACGCCTTGGGCGCTTTCTGCCGGCAGAGCGAGTGGCAGGACCGTCGTATCGAGGCGCAGGTGGAAGTCGCGATCGCCCGCGTTCGCATCGATTTTTGGATCTAAGAGCAAGGCCTGATGCAGCCAATCCTTGTCGAGCACAAAGGCCGCCCGGGTCAGGCGGGCGCTGTCGAAGCGCGACTTGGGCTGCCAGTCAACAGCATAGGCCTGAGCCAGTCGGGCCAGCCAGCGGGCGTCGAGCTGAACGCTCTCGCCCGGCTCGGGAGCGTGGGCCACAGGGGTTTCTGCCTTCTTAGGTGTCAGCCCGGCGAAAAGGTCGCCCAGACGAACCAAGTCGTCTTCAACCTGAACCGAGGCGATCAGGTCGACACGGCCGAGCGCCAGTCCGGGCATAAGCAGCAAAGCGACGGTGATACAGGCGACACGGAACAGCATAGTTCGGTTACCCTTCAGTTTCGGCCTAACGCAGGTTGGAGACGGACTGCATCATCTCGTCCGAGGCCTGGACGACGCGCGAGTTCATCTCGTAGGCCCGCTGCGCGGTGATCATGTTGGTAAGTTCATTCACCACGTTGACGTTTGAGGTCTCGATGGCGCCCTGCAGCAGGCGGCCGTAGCCGGCCTGGCCAGGTGTCGAAACGTTGGCTGGGCCAGAGGCCTCGGTCTCTACCAGCAGGTTGTCACCGATCGAGCGCAGGCCGCCTTCGTTGGAGAAGATCGCCAGCTCGATTTGGCCCAGGTTGCTCGGCGCCACCTGGCCGTCGATGTCGGCGAAGACCTGACCGTCAGGGTTGATCGAGACACCGATGGTATCGGTCGGGACAGTGATGCCGGGGCTGAGCGGATAGCCGTCCGGCGTCACCAGCTCGCCGTCGGCGCTAAGCTGGAAAGCGCCGGCGCGGGTATAGGCCTCTTCGCCGCTCGGCAGGGTGATGATGAAGTAGCCGTCACCGTTGATCGCGAGGTCGAAGCTGTTGTCGGTGATGCTGATATCGCCCTGCTCGGAGATGCGGTAGACGGCGGCGGTTCGCACACCCAGGCCGATCTGAACGCCGGCCGGCACCGTGGTGCCCGCATCCGATGACGGCGAGCCCACACGGCGCAGATCCTGATAAAGCAGGTCGTGGAACTCGGCCCGGCGGCGCTTGAAGCCGCTGGTGTTCATGTTGGCGATGTTGTTGGAAATCACCTCGACGTTGGCCTGCTGGGCCAACATTCCGGTGGCGGCGATGCTGAGGGACCTCATGACCTAGTTCCTATGTCTGCTGTTATTGTCCGGCTAGGCCGATCAGCTGGAGTTGCCCGCAAGGGTGCGGATCGCGCGCTGCTGGCGCTCGTGCTCGGAGTCAACCATGCGGGAGACGGAGCTGTAGGTGCGGACCACATCGATCATGCTGGTCATCTCGAGCACCGCTGTGACGTTGGACTGCTCGATCGAGCCCTGGACGATCTCGCTGTCGGCATCGGCTAGGATCTCGGCATCCTCTGCCAGCTCGTAGAGGTTCTGCGGACCGCGCAGCAGGCTTTCAGGATCCTCGACGCGATAGGTCTGGATGCGACCGATACGCAGATCGTCGCCGTCGACCCGGGCGCTGATCACCCCGTCGCGGCTGATTTCAATCACCGAAGCGTCGGTCGGAATACGCGCCGGCTGGCCGTTGTCCATCGGCACGATGTGGCCGCTGCTGGTGACGATTTCGCCATCGGTATTCAGCGTGAAGGAGCCGTTGCGCGTGTAGCGCGTGCCATCGTCGGTTTCGATGGCGAAGAAGCCATCGCCCATGATCGCGAGATCGAGCGGGTTGTCAGTGCGCAGTAGCGGGCCCGCGGCCGTGTCGCGCACGCTGGCGAAGTCCTGCACCAGGCTGATGTCACGCAGATCGCCGGCCTTCCGGTCTTTCGTGTCGTCCACGTACTCTTGGAATACGAGGTACTCGCCTTGATAGGCGGTGGTGTTCGCATTGGCGATGTTGTGAGCGATCATGCCAAGCTGGCGCCTCAGGGCGGACTGGCTCGACAGGGCAATGTAACTCGGCGTTTCCATGGATGGGCACGACCCGCGTGGTTTGTAGATGCCCAGCCCTATGCAGCTAGCGTGCCAATGCTCGGAGGCCCGGGAACTGCGGGCAATCGCCGGCCCGGCAGCCGCCATGCCCTCAAGGGGCAACAGCTACCCGGAAAAATCTGCCTGTTGGGAGGGCATAAGTGGCTGTCGTTCAACGCCTTATTAACCAGCCCAACCTAACCTTCAGAGGACGGCGCAGGACGTCATTCCAAGGCGGAGAAGCGGTAAAATGGTCGACCAGGTCGCGGACGACACCGACGAGGTCGAAGTCGAAGCGGTACCCAAGAAGAAGGGGATGAGCGGCAAGAAGCTCGTTCTCTTCATTGTCTTGCCTCTGCTGCTCGTCGGGGCCGGCGGTGCGGGCGCCTACTTCATGGGCATGCTCGACAGCGTTCTCGGCGTCGAGAAGGCGGAGGAAGACGGCGAGAACGCCGAGGAAACCGCCGAAGACGAGCATCATGACGAGGGCGAGGCCGACGTCATGGTCGCGAGCGTCTTCCATGAGCTGCCGACCATGCTGGTCAATCTCAATGAGAGCGGCAAGCGGGCGAGCTATCTCAAGATCTCGATCAAGCTCGAGCTCGGCAAGGAAGAGGACGTCGCGGCGGTGACGACCATCCAGCCGCGCATCATCGACCGATTCCAGGTCTACTTGCGGGAACTTCGGGTCGAGGACCTGGAAGGCTCCGCCGGCATGCAGCGGCTGCGCGAAGAATTGCTTAACAGGGTCAACAAGGTTGCCCATCCCGTGAAGGTTCGGGACGTGCTCTTTGCCGAGCTGCTGGTTCAGTAGTGACGCAGCGGAAAGACCAATAGAAACAACGACGTAACGGGAGCCATGTCAGAAGAGGTCGATCAAGAAGCCATGATGGCCGAGTGGGAGGCCATGGCGGAGGCAGATGAGGACGAAGGCAGCGGCGACGTAGACGTAGACGACGACGAGTCGCAAGGCAGTTCCACCCGAGTTCTCGACCAAAGCGAAATCGATAGTCTGCTCGGCTTGGACGCCAGTGCAGCCGGGGAGTTCAGCGAGTCCGGCATCCAGGCGGTGCTCAACTCCTCGCTGGTCTCTTACGAGCGTCTGCCGATGCTCGACATCGTGTTCGACAGGTTGGTCCGCCTGATGTCGACGTCGCTGCGTAATTTCACCTCCGACAATGTGGAGGTCAGCCTTGATGAGATCACCGCCGTTCGGTTCGGTGACTTCATCAATTCCATCCCGCTTCCTGCCATGCTCTGCGTCTTCAAGGCCGAGGAGTGGGACAACTACGGCCTGATGACGGTCGATAGCTCGCTGATCTACTCCATCGTCGACGTGCTGCTCGGCGGCCGGCGGGGCACCGCGCCAATGCGCATCGAGGGGCGTCCTTACACGACCATCGAGCGCAATCTCGTGATGCGTATGATGCAGGTCATTCTGAGCGACCTCTCTGCGGCCTTCGATCCTCTGTCGCCGGTCAGCTTCCGGTTCGAGCGGCTGGAAACCAATCCGCGCTTTGCTTTCATCGCGCGCGATGCCAACGCCGCCATTCTGACCAAGCTGCGGGTCGACATGGAAGACCGCGGCGGCACCGTCGACCTTCTGATGCCCTATGCGACCCTGGAGCCCATTCGCGAGCTTCTGCTGCAGATGTTCATGGGCGAGAAGTTCGGTCGCGACTCGATCTGGGAAACCCACCTGACCGCCGAGCTCTGGCAGACCGAGATGCCCATCGGCGCCGTGCTCGACGAGGTTGAGGTCAAGCTGACCGACGTCCTGAACTGGAAGGAAGGCACCCAGCTGTCGCTGAACGCCGTGGCGGACACCGAGATCGACCTGCGCTGCGGGGATGTCGTGATGTTCCGCGGTCATATGGGTCAGCGCAACGGCCGCATCGCGGTCAGGGTGTCGCGCAATCTATGCGGTGAGGAGCGCCAAGAGTGATGGTCGGACTGGACCTTGCAACCGATGTTCTGCTCGCGGTCCTGCTGGTGGCCGTCATCATCTATGCCGTCATCCTCAACCGGAAGCTCGCCGCGCTGCGGAACGCCAAGGAAGAGTTCGAGGCCTTGCTCGCCAGCTTCGGCGACACCACCCAGCAAGCCCAAACCAACCTGGAATCGCTGCGCGAGGAAGCCCAAACCGTAAAGCGCGGCTTCGATCAGGAACTCGAACAGATGGGCACCTCGCTGGCTGAGGTGCGCGGTCTGGCCGATGATCTGGAGTATCTCGTCAAGCGCGGCGAGAAGGTCGCCGACCGCCTGGCGACCAGGGAGCCTGGCAAACCCGCGGCCGCCGAGCGCGCCTCCGAGCCAGAGCCAGAAACCGCGACGTCAGCAAGCCAGGGCGGCGCCCAGCAGCAGTTCCTGCGGGCGTTGCAGGGCATGCGCTAGGACGCGAAGAAGCCTCGAAAGCAAGCACCATGACCTTCCGTCTTCTCCCCATGATGGTTCTCGTCGCCGCGCTGGCCCTTGGCCTGCGGGCCGAGGGTTTGTGGCGCGGTTTCTCCGCGATCGCCGAAGAGGCAAGCGGCGGCAGCGTCGATCAGCAGACTGCCGACGCGGCGGCGACCGAGGGCGAAGCGGCTGATGAGCGGCGCATACCGACCCCGGAAGAGATCGCCGGCATGATCGAGCGTGGCGAAATGGTGCAGGGCCGCGGCGAAAGCGGCGGCTACGCCGACGAGATGGAGAGCCTGCCCGGCGCGAGCGACGACACCGCCCCGCTGCCGGCCGATCCTTTCTCGCTTACCGACACGGAGATCGAGTTGCTGCAGGCCCTGGCCAAGCGGCGAGAGACGATCGACTTGCGCGAACGCGAGGTCGAGAACCGGGAAGCGCTTCTGACGGCGGCGGAAACTCGCATCGAGGAGAAGATCGCCTCTCTCGAAGAGCTTCAGAGCCGCATCGAGTCCTTGCTCGTTCAATACGACGAGCAGGAAGAGCGTCAGATCACCAGCCTGGTGAAGATCTACGAAGCGATGAAGCCGAAGGACGCGGCCCGCATCTTCGAGAAGCTCGACATGCCCGTCCTGCTCGATGTCGTTGAGCGGATGAAGGAGCGCAAGGCCTCGGCGGTGCTTGCGAAGATGGACCCGACCAAGGCGAAAAGCGTCACCCTGGAGCTGGCCCAGCGGCGCGACTTGCCAATGCCGCGGGAATAACCCCCAACACTCTACGACATTTGATTTTACTCCCTTTTAACGGCGAAAGATTAGTCTTCACCTGCCTGAAGAAACCCAATGAAATCCGGCGATTGGGTGGAGGCAACGTAAGGAGAAAGCGATGTCCGCCGTCGATATGAACATGCCCATTCTGATCGTCGATGATTACAAGACGATGCTGCGCATTATCCGTAATCTCTTGAAGCAGCTCGGCTTCAACAACGTCGATGAAGCAACCGACGGGGCCGCCGCGCTGGCAAAGCTCCGCGACAAGCAATACGATCTGGTGATCTCCGATTGGAACATGGAGCCCATGTCCGGTCTGCAGCTGCTCAAGGAAGTCCGCTCGGACAACAAGCTGAAAGCGCTGCCCTTCGTGATGATCACGGCCGAGAGCAAGAGCGAGAACGTGGTCGCCGCCAAGCAAGCCGGCGTGACCAACTACATCGTCAAGCCGTTCAACGCGGCGACGCTGAAGACCAAGCTGAACGCTGTCCTCGGCGCCTTCTAAGGCCCGTTTTCGAGCGGAGAAGGCAATGACTGGAGATAAGGCCGACGCCTCGCTCCACGACAGCCTGGATCGCTTTCTCAGGCTTCATCCCGATCTGGACGGCGAGGCTCTGCTGAGTCTCGTCGAACAGGTGGTCGAGCAGCAGCCTCTGGCGAACGGTGGCCCTGGCGGGTCGCTGCAAAGCCTGGTCCAGCAAGATGCGCAAGATCTGGCGGACGTGATTCGCAGGGCCAGATCGGACATTGCCGCCCTCAATCCCTCGGCGATTACGGAAGAGCACTTGCCGGTTGCCGGTGAGGAGCTGGAAGCCATCGTCTCGGCGACCGAAACAGCGACCAACGAGATCATGGAGGCTGCGGAGGCGATCGAGGCCAGCCTCGAGGGCTGTCCGCCAGATGCGGCGGAGAGCATCTCCGACGCGGTCACGCGCATCTTCGAGGCTTGCAGTTTTCAGGACATCACCGGCCAGAGAATCTCGAAGGTGGTCGGTGCCCTGCAACAAGTCGAAGCCAAGGTCGGCAACATGCTGACGACGCTCGGCGGCCCCACGGGTGAACAGGGGCTGAGGCAAGAGGCTTCGGCTACCCAGGCTGCGAGCGAGGAAGAGCGCGAGCGTGCGCTGATGAACGGGCCGCAGTCGCCCGGGGAAGCGCCGAGTCAGGATGACATCGACGCGCTCTTCCAGAAACTTGGATAGACAACCGCCCCAATCTTCCAACGCGAAGCCCTGCGGGCGCGGCGGCGATGCCAACATCATCGCGCTGCTCAGCTTGAAGCTGATGCTGCTTGCCTTCTTCCTGCTGCTGGTCTCCCTGTCCACGCTGCAAGAGCGGAAGGTCATGCTCGTCATCGAGAGCGTGAACGACGTCTTCGACGGCAAGATCAAGGCGACGCGCTCTTTTCCCGTTTTCGAATCAGCCCTGGAAGAGCTGGAGGGTGCGCATGATCCGCGACAGGAGATCGCGCGCCTGTTCGAGCAGTACCTGCCCGCGAGCCAGATCGAGCCGCTCGTTCAAGGGGACGAGCTGCGCATTGCGCTCGACCTGGAGCTCTTCTTTGCTGACGGCGAAAGCGTCTTTCGCGTTGGTCCCGGCCTGCTGGTCGATCGCTTGGCGACGCTGCTGAGGCGCAGCGCGGCGCTCGAAGGCACGCGGGTGATGGCGCAGCAGGGTTTGCCGGCCCCGGGCGAGCGGGAAGACAAGGACCTGGACCTGGCCGCGGACCGCTTGGCTGTCCTGGCCCATGCCTTCGTCAAGCGCGGCCTGCCGCTCGACCGGGTCTCGGCCGGATTCAGCGACGTCCCGCCGGGCCGGCTCTGGATCGTCATCGAGAACATTTCCGGCAATGACCCGAGAGGCTGATCATATGCGGCCAGGGAAGAAAGGTTCTGCCTCGACGCCGTCCGGCCTTGCAGGGTTCCAGGATGACCCGCTCGGACCGGGCCCGACACAAGTCACGAGGCCGCGTGGCGGCAGTAGCGCCTGGATGGTCACCTTCACCGACCTGGTGGCCTTGCTTCTGACCTTCTTCGTCATGGTCTTCGCCATGCGGGATGTGGAGGAAGACACCTGGCAGACCATCACCAACTCCTTCGTCACCGCGCTCGATACGATGGAGGAGGTCCAGGTAACGACGCCGCGTTTCGACATCGACATCGAGCGAGTCGCAAGGACCGAGGGCGAGGACCTGGACTATCTCTTCGCCGTGATTGAGAACCTTCTTGATCAGGAGAGTCTGACGGCTTCGGCCAGGCTTCAGCCTAGCCCCACGGGCGTTGCCATTCGCTCCCAGCGGGCAAGCCTGCTTGCCGAGGACGGAGAGGCCCTGTCGGAGCAAGGCCGGGCGCTGCTCTTCAACTTGGCTGGCGTACTGCGCAACCTGCCCAACGCTTTGGAGCTGATCGTCGAGGTGCCGGGACGCCCCGGTCTCGATCCCCGGGCGGACGCCTGGGCTGAAGCCTTGCGCATCGGCGGTCTACTCGCTGAGGGACTGGCCGAGAGCGGCTATGGCGCGCGGGTCGATATCCGGGCGAACTGGGCCGAGCACAGCGACCCAGGCGAGGCCGAGGTCGATCTCCTGATTCTTCCGGACGCGAGGAACTAGACATGCGCCGCAGCCTCATCAGGGCCGCTCTTTGCTTCTTTGCGCTGTTCCTCGCATGGACCAGCGGCGTGGCGCAGCCGGCAGCGGAAGAGCGCGTGACCGTGCGCGTGGGCAAGCATGATGGCTATGCCCGGCTGGTCTTCGACTGGGCAACGCCCACAAGCTATCGCGCGCGGGTCGAGGACGGGCGGCTCCTGCTCGAGTTCGACCGTCCGGCTGTCTTCGATCTTTCGCGACTGGGCGACCTGAGCGGCTATCTCGAACCGCCGCAATCCGAGTTGAGCGGAGAACGTCTGAGCATTGCGCTGCGCCAGGACTGGTCGCTGAAGCACTTCCCCCTCGAAGCGCGGGTGGTCATCGATCTGCTGGGTGAGGGCTTACCGGAGGAGGCGGCCGGCGAGGGCCAAGCGAAGACCACCGCAGTGGCTAAGCAAGAGGTTCAACCGGCGCCTGCGATCACCGAGGAGAAGGCGGACAAAGCCGCCGCGAAGATATCGGCTAAGCTGGCCAAGCAGGAGAAAGCCGAAGGCGCGGCAGGCGGTGCCGCGACGCAGGACGCCAGCGGAACAAATGAACCGCTTCAGCTCCTGGCGCCGGAACTTTTGAAAGCCGTTGAGAACCGTGAGGTTTCCGGCGAGTCTGTACCCGACGCACGATCCTCCACGACCTCGGAAGACGCAGATCCTGCCGAGCCATCGGAAACGGTGCAAGCGGCTGTCCCGCGCGGCGCCACACCGCAAATCCTGATCGACCGAATTCTCCGACAGGCGGGTGAGGTCAGCGAGGCTGGGCCCGCCGTGCTGACGATCGCGTTGATCGAAGAGGACGATCCTCAGTTCGCGACCGCGGGCCTGACGACGCCCTATTTCTCGCCGACACGCCTGCGCTTTGACTGGACGCAGGAGGTGCCGCTCGCCGCCTTCCAGAGAGGACAGGAGGTCTGGCTTGCGTTCGGTGCCGTAGCACCCGAGAACGCGGTCGAGCGGCTCAAGGCACTGGTTCCCGCGCTGGTTTCGGCGAAACGGCTCGACCCGCCGCAATCCACGGTCTTCCGTTTGGAGGTGCCACCGCTGATCGAAGCCCGGGTCACCGCCAGCGGCGACGATTGGCTGATCGACCTGCGGCATCAACCGAGACCTTTGGTGGCTGAGCTTGAGGCCAAGCCGGTCGGTCAAGGCACGAACAGCCAGCTTCAGGTCATGCTCGAAGATGCCGAAGCGCCTATCTTGCTGGACGACCTGGAGCGTGGCGGCCAGGTGGCGCTGGTGCCCTCTGCACAGCCGGGTCAGGCCATGGCGCAGCAGCGGCGCTTTCCCGGCGTTGCGCTGCTTCCCAGTTTGCAAGGGGTGGCACTGCAGCTCGACGACCCGGCCACTCGGGTGCGCAGCGGCGCCAACGGCGTGTCGATCCAACGGCCCGGCGGGCTGCTGTCTCTACCGGCGGGAGACCGCGCCGCGAGAAGGAGTTCGGCCGAGACGGAGCCGCCGCGGCGTCTCTTCGACCTGGCGGTCTGGCGCCGCGGCGCCGACGGCACCTTTGAGGCGGTCGAACGAGAACTCCAAAGCCGCATCGCTGCCAGTGATGAAGGCGCCCGTTTGGTGGCCCGCGTTGAGCTGGCCAAGTTCTATTTCTCGCATGGCTTCACCGATGAGGCGCTGGGCGTCCTGCAGCTCCTGGAGGATGAGCAGCAGCGGGCCATGCTAGACCCGGAACTGCTGCTGCTGACCGGTGCTGCTCATATCCTGCGGGGTGACCACGAGAAGGGTGCGCGGCTGCTCGGCCATCCGGCGTTGGCCGGCGAGGCCGAGGCGCGCCTTTGGGAAGGGCTGCTCGCGGCCGAGCGCGAGGACTGGCCTCTGGCCGCTTATCGCTTTGACGAAACCGATAGTCTGATCGACGCCTATCTCCCGCCCGTCCGTACGCGGCTGTTTCTCAGGGCCGCCGAGGCCGCCGCCGCTGTGGGAGACCGTGGCAAGGCCATGCGTCTGATCACTTTCTCCGAAGAAGAAGAGCTCAGCGACCTCGAACAGGCAGAGCACGACTACGTGCTCGGGCGCATCCTGCTGGCCGATGGGGACGAGGAGGGTGCCGAGAAGCTGCTCGAACGGGTTGCCGGCGGGCGCCACGGCTACGCCTCGGTGAAAGCGCGGCTGGCGCTGGTCGACCTCGGTCTCGAGAACGAGAGCCTGAGCGTCGATGATGCCATCGCGCATCTCGAGCAGCTCCGTTTCGCATGGCGTGGCGATGCCTTCGAGTTCGCGCTGCTGCGCCGCATTGCCGATCTCAACGAGAGCGTCGGCCGCTACCGCGAAACGCTCCGCGTCTTGCGCTCGGCCGCGGCGCACTTTCCCCACCTGCCGGAGCACGAAGCCATTGGTGAGCGTATGAATGCGCTGTTCCGCGACCTCTTCATCGGCGGCCGGGCGAAGGAGTTGCCGCCGCTCGCGGCGCTGTCGCTCTACGAGGAGTTTCGCGAGCTCTCGCCGGCGGGCGAGGAGGGCAGCCGCCTGGTCGGGCATCTTGCCGATCGCCTTGTAGAGGTCGACCTGCTCGGGCGCGCGACGGAACTGCTTGAAGAGCAGATCACCTTCCGCCTCTCCGGCCTGGAGAAGGCGCGCGTCGGTGCTCGCTTGGCCCTTATCTATCTCCTCGACCGGCGTCCGCGCGAGGCGCTCGCCGCGCTGGAGCGTAGCACGGCCGAGATTGAGCTACCGCTTGGCCTCGATCGTCAGCGGCGCTTCCTCGAAGCGCATGCCTTCCTGCAGCTCGATCGCGGATTCGAGTCTCTCGCGCTGATCGAGGACGACGCGAGCCCCGAGGCGGAGCGTCTGCGCATCGACATTCTCTGGGAGCTGCGCGAATGGGGTGCCGCCGCAGAGCTGATCGAGCGTAGCTTGCCGGAACCGACCGGCAGCGCGGCCCTGGACGAGACGACCAGCGGAAACGTCTTGAGCCTCGCCGTTGCCTTGACGTTGGGCAGCCAGCCGGACCGTTTGGCCAGGCTCCAGGACACCTGGGGCGAGGCCATGGCCCGCGGTCCCCATGCCGAAACCTTCGAGCTGCTGTCAGGAGATCTGACGGCGGAAGAGGTCGGTTCCGTTGCGCGCGAGCTCGCCAAGGTCAAGCAGGCTCAGGCTTTCATGAGCAACTATCGCGAGACCTTCGGCGCGCTCGGCGAGGGCGACGAAAGCCTGTAAGCCTTTGCCGCTTTTCGACTGCGCTCAGTTGCCGTAGCTCTGCACCAGCGAGCCGGCGATCAGGTACCAGCCGTCGACCAGCACGAAGAAGATCAGCTTGAAGGGCAGGGAGATGATGATCGGCGGCAGCATCAGCATGCCCATCGACATCAGAACCGAGGCGACCACCATATCGATCACCAAGAATGGCAGGAAGATCAGGAAGCCGATCTCAAAGGCGCGGCGCAGCTCGCTGATCATGAAGGCCGGGATCAGGGTCGAAAGCGACACGTCCTCCGGACCATTGACCTCGCCGGCGTTGGAGAGATCGAGGAAAAGCGCCAGGTCGTCCTCCCGCACCTCGTTGAGCATGAACTCGCGCAGCGGCACGCTGGCGCGCTCGAAGGCCTCCATCTCGTCGATCTCCTGATTGAACATCGGCTCCAGCGCCTCGTCGTAGATGCGCTCGATGGTCGGCGCCATGATGAAGGCGGTCAGGAAGAGGGCGAGGGAGATCAGGACCGAGTTGGGCGGCGTCTGCTGAATGCCGAGCGCGCTGCGCAGGAAGGACAAGACGACGATGATGCGGGTGAAGGAGGTGACCATCACCAGGATCGACGGGGCCAGGCTGAGCACCGTGACCAGGGCGATGATCTGAACCAGGGCCGTCGCTGTCGTGCCGCCTTCGCCGTTGAGATCAATGCTGAGGCTCTGCGCCAGCGCCACGGCGGGCAAGGCCAGCGCGACGACCGCAATGCCCAGCATGATGAGGAGGGAGCGTCTCATGCCTGTCCCGTCTCTCGTTGGCTGGGCAGCTCAATGTATTCGCTCTCCGCAGTCTTGCTGCCGAGCTTGCCGAGTGAGAGTTCCGAGTTGGCGCCGAGCACCACGAGATGCTCGCTGCCGTCGCAGTCAAGGATCACGGCGCGCCGCTTGGCATCCAGAGCCAGGCTTTCCTTGACTTTGAGGCGCCGTTCCTTGCCCGGACGGCCGGCCATGCGATGCACCACGCCGATGCGCCCCATCACCCAGGCGACGAGGTAGATCAGAGCGACGACCGCCAGCAGCGCAATCGCAAAGGTTACGTACGTGTTGAGGTCCATCGGGCGTCCGGCTCTCGCGACCTCTAGCGCTTGCCGGCATTGGCATAGGCGGAGATGGCGCGACGTTGGCCCTGTGCAGACCGCAGCCCGTTCGCAACCTCCTCAAACTGCTCTGCCAACTGGGCTCTGGCCGCTGCCATCTCGCAAATGGCATTGGTGATCAGTCGCCGCGTGTCCGCATCGCCATCTACGTTCTCGGCAAGGCAGGCGACGATGTCTTCCAGCTCCGTCACCACCGAATCCAGACCGGCGTCTTCCCCAGCCTCGAGCCGCCGGCATTCGCCGCGCAGCCGCGAGAGAGCCTTGTCCAGACGCGTGGGGAGATCGAGGTGCGGCGGGTTGTGAGAGCTCATTCCTGGTCCGAAGGTTGCAGGGCGTTGGCGTTGAGGCGGTAGAGGTAGGTCAAGATCTCTGCGACGGCCGAGAGGGCTTCGAGCGGGATGTCGCTGTCGACGTCCACCATGTCCAGCATCTGCACCAGCTCGGCATCGCTTCGGACCTTCACGCCCTCGCTGAAGGCGATATCGAGGATTTGCTCCGCTGTCGCGCCATGGCCCTTGGCGATGACCTTGGTGCCCTCGGCCCGCCCAGCGCTGCGCAGCGCAATGGCAACCGGGTCGCCGCTGTCGAGAGCGTCAACCTCGGGCCTCTGCTCCGCTTCGGTCCGCTCGCCGTCACCCATGCCAAGCCATGCTCCGCACCCGTGTTTCGGAGTCAGGACGAGTCATCCGCCCTTTGCGAAAGGGTGAAGCGCTATGCTTAAGATTCGGTTGAAGAAAACCCCGCCGCGCGGGAGAGATTAATTGCCGACGACCTGTCTTTTCTCGGCGCTTTCCTGACTTGCGCTCTCTTCTTCGTCCGCAGGTGCGCTTGTCGTTTGAGGGGTGCTGCCGAGCGCGGCAGCCAGGGCGTCGCTGCTGGCGGCGGCTGCGCGGTTTTCTTCCTGGATCCGCTGATGGATCTCTTCGCGCAGGACGCTCGCCTCCGCGGGGAAAGTGAAGCCGAGCTTAATGGACTTGCCGCGGATGTCGACGACGGTGACCCGGATGTCATCGTTGATGATGACGGATTCACCGACCTTTCGTGTCAGGTAAAGCATATTCCCGTCCGCCCTGCGTCGCTTTCCCAGCACTGACTGCCCAAGGAGGGGATTAAAGCAGACTTTACGCGTCGTTAACAAGCGAACGGCTAGTATTCGTCTCAAATCGGGATTTTCTATCGCGCAAGCACGCCGGGCGGACATGGATAAAGCCTTCTCTATTTTCGATGCTGTGGCACGCCGAATGGACTGGCTTGGCCAGCGCCAAACGGTGTTGGCCCAGAACGTGGCCAACGCCGATACACCGCACTACAAGCCGCAGGATTTGACCGAACGCTCCTTCCTGCAGGCAATGCGCAGTTCGGAAAGCCGTGGCGCGCCGGAGAAGACCCACGCGCTCCATATCAACACCACGATGAACGCGCCGCGCGACCCGCGTCAGCGTGAGCAGAAGGAGCGTTACGAGACCGCCCCTTCAGGCAATGCCGTGGTGCTGGAGGAGCAGCTGGTCCAGGTCCAGGAGACCCAGATGCAGTACGCCGCCCTGACCTCGCTCTATAGCAAGCAGATGTTGTTCTTCCGCCTCGCCCTCACCGGGCAGCGCTGAGTAGGAGGCCCTCATGGACTTCAGCAACGCCTTGGATATCTCTGCGTCCGGCATGAAAGTGCAGGGCGCACGCCTGCGCATCATCGCCGAGAACGTCGCCAACGCCGACACCACGGCGACGGCGCCGGGCGGCGAGCCCTTCCGCCGCAAGACCATCCTCTTCGAAAGCGAGTTCGACAAGATGCTCGGTGCTGAGCTGGTGGGCATCAAGGACGTGCAGCAGGACAAGAGCGACTTCGGCCGCGCCTACCGTCCCGGCCACCCGGCCGCCGACCCCGAAGGCTATGTGCTGACGCCTAACGTCAACACGCTGATCGAGATGACCGACATGCGTGAGGCTCAGCGTAGTTACGAAGCCAATCTGCGGGTCATGCGTACGGTCCGCCAGATGCTCGAGCAGACCGTCAGCATCCTGCGCTGACGCCCGCGTAGCGAGGAGCCTGGACCGTGCCGACGAATATCGCCGAAGCGATCTCCGCCTACCGCAACATGCAGCAGGAGAGCGGCCTGGGCGGCCTGAGCGCGCGCGATGAAGCGCCGGGCGACAGCTTTGCCGAGGCGTTGCGCGATGCCACCGACGACGCGATCGCCACGCTGAAAACGTCGGAACAAGAGTCGATGAAGGCTGCCATGGGTCAGGCGGACCTCAATGAGCTGATCGTCGCCGTCAGCAAGGCAGAGTTGACCCTGCAAACCGTGGTGACGGTGCGTGACCGCGCCATCCAGGCCTATCAGGACATCATGCGCATGCCGATCTGATCGGCGGGTTTTTCTTTTGCGCCCCCGCGGGCGAGTCCACTGCAAGCAGGTACCCCAAGCAGCATGACCCCGACGGATGTTCTCGAGCTTGCCAGTGAATCAGTCTGGGTCATTCTGAAGGTCGGCGGTCCAATTCTGATCGTCGCCTTGGTGGTCGGCCTGTCCATCTCCCTGGTCCAAGCGCTGACGCAGGTCCAGGAAATGACGCTCTCCTTTGTGCCCAAAATCATCGCTATTTTCGTTGCCCTGGTGCTGCTGCTGCCCTTCATGCTGACCACCTTGATCGATTTCACGCGGGAACTGATGGACCGCGCCATCGCGCTTGGGTGAGGCGATGCTCACCGAGCTCCTGCCGGAAAGCCTCTTCGCGTTCTTGCTGACCTTCGTGCGTCTCGGCGCCTGCCTGATGGTGTTGCCGGTGATCGGCGAACCCTTCGTTGCCGCCCGCATTCGTCTGCTCTTTGCGCTGCTTCTCACCCTGGTCGTGCAGCCGACGGTGGCGCCGCTCTTGCCGGCCATGCCGGCCAATGCGCTCGATGTGGGCATCCTGGTTATAGGTGAAGCGCTGATCGGCGTCTTTCTCGGCCTGCTGGGCCGCATTTTCATGGCGGCGCTGACCACCGCCGGCATGGTGATTGCCTACTCGAGCTCGCTGGCCAACGCCCTGGTGGACGATCCGAGTGCCGCCCAGCAGGGCTCGATCGCCGGCAGCTTTCTGACCATCGTCGCGCTGCTCATGATCATGGCGCTCAACCTGCATCATCTCCTCATCCACGCGGCGGTCGACAGCTATGAGCTGATCGCACCCGGGCTTACGCTGCCGGTCGAGGACTTCTCACGCATGCTGACCGAAGTCGTGGCGCGTTCTTTTCTCGTCGCGATGAAGCTGTCGCTGCCCTTCATCGCAGCCTCGGTGATCTTCTATCTCGGGCTCGGCATTCTCGGCCGCCTGATGCCGCAGGTGCAGGTCTTCTTTGTCGCCATTCCCCTGCAGATTGCCATCGGTATGGCGGTTCTGGCCGCCAGCATGGCTGCGATTATGCAGGTCTTCCTGGGCGAGCTCGAGCTCACCTACATGCCCTTCGCGCTGAACTGAGGCGGCCATGTCCGAGAAAGATCAGGACGACAGCCAAAAAACCGAAGAACCGACGCCGAAGCGCTTGCAAGAGGCGCGGGACAAGGGCGATGTCGCCAAGTCCCAGGAGGTTAATCACTGGTTCATGCTGTCGGCCTTCGCCCTGACCCTGGGCGTGTTCGCTCCCGGCGTCATGCGCAAGCTGAGCGATGTCATGCTGCCGTTTTTCGCCAGCCCCCATGACCTCCGTTTCGGCAACGGCGACATGCTGCTGGACCTGCTGCTTCAGGTCGCCGCTATCCTTGCCCTGCCCATCGCGGTCTTCATGGCCGCTGCCATCGCCGGCGGCATGCTGCAGCACGGGCTGATCTTCTCTGCCGAGAACGTCAAGCCGAAGCTCAGCAAGATCTCGCTTATCGAAGGCACCAAACGTCTCTTCTCGGCCAAAGCCATTGCCGAGTTCGTCAAGGGCATCGCCAAGATCACCATCGTTGGCGTGGTGATCTTCCTGGTCATCTATCCCGATTGGCCGCTGGTCGAAATCATGCCGAAGCTGGGCTTCACCGCATCCCTCTGGATGATGCTCGACGAGGCGGTTGCGGTGCTGATCGGCGTCATCGCTGTGATGGCCGCCATCGCCGGGCTCGACTTCATGTTTCAGCGCTTCCAGCACATGAAGAAGCTGCGCATGTCGCGCCAGGACATTCGCGACGAGATGAAGCAGGCCGAGGGCGATCCCATGGTCAAGGCCCGCCTGCGGCAAATCCGCACCGAGCGGGCGCGGCAGCGCATGATGGCGGCTGTGCCCGACGCGGACGTGGTGGTCACCAACCCGACCCACTTCTCGATCGCCTTGAGCTACAAAATGGAGGAGATGGCGGCCCCGCGGGTGGTGGCCAAAGGCATCGACCACATCGCGCTCAAAATCCGGGAAGTCGCCAAAGAGCACGACATCATGCTGGTGGAGAATCGGCCGCTCGCGCGAGCACTCTACGACGGGGTGGAAATCGACCAGGAAATCCCGCCGGAGCACTACAAGGCGGTGGCCGAGATCATCGGCTACGTAATGCGGCTTAAGGGAACCTTGCGTCCGCAACAACGCTAGTGACTAGCGGCGGCGCTAAACAATGCAGTAAGCAGGGCGGTGCTATGTCACAAGCGTTCATCGGCAACTTGACTTGGCGACCCGGCGAGGCCGGCGCCAGCCGGGCCGGAAAGGACGGGTGATGTCTACAGTTCTGCTCTCGATCGCCATCGGCTTTGCGGTGCTCTGCCTGGCCTTTGCGGCGATCGCATTGAGCTCCCACCTGCGCAGCCACAGGCTTTTGCGGCTCGGCCTCGAAGCGGTCGAGCAGCCACGCCAGCTCACCTCTCGCAAAGGCGACGTGGTGCTGCAGAACGGACATTGCCGCGATCTGACGCGCGGCGAGGATGAGCCGCTGGTCGACTGGCTGATCAACCGTTGCGAAGACGATCCCGAGATGAAGGAGCGGCTGGCCTCGCTCAAGAGCAAGGTCAACGCCGGCGGCGGCGGCTCGACGGAGGTTCGCCTCAAGTGGGAGACGCCGGAAGGCGACGCAGCACCCCCTGAGCCGAGCTGGTTCCGCATCCGGGCCTATGCCCTGCGCGATTCGCGCGGCTCGCACCTTTGGGCGGCCGACGACATCACCGCGCGCTTTCAGATGGAGCTGGCGCTGCGCGAGGAGCAGTCGCGTTTCGTCGACCTTCTGGAGCACGCGCCGATCGGCTTCTATTCGGTGGACGAGACTGGGCGCTTTCTCTTCGTCAACGAGACGCTGGCCGGCTGGCTCGGCGAGCAGACGGATGAGATTCTCTCTCGCGCGGTGAGCCTGCACGACCTGGTCGAGCTGCAGCCGGGCGAGAAGCTCGAGCCCTACATGCCCTGGCCGAAGACCACCCAGCGCAGCGGCGAGGTCTGGCTGCGCGCGCCGGGTGGCGAGCGCTTCCTGGTGCTGATCACTCAGGATATCGTCTGGGAACCGCAAGAGGGCCGGCTCAGGACACGTTCGGTGGTGCGCCACCTCAGCCTGGAGCAGGCCTCGGAAGACGCCCTGGCGCAGTCGCGCGAGCGCTTCGAGCGCTTCTTCAAGCTGGCGCCCACCGGGCTGGCCCAGCTCGACGGCAACGCCACGGTGACGGAATACAACGACGCTTTCCTGGCTTTGCTCCGCGCCGAGCGCCAGGCGGTGATCGATCATCCTTTCTCGTCCTTCATCTATCCGGCCGACCGGGCGCGCTTCGAGGAGCTCTGGCGCCTAGCCAAGGACGACGACGGCATCGAGCAAAGCCCGAGCGCCGAGCTGCGGCTGGGCGAGCAGGGGCGGGTGACCTGCACCGCCAGCGTCACGCGCTTCGGCCGCGACCAGTCGGGCAAGGCCAGTGTGCTGCTGCATCTCTCCGACCTGACCGAGCAGAAGCAGCTCGAAGCCCAGTTCGTTCAGGGACAGAAGATGCAGGCAGTGGGTCAGCTTGCCGGCGGGATCGCTCACGACTTCAACAATCTGCTCACCGCCATGATCGGCTTCTCCGACCTGCTGCTGCAGCGGCATCGGCCGGGCGACCAGTCCTTCGCCGACGTCATGCAGATCAAGCAGAACGCCAACCGCGCGGCCAACCTGGTGCGCCAGCTGCTGGCCTTCTCGCGTCAGCAGACGCTCCAGCCGAAGGTGGTCAAGCTGACCGATATCCTGGCCGAGCTGGCGCATCTGCTGCGCCGCCTGATCGGCGCCAAGATCGAGCTCAAGATGGTGCACGGCCGCGACCTCTGGTCGGTCAAGGCGGACCAGGGCCAGCTCGAGCAGGTCATCATCAATCTGGCGGTCAACGCGCGCGATGCCATGCAGGGTGGTGGCACCCTGACCATCAAGACGGGCAATCTGGCGCTCGAGCAGCCAATGCATCTCAAGGGGGAGACGGCGCCGGCCGGCGAGTACGTCACCATCGTCGTGGAGGACACGGGCTGCGGCATCTCCGACGAGAACATCGACCGCATCTTCGATCCCTTCTTCTCGACCAAGGGCATCGGCGAGGGCACCGGACTCGGCCTTTCGACCGTCTACGGTATCGTCAAGCAGACCGGCGGCTTCGTTTCCGTGGACAGCAGGCCGGAGGTGGGAACGACCTTCTCCATCTACCTACCGCGGCACGAGGCCCTTGCGCCGAGCGTTGAGGAAGCCGCCCAAGAGGCCGCGACGCGGGACCTGAGCGGCATGGGCACCGTGCTGCTGGTCGAGGACGAAGAGGCGGTGCGGGCCTTCTCGTCCCGCGCCCTGCGCAACAAGGGCTACGATGTCATCGAGGCCGGCTCGGGCGAGGCGGCGCTGGAGATCTTCAACGGACAGGATCCGGCGGCCAAGGTCGATCAGATCGATCTCGTGGTCACCGATGTTGTGATGCCCCGCCTGGACGGTCCGGCCTTGGTGCAGGAGCTGCGCAAGCGCTGCCCGACCCTCAAGGTCGTCTTCATTTCCGGTTATGCCGAGGACTCCTTCCGGCAACAGATCGGGCAGACCGAGAACGTCCATTTCCTGCCCAAGCCCTTCAGCCTCAAGCAACTGGCCGGCAAGGTGAAGGAAGTGATGGATACGGAGACCAGCACGGCCGCCTGAGCCGCCCACGTCTCCGCTCTCAGCTCCAATTCCAGCCCATGAGTTCCGCTTCTGTTCTTTTTTGTTGAGAAAAGAACAAAGCGCGAATATAGTCTCTGACATGGACCGCGTCGGCGCGCCAATCAGCCGCCGCCCGCCTTGCGCGAATCATGAAGGGAGCCAATGATGCCGCAACCCTCTCTGCAGTTGATCGGAAAGAACGACGTGGAAAAGAACAAGGCGCTCGAGGCGGCGCTGACTCAGATCGAGCGCGCCTTCGGCAAGGGCTCCATCATGCGGCTGGGACAGCGCGACGTGGTGGAGGTGGAGACCGTCTCGACCGGCTCGCTGGGCCTGGATATTGGGCTCGGCATCGGCGGCCTGCCGCGCGGCCGCATCGTCGAGATCTACGGCCCGGAGTCCTCGGGCAAGACGACCTTGGCCCTTCATGTGGTGGCCGAAGCGCAAAAGCAGGGCGGGACCTGCGCCTTCGTCGATGCCGAGCATGCCATGGACCCCGGCTACGCCGCCAAGCTCGGCGTCAACGTCGAGGAACTGCTGATTTCCCAGCCCGACGCCGGCGAGCAGGCGTTGGAGATTTCTGACACCCTGGTGCGCTCCGGCGCGGTCGACGTCCTGATCGTCGACTCCGTGGCCGCCTTGGTGCCGCGCGCCGAACTGGAAGGGGAGATGGGCGACCAGCTTCCCGGCCTGCAGGCGCGCCTGATGAGCCAGGCGCTCCGCAAGCTCACCTCGTCCATCTCGAAATCGAATACCCTGGTGGTCTTCATCAACCAGATTCGCATGAAGATCGGCGTGATGTTCGGCAACCCGGAGACCACGACCGGTGGCAACGCGCTTAAGTTCTATTCCTCCGTGCGTCTCGACATCCGCCGCATCGGCGCGATCAAGGATCGCGACACCGTGGTCGGCAACCAGACCCGGGTGAAGGTGGTGAAGAACAAGATGGCGCCGCCCTTCCGGGTGGTCGAGTTCGACATCATGTACGGCGAAGGCATCTCCAAGGTGGGCGAGCTGCTCGACCTCGGCGTTCAGGCCGGCTGTGTCGAGAAGTCTGGTGCCTGGTTCTCCTGCGACGGCCAGCGCATCGGTCAAGGACGGGAAAATGCCAAGACCTTCCTGCGCGAGAACCCTGAGATGGCCCGGAGCATCGAGCAGGCCGTGCGCGCCAACGCCGGACTGGTGGCCGATGCCATGCTAGAGGGTCCGGACGCCCGCGAGGACGCAGCCGAATAGGCGCCTTAGCCGACGCGCCGCACTCCAGGCGGTGACGCTGACTGAGCTCGGCTAGTTGGCGCTCAAACGGTCGACGCCGGCGGTGAAGCCCCTCAGCGAGAGGGTCGCTGCACCGCGCCGGTGCTGGGTGTCGTGAAAGATCAGCCGGGCATTGATGCCGCTCTTGAGTGCCTGCACCAAGCTGTCGTTCATCGCCAGAAAGATCAGGCAGCCACCGGGCTCGCAGCGCTCGAAGGGCACGGCGACCGGCTGGTTGGAGTCGATCTGCATGAAGGCGCCCTTGGAGAGAGAGACGCCGAGTGGCAGCACCAGGACCAAGGTCAAGTTATCCGCATCAGGCGTCCGGTAGCCAACCAGTGCCCTGAGGATGGGACGTTCGGTTCCCTCCAGCGAAGCTTCCTGGAAGAGCTGGCAGACGTCGCCGCCCTGCGGGCCGGCTTGGCACTGCAGGGTCCAGTCCTGGATCGCCTCGCTTTTCGTCGGCGGGCCCTGGGGCTCGGTCTGAGCCGAAGCCGGGGAGAAGGCGAGGGACAGAAGGGCAAGCGCCGTGACGGTGCGATGGACCGAAGCGCGCCAGAGTCGCATTGGCATCGTGAGCATGGCCGAAAACTAGGATAGTGTGGAGTGGATCGCTAGAGGCAATTCAATGGCAGCCCCCGCTTCACTAGACAGTGACCACGCTTGAGGATAGAAATCAAGCCACGAGCGGGGCAGCGGAATATCCGTTGTTTACGCCACTTCTTGGAACATATCTAATTTAGTTAGAAAGCGCTTGAGAGCGATTGCGAACCATGCAGAGCACCAACGATATCCGCAGCCGATTTTTGGACTACTTTGCCGAGGCGGGGCACGAGGTCGTGGCCTCCTCTCCCTTGGTGCCGCGCAACGACCCGACGCTGCTGTTCACCAACGCCGGCATGGTTCAATTCAAGAACGTTTTCACCGGCCAGGAGCATCGGCCCTACAACCGCGCCGTGACTTCGCAGAAGTGCGTCCGGGCCGGCGGCAAGCACAACGACCTGGAGAACGTCGGCTACACGGCGCGGCATCACACCTTCTTCGAGATGCTCGGCAACTTCTCCTTCGGTGACTACTTCAAGGACGTCGCGATCGAGTTGGCCTGGAAGCTGGTCACCCAGGAGTACGGCTTGCCGGAGGACCGGCTTCTGGTGACCGTCTACGCCGAGGACGACGAGGCTTTCGCCCTCTGGCGCAAGATCGCCGACCTTCCCGAGGAGCGCATCATCCGCATCGCCACCTCGGACAACTTCTGGGCCATGGGCGACACCGGGCCCTGCGGCCCGTGCTCTGAGATTTTCTACGACCACGGTCCCGGCATCGCCGGCGGGCCTCCGGGCAGCCCGGACGAGGATGGCGACCGCTTCATCGAGATCTGGAACCTGGTCTTCATGCAATACGAGCAGGTGACCAAGGAAGAGCGGGTCGATCTGCCGCGGCCCTCGATCGACACCGGCATGGGCCTGGAGCGCATCGCCGCCGTGCTGCAAGGCAAGCACGACAACTACGATATCGACCTGATGCGCGCCCTCATCGAGGCCAGCGCCGCGGCGAGCGGCACTTCGCCGGACGGGCCGCGCGCGGTCTCTCATCGGGTGATCTCCGATCATCTGCGGGCGAGCTGCTTCCTGATCGCCGACGGCGTGCTGCCAAGCAACGAAGGCCGCGGCTATGTCCTGCGCCGCATCATGCGCCGCGCCATGCGCCATGCCCACATGCTGGGCGCCAAGGACCCTCTGATGTACCGGCTTGTGCCGGCCCTGGTCGATCAGATGGGCCAGGCCTTCCCTGAGCTCGGCCGCGCCCAGAGCCTGATCGAGGAGACGCTGAAGCTCGAGGAGACCCGGTTCAAGGAGACCTTGGGCCGCGGCTTGCGCCTGCTCTCCGAAGCCACGGAGCAGCTCAAGGGCGATGCCCCATTGCCCGGCGAGGTCGCCTTCAAGCTCTACGATACCTACGGCTTTCCGCTCGACCTGACGCAGGACATCCTGCGCGGCGAGGGGCGGACAGTCGATCAGGCAGGCTATGACGCGGCCATGGAGCGCCAGCGCGCCGCGGCCCGCCAGGCCTGGGCCGGCTCCGGCGAGACGGCGACCGAGACGCTGTGGTACGAGCTGCGCGAGCGCCTCGGTGCCACCGAGTTCCTCGGCTATGAGAGCGAGGCGGCGGAAGGCGTGGTGCAGGCCATCGTGCGCGACGGCGAAGAGGTACACGAGGCGGGCGAGGGCGACAGCGTCCACTTCCTGGCGAACCAGACGCCTTTCTATGCCGAAAGCGGTGGCCAGCAGGGCGACAGCGGCACGGCCGAGAGCGGTGGCGGCGCGCGCCTGCGCATTCTGGACACGCAGAAGAAGCTTGGCGACCTGCACGTCCATACGGCCGAGGTCATCTCGGGGCACCTGCATGCCGGTGATCGGGTGGAGCTTAGCGTCGACCATGAGCGGCGCAGCGCCCTGCGCATACACCATTCTGCGACCCATTTGCTGCACGAGGCCCTGCGTCAGCGTCTCGGCGACCACGTGACCCAGAAGGGCTCCCTGGTGGCCCCCGACCGGCTGCGTTTCGACATCAGCCATCCCAAGCCGCTGGATGCCGAGGACATCCGGGCTGTCGAGGCCTTGGTCAACCGACGCATCCGCACCAACGCGGAAGTCGGAACCCGCTTCATGACGCCGGATGAGGCGATCACCGCGGGCGCCCTAGCGCTGTTCGGCGAGAAGTACGGCGATGAGGTGCGCGTCGTTTCCATGGGCGGCGAGGACGCCACCAAAGGCGCGGGCCGTGCCTTCTCCACCGAGCTGTGTGGCGGCACGCATGTGACCCGCACCGGCGACATCGGCTTCTTCAAGATTACCGGCGAGACGGCCTTGGCGGCCGGCGTGCGCCGCATCGAGGCCGTGGCTGGTGCCGCAGCCCTGACCTACGTGGAGACCCAAGAGCGCTTGCTCGATCAGGCGGCTTCCGCGCTGAAGACCGGCCCGCAGGATCTGCCCGAGCGGGTGACCGCGCTGATCGAGGAGCGCCGCAAGCTGGAGCGCGAGCTCTCAGAGACCCGCAAGAAGCTGGCCACTGGCGGCGGCGAGGGACCGGCGGCCAAGGAGATCAACGGCCGCAAGCTGATCAGCCGCGTTTTGCAGGACGTGCCGGCGCGCGACCTCAAGCCCATGGCCGACGAGATCAAAGGACACCTCGGCTCAGGCGTCGCGGTCATCATTGCCGTCAACGAAGGCAAGGCCTCGGTGGTGGTCGGCGTTACGGACGATCTCACGCAGCAGCTCTCTGCGGTCGACCTCGTGCGGGTCGGCTCCGAGGCCCTGGGCGGCAAGGGCGGCGGCGGCCGGGCCGACATGGCGCAGGCCGGCGGCCCGGATGGCACCAAGGCTGACGACGCCATTGCTGCTATCGAAGCGGCGCTGGCGGCCTGAGCGCGAGGACGATAGGGCAGCACGCCAACTGTCGTACGCGCGCTTGACGCGGGTATCCATTCTGCAGCCTGCGCCGAGCTCGGGGCAGCTAATCTGGCGCAGCCGCAACCTCGCTCGTCATCCCGGCCGCGTCAGCGAGCCGGGAACCATGGTTGGGCGAGGCTCGGACGGCAGGATGAGAAAGCGCACGGCCGCAACATCCGTGCTGACCGACTGCGTCCCGTGCAGGCCGCGGAATGGACCCCGGCTCGGGGGCCGGGGTGACGTGAGGAGGTGCGGCGCGTTCGCGGACACTTTCAGACTGTCACCCTTGGGCGCAGCGCGCAGCGTTGCGACCCGAGGGCTCGCGGAGCGAGTTGCCGAAGGCAGCGGTAGGCACCCACCGAGTGTGTGGCTGGACCCCGGCTCGCGGGCTTCGCCCTTGGCCGGGGTGACATCAGAGGGTGGATTTAAGAGTTGCCGCCGTTGGCGTCGCTGAGCACCTGCATGCGGACCAGAAAGTCTGGGTCCTTGACGATGCCGCTGCGCTCGGTGAAGGGCGCCTTCTTGATCTGATCGACCACGTCCATGCCCTCGAGCACCCGGCCCCAGACGGTGTACTTGCCGTCGAGCCCGCTGTTGCGCGCCAGCATGATGAAGAACTGGCTGTTGGCCGAGTTGAGATTGGCGGCCCGGGCCATGCCGACCACGCCACGCTCGAAGGGAATGTCGGAGATCTCGGCCTCCAGGTCGGGCAGCTTGGACTTGCCGAAGCCGGTGCCGGTCTTGTCGCCGCCCTGGGCCATGAAGCCGTCGATCACCCGGTGGAAGGGCGACTGGTCGTAGTAGCCGGCCCGGGTCAGCTCCTTGATCTGCGCGATGTGCTTTGGCGCCACATCAGGCAGCATTTCGATGTAGACGGTCCCCTGGTCGGTCTCCATGACCAGGATGTTCTCTGGGTCCTTGCCCGGAAATTCTTGTGCTTGCACGCTTACGGTCCCTAGCAGTGCGGCGAAGATGATCGCGAGAAACTTCATGGCAGTCCTTGGCCTTGTGTCATGTAGCTCGGCGTCTCTGCGGAGCAATCTTGGCAAGAGCGAGACGCTCACGCAGGTGTGACCCAATAGCAAGACAAATGGTCCCGAGTCAGCTCAACCCGAGCCATCTCCTAGTGTCAGCCCATGGCCGCCTGGAGATTGGTATCGAGCCGGTCGAGGAACTGGTTGGTGGTCAGCCAAGTCTGATCGGGGGCGATCAGGAGTGCCAGGTCCTTGGTCATGGCGCCGCTCTCGACCGTTTCGATGCAGACCCGCTCCAGGGTTTCGGCGAAGCGCACCACCTCTGGCGTATCGTCGAAGGCGCCGCGGTAGGCTAGGCCGCGGGTCCAGGCGAAGATCGAGGCAATTGGGTTGGTCGAGGTTTCCTTGCCGGCCTGATGCAGGCGGTAGTGCCGCGTCACCGTGCCGTGGGCCGCCTCCGCCTCGACGGTATTGCCATCGGGTGTCATCAGGACCGAGGTCATCAGGCCGAGCGAACCGAAGCCCTGCGCCACGGTATCGGACTGCACGTCGCCGTCATAGTTCTTGCAGGCCCAGACGAAGCCGCCATTCCACTTCATCGCGCAGGCGACCATATCGTCGATCAGCCGGTGTTCATAGGTGATATCAGCTTCGGCAAACTTCTCTTTGAATTCGCTCTCGAAAACTTCTTCGAAGAGGTCCTTGAAGCGGCCGTCGTAGGCCTTGAGAATCGTATTCTTGGTTGAGAGGTAGACCGGCCAGCCCAGCGCCAGGCCGTAGTTCATGCAGGCACGGGCGAAGCCGCGGATGCTGTCATCGAGATTGTACATGGAAAGCGCCACGCCGCCGCCCGGGAAGTCGTAGACCTCCCGCTCGATGGGGGCGCTGCCGTCCTCGGGCTCGAAGCGAATGGTCAGCTTGCCCTTGCCGGGGACCACAAAGTCGGTCGCGCGATACTGGTCACCGAAGGCATGACGTCCGATGACGATGGGCTTGGTCCAGCCCGGCACCAGCCGCGGCACGTTTTCACAGATGATGGGCTGGCGGAACACCGTGCCGCCCAGGATGTTGCGGATGGTGCCGTTGGGCGAGCGCCACATCTGCTTGAGGCCGAACTCCTCGACTCGCTGTTCGTCCGGCGTGATGGTGGCGCACTTGACGCCCACCCGGTGCTGCTTGATCGCGTTGGCCGCATCGATGGTGATCTGATCGTCCGTGCGGTCGCGCTCTTCGATGCCGAGGTCATAGTACAGCAGATCAACGTCGAGATAGGGCAGAATGAGCTTTTCCTTGATGAAGGCCCAGATAATCCGGGTCATCTCGTCCCCGTCCAGCTCAACAATCGGATTCTTGACTTTGATCTTCTGCATGATGCTCCGCTCTTTCGCCCCTGATGATACGGCGCGGGCTGCGCCCGGGGCTCATTTCACACTATGTTGCAGAGCACAATAATTGGCGGCCCGGAGGGCACAAGCCCTGCTTTCTGATTAGCCGGCCTGCCTTTGGGGGCTTTCAGATCTGGGTGGGGTTCGAGGCGAATCGGGGCGCAGGCGCGGCCGCGATTTGGGCGAAGAGATCGTCGATGGAGGCGGCAACCGAGAAGAGGTTGCTGTACTCGGGCCTGACGAACTTTTCGGCCAGCTGGTGGGTAACCAGCTCCAGGAGCAGGTCCCAGTAGCCTTCTTGATTGAGCAGGACGATCGGCATGTCGTGCAGCTTGAGCTGGCGCCAGGTGATGATCTCGAAGGTCTCATCAAGGGTCCCGAAGCCGCCCGGCAGGACGCAGAAGGCATCGGCCAGCTCGAACATCCGCATCTTGCGAGTGTGCATGTTTTCAACGACTTCTAGGACCTGAGCCCCGGTGTGGTCGACCTCGACTTCTTTCAGCAGGGCCGGAATCACCCCGTGAACGATGCCGCCATGCGCCAAGGCGCCATCGGCCAGCCGCCCCATCAGGCCAACGCGGCCGCCGCCAAAGACCACTTTGATGCCACGCCGGGCACATTCGGCGCCGAGTTCATAGGCAAGCTCGAGGTAATGCTCGGAGCAGCGATCGGAGGAGCCGCAATAGACGCAGAGGGCTGAGACTTCACTCATACAGTCCTAATCCATCGTTCGCGTTATTGACTGGATGGGTGGGCGTAAGGCGGCTTTGTTTTCCCGTTCCACCCCGAAAGGGCAAGTTCTCATCCAAAGCCGGGGCAGATTTTGCGTCCTGCGCATCTTGCGTATTACGATGTGGGAAAGAAGCATTCAAATGGTGAAAGCCAATGCGGCCGAATAAGTCGCTGGAGATGTGGGCATGAATTCGCAGTCGGTGGTTCTGCTGGCGGCGGTGGTCACTGCGGTGGTTGTCGGAGGCTACTTGCTTTTGCAGGACGATGGCTCGGCCCCGGGCGAGGGGGGTGAGCGCGCGGGCACGGTCCAGCAGTCTCTCGGTGACGTTGCCGAATCCGCGCAGGAAGCGGAAAGCGAGGCGCGGCAATCGCAGGAGGACGAGAGCGAAGCGGCGGAGACCGCTCCGGACGATCAGACTTCTGTAGAGCAAGCAGCACCCCAGACAGCAGAGCTGCAAACGACAGAGCAGGCAACGCCGGAACCTGAGGCGACGGAACAGGCGGCGTCCGAAGAAAACGTCGATCCGGCGGGCAACGACAGCGAGGACACGGCGGCCGAAGAGCAAAGTGCGACGGGTGAAGACGGCACTGAGGCAGCGTTGGCACCTGACACGCGCGCCGTGCAGCAAGCTCTGCAAGACGCATCGAAGGAACTCGACAACGCAGCCGCGCAAGCCGAGACACAAGGCGCCCCGTCTGAGCCGAGCAGCGAGACGGCAGGAGCGTCTGCCGAGCTGCCGAAGGCGGAAGACCGCGACGCCGCTGCCGAGGCCGCTCAAGCGGCGGCCTCGCAGCAAGAGCAGCAGACGGCACCTGCTGCCTCGCAGACAGAGCAAGGTGAGGCCGACAGCGCAGCGAAATCGGACGATACGCCTGCCAGCGAAGAGCCCAAGGAGGAGACTGTGGAGGCGGAAACGGCGCAGTCTCAAGCGGCCGACGCCGAGTCCTCCCAGCCCACTGAAGATACCGCAAAGAGCGAGCCGGCAGAGGATCAACCTCAAGAGCAAGATCCGGAACCAACTGCGCCAGCGCTGACACAGGAAGAGCAGACAGAAACAGAGGAGACCGTGGTCGCGGCCTTGCCGAAAACGCCGCTGCCGGACGAGGACCAGACCTCCGTCGAGGAGCAAGAAGAGCAGGCCGAGCCGCAGACGCCGCCACCTTCGTTCGACGTGGTCCGCATCGAGCGCGACGGCGCCTTGGTGGCGGCCGGGCAGAGCCCGCGCGGCAGCCGCGTCTTTCTGCTGCGCGACGGCAAGGTGGAAGCCGAGGCCGAGTCCGACCGGCGCGGCAACTGGGTGCTGATTCTCGATCGGCCCTTGCCGCCGGGCGACCACGAGCTGTTGCTCGAAGCGCGCCTGCCGTCCGGTGAGACCATCCGCTCTTCGGAGCTGGTGGTGGCCTCCGTACCCCGCGGACCGACACAAGCGGACGAGCGCGAACAAGCATCGAATGATGAAGGGGAGGGCTCCGAGGAGGCGGTCGCCATCGCCGTGCCGCAGGAAGGCGGCGGAGCCCGCGTCCTGCAAGGTCAGGACGTGGAAGAGAACGAGGGCCTGCGCACGCTCGGCCTCTCTATCCTCTCGGTCGATTACGACGCCGAGGGCTTCATCAAGGTGGCCGGGCGCGGTCTGCCGGGTTCCAATGTGCTGGCCTACCTCGACAATCGCCCAATTGGGCAAACGCGTGTCGCTGCCGATGAGCGTTGGCTGATTGCGCCGGAAACAGCGGTGGAGGAAGGGCTCTACCAGCTCCGGGTCGATCAGCTGAACGAGGCCGGCGAGGTCATCGCACGCCTGGAAACGATCTTCGCCCGCACCGTCTTCATTGCTGACCTGCCGCGCGACCGCATGGTGGTGGTCCAGCCCGGCAACAGCCTCTGGCGTCTCGCCCGCCGTCTCTACGGCGAGGGCATCCTCTATTCGGTGATCTACGAGGCCAACCAGGACCAGATCCGCGACCCGGACCTGATCTACCCGGGGCAGATCTTCGTCGCTCCGCCGGAACTGCAGGCGAACTAAGCGACCCCGCTATGCAGAGGCGGTTGCGGTCATTCTTGAAATGTCATCCCGGCCAAGGGCTCCGCGTAAGCGGAGACCGGGAGCCGGGAACCATGCAGAAGTAGGCACCGCCCGACGTTGATTTTTCAACGGCTGCCAGCGGCATGACACAATCCGAGGGCTCGTCCCGGGCGAGTAATGGACCCCGGCTCGCGGGCTTCGCCCTTGGCCGGGGTGACAGCCTGTCGTGTACCGTCCGCCGTAGCCTACTGGGCTAAGGACTACTCGGCGGCTTCGGGGACCGGGCGGGGTGTGCCGGGCAGCGGCTTGACCGTGCCGCCCTCGGCCGGAAGACCGTCCGCGGGTCCTGCCGGGCCGCCGCGCCAGCGCCGCAGCATCTCCGTCACCCGCACCCGCATGAGCAGCGCGCAAGGCGTGACCACCAGGGTGAGCAGGGTGGAGAAGGCAAGGCCGAAGGCGATCGCCGTGGCGAGCTGCGTCCACCACTGGGTCGAGGGAGCGCCGATCTGCACCATCCGGTTCGCCAGATCGACGTTGGCCCCGAGCACCATGGGCATGAGCCCGAGAATGGTGGTGATCGTGGTCAGAAAGACTGGCCGGAGACGTTGGGCGCCCGTCTCCAAGATCGCTTGCAGCGGATCGCCCATCTCCCGCTTCAGGCGGTCATAGGTATCGATCAGAACGATGTTGTTGTTCACCACAATGCCTGCGAGGGCGATGACGCCGATTCCGCTCATGACGATGCCGAAGGGCTGTCCGGTCAACAGGAGGCCGAGCATGACTCCGATGGTCGACATGACCACAGCGGAGAGAATGAGGAAGGCGCTGTAGAAGCTGTTGAACTGTGTGATCAGAACGGCGGCCATCAAGAAAAGAGCAATGGCGAAGGCCTTGAGGAGAAAGGCCTGAGCCTCCGCCTGTTCTTCGTCCTCGCCCTTGAAGTTGAGGCGCACGCGGCGGTCGATATCGGCTTGCGCCAGCCAGCTGCGCATTTCGCCGGCAATGGTGTCGGCCAGATAGGGATTGCCCGTTGCCGGATTGATGCCGACGTCGGCCTTCACCGTCATCACCCGCGAACCGTCCATCCGCCGCAGCAGAGAGACCTTGGGGGCGGGCCGCCACTCGACGAAGTTGGCGATCGGGACCAGGCCGTTCTCCGTCTGCATGCGGATCTGGCCAAGCTCGTTGATGTTGCGATAGCGCTCGGGAAAGCGAACGACGATATCGACTTCGTCATCCGTCTCGTCCGGCCGGTACTCGCCAATCTCCAGCCCCTTGGTCAGCATCTGCACGTAAGAGCCGACCAGCGTGATGTCGGCGCCGAACTTGGCGGCCTGGGCCCGGTCGACGTCGAGCTGCAGCTCGATGCCGGGGATGGGCAGTCCGTCCTCCACGTCGCGGACACCCTCGATCGAGCGGAGTTTTTCCGCGATCTGCTGGGCCACGGGCGGGATCAGCTCGGGCCAGTCAGAGGCCACCTGGATCTGAATGGGCTTGCCGACCGGCGGGCCGGCTTCCTCCTTGCGGGCCTCGATCATGATGCCGGCCAGATCGCTCGTGCGTTCCCGGATATCGTCCAGGATGGTCTCGGCCGGCCGACGGGCGAACCAATCGGTGAACTCGAGCTGAACGCTGCCGATCAGGTCTTCCGGCTCATCATCGTTTTCCCGGCCCGAGTAGGCCATGCTCCGCCCGTAGATAGCGTGAAACTCGCCGCGTTCCCGCTGCAGGTCGATGATCCGCTGTTCGACCTGACGCAACAGGGCATCGCGCTCGTCGATGGAGAAGTTGCCGCGGCCGTGCACCCAGATCTGCACGTTGTCCGGTTCGACGTCGGGGAAGAACTCGACACCTTCGCCCCATTTCGCATAGGCGACCTGTACGAGAACCAGCAGGCTGACGGCCCCGAGCACCACCAGGAAGGGATGCTTCAAGGCCAGCCCGAGGAACCCGAGATAGGCGCGCGTCGGCAAGCTCCTCTCAGACTCGACGGGCGCACCCGAAGCACTCGCCAAGGCGGGTTGCGGCGCGACCCGCCGGCCCAGCACGGAGCCGAGAGTCGGGATGAAGACCAGCGCCATGAGAAGCGAGGCGCTCAAAGTGGCAATCAGGGTGATCGGCAGGAATTTCATGAACTCGCCGACCACGCCGGGCCAGAAGAGCAGCGGGGTGAAGGCGGCCAAGGTGGTTGCCGTCGCGGCGATGATTGGCCAGGCCATGCGCTTGGCGGCGGCAGCATAGGCTTCCTTGCGGCCCAGGCCTTCGCTGAGCTTCCGGTCGGCGTACTCCGTGACCACGATGGCGCCGTCGACCAGCATGCCGACCGCGAGAATGAGGCTGAAAAGGACGACGATGTTGACCGTCAGGCCAGCCGTGGCGAGGACGAGAATGCCTGTGAGGAAGGAGCCGGGTATGGCGACGCCGACCAGCCCGGCGGAGCGCAGCCCGAGCGCTGCTACGATAACGATCATCACCAGCAGGACGGCGCTCAGCACGTTGTTCTGCAGATCGCTGAGCATGGTGCGGATGGTCGTCGACTTGTCGGAGCTGAAGCCGTACTTGACGCCCTCCGGCCAGTTGGCCGCACTGGCGATGACCACCTCTTTCACCCGCTCGATGGTCTCGATGATGTTCTCGCCTGTGCGCTTCTTGATCTCCAGCGAAAGCCCCGGCTTGCCGTTGATGCGGACGAAACTGGTCGGGTCGACGAAAGTGGTGCGCAGCACGCCGATGTCGCGGAACCGCACCACGGCGTCCTCATTGACCTTGATCGGCATGTCGAGGATGTCGTCGCGGCCTTCGAACAGCCCCGGCACCTTGATGGGGAAGCGCCCGGCGCCGGTGTCCAACGAGCCGGCGGTAACCAGGCGGTTGGAGTTGCCGACCGCCTCCATGACCGCACGCGCATCGATGTTGTAGCTCTCGAGCATCAGAGGATCGAGCACCAGCTCGATCAATTCATCCCGATCTCCGCCGATCTCCGCCTCCAAGACCATGGGAATGGCCTCGATGCGGTCCTGCAGGTCGCGTGCGACCCGCAGCAAGGTGCGTTCGGGCACGTCGCCGGAGAGCGTCACCACCATCACCGGGAAGAGGCTGAAATTGACCTCGTGGACGGTGGGCTCTTCGGCATCCTCCGGGATTTCCGATTTGGCGAGGTCGACCTTCTCCCGCACGTCGGCAAGGGCGATGTCCGGGTCGAAACCGGCATCGAACTCGAGCACAACGCTGGCGCCGCCCTCGAAGGCCTGAGAGCGCATCTCCTTGACGCCCTCGATGCCGTTCAGCTCCGTCTCCATGGGCTTGACCAGCAGCCGCTCGGCATCCTCGGGCGAGATGCCGTTATGGGACAGGGAGACGTAGATGATCGGGATGTTGATGTCCGGGTCGGCTTCCTTCGGGATCTCCTGGTAGGCGTAAGTGCCGGCGACCAACAGCATCACCAGCGCCGCAAGCACCGTGCGCGAGTGGCTGATGGCCGCATCGATGATGGCACTCACGAGCCAAGCTCCTCGCTGCTCGCCTGCTCGCCTTCCTCTACGGCGCGCACCTTCTGGCCTTCGGAGACGAACTCCTGGCCGACCACGATCAAGGTCGCCTCGCTGGGCAGGCCTGAGATCCAGATACCGTCCTTCTCGTCTTCGACGATCTCGATTTCCGTGAAGCGGGCACGGCTGTCTTCGTCCACCACCATGACGCCGATGGCGCCGGCATCGGACAGGGTCAGGATCGCCGGAGAAATATAGTGGGCCGACACCGTCTCAAGCGGAACGGCGATCTCCGCCGTCATGCCGGCCGAGATCAGGCGGTCCGGATTGGCGACTTCGATTTCGGCCCGGAAGGTGCGAGTCTGCGGGTCGGCGTTGGCGCCGATGAAGCGGACCACGCCGACGACGTCCCGGCCGTTGGCCAGGCGCGCCTCAGCATCGACCCCAATTTCCAGCTGGCCTATATCGTGCTCGCTGATCGGGGCGACCACGATGATGGGGTCGAGGTCGATGATCTGACCGACCGTATCGCCAGGCTCGACGTAGTCGCCGAGCTCAACGTAGCGGTCTTCGAAGAAGCCGCCGAAGGGCGCTTCCACGGTCAGCATTTGAATCTCGATTTCCATGCGGCGCACCGCAGCTTGCGCGGCGTCATACTCGGCCTGGGCGGCGGCAAGCTGAGTTTCGGCGCGGAAGCCCTTGCTCCGCAGTGTGCGCGCAGCCTGCAGCTCAAGCCGCTTCTGCTCCAACAGAGCCTTGGCCTCCTGCAAGCTGGCGGGGCGCTCGCGCGGGTCGATCTGCGCCAGTACCTCGTCCTTCTCGACCAGAGCACCTTCTTGAACCGGAAGCTCGACGATCTGGCCTTCGGTTTCGGTCCTGATGTCGACCATGCGCTCGGCTTCGGTTCGGCCGCGGACCAGCAGGGTCTTGCGATGAAGCTGGGACTCGGACTGGCGCGTGCGGACGGCAAAGGCCGTTTCCACGCTTTCGACCTCGGCCGCCGACCGTTGTGTTTCCGGCTGGACCGGGTCGTCGCCCACCATGCCCGAGGCGACCCAGCCGGTCGCCAGGGCGGCCAAGCCGACGGCAATCCAGACGGACGTATTGCGTTTCTTAGGCACCTGTCTCTCTACTCGCCTATCAGAACGGAAGACGCGGCAGGCACGGCCTGCTCGCGTGATCGACCGACCTCTTCGCGGGTCTCATGGTCCTGCGCCTCATGGCGCTGCTTCATCTCTACGAGTTCAGCGGCGAAGCAATCCCTGTTCTCCCGCAAATACTCCAGCGCAGCACGATACCAAGCCTGCCCAAAGCCGTGAACGAAGCGTTTTCCAGGGTGCTCAAGGCAGTCGCCGCAATTCTCCATCTGCTCGAGATGCGTCTCGTACTCGGCCATCCGCTCATCGATGATATCGAGGATGAACTCGGGCGGCAGGCGGTCGGCAAGATAGAGAATCAGCAGGAAGTCGGAACGAAACTTGTCGGGCCCGGGCGCAACCATCAGCGCTTTGCGCAGGGCGCGCTCCCCGGGCGAGGTCAGGGAATAGACCTTCTTGTCCGGGCGCTTCTCCTGGCTGAGCGCGGTACCGTTGACGAGTCCCTCGTCGCTGAGGCGCAGCAGGGCAGGGTAGATCGAGCCGTAGGCGGCGTCTTGGAAGTGACCGAGTGGCGCTTCCTGCAGGGCTTTGCGAATTTCATAGCCGCTGGCTTCCCCGCCACTGAGCACCGCCAAGCACAAGGTTCTTACATCCATAGGGCCTCTCCGGCACGAATATATCTCTGACCGATATATGACTGCCCGATATATAGCACCTCGGCATAAGATGGGGAAGCGGCTGCGTCAAAAGGCTCCGGTTAGAGGCAATTTTGTCAGAAATACCATTATTAGGCGAATATTCGACGCCATGCTATTCTGATGGGGTGTGATGATAGGACCAAAGGAGTTGGTTCGATGATCGCTGGCAATATTGCCGTTTCCGGTGCGCAGTTTCAGGCGAAGCGCCTGGCTGCCTCTGCCCACAACGTCGCCAACGCGGCGACGGGTACGGTCGGCAACGTTTCTGACGAGCAGAACAGCAGACAGGTTCCTCTCCGCGTGGAGGGGGTCTCCCAGGCCGAAGGCGGCGTGCGCGGCGAGCCGCGTCCAGAGCCTCGCCCGGAGCCTCGCCCGGAGCTGCAAGGCACCGAGCGTCGCCCGGACGCCTTCGATCGGGCGAAGGAAGTCCGCTTGGAGGAAGAGATCGCCCGCCAGCAGGAAATCAAGCGGGCGCACGAGGCGAACCTTGAGGTCATTCGTACCGAGGATCGCATGCTGGGCAGATTGCTCGACCGCGAAGTCTGATAGCCATTCGACAATCGCGCTTTTGCCTTCTTGTTGTCCGTCTCTAGAATGCCGCCGGCTCTCGGCTCGGCATCTTCTGGAGACACTCGATGACGTTCTTCCGCGCGGTCTTGGCGCTCGCTCTCTTTCTTCTCGCGGCTCCGCTTTCGGCTCAGGACAGCGGCCAGCTCAAGCTTGAGCTCAACCGCCTGCAGCCGCAGCCGGAGGCGTGCCGCACCTATCTGCTGTTCGCCAACGAGCTCGACGACGGCTTCAACAAACTGGTGCTCGACCTGGTCTTCTTCGACAAGGACGGCATCATCGCCCGCCGCTCACTGGTTGACGCCGCGCCGCTGCCGGCCGCCAAGACCGTGGTGAAGATCTTCGACGTCGCCGATGTCGACTGCGCCAACCTCGGCAAGGTGCTGCTCAACGCCGTGCAGGACTGCGAGACCGACGGCGCCAAGATCGAGGACTGTCTTTCGGTCGTCAGCCTTTCATCCCGCGCCGACGTCACGTTCTATCAATAAGCCGGCCCTATCTTGGGGTTCACGCCTGCGCGAAGTTCCCGCAGACCCATAAGAAGGCGCGCCCATGCCCCGCGACCCGCGCTACGACATTCTCTTCGAGCCCATCCGGATCGGGCCGGTCACGGCGCGCAACCGCTTCTATCAGGTTCCCCATTGCAACGGCCTGGCGCGGCTGCATCCGCAGGCAGCCGCGGGCATGCGCCGGGTCAAGGCTGCCGGCGGCTGGGCGGTGATCAACACCGAGGAAGTCGAGCTGCATCACAGCTCCGATGTCTCTCCCTTCATCGAAGGGCGGCTGTGGGATGACCGGGACATCCCGGCTTTCCAGGCCTCAATAGAGGCCATCCATGCCGAGGGGGCCTTGGCCGGCATCGAGCTGGCGCACAATGGCTTTCATGCCCCCAATCGCTACAGCCGAGAGGTGCCGCTGGCGCCCTCCCACATGATGGTGGGGGCGCTTGACCCGATACAGGCCAGGGCGATGGACAAACAGGACATCGCCAATGTCCGCCGCTGGCACCGTAACGCCGCGCTTCGCGCCAAGCGGGCCGGCTTCGACATCATCTATTGCTATGCCGGGCACGACCTGACGCTGCCCATGCACTTCATCAGCCAGCGCTACAATCACCGCAGCGATGAGTACGGCGGCAGCCTGGAGAACCGAGTGCGGCTCTACCGGGAGATCATCGAAGATACTAAGGAGGCGGTGGGAGACCGCTGCGCCGTGGCGCTGCGCTTCGCCGTCGACGAGGTCATGGGCGAAGCGGGCCTCTGCAGCGAGACCGAGGGCCGCGAGGTCGTCGAGATGCTGGCCGAGCTGCCTGACCTCTGGGACGTCAACGTCAGCGACTGGTCCAACGACTCGGTGACCGCGCGCTTCGGCGAAGAGGGTGAGCAGGAAAAGTACGTCGCCTTCGTGAAGTCGGTAACCAGCAAGCCGGTGGTTGGCGTCGGGCGCTTCACCTCGCCTGACGCCATGGTCAGCCAGATCAAGCGCGGCATCCTCGACCTGATCGGTGCTGCGCGCCCCTCCATCGCCGACCCCTTTCTGCCGAAGAAGATCGAGGAGGGGCGGCTGGATGACATCCGCGAGTGCATCGGCTGCAACATCTGTGTCTCCGGCGACATGGTGATTGCTCCCATCCGCTGCACCCAGAATCCGACCAAGGGCGAGGAGTGGCGTAAGGGCTGGCACCCGGAAGAGATCGCTCCCGCCAAGAGCGCGGAGGCGCAGGTGCTGGTCGTCGGTGCCGGGCCGGCCGGGTTGGAATGCGCCATGAGCTTGGCCAAGCGCGGCTATCAGGTCGCTCTGGCCGAAGCGTCCAAGGAACTCGGCGGCATCGCCGTCCGCATGGCGCGCCTGCCGGGCCTGGCCAGCTATGACCGCGTACGCGGCTACCGCGAGGGCCAGCTGCGCCAGATGACCAATGCCGAGATCTATCTCGACAGCCCGCTTTCCGCCGAGGAGGTCCTGGACTTCGGCGCCCGCTTTGTGGCCGTCGCCACCGGGTCGCGTTGGCGGCTCGATGGTGTCGGCCGCGAGCATGCCATGCCCCTGTCTTTCCTGGAGCGGACCAGTCTGCTCTCTCCCGACGACCTTCTCGACGGCGCGGTCGAGCGTGCCGCTGTGGAGGGGCGTCAGGTCGTGATCTACGACGACGATCACTACCTGCTCGGCGGCGTCATGGCCGAAGCCCTGCAGGCCATGGGGGCCGAGGTCACCTTGGTCACACCGGCGGCCGACGTGTCGAGCTGGACCCACAACACTCTGGAACAAGGCCGCATCCAGACCGGGCTGCTGGAGCTTGGTGTCACCATCCGGCCGCATCGCACGCTGGCCGACGCGGGCAACGGGGTGCTGACCCTGGCGTGTGCCTTCACCGGCAAAACCGAAGAGATCGCTTGTGATCTGCTCCTGCCGGTCACCTCGCGCCTGCCGGAGGATGCTCTGTTCCAGGCACTCAAGGCGCGGGAAGGCGACTGGGGCGAGGCCGGTATCGCGCAGGTCTCCCTGATCGGTGATGCCCTGGCGCCCGCGACGGTCGCCCACGCAGTCTACAGCGGCCATCGCCTGGCCCGGGAGCTTGAGGAGGAGATCGACCTCGACGTCGTGCCCTTCCGCCGCGAGCTGCCCGGCGTCGCCGGCGGCTAGGAGAGGAGCGGGGGACGCCTATGGCCATCGAACGCCTGCTGCAAAGCCCGCTCGGCAACCTGCTGATGCGGCCCTGGTTCGACCGGGTTGGCGTGCCCGTGGTGACTCGCGTCTATTTCCCGCTGTCCAACATTTGGGCGATCGCCAGCCGGGCCGAAGGTTCGCTCGGCCGCTTCTACGAGCTCCTGGGCGAAAGGCCGAAAATGCCGGGCCTGGAAGCGGCGCTGACCCGCACCGCCAACCTAGGCCGTGCCTACCGCACCGCGTCGACGCACTGGGAGAAGAGCTTCTTCGCCGAGAAGGCGCCTGACAATCGGACCCTGGCCGAGGCCGAGCGCCGCCGCGTGCGAGCCGCACAGAACTGGATGAGCGCTCGGATGCTCTTCCTCCCCGGCCTTGCCGCCTGGCCCTCCGTTCAGTGGGAGGTGCCGAGCCCTGGCGACCTCTTGGCGCGCCATGGCCCGCGTCTCAAAGGCGGTCTGACGGCCTATCCCGCCCCGGCACCGCTCGAACCGGAGCAGTCCCACGCCTACAGCGAGGCTGGCGTGCGGACCTACTGGCTGCGTTATCCCTCACCGGTGATGGGCGATACCGCCTGGGCGCGGGTGAGCGAACCCGCCGACCGAGAGCCAGCTGGGACCGTGCTCTTCCTCCACGGCATCGGCATGGAGACCGAGATGTGGCGGCGCACCGCCCAACTGGTCAACGTCATGCAGAGCCGCGGATTCCGCACCATCGCCCCAGAGGGTCCCTGGCACGGTCGGCGCCGCATGCCAGGGCGCAGCGGCGGCGGGCCGGTGGTCGGCCGTGGCCCGGAGGGCTTTCTCACGTTCATGCAGGCGCTGATCGCCGAGACCGGGGCACTGATTGGTTGGGCGCGCAGCCTGGGCGATGGCCCGGTTGGCCTCGCCGGCACCTCGCTCGGGGCTCTTACGGCGCAGAAGTTGGCCGACGTAGCCCGCGACTGGCCGGAGGAGTATCGCCCGGACGCGCTCTGCCTGCTCTCGACCACCGGGGATCTCCTGGGCGTGCTCAATGCCGGCAGCATGAGCCGCGACCTCGGCGTCGATGAGCAGTTCCAGCAGGCGGGCTGGGATGACGACGCCCTCAAGACCTGGCTGCCGCTGCTGGAGCCCGAGGCGCCCTGTATGGCACCCGAGAAGATCGTGCTGGTGCTCGGCATGGTAGACGATCTCACGCCCTATCCCGGCGGCAAGGATCTGGCCAAGCGCTGGAACGTGCCGGCGGAGAACGTTTTCGACAGCGAGCACGGCCATTTCTCGGCCTCCCTCAACGTGCTGCGCGACCCCCGGCCCCTCGACCGCTTCGCCGCCATTCTCAAGGGCTGACTTGCAAGGCGAGGCGCCCCACCTATAGTCCGCGCCATGAATTCACTGGGTCTTCCTAAGCCGCCCGCCGAGACGCGGGTTGTGGTCGCCATGTCGGGCGGAGTCGACAGCTCCGTGACCGCCGCCTTGCTGCGCGAGGAGGGCTACGACGTGGTCGGCATAACCCTGCAGCTCTACGACCACGGCCAGGCGGTCAACAAGGCCAAGGCCTGCTGCGCCGGGCAGGACATCTATGACGCCCGCCGGGTGGCCGAGCGCCTCGACATGCCGCACTACGTGCTGGACTACGAGAGCCGCTTCCGCAGCTCGGTGATCGACGACTTCGCCGACAGCTACCTGCGCGGCGAGACGCCGATCCCCTGCGTGCGCTGCAACCAGTCGGTCAAGTTCCGCGACCTGCTCTCCACCGCCCGGGACCTCGGCGCCGAGGCGCTGGCGACCGGCCACTACATCCAGCGGGTCGCAGGAGAGGGCGGCGCCGAGCTGCACCGGGCCGTCGACCATGAGCGGGACCAGAGCTACTTCCTCTTCGCCACCACCCGCGAACAGCTCGACTTCCTGCGCTTTCCGCTAGGCGGCCTGACCAAGCCCGAGACCCGGGTTCTGGCCGAGCGCTTCGGCCTTGCCATCGCCGACAAGCCCGACAGCCAGGACATCTGCTTCGTCCCCAACGGCTCCTATGCGCGGGTGGTCGAGCGTCTGCGGCCCGGCGCCCTCGACCCGGGCGAGATCGTCGATCTGGAGGGCAGGGTGCTCGGCAGCCACCAGGGCATCATCAACTTCACCATCGGTCAGCGCCGCGGCCTCGGCGTCGGCGGCACAGCCGAGCCGCTCTACGTGGTGCGCCTGGAGCCGGAGGCCCGCCGGGTCGTGGTCGGCCCCAAGGAGGCGCTCGCCCGTGACCGGGTCTTCGCGAGCGAGCTCAATTGGCTCGGCGAGGGCAGGGGTCCCGCCGAGGGCCAGGCCGTCACCGTCAAGCTGCGCTCGGTCCAGGCCCCGGTGCCTGCGAGCCTCTTCGCCCAAGAGGATGACGAGGTCATGATCGCGCTGGAGGCGCCGCAGTACGGCATCTCGCCGGGCCAGGCGGCGGTTTTCTACGACGGCGACCGGGTCTTGGGCGGCGGCTGGATCCAGCGGGCGGAAGGAACCGGCCAGGCGATTGCGCCTACGACCGAATTTGGCCTGGAGCCTCGCTTGACAGGCACCCCGGCCGCTCCCTAATAGAAGCCTCTTGGCCCGACAGGCCCGTGGCGGGGTAGCTCAGCTGGTTAGAGCAGCGGAATCATAATCCGCGTGTCGGGGGTTCAAGTCCCTCCCCCGCTACCACACACTTCGTGTGCTTTCTCGACAGAGTCACGGTTCCAACAGACTGGCCCGCCGTCTGCAGAGCGCTGTGCATTTGAGCGAGATCAGAGCCTGGGGCCGGCAAGTCGGCGACTGTCGCCTGCCTTTACAACGCGAGCGAAGACGGGACGCTGCGTTCGGGTTGGCATTCAGGGCCGGGGTTCGACTTCCGGTACTAAAGTCGATACTCAAGCCGTCGCCGTTTTCGGCTATGGGCTTGGTACAGATGCCATGAACCAGGGGGTCGAGGGGATGGGAAGCGGGTCCAACAGAGCGCGGTCGAATCATGGAGTTTCTTGACCGCCTGTTCGATACGGCGCCGCTCTTGGCGCTCTTCGTCACCATCGCGCTCGGCTATACGATCGGCAAGCTGACCATCGGCCACTTCGTCCTGGGCGGCGTGGCCGGCACGCTCTTGGTCGGCGTCGGGATCGGCCAGTTCGGCATCGATATCGACCCGAGCATCAAGAGCGTGTTCTTCGCTCTGTTCATCTATGCCGTCGGCTATCAGGGCGGGCCTCAGTTCTTTCACGCGCTGAACCTGCGCTCGCTCAATGAGCTGGCCTCCGCCTTCGTGATGTGTCTCGTCGGCCTGATCTGTGTCTTGGCGGCCGCCTGGATCTTCGGGCTGGACCGCGGCACGGCGGCGGGGCTAGCGGCGGGCGGGCTGACTCAATCGGCGATCATCGGCACGGCCGGCGAGGCGATCAGCCGCCTCGACGTCTCGGCGGCCGAGATCAAGGTCATGCAGACCAACATCGCCGTCGGCTACGCCGTCTGCTACATCTTCGGTCAGCTCGGCCCGATCATCCTCGCCACCTGGTTCATCCCCATGGTGATGGGCTGGGACATCCGGGAGGAAGCCCGCAAGCTGGCCAAGCAGATGTCCGGCGGCCGCACCGAGATCGAGCCCGGCGAGTTCGAGGCACTGCGCCCGGTGGTGACCCGGGTTTACCAGATCGCGAGCGACAGCGGGGCCGCCGGAAAGCCGGTCCAGGCCATTAACGACGCCCTGGAAGACGCGAAGATCGAGGCGATCTATCGGTCGGACAAGCACCTGGACATCCAGGACGATACGGTCGTTCAAGCCGGGGACATGGTGGCGGTCACCGGCAAGATCGGCGGCATGGTCGAGGCAGGCCGGCACCTCGGCAGCGAGATCTCCCCGCCCTGGGCGTTCGATCTCGTCGAGGAATCGCGCGAGATCGTCCTGACCAACCCGGCGCTGGCCAATAAGACCATCGCCGAGCTGCACATGGAGTTCAAGAACGGCAGCCGCTACGGGGTCTACCTGACGGGCATCAAGCGCCTGGGCCGCGATCTGCCCATTCTGCACGACGTCAAGCTGCACAAGGGCGACGAGCTGCAGTTCATTGGCACGCCCAAGGACCTCGACCGGGTGCAGCAGCTCATCGGCTATAAGATCACGGCGGCCGCCGTCACCGACTTTGTCTTCTTCGGCGTCGGCATGGGCATCGGCATGCTGCTCGGCATGATCGAGTTCCGCATCGCCGGCATTCCCGTCAGCATCGGCAGCGGCGGCGGCTGCCTGCTGGCCGGCCTGTTCTTCGGCTGGCTGCGCAGCACGCATCCTCGCTTCGGTGCCTTGCCGAGCGGGGCGTCGAACTTCCTCAGCAACTTCGGCCTGGCCGTCTTCGTCGCCGTGGTCGGCATATCGGCGGGGCCCCAAGCCTTGACCACCCTGCAGGAAAGCGGTGCGACCCTGTTCCTGCTCGGTGTCTCGGTGACGATCATTCCCTCGATCGCTGTCTTCTATTTCTCCTACTACGTGCTGCGCATCCGCAACCCGATCGAGGCCTTGGCCTGCATGATCGGCGGCCGCAGCGCCAACCCGGCTTTCGTGGCGCTGCTGGAGAAGGCCGGCAACGCGACGCCGGTCGTGGCCTTCACCGTGACCTACGCGGTGGCCAACGTGTTCCTGACCATCTGGGGCCCGATCGTCGTCGGCGTCATCGACGTCAACCCCACAGTCAGCCCCTAAAGCGGCTGCGCCAAGGAGTGTGCCATGCCCGATGACTTCAGCGCCTTTGCGGACCTGAGCCCCTTCGAGCTCAAGGACAAGCTGATCGACATCGCAAAGTCCGATGCCGATCGCATGATGCTGAACGCCGGCCGCGGCAACCCGAACTTCCTGGCGACGGTGCCGCGCCGCGCCTTCCTCCGCTTGGGCGACTTCGCGCTGGAGGAGGCGGAGCGCTCCTACTCCTTCCTCAACAGCGGCTTCGGCGGCCTGCCGGAGGCGGAGGGCATCGAGAATCGCTTCGAGATCTTCGTACACCGACACGAGGATGCGGTCGGCACGGGCTTCCTGCGCCGCTCGCTCGCCTTCGCCAAGGACCAGCTCGGCATCGCGCCGAAGGCCCTGCTGCACGAGATGGTCACGGCTTTCCTCGGCTGCGTCTATCCGGTGCCGCCGCGCATGCTGAGGCAGACCGAGACCGTCGTTAAGGCCTATCTGGCGCAGGAGATGTACGGCCGCCATGCCCGCGGCGGACGGTTCTCGCTCTTCGCCACCGAGGGCGGCACGGCGGCGATGACCTATATCTTCCAGACGCTCAAGGCCAACGGTTTGATCGCGCCCGGCGATAAGGTGGCCCTCGGCACGCCGATCTTCTCGCCCTACTTGGAAATCCCGCCGCTGCCCGACTATCAGCTCGGCGTGGTCGACATCCGCATGGATGAGGAGGCCGACTGGCAGTTCCCCGATACCGAGCTCGCGAAGCTGGAAGACCCGGCGATCAAGGTCTTCTGCGTCGTCAATCCCAGCAACCCGCCCTCAGTCAAGCTGTCGGACGAGACCTTGCAGCGCATCGCGGCCCTGGTGGAGACCAAGCGGCCCGACCTCTTTATCGTCACCGACGACGTCTACGGCACCTTTGCCGACGACTTCGTCTCGCTCTTCGCCAGCTGTCCGCGCAACACGCTCTGCGTCTACTCCTTCTCCAAGTACTTCGGCGCCACCGGCTGGCGCTTGGGCGTCATCGGCCTGCACGAGGATAATGCCTTCGATGATGCGCTGAAGAATTTGCCCGATAGCGAGAAGCAAAAGCTGGCTGAGCGCTATTCTTCACTGACCAACGCGCCGGAAGATCTCCGCTTCATCGACCGCCTCGTTGCCGACAGCCGCGCCGTCGCTTTGAACCATACCGCGGGCCTCTCGACGCCTCAGCAGCTCCAGATGCTGCTGCTGGCCTTGAACGGGCTGATGGACTTCGACAGCCAGTACAAGAACGCGGCCAAGCATCTCATCCGCCACCGCTACGAGACGCTCTGCCTTTACGTCGGCATCCCGCCGGTCATTGGGCCGAACGAGGTCGACTACTACTACCTGATCGACCTGCAGAAGCTCGGCGGCCAGCTGCACGGCGCGGCCTTCGCGTCCTGGCTGGACGAGAGCAATCGCGGCACGGAGTTCCTCTTTCGCCTGGCGCAGGAGACCGGCGTGGTTCTCTTGCCCGGCAAGGGCTTCGAGGTGGTCGACGCCTCGGTACGCGTTTCCCTGGCCAACTTGACCCAGGCGGAATACCAGGCGATCGGCGAGTGCACCCGGCGCGTGCTGGATGAGCTCTTCGCTGAGTTTCAGGCGGCGCGTTAGCGCGCGGTACCGGCCCTGCGAGCCCAAGCCTAAGAAACACAGTACAAATCCGGAAAGAAAGGTAGCGGGCGCCGACCTATATGGTCGGCGAGGCCCGGCGGCTGGTCATCGGTTGCCGGAACGCCAGAGCGACACTTTCGAGCGAGGACGACAGTCGCATGCCCGCCCCAACGCCCGCCAAACCCCTGCTTTCCATGACCTTTGCCGCCGCGCTGGCCCTCGGGGCCTGGACGGTAAGCGGCAAGGCCGCAGCCGAGCCTTTCATCTCCGAGGACGGTGCTGAGCCAGACAGCGGATACCAAGTGGTGACCCTTGCCGAGGGACTGGAGAACCCCTGGGGCATGGCTTGGCTGCCCGACGGCGCCATCCTGATCACCGAGCGGGACGGGCGCTTGCGCATTCTGCGCAACGGCGTGCTCGCGCCGGGTCCGATCAGAGGCGTGCCCGAGGTCTATGCCGACAACCAAGGTGGCCTGCTGGATGTCGCCGTCCACCCACAGTTCAGCGAGAATGGCCTGATCTACCTGACCTACTCGGCGGGTGAGCGCAGCGCCAACCGGACCACGGTGGCACGCGGCGCCCTTGAGGGTGACCGGCTGGTGGATGTCCAGGTCATCTTCGAAGTGCCCGACGACAAGCGTGGCGGCGCGCATTTTGGCTCACGCCTGCTGTGGCTTCCTGATGGCACCTTGCTGGTCAGCATCGGCGACGGCGGCAATCCACCGGTCTCTTTCGACGGCGACGACATTCGCCTGCAGGCGCAGAAGCTCGGCACCCACTTCGGCAAGCTGATCCGCCTCAACGACGACGGCTCGATCCCCCAGGACAACCCCTTCATCGGCCAGGACGGCGCCCGGCCTGAGATTTGGAGCTACGGCCACCGCAACATCCAAGGCCTGACGCGGGACCCGGAGACCGGTGCGATCTGGGCCAACGAGCACGGTGCACGGCGCGGCGACGAGTTGAACCGTGTCGAGGTGAGCCAGAACTACGGCTGGCCGGCGGCGACCCACAGCCGCAATTACGGCTTCGGTACGGAGATCTCTCCCCACACAAGCCTGCCCGGCATGGTCGACCCGACGGTGGTCTGGATGCGCACCAAAGCCCCCTCTGGCCTTGTCGTCTATCGCGGCGATGTTTTCGCAGAGTGGGACGGTGACCTGCTGAGCGGCGGGCTGGTGAGTGAGGATATCCGGCGGCTCGAGCTCAATGCGGACGGGACCGTTGCCAGCGAGCATATGATCGAGATCGACGAGCGGGTCCGTGATGTGCGGGTAGGGCCGGACGGGCACATCTATGTCCTGACCGATGAGTCGGACGGCCGTCTGCTACGTCTCGATCCGCAGTAAGGCTGTTCGACAAAGCATCTCCAGTGGGCTAGTTCGCGAGCCGCGAGGCGTAGGCCCAGCACGCGCCGTTGTTTCCCGTGACCCGCCAGTGCGTGATGCGCTCCTGCTCGTCGACAAAGATGCGCAGGCTGCATTCGAGTTCGTAAGGGACGCTCTGGTAGGTCGTGTATCGGTAGGTATCCAAGGTGAGACCGTCTGAACCGTAGGAGCTGACGGGCTTGGTCTGGTTGCGCGGTACCAGGTAGGACCCGACTTCGCGCCGTGACCAGGTGAAGTACCGGCTGCCTGCCACCCGAACCTCGGAGTCCGGGTAGCCGAGCTTGGCAATCGCTCGGCCGATATCCTGGCCTCTTAGCCCCTCCATCCGCTCGTTGACATGGTCCCACGAGCAGCCGGTCAGCAGTGCGAGAGCCAAGATCACGTCGAGTTTCCGTTGCAACCCCATTTCCTTTCCCCATTCGCCAATCAAAAAATCGCGCTTGTGGTTCAAGAGAGCATTTTAGCGGGTGTTTGATTATCGACCACATCCTAATACGTGCAATATTGCCATCTAAAATAGTTCTATTATCTGGTACGCTGCCTATAGGCACAGCATCCCCCCAAGGTCATGTTCCGCGCATCGCTGAAGGGCGATTCACGCCGAGGTCCGCATCCGGCCATAGCCCCGTCCATATCCCTATGCTAGCTAGGGGTGATCGGCCTTTCCGGGTCGCTGGCATAAGGGGTTCCAAAGCATGGGGCGGGTTTTTCGCGTCTTTTTTCTAGCTATCGCTCTTGTCGGCCTTGGCCTCGCCGGGTCGGCGTCGGCACGCCAGTGGAAGCCGACGCCCTTGGAGCAGGCACAGGACTACCTGCAGATCGAGCACAGCATTTCGGATAACGAGCAGGTGATCGTCATGTGGCTGGCGCCGCAGTTCTTCGGCAAGGAGCAGATGGATGACGCCATGCTCAAGCTCTTCGAAGACTACGCCCTGGTCTCCATCATCCACTTCGCGGTCGACGACCTGGGACAGTTCCGCGCAGTCGAGCCCACCGGCGTGACCATCGAGTTGCCTGATGCCGCGCCGCTAGAGCCCTTGCCGGGCAGCGAGATCCCGCCCGTCGTCTCGAGTCTTCTACACCTCATCTGAGCCTCACTGGCCAGCGGCTTCGGCCCGGTCGGGCAAGGCATGAAAACCTTCGTCTATGATGGCACGGACGTGAATGCCTGCGGCGAAGGCAAGCTCTGGATCGCCTATTTGGAAGAGCGCTACGAGTACGATACGCCGGTCCCGGGCTGTTAGCCGAAAGGCTCACTCGGATCAGGCTCTTTGCGGTTCCACGGCAAACCGAAGTGCGGGTAAGTTGGCCGTTTCGAGGTCGGGCTTGGTCTTCATTGCAGCCTTCCAAGAGAGGGCGGGGAGCTACCCTGCGCTTCTTCGAGTGAGCCCGTCATCGTCCCTGCGCACTTGATCGTGAGGTCAAGGCGCTTCACGGGAGATCTCGTATCATGATGCTGCGCCTTGCCCTGATGCTGGTCGTTTTCGTCGATCTCATGGGGCAGGGGCTGATCTTTCCGATCATCCCGACCTTGATCATCGATCCCTCGAGCGACTTTCTGCCGAGCGACACAAGCGAGAACACCCGAAACCTGCTCTACGGCCTTGCGACGGGCATCTTCTATCTCTTCTGGTTCTTCGGCGCGGCCTACATCTCGAAGCTCTCCGACTACATCGGACGGAAGAGCGGTATGGTGATCTGCCTGGTGGGTGCGCTGGCCGGCTATATCCTGACCGTCATCGCCATCGAATCCTCCAGCTTCTACCTGCTGCTGCTGGCGCGCTGCATCTCGGGCTTCACCGCGGGCAATCAGCCGATCGCCCAGGCCGCACTGATCGATCTCAGCCGCGACGATGAGGAGCGCAGCCGGAACATGGGGCGGATCGTCGCCGCCTCGGCGCTGGGCCTGGTGACCGGGCCGATCATCGCGGGCCTCCTGAGCGACCCGCAAATCCTGGGCCCTTATGCGACGCTGGAATTGCCGTTCATGGTGGCGGCCGGGCTGATCCTCGTGACCCTGGTGCTCGTCTTGAGCTTCTACCACGATGCCACGGCGGCCCGGCGGAAGATCGATTTCGGCGTGCAGGAGGTCTTCCTCAATCTCTGGCGCCTGCGCGGCCGCACCACGATCATCAAGCTCTCGTTCGTATGGTTCTTCTTCGAGCTCGGCCTCAATGCCTTCGTCGTCTATCTCGATGACTACACGATCGAGATGTACAAGTTCGGCACGCTGCAAAACAGTATCCTGTTCATCCTCGTCGGCCTGGCGCTGGCGGTTGCCAGCGGCGTGATCGCCGGGCCTCTGAGCAAGCGTTTCGGCAAGATCCCCGTAGTGACGGCCAGCCTCGTACTCATGGCCGTCGCCCAGCTCGCCTTCCTGCTCAACGACGTCTCCTGGCTGTCGTACGTCATCGTCGTGCCGGTCGTGCTCGGCTTCGGCCTCGGCTATCCCACCATGCTCAGCCTCTTCTCCGCCAGCGCCGGCAAGCAGGAGCAGGGCTGGGTCATGGGCATCACCATCGCGCTCTTCACCCTCGGCACGGGCATCATCGCCGTGGTCGGCGGGGCCTTGATGGAGATCGACCCGCATCTGCCCTTCATTGTTGGTGTTGCGGCCTACGTCCTGGCGCTGATCTTCGTCGCAACCCTGTGGCGCAGCGACGACGTGAAAGCCCTCGACAGTGGGAAGATGCACGCCGACTCCTAGGCCGGCTAGGCGGCGCGGGCCTGTGCCCAGTCGAGGGCTTCCTCAAGCCGGTCGTTGCCCCAGAAGAGCTCACCGTCGGCCGTGCGCCAGCTCGGCGCGCCGAAGATGCCGTGGCGCTGCGCCGCCTCGGTCCGCTCGCGCAAGGCTTGCTTGTTGGCGGGCTCGGCGGCCTGGGCCAGCACGGCCTCGGCATCGAGGCCTTGCTCGGCAAGCAGCGAGGTAATTACCTCAGGCTCCGAGATGACGCGCCCGCCGGCAAACTCGGCGCGGTAGACGGCGCGCGTGAATTGCGCGCGGGCGCCGTCATCGGGCAGGGCGGTCGCCACCCGCGCCGCCAGGAGGCCGTTCTGCGGAAAGGGCTCGGGCCGCCGGAAGGCCTGGCCCAGCTTTTCGCAGCTCCGTGCCACGTCGTGCCACATGTAAGCGCCCTTGGCAGGCTGCAGGTTGAAGGGCGAGGTGGACCAGCCGAGCTCGGCGAAGATCGGTCCCAAGAGGAAGGGACGCCAGAGCACGGCCACGCCCGCGTCAGCGGCTACGGCCTCAACGCGCATGGCGGCGGGATAGGAGTAGGTGCTGGCGAACTCGTACCAGAACTCGATCGTCCGTTCAGCGCTCTGCATGCGACTTTCCGCGGTGGACAAGGTGTCCTGATCTTAGCGCCTGTCGACGGATCGGTGCATAGCGCTCATTTTGAGAGCCTGTGGCATAGGATTTGGGCACAGGGAGCACTGCCGTTGGCCTTTCGTCTTCCTCCTCTCAACAGCCTGCGGCTCTTCGAAGCCGCCGGGCGTCATCTCAGCTTCAAGCTGGCTGCCGATGAGCTTGGCCTCACGCCGTCAGCGGTCAGTCATGGCATTCAAGGTCTGGAGGACTGGCTCGGTACGCCCCTGTTCCTGCGCGGGCGTGCTGGACTGACCCTGACGGAGGTTGGCGTCGCCTACCATCCGGCGGTGCGGGAAGCTCTGGTGCGCATCGCCACGGCAAGCGAACACTGCTCTCGCCGCGGCCAGCGCAATGAGATCCGAGTCAGCGCCGCGCCCACCTTCGCCGCGCGACTGCTGCTGCCCCGGCTCGACCGCTTCCGGGAGCGGGAGCCAGACGTTTCTGTCGTCGTCGATATGGTTCACCAGCAGATCGATTTACCGCGAGACGGCGTCGACTTGGCCATTCGCTTGGGGACGGGGGACTGGCCCGGTCTGACGGCGGAGCGTCTGCTGACTGAAGAGCTCTTACCCCTTGGCGCGCCGACTTTGCGGGCGAGCTACGGCAAGAGAGCAGACCTCCGGAAGATGCCGCTCATCCATATCCGCACGGTCAGCGACGACTGGGAGAGATGGTTTGCCGCAACAGGCGCGGGCGAGGTGGATCTGAGCGGCGGCCTGCGCGTCGACACGGTCCAGATGGCAGCCGAGGCGGCGGTTGCTGGCCGGGGGCTCGTGCTCGGCCGGCGGCCGCTGATGGACAGCGAACTGGAGGCGGGGAGCCTGGTCCCCTTTGCCGAGCAATCGCTTCCCTCGCGAACGAGCTACTGGCTTGTCGGTCTTCCCGAGACCATGGTGCGCCCAGAGATCCGAGCCTTCGGAGACTGGCTCAAGAGCGAGCTGGGCGCCATGGCTGCCAATGCGCAACTCCAGCCGGCCCAGCGTGCCCAAAGTGAAATTCCTTCACCCTAGCTGTCGGGAAACTCGTTTGCCTCCGCGCAAGCCCCAGCCCTAGCGTTCTTGAGACCTCTGCGCGTCCCACGGCGTCCGGCACGTGAGCGGCAGGGCGTATCTCAGTGAGAAGGATGCAGACGGTGGCGGTGGCGGAAACGGCAGCAGGAGCAAGGCAGTCCCCCAGTCGAAAGGCCTGGATTGTCCTCGGCTTTGCGGTCGTCATCCTGGTCGTTGCGCTCGGCATGCGGCACTCCTTCGGCCTCTTCCTCGAGCCCGTGACCCGCGCGCTTCCCGGGGTCAGCCGGGAGACCTTCGGCTTTGCCATCGCGCTGCAGAACCTCTTGTGGGGGCTGGCTCAGCCCTTTGCCGGCATCATCGCCGACCGCTTCGGCAGCGCGCGCGTCATCTTCATTAGCGGCGCCCTGTACGTGGGTGGGCTGTGTCTTGCCGCGACCAGCAGCGGACCGCTGGAACTCAACATCGGCCTAGGGGTGCTGATCGGCCTCGGGTTGAGTGGGACGTCCTACGCGGTCGTCCTCGGCGCCGTGGGGCGCTACTTCCCGCCCGAGCGGCGCTCCAGCGCCCTCGGCATCGCCTCGGTCGGTGGCTCTATCGGCATCTTCTGCTCGGTGCCGGTCACTCTGAGTCTCATCGCCACTCTCGGCTGGACCGGCGCCTTCCTCGGGCTTGCCGGCATCGCCGTGATCATGTGCCTCGCGGCCCCGCCGCTCGCAGGGCGCGCGGCGCAGAGCAGCGGCGAGGAGCAGTCGCTGCGCCAGGCACTGGTGCAGGCCTTGGGGCACAGGGGCTTCCTGCTCCTGGTGACCGGCTTCTTCGTCTGTGGGTTCCAGCTTGCCTTTATCGGCACCCATTTGCCGGCCTATCTGGTCGACCGGCAGCTGGCAACTTGGGTCGGCGGCACGGCCCTCGCCGTGATCGGGGCCGCCAACATCGTCGGCACCCTGGGCTGCGGCGCGCTAGGCGACCGTTTCAGCAAGAAGAATCTTCTGGTCGGCCTCTATCTGACGCGCGCAGCGATTATCGCCTGGTTCATTCTGACGCCCATCTCACCCGCGACGACCATCGTCTTCAGCGCCGTCATCGGCCTCACCTGGCTCGGCACCGTACCTCTGACCACCGGTATCGTGGCGCAGGTCTTCGGCCCGCGCTACCTGGCAACCTTGGTCGGCATCGTCTTTCTGATGCATCAGGTGGGCAGCTTCCTCGGGGCCTGGCTCGGCGGCCTAGTATTCGAGCGAACCGGCTCCTACGACCCCATCTGGTGGGGCTCCGCGCTGGTCAGCTTGGTCGCAGCCGCTCTGCACTGGCCCATCGATGAGCGTCCGCTACGGATGGAGCCGCGAGGCCAGGCGGTAGAGCAAGCCGCATGATCGATCTGCGCCATAGGTGGGTCTGGCTGCTGCCGGCTGCGGCCATCGCAATGGGGCTGGGCGCAATGCTGGCCGCTTTGCTTCCGGACGTTCTGACTGCCTACAGGGTCAGCTTTCTCGACCAGACGCTCTGGCGCTTCTCCTGCTTCTGAGACCGTGACGAGGCCGCTCCTGAAGCAGGCGCCAGCCGACGCAGCAGCGCTTGAATATCCTATGGGGGAGGATAGGATGTGCGGATGAGCAGTGAACATCGCCACACGAGCCATCCCGGCGTCATCAATCGGCTGAAACGGGCCCATGGGCACCTCGCCAAGGTGATCGAGATGATCGAGTCTGGCGATACCTGCCTTTCCATCGCCCAACAGCTTCAGGCCGTCGAGAGTGCGGTGGCCAACGCCAAGACGACTTTGATCGAGGACCATCTCGATCACTGCCTCGATGAAGTCGTCGGTCCCTTGAACGCCAAGAAGCGGGGCGAGCTGGAAGACATCAAAAAGATCGCCAAGTACCTCTAGCTGGCGATCGGGCACGATCCATGCTGGCCATCCTGGGCAATCGAACCTATCGCCACCTCTTTCTGGCCCAGGTGATTGCGCTCTTGGGCACGGGGCTGGCGACGGTGGCCTTGGCTTTGCTGGCCTTCGATCTGGCGGGCCCCGATGCCGGCAGTGTCCTCGGCACGGCGCTTGCCATCAAGATGCTCGCCTATGTCGGTGTTGCGCCCTTCGCCGCCGGCGTCACGGAACGCCTGCCGCGAAGGGCAACGCTCGTCGTCCTCGATCTGGTGCGCGCCGGTGTGGCACTGGCACTGCCCTTCGTCACCGAGGTTTGGCAGATCTACATCCTGATTTTCCTGCTGCAGTCGGCGTCCGCCGCCTTCACGCCGACCTTCCAGGCGACCATTCCGGACGTTCTGCCGGACGAGAAAGACTACACCCGCGCCCTGTCGCTCTCCCGGCTTGCCTACGACCTCGAAAGCCTGATCAGCCCAATGCTGGCCGCGGCTCTCCTGACGGTCTTGAGCTTCCACGATCTGTTCCTCGGGACCGTGCTTGGCTTTGTCGCCTCGGCCGCGTTTGTCCTGTCGGTCACACTGTCGACGCCGAAGCCAAGCGAGACACACAGCGTCTGGAAGCGCGTGGCGAGAGGCTTGCATCTCTTCTTGGCGACGCCCCGGCTGCGTGGCCTTCTTGCCATCAACATGGCCGTGGCTGCCGGAGGTGCCATGGTCATCGTCAACACGGTGGTCATCGTGCAAGGCGCTTTCGCTTTGTCAGACACGGCGACCGCGCTGGCCTTCAGCGCTTTCGGCGCCGGTTCCATGATCGCCGCCCTGACACTGCCTAAGCTGCTCGAACGCCTGCCCGACCGCGCGGTCATGCTGAGCGGCGCCGTCCTCTCGGCGGCCGGACTTCTGGCCGGGCCGCTTGCCAGCGACCTTGCGCTGCTCCTGCCGCTTTGGCTCCTGCTGGGACTAGGATTCGCAGCGGCCCAGACGCCAGCGGGCCGATTGCTCAGGCGCTCCTCGCATGCGGAAGACAGGCCGGCACTCTTCGCCGCGCAGTTCGCGCTCTCCCATGCCTGCTGGCTGATCACCTATCCGCTTGCAGGTTGGCTTGCCACTAGTGCCGGTCTATCCGCCACCTTCTTTGTGCTAGCCGCCCTGGTCGGCTTGGCATTCGTGTCCGCTCTCGTCGTCTGGCCACGTCAGGACAGCGACGTCCTGGAGCACGACCATAGCGATCTGCCGGACGACGACCCGCATTGGCAGGAAGGACACGGGCGCGGCCGACGGCGCCACGCCCACGCCTACGTCATCGACGACTTGCACAGAGAGTGGCCGTCCTGACCTGCACTGGCCTTTGCCATAGGTCGTTGCGCCAAGCTAAAAGACGGGGTCGTAACCTGAGCGGGACCCGTTACCTTGCCCCCTGCAGAGACCAACCCGGCCCAGCCGCCGGAAGAGCATTCCAAGCCCTGTGACATCCGCGCCCTGGTGCCGTTGATGGAGATGCGCAACCGCATCGGTTACGTCTACGGCAGCGAGGACGCGGCTATGCTGCTCTATTCCCTGGTCCGTCGGGAGCAGCCAAAGAACGTGGTCGAGCTTGGGGCCGGCCTCGGCGTCTCGTCCGCCTGGATGGGCCAGGCCATGAAGGAGCTTGGCGCAGGGCACGTCTGGACCATCGACGACGGCAGCCATTGGGAGGAGCAGGGCAAGCTCAAACTGTTCCTAGGCCAGCTGCTTCAGGTGCCGCCCTTCAATCAAATGGCGGGGGAGGAGCTCGACTACGCGCGCTATATGCGCCGCATGATTGAAGTGACGGGCCTGGCGGGCCACGTGAGCTTCATCCATGACCGCCTGGAGCTCTCCTCCGAGGAAGCCTTCTACGCCAAGAAATACGGTTTCCTGACCCGGCCCATCGATGCCCTCTTCATCGACATCAACCGCACGCCTGACACCATCATCGACACGCTCTTCATGTTCCTGCCGCACCTGAACGAGAGCGCGTCGATCTTTATCGACTCCGCCTCCTCAAGCCTGGCGTCCTATCTCTTTCTTGAGAAGCTCATCGATCAGCTCAACCATTCCAAGGTGCCACGCCGCTTTCTCACGGGTCAGCACCAGGACCGCCGGCGCATGCTGATCGAGTTGGTCTCGCAGCGTCGCTTTACCCTGATGCACATGGTCGAGCGCTTGAAGCGGGAGCAGAACTCCATGGCCTGGATCCGCATGGAGCCCAACGACTACGTGCCGCATCCCAAGACGGTGATGAAGTGGGTCTAGAGCCGGCCCCTTGAATCGGCGCCTCAAAAAAAGAAGACCGGTCGGCCCGACGGAGGCACGACCGGTACTCAAGGCTACGGGGAGGAGAAAAGGGAGGCAGGGAAAAGGCTGTGGAGGGTCGGTGCGGGCTTAGCTGTCGAAGAGCCCGAAGAAACCGCCGCTCTTCGACTCCTCGTCTTGCTTCTTCTTCTCTCCTGAGTTGTCACTCTTGCTGTTCTGCGTGCCGTCGGTCCGGCTCTGCTGTTGTTGCTTGCGGCGCTCCTCGCGCAGCTCCTTGAAGGGATCCTGCTTGTCGAAGCCACCGCCACGCGCAAGCAAGAGGCTCGGCTGGCTGGCATTCTGGTAGCTCAGATCGCTTTTGACGAAGTGGGCGGAGGCGGCGCCGGCAAGGGCCAGGCCGGCGGCGAAGGTGCCGGCGAGGGCGAGGGAGAGAAGGGTCTTGTTCATGATGGCTCTTTCTCGGTCTGGGGGTCGGATGAGCGTTGCGTCGTTAACCGAGATTTAGACCCGTTCCGCGGAGCGAACCGCGAGCCGCCTCACAGTTGCGCGTCACGCCGGGACACGGCCGCGTGAAACTGACAAATTCCCCCTCGCTGAGTGAGATCTGTTTCACAGATCGGCTCGTAGCAGCTTCATAGAGTGTGCAGCAGAGATGCTGCGAGCCCAGGGGATGCTTAGTTTTTGGGGTCAGGGCTGCATCAAACCGAGCCGAAAAGCGGACTGATACAGCCATGGACACAGGTTTAGCCTCACAGCAGGTTGGCGATTTTGCCAAAGTTTATGCAGAGATTCACGGTCACAAGGCGCACGAAGAGGCGCTGAGCTATGCCCTTGTCGCGCATTCGATGGGGGACCGTCAGGAGTATGATTTTTGGTTGAGCGTGGCCGAGGAACTTCACGCCGACCCGTTAGACACGGCCAACGCCGCCTGACCGCCATCTCGATTTCTATTCTGACATAGCGGTTGTTCTAGGCATCCGCGCCACCATCTCACTTGCGAACGGGTATCGGTGAGAGGGAGGTTGCGGATGAAGGCTGCGGCGTGGCTGCTGGGCGCGACGATCGCGCTATCGACCCTGTCGGCCCCACCGACCGCCGCCTTCGAGCCCGACGTCGACGTCGAGCTATGCCTCGCCGCCGACGGCTCCGGCTCCATCACCGATGAAGAGTTCACCTTCCAGCGGCAAGGCTATGCCGCGGCGATCACCGATCCGCGGGTGATCGACGCCATTCGCCGCGGCCTCTACGGCAAGATCGCCCTGGCTCACATGGAGTGGGGCGGCGCCCAGAGCATGCACAAGATCGTCGAGTGGCAGATCATCGAGACGGCGGAACAAGCCGAAACCTTCGCTCAGGCGCTGCTGGCCGCGCCGCGCCTCGCCACCGGATGGAATTCCATCAGCAACGCTATCGTCTTTTGCCATGCCTGGATGACCGACAACGAGCCGGTCGGCCTGCGACGGGTGATCGACGTATCCGGCGACGCCGGCCAACGCGGCGGCGTGCCGCTGCCGGTCGCACGACAAGCGGCCATCGATGACGGGCTGATCGTTAACGCCTTGGCGCTCAACTTCCGTGGCGGCGGCTTGAGCGGGCCGGGCGGCATGCCGCTCTTGAGCCACTTCAAGCGCGATGTGATTGCAGGGCCGGGCGCCTTCGCGCTGGGGGTCGATACGCGCGAAGATTTCGTTGAGGCGCTGGTTCGCAAGCTGGTGTTGGAGATTGCCGGAACGCCTGCCGAGGGCCAGCTGGCCAGCGGGCACAGGTCCACCCCTAGGTCGCAATAGAGGGATTCTGCTAATCCGGCTGCGTAATTCTTTGAAATGCTTGTCATTCGCGGCTATGACTTGCTTGGACGTCGGAACTAACGATAGAAGCAGAGAGCGGAAGGCCGGCTTGATTCGCCGCGAAGCGCTTGGCTGCGAACAGAGTGCAAGGATTTTGAGGCGATGAAGGTAATTTTGGCTCAGCCGAGGGGGTTTTGTGCGGGTGTTGAGCGCGCGATCGACATCGTCGAACGGGCGCTGGAGATCTACGGACCGCCGGTCTACGTCCGCCACGAGATCGTCCACAACCGCCATGTTGTCGAAGACCTGAAAGCCAAGGGCGCCGTCTTCGTCGAGGAGGTCGATGAGATCCCCGAAGGCGCCATCACCATCTTCAGCGCGCACGGCGTCTCCCGAAAGGTCGAGACTGGCGCCGATGATCGCCACCTGACCGTAATCGACGCGACCTGTCCGCTGGTCGCCAAGGTGCATAAAGAGGGCCAGCGCTACGCTCGGGCAGGACAGGAGGTCGTGCTGATCGGCCATGCCGGCCACCCGGAGGTGGAGGGGACCCTCGGGCAGATCGAGGGCAAGGTTCACCTGGTCCAAGACGTTTCCGATGTGGCCAAGCTTTCCGTCTCGGACCCTCAGCGCCTAGCCTACGTGACGCAGACGACCCTATCGGTCGACGACACGCGCGGCATCATCGAGGCGCTCAAGAACCGCTACCCGCAAATCGCCGGCCCGGACGTCAAGGATATCTGCTACGCGACGCAGAACCGGCAGGAGGCTGTGCGCCATCTGGCCCAAGTCGCCGATCTGCTGCTCGTCATCGGCGCCAAGAACAGCTCGAACTCCAACCGTTTGCGCGAGATCGGCGAAGAGACCGGCATTGATAGCTATCTCATCGACGATGCCAGCCAGTTGGATTCCGCTTGGGTGAACGGGAAGACGGTGATTGGTGTGACAGCCGGCGCCTCTGCCCCCGAAGAGCTTGTGCAGCAGCTTGTCGAGCGTTTGCGCGAGCTTGGCGCCTCCAGCGTCGAGAGCCTGGGAAGCGTGGTTGAGAACGTACAGTTCAAGCTGCCGAAGCAGGTGCGGGACCGCGAGGGCGGTGCGAGCCTGCGTGAGGCCCGGGGTTAGTTGGTAAGTTGGTAAGTCTGTTAGAGAGGGAGTGAGTCGTGGCTGTTCCAGTGATTCAGCAGCTTCGCGTCGGGGGCTACATCCTCAAGCAAAAGCTCAAGCGCAATAAGCGTTACCCGCTGGTGTTGATGCTGGAGCCCTTGTTCCAGTGCAACTTGGCTTGCCCCGGCTGCGGCAAGATCGACTATCCGAAGCAGATCCTGCAGCGCCGCCTGTCCGTCGAGGACTGCCTGGCCGCAGTCGACGAGTGCGGCGCGCCGATCGTCTCCATTCCGGGCGGCGAGCCGCTCTTGCACAAGGAGATCGATCAGGTCGTCAAGGGCATCGTTGAGCGCAAGAAGTTCGTCTACCTCTGCACCAATGCGCTGCTGCTAAAGAAGAAGCTAGACCTCTTCACGCCGTCGCCCTACCTGACCTTCTCTATCCATCTCGACGGCCTGCGTGAGGAGCACGACAAGGCGGTCGACCAGGAAGGCGTCTTCGACCGCGCCGTAGAGGCCATCAAAGAGGTGGTCGCGCGCGGCTTCCGCGTGACCGTCAATTGCACGCTCTTCAACAACGCCGAGTCAGAGCAGGTCGCGGAGTTCTTCGACTACGTGATGACCTTGGGTGTCGAGGGCATCACCGTCTCGCCGGGCTACGCCTATGAGCGTGCGCCGGCGCAGGAGCACTTCCTGACCCGCCAGCACACCAAGAACCTCTTCCGCGACGTCTTCCGCCGCGGCAAGGAGAGCGGCAGCAAGTGGATCTTCAACCAGTCCAGCCTCTATCTCGATTTCCTGGCCGGCAACCAGGACTACGAGTGCACGCCCTGGGGCAATCCGACCCGCAACATCTTTGGCTGGCAGCGTCCCTGCTACCTCCTGGGTGAAGGCTATGCCTCCAGCTTCAAGGAGCTGATGGAAACCACCGAGTGGGACAACTACGGCACCGGCCGCTACGAGAAGTGCGCCGATTGCATGGTCCACTGCGGCTACGAGCCCACGGCGGTGACCGATACCATCGACAATCCGCTCAAGGCGCTGATGGTCTGGGCCCGCGGCCCGAAGGTCGACGGCCCGATGGCCAAAGAGATCTCCTTGGACAACCAGCGGCCGGCCGAGTTCGTCTTCGAGAAGCAGGTGGAAAACTACCTAGAGACCGCGCCGGCAGAGGAGCGGAAGAAGAAGAGCAGCAGCGCGGCCTAGCGCCGCGCTCGCCTTCCGGCTGTCGCGGCCCAGCCGCACCAGCCCTGGCACGTCGCCTGGTCGGCTGAGCAGTCCTCCGAGCAGCTTGCCCATCCGAAGCGCGCCGCCTTCACCCATGGCCTCGACAGCAGCAGCGGGCAGGGCGCGCTCCGCGGGATCGGAGACGGCTCGGACCGTAAGGAAATCGAGGCCGCGCTGAAGGCAGCTCTCGGCGACCCAATAGCTTTCCATGTCGACTGCGGCAGCCTCGAAGCTGCTGTGCGCAGTGCGCTTGTCCTCGACCGTGAGCACAGGCGCCTCGACGGTGAGCAGCGGGGCGCGCGATAGGGGGGTCGCGCCGATCAGCAGCCCAACGGCGCCCTCGACCATCTCAGCCGTCTGTTCGATCGAGATCTCCTCCTGTCCGGCGCACCGCACGGTCTTCGGCAGCAGGAGCGTGCCCGCCGGCAAGTCCGGGTCGAGTCCACCGGCGAAACCGAAGCTGACGACGACCTTAGCACCGCGTTCAGCAAGCTCTGCCACGGCCTCTCCGACAGCCTCGGCTTGGCCCGCTGCCGCGATTGTTGAGACTTGCTTGTTCCGAAAGAGCGCGGGGGCGGCGCGTTCAGCGATGCGTGACTCCAGGGTGAGCCCGGTGACGAGACCCAGTCGGGTCACATCCCGTGCACCACCTGCCCGTGGTTGCTGCGCTTCAGGGTGCTATAGCGGGCCAGCGCCCAGATCGGGAAGTAGCTGCTGTAGCCGTGGTAGCGCAGGTAGAAGACACGGGGGAAGCCCACCGCCGTGTACCAGGGCTCGACCCAGCGGGCGCCCTCGCGGGGCTGGGTCATCAGGTAGCGCACGCCGCGCTCGACCGCGGGATGATCGGCCTTGCCGGCCGCCATCAGGCCAAGCACCGCCCAGGCCGTCTGGGAGGGCGTCGATTCCTTACATTCGCCGCGCCGGGTCTTGTCGTAGGTCGCTCCGTCTTCGCCCCAGCCGCCATCCTCACGCTGGGTGGTCAAAAGCCAGTCGACGGCGCGCTGGATGTAAGGCTGCTCGGGATCTTCGCCGGCGGCGTTGAGCGCGCAGAGCACCGACCAGGTGCCGTAGATGTAGTTGGTGCCCCACCGCCCGAACCAGGAGCCGTCCTCCTCCTGCTCGCTTTTGAGGTAGGCCAGACCCTTGGCGACGGTCGGATGATCGGCAGGATGGCCGATCTGACAAAGGAAACTGAGGCAGCGGGCGCTGACATCGGCTGTCGGCGGATCCAACAGCGCGCCGTGATCGGCGAAGGGGATGCTGTTGAGGAAATCCTTGTTGTTGTCGATGTCGAAGGAGCCCCAGCCGCCGTTGCTGCTCTGCATGCCTTCGATCCAACGGGCCGTGCGCGCGATCAGTTCCTTGTGCTGCTCGGGGTCGGCCCTGTGGAACAGCATGCCGACGACGGCCGTGTCATCGACGTCGGGGTAGTGGTCGTTCTTGAACTGGAAAGCCCAACCGCCGGGCTCCAGGTCGGGCGCCTTGACCGACCAGTCGCCCTTGACGTCGGTGACCTCTCGGTCCTCAAGCCAATCGAGGCACTTGCGGATTCGTTCGTCCGCCCGATCGAGGCCACCTTCCAACAGCGCGTGGGCGCCGAGCGCCGTGTCCCAGACAGGCGAGACGCAAGGTTGGATGAAACGGTTGTCGCCGACCCGGTTGCGGGAGATCAGCTTCCGCACCGAGGCCAGGGCGGTGACGAAGTTGGGGTCGTCGCGCGAGTAGCCGAGTGCGTCCATGGCCATCACCGAGTTGGCCATGGCCGGGAAAATCGCGCCCAGGCCGTCCTCGCCGTTCAGGCGCTCGGTGAAGAAGGAGACGGCGCGCTCGATGGCCTTACTGCGGGTCTTCTTGGGGAAGAGCGGCTCGACGCTACGCAGCACCCGATCGACGGTCAGAAAGACGTCGCCCCAGCGGGAGCCGGTGGGATTGTGGAGATACTGCTCCACCTTGTCCGGCGCCGTGGCGAAGAGCTCCTGGACGGAGACCTGCCGTGGATTGCGTGCCTTTGGCTTGAGCGCAGCAAGGACCAGGAGGGGTGCGATCACGGTGCGGGACCAGTAGGAGAAGTCCCAGACGTTCACCGGGAACCAGCGCGGCATCAGCATGAGCTCGACCGGCATCACAGGCACAGCGCGCCAGGGCACCTGCCCGAAGAGCGCCAGGCTGTAGCGGGTGAAGACGTTGCTCGTCTCGGCGCCACCATGGTCCAAGATCGCCTCCCGCGCCCGCTGCATGTGCGGGGCGTCCGGATCGTCGCCGACCAGCTTGAGCGCGTAGTAGGCCTTCACGCTCGCCGAGATATTGAAGTCACCTTCGTAAAACAGCGGCCAGCCACCATGATCGCCTTGCAGCGAGCGGATGTAGCCTGCCAGCTCTTCTTCAAGCTCCGGCTCAAGATCGTCCAGGAAGTGATTAAGAAAAATGTATTCTGACGGAATGGTCGCATCCGCCTCGAGATCGAAGCGGATATGCCCGTCCGGCTCCTGAAGCGCGGTCAGGCGGTCGCTGGCCTGAGCGACCAGCTCATCAACTTGGAAGAGGATGTCCTCTCCGTCTCCAATACGGGAGCCCGCATGAACATGGTAAGTGTCCATAGGAAAGCTACTACCCCCTCATAAAGCACAGACGATGACGTGGCGGATCGGCGCTTCTGGTTAAGTCTATAACACTGCTACATTTTCTTTGGCGCCGACGTCAAGGACTGCGCGCGCGGCCTTTTCTCCTGATCTGACGGAGCCTTCGATGGTTGCCGGCAGCTCGACCTCGGTCCAGTCGCCGGCCAGCCAGAGATTGACATAGACCGAGCGCTGCTTTGGCCGCTTGGCGATTTGCGCCGGAGTCTGTGCAAAGGTCGCCCGTTTCTCCTTGATGATACGATAGGGCGGAAGAGGCGTTCCCTCCGCTGCCAGCGCGCGTGCGACCTCGCGCCAGCTTGTCGCGGCCAGAGTGTCCGCAGGGTCGTTTACACTGCCCGACGCGGCGCTGACTGTGACGGAGGCCACGTCGCCGCGAAAAAACACCCACTGGGAAAGCCCCCCGAGCAGGCCCAGGAAGGGTTCCTTTGCCCGTCCAGTCAGTTCCTCCGGCAGCTTGAAGTGAATGTTCAGGATGGGCCGGTACTGGTCGGGCGCCGTCACCTCGGGCAGTAGCGCCTTGGCATTGTCTGGTGACACGGCGAGGACCACGGCATCGTCTCGGCCAAGGGCAATCCGCTCACCGCCAACGTCGATTGCGCTGACCCTGTTGTCGGCTACGGTAAGAGCCCGGGCGCGGGCCCCGAAGCGGATAACGCACCCCAGCGTTTCCAGGCGCCGCACCGTCGGCTCGACCAGGGCCGCCGAGAGGCCATGGCGGCTCAGAACCGGGCGGCACTCGGCACCGCCACGGGCGAAGGTTTCCTCGAAGACCGGGCGCAGCAGGCAAGCCGCCGCTTCCTCCGGCGCGATATTGAGAACGGCGAGTGTGAAGGGTTCCCAGAAGCAACGATAGAGACGGTGCGTCTTGGGGATGAGCGACGCGATCGTGGCCTTGGGGCCGGCGCGCATCACCTTCAGGACAGAGAGATAGTCCGAGAGCTGCGTCCCCGGCGGCCGACGGCTGGGCCGGAAGACCCACCAGGGAATCCGGCCGTTGGATAGGTGGAGCGACCAGCGCTCGCCGCTCTCGAGATCGAAGAAGGGAAAGCGCGGCTCGCCGACGATCACCTCGGTCTTGTCGGCGCCCGTCGCCGCCAAGAGGCGTGCCACGGCGTGATTGCCGCTCAAGACCAGGTGGTTGCCGTTGTCGATGACGCAGCCGAGCTTCTCGTCGTGGTACGAGCGGCAGCGCCCGCCGGCCCGTGGCCCAGCCTCATAGAGGGTGACCGCGAGTCCCGCCTCAGCCAAACGAAGAGCGCTCGAAAGGCCGGACATGCCGGCCCCGATGACGTGGGCGGATTTCATCAGAGGCTGAACAGACCGTAGCGCAGGGCGATCGACAGCTTCCGGGCCTTGCCGCGGAGCCGCTCCAGGCCGCCCTTCTTCGCCTTGCGGGATGGCGGTGGCCAGGGGCCACCCTCGATCGAACGAAAGGCGTCGCGGTAGACCTCCATCATCACCCGCGCGGGCCGCATCTTGGCGCGGTCGCAGCGGGCCATACCGGCTTCGGCGTCGGCGAAGGCCTGTCGCGCCTTGTCAGCGATCTTCTCGCAGACCTTGGGCAGGGCGGGGTGCCGAAGCACCTCCTGCGGCTCCTCGCTCTCGATGCCGGCCTCCAAGAGCAGATCTTTCGGCAGATAGAGGCGGCCGATCTCGGCGTCCTCCTCGAGGTCGCGCAGGATGTTGGTAAGCTGGAGCGCCTGCCCGAGACGCTCTGCCGTCTGCTGCCCGGCCGGGCCCGGCTCTCCGAAGACGCAGACCGAGAGCTGGCCGACTGCGCCGGCCACCCGGCTGCAATAGAGCTCCAGCTCCGCCATGCTCGGCGCCCGGATAGGGCCTTCGGCATCCATCTCCATGCCGTCGATCAGGTCGTGGAAGGGCTTCTGCGGCAGTTGGTAGCGGGCGAGGGGAGTCAGCAGCGCCCGGCTGATCGGCCGAGTCGGCTGGCCGGCATAAAGCGCGGCGATCTCTTCGCGCCAGGCATCGAGGGCGACGCGCTTCTCGTCCCGCGTGCCGCCTTCGTCGGCGATGTCGTCGATCTCGCGGCAATAGGCGTAGATGGCGTACATGGCCTCGCGCTTGTCTCGCTCCAGAAGACGCATGGCCCAAAAGAACGAGGTGCCGGCGTTTTCGACGAGACGGCGGACCTCTTCCAGATCGGCATCGCTGGCCTCGGAGGCTTGCGCAACGGCGGCCATGGCTGGGCTGGTCATGAATCCGCCTCCAAGGCCGTCTGGCCGCCCTGGCCGTGATGGCGCCCTTTCCAGGCACCCCCGCGCCCCAGCCAATGAAGCCGCGCGGAGTCCAACGTCATGACCGTGTAAAGCAAAGCTGCGAGCGGCAGCCAAAGCGCCTCCCACGTGGAAAAGCCGTAGAAGCGCAAGGTCGGCCGGTAGGCCGCGGCCATCATCAGGCAGGCGAGGAGTGCCAGCAGCCCGGCCCCGGCATCGCCGTGCAGCGGCCAGGTCAAGAGCAGGAGCGGTGGCGCGAGATAGGTCAGCGACATGGACAGCAGTGTTACGACGAGCATCAGGGGCGAGTTGTTAAGCTGCTCATAGGCGGAGCGCGTGACCATGGCCCAAAATGACGCGAGACCGGGATAAGGCCGCAGACTGACGCTGTCGTTGGTCAAGCCGAGCCAGAGCGCCCCGCCAGACCGCTTGACCAGCCTCGCCAGGGTGCAGTCGTCGATCAGCGCGTCCTTCAGGGCAGCGATGCCGCCGATGCGCAGAAGCGCATTCCAGTCCAACAGAATGCAGCCGCCGGCCGCGGCCGCCATGCTTCGCTCGGGCGCGTTGACCGCCGGAAAGGGATAGAGCTTCTGGAAGAAGAACACGAAGGCCGGCACGAGGTGCCGTTCCCAGAAGGAGTCCAGACGCAGGCGCACCATCTGGGAGACCAGGGCGAGATGCCCCGCGCGGGCTTTCGTGACCAGGCGCCGCAGCGTATCCGGCCCGTGCCGGATATCCGCGTCGGTCAGCCAGACGTAGGCCGGCGGCGTACCCTGGCGAAGCTGCTGCTCCGCCGTGTTGAGGGCCCAGAGCTTGCCGGCCCAGCCGGCGGGCAGGGGCGGCGCCGAGAGGACTGCGCCCTCTCTTGTCTCCGCCTGCCGTTCGGTGAGGACCGCCTGAGCCCGTGCCGCGGTCTCGTCCTCGCTGGAGTCGTCGACCACGAGAACCTGGAGCGGCCCCGGGTAATCCTGAGCCAGGAGGGAGGCGAGGCTTTCGGCGATCACAGCGTCTTCGTTGCGCGCCGGAACGATGGCGGTCACCGCGGGCCAAGGCTCTTGGGTATCCTCTTGCGAGGACGGAGGGAGCTGCTGGTCGGCCCGCCAAAAGCCGTCGCGCGCGAAGAGCAGCGCCAGCCATATGAGGACAGAGAGCAAGGACAAGAGGACCAGCATACGAGAGGGGCGCCTCCTAAGCGGGCCGCGACGTGACGCAACGGCGCGCCGTGGTCTTCACCACACCCTTGATGGCGCACCAGGCGAACTGGGGCTTGCTCAGCTCGACCCGTTCGGCAACCGGGTCCCGCTTTGCAAGCTCACGCAGCAGTTGGTCGGCAATCTCGACGATCACGGCCGACTCGAGCGCAAGATGCCAGCTCTTGAGCTTCTCCGGGAGCCGTCGCGCCTCGACCATCAGCGCCCGGGTGTCCTCGGCGCAGCGGAGCTGCACCCGGCGCAGGCCGTCACTGGAGCGCGGTGCGTCGAGATGGGTTACGTCGACACCGGCTTCGGCGAGCCAATCCTCTGGGATATAGACCCGGTCCATCTCCTCATAGTCGTTGCGGCAGTCCTGCAGGTGGTTGATGATCTGCAGGGCGTTGCAGAGCGCATCCGACTGCGGGTAACCGCCCACGTCCTCGCCGTGCAGGTCGAGAAGGTAGCGCCCAACCGGCGATGCCGAGCGCAGGCAGTAGTCGATCAGCTCGTCCCAATCGGCATAGCGATGCTTCACCGCATCTTGCTTGAAGGCCGAGATCAGGTCGCAGCCGTGCTGCGGAGTCACGTTGGTCTCGATCAAGCTTTCCCGCAGGCGCACGGCGGTTTCGTAGCCCGGCTCGGCGTGCTCCGTGGTCAGCGCCCGCTCGAAGCCAGACAGACGGGCCACCTTGTCCTCAGGCGAGAGTTCCGGGTTGTCGGCAATGTCGTCGATCGCCCGGGCGAAGGCATAGAAGCGCGCCACGTGGGGCCGCAGAACCTTGGGGAGCAGGAAGGAGCCGACGGGGAAGTTCTCATCCTTCGCGCCCTTGCCGGAAGGGGTTTCCATGCCCGTCCCAACGGCGCTCTCGGCACTGGAGAGCGGCACATCCGGAGCGGCAGCGGGGGCGGTACGCGACATGGTGCTTCCTGGGCCTTGTCTTGCCGAGCATATACCTCTTGCGGCATTGGGAAGCCAGGGGCGGGGCGCCGGGGCGTTCCGCGACATGGCAGCGAGCGGGAACGTGGTCGCAAAGCCCTCCAAGAAGTCCAAGGCAGCGGCGGAGGCCGCGGCGCATCACGTGCAAGCAACGAGGCTGGCGCGCCGTGGTGAGCCCATGGCGGCCCTCCAGCACCGATTCGCGGCCTTCCAAGCCGCGCCGAACGAGCGGAGCTACCGCCAAGCCCTGGCGGCGGCCGTCATCCCGCTGAGGCTGGAGCAGGCCGCACCCGCCGTCGAGGAGGCTCTGGTTCGCCTGCTGCAAGCGGACGACGTCGACACGCAAGCCCTCTCAGGGGTGCTGGTGAGCTTGATCAAGGCGCACCCGCGCTTTGCACAGCTTGCCGAAGCAGACTGGGCTGACAGCAGCCTCCGCGAAAGCCTGCTGGCTCAAGTGACGGACCTCTTCGGATGGCCCTTGCTGCAGCATGCCCTGGCGTACTCCATCCTCTGCGACCAAGAGGTGGAGCGGCTGCTCACCGCCTGCCGCCGATTCCTGCTGCTCCATGCGCCGTCCGCAGCCGGGGATGTCGAGCGCGTCGCGCCCTTGGTCCTGCAGGCCGCGCTGTCGGAGTATCTCTGGGAGGAAAGCGAGGCCGAGTCGAAAGCCCTGGCCGAGCTGACGGCGCGGGATGGCGTCAATCTGCTCGTTTGCGCCTACCGGCCGGTTGAGCAGGACGCGCTGAAGGGGTTGTTCCGCGACCGCGGCGGGCTGGGGCCCTTTGGCAGGCTGCTCCACCGCCGCCTGGTCAGCGAGCCGGCGGAGGAGCGGCGGCGTCTTGCCGAGATACCCGTCATCGAACTCTCCGACGACCGCGTTTCGCAGGCTGTGCAGGACCAGTACGAGAGCAATCCCTACCCACGCTGGACCGCGGTGCAGCGCCGCGCGCCCCGGCCGCTTGCCGATGTCATCCGCTCCTTCTGCCCCGAGCTACCGGACGATGTGCTGCCGCAAAGCGCCAAACCGCAGATTCTCGTGGCCGGCTGCGGCACCGGGGCTCATGCGATCAAGGTTGCAAGCCGCTATGCGGGCGGCCGAGTCACGGCGATCGATCTCAGCCGACGGGCTTTGGCCTATGCAGAAATGAAGGCCGCGGCCCTGAAAGTCGGCAGCATCCGTTTCCTGCAGGCTGACATCCTGGCGCTGGAAGGCTGGGACCGCCGCTTCGATCTCATCGAATGCTCCGGCGTCCTGCATCACCTGGCCGAGCCTCTACGGGGCTGGCGGATCCTGAGCGGGCTCTTGAGCGAGTGGGGCATTATGCGGATCGGGCTCTATAGCGCCCTGGGCAGGCGACATATCCTGGCCATGCAAGCCTTAGCCCGGCGGCAAGGGACAACGCCGGACCTGCCTTCGATTCGCCGCCTGCGCCGCCTGATCGCCGAAGAGGCTGCCGCCGGAGACGAGAGTGCAACTGCAGTCCTATCCGAGGTCGACTTTTGCAGCACCAGCGGCCTGCGCGACCTGCTGCTTCACGTGCAGGAACAGCAATTTTCTGTGGAAAAGTTGCAGGCGGACTTGGACAGCCTCGGTCTGAAGTTCCTGGCCTTCGAGCATCCCTTCGCCGACGTGCCGCAGGCCTTTGAGCGGCGTTACGGCAGCGCGGCGAGCAAGAGCGACCTTGGGGCTTGGCACGCGTTGGAACAGGAGCGCCCGGACAGCTTCCGCGGCATGTATCAGTTCTGGTGCCGCAAAAAAGATAAGCCCGCCTGACGTTGGGCCAGGCGGGCCTAATCCTGTGCGCCGGCCCTCAGGCCGGCTGCAGCGCCTTTAAGCGGCCAAGCTGCCACCATCCGTCCAAGCGGAGGTTTGCTTGCATGAGGAACAGATACGTTCGCCGGGCCAAGAGCTGGAAAACTCTTTCCGGCACATGAGACACTTCCGTGCCTTCACCTCGTACACCTTGTCGCTTTGCGGCTTCTTGTTCTGAGATGAGTCGCTCATTTCTTACTTACGGCTCCTGGTCAAGACCGTTCCAAAAGGCCCGTTATACATGGTGGGGTTTCATCGTGTGACATGACAGTTTTTGGTCAAAAAAACAAGGGGAATCGTCTCTTATGCGTCCATTTTGTAAACACTCTGGTAAGGTTTTGGAACGGCTGCTGTGACTTTTTTGCATAGCGAATATTGTCCTAGCTCTGTGTAAAACTCGACAATTCTTAGCCGTCCTACTCAGTTATCGCCCCTGGACAGATCGGGTCTCTGGGGCCAAGTTGCTGTTGGCTATGGGCGATATGAATGACGGACCCGCAAAAGATGCGTACGGCGAAATACAAGCTCGGTGACTTGGTGCGCCATCGGATCTTTCCTTTCCGCGGCGTCATCTTCGATGTCGATCCGGAGTTCGCCAATACCGAGGAGTGGTACGAGGCCATTCCGGAGGACATTCGGCCGAGCAAGGACCAGCCGTTCTATCATCTGCTGGCCGAGAACTCCGAAGGTACCTACACCGCCTACGTTTCCGAGCAGAACCTGCTGCCTGACGACAGCGGCGAGCCGATTCCCCATCCCGACATCGACAGCTTCTTCGTCGGCATGGAAGATGGCCGCTACGTCCCGCGCAGCGAGCACGCCCACTGAAGGCGGCTAGCAGCACGCCTGCGGCGCCTAAGTCCGGTTGCGCCGGGCGACCAGATGAAAGATGTGCCAGCGCTTGGGCTTGCCTTCAGCCGTCTTTCCCTCGTCTTCCTCCTCCCGCAAATGCTCGATGGTGAAGCCGTCGAACAGCGACTCGGCCTCCTCTTTCGATAGGATCGTCACGCCGCTCTGCTTCGACCAGTCGTCCCGCGGCCCGAGCAGATGTCCGGAGAAGCGGCCGCCCGGCAAGACAGCGGCCCGGATGAGTGTCCACAGGCGATCGAAGGCTTCGGGCGGGCAGAAGGGTAGGGAGAAGCTCGCGTTCACCAGCTCGGCAGCGCCCAAGGGACCGAGAGCTTCGAAGTCTTCATGCCGTGTGGTCAGCTGGTCTGCGACTCCAAGCGCGACGGCCCGCTGGCGCAGCTCGAGCAGCGCCGCTTCGGTCTTGTCGGTGGCCAGAACCTGCCAGCCGGCCCTGAGCAGCGGCAGGCTGTCGCGGCCGACTCCGGCGCCGAGGTCGATGGCCCTGCGTGGTCCTTCGGATTCGCCCTCGAAGGCGGCCATCGCCCGCTGCAGCGTGTCGTGCGGCGGCCGATCCCGTGTCTGATCGTAGTAAGCCAGCCAATTTGTCGGGTTTTTGTCGTTCATCGACGCCAAAGACCTCTCTTTTCACAGGCTTTCAACTTCCGCGCCTTCTGCACTACGATGTATTGTGATTTCGGGGATTCTGACATCGGTTTGGTGTTTCGCAGCCATGGACAAGCTTGAACTACTGGGACGGAACTTTCTGTTCCGCGATCTCGACCGAAGCGCGCTGGAGCGGCTGGCCGCGCTGGCCGTCACGCGGCGCCTGAAGAAGGGAGAGGTCCTTTTCAACAAAGGTGACGAAGGCGACGCGCTCTACGGCGTGCGCTCCGGCAACATCTGCATCAGTACGACGGCCCCCAACGGCAAGGAGATCATCCTCAGCGTCATGGAGCGGGGCGACGTCTTCGGCGAAATCGCTCTGCTCGACGGCTTGCCGAGGACGGCGGACGCCCGGGCGCTGGAGAGCAGCGAGCTGATCATGATGCGGCGGCGCGACTTCACCAGCCTCTTGGAGCGTGAGCCCTCGCTCGCCGTGCATCTGCTCGAGCTGCTATGCGAGCGCCTGCGCAATACCAATGCGATGCTGGAGGACGTGGCCTTCCTCGGGCTGCCCGCCCGCTTGGCCAAGCGTCTCCTCAGCCTGGCGACGATATACGGGGAAGAGAACGAGGACGGCGAGTTGATCGGCCTTAAGCTCTCCCAAAGCGATCTCGGGCAGATGCTCGGCACCTCGCGTGAGAGCATCAACAAGCAGCTCCAGGAGTGGGTGCGCCAGGGCGTCGTCAAGCTGGGGCGCAGCCGCGTCACCATTTGCGACCGGACGGCCTTGCAGGAAGTGGTGGAAAAGGCGCTCGCGGCTTGACCTGCCCACGCGCTTGCGCCATGTCGCCGAGGATGTCGAACTGAGTCGCGGCATTCGCCGACCGACCTCCCAGGAAAAAAGAACGTTAGGAGACTAGGATGGCTTGGCAGCGCGTGGGCAGCGTGGGCGATCTCAAGGAAGGCGAGATGATGGAGGTCGAGATCGGCGATCAGTCGATTGCCATCTACCGCCTGGACGACGGCATTTTCGCCACCGACAACATCTGCACCCACGCTTTTGCCAAGCTGACCGAAGGCGTTCTGGACGACGGCTGCGTCGAATGTCCGCTGCATGCCGGCATCTTCGACGTGCGCAGCGGCGAAGCCCTCGACGGCCCGGTGGAAGATGACCTCAAGGTCTTTCCCACCAAGGTCGAGGGCGACGATATCCTGATCGACGCTTAGCGCAGCAGGGCGGCCCGGCACGGGCCAGCCATTATGTCGCTTTGGGAGCTGCCGCCGGAGGCCTATCTCTTCGCCGCAGCCGTCCTCTTCGCCGGAGGGCTGGTGAAGGGCATTCTCGGCATTGCCTTGCCCTTGGTCGGCATTCCTCTTCTGACACTGATCATGCCGGTTCAGTCGGCCATCGCGGTGATGGCAGCACCGGTGCTGTTGAGCAATCTCCAGCAGCTACACCAGGCCAGTGATCGGCGCGCCATCTTCAAGCGCCTCTGGCCGCTGCTTGCGGCTCTCGTCACCGGAATCGTCATGGGAGTCCATCTGCTTGCCGGCAGCGACGCGGAGGTCGTTCTCATACTGCTGGCCTTGGCGATCGTCGTCTTCGTCGCCATCAACCTCCTTGCCCCGCGTCTGGTCATGCCGCCGCGGCTCGAACGGCCGCTGGGCTTTCTCGCTGGCGGGGTGGGGGGCCTGCTCGGCGGCATGACCTCGATCTACGGCCCGCCGATCGTTCTCTACGTTCTGTCCATGCGGCCGTCGCGGGACACCTTCATCGCCTATATGGCAGTCATCCTGCTGACCGGCACCATCCCGCTCTACACGGCGCTGGCGTTCTACGGCATTCTGGGCTGGCAGGAGGGTCTGTTCTCCCTGCTGCTCGTTGCGCCTGTCCTGCTCGGCATGGCGGTCGGCCGCCGGCTGCGCGGTCTCATTCCGGAAGACCGCTTTCGCCTGGTCATCATGCTGATGCTGCTGGTGATCGCGGCAAACCTGGTGCGCAAGGCACTCTTCCCTGATTGATCCGCCCTGCGCGCGGGGCGGCTAAACCAAGGTCGGCCGTCGTCTGGTGAACAGCAACGGGAAGAGCAGCAGCCCGGCGAAGAAGCCGCCGGCGTGGGCTTCCCAGGAGATCGCGTTGCCGCCGTCTCCTGGTGCGCCCAACGAGGCATAGCCGAGGTTGAGCGCCATCATAATCACGGAGAAGACGAGCAGCTTTCTCAGCCGCTCGACGCCGGGCAGGTTCAGTGGCGCGGCCCAGATATGACCCGCAGCCCCGATCAGTCCGAAGACGATCGCCGAAGCGCCGATGGTCAAGGTCAGCTGACCCCAGTGAAGGAAGGCCTGGGTGAGGCCGCCCGCCACGCTAGTTAGGAGCATGAAAATGAGAAAGCGGTCGGTACCAAGGATCCTGCAGATTTGACTGCCGAGAATCGCGATCCAGAGTCCATTGAACAGCAGATGCAGCCAGTCGCCGTGCAGGAACGCATAGGTCACGAGGGAGTAAAGGCGGTCCGGCACGAACTCACCATTCCAGAACAGCACCAGACCGAAGGTCCATCGCATCCACTCGACCTGGGTCGGCTGCAAGACGGTCGTCAGCAACTGAACGACCACCATGACGCCAAGAACGATCTTGATAACTGGTGGAAGCGTGATCATTGGGGAGCGCGTCGGCGGCTGCCAGCCCGAGTTTCGCCGACCGACAGGCGTAAATGTCTTACCGGGCGTAAGTCGCATTGTCGGAGAGGCCGCCGTGGAGCAGATAGTTGAGCATGTGGTGGCGAAGAAATGGTTCACGCCGAGCGGCTTGTCGAGTGATTTCGACTGACCCAATCATGGAAACGCAATGAAATCAAAGCTTTTAAGCGTGATCTTTCTGGTCGGCTCCGCGGCTGCGGCAAGTGCCAACACACTGCCCGATGCTCCGGTGCCACCGGCCAGCGCCTGGCAATCGCCCCTGGAGCAAGAGCATCCCCTGGCCGGCCGCATCTGGGATGCGGCGAGCGGGCAGTTCGTGGCGCCCGAAGCCTTGCTGCCGCGCTTGCGGTCGGCCAACTATCTGCTTCTGGGAGAGACCCACGACAATGCCGACCATCACCGTCTCCAGGCCTGGCTGATCGATCAGGTCGGAGACGGCGCCGAGCCGGCGGTGGTCTTCGAGATGATTAACGAGGACCAGTCGGACGCGCTTGCGCGCTATTTGGACTCGGGCTCGCCGACCGCGGAGGGGCTGGGGACGGCCATCGGCTGGGAAGACAGTGGCTGGCCGGACTGGGCCCTCTACATGCCCGTTGCCGAGGCGGCCCTGGCCGGGGGCGCGGCGTTCAAACCGGGGAGCCTGCCGAGCAGAGCCATCCGGGAGATTGGCATGCGCGGCTTGGCTGAGAGCCATTCTGCCGAAGAGCTCGAGCGTCTTGCGCTCTCGGATGAGTGGCCTGACGCATTCAACCAGGAGCTTTATGCCGAGTTGGCCGAGTCCCATTGCGATCTTCTGCCGCCGGAGATGCTGCCGAGGATGGCAGAGGTACAGCGCATGCGGGATGCCAAGCTCGCCGATGCCATGGTCGTGGCGCGCGCCGAAGGGCACAACCCGGCCATTCTGGTGGCCGGCACCGGCCATACGGGCCATCGCCGCGCCGTACCCTGGTATCTGGCAGCGCGCGAGGCCGACGGCTCGGTGCTGAGCATCGCCATGCTGGAGGTCATTCCGGGTGCCGAGAATCCGAGCGACTACGAGCGGCGCGGAGACCATGACATTCTGTGGTTCACGCCGCGTGCCGAGCGCAAGGACCCTTGCGAAGGCTTGGCGGAACGCTTCGGAAAGGCCCCGGCAAGCGACTGAATGTGCCCAAAATGCTGCAATGCAGCATAAAGCGTTGCAATTCTCGGCCGAAGCGTGCTTGATCGCCCGGCCTTGGACTGAAACCACCGCGGTGGGGAGTTTGATCTATGGACATCAGCCGGATTCCGCTTGGCGAGAACCCGCCGTTCGACGTCAACGTCATCATCGAGGTGACGATTGGCAGCGATCCGGTGAAGTACGAGCTGGACAAGGACACCGGCGCCTTGTTCGTCGATCGCTTCCTGCACACGGCGATGCACTATCCCTGCAACTACGGCTTCATCCCCCATACGCTGTCGGACGACGGGGATCCCGTCGACGTGCTGGTCGTCGGGCCTTATCCGATCGTGCCCGGGGCCGTGGTGCGCACCCGCCCGGTGGGCGTCCTGATCATGGAGGACGAGAAGGGCGGCGACGAGAAGGTCCTGGCGGTGCCGGCCGACCAACTGCATCCTTACTACAAGAACGTCTCCTCCTACCGCGATCTGCCGCAGATCCTGCTCGACCAAGTCAGCCACTTCTTCGCTCACTACAAGGACCTGGAGAGGGACAAGTGGGTGAAGGTCCAACGCTGGGGCGAGGCCGGAGAGGCCGAGAAGATGATCAGCGAGGCGATCGATCGCGCCAACGCGGCAGACGCCAAGGCGGCGGAATAGTCGCATCTTGATCGACGGCCTGAGGCACTGAGGCCGAGGGCGGCCCGCAGCCAACCATTTCTGCTTTATGCTCAGCCTGTTGCTGACTATCTCTTAGAGAGACGGTCGCAACCGTCGGGATTGTTCGCGCAGGCAGAGGAGGACAGGCACAGTGCCGATCATCAGGCAGCTGCTCATGGCCGGGGTTAAGCGCGCGCTGCAAGACCCGGAGATGCGGGCCAAGGCAGCCGACGTGGCGCAGAAGGAAGTCAAACCACGCGTAGAGGCAGCGGCCCGTGCGGGCCAGCAGCAGTTCGCGAGCGCCAAGCAGGACTGGCAAAAGGCCTCTCAGGAGGTGGATCCGCGCGAGAAGCCGGCTGAGTTCGCAGGCCGCTTTGTCGGCCGCGTCAAAAGGCGGCTGCTCGACTGAAAAAGTACGGCGGACGCGAAGGCATCCGCCGTAGTTGGAGATGAGGGGCTATGAAGTCGGACCGGCCGACAGCGTCCCAAGCGGGCGATCGGCCCATCCGATAGTCCGGCCGTCAGTCAGCCGGAAGACTGAACGTCCCCGATGGGACGCCTACAAACTCCACAAGCACCGGTCCTGTCGTCGACGCTCGTAGATCGCGCGGCCTATGTCTTCCCGAACGCGCGCCATCTCTCGACCGCCGTCAACCGCCGACATGCCAACATGCCGGCACGCGCACGCTACGCCGAAAGCTTGACCCTCTTGTGACAACACGAAGCCGCTGTGTGGATAAGCAAGCCGCAGTGCCGAACGGCCCGTCTGGTGCTCCACGCTGATCTGCAACCGCGCCTGGGAACGTAGAAAACCCTAAAGACATCTGGGCCTTGGTAAGCGTGTGACGCAGGGGTTCGCGGCCGGCCCCAACGCAAGGAACGAAGCAAATGGCGAGGCTCGATCGCAAAGGGCTGGTTTGGATTACCGGCGCAAGCTCAGGCATCGGCCGCGGCTTGGCGCTCCTCATGGCTAAGCGAGGCTATCGAGTCGCCGTCTCGGCTCGCCGGGTCGAGAGCCTCGAAGAGATGGTCAAGGAGGCGGAGAGCTTCCGCGGCACGCTCTATCCCGTGCCGCTCGACGTCACCGATGAAGCGCAGGTGCGCGCAGCCGTCGACGCCATGGAGAAAGAGCATGGCGAGATCGCACTCGCCGTCCTTAACGCCGGCACGCACATCCCTCTCGACGTCGAGGACTTCAATACCGAGACCTTCCGCAAGCTCATCGATGTCAACGTGATGGGGGTGGTGAACTGCCTCGCCCCGATCATCGAACGCATGCGGGGCCGCAAGCGCGGACACATCGCGGTGGTGGCTTCGGTGGCCGGCTATTGCGGACTGCCCAGCGCCTCCGCCTATGGGCTGACCAAGGCCGGGCTGATCAACATGTGTGAAGCCCTGGAGCCAGAGCTGGCGCTCGACGGCATCCAGCTTCAGCTCGTCAATCCAGGCTTCGTGCGCACGCCCCTGACTGACAAGAACGACTTCAACATGCCGTTCCTCATGGAGCCTGATGACGCCGCAGCGGCGTTCTATGCGGGGCTGCAATCGGATCGGTTCGAGATCGTCTTCCCGCGCCGCATGGCCTGTGCCATGGCCAGCCTGCGTGGCTTGCCTTACCGCCTGTTCTTCAAGGTCACGGGGCGAATGGCGCGAGACCGCCGGAGCAAAAGAAAAGGCGGCGCCGAAAGCACCGCCTGATCGAATTCTGGCCTGTCCGGCCGCCGCTACTCGGCGGCAGCCTTCAAGGCGGCCTGCGGCGGGCTCTGGCTCCAGAACGCCTGCCCAAGCTGCGCTGCGTCCTTGAAAAAGACGATGGTGCATTCGCCGAGGAGCAGACCGAACTTGGTCAGCTTGACGCGGTTGATCAACAGTCCGCCGGCCTGCAGGTACATGGCGTCGTCGAAGTGCACGGTGACCTGACGCTGACCGATGCGGAGCCGGAAATCGTACTCCCAGCGGAACGTGCTGCCGGAAACCTCGCCCCGGGCCTTGCCGACGACGTTCTCACAGGTGCCCTCATAGCCGTTGGCACCGACCTTGCTGAGGTGCCAGTCGCGGGTCTCGTGCTCTCCGTCGTTGTAGGCGAGAACCTCGTGAAGATGCAGCTTGTCCCCATCCACAGTGCCGATCATCTCGGCGGAGAACTGCCGCCGCAGCCGGCCGAAGCGGTCATGGAACAGCCCAATGGCACCCGTTTCGCCTGCAAAGTACTCTTCCAGGCGCAGATCCGGCGCGCTCGGGAACGGCAACACGGAGAGCGTGTTGCGTTGCTTGGCCAGCTCTTGCAGGTCTTCGATCATGGTGTTTTTTCTCAAGTTATCCCGTGCGTGTCGCCGGCTGGTCGGTCCAGCCGTTAATTTCTCTATTCTTACGACGAAATAGGGATAATCGATCACCTCTGGCCGATAAGAATCGGCCTGGTCGGCTTCACCGGGCGTGCGACAGGGCGACGCGCTGCACGTCGATGCGGCCCGTGGAGAAGCCGGCCTCGCAGTAGGCGAAGTAATAGGTCCACATGCGGCGGAAGCGCTCGTCGAACCCAAGCTCGCGAATCCGCGGCCAAGCATCCTCGAAGCGGCTGCGCCAGCTCGACAAGGTATGGGCATAGTCGCTGGCGAAGCCTTGCTCGGCGACGGTGCGCAGACCGACGGACTGCAGAGCCGAGCGGAAGGCGCTGGGCGAGGGCAGCATGCCGCCCGGGAAGATGTAGCGTTGGATGAAATCGGTGCCCCGGCGGTAGCGCTCGAAGGAGGCTTCGTCGATGGTGATGACCTGCAGCGCCGCGCGGCCGTCCGGCGACATCAGGTCGCGCAGTTTCTTGAAGTAAGCACCCCAATAGCGCTCGCCCACCGCCTCGAACATCTCGATGGAGACAATGCGGTCGAAGCGTCCCGAGACGTCGCGATAGTCCTGTCGCCGGACCTCGACGCGTTCTGTCAGGCCGGCGGACTGAATGCGCTGCTGGGTGTAGTCGAACTGCTGGTCGGAGATGGTGATGGCTGTGACCATGGCGCCGCGCTCCTTGGCGGCGTACTCGGCGAAGCCGCCCCAGCCGCAGCCGATCTCCAGCACGTGGCTGTCCTGCCGGACGTCGGCGGCATCGGCGATGGCGGCGTACTTGGCTGCCTGCGCATCTTCCAGGCTGATATCAAGGCTGGGGAAGCGCGCGGCGGAATAGGCCATGCCGCTGTCCAGCCACTCGGCATAAAAGTCGTTGCCGAGATCGTAGTGCTGCAAGATGTTGCGCCGTGCGCCGCTCCGGGTGTTGGGGCGCAGCAGGTGATAAAGCCGCGCCGCCGAGCGGTAGAGCGTGGAGCCCTGCAGGCTCTCCTGCCAGTGGTCGAAGTTGATTGCCGCGAGACGCAGAAAACCGGCCAGGTCCGGCGTATCGCACTCACCGCCCATGTAGCTCTCGGCGAAGCCGTTGCTGCCGCCGAACAGCACGCGGCGAAACATGCGCTCATCATGGACGATGAGCTCCGCGTGCGGACCTGGTGCGCCGCCGCTGAGGCGGCGCCGGCTGCCGTCCGGCAGGGTCAACTGCAACTCGCCGGCATGAAGGCGGCTGCCGAAGGCATCGATCAGGAGGCCGTAGCGCGAGCCCAGACGCGGGCGTGTATTCATCTTTGGCATGGACATCGTTGGCATGTCAGGCGTGTTCCCGTAATGGCACGGGGCTGTCTATCCTTGGACTCGCAAGGCTAGCCGAGCTCCCGCGACGAACCAAGCTTACGAGCTCAGTTGGCTTGGCAGGGCGGCGGTGGAACTTCGCACCCTTCATCCAAAGCCGGAGCGCTTCCCAGTGAATCCCGCCCATGATCTTCAAGGTCAGCAGCGGATAACCGAAGGCCGCGCGTAGGAAGCTTCGCCAACCGAGCTCTGCCCGCTCGCCGGAGTGCCCGGCATAGAGCAGCCGTCCTTCTTGGCCGCCCTCCAGGATGGAGAGGCCGTAGCGGGCGTCAGGCGCCTTCACCTTGATGCGATAGTCCGCCGTCATCTCGATGAAGGGCGAGACATAGAAGTGCTTGTCGAAGGCGTGGTGCACCCGCTCTTCGCCCGGCTCGACGGGCAGCAGATAGGCATGATGCTGGCCGAAGGTGTTCGAGACCTCATAGAGGATAGCGATAAGCTGCTCCTCAGAGTCGTAGCAAAACCAAAGCGTTATTGGATTGAACACATAGCCCAGAACGCGCGGAAAGCAGAGCACGCGCACCGGCCCATCGCTCGGCAAGCCGGCGGCAGCGAGTTGGCGCGCGATCCACGGGCGGAGTGGACTGCCGTCGCGCGGACCCAGGTCGCAGTCCCAGAAGCTGAGGATGTTCCACCGGTTGTAGGAGAAGCCGGGCAGGCGTTCACCGATGCGCTCCAACTCGTCGAGGTCTGCGAAGAGGCTGAACACCCGATAGGTGAAGCGATGGCGGAAGGGGCGCACCCGGTGGTGCATCACCCGCCCGAAATAAAGCGCCGAGTTCAGGCTGTCTTGCGGCTTGGCCACGGCAGCGCCCAGCTCCTTCAAGCGGCTTCGCTCAGGTCCCCGTACCGCCGCGGTGCCGTGTTGGCGGCGGCGGGCGAGGCCGGCTGGATATCGTTCCACCAGGGCGGCGCCGCGTCCAGAGCAGCGGCGACCGTCAAGCCCGACTGCAAGGCGTCCTCATGGAAGCCGTAGCCGAGATAGCTGCCGCAGAACCAGGTACGGTTCTCACCTTGAATTTGGCCCATGTCCTGCTGCGCGGCCACGGCGACGCGGTCGAAGACCGGGTGGTCGCAGCTGTAGGCGAGATCGACCGTCTCGGCGGCCGGCTCCTGAAGCGGGTTGAGAGAAACCAGCAAGGGCTCGTTGGTCTCCAGGCTCTGCAGGCGGTTCATCCAGTAGGTCACGGACACCGCGGCCTCGCCATCGACCTGCGCGCCCATGAGGTAGTTCCAGCTCGACCAGACCGCCTTGTTGCGCGGCATCAAGCGGCGGTCGCGGTGCAGGTAGGCCTGATTGGCCTGATAGCGGAAGGCACCGAGCAATGCGCGCTCGGTCCCTGACATGTCTTGACTGAGGATGTTCCTGGTCTGATCGGCGTGGCAGGCCATCACAACCTGGTCGAAGCGCGCCTCGCTGCCGTCGCTGAAGGTCAGCCAGACGCCGACCGGCGTGCGGCGCACGGCCTTGATGGGCGTCTTGGCATGGGCTTCACCTTGGAAGTCCTGCAGCAGGCGGGCGACGTACTCGCGGCTGCCGCCGGTCACGGTGCGCCACTTGGGCCGTCCGCTGAAACGCAGAAGGCCGTGGTTGTCGTGAAAGTTGAAGAAGGAGAGGGCGGGAAAGGCCTTCACCTCTTCGAGCGGACAGGACCAGATCGCCGCACTCATGGGCAGGATGTGGCGCTCGATCAGCCGGGCGGAGTAGCCCTTCTGCTCCATGAAGGCGCCCAGGGTCAGCGCCGGGTCCGGCTCTTCCAGAAAGGCATAGGCATCAGCGTAGAAGCGCTTGATCTCCCAAAGCAGGCGCCAGGCGTCGGGCCGAAAGGCCTGGCCGCTGTGACCGAAGAAGCCCTTGAGATCGCCGGCGTACTCGAAAGACGGCTGGCTTTGCGAAAAGGCGAAGGACATGGTGCTCGGATGGGTCGCCACATCGAGGTGACGGAAGAACTCGGTCAGCTGCGGATAGTTGCGCTCGTTGTAGACGATGAAGCCGGTATCGACGGCGACGGGACCCAGTTGGTCCGGCACCTCGACGGTATGGGCATGACCGCCGAAATGGGCAGCCGCTTCGAAAAGAGTGACGTCATGACGGCGGGAGAGGGCCCAAGCAGCTCCCAAGCCGGCGGCACCTGCGCCGACAACAGCGATTTTCATGCAGCTTTCCTTTTTATCGTTTGAAAGGCGTCGAGCGCCAACTTGCGTGCTTCCTTGTGATCGACGATGGGGCGGGGATAGCTCTCCCCGAGCGTAACGCCTGCCGCGCGCAGCTGGTCGTCGCTCGCGCTCCAAGGCTGATGAATGACGTCGTTCGGCAGCTTGGCGAGCTCCGGCACCCAGGCGCGCACGTAGTCGCCGTTGGGGTCGAACTTCTCGCCCTGGCTCACCGGATTGAAGATGCGGAAGTAGGGGGCGGCGTCGGCGCCCGAGCCGGCGACCCACTGCCAGCTGGCCGCGTTGTTGGCTAGGTCCGCATCGACCAGAGTGTCCCAGAACCAGGCTTCGCCCCGCTGCCAAGGTACCAGCAGGTCCTTGATCAGGAAGGACGCCGTGATCATGCGCACGCGGTTGTGCATCCAGCCGGTGGCCCAGAGCTCCCGCATGCCGGCATCGACGATAGGATAGCCGGTCCGGCCCCGGCACCAGGCGCCATAGAGCGCCTGGTCGTCCTTCCAGGGGAAGTCGTCGAACTGGGAGCGCCAGTTGCGCTCCGGCAGGTCCGGCCAGTGATAGAGCAGGTGGTAGGAGAACTCGCGCCAGGCCACCTCGCTCAGAAACTTCCAGGCATCGCCGTCCGAGCCGCCGTGCGTCTCGATATGCGCCAGGGTCCGGTGCCAGATCTGGCGCGGACCGATCTCGCCCCAACGCAGATGCGGCGAGAGGCGCGAGGTGGATGGCTTGTCGGGCCGGTTCCGGCCGTTGCCATAGCCTTTGAGACTTGCCTCCAGGAAGCGCTCAAGGGCCTCGGCCGCGCCAGCTTCGCCCGGCGTCCAATGGCTCGGGAAGGCCTCCGCCCAGTTGGGGTCGCTCGGCAGCAGCGCCCAGCTCTCCAGATCGTCGCTTGCAATCGCTGGCGCCGCGGTCGCCTCGGCCGGCCTGGCGGCGGGTGTCGGCACGGCCATCTGGCGGACGACCTTCCAAAACGGCGAGTAGACCTTGAAGGGCTCGCCGCCCTGGGTCTTCACCGTCCAGGGCTCCTGCAGCAAAGACGCGTTGTCGCTCGTGACCTCGACGCCGCGCTCTTGCAAGAGCGCCTTGATGCGGGTGTCGCGGGCAATGCGCCAGGGCTCGTAACAGCGGTTCCAGTAGACCGCTCCGGCACCACTGTCGTCGATCGCGTGCGTCAGCACTCGCTCAGCTGGGCCACGGCGCAGGACGAGATTTAAGCCGAGCTTGGCAAGGTCGTCCTTCAGGGAGCGAAGTGAGTGATGCAGCCACCAGCGGGCTGCGCCGCCGACGGCCCAGTCGCCGGCATCCTCGTCCTCCAAGATGAAGAGGCAGAGAACTGGCCTGCCACTGTCTGCGGCGGCTCGGAAGGCTGGATTGTCGGTGAGCCGGAGGTCCTGACGGAACCACACGAGCGCGGGCGAAGCGGAGCCCATAAAACCTGCGTCCCCAGACGGTCTGTTTGTCGGCCGGCGGGTGTGCCGGTTGTTTCTGTGGAGTGCTGTACGCGGGCGCCTTTGCCCCGGATCACAGTGCGTAATAGGGGGCGATCGGTTGCAGCACCCGGGACGGGAAGGGATAGACCCCTTGGCGGCCGAGCAGCCAGACGCGGAAGTCCTTGGGAAACAGTCCGCTGATGGCTTCGTCCAGCACATCGAGGCCGCCGGTGAAGGCCCCGAAGGCCGGCAACACGAGGCGCATCGGGTCGCCGACGAAGCAGCGCTGGGTCAATCGCTTCTGCCTGACCCGCACACAGGCCTTTGGATGGAAGTGGCCGGAAATCTCGCCGGCTTGCGCGGACCCCACGCTGGCCTCATGGCGGAACAGCAAGGGACCGACGACCAGCTCTTCCGTCACCGCGCCGCCGAGGTCAGCTTCGATGGCTGGGTCGTGATTGCCGAGGATCCAGGTCCAGTCGACGGACTCGACCATCCGGCGCAGGCGCGCATCGCTGTCTTCGTCCAGCCGCGCCGCGCTTTTCTCATCGTGGAAAGAATCGCCGAGCGCCAACACCTGGCTTGGCCGATAGGTCGCGATCAGGGTCTCGAGCAAAGTGAGAGTGGCTGCGGTGTCGTAGGGCGGCAGCAGTTGGCCTGCCGCTGCAAAGGCCGCGCCCTTGCCGAAATGCAGGTCGGCAACCACCAGCATCTTGCGGTCGGGCCAATAGAGGGCGCCCCGCCGGTCCATCACCAGCTCAGCGCCGTTGATGTAGCAGAATTGGCTCATATCGGCAGCAGGCCCTGCACTATCTCGTCGCTCATGGCTTCTTCGATCAAGGCCTGCGCGCCCTCGTCCAACAGCTCGTCCAGGGCCTGGCCATAGACCTGCTCCTTGCCGACCTCCAGCAGAACCGGCACCGCCAGCGGTGAGACTCGGTCCAGGCGGCAGTGGCGAATCCGGCCCTTCACCCTGGCCAGCATCTGCGCCAAACGGCGGATGTCGGTCAAGCCGCCGCCCGCATCGGCGCGAGTCGCCTGAAGCAGCACATGGTCGGGCTCGTGCTTGCGCAGCACATCGTAGATGAGGTCGGCGCTGAAGGTGACCTGCTTGCCGCTCTTCTCCTGCCCCGGCATGCGCCGTTCGATCAGGCCGGCGATTACCGCCACATTGCGGAAGGTTCGGCGCAACAGGGAGGACTCGGCCATCCATTCCTCCAGGTCGTCACCCAGCATGTCCTCGTCGAAGAGGGCATCGACATCGCGCGCTGCCTTCAAGCTCCAGACCGCGATGACGTAGTCGGTGGCGACAAAGCCGAGCGGCGAGAGGCCTGCGCGCTCCATGCGCTTAGTCAGCAGCATGCCGAGGGTCTGGTGCGCGTTGCGCCCCTCAAAGCAGTAGGCGACGAGGTACTCGCGCTCACCGCGCGGAAAGGTCTCCACCAGCAGACCTTCCTCGGGCGGCATGACCGAGCGGCGGCGCTGCTGTGCCAGCCACTCCTGCACCGGTGGCGGCAGGTCGCCCCAATCGGCCGGAGTCTCCAGCATGGCCCGCACCCGGTCGGCCAGGTGGGTGGTCAGCGGCAGCTTTCCGCCGACATAGGCCGGCACCTTTGGTTCGCCGCCCTTGCCGCGCACCGCCTCGACGGTCAGCTCGCGAATGCCGAGGAAGACCAATAGCTCGCCGCCGAAGATGAAGGTATCGCCGGGCCTGAGCCCTTGGACGAAGTACTCCTCCACCTCGCCAAGCGAGCGGCCGCCCTTCAAGCGCACCTTCAGGGTCGGCGCCTCGACAATGACGCCCACGTTCATGCGGTAGCGCTGGATCTGCCGCGGGTTGGTCACCCGGTAGAGGCCGTCGGCGGCTCGTGCCACGCGGCGGAAACGGTCGTAGCTCTTGAGCGCATAGCCGCCGTCGCAGACAAAGCCGAGCGCCTTGTCGAAGAGCTCTCGAGACAGGCTTGCATAGGGCGCAGCCTTGCAGACCTCCTGGTAGAGCGTCTCCGCATCGAAGGGTCCGGCGCAGGCGGTGCCGAGGATGTGCTGGCAGAGCACGTCGAGCCCGCCTTGCCGCGGCGGATCGCCGTCCAGGCTGCCGGCGCGCACGGCTTCGAGCGCAGCTTGGCACTCCAGCACCTCGAAGCGGTTGGCCGGCACCAGGAGCGCGCGGCTCGGCTCATCCAGGCGGTGGTTGGCGCGGCCCAGGCGCTGCAGCAGCCGGCTTGCTCCCTTGGGTGCGCCGATCTGGATCACCTGATCGACCGCCGCCCAATCGACTCCGAGATCGAGCGAACTGGTGGCCACGACGGCGCGAAGCGCGCCACGCGCCATGGCGGCTTCCACCTTGCGGCGCTGCTCGACGGCCAGGCTGCCGTGGTGCAGGCCGATCTCCAGGCCATCCTCGTTGCGGCGCCAGAGGTCCTGGAAGACGATCTCGGCCTGGGCGCGGGTGTTGACGAAGACCAGGGTGGTCTGGGCCAGCTTCAGGCGCTCGTAGACCTCCGCGAGGGCATGCACCGCCATATGACCCGACCAGGGCAGGTGGGCCGCCGTATCGAGGATCTCGACCTCCGGCTTGGCGCCGCTGTCGCCGCGCACCTTGCGCACCGAGGTATCGGGTGCATTGAGGCCCGAGGCCAGCCAGCGCAGCAGATAGTCTTCGTCGTGCACCGTGGCCGAGAGGCCGACCCGGCGCAGCCCGGGGGAGAGGCCGTCCAGGCGCGCCAAGGCGAGGGCCAGCAGATCGCCGCGCTTGCTGTTGGCCAGCGCGTGCAGTTCGTCGATAACGACGCACTGGAGGCCGGCGAAGATCTCGGCGGCGTCGTGGTAGGAGAGCAGGAGCGCGAGGGACTCTGGCGTGGTCAGGAGCATGTGCGGCGGCTTGTGCCGCTGCCGCTGCCGCTTGGCCTGCGGCGTGTCGCCGGTGCGGGTCTCAACCTCGATCTCGAGGCCCATCTCACGGATCGGCCGTTCGAGATTGCGCTCGATGTCCACCGCCAGCGCCTTGAGCGGCGAGATGTAGAGCGTGTGCAGGCCGGTGCTAGGCTGCTCAGCCAAGGCGAGCAGGCTCGGCAGGAACCCGGCCAGAGTCTTGCCGGCACCGGTGGGGGCGATCAGCAGTGCCGACTGCCCGGCCTCGGCCGCCGCGACCATGCTGAGCTGGTGGCGATGGACAGTCCAACCCTGCTCGGCGAACCAGCCGCTGAACACAGGCGGCAGGTCAGACGGAGGAGTTGTCTCGCTCGGCCCGATCATCGGCTTGGAGCTGTCGGTCGCTATTCCCACAGAGAGGCTCTCGGATACTCTTTGGCCTCAATCTGAGCCCCACCCGGCGCCGCGGCAAGCTGGTCTCGACCGATCCGCGGGGCAGGGGTAAAGAACCGACTGAGAGTGCAATTATGCCGGAGCGGCCCGCTGTTCTCGCCAAGCTTTCTGACCGCTAACGACCGGCCGGGCCGCTATCCTCCCTCCTACTACGCGGCCACGGCCAAGGAGATCGCGCCCTTCCCGGAGGCGCTGGAGCCGCTGCGCTGCAACGTCTGCGTCATCGGGGGCGGCTTTACCGGCCTTTCGACGGCCCTGCACCTGGCGGAGCGCGGCCTCGACGTGGTGCTGCTGGAGGCGCACCGGGTGGGCTGGGGCGCCTCGGGGCGCAACGGCGGGCAGGTCGGCAGCGGACAGCGGCTCGGCCAGGACAAGCTGGAAAGCTGGCTGGGCAAGGACGACGCCAAGGCGCTCTGGCAGATCGCTGAAGACGCCAAGGACCTGGTGCGCACCCTCATCCTCCGCCACGGCATTGCCTGCGACTTCAAGCCGGGCGTCCTGCACGCCGACCATCGCGAGCGCTTCGTCAAGGACTCCCACGACTATGCGGGGCTGCTGAACAAGCGCTACGGCTATGACCAGATTCGGCCCCTCGACCGCGCCGAGGTGCGGGAGATGCTGGGCACTGAGGCTTACTACGGCGGCACGCTGGACATGGGGGCAGGGCATCTGCATCCGCTCAACTTCGCCCTCGGTCTCGCCGATGCCGCGCGGCGGGCCGGCGCACGGCTCTTTGAAAAGGCGCAGGTGCTCGCGATCGAGGAGGGAACGCCGAGCCGGGTGAAGCTCGCTCAGGCGGAGGTGCAGGCTGAATTCGTCGTGCTGGCCTGCAACGGCTACCTCGACGATCTGGAGCCGCGGGTGGCCCGCCGGGTTATGCCGATCAACAACTTCATCATCGCCACTGAACCGCTATCCGAAGAAACCGCCCGCAACCTCATCCGCAACGACGTGGCCGTGGCCGACTCGCGCTTCGTCATCAACTACTATCGCCTCTCAGCCGACCGTCGGCTTTTGTTCGGTGGTGGAGAGACTTACAGCTACAAGTTCCCAGCCGACATCAAGGCTTTCGTGCGGCCCTACATGCTCAAGATCTACCCCCAACTCGCCGAAGCAAAGATCGACTACGGCTGGGGCGGCACTCTGGCAATCACCGCCCATCGCCTGCCGTACTTCGCGCGCCTCGGACCCAAGTACCTCTCGGCCGGCGGCTACTCGGGCCATGGCGTGGCCTTGGCCACCATGGCCGGCCGCATCGTGGCCGACGCCATCGGCGGCACGACAGAGCGCATGGACCTTCTCAACCGCCTCCCGGTCCGGCCTTTTCCTGGCGGCGCCCATCTCCGCTGGCCGCTCTTGGTGCTGGCCATGAGCTACTACGCGCTGAGGGACCGGCTGTAACGATCATCAGACAGAGCTCTGTGCAAACAGGCCCTACCGGATGAGCCGTTTTGTTGGTCTGCGCGGCGTTCGTCAGCCGATTTGCTCGTTAAGATCACACGTGGCGATTGCCGCCCACCACCAGGACGATAGACTGTGAGAAGAGGTCGGCCATCCCCTTCGCGACATGCCGGGTGAGGGAGCAGCTGCCAAGCCTCCGAATGATGCGTCGCGAAGCCCAAGAGGGGATCCCTCGATGTTGGTGACGGACTACATGATTTCTGCGCTTCGCGACCAAGGCGTCGACCATTGTTTCATCGACCTTGGCGGTTTGAACGACAGCTTCATGCCGCCACTGGCCAATACGAAGGGTCTGCGCACCATCGTCGCGGCCTTCGAGGGCGGCGCCGCGTACATGGCCGACGGCTATGCACGCGCCTCAGGTGGCTTGGGAGTCTGCCTCGGCATCGGCGGCCCGGGTATACTGAACATGGTGACCGCGCTCACCGGTGCCATGTCCGACCGCAGCCCGGTCCTGGCGATCAGCGGCGAGGTTCCACGCTCCTGGGAGGGTATGGGCGGCTTTCAGGACGCCTCGGGTGCCGCGATCGACGACATCGATGTGCTCCAGCGGGTGACCGGACTGTCGCTCTCCATGTCGTCGAGCGCGGTCGTGCCGCATCACCTGCGCCATGCCATCACGCATGCCTTCACGCGCCGGTCTCCGGTTCATCTCTCCGTACCGGTCGATGTGCAGAAGGTGGAGATAGACGACGACTGGCGGCCGGTGCCCGACACGCTCCGCTCGTCCCGCTTCCTCGACGCGGAGGCCCTCGAGAAGGCCGCTGAGCTGCTCAACGCGGACCGGCATCAAAAGCTCATCGTCCTGGCCGGTCCCGGAGTGCTGCACGAACGAGGGACGGACGCACTACTCGCCTTTGCCGAGCGTTTCGATGTTCCTCTGGCGACCACCTTGTCCGGCAAGGGACTGATCCCGGAGGACCATCCTCTTGCGCTCGGTGTCTTCGGCTACGGCGGCTCGCGCTGGGCCATTGACGCGATCCGCTCCGATGAGACCGAGGTCCTGCTGATCATCGGCTCGGGCCTGTCCCAGCGCGACACCATGCAATGGGACCCGCAGATGCTGCCCTCGAAAGCGCTGATACACATCGATTCCGACCCCTTGCTGATCGGCCGCACCTGGGCGAGCGAGATGGCGGTGGTCGGCAACACCGGCGAAGCGCTGAGCCGCCTCGCGGCGCTCAAGGACGCGGCGGGACTGGAAGCCGGGCGCGCCGAGCGTCAGGCTTTTCTCGAACAGATCCGCTCCGCTGGTCCGAAGGTCTACAACGTCGAAGACACCAAGAGCGATGTTCAGCCCATGCACCCCGCGCGCGTGGTCGCCGAGCTGCGCGCCGCCTTCCCTGACAACGGCGTTCTCTGTGTGGACTCCGGTGCGCACCGCGCCTGGTTCGCCGAGTATTGGGACGCCCGCGAGCCCGGTACCCACTTTTCCCTGACCAATCTCGGACCCATGGGGGGCGCCATCCCGCTCGGCATTGGGGCCAAGCTGGCCCGACCCGAGCGACCGCTCATGGTTGCGACCGGCGACGGCTGCATGCTGATGCACGGCATGGAGGTTCATACCGCCGCCCGCGAGCAGGTTCCGCTCATCATCGCGGTGATGAACAACCATGCTTACGGCAACATCTACTATCGTGCCTCCAAGATGGGGCCGGGCCCGGAGCGCCTGACCGAAATCTCCGGCGCCGACTGGGTTGCCTTCGCGAAGGCGATGGGGGCGAAGGGCGAGCGCGTATCCAATCCCGACGACATCGCCGCTGCCGTGGCGCGCGGACTCGAGTCCCAAGGCCCTTACCTACTAGATCTCCACATCGACAAGACCTATCCAACGCCGGTTGGCGTCTGGCGAGAACGTCAGAAGGAATGGGAGGATACAGAGTAATGGCCAAGCTTCCTGACCCGACCGAGACGCTCACAGGCCCCGACCGCGAGGCATTCGACCACATGGCCGGCGTGCGCGCCCATGCCGAGGGCCGAAGCCAGCTTGGCGAAGTCTACGTGCGGATGTTCAACAGCCCGCGCACGGCGGCGAAGGTGGGCGCGCTGGGCGAGCATCTCAGATTCAACGGCGTTCTGCCCGACGACGTTCGTGAGCTGGCGATCCTGCGCTGCTCCATGAGGCAAGGATTCGGCTACGAGTGGTCGCACCATCAGCGCCCCGCGAAACTGGCCGGGGTCAGCCAGGAGGTGATCGATGAGGTGACCGCGGGAAAGGTGCCAGAATCGCTGCCGGAGGTTTCGCAAGCGGTCCTCGAGGCCGTAGACGCGGTGATCGCAAAGCGCACGATTCCCTTCAACGTCCAACGGCGCATCGCCGATGCTCATGGCACCGCTGGCGTGGTAGACGTGGTCGCCTTGTGCGGGCTCTACACGACCATCGGCTATATGGTGACGAGCTTCGACATCCCGCTCGAGGAAGGATTCCCCAAGCCGCCGTTCTGATCTTGCGGCACGAGCGGAAAAGGGGTCCATGATGGGACCCCTACAAACATCTTGTCTCCTTCTATACCTAACCCCAACAGGAACGGACAGCATGCCCAACGACTCCATTCCGGCGCTCGGCGCCAACACGCTGCCTGACGGCGAGAGTGATCGGCTTCGTTCTCTCATCGAGGCTTGGACGGACGACTGGGTGGCGGGCCGAATGGCCGAGTGGAAGACGTACTGGGCCGATGAGCCCGTGCTCATGCCGCCCGGACAACCGCGCATAGCGGGCGTCGGCGCGCTTGCCGATTATGTGACTCAGTCTTTCACGCCGGGCCTGCGCTATCGCTTCTCGGATTGGTCCTTCACCGGGCGCGAGGACCTCGCCGTCGTCACGAACCAGATTGCGCTGAGCGGCAGCGACGCCGCGGCCGCGACGGCCTTCAATCAGATGATCGTGCTGCGCCGCAACGGCGAGCAACGTTGGCGCATCCAGACCGTCATTTTCACGCCGACCGCCGCCTAGCTACGCGATCCGCTCTTCCAGCCAGTCGGCGCAGAAGCCCGCGATCTCTTCCCAGCCGGGTTCCATGAAAAGGTAGTGGGCGTGGCCCTTTGCCAGGTGAAAGCTCCCCTTGGCGCCGTACTTCTGCGCGATCTCCTGACCAACCGCATGCCGGACGGCACGGTCTTCCTCGCCGGAGACGACGAGGACGGGGCAGGTCACCTTGTTGAAATCGACGGCGATGGCGCGGTGATCGTCGAACATCCAGAAGAACATCTCGAACATCACCCGGCCGGACTCGGGGCCGAGCCGATCGAACACCGCATGCTGGGTCGCTTCGTCCAACTTGTTGAAGGCGAAGGGCGCAATGAGGTCGAAAGCGATATGCACGGGCGCCTTCCAGAAGGGACCCTGCTCCATGAAGCTCCGCGCGACGGCCCGCTCGTCATCGGTTTCCGGCAGCATCCCCCAGGCGGAGTTGGGATTGATCAGCACCACGCCGCTGGCCAGGCCCATGGCGGCGACCTGCTGCGCCACCAGCCCACCTACGGCATGGCCAAGCAGGACAGGCGTCTCATCCAAACCGCGGACGAAGGCGGCGATGTCCTTGGTGTAGTCCATGATGCTGGTGTCGGCGAACGCGGGCGGCCGCTCGGCCTTGGGGTCGCCGTCGTGATAGCGCAGCGCCGGCGTGTGGACGGTCCAGCCGCGCGCTTCGAAGAAGCCCTTGTAAGTGTCCAGACACCACGGTCCCGCAAAGGCTCCGTGAATCAGCACGATGGACTTTCCCATGACCTGTTGGCCTCCGTCCGAGCTGTCGTTCGTCTCGCGAAGCGTACCGCCATTGTGGCAGGTCTGCTAAGCAAAGCACCACTCTGCGTGACCTTGGGTCAGACTAATAGGGGAGGAGCGAGACATGTATGCCGTCATTCGACACCACCGGGTCCAGGGGGCCGCCGCCGTCGAGGAGCTGGCCCGCCAGGGCCGGGAGGATTTTGCCCCGATGATCAAGACCATGCCCGGCTTCGTCGCTTACACGATCATCGCGGGTCAGGACATGGTCTCAACCGTCTCGATCTTCACGGACAAGGCGGCCGCGGAAGAGTCGACCCGCAAGGCCGTTGCCTGGGCGGCCGACAAGGTCACGGACTTCGAGGTGCCGACCGAAGTCATCGAAGGCGAGGTCAGCGTCCACGTCACCACGTGATAGGCTTGAGTGTCCGACCGCCAAGGAGGGGTCAATGCGCTTCGTTCAAACATGCTGTCTGATGCTTCCCGTCTACCTGTTGGCCGTGCCGGGTGGCGCGCACTCCCCGGGCGAAGACATCACCAATGCTATCCTGACCAAGAGGTCAGCCGACTGCGCAGACTACGTCGGCACCTATTCGGCCTCGGTCGAAGACATCTCCCGGCAGAAGCCCTTCACGTCCAAGGTTGCCATAGAGATCGTCGGCGCTACGTGCGTGATCACCTCCAACGGCATTCCCAACCACGACTTCAACGGACCCACGGCGGACTTCGCCAACCAAGTGCGGGAGCTGCCCGGCACCTTCCGCATTCCGCGCAACCCGAAGCAGAGCGCCGCTGCGACGCGGCTGTCGCAACGAAGCTATGACGCAGTCCTGCTCAACGGGACGCCGGTCGATCTCCTGTCCGCCGGCTGCTACCGGCCCAGCGGTCCGCGCGCCGACAAGAACGGCAACGTGCTGGCCGGTTGTCGCGATACGGATCCCTGGCTGCTCGATCCGCCGGCCTACGACGCCTATTTCGGCGTCGATCAGCACAATGCGCACGCGCAACCGGACGGCCGCTATCACTACCACGCCAACCCCAATGCTCTATTCCTGGATAACGACCTGGAGATGCCATCGCCGGTGATCGGCTTCGCCGCGGACGGCTTCCCCGTCTACGGAACCATCTTCCGCGACAAGGACGGGACGATCCGGCCGGCCCGCTCGGGCTACGTCTTGAAGACCGAGCCAAGGCCCGCGCCGCCGGATGGGCCGGGCGGCATGCCTGACGGAACCTACCTCGAGGACTACGAGTTCACCGGCGAGGGCGATCTCGACCGCTGCAACGGCATGACGGTGGATGGACAGTACGGATACTACGTGACCCCGTCCTACCCCTGGGTCCTGAACTGCTTCGTCGGCACCCCGGACCCCTCGTTCAACAAGCGATAGGCGGTTTCCACCGCCATCGCCGCGCGCCGTACCTTGTCACAGCGAGTTGACGTTCCTCTGCCCTGCCTTAAGGTCTATACATGTGGGCAATGTGGAAAAATAAAAAAACCACTGCACCAAGGGAGGAACCTCAATGAAGCAACATGCAATCGCGTGGTCGCTCTGCGCAGCCCTGACCCTCGGGCTGCCCGCTGTTGCGGCCGCTCAAAGCAATGGCCCCGCCATCACCCCCAGCATCGTGTTGTCGGACCTCGACAATCCTTGGGACATGGCCTTCCTGCCAGACGGGACGATGTTCTTCACCGAAAAGTGCCGCGGTCTTTCCGTGATGCTTCCCTCGGGCGAGGTCAACGCGCTCTTGGGCATGAAGGGCAGCCAAGGCTACCCCAGCACCGACGACGATCTCTTCTGCGAAGGGCAGGCGGGGATGAACGGCGTGGCGATCGATCCAAACTTCGCCAGCAACCGGCAGATCTACGTCTACTCGACTTCCAGCCTGTCCGACCCGATCACCAACCGCGTCATGCGCCTCACGGTGAACGACGATCTCACGGGCGTGTCGAACCGGACCGACATCATCGATGACATCCAGTACAAGCCGGCCGCGACCAATCATCCCTTCGGCGGCCCCGGTGCGCACAACGGCGGGCGTATCCGCTTCAATCCGGGCGACGGCTACCTCTATGTCACCACTGGCGACACCCATAACGGCAAGGTGCCGCAGAGCCCGACCTTGATCGGCTCCAAGGTGCTGAGGGTCGACCGCGACGGCAATGCGGCCCCCGGCAACACCCCGCCGCAGGGCTTCGATGCGCGCACCTACACCTATGGTCACCGTAACGTGCAGGGCATCGCCTTCCGACCCGGCGATAATCGCCCGGTCGTCGCCGAGCACGGCCCCTGGCACTCCGACGAGATCACCGTTCTGAAGAACGGCGGCAACGGCGGCTGGGACCCACGCCCCAACGTCGCCGGACGTGGCGACTGCCCCGACGACTACTGCGGCTATGAACCGAACCAGATGGACGGCATGGACCCGAAGAAGCGGGCGGCCTACATGCCGATGACCGACACCAAGACCTTCCCTGAGGCGATGCGTCCGGCCTGGACCAATAACGGCCTCTCCCAAGGCACCTCCTCGGCCGAGTTCCTCACCGGCTCGCAGTGGGGCGATTGGGATGGCCGTCTGGCCGTCGGCATCATGGGGATCGGTTTCGGCGGAACGGCCTTCGGTCAGCGCATCGACATCATCGACCTCGCGCCGGACGGGATGTCCGTCAAGGAAGTCACCACGATGCAGATTCCCATGGCATCCGGCGGTCGCTTCCGCTCCGTCGTGCAGGGGCCTGACGGCAGCCTCTACACCGCTGTGGATCAGGGCCAGATCTATCGGCTCGAGCCGAACTGAGCCACGCTCATAAGCCGAGCTCGTATCAGCCGCGCTGCCTCCCGGGCGGCGCGGCTGAGCGCGAGTTCCCAACGCCTTGCACACCCTCTTCGCAACCCTCTCCAGGTAGGTGCCCTATGAAGAGACCGGCGCTTTTCGTCCTTGCCGCCGCGCTGAGCTTGGCTGTGGCCCAGGCCCAGGCGGCGGACCTTGCCGCCGCGAAAACGAAGTACGCGCAGGTCTGCGCCAGCTGCCACGGCCCGGGCGGGAAGGGGATGGCGAGCTTCCCCGCGCTGGCGGGCAAGGACGCGGACTACATCGCCTCCCGCCTCAAGACCTACCGCGCCGGCGAGAAGGTCGGCCCCAATACCCCCCTGATGATGCCCCACGCCGCCGAGCTCTCCGACGACCAGATCGCCGGCCTCGCCGCCTACGTCTCGACGAACTTCAAGTGAGCTGCGTTTGCTGAAGACGAGGGGGGCGAGAGCCTCTCTACCTTGGTCGGGCGCAGGCCGATGGATGGGCCCCGGATCAAGTCCGGGGTGACAGGGAATGGTGCACGACAGTCTGCGGCTATTCTCAGACTGTCATCCCGGCCTTGAGCCGGGATCCATTGATCGACTGGGCGCGGGCTTAAGAATGAGAAGCCGAATGGCCGCATGGACCTGCTGAGCCATATGCGATTTCCTACAACTCCTTCTGCAGGTCTATGCGTTCCGGGCCGTCGGGGTACTGGAAGCGTGAGAACTCGCGGTAGCCCAGGCGCTCGTAGAAGCCCAGCGCCTGCCAGGTGTAGGTGTAGAGCATGGCGCGCCGTGCGCCGCGGCGGCGGGCTTCCTCTTCGATCGCGGTCATGATCTCTTCGCCCAGGCCTTGGCCGCGCAGGGCCTCGTCGACCCAGAGCCCGCGCACTTCCAGTGCCCCCATGTTGAGGATGCCGCGCCCTCCGGCGACGATGGTTCCGTCCTTGACGAGCACCAGCGAATAGCTCTTCCAGTCCCAGGTGGAGTGCGCCGCGTTGTAGTCGGCGAACTTGCCCGACAGCGCCGCGTAGGCCGCGTCATCCGGCTCGACCAATTGCAAATCGCTCACCGCTGACCTCCGCCTGGGCCTTCATCTCAGAGAATCCCAGTGACGCATCCCTCCGCGGCGCCAGGCAAGGTCCAAGAGCGGCGATCAGGCCGGCGAAAAGCTCATGCCCAACGCGCGACCTCCACCGCGCCACACCAAGCGGGAAGGACAGTCCTTATCCCCCGGCCGCCGCGCCTGTGTCGTTCCACCACTTGAAGAACTTCAGTCCGAGCCGCAGCGCCAGAAAGATCGCAGCGGCCAACACGATCTTCAAAAAGTTCTTTCTGCGCTCCTCGTACTCTTTCGCCTGGGTGGCCCAGCCGACAAGAGCGGCCACCAAGATCGCGGCAATGAAGCCATAGTCGAGGCCGAAGAAGCGCGTCACGAAGGCCGCTGCGACGACCGGCATCGCCATGAAGAGCGTCTGCGCCGCATGCTCATTCGAGCCAACCGTGGCTTCATCAGCCTTCGGCTTCCCGAGCATGACGCCGTTGTAGATGATCAGCATGGCAATGAACCAAAGGATCGGAACGGCCAGAATGTTGGGCAGGAGCCGGCCAACATCGATCGGGGACATGCCGATCAAAGGCGGCAGCGACCCAACCAGGATGGCGCCGTAGAGCCCAAACAAGATCCAGGCAATGGGGCTCCCATAGCGGTCAAAGCTCTTGAGAACCTCGTTCTCCGCATAGTGAATTGGAGCGGTCGTCCCCAAGGCTGGCGCCGCCGCCGCCATGACACTGTCGACATGGTAGCTGCGATCAAACCCTTCGCCTTCGACCTCGAAGTCCTTCTTCCGTTCGTCGGGAATGACGACCTCCGGGGTTCCGGGAATGTCGGTCAAGAGAAGGAACAGGACGGCCGCAACGAACAGCATCGTGAGACCGAAGGTCGAGCCATCGATCGTGGGCCATGGGCCATATCCCTCGACCCAGTGCATCATGTCGAAGTTCAGTTCCAACGACTGCGCCGCGAGGTAGTTAGGCGCGAATAGCCAAAGGAGCAGGATCACGAACAGCGTCGCGTAGACGAACTCTCCGTAGGCCAGCAGCTTCCACCAGACCGAGCGGCGGGGCCAAGCAAGCTTGTTGCGAACCCAAGGGACCTGCCGCATCCCGAAGAAGACGGTCATAATCACGGTTGCCCCGATCGAAACCAGAAGCGCCACGAAGGCGACCTCCGAACCGTCGCTTGCTTCAAGCCGCAGTGTTTCCTCCTCGAGGATCTTCTGACCCTGAAGCAAGAACAGGACTGCAAGGGCTCCTTTGAGCCCCGTTTTCACGGGCGTCGGCAAAGCATCGATCACCGCCTTCCTAGCCCCGTGGCGGATCGAAACGAAGAAATAGATGACGCCCGCAACTGCGATCGACCAGAAGAGGATCGGCCCGGGGACTCCCGTGCTTTCGTGGTACTCCTTAAGAAAGGCGCTGATGCCGACGGCTGGTGCGATCAGCAATCCGATGCGGGCATAGAGCGCGGAGGCGAGGGCTGCCAAAACGATCAGAAGAAGTGTGCCGGTAACGACACCGGAGGTGATGCCGGCCCCTTCCAGCACAGCCGGGTTCACCCGGATGATGTAGAAGCTCGAGAGAAACAGCGCGATAGCCGCGGAAATGCTCTCTACGTCGAACCTGTGCTCCAGAGGATTCTCGTGCTCCGGCCGAAGTCGGCTCAAGCTCCACCACGCACTCATGGTCACCCCCAAGACCGGACCTTGCCTGCCGACAGCTTAGTGCGCCGCGTCGCACTCGGTAAACTTGCGCGACAGGACAGCACTGAGACAATTGACCGTCGCGCGCCGTGATGTTTGGTATCTGGAACGCATCCTAAAGACAGCTGCTTTCCGAATGAAGACATACTCTCGAAATCAGTGATGACACGTGGGCTTCTGTTTTCAGGAGAGAATCGTCGGAAGGATCTGACAAGGCTGATCCGGGCGTTCGACGATGTCGCGGCCGCTGCGGAAGCCAGCAATCCCCGGGACCTGCTAAAACAAGCCACACACCGCATCGTTCTGATCCATGCAGAGAGGGGGCTCGGCAAGACCCGCCTCGCCATGGAGCTGTATCGGCACCTCGCTCTTCAGCGCGATCCGGAAGGCTACTGGCCCGAGATTGAGGGTCGTGATGGCGGCCATGCGGTCGCGATGCCACGGGCTGCTGATTGCGATTTCTCCTCGTCCCCCTCCTTCCTCTGGTGGGGCATGGCGCTCGACCCTCCGCCCACCACGGGAAACACGGTTTTCAAGACGCTCGACGAGCTCCTGGTCCACCTGGCCGCTGTTCAGCTCGCACGACGTCGGGACAGGAGTAGACGCGACGCAGTCTCAGAGTTGGCCGACCTGGCCTTGGAGCTGGGCATGGAGTTCGGCGATACGCTCTTGGAAGAGCTGCCGCTCATCGGCACGGTCAAGCGGGTCGGTACCAGTGCTTGGAAGATCGGCAGCATCGTCGCGCGACACAACCAGTCAAAGGGAGCGCCAGTCGAACACGCCGACGAACAGATGAAGCTCGTCGTGGATAGCGTTCTGTCGGATCTGGACGCGATGTTCAGTCCACGCTCAAGCCAATTCGCCCGCCGTCCACTGGTTGTCTTCGTTGATGACGCCCAGTTCGCGGACGGCGACCCCGCCATGGCTGCATTTCTTGAGCGCATCATCGCTCAAAGCGCTCGAAACAGCTGGCCGCTGCTTCTTGTCATGACCCACTGGAGCCGGCAGCTCCGCCAGTGGCAGGACCGAGATGGGGTCTGGCAAAGCAGGAGCAGGGTTGCCCAGGTCCTACACCACGCGCGCCGTCAGCGGGAAAGTGACCTCGGCACGTTCGCTGGAGAAGGCGGAGCCTCGCTCCTGGAAGAGAACTACATCGAAATCGACCTCGGCGAACCGGTCTCCGATCTCACGCCGGCATTGCTAGATCGCTTTCCCGGCATAGCCGCCGAAACGGTGGCTGAGATCATCGAGAAATGCGGCAACAATCCTCGCAAGCTGGAGCAGGTCGTCCTTGTCATGGAGGACCATCCCGTTTGGTTCCACGACTTCGACGAAACAGGAGATCTCACCCAAGAGGGGCGGGAAGCGATTCTCGCGGAGTCGCGTTTGGAAATCGACAGTATCGTTGCCCATCGGTTCGACGACACCCCCCCTGTGGTGCGCAAGGCTCTGGCGTTGGCCAGCACGATCGGCCCCACCTTCGTGGTCGAGCTTGTTGATCGGATAGCCCGCGCGAAACTCTCCGGTGGGATCAGACCTGGGCTCGAAGACGGCGAAACACGCTATCGCTTCGTTCGGGATATCGTCGACCGCTCGCGAAACGATGTCGGCGCCTTCTCGGAAAGGCTCTTTCTCGATGCGGCCGAAGGCTACCGCAGGAGTGGAAAGGCGCATAAGAACCTGGCGCCTTGGCCCGCCGATCAGGAGATCTTTGCTCTTGTCGATCAGCTCCTGACGGAGTTCGTCCAAGACCCGGCTGCGATCAACTCATTCGCCGCCGATGACCTTGCCCACCTCTTGAACGTAGCCGTCAGTCGCTGGACTCAAGATGGCCACCCTCTAACGGGACTCGCTCTGGCACGATTGTTCAGGTTGGAGAACAAACGCGGCAACATCGAGGGTGCCAACGAGGCGGCATTGCGCTTCATTGCTGGGTTTGCCGAGACATGGAGCCTGGACGACATTCCCGGTGACCTTGCTGAACAGCTGGCAGTCCGGCTCTGGCGGTTGAGTGACATCGACGGTGCCGTGGCCCTTTGGCAGGCTCTGCTGCCTCGGTATGAGGCCACCGCCGCGCGCAACCCCGACAACACCCATTGGCAGCACAAGCTCTTCCGCAGCCACAACACTGTGGCCTTCCTGGAGCACCTCCGCGGCAACGGCGACGCCTCCCGTTCCGCCTATGAGGTCAGCCTGATCATCTTTGAACGCCTTGCGGCCGGCAGGTCCGACAGGGACCAAGAGCTGCGAGATCACCAGCAGGTGCTTGGTGAGGCTCAGCCCCGGGTGAGGCTCGCCGCAGGCATGACGAGCTGGCAGGTGATCGATTGGTTGCGAAGGCTGGACGTCCTCGTGGGTGACGTTCCTGAAGTACCTGCGGAAGGCTCGCTCGCGCCCGGTGTCTACGACATCGCTCCCGGAATGGAGCGCAGCGCACTGGTAGCCGAGATGCAACAACGGCAAGCCGCAATCCTAGCCGAAGCTTGGCAGAGCAGGGCCGCCGAACTTCCTCTCGGCAGTCCGGAGGAAGCGTTGATCCTTGCCTCTATCGTCGAGAAAGAAGCCAAGGTGTCGGAGCAGCGACCGCTCATCGCCAGCGTCTTCATCAATCGCCTGCGCCGAGGCATCCGCCTACAGTCCGACCAGACAGTGATCTTTGCTCTGACCGAGGGTCGGGGACCGTTCGACCGCCCGCTGAGGCGGAGAGATTTGCTCGTTGATCATCCCTACAACACCTATTTGGCTCCGGCCCTGCCGCCCGGGCCTGTTGCCAATCCGGGACGAGCTTCGATCGAGGCGGCGCTGAACCTGGAGCAGACTCAGCACTACCACTTCGTGGCGGACGGCGCGGGCGGCCGGGCCTTCGCAACCTCGTTGGAGCAGCATGATTTCAACGTGAAGGTCTGGCGAGGCTGGACAAAGTGGGCGGGCGAACAGCGGAAACAGTGACTTATTGGGCGGAAAACAACCTTCCGCGCAGGCGGAAGTCGCAGTCCATGCGCGACGGTGTTTTACCAGGGGCTGAAGCTGACCCTATACGCGGTCAGCGTATTTCGTCAGCAGTGTGTTTGGGCTCTAGCTGAAATATGCCCTCAGACACGCCCTACTCGGCGGCTTGGGCCTGCACGGTTGTCTTGTGGGCCGGCTTGAAGGGCACCACGCGGGAGGTGGCAGGCGCGAGGAGGGCCTCTACGCGCTCGACGGCGCGGGGCATCTGGTCCGCGGCCGGGGCGCGGCCCTCGGGCTTGGCTTCGCCGAGCCAGGCGACGGCGCCCGACTTGAGGAAGCGGCGGTGCACCAGGGTGATGTCGCGGGTGACTCGCTTGGGGCCGTACTTCAGGAGCGCGCGGTAGGCCTTGCCGACCAGGCGGCGCATCGAGATCGACGAGCGGTTGCGCGTCATCTTGTCGGCCTTGCGGAAGGGCTTGAGCGCCCGGCGCATGGAGTTCTCGCCGGTGCCGACGTCGAAGAGGTAGACCGGCTTTCCGGTGGCGCAGGCCTCGGTGATCATCGAGACGCTGTCGCCCGTCACCACGATGCTGTCGGCAAGGCCAAGGAAGCCGAAGTAGGGATTGGCGGCCGCGTCCTCTCTCCACTCGTAGAGCACATAGGGCGCCTGGAGGCGGCTGCGCAGGCCTTCGATCGCATCCGGCCGGGTGCGCCGGCTGGTGGTGATCAAGAGCGTGGCGTCTTCCGCCTTGGCGAGGCTGTTGAGCTCATCGGCGAGGCGCTCGCCGGCTGAACGGTCGAGGATGTAGGAGCCGCTGTCGCCACCGATCAGGACGGCGATGAAGGGCCGCGAATGCTCGGCGATCTTGTCTTTCCAGACTTCTGACTCGCGCGCCAGGCGCTCGGCCGTCACCCGGTGCAGCGGGGCTTCGATCTCCAGCACGTTGTCCCGCTCCGGCAGGCGATACTGCGGCGGGGCGACGATCAGGTCGGTGGCGTCGAGCTGCCCCCAGGGGCGGCCGAGGTGAACGATCTTGGTCTTGCCGCCCGACTGCTCCTGGATCCAACGGGCCGCGGCCTCGTTGCGCCGGCCGGCTGTGATCACGAGATCGGGCCAGGGCTGTTTGAGTTCAGATGCGCTCTCGGCCTTCCAGCCCAAGAGGTGCCCACCGAGGTGCGGCCAGTTGATCAGCGCCTCGAAGCGCCGGTACTTCGGCTTGATGCGGCGCACCGCGGTAGGCAGGGCCTCGGCCAGGGCCAGCACCTGGGTGTTGTCGCCGGCGCGGAAGGCCTCCAGCGCCCAGACGGAGGGCGTTTCCGCAGTCGCTGTCTCTTCGCCCAGTGACTCACAGGGTGTCTCGCGAGGCACCTCGCGCAGCGGCTCCTGCGTCGGAACCTCGTGGTAGGGCGCGGGCGTCGTGCTTGAGGTGACCGGAGCCGGCTCGAAGATGCGGACGGCGCTGCTTTGAATGGGAGGCGTCATGAGGCCAGCCGCCCCTCAGGCTCGAGCAGCGAGCGGGCGTAGTCGTCCGGCAGCGCCGCGACCGTGGTGCGGTGCATGCGCCGTGTGTAGCGCGCCTCGTCGAAGGCAGTGCCTTTGTGGTTGAGGCCGACGTTCTGCCAGAAGAGCACATCGCCGTCCTGCCACTTGTGGCGATAGACGAAGTCGTCGCGCACCTGAAACTCGAAGAGCGCGTCGAGCAGGGCGCGGCTCTCCGGCTCGTCAAGCTCGACGATGCGGGTGGCGTAGGCCGGGTTGACGTAGAGCGCCTTGCGCCCGGTGCGCGGATGCTTGCGCACCAGCGGGTGCACCACGTCGGGGTAGGCGGCGCGGCGCTCCTCAGTCAGCGGCGGCTGCGAGGGGTCACGCTCGCGCAGCAGCTCGTAGTACTTGGCGAAGCTGTGGACCGCGTGCAGGCCCTCGATGCGCTGCTTGGTCTCTTCCGGCAGTGCGTCGTAAGCCATGAACATGTTGGCAAAGAGCGTGTCGGCGCCCTCGGCTGGGCATTGGAAACCGTAGAGCAGCGAGCCCATGGCCGGGTATTGGATGAAGGACTGGTCCGAGTGCCAGAGCCGGCCGACGCTCTTGTCGGCGACCCGTTGGCCGCCTTCCTCGGCGTTGCCGATGATGTAGATCTCCGGCTTGCCGGCCATCTGGTAGTGCTTCTGCGCCACCTCCTGCAGCGGCCCGAAATGGCGGCTGAAGTCGATCAGCTCATCGGGCGAGAGGCTCTGTCCGCGGAACAGCAGCAGGCCTTGCCGGTCGAGCGCATCACGCAGCCAGGCGAAGGCGCCTTCGGGCAGCGATGCGGCGAGATCGATATCCTGGACCTCGGCACCGATGCAGCCTTTCAGGCAGCGCAGCGACAGAGTGGAGGGGTTGGCTTTGTGGCTCGGTTCTTGGGCGCCGAGAAGACTGGGGCTCATCGTTGGATTGGCTTTGTTATGATTCTAAAAGGATTTCAAAGTTTTGGGGTCACGTTGTTGATGAGAACATTGCAATTCGACCCCGCGCCGCGCAATGGATGACTGGCCCCGCTCGCGCTGTCCACAGCCCCTCGGCTGCTGCATTGCAACACTTCTGAAATCCGAAATTCAATAATTATTACAATCCACTAGAACGCCTTCGCGAGCGCAGCGGTGTAATCGGGTGTAATATTAATTGAAGCTCTTAAGCTTCGCGCGCGCGGGCTGCCAGATTGATCGCCCACGGGGCGATGACTACCGTCCAGGCACCTTAAGAGATCATGAACGCATTCTTGGGGGCGTCATCACGCGTTGGGCTGCGGCGGCACTACGCCCGCCGACAGAACCGGCAAGCAGGGCCGGCATCGCAGCCGACGGACGCTTCTCAAGCCGAGAAGTAAGGACATCACGAGGGGCCATGCGGCGGACCCACCGTCCCGCGACTTTGGACGAAGCTCTGGACATGCTTGCAGCCGGCGGCAGCGTGCCATTGGCCGGCGGCACGGATATCTATCCGGCCGTGGCACAGGCTGACGCCTGGGCGGAGGCTGCGCCCGTGCGCCTGGGCGGGGGCGACCTGGTCGACCTCGGCGGGCTCCCCGAGCTGCGCGGCATCACCGTGCACGAGACAACCTATGAGTTGGGCGCTGGTGTCACCTGGTCCGAGCTGATCGCGGCCAAGCTGCCGCCCTGCTTCAATGGCTTGAAGCTGGCGGCGCGCGAGGTCGGCGGCCGGCAGATCCAGAACCAGGGTACCCTGGCGGGCAACCTCTGCAACGCTTCGCCGGCGGCTGACGGGGTGCCGGCGCTGCTGGCGCTCGACGCCCAGGTCCGCCTCCAATCGCGCAGCGGCACACGCGCGCTGCCGCTCGCCGATTTCATCACCGGAGTGCGGCAAACCGCCTTGCGGCCGGACGAGATCATGACCGCCATTCTGGTCCCCAAGCTGCCAGAAGCGGCCCGCGCCGGCTTCCTCAAGCTCGGAGCCCGGCGCTATCTTGTCATCTCCATCGCCATGGTCTCGGCCGTGGTGGTCCCAAGCGCGAACGGAACGGTCGAAGACTTGCGCGTTGCCATCGGCGCCTGCTCGGCGGTGGCGCAACGACTGCCGGCCCTTGAGGCGCGTGCGGTCGGACAACCGCTCGCGTCGTTGGCCGCTCTGCCGACCGCGGATGATGTCTCCGACCTGAATCCGATCACCGATGCGCGGGCCGATGCCGGCTATCGCCGGGAGGCCGCCTTGGTGCTGGCTCGCCGTGTGCTGGCGGCTCTCTCTGGGCCCGAGCTGAGCGAGGCTGCCGCATGACGGCCTATCCGCTTCCCAAGACCGACCGCGCAGATGAGGAACGGCCGCGCATCGCCTTCACCCTGAACGGGCAGGCGGTGTCGCTCGAGGCGGACCCGGGCCGGCGCACCTCCGAGCTGCTGCGCGAAGACCTCGGCCTGACCGGCACCAAGGTTGGGTGCGATGCCGGCGACTGCGGCGCCTGCACGGTGCTGCTCGACGGCCAACAGGTCTGCGCCTGCCTGGCGCCGGCGGCGCGGCTCGATGGGGCCGAACTGGTCACCGTCGAAGGGCTGTCCGGCGACCCGCGCTTCGCCAAGCTGCAAGCCGCCTTCCAAGCCGGGGGCGCGGTTCAGTGCGGCATCTGCACGCCGGGGATGTTGATGGCGGCGGCCGAGCTGCTCGACCGCAATCCGGCACCCGACGAGGCCGCCGTCGAGGAAGCCCTGGGCGGCGTGCTCTGCCGCTGCACCGGCTACAAGAAGATCGTCACCAGCGTCCTCGCGGCTGCCGCACCGGGCGCTATCGAAACTGAGACCGATGGCGGTGTCGGCCAACGCTTCACTCGGCCCGATGCGACGGCCAAGACGGAGGGCAGCGCAATCTACGGCGCTGATGGGGCGCCCGCCGATGCGCTGTCATTGCGCGTGCTGCGCTCGCCGCATCCGCACGCCGAGTTCCGCCTGGGCAACCTGGACACGGTGATCCTGCGCCACCCTGGCCTGGTTTCCATCCTGATCGCCGAAGACATCCAAGGCACCAACGGCTTCGGCATCTACCCTGACGTGAAGGACCAGCCTGTGCTGGCCGAAGGCTATGTCCGCTACCGCGGCGAGGCGGTGCTCGCCCTCGTCGGCACCGCGGAAGCCGTCGCCGCGGTGACCTGGCAGGACATTCCGGTCACCTGGTCCATCCTGCCGGTTTTCGACTCTCCGGCGGCCGCGCTGGGGCCGGATGCCACGGTGTTTCATGTGAAACATTCCGAGAACATTCTCATCGAAGGCTTGGTCGAGCGAGGCGATGCGGCGGCTGAAGAGACCGCCGACCTCGCGGTGGAGGGTGCTTGGTCGACCAGCTTCGTCGAGCACGCCTACATCGAACCGGAGGCCGGCTGGGCTCGGCCTCTGCCAGACGGCGGTGTCGAGGTCGCTGTCACCACCCAGACGCCTTACATGGACCGCGACGAGGTCGCCTTGGTGCTCGGCATCGCACCCGAGCGAGTGCGCATCCGCCCGACGGTCTGCGGCGGCGGCTTCGGCGGAAAGCTCGATCATTCGGTGGCGCCTGTGGTGGCCGTGGCGGCGAAGAAGCTTGGCCGCGCGGTGCGCTGCACCTACAGCCGCGGTGAGTCCATGGCGGCGACGACCAAGCGCCACCCGGCCGAGATGCAAGCGCGTCTGACCGCGAGAAACGACGGGACGTTGGTCTCCTTCGACTTCTCCGGCGACTTCGACACCGGCGCCTACGCCTCCTGGGGGCCGACCGTGGCTGGCCGCGTGCCGGTGCATGCCAGCGGGCCCTACCGGGTGCCGCGGGTGCGGGCGAAGAGCCGGGCGATCTACACCAACAACCCGCCGTCGGGGGCCTTCCGTGGTTTCGGCGTGCCGCAGGCGGCGCTCGTCCATGAGGGACTGATGGACGCGCTGGCCAAGCGCCTGGGCATCGACCCGCTAGAGCTGCGCCTACAGAACGCGCTGCGCGTGGATGATACGACACCGACCGGCCAGGTCTTGGAACACTCGGTCGGTCTGGTCGACTGCCTTGAGGCACTGAAGCCGCGTTGGGCCGCGCTGCGCGCCAAAGCCGAAGACTTCAATCGCACGGTCAAGCACGAACGCATGGGCCTCGGCGTCGCCTGCATGTGGTACGGCTGCGGCAACACCGCCTTGAGCAACCCCTCGGGCATGCGGGTGGCGCTGACGCGCAACGGCCGGCTGACACTCTACAACGGCGCGCAGGAGATCGGCCAGGGCTCCAGCATCGTCATGCAGCAGATCCTGGCGGAGACGCTCGGCATCGCGGCGCAGCAGATCGATGTCACGACCTCGGATACCGACCTGACCTTGGATGCCGGTAAGACCTCCGCCTCGCGCCAGACCTTCGTGTCCGGCCGCGCGACCCAGCTCGCCGGCGAGGCGCTCAAGGCGCAGCTCAGGCGGATCGCCAATGCCGGCGAGGACGCGGACGTGCGCTTCCACGACGGCGCCATCGAGGTGATCGAGCCGGGCAACCGTCGCCGCATCGATCTCGCCGCGCTACCCGAAATTCCTGGGCATGACGGTGAGATTGCCGAGGGGATCGGCAACTTTGATCCGCCGACCACCAGCCTCGATGCGCAAGGGCAGGGCACGGCCTACGCCACCTACGCCTTCGGCGCGCAGATCGCTCAGCTCACGGTCGATCTGGAGCTTGGCACGGTGAAGGTTCATCGCATCGTCGCCGCCCACGACGTGGGGTGCGCGATCAATCCTGAGCTGGTCGAGGGACAGATCCACGGTGGCATCGCCCAAGGCCTCGGCATGGCCCTGATGGAAGAGTATCTCCCGGGCCGCACCGAGAACCTGCACGACTATCTCATCCCGACCGTCGGCGACATGCCGGAGATCGAGACGCTGCTGATCGAAAGCCCGGAGCCGCTCGGCCCCTTTGGTGCCAAGGGCGTGGGCGAGCCGGCCCTGGTGCCCACGGCACCGGCCATTCTCGGCGCCATCGATGATGCGACCGGCGTCCGGCTGACCCGTCTACCGGCCTTGCCGCACCGGGTGCTGGCTGCGCTCAAGGCGAAGCAATGAGCGGCACGCCCAAGCGACCCGACCTCACCGAGCGCTTCGGCGCGCGCGAGGCGGACGGCATCGTGCGCTGCGATGCCTGCCCGGTGCTCTGCCGCATCCGGCGCGAAAAGCTCGGCGCCTGCGGCCGCTATGCCAACCGGGAGGGCGAACTGGTGCGCACCGACCCGGTGGTCTTCGCCCAGCGCGTGGCAGAGGAGGGCGGCACCATGGTGCCCTTCGCCGGTGCAGCCTGGGACGGCAGCCTGGTCCACGAAGCCGAGACCTTCGTCACCGGCATCGGCTCCGGCACCACCTATCCCGACTATAAGCCGGCGCCGCACATCGTCGCCAGCCAGCACCGCGGCGTCGACACGGTGACCGTGGTCTCGGAGGGTATCTTCTCTTACTGCGGCGCCAAGGTGAAGATCGACACCGACCGCCACCTCGGCCCCGAGCAGTCCGTCGTGCGCGCCAAGGGCGAGCCGATCGGTCACGTCACGACGGCCGAGTACGGCTCCCAGATGCTGGCGCTCGGCGGGGTCAATCACCTGACCGGTGCCGGCAAGGCGGAAGGACGCACCACCTGCGAAAGCCTCTTGGCGCTCTGCAACGGCGAGGCGCTCGACGTCAGCATCGACAATGGTGCCGAAGTGCGTCTCCAGGCCGGGGAAGCACCGGTCGTCGACGGCGAGCCGGAGGAGCGCATGCGCGCCGGCTGCGGCTCGGCGGTCGCCGGCATGTTCGCCCAACAGTTCTTCGGCAAGGCCGACGAGGTGGTCGTGGTCGACGACCACATCACCGCCGTTCTGACCGAGCATCAGGCCGGCCGCTGCCTCGACATGCCGCCCTCAGGTCTCAGAGTACGTGGGCGCAAGTCGACGCCGGGCCGCTACTTCCAAGTCGCCGAGCCAGGGGCCGGCTGGGGCGGCACGGACCTGACCGATCCGCTGGTGCTGATCGAGCGCATCGACCAGGGCAAAGCTTGGCCGGGCATGCGGGTGCTCTTCACCAGCACCACCGGCGAAGACGCGCTCTTTTGCCGGCTCGATGAGAACTTCCAACTTGAGCCAGAGGACCTCCCGACCGAGCTAGAAGCCGTGGTCACGCGGATCGGTGAGAACTGCGAGCCTTCTCTGGTTTCCGTCCTCTTCATGGCTGGGGCCGGCGGCTCGCTGCGCTCCGGCGTAACCGAGAACCCGGTGCAGCTCACCCGCGCGGTTAAGTCGGGCGACTGTCGGGTCACCATGGGCGGGGCACCGGTGTACCACTGGCCCGGCGGCGGCATCACCGTGATGGTGGATGTCCTGGCCATGCCCAAGGACGCCTTCGGCTATGTGCCGACACCAGCCCTCGTGGCCCCCATCGAGTTCACCTTACCGGCCAGCCTCTATCAGGGGCTCGGCGGTCACATGGACCAGGTGCAAAGCCTGGACGAGGTGCTTGCGAGTTACGGCGAGACCGCATCGGTGACGCCGTGGCGCGAGGGCAACCCCTGGCCGCTGGAAGCGAACGGTCGCAACGGCAGAGGCCGGCGATGAGCGCTGCCGTCTCGATGCAAGCGCCTTGGCGCCTGGCTGACGGGTCGACCGCAGCCTTTCTGCCGAACGGTGCGCTGCATCTGGATCACGGGCCCATTCACCTGGTGATTGCGGCCGAGGGCTCGCGCGCCGCGGTGGAGGCCGCCTACGGCAAGGCTTGCCGTGCCTTCGAAGGTCTACTCGGCGCCCTGGCGCAGGATCTATCGCGCCTGCGCAAGCCGCTCGATGCAGAGGGCCCGAACGCGTGGTCGAGCCGCACGGCTGAGCGCATGGCTTGCGCCGTTGCTCCCTTCGAAGACACCTTCGTCACGCCGATGGCGGCCGTCGCCGGCTCCGTCGCGGACGAGATCGCGGATGCGGTCTGGCCGACGCCGGGCCTGACCCGTGCCTTCGTCAACAACGGCGGCGACATCGCGCTGCGCTTGGCTGAGGGGGAGAGCTTCACGCTCGGAGTGGTCGAAAGCTTGTCCCAAGGACAGCCCACATCCAAGCTGACAGTCTCACGGCAGGACGGCATCCAGGGCATCGCCACCAGCGGCTGGAGCGGGCATTCCTTCTCGCTCGGCATCGCCGATGCGGTGACGGTCCTGGCGCCGAGCACGGCCGCCGCCGACGTGGCCGCAACCTTGATCGCCAATGCGGTCGACAGCGACCATACGGCCATCCGACGCCAACCGGCGCGGGACATTGACCCGGAGAGCGATCTTGGGCCGCGCCCGGTCACCGTCGAGGTGCCGGAGTTGCCGAAGGCAACGGTACAGGCAGCGCTCGACAGGGGCGCACGATACGCCACGGCGCTGCTCGCAGAAGGTTTGATCGCCGGGGCGCTGCTCTGCCTGCATGGGGAGCGGCGGCCGCTCGGCACCATCGCAATCATGGACATGTCAGCCCCCTGAACCGGGGCCAATGGAGGAAGGACGATGACAGGGAAACGTTTCGGACTATCGGGGCTGCTGCTGGCCGGCGTGATGGCTGCTGGTAGCTTTGCGCAGGCCGCCGAGCCCATTCGCATCGGTGATATCAACAGCTATCAGCGCATGCCGGCCTTCACCGAGCCCTACAAGAAGGGGCTCATGCTGGCGGTGGAAGAGATCAACGCGGCGGGCGGCATCGACGGCCGGCCTATCGAGGTCATCTCCCGCGACGATGACGGCAAGCCCGGCACGGCCGTGCGCCTGGCCGACGAGCTCTTCGTCAAGGAAGAGGTGGCGCTGATCACCGGCTCGTTCTTCTCGCACATCGGCCTAGCGCTGGCGTCCTACGCCGGTCAGAAGGAGCGGCTCTATCTGGCTGCCGAGCCGCTAGCCGATGCTCTCGTGTGGGAGAAGGGCAACCGCTACACCTTCCGCCTGCGCCCCTCGACCTACATGCAAGCGGCGATGCTGGCTGAAGAGGCGGCCAAGACGGACGCCGTGCGCTGGGCGACCATCGCGCCCAACTACGCCTACGGCAAGGACGCCGTCGCGGCCTTCAAGACGGTGCTCACGCAGCTCAAGCCCGAGGTCCAGTTCGTTGGCGAGCAGTGGCCGGCGCTGTTCAAGATCGACGCCGGTGCCGAGGTGCAGGCGCTGCAGCGGGTCGAGCCCGACGGCATTTACAACGTCACCTTTGGCAGCGACCTCGCCAAGTTCGTGCGCGAGGGTGAACTGCGCGGTCTCTTCAATGACCGCGTGGTCGCCAGCCTCTTGACCGGCGAGCCCGAGTATCTGGACCCGCTGCGCGACGAGGCGCCGGAGGATTGGATCGTCACCGGCTATCCCTGGGAACAGATCGACACACCGGAGCACAATGCCTTCGTGAAGGCTTATGAGGACCGCTGGGGCGACTACCCGCGGGTTGGCTCGATCGTCGGCTACAACACCATGCTGGTGATCATCGGCACCCTCAAGGAAGCCGGCAGCACCGACACCGAGGATCTGGTCGAGGCCATGAGCGGCCTGAAGGTCGATACGCCGCTCGGCCCCGTCCTCATGCGGGACATCGACAACCAGTCGACCATGGGAGCCTATGTCGGCCGCACCGCGGTCAAGGACGGCAAAGGTGTCATGGTCGATTGGCGCTACGCCCCGGGCGAGAACTATCTGCCGAAGGACGAGACCGTTCGCGCCCGGCGGCCGCAGAACTGAGCGCCTGTAGAACCAGAGCGGGCCGGCACATGTCCGGCCCGCCGAAGAAGGTAGCAGCACGTTGGGTTTCTACGTTGTCCAGGCCCTGACCGGACTGGCTTCGGCGTCCGCGCTCTTTCTCGCGGCGGCGGGCCTGTCCATCATTTTTGGCGTCACCCGCATCGTGAACTTCGCCCACGGCGTGTTCTACATGCTCGGCGCCTACATGGCCTGGACCCTGACGTCTCAGTTCGGCGACAGCGTGCTCGGCTTCTGGCTCGCGCTCATCGTCGCCTCGCTCTCGATCGGGGTGGTCGGCCTGTTGGTCGAGCTGACGGTCTTGCGCCGCATCTACCAGGCGCCGGAGCTCTTTCAGCTCACGGCCACCTTCGGCGTCTTCCTCATCTTGCAGGACGTGACTCTGGCGATCTGGGGTCCCGAAGATCTCCTGGGGCCGCGCGCACCGATGCTGAGCGGCAGCGTGACGATCCTGGGCCATCCTCTGCCGAGTTACGACTTGGCGCTGATCGTGCTCGGCCCCTTGGTGCTGGCCGGGCTCTGGTTCCTGTTTTACCGCACGCGCTGGGGTGCCCTGGTGCGGGCGGCCACCGAGGATCGGGAGATGCTCGGCGCGCTGGGAGTCAATCAGCGCCTCCTGTTCTCCACCGTGTTCTTTCTTGGCACCGCACTGGCTGCCTTCGGGGGTGCAGCGCAGCTGCCCAAGGGCGGCGCCGATCTTTTGATGGGGCTCAACATCCTGGCCAGCGTCTTCGTTGTGGTGGTGGTCGGCGGCATGGGCAGCATCCCCGGTGCCTTCCTGGCCGCGCTGCTGATCGCCCAGCTCAACGCCTTCGGCATCCTGATCTTCCCGCAGGGCACTTTGGTGCTGATGTTCCTGGTCATGGCCGTGGTGCTGGTCATCAGGCCGAAAGGGCTGCTCGGAAAGGCGGAGGGCGCGAGCCGCATCGAAAGCCGCGCCCTGATCGAGGCGGCCTATCCGGCGCCGGGCCTTTGGGAGCGCAGCTTCTGGGCGCTCGCCGTCACGGCTCTGGCCCTCCTGCCGCTTGCCGGCGACGCCTTCGCCCTGGTGCTGACCAAGGACATCCTGCTCTTCGTCCTGCTGGCGGCGAGCCTGCACTTCCTGCTCGGCCCCGGCGGATTGGTCTCCTTCGGCCATGCCGCCTTCTTCGGCTGCGGCGCCTATGCCGCGGCGCTCTTGGTCACCTACGCGGACAGCTCCATGGTGCTGGCGCTGCTCTTAGCGCCGCTACTGGCCGGCTTCGTCGCCATTATCGTCGGCTGGTTCTGCGTGCGCCTTTCCGGCGTCTACTTCGCCATGCTGACGCTCGCCTTTGCACAGGTGCTCTGGTCCATTGTCTTCCAGTGGACTTCGGTCACCGGCGGTGACGACGGGTTGCTCGGCGTCTGGCCGGACAAGTGGGCCAACGACGGCACGGTCTTCTATTATCTGGTCACCGTGCTGGCGGTGGGCGGCATCCTGCTGCTGCGCCAGGCCGTGCACAGCCCCTTCGGCTTCGCCGCCCGGGCCGGCCGGGACTCGGTCCTGCGCGCCGAAGCCCTCGGTCTTCACGTCAAGCAGGTGCAGCATGTGGCGATGGTCTTCGCCGGCGCGCTTGCGGGCCTGGCCGGGGCGCTCTACGCCTTCTCAAAAGGCAGCGCCTTCCCCGACTACATGGGCATTGAGCTTTCCTTCGACAGCCTGATCGCCGTGATGCTCGGCGGCGTGCAGTCGCTGCTCGGCCCGCTGTTCGGTGCCGGGCTTTTCAGCTGGGCGGCGCACGAGCTCTCCACCCTCAGCTACTGGCGCGGCATCCTCGGCCTGCTCATCGTTGTGTTGGTGCTGGCCTTCCCGCGCGGGCTGGCCGGCATCCCCGCGGCCTTCCGCGCAGTGCGGGAGCGGCTGGCATGACGGCGCTGCTCTCGGCGGAGGGACTCAGCAAGCACTTCGGTGGCGTCATCGCCGTCGACGCCATGAGCTTCGAGATGGCGGCCGGAGAGATGTTCGCCATCATCGGACCCAACGGCGCGGGCAAGAGCACCTGCTTCAACATGCTGGGTGGGCAGCTCAAGCCTGATGCCGGGCGCGTTTCGCTGGCCGGCGAGGACATCACCGGCATGACGTCGCGGGTGCTTTGGGGCAGGGGTGTCGGCCGCGCCTTCCAGATCGCCGCCACCTTTCCCTCCATGACCGTCTGCGAGAACCTGCAAGTCGGCCTGATGCGGCGCTATGGCCGCCTCTGGAGCATCTTGCGTTCGGCACGCAAGCAGTATCGGGAGGAGGCCGAGCATCTCTTAAAGCTCGTCGGACTCAGTGAGGCCGCCGACAAGCTCTGCGGCTATCTCTCCTACGGCGATCTCAAGCGGGTCGAGCTGGCGCTCAGCCTGGTCAACGAGCCGCGTCTGTTGCTGATGGACGAGCCCACCGCCGGCATGGCGCCGGACGAGCGCCGTGCCCTGATGGACCTGGTAGTGCGGCTGGCCCGCGAGCGGGAGTGCGGGGTGCTCTTCACCGAGCACGACATGGACGTGGTCTTCGGCTACGCCGACCGCATCCTGGTGATGCAGTCAGGCCGCCGCATCGCCGAGGGACCGCCCGACGCCATTCGCGACAACCGCCAAGTGCAGGCCGTCTATCTGGGCCAGGATTTCGCGCTCGAGCCGGTGCCGGGCAACGTGCGGGGGGCCGCGTGAGATGGCCGAGCCGCTCGAGGTACACGGCTTGAACAGCTACTACGGCAGCGCCCAGGCGCTCTTCGATGTCTCACTCCAGGTGGAACCCGGCGAGGCGGTGGTGCTCCTCGGGCGCAACGGGGCCGGCAAGTCCACCACCCTCAAGAGCATCATGGGCCTGGTGCCCAGACGAGAAGGCCGACTGCGATTCGGCGGACACGATATCGCCGCCATGCAGTCCTATCGCATCGCGCGCCTGGGCCTTGGCTATGTTCCCGAGGAGCGCCGGATCTTCGCCGCCCTGACGGTCGAGGAGAACCTGCTGGTCGGCCAGAAAGAGCAGACGCAAGGCGGCACCAATCCCTGGAGCTTCGAGCGGCTGTTCCAGCTCTTCCCCAACCTGGCAGAGCTGCGCGGCCGCCTGGGCGGCCACATCTCCGGCGGCGAGCAGCAGATGCTGACCATCGCCCGCACCCTGATGGGCAACCCGAGCCTGCTGCTGCTCGACGAGCCCTCCGAAGGGCTGGCGCCCATCATCGTTCAGCAACTCGGCGCCGCCATCAAAGAGCTCAAGGACATGGGCCTGTCGCTCCTGTTGTCGGAGCAGAACCTGAAGTTCGCTTCGGCCATCGGCGACCGCGCCTATGTGCTGGAAAGCGGGCATGTGCGCTTCGCCGGGACGGTCGACCAGCTGCTGGCGGACGAAGAGGGGAGGCGCCGGTGGCTCAGCCTCTAGCCAGAGCTGCGCCTCAGGGGACGCCGCTGCGGGTCGGCGTCGACATTGGCGGCACCTACACCGACCTCATCGCCCAGGGAGGTGCGGAGGGCCTGGTGCGCCTGGCCAAGACGCCGACCACGCCGAACGATCCGGCGGAAGGGGTGATGAATGCCCTGGCGGAGGCGGGCCTCGACCTCGGTGCCGTCGACGTCATCGTCCACGGCACCACCATCACCACCAACGCTTTCATCGAACGGCGCATCGCCAAGGTCGGCCTGATCACCACCGCGGGCTTCCGCGACATCCTTGAGCTTGGCCGTCGCACCCGGCCGCAGCCCTACGGCATGACCGGTGCATTCGAGCCGCTCATCCCGCGCGAGCTGCGCCTGGAGGTGGCCGAGCGCATCGACGCCGAGGGCCAGGTACTGCAGCCCTTGGACCCGGAGGAGGTGAAGGCCAAGGCGCGGCAGCTCGTCGAGGCTGGCTGCGAGGCGCTGGTCATCCACTTCTTGCACGCCTACGCGAACCCGAGCCACGAGTTTGCGGCGCTGGCGGCGGCACAAGAGGTCTGGCCCAACGCCTTCGTCACGGCCGGACATCAACTGCTCTCGGAGTTTCGCGAGTACGAGCGCGGCTGCACCGCCAGTATCAACGCCGCCGTGCAGCCGACCCTGGCGCGGTATCTCGAGAGCCTGCAAAAGCGCCTGCGCGCCGGTGGCTACCGCCACGATCTGCTGGTCATGCTGGGCAACGGCGGTGCGACCTCGGCTGAGATCGCTTGGGAGGAGGCCCTGAAGTCTGTGATGTCCGGCCCGGCCTCTGGCGTCATCGCGGCGAGCTGGATCGCTCGGCAGAGCGGCCTCGATCAGGTGATCACCTACGACATGGGCGGCACCTCCTCGGACGTCGGCCTCATCCTCCAGGGCGAGCCGAGTATCAGCTCGGAGCGCGAGATCGACTATGCCATGCCGGTCCATGTGCCGATGGTGGACGTCCACACCATCGGCGCCGGCGGCGGCTCCATCGCCTTTCTCGACGAGGCCGGGTTGCTGCAAGTCGGCCCGCAGAGCGCCGGCGCCCTGCCGGGGCCGATCTGCTACGGCCGCGGCGGGCAGGCGGTAACCGTGACCGACGCCAACTTCCTGCTCGGGCGCCTGTCGCAGAGCCGCCTGACCGGGATCGCGCAGCCGGCCACGGCGGCCGAAGTCGAAGCCGCCATGGCGCGCGACATCGGCGCCGGCCTCGGGCTCGGGCCGCTTGAAGCGGCGGAGGCGGTGCTGCGCATCGCCAATCAAAAGATGGCCGGTGCCATCCGGCTGGTCAGCCTGGAGCGCGGCCACGACCCGCGCGACTTCACGCTCTTCGCCTTCGGCGGGGCCGGTCCGCTGCACGCCGCCGCCCTGGCGCGGGAGCTTGCCGTACCCCGTGTACTGGTGCCGCCGCGCCCCGGAGTGGCCAATGCCCTCGGCTGCCTGGTGGCCGATGCCAGGCGCGACTTCGTCAAGACGCTCAATGTGCCGCTCTCGAGGCTCGACGAAGCGGAGCTGTGGGAGACATTCACGGCGCAGGTTGCCGCCGGCGAGGCCTCTCTGGCCGAGGAAAAGACTGACTTCGCGGCCATCGAGGCACAGCACAGCGCCGACATGCAGTTCCGCGGCCAGACCCATCTGCTGCGCGTCGCCTTGCCCAGCGCCAGTGTGAGCAAGGACGAGCTGGCCCGCCTGTTCGAAGCTGCCTTTGACGCCCGCTTCGCCGTCAGCCTGCCGGAGATCGAGGCCGTTGTGGTGAACCTCAACACCACACTGGTAGGCCGTCATGCCGATCACCTTTCCGAGCAGAGCGAGGATACTGGCGACGGCAGCATGGAGGACGCCTTGATCGAACGTCGCCCGGTCTGGTTCAACGGGGCCATGCGGGAAACGCCGGTCTACGACCGCGAGAGGCTCACGCCTGGCATGACGTTAGTCGGTCCCGCCATCGTCGAGCAGCTCGACGCCACGACCGTGGTAGAGCCGGGCGACCGGGTCGAGATCGATGCCCACGGCAATCTATTGATCGCCATCGGGGAGGGTCGCTGAGATGTGGGTCATGGTTGCAGGCCCCTACACAGCCGGGGGCGCCGATCCGGAACAGCGGCGCGCAAACCTGCGCACCCTCAACCAGGTGGCGCTGGCCGTCTTCGAGCGCGGACATATCCCGGTGATCGGCGTCAACAATGCGCTGCCGGTCATTGCGGAAGCCGGTGAAGCGCGCTTCGATGAGCTGATGATGCCGATCTCCCTCGCCATGGCCGAGCGCTGCGATGCGGTGCTGCGTGTCGGCGGCGCTTCGCAAGGCGCCGACCAGGAGGTCGCGCGCTTTCGGACAGCCGGCAAGCCGGTCTTCAACGACCTGGGTGAGCTGCCGCGGGCCGAGGAGGGCAGGGCGTGAGCAGCATCGATCCCGTCACCCTCACCGTGATCCAGAACGGCTTGCAGCAGGTCTGCAACGAGATGGACATGGCCTTCTCGCGGGCCGCCTTCAGTCCGGTGATCGCCGAGGCCAACGACCGCTCCGACGGCATCTACGAGGCGGAGACCGGCGCCTTGATCGCTCAGGGTGAGCTTGGCCTGCCGATCTTCGTCGGCACCATGCAGGAGTCGGTGGCTGCGGTCATTCAGTACATTGCCGAAGGGCGGACCGCCGCGCCGGAAGACGGCGACGTCTACATCCTCAACGATCCCTATCTCGGCGGCACGCACCTGATGGACGTGCGCTTCGTCCGGCCGTTCTTCCATGACGGCAAGCTGTTCTGCTGGCTGGCCAACACAGGTCACTGGCCTGACATCGGCGGCATGACGCCCGGCGGCTTCTCGGCCCAGGCGACCGAGATCGAGCAGGAGGGCTTGCGCCTTCCGCCCGTGAAGCTCTTCAAGCGCGGTACGATGGATGCAGAGATCTACGCCATCATCACCGCCAACATTCGTATCGCCGATCAGCGCATTGGGGACATCAAAGCTCAGGCCGCCGCGCTCGATGTCGGCGCCCGGCGCCTGACCGCGATGCTGGAGCGCTACGGCGAGCCGACCGTGACAGACTCCCTCGGGGCCTTGCGGGAGGCGGCGGAGACGCGCATGCGGGCCAAGATCGCCGCTATCCCCGACGGCATCTACCAGGCCGAGGCCTTCGTCGACAGCGACGGCGTGGTCGACGAGCCGCTGCGCATCGCGCTGACCGCCCAGGTCACGGGGGATGAGATCACCTTCGACTTCGAAGGCTCCAGTCCGCCTTGCCGCGGACCGATGAACTCGGTGATCGCCACCACCCGGTCGTCGGTTTATCTGGCGATGAAGCACATCTTCCCGGAGGTGCCGATCAACGCAGGCACCTTCGCACCGATCAGGATCGCCGACCCGGAGGGGACCTTCCTCTACGCGCGTTACCCGAAGCCCGTTTCGGGCTGCGCCGCCGAGGTCTCGCAGCGCATCGCCGAGGCGGTCTTCGCCGCCCTGGTGCAAGCCATCCCTGAGCGTGTGACCGCGGCACCCGCCGGCACCAGCGGCAACTTCGCCCTCGGCGGCTTCGATCCGGCGCGCAACAAGAGCTATGTGATGTATCACATCACCGGCGGCGGTTATGGCGGCAACGCCGAGCAAGACGGTCTGACCTATGGCTGCTCGACCATCGGCATCTCCAAGAGCGCGCCGCTGGAGGTGATTGAGCAGCAGTATCCCGTGCTCTTTGAGCACTACGCCCTGCGCGAAGGCTCGGGCGGGGCAGGAGAGCACCGCGGCGGCTTCGGCCTGAGTTACGCGGTCGGCCTGCGTCGCGGCGAGGCCACGGCCTCCTTCGTCATGGACCACGGCCGGCTCGGTCCTCAGGGTGCCTTGAGCGGCCAGGATGGCGCCCCGAACCGGGTGCGCATCGAGAAGGCGGACGGCACGATCTACCGCCCCAACCACCTCTCCAAGGACCAGGGCATCCGCATCGAAGCGGGCGACCGGGTGGTCATCGATACACCCGGTGGCGGCGGTTACGGCGACCCTTTGGCACGCCCCCCGGAGGAGGTGTTGCGCGATGTGGCACGCGGCTACTACACCATGGAAGAGGCAAAGGAGCTCTTCGGCGTCGTCCTTCTGCCACCGGCTGCCGGGGAGACAGCCTACCGCCTCGACAAGCAAGCCACCGAGGCATTGCGGCGCCCGGGCCTAGCGGCGCAGTGAGCGAGTAAGAGATACGTCATGGCCATGTTTCTGGATATCGCCAAGCTCAAGAGCATTCCGGGCTTGCCCCGTGCCTTTTGGCGACTCCTTCCCGGATTGCGGCCGAAGAAGCGAAGCCTTGCAGAGCGCCTGGCGCAGTTTCCCACCGAGAACCTGCCGCTCGACGGCAAACTGACCATCCGCTGGAACCAGCATCAGGTGCCCTTCATCGAGGCGGAGAGCGACCGGGACCTCGCCTTTGCGCTCGGCATGGTTCATGCCCACTTGCGCGGCGTGCAGTTGATGCTGTTCCAGCGCGCCTCTCAGGGCCGGCTCTCGGAGATGGGCGGCCCCTTCGCCAAGCACGTCGACCATACCCTGCGCATCATGAGCTTCAGCCTGCCGGCCGAGGAGATCGAGCGCGAGATGCCGGAAGCGACCCGGGTTTGGACTCAGGCCTTCGCCGACGGCATCACACTCTACCAGGATCGCCTGACCGACCGGCCGCCGGAGATGGCCTTGCTCGGCGTAGACTTCGAGCCCTGGAGCATCCGTGACGTCCTCACTGCCGGCCGGCTGGTCGGCGCCGACTTCAACTGGGTGACCCAGGTTGCGCTTTTGGAGAAGCGCGGCCAGCCCGACTTCAAGGAAATCTGGCGCCGCATGCTGGAAGCGGGCGCCAGCAACAGCGGCACCTTTCGCCGCGAAGCGCAGCGCGAGGCCCTAAATGGGCTGATCATGAAGACCAACCGTGCCGGCAGCAATTCGGTCGCCATCTCGCCGGAGCGCAGCGCCAGCGGCTCGGCCATGCTCGCCAACGACCCGCACCTCGGCTTTGCGTTGCCCAATCTCTGGGTGCTCGCCGGGATGAAGTCGCCGAGCTACGACGTGGTCGGCTTCATGCTGCCGGCGATGCCCTTTATCTGCGTCGGCCGCAACCCCGATCTCGCTTGGGGGGCGACCAACCTTCGCGCCGCCTCGACCGACATGTACGACGTCTCGAAGCTGCCGCCCGAAGAGTTCTCCAGTGAAGAGACGCGGATCAAGAACCGCTTCGGCATAAGCTCCAAGGTGAAGATCCGCCGCACGCGCTTCGGCCCGGTGATCTCGGACTCCAAGCTTGTCCCCTCGCAGAAGGGAGAAGCCATCGCCATGCGTTGGGTCGGTCATCAACCGACCGATGAAATCACTGCCATGCTACGCCTGGCCCGCGCCCGCAACGCGGAGCAGTTCCGCCATGCCTTCGTGAACTATGGCGTCCCCGGACAGAACTTTCTCTTCGCCGCCAAGGACGGCGACATCGGCAAGGTCATGGCGGTCACTCATCCCAACCGCGGCGGCTTCCCGCAGGACGACCCGGTGATGGACGCGACCGACCCCAAGAACGACTGGAACGGTCTGGTCGGCGTGCTTCAACTGCCGAACGTGCTCAATCCCCCGGACGGCGTGCTGGTCTCGGCCAACAACCAGCCGGAAGAGGGGGAGATCCCCATCGGCTTTCTCTATGCCGGCGAGGGCCGTTTCCTGCGCATCCACGAAATCCTGCAGCAGAAGGAAAAGCTCTCCCTCGAGGATCTCTTCGATCTGCAGAAAGATACCCGGGCACCGGAAGCGGCAACCCTCGGCCAGGGCCTGCTCGCGGAGATCGACCCGCTGTCGATCAACGGTGAGGCCGCGGCCCTGCTCGATGCCCTGCGGGCGTGGGACGGCGACTACCGCGCCGACTCCAAGGGGGCCGTCGCCTTCGAGATGCTGCTCTATCACGTGGTCGGTCTGCTCTACACGCAGGAGCGGGACCTCTCCCTGAGCGACCACATGAGCGAGTGGAACTTCTTCACCACCTTCCTGATCCAGGACCTCCAGCAATTGCCCGAAGAGGAGCGCCGTATCATCCTGAAAAGCGCCGTCGAGGCGGCGGTGCAGGATGCCAAACGCTTCGATAGCTGGGGCGAGATGCATCAGTTGGAGATCGCCCATGTGCTCGCCAACTTGCCCTTGGTCGGCAAGGCCTACTTCGTCGAGCGCATTCCCATCGGCGGCTCCCGCCAGACGCCGATGAAGATGGCCCATGCGTTGAACAACCAGGCGCACAAGACCGACTTCGGGCAGATGGCGCGCCACATCTCCGACATGGCCGACCCCGACGCCAACTGGTTCGTCATCGTCGGCGGCCAGGACGGCTGGGTCGGCAGCGATAACTACACCGACCAGGTGCCGATGTGGCGGGCGGGCGACTACATCCGCATGCCGCTGACGGCAGAGAAGGTGCAGGCGGAGTTCCCCCACGTGCAGAGCATGGAGCCTGCGAAGAGCGGACCGCCGCAAAAGCCGGAAGGGCTTGAGCGCGCCACGGAAAAGACGGGCACAGAACAGCCGGACAAGAAGGCTGCCGAGTAGGCCTGCTTCTCCAACATCCAGCGATGTCCGCGACCGTTCTTCAAACAACGCTGGATAAGTCACCACATTTTTCTTATGTATATAACCTGCGCGGCCGTCTCCGCGCTGGCGGACAAGGCCGGGCAGCGAGGAAAGCCTCGTGCCGCGATCTCGAACCACCGTGGAGACACAAGATGCAGATCCAACGCCTTAGTGCATTCTTCCTCTGGTGCACCATCATCAATGGCGCGCTTCTCGCTCTGGCGGTTCTCGGAACGGCGCTGGCGCCTCAGCCAGGGCTGCTCCTGCAGAGCCAATGGTTCCATGTCACGCCGGAAGAGGTGGCTGCTGTAACGTATCTTTTCCTCGGCGTTTTCAAGATTTTCTGGCTTGTCTTTAATGTCGTGCCCTACGTCGCTCTGCTGATCGTCAGTCGGAAGGCCGCGTCGGGTCAGGCCATGACCGCCCCGGCGGTGTAGGAGTGTCCTTGGCTGGATGGAACTAATCTGACCGCGAGGGAACCCGGCAGTCGACGCCCCTCCACTCATTTCCCCGGAGGAGCCTCATGAGAGGCAACATGCGGTGTTCATGGTGGGGCTGAGCAGGCCGAAGGATGGACCCCGGCTCATGGCCGGGGTGACAAGAGGAGCGTGCGGCGGATAGGGCCGAGTAGGGAACAAAGTACAGTATCGCTCACGTGAAAATTGAGCCGGATCAAGGACTCCGGCCGACACAACACACAAGCTTCCTCTGTACCGAAGTCACAGGGAGGCTTGGGCCATTTCAGTTCGACAGAGTTTCGCGCGGCGTTGCCGCGCCTTCGGCGCACGTCTTGTCCTGGCGTTCATCTTCGCAGGCCTTACAGCCGTCAGCGCCGCCCAAGCGGAAAGCTCGGTTGAGAGCGGCATCGCCCTGGTCCATGAAGGCCGGGCGGCCGAGGCGCGCGGCCTGTTCGCCGAGCTGGCCGAGGGCGGCGATGCCGTGGCCATGTATCATCTGGGTGCCTTGCACTACGTCGGCCTGGGCGGGCCGGAGGACCTGAAGCAGGCCGCCTTCTGGTACGATCAGGCCGCAGAGGCCGGCGTGCCGGAAGCCAAGCTCGCCCTCGGCTCCATGCTGTTCAACGGCAAGGGCATCGCCAAGAACTTCACCGAAGCGCTCAGGCTCTTTTCCGAAGCGGCCGAGGCCGGCTTGATCGCGGCGCAGTACAATCTCGCGCTGATGCACGCCGCCGGGCTGGCGCACAGCAAGGAATACGGCGCCGACGAGGACCGGCCGCGCGCCTACAAGTGGTTCACCATCGTCCTGGCGCAGCTCGACGAGGGTGACGAGCGGGCGGCCGTGGAGGAGGGCTTCGCCGTCCTCAAAAACGAGATGACCTACGACGAGATCACGCAGGGCAAAGCCCTGGCAACGGCTTGGCTCGACAGCCATCCCATCAAGGAGAATGTGCAATGAGGCTTCGCACAGCGTTGATCGCCATCGCTGCCGGCTTGCTTTCGATCGGCACGGCTGCGGCACAGCAAGCGGGCGATCCGCAGGCCTTCGAGGACCTTGCTCGCGAGGTCCCAGGCTTCCGCATGATCGTCAACAAGCCGCCGGTGCCCGACACCGCCTTCTTCGATGCCGAGCGGGAGCGCACCTCGCTCAAGGACTTCGGCGGCAAGGCGCTCCTGGTGAACTTCTGGGCCACCTGGTGCACACCCTGCGTGCGCGAGATGCCGGCCCTGAATGCCCTGGCCCGCGACCTCGGCGGCGATGACTTCGCCGTGGTCGCCATCGCCTCGGGACAGCAGGTCGGCAAGCACCCGGACGTCTTCCTGCGGGAGCATCAGCTCGAAGCGCTCGATCTCTATACCGACCCTCATGCCAGCCTCATGGCCCTCTTCGAGACCCAAACTCTGCCGACAACCCTCCTGGTCGACCGCTCGGGCCGTATCGTCGGTGGGGTGATCGGTGAGACCGATTGGAACACGGACGAGGCCCGTGCGCTGCTTGCGCAGCTCATGACGGAAGAGTAGGGCGGCGCCAACGCGGCGGCTTTACCTCCACCTCCTATCGTCACCCCGGAAGAGCCTTGCGAGAGGCGATATCCGGGGTCCATGGAGAAGCCCGCACGGTCTGATGGATGGACCCCGGCTCAAGGCCGGGGTGACAGTCTGTTGTGCTGCAACAGCCTTGCGCCTCACGTCCCGTGGAACAGGAAGGGGTAGAGGTGCGAGAGCAAGATCAGCCAGACGAACATGCTGCCGACGCTGAAGATAGTGGTGACCGAGATCGTGTCTGCGACCGGTTCGACCCGCTGGCCGTACTGGTTGGCCAGCATGTAGGTGGTCTTGGCGGTGGGGACGCAGGCCGCCACGACGGCCGCAACGGCCAGCAGCGGGCTGAGGCCCAAGAGCTGGCTCAACAGCAGGACCAGAGCGGGCAGCACGACGAGCTTGACCACCGTGGCAAAGACGATCGCCGAGCCGCTCTGGCGCAGCTCGTCCAAGCGAATGGACATGCCGATGGCGAAAAGCGCACAAGGGGTCAGGGCGGCCGCCAGCACGCCGAGATAGTCGGACAGCAGCTTCGGGAAGGGCAGTCCCGAGACCGCCCAGGCAATGCCGATCACGGTCGAATAGATGACCGGATTGAAGGCCACCCGCTTGATGCTGACGAAGATCGGCTCGCGCTCGCCCTTCTCCTGCTCCTCGGCCAGCTCCAACAGCACGATGGTGATCAGGAACAAGACCACCGCCAGGATATTGGCGATGGCAGCCGGCAGCACCGCCTTGTGGCCGAACAGGGTGTGCAGGATCGGCAAGGCCACGAAGCCCGTGTTGCAGGCGACGCAGATGGTCGCGAACATCGTCGCGGGTCCGAGCTTCTCGCCCTTCCAGAACAAGGCGCCCAGCAAAATGAGCAGATAGAGGGTGAGGACGCCGCCGCCGAACGCGGCTATGAACGGCGGGTCAAACAGGCGGTCCACAGGCTCTTGCGCGATGACGATGATCAGCAGCGCCGGGATGGTCACCTTGAACGCGAACTGGACGAGAATCTCTGCGGTGTGCTCGGGCAGGATCTTGAAGTGCGCAAAGGCCATACCCGTCAGCAGGACACCGAAAATCGGCAACACAAGACCCAGGATTTCCACCGTACCGACCCCCGGAACGCTCACGCTATCTCGAGGTTGGCCGACTTCCTGATTCGAAACAAGCGCTTGGGGCCACAGCGGGATCGGTAGCACCAGCCAGTCTCACGGTGCCTCGCTCTCCTCTGGACGCGAAGCGCCCGCTTCCTGGAGCAGCCAGTCGCGGAAGGCAGCAACCTTGGGGGGCGCGGCACCATCCTTCGGGCTCAAGAGATAGTAGGAGAAGCTGAGCGGCGTGCTGAAGCTCGGATCGAAGGGGCGCAGCAGACGTCCGGCGGCGAGCTCGTCGGCCACCAGCTTGTCGCCGACCAAAGCCACGCCTTGGCCGTCGAGCGCGGCCTGCACTGCCATGCTCTCCATGGTGAAGCGCGGCCCGTGGGTCGGGTCGATGTCGTGCAGGCCGGCGGCAAGCAGCCACATGCGCCAGCTCGCCTCCGCATCCTTCCAGTCGATGTGCAGCAGAGTGTGGTGACGCAGGTCCTCGGGCCGACGCAAAGGATATGGGCCACTTAGGAGCGCCGGGCTGCAGACCGGGGTGTTGGCCTGACCGAACAGCCAGTCGACCCGCACGCCGCTGTAGCCACCCGGGCCGTAGCGCAGCGCCACGTCGGCATTGTCCCGCCCGAGGTCGACCCGGCGGTCCGTACCGTCGATGCGGACCTCTATATCGGGGTGGCGGACACGAAATCGCTCGAGCCGGGGCACCAGCCACATGGCGCCGAACGACGGACTCACACTGATGGTCAGCACCTCGCTCTCCCCAAAGGCGCGGATCTGCTCGACCCCCTGTGCAAGCTTGTCAAAGCCTTGCGCAAAGACCGGTAGGGCCGCCTGACCGGCATCCGTTAGGCGAAGTGCCCGGGTCATCCGGTGGAAAAGGGGCACGCCCAGCAGCGCTTCAAGCGCCTTGATCTGGTGACTAACGGCAGCCGGCGTGACGCTCAGCTCTGCCGCCGCCTTGGTGAAGCTGAGATGGCGGCCGGCCGACTCGAAGGCCTTCAGCGCGTTCAGCGGCGGGAGCGGTCGCGCCATAGCCTATGCCTATAATTTTCTTCACTCATAAGCCGAGATCTTCTCGTTTGTCCAAGTTCAAAGTTGCGCTCACCATCTCGCTGATTCAAGTGAGTAATTCGACGGGGGAGGGGGCGATGGGCGCACTGAATAAGCAAATTGGATTTGTCCATGCATGGCCGGCGAAACGGCCGAGTGCTGAAGCGTCATGACCCGAGCAATTCGATCTCAGTACTACCTCGGCGTCGGTCTGGTCGTGATCGCAGCGGTGACCTACAGCACCGCCGGGCTCTTCACCAAGGGAGTCGCGGCTGGGTCTTGGGAGGTCATCTTTTGGCGGGGCGTCTTTGCCGCCGGCTTCACGACGGCCTGGACGATACAGCGAGGGACCTTTCGGCCGAGCTTTCTTGCCATTGGGTACAGCGGCTGGGCGGTCGGGATCGTCGGCGCCGTGGGGACGGCGGCCTTCATCCCGGCCTTCAAGCTCACCAGCATCGCCAACGTTTCGCTGATCTATGCCGTGGCACCCCTGATCGCCGCGCTGCTGGCCTGGCTCGCCATCGGCGAGCGCGCATCGCGCAGGACCATGACAGGATGCGCTCTGGCGCTTGGCGGTGTTGCCGTCATCGTCTCGGGCTCACTCGGGCAGGTGAGCCTGAACGGCGACCTATTGGCCCTGGTGATGACCACGGCCATGGCCGCGATCATGGTGATCTATCGGAAGTACCCCAACACGCCTGCTGCAGGGCCCGCCGTGCTGCAGTCGCTGTTCCTGCTGCCCGTTGCCGCCGTCCTCGGCAGCCCCTTCGCGGTCGATCCAGCAGAGATCGCCATCCTGGCCGCCTTCGGGCTGCTGTTCGCCATTGCCTCCGTAACCTTGGCGGAAGGGGCGAAGCGGGTGCCGTCCGGCCAGACTGCGCTCTTGAGCGCCCTGGAAACGCCGCTCGCGCCGATCTTCGCCTTCATGCTGTTTGCGGAAATTCCGAGCGGTGCGACGTTTCTTGGCGGCTCGGTGGTGCTCCTGGCCGTGCTGCTGTCGATCAAGAACGACCCGAGATAATCGTCTTCGGTCGTCCGCTAGACGCCGAGATAACGGTGCTGCATGGCTTCATCGGCCAGGAGGGCGGTTGAGTCGCCGCTCCAGACCACGCGGCCTTTCTCCATGACGTAGTGGCGGTTGGCAATGCGGGCCATGGCCTTGGGGTGCTTGTCGATCACCAGGATGGCCTGGCCGGACTCCTTCAGCTTGAACTCCAGCACGTCCCAGATCTCCTGCCGGATGATCGGCGCCAGACCTTCGGTGGCTTCGTCGAGGATCATGAAGCGGGGATTGGTGGTCAGCGCCCGCCCGATGGCCAGCATCTGCTGCTCACCGCCGGAGAGGGTGCGGGCGTACTGCCCGGCGCGTTCGGCGAGGCGCGGGAAGAGCTCCATGACCCGCTCGGCCGTCCAGGGGGCCTCGGCGCCGAAGCGGTTGGTCGCCGTGGCGATGAGGTTCTCCTCGACCGTCAGGTTGGGAAAGACCTGCCGGCCCTCCGGCACGTAGCCGATGCCGAGCTGGGCGATGCGGTGCGCGGGCAGGGCGCGCACATCCTGTCCGGCGAAGCGGATGGTTCCACCCTTGGCTGGGGTCAGGCCCATGATGCTGCGCAGGGTGGTCGTCTTGCCCATGCCGTTGCGGCCCATCAGGGTCACCACCTCGCCGGCCCCGATGGTGAGATCGACGCTAAAGAGCACCTGGCTCGGGCCATAGAAGGTCTCGACGGCGTCCAGTTCGAGCAGCGCCATGGCCTAACCCTCGTCGCCCAGGTAGGCGCGGCGCACCTCCGGGTCGTCGCGCACCTGCTGCGGCGTGCCGGTCATCAGGAGCGCGCCCTTGACCAGCACGCTGACCCGGTCGGCGAGGGCGAAGACCACGTCCATGTCGTGCTCGACCAGCAGGATGCCGATCTGCCCCTTCAGGGGCCGCAGCAGGTCCATCATGGCCCGGCTCTCGCTCTGACCCATGCCGGCCATCGGCTCGTCGAGGAGCAGCAGGGCCGGCTCGCTGGCCAGCGCCATGGCCAATTCCAGTTGCCGTTGCTCGCCGTGGGCCAGCTCGGTGACCTTGAGCTTGGCTTTATCGGCGAGGCCGATGCGCTCCAACACCCGGGTGGCCGGCGCGCGCAGGGCCGGATCGCGCCGCGCCCGCTGCCAGAAGCGGAAGCTGTGTCCCTGCTGCGCCTGGACGGCGAGGGCGACGTTGTCCTCGGCGGTGAACTCGGGGAACAGGCTGGTGATCTGGTAGGAGCGCTTGAGGCCGAGCTGCGCCCGCTTGTGGGTCGGCAGGCGGGTGATGTCGCGGCCCTGGAAGCGCACCCGCCCGGCGCTCGGGCGGATCTCACCCGAGATCTGGCCGATGGCCGTAGTTTTGCCGGCGCCGTTGGGGCCGATCAGCGCGTGAATCTCCCCGGGCCGCACGGCAAAGCTCAGCTTGTCCGAGGCGACGACGGCGCCGTAGGACTTGCTGAGCTCGACGACCTCAAGCAGCGCTTCAGTCATCGTCGGTTGCCTTGCCGACCAGCCAGCCGTAGACGCCGCGGCGCGCGAAGAGCACGACGAAGACCAGGAAGGGGCCGAGCACCACCATCCAGTGCTCGGTGATCTGCTGCAGCACTTCTTCCATTAAGAGGAGCGTGGCGGCGCCCAGCACCGGCCCGTAGAGCGTGCCCATGCCGCCCAGGATGACCATGATCATGATCTCGCCGGAGCGGGTCCAATGCATCATGTCGGGGCCGACGAACTCGGTATGGTTGGCGGCGAGCGCGCCAGCCAGCCCCGCGCCCATCCCGGCGATGGTGAAGGCGGCGAGCTTGTAGCGGTAGGTGGCGAAGCCGAGCGCCTTCATGCGCGCCTCGTTCTGCTTGCAGCCACGGATGACCATGCCGAAGCGGCTGTTCACCAGCCGCTGCATCAGCGCGAGAAAGAGCAGCAGCAGCACCAGGGTGAGATAGTAGAACTGCCACTCATCGTAGAGATTGAGGGGCGGCAGGGACGAGCGCTCCCAAAGGTTCAGGCCGTCCTCGCCGCCATAAGTCGGCAGGGAGATCATGAAGTAGTAGAGCATCTGGGCGAAGGCCAAGGTGATCATGATGAAATAGACGCCTTGGGTGCGCAGGCTGAGCGCGCCGATCACCAGGGCGAAGAGTCCAGCGATAAGAATGGCCAGCGGGAACTGCACGAAGGCGCTGACGCTGCCGGTCCAGTCTCCAGGCAGGAAGGGGATCACCGTGCCGTCAAAGGCGTGGTGCATCAGGATGCCCACGGTGTAGGCGCCGATGCCGAAGAAGGCCGCGTGGCCGAAGCTGACCATGCCGCCGTAGCCGAGGATCACGTCCAGGCTGACCGCAGCGATGGCGTAGATCAGGATGCGGCTGGCCACGGTGGTCAGGAAGGGTTCCCCGGCGGCGTCGGCCAGAGGCGGCAGCACCACGAGGATGATGAGAGCCAGGCCGTGCACGATCGCGCGCCGGGTGAGACGTCCCTCCATCCCGCTAGCTCCCGTAGGCCTGGAAGAGGCCGCGCGGGCGCCAGATCAGCACCAGGGCCATCAGCAGGTAGATGGTGATGCTGGAGAGCGAGGCGGCCACGTTGTCGGCGACCGAGGGCTGCTCGAAGACGTTGCGCATAATGAGCGGCAGGAAGGCGCGGCCGTAGGTATCGACCAGGCCGACCAGGATTGCGCCGACCAGGGCGCCGCGCACCGAGCCGATGCCGCCGATGATGATGACCACGAAGGTGAGGATGAGGATCTGCTCGCCCATGCCGACCTCGATGGCCAGCATCGGCCCGGCCATGGCGCCGGCGAGCCCTGCCAGCATGGCACCGATCGCGAAGACCACGGTGAAGAGGCGGTCGATATCGACGCCCATGGCGCCGACTGTCTCCCGGTGCGTGGCGCCGGCGCGGATCAGCATGCCCAGGCGCGTGTTGACGATCAGGTGGCGCAGCAGCAAGGCGACCACGAGGCCTGCGAAGATGATGAAAAGGCGATAGGCGGGGTAGGGCGCGCCGGGCAGGATCTCGACGGTGCCGGAGAGCCATTCGGGGGTCGAAAGGAAGAGCGCCTGTGGTCCCCAGATGATCTTGGTCAGCTCGTTGAAGGTCAGGATGATGCCGAAGGTGGCCAGCACCTGGTCGAGGTGGTCGCGTGCGTAGAGCCGGCGCATGGCGATCAACTCGATCAGAACGCCGGCCAGCCCCGCCGCCGCCATGCCTGCGAGCACGCCGAGGAAGAAATTGCCGCTCGCCAGGGTCACCGTGGCGGTCACATAGGCGCCCAGCATGTAGAGCGAGCCGTGCGCCAGGTTGATCAGGTGCATGATCCCGAACACCAGCGTCAGGCCGGCCGCCATGAGAAACAGCATGACCCCCTGCTGCAAGCCGTTGAGCGTCTGTTCGAGAAAAAGGACGACCGTCATGACGGCGTGTCGGACGTGGGATCAGGAGAGTGGGGAGTGGAAAGCGAAACGGGGGCGCAGGGCCCCCGCCTCAGGAACGGTCACGGAGCTACATACTGCAGTCGGCAGCATAGGCGTCGGCATGGTCGGTGAAGACCTTGCCAAGGGTCCGGTTGGTGACGCCATCGCCGTCGCGCACAACCTCGCGCACGTAGATGTCCTGGATAGGATGCTGGTTGGGCCCGAAGCGGAAAGCACCGCGCGGCGAGGTAAAGTCGGCCGCCCGCAGCGCCTCCCGGAAGGCGTCGGCGTCCCTCAGATCTCCGCCGACCTTGGCGACCGCGCTATCGATCAGCAGAGCTGCGTCATAGCCCTGGGAGGCATAGAGCGAGGGCTTGCGGCCGTAAGCCTCCATGAAGGCCTTGGCGAAGGCCTGATTGGCCGGGTTGTCGAGATCGTGGGTGTACTGGGAGGTATTGAGCGTGCCCAGGGCCGCTTCGCCGACCGCCTTCAGAATGCCCTCGTCGAAGGAGAAGGCCGGGCCGAAGAGCGGCGCATCGGCCATCATGCCGGCCTGGGCATACTGCTTGACGAAGTTGATGCCCATGCCGCCGGGCAGGAAGAAGAAGACCGCATCGGGGCTGGCGGCGCGCAGATTGGCGATCTCCGCCGCGTAGTCGACCTGGCCGAGCTTGGTGTAGACCTCGCCGGCGATGTCGCCCTTGTAGAAGCGCTTGAAGCCCGAGATCGCATCCTTGCCCGCCGGATAGTTCGGCGCCATCAGGTAGACGTTCTTGAAGCCCTTGTCGGTGACGTACTGCCCCATGGCCTCATGCAGGTTGTCGTTCTGCCAGGCGACGTTGAAGTAGTTGGGATGGCAGCGCTTGCCGGCCAGGGCCGAGGGGCCGGCATTGGGGCTGATGTAGAACTTGCCGGCGCGCGTGACGCTCGGCACCACCGCCATGGCCAGGTTCGACCAGACGATGCCGGTGACCACGTCGACCTCGTCCTGTTTTAGCATTCTTTGGGCGATCTGCTTGGCGTTCTCCACCTTGCGGGCGTCGTCAACGACGATCAGCTCGGTCGGTACGCCGCCCAGCCTGCCGCCCCGCTCCTTGAGGGCGAGCTCGAAGCCGTCGCGGATATCGATACCCAATGAGGCACCGCCGCCGGACAGGGTTGTGATCATGCCGACCTTGACTTGGTCAGCGGCCAGGGCCGGTGCGGCGAAAACCAAGCCGGCCGCCGCCGCGGCCGCCAGAAAAGGCGCGCTTCTCATGTCTTTTCGAACTCCACTATCGCGTCATCCCTTGGGCGCCATTCGACCATGAGGGACCCGCTCAGACAACGGAAAGGCGCGGGCCGGGTCGGCTAAGCGCGCGTTTTGATAGGGATCAAGGGCTCTCCTCCGAAAGCGGGGCATAACCCCTGTCATCGGAGGCACGCCCAATGTTCGAAACAAGAATCCACGGTCGGGGGGGCCAAGGCGTCGTAACCGCCGCAGAGCTGCTCTCGGTCGCGGCCTTCGACGGGGGCAAGCACGCGCAGGCCTTTCCCATGTTCGGCTCGGAGCGCATGGGCGCCCCGGTGGTTTCCTTCTGCCGCATGGACGATCAGGAAATCCGCCGGCGGGAGCCGATCATGGAGCCCGACGCCCTGATCATCCAGGACCCGACCCTGCTCCATTCGGTCGATGTCTTCTCCGGCGTCAATCCGGAGGGCTACATCATCATCAACTCGACGCGCAGCTTCGAGGAGCTGGGCATCGCCGAGTTCGTCGCCGGCTTCCCGCCGCACCACGTCTGCGACATCGGGGCGACGGAGCTGGCCATGCAGCACGTCGGCCGCCCAGTGCCCAACGCTGCTCTGATCGGCGGCTTCGCGGCGATCACCGGGCAGATCGGCTTCGAGTCCGTGAGCAAGGCCATCCGGGAGAAGTTCCCGCCGGCCATCGCCGAAGCCAACGTCGCCGCCGCCCGCGAAGCCTACGACCAGGCCAAAGAGGCTTGAGGCCTCAGCCCAAGGAAGGACAGCAACCATGCTGAAGCAGATCGAAGGCTCCCAGGCCGTCGCCGAAGCGGTGGCGCTCTGCCGGCCGCATGTCGTCTGCGCCTATCCCATCACGCCGCAGACCCACATCGTCGAGGGCATCGGCGCCATGGTGAAGGCCGGTCAGCTCGAAAACTGCGAGTTTATCAATGTGGAGTCCGAGTTCGCCGCGCTCTCCGTCGCCATCGGCGCCTCGGCGGTCGGGGCGCGGGCCTACACCGCCACGGCCAGCCAGGGCCTGCTCTACATGGCCGAGGCGGTCTACAACGCCGCCGGCTTGGGCCTTCCCATCGTCATGACGATCGGCAACCGGGCCATCGGCTCACCGATCAACATCTGGAACGACCACAGCGACTCCATGGCGATGAAGGACGCCGGCTGGATCCAGCTCCATGCGGAGACCAACCAGGAGGCGGCCGACCTGCACATCCAGGCCTTCAAGCTCGCCGAGTCCCTGAGCTGCCCGGTGATGGTCTGCATGGACGGCTTCATCCTGACCCACGCCTACGAGCAGGTCGACATTCCGACACAGGAGCAGGTCGACAGCTTCCTGCCGCCCTTCGAGCCGGTGCAGCAGCTTGACCCGGCCAATCCCTATTCGATCGGCGCCATGGTCGGGCCCGACGCCTTCGCCGAGGTGCGCTACCTGGCCCACCACAAGCAAATGGAAGCGCTGGAGCGCATCCCGCCCATCGCCGCGGAGTTCAAAGAGATCTTCGGCCGCGAGGCCGGCGGGCTGGTGCGCAGCTACCGCACCGAAGATGCCGAAACCATCGTCGTCGCCCTCGGCTCGGTGAACGGCACCATCAAGGAGGTCGTCGATGCGCAGCGCGAGGCGGGCGTGAAGATCGGCAGCGTCAGCATCTGCTCCTTCCGGCCTTTCCCGCTGGCCGCACTCAACGAGGCCCTGAAGGGCGCCGAGCGCATCGTCTGCCTGGAAAAGAGCCTGGCGCCGGGCTTGGGCGGCATGCTGGCCTCCAACGTCCGCATGGCCCTGCGCAGCCATCCCTTGCCCGTCTACACCGTCATTGCCGGGCTCGGCGGCCGGGTGATCACCCGCAAGTCGCTGAGCGAGCTCTTCGAGCGCGCCGGCCGCGACAGCCTCGAAGACGTCACCTTCCTCGACCTCAATTGGGAGGTGGTGCAGGAGCAGATCGCCCGCGCCCGCGAGCTGCGCCATTCCGGACCCATTGCCGAGAACCTGCTGAAGGCCCTCAACCCGGGTCTGGTGGAGCGGGTCTCGCCACCAACGGAAGCCAATCCATGACCGAAGAAAGCGCCCTGCAGAAGGTCAAGTTCTACCAGACGGGGACTCACACCGTCGGCAACCGCTTCATGAGCGAAGCGAACCGCACGGTGCAGGCCTCGATCGACCGCTCCAACGCCATCACCTCGGGTCACCGGGCCTGCCAGGGCTGCGGCGAAGCGCTCGGCGCGCGCTACGCGCTCGATTCCGCCATGCGGGCGACCGACGGCGATCTCGTGGCCGTCAACGCCACCGGCTGCCTGGAGGTCTTCACAACGCCCTATCCCGAGACCTCCTGGCAGATCCCCTGGCTGCACTCGCTGTTCGGCAATGCCCCAGCGGTGGCCTCGGGTGTGGCCGCCGGGCTGCGCCGCTTGGGTCGGGACAACGTGCGGGTGGTGGCCCAAGGCGGCGACGGCGGCACCGTCGACATCGGCTTCGGCTGCCTCTCGGGCATGTTCGAGCGCAACGACGATGTGCTCTACGTCTGCTACGACAACGAGGCCTATATGAACACCGGCGTGCAGCGCTCCTCGGCGACGCCGCCGACGGCCCGCACGGCGACCACGCCCGCGGTGGGCGACGCGCCGGGCAACGTCTTCGGCACCGGCAAGAACCTGCCGCAGATCGCCATGGCCCATAACATTCCCTATGTCGCCACGGCGACGGTCGCCGACCTGCACGACCTGGAGGCCAAGGTGACCAAGGCGATGGGGATGCACGGCGCCCGCTACATCCACATCATGGTGCCCTGTCCGCTCGGCTGGGGCTCCAAGTCCGAGGACACCATCAAGGTCGCGCGCCTGGCCATGGAGTGCGGGCTCTTCCCGCTGTTCGAGGCCGAGCACGGCGAAGTGACGGCGGTCAAGAAGATCCGCCGCCAGGTGCCGGTCGAGGCCTACCTGCGCCTGCAGCGCCGCTTCGCCCATCTCTTCAAGAAAGGCGCCGAAGACCACGAGCGCATTGCTCACATCCAGCGCATGGCCGATGCCAACATCAAGAGGTACGGGCTCTTGCGCGACGACCAACCCGCGGAGCAGCCGGCATGAAAGACAGCGTTCTGCCTTTCGCCATCACCCTCGACCCCGGCACCAGCCTGGCCAACGAGACTGGATCCTGGCGCGACGAGCGCCCGAGTTACGTCGATCGCCTACCACCCTGCAACAATGCTTGTCCGGCCGGTGAGAACATCCAGGGCTGGCTCTATCATGCGGAGGAGGGGGACTACGCCGCCGCCTGGCAGGTCCTGGTGCAGGACAACCCCATGCCGGGCGTGATGGGCCGCGTCTGCTATCACCCCTGCGAGACCTCCTGTAACCGCGCCAAGCTCGACGAGGCGGTGAGCATCCACGCGGTCGAGCGCTTCCTCGGGGACTACGCTCTGCAGCACGGCCTCAAGCCGAGCTTCGAGGCAGAGCCCAGCGGCAAGCGGGTGCTGATCGTCGGCGCCGGCCCGAGCGGCCTGTCCGCCGCTTATCACATGACCCGCATGGGTCACCAAGTCACCATCCGCGAAGCCGGACCCATGGCCGGCGGCATGATGCGCTTCGGTATTCCCAAGTACCGCCTGCCGCGGGACATCCTCGACGGCGAGATCCAACGCATCCTCGACATGGGCGTCACCTTGGAGCTCGAAACCAAGGTGGAGGACATCGAGGCAGCCTTCCTAGAAGACGGCTTCGATGCGGTCTTCGTTGCCGTCGGCGCGCACCTCGCCAAGCGCACCAACATCCCGGCGCACGCCGCCGGCAAGATCCTCGATGCCGTCTCGGTCTTGCGCGACATGGAGACGGGCGCCGAGCCCCCACAGCTCGGCCGCCGGGTGATCGTCTACGGCGGCGGCAACACCGCCATGGACGTGGCCCGCACCGCCAAGCGCCTCGGCGCCGACGAAGCCATGATCGTCTATCGGCGCACCCGCAAGGAGATGCCCGCCCACGACTTCGAGGCCCAGGAGGCCGAGGAGGAGGGGGTGATGATCCACTGGCTCCGGACCATCAAGCAGATCGACGAGACCACCTTCACCGTCGAGAAGATGAAGATCGACCAGGACGGCCGGCCGCAGCCGACCGGCGAGTTCGAGACCCTGGAGGCCGACACCCTCATCTTGGCGCTCGGCCAGGATGTCGACACCAGCTTCCTCGAACAGGTGCCGGGCGTGGAGATCGCCCGCGACGGCGTGGTGCAGGTCACCCCCCAGATGATGACGGGCCGCCCGGGCCTCTTCGCGGGCGGCGACATGGTGCCCTCGGAGCGCACGGTCACCGTCGCCATCGGCCACGGCAAGAAGGCTGCCCGCAACATCGACGCCTGGCTGCGCGGCGAGACCTACGAAGCACCGGTCAAGCACGAGCTGGCCGACTTCGACCTCTTGAACACCTGGTACTACGACGACGCCCCGCAGCGGGTGCAGGGGCAGCTCGACCTGCTGCGCCGGCAGAGCGGCTTCGAGGAGGTGCTGCAGGGCCTCAATGAGGAGAACGCGCTCTTCGAGGCACGGCGCTGCCTCTCCTGCGGCAACTGCTTCGAGTGCGATACCTGCTACGGCATCTGCCCGGACAACGCGGTAATCAAGCTCGGCCCGGGCAAACGCTTCCAGTTCAACTACGACTACTGCAAGGGCTGCGGCATCTGCGCAGCCGAGTGCCCCTGCGGCGCCATCGCGATGATTCCCGAAGTGGTCTAACGGCCAGGCGGCGGTGCCGCTTCCCTAACGGCGGGCGCTGCCGACTGCCCGAAGACCGTGACGAAGCAGAGCGCTGCGGCGGCGAGCGAGAAGGCGGCGGCGAGGCCGAACATGTGCGGCCAGGAAAACCCGGCCGCAATACCGGCGAGCACGGCCCCCAGTGCGCCGATGCCGTCCAAAAGGACGAACGCGAGACCCAAGGTCGTGCCTTCACTGCGCCCGGTGTGATCGACAGCACCCGCCAGGATGGCGGCGCGAATGGCGTCCAGGGCGGCGACCGCGACGATCAAGGCCGCCATCATGACCCACAACGAGGGTTGGAAGACCAACAGGGCGCTCGCGAGCCCTGCCACGAGATTGCCGAACACGATGACGGGCCGGCGTCCGGCGATATCGGAGATCTTGCCGATCCAAGGTTGCAATAGCGCACCGGTGATCAGCATGGCCGAAAACGCGATGCCGGTGGCCACCGGTCCGAAGCCCTGCCGATCGACGAGATAGAGCGGGATCATGCTGAGGAGCGCCATGAGCGCCATGTTGTAGAGGCAGATCATCGCCACCATGCGGAGACCGTTTCCCCGCCGCCAGAGGTTCAGAAGGCCGAGCAGATCCCCCTTGCTCACCGACTTCTTCTCCACCCGCGGAATCGCGCGGACCACCCAGAAGAAGCAGCAGCCCATGATCGCGGCGGGAAGCGCCGAGAGTGCCAATGCCCCGCGCCAGTCGACGTAGGCGAGGATGAAGCCGACGGCGAGCGGCGACAGCACCTCCGCCAACGAGCCGCCTATGGCATGAATGCCGAGTACGTGAGCCCGCCGCTCTTTGCGCTCGCGCGTCAGCACGCCTGTCGCGATCGGATGCCACGCGGCGTCCCCCATGCCGGCGAGGGCAAGCAGGAGCGCGAGGCTCCAGAAACCCGGCGCCATGGAGGCCAGCAGGTAGCCGACCACAACCCACCAGAAAGTCCCGATCAGCAGCCGCCCCCGGTTCGACACGTGATCGGCAAGGACACCGGCCGGCAAATAGGCGAGCGCGCCGCCGACGTTGCAGATCGTGAACAGCAGGCCGACCTCGGCCGGCGAAAGCTCCATGGCGATGCCGACCGTCGGCACGATGATCCACAACGAGGCGACCGCCCAGTCATTGGCGAGATGGCCCAATGCGAACCACGTCAGGAAGGTGCGCTCTTTCATGATGCGGCAAGCCCTGGTCCGGAGGTGCGGGCGTCAGGCCCAAAAGACTTGCGTAGCCTAGGTCAGAGCCTCATGTCTTTCATTCGACATCAAGACGAGATGCATCTAGAAATCGTCAAAGACCATGACCAATCTGACACAGCATCCCTCGAGCAAACCGGGCCAGGCGCGCGCGCCGCGCTATCTGGGGGAGACGGTCCGGCCGACCTCCGGCGAAAGCTATGACTGGCATACGCATGATTTCGGCCAGCTCATCTCTGCGGCGTCAGGGTCCATGTACGTCGGAATCCCAGGCCAGGTCTTGCTGCTGAGCCCGGCGATGGCCTTATGGATTCCCCCGGACGTCGAGCACTGGATGCGCTACGGCCTGAACAACGAGATGCGCTACGTCGACGTGAACCGCAACGAAGCCCCGGTGATCGGTACCGCCTGCCGGGTCATGGCCATGACTCCGCTGCTGAACGCCCTGATATCCGAGATCATGCCCGAAAACGGAGGGGGCCGTGCGAGCGACCACGAGGACGCACTTCATCTGCTGCTGCGTCATGAGCTCCTTGCGGCCCCGGACGTCCCGCTCTCGCTCGCCATGCCGCAGGACCATCGCATTCGTCGCTTTGCCGAAGCCGCGCTCCATGATCCGGGTGCGATCGACTCGATCGACGCCTGGCTCGACGACGCGGCTGCCAGCCGCAAGACCATCGAAAGACTATTTGCCGCCGAAACGGGCATGCCGCCGTCGCGCTGGTTGCGGCACGCGCGCGTCCTTCACGCAATCTCCAGGCTTGCCGCCGGCGAGAAGGTCAGCTCTGTCGCCTTCGACATGGGCTATGCCTCGTCAAGCGCGTTCAGCTACATGTTCCGCCAAACCCTTGGGCGCAGCCCGAGCGATTTCTGCGCCTGAGCGCGGGCCAAAGAGATGGCAGCCAGCTGTTATGTGCGTTCGGTAATTCTCACGCTGGCGCCTTGGCATTAGCCTCCCGGCCGGTGACCGGAGAGGAGCGCTGCCATGTCCCAAGCGGCAAAGAACGTTCTGCTGATCGTGTTCGACTACATGGGCTACGGCGATATCGAGCCCTTCGGCGCAGGCGAGATCCGCACGCCCAACATCAAGCGCCTGGCAGAGCAGGGGCGCTGCTACACCGACTTCTATGGCGCGGCTCCCATCTGCGGGCCAAGCCGTGCCGCTATGCTGACCGGCCGCTATCCGCGTCATCTGGGCATCGAGCGCAATGTCGAGCCCGGCGAGCCCGGCCTTCTGATCCACGAAACCTCGCTGCCGCGCTATTTCCGCGATGCCGGCTTCCGCACCGCGCTTTACGGCAAATGGCACCTCGGGCACGACGCGGACGACAGCCCCATTGCCCACGGCTTCGAGGAGTTCCTCGGCTTCGACTACTGGAACATCGACTACTACTCGCACCGCACGCGCGAGGGCGAACCGGCGCTGCGGCAGGGGAGCGAGATCGTCGAGCGGCCGGGGTACACGACCGACCTCTTCACCGAAGGTGCGCTGGACTTCATCGGCCGCTGTGGGGAGGCGGGGGAGCGCTTCTTCCTCTACCTCGCCTACAACGCCATGCTGCCGCCCTATGCGCCGCCGGGGCGCGAGGCGGACTTCGCAGACCGCTGGGTCAACGGCAACCGCGCCGACTACGTCGCCGCCGTCGAGTATCTGGACGAGAGCGTCGGCCGGGTGCTGGAGGCACTGGACCACCTGGGCCTAGCTGACGAGACCGCGGTGCTGCTGACCTATGACCACGGCGGCGGTGAGCTCGCGACCAAAGGCGGCTTCTTCCACGGTTTCGGTACGCTCTGGGAAGGCGGCATCAGAGTGCCCATGATCTTGCGCTGGCCGGGCGGCGTGGAGCCCGGCAGCATCTCCGCCGAGCCGGCAATCATCATGGATGTGACGCCGACCCTGCTGGCCACCGCGGGTCTTCAGGAAGACCGGGTGCTGGACGGGCGCAGCCTGCTGGGCGACGGCCAAGGCGGCGAACGAACGCTTCATTGGCGCATCGACCTGCCGGGCGAAGGCGACAATTGGCTGCCCCGCAAGCAGCGCGCCCTGCGGCGCGGCCAATGGAAGTACCTCTGGGACGGGACCTTCGACTTCCTCTTCGACCTTTCGGCCGACCCTGGCGAACGCAACGACCTCGGCTACCAAAACCCGGAGCTGATCGCGGAACTGCGCCAGCTCTCGAAGGGCGACTGGTAGCGCCCTTCGAGCCTGTCCGGCGCTTGCCTCGTCGTTGTCAGTTCTTCTGGAACACGTCGTAGGCGAGCAGGATGACCGTCGTGTCGCTCTTGTTCTCCCACCAGTGCTTGACACCCTCGGCTTCGACCGAGACGTCACCGGTGCGGTAGACGTGGGGCTCCTTGCTGTCCGAGCGGTGCTCGACGATCTCGCCTTCCAGCACGTAGATCATGCTGGGCCGGTTGGAGTGGTCGTGCAGCGGCACGACGCCGCCCGGCGCAACCTCCCAGCGACGCAGACGCATGAAGCGGCCGGCACCCTCCGGGAACTCCTTGCCGAGATCGATCAGTCCGACTGTCTTGTTGCTGATTCCCTTACCCTGGGTCGGGCCGGTAAAAGCCTCGTCGGCCATAACCGGGGCGCTTGCCAACGAGATGGCGAGAGCCAGCGTAAGAGCGAGGGCAGGGGCATAGGTGCGAAGTGTACGAATCATATCGAGAGACCTCATTCGTTTGACTGTGGCGTGAAGAGAGACGGCCAAAAGGCCTTACTGGTGGGGCATGGCGCCCAAGCCCTGGAACATCTGGCGGATATCGCAGCTCGAGCGCTCTCCGAGGTCATCGAAATGCGTTCCCAGCCAGCGCTCGGCTGCATTTCGGCCGATTTCGAAGAGATGGTGCAGGAAGGCCCACTCCGCATTCAGCTTCGAAGAAGCATCGAGCGAGAGCATCTGTTGGCGCGCCTCGATGATGTGGACGTGCATGCGGCGATACTCGGCCGGATCCAGCTTGCCGTTGTCGAGCAGGCGCTTGACGAAGTCGATTGCACGCAGCTCGTGCAACAGTGCGCTGTTGAAGGTGATTTCGTTGATACGGTTCTGGATGTCGGCCGCGCTTCTCGGGGTCCCTTCACGCAACACCGGATTGATCTGCACGATCACGATGTCGCAGGTGGGGCTACCGTGGAAGAAGGGGAAAAGCGGCGGGTTCCCCATATAGCCACCGTCCCAGTAGGGGGTACCGTCAATCTCGACCGCCTTGTACATGAACGGTAGGCAGGCAGAGGCCATCACCGAGTCGAGCGTGATCTCGTCGCGCTCGAAGACGCGCACGCGGCCCGTCTCCACATTGGTGGCTGAGATGAAAATGCCCATGTCGACGCAGGCCCGCACCTTGCGGAAGTCGATCAGTTCGTCGACCAGGTCACGCAGCGGATTGTAGTCTAGGAGATTCAGGTCGTAGGGCGAGGCCAGCCGCTGCAGCAAATTGAAATAGAGGTAGCCGGGCGAGCTGTCGAGCGACCAGGAGCCTGTGAGATGGGCCCAGGCCGAGCGCTGAATGGGACTGTTGCGGGCGGCGTGGCTGGTCGTCTCCCAGAACTCATGCAGGCGCTCGCGCGCTCCGATGGCGCCATTCTCGAACATGCCCTGTGCCGCCACCACGGCATTCATGGCGCCGGCCGAGGTACCGGAAATGGCTTCGATCCAAATGCGGTCATCTTCGAACAGCTTGTCGAGCACACCCCAGGTGAAGGCGCCGTGGGCGCCCCCGCCTTGAAGCGCAATGTTGACCGCCTTCGTGTGGCGGGCATTGCGCCGCGTGGTCTTCTTTGGCTCGACCACGTCGTCGCCGGCGATCTTCGGCGGCTGCACCGCTTCAGACAAGGCTGTATCCGGCTCAATCGTCTCGGCCATTCGCTTGGCAGGCGCTTTGCGTTTGGTCGCCGTCTTTCTGGGTGTCCGCTTCGGGGCGCCGGTCTTGGGAGCGTTGTCCATCGGGGAAGTCGCCATGGCCAAAGCTCCTACTGCGCCGTCCAGCCGCCATCGACCGGCATCGCCGTGCCGGTGATCTGGGCCGCGGCATCGCTCGCCAGAAAGATGGCCAGAGCACCTAACTGTCCGGTCTCGACAAACTGTTTGGTCGGTTGGGCGGCCAGCAGCACGTCGCGCTTCACCTCATCCTCGCTGATGCCGCGCGCCTTGGCGGTATCGGGAATCTGTCCGGCGACCAGAGGAGTCAGGACATAGCCCGGGCAGATCGCATTCGCCGTGATGCCGAACTCTGCGCCTTCCAGCGCAATCGTCTTAGTGAAGCCGATCATGCCGTGCTTAGCGGCGACGTAGGCCGACTTGAAGGGCGAAGCGACCAGACCATGGGCAGAGGCGATGTTGATGATTCGGCCCCACTTGCGCGCCTTCATCTCAGGGAAGACGAGGCGGGTCAGGTGAAAGGCGGAGAAGAGGTTGATCTTGAAGATCAACTCCCACTTTTCGATCGGAAAGTCCTCGACCGGCGAGACAACCTGAATGCCTGCGTTGGGCACGATGATATCGACCTGACCGAACTGCTCGCGCGTATACTCGACGAGGGCTTCGATAGCGGAGGGGTCGGACATGTCGGCGCCATGAAAGCCCACGGAAGCGCCCGTCCTCTGGGCGAGATCGCCGCGCGTCTTCTCGATCTCTACCGGATCGCCGAAGCCGTTCAGCATGACGTTCATGCCGGCCGCGGCGAAGGCTTCGGCGATGCCCAGCCCAATCCCCGAGGTTGAGCCGGTAACGATGGCGGTTTTGGTCTCTGACATAGGTCTCTCCTGGTAAGTCTCAGCTTGGGGGCAGCCGTCGGACTTCCAACCGGCACGAGCGGCCCGTCGCGTCCTCTCATGACGCCTTTCGGGACCAAGGGGTTACATGATTGGGGTTTGTTATGCTGCTGTGATGGCGGGACGTGCCCTGCCGCTACTGAGATTGTTCCTCGGCACCTTCGGTGACAGTCGTGCAATGGCTATGAAATCGATAGCTGGCACGCATAGACCTTGCCGCATATGACAGGAACGGCACCTCGTTCGAGACGGCAGGACGTTGGGCGCTGGGGCGAGCAGCCCCAAAACTGTGGGCAAGGACGCCAGGGAGAGAGCTTTGGAACTGCATCAGATCCGCTATTTCATCGCGACCTCGGAGACGCTGAACTTCACCCGCGCAGCCGAGATGTGCGGAGTTTCGCAGCCCTCTTTGACCAAGGCGATCAAGAAACTCGAGGAAGAGCTTGGCGGTCTGCTGTTTCGGCGGGAGGGCAAGCGCACCCACCTGACTGAATTGGGCAGGCTGGTGCGGCCACGCCTCGAGCAGGCCCTGTCTCTCACGGACATCGCGCGCAGCGAGGCGGTGGACTTCTCGACCATGGCGACTGCGACCCTGACCTTGGGCTGCATGTGCACTATCGCGCCGTCCAGCATCATCAGCCTGGTAGAGCACTTCAGCCAACGCCTGCCTCAGCTCAATCTCAACCTGCGCGAAGCGTCAGGCCATCGCTTGCTGGAAATGCTGTTGGAGGGCGAAATCGATATCGCACTCGTCGGCCTGCCGCAGTATGACGAAGCCCTTGCCACGGCACCGCTTTTCGAGGAGCGCTACGTGGTGGCCTTTCCCAAGGGCCATCGCTTCGAAGCCATGCAGGAAGTGCCCACCCATGAGCTGGCCGGCGAGCGCTATCTCAAGCGGGTGAACTGCGAGTACCTCGACTACTTCGAGCTGGAAGAGGGCGCCTGGAGCCAGGCGCTCGATGTCCGATACAAGAGCGAACATGAGAGCTGGGTGCAGGCGATGGTTATCGCTGGCCTGGGCTGTGCCATCATGCCCGAGGGCCTGTCTCTGCATCCGGAGTTAAAGCGCCGCCCGCTCAGCGAGCCATTCATCCAACGCACCATCTCGGTCGTCACGGTTCGTGGACGCCGTCACACCCCGGTCGTCGAGCTCTTTGTGCGCCTCTGCCAGAAGATGAATTGGGGCCAGTTCGAGTAGCGGCTCGCTGGACCGTCGCAGAGCGCCCTACAGGCTGCGCAGCAGCGGATCGATATCGATCACCCGAGCGAGCAGCAGTTCCGCTGCGACGAAGACCACCAGCAGGAAGCCGAGAAAGGCCACCAGGCGCTCGACCTCCTCGCCATCGATCACCGCCTTGCGCAGGAGCTGCGAGAGAATGTCGAGCAGCGAGACGATGACGATGATCATCAGCAGGATGGCCGAGGCCGCGGCGAAGTTGAAGGAGCGCATGGTGTCGTAGAGCGCGATGCCGATGCCGCCGGCACCGACGAAGCCGAGCACCGTGGCGCTGCGCACATTGGCCTCGAAGCGATAGAGCGAGTAGGAGATCCAGAGCGGCAGCACCTGGGGGATGACACCGAAGACGATCTCCTGGATGTGGGAGGCGCCGGTCGCGCGGATGCCTTCGACGGGACGCGGGTCGATGGCCTCCACGGCTTCGGAGAAGAGCTTGGCCAAGGTTCCGATGGTGTGGACCGCCAGCGCCATGACGCCGGCGAGGGGGCCGAGGCCGACGGCGGCGACGAAGATCAGTGCGAAGACCAAGTCGTTGATCGCCCGGAAAGCGTCCATCAGGCGACGCACGGGAAAGCGGATCCAGGCCGGCGTGATGTTGGCCGAGGAGAGCAGGCCGAAGGGCACCGACAGCACCACGGCGATGACGCTGCCCCAGACCGCCATCTGCACCGTCTCGAGGATGAGGTCGAGATAGTCGCGCCAGTAGCGGAAGCTCGGCTCCGAGAAGTCCGACAGCAGCACCGCCATGTTGCCGGCGCCGGTCCAAAGCTCCGGCAGGCGGTCCATCTCGGCCGGGAAGAAGCTCCAGGCGAGCAACACGGCCAGGCTGCCCCAGATCACCCAGCCGTAGATGCGCTGGGTCAGTTCGGGCTGCGGCACGGCAACATCCAGCTCACGCTGGCCCCTGGCCGTGGTGTCCACCATCTCTTCGCTCCTTGGCTAAAGAAAAACGGCGCCGCGGAGTGCGGCGCCGTCGCTAAAGGCGCTCTCGGCGCTGGATTACATGCTGGGCACTTCTTGCACGAGCGCCCGCACTTCCTCGATCTTGGCCTTCTGCTCGGCGATCTGCTCTTCCTTCTCAGCGGCCGAGAGGGTCTCGTCGCTCTGGATTTGCAGGATCTGCTTGTTGGCCTCCATCTCCCGGAAGGGCAGCAGCTGCGCGTTGGAGGAGGGGACGAAGCCCATGAAACCGCCGTTCTGCAGCACGGCCCGCTCTTGCTTCACCTCGTCGATGCTGCCGAGGCGGCCGAAGGACATGAAGGCGTAGAGGATCTTGGCCTTGACCTCTTCCGGCAGGTCGGCGCGCCAGGCCATGGGGTCGGCGGCGATCAGGGGCGAACGCCAGATCTCTTTGATCTGCTCGGCCGCCTCCGGCTTGTTGCGCTTGAGGCGGAAATAGAGCGCGCGGTTGTTGGCTGTCGCCACGTCGACCTGCTTGTTGGCGACGGACAGCAGGTTGGCTTCGTGGCTGGCATTGCGCACGGTGTTGAAGCAGTCGCGCGGGTTCACGTCGTGGGCGGCGAAGATGAAGGTGGTCGGCACCAGAAAGCCGGAGGTCGACTGCGGGTCGCCGATGCCGAAGTCGAGCGACTGCGCGTCGCAGGTGGCGAGCACGTCCTCGAGCGAGTTGATCTCGTCGTTGTCCTTATGGGTCACCAGGATCGAGTGGTAGCCCTTCGAGCCGTCGGTCTCGATCATCTGCGCGAAGACCTCGGCGCCGGCCCGGTCCACCGCCGTCATGGCCGACTTGTTGCCGAACAGCACGAGATCGACCTTGTCGAAGCGCATGGCCTCGATCACGCCGGTGTAGTCGGTGGCGAAGAAGGGATTGATCTTGATCCCGGTCTTCACCTCCATGGCTTCGATGATCGGCCCCCAGCGCTTCATCAGGTTGTCCTGGCTTTCGACCGCCAGAATGCCCCAGTTCAGCTCCTTGATCTCTTCGGCAACTGCCGTCGTGGCGGCGAACGCGACGACTGCCGCAGCAGCCACGCCCTTTGCAAAAGCTCTCATGACAGGCTCCTTCGCACGGTTGGTTCGGTAAGGTCTAAGCGTAGGCGAGCTGCTTCGGCTCGGTCGGGAGGATCTCTCCGTCGGAGGCGTCGGGCAGCACCAGCTCCTCGCTGGCTTCGCCATAGATGTCGCGCAGGAAAGCCAAGGTCAGCTCATGGCTCGGCCCGTCGAAGACGATGCGCCCGTCGCGCATGGCGATGGTGCGCGGGCAGTAGCGCCGGGCGTACTCGACCTGATGCAGGGAGACGAGAACGGTAATCCCGTCCGTCCGGTTGATCTCGGAGAGAGTCTCCATGACCCGCTTGGCCGAAGCCGGGTCGAGGGAGGCGATCGGCTCGTCGGCCAGGATGACCTTGGCACCCTGCACCAGCGTGCGGGCAATGGCCGCCCGCTGCTGCTGCCCGCCGGACAGGGTCGCGGCCCGCTGGCGCGCGGTCTTGGCGATACCGACCCGGTCGAGCGCCTGCATGGCCAGGAGCTTCTCTTCCCGCAGGAAGTAGCAGAGCGAGCCGCGCCAGCGCGGCACCCGGCCGAGCAATCCGGCGAGTACATTCATCAGCACGCTCAGGCGAGGCACCAGGTTGAACTGCTGGAAGATCACGCCGACGTCGGCGCGGGTCCGCACCACGTTATGGGCGATGCGCCCGTCGTGCTGCACGCTGCGACCAAGCACCTCGACGTGACAGCCGGTTCCGTCACGGTCGGCCGGCAGCAAGCCGGCTATATGACGGATCAGGGTCGATTTTCCCGAGCCTGATGCACCGATCAGGGCCACCATCTCGCCTTCTCCGACCGAGAGGGAGACGCCATCCAAGGCGCGCGTACCACCCCGAAAGGTCTTGGACAGCCTGCTTATTTCGATAGCCGCCATCGGTGCCCTCTTTTGATGTGCGGGCGGACGGTAGTGGCGCCGCATGACAGGCGCGTTACCCTTTTGCGTGACTTTCGTCTCACTCGTGTAGACAAGCTGTGAGTCTCTCGACGAGGGACAATCACGCGTGACAAAACCAGGTGCCGGCGACCTGGTTGCGCACCTGCAGCGCTTGGAAAGCGGACCCGACCAACCAAAGTGATTGGTTGCCATGAGCGAGAAACAAACGCGGCCCGATGGAAGTCCCTATCCCAATTTCGTGACCCTGCTTCGGCGCAGCCGCGAAACCGGCGAGGCGCTGGGCAAGCTTTCGGGCGCCGACGTCGAGGCCTGGCTGCTTGGCGACGCCCTCGCCGAGAATGACTTCATGAAGCTGTTTCACGGCTTCGTGCTGCGTCTGGTGGCGGCCGGCTTGCCACTGCATCGCGCGAGCCTGCACGTCGGCACCCTGCATCCCCAGCTCTACGGCTATGCCTGGAACTGGAACAGCGGTGACGCCTGCTGCGACGAGGTGATCATCGGCGAGGCGGTGCTGAGCTCGGACGCTTATCGCCGCAATCCGATCTTCCGGGTCGTCGAACATGGGGAGCGCGTGCGGGCACGAACCGATCAGCCGGAAACCGCTGCAGAAAGCCCTCTTTTGTCCGAGCTCGCGGAGCAGGGGATCACCGAATACATCGCAGCTCCGCTTCGCGCCGGCGGAGCCTATCACAACGCCGCAACAGCCGCGACCAAGCAGCCCGGCGGCTTCAGCGACGAGCAGTTCGACGAAATCGACCGCCTGGGCAAGCTTCTGGCGCTCCACGTCGAGCGGCATATCGCCATGCGCATCTCCGAGAACGTGCTGGACACCTACCTTGGCAGTGCTGCCGGAAGCCAGGTTCTCAGCGGCTCGATCAAGCGCGGCGCCGGTGCCCCGATCAGCGCGATCATCTGGAGCTCGGATCTGCGTGGCTTCACGAACCTGGCCAACCGCCTCAGGGGGGCCCAGGTGTTGGCGGTGCTGAACGAGTACTTCGATCGCGTGGCCGGGGCGGTCATGGGCCATGGCGGCGAGGTGCTGAAGTTCATCGGCGACGGCCTGCTGGCCGTGTTTCCCTTCTCGAAGTTCGAAAGCGAGCAAGCCGCTGCGGAAGCCGCCCTGGCCGCCGCCGAGGTTGCGCTCGCGGAGCTCGATGCGCTCAACGAGAGCGATGAGCGACTCAGCGACATCCCGGACTGGCGTCCCTTGCGGAGCGGCATCGGCCTGCACCGCGGCCAGGTCTTCTTCGGCAATGTCGGGGCGCCGGGGCGGCTCGACTTCACGGTGATTGGCCGCGCCGTAAACACCGCAAGCCGGGTCGAGGCCCTGAGCAAAGACGTCAAGCGGCCCATCCTTATGACCGAGCCGGTGGCGGTGTTGTTAGAGCGGCCGCTGGAACCCCTGGGGGAATACAGCCTACGCGGCGTTCCGGCCCCCGTGACCGTCTTCGCCCCGACGAGTGGCGACTGAAGCCTCATCAGGTTGGGCGCGTGTCTCGTCCGGCCCGACCGCTGCTTCGCTTGTCTCGATCGGCTCGGGGCTCCAGTGATTGGGCCCGGCAAACCAGCCGCGCCAGAGCGTGGGATAGTGCCGGACATAGCGCTCGAGAAGCGGCACGTAGGCTGAGACGAAGGCCTCTTCCTTTGCCTTCTTGTCCTGCGCGGACGCCTCAAGGGCCGGTTCGACAATGACACGATAGCCGGGCCCCTCAGGAACCACGAAGACCGGCAGGAGCGCCGCTCCCGTCTTGGCCGCGAGGTTCGGTGCGCCGGTGGCGAGCCGCAGCGACCCGCCCAAGAAGGGACGCGTGGCCACACGCAGACCTGTGTGAACCGCCGTGATGGAGACCAAGCCGTTGCCGCGCAGGCGCTTGAACAGGGTGCGGAGGGCCGGGCCTTCTCCCTTTTCGTCCAGAACCAAGCGTTCCTTCAGGTAGCGGCGTTCGACCCCTGTCTTCAGGGGATTTAGGAAGCGCAACCCGAATTTTGTGTCCGAGAAGCCATGGGTCAGTGCGCTGAGGTGATGAAGATCGTAGCCCGCCTCGGCAATTCCGCGCTTGAAGACCAGGTCCGCATGGATGAAAGGGCAAAACCAAAGTATGGCGCCTTTGCCGCCTTCAAGCGCTTGATCGATATGCTCTCGGCCCTCAAGCGCAATCTTGGCCGGCCAGCCATAGGGCGCGTTCTCGCGCAGGATCTCGAGCAGCTCGCAATAGAGATTGGTCCGAAAGCCAAGCCCCACTTGCGACGGATCCCTTGTCGTGTGCTGCTTGATGCAAGAGTCGGTGGTCGGAGTGTGCCTGCCGCTCAATCCCACATGAACGCGCGCAACCCCTCGCGCCACGATCGGCCAAACACGCGGCGGTGCCAGCCAGGCAAAGGGCAGGAACCCTCCCAGCGTCACGCAATAGCGTATGTCGTCGGGTTTGATGAACTTCATGGTGAACGAACGCTTTAAGGCACCTAGTCTTTCGGCTGACCCACGCTAGCCATTCAGTTTATTAAGTGTTGGCTGACAAAGTCTTTCAAAGCCGGAGTCCCGATCAACATTTGATCGCCGCGTATCGCTGGCCCCACCTTCGAGATAGTCCACTTCTTGAGCAGAGAGTCTGTGTCGGCGTTCACGTTCGTCACGGCCCCGCCGGCTTATGCCGCTTATTGCTTTCTGCTATGTGCCGCGCGCAATTGACCCGCTTGCGTCAACGCTGGAAAGTCCTACCTGAGAACCGATCTCACAACGGCCCCGAAACGCCGCCGTATAGGACGTCGGCCGCTGCATAGGGCCTCTTCGACAATGCAGGAGTGAAGCGATGCTGCAGAAGCGGGAGTTTTACATTGACGGCGGCTGGGTCTCCGCGGCCCAGGTCAACGATTTCGAGGTGATCAACCCCTCGAACGAGGAGCCTTGTGCGGTGATCACCCTGGGCGGTGAGGCGGACACCAATGCGGCCGTGGCAGCGGCCAAGCGCGCCTTCTGGGACTGGTCAGCGACCTCCAAGCAGGAGCGCATCGCTCTGGTCGAGAAGATCCTGGCAGCTTACCAGGCGCGCATCGGCGAGATGGCCGAGGCGATCAGCCTGGAGATGGGCGCCCCCATCGATCTCGCCAAGACGCAGCAAGCGCCGGCCGGCATGGGCCACATCCAGAACTTCCTCCGCGCGGTGAAGAACTTCGAGTTCGATCGCCCCCTGGGCGATCACGCGCCCGACACGCGCATCCTCTATGACCCGGTCGGCGTCTGCGGCCTGATCACGCCGTGGAACTGGCCGATGAACCAGGTGACCTTGAAGGTCATCCCAGCGCTTCTCACTGGTTGCACCATGGTGCTCAAGCCCTCCGAGATCGCGCCGCTCTCCTCCATGCTGTTCGCCGAGATGCTCGACGAGGCGGGCGTGCCGGCCGGCGTCTTCAATCTGGTCAATGGCGACGGGGCCGGCGTCGGCACCCAGCTCTCCGGCCACCCAGACATCGACATGATTTCTTTCACCGGCTCGGGCCGGGCCGGTACCGCGATCTCCAAGAACGCCGCCGACACTTTGAAGCGGGTGCATCTGGAGCTTGGCGGAAAGGGCGCCAACATCATCTTCGCCGACGCCGACGAGAAGGCAGTGAAGCGTGGCGCGCTGCACTGCTTCAACAACACCGGTCAGTCTTGCAACGCGCCGAGCCGCATGCTGGTGCAGCGGGAGATCTATGACGATGCGGTGGAGACCGCCACGGCTGTCGCCAAGTCGACGAGCGTTGGCATGTCCCACGAGGCGGGCCGCCACATCGGCCCGGCCGTCAGCGAGATGCAGTTCAACAAGATCCAAGCGCTGATCGAGAAGGGCATGGATGAAGGCGCCCGGCTCGTCGCCGGTGGCCCCGGGCGGCCTGAAGGCCTCAACCGCGGCTATTTCGTGCGGCCGACCGTCTTCGCCGACGTGACCAACGACATGACCATCGCGCGGGAAGAGATCTTCGGCCCAGTGCTCGCGATCATGCCGTTCGAGAGCGAGGAAGAGGCGATCAAGATCGCCAACGACACCGCCTACGGCTTGACCAACTACGTGCAGAGCGAGGACGGCGAGAAGCGCAACCGGGTGGCGCGTCGTCTGCGGTCCGGCATGGTGGAGATGAACGGCAAGCCCCGTGGTGCCGGCGCCCCCTTCGGCGGCATGAAGGCCTCCGGCAACGGACGCGAAGGTGGCGTCTGGGGCATCGAAGACTTCTGTGAGATCAAGGCCGTCAGCGGCTGGTCCGCCGAAGCTTAGGCAATCGGATGCGGCGAGTGTGGCGCCAAATCGGTGCCGCACTCGCGGTTCGATTGCAATGGAGCTTGAGGACGAAAGTCAGATCTCACAGTATTGCCTCGTCAGTTTGGGAAAATAGGTCTTTCTCATCACAGACGGGGAGTCTCGACAGATGGCAGGAAAGTTTGAAGTCTTCAAAGACAAGGCCGGGGAGTTCCGCTTCCGGCTCAAGGCAGGTAATGGCCAGATCATCCTGGCCAGTGAAGGCTATAAGGCCAAGCCGAGCTGTATGAACGGAATTGCCTCGGTGAAAAAGAACGCACCGTTGGACGAGCGCTTCGAGCGCAAGGACACCAAGGCCGGCAACTTCCGCTTCAACTTGCGCGCCGGCAACCGGCAGATCATCGGCACCAGCGAAAGCTATAAGACCGCCTCGGCGCGGGACAACGGCATCGCCTCGGTGAAGAAGAACGCGCCGGGCGCCGCGGTCGACGATCAGACCGCCAAAGCCTAGCCAGAGTTCCGTTAGCAGCTTGGCGCTCGGTCGCTATCCGGCCGGGTGTTGAACGTGCTTGACCGCGGCACCCAAGAGGCGCCGCGGCCTACATGGAGACGTCGACATGAGCGACGGCAGCAGCGTCTTTCTCGGCAAGGGAGAGACGGCGCAGAGCCTCAGCCTGCGCTATGCCAATCGGCATGGTCTCATCGCCGGGGCGACCGGCACCGGCAAGACCATCACCTTGCAGATCTTGGCCCAAGGATTGTCCGAGCAGGGCGTTCCGGTTTTCCTAGCCGACGTCAAAGGCGATCTCTCCGGCATCAGCCAGGCGGCCAAGCCGAATGCCAAGATCCTGAAGCGCTGCGAGAAGATCGGCCTGGCCGACTATGCGCCGGCTGCCGCCCCAACGGTCTTCTGGGATCTCTTCGGGGAGAAGGGGCATCCCTTGCGCACCACGATCTCCGAAATGGGCCCCTTGCTGCTGGCGCGCCTGCTGCAGCTCAACGACACCCAGGAGGGCGTGCTCTCCATCGCCTTCGAGATCGCCGATGACGAAGGCCTGCTGCTGCTCGATCTCAAAGACTTGCGCTCGATGCTCAGCTTTCTCGCCGAGAACGCGAGGGAGATCTCAGGCGAATACGGCAATGTGTCCAAAGCCTCCGTCGGCGCAATCCAACGCCGACTGCTGACCTTGGAGCAGCAGGGCGGCGAAGCTTTCTTCGGCGAGCCGGCCTTCGACCTGCACGACTTCCTGCGCTGCGACCGGGACGGCCAGGGATTCGTCAATGTACTGGCGGCGGACAAGCTGATGCTGAGCCCGCGGCTCTACGCCACCTTCCTGCTTTGGCTGCTGTCCGAACTCTTCGAAGAGCTACCTGAAGTCGGCGATCAGGAGCGTCCGAAGCTGGTCTTCTTTTTCGACGAAGCACATCTGCTGTTCGACGACGCCCCCAAGGCGCTGGTCGACAAGGTCGAGCAGGTGGTGCGGCTCATTCGCTCCAAGGGCGTTGGCGTCTTCTTCGTCACCCAGAACCCGCTTGATCTCCCCGACGAGATCCTCGGCCAGCTCGGCAACCGGGTGCAGCACGCACTGCGCGCCTTCACTCCGCGCGACCGCAAGGCGGTGAAGGCGGCAGCTGAGACCTTCCGGCAGAACCCGGCGCTCGACACGGCCGAAGTGATCACCGAACTCGGCGTCGGCGAAGCGCTGGTCTCGACCCTGCAGGAGGGCGGCATCCCTTCGATGGTCGACCGGACCCTGATCCGTCCGCCAGCCTCCCGCATGGGCCCTGCCAACAAGAAGGAGCGCAAGGCCATTCAAGCGGAGAGTCCCTTCGCCGGGCGCTACGAACATGCGCTCGACCGGGAGTCGGCGCACGAGATCCTGCAGCGGCGCGCCGATAAGGCGGCCGAGGAGGCCGAACGTGCGGAGAAAGCGGCGGCACGCGCCAAGAAGAAAGAGCGCGAGGCCCGTGAAGCGCGCCGCAGCCGTCCGAGAGCGCGGCGCAGCAGCTCACGCCGTCAGTCGGCCGGCGAGGCGATGGTCAAGAGCGTGCTGCGCAGCGTCGGCACCCAACTCGGCCGGCAGATCGCGCGTGGCATCCTCGGCTCCCTGTTCAAGGGTCGATGAGGATTTCGCCCAGGAACGAGACGGTGCCGTCGGGTTCCACATCGATGACAAAGATCTCACCCGAGGCGGGGAAGCGCCCGGTCAGCGCCGTGATGTTGACCTGATGGGTGACAAGGACGAGCCGCTGCTCATCAGGCATGGCGGCGAGGTAGCTGCGGACAGCGTCGGTCTGCTCTTGCGCGCGCGCCCGCTGACGAAAGAAGGAGTTCAGGGGCGGGAAGTCCTCCACCTCTGCAACCTCGAGAAGCTCCGCCGTATCCCGGCAGCGGCACCACTGGCTGGTCAGTACCCGATCGACCGCGATGCCGCGGTCGCGGAAGGCCTGGCCAATGTCACGAGCCTGCTGGCGCCCGCGCTCGTCGAGGTTCCGCTGGGTGGTGCAGTCGCCGAGATCGAAGTTGCCCGGGTCGCCGGTCCCGGGGGCCAAGGCATGGCGCATCACCGCGACGGCGCCAGGCTGCTGTAGCACCTCCCAAGCGCTCTCGTTGGCCTGCGCCGTTGGACTCTGCGACACAGCCAGGGCGATGACCGCGGCCAAGCCGAGAGCCAGGCCGAGCAGCCTCGCGAGCATCAAGAGCAGCCCTCGACACAACGGCCGTCACCATCGAAGGCCATGGTCAGTCCGCTGAGCGGCACATGCACCGGCACGCCAGTCGCCTCGATGAAGGCGGCGGTGCGGGTGCCGGGCAGGACCTCTCCGTTGCGGGTCGCTTGCTCATTGGCATGAGAGGCGATGACCGCGTTGGGCTGCACCAGCTCATTGATCACGTAGGCGGCTTCGGTCGGCCCGGTGGTGAAGGTGTTGCCGATGTTGATGACCGCCAGCTCGCTGCCGTAGTGGCCACGCACCACCAGGTCCTGCTCCGCTGTGATGCCCGTGTCGCCGGAGAGGTAGACCACCAGCCCATTGCTGAAGGTCAGCACATAGCCGGTCGGCGGGCCGACGTAGGCGGTGATGCCGGCCTGCTGTAGCGCTTCACCGAGCACGCCGCCGATAAAGCCTGGGGCGAGGCCGTTGCTGTGGGTTGCCGGAACCGTCGTGATGGTGACGCCGCCAACCTGGGTGGAGGCGCCGAAGCGCACCAGGACCGAGTTCTCGGCCAGGCCACCGGCGAGCCGCAGCTGGTTGGCGAAGAAGCGGGGCATCTCGCTGCCGGTGACGATCAGCGCGTCCTTAGCAACCGCGATGTTCACCGAGTTGGAATTGGGCATGGCGCTGACGCCGCTGTCCGGCGCGGCGCAGCTCCCCGCATCCAAAGCCGAGGCATGACGGTCGCCGATGTGGTCGCCGTGGACGTGGCTGACCAGCACCACATCGATGCCGCCCAGTCGTGGGTCGTCCGCGCCCGCAACGGTGCGCCCGGCGTCATAGAGCAGACGTGTGCCGTCCGGATCTTCCAGAATGAGCGCGCGGTCGAGCCGGCAGAACTCTCCGACATGACTGCCGAGCGGTGTGATCTTGACCGTCTCTGTTTGCGCGGCGGCGACAGCGGATAGCGACAGACCCAACAGTGTCGCGGCGACTGCCTTGCAAAGGGTCTTCATAGCACGGCCTCTCTTCCCGAACGGCGCGCGCCCGGCCAGGAGGGCCGGGCGGTACGCATTCCATAACTCTAAGAATGGAGAGAGGCGAGCGTTGGGCAAGCCGCAAGTACCAACAAGCGGCAGCCTAGGCCCAAAGGGACGCGAGCTCAGTTGCCCCGATAGCCTTCCGCGAAGGCGATCAGCTCCTCGAAGCGAGACCAGTCGCCGATGACCCGCGGCACCTTGTGCTGGCCACCGAGCTTGCCGATGCTCTTCATCCAGGCCGAGAAGCCGCCCGGCGCCATCTGCACCACGCGGGGCGCCTGGACACCACCATCGACGATGCGCCGCTCGTGGTAGTCCTCATTAGCGTCGGCGAGATAGCGGTCGATGGCATCGCCGAAGGCGCTCAGCCGTGCCTCGTCGATCGGCGCATCCTGATACTCGACGACATAGACGTGGCGACCCAGCTCCTCGCCACGGCCCTGGAAGACCTCCGTGGCGACGGAAAACTCGGCAATCGGCGCCGAGACACTGTCGGCCGCGGCCAGAACGGCCGACTCAACGAGTTCGCCGGTCAGGTGCTCGCCGAACGTCGAGAGGGTGTGCGAGGTCCGCCCGGTGATCAGCACGCGCGGACGCTCGGTGTCGACGAAGCGCACCACGTCGCCGATCAGATAGCTCCAGAGGCCTGCGCAGGTGGTCAGAGCCAACGCGTAGTCGACGCCCTCTTCAACGTTGCCGAGCCAGCGGCGTGTCGGATTGGGGGAGTTGAGCTCATCCAACGGGATGAACTCGAAGAACAAGCCGTTGTCCGTCACCAGGCGCATGCCCATGCCGGGACCGCGGTCGGCGATGGCGATGAAGCCTTCGCTGGCAGCATAGACTTCGCGCATGTCGGCATTGCAGCCCTCAAGCAGCGCCTCGTAACGCTCCTTGTATGGCTTGAAGCTGACGCCGCCGTGCACGATCAGCTCGAGATTGGGATAGAAGTCGATCACACGGCCGGCCGTCTCCGGCTTCAGGGCCGCGAGTTTTTCGTAAAGCAGCAGATGCCAGTTCGGGCCGCCCGTGAGCATGCGGATGTCTTCCTTCAGCGAGGCCGGACCCATCTTCGCCATCTTGTCTTCCCAGTCGGTCAGGAAGGCGAACTCCTTTGGCGGGAAATAGGCGAAGTGGCTCCACCAGGGCCGCTCATTGGCAGCGATGCCGCTGATATCGCCGCTGTAGATACCCGGCGCATGCTCGGTCAGGTCAGTGCTACCGCCCAAGAGAAAGCACTTTCCGTCGAACCCGGCGCTGTCGGGGCGGTGCTGCAGGTGGTAGCTGCCAACATCGAGCGCGGCGCGCTTGTTGGCGGCGACCATCTCGCGCGAGCAGGGAATGTACTTCACCTTGCCGGTGGTGGTGCCGGAGGACACGGCGAAGTAGGGCAGGGTGCCCGGCCAGGTGCAGTTCTCGAGCCGCGGGAAGTCGTGCTTCCAATAGGCGTCCCAGAGCTCGTTGTAGGTCCTGAGCGGAACCCGCGCCTGGTACTCCTCGACGCTGGTGATCTCACCGAACCCATGGTCCTTGCCGAATTGCGTCTTGGCGGCCTTGGCGACCAGCTCACGCAGCACCTTCTGCTGAGAAGCGGCACAGTCCTCGCTCGCCAGCTTCCGTGCACGCGGTCCGGTGTAGAGCTTCAGAAGCTTGGTGAAGAGCCCTTGAGACGGCAATGCACGCCGGTTCGCGCGGGCTTTGCCCGCTCTTGCAACGCCGGGTGCGCCGCTGGAAGCTGCGTAGGGTGCTGACATGTGACGCCTGTTTGAATTTGCGGAAGTCTCTGAATACCTTGGCGTAAATAGACAGCTGTCTCGACTCGGCCAACTCACGATTTATTACGCTGTCTTTCGCGCTTAGGGCTTGCCTTGGCGGCGTCGGCTGAGCATGCAGAAGACAGCAGTGTTACGATACCCGGCCGGCCGCAGTCCGATGGCGCGACCGGCGGTAAGAGAGGAAGCGATCATGCAAGCAGCGGCCTCAACGGACGATCAAAGCAAGAAGTCGAAGAAGAAGAAGGAGAAGAACCAGGGCCCGCTCGGGCACTCCTGGCTGGTGCGCTACGGCAAGCGGCTGCGCAAGCCGACCAACCGTATCCTGGTGAAGTACTCGAAGGTCGGCGACCCGCCGGTCTATCCCGCCTACACCTTCGACTGGCAGAAGGATATCGAGGCGAACTGGCAGGCGATTCGCGACGAAGCCTTGGCCGTGCTCAGTCACCGCTCGGCCGTGCCGGTTCTGCGCGAGGTTTCGCCCGATCACGACCGCATCGCCGTCGATGAGAAGTGGCAGTCCTATTTCCTCTGGGGCTATGGCTATCGCATGCACATGAACTGCGAGCGCTGCCCCGAGACGGCCAAGGTCGTCGAACGGGTGCCCGGCCTCCGCTCGGCCTTCTTCTCCATCCACGCCCCGCATCTGCACATCCCCCGCCACAAGGGCGTGACCAAGGGCATGCTGACCTGCCACCTCGGCCTGAAAGTGCCGAAGGAACGCAGCAAGTGCCGCATGATGGTGGAGGATCAGGAGCTGATCTGGGAAGAGGGCAAGAGCTTCGTCTTCGACGATACCTACCACCACGAGGTCTGGAACGACACGGAGGACGACCGGGTTATCCTGCTGATCCAGTTCGACCGACCGCTGCGCTTCCCGGGCAATTTGCTCTACAAGGCCTTCATGCGGGGTATCCGCTGGTCGCCCTTCGTGCAGGACGCCAAGCGCAACGTTCTGAAGTGGGACAAGGCCTACAGCGAGTCCGAGGCTAAAGCCGCGAAGGACAGCGCCTCCGGCAGCGACTCCAAGGCCGCCTGACCTGTTCGCGCGGCGTGGGACCGCTCCGGTGAGCGACCTCTTTCTCTACGTCCAGCACCTGCTCGGGATCGGGCATCTCCGGCGGGCGGCAACATTGGCCAATGCTTGCATCGCGCGTGGTCTCTCGGTCACCCTGGCGAGCGGCGGCCGTCCCGTCGCCAACCTGGACCTGGACTCAGCCGTCAGCTTGCTGCAACTGCCACCCTTCACCGTGCAGCCTTCGGACTTCACCCGACTCCTGACGCCGGAGGGCGAGGAGGCGGACGAGAGCTACCGTGCGAAGCGGCTGGACGACCTACTGCAGGGCTTTCGCGAAGCAGCGCCAAAGCTGTTGATGACCGAGCTCTTTCCCTTCGGCCGTCGACAGCTGCGCCACGAATTGCTGCCGTTGCTGGAGGAGGCGAGGGGGCGCCAAGACCCGCCCCTCATTCTTTGCTCGCTGAGGGACATTCTGCAGCAACGCAAAGAGAAGCGCAGGCAAGAGAGTCTCGAATGGGCGCTGCGCTACTACGACCGCGTCCTGGTTCACGGCGACCCAAGCCTTGTCCCGCTGACGCCCAGCTTTCCCGAAGCCGACGCATTGAACGGGCGTCTGACCTACACCGGCTACATCGCACAGACGTCACCGCCGCGGGCAGCAAGCCAGGCGAGACGCGGCGTCATCGTCTCCTGTGGCGGCGGCGCGGTCGGGCGGCATCTTCTGGATTGCGCGCTCGAAGTCTGCCGACTTCGCGGCCCCGTTTTGGGCCACTGGCACTTTCTTGTCGGCGAGCAGGTCACGGAAAGCGAGCTGAACAGGCTGCGCGCAGGTTTGCCGGCTTGGGCCAAACTCGAGGCCAATCGACCGGACTTCCATGCGCTGCTGGCCGGCGCAGGTCTGTCCATCAGCCAGGCCGGCTACAACAGCGTCGTCGACCTGCTGCTGGCGGAAGTGCCGGCGGTCCTGGTGCCCTACGCCGCGGATGGCGAAACCGAGCAGCCGATGCGCGCCGAGCTGCTTGGCCGCTTCGCCGGGTTCGAGGTCGTGCGCGAAGAAGCGCTGACAGCAGGTCACCTCGACGACGCGATCGACAAGACGCTCGACGGCGCGGGTAAGCCGCCGCGTCCCTCCATCGATCTCGCCGGTGCCGAACACAGCGCCGAACTCTTGGCCCGCGAGCTGAAAGGGGCCGCCGCCCATGCCCTTTAGCCGAAGCGATCTCCAGCCGCTTGCTGAAGAGCTGAGCCGCGCCGCCGATCAGGGCATGAGCTTGCCGATCTGGTGGCGCGACGACGATGCGGTGCATCCCTCGGCCAAGCTTGAGCGTCTCGTCCGCTTGACCGATCGCCTCGACATACGCCCCTTGCTCGCCGTGATCCCCGCCAAAGCCACGGCGGCCTTGGCCGACTGGCTATTGCACGCCAACACCGATGCGGCCCAGCACGGCCACGCCCACGCCAACCACGCGCCGACCGGCAGCAAGTCCTGCGAGTTCCCGGACCGGCTTTCCTCGAAAGAGACGGAAGGACTGCTGCAGGCTGGGCACCGCCGTATGGATGCCTTTTTCGGCCGCAGCTGGCTGCCGATCTTCGTGCCGCCCTGGAACCGCTTTGCCGAACGGCACCTGACGCTCCTGCCGGACTGCGGCTTTAAGGTCTATTCCGGTTTCGGAGATGCGCCGGTCCTGCCGGAGGGGCTTTTGCCGCTCAATGCCCACATCGACATCATGCAGTGGCGGCCTGAGCGCCGATTTATCGGCACCGAAGCCTGTCTGGCGGCGCTGACCCGGGAGATTGCGCGGAGACGTGAGGCCGCATCTGCCGAGCCCATCGGCTTGATGACACATCATCTTGTCCACGACGAAGAAGCCTGGGCCTTTCTCGAAGCCCTCGCGGACTACCTGGAAAGCACACCAGCCATGCGCTGGGTGAGCGCCGTTAACCTGGTGAATTAACCTTCCAGCCTTGCCGCGATGCCCGCCGCGATCGGGCTATCGACCAGCGAATCGTCAGTGGCGGCCTGCACCGCCGCCAGGATATCGCTAAATCGCGCCGTTTTCGGCAGGATTTCCGTGGCATGGTCACGCCCTTCGGCCAGGGCGAGCTCCATATAGCCAGAAAGATAGATCACCGGGATGCCGCGCTCGGCGAGGTAGGCGCCGACGGTGGTGCCGCGCAGAGTTCCCTCCAACGCGATATCAACCAAAGCCAAATCAGGCGGTTGGCGCTCGCTGGCAGCCAGCGCTTCCAGCCCGTTGGCATAGGTCGAAGGCACCAGATAACCGCAGGCTTCAAGGTTCGCCGCCAGGCTCTCGGCCAGCAGTGGATCGTCCTCTATCAACAAGATATGCGGCTTCATGGGTCTTAGCCGAACTCCGGTCTTCATGGTTAACCCGGCCCGACGAAGCATCCGGCTTTCGCCTGCCGGCCGACCCGCCCTTGGATATTCGCTCAACTATTGGGGATTACCAGGGTGAAAGTTCGGACGGAGGCAACTACTCAACGTTTGTCTCAGAGGTTAAATGATCTTAACCATTGAGGCACAGCCTCAGCTTCGCCCGCTCTGATCGGACTCGTCATCCGGGCTCTCGTTGCGCGGGTCGAAAACCGACTGGTCGTGGTGGGCGTCATCGTGGCCGCGGCGGTCGCTGTAAAAGGCCAGCGCCATGAGGCCGCCGCCGATGGCCATGGCAAAGACGGCACCGACCGCCATCATGATCCATCCGAGCAGCGATATCTCGACATCGCCGAGCTCCACCCACTGGCGCACCATGAAAACGGTGGTCAGCGCCAGAATGGCGAACAAGCAACCGGGCAGGATGTAGGATCTCATCTAAGTCAGTATAGGCGACGGACAGCGGCCGCCAAGGCAAGGCTGCCTCGTGGCCGGTTAAACCCTTGAAATATCTCACCTGGGCGCGTCGTCGGCGCTGTGCTCGGCACAGAAGTGGAGGGACCTGATCCATCCTTATCCCGGGCGCATTTCCCCTTGAAGCACCGCAACATCCTCGTTACATAGACCGTCCGCTTGAAATAGCAGGTCATCCTAAATTCTGGCGGTTCGGTATCGGCGGCTGTGGCGGAATTGGTAGACGCGCAGCGTTGAGGGCGCTGTGGGGGAAACCCCGTGGAGGTTCAAGTCCTCTCAGCCGCACCATTACCGGAGTTCGATGACCCAGTGTGCGGCTGTGGCGGAATTGGTAGACGCGCAGGTTTCAGGTACCTGTGGCAGCAATGCCGTGGTGGTTCGAGTCCACTCAGCCGCACCATCCTATGCTCTTCACGCTTCGGATGGATGGCCATCCGCCGTGCCCTCGGATCGGGTCCGAGAACAGGCGGGCACTCCCAGTTCGTAACGATCAAGTCCTCAGCCTGCGCCGAGCGAACGCGAGACCGGCGAGGCCAGTCAGCAGCAGCGGTAGGGTTGCCGGAAGGGGAATGGCGGTCAGCGTGCTGCTATGCGACGCCGTGAAGCTCTCGCCGGGCGCAAGCGAGACTTCCCACCCGAAGGCAAAGGCATTGTCCCCCGGCGTCGTGGGGAAGGGCTCCCCCAGCCCCGGCGTATTCGGCAGGGTGGTCGCGCCGTCGCTATCGGCGCGAAAGGCCAGGAACAGCGTCAAGAAATCCGTGATCTGGTACTGATCGGGCGTCGGCGTCACCGTCGTCACGATCGATATGGGTGCCGACGCGCTCGTCGTTTCAATGACGCCAGGTTGCGTCAGCACTGCCGTGTCGCGTTGGTTGGTCGGGTCGAAGCGGATATCCAGATCGGTGTAGTCAAAGAGCGCAAAGTTGAGGATGTCGGTTCCAAGATTGGTGATGGTCGCCGAGCGCTGCATCGTCGAGCGCCCGGGCTGCAGGTCGCCGAAGATCGCATAGTCCAGGCGTCCTTCGATCGCGCCGCTGGAGTAGCTCAGGCTCAGGCGATCAGGGGAGGGTTGCGAGACAACCGGATCGCCAAAGGCGTCCTGAAAGCTGTCCTCACCGTTCTGCCCCTCGAGGCGCAGATAGTACGACGACAGGAAGACGTTGTCAGAACCGCCGGGCTCGGTGCGCCACACGGTGACGATACCGTCACTATCCTGGACGGTCAGCTCGCTCGACCCGCTGGTCAGAACGGCCGCGCCAGCCGTAGCCGGCGTTAAAGTCACCAGTGCAAGAAGGACGGTAAGGCGCTGCAACATCTATGGGTTCCCCTCACGTATTATAACATTACAAATGTTATAACATTGCGAGATTGACTCACGTGTGACATGCAGTTGCAGTTTCAGTGACGGCTAACCTATTGGTCGCGGCCGAAGGGGCCCGGGCTCAGCGAAACGCTGCCCGGTCCTAAAGCTACGCCTGCGATCCAACAGGCCTTCGGGGCGCGAGGGCCGCATCCTCGATCCGGATGCGGTAAGCCAGCAGGGCGAGGTTGGCGAGGCCGAAGCCGAGCGCCAATGGCCAAGCGCCGAAGACCAGGGGCAAGAGCGGAATCTCGCAGGCCACCACCAGGTAATTCGGGTGCTTGACCCAGCGGTAAGGGCCGCGCGCGACCAAGGGCACTTCCGGCAGAGTGAGAATGCGCGTGGTCCAGAAGGGACCGAGGCTGGCGATCACCCAAATGCGGGCGGCCTGCAAAGCGCAGAACAGCAACAGCAGGACCACATTGACCGCTGCGGTCGGCGGCACAGCGAACCACAAGGCGATCAACCAACCGCCATGCAGGAGAATGAATAGCGGATAGTGCCGCGCGCCATACTCAACCGCGCCCTGTGCCAACAGCCGGCGGGTGTTGCGTTGCGCCAGAACAAGCTCGGATACGCGCTGGAGCGCAACCAGCAGGATGATGATCTGCGGCCAGCCGATGCCGAGGTTCAGCAGCTCCTGGCTCACGGCTGCCGCGCGTCCGCGGTGCCTTCCAGCAGCATGAAGCCGGCGGTAAAGCCCGGCCCCACGGCTGCCATCAAGTGCCGCCCGGCGATCCCGCTTGCGACGGCCCTTTCCAGCACGAAGAGCACGGTCGGCGCTGACATGTTGCCGTACTCGCGGAGAATGGCGCGGCTGTCTTCCAGCGCGCCTTCGGCGAGGCCGAGCGTCGCCTCCAGGGCGCCGACCACCTTGGCGCCACCCGGATGCACGACATAACCGGCAAGGGCATCGCGGGTCAGCGTCTGCTCGGCCAGGAAAGAGTCCAGGGCGGGGGCGAATTCCTGCAGCAGGAACTGCGGAATGCGCGGCGAGAAGAGCACACCGAAGCCGTCATCGGCCGCGTGCCAGCCCATGATGTCCTGCGACTGCGGCCAGGTCCGTTCGCCCCAGGCGGTCAGCGCCAAGCCGTCACCGTCTCCGTCTCGGGCGGTTCCGTTGCTCGATTGCAGCACCGCGGCGGCCGCGCCGTCGGCGAAAAGCGCTAAGGCGACGATGTTGCTCTTGCTCTGGTCCTGCGGCTGGAAGGTCAAGCTGCAAAGCTCGACGACGACGAACAGGACCCGCGCGCCGGGCTTGGCCAGGCTAAGCTCCGCCGCCCGGCTCAAGCCCAGTACGCCGCCGGCACAGCCATACCCGAAGATCTGCAAGCGGCGCGCCGTGCGCCGCAGGGCCAGGCGGTCGAACAGGAAGCTGTCGATGCCGGGCACCGAGACACCGGTGGAGGAGCAGAAGACCAGCGCGTCGATCTCATCGGCTTCGAGCCCGGCGCGCGACAGCGCCCGCTGCGCCGCTTCCTCGGCCAAAGCCAGGGCTTTCTCGCGGAATAGCCGGGTTCTTTCCTCGAAGCCGTGCGGCTTAAGCAGCCAGCCCGGTGACACGACGCTGCGGCGAAAGCCGACACCGGAATTCTTGAAAACGCCTTGAAGTCGCTCGATATCGCTGTGATCCCGGGAGAAAACACGTTCGGCGAGGCGGCTCGCCTCCTCCTGGGCATAGCGAACGTCCGGCGATGCGGTCGCGACGGAGCGGAGAGACACGGAAACAGTTGTCATCGTGAGTACTGGTGCAGTGATCGAGGTGACGCGAACCCGCCTTTCAGCGGCCCCGGTTCGGACCGTGAACTATGCTCAGCATTTGCGCCGACAATGCGGCCTGGCCGCCGCAAAGCGCTCCGCGAGCCGCTCTATGCGCTGGCGAAAAGAGCTTAGAAATGCGACAATCCACAGCGTGGCCGGTGGCTTTGCCAGCGGCCGCGGGCTTGTGAGGGTGTAAGAGTCTTGGCCAAGGCGAAGGGCAAAAAAGACAATAATCGTAGGCGGTTGCGCGGCGATCGCAAAGCGCATGCTGCGCCGCGCGCCGGTCTGATCGCGCGCCTGCGCAACTACCTGCTGACGGGTGTGCTGGTCACGGCCCCCCTGAGCATCACCATCTGGCTGACCTACGAGTTCATCACCTTCGTTGACAATCGCATCAAGCCCTTGGTGCCGCTGAAGTGGAACCCGGAGACCTACCTGCCGTTTTCGGTGCCGGGCCTGGGGCTGCTGTTCGTTCTCATCTTCCTGATTCTCATGGGCATGTTCGCCGCCGGCTTCCTCGGCCGCATGTTCATGCGCCAAGGCGAGCGCATCGTGAACGCGGTGCCCATCCTGCGCAGCGTTTACAGCGCCACCAAGCAGGTCTTCGAGACCATCCTGGCGGATAAGTCGCAGGCCTTTCGCCAAGTCGGCCTGGTCGAATACCCCTCGCGCGGCACCTGGGCCGTGGGCTTCGTCTCCGGTCTCGCCCGCGGCGAGGTCCAGCGCTTGACGGACGAGAAGCTGACCTCCGTCTTCATTCCGGCCACGCCAAACCCGACGACCGGCTTCCTGCTCTTCCTGCCGGAGCGCGAGATCCAGGTTCTGGATATGACGGTGGAGGAGGGGCTCAAGCTCGTCATTTCCGGCGGCATCGTGACTCCCGACCACCAAAGAGACGGCGGGGCGGAGGCGGAGGCGCAGACGACCGAGCTGGTGGAAGCGGCAGAGCCGGTGCAGCTCAAGCCTGGACTGCTGGCCCGTATGCGCAACTACCTCCTGGCCGGAACGCTGGTCACGGCCCCGATCGCCATCACCATCTGGCTGGCCTGGCAGCTCATCACCTTCATCGACGGGCAAGTGCAGCGGTTGGTGCCGGCGACCTGGAACCCGGAGAGCTATCTGCCCTTCGGCATTCCTGGTCTCGGCGTGGTGCTTCTGATCATCCTCCTCATCCTGGTCGGCATGGTGACGGCCGGCCTGGTCGGCCGCTGGGTGTTGCGCGTCACCAATTGGCTGATGGGCAAGGTGCCGGTCGCGCGCTCGATCTACGGAGCCGTTCGGCAGCTGCTGGAGACGGTCTTTTCCCAGAAGTCCAACGCCTTCCGGGAGTGCGTGCTGTTCCAGTATCCCCGCAAGGGTTCCTGGGCGATCGGCTTTATCACCGGCCGCACCGAAGGCCAGATGCAGAGCCTGACGGAAGACGAGGTGGTCAATGTCTTCCTGCCGACCACACCGAACCCAACGTCCGGCTTCCTGCTCTTCGTGCCGATCGACGAGACCATCCCGCTGCACATGAGTGTCGAGGAGGGCTTGAAGCTGGTGGTCTCCGGCGGGCTGGTGGTGCCGCCCGACCCGGCGAGCGGAGAGGGCGCCGACAGCCAGTCCGGCAAGGAAGACGACTCCCACGACGTGGTGCGGCGCCTGGCGGGCCTCTAGAGCAACTGACAACGTGCCAAAGGCTGTCATCCCGGCCGCGTCAGCGAGCCGGGAACCACTTATCCGCCCGCGCCTAGCTTCGCCATGGACCCCGGCTCGCGGTCTTCGCTCTCGCGAAGCCCTTGGCCGGGGTGACAGTTGGATCAGGGGAGCGAGCCGGTGCGAGAAAAGCGAGCTACCGGCACGAGATGGCCTCTCACCCCGATCTCAATAGCCGCACGCCTTCTTCCCGCTCGAAGAGGTAGAGCAACGTGCGCAGCGCTTCGCCGCGCGAGGACGTTAGCTCCGGATCCAGCGAGAGCAGCAGGGCCGCATCGTCCCGTGCGATGGAGAGCAGATCGCCGTGGCTGGCCAGATCGGCCACCCGGGTTTCGGGCAGGCCGCTCTGGCGCGTGCCGAGCAGCTCGCCGGCGCCGCGCAGCTTGAGGTCCTCCTCGGCGATGACGAAGCCGTCCTCCGTCTCGCGCATGATGGTCAGGCGCCGGCGGGCGTTCTCGCTCAAGGGCGGCTTGTAGAGCAGCAGACAGGTCGAGGCCTCGCTGCCGCGTCCGACCCGGCCACGCAGCTGATGCAGCTGCGCGAGCCCGAAGCGCTCGGCCTGCTCGATGACCATGACCGTGGCGCGCGGCACGTCGACGCCAACCTCAATCACCGTCGTCGCCACCAGGAGCCGCGTCTCACCGGCCAGGAAGCGCTGCATGGCGGCGTCCTTCTCCTCGCCCTTGAGTCGCCCGTGCACCAGGCCGACCTGTCCCGGAAAGAGCTCGGTCAGCACCTGATAGCGCGCTTCGGCCGCGATCATGTCGCTGTCCTCGGACTCCTCCACCAGGGGACAGACCCAGTAGACCTGCGCGCCGGCTTTGAGGCGCCGGGCCACGCCCTCGATCACCTCTTCCAGCCGGTCGACGGCGATGACCCGCGTATCGATGGGGGTGCGGCCCGGCGGCTTGTCGGTTAGGCGGGTCACGTCCATGTCGCCGTAGGCTGCCAGCACCAGAGTGCGGGGGATGGGCGTGGCGGTCATGACCAGGAGGTCGACCCCGGCGCCCTTGCGCGACAGCGAGAGGCGCTGGTGGACGCCGAAGCGGTGCTGCTCGTCCACGACCGCGCAGCCGAGGTCCTGGAAGACAACACTTTCCTGGAACAGCGCGTGGGTGCCGACGATCAGCTTGGCCTCGCCGGACTCGATCTCGGCCAGCTTGCGCTCCCGCTCCTTGCCCTTGTCTCGGCCGGTCAGCAGGAGTGGCACCAGCCCCGTTGCCGCCGCCAGCTCGGCGATGTTGGCGTGGTGCTGGCGGGCCAGGATTTCCGTCGGCGCCATCATGGCAGCCTGCGTGCCAGCCTCGACGGCGGTCAGCATGGCGGCCAAGGCCACCAGAGTCTTGCCGCTGCCGACATCGCCCTGCAGCAGCCGCAGCATGCGTTCCGGCCCGGCCATGTCCTTAGTAATCTCCTCGATCGCCTGCTCCTGCGAGCCGGTCAGCTGGAAGGGCAGGGCATCACGCAGGCGGGCGAGAAGGGCGCCGGTGCCCTCGAGCGAGCGGCCGCGGGCACGCTTCATCGTCTGCCGCATGAGCTGCAGCGCCAGTTGGTTGGCCAGCAGCTCGTCGTAGGCGAGGCGGCGGCGCGCCGGGGAGAGCGGCTCCAGGTCCACCGCCTCTTGCGGATGGTGCGCGGCAAGCAGGCATTCCTTCCAGGGCTGCCAGCCTTCGCGCGCGACCAAGTTCGGCTCGGCCCATTCAGGTAGCTCAGGCAGGCGCTTCAAGGCGGCCGCCACCGCCTTCGCCACCATCCGTTGGGTCAGGCCGCCGCTCAGGGGATAGGTCGGCTCGACCCGCATGATGGCCTCGGCCTCGCTGGGCGGGCCGACGTGGTCCGGGTGGGTCAGCTGGAGATGGCCGTCATAGAGCTCCACCCGGCCGCTGACGATGCGGGTCTGGCCCGGTGGATAACTGCGCATCAGGTAGTCCGGCTTGCCGTGGAAAAAGACCAGCTCCATGGCGCCGCTGTCGTCCTCCACCAGGATGCGATAGGGCTGCCGCGTCGTTCGCCCGGGCCGGTGCTCGGCAATGCGGACGGTGAGGGTGCAGATGCGTCCGGCCTCGGCGCCAGCGATGCTGGGGGCGTAGCGCCGGTCGATCAGCCCGCTGGGCAAGTGCCAGCAAAGATCGAGCACCTTTTCGCCGGCCAGGTTGGCGAAGAGCTTCACCGTGCGCGGCCCGATCCCGGGCAGGCTCTCGACAGGCGCGAAGAGGGGGTTCAAAGACGGGGGACGCACGGTCGCTATGCAATACGGTTCGAGTTGGCCTCCAGGCCCTGACAAGCAGGGTAGAGCGGGCTATATCCTACGGCGATCTGAACCCGTTCAACATGACTCAGATGACCCAATCGGAAAACCAGAGCCTGGATATCCAGCGCAAGCGGCTGCGCTATCGCAGCTGGCATCGCGGCACGCGCGAGATGGACCTCTTGATCGGCAGCTTTGCCGATCGCTATCTGGCCGAGTTCGATGCGCCCCAGCTGGCGCGCTTCGAGGCGCTGCTGCAGGAGAGCGATCCCGAGCTCTACGCCTGGGTGAGTGGCGCCTCCGCGCCGCCCGACGAACTGCGCCACGACGTCATGACTCTGTTGCTCAACCACACCTTCGCCGCGAAGACGCTTTGACCGTGATCACCGAGTTGCTTGCAGAGGGTGGCAGCTGGGACCTGGCCAACGTCCCGGAGGGGCTCGACGCCCTGCTGATCCAGGAAATCGCCGCGCAGGCGAAAGCCGGCAGCGGGCGGGTGCATCTCCACGTCGCCCGCGACGATCAGCGCATGACCCGCCTGCGCGAGGCTTTGGCGTTCTTCGCGCCCGATCTCACCGTGCTGCCCTTTCCGGCCTGGGACTGCCTGCCTTACGACCGCATCTCGCCGCACCGGGACATCCTGGCCGAGCGCATCACCACCCTCTGCCGGCTGCTCGAACGGCAGGACGACGAACCGGTCGTCATTGTCACCACGGTCAACGCGCTGCTGCAGCGTGTGATCCCGAAGGATGCCCTTCGCGAGCGGCACCTGGAGGTGAGCGTCGGCGGCAGCCTACCCACCGAGACGCTGTTCCCCTTCTTCGAGGAGAACGGCTATCAGCGGGTCGACACCGTGGAGCAGCCGGGCGAGTTCGCCCAGCGCGGCGGCCTGCTGGATCTCTTTCCCGCCGGGAGCGAAACGCCCTACCGGGTCGATCTCTTTGGCGATGAGATCGAGAGCATCCGTAGCTTCGACCCGCTGGACCAGCGTTCGACCGGGACCTGCGAGCGCTTCCAGTTGCGCCCGGTCAACGAGGTTTTTCTGACTGCCGACAGCGTGACGCTGTTCCGCACCCGCTACCGCGAGGCCTTCGGGGCCGTCACCAAGGAAGACCCGCTCTACGAGGCAATCAGCGAGCGGCGCGCCCATCCCGGCATGGAGCATTGGCTGCCGCTGTTCCACGAGCGCCTGGAAACGCTGTTCGACTACCTCGATGAGCCCTCGATCAGCCTCGACCACCAGGCGAGCGAGGTGCGCGACACCCGCCTGGAGCAGATCGAGGACTTCTACCAGGCGCGCGAAGGAGTAGGGCGGGCGCAGCAGGTCAGCGGCAGCGTCTACCATCCGCTGCCGCTCGGGAGCCTCTATCTCTCGACCGAGGACTGGCAGGCGGCGCTGATCGAGCGCGGCAGCCTGCAGTTCTTCCCCTTCCACCTGCCGGAGCAGGCAGACAAGGTCAGAGATGTCGAGGGCCGGCATGCCCACGACTTCTCGGAGGCCCGCACGGCCTCGGAAGGCGCGCTCTACGATGCCGTGGCACAGGTCCTCGCCGGGGAGACGGCAGCCGGGCGCCATGCCCTGATTACCGCCTACTCGACCGGCAGCCGCGACCGCCTGCTGCACGTGCTGCAGGAGCACGGCGTCAAAGGCTTGGTGCCCTGCGATAGCTGGTCGGAGGTCCGGGCCTTGTCGGGCGAGCAGATCGCCTGCGTCGTGCTCGGCTTGGAGCGCGGCTTCGGCAGCGGCGATCTCACGGTGCTCACCGAGACCGACATTCTCGGCGAGCGCATCGCCCGCGGCTCGGCCAAGAAGCGCCGCGCCGAGAACTTCCTCACCGAGGTTTCGACCCTCGGCACCGGCGACTTCGTCGTCCATGTCGAGCACGGAGTCGGCCGCTACGACGGCCTGGAGGCGCTCGACGTGGGCGGCGCCCCGCACGACTGCCTGCGCGTGCTCTACCACGGCGGCGACAAGCTCTTCGTCCCGGTCGAGAACATCGAGGTGCTCTCGCGCTACGGCTCGCACGACCTGCAGGTCGAGCTCGACCGGCTGGGACAGGGCAACTGGCAGGCCCGCAAGGCGCGGGTCAAGAAGCGCCTCAAGGACATGGCCGATCAGCTCATTCGCATCGCCGCCGAGCGCCAGCTCAAGACCTTGGATGCCATGGCGCCGCCGGAAGGCGTCTATGACGAGTTCAGCGCGCGCTTTCCCTATCCCGAGACCGACGATCAGCTCCGCGCCATCGAGGACGTGGTTGGCGATCTCAGCGAAGGCCGGCCCATGGACCGGCTGATCTGCGGCGACGTCGGCTTCGGCAAGACCGAGGTCGCCCTGCGCGCAGCCTTCGTCGCCGCCATGTCGGGGCGGCAGGTTGCCGTGGTGGTGCCGACGACTTTGCTGGCGAGGCAGCACTACGAGACCTTCAGCGAGCGCTTCCACGGCCTCCCGGTGCGGGTGGCCCAACTCTCGCGCCTGGTCTCGCCGCGGGATGCGGCCCGCACCAAGGAGGACCTCAAGTCCGGTCAGGTCGACATCATCATCGGCACCCACGCGCTGCTCGCAAAATCCATCGGCTTCCGCGATCTCGGCCTTTTGATCGTCGACGAGGAGCAGCACTTCGGCGTCAAGCAGAAGGAACGCCTGAAGGAGCTGCGCGCCGAGGTGCACGTGCTGACCCTGACGGCGACGCCCATCCCGCGCACCTTGCAGCTCGCGCTGACCGGCGTGCGCGACATGAGCCTGATCGCCACCCCGCCGGTCGACCGCCTTGCGGTGCGCACCTTCGTCTTGCCCTACGACCCGGTGGTGGTGCGCGAAGCCATCATGCGGGAGCGTAATAGGGGCGGGCAGATCTTCTATGTCTGCCCTCGGGTGGAGGATCTGGCGGAGGTGGAGGAGCGCCTGCACGAGCTGGTGCCGGAGGTACGCATCGGCGTCGCCCACGGGAAGCTGTCGGCGGCAGCGCTCGAAGCGGTGATGGGCAGCTTCATGGACCGCAAGTTCGATCTGCTGCTATCCACCAACATCGTCGAGTCCGGCCTCGACATCCCCAATGCCAACACCATGATCATGCACCGCGCCGACATGTTCGGCCTGGCCCAGCTCTATCAGCTCCGTGGCCGCATTGGCCGCTCCAAGCAGCGCGGCTACGCCTATCTGACGGTGCGGCCAGGCCGGACCCTCACCCAGGCGGCCGAAAAGCGCCTGCATGTCATGCAGACCCTCGACTCCCTGGGCGCCGGCTTCACCCTGGCCAGCCACGACCTCGACATTCGCGGTGGGGGCAACTTGCTGGGCGAGGAGCAGTCGGGCCACATCCGCGAGGTCGGTGTCGAGCTCTACCAGCAGATGCTGGAAGAGGCAGTGGCCGAAGCCCGCAACCTGACCGCCGAGGGCGGGGTGGCGGGTGCGGCGGCCGAAGCCTGGACGCCGCAGATCAACCTCGGCACCTCGGTGCTCATCCCGGAAGTCTACGTGCCCGATCTGCAAACCAGACTGGGGCTTTACCGGCGGCTTTCGACCCTGGTCGAGAAGAGCGAGCTCGAAGCCTTTGCCGCGGAGCTGATCGACCGTTTTGGCCCCTTGCCGGAAGAGGTGCAGAACCTGCTGCATGTCATGGAAATCAAACACCTTTGCAAGCAGGCCGGTGTCGAGAAGCTGGAGGTTGGGCCGAAGGGCGCGGTGGTCAGCTTCCGCGAAGACAGCTTCGCCCGACCAGAGAAGCTGATTGCCCTCATCCAACGCCAGGCCGGCATCCTGCAGCTCCGTCCGGACCACAAATTGGTCTATCGGCGCAGCTGGGAGACCAGCAAGCTGCGCACCGAAGGCGCCCGGCGCTTCGTCGGCGCCCTGGCCAAGATCGCCGCCTGAGACGGAGCATCCACCGGGAACAGCCCGACCGATGAGTGCTTACTCGTATCAAGCACCAGTATGACGGTCAGCGGTTTTGCCCCGCCTTGCCCTTCTCCTCCATTCGTCACCCCGGCCAAGGGCGAAGCCCGCGAGCCGGGGCCCATGGCGAAGCTGGGCACGGGCTGAGAAATGGACCCCGGATCGCTACCGCGTCCGGGGTGACAACTTGTGATGCCGTGCCGCCTTTGGTTCGTTCGACAGATGCAGTCTGTAGCCGAAGCGGTAGCGCGGGTATCACCGGGGCGTGAAGGACCGGGCGATGGCAAGCGATGCCCGGCGCCCCAATCTGTGAGTCAGCCAAGACCACCAACCGAACGAAAGCGACCATGAAAGCATCGGACCTGCTGGTGAAGTGCCTCGAAGAGGAGGGGGTGAGCCACATCTTCGGCGTGCCCGGCGAAGAAAACGCCGACTTCGTGCTCTCCCTGAAGTCCTCGCCCATCGAGTTCGTCCTGACCCGCCACGAGCAGGGCGCGGCCTTCATGGCGGAGGTCTACGGCCGCCTGACGGGCAATCCAGCCGTCTGCCTCGGCACTCTGGGTCCGGGCGCCACCAACCTGATCACCGGAGTTGCCGACGCCAACATGGACCGGGCCCCCATGCTGGTCATCACCGGCCAGGCGGGGACCTACCGGCAGCACAAGGAGAGCCACCAGGTCATGGACGTCGTGGAGATGTACCGGCCGGTGACCAAGTGGGCGATCAGCATCCTGGAGCCCGACACCATCCCCGAGATCACCCGCAAGGCCGTGCGCCTGGCCCGTGGCGAGAAGCCCGGCGCGGTGCTGATCGAGCTGGCCGAGGACATCGCCAAGGAGGACGCCAAAGGCCAGCCGCTCGAGCCGCGGCGCTTCCGCCGGCCGGGGCCCGACGACAAGATCGTCGACCGCGCCTATGAGCTCATCCGCAACGCCAAGCGGCCGATCATCATTGCCGGCAACGGCACCATCCGAAAGCGCGCCAGCCATCAGCTCCGCCGCTTCTGCGAGACGACCGGCATCGGCGTGCTCAGCACCTTCATGGCCAAGGGCTGCGTCGACCGCGACGCCGACTACTGCCTCTTCACCATCGGCCTGCAGCAGAAGGACTTTACCGCCTACGCGGTCGAGGAGGCCGACCTCGTCATCGCGCTGGGCTACGACCTCGTCGAGTACCCGCCGCGCCTCTGGAACCCCGACGGCAGCAAGCCGGTCGTCCACATCGATTTCCTGCCGGCCGAGATCGACAGCAACTACCATCCGCAGGTGGAGTGCGTCGGCGATCTCGCGCATACGCTCTGGATGCTGAACGAGCGGCTGGAGCGGGACGGGGCGCCCAGCTACGACCTCGCCGGCCAGGCCAAGACCAGGGCCCGCATGCTGGAGGAGTTCGCGGCCCATGCCGAGGACCGCACCGAAGGCTCCATCCGGCCGCAGAAAGCCATCTGGGACGTGCGCCAGGCGCTCGGCCCCGACGACATCCTGCTGTCCGGGGTCGGAGCGCATAAGATGTGGATCGGCCGCTACTACCAGTGCAACGAGCCCAACACCTGCCTGATCCCCAACGGCTTCTGCTCCATGGGCATGCCACTGCCGGGCTCGATCGCCGCCCACCTGGTCTTTCCCGACCGCAAGATCTTCGCCATCGCCGGCGACGGCGACTTCCTGATGAACGTGCAGGAGATGGAGACGGCCCGCCGCCTCAACGCCGACGTCACCGTGATGGTCTGGGAGGACGGCGGCTACGGCCTGATCGCCTGGAAGCAGGACGACGAGTTCGGTGAGCATAGCCCGCTCGCTTTCGGCAATCCCGACTGGCTGGCGCTGGCCAAGAGCTTTGGTTGGCAGGGCCAGTACGTGCCCGACGCCGCCGATCTCGCCGGCGCCATCGACTCGGCGCTGGCCCATAAAGGCCCCTCGCTTCTGGTCATTCCCATCGACTACCGTGAGAACACGCTGCTCACCAGCCGGCTCGGAGAGATCGCCAGCGCGATCTGAGCCGCGGCACCTAAGGCCCACGTCCATAGAACCACTAAAGTCGGATTGCTCTTTGAAACTGCATGTTTAACTTCGCATCGAAGCGACGTGAGTCCCAAGCGAGGAGCCCGAGGTAAGCAGAGTGGCGGTAGAGCACACCATCTCGGGAACCAGCATCATCGTCCTCGCCGTGGGCGTCTGGTTTCTCGGTACCTTCGTCAACAGGAAGCTGCCCTTTCTGCAGCGCTACAGCATTCCGGTCGCGGTGACGGGCGGGCTGATCTGCAGTCTGACCGTCATGGCGGTGCGCGCGCTCTTCGACATCACCATCACCTTCGATACCGAGTTGCGCGACCTCCTGCTGTTGGCCTTCTTCTCGACCATCGGACTGTCGGCGAAGCTCAGCCTCTTGAAAGAGGGGGGCAGGGCGCTCCTCATCCTCATGGTGGCGGCGGGCGTCCTCCTCATCTTGCAAAACGGCACCGGCGTCCTGCTCGCGACGCTGTTCGGCGGGCATCCCGGTTATGGCCTGATCGGCGGCAGCGTCTCGCTCGCCGGCGGCCATGGCACCGCCATCGCCTGGGGCGCGGTGGCCGAGGAGGCCGGTCTTGAGGATGCCCAGGCGCTCGGCATCGCCTTCGCAACCTTTGGCCTGATCGCCGGCGGCCTGATCGGCGGGCCCATCGCCGAGTTCCTGATCAAGCGCGATAAGCTGCGCACAAGCTGCCGAGCGAATCCCTGCGGCGCATTGGTCGATGTCGAGGCAGCGCAGGCCGCAGCCAATCCCATACCAGAGTCGGAGCCACGACTCTTGCCGCCCCTCTCCAGCGCCCTTGGCACACTCTTGCTGCTGGCGATCTGCGTCGAGGTGGGCAGCCTGGTCAATCTGCTGCTGGTCTCATGGGGTCTGACCCTGCCGGGCTTCCTCACGGCCATGATGACCGGCATCGTCATTGCCAATGCTGCCGATGTGCTCAAAATCGAGCTCGATCCGGTCCCCCGGGAGCATGTCGCCGAAATCAGCCTTCAGCTCTTTCTGGCCATCAGCCTGATGAGCATGCAGCTCTGGGTTCTGGCCGATTCCATCGACAAGGTTCTGCTCGTCCTCTTCGCCCAAATGATGATCATCACGCTCTTTGCCGTGGCGATCGTCTACCGCATGATGGGCCGGGACTACGACGCTGCCGTTATTGCCGCCGGCTTCTCCGGGCTCGGCATGGGCGCAACTCCGGTCGGGATCGCCAACATGAACGCTGTTACCTCGAAGTACGGTCCCTCGCCGAAGGCCTTCTTGATCGTTCCTCTGGTGGGCGCCTTCTTCCTCGACATCCTGAACGCCCTGGTGATCAAGACCTTCATCGCCATGCCGCTCATTCAGGAGACACCGTTGTGACGGCGCGGATCCAAGTGGACGCCGGCCGGAGCCTGCGGGCGAAAAGGACCTGCTCGTGCTGAGGAACCCACTCCTCCTGACGGCCCTGCTGATTACCGGCGCGGTCGCCGTCTGGGGCATCGTCGATACGGCCGGTCTTGCCGGATTCGCCAATACCCTGGTCTCTATCCAGTTCACCAGCCGCGCCTGGTTCATCATGCTGACGGCCAGCGTGATGCTGATCTGCTGCATCGTCCTGGCCCTGTCGCGCTATGGGAACGTGAAGCTGGGCGCGGACGATGACGAGCCGGAGTTCTCCACGATCTCCTGGCTGACCATGCTCTTTGCCGCCGGCATGGGCGTCGGCCTGCTCTATTGGGGCACGGCCGAGCCGATGACCCACTTTCTGATCATCACCGACTATCAAGAGCCCAGCGAGGCCGCCAACTCCGCGCTCTTCGTCACCAACTTTCACTGGGGCCTCCATGCCTGGGCCATCTATGCCCTGACCGGATTGGTGATCGCCTACTTCAGCTTTCGCAAAGGAACCCCGGTTCTGGTGGGTGCGCCGCTACTCAAGGTCTTCGGCAACGGGAAAGTCACCCGCACGGTGGCGTGGATCAGCAACCTTCTGGCCATCGTCGCCATAGCCATTGGCCTCGGAGGCTCGGTCGCGATGGGGGTGTTCCAGGTCAAGGAAGGGGTCGACGCGCTCTTCGGGCTGCAGGGCACCGGTCTGGGGCTGACCCTCGGCATCTTCGCGGTGTTGTGCGTCGCCTACGTCCTGCCGCTCACGGTCGATCTCAGCAGCGGCATGGCCATGCTCTCAAACGCCGCCATGGCGACCGCCGTCGCCCTGATGGTCTTTCTGCTGCTGTTCGGGCCGACCCATTACCTGATGGGCGGCATCCTTCAGGCGACCGGCGACTACATCAACGAAGTGCTGCCGCACGGCTTCCGCACCTTCACCTTCATGGACGATCGGGTGGGGGACTGGTTCCAGTCCTGGACCTTGACCTACATGGTCTGGTGGCTTGCTTGGGCGCCCTTCGTCGGGGTCTTCATCGCCCGCATCTCGCGGGGCCGGACCATCCGCGAATTTGTCTGCGGCGTAGTGCTGGTTCCGACGATCTTCTCCATCTTCTGGTTCGGGATCTTCGGCGGGGTCGGCTTCTATGCCGTGCTCAACACCGATATTCCCATCCTGGACGTGGTGCAGAACAACGTCAGCGCGGTCACCTACTTCGTGCTCGGGCATTTCCCGCTGCCGTGGCTGACCATCGCCGCGGTGGTGGTGGCGGCCTTTCTCTTCATCGTCACCAGCGTGGTCAGCGCCGCCTTCGTCCTCGGCATGTTCTCGACCGGCGGCGACCTCAACCCAAGCGTCAAGGTCAAGCTCAGCTGGGGCGTGGTCCTCGGGGCCCTTGGGCTGGTGATGATCCTGTCCGACAGCATCGATGCGGTGAAGTCGATCATCGCGCTGGGGGCGCTGCCCTTCGTCTTTATCGTGCTGCTGCTGGTGATCTGCCTGCTGAAGGCGCTGAAGTCCGAGCCCGCGGTGCAGAAATGAACGAGTGGATCGACACCCTGCTCAACGTCATCGCCTTCGCCTTTATCGGCCTCCTGTTCTGGCTCTATTTCAAGCCGGAGCAGGCCGATGACGACGAGCTATCGGACTCCTAAGCGCGCGCCTGCAGACCCGACTGATCTTCGCTGCGCACCGTCTCGAACATGCGTAGCAGTACTTCGGGCGGCTGCGCGCCGGGCAGCGCGTAGCGGGTGTTGAACACGAAGCAGGGCACCCCGGTAATCCCGCTGCGCCGGGCAAAGGTGTCTTCGGCGCGTATCAGATCGATGCCTTCATCGCTGGCCAAGCGGTGCTCCACATCGGCCCGGTCCAAGCCGGCACCGGCGGCAATCTCACTCAAGACCTCGGTCTCGCCGATATCGCGGCCCTCCAGGAAATAGGCATCGAACAGGGCTTGGACGACCGCATCGGCTTCGACCGTATCGTCGTCCTCGGCCATGCGAATTAGGCGATGGGAGGCCAGCGTATTGGGCGTCCGTTTGATGCCGGCGAATTTGAACGGGATATCCTCTTCTTCACCGGCGGAGGCGATGTGGTCGTAGACCCGCTGGGCATTCTCAGCCCCGCCGAACTTGAGGGAGAGGTAGGTCTGCCGCTCCATGCCTTCGGGCGGCATATCGGGATTGAGCTGGAATGGCCGCCAGCGAAACACGAGATCGGGCTGCGGCCGCACGGCCAGCGCCCGCTCCAAGCGGCGCTTGCCGATGAAGCACCAAGGGCAAATGGTGTCTGAATAGATGTCGACGATCATGTTGGCGTCGGCCTTCGACTGTCGTACCTCTGTCTCGCTTCCATGCTATGTGGAAGGGTTAGCGCGACAAACAAGAATATCACGCAAGGGTGTTGATAATGAGCGATTCTGGAACGCAGCAGCAAGAAACGGGCTTGCCGCCGCTCTATTCGGAGATGATCCCGCTGAATGCGGAGATGCACGGGGGCTACTCGCTGCGCGCCAGGCGGAGCTACGGCTATGCCTCGGCCGAGGTCTCCTTGCCCTTGAACGTCGCCGAGTTCACCCGCGCGGCGCTGAGCTATCCGATCGCCTTCGCCAACACCGCGCCGTCCTTTCCCATCGCCATTTTGGGCGTGACCAGCGGCGTTAACCTTTTCGTCGACGGGGAGGGGAACTGGCTGCCCGGCAGCTATGTGCCCGCCTATGCCCGCCGCTATCCCTTCTTCCTCGCCAAGCAGAAAGACGGAGAGAAGCTCGCGCTCTGCCTCGATCGCAACGACGACATTCTCGAGCTGAGCGACCGCGAGCCCCTGTTGAGCGAGGGCGAGCCCACGCCGGCCCTGAAGAACGCCATGGAGTTCTGCCAGAATTACTACAAAGCCCAGACCTTGACCCGCCAGGTGGTCGACAGCCTCGAGAAGCTGGATCTGCTCATCGAACGCCAAGTGTCGATCGACACGGTGGGTGGCGAAAAGATGCGCATCGGCGGCTTCAAGATGATCGACGATGAGAAGTTCAAAGCGCTGCCGCCCGAGCTGCTCAGCGAGTGGCGCGACCGGGACATTCTCATGCTGATCTATGCCCATAAGCTGTCGCAAGAGAACTGGTCGCGGCTGATCGAGCGCCACACGCAGCAGACCGCCGTCAAGTCTTGACCGGCCCCTCGCGAAAACCAATGCTTGGGCGCCATGCCGCAGCGACCTGATAATGGCGCTTTGGCCAAGACCAAAGACAACACGCTTAGAGGCGGGCCAAAGTCGCCGATGACCGAGGAAAACCCTTACGAGGTCGCTCTCGACCGCAATCCGGCCAACTATGTGCCGCTCTCCCCAATCTCCTTCCTGAAGCGTTCGGCCGAGGTCTATCCCCACAAGCCGGCGGTGATCCACGACCGGGTCTACAGCTATGCCGAGTTCGGCGAGCGGGTGCGGCGCCTGGCCTCGGCGCTGGCCAAGCGCGGCGTCGGTCTGGGCGACACGGTCTCGGTGATGGCGGCGAACATTCCGGCGCTCTTGGAGGCGCACTACGGCGTGGCGATGACGGGCGGGGTGCTCAACGCCCTCAACATCCGCCTCGACGCCAAGACCATCGCGTTCATCCTTGACCATGGCGGCGCGAAGGTGCTGCTGACCGATCGCGAGTTCGCGCCGGTGGTGGGAGAGGCCCTGCGGCTCTGCGAGTCGAAGCCGCTGGTGATCGATATCGACGACCCCCTGACCGAAGCGCAGGGCGGTACCCGTGGCGAGCGTCTCGGAGACATGGACTACGAGGCGCTCTTGGCCGAGGGCGACCCGGAGCAGCCCTGGCAGCTTCCGGCGGACGAGTGGCAGGCCTGCTCTCTCAACTACACCTCCGGCACCACCGGCAATCCCAAGGGCGTGGTTTATCACCATCGCGGCGCCTATCTGAACGCGCTCGGCAACCTGATCGCCTTCGGCCTGACGCCGGACAGCCGCTACCTCTGGACCCTGCCGATGTTCCACTGCAACGGCTGGACCTTCACCTGGGGCGTGACGGCGGCGGGCGGCACCCATGTCTGCCTGCGCAAAGTCGACCCGGCGCTGATCTATCGCCTGATCGCCGAGACCGGCGTCAGCCACATGTGCGGCGCCCCCATCGTGCTCAATATGCTGGCGCATGCGCCGGAGAGCGTGCGGCAGCCTTTCCCTCAGACGGTGGAAATCGCCACCGGCGGCGCAGCCCCGCCGAGCGCGGTGATCGAGAACATGGAGGCTCAGGGCTTTCGCGTCCTTCACCTCTACGGCCTCACCGAGTGCTATGGACCTTCGACCCTCTGCGCCTGGCAGGATGATTGGAACGATCTCACGCAGACGGAGAAGGCGGGCAAGATGGCGCGTCAGGGCGTCGGCTACGTCACCCTGCAAGACGCCAGCGTGCGGGATCCCGAGACACTGGAGGAGGTGCCGCGCGACGGCGAAACCATCGGCGAGCTGATGCTGCGCGGAAACACCGTGATGCGCGGCTACCTGAAGAACCCGAGCGCCAGCGAAGCGGCCTTTCGCGGCGGCTGGTTCCATACCGGCGATCTCGGGGTGATGCACCCAGACGGCTACATCGAGGTCAAGGATCGCTCGAAGGACATCATCATCTCGGGCGGGGAGAACATCTCCTCCCTCGAGATAGAAGAGGCGCTTTACCGTTATCCCAAGGTGCTGGAAGCAGCCGTGGTCGCGCGGCCGGACGAGAAGTGGGGCGAGAGTCCCTGCGCTTTCGTCACCTTGAAACCTGGGCAGGACTGCTCTGCGGAGGAGATTATTGCCCACTGCCGGGCGACCATGGCTCATTACAAGGCGCCGCACAGCGTCGTCTTCTGCGAGCTGCCGAAAACCTCGACCGGCAAGATACAGAAGTTCGTTTTGCGGGAGCGCGCCCGCGCCCTCTAAGCCGAAGCCTGAAAACTGCGTTCGAGTGAGATGTACAAGTCCCTCCTGATCGTCGACGACTTCTATAGCAATCCCATGGAGGTGCGGCGCGCGGCGCTGGCCGCCAACTATCCCGAGGTCACCGGCGTGCGCACCTTCCCGGGCCGCAACTCGGAGCAGCCCTTTCCGGTGCCGGGCTTCGACCAGGTCGCCTCCCAGCTCGCCAACGAGCCGATCACCGGCGATACGACCAACGCCAACTCCTTTCACAGCCACTTCCGCATCACCGTCGGTGGCGAGGTCGGGCGCTATCACGTCCATGCCGACCCGAGCCACCTGGCCATGGTCGGCATCTGCTATCTGACCCTGCCGGAGCACTGCGAGGGCGGCACCACCTTCTTCCGCCACCGTCAGACCGGCACCGACCGCACGCCGAGCCAGGAGGACCTGGAAACGGCCGGCTATGCCTCCGTCGCCGAGCTGCTGAAGCGGGACGGACCGGAGATCTCCCAGTGGGAGACGCTGATGACCATCCCCATGCGCTTCAACCGCCTGGTGCTCTATCGGCCCTTCTTTTGGCATTCGGCCGGCCCGGCCTTCGGCGATTCGCCGGAGAACGGACGGCTCATCCAGCTCTTCTCCTTCGTTCGCGCAGCGACAGCCCAAAGGCAGAGTGCATGACCAATCCCTTCGACATCGCCGGCCGCACGGCGCTGGTGACCGGCGCTTCGAGCGGCCTGGGGCGACACTTTGCGCTGCTCTTGGCGCGCCACGGGGCCAAGGTCACGATCGCGGCCCGCCGCGCCGAGCGCCTCGACACGCTGAAGCAGGAGATCGAACGCTTCGATGGGCGGGCCCTGCCGCTCCATCTCGACGTCCTCGATCGAGAGTCTATCGCCAGTGTCATACGGGAGGCGGAAACCGAGCTTGGCCCGCTCAGCATCCTGGTCAACAACGCCGGGATCGCGGAATCCCAAGGCACCTGGGAGATGCCGGAAGAAGAATGGGACCGGGTGGTCGACACCAACCTCAAGGGCGTCTTCCTCATGACCCAATGCGCCGCGCGGCACATGATCCGCAATGAGCAGGGCGGCAGCATCGTCAACATTGCCTCCGTCCTCGCCGAGCATGCTTCGGGCCGGGTGCCAGCCTACTGTGCCTCCAAGGCCGGGGTGGCGAACCTCACCCGAGCCCTGGGCATCGAGCTCGCGCGCTACGACATCCGGGTCAACGCCATCGCCCCCGGCTATTTCCCGACCGATCTCAACGAGGCCTTTCTTGCATCTCCACAGGGCGAAGCCCTGAAGCAACGCATTCCGCAGCGCCGCTTCGGGCAGTACGCCGACCTGGACGGCGTCCTGCTGCTGCTGGCCTCTGACGCCTCCCGCTACATGTCAGGCAGCATCGTCACCGTGGACGGCGGCCAGACCGCCGTCGCCTGAGCCGCCCCGCCGGCGCCAAAGCAAGGAACCTCATGGACTTCACGCTGCCCCCCAAAGTCGATGCGCTGCGGAGGGACATCCGCACGTTCGTCGCCGACGAGATCATGCCGCTGGAGCGTGACCGGGCGAACTACGACGATCACGAGAACATCCGCCCGGACCTGCTGGAAGACCTACGCGGCAAGGCCAAGGCGGCAGGCCTCTGGGCCATCCAGATGCCCGAAGCGCGTGGCGGCCGTGGCCTCTCCATGGCCGAGATGGCCGCCTGCTACGAAGAGATGGGCCGTTCCATCTTCGGGCCTGTGGTCTTTAACTCGGCCGCGCCCGACGACGGCAACATGATGGTGCTGAACAAGGTCGGCACGGAGGCGCAGCAGCGCGACTGGCTACAGCCCATCGTCGAGGGCCGGGTGCGCTCCGCCTTCGCCATGACCGAGCCGGACGGCGGCGCCGGCTCCGACCCCGGCATGATGCGCACGCGCGCCGAGCGCAAGGGCGACCGCTATGTGATCGAAGGGCGCAAGTGGTTCATAACCGGCGCCGGTGTCGCCGAGCACTTCATCGTCGTCGCCCGCACCAGCGACGACGCCCGCAAGGGGCTCACCGCCTTCCTCTTCTACCGCGATCAGCCGGGCTGGGAGATTGTGCGCAAGGTCCCGATCATGGGCCCCGAAGAACACGGCGGCCACTGCGAGCTGGTCTTCGACGGCCTGGAAGTGCCGGCCGAGAACGTGCTGATCGGCGAGGGGGAGGGGCTCAAGCTCACCCAGATCCGCCTCGGCCCGGCACGTCTCACCCACTGCATGCGCTGGCTCGGCATGGCCAAGCGGGCCTTGGAGATCGCCGGCGACTACGCACGCGAGCGCAGCGGATTCGGCATCAAATTGGCCGACCGGGAGTCGATCCAGTTGCTCCTCGGCACGGCCGCCATGCAGATCGAGATCGGCCGCCTCCTGACCATGAAGGCGGCCTGGAAGCTCGATACGGGCGACTTCGCCCGCAAGGAGATCTCCATGGCCAAGGTGCAGGCCGCCGATGCCCTGCAGACGACGGTGGACACGGCCATCCAGATCTGCGGCGCCAAGGGCTACTCCCAAGACACGCCGCTCGAGTGGATGTACCGCTATGCGCGCCAGGCGCGCCTGGTGGACGGCGCCTCCGAGGTGCACCGCATGGTGGTCTCGCGTTTTCTCATGCAAGAGGGCCTCGACTACTGGAGCTGGCCCTGATGCCATCCTCCATCGATGAGGCGGCGCGACAGCGCCTGATCGCCTTCATCGGCCAGGCCACAGGCGCAGAGTCGGTCGAGATCGTGGAGCTGTCCGCGCTGAGCGGCGGTGCCATCCAGGAGAACTGGGGCCTCACCGTCGCGCTAGAAGGCGGCCTGAAACCGGGTCAACACCGCTGGGTGCTGCGCAAGGACGCGGCCTCCGGCGTCGCCGTCAGCCTTGGCCGGCGCGAGGAGTTCGCCCTGCTGCGCGCCGCCCAAGAAGCCGGCGTGACGGTTCCGACACCGCTCTTTCTCTGCGAGGACAGCGCCGTCCTCGGCACGCCCTTCTACATCATGGACCGCATCGATGGGGTGGCGCTCGGCCCCAAGGTGGTCAAGGATACGAGCCTCGGCGGCGACCGCGAGGCGCTCACCGCGCAGCTCGGCCGCGAACTGGCGCGCATCCACTCCATCGCACCGCCGCACCCGGACCTGGCCTTCCTGGACCAGGCGGAGGGGCATCCGGCGCTGCGCGACATCGCCCGCTACCGCGCCTATCTCGACGAGATGGGCGAGCTGCGGCCGGCGCTCGAATGGGGCCTCGCTTGGTGCGCCGAGCATCTCTCCGCGCAGCAGGGAACCGTGCTGGTCCATCAGGACTTCCGCAGTGGCAACTTCATGCTCGACGAGAGCGGGCTGACCGGCATCCTCGATTGGGAGTTCTGCGCCTGGGGCGACCCCATGAGCGATCTCGGCTGGTTCTGCGCCCAATGCTGGCGTTTCGGGCGGCCGGACCTGGAAGCCGGCGGCATCGGCGAAAGAGAGATCTTCTACCAGGGCTACGAACAGGAAAGCGGCCGCAACGTCGACCGGGAGGCCGTCGCCTTCTGGGAGGTGATGGCCCATCTCCGCTGGGCGGTCATCGCCCTGCAGCAGGGGCACCGCCATATCGCCGGGCAGCAGGCCTCGCTCGAGCTGGCGCTGACCGGCCGCATGGCCGCCCAGCTCGAACTGGCCGTGCTCGACATGACATCGCCGGAGCGCTGGGGGACTGCCCATGCGTGACCGGCCCGATGCAGAGGCGCTGATCGCCGAGTGCCTGCGGGTGCTGCGCGAAGAGCTGGTGCCTAACCTCCACGGCGAAGCGCGTTTCAAGGCGCTGATGATCGCCAATGCACTCGGCATGGCACAGCGCGAGATGGCGGCCCCGGCGGACCAGACCGACGGGGAGGCAGCCGCGCGTCTCGTCGCGGCACTGCGGCGCGGAGAAGGGGGCGGCTCGGCGGAGACCTACGCCGCTCTCAAGCGCGACGTCGAAGCCCGCGTCGCCATCAGCAATCCGAAGGCGCTGAAGGGCTGATTGCGCCGACCGAAGAGTTCGGTTGCGATGACAAGAAGGCCGCTAGCCCTCGCAGCACCACAAGCTGTCACCCCGGCCAAGGGCGAAGCCCGCGAGCCGGGGTCCATTCATCGGCCCGCGCCGGCTGCTCCATGGACCCCGGATGTCGCCTCTAGCGAGGCTCCTCCGGGGTGACGAGGAGAGACAAACGCGAGGACGGTGCCTTGCCACAGACTGTCATGGTCGGGCTTGACCCGACCATCCATCGCTCAGCTCGCACGGATGTTCCCAAGAGAAGCCCCGTTGCAACCGCCCAAGCTCCGCTCTCTCGCTTCGCGCCAAGCCCATCCATGGACCCTCGGGTCAAGCCCGAGGGTGACACCTGGAGTATGCCCGCCGCCTAGTGCGCCGGGACGCCGGGGATCTCGACCGGGGGGCGGATGCCCATGCGGGTGCGCTGCGGGGTCTGGCGAAAGCGCTCGCGGTAGCGCTTGGCGAAGTGCGAGGCGGAGACGAAGCCGCAGGCGAGGCCCACCTCGGTGACCGAGAGCGCGCTGTGGGTCAGCATCATGTGGGCCCGCAAGAGACGCAGCTCGACATAGTGGCTGCGCGGCGTAACGCCGAGGTACTTCTGAAACAGGCGCTCGAGCTGACGGGTGGACACACCGATCTCGGAAGCCAGCTCGGCGCTGGAGAGCGGCGTTTCCAGGTTGTCTTCCATGATCTTGACCGCCTGCAGCAGCTTCGGGTGGCCGACGCCGACCCTGAGACGCAGGGACATGCGCTGGCGGTCGTCGAAGGCGCGAATGCGCTCGTGCAGGAAGTGATCGGCGATGCGCACGGCCAGCTCCCGACCGTGCTCCTGCTCGATCATATGCAGCAGCATGTCGGTCGCGGCCGAGCCGCCGGCGCAGGTGAAGCGGCTGCGGTCGATCTCGTAGAGCTCCTTCCGCAAATCGATGTCCGGGAAGGTCTCCTGAAAGCCGTCCATGCACTGCCAGTGGGTGGTGCAGCGATAGCCATTCAGCAGACCCGCCCGCGCCAGCACGTAGACCCCGTCCGAGACGGCGCCGACATGCACCCCGTTTCGCGCGGCGCGGCGCAGCCAGGAGATGGTCGCCTTGTCGGCAAAGCGGTGGGCATCGACCCCGCTGCAGACCACGATGCGGTCGTAGCGCTCGCTCTCGTTGGAGAGCACCTGCGTCTCAACGGCAACGCCGTTGGAGCAGCGCACCATACCGCCCTCCGGCGAGAGGATGCGCCAGTGATAGAGTCGCTCGCCGCTCAGGAGGTTGGCGCCGCGCAACGGCTCCAGCGCGGAGGTGAAGGCCATGAGCGGAAAGCCCGGCAGCAGGAGGAAGGCAAAGCGCAGACTGCGGCTCTCCGCGTAGCTTTCCGACGCTGAGTCGGCGGACTCTCTGTCAGGTGATCGCTCTTTCACTGGCTGCCGTCCGGCTCCGCCGGTTTGGCCAGCGAGCTGCTGGCCGGCCAGGCGGCGTCCCAAGCCTCCCACGACAGGGTCTCTCTGGCGCGGCGTGAGTCTTCCGCCATCTGCGTCTTCAAAGCCTCGAGCGAGTCGAACTTCTGTTCCGGACGCAGGTAGTCGACCAAGGCGACACGAAGATGGCGGCCATAGAGATCGCCGTCGAAATCGAAGAGATGAACCTCCAACAGCGGCTCATCGAGCTCGAACATCGGGTTGATGCCGAAGTTCGCAACCGCCGGCAGCCACTTGGTCTCACCCTGACGGGCGAAGGAGACGCGCACGGCATAGACGCCGTAGGCCGGACGCAACAGGCGGCCGACCGAAAGATTGGCCGTCGGATAGCCAAGGTCACGGCCGCGCTTGGCGCCGTGGCGTACCCGCCCTTCGATCTCGAAGTAGCGGCCAAGCACCAGGGCGGCGCGGGTCGGATTACCCTCCTTGAGATAGTGCCGCACCAGACTGGAGGAGTAGGCGGCCGTGCCTTCCTCTTGGATGAGCGGCACGGCGGTGACGCCGAAGCCGTATTGGCGGCCCAGCGTCTCTAGCATCGCAACGTCGCCCAGCGCCCGGTTGCCGAAGCGGAAGTTGTTGCCAACCACCACGTGGCGCAGCTTTAGACCGCCGGCCAAGACGTCGCGCGCGAAGTCTTCCGCCGTCAGCTTGGCGAAGTCGCGGGTGAAGTGCAGCGCGAACAGGACGTCGAGACCGAGCGTGTCGAGCAGCTGCGCCTTGGTTCGGAAGGAAGTCAGCCGGAAGGGCGGCTGGTCGGGCTTGAAGACACTCGCCGGGTGAGGCTCGAAAGTCACCAGGCCATGCGGCGCGCCGAATTCACGCGCCAAGCGGCCAGCCTTGGCGATCAGCGACTGGTGGCCGCGATGGATGCCGTCGAAGTTGCCGATGGTTACGACGGCGCCCTGCGCGCTTTCCGGCACGTGCTCGTAGTGGCGGTAGAGCCGCAAGGACAGTCCGTCCGACCCGCCGCCGGGTTGTGAGGTCATCCTCATCCCAATTACGCCCAATCACGAACCAAAATAAACCAATTGCTCAACCATGCTAGACCATTCTTGATCTCACAAAAACGAGGCAATAGGCTATCCGGGTTCGGGACAGGCCCATAAAACAGGACCGTCGCCATAATGAGTGTCGCCACCGACATGACAAGCCTTCTCTCCCCGAGCCTTCTACCCGCGGAGAGAGAGCGGCGCTTCTACGAGCCCAAGGCCATTCGGATGCCGGGCCTCGCGAATCGCGGCCCGCGGGTCGAGCGCTACCGGGTGCCGGCCACTGGCGCCGTCGTCGTGGCCTTCGAGGCGGGCGACCAGATCGTTCTGTTGGATCCGGAAGGCCTTCAGTCCGGCGAACTTCTGATTCTCAGCCGGGCAGGGCAGGTGGCCCCGGGTATCTTCGGCCAAAGCGGAGGACAAGAGCTGTCCGGTCTGGCCGCTATTCTCGCCGCCCCGGAGGAGAGCGCGCGGCGCTTGCGCGACGGCCTCGTGCGGCGCGGAGTCGATATCACACGCCTCAGCGGCCTGCGGCTCTTCGGCAGCGACAGCCCGCCGGGAACCGCGGCGGCTTTTGAAGCGAGCGAGGCCGGCTTCCTGGTGGCAGCGGCGCCCGGCCAGGACATGATGGCGGACGAGCAATCGCCGCCGACCGACCTCTTGCTGACCTTGACTCGCGCGCGACCGCTGCCGATCAACGATCTGCCGTTGCCGGAGCCTCTGGCCGAGCCGCTACGCGAGCTGCGCGTCCATAGCGCCACCGCCGAGAGCTATGAGATCAAGGCCGGCGAGTACATCCAGGTCATCGATGTCGCCGGGCGGCAGTGCAGCGACTTCCAGGCCTTCAACCTACGTCCGCTCGAGCGCGGCCTGGAGCGCCCGGTGGACGACACGGTCACCCGCACGCTGATGGGGGCCGCCTACCCGGGGCCCGGCCTCTTTTCCAAGCTCTACGATCTCGATATGCAGCCCCTGGTCGAGCTGGTGCAGGACACCTGCGGCCGGCACGACACCTTCGGCCTCGCCTGCGCGGCCAAGTACTACGAAGACCAGGGCTACCCTGGCCACGCCAACTGCTCGGACAATTTCAACGGCGCGCTGCAGCCCTTCGGCATCGCGCCCCGGGCCGGCTGGCAGGCCATGAACTTCTTCTACAACACCCGGGTCGACGAGCATAACGTGCTCTATCTCGACGAGCCCTGGTCGCGGCCGGGCGACTACGTGCTGATGCGGGCCCTGACCGATCTGGTCTGCGTCTCCTCGGCCTGTCCGGACGACACCAGCGCCGCCAACGCTTGGCATCCGACCGACATCCACGTGCGCGTCTACGGGCCCGAGCGCACCTTCTCCAAAGCGGTGGCTTATCGCATGACGGCAGACGCTCCCACTGAACTGACCAAGGAAACCGGCTTCCATCCGCGCACCTCGGCGCTGACCCGGGACTTCGTGGAGTATCGCGGCTACTGGCTGCCGAACTCCTATACCAATCTCGGACCAATCGACGAGTACTACGCCTGCCGCGAAGCCTGCATCGCCATGGATCTCTCGGCGCTGCGCAAGTTCGAGGTGCTGGGCCCCGACGCCGAAGAGCTGCTGCAGCGCTGCCTGACCCGCAACGTGCGCAAGCTCGCCGTCGGCCAGGTTGTGTACAGCGCCATGTGCTACGAGACCGGCGGCATGATCGACGATGGGACGCTGCTGCGTCTGGGCGACAACAACTTCCGTTGGATCGGCGGCGACGACTATGGCGGCCTCTGGCTGCGCGAGCAGGCGGAGAAGCTGGGCCTGCGTGCGTGGGTCAAGTCCTCGACCGATCAGATGCACAACCTCTCGGTCCAGGGGCCGAAGAGCCGTGAGATCCTGAAGAACTTCGTCTGGACCCCGCCGACACAGCCGAACATGGACGAACTCGGCTGGTTCCGCCTGAGCGTCGCCCGCATCGGCGACCACAACGGCACGCCCATCGTGGTCTCGCGCACCGGCTACACCGGCGAGCTGGGCTATGAAATCTGGTGCCATCCGAAGCACGCAGTCCAGGTCTGGGACACGCTGTTCGAGGCCGGCGCGCCCCACGGCATCCAGCCCCTGGGCCTTGCCGGGCTCGACATCCTGCGCATCGAGGCCGGGCTGATCTTCGCCGGCTACGAGTTCTGCGACCAGACCGACCCCTACGAAGCCGGCGTCGGCTTCACCGTGCCGCTGAAGAGCAAGGAAGAGGACTTCATCGGCCGCGAGGCACTGGTCGAGCGCAAGGCCCATCCGCAGCGCAAACTGGTCGGCCTGGAGCTGGAGGGGCAGGAGCCCGGCGCCCACGGGGACTGCGTCCACGTCGGCCGCGCGCAGGTCGGCGTCGTCACCAGCGCCACGCGCTCACCCATTCTACAAAAGAACATCGCGCTCGCGCGGCTCGACATCCGCTATACGGAAGAGGGCACCGAGGTAGAGGTCGGCAAGCTCGACGGGCACCAGAAGCGGATCCCCGCCCGGGTCGTGCCCTTTCCCTTCTACGACCCGAAGAAAGAGCGGGTGCGCGCATAAGCTAGACCAGGGCAGGGCCCTATCGTTTAAACACGTCAACAGCATCAAGAATGGGAACAGGGGAGAGTGGAATGACAAAGCGTGTCGCGGTGATCGGAGCCGGACCCTCCGGCCTTGCGCAACTGAGAGCCTTCCAGTCGGCCGCCAACCAGGGCCAAGAGGTGCCCGAGGTGGTCTGCTACGAGGCGCAGTCCGACTGGGGCGGGCTGTGGAACTACTCCTGGCGCACCGGCGTCGACGAGGCCGGCTTCCCGAACCACACCTCGATGTACCGCTACCTCTGGTCCAACGGCCCCAAGGAGGGTCTCGAGTTCGCGGACTACACCTTCGAGGAACATTTCGGAAAGCAGATCGCTTCCTATCCGCCGCGCGAGGTCCTCTTCGACTACATCCAGGGTCGGGTGAAGAAGGCCGGCGTACGCGACAAGATCCGCTTCAACAACCGGGTGCGCGACATTCGCTACGACGAGGGCACGGGCCTCTTCACCGTGGTCTCGCGCGACACCGAGGCGGACCTGGAAACCTCCGAGGACTACGATCACGTGGTCGTTGCCTCCGGGCACTTCTCGACTCCCAACGTGCCCTACTACCCGGGCTTCGAGAACTTCAACGGCCGCATCCTGCACGCCCACGACTTCCGCGACGCGCGGGAGTTCAGCAACCAGGACATCCTCATTCTCGGCACCAGCTATTCCGCCGAGGACATTGGCTCCCAGTGCTGGAAGTACGGCTGCAAGTCGGTGACCGTGGCGCACCGCACGGCCCCCATGGGCTTCGACTGGCCGGAGAACTGGAAGGAAGTCCCGGCGCTGGAGCGGGTCAGCGGCAAGACCGCCTATTTCATCGACGGTTCACGCACCACGGTGCACGCCATCATCCTCTGCACCGGCTACAAGCACCACTTCGCTTTCCTGCCCGACGACTTGCGCCTCAAGACGGCGAACCGCCTGGCCACCGCCGACCTCTACAAGGGCGTCGTCTGGAACCACAATCCAAAGATGTTCTACCTCGGCATGCAGGACCAGTGGTTCACCTTCAACATGTTCGATGCCCAGGCCTGGTGGGTGCGCGACTGCATCATGGGCAAGATCGCACTGCCCTCGAAGGAGGCCATGGCCGCCGACGTTGACGAGCGGGTAGCGCGCGAGGACGCCGGCGAGACGGACTACGACGCCATCAAGTACCAGGGCGACTACGTCCAGGAGCTGATCGACGAGACCGACTACCCGAGCTTCGACGTGGACGGCGCCTGCGAGGCCTTCTACGCCTGGAAGAAGCACAAGAAGCAGGGGATCATGACCTTCCGCGACAACTGCTACAAGTCGGTCATGACGGGCTCCATGGCGCCGGTGCACCACACCCCTTGGGTCAGCGCCATGGACGATTCCATGGACTCCTACATGGAGAACTGACGCGGTCCTGTCTGGGAGGGCGGGGCGCCCTCCCAGCTCTCCTAGGTTCAAGGAGACGCTCAGTCGAGAACTGCATTGCCCAAACTCTCAAGCATGTCACCCTTGGGCGAGCCACGCAGTGGCGAGTTCCGAGCGCTCGCGTAGCGAGTTGCCGAAGGCACGGGTGGGTTCCGTGCAGGCCGACGAGTGGATGCTCGGAACTCGGCCCTCCGGGCCTCGCCCAAGCATGACGACGAGAGGTGCGGGGATAGCGCTATTGGTGATTGCGGCATCCAACCGTCAGCGTCTCGCCAAATCAGACGCACAAAAAAAGGAGCGGGCACGCGGCCCGCTCCGTTCTTTTTAGGACGCTGTTGACGCTTAGGACTGGCCGGCGACAGCGTTCAGCCAGGGGCGCCACTTGGTCTCGTTCTCGGCCAACCACTTGTCGGCGGCCTCGTCGGCATCCATGCCGTCGACGTCCACCTTAGCCGCCATGGCAGCGAGGTCGGCGTTGTTGAAGTTGATCAGCGTGAGCAGCTCGTAGGCCTTGGGCCAGGTCTCCTGCATGCCGTCCCAGGCGGCCTTCTTGAGATAACCGTTGGCGGGATTGCCGCAGTCGTAGGTCATCTCCTTGTTCGGACCCCAGGCCGGGTCTTCCTTGCAGCCGGAGGCGTACTCGGGGAACTCGACGAAGTTGCCTTCGTAGATCGCCTCGATGAAGTTCGGCGTCCAGTTGAAGAGGACGATCGGCGCCTTGCGCTTGGAGGCGGACTCGAGCTCGGCCCAGAGGGCGGAAGCGGAGCCGGCGTTGACGACCTCGAAGTCCATGCCGAGCGCCTCGACCCGCTCATGGTCGTGCTTCAGCCAGTCGACCGGGCCGCCGAGGAAGCGTCCCTTGGGCGCGGTCTCGGGCGTGGCAAACATCTCGGCGCAGGCGTTCAGCGCCTCCCAAGCCGGCAGGCCGGGGCACTTCTCTTCCATGTAGGCGGGGTACCACCACTCCTCGCGGGTCACCGCGTCGTGGTCGCCGGCATCGACGATGCCGCCTTTCTCCAGCGCCGCGCGGAAGGCCGGCCCAAAGGCGCCTTCCCAGACTTCCATCTCCAGGGTCACATCGCCTTGGCGAATGGCCTCATAGACCGCCTGGCTGTCAGTCGGCGTGTACTCCACGTAATAGCCAAGCTTTTCCATGAGCTTGCCGGTCACTTCCGAGACGACGAGCTGGCTCGACCAGTTGTGGGTGGGGATGATGATCGGATCGTCGCTCTCGGGCACGCCCGGAAGATTGTATTCGGCAGCCTGGGCGCCGAACGCCAAGGCCATCGTCAAGCCGCCAGCAGCGGCTGCAAGCATCGCTGTTCTCATTTACATGAAACTCCCTGTAGTTTAGGGGCATCGCCGGAGATGAACACTGCGGCGACATCTCAAACCAATATAGACCAATTAGCGTAGTCTTGTTTTTTTGGTCTACTTAACTATCTTTGCAGATCGTTGATCTTGTCAACCGAGGTTGCGCGACTGCTGTGCGACTTTGGTGATTTTTCCTGATAAACTCGCGACCAAGCGAGAACGAGAATTGGTACAGGGCGGCAGCTTTTGGACTCCTTCAGAGGTGCAGAGACGGCTGCGCGAGCAGCGGACGGGACGGCCGGTACACAGCCGAAGATCGCCTGTCGTGACGTTTGGAAGCTCTTCGGGCCGGACCCGACGGGCTTCCTGGCACGCCACGGCGGCAACCCGAGCCCCGAGGACTGCACGCGCGAGGGCTATATCACCGCTGTGCGGGATGTTTCCCTCGAGGTCGCGGCGGGCGAAATCCTCATCGTCATGGGCCTGTCGGGCTCCGGCAAATCGACGCTGGTGCGCTGCCTCTCGCGGCTGATCGAGCCAACGGCCGGAGGCATCGACGTCGACGGGGTTGATCTCTTGGGCGCCAGCCCGCGCGAGCTGATCGAGCTGCGGCGCCACAAGATGGGCATGGTGTTTCAGAACTTCGCCCTGCTGCCGCACCGCACGGTGCTGGAGAACGTGGCCTTTCCCCTGGAGGTGCAGGGCGTCGACAAGAAGAGCCGGCGCGACCGTGCGCTTGAGATCGTCGAACTGGTCGGCCTCAAGGGGCGCGAGAACTACTATCCGCGCGAGCTCTCGGGCGGCCAGCAGCAGCGGGTCGGCATCGCCCGATCGCTGGCGGTCGAGCCGGACATCTGGTTCCTCGACGAGCCTTTCTCCGCCCTGGACCCACTGATCCGCCGAGAGATGCAGGACGAGTTCCTGCGCCTGCAGTCCATGCTGCACAAGACCATCGTCTTCATCACCCACGACTTCGACGAGGCGCTTCGGCTCGGCGACCGCATCGCCATCATGTACCACGGCGTGGTCGACCAGCTCGGCACCGCCGAGGAGCTGGTGCTCAACCCGGCCACCGACTACGTGGCCGAGTTCACCCGCGAGGTGCCGCGCGCCAACCTGCTGTCGGTGGCGAGCGTGATGCAGCCAAGCGAAGGCGCTGCACCGGCCGGCGAGCCGGTCCGGGCCAGCCAGCGCATCAGCGAGGTGGCGCCGCGCGTCCTGGCCGGCGACGGACCTGTCCCGGTCGTCGACGATCAGGCGCATCCGGTGGGCATGCTGACCCGCGAGCGGGTGCTGGACATGGTGTTCGGGCAGGGAAGGGGGGCCGGTGGCGACGCTGGCTGAAACGCCGGCGCCGCAAGGCGTCTCCGCGCTCGAGCTGGCGCGGCGTCATGGGGCCAGCTTGGCCGTCGGGCTCTTTCTGCTTCTGCTGCTGCTGCACGGTGTTCTGCCCGCCTGGTCGCTCGTGCCGCCCGAAGCCTGGGCGCTGCCCTTCGCCAAATGGATCAACGAGTTCGTCGTCTTTCTTCAAGAAGATCTCGGCCTTGTCGTGGTGACCCGCGGCATTGCCGATGCCGTCTCCTTCCTGCTCGACATCGTCCGCAACTTGCTGACCGGCGGCCGCCGCGGCTTCGGCCTGCCGGCGCTGCCCTGGGTCATGCTGGTGGCGCTCGCCGTGATCTGGGGCCACTACCTGAAGGGCTGGCGCCTGGCCGCGCTGGCCGGCGGCACCGTCTTCTACCTGGCCCTCTTCGGCCAGTGGAAGAACGCCATGCTGACCCTCTCCATGGTCTTCGTCACCGTGCCGCTGGCGGTCCTGCTCGGCCTCGGCCTCGGCATCCTGGCCTTCAAGAGCCGCCGGGCAGAGCAGGCGCTCAATCCGCTGCTCAACATCATGCAGTCGCTGCCGCACTTCGCCTACCTCATCCCCGTGGTGGTCTTCTTCGGGGTCGGGCAGCACGCCGGTGCGCTGGCCACCATGATCTTCGCCACGCCCCCCATGGTGCGCATGACCCTGCTGGGGCTCAAAGGCGTGCCGGAGAACGTGGTCGAGGCCGGCATGATGGCCGGCTGCACCCGGGCACAGCTCCTCTTCACCGTGCAGGTCCCGGCGGCGCGCAACGCCATCATGGTCGGCGTCAACCAGGTCATCATGCAGTGCCTGGCCATGGTCGTCATCGCCTCCTTCATCGGCGCCTCGGGCCTCGGCTACGACCTGCTGCTCAAGCTGCAGTCGCTGCGCATCGGCCAGGCCCTGGAAACCGGCATCGCCGTGGTGCTGATCGCCATCGCGCTCGACCGCCTGAGCCAGGCCTGGGCCGAGAAACAGCCCCTGCACCGCGAGCAGCAGCCCTGGTGGCGGGAGCACATCCATCTCATCCTGGCCGTGATCGCCGTCGTCGGCTCGCTCCTGCTGGCGCAGGTCCTGCCGGAAGCGCGGCGCTTTCCGCGCAGCCTGACCCTGACCACCGCGCCGCTCTGGGACGGGCTGGTCGACTGGATCACGCTCAACCTCTTCGACGCCTTGCAGGCCGTGCGCGGCTTCATGCTGGTCGAGGTGCTGATCCCCCTGCGGGACGGTTTTCTCTGGCTGCCCTGGGTGGCGGTCGTGGCCTTCGCCGCCGGACTGGCCTGGACTTTCGGCGGCCTGCGCGCCGCAGCGACGGTCGCCGGCTTCCTGCTCTTCATCGTCCTCTCCGGCTGGTGGGAGCGGGCGATGATCACCAGCTACATGGTCTTCTCGGCGCTGGTCATCTGCGTCCTGATCGGTATTCCCGTCGGCATCTGGGCCGCCAGCCGGGAGTGGCGCTTCAAGACCATGCAGGTGATGTGCGACACCTTCCAGACCTTCCCCTCGTTCATCTACCTCATCCCGGTGATCATGCTGTTTCAGGTCAGCGACCTGACCGTCATCCTGGCCGTGGTCATCTACAGCGTCATTCCCTCCATCCGCTACACGATGATCGGGCTGCGCGCCGTGCCCTCGCAGATCGTCGAGGCCGGCCTGACCTCGGGCTGCACGCCTTTGCAGATGCTATGGAAGATCAAGCTGCCGCTGGCCCTGCCGACCATCATGGTCGGCATCAACCAGACCATCCTCTTCTCGCTCTTCATGGTGATCATCGCGGCTTTCATCGGCACCCGCGATCTGGGGCAGGAGATGATGCGGGCGCTCTCGGCCTCCGACACCGGCAAGGGCTTGGTGCTCGGCTTCTGCGTCGCCTTCCTCGGCCTCACCGCCGACCGCATCATCAGCGACTGGTCGGCCCACAGGAAGCGGCAGCTCGGCCTGGCGTAAGCCGCAACCACCTAGCAACCAATTCCAGACCGATTTGAAAAGGTCCGTTGCGGCCGGTTGCTGCTTATACTAACGTTTCACACAGAGATCGCTGGGTTCGGGCTGAAGCACATCGCTCGCATCCGCATGCATCTGCGCAGGATCTCGCCGCCACCCAGTCGGAGAACACCGAAAGGGAAGCGCCGAAAAGCAAGAGCCTCATGCGCATCGCCGCAAGGGGCCATCGAGACGGAAGCAACAAAGCAACACGCAGTGGAGGATTGGGAATCATGGCAGGACGATTTTACAGAAAAGGACTGAGCCGCCGCTCCTTCATGGGGACGACGGCCGCCGGCATGGCCTTGGCCGCCACCGCGGCGCCGCGCAGCACCCTGGCCGCCGACGACACGGTGAAGATCGGCTTTCTGGCGCCCTTGACCGGCGAGGTCGCCGCCTGGGGCGCACCCGGCCTGTTCGGCTGCGAGATCTGGGCCGAGCGGGTGAACGCAGCCGGCGGCATCAAGGCCGGCAACAAGACCTACAAGGTCGAGATCGTTTCCTACGACAACGAGTATGCGCCGGATAAGGCGCGCGCCGGGGCGCAGAAGCTGATCAACGACGACGAGGTCAAGTTCATCATGATGCTGGGCGGCGATACCATGCCGCCGGTGGTGCAGGTGGCCAACCGCGCCAAGATGCTCGTCTCGACCCTGCTGCCGAGCGACCTGACACCGGACACGCCCTATCTGATCGCGCCCTGCGAGGTGCACCCGATTTACAACGTCACCGGCGTCGACTGGCTGGCCGCCAACAAGCCCGAGCTCAAGACCGCGGTGATCTGCGCCCAGGACGATGCGCTGGGCCGTCCGTCTGTCGCGACCTACCTGGCCGCCTTCGAGGCCGCCGGCATCGAGGTCTTGGACGACCCGCTGTTCTTCGACATCAGCACCACCGACTTCGCGCCGGTGATGACCGCGCTCTTGGCGAAGAACCCCGACATCCTCTGCCTCGACACCTGCTATTCGGACTACGTCCATCCGCTGGCCGAGCAGGCCTATCTGCAGGGCTACAAAGGTCAGATCATCTCCTGCACGGCGGACTTCTACGACCAGATGATCGAGAAGACCTCTAAGGAGTTCATGGACGGCGTGATCTTCCAGTTCCCGGACTTCGACGACCCGGCGCTGAACGAGCCACAGATCAACTTCAACGATCCCAACGGCTTCTTCGCCGAGTACAACAAGCGCTGGCCGGGCGAGTGGGGCGCGGTCTCCTGGGAGTACGCCTCGATCATGGACCTCTGGAAGGCCGCCGCGGAGCGGGCCGCCAGCGTCGAGCCCATGGACGTGCTGGTGACCATGAAGTCCGGCGGCACCGGCAAGCACGCCTTCGGCGAGGCCCGCTGGTGGGGCAAGGAGCTCTTCGGCATCGACAACGCCCTGGTCGGCGACTGGCCGGTGGTGGTGATCGAGGACGGCAAGGCGGTGATCAAGGAGTACCGCTCCATCCCCGCCTGGTGGGACAAGCACAAGGACCTCATGATCAAGCACTTCGAGGCCATGGGCGAGATGTACTATCAGCGCGCCTAAGGGGCGGCTGAAACGGTTCTGATTGCCAGCGCGCGGGTCGGCCGAACGCCTTTCGCCGGCCCGCCGCTTGTTCCCATCCCTCGCTGATTGGCCAAGAAGGCCGCTGAGGCATGCTCGAGCTTATCCTGCAAACCTCCGTCAACGCGATCTACGCCGCAAGCTTCATGGCCCTGGTCGCCGTCGGCCTGGTGATGATCTTCGGCGTCATGCGGGTGATCAACTTCGCCCATGGCGAGCTCTACATGCTGGGCTCCTATTGCGTGGTCTTCTTTTACGCCGACCAGCAGTTCCCCATTCTGGTGGCGACCTGCATCGGCCTGGTCTTCGTCGGGGTCACCGGCATCCTGATGGAGCGGGCGCTGTTCCGGCCGCTGCGCGACAACCCGCTCGGCGGGCTCATCGCCTCCATCGGCTTCCTGCTCTGCGCCCAGGCGATCATCTCCATGGGCTTCGGCGTGCGGGCGGAGCACGTGCCGCCGACCACGCAACAGGTCATCAACCTCGGCATCGAAGGCGTCGCCATTCCGCTGCAGCGGCTCTACGTGGTGATCGCCGCGGTGCTGCTGCTCGGCGCGCTCTACGTCTTCCTGCGCCACACCCGCTTCGGCTGGGCCTTGCGGGCCTGTGCTCAGGACGCAAAGGCGGCGGCGCTGCAAGGCATCTCCCTCAATCAGACCGCGCGCATCGCCATGTTCATCGGCGCCGCATTGGCCGGCACCGCCGGCGCGCTGACCGCGCCCCTGGTGCGGGTCTATCCCTACATGGGCCATTCGGTCATCGTTACGGCCTTCATCATCATCATCGTCGGCGGCATCGGCTCCCTGGAGGGCGCGATCGTCGCCGCCATCCTCTACGCTTTCGTCCACACCTTCGTGACCACCTTCGCCGACGGCGTCATCGCCGACATCGTCGGTCTGCTCCTGATGCTGATGGTCCTGGTGGTGCGGCCCAACGGCCTGTTCGGCACGCGGGAGCGGGCATGACCCGCTGGCTCGGCTTCGCCATCCTCGCGGTGCTGCTGATCGGCGCGCCCTTCGTGCTGAGCTTCTCACAGCAGGAGATCGCCGTCTTCCTGGTGATCAATGTGCTGATCGTCTGCAGCTACCGCCTGCTCACCCTGACCGGCGAGTGGTCGCTCGGCCACTTCGTCATCGTCGGTGTCGGCGGCTATGCGAGTGCATTGCTCTCCAAGCCCACCTGGCTGCCGCCGGAAACGGCGGCGGCGCTGGGCGGGGGCCTACCGGTGCCGCTCGCCATGCTGGCCGGCGGCTGTGTCGCGGCGCTCGTGGCCTTCGTGCTGTCCTTTCCGCTGTTCCGCCTCAAGGGCTTCTACTTCCTAATCGGCTCCTTTGCCGCAGGCGAGGTCATCCGCCTCTTGTGGAAGAAGTTCCGCGATCCCTTTGGCGGCCCCAAAGGCCTCAAATCGGTGGAGGGCTTTCCGGACATTCAGTTGGGCGACATCTCGCTGCCCATGTGGGACGCCACCAACTACTACTACCTCTGCCTCATCGTGGTCGGCGTCTCGCTCTGGATCCTCTACCGCATCGAGCGCTCGCGTATCGGCCTGACCTTCCATGCGCTGCATTGGCAGGACAAGCTGGCCGAATCCGTCGGCGTCAACGCCTGGCGCTACCGCATGCTGGCCTTCGTCATCGCCTCCTTCTTCGCCGGCATCGCCGGCGCCCTGATGGCGCACTACCTCGGCACGGTGAACCCAAACATGTTCGACGTGGAGCCCATGGTCTTCGTGCTGATCTGGGTGATCGTCGGCGGCACCGCGACCTTCTACGGGCCCATCCTGGGCGTGGTGGTGCTCACCGTCCTGAACGAGATCGTGCTGCGCGAGCTCGGTGTCGCCGACCAGATGCGGCACCTGATCTACGGCCTGCTGCTCATCCTCGCGGTGCTCTTCCTGCCCAAGGGCCTCGAGTCCGGCGTCGAGCGCCTGCGCGCCCGCTTCCGCCGCCGCGAAGCAAGCGACACGGGCGCGGCTCAGCCGGATGTGGCTTAACCACTGAACGTCACCCCGGACGCGACAGCGATCCGGGGTCCATCCATCGGCCCGCGCCAAGCTTCGAAATGGACCCCGGCTCAAGGCCGGGGTGACAATTGGAGAAATGTCTGGCGGTCAGGCAAACGAGCACGGCCGGGGCGTTCCGGCTCAAGCTTCGCCGTCATTCGGCGGCAGCAGGTAGGAGGCGGCCATGAGCTTGCGGCTGAAGGTCAGCCCCTCGGGGCGATCCTTGCGCCACTCGGCGAGCTTCAGCGGCCAGGACCGACCCTGCAGGAAGGCGAGGCTGCCGTCCCGTCCGGTCGCCAGGAGTGCCGCCTGCCGCGCCTCCACGTGACGGTCGTAGCTGCCGGCAAAGCGGCTCTCGAGCGAGAAGTGATACATGGAGGAGCGGGAGCGACGCTCGCCGGCCATCTGCGGCCCCGCGGCGGTGCCGGCGCCACCAGCCCGGTCCCAAATCACCAGCGCCTCGCGCAGGAGCTTTTCGCCGATCGCACGCTCGCCATCGGCGATGCGGGCGCAGGCCGCCGCCGTCAGCGAGGCAGCGAGGCGGGGGTCGTCCGGCCCGAAATTCTGTCGGGCGAGCAGCAGCGCCTCCGACCAGCCCTTCGCCGCCGTCTCGCGCTCGCCGGCCAGCCAGCAGCCGAGGGCGGCCTCGCTCAGTCTTTCCCAGCGGAAGTCCGCCTCGTCCCAGTCGCGTTCCAGCAAGAGGCGTGGATCGGCACCCCCGAAGCCGCCAGTTTGGTCAGACCCGATGGTCATCCGCCCAGGTAGGCGCTCTGCACGTGCGGATTGTCGTGCAGCTCGTTGGCCGGCCCCTCCAGGGCGACCGTGCCGGTCTCCAGCACGTAGGCGTAGTCAGCCAGGCGCAGGGCCAGCTCAGCGTTCTGCTCCACGAGCACGACGGGCACGCCGCGCTTGGAGATGGCGAGAATGATGCGCGCGATCTCCTGCACCATCACCGGCGAGAGGCCCATGGAGGGCTCGTCGAGCAACAGCAAACGAGGCTTGGCCATCAGAGCCCGGCCGATGGCCAGCATCTGCTGCTCGCCGCCGGAGAGCAGCTTGGCCCATTGGCCGCGCCGCTCCTTGAGGCGGGGAAAGTGGGCGAAGACCATCTCCAGGTCTTCCTCCACCGCCGCCTTGTCGCGGCGCAGGAAGGCACCGGTGCGCAGGTTCTCCAGCACCGTCAGCTCGGGGAAGACGCGGCGGCCTTCCGGCACCTGGGCGATGCCGGCGGCCACCACCTTCTCGGGCGGCAGAGTGTCGATGCGTTGGTCGTCGAACCAGATCTCGCCCGAAGAGACGGGGAGGAGGGCGGAGACGGCGTGCATGGTCGTGGTCTTGCCGGCCCCGTTAGCACCAATGATGGTGACGATGCCCTCTTCAGGCACGCCAAGCGAGATGCCCTTGAGGGCGACGACCTTGTTGTAGTGGACGGAGAGGTTCTCAACGCGCAGCAGCATTGAGCAACTCCTCGTCGATGGACGCCCCGAGATAGGCGGTGATGACCTCGGGGTTGTTACGGACCTCCTCTGGCGTGCCCTCCGCCAAGAGGCTGCCGAAGTTCATCACCGTGATGCGCTCGCAGAGCCCCATGACAGCCTGCATGTCATGCTCGACCAGCAGCAGGGTGACGCCGCGGCTGCGCACCCGCTCCATCAGGCCCATCATATGCCGCGTCTCTTCCGGGTTCATGCCGGTGAAGGGCTCATCGAGCATCAGAACGCGCGGCTCGGACATCAGCGCCACAGCCATGCCGAGCGCGCGCTGCAAACCGTGGGGCAGGGCGCTGGCCAGCTCATCCTTCCGCGCAAGCAGTCCGAAGAAGTCGAGCACCTCGCAGGCGCGCTCCTCGGCCGCGCGCTGCCGGGCACGATCGCGACCGAGGACGGCGGCGAAAACGTAGCTCTCCGCCTTGAGGTGGGCGCCGACCAGGACGTTCTCGAAGACGCTCAACTCATGAAACAGGGTGGTGCCCTGGAAGGTGCGCACCAGGCCAAGCGCGGCGATGCTGCTGGTCTTCTTGCCGGAGATGTCCTGGCCGTCATAGATGACCTGGCCTCCGCTCGGCACGTAGTAGCCGCTGATCACGTTGAAGGTGGTGGTCTTGCCGGCGCCGTTCGGCCCGATCAGGCCGTGGATGCTGCCTTCCTCGACCGCGAAGCTGAGGCTGTTGACGGCCGTCAAGCCGCCGAAACGCATGCTGAGCTGGCGCACCTCGAGAATGGGCATGTCCGCCGGGGCCCCTCCGCTGCTCTCTTGTTCTTGAACCAATCCAAACCAATGAATTGGAATTGGTATGAGATTAGCAGCAACGGCAGGAGCTGGCCAGAACTACGGCCTCGAGACTAGCAGTCCAGCGTATGGGCGCGCTCCCAAGGGCTGATCTCGGCCTTGAAGCTGTTCCACTCCTGCTGCTTCAGCTTGACGTAGGCATCGACCAGTTCATCGCCCAAAGCCGCCCGCAAGGTCTTCGACTTGTCGAACAGACGGATGGCATCCAGCAGGTTGAGCGGCAGGCGCTTGGCGCCGCGCACCTTGTTGCCCTCGGCGTACATGTCGATGTCGAGGCGCTTTCCGGGGTCGCGCTTGTTGGCGACGCCGTCGAGGCCGCCAGCCAGGATGCCCGCCTGCATGAGGTAGGGATTGGCCGCGCCGTCCATCAGCCTGAGCTCGAAGCGGCCGGGGTCGGGGATGCGCACCATGTGGGTGCGGTTGTTGCCGCCGTAAGTCACCGTGTTGGGCGACCAGCTCGCGCCCGACAGCGTGCGCGGCGCGTTGATGCGCTTATAGCTGTTCACCGTCGGCGCGAAGATGGCGCAGAGGGCATCGGCATTGTGAATGATGCCGCCGAGGAACTGATAGGCCAGCTTGGACAGGCCCATCTCATCCTTCTTGTCGAGGAAGAGGTTCTTCTTGCCGGCCTTGTCCCAGACCGAGACGTGGGCGTGGCAGCCGTTGCCGGTCAGGTTCGAGAAGGGCTTGGGCATGAAGGTTGCGCGCAGCCCGTGGTTCTCGGCGACGGCCTTGACCATGAACTTGAAGAAGGTCTGGCGGTCGGCCTGCACCAGGCAGTCGCTATAGTGCCAGTTCATCTCGAACTGGCCGTTGGCGTCCTCGTGGTCGTTCTGATAGGGGCCCCAGCCGAGCGTCTGCATGTGATCGCAGATCTCCGAGATCACATCATAGCGCCGCATCAAGGCCGACTGGTCGTAGCAGGGCTTCTCCTGCGTATCGCGCTCGTCCGAGATGGCGCTGCCGTCGGCATTGATCAGGAAGTACTCGTTCTCGGTGCCGGTCATCATGCGGTGGCCGGCCTTCTCGGCGCGCTCGATCTGGCGCTTGAGGGCCACCCGCGGCGAGGCCTCGACCGGCTTGCCGTCCATCCAGAGATCGGCGGCGAGCCAGGCGACCTCGGGCTTCCAGGGCAGCACGATCAGGCTGTCGGGATCGGGGATGCCGAACATGTCCGGGTGGGCCGGCGTCATGTCGAGCCAGGCGGCGAAGCCGGCAAAGCCCGCGCCCTCCTTCTGCATGTCGCCGATCGCGCTGGCGGGCACCAGCTTGGCCCGCAGAACGCCGAAGAGATCGACAAAGCTGATCAGGAAATACTTGATACCCTTATCTTTTGCGGCCTTGGCCAGGTCGCCCGCCATCTCCCATTCTCCCTCTCACCACGTTGAAACCGTTCTTGCTTCTTGCGAACTCTAGTAGCCGCCCTGTCCCGGGATCCAGCTCGTTCCGGCGAGCGGCACCTTGGCCATGGCCGAGGCCTCGACGGTGAGGGCGACCAGGTCTTCGGGCTCCAGGTTGTGCACGTGACTCTTGCCGCAGGCCCGCGCCAAGGTCTGGCACTCCAGGGTCATGACCCGCAGGTAGTTGGCCAGGCGGTGCCCGGCGACCACCGGGTCGAGGCGCTTCTCCAGCTCCGGGTCCTGGGTCGAAATGCCGGCAGGGTCGCGGCCCTCGTGCCAGTCGTCGTAATAGCCGGCCGCGCTGCCGAGCTTGCGATACTCCTCATCCAGCTCCGGCGCATTGTCGCCCATGGCGATCATGGCGGCGCTGCCGATGGAGGTCGCGTCCGCACCCAGCGCCAGGGCCTTGGCCACGTCGGCGCCGTTCTTGATGCCGCCGGAGACGATGAGTTGCACCTTGCGGTGCATGTCCAGTTCCTGCAGCGCCTCGACGGCGAGCCGCACGGCGGGGAGGGTGGGGATGCCGACATGCTCGATGAAGACGTCTTGCGTCGCGGCCGTTCCGCCCTGCATGCCGTCAACGACAATGACATCAGCGCCCGCTTTCACTGCAAGCGCCGTGTCGTAGTAAGTGCGGGTGGCGCCGACCTTCACGTAGATCGGCTTCTCCCAGTCGGTGATCTCGCGCAGCTCCTGAATCTTGATGGCCAGATCGTCAGGGCCGGTCCAATCGGGATGGCGGCAGGCGCTGCGCTGGTCGATGCCTTCTGGCAGGGTGCGCATCTCGGCCACGCGCTCGCTGATCTTCTGCCCCAGCAGCATGCCGCCGCCGCCGGGCTTGGCGCCCTGGCCGACGACGATCTCGATGGCGTCGGCCTTGCGCAGATCGTTCGGGTTCATGCCGTAGCGCGAGGGCAGGTATTGATAGACCAGGATCTTGGACTGGCCGCGCTCCTCCGGCGTCATGCCGCCGTCGCCGGTTGTGGTGCTGGTGCCCACCTCGCTGGCGCCGCGGCCAAGCCCCTCTTTGGCGTTGGCGGAGAGCGCCCCGAAAGACATGCCGGCGATGGTGATAGGAATCTTGATCTCGATGGGCTTTTTGGCGAAGCGCGACCCCAATACCACGGTCGTGTCGCACGCCTCCCGATAGCCCTCGAGCGGATAGCGCGACATGGAGGCGCCGAGGAACAGCAGGTCGTCGAAATCGGGGATGCGCCGTTTCGCGCCGCCACCGCGGATGTCGTAGATGCTGGTGCCAGCGGCGCGCTGGATCTCGGCGACGACCTCGGGCGGAAAGCTGCTGGAGCGGCGCAGATGGGGCGGGACGGGCTTCATCAGTAGGAGTCCATCTTATCGACGTTGAAGTGGTAGAGGCTGCGGGCCGAGCCGTAGCGGCGGAACTCGGCCGGGTCGGCCTCGACGCCGGCAGCCGTGAGCAGATCGCGCAGCTCTTCCAAGTGCGTGGCCTCCATCTCCTTCTCGACGCAGTCAGCGCCAAGCTGAGCAACCGTGCCGCGCACGTAAATGCGCGCCTCGTAGAGAGAGTCGCCGAGGTACTCGCCGGCATCGCCGCAGACCACGATGCGGCCGGCCTGGGCCATGAAGGCACTCATGTGGCCGACGGAGCCCTTGACCACGATATCGCCGCCCTTGAGAGAGATGCCGCAGCGCGCCGCCGCGTCGCCCTCGATGACCAGCAGGCCGCCGTGCGCCGTGGCACCGGCCGACTGGCTGGCATTGCCGCGGACGACCACTCGGCCAGACATCATGTTTTCCGCGACCCCTTGGCCGCAGTTGCCGTTGACCAGCACCTCGGCCTGCTGGTTCATGCCGGCGCAGTAGTAGCCGACGTGGCCGTCGATCTCGACGGTGATCGGCCGATCGAGCCCGACAGCGACATTGTGCAGGCCCATTGGATTGGTGACTTTCCAATGGGTTTCGTTGGTTTCTTCGGGCAGCTCGTGAAGGGTGCTGTTGAGCTCCCGCAGCGGCTGCTTCGCCAGGTCGAAGACCGCCATCAGGCGCTGCCCCAGGTGTAGACCCGCGCCGGCTCCGGCTCCCACACGGCGGCGTTGGCGACGCCCGGCAGCTTGGCCAGGGAGCGGTATTCCGACGCCATGGCGACCCAATCATCGGTCTCCGCCATCACCGCCGGCTTGCAGGCGATGGGATCGCGCAGCACGGCAAAGCCGCGCGCGGTGCCGATGGCGAAGGTGTAGAAGCCGTCCAGGTCGTCGATCGCCTTTTCCAGCGCTTCCTGCAGGCTGTCGCCTTCGGCCAGACGATGGGTCAGGTAGCCGGCAGCCACCTCGCTGTCGTTGTCGGTCTGGAAGCGCAGGCCGGCGTTCTTCCTCAGCCAGGCGCGCAGACGGTTGTGGTTGGAGAGCGAGCCGTTGTGCACCAGGCAGAGATCGCGGCCGGTGGAGAAGGGGTGCGAGCCGGCGGTGGTCACGGCGCTTTCCGTCGCCATGCGGGTGTGGCCGATCATGTGGCTGCCGGTCATCGCGTCGACCGAGAACTCTTCGGCGACCTCGGCCGGCAGGCCCATCTCCTTATAGATCTCGATGATGCGGCCGATGGAAACGATCTGCACTTCGGGCCGCTCGTCCATCAGCCAGTCGACCGCCGTGCGCTCCGGCGCATCGATAGTGAGCACGGCGTGGGAGGAAACGCGGCGCAGGCTGGCTTCGGTATCAAGGGCCCGCTCCATGTCGGTCTCCAGCGCCTTCCAGCCATAGTCCCGGTCGCGATGAAACAGGGTCAGCTTGGTGGCGCTATCGCCAACCGGATTATGATAGACGGCCACCCCGGCACTGTCTGGACCGCGCTCGGTCATCTCGATCAGCATGGGCGTGAACAGCCGCCCAAGTTCGCCGTGCAGGTCAGGGTTCTTCAGATAGAGGCCGACGATGCCGCACATGGCTCCATCCCTTTCTTGGAAATCGTTCCGGGAGCAAGAGATAGGGCGGATTTCATCTCACCTCAATAAAAAATATTTCCTTTGAGGAATAACGTCGAATGCTTGCCTAAGAGACCTCCTGTCCCTCGTAGCAGATGATGGAGAGAAAGCGCGCCGGCAGCTCGATGAGTTCCTCAGGCCCGTGCGGCGCATCGGCATCGAAGAAGAGCGAATCGCCCGGCTCCAGCCGGTAGGTCCGGTCGGCATGGCGGTAGCCAACGACGCCTTCGAGCATATGGATGAACTCGAGACCGGCGTGCTGGAACAGCGGGAAGACGTCGGAGGTCTCGCTCAAGGTGATGAGATAGGGCTCGACGATCAGGCGCTTGCTGGTGACGTGGCCAAGCAGCTGATACTGGTGCCCGGCCCGCGTCCCGCGCCGGTTGATCGTAAGGCCTTCGCCTGCCTTGACGTGGCTGACCTCGCGCGCCTCTTCATAGCGACGGAACAGGGCCGTCACCGGCACCTGCAAGGCGCGGCTCAGCGCCTGCAAGGTCGCAAGCGAAGGGGAGGTGAGGCCGTTCTCGATTTTGGAGAGCATGCCGGCGGAGAGGCCGGCCGCTCTCGCCAGCTCGCTCACGGTCATGTCCAGCTTATGCCGGAAGGCGCGCACCTCCTGGCCGATGGCGTACTCCAGCCGGTTCTCCGATGCGCCGCTCAGGCTGTGCGGATCCTGATAGCCTGGGTCTTGGTCCCGTTTCATGACCTTCTTGCAAACAGACATCTCTTCGTTGCCTCCGCCCGAACTGCGGAGACGAACGGGGCCGGCACCCCTGGGATGCCGGCCCCTTCGACATACTGCAACCTATGCGCAGGCTACTCCAGTCTTTGGTTACGCATCGCGCGTTCCAGCTTCTCCGGGTCCTTCAGGTGCCGAAGATCGTCCTCGTAGGTGTGATCCTCCAGACGGATCTGCCAGATGTGCCAGATGACCCAGAAGGCCACGCCGGCCAGGAAGAGAATGAACTCGGTCCCTTGGAAGGGATAGATGGCGCCGACCTCGCCGAGATCGACCGCCCATGAAGAAATGCCTGTGGTTGACATTCGTTGTGCTCCTTATCTGATCGGCTCGATGGCTCAGCGGATGAGTCCGAGTCGCCGTGCCTCTTCTTCCTCGGCACGACTGACGTCTTCATCCGACAGGTAACGGTCGTGGAAGTCGGCCAGATCTAGACCGGCAATCTCGAGCTCCGGCGGAATGCGCAGCATGCCGAAGCCATTCATGATCTTGGCCAGGATCCAAGCAGGCAGGAACCCGAGCACCCAGAACATGATAATCGCGCCGGCGAACTGACCCCAAGGCGTGATCACCGCCGCCCCTTCGTAAGGCGAGGCGGGATGGCCCCAGAGCATGAAGCCGGCGACCACGAGACCGAAGAAGCCAGCGTAGCCGTGAACGGCCACGGCCCCCACGGCGTCGTCGACCTTGAAGGTCCGCTCCACCCAGTGATGCAGCTTGTAGGCCACCACCGTGCCGATCGCGCCGATGAACATGGCCTGGATCGGATGGTAGAGGTCGTTGCCGGCGGAGGCAGTGATGATGCCTGCGAGACCACCGGAATAGGTCCAGAAGGCGTCACCCTTGGAGACCATGTAGCCCGCCAGCAAACCACCCGACAGAGACATCAGGAAGTTGAAGACGATCGCCGAAAGCGTCGTCGGCGTCAGGTAGATCGTCGTCGCCGTTTGCGTGGCTCCGGTGATCTGACCGCCAATGCCTTCGGGGCTGATGACCGGCACGTTGCAGGCGACATAGAAGCCCCAGAAGCCGGTGTAGATCAGGAAGAGACCGACGGTCACCAGCCAGGGATTGTGCGGCACGATGTTGCGCGGCGTGCCGTCGGCGCGGAACTTGCCGATGCGCGGACCCAGCACCACAAGCACACCGAGCGCTGCGCCGCCGGCGATGGCGTGAATGACACCGCTGGCATAGGCATCGTGGTAGCCGAGCAGCTTGACCATCCAGCCGTCATAGTGCCAGCCCCAGGCGGCATCGATGATCCAGGTGCACGAGCCGACGAGCACGGCGATGAGCCAGAAGGCACCGGAGCGGATACGCTCGATCACGGCACCCGATACGATGGAGGCCGCGGTCCAGGAGAACAGCAGGAAGGCTGCCCAGAACACGCCGGTGATCCGATCGTCCAGGTTCGGCCCCATGGTTTCGCTCCAGGGGAGGTTGGGATCCGAGAAGTCTGTCGGAATGCCGCCGGTGATGAAGGGACCGTTGGGGAAGGCCCAATAGATCCACCAGCCAAAGAAGAAGAAGGTGATGGTGACCAACGGGATCAGCATCGTGTTCTTCATCAAGGTGTGCATCATGTTCTTACGGCGCGAAGCACCGACCTCATACATGCAGAATCCCACATGGATGAGGAACATGAGCGGCACGGTTACCCAGTAATAGAACTCGGTAAAGACTGTCGTCAGGGCACCGATATCCGTATCCATGGACACGCTCTCCCTACTCTGTTGAGGCCCGCATGACGTTGCTGGACCGACGGTTGCAAGCGGTGTTTGGGAGAGCACTATTGCCGCGCTGCGCTTGGCCGCGCAGCCGCCGTCGTTTCGCTCCCCTATTTCTTTTGTCGATCGCACACGGTGAAGGTTCTCCGGCCCGACCAAACCCGGCTTGGTCGGGTTAGCTCCCAACCGATTCGACCGGATTCGGACCGAAGTTAAGCAAACTCAGTGAATTTCTGTAAACAACGATGCGCCTGGGGAAATACCACTGGTCCGGGACCAGACCGCAATTACGCAGTTATTCTATGGACTTAGCGCGGGAAAATAATCCCTCATAGATTAGTCAAATCCCGCTCGCGCCCACGAGATGGCGATGCGCCAACTCCATGTGCGCGGTGATGCTCTCCACTGCCTTGGCCCGGTCGCGGCGACAAATCGCCTCGTAGAGCGCGCGGTGTTGGCGGTTGTAGGCACGGATGTTCTCGGACGTCAGGACCTTGTCCTTCATGGCACCCCAGTGCTCGTGAGTGCGAATGCTGTTGATGTGGCGGTAGAGCCAGATCATCAGCTTGTTCTTGGTGCACTCGGCGAGACACATGTGGAAGTGCTCGTCGGCCTTGGTGAAAGCGTCGCGGTCGGCGCCGCAGGACTCGAGCTGGGCCAAGGCCTCGCCGAGCCGCTGCAGGTCGCGGGCCGTGGCGTGCAGCACGGCGCTGGAGGCCATGCGCGGCTCGACCGCCAAGCGCACTTCGATGAGCTCCAAGGGACTGGTCGCGCCGACGATTTCGCTCTCGCCGAAGGGCGCCTCGTCGAGCAGACGGTAGGAAACGAAGGTGCCGCTGCCGATCTTGCGCGAGACCAGACCATCGTCTTCCAACTGGCGCAGCGCTTCACGCACGGTGCTGCGCGAGGCCTGGTAGTGCAGGGCCAGTTCGCGCTCCGCCGGCAGGCGCTCGCCATAGCTATAGGCGCTCTCAAGGATCGCCTTGCGCAGCTGGGTCGCGATGGACCCGGCGCCGTTGCTGGCGCGCACCAGGCCTTCGTCCGGCGCGCCGGCCTCCTTGGGCGTCTCCTTGGTTACAGCCATGCTCGTCTCTGTCCTTACGTGTTCTGCCGCTCGGCGCCTTTGCGCCTCAGGTCCTCACCACCAGATATCTCAATATAGACCAATTTCAACCATTTCGCCAGTTTATGAAAAATTGGTTTCCAACCGCTGCGAAGTATGGTGTCATCCGCGCACAAAGGCGGAGCGCTAGGTCGAGGGATGTGCGGTGGGTTGCAAGCCTGCCCAACGTGCGGCTTCGGGGCGCATCCAGACAAAGAGCATGATGAACGGGAGACTAAGGACGGATGGCGACCGATCTCGAAACCTTCGTGAACCAGCCGGGTCGTGACGACCTGGTGAAGCAGGTGCGGGCCAAGATCGACGAGCTTGGCATCGAGTACCTCTATCTGCAGTTCGTTTCCATCACCGGACGCATCTGCGGCAAGGGCATTCCGGCCGATCACTGGGAATCGGTGGCCGAGAAGGGCTTCCAGCTGGTCTATGGCGCGACCGTCAACCTCTTCCTCAACCGGCACGGCGAGTACCTCGGCTACGGCCCGCAGGACAAAGAGCTGGTCGGCATCCCCGAGCCCGATACCTTCTGCCAGCTGCCCTGGGACAAGCGGGTCGCGCGCGTCTTCTGCACTCTGTTCCGCAACCGCGAAGAGCGGCAGGACCCCGGCGCCTATCTGACCGCCGACTGCCGCGGCAACCTGCGGCGCATCCATGACGCGTTCAAGCAGGAGCACGGCGGCCTGCATCTGAGGGCCGGCACCGAGCCGGAGATGATGTGGCTGAAGCGGGGCGAGGACGGCAAGCCGGACGGCGGCTTCTCCAACCCCTACTGCTATCACATCGATCAGTTCGAGAGCCTGCGCCCGGTCTACATGAAGGTGATCGACTACTGTCGGGCCATGGGCCTCGACATGATCCAGGGCGACCACGAGGACGCGCCGGGCCAGCTCGAGCTCAACTTCACCTTCGACGATCCCATGCGCAACTCGGATCGCCTGACCACCTACCGGCAGATCTGCGCCCAGGTCGCGCGTGAGTTCAACCTCATCGCCTGCTTCATGTCGAAGCCCTTCATGGGCGTCTCCGCCTCGGGCTGCCACCACAACATCTCCTTCTGGCGCGGCGGCGAAGAGGGGCTGAAGCTGCTTGGTCAGCAGCGCGACAATCTGCCCGCCATGCCCGGCTGCTTCACCTATCTGTCGGGCGGCGAGAACACCTTCATGCCGGACACCGACGACCCGCAGATGCCGGGCAAGGTGGGGCTGCAGGTGGTCGGCGGCATCGTCGAGCACTTGGGTGCTTTGACCGCCATCGGCTGCTCGACCGTGAACTCCTACCGCCGGCTGTGGGACACCGGCTTCTGGGCGCCGGTCTTCGCCGACTGGGGCTACCAGAACCGCACCACGGGCCTGCGCATCTCGGCGCCGGGACGCTTCGAGTACCGTGCCGTGGACTCCATGGTGAACCCCTACCTGATGGGCGCCGCGATCATCAAAGCGGCCGACGACGGCATCAAGCGCGACATCGACCCGGGACCGCCGGAGGACCGCAACATCTACCAGGCCATGGAGGCCGGCAAAGAGGTGCGGCGCCTGCCCATGACCCTGGGCGATGCCCTGGCGGCCCTGTCAAAGGACGAGGTCATCAAGGGCGCCATGCCGGGCGAGATGTACCGGCTCTACGACGAATACAAACGCGACGAGTGGGAGCGCTTCCTGCACACCACGACAGAGTGGGATCTGGAGACCTATCTCGACTGCCTGCCCTAGGCACGGGGTCGAGAGAGAACGCAATCGGCCCGCCGCTCCCAGAGAGGGCGGGGGCCAGCCCTTAGAGAAGGAGAGAGCAAGGCATGTGTGGAATCGCTGGGCTCATTCATCGAGGCAAGTCCTCGAACGTGGGCGCCGAAATGACCGCGATGCTGCAGGCACTGAAGCACCGGGGACCGGACTCCACCGGCTTCGCCGTTTACGGCGAACCGAAGACAGGTCTCTTCGTCATGCGCTTCAAGCTGGCCGAGCAGGAAGACCTGGCGCAAGGCTTCGCCATCCATCAGCAGCTGCGTGATCGCAAGGCCGAGGTCGACCGGCGCATCGAAAGCTCGGGCGCCAAGATCCACGATTCGGAGCAGGCGACTGAATACGCCTTCCGCTACCACCTTCAGTTCGACGGCGACATGCGCCGGCTGGCCGACTACATCGAGGATGTAGAGGGGGTCGAGATCCTCTCGCTCGGCCACGGCTTGGAGCTGATCAAGGACCTGGGCGACGCCGACGTTGTTTCGGGCCAATACGGGCTGAAGCAGTTCGACGGCACCCATGCCATCGGCCACACCCGCATGGCGACCGAGTCCGCCGTCGACATCCGCTCGGCGCATCCTTACTGGGCCTACCCCTACAACGACATCTCGGTCGTGCATAACGGGCAGATCACCAACTACTGGAACAAGCGGCGCGATCTCGAGCGGCGCGGCCACCGCTTCGTGTCGTCCTGCGACTCGGAGCTGCTGGCGGTCTACACCGCCGACAAGCTCGAGTCCGGCCACAGCCTCGAAGACTCGCTGCACCAGGCGATCGAGGAGATCGACGGCGTCTTCACCTACCTGGTGGCGACCCGGGACGAGCTCGGCATGGCCAAGGACGTGATGGCCGCCAAGCCGATGGTGCTCTACGAGGGCGACGACATCGTCGCGCTGGCCTCAGAAGAGATCGCCATCCGCACGCTCTTCCCGCAAGAGATCGACACCTTCGACCCCTACGAAGGGGAGGTTCGGGTATGGAAAGCGTAATGGAACAGGAGTCCCGCTCCCATGAAATGGGGCTGCACACCGAGCAGCTCCGGGGGCGCACCCAGCAGGTCTTCTTCACGCCGGACGAAGAGGCGAACTTCGTCTATCCCGACGCGCCGGACGTGGACTTCAACAAGCGGGCCGAGTTCGACGCCGCCGAGATGACCACCAACGAGGTCAATCTCAAAATCCGCGAGCTGATGGAGCAGGGCCACGGCACCATCGTCATCAAGAATCCGATGGCTCGGCATTCGCTCGGTGTCGGCATCCTGAACCGGCTCAACCTCTACTTCGAGGGCAGCCTGGGTTATTTCGGCGTCGGCCTGATCGACGGCCCCAACGTGCGCATCTCGGGCCGCGTCGGCTGGTCCTGTGCCGAGAACATGATGGCCGGGACGGTGATCATCGAGAAGAACGCCGGCTCCACCTTCGGCGCAGCCATTCGCGGCGGCGATCTGGTCTGTAAAGGCCATGTCGGCGCCCGCACCGGCATCGACATGAAGGGCGGCACCATCCTGGTCGGCGGCGACACCGGCGCCTTCTCGGGCTTCATGATGCAGCGCGGCCGCATGGTCGTCTGCGGCAATGCCAGCCACAACCTCGGCGACTCCATGTACGACGGAACGATCTTCGTCGGCGGCGAGGTGAAGTCGCTTGGCGTCGACTGCGTGCCGGGCGAGCTGACCGAGCTGGACAAGGCCTGGCTGACCCGCAAGCTCAAGCAATACGACCTCTTGCCGGACAAGGGCGTTGACCACTTTTCCAAGTACGTCGCCGGCAAGCAGCTCTGGAACTACGACAATCTGGAGCCGACCGAGAAGAAGCTCATCCTGTAACGACCGGACGGCTTGCAACAGCCCAACGAACGGACGGTATTCTAGGAGATTCGATCCATGGCGATCAGCGAACAGCCCCTGCCCAAGCAGGAACCGCAAGCCAAGAGCCCGAAGCGGGACCGCTACAATCTTGGTCAGTCCTTCATGTTCCCCCCGCATGTCATCGACGACATCCACATCAAGTCGGAGCTTGGCCGCTACCGCATGCGGGGCTTCTCGCTGTTCAAGAAAATCCCGACCTGGGACGACTTGACCTTCCTGCCCGGCACGCTGACGCGCTTCGTCATCGAGGGCTATCGCGAGAAATGCCTGACCAAGACGGTGCTCGGCCCGCGCGCCAAGCGCCCGCTGGTGCTCGACATCCCGGTCTACATCACCGGGATGTCCTTCGGCGCCCTGTCCTACGAAGCGAAGACGGCGCTGGCGCGCGGCGCCACCATGGCCGGCACGGCGACCTGCTCGGGCGAGGGCGGCATGATCCCGGACGAGCGGCGCTATAGCTCCAAGTGGTACTATCAGTGCATCCAGTCGCGCTACGGCTTCAATCCGCATCACCTGCGGCTGGCCGACGCCGTCGAGTTCTTCATCGGCCAGGGCTGCAAGGTCGGCCTGGGCGGCCACTTGATGGGCCAGAAGGTCACCGACCAGGTGGCCGAGATGCGCTCGCTGCCGGCCGGCATCGATCAGCGCTCGCCGGCTCGTCACCCGGACTGGCTCGGCCCCGATGACCTCGCGCTGAAGATTGAAGAGGTGCGGGAAGCGACCAACTGGGAGATCCCCATCCAGCTCAAGCTGGGCGCGGCCCGCGTTTTCGACGACGTGCGCATGGCGGCCAAGACCGACCCGGACGTCATCTACATCGACGGCATGGAGGGTGGCACCGGCGCCGGCCCGCATCTGGCGACCGAAGAGACCGGCGTCCCCGGCATCGCGGCTATCCGCCAGGCCCGCCGGGCGATCGACGAGGTCGGCAAGACCGGCGAGATCTCCCTGGTCTATGCCGGTGGCATCCGCAACGGCGGCGATATCGCCAAGGCCTTGGCCTTGGGCGCCGACGCCGTCGCCATCGGGCACTCCTCGCTGATGGCCTTGAACTGCAACAAGGACATCCCTGAGGCCAACTTCGAAGAGGAAATGGGCGTCGAGGCAGGCTACTGCTACCACTGCCACACCGGGCGCTGCCCGGTCGGCGTGGCGACCCAGGACCCCAAGCTGCGCGCCCGGCTCGACCCGGACGAGGCGGCGGAGCGGGTCTACAACTTCCTCCACTGCCTCGCCATCGAGTGCCAGATGATGGCCCGCGCCTGCGGCAAGACCAACGTCCACTCGCTGGAGCCGGAAGACCTGGCGGCCCTGTCGATGGAGGCCTCGGCCATGGCCGGCGTGCCACTGGCGGGCACCGACTACACCGTCGGCGTCGAGGACTACCACCACCTTTAGGAGATCGCGATAGCGGCCGGCGGTCCCGCCGGTCCGTCCGCGAGACGAACGAGAGGTTCAGATATGGCTGGAAAAGGCGGCTATAAAGGTACGGAAATCAAGGATGTCGATCAGTTCATCACAGGCGATGGACTGGACTCGGCCCGTGAGAAGGAAATCGGCCAGCACATCGGCTACCGCTATGACGTCAACCTGCTGCCGGACTACGAGCGGGTGACGCCCTTCCTGAAGGAATACATGGAGCGGATGGGCTGGGACGACCTCAACTGGCTCGAGGACGTTCACATGGGCTACGAGGAAGGCCGCCCGGCCGTCTTCGACCGCAACATCAACGGCTGGGTGACGGTGCCCGAGGACATGGCGCTGCCGGACAATCAGCAGGATCGCGACATGCTGGCGCGCGAGCTGCTGATCAAGTTCCAGATGTCCACCCGCCACCCGCTGGTGCAGCTCAACAAAGCCTATCGCAAGTTCTGAGTACCAACGCCTTGCGCAATTGTGGCTCTAAGCGCCGCGTCGGGTCGCCGGCGCGGCGTTTTTTATGCGACAGGCGGCTCCGCCACCGCGTGAGACCAGTCCGGATGGAAGGCGAGCACCTGGACGCCACCCGGCAGGTTTGGGTTGAACAGCGCATTGTGCCAATAGGTGGCCTGGTAGAGCTCATCCTCCTGCGGCAGCAGGCGCGCATCGCAGGGCAGGCTATAGGACTGGGAGAATTGGCTGAAGCGCAAGAGACAGCGGCCGGCGAAGAGCAGGTCCTTCACTGCCTGGGACTCCGGCCCGAAGAGCGCCGTGAGCGCTGGCGTGAACTCCCGCGCCCGCTGATAGTAGGCGCCCTGCAGGTGCTTGAGCGCGCTGTCCAGACGCTCCTTGGGATCCTGCGTCTTTTTGGCCATGTGGCGGAACAGCGCCGCCGTCTCGTCGAGCGGCCGGCGGCTGATCAGCACGGTGATCTGTCCGAGCACACGGTTTTGCTCCGGCAGGCTGATCTCCGGGCGCATGCCCTCGCTCGGCCGGCCGCCTCCATCGCGCATGGCGATCTGCCGGATACGGCACTGCCAGCCGAAGAAGGCATCGGCCATGCGGCCCTGCGCCGCCTCGGTCAAGATCACCGTCGCGCTCTGCTCGTTGCTCATTGCTCACTCTCACTCGTCATGCTCTGCACTCCGCAACATGGCAGCGGCCCGGTCAAGCAACAGCCATGAATCCGGCACTCGGCGGTCTCGTGACGGCAACGGCCTGGGGCACGGCCGACTTCATCGCCCACTACACCGGCCGCAGCCTGGGCCATGTGACGGCGCTCTTTGGCATGACGCTGATCAGCGGGCTGGCCTTCGTGGTGCTGGTCCTTGTTCAGGGCGATGCCCTGGTCTGGAGCTGGGACGGCATCTGGGCGCTGCTGCTCGGCGCCTGCGGCATCCTCTTCGGCACCATGTTCCTCTATTGGGGCTTGGCGCGCGGGCCGGTCGCCGTCGCGGGGCCCATCGTCAGCGCTTATCCGGCCATCAACCTGGCGCTCGCCGTGGCGCAGGGCAAGGTGCCGGAAGCCGTCGAGTGGCTGGCCATGCTCGCCGTCATGGGCGGCGTCTCCCTGGTCGCCTGGGCGGCCGGCCGCCCCATCGAGAAGGCGCGCTACAGCCGTGCGCATGTCCGCATCACCGTCCTGGTGTCGCTCGCCGGCGCGGTGGGCTTCGCCCTTGGCATTGTCGGCGCGCAGGAAGCGGCCAAGAGCTACGGCGAGCTGCAGACGGTCATGTCCATGCGGCTGATCGGAATCCTGCTGCTGGCGATCTATTTCTTCCTATACCTGCGGCGCGCGCCGGCCATACCGGGACGCTGGTGGCCGGTCCTCACGTTGCAGGGCATGCTCGACGGCGGCGCCTACGTTGCTCTGCTCTACGGCAGCCGAGGAGAGGACGCGGTTCATGCGGTGGTGATCGCTTCGACCTTCAGCGCCATCACAGCGCTCCTGGCCCGCTTCATTCTCAAAGAGCCGATGAACTGGCTGCAGTGGGTCGGCATCGGGGTGATCGTCGGCGGCGTCGCCACCTTGTCAGCTTATGGGTGAGGGAAGATGGAGCTGAGCCAGTCACAGATCGAGCAATTCCGCGACGACGGCTTCCTCTTCGTCGAGGGCTTCGTCGAGCTGCCGTTGGTCGAGCAAGCCGGCGCCCGTTTCGAGGGGCTGTTCGAGGGTACCTTCGAGACAGGCCTGCAACCCGACGAGTGGAACTGGCGGGCCGGCCGCGACAACCCGGAGCTGACCCGGCAGATCTGCAACGGCTGGAAGGCCGACCGCGCGGTCGGCCGCATCGTCCTCAGGGAAGATATCGGCCGCGCCTGCGCCAGGCTGATGGACTGGCCGGGCGCCCGCATCAATCAGGACAACGTCATCTGGAAGCCGCCCGGTGCCAAGGCGCTGGGCTTCCATCAGGACGACAGCTACCAGGACTGGGTCGAGCCCACACAGATGGTCAGCGCCTGGGTGGCGCTGGACGACACCACCGCCGAGGGCGGCACGCTGCTCTATGCCAAGGGCTCGCACCGCTGGCCGGTGGCACCGCCCATCGCTCAGTTCCATGCGCCCGACGACTTCACCCTGGAGTTTCGCCAAGCCGCCGAAGAGGTCGGGGAGGGGGACTGCAAGCTGGTCCCCGTGGTGCTGCGCAAGGGCGGCGTGGCCTTTCACCACGGCCGCACCTGGCACGGCTCCGGCCCCAACCGCGGAACAGCGCCGCGGCGCTCCGTCGTCGCACACTGCATGCGCGCCGACGCCCGCTTTCGCGAAGGCACCGTCGGCCCGATCTACAGCCGCTACAAGCGCTTCGGCTCGACCGAGATGGAGGAGTCCTTCTTCCCCATCCTCTGGTCCGAGAACGGCGGCCGTTCCGCTTTCCTGAAGGACTACCTCGCCTGAGGTTCTCATCTGCGAGGTGCAGCGGCGCCTGTAGCATTTGACGCAGCGAACAGCGCCATCATAGGCTCCGATACCCTTCGCTAACGGGTAAGCTGCTAAGCTGCCTTGAGAATTCGTCTGCGTCTCCGCACGAACCGCTCTGTTCCGACGAGAGAAAACCGAAGGACATGTCTCGCGACCCGCCCCCGAAAGCACGACGTGCGCGCTCAGAAGGGCAGCGCATGGGCGGTGGTGGTGGAGCGGCCCCCGAAACGCAGGATAGCCGAAACGGTAGTCTTCTCAGCCCTGCTTCCGTCATCGACACCAGCCGGGTCGAGAGCGGGCGGAGCGTCGAGTTCCTGCAGGACGCCTACGCCTCCAACCTGCTATTCTCCGCAGAGTTCCCGGAGGGCGCCTTTCACTCTCGTATCGAGAACTGGGGCCTGCCCGGACTTGCGGCGACGCGGCAGGTCTCGGACGCCAACAAGATCTTCCTCACCGGCGGCAAGCGCTTCTCGAATCCCGATCTCGTCTACGTGCGGATCAATCTCGAAGGCTCCAATCGCGCGTTCTTCGACGGGCGCTCCTACACCGCCAGAACGGGCGACATCAGCATTCTCGGCTCTCGCGGCGCGGGGATCACGGATTTCACCAAACGGCGCACGCTCGTGACCTACCTGCCGCGGAGCGCCGTTGCCCCGCGGCCCGATGCGCCCTTGCCGGACATCATTCGCGGCACCTCTCCCGCAGGCCGGCTTCTGGGTGCTGTGCTCAGGGAGTTCGACCGTGCGCTGCCCACGACAGCGGTGGCGCAGGCCGACACGCTCGCCTCCGGACTGGTCCAGGTGGTCCGCACCCTACTCGAAACGGCCGAACCCGATCTCGAGCAGGACGATCTCGCACCGGCACGGCGCACGGCGATCGTCGCCTACGTCGATCGCAATCTCGGCAAAGCAGCAATCGACGCAGAGGCCCTCGGCACACGCTTCGGCATCTCGCGCGCGACGCTCTATCGCATGTTCCGCGACGACGGCGGCGTCGACACCTTCGTTCTCGAGCGGCGACTTCTGCGCGTCTATCAGGACTTGGCAAGAGCCCGAAACCAGCGGGGAACCGTCACCCGCATTGCGGAGCGCTGGGGCTTCCACGATCCCTCGAAGTTCGCCAACCAATTCCGCAGGCTTTTCGGCCTGCGGCCGTCGGATGTCGTCGGCTCCGAGCGCGCGCCGGAGGCCCCGACGACCAGCCCGATCGCAGGGGCGGGCGACTATCGCTTGAACGATCTCTTGCGCGACCTCTCCTGATCTGCGGCGGCAGACGCCATGACGCAAGAGGGCAGGTCCAGGTCGGACCTGCCCTCCCAATCGCCGCTGAGGTGCAAAGGGGGTTGCGGCCGATTGCAGTACGAGATTGCCGCGCCTGTTAGGAAGAGCTCGCCTTATGTCGCCTGCGCCGCACTGCCAGGCCCAGCCCGGCGAGGCCAAAGCCGAAGAGCATGAAGCTCGCGGGCTCGGGGAGATTCTGTGGTGCAGATGCGAAGGTGAACTCATACGACACCGGAGAGGTTGCACCGGCGTTGGCGAACGAGATTACCCAATCCCCGGCAGGGACCAAACCGAAGACGTTGCTTAGCGGTCCTGATACTGATTCGGATGAAAAAAGGCCGATGTTGGTCGAGCCGGATTGGGCTGTGCTGATCGCAAAACTACTGCCGAATCCGGGCGTGTACACTGTCAGGTCGATTTGGAACGGGTCCGAGCTCTGGACGCGAAAGAGATCCGCCCGGTCGATAGGCGTCCCGGCGCCCAGGAACGTTCCCCTGATGATGTCGCCGGGCATCGCAGTGCCGACGTTGGTGGAATTGGCGAGCGCATCGACATTGCCGGCGAACTGGCTGCCATCCGCCGGAAGAGCATCGCCATCGATCGACTCGTCCCACAGGACCACTGCCTCTGCATTTGTCGCGACTGCGCCAACCAAAACAGCAGCGGTAGCGGCTGTGCGCGCAGCTTTATGCAAGGTGTTCCAGATCATTCAGTTGTCTCCCTCATTTCCCAATAAACCTCTCATCGCAGCGGTTCAGCCCGCCTATGCCGCACCGCCAAGCCCAGGCCGGCGAGGCCGACAAGCATCAGCGTCACGCTGGCCGGCACCGGCAGCGCAACGGCCACAGCAACTGCGATGCCGTCGTCCCGAAAAAAGCTAACGCTCGAGGATACAACCCCCGTGGGTTCAAAAAAGCGGACGAACCACTCGCCAGTCGGGGAGAAACCATCGATGAAGATCGGACCGATCTGCGACCCGAAGAGATAGGTGTTTGGCCTTCCGAGCTGGTCGCCGAGCGCAAGCGCGAACTCACCGGCCAGATCGAAGTCACCGAACCAGGGTTGGCTCATCAGAAGATCGTCGAAGCCCTGAGCCACGCCTGTCACGGTTGTCATCTGGTAGGACTGGGAGTCGACCGTGATGACGACCGCCCGAGCCTCCCCGCCGGCTATCCCGGTAAGCCCGAGCGCGACGATCAGTGCGCACAGAAACTGCTTCATCATACTACCGACCCTCTCTCGCTCTACGCGGTTGCGATCCCCCGAGCCCTGGCGCAGGTTGCCTGTGCCGTACCGCCAGGCCCAACCCCGCGAGACCGAGGCCGAAGAGGGCGAGCGTGGCGGGTTCGGGCAGAGAGACCTGCTGTGGCGCCGCTGCGAAGGTGAACTCATAGGACACCGGCGAGGTCGCGGTGACGTTAGCGATGGAGAGAACCCAGTCCCCGGCAGGGACCGGACCGAAGATGTCGTTCAGCGGTCCCAAAACAAGGTTGGCGTTGAAAAGACCGACGTTGCTAATGCCGGGCTCGGCTGTGGTGATCAGAAAGCTGCTGATGGACCCAGGCGCATATGCCGTTAAATCGACTTGGAACGGGTCCGAACTCTGGAAGCGATAGAGATCCGCGCGGTCGACGGGTGAGCCGTTGCCCAGAATTGTTCCCCTGACGATGTCGCCGGACGTTGCGGTGCCAAGATCGATGGAATTGGCGAGCACATCGACCGTTCCAGCAAACAGGCTGCCGTCCGCCGGCAAAGCGTCGCCATCGATCGCCTCGTCCCACAGGACGACGGCCTGCGCGTTCGTCGCGACGGCCGCAAGCAGAATCGCGGCGGCCACGGCCACACGCACGGCTTTGTGCAAGGCGTTCAAGATCATCCGACTGCCCCCCTCATGTCCCACCAAGCCTCTCATCGCAGCGACGCAGGCCGCCTACGCCGCACTGCCAGACCCAGCCCCGCGAGGCCGAGACCGAAGAGGGCGAGGGTGGCCGGTGCCGAGAGGTGCACTGCGGTTGCGCTTGCCGGACCAGAGAAGCCGGTGGCGATCGTCGGACCGCGAAAGTTAAAGCTGCCGAAGGTGTCGCCCGGACTAGCGGACGTGGTGACGCCACCAGGCGTGCATAACAAGCTGATTGGCGAGTTGACCGCGAACAAGGCGCAGGCTGTCAAGTTCGGATCGGGCAAAAGATCCCCGGTGTCGAGACCGATCGAGAGGTTCCACTGGTCGTCCACCGACCAGGCGATGTTCGTGATGTCACTAAGCCCGATGGAGAAATTGACCCGACGGACGCCGCCAGTCGCGATGATCGCCACCCCCAAGAGAGACAAGTCGGTCACGTCGGCGACGGATTTTCCGGACTCTGTGGCCAATGTGATCTGGCCCGAGGCGGAGAAAAAACCGTTGGCCGTGCGGCTTGACCACGCGAGATCGTGAACCAAGCCCGCCTCGGCTGCGCCGCTAAGGCCAAAAGCAAGAACGGCGGCAAAGAGGCCGCACAGGCGTTCTCCGAACATGGATTGCTCCCCACTCTCCCAAGCCCCCACCGGTTCGGTGCTTCCGACCCCTGGCCCAGCCAGGCGACTCGAACCGGCGACATTCGGACAAATTTTATGGGATGGGCGGCCGCGCTGTCTTGAGCGCTCCGTCTCAATTTCGGGGCGCTTTACGGCTTTTCGTTATTGAATGATTTCAGTGTGTTAGAAGGGTAACGCTGTTAACCTGTTCGCTCAGTCTCACGGCGGTCCGCGCAGGCGTCGAAATGGACCCCGGATCAAGTCCGGGGTGACAGCCTGTGCTGAAAGGCAGCTTGCTACTCGCCGGCGAGGCGCAGCGGCTCCTGCCGAGTGACGGTGAAGTCCTGGTTGTCCTGCCAGGCCGGGATCATATGGCGGGCGCGGGTGACCTGCTCCAGGTCGATATCGGCCATAGCGAAGCCGGTCCCCTCGCCACCGTCGGCCAGCACCTCGCCCCAGGGGGCGACGATCAGCGAGTGGCCGTAGGTCTCGGCGCCGCACTCGTGAGTGCCGCCCTGGCAGGCGGCGATGACGAAGCAGCCGGTCTCGATGGCGCGGGCCCGGTTGAGAAGATGCCAGTGCGCCTTGCCGGTGGTCCGCGTGAAGGCGGCCGGGATCAGCAATACCTCGGCGCCGGCCTGGGCCAGCATCCGGTAGAGTTGGGCGAAGCGCAGGTCGTAGCAGATCGAAAGCCCCATGCTGCACCAGGGCGTTACGGCCAGGACCGGCTGTTTGCCGGCCTGAATGGTGTCCGACTCGCGATAGCTCTCGCCGTCCGGCAGGTCCACGTCGAAGAGGTGGATCTTGTCGTAGCGCGCGGTGATCTCCCCCTCGCGGTCGATCATGTAGCCGCGGTTGAAGGCCTTGCTGCCGCCGCTAACGATGGGCAGGGAGCCGAGGTTGAGGACGACCGAGAGCTCGCGGGCCAGTGCCCGGAAGTGGGCGAGGGCAGGGTGCTCGTCCTCGGGGAAGGCCGGGACCTTGAGGCGGCCGTTCTCCACGTCGAGCCCCGAGAAATACTCGGGCAGCGAGACGAACTCGGCGCCGGCGGCGACCGCCTCCCGGGTCAGCCGGTCGGTCTCGTCGATGTTGGCGGCAACGTCGCGCCCGGCGCAGTTCTGGATGCAGGCTGCTTTGAATGTGGTCGCCATGTCTTCGCTCCTCGCTGGGCTCCTTTCTAAAATGGCTTACCGACCGCAATAAATCCACACATGCGATGCGCCGACGGTGCTTGGGCCCTTCAACTCCAAAATGATAATGCAACGCACTCGTAAAAATGAGTTCGGACACTACCTACGTCGAAAGCGCAAAGCCATCTTCGAGGAAATCAGCCTTGGCAAAAATCCCGTCGCCCTGCGTTGGCGTCTGCAAGTTCAAGCTCAACAAACGATGCCTTGGCTGCGCCATGACCAAAAAGCAGAAGAAAAAGTACAAGAAGCTGGGCTCCGCAAAGGACAAGCTGGCCTTCATCGGCCAGCTGGTCGATCGACAGAAGGACCTGGGGCGGCACGAGTACTGGCTGAAGGTCTACACACGGAAATGTGCCAAGAAGGGCCTTCGGTCGCCGCTTGAGGCTTAGCTGAGTTCAGCCAGCAGGTGGTCCTTTCGGCCGCGCCCTATCGCGTAATGTCAGCAACTTCACCATGCGGCGCGAACCTTGTGCTAGCGTGCCGGCCACAAGAACAGGTCGGGGTCCTGCCATCTGCGGCAGGACACACTTTGGGGCTGAGGTCGGAGGGGACGGATGGGCAAAGACGCAAAGCTGGTGATCGCAACCTTGATGGTTGTGGCCTTCACCATCGGCACGGACTTCACCGGCGCCTTGATTCTGGTCACCGCCATCGAGCGTGAGCTGTCCGCCGACATCACAACGACCCAGTGGGTGCTGAACATCTATGCCCTGAGCTTCGGGGTTCTCATGGTGGCCGGCGGCCGCCTGGGCGACATGTACGGGCACCGGCATCAAATCATGATCGGCGCCTCGATCTTCCTGGTTGCCTCCATCGGCTGTTTTCTCGCGCCCGGCATCGGCTGGCTGATCGCGGCTCGGGCCGTCCAAGGCGTCGGGGCGGCGCTCCTCTGGCCCTGTGTTCTGGCACTTGGCACGACGAGCGTCGACGAAGACAAGCGAGGCCTGGCCATCGGCCTGATCCTGGCCGGGATCACCGGCGGCAACGTGGTCGGGCCGCTGATTGCCGGCGTGGCCACGTGGCTCGGCGACTGGCGGCTGTTCTTCCTGTTCAATTGCCTGACGGCGGTGCTGTCGATCCTTCTGGCATTGCGCTTCCTGAAAAAGGAAACGCCGGGCAAGGTCGAAGAACGAGTCGACTTTGCCGGAATGGCGGTTCTCGGCGTGGCACTCTTGGCCCTACTTTACAGTCTGGATGTCGGGGCCGACTGGGGCTGGACGTCGCCGGCGCTTCTCGGCCTGTTCGTCTTGAGCGCCGTCATGTTCATTGCCTTCCCCTTCGTGGAATACCGCGTCAAGCAACCCCTGCTGCCGCCGAGCCTGATGCGAAACCGGGAATTCCTGCTGGTCCTGTCGACGAATGGGCTGCTCATTCCCTCGCTCTTCATCGCCTTCCTCTACTTTCCGCAGTTCATGCAGAAGACGATGGGCTGGTCGGTGCTTCAGTCGTCGTTCGGCATGGTGCCTCTGATGCTGCTGCTGTCCGTCGGGTCCATTCTCGGCGGGCGGCTCTATGCCCCGGTCGGACCCAAGCGCCTGCTGTTGGCCGGCTACGTTTTGGTCGCCATCGGCGGGGGAACCATCATCTTCGTTATGCCCGCCTGGGGCTATTTCGCCATCCTGCCTGCTATGCTCATCATGGGACTAGGCGCCACGCTCTGCGTCGGCACAGCGGGCACGGCCGCCGTCAGTGCGGTGCCGCCCAAGCGCGCCGGGGTCGCGGGCGGACTGTCGTTCATGGTTCACCTCTGCGTCGGTGCGCTTGGGGTGGCCGGCGCGACCGCCATCATGCATGCCCAGACGGCGGGCGTGGCGCAGGCCGAGGCGGGCGCGGCCTTCGCAACCGGCATGAGCCATGCCTACTGGCTGGCGGGCGCCTTGGCGATCCTCGGAATCATCGTGGTCGCAGCAATCGACGAGAAGAAGCTGCAAACCGTTCAAGAGTGACGGCGGCGGCGCTCATCATCTCATCCTTGCGGAGTGCAGCGTGTCAGGTGACAGGACGACATCTGAGACCCGGGCCCAGGTGGAGCGGGAGATCGCGGCTCTCGATCCTGAGGTGGATTTCGAGGCCATTGCCCGCTTTCTCTATGCCTACGAGTTCTCCTGGGACCTGCAGCGCTCCCTCGAGTTCGCACTCTTCCGGACCTATGCCGTGCCCTCCATCTCCGGCCTGCTGGCCAAGACCGGAGAGTTCGAGCGCCGGCCGCGCAAGCGCTATGACGACACCGAGCTGATCCTGGCCGAAATCCTGGAGCACGGGCTCGACAGCCCGCGCGGCAAGAAGGCGATCAGTCGGATGAACGCGATGCACGGCCGCTTCCGCATCGCCAATGACGATCTGCTCTACGTGCTCTCCACCTTCGTCTGCGAGCCGATCCGCTGGCTCGCGCGCTTCGGCCGCAGGCCCATGACCGATCGGGAGCAGCGGGCGTGGTTCCTCTATTACTGCGGGCTCGGCGCGCGCATGGGCATCGAGGGCATTCCCGACTCCGTGGACGCCATGATGCGCTGGAACAGTGACTACGAAGCCGCGAACTTCCGTTTCTCGGACAGTAACCGGCGGATCGGGGAAGCGACCAGCAATCTCCTGCTCGGGTTCTATGCCCCACGCTGGCTGTTCTGGGCCGGCCGGCCGGTGGTCCGCGCCTTTCTCGATCCGCGCTTGCTTGAGAACATGGGCTTCGCACCGCCGCCGATGTGGCTTCAAGGTCTGGTCATGAGAGCATTGCGACTGCGGGCGCGCCTCTTGCAGCGCCTGCCGTTGCGCCGCAAGCCACGTCTCCTCACGAGAGCCAGTCGCCCGACCTATCCGGAAGGTTACCGCATCGAAGAGCTCGGCACCTTCCGCTAGGCAGACCCATCCCGACAGGGTCATCAATCGCACCGACCGGCATTCGTGCTGCCCCTAAGTTTTCCGATTTCTTCGCGTGTCCGCCGCATTCCTGCTGCGCTCTCGACAGGAATGCCCAGTTAAGTCCGTTCCTGCGCATCCCGTGGATACTGGAGAGAGAACGGACCATGGCGATCTTAGCTCGTTTCACCACTTATGTCGGCGGCTTCACGGCCGCCTTTTTTGCAGCTTTTGGCCCTCAGGCGATCGCCGCATCGGTCGTGGCGCCGCCCTCGACCGAGCCCGCAGGGTTGTTCTTTCGCGGCGATACCGCCGACGTCGTCTTCGAGGCGCCAGTGCTGTCATCCGACATCAGTATCGACGTCAGCGCCGACATTGCTCGGGTCACCATCGTTCAACGTTTCCGAAATCCCTCGAAGGTCTGGCTCGAAGGCATCTACGTCTTTCCGCTGCCGGAGCGTTCAGCCGTCGACCGGCTGCTGCTGCGGGTCGGTGAGCGGACGATCGAGGGAGAGATCCTCGAAAAGGGAGAGGCGGAAAAGGCCTATACGGCCGCGCGAGAGTCCGGCCGGCGCGCCTCACTCTTGTCCAGCGCGCGGCCCAACGTCTTTTCGACCCGGATCGCCAACATCGGTCCCGGTGAGGAAGTCATCGTTGAAATTGGCTACCAGGATCAGGTGCCCTTCGCCGATGGCGCATGGAGCTACCGCTTTCCGCTGGTCGTGGCGCCGCGCTACACCCCGGCGGCCAGCTTGCCGCTCGTCGCTGTTCCGCCGCCGCGTGGCGACGAGGGACACTCCGGAGATCGGGTGCCCAGCCCGCAAGCAATCGCTCTATCGCTATCCGCGGTGCAGGGCCGCGACCTCTTCGGCCCCGTGCAGCACCCGAACGACGGCGCAATCAATCCGGTGTCTCTCGCCGTATCGCTCGATGCAGGGGTACCGTTCGCCGACATCGACTCGGCCCATCACGCGCTCGACATCGTGCGCGACGACGACACTTCGGCCCGTATCTCGCTTGCCGAAGGCCCTGTGCCGTCTGACCGCGATTTCGTCCTGACCTGGCGTCCGGAGGCGGCGGACGCTCCGCGTATCGGCCTGTTCGCAGAAGCGCAGGCCGGATCGTCACATTTGCTGGTCACCTTGATGCCGCCCGATGCCGAGACCTGGGATGTGTCCGGACTGCCGCGCGACCTCGTGCTTGTGATCGACAAGTCGGGATCGATGCATGGCCCGGCGATCGAGGGCGCACGCGCCGCCGCTGCCCTGGCAATGCGCCGCCTCACAGCGCAGGACCGCTTCAACCTGATCGTCTTCGACAATGAAACCCACCGCCTGTTCGACGAGGTCGTTCCGGCAACCGCCGACCATGTGCGGCACGCGCTTGCGGAGCTCGCATCGCTCGATGCAAATGGCGGCACCGAGATGGCCGCTGCGCTTGATGCGGCGCTCGCAGCACAGGCGCCGGAAGGCCGACTGCGCCAAGTCGTCTTCCTGACCGACGGAGCCGTCTCCAACGAGGCGCAGCTCGCGACGTTCATCGAACGGGGGCTTGGCACGACGCGGCTGTTCACCGTCGGGGTCGGTTCGGCGCCGAACGCACATTTCATGCGCCGGGCGGCCGAAGCCGGCCGCGGCACCTTCACCTATATCGACCGTGCCGACAATCTCGTGCCGGAGATGACGGCGCTGCACGAAAAGCTGGAGCGTCCGGCACTCACCGATATCCGCCTAGACTGGGAGCTGCCCGGCGATGCGGCGCCTGAGGTCTACCCCGCAAACGTTCCCGATCTCTATATCGGCGACCCGGTATCCTTCACCGCGCGCCTCGACGATGCCGAGGGTAGCGGGTTCGCAGGCAAGCTCACCGTAAGTGGCCGGCTTGGCGAGCAGACATGGTCGACCGTCGTGCCGATCACTAACGCCCGCAACGCCGCGGGCGTGGCCGGCATCTGGGGCCGGTCGAAGGTGGCGGAGCTGCGCAACGCTTTCCCGGTGCGGCAGCCGAACTGGGAGGCCACACGGTTGGCCATCATCGACACCGCGTTGCGCTATGGGCTTGTCACTTCGTTCACCAGCCTCGTTGCGATCGACGAGAGCGAGATCGCGAGACCGGCCGACGAGCCGATCGAGAGCGCCGAAATCGCGCGCAACCTGCCGCATGGCATGGACTACGAGAGAATCTTCGGAGCCGAGGCCTTCGGCCCAGGCGGGATGGCACCGGTGCCGGAAGGCGTGCTGCAGAGGGTCGGATTCGGTCAGGTGATTGCCTTGCCGGCAACGGCAACGCCTGCACCGGCCCTGGTCGTTGCCGGAGCCGTGCTGCTGATCCTAGGCATGATCGTTCTGCTTGCCCTTAGGCGGCGGCCGGTCGTGCAATGCTGACCCGGCGTCGCGCGGGATTAGCCGCCGGCGTGGCGCTCTGCGCCGCAGGTTTCGCTCTGTTCGGCGGCGCCGGCTACATTCACGCCAAGGCATGGTTGGCCGGGGCTCTTCTCGATCATGCCTGGGCGCAACGCCTGGACGGCGCCGGGCCCGCCGATGCGCGGCCCTGGCCGTGGGCGGACACCGCGCCGCTCGCGCGCCTTCAGGTGCCCAGGCTCGGTATCGACCGGATCGTGCTGGCGGGGGCAAGCGGCCGAACACTGGCCTTCGGCGCTGCGCATCTGGACGGCACGGCAGAGCCCGGCGCGCGCGGCAACAGCGTCATCACCGGTCATCGCGATACGCATTTCGCCTTCCTGCAACACCTCGGATCGGGCGACATCCTGCGTCTCCAGGCGGCGGACGGTGAATGGCAGACCTACCGAGTCACTGGCAGCGAGATTTTCGACGCGCGCATTGCACGCCTCGATACGGCCGCCGACCGTAATGTCATGACGCTGGTCACCTGTTATCCTTTCGATGCCGTGGTTCCCAACGGGCCGCTGCGCTACGCGGTCTTCGCCGAACGCGTCGCGCCAGCGGTGGCCAGCCTCTCAAGCGAGTCTCCCTAACAGCAGCGATGGCGGTCTGAGTTCGCTGCCGAGTCGCACAAGACAGGTTGCAAGCAGGAAGTATCGGCAAGCCCACAGTCGAATAGCCGACTTCCCGTAGTATAACAGCGTGCGGCAGGCAGCCTGGCTCCGGCTCGGGAGGCTTTCTGCTACCTTGCACGGGCACTGTTTGCAGGACCAGGCTTTGGACTACGGCGTTATCTCCCTTTTGCTTGCCTCGCTGATGCTGCTGGCCAGCATCCTGGCGGGCATCCTCAGTGCCCGGGTCGGGGCGCCCTTGCTGCTGGTCTTCCTGTTGCTCGGCATGCTGGCGGGGCAGGACGGACCGGGTGGCTTCACCTTCGACGACGTGGAAACCGCCTTCCTGATCGGCAGCGTGGCGCTGGCCGTCATCCTCTTCGACGGCGGGGTGCGCACCGATGCCGCCACCATCCGCCGGGCCTGGGGACCCTCATTGGTGCTGGCCACCTTCGGCGCTGTGGTCACCGCAGGCCTGGTCGCCGTCATGGTGCACTACCTGCTCGGCATCGGCTGGATGGCCGCCTGGCTGATCGGCTCCATCGTCGCCTCGACCGACGCCGCCGCCGTCTTCCTGTTGCTCGGCCGCAGCGGCATCAACCTGCGGGACCGCCTGCGCGCCACTCTGGAGCTGGAGTCGGGCAGCAACGACCCTATGGGAATCTTCCTGACCGCCACCTTCGTCTCGCTGATCAACGCCGGTGCCGATCATCCGGACATCGGGGTGGCACTCAACTTCGTCTGGCAGATGGGTGTGGGCGGCGCCATGGGGCTCCTCGGCGGCTACGGCCTGGTCTGGCTGATGAACCGGGTCATCCTCTCAGGCGGCCTCTATCCAATCCTGGCGCTGGCCGCGGCGCTGCTGATCTTCAGCGCCACGCAGCTGATGGAAGCGAGCGGCTTCCTTGCGGTCTATGTCGCCGGCTTGGTCTTCGGCAACAAGCGGGTGCGCGCCAGCCAGGTGGTCGGCCGCTTCTTCGACGGGCTCGCCTGGCTCAGCCAGATCGTCATGTTCGTCATGCTCGGCCTGTTGGTGAACCCCAGCGAGCTGCTCGAGACCATGGTGCCGACCCTGATCATCGCCGCCGGCTTGATCTTCGTCGCCAGGCCAGTGGCGGTCTTCCTCTCGCTGACCCCTTTCGGCTTCAGCCTGCGCGAGCAGCTCTTCGCCTCCTGGGTCGGATTGCGCGGCGCCGTGCCCATCTTCCTCGCGCTCTTTCCCTTCATGGCCGGCATCGACCAGGGGCGCATCTATTTCAACCTCGCCTTCTTCGTGGTGCTGATCTCGCTCCTGCTGCAAGGTTGGACCATCCCCTGGGTGGCCCGGGTGCTCGGCCTCGCGCTACCGCCCCAGCCGGAGGCGGCGCCGCGCCTCGACGTCGACCTCATCCGGCAGATCGACCGTGATCTCATCGCCTATAACGTCAAGCCGCACAGCCGGGCGACGGACGTCCCCTTCAACCAGCTCGAGCTGCCCAAGCGCTCCCGTATCTTGAGCGTCATCCGCGGCGGCGTGGTCCAGCGCCTGAGCGAGATCGAACGCTTGCAAGACGGCGACTTCATCCTCGCGCTGACACCACCGGAGCAGGCCGAAACCCTCGACCGCTTCTTCAGCCGGCGCTTCGCCTCTACGGCGGCATCACTCGCGGCCGAGCAGGGCGACTTCATCCTCGATGGTGCCATCACCCTGGAGAACCTGGTGCAGATGTATGGCATCCCCATCGGCCTCTACGAGCCTGATCAGACATTGGATGCGCTGTTCCACAAGAAGCTCGGCAAGCGGCCGGGACGCGGAGACCGCATACGTCTGGGCGGCGTGGAGCTGGTCGCGGTCGACGTCATTGGCCCAGAGGTCAAGCGGGTGGGCGTGATCCTGGAGCCCGCCGGTTTCCGGGCGCGCCTGCAAAGCCGCCTGAAGGCTGCCCTCGGCGGTTCTCAATAAAGCCAGCGCACCAGTGCAAGCGTGATGCTCGGGAAGAACAACAGCAGGCCCAGGCGCAGCACATCCCAGGCGAGGTAGGGCAGCACGCCGCGGAAGATCTGTGGCAGAGGCACGTCCTCCGCCACCTTGTGAATGATGAAGACGTTCATGCCCACCGGAGGCGTGATCAGGCCCATCTCCACCGCGATCACCGTCAGGACGCCGATCCAGAGCGCGGCCTCTTCCGGCGGCAGGCCGAAGTCGAGGCTCATCAGCGTGGGAAAGAGGATCGGCATGGTCAGCAGGATCATGGAGAGGCTCTCCATCACGCAGCCGAGCAGAATGTACATCAGCAGCACGGCGGCCAGCACCATGGTGGGGGAGAGCTCGGCCTCAACGACGAAGGCCTGTAGCAAAGCCGGGGCGCGGGCAAGCGCCAGGAAAGCGCTGAACAGCTCGGCGCCGAAGAGGATGAGGAAGATCATCGCCGTGGTCGCGGCCGTGCCCAAGAGGCAGAGCCGCAGGTTGGCCCAGGTCAGCCGGCCGCGCAGCAGCGCAAGGATGGCCGTCTCGATGGTGCCGATGGCGGCCGCCTCGGTCGGCGTGAACCAGCCGGCATAGATGCCGCCGATCACCGAGAGGAAAATCGCCGCCGCGGGGCCCAGAGTGAGCCAGAGCGAGCGGTCCCCCTCATCGGCCGGAACCTCGGTGACCACCTGACGGCGGTGCCGTAGGGCGGTGACGAAGAGATAGCCGAGCAGGGCTAGGGCGCCAGGTACGAGAGCGGCAATGAAAAGCTTGGCGATGTTCTGCTCGGTGATCAGGGCGTAGATCACCAGCACGATGGAGGGGGGAATAAGGATGCCCAGCGTGCCGCCGGCGGCCAGCGCACCCGCGGCCGCGTCGGGGGGATAGTTGAGTCGCCGAAGCTCCGGCATGGCCGTGCGCCCCATGGTGGCGGCGGTGGCCAGCGAGGAGCCGCAGATCGCGCCGAAGGCACCGCAGGCGGCGACCGCCGCCATCGCGACTCCGCCGCGGCGTCGATGCAACAACCGGTGGGCGCCTTCGAAGAGATCGCGGCTCAGGCCGCTGACGGTGGCGAGCTGTCCCATCAGCACGAAGAGCGGCACGACGGAGAGGGAGTAGCTCGAGAACTGGTGGTAGAGCCCGGTCTTGAGGAAGCTGCTCAGCGCCGGCCAGCTGTTGAGGGTGGCGTAACCGAAGCCGCCGACCAGGATCATCGCCAGACCGACCGGCACCCGCAGCAGAATGAGCAGCACCAGGACCGCCAGCGCGGTGAGGATCAAGCCGGACTGATCCATGGCGCCGTCTAGCGGCCTTCCGCGGTCGGGGAAGGCGCTTCGATGGACCCGAGAACCCGCAGCAAGCAGATCACCCCGAGCGTCGCAAGGCCGATCGCGCCGGGCACGAAGCCAATCCAAAGCGGAATGGCGAGGATCATGGAGGTCTCACCGAAACGGGCCATGTCCAGCCCACCGGCCACGAGCCGCCACAGAAGACCGAAAGAAACGGCGGCGAAGACCAGATTGATCACACGGTCCAGGGCCTGCTGCAGGCCCTCGGGCGCCCAGGCGAGGGCGAAGTCGACGACCACGTGGCCGCGCACCAGATGACAGTAGGGCAGGAAGAGAAAGATCGCCGCCGCGCAAGCCAGCTCGACCAGCTCGTAGTCACCCGGCAGGGGAGAGGCGAAGAGGCCGCGCCCGGTGATACTGAAGGCTGAGGCCAAGGCCGCCGCCAAAAGCAGCACACCGCCAAAGAGCGCGAGTGCCTCGGCCGTGCCCCGGACAATGCGCACGACGGTCATGGTACTAGTCTTCGCTGTAGGCCTCGACGAGCTGCCGTGCCGCGGTCAGCAGAGCCAGGCCGTCGCGCCCGGACTCCTCCATCTCTTGGATCCACTGCTGAACCACCGGTTGGGTCGCCGCCTTCCAGCGCTCCAGCTCCTCGCCCTCGATGCGGTAGAAGCGGTTGCCGCGATCGGCGGCGGCTTGGCGGCCCTTGATCTCGGCCTCGTCCCAGAGCGCACCGATTTGCCGCGCCAACTCGACGCCGGAGTTGCGGTCGATGATCTCCTTCAGGTCATCCGGCAGGGCGTCATAACTGTCCTGGTTCATGCCGAAGAGGAAGACCGCAGTATAGAGCCCGCGCGGCCCGACGATCGAGGTATGGCTGTTGGTCAGCTCATGCACCTTGAGCGGCAGAGTGACCTCGAAGGGCAGCAGGGCGCCGTCGATCACCCCGCGCGAGAGGGATTCGGGCACCGCCGGCACCGGCATGCCGATGGCGCTGGCGCCCAGCGCCTCGAGTGCGCGGTTGATGACCCGCGTGGGTGCCCGCACCTTGGCGCCGCGCAGGTCCTCCATCCGCTGAATGTCGGTGTCGCGCATATGGAAGCTGCCCGGCGCGTGCACGTGGACCAGAATCGGTTTAACGCCGGGGAACTCGTCCAGGGCATGACGCTCATAGAAGGTGTGCGCCGCCTGGCTGGTGGCTTCCGCCGAGGCGGCCGGCACGAAGGGCAGCTCGAAGACCTCGATCACCGGAAAGCGGCCGGCAGTATAGCCGGTCAGGGTCCAGACGATGTCGACCACGCCGTCGCGCGCCTGGTCGTAGAGCTGCGGCGGTTTGCCGCCGAGCTGCATGGCCGGATAGATCTCGACGGCGATGCGCCCGCCGGACTCTTCCTCGATCTTGCGCGCCCAGGGCTCGATGAAGCCGGCGTGGGTGACCGACGTGGTGGGCAAGAAGTGATGCACGCGCAGGCGCACTTCCTCTTCCGCCGTCGCCGTCCCCAGGACGGCAAGCGACAGAACCAGGGCGAGGGGCGCCCATAGATCTCGGCGGGAGGGGAGGAAAGCCATTGTTGCGTCTCGTCGAAAGATAGCCCTGTAGGCGGCTTAACGATTGGTCAGCTTCTCCGCAAGCGCGTGAACCGACTATCCGCTAAACGCCCGGCATTGTCGTCTGGGCTCCAGACCTGCCCGACTTGGTCCTACTTCTTGCAGCTTGCCGGCCTCCGACGCCTTGAACCGCTAGGAACCAGGAGCATTGCCTGCTTGGATTTGGGATTGACGCGGATTCGCAAACGCGAGACCGTTAAGGCTCAACACTGAAGGGAGTTCTCATGCTGCGCAAAAACTCCACTGCCGTTCTTTCAGCATTGGTCTTTCTCTCCACCGCGTCTGTCGCGGTGGCACACCCGAGCCATCAGGGCGAAAGCGGTATCGTCCACGTTCTGTCATCCTGGTCTCACAGTGTTCCGCTCTTGATGACCGGCTTCCTCGCGGCGGCTCTGTTCCTGCGAACCCGGCGCGCTTGGGTGCTGGGAGCAGCGGCCACACTGCTGGCGGTCGTGGCGGTCGGCACGCACGCCTTCTATGGGCACTCCTTGGTCTTTACGCTGCAAGCCGTCGCCGTCGCTGCCTGCCTGGCCGGAGCAGGATACGGCCTCGGTGCAACCTTGTCGCAGCGTCGCGTCGCCAGAAGGGTCGAGAAGACGCGTTGACCGTCGATCCGGTTGCTCCAGAGGCTGACGGCATAGACGACGGCGGCTCAGGCGTGCGCCGAAGGGTACCTGGCCGCCGAGCCGAATCAGACCGAGCCTTTTCCCTCCACATGAGCCGGCGTTCAGTGGTCAGATAGAGCTGCGCCACAGCAAACAGCGGGAGGGAGAGCATGAACGCGGAGACCTCAGCGGATCCGATCCGGAAGCTGCAGGACAAGGATGCGATACGCGACGTCATCATGCGGTTTTGCCGCGGCGTCGACCGCCTCGACGCCGATCTGATTCGCTCCTGTTTTCACGCCGACAGCTACGACGATCACGGACACTTCAAGGGCAGCGGCCCCGAGTTCGCCGCCTTCATCGTCGAGGCGCTGCCCAAGTACTCGCATCACACGACCCACTCGGTCGCCAATGTGCTGATCGAGCTGGACGACGACGACCCGGACAGCGCCCACTCGGAAGCCTATGTCATCGCCTATCTGCGACGCCGCGATGACAAGGGCGCAGAATGGCTCGACCTCTTCGCCGGGCGCTATGTCGACCATTTCACGCGCAAGGATGCGGAGTGGCGCATTGCGCGCCGGATCGTCGTGCACGACTGGTCGACGTCGTTCGCGCTGGGTGAGGTAAACTTTTCGCTTCCCACAACAGGGTTCGTCCAAGGGCGGCGCGACCGCGAAGATCTGGTTTACAAATCCGCATCCGAACAGCTCTGATGGCGCGCTGAGAGCAGGGAGCGTCCGATGGCGAATGAGGCCGATACCACGTGCACAGACAGCGATATCGACGTTCTGAAACAGACCATCGAAAGCTGGGCCCAGTCGGTAACCGACCAGGACTGGTCCAAGTTCATCGGCTATTGGGACGAGCACGCCGTGCTCATGCCGCCCGGCCACCAAAGCATCGAGGGACGCGATAGCATCCACGCCTTCGTGCAGGGGGAGGTCGGGCCCGTCGGCGCCTTCACCTTCACCGACTGGGAGTTCGCGTGTTCCGGCGCGCTGGCCGTCGTCTCCACCGGCTTTGACGCCGGCACGGTCGCCGGCAAGCACGTCATCGTCCTGCGCCGCCGGCCGGACGGCTCCTGGGCGATCATCAGGGTGATCTACAACGCCAGCAGCTGATGCCGGGGACTCACAAGTGCCCGCCAACGGAGAAGCATGATGAGTGTTGGGCCTCTTGAGGTCTATCAGCCACGCGCCGTTTCAGATTTTGGTATCTGGGAGATCGGACCGCTTCACTTCAAAGTTCACGGCCTTCTTGCTCCCGGGAAGGAGGTGACGGACGACATGGTGTCACTTGCGAAGCAGTTCCTTGAGCAGGACGTGCCGGAGCGGGTTGCGGCTATGGGCGACAGTAATGGCCTGGGCTTTGTCATCATCCATCCCGGAGATCTGGGCTTGACGGTATCGGCCCACTGGTGGGCCCAAGGCTCCGTGCTCTGTCAGCACGTTTTCCGTCAGGAGTACGCCGCGGCTGAGCCTATGGACACGGTGGCACGGCCGGCCGTCGCCTGCGTTTGGGAGCTTGCCCTGATAAACTCCGAGCAGGAAGCCTGGCGCGAGACGATGATGACAAGGGAGCCGGACCGAGCGGCCTATCTCGCATCACGCTCGTCCCTCCGGACCGCATAGCTACTCGCGCCACTAAAAGGAACCGGCCAGCGAGACGCCGGCGCAGCTCCAAGACGTGAAGGATTGAGACAGGAAGCATGGCCGCACCGCGAACGCCGACCGAGAAACCAACCAACAAGGTGCTGGCCAAGTGGAGCCTTCTTTTCGTGTCGGGCTACCTGATCTTCGCCTGGCTGTCGGGCGGCTGGCCCTTCGAGCGCGACGAGTGGATCGGATTCTTCTATCCCGCCGGCTTGGACGACCCGGCCGCGGTCGAACGCAACGGCTACTACCTCAGCCTGGAGGCCTGTCGCGCGGACATGCAAGAGCTGGCGACCGCGCAGGGCAGGGAGGGGAGCGACTATCTCTGCGGCCTCAACTGCGAAGCCCGGCTCGACAACAGCACGCCGGACGACTGCGTGCGGCAGGCCCGCTAGGGGCAGGAACGAGCCGCGCACTGCGTCCCCTTGCCTCCACGCGTGCCCGCAGAAGTGCCTGGCACCTGCTGCCGATCAAATTCGAGTTGTTAAATTGGACTTTTCCCCATACCATTATGTTAATTGTGGGCGTCCGCCACGATTGCAGGTGGGGCAATGGGGTCCACTGCGGGGCGTCTGTCGCTTCGGGGGACAATGCGATGTTCATGAGAGCTTCACTCGCTATGGCGGCGGCTCTGCTGCTGTCAGCACTGGCCAGCAGAGCGGACGCGATCGTCATGGTCGACCCGGGAGCCGTCGGCGGGCCGTCAAACGCCCCGCTGGTCAACAACCAGTTCTTTGGTGGCAGTCAAACGACCTCGTTCCACTTCGTGTTCGAAGACATGAAGCACGTCGAGGCGACACGCTGGGGATGGCAACTCGAGCCCGATCTCGACCCGATCAACCTCGACCTCACCTTCACCTATTACCTGACCGACATGTTCGGCAACCAGATCGACGGCACCCGGGCCGGAGGGAGCGGAGAGATTCCCTCCGATTTCATCAATTCAAGCACGCCCATCATCGCGCACGACGTCTTCATTGAGATCACGCCGAACCAGAACATCTTCGTCGAGATCTACGTCGACGGCATCGTCGGAGAATGGGTGCCGGATGTGCTGCCGGAACCTGCGGCCATCACCCTTTTCGGTTTCGGCCTCGCCGGCCTCGGCCTAGCTGCCTTGCGGCGCAGGAAGGCGATCTAGCACCCTCATATGCTGCTTGCACTGACTGTCACCCCGGCCTCCGAGCCGGGGTCCATTTATCGGAATGCAGGGATGCCCGTCGGGACCGCCATCACTTCAGGAAAAAGCGATAACCCCGCGCCAAGCCGAACCATGGATCCCGGCTCGCTAGCGCGGCTGGGATGACAACCCCGGGCTCGCCGACGTCGCCCAGACGGCTTAGCTGCCGCGCTTGCCGATGTGGCGGCGGAAGACCTCTTCCAGGTACTCGCTGCTGTTGCGGCCGACCAGAGTGCCTTGCCGGTTGCCCTTGCCGTCGAATAGCAGCAGCGTCACGTGGCTGACGCCGTGGGCACGGGCCAAGTTGCTGCCTTTGGCGGTGCGGGTGTTGGCGACGACGTACTGCAGTTCGTCATCGTCGAAAGCAGAGAGCGCCTCGCGCGTCTCACGCTGGAGGGCCGCGCAGTGAGTGCACTGCGGGTCGTGAATCTGGACGATCGTGGGGATGCCGTTGCCGATCTGGGTGAAGTCGTCCTCACGGATCGTGGCTTGCACCTCCTCGACCAGATACCAGCCCAGGCCGCCGGCAGCGGCGGTTCCCACCACGGCCAGCGCCGCCGTGCGCATGGCGTCGCGCCGGCTGAACATGTTGCGCGGCTTCTTCGCGCTTGCCTGCGCTTCGGTGGCTGGCGCCCCGGCCGGCGCGGTCTTGCGGCCCTTGTTGGCTTTTGCCTTGTGCTTCTGTCGCTTCATGCTGATCGCTAACCCCCAAAAGCGCCGATGATCTGCGGCTCAAGGCGCAGGTCTCGGCGGTAGCGCGTCCATACGAGATCTGGCGAAGATATCACGGCCGCGTGAGAGCCTCCGTTCAAGTTCCGTGGATTTCCGTTCACGTTTCTGTGTCGTCACGGCAGTAGCTCGGCTCGAAGTCTTGGTTAAGCCGTCAGCCATGAGCGCCCTCCTCAACGAAGAGCGCAAGCCAAACAGTGGGCTCGTCGGGAGCGGTCCAGGCCACCCGGTGACGGAGGTGCGGGGCGAGGTAGAGGTGGTCGCCGGGGCCAAGCACCCGGTCCTCGGCTTCGCCTTCAAGGCGCAGGCGCGCTTGCCCCTTGAGCACCAAGACCCATTCGCCCTCGTCCTGATCGTACCAATAGCCGGGCGGCGAAGCTTGGCCGTGAGAGACGATGCGCTCCAGGCGCATCCCAGGGCGCTCGAGCAGGACCTCGATATGCTCGTCTTCGGCGGGTGGCGGCAGCGCCGCGAAGAGATTGAGTAGAGGAGGTACTGGTTCGCCCATCGTCTCTGGCTTTGCGGTTCGGCGCCCCGGGTTCCGCATCGGCGGCTGGCGGCAATTCTGCTTCTCGCTTGGCTTGGCCAAGCCTATCGTGGCGTCACTTGCCAAGTCCATTGGGTCGCCTCGGCCCGGTCACGCGGCTTGGGACTGCCTCAGTGAAGCTCGTTGCAACAAACGGAGGGCCGACATGCCGGACGGCGTGCATATCCACGTCACCCGAACGGACCCGGAAGGGCAAACACACTTCGATGACGAAACGATCGCCTATACCGACCGCGAGGGCCCGCTTCGGGTGACCGCGCCCTTGTCGGCGGCGAGCATCAGCTTCCGCGAGACGCCCGGCGACTTCCACTTCGACTTCCATCGGGCCTCCAGGCGCCAGCTGGTGCTGGTGACCTCCGGCGCCCTGGAGATCACGGTCAGCTCCGGCGAAGCGCGGGTCTTCCGGCCCGGCGATATCCTCTCGCTTGGCGACACCTGGGGGCAGGGCCATGTCAGCCGCGCCGTGGACGGCGCACCCTTAAGCGCCGCCTTCGTCAACCTGGACGACGAGGTCCTGATCGACCGCCGTGAAGGCACCAATCCGGCGGCCGAAGGCGGCGTCGACTTCCTGCACAATCAGGAAACCGAAGCCGGCCTGTCGTTCTTCACGCGCCAGCGGCTGCCCTTTGTGGTCCGCCGGCCGGAAGGACGGGCCACAGACGACATTCCGCTCAGCGGCTTCCAGTTCGCCTGGGCTGCGGGCGACTTCGCCTACGATTGGCATCCCGCGCCGCAGCGACAGATCGTGCTGGTTTTGACCGGCGGCCTCGCAATGGAGTACGGCGACGGCTCCTCGGCGGTGGTTCCGCCCGGCGGCTTTCTGGTGGGCGAGGACACCGAGGGCCGGGGGCATATCACCCGGGCGCTCGACGGCGCAGAGCGGCTGTCGCTCTTCGCGCGCCTGGCCGAAACTACGCAGATACAAGAATGGACGAAGACATGATTCAGAGTGCAGAGACCATTCGCGACATCGGTGTTGTCGGCGGCGGGTTGATCGGCTTGAGCTGGGCGGCCCTCTTCGCGGCGCGCGGTCTGGAGGCCGTGGTCTACGACCCCGAACCTGCCGTTGCGAACGAGCTGGATGCCTTCGTCGCCACGGCCTGGCCCACGCTGCGGGAGATTGGGCTGGCGGAGACCGAAACGCCTGCCATCCCTCCGCGCTTCACATCACAGCTCGCCGACTTGGCCGACGTAGAGTTCGTGCAGGAGAACGTGCCCGACCGCATCGAGATCAAACGGCAGACCATCGCCTTGCTGGAAGAGGTCATCGGCGACGACGTCGTCATCGCCTCCAGCACCTCCTCGCTGCTCGCCACCGATATTCAGGCCGAGGCGCAGCATCCCGCGCGCATCCTGGTCGGCCACCCCATGAACCCGCCGCATCTGGTGCCCTTGGTGGAGCTGGTCGCCGGCGGGGCGACCGCGCCGGAAGCCATGGACCTTGCCGAGGCCTTCTACCAGCGTCTGGATCGCATCACCGTGCGGGTGAAGAAAGAGGCCGTCGGCCACATCGCCAACCGCCTGAGCGCGGCGCTCTATCAGGAGGCGGTGCATATGGTGGCCGAAGGCATCGCCAGCGTCGAGGACATCGACAAGACGGTCGCCTATGGCCCTGGGCTACGCTGGGCACTGATCGGGCCGCACCTGATGTATCACTTGGGCGGTGGAAAGGGCGGCCTGCGCCACTACCTCGAACACCTCGGTCCGACCCAGGAGGTGCGCTGGCGCGAGCTCGGCAGCCCCAGGCTGACGCGGGAGGTCAAGGATCTCCTGCTGGAAGGCGTGGCTGAAGAGCTGCAGGAGCAAGACGCCGAGACACTGGCCGCCCGCCGCGATGCTGCACTGGTGGAGCTGCTGCGCACCAAACAACGCCACGGGTTCTGACCAGCCACCCTTCGTAAGCGAGCCCGTCTTGCGTTGGGAAGGAGAGCTTACTCTGCGCGACCTGCGCCGTCGTGCAGCCAGCTTTCCAACTCCGTACTTCCGGGGCCGTCTCGTTTGACCGCGTAGTAGACAAGCCGCAGGTGCCGATCCTCATCGATTGTCAGGATCGTATGCTCGAATTGCACGGCACCGATGTTGTCGATGACCATATGACGGACACCATGACAGGGGGCATGGATGTCTTGTGCTTGCCACCACGCTCTGAAGTCGGGATCGATGTCGCAGAGGGCCGTAACCAACTCGACGACATCGGGATCATTGCGTGCCCGAGCGAAATCCCTTCGAAAGCTCGACAGCATTTGATGAGCTTGCTCGCTCCAGGGCGCCAAGAGCCGGCGCATGAGTGGGTCGGTGAAGAGCATCCAAAGCATGTTTCTGCGATCCGCGGCATGCGAAGAAAAACGGAAGACGCGATCGGCAGCAGGATTGAAGGCCAGTACATCCCAGCGCAGGTTCATGACATAGGATGGGGAATTCGCGAGATCGCCCATTAAGCGATGAACTAATGGCGGGACGATGCACCAGGTTCTTCCTGGTTCAGAGGGTGGGCGGTCCAGCGCCAAGAGGAACAGATGCCGTCTTTCCGTCGCATCTAGCTTGAGAGCTTTTGACAGGCGATCGAGAAACGCAGTCGAAACCCCAATACTGCGCCCCTGTTCCAACCACGTGTACCAAGTCAGCCCGACACCGGCCAAAGCGGCGACCTCTTCGCGTCGCAGCCCAGGTGTGCGCCGCCTCTTGCCCAGTGGCAGCCCGACGTCTTCGGGCGAAATGCGCTCTCTTCGGCTACGCAGAAATGCTGCAAGCTCCGGGCGCGTGCGGTCGAGACTTCGAGACTCGGTCATGCAGTTACCAAAAGTAATAGCATAAAGAGCTAAATTGTAACCCCATAACGTACCGGCGACAATGCCGAACGCCCGCCGTTGGTCCTGCGCGCGGGTGTTCGCCCACAGCACGTCGCGAGGTCGCCAAGGTGCCAAACAATAACAGTTTTCCCGTCTATCTGATCGCCATCGGCGCCTTTTCCCTCGCTATGGCGTCATACGTCACGGCGGGCCTGATACCGATGATCGAAGCGTCGTTCTCGGTTTCGGTGGCAGTGGCCGGGCAGTTGGTCACTGCCTTCACGCTCGCGTGCGGTCTTGGCTCTCCGGTGGTCGTGGCAGCCATGCCAGCCAATCGCCAGCGCATCGGCCTGCTGATGGCCCTCGCACTCTTTGTCGTCGCTAACATTGGGAGCGCCGCAACGGGAGACTTCACGACGCTGATGGTCTGGCGGGCCGTGGCCGGGATTGGTGCTGGCGTCTACCTCGCGACCGGTATCGCTGCGGCCACGGCGCTTTCCCGGCCGGAACGTCGCGGCAAGGTCATTGCCCTGATTATGGGCGGCATGGCCAGCGGGGTCGTGCTCGGCGTGCCGATCGGGCTGCTGCTGGCCGAGCGTCTAGGCTGGCAAGCTGCCCTGTGGCTCGTTGCCATTCTCGGGTTCGTGGCTTTGATGGGACTGCTGCTCAAGCTGCCTCGACTCCCCGCAGTGGCAGCCAGTTCAATGACCCGCAGACTCGCTGCTCTGGCCGATGGCTATGTGGTGGCAATCCTCATGGTCTCGTTTCTGGCAGCCATCGCGAGCTTGGGCATGTACACCTTCATTGCATCCCTGCTGACGCACCCGAAGTACGGGGCCGTTGGCTCGGTCACGCCCTATCTGTGGGTCTGGGGACTCGGCGGTGTTCTGGGCAGCTTTCTAGTCGGCCCGCTGGTAGACCGGCTGAATGCACCGGCGATAACTCTGGTCATCATGCTGGCCCTATCGGCGTCGCTGTTGCTCCTTCCCTTGGCTGCCGCAGCGAGCGCCTGGCTCGTCATGCTGCCCATCGCCGTCTGGGGGGCGGTGGGCTGGGCGCTTCAGGTTCCGCAGAAAAACGAACTGCTCTTGGCCCGAGACAAGCAAGGAGACGGCAACCTTGCCGTCGCTCTCAACGAGTCGGCGCTCTACTTGGGAAGCGCCATCGGCGCAGCCGGGGGCGGACTGCTGTTTTTCTTACAGATGCCCATGTGGACCCTTGCGGCATCTGCAGGCGCCATTGCCGCGGTGGGGGCTCTGTTGCAAATCGCGATCTTACGCAGGTCCAGAATGCCGGATGGACCGCGCTCTCCCAAGCCCATCCGATGAACCCGCCGCGACCCTAACCGGCATCCGGCGGCATCTGAGAATCGATCCAACCGCGGATTTTCTCCAAGACATCGCGCATGTGCGAGACACCTTGCGCATCGACCATTGCGTGGTCTCTATCTTTTAATTCCCAGTAGGTTAGGCGGCGTTCTTGTCCTGTGACTACAAAAGCGTCCCGCGCTGCGCGCGCGGCCTCGACCGGTGCCGATCGATCGTTCGCGCCCTGCACGATGAGGACCGGAACGTTCGATCTCAGCAGGTCATCAGAGTACCGACGATCGAGACTGTCCCGCCACCAGTCGTAAGAGACGCCGCTCAGGACGCCTTCGGCGCTCGGGTCGTTCCGAATCTCATCGAACACGGCCTGCATACGCTCGGCCACGGGCGGTGGCACCACCAGCGGGAAGAACTCCTCCATGGTGAGGCCGGTGCCTGTGGAGAGGACAACGATCGCATCCGCGTCTTCGGCCTGGTGAGAGAGGATCGATACAACGGCGCCGCCTTCGGACCCACCGAAGAGAACGAGGTCGCCGTCCAGGAGACCGCGCGTCTCAAGGTCCTGGAAGACCGCCCGGGCGTCGGTCACACGCTGACTGACCGTGTGGTTTTCAAGATAGGCTCTGGAGCAGTCGGCCATCGGATCCGCCGGCGCATCGTTGGGCGCCACCCCATACTTCTCAATCGTAAGAACCGCGTAGTCGGACAGGATCTCGGCCAACATCCGAACGGACGAACTCGCGCGTGCCGGCGCGCAGCCCGATCCCTGCGCCACCAAGACGATCCGGTTCGCGCGGTCCTGCACCGCGTTGGACAGCTCCCAGTGAACACGAGAGCCATCAGGACGGGCTGTCGTGCCGACCATGTCGCCGGCCGCAGCACTTCCGACGGCCGCGCAGCCCATACCGACGAGCAAGGCCGCAGCGATGAAAACGTGTTTCAGCTTAATGGGATGGGGTCCGAGTCACGATTGCGTCTAACAGGTCGCCGAAGGCCTAACCGACGCATCGCGCCTCCACAAGCGCATTGCCGGGCAGATCAAAGGAGATCGTAAAGACGATCTCCTTTGATCCGATTCCTGGCCGCGATCAGCGCTGATCGGCGCGGCGGAAAGCCCCCTGCACGATGCGGTCGATCACCATGGCCACGAAGAGGATGGCCAGCCCGCCCAGCAGGCCGGGGCCCTTGGCCGCGAACTGCAGCGCTTCCAGGATGACCTGGCCGAGCCCGCCGCCGCCGATCAGCGAGATGATCACCACCATCGAGAGACACATCAGGATGGTCTGGTTCACACCGGTCATGATCGAGGGCAGGGCGAGCGGCAGCTCGACGTCCTTCAGCAACTGCCAACGGGTGGCGCCGAAAGCGGTCGCCGCCTCCTTGATGTTGGCCGGAACGCCGCGCATGCCGAGCGCCGTCAGGCGAATCACCGGCGGCATGCCGAAGATGATCGTCGCCAGGATGCCCGGCGGGTTGCCCGTCCCGAAGAAGGCGATGATCGGGATGAGGTAGACGAAGGCCGGCAGGGTCTGCATCAGGTCCAGCACCGGCTCGGCGAACTTGTAGGCGCGTTGCGACTTGCCGAACCAGATGCCGAGCGGGATGCCCATGACTACGCAGAGCACGACAGCCGCGCCAACCAGAGCGACGGTCTCCATCGCGATCTCCCAGTAGCCCAGGAAGGCGATGTAGGCGAGGGCGGCGGCGGTGAAGATGGCGACGCGCGGCCCGGCGGAGCGCCAGGCGACCACGAAGATCACCGCCATCACCACGGGCCAGGGTGTGCCGATGAGGGCGAGGGAGATCCCGTCGAGCACCTGCCGCACGCCGAGCACAATGCCATCAAAGGCACCGGCACCGCCGCGCGCAGCATCGTCGATCACGCCTTCCAGCCAACGGGCGGTATCCGAATAGGTGTCCGGGTTGGCGGGGAAGGCGGTCATCCAATCCGGCACGCCCTCAATGGTGAAGCGATAGACCGTGAGCGGCACAATGACGAGCCCCAGGCCGAGCCCCATGGCGAGATTGCGGACCGTGCGGCCCGAGGCAACCTCGTCCGGCGAGACACGCCAGCGGGTGTATTGCTTCTCGTAGACCACGTTGCCCCAGAGCCCTTGCACCACGCGCAGAAAGATCAGGAGCGCAAGGCCCGTGAGCAGGATCATGTTGGCGTCGGCAGCGGCGGCTTCGGCGGTCTCGCGACTGCGCTCAGCCGCGCGCATCAGGTTGTTGCCCAAGGTCTCGAAGCGGGTGCCGTCCTCGCCGGCTGCGGCAGCGGCCGCGGCGCGATCGAGAAAGTCCTGCGCCCGGGTGGCTTGCCGCTCGGCCTGCGCAAGCGCGTCGGCGCCGAGGTCGCCCCAGGCGCCGCGGCCGATCTGCACGTAGGCGATGATCTCGAGGATAAGAAAGCCCCAGAACATCCCCCAGATGCCGCGGGCGGCGGCCCAGAAAGGACCGAACAAGGCGGCGGCGAGGTTGAACACGCGCGGAATGGAGCCGGTCGTGTCGTGGATCTTATGGAAGGCGTGCGCGTAGTAGTCGGCGTTCGGGCCGGCGAAGTCGGCGATCGAGGCATCGAGCTCGGCACGATCGACCTCGATGTCCCGCACGGCGGCCGCACGGGGCTGCTCTTCGGGCAGCGGGGTGGGGTCAAGCTGTTCTGCCGTGCTCATGACGCACCTCCCTGAATACCGCGCAGCAGACGCGTCTTGGTGATGACACCGACATCCTGCCCACCTTCCTGCACCACGAGCGGGTGCTCGGAATTCACCGAGATATCGATCAGCGAATCGAGATCGCTTTCGCCGGACACGCGCACCGCATCGGCTGGCGGGTGGGCATGGCCGTTGACAAGCGGTTCCATGATCGTATGGGCACGCACCAGCTTCAGGCGCGAGATGCCCTGCACGAACTCGCGCACGTAATCGTCGGCGGGCTGGGTCACGATCTCTTCCGGCGTACCGATCTGCACGATCACGCCATCCTTCATGATGGCGATGCGGTGACCGATGCGAATGGCCTCATCGAGATCGTGGGTGATGAAGAGCGTGGACTTGTTGAGGTCACGCACCAGCACCTTGAACTGGTCCTGCAACTGCAGGCGAATAAGCGGGTCGAGCGCGGAAAAGGGCTCATCCATCAAGAGAATTTCAGGGTCACTGGCGAGCGCGCGGGCGATGCCGACGCGCTGCTGCATGCCGCCGGACAGCTCCCGCGGCAGCCGGTCTTCATAGCCGGTGAGGTCCACCAGCCCCAGCGTGTGGTCCGAGATCGCCCAACGGCGCGATTTCGGGACTTTGCGAATTTCCAGAGGGTAGGCGACGTTTTCACGGACCGAGCGATGAGGCATCAGCGCCATGTGCTGAAACACCATGCCGATATGGCGCGCGCGCATCTCGCGAAGGTCCTTGGGACCCATCGCGCTGACGTCCTCGCCCAGCACGCGGATGGTCCCGGCGGTGGGCTCGATCAGACGGTTGACGTGGCGCACGAGCGTGGACTTACCCGAGCCCGACAAGCCCATGATGCAGAAGATCTCGCCCCGGGCCACCGAGAAGCTGGCATCGCGGACACCAATCACGGTCCGGAACTCAGCCAAGGCCTCCGCCTTGGTCAGGCCGCGCTCCTCCGCGGCCACGATCGTCTCCTGGGCGCGCTCGCCGAAGACCTTCCAGACGTGTGATAGCTCGACAACGTATTCGACCATTGCGCCTGCCCCCGGTCAGGTGGAACCACTAAGTAGGGTGGCTGCGGGGAAGGCCCCCGCAGCCATGATCAGGTCAACACGATCTAGTCGATCAGTTGGTCTTGGCAGTCAGCCACTCGAGAACGACATCCTCGTTGTTGTCCACCCACTCGCGGGCAAACTCTTCGACGTCCTGGTCCTCGACCGACAGTGCATAGCCGGCGCGGCTGAGCACTTCCGGCGGCATTTTGTAGTTGTCGAGCATAGCCGCGACCTCAGGGAACTTGTCGCGGACTTCGGCGGCATAGTGCAGGTGCAGGGTGGCACCCTTCCAAGCGGTCGAAGCCTGGGACTTCTCGAGCCAAGCCGGATCGTCCGTGGGCTGCACGATCGTCCAGGTGGCCGGGTCATGCGGCGGCTCATCAAGGTAGACCAGGTCGTAGGCGACGAAGATGAAGTGCGGCTCATAGCAGAAGCCCATCCAGGGCTCGTCTGCCGACGCTGCCGCGCCGAGCTCACCCCAGGCCACGGTGCCGTCGTATTCCTTCAGGTCCATGGTCTGATCGTAGCCGTAGGACTTGGCGCGGATCTTCTCGATCACCGTGGAGGCCCAGCCGGGAGCACCGATCCAAACTTCGGGCGTGCCGTTACCGTCCTTATCGAAGACGGCCATCTTGTCCGGGTCGGTCAGGTCGTTGATCGAGGTGATGCCGTAGGTGTCGGCGGTGTGCTTGGTGACACACATGCCCTGCACGGCCTGCACCGGGTTCTCGTTCATAACGACCGAGCCGTTCTCATTGACGTACTTGTTGTGCAGGTTGATCTGGTTCGGCAGCCAGACCTCCGGATGGAGGTGCATGGAGCCGGTATCCATCGCCTCGAAGATGATCGGGTTGGTGCCGTTCTGCAGCTCGACCTCGAGGCCGAAGTTGTCTTCGATCACCACCTTGAGGATGTTCGAAGTTGCATTGGCGGCCGGCCAGTTCGGTACGCCGAGCACGAGATCAGCGGCTTTCGCAACTGTCGCTGAACCGAATGCGACCAGTGCGGTCGCGGTCAACGCTAGGACTTTTCTTTTCAGCATGGCTAAATCTACTCCCTGTTGGTCGATACGATTATGCGAGCGTGGCACTCGACCGATAGGCCACGTTCGGAGGCTTGACCGCATGCGCATTGGCCAAGCCCTGCATTGAAAACGCCACGCAGGCGTTCACCAGACAATCCAGACTATCGAAGCGCGGGCCGGGCGCAGCGATCTGCGAGGCCAGCAAGGAAAACTCCGTGCAGCAAACACAGATGACATCTGCACCGCTTTGGACCATGTCCCTGGCCGCCTGGCTTACGCTGGCGCAGGCCGGCTCACTCGGCCCGTTCGCCTTGATGTCACGGATGACGGTGAGCATTGCAGATTGGTCCGCCGCATAGACCGGCCGCAATCCGCGTGCGGCGAGGGGCGCTTCGAACACTTCGGTTCGCTGCAGGGCAGGGGAACCGAGCAGTCCGACGCGCCCGCCGCGGCCCACTTGAGCGAAGGCCGCATCGCAGCTCAGCTCCAACATGTTCAGGAAGGGGACGTCGCTGGCGGCCGCGATGTGGGGCGCATAGTAGTGGGCGGTGTTGCAAGGCATCGCCAGGGCTTCGGCGCCGCCGGCGGCCAGCCTACGCGCCATATCGACGAGGACGGGCGCGGGATTTTCGCCGGTTCCCTCTACAATGGCGGATATCCGCGAGGGTACTTGGGAATTGCTGTCGACCAAGAGCGGAACGTGATCTGCGTCGTCTTCCGCTGTGACGGCCGCCAGCATCTTCTGCATGAAGAGTACGGTCGCCTCTGGACCCATGCCGCCGAGAACGCCGATCCGGCGCAGTCGCCCGCTCATGCGCTTGCCTCCGGAAACCGCTTTGGCTGGCTGGCAGTGCCCTGGCGCAGCTGCATCGCGGACCTCTTACTCAGCCGCTTCCATGACCGGGCCCGCGTAGTCGAAGGCCGCGGTGTAGCCGAAGAGCGCAACCGACCCGCCGGTATGCAGGAAGACGATGTTCTGGTCGCCTGCGAAGGCGCCCTTCTTGGTCAGATCGATGAGGCCCGCCGCGCCCTTGCCTGAGTAGACCGGGTCGAGGAGGATCCCCTCGAGGCGCGCGAACATCTCGATTGCCTCCAGGCACTCCTTGGTGGGAATACCGTAACCTTCGCCGACGTAGTCCGCGTTGGCAACCACATCCTCACGCTGCACTACGCCCGGGCAACCCAGCTTCTCGGCGGTGGCCACGGCAAGGTTAAAGACATTCTCCTCCTGCTTCGGCCTCGGCGCGCGAACACCGATGCCGAGAAGCGGGATGTTGGCATTGATCGCCTTGAGGCCGACGACCAGCCCCGCCTGCGTTCCGGCGCTGCCCGTCGCATGCACGATGCGATCGATCAGAAGACCCGTGTCGTTGGCTTGCGAGACAAGCTCCATAGCGGCGTTCGCATAGCCCAGCGCACCGGTCGGGTTCGAGCCGCCGCCAGGGATGGTGTAGACCTTGCGCCCGGCCGCGCGGAAGGTCTCGGCGACCAGCTCCATCTCGGCATTCATGTCCAGGCCGCCCGGCCGCTTCTCTGCGGTGGCGCCATGCAGGAAGTCGAGGAAGACGTTGCCGTTGTGATTGTAGTTCGGGTCGTTGGAGCCGGTGCGGTCTTCCAACAGGATGTGGCAGTCGATGCCAAGACGCGCCGCGAAGGCTGCCGTCTGACGCGCGTGGTTCGATTGCGTGGCACCCTGGGTGATCACCATGTCGGCGCCCTGTTCGAGCGCCTCAGCCATCAAAAACTCGAGCTTGCGCGTCTTGTTGCCACCGCTGGAGAGCCCGGTGCAGTCGTCGCGCTTGACCCAAATGCGGGGCCCGCCGAGCGCCTCCGACAGCCGATCCATGGGCTCGAGCGGCGTGGGCAAATGCGCCAGGTGCACTCTTGGGAAGCGTGAGACGTGCATGCGGACTCCCTTTGCGTCGGCTGAGACGACCTATTCAGCTATTGGACAGGGGCCTTAGGTCAAATAGAATTTTCGCTGGCATTATGCATGATCGGCATAAAGAGGATAGCATGAGAATCGACTGGCTGGAGGATCTGGTTGCACTTCTCGACAATGGAGGTGTTGTTGAGGCGGCCCGGGCCAGGAACATCACACAACCAGCATTCTCTCGGCGCATCAAGGCACTAGAAGAGATTCTCGGCTTCGATCTCATCGACCGCAGCGTCAAGCCGAGCAGCCCGACAAGGGTCCTGCGCGACCACAAAGAGCGCATTCGCCAGGTTGCGGCAGAGCTCCGCCAGCTGCTCTCCGTTATGCGAAATGAGCAAAAAACCGGTGCCAGACAGATGGTCATCGCCAGCCAGCACGCGATCACCACGTCGCTCGGCACCGCCATCGTCAAGTCCGTCGCCGAACAGAGCAACGCCCATATCCGTCTGCGCTCGGCGAATCTGGCCGAGTGCGAGGCCCTTCTGGCGACCGGGCAGGCCGACATTTCTCTGACCTACCGGAGCAAGGAGGACGAAGCCGGAGTGACGCCGGAATTCCTCTCGGAAATGGTGATCGGTGAGGACACGCTGCTTCCGGTTTGCGGCGCACCTTATGCCCGCGGCCTGATGTGGGGGTTCCATAACGGAAGCCTGAAGGTGGTGGGCTATCCCGCCGACGTCTTTCTCGGCACGGTCCTGGCCCGGCACGTGCTCGTCCACCTGGAACGGAGATGCACGCTGGATGTCGTCACCGAAACGGCGCTGACGCCAGCAGCGTTACAGTTGTCCAAGTCGGGGCTTGGCGTCACCTGGGTGCCCGAAGCGCTGGTGCGACCGGAGCTCGACCGTGGCGACATGGTCGACTTGAGCGGGGAATTGGGGTGCGTCGACATGGAACTGGTTGCGCGGCGCCGGGCGGCGACGAGACATCCGGCGGTCCTCGATTTCTGGCGCAGCCTGATGGATATGGCGGGACTGCCGCGCACGGAAGAGCGCGCGGCCGAGGCTTAGCCACGGACGTGTTCAAACCAATCTCTGTTTAGACGTCGCCCGAGATTTGCGAGGCCTGTTGTCCAGCGCGTGGCGTTGGCGGAAGGGCGTGGACCTTGATAGACTCAGCGCGTGCAGAGCCCATCGCTGTCACAATTTCTTCATGAAAACGGATCTGGGGAGGGACGTATGAGCGAAGATCTTGCCGTCAAGGAAGCAGATGAGCGGTTCTTTAACGCGCTGGCCGCGATGTTCTCCGGTGATGTCGCTCCGATGGAGAGTCTGTGGTCGCACGCCAACGATATCGTCTACATGGGCCCGGTCCCTGGATTGCTCCATAAGGGATGGAAAGCCATCGACAGGGACTGGCTTCAGCAAGGCGGGATGAAGCTGGGCGGGTCCATCGAGGTCCTGGAGCGCCACGTTACGGTGGGTACAGACCTTGCTGTTGTCCACCATCTTGCCAGAGCAACGGGGCAAGACCCGGACGATACCGCCGGCCAGTTCACCATTCGCGGCACCAACGTCTTCCGTAAGGAGGACGGCGCCTGGAAGCTCATCGCGCACCACTCCGATCCTCTGCCTTATGTGCAGGTCTAAGCGGGCGCCTGTCGCCGGCGATTGAGGGTGGAGAAACAGCACTTCAGCGAAACCATGGGGGATGTGACGTGACGGGCAGCCAGCTCACGCAGGACGATGTCGATCGAATCCTTGAGACGTTCCGGGAGACCTTGCTCGACATCCCGGACGAGCGCTTCGACGACTGGCTTACCCATTGGACCGAGGACGCCCGGCTCATGCCGCCGGGCATGGCGGACGTGGTCGGCCATGATGCGCTCAGGCAATGGATGTGCGACTGGCCGGCGATCAAGCGCTTCGAGGTGCTCGATACCGATGTGGAAGGCGAGGGCGATGTGGCGGTCTTGATCTGTCATTTCACCCGCGTTCTGGCCGCGCCCGATGGCGGGGAACTCAAACAATACGGCCGGCAGGTGCTGAAATTGCGCAGGCAGCCCGACGGACGATGGCTGATCGCCGCCGCCATCTTCAATGCCGACCACCGCTCCAAAACGACATAGAAGGTCTGAATGCTCTCGCACCAGTGCCACACGGCCGAAGCATCGCGTCGGTTTTGCGGCAAGTCGTTTTCTTCCGTCGCACTCCTGCTCGCCGTCACCTTGGTGGTGCTCAGCGCTTTGGGCGCTCGGGCTGACCAAGCCAAGATCACCATGATCCTGGCAACGGGAGGAACCATCGCCGGCCAGCAAACGGCGGCCGGCGAACCGGGCTATGTCGCCGGTGAGGACTCGGTCACCAGTCTCATCAACGCCGTTCCGCAGCTGAAGAAGCTGGCCGACATCGAAGGCCGACAAGTCTCTGACATCAGCAGTCAGAATATGGATGCCAAGATCTGGCTCGAGCTGCTGCGCGCCACGAGCGAAGAGCTGGCGCGACCCGAGGTCGAGGCCGTGGTCATCGCCCACGGCACGGACACGATGGAAGAGACGGCCTACTTCCTCAATCTGACGCTGAAGAGCGACAAGCCCGTGGTTCTGGTGGGCGCCATGCGGCCGGCCAACGCGCTCAGCGCCGATGGTCCCATGAACCTCTACAACGCCACGGTGGTGGCCACCTCCGAGGAAGCGCGCGGCCGCGGCGTGCTCGTCGTCATGAACGACGAGATTCACTACGCCGCCGAAGTAACCAAGACCAATACCACCAACCCGGACACCATGAAGTCACCGAACCGGGGCCGGGCCGGCGTCTGCGACATCGGTGCCTGCGTGTTCTTCTCACCCACCACCAAGCGACACACCACAGACAGCGCGTTCACCATCGGCGATGAGGTGTCGGACCTGCCCTACGTGGCGATCGTCTACGCGCATGCCGGTATGACGGCAGCACCCATCAAGGGCGCGCTCGACGCGGGCGCCAAGGGGATCATCGTCGCAGGCGTAGGCGACGGCAACTTCTCAGACGCAGCCATGGACGCCCTTACCACGGCCGCCGAGAGCGGCGTGGTCGTGGTGCGCAGCTCGCGGGTCGGAAGCGGCGTCGTTCGGCGGAACATCGAGGTCGACGACGACAAGCGAGGCTTCGTCGCCGCGGAAGAGCTCAACCCGCAAAGGGCCCGTATCCTGCTACAGCTGGCACTGATGCGGACCAACGACGTCAAGACCATTCAAGGTATGTTCCACGCCTACTGACCCCGACACGATGAGGCTCCCGCTGGCACGTTCTTCTGCTGCATCACACCTCTCCATGACGAGGCGTCTTTTCCCGGCACGCTCTGTGCCTCCAATCTGCTCAACCGGCTTGCCATGACCGATCGATCAAGCTCCGGCGAGAAAGCGCTCCGCGCCACTGAGGGCATGGGCGGCAGGGGTTTCTATGACAGCTGTTCCGCCATCCAGCGCGCGGCGGTGCTCAAGCAGGTCGAACGGCTGCAGCGGGCGGTCCAGGCACTCGATCTGAGCGGGCCTGAGCTGCGGGTGATCGACTATGGCTGCGGACCGGGCCGCAACTCCATGGCGGCCTTTCGAGCGGTGCTCGAAGAAGTTCGCGCCCGCCGCGCCGATCTCCCCATCGTCACGGTGCACAACGACCAGATCGGCAACGACTGGAACGACCTCTTCGCCAACATCGCCGGTCCGGAGGGCTATCTGGACAGTGCCGGTCCGCTGCGCCCTGAGGCCTCCGCCAGCAGCTTCTTCGACCAGGTCGCGAGCCCCAGCTCGATCAGCCTTGGCATGTCCTTCATGGCGGCGCACTGGCTGGATGGCACCATTTGCTTGGAGTCTCCCAGCACCCTGTTCTTTGCCGACATGACCGGAGCGGCGCGTGAAGAGATTCGTGAGAAAGCAGACCGCGACTGGACGCTCTTCCTGCGCCGGCGCGCCGCTGAGGTGAAGCCCGGCGGCAGGCTGGTGATCGAGACGATGTCGTCCATCAAGGATCCGAGCGATCGCAGCGGGCTCGCCGCTGGCGGGCACCGGCTCTATCGTGCCTTCTGGCAGATCGCCGAGGGCATGGTGGAGGAGGGACTTGTCGATCGCACCATACTCGAGGCCTTCGTCTTTCCGCTTTACTTCAGGGAGCTGCACGAGGTGCGCGCGCCCTTGGACCGCGAGCCGGACCTCAAGCAGGCCTTTGAGATCGTCGAGCTGACCAGCGAGCTGATCCCGAACCCCTATGCGCAGTTCCTGGAAGAGGGCGGCGATGCGGTGCAATACGCTAAGGATTACGCCGACTTCGCGCGTGCCTTCTCGGAATCGGCCTTTCGCAACGGCCTTTTCACGCCGTCCGCGACCGGCCCGGAGGAGGCTGGCCAGCTCTCCGATATCTTCTATCGGCGCCTCGAAGCGCTGTTCGCCAAAGAGCCCGGCCGGCACATCTTCGACAACCATTCCATGACACTCCTCCTGCACCGCCTCTGAGCCAGCGGCTTTGTCCCTAGGATGGGTCTCGCGGTGAGCAATAGGATCGGGATAGAATCTGGGACGCGATGAAAAGGGGACCCTCATGACAGACGATCAGGCGCGGTCACACCGCTCGACCGAGGGCATGGTCGACTACAATGCCCATTCCTCGGCCCAACAATCCATCGTGGCTGGCCACGCCGCGACGATCCGCAAGCTCGTGCAGTCTATCGGAGCCGTCCGGCCGGAGTTCCGGGTTGCCGACTACGGCTGCGGACCCGGCCTCAGCACGATCAGCGTTGCGCGCCCGGCGATCGACGCCTACCGCGCGCTGGACGGCGAGGGCCCCATCGCCGTCTGTCACGCCGACCAGCCTGGAAACGATTGGAACGCGCTCTTCACGCTGCTATCCGGCCCGGAGGGCTACCTCGAAGGCCGAAGCGGCATTCGTCCGGAAGCGGCCGTGGGCTCCTTCTACGACCGGATGGTATCGGACGCGTCGGTCGATCTGGCGACCTGCTTTGCCGCAAGCCACTGGCTCTCTCACGCGGTCCGTCTCAACGCCCCCGGCGCCGTCTGGTTCGCCGATCTGAAAGGGGAAGCGCACCGGGAGATGGCGACCCTTGCGCGCAACGACTGGGTGCGCTTTCTCACGCTCAGGGCAGAAGAGCTGCGGCCGGGCGGCTGTCTGCTCGTGTCGACGCTGGGATCGGTCCCGGACCCCGGGGAAGCGAACGGCGTGGCCGCATCGGGACGTGGCATCTACCGCGCCATCCAGGTCGTTGCGCAGTCGATGGCCGATGACGGTCTTCTCGACCAGTCCGTCCTCGACCGCTTCGTCTTTGGCCTTTGGTTTCAGACCGAGGCGGATGCACGGGAGCCCATCGAGAGCGATCCAGGCCTCTCGAAGGCCTTCGCGATCGAGCAGATCGCTGTGACACCCGCGCCGGCCAACGCAGACGATGTGTTCGGCGCCCTGATCGACGATCCGGACGCCTATGCGCGGACCTATACCGGCTACATGCGTGCTTTCGCCGACACGACGCTCCATACCCAGCTCTTCGGTCCGGCGGCAAAAAGCAGCGATAAAACGGAGGCATTGGCGAAGGAGTTCTACCAGCGCTTCGAGGCCCTCTATCGCGCGCATCCCGGAACGTACCGGTTCGAGCTCTGGCTGCTGACCGTCATCTTGCGCAAGCGCGTCTGAGCCGAACCGCAGAACCGTACTGTCACATGAGGTGGACACGATGACTGTGCCCGATCCAGCCCACATCATGCAGATCGCCAGTGGCTACGGTGTCTCGAAAGCGCTTTTGTCTGCCGTGGGCCTCGGGCTCTACACGCGCCTTGCCGATGGCCCTCTGACACTCGACGAGATCATGGCGGAGTTTGGCCTGCTCCGGCGTCCGGCGATGGATTTCTTGGACCTCCTGGTATCGGTCGACCTCTTGGCCCGCGAGGGCGACGGCCCGGACGCACGCTACGGCAACACCGACGCGACGGCCGCCTTTCTCGACCGCAACCAGCCTGAGTACATCGGCGGCATCATCGAACTCTGGGACCAGCGCAACTATCGCTTCTGGGCGGACATCACCGAGGGCTTCAAGACGGGTAAACCGCAAAACGAAACCAAGCACACCGACACCTCCTTCTTCGAGATGCTCTATTCCGAGCCGGCCCGTCTCGAAGCCTTCATGGAGGCGATGAATGGCTCCTCGATCCGCAACTTCGAGCGCCTCGCGCAGAGCTTTCCCTTCGGCCGCTATCAGACACTGACCGATATCGGTGGCGCCGATGCTCTGCTCTCGCGATGCGTGGCGTCGGCCCATCCGCATATCCGCTGCACGAGTTTCGATTTGCCGGTGGTGACGGAGATTGCCGCCCGCAAGATTGCCGCGGCAGGGCTATCTCAGCGCATTGACGCGGTGGCCGGCGATTTCTTCGCCGAGCCGCTGCCCACGGCGGACATCATCACCATGGGCATGATCCTTCACGACTGGAACCTCGAACGGAAGAAGCTCCTGGTCAGGAAGGCCTACGACGCCCTCCCTGAGGGCGGTGCCTTCGTGGCGATCGAAGCGCTCATCGACGATGCCCGCCGCAGCAACACCTACGGCCTCTTCATGTCGCTGACCATGCTGATGGAGTTCGGTGACGCCTTCGACTTCACCGGCGCGGAGTTCATAGACTGGTGCCGTGAAGCCGGCTTCGCCCGCTTTGAGATTATCCCTCTCGATGGCTCCTCAAGTGCCGCCGTGGCCTACAAATAGCGACGTGTCGCCATCGATGATCGGTCTACGACGCGGGCGGACTGACACGCGGTTCCGGCAGGGCCGTCGTCAAAGAAGTCCGAAGGTGTTGTTCAGTATTCGCTCCATGTGATCCAAGGATACGATGTCCGGGTCGGCCAACGGCCGCTCGTGGACGGCCAGAGCGACCATCGTGGCGATGAAGGCCAGCGTGAAGACGGCGAGCGCCGCAGCGAGCGGCTTCGGCTTGTCGATATGGCAAAGCGTCAAAGCGACCTGGGTCAGGATGCCCAGAAACAGCACGGCGGCCCACTTGAGCGGGTCGCTATGCGTATCGGCGATGTGACGTCGCGTCGTGCGGGCTTCCCAGATGCGCTCATAGGCGGCGAGCATCGCCCCTTCCGCAACGCCGCTGCGCGCATCGTCCTGCGGGAGACCCAGGATTTCTATGGCGACCAGCTCGAGTGCCTGATCAGCGATGGTCGACCTCGCCTGACCATCCCCGGATAGCTCAAGATCCAGCGTCGCATCGACGTATTGTCGTGTGGCCGACACGATAGGCGCACCATTCTCGCCCAGCGCTCGTGCGATCTGCACGATGCTCTGAACGCTGGCGACTTCTTTCTCCAAGCTATGATTGCTCTGCTGGACTCGCTGCCAGATGTCGTTTCCCAGAAAGGCCGCGAAGACCGCGAAGAGTATGCCGACGGACACGAAGTAGGGCGCAACGACGTCGCGGAACTGCTGAAGAGGCGCGGCGAGCGGACCATGCTGCGTGATCCCGTACAAGATCAGCGCCGACAGGGTGGGTATGAAGCACAGCCAGGCAACCAGAGCGAATAGGCTTAGGTCGAGAATGGTCTCCATCGTGAGGTGCTCCCATCGCGCCAATCTTATGGTCGGCCCCAATAAGAGTCTGGATTGGCAGGGGAATGCAATCGCCGTCCGAACGAATCAGCTCGCCGAAGGAATGCCGAACAGCAAGACGGCCAAGCAGAACAGCGCGACCGCTGCGAACAAGGCCATGTTTCGTCTCCGGTTGGGGAGCTCGCGGCTGCCGTGGGCGACCGAGAGCGCGACACAGGCCTGCACCAGGTAGAAGAGGGCGAAGGCTTGGGACGCCAGGGTGATGATACGGAAGACATCGAGGTTCCAGGTGATGCCGATGGCAACCAACGCAATCACGGGATAGGCGTGCTTCAGACTGATGCGCCGGTTGGCGATCTCCTCAATCAGTCCGGCACAGCCGACACTGTCGGCCACCGATGCACTGAACTGACTGGCAATGGCGCCGATGGTCAGCATCACCGGCAGGACGAGGGCAACCTGGCCGACCAGCGCGATGATGGCGGTAATGCCCTTGTCCTCGCCGAGCAGCGGGAACAGCACAGTCATCAAGACGAAGAAGAGGATGTAGATGACCGTCGAGATCCACTGCGCATAGCGCATGGTCTTGATGCGGGTATCCGCATCATAGCTATCGCCCATGAAGCGAGAGGTCTCGAAGCCCTGCACCACGATGAGCAGTCCGAGCAGGACCTGCACCGAGTTCAGGTCGAAGGGCTTGCCGGAGGGGTCGAGTTGCCAGCTTCCCGCTAGCAGCGCTTCTCCGTTGTAGACCAAGAGGCCGCCGAGCAGTCCGGCGATCACCGCCAAGTTGACGCCGACGGCGTACTTCTCCACGCGCTCGACACTGCTCAGGCCTTTGAAAAAACCGAGGCTGCCGATCGCCGCGAGGATGGCCGAGGTGATCGCCTTAGCGAGGTCCGCGTCGGTGATGCCAAAGCCGTTCAACAGGAAATTCGAGAGCAGCACCAGGTAGTAGGTGACCGATACGAAGTAGGCGAAGGCCAGCACCAGGTGGGAGAGCCTTTCCAGCGACTCTTCGAGGCGCGGCCCTTTGTCTTGGGCGGTGTTGGCCAGAAGCGGCTCCACATGGCGGATGTTGAAGCGGATGGCCGCGCCGACCAGATAGGCGGCGCCTATCAGGGCTGCCATGGCAAAGACGGACCAGTTGCCGACCTCGCCGGCGAGAAGCGGCACGGACACCAGGAAGCCGCTGCCGATGATCGAGGCAAGCGGTGTGACCGTCGCCTGCCAGGTGACCGAGGATTGCAACTTTGGTGAAAAGAGAAGCGCCGCGACAGCGACCGCCACCACGATGACAACAACATTGCTCAGCATGCGAGATGCTCCCGGTCGCTTTCCTCGAGAGCCTGTCGGCGACCGGCACAGCTCACGGCTGCGTCAGGGCTTTCGGATGGCGGAACTAGCTTGTCGCAACTCTATCATGCCGCGCCCGTAACCGCCGCAAGGCCGACTTATCGGCAAGCCGGCCGCCGAAACGGCATGGGCCCTGGTCGTACGGGGATCGGCAGTCCTGACTTGCTACTCAGCTTGGCAGGGCCTCAACGTCTCGAGTGAGGTTTCAGATTTCCTGAATGACGTCCGAAGCAGGGCGTCGCGCGCGTGAGTAGGAGGCGAAGGCGTCGCTTTCGTCCCGGTACCCGAATGCAATGGCAAGCGTTGTCGTGAAGTCGGTGCCCGAGAGCCCAAGGATGCTGTCGAACTTCTCCGGATTGACGCCTTCCATCGGGCAAGCATCGATCTTCAGCAATGCAGCGGCGGTCACTGCGCAGCCCAATGCGACGTAGGCCTGCCTCGAGTTCCAGACATCCTGAACGTCTGTGGGCTTCCCGGCAGCAGCCTGCGTTAGCCTATCCTTGAAAGGCTGTAGGTCCTCCGCCGACGCATTGCGCACCTCCTGTAGCGTTTCGACGTGCTGCGCAACATGGTCAGCCGTCGTTGTCCGGCGACGCGCGATGACAACCAAAAGCGCGCAATCTTCGAACTTGGCTTTGTTCGCAGGAACGAACTCCCCCAGCTTGGCCCGGATGGCTTTGTCGTCGACGACTAGAAACTTCCATGGCTGCAGCCCGTACGAAGACGGGGCCATTCGCAACGTCTCAAGCAAGGCGGCCTTGTCTTCTGCTGAGATGTCTTTGGTTTTGTCGAAGGCCTTGGTCGCGTAGCGCCAATGCATTGCCTGAACAATCGTGTCTGCGGAGACCCGTGTCATTGTATCCTAGCCTTGATGTCATCTCGTTTTGATCGGAACGGCCGCTGACAACAACAGCCAAAGCTCCGCGCGCACACAACGGCAGTCATTTGTGCTGCGGCAAATGCGGGCCTTGGCGTTGCGATCATGTCCAACTCCCATGTTGCTGGCGACCTCGGATCGGGCCGTAAGACCAGTACGCTTCCTCGAGACGATGATCGAGTTTGTCCGTGTGCTCATCTCCTCCCGAGGCGCGGGGGGAAAGCAAAACGCACTCGGTTTACAGCGTCGCTTGCTTGAGCGCCGCTGTACCTCCGTGCAATAGCGATACAGGCGACGTGAACGATCAAAACTATGGGCAAGCCAGCCATGCAGGACACACCGCGACTCGCTCTGCTTTCGGCCTTCGAGCCTGAGTGGCACATTCTGCGGGACCGCTTGGAAGACCCCCGGAGCTACGAGTTTGCCAAGAAGCCCTTTGTCACGGGGACCTTGGCCGGCAAACCGGTCGTCGCCTTTCTGTCCGGCACGTCGATGGTCAACGCAGTGATGACGACGCAACTGGCCCTAGACCACTTCAACGTGGAAGGCATTGTCGTCTCCGGGGTGGCCGGTGGCGCGGACCCGGCGCACGGGATCGGCGACATCATCGTGCCTGAGCGCTGGGGCCAGTACCTGGAGATGGCCTTCGCGCGCAAAACGAAAAAGGGCTACAAGCTCCCACCGTTTCTCACGTCCGATTTCCCCAACTTGGGAATGATCTTCACCCTCAAGGCCGGCACTTTCGAAGAGCTCGCGGGGGTGGGCAAGAGCCACTTTTGGTTTCCGGCAGACCCGAGCTACCTGGCCGCGGCAAGGAAAGTCGCGGAGAAAATCACGCTCGCCAACAGCGATCATGAGGGGCGCGTCTTGCACAGGGTGCCGAAGATGCACGTCGGCGGCGCCGGTGTCTCGGGCACCGCCTTCGTCGACAACGTCGCGGTGCGCAAATGGGCACACCGCGCCTTCGGTGCCATGTCCCTCGACATGGAGACCGCGGCGATCGCTCAGGTCGCCGATGCGAACGGCGTCCCTTTCGTGGCCTTTCGCGCCTTGTCCGATCTAGCCGGAGCCGAGGCCGGAGAGAACCAGTTCGAGATCTTCATGGGCTTCGCGGCAGTCAATATCGCCGACGTGGTAACCGCTCTCGTGAAAGAACTGGTCTAGGACCTTCATTCGCTGGATAGAATTGGGCATCTGCCACAAGGCGGCAAACGGGTAGCTCCCATAAGATCGAAACCGACGTGCGATATCCGATCAGAAAAAATGACGAGACCGAGCGCCGCCGGCTGGCAGCCCTGGCAGCTCTGCTCGATCCTTTCACCTTCCATCAATTAAGGCAGATCGGCATTGAACCGGGCTGGCGCTGTCTGGAGGTCGGTGCGGGCACCGGCACGGTGTCGCACTGGCTGGCGGAGCAGTTGGGCGAGCAGGGTGACGTTCTCTGCACGGATCTGCAGACCGACTTTATCGCCAATATCGACCATCCGCGGATCCGGGTCGAAATGCGCGACATTACGCAGCCGCAGCCCGAGCTGGAGCAGTTCGATCTGGCCGTCGCGAGGGCTGTTCATCATCATATCCCCGACCGTGACGCCGCCGCGCGAAACCTTGTCAGCGCGGTGCGGCCCGGCGGACACGTCCTCTATATCGAGCCCGATCTGCACCCGGTGTTCTGCGACGACCACCCCGCTTGGAAACGCCTATGGCAGGCGTTCTTCCAGTGGGGCGAGCGACGCGATATCGACTATTACACGGGACGTCGGGTTCCAGCTCAGCTCGCGGCGATCGGCATGGACATCGTTTCGGTTCGCGGCGAGACCATTCTGTTCAACGGCTCAGAGGCGTCGAAAGCGCCACGCGACCTCTATCGCGGGACGTTCGATGCGGTGCTGCAGCCAATGATCGATCAGGGCTTTCTTACGAAGTCGGACAGTCAGGACGCCTATGCGTTGCTCGACAATCCCGAGGCCTGGTTGATGAGTCTCTGTTTCTTCGCCACCCACGCCCGCAAGCCACTGGCCGCCATCGCTGGAGGCGCCGAGTAGGGCGGCGGCGCCGAGCTAGGGCACCGGCTCCCGGAGAACGGTCTGGATAGTCAATCGGGACTCGGCGGACTGGTCGGGAGATTCCGTCTCGACTTGGACGACCGTTGTTTTTCGAACCACCCGACCGGCGGCATCTGTTTCGAATTCAGTGACGATGGTTCCGCTATATCGATCTTGGGATCGATTCTGGAGCGCTTCCTCCAATGTCGAAGCGCCACGCCCCGTGATCTTCGCGACGATGAGGTCTGACTCGGCACGTTCGCGGCGCATGGCGTCCGGGTCCACCTTCATTTCAGCCTGAAAGATCGCACCGCCCGAGTCCTGCGGCGTCATTTCTAATGGAGAAGGTCGATCGGCGCCTTGCTCCTGATACATCGCTCCGTCGGCGAGATTGATCGGCCTCAAATCGAAGGGTTGGATCCGCGTGATTGCAGATTGCGGATCACACTCGATCTTCGTCGCTTTCCAAGTGAACAACCAGGTTCCACAGGCAGAGGGGTCAAGCTCTGCCCATTCAAGCCAGGCTGCGGCACGTGCTTCCAACTCACCCGGGTTTAGGAGTTCGAGCGAACCATCCGGTCGCCTGAGCACGCGCGCCGGGAACTGCCATTCTCTTTCCCTGTCTTTGCCTGCGATCTCAGGAGGCAGATCGAACTCCAGGACGACGCCGTCTGACTGCAGCGCGACAACGCGCTCTGTAAGTGTCAGCCGTGTCGTTGAGCTGCCCGACGAACCATTCTTGCTGCGTTGAGACGATCGCTCCAAGCGCATCTCATACGTGTCGCCGACCTCATCCAAAGGCTGCGGGCGCGTGTCCTGCGCGCACGACAGGACCGAGCCACTCGCTAGGGCAGCCCCCACCATCGCGAGCCCCGTCAGCAACAACTTTGTTGAAAATAACGGCATGATGGCCTTATTCGAATGCGAGCGCGAAGCCTTGAGTTCCGATCGTCCGCTCTTGACCTGACACACACCTCAGCAGGCCCGAAGCAACAACCGCCTTGGGTAGCAATCTGTTGCGTTCCAATGCTCCAAGCAAGAGCACGGAACTCTCGGTTGTTGCGGACGAGCAGGGACCATCCAGGACCTCCGCCTGCACGGGACGGGGCCAAACGCGGCGACTCTCGAACCACTCACCCCGGCTTCAGATCTGCCGCTCGCCGCTTCTTGAGCCTGGCCGGTCGGACGTTTCGAGATCAGACGAGTTCCAGCTCCACGCCGTCGTCCGAGTCCTCCCCGCTAGGCCTATGCGTTTCAATGATATCAACCAGAATGTCGAACAACGTCGGGCCCATCTGTTTTTGGGCCAGAGCGATTTCTCTTTGGACAGAGTCCCTGCTGTCAGGGTGGCAGGTGTGCAACTTACTCTGCAGCCACTTCAGTGTCTCGGGATAGCCAAGCGCCTGTCGTGAGACCTCTGAGTTTTTCCATCGAATGACAAATCCGGTCTCTGGCGTTCCAAACCCTCCGCGAAGGATGTCGTTGAAGGCGTCCAGGTTCCTGCTCCACTCAGAATCGAGTGGAAGTGCCTTGTCTATGGCAGCATAGAATCCATCGAGGTCGTGGAAGTCTCTACCGTCTATTTCATACGATCTTTTCATAGGGCTGCATGAGCCGTGGCCAAGCCCAGATCGCCGACGGTGCGAGGGGGGACTGCCATTGGCAACTACGCAAATCCAAGTCTCATGCCAGGCGGCACTCGCTTGGCCGCCTCACTCGGGCCAGAGAGCCGTTTCAGGATGGAACTGCGACCAGGCGAACCAGAAGGCCTGATGGCTGCCGATGTCTGAGCCGTCCGCGTCGACGGCCCTGATGCCGCCGGCATCGAGCTCCAGGCGAACATTCTCGAAAACGATCTCTTCGCCTTTCGTCAGAGCCACCATGGCCGTGCTGCGCTGAAAGGCCACCGGCTGGCCGGATGCGGTGATCGCGCCAATCACGTCCTCATGAACCGGCAGGCGCGGGTCGACATCGCCGATCGGGAAAATCGGTCCGTCCGCATCCCGGCCGTTGCGGAAGTCCGGATCGCGCCCCAGGGCCAGCCGTTCGACCAGCACCGTCGTGTCGGGATGATCTCGCTTCCAACGGCCCCAGTCGGTCGTCACGACCGTGGCTTGCTTGAGCCGGAGACCCTTCTCCGCAAGCGGGCCCGTCACGGCGTGCCCCAGGAAGGTATCGAACACGGAGTAGGTGTTGAGATCGTACATCACCTTGTTTGAGCGGATGAGCAGCCCCGAGGTGCGCAAGATCGGGCGTTCGATGCCATCAGGAAGCTCGTCAGTGAAATAGGCCTGCGCGGCCCCGCAGAGTGTGCAGTAGGGAATGCCGAGATCGCGTCCGCCCAAGGTGTCGTTGACCATCTCGCGCACCTCCATGATGCGTCGAGGATAGGCGCGCGATTCGCCGTTGATCGTGATGCCGAAGACGACGTCGTCGTCTTTCAGCCAGGTGGCGTCTTCCGCGCTTGAGACTTCCGGGTTGTCCGAAGCGGGAATGCAGTTGCAGACCTCATCGGTCTCGTCGTGGGCGCGATCGTCGATCAGCACGCCGCCCCAGGACACGAGCCGCCAGTCGATATCGCCTTCGACGAAGATCCGGTCCCAACCGGGTATGATGCTGGTGTAGATCGAGCGCTTCACGTCGAGGTAGTCGGGGGGCGCCGGGATATCCCAGGCAATGAGATGGTCGGTCACGACTCCCCAGGGATGCAGCGTGCGCAGGTCCTTGCCCAGCAGATCGGAGGCAGCAGAAGCGAGGAGGGCGTTCAATTCGGCCCCACCGGCGAAGCGCATCAAATCGCTGATCAGCCAAGCGAGCCGCGGGTCTTTGGACTCCGCGACTTCGTTCAGCGCCAAGGTCTGATCCGGGCCCCAGCCCGACTGAGCAACGCTATCGACAAAGGCCACCTTGACGGCCGCCTTCAAATCCTCTGACAGCGGGCCTTCCGGGACCGCTGGAGGGGTGCCGAACTGCTCGATCACGTAGTCCGGCAACGCTGCCGCGTCTTGGGCGCGCGGCGCATCGGACCAGGCCAAGGAAAGCGTGGCCAGCAGCCCCGCCAGGATCATACGGGATTGCGTGCTCACTACTCTTGCCATGACTGCACCTTTCGCCTCCCTCTGTCATTCTTCGACGGACAAGCCGCCAAAGCGCCTGCCTCTCCACCCGCAGCGCACGGTTCGACCGGACCGCGTTTCGAACGAAAGACAGCCCCCACCACGTTAGAACCGATATGGCCTCATCGCACAGGCACCCCAGTCACGATTACATCAGCAGTTGGTGAACAGCGGCGGCGGGGCTGCTCTGGGTGAGGGTGGGCATGGCTGCCATACCGCTCATTCCGATGGGCGCGTTCAGCCGCGAAGGCTGGCGAGCCATGCGCAATGGAAATGCGATTGATTGTTTTGCCATGGTACCACGATGACCCTAGGCAGAGCCAATGCAGTGAAATGAGAGAAGAGTACTCGGATGAAGATCTCGCAGCCCACGCCCGAGCTTCCAGTACCGAATGTGCGAGACGCTCAGGAGTACTACCGCGACAAGCTCGGCTTCGAGATCGCTTGGTACAACGAAGAAGGAGGCATCGGCGCTGTCGCGCACGGAGATTGCGCGATCTTCTTTCGAAAAACCGCCGAGGCAATCTCGCCGAGCGTGTTCTGGGTCTTTACCGAAAGCGTGGATGATTCCTATTCAGAACTAGTGCGACGAGGCGCCGACGTTCTCGAACCGCCTTGCGACAAGCCGTGGGGATTGCGTCAGTTTACGGTTCGTGACGCCTATGGAAATCTCTTCTACTTCTTCCACGACCTCTGACTGAGATCGGATAGATCGAGGTCCCAAAAGACAGCACAGCGGCCATCGAACCAGGTAGCAAACGCCGCTCGATCTGCGGTGATTGGCGGATGGGGTGGGATTCGAACCCACGAGACGCTCGCACGCCTGCCGGTTTTCACGACCGGCGCCTTCAAGCGGTTGGCAATGGGGTTGCTGGCCAGTCTCTCGTGACCTCGGCTTGAACGCCGCGCTCCAAGTAGGTGGAGAGAACGACAAAGCTCCGTGTGCCCCGAACACCGGGCAAGACGCAGAGCTGAGACAGGAATTTCTCGCTCACCTCGCTACGTTCAACTAGCTGCGAAGGCTGGCAGGCCATGCGAGTCGAAAATGCGAACTATCCCTTTGCTATAGCCCTTCGACATCGCTGGCGGTGACTGCGGCGTAGCGAAATCAGAACGCGATCACTCAAGTTCTGGCGATCCCTGACAACTCGAAATCAATGTTCGCGTTGCTGTACGCCAGACTTCGCCTGAATAGCTATCGGGTTTCCGGCATGGACATGCTTCCTCTGGGAGACCAGCGGCGATGCTATTGATTAGCCTTGCGTTTATCTCGTCGATTTGCGTGCGAATAACCGAAAGGGGCGCGGACTGGGGCTCGACCTGAAACCAGCCATTCTCCCAACCGGTGATGTAATCCGTCTGTATGAGTTTCGCCGCTTCTATCTGATCTACAATAATGCTCGTTACATAGTCCTTTGGCAGGCTTTCAAACTGCGGTGCGGTCGAAAATCGCTCAATGATCGCTTTTTCACGATCGCGATCCTCAATCGGCAAACCTTTGGCATGTTTGTAGGCCGCAACATCTTTCATAACGGACAGACGGTCCGCGATCACACGGCACGTGCTGTCCGGATTTGAAAGATCGCCATGCTGAGCAGAGGGGGCGGACGCGCATCCAGCCAGCCAAACAAGAAACGTCGATACGATCGCAGTGAACATAATCTTGTTCATGTATCCCCCTAGGTTCTCTTGCTCGAACCGAATGGCGCAGCTCGAAGAGCGTAGGGTGGCGGATGGGGTGGGATTCGAACCCACGAGACGCTCGCACGCCTGCCGGTTTTCAAGACCGGTGCCTTCAACCACTCGGCCACCCATCCGTTTCCTGCCGAAGCGCATCGATAGGGCCGCCTGTGGCGCGATGCAAGAGAGCCGCTTTGCCGAGAACGACAGACCTTCTAGATAGTGTAGCGTTTGCAACAGGGTCAGCTTCAAAAAGGAACGGGCCAGACCGTGACGGCCTCCGATACGCCCGCCGTTCTGATGGCCGCCCACGGCGAGACCGGCGGGGCGCAGAACAACGCGCTTTTGGCCCGCGTCGCCGCGGAGGTCGCCCGGCAGCTCCCCGACCTGCCGGTCACCTGCGGCGTCCTGAGCGGCGTGCCGGCGCTGGAGGAGGCGCTGGCGGCGCTGGCCGGGCGCTATCTCCTGGTCCATCCCTTCTTCATGTCCGACGGCTACTTCACGCGCCAGGCTCTGCCCAAGCGGCTGGAGGAAAGCCCCGTGGCGGGCTGGAGCCTGCTCACGCCGCTCGGCCTTCTGCCTGGCCTGCCGGCGCTGATCGCCAGCCAGATCGCCGAAGACCGTCAGGAGATTTTGATCGTCAGCCACGGCGCCACCAAGAGCGACCGCTCGCGACTGGCGACCGAAGCCTTCGCCGAGGCCTTGCGGCAGGAGCTTCCGGGCCGAAGCATCGCCTGTTGCTATCTGGAGGAGCAGCCTTTCGCCCCCGAGGCGGTGGCCAGGCTTGGCCCTAAGGCACAGCTGGTCAGCTTCTTCGCGGGGGAGGGCGCGCACGGCCGCAGCGACCTCACCCGACTGGTCGCCGAATCTGGAAAGAGTGACCTGGCAGTCACCGATTCGGTCGGCGCGCTGCCTGGCATCGCCGAGTTGATCGTCGCCGAGCTGCGCGCGGCGCTGGCTAAGACCACGCGGGTTTGAGGCGCTGAACGGCCCTTCGCTCAAACGATAGGTGATGCGCTGCACGCGGTGAATAGATAGAAAGAAGGCGATAGGCCAAGCGCGTGAGTATCAGGTGTGGAAACGGGTGGGGGCAATCTCTTGGTGCTGATAGCTCAAATTCCGACCCACCAATTCAAACTAGCTCACTACTCCGCGCCATGGGCTGCTGTGCTTTCGGCGGCGTTCGAGACTGCTTCAGGATTTGAAGTGTGGGCGGCTTCAAACGATCTCTTCACGATCTCCTTAATGTCTTCTTCGTCCAGCAGATCATGCACGTAGCAGGGTGGCTCCGAAGCATCGGGACTGAAGGGAAAAACTGGGATTGGCGCGGTGCGGGTGCTTCCTTCGCTTGTCCAGATACGAAGCGATCGAGTGACGGTTTCGGGAGCAGATGGACCAGCTGAATCTTGGTGCTCTTGTCCAGATGCCATGGAGCGCAAGGACTGATTAGGGCTGACGGAAGGTCTCGACATTTCATTCTCATCGTGAACGGAACGCTGCTCTTGAACGTCGCGCGCCGTCATTAGCTGCTGTTCGCGGCTACCCCGACCGCGCTTCTTCACTGTGGCAAATTCAATTGGCTTTTCTATGCATCGGAAATTCGCAACTAAGCCAGTCATATCAGGTAGTACTTGGACCAAATCGGCCATCTGCGTACCCAAGAAAACGCGGGGGTTGCGCCACAAGCGATCACCTAGAAGGACTATGTTCGCGGGCTTGCCTGCCATGACACCCAGCTGTGAATCGGGGAACGAACCATCGGGAAGCGAGTCCAATCCGATACCTTGCAGGTTCGGTTCATCGACAACCTGAATTCTGAGCTTGTGGGATATGTTTAGCTCATCGCCAGGCAGTCGAATGTTGTGCTCTCTCCAAGTAAAGTTCCCCGACTGCCCGCAGGCTTTCTCTAGCTTGATCTTTAACTTGATGGCGTGGTCTGACAACGAAACGCTGTCGCCATCTGATCGTCTTCGGCGTGGAAGACGCTTCTTTTCTGTTGAAAGATGTCCGCGAACGAGTCCACCGACTTTATCGATAGCAATCCAACATGTGCCGATCTGGAGTGTTGCTGCACGCCACCAACTTGGTGCGGATACAAGCGCGCTGACAGGATACTTGCGGATCCCGCCTTGAACCAACGGAACGGGTGAAATCATCCAACCAAAGATAGCTCGCCTATCACTGTCAATCCTGGTGTTTCTGTTGGAGGAATTGCTCTTTTTTCTAGATGGCCTGGGCTCTTTTAGATCCACCGCAAAGCTAAAACCAACAACCTCCTGATTTTCGTCAGCCAGTTGCTCTTTGCCGCTATCCATGAAATCCAGAAGGGCGCTAGCGGTTCCGGCTGTTGAGTCGGCAAGCGACATACTAAGTGCCATCTTGTCGCTCCACTGCCGCGTCCGCATTCCCACCTGAACCGTTTCTCCTTTAACGTCATAGGCATAGACCTCATTGCCTGACATCAAGCGATCTCTGAAGAACTTGAAGGCATTGAACTGAGCCGTACTTGCTAAAAGCCTACAGCCTTCCCCGACGCTTCGAGCGGCATCAATCTCAGCTTTTACGCAAGCATCGTAGTGTTGTTTTTCCGGCCAAGCATGTTTCCCCAACTCATTCAGTCTTAGAAAACACGCCTCGTGTTCACAGTTTGCAAGTTCAATATGGAAAAATCTGCCAAGGCCTTTGTTGATTAGATCTTCCTTTACTAGTGCGGCAATTGCTATCTCTCGACTGCGGTCAAGTGGTGGCAAAGGTGGACACAAGAAAAGTGATCGAGCCGCGCTCTTATCATAAGAACATTGCCGAAATACTGCACTCTCTATATTCTCGGACTCTGTATTATCAAGAAAAATATCAGGATCAATATTGACAATACCGTCCAACGTAGAGTTTAGGTTCTCAAAATATGTGACCGTATTGTCAATAGCTCTCTCTCTCGAATCGATCTCTTTCAGCACCCACTCCGGCTGCGGTTCGCCATGAGAAGTTCTGCTCCGCCAACCGTCATCATACAGACTGGAGAATGGAAAAAACCTACCATCATTCTTGTCCATATCTGGCTTGTTGGCCCAAACAATGTTTCTTGCGGTTAGCAAAGCGAGCAGTGGATCCAGACTCCTGTTGGTCTGACTTGGTGAGAATGAGTTTCCTGGAGCTGAACCATTGCAGAGAGTTTTCTGAGCTATCTGATACTCGTCTACCAGATCAATGCTTGTAGGCGGACTTTTCTGTGCTGGCTTACAAAAAAAAGACAATACTTGGTGCCTAACGCCTCGAAGACTGGCAGGCAGCGGGTCATATCCGAACCTATAACCAGCATAGGGATCATCTGGCATTCTATTTGGTGCGTATTTCTCATTAACTTTTGTTCTAAATTCTGCTCTAATTTCTTCTGAAAGATAAGAGCAGTCTTTTGGAAGTGTAAATATTTTTTTATTTAAATACACTTCGCTAAATTTCTTATCTTTAATCTTTTTGGATTGTAATAAATTCTCTTGTAAGCAGAATTCTATGAAATTACCAACAAACTCCTGCATATCATTGTAACTCCTGATCCGGTCAACATGTGTACGGTACTCTTTAGTATATTTCAATAAGAGATTTCGACGCATTTCCCTATTTTCATAAATATTATACTTATCTGAATGCTCTTTATTAGATAAGTTGAAAAACTTCTTCAATATGGCTTGAGAATATGGATCTGATGTCAAACTTTCCTCAAGTAACTTTATTAGAGATGCTATTTCTGATGGCGATGCGAATGTTCGACCGTGCTCCGGAAAAAAAGTATGCTTTCTGTTTTCTACAGCAGATTGTACGATAGGCTCTAAGTGAGCGCGCCAATCTTGCCAAAGTTCATAAAGTCGTGAGCCTTCAAGCTCATTCTCTCTGCCGAAGATAACAGATATCAGTGCGATTTTTTTAATACGCTCTTTTCGTTCGCGGGGTGGTACAAGTAAAGCGACATCGAAAGCGAGTTCATAAATGGTGTTTCCAGCTATATCATGTCGATCATCAAGTTGAGTTTCTAGCCATTCTTGCTCAACTCTGTTACGAAAAGCGCGCAACGCTTCATATTGAATGGCCGTCGGCAATTCAAAGGAGAGATCGTTATCAGGCGGGCGTCCATCTGTATCTTCGATTGGCGTACCGATGCGGCGGCCTGGAGCACTTTCGGCTTGGTTCGCAGTCTCAACCGAAAGGGACTTGGCACTTGCCTTTGATTGTTTCGCTTTGAAGTGCAAGTAGGCGAATCGATCCCTGTTTGCATCGTCGGGATTATCGAAGTGCGTAAGCTTGAACTGCTCTTCAAGCCAATCTTGTTCTCGCAAGCGTGCATTAATCAGACGTTCTCTTGTGTAGATGTCCGGGGTTCCAACAATTATCGTTCCGGCACTTGATTCTTTCCCAAGTGGCCAAGGGATGTCGTTGGCGTAGCGCGTGCCAATCGCCAAACCACCCGCCAAGATGACTACCACTGCTGTCGCGCCCATGATCCAGCGACTTTTGGTTTTTTTTGATGACGTTCCGGTTGGCTCTGGTTGCCCTGCATCCGACATTGGACATTACCCCCTTCAAACAGCGCTAGCGTCGGTTATTGCCTGCTAAGCCAGCGGCCTCGTCCTCCAGCGCATCCATCACCGCATCGGCGACGGCCTTCTTGGTCAGCTGGCAGTAGTGCGTCTCGGTGCCGTCAAAGCGGCCGTGCTCGAAAAACTTGTTGCCCGGAGCGCCGCCGCCGCAGAGCGCGAAATAGCCGCAGCTGGCGCGACAGTTGGCGACACCGCGTTCGATCTCGGCGCAGACGCGACGGAAGTTCGGCTCCTCGAAGAGGTCGTCGACTGCATGGGTCGCGAGACGGCCGAAGATGAAGTCGCCGTAGTCCGGCGCGCGGGCACCGAGCAGCTCCGGAGAGAAGGCGCTCATTCCCCCGCTGACGTCGACATTGAGGATCTTGAGCGGGGTAGACTGCTGCCCAACCGCGATGTCGGGGACTTTGCCGAGAACCGCTCCCACCATGCCGGCGAACTCGCGCACCATGATGGGATTGCCATGCGCGGCATTGCGGCGGATGAACCGGGCGAGAAAAGCGTGAAGCAACGCTCGGGCTTCGGGGACCTCCAAGCTCGAGTGCGGGTTGGCCGCCTCTTTCTCTTCTATGTTGAAGCCGATGTTCCAAAGGCTCTCATCATGGAAGAAGTCGAAGATCGCATCCGCCTGGGTCAGCGAGTCTCGAGTCAGGACCGCGATGACATGGAAGGGGATCTGCGCGCCTTTGAGCCGTGCGACACCGGCCACGGTCTTGGCGAAGCTGCCCGCGCCGGAGCGCGTGGTGCGATAGCGGTCGTGCAGCCACTGCGGCCCATCGAGGCTGACGCCAACGGAGACCCGCCACCGCTGTATCAGCGCAATCCAAGCATCGTCGATCAAGGTCGCATTGGTCTGAAAGCAATGGCGAATCTCAACACGCTCGCCAAGGGATTCGGCGAAGAGACGAAAGGCGCGCTCGTAGTAGTCCGGCGGCAGCACCAACGGCTCGCCGGCATGCCAAACGACAGAGAGCGTGTCGCCAAGCAGCGGACAGTCCGCCAGGCGCAGACACAGCAATTGCAGCGTCTCTTCCGTCATGCGCTGCCGGTTGCCGCGGTCCGGCAAGTAGCAATAGCTGCAGTCCAGATTGCAGAAGGGCGTCGGTTGAACGACCAGCAGCTCGATTGGCTGGGCGGCGCCGATAGACACCACCGGCGCGGCCTGGGCTGTGGCCGTCGACGTGCGTTCGCGCGGCAGGCGGCGAATATCTAGTAGTTCAGCCATCGATGATTCGGCCAATTATTCCAATTTCGAAAGAAATTGGGCCAGTTGGGCCAGTTGTACCACTGGGCGATGAGCGACGAGGTCTTGCCGTCTTGCAAATCGGGCGACAGCGCCTGTTCGAGCGCCACAGACCGTTCCCTCAATCTGGCGATGCGCTCGACGACCTGCTGTTCGTCTCGGTCCGGGAGCAGTGCATTACTATCGATTGGCGAAGCCGAAGGCCTTCCAACTAGACCTAGTCCGATCGTCGCGGCGATGCTGGCCAGTATCCCTAAGGTGCGGCCAAAACGCTTTGCTCGCTGCATTTCCACCTCAGCACTTTTCTGAAATGAGGTGTGGAATCTTAGCGTCTTGAGCTGAATGGGGGCAGGTGCCTCCAATCTTTATCCCACTAGAAATGGTAGCGGATAATTTACATACACGCAACTGTGAGACTGCACTATCACTGCAGCAAAGTGTATAAGTTAGACACTTATCCTGCGCCACTCACGGCCGCAGCGATCTCACCCGGCTGGTCGCGGAGTCAGGCAAGGGCGACCTGGCCGTCACCGACTCAGTCGGCGCGCTTCCCGGCGTTGCCGATCTCATCGTCGCCGAACTGCGCGCCGCACTGTCGCGCTATCCTGCGTTCTAGGCGGCTGCGATGCGCTCGACGGCGCGACCGCCTTTCTCGGGGCCAACTTCGGCAATGAAGCCGTAGAGTGGCTCGTCGGGCAGGGCGGAGTGCAGGATGTCGCGGATGGCGATCAGGCGAGGCAGCTCGATGCCGGTCGTGATACCCATTTCCTCGAACATGTAGACCAGATCCTCGGTGACGATGTTGCCTGAGGCACCAGGCGCGAAAGGGCAGCCGCCCAGGCCCCCGAGAGACCCATCGAAGGTGGTGACGCCGCAGTCCAAGGCGGCCAGTGCGTTCGCTAGGCCAAGGCCGCGGGTGTTGTGCAGATGCGCCCCGGCCAGCCTGTCCTTGCCAATCTCCCGCTCGACCGCGGGGAAGAGCCGGCGAATGCCGGAGGGGTCGGCCATGCCCGTGGTGTCGGCCAAGCCGACCTCGTCGGCGCCGGCCTCGACAAGAGCCGTGGAGAGGCGCAGCACCTCTGACTCCTCGACCGGCCCTTCGATGGTGCAGCCCCACACGGTCGAGAGGCCCGCTTCGATCACCGGCCGGCGCTCGGCCGGAAGGCTGTCTCGCAAGGCACAGATAGATGCGATCTCGTCGATGCTCTCATCGCGCGTCTTATTGATGTTGGCGCGGTTGTGCGACTCGCTGACCGAGATCGGCACGGTGATCTTGTGGGCGCCGGCCTCGATCGCGTTGCGCGCCCCTTTGAGGTTGGGCGCCAGCACGGCCACGCTCAAACCCTCGAACCGGCGCGCATAGGCTGTCACCTCGGCCGCGTCCGCCATCGCGGGCACCAGCTTGGGCGGCACAAAGGAACAGACTTCTATCTCCCGCAGCCCGGCAGCATAGCCGGCCGCGATCCAGCGCTTCTTGTCTTCGGTCGGCATGATCGAGCGCGCCATCTGCAGGCCGTCGCGCGGGCCCACCTCGCTGATCAAGACATCTGTCGTCTGCTTGGCCTCGGACATGGTCGCTCCTCCGATCACACTAAGCTTGACCGGCTTCGGCTATCCGTCCCGGTTGCGCCAAGCTAGCGCCTGTGTTCTATTGTACAAAATGCTGTTCTAAAATAGCGAACCTGGTTGCAGACGGCAAGGGCGGTCCATCGCCGGAGATCTGCCCACCTTGCCGACAGGACCGATAGGGAGAACGAGGATGCCCGAAAGCCCAACGGTACAACAGGCCGCGCCGTCGAACGCCCTGCCGCTGTCCGGGCTTCGGGTCGTGGAATTCAGCCATATGGTGATGGGCCCGACCTGCGGGCTGATACTGGCCGACCTCGGCGCCGACGTGATCAAGGTCGAACCGGCCGACGGCGGCGACAAGACGCGCGGGCTGACCGGCTCGGGCGCCGGCTTTTTCCCAACCTACAACCGCAACAAGCGGTCCATTGCCGTCGATGTGAAGGCGCCGCGGGGCCGGCGTTTGGTCCGCAAGCTCATCGATGACGCCGACGTCCTGATCGAGAACTTTCGTCCCGGCGCGCTCGAGAAACTCGGCCTGGGCTACGAAGAGCTGAAGCAGAGCAATCCGAAGCTGATCTACTACTCGGCCAAGGGCTTCCTGCCGGGCCCCTACGAGATGCGTACGGCGCTCGACGAGGTGGTGCAGATGATGGGCGGCCTGGCCTATATGACCGGCCCGCCGGGACGCCCTCTGCGCGCCGGGGCCTCGGTCAATGACGTGATGGGCGGCATGTTCGGGGTGATCGCAATCCTCTCGGCCCTGCGCCAAAGGGACCGGACGGGGGAGGGCAGCCCGGTTGTCTCTTCCCTGTTCGAGAACTGCGTTTTCCTCTGTGGGCAGCACATGACGCAGTACGCCGTCACCGGCCAGCCGGCCGACCCCATGCCGACGCGCCTGGCGGCCTGGGCGGTGTACGATGTCTTCGACTGCGCCGATGGGGAGCAGGTCTTCGTCGCCGTCGTGTCAGACGGTCAGTGGCAGCGCTTTTGCACCGACTTCGGGCTTCAAGACCTGCTGAGCGACCCGCAGCTGCAAAGCAATCCGGACCGCTGCCGAAACCGGGATCGCTTCCTGCCGACGCTCCGAGAGCTGTTCGGCGCCATGACCCATGACTCGCTGATGCAACGCTGCGAGGCGCTTGGTCTTCCCTATGCACCGATCCGGCGACCACAGGATCTCTACGACGATCCCCACCTCAAGGGCTCGGGCGGATTGCTGGATGTGACCTTGCCCGATGGACGGCAGAGCACGGTGCCGGGGCTGCCCATCTCGATCGACGGTTGGCGGGCGAGCGTTCGCCGGGACGTCCCCAAGGTGGGCGAGCATAGCCGCGAGCTGGCCCAGGAAGCGGGTTTGAGCGAGCGGGAGATCGCCGAGTTGATCGACGACGGGGTGCTGGCTGGTCGCGTGCCGCAAACCGAACGAGGGTAGGGGCCCGGGCTAGATCGAGATGTCCCGTGCAAGCTCAGCCGCAACCTGCTGCGCGAGCTTGATGGCCTGCTCTCGTGCAGCCTTGTCGAAGCGCCGCCGCAAGCCCGAAACGACCAGCGAGCCGAGAAAGTGCTGAGCGGCGTCCAGTATGGGAACCGCAATGGAGGCCGTGTCCGGATCCCGTTCCCCCAGTGACACGGCGAAGCCCGCTTGCCGTATCTTGCGGGCGGCTTCGTCGTCGTCACCGCTATAGGCGCGAATCAGCCGGCCGGCGGCGCCTCTGTCGAGCGGCAGCCGTGCACCTTCATCCAGGTGATGCCGAATCGCCTGGCTGGAGTTGTGGCGCAGCAGGCAGATGCGTTCGTCGCCGTCGCGAACGTAATAGGACGCACTCTCGCCGGTGGCTTCGGAGAGGTGCTGCAGCACCGGCCTGATCCGCGAGGTCACATCGAAGCGCTTGCGATAGAGCGCCCCCAAGCGCCAAAGGGTAGGGCCGAGCTGATAGCGCCCGTCCTCGCGTTTGCGGATGTAGCCGAAGCTCTCCAGCGAAATGCAGAGCCGCAGAATGGTGCTCTTATAGAGCCCCGTCTTATCCGCGAGCTCCTTGAGCGACAGGCTGTCCTGATCGGCTTCGAAGCAATCCAGGATCGACAGCGCCCGCTCGACGGCGCCCACGCCTCCTTCGCTCATTGCACTCTCCTCACCATGCCGTCCGGCTTAGCGCTTTACTTTCTCATCGCAAAGACTGTATTATAGAATGACGTTCTGTTAGATAGAACAAACTGCTTGGCTGAATGAGCGCAAGCTACGGCAAGCACAGCGTCCGGCGCGGCAAAGCGTCCGGCATAGGGAGGAAGCAATGAAGAAGTTTCTCGCGACAGCGATGATCGCCGTGCCGTTCGGCATCGGGTCCGTGGCAGCGGTATCAGCGGAAGAGGTGATCTTCAGCGCGGTCGGTCCGACCACGCAGGACTATCAGATGGCCGTGGCCTGGTCGAACCTGCTGGCAGACACCGGCTCTGATCTGAAGATGACCGTCGTCGACAACGGTTCTGTCAAAGGGTTGCGGCAGGTCGCGCAGGGGCAGGCGGACATCGTTGCGATCGGCGCGCCCCACTACAAGGACGCGACCCAGGGCGGCGGCAAGTTCAAGGACGATCCAGCGAACCTGGTCGAGAAGTACGACGACATGAGCGTGCTCTTCGCCATCACCACCAGCGCTGCGCAGTACATTGCGCGGGTCGACAGCGACGTCACCTCCATCCCGCAGTTCGAAGGCAAGACCCTGGCCATCGGGCGGCCGGGCGGCAATGCCGGACGGGTGACCACAGCGCTGTTCAAGGTGCACGGCATCGACCTGGAAGCAGGGGATGCGGATGGCCAATACCTCAAGTATCAGCCGGCGCTGGAGCAGATGGCCAACGGCACGATGGACGCCACGCTCGTGTGGGGCGGCGTTCCCCATGCGGCCGTCGACAATGCCTCCCGGCAGATGGAGCTGCGCTTCGTGTCTCCGGACCCGGCGATGCTCGAGGACTTCCGCTCGAACATCACCAACGGCGAGTACTACGTCTTTCAGAAGGTGCCGCCGGAGGTTCTGAACCAGGCCTATGAGGGGCGTGTCACGGTCGACGGCCCGGCGTACTTCTGGACCTTCCCCTTCATGATGGTGGTCCGCGACGACATGTCGGACGATGCCGCCTATGAGCTGGTGAAGACCTTCTGGGAGAACATCGGCACGATCAACGGCATGAGCCCGGCCCTTGCGCTGATCACCAAGGACGGTGCCTTGGAGGCCCTGTCGGCGAAGGTACACCCCGGTGCGGCCCGCTATTACAAGGAAATCGGCCTGATGTAGTCTCGGGCGGAGGGTTCTCAGATCCGGACGTCCTGCCGTGGCGCAGCCAGCCTCCCAAACGCAGCCGACCGAGAGTGCGCCTGCCATCTGGCAACGCGGCTTCTCGGTCGGCGGGCAGCTTTGCTGCGCCGCCATAGCCGCCTTCGTCGCCTTCACGACTATCTTCGGTAAGTACCCCGCCGAGGCGCAATACGCGACGGCTCTGACTCTGGGGCTGGTCGCCGTCTTCCTGCTGAAGCCCGGCCCCTTGGCGCGGGAGGGGCGGGTCGGCCTGCCGGATGCTGCGCTCAGTCTGCTGTTCGTCGCCGCCGCGCTCGCCACCGGCATCTACTACCTCTTCAACTATCACGACATTGCCGCCTACCGGGAAGGCATTCCGAACGACTGGGACCTGCTGTGCTATGCGGTCGGCACCATTGTCGTGGCCGAGGCGGCGCGACGGGTCGAAGGCTGGGTCTTGGTCGGCATCGTCGTCGCCGCCTTCATTTATCTCGCCTGGGGCCATCTCATGCCCGGCATTCTCCAGCACCGGCCGATGCCGATGTCGAATGCCCTGGAGGTCGCTTATAGCTACAAAGGCATCTATGGCATCGCCTTGGGCGCGGTCGTCGACGTTGTCCTGGCCTTCGTCATCCTTGGCGCGGCGATCCGGGTGTCCGGCGCGGGGGCCTTCTTCAACTTCATTGCCTTGCGCCTGACCCGCGGCATGCGGTCGGGCCCCGCGCAGGGCGCTATCCTGGCCTCGACGCTGTTCGGCTCCGTCAACGGTTCCGCGCCAGCCAACGTCTCTTCCACCGGCGTGCTGACCATCCCGATGATGAGCCGCGCCGGCTTCTCGGCACGCTTCGCCGGCGGCATCGAAGCCACCGCCTCCTGCGTCGGACAGATCATGCCGCCGATCATGGGGGTCGGCGCCTTCATCATGTCCGAGATCACCGGCATCCCCTATGCCACGATCATGCTGATCGCCGTGGTGCCGGCCTTCCTCTTCATCCTGTCGCTCTCGGTCGCCGCCATCCTGGAAGCGCAGCGCCTGCAGATCGAGCCGCAGAACGAGGGTGCGGCGGAAGCCTGGACGGCGAAGCGCCGGTCCCAGGCGATCGTCCTCCTGGCCGGCTTCGGCACACTTCTAGTCTTGCTGTTTGCCGGCTACGCGCCGACCTACAGCGGCCTTTCGGCCGCGGGCGTCACCCTGGCCGTCGGCATGCTCCTGCCCATGACTCGCTTCGGCCTCGACAAGGCGCGAGAGTTCGTGGTCGACGCGGGGCGGGATGGCCTCTCGGTGATGATCGCCTGCGCCGCCATCGGCATCGTCATCGGGGCGATCACCTCGACCGGGCTCGGCGTCAAGCTGAACCAGATGATCGTTTCCATGGGCGACAGCCAGCTCTTTCTCGCGCTGCTGCTGGCCGCTCTCTGCTCGATCTTGCTCGGCATGGGTTTGCCGACAGCGGCGTCCTATCTGATGGTGGTCTTCGTTGCTGGACCGTCGCTGATCGAACTCGGCGTCAGCCAGCTGCAAACCCACTTCTTCGTCTTCTACTATGCAGTGCTTTCGGCAATTACGCCGCCGGTCGCCCTGGCGGTCTTCGCGGCCGCGGCAATCGCACGAGAACGTCCGCTTGCCATCGCCGGCAACGCGCTCCGACTCTGCGCGGTCGGCTTCGCGCTGCCGATCATCTGGATCTATCACCCCGAGATCTTCCTCGATAACGTGAGCCTTGCGACTCTGCCGGTGACGGCCATGACCTTGGTCAGCTTGATCTTGGCGATCATCGCCTTCAACGCGGCCCATATCGGTTTCTTCTTCAGCCGGCTGCCGATCGCTATGCGGCTGGTTATGGCGGGAGCTGCGATCGCCGCCGTCTACCCCAACGACCTTGTGCAGGCGGCCGCGACGGCCGTCATTGCCGTGCTCCTGGCGCTCCGCTATCTCGCCTACAGAAGAGCCGGGGCGGTGCTTCCGGCGCAGCCGTGAGACGCGAGGGATCCTGATTTGGACAAGGATGTTGCGGTACTTGAGGCCGAAGTCTTCTCGGCCGTGCCGGAGGAATTCCGTCTTTCCGATCGACGGTCCGGCTGGGTCGATGCCAATAAGCCGGGCGCCAGCCTGCATTCTTTTCTCGAAGGCCCCGCGTTCGCGCCGGACGGTGCGCTTTGGGTCGTCGACATCCCTTACGGCCGCATCTTCCGGATCGCGCCGGACGGCAGCTGGTCCTTGCAAGCCCAGTACGACGGCTGGCCGAACGGCATGCGCTGGCATGCGAAACACGGTCTCTGCATTGCAGACTACAAGCGCGGCATCCTGCGGCTGGACCCGGACAGCGGCGGCTTAGACCCGATTTTCGAATCCCGACGCAGCGAAGGCTTCAAAGGCTGCAACGACCTTTGGTTCGCCAAGGACGGCACCCTGTTCTTTACCGATCAGGGGCAGACGGGTCTGCACGATCCCTCGGGTCGGGTCTATCGCTCCCGCCCGGCATTGCAGGACCTGGAGATGCTGATCGGCAATGCGCCGAGCCCGAACGGTTTGGTCACCGATCTGTCGGACCGGGCCTTGTTCGTTGCCATGACGCGGTCCTGCGAGGTCTGGCGCTTGCCGCTCTTTGCCACGGGCACCTCCAAAGTGCAGCTCTTCGCCCGGCTGCCGGCCGGAACCAGCGGACCCGACGGCATGGCCTTGGACGACGCCGGCAATCTCTATGTCTGTCATGCCAGCCGGGGCACGGTGTTCGTCTTCGACCCGATCGGCGACGAGATCGCACGGGTGGACTGCCGTCACATCGGCATGTCGACGACTAACCTGGCCTTCGGCGGCGAAGGAGGGAGAGACCTCTTCATCACGGTCTCTGACGTCGGTGCCATAGCCAAGGTCCGCCTGCCGGCGCTATCCTAGTCACCTCGTGCACTAGGGCTTTCGACATCGTTGACGGCATTCAGGACAGAACACGCTGACGCCTGCGACCGTGACGTCGTTGCCGCCCGTCTTCTAGTGACAACCGACTTTCCTTCGCCCACTTGGGGCGCATACTTTTGGGACGCTCGCCAAGTGCGGATGCAGTCAGACCGAGGTGACACCCGATCCGAGCCGCCCCGTGAGCGATCTTAGCGCCTTCGTCCAAATCTTGATCTATGCGTGCCTGCCCGCCGCCGGCAGCCTGATCGGTGCCATCCTGGCCGAGTTCGCAAGACCGCCGCGCTGGGTGATCGGGGCCGCGCTGCACGGCGCCGCCGGCATCGCCGTCGCCCTTATCACCGTCGACCTGATGCCGCGCGTGCTCACCGGACTTTCCGTCTCGGCAATGCTGCCCGCCTTTCTCGTCGGCGCGCTCGCCTCGCTGGGTCTCGCCTACGGCATCCGCAGCCTTTATCGCGGATCGCGTCACGCGGTCGGGGCCTTCATGGTCTACGGCGCCATCGGCGCCGACCTCTTTGCAGACGGGCTGGTGACAGGCGCCGGATCGGCCGCCGCGCTCAGCCTAGGCCTGCTGCTTGCGGCCTCCCAACTGGTTGCAAACATCCCGGGTGGCTATGCTGCAGGCGCCAATCTGCATGCGCGTGTGCCGTCTCGGCGGGTTCGGCTGCTCACGGCGGCGATGATCACTCTGCCGATCTTCGTGAGCGCCGCAGGCGGCTATTTCCTGCTGCGTGAGGCGTCTCAGCCAGTCCAATCAGGTGCGCTCGCCTTCATTATTGGCCTGCTCATGCTGACGACGATCGAGGACATGGTTGCCGAGGGTGACGCGCCACGCCCACCGCGCTGGAGCTCCACGCTGGCTTTTGCCGCTGGCTTTGCCGGACTTGCCTTGTTTTCGAGCTACATGGGATGAGCGCATCTCTCATGCCCGCGTCATGGCGCGGCGGCAGACGCGATGCGTCCTTTGAAGACTGCATCCACACTCCAGTCGTGACAGCAGCCCTATGCCTGGATAAGCCTCGCCGCAAAGGAACACTCGATAAGAAGAAGGGGAGGGGAAAGCCATGCCAGAAACCAAACCGATCGTGGTCGTCACCCGCAAGCTGCCGGAAGCGGTCGAGGCGCGGGTGGCCCGCGATTACGAAGGCCGCTTCAATCCGACGGACAAGCTCTACAGCGCCGATGAGCTGATCGCGCTCTGCGAGGGCGCGAGCTTCATCATGCCCTGCCACACGGAGAAGCTGACGGCCGAGGTCATTGCCCGGCTGCCGGAGAGCGTGAGGGCGATCTGCAACTTCTCGGTCGGCTACGACCACGTGGATGTCGCTGCGGCCAAGGCGAGAGGCCTGATCGTCACAAACACGCCGGATGTCCTGAGCGACGCCACGGCCGAGATCGCGATGCTGTTGATGCTCGGCGCGGCACGCCGGGCCAGCGAAGGCGAGCGCCTGGTGCGCAGCCGCGGATGGAAGGACTGGAGCCCGGCCTTCATGGTCGGCCGGCAGGTGACCGGCAAGCGGGTCGGCATCGTCGGCATGGGGCGAGTCGGCCAAGTCTTCGCCGACCGCGCCCGCGGCTTCGCCATGGAGATCCATTATCACAATCGCAGCCGACTGGCGCCGGAGAGCGAGCAGGGTGCCGTCTTCCACCCGCGGCTGGAGGACATGCTGCCCGAGGTGGACTACTTGTCGCTCCACTGCCCGGCGACCCCGGACACCAAAGGGCTCTTGAACGCCAACCGACTCGCGCTGCTGCCCCCAGGCGCCATCGTCGTCAACACCGCGCGCGGCGCCCTGGTCGACGACGAGGCACTGATTGCCGCGCTGAAGAGCGGGCATATCGCCGCCGCGGGCCTCGATGTCTTCAACGATGAGCCCGGCGCGCCGGAGGGCTATCTCGGGCTCGATAACGTCTTCCTGCTGCCGCACATCGGCAGCGCAACGCGGGAGACGCGTGACGCCATGGGCTTTCGCGCTCTGGACAACATCGACGCCATCGCCGCGGGCCGAGAGCCCGGCGACAGAGTGGCATAGACCTGTGGTCTGACCACTCGCCCAGAAGGACGAATGGGCAAGCCCAGCAGCACGCAATGCCGTGATACTGCCTTATCCTAAGAGCCTAACTGGGCGACGCTTGAAGGGTCCCCGGCGGAGGGCTAGGCTTTGGTTTCGTTCTTCGACTGGTTTGATTCATCAGGCGAACTTCTGTAACGATCATTCCTAATAATGTCCCGACCCGGCTTGCCGGAAGTACGGGCGGGAAGTGTCCAAAACAAAGGGAGGACCGAATGACAAAAGAAAAAACCACACAAAATGCCAAACCCACGCGCCGCCGCTTTCTAAAGGGTGCAGCGGGCGTCGGTGCTGGTGCGGTGGCCGCGGTTGCCATGCCCAACGTTTCCCGTGCTCAGACCGTTACCCTGCGCATGCAGGGCGCCTGGGGCGCGGCCGACATCTTCAACGAGATGGCGGAAGAGTATGTGACCCGCGTCGAAGCCATGGCCGGCGGGCGCCTCAAGATCGAGTATCTCGTCTCAGGTGCGGTGGTGAAGGCCTTCCAGGTCCAGGACGCCGTGCACAATGGCGTGCTCGACGGCGGCCATCAGGTGACGGCCTACTGGTACGGTAAGAACAAGGCCGCCTCGCTGTTCGGCACCGGCCCCGTGTTCGGCGCCAACGCCTCGCAGATCCTCGCCTGGATCCACAAGGGCGGCGGCAAGGAGCTCTATCAGGAGCTGGTCCAAGACATCCTTCGACTGAACCTGGTCGGCTTCTTCTGCATGCCGATGCCGACCCAGCCGCTGGGCTGGTTCAAGGAGGAAGTCGCCAGTGTCGATGATCTCCAGGGCTTGAAGTACCGCACGGTCGGTCTGGCCACGGACATCATGCAAGGCATGGGCCTGCAGGTGACGCAGCTGCCCGGTGGCGAAATCGTGCCGGCGCTTGAGCGTGGCGTGATCGAGGCCTTCGAGTACAACAACCCGACGTCGGACAGCCGCTTCGGCGCGCAGGATGTCTCCAAGACCTACATGATGGGCAGCTATCACCAGGCGGCCGAGTTCTTCGAGATCATCTTCAACAAGTCGCGGTTCGACTCGCTGCCGGCCGAGCATCAGGCCATCCTCGAGTACTCCGCCGAAGCCGCCAACACGGCGAACTATGCCACGGCGATGGACAACTACTCGCGTGATCTCCAGAAGCTGATCAAGGAGTCGGGCGTCAACGTCTACCGGACGCCGGAATCCATCATGCAGGCGCAGCTGAGCTCTTGGGACTCGACCCTTGAGAGCCTGAATGAGGATCCCTTCTTCAAGCGGGTGGTTGAATCCCAGCGCGAGTGGGCTGAGCGGGTCGCTTTCTACGACCTGATGAACAGCGCCGATTACCGCCTGGCCTACAACCACTACTTCCCTGGTATGTTGCGGTAGGACGGCGGACGCACCGAAAGGTGCATGGAAGCCATCGAGCAGGGGCGGCGCGTAGCTCTAGGCTTGCGCCGCCCCTCTTGGCTTCAGGCGGTACTCTTACAGTGACGCGGCAGGTGCCATGCATCAGTTTCTTCTGACGATCGACAAGCTGAACGCTTGGATGGGCAAAGCCTTTGCCTGGTGCGTTCTGATCATGACCCTTGGGATCACTTACGAGATCCTGGTGCGGAAACTGTTTCGCGCGCCGACCACCTGGGCCTTCGACGTGTCCTACATCATGTATGGCGCGCTCTTCATGATGGCCGGGGCTTATACCCTGTCGCGCAACGGCCATGTCCGTGGCGACGTGATCTATCGCCTGTGGAAGCCGCGGGTGCAGGCGATCATCGAGATGATCCTTTATTTCGTGCTGTTCTTCCCTGGCATGATCGCGCTGATCGCAGTCGGCTTCGACTACGCCCATCAGTCCTGGGGCTTCCAGGGCGGCACCGGCGAGGTCAGCATCAACAGCCCGGCCGGCGTTCCGATTTCCCAGTTCAAGACAATCATTCCGATCGCCGCGACCTTGCTGTTCCTGCAGGGCATTGCGGAGGTCATTCGATGTATCGAGTGCATCAAATACAACAAATGGCCCGAACGGCTGCACGACGTCGAGGAAATGGAGACCGTGCTGCTGCATCAGCACGAGGATGAGGAGAAGCTGAAAGAGATGCTCGGCGAGGCGCCGGATAAGCCAAAGTCGGGGACGGGCGCATGACCGACCCTCAAGTCGCGGTGCTGATGCTGAGCATGTTCATCGTCGTGATCATGCTCGGCTTCCCGATCTGTTTCACCCTCATGGGGATGGGCGTGCTCTTCGGCTTCTACGCCTTCTACGACCCCTCCTACATGAGCTCAATCTTCGACCAGGCGGTCTGGGCACGGCTCTCGTTCCTGATCACATCAAAGACCTTCGAGGTGATGTCGTCAGACGTGCTGACGGCAATACCGCTGTTTCTCTTTATGGGCTACATGGTGGAACGGGCGAACATCGTCAGCCGCCTGTTCCACTCCATTCAGGTCGCCGCCCGGGCGCTGCCCGGCTCCATGGCCGTGGCTGCGCTCGCCACCTGCGCGCTCTTCGCCACGGCGACCGGCATCATCGGCGCCGTCGTGACCCTGATGGGCCTCTTGGCGCTGCCCGTCATGTTGAAGGCGCGCTACAACACCAGCTTCGCGGCCGGCGTAATTTGCGCCGGCGGCTGCCTCGGGATCCTGATTCCGCCCTCGATCATGCTGATCGTCTATGCGGCAGCATCGGGCGTCTCCATCGTGCAGCTCTATGCCGGCGCGATCTTCCCCGGCTTCCTCTTGGCTGGCCTCTACATGATCTACGTGGTCGGCCGTGCCTGGCTCGACCCAGAGTTGGCGCCCAAGATCAAGCTCGAGGAGATCGAGAACGTCTCACGCGCCCAGGTCCTGCTCTTGGTGCTGACCTCCTTCGTGCCGCTTGCGGTGCTGATTATGGCGGTGCTCGGCGCCATTCTCTTCGGCTGGGCCTCGCCCTCCGAAGCCGCGGCCGCCGGTGCGTTCGGAGGTATCGTTCTGGCGATCGTCTATCGCTCCTTCACCTGGGACAGGCTGCGAGAGGCGGTCTATCTCACCGTGCGCACCTCGGCCATGGTCTGCTGGATGTTCGTCGGCTCCTGGCTGTTCAGCTCGGTGTTTTCCGTGCTCGGCGGCGACAAGCTGATCCAGGAATTCGTCATCGGCCTCAACCTCTCGCCGCTGGCTTTCCTGATCATCGCCCAGATCATCATCTTCCTGCTCGGCTGGCCGCTGGAGTGGAGCGAGATCATCATCATCTTCGTTCCGATCTTCCTGCCGTTGGTGCACTTTTTCGGCATCGACCCGCTGTTCTTCGGCATCCTGGTGGCGCTCAACCTGCAGACCTCCTTCCTGACACCACCGATGGCGATGTCAGCCTTCTATCTCAAGGGGGTGGCGCCCCCGAGCGTGGAGCTGATGCAGATCTTCAAAGGCGTGATGCCCTATCTCGGCATGGTGCTGATCGCCATGGTCATCCTTTACAACTTCCCGGGAATCGCGCTGTGGCTTCCGGAGGTGGTCTACAAGTAGCGATGATGGACGGTTCCAGCAGAGCAAGAGGCGCCTGAGGATGCAGCTGCAAGACAGCCAGCTGGAAGCCCTGCAGCAGACCTCGGCCAGCGAGAGCGTGCGCCGCATGCAGGCCGGCGAGCTGACCTCCGAAACGCTGACGGCGGCCTGTCTGGCCCGCAGCCAAGTGGTCGCCGAGGTCGTGCAGGCCTGGGACGCGCTCGACCCGGCCTATGCCTTGACGCAGGCGCGGGAGCGCGACGCCGATAAGCAGGCCGGCCGGCCGCTTGGCCGACTGCACGGCTTGCCGCTCGCGGTCGAGGCCAGCTTCGGCAGCCAGGACTACGCCGGCGGCGACGGCCCCGCGCGCGGTGACAGCTACGCGGTGGCGGCCCTGCGCGCGGCCGGCGGCGTGCTGCTCGGCAAAGCCCGAGCCCCGCGCTTCGCGCTCGGTAGCTCTGACGTTGCACGCAATCCCTATCGGCCGGAACGCGGGACCGGCGGGGCAGGGGGCGCCGCCGCCGCCTTGGTCTCGAGCGGCGTCGTCCCGGCAGCGCTGGGGGCACGCAGCGACAGTGCCGTTGCCTTGCCCGCCTCCTTCTGCGGCGTGGTCGGCTACAAGGCCTCCCGCGGCCTGCTCCCGCGCAGCGGGACAGCCCTGGTCTCTTCTAGGCTTGGCCAGATCGGCGTCTTCGCGCGCAATGTCGAGGATGCGTCGCTCGTCGCCAGTGCGCTGGCCGGCTGGGATGCGGGCGACGAGGACAGCCGCGTGGCGCCGGCACCCGGCTTGGCGGAGATCTGCGCGAGCGAGCCTCCGGTGACGCCGCGGCTTGCCTTCCTTCACACGCCGTCTTGGCAGAGCGCGGCCCCGGCGACCCGAGAGGCCTTCGGCGAGCTGCTCGCTGCCTTGGAACAGGACATCCAGGTCATCGAGCTGGGCGACGCCTATGCCGCTGCCCCTGAAGAGCTGAAGCGCCTGCTGGCTTGCGATCTCGCCTTTGCGCTGGAGAGCGGGGCGAGTGCACCAGGCAGTCTGGATCAGGAGCCGGCAAGACTTCTGGAAGAGGGACGGAGCTTGAGCGCACTCTCTTACCGCACTGCGCTGCGGGCCGGCAGCGACTACGCTGTCGCGCTGGAAGAGCTCTTCGAGGAGTTCGATGCCGTCGTCACGCCGGCCGCGCCTGGCGAAGCCAATGAGACAGGCGATGAAGCGCCGACCACGGATTTTTCGGCACTCTGGTCGCTGACCGGCCTGCCGACGGTGACCCTGCCGCTGATGACGGGCGAAGAGGGTTTGCCGCTCGGCGTTCAACTGGTCGGTGCCAAACGGGACGATGCGCGCCTGCTGCGAACGGCGCGCTGGCTAACGCAGACCGTCGAGGCGGCTCTGGCCGCCGACGATGCGGACTAGCGAACGGAAGGAAAGCTGGACATGCAGGACGCAATCGACCTGGTGAGGGGCAACATCGAGATCTTTCTCGTCTGTTGCTTGCTGGTGGTCTTTGTCTTGTCCCGCCTGCCGCGCCTGGTGGACCCCGTTTTCGCCCTGCTGGCGATCGCGCTGTTCACCGCTTTCGTCGGCTTCATGGTGATGCGCCTGGGCGAGCTCGACCTGACCATCGTGGCCGTCGCCGTCATCATCATGGTCGTGATCGACTTCTACACCACCGTGCGCGACGGTGCAGCCAACGGCAACGGAGAGCAGTGATCCTGGGAATCCGGCCTAAGCCGGTGAGGGAACGCTAAGCGGCGTGCTGCAGACGGACAGAGCGCTGCGGCGGGAAGCTGACGGTGACCACCGTGCCCTTGTCCGGCTCGCTCTCGATCGAGAGGGTGGCACCGTGCAGCTCCGCCAGATTGCGGCTGAGCGGCAGGCCCAGGCCGGTTCCCTCGTACTTGCGGCTGAGATGGCTGTCGATCTGGCCAAAGGGCTGAAGCGCGCGCTCCAGATCCTGCTTGGCGATACCAATGCCAGTATCGTGGACGATTAGGTCGATGCCGCCGTCCTCACGCAGCCTGGCATCCAGTCCGACCTTGCCGCCCGCCGGCGTGAACTTCACCGCGTTGGAGAGCAGGTTCAGCAGGATCTGCTTCAGCCGTTTCGTGTCGGCCATCAGGAAAGGCATATCCAGCGGAACCGAGGTTTCGATCGAAACGTCGGCCTCCTCGGCGCGGCCTTGAACCAGCTGGACGCAAGCGTGCGCCACAAGGCTGAGATCGACCTCCTCCTCGTAGAGCTCCAGCCGTCCCGCCTCGGCTTTGGCGACATCCAGGATGTCGTTGATGACACTGAGCAGATGGCTGCCGCTGTTGTAGATGTCCCGCGCATACTCCTTGTAGTGCGGCTGGCCCAACGGGCCGAGCAGCTCGTCGCGCATGACCTCGGAAAAGCCGAGCACGGCGTTGAGAGGGGTGCGCAGCTCATGGCTCATGGTGGCGAGAAACTCGGTCTTGGTGCGGTTCGCCATCTCCGCTTCGTCGCGTGCTTGCGCCAGCTCGGAGGTCCGCCGTCTGACCTCCCGCCGAATCGCCGAGTCCCGTTGGATCATGGCGCCGACAAGAAAGGCGACGAGGAGAGTCAGCAAGCCGCCGGCCACCAGCACCGTGCTGCCAACGTCCCAGGCCGATTGGCTGCCAAATTCCGGCAGTATGTCCCAATCCAAGCTCCAGCTCGCCTGGCCATGCGCGATCCGCAAGGTGATCGTGTCTGCCACATCCGCATCCGGAAGCGCGGAGCCGAGAATCACCTGCTCGCCGAATCCGTTTTCACCCCATGCCGTCTCATGCTGCCGCAGACGCAGGCGCAAGCCTTCGGGTAGGCCCGACTCCAGCTCATCGAAGAGGTTATCGAGATTGAGGAGGCCGACCAGCACACCCTCGTCCATGCCGTTCGGGACATGAAACGCCAAAGCGCTCCACCAGGTGCCGTTTTTCTGAAACGCGGGTCCCATGATGACTTGCTGCGGGACCCGGGCAGCCGAGGACACGGCCGCTCGGATGTGGCCGTGGCTGGCGAGATCGACGTCGCGGTCGAGCAGTGGGCTTTCGCGACTGGTCAGCTCGACGATGAAGCTCTCGGACAGGTCTTCGACCGGGGTGCCGTCGCCGTCGAGAGAGTGGATCTCGCCGCCGCGCAGACTCTGCCAGGCGTCCCGTTCCTGTCGATTGAAACGACGCCCGTAGGCGAAAGCGGCGAAATCAAGCGGCGCACGCCAGTCGCGGACAACCTCAACGGCGGTGTCGAACTCGCCCTGGTTCACGGCGGAAGAGGCATGAAAGACCGCCCCCATGGCCCGCAGCGAGGCGGAGAGACGGTGCAACGTCATGTCGAGCTGATCGGTCAGCCGCACAGCGGTCGCCATAGCGCTCTCACGCTGATCGGCGAGCGAGTCAGCCTCGAAGCTTCGCGCGATAAAGAAGGAAACACCGAGCCCAATCAGCAGAACGAGAAGGATCGCTGCCCCTGGCCAGATCGCCGAACGTTCTGTACCTATCTCTCGCATTGGAGATCGAGTCCGGAAACATGCTAGCACAGCTCCCTAGCCTCAGACTATTGGGTAAAGAATTACCTAGCAATCGACTCAAACGAGACGAAAGAACAATTAGTTACGGCGCTGCGGTCGCTTCGGCGACCTTGCTGTTGGCCGGATTGACGCTGACCTCCGTCGACCCGGCCGCGGCCAATACGGGTGAAGCGAGCCTGGAAAGCTGTTTGGGCGGCATCGCCGGCCAGGCGGTCTCGCGCGGCGTGCCGCAAACGGCGGTGGATCAGGCGTTGGCCTCGGTCAGACCCTTGCCACGCGTGCTTGAGCTCGAGAACCGGCAGCCCGAGTTTACCTTGAGCTTCGGCCGCTACCTCGATCGCCTGGTGACGGAACAGCGCATAGAGCAGGGCCGGACTATGCTCTCCCGGCACGGGCCGCTGCTGCAGCAGGTCAGCGCCCGCTACCAAGTGCAGCCGCGTTTTATCGTGGCTTTCTGGGCACTTGAGACCAATTTCGGACAGAACCTGGGCTCGTTCCGAACGCTCGACGCCCTGGCGACCCTGGCCTGCCAGGGCCGCAGAAAGGACTTCTTTTCCACACAGCTCGTGGAGGCGCTACAACTCCTCGGGCGCGGCGAGATCACCGCTGACGCCATGGTCGGCTCCTGGGCGGGCGCGCTCGGGCACGTCCAGTTCATCCCTTCGACCTATCAGGCTTATGCCGTCGACCACGATGGCGACGGCCGGCGGGACCTCTGGGGCAGCCTGCCTGACGCCTTCGCCTCGGCAGCCAACTACTTGAGCCAGTTGGGCTGGAATGACGAGCAAACCTGGGGCCGGGAAGTCCGGCTACCGGGAAGTTTCGACTGGCAGCTGGTTTCCATCGAAACCAAGCCGGAGATGCGCAAATCTCTCGCAGATTGGTCTAAGCTCGGCGTCACGAAAGCCGACGGCTCTCCGCTGCCGAAGGTGGATATCGAGGGTGCGATCATCACGCCCGCCGGCCACCGCGGCCCGGCTTTCATGGTCTACGGCAACTACAGCCGCATCCTCGATTGGAACCGCTCCATCCTCTATGCGGTAGCCATCGGCCATCTCTCCGATCGGCTGATCGGCAAGCCCCAGATCGTCCGGCAGGTGGACCAAGCCCATGGCCGCCTAAGCCTCGTCGAGGTGAAGGAGATTCAGGCGCGGCTCGGCACCTTGGGCTATGGCGCCGGAAAACCCGACGGCCGCATCGGCCCCTTGACCCGTGCTGCCATCCGGAGCTTCCAGCTGGACAAGGGTTTGCCAGCCGACGGCTTTGCCGATAGCAGCCTGTTGCGCGCGCTGCGCGAAAGCACGCAGGGATAAATGCCTTCTGACACTCGTAGGTGTTATTGATTGCTACATCTGTTGTAGTTATCTTGTAGCAATCGTGGGTTCCCCTACAACATCTTGAGAAGTCGACGGGCATGACGAGACTTGGCGTTCTGCTTCTGACCCTGGGCGTTCTGATCGCCGGCTGTGCCGAGCGGTCGGTCGAGACGGCCTCGGACACTCGGGCTACGACCCAAGCACCACAGACCAACAGCGTCGGCCCCGGCGGCTACCGGAAGGTGGGCAGGCCCTATCAGATCGCCGGCATCTGGTATCATCCGAAAGAGGACCCGGCCTACGACGAAGTCGGCATGGCCTCCTGGTATGGCCCGAACTTTCATGGCCGGACGACCGCGAACGGGGAAACCTACGACCAGTACGCCATGACCGCGGCGCATCCCACCTTGCCGATGCCCAGCCTGGTTGAAGTGACCAACCTCGCCAATGGCATGACCGTCGTCTTGCGCATCAACGATCGGGGCCCCTTCGCCAAGGGCCGCATCATCGACGTTTCCAAGGCCGCGGCCGAGAAGCTGGGCTTCAAGAAGCAGGGCGTCACCCGGGTACGGGTGCGGGTCGTGGAAGAGGATCAGGGACCACGCCCCGAGGCCGCGCCTGTCGAAGCCGTGGCACAGAACACTCTGCCGGCACAGAGCGGCGTGGCACCGACCCAGCAGGCCATGGCGTCCAGCACCACCCAAGCCGCCTCAAAGCCGTCCGGCAGCAGCGGGGAGCAGCTCTTCCTGCAGGCCGGCGCCTTTCGCGACTACGGCAATGCTCGGCGCCATGCGGATAGCCTGTCGGGTGTCGGCGAACCCTTGATCGAGGCCTTCGGATCCGGCGACGAGGTCCTCTATCGCGTGCGCATCGGACCGATGAGCGACCGAGGCTTGGCCGAAAAGCTGCGCATTGCACTGATCGATCAGGGAATCAGCAACCCGCACATCGTCGTCGAGTAACGCCGCTTCCTTGCGCGTTACTCCCTGCTACCGCCGGTCATCATAGCCAGTCCGGCAAGCAGCAGGACCGCTCCTGCCATATCCCACAGATCCAGGCGCCTGAGCTCCAGGCCGAAGGCACCCACGTGGTCGTAGGCCATGGCGGCCAGCAGCTGACCGCAGACCACGGCGGCAATGAAGGTCGCCACACCGACACGGGGAACGGCGTAGAGGGTCAAGAGGACCATGGTGGTTCCGATCAAGCCGCCGGCCCACAGCCAAGCCGGCATACGGACCATGCCTTCGGCCTTGGGCAGGCCGCCACCGCTCAAGAAACAGAGGGAGAGGAGGGCGCAGAGCCCCACGGCGAAGGCCAGCGTCGCCGCCTGGATTGGCCCACCGAGATAGCCGGCCGAACGGACGAAGATCGGCCCCTGCGCCGCCAAAAGGGCGCCCGCCGCCAGACCGAGCAGGACGACGATGGGCGCCTGCATCTGCTAGAGAGCCTTGTACATGACCGTGGTCGGCTCGAGCTGCCCGCGGGATGGATGCAGGCTGTATCCTGGAATGACCCCGACGATCTCATAGCCTAGGGAGGCATAGAGCGGCTCTGCCTTGTCGCCGGTCACCGTATCCAGGGTGAGCAGGCTGCGGCCTTGGCGCCGCGCCAGACCCTCAAGCTCCACCATCAAGGCGCGAGCGATGCCCTGGCGCCGGAAATCGGGATGCACCAGCAGTTTCGCCACGTCGGCCCGGTGCGGCTGATTGGGCGGTGTGTCCCGATCGAGCTGAACCGAACCGGCAATGCGACCGTCCCTTTCTGCCACCAGCAGATGCCGAAGGCCCAGCGCAACGCCTGGACGCACAGATTGACGCCAAAAGGCCTCACTGTCGCTTTGAGAGAAGGGCAGCACGAAGTGAACACCGGCCCCGCCGTGGACGCAGGCGTGCAGCAACGCCCCGAGGCCCTCGATCCGGGCATCTATATCGTCGGCCGAGAAGTACGAAAGTTCGGTTTGATCATTTCCGACCATGGCGGCTGCGGTCCCTGTCATACGATGAAGAGGTGGTAGCGCGCGCCGCGGTCGGCTGGCGTCGCGAAAGCGCTGGTCCCAAAAAGCTGGTAGCGCAGGCAGTCGCCTGGCTCCATTTGGTAGCTTTGGCCGTTCACGCTGACCTCGAGGGCGCCTTCCAGCAGGGTCAGATGATGTTCCAGGCCCGGCCGCGGCGGCGCGTCATAGGCTATCCGTGCTCCTGCATCGAGGCGGCACTCCAGGACCTCGCCGGCCAAGGTTTGAGCCGGAGGGGAGAGGGAGCGTCGCTCGAAGCCGACGCTCGGATCGTGCCAGACCGTCTGCTCACCGGGGCGGACCAGAGGCGCGAAATCGTCTTCGACCATGCGCATCAGCCGCGACATGGGGAGGCCGTAGGCAGCGCAGAGCTTGCCGAGCACGCTCGCCGTCGGGCTGACCTCGCCATTCTCCAGGCGGGAAAGGGTGGCGCGGCTGACGGTGCTGAGCTTGGCCAAGCCGTCCAACGACCAACCGCGCTCGCTGCGCAGCGCCTTCAGTCGCTGGGCCAGGCGCCGGTCGATCGTGGCATCATCGATGAGTGTATCGTTCATATATGAGAAATTCTCTCATATAAGATCGCGCGTCAAGCCCAACACTATCCCTTGATTGCCGACGAGGCAGGCGCTAACTACGCGGCATGGCTAGACGCTTTGCCAAGACGACGACCACCACGACGACCTGCCTCGGCGGGCCGTGCCGGATGGTCGTGCGCTAGCACCTCTTACAGACCAACTGACTAGCACAGCCCCGCCGGGATCGGACGGGGCTTTTCCATGTCTGGATCTTGGCTCCCGTCCGCCCTCCCGCCGCGGCACGAGGAGACAAGACCATGGAAGAACTTGACCACCGATCGATCGCCAATCGACTGAACCTGTTCCATCAGCAGGACGAAGGCCCCGGCGTCGTGTTTTGGCACCCGCGGGGCTTCGCCCTCTACCGGGTGATCGAGGACTATATCCGCGGCCGCATGAAGGCGGCCGGCTACCGTGAGGTGCGCAGCCCGCAGCTCTTGGCTCGCTCGCTTTGGGAAAGCAGCGGGCATTGGCAGAAGTTCGCGGACTCCATGTTCGTCTTCGAGGAAGGCGAACGCTGCCACGCGCTCAAACCCATGTCCTGCCCAGGGCACATTCAGATCTTCAAGCAGGGCACCCGCTCCTGGCGCGATCTGCCAATCCGCTACTTCGAGCTCGGCCTCTGCCACCGCAAGGAGCCCTCAGGCGCCTTGCAGGGCCTGATGCGCACCCGGGCCTTCGAGCAGGACGACGCCCATGTCTTCTGCCTGGAGAATCAGGTCGCGGCGGAGGTCGCGCGCTTTTGCGCCATGCAGAAGGGGATCTACACCGACTTCGGCTTTCCCGAAGTGGCGATCGGCTTCTCCACTCGGCCGGCCCTGCGGGCTGGCTCGGAGGCTCAGTGGGACAAGGCCGAAGCGCTGCTCGAAGAGGCGGCCCGATCGGCCGGGCTCGACTATGAGATTTTACCAGGCGAAGGTGCCTTTTACGGGCCGAAGCTCGAGTTCGCGCTCAAGGACCGCGCAGGCCGCCTCTGGCAGTGCGGCACCGTGCAACTCGACCTCGTCATGCCCGAGCGTCTGGGCGCCCACTACGCCGATGCGCAAGGGGAGAAGGCCCAGGCCGTCATGATCCACCACGCGGTCCTCGGCTCGCTCGAGCGCTTCATCGGCATCCTGCTGGAGCACTATGGTGGCCGGTTGCCGCTCTGGCTGGCGCCCGATCAGGTGGTGGTGGCCAGCGTCACCGAAGCGCAGGCTGCCTATGCCCGCGAAGTGGCCGAACGCCTGGAAGGAGCCGGGCTGCGTGTCCTGCTCGACGAGGGGCCGAACCGTCTGGCGCGCAAGATCGTCGCTGCGCGGGAGCTTGGCGTGCCGCTCTTCCTCACCATCGGCGAGCGGGAGGCCGAGCAAGGCACCGTCAGTATCCGCCGGGACGAAGGGCCTCATTCCGTGCTGCCGCTTGAAGAGGCCATCTCACAGATTGCCGCCGATGCCACTGTCCTGCGTTGATTGGGCGCTCGGGCTGGGGCTAGCTGACCCGACAGGGAACTGGAGGCCGAACGATGCAACCGCCAAAGATCGTTTCGCACCAAGAGTGGCTTGAAGCCCGAAAGGCACTCCTGGCCAAGGAGAAGGAGTTTACCCGGCTGCGCGACGCCTTGAGCCGGGAACGTCAGGCGCTGCCTTGGGAGCGGGTGGAGAAGGACTACCGCTTCGAAGGGCCGGAGGGGCAGGTGGGGCTGCCGGACCTGTTCGACGGCCGCAGCCAGCTCATGGTCTATCACTTCATGTTCGGCCCCGACTGGGGGGAGGGCTGCGTGGCCTGCTCTTTCTTCTCCGATCACCTGGACCCGGCGGTCGTCCACCTTGCCCAGCGCGATGTGACACTGATCGCCGTCTCCCGCGCACCCTACGACAAGCTGGCCGCTTTCAAGGCTCGCATGGGATGGCAGTTCACCTGGGTTTCGTCCCACGGGAGCAGCTTCAATCATGACTACGGGGTGAGCTTTGGCGAGGAGGAGCTGGCAGGCGAGGGAGTGACGTACAACTACGAGAAACAGCCTTTTCCCAGCACGGAAGCGCCGGGGCTTAGCGTCTTCTGCAAGGCCGAGGACGGCACGCTCTACCACAGTTATTCCACCTATGGCCGCGGTCTCGACATGTTCATTACCGCCTATCACTACCTGGACACGGTGCCGAAGGGGCGTGACGAAGCGGGCTTCGACTTCACCATGCAGTGGCTAAGGCATCACGACCGCTACGGGGACTGAGCCTGGCGTTCACGTGCTTGCGCGTTGATCAAGAATCGACACGGCAGTTAGCTTTGCATTTAGCTCTGATGTGATTCATCTGTTCCACGTGGCGCAAATTCGCATGAGGTGATTCGATGGACTGTTTCAGGACCTTTGTGCCTTTGAAGGCCCTGGCTGCCGTCAGCGTTCTGGCTGTTCTGCTTCTCCGCCCGGCCGTGGCTTTGGAGACCGAGGCGCGGGAGGCCATCCTGGTCGACGCCCAGAGCGGACGGGTGCTGTTCGAGAAGAACGCCGACGAGCTGATGCCGCCGTCCTCCATGACCAAGGTCATGACGCTCTATCTGGTCTTCGAGCGCCTTGCCGACGGCCGCCTCACCATGGAGGACACGCTGCCGGTCAGCGAGCGCGCCTGGCGCAAGGGCGGCTCCAAGATGTTCGTCGAGGTCGGTGACAGGGTCTCGATCGAGAACCTGCTGCGCGGCATCATCATTCAATCGGGCAACGATGCCTGCATAGTGGTCGCCGAAGGCCTTTCGGGGACGGAGGATGCCTTCGCCCGGGAGATGACGAAGCGCGGCCGCGAGATCGGCCTGACCAGCAGCACTTTCAAGAACTCCACTGGCTGGCCGGACCCCGAGCACCGCATGACGGCGCGGGATCTCAACCTGCTCGCCCTTCGGACCGTCCTCGATTTTCCGCAGTACTACCACTACTTCGCCGAAACGAGCTTCACCTGGTCCGACATCACGCAGTCGAACCGCAACCCCTTGCTCTACAAGAACATGGGCGCCGACGGCCTTAAGACCGGGCACACCCAGGAAGCCGGCTATGGCCTGACGGCCTCTGCTATCCGCGATGGACGGCGCCTGGTCCTGGTGGTCAACGGCCTGCCCAGCGAGCGCGCCCGTTCGGAGGAGTCCGAGCGGCTGATCGAGTGGGGCTTCCGTGAGTTTTCCAACTACGAGCTCTTCTCGGCCGGGGAAGAGGTCGACCGGGCCGAGGTCTGGCTTGGTGCTGAGGACAGCGTCCCCCTCACGCTGGAGGAGCCGGTGGTAGTCACGCTCTCCCAGCGGGAGCACGATGAAATGACGGTCTCCGTGCATTACGAGGCCCCGGTACCGGCGCCCATCGCCGAGGGGCAGGAGGTTGCCGTCCTGCGCATCGCGGCGCCGGGCATGGAGCCGATGGAGTATCCGCTCTTTGCGGCGGCCGAGGTCGAGAAAGTCGGGCCCTTCGGGCGGATGTTCGAGATCACGAAGCACTTTATCTTGAGTGCTTTCTGACCGTGTCGAAGAAGGGCAAAGCGGAGGCGGCGGCCGAAGAGCCCCCTTCACCGGCCTTTGCCGAGCAGCTCTTCGGCCACGGGCAGGTCCTAGAGGACTTCCGCCAGGCGCTCGCCGGCGATCGGATGCCCCATGCTTGGCTGTTTGCCGGCCCCAAGGGCATCGGCAAGGCCACCTTGGCCTATCACTGCGCCCGAGAGGCACTCGCGGTTCCGGCCGAAGACAGCGGCGAGCCGGCCCTGTTCGGCGCACCTGAACCCGCAGCCGCGGCCGAAGATCCGCACCGGCCGGACGCATCGCTGTTCCGCCAGGTGGCTTCGGGTGCCCATCCGGATTTCATGCTGCTCGAGCGCAGTGCCGACCCCAACGCCAAGGACAAGCGACTGCGCACGTCCATCGTCATCGGCCAGGTGCGCGCGGCGACCCAGTTTCTGCGCCGGACCAGCAGCGGCTCCCGTTGGAAGGTGCTGCTGGTCGACAGCGCCGACGACCTGAACGTCAATGCCGCCAATGCCTTACTCAAGGTTCTTGAGGAGCCGCCGGGGCAAGCGATCGTTCTGTTGGTCAGCCATAGCCCCGGGCGCCTGCTGCCCACCATCCGCTCCCGGGTGCGCAGCCGCCAGCTGCGGCCGCTGAGCGAAGCGGACTTCACGGGTGTCCTCGACAGCCTCGATCTTCAGGTCCCCGAGGCGCAGCGCAGCCGTCTCTCCCAACTCTGCGAGGGCAGCGCTGGGCGCGCGGTGCAGCTCCTAGGCTCCGACGCCCTGGCGCTTGACGCCCAGGTCGACCAGCTCTGGTCCGCCTTGCCGAACCTGGACCACCGGCTGCTCTACCGCCTGGCGGAGAAGGCCGCGGCCGATCAGAGCGGCAGCCTCTTCAGCTTCGTCGGCGAAGCGCTCTTCAGCCGCATGACGGCGGCTATTCGCACCCGGGCCCTATCGGACAGCGAGAGGGAGGCCGCCTGGCCGCAGGCCTCTATTGCGGAGCTGATGGCCCTGTGGGAGAAAATGCGCGGCCGCTTCTCCGCCGCGAACGCCGTCAACTTGGACCGCAAGCAGACGGTTTTGGCGGTTTTCTTGGAGCTGGCGGCCTTCAGGCCCAAATAACCGGTTTGCGTCGCCGGACGGGCAACCGCCCAAAGAGCGCAAGACAGAGGAAATCCTGAGAGTATGCCGAGCGACCAGGCCCGCTATTACGTCACCACGCCGATCTACTATGTGAACGACGTGCCGCACATCGGCCATGCCTACTGCACTTTGGCTTGCGATGTGCTGGCGCGTTTCATGCGCCTGGACGGCCGCGAGGTGCGTTTCCTGACCGGCACCGACGAGCACGGGCAGAAGGTGGAGAAGGCGGCCCTGGCGGCCGGCGATACGCCGCAGGCCTTCACCGACAAGGTGAGCCAGAACTTCCGCCAGATGGCGGGAGTCATGAACTTCTCCAACGACGACTTCATCCGCACCACGGAGCCGCGGCACTACAAATCGGTGCAAGCGCTCTGGGAACGGCTGGTGGAGGCCGGAGAGATCTATCTCGGGAGCTATGCCGGCTGGTACTCGGTGGGCGACGAGGCCTTCCACACCGAAAGCGAGCTGACGCTGCGCGACGGCAAGCGTTATGCGCCTTCCGGCAAGGAGGTGGAGTGGGTCGAGGAGCCCTCCTACTTCTTCAAGCTCTCCGAATGGCAGGACCGGCTGCTGGCCCTCTACGAAGCCAACCCGGACTTCATTCTGCCGGAGACGCGGAAGAACGAGGTGATCTCCTTCGTCAAAAGCGGTCTCAAGGACCTTTCGGTCAGTCGCACCACCTTCAAGTGGGGCATCCCAGTGCCGGGCGATGCGGACCACATCATGTACGTCTGGCTGGATGCGCTGACCAACTACATCACCGCGGTCGGCTTCCCGGACGAAGACTGCGCCGACTACCGCACCTTCTGGCCGGCCAACGTGCATGTGGTCGGCAAGGACATCCTGCGCTTTCACGCGGTCTACTGGCCGGCCTTTCTGATGGCGGCCGGCCTGGAACCGCCGCAGCGGATCTTCGCCCACGGCTGGTTGCTCAACAGGGGCGAGAAGATGTCCAAGTCCCTGGGTAACGTCGTGCGGCCCGACGATCTGGTTGAGCGCTATGGACTGGACCAGGTGCGCTACTACCTCTTACGCGAGATCCCCTTCGGCGCGGACGGCTATATCAGCCATGAGACCATGGTGACCCGCATCAACAGCGATTTGGCCAACGATTTCGGCAACTTGGCGCAGCGCGTTCTGTCGATGATTCACAAGAACTGCGCCGCGCAAGTGCCGCAGCCGGATGCACTCACGGACGCCGACGAGGCGCTGCTGTCCAAAGCGCGCGCCCTGCACGGCGCCCTGCGCGAAGAGTTCGGCAAGCAGGCCTTCAACCGCGGGCTGGAGTCGATCTGGGCCGTGGTCGGCGACGCAAACCGCTATGTCGACGAGCAGGCGCCCTGGGTACTGCGCAAGAGCGACCCGGCGCGGATGCAGACCGTGCTCTATGTCCTGGCCGAGGTCATCCGGCGTCTTGCCATTCTGACCCAGCCGGTCATGCCGGACTCCATCGGCCGCATGCTCGACCTCCTGGCGGTTCCGGAGGAGCAGCGGCAGTTCTCCGCACTGGAAACGCCGCTGGTGCCCGGCACGGCGCTACCCAAGCCGGAAGGCGTCTTTCCGCGCTTTGCCGAGGTCGAGGGCGACGCTGCGTGAGATGCCCATGAAAGTCGTCGACTCCCACTGCCATCTCGACTACCTGGCCGGCGACGGCGACCTGCCGGACGCCCTGAGGCGCGCCCGCATGGCCGGGGTCGAGACCATGCTGACGATCTCCACCAAGCTCAGCAGCTTTCCGGAGGTGCTGGCCATCGCCGAGGCGGAGCCGGATGTGGTCTGCTCGGTCGGCGTCCATCCCCACGAGGCCGGCCCGGAAGGGCAGGACACGCCCGCGCGGCTGATCGAGCTGGCGGCACATGAGAAGGTGGTAGGCATCGGCGAGACCGGCCTCGACTACTATTATGAGCACAGCCCGCGGGAACGGCAGCAGATCTCCTTCCGCTCCCACATCGCGGCGGCGCGGGAGACCGGCTTGCCGCTGATCGTCCATGCCCGGGATGCCGATGACGACACGGTCGCCATCCTGCGGGATGAGTACGAGAAGGGGCCCTATCCTGGCGTCATCCACTGTTTCACCGCCGGGCCGGAGCTAGCCAAGGCCGCGCTCCAGATGGGCCTGTCGATCTCGCTCGCCGGCATCATCACCTTCAAGAAGGCGGAGGAGTTGCGCGCCACGGCGGCCGAGGTGCCGCTCGACCGCTTGCTGGTGGAGACCGATTCGCCCTACCTGGCGCCGGTGCCCTATCGCGGCAAGCGCAACGAGCCGGCCCACGTGGTCCACACCGCCCGCAAGCTGGCTGAGATCAAGGGCGTCTCAGAAGAAGAACTGTCTGAGGCGACCACGGCCAACTTCTACCGCCTGTTCAGCAAGGCGGCCGACGCGAGGGCCACCGCCGAATGAAGGTCACGCTGCTCGGCTGCGGCGGCTCCTCCGGCGTGCCGCTGGCCAACGGCACGCCCGGCGGACACTGGGGTAACTGCGACCCGCAGGAGCCCAAGAACCGCCGCATGCGGGCCTCGGTCTTCATCGAGACCCAGGGCAAGCGGCTGCTGATCGACACCTCGCCGGACCTGCGCGAGCAGATCCTGCGCTTCGACATCAGCGGCATCGATGCCGTGCTCTTTACCCACTCACATGCCGACCACTGCCACGGCATCGACGAGCTGCGCGTGATGCGCTACGCGCAGCAGGCCAGCATTCCCGCCTATATGGACCGCAAGACCCATCAAGAACTGCTGCTCCGCTTCGAATACGTCTTTGAATCAAGCCACAAGGACCATGCGCTCTATCCCGCTCTGATGGACGACCGGGCCTTCGACGGGCCGTTCGAAGCGGCCGGCGTGCCCATCACGCCCTTTGTGCAGGACCACGGCAACGTCCACTCCATGGGCTTCCGCATCGGCAACTTCGCCTATTCCACCGATGTGGTGCGGCTGAGCGACGAAGCGATTGAGACCCTCCAGGGTCTCGATCTCTGGATTGTCGACTGCCTGCGCTTCGAGCCGCACCCGACCCACGCCCACTTCGATCGCACCATGGAATGGATCGAGGCCGTTCGGCCAAAACGCGCCGTGCTGACGCACCTCAACCACTCGGTCGACTACCACGTGATCAAGGAGCGTTGTCCGCCGGGGGTCGAGCCCGGCTACGACGGCTTGGTTATGGAGCTGGCGGACGCTGCGGGGCAGGGGACTGATCTGGCCGATAACGGTGCGGCGCTTTACTCAGCTGGCCAGAATCTATAGCTCTTCCTTATCAGCGCCTTAGCGCCTCAATCTGACAACTCAACATAGGTCATGCCTGAAGGCGCGGCATAGGCCGTCAGGTCGCTCACATCGGGCAATATGACCGCCCGTTTGATCAGCCGACGCGCCTCCGTAAGGCTCACGCTGTCGACCCGATAGCGATAAAGCTTGTTGTTCCGGGTCCAAGTCAGCTCTTCGCCGCCCTTGAGCGCGCTGTCCATCAGCATGGCCACTGTCGGAACCGGCACGCCGCCGGTGGCATAAAGCGTCGTCACCGGGAAGTTGTCATCAAACAGCAGATGGCGGAAGCCGCGCGCGGCAGCTTCTATGATCCGCCGTGCATGAGATATGTGATCATCGAAGAAAATCAACGTGTTATCGTCCGTGCCTGACGTCAGGTCGCACTCGGTCCAGTCGCAGAGATGGTATGTGGCGTTCTCGGCTCTGAGCGCCAGGCGCGAATGGTCGATGTCGAAACTGTGCAGCTCGGCGTCCGGACAGGCCTGGCGCAGCAGCCACGACGAGAAGCCGCGGTGCGTGCCGCTTTCGATGATGCGCCTTGGCGCCAGAAGCCGCGCCAAGACGAAGAGCGTCAGCCCGTCGTTGAACTGGCTGCCGCCTTTGTTCTCCGTGAGTGGGCTGCTGCGGTAGCAGTCGAAGAAGGCCGCAACGGCATCCGGCAAAGCCTGCATCGAGTCGGGGCCGGCGATGGCGGTGAGAGCTGGTTCCAGCCGCGCGACGATCTCGTGCTGCTGGCGGGCAAACAGCGCCTCGGAGAGATTCATCCGCGGGGCCGGCTCAGGCGCGGCAGGAGACAGGCGTTCGACGGTGACGCCATTGGCGTCGACATAAGGCTTTGCTTTTCTTATATCTTCATTATTTTCCATAATATATATTATGCGTCTTTTTCGATGTGCGGTATTGGCGCCGTGCTGCGTTGCCCCGCGCCCTTTCTCGCACAGGATCTCAGAGGCGCAATCCCGGCGACCCTGTCTTTTTAGAGCACGACCCGACCATATCGAAACCCCACCTCACGGCGCAGCGTGCTTGCGCACGAACGCGCCCCGCCTTGGACGCCAAGAAAAAAGGGGTGCGGAAAGCTCCGCACCCCTTCAGCCCGGTCGGGGCGTTGATCAATGCTGTGCTTAGAGCGAGGTTGCGGGCTTGCTCTTGATGTCCTTCCAGTTCGTGTCGGCCGTATCGATCGTGCCTTGCTCGTCTTTGAGGAAGAGCTTCTGCGCACCGTCGGACGAGTTCAGGTAGAGCTGCCCGTCAACGATTTTGAACAGGTGCGGCTGCGTTGCGACCTTCTTGCCCTTGCTGGCGCCCACGGTACACCAGCCGCCATACGCCGGCGCGAACTTGTCCGGATTGGCCTTGAATGCGGCCTTGTTTTCAGCAGAAGAGAACTTCCAGACAACGTCGTCGTACTCGTACTTGTACTCCGCTACGCCTTTGGTCGGAGCGCCGGCCTTATGGTAGGCGACGGGGTCATATCCGTTGATAGCGATGTTCTTCTGAGGGTCGGCGATGAAGAACTCGTCGGCGGCGTGCGCGGTGCCGACCGAAACGAAGGCGGCAAGAGCGGCGACAGCAACGCCTAGGCGGAGGTTTTTCGGTGTCATGGGAGCTCCCTTTGTTCGTAGTGGCTATGGTTCGTCGTGTTGACGTCTTTGATCACCACCTTGCGCCAAAACACTCGAAACACTGCTGCTGACGCCGCTGGTGCGCTTTTGCACGTGCGATCTGGGAGAATTGAGCACCACTAAAATATGGTCACGATTCATACACGGGTTCGCCAAGTGTCCGTGAGGAGCCGACCCTTTCGACCCATCCCGCCAAGTCGGCTTGGTCTCCCGGGCAAGCGCGTTCCTCTTGCCGGTCTTGGCCATCTGGACGTTGACTGCGATAGGCATTTTCAACAGCTTGCTGGACGCGGGCGGTAAGGTGGCTGAGCCCGGCGCCACAGGCGGCCCGCGAGAACTGGAAACGGACTCTCCGATGACAACAGTGAACGAAACCGAGAGCATGGCTTCGCTCGACGCGGGCTCTGAAGATGTGCGCGCCGAGATGCAGCGGCTGATTGATATCATGGCGCGGCTACGGGACCCCGTCGACGGCTGCCCCTGGGACGTGAAGCAGAGCTTCGCCACCATCGCCCCCTACACCATCGAAGAGGCCTATGAGGTGGCCGACGCCATCGCGCGGGAGGACATGCGGGAGCTGCGCGAGGAGCTTGGCGACCTTTTGCTCCAGGTCGTCTTCCACAGCCGCATGGCCGAGGAAGCCGGGCATTTCGCCTTCGCCGACGTCGCCCAGGCCATCTCCGACAAGATGGTCGAGCGCCATCCGCATGTCTTTGGAGATACGCGCTTCGCCAGCGAGGCCGATCAAAAGGCCGATTGGGAGACGCGCAAGGCCGCCGAGCGGGAACGCAAGAACGGCAGCGGCGAGGGGCTGAGCGTGCTGGACGGGGTGGCGACCTCCCTACCCGCTCTTTTGCGGGCTCTCAAGCTTCAGAAGCGTGCCGCCCGCGTCGGTTTCGATTGGCCCCAGGCCCGCATCCAGCAGGTCATCGACAAGATTGCCGAGGAGGCTGCCGAATTGGCCGCGGAGGTCGGCGCCGAGGATGAAGGCGCCCAAGCCCGCATTGAGGACGAGTTCGGAGACGTGATGTTCTCGCTGGTCAATCTGGCGAGGCATCTCTCCGTCGACCCTGAAGAGGCCCTGCGCAAGACCAACAGAAAGTTCGTTCGCCGCTTCCAGGCGATGGAGCAGGCCTTTCGCGCGCAAGACCGCGCCTTGTCCGACTGTTCTCTAGAGGAGCTGGAAGAGGCTTGGCAGACTGCCAAGCGGCGCGAAAGAGAGGTCGACTAGGACTCTCCGAGGAGCGTGTCCCGGAGGGCATGCCATCCCTCCTCGCTCGGCCCCAGCAGCAAACCCGAGGCCCCGTGGTCTCTCGGCAGGTAGGGCTCGCCGTCGAGCAGCCGGTCGTAGCCGCCGGCCTCTTGGTGCAGCAGCACACCGGCGATGTGGTCCCAAGGCTTGGTGCGGGTGTAGAAGGAATAGTCGCTTTCGCCGGCGATCATGCGCAGATACTCATGCCCCGCGCAGTGCAATGACTGCATGGGCTTGAGCTTGTCTCTCACCGCCTGGACCCGGCGTTTCAGTTCGGATGGGCCGTATTGGCTACCGTGCAGCGTGCCGCGCATCTTCGCCAGGTCGCGCACGCCGCTGACCGACTGCCGAGCACCGTCGATGAAGGCGCCGCCGCCCAGCTCACCGGCCGCCGTCCTGCCGCTGCAGGGATCGTGAATCCAGCCGGCCAGCGCCTGCGCACCGCGCACCAGCGCGACCATGACGGCGAAAGGCTCGCGGCCCTTGGCAAAGTTGCCGGTCCCGTCGACCGGATCGATGATCCAGGCGTAGCTCTCGTTCGCGGCCAGCTCGTCGAGCAGTTCCGGCGCCGCCGCCACCGCTTCCTCGCCGACGACCAGTGAGCCTGGAAGCAGCGCAGAGAGCTCTGCCGTCAGGCGCTTTTCGACAGCCACATCAACAACAGTGACGAGCTCGCCCGGGTTCTTCTCCTGAACCTCATGGGCTTCCAGCATGCGAAAGCGCGGCATCACTTCTTCGGCCGCCGCTGCGGCGAGCAGCGCTGTCACGCGATCGATGTCGGGTACCATGTTTGGATCTCTTGATGTCTGCTCAGAAAAGGAAGGGCCGCGACAAAGCCGCGGCCCCTCCCCTTACACCTCTTCGGCCGAGCTTAGAAGCCCATGCCGCCCATTCCACCCATGCCGCCGCCCGGAGGCATTGCCGGCATGTCTTCCTTCTCCTGCGGCACCTCGGCAACCATCGCCTCGGTGGTCACCAGAAGACCGGCAACGGAGGCCGCGTCCTGCAAGGCCACGCGCACGACCTTGGCCGGGTCGATGATGCCGGCCTTGACCATGTCGACATAGCTCTCGGTCTGGGCGTCGAAGCCGCGGTTCTTCTCTTTCTGCTCCAAGAGCTTGCCGACGACGACCGAGCCCTCCACGCCAGCGTTCTCGGTGATCTGGCGGATCGGGGCCTGGATCGCTCGGCGCACGATGGAGATGCCGGCCTGTTGGTCGCTGTTGTCGCCTTCCAGCTTGTCGACCGCCCTGGTGGCATAGAGCAAGGCGGTACCGCCGCCCGGCACGATGCCCTCTTCCACCGCGGCACGGGTGGCGTGCATGGCATCGTCGACCCGATCCTTGCGCTCCTTCACCTCGATCTCGGTGGCACCGCCGACGCGGATGACCGCAACACCGCCGGCCAGCTTGGCCAGGCGCTCTTGCAGCTTCTCACGGTCGTAGTCGGAGCTGGTCTCGTCGATCTGGCCGCGGATTTGGTTACAGCGGGCCTGGATGTCCTTCTTCTTCCCGGCGCCGCCGACCACGGTGGTCTCTTCCTTGGTCAGCATGACCCGCTTGGCCGTGCCCAGCATCTTGGTGGTCACGTTCTCGAGCTTGATGCCCAGGTCCTCGCTGACGACCTGGCCGTTGGTCAGCACGGCGATGTCTTCGAGCATGGCCTTACGGCGATCACCGAAGCCCGGTGCCTTGACGGCCGCGACCTTGAGGCCGCCGCGCAGCTTGTTGACCACGAGGGTGGCCAGCGCCTCGCCTTCGACGTCCTCAGCGATGATCAGCAGCGGCTGACCGCTCTTCACCACGGTCTCGAGCAGCGGAAGCATGGGCTGCAGGTTGGAGAGCTTCTTCTCGTGGATGAGAATCAGCGGGTTCTCCATCTCGCAGATCATCTTGTCGCCGTCGGTGATGAAGTACGGCGAGAGATAGCCGCGGTCGAACTGCATGCCTTCGACCACGTCGAGCTCGGTGTCGAGGCTCTTGGCCTCTTCCACCGTGATGACGCCCTCGTTGCCGACCCGCTGCATCGCCTCGGCGATCATCCCGCCGATCTCGGCGTCGCCGTTGGCGGAAATGGTGCCGACCTGCGCCACCTCATCAGCCGAGCCGATGCGGCGCGAGCGCTTGACGATGTCGACGATCACCGCCTCGACCGCCTGGTCGATGCCGCGCTTGACGTCCATCGGGTTCATGCCGGCGGCAACCGCCTTGACGCCCTCGCGGACGATCGACTGCGCCAGCACGACGGCGGTGGTGGTGCCGTCACCGGCAATGTCGCTGGTCTTGGTCGCGACCTCACGCAGCAACTGCGCGCCCATGTTCTCGAACTTGTCGCCAAGCTCGATTTCCTTGGCGACCGACACGCCGTCCTTGGTGGTGCGCGGCGCACCGAAGGACTTGTCAATCACCACGTTGCGGCCCTTGGGGCCCAAAGTCACCTTCACCGCATCGGCGAGCGTGTCGATGCCGTGCAGCATCCGAGACCGCGCATCGGCGGCAAAACGTACGTCTTTAGCAGCCACAGTAAATTCCTCCCTCGTTCGTCCGCTGGCCCTAGGCCAAGACACCCATGATGTCGGACTCGCGCATGATCAGAACGTCCTTGCCCTCGATGCGCACCTCTGTCCCGGACCACTTGCCGTAAAGCACCCGGTCGCCCTTCTTCACATCCAAGGGCACGAGCTTTCCATCTTCGCCGCGAGCGCCGGGGCCGCAGGCAACGATCTTTCCCTGCATCGGCTTTTCTTTGGCGCTGTCGGGAATGATGATCCCGCCGGCGGTCTTCTCTTCCTCTTCCAGAGGCTGGACCACGACGCGATCGTGCAACGGACGCAGGTTCATGAGGTGCTTCTCCATATCGATGGGGTGAATGGCGTTCGGGAGCGGATGAGTCCCTTTGGCACTCGCTGAATGGGAGTGCCAATCTCTTCTTATCTAAGAAATGTGCCCCACAGCGTCAATCGCTTGGCGGACGCTATCTCGCCTCTCAGGGCACTAATGCGAAAGAATCCCCTCCGGTCGCTCGTCGAGCAGGCGATCCAGGCGGCCACGCTCCAGCGCATCGAGGGAAACCGTCAGTCGGCAAACGGCGTCGTCATCGATGCGTTCCAGCACTTCGCCGTGACGATAGAGCCAGGCCAACAAGCTGCCGTCGCTCGCATCGACCGTCAGCTGGAGAACTCTGCGCTCGCGTCCCAGGCGTCGGTCGATCGCCGTGAGCAGGGCCTCGACCCCCTCCCCATCAACGGCTGAGATCGCCACGGCGCCTTGGCGCTCTTCCAAGTGGCGAAGGTCGCGGCGCTGTTCAGCGCTCAGCAGATCGATCTTGTTCCAGACCTCGAGGATTTCGTCGTCCTCTTGGAACTCTCCTTTGAGATGCTTGATGGTCGCCAGCACATCGCTCGCCTGGGCGTCGCTGTCCGGCGAAGCGATATCGCGGACATGCACGATGAGGTCCGCCGACACTACCTCCTCGAGGGTCGCGCGGAAGGCGGCGATGAGGTCGGTCGGAATCTCGGAGATGAAGCCGACCGTGTCGGACAGGATGATCTGGCGCCCCGATGGCAGAGCTAGGCGCCGCATCGTCGGGTCCAAGGTCGCGAAGAGCTGGTCGCGGGCGATCACCTCGGACTGAGTCAGGCGGTTGAAGAGGGTCGACTTGCCGGCGTTGGTATAACCAACCAGAGCCACCGTCGCGTAGGGCACCTTCTGCCGCGCGGCCCGGTGCAGGCCGCGGGTCCGCTGCACATCCTTGAGCTGGCGCTTGATCTTGACGATCCGCTGGTCGATCAGCCGGCGGTCGAGTTCGATCTGGCGCTCGCCAGGGCCGCCCATGAAGCCCGCGCCGCCGCGCTGCCGCTCCAAGTGAGTCCAGGACCGCACCAAACGCGAGCGCTGATAGCTGAGCGCTGCGAGCTCGACCTGCAACTGCCCCTCCCGCGTCTTGGCGCGGGCACCGAAGATCTCGAGGATGAGACCGGTGCGGTCGATCACCTTGCAGTTCCAGGCCCGCTCCAGGTTGCGCTGCTGCACCGGCGTGAGCGCATGGTCGACCACCGCGACCTCGATCGCCTCGTCTTCGATGATCGCATGAAAGCGCTCCAGCGCGCCTGATCCGAGGAATGTGCCCGGCAGCATCCTGCGGTAGGTCACGACCTCGGCCGCGCGCAAGTCGAGGCCAATCGCCTCGGCCAAGCTGCAGATCTCACCGAGCCGTGCCGCCTGATCCCGCCCCTCGCTCTGCGGCCCCTGCGCAGCGACAGGACAGACCACGAGCGCGGCCGTGCCCTCTACACTCTTTCCGTTCACATGCGAAGGCGGATGCCCGTTGGCGGGATTTCTATCGTCGCTGATGCTTGTCAAACGCTGAGATCAGCCCTCACCGCGCTGCTCGCTTGGGTCGAAAAGCTGAACCGGCGTCGACGGCATGACCGTCGAGATCGCGTGCTTGTACACCAGCTGCGAGTGCGCGTCCCGCCGCAACAGGACCGAAAAGTTGTCGAACCAGGTGATGATACCTTGGAGCTTGACCCCGTTCACTAGGAACACCGTGACTGGCACCTTGTTCTTGCGAATATGGTTCAGAAAGACATCCTGAACGTTCTGACTTTTCTCCGACGCCATAGATTGTCCCCGCTCGTGCTTTCATTAGTTTTCTCTGACCGGGCGGAATTTCGCCGTCCCCGCAGACGTGCCTGTTCCGGAAAACTTGGCGTATTTCCTCTGGCCCAACAAGTGGTTTGTCGCAAGATGACCGCTTCAATTGCCATTCGCAACGGAACAAGTTGTGATTTTTCAATTTGTTATGATCAAGGCGGCCAGCAAGGATGCAAGGTCGCCAAAATGCCTGTGCGGTGCGTCGCTGTGAAATTCCTCCGCACCCGGCAATTCCTTCGCGATCAGAACGGCGGTGCAGCCGGCGTTGTGGGCACAGGCCATGTCGATATCGGTGTCACCGACGAACCAGACCGCCGCCGAGGGGCTCAGCCCGCCGGGCTCTAGAGCCATATGCACGGGATCCGGCGCCGGCTTGTCGCGCGGCGCATCGTTGGCGCCGACAGCGGCACCGAACAGGGTCGACCAGCCCAGGTGGTCGACCTCGCGGCGCAGGATTGAGCCCCGCTTGTTGCTGACCACGCCGAGGTAGTGGCCTCGGGCGTGGAGGGCCCGGAGGCAAGTCTCTGCCTCCGGTAGCGGACGCAGCGCCTCGAGGTGCCGCGCTTCGAACGCACGATAGAAGCAGTCGGTGGCCTCCTCGGCCCGCTCCCCGAAGAGTTGCGGGAAGGCATCGCGTGCCGAAGCCCGCACGTTGCGCCGAACCTCCTCCTCCGTCCACGGCCGATGGCCCATGGTAACAAAGGTCTCGTGCAAGGCCGCGTGGATGACGGCCCAGGTGTCGACCAGCGTGTTGTCCCAGTCGAAGAGAAAGGCGGTCGGTGCCGAACCGCCGGTCAATGGAGCGCAGGCGGGTCTTCGCCCCGCACTACGGCCGCTTCATAGCCGTCCCGCAGGCGCAGGGTCAGCTCGCCGGCGCGGCCGTTGCCGATGGCAGTATCATCGATGCGCACGACGGGCATGACGAAGTTGCTGCTGGAGGTGATGAAAGCCTCCTTGGCGTCCTTCGCCTCCTGCAAGGTGAAGGGTCTTTCCTCGACGGGGATGCCTAGGCTCTCCGCCGTGCGTATCAGGGAGATGCGCGTGATGCCATTGAGAATGTCGTCGGTCGCCGGGCGGGTGATCAGGCGCTTGTCCTTGGTGATGATCCAGGCGTTGGTCGAGGTGCCCTCTGTGACGAAGCCGTCGTCGTCGACCATCCAGGCTTCATAGGCACCGGCCTCGAAGGCCTGCTGCTTGCCGAGACAGTTGGGCAGTAGCGAAACCGACTTGATGTCCCGCCGCTTCCAGCGGATGTCCGGAATTGCGATGACTCCGACGCCAGCTTCGATAGCCTCGCGCTGCGCCGGCTTGGTCTGGCGCGTGGTCATCACCACCGCCGGCACCGCCTGCTTGGGGAACTTATGATCGCGCGGCGCCACGCCGCGGGTGACCTGCATGTAGAGAAAGCCGTTGCTCAGGCGGTTCCGGCGCATCAGCTCGGCGCTGACGAGCTTGAGGCTCCGGCGCGACATGGGCATGTCGATGCGCAACTCGCTCAGCGAGCGCTCCAGCCGATCGAGGTGCAGGTCCTCGTCGACCAGCCGGCCATGCGAGACCGGCACCACTTCATAGACACCGTCGGCAAACTGATAGCCGCGGTCTTCGATATGAACCGTCGCCTGGTTGTGCGGCCGGTATCGCCCGTTGACGTAGGCGTATTTTGGCATGCGACCTCCGATGCTTGCGGCCCTCCAGTGCAGCGCTGGAGGCGCGCCATGACAACAGCACTCTATGCCGGGAGAGCTTAAAAGAACTCCAGCTTGACCGAAAAGAGGCGCTCGACCCGTTTGGCGGCTTTGGTGGTCGCATAGAGCACCACAAGATCGCCAGCCGAAATCACCGTGTCGCCGCGCGGCATAATGACCTCCCGCCCTCTCAGGATGGCGCCAATCATGACGCCGGGCGGCAAATCGGCTTCGCGCAGCGGCTTGGCCACCAGGCTCGAGGTCTCCAGCGCCTCCGCCTCGATGACCTCGCCGACGCCGTGCGAGATGGAGTGCACCGAGCGGATCCGGCCGCGCCGCACATGGCGCAGGATGGTCGAGACAGTGATGGCCCGCGGGCTGACCATGGTGTCGATGCCGAGCCCCGCGACGAGATCGTCATAGGACGTGGAGTTGACCAGAGTCACGGCACGCTTGGCCCCATGCCGTTTGGCCAGGAGCGAAGAGAGAATGTTGACCTCGTCGTCGTTGGAGACGGCCACCACCGTCTCCGTCTGCGCGACGTTGCATTCGTCCATGATGTCGGTGTCGAGCGCATCGCCGTGAATGACGACCGTACGGGCCAACTGCTGGGCAACCACTTCGGCGCGCTGCTTGTCGAGCTCGATCACCTTGGCCTGAACGCCGGCGTACTTCTCTTCGATGGTCTGCGCCAGGTGCAGACCGATGTTGCCGCCGCCGATGACGATCACACGCCGCGCCTCGCGCTCCTCATAGCCGAAGGACGACAGGGCGCGCTCCAGATGGGTCACATCGCAGATGAAGTAGGCGTCGTCGCCCGGCCGCAGCTCCTCCTCACCGCTCGCCAGAATGACTTCGCCGCCACGGCGAATGCCGACGATGGTGACGTGCAGGTCCGGGAAAATCTCGGTCAGCTGACGCAGCGGCGTCAGGATAATCGGTGTGTCGTTCTTGACGTGCACACCGGCCAAGGTGAGACGCCCGTCGGCCAGCGGAATGACCTCGAACGCCGATGGCACCTGCAGCCGGTTGCTGATCGCCTTGGCGACCTCGGCTTCCGGCGAGATGATGACGTCGATCGGCATGTTGTCGCGGGAGAACAGCGTCGACCACTGATCGTCGAGGTAGCTGCGGTGGCGGACACGGGCGATCTTTGTCGGCACGTCGAAGATCGAGTGGCAGACCTGGCACGCCACCATGTTGACCTCGTCGGCATAGGTGACGGCGATCACCATGTCGGCGTCGCGCGCGCCGGCCTTCTCGAGCACCGCAGGATGAGAGGCAAAGCCGACCACGCCGCCGACATCGAGAACATCGGTGATCTTGTGCACCAGATCGGCGCGCTGATCGATCACCGTGACGTCCGCGTCCTCGCCAGCGAGATAGCGCGCGATGTTCGAGCCGACCTGCCCGCCGCCGCAGATGATGACCTTCATGCCGTCGCTATCCTAGACTACGAGCGGGTCAACGCTCGCTGGTGTTTATGCCGAGGCTGCGGAGCTTGCGGTGGAGAGCGGAGCGCTCCATGCCGACAAAGCCCGCGGTGCGTGAGATGTTGCCGCCGAAACGGGTGATCTGGGCTTCGAGATACTGTCGCTCGAAGGTCTCTCGCGCCTCTCTGAGCGGCAGGCCCATGATGTCGTCCCCGCTGCCGTGCGACAGCGCGGCCGGCAGCTGCGCCGTCAGGTCGGGCGGCAGCATGTCGGCACGCAAGGGCTCCTCAGGGCTACCAGGGGCCATGATCAGCATCCACTCGACCACGTTCCGCAGCTGCCGCACGTTGCCCGGCCAGCTGTAGGCTTGCAAGGCCGCAAGCGCATCGTGGGAAAAGCGGCGGCGCGGCAAGCCGGCCTGGCTCGCGGCACGCTCGACGAAGTACTCGGCCAGTTTGGGGATGTCCTCCCGGCGTTCCTGCAAGGCCGGCACGATGAGCGGCACGACGTTCAGCCGATAGTAGAGGTCCTCGCGGAATTGGCCGTCGCGGACCAGTTCCGGCAGGCTGCGGTTCGAGGACGCGATGACCCGAACGTCGACCTCGACGCGGCTGCTGCCCCCGAAACGCTCGAAGGTTTGTTCTTGCAGCACCCGGACGATCTTGCCCTGGGTCTCGAGCGGCATGTCCGCCACCTCGTCGAGCAAGAGGGTACCGCCGTGTGCGCGCTCAAGCGTGCCGATCTTGGCGGCTCCGTTGTCGCCATAGCCAGCCTCGACCCCAAAGAGCTCGGCTTCGATGCGGTCCGGGTGCATGGTGGCGCAGTTCAAGATGACCAGCGAGCCTTCGTTGCGCTTGGAGCGCATGTGTATCTGACGCGCCGCGACTTCCTTGCCGGCACCGGCAGGCCCGGTGATCATGATACGGCTGTTGGTCGGCGCCACCTTGTTGATCGCCTGGCGCAGGTTGCCGATCACCGGCGAGTCGCCGACGAACTCGCTTTCCTGCAAGCCCTGCTGACGCAGCTGTGCGTTCTCGCGGCGCAGCCGGCTGCGCTCCAAGGCATGGGCGACGGCAAGCAGCAGACGGTCTGCCTTGAAGGGCTTTTCGATATAGTCCAACGCGCCGCTGCGAATGGCCGAGACGGCGGTTTCCACGTTACCATGGCCGCTAATCATCACCACGGCGATGTCCGGGTGCTCGCGGCGGAGAATCTTCAAGAGCTCCAGGCCGTCGTGCTGGGAGTTCTGCAGCCAGATGTCCAGCAGGATAAGGCTCGGTTGCCGGGTCGCGATCTGGATCAAGGCGTTCTGGCTACTGGCCGCGGTGCGGGTGGCGTAGCCCTCGTCCTGCAACACCCCCTCGATCAATAGACGGATGTCGGCCTCGTCATCGACGATCAGGATGTCTTCACGCATGCGCTGCCGCCCCTCGCCTGCGCTCCGGCGCACGAGTCCCGGTTTCGGCTGTCCGGTCAGCATCCTCACCATCAGCCTCCGCTTGATCGCCCACAGCTTCCGCCGGCGGGAAGAGAAGCGTCACCACCGCGCCCTCTCCGCGAGAGCCGGGGACGCGGTCCCTCAGCTGCATTTCTCCGCCGTGGTCTTCCATGATCTTCTTCACAATGGCCAAACCGAGTCCCGTCCCCTTGGTGCGCGTGGTGACGTAGGGTTCGACGAGCTGCTCCCGCCCTTCTTCCGGCAAACCGCGTCCATTGTCCGCGATCACCAGAGCGATCTGCGCCGGCGCCTCCTCGATGGCGATCTCGATGACGCCGGGAGCCGGGTCCCGACCCGCGTCCTGGTCGCTGTCCTGACGCGCTTCAATGGCCTCGATGGCGTTCTTCAACAAGTTGGTGACGGCCTGGCGGACCTGCCCCGGATCGCAGCTCACGGCGACCTCTTCCTCCGGCATGCTTTGGCGGAAAGTGATGGGAGAATCGGCGGCCTCTTGCAGCGACAGCGCCTCCCGCACCACCGTACGCAGGTCTTCACGGCGCAGGATGGGCGCGGGCATGCGGGCGAAGGCAGAGAACTCGTCGACCATACGGCCGATGTCGCCAACCTGGCGCACAATGGTGTCGGTGCAGGTCACGAAGGTCTCGGGATCCTCATCGATCTGCTTCAGATAGCGGCGCTTCAAGCGCTCCGCGGAAAGCTGGATGGGGGTCAAGGGGTTCTTGATCTCATGGGCGATGCGCCGCGCGACATCGGCCCAGGCCGCCTTGCGCTGCGCCGCCACCAGCTCGCTGATGTCATCGAACGTCAGGACATAGCCGAGCACGTCGTAGTCCGCCTCCTCCGCCGTCAGCCGGGCCAGGAAAATGCGTGTCCTCCCATCGGCGCCCTGAAAGCGGATCTGCTGCTCATGCACCTGCTCGGGCCGGGAGATGGCATCGGCAAAGAGCTCGCCAAAAGCCTCGTCGATCTGTCGAACGGGCCGTCCCTTGAGCTCATCGACGCTCAATCCCAGAAGCCGGCAGGCCGAACGGTTCGGCAAGGTCACCCGGCCGGCCGGGTCGAGACCGATCACGCCGGGCGTCACACCGGACAGCACCGTCTCGATGAAGCGATGCCGCTCCTCAATCTCTTCGTTGACCCGCAGCAGCTCGGCCCGCTGGCCCTTGAGGTCGCTGGTCATGCGATTGAAGACGCGGGACAGCGCGGAAATCTCGTCTTCCTTGCTGCTTTCCTTGACCTGGACATCCAGATCGCCCTGACGGACGCGCTCCGCCGCGCCGATCAGGGAGCCTAGGGGCTTCGACAGCCGGTCGGCGAACATCAACGCAAGCCAGGCGGCAGCGAGCACCAGCAGCAAGCCGACCAGCAAGAAGATAAGGCCGAAGGTCAGCAGCAGGCCGGTGCGCTCGCCCTCGATCTCCTCATAAAGCCGGACGGCATCCGCGGTGCGGCGCATATGCCCCAGTACCGTCGGGTCCACTTGGCGACCGACGATCAGATAGGTCTCGCGATAGGCATCCAGCTTGAGGACGGCGCGGACGAGATTGTCGCTACCCGCCGCAAGAATCACGACCTCGCCGGCATCCGCCCGCGTCTTGGCCCAGGTGGGCGGCAGGTCGCTCATGTCAAAGCGCAGGCTGAAGCCTGCCTGCGCATGGATCCGGCCGTCGGCGTCGATGACCACGGCCTCCGCCAGGGACCGCAAGGTGGCTTGCTGCCTGACCAGTTGGTTGAAGCGCCCGGGGTTGAACTGGACCGCTCCAGCGGCGCGATTGAGATCGCGCTCCATGGCCATGGCATCGCCGGAGATCGTTCGCTTGTGCTCCAGCATGTAGGCCTCGGCAACGGCGAGGGACTCCCGCACGGCCGTGCCGACCCGCTGGCTGAACCAGCCTTGCAGGCCGAAATCGAAGAGGATCACGCTGAAGATGGCGATGGTGATGGTCGGCAGCAGCGCCAGGGAGGTGAAGATGCCGACCAACCGGAAGTGCAGGCGCGAACCCGCGGCCTTCCTCCGTCGCTCGAGGAAAAGCAAAACGACCCGGCGGCCGATCACCACTGTGAGGAGAACAAGCAGCGTCAGGTCGGCGACGAAGAGAACAAGAATGCTCTCTTTGTCCGCCAGGCCCGGCGCGTGGCCGGTCATCGCCGCGAAGGTCAGGATGCTGGCCGCGATGGCCGCAACGAAGAGCAGTCCGGCAAGCTTGGCTTCCAAGCCAGCCCGGCCAATCCACTTCAACGATTTCCTGACCACTTTGTGGAGGGGTTTGGAGCGGGGCGCCGCCATCTGCGGCAGCTCCTGACCCTCCAGACCCGTCGTCATCGGTCACCCACGGTCAAATTCACTACCTCCGTGCCGCCGGCGCAACAGTACTAACCGATTCTGTTGCCAATGCGCCACGCTTTATCTTCGCCCACGCTCGACTTCAATTTCAAGCTCGGTGATTTTCTTGCGCAGGGTGTTGCGATTGAGGCCGAGCACCTGCGCTGCGCGTACCTGATTGCCCTTCGTCGCCGATAGGGTCAACTCGATCATGGGGCGTTCCACTTCGCGCAGGATGCGTTGGTAGAGGCCTCTTGATGGCAAGCCTTGCTTGTGTGCCGCAAAGTACTCTTCCAGCTTACGACGCACCAGAACGGAGAGGCTCTCGCCCGACACATCACTGTCGCCCGCCATCCGTGGACGCTGCCCAAGCTCCGCCTTGACCGCGTCGAGGCCAACGCGTTCCTCGCTGCAGAGCACCGACATGCGCCGCACCATGTTCTCCAGCTCCCGCACGTTGCCAGGCCAGCGCTGGGTCGCGAGGTAGCTCATGGCCGCCTCGTCGATGCTCTTGGCGGGCAGCCCCTCTTCTTGCGCCAGGCGCAGGAAATGCCGCACCAGCTCTGGGATGTCCTCGCGCCGCTCACGCAGGGCCGGCAGGCGGATGGGAACCACGTTGATGCGGTAGAAAAGATCCTCTCGGAACAGGCCATTGCGCACCTGCTGCAACAGATCGCGGTGAGTGGCGGCGATGATGCGCACATCGACCCGCTGAGGATTGCGCCCGCCAACCGTGGTGTACTCCCCCTCCTGCAAGACGCGCAGCAGGCGCGTTTGCGCTTCGAGCGGCATGTCGCCGATCTCGTCGAGGAACAGGGTGCCGCCCTCGGCCTGGGCGAAGCGGCCGTAGGTGCGCTGGCCCGCGCCGGTGAAAGCGCCTTTCTCGTGGCCGAACAGCTCGCTTTCGATCAGCTCCCGCGGGATGGCCGCCATGTTGACGGCCACGAAGGGTGACCCCCGACGGCGCCCCAGGTCATGCAGCGCACGGGCGACCAGCTCCTTCCCGGTCCCGGACTCGCCGGTGATCATCACCGTCAGGTCCGTAGGGACCAGACGGGCAATCGTGCGATAGATCTCCTGCATGGCCGGCGAGCGCCCGACCAGCGGCAGCGCCTCTTCCGGCGCCTGATCAGCCTCCGCGCCCGCATCACCGCTTTCCGGCTCAGCCAGCGCCCGGCCGACGCTGGACAGCAAGGCGCGCAGGTCGAAGGGCTTGGGCAGGTAGTCAAAAGCGCCGCTCTCGCTCGCCCGCACCGCCGTCAGAAGCGTGCTTTGCGCGCTCATGACGATGATCCGCAGGTCCGGCCGCAGGCGCCGGATTCGGGGAATGAGGTCAAGGCCGTTTTCGTCCGGCATGACCACGTCGGTGATGACCAGATCCCCCTCGCCCTGCTCGATCCAGCGCCAGAGGTTAGCGGCCGTGCCGGACGCCCGCACGTCGTAGCCCTCCCGCGCCAGGGCTTGGGACAAGACGGTGCGAATGGACTGGTCGTCGTCCGCCAGCAGAATGGTCCCCGTGGCCAAGGTTCTCCCTTCCCCTAATCGGCTTTCGGTAGCAGAAGGCGGAAGACAGTGCCCCGCGGCCGGCTGCTGAATTCGATGAGACCGCCGTGATCGCCGATGATCTTGGCCACCAGGGCGAGCCCCAGGCCTTTGCCCTGCGGTTTGCTGGTGACGAAAGGCTCGAAGAGATGCGGCTTCAGGTCTTCGGGAATGCCGCAGCCGTTGTCCTCGATGCCGATGACGAGCGGCAGGTTGGTGCGCTTGCTTGAGCCCGGAGCGGTCACCCGGACCCCTTGCTGATAGCGTGTGGTGAGGCGGATGACGCCGGTCTCCGGCTGGACGGCTTCGGCGGCGTTCTTCACGAGGTTCAAGACCGCCTGGATCAGCAAGTCCTTGTTGCCGAGCACCTGCGGGAGGGAGGGATCGTAGAACTCCTCGAAGCGCACATGCTTGCCGAAGCCGCTCTGGGCCAGGGTGCGCACGTGATCGAGCACCTCGTGCACGTTAAACGCCGAGCGCTTGAGCGGCTGATCGCCGGAGAAGGCCTCCATGTTCTGAACCAAGCCGGCGATGCGGTCGGCTTCGTCGCAGATCAGTCGCGTGAGGTGCCGCTCATTCCGATCGACGGCGGTTTCCAACAGCTGCGCCGCACCGCGAATGCCGGACAGGGGATTCTTGACCTCGTGCGCGAGGATGGCCCCGAGCGCGGTGATGGAGCGTGCCGCACCACGATGCACGAGTTGCTGATTGATGCGCAGCGCAATGGCCCGCTCGTGCAGGCTGACGGTCAGCCACCCGGGATACTCAGGGATACCCGCCACATCGGCAGCAACCTCGCGTCGGCCGATGCGGGGGTTTTCCAGCACGATCATGGTGTCGGAGGCGGTCAGGCTGCCCTGACGCACTTCCTCGATCAGGGAAAACAGCGGGTTGTCGCGCGGCACCTCGAGGGCCAGCTCCTGGCTGAGCAGGATGGCGCGCGACGTGGCGAAGAACTGCTCGGCCGCAAGATTGACGAAGATGAAGCGGTTTTCCGCGTCGAGCGCGAAGGTCGGCGACGGTAAGGCGTTGAGCACGGCGAGATAGCTCGCCGCCTCCCTAGGAACAGGCCGTGCGGTGGCCAGGCGGGTTGCTTGCGTCATGCCGCCAGACGATCCTGTTGCGCCCGCTGGTACAAGAGCGCGATTGCGTCTCGCACGGCGGCCGGATCGCCCTCGCGATTGATACGCGCGCGAAAGTCTGCGGAGTCCGGCAGGCTCCGGCTGTACCAGGCCAGATGTTTGCGCGCGATGCGGTTGCCCTGCTCGGTGCCGTAGTGGCTCAGCAGACCGTCGTAGTGGTCCAAAACGATGGCGCACTGCTCCGACAGAGCGGGGTCCGCCGGCACCGGCTCGCCCGTCAGATAGGCCATGGTCTGATGCAGGAACCAAGGGCGGCCGCAGGCGCCGCGGCCGATCATCACGCCATCGGCGCCGGACTCGGCGAGAGCGCGATCGACATCCGCAAAACTCTCGATGTCGCCGTTGACCACAACGGGGAGCGATGTGGCCTGCTTGACCGGCCGCACGGCATTCCAGTCGGCGGTGCCGGTGTAGAGCTGACAGCGGGTACGGCCGTGCACCGTCAGCATCCGCACGCCGCTGTCCTCCGCCAAGCGGGCCAGGCGCGGGGCGTTGAGGCTGTTCTCGTCCCAGCCCAGACGCATCTTCATGGTGACGGGAACGTCCACGGCCGCCACCACCGCCTCCATGATACGACCGGCCAGGGCTTCGTCGCGCATGATGGCCGAGCCGCCCATCTTGTTGACGATCTTCTTCACCGGGCAGCCGAAGTTGATGTCGATGATGGTGGCGCCCCGCTCGACGTTGAGCTGCGCCGCCTCGGCCATGACCTCCGGCTCGCAGCCGGCAAGCTGGACGGCGATGGGCCGATGCTCGCCGTAGTGCTCCGCCATCTTTTGCGAGCCCTTGACCTGACGCACCACGGCTTGGCTGGCGATCATCTCTGAGAACACCAGGCCGGCGCCGAGGCGCTTGACCACCCGCCGGAACGGCAGATCGGTCACGCCGGACATGGGCGCGAGCAGGACTGGCGCAACGCTCAGGTTTTGATCAATGACAAGCGGTTTCATGCCTTGCGGCCCGACAATGCCCAAAAATTATGCACTATTGGTTTCTTTGGGGGACTAAGCGGGGCTGGTCAAGAGCACGTCGCTGACGAACTTGACGCCGGGGTATGCCAGGGTGAGTAGCAGATAGCACAGCAATACGAGGCGCCCCAGGCGCTTGCCCCTCAGGCCGCTGCGGGACTGAAGCACCAGCAGCAGGCCGATCAGGACGAAGGCCAAGAAGGTCAAAACTGTCTTGTGGTCGAAGCGCAGCAGCTCGCCGGTTTCGGTCAGGCTGAGCGCCATTCCGGTGATGATGCCAAGTCCCAGCACGACCTCCGCTGCCAGGAGATAGCGCGCTTCCAGGCGTTCGCCATCGGCAATCGAGGGCAAACGCTGGCTAAGTGGTGGGCGGGAGCGGCGCTTGAGAGCGGTTTCCTGGACCAGGACAGCGACACCGGCAATGGCCGCCAGCGTCGCCAGCGCATAGGTCGCGAGCGAAGGCACGATGTGCACCAGGAACCAGGCGCCGGTGGGATAGCTACCGCTTGACGAGGACGCCACAGGCCAGAGGCTCGCAACCGCCGACAGGACGAAGAGATAGGCGAAGAGCAGGCTGCCGAGGCGGCGCGATTCCGGAGAAATCAGGATGGACAGCAGATAGACGGTCAGGCTGCAGATAACCGAGAGCCACAGCGCAGCCCCGAAGCCGGAGTCCCAGCGGCCCTCCACCAGGGTCGCCAAGGCCGCCACCGACCCGGCCAGCGGCAAGCAGACGAAGACGAGCGCCGGCCCCAGGCTCGGATCCTGGCGCTGGCTATGGCGCCAGGCCCAGGTGCCGCTGCCGGCAAGGGCGAGCAGGGTTGCGAAGCCGAAGACGAGCGGGCCGGTCATGACTCTGATCTACGCTGGGCTCTTGGCCGAAACAAGCGGCGCTTCTAGTCTCCGGGCCAAGGTCGACAGTCAGGGGTAAATCGGTGGCAAAAGTGGCAGCTCTGGTCCTCGCCGCAGGGCGAGGAACGCGCTTCGGCGCGGAGGTTCCGAAGCAATACAGGACCTTGGCAGGCAAACCGGTGCTGCGACACAGTCTGGAGCGCTTCTGCAGCCATCCCGCCATAGACAGCGTGTGTGTCGCCTACCACCCGGACGACGAGGCGCGCTACCAGGCCGCCGTTGCCGGGCTCGACCTCATGCCGCCCGTCACCGGCGGCGGCACGCGGCAACAGTCGGCCCACCGGGGTCTGGAAAGCCTGGCCGAGACGGCGCCCGACTACGTGCTGATCCATGACGCCGCCCGCCCCTACATCCGCACCGAAGATATCGACCGTCTGATCGAGGCCCTGCAGTCACACGAAGCAGCCCTGCTGGCGCTGCCGCTGGCCGACACCCTGAAGCGGGAGGAGGACGGCTGCGTTGCCGCCACCGTGCCACGTGCCGGCCTTTGGCGAGCCATGACGCCGCAGGCCTTTCACTTCGAGCCTATCCGCCGTATCCACCGGGACTATGCCGGCCAGGAGCACACGGACGATGCCTCCCTGGCGGAAATGGCGGGTCTTTCGGTGGCCCTGGTGGAGGGAAGCGCCAAGACCATGAAGATCACCCAGGAAGAGGACTTGGAGATGATGGAGTCCCTGCTCGGCCAGGAACAGCGCCGGATCCGGGTCGGCAGCGGCTATGACGTGCATCGCTTCACCGAAGGCGACAGCATCCGGCTTTGCGGCGTGGATATTGCCCACAATGCAACTTTGGCCGGCCACTCGGACGCCGACGTGGGTCTGCACGCCCTGACCGACGCCTTGCTGGGCGCCTTCGCCCGCGGCGATATCGGCCAGCACTTTCCGCCCAGCGACCCGCAATGGCGGGCTGCGGATTCGGCGATCTTCCTCCAAGAGGCCGCGCGCCTGCTGCGGGCCGAAGGCGGCCGCATCGACAACGTCGACGTCACCCTGATCTGCGAGCGACCAAAGATCAGCCCCCACCGGGATGCGATGCGGGCGCGTGTCGCCGAGCTGCTCGGGCTCGACATCGACGAAGTCTCGGTCAAGGCCACCACCACCGAGGGCTTGGGCTTCATTGGCCGGCAAGAGGGCATCGCCGCCCAAGCAACCGCCACCGTCTCGCTGCCGCCGCGCAGCCAGCCCTCGCAAGCACCCGGCGCAACGGAATGACGCTTGCCGGCGCGATCGCCACCTGGTTTGGCAGCGGTCTTCTGCCCGGCGCCCCGGGCACCTGGGGCTCCCTGGCCGCCCTGCCCTTTGCCGCCCTCCTGGTTTGGCTCGGCGGCTGGCCCCTGCTGCTCGTCGCCACCTTGGTCGTGTTTCTGCTCGGCGTCTGGGCCAGCGAGCGGCACGCCCGGCAGCTGCGCAGAAAGGACCCGGGCGAGATCGTCGTCGACGAAGTTGCCGGACAGTGGCTCGTTCTGCTGCCGCTGCCCCTCGACCCGCTCAGCTATCTCCTCGGCTTCATCGCCTTCCGCGCCTTCGATATCGGCAAGCCCTGGCCCGTGTCCCTGGCCGACCGGGCCGTCGGAGGCGGCCTCGGCATCATGCTCGACGACGTGGTCGCGGCGGGCTATGCCCTCGTCGCTTGCGCTCTGCTCTCCTTTCTGACCGGATGGCCGTATGTCCTCTGATGCGTTCTCTGACGAGCTTGTCGCCTCGGCCCAGTCCTTGCTCGCGCTCTACCGGCAGGCCGGCTTGCGGCTGGCCACGGCAGAGTCCTGCACGGGCGGGCTGGTTGCAGCCTTGCTGACGGAGGTCCCCGGGTCCTCCGACGTGGTCGAGCGCGGCTTCGTCACCTATTCCAACGAAGCCAAGATGGAGATGCTTGGCGTGTCGCAAGCGACCCTGGCGACGCAGGGCGCGGTCAGCCGCGAAACCGCCGAAGAGATGGCCTTGGGCGCCCAGTCCCATAGCCGGGCCGAGGTGGCGGTCTCAATCACCGGCATTGCAGGTCCGGGCGGCGCGACGCCGACCAAGCCCGTCGGCCTGGTGCATCTCGCCACGGCGCGACAAGGTCGCGTCCTTCAGGCGGTGCATGAGGTCTATCCGGGCGATCGCGGCGCGGTGCGCCTCGCCGCTCTCCGTCAGGCCCTGAGCCTGCTGCAGGAAGCGGTGCTCTAGGAGATGCCCAACGCCCCTTGGCAGTACCGCGCTTGGCCGATCTCGCTCAGCGACCTGCTTTTGCTGCTCATCGTCCTGATCATTGGCACCTGGTTCGTTGCCGGCCTCGCCGGCCTCCTCTTCGCAGGCGGCATGCCGGGAGCGCAGGTCGGTCTCGTTCTTATCGGTGCCCAGGCTGCCCTGCTCTTCGTGCTGCTTCGCGCGGTCGCCATACAGTGGCGCGGATTGACCTGGCCGGAACTCGGGCTCGATGCCTTTGACAATCGGGTGATATTCGTCGGCATCGTGATGGGCGTTCTGGCCTTCGTCATTTCCGGCATCATCCTCAGCATCATACAAGCCGGCCAGGAGGAGCCGCTGCAGAACCCGCAGCAGAATCTCTTGCGAACCGTCGGCACGGGCTCCGGCACCGTCTTCATCATGATCTTCTTGGCGACGACGGTCGTGCCCTTCGTCGAGGAACTGGCGTTTCGGGGATTGGTGTACGGCTGGCTGCGGCAGCGCTTCCATATCTGGCCGAGCGTTATTGCCTCGTCGCTGTTCTTCGCTGTGATGCACGATGTGCCGATGCTGGTTCTGCCCCTTACGGCGGTCAGCATCATTCTAGCGCTGCTCTATGAGTACTACCGCTCGATCTGGCCCTGCATTATCGCCCACGGCACCTTCAACGGCATCAACCTCATGATCTTCTACGCGACCTTGGCAAGCGAAGCCGCAACCTAAGGACGAGTCGCTCCGGGCCACGGACCCCGGTTTTCCAGCCACTCTTCAGCCGAGTAGACCGGTTGCTTGCACAAGTATTCATAGAGAATACCCTTCACGTTTAACGCTTTCTTTTGCCGAAGCCGCTATTCCTCGTCGCAGCGACGGAAGACTGCCTTTGTAGAAAGCGGCCCATCATGAGCACGGCGACGAACAGCAGCGACCCCCTCTCCCAAGACGAGGCGCAGGCCGGCAAATTGACCATTGCCCGGAAGCTTATTGCGGGCCTCTCCCTGTTCGCCGTTCTCAGCGCCTCGACCGGTGCCTTAGGGCTCTATTTCATCTCCAACATCGACACGACGCTGAAGCACATCACCGGCGTGGTCACGCCGACTGTGGAGGTTTCGGGTGAGCTGACTTCCCTCATCTGGAAGGCAAACAAGGTCGCAGAAGAGGTTGTCGCCGACGAAGCGCTGAGCAATGTCGCCACACTGAGTGAAGAGCTCGACGGATTGAACACGAATTTCGCGACGTCGTTCGGAGAGCTCGAGGCCCTGGTCGATGACCCGGCTCTGCGCGACGACTTGCAGTTGGTGTCGAGCGAGCACGAGGCCTTTGTCCGGCACGGCCAAGAGATGGTCGCGCAGCACAGGCTGGAGCTTGAACAGGAAGCCCTGGCCGATGAGCTGATCCAGGTTTTCGACGAGTCCGGCGCCAAGCTGATCGCGATGCTCGATGAGTTCGCCTCCGCGAGCGAAAAAGAGATGAGGAACGAGCGCGACAGAGGTGATCAGCTGCTGCTCTTCAGCGGTGCAAAGGCGGAAGACATCAATGCGATATTGGGGAACCTCTTCGAGAGCGAGTATCCGGTCGTCGAGGCGGCGCTGAAGCTGCAGCGTGTCGTCGTCGAGATGCAGGACACGGCCGGAGAGTACCTAGCGGCGCGGTCGATCGCGGACCTTGAGGCACCCCTGGCCAACTTCAACGCACTTGCCGAGAGTGCGCAGCCGCATTTCGAGGTTCTGACCACGCTCGCTGAAACCAACAACGACAAGGCCGATACCGCGGCCCTGATTGATGCCTTCGAGATCTGGGTCTCTCACGCGGCCCAAGACGAGCAGCTCTTCGACACCCACCAGGACAGGCTCGGCGCCGAGACGGCAGCAGAACGCGCAAGCGATGAACTGGGGCAAGCTGCCGACAATGTCGCCGCGGCCCTCGACAGGGTGACCCGCGCAGCCGAAGCCATCAGCGAGGCCACGGACGTGCGGGCCGCAGAGACGGTGACCCTGGCGCAGGTGGTGGTCGCCAGCGTTTTCGCGCTGATGATGGCGATCTTCATTGCGCTGATGTACCTCGTCAGCCGTACGGTCATCGGGCCGATGCGGCAGATGACCCAATCGATGGAAACCCTGGCCGCCGGGGATACCTCCGTCGAGGTGCCCGCGCTCGACAAACAGGACGAGATCGGCGCCATGGCCAAGGCCGTTCAGGTCTTCAAGGACAACGCGCTGCGGGTCGCCAAGATGGAAGAGGAGCAGGCCGCGCTCCGCGCGCGCGCCGAAGAAGAAAAGCGCGATACGATGAACCGCATGGCGGACGAGTTCGATGCGTCGGTCGGACAGATCGTCGACCAGGTCTCGACCGCCGTTCAGGAGATGCAGAACACGGCGACAGACATGACCGGGGTTGCCGATGCCAATTCCGAGCAGGCCGAGAAGGTAAGAGGCGACGCGCAGATCACCAACTCGAACGTCAGCGCCGTCGCCTCCGCGACCGAGGAGATGTCCGCCTCTGTGGCCAACATCTCGGGCCTGGTTCAGAAGTCGACAACCATCGTGGAGCAGGCGGTCAATTCGGTCAGTACCACCAAGGACGACGTGACGCAGCTGGAAGAGTCCGCCTCTCGCATCGGCGAGGTCATCGGGCTGATCACCGACATTGCCGAGCAAACCAACCTGCTGGCGCTCAACGCGACCATCGAAGCGGCACGCGCCGGCGCAGCCGGCAAAGGCTTTGCCGTGGTCGCCTCTGAAGTGAAGAACCTGGCCAGTCAGACCGGCAAGGCGACCAACGACATCTCCGCGCAAGTCAACGAGGTTCAGAGCCGCACGAAACAGGTCGTCGAGGCCATCCAGAACATCGGCGAAGTGATGAACGAGGTGAACGAGATCGCCTCATCCATCGCCAGTGCCAGCGACGAGCAAAACTCGGCGACCATCGAGATCTCCCGCAACGCGCAAGAGACCGCGACCATCACCTCCGGCGTTCTGGCCAGCATCGGGCAGCTGGCCGAAGGTGCCAGCAGTACCGGCGATGCCTCCAAGCAGGTGCTCGATCTCTCTCGGGACCTCTATCAGCAGGCCGACCAGCTCAAGGCGCAGGTCACCGGCTTCGTCAGCTCGGTCAGGCAATCTTAGTTGAAGCGCCGCACTTTCCGGCCGACAGGGCTACTCGGCAAGTGAGGCCGCACCGCTGGGTGGCGTGCTCGGCGCATAGAGGTCGTAGGCCCGGGCCTCAAAGGCGGAAACCATACGACGCACCGCCTCATTGAACAGCGGCTTGAAAGCCTTCTGCAGCAGGCGGGACTTGAACTCGAAATCGACGAAGAAGTCGATACGGCAGCCTATCTCGTGGGGCTCGAAGCGCCAGTGATTGTTGAGGTAGCGTAGTGGCCCTTCGATGTACTCCACCTCCAGGCAGTGGCCAGGCTCGGTGAGCAGCACACGGCTGGTGAAACGCTCCCGCACCATCTTGAAGCCGACGATCAGGTCGGCGACGATTTCACGGCCGTCGTTCTTGCGGATACGGGCGGCCATGCACCAGGGCAGGAACTCCGGATAGCGCGCCACGTCGGCGACCATGTCGTATAGTTGCTGCGGGGAAAAGGGCAGCACCCTCTGCTCGGCATGGGTCGGCACAGAACGGGCCTTCGCTACAGGTGAACCTATCCGGCGGCCGAAAGCTGGGCCTGCCGAGCGCTGCGGAGCTGCGCGAAGTCTTCATCGGCGTGATAGGAGCTGCGAGTCAAGGGCGAGGCCGAGACCATGAGGAAGCCCTTGCTGCGCGCCTGCCGCTCGAGCTGGGAGAACTCCTCCGGCGTCCAGAAGCGATCGATGGCGTGATGCTTGGGCGACGGCTGGAGGTACTGGCCGATGGTCATGAAGTCGACTTCCGCCGAGCGCAGGTCGTCCATCACCTGCATCACTTCATCGCGACTCTCACCGAGACCGACCATGATACCCGACTTGGTGAAGATCTCCGGATCGACCTGCTTGACCCGGTCCAGCAGCCGCAGGGAATGGAAATAGCGCGCGCCGGGCCGGACCTGCTGATAGAGGCGCGGCACGGTCTCGAGATTGTGATTGAAGACGTCCGGCTTGGCGGCGGCCACCTTCTCGATGGCGCCGTCCTTGCGCAGGAAGTCCGGGGTCAGGATCTCGACCGTGGTGTCCGGCGAGGCGTCGCGAATGGCCTCGATGACCTCGACGAAGTGGTTGGCGCCGCCGTCAGGCAGATCATCGCGATCGACCGATGTGATCACCACGTGCTGCAGGCCGAGCTTCTTGACGGCCTGGGCGACGTTGGTCGGCTCGAAGGGGTCGAGGGCGCCCGGCTTGCCGGTCGACACGTTGCAGAAGCTGCAGGCCCGCGTGCAGATCTCCCCCATGATCATCATGGTGGCGTGGCGCTTGGCCCAGCACTCGCCGATGTTGGGGCAGGCCGCCTCTTCGCAAACCGTGTTCAGCCGGTGCTCCCGGACGATCTCCCGCGTCGCGTGATACTCCGGGGAGACCGGCGCCTTGACGCGGATCCAATCGGGCTTCTTCTTCCAGACCGGATTGTCCGGCTTGTGCGCCTTCTCCGGATGCCTCAGGCGCTGTGTTTCGCTCTGATTCGCCATGATCTAGAAGTGGATCGCCCGCCCGTAGGCATCAAGCACCGACTCGTGCATCATTTCGCTCAAGGTCGGATGCGGGAAGACCGTGTGCATCAGCTCTTCCTCGGTGGTCTCCAGGCCCATGGCGACCACGTAGCCCTGGATCAGCTCGGTCACCTCGGCACCGACCATATGCGCACCCAGGAGCTGTCCGGTCTTGGCATCGAAGATGGTCTTGATCAGCCCATCGGACTCGCCGAGCGCGATCGCCTTGCCGTTGCCGATGAAGGGGAAACGGCCGACTCTAATCTCGTGACCCGCCTCCTTGGCCGCCTTCTCGGTCAGGCCCACACTGGCAACCTGCGGGTGGCAGTAGGTGCAGCCCGGGATCTTGGTCTTCTCGAGCGGATGGGGATCGAGCCCTGCGATCTTCTCGATGCAGACCACGCCCTCGTGCTCGGCCTTGTGGGCCAGCATCGGCGGGCCCGCCACGTCGCCGATGGCATAGACACCTGGCTCAGCGGTGCGGCCGTAGCCGTCTGCGACGATGCAGCCGCGGTCGGTCTTCACCTTGGTGGTCTCGAGCCCGAGGTTCTCGATGTTGCCCTGCACGCCGATGGCCGAGATCACCCGATCGACGGTGATCTCCTGCGTCTTGCCCTTGGCGTCCTCAACCGTGCAGGTGACATTGTTCGCGCCCTTCTTGGCGCCCGTCACCTTGGCTTCGGTCAAGATCTTGATGCCCTGCTTCTCCAGGCGCTTCCGGGCGTGCTTGGCGATCTCCTCGTCTTCGACCGGGAGGATTTGCGGCAGCACCTCCACGACCGTGACCTCGGCACCCATGGTGCGGAAGAAGCTGGCAAACTCGATGCCGATGGCACCCGAGCCGATGACCAGGAGCGACTTGGGCATGGTCTCCGGAACCATGGCCTCGAAGTAGGTCCAGATCAGCTTGCCGTCCGGCTCCAGCCCCGGCAGCGTGCGGGGCCGCGCGCCCGTGGCGATGATGACGTTCTTGGCCTGAAACTCACCCAGCGACTTGCCGTCCTTGCCGGTCACGGTGACCTTGCCCGGCCCATTCAGCTTCGCCTCACCGTCGATCACCGTCACCTTATTCTTCTTCAGGAGGTGCCCGACGCCGCCGTTGAGCTGCTTGGAGACCGCGCGCGAGCGCTTGACCACATCGCCGATGTCGAAGGAGGCGCCGTTGGACTTGAGCCCAAAATCGCTGGCGTGCTGCATGTAGTGATAGACCTCGGCCGAGCGCAGCAGTGCCTTGGTCGGGATGCAGCCCCAGTTGAGGCAGATGCCGCCCAGGTGCTCGCGCTCGATGACCACGACCTTGAGGCCGAGCTGGGCGCCGCGAATGGCGGTGACGTAGCCGCCCGGGCCGCCGCCGATAATGATGACATCGAAAGTCTTGTCGGCCATGGCGTTACATCATCCCCAGCTTCTGAGCGAGTTCCACGTCCCAATAGGCGGCCTCGATCTTGTGCCCGTCGAGATCGCGAAGAAAGGCGCCGTAGTAGGGATCGCCATACTGCGGCCGTGGCCCCGGCGGGCCTTCGTCCGTCGCGCCGGCAGCCAGGCCTTCCTTATGGAAGGCATCCACCTGCTCCTTGGAGGACGCGAAGAAGGCGAAGTGGCTGCCGTTGCCAACCGCCGCTGCCTGACCATCGAGCGGCGTATTGACCCAGAACTCGGGGTAAGCCTTGCCGTAGGCGACCGCGTCGCCGTGCTGCATCATGCGCCGGCAGCCGACGGTGGCTAGGACGCGATCGTAGAAGGCAAGCGCCTTCTCGAAGTCGTTCGTCCCGATCGAGACGTGCGAAAGGGTGCTGGGGTATTCGTCGCTCATACCGCCCTCCTCGCTCACAGCAGCATGGAAAGCGGATCTTCGATCAGCTTCTTGAAGGCGGCGAGGAACTCGGCCCCAACAGCACCATCCACCACTCGGTGATCCACCGAGAGCGTGCAGTTCATCGCCGTGGCGATCGACACCGCTCCGTCCTTGATGACCGGGCGCTGCTCGCCGGCACCGACCGCTAGGATGCAGCCCTGCGGCGGGTTGATGATGGCCGCGAACTCCTTGACCCCGAACATGCCGAGGTTGGAGACCGAGAAGCTGCCGCCCTGATACTCCTGCGGCTGCAGCTTGCCCTCGCGGGCGCGCCCGGCCAGGTCCTTCATCTCGCTGGAGATGGTGGCCAGGCCCTTGGTCTCGGCTGCCTTGATGATCGGCGTGATGAGACCGCTCGGCGTGGCGACGGCGACCGAGATGTCGGCGTGGTCGTAGTAGAGCAGGCCTTCCGGATCGAAGGAGGCGTTGGCCGTCGGCACCTTCTTCAGGGCGAGCGCCGCGGCCCGAATGACGAAGTCGTTGACCGAGATCTTGTAGTCGTCCGAGCGGGCGTTGAGCTCCTTCCTGACCTGGAGCAACGCGTCGAGTTGGCACTCTACCGTGAGATAGAAATGCGGCACGGTCTGCTTGGACTCAGTGAGCCGACTGGCGATGACCTTGCGCATGGAGCTGAGCGGCTCCAACCGATAGGACATGCCCAGAAGATCGGCCATCTGGCGCGCACCCGGGCCGCTTGGGGCCGGAGCAGCAGCCGCTGGTGCGGGAGCTGCGGCCGGTGCCGGCGCGGCAGCCGCTGCCGCCGGCTTGCCGCCAGCCAAGGCGGCATCGATGTCTGCCTTGACGATGCGGCCGTGCGGGCCGCTGCCCTTCAGCGCCGTGATGTCGAGGCCAGCCTGGGCCGCCATGCGGCGGGCCAGAGGACTGGCAAAGACGCGCGCGCCGTTGCTGCTGGGTGCGGGCGGCGCCGGGGTCGCTGCGGGGGCCGGCGCCGGAGCTGCAGCCGCGGCAGGAGCCGGGCTCGCGGCGGGCGTTTCAGCGCCGTTGCCCTTGGCGGGTGCCGCGGCGGCACTGTCGATGGCCGAGCTGTCCTCGCCCTCCTCCAGCAGAATGGCGATGGTCTCGTTGACTGGGACGCCTTCGGTGCCTTCGGAGACAAGCAGCTTGCCGACCCGCCCCTCTTCCACGGCCTCGACCTCCATGGTCGCCTTGTCGGTCTCGATCTCGGCAATCACGTCGCCGGAGGCGATCTCGTCCCCTTCCTTGACGTGCCACTTGGCCAGGGTGCCCTCGGTCATGGTCGGCGAAAGGGCCGGCATCAGCACATTGATCGGCATGATCTTGCTCCTTCCCTCTGCCGTTAGCTGCGGTAGCAGACCTGCTTGGCCGCCGCGGCCACGTCGTCGGGCTGCGGCAGGGCCAGGGCCTCCAGGTTGGCGGCGTAGGGCAGCGGCACGTCGGCAGCACAAACCCGGGCGACTGGCGCATCGAGCCAGTCGAAGGCCTGCTCCATCATCACCGCCGCCAGCTCGGCGCCGAGACCGGCAAAAGGCCAGCCCTCTTCCACCGAGACCAAGCGATTGGTCTTCTGCACCGACTGCACGATGGTCTGCGTGTCCATCGGGCGAATGCTGCGCAGATCGATCACTTCGGCATCGATGCCTTGCTCGGCAAGCAGCTTGGCCGCCTCAAGACTTTTGCCGACACAGATCGAGTGGGCGACGATGGTGACGTCGCTCCCGGGCCGCACGATCTTGGCCTTGCCGATGGGCACCAGCCAGTCATCGGTATCCGGCACCTCGAAGGACTGGCCGTAAAGGATCTCGTTCTCCAGGAAGATCACCGGATTGGGGTCGCGGATGGCTGACTTGAGCAGCCCCTTGGCATCGGCCGCCGACCAGGGCGAGACGACCTTCAGGCCGGGCACCTGACCGTACCAGCTGGAGTACTCCTGGCTGTGCTGAGCAGCCACGCGCGCGGCGGCGCCGTTCGGCCCGCGGAAGACGATCGGGTTCTGGATCTGCCCGCCGGACATATAGAGCGTCTTGCCCGAGGAGTTGATGATCTGGTCGATCGCCTGCATGGCGAAGTTGAAGGTCATGAACTCGACGATGGGCCTCAGGCCGTACATGGCGGCACCGGCGGCCAGACCGGCGAAGCCATGCTCGGTGATCGGAGTGTCGATCACCCGCTTGTCGCCAAACTCCTCCAAGAGGCCCTGGCTGACCTTGTAGGCGCCCTGGTACTGGGCGACCTCCTCACCCATCAGGAAGACACGGCCATCGCGGCGCATCTCCTCGGCCATGGCGTCACGCAAAGCCTCGCGCACCGTGAGGGTCACGGTCGGTCCACTCCACTCCGCTTCGGCCTCGACCTCTGCGACGGCCGGCGCTGCAGCAGGTGCCGGCGCGCAGGGCACCGGGTCGCTCGTCGAGGGGATCTCCGGCTGACCACCCCCGCTGTTTCCGCCCGATACATCCAAGCTGCTGGCATCTTCGCCCTCGCCCAACAGGATGGCGATCGGCGTATTGACGGCGACGTTCTCTGCGCCTTCCGGCACCAGGATGCGGCCAAGCAAGCCCTCGTCGACGGCTTCGACCTCCATGGTGGCCTTATCGGTCTCGATCTCAGCGACCACGTCGCCGGCGGCGACTTCATCGCCTTCCGACTTGAGCCACTTCGCCAGCTTGCCCTCGGTCATGGTGGGAGAGAGAGCCGGCATCAGCATTTCGATGGGCATGGTGCGCTTCCCCTATGCGTTTATGTCTTGAGCGCGGCGCGACGCGGCCGCAGCTTGATCTCTATTGAGCCGCCTGGGCCTCGATGTAGACGTCGGTCCAAAGCTCCGAAGGATCCGGCTCCGGGCTGTTCTGGGCGAACTCGGCGGCCTCGGACACGATGGCTTTCACGTCCTTGTCGATGTCCTTCAACCCGGCCTCGTCGATATGGCCGTCCTCAAGCAGGGACTGGCGCAGACGCTCGATCGGATCCTGCTCGCTGCGCATTTTCTGCACTTCGTCCCGGGTGCGGTACTTGGCCGGGTCGGACATGGAGTGGCCGCGGTAGCGGTACGTCTGCATCTCGAGAATGTAAGGGCCCTTCCCGGCCTTGGCGTCGGCGACGACCTTCGCGCCCGCCTCTTTGACGGCGAGGACATCCATGCCGTCGACCTGCGCACCGGGGATGCCGTAGGCCTGACCGCGGTTATAGAGTTCCGTCGCCTTGGCCGCAGCGCGCTCGACGGAGGTGCCCATGCCGTAGCGGTTGTTCTCGATGATATAGATGACCGGCAGCTGCCACAGCGCCGACATGTTGAAGGACTCGTAGACCTGGCCCTGGTTGACCGCGCCTTCACCCATGTAGGTCAGGCAGACCGCCTTCTCGTCCAGGTACTTGTGGGCGAAGCTGATGCCGGTGCCGATCGGCACCTGGGCGCCGACGATGCCATGTCCGCCGAAGAAGTTCTTCTCCCGGCTGAACATGTGCATGGAGCCGCCCTTGCCTTTGGAATAGCCCGTGCGCCGTCCGGTCAGCTCGGCCATCACGCCCTTTGGGTCCATGCCGCAGGCCAGCATGTGCCCGTGATCGCGATAGGAGGTGACCACCGTGTCGCCTGCATCGATGCAAGCCTGCATGCCGACGACGACCGCTTCCTGGCCGATGTAGAGATGGCAGAAGCCGCCGATCAGGCCCATGCCGTACATCTGGCCGGCCTTCTCCTCGAAGCGGCGGATGAGCAGCATCTCCCGATAAAGCTCGAGCAGCTCTTCTTTGCTGACTTTGCTGGCGGAGGCTTTTTTGCTGCCGCTGCGCCGTGACGGCGTCTTGCTTGCCTTGGTTGTCGCCCGGCGTGTGGCCATGCCTTACCTCCCTAAACAGCTTTTTCGCGACTATAGACCATAGAACAGCACTAAGATGCACTGAAATATGAAAAAGGTTCGCAGAGGGTCCGCGTCAAGTCATAGCTGCTTGAAATATAGAGAAAAAAGCGTTTTTAACTGAAGATCAGTTAATTCTGCCAAACCAGAGGTTTTTCCGGCAGGAGGATCATCGCGTCGTTCTCGGCCCCATAGCCCAAGACGCGGCGCGACTGCTCTTCCAAGAGATCGAGATCCAAGCTGCCGCGGCGCAGACCCCTGACCCGGGATTCGAGCTCGTAGCGCTCGGAGGTCAGCTCGGCCAGTTGCAGGCTTCGCTCGTCCACTTCGCGGTGCAGCAGGTTGGAATGCAGCAAGCCCCTGTCGCCATGCACCACGTGGTACGCGAAGTAGCTGAAGATCGCCGCGAAGAGGAGATGCGGCAACAGAGTGGCAAGGCGGCGCTTGATGTCGCGAAGCGTCATGGCGCCATGGAATCACTGGCGCGACTCCGCGTCAAACGGGAATTCAATTGGATTCTCAAATGGCCGCAACCTGTTGCCCGGGGGACTCACTCTGCCGTCAGAACGGGCAAGATCGCTGGAGCCTTAGCCGATACCGTAGATGGCGCTGGGACCGAGCTGCTCCTCGATGCGCAGCAGCTGGTTGTACTTGGCCAAGCGGTCAGAGCGCGCCAGCGAGCCGGTCTTGATCTGCCCGCAGCCGGTGGCGACCGCAAGGTCGGCAATGGTGCTGTCCTCGGTCTCGCCCGAACGGTGCGACATGACCACTCCGAAGCTGGCCCTGAAGGCTGTCTCGACGGCTTCCAGGGTTTCGGTCAAGGTGCCTATCTGGTTGACCTTCACCAAGATGGCATTGGCGGCCTTGATGGCGATGCCCTTGCGCAGCCGCTCGGTGTTGGTGACGAAGATGTCGTCGCCGACCAGTTGTACCCGGTCACCGATGGCCGCGTTCAGCGCGCACCAGCCATCCCAGTCGTCCTCAGCCATACCGTCTTCGATGGAGCCGATGGGATAGCTGTCGCTGAGCTTGGCCAGATAGGCCACCAGCTCGTCGGCGCCGTAGCTCAGCCCGGCTCCACGCAGCTCGTAGCGGCCGTTCTCGTAGAACTCGCTGGCGGCGCAGTCGAGCGCGATGTCGAGCTGGGTTCCGGGCGTGTAGCCGGCGGCGGTCACGCTCTCCAGCACGAAGTCGATGGCTTCCTCGGCAGACTTGAGGTTGGGTGCGAAGCCGCCCTCGTCGCCGACGTTGGTGGCATGGCCCGCCTTCTTCAGCCGCGCCTTCAGGCTGTGGAAGACCTCGGCCCCCATGCGCAGCGCCTCTGAGAAGCTCTCGGCACCGATGGGGCGGATCATGAACTCCTGGAAGTCGATGGGATTGTCGGCATGGGCGCCGCCGTTGACGATGTTCATCATCGGCACCGGCAGGCGGCAGGCCCGCACGCCGCCGACGTAGCGATAGAGCGGCAGGGCGGCTTCCTCCGCGGCCGCCTTGGCGACGGCCAGGCTGACGCCGAGGATGGCATTGGCGCCCAGGCGGCGCTTGTTTTCCGTGCCGTCGAGGGCGATCAGGGTCTCGTCGATCAGGCCCTGCTCGTCAGCCTCCATGCCCGAGAGGGCATCGAAGATCTCGTGATTGACGTTGTCGACGGCGGTCATGACGCCCTTGCCGAGATAGCGGTCCTCGTCGCCGTCGCGCAGCTCGACCGCCTCATGGACACCGGTCGAGGCGCCAGAGGGCACGGCGGCGCGGCCGAAGGCACCGCTCTCCAAGGTCACGTCGACCTCGACCGTCGGATTGCCGCGCGAATCAAGGATTTCCCGGGCCTGAATGTCGATGATGCCGCTCACGGTCTCGCCCCTTCTCTGTTGCCGGCCCCTCTTTGCCGCAGGGCTTGCGCCAAGGCAAGAAAAGCCGCAGGCCAGGCGGGGAAATTACGGCTAGCGGGTCGGCAACTCAGGCGGCCAGCCCATCTCGGCCAGGTCCTCCGCCCGCTTCGAGACGTCCTCGCGCAGGAAGAACTCGTCGAGCTGCGGCGGCGCTGCCGCGGTCGACGACAGCATGGCATGGGCCTGGCCCCGGTGATGGACCTGATGCTGGAAGAGATGCAGCAGGACGTCCGGAATGCGCTCCGGATAGCGCCGGTCGCCTGGGCGAAAGAGCGTCACCTGCCGTTCGAGGTCTGCCGGCGTCAGGGCCTCGCAGAAGGCGATCAGCCGAGCGTCGCAGGCTCGCTGAGCGTCGCGCAGCTCAGCCAGGCCACCGAAGGGCTCCTCCGGCATGGCATAGAGCGCTTCCCAGCGCCCTTCCTCATACAGCGCGTCCAGGTAGTAGAGATCGACCAGGTAGATATGGCTGAGCGTCAGGAAGATCGACGGGAAGAAGCCGCTGCGCTCAGCCTTGAGGGCCTGGGCATCCAGCGCCGCGCAGGCGCGGTAGAGGCGATGGTTGGCCCAGGCGTTGTTGCGCGCCATGGCCAGCAGTAACGGGAGAGCCGCCGCGTCCTGCCTAGCGGAAGTTGGCCTGCTCGGCGCCATAGGTCTCCGGATCGTTGAAGAAGGTGGTCATGACGAAGCGCTCGCCTCGGCTGACCGGCAGGGCCTTGTGCAACAGCGAGCAGGAGAAGATGCAGCCCCCGCCGCGCGGCGGCTTCAGCTTCGCGTCGGCGTACTCGGGAAAGCACAGCTCGCCCCCTTCAAAGCCCTCATTGAGATTGAGGGAGAGGGCAAAGCGCCGCGGCTGCTGCGGCGTGTAACGGTCGCGGTGCACGTCGAAGAAATCACCGCGCTCGACCTGGTAGCAGAGCACGATGAACCCCTCCATCACCAGGCGTTCGCCGTAGTTGAAGACCTTGTTGATCTCGGGGAGCACGCGGCGCGCCAGAGTCTTGCGCACGCGGTTGATCGTCTCCTCGTCCTCGATCAGATGCTCCAGGTTCTTCTTCTTGTTGGGGGCATAGAGGTGCTCTCGGCCGGTCGAGAGCGAGCCTTCCCGGTGCGAGGTCTGCCACAGGCCGATCAGGTGGTCGCAGAGCCCAGGCTCGAAGATTCGCGGCAACACCAGGGCCGGCGGCGCGACGAAGGCGGCCAGCCGGTTGCTGTCGCGGCGCCAGGCTTCCACTTCATCGAAGGCCCCCGAGAAGTGCGCCTCCGGCGCTTCGTTGGCCCAGCTTGCGATCACTCGCTGATTGGGGTCGAGCAGATAAGTTCGCACCGGCGGCGTCTCGTCGAGCTCGTTCTCCCCGTTCGTCGTTCCCGCCGCCAGATACCAGTTGAGCACGTGCCCGACGGGGTCGCAGAGCAGCAGTTGACCGGGGTGCTCCGGCAGCTTCGCACCGCGGGCGATGCTCGGTGTGTCGCCGGCCACCACGACGACCTGGAAGCCATGGTCCTGGAGCTGCGGCTGAGCCTGCTCAAGCGCCGCCAGCATGGCCCGAGCCTGAGCGGAAAAAAGCGTCCGCAGAACGATCAGCAGGATTGGCTCGCCGACAACCTCGGCATAGAGGTCGTGGTCATGGCCGTGCAGGTCGGACAGCAGAAAGTTGAGCGCCTTGTCGCCCGGCGTGAAGGCCCGCGGGACGAGCTGACCGCGGCGTGCGCGAGGGGCCGGCTGGCTCATGCGATCGCCGCCTCCGGCAAGCGGAAGGGCTTGCTCTTCGCCAAGCCGTCGAGAGCGACCAGGGTTTCGAGCAGGTCCCGCATCCTTTTGAGCGGCACCATGTTCGGCCCATCGCTCGGAGCCTTGTCCGGATCCTGGTGAGTCTCGATGAAGACCAATGCCACGCCAATGGCGACCGCCGCGCGGGCCAGCGCCGGCACGAAGTCGCGCTGTCCGCCCGACGTGGTGCCCTGCCCGCCTGGCTGCTGTACCGAGTGCGTCGCATCGAACACCACCGGGCAACCGGTCTGCGCCGCCATGATGGGCAGGCTGCGCATGTCGGAGACCAGCGTGTTGTAGCCGAAGGACGCACCGCGCTCGGTCACCAGCACATTGTCGTTGCCGGTGCTGCGGATCTTGTCGACGACGTTCTTCATGTCCCAGGGGGCAAGGAACTGCCCCTTCTTGACGTTGACCGCCTTGCCGGTGTTGCCGGCGGCCAGCAGCAGATCCGTCTGGCGGCAAAGAAAGGCCGGGATCTGCAGCACGTCGACCGCTTGCGCCACAGCCGCGCACTGATGCGGCTCGTGCACGTCGGTCAGCACAGGGCAGCCGCGAGCCTCCCGCACCTCAGCCAGGATCTCCGCGCCCTTCTCCAAGCCGATGCCGCGCTTGGAGCTGACGCTGGTGCGGTTCGCCTTGTCGAAGGAGGTCTTGTAGATCAGCCCGATACCGAGGCTGTCGGTCAGTTCCTTGAGCGCGGCGCTCATTTCCAGCGCGTGTTCGCGGCTCTCCAGGGCGCAGGGCCCGGCAATGATGGCCAGCGGTCGGTCGTTGGCCACGGCCAAGTCGCCGATCCTGACGGTTCGAGTCTCCAAGATAACGCTCCTAACCTAAAACTAGACCAAGCGAGAGTGATCCACCGCCGCCTTGATAAAGGACACGAAGAGCGGATGGGGATCGAAGGGCTTCGATCTCAGCTCGGGGTGGAACTGCACGCCTATAAACCAGGGATGCGCCGGGATCTCAACGATCTCCGGCAGCTGCCCGTCCGGCGACATCCCGGTGAAGCGGAGCCCCGCCGTCTCCAGCGCGTCCTTGTAGTTGATGTTGACCTCGTAACGGTGGCGGTGGCGTTCCTGAATGTGGGTTTCGCCGTAGATGTTCGCCACCTGGCTGTCGGGCTGCAGCACCGCGGGATAAGCGCCAAGGCGCATAGTGCCGCCCATGTCGCCATCGGCGCCGCGCCGTTCGATCTCGTTGCCCTTGAGCCACTCGGTCAGCAGGCCGATGACCGCCGGGTCGGCTCGGCCGAACTCGCTCGAGCCCGCATTGTGCAGGCCAACCAGCTTACGCGCCGCCTCGATCACCGCCATCTGCATGCCGAGGCAAATGCCAAAATAGGGGACCTTGTGGGTCCGCGCGAAACCGGCGGCGGCGATCTTGCCTTCGCTTCCGCGCTCGCCGAAGCCGCCGGGAATCAGGATGCCATGCACGTCGGCCAAGCGGTCGAGGGTATCCTCCTCCTCGAAGATCTCGGCATTCAGCCAGTCGACCTTGACCTTGACCCGATTGGCAATGCCGCCGTGATTGAGGGCTTCGGCCAGGGACTTATAGGCGTCCAAGAGGTTGGTGTACTTGCCGACCACGCCGATGGTCACCTCGCCCTCCGGCCGCTGGACCGCATCGACGATGCTGTCCCAGACCGCGAGTCGCGGCGGCTCTTCTTCCAGCTTGAAGTGCCGCACCACTTCCCGGTCCAGCCCCTCCTCGTGATAGGCGCGCGGCACCGCATAGATGGTGTCCACGTCCAACGCCTGGATGACGGCCTCTTCCCGCAGGTTGCAGAACAAGGCCAGCTTGCGCCGGTCGTCGGGGCCGAGCGGCTGCTCGGAGCGGCAAAGCAGGATGTCCGGCTGAATGCCGAGCGATTGCAATTCCTTCACCGAATGCTGCGTCGGCTTGGTCTTCAGCTCGCCGGCGGACTTCAGGTAGGGAACCAGCGTCAGATGCAGGAAAAGGCAGTTGTCGCGGCCGAGTTCATGACCGAGTTGGCGGATGGCCTCGAAGAACGGCAGGCCTTCGATATCGCCCACCGTGCCGCCGATCTCGCAGATGACGAAGTCTTCCGACTCGACCTCGGCCAGGACGAATTCCTTGATGGCATCGGTGACGTGGGGAATGACCTGGACGGTAGCGCCGAGGTAGTCGCCGCGCCGCTCACGGGCGATGATCTTGGAGTAGATCTGCCCGGTGGTGACGTTGTCGCTGCGACGCGAGGCTACGCCCGTGAAGCGCTCATAGTGGCCCAGGTCCAGGTCGGTCTCCGCCCCGTCGTCGGTGACGTAAACCTCCCCGTGCTGATAGGGGCTCATGGTGCCCGGATCGACGTTGAGATAGGGGTCGAGCTTGCGCAAACGCACCTTGAAGCCGCGCGCCTGCAGCAGGGCGCCGAGGGACGCCGAAGCCAAACCTTTCCCAAGCGATGAGACCACGCCGCCGGTGATGAAAATGTACCGCGTCATGGACTGCCCTTATCGGTCTTGTCGGCGGCTGCTGCAAGTGGACTCTCGCGGTGCCGGCCATCTCTTTTAAGCTATTGACGTAAAACGGCCTTCACAGGCCCCACACGCCTGTTGCAAGCGTTGCGCCGGCGCGACTCGGCGCCGCAGGCGAAGCTGGGGGATGGAAGATCTAGTTGGTCGGGACGGTCGGCTCGCCCGAGGTGCCGCTTTCGCTCGCTGGCGGCGGCAAGGTCAGGTCGAGATTGGGGTCGTCCAGCAGCGAGGGCGCCCGATCACCCTGGGAGAGAATCGTCAGAGCGATGCTGGAGGCCATGAAGCAGGCCGCCAAGATCGCTGTCGTGCGGGTCAAGAGGTTGGCCGTGCCCCGCCCGGTCATGAAGCCGGCCATGCCGCCGCCCCCGCCGCCTCCGCCGCCGATCCCGAGGCCGCCGCCCTCGCTGCGTTGCAGCAGGACCACGACGATCAAGGCCAGGGCGATCAAGACATGAATGACGAGAAGAACCGTAAGCATGGTGGCAGCAATCTGTCTCTGGATGAAGCGCGGGCGCCATGAGCCCAGCCCGCGGCCATGGCCGCGATATAATGGGGCGGAACGCCAATTGCCAGCGAATTGCCCCGGATCGCAGCCGCAGTCAAGCGAGCGCGGCAGCGGCGGTGATAATGCCGAGAAAGTCCTGAGCCTTCAGGCTGGCCCCGCCGACCAGGGCCCCATCCACATCGGCGGTGGCCAGAAGCTCGCTCGCATTGGAGGGCTTTACCGAACCGCCATAGAGAATAGGCACCTGGTTGCCGGCCTCCCCGGCCGCGCTGCGCAAAGCGGTCCGAATGAGCGCATGAACCTCTTCGACATCAGCCGGGGTTGCGGTGTCGCCGGTGCCGATCGCCCAGACCGGCTCATAGGCGACGACCAAGGAGTCCGCTTGCGAGAAAGCCGGCAGCGAGCCGGCTAGCTGATGCTTGATTACCGCCAGAGCCTCGCCGGCCCGGCGCTGCTCCGCCGTTTCTCCGATGCAGACGATCGGCCGCAACCCGCTCGCCATGGCCGCCTCGGCCTTGGCCCGGACCAGCGCATCGCCTTCGCCATGGTCGGCGCGGCGCTCGGAATGCCCGACGATGACATAACTCCCGCCAGCATCGGCGATCATCGGGGCGGCAATGTCGCCCGTATGCGCACCGGACGCCTCGGTGTGACAGTCCTGCGCGCCCACGTCGATGGGGCTTCCTTTAACCATCTCCGCAACATGCGCCAGCAGCGTCGCCGGCGGGCAGAGCGCAACCCCGACATCGGCTCCCGCGGGCAGCCCCTCGAGGATGCCGCGCACCAACTCATCGGAGGACTGCCGCAGCCCGTTCATTTTCCAGTTACCGACGATCAGCTTGCGCACAGCTACCCCCTCTTTGCCTTGGAACCGCCTCGGAAACGTGCCCTTTTCCGCACAAGAGCGAGGGCTTTGCTAGCATAGTCATAAGGGGCTGACCATCGGGTTGCGGGCGGTTGCTCGCCCGTGGCCCGGCTCCTAAGATGCGGCCGCTTTTCCAGCCCCCAGTCGCACGTCAACAAGGCAAGCAAAATGAAGAAGTTCCGCGGAATCCTCGTCAAGACCTTCGTCGGCATACTCTTCGGCCTGCTCATCCTCAGCTTCGCCGTCTGGGGCATCGGCGATACCTTCAGCCCCGGCCACTACGGCAACGTGGTCGCCGAGGTCGGCGATCAGGAGATCACCGAGATCGAATTCCGGCGCAGCTTTGGCCGTCAGTACAGCCAGCTGCAGCAGAATCTCGGCGGCAGCCTCTCTTCCGAAATGCTGCGCGACCTTGGCCTGCCCGAGGTGGTGCTGGGTCAGCTGGTGACCCGCGGCTTGCTCGATCAGCAGGCGCAAGACCTCGGCCTGACCGTGACGGACGATCAGATAAGGCGGGTCATCTTCTCCCAAGACGCCTTCCGCGATTCGCTTGGGCAGTTCGATCGCTTCAACTTCGAGCAGTTCCTGCGCGCCAACGATATGACGGAAGCGACCTTCGCCCGGGAAATCCGCCGCGACACCCTCCAGTCCCGTATCTCCCAGGCTCTGGTCAGCGGTGCCTCGGTCCCCGACCAGTTGGCCCGCATGCTCTATGCGTACCAGGAGCAGCGCCGCACCGCCCGCTTTGCCGAGGTGCCGCTGCCGCCTGCCGAGTCCATCGAGGCGCCGGACCAGATCGCGCTGGAAGCCTTCTATGAGCAGGTCGCCGACCGCTTCCGCTCGCCCGAGTACCGCAGCGTTACGGCCCTCTGGGTCCGTCCGGACGAGTTTCTCGAGGAAATCGCCGTCAGCGACGCTCAGCTGGCTGAGGAATACGAAGCCCGCCGCGAGACTCTGATCGAGCCGGAAGAGCGCGAGATCGAGCAGATCGTGCTGCTGACGCAGGAGCAGGCAGAGGCCGCGGAAGCCGCGCTCGCCGGGCAAAGCGATCTGACAGCGCTCGGCCAAGCCCTGGAAGCCGGCTCGCCGATCAATATCGGCCGTTTCAGCCAGAGCGCGCTGTCCGGTACGCTCGGCCAAGACCTCGCCGACGTTGCCTTTTCTCTCGCCCCCGGTGAGCTGGGCGGCCCCGTGCGCAGCGACTTCGGCTGGCATGTTCTCAGTGTCGTCGACATCTCCGAGGGCCGCGACCCGAGCTTGGAAGACGTGCGGGAGGAACTCAGCACTATGGTCCGCCGCGAGGGGGCCATCGAAGCCGTGATCTCGTTGACCAATCAGCTCGACGACGTGCTCGCCGGCGGCGCCGGGCTGGAAGGAGCCTCGGAGCAACTCACCCTCGAGCTGATTCGCTATCCGGCCCTTGATGCCACCGGCCGCGACCGCGACGGCCAGCGCCCGGGAGGTTTGGCCAGCCTCGACGGCTTCCTGCAGATGGTCAACGAGGGCGAGCCCGGTGAGGAGAGCTTCCTGATGGAAGACGGCCAGGACGGCTATTTCGTGCTCCGCGTCGATGGCGTGACGCCGCCGGCCAACCGTCCCCTGAGCGAGGTCAGCGCGGCGGTCGAGGCCGCCTATGTCCAGGACCAGCGGCGCCAGTTGGCGCTGGAGCGGGCCGAGCGCATCGCAGCCCAGGTCCGGCTTGGCGCCGATCTGGCCAAAGCGGCTGAGAACGAAGGCCTGTCGGTGCAAACCAGCAGCCCCATGACCCGGTTCCAGCGAGACCCGGTCTCGACACCCTCTTCGGACTTCGCGCCGGTGCTCTTCGGCACCGAAGGCGACGAGCCCTTCATCGTCGAGGGTGAGCGCGGGGCCGCCGTCGGCGTGCTCGACAGCGTCATTGCCGCCACGCCGGATGAAGACAGCGAGCGCTTCCAGGACGTAGAGGAGCGCCTGCGCCGGGAACGCGCCAACGAGCTCATGTCCCTCTATCTCGCCGACCTGCAGAGCCGCTACGGCGTCAGCACCAATCAGGTCGCGATCGACAGCATCATCGCGAGCTATTAGGCCCAGCCATGATGGTTGAACCTGAACTCGCCGAGTTTCAGCGACGCTTCGACGGCGGCGAGGCGCAGGTGGTCTGGACCTCGCTGGTCGCCGACCTCGAGACCCCTGTCTCCGCCTTCCTGAAACTGGCGGAGGGCCTGCCCTACTCCTTCCTCTTCGAATCGGTCGAGGGCGGCGCCACCATCGGCCGCTACTCCTTCATCACCATGAAGCCGGACGTGGTCTGGCGCTGTCGTGGCGACAAGGCTGAGATCAACCGGGAGGCGCGCTTCAATCCGCAGGCCTTCGTGGCCGAAGAGGCGGCTCCGCTGGAGAGTCTCCGCGCGCTCTGGCACGCCTCGCGCCTGACCTTGCCGAAATCATTGCCGCCCATGGCCTCCGGCCTGATCGGCTATTTCGGCTACGACATGGTGCGGCAGTTCGAGAAGATCCCCGACGAGAATCCCGATCTCTTCGGCCTGCCGGACTCCATCATGGTCCGGCCCACCGTCACCGCGGTCTTTGACCGGGTCGAGGACCTGGTCACCGTCATCACTCCGGTCTGGCCCGACAGCGGCCTGACGGCCCAGGCGGCCTTCGACCTAGCGCGCGAGCGCTTGGCCGAGGCGGTCGCCGACTTCAACCGCTCTCTGCCCTATCGCCGCGACAACGCGATCGCTGGTGCCGCCTTGCCCCAGCCCAGCGCCAACATGACGCCGGACGCCTTCAAGGCCATGGTCGAGACGGCGAAGGAGTACATCTTCGCCGGCGACATCTTCCAGGTGGTGATCTCGCAGCGCTTCGCCGTACCCTTCACCCTGCCGCCCTTTGCCCTCTATCGCTCGCTGCGGCGGCTCAATCCCTCCCCCTTCCTTTTCTTCATGGATTTCGGGGACTTCGCGGCCGTCGGCTCCTCGCCGGAGATCCTGGTCCGGCTGCGCGACGGTCTGGTCACCATCCGCCCCCTCGCCGGAACCCGGAAGCGCGGCGCCACCGCGCAAGAGGACCAGGCCCTGGCCGCCGATCTCCTGTCCGATCCCAAGGAGCTGGCCGAGCACCTTATGCTGCTCGATCTCGGCCGCAACGACGTCGGACGGGTCGCCAAGGTCGGCTCGGTCAAGGTGACCGCCCGAGAGATCATCGAGTACTACAGCCACGTCATGCACATCAGCTCGACCGTCGAGGGTGAGCTGGAGAGCGGCCACGACGCCGTCGACGCGCTCTGCGCCGGCTTCCCGACCGGCACGGTGTCGGGTGCGCCCAAGGTGCGGGCCATGGAGATCATCGACGAATTGGAGCCCGATCGCCGCGGCCTCTATGCCGGGGCCGTGGGCTACCTCGGCAGCGACGGCGACATGGACACCTGCATCGCCCTGAGGACCGCGATCGTGAAAGACGGGCAGATGCTGGTTCAGGCCGGCGCCGGCATCGTCGCCGACAGCGAGCCGGAAGCCGAGTATCAAGAAACCCGCAATAAGGCCCGCGCCCTCATCCGCGCCGCCGAGGAAGCCGTCCGCTACGCCGCCCGCGAGGGCTGAGACGCGGCCCCCGGCTCAAGGCCGGGGTGACAATCGAGGGTACGGCGCGGGCAGTGCCTAGTCCTGGGCGCTGGCGACCTGGGTGGCGGTCTGCTGCGAGGCGATGATGTCGCTGAGCGGCGTGATGGTCAGGTGCTTGCCCGGCAGGGTGGGCAGCCATTCCCGAAGCGCTTCGATGGTGGCCGCATGGGGATGGCCGATAGCGACGGCATAGCCGCGCTCCCGTGCCACCCGCTCCAGCTGCTTGAGTTGCCGGCGAATGGCGCGCGCGTCGATCTCGTGGTCGAGGAAGACGTCGCGGGCGATCGACGGCACGCCGAGCTCCCGCGCGACGGAGAGCCCCGCCGATTTCGGCGAGGTCTTTGAATCCAGGAAATACAGACCCTTGGAGCGCACGGCTGAGAGCACACGGCGCATCTTCTCCCGGTCCTCGGTGAAGCGGCTGCCCATGTGGTTGTTGATGCCGGCAGCGCGCGGCAAGCGCGAGAGCGCGCCCTGGATGCGACGGTCGAGCTCCGCAACAGGCAGCTCCGACGTCAGCAAGCCGGGCACGGCCGGGCTGCGGCCCTGCGGTTCCATCGGGACATGCAGCATGACCTCATGGCCGGCCGCACGCGCTTCCTCGGCAAGCTCCTCAATAGCCAGCGCATAGGTCAGGAAGGAGAGCGTAAGACCGCTGGGCAGTGCCGCCACGTGACGGAAACGGGTGCGGTTGTTGCCCAGGTCATCGATAACGATGGCGATCTTCGGCCAGTCTCGCAGCGCCGTCGGCTTGGCCGCGTTGTGCTGCCAGGCCAGCATCTCGTCAGGGTTGGGCGAAGGCTCCAGGGCTGGTGCCATGGCCTCCGGCTCTGCCTCTTTGGCTGGCTCCGCGCTCGGCACCAGCGCTGCGAGCGCCGCCGTTCCGGCGCCGGGAAGCGCCAGAGACGCGCTGCTCGGCGGCGTCTCTCCCAAGGCCCAGAGGTTCGACGGCGCGGCATAGGCCAGCTCCAGCGGCGCCTCTTGCTCGTCTCGTTCAATCTCACGCGCCTGGCGCGCCAAAGCCAGAAGTTCCCGGCTTTCTTGCGACAGGCGGCCGTTGGTCCCAATCAACCCTCTCGCTTCCTCGGCGAGCTGGCCGGCCTCGCGCCGCTCTCTCGAAAAGAGAGCTGATAGACTGGACCGTTCGTGCGACAGGCTGGCGCGCGCCTCGGCTTCGGCTCGTGCGGCCGGACCTTCCGTCGATGTCTCTTGAGGCACACCGGCAGCTGGCTCGATCGCTTGCAGCGCCTCGACCTCCGCTTCGGGAGACAGCACGGCACCGGCAGCGACCCCCACCACGAAGACCGCAGCGATCAGGGAGAATCCAAATCTGGGCGCTTCAGGCAAGCTTAGGGGTTTTAGAAAAAATCCAGCCACAACAATGCGTTCTCGCGATAGCCTTCCACAAAACTTAAACAGCCTGCTCGTCCTCAAACACTGCAGGCCTCAGTATTCTGGCAATTCTCGTTTAATTTTTCGCGAAGCCCTAGTGATTCTCCATAGGGCGGACTGTGGATAATGTGAGGCCAGAAGGCCTAGGAAACCCCTGCGGGATGGCGCTTTCGCCTGCCGAATCCCGTTGCTATAACAGCCCCCCTTCAAACGGGTGACCACGATGTTTCTTCTGATCGATAACTACGACAGCTTCACCTACAACCTCTATCACTTCCTCGGCGAGCTGGGGGCGGAGATCGAGGTGTGGCGCAACGATCAGATCGCCGTCGAGGATGCCCTCGCCAAGCATCCGCAGGGCCTGATCATCTCGCCGGGTCCCTGCGACCCGGACCGGGCCGGCATCTGCCTGGAGCTGATCGCTGCCACGCCGGAAGACATGCCGATCCTCGGCGTGTGCCTCGGCCATCAGGCCATTGCCCAGGCCTTCGGCGGCAAGGTTGTGCGCGCGCCGAAGCCGATGCACGGCAAGCTGAGCCCCATCGAGCATAAGCAGGGCAGCGTCTTCGAGGACCTGCCCTCGCCGCTGGCCGCCACCCGCTACCACTCGCTGACCGTGGCGCCGGAGAGCGTCCCGGACTGTCTCGAGGTCACGGCCTGGACCGAGGAAGGCGTGATCATGGGCTTGAGCCATAAGACCCGCCCGGTGCACGGCGTTCAGTTCCATCCCGAGTCCATCGCTTCGGAGCACGGCCACGCGTTGCTCGGGAACTTCCTGCGGCGCGCCGGTCACAACCAGCCTCCCCTGCGCCAAGCGGCCAGCGCCTGAGCGAAGTAGCCATGGCGAGCGAGAGTCCCGATCTCAAAGCCCTCTTGCGGCTGGTCGCCGAAGGCCAGGTGCTGAGCGAAGCGCAGGCCGAGGGCGCCTTCGACATCATCATGTCGGGCGAGGCGACGCCTTCGCAGATCGGGGCCTTCTTGATGGGTCTCAGGGTGCGCGGCGAGCAGGTTGCCGAAATCCTCGGTGCGGCTAAGAGCATGCGCGCCAAGATGCTGACCGTCGAGGCGCCACCGGGCGCCATGGACACCTGCGGCACCGGCGGCGACGCCACGGGCACCTACAACATCTCCACGGCCACTGCCTTCGTTGTCGCCGCCTGCGGGGTCCCCGTGGCCAAACACGGCAACAAGGCGCAAAGCTCCAGGAGCGGCGCCGCCGACGTGCTCACCGCCCTGGGCGTAAACATCGACGCCGACCAGGCCCTGGTGCGCAAGGCCCTCTGGGAGGCCGGCACCTGCTTCCTGATGGCGCCGCGCCACCATGCCGCCATGCGACACGTCGGCCCGACCCGGGTCGAGCTCGGCACCCGCACCATCTTCAACCTGCTGGGCCCGCTGTCCAACCCGGCGCAGGTCAGGCTGCAGATCATCGGCGTCTTCGACAGCGCCTGGATCGAACCCCTCGCCCTGGTGCTGAAGGGCCTGGGCCACGAACGCGCGTGGGTCGTGCATGGCGACAGCGGCCTCGACGAGCTCTCGACCACCGGTCCCTCGCGGGTCGCCGAGCTGAAGGACGGCAGCGTGACCTGCTTCGAGGTGGTGCCGGAGGATGCCGGCCTACCGCGCAGCCAGCTCAATGACCTGATCGGAGGCGACGCGGCGCATAACGCAGCGGCGATCGACGCCCTCCTGGCCGGCAAGAAAGGCCCCTACCGCGATATCGTGGTGCTGAGCGCCGCCGCCGCCCTGATCGTCGCGGACAAGGCAAGCGATCTGAAGGAAGGCGCGGCGCAGGCGGCAGACGCCATTGACAGCGGCGCCGCACGCCAGGTGCTCGACAAGCTGGTCGCCATCAGCCGGGAGGCGGCCGCCGCCGAATGACCATGACCGACGTGCTCGCCAAGATCTGCGCGGACAAGCAAGAGGCGGTGAACGCCCGCAAGGCCACCAAGCCGCTGTCCAACCTGGAGGCGGAGCTGAAGGGGGCCTCGCCGCCGCGCGGCTTCCATGCCGCGCTCAGTCGCCGGGCCGGCGCAGGCGAGGTGGCGCTGATCTGCGAGATCAAGAAAGCCTCGCCCTCCAAAGGCCTGATCCGGGAAGATTTCGAGCCGGCTACCTTGGCTCGTGCCTACGCCGAAGGCGGCGCCAGCTGCCTCTCGGTCCTGACCGACGAGCCTTACTTCCAAGGCCACGACGACTATCTCAAGCAAGCGCGCGCGGCGGTCGATCTGCCGGTCCTACGCAAGGACTTCATGCTGGAGCCCTATCAGATCGTCGAGTCCCGCGCGCTCGGCGCTGACTGCGTGCTGCTGATCATGGCCGCGCTCTCGGACGCCCAAGCCGCGGAGCTGGAAGCCACGGCGCTCGATCTCGGCATGGATGTGCTGATCGAAGCGCACGATGCCGAAGAGCTCGAGCGGGCCTTGCGCCTGCGCTCTCCACTCGTTGGCATCAACAACCGCAATCTCAAGACCTTGCACGTCGATCTCGCGACAACGATCGAGCTCGCCAAGCAGTTTCCCGCCGACCGACTGCTGGTCGGGGAAAGCGGCATCTACACGCCGGCGGATATCGCAAGGCTGCGCCAGGCCGGCGCCAAGGCCTTCCTGATCGGCGAGTCTTTGATGCGCCAGGACGACGTCGCCGCGGCCACGGCAAGCCTGCTGGTCCAAGAAGAGGGAGCGGCCGCATGAGCCGTCTGACCCATCTCGACGCCGAGGGACGCGCCACCATGGTCGACGTCTCGCCCAAGGAGGACACCGAGCGGCGGGCCACAGCGCGCGGCAGCGTCGTGATGGCACCCGAGACCTTGGCACTGATCCAGTCGGGCGGCGTGCCCAAGGGCGATGTGCTGACCGTCGCGCGCTTGGCCGGCATCATGGCGGCCAAGCGCACCTCTGATCTGATCCCTCTCTGTCATCCGCTCATGCTGACCTCGGTGAAAGTCGAGCTGACACCCGACCCGGAGCGCAGCGCGGTCGACATCGAGGCCACCTGCAAGCTGACCGGCAAGACCGGGGTCGAGATGGAGGCGCTGACCGCCGTCAGCGTCGCCGCCCTGACGGTCTATGACATGTGCAAGGCGGTCGACCGGGGAATGCGCATCGGCGACATCCGCCTGACCCACAAGTCCGGCGGTAAGTCCGGCAGCTACGAGGCAGACTAAGTGCTGTCGGTTGACGAGGCCCTGGCGCGCATTCTTGCCGCCTTCTCTCCGCTGCCCGCCGAGACGGTGAGCGTCGACGAGGCCTTCGGCCGGGTGCTGGCGGAGCCGGTCACCGCGCGCACCACCCAACCCCCGCATGCGGTGTCGGCCATGGACGGCTACGCCGTGCGGGCGGCCGACCTGCCCAAGGCGCCGGCGCGCCTGAAGGTGGTCGGTGCGGTGCCGGCCGGCAGCCTCTTCGAGCGTCCGCTCGGCGCGGGCGAAGCGGTGCGGATCTTCACCGGCGCACCGCTACCGGAGGGTGCCGACAGCATCGTCATTCAGGAAGACACGGAACAGGACGGTGACGAGGTCGTCGTCCGCGAGGTACCGACCAAGGGCGTCTATGTCCGCGCACGCGGACTGGACTTCAAAGAGGGCGATCCCGGAGTCGAGGCCGGCAGTTGGCTGACACCCAGGCACGTCGGCCTGATCGCCGCCATGGACGTACCCTGGGTTTCCGTGCACCGCCGGCCGCGCGTCGCCATCCTCTCGACCGGCGACGAACTGGTCATGCCGGGCGAGCAGCGCCGACCGAGCCAGATCGTCAGCTCCAATGCCATCGCCCTCTCCGCCCTGGTGCGCGACTGCGGCGGCCAGCCGATCAACCTCGGCATCGCTGCAGACAACCGCGATTCCCTGGAGCGCCTGGCTGCCGGCGCAGAGGGCGCCGATCTCCTCCTGACCACCGGCGGTGCCTCGGTCGGCGACCACGACCTGGTGCGGGCCGTCTTGGCGGAAGAGCAGCTTTCCCTGGACTTCTGGCGCATCGCCATGCGGCCGGGTAAACCCTTGATGTTCGGTCATCTTGGCAAAACGCCGATGATCGGACTGCCGGGGAACCCCGTCTCCTCCCTGGTCTGTGGGCTGCTTTTCGTGCGCCCGGCCATGGAGCGGATGCTGGGCCTCACGCGTCCGCCGCACCGTCTGAGCATGGCGGAGCTCTCAGCGCCGCTGCCCGCCAACGACAAGCGGCAGGACTACATGCGGGCCACGTTGGAGCGAGGGTCGACGGGCCAGCTGAGCGCCACGCCGTTTCCCAAACAGGACAGTTCGATGCTGCGTACGCTTTCCCGCGCCGATTGTCTGATCGTCCGCGCACCGCACGCACCACCTATACAAGCTGGCGATCTTGTCCCCGTATTGCTCCTTGACTAGCGATGGGACGAAAAGTCAAAAAAGAGATCGAAAAGAGAACACTTGACGTACATACCACGTATAATCTAGCTTACATCTCAGGGTTATCAGCAGCGCGGGGGCGGAACCTATGCTGACCAGAAAGCAGCACGAGCTGCTCGTTTTCCTGCAAGACTACCTGGCAAAGAACGGCGTATCGCCCTCTTTTGACGAGATGAAAGAGGCGCTGGGTCTCCGCTCCAAGTCCGGCATCCACCGCCTGATTACGGCGCTCGAAGAGCGCAGCTTCATCCGCCGCCTGCCCCATCGGGCCCGAGCCATCGAGGTCCTGCGTCTGCCCGACAGCGCCACCGGCAAGCCTCAGCCGGTTTCCCGCTTCCATCCCAACGTCATTGAAGGCGGCCTGACCCGCCCCAGCGCGCTCACCGGCCGCAGTACTCAAGTGCGTGGCAACGAAGGCCGCAGCCTGCCGCTCTACGGCAAGATCGCCGCTGGCACCCCCATTGAAGCACTGCGCGACAGCTCGAACTACGTCGATGTCCCGCCGCATATGCTGGGACGTGGTGAGCACTACGCCCTGGTGGTCGAGGGCGACTCCATGATGGAAGCCGGTATTCTTGACGGTGACACGGTGATCATCGAGCGCAGCAACAGCGCCGACAACGGTGCCATCGTCGTCGCCTTGGTCGACAACGAGGAAGTCACCTTGAAGCGCTTTCGCCGCCGCGGCGGCGCCATCGCGCTGGAGCCGGCCAACAAGAACTACGAGCCTCGCCTCTTCCCTCCCGATCGGGTGCAGATCCAAGGGCACCTGGTCGGGCTTCTGCGCAGCTACTAGCGCCCAGCCAAGTCGTCTCGGCTCCACCAGACCCAGGGACGCCGGCCGCTGACCTGAGCAACGCTTTCCAATCTCACCGCATCTTCGTCGAACCAGATCGCCAAGGCCTTGGCCTCGGCCAAGTGTTCGCGATCAATCACGAGTACCGAGGGGATACGTGCGGCAGCGCAGGCTTCGGGCGCCTGCCAAAAGCTGAGCACGATTTCGTTGCGACGGCAGTCTTCCCGGAAGGCGAGCGGCTGCCGGACGATGGCAATGCTGCGCCCGGCCAGCAGAGCGCGGCAGCCGAGCACATCGCAGCGCAGCCAGTCATCTGTCGCCGCATCGAACCCACGCTCTGCGGCAGCGGCTTTGTCCTCGCCCTGATCCTCTAACCAGCTTTCGCGCACGAAGCGCCCGCCTCTCAGACGGTTGAAGTAATAGTCGCCGTCCGGCGCCTGGAGCGCGATAAGCCTGGCCTCCTGTGAGACCAGGACGTGCGGTGGGCTGTTGAAAGCCACCGTACTCCAGCCGGCCAAGACGAAGGGTAGACCGAGCCATCTCCAGCGGCGGCGCCAGATGATTAGCCAGAGGCCGCCCATGACCAGCAGGCCTAGGCCAAGTGGCGTGATGGAAGGCAGCAGCGAGATTGCCCCGGGCCAGTTGGCCACTGTCTCGGCCACCCAGAGCAACAGAGCGATGCCGAGCCCCATAAGAAAGACGACTGGATCCTCGAGGCCGAGCGGCATCAACAGCAAGGTCACCAGCGCCAGGGGCATGATCCAGAGCGCCGTGACCGGCACGGCAATGAGGTTGGCTAGGAGGCCGAACCAGGCCAGTCGGTTGAAGTGGTAGACGGCGAAGGGTGTCGTCGCCAGGGTGGCGATCACGGTCGCCAGGCCCACGTTGCCCAGGTAGCGGGCCGTGGTGCGCAGCCATCCGCCCTCTCCCGAACCCATCCAACCCGACGTGGCCAAACGGCGGCGGTCACTGATCTGCTCGTAGGCCGCGACCAGGCAGGCGACGGCTGCGAAGGAAAGCTGGAAGCTGACCGACAGCAGCAGCTCCGGGCTGAGCAGCAGGAGCACCGCCGCCGCCCAAGCCACCAGCCTTAGGGAGATGGCGTTGCGGTCGATGAGGATGGCCAGGAAGACGATGGCGATCATCAGGAAGGCGCGCTGCGCCGGCACGGTTGCGCCGGCCAGCAGCATGTAGACGAAGGCGACGATCAGCGCCCCTATCGCCGCCCACTTCTTGATCGGATAGCGCAGCGCCAGCGCCGGGATCAGCGCCAAGGCAAAGCGCATGGCGAAGAAGAAGGTGCCAGCCATCAGGCCGAGATGCAGTCCCGAGATGGCAAGCAGATGCGCCAAACCGGAATCGCGCAGGTTCTGCGTCGTCGCCTCGCTGAGGCCGCTGCGGTCACCGACGATGAGGGCGGCGGCCACCGCTCCCTCCTGCCCGCCGAGGTTCGCGCGCAAGCGCTGCGAGATACGCTGGCGCAATCGCTCCCAGCGGGCGCCGATTTCAGCGAAAAGGCCGGGTGGCGTGGCTAATCCTGCCGGCGCCGTCGCCGGCTCTGCGTGGCCCAGGACGAAGCCGACGGCGCCGATGCGTTCGAAGTAGGCGCGCCGGGCGAAATCGTAGCTGCCCGGCGCGACCGGAGGGCTCGGCGGACGCAGGACGGCACGCAGCCTGAGCCAGTCTCCAGGCGCAACCGCCAGGCGCCTGGAGGCCATCGAGAGACGGATGCGCTCCAGCCGCGGCAGTGCGCTCGACCCTTCGATGACCGGCTGAGCAAGCAGCAGACGGACGCGTGTCTGCCGCTCCTCGACACGCAGGACCCGAGCGGTCAGCCAAAGCGCACGCGTCTCTTCGGTCAGGACCGGCGCTGCAACGGTGGTCGTGCGCCATTGGGCGAGGGAAAAGCCGGTAAAAACCAGTCCGAGGCAGAGGCAGAGACCGAGCAGCGCCGCGTTCCGCCGCGCGAGCCAGCCGGAGAGGACAGCCAGAACCAGCGCGGTAACGCCCCATTCCGGCGCCGGCTCGGCCGGCAAGGCGAAGTAGAGCGCGATGCCGCAACCGAGACCGACCGGGCACCAGAGCACCCAGCGGTCACGCTCGGCGAGAAGAGTATTCCCGACGGCAGCAGCCATCGCGGCACGCCATGAAGCTGCGCCGGCGGTTTCCGATTGCCCAACCTTGCCGTAGGCTCGCGACACAGCCCTACCCCTGGAGGAACCCAAGCCGCAACTCTATGCGACTGACGCCGCCAATTGAAACAACCCAAGATGCCCACGGCTGGGAGGGGCGCGGCAAAGTGCGTCTGGCACGCCTCTCGCGGACGGCCATCGTGCTGCAGTACCAGGGGTTATCGACCCAGGGCGGGCAGCTCCAGGCGCCCATCAGAGCCTTTTTTCAGAAGGAGTACCGGCGCCTGCGCCCCTCTTACGCGCGCTATGCCGTGACCATCTGGGTCGAGCATCCGGCGGAGACCACACGCTTCGATGTCGACAATGTCGCCAAGGCCTGCCTCGACGCACTAAACGGCGTCGTTTGGCATGACGACAGCCAGGTCACCACGCTCACCGTGATCAAGCAGCCGGCCGGACAACCGCGGATCACGCTGCATTGCCGCCCGGACAGGCGGCGCAACGGCGATGACGGCCTGGAGGCTCTGCTTGCCCTTGTCGGCGAAATCGCGCAAACAGCGCGCGGCCCGCGCCGCTAGCTCTTCAGGCGGCGCCCGACACTCCAGCCCTTCGACTGACAGCAGACCATGAGCCAAGCCGACGCGACCGTCACCCGTTTCGCCCCCTCTCCCACCGGATTCCTCCACATCGGCGGCGCGCGCACCGCGCTGTTCAACTGGCTCTACGCGCGCCACTCCGGCGGCAAGTTCCTGCTGCGCATCGAGGACACCGACCGCAAGCGTTCGACGCAGGAAGCCATCGACGCCATCATCGAGGGGCTCGGCTGGTTGGGCCTGGATTGGGACGGCGAGGCCGTCTTCCAGTCCCAGCGGGCGGAGCGGCACCGCGAGGTCGCCCTTTCGCTGCTCGAAAGTGGCGGCGCCTACCGCTGCTACTGCACGGCTGAGGAGCTCGAGGAGATGCGCGCCAAGGCCAAAGCTGAAGGACGCCCCATGCTCTACGACGGGCGTTGGCGCGACCGCGACCCGGCCGAGGCACCGGCCGGTGTCGACCCGGTGATTCGCCTGAAGGCGCCGCAGGACGGCGAGACCGTGATCGAAGACAAGGTGCAGGGCACGGTGACGGTCAGCAACAAGCAGCTCGACGACATGATCCTGCTGCGCTCCGACGGTACGCCGACCTACATGCTCTCGGTCGTGGTCGACGACCACGACATGGGCGTGACCCACGTGGTGCGCGGCGATGACCATCTGACCAACGCCTTCCGCCAGACCCAGCTCTTCAAGGCGCTCGGCTGGCCCCTGCCGAGCTTCGCACATATCCCCCTCATTCATGGGCCGGACGGCAGCAAGCTCTCCAAGCGCCACGGCGCACTGGGGATCGAGGCCTACCGGGAGATGGGCTACCTGCCGGAAGCGCTGCGCAACTATCTGCTGCGTCTCGGCTGGTCGCACGGCGACGAGGAGATCATCTCCACCGAGCAAGCCATCGGATGGTTCGGGCTCGAGGCCATCGGCCGCTCGCCGGCGCGCCTCGACCTGGAGAAGCTCGACAGCCTCAATGCCCACTACCTGCGCGAGACCGACCCCGAGCGCCTGGTCGCCCTCTTGGAAGAGCGCTTCGAGCGCAGCCTGAGCGATGACGAGAAGGACTTGCTGCGCCGAGCCATGCCGGGGCTGACCCCGCGCGCAAAGACGCTCAAGGACTTGGCCGAGGCCGCCGCCTTCTATGTCGCCGCGCGCCCCCTCGCGATCACGGACAAGGCCAAGAAGCTGCTCGATGCGGACGCGGTGAGCCGGCTGGCGGCCCTATCGCAGGACCTGGCGGCCCTCCCCGATTGGGGCGAAGAGAGCCTCGATGCGGCCCTTCGCGCCTTCGCTGAGCGCCAAAACATCAAGCTGGGAAAAGTCGCGCAACCCCTCCGCGCCGCCCTCACCGGTAGCACCGCCTCCCCTGGAATCTTCGAAGTGATGGCTGTGCTCGGCCGCGAAGAGTCTCTGGGGCGGGTCAAGGATGCGATCAGTGAACCTCATTAAAATCAGTTTATTGCCCGCTGTTCCCAAGATTTCTTTTCAAGAGAAACAACGCGTTCATAGCTGCTATTCCCGTTTTGTTCGCACTTGACCCAAGCGCTCAATTGATCAGCTCTGGGCTAGGCTATATGCTGCACCGCAGCTAAATCCCCCGCTCCGCTGTAAAGGAACTCGCCTATGACAGACGCCTCGACCGTCGCGCAGGCATCGCCGGACGCACGCAACAGCTTCACGATGATCGACAACCGCACCGGGCAAAGCTGGGAGCTTCCGGTCATCGACGGCGTCCTCGGGCCTTCCGTGGTGGATATCCGGCGTTTCTACGCAGAAACCGACATGTTCACCTATGACCCGGGCTTCACCTCCACGGCGTCATGCGACTCGGGCATCACCTTCATCGACGGCGACGCCGGCATCCTGCTGCACCGTGGCTACAAGATCGAGGATCTGGCGGAGCACAGCGACTTCATGGAAGTTTGCTATCTCCTGCTCCACGGCGAGCTGCCCAACGCGCAGGAGAAAACCAAGTTCGAGCACAACATCACCTACCACACCATGCTGCACGAGCAGATGGTGAACTTCTACCGCGGTTTCCGGCGTGATGCGCATCCCATGGCGATCATGGTCGGTGTGGTCGGCGCCCTCTCCGCCTTCTATCACGACTCGACCGACATCAACGACCCGCACCAGCGGATGGTGGCGCAGCATCGGTTGATCGCCAAGATGCCGACGATCGCCGCCATGGCCTACAAGTACTCGGTCGGCCAGCCCTTCGTGTATCCGCGCAACAACCTGAGCTACGCCGAGAACTTCCTGCACATGATATTCTCGGTGCCGGCGGAGGACTATGTGGTCAATCCGGTGCTGGCGCGGGCCATGGACCGCATCTTCATCCTGCACGCAGATCACGAGCAGAACGCCTCGACCTCGACCGTGCGCATCGCCGGTTCCTCCGGCGCCAATCCCTTCGCCTGCATCGCCGCCGGCATCGCCTCGCTCTGGGGCCCGGCGCACGGCGGCGCCAACGAGGCCGTGCTGCGCATGCTGCAGGAGATCGGCAGCGTTGATCGCATTCCGGAGTTCGTCGAGCGCGCCAAGGACAAGGACGATCCCTTCCGCCTGATGGGCTTCGGCCACCGGGTCTACAAGAACTACGACCCACGCGCCAAGGTCATGCAGAAGAGCTGCCACGAGGTCCTGGAAGAGCTCGGCATCAAGGAAGAGCCCTTGCTGAAGCTGGCCATGGAATTGGAGCGCATCGCGCTTGAGGACGACTACTTCATCGAGAAGAAGCTCTTCCCCAACGTCGACTTCTACTCAGGCATCATTCTGAAGGCGATGGGCTTCCCGACGACCATGTTCACCGTGTTGTTCGCCTTGGCGCGGACGGTGGGCTGGGTCGCGCAGTGGACCGAAATGATCGAAGATCCGAACCAGCGCATCAGCCGCCCGAGGCAGCTCTACGTGGGCAGCGACCCCCGCGACTACGTGCCGATCGCGCAGCGATAGACCACGGAAGAACCTGGACGGCGCGCCTGCGAGTGGCTGGCGCGCCGCACCGAATCAGTTGATCTTCTCATCCATGATCATGGCGGCGATGGAGCCTTCCGCCACCACCTTGCCGTCCACCGTCCCCTTACCGGCGAACTTGAACACGTTGCGGCGGCTTTGGACGATGGACATCTGCAGCTTGAGCTGATCTCCCGGCGTCACCGGCCGGCGAAACCGTGCGCCGTCGATGGACATGAAGTAGACCAGCCGGCCGGCCGCATCGTCGCCGAGCGTGTGAACGACCAACACCGCTGCCGTTTGCGCCATCGCCTCAACGATCAGCACGCCGGGCATGACGGGCTGCTTCGGGAAGTGGCCCTGAAAGTGCGGTTCGTTGATGGTGACGTTCTTGATGCCGGTCGCGCTCGTGCCTGGAATGCAATCCACGACGCGGTCTATCAGCAAGAAGGGATAACGGTGAGGAATCATCTCCATAATGGCAAGGACGTCGGTCGTTCCGAGCGACGTTCCCGCCGCGTCTGAAGAGTCGTTCACAAGGTTATCGGGCATCTCTTACCGCCGCTTCACTTCAAGACCAGTTTCGTCTGGGGCTCGCTAAAGCCTACCTTCGGCATCGGTACGACCCGGACAGGGACACTGGATGACCCCTTAGGCAGGAATTCGAAAAGAAAGCCCCTAGGAGTGCTTAGCAAGTCGGTGACGCTTCGCCAATCGAGACGTGCGTACGCACTCTATTGTTGTGGATTTGGCACTCCTGCTGACAGAGGCGTGGTCCACCCCGGTCCAAATCACGTCTGTCGGGATGTCGACCCCTAAACGGCAAAGGCCCTAGAACTGTGTTCCGAAGCTGAAGGAAATGAGCTCCGTCTTGTCTTCGTCTTCCTTCAGGATAGGAAAGCCGAGGTCCACGCGCAGAGGGCCGAAGGGCGAGTCCCACGATATGCCCGGACCCGTCGACATGCGAAGCTTGTGGTCGTCGATGATGTTGCCGGGCGCATTGTCGGCGTCCCACAGGCTGCCGGCATCCACGAACCAGCGGCCGCGGACACTGAACTCCTCCGGCAGGCCAAGGGGAAAGGCAAGCTCGACCGTGCCTTTGTAGAACTTCGTGCCGCCGATGGCATCGTCGGACGGTATGTCGCGCGGGCCGATACCGCCCACCTCGAAGCCGCGGAAGTTGTTGCCGCCCAGAAGGAAACGGTCGCTGACGTCGGTGTCTTCTCCCAAACCGGTCATGATCCCGGCCTCACCGCCGATAGATAGCGTCACGCGATCGAGGACAGGGATGTAGTAGGTTCCCGCGGTGGTCGACTTCAGGAATCGCGTATCACCGCCAAGGCCGGCCAGCTCGTTCTCCAAGCTGACTCGCCAGCCATCGCTCGGATCGAAGCGGTTGTTGCGCCGGTCCCAGGTCAGGGTCTGCGAGACGATGGACCGGTACTGCTCCTCTTCCTGCGCCCGGGCCGCCGCCGAGGCGTCGTCGTCGATGTCTTCGATTTGCTGGCGCTCGAAGGTGTAGCGGACGACCTGACGGGTGTGTTCGGTCAGGTCATAGCCGGCCCGCAACGACCCGCCGATTTTTTCGACCTCGAAACCCAAAGAACTGATATCGCGGGTGGTCCGGAAGATGTCGAAGCCGGCGGCGATCGGCCGGTCTAGGAAATAGGGCTCTGTGAAGCTGAGATCGATCTCGCTCGACGCCCCGGACAAGGAGAAGCTCACCCTGAGATCCTGTCCCCGCCCGAGAAGATTGCGCTCGCGCAAGGTGATGTTGCCGAGGGGGCCCGATGCTGAGGAGAAGCCAGCGCCGAAGCTGAGATCGCCCGTCGACTGCTCTTCGACGTTAACCTTGATCACTGTCCGGTCCGGTGCGCTGCCTTCGACGTTGTCGATAGCGACGCTGCGGAAGAATCCGAGATTGTTGAGCCGTTGGCGTGAACGGCGCAGCTTCGCCGCATTGAAGGCGTCGCCTTCGACCAAGCGAAACTCGCGGCGGATCACTTTGTCCAGCGTCCGCTGGTTGCCTTCGATATCGATGCGTTCGACGAAGACCCGTGGCCCCTCCTGCACCTCGAAATTGAGGTCGATGACCATCTCTTCGATGTTCCGCTGAGTCGCCGGGCGCACATCGACGAAGGCATAGCCGAGGTTCCCCACCTGGTTGGTCAGTTCGTCGACCGTATCGTCCACCTCCGTTGCGTCATACCACTCCCCCTCTTCCGTGGTGACAAACTCCCGTAGCACTTCGGCGTCGAGGTTGGGAATGGTCGAGGTGACGTCGATGGTGCCGAAGCGATAGCGTTCGCCTTCGTCGACGGTAAAGGTGATGATGAAGGCTTCCTTGTCGGGGGTGAGCTCGGCGACGACGGAGAGCACGCGAAAGTCGGCATAGCCCTCGCTGAGGTAAAAGCGCCGCAGCAGCTCTTGGTCGAAGTTCAGCCGGTCAGGGTCATAGGTGTCGTCGCTGGTCAGGAAGCGCCACCAGGCCGACTCGCTCGTGGCAATCTCGCCCCGCAACGAAGAGTCGGAAAATACGCGGTTTCCGATAAAATTGATGGTTTCGATCCCGGTCGTAGCACCCTCGTCGATCTCGAAGACCAGATCGACGCGGTTCTGGTCCAGGCGAATGATCTTGGGCTCGACGGTTGCGGCAAAGCGGCCCTGGCTTCGGTAGAGGTTGAGCAGGCGCTCGACGTCCTGCTGAACCTTGGTGCGGGTGTAGACGACGCGAGGGCGCAGCTGAATCTCGACCTCCAGAATGTCGTCGTCGATGCTGCTGTTCCCCTCGAAGGCGATGCGATTGATGATCGGATTCTCGACCACCCGCACGATCAGGGCATCGCCCTGACGGGTCAGCGTCACGTCCGCGAAAAGCCCGGTGGCGAAGAGGGCCTTGAGGGATTCGTCGAGACGCAGGGCATCGAAGGGGTCGCCCGGGTCCAGCCGCATATAGTTCTGGACCGTCGAGGGGTCGACACGCTGCGAGCCCTCAATGCGGATCTCCTCGATGGTGCCGCCATCGAGCAGCGACTGCGCGCCGGCATCACCCGGCAAACACAGAGCCATGACCGCAAAGAACACCGCGGCCAAAACGCCCATCGGCAGTCGCAAAGACAAGCCCCGCAAACCTCCCCGTTCGACCCATGAACGGATGCAAAATTATATGGCGTGATCGCCGCGCTCTTATTCCGGGTCGGATGACTAGATGCCCTTTCAACAGGGCCATGTCTTAGAAGTCAAAAACATTCAGGCGGGTCAAGTCGTTCCACGTCACAAACACAATCAATGTGAGGACAAGGGCAAAACCAATACGAAAACCAACCTCCTGCGCCTTCTCGCCAAGCGGTCGCCCACGCACAGCCTCAATGGCATAGAACAGCAGATGGCCACCATCCAGCATTGGGATGGGAAAGAGATTGATCAGCCCGAGATTGATCGAGAGCAGAGCCATAAAAAACACGACACTCTCGACACTTATGTTCCAAGCTTGACCGGAAAGCTGAGCAATGCGAATCGGCCCGCCAAGCTGGTCCACTGATCGTTGACCGGTGACGATCTGACTGACCGCCTGTACCGTCGTGTCGACCAGAGAAACGGTCTCCTTCATGGCCAGCCAGGTCGAGGTGAAGGGGTCGTGGCGCACGTACTCACGGCCGCTTGCACCGATCCCGAGTCGTGCGGTGCGTACGGTGTCGCCAAGGGCATCCTCGACCTCGACGATTCGCGGAGTCACCGTGATCAAGATCTCCTGGCCGTCGCGCGCAACTAACACATCGAGTGGACGGTCGAGACCCACCTCGACGATTCGCTGGATCTCCTCGAAGCGCGTGACCGGACTGCCGTCGATCTCGAGGAAGCGATCGCCTTCGCGGAAGCCGGCCGCCTCGGCCGCGCTGCCTTCAACCACCGAACCGATCACCGGTGGGGTTGTCGGCTGGCCCACAAGCGTGAAGAGCCCCATCAGCAGCACGATCGCCAGGATGAAGTTGGCCAAAGGACCGGCAGCTACGATCCAGGCGCGCTGGCTCAGGCGCTTGTGGTGAAATGAAACAGCCTTCTCTTCGGCCGAGAGCTGCCGCACGTGGCCTTCCGCCCAGTCTCCTGTACCCTCATCGGCCGAGGTGGTCTCGACCGACTGCATGCTCGTCGGGTCGGCATCGCCGAACATTTTCACATAACCGCCAAGAGGAATGAGGCTGAAGCGCCAGCGCGTCCCCGAGCGATCATTCCAGCCGAAGATCTCGGGCCCGAAACCGATCGAGAACACGTCGACGCGCACGCCACAGCGCCGCGCCACCCAGTAGTGACCGAGCTCGTGGATAAAGACGAGAATGGTCAGCACCACCAGGAACGGTATGATAATGCCCGACAAGTCCGTGAGGATGCTGACTATCCAGTCCATGGAAGCTGCCTGCTAGCTTAGTTTTCAGGGCGGCCGGCGGCACTCAGCGCCGCCGTAACACAGATTCTCGTCATATAGGCCTTCGATTGACGAAAAGCGAAGCCTTGAGTTTCGCGCAGGCTAGGCGTCATTCAGCCACAGCCCTGACGCGCCCAGCAGCCCCGTTGGTCAGAGTTTCGGCCGCAAACCGCCTGGCATCCGCGTCGAGCGCCATAACATCCTCCAGAGCGCCCAGCGCACAGCCGTCGAAACGCTCCAAAGCGCGCTCAATGGTCCGGCTGATGTCGAGGAAGCCAATACCGCCCTCAAGGAAGGCCGCAACGGCAACCTCGTTGGCCGCGTTGAGGACCGTCGGCGCGCCGCCGCCGCTGCAGAGCGCCTCACGGGCCAGGCGCAACGCCGGAAAACGCTGCTCGTCGGGCGGCTCGAAGGTCAGGGTCGCCACCTCGATCAGGTCGAGCTGCTGGATGTTCGTGGCCATGCGTTTCGGCCAGGACAGGGTATAGGCGATCGGCACCCGCATATCGGGCACACCGAGCTGCGCCAGCATGGAACCGTCCTTATAGGCCACCAGGCTGTGGATGATCGACTGGGGATGGACGACAACGTCGATCTGCTCGTTGGGCAATCCGAACAAGTGATGCGCCTCGATGATCTCGAGGCCCTTGTTCATCATTGTCGCCGAATCGACCGAGATCTTGGCGCCCATGCTCCAGTTGGGATGGGCTACAGCCTGTTCCGGGGTGACCTGTGCCATATCCTCCTGCGCAAGGGTGCGGAAGGGGCCACCGGATGCGGTCAGGACGATTCGGTCGACGAATTCGATCTGCCTTTCTTCCAGGACCTGGAAGATGGCGTTGTGCTCCGAATCGACCGGCAGGAACGTCGCACCGTGCTGGCTGACAGCCTCCATCACCAAGGGGCCGGCGCAGATCAAGGTCTCCTTGTTGGCCAGGGCAATGGTCGCACCGCGCCGTACGGCCGCCAGGGTCGCCGGCAGGCCGGCAGCGCCGACAATGGCCGCCATGACCAGATCGGAGGCTCGTTCCGCCGCCTCGACCAGCGCTTCCGGACCGGCGGCGATCTCGATCGGTTCGCCGGCCAGCGCCTCCTTGAGGTCGCCGTAAAGATCGGCTTCGGCAATCACCGCGAGCTTGCAGCCATGGCGCCGGGCCTGCTCGGCCAGCTCTGAGACGGAGCGATGCGCCGTCAGGACATCGATCTGGAAATCGCCATTGCTCTGGGCGACCAGGTCTAGCGTGCTGCGGCCCACCGATCCGGTGGAGCCAAACACGGCCAAGCTTCGGGGTTCCGTAGACTCAGCCATCCGGCCCACCTCAATTGAACTGCCAGCTCAGAGGCGAACCCCAGAGCAAGGAAATGATTGCCAATACGACGGCAGCAAACATCAATCCGTCGACTCTATCCAATATGCCCCCGTGCCCCGGTATCAAGTGACCGCTGTCCTTGACGCCGAAACGCCGCTTCAGGGCCGACTCGACAAAGTCACCGCATACACAGACCAGACTCAAGAGAATCCCGATCGCGGCGAAGGCGAGCAAGCTCCCATCAGCGTACAACATCATGCCGATCAGCCAAGCAATCGCCCCGGCGAGTACGCCGGCGACACCTCCGGACCAAGTCTTCTTGGGGCTGGTCCTGGGAAAGAGCTTTGGCCCGCCGACAGTCTTGCCCACGAAATAGGCGGCGCTGTCGCCGGCCCAGACGCAAGCGAGCAAGAGAAACACCAAGACCATGCCACCTTCGGCCTGATTCCGGATCCACTCAAACGACAGCAGGGGGATGCAGACATAAGCCAGACCGACGAGCAACCACAGGCGCGGAAAAGCGGTCTGGCCACCAGCCGGTGCCTGCAGAACAAAAGCGACGATCAGGCCCAGAGGCAGCGCCAGAAGCGCCCAGACGGGCAAGTGCCCTGCCGCACAGAGAACGACCAGCGCCGGCAGGAGTGCGAGCCAGCTCCACTGGGAGCGCCACCCTGAGACAGCGCCAGTCAGGCGCAGCCACTCCCACATCATCAGGCAGCCGGCCAGCGCCAATCCCAAGTCGCTAAGCGGCGGGCCAAGATAGACGATGGCGAGAATCAAGGGCCCGAAGCAGAGGGCCGAAAACAGCCGAAGCCTAAGACCGGCGCCGATCTGATGAACCTCAGACGGCGACGCCATAACGCCGGTCACGCTGTCGGAACTCGGCGATGGCGCCTTCAAGCTCATCCTTACCGAAATCCGGCCAGAGCGTATCGACGAAGATGAGCTCGCTATAGGCCAACTGCCACAGCAGAAAATTGCTGATGCGTTTCTCGCCACTGGTGCGGATCAGTAGGTCCGGGTCGGGAATGCCATCGGTCATGAGGCAGCGCCCGAAGGTCTCTTCCGAGACCTCTTCGAGGCTCAGCTTGCCGTCCTGTACGGCCGAGGCGAGCTGCTTTGCGGCCAGCACAAGCTCCGCCCGCCCGCCGTAGCTCAAGGCCACAACCAAGTTCAGCCGGTCGTTTTCCCGGGTTTGGACTTCGAGCTGGCTGATCATCTCGGCAATATCACGGGGCAGACGATCGCGTTCTCCGATCACCCGGACCCGGACGCCCTGCTCGCGCAGCTCCGCCGTTTCGCTGCGCAGGTAGCGCCGCATCAAGCCCATGAGGTCGCTGACTTCGTCGACCGGGCGGCCCCAGTTCTCCGAGGAGAAGCTGAACAGCGTCACGTACTGGATGCCCAGCTCGATCGCACCGCTTATCGTGCGCCGGACAGCCTCCACGCCCTGGCGATGGCCTGCCGTGCGCGGCAAGCCGCGGGATTTCGCCCAGCGCCCGTTACCGTCCATGATGATGGCAACATGCTGCGGCACAGCCGTCCCCTCCACGTAAACCATCCGATCAGACCTGCATTATCTCCGAGTCTTTATGACTGAGGAGTTCGTCGACGAGCTTGACGTGCTCATCGGTGATCTTCTGGATGTCGTCGGCGCGCACGTGATGCTCGTCCTGCGAAATCTCGCCGTCCTTTTCCATCTTCTTCAACGACTCCATGCCATCGCGGCGCACGTTCCTGACAGCGACGCGGGCTTGTTCCGCATAGCGTGCCGCGACCTTGGTCATTTCCTGCCGCCTCTCTTCGGTCAAAGGCGGGATAGGAATGCGTAATAGCTGTCCATCGATGACAGGATTTAGTCCCAAATCGGATTCGCGTATCGCTTTATCCACCGCATTCACCAGCTGGCGGTCCCAAACCTGGACACTGAGCATGCGCGGCTCAGGCACGCCGATGGTGCCGACCTGGGACATGGGCATCTGAGCGCCATAGGCATCGACCGTAATTGGCTCGAGCAAACCAGTGCTGGCCCGCCCGGTACGCAGCCCCGCGAACTCCCGCTTCAGAGCCTCGATCGCTCCATCCATGCGGCGCTTCAGTTCCTTTAGATCTGCGCTCATTTCCCAGCGTCTCCTCCAACCAGCGATCAGCCGTCTTCAACGACGGTGAAGGCGCCCCGGCCCAGCAAAACCTCAGCGAATCGGCCGGCCTCCGCGATCGAGAAAACCAAGATAGGAATATGGTTCTCGCGCGCAAGCGTTATGGCCGCGTGGTCCATGACCCGAAGGTCGCGGTCGAGAACTTCCTTGTACGTCAGGTTGTCGAACCGCCGCGCCGTGCTGTCGACGGTCGGGTCGGCGTCGTAAACGCCGTCCACCTTGGTGCCCTTGAGAAGGGCATTGCAATTCATCTCCGACGCCCGCAGCGCAGCCGCGGTATCGGTGGTGAAGAAGGGGTTCCCGGTACCGCCAGCGAAAATGACGACGCGCCCCTTTTCCATGTGTCGGACCGCCCTCCGCCGGATGTAGGGCTCGGAAACGGTCGCCATCGGGATGGCGGACTGCACGCGAGTCGGCACGCCGATTTGCTCCAGGGCATTCTGCATGGCCAGCGAATTGATCACCGTCGCCAGCATGCCCATGTAGTCGGCGGTCGCGCGTTCCATGCCCTCGGCCGCAGCCGAGAGGCCTCGGAAGATGTTGCCGCCGCCGATGACCAGGCAGATCTCCACGCCCAGGTCGTGGACGGCCTTCACTTCCTCGGCCACCCGGTTGACGGTGTCCGGATCCAGACCGTAGTCGCGCGAGCCCATCAGGGCCTCGCCGGAGACTTTCAGGAGTACGCGACGGTAGCGGGTGCCGCCGTCGGCGCGTGGGTCGCTCATGATTTCGGCCATCGCCTTCCCGTGCGTAGCCGTTGATCCCTAGGACAGGGTTGCCGCCACCTCGGCCGCGAAATCCGCCTCTTCCTTCTCGATGCCCTCACCGAGCTGGAAGCGCGCGAAACCAACCACACGGACGTCGCCCCCGGCGTCCTTGCCTGCTGCCTCGACCGCCTTGCGCACCTTGGTTTCGCCGTCGATGACGAAGGTCTGTTCGAGGAGCACGACCTCCTCATAGTACTTGCGCAGGCGCCCTTCCACCATTTTGGCGATGATCTCTTCCGGCTTGCCGCTGGCCCGGGCCTGATCCGCCAGAACATCGCGCTCCCGCTCCAGGGCGGAGGCATCGACGTCGGCGATGTCCACGGCTTGCGGATTGGCCGCGGCGATATGCATGGCAAGCTGCTTGCCGAAGGCCGCGAGGCTCTCGGCATTGCCTTCCGACTCCAGTGCCACGACGACACCGATCTTGCCCATGCCCGGGGCTACCTGACCGTGCACGTAAGACGCCACGACGCCCGGGCTGACCTCGAAGCCAGCCACCCGGCGCAGGTTCATGTTCTCGCCGATGGTCGCAATCTGCTGAGTCAGCTCCTCGGCAACCGTGCGCCCGGTCCCAGGATAAGCGGCCTCTTCCAGGGTCGCCATATCGCCACCGGCGGCCAGGGCCAGGTCCGTCACCGATCGGACGAACTGCTGGAACTGCTCATTGCGGGCGACGAAATCGGTCTCGGCGTTGAGCTCGACCACCGCACCGCGATTGCCTTCCGTGGCAACGCCGACCAAGCCCTCGGCCGCGGTGCGCCCAGCCTTCTTCGCGGCCGCCGCCAAGCCCTTCTTGCGCAGCCAGTCGATGGCCTGCTCCAGATCGCCTTCCACTTCCGACAGCGCCTTCTTGCAGTCCATCATGCCGGCGCCAGTTTTCTCGCGCAGCTCTTTCACCATGCTCGCGGTAATCGACATTTCTACCCTCGCGGTTTTAGGTCGTTCGCTAACTTACTGCGATTTCTAAAAAGGGGCGGCCCCAGCCACCCCTTCGCTATGTTCGAAACGTGGCGTTTCGCGGTTACCCCGCCGCCTTCTGCTGCTCGTCTTCGGCCGGTGCCTCGGGCGTGGCCTCAGGGGCGCTTTCGGGCGTGCCTTCGGCCGGGGCTTCATCCGTCGTCTCAGCGGGAGTCTCCGCAGGGGTGTCCGCAGGGGTCTCCGCCGGAGTCTCGGCAGGCGCCTCGGCTGGGACATCAGCAGCCGCCTGCTCGCCCTCGGGGGCCTCAGCGAGGCTCTCGACGGGCGCCACTTCGGCCGCGCCGATGTCGCCGCCGGTCTGCATCACTTCCTGCTGCAGGCCGTCCAGAATGGCTTCCGCCGCCAGGTCGCAGTAGGTCTGGATGGCACGGATGGCGTCGTCGTTGCCCGGAATGGGATAGTCGACCCCGTTCGGGTCGGAATTGGAATCGAGCACGGCCACCACGGGAATGCCGAGCACCTTGGCCTCGGCGATCGCGATGTGCTCCTTGTTGGTGTCGATCACGAAGATCGCATCCGGCAGGCCGCCCATGTCTTTGATGCCGCCCAGCGCCCGCTCCAGCTTCTCCTGGTTGCGGGTCAGGTTGAGCAGCTCTTTCTTGGTCAGGCCCAGGTTCTCCTCGGCCAGGCGTGCCTCCAGGTCCTTCAGGCGCTTGATCGAGAAAGAAATGGTCTTCCAGTTGGTCAGGGTGCCGCCGAGCCAGCGGTGGTTGACATAATACTGGCCGCAGCGCTCGGCCGCGGAGGCCACGAGCTCGCTGGCCTGACGCTTGGTGCCGACGAAGAGCACCCGGCCGCCTCCGGAGACGACGTTGCGCAGGAAGGACAGGGCTTGGCTGAGCAGCGGCGAAGTCTGCTCGAGATCGAGAATATGAACCCCGTTGCGCTCGCCGAAGATGTAGGGCGCCATTTTCGGGTTCCACCGCCGGGTGGTATGGCCGAAATGGACGCCAGCTTCGAGGAGCTGGCGCATGGTGAAACTGGGCACTGCCATCGTGTGTTCCTTCTGTTCCGGTTCATTCCGCCGCGGGCAGAGATGCGCGAAATCGTTGAATTCCGCGCACACCGGAGCGACGCGCCAGTTGGCAGCGCCGCAAAGCCCACGTGTGGTTTGAATGCTAGGCCGCCGGTAATTAGCGAGGCACCCCGGCGATTGCAAGGCCTAACCAGCCGCGTTTGCTACGAAAACAGGGCAATTCTGCGTTGCGTAGAACGCCTCAGAGCTCTTCCATCTCGACGCCCGAGACCGACTTGATGGCCTGACGCCCGGCCGGGCTCAACTGATAGACCGGCGGAAGCGCGATTTCGACCTCGCCATCGGCAGTCTCCAGCACCAAGTTGACCCGCCCCTGCCCTTGCCGCTGGCGGTCGAGAACGCCGCGCAAGGCAGACAGGCAGCCATCCTCCCGCAGGAAGAGACGCAAGCCCCGGCTGTCGTTGGCGATGGCCTCGTCGAGATCACGGAAGCCCTGCGCCGTCAGGCGCATGTCGGCATCGGCCTGGGCCTCCAGCGAGACGGTAACCAGCACCAGGCGGCCGGCCTGCAAGAGATCGCGCTTCTGGGCCAGCAGCTCCGAGAAGACCATGACCTCGTAGATGCCCTGGCTGTCGGAGAGCTGCACGAAGGCGAAACGGTTGCCCCGGCGCGAGCGTCGCTCCTGCCGATTGAGCACGACACCCGCTAACTTCTTGGGGCCGTTAATATCGCGGGCTGCCTCCATCAGCGCGCCGCTGCCGACCACCTGGAGGCGGGCGAGCGCGGCGTCGTATGCGTCCAATGGATGGGCCGTTAGGTAGAAGCCGATGGCGTCGTATTCGCGCTGCAGGCGCTCGGCGCTTGGCCAGTCCTCGCAATCGCGCAGCAGCAGCTCCGTCTCACAGTTCGCTTGAACATCGCCGAACAAGTTAACCTGGCTGCTTGTCTTTTCTTCGCTTGCCCGTGCCGCAAGAGCGAGCAAGCGGTCGCTGCCCTCGCAGACACGCCGCCGGTTGGTCATCAAGCCATCGAAGCTGCCCGCCGCTGCAAGCTGCTCGATCATGCGGCGGTTGAGCAGCCGGGAGTCCAGCCGCAAGCCGAAGTCGGCAAGCGAGGCGAAGGTGCCGCCCCGCTCGCGCTCCTCGACCAGGCCTTCCATGGCGGTGGCGCCGACGTTCTTCAGAGCGCCCAGGGCATAGCGCACGGCACCCTCTCCGTCGCGCGACACCTCGACCGCGAAGTCGGCGCGCGAGTGGTTCACGTCGGGCGGCAGGAGAGGCACGCCAAGCTGCTGCAATTCCTGGCGAAACATGCCGAGCTTGTCGGTATTGCCCATGTCGTAGGTCATGGTCGCGGCCATGAACTCGACCGGGTGGTTGGCCTTGAGGTAGGCCGTTTGATAGGCCAGCAGCGCGTAGCAGGCGGCATGCGCGCGGTTGAAGCCGTAGCCGGCGAACTTCGCCACCAGATCGAAGATGTAGGAGGCCTTCTCCTTTTTGGTGCCCAGCTCGACGGCGCCGTTCACGAAGTCGTCGCGCTGCTTGTCCATCTCCTCCTTGATCTTCTTGCCCATGGCCTTACGGAGAATGTCGGCCTTGCCGAGGCTGTAGCCGGACAGCACCTGGGCGATCTGCAGCACCTGCTCCTGGTAGATGATGATGCCGTGGGTCTCTTCCAGCAGCTGCTTCAGCTTGGGATGGAGGTAGTCGGGCTCCTCCCGGCCGTGCTTGCGCTCGATGTAGGCAGGGATGTTGTCCATCGGCCCAGGCCGGTAGAGCGCGACCACGGCGATGATGTCCTCGAAGCGGTCTGGCTTCAGCTTGCGCAGCACGTCGCGCATGCCCGAGGATTCCAACTGGAACACGCCGACCGTTTCGCCCCGGGCCAGCATGGCATAGGTCTTCTCGTCGTCCAGCGCCAGGCTGGAAAGGTCGAGCTCCTGCCCCCGCTCGGCGATCAGCTCCACAGCCTTACGCAGCACGCTCAAGGTCTTGAGCCCGAGGAAGTCGAATTTCACCAGCCCCGCCAGCTCGACATACTTCATGTTGAACTGGGTGACCGGCATGTCGGAGCGCGGGTCGCGGTAGAGCGGCACCAGCTCGTCGAGCGGCCGGTCGCCGATCACCACACCGGCGGCGTGGGTCGAGGCGTGGCGGTAGAGCCCCTCCAACTGCTGGCCGATGCCGATCAGCCGGGCGACATCCGGGTCGTTGTCCCGCTCAGCCCTCAGGCCCTCCTCCGTGTCGAGCGCCTCCTGCAGGGTCTTGGGGTCGGCCGGATTGTTGGGGACCTGCTTGCAGATGCGGTCGACCTGGCCATACGGCATCTGCAGCACCCGCCCCACGTCGCGCAGCACGGCGCGGGCCTGCAGCTTTCCGAAGGTGATGATCTGCGCCATGCGATCGCGGCCGTACTTCTCCTGCACATAGCGCAGCACCTCATCGCGCCGGTCCTGGCAGAAGTCGATGTCGAAGTCCGGCATCGAGATGCGTTCGGGATTGAGAAAGCGCTCGAACAGCAGCTTCCAGCGCAGGGGGTCGAGGTCGGTGATGGTCAGCGACCAGGCCACCACCGAGCCGGCGCCCGAGCCGCGGCCCGGGCCGACCGGAATGTCGTTGGCCTTGGACCACTGGATGAAGTCGGCGACGATCAGGAAATAGCCGGGAAAGCCCATCTGGGCGATGACGCTCAGCTCATAGTCGAGGCGCTTCCAATAGGGCTCCGCCTTGCGGGCCCGCTCGGCCTCGTCGTCGTCGGCTGAGAAGACATGGGCCTCCAGGCGCCTTTCGAGCCCAGCCTTGGCCTGCGCCGCCAGCTCCTCGCCCTCGTCGCGCCCGGCAGCGGTTTCGAAGGGCGGCAGGATGGGCTGCTGCTTTTCAGGAAAGAAGGCGCAGCGCTGCGCCACCACCAGGCTGTTGTCGACCGCCTCGGGCAGGTCCTGGAAGAGCGCGCGCATCTCCTTGGCGCTCTTGAAGAAGTGCTGCGGTGTCAGGCGCCGGCGGTCGCGGTCGGCCAGGTAGGTGCTTTCGGCGATGCAGAGCAACACGTCGTGCGCTTCATAGAAATCACTGTCGGGGAAGTAGACCGCATTGGTGGCCACGAGCGGCAGGTCTTTCTCATAGGCGAGATCGAGCAGGCGCCCTTCGACCGCCCGCTCCCCCTCCTGACCATGGCGCTGCAACTCGACATAGAGGCGGCCGGGGAAGATGCCGGCCAGCGACTCGAGCAGGGCTTCGGCTTCTTCGTCCTTTCGCTCCAGCAAACGCTGCCCCACAGGCCCGTCGAGCCCGCCGGTCAGGCAAATCACCCCCTCACCGTGCGCGGCTAGCTGTTCGAGCGTCACGTGCGGCGCCAGCTGCTCCGGACGTTCCAGGTGGGCCGCGGTCATCAGCTTTAGCAGGTTCCCATAGCCCGCCTCGGTCTGGGCCAGCAGGACCAAAGGCTCCATGGCCGGCGCCTTGGGCGCTCCATTGCCGTTGCCGTTGAGGCCGCCCCGTCCGTTGGCCGCAGGCTCCGCGCCGATCAGGCTCACCACGCTGCCGACGATGGGCTGAATGCCCGACTCCCGCGCCGCCATGGCGAACTCCAGCGCCCCGAACAGGCTGTTGCTATCCGTCATGGCGACAGCCGGCATGTTGTGGCGCTGGCAGAGCTTGATCAGCTCTTTGATCTTGATCGCGCCTTCCGAGAGCGAATAGGCGCTATGGACGTGCAGATGAACGAAATCAGCGTGCGGCATGTCCAAAGACTTAGTGACGGCAGCCGAGTCGGGGCTGTGGAAGAAACTAAGCTTGTTCCACCACGTGACCATCCTCAAGCCGGAGGATGCGGTCCATGCGCCGGGCCAGCTCGGGATTGTGGGTGGCGATGAGGGCGGCGGCCCGGCTTTCGCGCACCACGGTCAGAAGATAGTTGAAGACGCCGTCAGCCGTCTCCGGGTCGAGGTTGCCGGTCGGCTCGTCGGCCAAGAGCAAGGTGGGGCCGTTGACCAGGGCGCGCGCGATGGCCACCCGCTGCTGCTCGCCACCCGAAAGCTGCGCCGGCCGGTGCGTGCGCCGCTCGGCGAGACCGACCCGCGCCAAAAGATCGTCGGCGCGGCGCGAAGCTTCGGCTCTCCCCTCTCCGGCCAGCATGGACGGCAGGGTGAGGTTCTCCAGCGCCGAGAACTCCGGCAGCAGGTGGTGGAACTGATAGACGAATCCGAGATAGTCGCGGCGCAGGCGGGTACGGGCGCCGTCGTCGAGGCCGAAGGCATCGTGGCCCGACAGCCGCAAGGTGCCACTGTCGGCCTGCTCCAAGAGCCCGATGATCTGGAGCAGTGTCGACTTGCCGGCGCCGGAGGGGCCGACCAGCGCCACGATCTCGCCGGCCGCGAGGGAGAAGTCGATGCCGCGCAGCACGTCCAGACGCTCCTCGCCTTGCGGGAAGGACTTGCGCAGATCGATGACCTCGAGCGGCAAGGCCGCCGCGACAGCGCTCTTGGTCAAGGTGTCATTCATAGCGGAGGGCTTCGACCGGGTCCAAACGCGCCGCCCGCCAGGCCGGGAAGAGTGGCGCACAGAAGGCGATGGCCAAGGCCATCAGCACGACCTCGACGACCTCCTGCGGATCCATGACAGCCGGCAGCGTGGTCAAGAAGTAGATCTCCGGATTGAAGACCTGGGTTCCGGCTGCAGCCTCCACCCAACCCTGCAGCACCGCGATGTTCTCGACGAAGAGATAGCCGAGCAACAGGCCGGCAAGTGTGCCGATGACCCCGATGGAGGCGCCGCTCATGAAGAAGATGCGCAGGATCATCCCCCGGGTCGCCCCCATGGTGCGCAGGATGGCGATATCGCGCCCCTTGTCCTTCACCAGCATGATCTGGCCGGAGATGATGTTGAAGGCCGCCACCAGGATGATCAGTGTCAGGATGAGGAACATGACGTTGCGCTCGACCTGGACGGCGTTGAAGAAGCTGGCGTTGGCGTTCTGCCAGTCGACGGTGCGGAAGGCGGCACCGAGATCGGATTCGATCGCCCGTCTGGGCCCCCTCACCTCATCGACATCCTCGACGAAGACCTCGATGGCGTTGGCCTGCTCTGGCAGGCGGAAATAGGTCTGAGCCAGCGGCAGCGGCATGAAGATGAAGCTGCTGTCGTACTCGAACATGCCGACATCGAAGGTGCCGGCCACCGTATAGCTCTTGATACGCGGGATGGTACCGATGGCAGTGGCGTTGCCGCGCGGCGTCACCAGAGAGATTTGCCCTCCCGGCCGCACGCCGAGCGTCTGCGCCAGGCGCGAGCCGATCAGCAGCCCTTCGCCGGCCTCGAAGGCCCTGAAGTCTCCCTGTCGGAAGCTCTCGCGCAGCAGATCGCGGCGGGTGAAGTCCTCGGGCTGCATGGCACGGACGACCGCACCGCGGGCCTGTGGGCCTGCGGTCACCATGACCTGGTTTTGGATCTGCGGCGTTGCCAGGACCACGCCCGGGATGGCCTCGACCCGCTGGCGCACATCCTGATAGTCCTCGATGCCGCCGATGTTGCTGTAGATCGTCAGATGGCCATTGACGCCGAGAATGCGGCCCAAGAGCTCAGCACGGAAGCCGTTCATCACCGACATGACGATGATCAGCGTGGCCACTCCCAGCGCGATGCCGAGCAGGGAGAACCAGGCGATGACGGAGATGAAGCCTTCTTTGCGCCGGGCCCTGAGATAACGCAGGGCGATCCAGCGCTCCAACGCGCCGAAGATCATCCGCGTCCTTCCGTCAGCCGCGCCAGGGCCGATTCGAGGGAGAGCTCCTCCCGCTCCCCACTGGCCCGGCGCTTGAGCTCGACCACCCCGTTCTTCAATCCGCGTGGTCCGATGATGAGCTGCCAGGGCAGGCCGATCAGGTCCATGTCGGCGAACTTGGCCCCAGCGCTTTCGTCGCGGTCGTCATAGAGCGGCTCCAGCCCGGCGTCGACGAGCTGGCCGTAGGCATCGTCGCAGGCAGCGACGCAGGCCTGGTCGGCCACCTTTAGGTTGATGAGGCCGACCCCGAAGGGCGCCACGCTGTCCGGCCAGACGATGCCGTCCTCGTCATGGCTGGCCTCGATGATGCCGCCCACCAGGCGCGAGACGCCGATACCGTAGGAGCCCATATGCACCGGCTGCTCGCTGCCGTCCGCCAAGGTGACGCGGGCGCCGAGCGGCTCCGAGTACTTGGTGCCGAAATAGAAGATGTGCCCCACCTCGATGCCGCGGCGGTGGACTCGCTTGTCCTCCGGCACCTCGGCCTCGAAGGCGGCCTGATCGTGCTTCTCGTCTGTCCGGGCGTAAAGCTCGGTCCAGTGCGTGACCATGGGCTCGAGATCGCCGTCGTAGTCGAGCGCCTCGCTCAGGACATCGAAGTCGATGAAATCCTGATGGCAGAAGACCTCGCTCTCGCCGGTATCCGCCAGGATGATGAACTCGTGGCTCAGGTTGCCGCCGATCGGGCCCGTATCGGCCTCCATGGGAATGGCCTTGAGGCCCATGCGCGCGAAGGTCCGCAAATAGGCAGCGAACATCTTGTTGTAGGCGCGCTTGGCCCCCTCGAAATCGACATCGAAGGAGTAGGCATCCTTCATCAGGAACTCACGCCCGCGCATCACGCCGAAGCGCGGCCGCACCTCGTCGCGGAACTTCCACTGGATGTGATAGAGCAGCTTCGGCACGTCGCGGTAGCTGCGGCAGCTCTCGCCGAAGATATCGGTGATCAGCTCCTCGTTGGTCGGGCCGTAGAGCATGTCCCGGTCATGCCGGTCGCGGATGCGCAGCATCTCCGGACCGTAGTCGTTGTAGCGACCGGACTTGAGCCAGAGGTCGGCCGACTGGATGGTCGGCATCAGAACTTCCTGGCAGCCGGCGCGGTCCTGCTCCTCGCGCACAATGGCCTCGATGCGCCGCAGAACCTTATAGCCGAGCGGCAGCCAGGAGTAGATCCCGGCGGAGGCCTGGCGAACCATGCCCGCGCGCAGCATCAGGCGGTGGGAGACGATTTCCGCTTCCTTGGGGGTCTCCCGAAGGGTGGGCAGAAAGAAGACCGTTCTGCGCATGCTTTGCTCTTGATGATTTTGCCAATAGGCCGCGGAGCTGCGACCGCGGCGGACCCTAGGCAATGGCAATTGACTTGTCCATGGCGCTGGTCGCCGAGGGCGACACTCAGCGGCTCAGCAGCTCCCGGCACTTCCGGGTCAGCAGGACGACGTTCGGGTCCTGCAGCGGCTGACCGTTCCAGAACACGGCCCCGTCTTGAGTTACGGTCACCTCGCCGACCGACAGCGTGCTGCGCTCGCCGGGGCGCCGATCTGAGACCGACAGCCCATCGAGAAGGTCCGATCGCTCGCCCTCCAGATCGGACAAAGCCGCCCTAGCCGCCGAGGCATCGTCTCCCGCCGCTTCCAGGGCGGCGATCTCCCGTTTAGTCAGGGCAATGGCCGTGTCGACCTCGTTGAGCTGGCTTTCCTGCAGGCGAACCCGGTCGCGCGGAAAGGGGTTGAGCTCGACATCAAAACGATAAACCTCCGGCGGCTTGATCACCCCAGCCGTGCCATAGTCGGCCGGCGCCACGGGGCGACCGCGGCTGTCGACGCCGGGCTTGTACTCGGCGTCCACGGAGCCATCCGGAACATAGTTGGTCAGGCGTAGGCAGGCTTCCCGCGAGACCTCCACCTCGGCGGCCTCAGCGGTTCCGTGCAAGGGCGCCAGCGCGGCCAAGCAAAGCCCGGCCATCCCTGCCAGGGTCGTTTTGCGCACCATTCTTCTCTGGCCTCGTCTTAACACCGAGACTACCTTACGCGGCGTTAAGGAAACCTGATGACGCCGATCGGGCAAAGTCGGGCGAAAGAGAGACAAAAAGAGGAAGCGATGTTCGACAGCTTCTTATGTCCCAGCCACGACTGCAGTGGATTGTTGGGACATTGGACGCGATAAAAAAGAACGTGACGCCTGCTCTTCGTTCCAGTATGAAAACATACCAATCAAAAAGTCGATCACTTAAGGTCGCGGCCCAAGTTTAAGGAGGAAAACGCCTTAACAAGGGTGTTGGTACGCCAACGCATGGAACGTAAAATAAAAAATGCCGACTCAACGCGGGTTCCTCTGGAACCTGCGTTTTTGATTCGAGAGCGCTTTGCGACCATGTGGACGCAATTCTGCTTCTCGCCTTGCCTGCGCCATCTGCTTGGGCTGATATCGCAATTCGCCCGTACCCGGCCCATTCCGATCGTTTGCTGCGGACCTGGCAATTATCTGGACTTGACGACCACAAGGCATGGCGCCGAGGGCTCCATCAGACAAAAGCTCTATACCTGCGTGGTGTCGGCGGCCTCTTCCGCCAGCCAGTCGATGAAGGCCGCGATGCGCTTGTCGTCTGACAGTGCAGCCGGCCAACGCACTATGTGAGTCTTGCTCGAGGGAACGTCCCAGCGTGCCGGCAACACTCGGACCAAGCGCCCGCCGGCAAGGGCATCGTGGACCAACAATGATCTCGCCAAGACGACGCCGGCCCCCTGGAGCGCCGCGGCGATCGCCGTACCGATGGTGGCGAAGCGCAGGCCGACCGGTACCCTGCTTTCGATGCCCAGCCGCTCGAACCAAACAGGCCAGGACCACTCTGCACCGTTGTTCCGGCCGAGCGGCCCCTTATGCAGGAGCGGCAAACTCGCTAAACGTGCGATGTCGTCGAGGGGCAAGCCGCCGGGCAAGACCTCAGGTGCCGCCACCGGAAAGACCTGCTCTTGAAACAACAACCGTTGGGTCGAGCTGGCTCGCGCAGAGCCGGCAAGAAGCCAGAGGACTTGGATGTCGAGCTCTGTGGCGCGCGCCTGCGCCTCGTTTTCGATGATGGCGAGTTCGACAGCGATACCCGGGTGCTGACGGGCGAAGCCCGGCAGGCGCCGCACCAGCCAGTGGTCGGCCAGGGCGCTGCCGAGCCCCACTTTCAAAGTCGCCGGTGTGACGGCCGCGCGCGACCTGGCGCGTAGCTCCGACATCTCGTCGAGTAGGGCATCGAGGCCTTCGGCCAGTGCTGCCCCGGCCGCTGTCGTCGTCAGCATCTTGCTCGAGCGGTTAAGCAGCGGTGTTCCAACGAAGTCTTCTAGCTTTCGCAAGCGATGACTAACCGCGCTCTGAGTGAGGCCTAGCTCCGCAGCAGCGCGGGTCATGCTGCCGTTGCGGAGAGCGGCATCGAAGGCGACCAGGGCATCGAAGGGCGGGAGTGCACGCATGATTGAGACTATGAAACAGATTCATGCAAAGTTGAACACTTGGAATTCGCTTTGCCGGAAAGGCTGGCTCAGGCTTGCCGAAGTTCCCTGCAAACGAGGTTCCCTTGTCCCAGTCATCCTGCGAAGAAGCTGCGCGCCCCTTGCTAAACGGTCGTCCCATGCTCCCTGCCCTTGTGCTTGGCATGGCGGCTTTTCTCACCCAATTCGATGTCACCGCGGTGGTCGTCGCCATGCCCTCCATCGCCGAGGCACTCGACTTTGGTGTCGCCGGCTATGCCTGGGTGATGGACGCATACAGCCTGGCCTTCACCGGTACGTTGATGGCGGCGGGCGCTCTTACCGACCGCTATGGCCGACGCCGGGCCTTGTTGCTCGGTAATCTGATATTCGCACTGGCCTCAATTGCCTGCGGGTTGGCCTGGGACGGCCCGAGCCTCTGGGCGGCCAGGGCGGTACAAGGCATAGGAGCAGCCTTCGTCGTAACCGGTGCCATTGCCCTGATAGCCCAAGCCTACCCCGAGCAGGAGAAGCGCACCCGCGCCTTTGCTATGCTTGGTGTCCTCTCCGGCGTCGCCATGGCCTTGGGGCCGACGATCGGTGGGGCGATCTCCGGCACACTCGGCTGGCGTTGGATCTTCTTCCTCAATTTGCCCGCCTGTCTTTTGGTGCTTTGGGGCGTGCCGAGATTGATCGCCGAGGTCCGCAAGTCCGCTCCGAGGCCATTCGACCCGCTCGGCATTGCCATCGCGACTCTTGCATTGGCTCTGGCCGTCGAGTCGCTGCTGCGAGCGCGCCAGGACCCGGTTCATGCCACTATCGGGCTCTCGCTGTGCGTGCTCCTTTTCGGCCTCTTCGCGGTTCAACAGCGACGGCGGAGCGAACCGATCCTGGATCCGGCGGTCTTCGCGCGGAAAGTCATGATCGGCATTGCAGTGCTGCTCTTCGCGGTCTCGATGGGCTACTGGGCCGTCCTGGTCTACCTACCCTTGTTTCTAAGCGCAGCACTCGGGTGGTCGGCGGAAACGGCCGGCCTTGGCTTGCTGGCGGCGACCGTCCCCTTTCTCCTCATACCGCCCTTGGCAGGCCGGCTTGTCGTGCGCTTGGGGTGGCGCCGCTTCTTTGCCCTTGGGCTGGTGGTAATGATTGCAGGTGGGACGTTGCTCGTCCTTGCCGCAGTCGCGCAAGATATGACCGTGCGATGGCAACTCGCGATACTTGGCATGGCAGCTGTCGGAGTGGGTGCTGCCTGGGTACACCCGCAGCTTTCTGGAGCGGTGGTTGCGCTCGTCCCGCAAGAGCAAGCGGGCATGGCCTCGGCGGTTACAGTGGTGATGCGGCAGGCTGGTTTCGCCCTTGGCATTGCAGCTCTCGGTGCTGCGTTGACCACGGAAGAGGTCTCGGCAAGCTTCGCGTGGCCCTTCGCCATCGCCGCCCTGGCCTCCGCGGGTGGACTGCTCGCAGCCATAGTCATGCTGCCGCCGCGCACAAAAAGCTCTACCAAGTGATCGCAGATATCCGGACTTCAGACGGGCGTCTGGAAGGCACCCTACACTCTGGCCGTATCCTGGCTCGGTGGCCTCGGAAAGCCAGGGTCCAATTAGAGTGGTTGCCGGAAGCTGATGAGATCGGCTTCGATGATCGCGAAAATGACCCCGAAAACTGCCGCTGCGACCAAGGTCGTCACCAGCAGCTTCTTGGCGATCTTGGCTTCGGCCGGGGCACCAGGGTCATGGCCCTTCTCGACCTGCTCGGGCCGGCGCACCCACAGCGGCAGGACCATGAGCAGCACCATCCACCAGACGATGACGTAGACCATAATGCCGGTAAACCAGGTCATCCTTCGGCGACCTACCCGCTAGGCCTGCTCGAGCTCGACCAGGGTCCCCAAGAAGTCCTTGGGGTGCAGGAAAAGAACCGGCTTGCCATGGGCGCCGATCTTCGGCTCACCGTCGCCAAGCACCCGGGCGCCCTCCGCCTTCAGCTTGTCCCGCGCCGCCAGAATGTCATCGACCTCATAGCAAACATGGTGGATGCCGCCGCCGGGATTGCGCTCCAGAAAGTTGGCGATGGGCGAATCCTCACCCAAGGGCAGCAGCAACTCGATCTTGGTGTTAGGCAGCTCGACGAAGACGACAGTCACACCGTGGTCCGGCTCGTCAATCGGCTGCGAAACCTTGGCGCCCAGGGTCTCGCTATAGGTCTGGCTGGCCGCCGCCAAGTCCGGCACGGCGATGGCGATGTGGTTCAAGCGTCCGATCATACTGTCCTACCTATGGTCCTACCTGCGTCGGGCCAGTCCGCACGGGCCTCAATCAAGGAATATGGGTTGCGCTTCGACGATCGCACGCCGTCCGGTCAAGCGGGTGATCGTGCGTCGGGCAGCGAGACGCATGGCCTCGCCAACCGCCTGCGGGTCGCGGCGTGCCTGGCGGCCAAGCCGGCCGAGCGCGACCTGCACGGCGGCCAGTACCGCCTCGGCGATATCCTCGTCCTCTTCGTCCTCCAGGAGATTGCTGGCCAGAAGCCGAGGCGCCCCCCGCGGCTCGCCGTCGCTGTCGAACACCGCCGTGACCACGGCCGAGCCGGAGTAGGCCACGCGCCGGCGCTGCTGCAGCGCCGGGCTGTCCGAGCGGCGCAGGATGTCGCCATCGACCAGGAGCCGTCCGGTCTCCACCGTGCCGACGATCTCCGCCTCACCCGGCGCCAGGCGAATGAGATCGCCGTTGCCCGAGACGATGGCGCGCGGCACCTGGCATTGCTGCGCCAGTTCGGCATGGGCGGCCAGATGGCGCCGTTCCCCATGCACGGGGATCGAAACAGCCGGCCGCACCCACTGATACATCTGGGCCAGCTCGCCCCGGCAAGGATGACCGGAGACGTGCAAGGTCAGATCGCTGGTGTCGTCGCCATAGACGGTGACACCGGCCGCGATCAAAGCGTTGTAGAGGGCGAAGATGCTCTTCTCGTTGCCGGGTATGACCCGCGAGGAGAAGATCACGGAGTCGCCGGCCTCGAGCGCAATGTCGCGATGGTTGTTCTGGGCGATACGCCAAAGCGCCGCCCGGGTCTCTCCCTGGCTGCCGGTGCAGAGCAACAGCACCTCATTCCGCGGCAGATAGCCGATGTCTTCGGGGTCGATCAGTGCCGGAATATCCTGCAGGTAGCCGGCCGCCCGCGCCGAGGCGACGATGCGGTGCATGGAGCGTCCGACCAAGGACACCCGGCGCCCGCAAGCCTCCGCCACGCGCATGATGCTCTCAAGGCGGGCCACGTTGCTGGCGAAGCAGGCCACGGCAACCCGCCCCTTCTGCTCCGCGATCAGGGTCTCGAGGCCTTCGCGGGCATCGAGCTCCGAACCCGACTCGCCTTCGACCAAGGCGTTGGTCGAATCGCAGACCATGGCCAAGACGCCTTCCTGAGCGATCTCTCGCAGGCGCTGGGCGTCGTAGTCGTCGCCGACCAGCGGGTCCGGGTCCAGCTTCCAGTCGCCGGTGTGCAGCACCGTGCCGGGCGGCGTGCGCAGAACGACGGCGTTTGGCTCGGGGATGGAATGGGTCAGGGTGACCAGCTCGATCTCAAAAGGCCCGACGCTGAAGGTGCCTGACATGGGCACCACGGTGATCTCCGGCGGGTCCTCCATGTCGTCATCGGCAAACTTTCGCTGCAGCAGCGCCGCGGTGAAGGGCGTCGCATAAATTGGGCAGCGCAGCTCGGGCCAAAGATAGGGCACCGCGCCGATGTGGTCCTCGTGGGCATGGGTGAGCACCAGGCCCGCGAGCCGATCGCGGCGATCGAGGATGAACTGCGGGTCGGCCATGACCACGTCGATGCCGGGCAGGCTCTCTTCACCGAAGGTGACGCCGAGATCGACCATCAGCCACTTGCCGGCATGGCCGTAGAGATTGAGGTTCATACCGATCTCGCCGGTCCCGCCCAGGGGCAGAAAAAGCAGCTCGTCGTCGCCGGGGATGAAGTCGTCGGTCACGTCTGCTGCCGCCGGTAGGCCTCGTGCAGCGACACCAGACCACTAAGCGTCAGGTCCGGCTCGACATAGTTGATGACGTCGCTGGTTTCATGGAAGAGCGGCGCCAGGCCACCGGTGGCAACCACCGTGAGGCTGTCGCCGCGCTCTTCCTTGATGCGGCTGACCAAGCCTTCGATCATGCTGATGTAGCCCCAGAACACGCCGGAGTGCATGGCAGACGCCGTGTCGTAGCCCACCACGGTGTTGTCCTTGGGCTTCTCGACCGAGATACGCGGCAGCTTCGCCGCGGCCTGGTAGAGCGCCTCCATGGAGACATCGATACCGGGCGCGATGATGCCGCCGCTATAGGCGCCGTCCGGGTCGACCAGGTCGAGGGTTGTGGCGGTGCCGAAGTCGATGATCACCAGCCCTCCTTCATAGGCCTCGTGCGCTGCCACGGCGTTGGCGATGCGGTCGGCCCCCACCTGCTCGGGCCGGGCAATGCGAATGGCGAAATCGTAGGCGGCCACGCACTCCTCGACCGAGACCGGGGGCTGGGAGAAATAGCGGCTGCAGAAATGGTTCAAGCTGCGCTGGGCGGTGGGCACCACGTTGGAGATCACCACCGAGGTGACATCGGCCACCCCGAAGCCGCCGAGCGTCATGAGCTGCGTCAGCCAGACGGCATACTCATCGGCCGAGCGGCCAGGCTTGGTGGAGATGCGCCACTTGCCACGCTGCTCCCGGCCTTCGTAGAGCGCGAAAACCACGTTGGTGTTGCCGGAGTCGATGGCCAGCAGCATGTCAGCCGGCCTCCCCCACCTGTTCCGGCGGAAAGACATCACCGAAGCCGATGTGTCGCTGCGATCCATCAGGCAGCGTCAAGATCAGGTTGCCAGTCTCGTCGATACCTTGGAACCGGCCGTTCAAGGTCTCCTGCGGCAGGCGCGCCTCGATTTCTTCGCCTTTGCGGTAGGCATGCCGCGACCAAGCCGCGCGAACCGGCGCGAAACCCTCTTCCAGCCAACGGTTGGTCCAGGACAGGAAATAGCGGCAGAAGGCCTGCAGCAGCTCCTCGACTGTCAGGGTTCTGGGCGCCCCCTCGAAGTGCAGTGAGGTGGCGGGGAAAATGGTGTCCTTTGGGAAATGGCTGACGTTGACGCCGACCCCTAGGACCAGCCAGGCGAGCTCGTCTCCGCTGGTCTCAGACTCAAGCAGGATACCGGCGACCTTGCGGCCGTTGAGCAGGACGTCGTTGGGCCACTTGTAGAGCACATCCATGGGCGGGGCGACGCTGCCGATGGCCTCGCCAACAGACAGTGCGGCAATGAAGCCGAGCGCGCTTGCCTCGCTCAGCGGGCAGTCGGGCCGCAGCACCAAGGACAGATAGAGGTTTCCCGGTGGACTGTCCCAGACGCGACCGCCCCGGCCCTTGCCGGCGCTTTGCTCGCGCACCCACAGCAAGGTCCCATCCTCGGCCCCGGCGCGTGCCAGGGCTTTGGCTTCCTCGTTGCTGCTGTCGACGGCCTCACGCTCGATCAGCCGATAGGCCGGCGGAAGTTTCAGACTCATGGTCAGCGAAGAGCGCCCATCACCCGGCATAGTGGGTCAAGGAGGTTGCAGCGGCGTCCGCCCCCTCCAGGATCGCGCCCGGCATGATGAAGAGCAAAATGGTGGCTGCCGCTGTCGCCAGGATGATCAGACCCGTCTCCCGCCCGACGCCATGGTCCAGCCCCTCGGTCGCCTCGTCGAAGTACATCAGCTTGACGATGCGCAGGTAGTAGAAGGCCGAGACCACGCTTGACAGCATACCGATGACGGCGAGCCCGTAGAGCTCAGCGCTGATCGCCGCCTTGAAGACCCAGAACTTGGCCCAGAAGCCGGCCATCGGCGGAATGCCGGCAAGCGAGAACATGAAGATCAAGAGCGCCAAGGCGATCATCGGGTTGGTACGGCTGATGCCCTTGAGGTCGTTGACCCCTTCCACCATGCGTCCGTTCTGCCGCATGGAGAGGATGCAGGCGAAGGTGCCGACGTTCATCACCAGGTAGATCGCCATGTAGGCGCCTACGCCGGCAACGCCTTCCGGCGTCCCGGCGGCCAGCCCGACCAGGGCATAGCCGATGTGACCGATGGAGCTGTAGGCCATCAGGCGCTTGATGTTGTTCTGCGCGATGGCCGCGAAGGCGCCGAGCACCATGGAGGCGATGGAGATGAAGACGATGATCTGCTGCCAGGCGTCGACCAGATCATGGAAGGGACCCATCAGCACCCGGGTGAAGAGCGCGATGGCAGCGATCTTCGGCGCCACCGCGAAGAAGGCGGTGACCGAGGTCGGCGCGCCCTCGTAGACGTCCGGCGTCCACATGTGGAAGGGAACGGCAGAGACCTTGAAGGCAAGGCCGGCGCAGATGAAGACCACGCCGACGATCAAGCCCAGGCTCGGGTCGGTATCCGGCGCGGCCAAGACCTCCGCCAGCGCATCGAAGCTGGTGGTGCCGGAGAAGCCGTAGACCATCGACATGCCATAGAGCAGCAGACCGGAGGCCAGCGCACCGAGCACGAAGTACTTCAGTCCGGCCTCTGAGGAGCGCACGTTGTCGCGGCGGATAGCTGCCACGACGTAGAGCGCAAGGCTCTGCAACTCCAAGCCGATGTACATGGTGAGCAGGTCGTTGGCCGAGACCATGACCATCATGCCCAGGGTCGCAAAGAGCAGCAGCACCGAATACTCGAAGCGATTGGCCTGCTCGAGCTCCAGATAGCGGTGCGACATGATCAGCACGAGCAGCGCGCCGATCAGCAGCAGGAGCTTCATGAAGTCGCCAAAGCCGTCGTCGACGTAGAGGCCGCCGAAAGCGACGCCAGCCGGCTCCCGCAAAAAGACGATGGCAATGACGGCAATGAGGGTCGCCGCGCTGAGCAGCATGACGCGGCCGGCGGCGGCCTTGCCCTGATAGACGCCGAAGATCAGCAGCGCCATGGCGCTTATGGCCAGCACCAGCTCTGGAAGGGCAATCTGGAGGTCGTTTGCTACGGACATGGCTTAACGACCCGGTATCAGTTCGGCGAGCGACACGCCGGCCCGCTCGTCGAGGGCCAGTTGGTAGTTCTCGATGATATTGACCACCGAGGCCTCCATAACGTTGAGCAGCGGCTCGGGATAGATGCCCATCCAGAAGGTGAGCAGGATGAGCGGCGCGAAGATCAGCCTCTCCCGCCAGTTCATGTCCAGGAGGCTCATGAGGTCGCGCTTGGTCAGCGCGCCAAAGATCACCTGGCGGTAGAGATAGAGCATGTAGCCAGCGCCCAGAACCATGCCGCTGGCGGTCAAGAGCGCGACCCAGGTGTTGACCTGGAAGGCGCCGACGATGACCAGGAACTCGCCGATGAAACCGCCGGTGAGCGGCAGGCCCACAGAGGCCAGCATAAAGATCATGAAGACGAGCGCGAAGTGCGGCATCTGGTTGGCCAGGCCGCCGTAGCGATCGATCATCCGCGTGTGCAGCCGGTCGTAGACCACGCCGACCAATAGGAAGAGCGCGGCCGAGACGATGCCGTGGGACAGCATCTGGAAGATGGCGCCCTGCATGCCCTGAATGTTCAGGGTGAAGATGCCCACGGTCACGTAGCCCATATGGGCGACGGAGGAGTAGGCGATGAGCTTCTTCATATCCTCCTGCGCCAAGGCGACGAGGGAGGTGTAGACGATGGCCACCACCGAGAGCGTGAAGATCAGCGGCGTGAAGAACTCGGTGCCGTAGGGCATCATGGGCACCGAGAAGCGCAGGAAACCGTAGCCGCCCATCTTCAGCAGCACGCCGGCCAGAATGACCGAGCCGGCGGTCGGTGCCTCGACGTGCGCGTCCGGCAGCCAGGTGTGAACCGGCCACATGGGCACCTTGACCGCGAAGGACGCGAAGAAGGCGAGCCACAGCCAGATCTGCATCTCGGCCGGCAGGCGGTGCTGCAGGAGGGTCGGGATGTCGGTGGTGCCGGCATCGAAGTAGATCGCCAGGATGGCGAGCAGCATCAGCACCGAGCCCAAGAGGGTATAGAGGAAGAACTTGAAGGCGGCGTAGACCCGCCGCGGCCCGCCCCAGACGCCGATGATCAGGAACATCGGAATCAGCACGCCCTCGAAGAACATGTAGAAGGTGACGAAGTCGAGGGCACAGAACATGCCGACCATCATGGTCTCGAGCACCAGGAAGGCGATCATGTACTCTCTGACCCGGTGCTTGACCGCGTCCCAGCTCGCCAGGATGCAGATCGGCGTCAAAAGGGTTGAGAGCAGCACGAAGGGCATGGAGATGCCGTCCACGCCCATGTGGTAGCCGATGCCGAACTCCGGCAGCCACTCGACCTGCTCGACGAACTGGAACTCCGCCGTCCCGGTCTCGAAGCCGAACCAGACCAAAAGCGAAAGCAGGAACGTGATGAGTGACGTCCAAAGCGCCACCATCCGCACGTTCGAGGCCAAGCGCTCCTCGTCGTCGGCGCGTGCCAGAAAAATGAACAGCACGCCGACAAGCGGCAAGAAGGTGATCAGCGAAAGCAGCGGCAGATTGCTCATGGTGTCTTGCCCTGCCCCCTCACCCAGCCGTCACAATGTACCAGGTGGCGAGAGCCACCACGCCGATCAGCATGGCGAAGGCGTAGTGATAGAGGTAGCCGCTCTGCAGCGCGCTGGCGCGCTTGGCCAGGTAGCGGGCCGCGGCCGCGAAGCCGTCCGGCCCGACGCCGTCGATGAGCTTGCCGTCCCCGTCCTTCCAGAGGCCGCGTCCCAACGCGATGGCCGGCCGGACGAAGAGGAAATCATAGAGCTCATCGAAGTACCACTTGCGATAAGAGAAGAGGTAAAGCGGCCGAAAGGTCTGCGCCGCCAGACGCGGCAGGTCGGGCTTGAGGATGTACATGACATAGGCGAGGCCAATGCCACCCAGAGCCACGACGACCGGTAAGGCTTTGACCCAGAAAGGCACGTGGTGCGCTTCGTCGATGATGTCCCTCAAGGCCAGCAGCGAGCCGCCCCAGAACTCTTCCCGGTTGTCACCGACGAAGTAGGAGTAACCGAGGATGCCGGAGAAGATGGCGCCGACCGCCAGCACATAGAGCGGCCAGAGCATCACCTTCGGCGCCTCATGCGCGTGATCGAAGGTATGGGGGTCGGCCCGGGTCTCGCCGTGGAAGGTCATGAAGAGCAGCCGCCAGGAATAGAACGCGGTCATGAAGGCGGCGGAGACACCGAGCCAGAAGGCCAAGTGTCCGGCGAAGCTGCCATCGGCGAAGGCAGCCTCGAGCATGAGGTCCTTGGAGTAGAAGCCGGAGAAGCCGATCACTCCGGGTATGCCGATGCCTGCAAGGGCCAGGGACCCGATCCACATAAGCGCATAGGTCTGCGGGATCTTGCGCCAGAGGCCACCCATCTTCCGCATGTCCTGCTCATGATGCATGGCGTGGATGACCGCGCCGGCACCGAGGAACAGCAGCGCCTTGAAGAAGGCGTGGGTCATCAGGTGAAACATGGCGGCGCCGTAGGCCGAAACGCCGATGGCGAAGAACATGTAGCCGAGCTGCGAGCAGGTCGAGTAGGCGATGACCCGCTTGATGTCGTTCTGGGTCAGCCCCACCGTCGCGGCAAAGACGGCGGTGGCGGCACCGACGTAGGTCACCAAGTCGAGAGCCGTGGGGGCATACTCGAAGATCGGCGAGAAGCGGCAGATCATGAAGACGCCGGCCGTCACCATGGTGGCGGCGTGGATGAGGGCGGAGACCGGCGTCGGGCCCTCCATGGCGTCCGGCAGCCAGGTATGCAGGCCGAGCTGGGCGGACTTACCCATGGCGCCGATGAACAGCAGGATGCAGACGATGGTCAGCGCGTGGCCCTCGATGCCGAAGACCGAAATCATGGTGTCGGCATGGTCCGGCACGGCCGAGAAGACGGTGTCGAACTCGGCCGAGCCGAGCAGCAGGAAAGCACCGGCGATACCGAGCGCGAAGCCGACGTCGCCCACCCGGTTGACCAGGAAGGCTTTGATGGCCGCGCTGTTGGCGCTCGGCCGGTCATACCAGAAGCCGATCAGGAGGTAGGAGGCCAGGCCCACGCCCTCCCAGCCGAGGAACATCTGCACGAAGTTGTCGGCCGTCACCAGCATCAGCATCATGAAGGTGAAGAGCGACAGATAGCTCATGAAGCGGGGGATCGACTTGTCCTCCGCCATGTAGCCCACCGAGTAGATGTGCACGAGGCTGGAGACGATGGTCACCACGCAGAGCATCACCGCCGTCAGGGTATCGACCCGCAGCGCGAACGAGACCTCGAAGGAGCCGGAGTCGATCCAGGTGAAGAGCTCGACAGTGTAGGCGTTGCCGTGGATGGCGACGTCGAAAAAGATGCCGATGGAGAGCAGCGCGGAGGCGCCGACCAAAATGCAGGTGACCCACTGCGAACCGCGGTCACCCAGCGAGCGGCCGAACAAGCCGGCCAGGGCAGAGCCGAGCAGCGGCAGAAAAACGACGAGAGACGCCAACATACCCGGTCAGCCCTTCATCATGCTGACGTCTTCGACAGCGATGGATCCGCGGTTGCGGAAGAACACCACGACGATGGCCAGGCCGATCGCCGCCTCGGCCGCCGCGACGGTCAGCACGAACATGGCGAAGACCTGGCCGACCAGATCGCCGAGATGGCTGGAGAAGGCGACCAGATTAATGTTCACCGCGAGCAGCATCAGCTCGACGCTCATCAGGATGACGATGACGTTTTTGCGGTTGAGGAAGATGCCGAGGATGCCGAGCACGAAAAGCACGGCAGCGACGGTGAGGTAATGGGCGAGACCGATCTCCATGGCTAGATCCCCTGCCCCGGCGTCACGTCCTTGACCTCGATGGCCTGCTCCCGCGTGCGGCTGATTTGGGTAGCGATGGACTGGCGCTTGACGCCCTCGCGCTGACGCAGGGTCAAGACGATGGCACCGATCATGGCGACCAGGAGGACAAGGCCCGAGAGCTGAAAGAGGTAGGCATACTTGGTGTAGAGCACCTGCCCCAAGGCCTCGGTGTTTGTCACTTTGTCGGGGTCAGGCGCCGGCACGGCCGCCACGCTGGCAGCCTCGGGCGTCACCACCCAGGCACCGCCGATCATCACCAGCTCGGCGAGGAGTATGATTCCGATCAACGCGCCAATCGGCAGGTACTGCAGGAAGCCCTGGCGCATCTCCACGAAGTTGATGTCGAGCATCATCACGACGAAGAGGAAGAGCACGGCGATAGCGCCGACGTAGACGATCACCAGGATCATCGCCAGGAACTCGGCGCCCATCAGCACGAAGAGCCCGGCCGCGTTGAAGAAGGCCAGGATCAGAAACAGCACCGAATGCACCGGGTTGCGCGATGAGATGACCATCACGCCCGCCGCCACGGCGACCGCGGAGAAGAGATAGAACGCAATCGCTTCCAGTGTCATGGGCCCTCTGACCCCGTGTTGCAAACCGACCCGGCAGACGCTCTGCCGTCACATGAAAGTGCCGCCAGGACCGACGACACCAAGGCCCCATGCGCCCTAGCGGTAGGGCGCATCCTGCGCAAGATTGTGCGCGATCTCGTATTCCCAGCGGTCGCCGTTTTCCAGCAACTTTTCCTTATTGTAGAACAACTCTTCGCGGGTCTCGGTGGCGAACTCGAAATTCGGCCCCTCGACGATGGCATCGACCGGGCAGGCTTCCTGGCAGAAGCCGCAGTAGATGCACTTGGTCATGTCGATGTCGTAGCGGGTGGTGCGGCGGCTGCCGTCGGCCCGCGGCTCGGCTTCGATGGTGATAGCCTGGGCAGGACAGATCGCCTCGCAGAGCTTGCAAGCAATGCAGCGCTCCTCGCCGTTGGGATAGCGGCGCAAGGCATGCTCGCCGCGGAAACGCGGGCTGAGCGGCCCCTTCTCATAGGGATAGTTCAGGGTCACCTTCGGCTTGAACATGTAGGTGAGCGTCATCTTCATGCCGCTCAGCAGTTCGCCAAGGACCAGCGCGTTGGCGAGACGCGAGATGCTACTCATGCTTCACGCTCCGTTCCTTTGCCTGCCCCCAGGGCCGATTGCGGGCGCAGCCTAGCCGCTCCTGCGGCCAGCGCAAGCCATCTCACCTCTTCTCTGCCAGCAGCTCGGGTGGCCATCACTTCGGCACCCAATCGAAGGCGAGCAGCACGCCGGCCGTCGCCACGACCCAGAACAGAGAGAACGGCAGGAAGACCTTCCAGCCCAAGCGCATGAGCTGATCGTAGCGGTAGCGCGGGAAGGTCGCGCGGACCCAGAGGAAGAAGAAGAGAACCAGCGCCACCTTGCCGGCGAACCAGATCGGACCGGGGATCCAGTTGAAGGGCGCGACATCGATGATCGGCAGCCAGCCACCCAGGAAGAAGATGGTCACCATGCCGCTCATCAGGATCATGTTGGCGTATTCGCCGAGGAAGAAGAGCGCGAAGGGCATGGCCGAGTATTCTGTGAAATAGCCGCCGACCAGCTCGGATTCGCCCTCCGGAAGGTCGAAGGGTGCCCGGTTGGTCTCGGCCAGCACCGAGACGAAGAAGATCACGAACATCGGCAGGAGCGGCACGGCGAACCAGAGCCCCTGCTGCGCCATGACGATGTCGTTGAGCCGCATGGAGCCGACGCAAAGGATGACGGTGATCAAGACGAAGCCCATGGAGACTTCGTAGCTCACCATCTGCGCCGCCGAGCGCAGGGCGCCGAGGAAGGGATACTTCGAGTTCGAGGCCCAACCGGCCATGATGACGCCGTAGACGCCGAGCGAGGAGATCGCGAAGAGATAGAGCACACCGACGTTGATGTCGGCGATGGCCCAGCCGTCGTCCACCGGGATGACCGCCCAGGCCACCATGGCCAGGATGAAGGTCAGCATCGGCGCCATCAGGAAGACCACCCGGTTGGAGCCCGCCGGCAGGATGGTTTCCTTGAACAGCAGCTTGATCGCGTCGGCGATGGGCTGCAGCAGGCCAAAGGGCCCGACCACGTTGGGGCCCTTACGCAGCTGCATCGCGGCGATGACCTTGCGCTCGGCGTAGGTCAAGTAGGCGACGCCGATCAGCACCGGCACCAGCAAGGCGACGATCTGCGCGACCATGATCGCGCCGGGGATCACATAGACGTCGAGGAAGCTGTTATCCATCGGTGCCGGTCGCCTTCTCCGCGCCTTTGCCGAGCGCCTCGGTGCAACGCGCCATGGTCTCGGACGAGCGGCTGATCGGGTCGGTCATGTAGTAGTTGGCGATCGGCAGCACGAAAGGCGCCGAGTCGACGCCGCCGTCCTGGCCGAAGGGCTCCCAGGCAGCCGGCTCGATCTGATCGATGGCGGCGAAGACCGAATAGCGCTCGACCAGGCTCGATCGCAGCATGCCGAGATTGTCGTAGGGCAAGGCCTGGGACAGCTCACCGGAGAGGGCCCTGAGGATGGTCCAATCCTCCCGCGCTTCTCCGGGCGGGAAGACGGCCAGCCGGCCGAGCTGCACCCGCCCCTCGGTGTTGACGTAGGTGCCGTTCTTCTCGGTGTAGGCGGCGCCTGGCAGGATGACGTCCGCCGCCTGCGCGCCGGCATCGCCGTGGTGTCCTTGGTAGATGACGAAGGCCTTGGCGAGACGCGTGGTGTCGAGCTCGTCGGCACCGAGCAGGTAGACCACCTCGATCTCGCCGCTCTCGGCCCCGCTCAGGATCTCCTCGGTGGCGCGCCCGCCTTCACCCGGCAGGAAACCGAGATCGAGCCCGCCTACACGGGAAGCCGCCCGCTGCAGCACGTTGAAGCCGTTCCAAGCCGGCTCGTCGCCGCTCGCCTCCTTGACCATGCCGGTCTTCTCGGCCAGCGCCCGGGCCAAGGCGAGGATGGCAGGGCCATCGGCCCGCGCCAGCGCGCCCGAACCGAGGATCAGCATGGGATGGCTGGCCTTCTCCAGAACCTCGGCGAAGGCGTGGCGCCCCTCGGCCAGCTCCTTCAAGGTCTCCGGACCGGCGCCGAGATACTGGGTCTGGTAGGTCAGGTCGACGTTCTCGCCGATCACCCCAACGGGCATGCCGGTCTGCAAGAAGCGCTTGCGGATGCGTGCGTTGACCATCGGCGCTTCCCAGCGCGGGTTGCTGCCGACGATCAGCACGGCATCGGCTTGCTCGATGCCGGCGATGCTCGTGTTGAAGAGATAGCTGGAGCGCGGCCCCTGCCCGACCGTCGCGCCGTCCTGGCGGCAATCCAGGTTGGGCGAGCCGAGGTTGGCCATCAGGTCCTTCAGGGCCAGCATGGATTCGGCGTCACAGAGGTCGCCGGCGATGGCCGCGATCTTCTTGCCGTCGAGCCCCTTCAGACGCGCTGCGATCGCGGCAAAGGCCTCTTGCCAGCTGGCCGGCTTCAAGCGGCCGTCGGCGCCGCGCACATAGGGCTTGTCCAGTCGCTGACGCGCCAGCCCGTCGCAGGCGTGGCGGGTCTTGTCGGCGATCCACTCCTCGTTGACGCCCTCGTGGAGCCGCGGCAGCACCCGCATCACGTGACGGCCGCGGGCGTCGACCCGGATGTTGGAGCCAACGGCATCCATGACGTCGATGGAGAGGGTCTTGCGCAGCTCCCAGGGGCGCGCGGCGAACTGGTAAGGCGCCGAGGTCAGGGCGCCGACCGGGCAGACGTCGACCAGATTGCCGGAGAGCTCGGAATCGATGGCCCGCTCAAGCGTGCTGATCTCCGCATGTTCGCCGCGGTTGAGCAGGCCGATATCCTCGACCCCGGCGACCTCGGTGGCGAAGCGCACACAGCGGGTGCAGTGGATGCAGCGGGTCATGATCGTCTTGATCAGCGGCCCCATGTACTTCTCCGGCACCGCCCGCTTGTTCTCTTCGAAGCGGCTGTGATCGAAGCCGTAGGCCATGGCCTGGTCCTGCAGATCGCACTCGCCGCCCTGATCGCAGATCGGGCAGTCGAGCGGGTGGTTGATCAGCAGGAACTCCATGACGCCGTTGCGCGCCTTCCTGATCTTCTCGCTGTCGGTGCGGATGACCATGCCCTCGCCCACCGGCATGGCGCAGGAGGCGATGGGTTTCGGCGCCCGCTCCATCTCGACCAGGCACATGCGGCAATTGCCGGCGACCGAAAGGCGCTCGTGATAGCAAAAGCGCGGGATCTCGGCGCCGGCCATCTCGCAGGCCTGCAGCACCGTGACGCCGGCCGGGACCTCGATTTCCTTGTCGTCGATCGTCAGTTTCGGCATTGCCTTCGCTCTCCGACTCGCCCTCTCCGCACCCCGGCCCTTACTCGGCCGCCTGCATCATTTGCCGGTAGCTGGCAATGCGCTTCTCAAGCTCGGGGCGGAAGTGGCGGATAAGCCCTTGAATGGGCCAGGCCGCCGCGTCGCCCAGAGCACAGATGGTGTGACCCTCGACCTGATAGGTGACATCCAGCAGCGTGTCGATCTCGTCGATCTCCGCCTCGCCCTTCACCAGACGTTTCATCACCCGGTACATCCAGCCGGTGCCCTCGCGGCAGGGCGTGCACTGGCCGCAGCTCTCGTGCATGTAGAAATGCGAGAAGCGGGTGATCGCCTCGACGATGTCGACCGACTTGTCGATGACGATAACGGCCGCCGTACCGAGGCCGGACTTGGCCTCGCGCAGCGAATCGAAATCCATCAGCATGGTGCTGCAGATCGGCTCCGGCAGACAGGGCACCGAGGAGCCGCCAGGCACCACGGCCTGCAGATTCTCCCAGCCGCCGCGCACGCCGCCGGCATGCTTCTCGATGAGCTCCTTCATGGGGATGCCCATCTCTTCTTCGACATTGCAGGGCTGATTCACGCAGCCGGAGATGGAGAAGATCTTGGTGCCGGTGTTGTTCGGCCGGCCGAGGCCGGTCCACCACTCGACGCCGCGGCGCAGGATGGCCGGCGCCACTGCGATGGTCTCCACGTTGGTGACGGTCGTCGGGCAGCCGTAGACGCCGACCGCGGCCGGGAACGGCGGCTTGAGGCGCGGCTGTCCCTTCTTGCCCTCGAGAGACTCGAGCAGCGCTGTTTCCTCGCCGCAGATGTAGGCGCCGGCGCCCCGGCTCACTTCGATATCGAAGGCCCAGCCGCTGCCGCAGGCATCCTCGCCGAGCAAGCCGGCCTCGCGCGCCTGGTTGATAGCCGCTTCCAAGTGCACCAGCGGCTCCCAGTACTCGCCGCGGATATAGATGAAGGCCTTGTGCGCGCCCATGGCGAAGCCGGCGATGACACAGCCTTCTAGCAACATATGAGGATCATACCGTAAGATCTCGCGATCCTTGCAAGATCCCGGCTCCGACTCGTCCGCGTTGATGACCAGATAGTGCGGCCGACCGTCGTTTTCCTTGGGCATGAAGGACCACTTGAGCCCGGCCGGGAAACCCGCGCCGCCGCGCCCGCGCAACTGCGAGTCCTTGATGCGCTGGATGATCTCGTCCCGCCCAAGGGCGACGAGATCCTTGGTGTTGTCCCAGATGCCGCGCCGGCGCGCGCCCTCCAGGCCCCAGTCGTCCTGGCCGTAGAGATTGAGGAAGATGCGGTCCTTGTCCTGCAGCATGCTCCTGCCTCTCTCCTAGGCGTCCTCGCCGGCCGGCGCCGAGTTCTGCGCCAGATGCAGCAGGGTCTTGGCCCCCTCCTGCGGCGCGGAGCCGGAGCGCCCGCTCTGGGTGCCCGTCTTTACCTCTTCACCGGCGCGCAGCTTGGCCATCACGGCGCGGGCGCTTTCCGGGGTCAGATCCTCGAAGTAGTCGCGGTCGTTGACCTGAAACATCGGCGCATTGCAGCAGGCGCCGAGGCACTCGACCTCGACAACGCTGAAGACACCGTCGGCGCTCACCTCGCCGAGCGAGGCCGTGCCCGCCTCTTCGAGACAGGCCTTGGTGATAGCGTCGGAGCCGCGCATCCAGCAGCTGGTCGTGCGGCAGACCTGAACCAGATAGCGGCCGACCGGGCGCAGGTTGAACATGGTGTAGAAGCTGGCCACCTCGTAGACGCGGATGGGCGCCATATCGAGCTCTGCCGCGACGTATTCGATGGCGTCGTTGGAGAGCCAGCCGTCGTTCTGCTCCTGCGCCAGATACAACAGCCACAAGACCGCGCTGGCCTCGCGCCCCTTCGGATAGCGCGCCTGGTAGGCATCTGCCTTGGCCTTGTTCTCCGCCGTGAAGGCGAAGCCGTCGGTCCGCGGCGCATCGTAGCTGGTGGTCTTGAGCACCCTCATCGGTCGACCTCGCCGAAAACGATATCCATCGCCCCGAGGATGGCCACCGAGTCGGCCAACATGTGCCCCTTGCAGAGATGGTCCATGGCCGCGAGGTGGAAGAAGCCCGGCGCGCGAATCTTGCAGCGGTACGGCTTGTTGCTGCCGTCCGAGACAAGATAGACGCCGAACTCACCCTTGGGCGCCTCGACCGCGGCGTAGCATTCGCCGGGCGGCACGTGATAGCCCTCGGTATAGAGCTTGAAGTGGTGGATCAGCGCTTCCATGGAGCGCTTCATCTCGCCCCGCTTGGGCGGCGCGATCTTGTTGTTTTCTACGGTCACCGGGCCGTCGGGCATCTTCTCGATGCACTGCTTCATGATGCTGACCGCCTGGCGCATCTCCTCCATGCGGATGAGATAGCGTTCGTAGCAGTCACCGTTCTTGCCGACGGGGACCTGGAAGTCGACCTCGTCGTAGCGCTCGTAGGGTTGCGACTTGCGCAGATCCCAGGCCAATCCGGCGCTGCGCAGCATCGGGCCGCTGAAGCCCCAGGCCAGCGCCTCCTCGGCGCTGAAGACCCCGATGTCGACCGTCCGCTGACGGAAAATCCGATTGTCGGACAAGAGATCGTCGTAGTCATCGATCATCTTGGGGAAGCCCTCGCAGAACTCCCAGATGTCTTCCAACAAACCGGCCGGCAGGTCCTGGTGCACGCCACCAGGGCGGAAATAGGCGGCATGCAGACGCGCGCCGCAGGCCCGCTCGTAGAACTCCATCATCCGCTCGCGCTCTTCGAAGCCCCAGAGGATGGGCGTCATGGCGCCGACGTCGAGCGCGAAGGTGGCGATGTTGAGGATGTGATTGAGCAGGCGCCCCATCTCCGCATAGAGCATGCGAATGTACTGTCCACGCGGCGGCACCTCGATGCCGAGAAGCCGCTCGACGCCCAAGGCGAAGGCATGTTCCTGGTTCATCGGCGAGACGTAGTCCAGCCGATCGAAGTATGGCACCGCCTGCAGGTAGGTCTTGTACTCGATCAGCTTCTCGGTGCCGCGGTGCAGCAGGCCGACGTGCGGGTCGGCGCGCTCGATGATCTCACCGTCCATCTCCAGCACCAGGCGCAGCACGCCGTGCGCCGCCGGATGCTGCGGCCCAAAGTTGAGCGTCAGTGGCTTGATCTGCGCTTCGGCCATCAGGACTGCCCCTTGTTCTCGGGATCGCCCGCCTTCTCGTCGCCGGGCAGATGCAGCATGCCCTCCCAGGGGCTCTCGAAGTCGAAGCTGCGGAACTCCTGGACCAGCTTCACGGGCTCATAGACCACCCGCTTCTGCTCCTCGTCATAGCGCACCTCGACATGGCCGGTGAGCGGGAAGTCCTTACGCAGCGGGTGCCCCTCGAAACCGTAGTCGGTCAAGATGCGTCGCAGGTCGGGATGGTTGGAGAAGAAGACGCCGAAGAGGTCCCAGACCTCGCGCTCGGCCCAGATGGCCGAGGGGAAGAGGCCGGAGACCGAGGGCACCGGCGAGTCTTCATCGGTGGTCAGCTTCACGGTCATGCGCTCATTGAGACGCGGTGAGAGCAACAGATAGACGACCTCGAAACGCTCCAGACGCTGCGGGAAGTCGACCGCCGTGACGTCGATCAACTGCTTCATCTGAGTGTTCTGATTGTCGCGCAGAAAGGTCAGCAACTCGACGATGCGCGCGCGGTCGGTCGTTACGATCAGGCCGCCCGCACCAACCTCGATCTGCTCGAAGAGCTGCGGCACTGCGCTTTCGATGGCATCGGCGAGCTCGGCGAGCCCTTCCGTCGGCACATTCTTGACCAAGGCTGGCTCCTTAACGGGCGATTGCGGCGCGCCGCTTGATCTTCTTCTGCAATTGCACCACGCCGTAGAGCAGCGCCTCCGCCGTCGGCGGGCAGCCCGGGACGTAGATGTCGACCGGCACAACCCGGTCGCAGCCGCGCACCACGGCATAGGAATAGTGGTAATAGCCGCCGCCGTTGGCGCAGGACCCCATGGAGATCACCCAGCGCGGCTCCGCCATCTGGTCGTAGACCTTGCGCAGGGCCGGGGCCATCTTGTTGGTCAGCGTGCCGGCGACGATCATCACGTCGGACTGGCGCGGGCTGGGTCGAAAGACCGAGCCGAAACGATCGAGATCGTAGCGGCTGCAGGCCGTATGCATCATCTCGACGGCGCAGCAGGCCAAGCCGAAGGACATCGGCCACATCGAGCCGCTTTGCGCCCAGGCCGCCAGCTTGTCGAGCTGGGTGACCAGGAAGCCCTTGTCCTGCAGCTCCTGCCCGACGGCCTTCATGACGGCGTCCTGATCAGGAGGCACCGCGGCCGCTTGCGGAAGGCTACGCTCTACTCCCATTCCAGCGCTCCCTTCTTCCACTCGTAAATGAAGCCGATGGTCAGGATCCCGAGGAAGACGACCATCGACCAGAAGCCGAACAGGCCGATGTCGCCGAGCGACACGGCCCAGGGGAAGAGAAATGCCACCTCGAGATCGAAAATGATGAAGAGGATGGCGACGAGATAGAAGCGTACGTCGAACTTGCTGCGCGCGTCGTCAAAGGCTTCGAAGCCGCACTCGTAGGCCGAGACCTTCTCCGAATCCGGCCGCTGCTGCGCCACGATGTAGGACGCGGCGACGATGATGATCGCCAGCGCACTGGCAATACCCAAAAAGATCAGGATTGGCAGATAGTTGGCGAGAAACTCGCTCGAGGCCATGAGAGCAGCTCCAATCGCAAGCCGCGCTGAGCGGGATGTCGGCTTCTTACAATGCTGCAGCGCTCCCCACAAGCCGAACCGCCGGCCCGCAATGGAACGCTCTACTATAGGAGTATAGCTAGGGCTCGCGGCGGAACAACGGACGCCTTGCCGCACTGCGGAATCCCTGCCTTTACGACGGATTACATGCCAATCCGTTAAATCGGTGCCAGCCGCCGCCCTGCTCTCTCAGTTGGGTTGCCGCCGCAGTGTTAGCGCTGGTTCAGGCAGGCCTATTCCTCTCGGTACCGGCCCACACCCCCGCCCGACCGACCCACTAGGGTACCATGCCATGGGTTGGTCGGGCGGGGGTGTGGGCTGGAGCCGTATTGCTAGCGCTGGTTCAGGCAGGCCTGCCGCTCTTCGCCGGCGAGGTCCACGCAAGGGTCTGCCGATCCCGTCGGGCCGAAGACGCCCTTGGAGGCCAGAATACCGATGGTGATAAAGGCGGCGAAGGTCAGCAGGGCGATGAGCTTGATCGGCATGCGGATGGCTCTCAGCGCGGGACGAGGCAGAAGTTAGGTTGGCGGGACGCTAGCCGAGGCCGCTCACCGAACCAAGCCCCTCGCCTCGCCGCCGTCGACATGCGACAAAGCCAAGGGTGGCAGAAAGGGGCGGCGCTCCGGCATGTGGGCCTCGACAGCACAGGCAATTGGGCCGCTGATGAGCGGCACCGTCGCGGTTTTCCTCGGCAACACCGTTCTCATCACCATTCTGCCGATCCGGGCGCAGGTGGAGGGCTTCTCGGAAAGCGCCATCGGCCTTATGGGCACCATACACTTCGCGGGCTTCGCGCTGGGCTGCGTCATCGGCCCCTTGATGGTCACCAAGGTGGGCCACATCCGCTGCTTCGCCGGCTTCAGCGCCCTGATGGCAACCATCGTTCTGTTGTTTCCCTTCGCCATCGACCCCCTGGCCTGGAGCATCATGCGCGGTCTCAGCGGGGTCTGCCTCGCCATCCTCTATCTCGTCATCGAGAGCTGGCTGAACGACAGCACGGACAATCAGAACCGAGGCGCGGTGCTGTCGGTCTACATCATCGCCGCCAGTGCGGTGACGGTGGCCGGGCAGCTCATGATCAACCTCTTCCCGGTCGAGGCCTTCCAGCAGTTCTCCATGGCCGCGATCTTTCTCGTGCTCGCCGTGGCGCCCCTCACCCTGGCCGACAGCAAGGCGCCCAAGCCGGTGCCGGAGGCACGCCTGCGCATCGGCCGCCTCTGGGCGCTCTCGCCGACCGGCTTTGCGGCCTGCCTCGCCGCCGGGATGGTCGAGGGCGCCTTCTGGACCTTGGGGCCGGTCTACGCTCAGGGCAAAGGCCTTCCGGTGTCGCAAATCACCCTTTTCATGGCCGCCTTCGTGCTCGGCGGTCTGCTTTCGCAATGGCCGCTGGGCCGCCTGTCCGATCACATCGACCGGCGTTGGGTGATCATCGGCTGCTGTGTCGGCACCACGGTGACCGCCGTGCTGCTGGCTGTCCTGCCCTTGGCCAGCGGCGTCCTGGCCTTTCTCCTCGCCATCCTGCACGGCGCGTTCATGCTGCCGCTCTATCCCCTGAGCCTGGCGCACGCCAATGACCACGCGCCCAATGAGGAGTTGGTCGAAGTCTCCAGCGGCCTGCTGCTGCTCTATGCCATCGGTGCCATTTCCGGGCCCTGGGCGGTCGGCTGGGCCATGGAGTCCTACGACAGCGGTGGGGTGCTCTTCCTCGCCATGGCCGTCATCCTGAGCCTGCTCGCCCTCTTCATCGTACTGCGGGCGATTGTCCGGGCGGCCCCGAGCGACCGCAGCCTGCGCAGCCTCTTCGTGCCGGTGCCCAAGACCAGCCAGTCGATCTACACGCTGGAGACCGACGACTGAGAGGGCGCTCGTGCCAGCCGATGAACGGCGCCCGCCCGCCGAGAAGGTGCCGAAGCGCCAGACTCACTTACTAGACGGTGCTGCGATATCCGCACAAACTAAGGCCTCTGGGTTGTTGCGGCCCAGAGATGAGTGGAGTTTCTGCCTTCATTTCAAATAAGAAGGACGAATGGAGGGGTCATGTACCAAGATTTCCCTAGAACCCAACGCCTCTCTACCAGCAGAACACCTAGGAAGTTCGATGTTCCAGATCGTGAACACCAAAAACTACTCGGCAAAGGCGCAATAGCCTGGAACAGATGGCGTGAGGAAAACCCAGATATCAATCCACGACTTGGATACACGCGCCTGCGAGGGCAGGACCTATCAGGCTATAACTTCAACGATACCTACATGCCGTTTTCTATTTTTAGTAGATGTAACTTCAAGTATTCCAGCTTCAAAGGCGCCGAACTCCGAGGAGTGAGTCTTCGTAGAGCAGATCTTACCGGTGCGCATTTTGACGGCGCAATCATGCGCCACGCCTCGCTCGCCGGATGCGACGTCAACGATGCCGTTTTCAAAGATTGCAGTATATACGGTATTTCAGCTTGGAACTTGTCAGGAGAACCAAAAGATCAATCAAATATGGCGATCCAGGCTACTCTCGACGATCCGAGTATAACCGTAGACGATTTAGAGGTTGCTCAGTTTATATTTCTGTTGCTGAGCAATCATAAGATCCGAGGGGTCATACAGAGCGTGACGTCCAAGACAGTGCTCATCCTTGGGCGGTTCACGAAGGAAAGGAAAGTCGTCTTGGAGGCGGTCCGCGATGAGCTGCGCAAACGCGGTCTCGTGCCGATCATTTTCGATTGGGAACCATCGCCCAATAGGGATCTCACCGAGACGGTTCAACTCCTTGCCAATATGGCGCGTTTTGTCGTCGCAGATGTGACGGATGCGAAGAGCATTCCGCAGGAGCTGAGTGCGATTATTCCGCATCTGCCGTCGGTTCCAGTACGCCCCTTGGTCCTCGCATCACAGCGGCCGTACGCCATGTTCGAGCATTGGAAGGGACCAAACTTCAACAGTGTGCTGCCTGAGTATCCTTACGAAAGCAAAGACGAGCTGATCGCCGGGTTTGACAAGATCATCATGGAGCCTGTTGAGCTTTGGGAGCAGAAGACGGACAAGACCGAAGCCACGATTGGAGCTCTGCAGCGCGCCAATGAACAGTTGCGCGAGCAAATCAGGCAGTTGCTTGCACAGTAACCGGCCCCCATTCCAGCTGCCAGCAACTCAGGCCGTCAGACGCCATATCCTCTACTGGTCGGGTTAGCCCAGACACCAGTTTTGCTTGTCCTTTGCAGGACAGCGTCTCTGGAAGAACAACCTCTCACAAGACCAGCTAGCTAATCTAAACGCGGGCGGGCGGCGACTGAAACCGCGTGGATGATTCCCGCCGCAAGACCGAATCATCAAGCAGCAGACGACCGGGCCGTCCGGCGATGCGGCGAAAAACGCCCAACGCCATGGAAGAAAGCAGCCGGTTCAGCGTTGTCGTCGCAGGCGTCGTGTCCGGACACCGCATCACCATCGCGGTGGCTGGGGGCACGGCAGCCCCGGATGCAACAGCAAAGGAAGAAACGACAATGTCCAAGCTGACCTTGGCCACCCTTGGCCTGACCGCCCTCTTGGGGCTTGCCGCCTGTGGCAGCAGCCCGACCGACCGGGCCTTGAGTGGTGCCGGAATCGGCGCCGGCGCCGGTGCCGTCGGCGGCGCCCTGGTCGGCAGCCCGGTGACCGGTGCGGTTTTGGGCGCCGCCGCAGGCGCAGCCGTCGGCGGCCTGACCGACAAGGACGATATCGACCTGGGCGACCCGATCTGGGATTAAGGTCTCAAACAGCTCCTACCCCCTACACAACAACAAGCCCCGCCGTTTCGACGGCGGGGCTTTTCTGTCCCAACCAAGCACCGGCACGGCGCAGCGATGTGCAATCGGCAAGCGGCAGCCCGTGTGAAACTGAGAGACAAGGAGCTTGGCCGCGACGGAACAACCGCCGGACTGACTCTGTTCCTAACATAGCTGACACCTCGCTCTTCACCGAGGGGTCTTCTCGCTAGGCTGGGGGAGTGCCGGGCTTTGCAGCGCCAAAGCGATCCAAGTCCGCAAACGGACAACCTGCCGTTCGCCGTCGCGGTGATCGTGTTCACCGTCTTGGCTCTGTCTCTGGGTGACGCGCTGATCAAGTTCACCAGCGGCGACTTCGTGATCTGGCAGATCTTCGTTCTGCGGTCTCTTCTCGTCGTACCGGTTCTCCTCGCCTACCTCCGGCTGAGGAACCCGGATGCCCTGCACATCCCGACAGCGCTTGGATGGACCGTACTGCGCAGCCTGCTACTGGTTGGGATGTGGGTCGCCTACTATGCGGCCTTGCCGCATATCCAGCTCTCGGTCGCCGCGGCGGCCTACTACACCTTGCCGATCTTCATCACGCTGTTCTCGGCCGCCATCATCGGCGACCGTATCGGGCGCTTGGGCTGGTTGGCGGTCTTCGTCGGGTTTTTCGGGGTTCTGCTGATCCTTCGGCCCAAGGCTGGGGACTTCAACCTCTTCGCCCTGCTGCCGCTCTTGGCCGCCGTTCTCTATGCCCTGGCGATGATCCTGACCCGCACCAAGTGCCGGGGCGAGAACCCCGTCATGCTGTCGCTGTCACTGAATGTCGCGTTCATCTTGGTCGGCGGCCTTGTGACCGCCCTGATCGACGTGCTGGCAGCCGGTCCGCGGGAGGGGTTTCTCGTGGCCTCTTGGGCCGCCATGGGCCCCGCGGAGTGGCTCTCCATGGCCCTCCTCGCCTGCGCGATTCTGATCGGGAGCGTCGGCGCCGCAATTGCCTATCAGAAGGGCCCGCCGGCCGTGATCGGCACCTTCGATTTTGCCTACGTGGGCTTCGCGGTTGTCTGGGGAATCGTGTTCTTCGCCGAGATACCGGATGCGCTTTCGGTGCTTGGAATCGGCTTGATCGTCATCGCCGGGGTTATGTCCTTGAGGCGATGACGGCCACAGCCGCCGACCAACCCGCCCTAGCCGAGGGCGAAGCGTCTTCCACACAAGCGGGGCTGCCTGATACGCTCTACCCAAGGCTGACGGGGCCTTGCCGGCGGTTATAGCAGGGCCGTGTATTTGAATCAGTCGGCGCGACAAGGGACAATCTCTTACGGGCATCATCTCGGATGGGGAGCATCGCAGCATGACTTGGCACGACGGTGCGCTGCAGAGTTGGTACGATATCCACGAGGCCTTGGGTAAAGAGGTGTCGCGCCTGCGGGCGGTGGCGAGAGACGTCACGCTCAACGATACCGCCGGGCTGACGGCGCTCTCCGACGAGGTCGTGTTTCTCGCCGACGTGCTCACCGTTCACTCGCTGTCTGAAGATGGCGTGGGCTTTCCGATTCTGCGGCACCACGGCATCGACGTACCGGAGTGGCTGACGCAGGATCACCATCGGGAACTCGTCCTCCTTTACGATGTTCGCCGCGCCTGCCTCGAGCTGCGGTTTCACGAGGACGGCCAGGATGTCGCTCCGGCATTGATGCGGGTCCGCGAGTTGCTGGAAGCGACGGAGGCGGACTTGAAGGCTCATATCGACGCGGAGGACAATCAGGTCATTCCTGAGGCCGCCGCCAAGCTCTCGCCCGAAGCGCAAATCAAGCTTGTCGTGACCATGGTCGCCCACACGCCAGCCTGGCTCGGCGAACGAGTGCTGCCTTGGATGATCGCCAACATCACTAGTGATCACCGGGCGCACCTCTTGCAAGCATGGCAGAAGGCGATGCCACCTGAGGCTTTCGAAGCCAAAGCGCGGACGATCCGCGCCGGAGCGGACGCCAAACTGTGGAATGAGCTTGTGGCGGACGTACCGGCGCTCGCGAGGCTAACCTAGTCGGCTTTCAGCCAAGCCCCTGGCGCTCCTGTACAGCCAGACTGGTTTTTTGGAGAAGTGGCGGGAGTGACGGGACTCGAACCCGCGGCCTCTGGCGTGACAGGCCAGCGCTCTAACCAACTGAGCTACACCCCCACGTCGCCCGAGCGTCCAAGCGCCCCGGCGAGAGAGCGGAGAGATACTCCCCAAGGCCCCACCGGTCAAGCAGCGCGTGGCCTTTTGCCGATCGCTCCGGCGGCTTTCGCCACCCGCTGCCGCCCGCTATACCGGCGGCAACGAACGCAATCGATTTGGGAGCACTCACCCCTATGTTCTTTCGGCCCGGCGAACACCAGCAGCATGGCCTGCCGCACAACCCTTTCAAGAGCCTGGTGGTTCCCCGCCCGATCGGCTGGATTTCATCAGTCAGCCGTGACGGAATCGTTAATCTGGCGCCCTACAGCTTCTTCAACGCCGTTGCCGACGCGCCGCCTTGCATCTTCTTCGCCTCGAACGCCGGCCCGCGCCCGGACGGCATCAAGGACTCCCAGCGCAACGCCGAGGAGACCGGCGAGTTCGTGGTCAACATCGCCACGTGGGACCTGCGCGACCATATGAACGAGACCTCGGCCGCGGTGCCGCCGCACGTCAACGAGTTCGAACTCTCCGGGCTGACCATGGAGAAATCGGAGATCGTCGCGCCGCCGCGGGTGGCTGAGTCGCCGATCAGCATGGAATGCCGCCATCTTCAGACCGTCGAGATGCCGAGCACGCAGGCCGACCGCGGCAACTTCGTTGTCTTCGGCGAGGTGCTCGGCTTTCACATCGACGACAGCATCGTCAACGAGGGCGGCTTGGTCGAGCCGCCCCGCTTCCGCCCCCTCGCCCGGCTGGGCTATATGGACTACACCTCGGTGGAGCAGGTCTTTTCCATGCTCCGACCAGGGCAGAAAGCCAGCTAACCACAGCGGAGAGCGGTTGCGCTACAGCGCCTTACGGATGCGCTCGTAGCCCTTGCGCAGCTCATCGACGAGGTCACCGGCGGAGTCGCCGATGCCGTCGACCGTCTCGTCGAGATCGGCTTTGCGGCGGAAGTGCTCCCAGCGCTCCTCCAGCTTCTCCCACTCGTCCTTGGCCTCCATCGAGGCGAGATGCAGCTTGAGGCGCACCTCGTCGCGCAGGCGCCCAAGCTCCTCAACCAAGTCCTTGTTGCTGCTCTGATCGTTGCTCATGATCCAAGCCCTCCCGATTGCATGATGATACTTGGCAAGTATGCGCGGAAGACTGGCAGCGCAAGCACTTGTCGATACAGATTCTAACCTGTCAGGGGCTGGCCACGACGGCGAGCAGCGACCACCAGACGATCAGAAGCATGACCGTGACGCAGGCCGCCAGAACCACATTGCTGTTCTTGATCAGGCGCCGATCGAGCCAGCTCAACTCCCAGCTTCTGACGAAACCGCTCTGAAGGCTTTTGCGCAGGCGAACCCGCCGCCGCAAGGGCACCACGATTGCCAGACCCAGCAGCAGCAAGAACAGGAAGTACCAAAGAAGGCCGATCGATACCGACATGACGCATCAACCCATCGCCCAATCATCATACACCTAAACGGAATTTTAGGCGAATCGATGGGTCTGGACGAGCGACGCCCTGCCTTGTCTCAATCTTGTTCCCGAGTGTCCGCCGGCACCCAAGTCCTTGTTAGGCTTGGCGTCCTTTGACCAGCCTGCTCCGCCGGGTGGCCGCCGCCAAGCCGAACAGGCCGAGCGCGAAGAGAGCGAGGGTGGCCGGCTCAGGCAGGTTGGTCGTGGTCGGCGGGTCGAGGACGCTGAGCCCTTTGATATTGAAGCGCAGCTGACCGTTCGGGCTGCCCGTCGCACCGTTCGCAACCTCGTAGTCGAAGCGCATGGTGCCGGTGAGGCTGGTGAGCCCCTGGAAGCTCATGAACTGGTAGTCTTCCACGGCGAAAGGGTCGTTGAGCGAAGCGGAAAGAGTCTCCGGCGTGCCAAGCGCCCCGCCATTCACCTCGGTGACGTCGACCGTGACGCTGGCGCTGTCGAACCGCGTATCGTCGGAAGACCGGAGATCGAAGCGGAAGGCGTTCCAAACGCCGTCGGGATTGACATCGAGGGTCAGGGCCGGAAGGCCGCCGAAGACGAAGCTTGCGGTGTTGCCGTCATAGCTCAGCGACCAATCGAAGGTCGTGCCAGAGGCCGGCCAAGTGAAGTCCGCGTTCGGCCCAGTGAAGGAGTCGCCGTTCCGCAAGAAGACGTCACGGCCGCGCGTCGCACCGTTGTTGACGTTCTGATCGAACTTAACCTCGGTGGTGAAGAGCTTGTTCGACGTCACCCCGCTGGGGTCATAGGTCATCAAGCTGGCTTCGGCCGTTCCAGCGGAAATGCCAACGGTAAGTCCCACCAGCAAAGCACCGGCAAGGCCAAAAACGACACGATTGTGCATCTGAACCCCCAAGTGTCCCCAAGCAAGAAGCAGTGACGGTCGCAGCCCACGACCGTGAGTGGTGGTTATACACGAAGCCGCAATACGGCTCAAACGCAATCTAACCGTTCAGAGCATTAATTTTTCTTAATCTTAACGGCGTCACGGTATACCGGCTTCCTTCGCGAACCGAATGCGGCGAGCAGACCCTGCCCGCTCGCCGCAGTCGTCATGGGACCGCAAATCAGCGGCCGAGTTGCTCCCGCAGGAATTCCTCGGTGCGAGACCAGGAATCGCGATCGGCCTCAGGGTCGTACTTCAGCGGCAATCCGTAGGTCTCCCCGAAGCCGTCGGCCGCCGGGTTGGTGAAGCTGTGCACCACGCCCGGATAGTCGAAGAACTCGAAGGAAGCGCCGGCCGCTTCCATCTCGGCCTTGAAAGCCGCCACCTGGTCACGCGGAACGAAGGGATCGTCGGCACCGTTGAAGACCTTTATTGGCGCCTTGATCGAACCAGGGGTCGCGGGTTGTTGGGTGCCGAGACCGGCGTGGAAGGTGGCGACCGCGTCGAGATCGGCTCCGGCCCGCGTCATGTTGAGAATGATGCTGCCGCCCATGCAGTAGCCGAGCGCCGCAATCTGCTCGCCGTCGACCGTCGGATGGCTGCTGACCAAAGCGTAGGCCGCATCGAAGCGCTGCTTGACCTGGCCGGGCACGTTCATGAGGTCGTTCATGTGGCCCCGTGCGTCGTCGGGATTGTCGGCCAGCTTGTCGGTCCCGTACATGTCGAGCGCGAAACCGGTATAACCCATCTCCGCCAGCGCCCGCGCCCGATCACGCGCATGCTCGTTGTGGCCCCACCACTCGTGCAAGACCAGCACGCCGGGGCGCTTGCCCTCCAGCGACGCGTCGTAGGCCAGGTAGCCGGTGAACTCCTCACCACCCACGCTGTAAACGACCTCTTCGGTCTTGATCTCCGCCTGAGCCGAGAAGGCCGCGAGGCTTAGTGCCGCCGTCAACAGTAGTCGCTTCATCGCTTTCTCCAATCCTGGGTCGAGTCCTCGTACGTGCCAGTATTCCGCGGACCGCTGCGGTGCAGACCGCACAACTGCGTGACAAAGCTTATGGCCGCCTAAGATCAGGGTTATTCGCCGCCGGAAGCCATTTTGTCGCCGGAAACGACAGACTGCGTGCGCCGCAGTGCCGTGGGTGTCGTGCCGAAACGCTGCTTGAAGCGCTCACCGAACCGCGACTGCGACTGGTAGCCGACAGCCTCGGATATGCGGCCGATCGACCAGCTCGTCTCTAGGACGAGCGAGAGGCCAAAGCCCAGGCGCAGTTCCTCAAGTGTCTCGCGAAAGCTGGTTGCCTCGTCCTTCAAATGCCGGCGCAGGGAGGTCTCGCTGACGCCGAGATGACGACAGACATCGCGCATCTGCCAAGGCCGCGCCGGATCGATCGCCATGTACTGCGAGGCACGCAGGCGCCAGCTCGGATGATCGTCGAGCAGTAGGTTGCCGGTCAGGCCTGCCTGCGCCAACAGCAGCAGCATCTCGACCTGGCGATGCTCGTCCAGCGCCGGATCGCGGGTCTCCTTCGGGCCGAGTTCGAGCCACTGGAGCAGGGCGCGCTGCACGACGGCCGGCATCGGCGCATGCCATACGGGGCTCAACGCGCGCCCGCCGAGCCGCTTGCCATAGATCTGTCGGAAGTGCTCGAGCGCCGCGGCGGAGAAACGCAGGCCAAGGCCGCAGTACAGACTGTCTCGGTCGCTGGGGTAGTTCCCCAGCCAGTACCGGCTGCCGCCGGGCACGAGAATCATCTCGCCGTCCTCGGCGGTGACCGTCCGGCTCGAGGTCGCAAGCTCCTTTCTACCGGTGACGACCGCCATGATGCAGGGCTGCATCATCGGCATGTCCCTCACCTCTTGTGCGTGATGGCACTTGTAGATCGACAATCCGCCAGCCGGCCGACGGTCGCGGTCCTGCGAGGCGAGCGGAGGGAGCCGTTGTTTGAGCTGCTGAAGGAAATCAGTCATCGCGAGCCAGCAACAGGTAAGTTCGATTACGCCGCAGGTCAAAACACCGCGTCGTGCGACGACGCGCGATGAGGCGAGAGCGCGTTGGCTGGACGTGGCTTGGACGCGCCCCGGCCGACGGATATGATGCTCGGGTAGAAGGTTCGCTAGGTGACAGGAAAGCTATGCCCGTCAAACGCTTGGACGAAGTCCCTCTCACGCCCGGTGCGGCGCACCCGGTCCCAGCCGTGGACCGCTGCAAAGCCCGGCGCAAGCAGCGCCTCTCGGATGCCGTCAACCTGAACCAGTTCGGCGTCAACCGGGTCGAGCTCGACCCAGGCGTCTGGTCGACGGTGCGCCATTGGCACAGTCACGAGGACGAGTTCGTCATGGTGCTGGAGGGTGAGCTGACCCTGGTCACCGACTCCGGCGAGCAGACCCTTGGGCCGGGGGACTGCGCCGGCTTTCCCGCCGGCGTCGCGGACGGTCACCGCCTGGAAAATCGCTCAGCCTCGCTCGCCGTCTATCTCGAGGTGGGCAGCCGCCGACCGGAGGTCGACGAGACCACCTACCCCGACGACGACCTGATGGTGCGCCATGACGCCGAGGGACGGCAGATGTTCATGCGCCGCGACGGCACGATTATCTGCCCGGCTGACTAGCGATGCGGCTCGAACGCTGCTGGGCAAGAGCGATGCTTCGGCTCTGCTGATCGGCGATCTGACGGCTCATCCACCAAGCCAGCAGGCCCATGGCCGGAAGCGCCAGCAGGGCCAACGTGCCCATCTTGACCAAGTCCGTCGATGCGAACGGGGTTGCGCCGGTCGGCAGCACGAAAAGCTCAAGCAAGGTCCAGATGATCAGGGGAACGGACATCAGGGCAACCAGCAGGTACGGCAAAAAGCGCATCGAACGGGGCTCCATCGATAAGGGGAAAACAGTGCGGAAAGGCCGCAAGCCCTCGGGCAAATGGGGGCACCCATTGATGGTTCAAGCGCGATCACCCGCGCGGCAGCAAGGTGCCGCTGTGCGAATTGCCGCAGGCGATTTCTTCCTATTTTTCAATGTAGAACGCTGCTCAGCGGCGAGGAGACGTGGGGCCATCATCGAGCGCCCGGGCGAGCCCGAAAGGCGCCATTGATCGAAGGCCTGCTTGCCCAAGTGGTCGGGGCGGCACTTCTCTAAACTAGTCGCGCGTTGCCAGGGAACGGCCGCACCAGATCGTTCCGCTCGAGCCATGATCCGAGGTCTGGAGCACCTCGGCGAAGCCGCGCGCCGTCCAGAAATGCAGCGCACGCGGGTTGGTCGCACTCGTGGCGATGTGGACCGCGTGACAGCCTCGTGCTTGGGCGTTCGAAAGCCAAAGGTCCAAGAGAGCGGGCCCAAGGCCGCGCCCCTGCAGCCTTGGCAGCAGATTCATGTGGACATGGCCCGGATAGGCGCGGGCAATCTCGTCCGGCGCACAGCGCGGATTGTGTATCATTTAGCAGCGGCGCTGATCGGCATCCCAGCGCTTGGGCTCCCCCTCCGGCGCCGGGTAGCGGCGTCTCAGCGCGGGCCACCAGTCCTGTTCCAGCCGCGCCTCGAAATCGCGGGTGTCCAGGGTTCCGACGATATAGCCGCCGACGCCATTGCCGTCTTCGGCGACGATGCAGTCCTCGGGACAGAGCGTGAGATAGGGCGCGGCATAGATGTGCCCGAGCATCCGCGGGTCGCGGTAGAGACGGGCTGCGTTCTCGCCGCGGTCCCCGGTCGCCAGCGAGATGGCATAGAGCGCCGCGATGTCGCCAGCGGTCGCGCGCCGAAGCGCAACACCCACGCCACCTGGCGATCGAGAGGACTCCTCCAAAACCGGGCGGGACCGAGAGTCACTCATCACGCGGGAAACGGGCGTTCGCCTCCACCACGTTGAGGTCCATGTGATTGCGCATGTAGCGCCGCGATGCGTCCGTTTCCGGCTCGTAATCCCACGGCCGGTGATGGCCCTGGCGGAGGGCGTCGTAGACCACCCAGCGGCGGGCCTGGCTCTCGCGAACCGCCGCATCGAACGCGGCGATGTCCCAGCGCGCTTCCACCTGCTGCATGAAGGCGACGATCTGTGGACCGTAGTCGGCGTCCTCGGCCAGGTTGTTCCGCTCTTGCGGGTCGGCTTCGAGATCGAAGAGCTGGGGCGGGTCCAAGGGGCAGTGCGTGAACTTCCAGCGCCCCTCCCGAATCGCAACCAAGGGCGCGTAGGAGCCCTCGGCTGCATACTCCATCAGGACCGGCGCGTCCCGCTCCTTCCCGGCTGCGAGGCCCATGAGGGAGTGCCCGTCGACGGGAAGCATGGCATCGGCTCCCGCGGGGCAGCCAAGATCGGCCAAGGTCGGCGCCACATCCAGCAGCGACACCGGCGCCTCGATCTTTGTCGGCGTCAAGCCGGGCGCAGCCAGCATTAAGGGCACCCGGGCCGAGCCCTCGAAGAAGCTCATTTTGAACCAGAGGCCGCGCTCGCCCAGCATGTCGCCGTGGTCGGCGCAGAGCAGCACCACGGTGTCCTCCGCCAAGCGACAGCGTGCGAGCGCGTCGAGGATGCGGCCGATCTTTTCATCGAGATAGGAAACGTTGGCGAAATAGGCGCGGCGCGCCCGCCGGACGTCCTCTGGGCGAATGTCGTACTGCGTGTAGTCGTTGGCCAACAGCAGACGCTGGCTGTGCGGGTCCTGCGCCTCGAAGGGCACGGCGGCGACCTCCGGCTCCAGCGCCGGACAGTCTTCGTAGAGCTCCCAGAACTGCGGCCGGGCCACGTAGGGGTCGTGCGGATGGGTGAAGCTGACGGTCAAGCACCAGGGCCGCTCGTCCCTGCCCCGCGCCAGGCGGTAGACCTCGGCCTCGGCGTGGAAAGCGACCTCGTCGTCGAACTCCAACTGGTTGCTGGTCTCGGCGACACCGGCGCCGGTCACCGAGCTCATGTTGTGATACCACCAATCGATGCGCTCACCGGGCTTCCGGTAGTCCGGCGTCCAGCCGAAATCCGCCGGGTAGATGTCCGTGGTCAGCCGCCGCTCGAAGCCATGCAACTGGTCGGGTCCGACGAAGTGCATCTTGCCGGAGAGCACGGTGAGATAGCCGGCTCGGCGGAGGTAGTGCGCAAAGCTCGGCAACGAGGCGGGAAATTCAGCGGCGTTGTCGTAGACACCCGTCTTGGATGGCAGCAGCCCGGTCATGAAAGACACGCGGGCCGGCACACAGAGCGGGCTCGGCGAGTAGCAGTTGCTGAAGCGTAGACTTCGCTCGGCAAGCGCCCGCATGTTCGGGACATGCAGAAAGTCCGCCGGGCCGTCAGCGAAGAGCGTGCCGCTCAACTGGTCCAGCATCAGGATGAGTATATTGGGCTGCCGCTTCATCGCGCTTCTGTTCCAGCACGACCGGCAGCCGCTGGCAACGTCCCTTTGCTAAGGCACCGCCTCGGCAATGCCGCGACAAGCAAAAGGCGCTAGCTCAGTCGATGTTGCCCTTCTCATGCTGATCATAGAGATAGCCGCCCAGCAGACCGGCGACGCCACCGATCGCGGCGCCCAACGGCGTAGCGCCGGCGATTGCGCCGATAGCCGCGCCGCCCGCGGCGCCGACTGCGCCACCGCTCAAGCTGCGGGAAGCGGTGGTGTCGCCACAGCCAGCGAGGCCGAGCGACAGGCACAGGATGGCGGCAAGAGAGAGTGCTTTCATGTCCTAACTCCTTGGAGTCCGATCATCGAAGTCAGACGGAAGAGCCGGCGCTGAAGCGCCGATGGGCTCTAACTCTGACAGGGCCACTCGTTGGCTAGCGCCCGGACAACACCGATAACGGGAATCTCGTTCATCGCCATCGTGTCATTCTGCCGTTCCTCGGCCCAACGAATGAAGACCAGGACGCCTTGCTCCAAGGTCGACCGGTCCGGGTAGCAGATCAGCGGTTTGAGATTCTCATGTGCACTCACCGCGTCATGGTAGTCGACGACGCCGTCAAGGTAGGCGATGCAGTAGTGGATGGCCTGCGGACGCTGCGGGTCGTCAGTCGGGGTCGTGCAGAGCGCATAGAGCTCTTGCGTGGTGGATACGAAGAACGAGGGCTCGGCCTTCGCCTCGCCGAACCAGAGCGCCGTCGCGCCTAAAGCTGCAATCCCCAAAACCGCTCGCTTGAGAGCTTTCATACGAACCTCCTTATCTCGGTTCCATAGCGTCCGACACGACATAGCCGCAGCCGCAAGTAGGTCTTCATAGCACAGTCCGATATCGCACAAACTGTCATTGAGCGTCTTGGCCGCTTTAGTCGAACCCGATTGCACAACTCGGGTGCGCCAAGTCAGCCCTACTAAGCCAGAGGCGCGCGCCAAGCCAAAGTCAATGGCGTGCCTCACAGAGCCGTTGCTTGACGTTTCACGTGAAGCTCGCGACCGTCGTATGCCGCGCTGGCATTGGCTTGCCGGCCGGATGGCGACAATGGCTTTCCCAGTGGCCGCATCGACGCCACATATAGACGTAAGACCGTCCGAGAGAGACACCGCGAGACCGAAACCGTGCAGCCCTTTTCACCTTATCGATTGCCAATCCTGGCAGCCGCCCTGATTGGCCTGCTCATGCTGCCATCGGGACCGGCCGATGCCGCCTGCAACGACGATCCTGAGCCGGGGGTCGACTGGTCGCGTTGCGACAAGTCTAAGAAACGGCTCCGCGGCGCCGAACTCAGCGGCGGCAACTTCACAGATACCGATTTCAGCGGCAGCAGCCTAAGCGGCGCGGAGTTGAAGGGCGCCAACATGGTGCGCACCAACTTGCTGCGGACGAGCCTGAAGGAAGCCGACTTGAGCGGTGCGAACCTTTCGAATGCCTTCGGCAGCCGCTCTAGTCTCGCCGGCGCGAACCTGACCGGCGCCAACTTATCCAAGGGAGAGTTTTCCCGCACCGACTTGAGCGGCGCCAACCTGACCCAAGCCGACCTTTCCAAGGCCGATTTCCCACGCGCCAATCTTAAGGGAAGCGATTTGTCCAACGCCGTTCTCGTCTACGCCAACGTCTCCCGCGCGCAGTTTCAAGACTCCGAGTTGGCCGGAGCCGATTTCAGCGGTGCCTACACCTTGCTGACCCGGTTCGAGGGGAGCGATCTCTCGAACGCACGCAACCTCACGCAGGAGCAGCTCGACATTGCTTGCGGCGATGATGAGACCACCTTGCCGGCCGGCCTGCAGCACCCGGCAAGTTGGCCCTGCAACAGCGGCGATAGCGAGTAGCGGCGGCGAAGCCGTTACGTTCGGCAAGACAATCTACAATCAGACGCCGCAAAACTATCAGCCAAGCGTCACGGAATCGTAGGAGTCAGAGCATACCCGGGAGCCACCAGCCACCCGGCTGGCCCCTTGCATCGTAGGTTGGGCGGCGGCGTGCATGCGGCGCCGCCCTTCGTTTTTCGGGCAGGCCGAGGCACTGCCGGCGGTAGCGGTCATTTCAAACGGAAAAACCCCTATTTTTGGTAAGAATTTCTTGCGCCTCAGGCTGCACAACCTCTATCAGTTGTACAGATAACAGCGGCTGATACCGTCCCAAGAAAGACCGCGCCACTGAGACAACCTGAGAACGAAGGAACCAACCGCGATGACACTGCGTCTACTTGTCCTGGCACCAGTCGGGCTCCTAGTGGCCGCCTGCGCCTCGTACGAACCCTCGACGGTGGCGATTGCCGAACCCTCGCCGCAAGACTGGACGGTCAAAGGTGACATCGCCGCCTCGGCTGACCCTTATGTCGACGAGCAGCGTCAAGAGGCGGTCTTCGACGCCAACTTCGACGAAGCCGACGTGATTGCCATTCAAGTCGTTGTCGAGAACCGGGGCGACAATCCCATGCTGGTGCGCCCGTCCGACATGGTGCTGGCCTTGCCGGACGGGACCAAGCTCGCGCCCAGCAGCGTCTCCGCAACGGTCAACAAGGTCGGTGAAGACGGCAGCGTTGTCGGCGCAGGCCTTGCCTTCGGCGTAATCGGCGTGATCGCCGCCGCCGGAGCCGAAAGCGAAGCGCGTGCCGCCCGCACCGAAGACTATCAGAGCAAGGCCTTCGAGGTTTCCGCCATCGATCAGGGTGAGATGACGCATGGCTTCGTGTTCTTCATGCCTCCGAAAGGCACCGCAGACTTCGACGAGGCAACGCTCAGCGTTCGTTTCTCCGACACAGCCGCTTCGACCAGCGACGTGATCGAGTTGCCGCTGACCGGCCTCAGCTACGAGGAAGAAGAAGAGTCTGAGCCGGCGCCGCGGAACGACAGCACGGGTAGCTAGCGCGCTTCGGTGGCGGCAGGAACCCGCTTGGCCAAAATCAGGCGCGGGAAGATGCGGCGTTGATGCGGACGTCGGCACCCGGGGTTTGCCGCATGAAGTCGGCGACGCCTGCGCGCTCGTCCGCAGTCAGGCGCAGACCGAGCTTGCTACGGCGCCAGAGTACGTCATCGGCGGTCATCGCCCACTCCCGCGCGGCAAGGTATTCAATCTCGCGTTGATAGAGGCCACCGCCGAAGTGCTCGCCCAGATCCTCGGGCGTGCGCACGCCCTCCACGAGCGACCAAGCGAGCGTGCCGTAGGCACGCAGGTAGCGCCGCGCCAGCGACGCATCGAGGCTGGGGCAGTCGGCCGCTAGGCGCGCTGCCCGTTCCTCAAATGCAGTTACGGGAAAGTCGCCCCCAGGCAGGTGCGCATCGCGCGTCCAGGGCGCCCCGGCGCCCTTCAGCCAAGGCGACAGGCGCTCTAGAACCTCCTCGGCCAAGCGGCGATAGGTGGTGATCTTGCCCCCGAAGATGCTGAGCAGAGGGGGCACGCCGCCCTCGGCCTCCAGCTCCAGAACGAAGTCGCGCGTTGCTTCCTGGGCAGCGGTCTTGCCGTCGTCATAGAGCGGCCGGACGCCAGAGAAGGACCAAACCACATCCTCGGGCGTTATGGGCTGGACGAAGTACTCCGAGATGGCCTTGCAGAGATAGTCGATCTCGTCGGGCGAGATCGCCACTTCGGCGGGGTCGCCTTGGTAGTCCACGTCCGTGGTGCCGATCAGCGTGAAATCCTGCTCGTAGGGAATGGCGAAGATGATGCGGCGATCGGCATTCTGGAAGATATAGGCGCGGTCGTGGTCGAAGAGCCGCCGCGTCACGATGTGGCTGCCTTTGACCAGGCGCACCCGCGCGGCACTGTTGTAGCGCAACCGCTGGCCGATCACCTCGGCGACCCAAGGCCCTGCGGCATTGACCAGGATGCGGGCCTTGGCGGCCTCGTTGCGGCCCGAAACCGTGTCGCGCAGGACGAGAGACCAGTGGGTCCCGTTGCGTTCGGCCGACTGCACTTCGGTGCGCGGCCGGACCGAGGCGCCTCGGTCGGCGGCATCGCGTGCGTTGAGCACGACCAAGCGCGAATCCTCGACCCAGCAATCGGAGTACTCGAAGCCGGTCCGCAAGCCCTCCTTGAGCAACTGCCCGGCCGGGTCGCGACGAAGATCGAGCCCGCGCGAGCCAGGCAGAATCTCGCGGCCGCCGAGGTGGTCGTAGAGAAACAAGCCGAGGCGAATCATCCACCAGGGTCTCAGGCCCTTCAAATGCGGCAGCACGAAGCGCATGGGCCAGATGATGTGCGGCGCCGAGCGCAGCAGCACCTCCCGCTCCTTCAAGGCTTCCCGCACCAGGCGGAACTCATAGTGTTCCAGATAACGGAGGCCGCCGTGAATGAGCTTGGTGGAGGCGGAAGAGGTGCCGCTGCCGAGGTCATCCCGCTCAGCCAGAAGGACGGAAAGCCCTCGCCCGGCCGCGTCACGCGCAACGCCGCAGCCGTTCACCCCGCCGCCAATCACGGCAATATCATACATCTCACGCAACAGAACGCTCCCGCTTCAGTGTCCGTCGCAGCTGCGAACAAAGCACCATGAAGGCAGATTGAACCATTCGGGACGGAAAATGAACAGAAAACGAAAATTGATCTGTGGAGCGACCGTTCAAGCCTCCTGTGGAAACTCCAGCTGCACATCGTTCTCCCGGCAGATGCGGTGCAGGTGCAGCGGCGGTGGCTGATCGGTGACGAAAGCATCCATCTGACCGAGCTCGGCAATGCGCATGGGCGCCGTCCGCTCCCACTTCATGGCGTCGGCCACCAGGATGCTGCGGCGAGCATTCTCGAGGATCGCCTGCGCCACCTTCACCTCGCGGAAATCGTAATCCAGCAATGCCCCGTCGCTGTCGATGGCCGAGGTGCCGATCACCGCGTAGTCGACTTTGAACTGGCGTATGAACTCGACCGCCGCCTCACCCAGTATGCCGCCGTCGCTCTTCCGCACCAAACCGCCGACCGCGATGCATTCGACGCCCGGACTATCATTCAATATATTGATAACATTGATATTATTACTGATCACGACGAGATCTCTGTGTCCTTGCAAACCGCGCGCGACCTGCTCGGTCGTTGTCCCGATATTGATGAAAAGGGAGCAGTCGTCGGGGACCAGGGCGGCGGCGCGCTCACCGATCCAGCGCTTACCATCCGCAGCCAACACCCGTCGTGCCTGGTAGCCGAAGTTGGACACGCTATGCGCCAGCACGGCCCCTCCGTGAACCCGGCTGAGCACGCCACGCTGACAGAGTTCGTTAAGGTCCCGCCGAATGGTTTGCGGCGTCACCCCGAAGTCCTCGGCCAAGGCGTCGACGCCGACTCGTCCCCTGCGCCTCGCGAGATCTATAATGCGGCTCTGCCGCGGTGTCGGCTCCATGCCTCCTCCTCCGCCCACCGGCTTTTGACCGAGCTTGCCACCCTACGCCAAATCCAAGCTTAAGGCCGAGTTGTTATTTTCGATTGACGTTCGTTTTTTTTCAAATGATAGTCGATCAAGCAAGAAATCTGGGAGGACACAATGAGACGATATCTGATGGCTGCCGTCGCCGCGGCCGCTTTGACGTCGGTCAGCGGCCCCGTCCAAGCGGACATGGCAGCCGCCGAACGCTGGATCGATTCCGAGTTTCAGCCTTCCGCGCTCTCCCGTGAGGAGCAGCTGCAGGAGATGGAGTGGTTCATCAAGGCTGCCGAGCCTTTCCAGGGCATGGAGATCAACGTGCTCTCGGAGACCATTCCGACCCACGAGTACGAGTCGAAGGTGCTTACCGAGGCCTTCGAGGAGATCACTGGCATCAAGGTCAATCACCAGCTGCTCGGCGAAGGCGAGGTCGTGCAGGCGGTGCAGACGCAGATGCAGACCAAGCGTAATCTCTACGACGCTTACATCAACGACTCCGACCTGATCGGTACCCACTCGCGGCTGCAACTGGCCGTCAACCTGACCGACTGGATGGAAGGCGACGGCAAGGACGTCACCAACCCCATGCTCGACGTCGACGATTTTATCGGCGCGAGCTTCACCACCGGCCCCGACGGCAAGCTCTATCAGCTGCCCGATCAGCAGTTCGCCAACCTCTACTGGTTCCGCAAGGACTGGTTCGACCGGCCCGAGATCAAGAGCCAGTTCGAGGAGATCTATGGCTACGAGCTCGGCGTGCCGCGCAACTGGTCGGCCTACGAGGACATCGCCGAGTTCTTCACCGAGCACGTCAAGGAAATCGACGGCGTGCGGGTCTATGGCCACATGGACTACGGCAAGCGCGCCCCTGACCTCGGCTGGCGCATGACAGACGCCTGGCTCTCCATGGCCGGCGCCGGCTCGCAGGGTCTGCCGAACGGTGTCCCGGTCGACGAGTGGGGCATCCGCATGGAGGAAGGCACCTGCAACCCGGTCGGCGCCTCGGTTTCCCGCGGTGGAGCCGCAAACGGCCCGGCTGCGGTCTATGCCATCCGTAAGTGGGATGAGTGGCTGCGCAAGTACGCCCCTCCGGGTGCGGCGAGCTACGACTTCTACCAGTCGCTGCCGGCGCTCTCGCAAGGCAACGTGGCCCAGCAGATCTTCTGGTACACCGCTTTCACCGCCTCCATGGTCAAGCCGCAGAGCGAGGGCAACAACACCGTCGATGCCGACGGCAATCCTCTCTGGCGCATGGCCCCCTCGCCCTATGGCCCCTATTGGGAGGAAGGCCAGAAGCTCGGCTATCAGGATGCCGGCTCCTGGACGCTGTTCAACTCCACCCCCATCGACCGCCGCAAGGCCGCTTGGCTCTACGCTCAGTTCGTCACCTCCAAGACGGTCGACGTGAAGAAGAGCCATGTCGGCTTGACCTTCATCCGCGACAGCACGGTCAACCATGACTCCTTCACCGAGCGGGCACCGAAGCTCGGCGGCCTGATCGAGTTCTACCGCTCGCCCGACCGCGTGCGCTGGAGCCCGACCGGCGTCAACGTGCCCGACTATCCGAAGCTGGCGCAGATCTGGTGGCAGCAGATCGGTGACGTGAACTCCGGTGCCTTCACCCCGCAGGAAGCCATGGACCGCCTGGCCAGCGAGATGGACCAGGTCATGGCCCGCATGCAGACGGCCGATGAACGGGCCGGCACTTACGGCGGCTGCGGACCGCGGCTCAATGAGGAGCAGAATGCCTCCTACTGGCTGGACCAGCCGGGCTCGCCCAAGGCGAAGCTGGCGAATGAGAAGCCGCAAGGCGAGACGATCGCCTACGACGAGCTGATCCAGCAGTGGGCGGAAGGCAACTAAGACTTCAACCTGCCTGACCATTGGCCGGGGAGGGCCGCCTACCCTCCCCGGCCGTTCGTTTCCCGTCGCTGCCTTGCTATGGTGCACAAACGATCACGGCCGCGACGCGCTAAAGATGTTGCCCCCGAAGAAGTTGCCCGATGACGCTTGAACTCAAGGGAGTCTCCAAACGCGTGGGCGGCGAGGTCCACATCTACGAGACCTCCCTGGCCCTGGCGGAGAGCGGCTTCAACATCCTGCTCGGCTCGACGCTGGCCGGAAAGACCAGCCTGATGCAGCTCATGGCCGGCCTTGAGCGTCCGGCCACGGGAGAGATCTGGTTCGACGGCCGCGACGTGACCGGCGTGTCGGTGCAGCAGCGCAATGTCTCGATGGTGCATCAGCAGTTCATCAACTATCCAAATCTCAGCGTCTTCGAGAACATCGCCTCACCCCTGCGTGTCGCGCGTCTGCCGAGCCAGGAGATCACACGCCGGGTCGAGAGTGTTGCTGAGCTGCTGCGCCTTTCGCCGATGCTCAAGCGCAAGCCGGCCGAGCTCTCCGGCGGTCAGCAGCAGCGCACCGCCCTCGCGCGGGCGCTGGTCAAGGACTCGGACCTGGTGCTGCTCGACGAGCCGCTCGCCAACCTCGACTTCAAGCTGCGCGAGGAGCTGCGCGACGAGTTGCCTCGCCTTTTCGCCGACCGCGGCTGCACGGTGGTCTATGCCACGACAGAGCCGGCCGAGGCCCTGCTGCTCGGCGGCCATACGGCGACCCTGTACGAAGGCAACGTCACTCAGTTCGGCGAGACCTCACGGATCTACCGGGCGCCCAAGGACCTCGTCAGCGCTCGGGTCTTCTCCGACCCGCCGATCAACACCGCCGCCGTCGAGCGGAAAGGCGACACCATCGTGCTCAATGACCACGTTCGCTGGCCGGCGAACGGTCTCACCATGGCTGACGGCCCCTACACCGTCGGCATCCGTCCACATCACCTCACGACGCAGGCGGCCGGCCCGAACGCCGTACAGGTCAGCGGCCAGGTGCAAGTCACCGAGCTCAGCGGCTCCGAGAGCATCATTCACTTCGATCTCGAAGGTCTGAGCTGGGTCTCGCAATCTCACGGCATTCATCCTCACGAAGTCGGCGAGGAGGCCGCCTTCTACATCGACACCCAGCATTGCCTCTACTTCGGCCCTGACGAGACTCTGGTGGCATGATGAGCGCTGCAACAGAGAGGGAGTGCCGCTGATGGCCCGCATCGGCCTGCGCCAGCTCCGCCACAGCTATCTGCCGAACCCTCAAAGCGAGGCGGACTGGGCGCTCAAGCAGATCGACATCGATTGGTCGGACGGTGGCGCCTACGCCCTGCTCGGCCCCTCGGGCTGCGGCAAGACTACCTTGCTCAACCTCATCTCCGGCCTGCTGCAGCCGACAGAAGGGCGCATTCTGTTCGACGATACGGACGTCACGGACATGCCGCCCGACCAGCGCAACATCGCGCAGGTCTTCCAGTTCCCCGTCGTCTACGACACCATGACGGTCTACGAGAACCTGGCCTTCCCCCTGCGCAACCGCGGCGTGGCGGATGAAGAGATCGACGCCCGCGTGCGGGAAATCGCCGATATGCTCGACCTCACCGCCACCATGGAGCGCCGAGCGGCCGGCCTGACGGCCGACGGCAAGCAGAAGATCTCGCTGGGCCGCGGCCTGGTGCGGCCGGACGTCAACGTCATCATGTTCGACGAGCCGCTCACCGTCATCGACCCGCATCTCAAGTGGCTGCTCCGCTCCAAGCTCAAGGAGCTGCACCAGAAGGTGCGCACCACCATGATCTACGTGACCCACGACCAGACAGAGGCGCTGACGTTCGCCGACCAGGTGGTGGTCATGCAGGAAGGCGTGGTGGTTCAGGTTGGCACCCCGGTCGAGCTCTTCGAACGTCCCCAGCACACCTTCGTCGGCCATTTCATCGGCTCGCCCGGCATGAACCTGCTGCCCGCCGAGCTGCGCGAAGGCGCCGCCTGGTTCGACGGCCAACGCATCGACACGGCCCGCGCGCCCGGCGCAGCGGAACCCGGCGCCAAGATTGAGATCGGCGTAAGGCCGGAGTTCGTCAGCCTCGATGACAGCGGCGTGCCGGCCGAGATCGTCAAGGTGAGCGATGCCGGCCGCTACCGCATCGTCGAGACTCGCTGCGGCGCGACCCGCGTCAATCTTCTGGTCGGCGAAGGCATCCCTGTACCCGCCGACCAGGCCTTTCTGCGGTTCGACCCTGAGCATACTCAGGTCTACGCGAACGGCTGGATCGTGAACTGAAGGGCTGGCGATGGCAGTCAGAACGACAAATCAAAAGGCCTGGCTCTTCGTTCTGCCGGTCTTCCTGCTGGTCGCTTTCAACGCCCTCATCCCGCTGATGACGGTGGTGAACTACTCGGTGCAGGAGACCTTCGGGGACAACGTCTTCTTCTGGGAAGGCCTGCGCTGGTACCAGCAGGTGCTGCATTCCGAGCGCTTCCATGATGCGCTGCTGCGGCAGCTCGCCTTCTCCTTCATCATCCTGGCGATCGAGGTGCCGCTTGGCATCTTCATCGCCCTCAGGATGCCGCGAAAAGGTCCGTGGGTGTCCGTCTGCCTGGTCTTGATGGCGCTGCCGCTGCTGATCCCCTGGAACGTGGTGGGCGCCATGTGGAACATCTTCGCCCTGCCCGACATCGGGCTTCTGGGCCGCGCCATCAACGGCCTCGGCATCGACTACAACTACACGCAAGAGCCCTTGGCGGCCTGGTTCACCGTCGTCCTGATGGACGTCTGGCACTGGACCTCGCTGGTCGCGCTGCTGTGTTACGCCGGGCTCTGCGCCATCCCCGACGCCTACTATCAGGCGGCAAAGATCGACGGCGCCCGGCCCTGGGCCGTGTTCCGCTACATCCAGCTGCCTAAGCTGAAGCGGGTGCTGACCATCGCCATCCTGCTGCGCTTCATGGACAGCTTCATGATCTACACCGAGGTCGTGACCTTGACCGGCGGCGGACCCGGAAACGCCACCACCTTCCTCTCCATCGACCTGGTCAAGATCGCGCTCGGCCAGTTCGACCTTGGCCCGGCCGCGGCCATGTCGCTGATCTACTTCCTGATCACGCTCTTGGTCTGCTGGGTCTTCTATACCCTGATGATGCGAAACGAGGCCGACTGATGCCGCGCCTGAGAGGTCTCCCCCTCATCCTCTACATCATCTTCCTGATGCTGCCGATCTATTGGCTCTTGAACATGTCGTTCAAGACGACCAACGAGATCCTCGGCGGCTTCTCCCTCTGGCCGCACGAGTTCACGCTCGACAATTACCGTGAGATCTTCACCGATCCGACCTGGTACAGCGGCTATATCAACTCCATCACCTACGTGGTGATGAACACGGTGATCTCGATCACCGTCGCCCTGCCCGCCGCCTACGCCTTCTCGCGCTATCGCTTCATCGGCGACAAGCATCTCTTCTTCTGGCTGCTGAGCAACCGCATGGCGCCGCCGGCGGTCTTCGCCCTGCCCTTCTTCCAGCTCTACTCCGCGGTCGGCCTCTTCGACACGCCCTTTGCCGTGGCGCTGGCCCATTGCCTCTTCAACATCCCGCTCGCGGTCTGGATTCTTGAGGGCTTCATGTCCGGCGTGCCGCGCGAGCTCGACGAGACCGCCTATGTCGACGGCTATTCCTTCCCGCGCTTCTTCTTCAAGATCTTCATCCCCAACATCTCTTCGGGCATCGGCGTGGCCGCCTTCTTCTGCTTCATGTTCTCCTGGGTCGAGCTTTTGCTGGCCAAGACCCTGACCGCGGTTGACGCCAAGCCGATCGCCGCCACCATGACCCGAACGGCCAGTACCTCCGGCTACGAGCTCGGACTCCTGGCCGCCGCCGGGGCACTCACCATCATCCCCGGCGCCATCGTGATCTATTTCGTGCGCAACTACATCGCCAAGGGCTTCGCCCTCGGTCGGGTGTGACGGCAGCGAAGGGAGAAAGACAGAAATGTCGCTCAGCTGGATGGCCTGGACCTGGCCCACCGCCGCCTTCTTTTGCTTCATCGCACTCTGCCTGACCTGCATGATCGTCTGGGAGCTGCGCGTTCCCGGCGACGCCCAGCGACGCGGCGTTCTGGGCCTAGTGACCACCCGCGGCGACCGCCTGTTCATCTCCCTGCTCGGCTCGGCGCTGATCTTCCTGGCCTGGCTCGCGGTGATGGGCACGCCGCTTTGGGGTGGCTTGGCCATTGCCCTGATCTGGGCCGGCTCAGTCTTCCGCTGGGTTTGAGTCGGCTGAGTCGGCCGAACGCATAGGCTCTTGAGGGGGCGCTGAGGCCCCCTCTTCAAGCGCAATGCAACAAGCCGCTACTTCACCGTGATGGTGATGACCTCCGAGAAGACCGGCGGGTTGTGCGGAATGTGGTCCTTGTCCGCGAACAGGAGCTGCAAGGTGTGGGTGCCGGGCGGCAGGTCGAGGACCGTCTCCGTTTGTCCGCCGCCGAAGTGAATGTTGTTCTCATCGGCGGGAAGGCTGTAGATGAACTCATCGGCGCCGTCCTCTCCCTGGCCGATCGGCGGGCGGTTGAGAAGAACGTGATGATGCCCGGTGTTCGGCTTGTCGACGCCGGCCGGCGCCACCCCCATCCCCGATAACCCGAAGATCACCTGCACCGGGCCGGTGACCGTGTCGCCGTCGCTGAGGTTGACGAAGTACTGCTTGGTACCCGGCGCAGAGGGAGTCTCTCCCGCATAGGACGTGCCGGCGGCAAGCAGAGCCGCCATCGCGCAAATCAAAACACCTTTCTTCATGGGACGCTCTCCGTGTTGTGCATGGCCGCCGCGAAGGCAAGCGGCTATGGTCAAACACTGAAGACCGACCTTTTATTCGGATGTTTGGAGCCAGAGACTCTCACAAGCACGTGAGACGGGGCCTAGAGCCGCTGTTCCCACGCCTTTGGCGTTACTGTCTCGTGCTGACCGGTCAGAGCGATCGCGCCGACGACCTTGCCCAGGCCGCCTGCTTGCGGGCCCTTGAGAAATCCGATCAGTTCACGCCGGGCACCAAGCTCGATCATTGGGTCTTTCGCATTGCCCAGCGGCTCTGGCTGAACGAACTGCGCAAGCAAGCGGTGCGTCGAGGCGGTGGCCTCTCACCGGTCGAGGAAATTGATCTGCCGGACAAGAAATCCAATCCGGAAGCGAATTTATTGGCCCGTGAAGCATTATCAGAAGTGATGGCGCTGCCCGAGGCGCAGCGCGTCACTGTGCTCCTCGTCTATGTGGAGGGCTACAGTTACAAGGAAGCAGCAGACGTGTTGGAGATACCGATCGGCACGGTCATGAGTCGCCTCGCAGCGGCACGTGCCAAGCTCGGTGATAGAATGAACCGTAGAAGCGAAGCTGGATGAGCGAGCCGCGATCCTTCAGCGACGAAGAGCTGACCGCCTACCTCGACGGCGAGTCGGACTCCGCCGCCTCCGCCGAGATTGAGCAGGCTTTGAGCCAAGACGCTCAACTCAGGGCGAGGCTGGACGCCCTCTCGTTCGACAAGACCCAGCTCAAAGACGGGATGGACGCGCTGCTCGGGAGCGCGCCGAAGGCCCCAGACTGGGACGAAGGCGCCTATGCTGCGACACTGACCAATGGCGGCTCGGGCTGGCGGCGCACCGCGGCCGCAGCCGTCGTGGCACTGGCTGTCGGCTTGGGCGGCGGTTACCTGCTCGGCGGCAAGAGCGAACCGGGCTGGCGCGACTACGTCGCCAGTTACCACGCACTCTATGCCAACAGCACGCTCACACACATTGATCAGCCGGAAAGGCTGGCCGAAGAGGAGCTGGAGCGCGTGTCTTCAGCGATCGGCAAACCGATCGCTCTGTCAGTTGTCAAGCAGCCCGAGCAACTCGACTACAAGCGGGCGCAGGTCCTGAGTTTTGAGGACAGGCCACTCATTCAGCTCGCCTTCCTCTCCAAAGTCGGAACACCGATCGCTCTCTGTATCGTGCAGTCGTCCGAAGTTGGCGACAGCCCCGTCCGCCTGACTGAACTGGAAGGCATGAGCGCCGCGGTCTGGTCCAAGGATGGCTACGAATTCATCCTGATCGGCGGCCGCGACGACGACTTGATCGCTCAAGCTGCGGCTCTCTACGCCGAACGCATCTGACGATCCGGCCGCTCTAGTCCGGCAACGGCCCTTGGTAGCGGCAGCGCTCGTCGGTGCCTTGCGGCCATTCGAGCATCGCCTCCCGCCCCTTCATCCAGAAGACGACGCCGAACGGCGCCTCATAGCGCACGCCGGACCCGGACCTGCCCTGGATGGCCGTCGTGCTCTCGTCGCCACGAACCAGGTTGACGGTTTCGGGCTCGGTGTTGAAGGCCGTGACGTACAGCTTGGTTTGCTTCTCTCCGCAGAGCCAGACTTCGCGCCGCGTCACCTCGGCAAGCCCGTAGCGGGCCAGGAGCGTGGCATGGCGGTCGCTATAGCTCTCCGACACGCAGGCATGCAGGTCGGCCGCCTTCCAGCAGTCATTGCGGCCTTTGATCCAGCCGCGTTGCTCTGCCTTCAAGTGTGCCGATTGCGTCTCGTTGCCTTCCAGCCGTCCCAGGGCCTTGCGGTAAGCAGCGGCCAGGGCCCAGTCGCGCCGGGCCAGCTCAGGGTCTTCGCAGATCAGCTCCTCGACCGTTCCGTCCGCCCTGGCGCAGTCGAAGCTCGGTCCTTTGGGTGCCGTCTCGGCCAGCTCGGCGCAGAAAGAGTAGCGTGGCGCCGTCTCGCCGTTGACCAGAAGATAGTAGGCGGCCTCGCCTTTCCAGATCTCCAGCCACCCGGGCCCGCCGTCCTTCATGGGCACCGGCGACCGTTCGCGATCAAACAGCACAGCGATATGGAAGTCGGCGGGCGTCCTGACGCCGAAGAAGGAGTAGGAGGTCAGGAGGTCGCTATAGACCTCATCGCGGGCCACAACGCTGGCCGTGCCGTCCGCGGCAATCTCGACGGCAAAGCCGGCCTCAGGCTCTTGGCAGTCTTCGGCATAGACACCGCTGCCCGGTTCGCCCGCCCAGGCAGCCTTGGCAAGCAGCAGAAAGAAGACCAGTGCGACAGCACGCAGGAACACGGTGGCTCTCTCTCGCTTAGGCAGCCGTTGTCATCCGATGCGCAGGCCTACACCCGCTCGAAGTGCACGAGATGGCCCTCGCTGTCGACCTCGGCCTCGGCCAGGAAGTCCCCGTCGAAGCGCAAGGTCGCCTTGATCGGCCCATCGTCGAACTCCGCGACCAGATGCCAGCGGCCATTGCCGAGATCATTCACCTGAAGCGCTGACGACTGTCCACTTCGCGCGTTAATCACATTCGGTGCGGTAAGAGCGGCCGCGACCCAGAAGCTGTCTGTGGTCACCGTGTCATTGGGCGCCGTCCAGTCGGATGGGCCCTGGCGGACGCGGAAACCGTCGCTCGTCGCCTCGCCTTGGACCTCGAAGTGCTCGCCGTCCTCGATGGTCTTGGAGGTCAGGGACTTTAGGGTAAAGCCGTCCCAGACCTCAGTGCTGTTGTGATCGAGTTCATAGGCGGTGGTGAAGAGGATCCGCACCTTCAGCTTGGTGCGATAGGCGACAACCACGTGCCCAGCCTCATCGTGCTGGCGGATTGAGACGATCTGATCGCCGATCTCCTGGTCGCCGTATGAGACCTTGTAGGTCAGCTCCACCCCTTCCGCCGGCAGGGGATCCCGCACCGCGGCCTGCAGAACCCTGGGCCCAAAGGCTGTCAGAACAGCCATGCCTGCCGTAAAGCTTCGTCTTCTCATCGAACCTCACTCTTTCCCTTGACCGCAAAATAGCCGGCTGGCCGCTGGAGAAAAGACGTTTGCCCTGCCGGAACCGGCAGTCTACAGCCCTATCACAAGGTTCAACCACTCGGACCCCGTACTTTCGCCCATGTGCACCGGCACGAGACGTGCTTGTTCAGTTCTCCACGACATTCCCCAAGCCCACTGCAAGAGCATGGACGACCAGCAGGCAAACCGCCTCTTGATCTTCGACTTCGATGGCGTGATCGCAGACAGCGAGGTCATCTCAAACCGGGTGCTGGCAGAGGCGGTCTCACAGCTTGGCAAGCCGACGAGCCTACAGGAGTCCTACGCCCGCTACATGGGCAAGCGCTCCCCAGAGGTGCTGGCCGAGATTGAGCGGGCCATAGGCCGCCCGCTCCCGGCAGGTTTCCCTGAAACGCTGCAGGAGCGGACGCTCGCCGCCCTCGGGAAGGATATCGAGGCGGTTGCGGGTCTGCATGACTATCTGGCCGCCTTTCCGGGGCCGCAGCGCTGCATCGCCTCCTCGTCATCGCCGGACCGGCTGGTGCTCTGCCTCGAGGTGCTGGGCCTGCGCGACGCATTCGGGCCCCACGTCTACAGCGCCAGCCTGGTCGCACACGGCAAACCGGCGCCTGATATCTTCCTCTATGCCGCAGAGCAGCTTGGTGTCACGCCGAGGAACTGCCTGGTCCTGGAGGACAGCGCGACGGGCGTAGAGGCCGCCATCGCCGCCGGCATGACCGTCATCGGGCTCCTTGCCGCCTCGCACATTCAGCCTGACCACGGGGCGCGCCTGGCCGCGGCAGGAGCCCATTTCGTCGCCGAGAGCTTCGCCGAAGCCGAGAGCATCACGCGGCAATGGCTTTCGAGCACACTCGCCGAGTGACCCCGCGCGCGCCTTAGCCAGCCTGGAGGGAGCAGCCTTCCAAGGTCACCCGATGCATGTAGCGGCGGTGGCCGTGATAGTCGTTGACCGCCTTGTGCCAGGTCGCCCGGTTGTCCCACATGGTGATGTCCCCGGCCTGCCAACGGACCCGGCATTGAAACTCCGGCCGCATGCAGTGCTGGAACAGGATGTTCAGCATCCCGTCGGATTCGGCTTGCGAGAGACCGTCGATCCGGGTGGTGAAGACGGGATTGACGTAGAGGCCTTTGCGTCCGGACAGGGGATGCACGATAACCACCGGGTGCAGCGCATCCTGTACCGCCAAGGCCGCATTACCGAGGCGTCCGCTCTTCACCGACTCGGTCTCGGCCTGACTCACGCCAAAGGTATGGCGTGAGGAGTGCCAGGCATAGAGCCCGCTCAAGAGCTCCTTAAAGCGGTCTGACAGGGCGTCGTAGGCAGCGGCCATGGAGCAGAAGACCGTGTCGCCACCGTAGGCCGGCGTTTCGATGGCATGCAGGATGGAGCCGAGGGCAGGCGAATCGTCGTAGGAGTGGTCGGTGTGCCACCCCTCGCCGATCACTTCCTTCTGGTCCGGCTCCTTAAGGACGACGGCAATCTCCGGATGGCTTTCGAGCTTCTGGAAGAAGCGGTTGACGTTGATCGGCCCCCAGCGCCGGGCGAAGGCCAGATGTTCGTCCGGCGTCAGCTTCTGGTCGCGGATTACGATGACCGAATGTTCGATGAAAGCGGCACGGATGGTCTCGAAATCATCTTCGCGCCGCACGTCGGCGCCGAGAAGTTCCGCGCCCAGCTCTCCCGTCAGGGGAACAATTTCCATCGCCGCCTCCATGCCAGCCTGCGTCTTGCGGACGAAGACTACGGGAATTCAGGCCCCGTGGAAATTACAGAGTGCGAATGCCGCGGTCCCGCCCCCGCTGCGCTCAGGGTGCGGTGGCAAGGAGATGCAAAAGAAATCCAAGAGTGATCATGGCCATGGCCATCGTGGTGCGCGTCAGCATTTCGCCCCCAATGCGCGGTTCCCTGTTGCCTTAGCTCTACCGCACTGACAGAGCCGCTCAATGACCGACTTCACACAAATGACATTCGCTGTGATGACGGTGGGACGGCCGCTGCCCAGCTCGGCCATCTGTCGAAAATGAGCAGCTCGACAACAGCGTGATCTGACGACTCTGCCAAACAGCGATCTCGCGCGCTCCTCTGCCATGGTCAGGTGAACGTCAGATGACACTGCGATGACCGTGGGATGAGAGCCGCATTAGCTCACCGTTATTTCCCTTCTATCCGCGCCTTTCGGTGCGTAGCTCATAGGAACAAGCCACCAAGCGCGGCTCGGCAGACAGTCGGGCGACCGGAGATGACGCGCGAAAGTCACCGCGGAAGACATAGCGGAGTGCACGTAACAGCTGGACCATCGGAGACCTGGACGCCATTCAAGCATGCACAAGGATCCAAGTTCGGACATCGCAGCGCTCCTTCCGAGACTGCTGCGCTTTGCCTTTGTTCTCGGGGGAAGCCGAAGTGACGCGGAACGCGTGGTCGAGTCCGCTTGCAAGCAAGTGGGTCGCGCAGCGGTTTACGACAGCGCCGAGCCTAGGATAGACCGCCGCATGTTCAGCTTGGTCTACGAACTGTGGAGCGATCACGGCGCGGAAGTCGCGTCTTCAGCGACCGCGTCGTGTAGTGGAGATCGCGACCCGATTGACCGTATCCGATGCAGGACGGCTGAGCTGAGCCCGATCGAACGCGCCGCACTGGCCTTGGTCGTGATCGACGGTCGCTCCTACAGCGAGGCAGCGGCCATCCTGTCGTTGGAGGTGCGGGCTCTCTCACCTCTGCTCCGCAACGCGCGCATGCGGCTCGTCGAAACGCCATAGCGACCTGGCAGCGCCGAAAGAGAGAGGCCGGCGCCGCTGCCGGCCCGGCCTCAAACAACAACTCAGAAGGTCCTAGTCGCGGGTCGGCGCGAGATCACCGATCGCGTTCCGCAGCAGACGGCCAAACAGCGTGGCGTACTGCATGCGATAGGCGTCGGTGTTGTCGAAGCGCGCCGAGAAGCGGCTCTGCAGGAGGCTCGCATTGGCGCCCTGCGCGCGCGAGATGATGCCGCCGGCAACGTCCGCGCTGGAGGGGTAGCTCAGCGCGAAGCGCAGACGCTCGACCTGGATCGAGCCCTCGGTGCTGCCCGTGCCGTCCTCGAGCGGGCGGAACTGGAACAGAGCATCCGGCTCGGCCTTGAACGGCGGGAAGACATCACGACCGCCCAGACCGTCGAGCGGGTTCGGCAAGAACTCCTCGCCCGGCAACTCGGTGCGGTTGGCTGCGACGGCTCCGACCGGGCGGTCCTCATCCGACGAACGATTCAGCGACAGAACCTGCATCGCACCGCCGTCGCTGTCGGCCGCCGTCAGGATCATCGTCGGGAAGGCTTCCTCCGTGTTGGAGAACAGGCCACGACGCTGCTCGAGTGCCCGCAGCTCGCGGATCACGTCATCCGAGCGCTTGAGGGCGCGCAAGGTGCCGATGCCGTTGGTGTTGTTGGGCATGTTGTCAGTCGACTCGACTTCCATGACCATGTGGAACGGCAGGTTGGCCTGGTTGGCGCGCCGATCGAGGATAATCGAAGCCATGCGAACCAGCTCGCGCGGGCTCGGCGGATTGACGGAGTTCGGTGTGTTGAAGGCGCTCTGATCCTGTTCCGGGCCCCAGTTGCCGTCCGGCGTGCCCCAGAGCACGAGGTCGCCGATCTTGTCGAGCGCCAAGTCCTGCGGCAGGCGACGGACTTCGTCCGGAATCGGCGTGGTGGCGCTGCGCACCAAACCAGCGGCGCGAACACGCTCCTCGGGCTGGTCGTTGAAGATGTCGTCGGCAGCGAAGACACCCAGGACCTTCGGCGCATAGGTCGGGTCATTGCGCAGCTGGCGGAAGAGCTGCTGATACTGGCGCCGGGTGCGGATGACGACGTAACCATCGTCAGCGGCTTCCTGCAGCAGGTTGCGGCTGTCGTCCCGGGTCGGACCGTTCTCGACGATCGCGTCGTCCGGGGTCATGCCGTCACGCACGTCCTCGGCAGCGCCGATGGCGTCGAAGTGGACGAAGCAGTCCAGGCGCGGCTGATTGAGCGTCAGGCGAAGATCACCACAGTATGGCGTGCCTTCGGGCAGGAAGAAGCGCTCACCGCCACCCAGAATCACGACGGGATCGGCATCTTCGCCATCCGTGATGTCGCAGTCGGCGTTCGGATCATCCTGCGCATAGGTGTTGCCGTCCATCGTCTGCTCGAAGGGGCAAGTGCGCGGGCCGTTGAAGCCGGGACGCCCGCCGAGCAGCTGGAGCGACTGGGCCTCGGGCTCGCCGCGGGTGTTGGTCTCGGCAAAGAAAGCTCCTGTGCCCGGCTCGCCGGCGATATCGCCGTCGTTGACCAGACCGGTCGGATGACCCCGGTTCGCAGCCTCGCGCGAAATCGAGCCCGGATAGCCAGAGAGCGACAAAATCTCGCGGCCGTTGTCGCGCCCATAGGAGTTGGGGCCGGTGACCTTGTAGCCAAAAGCGTGGGTCGTGGCGCCGCCATTCGACGTACCGGTCAGGCGATCGGCCATGTGGCCGCGATAAACGGCCATCCAAGGCAATCGATCCCACTGCAGGTTCCTGTCGGCACCTTCCCAGTACATGCGCGCGGCATTCCACTGCTGCAGCGCGGAGCCGTCCGGGTGGAAGAACACGACGTTGCCGACTTCAAGTTCTTCGGCTTTGACGCTTGTTACGATGGCAGTTGTCGACATCGCTACTGCCATGGCAATCGCAAGGCGGCGATACATGGATGCTAACCTCCTGATGATTCGATCTTGGGGGAGCGCGCTTATGCGCTATGGGAGAGCGCCCTTCGCGCGTTGCGAACGGTTAGCGCCGAAATGTGATAGCCGCGTAAGAAAAAACCAACAAATTGGCGAAATGTTTATTACAACAATTAGAGTATTACTCTTCAATGTGCATCTCCAATACATACACAAATGCTTCGTAAAAAGTAATTCTCGCAATTCTGGTGTTTATATAATTCAAAATTTCATGGAACTGTGCTTGAGATTTTCATAGACACGCGCTCCTCCTCACCATCATGGACACTGACCGAGCTGAGAAGAAGCCAAGCAAGGGGGACAGCGGCGTTGCGCTTTTCGTTGCGATCTGGGTCCTGGCACTGGTTGCGACCATCGCCCTGGTCGTTACGCGCGACGCCCGCACCTCTGCGCTGATCGCCGGCAACGAACGCCGCGCGGTCGAGGCGCGCGCAGCGGCCGAGGCCGGGATCGAGCGTCTTGCCCTCACCCTGCTCGCTGAAGCGGCCGGTAGGCGCCTCCGCCCTTCCGCGACCGAGACAGCGCTGCCCCGGCCGGGCGACCGAGCGAGCAGCAGCGCGCTGGAGAGCGCCGCCGCGTACGCCACTCTCCCGCTGCTCGGCAGTGGGCCGGCGGTGGCGCTCGACGGTCGGCGTTACCGCCTCTCCTTCGGCGAGGCGTTCCTTATCCTCAGCGCACAGGCCGAGATCGGAAAGGTCGATCTGAACCGCGGTGACGAGACAGTGCTACGCACTTTGTTCCAACGGCTGGATCCCGACGAGGGCCCGGATGCGGCCGGGCGGGTCCTGGCGCGACGGGCCCGGCCCGCAGGCTCACGGGTGAGCCCTTGGCGACTGCGCGCCGAGCATTTCAACCAGGTCTCCGACCTTGCCCGCCTCGGCATCGTCTCCGCGCCACTCTATGCACGGCTCGAGCCTTATCTGACCGTCACCGGCCGAAACCCGCTGCCCGATCCCGTGACCGCCCCGCCCCAAGTACTGGCCTCGCTGGCGCTTGGCCGCACCGCCGCGGAGGCGGTCGCAGCCATTCGCAGCGCACCGCCACGCCCACGCGACTGGCGCGAGGGGCTGATCCTGACGCTCCACGCCGAAGCGGTGTTGTCAGACGGGACCCGCGCCGAAGCGCGCGCGCTCACGCGCATCTCGTCTTCGGCAGAGGGGTCTCTGACGTTTCTGGAGAGAGACGCCCACGCTTATCCGACGGCGTGGGCCCCGCCTGAGTAATCTCGCCCTCGACCGGATGGCACTCCCATCGCTGGCCGCGGCGCTGACGCCGGGTCAGCGGCGCACAAGAGGCGCCGCGCCGAGGCGCGCGACAAAGCCCGGCTGGCGCCCTGGGTTCTGCGCGAGCGGCATGTCCTCGGCCCAGTCGAGGTCAAGCGCCACGAGCATCGGCAGTGCCGCGCGCCTCGCCCACACAGGCTGCCAATCCATCGACGCGGTCGCATCCTGATCACCCTCCTCCAACATCGGGCCGAAATATCGAAAGTGCGCGCCCGAGAGCCCTTCGACCAACACGGCGCTCAGCGGCTCGGGGCCGAGAGTGGGGATTTCATGCCCAAGCGGCGTGGCCCGCAGCATCAGCCGGTCGCCTGTGAGGCGTAGCTCGACCAAGAAGTCCCCAGGCGGCGCCACGGCGGCCGGCAACGGCGCGGCGAAGATCAGGCGGTCCGGCGAGCCGGTGAACAGGATTGCGGATTCCTGATCTCCGTGGGCACGCAGCGGAATCGGCCGCGCCCCGTCGATCAGGCGGCGCACCGCCTTCAGCGCTTGGTTTGCCTCGGTCGCCGCCATTCCGGTCGAGCCCCCGCGCTCCCAAGCCGCAAGGCCGAATCGGAGCCCCCCTGCTGCCACCACGCCGATGAGACCGAGCAACGTCATGACAACCAATAGCTCAAGCAAAGTGAAGCCAGCGCGCGCGCTCACTGTTCGTCCTCGGGTAGCGGCCCGATGCGCAGGCTCTCGAGCACCACTGCCGCCGCATCGGCCCCTGGCGGCAGCGCTTGCACACGCAGATGCCAGGGCGCGCGCCCGAGCAAGCCCCAGAGTTCTGCCTCCTCCGGCCGGATGGGGCGCAGGGACACACGCGCACGCCAGCCGTCGGCGAGCACAATCTCTCGAGTTCCACGGTGCATCGGCAGGTCCGTCCCGATGCGAGCAAGTGTGCTCTCAGCATGCGCCGTGGCAGCCAGGACCTCGGCCACGCGGCCTTGAGTGCGGGCAGCGCTGCCCAGACCCGGGTAGGCTGCGCCGAGAACGACCGCGATGATGACGAAAGCCACCAAGACTTCCAGCAGGGTGAAGCCACGGCTGTTCATGCGTTGATACGAGGCTCCTCCGCTCGCTCGGCGCGGGCATGACACCGGCCTGCATCACGGCACAAAATCAAAAATCACGACGATAAGGCCGGCAACGGCGACCGAATGACAATGAAAGAACGATGACATTCGGTCCCGCTAGACGGCTTGGTCTGGCGGAGCCAACGCGGCAGAGAGACGCAACAACCGGCTGGCGCGCACCAAGGCAATCACGCCTCGACTGTCTGCTCGTAGATCCAGGCCAGGTACTGCTCATCGACGTCTGCGATGTCTTGGGCCTGCACGCTTGGCGTCTTGTAGGGATGGAGCCGATGCACCTCCTCCTTAACGCGGGAGAACAGCTCGGCACGCGTCTTCAGGAGCAAGGGCACCTCGTACCTTGTGTGGACCTCACCCTCCCAACGGTAGCGGCTGGTGATCGCGGGATAGCGGTTCGCGGCAGCGATGAGCCGCGCTTCAAGAAGCTCTTCAGCGATCTCGTCGGCAAGCGCTTCGGTGTGGCTGTTAATCCAGATGTAGATCATCTGCATGGCAGTTGCCCCAATCTTCATGATGCGTTGGTGAGTCCGTCGCTCGACGTGAGAGCGCTTGCGACGCTGCTTTGCGGCGCGCCGACAAGACTAGAGAAGGCTTATTGGGGGATGTCACGTTTTTGCCCTTTTGGGATCACGAGGCATGCCGGCCATACTGAAGTCATTGAACTAAGTTTTTGCGTGTTTCTCATAGTCACCGCTGTGCTTGGGGGGTGATTTATGGAAGGTATTGGTCAGGGCGTTCCCCCGCTTGACATTGTCAACTTCGCGGACCGTCTGGCCGCAGTGGCGCTGACGCGGGACGTCGATAAACTTGGCTATCGTCATCGGCTGGAATGCGGCAAACGGTGGCTGAGCCGAAGCCCAAGCGCCAAGACGAGCGCCAAGGTCGTCTTGCTGGGTTCGCCTGAAGGGACGTCCGGCGCCGATATTGTAAGCAGGCTTGGTGCATCTCCCTGGATCTGCATCTTGAACCGGCGCAGCAATGCGGTCGCCCAGACGATGATGCGCGCAGCGACGGAATTCGTCCAAGCGCCTTGGTCGACGGACGAGCTGGCTGTTCGTCTGGAACGCTTCACCGCCGGCCTTGTCCGAAACGCCGCCAGACTGAACGAGGAAGTGACCGGCACGGGGATCGTCGGGAATGCTCCCAATTTCCGCGCTGCGCTTCTGACCGCCGAGAAGGTCGCCGCCAGCTCCGCGCCCGTCGTTATCGAAGGCGAGACGGGCACCGGTAAGGAGCTGATCGCGCGACTCATCCATCGCCTGAGCCCCGCCAAGCGGGCCTTCGTCGCGGTCAATTGCGGTTGTCTTCCGCCGGAGTTGGTGGAGAACGAGCTTTTCGGTCATGAGGCCGGCGCGTTTACCGGCGCGACGACGGCCCGAACCGGTCTGGTTCAGCAAGCTGACGGCGGCACGCTCTTTCTCGATGAGGTAGACACCCTGACACACCGCGCGCAGGTCGCGCTCCTACGGTTCCTGGAACAGGGTGAAGTTAGGGCGATCGGTGGCGGGAAGCTCCGTCAGGTGAACGTGCGGGTGCTCGCCGCTGCCAATCGTCCGCTGGCCGACTTGGTCGCAAACAACAGCTTTCGGGAGGATCTCTACTTCCGCCTGAACACGCTGGGCTTGACGCTGCCGCCGCTGCGCGAGCGTCCCGGCGATATCGTTGAGCTCGCCCAGCACTTTACCAAGACGTTTGGGGTGACCTACGGTCACGATGCCATTCGCTTGTCCGACGAGGCCGTAAGCTGGCTTACGCGGCATGATCTGCCCGGGAACGTGCGCCAGCTGCAGAACCTCATTCATCGCGCTGTCGTCAGCGCCGAATGCGCAGTTATTCGCCTAAGCGATATCGCCCCGCCGGGCACGCCACCCGAACTGGCCATGCAGGCAGCCATAGAGCCCTATGCCAAGGCCAAGGAGCGCGCCGTATCCGCCTTTGAGCGACGCTACCTGACCGGGTTGATGAACGAGACCGGCGGCAACGTCACCGCTGCAGCAGAGCAGGCCGGCAAGGAACGGCGGGCCTTTGGAAAGCTGCTGAAGAAGCACCGGATTGGGCCTTACTGGAACAGCTAGGTATTCGCGTCACGTCAGGGCGGGACCCGTGCAAAAATCGGCGATCAAACAGCCTTCGCAGGACTCAAAGAGGGCACCGGCGCCTGCCATAGCCACCGCGTCGAGCGAGGCGGCATTGGCGACCCCCCTCGCCGCTGGTGAGCGTGGTACAGCACAAGCCTGCGCATGCGGTGGTGGGTGCCCGGCATGCCGACCAAACTCTCCCTCCGAACCCAACGAAGCCCAACCGAATGCAGAGGGTGACCTAGGCTCCATCGCACAGTCGACGATGGTTGGCGCGGCGGGCCTTCCGCTTGATCCGGAGACACGCGGTCGATTTGGCCCACTCTTGGGGCGATCGCTCAACGACGTCCGGCTCAGCGTCTCGGACGCGCCCGGGACGCTCGGGGCCGAGGCTTTCACGATCGGACGCCACATCACGGTGAGCCGTGAGAGCCAGCGCAAGCCGGCGAACTATCGCCTCGGACTTCTCGGCCACGAGTTGATCCATACGATCCACCAAGAGAACACGGCCGGTCAGGCAGCCCATCCGAGGTTCAATGCGGACCGTGCGCTGGAACGGGAGGCCGATGTCGGCGCACGTGCGCTGCTTCAGGGGCGTCGGCCAACGGTCGCAGGCCGCATTTTTGGCCAGCCGGCGATCCAGCGGCGGGTCCTGGGTCAAGCCGAGGGCGAGGCGGCGACGTCGGATGTCGAGCCGGACGACAGCGATGCGACAGTCGTCCAAACATCGGACGAGGCGGCAGCTCAAAGCCAAACGCGGCAAGAGACGCTCGACGCACTGAGCGAGATGGATCTCCACGCGGCCCGGTGGCGAGTCATCGCCACGGCCTATCAAGCCCAGAGAACCAATGACATTGCCCTTGCGGAGGCGATTGCGCGCCGCCTGCTCGACCTGTGGATTGAGTCGGATGAGGTGCCCGGGACGCTCAGCGAGCACTTCGGCCCGGGCGACGCCGTCGACATCCTGATAAACCAAGCCGCAAGCGCGTTCGACGGGGGTCACCTGCCGCTTGCTGGTCTGTATCTGTCGATCGCGACGGTGCAGCTGGTGCGGGCTGCCAACTCAGCCGTTTCCAACCGCGTCAACAGAGCCGCGTTTGAAGAGGCGGGAATCGGCAGTCTCGCCGACATGGGTCTGCCCCTTCAGCGACACCGCGAGCAGGAGGTGCTTCAACGCTTTGAACGCATCGAGCAACTGATGGGCGAGCGCGGGGCACAGGTGCGCGAAGAGGGCAGCGCCCGCGACCTGGAGCGCTTCGAGCGTATGGGTGAGGATGTGGCGACGGCGCGGCGTCAAGCCGGACCGCAGGTCGCCGAGGATCTGGGAACGGGCGGCGTTGCCGAGCCGGCAACGCCTGAGCCGGCGCCTCGCCGGTCCGGCGGCAGAGGCCGCAGCGGCGGAGGCGGCAGAGGCCCTGCTCCGCAAGCCGAAGAGGCGGTCACTCCGCCCGCGCGTCCCGAACCGACTGAGGAACGCCCGGTCAGCCGCGCAGCCGAAGAGGTCGTCAACTCGGCCCATTCCGATTTGGAAGGCGCGCTGGTGATCTACACAGTTGAGGGGCCGCCGCAATACGGCAACGTGCGATCGCCGCGCTACGGCGTCAACGGGACGCTTGCCGGGGCGCATCGACAAGCGCTCGAGCTGTTTGGGCGGCGATCTTCGGTGATTGTCGAGGACAGTCTGGCGATGGATGGCGATGCGCGCCAGATCCGCTACTTGGTGTTGGCGCTGGACACCCACATCAACCCGCCCAACCCGACGCTCGGCGAGGGTGGGCAGGTGGTTGGCTTCACGAATTTGGTCATGCTGGGCCAACCACCCGCGCGGCGGTACTTCAACATCATGGTCGTGGCCGGCGACTGGCAGTTGTTTCCGCCAGCCATGCTGAACTACATCAGCAGCGTCAGAAGCTCGGAGGCAGGCATCGAAGCCGAGCCGGCGGACGCCGAAACCCGCCGGGCTGCTGTCTTTGGCCCTATCGATGCCCTGATCGCCGCCGGCGATACGCAGGAAGCTGCCAATCAGCTGACCTTTATCGGCGCCCAGGGCTTTGCCCTGGCCAGTACCGAGGAAAAGATCCGCTATCTGGCGGTCATGCTCGATGCCTTCACCTTCGAGCAGCACGAGCTGACCATCGTTCAGCTGTTCCGAACGATTTCCAGTCGCAGCGAGCTTCGCGCGATCATCCACGCACTGCACGAACGCGGCCTGCTGCGGCAACTCCGCACCGATCTGGAGTCCGCCTTCCCGTCGCTGGCCATCGCCATCGGACGCAATATCGGCGGCGGACGCGTCAGCCGGTCTCAAGCGCAAGCAATCATGCGGGAGATTGGCATTCTCAGAGTAGCACCGGGAATCGAGGTGCGCGCTGACGGCACAGTGGAGTTCGGCACCAATTTCGGAGCCGAGTTCCGCGCCATGTTCGAGGAGTTGTGGAACACGATTTCCGGTGCCGTCACCGGCATCATCGATATCCTGATGGACCCGGGTGCGTTTGCCGAAGGTATCGGCAAGCTCCTCTATTTCATGGCGATGTGGAACCTGGCCCAACAGGGCCACCCAGGCGCGATGAGATACGTCGGCACGATACTCGCCGGCATCGCGCGAGAGTTGAGCGCCGGACTTGCCGGCCTTGCCGCGCTGCAGGAGGCGATGCCCGAAGGGGAGGAGTTCATCCGGGAGCTGCAGCGGTCGGTAAAGTGGCGCATTGTCTGGGAAGTCGTGGGCCTGTTCGTCGGCGTGGGCGAGGTGATTGCCTTTGTCGATGCTGTCCGCGCCGGGCGCGCGACGGCGGCGATTGGAGAGATGGCCAACGCCGCAAACAGGGCGAGGCAGGCGGCAGAGGCCGCCGAGCTGGCACAGGATACGGCGGCGGCGGCCCAACGGGCCGAACGCTCGTTGGGAGATGCCGCAGCGTCGGCTGAGCGCGCGCTGGACGAGGCAGGCGGTGCCGAGCGAGCCCTCGATGAGGCTGCGGGTGGCGCCGAAAGAGCGCTCGACGAGGCAGCCGAAGGCGCCATCGCATCGCGCGATATCGCCAATGGCGCCCGTTTGCGACGAACGGCGGACGGACGGCGCTTGCTGTGCATCAACCCCTGCGCCGAGCTCGACCATTTGTCGCTTGGCGACGATGTAATCGATGCGGCGGTCGGCAATCTGCCCGCAGATCAGGTCGATGATCTGGTCGATACACTGGCAGCCTTTAAGGGCCGCGACGATATCCCGACGGTCGAAGGTCTGGTATCCGACCTAGCGCGAGGTGGCGAGCAAGCGGCGGAAGCCAGCGAACTTCTTGGCCGCGTGAACCGCCTGCGCCAAATCGAGAACTTCACCTTTGACATAACCGAGGTGACGGCCGCCTACCGCAGGGGGGATGCCGTCCTGGATCACGGCCCGCTGCAAGTCCCTGAGTTTCTTGAAGATATCCCTTGGGGCAGCAGCGGCCCTGCTGGACCGTGGGAGATCCATGGCGGGCATCTTCATTTCCGCAATCGCCCGGCACTAAGCGAGCACGGGCTTCCGCAATCGCTCAGGCAGATTGACTTCGTTATCCTGGAGGGCGAAGGCGGTGTGCATCGCTTGATCTTGGGGCGCCACCATTCGGGCCTGTCCGGTGGACGGCCATTCGTTTTCGGGGCGGGAGAGCTCAGACTAAACCGTTCCGGGGAGATTATTTCAATCAACCGCATGTCCGGGCACTATCAGCCCTCGCCGGGCAACCTGGAGCGGGTTGCCGCTTTCCTGCGGGAGCGAGGGGTCTTGTCGCCTCGCGGCGTTTTTGTGGACACTCGGATTCCATGACGACAACGATCGACCAACTGCTCAACCAGATGCAGGTCTTCTGCGACGATCTCACCAGTGGCCCGGCGGAAGAGGAAGATGCCGCGAAGCTCGACGGGGCCCTTGGTGCGACCTTTGGCGCCGACATCGGCGCCATTGGGCCTGAGCATCTGATTTGCACCCTGTTCCAGACCAACAGCGGTTCTCTGCTGGGCGTGCGGCTGACCATGCTGCGCTTTGTTTGGAAGGATTTCGACTACGACGCTTGGCTGCGGATCCTCAACGCGTTGGAAGGAAACCGCGGCGCGGTGTTTGAGTTTCTGCGTTTCGCGAGCGAGTCTCTTTCCCTCGACATAGCACAGCTGGCACCGGTCCATGAGACGGTTCGCGAGGTGCTCGAGCGGGTCGAATTCCGAGATGGCGGTCCCCCGCCCTACTCTGCGGAAGTACGAAAGATGCTGGACGATGATTTTGACTATGAAGCGCTGTGGGCGCGCCTTGCGGCCGATGGCGCGCCGATAAGAGCTGGCGATGCGTGAAAGACGAAAACCAACCTTAGAGCCCGCCGATCAATCGCATCCCTCGTAGCAGCTGTTCAGGTCCGCAAGCCGTTGCGGGCCATCCGCCGAGGATCGCTCAAACGCGCGAATGCAGTCATTGACGCAGTGGGGCTCCCAACCGCCAAGCGGCCAGTTCAGCGACGCGCGGTCCGCCAAGGCGCGATTGAGCGTCACGCGGTACTCACGAGGCCAGGCCTCGGTCGTCCACAACCAGGCGCTCCGCACGAAGCGGCCGACATCGTCGCATTCGCATTTGCAGCGTAGGGCCGTCAGGACACCGAGGATGCTCTCCTCTGCCGTTTCGGTTTTATACGTGAACCAGTCCCGCATGTAGTCCATCAGCGGTTGATGGCCTCTGTTGTCCGCATAGGTGCGCATCAGGGGCGGGAACTCGCTGAGGATCGCCGCGAGTTCGCTCATGTAGAAGCGCACATCGTAGTTATGTTGGCCGTCCGAGTAGATGACCGTCGTATGATCGCAGGCCGATCCGGCGGAAATCTCCGGACGCCCGCGGTCGAACAAGACGTGCCCAACCTCGTGACCAAGCACGGTAAGTGTCTGAGCGAGCCACACGGAGCGGTCCACGCCGCCGATGGTATCGGCCTCCGGATCGCTGAGATATTGGGCGGCCTGCAGCTCCCTCGCCTCGGGCAGGAAGATGCACAACTCGCGACTCGATCCGCCCCAGCTTTGGCCGATCATTCCGAAAAAACTCTCGCAGCTACGTGTCCAGCCCCCGACCGAAGACGCCATGTCGAGGTCGACGAAGATGCCGCCCGATACGGAGGTCAGGATACCCAGCCCGTTCTCTTCGGCCAGCCGCTCCAGGTTGACGGCACGGCGACCCTGACCAGACATGTCGCGCTCCTCCGGCGTTTCCTGCTCCCGTCTCTCGCTGCGGGCTTCGGCTTCCTCCTCCAACGCGTCGGTCACAAACTGGCCGGGGGCACCGTGGATGGGCTCGTCGCAGACATCACCGGTGAGGCAGCGGCGCTGCACCAGGGGCATCTGTGTTTTTGACTGCTGAACAACGTGCGTCAGTTCGTGGGCGAGCAAGAAACGCCCCACGGCACTCTCGGGATCGTAGCGACCGCCGCCGAAGACGATGTCTTTGCCGTAGGTGAACGCCTGTGCATTGAGATCTTGCGCCCGCGCGTGGGCCGCCCCGCTGTCATGGATTCTGACATCGGCAAAACTGCGCCCGAAGCGGGGCTCGAAGAACGACCGAAGTCCCGGTGACAGGGGCCGGCCGGCGCCCATTCCCGCCATGGGATTGCTTGCAGCGGAGGGGGCGCCTGTCCCGTCCGCCTTCGTCTGGACGAGCTCTTCTTCTTCCTCGCCCATCGCCTTCGTCTGGACGAGCTCTTCTTCCTCCTCGTCCATGGCTTGGCGTTGGACAGTCTCTTCCATTTCCTCTTCGGGTTGGCGCATCAGCGCGTCACGGCCGATGTTTATGTCAGGCCCGGCGGCGGCCGAAGGCGATGTCATGGACATGACCTGCGCGGCAACGGCGTCCGCTTCGCGTTCGGCCGAGGCGTAGGCCGCCGTCGCCTTGCAGGACGGACAGCCGCCGCCGCAAGAGCAGCTCGAGGATTTGAGCTGGACGGGATGCGCGCGATGCGGGGCCGCCCGGGAAGGCCGGCGCGGGAGCCCCATGGCATGGGCGGCCTGGTGGGTATGGCGAGACTGCATCAAGAGTTGTCGTCTCCCCCTCGGCTGTCACGCAGCAGCGGTGAAATACGGCCCGATGTCGTGCGCAGCCTGTGCTCCCGGTTCAATATCGGACGGCGGCCTATGAGATCCCGGCGGATCGGTTCGTCCCGAATGATGATGGGCCTGCTCGGCCGGGTGGGCCTGGCATCGCTGTCGAGCGCGAATACGATATCCGGCGCGAGCACGGCTGGCGCCTCGAAACCGAAGCGCGTGCTGGTCACCGGCGGCAGGTCACGCCCCGATAGCGTCGCGATCACGGTTATGCCGCGCCGGAGGATGTCGCCGAGCTGCTCCACCTCGTCTGCGGTAAGCCGTATCGAGTAGCTGCCCTTCTCGTTGGTTTGGGCCGGCTGCACCGCATCGAGTACCCTGCCCCGCGCATCGCCCAACTGAACCTCGGCCAGAGCAAGGCCGCTGCCTCTCGAGTTGGTGACACGACCTTGGACCGTGAAGCTTGCTTCCTCGCGGACCGGTTCGGGCCTTGTCGTGACGACTTCCTCTGCCGCACGGATGCGGTCGACATCCCGGGTGATGGTGGCAAGCCGGTCGCGGTTTGCCTGGAGAAGATCGGCGCGTGTCGTGGAGCGGGCTTCGAGGCGGGCAACCTCGTTGCCAAGCAGAGCCGCGTTGGCCGCTTTGTATTCCGCCGCCAACTCGAGCTGGCCGCCCTGGTATTGGTTGAGCGTTACCAGGTTTTCGTTGAGGGCCGCGGCGTAGGTCAGCCCGTTGCCTGTTGGAGGTTCCAGCCCGTTGACGAACTCGAGGCTGTCCAGGTTTGCCGTCCCCAAAATTGGGTTCAGCGCCGCACCGGCGGCCGCATCGCTGACCTGACCGCAATTGGTGCTTTCGAAGACCAGGTTGTCGCTGTTGACCAAGCGCGGTGGGCTGCTCTGATCGAAGGCGAAGATGCAGTGATCGCCTTCGTTGTTGGTGGTGATGTTCATCCGGGTGGTCAGGCAGGCAAGCGAGACCTGGAACGCAGTCTGGGGCGACAACAGGGGTTCACGGAACCGGTTGCCCGTCGCCCGTGCGGTTTGGGCGAAAATCAGCGTGTTCATCATGACGATGAGATTGCCGAGCGTCAGGCCGGATTGCAGTGCGTCGACTTGGTTTGCGTCGAAGCCGAGATCCTCGGCCGCGGCAACGGCGAGGGCGATCATCGCATCGCTATCAGGCCCCAAGGAAATCTGGTTCGAGTTGATCATGCAGCCGCCCGAGGGCAACCGCCCAACACCGCTCAGGCTCAGAATCAGGAGCGCCCCAGCCATACGGTCGAGCGGCTCGGTCCCCGTCCGCTCCGCCGTCAGGTGATTGGCCACGATGGAAACCGGGCCGGCCGCAAGGATGGTCATTGCACGGCCCATCGGTTGCTGGACCACGTTGTCATGGACGCGCAAGGCGGGCTTGACCGCGAGGCTGCCGCGATTGTCGTTGGCCCCGAAGTCGTCCAGGCCTATGGACAGGAAGATCCCCGCGATTCCGCTGCGCAGGCCCAGGACGAACTCGGCATCCGTGTTCACGAAGGGGCCGTTGTCGCGGATCAGATTGTCGGTGATCTCCACCTGTTCGCCGAACAGGACAAAGATGCCGCACACCGGATCGATGTGACGCAGTCCGTTGGCCTCGATCCGATTGGCCATGATGGCGACGGTTTCGCAAAGACCCAGGCTGATGCCGCCGAACCCGATTCTGCGCGCCGCATCGCGCATCGCCGCGTTGAAGGGCGTGCGCAGATTGCGTTCGATGCGGTTGTTGAAGATGGTCAGATCGATGACGGGGTTGCCGAGGATGGCCAGCCGCGCATCGACGGCAGAGGCCCTGGCCAGAGCGAAGCGCGGCTCGCGGGCACTGGCGAAACCGGGCCGCGCCGTGAAGTCGTCCGGACCGCCAGGGTCGGTTCCACCGTCGTCGTCATCCTCGATCACCGAGAGAGCCGGGGGAATGCCGATGCCATTGAGGCCCATGGCGGTGATGGTGTTGTCCTCGATACGGATTGCGTAAAGGAAGCCGAGGCGCGGGTCGGCCGTTTCCCGCTGACGGTTCAGACCGATGCGCAGAACGAGGATCGAGCCGGCGCCGAAGTTGATGGTTTGGATGACCTCGACCTCGTTCACGCCAATGCCTGTCGTCACAGGCTCGATGATGTGATCGCCCTCCTCCTGCATCGTGCGCAGCTCGAACGCCCCCGTCGCGCTGGTGGTAAAGCTGCGCACCGTCCCAGAAGGCATGCGGAGTTGCAGGGTGACCCCGGCCGCAGGATTGCCGTCCGGGTCCTCGACCGTGCCTTGCAGGGCCATGACCGTTCTGCCGAGGGAGAGGCTTTGAGTCAGGGGTCCATTCGGTTCTTCATCCGAGGGCGGGATATGGCTGCCGCCCAGGGTGATGCCGTTGCCGGCGCCGCCCAAGATGAGGTTGTCCAGAATGAACAGACGTTCGCACATCGCGGCGGCCTGGATCCCGCCCAGAGCCTGGAAAGGCGGCGGCACGACGGCCGTCAGCGTGTAGCCGAGCAAGAATTCGACGAAGCCGATGAAGAAGCCGACGTTGAGATAGATGGTCTCCTCGTCGGCGCAGGGGTCGATCGGGTCGTCCGGATTGTCAAAATCGTCGGGCGTGCCCGGCGGTCGCGGCGTGATGCTGGCCGGCACGACCCCGATGTCGTTGTCCTCGATCCGGCTATCCTCGGCTGAGATATAGATCGCGACACCGGCGCCCTGCTTGTCGAGCATGCGGATACGGTTGCGGCTGATCACGATATCGCTGCCGCCCTCGATCTGGATGGCGCGGACACAGGCGACGATCCTGTTCTCCGTGATGACGAACTGGCGGAGCGAGTCATCCTGGGTCGATTCACCCAAAACAGCGATGCCGCCCAGGGAGATCATCTCCATAGAGCGGAGCTCGATGCACTCGCTGTCGACCACGTGGAAGATCGGCACGTCGCGCTGGCCGGGGCGCGGGACGACCCGCGTGTCCTTGCCGCATCCGATGACGTGAATGTTCGCCCGATCGCGGATCACCGTGTTGGTTTCGTGAATGCCCGGCAAAAGGCAGATCTTGCCGCCGGCGGCCGGCAGGCGGTTGACCGCGGCCTCTATGCTATCCTCATCGCCGTGGGAGATGCGCCCGTCACCGACGGTGATGGTGCAACAGGGGCAAGGGTTGGTCAGCGGCGGGAAACTGTCCCGGCAATCTTCGATGTCCTCGGGTTCCAGTTCGACCGGAGGCGTGCCGCTCCAGGTCAGAATGCCGAGTGGCGCGCGGTGGTAGCGGATCGCATCGGGCAGCGCGTTGGTCGGCAGGCTCGTAGGGTCAAACTCAGTGCCGGCGGCGCGCACCGGGAATAGCCAGCGGTTGCCTTCACGATAGTTCTCGCCCGTCGGAGCATCGAAATCCAAGAGCAGACCATCGGCCAGGTCGGTTGCGCCGACGAAATCGGCGATGTCGCCCACACCGTCCCACAAGCGGAAGAAGGCGTGCTCGCCCGGCCCGACCGGCCAGGTGCCGGCCGGGTCCGTGACGGCCAGAACGTCATCCTCCATCGAGACCGTCGCTTCGAACACCACCTCCCAACAGCCAGTCTCGCCCTCCGGCGCGAGGGCCTGCAGAGTCATACCGCTGACATTGGCCGCATCGATCATGGCGCGGTTGTGGGTGATGGATATGGTTTGCTCGACAGCATCGAACCGGCCCCTGCCGACCAGGCCGCCGCCATACCGAGACCAGACAAAGCGCGGGCCGCCACCACCGCGCGGCCGGGCAACCTCGACGCAGATCAGCCGGTGGCCGTCGCCGGAGTAGCCGCCTCCTGCCTCGACCGGGCAATCGCCGGCGATCGCGATGGCGGGCGCGGTCGTGACCGTCAGACGCCCGATCGTTGCAGGATCGTCCTGGAGGGACGGGCCGATGGTCGTACAGTCTTCGTCCTCGCCAAGGCGGCGCAGGCGCAGCCGATGGCACGCCCGCACCCGTCCAGTTGTCTCAACCCCGCCCAGGGCGGACTCGAGCAAGCTCTCGGGCATCTGGAACGCGCTGACGGAGTCTTCCCAGACTTCCAGGATGACCGCATCCCTAACGCCATCGGCGATGGTGTCCGGCCCCACCTCCGGCTGCAACGGAGGCAGCAGGTAGGTTGCTTCGGCCGTGACGTCAGCGCCTAAGAGCAGCGGAATGCCGTCGATCCACACCCGCCCGGCCGAGTAGGTAACCTCGACGGTCGTGCCATCGGTCGAGGCGCCGGTGATTTGAAAGCTGTTCGAGGCCTCGGGGGGGACCGCCACGCGGCCGGGGCCAAAGGCATCGCGGCCCATCAGCGTACGCAGGTGACGCGTAATCTCTTCGGCAGCGAGCCCATCGCGATCGAGCCGCACACGGCCTTGGTGCTCCAAGACGCTTGTGAAGTTTTCGAGCGGCCGGTGGTCGAACCACGAGAAATCACCCTTCATCGTTCCGTCCTCATTACGTGACGCTTGCCAGGATCGTGCGGATGCCGACTGGCGTGAATTCGCGGAGCCTGATGTTCAGGTTCTTCCATTTGTGGGTATTGAGGAGATAGCCGTAGGCGCCCATTTCATCGGCTTGCGGGCCGTCCTCCAGAACCTCGCGCACGGTGCGAATGCGGTTGAGCTGGACGTAGCCGGGCTGTCCGTGAATCACCGAGGTGAATGCCACGCGCGCCTGCGGCCCGAAAACGCAGGCGAAGTGCGGTGGCAGGCGATCGCCGTCACCGGCAAAGCGGCTATAGGACAAGCAGCCGGTTTGATGATCGCGCACCGATAGTCGGTCCCGAAAGAGCCCTCCCTGCCCGTTCGCCGCGCGAACGCGCACGCGGCCGAGGACGGTTACCCCATCGATCTCCAAAATTGGTCCATAGGCGGGCGGCGGTTCGGTCGCGCCAATAGCCAAGCCATCCCCCCCATCGACGATCGTGCCGGTCACGTTCAGCCGATAGCGCGGTCCCATTGCGATGGGCCCGGAGATACAGCGATGGAGCGTGACCTCCGGCAGCTCCTCAAAGGCTTCCAGCGCTGCCGGGTCCGCGAAACCAAGATCGGGAGTCAGCGCCAAGGCGGGTTGAGGATCTGCGCGGGTGCCACCGGCGGTGCCATCCAAGACCCGATGACCGCCAGGGTCGAGGGTTACGCCATCGAGGTGGAGGCTGTTGATGGCGGTGCGGGTGATGATCGCGTCCGTGACCGGCGCGTTCCGGAGCGTGAGGACCGCGCCGTCGATGCGAATGTCGAGAGCACGGTTGAGTGCGGCATCGGCAGGGTCTGTCGAGCGCATGCGAAGGGGCTGGCGAAACTCGATGACCGGCCGCTGCCCCGTGCGCGCTCTAATCCAGAACGGCCGGGCCAGCGTAAGGGTCGGTCCGTCCTCGTCCACGATGTCATCGACGTTGGCCAGGTTCACGCGATGGGTCATGGAATCGTTGATTTCGATAATCCGAGGCGGCCCCGCCGTCGCGAGACCGGAAAGGGCTGCTCTGAGACCGGTGCCGCCAGGGTGCGCCGTGACCGTGACGATTTCCGGATCGGCCAAACCGGGCCAGATCGTCTCCGGGAACGTGCGCGAGACAGGGTGTGCCCCGGTCTGGCCAAGTGTCGAGCCAGGTGATGCGTAGGTGTAGGAGAGACGAAGCCGGTTTCGCAGCGCCGCGCCTTCGTTCGCATCGTCGGCAACGCCCAGAAGGATGCGGCCGTGGATGGGGTCGATGACGATCTCGCGCGCCAGCAACGGGGTGCGCAGCCCCTCCTCCCAAGCGCACAGATTGGCGCCACGGGTCGTCCAATTCGTGCCCGCGAACACTGTCGCGGGCAGATGGACGGTCAGACCGACGGCGCCGTCACCCGGATCGCCTGGGCGGCTGCCATTGAAGATGTCGACCGCGACATACTCAGCCGCGTTGCCCGTCGGTGGGCCGTCTTGCAGGCGCGCAGCCGGCATGGGTCCCGGTGTCCGGTCGGGGACCGAGAATTCCAGTGGGTCGGCACCGGGGTCGTATCGGAAGGTGTTGAACAGCCGCAGAGGCCGGCCCAAAGGCTCGATGATGTACCGGGCTGCGAAGGCTGCCTCACCGGGATCCGGCGTCTGCTCTACCGTCTCCACATGCACCGGCCGGGCGACCGGAACGAGAAAGTCCCGCAGCCGCCACAGGAAGATGGCCAAGTTGGGCAAGTTCGGGCGCGGATGAATGCCCTCGGTGGGCTTGAGATCCGCGGTCCGCGCAAAGCCGTCGAAAGCGCCACCCAGGAAGCTCAGCACGCCTGGGTCGCGCAGCGTCACCGTTCCATGCCGCACCGGATCGGCCATATGGCGCGGGAGAGTCTGGGGTGGCACACCCCCCGCATCCGGTCGCTGATGATTGAGGTGCTGGTTCCAGATCATCCGCTCGCGCATCTCGACCGCATGCGCCGCCCAGCCCGTAAGGCTGAAGGCCAGGGACTCCATCGCGCCGAGCGTACCTCGGCGGCGCCGGTTCGGAACTGCGCGCGCGACATCGGCGCGAAGGGTCCAAGGATCGCCCTTCAGATGGGTGACACCCAGAAGATCGCCGATGTAGGGAACCATCCAATCGGCACAGCTTTCGATGAACTGGTCGTCGTAGAGCGCCTCGACATGGTCATCGATCCCCTCGAGGATTTCGTCCATCAAGCCGATGAAGGCCTCGAACTGCCCCTGTCTCGAGAGATCCGCATCCCGCGTGCGGTAGATCTCAGGCAGACGTTCGAAGAGTCGAGGGCGTTCGGTCATTGCGGGCACTCCTCGTCGCTCACAACGCTTGCCGCCGACAGGGTCAGATGATGGGCAGAGAGCGCCAAGATCTCCGTGGGCTTGGCGCCGATGCGGGCTTTGAGTCCGGGACTTGCAGGCACCGATAGATCTTTGGGATCGTCCGCCGTCGCGGCCAGTTTGACGAAGGCCTTCGGCTTGACCCAGGAGACACCCTCGACCGATTGCGCGGCGGCGATGGCTTGCGAGATATGGACGTCTTGGCCGAACTGGCGCTGCGCCAGAGCAAAGAGGCCATGCTCGGGCGCCCTGCCCTCGTCGATCGCGGGCAAGCTGCCGAGAGCGGCGGTCACGGCCGCATCCAATTCGCTCTCGCGATAGGTCGGGTCATAGCCAAGCAGCAGCGACAGATAGAGGTAGCGTCGGCGTCCGCCGATCACTTGCAGCGGATAGCGTGCCGGACCGCGACATCGATCGGCATGGCGCAGCGCGTCTTCCACCGCCGCGACGGCCTCGGCGCTTTCATCTTCCGTCAAGACGGTCAACGCGATGTAGGGGCGCTCGGCTTCGGCGGAGAAAACGGCTCCGGCTTTCAAGACGCCCGGTATCGCCAGGGCTTCCGCCTCGTAGTCGGTGAGCCCAACGAGCCGCCCGAGGCTCTGCATCCGCCCCGGTGCGGCGTCTCGCGCGCTCGACATCTCTTCGGGCTGAGCGCCACCAACGGCCGGCCCGGGCATGAACACGTCCGTCAGGGGCTTGAGCTTGGTCTTGGCCTTCGGCTCCTGATCGACGTCGAGATCGCCCCATGAACCGTGGCCGGTGCGGTAGGCGACCGTCACGTTGCCGCGTCCGGAGGTCAGCTTGGCGCCATTGAGCCCATCGCCGAACTGAATGTAGTCGCCATCCTCGCCTTGCCGGATGACGTAAATCTGCGCATCCGGAGCGGCATCGAAAAACGTGTCGACAGCCGTCCAGAGACGACCATCGACGCGGACTTCGAGTTCGGCGCTGTAAGGCGGCGTGCGCACCGGATCGGCGTGAAAGGTGACTGGCGCCTTCGGGATCGGGAAGGTTTGGAAGGCTTGCCTGGCGTCGCCCGACCCGACGGCAACCTCAGCCTGGCTCTCGCCCTCGGTGGCGTCGACGAGGTTGCCGTAAACGGTTACACGCGGGTTCGTCTCGGAGAAGCCGGCGCCACCTGCCTCCGGCACGACGCCGAGCTGCATCGGCCACATGCGCCGATCGCCGCTTGGCCCTTTGGGCGCCGCATCCAGGTCCGGCTGCTCCTCCGCGACGATGATCTCTTGCGGCACCTCGATCATGCCGGCGAGCATCAGGCGCCGCCCGGCCAGCGCCTTTGCCTCTTGCCGGGTGCCGAAGTAGTTCACCTTGCCGTCGCTGACCTTGCCCTTCTTCTGTCGGGCGGGTGCACGAAGGATCATCTTCTGGCTGAGCGTTTCGTAGAGGCGCAGCCGCCGAATGTCCTGCTTCTCCGGTCCGTCGACATCGGCGATCTCAAACGCCTCTATGTCGATGGGGGAGAATCCGGGCAGGGCCTTGGCAACAAGGGAGAACTCGGCCAGCTCCGCATCGATCGATCCGAGCGCTTCGATCTCCGATGCGCCCAGGCTCGACACCTGACCGGTGCCGAGTTTGTCTGTGCGCAGCGCCTTGTTGAATTGGACCATGGAAACCGGAGCGGTGACGCCGGCCCAGAGCACGTTGCGCGGCGTGATCTTCTGAATGCGGCGGACGAAGGCGAAGGTGCGGGCCTCCGGCTCTGTGATGCGACCGATGCAGACCATTCGCGAGCCGACGGCGAGGTCGTCCACCTCGCTGTCGAGCGGCATTTGCCGTTTGCCGAGGGAGGAGTAGTTGGGCCGGCCGGGAGAGGTTGCGGTCGTCCGACGCCCGAACTTGGTCTCGTGAATGATCGACTTCGGCGGATCTTCGCGGAACGTTGAGAACTCGCGCGGTGCGTCGGCGCCGAAGTGCCGAAAGACGCGGCCGATCTTGAAGGCCGTGACCTCGCTGCCGTGATTCTGCTGGACCTCACCTTCCAGATGCAGGGTTACGCGGTCGAGATGGGTTTCGGTATCGGCAACAACGAGGATCTCGTAGGGGTCGAGCGGTCCGGACATGATCAACACCCGGTCGCCGGCCTCGATGCCGTGCTCACTGCGTTCGTCGAGCGCTGTGGAACCGCCGAGGCGCACGATGTCGAGGCTGGATTTGCCCTTGATCGCCTGCGGTCCCAAGCGCCGCCGATAGAAGTGGAAAGCGCCGAACGAGGGGAAGGCCTCGATCGCGGCCTCGCTCTCGAATATGGAGGGCTTTTCGAAACCCTCGAGCTGCGCCTGAAAGGCGAAGCCGGCAGGCACAACCGTCTGCTCGTCGACCTCAAGGGCAAAGACGGTTTTCCCCCCGAGGCCGGGTGCCGGGCGATATCCGGTAAGCCGCACCAGGTCGAAGACGCTGTCTTGCCAGTCCGCCGTTCGCAGCTTCGTCTCGTTGCCGTAAAGCTCCTGATAGAACGCCAGGATGTGGCCGATCAGTGCCGTGCCCTCGAGCAGCGCGATGCCGGGCTCATCGGGACCGAGGTGAGTCCAGCCGGCCAGAGCCGGCGATTTGACCAGCTGATCCAGCATATGCGCCCGCATCGATGCGTAGTCGCCGATGCGATACTGAAAGCGGGACAATCCCGGCCGATTGTCGATCAGCCTTGGGAACCGCGCCGGGCGATCGCAGTCATGCTCGCAACTCATCGGCGGCCCCCCTTCACGACGATGACGATGCGGCCGAGCTCGAGGGCGTTCGGATCATTGGCGACGCGGATGATCTGGTTCGGTCCGACATCGATCTGCAGGGCGTTTGGCGGCGGCAGATCCTCCGGGTCGACAACCAGGGTCTCGGTCGTCGGGCCGCCTGCTCGGTCCCAAAAGCGCATGCCGACCTCGATGACGCGATCGACCCCTTCGACGGCCAAGGCGCGGGCGATCAGCTGGCTGGCATAGATACTCTGTCCGAAGCTGAAATTGTCCGGATGGAAGCAGCCCCTTTCGCCGGTCGCCGTGTAGCCCTCCGAGAAGGCTTCTTCCAGATCGAGCCGCAGGTCTTCCGGCCAAAACCGCGGCTTGGCGCAAACCACCAGGCGAATGTCGAGCGGTACGAAATCGGGTGGGCGAAGCTCGATGTCCTCACCGATCAGACGGACCTGGTTGAGGTAGTCGGCCGCCTCCTCCAACTCGGAGTCGGTGAGCGTGGTGTCGCCGAGCGGATCGAGGGTGATACGGACCGTTCGCCAATTGCCTGTCCAGTCGTAAGCGGCAGCAGCACGCTGAACAAAGGGCAGCTCTTCGGCCCGCCGCTTGTAGTCGTTGAGCGTGACCGCGCGCAATTGGCGAGCCCGGTAGGCCTCAGGCGCCCGCCGACGGATCACATCGGGCGTTTCGGGAAGGCGTCCGTTGGTTACGTCAAACGGGTTCCAGCAGCGGGTGATGCCGGCGAACTCACCCTGATCGAACCCTACGATCGCATCGGCGCCGACATTGCCGTCCGGCCCAAATCCAGTCTGATAGCGCGCGGCAACATAGGTCTGCGGTGGCGGTGCCTCGCCATTGGGGGCCCGACCGAAACGGATGAAGCTTCGCGCAATTTCGTCGGTTTCGACGATGAAGTGATTGGCATCGTCCCGGCTCTGGATCAGGTCGATCTGCTCGTCCCAGTCCGCGATGCCTTCGACGGAAACCTGCAGCGTGCTGAGGGGCGCGACCTCGCCGCCGGGCGGTGTATCGGTGTAGGCGAGCGGCGCTTCCGGCAACGGGCACAGCCGGCCGGTGGGCGTTTCCTGATAGGCGGCTTCGGTGATACGGCCGAAGGGATATGCAGCCTCGAAACCAGTCCGTTCGATGTCGAGTGCGGCGGCAAGCGCGGCGTCGAGGGCGCGGGAGGGATCGGTGAAGAGCGTCAGGTTCGGACGGCCGTGCGCGATCTGCACCAGGTTGCCATGGAACAGGCTGACGTCATCTTGGGCATCTTGCCCGGGGCAGCGGGTGACAAAGCAGAAGCGGTCGGTCAGGGCATCTTCCTGCCGCCATGTGACGCGAACCATGTGCGCCGGGGCGACCGGGTCGAAACGGGTCTCCGCATCGGTAAGCCGCAGCAGTTGCCGTTTGCGCGTATCTCTGCCGGCAGGGCGCCCGGTTTCGGGATTGAGCGTTTCCTCGAGCAGCAGCGGACGGTCGAGCGCAAGAAGCAGGTCGCGCAGGTCGGTTGCCTGCGCCAAGCTCATGTCGACGTCCGGCAAGGTGATATCGGCCGAGGTCGAGCCCTTATCCAGCGCCCCGACAAGATCGCCCCAGGTATAGAGCGACAAGGCGTTAAGATCGGCATTGAGCGCTGGGAGCTCTGCGGGGTCGGCAACGCTATGGAGGAAGACCTCGCCCATTCGGCTTCGGCCCGTCCAACAGGCGAAGTTCTCTGGTAGGTCGAAAGCCCCGGACACTTCCAATGCGATCCAGGTGCTCGCCTGGTTGCCCTGATGGATGTGGTAGTCCATGAGCCGCGCATGCCGGGCCAAGGACACGCGCTTGCGGGCGCGGGGAAAGAAAGCCTCGGTGGTGACCCGGTCCTGCTTGTCGGCCAGTTCGTCTCCCCGCGCCGCGAGCAGGTTGATAATGACTTGGTCGAGGTCAGCCTCCGATGTCGGCTGCCAGCCCGGCACCCGGTCCATCATCGCGGTGATCAGCAGGTGCTTGAAGGAATGATAGTCCCGAGCGAGATAGTCGATGCTCGGAAGGTCGTCAGGCGCCGGATTGTCCGACCGGTCCGGCCGGCAGTTCAGGTTGAAGCAGCCTGGGCGAAACTTGAACTCGATTTCGGCGAAGATGGGATCGAAGTTCGGATCCAGCGCGACCAGGCGATAGGTTGAATAGTCGCCAATCGGCGCGACCGTCAGTTCCAGTCCGGGCGCCGGCCCAGGCCCCGCGGCAATATCGGTGACCTGCACCTCTCCCGGAAGGGTTCCGCCAAGCCGGCGCCGCCCGCCTTCGATACGGAACAGCTGGTTGGCCGGAGTGCCGCCGGTGAACGCGCTGAGAATGTCGGCCAGCGCAACGTCGTTTATGAACTCGGCCGTTAAGACAGCGTTGGGCGGATCGCTGTCGAGATCGACGAAGACGAGATCGAACCCATTGAGCGTGGTGAGATCCCGAGCCCGATCTCGCAGTTCCTCGCTATTGAGGATCTCGCCCATCACCCCAGCTCGCCCGCGTTGAGGTCATGTTCAAAGCGCAGTCGTCTCGTTTCCGTCGAGCCGACCAGCTGATAGGTCAGATCGACCGCCAGCGTCGTGTCGGTGGCCTCGGTTTCCAGCTGTTTCACTTCGAGCCGGGTGCCCAGATAGAAATTGAGGGCCTTGGTGATCCGCGCCCGGGCCATAGCCGCCGTAACCTCGCTACTGGCCTCGAAGACCAGTCGCTTCAGACCGCCACCTAAGACGGGCTGAAACAGCCGCTCGCCTGGGGCGGTCAGGAGAAGCTGGATCACTTCGTCGCGCACGTGATCGGCGAGGTCGGCGGGCGTATCGGGGCGGCCGTCCTGGCCGATGGTGAAGGGGAACTTCAGGTGCCGTCCGCTCATGCCGTCACTCCCATTCGAAGTGCAGTTGGTGGACGTGCTCGGTGCCGACGCCTCCGGCGGCGTCTTCGGTCGTCTCGATGTCGGCCCGGTGATCCTCGAGGTAGGTGAGGATGCCGCGCGCGATGGCGACGAACATCAGCTGACGGTCTTGCTTGGCCGCCGCATCGTTCGGCAGGTCGATATCCTTGTGGATGCCCCAGAGCGAGACGAACTCGGTATCGATCGCACCGGCCAGCGTGTCGGTCTTCAAATCCAGTACGGTGCCTGCCTTCAGCTTGGCCATTATCCTGTTTTCACCTTCCGACTGAGGAGCGTTGGCGACGGCGGCGTAAAGGGCGAAACGGGCGGTGCCGGAGTGACCGGAATGCCGATCACGGTTTCACCGGGATGGACGTGAGAGTTGAAGAGCGTGACCAGCTGATTGAGGTAGGTCAGCAGGTCGTCGCCGAAGACCAAGGGATGGGGGGCGCCGCCAACCAACTCGATCTGCGGCGCATCGACCACGACCTTGGTCGTCGCCTTGACCTCGATCTGACCATTTCGGCTGGTAATCGTGATCTTGTTCGAGCCTGCGCCGTCAGAGACGACGATGGTCTCGGAATCATCATCCAGGGCTATGTTGAGACCGCTATCGGTCTTCATCACCTTGGTGACTTGCTCGCCGGCTTTGCCCTCTTCCGGTGCCGGCGTTTCCCCCTGCTTCCACCAACCGCCTGACCAGATGGGTCGGCTCAAATCGCCTGCTTCCCACTCGATCCAACAGGGCGCCCCGACCGGCGGAACCGCGAAGAAGCCGGCGTCGTTGCCCGTGAAGGGGGCACAAGGAAGCGCCCAGCCCGTCTCCTGGCCCTGGAGCACGCTGGGCACGCGCGCGCGCAGCCGGCCCATGTTTTTCGGATCGTCGACATCCGTGACGACAGCCTGGCGCTTGCCATAGACCTTGTTTTGGTGGTCCTCGATAAATCCGGCGACGAGACGCTCGAAGGAAAGACCCCGCATCAGAAGATCCCTCCCAATGGTCCGCCGCCGCCGGTAGAGGACAAACCATTGCGGCGCAAGGTGAAGGTCTGCGTGTAACCCTCGTCCCGTAAGGAGTGGCTGACTTCGCTGATCAGATACTCGCCGCTCAGGACGGTGCCTGCACCGGCCACGGCCACGACCCGGTAGGGGCGCATAACGCCGGGATAGATCTCAGCCGACACCTCGCCATGGCCGGAGTAGGCCCAGGCGCCCCGATCGACGGCAGCCTGAACGGAGGCATCGAGGACAGTTTGGTCGCTGACGCCCTCGACAAAGATGGTCTGCGGCTCGGTCGTTTCAGTGGTTGCGCTGTCGCCCAAAATGGCCGTGTCGCTGACGTCAAACTCAGCCGAGAGCTCATTCAGGTTGGCGGGGTCGAGCCCTTCGCCCCGCGCCTTCACCGGGGATAGCGCATCCAGCTCGAGTGTCAGCTTGTTGACATTGCGTTCCGCACCGGTAAGCACCAGTTCCGGCAAATCGCCGTCGCCGGTCGGCAGGAAACGCAGGCGTCCGACCGAGGTGCCCGGGTCGCTGCCCGGCTCGACATAGACAACCATATTCGCTTCGCGCGCGATCCGTCTCAGAAGACCGAAATCGGTGCCCCGCTGGGTGACGATACGCTCCAGGGTCGGCGCGCCCACGCCGCTGCTTTCGGTCTCGGCCTCAATGGCGTACTCGTCGAAGATCTGAGCAGCGATATCCTCGGGCGCCATATCCTCAAAAAGCCGCGCCTTATCGCCCCGATTCATCATTGCGCTTTCGTCATTCACAACGATGACCGCGTGGCTCTCGTTCGGCCCGCCACCCATTTCGAACCGTTGGGCGACCACCCGTCCCTCGATCAGCGGCACGAAATCCGCCTCCCCGATCTGGACTTCGATCCGGACTCTGGTCAGCGGGCGGATTGCGTCGTCGAGAACGCCCGGCCAATCGCCATCCTGATCGCGCCCGATGGGGAAGATGATCTGAGCCTCGGCCACCAAGTCGATCGCTTGGTCCACCCGAATCTCCTCGATCAGGGCCAAGCGCTCGTCATCGGCCGGCGCGTTGTCGAAGTAGAGACGGTATCGGGTGATGGCCATGCTACCGCTCCGGCACCTCGATCGTGCGCCCAACGGGCACCAGGATGTCGCGGGCATCCAGTTCGGTGTTGGCGTCAGCGACATGCCAGTACCACTCGCCGGCGCGGTAGCAGCGCTCGGCGATCACATCGAGCTGGTCGGCCCCCTGGACGGTCAAAGGCGCTGATCTCGGCTCACCCAACACGCGCAGCTTGACGGCCGTGACCTCCCGCCCGCCGTCCCTTGCCGGGACGGTTAGTGTTTCGGCGTATCGGCTGTCTTTCGTGAACATTCCTCCTCCCTAGAACCCAATAATATCCGGAGCTTGTGTGATCGCCTGGCCCAGGTTGATGATGGCCTGGGCGTCTTTCAGCGTTTTCATGTACTCGGTGGCGCCTTGGCCGATCAGGTCCCCGGAGTCGGGCGTAAAGGTCACCACCTCCAACCCGAGCGTCACCTCGGCCCGAATGACCACGAGAGCGGAGTTGAACAGCGTCTCGTTGATCCGGAACGACGTGATCTCGACCGGATAAAGGCGGGTCAGGCCGGCTACGAAGATCAGCTTCGGCAGGGTTTCCGGCGGGATCGAGCGCGTCGGGGCGTCATCGCCACCCCCAAGCAGCGAGCCAACCGCATCGACGACCGCCCCAAGCAGCGCCCCCGTGCTTTCGGGATTGACCATCTTCTCGAGCCCCGCCAGCTGCGGGCCGATCCCGAAGGTCTGGGCGATCGGGTCTTCTCTGTCCAACGCGTCGGTCGCGTCGAGTTTGATGTTGAGCGTAAAGCTCTCGACCGGTGCGGAATGGGCGCGATGGGTCTCGAGCTGCCTGGCCGGGACGTTGCTGTCCGTCGTGCGGCGTTGAATGCTGAACTGCCGGTCCAGCTCTTCGACGTTGTACTGAAAGACGAAGAGGTTGGGGAAACCGCCCAGGAACGTATCGCCGTATTGAATGAGAGCGCCCTTGGTCAGACTCATGGCGCACCCCCTTCCTCATTGGGTGGAATGCGCTGGCGATGGTCGGTCAGCCCGTTGACCAGGCGCAGCGCAATCGCCTCGCGCAACGCCGTCACATCGCGTTGGTCCCCGAGCTGAAGATCACGCAGATCGATGCGGAAGATGTCGCCCTGCGGCAGAGCCGAAAGCGGGGTTCGCGCCAGCCGGCGCCCAAGCTCCTCGCCGAGCCCGTCGAGGGCCGCTTCAGCGACGGGCCGGGCAACGCCTCTGAGCCGGATGGATAGGCGTTCGAGATTGAGGCGCACGCTCATGCCCGGAGCTCCTCGATCTCCGCGTAATAGCGGCCGAAGGCGTCTGGCCCTGATTTGCGGTTGAGCTTGTCCAGTTCGCGGCGTGTGGCGATGAGCACATCGCGCATGGTGACCGCCGCCTTGCGACCCCGCGCCGCTGCCTGAAGTGCGGCGTTCGCAGCGATGGAACGGATATGTCCACCGGTGATCTGGAACTGCCGCGCCAGGAACGGCACATCGAGATCGCTGGTATCGATCTTGGCGGGGTAGACATGCTGCCATATCCGCCGCCGTTCCGCCTCGCCCGGGACGGGAAACTCTATGATGTAGCGAAGCCGGCGTGAGAAGGCCTCGTCCAGGTCCTTGCGCCGGTTGGTCGCCAGCACGGAGACGCCGGAGAAATTGTCCATCCTCTGCAGCAGGTAGCCGGTTTCGATGTTGGCGAAGCGGTCATTGGCGTCCTTGACCTCCGAGCGCTTGCCGAACAAGGCATCGGCCTCGTCAAAGAAGAGGATGCAGCGCATTTTCTCGGCCGCATCGAAAACCCGCTTCAGGTTCTTCTCGGTCTCGCCAATGTACTTGTTGACGACTTGCGACAGGTCGATCCGGAAGAGCGGCAGGTTGAGCTCGGCGGCAATCACCTCTGCCGCCATTGTCTTGCCCGTGCCCGGGCTGCCGGCAAACAGAAGCGGGATGCCGCCATCGCCAAGCTTGTCGCCGTCCCAATTATTGAGCAGGCGCGAGGCTCCCTTGATTGCGGCGATCGCCTCGCTGAACTGCCGATCGATGGCGGGTGGCAGAACGATGTCGCCGCGGCCATAGCGCGGCACCAGCGGTTCGGCCAAGCCGTGGAAATCGACGCTGCATTCGGCGCGGCAGGCCTCGATCAGGATCTCTTCGCTCGGTTTGGTGACGGTGGCGCCGATACGAGAAATCTCCTCGCGCTCCAATCGGAAGGTCCGTGCGATATCCGCGGCCAGGCTCGGTTTCATCGCCGGCATAGCCGCCCTTAGGGCAGCCGCCCGCGCGGTCTTGTCCGGGCTCGGAATCTGGATGGTGGGTCCCAGGCGTTCCTGAGGCAGCGGAGCGATCGCGTCCCGACTTGTCACGTGCAAGAACACGCGAACGCCCACATCGCGGGCAGCGGCAAGCGAGCGTGCAACAGCCGCCATCGCCTCGCGCTCGCTGATTGGGCAGGCGAGAAAAAGATCAGCGCCCATCAGCCACGCCACGACCAGGCGATCTTGCAGGCTATCCGTCGCCACGGCGGTGTTGGTGCCGACCGAAGCTATGAAGCCCGTCGCATCGGCGCGGGCGCTGCCGACCAGGGGGACGATTTCCAGGCCGTCAGGCGGCTTGCTGAACCGCTGGGCGAACACGTCGGCCCCACCTCCGCGTCGCCTTATCGGGCGAAGGCCGAGCGCCTCTGGCTCTTCTTCGCCGGCCAGATAGCGTGCCGAAGAGACGGGCAAGCCCAAGGGCTCGGCAAGCCCGGACGCATCGAGCAAACCCAGCCGGCGGAGCGGCCCGCCGGGATCACCAGCCGCCAGCACCGCGAGTGGTTCATCCCAGATTGCTTGCGCCAGGGCGAGCGTCGGCCACGGGCGGCCGGCGTCGTTTTGGCAAAGCGCGAAGACGGGACCCAGCGATCCATCCAGCCGGGCTGCCAAGGCCAGGCCAAGCACAAAACTCTCCGCCTCGGTCAGCCCTGCCAGTTGGATCAGGCGGGCCACCGCGCCGTCTTTCGGCGCGTCCGATCTGAGCAGGTCGGACAAGTAGCGCGCCGCGGGATCCGTCCTGAAGAAGTCCGCCTTCGCCGCCTCATGACGAAGCAGGTCGAGAGCGGCTTGGGCCGGGTCTTGCCTACCCAGGTGGCGCTGCCACGCGACCTCGCGGCGCAGCCTCAGGATGGCCTGTCCGACCCACCAACGGCAGCTCGGATCGGTAATCCCGAGCCGAGGGGTCATCATGTCAGGCCCTAGCCGTTCCTTGACGTGTATGTTCATGACCAGTTCACCGGCAGAGCATCCAAGGCCTGCTCGCCATTGACGCGAACCAGGATCCGGTAGGTGCCCGGTGGCAGGGCATCCGATTCGCCAACGCTGACTGTCAGTGACGTTTGGGCGGCCGTGCCAGCGACCTCGAGCAGGAGCTGTACCGCCCCATCGCGATAGAAGCCGGCGAAGATCGAATCGTCGGTGCCGCCGAGCCGTTCGCCCGTGAGTGCGAGATCTCCGAACAGATTGGCGCCGGATGGCGTCAGGGGGCCTGGCGTTGCCGTCTGCAGCGTCGGCCGCAGTCGTCCCAAAACGGCGTTGGAGGATTGCAGCCGCCCGTTTGGCAATGTTCGCCTTACCGTGACGGCATGACTGCCAGCCGAAAGCCCGTTCGGCACCGTCAGCGTCACTTGCCGGTTCGTCGCATCCGCCGGAGGCACGACAAAGCAGGTATTCCCAAAACAAACTTCGACTGTGCTGGCCGACAAGTCTCCGCCAGTGAGCACGATCTGATCGCCCTGCTCGAAGCTCTCGGGTTCGACGGCATCGAGCCTCGGACCGAGTGTGGGCAAGACCAACACGCCCGGGTCAGCGGGTTGACCGACCGAGAGGATAAGAGGCGCGCCGCCACCGCCGGCAACCTCGGTCAGCATGATCGGACGCACTTCAAAGGCGGCGGAGATGCGGTAGCGCTCGTCGGTTCCCTGCATGATGGCCGACAGCAGCTCGACGTCCGGATTGTCGAAGCTGATCTTGATCTGTTCAGGATTGTCGAGAAGCGCCAGTTCCGTTGGGCTCTGGCTGTCGATATCCCGCAGCGCCAGCATTCCCTGCCCCAAGAGGTCCAGGGCGTCAGAGGAGTCGCTGTCACGCTCCTCATCGACGGCCGTCATCAGGAACTTCAAGCAGAGCCAGATCGGGGCCTCCTGGCCGCGATCGAGCTGTGCGTTGCGGAGGTAGGCGTCGTGTTGAAAGCTGTAGAGAAACAGGTTGAGCTTCGGGCCCGTATCGCCGAACTGCGCCGACTGCTCGGGCCTGCCGACATCGACGGTTATGGCCTCCGTCCTGGCCGTGAGTTGCTGGGCGAGCAGCCGGGTCAGAACCCCGATGGCGTTGCGGGTTTCATTGAGTGGCATGGTTCAAAGCCTGCGCAAGTAGCTGCGGGCAAACCTGCGCCCATCCGTCCAAATTCCCCCGGCGCGCGGTTTGGCAGGAGCCGGCGGCGCTTGTGGTGGGGCTGCCTGCGCGGGCGCCGGTTCGGGGTCTAGCGAGAGGTTCACGGCCCCGATGGTCACCTCTATGTCAGGTCGCGCTTTCGGGCCTGGCAGCGTCGGCGCCAGCCTATCTTCTTGAACGATTGCGGTCGGCGGGGTCGCACTGACCGGAGGCCGCTCGGCGGGCAGCGGCACGGCCTCAGCGCTGGGGGCTGGCTCCGGCTGATGAGGGACCGCTTCACTCGTCACCTGCGCCTGCGGTTCTTTTCGTTCGATCTCTTGCGGCGTGTCTTCGAATGGCCGAGGTCCACGTTCCGCCTCCGCCGGCGGCAATGGCTGAACAACTGCCTGCGTGTGATGTTCGAACGTTTGCTGGGTGATCGGACCAGGCTCGTCTTGTCTCGTCGCCTGTGCCTGGGCGGCCACCGGCTCTTTGCGTGGCGGCGGCGAGGACTCGGTCGGAGCCTCGGCGCGTGGCCTCGGCGAATCCGGCGGAGGTTGTTCCGCTGCCCGCGATACAGGAGCACCGCGCTTCCGTTCGGTGTGGATTTGTCCGGCAGGGATGCTCTGCGGCACCGTCCGGGCGATCGCCGGTCCTGCATCGGAGTTTGCTGGAGACGTCTTCTTTTCGTCGGGTTGCCGGGCGGGTTGGGAGAGCGCTTGCGCGGCAGGCCCGGGTGCGTTGGCAATCCTCTTCGGGGCGGCCGGTTGGATCGGGGCCGCCGGCACTTCGATGGCAACTTCCTGAAGCACCGGATCGGAGGTCATCAGCGGGCCGGGTGCTGCTCGGCGCGGCCTTCCGGACCGTCCCAGCTGAGCCATGCGCTTGAAGTAGCCGCTCACGCTGCCCAAGCCTCCTGGATGCGTGTGAGGTAGTGGCGTCGGCGGCCTTCCGGCAGTGCGAGGATCTCAGGCTCCGTCCAATGGTACGCGAAGGCCATCACATGGATTTCGTCCATGAGGCGGGTGGCCTCGGCGGCCAATTGCTCCACCAGCATGGTCTCCAGCACGAGCGGCAGCGTGACCGGCGCACCGCAATGCGGGCATGTGGCCTGCAGTTCGAGATCGGCGAGCGGATCGGCCGCGCTGAGCACCGCCTCTGCCTCGGCTTCCCAACCGGTGTGGGCGGGCGGCGTGCCGAGCAAGAGAGCGCGCGCTAATTTCTCCTCATCACCATCTGCGATCCCAACCAGATCGGCCGGCCGCGGGAGCCGAAGACGCCCCTTGCCAAAGGGCACGTCTTCGGCTCGCCAATCCTGCCGAAAATCCTTCAGATCCACGTTGAGATCGAGTTGCTCGCCGCAGGCCTGACATGTCGTTGTCAATTGCCGCTGCGCGCCGTTGGTCGCAACGGCCACCGCCAACAGGCCCTGCCGGCGCTTGACGATGGTCCAGCGCGCAACCTCGGTTCCTTCGAACGCCGCCCCGTCCACCCGAGACAGACATGTCTGCAGAACCGCGCTGATGACCATCTCTAGTGGCCGGTCGAAATCGACGACCAGATCGCCAAGTCCGGTGCCGTAGGCACGAGCGACAAGCGCATCCGTCTCATCCTGTCCCGGGGGCCAGACGGTCAGCGCCATACTAGGTCTCCGTGGGCTCGCCTACGGTAAGATCGCGCTCCCAGCGCTCCACCTCGAGGGTGAGCGACTCGATCAAAACCCCGTTTTGGCCGGCATCGAAGTCGCTCATTGCCGTGTACTGGGACACCCAGCAGCGATAGAGATAGTAGGTCTTCGCAATCAGACCCTGCAGGTTGAGGAGGTTTAGAACGAAGTCCTTCTTGTAAGATGCGAGAGACGCGTTCGATGACCCGTCGTGGGGGTGTACGAGGGCGGCCCATTCCTCGAATTCCGGCGCATGGGTCACGCCGCGCTCCATGGTGATCGAGTCGTATTTCGTGCGCCCTGGAGATTTGAAATCGTAGGTATTGCCGCCGCCTGATCGGTAGGTGACGACCTCCGTCGAGCGCGAGAGCTTGCCGACCTTGGAGACCCCGAGAACCGGCGCGCCATCGCACAAGAGCTGAAAACGAAAGTTCTTGTAAGGATCGCAGCGGGTGGCGTTGACGGTAAATCCGTTTGGCATTGCGGTGTTCTCCTTGTAGGCCCTGCCTCAGGCTTCCTTCACGATCTGGCTGAAGCGAAGCACGACGAACTCAGCGGGTTTGAGAGGCGCGAAGCCGATCTCGATATTGATGACGCCGGAATCGATATCGTTCTGAGTCGTCGTTTCGCTGTCGCACTTGACGTAGTAGGCCTCGCTGGGTGTCGCGCCTTGGAAGGCCCCCTGCTGGAACAGGCCGTTCAGATAGGCATTGATGTTCATGCGGATGTTCGACCAGGTCGGCTCGTCATTGGGTTCGAACACCACCCATTGCGTGCCGCGGAAGAGGCTTTCCTGGAGCATCAAAGCCAGTCGCCGGACGGGGATGTAGGCCCATTCGGAGCCGATCGCGTCGGCTCCCTCGAAGGTGCGCGTGCCCCAGGCGATGGTGCCGTAGACCGGCAGAGTGCGGAGGGCGTTGACCGCCAGCGGGTTCAGGACGCCATTCTGGCCATCATTGACCCGGGCATCGAGTTGGCTGACCCCTTCGAGGCTCGCTTCGATGCCGGCGGGTGCTTTCCAGACGCCGCGGGTCGTATCCGTCCGCGCCCAAACCCCGGCCATCGTTCCGCTCGCCCCGATGTCGCGGAGGCGGAAATCGTCGGTGGGGTCGGGCACGCGAACGCGCGGGTAGAAGATTGCCGCGTTTTCCGACCGCAGACCCGCCTGTTCCAGGCCTGCCAAGTGGTCGGTCATATCGCTGAGCGTAACGGTCCCCGAGGGGATATCGATGATGACCATTGCCCGCCGTTGCTCGGCATAGGAGATGGCGTTGGCGTAGACGGCATGCATCTCGGCGTCCGTCGGCAGGTTCACCGCCAGGGGAATGCAGAGGATGTTGAACAGGTCCACATTGTCCAACGCGAACATGCCGGTCGGCGGCTCCAGCGCGTTCGTGCCGATAATCTCCGTCGGCCCCGGTTGCGTGCCGTCGTTGCCGTTTATGAGGACATACTGCTGCGCGCTGACCGTCTCGCTGCCGCCGAAAAGATCCAACCCCGTCGCGGTGGAGGTATTGGCAAGGGTTATGGTCTCAGCTGGGTCATAGGCGGCGCCGCTCCGTCCGCTCAGCAAACGAAGACGTGCGTTTTCGAGAATCACCCGCGCCGCGGCAAAGCTTGGGTTTCCCGGATCGGCGGCACGGATCGCCGCTTCGACGCGCCCTCTCAGTTGGCTCAGTGTGGTGACATCGCCGGGATCCCAGGTCAGCGTCGCTTGCGCGGTTGCCGGACCGGCACCCACTTCCAGGTCGAGCGTCTGGCCACCGCCCAGCGTATTGAGCAATCCCGGAAGAACCAGCGGATCAGTATTGATCTGCCCACCGACGGTCCCATTGGCCGATGGCCGCATGGTTGCATCAGCCGCCGGATCGGCCCGAACCTCGATCAGCACCGAGGCGTCGTTTACGACGGTCTCGACAAAGCGAGGGTTGGCGGCGTCCATCGAAAGGTTGAGATAGGTTTCGCTGGTCAGCCCCGGAGCATTGCCGTCGGTCGAGGCATGCCGGATGACCCGTAGGTTAAACCGGCGGTCGGCAGCGCTATCGTTGACGTCGTGGTCGATCTCTATGCGAAGCGTATCGCCCCACTCGCCTGCATTGGCAGCTTCCACGACCATCATGTCGGCCGGGACGGCGTCTTGGATGGTGACCTCGGCAGGGGCGAAGGCCCCCCCGGCAACCCGAACCACCCAAGCTTCCGGTCCACCGTTCAAGAAGAACTGCGGAATGGCAAAGCTTGCCTCGGAGCGCGTGTCGTATCCGCCAAAGATCCGATTGAAATCACCGGTTCCGAAAATCCGGACCGGCTCGTTCATCGGCCCTTCCCGAAAGAAGTCGACAAAGGCACCGACGCTGGTCGCAACCGAACGGATCACCCGCCGGCCACTTGGAATCTCCTCAACATAGACGCCGGGTGAGGCAAGCTGCTGTGGCATTCTCATCCCCTCCATAACCACGTCCCGAAGCCCATGCTTCGAGGCTTGGTCAGCGGGGACAGCAAGCGCCATGCCAGATCAGCGCTTTATCCGGACATTGATTTTGATGGGAAATTCCGAGGCAACGGACAGCAGCGACCTTGCAATGACCCGGGTCGGGTCACCAAAGACCCGGTCTCGACAAGGCGGCTGAGGTGGTTTCCCAGCGCTTCCTTGGCTGCAGCCACTATCCCCACTGCAAGGGCACGCGTTCGCTACCTTGATGCGCTCCAAGAAGCTCTTCAGCGATCTCATCGGCAAGCGCTTTTGTGTGGCAGTTGATCGAGATGTAGATCATCCGCAGATCGCCACCCGATCGTCACGACCCGATGCACTGGTGAAGGAGGATGGCCTGCCGAGCCGAAGCAGCGACAGGTCCGCCTCCGCTTCTTCGAAGCTACGGCACGACAGCCTTCTCGCTAACCTCGCTTCGCTCGATAAGCTGCGAAGGCTGGTGGGCGGTGCTGGGTTCGAACCAACGACCTTCTGGGTGTAAACCAGACGCTCTTCCAGCTGAGCTAACCGCCCGGAACGGGAGCCTTCGGGCCCCACAGTAACTCTGCGGGCACCCTTTACAAGATCCCCAGGGGCCGCCTGGGCTGCCACAGCCTTAGCGCCGAAAGGCAAAGAGAGGCTTACCCGGCGCGTCGCAAGCGGAGCGGCAAAGAAATGGGCCGGGCTCCAGCAAGGAACCCGGCCTCAAACACGAGACCTTCGTGGCCGAGGGGCCGGAGGCCATGGGTCTTCGCGGACGACTGCCGGAAGACCGAAAATCCAAGAACACCAAGCTTAGTTGATGGCGTCCTTCAAGCCTTTGCCCGCCTTGAACTTCGGCTGGCGCGAGGCCGGAATTTGGATCGTCTCGCCGGTGCGCGGGTTGCGTCCCTCGGACGCCGCGCGGTTGGTCACGACAAAGCTGCCGAAACCCACCAAGCGGACCTCCGTTCCATCTTTCAAGGCGTCAGTGATCGCCTCGAAGGTCGCGTCCACGGCCTTGCCGCTATCGGCTTTCGACAAGCCGGTCTTATCGGCAACGGCGGCAACGAGTTCGTTCTTGTTCACTCCATCCCCCCTTCGGTTAGCGGATATCGTATTCAAACTGCAGGAATAAGGCTGGCAAACTATCGGCGTCCGGGGAGTCCCGTCAATGAGTCGGGGCGGCTGAATGGCGCTTTTATGACCATTCAAACCGCCCCGAATCCAAGGTTTTCTGTGGAAAAAGGTGTTTGCTACCAGTTAGTGGGTGATGCGGTCGCCCTCACTGCCGTCCGACTTGGTAATCGGCTCGACCGGCTCGACCCACTCGATCGGGGTCAGCTCTTCCTTCAGAGCACGCTCCAGCACCTGCTCAACCGTGGTGCAGGGAACGATCTCGAGCCCGTCTTTGACGACATCCGGCACATCCGCCAGGTCCTTCTCATTCTCACTGGGAATGAGGACCGTCTTGATGTTGCCGCGCAGCGCCGCCAGCAGTTTCTCTTTGAGGCCGCCGATGGGCAGGACCCGGCCACGCAGGGTGACTTCGCCGGTCATGGCGACGTCGCGGCGCACCGGAATGTCGGTCAGGCGCGACACGATGGCCGTCACCATGGCGACGCCAGCGGACGGCCCGTCCTTGGGCGTTGCGCCCTCGGGCACGTGAACGTGGATGTCCCGCTTCTCGAAGATCGTCGGCTCGATGCCGAAGTCCGGCGCCCGGCTCTTGACGAAGGACTCGGCCGCCTGAATGGACTCCTTCATGACGTCGCCGAGCTTGCCGGTGGAGACCACCTTGCCCTTGCCGCGAACGGTGACCGCCTCGATCGAGAGCAACTCGCCACCCACCTCGGTCCAGGCCAGACCCGTCGAGGTGCCGACGGTATCCTCTTCCTCCGCTTCGCCGTAGCGATAGCGGCGCACGCCGGCATACTTCTCAAGCTTCTCGGGCGTGACCTTGATGCGCTTGGACTCACCGAGCTCGATCTCCCGTACCGCCTTGCGGATCAGGTTGGCGAGCTCCCGCTCCAAGTTCCGCACGCCGGCTTCCCGCGTGTAGTAGCGGATGAGGTCGCGCAGCGCCTCGTCGGTGATCGACCACTCCTTCGGCTTCAGCGCATGGTTCTCCACCTGCTTGGGCAGGAGGTGACGCTTGGCGATCTCGATCTTCTCCGGCTCGGTGTAGCCGGCGATGCGAATGATCTCCATACGGTCGAGCAGCGGCTGCGGCATGCGCAGCGTGTTCGCCGTGGTCACGAACATGACGTCCGAAAGGTCGTAATCGACCTCAAGGTAGTGGTCCTGGAAGGTGTTGTTCTGCTCCGGATCGAGCACCTCCAAGAGGGCCGATGAGGGGTCGCCCCGCCAATCCGCGCCCAGCTTGTCGATCTCGTCGAGCAGGAACAGCGGGTTGGAGGTCTTGGCCTTCTTCATGCCCTGAATGACCTTGCCGGGCATGGAGCCGATGTAAGTCCGGCGGTGGCCACGGACTTCAGCCTCGTCGCGCACGCCGCCAAGGCTCATGCGCACGAAGTTACGGCCGGTGGCCCGTGCGATCGACTTGCCGAGCGAGGTCTTGCCGACACCCGGAGGGCCGACCAGGCAGAGGATGGGGCCTTTGACCTTGCGGGTGCGCTGCTGCACCGCGAGGTACTCGACGATCCGCTCCTTGACCTTCTCGAGCCCGTAGTGGTCGGCGTCGAGAACCTCCTGGGCATGCTTGAGGTCGCGCTTGACCCGGCTGCGCTTCTTCCAGGGGATGTTGAGCATCCAGTCCAGATAGTTGCGCACCACCGTGGCTTCGGCGGACATGGGGCTCATGGAGCGCAGCTTCTTGACCTCGGCGGTCGCCTTCTCGCGCGCTTCCTTGGAGAGCTTGGTCTTCTCGATCCGCTCTTCGATCTCACTGATCTCGTCGCGGCCTTCCTCGCCCTCGCCCAGCTCCTTCTGAATCGCCTTGAGCTGCTCGTTCAGGTAATACTCGCGCTGGGTCTTCTCCATCTGCCGCTTGACGCGGTTGCGGATGCGCTTTTCGACCTGAAGGACGCCGATCTCGGCTTCCATGAAGGAATAGACCTTCTCCAGCCGCTCGCTGACCGACTGGCATTCCAGAAGCTCCTGCTTCTCGGGAATCTTGAGCGAGAGGTGCGAGGCGACGGTGTCGGCCAGCTTGCTCGAGTCGTCGATCTGGTTGATCGAGACCAGCACCTCAGGCGGAATCTTCTTGTTCAGCTTGATGTACTGCTCGAACTGGGAAATCACCGTGCGCGAGAGAGCATCGAGCTCGCGCTCCTCTTCCGCGGCATCGTCGAGCGTCTCGGCATAGGCCTGGAAGAAGGCGGGATTGTCGGTGTACTTGACGATCCGGGCGCGCTTTCCGCCCTCGACCAAGACCTTGACGGTCTTGTCGGGCAGGCGCAGCAGCTGCAGGACCGTTCCGACGGTGCCGACACTGTAGATGTCAGTCGGCGTCGGATCGTCTTGGGCGGCGTTTTTCTGGGTGACGAGAAGGATCTGTTTGTCGTCCTTCATCACGTCTTCCAAGGCATGCACAGACTTCTCGCGCCCTACGAAGAGCGGCACGATCATGTGCGGGAACACCACGATGTCCCGCAGCGGCAAAACCGGGAAGACGCTGCCTTTTGAAAGCTCTAGCATCTGGATACATCATCCTTTGTCAGCGGCTGCACCGGCATTTGAGCCCGGCGCGCCTCGTTTTGTGTGACCCGGCCCTGGTCGGCACCGGATTAACTACGGTAACTGACCGCCCAGCCAACATTTTTCAAGGACTTGACAAACCCCAGGGGCGACAGGAGTCGCCACGCCGATGGATCGGCTAGGACGCGCTGGATTCCTTATCCTCGCGACGGTCCGAATAGATATAGAGCGGCTGCCCCCGACCTTCGACCACCTCGCGGTTGATAACGATCTCTTCAACGCCGCTGAGGCTGGGGAGATCGTACATGGGATCGAGCAGGATAGCTTCCATGATCGAGCGCAAACCGCGGGCGCCTGTCTTGCGGGCCAGGGCCTTCTCGGCAATGGCGCTGTAGGCATCGTCGGTGAACTGCAGGCTTACGCTCTCCATATCGAAGAGCCTCTGATACTGCTTGACCAGAGCATTCTTCGGCTTGGTCAGGATCTCGATCAGCGCTTCCTCGCTCAGGTCCTCCAGCGTGGCAACCACCGGGAGACGACCGACAAACTCGGGGATGAGGCCGAACTTCAGGAGGTCCTCCGGCTCCACCTCGCGCAGAACGGTCCCGGTGTTGCGCTCATCCGGGCCGCGCACGTCGGCGCCGAAGCCGATGGCCGAACCCTTGCCACGGCCGGCAATGATCTTTTCCAGGCCGGCAAAGGCGCCGCCGCAAATGAAGAGGATGTTAGTCGTGTCGACCTGCAGGAATTCCTGCTGCGGATGCTTGCGCCCGCCCTGGGGCGGCACCGAGGCAACGGTGCCTTCCATGATCTTCAGAAGCGCCTGCTGAACGCCCTCGCCCGACACGTCGCGGGTGATCGAGGGGTTGTCAGACTTGCGGCTGATCTTGTCGACCTCGTCAATGTAGACGATGCCGCGCTGTGCGCGCTCGACGTTGTAGTCGGCGGACTGCAGCAGCTTGAGAATGATGTTTTCCACATCCTCACCCACATAGCCCGCCTCGGTCAGAGTCGTGGCGTCGGCCATGGTGAAGGGCACGTCGAGGATGCGGGCCAGGGTCTGGGCCAGGAGCGTCTTGCCGCAGCCGGTCGGGCCGATCAGCAGAATGTTCGACTTGGCCAGTTCGACATCATTGCTCTTGGTACCGTGGGACAACCGCTTGTAGTGGTTGTGCACAGCGACCGAGAGGACCCGCTTCGCATAGTCCTGGCCGATCACATAATCGTCCAGAACAGCGCAGATATCGGAGGGCGATGGAACGCCATCCCGAGTCTTCACGAGGGTCGACTTGTTCTCCTCGCGGATGATGTCCATGCACAGCTCGACGCACTCATCGCAGATGAATACCGTCGGCCCCGCAATCAGCTTACGGACCTCGTGCTGGCTCTTTCCGCAAAAGGAGCAGTAGAGGGTGTTCTTACTGTCGCCGCCGCTCGTCTTCGTCATAGTGCAATACTGCTACCCACGTCTCGGAATAGATGTTAGCGAAGGGCGAGGCGACCGCACAATGCCTAAAACCGAAAGCGCACGGCGGAAGCGAGGCACCCAGCGCCTCTCAAAGACCCTAGGACCAAGGGTTTCACAAGAACTTAATTGGCCCAAGGCGGTTAGGCAAAGGGTCGCGGCGAATTGGCCTGCAAATGGCCGTGATCAAGCCGCGCCGTTGCCCGGCCCGTCCTCGGACGCCAAGGCCAGAGCGGCCGGGCGCTCGCTGACCACCTCGTCGATCAGCCCGAATTTCAGGGCCTCTTCCGGGATCATGAAGCGATCCCGCTCCATGGCGTCCTCGATTTTTGCGATGTCTTGGCCGGTGTGCTGGGCATAGATTTCGTTAAGACGCTGCCTCACCGCCAGAATCTCGCGGGCGTGAATCTCGATGTCCGTGGCTTGCCCCTGAAAGCCGCCAGAGGGCTGATGCACCATGATCTTGGCGTTGGGCAGCGAGAAGCGCTTGCCGGCGGCGCCGGCCATCAGCAGCAGCGACCCGGCCGAAGCCGCCTGACCGATACACACCGTCGAAACGTCGGGACGGATGTACTGCATGGTGTCGTACATCGCGAGGCCTGCGCTGACATGCCCGCCCGGAGAGTTGATGTAGAAGGCGATGTCCTTCTCGGGATTCTCCGACTCCAGGAACAGCAACTGCGCGCAGACCAGGCTCGCGACCATGTCGTTGATCGGCCCGGTCAGGAAAATGATCCGCTCCTTCAGAAGGCGCGAGTAGATATCGTAGGCGCGCTCGCCCCGGTTGGTCTGCTCGACCACCATCGGGACCAGGGTGTTCATCGTCATCTCGCGCGGGTCGCTCATCTTGTCTCCTCAACTGCCCAGGGCACTGGGCAACGCTGTGTATTGGGCTCGGCCGGAGTTGTTAGATAGGGAGTTCGAAGGAGAGGTAAACGCCAGTCAGCTCTTCTTTTTCTTCTTGCCCTTCTTCTCGTCCCCCTCGGCGGAGTCGCCTTCAGAGGCTTCCTCGTCCGCCAAGGCCTGAGCCTCCTCCACCGTGACCTCGCGATCGTTGAGCTTGGCGAGATCGAGAATGAAGTCGACCACCTTGTCCTCGAACAGCGGCGCACGAAGGTTGGCGATCGCCTCCGGATTGTTCTGGAAGTACTCGATGACCTCGCGCTCCTGGCCGGGGTGGCGCTGAGCTTCCATCATCAGGGCGCGATTGACGTCCTCGTTGGCGACCTCGACCCCGTTGACGCGACCAACCTCGGACAGCAGCAGACCGAGGCGCACCCGCCGTTCGGCGATCGCGCGGTACTCGGCCTTCAAGCTCTCTTCGTCTTTGTCCTTGTCTTCCTCGTCGAGGGTGCCGCGCTCTTTGTCCTGCTGGATTTGCTGCCAGATCGCCTCGAACTCGACGTCGACCATGCCTTCCGGCACGCCGAAGTCGTGATTCTCCGCCAGCTTGTCGAGCAGCTCGCGCTTGAGCCGCATGCGGGTGATCTGCTCGTAGTGCTTGCCGATGTCGGCTTCGAGCTTCTGGCGCAGGTCCTCGAGGCTTTCGGCCCCATAGACCTTGGCCATCTCGTCGTTCACCTCGCCGGGAATCGAGGCCAGAATCTGCTTTACCTTGACCTGGAAGATGGCATCACGGCCGGCCAGCTTGTCGTTGGCGTACTGCTCGGGGAAGGTCACCTTGACCTCGGTCTCGTCACCCTCCGAGAGGCCGATCAGCTGATCTTCGAAACCGGCGATGAAGCTGTTGGAGCCGAGCTCCAGATGGTGATCCTCAGCCTCCATGCCCGGCAGGGTTTCGCCGTCGACCGAGCCTTTGAAGTCGATCACCAGCACGTCGCCAGACTGGGACGGGCGTGGCTCTTCCAGCGGCACCCGCGTGCTCTGCTGCTTGGCCAGGCGCTCCAGCGCGTCGTCGACCTCCTTCTCGGGCACCTTGATGGTCAGGCGCTCGAGCTCGAGCTTGGAGAAGTCCATCGGCGTGATCTCGGGCAGCAGCTCGACGTTGAGCCGATACTCCAGATCCTGGCCGGCATCGAAGGAATCGATCTCGATCTTGGGCTGGGTGGCCACGCGCAGGCCGCGCTCGTTGAGCGCTTGCTCGGAAGCCTCGTTGACCGCCTTCTCCAGAACCTCGCCGCGCACCGCTTCGCCGTAGCGCTTCTTCAGGATGCTGATCGGCACCTTGCCGGGGCGAAAGCCGGCCACCTTGATGGTGCGACCGAGCTCTTCGAGACGATCCTTCGTCTTCTCTTCGATGTCACTGGAGCTGATGACGACCTTGAATTCGCGCTTCAGCCCTTCCGAGAGTGTTTCCGTGACCTGCATTGCAGCAGCGGCCTCCAAAATCTTAGGATAACAAGTATTTAGACGAGCGAAGCGAACGCAACAGGTGCGACCTCGAACGACGGTGGGCGCTGTCTGGAACCCCGGACGCACTCTGGTGCGGGCGGAGGGACTTGAACCCCCACGACACAAGGTCACCAGGACCTAAACCTGGCGCGTCTGCCAATTCCGCCACGCCCGCTTCCGACGCTGCGAGCCACCCGACGGCGCCTCGTGGAAGCGCCGGGGTATAGCACCGCGAATCAGCCTTAACAAGGACCGCAGCCGCCCGTTTGCGAGGTCTTTCGCCTTGCTCTCACCGTGCCAGCATGGCGGCCGCGCAGGCGTCCAGAATGGCGTCCTCGTCGATGCGGTGGTGGCGGTAGAGATCGGGAATGTCGCCCGACTGCCCGAAGTGCTCGACACCCAGCGCCTGGACGCGCTGGCCGCGCACGGCGCCGAGCCACGCCAGGGTGGCCGGATGGCCGTCGAGGACGGTCACTAGGCCGGCATCGGCTGCGAGTGGCGCCAAGAGCGACTCCACATGCGCACCGGCCGATGGCGTGCCGCTTTGGCGCGCCTGCTCCGCCGCGCTCCATTCCGCGTTCAGGCGGTCGGCCGAGGTGATCGCCAGCAAACCGGCATCCGGTATGTCTTCCAAAACGGCCTCATAGGCCGCAAGGGCCTCCGCCGCGACGGCCCCGCTGTAGGCGATCGCAAGGGAGGCGTTCGGCCCAGGTGGGCGCAACCAATAGCCGCCGCGAATGATGTCCTGCCGTAGCTTTGCATCGAACGCCCGCTCAGGCTGCTCGAGGCTGCGGGTGGAGAGCCGGAGGTAGACCGAGCCACCCTTGCTGTCGCGCAACCAGTCGGTCTCCGGATCGGCGTCATGGCCGGGATGAGCCTCGTCCCGCTGCAGGTAGTCGAAAGACCAGCCGATGATCGCTGCCAGCTCGTCGACGAAGGCCGGCTCGAAGGCGGCGAGACCGTCCTGGGCCATGCCGATAAGCGGCGTCGAGAGCGACTGGTGGGCACCGCCTTCCGGGGCCAAGCTGATGCCGGAGGGGGTGGCTACGAGAATGAAACGCGCGTCCTGATAGCAGGCATAGTTCAGCGCATCGAGGCCACGCTGAATGAAGGGGTCGTAGAGCGTTCCGACCGGCAGCAGGCGCCGCCCGAAGAGGCTGTGAGACAGGCCGAAGGCGGCCAACAGCAGGAAGAGATTGTGCTCGGCAATGCCAAGCTCCAGATGCTGCCCCTCGGGTGACATGCCCCAGCGCTGCGCTGAAACCACCCTCTGCTCGCGGAAGAGGTCTTCGCGGGGGTGTCGGTCAAAAATGCCGCGGCGATTGACCCAGCCGCCCAGATTGGTCGAGACCGTGACGTCCGGCGAGGTCGTAACCACGGCATCGGCGAGTGCGCCGCCGTCCCGCGCCAAGTCGGCAAGGATGCGCCCGAAGCCCTCCTGCGTCGACATGCGCGCGGCTTGCGGCACCGTGAGCCCGTCGGCGCCCGTCACCAGCTCGGTTCGGTAGTGCCGCGGGTACTCGGCCGCGAAGGGCACCTGGTCGAGAAAGGTGCGCATGGCGTCGGTGTCGAGCGACAAGCCGGCGAAGGGCTCCCACTCCTGGCCGTCGGCGATGGCGTTGCTCTGCTTGAACTGCGCCATCTGCTCTTCATTCATCAGGCCGGCGTGGTTGTCCTTGTGGCCGGCGAAGGGCAGTCCAAGCCCCTTGATGGTGTAAGCGATGAAGCAGGTCGGCTGGTCGTCCTCGATGGAACGAAAGGTCTCCAGCACCGTTTCCAGGCAATGGCCGCCGAGGTTGCACATGAGGGCATGGAGCGCCTCGTCATCCAGTTCATCGAGCAGCGCAGCAATACCCGGCAAGCCATTGAGATCGGAATGCAATTGCCGGCGCCAAGCTGCCCCGCCCTGGAAGACCAGCGCCGAGTAGAGGGAGTTGGGACAGTCGTCGATCCAGGCCCGCAGCGCCTCTCCATCGGGCCGGGCGAAGGCGGCTTGCAGCTTCTTGCCGTACTTCAGGGTGACGACCCGCCAGCCCATGGTATCGAACAGCTTATCGAACTGGCCAAACAGCCGATCGCTCACCACCGCATCAAGGCTCTGGCGGTTGTAGTCGATCACCCACCAGACATTGCGCAGGTCATGCTTCCAGCCTTCGAGCAAGGCTTCATAGACATTGCCTTCGTCGAGCTCGGCATCGCCGACCAGGGCCACCATCCGCCCCAACGGCCGGCCTTCGGGCAACTGCTCCTTGGCGGCGAGATAGTCCTGCACCAGGCTGGCAAAGACGGTCACCGCGACGCCCAGACCAACGGAGCCGGTGGAGAAATCCACGTCGACGTTGTCCTTGGTGCGGGAGGGATAGGACTGTGCCCCGCCGAAGGCCCGAAAGTTCTCCAGCGCCTCGCGGCTTTGCCGACCGAGCAGATACTGGATGGCGTGAAACACCGGGCTGGCATGGGGCTTGACGGCAACCCGGTCTTCCGGCCGCAGGATGTCGAAGTAGAGCGCGGTCATGAGCGTGACCATGGAAGCGCTGGAGGCCTGGTGTCCGCCGACCTTGAGACCGTCTCGGCTGGGCCGCAGGTGGTTTGCGTTGTGGATGGTCCAACTCGAGAGCCAGAGCAGCTTGCGTTCCAGCGCCCGAAGAACGGCGAGCCGGGACACCTCACTGTCCGGCGCTGGCTGCCCGCTTGCCATACCTGTCTCGATCGGAACTGCGCTGTCGCTCATCGCTCTCCCCTCTTAGCCCTGCGGCCTTGGCCCCAAGCACGGCAGAGCTTAGCCGCTGCCTTGGCGCTTCCCAAGATCTTGGGTCTGGAACCGGTTTTTCGAGTGGGAACGAAAGAAGAGCAAGTGCCGAAACCCCAGCAGCGTGCGCGTACGCACGGCGGGGGAAAGGTTGGAACAGGGACTCTTTGAGGAAGTCGGCGTTTTACTGCGCAGCGAGGCGCAAGTCGGGGCGGAACTGTTCGCGGAAACTACTGGCGTTCAATGTACGCCGCTCGGAGATGCCCTGCTCGCCATGCCGCGGAACCCAGATGTCGAAGGTCACGTGATCGATGCCTTGCGCATCTTGGCGGAGTGCAATGACTTTGGCGACGACCTTCCGCCCTGCCATTCCGGTCTGATAGAAAGTGGCACCATTCACCAACGGTGCGGACTTCGTGAAAGAGCCAATACGCTTGTCCGACAGCAATGTCATCGCCCTGTCTCGTTAGCCTCTGTTCTTATCGCGCTACATCCGCAGTGTTTGGGTTTCCGTTGGTTATCCTTTTACGCTGATACTGTGTCGAAGGTGTTAACACTTTTGGGACATCGGGCACAATTCCCTACTTTCTATGGGTTCCAATGCCTTTCGCCGAGAAGTTCTCGGCTCACGGTAGGAAGACGGTCGACCAAATCGCTGGCGATCAATCCCGGTCCAAAATTGGTTGCAGCGGCGCCGTGAAGCCAAGCCGCTGCGCTGGCCGCCGCGAAGGCCGGCATGCCTTGCGCCAAAAGCCCGCCGATCATCCCGGTGAGGACATCGCCCGCGCCGGCTGTCGCCAGCCAAGGTGGCGCATTGTCGTTGATCGTGGCGCGGCCGGACGGCTCGGCGATGACCGTGTCGCTCCCTTTCAAGAGTACCACCGCACCGCTCAACCGAGCGGCCGCACGTGCGCGGCTCAGCTTGTCCCCGGAGAGACCGGGAAAGATCCGGCGGAATTCACCTTCGTGCGGCGTCAGCACGCTGTTCGCTCGCAGGGATTCGAACAGGCGTTCGGGCGCGTCCGCAAAAACGCTCAGCCCGTCCGCGTCCAGCACGGTCGCGTCGGACTGGTCGAGGGTAGCCAGAGTCAGCGCCTTGGTCTCGGGCTGCAGCCCCCCGCCCTGCCCGACCATGACTGCTTGATAGCGGCGCTCCGACAAGATCGCCGCCAGTGCCTCCGGTCCCTCGCAATCCCGCACGATGAAGCAGGGCGAGGTCAGCTGATAGAGCAACCGCTCCGCCGCCGGTGCTGCGAGGCTGGTCAGGCCGGCGCCGACCCGCTGACAGGCCAGGCCGGCTAGGCGACTGGCCCCACTCATGGTGCCAGCGACGATAAGCGCGTGGCCGAAGGAATACTTGTGCTGCGCTTCTGTCCGGCGCGGATAGACCTCGCCCCAAAGCGTCGGCGCGTTGCGCCAGACACTTGGTCCGATCTCGTCGAGAACCGAGGCTGGAATGCCGATGTCGGCCACAGTCACTTCGCCGCAAAGCCGACGCCCCGGTTGCAGCAAGTGGCCGGGCTTGCGGCGAAAGAACGTGACGGTGCGGACCGCCTGCAAGACGCAGTCGCCGACCACGTCACCGCTGTCGCCGGAAAGGCCGCTCGGGACGTCCACGGCAACAGCCGGAAGTTGACGCCAGTTGATCGCCTCGGCCAGCTTCCGCGCCATGCCCTCCAGGCCTCGGGCCAAGCCGGCGCCGAAGAGCGCGTCGATGACGACCGCGGCGCCATCGAGAAGAGCTGTTTCGAGAGGCAGCACAGGCCCGTCCCACAGCGCGGCATGATGCGCCGCATCGCCCAGCAGCGCCGCGCGCTCGCCCAAGAGGGCCAGCCTGACCTCCCGGCCAGCCGCCTTGAGATGGCGGGCGGCGACAAAGCCGTCGCCACCGTTGTTGCCGGGCCCGCAGAGCACGACGACCGGGCCATCGGGACTGACGTCCTGCGCCGCCTCGGCCACGGCCTGCCCGGCGCGCTCCATCAAGTCGATGCCGGGAACGCCCGCCGCCATGGTGGCCGCATCGGCTCGATACATCTGTTCGACAGTGAGCAGGGACTCGCCGGATGCCGCGTCGAAGGGCATGGAAGGCCCGTCAGGGTCGCTGGGCCAGCACGCTCGCCGCAGCCGATTGAAGCAGGCCCGTGTCGCTGGCGGCAGCAATCAGACGATGACCGGCCGCTGAGAGATCAGCGATCGAGCGCTCCGGCGTGGTGATGGTGCCGAGCAGCTTGCCGTTGTCTTGCGCCACCTGCTCGACATGGGCGATGGCACGCCGGACCTCCGGATGGTCCGGCTGGCCGATGAAGCCCATGTCGCCGGACAGGTCCATCGGCCCGATGAACAGCATGTCCACGCGCTCGACGGCCGCGATCGCTTCGACCTGCTCGACCGCCTGCGCGGCTTCGATCTGGCAGATGATCAGCAGCTCGCGGTCGGCCCGCGCGGCATAGTCGGTAGCATCGGCGCCATAGGCCGAGGCCCTGACGATCGGCACGGCATTGCCGCGGATACCGGCAGACGGATAGAGGCAGGCCGCAACCGCGGCGCGGGCTTCATCGGCGCTGTTCACGGCCGGGATGACCAGCCCCTCCACCCCTGTGTCGAGGGCGCGCTTGATGTGGACAGGGTGGTTTTCCGGCACGCGAAGCAAGGGCGCGCAGGCGCTGCCCTTGAGGCTCATCATGATCTGGATAGCCTCGAGCGGGCCGCCGGGCCCGTGCTCATGGTCGATGACGCAAAAATCGAAGCCGGTTCCGGAAAGGACTTCCGTGGCCAAAGGCGCGCAAAGCTCCGACCAGAAACCGACGGCCGTCGCCCCGTCGTAAAGGCGCTGCCGCAAGTGACCGAAGTTCGAGAGCACCGGCGCCTCCCTTTCTTGTTCTTGTGCTAGTTCAGGGAGACGGGGGCGCAGAAGATGGCCGGGTCGGCTTCCTTGATGCTCAGGCAGGCCGAAACAGCCGCGGCCCGGTCCGGCCAGGTCGTCGCATAAACCCTCAGGGTCTCGCCGCCCTCACCCGCCGGCTCAATGCGGTAGGCCTTGTCCGCCAGCGCCGGGAAACCGCGGCCGTGCAGGGTGCCCCAGAGCGACTGCGCCGCGTTCCGGTCACGGGTGGAGCCGAGCCACAGCCCGTAACCGCCGGCCGTTTCGGCCTGGGCTGCGGGAGCCTCGCTTTCCGTCGTGCGGGCGGCTTGCTGCCGAGGTGCCTGCGCCTCCTCCTTCGGCGCTGTTGCGGCGGGCAACGCCGGAGCGGGCGCGGCGGCCTTCTCGGCAGAACTGCTGGGCTTTGGCTTTGCCGCTTTGGGGGCAGCTTTGGGAGCCGCTGTCGCCGCAGCCGGTTCCGCCGTCGTGCGCGACTCGGCAACCATGGTCGTTTCCGCCTCGTCGTCCAGGACGATGCCCGCCTGGCGCAGTTCCTCGGCTTCCCGCTCGGAGCTGCTATGGCCTTGCGCGGCTGCCTGCTCGTACCAGAACAGAGAGGTTCGCGCGTTGCGTGGCACGCCGATCCCGAGGCGATACATCTGAGCCAGTGCGTATTGCGAGTCGGCGAGGCCGCCGGCGGCGGCCTGCTGGAAGAGCTGCGAAGCCCGCCCGATGTCTCGCTCGACGCCGCTGCCGCGGAAGAAGGCCAAGCCGGCATTGTACTGTGCCTGGACATGCCCCTTGTTGGCCGCCGACAACCAAAGCCTCAAAGCGCTCGTCGGATCACGCTCCACGCCACGCCCCGTCGCGTAGATCAGCGCCAGGTTGTTCTCGGCCGAAGCAACGCCCTGGTCCGCCGACTTCCGGTACCAGATGATTGCCTTGGCGACATCCTGCGGAACCCCAGGGTAACCCTGCTCGTAGAGCGTGCCGAGAGCGTACTGGGCCTGACCGTCGCCCTGATCGGCCAACGCCAGCCAGATCTGCTCGGCGCGCGGCGCGTCTTCAGCCCGTAGGGCCGCCAGGCCGTCATCGAAGCTCTGAGCCGAGGCGAAGGAGGTCGCCAGCAACAGCATGGCCAGCGCCGAAATAAGGCGGCAGAAGAAGCGGTGTGGGGCCAAAGCGGGAACTCGCATGATAAAAACGCCCATTCCAATCGAGACTAGTCCTCGCCAGAGTCGGGAGCAAGCAAGCTTGAGCGGCAGACCTGAGCGAGCCGCGCAGGGTTTCAGCAAGGCCGTCTCGAGGATCTTACCTGTCGTCTAGCGTCTTCTTGCTCTCATCCATCCACTGTTCGAGGCTGCGGCCCTCCTCCAGCATTTTTTGCTGCAGGAAACGTGTCAGAGTGCTGAGCCAATTGAGCTCATAGGGGCGCAGTTCACGCGTGCCGTCCTCGACAGCGAAGACCTGCTCGCCGTCACGCTCTTCCGCCGAGCGCGTGGCTTGTACCAAGAAGGCATCGCCATTCTCGTTTAGACGAAATCGAATGTCATAATGCCAATCGACTTGCCGCATGGAGTTGTTCCTTTCTTTTTGGGTCGTCGAGCCTCCCCTCGGAGGGGTCCCGCTTCGCACGCTGTTGCGTTAACAAATCTTGCCGGCGCCAGTCTTGCGCAGAAATGTCAACGGGCCGTGTATTCTCCCATGCCGAGTTCCCGGACCTGAATTCCGATTCAGCCTGCCGCAATCGCCAAGAACCGTCGGGTTCGAGACGGCATGAGCCAACTCAATGAAAACAATGTGGTTTATTGTCTTAAAGTTCCCGAAACACAGCGATGCAGGCATCATAGAGGCTTTAAAACCAACACACTAGTCCCTGCATTGAGCGAGTGTTCTTCATCGGGCGTTTGCCATTCTCCCGCAGACTCGCACCCCATGACTTGGCGTGTCGTCCCCAAACGCAGTCCCTTGGCCTTCCCAGCAGCGGCGTCGGCCGTCGCCGTGGAACCCGTCCGCGTGCGGCCGCAGGCCAAGGCAGCCCAGGTCTTGGCGGTCTCGTCGGGCCTGCTGCGCGAAGCGCTTCGCCATGCGGACGCCGGGAACACGGCACGTGCCGGGCAACTGCTCGACCGCGTTCTCGAGCAAGACCCGAGGAACCTCCCCGCCCTGCTCCACCTCGGCGGCATTCGCCGTGCCCAAGGACAGCTCTACGAATCGCTGCTGCTCTATCAGCGCGCGCTCCGACTCAATGCCCGCGACGCTCGCGCCCACCTGGGCCTGGGTCGGACCTTCGAGGCGCTCGGCTGGGTGCAAACCGCGGAAGCGCACCTGCGCCTGGCGCTCGATGCCCATCCGAACATGATCGAGGCCTTCGTCGACCTGAGCCGCTGTCTGCTCGCGCAAGGGCGTCACGAAGAAGCCGCCGTGGCCAGTCAGGAGGCCATCCTGCTGGCGCCGGACCACCGGCAGGCGCACGAGTTGCTGCAGCAAGCTCTTGGTGTCGACGACGACGACGCCACCTGAACTTTGCTCGTGATTTGAATTTGGCGGGTTTGGGGTGGCCGATGGGACTTGAACCCACGGCCTCCGGAATCACAATCCGGCGCTCTAACCAACTGAGCTACGGCCACCATCGAAGGGCGCTAACTAGCGCTGCCGAGGAGGCAGCGTCAAGCGGCAAACCAGCCGGCGTTTAGCCGGTTTCCGCCGCGTTTCGCTTGTTGACGCCCCTCTTCTCAGTTAAGGCCGGTCTCTGCAGATTGCCAGCCTCGAGACATTTCGCGAGAGAGCCACGCATGATTCCTGCCGCAGCCATGGGCCGCCTGGGCACCGAGAGCGCCTTTCGTGTGCTGGCGCGCGCCAAAGCGCTGGAAGACGAAGGCCGCTCGATTATCAATCTCGGCATTGGGCAGCCGGATTTCCCGACCCCGCCGCACATCGTCGAAGCCGGCATCAAGGCGCTCAAGGATGGGCATCACGGCTACACGCCGGCCGAGGGCATCATGCCCCTGCGCGAGGCGGTAGCCGCCGAACTGGAGCCCCGCGCCGGCGGTCCGCTGGACCCCAGTCAGGTCCTCATCGTCCCAGGCGGCAAGGTCACCATGTGGTTCGCCATTCTGATGTTCGGCGAGCCCGGTGCGGAGATCCTCTATCCCAATCCGGGTTTCCCGATTTACGAGTCCGCGATCGCCTACACCGGGGCGACACCGGTCCCCTACCCGCTGCTCGAGGACCAGGGCTTCGCCTTCTCAGCCGACGATGTGATGGCGCGCATCACGCCCCGCACACGGCTGCTCATTCTCAACAGCCCGGCCAATCCCACCGGCGGGGTGACGCCCAAGGCGGAGATCGACCGCCTTGCCGAGGCGCTCATCTCGCGCCCCCGCGTCGCCGTGCTGTCCGACGAGATCTACAGCCGCATGCTCTATGATGGTGAGGAGCACGCCAGCCTGCTGGCTTATGAGGCCTTGCGCGACCGGGTCATCCTGCTCGACGGCTGGAGCAAGACCTACGCCATGACCGGCTGGCGCACGGGCTACGGCTATTGGCCCAAGTCCCTGGTCGAGGGGGCGATGCGCCTGGCCATCAACGCCCACTCCTGCGTCAATGCGGCCGCACAGTGGGCCGGCCTTGCAGCCCTGACCGGCCCGCAGGATGCGGTCGATCAGATGATGACCGCCTTCGACCAGCGCCGCCAAGCGGTGACGGCGCGGCTGAACACACTACCGGGCATCAGCTGCGTCACACCGCGCGGCGCCTTCTATGCCTTTCCCAACATCACCGGAACAGGGCTGAGCGCCCAAGACCTGGAGACCGGGCTCTTGGAGGAGGCCGGCATCGCGACCATCCGCGGCACCTCCTTCGGGGCCTTCGGTGAAGGCTACCTTCGGATTTCCTACGCCAACTCTCTTGAGAACATCGAGGCCGCGATGGATTGGATGGCCGGCTATCTGGCCGCTCGGTCAGGCGCCAATGCCGCCTGACGCCTCCGTCTTGGGCAGTACTGCTGCCCATTTGCTGGACTCACTGCACAAGGAATAGGCAGATTGCACAGCGCAGGGGGCGCAAAACCCGCTCGCAAATGGTTGTTTAACCCGCATTTTCCTTTGCGCCGTGAATTGGCACGGGGAATGCAAAACGAATGGACGCGACCGCGGCTTGGTTACCGCGGCGGCGTCGCTGCGTGAAGCTGCGAGAAAGAGACTGCATTGCCATGAAAAAGATCGAGGCCATCATCAAACCCTTCAAGCTCGACGATGTTAAGGAAGCGCTGCACGAGGTCGGCATCCAAGGCATTACCGTGACGGAGGCGAAAGGGTTCGGGCGCCAGAAAGGCCATACCGAGCTCTATCGCGGCGCCGAATACGTCGTCGATTTCCTGCCTAAGGTGAAGCTTGAGGTCGTGCTCGACGACGGTCTCGTCGAGCGCGCAGTGGAGGCCATTCGCCAGGCGGCCCAGACCGGCCGCATCGGCGACGGCAAGATCTTCGTGACGGCGGTGGAGGAAGCGGTGCGCATCCGCACCGGCGAACGTGGTGCAAGCGCGGTCTAAGGGGGCGGGCCCCGCCGGTTACGGCGGCACGCCAATGAGGAAAAAACGCAAGTAACTCAGAGCTCTGATTCAATCAATGAAAGGAATGTGGGGACATGTCTGATATCCAGAACGTCTTGGATATGATCCGGGAGAACGACGTCGCCTACGTCGACTTCCGCTTCACCGACCCGCGCGGCAAGTGGCAGCACTTGGCGCACCACGTCAGCACCGTCGACGAAGAACTGCTGGGCGACGGCATCATGTTCGACGGCTCCTCCATCGCCGGCTGGAAAGCGATCAACGAGTCCGACATGGCGCTGATGCCGGACTGCAGCACCGCCGTGATGGACCCCTTCTCGGCCCAGCCGCAGCTCATCCTGTTCTGCGACGTGCATGACCCGGTCACCGGACAGCCGTACAACCGCGACCCCCGCTCGACCGCCGGCAAGGCGCTGACCTATCTGCAGTCCTCGGGCATCGGCGACACCGCCTATTTCGGCCCGGAAGCGGAGTTCTTCATTTTCGACGACGTCCGCTTCGACGTCTCGATGAACCACTCCTTCTATCGCTTCAGCTCGGAAGAGGGTCCCTACCTCTCCGGCGCGGCGCTCGAGGAAGGCAACCTGGGCCACCGCCCGGCCATCAAGGGCGGCTACTTCCCGGTCCCGCCGGTCGACTCCGGCACGGACATCCGCGCCGAGATGGTGACGGTGATGGCTGAGATGGGTCTCTCGGTCGAGAAGCACCACCACGAGGTGGCCCCCTCCCAGCATGAGCTCGGCATCAAGTTCGATACCCTGCTGAAGCAGGCCGACGCCATGCAGATCTACAAGTACGTCGTGCACAACGTCGCCCACTCCTACGGCAAGACGGCCACGTTCATGCCGAAGCCGGTGGCCGGCGACAACGGCTCGGGCATGCACACCCACCAGTCGATCTGGAAGGACGGTGAGCCGCTCTTTGCCGGCGACGGCTATTCCGGCCTTTCGGAAGCGGCTCTCTACTACATCGGCGGCATCATCAAGCATGCCCGCGCGATCAACGCCTTCAGCAACTCGACGACGAACAGCTACAAGCGTCTTATCCCGGGCTTCGAGGCGCCGGTGCTGCTGGCGTACTCCTCGCGCAACCGCTCAGCCTCCTGTCGCATTCCCTTCGGTGCGGCACGCAAGGCCAAGCGGGTGGAGATCCGCTTCCCGGACGCTCTGTCCAACCCCTACCTCGCCTTCTCGGCAATGCTGATGGCCGGCCTCGACGGCATCAAGAACCGCATCCACCCGGGCGAGCCCATGGACAAGAACCTCTACGACCTGCCGCCCGAGGAGCTGCATGACGTGCCGACCGTGTGCGGCTCGCTGCGTCAGGCCTGTCAGGCGCTGGAAGAGGATCACGAGTTCCTGCTGCAGGGCGACGTCTTCAACAAGGACCAGATCGAGGGTTACCTCGAGCTCAAATGGGAAGAGGTCTATGCTTTCGAGCACGCCCCGCACCCGATCGAGTTCGAGATGTACTACAGCAGCTAAGCTGCAGTCTCGCAGTTCTGACTTCAAAGGGCCGCTCCTCGGAGCGGCCCTTTCTTCATCTGAGATTGCGATTGAAGTTGGCGCGGCGCGACCGCACGAGCTGGCGCTCGCGCCAGGCAACGAAGGCGCCGGCGCCAGCGATCATCGTCATGCCGAGGAAGGTCAAGCCGCCCGGCACGTCGCCCCAGAAGACGAAGCCCCAGAAGGTGGCGAAGATCAGATAGGAGTAATCGAAGGGCGCGAGCCAGCTCGCCTCGGCACTCTGATAGGCCTTGGCCAAGGTGATGTTGGAGGTGAGGTTGATGCAGGAGCAGATGACGATGATCGCCAGGACGAAGAGATCGATCTCGCTCCATCCGGTGAAGAGATAGGGCCAACTCGCGGCCAGGTTCTCGAAGGGATTGCCGGTGAAGACCAGGAGCCCCAGCACGCCGACGGCCAAGAAGGCGATGGACACGCCATAGGCCAGGGTGACCGGCGACTCCTCTCGGCAGAGCCGCCGGGTCACCAGAATGGTGCAGGCATAGCAGAGCGCGGCGGCCACCGGCATCAGCCCCACCGCCTGAAAGGCGTCCGTGCCGGGTTTGAGAATGAGCAAGGTGCCGGTGAAGCCGACCAGGATGGCGGCGACCCGGCGCGGACCGACCGGCTCGCCGAGAAAGACGCGCGACAGAACGGCTATGAAGAGCGGAAAGATGTAGAGGCCGGCCGCCAGCTCCGCGAGGCTGAGAAAGGGAATGCCGCCGAAGAAGAAGATCATGGCGCCCACCAGCAGCAGGCTGCGCAACGTCACGGCCCAGATGCGCACCGGTCTCGGCCGCACGCTGCCCCAGATGAGATGCGAAAGGCCCGCGACCAGCAGCAGGTTGCAGCTGGCCCGCAGCGTCTGGAACTGCCAAAGAGAGACATCGCTGCTGGTCAGCTTGACGAGACCGTCCTGCAGGGCCAGCAAGGCCAAGGCGCCGACCATCAAGCTGGCGGCCATGGCCGGGCGGTCTTCGCTGGTTCCACCCAGGAAGCCGCTGGCCCTGTGACGCGCCGTCTTGTTCATCCGCCCCCGCTTTCCGACTGGCTGTATCGGTCGAGGCTAGGGGCCATCCGACCAGAGCGACAAGGCTCGTTCCTGCATGGCACGCCCGCAGGCCGCTACGCAGCAGTCTCAGGCCAGCGCGGCGCAGATCGCGTCGAGCCCGTCGGTGAGCGCCGCCGGGCCGGGCTGCAGGATGAGCGGTGATTTGATCTCGACGATGCGGCCCTGAGCCACTGCCGGCACCGCCTCCCAGCCGGGCCGACCGGCGATGCGGCTCGGCACCACCTTCTTGCCGCACCAGGAGGCCAGAATGACGTCGGGCTTGGCGGCGACAACAGACTCCGGCGACACGAAACGCTCACGGGCTGAGGCGCCCTGGCGTAGATCGGCGAAGATATCGAGGCCGCCAGCGACCTCGATCAACTCCGAGACCCATCCGATGCCGGCGATCATGGGGTCGTCCCACTCCTCGAAATAGACCCGCGGGCGCTCGGCGCGACTCTGCGCCGCCTCCCCAACGGCCTGCAGCCGGTGCTCCAGACGGCTCGCCAAGGCCTCGGCCTTTTCCTGTGCGTCGACCAGCGCTCCGAGGGTTCGGATCATGGCGAAGATGCCGGCAAGATCGCGCTGATTGAAGAGGTGCACGGCGACCCCGGCCCGCGCCAGATCGGCGACGATCTCCGCTTGGAGGTCGGAAAAGGCGAGCACCAGATCGGGCTCAAGCGCCAGGATCTTGGGCAGGTTGGCCGAGGTGAAGGCGGAGACCCGCGGCTTCTCCCGCCGCACCTCAGGCGGCCGCACGGCATAGCCCGAAACGCCGACGATGCGGTCCTGCTCGCCCAGCAGATAGAGCGTCTCGACGGTCTCTTCCGTCAGACAAACAATGCGCTCGGGCGGGAAGCGGCGCATGGCCGGAACCTCAGCCGCCGAGCTTCTCCTTGAGGAGCTTATTGACGACGCCGGGGTTGGCCTTGCCCTGGGTTGCTTTCATCACCTGGCCGACGAACCAGCCGATCACCTTCGGGTTCTCACCGCCGGCGTACTGCTCCACCTGGGCCGGGTTGTCGGCGATGATATCGTCGATGATGCCCTCGATGGCGCCCGTGTCGGTAATCTGCTTGAGGCCCTTCTCCTCGACGATGGTGCCGGCGTCCTTGCCGCTGGCCCACATCTCCTCGAAGACATCCTTGGCGATGCGCCCCGAAATCGTGTCATCGGCGATGAGCCCGAGAAGCTCCCCGAGCTGCTCGGCCGAGACCGGCGCCTCGGCCAGACCGAGACGCGAGGCATTGAGCGCGCCGAAGTAGTTGGTCAGCACCCAGTTGGCGGCGAGCTTGGGGTCACGGCCCTTGGCGACCCGCTCGTAGAAGTCCGCCGTCTCCCGCTCGGCCACCAACGTCGCCGCGTCCTCGGCCGACAGGCCGTGGTCCGCCACAAAGCGTGCCTTCTTGGCGTCCGGCAGCTCCGGCAGACCCTGACGGAGCCCTTCGACCCAATCCGGGTCCAGCTCCAGGGGCAGCAGATCGGGGTCGGGGAAGTAGCGGTAGTCGTGAGCCTCTTCCTTGCTGCGCATGGAGCGGCTCTCGCCGCGATTGGCGTCGAACAGGCGGGTTTCCTGCACGACCGTGCCGCCCTCCTCCAGAAGCTCGACCTGACGCCGCGCCTCATACTCGATGGCCTGCTGCACGAAGCGCACGGAGTTGACGTTCTTGGTCTCGGTGCGGGTGCCGAGCGGCTCTCCCGGCCGACGCACCGAGAGATTCACATCGCAACGCATGGAGCCTTCGTCCATGTTGCCGTCGCAGGTCTCGAGGTAGCGTAGCAGGGTACGGAGCTTGCGCAGATAGGCGCCAGCCTCTTCGGCCGAGCGGATGTCCGGCTTGGAGACGATCTCCATCAGCGCGATGCCGGAGCGGTTGAGATCGACATATGTGCGCCGCGGGTCCTGATCGTGCAGCGACTTGCCGGCGTCCTGCTCCAAGTGCAAGCGCTCGATACCGATATCCCGGCTGCTGCCGTCGGAGAGATCGATGGTGACGGTGCCCTCACCCACCACCGGCTCCTGGTATTGGCTGATCTGATAGCCCTGCGGCAGGTCGGGATAGAAGTAGTTCTTCCGCTCGAAGACCGAATGCAGGTTGATCTCGGCGTTGAGACCCAGGCCGGTCTTGACCGCTTGCTCGACGCAAAAGCCGTTGAGCACCGGCAGCATGCCGGGCATGGCCGCATCAACGTTAGCCACCTGACTGTTCGGCTCCCCGCCGAAGTCGGTCGAAGCACCAGAGAAGAGCTTCGCCTTGGAGATCACCTGGGCATGGACCTCCAGGCCGATCACCACCTCCCAAGTCCCTGTGCTGCCTTCGATCATGGTCATGCCGGTCGCCCTGCCAAAGCGTGAGAATTCGCTGCCCCGGTAGCTATCACCCGAGGGCGGGCCACGCCAGCCCCTCCAGTACACCACAAGCATGCAGTCTGTTTGTTTTGGACCAAATGGAATTGTCCCTATGACAAGTTATTCGTTTTCTTGGGTTTCTCCGGGCGCCATCTTTATCGGACCCCGTCCCTTTCGGACCTTTCCGAGATGTCTCCCGAGCTTCTGCTCCCTCTTCTCGCGTTCTGCTTCTCGGCCGCCGCCACGCCGGGGCCGAACAACCTGATGCTCACCGCCTCCGGCGCCACCTTCGGCTTCAAGCGGACGCTCCCCCACCTGCTCGGCATTTGCCTGGGTTTCCCCGCCATGGTGGTGGCCATCGGTCTCGGCCTCGGCGCGGTGTTCCAGCAGGTCCCGCTGCTTCACGAAGCGCTGAAGGTGGTCGGCGCCGCCTACCTGCTCTATCTCGCCTGGCGCATCGCCACCGCCGAGCGCCCCGGCGAGGGCCGCGCCGGCGGCAAGCCCCTCACCTTCCTGCAGGCCGCGGCCTTCCAGTGGGTGAATCCCAAGGCCTGGGTCATGGGAATCGGCGCGGTCAGCGCCTTCTCTAGCCTCGAGCTCTCGCCGCTGGCCAACGCGCTGATGGTCGGAGCCGCATTCTTCCTCGCCGCTTTTCCCAGCACGGCGATCTGGGCCGGCTTCGGCACGGCCATCGGCCGCCTGCTCTCCTCCCGCCGCGCTCTCAAGATCTTCAACATGAGCCTCGGCGCCGTGACCGCCCTTTCGGTCGTCCTGATTTTCACCTAGCTAGAATAAAAAGGGTGTAGAACTCTCGCCGGACTGGCGCGCGGCCCGAAACCGGGCGCTGGCCGCAGCTTGTCGACACTCTTGTGTGAAGAACGCCGTCTAGTGCGATCATATATATGAAGAATATTATACTCGTTCTGGCAAAGTACTCGGGCCTGTTCTGGCTGTCCGGGCTGTTGACCCGCAACGAGCTGCGGATCCTGGCCTATCACGGCACTTGGTTTCTAGACGGCCACTACGGCAATCACCTCTTCATGAGCCCGGAAAAGTTCGGCGCCCGCATGGCATGGCTCGCCGGCTCCAAGTACCGCGTCATCCCCTTGGAAGAGGGCGTTGCAGGCCTTGGCAACGGAGGCTTCCCACCCAACGCCGTGGTCATCACCATCGACGACGGCTGGTACGGGACCTACCAACACATGGTCCCCAGCCTCGCCGAGAACGGTCTGCCGGCCACGCTTTATGCCTATACGGGCGCGATCGAATCCCAGCGGCCGCTCTACCACATTCTCGTGCCGGCGCTGATCACGCTGTCGTCCGCCAAGCACCTCGACTTGGAGCTGGAGGGCCCGCGCCAGTTCGACCTCACCGACCCGGCAGACAAGACTGAGGCCGTGGAGCAGATCAGCACAGCCTTGTCCCAAGCCACCGACGAGGATGCCCGCACGCTCTGCCGGACGCTGGCCCAGAAGCTGGGCTTCGACGGCGACACCATTCTCGGCTCCCGCCAGTTCAGCTTCATGACCTTCGAAGAGCTGGCGGCGACAGAACAGGACGGACTCGACATACAGCTTCACACCCATACGCACCATCTCGACGTACGCACGCCGGAGACCATCGCGGGCGAAGTGACCACCAACCGCGAGAAACTGGCCCCTTACGTGCACTCCAGTCTTCAACACTTTTGCTACCCGAGTGGAGTACATAGCGAAGCCATGTACGGCTATCTGCAGGAAAACGGCGTGCGCTCGGCCACCCTGGTAGATACCGGGCTCGTACGGCCGGAAAGCCCGCGTTTCGCGCTGAAGCGGCTGCTCGACGGGGAGCAAGTGAGTCAGCTCGAGTTCGAGGCCGAGCTCTCCGGCTTCCTGGAGCTCCTGCGGCGCGCCAAGTCCCGCTTGCAGGGGAGCGCCGGAGATGGCCGCTAGCACCGGCTGGGTAAACCGGCGCTACGGACGCAAGATCGGCCTCCTGCATCATCTGCGGGCCGATGCCCGCCTCCGCTTCGGCCAATACCGCGACTACGAGACGATCGACTGGAACGCGGTCGGCCGGCTGATCTTCATCTGCCGCGGCAACATCTGCCGCAGCGCCTATGCCGACGCCCTGGCCCGGCAGCAGGGCCTTGAAGCCACCTCCGCCGGCTTGAGTGCAACCAGCGGCACGCCGGCCAACGACGCCGGGACCAGGCTGGCGGCCCAACGCGGTGTCGATCTCAGCTCCCACCGTGCCCAGCGGCTGGAAGAACTGACCCTGACGGACAACGACCTGCTTGTCTGCATGGAGCCCGAGCACGCCACCTCCGCAGCATCCAGGCTGGGAAGCGAAATGGCGGGTCAGGTCACGCTGCTGGGGCTCTGGTCGCAGCCGCGGCGCGCCTTTCTGCAGGACCCTTACGGCCTGCCCGACGATTACTGGGAAACCTGCCTCGACATCCTCGACTCGGGGGTCAGTGGCATTGGCGCAAAGCTCGGCGATAAGGCGCACCGCAATACCGGCGACCATGCCGCAGCGTGACCCCGCGACGACCAACGTCATGGTGGCCGGCGCCCAGTCTATGGGAGCGCTGGGGGCCATCCGCTCGCTCGGGCGGGCCGGTTACCGTGTCCATGCGGTCTCCCCCTCCGAGCAAGCCATCGGGCTTCATTCGAACTTCGCAGCGCGTCACGAGGTCCATCCGCCGGTCACCGCCCTGACGTTCGGTCCCTGGCTGACCGACTACATCGCCAGCCACAAGATCGAGATGATCCTGCCCGGCGGCGGCATCGCGCCGGAGGGCCATCCGGCCGTGGCACCCTTCGGTCCCCTCTTCCCCGTCAGCCAGGACAGCACGGTCCGCCGCCGCTCGAGCAAATACGGGCTCTTCGACCGCCTGATGAGCGGCGAAGCGCAGCACAAAGCCAACCTGCCGCCGATGCTGCTGGTCGATTTCGACCAAGGCCTGCCGTCGTCCTCCCAGCTCGCCGCACTGGGCAGGCCTCTGTTCATCAAGTGCGACGGCCTCTTTGCCCGGTCCGGCGACGGTGATGACCGGGTGCTCCGCGTCGACGATGCGGAGGCCGCTTTGGCGCGCCTCGAAGACCTCGGCAAGAGCTACAGCAAGGCCGTGGTGCAGGGTTTCGCGCCCGGCGTGGGGGTCGGCGCCTTCTTCCTGCGCTGGAACGACCGCATCCAGGCCCGCTTCATGCACCGCCGGCTGCACGAGATGCCGCACACCGGCGGCGCCTCTTCCCTGCGCGAGTCCTGGCGGCACGAAGCCATCCTGCGGGATGCTGAGGCAAAGCTCGACCGCGCCGGCTGGCAGGGCGTAGCCATGGTGGAGTACCGTTGGGACCCCACAAGCGATACTTTCTCCCTCATGGAGATGAACCTCAGGTTCTGGGGCTCGCTCCACCTTGCGCTCTACGCCGGCGTCGACTTCCCCAAGTATCTCGCCGAGTGCCATTTCGGCGAAACTCCGCAGGCCCCGGAGAGCTACCCGATCGGCCTGAAATGCCGGAATACCGTCCCCTTCGAGTTCGGGTATCTCGTGTCCCTGTGGCGCGACGGGGACGTCGCTTTCTCCCGCAAGCTCTACTCGCTGCTCGAAGCCGGCATCTTGACGCTCGACCCTCGGGTCAAGAACGACCTCTTCTTCCCGGGCGACCGCGGCCTATACTGGCGGCGCTGGATGCAATTCATCCGCCATCGAAATTAACCGCCGCGTAAGGCGCCAACGTTCCAATGGCCGCCCGAGCGGCTTCCCCCAGAGACCAGCGATCTTGACGGTAAAGGGATCGAACCATGGATTTGCTCTACAGCGCAAAGAAGGTCCCGAACTACCTGAAAAGGTTCGGTCTTACCGAAGGTCTCCGCCTTTTCTTCCAGATCGAGCTGGCGGCCCAGAACAAGGCCGGCGATAGGCATGTTGTGAAGTCCAAGCGCTTTGACGGGCCGATCAGCCTGCGGCGGACGCGCAGCGATCACTCGGCCTTCTGGTACTGCCTGGTGGCCGAGCAATACAGCGTCGACACCTTCCCCCAGGCCGAGCGACTAAATGCGCTCTACCGGGATATGCTGGCCAAGGGGCAGAAACCCCTCATCGTCGATGCCGGCGCGAACATCGGCATGTCGACCGTCTGGCTCGCCGAGCGCTATCCCGAGGCCCGCATTTTCGCCATCGAGCCGGACAGCGCCAACCACGATCTGCTGGCGGCCAACACCGCCGTCTACGGCGAGCGGGTGACGGCCTTCCAGGGCGGCATTTGGCCGGAAGCCGGGCGGCTTGAGATCGAAAATCCCGACGCCGGCGCCCAACACTTCCGCACCCGCGAGACCAGCGGCGAGTCCGCCAGCGGCGTCGAGGCGGTCACCGTTCCGGATATCCTGGAACGGACCGGCACCGACGCGATCCTCTACATGAAAGTCGACATCGAGGGTGCCCAGAAGGAACTCTTCTCCCGCAACACCGACTGGGTGGCGAAGGCGCACTTAATCTCGATCGAGCTCGACGACTGGCTGCTGCCCTGGGCCGGCACCAGCCGCCCCTTCCTGGCCTGCCTCAACGGCTACAAGTTCGACTATCTGCTCCAGGGCGAGAACCTGGTGTGCTTCCAGGACACCAGCGAGCAATCCTGAATTCCGAGTCCGCCGCAATGCTCTACGCGTCGTCGAAGATCAGCAGCAGCTCGATCTCATCGATGTACTGACCATCCACCTTCAGCGCACGGGGCTGCACGCCCCAGGGCTCGAAGCCGAGCGAGAGATAGAGATCCAAGGCGGCCAGGTTTCCGGCACTGACCGATGTCATGAGCTGCGACACCTGCTGCCGCGCCTCCGCGACAGCGGATTCGACGACCGCGCGGCCAAGACCGAACCCCCGTGCCTGCTCCGTCACGTAGACACCCCAAAGCTGGCCCTTATGCCGCATCTTCTCTCGGCTCACGCGGTACAGACCGGCGACGGCCACAAGGCTACCCTCGCGAAAGCCGCCGAACACCGAATGAGCCACTAGGCGGCGACGCCATTCCTCGATGCCAAGGGCGATATCCCCGGCGCAGTCGGCCCCGAAGGCCTTGGGATGGCGCGACAGCCCCTCCAGGCGCAGCGCAATGAAGTCCTCGGCATCTTCCGCCGTTAGGCGGCGAACGACGGAGCTGTCAGGCGTCTTGTTGCCTGCTGCGCTCACGCGCGATCGGATAGCCAGGCAGGCACGGCGTCGAAGCCGGACGCCTCTTCCAGCACCGCACCGGCGCGCAGCACCATCTCTTCGTCGAAGGCGCGGCCGATCAGCTGCAGTCCGAGCGGCAGGCCGTTGGCCGAGAGGCCGGCCGGAACGGAGATCGCCGGCAGGCCCGCCAGGCTGGAGGGCACGGTGAAGACATCGTTGAGGTACATGGCGATGGGGTCGTCCATCTTCTCGCCCTCGGCGAAGGCCTCGGAGGGGGCCGTCGGCGTCAGGATGAGATCGACATCCTCGAAGGCGCTCTTGAAGTCGTTGGCGATCAGGGTCCGCACCCGCCGCGCCTTGTTGTAGTAGGCGTCGTAGTAGCCGGCCGAGAGCACGTAGGTACCGATCATCACCCGGCGCTTCACTTCCTGGCCGAAGCCCTCGCCGCGGGTGGCCTCGTACATGCCGGTGAGATCGCCCTCGCCGTCGACCCTGAGGCCGTAGCGCACGCCGTCGTAGCGCGCCAGGTTGGAGGAGGCCTCGGCGGGTGCCACGATGTAGTAGGTCGGCAGTGCATAGTTGGTGTGCGGCAGGGAGATCTCCTTGATCTCGACCCCGGCCGCTTTCAGCCACTCAACCCCGGCCGCCCAGAGATCCTCGATCTCCTGCGGCATGTCATCGACCCGGTACTCCTTGGGCACGCCGACCTTGAGGCCGCGCAGATCGCCGGTCAGCGCCGCTTCGTAATCGGGCACCGGCAAATCGACCGAGGTGGAGTCCTTGGGGTCGTAGCCCGCCATCCCGCGCAGCATGATGGCGCTGTCGCGCACCGTGCGGGTCATGGGGCCCGGCTGATCGAGCGAGGAGGCGAAGGCGACCACGCCCCAGCGCGAGCAGCGGCCGTAGGTCGGCTTGAAGCCGACGATACCGGTGAAGGAGGCCGGCTGCCGGATGGAACCGCCGGTGTCGGTCCCCGTCGCCCCCAAGGCACAGCGCGCCGAAACCGCCGTGGCCGACCCCCCGGAGGAGCCGCCCGGCACCAACTTTCTGTTGTCGCCCTGGCGCTTCCAGGGGCTCTCGACCGGGCCGTGGTAGCTGGTCATGTTGGAGGAGCCCATGGCGAACTCGTCCAAGTTGGTCTTGCCGAGCAAGACGGCGCCGGCCCGCCAGAGGTTCGCGGTCACCGTCGACTCGTAGGCCGGCTTGAAGCCATCGAGAATGTGGGAGCCGGCAGTGGTCAGCACGCCTTCGGTGCAGAAAAGGTCCTTGATGGCGAGGGGAATGCCCTCCAGCACGCCGGCCTCGCCGGAAGCCCGGCGACCGTCCGCCTGCTCGGCCATCTCCATGGCGCGCTCCGGCGTCTCGGTGATGAAGGCGTTGAGCGGCCGCACCTGCTCGACCGCAGCGATATGGGCCTCGGTCAGCTCCTTGGAGGAGAGCTCGCCTTTGGCGAGCGCATCGCGCGCCTCGGCGAGGGTGAGGTCAGTGAGCGTGCTCATTCCACCACCTTCGGCACGGTGAAGAAGGGATCGGCCGCCTGCGGCGCGTTGGCCAGGATCTTCTCGGGATAGCCGCCGTCGGTCACCTTGTCCTCGCGCAGGGGCAGCTTGCGCTCGACCACCGAGGTCATGGGCGCCACCCCGTCCGTATCCAGCTCGCCGAGCTGCTCGACCCAAGAGAGGATGTTGTTCAGCTCGCCGACCAGCGCATCGGCCTGGCTCTCCTCCAGGCGAATGCGCGCCAGCTTGGCGATGCCGTTTACGGTATCCTTATCGATGGACATGCGGCCTTGCCCCGTCCTGTCTTTCCTGCAACCAAATCCTAGTGTGGTGGTTTTGAAGTTCCTAAGCGTGTTGCGGCAGATTCTGTTAGGAACTTCAAAACTGAAAACCACACTAGAAACATAGATTTGCTAGTGTGGTTTCGAATCCGAAGTTCGTTGTGAGCTTGCCGCATGCTCCTGCGAACTTCGGATTCGGGACACTAGAAGTCCCACGCCCAGCGCGGACGCGGGCGACCTTACTCGCAAAGCCTTGCAGCGCAAGGCCGTAGGGCTCCAACGAGGACAGATGGAAACAGCCCTTCACGATCTACCGCGGCAAACCCGCCTGCTCGGGCTGGATATCGGCGAGAAGACCATCGGTCTCGCCGTCTCCGACTCAGCCCAGAGCATCGCCTCGCCCTTGGAGACCATCCGGCGCAGCAAGTTCGCCAAGGACATGGAGCGCCTCAAGGAGATCATCGCCGAGCGCAAGGTGGGCGCGCTGGTGCTCGGCCTGCCGATCAACATGGACGGCAGCGAAGGCCCGCGCTGCCAGTCGGTGCGCCAGTTCGCCCGCAACCTCGGGACCTTGGCCGGCATTGATCTTCCGATTGCCTTCTGGGATGAGCGCCTGTCCACGCGGGCGGTCGAGCGCTTCCTGATCGACGAGCAGGACATGACGCGTATGCGTCGCGCGGAAGTCATCGACAAACTGGCCGCTGCCTATATCCTGCAGGGCGCTCTCGACGCTAGGCAGCGTCAGGCCTGAGCCGCACAACGACACAGCCGACCAAGGGGCCAGCCCATGCGTCTCCTCGTGTTTCAACACCATCCGCTGGAGCATCCCGGCGTCATCCGCGACTTCATGGCCGACGACGGCGTCGCTTGGGACGCGGTCGAGCTCGACGAAGGCGAGTCCATCCCTTCTCTAGACGGCTACGACGCGCTGGTTGCCATGGGTGGCCCCATGGACACCTGGATGGAGGAGGAGCACCCCTGGCTCAAGGACGAGAAGGCCGCCATTCGCGAGGCCATCGTTGAGCGCGGCCTCCCCTTCCTTGGCATCTGCCTCGGCCATCAACTGCTGGCCGACGCGCTGGGCGGCAAGGTCGGCCCCTCAACGCCCGAGGTCGGCGTGCTGGACATCGAGCTGACGGACGCGGGCCGCAACGATCCCCTCACCTCCGGCAACGCCCCACTCTTCAAGGCTCTGCAGTGGCACAGCGCCGCCGTGTTGGAGACGCCGGCCGACACGCAAGTCCTGGCCAGTTCCCCCGTCTGCCCTTATCAGGCCATCAAGGTCGGCGAGCTGGCCTACGGCTTTCAGTACCACGTCGAGGTCACGCCGCAGACGGTCGACGACTGGGCGACGGTGCCGGAGTACATAGAGGCGCTGAAAAAGACGATCGGTGAAGAGGCCTTGCCGACCTTCAGGGACGACGTCGCTATCAACATGACCAGCTTCAACGCCGATGCGCACCGGCTCTATAAGGGCTTCATGGCGCTGGTCGCCGAGAAGAGCCGGAGCCCCGTGCCGGCTGCCTGAACCCCGTTAACGACACGCGACAGCATCTTTCCATTCATGACCGCTCCCGACCGCACAGGTCCGCTGAAAGGCCTCCGGGTCTTCGACCTCACCCGCATCCTTGCCGGCCCGACCTGCACCCAACTCCTCGGCGACCTCGGCGCCGAGATCATCAAGATCGAGCGCCCCGGCCACGGCGACGACACGCGCAAATGGGGCCCGCCCTTCCTCAAGGACGAGAACGGCGAGGACAGCGACACCGCCGCCTACTACCTCTCGGCCAACCGCAACAAGCGTTCCCTGACCCTCGACATCGCCACGGCGGAAGGCCAGGCCCTGGCCAAGCGGCTGATCGCCCACTGCGACGTGTTGGTCGAGAACTTCAAGGTCGGCGGCCTGGCCAAATTCGGCCTCGACTACGCCTCAGTCGCCGAGATCAAGCCGAACATCGTCTATTGCTCGATTACCGGCTTCGGGCAAACCGGCCCCTACGCCCCGCGCGCAGGCTATGACTACCTGGCCCAGGGCATGGGCGGCATCATGTCCCTGACCGGCGAGCCAGAGGGCGAACCCATGAAGGTCGGCGTCGGTATCGCCGACGTGGTCTGCGGCCTCTTTGCCGCCAACGCCATCCAAGCGGCACTGCGCCACCGCGACCTGACCGGCGAAGGCCAGCACCTCGATCTCGCCCTGCTCGACACGCAGATCGCCTGGCTGGTCAACGAAGGCATGAACTACCTTGTGAGCGGCCAGGTGCCGCGGCGCCAAGGCAACGAGCACCCCAACATCGTGCCCTACAAGGTCCTGCCCTGCTCCGACGGCTACTTCATTCTGGCGGTCGGCAACGACGCCCAGTTCCAACGTTTTTGCGAATTCGCCGGCGCGCCGGAACTGGCCGAGGACGAGCGTTTCAAGACCAACGCCAACCGCGTGCGCAATCGCGAGGCGCTCTACAGCCTGCTGCCAGAGGTCACCGCCCGGAAGCCGCTCGACACCTGGCTCGAGGGCTTGGCCGAGATCGGCGTGCCCTCCGGCCCGGTCAACGATCTCGCGCGCGTCTTCGAGGACCCGCACGTCTTGCATCGCGGCATGCGCATCACGATGCCCTATCCCGGCAGCGAGACGGGCGAGCTCGACATGATGGGCAATCCCATCAAGTTCTCCCGCACGCCGGTCGACTACAAGCTGCCCCCGCCCAAGGCCGGCGAGCACACCGACGAAGTCCTGACCGAAATGCTCGACCTCAGCGAGGAGGAGATCGCCGCCCTGCGTAAAGCGGGCACGATCTGACGCTACGTCGCGGGCCCCGGCAGACAGTCAAGCAGCGGCCCCAGCTGACCGATGCGCTGCCGGTAGACAGCGGCCCGCTGGAGCATCGCGCGGCTGGGTTCAGACAGGCTGCGCTGCAGGGGATTGGGCAGTGTGGTCGCCATCAAGGCGGCCTCTTGCTGGGTCAGACGCGCCGCCGGCTTGTCGAAGTAGCGCTGGGCGGCCGCCTCGGCGCCGTAGATCCCAGGGCCCCACTCGACGACGTTGAGGTAGATCTCCAGCAGCCGGTCCTTGGGCAAGATCGTCTCGAGCTTGAAGGTAAGAACCAGCTCCAAAACCTTGCGGGTGTAGCTTCTTTCCGGCCAGAGAAAGAGGTTCTTGGCGAGCTGCATAGAGATCGTGCTGGCGCCCCGGGTGCGCTCGCCGGCCAAGAGGCCTTCGATGGCTTCCTCCATCGCCACCCAGTCGACGCCTCTGTGGCGGCAGAAGAAGTTATCCTCAGCCGCGACGACGGCGCGCGGCAGATGCGGCGAGATCTCTTCCAGAGGCCGCCAAGCCCTGTCCAGGCCGTAGCCTTCCGCCAGGCGCCAGACCATCAGGCTGGAAACCGGCGGCGGAACAACGCGATAGGCAGCAATCACAGCAGGTGGCAGCAGCAGCGCCACGACGAGCAGCAACAGCAAGAGGCGGAAAATGGGGCGCAGAAGGCGGCGCATCAGCATCTTTCATATGCGCGCCGCGGGCACCGCGGCGGCTTGCGACTCGCCAGCCTGGGTGCCATAACCGCGACGCTATGAGCGCTGAGACTCTGCCGGCCAACGCGCCTGCCTTCGGCTACCGTCATCTCCTGGGCATCCAGGGTTTTTCGGCGGAAGAGATCTCATTTCTCCTCGATATTTCAAATCGCTATGCTTCGGCTCTGCCGCAAGACTTGAAGCGAGAGTCGATCCTCTCCGGCTTCACGGTCATCAACCTCTTCTTCGAGACGTCGACCCGGACGCTGACCTCCTTCGAGCTGGCGGCCAAGCGCCTAGGTGCCGACGTTATCAACATGCAGATCGCCTGGTCGTCCATCAAAAAGGGTGAGACATTGATCGACACGGCGATGACCTTGAACGCCATGCACCCCGACGTGCTGGTGGTCCGGCATCCCGACTCGGGCGCCGTCAAGCTCTTGAGCGAGAAGGTTAACTGCTGCGTCATGAACGGTGGCGACGGCAGCCACGAGCACCCGACCCAGGCTCTCCTCGATGCCCTGACCATCATCCGCCGCAAGGGCCGCTTGGCGGGCCTCAAGGTCGCCATCTCCGGCGACATCAAGCACAGCCGGGTCGCCCGCTCCAACATCTACCTGCTGACCACCATGGGCGCCCAGGTTCGGGTGATCGCGCCGCCAACCCTGCTGCCCGCGGCCGTCGAGCGGCTGGGTGTCGAGGCCTACACCGACATGCGCGCCGGCCTGAAGGACGTGGACATCGTCATGATGCTGCGGCTCCAGACCGAGCGGATGCAGGGCAGCTTCGTGCCCTCCATCCGTGAGTACTTCCACTTCTTCGGTCTGGACCGGGAGAAGCTCAGCATGGCCAAGCCGGACGCCTTAGTGATGCACCCCGGGCCCATGAACCGCGGCGTCGAGATCGACAGCGAACTGGCGGATGACATCGACCGCTCGGCCATCCGGGAGCAGGTCGAGATGGGAGTCGCCGTGCGCATGGCCTGCCTTGACGTGCTGACAGCGCCGGAGCGCAGTCGGCGCGCCCAGGCCCGCTGACCGGGGCGCCGGCCGTGTTTCACCGCGACCCGCCCCGCACCGCCTTCCTCAACGCCCGCCTGATCGATCCGGCGAGCGGCCTCGACCAGCCAGGCGAACTACTGGCCGAGTCCGGCCAGATCGTCGACTTCGGACCGCGGCTGTTCGACAACGGCCCACCGGAGGGCTGCATCGTGGTCGACTGCGGCGGCCGCTATCTCGCGCCGGGCCTGGTCGATATGCGGGTCGAGCTTGGCGAGCCGGGCAACGAGCACATGGAGACCTTCGGCAGCGGCGGCCAGGCAGCCGTCGCCGGCGGGGTCACCTCCATGGTCACACTGCCCAACACCGAGCCGGTGGTGGACGATGTGGCCGGTGTGGAGTTCGTCGCCCGCCGCGCCCGCGAAGAGAAGCTGGCCAAGATCTATACCTATGCCGCGGTGACGGTCGGGCTTGGCGGCAAGGAGATGACCGAGATCGGCCTGCTCCGGGAGTACGGCGCGGTCGGTTTCACCGACGGGCACCAGGCCGTGGCCAGCGCTCAGGTCATGCACCGGGCCCTGAGCTATTCGCGCACCTTCGGCGCAGTGATCCTGCAGCACCCGGCCGAGCCGAGCCTGTCCGGCGGCTTGATGAACTCGGGCGAGCTCTCCACGCGGCTAGGGCTGGCGGGCATCTCGCCGCTAGCCGAGGTCATGATGGTGGAGCGGGACCTCCGGATCGTGGAGATGACCGGCGGCCGCTATCACGTCTCCCACGTGTCCGCGGGCGAGACGGTGGAGGTCATCCGCCGTGCCAAGGCGCGCGGCCTGAACGTGACCTGCGATACGGCACCGCACTACTTCACCCTCAACGAGCTCGCCGTGGGCGACTATCGCACCTTCGCCAAGGTGTCGCCGCCCTTGCGCAGCGAAGACGACCGTCTGGCCGTGGTTCAGGGGCTGGTCGACGGCACCATTGACGCCATCGCCAGCGACCACAGCCCGCATGACCAGGACTCCAAACGGCTGCCCTTCGCGCTGGCCGCCTTCGGCGTCGTCGGGCTTGAGACCATGCTGCCTTTGTCTCTCGCCCTGGTCCACGACGGCGCGCTCGACGTGCAGGGCCTGCTGGCCAAGGTGACCTGCAATCCGGCGCAGATCCTCGATCTGCCTGCCGGGCGCATTGCCAAGGGCTGGCCCGCCGACCTCGTGCTCTTCGACCGGGATAAGCCCTGGCGCATCGACGCCGACGCCCTGCACAGCAAGTCGAAGAACTCGGCCTTCGACGGCCACATGGTTCAGGGGCGCGTGCTGAGAACCTTCGTCGACGGGCGCACGGCCTTCACCATCGATGAGGGCGCCCTGCCCGGCGCCGAGCTCGAAGCGGAAACCATCGGCGCGTAACGATGCCCGATCCGATTTCCTGGAGCCACGCCTGGCCCTATCTCTTGGCGGCACTTGCCGGTGGCTATCTGCTGGGCTCCATACCTTTCGGCCTGCTGCTCAGCCGCGCCGCCGGACTCGGGGATATCCGCAAGATCGGCTCGGGCAACATCGGCGCGACCAACGTGCTGCGCACCGGGCGCAAGGATATTGCCCTGGCGACCGTAATACTCGATGGCGGCAAGGGCGCTCTCGCCGCCTGGATCGCCGGCTTTTGGGGGCCTGATGCCAGCCTCGTCGCCGCCTTCGGTGCGATCCTCGGCCATTGCTTTCCCATCTGGCTCGGCTTCCGCGGCGGTAAGGGCATTGCGACGGCTCTCGGCATTATGCTCGTCGTCGCCTGGCCGGTCGCCGCAGCCGCTGCCGCCACTTGGCTCGCGGTGGCGGTATTGACCCGCTACTCTTCGCTCTCGGCCCTGATCGCCACGGCGCTTTCGCCGCTCTACGCCTGGTGGTTGATGGGCGACTTGCAGCTCGTCGAGTTCTGCGGCCTGCTCGCCCTACTGCTCTGGGTGCGCCATCATCAGAACATTCGTAACCTCTTGACGGGTAAGGAAAGCAAGATCGGCGGCAGCAAGAAGGCAGCCGGATGATCCACAGCTTTTCGGGAACTGCCACGCCATTGTCACCTGACGTCGAGCCCACTCTCGCACATACTCGGCCACTCGACTCCGCATTCGTCCGCATTCGATCGTCGCGCCCATGGCCATGAACGACGCTGACCGGGACCGCTTCCGCAAGCTCTTGACGCTTGCGGCGGAGAGCCCTTTCGCCGGAGAACGGGAAGCCGCCCTCATCGCGGCGGAGCGCTTGGCCGAAAGGAACGGCCTGAGCCTCGACGAAGCGGCACGCGGCTTTACTGGTAGCGAGCAGCAAGAGGCCAAGAGCCAGCAGCGGCGGCCGCGCGACGAGCAGCGCTCGGCCTGGATGCACAACGTCTACTCGCACTATGCTTACGATGCGGCGGCCTCCCGCGCCCGCCAGCAGCACCGCAAGAACGTCGAGGCGGAGCAACGCGCCGAAGAACAGCGCCAGCGCGACCAGCGCAACTGGAGCCGGCAGTTCCGCGCCCGCAGCCGCCAGCGTATGCCGCCGCTCGAGCATGCCCGCATCCTGATGCAGGAAACCCGCTTTCCCCTGCGCGAGATCTCCGTCATCACCGGGGTCAGCATGCACGACTTGGTGGGCTTGAAGCTGAAGCTGCGCGCCGCGTCCTAAGCGGGAGGGGTCGGGCGCCTCACGCGGCGCCCTTGCTCTCGGCCGCGTAGCCGACACCCTGCAGCGCTTCGGTGATCTCACCCAGGATGGCCGGGTCGTCGATGGTGGCCGGCAGCTTGTAGTCCTCGCTGTCGGCGATCTTGCGCATGGTGGCGCGCAGGATCTTGCCGGAGCGGGTCTTGGGCAGCCGCTTCACCACCGTCACCGTCTTGAAGGCGGCCACTGGACCGATGCGCTCCCGCACCATCTTGACCACCTCCTTGGCGATCTCCTCCTCGGGCCGGTCCACCCCGGCATTCAGCACCAGGAAGCCGAGCGGGAGCTGTCCCTTCAGCGTATCGGCAGCGCCGATCACAGCACACTCGGCGACATCAGGATGGGCGGCCAAGACCTCTTCCATGGCCCCGGTCGACAGGCGGTGGCCAGCGACATTGATGATGTCGTCGGTGCGGGCCATGACGAAGACATAGCCCTCCTCGTCGATCATGCCGGCGTCACCGGTCTGGTAGTAGCCGGGGAACTCGCTGAGATAGGCGTTGAAGAAGCGCTCCTTGGCGTTCCACAGGGTCTGCATGGTGCCCGGAGGCATGGGCAGCTTGCCGACGATGGCGCCGATCTCCCCCGCCGCCATGGGATGTCCGTCGGCGCCCAGCACATCCAGAGCCCAGCCCGGGACCGGCCGCGTGGGCGAGCCCGGCTTGACCGGCAAGGGCTCGATGCCGAGGCAGTTGGCGGCGATCGACCAGCCCGTTTCGGTCTGCCACCAGTGATCGATCACCGGGACGCCGAGCTTTTCTTCGGCCCACGTCAAGGTGTCGGGGTCGCAGCGTTCGCCGGCCAGGAACAGCGCCCGGTACTGGCTGAGATCGTAGTCGCCGATCAGACTGCCGGTCGGGTCCTGCTGGCGAATCGCGCGGAAGGCTGTCGGTGCCGTGAACATGGTCGAAACCTTGTGCTGGCTGATCACCCGCCAGAAGGCGCCGGCATCCGGCGTGCCGACCGGCTTGCCCTCGTAGACGATGGTCGTGCAGCCGTGCAACAGCGGCGCATAGACGATGTAGGAGTGGCCGACGACCCAGCCGACGTCCGAGGCCGCCCAATAGACCTCTCCAGGGTCGACGTCGTAGATGTTCTTCATGGACCACTTCAGCGCCACGGCATGGCCGCCGTTGTCGCGGACGATGCCCTTGGGCTGCCCGGTGGTGCCGGAGGTGTAGAGGATGTAGAGCGGGTCGGTCGCCAACACCGGCACGCAGTCGTGCGGGGCCGCATTGGCGAAGCTCTCCTGCCAGTCCTTGTCGCGCGGTCCCATGGCCGCTTCGGCCTGCGGGCGCTGCAGGACCACGCAGTGATCGGGCTTGTGTTGCGCCATCTCAATGGCGGCGTCGAGCAAGGGCTTGTAGGCCACCACCCGGTTGGGCTCGATACCGCAGGAGGCCGAGAGAATCATCTTGGGCGTGGCGTCGTCGATGCGGGTCGCCAGCTCGTTGGCCGCGAAGCCGCCGAAGACCACCGAATGGATGGCGCCGAGCCGGGCGCAGGCCAGCATGGCCATGACCGCTTCCGGCACCATGGGCATGTAGATGATCACCCGGTCCCCAGCGCCGACCCCCAGGGCCGCCATGCCGCCGGCAATGCGCGCCACCTCGTCCCGCAGCTCGCGGTAACTGTAAGTTCGGATGGTCTCGGTGACTGGCGAGTCGTAGATCAGCGCCGCCTGCTCGGCGCGGCCGCCTTCCACGTGGCGGTCGAGACAGTTGTAGCAGGTGTTGAGCCGGCCGCCGGAGAACCAGCGGTAATAGGGCTTGTCGCTGTCGTCCAGCACCTTGCTCCACGGCTCGACCCAGTCGATGGCCTGGGCGGCTTCGCCCCAGAAACCCTCAGGATCCTCAATGGAACGGCGGTGCATCTCGTCGAAGCGGCCCATTCAACTCTCCTCCCCGTCACGTCGGCCCGCGGCGGCGGGCACGGCTGTTTTCTGCGCTTTAGGAGCCCGCGGCAGATGCCGCAGCGCAGCGCAGTCTCTTCACCGGCTATTGGACTGTAAATTCGGCCATTGGTGCAAGGCTGCGCCTTGATCTGGCGCAGGACCTTGGCTCGACCGCTAAAGCTCGCGGCCCAGCAGAGCCTCTTCGAAGGGGAAGAGCGTCAGCAGCTCGTAGCCACTTTCGGTGACAAGCAGCTGCTGCTCCAGCTTCACGCCCTCCAGGCCGCCCTTGGCGCCCACGTAGGCTTCGCAGCAGAGCACCATGCCGGGCTCGACAATGCCGTCCTCGGCCTCGTCGTCGAAGAAGCCCCGCCCCAGGATGGTCGGCCACTGGCCGTAGAGACCGACGCCGTGCCAAACCATGGCCATGGCTTGGGCCTGGAACTCCTCCGGCAGGAGATAGGCCGCCTCCGACATCTCGCGGAAGCTCGCGCCGGGACGCACCAGCTCCAGGTTATGGTGCAACTTGTCGAAGGCGAGGCCGTAGAGTCGACGCTGGGCGTCGCTCGGACGCCCGGGCGGGCAGAAGTAGGTGCGGCTGATATCCGCGTCGTAGCCGAAGGGACCGACCATGTCGGTGTCGAAGGCGACCAGCTCGCCCGGCCGCACGATGCGATCGGTTGCCTCCTGGTACCAAGGGTTGGTGCGCCCGCCAGACGACAAGAGCCGCGTATCCATGTACTCGCCGCCATAGGCCACGTTGGTCTGCTCCAGGATGGCCCAGAGGTCGATCTCGGTCATGCCCGGCTCCAGCGCCTCGCGCAGGCGGTGCATGGCGGTTTCGGCGACGGCGACGGCAACCGAGATGCAGGCGACCTCTTCCGCTGACTTGATGGCCTGGGCGCGGCTCATCAGCTTCTGGCCGGCCAGCAGCTCAATACCCTCCGCCTCAAGCGCACGGGCGGAGAAGTGGTCGAGATGCCGATCGATGGCGAGCCGCGGCCTGTCACCGGCGATTTCTCTCACCAGTGAGGCCATCTCCTTAGCCCAGCGGTCGATGCGCGGGTCAGCCGGCTGGCCAACGCTCTCCACCCCGGCCCCGAACAGCGGGGTCGCCCGGCGCACTTCCGCAATGGTCTCCAGGCTCTCCGCGAGATGCTGGGAGCCCGCATACTCGAAGGCGATGGCCTTGCCTTCGGCCGGAACGAGAGAGGCGCGAAAGGTTGAGTGCAGCGCCCAGGGCTGCATGTTGCGCACCCCGGTTGCGTAGCGCTGATTGACTGGGTCGCAGAGCAGGATTGCTGGAATGTCGCGGGCTTTCAGCTCCGCCTGCACCCGGCCAAGCCGATAGCGCCGAAGGGCCTGAGTGTCGATCTGCCCGGCCCCGTGGTCGGATACGCCGACGCCCGGAGACCGCCGCGCCAGGCCGGTCTTGGCATAGCTGTCCGCCCTGCCGACTGTCGTCCAACGATCTCCGTCCATTGCGCGCGCTCCCGTTGCGATGTCGCGCTAACCTAGGCGATGTGGCCGAGCGCGCTCGCCCGCAGGCGACATGGCCTGCGGATGAAGCGGAAGACAGCCGGATCAGGCGGTCTCTTCGAAAAGCTCGCGGCCGATCAGCCAGCGGCGGATCTCGCTGGTGCCGGCGCCGATTTCATAGAGCTTGGCGTCGCGCAACAGGCGGCCGGTGGCGTACTCGTTGATGTAACCGTTGCCGCCCAGGAGCTGCAGCGCATCGAGCGCCATCTGGGTCGCCTTCTCGGCGGCGTAGAGGATGGCGCCGGCGGCGTCCTTGCGGGTGGTCTCGCCGCGGTCGCAGGACTGGGCCACGGCATAGACGTAGGCCTTGCAGGCGTTCATCGTGGTGTACATGTCGGCCAGCTTGCCTTGCACCAGCTGGAATTCGCCGATCGACTTGCCGAACTGCCGGCGCTGGTGGACGTAGGGCACCGCGACATCCATGCAGGCCTGCATGATGCCCAAGGGCCCGGCCGCCAGCACCGCGCGCTCGTAGTCCAGGCCGCTCATCAGCACGCGCACGCCCTTGTTGAGCTCGCCGAGGATGTTCTCCTCCGGCACCTCGCAGTCCTCGAAGACCAGCTCGCAGGTGGGCGAGCCGCGCATGCCGAGCTTGTCCAGCTTCTGCGCGATGGAGAAGCCGGGGAAGTCCTTTTCGACGATGAAGGTGGTGATGCCTTTCGGCCCGGCCTCCGGGTCGGTCTTGGCATAGATCACCAGGGTCTCGGCCTCGCTGGCGTTGGTGATCCACATCTTGCTGCCGTTCAGGACGTAGCGGTCGCCCTTCTTCTCGGCCTTGAGGCGCATGGAGACCACGTCGGAGCCGGAGCCGGGCTCGCTCATGGCCAGGGCGCCGACGTGCTCGCCGGAGATCAGCTTGGGCAGATAGCGGCGCTTCTGCTCCTCGCTGCCGTTGCGGCGGATCTGGTTGACGCAGAGGTTGGAGTGGGCGCCGTAGGATAGGCCGACCGACGCGCTGGCGCGGCTCACTTCCTCCATAGCCACGACATGCTCGAGATAGCCGAGGCCGGCGCCGCCGTCCTCCTCATCCACGGTAATGCCGTGCAGGCCAAGCTCGCCCATCTTGGGCCAGAGATGACGTGGAAACTGGTCGTCCCGGTCGATCTCGGCGGCGAGCGGCGCGATCTCTTCGGAAGCGAAGCTCATCACCTGATCGCGGATGAGGTCGGCCGTTTCGCCGAGGTTGAAATTCAGGGAAGGAAGCTGGTTCGGGATCATCGGGTGTCTCTCTTGGAGCGGTTGAGCGGCTAACCGGCCGCCGGCATATCCGGGCGCCCATCCAGGCGCATCAAGGTTTGCTGCATCTTGGCGCAGAGCTTCTCGCGGCCCCCATCGCTTACATAGGTCTCCACATCGCAGAGCGTCAGGGTGCGGCCCGGTTTGATCACCTGCCCCACTGCCCTTAGGCGCTCGCCCTTGGCTGGCGCGACGAGGTTGATCTTGAACTCCACGGTGAGCACCGAGGCGTTCTCGGGAAAGAGCGTGAAGGCGGCATAGCCGCCGGCGGAGTCGGCGATGGTGCTGGTGGCGCCGGCGTGAAAGAAGCCGTGCTGCTGGCTAAGGCCCTCGCGGAAGGACAGGAGGATCTCTACGCGGCCCGGTTCGAGGTGCCCGAGGCTGGCGCCCAAGGTTCCCATCAGGCCCTGCCGGTCGAAGGAGTCCCGCAGCCGCGCTTCCCAGGCCGCATGCGCCGGTTGAAAGACGCTCATGCTTGGCCTCCGCGCTTAATGCCGGCCGGCCTTTCGCTCAGCTCATCGAGCCGCTCCAGACAGCCCGCCTCGACCTGCGCCAGATCGCGCAGCACGGCGGCGATGTCGCGGCGCTTCTGCTCGAGGTCGGCACGGCGTTCGGCAATGCGATCGAGCAGCAGCTGAAGCTGTCCCGCCTCGCCCTGTGGCGCTTCGTAGAGCGAGACGATTTCCTCGATCTCGTCGAGGCTGAAGCCGAGCCGCTTGCCCCGCAGGATGAGCTTCAGCCGGGTGCGGTCGCCACGGTCGTAGAGGCGCTGCTGTCCAGCGCGGCGGGGACGCAAGAGCCCCCGCTCCTCATAGAATCGCAGGGTGCGCGCCGTGACGCCGAAGGCGCGGGTCACCTCGCCAATCGACTGCTCCCGCTCGCCGGTCAGATGCTCTTGCTGCGCCGACACGCCTACTCACCTCCTTCGGTCTTGGCTCTCTATAGCAGTACTTTACGTTTACGTAAACTGGCAGAGCACCCGAGATTCTTAGCGCACGTATGACGGGCTGTCGGCCGTGAGCGCCGCCAACTGGCAATGCCATCACATTTTACAATTACTTCAAGCAAGAGTGCGATACTGCCGCCCTCAAGACGAAGGCCAAGTATCTGATATGGATATGAAATCTCCCACAACCGAGGCTGCGGAGAGCGCGCCGGCGAATGACTCGCTGAGCACAGCGCTCCAGTCCGAGTTCGCCTACTTCCGGGCCGGGGCGGTCGTCAGGACCGGCGTCGACTGGTTCGTCACGCAGCTGCTGGGGCTGGAGCACATTCCTTCGGCGAGCTACGGATTCTGGGATCCTGCCTGCGACAACACCGCCGCGGCTCGCGTCGCCGTCACCGATATCCAGACCGCATTCGATCAGCTCGGCGCGTGCCAGACGCGTTTCTACAGCAAGGCGATCTCGCCGCTGGTCGCCGACTTTCTCGGCGGGCGGGGCTTTCTCTATCGGGAAGAGGTCGTGTTCCTCCAGCCCAGTCATCAGCCCAGACGGGCCGAGGCAGTTTTGGAGATGTGCGCCGTGACGTCGGAGGCCGATTGGCAGGACAAGCTGGCGCTGCATCAAACCTCTCACGAGCTGAGCGACGGCCACCAGGCGAGCCCCGAAGAGTGGGTCACCCTCGAGCGGCGCAAGGCCGAGACAGGCGATCTCACCCTCTATCTCTTCAAGCTGGACGGCGAGATCGTTGCGACAGCCGGCCTGATGCGCCCCGTCAAAGGCACGATGCGGCTGAAGAATCTCTTCGTCGGCGGCCATCATCGGGGAAAACGCCTGGGGCGCGCCATGCTCGAGGCGCTCGCGGAACGGGCCCACCGGACCCACAGCTGCCGCCCCGTCATCTACGCCGTCAAAGGTTCGGTCGGAGAGCGCCTCTACGCCTCGTCCGGCTTTCAGGCGGTCGGCTCGGTCTACGAGTGGATCAAACCAGCGCGCTGAGGCCTCCATGGATATGCCAAGCGACCCGAAAGAGCGGGTCTTCGTCCCCGACGGTCCGGACCGGATTGCGAGCCTTGTCGAGACCTACCGCGCGACAGGTGTGGCAGCACTTCCCGGCTTCCTGGACGAACGCGAGATTGCGCAGCTCTGCGCCGAGGCTACGCGCCTTCAGCAGGCCGCGGAGAGAAGCGGCATAGACTCCAAGATGCTGGCCAGGCGTCCGACCGTGGACGGCGGGACGCGTTTCGAACGCATCGACCCGGTGCGCCCCTGCTCGGAAACCTTCGCCGCCCTGGCCCGGGACGAGAGGCTCCTGGAAGCGGGTAAAGCTATTCTCGGAACGGATGCGCCGGCCCTGATGAAGGACAAGCTGATCTACAAGTTCCCGCGCGATCGCGGTTACCTGCTGCATCAGGACTTCCCGTACTTCTCGGGAGCGGAGAACGCGCCCGGGAAGTTCATGACCGCGGCCATCCCACTCGACCCGATTACCCGGGAGAACGGCGGACTCAGCTTTTTTCTCGGCTGTCACGACCGGGTGCAGCCGGCCCCTCAGTCGGATCCGCGCGATGTCGACCCCGCAGCGATGGAGGGGATTCCGGCGTGGGACGGCGTCGCCCCCGCCGGAACACTCATCCTGTTTCACAGCCTGACACCGCACGAAAGCGGTCCGAACCACTCAGACGGGCCGAGGCGCATTGTCTACTACACCTACGTCACACCCGACCTCAGCCACATCAGCGCCGCCTACTACGCTGAGCGGCAGAAGGACCTTTGAGGGGGCCGCCGGCTGCGCCGTGACGCCTACACCAGGCTCGCGCGGGCGAAATCGAGATAGATGTCCTGCAGGCGGCGGACCATGGGGCCGGGCTCGCCGGTGCCGATGACGTTGCCGTCGATCTTCACCACCGGGCAGACGTAGGTCGAGGCGCCGGTGATGAAGGCCTCGTCGGCCTCGTAGGTTTCCTCGAGGGTAAAGGCCCGCTCCTCGACTGCCAGGTCCTGATCGCTCGCGAGGGCAAGGACGCTCTTGCGGGTGACGCCCGCCAGAATGTCGTTGGACAGTGGCCGGGTGATCAAGACGCCGTCCTTGATCATGAAGAAGGAACTCGCACCGCCCTCGGTCACCTCGCCGTCCCGCACCATCAGCGCCTCGTAGCAGCCGGCCTGCTTCGCCGCCTGCTTGGCGAGGACCTGGGCCAAAAGCCCCGTCGACTTGATGTCGCGCCGCGCCCAACGCAGATCCGGGGCGCTCTTGAGCGTGACGCCCTTGTTGTTGACCTCACGCTCCGCTTTCGACTTCGACTGCGTGAAGGCAAAGACCGTTGGCGTGAGGTCGGACGAGAAGGCGAAGTCCCGCTCGGCGACGCCGCGGGTGATCTGCATATAGACCAAGCCTTCCTCGACACCGTTGCGCGCCACCAGCTCCTTGCAGAAGTCGAGCACCTCCTCATCGCCGAAGGGCGCCGGAATGGAGAGCTCACCGAGCGAGCGCCAGAGCCGCGCCAGATGCCCTTCGGTGTCGATCAGCTTGCCGTCGAGCACGCCGAACACTTCATAGATGCCATCCGCCAGATTGAGCCCACGGTCGAAGATCGAGACCTTGGCCTCCTCGGCCGGCACGAAGTCACCATTGAGATAGACGGTCCGGGTCATTCAGCCCTCTTCTTCTTGTCGGGAGTGTCGGTCAGTCGCGGGAGACGGCGAGGTGCACACCAAGGCCGACCAGGATGGAACCGGAGAACCAGCGCGCCAGGCGCTCTCCCACGCTGCTCTGAGTCACCATGCGGACCATGCGGGTGGTGATCAGCACGGTGATCACGTCGGCGAGCGAGAAGGCCACGTTGACGATGGTGCCGAGCACGACGAACTGCAGCCACAGCGGCCAGGCGGCCGCCGGGTCGACGAACTGTGGCAGGAAGGCGATGAAGAAAAGCGCCGTCTTGGGGTTGAGCACCTCGACCAGCACGCTGTCCATGAAGGCGCGGCGTGGCCCTTTGCCCTGCACACCGGGCAGGCTGCCGCCGGCATGGGAGCGCAAGATCTGGATGCCAAGCCAGACGAGATAGATCGCGCCGACGATCTTGAGCACGGCGAAGGCTTCCGGCACGTGGGTGAAGATGGCCGAGAGTCCGGCGGCAGCCGCGGCCACGTGGATAAAGCCGCCGACATGGATGCCGAAGACGGCGAAGAAGCCGCCCTTGCGCCCGCGGGCGATGGTCTGCGCCGCCGTATAGAGAATGGCCGGCCCCGGCATGATGGCGAAGGCCAGGGTCGCAGCGAAGAAAGGAATCAGAAGCTCGATAGGCGGCATGTGGCGTCACTCCTTCTCTACGGCTGTCCAAACGGTCATTCCGCGCGGCCCGGCGGCAGCAGGACCAGCTTGCCGACATAGCGCTTGGCCAGGAAGTCCTCCTGCGCCGCGACGATGTCCTTGAGGGGATAGGTCTTGGCGACCAGCGGCTCGATCTCGCCGCGCTCGATGTAGCCGATCAGGTTCTCGAAGACGACGCGCGGCTGATAGGTGCAGCCGAAGAAGGTCAGGTCCTTGAGGTAGAGGGTCCGCACGTCCAACTCGACCAGCGGCCCGGCAATGGCGCCCGCGGTGGCGTAGCGACCGCCGCGCCGCAGCACCTCGAGGAGACTGGGCCAGCTCGGGCCGGCGACCAGATCGACCACCACATCCACGCTGTCACGGCCCAGAGCCTCGACCAGGTCCGCGCCGCGGTCGACCACCTGGCTGGCACCCAGGGCCTTAACCTCGGCCGCCTTCGCGGCACCGGAGACGGCGATGATCTCGGTACCGCGCCGCTTTGCAAGTTGCACGGCGGCCGAACCGACGCCGCCAGAAGCGCCAGTGATCAGAACCCGCTCTCCCTGACCCAGCGCGGCGCGGTGCAGCATGTTCTCCGCCGTCGAATAGGCGCAGGGGATGGAGGCCAGCTCCGCATCGCTCCAATCGCTGTCGATCGGGAAGGCTTCGACTGCCGGCACCGACAGGTACTGGGCGAAGGCGCCGTCACATTCGGAGCCCAAGGTCCAACAGTCGAACTCTGCCTCTTCGCCCGGCCGGTTGATCATGGTGCGAACCAACACCCGCTCGCCGATGCGCGTCGGTGAGACCGCCTCACCCACGGCGACGATGCGCCCGCAGCCGTCGGCGCCTTGGATACGGGGAAAGGCAATAGGCTCGCCGGACCAGCTGCCGTCGTCATCCACGCCGTCCCCGAAGCCGCTTTCGCCTCCGCTCTCCGTCCCTTCACGGACGGTTTTCGAGTACCAGGCCGTGCGGGTGTTGATGTCGGTGTTGTTGACGCCGGCCGCGCCGACCTCGATCAGCACATCGTTGGGGCCAGGCACAGGAAGCGGCAGGTCCTCACGGAACACCAGCTTGTCGAAGCCGCCGTGGCCGACCAGCGCAACGCCCGCCATGCGATCCGGTTTCTGCCAGGCCATAGGCCGCCCCCTACTTTCCGAAGTTCATTTGATACTTCTCGATCACCGCGGCGGCCTCAGGCCGATCGCACACGGCTCGCACCATCTTACCAAGCCTGGGCCGGATGGTGAGCAGCACATCGGGCGATTGATCCCAACTCGCGATCATCGCCGCATAGGCGTCGACGCCGCTGTAGTGGTCGCCTAGCACGAAAGGCCCAGGGTCCAGAGCCTGGGCTTCGAAGATCTTCCAAAGCTCGCGGATGCGACCGCGTCCGGCCGACTTCACCTCTTCGCGCGCAATCCGGCTGCCGACCGTGAAGTGCTCGCTGTGGTACATCTGTTGATAGGCGGTATAGAGCTCGCAGGTCAGGAACATCAGCCAGCGCCGCGCCTTGGCCCAGGCCTCCGCATCTTTCGGCGTGAAGTCGGCCTCGGGATAGGCTTCGAAGAGCTGCAGGACCATCGCCGCCGACTCGGTCATCACCGAGCCGTCGGGCAACTCCAGGACCGGGACCTTCCCGAGGGGATTGACGGCCAGGAAGTCCTCCCCGCGCCGGTCCTCCACACGGATCGTCTCATGCGGCGCGTCCGCCTCGCGCAGCATCAGCTCGACGACGAAAGACCCGGTGGTCGGCGACCAATAGAGCCGATAGGGCTGTGCCAAAGCGCCCGCCCCCGTCTCAGGCGGCGAGCGCCGGCATCGGCATATCATAGCGCCGCCAGACCGGGCCGACCTCCGGATGGCTCGTCACGGCCTCCAGCAGCGCGTGGACCCGCGGCTCGGCTGCACAAAGACGCGGCAAGTCATAGTGCCAAGCCGCGACCATCGCGACGTAGGGATCGAGCAGCGTCAGCCCCTGATCGAAGAAGAAAGGTCCCGGAGTCAGGGCCTCGGCCAGTATGGACCAGAGGCGATCGACCTGCGCGTGCGCGGCCTGGCGCACGCCCTCTGCGCCGTCCGGCGCCGTGGTATAGCGATCCGCGTAGGAGTAGCGCAGATCCGTCTCATAGAGCTGCGCACTGGCGAAGACCAGCCAGCGGTAGGCCATCGCCCGCTCGGCCGTATCCGACGGCCAGAAGCCACTGTCGGGATAGGCGTCCAGAAGGTGCAGCAGCATGGCCGCCGACTCGGTCATCACCTGGCCGCCGGGCAAGGCCAAGGCCGGAACCTGCCCCACCGGATTGATCGCCAGATAGGCGGCTTCGCGCTGAGCCCCGCTCTTGTGATCGACTTGCTCTCTTTCAAAAGGGGCGCCGCAGAGCGCCAGCGCGGTCTCGACAGCAAAGGCGCCGGTCCGCCGGCTCCAATAAAGCTTGTACATCGCCTCACACCTCCCGGTTCATGACCAGCGTGCGATAAAACCACGCCAGGACGGCAGCACTGCCCACCGCCCGCACATAGTCGTTGACGACGGCAGCCGCCCGATCGACGACCGTCTCCATGGTCGAGACGGCATCCCCGCTCAGGGTCCCGACAAGCTCGACGGCCAGGCCGCCGGGCAGATCGATCGCCAAGCCAACGACGATGCTGAGCATACGAACCGCCACCAGGGCTAGGACAATCGCCAAGACGTGGCCCCTGCTATGCGCGAAGAGATCGAGAAAGCGGCCGCGCCGGCCCAAGGCCGCATGCGGCAGGATGAGGTAGAAGCGCGCGAGCGCGAGCAGCAGCAGCAAAATGACAAGCAGCTCCACCGGGTGTCCGATGTAGGCGACGAACCAGCCCGGCGCCTGCGGCACACCACCCAGCTCAACCACGTAGAGCGGCCAAAGCCAGAACCAGAGCGAGTAGCCAACAACCGTCGCGAGATAGAAGAACAACAGGCTGTAGCCCGCATAGCGGAGCTCTGCGCCGGAAAGTCGGATCCTGCCGGCGCCGGTCGCGTCTGGCTGACGCAGGAGCCGGCGGTAGAGCGCCGTGATCGCCGGGACGAAGCAGAGGCTGTAGAGGCCGAAGATCAGCAGCCCGCTCCAGGCTGCCAGCACCCGCGCCGGCCCGTAGGAAAGCTGCTCGGCAAAACAGTCGGCTCCTTCCGCGTCGAGGCACTCGCCCACGTCCGCGCTCAGCAGCGTCGCAACGGCAGCACCAGCCAGCGGCAGCCACGCTAGCGATAGCCAGAGCCGCCACCTGCCGACGAGAACTTCGAAGGCGTATGAAAGCGGCTCTAGCAACCGCACTTGGGGTTAAGCCTCTCCTGCGGTCGGCCAGAGTGTCGGGAAGAGGTCTTGGGGTAGCGGATCGCCGCTCTTCAGCGTGCCGACGATCTCCGGGAAGGGCGGCGAGACCTCGCCGCTGCGCGCGCCGAAGACGGCGTCGTCGCCGACCCAGCGGGCCGCGAAGGCGCGACGCCGGCGGTTCAGCGAGGCATTGGCCGGGGCCGCGTGCAGCGTGAGGAAATGGAAGGCGACCATGTCGCCCGGCTCCAAGTCCCAGCCGCGGATGTCATAGCTTTCCCGCTCCGCCTCGATGTCCGGCGTTTCCTCCATCCAGACTTCGTCCCGCGCATACTTCACGCCGGAGAACTTGGTCGGCACGAACCAGCGCCCCCAGGCGTGGCTGCCGGCGACGAACTCGGGGCAGGTTTCCCGCGCCACGGGATCGAGCGGAATCCAGAAGCTGACCGACTGCTTGCCGTCGACGCAGTAGTAAGGCTGATCGTGGTGCCAGGGCGTCTTCTCACGCGTGCCGGGCTCCTTGACCAGAACATGCTCATGGAAGAAGCGGGCCGTCTTCGAGCCCATGAGCCCGGCCGCGATCTCCGCGGTCGGCCCATGCTCGACGAAATCCCGGTACTCCGGGATGCGCTGCCAATTGCAGTAGTCGCCCCAGAAGCCGCCCGGCTCATTGTCCGGTGTGTAGTCGCGGGTATAGGGGCCGGGCTCGCGGCGGTTGCGCTCCATGCCCGCCTGCAAAACGCCAATCCAATGGGATGAGAGCGCCTGTTTGATCGGCACCACACCATCGCGCCGAAAGGCCTCGGCCAGCTGCTTCGTATCGGTCATGACCGCCATCTTACAGAAGCGCCGCCGCGGGAGAAGCCCAGAGAATGAGCCGCCTCTGGCCAACCCTCAGACCCGGAACCGGAAAGGAGGCAAAAGCTATCAAATGGCCGCAAAAAAGCTGTGGCCGGAAACTTGACAGTAACCGGCCCGACGATAGCCTGCGTACGACCCAGGGCTGAAACGGGTGCTATGATAATGACGAGCTATGGTTGCTTTGCGCGACCTTTCAAGAACGCGTGCCTACTCATTGTATTGGCTTGCGTTTTAAGTGCGTGCCAGACCGCGGCGCGCAGCGTGAACCCGACCTTGGTGCAAGGCGACGAGGTTCATCGCGTGCTGATGATGCCGGTCGACATCGAGATCAGCGAGCTCGGCCTCGGCGTAAGGGAGCCGCGCGCCGATTGGACCCGCACGGCGGAGGTTCACATCTCCAGCGCGCTGAAAGACCAGATGCTCAATCGCAACGTCGAGCTGATCGAGACCGGCGAAGCGATCTCCTTGGAGGATCGCGACGATCAAGTCGTTCAGCTGATCAAGCTGCACGAGGCCGTGGCCAGCTCCATCGTGCTGAGCACGCGGGCGCCGGACCTGCTGCCGAACAAGCGCAATAGCTTCGACTGGACGCTCGGCCAGTCGGCAACCGCCCTAAAAGAAGACTACGACGCGGACTATGCGCTCTTCACCTTCGTGCGCGACGCGCACAGCAGCGCCGAGCGGGTCATGGCCGGCGTGGTCACGGCGCTGTTGTTCGGTGTCGCACCGCAGGGCGGACAGCAGATCGGCTATGCCTCGCTGGTCGATTTGGAGACGGGGCAGATCGTCTGGTTCAACAGCCTGGTGCGCGGCACCGGCGATCTGAGAGAACCCCAGCCCGCCAACGAAGCCATGCAGCTCCTGCTGACGGACTTCCCCTCGTGAAGCTCTGCCGCACCATAGCGGCACTTTGCGGGCTGCTGCTCGCGCTTGCGGCCTGCCAGACCAGCAGCGCGAACAAGCAGGCGGTCTATGAGGGGCCGTTGCAGCAGCAAGGGGCGGTCAGCGTCAGCGACGGCAGCCTGAGCGACGGTGTCGGCACCTACCGGCTGAGCGACCTGGAACCGGGCCATAGGCCGGCCGACGACACCACCGAAGGCGGCCTCTGGTACGTTACGGACAAGGCCGAACGTCGCGTCCGCACCGCCGGCAACCGCATCACCGACCCCGCGCTCAACGCTTATGCCGAGCGCATCGCCTGCGATCTCGCCCGCGAGTTCTGCGGCGACATTCGCGTCTACATCGTGCGCATGCCCTACTTCAACGCCAGCATGTCGCCCAACGGCATGATGCAGATCTGGAGCGGCTTTCTGCTACGCGCCGAGAACGAGGCACAGTTCGCTGCCGTGGTCGGCCATGAGATCGGCCACTACCTGCGGCGCCACTCGGTGAAGCGCTTCGAGGACCTGAAGGCCAAGACCAACGCCGCCGCCGTCTTCAGCATCCTGACCGCCGGCATCGGTGTCCCGATCGTCGGCTCCATGGCGCAGCTCGCCCTCTTCGGCGAGTTCAGCGCCTATGGCCGCGATCAGGAGCGGGAAGCCGACGGCTACGGCCTGCTGCTGATGAGCGAGGCCGGGTATGACCCGCGCGAGTACGCGGTGATCTGGGACAAGCTCATTCGGGAGTTCGATGCGACCCGGGACGAAGACGACAAGGGCTCTTCGCGGCGCGGCGGCTTCTTCGCCACCCATCCGCAGCCGGAAGAGCGCCAGGCCATCCTGCGGCAGCTCGGCGACGAGTTGGCCGCCACGCGCGACGACTGGGTCATCGGCCGTGCCAGCTACCAGGCGCAGATCCTGCCGCACAGGGCCCAGTTTCTCGAGGACGAGTTGAAGGTCCAACGCTACGACGCCGTGCTCGCCCGCCTGGACATGATGTTGGCGCTGGATGGCGAGCCCAATCCGGCCGAGCTGCACTTCTTCCGTGGCGAAGCCTATCGCCTAAGGCGGGAAGCCGGCGACCGCGAGAAGGCGGCCGAAGCTTACGAGGCAGCCCTGAAGAGCGCGGGAACGCCCCCAGTGGACGTCCATCGTTCGCTCGGACTGGTCTACAACGCGCTCGGCGAAGACGCCCGCGCCAGCCAAGCCTTCAGCCGCTACCTCGAGGCTCACCCCGACGCGAGCGACGCGGGACTCATCCGCGAGATCATGAAAGGCCTGCCCGGCGGGCCCGACGCCACCTCCTGAGGAACCGGACATGCGCAAGAGGATCCTTTTCGCTGCCCTGCTGACCGCCATGGTGGCGACGGGCTGCCAGCAGACCACGCTGGTCAAAGGAGGCGAGCCGGTGACGGTTGCCGACGGCGCCTACAGCGTGCTGCCTTCGGCGAGCTGGGCCCGCACCGACTTCGCACAGGAAGAGTTCTGGACCCAGAACGGCCCGCGGCTGGACCGCATGGTCTTCTACGACCCTGTCGAAGACGGAGAGTCGCTGTTCCCGGCTAAGAGCGGTTCGGACGAGGACGGCCCAGAGTTCTACGCCGACATGTCCCTGCTCGAGGTCGGCGAGTTCGTTGAGGCCAGCCTGACCTTCAGCGGCCTGCAGGACGTGCGCACCACCCAGCTCGCCGCCGCCAACTTCGGCGACGAAACCGGCTTCCGCCTGGAGATCGACGCCTATACGAGCGACGGCCTGGAAACCAAGGGCTTCGCCCGCGGCATGATCAAGGACGGAACCCTGTATCTCATGACCTTCCTGGCCCCCGCTTTGCACTACCACGACATAGTTCGCGACGACGCCGAGAGCATGGCCGATAGCATCAAGCTAATTTCGGAACGCGGCCTGGCGGCTGCACCCGGCGTCTAGCGCAACCCCATCAGAAGGACTGACGACGTGAAGACCACAGGTATTGGACTTGCCGCTTGCGCGGCGCTGGCAGTCGCCGGCTGCGCGACCCACCAAGCGACACCGACGCATCGCATGAGCGTCGACATCGTCGGCGCCGAGAGCGCCGACTGCGTCAGCCCGCAAGCCGTTGGTGAGTATGCCATCACGGCCCCGGGCGACTTCATTGTCGAGCCCGAAGCCCCGAGCGTCGTGGTCATCTGCAACGCCGAAGGTTATCAGGAGACCTACGCGAGCTTCGACGAGGTCTACAACGACGGCTCAGCGGGCACGATTGCTCTGGGTGCCCTTGCCTTCGGCATTATGGGCGCCGCCATAACAGCCGGCAGCGACGGCCTCGACAGCCTACCCAATCGCGTCACCATCACCATGGTTCCCGAAGGCGAGGTCCACGACGGCAGCCTGGCTCAGGGTGAGTATGAGAAGGCTTCCGAGACCGTCATCGCGACGGCCTCTCTTGCGCCGGCCTACACTGCGGCCGAGCCGCCCGAGGACAGTGAGATCGCCATGGCGCGAGCCAAGGCCCTGGCCAGCGGCGACCAAGTGGCGGCGGCGCAGGCCCGGGATGCGGAGCTTCGCCAGTTCGAAACCAGGCTGCGGGGCAACCAAGCGCAGCTCATCCGGGCGCTGAACGACTACAATGGTGATGTCGAGTTCGCGAGAAGCCCCTACTCCGGCAAGCCGCACAAGGTGAAAAGTGTGGCACGTGTAACAGCGCTGGAGGAGCGTCAGGGAAACTACGTGGTCGAGATGCAAGTCACCAGCGGATTTGCCAACTCGAACAGCCACGAAGTGTTCGACCAGGCTTTTCTAGTCAATGGAAAGCACGGTGGATTGCGCATCCTGGCACACGGCCAACAGCTCACCGACAAGCGGGAGCAGTTCCAAACCGCAGCTTTGGCGGGCTCTGAGGATATGGCGGATATCGAGCGGTTCGAGGCCAGGCTGCAGGCCAATGAGCCACAGCTTGTCCGCCTTCTAAACGACTACAACAGAAAGACGGACTTCAAAAAGAGCAGCCACACCAACGTGCGCCTCAACATAAGAGACGTTGGAAGCGTTAACGTTCTTGAGAAGCGCGATGATGGATACTTGGTTAGGATTGTCGGCAACAGCAGCGTTTCCGCTTCCTGGAGCTACGAAGTTTACGACGAGTTGTTCTTGATCGACGGCCGTCGCGGCGGTCTTCGCATCATGGCCCATGGCAAGCGCTTGGCCACGCAGGACAGTTGACTAAAAGTTGTTAGAGTCTAACAGAATTTGCCTTCGTGGGCCTGTCCAGGGCGGACAAGGGTGAAGAGATGACATCGGTGAAATCCGTGGTAGCCGCCTGTGCGGCGCTGGCAATGGCCGGCTGCGCAACCAACCAAGCGACGCCGACGCACCGTATGAGCGTCGTGCTCGTCGGCGCCGAAAGCGCCGACTGCATCAGTCCGCAAGCTGTGGGCGAGTATGCCATCACCGCACCCGGCGACTTAATTGTCGAGCCCGAGGCGCCCAACGTGGAGGTCATCTGTAACGCCGAAGGCTATCAGGAGACCTATGCCAGCTTCCAGGAGGTCTACAACGACGGCTCAGCCGGCGCGATCGCTCTGGGCGCCCTTGCGTTCGGCATCATGGGCGCCGCCATCACCGCCGGCAGCGACGGCCTCGACAGCCTGCCCAACCGTGTGACCATCACGATGGTTCCCGAAGGCGAGGTCCATAACGGCAGCTTGGCTCAGGGTGAGTACGAGAGAGCTTCCGAGACCGTCATCGCGACAGCTTCCCTCGCTCCGGCCTATACCGCGGCTGAGCCGCCCGAAGGCAGCGAGATCGCCATGGCGCGAGCCAAGGCCGTAACCAGCGGCGACCAAGTGGCGGCGGCGCAGGCCAGGGATGCGGAGCTTCGCCAGTTCGAAACCAGGCTGCGGGGTAGCCGGACCCAGCTTACGGCGATGCTGAACGACTACAATCGAGAGAACGAGTTCGCCACGGCCGGCGCCCGCCCCTTGACGATCAAGGATGTGGCACGCGTGGAGGCGATCACCGCCAAGCCCGAAGGCTACGTCGTCCGGATCGTCGGCAACAGCGGCTTGAACGCAACCTGGGCCGCCGATGTCTACGACGAGCTGTTCTTAATCGACGACAGCCGCGGTGGACTGCGCATTCTGGGGCACGGCCAACGGCTGATGGACGGACGGAAAGAGTTCCAGACTGCTGCTTTGGCAGGCTCCGACGAAGCTGCGGACCTCGAGCGGTTCGAGACCAGGCTGAAAGGCATCAAGCCGCAGCTGACTGCGATGCTGAACAACTACAACCGCGAGGCGGAGTTTGCCATGGGTGGCGCCCGCCTCTTGAAGATCAAAGACGTGTCACGCGTCCAGGTGGTCACCGCCAGGCCCGAAGGCTACGTCGTTCGGATCGTCGGCAACAGCGGCCTCAACGCCACCTGGGCCGCCGATGTCTATGATGAACTCTTCCTGATCGAAAGCAACCGCGGCGGCTTGCGTATTCTAGGTCACGGACAACAGCTCGCGGAACGGCAAGCACGCGCCACCGGCTAGGTTGACGATCTACTCGTAGGTGACGTGCCGGGTGACCAGCGCGGCAGCGTCCTCGGGATAGCGCTCATCCATGAAGCGCCGGGCGTCGGCGAAGCTGTTGCCGTGCTCGACCAAGCGCGCCGGACGCTGCGAGGCGTCGAAGAGATAGTCGCCGATATAGGCCACCTCCCCGCCCTTGATGCAGAAAGCCGGCGCACCGGAGCCGGCCACCGGCTTGTGATCGCGCCGCCCCACCGTCTCGTCGCTGCCAGCGAAGAGCGTCACTTGGCTGATGTAGGTCGGTCCGAGGTACTCGGTCAGCGGGCTCATGGCGCGCGCCCGAGCGGTGTGGAGAATGTAGCAACCGGCCCTGATCGTATGAACACTGTAGGGTTCGTCCTCCTGCTCAGCCGAGGTATCCCCGGCGCTCGGCACCGCCGTGACGGACAGGAGGGTCCTCTGCCGCATGGAGCGGCTTGCGATCAGGCGGTCGCGCTCGGGCTCATACTGCACCCAGGTGATCTCCATGTCGGCCAAGCGCTCCGCCGGGTCCGATGGCCCGATCACGCCATTGCTCATCACGACCATGGCCTCCGGCATCTCCTCGCGTTCCATGAGCGAGATGGTCTGCAGGTTCTCGAGGAAGCCCCCAGAGCTGTTGCAGCCTGAGAGCAGGAGCCCGGTAAAGGCGACCGCCATAAGGCGCCGAGCCATCGCCGACCGGCAGCTTGATCGATAGGAAGAATGCAGCATGGAGGCGTCTGTCCTGTCTGAAGCGCGGGATAAACCTCACCAGGACAAAGGCTATGGCGGCTGCGGGGTTAACGAAGCTTGAACAACGGCGCGAGGACAGCCCCGAAACGATCCTCAAAGCAGGAAAATCGCCGCCAATCCAAGGAAGGCGAAGAAGCCGACAACGTCGGTCACGGTGGTCAAAAAGATACTGGAGGCGACGGCAGGGTCGATCTTGAACCGCTCCAGGGTGATCGGGATCAGCGTGCCGAAGACACCGGCAACGAACATGTTGACGATCATGGCAGCGCCGATCACGGCACCAAGTGCCAGGTCGCCAAACCAGATAATGGCGACGAGCCCGCTCAGCACCGCGAACAACACGCCATTGAGCAGGCCGACGGCGGCCTCCTTGGTGATGAAGCGCCGAGCGGTGCCGGCCGACAGGTCCTTCATGGCAATGGCCCGTACGGCGATGGTCAGCGCCTGCGTGCCGGCATTGCCGCCCATGGAAGCGACGATGGGCATGAGGACGGCCAGAGCGACGATCTGCTCGATGGTGCCTTCGAAGAGTCCGATGACGAATGACGCCGCAATAGCGGTCAGAAGGTTCAGAACCAGCCAGGAAAAGCGCGAACGCGTGGTCTGAAGCACGTCGCTATAAAGGTCGATCTCTTTCACGCCGCCGAGCTTGAGCAGGTCCTCCTCGGCCTCTTCGTCGATAACATGGACCACGTCGTCCACCGTGATGACGCCGACCAGGCGCCCGACCTCGTTCACCACCGGGGCGGACACCAGCGAGTACTGGCGGAAGACGTGGGCCACCTCCTCCTGGTCCGTGTTGGCCGGGATTGGATGAATGTCGTCGTCGAGCAGCTTCTGCACCCTGACCGGGCGCTTGTTGCGCAGCACCCGCGACAGCGGAACCTTGCCGATCGGCCGGTAGCGCGGGTCGACCACGTAGAGGTCGTAGAAATCGCTGACGATCTCCCGCCGGTGGGTCCGCATGAAGTCGATGGTCTCGCCGACCGTCCAGATGTTCGGGACGACCACGACCTCGCGCTGCATCATGCGGCCGGCCGAGTCTTCCGGGAACTGCAGGCCCTCCTGCCAGAAGCGCTGAATGGTCTTCGGCACGCGGGCAAAGATCTTCGACTGCTGCTTGTCGCTCAGGTCCTCGAAGAACTCGAAGGCGTCGTCGCTATCCAGCCCTCCCAAGAGGTGTGCCACTGTCTTGATGCCGAGCAGCTGGGTGATCTCGGGGCGCAAAGGGCCATCGATATGGGTCAGGGTCTCGGGGTCCAGCTTCTGGCCGATCATGGCGAGGAGCTGCTTTCTCTGGTCCGAGCTCAGATCTTCGATCAGGTCCGCCACATCGGCGGCATGGAGCGGCGCCACCAGGTCCTCGACCCGGCGGGCATCTCCGTCATCGACCGCATCACTGACGGACTCGGCGAGCTCCGGGCCCGGGCCCGCCGTCTCTTCGCCGAAGCTCGGCTGGTCTTCCGGAAGCGGCCGGCTGTCGTTCATGTCACCGACGCGCTCAGCCCGCTAGACCTGCGCCGCCTGGGCGTGAACGGCGGCTAGCGCGCTGATGTTGACCAAGCCGCGGGAGGTGATCGAGGGCGTGACGATGTGAACGGGCGCGGCGGCGCCAAGAAGCATGGGCCCGACAGGCTGCCCCTCGCCAAGCACCTTCACCAGGTTGAAAGCGATGTTGGCGGCATCGAGGTTCGGCATGATCAGCAGATTAGCAGCACCCTCCAGCACCGAGTTCGGGAAGATCATTTCGCGATACTCCGGCGAGAGAGCGGCGTCGGCCTGCATCTCTCCCTCGACCTCGAGATTGGGGTGCTCCTCGTGGAGCAGCCGCGTTGCCTCACGCATCTTGATCGCGCTCTCGCTGTCCCGCATGCCGAAGCTGGAATGGGACAGCAAGGCGATGCGCGGCGTCATGCCGAAGCGACGCACGGCTTCGGCTGAGAGCAGCACCATCTCGACGATCTCTTCCACGCCAGGGTCGGGTGAAACATAGGTGTCGGCGATGAAGAAACTTCCCTGCGGCGTAATCATCAGAGAGAGCGCCGAGTAGTCGTGCACGTTCGGCGCCTTGCCGATGATCGCATCGATATGCTGCAGATGTTGCACGTACTGCCCTTCGGAGCCGCAGATCAGCGCGTCGGCATCGCCGCGCCTGACGGCCAAGGCGCCGATGACGGTGGCGTTGGTGCGCACCACCGTCTGTGCCAGGTCAGGCGATACGCCACGACGTTCCGTCAGCTTGTGATAGAGCCGCCAGTAGTCTTCGTAGCGCTCGTCGCGGATTGGATTCACGAGGTCGAAGGACTCGCCAGGGCGAATACGAAGGCCAAGCTCGGCAATTTGCCGTTCGACGATCTTGGGTCGGCCGCAGATGACCGGCCGTGCAATCCCGTCATCGACCAGCACCTGCGCGGCTCGCAGGACGCGCTCGGCCTCGCCTTCGGCGAAGAAGACCCGCTTGGGGTCGGCCTGCGCCTGCTCGAACACCGGCTTCATCACCAAGCCGGAGCGGAAGACGAACTGGTAGAGCTGCTGGCGATAGGCCTGGAAGTCCTCAATCGGGCGCGTGGCGACGCCCGTCTCCATGGCCGCCTCGGCGACGGCGGGCGCGATCTCGACGATCAGGCGCGGGTCGAAAGGACGCGGGATGAGATACTCGGGCCCGAAGGAGGACTGCTCACCGCCATAGGCCTTGGTGACGATCTCTGAGGACTCCTTCATAGCGAGATCGGCAATAGCGCGCACGCAGGCCAGCTTCATCTCCTCGTTGATCGTCGTCGCCCCGACGTCGAGCGCGCCGCGGAAGATGAAGGGGAAGCAGAGAACATTGTTGACCTGGTTAGGATAGTCGCTGCGCCCGCTGCAGACGATGGCGTCCGGGCGCGCCTCCTTGGCGAGCTCCGGCATGATTTCCGGCACCGGGTTGGCCAAGGCCAGGATCAGCGGTTTCTCCGCCATGCGTTTGACCATCTCGGGCTTTAGCACGCCGGGCGCAGAGACACCGAGAAAGACATCGGCGTCGTCGATGACGTCGTCCAGGCTTCGCTTGTCGCTCGGCTGCGCGTACGCCGCCTTCCATTCGTCCATCTGCTCCTCGCGGCCCTCGTGGACCAAGCCGACGATGTCGCAGACCCAGATGTTCTCCCGCCGCACGCCTTGGGAGACCAGCAGGTTGAGGCAAGCGATAGCCGCCGCGCCGGCGCCCGAGCAGACGACCTTGACCTCTTCGGGCTTCTTCCCGACCAGGCGCAGGCCGTTGTAGATGGCCGCATTGACGATGATGGCGGTGCCGTGCTGGTCGTCGTGGAACACCGGGATAGACATACGCTCGCGGCAGCGTGCCTCGACCTGGAAGCACTCAGGCGCCTTGATGTCTTCCAGGTTGATGCCGCCGAAGGTCGGCTCCAGCGCCGCCACCACGTCGACCAGGCGGTCGACATCGTTAGCGTCGACCTCGATATCGAAGACGTCGATGCCGGCGAACTTCTTGAACAGCACCGCCTTGCCTTCCATGACCGGCTTGGAGGCCAGTGGCCCGATGGCGCCGAGGCCGAGCACGGCGGTGCCGTTGGTGACCACGGCGACCAGGTTCGCCCGGCCGGTGACGCTGGCGGCCTCGGCCGGGTCGGCGGCAATGGCCTCGCAGGCCGCCGCGACGCCAGGAGAGTAAGCCAAAGCCAGATCGCGCTGATTGCCCAGCGGCTTGGTGGCGGTGACTTCCAGCTTACCTGGCTTGGGATAGCGATGGTAATGGAGCGCGCTGTCTTTGATTGTTTCTTCTGTCACGGGCTTCCCTCTAACGGGAGCAGCATTCTTGTCGCGCCATCGTCGCGGCGCCCCGCCCCCCTGTGCGAAGGTTTGTACCTAGCGCCAAAACGCCTTACTTGGAAGGGCAGTAAGACAGGAAGCCAACGCCTGAGCGCGATGCAACACGCAGTACCGGCAGAGCTGGCAGACCAGCGGCAGATGACGACGGCGCAGAAGGTGGCATGGACCCTCTCCGAAGCGCCCGTGCCCTACGACGAGGCCGTCGCCGCCATGGAGCGGCGCGTGGCCGCCATCCGCAAGGGCGAGGCGGAGGAGTTAGTCTGGCTGTTGGAGCATCCGCCGCTCTACACCGCCGGGACCAGCGCCGAACCCTCGGATCTCGTCGACCCGCGCTTCCCGATCCACCGCAGCGGGCGCGGCGGGCGCTATACCTATCACGGCCCTGGCCAGCGGGTGGCCTATGCCATGCTCGATCTCAAGCTTCGCCAGCCTGACTTGCGGGCCTACGTCAAAGATCTCGAGGAATGGCTCATCCAGACCTTGGCCGCCTTCAATGTCGTGGGCGAAAGGCGCGAAGGCCGGGTCGGCATCTGGGTCGTGAACGGCGGCCGCGAAGAGAAGATCGCGGCCATCGGCGTGCGCGTCCGGCGCTGGGTCAGCTACCACGGCATCTCGCTGAACGTGGACCCCGACCTCTCTCACTTCGACGGCATCGTGCCCTGCGGCATCCCCGACTACGGCGTCACCTCGCTGGCCGCGCTCGGCCTGCCGGTCACCATGGCCGATGTGGACGTGGCGCTGCGGCAGGCCTTCGAGGAGGTCTTCGGCTGCTCAACCGAGCAGGCCGAGGGCATCGACCCCATAGCCGATGGCCAGGGCGCCGATCAGCGACAGACCGAGATAGCAGAAGAACACCGGTAGCCGCACCAGGGCGAAGACCGCCATGGCGGCCGGCAACGAGGTCACCCCACCGGCGATCATGAAGGCGATGCCGGCACTGGGGCTCATGCCCGAGTTGATCAGCTCACCGATCAAGGGAATGGCGGCGTAGCTGTTGAGGTAGGCCGGCACACCGACGGCCACCGCCAGCGGCACGGCCAGCGCCGAGCCGTCGCCCAGCCAGGTCGCGACCTGCTCAGGCGGCAGCCAGGCCACCATCAGGCTTTCGAGCGCAAAAGCCAGAAGCAGCCATTTGGAGAGGAAAAGGAAGACCGACTTGCTCTCCTCGGCGAAGGCCGAGCGCCGCTCCCGGCTTTCCCAAAAGCGCCAGGCGACGGGGCCCTTGGAGAGCGTGGAGCCACCGCAACCGCCGCAACCGACCGTTTTCAAGGAGCCCTCGAAGGAATAGACACGCTGCATGGCCAGCATGGCGAACCCGGCGGCGAGACCGAGCAGCAGGGCCGCGCCTGCCTTCACCACCGCAAAATCGACCCCGAGAATGGGGACCATCAGCACGAACTGCTCCGGGTCCATCAACGGCGAGGCAATCCAGAAGGCCATCACCGCCGGCAAGGGCACGCCGGCCGCCAGCAACGCCGCGACCAGCGGCACCACACCGCAGGAACAGAAGGGCGAGAGCGCACCGAGCGCCGCCATCACCAGGATGGCATGCACTGGCCGCTCGCCCACCGCACGGCCGATCAGACCATCCGCTCCGGCGGCCTTCAGCCAGGCCGCGGTGATTGTGGAGAGCAGCAGGAAGGGCAGGATCCAGACGAAGGCATCGATGGTGAAGCGCAGGGTCTCGGGAAACTGCGCCGGGAGGAAGACCGCCAAGCCGAGCAGGAGCGCGATCAAGGTCAGCCAGACGCTCTCCCGCCTCGCTGTCATGCCGGTCCAACGCAGCGATTTAAGGGCAATGGTCGTCATGGTTTTCTTATCCTGCTAGAATTATCGAATTATAAGACAAAACAAGATGGCTGCACCTTACGGGCCGGGCCGTCAGCCAGCGGGCTCGAGCGTTTTCTGCGCGCTGCTGGACGGCTCCGGAAGCCCCCGGCAGCATTCGTCCTGAAGAAAGTCGATCAAGGCCTGCATCCGCCGGTAATCGGCACGGCAGCGCAGAATGCGGCTCTCCCGATCCTGCGTCACCAAGCCAGCCACCACGAGCTTGCCGATGTGATGCGACAGGGTGGAGCCGGGAATACCCAGCACCTCCTGAAGGGTGCCCACCGGCGCTCCCTCCGCCCCGGCCTTCACCAGCAGGCGATAGATCTCGAGGCGGGTCGGGCTGCCGAGCACAGCAAGCTGGCGGGATGCGTCTTCAACGTTCATGGCCGCAAGATAGGCTCAGCGGAAACCTGAGTCAACGATATTTCTAGAGTTATCGAAATTATGACTGCACTCTTGATTAACACCGTTTCCTGCCCGCGCGACGGTCGGAGATGCCGAGAGTTACATGATGCAGCCGTGGTTGAGGATGGATTTCGGAGCCAAAAGGCCCTCGGTGGGAGGGATGATAACCCGCGAAACGGTCCACTACTACTTTTGCGATCTGTCCTACAGCTTCCGGCGGTGCTATTGAGGTCAGTTGCAACGCTTCGCGGAGGGGCATTGTGCGGGGGATGGGAAAGGAAACGAGTCGGTGACGGATCAGCAGTCCGATGAGCAGCAGAACCAAGAGCCGGGCGAGCACCCAGAACGCGGACAATGGCTGCAAACGATAAAGGCTTATGCCTTGCGTCACTGGCGCGGCGAGAACTCCTTGGTTTATGCCTTCTGGGTCAACCACATCGTTGCGGCAATCGTCGTTGAGGCCGTCTACCGCATGCTCATGTACGTACTGTTGAAGCTGGGCGACGCGGCTTTGGGGCCGTTTGCCGTCGCGTATCTTGCGGTTATTGCCTTCAATGTCTGGTCGATCGTTGGCACGTGGCGCTCGACGTCGGCGTCTATTCGCCACGTCAGAGGGGTACGCTTTCCTTTCTGGAGCTATGCTGCGCGCATCTGGCTGGTGCTCGCGGCCCTCTTCCTGGCCATGCACGTTTTCCGTCCGTTCTGATATCTCTTGTACCGTGCTAGGCTGACACTGTCCCACAGTCTGTCTGCTTGGCGCGCCTAACGCTCTGCCGGCTACGCCGCACGGTCCTCCGGTGCGTCGACAAGAACGCCCTGATCATGCAGCCGGCGGCGCCATTCCGCGGCAGGGCCTTGGCTCATTGGGCACATCGGAGCCCGGAAGACCGGAGCGATATCGCCGCGCCACGCCAAAGCTGTCTTGATCGGGATGGGATTGGTCTCAAGCCCGCAGCCGCGCATCAGCGGCAGCAGGCGATTGTGCTCGCCGCGCGCTGTCTCCCAGTCACCGTCTAAGCCAGCCTCGACCAGCCGCTTCATGGCCGCCGGCAGCAGGTTCGACAGGGTGCAGATCACCCCTGCCCCGCCGAGCGCCATGATCGGCAGCGCCATGTCGTCGTTGCCCGAGAGCACCGCAAAGTCCTCCGGCACCTCGGCCATCAGCGAGAGGATGTGCGCCATGTCCGTGCTGGCTTCCTTGACGCCCACGATGTTCGGGACCTCGGCGAGGCGGACGAGGGTCTCGGCCTCGATGTTGACCGCGGTGCGGCCCTTGATGTTGTACAGCAGGACCGGACAGGAGACGGCCTCGGCTACGGCCCGGTGGTGCAGCAGCAGGCCGGCCTGGGTCGGTTTGTTGTAATAGGGACAGGTGACGAGCAGGCCATCGACGCCGGCCGCCTCCACCCGCTTGGCCTGAGCGGCCGCAAGGGCGGTGTCGTTGCCGCTGATCCCGCCGATCACCTGGACCGTGCCGCCCACCCTCTCCCGCACATGACGGAACAGGGTCTCGGCTTCTTCACCGTGCACCGTTGGGCACTCGCCGGTCGTACCCAGAACCACGATGCCGTCGACCCCGCCAGCCAGCTGCTTCGAGAGCAGCCGGTCGAGCGCCTGCCAATCGATTTCTCCGGCCTCAGTGAAGGGGGTCACCAGAGCGGTGAACAGCCCCGAAAAGCGCCAACTCATGCCTCTGTCTCCTGATCGGACGCGAATCTGCGCGCGTCGAGTTTCTGCTTGGGTCCCTAGCCCGCCGCTTAACCGCGATCAAACTTCCTGAGAAAAACTTGGAAATCCCTACGTTTCTGTTAGAAATGTAACATGATTTCGATTGCCGATGCCCTGCAAGACATGGTCCGCGGCAACCCGCTTCTGGCCTTCGGGTTCCGGCACGGCCTGTTCAACCTGACCAAGCTCGCACGCTTCCTGAAGCCGGCGGTTGCGGCCCGCACCAAGAAGGAAGTCCAGGAAAGCGCCATCACCATGGCCTTGTCGCGGCTCAAACGGGACGAGGCCGCCGAGGTGCCCGACGTCAATCGCTTCGTTGTCGACAACGTGACGATCCACTCCGGGCTGTCGGCCCGCAGCTATCGGCGCAGCCCAGGCCTGCAACAGCGCCTGACCGCCTTCTCCCAAAAGGTTCAGGCGCGCAATGACTTCTGTAGCCTGACTCAGGGCATTCACGAGCTGACGCTCATCTTCGACGCGCGCCATCAAGAGGCGCTGGACCGTGCGGTGCGAACGCCGCCGCGCTACCGCCACGAGAGCCTGGCCTCGATCACCGTTCAGTTCGATGCCCGCTACGTCGAGGTGCCGGGCATGCTCTATCTGCTGCTGCAGCAGGTGACCCTGCAGAACGTCAACCTGGTGGAGATCTCCTCGACCTATACGGAGATCATGCTGTTCGTCGCGGAGAGCGATGCGCGCTTGGTCTTCGACACCCTCTTCGAGCGCTTCCTGATCAGATCAGAGGCTAGGCCCTGAGATCGCCTGAAGCTGCTGGCGCAGCCAGACCAGGCCGGGGTCTGTGTCGGAGCGGCCGTGCCAGACGATCGAGAAGGCGAAGTCGTCGGTCTTGAAGGGCGGCTCGCGAATCTCCAAGCCGTAGGCGCCCTGAAAGGGCTCGATGACCGCGCGCGGCTCGGTGGCGATCAATGACGAGGCGGCCAGCACCTGCGGCAAGACGAGGAAATGGCCGAGGGTCATGGCCACGTGGCGCTTCTTGCCGAGCCGGGAGAGAAACTGATCGGGATAGCCGGAGGGCTCACCGGCGAGAGACACGTGGACGTGCTGCGCGGAGAGATAGCGCTCGAGCGTCAGCCGCCCCGCCGCCAGCGGATGGCCCGCGCACATAGCGCAGACGAAACCCTCCTCGAACAGCGCCTGCTGCCGCAGGCGCTTGGGTGCCGCGGCGAAGTTGCCGACGATGCACTCCACCTCGCCCCTGTCCAGCATCTCGAAGCCGACGACCCGGCTGGTGTGGCGCACCAGGAAAGTCACCCGATCGAGAAAGGGTTGGGAGCGCGCCAAGAGACTCGGCAGAAAGACCGAAGCCGCATAGTCGGACATGCCGACAACGAAGCGCCGCCGGTCGCGGGCCGGGTCGAAGGCCGCGTCGTGGCGCAACAGGTTCTGCAGTTCGCGCAGCACGGCGGCGACGCTCGGCGCCAAGGCGAGCGCCTTTTGGGTGGGGCGCATGGCCCCACCGCTGCGCACGAAGAGAGGATCGTTCCAGAGCTGACGCGAGCGGGCCAGGGCGTGGCTGACCGCCGACTGGGTCATGCCGAGCCGAGACGCCGTTCGAACGACGCTGGCCTCATCCAAGAGCGTGTTGAAGACGAGGAGCGCCGTGGTATCGAGCGACTTGAGATTGCAGTCGTTCATAGTGGGTGAGGAGAATATGACGGCAGGTCATTTGCAAGCCTCCCCCAACCAGATGCAGTCAGCGCGCCTCAGTTGGGATGCGATAGAGATTGCCTGGCCCCCAGGTTGCGAGCAGAAGAGCGCCGTCGCCAGCGCGCGTCAGGCCCACCGGGTTGCCCTCGATCTCGCGGGTGACCACCGCGCTTCGGCCGTCGAGCGTGACTCGCCGCAAGTTGCCGTCGCCGTAGTCGACCACGTAGACCGCGTCGTCGCCGTCCTCGACAATGCCCACGGCGGGCCGGCCGAAATCTGCCCCGAGCTCGCGCCGCTCACCGTCCTGCATCACAAGGGTCACCCGCCCCCCGAACTGGGAGACCACCAGGCTGCCGTCGGGCATGTCGACCACGCCAACGGGCAGAGAGAAGCCTTCGGCCAAGACATCGTAGGCGCCGGTCTCGGGATCCATGCTGAGCACTTCGCCGGCAGCCCGGTTCGTCACCAAGAGCCGGCCGTCGTTGCCGAACGCGATACCCGCCGGCGTCGAGAGGCCGCTGGCAATCACTTGCGCTCGGCCGTTGTCGTCATATCGGACGATGCTGTCCCCCGAATAGGTCGCAACGAAAAGGCGGCCGTTCGGGCCAACGGCAAGCCCAGAGGGTGCATCGAGGCCTTCGGCGACGCGGGTCCGCGCGCCGTCCGGGGCGATACGCTCGACGCTGCCGGCACTCCAGTTGGAGACATAGACGTTGCCTTCGCCATCGACCGTGAGTCCGACCGGCGCGCGAAAGCCGGACTGCAAGAGCTCGACCGCCAGAGACGGCCGCGGCAAGGCGGCCAGGGCCGCGACGATCAACCCAGTGAACAGAAACGCGCAAAGCCTAACCGTCCTGGTCATCGAAAACCTCCTTGGCTGCGAAGAGTGCGTTGAGGGCGGCCGGAAAGCCCGCATAGACTGCCATCTGAATGATGATCTCCACGATCTGCTCCCGGCTGACCCCGACATTCAGAGCGGCGGCGATGTGAACCTTCAGCTGCGGCTGGGCGTGACCCAGCGCGGTCAGGGCCGCGATTGTGGCGATCTCCCGCTCACGCAGATCGAGGCCCGGCCGGGCATAGATGTCACCGAAGGGAAACTCGACGAGATAGCGCGCAAAGTCCGGCGAGATTGCCGAGAGTCGTGCGACGACATGTTCCCCGGCAACACCATCGATCTCTTGCAGCTTGCGCAGTCCGATATCGTAGCGGGTTTCGCTCATCTTCGATCTTCATCGTTGCCGCAACTGGCAGATAGATCGAATGCCGCGGGGAACTAAGCCAGCTCATTATCGACATCTAGGACATGAGCGAGCTTCATGTTCTAGATGCGATTGCTCCGGCCTCGTCCATAACGCCGGCATAACATCGCGGTGAGTAGCCCTAGCGATCACGAAGCCGGACACCAGCTGTTCCAGGACAACCTTTCAACTGACCAACGGAAAGCCACATGCCCGCCACCAGACGTAGCGCTCTCTTGCTCCTCGCTTCCCTCCCCGTCGTTGCCGTGCTCGCACCCAAGGTGCGGGCCAGCAAACCCGGCATCTACGCCGAAGACGGCATCGCCATCGACGGCACCGATGCGGTTGCCTACTTCACCGAAGGCAAGCCGGTGGCGGGCTCTCCGGAGTTCTCCCACGACTGGATGGGTGCGACCTGGCACTTCTCTACGGCCGCGAACCGCGACGCTTTCGCCGCCGACCCGGAAGCCTACGCGCCGCAGTACGGCGGCTACTGCGCCTATGCGGTGAGCGAAGGCTACACCGCCTCGACGGTGCCGGAGGCTTGGAAGATCGTCGACGGGAAGCTCTATCTGAATTTCTCGCGCCGCATTCAGCGTCGCTGGGAGCGTGACATCCCCGGACGCATCGAGTCCGCGAATGCCAACTGGCCGTCGGTGCTGGAGTAAGCTGCCCCTCGGCCCCGCCCCGCTCACGAACGCTCAGCAAATGGTGAAGACTTTCTGAGGCTTAGATCACAAAGGCCGTGCCCCAACCGGCCCCACGTCTCCGTCAGCTTGAAACGCGGTCCGATCAGGGCCGAAACACGGAGACAAAAAATGACCGACGTCGCGATCAACCAAGAGACCAAAGGCTTCCAACAGGGCACCATCCTGCGGGTGGCATCCGTCGCCTCGACCTACCTGCTGGCGGCATACATCGCCCACACCTTCATCAAGTACCTGCCGTTCAAGTTCGCGCCCGCCGCCGACGTGAACCCGATCTTCAAGACGCTGGAGGCCTGGAGCGGCCTGAACTGGGTTGAGCCGGACTTCCGTTTCTTTACCGGCGGCGTCGAGACCCTGGCCGCGGTGCTGCTCTTCATTCCCGGCTTGCAGCTGATCGGCGCGCTGCTGACCCTCGGCATCACCGGCACCGCCTTCCTGCTGCACCTGGGCCCGATCGGCTTCGACGGCTTCTACGGCAGCCTCGCCACCGAAGCCGCCATCTGCTTCACGATCTCCGCCTGGATCATCTTCGTGCGCCGCCGGGAGCTGCCCGCTCTCGTCCGCACGCTGCTCGTCGACCGGACCTTGATGGGCCGCTAGAGAGCCCTTGCCTAAACAGTCGGACGCTGATGGAAGCCGGGCACGCCTTGTCCGGCTTCCGGCTCCGGCTGCTCCTGCCCTTCGATGCCCGTGACCTGAGCCAACCGCGGGCCTTCTCGGCAGGCCTCGAGCATGGCGTCGACCGCCTCGTTTGGGCCATCGAACAGAGCTTCCACGGTGCCGTCCCGGCGATTGCGCACCCACCCCTGCAGCCCCAACCGGCTTGCGGTTTCCTGGGTCCAGGCGCGAAACCACACCCCCTGCACCTTGCCGTGAATGCGGACCAGAACGCGGCGACGGCCCTCCCCTTCGGAAGCGCTACTCATCGCTCGCCTCTGGCCGACGTCTCCGCCGGTCGCTCGGGGTAGACCACCGAGAGCGCGATGCCGATGGCACGGCGCGCCGCCTTCTCCCACTCGCCGCGGGCGGTCCAGTGATCCTCGATCGTCAGCACCGGCTCGCCCGGCGCCTCGTGCAACAGACGGTTGCGCAGGCCGCGCAGCCAACGCAGATCCTCCGCCGGCGCGGCTCGAAAGGAACGGGCCGCATTCGCCTGTGTCTCGACGATGATGGCGGAGAGGATGATGGCAGTCGCCCAGGCTCCCGCACAGAACACGCACTGCAGCTCGACCAGCAAGGCGCTGGCCTGCTCCGACAGACGGCCGACGCCGCGTGCAGAAAGGGCCGCCTCCTGCTCCTCGAACCAAAGGCGTCGTTCATCCCAGTCCAGCGGGTCCGGCGGGTCCAGATGCTGCACGCGTTCACGCCCTCAGCGCTATGGCTGCTACTCGAACTCTATGATGATTTCGTCGACCGCCAAAGAGGCACCGGCCGGTGCGTGCACCTTGGCGACGGTGCCGTCGCGCTCGGCGCGCAGGATGTTCTCCATCTTCATGGCCTCGACCACGGCCAGTTCCTCGCCCGCCTTGACGCCCTGCCCTTCCTCGACCGCCACCGAGATCAGCAGACCCGGCATGGGCGAGAGCAGGTACTTGGACATGTCGGGCGGCTGCTTGATGGGCATCAACGCCGCCAGCTCGGCAAGGCGCGGCCGCAGCACCAGGGCCTCGACGGTGGTTCCGTCATGGGTCAGGCCGCAGGCCGGTCCGCGCGGGTCGATCTGGGCCGTAATATCTTGGGCGTTGACCTGGCCGTGAAACAGCGGCTCGCCGCGTTCCCAGTTGGACAGAACCTCCATCTCGCCATCCCCGTCGCGCAGCAGGAGGTAGCCCTTCTCGAAGTGAACATCGAAGGCGAAATCTCGCTCACCGATGCGCACCACCGTGCGATCACCGATGCCTTGGGTGCGATTGCCGATGAAGGCAGCGACGGCGGCCAAGCGGCGCACGGTGGCTTCTTCCGGAACGTTGCCGCCGAAGCCGTCGGGGTATTCCTCTTCGATGAAGTGGGTGGTCAGCCGGCCTTCCTGGAAGCGCGGATGCGCCAGCACCGAAGAGAGGAAGGGAATGTTGTGGTTGATGCCGCGGATGTAATAGGCGTCGAGCGCAGCCCGCATGCGGGCGATGGCCTCATCGCGGTTGCTCCCATGGGTCACCAGCTTGGCGATCATAGGGTCGTAGTACATGGAGATCTCGGAGCCCTCGACCACGCCGGTGTCGACCCGCACCGCCTCCCCCTCTCGCGGCTGACGGTAGTGCACCAGGCGGCCGATGGAGGGCATGAAGTTGCGCAGCGGGTCTTCCGCGTAGACGCGGGACTCGATCGACCAGCCATCCATCTTGATATCGGACTGCCCGAAGGTAATCGCCTCGCCGGCGGCGATACGGATCATCCACTCCACCAGATCGAGCCCAGTGATCATCTCGGTCACCGGATGCTCCACCTGGAGGCGGGTGTTCATCTCCAGGAAATAGAAGTTACGGTCCTTGTCGACGATGAACTCCACCGTCCCGGCCGAGCGGTAGTCGACGGCTTCCGACAGGGCGACGGCCTGCTCGCCCATAGCCTTGCGGGTCGCCTCGTCGAGGAAGGGCGAAGGCGCCTCCTCGATCACCTTCTGATGGCGCCGCTGGATGGAGCATTCCCGCTCATGCAGATAGAGCGTGTTGCCGTGGGAATCGGCCAGCACCTGGATCTCGATGTGGCGCGGCTCCTCGACGAACTTCTCGATGAAGACCCGGTCGTCGCCGAAGCTGGAGCGCGCCTCGTTCTGGGCCGAGCGGAAGCCGTCCCGCACCTCTTCGCTGCTGCGGGCGATGCGCATGCCCTTGCCGCCGCCGCCCGCCGAGGCCTTGATCATCACAGGGTAGCCGATGTCATCGGCGATCTTCACCGCCTCTTCGCCGTCCGCGATGACGCCCATGTGGCCCGGTACGGTGTTGACGCCGGCCTTGGCCGCCAGGCGCTTGGACTCGATCTTGTCGCCCATGGCGGCGATAGCGCCGGTTGGCGGGCCGATGAAGACGAGACCGGCGGCCTCGACTGCGCCGACGAACTCGGCCTTTTCAGAGAGGAAGCCGAAGCCGGGATGAATGGCCTGGGCGCCTGTGCTGGTCGCCGCCTCGATGATGCGGTCGATCTGCAGATAGCTTTCGGCCGCAGGGGCCTCGCCGACCCGCACCGCCTCGTCCGCCATCTCGACGTGCAGCGCATCGCGGTCGGCATCGGAATAGACGGCGACCGTCTTGATGCCCAGGCGCCGGCAGCTCTTGATGACCCGGCAGGCGATCTCGCCGCGGTTTGCTATGAGAATCTTGTCGAACACGCCTTGGGCCCCCTCTCCTGTAGCCGCTGGCTAACATCCCTGCCGCGGCCCGCTTGTCAATTGGACAGGTGGAGAAGGGTCTTTTCTATCACCCAAGCTGGGCAAGGGCGGCCTCGATGGGCTTGAGGGCCGAAAACGGGCGCTGATGGCAAACTCACTCGACCTCGTGCACCTTTGGACGCTCCCTGCCGATTGCCTCGGCCCGCGCCTCCAGTTCCCGTGCCTCATCATCACGCCCGAGTTTGCGGAGAACCTCGGCGTAGTTCCCTAGGACGACCGCCAGGTTTGGATGTTCCGGCCCAAGAACGTCCTCCATGATCGCCAGTGTGCGCTGAAAGAGCGGCACGGCCTCCGCATAGTCGCCCTGCAGGTAGTATAGCCCTGCCAGATTGTTGAGGGTCGCAGCGACTTGCGGATGCTTGGGCCCAAGGACGTCCTCCTGGATTGACAAGACCCGCTGATACAGGGACTCGGCCTCACCGTAACTGCCCTGCTCCTGATAGAGCAGGGCTAGGTTATTGAGGTTCGTGGCCACTGCCGGATGCTTGGTTCCGAGAGCTTTCTCGTTGATCATCAGCGCGCGCCGGATCAGCGGCTCAGCCCCGGAGTACTTGCCCTGTCTCCGATAAGTTTCAGCCAGGTTGTTGAGGACGTTGGCGACGTTTGGATGCTCGGGCCCAAAGGCCTGCTCAAAGATCGCCAGCGCGCGTTGGTAGAGAGGTTCGGCCTCCGCATACGCGCCCTGTTCGCGAAAAAGCGCGGCCAAGTTGTTCAAGGTCACGGCGACATCCGCGTGCTCAGAGCCAAGAGCTTTCACCCGAATTTCCAGCGCGCGTCGATACAGCGCCTCAGCCTCCGCGTATCGCCCTTGGTAATCGCGGACCAGTGCCAGGTTGCTTAAGCTCTGCGCCACGGCTGGATGATCGGGCCCAAAAGTCCTCTCCCAGATCTCGAGCGCCTGCTGGTGGAGCGGCACGGCCTCCTCATACCGACCCTGTCGGGTGTAGATCACAGCCAGGTCGTTGGCGTAGTTGGCCGTCCTCGGGTGCCCCGACCCGAACTCAACCTCACTCAACTCCAAGGCTCTAGCGGCGTAGGGAATCGCTTCCGCATATCGACCTTGCGCATGCAACTCTATCGCTTGGTCGTGCGCAGCGGTCAGAGCGCTGGACTGGCTTTCACTTGGTGTAGGCCAGAGCAGAAGCCCTAAAAAGCAAAGCACAAGCCAGCCCGACTTCGCCGCCAACATGCCCCGTCTCCGTGACCAACGCTATGCCGTCTAAGCAAGGACCCTAGCAAACGACCTCCCGGTCGCGGAAGACGATGTGTGATTGAAAAAGTGCTCCCGCGCGCGGCCAAACCGGAAGGTCCTCGCCGGCATTGCGGACGCGACCCATGGTCAATCAGATGGGAGTCAGAAGGGTCTTTTCTGTCACCCAAGCTGAGCGAGAGCGCCCTCGATGGCGCTGACGACGTCTTGCGACTTCTTCGCATCGAGCGCATCGGGATGAGGGTCGGCGAAGCGACGGTTGTCGTTGTCGTAGTATTGGCCCGAGACGTCGGCGAATTCGTCGGTCAGGGCCGCGCGAATCAGGATATCCGCACCGATGCCGATGTCCGCGCCGGCCACGCCGAAGCCCTCCTTAACCATCTTGCTGGCCAGCAGCGAGCCGGGGTTCACGGCGATGAAGGCCGGCCCGCTTTCCTTTCGCGCCAACCCCATTTCCCGCGACCACATGGTGATCGCCAGCTTGCTCTGGGCATAGGCCGCCATGTCGGCCAGCCGGCCCTTGCCTGCCAAGGCCTCGATATCGACCGGCGCCTGGGCGGCGGAGGACACGTTGATGACCCGCCCGTCCGCCCCGAGCAGCGGCAGAAGCCGCTGCGTCAGCAGATAGGGCGCCAGCGTGTTCACCACGAAGCGCACGTCGAGGCCGTTTTGCGTCACGGGATTGGGCGTCTTGAAGATGCCGGCATTGTTGATCAGCACATCGAGACGATCGTGCTTGTCGGTGACCGCCTTCGCCAGCGCCTCGACATCGACCATGCCCGAGAGATCGGCCAGGTAGCTTTCGACGCGACCACCGCCCGGCAGTGCGGAGAGCGTTCGCTCCGCCGCCTCCAGCTTCGCCGCACTACGCCCGTGCAGCAGAACGTTGTGCCCGGCCTGGACCAGCCTCTTGGCCGTTTCCAGCCCGATGCCGTCGGTCGACCCGGTGATGAGAATGGTTTTGCTCATGACTTCGACTCCTTTGGCCGAGCAGCCCCGAGACCGCAGGCGTTCCAGAGCCTCTTACGCCAGGTCGTCCTTGCCTTCGATAAGAAAGTGGAAGCTGTTGGAACCGGCCGTCCGGGCCTTGAGATGCGGCACATAGTCCGGGTCGTTCATGAAGGCCACGGCGGCTTCCTTCGAGGGCCACTCGAGGATGATGCGCAGGGCAGCCGCATCCTCCGCCCCTTCGATCTGTTCGTGAGTTGCCGTTCGGGCCAGGTACTTGCCGCCATGCTTGGCGACAAGCGCGTTGGCGGTCGGCAGGTAACCCGGAATCCAGTCTTCGCTGGTCGGTGTGACAGCGAGAACGGAATAGTAGGTCATGGTTGCTGCTTCTCCCTTCCAGCTCCGGCTGAGGCCAGCCTCGCAGCAGCAGATATTCATTGCATTTCTCGATATAAACCGGCTTTCTATGACTTCATAATTCGGTATTGATATATAATCTGATGGACACGGAAAGCGTCCGCCTCTTCGTTCTCGCGGCAGAGAAGCGCAACATCAGTGCCGCCGGCCGGGAAATCGGTATGGCCCCGGCTGTGGCCAGCGCCCGGCTGGCAAAGCTGGAAAGGACCTTGGGTGCGGACCTGCTCCATCGCTCGACCCGAAAGGTGGCTCTGTCGCTAGAGGGGGCCGAGTTTCTGCCCTACGCCAAAGAGATCCTCGCGCAGGAAAACGAGGCCCGAGCAGCCTTAGGGCTGGGCAGCGCGACCGTGACAGGCACCTTGCGCTTCACCGCGCCCAGCAGCTTTGCGCAGCTCTACATCGCCCCGCTCTTGCCGGGCTTCCTGGAACTCTACCCGGGCATCAGCCTGGAGTTGCGCCTGTCCGACACGCCATTCGATCTGATCGAGGGCAGCTTCGACCTTGCCCTGCGCAATTCCGCTCTCGAGGACAGCAGCCTGAAGGCGCGACGGCTTGCAAACGACGAACGCATCCTCTGCGCGTCGCCAAGCTATCTCGCGCGCCGGGGCACGCCCCAATATCCCAAAGAGCTCAGCAAGCACGAACTCATCTGGTTCAAGGATCTTTCGGCGAAGCGCTTGATCGGCTCGGACGGAAGATCGGGCCAGTTGGACCCACGCGACACCGAGTGCCGGGTCATCCTTGACGAAGGCATGAACCAAAAGGCCGCGACGCTGGCCGGCGCCGGCATTTCCTTGAACTCGCTCTGGAGCGTTCACCGGGAGATCGCAGAGGGCGCGCTGGTCCACGTCTTGCCGGACTATGAGGTCGACGATCCCTCGGCGCTCTGGCTGATCTATCCGAAGTCGAATGTGCTGACGGCGAAGGTCAGGGTCTTCATCGATTTCCTGCTGGAGAGGATTGGCAAGTCCCCACCCTGGACAGCCGCGCGCTAGTGCCTCAACGATGTTCGAAGCGGAACGGCAAGGCCCGCTCGGTCCAGCAGGCCGCCGTCAGCGCCGCGAGTCCCAGCGTGAAGAACCCGCCGACCAGGGGCAGCACCGTGCCGTCGAACATGCGCCCGATCAGCCAGCCGAACGGCAGCGAGATCACGGTGGAGATCGAACCGATCAGGGCGGCGCCCAATCCCGCCATGCCCCCTAAAGGTTCCATCGCCAGGGCATTGAGGTTTCCGAATAGAATGCCGATGCAGAAGAACGCGGCCAGCTGCCAGCACATGAAAAGCGCGATGGAGGGCAGCCCGCCGAGGGCATGAAACAGGGCGAAGAAACCGCCGCTCAAGAAAACCAGCCCGACCAGCGCCGACTGGGTCAGGAGCCGCATGCCCAGGCGCATGACAAGGACCGAGTTCAACAGCGAGGCGGCACCGATCGCCAGCGCCGCCACACCGAAGTAGATGGCGAACATCTCCCCGGCGTTCAGCGCGTCCTGGAAGACCTGGCGGGAGGCACTGAGGTAGGAAAGGAAGGCGCCGAAGACGCAACCCATCGCTAGCGTGTAGCCGAGCACCGTTCGCATCGAGAGAATCTCGCGACAGCCTACGATCAAGCTGCTCACCGAAAACGGGCGGCGGTTTTCCGGCGCCAGCGTTTCCGGCTGCCGGGTTCCGAACCACAAGAAGGCGGCGACCGCCATGGCCAGCAGGGCGACGAAAGTGAACTCCCACGGCAGGACGAAGATCAGGCCTTGGCCGATGGAAGGGGCGATGGCCGGCACCAGGATGAAGACCGCCATGATAACGGACATGATCCGCGCCATCTCCCGCCCCGCATAGCCGTCGCGCACCAGGGAGGTGCCGACCACACGGGGCGCCGCGGCGCCGACGCCCTGTAGGAAGCGCCCGATCAGCATGGCGGTCAGATCGCTCGCGACGATTGACAGGATGCAACCGACAACGAAGAAGAGGTAGCCGAACAGAATGACAGGCCGTCGGCCGTAGGTGTCGGAGAGCGGGCCGACGATCAGCTGCCCGATGGCAAAACCGACGAACAGCGACGAGACGATGAGCTGCGTATCGTTCGGGTCGGCGACCCGCAGGTCCTCCCCGATCAGCGCCAAAGCCGGCAGCATGATGTCGGTCGCCATGGCGACGATGGACACCATGAAGGCGAGCATCACCACGAACTCGGCGAGCGGCAGGGTTTTGGTCGGGCGAAACATGCCGCCAACAGACTCGAAAGTAGCCGGGCTGACAACCGACTCGGCACTTACCCGCGTAGTGTTGGGGCTCGAACTGCCCTAGGCTTCGGGCGATCGAAAGCGCGATCAGCCGGACGTCGGTTCATCAGAAGCGCGACGCAACTTGGATTGGCGGAGGCCGAAGTGAGCATACTAAGCGACGGAGAGATCCGGGAGTTCATCGCTAAGAACGAACTCATCATCGACGGTGAGATCGGGAATGCGAAGCAGTGTGCCTATCACTGCTTTCCAGGAAAGGTCTTTCACTCCGGACCGGAAGGGGCCGTTGTGGACTGGAGCAAGCCCAACGCGCCCGAGTTCGTGAAGATCCTGCCCGGAGCCATGGTCTGGATTCGAACGCGCGTCGTCGTGAAGATGCCCAGCAACATCTGCGCCTTCTGGTGGCAGACCAATACCCTTTCCCGCAAGGGCCTGATGCTGGTCAACATGAGCATGATCGAGCCGGGCTATCACGGCCCGCTCGCCTGCCTCTTCGTCAACTTCGGGAAGACGCCGATCACGCTCTATCCCGACACTAACATGGCCAAGCTCGTCTTCATGCGCATGAGCAAGCCGGCGGACACGCCCCTGGGGCTGACTCTGTCCGTCGACCAATATGACAAGGCGGTGCACGAGGCTGCGACCGAGGGGCCGGAGAGCTTCCTTCAGGTTGCCGACTTTTCAAAGCAACTCGTTTTGGACCGGGATGCAGCCATCGAGGATATCAAGAAGGCGGCCGAGAACGAGAAGAATGCGCAGGTCGACCAACTCAAGGATGACGCCCCCAAAGCGATTCGAAGCTCATTGGGTTGGGCCGCCTTCGGTTTCGTGCTCCTGGTGGCTGCCGTCACCTTCGTTCCCTGGGTTCAGGGCCTGATATCCCCCGATCTGGACGACACCATCCGAAGCACTGTGGAAAAAGCGGTCACCGAAAGACTTGTTTTGCAAGCGGCACCGCAGGTGGAGAACACTCAGGCCACGCCGGGCGAGGTCCCTGCTCCGAGTGACGACCTAGAGACCCGGCTGAGAGAAGTTGAACAAAGACTGCTCGAACTCCAGAGGGCTTCAGACAACCAGTGAGCCAGTCAGGCAAGCCTTTGGGCCGTGAGATGCCCACGCAAGACTCCGCGACACTGCGGTTCGTGGCACCGCGGCCTGCCTACAACATGGCCGCCTCCTCCTACGACGGGTGGGACTGGCAGACCTTCTGGCGTCTCAATGAAGCGCCGCTTTTGCTCGAGATGATCGGTCGCTTGACGAACGTGCGGAGCATCCTCGATGTCGGCATCGGAACGGGTTACCTCGCCAAACGCCTGAGCGATCTGGGATATGACGTCACCGGCATCGACGTCAGCGAGAACATGCTGGCCATAGCGCGCGAGCGCATGGGATGCGGTGCCAAGCTCATTCAAGGCGACGCGCAACGTATGCCGCTCTTCAAGAGCGGCTTCGATGTCGTTCTGTGCACCAGGGTCCTATCGCACATCCGAGATATCGAGGCTGCGCTTCAAGGTTTCTATCGGGCGCTGAAGCCTCGGGGTTCTTTGCTGATCTCGGACATCGACGCCGAGCACAACTACGCCAGCACCTCCCTTCCGGTCGGTTCGACAAGCGTCGTTGTCGAGACACACAAGCGCAGCCTCGCCGAGCTAGAGAAAGCGGCCCGATCGGCCGGTTTCGATTTGGAATGCAGCCACAAGCTCAAGGCCGAAAACCTCGTTTGGCTGCCTGAAGACGGCAATCTCTCGTCCATCGACCGCTCCGGCTCTCGGTCGGTCGGATACATCGCCCTCTTGGCGAAAGCCGAATGACGACCGAGCCCTCTCCTGAGATCGACGCGCTGCCCGGCGGCTGGACCGGTGATGAGCTGCACCATGAGAGCGGCTGGAGCTTGACCTGGAGCGAGGAGGAGCTCGCAGGATTGGACAGCGCGCTGGAAGGCTGCGCGCAACGGGGCCTCGCCTGGCAGGAAGTCTCGCGGGAGGACTTCCCGCTCAACCGGGCCCTCCGGAAGAAGTCGGACGACATTGCCAAGGAGCTCGAAGAGGGCCGCGGCTTCGTCAAGATCGAAGGCTTGCCGATCGCCCGCTACAGCGACGAAGAGATCAGGCTGCTCTGGTTTGGGCTGGGGTGCCATCTCGGCCACCCACGCTTTCAGGATAGCCGTGGGCAGCGGATGCGGGAGATCAAAGACGAAGGCGGCGATCTCGGCAGCCGCCACGGGCGCATCGTGACCGGTGACGGCGATGGCGCGTTCCTCTCGTCCAAGGCGCGGACCTACGGCCCCGGCGAACTGCGCTTCCACACCGACCGCTGCGATGTTGTCGGCCTGCTGTGCCTCGGTCAGGCGAAGTCCGGCGGCCTGAGTCGCATCGCCAGCAGCATCGCCGTGCACAACGCCATCCTGGACGAGCGCCCCGATCTGCTGGCCCTGCTCTACCGGCCCTACACACGCTCGCGGCTCGGCGAGGAGGACGGCGGAGAGACCGTAACCTACGACCTGCCGGTCTTTGGTCTGCGGAACGGAAAGCTCACGAGCCACTATTCCCGCACCTACATCGAGGCGGCGCAAATGCAGCCAGGCCTCGCAAAGCTGAGCGCGGCCCAGTGGGAGGCGATCGATCTCCTGGCCGCGACGGCTGACCGGCTCAGCTACGCCATGCGCCTGCAGCCCGGCGACATCCAACTCCTCAACAGCCACGTCACCTATCATGCCCGCGAGGCCTTCGAGGATGCGCCGGCCGAAGGCTTCACTCGGCGCCTGCTGCGGCTCTGGCTTGCCATGCCGAACAGCCGCGCGCTGCCTGAAGACCACCGCGTGCTCTGGGGAAACATCGATGCCGGCGCCCCGCGCGGTGGTATCGGTCAGGAGCGGGTCAGCTAGGCCCCCAAGCCGCGACGCACTGGCCGCAGTGACGCTCGGAACGCTCAGTCGTCCTGGGGCGGCACGAGAACGAAGTTGCCGATGTGGGTCTTTTCCATGAACTCTTTCTGCGCGGCGACGATCTCGCTGAGCGGAAAGACCTTGGCGACAAGTGGCCGAATCTCGCCCCGCTCGATGTAGGAGATCAGATTGGGAAAGACGGGCTCATCCCACGCTGTGCAGCCGATCAGGACGATGTCCTTCAGATACATGTCCCGCATGTCCAGGCTGACCATTGGACCGGCGATGGCGCCGGAGGAAACGTAGCGGCCACCGCGCCTCAAGACCTTCAGCATCTGCGGAAAACCGGGGCCGGCGACGTTGTCGACGACAACGTCGACCGAGTTCGGACCAAGCTCGGCAAGCAGATCCTGCTTGCGGTCGATGACCCGATCGGCACCGATTTCGCGGACCTTGTCCAGCTTGGCCGCCCCGGCGATCGCGGTGACGCGGGCACCGCGCCGCTTGGCGAGCTGCACGCTTGCGGAGCCAACACCGCCGGAGGCGCCGGCAATCAAGACATGGTCGTTGGCCCCGACGCCGGCGCGATGCAGCATGTTCTCCGCCGTTCCGTAAGCGCAGGGGATCGTGGCGAGCTCCTCGTCCGACCAGTCACAGTCGACGGGAAAGGCTTCGCCTGCCGGGACTTTGACGAACTGTGCGAAGGCACCGTCGAAGTCCGAGGCCATCCAAACATTGTCCATGGTGTCGTATCCGTTGGGGCGCATACAGGCGCGCACCAGGACACGTCGGCCGATCATGCCGCGATCGACGTCGTCGCCGACGGCCACGACTCGTCCGCAACAGTCGGTGCCTTGGATGAAGGGAAAGGGCGTCGCCTCATTCCAGCCGCCGTCTGATTTCTGGTCCGCTTCGCGCTCTTGAACGTCAGCGGTGGAGTCCGTGCTATCAGTCACGCTCGAGGAGTACCAGCCAAGCCGCGTGTTGATTTCGGTGTTGTTGACACCGGCGGCGAGAACGCGAAGCAGCACCTCGCCAGGACCGATCTTCGGCTGCGGGACTTCGCGATACTCCAGCTTGTCGTAGCCGCCGTTTCCGGTCGTCACGACCGCCATCATGGTCTCGTCAGAGCCCGCAATATCAAATCTGTCCATCGGCAACCCCGAGCCTTGTGGTCCGCATCGAGCAAACAGGCGACCTTTGCTCAGATGCCGGTCGTCTACAACCGTCGCAGGATTGATTCGACAGGGACGGGAAACGCCCTAGGTCGCGGCGCGGTAGCGGAAAATCTCTTCCTCCGCTGACACGCCCTTGAGCCGCGCACGTTCAGGTCGACCCTCGAAGCCCGACTGGGTCAAGAGAGCGGGAACACCGTCGTTGTCGTTCAGCGCCGCGGTCAGGCAGATCTCGCCGGCGTCCGCCAAGCCCTGCACCCGCGCGGCGATGTTCACGGTTTGACCGAAATAGTCCAAAGTCTGACCGGCGTTGATCGCGAGCGCAGGGCCGGCGTGCAGCCCGACCTTGAGCCCGACCTCATCGCCATGACGGCCGCCAGCCACGCCCTGCATGGCAGCCATCATATCGATGGCCGCAGCGGTCCCGTCATTGCCGCTCGGGAAGGCAGCCATCACGGCATCGCCCATGGTCTTGATCACCGCACCGGAATGGTGCCGCACGACCTCTTTGAGGGCAGCGAAGTGGTCCTGCACCAAGCGGTAGGCCGCAAGGTCGCCCTCACGGTCATAGAGTGCTGTCGACCCCTTCAAGTCGGTGAACAACAGGGTCAGGCTGCGCAGCTTCAGCTTCAGGTCGGGAGCCAGCTCCTGCATAGCGAAGCAATCGCGAAAAGCCTGGTTGTTGAGCAGGTGCTTACCGGTGAGGCGCGGGGCGAACTGCGCTGGGCCCTTTCCCAAGATCGCCATGACGTCATCCATGTCCCGCCGCAGCACCCGCAGCCAGACCGCCTGGTCGCTCTGGTTGGTCAGCGACAGTACGGCCTCTCCGGCAGGAACGGTCACCTCGGACGCGGAAAACCCCACGTTCGACAGGGCGAGCGCGATCGCCTCCCCCGTCCCGCCCGGGTTCGCTGCTTCGGCCACCCGCAACTCCGCACCTGAATGCGTGTCGAGGCAGATCAGCCGATATCCAGGGCCTGCTTCCAGCGCGAGCGGCAGCCGGCCTGTTTCGCCGGAGGCCAGCTTGATGTCGGCCACGGTGTGACGCTCGTGATAGTGTCGCCAATCCTCCCGATAGGGATAGCTGGAGGATGTGTAGTAGCCATGGTAGGTCGCCAAGTCGCGGTGCAGGTCGAGCGGCGCGCCGGGTGCGGCATAGGCGAAGCTGACCTCGACAGTGTCGTCCAGCACCGAGTCCACGTCTTTCTCGCAGAGGGAGCAGTGGTGGCTGTCCTCGGCCACATGGTCGAGCTCGGCCACGCTGTGCGTGATACCACCGCACAGCGGGCAGACCATGCCCCACTCCAAATCGAAGAGGCCGAGCTTGGCCCCGTGCACGAAGAGATCGAGCGCCGTCTCGGCGTCGACGCCGGCCGCATCTGCGAACTGAAAGGGATTGATACGGGCCGCCGGTACGGGCGGTAGCGCCTGCAGGTGCCGGGCAAAGCGGCCCAAGGCATCACTGTCGCAGTCGCTGCGCGCCGCGGCCGCCTCGAGGGCCGATGGAACGGACTGGCTCATGGCCTACTCCCTTTGATCGCCTGCACAGGATGTTGCTCAGACCAGTCGTTCCAGCAAGACCTCGTGTAGCCAGATGCGGTTCCGCCGTGCCCCTAGACCAACTTACCGACCTCGCTGGGAGGCAGGCCGAAGAGGCGCTTGAACTCGCGGCTGAATTGAGAGGCGCTGGCGTAGCCGACCTGGTAGGCAGCCGTGCTGGCCGAGACCCCCTCGTTGAGCATCAGGGCCTTGGCCTGATGCAGCCGCACCGACTTCACGAACTGCAGCGGCGTCATGGCCGTGACGGCCTTGAAGCTCTTGTGCAGGGTCGTCTTGCTCATGCCGGCGATGCGCATCATGTCGGCGGTGGTGACCGGCTGGGCGCAGTCGTCATGGATCGTTCGCATCACGTCGCCGATGCGGCGAAAGTGACTCTTGCGCTGGACCACGGCCCGCATGGCGCCGCCCTGCTCACTCGTCAGCACGCGATAGAGTATTTCCCGCCGGATCAGCGGCCCCAGCACATTGGCGTTGGACGCGCTGTCGAAGGTCCGGACCAGGCGCGCGACGGCGTCGAGCATCTCCCCCTGCAAAGGCGAGGTATCGACGGCATAGGGCAGATCCTCATCGGGCAAATCCGAATCGTCGATTTGCATCTGCAGGTCGCCGATTTCCGAGGCGACGATGGGAATACCAAGAGCGAGGAAGGGCTGTTCCGGCGAGGCTTCGAGGATCTCGACATCGAAGGGTACCGGCACACAGCAGGCGAGATAGCTCGAAGAGTTATACTCGAAGATGTGGTCGTCGAGGTAACCGCGCTTGCAGCCCTGCACGACGATGACCAGACAAGGGTCGTAGATCACCGGTGTGCGCGGCATCAAGCTGTCCGTGCGATAGACACAGACGCCATCGACGGGTGAGTCGTTGAGCCCCTCCACCTTGGCGTAGGGGCGGAGCATCTGAGCAACCTCGCTCACTTGCGGGGGAAAGGCACCATTGGTCAGCACTGCATTCATAATAGCGTCACATGTTTGTTTGGCCGCGATATGGAGCAAGCTTGTCCGGATGGCTCAACCGCCAATGGCGGTTGCCGGGAGGATTAGGCAAACAAAAAGTCCTTTCGCACCTTTGGATGTGGGGTTTTGCGAACCAGTTCTTCCAGCAGTGAGGCTGCGGCGCGCTGACAGCCCTAGCCTATTGCTTTTTCGATCCATTTGCCCCGGGAGAACGAAATGGCTTTGCGGATTTCGGTCAATGGAGAGGAGCGCTCGGTCGACGTCGACCCGGATATGCCCCTCCTATGGGCCCTGCGTGATCACCTACAACTGACCGGTACGAAGTTCGGCTGCGGCATCGCCGCCTGCGGTGCCTGCACGGTTCATATGGACGGCTTCCCCGTCCGTTCCTGCTCCATCGCTGTCGGCGATGCGGAAGGCGCTGAGATCACCACCATCGAAGGGCTCGGGAGCCCGGCCGCCAAGGCCGTGCAGAGCGCCTGGCAAGATCTCGACGTGGTGCAATGCGGCTACTGCCAGTCCGGCCAGATCATGTCGGCCGTGGCGCTGCTCGAAGAGACGCCACAGCCCAGCGACGATGACATCGATGCGGCCATGAGCGGCAATGTCTGCCGTTGCGCCACTTACGTTCGGATCCGCGCGGCTATCCACGAGGCCGCCAAGAAGATGGAGGGCTAACCGATGCTGGCACGACGTCTCTCCGCAGCTACGCTCGACCGACGCCGCTTCCTGATCGGCTCCGCTGCCGGCGCGGGCTTGGTCATCGGCTTCCAGATGCTGCCCAAATTCGCTTACGGCGCCTCCCCCGCGGCCGCCGCGCTCAAGGCAGACCCCAATGCCTTCATCTGCATCGCGCCCGACAACACGGTGACGGTGCTCTGCAAACACATCGAGTTCGGCCAAGGCAGCCATACCGGTCTCGCGACCATCGTCGCCGAGGAGCTCGACGCGGACTGGGCCCAGATTCGCAACGAGCACGCGCCGGCCGATGCCGAGCGATACAACAATCTGCACTGGGGGCCCTTCCAGGGCACCGGCGGCAGCTCGGCGATCGCCAACTCCTACGATCAGCTGCGTCACGCCGGTGCCATGGCCAAGGCCATGCTGGTGGCCGCCGCGGCCCAGCAGTGGAACGTGCCTGCCGGCGAAATCTCGGTGGCGAATGGCCGGCTGAGCCATGCCGCGTCTGGCCAAAGCGCAAGTTTCGGCGAGCTGGCGGAGCTGGCGGCGCAACAGACGCCGCCGGCTCAGGTGACCCTTAAGGACCCCAAGGATCACACTCTGATCGGCAAGCATGCACCGCGTTTGGACTCCAAGTCCAAGACCACCGGCCAGGCGATCTACACCATCGACGTGCAGCGCCCCGGCATGCTGACGGCGCTGATCGCGCGGCCTCCGGTTTTCGGTGCCACGCTCAAGTCCTTCGACGCCGCCGAAGCCTTGCAGATCAACGGAGTCGAAGAGGTCGTCGCCGTGCCGAAAGGCGTGGCCGTCGTGGCGCGCGACTTCTGGTCGGCGAGCAAGGGCCGCGAAGCGCTCTCCGTCGAGTGGGACGAAAGCGGGGCAGAAACCCGCAGCACGTCGGAGATCATGGCGGCCTACAAAGCGATGGCCGATCAGCCCGGCCTAGTCGCTCGCCAGGACGGCGACAGCGATGCCGCTCTCGCCTCCGCGGCCACTGTGATCGAGTCGGACTTCGAGTTCCCCTTCCTGGCCCATGCACCCATGGAGCCGATCAACGCGGTGGCCGAGATCACCCAGGATGGCTGCGAGATCTGGACCGGCTCGCAGCTCCCTACCGGTGATCAGATGGTGGCAGCGCAGATCCTCGGCATCGCGCCGGAGAAGGTGACGGTGCACACGCTCTATGCCGGGGGCAGCTTCGGCCGCCGTGCCACGCCGGACTCCGACATGGTTGCCGAGGCGGTATCGATCGCCAAGGCCATCGACGGGCGCGCGCCGGTGCGCCTGCTCTGGACTCGCGAGGACGACGTGCAGGGCGGCCGCTACAGGCCGATGTACTTCCACCGCCTTCGCGCTGGTGTCGATGAGGACGGCAAGCTGGTTGCCTGGCAGCATCGCATTATTGGCCAGTCCATTTTGAAGGGCACGGCCTTCGAGGGCCTGCTGGTGCAGAACGGCATCGACCAGACCTCGGTCGAGGGTGCAAACAACCTACCCTACGCCATTCCAAACACCCTGATCGATCTGCACGACACCGATGTCGGCGTGCCGGTGCTTTGGTGGCGGGCGGTCGGCAGCACCCACACGGCTTACTCGGTCGAAATCTTCATCGACGAGATGGCTGAGGCGGCAGGTCGCGACCCGGTCGAGTTCCGGCGTGAGCTGCTGCGTGACCATCCGCGCCATCTCGGTGTGATGGAATTGGCTGTCGAGAAGGCTGGCTGGGGCGAGCCGCTTCCGGCCGGCAAGGCCCGCGGCATTGCCGTTCATGAGTCCTTCGCCTCATTCGTCGCGCAGGTCGTCGAGGTCTCACTCGACGGCGGCACGCCGAAGATCGAGCGGGTGGTATGCGCCGTCGATTGCGGCCGGCCGATCAACCCCGATCAGATCAAGGCGCAGATGGAAGGCGGCATCGGCTACGGCCTCGGCGCCATTCTGCACGACGAGATCACCTTGGACGGTGGACGCGTCGAGCAGTCCAACTTCCACGACTATGTGCCCCTGCGCATCGAGGAGATGCCGAAGGTTGAGGTACATATCGTTCCATCGGAGGCCGCTCCGACCGGTGTCGGCGAGCCCGGCACGCCGCCAATCGGCCCGGCCGTCGCCAATGCGCTCTACCAGCTGACTGGAGAGCGTATCCGCAGCTTGCCCCTATCCAAGCACGAGCTGCGCGGCGCGTAAGCGCCAATCCCTTCAGACCCGACCACTCAGCCGTCCCCTTCCCTCGGGGACGGCTTTTTTCTTGGGCGCGAGATGGCTACTCCCGCGTCGGGTCAATGAACTTGATGATCGCTGTGTAGTCCTGGTCGGCCCGCCCAGAGTTGACGAACATGGTGTAGAGCGCCGTCGCCTCGGCCCCCATCGGTGTCGCCACACCGGCCTGCGCGGCGGCCTCCTGGCTCAGCTTCAAGTCCTTGTGCATCATGCCGGCGGCAAAGCCGGGCACGTAGCCGCGGTTGGCCGCCGAGGTCGGCACGATGTCCGGCACCGGGTTGTGGTTCAGCATGGCCCAGCAGGAACCCGAAGCCGTCGAGGAAATCTCGAAGAGCTTCTCCGGCGAAAGGCCGAGCTTTTCGGCCAGAGTGAAGGCCTCCGAGACGGCGATCATGCTGATACCGAGGATCATGTTGTTACAGACCTTGGCAACCTGCCCATTCCCCGGCCCGCCCGCATGCACCACCTTGCCGCCGACGATCTCCAGAAAGGGTTTGGCCATGTCGAAGGCCGCATCGCTGCCGCCGACCATCATGGTCAACGTGCCGGCTTCCGCGCCGGCGACGCCACCAGAGACCGGCGCATCAACCATCATGTGGCCGGCCGCGCTCGCCGCTTCTTCGACGGCCCGGGCGCTGGCCACGTCGATGGTCGAGGAGTCGATGAAGAGCGTGCCGGGCTTGGCCTTGGCGATCACCTCGCCGGTGCCGGCGTAGACCTCCCGCACATGCTGGCCGGCCGGCAGCATGGAGAAGACAATCTCGGCTTGGCCGGCCGCCTCTCCGGCGTTCTCGACGATCTCGATACCCTTGCCGCGCGCAACCTCGACCGCCTGCGGCATGGGATCGAAGCCGATCACGCGATGGCCGGCTTTGACCAGGTTGGCGGCCATGGGGCCCCCCATGTTGCCGAGACCGATGAACGCGATATCTGCCATTGCGACGTCCTCCCAAGCTTAGATCGTCGGCCCGGACATAGACGACGGCGGCCCGCCTGAAAAGCGACGGACCGCCGTTCTCTGCCCCCCAAAGCTTGGGACAGGCAACCAAGGTCAGAGTTCGTCGGGATTCCTCTGACGCTCATCTAAACTGCTGGCGAGATCGACCAGACTTAGGAACTGTCCGCGGTAGCCGTAGGGATCGTCGCCGCGGGCGCGCCGCGCGAGGGCTGTCACGTTGTCATAGCTGAAGCCCCTGGTGTGCTCGCCGCCGCGCAACAACTGCCCGAAAGCCGCAACAGCCGCTGCAAAGCGAAGGTCTGCACTTGGCGGCGAGTCCGCTGACGCCAGCAGACTTGTTGCCAGAGGTTGCTCGATCAAGCGGCTCTCGCTCTCCTCAGGCAGCTTGTAGCGCAGCTTGAGGTAGGCGATCTCTTCGGCACGCTGATCGTTCTTTTCAGAGCTATCTGCGACATAGCGCAACGGCGCAACTTGCTGACCGGGGCTGCCAACCAAGACGATCTCATAGAGCGCCGTCACGGTGTGACCGGCACCGATGTCACCCGCATCCATTTTGTCATTGCGAAAGTCCTCGCGCCGCAGAAGCCGGTTCTCGAAACCGATCAGGCGATACTCCGCGACCACCGCCGGATTGAACTCGATCTGAATCTTGACGTCCTTGGCGATGGTGAAGAGCGTGGCATCCATCTCTTCGACCAGAACCTTGCGCGCCTCACTCAAGCGATCGATGTAGGCATAGTTGCCATTGCCGACGTTGGCCATCTGCTCCATCAGCGCTTCATTGTAGTTGCCCGTGCCGAAGCCGAGCGTGGTCAGGGTAATGCCGCTCTCTCGTTTGCGAACGATCAGGTCCTTCAAGGCACGCAGATCAGATACACCGACGTTGAAGTCACCATCGGTGGCCAGGATGATGCGGTTGATGCCGCCTTCGATCCGTGCCTGCGCGGCGAGTGCATAGGCCTGCTGGATGCCGGCCTCGCCCGCCGTACTGCCTCCGGCCCGCAGGCGATCCAGGGCGGACAGGATCTCGCCACGCTGGTCACCGGGCGTCGGCTCGAGAACGGTGCCGACCGCGCCGGCGTAGACGACGATGGAGAGACGGTCGTCAGCGGTGAGCTCGTTCGCCAGCATCTTCAGGCTCTTCACCACCAAAGGCAGCTTGTCGTGGGAGGACATGGAGCCGGACACGTCGATCAGGAAGACCAGGTTTGCCGCCGGCCGCTCGCTCCGCTCGATATCGAAGCCGCGCAGACCGATGCGCAACAGATAGCTCTGCTGGTTCCATGGCGTGCGCGCGACCTCGGCAGCGACGGCAAAAGGCTCCTCAGGGCTTCGCGGTCCCCGGTAGTCATAGGTGAAGTAGTTGACGAGTTCCTCGATGCGCACCGCGTCGTGCGGCGGCATAGTTCCGGCCTCCAGGAAGCGTCGCACATTGCTGTAGGCGCCAGTGTCGACGTCCACGCTGAAGGTAGAAACAGGCTCCTCGGCAACGCGCTTGATCGGGTTGTCTTCTATTTCCTGGTAGCGCTCGCGATTCTCAACGAGCTGTTGTGCCGGCGATGGCTGCGCCGCGAGCCTTGCGGCCCCAGCCGACGTAGCTGCCTGCCCGTTCGCGGCGCCGTGCTGCACTGCGTCGCAGGCTGCGAGTAAACCCAGCAGTGCCGCAAGCGCGGCTGCACCAAATAGACTGGCTCTCGGTTTCATGCTGTCACCCCTTGCCCTGTGTGCATGTCGAAGACTTGCGATCAGGGTTGTGGGTAGCGACCAGCACCATGCGCCACCCCATCACCATCAACCTAAGATCGGAAGCCCAATCACAGCGCTACGCAGTGAATCGGGCAGGGATTCGGCTGTGAGATGGCCGGATCGCGCCTAGAAGGCGGCGGCAATAAGACGGTGATCGTGCCGCGAGCTGTCAATCGAAGACGAGGTCGTTCTCACCCAAGGGCGCGAAGTAGGCTTCGACCTCCGCCCTCGTGACGTCGTCGATGGACGCATGTTGCCACTTCGGCGCCTTGTCCTTGTCGATCAGCAGGGCGCGGATGCCCTCGTGAAAGTCATGACCGGCCATGAAAGCCTGGCTCAGGCGGTACTCCATGGTCATGCAGTCGTCGAAGCTCATCTCCGCGCCGCGCCGCATTTCCTCAGCGGTCACCAGCAAGGACAGCGGCGACATGCCTTCGAGCTTTGCCAGGGTCTTCTCCGCCCATTCGCTTTCATCGGCACCAAGAGCGGCGAAGACTTCCGCTACGTCATCGCTGGCAAAGCAGCGATCGATGCTCTCCCGCAGTTCCGCGAGAGGTGCATCCCCCACGTTCGACGCGAAGCCTACGATGATGTCGTCGATCTCCGCATTGGCTTCGGAACCCAGTTCTGCCTCGGCCAGGGCGGTCAGGGTCGCTTCCATCCGCTCGCCAACGATGTAGTCGGTGCCGACGCCGCAATAGATGCAGTCGGCCGCCTTGAGGCGCGCGCCTGTCAAAGCGAGGTACTGGCCCAGCCGGCCTGGCAGCCGCGGCAGGAAGTAGGAGCCGCCGACGTCGGGAAAGAGACCGATGCCGGTCTCAGGCATGGCAAAGAGCGTGCGGTCGCCGACGATGCGATGGCTGCCGTGCACAGAGATACCGACTCCGCCACCCATGGTGATGCCGTCGATCAAGGCAAGCAGGGGCTTCGCGTAGGTCTTCATGGTGCGATTGAGGATGTACTCCTCGCGGAAGAAGACGCGGGTCAGCTCACCGCCCTCCTTGGCGGAGCGGGAGACGGCAACCACATCGCCGCCGGCACAGAAGGCTTTTTCCCCTGCCCCTCGCAGAAGAACCGCTCCGACGTCCGGGTCGTCCGCCCAGGTCTCGAGCTGGACCTGCATCTCCCGGATCATATGCAGGGTCAGGGAATTGAGTGCCTTCGGCCGGTTGAGTGTGATGGTCGCCAGTCGGCCTTCCCGACCGAAGTAAATCTCGGATTCCATGCGGTTATTGCCCCTCCACCAACACGTTTCGCGGCGCAAGAGAGCGAAGGCGAAGGAGGAGTGCAAGCCCGACGTCGCCGGGAGTGACGCGAATTGCCGTCAGTCGGCCAAAAGCCGGCGCGCGATGATCACCCGCATGATCTCGTTGGTGCCTTCGAGGATTTGATGCACCCGCAGATCGCGCAGATAGCGCTCGATCGGATAGTCGCGGATATAGCCATAGCCGCCGTGGAGCTGCAGCGCTTCGTTGACGATGGCAAATCCGGAATCGGTTGCCAGACGCTTGGCCATGGCACAGTGCTGCGTGGCCGACGGGTCGCCGGCATCCAAGAGGCTGGCGGCCTTGTGGATCATCAGCCGTGACGCTTCGAGATCGGTCGCCATGTCCGCCAGCTTGAACTGCAGGGCCTGAAACTCGGCCAGGGCGCGGCCGAACTGCTTGCGTGCCTTCACATGATCGAGGGCCAGTTCCAAACAGGCGCGCGCACCGCCGATCGAGCAGGCGCCGATGTTCAGGCGGCCGCCGTCCAAACCCATCATCGCGATCTTGAAGCCGTCGCCTTCCTCACCGAGGCGATTGGCCACCGGGACGCGCGCGTTCTCGAAGATCACCGCCGCCGTGGGCTGGCTGTTCCAGCCCAGCTTCACCTCTTTCTTGCCAAAGGACAGTCCGTCGGTCGCCTTCGGCACGACCAAGGTTGAGATGCCCTTGGGTCCCGAGTCGCCCGTGCGGCACATCACGACATAGACGTCACTCTCGCCGCCGCCCGAGATGAAGGCCTTGCTGCCATTCAACACATAGTGATCGCCGTCGCGCCCGGCTCGGGTCTTCAGGTTGGCAGCATCCGAGCCATGCCCGGGCTCGGTCAGGCAGTAGGAGGCGAAGTGCTCCATCGTCATCAGCGGCGGCAAGAACGCCTGCCGCTGCGCTTCGTTGCCGAAGCGGTCGATCATCCAGGCTGCCATGTTGTGGATGGAGATGTAGGCCGCCGTCGACGGGCAGGCGGCCGCCAGCTCCTCGAAAATGACCGCGGCATCGAGCCGGCCCAGCCCGGAGCCGCCGACATCGTCGGCGACATAAATGCCTGCGAATCCAAGCGAAGCCGCTTTCCTCAGTGCTTCGACCGGAAAGATGCAACTTGCGTCCCATTCGGCAGCGAAGGGGAGCATCTCCTCACGGGCGAAACCCTGCGCCGCCGCCTGGAATGCCTGCTGCTCTTCGGAGAGTGAGAAGTCCATGGGTGCCGCGTAACCAAGGGTGGCCACCCCTGTCAAACCTGCAAACGTCTAACCCGCAGACGTTGAACGGGCATACTGGCGCTCGGCGCCCCTTGCTGGAGAGACAAAATACCTAAAACAGCTTGTACTATACTATAGGCATACTTGCTTGTACAGACAGGTTGTGCCAAATGAACAGTCGACACGCAGTTGGTGCGTGGGGCACATTGCTATCATCTTTCAATTGCCAAACGTTTGGTTGCGTTGCTTTGTGATTTCGGTAGGGTCAATTCTGCCGATAGGTCGCGCGAGGTGGTAGCTCACAACGTGCTGTACTAGGTAAAAGTTGTAGCGTGAGTGACTGGAGGGAAAGCTTTTATGCCTCGTAAACAAGCAAAACGGAATGCCATTCTAGCCCGTTCGGCCGACCATGTGGACGCCTATGTCGGGCAACGTCTGCGTCAGTTGCGCCAGGCGAACGGAATGAGCCAAACGGCCCTGGCCGAGAAATTGAACATCAGCTTTCAACAGGTGCAGAAGTACGAGAACGGAACCAACCGGATCGGCAGTGGCCGTCTCTGGCACATCAGCAAAGCTCTGGACGTTCCGATCAGCTACTTCTACGAGGGCTTGGAAGACGCGGGCACGCCGGACGACATCCGCAACGCTACGGTGTTGCCGAAAGACACCTTGCGCGTCGCCCGACAGCTCAATGAGTTGCCGGAAGGGCAGATCAAGCAGCAGATCTTTCAGCTTGTGAAGGCCTGTTCGCGCGCTGCATAGTTCCTTGGCAATTCTCGATTAACAGAGACGGCCAAGCGCGTAGGTGCTGTTCCCCATGAAGCTCGATGACGGAGACTACTGGGTCGACGACTGTGGATCATGGAATCATGTCGAGCTTGGCCAACTCTGCCCCTTCTCTCAAGATCCGGTTGTTCGTGATCGGCTGGGACTAGACTTCGCCTTCAGACGCCTCGGCATGGTGCGGATCTGCAAGCGCCCGCGAACCGTGACCGTTCAATGGGACATCACCGAGGTCCACGACGAGAGCTTGGCGTCTGCCGCATCCTGCCTCTGGGAGCTCGAAGGTGTCGAACGAGCCAAGCTGCGCTACTATTTCGGCGGCTGGGCCTATGAGATCTTCTGCAGCGTTCGCGACGCTTGCCTTCGCATCGAAGCCTTGCAGAGCTACCGCAAGGTGGTCCTCTTTCCCGGCATAAGAATTCGCAACCTCGGCGAAACCACCGAGACGGCCGAGGTGACCCCGCTGATCCGCCGCGCCAGAACGCTGCTGGCGGCCAATGAGGACCGTATCGACGCGGGCCTTTGGAATCGCTTTTCCGAAGAGGGGCTCTCCGGGCGCGTCTTGCTGTTCCAAGAAGAGAGCAACGGCGCCTGGCTCAGCTATCGCTATATCGGCCGCACCTCTCTCTTCGCCCAAGTCTTCGGCACCTCTGTGCTGGGTGAGCTCGTGGGCCAACACTGTGCCGTCGACCCGTCGCATAACCGGGTCGGTCAAGAGGCATCACGAACCTACCTAGATGTCATTGCCAATCGCGGAGAGCGCGTCGATCAGGTCCTGATGCCGGTTCAACAGAACGACGATGACGGCATATGGGTCAGCTATCAGCGCATGCTGACCGCATGCCGCGACCGCAGCGGCCGCAAGCTGCTGCTGCTGCTGACTGACTACACGCAAGAGCGTCTGATCGCGGCTTAGTGGCGATTTTGGAGCTCCCATAGGGGTCCGACTCCCAGCGGCGAACTCCAAAACCTTCAACCACATCCGTTACATGGTGCCAACCGCCCGCCCCTCAGAACGCAGGCACCCCCTGCGACTAGGCAGCCTCGCGCCACGGCAGGTCGAAACGCTCGTCGGCCTCAAGCAAGACGCCCAGCTGCTCCTGCGTAACCCAAACCAACCACTCTTCCTGCTTCTCTGATTTTCCGTCAATCGACCAGACGGCGCCCCGCGGCTCGGCGTTGATGTAGCCGTAATCATCGGTCAGCGCCTTCTGGATGCTCCAGGCCGACACGAGCGCAAAGGTCACCGAGGGCGCCCAACGCAGATGAGCGAGGACTATGCCGAGCCGCGTCAGCACGGCGGACAATCCGCGTCCTCGAAAGCCGCCCGGTCCGTCTCGCAACCATAGCTCTCCGTGATAGCAAAGGCGTCCGCCAAGGCCATTCGCCGCCGGTGCTTCGCTTGCGCTGCCCGCCGAGTCGACAGCGCACTGTGGTGGCGCAAAATCGAGCAAATGCGCATCGATGTGTTGCTGCAGGGTCCTACGGCCGGTGTCTATGAGGCGGACGGCCTGGAGATGACCGACACGACCTTGTTCATCGGTCCCCAGCACCCAGAAGCCGTTCTGTGCGCCGAGCTCGTTGACTCTCGGGTCGAAGGCTGGCGCAACCGGCGCCCGGCCCGGTGCCCGCCGAGCCGCCTCAATCAAAGCGTCGAAGTCGTCGGATACGGTCAGGCACAGGCCTTCGTCGCGAGCCCGTCCCGTGAGGTGCGTAACCGCAGAGAACAATGACGAATGCCAAGGTTGCATTGGGAATCTCCCGTTTTTGGTGAGTGGGAGATTTTTATCGCACTTATTACGATTATTCTAAAACCTTTCGTGATGAGTCATGATATTTTGCCCGTATTCCGTGTACTCGATCATCTTGACAGAGAGAGAGGCGTGGGACCCTATTAGCCGCGAAGGCGGTTGTTACGGAAACGTCAGCCGCCGACCCCGGTGATTTGAGGGGCAGCTTGCTCCGGGTGACCAAAAGCTAAAGCGCTGACTCAGCCACCAAGGCCCCTCGCCGACGCCGGCCTCGCCGGTTTTATTGCGCTCGAAGCAAGAGGAGGAGCTTTACCGTGGCCACAGACTCCAAGAATCCCGAAACCATCGTTCTTCATCACGGCTATCGCGCCGAGGGCACGACCTCTGCCGTGGCGGTGCCCATCTATCAGACGACGAGCTATCAGTTCGGCGACAGCCAGCATGCGGCGAACCTTTTCGCCCTGAAAGAGCTGGGCAACATCTACAGCCGCATCATGAACCCCACCTGCGATGTGCTGGAGCAACGCGTCGCCAAGCTGGATGGCGGCGTCGCCGCCTTGGCAGTGTCTTCCGGCCAAGCCGCCACCGCGCTTGCGGTGCAGAACATCGCCCATGCCGGGGACAACATCGTCAGCTCGACCGACCTCTACGGCGGCACCTGGAATCTCTTCTCCAACACCCTGCCCAACTTCGGCATCGAAGTGCGCTTCGTCGACCCGAGCGACCCGGAGAACTTCCGCCGCGCCAGCGACGAGAGGACCCGTGCCTACTACGCCGAAACCTTGCCGAACCCAAAGCTCACGGTCTTTCCGATCGGTGAGGTGGCAGCCATCGGCAACGAGCTCGGCATTCCGCTGATCGTCGACAACACCGCCGCACCGCTGCTCTGCCGCCCCTTCGATCACGGCGCGCACATCATCGTCTATTCGACCACCAAGTACATCGGCGGCCACGGCACATCGATCGGCGGCTTGATCGTCGATAGCGGCACCTTCGATTGGGAAGCCAATGCCGCGCGCTTCCCCATGCTGAACCAGCCGGACCCGAGCTATCACGGCGCTGTCTGGACAGAAGCGGTCAAGCCACTCGGCCCCATCGCCTACATCATCAAGGCCCGCGTCACCCTGCAGCGCGACTACGGCGCGGCTATGAGCCCTTTCAACGCCTTTCAGTTCCTTCAGGGTCTGGAGACCTTGCCGCTACGCATCCGCGAGCACTGCCGCAATGGCCAAGCGGTCGCCAACTATCTCAACGACCACCCGGACATTACCTCGGTGATCTATCCCTCGCTGCATGAGGATCCGGAGCAGCGCCGTCGCGCCGACGCCTACCTCAACGGCGGCTATGGTGGCCTGGTCGGCTTCGAGCTGGCCGGCGGGGCCGAGGCCGGTCAGCGCTTCATCGATGCCTTGGAGCTGTTCTACCACGTGGCCAACATCGGTGACGCCCGCAGCCTCGCCATCCATCCGGCGACCACCACCCACTCGCAGCTCTCGCCCAGCGAGCAGCTCGCCAGCGGCGTGACGCCGGGATATGTGCGGCTCTCCATCGGACTCGAGCATATCGACGACATTCTGGCCGATCTCGACCGTGGCCTAGCGGCAGCCGCACAAGCAAAGGCTGCCTGAGCCGACGCATCCGTGCCATGACAAGGGGAGAGATAGACGCCCGCCGGCCGAGCGTTTATCTCTCTCCGCAAGGCTCGTGAAGCTCTTCCGGGCGCTTCCCATCGCAGAGACTGGCAGAGGCGGGTTTGGACGAAATCGATTGTGCGGTCATCGGGGCCGGGGTGGTTGGCCTCGCCGTCGCCCGTGCCCTGGCGCAGAACGGGCGCGACGTCATCGTTCTCGAGGCGGCCGAAGCGATCGGCACCGAGACCAGCTCCCGCAACTCGGAGGTCATCCACGCGGGCATCTACTATCCGCCAGGCTCGAACAAGGCGCGGCTCTGCGTGCGCGGCAAGCACATGCTCTACGATTTTTGCCGCAGCCATGGCATTGCCCATCAACGCCTCGGGAAGCTGATCGTCACCACCAACGAGGCACAGCACGACGATCTGGCCGCGCTGAAGGAGAAGGCGGCCGCCAACGGGGTCGGTGACCTGACCTGGCTCGACCCGGCGCAGGCGCAGGAGATGGAGCCGGAGCTCGCCTGCACGGCCGCCCTCTTCTCCCCCTCCACCGGTATCGTCGACAGCCATGGCCTGATGCTGGCGCTGCAGGGCGAGCTTGAAGACGCCGGCGGGATGATCGCCTTTGCCACCCCCGTCGACAGCGGGCAGGTGACCGAGGAAGGGATCATCCTGAAGACCGGCGGCGAGGCTCCCATGCAGGTGCGCTGCCGCACGCTGGTCAACGCGGCCGGCCTGCATGCCGTATCTCTCGCCGGAAAGTTGGAGGGTTTTCCGGCCGATGCGCTGCCACCCTTCCACTTGGCGCGCGGCAACTACTTCTCGCTCAACGGCAAGTCGCCCTTCACGCACCTTGTCTATCCGATGCCAAAGGGCGGTGGCCTCAACATCCATATCACGCTGGACCTCGCTGGGCGGCCCCGCTTCGGCCCAGATCTCGAGTGGGTCGACAGCCTCGATTACACCGTCAATCTCGCGCGGCTCGACGAGTTCTACGGCAGCATCCGCCAGTACTGGCCAGCGCTGCCGGACGACTCCCTCTCCCCCGCCTACGCCGGCATTCGACCAAAGCTGCATGGCCCGGGCGAGCCCGTACCGGACTTCCTCATCCAAGGGCCGGAGCAACACGGCATACCCAACCTGATCAACCTCTTCGGCATCGAGTCGCCGGGCCTGACGTCGTCCCTGGCCATCGGCGAGGAACTGGCCGCGCGCTTGCCCGCAGCCTAGGTCTTGGCCAACAATGGCCCCCGAACCGAAGAGCGCGGGAGAGAAAAGCCATGTCCAACCGACCTGAGGGCGCCGCCGTCCAGCAAGACATTCCCGCCCTCAGCTTTCCACCTGGCATCGCCTACATGGACGGCGACTTCCTCCCGATCTCGGAAGCCAAGATCTCGGTACTGGACTGGGGCCTGCTGCGCTCAGACGCCACCTACGATGTGGTACACGTCTGGCAGGGACGCTTCTTCCGCCTCGATAAGCACCTCGATCGCTTCCTGGCCTCCGTCGACAAGCTACGCATGACCTTGCCGCTGGAGCGGGACGCTTTGGCCCGCGTGCTCGCCGACTGTGTTGTCCGCTCCGGCATGGAAAACGCCTACGTCGAGATGATCTGCACGCGCGGAGTCTCCCCCACCTTCAGCCGCGACCCGCGCGACGCGATCAATCGCTTTATCGCTTTCGCCATCCCCTTCGGCTGGATCGCGGACGAAGAGCAGCGACGCCGCGGGCTCGATGTCGCCATCGCCCGGGATGTCGAGCGCATCTCGCCGCGCTCGGTGGATCCCACGGTCAAGAACTATCACTGGCTGGACCTTGTTGCCGGCCTCTTCGAGGCCTACGAGCGCAAGGCCGAGAATGTGATGCTGACCGATGGCGCGGGCAACGTGACGGAAGGGCCTGGCTTTAACATCTTTGCGCTGATCGGCGGCCGCGTGATCACGCCCGATATCGGCGTCCTTGAAGGCATCACCCGTGGCGCCGCCATCGATCTCTGCGCCGAGCTGGCCATGCCGGTCGACATTGCCTCGCTGCCAGTCGCCACACTCAAGGCGGCGGACGAAGTCTTCATCACCTCGACCGCCGGCGGCATCATGCCGGTGACCCGCATCGACGGCGCGGCCGTCAGCGACGGCAAACCGGGGGCCTTCACGGCTAAGCTGACCGAGCTCTATTGGGCCAAGCATCAAGACCCGGCGTGGAGCACCGCTGTGGAGGACATCTTGCCCTAACCTCCGGGACTTGTAGGCCCGGGCACTCCGGCTCTAAGCTTTCCGGGAGGTCACGGGAAAAGGCGAGCGACGAGGCGATGGAGTACAACAGGTTCACGGCGAGGCGGAGCGGCTATCCCCGAGTCCGCATGCGGCGCAACCGCAGCGACGACTGGGTGCGGCGCATGGTCTCGGAGGTCCGCATGGGCCCGGCGGACTTCATCTGGCCGGTCTTTCTGCGTGAGGACGACCAGTCCGACAGCGGCATCGCCGCCATGCCTGGGGTCCAGCGCCTGAGCATCAGCGAGATGGTCGACGCGGCAGGGCACGCCAGCGACCTCGGGATTCCTGCCATTGCCCTCTTTCCTTACGTCGAAGCGGACAAGAAGACCTCCGCCTGCGAGGAGGCGGTCTCACCGGACAATCTCGTTTGCCGCGCCGTGCGCCGGCTCAAGGCCGAGGTTCCGGACATCGGCGTCGTCTGCGACGTGGCGCTGGATCCCTACAATGCCGATGGTCACGACGGGCTGCTGCGTGACGGCCGCATCCTGAACGACGAGTCGGTGGAGATGCTCTGCCGCCAAGCCATCGTCCAGACCGAGGCAGGCTGCGATATCATCGCCCCATCGGACATGATGGACGGGCGCATCGGCGCCATTCGTGGCGCTCTCGACGCCGCCGGCTTCAAGGACACCAAGATCTGCGCCTATGCCGCCAAGTACGCCAGTGCCTTCTACGGCCCCTTCCGCGACGCGGTGGGCTCGGGCGACTTTCTCGGCGGCGACAAGAAGACCTATCAGATGGACCCCGCCAACAGCGATGAGGCGCTGCGCGAAGTCGCGCTCGACATTGCCGAAGGGGCCGACATGGTGATGGTCAAGCCGGGCATGCCCTATCTCGACGTCATCTACCGGGTGAAGGACACCTTCGGCGTGCCCACGCTGGCCTACCAGGTCAGCGGCGAGTACGCGATGATCAAGGGCGCCGCTGCGAACGGCTGGCTGGACGGCGAAAAAGCCATGATGGAGTCGCTCACGGTCTTCAAGCGGGCCGGCTGCGATGCCATCCTCAGCTACTTCGCGATCGAGGCCGCCGAGCGCCTCAAGCAGGGTTGGAGCTAGTCGAGACTGGCCGCCAGGAACGGCAGAATGCAGCGGTCGTGCCAGGGTACTGCGCTGCCTCGGCCGTGGAAGCCGACGTGCCCGCCGCCCGGCGACAGGAGCAACGTCAGGCGCGGATTGGTCGCCCAATGGTAGGCGCGATAAGCCGCCGCCGGAATCCATGGGTCGTCCTCGGCGTGGATGACGAGCGTGGGTGTTGCGATCCCACTGAGGTAGTTCTTGGCCGAGCTTCGCCGGTAGTAGTCGTCGGCCCCGGTGAAGCCGTTGGCCGGCGCCACCACCTGGTCGTCGAAGGCATAGACCGTTTCCAAGCTGGCCAGAAGCTCGGCTGGCGCATTGCTTTCGGCCTTCATACCGCGCAGGAGATAACGCTGATAAAGCGCGTTGCGCGCTTGCATAATACGCAGCTGGGCAGCCTTGAGATCGATCGGTGCCGAGACCGCCGATGCGGCCCTGACCGGGAACTCGCCAATGCCTTCGCCGAGGAACTTGAGCAGCATGTTGGCGCCAAGCGAGAAGCCAACCAGCACCAGCCCGAGATCGCGATAAGCCGGCCGCACGGCGAGTAGGCCCGTGAGAGCATCACGCAGGTCCTGGCTGCGGCCGGCATGGTAGTGCTGCTCGGCCAAGGGCCGACCGGGGCCAGCCGCGCGCAGATTGAGCCGCAAGACGGGATAGCCTGCCTGCAGCAGGATTTGCGCGGTGCGCCGGATGTAGCTGCTGTCCTCACAGCCGGTGAGGCCGTGGATCAGCACGGCGAGCGGCCGGGGCCGGTCTGTTGCGGGCTCATGCAGCTTGGCCAGCAGGCGATCGCCGCTGCCGTCGCCGAGATCGAAGACCAACCGTGTTTCCGGCCAAGGTGTCAGGTCCCAGTGGGGCTTGAGCAGGAAGTTGCGCAGCGTCTGCAGATCCCCGGTCAGCCAAGGAAAGCGCGGCTTGAAATCCGGAAAGGCGCAATGCGAGCGAGGCGCGGCAGGCACCGGCTCCGGTTGCTGTATTGCGGGACTGGACAAGAGACTGGACACGGGTGCGCGGATGCCTTGTTCGTGTTGGCGGCAAAGAGCTACCGACTCCATACGATGGCACCCTGCCACTTGGATGCATCGCCGAGCTTCCTCGGCCGTAAATCAGGCGATCGAAAGGCTCTCGGCGCCTAAGCCGCGGCCTTGGCCGCCATCGGCGGGGCATCTGACACGGCAACAAAGGTTTCGGGGTAGAAGCCGTTGAACTGCGTCGCCAAAGCGTTGGAGTAGGCGCCGACCTGATCGATCTCGATCCAGTCGCCTTCCTCCACGTCCGCAGGCAGCCGAAAGCGATAGGGCAAGACGTCCACGGAATCGCAGGTCGGCCCGTTGAGCAGAAACTCCTGCATCTCCGTTTCGCCGAGCGGCTTGCGGGGAACCAGACGCGCCGGCAGGCGAATCTTGGCCGTCACCAGCTCAGACAGCGAGCCATAGATACCATCGTTGATGTAGAGCTGGTCGCCCTTGCGCAGCTGCACCTGCACCAAGAGAGAGCAGCCGGCGGCGACCAGGGCCCGCCCCGGCTCACAGAGGATATCGATCGAAGGCTTGACCCGGTTGGCCTTCAAGGCCTCGCGGATGGCATCGAAATACGCTTCCAGCGCCGGCGCAGCGGTGTCTTCGTAGCGCGCCGGAAATCCGCCGCCCACGTCGATACAAGTCGGCTCGACCTCTGCCTCTTTGACGATCTCGCCGACCAGCCCGATGGCCGTGCTATAGGCGTCCGGCCGTAGGCACTGGGAGCCGACATGAAAGGCCACCCCGACCTTGAGCCCCTCCCCCGCCGCGCGACGCAATAGCGCCACCGCATCCTCGGCGGCAGCGCCGAACTTTGCCGAGAGGTGATAGAGCGTGCCGGGTGAAGGTGGCGTGGTGATGCGCACGATGGCAACGACCTCCCGCCCGCCGGTCTCCTCCAAGACCTTCTCCAGCTCCTTCTCGTGGTCGATCACGAAGTGGCGCACGCCATAGACCTGGTAGGCCGTGTTGATGACCGCCCGACCCTTTACCGGATGCATGAAATAGGTCTTGGCATCGGGATAGGTCTCCGCCACCTGGGCGATCTCCGGCAAGGACGCCGTGTCGAAGCTGCGAATGCCCGACTGGTAGAGGCTGGAGAGCACCATGGGATGGGGATTGCACTTGATGGCGTAGAGCACCTCGCCGGGAAAACTGCCGAGAAAGCGCTTGGCCATGGCCTGGAGCAGATGAGGGCGCAGGCAATAGATCGGATAGCTCGGCTCGAGCGCCTCCACGACCGCGCGGATATCGTCGAACTGTTTGGGCGCCGGGCTCATCATCGCATCGATCTCTCGCTGATCTGAGTTGGCCCGCAGGAGCCAGCCTCAGGCAGCCCCCTTCACGTCCTCGGCGGGCGAGGCGGAACCGGGCTGCTCATCACTTGGCGTCGCGTCGTCATTGGGCGATGTCACCGGAGCGGCTTCTTCAACAACGTCTGCCTTGGGCTCTTTGGTTTTCTTCGGCTTCTTGGGTTGCTTGACCTCCTCGGTCAGCGGCTGCAGCGCCTTGGCCTTCCTGAGGCGCTTCATCAGGCTCTTGACCTCGGGCCCGACGGCAACCTTGCCTTCGCTCACATAGGCCTCGTGGTTCGGTTCGATCTCATCCGGCAGGTAGCGGTAGTTGACCATGATCCCCGCCGACTGCTTGAGGCCTTTTGGGGAGCGGTCGCCGAGCCAGTTGATACGCTCCAGCCTTGCGCCGTTCTTCAGATGGAAGCGCGCCACCGGGTCGAGGGGCCGCCCATCGGTCCGTGTCTGCTGAAAGTAGCCGGCTGCAAGACGCATGACGGGTGCTTCGAGCAGTTCGGTGAGCTCCGCCTCGCCTGGCCAGTCGACCCGCGCCAGCAAGGCTTGGAGGGCTTCGGCGCTGTCGACGCTGTCACTGTCATGATCAGCCGCCCGCTGCTTGAGCGCATCCTGCTCCTCGCCGCTCAAGACCGAGTCCAAGGTGCTGGCCGGCAAAGACTTCAGCCAACCGCGGAAACCCGGCACCGGAGAGAGCGTGCAGTACGACTTGATGCCGGGCAGGTCGCGGGCGAGCTGCTGCACCACCATCTTGATCAGGTACTCGCCGAAGGCGATGCCCTTGAGGCCCCGTTGCGTGTTGGAGATCGAATAGAAGATCGCGGTGTCGGCGTTCTCCGGGTCGCCCAGCGGCGCCTGCTCGTCGAGCAGGGTCTGAATGCTGGCCGACATGCCCTTGACCAGCGCGACCTCGACGAACGCCAAGGGCTCCTCCGGCATGCGCGGATGAAACAGCGCATAGAGCCGCCGGTCGGAGTCCAGCCGGTCGCGCAGGTCGCTCCAGGACGTGATCTCGTGCACCGCCTCGTAGAGGATCAGCTTTTCCAAGAGAGAGGCGCTGGACTCCCAGGTGATACGCCGAAGATCGAGGAAGCCGACGTCGAACCAACTGGTCAGCAGTTCGTGCAGATCATCGTCCAGCGCCGCAAGATAAGGGTCGTCCTTGATCAGCGCCAAGAGATCCGCCCGCAGGTCAGCCAGGAATTTGACGCCTTCGGGCAAGGTGTTGAATTGGGTGAGAAGCTTGAGATAGAGCGGCACCAGAGCGCGGCGCGCTTTGCGCTCCGCAGCCAGGCGCTCTCCGTCGCCCTGCGCATGGTCGAGCGCCGCCATGGCCTCCCCCACCGCGGTGGGATCCACGGCGAACTTGTGCGCCATGAGGACGAGAAAGTCGCGGCGCCCGCTGGAGCTCATTTCGAGATAGACCCGGCCCAGCTCGGCGGTGCGCTGGCGAGCGGAGACCTCGCCGCCCCGCGCCTCGACGCACTCGCGCATCAGCGCTTCCAACGCGCCCATGTCGCGGGCCGGATCGCCGGCCGCACCGATACCGATGCGCCCGGCAATGTCCCGCCAAGCGCTGGCGACGTTCTGGAAGGTGCGGTCGAACAGACTTTCGCTAACCGTATCGCTCATGGCTTACAAACCGTGTTCTTCGCTGCAAAACGCGGCTGAGCGCTTCGCCTTGGGACAGCTTACCTCATCTTAGCCGGCAAATTGGTTACCATGAGGCAAGCTGTCTCAGACCCGCAATTCAGGTCTCAACGCAGCCATGGATCGCCGCTATGCACTTACAGCAGAGTGGGTTACAATCTGTATTTACGACTTTTGTTTGTTATTTCGTTGCGCATTCTTCTGAGTTCAACAACCAGCCGTGGAGGTCAGCATGACCGAGGACCGCCGTGGCGCCCAGGCGCTCCCCCCTGTCGAGTACAGCGACGCTAACGCCAAGAAGCAGGATCCCGACCCCGGACATTTCGAGATCGGACTTGTGCTTGCCGGTGCGGTCTCGGCCGGCGCCTACATCGCTGGCGCGCTCGACTTCCTGATCGAAGCGATGGACTCCTGGGAAGACGCAAAGGCGCGAGATCGCGACAACGGGACAACGACGGTTCCCAACCACAGCGTCGATTTGAAGGTTGTGACCGGCGCTTCGGGTGGCGGCATGAACGGCGCAATCGCCGCTGCCACCCTGGGCCGCAGCTTTCCTCATATCCGCCTTGCCGACGTTCCCAGCGATGGCGCAGCGGTGACGGAGAATCCCTTCTTCGACGCCTGGGTACAGCAGATCGATATCTCCAAGCTGCTCGGGGGCCAGGACATGATAGAGGGGCAAGCGCCCCCGTCCCTGCTCGACTCCAGCAAGCTTTGGGAGATTGTGACCTCGACCCTGACCTGGCCGTCAGGCTCGCAACAGCGGCAACGCCCGTGGGTCTGCGATCCCTTGCGCGTCTTCTTGACGGTCACCAATCTGCGCGGCGTGCCCTACGGTCTGCGGTTCGGCGGCGAAAGCACGGGCGGCTACGGCAACTACATGATGCTGCACCGCGATCATGTGCGCTTTGCCTTGAATGGCGTAGGGGACGCTACCGCGGAGGCTCCCTTCGCCGATGAAACCCTGTTGAGCAGCCCGGTAAGCGTCAACGCGCCCGAGTGGCGCCGACTGGGTGTGGCGGCGCTCGCCAGCGGTGCCTTCCCGGGCTTTCTACAGGCCCGCACTCTGGAGGGTCTGCGGAGTGATTATGCGTACCGCGTTGTCGCCTGGGAGCAGGATCGCAGCAGCTTCGAGAGCGTTCCTCCAAGTTGGGACAGCTTGGAGACCGCCGAGACCAACGGAGACGATTACCGCTTCCTCAATGTCGACGGCGGGGCCATGGACAACGAGCCGTTGGAACTGGCCCGAATCGTCTTGGCCGGTGCACGGGGCCGCAACGAACGAGCGGGCGACAAAGCCAACCGGGCGACGCTCCTGATTGACCCCTTTGTGGATGCGCCGCACGGCGGGCCGGCAAGCGGTGACGATCGCAATCCGCTATCGGACCTCAGCAGCCTGTTCGGCGCCTATAAGAGCCAGGCGCGCTTCCGCCCGGAAGACCTGGCGCTCGCAAGCAATCCCGAGACCTACAGCCGTTTCGTCATTGCACCCAGCCGAAGTGGACATGGCGCGCCGCATCCCCTGGCGGCAGGCGCGTTCGGTGGCTTCGGCGGGTTTCTCGCCCGGGACTTCCGCGTGCACGACTACTTGCTCGGCCGGCGCAACGCGCAGCGCTTCCTTAGTCGCTACTTCACCCTGCCCGCTCGCAATCCCCTGTTCGCCGGCTGGACGCAAGACAGCGCGCTTCGGGAGCGCTACCTCACCCTGTCTCCAAGCGCCGATGGCGAGTCCGTTTCTCCCGATCACCTGCCGATCATCCGGCTGATCGACGGCTCACCCGGCCGCAATCAACCCGAGCCTTTGCCGAGCTGGCCGCGCGGCGGTGTGAACATCCAGGCCATCGCAACGCAGGTCGAGGCGCGCGGCGCCCACCTCTACCCTTACGTGGAGGATATGCTTCCGCTCAACGGCGTCGCCGGTTGGCTGTTCAAGACCTTTGCGGCCGAGAAGCTGCGGCAGGGACTCATGACCAAGTTGCGGCAGACCGCCGTCGAAAAGCTGAGGCGTGAGCTCGCCGCCTTCAACCTGCTCTAGCGGGCTATTGGACAACCGGGCCGAAGATCAGATCCGGTAGACCCGTAGCCAGTTCCGGCACCAGGCAGAGAATGATGATCGCCAGCACCATGCAGCCGACGTAGGGCAAGGAGCCTTTGAGGATGGTCTGCAGACGGATGTCGGGCGCTATGCCGTTGATCACATAGAGGTTGAGTCCCACTGGCGGTGTGATCAGCCCGATCTCCATGTTGATGGTCAGGACCACGGCGAACCAATAAGGATCGAAGCCCGCCGAGACCACGATGGGCAGCAGGATGGGGGCGGCCATCAGGATGACGGCCACCGGCGGCAGAAAGAAACCGGCGACCAGCAGGAAGAGGTTGATGAAGAGCATCAGCACCCAGCGGTTCACGTCCATGGCGACGATCCATTCGGCGATCGACTGGGTGACGTGGAGGCTGGAGAGCATGAAGCTGAAGAGGCCCGAGGCGCCGATAATGATGAGGATCATCACCGACTCCTTGGTGGAGTCGCGGAACACCCGCCAGATCGAGCCGAAGCTCCACATGCGGTAGATCACCACCGCGATCAGCAGGCAGAAAAGCGCGCCGACGGCCGCCGTCTCGGAAGGTGTGGCCACGCCTCCGTAGAGGGCGAAGAGCACGGCAACGATGATGACGATGAAGGGCAGCACCCGCGGCAAGCTTTCCAGCTTCTCTTGCCAGGAATAGACGCGCTGGCCGAGCACCTCGCGTCCGCCGCTGCGCCAGGTCGAATAGACCGACCAGATCATGAACAGCAGAACCAGCATCAGCCCGGGCACCGCGCCGGCCAGGAACAGACGGCCGATCGAGGTCTCGGTGGCGATGCCGTAAACGATCATGGTGATCGAGGGCGGGATAAGGATGCCGAGGGTGCCGCCGGCGGCGATGGAACCCGCCGCCACCGTGTCCGGGTAGCCGCGCCGGCGCATCTCGGGGATACCCATCTTGCCGATGGCCGCGCAGGTCGCCGGCGAGGAACCGGAGAGTGCCGAGAAGATGGCGCAGGCCCCAAGGTTGGAGACGACGAGGCCCCCAGGCACCCGGGTCAGCCAGCGCTCCAAGGCTTCATAGAGGTCGGAGCCGGCGCGGCTCGAGGCCACCGCCGCTCCCATCAGGATGAACATGGGGATGGACAGCAGCTCGAAACTGTTGAGCTTGGCGAAGAGGATCTCCGGCAAGGTCGTGACCGCGAGCCAGCCGGAGAAATCGAAGATAGCCAGAAAGCCCATGGACACGATCATCAGACCGATGGCGACGGGCATGCCGGAGAAGAGCACGATCACCGTGACGATGGCGATCAGGGCGCCGAGAATGAGCGGATCGTTGAGCATCTCAGTGAACCGCTCTCGTTTCCTTGCCGGGCTCTAGTCCGAAGGGATGGTCCCGGCCCGTGACCAACGCCAGAAGGTCGGCAAACAACTGCAAGCACATCAGGCCGAAACCGACCGGCATAGAGAGGTAGGGCCGCCACAGCGGCACCCCCCAAACCGTGTCCGAGACCTCGCCCCAGTCCCAGGCCTCGTACCAGAACTCGTAGCCGTAGACCGCCAACAAGAGGCAGACGCCAAGCGCAAGAAGCTTCGAGACCACTGCCAGGACGAAGCGCGACGTGCCTCTGAGATAAATTGGCAGGAGGTCGACGTTGACGTGTCCCCGCAAGGACTGGACGTAGGGCATGCCTATCAAGGTCGCCGAGAGCATCAGATAGGTGACCAGCTCGGTCTGCCAGATGGTCGACTCGTTCAGCACGTAGCGCATGAAAACGAGCTGGCAGACGATCGCGATCGAGACCGCGAACATGCAGGCCGCAACGATGCCGCACAGCAGGGACAAGCGACGCACGGCCGCGATGAAGAGATCTATCATGGGCGCTCGGCTGACGGTTTAGCCGCTGGGGCTAGGGATGAAACGGGGCGGCATGCTGGTGCCGCCCCGTGAGCTTTCGGCAACCGCCTGGTGCTACTCCACCGCAAGCGCCTTATCGAGAAGCGCCTGACCGCCGTCGACATCGTCGGCGAACTTCTTGTAGGAGGTCTCCTGCGCCACAGCGCGCCAAGCGTCGAACTCTTCCTGGGTCATGTTGGCGATCTCGACGCCGTTCTTCTCATAGACCTCGATCGAGTTGGCATCGATCTTTTTGGCCTCCTCCAAGAAATAGGCCTCGGCCTTGGCGGCGCCCTCCTGCATCGCCTTCTGCTGCTCAGGCGTGAGCTTGTTCCAGCTCTCTTCGGACAGAATGAGCGGGTGATACATGAACCAGAGCGCAAAGTCGCTGGCCGGGGTGTAGCACTGCACCTGCTCATAGATGCGGAAGGACACGAAGCTGGAGGAGCTGGTGTTGGCACCGTCCAGCACGCCGGTCTGCATGGCGTTGTAGATTTCCGAGCTCGGCATGGAGGTGATCGACGCGCCGGCACCGGCCAGCATCTGCTCGAAGGCCTTGCCGGCCGCGCGCATCTGCATGCCCTTCACGTCATCCGGCGAGGTGATGCAGCGGTCCTTGGACGCGAAGCCACCGGCCAGCCAGCCGTGCAGCAGGAAGAGCACGCCGTCTTCCTTGGCGATAGCCTTGATTTGGTCGATGAACTCGGAGTCGTTGAGGCGCTGGGCGTGGTCGTGGTTCTTCACCAGCCCAGGCATCAGGGTGAGATTGTACTCAGGCCGCAAGCCGCCGGCGTAAGCCAGGGGGTAGATCGACATGTCGAGCTGCCCGCGCGCCACGGGCTTGTACTGCTCGCGCGGCTTGAAGAGCGATTTGCTGGGATAGATCTGAATTTCGAGGCCGACGTCGGCCTCTTCGACATGGTTGGCCAGGACCTCCGCCACCTTGTGACGCACGTCCGAGGTCGACCACTGGTGCGACAGTCGCATGACCGTCTCCGCGCTCGCCGTGCCGGCAGACAGCGCCACTGAAAGGGCGACCGCAGCGATCGCCACTCCCTTTGTCGTCCGCATGAGCGTATTCCTCCCTTAGGACTTTTGCTTGTTGTTGCTTCTCGCCTTTCCACAGCAAAAAGCGATGCAATGACGGTAGGCGAAATACCGGGACCGTCAAGGCAAGGCAGTCTAGCGCCCTTGTCTCGCCCGCGCGATTGCCTGATAGAGCAAGGGTGCTATTCCGCAGCACCAACCTCTCAGCTTTCCTTCGACAGACTCGATGACCGAAAACGCCTTTGCCATCTTCAAGCGCCGCTTCCCCGGCGACCTCACCCGCCCCTTCCTCATTCGGCCGGAGGGCACGGAGACAAGCTACGCTGGCCTAACCGAAGCGGCGGGCCGCTACGCTGCAGCTCTACGCCGGCTCGGCGTGACCAAGGGCGACCGGGTGGCCGTGCAGGTGGAAAAGTCGCCCAACGCCGTCTTTCTCTATCTCGGCTGCTTGCAGATCGGCGCGGTCTACCTGCCGCTCAACACGGCCTACAAGGCCGACGAGATCGCCTACTTCCTCGGCGACGCCGAGCCGCGGCTCTTCCTGGTCAGGCCTGAGACGCTGGAGGCCCTGCGCCCCGTCGCCGAGGCCGCCGGCGTGGCGGAGCTTCATGCCATGGATGCAGAGGGTGGCGGCGGCCTCACCGAGATCGCCGAAGGCATAGCACCGGAAAGTGAGATCGAGCACTGCGAGACGGACGATCTCGCCGCCATCCTCTACACCTCCGGCACCACCGGCCGTTCCAAGGGCGCCATGATCACCCATGGCAACCTCTCCTCCAACGCCCTGGCCTTGCAGGAGATCTGGCGCTTCGAGGCGAAGGACGTGCTGCTGCACGCCCTGCCCATCTTCCATGTCCACGGGCTCTTCGTCGCCATCAACACGACCTTGGTCACCGGCAGCGCGATGATCTTCCTGCCGCGCTTCGATGCCGACGAGGTGCTGGCGCACCTGCCCCGCGCCACCGCGATGATGGGCGTGCCCACCTTCTACGTCCGCCTCCTGAAGCATCCCGACTTCACCCGAGACGCAAGTGCACACATGCGGCTCTTCGTCGCCGGCTCGGCCCCGCTCTTGGCGCAGACCTTCGAAGAGTTCGAAGAGCGCACCGGCCAGCGCATCCTGGAGCGCTACGGCATGACCGAAGCCGGCATGATCACCTCCAACCCCTACGACGAGGAACGGCGCGCCGGCACCGTGGGCTTCCCCTTGCCCGGGGTCGAAGTGCGCGTCGCCGACGAAGACGGCGGTGTTCTCGGCGCGGAAGAGGTCGGTGTCCTGGAGGTGCGCGGCCCCAACGTCTTCCGGGGCTACTGGCGCATGCCGGACAAGACGGCGAGCGAGTTCCGCGAGGACGGCTTCTTCATCACCGGCGACATGGCCATGATCGACGGGCGCGGCTACGTCCATATCGTGGGCCGAGCCAAGGACCTGGTGATCTCCGGCGGCTACAACGTCTACCCCAAGGAGATCGAGGTGCTGCTCGACGAGCTGGAAGGCGTGCGCGAGTCGGCGGTGATCGGCCTGCCCCATCCGGACTTCGGCGAAGCGGTCACGGCCGTGGTGATTGGCGACAGTTCGCTTGAGGAGGACGCCGTCATCGCCGCGGTCAAGGACCGACTGGCCAACTTCAAGGTGCCCAAGCGCGTCTTCTTCGTGGAGGAACTCCCGCGCAACGCCATGGGCAAGGTGCAGAAGAACGCCCTGCGCGAGACCTTCAAGGGCACCTTCGACGCCGCGTCCTAACGGTCAGAAATACGCATGACGCAAACGGAGCTCTCCCCGAGACGCGGCATCCTGCTCGCTCTTGCGTCTGCGGTCGCATTCGGTGGCATCACGCCGCTGGCCGCGCTCGCATACGACGACGGCACGACGGCGCTTGCGGTGCTGCTCCTGCGATCGGTGTTTGGGGTTGTCGTCTTCGCGATCGCCGCCTTGCTGCTCGGCTTGCGTCTCGGCGTTTCTTGGAAGGCTTGGCTCGCCCTGCTGCCTGTGAGTCTCTCGTGGCTGATTGGGTCGCTCGGCTACCTCGGCGCCGTGCATTATCTGCCGGTCGGATTGGCGGCCATTCTGTTCTTCACCTTCCCGGTGATCGTCGCCATTGGGTCCTGGGTCATCGAGCGGCGGCAGCCGCGGACGGTCGAGGTCTTGCTTGTCCTCTTCGCGTTCGCCGGCCTGCTGCTCGCCATCGGACCGTCCTTCACCGGCCTTCATCCATTCGGGCTGCTCCTAGCAATGATCGGCGCCACCGGGGCGGCCGGCATCTTTCTCACCGGCCGCTACGCTCTCGCTCGCACCAACCAGTTGGTCGCGCTGGTTCACGTCAACACAATCAATGCTCTGGGCGCCTTGGTCTTAGGATTGGCTTTCAGTGCCCTCACCTTTCCCCAAGGCGAGTTCCCGCTAGCTGGCGGCTGGCCGACCCTGATTGCCGCCACAGTCCTCTTCGGCTTCGCCGTGTTCTTTCAATTCGGCGCCATCCGCAATGCCGGACCGGCGCGTGCCGCCATGTATTTCAACCTGGAGCCGGTGGTAACCCTCACCATCGCCATGCTGCTGCTTGGCGAGCGGCTCTCGCCCTTGCAGCTCCTAGGCGGCGCCATGGTGATCGCGGCGCTGGTGCTCTTCAGCAGAGAATCCCAGAAGCTGCGAGAAGGCTAGACCAAGTCGCGCGGAATGCGCTCGCGCCAGCTCTTCTCGAAGATCTGTTCCTCGCCCTCGAAGGCGATCAACCGCGCCTCGAGATGGAAGTGCGTTGCATCCGACCACATGGTGCCGCTGCTCTCGGCGCGGGTGCGCCAATCGCCGCGCGCCGTCTCCATGGTCCAGGCCGCCTCCACCTGCGCCGAGAGCGGATCGTCCGGCCGGATGACATGGCTCTGCCGCATCCAGGAGCCGGTCTCCAGGCCGTGATCGAGCAGACGCTTGAGCCCGCCATCGTCCTCGACGGTCAAGGTCACCTCATCGCTGGCAAAGTCACGCTCGACGAGCCGCAGGTTCTCGGGCGGACGCAGCTGTTCCGCGCGCACCGGCGCAGCCCCTTCCGGCTCGGGAAACGTCACCGACTCTTCCTCGCGCTGCGGGCGTACCGGAAGGGTCAGCCGCGCCTCCTTGAGGTCGAGGGTCAAGCTTGCCGCCTCCGGCGAAGGCCAGACCAGCGGCCAGTAGCTGGTCGAAAGCGCGATTCGTAGGCGGTAGCCTTCCGGGATCGCTTGGCCGAGGTCGTTGAGCTGCAAGCGCAGGCGATAGGGCTTGCCCGGTTCCAGGACCGTCGGCTCCGCATGACTCTCCCAATGGGTCAGGTTGAGAACACCGAAGCTCAAGCGTGCAGAGGTGCCATCCGGCGCCACGGCGCAAAGCCGCGCGGCCAGCAGTGCCTGCTGTTTGTCGCTGGAGAGTTCCAGGTCCAACACCGGCGCCCCCAGCAGCTCCAGCCGGTGGTCCAGCGGCGGGGTGTCGAAGACGACCGACAGGCCGTCGTCCTCGCGCTGATCGGTCGGCAGCTCGAGCCCGGCGCGAATGCCGGGGCAGAAGCCGCCGCCGGACAACCCGATGTGCTGGGGTGAGGCGATCAGAGCTTTGCCGCGGCGGCCCGGCTCGGGCCGCAAGCCCTCCTCGGTCAGAAACAGGCTATGACGCTCGATGCCAAGCGACGGCCAGGTCGCTTCCGCCACCCAGCGGCCGGGAATTCGCGCATGATCGGCGGCCGGAGGCTGTGCGTCCTGGATGAAGACACGAAGGTCGGGGTCGCTCTCGACGCCGGTGTCGACATCCTTCAGCCAACGGTCCCACCAGCGCAGCATCTCTTGCAGGAAGCCGATGGCTGGCTCCGGCCAGGCGATGTGGGGATAGCGGTGCACCCAGGGCCCAAGGATGCCTTTGCGCGGCGCCTTGAGGCCAGCAAGGAGCCGCGGCACGGCATTGCTGTAAGCATCGGCCCAGCCGCCGACGGCCAGCACCGCTGCATCGATGGCATCGAAGTCTTCGCAGACGGAGCCGTGCTGCCAGAAGGCATCGCGCCGCTGGTGCTGCAGCCAGTTGGCAGCCAGGAGTGGCATGGTCTCCAGCCGTTCGAGCCACAACTCTCGCCAGCGCTCTCCCACCACCGCCGGGTCGGGCGGTCGTGAGGAGTAGCCCAGCATCTGGGCAGACCAGCCGAAGTTGTCGTTGAGCAGACAGCCGCCTACGTAGTGGACGTCGTCGGCATAGCGGTCGTCGGTCGAGCAGATGGTGACGATGGCCTTCAGCGGTTCAGGCTTCAGCGCAGCCACCTGCAGCGCGTTGAAGCCGCCCCAGGAGATGCCCATCATGCCGACCTTGCCGCTGCACCAGGGCTGCGCGGCCAGCCACTCGATCACCGCCTTCCCGTCGGCCAGCTCCTGGGCGGTGTACTCGTCCTCCATCAACCCGTCTGAGTCGCCATTGCCTCGCATGTCGACCCGCACGCAGGCATAGCCGTGCCCGGCCAGATAGGGGTGCGTCTGCTCGTCCCGTACGATCGTGCCGTCGCGCCGGCGATAAGGCAGGAACTCGAGCAGTGCTGGGACAGGATCCGACTCGGCGTCTTCTGGCATCCAGACCCGAGCCGCCAAGCGGCAGCCGTCCGGCAGGGGAATATCGAGTATCTCGATCTCGCGGACGGCCCGCGGAAACTGCGTCACGATCTTCACGCGTCTGCTCCTCCCCAAAGGCGCCTCTCAAGAGGCCATGCCACTACATTGTGGTCTCTCGTTGATGCCAACTACTAGATCTTGTTGACCCGCCGCCCACTTAGCGTCCACACTTTGGTTCGGGGCTGGCGATTCGCGCCGCCATGGGAACTCACGTCTCCCACGGCGCCTAGGGTCTTAGTCCCGATCGACTGCAGAGACGAAGAAAAAACACTGAGGGCAGAAATCAGTTATGCGCATTGCTCGCCGCTTCACAGAGCCTGATCAAGACGTCTACGAGGGCATCGTCTTCCAGACGACCGCCAGCGAGATCCGCAATCCCGACGGCTCCCTTGTGTTTTCCGCCGAGGATGTGGAGGCGCCGGCGAGCTGGTCGCAGACGGCCTGCGATATCCTGGCGCAGAAGTACTTCCGCAAGCGCGGTGTGCCGGCGCGGCTGAAGCGTGTGTCCGAGCCGGACGTGCCGGCCTTCCTTTGGCGCTCGGTGACCGACGAGGAAGCCTTGGCCGAGCTGCCTGAGGACGAACGGTCGAGCGGCGAGCAGTCCGCCCGCCAGGTCTTCGACCGCATGGCGGGCACCTGGGCCTACTGGGGCTGGAAAGGCGGCTACTTCGATACGGAAGAAGATGCGCGCGCCTACTTCGACGAGATGCGCTTCATGCTGGCCAGCCAGATGGGCGCGCCTAACTCGCCGCAGTGGTTCAACACGGGATTGCACTGGGCCTATGGCATCGACGGCCCGAGCCAGGGCCACCACTACGTCGACTACCGCACCGGCGAGCTGACCAAGGCCGAGAGCGCCTATGAGCACCCGCAGCCGCACGCCTGCTTTATCCAGAGCGTCGCCGACGACCTGGTGAACGAGAGCGGCATCATGGACCTCTGGACCCGCGAGGCGCGGCTGTTCAAGTACGGGTCCGGCACCGGCACCAACTTCTCGCAGCTCCGCGGGTCCGGCGAGGCACTGTCCGGCGGCGGCCGCTCGTCCGGCCTCATGTCCTTCCTCAAGATCGGCGATCGCGCCGCCGGCGCCATCAAGTCGGGCGGCACCACCAGGCGCGCCGCGAAGATGGTCACGGTTGACCTCGACCACCCGGACATCCAGGACTTCATCAATTGGAAGGTGGTGGAGGAGCAGAAGGTCGCCGCGCTGATCGCCGGGTCCAAGGCCTGCGAAAAGCACCTCAACCGCATCCTGGAAGGCTGCTGGCGGGAGGTCACCAACGGCTCGGGCGAGCCCAACATCGACCCCAAGCGCAACCCGGCGCTGAAGGCCGCCATGCGCGCCGCGCGCGATGCCATGGTGCCGGAGAACTATGTCCAGCGCACCCTGCAGTTCGCGCAGCAGGGCTACCGCCACATCGCCTTCAAGACCTACGACAGCGACTGGGACTCCGAGGCCTACCTCACAGTCTCGGGCCAGAACTCCAACAACTCCGTGCGTGTGCCCGACAGTTTCCTCGAGGCCGTCCTGGCCGACGACGACTGGGTGCTGCGCAACCGAGTGGATGGCAAAGAGGCCGGCCGCATGCCGGCACGCGAGCTGTGGGAAGAGATCGCGCACGCCGCCTGGGCCTGCGCCGACCCCGGTGTCCAGTACGACACCACCATCAATCAATGGCATACCTGCCCGAGTGGCGGGCGGATCAACGGCTCCAATCCCTGCTCGGAGTACATGTTCCTCGACGACACGGCCTGCAACCTGGCCTCGCTCAACCTGATGGCCTTCCGCCGACCGGACGGCAGCGTCGATATCGAGGCTTTCGAGCATGCCGTGCGGCTCTGGACGATCACCCTGGAAATCTCCGTGCTGATGGCGCAGTTCCCGGCAGCGCGCATTGCCGAGTTGTCCTACGCCTATCGCACGCTTGGGCTCGGTTATGCCAATATCGGCGGCCTCCTCATGTCGCTCGGTCTGCCTTACGACAGCACCGAAGGCCGCGCTCTCTGCGGCACCTTGACCGCAATCATGACCGGCGTGGCCTATGCCACCTCCGCCGACATGGCGCGAGAGCTCGGCCCCTTCCCCGGCTACGAAGAAAACCGCGAAGAGATGCTGCGGGTCGTCCGCAACCATCGCCGCGCCGCACTCGGCCATCGCGATGGATACGAAGGCCTATCGGTCCGCCCAGTGCCGCTCGACGGCAAGCACTGCCCCGACCAGCGGCTGGTTGCCGCCGCCACGCGCGCCTGGAACGCGGCACTCGTCCTGGGAGAAGAGCACGGCTACCGCAATGCCCAGGCAACCGTGATCGCGCCGACCGGCACCATCGGCCTCGTGATGGACTGCGACACCACCGGCATCGAGCCGGACTTCGCACTGGTCAAGTTCAAGAAGCTGGCCGGCGGCGGCTACTTCAAGATCATCAACCGCACGGTCCCCGTGGCACTCGAACAGCTCGGCTACACCGCGCAGGAATGCAAGCGCATCGTGCGCTACGCCGTCGGCCACGGCGGCCTTGCCTCCGCCCCGGCGATCAACCACGAAAGCCTGGCCGCACGCGGCTTCGACGAGGTGGCCTTGGCGAAGCTGGAGAAGGCGCTGGAGAGCGTCTTCGACATCAAGTTCGCCTTCAACAAGTGGACGCTGGGCGAGGAGTTCTGCCGAGAGACCCTGGGCTTCTCGGCCGATCAGCTCGAAGCGCTGGACTTCAACATGCTCGCCGCCCTGGGCTTCACCGGCGAAGAGATCGAGGCCGCCAACACGCATTGTTGCGGCGCCATGACCTTGGAAGGCGCGCCCGGCCTGCGCGAGGAGCATCTGCCGGTCTTCGACTGTGCCACGGCCTGCGGCCGCCTGGGTACCCGGGCACTGTCGGTGGAGAGCCACATCCGCATGATGGCGTCCGCGCAGCCCTTCATCTCCGGCGCCATCTCCAAGACCATCAACATGCCGAACGCCGCGACGGTCGAGGACTGCAAGAACGCCTATCTGCTGTCCTGGCGGCTCGGCCTCAAGGCCAACGCGCTCTACCGCGACGGTTCCAAGCTCTCACAGCCGCTGGCCACGTCTTTGTTCGACGGTCTGGACGAAACACGGGCTACAGAGGACCTGGCCGAGGCGCCGCAGGTGCAGCGCGTCGAGAAGCTCGCCGAGCGCGTTGTGGAGCGGGTCGTCGAGCGCCTGGCCGAGCGCAGCCGGCTGCCGCAGAGGCGCAAGGGCTATACGCAGAAGGCCATCGTTGGCGGCCATAAGGTCTATCTCCGGACCGGCGAGTACGAGGATGGCCGGCTCGGCGAGATCTTCGTCGACATGCACAAGGAAGGGGCTGCCTTCCGCAGCCTGATGAACAACTTCGCCATCGCCATCTCCATCGGCCTGCAGTACGGCGTGCCGCTGGACGAGTACGTCGACGCCTTCACCTTCACCCGCTTCGAGCCCTCCGGCCTCGTCGAAGGCAACGACGCGATCAAGATGTCGACCTCCGTGCTGGACTACATCTTCCGGGAACTCGCCATCAGCTACCTCGGGCGCAACGATCTGGCCCACGTCGAGGCCGACGACCTGCTGCCGGATTCCATGGGGACAGGCGACCAGGGTGCTCTGGAGCAAACCGGAAAACGAGCCCCGTCCGGCGACGAGGTTCAGCAGCCCAACGAGATCGCCGCTATCGAGGCTCAGGCCCGCCACGCGGTGCGGGAAACGGTGCAACGGGTCGCTTCGCGCGGCTATGTCCGCAACCGCTTTACCGTCCTGACGGGCGGCATGGCGGTTGCCGAGCAAAGCGTCGATGCGGTCTTGGACAGCACGACAGCAGCGAGCCTGCCGGAGGTCGAGGCCTTCGGCTCGGATACGCCCTTGGGCGACGAAAGCGTGGTCGCCACTGTCATAGAACGCTCGATCAGCGCACGCATCGAACGCATCAAGGAAGCCCGCATCCGCGGCTACGAAGGCGACCCCTGCGAAAGCTGCGGCAACTTCACAATGGTCCGTAACGGAACCTGCCTGAAATGCGACACCTGCGGCGCCACCAGCGGGTGCTCTTAAATGCTTGATCGACTCGACCGTGGTTTGCGATTGTTACGCGAGTTAGAACTCCTTGTGACCGGGTGAAGCAGTACAGACGTGTATCCCTGTCGACTTGCGAGGGGCGTTGCAGGAAGCAGCGCCCTTATTTTCTGTCCGCAACTCGGCAGCCTGGACACCCATCCGGCCCCCTGGCGTGGAAAGCTCGCGTAAAGAATGATTTAACCCGCGCTTAAGTGGCGCTGGCTAGGCTTTGCGCGAAGCTCCTCCATAGTCGAGACACCCAAGCAGCGCGATGGCTGAGATCGCCGAGCCCGAGATAGGCGAAGAGCCGCCGCCAAAGCTCTATCGCTTGAAGGGCGGCAAGGTGCCGCTCATGCTGCGTCTCAAGACTTGGTGGCAGGGCGTCGAACTTAAAGAAATAGAAGCGTCACCACCCACCGCTCCCGAGCCGGAGGCGGCCATGCCGGAAGCCTTGGGGCAAGACACCATCGAGCGCCTGAAGCAACCCTGGCAGCCGGAGCGCATCGCCATGGCTCAAGCGATCTGGGGCGAGGGGTTCCTGACGCCCGGCGGACCGGAGTACGTCGAGTACATGGTCAAGCCGCTTGGGCTGACCAATGAAAGCGTCGTCCTGGACATCGGCGCGGCGCTTGGCGGGCCTGCCCGCCTGATGGCCAAAGAGTTCAATTCCTGGATCACGGGGCTGGAGAGCGACGAAGCCTTGGCCGAGCAAGCCATGGCTATGTCGACGCAGGCCGGTCTGGCGAAGAAGGCGCCGATCGAGCATTTCGACCGCGCTCAAGTGCCCATCGACGAAGCCAAGTACCACTGCATCTTCTCAAAAGAGGCCCTCTTTCGCATTGAGAACAAAGAAGAACTTGTGCCGCGCATGAAGAAGGGCCTGAAGCCGCGCGGGCAGCTGCTGTTCAGCGACTTCGTTGTCTCGGAGCCCGGCGCCTCGAACGACGCCTTGACCGCCTGGGCCGAGGTTCATCACCCGACCCCGGAGTTTTGGGCCAAACAGGACTATGTTTCCCGCCTCAAGGCGCTGAAGCTCGATGTGCGGGTGGATGAGGACATCACGGACCGTCTGCGCTCAGAGATCCTGTATGGCTGCGCCAAGTTCGTCGACACTGCGGCCAAGGCCGAGTTGTCCCGGCTCGACAAGGTGGCCTTGGCGTCTGAGCTTGAATACTGGGCACGCTGCGTCGCGGCCATCGATTCGGGCGTCCTGCGCGTCTGCCGCATACACTGCATAAGCCACTGAACGTTGGCCTAAGGTGCCAAAACCAACCAGCCAGCTTGGCTCCAGTGGGCAATCAGATAGAACGAGACGATGCCTCGCAATCTGCGCCGTCTCCCCGTTGACAGGACTGCAAGCCAACACTATTTTCCGCGCTCTCATCGAAATTCAAGGGGCCGGCCATCCGGCGTGAGTGATTGAAATGAAGATCGTTAACTCGTTGAAAACGGCGAAGAAACGCGAGAGAAACTGCCGAGTTGTCCGGCGGCGCGGCCGCGTTTACGTGATCAACAAAAAGAATCCGCGCTTCAAGGCCCGCCAAGGCTAAAGACTCGCCCGGCTTTTGCTCTAGGCCCGCAGCCCGGTCCGGTCTGCGGGTTTTGTCGTTTTCTTAACAGACTTCCAGGCAGCCTTGATTTGTCGGGCTGCGTCAGCGCGAGCATTGCTGGAATCAGAGAATTGCTCTAACGGTCTAAGACAGGACGTTAGCTTTTCGCTTTTTCTCTTTGCCGTAGCCCGCGGGCTGATGCAGGGGCACGACAAGAGAACGTTCGGCGCGGAGGGCGGCAAGCTCACCGCGTGACCGCGATTGGAGCAAGTGAGTGAGAGGCCCGTCATGCTGATCGTGATCGGAGTGCTGCTGTCCTTGGGATGGCTGGCGCTTGGCCTGTTTTACCTTTGGAGCTTCGTCGGGCTGGAAAGCCTGGCCTTGCTGCCTCCCTACGAAGTTGCGCTGATGATCGTCGCCTTGATCGGGACGGTTGCGCTCTTCTGGTGCGTGGTCGCGACCATCAAAGGGGCGGCTCGCGAAAAGCGGCTGACGCAGCAAATCGAGGCGCTGGGCAAGCAGATCGACCTCTTGCGCCAAGACGGCTCCGGCAGTGACCTCGCGACAGGGCCGAGTGCAACAAAGACGGACAAGGCCAGCACCGCGCCTGCGCCGACAAAGACGGATCGCATCGCCCCCTCCAGCAGCGGTACTGCCAACCAGCCCACGGCCAAGCAGGTCGTCGATGCCGTGGCGAAGAATGGCGAAGCGGAGACGAAAGCCCCGCCGGTCCCAGTGCAGAGTGCCGGTACCAAGGTTGCCCTTGCAAAGGAACCGAGCCCCGGCATCACGGGCGCCGACAGTGTCGCCGGCACCGACTCATCCTCATCCAACGATACCGCGTCAGCAGAGCCGGCCAAGATCGCGAAGGCATCCGCCCCTCGCCCTTCACCGCTCAACGACGGACTGCCGCCTTTCAAAGCCGGCAAGAACGAACCGCGAGATGGCGAACTCATCTACGACATCCTGCGCCGCTCGGTGCGCGACCACCTCAACGACACGGCCATGGATATCGCCGCCGTCCTTTCGGCGCGCGAAGCCTACTCTGAAGCTCTGACCAAGCTGCGGCAGGGCAGCCGCGGCGCCTTCTTCCGCCTCGTCGCCAAGGACCTGGCCGATGGTGGCGAGACTGCGCGCGCACGGCTCGACCGGCTCAACGCCTGGCCGATGCTGGACAGCTATAGCGATGACTACGGACGCCTGCTCGAAGCGGCCGGTGGCAAGGACACAAAGCTCGGTGCGCTGATCGAGAAGAGTGAGCTCGGCCAGCTCGGCGCCGCGGTCAACAGCTTCAAGTCCGCGGGCGATACTCCCGCGGCGAAGAGCGAGACGGTCGAGACCCGCGAACGGGCGCAGGGCAAGAGCTGACTCCTGCGGTCCCGAAAGGGCTGGTTCAGTTCACCTCTCGCATAAGCCCGGCTCATCCTTCAATGAGCTAAGCTCGCTTGTGGCGGCGATCGCGTCACGCGTAGCCTTTCCCGGCATCTGCTCCGACAGCGCAGTGAGGGAAAGCACCGCATGCGTCTCTACGATTTCCTCGATTCCGGCAACGGCTACAAGGCGCGCCTGCTGCTGCACAAGCTCGGGTTATCCTATGACCGCGTCGAGCTCGATATTCTAGAAGGCGCGACGCGAACCGAGGCCTTTCTGGTCAAGAACCCCAACGGTCGGGTGCCAGCCTTGGAGCTTGAAGACGGCACGGTCCTGCCGGAGTCCAACGCCATCCTGGTCTATCTTGCCGAAGGCAGCCGCTTCCTGCCGCAGGATCGCCTGGAGCGCGCCCAATGCCTGCAATGGATGTTCTTCGAGCAGTACAATCATGAGCCCTGCATTGCCGTCGCCCGCTTCATCCTGCTCCACACACCTGAGGACAGCCCGCGGCGGGCAGAGCTGCCGACGCTGGCCGAGAAAGGCAATGCGGCGCTGGGCGTGATGGAACGCCACCTCGAGGGACGCCAATACTTCGTCGGCGATCAACTGAGCGTCGCCGATATCGCGCTCTACGCCTACACCCATGTCGCCGATCAAGGCGGCTTCGACCTCTCCGGCTATCCCAATGTGCAGGCGTGGCTGGAGCGCGTTAGAAGCGACAGCCCCCACATTCCGATCACCGCCGGCTGATGGCAGTCCGGCCATGACCGCGGCCAGCTTTGCAGTCCAGCCTTTGACCGCTCAGCGCTGGGCCGACTTCGAAGCGGTCATGGGGCCCAAGGGCGGCTGTGGTGGTTGCTGGTGCATGCTGTGGCGTAGGCGCAAAGCCGACTTCGACAAACGTGTCGGCGACGGCAATCGAGAGGATATCCGAACCATCGTCGAACGTGGCGAGGAGCCGGGCCTGCTGGCCTATGAGGACGGCCGAGCAATCGGCTGGATCTCCCTTGCGCCGCGGGAGCGCTTCGTCCGGCTTGAGACCTCGCGGGTGCTGAAGCCGGTCGATGCAGAGCCTGTCTGGTCGGTCTCCTGCTTTCTGGTCGCGAAGGCTTGCCGCAACAAAGGCGTGGCGGAGAGTTTGCTGCGCGCGGCCTGCGACTTCGCCGGCGCGCGTGGCGCCGATATCCTCGAAGGCTATCCCATCGAGCCGAAGACGCGCCCCTACCCCACCACCTATGCCTGGACCGGCTTCGCCAGCGTCTTTCGCCGCGCCGGCTTCCAAGAAATCGCCCGCCGCTCCGAGACCCGGCCGATCATGAGAAAGCACCTAGGCCAGGGAGCGCATATCTCCGCTCAGAACCAGGGCGGCGCGGGGATCGATTTGTAGGCGGACTTGAGCGCCTCGGACCAGTTCTCCCGTATCAGGCGGAAGTACTCGTCTTCCTCGGTCAGACGTTGCTGCAGCCCGACCTCCAGGCTGTCGCGGCGGTAGACCAGCAAGTCCACCGGCAGGCCGACGGTGAGGTTGGAGCGCAGCGTCGAATCCATGGAGATCAGCGCCAGCTTGACGCCGTCGGAGATGCTGGTGTGCGCCGTCACGGACCGATCCAGGATGGGTTTGCCGTACTTGTGCTCGCCGACCTGTAGGAAGGGCGTGTCCGCCGTGGCTTCGATGAAGTTGCCGGCAGAGTAGATCTGAAACAGACGCATGCGCCGGCCGGCGATCTGCCCGGCCAGCAGGATCGAGAGATCGAAGGGCACACTCTGTGCCTTCATGGCCTCGCCATCGCGCATGTAAACGTCGCGGATGGCCTCGCCCGTGAGCTGCGCCGCCTTGAACATGGTCGGCACCTCGGAGAGCGTCGCCCCCTTGCCCAAGGTCTCCGAATCGAAGCCCTCGGTCACCAAATTGACCACCGTCTGGGTCAGCGCCAGGTTGCCGGCGGACATCATGACGATCACCCGCTCACCGGGCTCGGCGATGACGTGCATCTTGGAGAAGGTCGAGATGTGGTCGACACCGGCGTTGGTCCGCGTGTCTGAGAGCAGCACCAGGCCTTCGTCCAAATGCAAACCGACGCAATAGGTCATGGCGTTCCCTTGAATTGTCCTCATGACATCACCTGCTGCTGGGTCTGCTCCTGCCCAGCAAGGGCGGTGACCTTGACGGAGACCTCGAGTGTTTCCCGCGCCGTCCCCTGCCGCAAGCCTCTCAGCGGCGCGGCCGACCAGTAATCCAAACCGACCGCCGTCCGGACGTAGGCCGCCGTCGGCGACACCCCGTTGGCCGGGTCGAAGCCGACCCAGCCGAGGTCCGGAACGAAGGCCTCCGCCCAGGCGTGACTGGCCTCGAAGTTCTCCTCGCTGCCGGTCCAGAGATAGCCGCTGACATAGCGCGCCGGCACGCCGAGCAGGCGCGCACAGGCGATGAAAACGTGGGCATGGTCCTGGCACACGCCGCGGCCGGCCGCCAGGGCCTCGCTGGCCGTGGTGGCGGCATGGGTTTCCCCGATCTCGTAGATCACCCGCTGGGGGATACGCACCATCAGGTCATGCAGCCGGTCGATCAGGCTGCTGAACCCCTCGCCTTCCGCCGCAAGCGCCTGCAAGGCCTCGCACGGCTCCGTCAGAGGCGTGATGCGTTGGTAGAAGAAGGCCGGCAAGGGCTCCGGCGCACTGACCACGCCGTTCAGGTCGTGGGTCTCAACCTCACCGGAAACGACAATGGCAGCCTGCTGGTGCCAGCGATTGACGGTGTGGCAGTGGATGATGTTGCCGTAACCGTCGACATAACTGGGCAGCTCGCTCCCCGTCTCTCCCGTGACGGACCAGCGGAGGACTTTCAGGCCCTCAAAGGGCCGCGGAGAAAGGCGAATGTTCTGAATGGCATAGGCAATGGGCGCATCGTAGCGATAGGCCGTGCGGTGCTGAACCTGCAGTCGCATCCTCTCGGCACTCCCCAAAACTGCCTGTAGCGGGCCTACATCAAATAGAAGCGCTGAATTTCCTTCCCCAGCACGATGGAGCGATCGATCGTCTCGGTCAGGAACTCGTGCAAACCACTATCGAAAACGTCCTGGATTCTGCCATAGCGGAGTCGGGCGTGGAACTCGCCCGCCAGCCGATGGCATTCCCCCGTCTGGCCGCCATACTGCCCCGCCAGGAGATCGAGATTACCCGTGACTTGGTCATAGCAGCCGCGCAAGGAGCGCGGGAGCTGTGGCTGGAGAATGAGCAGCTCCGCCACATTCCAGGGCGAGATGCGATCGCGGTAGAAGCGGTGATAGGCCCTAAGCGCCGAGACAGCGCGCAGGATGGCCCGCCAGTGGTAGTAGTCGAGCAGGCCGCCGACCTGCTCATACTCCGGCAGCAAGACGTGGTACTTGACGTCGAGAATACGGGCCGTGTTGTCGGCACGCTCGAGATAGGTGCCCAAGCGGCAGAAATAGAAGGCATCGCCGCGCAACATGGTGTTGTTGTAGGCGCCGTTGAACTGGAGCGCCCGGCGCTTCACCCAGCTCAGCATATTGTCGAGGTTCTCGATGGCGAAGCGCTGCCGGCCGGCTACCTGGATATCGAGCCAGGTGCCGTTGATCGCCTCCCAGCTGTCCACGGTCAGCGCGGTGCGGACGCTGCGGGCGTTCTGACGGGCCGTCGAGAGGCAGGAGTAGATGCTGGAGGGGTTGTCCGGGTCGCGCGCCAGATAGTCGACCACGTTGCGCGCCGTCACCTCGTCGTACTTGGCGAAATAGCCGGCTTCGCAGCCCGAGGCGATCAGCGCCGAGTTCCACTCGGTCCGGCCCTCACGCGACTTCATGCCCGACATCTGCAAGGCGACCTCGAGCAGGCGTGCGACGAACTCCGCGCGCTCGACGTAGCGCGCCATCCAGAAGAGGTTGTTGGCGGTGCGGCTGAGCATCAGTCGGCCGCGGCGTCCGGAAGGTCGATCACCCAAGTGTCCTTGGTGCCGCCGCCCTGGCTGGAGTTGACCACGAGGGAGCCTTCGCGCAGAGCCACGCGGGTCAAGCCGCCCGGCACCACCCGAACCCGGTCGCCAACCAGGACGAAGGGCCTGAGATCGACGTGCCGCGGCGCGATGCCGGTCTCGACGAAGGTAGGACAGGTGGAGAGCGACAAGGTCGGCTGGGCGATGTAGGCCTCCGGCTTGGCCTTGATGCGCGCCGCGAACTCCCCGAGCTCCGCCTCGCTCGCGCGCGGTCCGACGATCATGCCGTAGCCGCCGGAGCCGTGCACCAGCTTGACCACCAGCTCGGACAAATTGTCGAGAACGTAGCGCCGCTCCTCCTCCTTGGCGCAGCTGTAGGTGGGCACGTTGTTCAGCATCGGCTCTTCGCCGAGATAGAAGCGCACCATCTCCGGGACATAGGTATAAATCGCCTTGTCGTCGCAGATGCCGGCCCCGGGCGCGTTGGCCAGGGTGACGTTGCCGGTCCGGTAGGCCTGCATCAGGCCGGCCACGCCGAGCATGGAGTCGGGGTTGAAGGTCAGCGGATCGAGAAAGGCGTCATCGATGCGCCGATAGATGACATCGACCCGCCGCAGGCCTCCGGTGGTGCGCATATAGACCACGGCATCCTCGACGATCAGGTCGCTGCCCTCGACCAGCTCCACACCCATCTCATCGGCCAGGAAGGAGTGCTCGTAGTAGGCGCTGTTGTACTGCCCCGGCGTCAGCAGGACGATGGTCGGCTCCCCGTTGCAGCGCGCCGGCGCGACCGAACGCAGGGTCTCGAGCAGCTCGTCGGGATAGTGCGAGACCGGTCGCACGGCGTGCTGGCCAAAGAGCTCGGGGAACAGCCGCATGGTGACCTCGCGGTCCTCCAGCATGTAGGAGACGCCGGAGGGCGTGCGGCAGTTGTCCTCCAGCACGAAGAACTCCTTGGGACCGGTGCGCACAATGTCGATGCCGGCGATATGCGTGTAGACGCCTTGAGGCACGCTGAAGCCCTGCATCTCGGCTTCGAAGCTCTCGTTGTGCAGCACCAGGGCGTCTGGGACCTTGCCGGCCTTGACGATCTCCCGCTCGTTGTAGACGTCGGCGACGAAGGCGTTTAGGGCCTGCACCCGCTGCACAAGGCCGCGCTCCAGGAAGTCCCATTCCTGCCCGTCGAGAATTCGTGGGATGAGATCGAAGGGAATGAGCCGCTCGGGATCGCCGCCTTCGGTGTAGACGGCGAAGGTGATTCCGATCTGCCGAAAGAGCTGCTCGGCCTCCTCCCGTTTTAGGCGCAGCAGCTCGCTCTCCGCCCCGTCCAGCCAGCTCCGAATGACCCGGTATTGCGGGCGGCAGTCGGTGCCTGGGCCGCCCATCTCATCGAAGCTCTGCGCCAGTTGGCGCCCCTGTTCCATATCCATGGTGCCAGCATGGCGGTCCAGGCGTGGTCCGGTCAATTGCGCGTTGCAGCAATACCGCTGAAAACGTGAGGAAGTGCGCCAGATCAGGCTGCGTCGTGGAAGATGACACCGAGGGTGAAGCGCTCGCCCGAACGAACTTCGCTGACACCGTGGCGCATGGTGACCCGGTGGAAGCCGCGGGCGCCCAGCGCTGGCCGCTGATTGACGCTGAAGATCACCGCTTGGCCCTGCTGGAGAGGCACCACCTGGACCCGCGACTGGACGCGCGCACGCTGCTCGGTCAGCACGAACTCGCCGCCTTCGAACTCCCCGCCCTCCTCTCCGCTGTCGGGTCGGCTCAGCAAGATCGCCATCTGCAGCGGGAAATGCAGCGGCCCGTAGAGGTCCTGATGCAGACGGTTGTAGTCCCCTGGCCCGTAACGGAGCATCAGGGGAGTTGGCAGGCACTGTCCAGCCTCATGGCACTGGGCGAGGTAGGCACTCAGTGTGTCTGGAAAGCTTGGGGGCCGTCCGAGCGCTTCTTCCCAACGGTTGGCCAACCTCGCCAGAGGCGGATAGCAGGCTTGGCGCAAGGCCTCGACCGTGTCCGGCAGGGGATTTGCGAAGTACTGGTACTCCCCCCGTCCGTAGCTCTGGCGCGCCATCACCACGCGCTTGCGGAAGCGCGCCTCGTCGTCGTAGAGCCCGCGCAGCGACCGGCAGGTCGCCTCGTCCAGCAGAGGCGGCGTCACCACGAAGCCGCGCTCATCGATCGCCGCGATGAGCTTTGGCCAGTCAAGGCGCGAGAGTGCGAGGATACCTTTCATTGTCCCTTCTCCTGCAGGCCATGGGACAGCTTGGCCGCTCCGGCCCGCCCCTGCGCCTGAACCGCGGCAAGTCCCGCGAAGATGAATGCGAGGCCGAGCAGCGCGTTCAGCTCCAGCGGCTCATTGAGGAATAGCACGCCGAGCGCCATGGCACTGGGCGGAATGAGGAACGTGACCAGCATCAGGTTGACGGCACCGGCCCGGGCCAGGATCTCGAAGTAGAGAAGATAGGCGAGCGAGGTGCTGAGCAGGCCGAGGCCGAGCAGCGCCATCAGAACGGAGGGCGCCGGCAGCGCAATCGGTAGCGGTTCGACCAGCAACGCCAGCGGCAGCATGACTGCGGAGGAGCAGATCAGCATGCCGGTTGCGGCGACGGCCGGCGACAGACGCCGCAAGCGCCGGCCCCAGACGCTGGCAAAGGCATAGGAGCAGGCTGCGCCGAGCACCGCGAGCTGTCCCCAGAGGCTTCCGCCTGCGCCCTCGCCCAGGTCCGGCCCAATCAGAACGGCCACCCCGACAAGTCCGAGCAGGACACCGAGGCTTTTGAGCGGCGTCAGCCGCTCATCCTGGGTGCAGAGATGCGCGACGACGAGCGTAAAGAGCGGCGTGGTGGCGTTGAAGATGGAGGCCAGCCCGCTGTCGATACGCACCTGCCCCCAGGCGATCAGACTGAAGGGGATGGCGTTGTTCAAGAGCCCCATGACGAAGAGCGCCCACCAGTCCGAGAGCCTGTCGGGCAAGCGCAGGCCACGCAACTTCAGAAAGAGCAGCAAGCCAAGCGCGCCGAGACCGACGCGGACGGCGACCACCGTGTAAGGCCCGAGCCCGTCCAGCCCGATCTCGACGAAAAAGAACGACCCGCCCCACACCAGGGACAGCGCCAGCAGCAATGCCCATTCCGTCAATCCCATGCGCTGGCCGCCCATGCTCACTCCGCTAGCTTCGAAGGCATCACCAAACTCCCGTGTAGTTCGCGGGCCAGCCCTGTTCTATCCGGGTCTTGTGCGGGAGCAGCGGCTCTGCGTTATCCTATCGGCAGTAGCCAGTGCAAAGCAGCCACGGCCATGATCACAAGTCCACTTCCGCTCGAAATCCGCCCCATGACCACCTCGCACGGTGCCGAGGTGCTGCGCATCTACCAGGAGGGTATCGACGGCGGCCACGCCACCTTCGAAAGCCAGGCGCCAAGCTGGCTCGCTTTCGACGGCAAGTTTCGCCCCGACTGCCGCTTCGTTGCACTTTCCAACCGAAGGCTGCTCGGCTGGGCCGCCCTTTCCTCGATCTCGGCGCGCAAGGTCTATGAAGGTGTGGCCGAGGTGAGCGTCTACGTTTCCGGGGCAGCACAGGGACGCGGGGTCGGCTCAGCCCTTCTCGATACCATGATCGCCTGCTCGGAAGCAGCCGGCATCTGGACCCTGCAGGCTGGGATCTTTCCCGAGAATCAGGCCAGCCTGGCGCTGCATGAACGCCACGGCTTCCGCGCCTACGGCACGCGAGAGAAGATCGCCCGCATGCCGCTCGGCCCTATGGCCGGTCAGTGGCGCGACGTCATCCGGCTCGAGCGGCGGAGCTCGAAGGTTGGAAACGACGGTTAGCTGAGAACTTACAATTCGCGCTTGTTCTATTACCTTAGGATTTGGGTGGGCGTTCGCTCGAAAGAGCCGTGCGGGCGCATTGAACCGGAACAATTGGCCGGGGGCGGTTGCATGGATTTCAATCAGGTTCGCTATTTTCTCATGTTGGCGGAGACGCTGAACTTCACGCGTGCTGCCGAGCGCTGCTACGTCTCCCAGCCGGCCTTGACCCAGGCGATCAAGCGCTTGGAGGAAGAGCTGGGCGGCGAGCTGATCCACCGCGACGGCCGTGAAACCAGACTCACGCCGCTCGGGCGCGCGCTCCGCAGCGAGTTCGAGCAGATCGATCACACACGCCACCAAATCCGCGAGAAGGCCAAGGACCTCGTCTCCGGCCGCAAGCAGGTCTTGAACCTGGGCGTGATGTGCACGGTGGGGCCGCTGGTGCTCGCCGACTACTTCGCCTGCTTCCGGAAAGAGAACCCGGAAGTCATGCTGGTGATTCACGATGTCTCCGTGCGCTCGCTCCCGGAGCTGCTGTTGTCCGGCGCAATCGACGTTGCCATCTGCGCGACCCACGGTCCGAAGCACAGCCGCCTCAGTTACACGCCCCTGTTCCGCGAGGAGATGGTCGTTGCCTTCCCCAGCGGCCATGCCTTCGGCGAGACGGCCGGCGTCGCGCTCGGCGCCATTGCGCAGCAGCCCTACGTCGACCGCCTGCACTGCGAGTTTCGCGACGAGTTCATCCGCTTCTGCGAAGACGAGCGCATCGATCTGGAGGTCGTGGTCTCCAGCGAACGGGAGGATTGGATCCAGAACATGATCCGCGCCGGTGCCGGCGTCAGTGTCATTCCCCACTACTCTCTGCTGCCGCCAGCGCTAGACAATCGTGTGGTGCGGGAACCGGACTTGTCGCGCGAGGTCGAGCTGGCAGTGGTCGCCGGCCGCGAGCACCTGCCGGCCGTGACGGCCTTGCTCGACTTCTCGCGCAATCATCAATGGCAGCACCTGACCTAGTCGGTCCCACTCCAAATTGCGTGAGCCCGGAAGACGCTATCTCGCGCCGCGCAACACGGGATAGCCCTCGATGTAAACCCAGTCGTTGTCCTCAGCCGGGATGTGGCAGTCGAGACATTCAGCCCGGTAGTCCCCGGTCACCGTCGCGTCCGGTGCGGCTGCATCGAAATAGGCCCAGCCCCAGCCGTCGCCCCAGAGGGGATTGCCGGGAAAGGGGTTTTCCGCGGCCTTGACCATGACGAACCAGCCCTCGGTGTCGTGCGCCCGGCTGACGATGCCGGTGGTCATCGCATCCGTCTCGGCCGACAGCAGCTCCTTCACCAGCACGGCGCCGTCGGGAAAGCGCCCCGTGCTGCGATAGGCATCAACGGCTTCCGGCTGGGTGTAGACCACGTGCAGCCCGGCCGCGCCCTCCTCCTCGCCGCCGTCGACGGTCCAGACGCCGAGCATCGTCCAGTCTCGCCGAAAGTCCACCTCCGGAAGACGGATGGCGCCGTCTTCCGCGACCGCTCCATGGCTCAGTGAAAGGTCGACCGACCGGGCGTCGGTGACAATGCTGGCCGCCCCGGCGGCGAACAGGACAGCGCAGACTACGACAGCGCGTTGGCGGCTCTTCGACATGGTGTCTTGGCTTTCTCTTTCTGCCTAATCGGCAGGGACCTCGGAGCACGCCGTCAAAGCGGGCTCCACAACGCGCTCTATGTAGAAAACCCGCCGCCTCTTGTGAAATAAAACCCCTGTATAAATTCCATAAGCAACGATTATATCATTGAATACGGTACACTTAGACACCATTCTTCAAAATAATACTCGCGCGATAAGGCAGAATTATTGTTTCAATAAGATAATAATATTTCACCGCTCCCCACGATCTCCCCATAAATGGTGAGCATTGGCCGCGACAGTCGGGCCATGCAAACGAGGAGAGCGGGAATGAGCATCAATCGGTTTCTACTTGCCGGCGTGCTGCTGATGTCGGCGACAATGGCCCAGGCCCAAGTCAATCAGGCCAGCTTCAACGCTGACAATACGGTCAACCTGCCGGAGAACTGGCGCGAGTGGGTCTTCGTCGGCGCCCCCCTGACCCCCAACGCCCTGAACGACGGAGAAGCCCCCTTCCCCGAGTTTCACAACGTCTACATCGAGCCGAGCGCATTCGCGCACTTCAAGCGCACCGGCGAATGGGCGGAAGGCACGCAGTTCGTCAAGGAGCTCACCCTGATCCGCAAGGGCGATGCCTGTGACGAGGCCACTGGCGCCTGCTTCGAGGTGTCCGGCCAGGGCTACTTCCAGGGCGAGTTCTCGGGACTGGAGATGAAGGTCAAGGACAGCGCGCGCTTCCCCGATGAGCCCGGCGGATGGGTCTATTTCAGCTTTGGCCATCAGCCGCAGCCCTATGCGCCCACGGCGACCGCCTTTCCGGCGGAGTCCTGCAATGCCTGCCACGAGGTGAACGCGGAAACCGACTTCGTCTTCACTCAGTTCTATCCGGTGCTGCGCGCAGCCAATCCGAACAGATAACGACAGTCCGCGACCGACTGTATTTCCAAGAAAGGAACCTCCCATGACGCGGTCATTCCGCGCCTTCAGTAAGGCGGCGCTCGCTACAGCCATTGCGCTGGGTGTGCTTCTGGGCAGCCTGCCCGCCTTGGCAGGGCCGACGGTCTACACCATGACCAACGACCCGCTCGACAACGGCAATGCCGTACTCGCCTTCCGCATCGCAGACGGTAGCGCTTTGGTTCCGCTCGGCCGCTACCCGACCGGCGGCAAGGGCTGGCGCACCGAAATGGAGCTGCCCCACTTCGGCCCCTTCGACAACGACCAGCCCATCATCGTCGACCGCGACAACAAGCGGCTCTTCGCCGTCAACGGCGGTTCGGACAGCATCGCCGTCTTCGATATCCGGAATGACGGCAGCTTGGCTCCCGTTCCCGGCTCGCCCTTTCCGTCCGGCGGCGTGAACCCGGCCAGCGTCGGACTTGCGGACGACTTCCTGATTGTCGTCAACAAGAACGCCGACCCGGGCCGCGACATGAGCGGGACCTTGCCGAACTATGCCAGCTTCCGTGTTGGCGACAATGGCGCTCTGACGCCTGTGCCCAACGGCACGGTCGAGCTTGAGACGGCATCCCGTTCTCCGACTCAAGCCCTGATCGCCGAGAACCGATTCGTCTTCGATGGAGATTTCGGCTCCTTCTGGGTGCCGCAGCGCGAGGCCATGTGGGGCCCGGAGCTGCGTGACCAGCGACCCAGCCTGATCCGCTCGCTCAGCATCGATGAGAATGGCGTCCTCAACCTCGTCCACGAACTCGAGCCACCGGCGGCGGAGTTCGAAGGCGGCATCGACACCGACCAGGACGGCGTGGCTGACCCTCTGATGTTCGGACTGCAGGTCCATCCGACGGAGCCGCTGGTCTACATCTCCTATGTCACCTCCGCCAAGCTCGCCATCTATGAGTACGACGAGAACGGCAAGATGACCTTCGTCGACGCAGTGCCGAACTCGGGCCAGCTGATCTGCTGGATCGCAATCAACGCGGAGGGGACCCGCGCCTACACCACCAACGGCGCCTCCGACTCGGTTTCGGTCTACGATCTCTCGGACCCGCGCGCGCCGAAGGAGGTCCAGCATCTCGAACTGCGTGGGTACGGTGCTCCGTACCAGGTGGGCCTGAGCGCCGACGAGAAGAACCTGATGATTTCCAAGCACCGCACCTTTCCCAAGACTCCCATCGGTGACGGTTCGGTCCTAAATCTTCTCGAGATACGACCAGACGGGACTCTGGAGGAGGTGGCGCACTCTCCCTACACCATCCCCTCCCGAGGCGATCTCCTGGCCCGACCCATGGGTATCGCCTCGTTTTGACGCAGCACTCGGGAGGGGTGGTCCGCCATCCCTCCCGCCTTCTCTTCCCGTCCAAGACAGCAGGAGACAGGACATGACCCGCAAGTACGAGAGGAACCCGGAGCGCGTTAAGGCCCTGACGGAGCTTCAGTATGACGTGACCCAGAAGGACGCCACCGAGCGACCCTTCCAGAACGACTATTGGAACCACAAGGAGCCGGGCATCTATGTCGATGTGGTCAGCGGCGAGCCGCTCTTCGCTTCGACCGACAAGTACGAGTCGCGCAGCGGCTGGCCGAGCTTCCTACGCCCGCTGGAGGCAGAGCATATCGTCGAGAAGGTCGACCGCAGTCACGGCATGGTTCGTACGGAGGTGCGCTCCAAGCATGGCGACTCCCATCTCGGCCATGTCTTTCCCGACGGACCGACGCCGACGGGCGCCCGCTACTGCATCAACTCCGCCGCGCTCCGCTTCATTCCGGTGAGCGAGCTCGCGGAGGAGGGCTATGCGGAGTATCTCTCGCTCTTCGCCGAAGAAGCGGCCGAGTAAGGCTCGTTTGTGTTGCTTGTAGCGTCGGTCAACGCGTTCCCTCCGCGCGCATCCGTCTCCTGGCGCCCGAAAACCTCTGCCTCTTTCGCTAGCAGCACGGCATCGCCTTCGTCGTAGTGCAGACAGGGATGCGGGACCAGCGCACGGCGGTCGAGCTCGCGATAGCCGAAACGGCGATAGAGCCGCATCGCGCCTTCATTCATCTCGAAGCAAATGAGGCTGACGCGCGGCAGGTCTTGGCGGCGCGCCTCCTCGTCCGCGGCGGCCAGCAGAAGCGTGCCGATGCCGTGGCCGCGATACTGCGGATAGAGCGCGATGGAGGAGACATAGAGGCTTCCGGCGTCCTCGAGCTCCGCATAGGGGCGCAACACCGGGTCGTCTTCCACGTCGCCCTCGTCCCGCGGCGGCATGGCAAAGCTGTGCAACATGCCCAAGACCCGGTTCTCCGAAACCGCAAGGAGGCACTTCTCATAAGAGAAAGGCACACCTTCCCGCGCGTAGCGCTTGGCACCGACCTCGGCCAGGTCAGCGCCGGGCTCGGCCAAGCCGCTCCAGATGTATTCAGCCAGTCCATCCGAGGAGATCAGAAAGAGCTTGGCGATGTCCTTGCAATCCTCCGGCCGGGCCGGACGCAAAGCGAAGGAGATGGTCATAAGGGCAGTGTCCCACGTTAATTTTCAGATTTCACAGCATCCATAAGCGCTATCGAGCAGGCTGCCTGTGCGGTTCATCACACAACTGGCGAATTGCGGCATTGCCATGGAGATACGCTCACTGGTCATGCCGATAGCTGCTAGACCCCAGACCGATGCCCAGGCGGCCCACTCTTCAATTCTGAATAGCGGGAATTTGGCAAGCATGCTTGGCAGCTGGGCGCATCCGCCTCATCTTTCTAACAGGAAGACTTTCGAAAGCCGGGACGGGAGGAGGCTGACAGATGGTTGCAGCAGTGAAGATTTCCGAAGCCTTAGCAGGCAAGAAAATGCTGACCGGGCGCCGGCCCGATATGACCGAAGACGAATTGGACGACACCTTCGCCACCCTGCTGGAGACTCAGGACGGCGGCGTCTATGCCGGCAGCTTCCAGGGCGAAAGCGCCTGGGAGCGGCACAACAACGGCGACGAGCTGGTGCAGGTCGTCGACGGTGCGACCCGCCTCACGATCATGACCGGCGACGGGCCGCAGGTGCTTGAGATGTCAGCCGGCATGGTGACCGTGGTGCCACAAGGCTGCTGGCATCGCTTCGAGTCCGCAAGCGGCGTGACGGTCATGACCATGACGCCGGCCCCGACCGATCACTCGACCGCCGAGGATCCGCGGCAGGAGGGCTAACTCAAGCGACAGCTCTTAACCCGCCGCATAGGGCAAAAATGCAAGAAGGCGGCTCCGAAGAGCCGCCTTCACCAACGCTGGTGCTGTACAGCGGGCTGAATGCGCGGGGCCGCAGTATCGGCTGTTCCGCCAAGCCGCCCAAAGGATGAGATCAAGGGCGACAACTCTCTCCTTCAACTTCGTCGCTGACCGAGCCAAGCTGAAGCGAATCAGTTCGATTTCTGTACCACGGACCGAACGGGGGCTTACAGTGATCTGGTGAAGGAACAGGAGGAACAAGATGGCCTTTGATACGCTGCAGCTCAGCAAAGACCCCGACACTTTGGCGCCAGATGGCTCAGAAGTTCGGATCTTGTGCGGTCTGTCCCGGGGTAGCATGGCTCACTTCACTCTCGCGCCGGGTGCCATCTCGACTGCGGTCGCGCATCGCACGATCGAGGAGATCTGGTTCTTCGTGTCCGGGCACGGTCGGATGTGGCGAGAGCTCGATGGGGTGGAAGAGACCGTTGAGGTCCGACCCGGCACTTCGGTTTCCATTCCAACCGGCGCTCGCTTCCAGTTCCGTTGTGACGGTGATGAGCCCCTGACGGCGGTCGCCGTGGCCATGCCGCCTTGGCCCGGTCCGGATGAGGCCTACACCGTGGATGGCCCTTGGACTTCGACCGTGTAGGTCCCAACAAACGACGACAACGCCTGCCTCGACCGATCACTCGACCGCCGAGAGCCCACGAAGCAAAGGCTGACACGTGCCTCAGTCCGCGAGCCCGAAAAGCTCTTGCGGCTCGCGCACACCGCGCAGCGCGTGATAGCCGAGCGACTCCAGGCCGCTGTCAGCACCAACGGCCGCTCGCACGCTGCCGGAGGCGAGGATACTGCGGTCGAGGTCCTTGCACAGCGCCTGAATGCGGCTCGCCTCGTTGACCGCCGGCCCGACCACGGTGAAGTCCAGCCGCTCGCTGGCGCCGATGTTGCCGTAGAAGACCTCGCCCAGGTGCAGCGCCAGGCCGAAATCCATGATCGGCTTGCCGGCGGCCTCGCGCGCCGCGTTGAAGCCCGGAAGCGCGGCGCGCAGTTCCGCCGCCGCCGCAAGGGCGTCCCGGCAAACTTCCGCGTCATCCCGGCCCGTCAGGTCGAAGGTGGCCAGCAGCCCGTCGCCCATGAACTTGAGGATCTGCCCGTGATGTGCCTCGACCGGCTCCGCCATGGCCTCGAGATAGTCGTTGAGCGTTGCGACAAGAACCTCCCGCGGCAGGCTGTCGGTCAGCTTGGTGAAGCCACGTAGGTCGGAAAACCAGATCACGGCGCGGATGGCTTCGGCCGAGCCGCGCTCGATCGCACCGGTCAAGACCCGCTTGCCGGCATCCCGGCCGAGATAGGTCTCCAGCACCGTGCTCGCGACATCGTAGGTCAGGCGCGACTTGATGCAGATCGCAAGATAGGGGAGCATTGCAGCTATCTGATCGAGCTGTCGCGCGTCGAAGCCTTCGGAACGATCGGTGGCGCAGGAGAAGAAAATGCCGTCGAGCGCGCCGCCCCGACCAGGCGTGGTGCCGGTTGCGTTATCCTCCCTGGCAAGAGCCACCACCTGTGCCGGATCGTAGGGCACGATGAACGCCGCATAGTCGACCAGCCCTTCCGCACGCAGTTCCGGGAAGACGAGGAACTCCTCGGAGTCGTCGGCATCGAGCCGCCGGCGCAGCGCGAGAAGGCCCCGGCTGCGCATATGATGGACCGGGCTCTTGAGATAGACGTCACGGCTTTGAACCCCGTGCTCGCGCGGGACATGCTCGATCCCCTCGGCTTCGGGCCGCCAGACGAAGGTGTGCGAGCCGTAGCGGGGATGGAGCGTGTACATGCCCATCTGCGCCCGCTTCATGGGAAAGCCGGCGCCGTAGACCCTGCGGCAGAACCCCGCGATCTGCTCGCCCAGGGGCAAGCCCTGCAAGCCCTGCTCAACCAGCCAGATTGGAAAGTCCTCGAGATCGAGGGGCGGCAGGGCTGCCGTATCCGAAGAGCCGTGACTCATGTCTCTCCCGCGGTGGTTCCGAAGCAAGCGCGCTCACCGAGCGGCCTGCAGGATAGCGCGCCAAGCCGGAGGCGCCACGCTTTCCGGAGACGGCTCGCGCGCGCCCAAGATGTCCGGGAGCAGAGAACAGATGGTGCGCAAAGAAAAACCCTCCCGCCGGCTGGCGGGAGGGTTGCTTGCTAGGTTGGGGTCCGGCCGCTGCTGGGGAATATGGCCGGACAGCGACCCCGACTTATGAGAACCACCAGCGCTCGCCGTTCTTGTGCCCGTCGAGCTCCCAATTGTTGGCGATCTGCTCGGGAAGGCCGATGTTGTTGGTGGCAGCGTGGGTGTAGGCCATGAACAGCGGGATGATCGAGCCGCCGTCGTCGTGGACGAGGCGCTGCATCTCGACATAGAGCTCGCGCCGCTTGGCCGGATCCAGCTCGCTGCGCGCCTCGATCAGCAGCGTGTTAAAGCGCTCGTTCTCCCAGAAGGCCTCGTTCCAGTCGGCACCCGAGGAGTAGATTTGCGAGAAGATCCAATCCTCCGTCGGGCGGCCACCCCAATAGCTGGCGCTCCAGGGCTTCTTGAGCCAGACGTTGGACCAGTAGCCGTCGTTCGGCTCCCGCACCACGTCGATGGTAATGCCGGCGGCCTTAGCCGTTTCGGCGAAGAGCTGCCCTGAATCAACCGCGCCTTCGAAGGCCGTGTCGGCAACGTGAAGCTGGACCGTGAGGTTCTCCATGCCGGCTTTCTTGAGATGGAACTTCGCCTTCTCCGGATCGTAGTCGCGCTGCGGCAGCTCCTCCGTCGTCGCCCGGTAGATGTTGGCCGGGCCGACCGGGTTGTCGTTGCCGAGCTCGCCTTGGCCCTTGATGATCTTTTGCAGCATCTCCTCGCGATCGATGGCGTACTTGAGCGCCAGACGCACATCGTTGTTGTCGAACGGCGCCTTGTTGGTGTGCATCGGCAGCGTGTTGTGCTTGTTGCCGGTGACCGGGAAGATCTGCAGGTTCGGGTCGCGCTGCAGCAGGTGAACCGTCTTCAGCTCCAGGTTCGACATGGAGTAGATCTCGCCGGTCTTGAGCGCGTTGGTGCGCGCCGTGGCGTCGGCGATGAAGAGGTTCTCCACGGACTCGAAGTGGGCGCGCCCGTCCTTCCAGTAGTTGGGGTTGCGCTTGACGATGGTGTTGACCCCAGGCTCGAAGCTCTCAAGCGAATAGCCGCCGGTGCCGACACCGGACTGCCAATCGATGCTGTCGTCTTTCGCGGGGCAGATAGCCAGATGGTAGTCGCTGACCAGGAAGGGGAAGTCGGCATTGCCGCCTTCGAGCACGAAGACGACCCGGTTCGGCCCATCGGCACGCACGTCCTGGATAGGCGCAACGATGCCCTTGGCGGCGGACTTGGTGTCCTCGCCCCGGTGATGGTTGAAGGACGCGATTACATCGTCGACCGTCATGGTCTTGCCGTTGTGGAACTCGACGCCCTCGCGGATCTTGAAGGTCCAGGTCGCCGCATCCGGAGACGCATCCCAGCTCTCGGCCAGCTCGCCGATCAACTCGCCGCTCGGGGCGATCTCCGTCAGGTTATTGCGCAGCTGCCCGAAGCTGACGTTGATCATGTAGGAGTCGAGAATTTGCGCCGGGTCCAGCGTATCGCTGGTGGCGCCGCCGGTCAGGCCCTGCTTGTAGTGGCCGCCGGACTTCGGCGTCGCCGCATGGGCCGCATCGAACATGGAGCCCGCCGCAGCAGCACCCACGCCGACGGCCGCGGCCTGCATGAGAAAGTCGCGTCGACCGATCTTTCCTTCTCCGATCAAACGCTTAAGCCAAGTTTCCTTTGTCATTTATGCCTCCCTGTCCTGCGCGCTCGGCTGGCGCAGGCACGGTTGAACGTTGCACGCAAAGATGATGTCCCCATCGCGCGCAAGAGTCTATGCGCAACGAGTTTGCCGGCTGGACGTGGCATCTTTGTGATGCGAGGCTCCGCCTAACAAAAATAGGAGTTGGGAATGGAGACGCGTCTCGTCTGCGCCGTAATCGGGCGGGACCAGCCCGGGCTGGTCTACCGGCTCTCCGATGCCATTGCCGCGCAGGGCGGCAACTGGCTCGACGGTCATATGAACAGCATTGCCGGGCGCTTCGCCGGAACCGTGCTGCTGAGCATCGAGCCGGGCAAGGCGGAGGCCCTGACCCAGGCGCTGCTGGCCTTGCAGAGCCAGGACCTGCAGCTGCTCGTCGAGCCGGCCGTTCGGGAAAGTGCGGCGCAGGGCACGCTCTACGACCTGGAGCTCATGGGGCATGACCGGGCCGGCATCGTGCAGGACATCTCCCGCGCCCTGGCGGCTCTCAAGGTCAACATCGATGAGCTGACCACCGAGTACGTCAGCGGTGCGATGGCCGGCGGCGTGATCTTCAAAGCCAAGGCCAGGCTGGACAAGCCGGAGGACTTGCCGATCGGCGAGGTACAGGACGCCTTGGAAGCGCTGGCCAACGAGCTGATGGTCGACCTTCACCCGGCGCAGGCCAACGCAAGCCGCTAGCTCGGCAGCGGGTCTCCCGGCAATGCCTTGTCGTCGATGTTCCAGGACATGGTGATGCGTGGGCGGCTGCCGTGATAGGGCGTCACCATGTGAACGCACTGGGAGGGGAACATCATCAGGACACCGGCGCGGGATTCCGGGCCCACCGGAGAGGTCATGCGCCCCGGCTCATGCTTGCAGCAGATCTTGAGGCGCGGGTCAGCGAAGAGAAAGCGTCCGCCGGCGTCTTCGTCGCCGAGATCGAGGAAGTAGACCAGGCTGGCGGCCGAGCGGAAGTGGCTGTGCGGCAGGCAGTAGTTGCCGGTGCGGTAAACGCTCGCCCAGCTGAGATCGACCACAGCGTCGTCCTTCTTGAGCGCCGACTTGAAAAGCGCCTTGGCCCGCTCGTCGATCAGCCGGGCCGCGGGGCAGTCCCAGCGCTCGACATGGTAGACCTTGCTCTCGCCCACATAGCCGTCGAAGTGCTGCGTGAACGCGGGGTCCTGCTCCAGCCGCAAGACGGTCTCGATCAGTTGCCCGTGGAAGTCCTCGATATCCGGAAACTGGGTCACGAGAATGCTGGGATCGCCCCAGCTCTCGACATTCAGGTTCTGCCCAGGTGACTCGTTTGGCATAGCACGTCCGCTGCCCGCTCTGGTTCGCCGCGGCGAGGATCTATCAGTCTTCGACCGATAAGCACAGCCCTCTAGGTAGCCCCGTCGAGCTGGGCATTGTCAGCCCCCAGAGACGGCGCGGACAGACTCTCTCCCCTGTTGGCTCTGAGGACCGGATCGATGGGCAGCGGCAGTGCGCTCATGTCCTGCCCGGCCTCATTGACCAGGCGCTCGGCGAAGAGGCCGCGCGCGTTGAAGCTTGGGTCGGCTTGGGCTTCTTCCAGACTGCGCACCAGGTTGCAGCAGCAGTCGACCCGGGCGAAGACCTCAGCCCAATGGGCTGCTGGCCGTCCCTTTACGATCTCGGCGACGCGGCGGGTCGTCGCCTGGGGACTCCGGCGGTCGTCGCGCAATTCCGCCTCAAGGCCGATCGCCTCGCAAAAGGCCTCCCAGAACTTCTGCTCGATGGCGGCGACGGCAAGCAGGCCACCGTCCGCAGTGGGGTAAAGCCGGTAGCGCGGCGCGCCACCTGACAGCAACGAGTCTGCATTGCCGGGCCAGCGGCCGGTTGTCTGCCCCTCGGCCAGGGCCCAAAAGGGCAGCGTGAAAAGCCCATCGGCCATGGCGACGTCCAGATGCGCCCCCTCCCCCGTCATCTCGCGCTGGCGCAACGCCATCAGAATGTTGATGACGGCTGGATAGGCTCCACCGGCAATGTCGGCGGTAAGGGCCGGTGGCACCACCGGCTGCTCCAGGCTGCCATGGCTGAGGGACAGCAGACCGGTCTCGGCCTGGTAGTTCAGGTCATGACCAGCGCGCCCGCTATTCTCGCCGCTTTGCCCATAGCCGGTGATCGAGCAGTAGACCAAGCGCGGGTTGATCGCGCGGCAGGCTTCGTAGCCCAGGCCGAGACGTGTCATGACACCGGGCCGGAACTGCTCGACCAAGACATCGGCGTGGGCGATCAGAGGCCGCAAACGGCTTACGGCGTCGGCCGCCTTGAGATCGAGCGCCAGGCTCTTCTTGCCGCGGTTGAGCAGGCTGAAGGCGGCGCCAGACTCGCCCCACTGCGGCGGATAGTGGCGCATGTCGTCGCCCCCGTCCGGCCGCTCGATCTTGATCACCTCGGCCCCGGCCTCGACCAGCATCAGGGTCGCCAGGGGACCTGGCAGCAGGGTGGAGAAGTCGAGAACCATGAGCCCGTCGAGCGCTGCCGGCATTCAATTTCCTCTCTTGCTGGCGCTTTCTGCGGATTGTCGTAGCCCGGCCGAAGCCGCTAAGGAAGAGCCAGAGCCATGCAGGATTATCAGCCGCCCATGAGCGAGCCGCACCATTCCTACAGCGAAGAGCCACCCGAGTTCGACTCGGCCTTCCGCCAAGTGCTGCGCGACCTGATGCGCTGGCGACGAGATGTGCGGCACTTCCGCAGCGCCCCGGTCGATCGCGCGCTGGTCATGGCCTGCCTTGAGGAGGCCTGCAAAGGGCCAAGCGTGGGCAACAGCCAGCCTTGGCGCTTCGTCTTCGTCGACACGCCGGAGGCACAGGCCAAGGTGAAGGCCAACTTCGAGAGCGCCAACAGTGAGGCGCTGGCGTCCTACCATGGCGAGAAGGCCGAGCGCTATGCGCGGCTCAAGCTCTCGGGCCTGGACATCGCGCCGGTGCAGATTGCGGTCTTTGCCGACATCGAAGGCACCACAGGCGACGGCCTCGGTGCCAAGACCATGCCGGAAACCAAGGCCTATTCCGTCGTCGCCGCCATTCAATGCCTCTGGCTGCTGCTGCGCGCCGAGGGCCTTGGTCTCGGTTGGGTCTCGATCTTGGAGCCTGAGCGACTGAGCGCCGACCTCGCCGCCGAGCCGGGCTGGCGCTTCATCGGCTATCTCTGCATCGGCTGGCCGACGGAAGCACATGAGCGCCCAGAACTGGAGCGCGAAGGTTGGCAGGCGCGGCTGCCGGTTGAGCGCTTCATCAAAGAGGTGTGATAGCAGCACGCATTGGGTCATGGGCTCACAACGGCTGCTCTGCGCACAGCCGTTCTGTTGAGTCCCTGGAAGCCGACGTTTCTCCCGAGCGGCCGGCATTATGGCTCGACGCGGATACGCTCGTTGCCGCGGATCAGCCAGCCGGGGCCATGGTCCGGCGCGATCGGATAGGCGCGCGGAAGTAAGCCGAGCGCGGCGTGTCTTCGGCGTCGAAGGCGCGGAGCACACTCGGGCGGATCTCCAGTTCCTTGAGCAGAGCGTTCAAATGCGGATGGCGGGTCACCGCTTCTGGCTCGAGCGGCGCGTGACGTGGCGCAATCTGCGACCACCGCGCGCAACCGCCGAGATAGAAGTCACACACGCTGAGCTCGCCGCCGAGCAGCCAAGGCCCGCCATGCTCCGCGATACCGGCTTCCAGCATGGTGAAATGGTTTCGCATGCGCGCATGCACCGTCGGCCGGGCCGCATCAGCCAGATCCTCGCCAACATATCGCGCCGTGTAGTATTGGACCTGCGCATCGGCGTGGAGCGTATTCGATAGAAAGTACAAGCGTTGCAGAAAGGCGGCGCGCGCTTGCAGGTCCGTCGGATGCGGCGCCAGACGGCCGCTCCAATCGGCGAGATACTGCAAGATCGCGCCGGTCTCCGACAACGTCGCGCCAGAGATCTCGTCCGCCAGGACCGGCACCAAGCCGCGTGGGTTGAGCCGACGGAACGCGGCGCTGCGATTCGCGTTGGCGTGTATGTCGACGATCTCGTCCCGGTAGGATGCGCCCAGCTCCTCCAGCACCATTCGTACGACGTGGCTTGCGCAGTCCGGATAGGAGTACAGGATGAAGCTCACGTTCGGGTCTCCAATGCGATTGTCTTTTGACAGCCGACTGGTCTGTCACGGATGTCGGGGCGCGCTTGAGTGGCTTTGCCCTCTGTTCACATGCTCCGCCCAGTTCAACGATCACATACGTGCTGCGCATCAAACGCGTGCTGCCATGCAGCGAAACTCTCGGCTTCGCCGAGAAGCCAGTTCGTCACGGCCTTGCACGGTGCGGTCGGCGTCCTGCGCGTCAGTAGAAAATAATCCTGCGTATCGAGGCGTGGGCCGGGCACCGGAACAAGCGCCCCCGAGCGCAGCTCTTGCTCCGCGATCACATCGTCACCGACGGCGGTTCCAAGGCCCTGCCGCGCCGCCTCGATTGGAAGATCACAGCGCGAGAGCGTCAACTCCAGCGCCTCCTCCGGATAGTCCAGCCCAGCCTCGGCGTAGACTAAGCGCCACCAGTTTTCGTTGGATTCATGGATCAGTCCTTTTTGGGCTGCTTGCGACACATCCTCTACGCCCAGCTCTGGCGCGACGACCAAAATCGTCTTGGGGGATACCAAGCGCGTGCGCTTGAAGCCCGCGTAGTTGGCGTACCCCCAAACGATCGCGAGGTCGGCCTGCGCGGGGATCGTGCGCGGTGGGTCATGGTGGGCGTGAACCGTTAGTGAGACCTCCAACTCCCTGAAGCTCGCCAAAGGCAAACGCGGCAACAGCCATTGTCGCAGGAAGGTCGCCTCGACGGTGAGAACGAGCTTTGGCCGTTTCGAGCTCGGCCCGCCTTGCTCCTCCGCAAGATGCCGAAATCCATCGGATACACGTTGCGCATAGCGGGCGCCGACCTCTGTAAGCGACACGGCGCGATGCATGCGATCGAACAGTGTCAGACCAAGTTCCCCCTCCAAGCGCGAGACGCTTCTACTGACGGCGGCCGGAGTCACATGCAGCTCGTCAGCGGCGGCTTTGAAGCTTCCATGGCGAGCAGCGGCCTCGAAGGCACGCAGAGCGGTCAGATTCGGCAGTTTCATTGGATGATTTCAAGTTACCCAAAAATGAAAAAACGTGGTTTGAGTACATTTTTGTGTCAGGTTTATCAAGAGAGTGAAAGGACATCTGATGCCCCTCACTCACCTGTACTTCATCGCCTCCGCCTTCTTCCTGGCGCTTGGGGCTGTACTGGCGAAATCGCTGCTTTCCAGCTCAGACGCCATCATCGATCCGCTGCCCTTCCTAACGCTGCAGCTGCTCGGCGGTGTTGCCTTTTTGGGCATGGTTCAGACGGCAAAGGGCTGGAGGAGACAGCCGTTGGGGCGCATCGCGAGACCTGCCGCGGCTGGCCTCATTCTGGGCGTGGGATCCGTGGGCACGATCATGGCGCTCGCTTTGATATCGGCCAGTGAAGCGTCGGTCATCTTTGCGATCCAGCCGGTCGTGATTGTCGTTCTCGCCAGAGTCGTCCTGGGAGAACGCGTCACCCCCGCCGTCTTCGCTCTGAGCATCGTGGCCGTGTTGGGAGTCACCAGCATCGTCGTTGGCGGATCCGGGATCGGCGCAACCGGGCGCGTCGCCGGCATCGCTTTTGCGGTCGTATCGACGATCTGCGCTGCGGTTTATGTGGTTTGGATGCGCGGGTTGAGCGAGGGAACCGACATCCCTTCTGCACTGATCGTGGTGCAGGTCGTCGCTTTGCTCTTGGCGGCGACGGCCTGGGGAGCCGCGGCGCTGTTGGATCTCACCCAGACCCGGGTGGGGAGTTCGTTTTTGATTTCGTCCGCCGCAGGCACAGGCGTGATCTACTACGGTTTGGCGTTCTACGTGTATCTGATCGGATTGCAGGAAACAGAAGCCACAACGGCAGGGGCATACCTCAATCTCGTGCCGGTCTTTGCGATTGGCCTAGCGAGTTTGGTTCTCGCTGAACAGCTCAGCCCGGTCCAGTGGCTAGGCGCTCTTGTGGTCATCGCCGCATTGACCGGCATCTCTTTGCTCGCGCCTCGACCAGACCCTGATCCAGTCAACGACCACTGAGAGGTCGCCGAGCCTGGGAATCATGTTCACGCTCGTCGGCTATCTCTGCATCGGCTGGCCGACAAAGGCGCACGAGCGACCGGACGTTATGTCGCCGCCGTGGCGCGCGCGATACATCAGCTCTGATTGTGGCGCTGAAACAGTCGTGACGGCGCCAGTCATTGCAAGCTTAGAGTCCGCCCGACGTGGTCAGTATAAGAAAGGTGATAGCCTACGCTCATGGTTGTGATGGTTTTCATTCACACGACATCGTCGTGAGGGCACGATCTCCGAGCGGTTATTTCTCAAGGGGAGTCAAACATGCGCGCATTGCTGGTCGGCTTTATCACCCTTGCTGTCCTCTACCCTAACGCCGCGGTGGCTGAGGAGAGCTGCCCACAGGAGCTGGTCTGCACGAATGAGTTCCAGACCTTCTATGACGAAAGCCAGAGGCTCGGTGAGAAGTACGGCCGGCCGAATGTCCTACTGGTGCTCGATATCGACAACACCTTGCTCGCCATGGATCAACCGCTCGGCTCGGACCAATGGCTCAATTGGCAGCGGGGACTCCTGAAGCAGTCACCCTTGCCGGACGCTGCCGTGGCGGAGAATTGGGAGGAGTTTTTGGTCACCCTGCGGCTCCTCCTTGCTATCAGCCACATGCATCCGCCCGAGCCGACGCAGCCTGCAGTTTTGGCCCAACTCCAAAATCAGGGCTTTTCAGTTATCGCCCACACCTCGCGTGGCTATCAATCCAGGGACGCGACCCGTCGCGAGCTAAGGCGCAGCGGCTACGATCTTTCCCGAAATGCGCTGCCACCGCGGCCCGGCTTCCCGAATGATCCCTATCTTCCTTACAGCCCGGGCGATCTGGCGGCTTCCGGACTTACGTTGGCGGAAGTGACCGCGTTGGGGCTCGGTGAGCCTAGACTGGTCAGCTATCGCAACGGCATCTACATGACCGCTGGCCAGCCCAAGGGCGCCATGCTGCGCATGCTGTTGCATCGGACCGATGCCGACATCAAGGCGATCGTGTTCCTCGACGATCACGCAAGGAACGTTCGGAACATGATCAATGCCTTTCCGACCGGGACTGGCATCGAGCTCAGTGCCTTTGTGTTTACACGTGAGGCTGCAAACGTGCAGGCCTTCGACAGTCCGGAGGCAAGGGCCAAAGTCACCGCCGAATGGGAGAGACTCGAGGATACCCTGCACGAGATCTTTCCGTCTCGAGCAACGGGTTTCTTTGCCGAGCCGCCTGCGCCGGATGGGCAACCCCGTGGATGCCTGGGAGCGTCGGCGGACTGCCAAGATTGAAGAGGTGCAGGGCAACCGAAACCCCTTCATCAGTTTTCCAGAGCTTGCCTGCAAGGGGCCGAGCGTTTTGCGCGGCTCAAGCTCTCGGGCCTGGACATCGCGCCGGTGCAGATTGCGGTCTTTGCCGACATCGAAGGCACCACAGGCGACGGCCTCGGTGCCAAGACCATGCCGGAAACCAAGGCCTATTCCGTCGTCGCCGCCATTCAATGCCTCTGGCTGCTGCTGCGCGCCGAGGGCCTTGGTCTCGGTTGGGTCTCGATCTTGGAGCCTGAGCGACTGAGCGCCGACCTCGCCGCCGAGCCGGGCTGGCGCTTCATCGGCTATCTCTGCATCGGCTGGCCCACCGAGGCGCAGGAACGCCCGGAGCTGGAGCGCGAAGGTTGGCAGGCGCGGCTGCCGCTCGCGCATTTCGTCAAAGAGGTGTGATAGCCGCGCGCCTTAGGTCATGGACTCATAAACGGATGCTGTGCGCACGCCGTCTGCTGGGTCGCCGGCAGCGGACGTTTCTACCGATGGGTGCTGGAGTCTGAACCCGACCCAAAGAGGACACCAACGCGCAACTCTCCCACGCTAATCCCTCTGCGGAGTGATCGAGGCGATCGTCGGCGCGCGCTCGATCATTTCGATTGCCCGGAGCCAGGGCATCTACTAGCTGCGCTCATCCAATTCGGGGTCCTGGATTGCGGAGACCTCTTCGCCGTCCTGGTACGCCCGACCCGCGCGCGACCGGATCGTTATGTCGCCGCCGTGGCGCGCGCGATACATCAGATCGAGGCCGACATAGATGGCCGTATCCTCCGGGGGCCGGGTACCGATTTCCAGCAGGCGCGCCGGTTTATCCGACCGGTTCTCGATGGTGTGTCCCAACGGTACCCCAGCCTTCCATCCGGCGGCGTCTCCGGCCCGCAAGATCTCTTCGGTGCCGCCTTCTTCGATGAGGGTTACCTCGCCTGCGAGAACGAAGATCATCTCGTCTGCCCCGTGGTGGTAGTGCAGCAGGCCTGTGGCACTCCCGGGGGCAAGTTCGACTTCGCCAACGCCCATCTGAGTCAGCCCAACCGCGTCGCTCAAACGGGTCTTCCAACAGCCATCGGTGCGATGCACCAGCTTTCCGGGATAGGCTTGGCGTTCGGTCCGCAGCGTGCCGGTGCGGTCAACCTTAGGCATTGGCGTTGTCCTTTGTCAGGGCTGGGATGGGGCGACTGGTGGAAACTGCTCGACGAACGAAATGCTGGCAACTCGATTTGTCGCCTTCTTCAGTCGACGGGTCTGTCCGCCGCGTCCCTCGCAAAGGCGCGGGGCCGAGCCAACCTAGGCAAAGCACCGCGGCTGAGGCCGATGGCGGTTCGGATGCTGCGCACCAGCCGCCTGCCGGGTCGCCAGAAGCGGACGTTTTTCGCGATGGGTGCTGGAGTCCGAACCTGACCCAAAGCGGACCCCGGCGAAGATCAGGTTAGGCTGGCTTCGACCGCAGCCAGCGGGCTATGCCAAGGCTGCCGAGCGCGCCGAGGAAGAGCCAAGCCGCTGCCGGCAGGGGCACGACCTGGGCAGAGAACTCCACCGAGGTGAACGCGTCGTCGAATATCAGAATGCCCCCGGTGGTCTCAATAAGAGATCTAGGGGGACCCCACTGCAACAACTCACCCTGACCACTCACAAGCCCGATTGAGCTAAGCATGTCCCAACCGGAGAACACTGCATTCTCCGGGCCGTTGAATAAGTCACTACGGGATGCCCCCGTTCGGGAAAACCCTGTCACACTGTCTTCGTTGTTTACGAACGTGCGAGTTGGTGAAAGTATTTCAAATGTCCCCAAAGTCGCAATCGAGATCGATGCAGTGTCGTGGTCAATAGCAAAGCCGGTAAAAGGAATGCTCTCGCGGTTGTTTGTATCTCCTTGAGCCGTAATGACAAACTGCGTGGTCGAAAATGCCACGCCGTCCAGAGTACCGGTTGCGTTTCCACCGGCATGTGTGAACAGGATGGGTGCAGCCGACGCCGAGGCGGGAATGAACGCGAGCACCCCAACCGCAAGACAGGTGATCTTGAGGATTTCGCTGACCTTCGGAAACACAGCCATTTACAGCTCCCTCCCTGCTTGCCTTCCTTGCCAGTCCTGCGAGCGCAAAAGCACCGATACACAATCTTACCGCAGAAAAACTGTGGTTTTTTGACAATCCTGAATTTCTGTAAGGTTTTTTGCAAGTATCACCGCTTGGCTAAGCCCGGCTGTTTGGTCAGCCATCATGACTCGGCTCGCTTTGCCCCAAGAGCGGACCCTGTTGCGGACGTTGCGGCGAGATGGTGAATGCCGCTTATGAGTGGAGGATCTAAATCCGCTCGCGGAAGGCTTCCAGGCGGACGCGCGTGAAGGGCTGCAACAGCGAGCTCAAAATCGTTCGGCTGCCGGTCGCGATATCAACCTCGGCCTGCATGCCCGGCACGATGGGCAGCTGCTCGCCCTCGGCCTCCAGGTAGTCGGCGTCGGGCTCGATCAGGACCCGGAAGTGGGCCGTGCCATCGCCGTCGACTGTGGTGTCGGGGGCGATCTGGGTGATGGTGCCTTCCAGCACGCCGTAGCGAATGAAGTCGTAGGCCGTGATCTTGGCCCGCGCCCGCTGACCCACGGAGACGGCGCCCCGGTCGGTCGGGCTCAGGAAGGCTTCCAGCACCAGTCTGTCTTCGCTCGGCACCAGCTCCAGTATGGCCTCGCCTGGGCGGACCACGCCGCCGATGGTGACATAGCGCAGGTTCTTGACGATGCCGTTGGTCGGGCTGCGGATGGTGGTGCGTTGGGACTGCTCCTCCGCATCGGCCAAAAGCTCCACAGTGCGGGCCAGCTCGACCTCCGCCGCGCGCGCCTCTTCCAGCACCTCGCGGGCGAAGCTCGACTCCATCTTGTCGAAGTTGCGGCGCGCCTCTTCCAGCTCGGCGGTGACGCGCGGCAGGCCGGCCGTCACGGTGTTCAGCTCGCCTTCGATGCGCCGGGTCTGCCGCTGCAGCTCGACATGCTCCATGCGGGAGGTGAGCTGATCGCGCAGCAGGTCGGCGGAGATGGCCAGGTTCTGCCGCGCAAGCGCGAGATCGGCGGTCAGGGCACTCTGCTTGGTTTCCATCTCGGCGATGGCGAACTCCTTCTGGCGGATCTGTTGGGCCAGAGAAGCCAGGCTTCCGGCCCGCTGCTCCAGGCGCGCCTCGAAGGCCTCCCGCTCCGCTCTCGCGAGGGCGGGACGGCGCCCTTCCTCCTCCGAAGGAAAGATCAGCTCACCCCCTATTTGCTCGGCCGCCAGGCGGGCGAGCGTCAGCCGCAGGCCGTCTTCCCGGACCTGCAGCTCCTCCTGATTGATCGCCGTGGTCGGCAGAATGATCTCCAGCAGCGCGTCGCCGGCATCGACCGACTGCCCCTCCTCAACGTGGAGCTGACGGATGATGCCGCCTTCCAGATGCTGGACGATCTTGGTGCGACCCTCGGGCGCCACCTCACCGAAAGCGGTGACGACCTCATTGATCTTGGCGAAGGACGACCAGGCGACGAAAGCACAGACCGCGGCGACCACCAGCGCGGCCAGCAGGCGCCAGGATGAGCGCTGGCTGCTCTTGAGCGCGTCTTGCAGGACCGGCGTCATCGCGTCGTGCCCCTAAGGTCGACCACAGCACCCTGTGCCGTCTTGTCCTGCGCGCTCTTGTCATCGGCGAAGACCTCGCTCGGCCTGCCGGCACGAATGATGCGGCCGCGGTTCATGATGACCATGGAGTCCGCACGGCGCAGCAGCGCCCGGCTGTGGGTCGCGACGACCACCGTTTTCTCGCGCGCCAGCTCGGTCAGCAGCTCGACCACATCCTGCTCCGCCCGCTGATCGAGAAAAGCGGTCGGCTCGTCGAGCAGCAGAACGGCCGGGTCCGTGATCAGGGCGCGGGCCAAGCCGATGCGCTGACGCTGCCCCCCGGAGAGCCACTGCCCGGCCTCGCCGACCGGCGTGCTGTAGCCCTGGGGGCTGTCGATGATGGCCTCGTGAACGCCGGCCCGCTTGGCCGCTGCGATGACCTCTTCGTCATCGTGTGCGGGCCCGGCCATTGCGATGTTGTCACGGATCGTCCCGTCGAAGAGATGCAGGCTCTGCGGCAAGTAGCCAATGTCCTTGGCAAGCTGCGCGCGAGAGAACTGCCCAATCTCGGCGCCGTCCAACAGCACCCGTCCTTTGCCCACGGGATAGAGTCCGAGCAGAAGCTTGAGCAGGGTACTCTTGCCGCAGCCGTTGGCGCCGGCGACCGCATGCAGGCCGCCGGGCCCGACCTTCAGGGTCATGGCTTCGATCACCGGGCGGTCCCGGCCTGGGTAGCCGAAGCTAACCCCTTCCAATGCCAGCCGCCCGTCCGGCCGCGGCAGCTCCAGGCGGCCCTCCCCGTCCTCCTCCAGCGACAGCAGGTGGCGCAGGCGGTTGAGCGACTGCTTGACCGTGGCGAAACCGCGCCAATGAGGGACAAGCTGCACGAGCGGCGCGATGAAGCGGCCGCCCAGAATGTTGGCGGCGACCAGCGCACCGATGGTCATCTGCTGATCGAGAATGGCCAGGGCACCGACCGCGGTGATGGCAACGGTATTGGCCAAGGCGATAGTCTGCGCTGCATTCTGAAAGCTGTCGGCGAGACGCCCGCGCTTGAGCGCCTTCTGCATCACCCCGGCCTGCTGCTCCTGCCAGGCATCGTCGAAGCGATCGGCCAATCCCAGGGCCTTGACGCTGCCGCGCCCGGAGAGGACTTCGCCGGTCAGGCGGTCGCGCTCAAGAGCGGCCTTGCGCTCCCGCCGGCTGGCGGCGGAGACGACCGCGGCACCGATGGCGGCAATGGCGATCAAGAGCGCCAGGCTGACCAGCAGCACCCAGGCGACCGGCGCTGCGATCACCACGATCACGCCGAAGAAGAGAAACACGAAAGGCAGATCGAACAGCAGCAGCACCGCGGCACTGCTCAGTACGCCGCGGGCGCCTTCGACGTCGCGATAGAGCGCCTGCCAATGGCTGGTCGGCTGGCCTTCCAAGGTACTGAGCGGCAGCGCCAGGATCTTGCGGTTTACGGTGTGGCCCAGGTCCGCATCGATCTTGGCGCCGACCCGGTGCAGCACACGGCTGCGCGCCTGCCGCAGCACGAAGTCGAACAGCAGCGCCACGGCCATGCCGGCGACCAGGGCTTGCAGCGTCGTCAGGCCGGCGTGCGCCACCACCCGGTCGTAGACCTGCAGCACGAAGATCGGCACGCTCAGCATGATGAGATTGAGGAAGAGCGAATAGAGCAGCAGCTCTTGCCAAATGCCGCCGAAGGCACGTCTCAGCAGCTTACGTCGGGTCCACTTGGTGCTCGCCATTGCGCTGTCTGTTCCGCTCCGCACCAAGGTCAGCCCTGGCGCCCTGCGCGCCGATCAGCCCCTAGGTCTATCCCGAGACCTGGATATCTTCGGCAGCGACGCTGCCCGGCTCAACCTGCGCGACCACGGTATAGCCCTCTGCGGCGCCATTGTCGTCGTAGATCAGGTTGCCTTCACCATCGAGCAACAGGCTGGCTTCGCCGTTCTGCCAGCCTTCGGAGGTCGCGTTGGTCCCGTCATACTCCCCTTCGAGGGTTTCGAAATTGCCAAGAGCGATGGCCAGGGCGTCCGCGTCTCCCTCAAGGGTCAGCAGCAGCTCGTCGCCCTCCTCGGCATTGAAGTCCTCGATCACGTCCGCTTCGAAGCCCAGCTCCGAGATACGGACGTTTTGCATGACCTTGACGCCATCCGCGCCGACCTCGAAGGCGAAGCGGTCGGCACCGCTGCCGCCGGTGTGAAGATCCGCCCCCTCGCCGCCGGCAAGCGTGTCGTCACCGGCGCCGCCGGACAGCGTATCCTGGCCCTCGCCGCCGATTAGGCTGTCTTCCCCATCGCGGCCGTCGAGCAGGTCGTCTCCCTCGCCGCTCATCAGGGTATCGTCGCCCGATGCCGCCTCGTTGAAGCGGATTTCGGTGACGAAATAGTCGCTGCTGTTCTCGGTGATTTCACCCTGGCCGCCGCTGTACGGCTCGGCCGCAAGCACCAGCCGGTCGAAGGCCGCATCGCCCGCCGGGTCGATGGAGACCGTAAAGATTTCCGTGCCGGAGGCGAAGAAGCTGTCCTCGGCGACAAGCTGGTCCCCCAGAAACGCCTGCCAATGGCCGACCTCGCCGCCGTCGTTCGGTCCCTCGTTCGGGAAGAACATGCTGACATCGACCTCGGCGTCGGAGATCTCGTTGGTGAACTCGACGACGATCTGCTCCGACAAACCGAGCTGCGCATCGAAACCGAGTTGATCCCTCGGCGCGCCATCGCCGGTGCCGCCGACCACCCCGATGCCATTCTCCGAGACGAAGAGGTTGGCGCTGCTCGCTTGGGTCAGCTCGCCATCGGGATCCAGGCTCTGCGCCGTGACCAGGAAGCCCTCGTCGGTCTGCAGCACATTGGAGGCATCGATCAGTCCCGCAAGCCCGGCGCCGCCGACCAACACGTCGTTGCCGATGCCGCCGACCAGCACGTCGTCGCCGGTGCCCCCGTCGAGCAGGTCGGCGCCTTCGCCACCCGTCAGGCTGTCGTCGCCGCCGCTACCGGAGAGGCTGTCGTTCCCCGCTCCGCCACCCAGCGCATTGTCGAGGTCATCGCCGACAAGCCCATCGCCACCGCTGCCGCCGGTACCGTCCTCGATGCCGGAAAGCTGGTCGCTGCCAACTTCGCTGCCGCTGGCAATGCCCGCGCCCAGGTCGACAACCACACCGGCCGTCGTCGCGCCGTAGTCTGCCAGATCGCGGCCTTCGCCGCCGTTCAGGCTGTCGTCACCAGCACCGCCAATAAGAGTGTCATCGCCGGCTCGGCCGACCAGGTTGTCGCTACCGGCGCCACCATCCAGAAGGTTGCCCAGAGCGTCGCCAGCCAGAGCATCGTCGCCGCTGCCGCCAACCAGATCCTCGATGCCCGAGAGCTGATCCGTTCCGGTTTCGCTGCCGGAGGCCGTCCCAGCCTCGAGATCCACGTCGACGGTTTGCGTTGCGGCGCTGAAATCCGCGAGGTCACGGCCCTCGCCGCCGGCCAAGGTATCGTCACCGCCGCGCCCAGCCAGGCTGTCGTTGCCGGCCCCACCGTCCAGAAGGTTGCCGTTGTCGTCGCCGCCGAGTGAGTCGTCGCCGCCGCCCGCCGCGATGTCTTCGATGCCAGTCAGGGCATCGCTACCGATTTCGCTGCCCGTGGCCGTGCCCGCCGCCAAATCGACGACGATCTGCTCCAGGGCCGCGCTGTAGTCGCCGAGATCGCGGTCGGCCCCGCCACTCAGGCTGTCGTCGCCGTCACCGCCGACGAAGCTGTCATTGCCCTCACCACCGCTCAGCGTGTCGTTGCCGCCGCGTCCGGAGAGGCTGTCGTTTCCGGCACCGCCGTTGAGATCGTTGGCGAGATCGTCACCGGAGAGACTATCGTCGCCGCTGCCGCTGGCCGCGTCCTCGATACCCGCAAGCTGGTCGCTGCCCACCTCGGCACCCGATGCCGTCCCGGCCTCCAAGTCCACGGCGACCGCTTGCGTCGCGGCGCTGTAGTCGCCGAGGTCGCGGCCCTCGCCACCGGACAAGGTATCGTTTCCGGCGCCGCCAACTAGACTGTCGTTTCCGGCGCCGCCATCGAGCGCATTGGCCAGAGCATCGCCGGTCAGGGCGTCGTTACCGCTGCCGCTTGTGACATCCTCGATACCTGAAAGCTGGTCGCTGCCGATCTCGACACCGGAGGCCGTGCCAGCCTCCAAATCCACCACGACCGCCTGCGTCGCGGCGCTGTAGTCACCGAGATCACGGTCTTCGCCACCGGCCAAGGTATCGTCATCGGCGCCGCCAATAAGCGTATCGTTGCCAGTCCCGCCATCGAGGGCATCGCGCCCTGCACCGCCATCGAGCAGATCGGCGCCCTCGCCGCCGGTCAGCCCGTCGTCGCCGCCGCGGCCGGAGAGCGTGTCGTCACCGGCGCCCGCATCAAGGCCATTGTCTGCGCTGTCGCCGGCCAGCGAATCGTTGCCGCTGCCTGTGGCCAAGTCTTCGATGCCGGAGAGCTGATCGCTGCCGATCTCGGAGCCGGCCGCGGTCCCTGCTTCGAGGTCGATCACCACCTGCTGGGTGGTGCTGGTGTACTGGGCGAAATCCCGACCCGTGCCGCCGTCCAAGACATCGTCACCGGCACCGGACCCGCCGATCAGCGTGTCGTTGCCGGCGCCTGCCTCCATGGTGTCATTGCCTGAACCACCGTCGAGGGCATCGGCATCCTCGCCACCAACGAGGCTGTCATCGCCCTCGCGTCCGGCCAGGCTGTCTTCTCCCGCCCCGCCGATCAGCGTATCCTGGTCGGCTCCGCCGTCCAGCAAGTCGGCGCCGGCATCGCCGACGAGACTGTCGTCGCCACCGCGGCCCGAGAGCGTGTCCTCGCCGGCCCCGCCGTCGAGGACGTTGCCGAGGTCGTCACCGCCCAGCAGGTCGTTGCCGCTACCGCTGGTCGCATCCTCGATTCCGGAGAGCTGATCCGTACCGATATCGCTGCCCGTCGCCGTGCCTGCGGCGAGGTCGATCACCACGTCCTGGGCCGCGCCGCGGTAGTCGCCGAAATCCCGGCCCGCGCCACCGATCAGATTGTCGTTGCCGCCCAGTCCAGCGAGACTGTCGTCCCCTGCGCCGGCGTCGAGCGTATTGTCCGCGGCGCTGCCGGAGAGGAAATCGTTGCCGCTGCCGCTCGTAACATCCTCGATACTCGACAGCGCATCCGTGCCGAACTCGCTGCTCGTTGCGGTCCCGGCCTCCAGGTCGACCGTCACCCCTTGCGTGGCGGCGCCATAGTCGGCCAAGTCCTGTCCTGCGCCGCCGGTCAGGCTGTCGTTGCCCTCTCCGCCAACGAGGCTGTCGTTGCCTTCGCCGCCGTCAAGCGCGTTGGCCAGGTCGTTTCCGACGAGGGAGTCGTTGCCACTGCCGCCACTGGCATCCTCAATGCCGGAGAGTTGGTCCGCCCCAACATCGCCGCCGCTCGCGGCCCCCGCCACCAGATCGACAGTCACGTCCTGCGCGGCCTCGCTGTAGTCGGCGAGGTCGCGGCCCTCACCGCCGACCAGCGTATCGTCGCCGCCACGCCCGGCGAGGCTGTCGTCACCGGCGCCACCATCCAGCATGTTGTCGGCGCCGTCGCCAGCCAAGCTGTCGTCGCCGCTGCCACTGGCAATGTCCTCGATGCCACTCAGCACATCCGTACCGATCTCGCTGCCCGACGCCGTGCCGGCCTGCAGATCGATAGAGACAGACTCCGTCGTGCTGGTGAAGCGCCCGAAGTCGCGCCCTTCGCCGCCCTGTAAGGTGTCGTTGCCCTCGCCCGAGCCGCCGACGATGGTGTCATCGCCGAGGCCGCCGACCACGACATCGTCACCGGTGCCGCCGTTAAGAACATCGGCGCCTTCGCCACCCAGCAGGCTGTCGTCGCCGCCACGGCCAAGCAATGTGTCGTCGCCGGCTCCTGCATCGAGCTGGTTGGCCTGCTCGTCTCCGCCGAGGGAGTCGTTGCCGCTGCCCGTGGTGATGTTCTCGACGTCCTCCAGGACATCCGAGCCGACGTCTTCGCCGTTGGCGATTTGCTCTTGGAGATCGACGATGACCTGTTCTTCGCTTTCGGAGAACTGGCCGAGGTCCTGGCCTTCGCCGCCTTGCAACGTATCGTCGCCTTCGCCGCCGATCAGGCTGTCGTTGCCGCCGACGCCGATCAGGAGATCGTTACCGGCGAAGCCCGCGATCACATCGTCGCCGGCCGTGCCGACAATGACATCGTCGCCTGCGAAACCGACGAGAGAGCCACCCGTCGTCGGCACGTTCGACTGCGCGGTCTCCGCCTGCACCGCCGGGTTGGCGGAAGACGCCGCGGGGACATCGCCATCCCCCTCGCCAGCGCCTTCACCCAAGCTTTCCTGAGCGTCGAGACCTTGGCCCGGGCCGGCATCGAAGAGTTCCCCCGGCCCCTGGACCAGGCCGATCTGCTGCGCATCGCTGTCAACGATCTCGGCCGCGTCCGGCGCCTGCGGCAGGCTGGCATCTGAGTCGTTTACGCCGGCCGCCGGCTCGATACCGGCAAGCTGCTGGCCGTCACCGCCCGTGCTGCCCTCCTGATCGCCACCGCCGCCTTCGTTGCGCGAGTCATTGTCCTGCGAGCCGTCGTCCTGGTTGGAATCTTGGCTATCGCCGATGAACTCCTGCCGCTGCGGGACCAGGCGGCTGAGCGGCTGCTGCACGTCCGAAAAGAGCAGCGCAATCTGATTGGCTGGCGGAATGAAGGGCGGCGAAGGCGCCGAGAAGAAACCGGTAACCTGTGAGCTCTCGAAGGCATCGTCGAGCACCACCCGGCCGCCCAGATTGATCAGGGTCGCAACCCCGATATCACCGGTGTCATCGTCCGGGAAGAGCGTGAAGAGACCGTTGTCGAGGGTGCCGCCCACCTGGGTGCCGCGCACGCCTAGTGTCGCGACCGGTGTGCGAACCGTCATGCCCTCATCCGAGTCGCCCGCGATCTGGCCACTCAGGAAGACGAAGGTGCCCTGCAGGACGGAGAGGTTCATCGCGCTGTCGCTCTCGCCCGGGTCGAAGACCAGGTTATTGAGCGTCATGCGGCCGTTCTCGGTCAGCGAGAACACCGTTCCATCGATGAAGATGATACCGACCTTGCCGTCGGTGCCCGTTTCCAGAATGTCGCCCTGGTAGACCGAGTCGCCGACGTTCAAGCGAACCGTCGTGCCGTCCGGGCGAGTGGCCTCGACAAAGCCCTCCGACTCGCGCACTTCTCCGATCCGCTGCAGACCGGCGCCGGCACCGCCGTCGGCCTGTGCATAGAGCAGCGGCGACTCGGGCCTCAGCAGAGAACTCACGGTCTCGGCGTCGATGACCCCGCCGTCAACGACCTTCAGGAGCGGCGGCTCACCGCTGAAGTAGTCGCGGATGAGCGTCTCCTGCCCATCTTCAGAGACGATCAGCAAGTCGTCGCCAAGCCGGTGATAGTCGGCAAAGTAAAGACCTGCCCCGAACTCGACATCCGAGTTCAGGAGATCCTTGTAGTCATGGACGTCGACGCGCTGGTCGAGGTCGTCCCGGTTCCGGAACAGCACCATCGATCCCCCACCCCAGTGGCACGCAGCCGTGAAACAAGCCCACGCACCGGAAAAGTGGTTATACCACTCGGTGGATTTTCATTCAATGCGCCAATGATTTGTTTAGATTCTTCGATAAATTGCAGATGAATATTGCTTCAATTTGTGCCGTTATTAACCTCAACGCGTGACGACTCTTTTCTGTAACCTGTTGCGTTGATGCGATTTCTTCGGGCGGATTGCCGGCAAGCGTTGCTCAGTACATAGACTGGCGCCACTTGGCTCAGGCCAACCGGGGCCCTACTCCGCGATCGTGACCGTCGGCAGATAGGCGGGCGCCTCGATATTCTGAGCATTGGTCAGGTCGAGATTGCTCGGCGTCAGCCAACCCAGAGCCGCCAGCAGCCGATAGACGGAGATACGCGCATCATAGCTTGCGTTGACGAACTCGATCTGGGCGTTGAAGTACTCGGTCTCCGCATCCAGCACATTGACTGCGGTGTCGCGCCCCGCTTCGCGCAGTCGCCGACGGGCGACCGCCACCTCTTCAGCGATGACGACGGCGTTTTCCAGCAGCTCGACCCGCTCGCGGGCGGTCTCCAACTGGTTGAAGGCAAGCCGCGCCTCCTCGAGCACCTGCCGTTTCTCAAAGCTCAGCAGGCTCAAGCTGTTCGAATAGGCATCCGAGGCTTGCCGTACCCGGGCCGGGCGGGTGAAGCCGTCGAACAGCTTCCAATTCAGCTCCAAAAGAGCGGCGAAGTCGCGCCGGGTGCCGTCGATGCCGGCCACGTCATCCTCGACGTTACCGCGCAGCACGATATTGAGGTCGGGATAATAGTCACTCTCGGCGATATCGCGCTGCTTGTCAGCGGCTTCCGTCGCCTTCTCCTGAGCCAGCACTTGCGGATTTTCGCTCAGCGCGATCTCGGTCGCCTCCTTGAGGCTCCCGGGCAGCAGCTCGACCGGTGGGATGGGCTCGATCATCTGCTGGGTCTCCGGCATCTTGGCAAAGACCTCGCGATAGCGGATCCCCGCGTCGCGCAGCAGCCCCTCGATCTCGACCCGCTGCTCCTTGGCAATCTGCAAGCGGGTCTTGGCCAGCAGAACATCGACGGCGATGCCTCCGCCCCGCTGCACGCGCTCGTCTTCCAACACAAGCTGCTCGCGGATGTTCTCTTCATTGGCGACGGCGATCTTCTCCAGCCGCACGAAGCGCAGCACATCGTGGTAGGCCGTGGCGCCGTCGAGAAAGACGTTCTGAACGGCGCTCCTAAGATCGTCCTGCGCCGCCTGGCGATCGATCTTCGCGATGTCGTAGCGCGAGGAGCGTTCGAAACCGTCGAAGAGGTTCTGGGTCAAGCTAAGCGAGAGCCGGTTGCGGAAGGTACTCAGCGACGGGTCGTCGTCCTCGCGCCGCGTTGGGCTGTCGGTGTATTCGTAGCCCGTGTCGCCAGTCAAATCGATCTCCGGCAAGAACTCGCCAAATGCTTCGTCGACCACGCCACCAGCCTCGCGCAGATTAAATCTCGCCGAGTTAATCAGTGGATGGCGCTCAAGTACGTCAGCCAGCTCCTGTTCCAGGGTTTGACTTCTGACTTCGCCGGCAAAGACGAAAAAAGCCCATATCGGAAAGAAGACAAGTAAATAGCGGCGCACAATTTCCCCCGACGTCTCAATTCCCGATACAAAACCTTTAACACAGCGTCACGGATACTCGCAACATGACAAGGAATGAACAATCTAAGCCAACAGTGTTTTTTGAGACAGGCCAATTGCCTTACTTTGTTTGAGGAGCTTGGCACGCAGCAATGCCAAGCCTGCAATACCGCTCCACGTCGCCTGGTTCTTCTAAATGGGCCGCTTCTATGGCCCGCCATGGCTGTTGGCTTAGGATGAGATGCTCGCGCTCTTCTTTCTGTTGGAGAGCGATAGCAAGGGGGCGCCTTCACACCACCAGACCTGACAAGGCCCTCAAGGACGACCCTACCGCCCTCGACCTGGTGCAAAGGGACATGAGCTTGGCGCTCGAGATGGCGGCGTTGCTCGCGGTGCCGGCCGCGACGTGTAATCGCTGGTCAGCGGGCAGCTGCCATAACAGGATTGTCCTTTGAATCTGCACCTTGAGCGAGCAAGACTACTGCGAGGCAAAACAACCGCCCGGTGACGCTGGCAAGCGCGCCGACACCACGTTCAAGAGAGGCAGGAATGGCCGAAAGCAACAGCTTTGCCCGTCGAGATTTCAACGCTGCGCTTGTCGGCGTCGGCGCACTTGCTGCCGGTTCCAGCCTGGTTGCCCCCCTGGCGCGCGCTTCGACGCCAAAGAGAGGCGGCGTCTACCGTATCGGCCTGCGCGGCGGCAGCACGGCCGAGTCCTTGGACCCAGCCTCTTATGGCTCCGGCATCATCAACCACTTCATGACCGGCGCAATCGGCAACTGCTTGAGCGAGATTGATGCCGGCGGCATCGCCGTCCCAGAGCTGGCCGAAGAGTGGTCGGCCAGCCCCGGCGCCGATGTCTGGACCTTCCGCCTGCGCCGCGGTGTGACGTTCCATAACGGCAAGTCCCTGACGGCGGACGATGTGATCGCCTCCTTCAACTATCATCGAGGCGAGGACAGCAAGTCGGGCGGCAAGGCCTTGCTCGATGCCGTCACCGATATCCGCAAGGACGGCGACCACACGGTGGTCTTCGAGCTATCGACCGGGAATGCGGATTTCCCCTATGTCGTGGCCGAGTACTTCTTCGTCATTTTCCCCGAGAAGGACGGCAAGCCGGATTGGCGGGATGGTGTCGCAACCGGCGGCTATCGCCTGGCCGAGTTCGACCCCGGCGTCCGCTATATCGGCGAACGCAATCCCGACTATTGGAAGGACGGACGCGCCCACTTCGAGCAGGTCCAGATCATCGCGCTGAACGATCAAGCGGCCCGGACCAATGCGCTGATCTCCGGGGAGGTCGACTGCATCGGAGGCGTCGAGCTGAGGACCGTGCATCTCCTGAAGCGGCTGGCTGGCATCGACGTGCAAACCGTCACCGGCACGCAGCACTACACCATGCCAATGTTCACCAACACGCCACCCTTCGAAGACGTGAACGTGCGCCTCGCCTTGAAGTACGCCCTCAATCGCGAGCGGCTGCTCGACCTGCTGCTCTCAGGCTACGGACAGATCGGCAACGACAGCCCCATCACCCCGGCGAACCGCTATTTCAATCACGAGATGGCGCAGCGTCCCTACGACACCGACAAGGCCAAGTTCCACTTGAAGCAGGCCGGCCTGGAGCGTCTCTCCGTCGAGCTGCACTGTGCCAATGCCGCTTTCCCGGGCGCCGTCGATGCGGCCTTGCTGTTCTCGGACTCCGCACGCAGCGCCGGCATCGACATCGAAGTCGTGCGCCAACCGGACGATGGCTATTGGTCCAACGTCTGGCTCCAAAAGCCCTTCAGCACAGCCTTCTGGAGCGGCCGTCCGACGGAGGACCTCATGTTCACCACCGGCTATGCCGCCGATGCTCCCTGGAACGACACGCGCTGGCAACACGAACGCTTCAACCAGCTGCTGGTCGAGGCGCGCACCGAGCTCGACGACGACAAGCGCCGGACGATGTACTGGGAGATGCAGGAGATCGTGAAGGACGACGGCGGCGCCATCATTCCGCTCTTCGCCCAATACGTCTTCGCTCACCGAGACAACGTCGCCCACGGCACCCTTGCGGCCAACCGTGATGTCGACGGCTGGAAGTCGATGGAGCGCTGGTGGAGCAACATCTAGCCGGCTGAAACACTCGAGCCGCGAAGCCAAGTCGCAGCCCTGTCCAAAGCAGCCTTCGCGGCGGGGACCTTGCCGACGAAGTGCAGGTAGCTGTGGCCGAGGCCGGGAGTGACATCGAGCGTGCAAGCCCGGCCGAGGCGCTTGAGCCTTGCCGCCAAGGCCTCACTGTCGATCAGCAGCGGATCGGCATCGCCGACAGCCAGATAGCAGGGCGGGCCGTCGGACGGTGCTGCCGTCACGATATCGAAGCCGGGCATGGTCGCGAGATGATCGAGTGGGCCGAGGCGCTCGTAGGCGGCGATAAGTTCGGCGCTCGACAGTCCGCTGCCCGGCTCTCCTGCCTGCCCCTCCGGCAGTTGGCCAAAAGCGCCGTAGAAACCAAGGACACCGGCGAGGCGCGCTCTCAAGGCCGGCGGCAAGGCCGCATCGGTCCAGAAGGCCACTGCCGCCCCGGCCGAGTCACCGGCCAGGAACACCTGCCGTGGCACCGGCAAGTCTTCTACACCACCCTCCAGCACCGCCATGGCGGCAGCGACGCCGTCCTCGCGCTGGGCCGGGAAGCGGTGCTCGGGCGCCAAGCGGTAGCGGGCCGAGACAACCAGCAGACCACTCATCACGGCCAGGTGTGAACAGGGCACCTGGTGGGTTTCCGGCCCGCCGACCAGCCAGCTCCCGCCGTGGAAGTAAACGATAGCCTGGTCACTCTCTGTCTCCAGAGTCCCGCCGCGCGGTCGAAACAACAGGCCACTGACTCCACGAGCTGTATCGAAAGGCGCGATATCGCATTCGGGCGCCACGTCCGGCAGCAAAGTCGCGCGTGCCGCTGCGTAGTCGGCTCGCAGCGCGGCCGGGTCGCCGGCGATCCAGTCGGCCTGATAGCTATCGTGCGCCGCCACCGCCGCCGCGAAATCGGGATCGAGCATGACCGCGTTCAAGGCAAAGAGCTCCTGCAAACAAGGTTGGAGTAATGTATGTAAGCCACAATCCGATCTGCGTCAGTGACACCACAGGGATTCCGGTCACGCTGAACGCATCGGACGAGACAAAGACACGCTTTCGCTGCACGAGGATTCAATGAGCGATTTCGATCGGGTCGAGGTGATCGAGGACGGGGCGGCCCTACGGCTTCTGAGGGAAAATGGCGGCGACGTGCGCTTCCACGCCATCTGGCTGCGCGACAACGCCCTAGACCCGGCGACCCGCTCGCCCGGCAACGGCCAACGCCTGATCACCATCGGTGAGATCCCGGCGGCCACGCGCATCGAGCGCGCAATTCTCGACGCCGCCAACCGGCTGACGGTGACCTTCGCACCGGAGAACAAGACGGTCGACTTCCATCTCGGCTGGCTGGACGCGCAGTCCTATGACATGACGCCGACCATGGAAGCCGGTTGGCTGCCTGACGGCTGCGAGACGTGGGACGGTGACTTTGCGGCGCGCTTACCGGAACTCGACTTCACCCGCGCCAAGCAGGACCCGCAGTCCCTGGCCGCCTGGCTGGACGCGGTGCGCCGTTTCGGCTTCGCCATCATGACCGGCGGACCGGTCGAAAGCGGCGCCCTCCTCGAGGTTGCCGCGCTCTTCGGCTTCGTGCGGGAGACCAACTACGGCCGCTGGTTCGAGGTGAAGAGCGAGATCGCCCCGAGCAACCTCGCCTACACCTCGCTCGGCCTGCAGGCTCATAGCGACAATCCCTACCGCGACCCGGTGCCGACCATGCAGCTGCTCTACTGCCTGGAGAACACCGCCGAGGGCGGCGAGTCTTTCGTGGTCGACGGCTTCCGGGCCGTGCAGCGCTTGCGGCAGGAAAACCCGGATGGTTTCGCCCTACTGGCCCGCCACTGCGCTCGCTTCGAGTACGCCGGCACGCCCGACACTCGCCTGCGGTCCAAGAAGCCGATGATTGAGCTTGCGCCGGACGGGGAGCTGACCGGCGTGCGCTTCAACAACCGCTCGCTGGCTGCCGTCACGGACGTGCCCTACGACGCCATGCCGGCCTACTACGCCGCCTATCGCCATCTCGCGGCCATCATCGACGACCCGGCCATGGCGGCGAGCTTCAAGCTGGAGCCCGGCGCCTGCTTCCTGGTCGACAACACCCGGGTCTTGCACGGCCGGAAGGGCTTCTCCGGCAGCGGCCGACGATGGCTTCAGGGCTGCTATCCGGACAAGGACGGATTGCTCTCTACCCTTGCCGTTCTCCAAAATCACAGCCGGCGCGTGGCCGCCGAGTAGGTCCTAGCCGGTCGCCTGGGCGGCTTCCTGGTTAAGGCGCTGGCGCATGGCTTCCTCCTCCTCTCCGTAGAAGAAAGAGAAGACGGCCAGACGGCGCCCCTTGGTGACGGGCATGGCCAGGTGCAGGAGCGAGCAGCAGAAAACTACGGCCCCGCCCGGCTCCGGCGCGTAGAGCTGCGGGCCGAACTCGGGAAAGCGCAGGTAACCGCCTTCGTACTCGCCGCTGTTGAGATTCAGGCTCATGGCGAAGCGGCGATACTCCGCCAGGCGAACCGTGTTGTCGCGATGCGCCGCGAAGTGCCCGCCGTCGGTGCTGTCATAGCAGCCGATGCGCGGCGTCTCGATGCGGGTGACGCGATAGCCGAAGCCCTTGAGCACTTCCGGTAGGAGCCTGCGTCCGATGGACTGCAGCAAGTCATGGCACTCCGGCGAGGTCTCCGGCACGACGACATCGCGGCGCACCTTGGTCCGCTGCTTGACGACGTTGCCGCCGGCACCTTGCGAGGTGACGTAACCCTCGGTCTTCTCGCCGGCCTCCCAGAACTGGATGAGACGCTGACACTGCTCGGGAAGCAGCACGCGCGGCACGACAAGCGCCGGCGGCTGGGCCGTCACGAGACTTTGCGGCTGAGCCGCGCGGCGCGCCTGCAGCCAGGTCAACGCGCGCAGGCATTGCTGCGACACATCAGGCTCGTCGAAAACGGCATCCAAACGGAGGATTGGATCGAACACCAGGGTCAGCGGTCGCTCTACGTCAAGCGCTGGGTCAGCCGCCAGCAGCGCCTTGCTGACCGCACCCGCCGCGTCGCCAAGAACCGGAAAGGGCAGCGCCAGACGCTGAACCAACGCCCCATTCTCTTGGTCCGGCCCAGATGTCACGCCATAGACCCGCGCTTCGAGCGTGGCGAACTCCCCAAGCCGGTCGCGCAGCAAAGAGCAACCGACCGCCGCCATGTCAGCACTGGGCGCAAGGTGCATAACCACGGGCCAACCGAACACGCGGGCCGCATAGAGCGATACGATGCGGCCGTCCGGCAAGGTGAGCGGTAGGTCATAGAGCCGTTCGCCCGGTGCAAGAGGTCCTTGCTCCTCAGCAGGGTAGGATTTCAGGTGCATGGACTGTCGCTCACACAGGATGAAACCGACGACAGGCTAGCATCGGCGCCGAAACACCATCAAACACCAAGAAGACCTGCAATCCTCCTCGCCGCCGCTGTCGTAGGAGACTCGCAAAGCGCTTGGCGAAAGGAACTCTCAGTGCCCTCTTCCGGTGTTGGCCGTTCGGCGCTGCAGCTCGTGTGGTTCAAGCGCGATCTGCGCATCGCGGATCATCGTCCGCTGGCAAAGGCCGCGATGCGAGGGCCGGTTCTGCCGCTGTTCATCGTTGAGCCGGCGCTATGGCGGCAACCGGACATGTCGGGGCGGCAGTGGATGTTCCTCGCCGAGAGCCTGGTGGCCCTCCGAAAGGAACTTGCGGCACGGGGTCAATCTCTTGCCGTAAGAACTGGCGATACAATCGAAATTCTTGATGAACTGGCCACTCGAATGCCGATCGCGGCGCTCTGGTCGCATCAGGAGACAGGCAATGCCTGGACCTATGCGCGCGATCTGGCGGTCGCCGACTGGTGCCGCGCCAAGGGCATTCCCTGGCACGAGGAGCGGCAAGGCGGCACCATCCGCCGGCTCGGCTCACGCAATGGTTGGGCCAAGCGTTGGGACGCCTTCATGGCCGAACCGGAGACGACGCCGCCCGATGCCTTGCCGCAGCTCAGCGACATTGAGCCTGGAGGGATCCCCAGCGCATCCGATCTTGGCCTGCACCCGGATCCCTGCCCCGAGCGACAGGAGGGCGGCATGCGCGCCGCTAAGGCCTGTCTTCACAGCTTTCTCACCGAGCGTGGCAAGAGCTACCGCACATCCATGTCGAGCCCCCTCACCGGCTTCGAGGCCTGCTCACGCCTCTCGCCGCATCTCGCCTGGGGCACAATCTCGATGCGGCAGGTGGCGCAAGCGACCTGGCAAAGGCAGCGCGACCTGAAGCAGTCGTCCGAGCCGCGTGGCGCCTGGCGAGGCGCCCTCTCCTCCTTCTCGGGCCGGCTGCATTGGCGCTGCCATTTCACGCAGAAGCTCGAGGACGAGCCGCGGCTGGAGTTCGAGAACCTGCATGCGGCCTACAACGGCATCCGGCCACTTGAACCGGATGTCGTCCGGCTCGAAGCCTGGCAAAGGGGCGAAACGGGCCTGCCCTTTGTCGATGCCTGCATGCGGGCCCTCATCGCCGCCGGCTGGATGAACTTCCGCATGCGGGCCATGCTGATGGCCGTCGCGAGCTATCACCTCTGGCTCGACTGGCGGAAGCCGGGCGAGCATCTGGCACGGCTCTTCACCGACTACGAGCCCGGCATCCACTGGCCCCAGGTGCAGATGCAGTCCGGCACCACCGGCATCAACACGGTGCGCATCTACAATCCGGTCAAGCAGGGCCACGACCAGGACCCGGACGGTCGCTTCGTCCGCCGCTGGCTGCCGGAGCTTGCCGAGGTGCCCGACCGCTTCCTGCAGGAACCCTGGACGTGGGAAGGGGCCGGCCGCATTCTCGGCAAGACCTACCCTCATCCCATCGTCGACCACCTCGCGGCCGCCAAGGAGGCGCGCCAGAAGGTCTGGGGCGCGCGGCGCGGCTCTGAATTTCGCGAGGAGGCTCGGCGTATCCAAGACAAGCACGGCAGCCGCAAGAGCGGCATGCCGATCACCGGACGTAAGAGGAAAGCAAAGGCTTACAGCCGGCAGCTCCCGCTGCTTCCCGAAGAGGAAGCGGCCTCTTGAAGATGCGCAAGAAAGCGGAGCTGCCGCAGAAGACCTGCCCCGTCTGCAAGCGCCCCTTCGCCTGGCGCAAGAAGTGGGCACGAGACTGGGCAGAGGTGCGTTACTGCTCGGAACGTTGCCGGCGCAGCGCAAAGGCGGGACACGGGAGTTGAGGCGCTAAGTGACTGGTTTGAGGCGCCCCACGCAGAGGTGCCCAATCGGTACAATGAGCAGGGTGGCGATACCGACAAAAAGGAAAAGCAGCGGATAGCTGCCTGTTTCGGCAATCAGGGCGCTGCAGACAGCGAGCCCAAAGCTCCCTCCGAGCATCTGTATCGTCATGTTCATTCCACTGGCCTGCGCCCGCTTGTCTTCCGGCACGGCGTTCATCTGCACGCGCCGGATTGGAATGGCGATACTTGGCATGGATGCGCCCCAGATGATGAGAGGCGCCAGAGCCAGGAGGTAATTCTGCTGGGTCGTCGCCAGCGCCAAAAGAAGAACCGCAATGCCGTGAATGACGACCCCTGCGACCAGCGTCGCATGCGAACCGAAGCGATCGGTGCATTTTCCGCACACGACGGCCGTAACGAGTGTCGGCAGTATCGCCAAAGAGACGGCGACGCCTGACATGATGGGCGACTTGCCCAAGACGTCTTGGAAGTACTGGGCGGCAAACACAAAGACAGCGATCTTCTCGAGCTGAAAGAGCGCAAAGATGACGGCCCCGCCGCCAAACTCGGGGATTTTCAGGAGCGTCACGTCCAGAAGCGGTGCCGAATAGCTGAGTTCCCGGTGCAGAAACAGGACCAGCATCGCCACGCCCAGGACAAGAAGACCAAGCGTGGATGGCGCCGTCCACCCCCATGAGGGGCCTTGCATCACAAAGGTCACCAGACCGAAGAGGCCGACAATCAGAAAAGCCGGCCCCGTGAACTCCGGCCGCACAGCCGAACCGGAGGTCTTTCGTTGCTGCACGTCGTAGGACGAGGACCAGATAACCCACAATAGAATGGCGATACCGATGATGACTGGAATGCCTATCCAGAAAATCATGCGCCAGGATACGGTTTCAGTCAGCAAACCGCCGATCAAGGGACCGGACGCCATGAATATGCCGCCGACGGTGGTCTGGTAGCCAAAGGCCACCCCGCGCTTTTCCGGAGCGAAGGCGGTGGCGATCAGGGCGATCGATGTGGGGAAGATCAAAGCGGCCGCGACGCCCTGAAGAGCGCGCGCGGCGATGAGCATCGTGCCATCGCTCGCCGTCGCGGCAAGCAGCGAGGCAACGACGAAGAGCGCCGCGCCGGCGGAGAAGTAGGTCTTTCGGCTGAAGAGGTCGCCAAGCCGGCCGCCGACCGCGACGGCACAGGTGAAGCTCAACAGATAGGCATTGACCACCCAATGCGCCGACGAGACCGACAGCCCCAGCTCCTTGGTGATCGAAGGCAAGGACACGGCAACGATGGTCTCGTCCAGCACAATGAGCCCGAGCACGCCGCTCATCGCGCCGAGCAGCCACCATTGTCGTTGGTTCTCAGCAAACACTCGCCTGGACCTTACCGGATGAAACGCCCGTGACCTCGAAGCCCCGACTGTAGTCTAGCGCAGAGCGTCCAGGAAAGCCGCCGCGCTTTCGCGATAGCCGGCCTGCTTGTCCTCGGCCATGCGGTCCCAGGTGCGGTAGATCTGGGCCAGGCGCGGGTTGCCGCGCAGCTTGTCTTCGTTGCGCGCCAAGAAGTCCCAATAGAGCGCGTTGAAAGGGCAGGCTCCCTCGCCTGTCTTGCGCTTCACGTCATAGGCGCAGCCGCCACAGTAGTCCGACATCTTGTTGATGTAGTTGCCGCTGGCGGCATAGGGCTTGGAGCCGAGCAGCCCGCCGTCGGCGAAAAGCGCCATACCGAGCGTGTTGGGCGCCTCCACCCACTCATAGGCGTCGGCATAGACCGCTAAGTACCATTCGTGCACAGCCTTGGGGTCGATGCCGGCCAGGAGCGCGAAGTTGCCGGTCACCATCAAGCGCTGGATGTGGTGGGCGTAGGCTTCTTCCTTGGTCTGGGTGACGGTGGCCCGGATGCAGGCCATCTCCGTTTCAGCCGTCCAATAGAAGTCGGGCAGTGGCCGCGTGGCTTCGAAGAAGTTCCCTTCCACGTAGTCCGGCATCTTCAGCCAATAGATCCCCCGCACGTACTCGCGCCAGCCGATGATCTGGCGGATGAAGCCTTCGGCAGCATTCAATGGCGTTCGCCCCGCACGGTATTCGGCCTCGACCCGCCGACAGACCTCCAAGGGATCGAGCAGCCCGGCGTTGATGTAGAGCGACAGCACCGAGTGATAGAGGAAGCGCTCGTCCGCCAGCATGGCGTCCTGATAGTCACCGAAGGACGGCAGCGCCTGTTCGAGGAACTGTTTAAGGGCCGCTTCCGCGCCCTCCGCGGTCACGGCGAACCAAAAAGGCTCCAGGTCGCCGAAGTGGTCCGGGAAGCGCTGCGCCACGAGATCGAGCACCGCTTGGGTGATCTCGTCGGGCTCTGCTCGGGCCGGGCTCGGCATGAAGAGGTCGGTCTTGGCCGGCTTGCGGTTCTCGGCATCGAAGTTCCAGCGGCCGCCTTCCGGCTCTCTGCCATCCATCAAGAGGCCGCTCTTGCGCCGCATCTCGCGATAGAAGAACTCCATGCGCAGTTGCTTGCGGCCCTCGGCCCACTCGGCGAACTCCCCGCGTGAACAGAGGAAGCGATCATCGTCCAGAATCTCGACCGGCAGGCCGAAGCGCTCCGAGCAGCCCTCCATCGCCGCCCGCACGCGCCACTCGCCCGCTTCGGTGACCAGAACGCGCTCTGGCTTGTGTCGCGCGATCGCCCGCTCCAGCTCCCCGGTGAAGGAGCCGCGGTTGGCCGGCTCGTCGAGCCGCACGTAGTCGACCTCCCAGCCTTCCTGCCGCAGCCGCTCGGCGAAATGGCGCATGGCGGAAAACAGGAGAGCGATCTTCTTCTTGTGGTGGCGGACATAGGTCGCCTCTTCGACGACCTCCACCATCAGCACCACGTCTTGCCCGCGCTCGGCGGCGACAAGCGACGAAAGCGACAGCGATAGCTGGTCACCCAGAACAAGAACCAGATTTCTCGGCATTGAACCTCACGGCGCGACGACTGCATCGCTCTGTACGACCCCAAGCCGCTCAAAACTCACTCGCGCAAAAAAATTTTATGGCCTGTCGTTGTCGGGCAGACGCGTGCAAAAGTTAACGAGAATTGTCCCAAAACCACAGTCCTGAATTGCATTCACATTAGCATTCATGAGGCTTTGTCTACCTCTATCTGCATTTCCTGAAATCTAGGACAGATATAGATCGCAAATTCGCTACGTAATGGCGAAGTATTTGGATCACCGCTCTGATCGAATAGCTGGCACTCCAGCAGCACTACAGGCGATATTAACCGCACTTTAGATGGTTTACTGCTCTATTTGCCGCAGTCAGCGCACCGATACAAGGGTCGGCCGCCGTGACTGGCAAAGGAACATCACGTCATGAACAAGCTCAACGATATCCGAATCACAACGAAGACGTTTGGCGGCTTCGGCGTGGTGCTGCTGCTGCTGCTGCTCATTGGCGGCGGCGCGATTTTCGCCCTCAACGGCGGTAGCGAGACCTTTCAGCGCTATCGCGAATTGGCGCGGCAATCCAACGCCGTGGCCGATGTTGCGACCTACATGATGCAAACGCGGATCGGCGTGAAGGACTTCATCATCCGCGGTGACGAAGACGCCATCAGTCGAGTCCGCGAGTCGGAAAAGAGGGCGCACGAGGCCAAGCAAAAGGCGGAAGGCTTCATCAAGAGTGCCGAGAAGAAGGAGCGCTTGACGGCCGTAGACCAGGGCCTCACCGACTACGAGCTTGCCTTCGAGGAGGTCGTGGTACTGCAAGGACAGCGCAACGAACTGGTCCACGGCACCCTGGACATGGTCGGCCCGGAGATGCGCAAGAAGCTGAGCCAGATCATGGAGAGCGCTTACCGCGACGGCGATACGGAGGCCGCCTACCGGGCCGGTGTCGCGCAGGAGCATCTCTTGCTGGCGCGCCTCTATGTCATGAAGTTTCTGCTCGAGAACACCGAGACCGACTACGACCGGGCCTTGGTCGAGTTCGAGAAGTTGGCGTCTGCGGCCGAACGGATGGAGATCGAGCTGCAAAACCCGACCCGCCGGCAGCTTGCCGACGGAGTGAAGCAGGACGTCGCGACTTACACCCAGGCCTTCGAGCAGGTGCATGGCATCATCCAGGAGCGGAACGGCATCATCACCGATCGTCTCGACGCCATCGGTCCCGTGATCATGAATACGATCGGCGAAATGGTCGAGTTGGCCCACCAGGAGCAGGACATTTTGGGCCCCCAGGCGACAGCCGCCATTCAGAACGCCGTCATCACGGTGGTCGGTGCAGTCGTCGTGGCACTGCTCCTTGGTGTCGCAGCCGCTTGGCTGATCGGCACCGGCATCGCGCGCCCGGTCAACGCCATGACCCAAGCCATGCGGCGTCTGGCTGACGGCGACAAGACGATCGAGGTGCCGGCCGTCGGCCAGAAGGACGAGGTCGGCGAGATGGCTGAGGCCGTCCAGGTCTTCAAGACATCGATGATCGAGACCGAGCGCCTGCAGGCCGAGCAGGCCAAGGCCCAAGAGGCGCAAATCCAACGCGCCAAACGCCTGGAAGAGATCACCGCGAAGTTCGATGCGGCGGTCAGTCAAATGCTGCAGGGCGTTGCAGGCGCAGCCGAAGAGATGCAGGCGACCGCAAAGTCCATGTCGTCGATTGCCGAGGAGACGCGGACTCAGACCAGCACGGCGTCGAGCGCCTCCACGCAGGCTTCGTCAAACGTGCAGACCGTGGCGACCGCTGCAGAAGAGCTGAGCAGCTCCATCAGTGAAATCGCGCGACAGGTGGAGCAGTCCGCCGGCACATCGCAACGTGCCGTCAATCAGGCAAACGAGACGCAAGAAACCGTCGGCCTGCTGTCGAAAGCGGCCGAACGCATCGGCGAAGTGATCAACCTGATCTCCGACATTGCCGAACAGACAAACCTTCTGGCGCTCAACGCAACCATCGAGGCCGCCCGCGCCGGAGAGGCCGGCAAGGGCTTCGCGGTTGTGGCATCCGAGGTCAAGTCGCTGGCCAGTCAGACCGCCAAGGCAACCGAGGAGATCGCCCAGCAGGTCTCCGAGATCCAGGGCGCGACGGGCGGCGCCGTCGACGCAATCGAGCTGATCGCCAAGACCGTTGACGAGCTCAACGGGATCGCCAGTTCCATCTCTGCGGCGATCGAGGAGCAGACGGCGGCGACAGCGGAGATTGCCCGCAACGTCCAGGACGCGGCCAGCGGCACCGACCAGGTGAACGAGACGCTGGGTGCCGTGGACCAAAGCGCCGACGAGACCAACCGTGCGGCTGGCGAAGTCGTCGAGGCCGTCGGTGAGCTGACCCAGCAGACCGAAGGCTTGCGCCGGGAAGTCGATGAATTCCTGGACGACGTGAAGGCGGCCTAGCCGGCCGAACGGTCCAGCCTTTCCAAAGACAATCGGCTCGGGCCGCGTGGCTCGAGCCGATTATCTGTTCACCTCACCTAACGGGCTACTGGCAGGGGAACATATCCGGCAGCATGCCTAGAACGGCATCCGCTGCGGGCATCTTGCTCCTCGGTCCGTAGTCCATGTGGATCCAGCGCATGTAAGCCCAACGCGCTTCGTCCGGCGTGTTTACCGTCGGCGGGCAGCCATTCTGCTTGCCGTCGAAGTGGCCGACCTCCTTCAGGGCATCGAGATAGCCGATGAGGTACTGCTCGCACTCGATCTCGAGCTGAGTTCCCCGTCGGCTGTCGTTGTCCGCCTGCTGGCAGGTCTGGAGCAGATCCTCTGCAGGATAGGTGTCATGCGTGAAGCTCTTTGCGTTCTGCGCCTCGCTGGTGGCGGCGCCATACACGCCGCCCACAAGACAGAGCGAGAGCAGGATGGCAAGACGGTGTGTTCGCTTCATTTCCATCTATCCTTCCTCTCTTACTCGCCGCTCTTTTCCTTGGCCAAGGCGTGAACCGCCTGGTCCATGACCGCCTGGTGCTCCAGGTTGTTGACGAACTTCGGCGAGTTCACCTGTGACCAGAGCTCTTCGTTGGTCATGTTCTGGTGGCAGCCCATGCAGAGGCCGGTGCGCTCCATCTTCTCACGCATATCCTGCGGCAGCGGACCGGTCAGCGGCCAATGCGAGCCGACCGTGACCAGCTGCTTGCCATCGCGCGTGACGATCTGGCTGAGATCGTGATCGAGCGAGGGGATCGGCTGTGACTGGAACTGCGTGTTGGACGGGATGGTCTCGCCGAACGCGGTCTCGAGATCGACCACGACGCCGTTCTCGTAGCCCCGCATGAAGCGGCCGTCGGAGATGCCGTAGCCCAAGGCCTTGGGATTGTCGTGGCAGCTCTCACAGGTCCGTGCGAGGCGGCCGGCCGTGTGCGGCTGGACGGCAGCGTGGTCGAGGCCCTTCGTGCCACCGGCATCCGGCGTCATCCAGGTCTTGTTGTGGACGATCGTGTTGCCGTCCTTATCGATCACCGTGGTGATCACCTGGCAGCCCGGCATCAGCGGAGTCACCCGGCCCTCACCATTGATGCCCAGGGTCGGCTCCTCCCAGCGCAGGTAGGAGCGCGTCTCGGAGACCTTGCCGGCACTGGTCAGGCCGTTGGTGCCGAGCTCGGCATCCGCAGTCAGACCGTTGTCCTCGCGCGAGTTGGCATTGTGGATCCAGTCGATGTCCGTCTTTCCTTCGGAGTAGTCGACCGTGATGTGGCAACCGTAGCACTGCGGAGCCCAGTCGGCATGGCAGGCGTAGCACTCCATGGATTCCATGTGCTGGCCGACCGCGCCCATGGCCACCTTGGCAGCTTGGCTCTTCCAGGTGCCGTCCTGCGAGATCTGCTTCAGGACGGGAACTTGGAAGGTCAGGCCGGAGGCCGAGTGCATGAAGACGCTGGAGCCTTTCTTGACCACGTTGCCGAAGGGGTTGCCGCGGGTGGTCAGGAGGTAGCCGTCCTCGGGGTCGTAGACTTCGGCGAAGTACTGCTCGGCGGTGATGTCGTCTCCCAGGCCGCGGGCGGTCTGATCGATTTCTTCGCCGAACTCCTCACCGTGGCCGAGCGGCAGCTCCCAGGGGAACTTGGAAACGGTGCCGTGGCAATCCTCGCACTCGATCTCGACCTGGGCCAAGGTGGTGCCGAAGAGGTTGCCGTCGCCGTGCATGTCGATGGTCGTATGACAATCCTGGCACAGCATGCCGCCTTCCGGGTTGCCCGGCCGCGACTGGACCTGATGGTGCAGGTCGTCCTTGATGAAGAGGTAGTTCTTGGTGTGCAGCTTGGGCTGCTTGCCGCCGGTCGGCGAATAGGGCGAGCCGTAGGGGAACTCCATGATTCCCTGGTAGCTCACGCCGATGCGCTTGCCGCGGTTGTGGCAGGAGTTGCAGGTCTCGGTGGGAATACCGGAATAGGTGATCTCACCCACCGTCACCTTGGACTTGCGGCTGCCCTGCATGCGGTGGACCAGCAGCTTGCCCGGCTGTTCTTTAGAGATCGTCGGGTCGCCGCCCTCATAGAGCCCCTCGTTGGAATAGGGCACATGGCAGGACGAGCAACCGGCGCCGCGGAAGTCGCCGCGCTTCTCACGCCCGTTCACGCCGACATGGCAGCGCTGACACTGCTGGCGCGAATAGGTGATGCCGGCCAGGTTCGGATGATCCGGAATTTCGTCGACGTTCACTTCCGGAACCTGCTTCATTTCTGAGGGCATCTGGTCCGGATGGGCAGCGATGAAAGCTGTCATGTACTCGATGTAGGCATCGGTGCCGACCACCGGAGTCGGGCCGTCTTCGTCGACCAGGTCATAGTTGCCCCAGACGACCTTATGATCGTCTTGCACACCCCAGGACCAGAGATTGCCCTGCAGCTTGCCGGCTTCCGTGTTCATCAGAGACTTGGCGAGACGGTCGGCGTAGCCGGCGTGACACTGGCCGCAGGCCATGTCCGCCACCACGTTCGCGCCCGGGTCGGGATAGAAGGCGTGGGGGCCGCCAGCCTCGGACAGCTCGGTCAGCGTGCCTTGGTGGGCTTCCGCGGCCGTGGTCGCGTTGGGCGTGCCGCCGTGGCAAACGACGCAACCGGCCGGATCGCCGAAGTCGGCGCCCATGGCCTCGATCTGCTCGATCATGGGACCGTCGGTGAAGCGCTCGATTCCTTCATGGCAGGACAAACAGCCCTTTTCCGCCGCGACACTCGCCTCGACGGTCTTCAGTGTTGCGTCCTCAGCCGCTGCAAGAGCCGCGTGACCCATCAGGATTGCCACCATCGGGAAGAGGAACCGCTTCATCCTAATCTCCATCTCATCCGGGGCCCGCTGCGGTGGCACGTCGTGCGCCACGCCGGGCAGCGAGTCCCATTCCCAAGCTAACGCTGTCATTTCCGCGCCACCCTGACTTCGGTCAGGAATTTCCGATTCCGTTCTCGGCCGACTTTGTCTCGGCCCAACTTTGGAACTTTTGTCGAAGGCCGTTCGCGCCTTGACCCATCTCAAGGTCCACGCCGCGACATAACAGCATTCTCGTGTGCAAGAATCGGGCGCGGGCCATCCAAGGCCATCACCAACGAAGCGCACCGAATCAAATGACCGAGAGGTAAGAGCGGGGTTGGATGGCGTCGGAACGAACAGCGTTCGCAGTGCGTGAGGAAACGGCGGACTGCGCTCCCTTCGCGCTTCGCGGTATTCCGTCGGACCAGGAAGACAGCCGCGACAGGCGTGTTTCCCTGCAGCGCGGCGAGCGGCTGCGCGCCGGCTGCCTGAAGCTTTGGCGCGTGATCGACGGGCTGGTCGCACTCGGCTTCTTGCTGCCTGACGGCCGCCGGCAGATCGTCTGCCTCTCCACGCCCGGCGACGTGGTCTGTCCGGTCTCCACGCAAGCCGTCGGTGATATCTGGGTCGAAGCGCTGACGCCGAGCGAGCTGGAGGAGATCGACCTCGCCGCCCAGCAGCGCAACATCGGACGGGACCCAGACCTCACTGCCGCCCTCTTCGGTATGGTGCACCAGCAGGTCAAATGCGCCTCCGCCCACCTCGTCACCCTGGGCCGGCTGGACGGCATGGAGCGCGTCTGTCTCTTTCTCGCCGACATGGCGTGGCGAGTCGGCCAGGACACGCCAGGTGGCCGGCGGGTGCACCTGCCGCTCAGCCGTGAGGACATTGCCGACTACCTCGGGCTCAATGCGGAAACCGTGAGCCGCATCTTCAGTCGGGTGAAGAAAGCCAAGCTCGCGATTTTCCTCTCTCCCACCGACTACCTGGTTACGGACATGGCCGCCCTGGAACGGCGTGCGCCGATTGGCCCGACCCATCGGCCGGCAACGCCGCAAGACGGCGCGGAAAGGCAGTTCTGAGATGATCGTCGAATTCGGACACTTTGCCCTCTGCCTTGCGCTGATCGTTGCCGTGGTGCAGGCGGCTGTGCCGCTGGCCGGGCTGCGCAACGACTCGCTGGCTGCCTTCCGCGTGGCCGACAGTGCGGCGCAGGCCCAGTTCCTGGCTATCGCTGCCGCCTTCGGCGCCCTGGTCTATGCCTACGTCACCTCGGATTTTTCCGTCACCAACGTGGCGCTCAATTCCCATTCCGGAAAGCCGCTCATCTATAAGGTGACCGGTGTCTGGGCCAACCACGAAGGCTCCATGCTCCTCTGGGTCCTGATGCTGGCCCTCTTCGGCGCGCTGATCTCGGTCTTCGGCCGTTCTATCCCGGTCAGCATGCGGGCCACGGTGCTCGCCGTGCAGGCGGTCATCGGGGGTGGCTTCCTGCTGTTCGTCCTGCTCACCTCCAATCCCTTCGACCGCATGGCGCTGCCGCCGATGGACGGTCAGGGCATGAATCCCCTGCTGCAGGACCCTGGCGTCGCCTTCCATCCGCCGATGCTCTATCTCGGGTACGTCGGCTTCTCGACGGCCTTTTCTTTCGCGGTGGCCGCCCTGATCCGCGGCCGGGTCGACCCGAGCTGGGCCCGCTGGCTCAGGCCCTGGGTGCTGATCGCCTGGTCCGGCCTTACCCTCGGCATCGCACTGGGGAGCTGGTGGGCCTACTACGAGCTCGGCTGGGGCGGCTTCTGGTTCTGGGACCCGGTGGAGAACGCCAGCTTCATGCCCTGGCTGCTCGGCACGGCGCTGCTGCACTCCGCCATCGTGGTGGAAAAACGCGACGCGCTTCTGAAGTGGACCATCCTGCTGGCCATCTTCACCTTCGCGCTCAGCCTGATCGGCACCTTCCTGGTGCGCTCCGGCATCCTCTCCTCGGTGCACTCCTTCGCCACCGACCCGGAACGCGGCGTCTTCATCCTGGTCCTGCTGACCTTGATGGTCGGCGGCGCCCTCGCGCTCTATGCCTGGCGTGCGCCTAGCGTTCGCGACGGCGGGCTATTCGCACCCATCTCGCGCGAAGGAGGACTGCTGCTCAACAACGTCCTCTTGGCCGTGGCCGGCGGCGTGGTCTTCGTCGGCACGCTCTATCCCCTCGTCCTGGAGCTGATGACCGGAGACAAGATCACAGTCGGACCGCCCTACTTCAATCGCAGCTTCCTACCGATCTTCGCGCTAGCCGCCTTTGCCGCCGCCATCGGCCCCTTCCTCTCCTGGAAGCGCGCCGACCTCATGGGCGTTATGCAGCGCCTGCGCTTCGTCTTTTTCCTCACCATTGTCGTCACGGCCGGTCTCGCGGTCGGCGGTTGGCGGGAGCCGCTTGGCTTGGCTGGCCTGGCGCTCGCCACTTGGCTTGCCAGCGCAACCGTCGCCGAGCTGCTGGGTCGCGCCAACTTCGCCAAGGCCGGACTTGGCGGTGGCCTGCTGCGCCTCGTCGGCCTGCCTCGCTCGGCCTGGGGGCTCTTCCTGGGACACATCGGCCTGGCTGCGGTAGTCGCCGGTGTCGCGGCCATTTCGGTCTGGCAAGTCGAGCGGATCGTGGTTCAGAAGCCAGGAGAGTCTGTCGTTCTCGGCGGTTACGCCTTCAGCCTCGTCGAAGTCGACGCAGCGCGTGGCCCGAACTACCAAAGCTCGATCGCACAGGTGCGCGTCAGCCGTGACGGCCAAGAGATCGCCCTGCTCTCGCCCGAGCGCCGCTGGTACCCGGTCGAGCAAAGCCCGACAACCGAAGCCGGCATCGAAACGCGCTGGCACGGCGACCTCTATGCGGTGCTCGGCGACCCGGACGGGTCTGGTGGCTGGGTCATGCGCTACTACTACAACCCGGGCGTCGTCTGGATGTGGTTCGGCTCGCTGCTGATGTCGCTCGGCGCTCTCGTCTCCGTCTCCGACCGGCGCCTTCGCATCGGCGCGCCCAAGCGCAACCTGCGGCCAGCTGCGGCAGCGGCCGGCGCGGCAGCCAGCGTCTTGCTTGCCGTGGCGCTGCTGCTGGCACCGACTACCGCGCGGGCCATCGACGCCGGCGAGATGTTGGCTGACCCGGCGCAGGAGGCCCGCGTGCAAGCCATCGGCAAGCAGCTCCGCTGCTTGGTTTGCGACAACCAATCGATCTTCGACTCCAACGCCGGGCTGGCCCAGGACCTCCGGATGGTGGTGCGGGAGCGTGTCGTGGCAGGCGACAGCGACGAGGCGGCCATCGACTACATCGTCGCCCGCTATGGCGACTATGTGCTGCTCAATCCGCCGGTGAAGCCGGAGACCTACCTCCTCTGGGTGGCTCCGTTGGCTCTGCTCCTGGCGGCCGCTTTCGCCGCGCGCCGCTATGCCAAACGACGAAAAGAAGATGATGACCTCCGCCCGGACCTGAGCGCAGAAGAGCGCACCGTGGCGCGTCGCCTCCTTGAAGGAGACTCAGCATGACGATCTGGCTCATCGCAGGCTTCGTCGCCTTGCTCGTGGCTCTCTGGCTCGGACGCCCCTTCTTCCGTCGCGGCCAGATGGAGGCCAATGAGGCCGAGTACGCCATTTCGATCTACCGCGACCAGCAAGACGAACTGCAGCGCGACTGTGCCGAAGGCCGAATCTCCGAGGCTGAACGCGACGCGGCCGAGCGCGAGATTGAACGCCGCACTCTGCGCGCGGCACGCAGCTTGGACACCAGCCCGTCGATCGCGCGCCCGAGTCCGCTCATCGCCGCGCTTGCCGTGCTCTTCGTGCTGGCCGGTTCGACCGGCCTCTATGCCTGGCTCGGCACGCCGACGGCCGAGGACCAGCCTCTAGCCGCACGGCAAGCCGAGATGCAACAGCGTCTCGCTCAGGCCGGCGACCTGAAGAGCCAGACGCAGCTCCTCGCCAAGCGCGTTGAGGAAAACCCCGATAGCTTCGAAGACTGGTGGATGCTCGCAAGCTCCTATTCGGCGCTCGGCGACTACGCCATGGCCGCGGGTGCTTATCGTCAGGCCGCGCGCCTCAGCGACGACGACCCGGCGGTGCTGTCGGCCTACGGCGAGGCCATGACCCTGGCTAACGGCAACAAGGTCCCGATGGCGGCCCGTCTGGTGTTTGCGCAGATACTGCAAAAGACGGACGATCCGCGGGCAAGCTACTACCTCGCGCTTGCCAAGGCGCAGTCACAAGACTTCGAAGGAGCGCTGGAGGGCTGGGTCACCCTGCTGCGGAACTCGCCGCCGGATGCGCAGTGGGTCCCGCTGGTGCGGCGCGACATCGTAAACATGGTGCGCTTCCTCGAGGGCGACCTGCTCACCGTCCTGCCGGATGCGACCCAAGCCGAGCTCGCCAAGGCCGGGCAACGCCCCGTGGCCGAGGTTGGGCCGGCCGCAGACTCGACTGGCGAGATTGCCGCGCTCAAAGCTGCGCTGAGCGCGGACCCGAAGGACTGGCAAGCCTCGATCCGGCTGGCTCATCTGGAGGCCGCGCAGGGCACGCCGGAGGCAGCCCAAGCGGTGCTCGACGAAGCAAGGCAGCTCTATGCCGGTGCGCCCTTCGTTCTTGCCAAGCTCGACGAAGCCGGCGCCGAACTGGGGCTGAGCACTGGCTCTGACGCATCCCGGCGGCGTGGTCCGAGCGACGCGGACGTTGCCGCGGCCTCGCAGATGAGCGAGGACGAGCGCGCTGCCATGGTCCGGGGCATGGTGGAGGGCCTGGCCACCCGCCTGGAGGCGGAGCCTGACGATCTGGAGGGCTGGCTAATGCTGATCCGTTCTTATGCGGTGCTGCAGCTGGTGCCCGAGGCGGAAGGCGCCGTCCAGGACGCCAAGCTTGCCTTCGCTGGCCGGCCTGAGGACCTGCGCGAGATAGAGCGCGAAGCCTTGACCCTCGGAGTCCCGATGAACTAGCGCACTTTGCGGGTCCGCAGCGTCCCTGCGGTACCTGTCCCAATTATCGCTCAAAACTTAACCCAGAATCCTCCCGCCGGCCGGGCCTTAATGCCTGCAGTGCAGCCGGCGCAAAAAATTTTCCCTCTGCCGAGAATAGAATTCGTCCTGCGCCGTTGTCCCTGCATTGCACCTGCAAGCGAAGGAGGCGGAACGTGCAAAGCAAAGGCGAATTCCTCGGCAGATACGGCGATGCTGTAACGGCAATCCCGGCCATTCACTTTTCCCACTACGGCTCGTCTAGACAGCACGAGCCGGTCGAGGACCCCGAAGACAACGAAGTTCAGTATGGCGAGCCGGTCTGCGGCGAGCCCCTCTCGTTGAGCCGCCTGCAAGCCGCCAAACGCTCCTATGCGACGCGGCGCATCATGCTGGAAGACGCCGCCGCTCTCTTGACGGAAGGTGTGGTGCCGCAGACCGGTGATCTGGTCCTGGCCCGCATCGAGCATCTCGGTCATCACCGCCGGCTGGAGAGCCCGGAAGGCCGGCGCAGCACGCTCTATGTCGGCGACGAAATTCTGCTCTGCTACGGCGCCCGCTACGCCAGCGACCAGTTCGAAGCCGTGGTCCCCGGCAGTTTGGAGCCCTGCCACATGGTGGCGGCCGGCGGCATCGCGGCGAAGTGCGTCAACCGCCATGGCGCGACCAAGACCCCGACGCGAATTCGTCCCGTCGGTCTGGTCGCCGACGCGGCCGGCCACAAGCTCAATCTCAGGCGCTATGCGCTGCCGGTCGCCATGCCCACGAGCACGGCTCAGAGCGCAAAGCCCTACTGCATGGCCGTTGTCGGCACCTCGATGAACGCCGGCAAGACCACGACCATTGCCGGGCTGGTCAAGGGCATGAGCCGCAACGGCTTCACCGTCGCCGTCGGCAAGGTGACCGGCACGGGCGCTGGTGGCGACCGCTGGGCTTACGTCGATGCCGGCGCCGCCGAGGTGCTGGACTTCACCGATTTCGGCTATGCCTCCACCTACAAGGTTCCACGTGAAACACTGACGGCGCTGCTGCCGGCCATGGTCCAGCGTTTGGCCCAAGGGCAGCCGGACGTCATCGTAATCGAACTCGCCGACGGGCTCTACTTCTCGGAAACGTCCGAACTGGTGGAGTCTCAGACCTTCATCGAGCAGGTCGACGACGTTGTGGTCGCGGCAAGCGATGCGATGGGCGCCGATGCCGGCGTGCGCTGGCTGACCGACAGGTCGATCAAGCCTGTGGCCCTGGCCGGGCGTATGACCTCGAGCCCGTTGGCCGTCCGGGAAGCGGCGCGAGCGGTGCCCACGCCGATCGTGTCCCTGGACGATCTGGTGCAAGGCCAGTGGCAGCCGCCGCGCCTGCAGCGCTCCATCCGCCTCTCCGCCTAACCCTTCGCGTGCGGATCTCCCATGTCTCTCCCCCCTGTCCTCTCCGGCCGGCGTCGGCTGCGCTTTGCCTATCTCGTTGCCAACGGCATCGCCCAGGCCGGCGTGGCCGTCGCCACGGCCATGCTGGTGAAGAACGGCTTCGATCAGATGATCGGGCCGGATGCCCACCTGCCGCTCAGCGAGATGGCGCTCTTCGCCGGCGGCCTCTGCCTTGCCATCCTGGTGGGCGCCTGGCTGCGCTGGCGCGGACATCTGGATGCCGAGCACCTCGGCCAAGGCTATGTTCACAGTCTGCGCTTGCGCCTCTTTCGGCACCTGGCGCGGATTGGTGCGGACGGCGCTCGCCAGATGAGCCGCGGCGCCATCGTGCTGCGCTTCGTCGGCGACCTGACGGCCATTCGTCAGTGGGTCAGCTACGGGCTGGCCCGCCTGACGGTCAGCGGTCTCGCGGCCGTTCTCGCCATCGTCGTCCTTGCTTTCGTCGAGCCAGTGGTTGCGCTCGCGGTGGGTATCGCCGTCGCCGTCGCCGCGGCCCTGGCGCTCTGCATCGGTCCCCATCTGCGTGCTACCACGCGCGAGTCGCGCCGCCGCCGCGGCCACCTCGCCGCACAGCTCAACGACCGCATCGCCAACCTGGCCGTTATCGAAGCCTTCGGCCAGGAAGCACGGGAGAAGAAACGCTTCGAGCGACTCAGCAGCAAGCTGCGCCAGTCCTTGATCGCCCGTGCCCGGGTGATCGGCCTGTTGCGCTCGCTCTCGGAAGCCAGCGCCAGCTTCGCCGGCGCCTGCGCCCTCTTCGTCGGCGCCCTGCAAGTCGGCATGGGCTTTGCCAGCCCCGGCGCCGTGGTGGCGGCCATGGTCGTCGCCGGCTTGCTGGCGCCGCGCCTGCAAGATCTCGGTCGTGTCTACGAGTACTGGAACGGGGCCTTGATCGCGCGGGAAAAGCTGTCGCAGATGCTTGGCCTGAAGCCGGTCCGCCGCCGCATGGCCGAGCGGGGTTCGGTGCGCTTGGAGCCGGGCCCTGGCCGGATCGAGCTCGGCGGTCTGAAGCTCTCCGGCCTATTTAACGAACTGGACCTGACCGTCGACGCCGGCGAGCGCATTGCCCTCCTGGGCGCCAACGGCGCCGGCAAGTCGACCCTGCTGCGCCTGATCGCCGGACTGCTCGACCCTGAAGAAGGTCAGGTGCAGCTCGACGGCCAGGACCTCGGTGACTGCCGTTGGGACGACCTGCGGCAGGCCTTCGCCATGGTCTCGCCCGACCTGCCGCTGCTGCGCGGCACGCTGCGACTCAACCTGACCTACGGGGCGAAGGACTGGACCCACGAGCAGCTGGAGCGCGTGATCGAGGATCTCTCCCTGGACGCGCTCGCAGCCCGGCTGCCGGCCGGCATCGAGAGCCGCATCTCCGAGATGGGCAGCGGCCTCTCGACCGGCGAACGCGCCCGTATCGCCCTGGCCCGCGCCCTGCTCTCGCAGCCTCGCGTGCTGCTGCTGGACGAGGCCGAAGCCAATCTCGATGCCGCCTCTCGACGCGCCCTCGACCGGGCGATCGCCGGGTTCTCCGGCACGGTGGTCTTCATCACCCACGACATGACGCGTGCCGCCGGCGCCGATCGGGCCGTCCGGCTGAAGGACGGGCAGCTGCAGGAGCTGTCGGCCGACGAGCTGATGGCGGAAAGCGCCGCCCCGCCGGCCCTTCAGGTGGTGCACTGATCTCTTTCCCTGTTTCACGCCCAAAAGACGGGAGACCAAAAGCCATGAAGTACTTTCGACGCATGAAGCACAACGTTGCCACAGAGCCCTTTCTCAACGAAATCGCAGGCGTCCCCGAAGCCTGGGACATGAGCACCGGGCGTCAGGACAAGATCAAGGTTCAGCGCGAGGCTGAGGCCATTCCCCTGCGTGGTCTGGTGAAGTCGAAGATCGGCGGCCGCAAGCGCTGTGACGTGCATGAGAGCCGCTACACCACCGGCTCGGCCAATTTCCCCATTGCCCGCGCCTTTCTCGAGAGCTTCGCCGCAGAGCAGGATGCCGAGCTGGGACGCGCGAAGGTCGTCCGCCTGATGCCCGGGCGCCGGGTTTTTCCCCACATCGACCGCGGCGAGTACTACCGCCTGCGCGACCGCTATCATCTGGTGCTGCGCAGCCAAGCCGGCAGCTACCTCAAGAGCGGCGATGAAGAGGTGCGGATGCAGGAGGGCGAGCTCTGGTGGTTCGACAACAAGGCCGTCCACGAAGCCTTCAACGACGGTCAGGTCGAGCGCATTCACATGATCTTCGACCTCCTGCCGCGGGCTCGCTTTGCCGAGGCCTATGGCGACCACCGCGCGGCCTGACCGACGCCAAAAGCCACACGCCATTCCAATCCATCTATGAAGAGGTTCGTCGTGTTGACCAGCCTTGCCGCCCTCGCCACAGCCGTCCCTCAGGGCGTCCTGGCGCAGCAGAGCATCACTGCCGTCCGCGCACTCCAAAGCAGTCCCGAGCTGCAGTCACCCGACGTGGCGGAAGGTATTCCCTACTATCTTTATGTGCCCAGTCGGGTCGACCCGGCGGCGCGGCCGTTGGTTGTGGTTCACGGCATTTCCCGCCGTGCGCATGTGCATCTGGCGACCTTCGCACCGCTGGCCGAAATCAGCGGCCGGATTCTCATCGCGCCGCTCTTCTCCAAGGCGCGCTGCAAGCGCTACCAGCAGCTCGTCGTCGACCCCTGCCAAGCGGATGAAGCGCTGCTCGCGACGCTGCGCACGGTGGCGGCGAAGACCGGGCATGACATGGGACAAATCGACCTCTTCGGCTTCTCCGGCGGGGCCCAGTTCGCCCACCGCTTTGCCATGATGTATCCGGAGCGTGTCGGGCGCTTGGCCGTGGCGTCCGCCGGCTGGTACACCCTGCCGGACTACCAAGAGGCCTTTCCCTATGGCCTGGCGGGGGCCGTCAAAGGACGGGAGCGTTTTCGGCCCAAGCTGCCGGACTTCCTCGCCATTCCCACACTGGTCATGGTTGGCGAGAAGGACTTGATCCGCGATGGCAGCTTGCGCCAGAAGCCCGAGCTCGATCGCCGCCAGGGCCTGACGCGGGTCGAACGCGCGGCGCGCTGGACGCAGGCGATGCGGCAAGCGGCCGCCGACCGCGGTGTTCAGGCGGAGATCGCGTTTCGGGTGCTTCCCGCCTGTGGCCACTCTTTTGAGGACTGCGCACGCGACGGCGGCCTAGTCGACCTGGTGATGACCTGGTTCGCCGAGTCCTGAAAGGAGGCTATCCTTCCGCGTCAAGCGTGGCGCGGGTGAAGCTCTCGATGTAGTCCAACAGGCGATCGCAAGCCGCAGCCGCCTTGGCTTCGTCGCCGGCTGCGACGGCCGCCGAAAGGTCGGCATGCAGACTGGCGCAGAGCCCGAGATCGCCGACCGCTTGATGGTGCTGGAACCAGAAGCGCCGCGACAACCCATGGGTGAGGGTCATGGCATTGGTCACGAACTCGTTGCGGGCGGCCCGGCAGAGCAAGAGGTTTAGGGTCCGGTCGAGACGCATGAAGGCAATCTCGTCTTCCTTGTCGGCGGCCTCCCGCATGCCGCGGGCGATCTCCTCGAAGGCGGCGCGCTCATCTTTGCCGGCCCGGCGGGCAGCACAGCGCGCCATCAGCCGCTCCAGCTCGCGGCGCAGCTCCAACAGCTTCAATTGCCGGCGCACGTCGAGCGCGCTCACCAGGATGCCCCGCCGCGGTAGCACTGTGATCAACCCCTCGCGCGCCAAGCGCTGCAGCGCCTCACGGATGGGCGTGCGCCCGATGCCCAGCTGTTGCGCCAGATCGGTCTCGGACAGCACCTCACCCGGGCGCAGTTCAAGGGTTACGATCAGTTCTTCCAGCCGGCGGTAGGCCTGCTGCGTCAGGCTCGGGCTCGGCGCAGCCTCCTCCGCTTCCAAACGCTCAAGCAACGCGGTATCTGCCATTCCTTCCCTCTTCGCGGCCCCGCTACGGCCAAGACGCCGTCTGCCGCTTCTCTTGCGCCATTGTCATAGCAGCTGCCAAGGCCTCGCTCCAACAGGTGGAAAACAAGGGTCAAGCCACTGAAGTTGCGGATGGTCCATTGCCGGCGGGCAGACGTTCGGTCTAATCTCCCGCCAGCGATGGTTCCCTTCGGGGACGCAAAAGGGAACGGGATGAGGTTGTGGCCGGCTAACTGCCGGCCTTGCAACCGAAGGCCCGGCTGCCCCCGCAACTGTAAGCGGCGAGCAGGCGCCCACCACTGGCCACTGGGAAACTGGGAAGGCCGGGCGCCAGCATCGACCCGCAAGCCAGGAGACCTGCCGTCGCGAGCGTCACCTTACCGCCGGCCGGGGTGTGTCGGTGGGACGGAAAGCCGTTTTGCGGTGACGCGTGAAAGCGTGATGCTGGCGAAAGGGCTCTAGGTCATGGCCGATGGGACGGCAGTGACCGCACTGGAAGGTAGAGAAGCGTGGCTCGACAAAGGCCCGCGGCTCGATCTCGTGGCATTTGCGGAGGACAGTCCGCGAGCCTCCGAAAAGCCGCGATTAGGTCGACGCAATGATCGCGCGATCTTGCCTGTGGCCCTACTCTCTTCCCTGGCAGTCCACGCCGGGGCGCTGGCCGGCGTGCTGGTGCTATCGGCCCAGTTCGCGCCAGTGCCTTTGCCTGTCGCAGGCCTTGTCTCGATCGGCGTCGTTGCTTCCGAGGGCAGCCCCGGCGCTGCTGTACCGAGCGTTGAGGACGTCTCCCCCGGTGTTGAGGCCCTGCAGCAATCCCCCTCGGCCGAGACGGTCTCGCCGGCCGTACCGCAAGCCGCGTTGGCCCCAACGGAGACCGTGACGGCTCCGCCGATCGAGACCCTGGCCTCGCCGGCCCGCGAGATTGCCGTGAAGCCAGCGAACCTCTTGGAGAGCCTGGTCGAAGCTGATGCGGAGACCGCATTCCCCGTCTTGCCGGAGATCGAGCCGGCAAGCGGTGCGCCGTCACCGCAAGCCCTCCTGCTGGACTCGACCGAACCGAAGCGCTTGCCGGACGTGTCCCCGGCCGCGACGGTCGCGAAAGCAGTCAGCGCTCGGACACCCCCTATGCCGTCTCGCAAGCCCCCGCCACCGCAGCTTGCGCAGGCGGCAGACAAGGCCCCGGCCGAAGACAGATCGCAGTTGGCGGCTACGCCGGGCCATGGTCAACGCCAGGCAGGAAAGAGCGCGGAGGCGAACGGCCGGCCAACGACCGAGGGCGGAGCGGCAACTGGAAGCAGCGGCAGCGGTGGAGCCGGAAGCGGCCCGCGCTTTGCCGGACAGGGCCTGTCTAATCCGCCGCCGCGCTATCCCCATCTCGCTCGGCAGAAGGGCCAGGAGGGACGCGTTATCATCCGCGTCCGCGTCGGCACAGACGGCGACGCCAAGAGCGTCACGGTTCGAGAATCGAGCGGCTACCCCCTGCTCGACAATGCAGCCGCTAAGGCAATCCGCGGTTGGCGTTTTGTGCCGGCGAGCTTGGCAGGGGTCGCCATGGCCGGCACGGTGGACGTTCCCGTGACCTTCCGGCTCACCGAGCAATAGGCAGCATTGCCGGAACCTCAACGGCAGCACGTCGTTGAGAATGCATACTCATTGTAGCAGTTTTGACCGAGATCATAGTCCCTCGGCAGAGCTGCTCCCATCCTCCGGGCCATGATGGTCGGGCACATTCATCGGAAATCGCAAACCAAGGCTGGCGCGCCCCGCATTGGGAAAAGCTGCCACCCGGCCTGTTCGATTGACAACACCTGCCACTTTTGTTTCCTGCTGCAGCTGTCAGGACGGCGTTGAAGGTGGAGAGGCTCGCACTTCATGCATTGCAAGGACTACATGCTCACCACACCGGTGAAGATCAGCAAAGACGCTCCGATCTCGGAAGCGATCGTGCTTATATTGAAGCACCGGCAGCAGCACATTTACGTGGTCGATACAGACGGTCGCTTCGTTGGCGAGCTGGATGCGCACGAATTCGCCAAGGTGCTGGCTCCGGCCACCGTCGGGCCGAACTACGGCATGGAGAGCGAGATCAGCAGCTCCGCCAGCGCGGCAGAATCCTACGAGCAGGTCGAAGAGCGCCTGTCGAAGCAGGTGGCCCGTCCGGTCAAGGACTTCATGGACGACGACCTGCCGGTGGTTCACCCAGAAATGGCGATTGCCGATGTGATCATGCTGCTGCGCGGCGGAACCGAGCGGATGCCGGTCGTCGATGCCGACGGCAAGCTGGTCGGCGGCATTTCGATGATTTCCATCCTGGAGCGCTTCCACAACTAAGGGCTCTCCAGGCTCTCAACTGCCTGGAGGCTCCTGAATGACGTCTATCGGCTCGCATGCCATGGTGGCAGGCGGCGTGGGGCTGTTCATTGCCCTACTGCTCTACATCTCCGTGCGTCGCCGGTCTGCCGGCACGGCCGTCATGGCGGAGATCTCCGACCAGATCCACCTCGGCGCGATGGCCTACCTGCGCAAGCAGTATACCTGGCTTGGCATTTTCGCCCTGGTCGTCGCCGCCCTGCTGTTTTGGAAAGTCGGCAGCGAGACGGCGGCCTGCTATCTGCTCGGCGTCTTAACCTCCTCCTTGGCCGGCTTCGTTGGCATGAAGGCAGCGACCAAGGCCAACGTGCGGACCACTGCAGCAGCCAAGGACAAGGGTGAAGCGGCAGCCTTGCTGGTCGCCTTCGACGGCGGCGCCGTGATGGGACTTGCCGTGGCAAGCCTGGGCCTCATGGGACTCGGCCTGCTGTTCAGCCTGCTCAGCGACGGCGTGGATACGATCTCGGTCATGTGGGGCTATGCCATGGGCGCCTCCTCGATCGCCCTCTTCGCGCGCGTCGGCGGCGGCATCTACACTAAAGCCGCCGACGTTGGTGCCGACCTAGTCGGCAAGGTGGAAAAGGGCATCCCCGAGGACGACCCGCGCAACCCGGGCGTCATCGCCGACAACGTCGGCGACAACGTGGGCGACGTTGCGGGCATGGGCGCCGACATCTTCGAATCCTACGTCGGCGCGGCGGTCGCCAGCATGACCATCGCAGTGACGCTGTCGGCCGATGAGATGGCGGCGATCTTCGGTCCCGACATCGGCGTTATCGTGCTCCTTGCCCTCCCTCTCGGCTTGCAACTCATCGGCCTGATTGCCTCGGTGCTCGGCGTTCTCTCGATGGTCTTTTGGCGCCGCTACGGCCCGCAGCAGGGCATCACTGCCTGCGAGTTGACCTCTGCCGTGCTGTTCAATGCCGGGGCGGCTGGGCTGCTGTACTACCTCTCCCTGCCCTGGAGCCTTTTCTGGGCTCTCGTCGCCGGCAACCTCGCCGGTGTCCTGATCGGCCGCGCCTGCCACCACTACACCATGGGCGCTCCGGTCATGCGCATTGCCGAAGCCTCCAAGACGGGCGCTGCCACCAACATCATCACGGGCATTGCCGTCGGCTTCCAATCCTGCGCCGCGCCGCTTTTGGTGATCAGCGCCGCCATCTTCGTCGCCTTCCAGGCTGCCGGCCTCTACGGTATCGCACTTGCCGCCGTCGGCATGCTGGCAACTGCCGGCATGATCATGACAATCGATGCCAGCGGGCCGATTGCCGACAACGCCGGCGGTATCACCGAGATGAGCGGCCTGGGACCCGAGGTGCGGGAGATCACCGACCGCCTGGACGCCGTCGGCAACACCACGGCAGCGACCGGCAAAGGCTTCGCCATCGGCTCGGCCGCTCTAACCGCTCTTGCGCTTTTTGTCGCCTACAAGCAGGCGGTCGAGCAGGTCTCCGGCGACATCTCGATGGACATCAGCGATCCCAACATCATCGTCGGGGCTCTCATCGGTGCCGTGGTGGTGCTTGTCGCCGCTTCCATGACCATGAGTGCGGTGGGCGCCGCTGCCGTCGAGATGGTCACCGAGATCCGCCGCCAGTTCCACGAGATTCCGGGCCTGATGGAAGGCACGGCCAAGCCGGATGCCGCGCGCTGCGTGCGCATCTCGACCGACGCCGCGCTCTCACGCATGGTCCCGCCGGGTATTCTGGCGCTCGGAGCACCGGTCATCGTCGGCTTCTTGCTCGGGCCAGTCGCTCTCGGCGGCCTGCTGCTTGGCAGCCTTCTGGTCGGCGTGACCCTGGCCCTCTTTATGGCCAACGCCGGCGGGGCCTGGGACAATGCCAAGAAAGGCATCGAAGCAGGCCACCTGGATGGGGAAGGCAAGGGTGGTGAAGCGCATGCTGCGGCCGTTATCGGCGACACGGTGGGCGACCCCTTCAAAGATACCACCGGGCCCTCGATGAACATCCTGATCAAGCTGCTGTCGATCGTCGCCCTGGTGCTCGCGCCAATCGTGGCTTAGTCATCCTGCTGCGCTCTGGACTAAAGGGAGCCCCCGCGGCTCCCGGCTTTCCATAAGCATTTGTGAGGCAGGTCACGCTGCGCGTCGGCGACACCACCCATATTGAAATTATCGGACACAAAAGAGCATCGAGACGCCTCAACCGACCCAAGCCCAGAAAGGAGCGCGAAAGATGTTGACCACCTACGGTACTCGTCCAGAACACTTCGACGCATCGTATCCTTTCACTAAGCTCCCGAAGCAGAAGGTCGGTTTTAAATTGGGACGCTGGTCAAAGGCCCTGATGGACGGCGTCGCCGTGTTCACCGGCTTGGCCCTCTTGGTCCCGTCAGCGCTCGTTCTCTTCTCGCCCTTCATCGCCGCGGCTATGAACTGACCGAAACGACCTCCAAAACGAGTGACACAGCAAAGCGCGCCTGTTGAGGCGCGCTTTTCGCATTCTACGGGGAGCTAGCTGACACTGGCTTCCAGGCTCTCGATCTGACGCAGCAGATCACCATAGTCCGGCGAGTCCTTGGCGGCATAGTTGAGGTTCTTGAACAGCCCGGTCAGGCGCGTGAAATAGTCCCGCGCGGCTTCCTTGTCCTTGAAGCCATAGTCCCGGGTGACCAGAGCATAGACCTTGCTGAAGGTGAATTTCTGACGCTCCAGCGGGACCGAGGCGTCAACCGGGTCGAAGGCGTCCTGCTGTAGGTAGACCATGTCGACGAAGAGCGCCTTTTGCTGAAGGACGAAATCCTCCAGGGTTACGCCTTCTTCGCCGGTCACCTGCATCATTTGCAACACCGCCTCGCCCCGTTCCAACAGCGCCTGCATCTCGGCGACGCGAGCGGCCCAGCCCGCTTCCAGATGCTCGTCGTACCAGGGCGCCAGCTGCTCGGTATAGCGCGACCAGGAGATCAAGGGGTCGACTGCCGGATAGAAGCGCTTGTAGGCCCGGTCGGCCGAGAGGCCGAGGAAGCACTTGACGGTCGCCAGGGTCGACTGGGTTACCGGCTCATCGAAGTTGCCGCCAGCCGGCGAGACCGTGCCGATCATGGTCAGGCTCCCGACCGCGCCGTCGTTGGTTCGCACAACCCCGGCACGCTCATAGACACCCTTGATGGAGGATTCGAGGTAAGCCGGGAAGCCCTCCTCGCCCGGGATTTCCTCGAGGCGGCCCGAGGTTTCCCGCATCGCCTGCGCCCAGCGCGACGTGGAATCGGCGATGAGAAGCACGTCGTAGCCCATCTGCCGGTAGTACTCACCGAGGGTGATCCCGGTGTAGATCGAGGCCTCGCGCGCGGCCACCGGCATGGAGGAGGTGTTGCAGACGATGACGGTGCGGTCCATCAAGGTGCCGCCCGTCTTGGGGTCGCTCATCTTGGGAAACTCGTTGATTGTTTCCACCACCTCGCCGGCCCGCTCGCCGCAAGCCACGACCACCACCACGTCGACCGAGGAGTGGCGCGAGATCAGGTTCTGCAGCACCGTCTTGCCGGCGCCGAAGGGTCCAGGGATGCAGGCCGTGCCGCCGCGGGCAATGGGGAAGAAGGTGTCGATCAGGCGCTGAGTGGTGACGATTGGCTCATTGGGATAGAGCCGCCGGGACAGGCTGCGCTTCAAGAGGCCGGCGCTGAGCGGCCGGCGCACCGGCCAGCGCTGCGACAGCGAGACCGGCCGCTCGCGGCCGGCGCCGTCCGCCAGCCGGGCCACCACCTCGCGGACATGGAAGTTGCCTTCCTGAATCCAAGAGACGGTGAACTCTCCAGACCAGCCGAAGGGCACCATGATCTTGTGGGTGAAGCGGCCTTCCTGCACGGTCCCCAGGACGTCGCCTGCGGTGACCTTGGCCCCGCTGCGCACACTGGGGACAAAGGACCATTTGCTGCTGGTATCCAGGGGCGCCACATCGGCGCCGCGCGGCAGGAAGATGCCATAGCGGTTGGCAACCGCAGGCAGCGGCGCCTGCAGGCCGTCGAAGACCTGGCCGAGCAGCCCTGGGCCGAGTTCAACCGAGAGCATTTCGTAGCTCTGCTCCACCCCGTCGCCGACCGCTACACCCTCGGTGCTCTCGTAGACCTGGGCATCGGCGGTGATGCCCCGCACGCGCAAGACCTCCGCCTTTAGGCGCTCCTGCTCGCCACGCTCGTTGGGGCGGCTCGGGCAGATGTAGATGACCTCGTTCTTGACCAGCTTGCCGGGCGTCCCCTCGACATCCCGATTGACTTCGATCTCCACCAGATCGTCCTGGACCGCGACAATGCGGGCTGTCGATGGCTGATTGTCGCCGCTTCCCGGCGCGGTCCCAACGGCGTTTGTCGCATCGGCCATCAGGCTTCTCCCTCAAAATCCAGTGACACGAAACCGCCCAAACCGGCCTCCGTGAGGTCGTCGAATCGGCGCACCGCGGTCTCGGCGTTATAGCGGCTCCAACGATCGACCATGCTCCACTCGAGGACGTAGAGGACCACGGCTTCGAAGTCGAAAAGATGCTCGCCGGACAGACGCCGCAGACGCTTGTCCGACTCTTCGAGCACGAGGCGCTCCAGGGCGATGGCATCCCCCTCGCGCAGCAGGCGGTTGGCCTCGCGCAGCCACGGAAAAACTCCGTCCAGGCGGAAGGTCGGCTCTGTCCAATTGCGCGCGATGTGACCGACCCAACGCCCGATCCCCCAAGGCGTTTCCTTGGAGGGCGGCCCCTCGCCCTGCGCCCGCCGCCGCAGGGCGGCGATGCAGGTGCGAATCTCGAGGCGGTCGCGCACGATCTGCTGCAGGGTGTCGTTGTCGATGTACTGCATGACCCGGCGGGCGCGATCGATCACATCTCGCTCGGTCACGGTCATCGGCAAGCTGCGCCAGTTCAAGGCGTTCTCGATCATGTGCAGCACCTTGGCGTCCTCGTCGCTCAAGACGCGCAATCGCTGATCGAGCTTGAGACGGGACAGCGGAGTCTGCTTCGCGACGAAGAGGGCCTCCGGGCTTGGCAGCGCGGAGATCAGCATGACGTAGGCGTCCTGATCGCTTGCGGTCTCAGACATCTGCGTTACTTGACGATGCCTTCCAGGATGGCCCGGAAGCGGGGCTGCAGATGCTGCAACAGCAGCGAAGCGACAGCGGTATCGGTCAGGTCGAGCGTCACCTCCTTCTCGGTGACGTGCACGCGCAGGCCGCTCGCAAAGTCATCAGAGCCGGTGAAGGTGACCCCGCTGCGCAGCATCTCGCCGGTCAGGCCGAAGACGAACTTGGTCAAGGTGCCTTCGCGCAGCTCTTCCGGGTGCTGCCTCAGCTCCTGCAGGCCGACCACCGCTTCGGGAAGGATGACCTCGAGGCTATCCCCCTCCGCGATCTCGGCGCCGTCGCGGGTACGTCCGGCCACTTCCAGGATCATCCGCTTGAGCACCTCCGGGTCCTGCAGCTGGTGCGAGACCAGGCGTTCGACGTCGGCGCTGAACTGATGCGCGAGCTGCGACTTCATATCGAGCACGGTATCGCGCATGGCCGTCTTCAGTGCCTCCTCCCCGGCGGAACGGTAGGCGTCAGCCTCCTTGCGGGCGCTTTCCAGCCGCGCCTGCGCCTCGGCGGAGGCTTTGTCGAGGATCTGCTTCGCCTGCGCCCGCGCCTCAGAGAGGATCGTGTCCGCCTCCGCCCGTCCGGCGGAGACACCCTCCTCGCGCAGCCGGCCGATGAGGGCGTCGACGCCGCTCGAGAGTGGCTGTTGTTCGATACGCTTGGCCATCACGCCGCTCCCGGCACGCCGGCGCTGACCACCAGGGCGAAGACGAAGGCGAAGACGGCGAAGCCCTCGATGATCGCCGCCGGCGCCAACGAAAGGCCGAAGATCTCGGGCTTCTCCTTGAAGGCGTTAATCGCCGAGGCGCAAGCGCGGCCCTGCCAGATCGCCGAATAGAGCAAGGCGATGCCGGCGAAGAAGCCGATACCGAAGAGCGCGCCGGCGTTCTCTGGCGTCACCTCCCGATTGAGGGTGAACATGATGACGATGCCATAGATCACCATGGAAGACGGCAGAGCCGACAGGCCGACATAGCGGCCATAGCCTCCCTCCGTCTCTAGCATCGCCCCGATACCGGCCTGTCCGGCGATGGCGCAGCCGATCGAGCTGCCGATGGCGCCGATCGCCATGGGCGAATAGATACCAGTCCATCCCAGGGCCAGGACCAACTCGTTCATGGTTGCACCTCCTTGCGGGCAAACTTGCGGAACGCCTCGCCCTCGCCCGGCATTCCCCACTTGTAGAATTCGATGAAGTTGAGCCGCAGGCCGTGGACGACGCCGCTCATCACCGCGAGACCAAGATTGACCATATGGCCGCCGACCAGAATGAGTATGGCGAGCAACAGGCCGAGGCCCGGCAGCGCATCCCTGGCCTGCATCGCCAGCTCGTTGAAGGTGAGCGCCAGCGAGGCGCTGGCCAGCCCCAAGGCGAACAGGCGCATGTAGCTCAGGACGTCGCCGAAGGCGCCCATGACTCCAGTGAGTGCCTTCAGGCCGTCGAGCCCGCGAAACAGGATGTCTTTCGGCCGCATGCCGAACGGCCGTTCGCTGGAAAACACGAAGACCATCGCCAGGCCGCCGATGAGGAGGCCGTAGCCCACCTGCGTCAGCTCGCTCTCCGGCGGTGCAAAGGCGATGGCTGTGCCGCCGGCCAATCCAATGATCCAGCCAATGTTGGCAAGCGCCATCAGACGGTGCCGGTTGACGTAGGCCGTGAGACCATTGCCGAGCGCAAGATGCAGCACGCCAATCATGATCGAGATCTGCATCATGCTCTGGTGGTCGTTGATATCGATGACGTGGAATTGGTCGAGCAGGCTGCCGGGTGGCGGCGACACACCGAAATAGCTGCCGGCGAGGATGCCGTAGACCATGGCGCAGCCGAAGAGCGACAGCCCTAGCAGCCGATAGGCCCGCCCCTTGCGGCTCGCACCCAAGCGCCGCCAGTAGGCGAGCAGGCCAGCCATGAGGACCGCCGCGTAGCCGGCATCCGACAGAATCATGGCAAAGAAAATCGAGAACGACGCGAAGAGCACCAGGCTGGGATCCCAGCTGCGGTAAGGCGGCACGGTATAGAACAGTGCCAGATCGACCCCGGCTTCCAGCTCTTCCGCGTCTTCGATCAGGGTCGGCGGCTGATCGTCCGGCCCTGGCTCCTCCAGCAGGCAGGCCAGCTGGCGCTGGTCGGCCAGCGCCTTTACTCCGGCGATGGCATCCACCGGCACCCAGCCTTGCACGGCAACGATGCCCTCTTCCTCCCGCGTCTGCTGATCGGCATGGGCCAGCGATGCGCGGTTCTCCGCATCCGCCAGGTTGGCGCTCAGGAGGTAGATGTAGCGGGTCAGGGCCTCGCGCCGAGCCACCAGCTCCTCAAGCGCGATTTCCGCTTCCTCAAGTTGGGCCTTGAGTTCTGTCAGCGGCAGGGCGCCGGTGTGGGTCCGCGGCACCGGCAGTAGGTCATCCGGCGGTTCGTCGCGCGCAATGACGATGACATGGGCAAGGCGATGGTCCTTGTGCACGATCTGCCAAGGCAGCTCGATATTGTCGAGCGCACCCAGCATGTTGAGCGGCAGGCTGTAGAACCAGAGGTGATAGTGGGCCAAGCTGTCCTTGGGCGGGAAGTGGAGATCGCCCCAAGGCTCCACGGCGGCAATGCGATGCTCCAGGAAGTCCCGCCGGTCGCTGACGTCGCGTGTCTCCTGCTTGAGCGCCAGGACGTCGCGGCAGAGCGCATCGACGTCGAACTCCGGATCGCGCTGAACCTGGCGGCGCTTGCGGGGCGCGTCGGTCAAAAAACGCAGGGCCTTGTAGGCCGCATCGGCCCGCGGCGAGAGCTGCTTCTCGACCTCGGCGGGGGCCGGGGTAAGCGGCACCAGGTGCATGCAGCCAAGACCCTGCAACTCTTCAAGAAGCAGGTCCTTCTCCTTCGAGAGGCCACAGAGGCTGACTTTCTTGAGACGCGCGATGCTCATGCCGCCTGCCGCTCCGCATGCTTGCGCTTGGAGATCTTGGACCGCACCACAGCCGCCATCTCTTCGTCCGAGAGATAGATCTTGATGCGCTTGATGTTCGCTCGGGCTTTGGGAATCAGCACCTTGTCGAAGAGATTGACCCGCTGGGTGATGGTCTTGACCGCATCCTCCAAGAGGGCTAGCCGCCGCTCCTCCACCTGCACGCGGATGCGCAGCTCCAGCATGTGGCGCAGCATGGCGGCAGCGCTGTCGACCCAATGCGGCTTGGCAAGATAGGCGTAGGGCCGCGTTTCCAATGCAACGCGCTTGAGCACCGGCAAGGTCGTGCCCACGAGGTTCTCCTCGCCAAGCTCCACACCGGTCACGGTAACGAGCTCGCTCAGATCCACATCACGGTTGGCCAGCATCGGCAGCTCCCGCCCGGCGCTTCTCCGATAGTCTGCGATCTCCTTGCGCGTCGCCGCCAAAGCCCGTGCCGCCTTCGCGCGCTCCGCCGTCAGCTGCTGCCGCTTGAGATCCAGCGACGGCAGGAAGCGCTGATAGGTCCGCAGATTCTTGGCCTCGCGGGCGAGCGAGGACTTATTGAGCTGCAGCCTCGCCATGAGCCCCTTCTGCCGCTGCCTCTTCGGTCGTGTCCTCTGCCGGCTCGGCGACCAGCGCGGTGGTCGCCTCCAGATCCTTCGGGAAGTACTTGTCCACCAAGTCCTGCTTCATCAGCAGCTGCTCAGGGCGGAAGCACTCGGCCAGCGTGCGCCAGCAGAGATCGAGCCCCTCTTCCAGTGGCATGGAGACGTCAATGTCCATGAAGCGCGCACGGAACAGGCCCCCGAACTTGAGCAGCTGATGATCGAAGTCCGAGAGGTCGAAGGCCATGGCCTGCTTCTGCTGCGCATCGCGAGCGCCGGAGTAGAAGCGGATCATGGTGTTCATGATCTGCCCGTGGTCCTCGCGCGTCACCTTGCCGATGACGTTCTGCTTCAAGCGTGACAGCGAGCCGAAGGGGTCGAGCACACCATCGTGGAGATAGAACTGCCCTTCGGTGATGTAGCCCGTGTTGTCCGGCACCGGGTGGGTGACGTCGTCACCGGGCATGGTGGTGACGGTGAGAACCGTGACGGAGCCGCCCTTGGCGTAGTCGCAGGCTTTCTCATAGCGGCGGGCGAGCTGTGAGTAGAGATCGCCCATATAGCCTCGGTTCGAGGGCACCCGCTCCATAGCGATGCCGACCTCCTTCAAGGCGTCGGCGTAAGCGGTCATGTCACTCATCAGTACCAAAACCCGCTTGCCCTCCTCCACCGCGAAGCGCTCGGCCACGGCGAGCGCCATGTCCGGCACCAAGAGGCGCTCGACGATGGGGTCGGAGGCCTGATTGACGAACATCACCGTGCGCGAGAAGACGCCGGCATCCTCGAAGGTCTTCCGGAAGGTGTAGTAGTCGTCGAAGATCAGGCCGAGGCCGCCGAACACGACGATGTCCGCATCCGCCTGAATACCGATACGGGCCAGAAGCGGATTGAAGGGCTCACCGGAGACCGAGAAGATCGGGATCTTCTGGCTTTCCACCAGACAGTTGAAGATGTCGATCATCGGCACGTCGGTGCGGATCATGCGCTTGGGCACGATACGTTCGCAGGGATTCACCGTCGGCCCACCAATGTCGACCTTGGGGTCCATCATCAGGTCAGGCCCGCTGTCGATCGGCGTTCCGGTGCCGTCGAACACGCGGCCCAGGATGTTCGGCGAATAGATAACCTGCATGGGGTGACCGAGGAAGGTCACCGTGGCGCCGGTCGAAATGCCCTTGGTGCCGGTGAAGACCTGCAAGGAAACCCGGTCGCGCTCGATCTTGATGACCTGAGCCAGGGAACGGCTGCCGTCCAGCAGCTCCAGCACCGCCAGATCGCCGAAGCGGGCGGCGGCCCCGTCCGCCTCCGCGGACTCCGGCACCTGGACCTTCAGGATATCGCCGACGATCTCCAGCACTCTGGAGTAGCGAACCAACTCCCGTGTCATCGTCGCAGTACCCCCCTTACGCCGCTGCGTCAGGTCGCATCGTAGAGTGACATTTCCGTCGCTCTGCTATGAACAGTAGTGCCCGCCGTTCCCATCACAATACCCTCTAGGTCGGCCAAGGCCCCGATTGCAGCCGCCTTGCCCGTCGCTTCGACGAAACTGCAGGCCGCTTCCACCTTGGGGCCCATCGACCCCGCTGGAAAGCTGTACTTGCTCAGCTCGTTCGGCGCAGCGCGCTTTATCCCGCGGGCTTGCGGCGTTCCCCAATCGAGATACACCGCATCGGCGTCCGTCGCCATTATGAAAAGGTCTGCATCGAGCTCACGCGCCAACAACTCACTGGCGAAATCCTTGTCGATCACGGCCTCGACACCGTGCAGGGTCTTGTTTTTGTCATAGACAGTCGGAATCCCGCCCCCGCCGGCGCAGATCACGATCGTGCCCTTCTCCAGCAGCCACTTGATCGGGCGGATCTCGAAGATGCGTTTCGGCGCCGGTGACGGCACGACGCGCCGCCACTTGTCGCCGTCCTGCTTGATGGCCCAGTCCTTTTCCGAAGCCAGTCGCTCGGCGTCGGCCCGATCGTAGACCGGCCCGATGAACTTGGTTGGTTGCTGAAAGGCCGGGTCGGACCCATCCACCTCGATCATCGTCAGGATGGTTGCAAAGGGAACGTCTTGCGGCAGGAGGTTTCCCATCTCCTGCTCGATCATGTAGCCGATCATGCCTTCGGTTTCGGCACCCAAGACATCGAGCGGATAGGCTTCATCGGGCTTGTAGGCAGCTCCCTGAAGCGCCAGGAGGCCGACCTGGGGGCCGTTGCCGTGGGACACGACGAGCTCGTGCTCCTTCGCGATGGGCGCCATCGCTTCGGCGGCGACACGAATGTTCTCTCTCTGGTTCTCGGCGGTCAGAGCCTGGCCACGGCGCAGCAAGGCATTGCCGCCCAGGGCGACGACGACCCGCATGGTTCAGCTTCCCATGGTGGCGACCAGCACCGCCTTGATCGTGTGCATGCGATTCTCTGCCTGCTCGAACTGAATGCCGGCCGGCGACTCGAAAACCTCGTCGGTCACCTCCATCTCGGCGATACCGAACTTCTCGAACATGTCCTCGCCGACCTTGGTCTCCCGGTTGTGAAAAGCCGGCAGGCAATGCATGAACTTGGTGGTGGGCGTGCCCGAGGCCTTCATCAAGGTCTTGTTGACCTGGTAGGGCGTCAGCAGCTTGATGCGCTCCTCCCAGACGTTGGCCGGCTCTCCCATCGACACCCAGACGTCAGTGTGGATGAAGTCGCAGCCTTTGACGGCTTCTTTCGGATCCTCGGTCACCGTAAGGCGTGCGCCATAGGTTTCCGCCAGCTCCCGCGCCGGCCCCTCGAACTCCTCGGTCGGCCAGAGCGATTTCGGCGCGGCAATCCGCACATCCATGCCCATCAGGCATCCGGCGATCATCAACGAGTGCCCCATGTTGCTGCGCGCATCGCCGACGAAGGCATAGGAGATGCTGGTCAGGGGCTTGTCGCTGTGCTCAAGCATGGTTTGCAGGTCGGCCAGCATCTGCGTCGGATGGTACTCATCGGTCAGGCCGTTGAATACCGGCACGCCGGCGTACTGGGACAGCTCCTCCACCACCTCTTGGCCGAAGCCGCGGTACTCGATGGCGTCGTACATGCGCCCAAGCACCCGTGCCGTGTCTTTCATGGACTCCTTGTGGCCGATCTGCGAGCCGGAGGGGCCGAGATAGGTCACGCCCGCCCCTTGATCCATGGCGGCAACCTCAAAGGCGCACATGGTTCGGGTCGAGGTCTTCTCGAAGATCAGGCAAATGTTCTTGCCTTTGAGGTGCTGCTGCTCGGTCCCGGCATACTTAGCGCGCTTAAGGTCGCGCGACAGGTCAAGCAGGAAGCGGACTTCCCGCTGATTGAAGTCGAGCAGCTTGAGAAAGCTCCGCCCTTTCAGATTAAACGCCATGCTTTCCTCCCAGAAACGAATTTGATGTGTGAGGGATCATGTCAGTAAGCGGGATCGCGCAGCAGCGGACAGGTCATGCAGTGGCCACCGCCACGGCCGCGGCCGAGCTCCTGACCGCTGATGGTGATGACCTCGACCCCGGCCTTGCGCAGCAGAGTGTTGGTATGGGTGTTCCGCGCATAACCGACGACGACGCCGGGTTCCAGCGCCACGACGTTGTTGCCGTCATCCCACTGCTCGCGCTCCTGTTGGAACTCATTGCCGCCGGTGCCGATCACCAGCAGGTCCGACAAACCGAGCGCTTCCTTGTAGAGATCGAAAAGGTGCGCCCGCTCCTTGTGGACGGCGATACCGTGTTTCTCGTCCGGTGACAGCGTGAAGCAGGTGATCTGATCGACCACCTCCCTGAAGGCCGTGACCTTGTCGTGGTCGAGGCACGAAAACACCGTGTCCAGATGCATGGCGGCGCGGCTCCTGGGCATGGCGCAGGCGATCACCCGCTCAGCCGCGTTTGCAGCGAAGAGCCGCTCGGCAAGCTGCATGACCGCCTGCCGAGTCGTCCGCTCCCCCATGCCAATCAGCACGACCCCCTTGCCGATCGGCATGACGTCGCCGCCCTCCATGCTGGCGTGGCCGAAGTCTTCGTCGCTGTCGCCCCACCAGATCTTGAAGTCATCCTCTTCGAACATCGGGTGGAACTTGTAGACCGTGCGCTGAAACAGCGTTTCAGGCTTGCGCGCCGGCCAAAACATCGGGTTGCAGGTCACGCCGCCGTAGATCCAGCAAGAGGGATCCCGCTGGAACAGGGCGTTGGGCACGGGCGCCACCAGGAACTCGCTTCCGGCCATGGCCTCCCGAAGTGATTGCGTCACCTCTCCTGACGGCAGGTCGGAGACGACAATGCCGCCAAGCAGATGGCGGGCCAACGTGGCCGGGTCCATCTCGTTCAGCCAGGGGCGCATCATCCGAGCAAGAAGCGGCCCGACGTAGTTCGGCGTGATGCGGCGGTCGAGCACGAAGGCGCGGGCATCCGGCGATTTCTCGAAGGTCTCGGCCAAGAGGTCCTGCAGGTCGTAGACCTGCACGTCCCGCGCCTTCATTTTCAGGCGGAAGTCGTCGTGGTCGACGCGCGCCTGGTGCACCCAGATAACATCGTCGAACAAGAGATCGTGGCAGTTCCCCGGCGTCAGCCGCTCGTGCGCCAAGGACGGCCGCGCGATCAGGACCTTGCGCAGCTTGCCGATCTCCGAATGCACTCCGAAAGTCATTTGCGACGTCCTCCCGTTGCAGCCCGACAGAGCGCGTCCGCTCATTAGCCGAGCATGGCTCCCGCACTGATCGAAATCATGATGATGACCGTGAGAATGAGCAGCAGCGGCCACATGAACTTGAGCCAGCGCTCGTAGGGTACCCGCCCGAGCGCCAGGCCGCCCATGACGACGGCAAAGGTCGGGTTGATCAGGTTCACCAAGCCGCTGGCCGACTGGTAGGCGGTCACAACCAGATGACGCTGCACATCGGCAAAGTCGGCGAGAGGCGCCATGATCGGCATAGTCAGAACGGCGAGGCCTGAAGACGACGGCACGAAGAAAGACAAGCCGACCTCGATGCCGAACATGGCGTTGATGAAGGCGATGGGCGACAAGCCGCTGACCGCGCCTTCGGCCCAGAAAAGGATGGTGTCGGTCATCTTGCCGGCGTCCATCACCACCACAATGCCACGGGCGATGCCGATGACGAGCGCGACGCCGAGCAGGTCACGGGCGCCGTCGACGAAGGTGTTGGTGAAGTCCTCTTCGCTCATCCGAGCGATCACGCCGACGACAATGGCGGCCACCAGGAACAGGCCCGTCATCTCAGCCATCCACCAGCCGCCGGCGGAGACACCCCAGATCATCACGCCAAAGCTCAGCGCAAAGAGGAGCAGCACGATTTTTCGAATTGGGGTGAGCTCAAGATGCTCGGGCGCATCCCCCACCGAGCGCCCCTTCAGAAAGTGCGCCTCATTGGATTCGCGCCGGTCGGCGACGATGGAAAGCTCCGGGTTCTGCCTGACCCGCTCGGCGTAGCGCATGACGTAGATGACGCAAGCAAGCCAACAGAGAATGAGAATGACGAAACGCAGAATGATGCCGTCGGTGAAGGGGATGCCGGCCGCATCCGCGGCGATCACCGTGGCGAAGGGATTTACGGTCGAGCCCAAGGTCCCAACACCGGCTCCGAGCATGATGATGGCGACCCCCGTCGCCGCGTCGTAGCGCGCCGCGATCATCACCGGAATGATCAGCGTGTAGAAGGCCAGGGACTCTTCGGCCATGCCGTAGACCGTGCCGCCGGCAGCGAAGAGCGCCATGAGGATGGGGATCATCCATTTCTCGCGCCCCTTCAGACGGGTCATGGCCCGCTCGATGCCGGCGTCGATCGCACCGGTCCTGGTGACGATGCCGAGAAAGCCGCCGATCACCAGGACGAAGAGCGCCACGTCGATGGCGCTCGCCTCATAGGTGTCCGGGTCATAGAAGCCGGCAATCGGCGCCAGAACCACATCGAAGAAACCTTGCGGGTTGGGCTCTACCTCCTTGTAGGTGCCGGGAACCGGCACATCCCGGTCCAACGCTTCGTTGAAGACGCGATCGTACTCACCGGCAGGAACGAACCAGGTGGCAATCGCGACGACGACGATCAGGCCGAAGAGGATCGTATAGGCACTGGGAAAGCGGATCCTCATGACGCCGTTGCTCATCCGCGTATCCTCCCGGTCTCACAAAAAGCACGCTCAAAACACGTACTAAAAGTAAGTTTTAATCTAGACGGCGCGAATTTCTAAAGCAACAACAATCGCTTACCCAGCCTTACGAAGCTCCGTGCAATCAAGTGTATGCTCGGCAATCATGCGCTCTTCATCGGTTGGAACCACCAGAACCAGCGGCCGGCTATCGCCCTGACTGATGCGGGTCGCACCCTCAGCATTGGCTGTTTCGTCCAGGGTGACGCCCAGCCAGGCCATCCGTTCACAGATGCTCTTGCGGATCTCAGGCGCGTTCTCGCCGATGCCGGCAGTGAAGACGATAGCGTCGAGGCCGCCGAGGACCGAAGCGAGCGCACCCATCTCCTTGGCCGTGCGGTAAGCGAAGTAATCCAGGGCCAGCTTGGCGCCTGGCGCCTCGCTGGCCAGCAGATCACGGACATCGTTGCTGATGCCCGACAACCCCTTGAGACCACTGTCGTGATACAGCAGGTGCTCGAGTTCGGCAGCATCCATCCCCTTGTGGCCGAGCAGGTAGAGCACCACGCCTGGGTCGAGCGCGCCCGGCCGCGTGCCCATGGGCAGACCGTCGAGCGCGGTGAATCCCATGGTGCTGTCGAGGCTGCGCCCGGCCTTGAGCGCGCAGAGCGAGGCGCCGCTGCCGAGATGGGCGACGATCAACCGGCCATCCGCCAACTCCGGCGCCACCTGCGGCAGCGCTTGGGCGATGTACTCATAAGAGAGGCCGTGAAAGCCATAGCGCCGCACGCCTTCCTCATAGAAGGCCTCGGGGATCGCGAAGCGGTCGGCAAGCTCGCCATGACCGCGGTGAAAGGCGGTGTCGAAGCAAGCCACCTGCGGCAGTCCCGGCCAACGCTCCCGGATGGCCCTGATCGGAGCCAGATTGTTGGGCTGATGCAGCGGTGCGAGCGGTATGTAGTCTTCGAGTTCGGCAAGAACGCCGTCGTCGACCAGCACCGGCGCATCGAAGTTGGGCCCGCCATGCACCACCCGGTGGCCGACCGCCATCGGACGGGACCCGGCCAAGCGCTCTTCCAACCAATGGTTCAAGATGGCCATGGCGCTGGGCACATCGCCAACCTCGTCGGGAGTGTAGGACTGCTCGATGAGCAGAGCCCCCTCGGCGTCCTTGGCGACGAAGTGCGGTTGGGCGCCGATGCCCTCGATCTGCCCTTTGAAGCGCCGCTTGAGCTCTCCGCCCGCAACGGCAAAGAGCTGGAACTTGATGCTGGAGGATCCGGCGTTGAGAACCAGAATGCTGTCGGTCATGGCGCGGGGCTGCCTTGCCTATCTTCCTTCCGGAGCCTAGTGCCCCTTCCGCCGGCACACCAGTCTCGGCGGATTAAGTATTTATGTCGCGAGTACAACAGCATAGGCCATCGTACCGCACCACCCCAACCATCGTCGTTCAAGCTCTAAACAGGAGCCCATTCGACGGTGGAAGCAAATAGATAGCCCGCGCCGTAGACCGTCCGGATCAGACCCTTCTTCCCATCAGCCGTCTGCAGCTTCTTGCGCAGCCGGGAGATGCGTACGTCGATGGCTCGATCGAAGCTCTCCTCGCTCCCCGCCTTCGTCAGAAGAAAATCCCGCGTCAGCACCCTCTGCGGCGCCTCCAGGAAAGCTTGCAGCAGGCGCGCCTCGGCGGCGCTGAGTTCCACATCGGCGCCCTGCGGCGAAGTCAGGGTCATACTACCGGCATCGAAGCGCCAGCCGGCAAAGTGCGCGACGGCCGCGGCGGGAGCTTCGCCCGAGCTTTCTCCTTCGAAGCGCCGCAGGACAGAGCGCACGCGGGCCACCACCTCGCGCGGGTCGAAAGGCTTGATGACGTAGTCGTCGGCGCCTAGCTCCAGACCCACGATGCGGTCAGAGGGATGCTGCCGGGCCGAGAGAATGATGACCGGCGTATCCGCCTGCTCGCGAATGCGCCGCAAGAGGTTCATGCCGTCGCCGTCCGGCAGTCCAAGGTCCAGCAGACAGAGGCTCGGCGCTTCCTGCCGCAACGCGGTAAGGAAGGCGCCGCCCGAGCTGTAGCTCTTGGTACGGAAGCCGTGCTCCTCCAGCGTGCGGGCGATCATCTCCGCGATCGGCCGCTCATCTTCGACGATGGCAATGGTCTTGCTCATAGGCAACGGTGGCGAGGCTGGCTCGCTGGCGCTCTCCATCCTTGTCACGCCGAGCGCCCGATGAGCCCGGCCAGGGCCTCTGTCGCGAAGGGCTTGGGCAAGACCGGGAAAGGACAGCCTGCCAGCGCCTCCCGGTCCTGGCCCTGGGCGAAACCGCTGATCAGGCCGACCTTGATGGTGGGCGTGATGGACTTGGCTTGCCTGGCCAATGCGATGCCGTTCATCTCGCCGGGCATAATGATGTCTGAGACGAGATAGCGGATCTCGTCGACCGACCGGATCATCTCGAGCGCTTCCTCCGCGTCCTCGGTCTCCAGGACGCTGAAGCCGAGATCGATGAGCTGGCGGCGTACCACGGCGCGCACAGCGGCATCGTCCTCCACCAGAAGCACCAGTTCACCCTGCCCCTCCGCCAAAGGCGCTTCATCCAGGTCCTCGAACGCCTCCGCCGGCGCATCGTCTGCTGCGGCCGCATCGGCGCAGGGCAGATAGAGGGTGATGCAGCAACCATCACCCGGCTGCGAGCGCAGGGCCACGGTTCCCGAGGCGTGGCGGGCAAAGCCGTAGACTGTGCTGAGACCCAGGCCGTTGCCGGCACCGAATGCCTTGGTGGTGTAGAAGGGCTCGAAGGCGCGCTGGCGAGTCACCTCGCTCATGCCCATGCCGTCGTCCTCGACATCGATGCGCACGTAGTCTCCCGGCTGAAGCTCGAGTTCCGCTGCACGCTCGGCCTCCAGTCGCTCCTCGCCAACGGCATAGAGGATGCGCCCGCTGCCGTTCATCGCATCGCGCGCGTTGAGCGCCAGATTGAGCAAGGCGTTCTCCAGCTGGCTGCGATCGACGCGCGTGGGCCGTGGGGCGTCCTTGATTTGAACCACGATCTCGATAGAGTTGGGCAAGGAACGGCGCAGCAGCCGCGCGAGATCGTTCAAGGTTGCAGCCACGTCGATCGGTCGCGGGTCGACCGCCCCGCCCCGCGCAAAGGCCAAGAGACGGCTGATCAGGCTTGCCCCGCGATTGGCGGCTTCGATCGCCGGCTCGACCAGCTCGACGAGGTCCTCGTCATCGTCCGCACGAGCCTTCACATCCTTCAAGTTGCCGAGAATGATGGTCAGCAAGTTGTTGAAATCGTGTGCCACGCCCCCGGTCAGCTGGCCGATGGCTTCCATCTTCTGCGACTGCCTCAGCGCCGCCTCACGCTGGTTCTGCTCGGTGACATCCAAGGAGAGGACGAAGCAGCCCCGGACGATGCCTGCGGGGTCCACGTCCGGCAGCAGCGTGCTGCGCATGTCGGCATAGGCGCCGCTTGGCCCCTTACGGCGATACTCGTAAGTCACCTCCTCGCCGTTCAGAGCCCGTCCTATCCTCGGCTCGAGTTCCTGAAACAGGCTCTCGCCCAGGACCTCCACGACCGGCCGGTCTTGCATGGCCGCAACACTCAGCCCGAACCAGCTGGCATAGCGGCGGTTGGCGAAGGTGTAGCAGGGTCGCGTGTCGATGTAGGCGATCAGCGCGGGGATCGCATCGGTGATGAGACGAAGACGCTCCTCGCTGTGCCGCAGGTCGGAGGTGCGCTCGGCGACGGCTTGCTCCAGTGCTTCCTCGCGCTGACGCTGATCGGTGATGTCCGTGTAGGTGGTGACGAAGCCACCGCCCGGAAGCGGGTCGCCTTTCACGGCAATGACCGAGCCATTGGGCCGCGTGCGCTCGAGGTAGTGCGGGTGGAAACTGCGTGCCTTCTCCACCCGTTCGGCGACCAGGGCCTCGACGTCGCCATCGCCGTACTCGCCGCGCTCGGCGTTGTGGCGCATGAACTCCGAGAAGTGGGTGCCGATTTCGGCCAGGTGCTCGGGAAACTCCAGAAGATCGAAGAAGTGCTTGTTGCGCCCGACCAGGCGCAACTCGCCATCGAAGGCGGTGAAGCCCTGGTTGATGTGGTCCAGGGCGGCTTGCAGCAGCCTTAGCTGCTGCTGCTCAGATGAGCCTTCCGGCATGGCGAAACGCGCTCCAGCTCGAGACAATCCGACACACAAGTGTTGTACACCAAATAATACGCATCAACCCGAATGAAATATTCTGAATTTCTTCCGCAACAATTCGCAACAATTCAAACAAACTTCAGAAAAGACACCTCCCTAGTCTCGGCCTCAACAAAAGAAAGCGGGGCCAAGACGACCCCGTCATCATAGTGGGAGGACCGACACCTGGCCATTGCCAGCCATACGACAGGTGAGGATGGGCAGTTGCAGGCCTTGCAGGCCGCGTTGGAGCAGCTCGATCAGGGTATCACCGTGTTCGACCGAGAGCTGCGCCTGGTCGGCTGGAACCAGCGCTTCTTCGAGCTCTTGGAGTTCCCGCAGCGTCTGGCTCAGACGGGCACACATTTCTCTGATTTCATGCGCCACAACGCCGAGCGCGGCGAGTACGGCGACGGCGACATCGAGGCCCTGGTATCGGAGCGGGTCGAGATCGCGCGCAGCTTCCGCCCCCACTATCTGGAACGGGTCCGGCCCAACGGCGCGGTCATCGCGGTCAAGGGCGAGCCGCTCCCCGGCGGCGGCTTCGTCACGACCTACACGGACATCACGAAAGACCGCCGCTACATTCTGGAGACCGATGGCTTGACCAAGGAATTCAAAGGTTTCGTCGCGGTTCGTAACGTCAATCTCAAGGTCCGCAAGGGCACGATCCACGCCATGATCGGGCCCAACGGCGCCGGCAAGACCACCGTCTTCAACCTCCTCACCCGCTTTCTTCCCGTCAGCAGCGGCAGCATCCGCTTCAAGGGCAAGGACATCACGCAGACCGGCGCCGATGCCATCGCTCGCATGGGCATCGTGCGCTCCTTCCAGATCTCATCTGTCTTCCCGCATCTCAGCGTGCGCGAGAACGTCCGGGTCGCCCTGCAGCGCAAGTATGGCCGCGACTCCCAATTCTGGCGCCCGGCGCGGGAGCTTGATGGCCTGAACGACGAGGCCGAGCAGCTGCTGTTCGAGGTCGGCCTGGAGGACTACGCCGAGCTGATGGCCGTGGAGCTGCCCTACGGCCGCAAGCGCGCCCTGGAGATCGCCACGACCTTGGCGCTCGACCCCGAAGTCATGCTGCTCGACGAGCCGACCCAGGGCATGGGCCACGAGGACATCGGCCGCATCACCGACCTCATCCGCAAGGTCGCGCAGAACCGCACCATTCTGATGGTCGAGCACAATCTCAGCGTCGTCGCCAATCTCTCCCAGTGGATCACGGTACTGCAGCGCGGCGAGATCCTGGCGGAAGGCACCTACGGCGAAGTGTCGCGCAACCCCGATGTGATCGAAGCCTACATGGGGTCGGCCCATGCCTAACAGCGACATTCCCATCGTCGCCGGCTCGGAGGCCGCCATGAGGGCGTCGGGAGCCGCCCAAGGCGATACAGAGCCGGTCATCAAGGTCGAAGGCCTGCAGGCCTACTACGGCGAATCCCACATCCTGCACGGCGTGGACTTGACGGTTCACGAGGGTGAGCTGGTGACCCTGCTGGGCCGCAACGGCGCCGGCAAAACGACCACCCTCAAATCCATCATCGGCATGGTCGGCCAGCGCGCCGGCTCCATCCGCGTGCTGGGGCAGGAAACCGTCAATCTCAAGTCCAACCGCATCGCACGGCTGGGCATCGCCTACTGCCCGGAAGAACGCGGCATCTTCTCCAGCCTCTCGGTAGAGGAGAACCTCTATCTGCCGCCCGTCATCGGCGAAGGCGGCGTCAGCGTCGAGGAGCTCTTCGAGCTTTTTCCGAACCTCAAGGAACGGCGCGGCACCAAGCAAGGCACCCGCTTGTCCGGCGGCGAGCAGCAGATGCTGGCCATCGCCCGCATTCTCCGGACGGGCGCCAAGGTGTTGCTGCTCGACGAGCCCACCGAGGGCTTGGCTCCGGTCATCGTCCAGCAGATCGGCAACATCATCCGCAAGCTCAAGGAGCGCGGCTTCACCATCCTGCTGGTCGAGCAGAACTTCCGCTTCGCCGCCGGCCTGGCCGAGCGCAACTACGTCATGGAAGACGGGCGGATCGTCGACATGGTGCGGCATGACGAGCTGGCGGCGAAGGAAGCGCAACTCCAGGAATTCCTGGGCGTATGACGCGACGTTGTGACACCGAATGAAAAAGAGAGGACAGAAAACATGTTGAGGAAAACCCTTCTCGCGACCGCCTTCGGCGCAAGCGTCTTCGCTGCGGGCGCCATGGCCCAAAGCGCCATTGCAGCCGAGCTCTCGGACGACATGGTCAAAATCGGCGTGCTGACGGACATGGCCGCGGTCTACGCCGACCTGTCCGGCGACGGCTCCGTGCTGGCCACCCGCATGGCGGTGGAGGACTTTGGCGGCAGCGTGCTCGGCAAGCCGATCGAGATTGTCTCCGCCGACCATCAGAACAAGGCAGACATCGCCGCCTCCAAGGCGCGCGAGTGGATCGACACCCAAGGCGTCGACATGATCACCGACCTGGTGACCTCCTCGGTGGCGCTGGCCGTCCAGGAAGTCGGGCGGGAGAAGAACCGCATCACCATGGTGACCGGTGCCGCGACCTCTCGCCTGACCGGTGAGAGCTGCTCGCCGCTCGGCTTCCATTGGGCCTATGACACCTACTCTCTCGCCAACGGCACCGGCACCGCCGTGGTGAAGAACGGCGGGGATACTTGGTTCTTCATCACCGCCGACTACGCCTTCGGCCACTCGCTGGAAGGCGATGTCTCCAACATCGTCGAGGCCAACGGCGGCGAGGTGCTCGGCACCATCCGCCATCCTTTCCCGTCTTCGGACTTCGCCTCCTTCCTGCTGCAAGCTCAAGCCTCGGGCGCCAAGATCGTCGGCCTGGCCAACGCCGGCTCCGACACCATCAACGCCATCAAGCAGGCCTCGGAGTTCGGCATCGTCGAGGGCGGCCAGAACCTTGCCGGGCTTCTGATGTTCGTCACGGACATCCACAGCCTAGGCCTCAACGCCGCCCAAGGTCTGTTCATGACCACCGGCTGGTACTGGGATCTGAACGATGAGACGCGGGCCTGGGCCGCGCGCTTCGAGGCCGAGTCCGGCAAGAAGCCGACCATGATCCAGGTCGGCACCTACTCGGCCGTGCTGAGCTACCTGAAGGCGGTCGAGAAGGCCGGCACCGACGAGGCCGGCGCCGTCGCCGAAGCCCTCAAGTCCATGCCGGTCAATGACGTCTTCGCCAACGGCGGCACGGTCTACCCGAACGGCCGCATGGCGCACGACATGTACCTCGCCCAGGTGAAGACCCCGGGTGAGTCGTCGGGCGACTGGGACTACCTCAACATCGTGCGCACCATCCCGGCCGCCGAAGCCTTCCAGGACCCGACGAAGAGCGGCTGCGCGCTGAGCCAATAACGATCCACTGCAACGGCTGTCTGTGGGCGAAATCCGATGACGATGGTTTTTGACGTTCCGCTGTCTTTCCTGGCCTTGCAGCTCTTCATCGGGCTGCAGAACGGGGCTTTCTACGCGCTGCTCAGCCTTGGGCTCGCCGTCATCTTCGGGATGCTCAACGTCATCAATTTCGCCCACGGTGCCCAGTACATGCTGGGTGCCTTCGCCACCTGGCTCGGCCTCGAGTATCTCGGCATCTCCTATTGGTGGTCGCTCCTTCTCGTGCCGATCGTGCTCGGGCTCTTCGGCATTCTGATCGAGCGGGCGCTGCTGCGCTGGCTCTATGACCTGGACCACCTCTATGGCCTGCTGCTGACCTTCGGCCTGGTGCTCATCATCGAGGGCTTGGTGACCGATGGCTTCGGCTCCTCGGGCCTGCCCTATGACAAGCCAGCTCTCTTCGCCGGCTCCGAACGCCTCGCGCTCAGCGGGCTGACCGGGAACGAGCGCGATTTCATGGTGGTGCCGATCTATCGCCTCTGGATCATCGTGGCCGCGGTCGTCCTCTGTATCGCGACCTGGTACATGATCGAGCGGACGCGGCTCGGCAGCTACCTCCGGGCCGCGACCGAGAACCCGGCATTGGTCCGCGCCTTCGGGGTCAATGTGCCGCTGCTGATCACCCTGACCTACGGCTTCGGCGTCGCCCTGGCCGGCTTCGCCGGCGTGCTGGCGGCCGGCCTGCAGGCGATCACGCCGCATATGGGCAGCAACCTCATCATCGTCGTCTTCGCCGTGGTGGTGATCGGCGGCATGGGCTCCATCCTGGGCTCGGTCATCACCAGCTTCGCCCTCGGTCTCGTGGAAGCGATCACCCGCATCGCCTACCCCGAGGCCTCCAACATTGTCATCTTCGTGATCATGATCCTGGTGCTGCTGACGCGGCCCGCCGGGCTGTTCGGACGGGAGGCCTGAACCATGGCACGCGCACTTGTTGCCAGCCTGACGGAAACGGCCGCGACCCTATCTCTCCGGCAATGGTTGCTTGTGCTCGCAGCCTTGGCGGTGCTCGTCGCGCTGCCCTTCTTCGTCTATCCGGTGTTCCTGATGAAGGTGATGTGCTTCGCGCTCTTCGCCTGCGCCTTCAATCTGCTGCTCGGCTTCACGGGGCTGCTCTCCTTCGGCCATGCCGCCTTCTTCGGCTCGGCCTCTTATGTCGCCGCGCACGGGCTCAAGGTCTGGGGCCTGACGCCGGAGATCGCCATCGCTCTTGCGACCCTGGTTGCCGCTGCGCTCGGGCTCGTGTTCGGCTTCATTGCCATTCGGCGCCAGGGCATCTACTTCGCGATGATCACCTTGGCCCTGTCTCAGATGGTCTTCTTCGCTGCCCTGCAGATGCCCTTCACCGGCGGCGAGGACGGCATCCAGGGCCTACCGCGCACCGCCTTCCTCGGCATCTTCGACCTGTCCAGCAACCTCGCCTGCTACTTCTTCGTCATGGCGGTCTTCGTCTTCGGCCTCTTCGCCGTCTGGCGCACGGTGCATTCGCCCTTCGGTCAGGTTCTCAAGGCCATTCGGGAGAACGAGCCGCGCGCCGTCTCGCTCGGCTACCGTGTCGACCACTACAAGCTCACGATCTTCGTCATCTCGGCGGCGCTCTCGGGTCTCGCGGGCGGCACCAAGGCGCTGGTGGTCCAGGTCGCCAGCCTGACCGACGTGACCTGGCAGATGTCCGGCGAAGTGGTGCTCATGACCCTGCTCGGTGGAATGGGTACGGTCTTCGGACCAGCCGTCGGCGCCTTCGTCGTTCTGACACTGCAGAACTACCTCAATGCCTTCGGGTCGTTGGTTACCATCGTCATCGGCGTTATCTTCGTGATTTGCGTGCTGCTGTTCCGCCGGGGCATCGTCGGGGAGCTGCAAGCACGACTGGGCCGCCGCCCAAGCTGACTCGGAAGGACTGGATGACTATGAGCGCAGGCTCCCCCTACGACAGCGGCCTGGACCGCAACGACGCCAACTTCGTGCCCCTCTCGCCGCTGTCGTTCCTGCGGCGCACGGCTATGGTCTATCCTGAGCGGACGGCCATCGTTCACGGCACGCTTCGGCAGACCTGGGCGGAGACGTATACGCGCTGCCGCCGCCTGGCCTCGGCGCTCGCCAAGCGCGGCATCGGGCTGGGCGACACGGTCGCCATCATGGCGCCGAACATCCCGGCGTTCGTCGAGGCCTCCTTCGGCGTGCCGCTGTCAGGCGCCGTGCTCAACTCGCTCAACATCCGGCTCGACGCCGATGCCATCGCCTTCATCCTGCAGCACGGCGAAGCCAAGGTATTGCTGACCGACCGGGAGTTCTCCGGCGTCATCAAGGCGGCGCTGGAGCAGCTGGAGAGCAAGCCGCTGGTCATCGACATCGACGATCCGCTGGCCGAGGGCGGAGAGCTGATCGGCGAGATGACCTACGAGGACTTCCTGGCCGAGGGCGACCCGGACCATCCCTACCAGCTGCCCAAGGACGAATGGCAGGCCATCGCGCTCAACTACACCTCCGGCACGACAGGCAACCCGAAGGGCGTCGTCTACTCACACCGGGGCGCCTACCTCAATGCCGTGTGCAACAGCATGACCTGGGCCATGCCGCACTTTCCGGTCTATCTCTGGACCTTGCCGATGTTTCATTGCAACGGCTGGTGCTTTCCCTGGACCATCACCGCCATGGCCGGAACCCACGTCTGCCTCCGTCGTGTCGAAGCGGGCGCGATCTTCAAGGCCATCGAGGACCATGGAGTCACCCACCTCTGCGGTGCCCCCATCGTCATGGGTCTGATGATCAACGCACCGGAGGAAACCCGGCCCAAGACCGACCACCGGGTCTCCATGATGACGGCCGGCGCCGCGCCGCCGGCGGCGGTGATCGGCAAGATGGAGGCCATGGGTTTTGACGTCTGTCACGTCTACGGCCTCACCGAGGTCTACGGTCCGGCGGTGGTCTGCGCCTGGAAACCCGAGTGGGATGCACTGCCCGACGAAGAGCAGGCCCGGCTGAAGGCACGACAGGGGGTTCCCTACGAGCTGCAGGAAGACCTGATCGTCGCCGACCCGGCGACCTGCGAGCCGGTGCCGAGCGATGGCGAGACCATCGGCGAGATCATGATGCGCGGCAATATCGTCATGAAGGGCTATCTCAAGAACCCGGCGACCACCGAGAAGAGCTTCGCCGGCGGCTGGTTCCACACCGGCGATCTCGCGGTCATGCACCCCGACGGCTATGCCGAGATCAAAGACCGCTCAAAGGACATCATCATCTCGGGCGGCGAGAACATCTCATCGATCGAAGTCGAGGACGTGCTCTACAAGCACCCCGCCGTTCAGGCCGCCGCCGTGGTCGCCAAACCGGACGACAAGTGGGGTGAGACGCCCTGCGCTTTCATCGAGCTCAAGCCCGGCGAGACAGTGGAGCCGGAGGAGATCATCGCCTTCTGCCGCGAGCATCTGGCCCACTTCAAGTGCCCCCGCGCCGTTGTCTTCTCGGAGATTCCCAAGACCTCCACCGGCAAGATTCAGAAGTTCGTCCTGCGCGATCAGGCCCGCGCGCTTTAGAACCCCCCTTGGCTAAGCTCCGGAGCCCGACTGCGGCTTCCGGCGCTGAACGAGGTTGAAGCTGATGCTGATGCGCACGCCGGCGTCGCCTTCGGATTCGCTCAGGTTGGGCTCGACCTCGTGGGACAGCCAGGCGGGGAAGAGGATGAGGCGCCCTTCAACCGGCTCGAAGTAGACCTCGGTCCAGTTGTGCGCCTGCAGGCGCCCCTCCGCGTGAATGCGCGGCCTGAGCATCTGCGCCTGCACCCGCGGGTCGGTGAAGTAGATACGGCCCGAGTTTTCCGGCGCCTGGATGTAGTAGACCCCGCTCCAGATCACGCCCGGGTGGATGTGGGTGCGATTGAAGGCATGCCGCGGGCTGACGTTGGCCCACATGTTGTCGATCCCGGGCACGAAGTTCGGATCGTAGGCCTGGTCCTGATAGACTCCGCCGGCGGCCTCCAGCACCTGGTTCGACAACTCGGCGAACTCATCGCGCCGGTTGAGATCGTCCTGGCTGTGCCAGGCGCCGACCTGCTTGACGTTGGAGCGATGCAGCCCGTCCGCATCCTGCTCGCGCATGGCGTAGATCGCCTGCTTCAGCGCCTGGTTCAACTCCGCGCCGCCGGGCACGTCCATGAAATAGATGTACGTCGGAAAGTAGGCTTCCCGTTTCAGAAGATCGCTCACGCCTGCCCCTTCGGCCATCCCTGCCTCGGCTTCTTGCCCGATCGCCGCACCTCAGTCGAGGGCGGCCGCGTCCTGCAGGAACAGCACGCTGCAGCGAATGCCGGCCGGCAGGGCTTCGTCGCTGTTGTCCAGCTTGAGGCGCACCCCGAAGGTGCCGCTTGCCGCATCGAAGACGCGATCGACCACCGAAACGACGGCCTCGTAGCGACCGCCGATCGGCTGCACCGGCTCGACGATCGCCTTCTGATTCAGGGTGATCTCGCCGTAGCGGCGCACGGGCACGAAGACTTCCACGTTGAGCTCGTCGATGCGCGCGAGGCTGAGCAGCGGCGCCTGCTCGTGGATGTACTCCCCCGCCGCCTTGCTGACCTCGGTGACGATGCCGTCGATCGGGCTGCGGATGGTGCGGCGCTCCAAGTTCGCCTCGGCCAGCGCTAGCTCTACCTTCGCGACCTTGCGGCGGAGCGTGGCGGACTCCACGTCGAGCGCGGAGATCTCCTCTTCCACCATGGCCTCGTCGCGCGCCTGGTCGGAGACGATGCGTCGTTGAAAGAGCTTCTCGGCGCGCTCCGCCTCCTCCCGCAGGTAGGCCCGGCGCGCCTCACGGGAGCGCACGTCCACGTCTTGTTCCGCCTCGATACGGGCCAAGTCGACGGCCAGCGTCTCCAGGCTGGACTCCAGGCGCGCCAGGACCTGGCCCTTGATGACGTGGTCGCCACGCGTGACCTGAATCTCCTCGAGGATGCCTTCGTCGGCGCTGCCGATCTGGGCGATGGTCGTCGGCTCGATCGTGCAGTCGAGGGCCTGCTGTTGCTCATCGAGCGACTGCGCGCCGCCCGGAGACGAGAGTGTCAGCCAGAGCGGCAACAGCGCCAAGCCGGCAACGCCAAGCCGGAGAGAGGTTTTCTTGCTCATGATCATTCAGACCGTCCGGTGAAGGCGAGAGTGGTGCCCAGGCGCTCGTCCCAGGCCAGCAGCTCCCGGCGCATGCGGGCATAGCGCCGCTCCATGGTGCGCTGCGCGTTGTCGAAGAGCTGCTTGCCGAGCCAAGGGGCGAGCGGTGAGCCACTCAGGCGCATGCCGGACTCGGCGATCAGCGGATCTTCCAGCGAGAGCGCGATCTCGATATGCCCCGGCTCGCCCTGCCGGCCGCAGCGCCCGAAGAGCTGCCGATCGATACGCGCCGAGTCGTGCCGTTCCGACATGATGATATGCAGCCCGCCGCGCTCGGCGACGCCCGGCCCGAGCCGAATGTCGACCCCGCGCCCGGCCATGTTGGTGGCCACCGTCACGCGGCCTGGCTGCCCGGCCTCGGCGATGATCTCGGCCTCGTGCGCGTCCTGCGCTGCGCTAAGGACGCGGTGGGCGATACCGGCCTCTTCTAGATAGCGGCTTGCTTCCTCCGAGGCGGCCACCGAGCGGGTGCCGATCAGGACGGGCACCTTGGCTTCGGACAGAGCCTTGCTGCGCACGACGATGTGGCGCCACTTCTCATCCATGCTATCGAAAATGCGGACGGGCGCATAGACCCGTGCCATGGGCCGGTTGGTTTCGATGGACGCCACGGGAAGGCGATAGACGCTCCAGAGCTCGCGCCGGGCTTCCCGCGCCGTGCCGGTCATGCCGGCCAGCCGGCGATAGCGGCGAAAGAAACGCTGATAGGTCATGCGAGCCAAGGGGACGCTCTGCCCCGTCACCGTGCAGCCCTCCTTGCTCTCGATCATCTGATGCAGCCCCTCGCCCCAGGCGCGATCGGGCATTACGCGCCCGGTGTATTCGTCGATGATCGCGATCTTATCATCGCGCACCAGATAGTGCTCGTCGCGATGAAAAAGGTGCAGCGCGGCCAGGGCGTTGCGCGCCATCTCCTCGCGATAGAGGCTGCCGCGCCAAGGACCACCCAGCGCCTCGCCGGCTTCGCTCAAGGCGGCCTCACCCGTTTCGGTCAGCTCGATCTGCCGCTTGTCCCGCCGAATGGTGAACTCGCGGCCCAGATCGAAGGGGGCGACCATGCGCAAGACCTCCTCGGCGCGCCGGCGCTCGCTCTCCGGATCGCTCTTGCCGGAGATGATCAGCGGCGTGCGCGCCTCATCGATCAGCACGCTGTCCGCCTCGTCGATGATGGCGAAGTGCAGGCCGCGCATCACCGGTTGCGAAGCCGGCGTCGCCGTCTCATGCAGGCGGGCAAGCTTGCCGCGCAGATTGCTGTTGCGGAAGCCGAGCGCGATGCGGTCGCGCAGATAGTCGAAGGCCGCTTCCTTGTTGGTGCAATAGACGATGTCGGCGCGATAGGCTTCACGCCGCTCGGCATGGTCCATGCCGCCGACCACCACCGCCACGCGCAGACCCAAGGCCTGGTAGATCGGCGCCATCAAGGTCTTGTCGCGCTGGGCCAGATAGTCGTTGACGGTGACCACGTGCACCGGGATACGGGCCAGCGCGGCCGTTGCCGCCGCCAGGGTCGCGGTCAAGGTCTTGCCCTCGCCTGTCTCCAGCTCGGCGATCATGCCTTGCAGCAGGGCATAACCGCCCTTGATCTGCACGTCGTAGTGAAAGAGGCCGGTGTTGCGCCGCGCGACTTCTCGGACGGCGGCGAAAGCAGCCGCCACGGTCTCATCGCGGAAGCCGCCCCGAATGAGCTGCCGCCGCAGGTCCTCAATGAAGCCCCGCAGGACCGGCTCCCCCATGCCCTCCAACTCCTCGCGCCGGGCGTTGACCTTGCCGACGAAACGATGAACCCGGGTGCGCCGCCAAGGCGCGGCAAGCCCTTTCCCGAGCCCGACCAGCGCGCCCGCCGTCCTGCGTTCCCAATTCGACGGACGGTCCGGCCTCTCGGGATAGAGGCTGTGTCTCGGCAGCGTCAGTTGCGAGGAAGCGGCCATGGCGTCACAGGCTGAAGCGGCTGAGGAAGAGCTGCCGGAGTTGGCGGTAGAGCTGATAGGCCAGCGGGCGCTCACCGTGGTCGAAGCGCACGAAGACGCGGGCCCCGACGCCGGTGGCGGCGATGGGTTCGGCAAGCCTGAGGTCGAGCTGGTAGAGCAGCTCAAGCGCGGTCTGCCCGCTGGGATCGCTCGGGTCGACGGAGATCTGGCCGCCGCCCTCGGTGGCGAAGGCGGGGCTGGGCAGCTGATCGGTGACGAAGGGCATCTCCCGGATGACCTCGGCCGGCAAGACCTGGGAGAAGCGGTCGGCGAATCGAACGCGCACCTCGCCGGTTTGCTCGCGCACCAAGTCGATGGCGCTTTGCGGGACGACCACCCGCACCAGCGGGTCGGCGAGGTTGGCGACATAGCCGACCGACTCGCCTTTCTGCAGATAGAGCCCCTCCAGGTCCGTGGCTGTCCCGGTCAAGAAGCGCCCACCGGCGGGGCTGCGAACCGTCATCTGCTCGGCGCGGGCGAGATTGAGTGCCAGCTCGGCTTCCGAGTGCTTGATTCGCTCGGCCACCACTCGCGCCTCGGCCAGGTCGACGACCCGCAGCGCGTCGTAGCGCAGGCGCAGCTCGGCAAGCTCCGCCTCGACGACGCGAACGCGCGCCGGGAGCAGCGGGTCGCGGAGCTGCAAGAGCGGCTGTCCTTGCGCCACCACGCTGCCGGGCGTCGCCAGGATTTCGGTGACCACGCCGTCGGCACTCGCGTTCACCAGGGTCTCCTCCTCGGCCCAGACCACGCCCTCCGAGACCGTGCCGAAGGGAATGGGCACCACGGCAACCAGAGCCGCCACGATGATCCCCAGAACGCCGGTGACGGCGAAGGCGCGCGGCCGCTGCTCGCGCAGAACCGGGCTGGTGAAGAGAAAGCTGCAGGACTTCAGCAAAGGCCAGACGAACATCATCATACCGGCCCAGATGCCGAGAATGACGCCCACGACGAAGAACTCCGAAGCGACGAAGACGATGATGGTGAAGGTGATGAAGAGGCGGTAGCAGAAGGCCGCGATGGCGTAGAAGAAGAACCAGCCCGCTTCGCCCGGCGCGGTCACCGGAGAGATGGCATTGTCGACGCCGAAGAGATAGCGCTGGATGAGATAGCCGATGTAGCGGTTGGAGCGCGGCCCCAGATTCGGGATCTCGATCAGGTCGGCCAGCACATAGTAACCGTCGAAGCGCAGCAGCGGATTGCCGTTGAACAGCAGGGTCGAGACGCCGCCAATCAGCATGACGTTGAAGGCGAAGGCCCTAAGCAGGCCATCCTCCAGATTGAGCCAGAGGAACAGGGCCAAAGCGGCGAGCAGCAGCTCGACCAACATGCCGGCGGCGCCGACCAAGGCACGGTGCCACTTGCTGGGGAAGGAAGAAACCGAGGTGGCGTCCACGTAAGGCACCGGCATGAAGACGAGGAACATTACCCCCATCTCGTGCACCTCGCCGCCGCCGACCTTGGCGGCGTAGCCGTGGCCCAGCTCGTGCAGCGCCTTGACGAAGGGATAGGTGATCGCCAGCAACAGCAGACTTTCGGTCGCCAGCACACGGTCGGCGATATTGTCGGTCAGCGCCGGCCAATGCATGACGGCAAGCACGGTTGCCGAACCGGTGATCGCCAGGAAGAGCAACAGACCGAACCAAGAAAAGAAGGGGCGAACAAAGGGCAGCGTGACCGTGAGGAAACGGTCCGGGTCGATCAACGGCAGGCGCATGGCCAGCGGATTCATAAACCTCTGCAGCAGCTTGCGGCGCTGCTGCTTGTCGGCCCGCGCCGCCATCTCTTGCAGATCGGGGCTGCTGTCGCCCTGTAGAATGTCGGCGTGATGCAGCTGGGCGAGGAGCCGGATGACCTCGTCTTGGGTCAGGTTGTCATCGCCCAAGCGGTCGCTGGCCAGCTCCCAGATCTCCTCCACCGTGCGCCGACCGTCCATCAAGCTGATCAGCAAGTGCGCCTCGGGCGTGAAGCGGTGATGCCGGCCGGACGCCCGGTCGCGCACCACATACCAGCGCTGGCCGCGGAAGCTGTGACGATGGATGCGCGCATGGGGCCGCAGGGCAGGCCGGAGCTGAGCCACCCGGTACCAAGAGGAGCTACGCAAGCTCATCGACATAGCGAGCCTTTAGGGCCACCAGGCCCAGAGCTTGAGCCGGAGCCAGTGCAGGAGCTCCTGCGTCCAGATCTGGATCAGCAGCCGGCGCCCGGCATCGGTCTTGGCCACGCCCTCCATGCCGGGCCGCAGACCCTCGCTGCGGTCGTCGAGCACCGCCTCGACCCGGAAGAAGTTTCGGCCCTCGCGTGCCTCGGTGATCGGGGTGATGCGCTCGATGGTGTAGGGCAAGGTCCGGTCGAGCAAAGCGGCGACCTTCAGCTCGCCTGTCTGGCCCGGCGCGATCTCCGTGACGCGAGACTCATCCACGTCCAGAATGACCCGGTAGGAGTCGAGCGGGGCGATGCGAAAGAGCTCCTCGCCCCGCTTGACGGCCGAGCCGATGGACTGGCTGAGGTCGCCGGCGACGATCACGCCGTCGAAAGCCGCCACCAACCTGGTGCGCGCGAGCTGCTCTTCGATCAGGGCGATCTGCGCTTCCGCCTGTTGGATCTGGGCGCGCACGATGTTGATGCCGGCGCGGTCGCGGTTGGCGAGCGCCTGGTCGTACTCGGCCTGCCGCTGCTGGCGAGTGGTGGTCCAGCGCAGGTGTTCAAGCGAGAGATCGCGGTCGTCGAGGGTGGCCAGCACCGTGCCAGCGCTCACCTCATCGCCGGCCCTTGCGGCCTGGGAGGCAACATAGCCATCGAAGGGCGCAACCAGCACGCGTTGGATGCGGCCCTCGACCTTGGCATCGGCGGTCACCCGGTAGTCGTCTTTGTAGAGGGCGAAGAACGCGACCAACAAAGCGATGATGCTGAAAGCGAGCTTGCGGCCGAGATAGTGAGGTCCCAACAGGCGCCCGGTCTGGGAGACGAGCGAATCCCAGATCTTCGAGACGAGGAGCCGGTCGTTGCGCCGCTTCTCTTCCAGCAAGGGGCCGACGGCCGCGGCGATGGCATCGCAGAGGTCTACGGCGTCCTGATCAAAGGGGCTCTCACCTGCCCGCTGGAACAGCAGCGCACCGAGCGGCCTGTCCTCATGGATCAGCGGAACGGTGAGAACGGTGGCCTCGTCGAGCAGCCCGGCCAGCTCTCGATGCGCAAGCGTGATGTGATAGTCGCCCTCCTCAAGCGTCGGAAAGAGGACGGCGCATTCCTGATCGCTCGCCTCTTCCATGGCCGCCGCCATGGCTTGAACCAGGTTCATGCGACGCCCGAACTCGGCGCTGTGAGACAGGGCGACAACCTTCATACGCTGGCTGGAGAGCATGCCCAAACCGACCAAATCGCAGTTGAGACGGGTGGCCAGCTCGGTGACCACCGCCTTGCAGGCCGCGCCGTAGCTTTGCTGCTCGATCAACAGCGCGATCAAGTCGAGCGCCGCGCTGGTCTTGTCGAGGCTATGGGCAGCCGCCTGCCCCTCCTTTCGGCGCCAAGCCAGCTCCAGCCACGCCGCCCCCCACTGCAACTGGCGCATCACCGCCCGCAGCTCTTCGGCGCTGCGATCCGCCACTTCCAAGGCCACGGCGCCTCGCGCCTCGCCGTCGATGACAAAGGGATAGGCGGTACAACAGAAGCTGCCTTCGGCCGGTCCGTCCTGCCGATGGCCGGAGACCACGCCCTTCGCCTCTTCGATCGCGCGCCTTGCCGTGGTCAGGAGCGAGGTCGGCCCATCACCGCCGCCCTCGGGCCAATGGCTGGCCAACCGCAAGCCGGCGCCCTCTTCCCGCTCGAGGAACAGCCCTGCGCGCGCGACGCCCTCGATCATGCGGCACTGCAGGACAAGCCAGAACTCAGCCAGCTCCTCCGGAGAGTCGGCTTCGGCAAGGCGGTTCCACAGTGCCCGGTCGAGATAGGCAACGCGGCGAACGGCTTCGCCCTCGCCCAGCCTGGCGGCTGGGTCGAAGGACAGATGGCCGTCGCTGGTCATTGCCGTGCGCTCATCATGCCGCGTCCGCGCTCCGCCGGACTAGGTTGCAAGCATGGGTCGGGCCTAGCCGGCCTGTCCGCCGCGTTGCACCTCCAGCTTGCCGTGGCGCTCCTCATAGGCCTTCAGGTGCGCATCGAGCAGGATGGACAGGCGCTTGGCGGCGTGAGGGGTCATGATGATCCGGTCGGTGAGCTTGATGGTCACCTCATCCCGGCCGCCGATTCCGGTGGTCAGGTTGGTGCCGAAGAAGAGTCCGCATTCCTCCCGCGTCATCGAGACATTGACGACGTTGGCATAGGAAGTGGACATGGCCGAGTCGTCCCACTTCAAGGTGGGTTGGCCGCCGCCGTTGGATGCCGCGGCACCCCCCGTCGCGTCACCCGGCTTCACTTGATCGCTTGGCATAAGTCGCTGTTCCCCGTTGGACATTGAATCAATGGTTTATTCTTTCCGGTCAATAAGATAGCAGACCACGCCAATGGTGTCACTCAATCGAGTGGGCGACCCCGAACTCAATCGAACAGTAACCAGGTGGCATCCCGCGCGCTGATGTCCTTCGCCGGTCCCTTGAGGCGAGCGATCACATCCTCGGCCCAGGGATTGGTCACCGGCGAGATGTCGTCGTCACCATCCTCGAAGATGATGTCCTCGACATCGACTAAGGTGTCGTCGCCATCAAGCAGCGGGTCGACGCTGGTCACCGTGGTGCCGCCCGGCCCCGGCGTGACGCTGTAGTCCGCCGCCTCTCCATTGTAGAAGGCGACGTCGTCATCGGCGCCGCCGTCGAGCGCGTCGTTGCCTTCGCCACCGACCAGCAGGTCGTTGCCCGCGCCGCCGCTCAAGCCGTCTTCGCCGGCGCCGCCGATCAGGATATCGCTGCCATCGCCGCCTTCCAGCTCATCATTGCCGGCCCCGCCGAGAATGACGGAAGAGGCAGCCTGGGAGGACAGGGTGTCGTTGCCCTCTCCGCCCATCACGAGGAAGGGCAAGGCGATGCCATCCGCAACGGAGACGGAGTCGTTGCCGCCGCCCGCGTAGACGACCGCGCCGGTCAACCCGGTGACATCAATGGTCTGGCTGCCGCCACCCGAACCAAGGAAGTTGGCGGCGATATCCACCTGGTCGCGTGTCGGGTCGGACAGGTTGCGGGTGATCATGATGCTGTCGTCCGCGCCCGTCCCGACGATTTGTAGCACGCCGTCACGCACGGCCGTTCCGGTTACGAAGGCGACCGTCTCGACCGCCTCGGAGTCCGCACCGTCGTTGTCAGCAGCCGTCACCGTCACCTTGTAGACGCCGGCGCCGTTGTAGGTGTGCCGGCCGGAGAAGCTGCCCTCGCCGTTGCCCTGGGTAACCGAAGCCACCGTCGTCGTGCCGTCGCCCCAGTCGATCAGCACCTCGTGGCTGTCGGCCACGCCGAGATCGCTGAAGCTGCCTTCGATGATCGCCGTGCCGCCGGAGGCGAAGGTCGTCGGGCTGCCATCGGCCGGCGGTGGCGGCGGGACGCTCTGTCCGAAGGCACCGAGCACGATGTTGATGTCGGTCATGTCGATCATGCCGTCGCCGTTGAGGTCGGCAGCGGCGGCCCGCGGATCGCTCGCCGGATCGGCGCCGAAGCTGCTGGCCACGATCGAGATGTCGAAGACATCGATGATGTTGTCGCCGTTGAGATCGGGCAGCGGCGCTTCGGAGATTGAGAGCGACGTTATCTCGGGCGCAGCATTGGCGATCTGGACCGCCAGCGACGCCGCGTTCTCGATGGTGCCCTCTGCGGTGACCACGTCCACTGAGATCAGGTTGTTGAACAGGCCATCGGCAAAGCTGTGGGTCACCGGACCCGCAGCGGTGAAGCTCTCCACCGCACCGTCGCCCCAGTCGACGATGTATTCGAGGACGGGAATGACGCCACTGTCCGAGCCCGGGTCGACCAAATCGCCCAAGTTCAGAGTGTAAGGAGTGCCTTCGACCGCGGTCGGCGCACCTGAGATCTCGAGCGAAGCCGGCACGACGTTGACCGTCACGATCTTCGTCGTGACCTCTTCGAAGAGACCGTCTTCGTCCACGAGATCGATCGAGATGGTGACGTCCGAGCCACCCGAGTCGTTGCCGTAGACGTGGGTCACGACGCCGGACGCGGTGAAGGTCTCCACCGGGCTGCCGTCACCCCAGTCGACGATGAACTCCTGCACCGTATCGTCGCCGGGGTCCGTCGGGTCGCCGAGGGTGAGGCTATAGACCTGACCTTCGTCGACCGAGGCATTGCCCGTGACCTCAAGGCTCGGGGCGACGTTCCTGACATCGGCATCGAGAGTCGTGTCGTTGACGAAGCTGCCGTCCTCATCGGTCAGGGTAACAGTAATGGTGCGGGTTACATCGCCATCGTCGTAGATATGCACGACATCCAAGGTCGGAATGAAGCCGTTCTCGTCGGCCTCCGGCGCCGCAACGATCTCGAGCGGCGAGCCGTCGCCCCAGTCGATGCTGTACTGGGTGACGGTATCGTCGCCGGGGTCGCTCGGCGCGGCGATCTGCAGGATGAAGTTACTGCCTTCGTTGACCGCCACTGCGCCGTTCGTCGGTTCGGGGCCAGCGAGCTGTGCCGTCGGTGTGCCGATGCCGGAAAGCGCAGTGACCGGCGCGACGTTCTCGACGGTGACCTGCGTGGTCTCGACATAGGAGCCGTCCTCGTCGGTCGCCGTCACGGTGATCCCGAAGGTGCCGCCCGCGCTGTCGTCGGCATAGATATGCGAGACGCTGTCGCTGCTGCCCGGAACGACCACGCTGTCGCTGCCGTCGCCCCAATCGATGGTCCAGCTCGCGATGACATCGTCGCCCGGGTCGCTGGCCGACAGATCGAGGATGTAGCCCTCGCCCTCTTCGATGGTCGCGGGCCCGGAGATCGTGATCGTCGGCGCCACGTTGGCGACGGTGACGGTCTTCTCGACGACGTAGAGGCCGTCTTCGTCCTGCGCCGTGATGGTCACGGTGAACTCGCCACTATCGGCGAAGACGTGCGTCAGATCCGCGACGCTGTCCAAGACAGTGACACCACTGCCGTCGCCCCAGTCGACCGTCCAGCTCGCGATGCTGTCGTCGCCCGGATCCGTGGCGCTGAGGTCGAGGTCGTAGTCCTGCCCTTCGATCGCCGTATCGGCACCGACCACATTCAGGGTGGGCGCGACTTCAGCCACACGAACACCGGTGAAGAGCTCGGTGCTGCCGCCGTCCTTGTCGGTGATCACCGCGCGCACGGTCTGGGTGCCGGCGTCATTCAAGAAGGCACCCGGCACCACGACGCTGGCATCGGTCGTGTTCTCGATTTCGAAGACGCCGTCGTTGTCGAAGTCGTAGGAGTAAGTAAAGCCTGCGGCCTCGTCGCTTGCAGAGGGGTCGCTTTGGTTGCTGATCGTGACCGTCGCCGACTCACCCTCGTTGACCGGGCCGGCGGGAAGCTCCGTGGAATTGCCCAGCTGCGCACTGGGTGCCGCGTTGAGCACTGTCAGAGCGGCGGTACTGACAGCCGTATCGACACCGAGGCCGCCGGCACCGCTGCCGAAGGCGACTTGCACACCGATGCTGTAGTCGGCCGTACCGTCATCCAGGCCCAAGGACTCCAGCTCTGCTGCCGTGAGGGTGATCTCTGCACCGTTGACCGTGCCGAAGCTCGCTTCGTCGCCGAAGGCGCCGTCGCCGTCCAGATCCCAGGTGATGCTGGTCGGCGTGCCGGCCACAACGGCCTGCAAGGTGACGCCCTCTCCTTCGGAGATCTGCAAGGCCGTATCCGTCCCCACCGTCGTGATGGACGGCGTCGGCGGTGTGACTGTGACGGTCGGGCCTGCCTCTGTGTAAGGCGTGGCCGCCGGATCGCCGGCGAAGGAGCCGGTGCCGTCCTCGTCGGTCGCCACCACGATCGGCGTGAAGCTGCCGGTCGTCAGATAGACATGGCTGGCCGAGGTGGCGTCGCTGGCGAAGACCTCGCGCGGCGAGCCGTCGCCCCAGTCGACCTCCCACCGGGTAATGGTGTCGTCGCCCGGGTCGGTGGCCGAGAAGGTCAGGACGTAAGGCGTCCCGACGACAGCTGCGGTGGCACCTCCCGTGGTGATCTCCGGCAGCGCGTTGAGGATGGTCAAGAGGCCGGTGTTGATGGCCACGTTGGCGACACTGTCGGTCACCTCCAGGCTGATCTCGAAGAGACCGTCGTCGTCGATGCCGAGTGCGACCAGATCGGCCCAAGACAGCAGCGGCGCGACAGTCTCGACATCGCTGAAGTCGCCATCGCCGTTCAGGTCCCAGCGCGTGCTGACGATGGTGGTGTTGGTGGCCGGCGTCGCCGTGCCGTTGAGCTGGAGACCGTCACCTTCGTTGATTTGGTAAGGCCCGCCCGCGTCGGAGGCTGAAGGCTCGAAGCCCGGGATGGCCTCGATGCTCTGATAGGTCACCGTGCCGAAGGCCGCGCCGTTGACCTTGATGGTGCCGTTCGGCGTGACCGGCACGGCCGGCGCGATCGGCAAGCCGCCGGCGCTGAACAGCAGAATATCGTTCTCGCTGCCGCCGTCGAGAGCGATGGAGGCGCTGGCCGGCAGGGCCTCGCCGGCGATCTGGATAGTGTCGTCGTTCTCGCCGAGATCGATGGTGAAGGCGTTGCCGGAGACCAGCTCCCGCACCACCACCGTGTCTTCGCCGGCACCCGTCTCGATGTTGAGCGTCAGCGCGCCCGGCGTATCCGAGCGAACGCTCACTTCATCGTCGCCTGCGGCCGTGTGCACCGAGGTGCTTGGGCCAAGGTTCAAGAGATCGACCGTATTGAAGCCGTTTCCGGCATCGATGGTCAGCTCGTTCACGCTCGCCGCGTTGATCTGGCTGATCACGTCGTCGCCGCCGCCGAAGCGCAGGCTCAGCTCTTCGATGCCCTGATGCTCGACCACCAGAGGCGGCGTCTCGCCGGTGGAGGCGAGACGGGAGAAGGCAGCGACACCGCCGTTGGTCAGGCCCAAGCCGTCGTTGGACGAGACGTAGACACTGCCGTCGGCCCCGGTCGCCAAGCCACTGGGCGACTCCAGGCCTTCGCGTCCGCGCAGGACCTGCGCGAACTGCAGCTCGCCCGTGGTGGCGTTGCGTTCGAAAACAGCCAGGGAGTCGCCGGACCCGCCCGTCACATAGACGAAGCCATTGTCGCTGGAGGCCGCGACATCGTTCGCGCCGGCAAGACCGCGGATGCCCTCGACGTCCTCCTGCAGGTCCTGCAGGAAAGTCAGGGTGCCAGTCGCATCGCGCGTGAAGACGGCCAGGCCGCCGGCCTCGCCCACGGCGTAGACGAAGGCGCCGTCGGCGCTGATCGTCACGGCGCTGGCGCCACCGACGCCAAGCGCGGCGAGATCGATGGTTTGCAAGGGTTGGCTCAGATCGGTCGCATCGGCGCCGATCAGGGTGCCCGCCGTGCTGTCGATGGCGTAGAGGTCGCCACCGTCATCGCTCACGGCCACGTCGGTGACATCGCCGATGTTACGGGCGTCCGCCTGGCTCAGCGAACCGTCGGCGGCCCGGTCGAGGACCACCACGCCATCATCGCCGCCAATGACAACCGTGTTGCCGTCGCCGCTGGTCGCAACCGTGTCGTAGACATCGAGGCCGCCGGCCGCGGTGAAGGTGCCGACGAAGGTCAGGTCGCCGGTCGTCGGATCGCGGTCGAACTGGGCGATCTCGCCGTCGTCGGAGCCGGTGACGTAGACGCTTTCGCCGTCGGCGCTGACGATCACGGCGCTGGCGCCGTCCAGACCGTCGACACCGTCGATGCCGTCCTGGAAGAACTGCCGCTGGCCGAGATCGCCGGCATTGGCAACCACGAGCGCCCGCTCGGCCGTGTTGATGCCATAGAGAGTCTGCCCGTCGGGGCTGACGGCAACGCCCTGCAGGCCGCTTAGCTCGGCGGCATTGCTGACCACCGGCCGCGGCGCGGTGATGAAGAAGGACTCGCCGTCACGCAGACCCTCGCCCTCGGCGCCCAAGATGGTGCCGTTGACCGAGGCGTTGATGAAGTCGGTGGCAAGGCCGCCCGGATTGCTGTCGGGGATGAGCGTCGCCCAGATCTGCCCGACACCCAGCGCATCCAGCGCCTGCGGGCTGCCGGACCCGCCGAACAGGGCATCGGTCATGAAGCCGCCGGTCAGCAAATCGGTCGAGAATCCGCTTGCCGGATTGCCGACGATGCCGAGCTCCGGATCGTCGAGCGCCTGGTCCGACAGATTGATGAACAGCAGCATGTCATGGTTGCTGTAGTCGTCGGCGTAGCCGGTCGGACCGACATCCAGACGCACGACGGCCGCCAAGGCATCCGAGGGCGCGTTGTCGAGCGTCTCAAGCCCGACCAGCTGGCTGCTGATGTCATCGAGGAAGCTATCGAAGTCGCCGATGTCCTGGAGCAGGCCATAGCCTTCCGCGCCACCGGCAAGATCGGCGATCAGCGGCGTCTCGGTCGCAGCGCCCTCGATGAAGGGATTGATCTCCGTCGGTCCCTCGAAGGTGAGGGAGGACTGCGCGGTGACGTTGCCTGGCTCGGGCCGGCCGCCAGCGACGTTGCTCTCGAAAATGAAGCGGCCGTCTTCCGCGCCGGGCGAAACGGTCAGGAGCTGCTGCGGCCCGCCGAAGATCGAGTAGGTCAGCGAGATGCCCGCAAAACCGCCCCGCTCGTAGAAGTCGACCCGGAATGGGGTGAGCCCTGGGCTAAAGGTGAAGGAGCCGGTCTGTACGTTGAAACCCTGATCGCGCCAGTTGTCGATCAAGATGGGCGTGCTGAGCGAGGTGCCGCCGATGCGCAGGCGCGATCCGTCATCGCTGCCCAGTTGGAAGTTCACCGTCACGTCCTGATTGCCGGTGACCTCTATGTTGCCGAGCCAAGAGACGAGGAAGTTGTCTGATGGAGTCAGGCCGAAGAAGTTGCCGCTTCCATTGCCTTCGAAAACGCTGGTTGAGTTGGTTGACCCGAGGAAGTTCCCGTTGATGTCCCAATAGAACGTGCTGAGGCTGTTGCCGAAAATGCTCACCCGCGGGTCGGCGGCGCCTTCGCCGCCCGAGGTGTCGACGCTGATACCCTCGGCATCGACCACCGAGCCGGAAAGCTTGACCGTGCCACCGGCACCGCCCGCACCGGCACCGCCATAGCCGCCGCTTCCGCCGGCACCGCCGCGCCCGCCGTCACCGCCAGCTCCACCGTCGGCGTTGATGCCGCCGCCATCCTGGCCCATGCCGCTTTCGGTGTTGCTGCCGCCTTCCTGAAAGGCGCCGCCTCCGGAACCGCCGTCTCCAGCCACCGGCGCCCTGCCGTCACCGCCACGCGCGAAGAATGACGCCGTGCTCTCCACAACCAGACGTCCTTGCGCCGAGACTTCGATGGCGCCGCCGCCGCCGCCGCCAGTCCCGCCTTCTCCCGCGTCACCGCCGTTTCCGCCGCTGCCACCGGCACCGCCGCCGCCGCCGCGGCCACCCGCTCCGGTGTCGCCACCGCCGCCGGAGCCGCCGCTGCCACCGCCGCCGCCTTCACCGCCACCGCCGCCGTGGCCACCACCACCGCCGCCGCCGCCGCCGGAGATCAGGGAACCCGATCCGTTGTTCTGGCCCGGTAGGCCGGCCCGACCGGCATCGCCGCCACCGCCGGCACCGCCGGTACCGCCACCGCCGCCGCCCTCGCCGCCGCCTTCGCCGCCCTCACCTTCGCCGCCGCCGATGCCGGCCGTTCCGCCGCTACCGCCTGCGCCGCCGGAGCCGCCAATGCCGCCGTTGACACCGCCGGTACCCCCCGTCCCCGGGGTGCCCGGATCGCCGGCCTCACCGTTAGACCCCTCGAACCCATCGCTTCCGGCTTGGCCTTCACCGAGAAAAGTGCCTTCCTGGCCGACTTCGTTCTGCGTCGAACCGCCGCCACCCAAGCCAAAGCCACCTTCTCCGCCACTGCCGGAAAAACCGCCGTTGCCGCCGCCGGAGCCGGCAACACGGCCATTGGCAGAGACGTCGAAACGCGCCCCTGGGTCGATGTAGGCATTGTTACCGGCGAAGAGCGAAAGCGCATTGCTGCCCGTCGCCCTGACGGTTGCGTTGTCATTGATCAAGACGTCGCCGGCGAAGCGGAATTGCGTAATTCCATTGCCGATGCCGGAGGCGAACATGCCCTTGGAGGCTGCGAAGGCATTGCTCGAAAAGGCCGAGATGAAGTCGTCGGCAATCAGATCGCCGTCCAGATCGATGCCGATGCTGCCGCCCCAAAGCCGCGAATTCGAGGTGTTGAACGTCACTGTCCCCGAGAGGATGTAGGTCGGGAAGTCGCCAGGCGTTGCCGCCGGCGTGCCCACCGGCACCAGGCTCGCGCCGATGATGTTGTCGACCAGGATCTCGTCGCTGGCAGCGCTGCCGTCGCTGACGTTGACGGCGCTCCAGCTCACATCGCGCAGGGAGGTGAAGTTCGACGGCAGGTCGAAGACGGCGAAGCCCGACTCGCCCTCGACCGTGAAGCTGCGGGTCACCGTATCGCCGACCAAGGTCGTACCGGTGAAGGTGACCTCCTTATCGCCCGGCGTCAGCGCGGCGAGTGAGATCGAATAGAGCGCGAAGGCCCCGTCGTTCTCTTCGGTGAGGGTGAAGACGTCGTCTGCGCTCTGCACCTTGGCCGCGGCGCTCAGGCTGTCGTCGCGCAGGATGGCCGTTCCGCTGGTCGCCAGCGTGAAGCCGTCTTCGGTGTATTGGTCGCTCGCGCCGTCGACCAGCGCGTCGAAATCCACCACATTGGAGAAGTTGGCGAAGGTGCCGAAGCCGCTCGACTGCAGCACCACGTCGCCGAGCTGCAGCACCACACTCTGCCCATCGATGGTGGCATCGACCGGACGCGCCAGCTCTTCGAAGTCCAAGCTGTCGTCCGCGGAGCCGCCGAGAATGCGGATCTCCTCGGCCCCGTCGGTGAAGAGCAGGTCGACGCCGTTGCCGCTGAGCACGCCCGACGAAACCAGCCAGTCGACGCCTGAGGCATTGTCTTCGTTGTCGACAACCAAGCTCTCAACATCGACGCGCAAGTTCTCGAAAAGATTGGCGTGTTGCGGGGCAGACGGGTCGCCTGGAATCTCCACGACCACGCGGTCGAGACCGCTCTCGCCGGTGATTTGCGTCGCGCCGCCGATCTCGTGAATCGTCACCGTATCGTCGCCGGCCGCGCCGTCGATCTTCACGGTCAGGTCGTTGAGGCTGTTGTTGACCGAGATCGCGTCGCTGTTCTGGCCAAGCTCGATCTGCGCTTCCTCGAAGCCGTCGAACGTGACGTCGCCGATCGGGCCAAGATTGGTCAGCAGGCCGCTGCCATTGCTTTGGCCTAACTCGGCGCCAGAGGTCGGGGTGGTCACATCGCTGATGTCGAAGACGATGGTGTCGGCGCCACTGATGTTGCCGCCGTCGATGTTGAGGCCGCTGCCGCCGAGAACCGTGACCCGATCGCTCTCGCCGCGAAGCTCGATGGTGGCGCCGGCCGTGGCGTTCAAAATGACGAGGCTGTCCTCGCCGCTGTTGTCCGTCGCATCGGTCCGGATGGTCGTCTCGATCGCCGTATCGACCAGCGTGACGTCGTCGTCGGTGTCGGCCAGGGTGATGTCGAGCGAGGCGAAGCTCGCGAAGTCGATGCGCCCCTCGACGCCCATGGCGAAGCCGGTGATGCTGCCAACGTCGATGAAGCCCGGGCTATCGGAAATGGTGTTGGCCCGGTCGTCGATGGTCAGCGTATCGGTGCCATCGCCAGAGAGCAGGCTCAAAGGCGCCTGAATGTTGATCAGCGCGCGCTCGGCGCCGTCCCGCGAATCGCCGACGATAACCTCGTCGTCGCCGCCGCGCAGCTCGAACTCAGTCGACGTCGCGACATCCCAAACCAGCAGGCGGTCAACGCCGGGCCCATCGCCCAGCGCGATATCCACCTGGTCCGCGCCGGTGGTTTCCAGCACCATCTGGTCGTAGAAGCCCGGCACCAGCGGGTCGAAGATGCCCGGCGTGCCGGCGCGGAGCTGATCGTTGGTCAGCAGCCAATCGGTGTCGCCGAAGTTGTTGTCGTTGGCGAAGTCGACCTGCTCGGCATTGAAGGTGATCAGGCCCGGCGCCAAGAGCGTGCCGAGCGGTGTGCCGAAAAGCGTCGCCTGAACGCTGTCGTCGCCGCCACCGGCATCGACGATCACCCGCCGGGTCAGGTCGGCGATCTCGACCTCATCGGCGCCCAGGCCGAGGCGCAACTCGACCGTCTCGACCGCATTGTCGTAGCGCAGCGCACCCGGTGCCGATAGACCCAGGACGGCGAGAACGCCGATCTGCGCCAGCGTATCGTCGGCCGAAGCGCTTTCGTCGAAGGTCAGCTGGTCGCTGCCGGTGCCGCCGAGAATCTGCAGGTCGCCGAGGATACCGCCGAGCGAACCGTCCTTGCCGACGACCACATTGTTGTCGCCGCCGTTGAGGTCGACGGTCGTCAGGCCGGCCAAGGTCTCCAGCAGGATTGTGTCGTTGAAGGTGCTGCCCTGAATCTCCAGGTCGCCGGCGATGCTGCTGACCACGCGGAGCGTGTTGCCGGCGGTCGCCGGCTCGAGCTCGATGCGCAGGCTCTCGATGTCGGAGAAGCTGAGACGGTCGTTGACCGGGCCAACACCGTCTTCGACCCGCGAGATCAGCAGATCCTCCTCGAAGAGCTGCATCGAAGTGGTGCCGTCGATGACCTTGCCGTCGCTCCGAATGATAAGGCTGTCCATGCCGCCGCCGCCGATCAGCGTGGCATTGTCGAAAGCGCTGATCAGCGTGTCGTTGCCGGCGCCGCCGTCGAGGGTCACGTCGATCAGGTCAGAGACGTCGATGTTCTCGTCGATGTTATCGTCGCTGTTAGCGAGAATCTCCAACTCATCGTCGCCGCCGAGACCGCGCACCTCGAGGAAGTCCTTCTCGGGCGTGCTGTTGATGATGAAGGCACGGCTATCGCGGCCCGGGCTTTGGTCGCGCAACTGAATGATTTCCTTGGAAATCTCTCCGGTGACGTCGTCTTCCCCGTCTTCGCTGAAGGTGGTCGTATCGAAGTCGGCTATGACACCTTGCACGGTCAGGTTATCCGCCAGTTCGCTGCCGCTGAAGACAACGCGATCGGTTTCGCCGGCCGGGCTGCTCTCTTCCGGCGCGCTGAGATCGATGGCGAGAAGGCTGACGTCGGTCCCGGTCAAATCGCCGAGGGTGACTACGTCGGAGCCACCGCCGGCGGCGATCGAGATGTTCTCGATGTTGTCGATCAAGAGGCTCTGAGTCGGCCCCGAGCCGTCCGAGGTCTCGAGCAGGACCTTCAGCGCCCCGGCGTCCAAGACCTTGCTCAAGGTGATGTTGTCGCCGGCTTCTATGGCGCCGATGACACCGGACTCGTAGGCGCCCTCGGTGAGCTCGAAACTGCCGCCGACGGTTAGGCGGTCGGAATTATCATCGCCCGCTGGGCCCGGGTCCTCCAGGAAGACGTCCGCGCCCTGCCCCGGTGCCCAAACGAAGGTGTCGCTGCCGGTGCCGCCGATATTCTCGTCGTCGCCCAGACCGCCATCGAGGCGGTCGTCGTTCGCACCGCCGTCCAGGGTGTCGTTGCCGTCGCCGCCAACCAGGTCGTCGTTGCCGATGCCGCCCTGCAGGTTGTCGTCGTTGGAGCCGCCGATCAGGCGGTCGTCGCCGTTGTCGCCGCGCAGCAAGGCAACGCCGCTGCCGGCATAGGAGAGGACATCATCGCCGCTGCCGCCGGAGAAATCGACGCTGGCCAGCACCTCGTCGTCGACCACGATCTGGTCGTTGCCGCTGCCGCCCGCCGCAACGATGTTGGTGACGCCCTCGAAGCGCTGCTGCACGCGCTCGACCCGCTCGCCATCCTCGAAGACCAGGAATTTGACCAGCAGGGTCTCTCCCCCGGCCGGGTTGTCCGGGTCGGTGAGGCCGAGCGAGGAAATAGAGAAGCCTTCATTGATCTCGTTGTCGACGCCCTGCCGTCCCGGGCCGGTGTTGACCCGCTGATCGGCCGTGTCGCCCATGAAGAGCGTCAAGGTGCCGTTGGTGTCGACCGCGCCGATGGTTGGCGGATTGAGGATGATGCCGGCAAGCACGTCCTCGTCGGGAAGCTGGAAGATGTCGAAGTCGTAGATGACCTCGTTCACCAGCTCGAAGGTCTTGTCGACGATGACGATCTCGAAGGGGCTGAAGCCGATCGAGGCGAAGACGAAGGCTTCGAGCCCGGCGCGCAGGGCGCCCGAATAGTTGAAGATGCCGAAGGGATCGGCCCGGGTGATGAGATCGAGCTCGCCGATGCGCACCCGGCCGTCGTAGGTGAAGTCGCCCGTGGGCACCTCGGTGAACTCGCCGTTGCGCAGCTTGTTGACGTAGTCGAACTGCTCGTCGTTCTGCGGATCGGGCAGATCGTTCAGGTCGAACAGCAGATCCGTGGCGAAGAAGACGCGCACGCCGGCCGAGAACTCTGCGACCACCAGATCGGGGCCGACCTTGGCGCCAGCCGAGAGCTTGGCGGTAACCGTCAGCTCCGGCTTCTCCTTAGCGGGATCGCGCGGGCTCAGGTCGAAGATCGGATCGGTCGGGTCGACGTCGCCGTCCTGCAGATCGGCCGGCGCATCCTCGGGGAAGTGATCGTCGAGGAAGAAGCCGTCGGCCAAGCGATGCTTGTTGTCCTCGATGCTCTGGTCGAGCGCCTCATCGCTGGAGAAGTCCAGGCTACGGGTCAGCGCGTTGGCGCCGAAGAGGTCATAGCCGGCATCGAAATCCAGGGTCGCGCCGAAGTCGAAGCGGAACTCGGCATTGAGGAAGGGCGCGATGATCGGAATCGTGACTTTGAAAACGTAACCGATCTCGAAGTCGATGCCGAAGTTGGCGAGCACCGGCGTGGTGTCGCCCAGCAGCATGTCGTGAACCAGGGTGGTGTCTTGCAGGAAAGGAAAGGCCAGGCTGCCGCTGACGGTCGAGAAGAAGTCGCTCGACGTCTCGGTCGTGTTCTCGACCTCGTCCTTGGCGCCGGTGTTGGGGTTCGACTCGGTGACCTCGACCTTCTTCTTGCCGTCGGTCTCCTCGCCATCGCCATTCCCGTCGTCGTCGTCGTCCGGGTTGTCTTCCTTGCCCTCTTCGGTGAGCTGAACCTTGAAGCCGCCAAGCTCAGAGGTATCGGGGAGCCCCTCGCCGATCGGTCCTAGATCGAAGAAGAGATTGAGAAACTCCAGGGTCAGCTTGGCTTTGCCCAGGTTGTTGAGGCGCTTTTTCTTCTCCGCTTCCGGAATGTCCGGATCGATCGTCGTGGCCAGAATACCAAGGTCGATCGGCGTGACCTTGCCGAGGCCGACTACCTGGCCGATATCGCTCAAGACCGGAATGGCTGCGGTCAGGAAGTCGACCGGCACCTTGAGCGGGTCCAGCGCGTCCTGCAGCGCCTCCACCGTCGGGTCGACGAACTCGGAGAAGAAGGTGCCGAGGTCGAGCCGCACGCTCTCGTAGTCGATGGTGATCGCATTGCCGAACTGCGTGTCTTTTGTGTTGGCGTTGACGAAGCTCTGCTGAATGGACGCATCGGCTTCGACCGCCAAGTTGAACACGCGCTCGGAGGCCGCGACGTCGGTGAACTCGGGATACAGCGCCGCATCGATGTCGAGAGAGATATCCGCATTGCCGTCGACCACCGCATCGAGCTCGAGATCGGGAATCTCAAAGCGGGTCAGGCGCTGATCGCCACCGCCGCCCGCAACGTCGACATCCATGCTGCCGGCAAACTGGCTAGCCGCGCCGTCACTGTCTTCCTGAATGAGCGCGGTGAAAACTCCGGCGACCCCCTTGGCGTCCAGCTCGCCATCGTCCCCACCATCGAGCACGGCCAAGATGTTGTTGAGCTGCAGCTCGTCCGAGGCCGCCGTATCGACGAAGAACAGCGAGGTTCCGAAGTCGTTCTCGAACACCCCGAAGGTGAGATCGAAGGTCCAGTCGAAGGACAGCATCACCTCGTCGGCGACGCCGAGCTTGGCGTCGATCAGCGGGTCTTCGCCCAACGCAAGGTCGAGATCGATGCGTTCGGACTCGCTGCCGCCGAGGGTCAGCGCGAAGCGGTACTCGCTATTGTCCGGCGTCGTGGTGTCGAGGATATCGCTTTGCAGAAAGGTGCCGAGCGACCCCGTCAGCGCATTCACCACATCGTCGGCAGTGGTCTGGTCGCCGGTGATGCCGCCCGTGGGGATGATGGTGAAGCTGTCGAGCGCGAGGGAGATGCGGTCTGCGATACGGCCGGCTTGCTTCTCCGCCAGCTGCGTTCCGATCAAGGGGATCGGCGCAGAGAAGACATCGTTATCGAGCTGCCGTTGAACTTCGTCGAAGTACTCGTTGAGCCCACCGTCATCCAGGACCGCCAGATCGGCTGCCAACAGCAGCCGCGGCTCGAGAGACTCCATCAGAACCTTGCGGCGCCCCTGCGCGCCTCGCTTGGTCTTGCGGAGTGTCTGGCGCTGCTTTCTCCCTTCCGCAGTGCCGCCGCCGGTGCCTGGTTGGAATCTCTCGCCAACGACCGAGGCGCGATGCCACGAAAAGGGAAATGCCATGGTGATCAACCCCCCGCTAGGCTGCGGCCCGCCGTTGCTCGGCTAGGCTTCACAGCCGTTTTGGAACGATCCATGCGGACCGCGACCGAACTAGAGTGCGAGGATTTGCGTCTGACTTTTCCTCGACATTGTTGTGATTTGTTACCTTTAACCATGATGGCCGCGTGCTTGAGCGTTGCCAAGCGAAATCTCCCTCGAAGGCAGAAACGGCCTTTATAGGGACACGCGAGAGACATTCGAAAACACAAGAATTACACAATAAGCGGTGTATTTGCGCGCCAATTCTTCGGGGCATCGACCATCCGCAATAAAAAGAGCGAAAACTTAACTTGCGGCGTAACCCTTAATTCTACTCGATAATTTATTGCTTTGAGGGACGTGTCCCGGAAGCGACTCAAAGCCGCAAGTCGGTCCAGCGGAATTTGATGTGGGGCAGTGTTAACCTTTGCGCGCCTGCTGCAGCGCAAGACAAACCTTCCTGCGAGTGGAGGATCTACCAAACAACCTTAGACATTCGTCTAAGTGGAAACGCACGTGATTGTCGAAGAATTTCTGGTGGTTGCCCAGAACTCATGCTTTACTGTGCCAAGTGAGATGGGGATGTTAACAATTGAAAGCTGGGGACACATCAGCATGAGTCATCGTTTTAGGGTCGCGACCATCGTGGCGACCGCGTTGTTCGCGGCGCTGAGCTGGAGCCAAAGCAGCGTCGCCGCGCCGATGGTTTCCGTGGACATGGACCCCACGACGGCCGGCATTCAGTCGTCCTTGACGGTGCAGCAGGGCAGCTCCTTTTCCATCGACATCTTCATATCCGGTGTCGAGCCCACGGCTTCCCTAAACGGCTTCCAGTTGATGCTGACCGACAGCTTGGGTCTTGCCACCGCACAAAGCAGGACTCTGGGAGACTTCCTTCCCGCGCCGCCGTTGGCGCTTCTGCCGCCTATCGAACTCCCCTTCTCCCCTGGCTCGGATGTCCTGATCGGTGGAACCTCGATCGGGTTTGTCGGGGGCATTGGCAGCGGCGTTCTGGCGACCGTCGACTTCATTGCGAACGCGGCCGGCACAACAAGCCTAGCCCTGTCCAACGTGCTGCTTACCTCAACACTCGGCACGCCGATCCTCGGAGTGACAACCGCCGACGGCTCGCTGACCATCGAAAGCGGGCCGAGCCAGCTCTCCGCGCCGCCAGCGCTGGCCCTGCTGCTGCTCGGCGGTCTCGCCACTTGGGCGGCCGCACGCCGGCGTACTAAGAGCTGCCTCAGCTAACGCCGAGCATCGATCAGCGCATCGATCGCCTGCAGCACGAAGGGCGTGCCGCAGATCTGCCAGCGTTCTTCGACCACGGCGCCTTGGCGCTCGGCGCGCAAAGCGCGTAAGGCCGGATGCGTCAGGGTCTCGTAGGAACGGCCGTGCTGGCCGCCACTGATGTAGCGAGTCTCGATCAAGAAGGGCCGCTGCATCACCAGAACTTCCAACGGGATCTTCACCGCCCCTCGCAGTCCAAGATCGGCCGCCGCATTGTCCAGTCCCGCAGCCCGCATGATGTCGTCGGCCAAGGTCCCGGCCCCGGTCGTGTAGTTGTTTGGGTAGTAGTAGGCGCTCGACATCGCCGGCAGTGGCTCTGCCTCGGCGCGCGCCGCCGCTAGGGATGCGTCGAAATCCTCGAGCAGCGCCGCCGCCTCAGCCTCGCGGCCGAGCAGCGCGCCGACCTTGGCAATCAAGTCTCGCACCTCGCTGAGCGATTGAGCGGCGGGCAGGATCTCGACCCGGACCCCGAGACGCCGCAACATCTCGACGCTCGCCCGGTTCGTGAAGCGGCCGGCCAGCACCATGTCAGGCGCGAAGGCGAAGACCTGCTCAGCCGAGCCTCTGTTCAGCGGAAACTGGCGCGCTTCAGCCGTCATCATCGAGGCGCGCTCCCGCGCCGACCAGTCGGAGACCGAAACGAGCTGGCCCGGCGCGGCCAAGAGCAAGGCCAGTTGATCGGTGCAAAGGTTCATGGAGACGACCCGCGCCGGCGGCTCGGCGGCGCGAGCGACAAGGACGCCCGCGACAGCGAACAGGGCCAGGCCGAAAAGCGCCGACAATGCAAAACAGCTGACAGCCCTGTGCCATGGCGACATCACGTGATCGAGCCTTCGCATGGCGCATTCTCTAACGGGAAACCAGGCGCCTTGCACGCGAGAAGACCAAGGCGTCACGGTGATCAGAGCAGCTCTTCCCGATCAAGTCCCGCCTGCGCTTCGACCTCAGACCGGCCGGGTGCCGGGCCGTTGCGCGCCGTGGACCTGCAGCTGCCAGACATCGCCGCGAGCAGCAGCCGGCCGCAGCTGAAGCCCGGCGTCCGCCAAGACATCGGCCAAACCGAAAATCATGTGAGACGCCATTCTCACGGCCGTCTCCGGCAGCCAGTCGCGCAGGATCCCGCGCGCCGCCTCAATGTCTCCTTTCTGCGCGGTATAGACGGCCCTGAGCATCAGGCGCTCATCTTCCGACATTTTCGGACAGCCAGGACAGCGCACATCCAAGGAGCGTTTCGTCGTCAGGGCCGTGATCTGCATGAAACCGTTCAAGGAAAAGGCCGCCGCGCCGACCTCGTTTCGGCCGAAGAGTTCGTTCAGCATCGGCCAAGCCGATTGCTCCCGGCGGTGGCAAAGCGCCCAATGACGCAAGCCCCAGAGCACCAGCCAACTGGCCGGCTCCAAAGCTGCGACCTCGTTGTAGGGCTCTTCCGGGCTATGCAACGGGACAACGTTCTGCATCACTTGCTCCGTTCTGAGTGAGGCCGATGAGCGGCCTGGCCGTAGCCCCCGCGTCATCGGCCTTTGATTGATGACCGTGCAGCCGCCGCGCAGAAAAAAATGCCCTACGAATGCGACGCATTTGCATGTATGAAAGTCACCGCAGATTTGGGAGGACTGCTCACAGCGCTAGCTCAGCTTAGGGCTTTGGGCCTGGTTGCGCAGCAAGGCCTTCGCGCCCTCCTGCGGGCACTGCCGAAGTGACCCAGAGCTGTTTCCGACCAGCGGTGGATCCGCTGGCGTCGTCGGCCGTTGCGCCGCTGCAGCCTTCCGCTCCTCAGCGATGTCAGCCAGCGCATTGGCGGCGCGCACGATGTCGCTTGCCTTCAGAGCGCTCCAAAGAAACATCTCAGCAGAAGCCTGTCCGGGCGATTCGAGCGTCTTCGTCAAAGACTTGGCACAACACGGTCGCCGTTTCCCGTAGGTCGAAATCATGCCCGCTGCGCCGACTGTCGAACCAGGTCACCGCTGCTCGGCTCTTGGCTTCCATATTCGGATCTTATCTCGTAAATGCAATTGCGAGTCACTTGCATTTACTGTCTGACTCGCGACCAAAGGGCATCACGCTTCTTGATCCCAAAAGCGCCTAGCCGCCAAATCAACGCTCAGGTCGACGTTGTGCTGCTGCCGCTAAAGCGAGTTGAGAAAGGCGAGCAGCGCCTCGCACTCGCTCTTGGACATGGCCACCACACCCTGCTTCGCGGTCTCGGCCTCGCCTCCGTGCCAGAGGATGGCTTCCAGCAGGTTGCGCGCGCGCCCATCGTGCAGGAACAGCGTATGGTCGCTGACCGTCTCGGTCAGGCCAATGCCCCAGAGCGGCGGCGTGCGCCACTCGCGCCCGTTGGCCACGCCGTCCGGGCGGTTGTCTGCCAGCCCCTCCCCCATGTCGTGCAGCAGCAGATCGCTGTAGGGCCAAATAAGTTGAAAGGACTGCTCCTCGCCGATCGAGTCTCGGCGGGTGACGAACTTGGGCCGGTGACAGTCGATGCATCCGGTCTCGTAGAACAGGCGCTTGCCCTCCAGCACTTGCGGATCGCCGACGTCACGCCGCGCCGGAACCGCCAAGTTGCGGCTGTAGAACACCATGGTGTCGAACATCTCGACCACTGCTTCGATAGGTTCGGCCTCGGACACGCCACCGTGCGGCGCAGTAAGGCAGTCGGTCTGTGCGGCGGTGCAGTCGCCGTGCACGACGGGATAGAGCGGCGTCGAGATGCCGATATCCCCTTGGAAGGCCGCCGCCGATTGCTGTGCCACAGTCGGCTGCCCAGCCTTCCAGCCGAAGCGCCCGAGCATCACCTTGTCGTGCTCGTCACTCCACACCCAGTTAGGCCGGCCGGAGATACCGTCGCCGTCGGCGTCGTCAGGGTCGGCGTTGGCCAAGATCGCCTCTTCCGGGATAGCCTCCAAGAGACCCATCCCGATCATCGGCGGCGCCACCCGGGGCGAGATCATGACCTCCGGATGCATGGGCCCGTAGTTGACATCCTCGATGCTATAGATCGGCTTGCGCAGATGGACGACGTGGCCATCGCTCAAGGTGACCGCGGTTTCCTCATAGCGGATCTCGACCGTGCCCTCCCCGAGCAGGCCCTGAACGGAAAAGCCCTGAAGCTGCCCGCCGTAGACGGGATCGGGGATGACCGACTTGCGGTACTCGGCGATTGCGGTGCGCTCGGCCTCGCTCCGCGGCGGGATCGACAGACGCACCAGCATGGAGACGGCAGGCTCACCCGCAGCCGGCGGACGGCCGCGGCCGTCCTTGAGATGGCAATGCTGACAGGCCCGCGCATTGTAGAGCGGGCCAAGCCCGTCCGATGACAGAGTGGAGGCAGGCGCCGAGACCCAGAGCTTCCTGAAAATGCCGTCGCCAACGTTGAAGTCCAGTTGGCGGCCGAAAGGCATGTTGGCCGAAGGGTGCGAGAAGGCGTGGCGGTTGAGCAGCTTGAACACCGTCGTCCCACCGCCCGGGCGCACCTCGAAGGGCTCCGGCTCGGAGAAATCCGTTGTTGGCTGGATCACTGCCTCGATGCGCGCGCGGTCGTCCTCACTCCAGCCATCGGCATTGCTGCCACCGGCGAGAGCAAACGCCATACCTAGTACCAACAGCAGAGCCCCGAGAAGCGTCCAGAGATGCGGCATGCTCCGTCAATCCTGACCGATGCACCGATGAAAGCCATGCGATAGGCGGTCGCGGCGCGGCCGCCTGCCGGACCATAGAACGATCACTGGAAGACGGCCTCCGGGTTATCCAGGCTGTCGGAGCCCTCGAAGGCGATGGGCTCCAAGCCAAGCTCCTCGACGACCTGCTCGATGGTCCCGGTCTGGGCGGTCAGGGCATCGATCACGATCTGGACCACCGCGTTGCCGTCCGGATTGTCGGGCCCGATCATCTGATCGTAGGCCTCCAGCGTTTCGGCCCGGCGCTTCAGGTCGTACATGGCGTCGTGCGCCGCTTGCAGCATGCGCAGCATCTCATCGTTGAGCTCCGCATCCAGTTCGGCGGCAAGATGCGTCAGCGCCGGACCAATGACCTTGCGCCCATCAATGCGGGTGTAGGTCCCGGTGTAGACGTTCATCATGCCGACGACGTTGTAAAAGTGGCTGTTGTGGGTGTTGTCGGAGAAACAGTCGTGCTCCTCCTCCGGGTCGTTGAGCAGCAGACCGAGCTTCATGCGCTCACCCGCCAGCTCGCCGTAGGAGAGACTGCCGAGACCGGTCAGGATCGCCGCCAGTCCGGCATCGGGATTGCCGCTGAGCAGGCCTTCACGCGCGTTGCCACCCGGCGCCCACTGCGCCCTCATCCACTCCAGATCCTCAACCAGGAGCTCCGTGACAAGGATCAGGTAGTCTCCGCGCCGCCCGCAGCTCTGGTTGGTGCAGGCATCGCCCCTGGCAAAGTCCGTCCAAGGGCGGTTCCCGGCACCTGGCCCTGTTCCATTGAGGTCCTGCCCCCAAAGCAGGAACTCGATGGCGTGATAGCCGGTCGCCACGTTGGCCTCGATGCCGCCGAGCTCATGTAGCTTGTCCTGCAGCAGCTCTTTGGTGATCTCCGAGGTATCGATCACCTCGCCTGCCAGCGTCAGCTCGCTGTTGCCGATGACGTCGGCGGCGTAGGCCGGATTCTCGTCCGAGGTAGCGCCATAGGAGATATCGACGTAATCGATCAGGCCTTCGTCCAGCGGCCAGGCATTCACCCGGCCCTCCCAGTCGTCGACGATGGCGTTGCCGAAGCGATAGACCTCGGTCTGCATGTAAGGCACGCGCGATGCGATCCAGGCCTCGCGCGCCTTCAGTAGGTTGGCCGCCGACGGCGCCTCCACGAGAGCTTCGACGGACTCTTGCAAGACACGCGCGAGCACCAGCGAGTCCTCATAGCCTGCGTGCGCGATGTCCGAGTAGGTCGTCAGGATAGCTCTCTTGTCGGTCTCGGTGCTACGCGCCTCGACAGTGGCCCCTTGCGCCGCGGCAACGAGCAAACCAGCCGTCAATAGGCTGGCGATGCGGACTCTCATGCTGCTCCTCCTGGAAAGCCTGTGATCCCCGGTATCCTGGCGTTGGCCGGACGTCCCAATGATCTCATGGGACTGGCCATGGCGTCACCGATACATTCTTGAGAATGCGTCTCAATTTCACAAGAGAATTGTTGCTAAGGTCTCGCCCTCGTGAGCGTGGAGGATGGCCTCACGGGCGGAACGACGTCGAGGTCGAGAACTGCGGACGCCGAGACGCCACCCGGCGCCAACACGTCCGCAGCCGCTGGCCCCAGCAGCCTACTCTTCGAGGGCCTGGCTCGCGTTCGGCTGGCTCTGCAGATAGATGAACTGCGCGATGCCAATCTTCTCGATCAGCCCGAACTGGGTCTCCAGCCAATCGACATGCTCTTCCTCGTTGTCGAGGATCTTGGCGAAGAGATCACGCGACACGTAGTCCCGGACGCTCTCGCAATGCTCAACGGCATCGCGCAGATCGGGAATGGCCTGCATCTCCAGCGCCAAATCGCACTTCAGGATCTCCTCGACGTCTTCGCCGATACGCAGCTTGCCGAGGTCCTGCAGGTTGGGAAGACCCTCGAGGAAGAGAATACGCTCGATCAGCTCATCGGCGTGGTTCATCTCCTCGATCGATTCTTTGTATTCCTTCCTGGCCAGCTCCGAGACCCCCCAGTCCTGCAGCATCTTGGAGTGCAGGAAATACTGGTTGATCGCCGTCAACTCGTTCTTGAGCACGATGTTGAGGTGCTCGATGACCTTGGAATCACCCTTCACGGACTCGCTCTCCCTATTTGCCGATCAGTTGTGCGTGTAACAGGCTTTATCGGCCCCGCACAGGAATCCGCAAGTTAAACGCTGCTCGGTTGTGAATTGGAATTCGGAACCAGCGTGCGGCTGAAGGGCGGCCTACTCTGCCGGCATACCGGCGCCAGAGCCCATGGAACTCAGCCCTGGAGCGTTGTTGTCCAGAATCTCTTCCATGAAATCCAGGCACTTGCCGCAGTTCACGCTGGCGCCGCACTGTTCGAAGACATGGTCGATCGAGACGGCCCCCGCACCGGCCGCTTGGCGAATGGCGCGTTCACTGAGGCGATTGCAGATACAGACGATCATGCACCAAGAGCTTCTTCGATAGGCTGGCGGACCGAGACCCGCCGTGGACATCTCAAACTATAGTCACTCTCGCGAAAGCGTGCAAGTGATAGTCATTCTCACAATGGTTAAAAATTGTTAAGGGCTGAGTGCAACGGCCGTCGTTGCCACGGCAAGCCCGCTCCTCGCATTATGCAATGCGCTGCACTAGGCTCGACCTGTGGGGCAAACGGCAGATACGGTCGGGCGGGCGATGCACCTCATCTCAGATGCAAGCCGGAAGTGGTGGATCCTGATGGCCATGGGCGCGAGCCTCGGCCTGATCCTGCTGGACGAGACCGTGGTGGGCGTCGCCTTGCCGACTCTGCAGAAAGAGCTCGGCATGTCGCAGACTGCGGCTCACTGGGTGTTCAGCGCCTACCTGCTGGTCTTTGCCGGCTTCTGCGCCGCAGGGGGCAAGCTACTCGACATCCTTCACTTCAGGGATCTGCTGGTGATCGCCTTGGCGATCTTCGGTCTGGGGTCGCTTGTGGCAGGCTTTGCCGAGAACGGGACCGAGCTAATCCTCGCCCGTGCGCTGCAGGGGCTCGGCGCTGCCAGCATCCTGCCCGCCACCTTGGCTGCCGTCTCGGCCTCATTCCCCAAGGAACAGCGCGGCATGGCCATTGGGATCATGTCGACGGCCGGTCTGGTGTTTATGGGCGCCGGACCGCTGGTCGGCGGCGTCATCGTGCATTTCCTGTCCTGGCCCTGGATTTTCTGGATAAACGTGCCGGTCGTAATTCTGATCGCGCTGGTGTTCCTGATCGCCTGGAAGCCGCAACGCCAGAAGAGAGATAGACCAAAGCTTGATGTGAGTGGGCTGATGGCCCTCATCGCCGCGCTCACCATGCTGGTGCTGGCCATCATGCAGGGCGATTCCTGGGGCTGGGAGAATCCGATCATTCTCGCACTGTTCGCCGGCAGCGCCTTGACCTTCCTGACCCTGGTTCTGATCGAGCGGCGGCACGCCACGCCGCTTATCGATCTGGAGCTGCTCACGATCCCGACCGTCAGCGCCTACAATTCTGTCGTCTTCGTGGCTCAGTTCAGCAAGATGGCCGTCGTCGTGTTCGTCGCCCTCTATCTGCAGGAGCGATTGAACATGACCCCGCTGATGGCGGGCTTCGCCCTGCTGGCCGCCGTCGGCATCGCGCCCTTTATGTCCCTTCCAGCCGGTTGGCTGACCGATCACCGCGGCGCACGCCGGACGGCCCTGCTCGGCCTGAGCTGCGCGACCTTGGCCATGCTCTGGATCGCCGTTTCGGCCGGTTGGCACAATTATCTTCTGATGCTGCCGGGACTGGTGCTATGGGGGGCCGCGATGCCGATTTGCTTCATGCCGTCCCTCACCTCCGTGATGAACTCGGTGCCGCCCGAAGAGCACGGGCAAGCGGGCGGTGTGGTGATAACAGCACGTTTGCTTGGTAGCTGCGTCGGCATGGCGGTCTCCAGCATGCTCTACGTCTCCACCGACTCCTTCCAGGTGGTCTTTCTCGTTACCGGCCTGGTCATGCTGGCCGCATTGCTGTTCGGCTGGCTCGCGATGGAGCGCAGCGAAGTCGCGCGAGCGACCTGAGCACAGCACCCGCCCTGTGAGCGAACTGCGATAGTCGAAGACAGCATGGCAACCAAGACCTCTTCCGCGCCGACCACGGCCTCCGCCGACAAGGTCCAAAACGGCAAGAAGCTCGGCCTCTTCGCCATGACGTTGCTGGTCGTCAGCGCCATGTTCGGCGGCGGCGTCTTCAACATTCCCCAGAACATGGCGCAGTCGGCGGCGCTCGGCGCAATCCTGATCGCCTGGGTCGTCTCGGGCCTCGGCATCTTCTTCCTGGCCCGCAGCTTCCAGGTGCTCGCGGACATCCACCCGGAGATGACCTCCGGCATCTACATGTACGCACGCGCCGGCTTCGGAAAGCTGGCAGGCTTCCTGATCGCCTGGGGCTATTGGATGTCGGTCGCCTTCGGCAACGTGGGCTACGCCGTCCTGCTGATGGATGCGCTGAACTACTTCTTTCCGCCCTTCTTCGCCGGCGGCAACACTTGGCAGGCCGTCGTCGTAGCCTCGGCCTGCATGTGGGGCCTCTGCTTCCTGGTGATGCGGGGTGTCCGGGGCGCCTCGATCCTGAACAACATCGGGACGGTCGCGAAGTTCGTTCCAGTGATCCTCTTCATCCTGCTGGTCGGCTACTTCTCCTTCCGAACGGACCTCTTCTCCTCCGACTTCTGGGGCGACGTCACGGATGCAACGCTTCAGGACAAGCCGCTCGGCAGCCTGCTCGACCAGGTGACCAGCACCATGCTGGTGACGCTCTGGATGTACATCGGCATCGAGAGCGCGGTGGTCATGTCCGACAAGGCCTCTCCGAAGACGGTCAGTCGAGCGACCCTCCTCGGCTACCTCTTGGTGACGGTGCTCTTCGTCTTGGTCTCGGTGGTGCCGTTCGGTGTGGTGTCCCAGGGCGAGCTGGCGCAGATGCTGCCCCCCTCGACCGCCGCGATCCTCGGCAAGCTGGTCGGACTGTGGGGCGAGGTCTTCATCAATCTCGGCGTGGTGCTCGCGCTGCTCAGCTCCTGGCTGGTCTGGACCCTGCTGGTCGCCGAGCTGCCCTGGGCCTGCGCCAAGGACGGCACCTTCCCCAAGCTCTTCGCCAAGACCAACAAGGCCGGCATCGCCACCGTCTCGCTCGTGGTGTCGACGATGATCATGCAGGCGGCCATGATCCTGGTCTACTTCTCGGACAACGCCTGGAACGTGATGCTCTCGATCACCGGCGTGGTGATCCTGCCGGCCTACATCGGCTCGGCCGCCTTTCTGTGGAAAGTGATGTGGACCGGCCAATACCCCGCGAGCGCGAAGACCGGAAAGGCGGTCGCCTTGAGCGTCAGCATCCTGGCAACCGTCTACGGGCTGTGGCTGGTCTACGCCGCCGGCCTGCAGTTCATGCTGGCAGGCGCGATCGTCTACGCCGTCGGCCTACCGATCTTCGTCTGGGCCCGCCGCGAGATCGCTCCCGGCGAACGCACCTTCACCAAGATCGAGCTCGCCGTCGCCGCCCTGCTTCTCGGGCTGGCGGTTCTGGCCGTTTGGATGCTGCTCGAAGGGCAGTTGCCGTCGGTTTACAAATCCTAAGCGGCTCTACGCTGTTTTCTTCGGCCCGACCGTGGCGATCCGTTCGTTGACCAGGATGTTCGAGGCGTCCAGGCCCGGTGTCTGCCCGTGCATGTCGAACTCGATCGAGACATCCGGCGCGAAGACGAGGCAATGGGTCGAGCCGCCGAAATGGAACATGCCGATCTCGTCGCCCTTGGTGACGTGCTGCCCCTCATAGACGGTGATGTCGCAGGTCGAGACCTCGGCCATGCCGATGGCCACGAAACACATCAGGCCGATATCCGGATTGTCCGCTTCGATGAAGATCAGTCCGCGGGTGGCGACCTCGGCGATATAGCCCTGCGAGGCGTTGGGGCCCGAGGGGTCCATGCCGGCGGCCAGCGTCTCTGAATAGTAGGTGCCGTCGACCACCCGCGTCTTGACCACCCGGCCCGACACCGGGGCATGCCAGCGGTGGTAGCTCAGGGCGCTGAGAAAGGCCTGATAAACGGTCCCGCCGACGAAGTCGTCCACGTAGGGATCGTCATCCAACATGAACTGCAGCGCATAGGGCTGGGCCTTGATCCAGAAGCGATCGCGCAGCTTCGCGTCGTGGGCGATGCGGTAAGGTGCCGACTCGCAAGCATTGACCACGACTGCGTCGTTGCCCGGCTCGGCGATCGGCCTGACGCCGTCCCGGAACGTCCGGGTGAAGAAGTCGTCCCAGGAGCTGAATCCGTAGTGGGGCAGCGAGGGGTCGCAGCGAAACTCCTCGACGAAAGTCGGCATCGCCTTCTTGGCGTCCGCACCGAACCAGCCGCTCTTGGGGTCATCGCTGAGGACCGAAGTGCTTTCAGGCGACTGCAGAAAGACGGCCCACTCGTTGAGCATCGCTTTGAAGTGCGCATCGATGGCTTCATCCAGGAATGCCGACCAGCCACCTGTGTTGGCCATCGACCAATCCAGAATGGCGTTGAAGGGGAAGCCGACCAGCCCACTCTCATTGAACTCAGGTGCGTGGGTCATGATGGTGTTGAACAACCGCAACATGTGCTCGTAATCGCGGACCTGCGGTCTGCCGGAGGGCGAGGTCTTCCGACTGGCCGGCACTTCATCGAACATCTGCGTGAAGAACATGTAGGCCTTCGCATCGGTCTCGATGAAGTCCTTGAAGTCCTGGATCGCAGGCAGGAGGTCGCTGGTGTCCGCCTCGGCCTTCGCCATCATCTTCCGCGTCCAGGCGTCGAGCACCGCCTGGTCCGACGGCATCCACTTGCCGGCCATGTAGGTTGCAGGTGCCGGTGCGTCGCGAAAGGACATGGAGACCCCCTCTTTCAAGTCGTATGGAAAGACAAAACCGGAAGCGCCGCGGACGTTACCAGAGGTCGATCCTCCGGGATAGGCTGATTAAGAGAGATGTGCAGGCGGCTCGGCCGACCAACATCTTAAGGCTGATCACTTCACTCTTTGTCCCCAGTAGATGCCTGCCCGCGAGATCAGGTCCCCGCTCAGGTGATAGATGGCGGCCATCCGCACCGTGACTTCACCCCCCTTGTTCAGGGGCGTGATCAGGAAATCCGGCAGGTCCCTTTGCGCCTGTATGACGCAATCAAGTTCTGTGGCCGTTACGCCGGGATTTATGATGATCGCATGGGGGACCAGTTTGATGTGCACGTCCTGATTGCTGTGGGTGAAGAACTCGAGGATTTGCCCATGGCCAACAGCGTGAACCTTTGGATTCTCGAAGACGGCATTCTCCGCGAAGAATCGTGCGACCAGATCATCGAACTGCCTGTTGTTGTGCGTGCTGTAGTAGTCTTGCCAGTAGGCCTCGTTGATTTCTCGCATCCTGCTTATGTGCTCCCCTCTTGATCGGTGAAACCACGGTCGCAACCTGGATCCCGTCTTGGTCCACGGACAGAAGCGAACGATATCAACTGTATCTAGCTGAGGCCGAGCTTGCTGAGAAGGCGTTCCCGCTTCATCAGCCACCAGCCGGACTCGACCGGCCACATCGCATGCCCTTCATCAACATTCAGTTCTTGCGCCGCATGCAGGGGCCAGTTGGGGTCGTCGAGAATCTCCCTGGCCAGCGCGATCATATCAGCTTTGCCGGCAACAAGCAGGTCTTTGCAGTGCTTCGCATCCCAGAGGAAGCCCACGGCCATGGTCGCGATGTCCGCCTTCGCGCGGATCTCCGCAGCAAAAGGCACCTGAAAGCCCTGCTCGATCTTCATCCGCTGCGGCCGTTGCTTGCCGCCGATACCGCCGCTCGAACAGTCGATCATGTCGACACCCTCTCGCTTCAGGGCGCGCGCGGTCTCGATCGTCTCTTCCACATCGATCCCGCCGTCCAGCCAATCGGTGGCCGAAAGCCGGAACGCGAGCGGATGGGCTTCCGGCCAGTTGCTCCGAACGGACCTGGCGACCTCCACGGCAAAGCGTCTGCGGTTCTCGGCACTGCCACCCCACGTGTCGGTCCGCTTGTTCGAGATCGGCGAGAGGAACTGGTGAACCAAGAAACCGTGCGCGGCATAGATCTCGATGATCTTGAAGCCAGCTTCTTTTGCTCGCCGTGCCGCCGCGCCGAAAGAGGCGATCACGCGCGCAATGTCATCCTCCGACATTTCCGCCGGCTCGGGCCAGCCCTCCGCATAGGGGATCGGCGAAGGTGCAATGGCTTGCCAGGGAGCCTCGCCGCGTTCGGCGACATCCTCCTCGTCAAGCGGCGTCTCCCCGTGCCACGGCCGGCGTTCCGATGCCTTTCTGCCGGCATGGCCCAACTGGATCCCGGGAACCGCCCCCTCCCCGCTGATGAAGTCGGCGATCGGCCTTAGGCCTTCGATCTGCGCGTCCGTCCAAAGGCCGAGATCGCCGTGGGTTCGCCGTCCCGCCGCTTCGACGCCAGTCGCCTCGGCATAAACCAGCCCTGCGCCGCCCAAGGCAAAGCGCCCGAGATGAACCCTGTGCCAGTCGTTGGCGTGCCCATCCACGGCGCGATACTGGCTCATGGGCGAAACGGCGATACGGTTCTTGAAGGTGACGCCACGCAAGGCGAAAGGAGAAAAGAGAACAGCCATTCTTCATCCGACCTCAAATCACAGACCCCGCCCACCGATTTAGGAGAGATGGCCTAGCGTTGAAGTCACAGGTTAGTGGGTCTCGCGTGCGCATTCTGCGTATCTTGCTGTGCAGCCTCCTTGCCGCCGGCCTCGACAGCGAAGGCAAGGACAGCGAAATCGGCGATGCCGCAGGTGGCGCCGGCCAGGCGCCTGCGCCTGGACCTTGCGGGTCCAACAGACTTGACTCATCATCGACCCAGACAGAGCCACTGTGCCGAGCGGCTCGCGCAACGCAAACGCGCCACGGACGATCGTCGAGGCGGATGGGGGAAGGATGCCTTACATTGGCGCGTCGTTGGACGCCTATGCCGATCTGCCGAACATTCTCGAACGCGGTCTTTCAGCGACCCCGAACGCCATAGCGCTGTTTTCAGGCGAGACACGCTGGACCTGGCGTCAGTTTGAAGAAGCCAGCACGCAGCTCGCTCACAATCTGCTCGGACTTGGATTGACCCCGGGCGACCGGATCGCGTCGCTCATGCCCAACGAAGCCGCCTTGCTGATCCACTATCTGGCCTGCTTCAAGGCCGGGTTGGTGGCTGTGCCTCTCAACTACCGCTACACCCCACCGGAGATCGACTACGCGCTGACGGTGAGCGGGGCTTCGGCCCTGCTGGTTCACGCGGAGCGATCGGAGGACGTGGCGGCGAGCAAGCAGGCGAGCCAACTGCCGCGGGGTGTGATTGCCTTTGGCGGTTCGATCGGCGAGAGCCAGAGCTACGAGCCCTTGCTCCAAGAGGCGTCGTCTTCGGCCGAGCTGCCAGCGCCGGACCGCGACGCGCCGGCCTTCATCTTCTTCACCTCAGGCAGCACGGGCCGACCAAAGGGCGTGACCCACAGCTTCGCCTCCTTCGGGACGCTCGCCGCCAGCTTTGGCCAGGCCATGGCCTTGACGGTGAAGGACGTCGTCTTGCCAGGGGCGTCGATGTCCCATGTCGGCGCACTCTCGACCGCTCTAGCGGCACTCTTTGCCGCGGCCCCCGTGGTCGTGACGCGCCGCTACGACGGCGATGAGCTGCTGTCCCTGCTTCGGGAGGCGCGGCCAACTGTTCTCGTCATGCTGCCGGCGGCTTTGATCGCCCTGTTCCGCGAGCACGGGGCGACAAGGGCCGACTTCGCTTCGCTGCGCCTCTGCATCTCCGGCGGCGACAAGTTCCCGATCAGCCTGGAAGAAGAACTCACGGCCCTTTCCGGCCTGTCGATCAACGAGACCTACGGCTTGACCGAGGCGCCGGACTGCCTCTTCAGCCTGCCGGGTCAGCCCGTCAAGACGGGATCGGTCGGCGTTGTCTGTCCCGGCTATCAGGTCGCGCTCCGCGACGAAAACGGCGAGGAGGTGCCTGCCGGCGTGGATGGCCGTGTTTGGATCGCGGGGGCGCCGGTCACGACCGGATACTGGGGCAACGCCGCCGCCACCAAAGAAGCGCTCCGGGACGGCTGGCTCGACACTGGCGATATCATGCAGGCCGACGCCGACGGCTACTTCTGGTTTCGCGGCCGCAGCAAGCAGATCATCATTCACGACGGCTCGAACATCTCGCCCCAGGAAGTCGAGGAAGCCGTCATGGCGCACCCGGCGGTGGAGAACGCCGGTGTCGTCGGGGTCAATGACACCATTCATGGCGAAAACGTCTGGGCCTATGTGACCTGGAAAAACGGCGTGACACCTCCAAGCAGCCAGGATGTTATCCGCACGGCGCGGGCGCGCATCGGCTACAAGGCGCCGGAGGTCATTATCGCACTCGATCACATGCCCTTGACGCCGGTCGGAAAGGTCGACCGCACGGCACTGAAGAAGATGGCCGCCGACCGGCTTTCGGGCACCCTATTGGAGCCATCGTGACGCAGTGATTTTTTCGATGGCCGGCGCCCTGATATGAACAACATCGTACGTCTTCGGCTTGTACCGTAAGGCTCAAAACTCAGCCTTGCCCAGAACCAAACAATGCCTTGCGCAAGGCAGGGCTTTTCCCTTCAGACTGATTCTCGGACTTGCGCGGCGCCACGGCTCCTCGAGGTGATTGCAGGGCAGGATTTGTGCTTTGCAGACTGCGCAGCTTGGGTAACGTCCGGGTCGACAGGTCCCGTCTGTAGCCATGCGGAATGGCTCGACTCTGGCTCCTAGGCTGATTGCGTGTCTACATGACACGACACAAGCCGGGCCGAAGGACTCCGACTGTCGCCTCGTTCAACAGCGAGAGGCTCTTCGCGAACTGTCTATTGAACGGTCACTACCTTCAGATAAGCGATTACGTTGACCACGTCGGCCTCCTTCTTCAGGCCTCCGAACGCCATGCGATTGCCTTTGATGAAACCCCGCGGATCGGCCAGATAGGCTGCGAGATTCTCTTCGGTCCACGTTAGACCGGCGTCCTTCATCGCCTTGGAGTACTTAAAGCCCTCTACGGCACCCGAGGACCGACCGATAATCCCAACGAGGTGCGGGCCGACACGGTTCTGCTCTTTGTCCACCAGGTGGCAGGCCTTGCACTTGCGAAACACCTTCTCTCCTTTGTCCGCATCGCCTGCAGCAAGGCCAGGGCCGGAAAGCCCGGCAAGTAGAAGAGCGGCGAGGGATATGGTTCTCAGTGTTCCAACGTGCATCTCAGGGCCTCCGTCCAATTCTGTCCGCCGTTCATTTCACAAGGCGGCATCATTATACTCATCAGAACTGTGTTACGGCGGCCGATCGAAAGCGGATCACCCTGTCCTATCAGCCGACGAGACCGCGAAGCACCGCAGCCTGTCTGGCGGGCGCGCTGACGGTCCAGAAAAATTGACAACTTGACCTGTCAACGTGACAGCGCTGTGGTATTGCATCGAGGGAGACTGCCTTGCCCGAGAAAGGTGTCCAAAGCGATGAGACCAGCAACACTGGCATACGCGTCATCAGACGGCAGGCTTCAACGTCACGGGATCTACGTTGATGGAAGACAGATCGGGGCGTTCACCTCATTGAGTGGCCATAGCGATATCGCCTTCTGACATGGCCGTTCCCTTTCCTTTCTCCGCAATCGTCGGACAGGATGACGTCAAGCAGGCGCTTCTGATTGCGGCCGTGGACCCATCCATTTCTGGCGTGCTGATCTTCGGCGACCGAGGGACCGGAAAGTCGACAGCCGTGCGCGGGCTGGCAGCGCTTCTTCCCAAGATACGGGTCGTGACAGGCTGCCGCTACAACTGCGATCCAGCCCTTGCCGCAGGCTTGTGCGAATCATGCCGAACCCCCAATGACCATGCCGCACCCAAAAGCCGGCTTGCGCCGGCGCCGGTGGTAGACCTTCCGCTTGGCGCCACAGAAGACCGGGTGGTCGGAGCGCTCGACTTGGAACGTGCTCTGGCGCGCGGCGAGAAGGCCTTCGAGCCCGGGCTTCTGGCGGACGCGCATCGTGGTTTCCTCTACATCGACGAAGTGAACCTGCTGGAAGATCACCTGGTCGACCTGCTGCTCGACGTGGCGGCCTCTGGCGAGAACCTCGTCGAGCGGGAGGGCCTCAGCGTTCGTCACCCGGCCCGATTCGTGCTGATCGGCAGCGGCAATCCGGAAGAAGGAGAACTGCGGCCACAGCTTCTGGACCGCTTCGGCCTTTCTGTCGAGGTGGGCACGCCACAAGACCTGCCGACCCGCGTCGAGGTCGTGCGTCGGCGGGACGACTTCGAACGCGATCCGGAGAGCTTCGTGGCCACGTGGAAGCGTCGCGACGATCGGCTGCGCGGCAAGGTCGTGGCCGCCCGACGCAACCTCTCGGAGATCGTCACCAGCGACGCTATCCTCGAATCGGCCGCGCGTCTCTGCATGGCGCTTGGCGCTCACGGCCTGCGCGGCGAGCTGACCCTCGTGCGGGCGGCACGGGCCTTGGCCGCGCTGGAAGGCAAGAAGGAGGTCGCGCTTTCGCATCTGCAGGCGGTGGCGCCGTCTGCACTGCGCCATCGTCTTAGGCGTGACCCCTTGGACGAGGCCGGCTCGACAGTGCGGGTCACGCGCGCAATGGAAGACGTGCTAGAGTCGTGATGCCAGGAAGCGAGAGAGCAGCCGAAACTTGGCGGGATGCCCACCTCGCAGCGGCGCTCTTTGCCATCGACCCAGTCGGCCTTGGCGGCATCGTGCTGCGCAGTGGCGCAGGTCCGTTGCGCGATCGCTGGCTCGAGGACTTGCGAAGCCTGCTGTCGGAAGACACCTCCATACGCCGCGTCCCTGCAAACGTTGCGGACGACCGCCTGCTCGGCGGGCTCGATCTGGCTGCCACGCTCAAGGCAGGCCGTCCGATTGCGGAACAGGGCTTGTTGAGCGCGCTCGACGGCAGCATCGCGCTCTTGGCCATGGCCGAGCGCCTTCCTTCCGGGACGGCCGCACACATCGCCGCAGCACTCGACAAGGGCGAAACCGTTGGAGAGCGAGACGGCTTGAGGCTCAGGTCGCCGAGCCGCTTTGGCGTGATCGCTTTCGACGAGGGCATTGAGGAGGACGAGCGCCCTCCGAGCGCGTTGACCGACCGGCTGGCTTTCCTGGTCTCCTTGGAAGGCATTGGACTGCGTGAGGTGTCCACTCTTCCGGCGGCGAGACGTGATGTCGACGCTGCGAGAGAGCTCTTGCCCCGGGTATCAGCCAACGAAGCAGTCCTCGAAGCGCTTTGTGCGGCAGCGCATGCTCTCGCCGTCCCTTCTCTGCGCACACCGCTTCTTGCGCTGCGGGCCGCCCGAGCCATAGCCGCACTAGAGGGGCGCAGCGTAGTCAGCGAGGAGGATGCCAAGCTTGCCGCCCGGCTGGTGATCGCGCCGCGCGCCAGGATGCTTCCGGAGAGCGAGACCCAATCCACGAGTGAGCCGCCGCCCGAGGAGCAGCTTCCGCAGAGCCAAGAAAACCAATCCAAAGATGCAGAAATGCAGGACAAACCTTTGGAAGATATGGTCTTGGAGGCTGCCGAGGCTGCCATCCCACCGGATCTTCTCACTCTGCTGCAAGTCGGAGCCACGCCATCGCGGCGCGCCACCACTGGCCGCTCCGGCGCCCTGCGGGTGGCCCAACGCCGAGGCCGACCGGCCGGCGTTCGGCCTGGCGTGTTGCGAAGCGGCAGCCGGCTCAATGTGATCGCAACCTTGCGCTGCGCCGCACCCTGGCAGCCACTGCGACGGCGGCAAGCGAAGGCCCAGAAAGGCGAAGCCAGGCGCGTGCTTATCGAGAAGGACGACTTTCGCATCACCCGCTTCAAACAGCATAGCGAGACGGTGACGATCTTTGTCGTGGATGCCTCGGGCTCGGCCGCTCTGCATCGGCTGGCCGAGGCAAAGGGCGCGGTCGAAATGCTCCTTGCCGATTGCTACGTGCGCCGTGACCAGGTTGCCTTGCTCGGCTTCCGCGATCGCGGGGCGGAGTTGCTTCTGCCGCCGACGCGCTCATTGCTGCGCGCCAAGCGTTGCTTGGCGCAATTGCCGGGTGGCGGAGGCACGCCGCTTGCGGCCGGTCTCGAGTCGGCGCTGACGCTGGCAGATGCGGTGCGACGCAAGGGTCAGAGTCCCAGCATCGTTCTGCTGACCGACGGCCGTGCCAATGTCGCCCGCGACGGCACGCCCGGTCGCGACAAGGCCGCTGGCGATGCTGTGGTGGCCGCCCAAGCGCTGCGCGCAGCGGGTCTGCCCTGTGTCGTCATCGACACCTCGCCGCGTCCGGGAGCGGCGGCGAGCCGCGTTGCCGAGGCGATGAACGCCCGCTACCTGCCACTACCGCATGCCGACGCGGGCGCGATTACCCAGGTCGTCCGATCGGCAGCGGCCTAGCTGCAGGTCCTTCCGGCGCAAGGAGCACAGCGTGAGCGACCGTCTAAACTGGGAGAAAGACGGTCGCGATTGGCCGAACCGGGAGGCGAGCTGCTTTGTCGAGGCCGACGGCCTGCGCTGGCATGTCCAGGTCTTGGGTCAGGGCCCCACCCTCCTACTGCTGCACGGCACGGGGGCGACAACGCATTCTTGGCGCGATTTGGCACCGCGTCTGGCAAAGAGCTTCACCATCGTGGCGCCCGATCTCCCCGGCCATGGCTTCACCGAAGCGGGACAGCGTGAGCAGCTGACTCTTCCTGGCATGGCAGCCGCCGTGGCGGCTCTCACCGCTGTGCTGGACCACACCCCGGTGCTCGCCGCAGGGCACTCGGCAGGCGCTGCCGTCCTTGCGCGCATGTGCCTTGACGACATGATCGCGCCCAAAGGCCAGATCAGCATGAACGGCGCCCTGTTGCCGCTCAATGGTCTGCCGAGCCATATCTTTTCGCCGATTGCCAAGGTCCTTGCCGCAACACCTTTTCTGCAGCGCCTTTTCGCTCGGCGGCTGAGCGACCCGAAGGTTGTGACGCGTTTGCTGCGCGACACCGGCTCCCGATTGGATGAGCGAGGTTTTGCTCTCTATCAGCTCGTCGCGGCGAGCCCGGGTCATGCCGCAGCCGCCCTCGGCATGATGGCAGGTTGGGATCTCGCTTCGCTGAAGGTGGATCTCCCGAAGCTGACGGTCCCTCTTCTGCTGCTCAACGGCGCCAACGATCGAACGATCTCGCCCTTTCAGGCGCTCCAGGTTCGCGATCTGGTTCCCAACTGCGAGATCGTTTCACTGCGCGGCCTGGGACATCTGGCGCATGAAGAGCGGCCTGACGAAGTCGCCGACGTCATTGAGGACTTTGCACGCCGCACGAACGCTCTCGCTTAGCCATCCAAGCACCATAGGCTGATTCAAGCCACGGCAAGCGGAAGGGTTGCTGACAAATCAAATTGTCATGCTAAACTGTCTACTAATGTTGACAGTTGCGCGAACAGGAACGCCTGACAGACAGGATCGAGGAAGCCGGCCCATCGGCTTGCCGCCCAAGGCCGCGCCTCATGCTGTGGTGATCGGCAGCGGCTTCGGCGGACTCGCCGCAGCGGTGCGATTGGGTGCGCGCGGATACCGGGTAACCGTGCTGGAGAAGCTGGAGGCGCCGGGTGGACGGGCCAGCGTTCATCGCGAGGCCGGTTTCACCTTCGACTTCGGGCCGACCATCATCACCGCGCCCTTCCTGCTTGAAGAGCTATGGACGCTTTGCGGCAAACGCTTCGAAGACGACATCGACCTGCGTTCGCTCGAGCCCTTCTATCGCATGCATTTTCACGATGGCGATGTTTTCGAGTACAGCGGCGAACCGGACCGCATGCGCGAGGAGATTGCGCGCTTCAATCCGGACGACATCGTTGGTTTCGAAAATTTCTTGCAGGCCAGCGAGCGCAACTACCGCATCGGCTTCGAGCAACTTGGCCACATTCCATTTTCGAGCTGGAAGGACATGGCCCGGGTCATCCCGATGCTGATGCGCATGGGCGCCTACCGCACGGTTCACAGCAGCGTTGCGAAGTACATCAAGGACCCGCGGCTACGCATGGTCTTCAGCTTCCACTCCCTGCTGATCGGCGGCAACCCCTTCTCCGTCACCTCGATCTACACCTTGATCGCCTTCCTCGAGCGGCACTACGGCGTGCACTTCCCGATGGGCGGCACCAACCGCCTCGTCGCCGGCTTGGCCAATCTGATCGAAGGGCAAGGCAATTCAATCCGCTGCAATGCAGAGGTCTCCCGCATCGAGGTCGAGAACGGCCGCGCAACCGGCGTCCACTTGGCGAGCGGCGAATCGATCCCGGCCGACATCGTGGTCTCGAACGCCGATGCGGCCTGGACCTACCGCCATCTGCTGCCGAGCAACACGCGCCGGCGTTGGACCGATCGGCGTCTCGAACGCACCCGCTACTCCATGAGCCTCTTCGTGTGGTACTTCGGCGTGAAGCGCCGCTACGAAGACGTGCGGCACCACACCATCCTGCTCGGACCGCGCTACAAGGAACTGCTGGCCGATATTTTCGGGCGCCACAAACTGGCCCAGGACTTCAGCCTTTACCTCCACCGCCCGACCGCAACCGACCCATCGCTGGCGCCTGAGGGCTGCGATACCTTCTATGCGCTCTCTCCGGTGCCTCACCTCGATAGCGAGGTGGACTGGGAACAGACGGCCGAGCCTTACCGCCGTGCCATCTCCCAGTATCTCAGCGACACCATCTTGCCGGGTCTGGAGGACGAACTGGTTGTCTCGCGCCTGACCACGCCACTGACCTTCCGCAACCGCTTGCTGTCCTACAAGGGGGCCGCCTTCGGCCCCGAGCCCTTGATGACCCAAAGCGCCTGGTTCCGGCCGCACAACAAGAGCGAAGACATCGAGCGCCTCTACATCGTCGGCGCCGGCACCCATCCCGGTGCCGGCATCCCCGGCGTCCTCACCTCAGCCCGCATTCTCGATACGGTGGTCCCCGATGTGGCAGCCCTCGCCTGAACGAGAGCAACAGTACCTGGATGATGCAGCAGCCTGCCGCAGCCTGCTGCAGGGTGGCTCAAAGACCTTCTTTGCAGCCTCGCTTCTGTTGCCGAAGGACCTTCGAGACGCGGCGACGGTGCTGTACGGATTTTGTCGGCAGGCCGACGACGCAATCGACCTTGATGACGGAAAGGCTGCCGCGCTGGAAGGCTTGCGGGAGCGCTTGGACCGCATCTATGGCGGCGTTCCGCTGAACACGCCGGTTGACCGGGCCTTGTCCTATGTCGTGGCGAGCTATCGCATGCCGCGCACTCTGCCTGACGCTCTGCTCGAAGGCATGGCCTGGGATACGGAGGGACGCCAATACCACGATCTCTCCGGGCTGCTGGACTACGCCACGCGGGTTGCCGGCACCGTCGGCGCCATGATGGCCGTCCTGATGGGTGCGCGCAGCTTCGAAGCGGTCTCGCGGGCCTGCGACCTCGGGGTCGCCATGCAGCTTTCCAACATCGCACGCGACGTCGGTGAGGACGCCCGCGCCGGGCGGCTCTACCTGCCGCGCGACTGGATGCTGGCGGTCGGCCTGGACCCGGACGCTTGGCTGCGTGAGCCCGTCTGGAGCGAAGAGCTGGCGCAGGTCGTCCAGCGCCTGTTGTCCTTAGCAGATGGGCTCTATGCGCGCGCCGAGAGCGGTATCGCAGGCCTCGACCTGGGCTATCGGCCGGCCATCTTCGCAGCCCGACACCTCTACGCGGAAATCGGCGAGGAAGTCGCGAGACGCAATTGCGACTCCATTTCGCAAAGAGCGGTGGTTTCGTCCGGACGTAAGGCGCAGCTGCTTTGTCGCGCCCTGATGGACTCTCTGGTTCGGCGGCCGTCAGCGTCCGTCCAGCCGCTCGAAGAAACGCGCTACTTGGTCCACGCCGTCAGCGACATGCAGATGGCCGTGCCCGCCGTCGCATCCCTCGATCCGGACATGCCGCCCTGGTGGCAGCTCGGCCAGCGTGTGGAACGCATGATCGTCATCCTCGGGGAAGTCGACCAACGACGGCAGATGGGGCGGTCCTAACAAGGGAGGTTAGCAATGCACATCGCCGGAGTTATCTTCGCGGCTATCGGTCTCGGCTTTCTCTTCTATGCCATGCGCGCCCGGGCGCGCGAGCAGGGTCAGGCATTCGCCCGGCGCGACAGCGAGGTCTCAGCCTCGCTTGCGACGCTGAACGAAGTCATGCCGGGCATCGTGAACTTCGGACTTGTGGTGGCCGGAGCGCAGATCTGCTTCCTCTATTTCGCAATGGGCGTGGGCGACCGCTTTTCGCTCATCGATCTCGGCGGCTTTCTCTTTCTGCTCGCTTGCTACGGCGCCAGCGTCACGATGCAGGCTCGCCTGCGCAGACCGCAGGCGTCGTAATTCACCCCCTCCGGTTCTGCCCATCCGGGCGCCATGAGTCTGGACCTTCTAGTGGCGCTGGAAGGCGCTCTCATCGTCGCCTTGCTGCTTGGCTGGGTCGGGCGTGAGCTATGGGTCTTACGCCGACTGCGCCGAGAGCGGGAGCATCGCGCTGAGAAACCCGGCGACTAGCGCAGGGCGCGGGGATTGCGCCAGGGGATCAGCAGACGGACCCAGTTCTGGCTGAAGCGGTCGAGTGACAAGCTTTCGTGGACGCCGTGGGCGCGCTCGCCGAGCAGTTCGGTTTCGATGACGGAGCGCGAATAGAAAGGCGCGTCCTCCAGCGTCTCGACCACCCGCGCCGACTTTCCGGCATCGACCCGGGTCGGACGCTCCATGCGCCAGAAGGTGCGCGCCAGTCGCTGCGGTGGCGGCGGCTCGAAACGTTCGACCGCACCATCGGGCCGGCAGAGAAAGCCGAGCGGCTCGGTCACGCCGTTGCGGTGGGTCGCTTCGTAAAGAATGGCGGTGCGTCCGCCCGCCAGGCTGGCGCGCGACCAGTTCCAGAAAGAGAAGCTGTCCTCCAGTGGACGCTCCCCCTCGTTGCTGTCCAGGTAGCCGACGCCGGACCAGGAAAGCGCCGGCCTTTCCATCTCCACCTCGATGCGCGCGCAAGGTGCGATCGGCCGCCAGCTCTGCCGGCCCTCGCCATCCAGGTCCACCTTGAAGTCCGTCAGGCTCTCCGGGATGACACGCACCTTGCCGCGGACCGGTCTCGGCAGCGGCACGGCGATCTCTGCGACATCGATCTCCAGCGCCTCGCCGGTCCAGCGGACCGAGCTCGGGCCTATGCCCAGTTGATGGCGTTCTTGCGAGAGGGCGTTGCGCCCGCGTTCGGTGAAGGCCCAGCGCTGCGCGGACCTGCCATAGAGCGCAACATTCAGCGCACAGTGCCGATAGGGGCTCGCATCACCTCTCTGCCGGTTCCAGGCATAGTATGATGAGAAGACGCTGCCGATGAAGGCGATAATGGTGATGCCGTGGCGGCCGTCGTCGCTCAGCCCATCCAGGTACCACCAGATGTAGCCGTTGTCCGGGACCTTGCCGTCGAATCGAGGTTCGCCAGCAGGCATTCCACTGCCAGCCGGCCCGAGGTCGCGGCCATCGGCACGCCCGGGCCCGGATGCACGCTGCCCCCCGCCAGGTAGAGCCCGCTCACCCGGCTTGTCGAGGCCGGGCGGTTGAAGGTCGCCATCCAGCCGTGCGCCGCCTGGCCGTAGAGCGCCCCGCCCGTCGCCGGAAAGAGCCGTTCGAAATCCGCCGGCGTCGTCAGCTGCGTCGTCTCGGGGCGGCGGCGCACCGTCAAGCCGCAGCGCGCCAGGAGAGAGAAGCTTCGCTCTTCGCATTCGGCAATCTCCTGTGAGTCCATAGGTGCCTGGTCGCCACAAGCGGGCGCATTGACCAGGCAGAGCAGGCGTTCGGGACCAATCGCGGCCGTATCGTTGTCATCGTCGCGGTCCTGAGCGCAGACATAGACGGTCCCGTTGCGCGGCAGACGGCTGCGCTCGAAGATGTCGCGAAACTCAGAGGCGTAGTCCTGGCCGAAGAAGACGTTGTGGCGGACCAGCGGAAACCCTTCCGTCTCGGCGAGAAGGGTCCAGGTCATGGCGGAAAGCGATCGCCGCGTCGGCAGCGCGCGCGGCGCGGCATCGCGCACCGCTTCTCCCATCCGTCCATCGCTCAAGGCGGCAACGTCGCCGTTCATGATGATGTAGTCCGCATCGAGGCGCTCGCCCGAGGACAAAAGCACCGCTTTCGCCGCACCCTGCTCCAGCAGGATCTCGCGGACCTCCTCGCCGAATCGGAACTGAGCGCCCAGTCTCTCGGCGTATGCGGCCAAGGCTTCGGCAAGGCGATGCATGCCGCCTTCCACGACCCAGACGCCGTCCCGCTCCACGTGGGCGATGACCATCAAAGGTGCGGGAGCCTGAAAGGGCGAAGAGCCGCTATAGGTGGCGTAGCGGCCGAAGAGCTGTCGCAGGCGCGGATCGTGGAAGTGGCGGCCAAGCACGTCCCAGAGACTGCGGTAGCGGGCGATACGGCCCAGGCTCCACATCTCACGCAGTCCGAGGCGCCGCGCCAAGCCATGCGGGCTGGGCAAGGACGAGCGCAGCAGTGGGCCTTCGAGTGCGTCGAAGACACGGCGCGACTCGCGGCAGAAATCGCCATAGCGCGCCGCCTCCGCCGGCCCGGCCAAGGCAGTGATCTCCGCCATCGTCCGCTCCATGTCGGCGAAGAGATCCATGCGCTGATCTTCGCTCCAGGCGTGACGCGCCAGGTTCTCGATGGGCTTCAAGGTGACGAGGGACTCCAGAGACGTCCCTGCGAGATCGCAGATCTCGTCGAACACGCGGCGCAGGGTGAAGACGGTGGGGCCTGCATCGATTGCGCGCCCACCGACAACAACCTCGCGCATCTTGCCGCCCGGCCGCGCGGCCCGCTCGACCACCGTGACATCGAGGCCGCGCGCCGCAAGCAAAAGCGCGGAGACCAATCCGGCAACACCAGCGCCGATCACGGCTACGCGGGGCGGCGGCCTCACGAACGACCTCCCAAGATTGTCGTTGACTTGAGCGTCAGCATAATATGACAATTCTAACTGACAATAATAAATGACACTCGGGCGGCTTGATACTTCCAAAGGAAGAGGGAGCTCGCCATGGACGCGAAACACCGCATTGAGGAGGCGCTTGAGGCCGCGCTGGCTGCAGGACGCAGCGAAGACACACCGCCACGCTTGGCAGCCGCCCTTCGGTATGCCGTGTTTCCGGGCGGCGCGCGCGTTCGGCCGCGGCTGTGCCTAGCGGTCGCTTCGGCCTGTGGTGCCGACGACACCAAGATCGTCGATGCGGCCGCCTGCGCCATCGAGTTCCTGCACTGCGCTTCTCTCGTGCACGACGACCTGCCCTGTTTCGACGATGCCGATATCCGGCGCGGCAAGGCCGCTCTGCACCGAGCCTATGACGAGCGGCTGGCCGTCTTGGCCGGCGATGCCTTGATCGTCTTGGCGTTCGAAACGCTTGCCCGCGTCGCGCTGCGCTCGCCGGAGCGTAGCATTCGCCTGATGCAGACCGTCGGCGCGTCCGTCGGCATGCCGCACGGCATCGTCGCCGGCCAGGCATGGGAGTGCGAATCCGAGATCGATCTCTCCCGCTATCATCAGCAGAAGACGGGCGCGCTTTTCGCGGGCGCAACCCTTGTTGGCGCGGCAGCGGCGGGCGGCGAGCCCGAGGCCTGGCGCCCGCTGGGCGAGCGCTTGGGCGAGGCCTATCAGGTGGCGGACGATATTCGCGACGTCGCCAGCGATCCGGAAGAGCTGGGCAAGCCGGTCGGGCAGGACGTTGCACTCAACCGGCCGAGCGCAGCACGCGAGCTCGGCCTGGCCGGCGCCGTCGGCTACTTGCAGGATCTTGTCGACAGCGCCGTCGACGCCATCCCGCCCTGCCCCGGCTCAGACGCCCTTCGCCAACTCATCCTGGCCGAAACGCACCGCTTCCTTCCTGACGAGCTCTGGCAGCAAGCAGCCTAAAGCCATGCTCTCCAGCGCGGCCGAACCGGCGCCGCATGGCAGGGCGTCGACACAGAGAACGACGTGGCGCGACCGGCTCTACGCGTTGCGCGATCGCCTGCTGACCAGCCCGGACTTCCGCCGGCGCGTCACCGCCATTCCGGTCATCCGTCACTTCGCTCAGAAGAACGCACGAGACGCCTTCGATCTCTGCGCCGGCTTCGTCTATTCCCAGGTGCTCTATGCCTGCATCGAGCTCGAGCTGTTCGAGATCCTGGCCGAAGAGCCTCTTGCAGCAGATGCCTTAGCGCATCGCTTGTCACTTCCCCCGGACGCTACGGAGCGTCTGCTGTCCGCCGCCGTTTCACTTCGCCTGCTCTCGCTGCGCTCGGGCAATCGCTATGGGCTCGGCATGCTGGGCGCGGCCCTGATCGACAATCCCGGCGTCGCCGCCATGGTGCGCCACCACGCACTGCTCTATCGCGACATGACCGATCCGGTCGCACTGCTGCGCGCCAAGCGTGGCGATGCAGAGCTTGCCCAGTTCTGGCGCTACGTCGGAAGCGATAGTCCCGCCGAGCTCAGCGCGGCTGAGGTCTCCGACTATTCAGCGCTCATGGCAGCGTCTCAGATCCCGCTCGCCGAAGACGTCCTGGCGGCCTATCCCATCCGTCAACACCGCCGAATGCTGGATGTCGGCGGCGGCGACGGAGGCTTCGCCGCGCGCGCGGCCATGAAAGCACCCGACCTTCAGATCACCCTGTTCGACCTTCCAGCCGTGGCAGCCCGTGCTGAAACACGTTTCAGGAAAGCCGGCCTGAACGGGCGTTTGCATGCCGAGGGCGGCGACTTCCTCACCGAGTCGCTCCCGCACGGCAACGATCTCGCGACTCTCATTCGTGTCCTCTTCGATCATGAAGACAGTGGCGCGCGGCGAATCCTGAGACAGGTTCGCGAGTCGCTGACTGAAGACGGAACGCTGCTGATCGCCGAGCCGATGAGCGGCACCCGCGGCGCCGAACCGATAGGCGATGCCTATTTCGGCTTTTTCCTCTGGGCCATGGGCCGCGGACGCCCGCGCAGCTTCCCGCATCACAAGCAGCTTCTCAATGAAGCGGGCTTCTCGCATGTCCGCGAAGTGCCGACCCGGCAGCCCTTGCTGGTGCGCCTGATCGCAGCCCGCCCGTGACATCTGTCCAGGAAATGTGACAAGAATCTGTCGTCTTTGCTTGACATAATTATATGTAAATTTAGACTGACACATGGTGGAGCAATCCACCTCGACACTCTTGCAACCGCTCGACAGGTGGCGTGATGAACACCCTCGCAGTTGTCCTGGAGAAGCCCCAATCGATCGCCTTGAGCGAGCTGGAGCTGACCTCTCCGCAGGACGACGATGTGGTGGTCGACATCGCCTGGAGCGGCATCAGCAGCGGCACGGAGAAGCTGCTCTGGAGCGGCCGCATGCCGGACTTTCCCGGCATGGGCTATCCCCTCGTGCCGGGCTACGAGTCGGTGGGCCGGGTGAGCGAGGCGGGAGCCACATCCGGTCGCGAAGTTGGCGAGATGGTGTTCGTACCCGGCGCCAACTGCTTCGGAGACGTGCGCGGTCTATTCGGCGGGGCAGCCTCGCGCCTCGTGGTTCCTGGCCGGCGGGCCGTGCCGGTTGATGAAGATCTCGGTAAGAGCAGCCTTCTTCTAGCGCTTGCGGCGACAGCGCAGCATGCCGTTTCGCGCTGCGGCGAAAGAGGTCCCGAGCTGATCGTCGGGCACGGTGTGCTCGGCCGCCTGGTTGCCCAACTCACCTGTCTGGCCGGCGGGCCAAAGCCGGTCGTTTGGGAGCAAGAGCCGACGCGGCGGCAAGGTGCGCTGGGCTATAGCGTGATCGACCCGGCTGAAGACGACCACCATGACTACCGGGCGATCTGCGATGTCAGCGGCGACGCCTCTGTGCTGGACACGCTGATCTCCGGGTTGGCGCCGGAAGGCGAGATCACCCTGGCCGGCTTCTACAGCGACCGCCCCTCATTTGCCTTTCCACCCGCCTTCATGCGCGAAGCGCGTATTCGCATCGCCGCCCAGTGGAGCGAGTCGGATCTCATCGAGGTCAAAGAACTGGCCGAATGCGGCGCTCTCGAGCTCGATGATCTGATCACCCACGAGGAAACCGTCGAGAACGCGGTGGCCGCCTACCAGACAGCCTTCACCGAACCAGCCTGCCTCAAGATGGTGCTCGATTGGAGTGCGTGCTCATGACCGAACTGCTCGCCGACTCGGCTGGCCGTGATGATGCCGACATGGTGACGGCGCTGCGCGAGGAAGCTGCGATGGAACCGGATGCGGTTCACAGCGCGCCGCCGACCAAGGAAACTCAGATCATCGCGATCTACGGCAAGGGCGGCATCGGCAAATCTTTTACGCTGGCCAACCTCTCCTACATGATGGCGCAGCAGGGCAAGCGCGTGCTGTTGATCGGCTGCGATCCGAAAAGTGATACCACTTCGCTTCTGTTCGGCGGCCGTGCTTGCCCGACTATTATCGAAACCTCCTCCAAGAAGAAGCTGGCCGGTGACGAGGTCGCCATCGGCGACGTCTGCTTCAAGCGCGACGGCGTTTTCGCCATGGAGCTGGGTGGCCCTGAAGTCGGCCGCGGCTGTGGCGGGCGCGGCATTATCCACGGCTTCGAGCTGCTCGAGAAGCTCGGCTTCCACGAGTGGGGCTTCGACTACGTTCTGCTCGACTTCCTGGGCGACGTGGTCTGCGGCGGCTTCGGCCTGCCGATCGCGCGAGACATGTGCCAGAAGGTGATCGTTGTCGGCTCGAACGACCTGCAGTCACTCTACGTCGCCAACAACGTCTGCTCGGCCGTCGAGTACTTCCGCAAGCTTGGCGGCAACGTCGGTGTGGCCGGCATGGTGGTCAACAAGGACGACGGCACGGGCGAGGCGCAGGCCTTCGCTGAGGCGGTCGACATTCCGGTGTTGGCAGCGATCCCGGCCGATGAGGATATCCGGCGCAAGAGCGCGAACTATCAGATCGTCGGCAAGCCGGGCGACGCCTGGGCGCCGCTGTTCGAAGAACTTGCAGGCAACGCCGCCACGGCGCCGCCGCGGCACCCCACTCCGCTCAGCCAAGACGAGCTGCTCGGACTCTTCTCGAGCGACGAGGTCGGTCGTGACGTGGTGCTCGACCCTGCAACTCCGGAAGACATGTGCGGCGGCATCGTCACCGAGAAGACGTCACTCGAAGTCATCTACGACAGCGTCTGAAGGACCCGGGAACCGCTGAAGCCATGACCGATCGACTGTCAGACACCACGACACGCACCGGCGATGCCGGCGAGGTGGTCTATGACGAGGCCGGTTCAGTGGCGATGGACAACGCGGACGCACCGGATGGCAATCATCAGTCAGCAGACATCAAGCTTGTCGAGACTCATGGCGACGGCATTGGCTGCCACGCCGGAGCGGCGGAGATGCGCAAGGCGGCGCAGGCAGCTGGTAACAGCGAGCTGCTCGATCGCTACGCCGACGACTATCCCACCGGACCGCACGATCAGCCGCAGAGCATGTGCCCTGCCTTCGGCTCGTTGCGCGTCGGCCTGCGCATGCGGCGCACGGCGACGGTTCTCAGTGGCTCGGCCTGCTGTGTCTACGGTCTGACCTTCACCTCCCACTTCTACGGTGCGAAGCGCTCGGTCGGCTACGTGCCGTTCAACTCCGAGACGCTGGTGACGGGTAAGCTGTTCGAAGACATTCGAGACGCCGTCTATCAGCTTGCCGACCCCGAGAAGTACGACGCGGTGGTGGTGACGAACCTTTGCGTGCCGACGGCTTCCGGCGTGCCGCTCCGGCTCCTCCCCAAAGAGATCAACGGCGTGCGCATCGTCGGCATCGACGTGCCCGGCTTCGGCGTGCCGACCCATGCCGAAGCGAAGGACGTGCTCTCCGGCGCCATGCTGGCCTATGCGCGCGAAGAGGCGGAACAAGGTCCGGTCCAGGCGCCGCGCGAGGGTTTGCAGGACCGGCCGACGGTCACGCTTCTGGGTGAGATGTTTCCCGCCGACCCGGTCGGCCTCGGCGCGATGCTGGAGCCGCTCGGCTTGGCCGCCGGCCCGGTCGTACCGACGCGAGAATGGCGCGAGCTTTATGCCGCCCTCGATGGCGTCGTCGTGGCCGCTGTCCATCCCTACTACACGGCCTCCGTCCGAGAATTCGAAGCGGCCGGTCGCCCGGTCGTCGGCTCGGCCCCGGTGGGCTGCGACGGGACCGCGGCCTGGCTCGATGCGATCGGCAAGGCTTGCGACATTCCGAAGAGTCGGATTGACCAGGCGAAGAACCGCTTTTTGCCGGCCATTCGCGGCGCGCTTTCCGGCGCTCCGATCAAAGGCCGCATTACGCTGTCGGGCTACGAAGGCTCGGAGCTGCTGGTCGCCCGCCTGCTGATCGAGAGCGGCGCCGAGGTGCCCTACGTTGGGACCGCCTGCCCGCGGACCCGCTGGTCGGATCCGGACCGCAAGTGGCTTGAGGCGCATGGCGTCGACGTCCAATTCCGGGCATCCCTCGAAAACGACCTGGCAGCGCTGGAGGCCTTCGAGCCGGACCTCGCCATCGGCACAACGCCTGTCGTGCAGGCCGCGAAGCAGCGCGCCATCCCCGGCCTCTACTTCACCAATCTGATCTCGGCTCGGCCGCTGATGGGTCCGGCTGGGGCCGGCTCGCTCGGTCAGGTGATCAACGGCGCCATTGGCAACAAAGAGCGCTTCACCGCGATGAAGGATTTCTTCGCCGGTGTCGGCGAGGGCTATGCCGCCGGTGTCTGGGAGAGCAAGCCGGAACCGCCGCGCGAGCGCCCGACCGCCAAGCCCAAGCTGCCGACGAAGGATAAGAAAGCCCCGGTCGAAGGAGCGATCGGATGCTGATCCAAGATCTCGATCGCGCGGGTGGCTACTGGGGCTCGGTCTACGTCTTCACGGCCATCAAGGGCTTGCAGGTGATCATCGACGGCCCGGTCGGCTGCGAGAATCTGCCGGTCACCGCCGTCCTGCACTACACCGATGCCTTGCCGCCGCATGAGTTGCCGATCGTCGTCACCGGTCTCTCGGAAGACGAGCTCGGCCAGCACGGCACCGAAGAAGCGATGAAGCGCGCGCACAAGACGCTCGACCCGAAAGCGCCCAGCGTGGTGGTGACCGGATCGATCGCCGAGATGATCGGCGGCGGCGTCACCCCGGAAGGCACCAACATCAAGCGCTTCCTGCCGCGCACCATCGACGAGGATCAGTGGCAGAGCGCCAACCGAGCGATGAACTGGCTCTGGACCGAGTTCGGGCCGAAACGCGTGAAGCCTCCGAAGCCGCGCAAAGACGGCGAGAAGCCGCGGGTCAACATCATCGGGCCGATCTACGGCACCTTCAACACGCCTTCGGACTTGGCCGAGATCCGCCGTCTGGTGGAAGGCATCGGCGCAGAGGTCAACCTGACCTTCCCGCTCGGCACGCACCTGAACGACGTGTCGAAGCTGGCCGACGCAGAGGTCAACGTCTGCCTCTACCGCGAGTTCGGCCGCATGCTCTGCGAAGCGCTCGAGCGACCCTATCTGCAGGCGCCGATCGGACTGCATTCGACGACCAAGTTCCTACGCGCCCTGGGTGAGCTGCTCGGCCTCGACCCCGAGCCCTTCATCGAGCGCGAGAAGCACACCACGATCAAGCCACTCTGGGATCTCTGGCGCTCCGTGACGCAGGACTTCTTCGGCACGGCGAGCTTCGCGGTCGTCGCCAACGAAACCTATGCGCGCGGGCTGCGGCACTTCCTGGAAGACGAGCTCGGCATGCCCTGCACCTTCTCGTTCGCCCGGAGCGCCGGCATCAAGCCGGACAACCAGGCGGTTCGCGAGGCCGTGCGCGACAAGCCGCCTCTCGTTCTCTTCGGCAGCTACAACGAGCGCATGTATCTCGCCGAGGCTGGCGGTCGCTCGATTTATATCCCGGCCTCATTCCCGGGTGCCGTGGTGCGCCGCCACACCGGCACGCCCTTCATGGGATACGCCGGTGCGTCCTACGTGGTGCAGGAGGTCTGCAACGCGCTGTTCGACGCGCTGTTCGCGATCCTTCCGCTGTCCAACGAGCTCGACAATGTCGACGCGACACTTGCCCGCGTCACAAGCGAGCTGCGCTGGGACGAAGACGCCCAGACCGTGCTCGAGGAGACGGTCGAAACCTATCCGGTCTTGGTGCGCATCTCGGCAGCCAAGCGTCTACGCGATCAAGCCGAACAAGCAGCCCGCGACGCAGGCGAAAGCACCGTCACATCCCATCGTGTCACCGAAGCGCTGCTTCAGAGTTTGACAGGCAGGGCAGCGTGATGGGCGCAGCGAGTCAAACCATGACATTCCGCCAGCCGGTGCCTCAGCGCGGCGCTGCGGGCGAAACGTCCTTCGGACTTTCTCGGAGGTCAAAAAAGGGAGGCAGTTCCATGAGCTCTCATCTCGCGGACAAGCGACGGGCGAACAAGTCGGAGAGACTTCAGTTTCGACTGATCTATGCGGTCGTCTTTCTTCTCTTCTTCTTTGTCGCCGTCATGAAACGTCTGCTGCCGTGGACATGGCTTTCGATGTCCCGGTCCTTCGCCAATCGCCGCTCCGTGGTGGGCGAGGCCAGGTCGGCGGCTTCGGCATCGGTTCCCTTCGCCTTCATGGCGTAGGGCAGACAGAGCTTGCGCCGGCCGCTTCTTCGCGGCGGCGCCAGAGTTCGGCGTGACGTTCGGTCATGTCGATCCCAGCCGCGCGGGTCGGCGCGGTAACGGCCGAAAGGCCAATCAGTCGGAGGACAACGATGGCTGATCAGGACAGGAGCAGCTGGACCGGCATGAGCGATCAGGAGGCCCAGGAGTTCCATACCTACTACCTGCAAGGAATGGTGATGTTCGTCATCGTGGCGGTCGTTGCGCATCTCCTCGTTTGGTTGTGGCGTCCCTGGATCCCCGGACCAGAGGGCTATGCGTCGCTCATGGACGGCGTGCACTCAACGGCCACTGCGGTCCTACCATTCGTAGCATAGGAGGCCCCTGAATAATGTGGCGAATCTGGAAAGTATTCGATCCAAGACGCGTCCTCGTCATTCAGGGGATCTTCCTGTTTGCGTTGGCCGTGATGATCCACTTCGTGCTCATGAGCACGGAGCGGTTCAACTGGTTCGAGGGCAACCCAGTGACCACTTCGTCGCTTTCAGCGCCGGAGACGACCTCGAACGACTTTACCGCGTTCAGCTAGGACGCGGCCCCGGATGAATGGACGCGGCCCCGAGGCGTTCGCCAGGCCGCGTCCATCATCCAACCCTTGACGTTTTGCAGGGGCCCAACAGGCGAGTGTTGCCGCCGCTGGGAGGAGTGAACCATGGTAATGCTGAACTTTGAACGGAAGTACCGCGTCCGCGGAGGCACCCTTATCGGAGGCGACCTGTTCGATTTCTGGATCGGTCCCTTCTATGTCGGCTTCTTCGGCGTGACGACGGCGTTCTTCACCTTCGTCGGCACGGCCTTGATCCTCTACGGCGCCGCCTTGGGCCCCACCTGGAACATCTGGCAGATCAACATCGCGCCACCGGACTTGAGTTACGGTCTGGCCCTGGCGCCCCTCAAGGAAGGCGGCCTCTGGCAGATCATCACAGTCTGCGCGCTCGGCGCTTTCGGCTCTTGGGCCCTGCGGCAGGCTGAGATCGCCCGCAAGCTCGGCATGGGCCTTCATATTCCCGTCGCCTTCAGCTTCGCGATCTTCGCCTACTTCACGCTGGTCGTGATCCGGCCGCTGCTGCTGGGCGCCTGGGGCCACGGCTTTCCCTACGGCATCTTCAGCCACTTGGACTGGGTTTCCAACGTTGGCTACCAGTACCTGCATTTCCACTACAACCCGGCGCATATGATCGCCATCACCTTCTTCTTCACGACGGTGCTGGCGCTCTCGCTGCACGGCGCGCTCGTCTTGTCCGCGACCAACCCGGCCGACGGCGAAACGGTTCGTACGCCCGAGTACGAGGACACCTTCTTCCGCGACGTGCTCGGCTATTCCGTGGGCACCCTCGGCATTCACCGGCTCGGACTCTTCCTGGCGCTCAACGCCGGCTTCTGGAGCGCCGTCTGCATCGTCATAAGCGGTCCCTTCTGGACCCGCGGCTGGCCCGAGTGGTGGAACTGGTGGCTCGACCTGCCGATTTGGAGCTGAGGGGAGGACGCGAACGATGGCTGCTGAATATCAGAACATCTTCACCCAAGTGCAGGTCCGTGGACCTGCGGAAATGGGCATCCCCTTGCAGCGCCCCGACTGGGAGCGCGACGGCACGCCCTTCTTCTCCTACTGGATCGGAAAGTTCGGCAACGCACAGCTCGGCCCTGTCTATCTGGGCTTCCTCGGCCTTGCGTCTGTCATCACCGGTGCTCTGGCGATCGTCACCATGGGCTTCAACATGCTGGCGTCGGTGGCCTGGGATCCCATCGAGTTCGTCCGGCAGCTGCCCTGGCTCGCGCTCGAGCCGCCGCCGGCGAAGTACGGCCTGAAGCTGGCACCGCTCAACGAGGGCGGCTGGTGGAACGTCGCGGGCTTCTTCCTCACAGCCTCCATCCTGCTCTGGTGGGCACGAACCTACTCACGGGCCAAGTCCCTCGGGATGGGAACCCATGTGGCCTGGGCCTTCGCCGCCGCCATTTGGCTCTACCTGGTGCTCGGCTTCTTCCGTCCGGTTCTGATGGGGAGCTGGAGCGAGGGCGTGCCCTTCGGGATTTTCCCGCACCTCGATTGGACGGCCGCCTTCTCCATCCGCTACGGCAACCTTTTCTACAATCCCTTCCACTGCCTCTCCATCGTCTTCCTTTACGGGGCAACCCTGCTCTTCGCCATGCATGGCGCAACCATCCTGGCCGTCAGCCGTTTTGGTGGCGATCGGGAGATCGAGCAGATTACCCATCGCGGCACGGCCTCCGAGAGGGCAGCGCTGTTCTGGCGTTGGACGATGGGCTTCAACGCCACGATGGAATCGATCCATCGCTGGGCCTGGTGGTTCGCCGTTCTCTGCCCACTGACCGGTGGCATCGGCATCCTCCTGACCGGGACTGTCGTGGACAACTGGTACCTCTGGGCAGTCGACCACGGGGTCGCCCCGTCCTATCCGCAAGTCTTCGGGCCGATCGAGGATCCTGGCTTGCTTGAAGGGAGCGCACAATGAAACAGTCACTGTCCCAGCCGGGCCGTGCACTGACCGCCACCGCGGCCATCGCACTCGGCGCCCTCGTTCTTGCCGGCTGCTGGGAGCGGCCGCCGACGAAGTCGGAGCAGCAGGGCTTCCGTGGCGTCGGGATGGAGGAAGTCGAAAACCCGCGGATCGAACGCAAGCTTGCGAAGCTCAATCAAATCCCCGAGGTCCCTTACGAGCCGGATCTAGACGGCCCTCGTGCCTCCGAGGTTTACGAGAACGTGCAGGTCTTGGGGCATCTCAGCGAGGACCAGTTCAACCGTCTGATGCTCTCGATCACGGAATGGGTCTCGCCCGAAGCGGGCTGCGCCTATTGCCACAACGAAGAGAACCTTGCCGACGACTCGGTCTACACCAAGATCGTCACGCGCCGCATGCTGCAGATGAACTGGCACATCAACGAGCAGTGGCAGGACCACGTCGCTGACGTCGGCGTCACGTGCTACACCTGCCATCGCGGCAATCCGGTCCCGCAGTACGTCTGGGCGATCGACCCTGGTCCGCGAGCGGCCCGCGGTTCAGTCGGTTACCGCAACCAGCAGAACATCGCCGCCGAGCATGTCGGACTGACCTCCATGCCCTACGATCCCTTCGAGCCCTTCCTGGCCGAGGCCGAGCCCATCCGCGTGGCGTCCGACAGCGCCTTGCCGAACGGCTCCAACCCTGCGGACATCCAGCAGACGGAATGGACCTACTCCTTGATGGTCCATATGTCCGTGGCGCTGGGCGAGAACTGCACCGCTTGCCACAACAGTCGTGCGTTCCGGAACTGGGATCAGAGCAGTCCGAAGCGGACCACGGCCTGGTACGGCATCCGCATGGTCCGGGACATCAACAACGACTACATTGAGCCTCTCAATCCCGTCTTTCCCGACGACCGCAAGGGTCCGATGGGCGACGTGCTGAAGACCAACTGCGCGACCTGCCATCAGGGAGTCGGGAAGCCGCTGAATGGCGTGTCCATGCTGAACGACTATCCGGAGCTGGCCACCGCACCAAACTAGAACGGGACGTGGGGTGCACGCGGTATCGGGCGTCAGACAATGCAGGTCGTGACGATCTCCTTCTTTCGCTTCGGCGGACTGCGCAATCAGCTCTGGGCCTTCAGCCAGATGCAGTTCTCGCGCCGGCCGCTGCGCCGCATTCCGGGCATCGGCTTCTCCAAGCTCTTCGGCACGGGAACCAGGGAGAGCTTCCATCCCCTCCCCAACTTTTCCGTCTACTGCATCCTCGCGACCTGGCCTTCCGAAGCGCACGCCAAGCAACAGATCGCCGAGCATGCGGTGTTCCAGCGCTACCGCGCACACTCGGCCGAGAACTGGACGGTCTACTTGAGCCCGGTTCACAGCTGGGGCCGCTGGGACGGCATCGAGCCTTTTGAGTCCGGCGTGAGCGACCAGGCGCCTCAGCCCATCGGGGTGCTGACCCGCGCGACCGTCAAGCTCGGGCACCTCCACCAGTTCTGGAAGAGCGTCCCCGACATCAGCGACGACACCACGAAGCAGGACAGCCTGGTGTTCAAGATGGGCATGGGCGAAGTGCCCTGGGTCCAGCAGGTCACCTTTTCGGTCTGGGAAGATCTCGAGACCATGCGGCACTTCGCCTACAAGAGCCGCTTCCACCGCGATGCCGTGAAGAACGCCAGAACCCTGAAGTGGTTCAAGGAAGAGCTCTTCGCCCGTTTCACCATTCTGGATGCCGAGGGGCATTGGAATGGCGGGGCGCCGCTGCAACGCGCGCTCAGCAAGGTCTGACCGCAGGACCTTGCAGGCCTTGCCCGGCGCGTTATCTGCTATAAACCCAGGTTACATCACCACTCGTCGATGGTCGAAGATGACGGACCCAAACTACTGGTCGCTCGCTGTTTTTGTGCTGGCCAATCTCGCCGCGGCATCGTCCGGCGCGATCTTCAAGCCAGGCGCGTGGTACGAAAGCATTCGCAAGCCTGACTGGCGACCACCGAACTGGATCTTCGCACCGGTCTGGTCCGTTCTCTATGTGATGATCGCCGTGTCCGGCTGGCTGGTCTGGGACAGGGCGCCAGCCGAAGCGCTGCTGCTTCCAATGATCGCCTATGGCGTCCAGCTGCTGCTCAACGCGTCCTGGTCGGGCCTATTCTTCGGTCTCCGCAACCCGGGCCTCGCGCTGGTCGGGCTGGTGCTTCTCTGGCTCGCCATCGCGGTGACGATGATCCTTTTCTACCCGATCTCGTCTTTGGCGACCTGGCTCTTGGCCCCCTACCTGCTCTGGGTCAGCTTCGCCGGCGTGCTCAACGCGGTCGTCTGGCGCATGAACCGAGGCATCAAGGTGCCGGCGCAGTGACTCCTACGCTGAACAGGAAGCTCAGGCTGCCCGTGTAGCCGGCTGCGTCGTGCGCGGCAGATCGAACTCCGCCCAGATGACGGACAGGGCGGAGATCAAGCGCTCGATATCGGCATCGCTGTGCAGAGGCGACGGCGTTAGCCGGAGCCGCTCGGTTCCCCTCGGCACCGTCGGATAGTTGATCGGCTGCACGTAGATCCCATGGCGCTCAAGCAGGACGTCGGTGATCTGCTTGCAACGCACCGGGTCGCCCACCATCACCGGCACGATATGGCTCGGGTTGGCAAGGTGCGGGATACCGTTGCGGTCCAAGCCTGCACGCACGGCCGCCACGCGGTCCCGTTGGCGATGGCGCTCCGAGGAGCTCGCCTTGAGGTGCCGCACGCTCGTCATGGCGCCGGCGGCGACCACGGGAGGCAAGGCCGTTGTGAAGATGAAGCCGGACGCATAGCTGCGCACAAAGTCGCAGAGCGCCGCCGAGGCCGCGATGTAGCCTCCCAGGACTCCGAAGGCCTTGCCGAGCGTTCCCTCAATCACCGTCAGGCGGTCGCACAGGCCCTCGCGCTCGGCCACCCCGCCGCCGCGCGGTCCATAGAGGCCGACCGCGTGAACCTCGTCGAGATAGGTCATGGCGCCATAGCGCTCCGCCACGTCGCAGATCTCGCCGATCGGTGAGATATCGCCATCCATGGAGTAGACGCTCTCGAAGGCGACCAGCTTCGGCCTCTCCGGGTCCAGGTCCTGCAGCTTGCGCTCCAGGTCGGCCGGATCGTTGTGGGCGAAGATGCGCTTTTCCGCACGGCTGTGCCGGATGCCCTCGATCATCGAAGCGTGGTTGAGCTCGTCCGACAGCACGACGCAGTCCGGCAGGCGCGACGCCAAGGTACCGAGCGCTGCCCAGTTCGAGACATAGCCCGACGTGAAGAGCAGTGCGTCTTCCTTGCCGTGCAGGTCGGCGAGCTCCCGCTCGAGCAGCACATGGTAGTGGTTCGTGCCCGAGATGTTGCGCGTCCCGCCGGCTCCGGCGCCACAGCGGTTGAGCGCGGTATGCATAGCCGCCAAGACATCCGGGTGCTGGCCCATGCCGAGGTAGTCGTTCGAGCACCAGACCGTCACCTCCTCGGGCGCACCGCTATTGTGGCAGCGGGCGCGCGGGAAGTCCCCGGCATTGCGTTCCAGATCCGCAAATACGCGGTAACGTCCTTCGGCGCGCAGCTCGTTCAGCTTGGTTTGGAAGAAGTGCTCGTACTTCATGATCGCCTCCAGATCGCCCTCTGCGATTGCTCGAAAGCTGGCGGGGCCGCCGCCGCGGCAGACCTCACGCCAAGAAAAGTGGTGATGCCCGACCAAAAGCCCGGTCCGGCGATGCTCCGTTGCGGTTCCCCGCCTTCCTGCGCCTCAGACGCCAGGGCGCCATCCTGCTGACGAGACCTGAACCCCCAGCGCCAGATCGCCACCGCGTGCACAGGCAGGACCATGAACCAGTGCTCGACGATCGCCAGCGCCAGGAGACTGGCGACCAACAGCAGGCCCGTCGCTTCCGCGCTGCCCGGCGCGGCACCGATCGCACCAGACACGAGCAGTGCGAGCGCCGCGGTCGAGGCCGTGACGGAGACCGGGAAGAAGAGGTTCATCGGTCGGCGTCGCAGGAAGCTGCCCAGATAGGTCAGGTGCGGTGGGAGGAACTCCTCGCTGAGATTCGGTACGCCAAAATGCAGGTTGAGCTTTGCGCTGAGCCGCATTGCCCAAAGCAGCAGGATGGTCCAGGTCCCGGTTTGGTTGGGGTTGTCCCAGGTCACCGCCAGGGTGGCGACGACGAAGGCAAGCACGGCAAGCTCGTGGTAGAGGATCGCTTGCACGGCGTGGAAGAAGTGTCGGACGCTCCCGCCGGTTTCAGCGCAATCAGGCGGGCAGGCTTCACGAAGCGGCCCCGTCAACAGTCCCGTCAAGAAGGAAAGCTCGAGCCACGCCCAAACGATCAAAGCCGAGGCAAAGCCAGCATAGGCCGCACCGACGGTCGTCACCTGACTGCTGGTCGCCAAGCCGTAGAAGGCGGGCGCCAGCGCAAGCGTGATCGCGAACATGGTCCAGGGAAAGGTCCGTTTCGGCAAGCCGTCCAGATAGAGGATCGCCCCGGTGCTGAACCACCAGGCGAGAAGCGCAAAGACGATCGGGCCGCCGTATTGGACCAGCGTGATCATCACTTCGCTTTCGAGCCTCCCCTTCCTTGCAGCGCTACCAAGCCGGCGCCATTCGGACTTTGTCCGGCAGCTGATTGTCGACCGTCGGCAAGAAATAGAGGCGCGCGAAAGTGGCCACACCCATGGCGGCCAAGCCGGCCTGCTTCAACTTGCCGACTATGCCGCCTTGGGCTTTCGCCTTAGCGGTGGCTTCGCCGATCGCGCGCAGCCGCTCCAGGCCGGCGTGGAAGGCCGGGCTGTCGATATCCAAGGTCAACGGGAAGATCTGCTTCGAGATCTCCGAGGTGATGCGGAAGACGGTGTAGTCGTAGTCCTTGGGGTCGAGACCAAAAGCCTTGTGCATCTCCGGCCGGGTGTGGTCGCGGACATACATGGTCGCAAAGACGGCGAGCAGGAAGAAACGAATCCAAAAGCGGTTGAGCCCGCGCGTCAAGCTCGGGTCGGCCTTCATGATCAGGGCGAAGACCTCGCCGTGACGGAACTCGTCGTTGCACCAGTCCCGGAACCACTTGAAGATCGGATGGAAGCGGTACTCGGGATGGCGCTCGAGCTGCCGGAAGATGGTGATGTAGCGGGCGTAGCCGATCTTCTCCGAAAGATAGGTGGCGTAGAAGATGAACTTCGGCCTGAAGAAGGTGTACTTCTTCGCCTTGGTCAGGAAGCCGAGGTCGATGCCGAGATCGAAGTCCTTGAGCGCCTGATTGATGAAGTTGGCGTGGCGGGACTCGTCGCGCGCCATGTAGCGCATGACCTTCTTGATGTCGGGATTGTCGACCTTCCTGGCGATGTTGGCGTAGAGCACGCAGCCCGAATACTCCGAGGTGCAGGAGCTGATTAGGAAGTCGATGAACTCCTTCCGCAACGCCTCGGGCATCGCTTCGATGGCGCCATCGAACTCCGCGGTGCGCTGAAAGTGATCGGTGTTTGCATCGGTTTCGAACTCACGCATCAACTCATCCCATTCGGCGCGCACGGGGCTGAGGTCGAGCTGGTCCATGGCATCGAAGTCGGTGGTGTAGAAGCGCGGACTGATCAGGGACTCGGTCTTCGCCTTGTTCGTCGAGCTGCTGCTGGTCTTGGCATTTGCTCTGGTCGCGCTCATGGCGTCCTCCTGTCTTGCGGCTACAAAGTGCCGACGGTCTGGGGTTTCGGGCTGAGGGTGTCATCGGGTCCGGCAAAGCTCTCACTGCTGTGCTTGCCGGCGCTCAGTAGGCGGGCGAATGCGCGAGCGTTGTCGAAGCCGAAAGCGTCGAGCTCCACGCGCCGACCCGTCGTCCGGTCAATGATGGAAAGACGGCCATCGCTCCAACGGGCCAGCGTGAAGGGCGGCACACGATCGATGCCCTGGCTGCGCCGTTCCCTGGCGAACCCGCGCATGACACCTCGAATGAAGCCATTCGTCCCTGGCTCCAGCACGGCGATCACCTCGCCGGACTCGGCATCCCGGATGGCAATGCCGCCAGCGCTCCTATCGAGGAAGTGCAGATCACGGCTTTGCACGACCGCAGCTGACGGAACCTCACTGGTCCCGAAGCCAGTGACCCGTGAGCCCAGCGTCGCGATCAGCGACAGACCGATCAGCGCGGCCAGTGAAAAAACCAACGGGCGGGGAAAGGACTGGGAGGAGAAGGGTTCGCTCATCGTCGTGATCCAAGCTACTCGGCGGCGATCGCCGGCTGCGTCGGCGCCACGGTCTGCGCTTTTTCCTCGGTCATGTCTGCATGCCGCCGGGAGATCACCGACTGTCCCAGGGCGGTGGCGAGAAGGCCGGCAACGGCCTCGGCATCTGGAATAGCACGCAGCATCGGTTCCGGCCGTGCAAAGCGCCAAGGCCGCGCGTGGGGCCAAAGATGCGGATAGGCGATCTTGTTCGCGCCCTGCAGCGAAAGCGGAATGTCGCCGCTCCCGTCCTTGCGCAGCCGGCAGTCGGCCGACGCAATGATGTCGAAGGGAATGTTGAAGGTGATGGAGAGCGCGACGCCGATCCGCATCACCACGCGGCGATTGGTGATCGTATAGACGGTCGTCTGCGCGATCAGCCAGGCCAAAAGGAAGAACAGGCCAATGGCCAACGCCATGAGGACTGCGACACTCAAGGCCGCTTCGAGCGCGGCGAAAATCCCCTGTCCGTCATGCAATGCTGCGGCGACACGCCAGGCGCAGAGAAGACCGCCGTAGAGAGCGATGACCTTTACGTGAAAGAGGCTCTTCGCCAAAGCCCACCAACCCGGGGCGCCTTGCCAGAGGATCTCTTCACCTGCCGGCAAGGCCTCCGGCAAACCGTGGACGGGCTCGTAGTCGTGCTCTCTTGGCAGCATGGCTCGTCTCCTTAGAGCAACGGCCCGAGACGATCGGGGGTCGCGTACATATGACCGCTGGCGAAGTAGGCAGAGATCTTCTCCTCCTCCAACATCGTCACCTGGTTCGGATCTCTCAGCCGGGGGGCCAAGGCCACTTGGCTGCCGAGGACCGAGGCGAGATTGACCTCTCCGCGACTGGCGTCGACGCGCGCCAGCGGCATCGGCACCAGAATCTGCCGATTGAGCGCAGTCGTGTCGTTGGACTCGATTTCGAGATAGCGGACCAACTGCTCGCCCATGTCGATCCACAGCTCCTTGATGGTGCCGGCGTTGCCACCATCGGTGCCGATCACGGCCATGCCGCGAGGGTCGGGATCTCCTGGCACCACGGAGAAGCCTTCGGCCAAGTGCATCGGCCGGATCTTCGGCGTGCCTTCATGCGACATCTCAGGGACGTCGGGACGCATCGCATAGGCGGCCGGGCCGACACCGTCGAGCATCGGATTGCCGCTCGGTTCGAGCGGTGCTCCCGGAAAGCCCGCCGACGGCTGCGCCTTGAGCTCCCGCGCGTCGTGCTCCTCGCGCGGCGCCTCCACTTCTTCGCCGTTCGGCAGCTTGAAGGTCTTGGCCGGCGGGAACCAGAAGAAGCCGATGTCTTGCCGCTTGCCGGTGACGGCATCCTCCAGGGGATAGCCCTCGCGCCGATCCTCAAGCCGGAGATAGAAGATGAGACCGGCAAAGAAGATCCAGAAGACGTAGAGAACGACCTGGGCTACATCCAAACCGCTCAAGAGTGCGCCCGTTTCCATCATGACCTCCACTTTCTCCGGGATTAGCCCGGCAGTTCGGCAAGCCCGAACCTTGCTCTGCTATGTGTTGTTGACCTGAGTGGCGCCGTCCGTACCAACGGGCCGATGGCAACCAGGGTGGCGAAGAGTAAGGCGATCTCGATCGCATAGACCGCGTTGTAGCCAACGGCCTCTCCGGTCAGGGCCGGTCCCAAGGCACCTTCGGCCGAAAGGGCGGAGATGGCGTCGCGCAGGCCGCCTCCGGCCGCGATCGCCAAGCCAGCGGCCGTGGCCTGCACCGACCCCCAAGCACCGAGCGCCAATCCTGCTTGTCCGTCCTCGGCCTGGTCCATGGCGGCGATCAAGGTGCCGACGGCAAAGAGCCCGCCGCCAAAGCCGATTAGCGCTGCACCAGCACGGAAGAGCAGCGGTGACGTCACCGGTGCCGAGAAGATCACGGCCGCGAATGCGAAGATGCCAGCAAGCGCGCCGGCGGCGGCAAGTCGGTAAGGGTCCCACCCTCGCCCGAGCGCCGCAGCGGCGAGCGCGAAGCCGACCAGCGTGCCGCCGGCGAGCAAGGCGGTGAGCATGGTGGTCGCACTGACGCTGAGCGCCAGAACCTGACCGCCGTAGGGTTCCAGCAGGATGTCCTGCATGCTGAAGGCCGCCGTGCCGAGGCCGACCGTAACGAGCAGCCGCGATGCGCGACCATTGGCTGCGAAGACCTTCCAGGAGTCGGCGAAGCTTGGGCGTGGACGGCTGGGGGCGGTCAGTTGAGGATTGCGCGCCTCCTGCTTCCAGAGCGCGACCATGTTGAGCAGCATGGTGAGCACCGCAGCACCCTGTATCACCTGGATGAGACGGAGCTGACTGAAAGCATCGAGGAGAACGCCGAACAGCAAGGCGCTCGCGACCATGCCGAGCAGCAGCATGACATACAGCAAAGCCACGACACGCGGACGGTTCTCTGGCGTTGCCAGATCGGTGGCCAGTGCGAGACCGGCCGTTTGCGTCGTGTGCAGGCCGGCACCCAGCATGAGGAAGGCCAGCGCTGCGCCCAGCTGTCCGACATAGCTCGGCAGGGGTGCGTGGGTATCGCCCGACAGGACAAGAAGCGCGAAAGGCATGATCGCGAGGCCGCCGAACTGCAGAAGCGAGCCGAACCAAATGTACGGAACGCGGCGCCAACCGAGGAAGGAGCGGTGCACGTCAGAGCGGAAGCCGATCAACACGCGCAAGGGCGCAAAGAGCAGTGGCAGCGACACCATCGAAGCGACCAGCCAAGTCGGCACCGCAAGCTCCACGATCATCACGCGATTGAGCGTGCCGGTCAGCAGCACCACCGCCATGCCGACCGAAACCTGGAAGAGCGACAACCGCAGCAAGCGGCCGAGCGGCAGATCCTTCGTCGCCGCATCGGCAAAGGGGAGCCAGCGCGGCCCGAGCCGCTTCCATCCCATCACCATGCCTTGGTTGAAGCGTCTCACGCCGCGATCAGCTCCTGTGCTTGGGATTGATAGAAGCTGCTGGCGACGTGGTGGCTGCGAGCCGTACGCCAGGCGAGCAGACCAGAGTCATTGTCGATCAAGCGGCGAAGGCGATCGGCCCCGGTCGGCTGGATTGCCGGCGCGCGATTGCCTCGCGGAAACAGCTTGCCGGCAAGATGCATGGCCGTCAGCGCCGGCGTGCGCGGTGCAAAGGTGAAAAGGATGGATTCGCTCGCCCTGCCGCCGAGCACAGCAAGGGCCTTCACCGCGTCTTCCGTCCTGTAGTGGATCAGGGAGTCCATGGCGACGATGTGATCGAAGTCTCCGAGCGGTGCCTTCAACATATCGTCGGCGATGAACTGGACGCTGCCATCACCGAGATCGCTCGGCGCGCGCTCTCGCGCCAGCTCGATCAAGGTCGGCGAGAGGTCGATGGCGACAACTTCTGCGCCGCGCCGCGCGAGATCGAACGAGAGCGCCCCAGTGCCACAGCCGGCATCGAGCACACGTCGACCGCTCAGGTCGGCCGGCAACCAATCGAGGAAGGTCTGGCGCATGCGGTCCCTGCCCGCCCGCACGGTCGCGCGGATGCGGCTGACCGGGGCCTCCGATGTCAGCTTGGCCCAGGCCTCGACCGCGGTTCGATCGAAGTAGGTCTCAAGCTGCCCGCGGCGCTTTTCGTAGGTCAGACTCGGCATCAATCGAACCCCAGGAAGTCGAAGATCTCACGGTCTTTCATCGGCTCGGCGATCAAGGGCTCGGTGCCATCCCAGAGCGTCTGGGCAAGCTGCAGGTACTCCTGCTGCACCTTCTCCAGCTCCGGCGATGGTTCCATTTCGAAGAGCGTGCACTTCTTGAGGCGGCTGCGACGGATGACGTCCAGGTCCGGGAAGTGCGCCAGCTTGTTGAGCCCGACCCGCTCGTTGAAGCGGTCGATCTCATCAGTCGCGGCGCTGCGGTTGGCGATAACCCCACCCAAGCGCACATCATAATTCCGCGACTTGGCGGTAATCGCTGCGATGATGCGGTTCATCGCGAAGATCGAGTCGAAGTCGTTCGCCGCGACAATCAGCGCCCGGTCGGCATGCTGCAGTGGCGAGGCAAAGCCGCCGCAGACGACATCTCCGAGCACATCGAAGATGACGACATCGCTGTCATCCAAAAGATGATGTGCCTTGAGCAGCTTGACGGTCTGGCCAACGACATAGCCGCCGCAGCCGGTGCCGGCCGGCGGGCCGCCCGCCTCGACGCACATCACACCGTTGTAGCCTTCGTAGACGAAGTCCTCGACGCGCAGCTCTTCGGTGTGGAAGTCCACCGACTCGAGCACGTCGATGACGGTCGGCACCAGAGACTTGGTCAGCGTGAAGGTCGAGTCGTGCTTGGGGTCGCAGCCAATCTGCAGCACGCGCTTGCCGAGCTTGGAGAAGGCGGCCGAGAGATTGGATGAGGTCGTGCTCTTGCCGATACCGCCTTTGCCATAGATCGAGAAGACCTTGGCCGAGCCGATGGTCATGTTGGGGTCCAGATGAACCTGAACGCTGCCCTCGCCGTCGTCGCGGGAACTCGGGGCGCTATCAGGAGCATTCGCGAGAATGTCGAGCGTCATGCGGCAGCCTCCACACCAATGCCTTCGAGCCGGTCTTCCAACTCGTCGCCAGCCTTGCGCAGCGCCTCCAGCATGGCGCCATCCGGTGTCCAATAGTCGCGCTCGTGCGCTTCGATCAGGCGGTTGACGACCTTCGAGGAGGCGACCGGATTGAGCTCCGCGAGCCGGTTCCTCATCTCTTCGTCGAGCACGTAGGTCTGAGTGATGTGCTGATAGACCCACTTGGAGACCTGCCCCGTGGTCGCCGACCAGCCGACCGTGTTGGTGACGTGGGCCTCGATCTGGCGCACGCCCTCGTAGCCGTGCTCGAGCATGCCCTCGTACCATTTCGGATTCAGCATGCGGGTGCGGGTCTCGAGCGCGACCTGCTCGGCGATGGTCCGCACCGCCCCCTGCCCGCGTGTTTCATCCCCGATGTAGACCGGCACCTGATCTCCGCGGGCCCGCTGAATCGAGCGGCTGATGCCGCCCAGCGTGTCGAAGTAATGATCGAGCGTGGTGACGCCGAGCTCGACCGACTCTAGATTCTGATAGGCGAGATGCACGCCGGAGAGGATGTCCTTCAGCAGCTCGGACTGCTGGGCCGGGCGTCCATCGCGGCCGAAGGCAAAGCACTTGCGCCGGCTATAGGTCTCCGCCAGCTCGTCCTCGTCGTTCCAGCAGCCGCTGTCGATCAGGTGGTTGACGTTGGAGCCATAGGCGCCATCCGCATTGCTGAAGACGCGGAGCGATGCCGTTTCGAGATCGCAGCCAAGCCGCTTCTGCGTCTCCAGCGCGTTCTTACGGACAAAGTTCTGCGCCAGCGGCTCGTCAGCGCTGGCCGCAAGGAAGGCCGCCTCCGCCAGCATCTTGGTCTGCAGCGGCAACAGATCGCGGAAGATGCCCGACAGGGTCATGACGACATCGACGCGCGGCCGGCCAAGCTCTTCCAGCGGAATGAGGTCGGCTCCTGCTAAGCGGCCATAGCTGTCGAAGCGCGGCCGCGCACCCATCAGGGCTAAGGCCTGCGAGATCGGTCCGCCTTCGCTCTTCAGGTTGTCCGTGCCCCAGAGCACGATAGCGACCGACTCCGGCAGATCGTGGCCGTCTTCGGCATGGCGCTCCAAAAGCCGTGCCGCCTGCCGTGCGCCTTCCGCGGCGGCAAAGGTGCTCGGAATTTTGAAGGGGTCGAAGCCATGCAGGTTGCGCCCAGTCGGCAGGATATCGGGAGACCTGATGAGGTCGCCCCCAGGCGCCGGGCGCACGAAACGGCCGTTCAAAGCGTTCAGCAGCGAAGGAAGTTCATGATCTTGAGACAAGAGCAGGTTGGTCTCGGCCAAGGCTTCAAAAGCAGCAACGTTGCTGTCGCTCGTCTCCATCCCGCCTGCCGCCAGCGCCTGCTCGGCGTCCGCCCCACGCGCCAAAGCGTCGATGGCAGCGGGCTCGGGCGCGATGTCATGGGAGGCTTCGGCAAGCGCCGACAGGAAGTCGATGCGCTCGGGCTCGCTCGCGGGCTCACCGACCACGTGGAGTCCGTGGGGGATGAGCGTGTATTCCAGCTCCAAAATCGCGGCCCCGAGCCCGTCGATCTCGCGCGATGCGCTGCCGTTCCAGGCCGGCTCGAGCTCGGCGAGCTCAAGCTCACCGGCTTGCGCTTGAATGAGCGCCGCAAGCTCCTCGCGCTCTTCGGGCGCCTCGCTGTCCAGGCCGCGCCAGCGCTCAACCGAGGACTTGAGATCCAAAAGGCCGCGATAGAGCCCGGCGTTGGTCACCGGCGGTGTCAGGTAGCTCACCAGGGTCGCCGCCGCCCGGCGCTTGGCGATCATGCCTTCGGAGGGGTTGTTCGCGGCGTAGAGGTAGAAGTTCGGCAGATCGCCGATCAAACGGTCGGGCCAGCAGTCCGCGGACAAAGCGACCTGCTTGCCCGGCATGAACTCCAGGGCGCCATGGGTTCCGAAGTGGAGGATGGCGTCGGCGCCGAAATCCTCACGGATGTAGCGATAGAACCCGGCGAAGGCATGGGTCGGTGCCAAGCCTTTTTCGAACAGCAGGCGCATGGGGTCGCCTTCATAGCCGAAGGGTGGCTGCACGCCGACGAAGACGTTGCCAAACTGCACACCGAGCACGAAGATCGACGCACCATCCGACAGATGCCGTCCCGGCGCAGGTCCCCACTGGCTTTCAATCTCTGCCAGCCACGGTTCGCGCCGCACATGCTCATCGGCGCTGATGCGGGCCTGAACATTGGCCTCGGTCCCGAAGCGTGCCGCGTTGCCGACCAGGATCGTCTCACGCAGTGCGTCTACGCTCTCCGGCAGCTCGACCGTGTAACCCGCCTGCCTCAGAGCCTTCAGCGTGTTGAAGAGCGAGGCATAGACGGAAAGATGCGCGGCCGAGCCGGTGTTGCCGCCGTTCGGCGGGAAGTTGAACAGCGCGATTGCGAGCTTGCGATCAGCCAAGGCCCCACTGCGGAGAGTGATCATGCGATCGACTCTGGCCGCCAGCATCCCGGCCCGCTCATCGAGAGACTGCATGTCGCGTGGCCTCTCGGGCGACGCCTGCGTTGAGCGGCCACCGAAGAGCATGGGCCCGGTCGCGCCGTCCAGCTCGGGGATGGAGACCATCATGGTCGCCTCGACCGGCAGAAGGCCGCGATCGGACTCCTGCCACTGCTCGAGCGTCTGAAACTCGACGGCCTGGGCCGCCAGGTAGGGCACATCCAGCTCGGCGATCGTGTCTTCCGCGGCCTTCGAGTCGTTGTAGGCAGGCCCGCCGACCAGGGAGAAACCCGTCAGTGAGACGACGGCATCGACCAGCGGCCTGCTGCCGTTCTTGAAGTAGTTCTCGATGGCCGGGCGCGCATCCAAGCCACTGGCAAAGGCAGGGATGACCCGAAAACCGCGCGCCTCGAAGGCGGCGATCACCCCGTCATAGTGCGCCGTGTTCCCGGCGAGAACATAGGAGCGCATGATCAGAAGGCCCACGGTCTTGCTGACCTTCTTGGGCTTCGGGAGCTTTCCGGCTTTGACGGCGATGCGGTCCGCCAGACGTGGGTGGTAGAGACCGACCTCCGGATACTCAACGGGGAGCTTTGCGGTGAGCCGTTGACGCAAGACCTCGCGCGGGCCGGACGCGTAGCGCTGAAGCAGGAACTTCACCAGGTTGATGACGTTTTCGTCGGAGCCCGCCAGCCAATACTGCAAGGTCAGGAAGTAGGCGCGCAGGTCCTGGGCAGCGCCGGGGATGAAGCGGAGGATCTGCGGCAACCGCCGCAGCATCGCCATCTGCTTGGCACCAGAACTGACGGAGGGTTTGCCGTCTTTGCTGCCGCCCCGCAGGCGCTTCAACAAGGCCAGCGCCCCACCCTGCCGTTTGTCCATGGAGAACTTGCCGAGCTTGGTCAGACGAATGACCTCGCCGGCCGACATGCCGACGACCATGGCATCGCAATGCTCGCGGCGCGCCTTGAGCGCCGGCAAGACAGCGCGGATGTGCTCTTCCATGAAGAGCATGGTGACGATGACGATGTCGCCGCTCGCGATATCCTCTTTGCATCGCTTCAGGGCCTCTTCGTTCGCCGTCCAGTCGGCGGCGGCATGAAGCACCAGAGAGAGGTTGGGAATCTCCTTCTGCAGCGATGCGCGGGCGCGGTCCACGGCGCTGGCAAGGTGACTGTCCAGCGTCACGATAACGACCCGAACCGGGGTCGGGTCAGCGGCCGAAGTGCGCCTTGGCATCGTAAAGCGTCTCGAGCGTGATGGTTGCAACGCCCCGTTCTTGTGCGAAGCGTTCGGTGTTGCGGCGTGCTTTGCCGCGTACGAAGAAGGGAATCTTGCGCAGCTCTGATTCAGCCTCGGCCGCCCAGGCAACATCCTCGCCCTGGCCAGCAGGCAAGCTGTCCGGCAGTCGGACATCGCGATTGGATGGGGCTTCCGCGGCAAGGTGCGAAGGCGATGCATGATCACCGAACTCGAAGTCCTCGCGGAACATTCCGAGCAAGTGCTCTTCCAGGCCCATCATCAAAGGATGCACGAAGCTGTCGAAGATGACGTTGGCACCTTCGAAGCCCATCTGGGGCGAATAGCGCGCGGGAAAATCCTGAACATGGACCGGCGCCGAGATGACAGCGCAGGGCACGCCGAGGCGCTTGGCGATATGCCGTTCCATCTGGCTGCCCAGCACCAGCTCGGGCGCGGCGTCCGCGATCTTGGCCTCGACCTCCAGATAGTCGTCGGAGATCAGCGGCTCGACGTCGTAGAGCTTGGCTGCCGCACGCACCTCGCGGGCAAACTCGCGATTGTAGGCGCCAAGACCGACGACCGTGAAACCGAGCTCGTCGGAAGCGATGCGGGCTGCCGCGATGGCATGGGTGGCGTCACCAAAGACAAAGACACGCTTGCCGGTCAGATAGGTCGAGTCGACCGAGCGTGAGTACCAGGGAAGTCGCGACCCTTCGGTGGCGAGGAACGCTTTCGCATCACACCCAGCAAGCGCGCAGACCTCGGCGATAAAGTCTCGCGTTGCACCAATGCCGACCGGAACCGTTTTGACATAGGGCTGCCCGAAGGCGCGCTTCAGCCACTGCGCGGCGGCATCTGCGATCTCTGGATAGAGGCAAATGTTGAAGTCAGCCTCACCGAGGCGGCTCAGATCTGCCGGCGTGGCGCCGAGCGGCGCGGTCACGTTGATTTCGACGCCGAGCTCGGCGAGCAGCGAGGAGATTTCTTTGACGTCATCGCGGTGACGGAAACCGAGTGCCGTCGGCCCAAGAAGATTGCATCTTGGCCGTTGCAAGGGGTCACGCGCCGGCCGTGTCGTGCCAGGCGGCAAAGCGCTCGGGCCGGCAAGGGCGCGCACCAACTGCAGGAAGGTCTCCGAGGCGCCCCAATTCTCCTTGCGCTGATAGGCCGGCAATTCGATCGGCACCACAGGCACCGGCAGGTTGAGCGCCCGGGCGAGACCGCCAGGGTCGTCCTGTATCAGTTCGGCCGTGCAGGACGCACCGACCAGCAAAGCCTGCGGCCGGAAGCGTTCATACGCCTCGCGCACTGCGTTCTTGAAGATCTCGGCCGTGTCGCCGCCCAGGTCACGGGCCTGGAACGTTGTATAAGTAACCGGGGGCCGCTTCTGCTGACGCTCGATCATGGTGAACAGCAGGTCAGCGTAGGTGTCTCCCTGCGGCGCATGGAGAACGTAGTGCAGCCCTTCCATCGCCGTTGCGACCCGCATGGCCCCGACGTGGGGCGGTCCTTCATAGGTCCAGACCGTGAGCTCCATGGCGTCAGACCTCCAGCCGCGCGCGCCGCTCGAGCGGACGGGCAAAGAGCTCTGCCAGGTCACCGGCCTGCTCGTAGCCATGGATGGGAGAGAAGACGAGCTCGATCGCCCACTTGGTGGCAATCCCCTCGGCTTCGAGAGGATTGGCCAGGCCCAATCCGCAGACGACTAGGTCAGGGTCGGCGGCGCGCGCACGGTCGAGCTGACGCTCGACGTCCTGCTGCTCGACGACAGGCGTACCCGGCGGAAGCAACTCCAACTCCTCCGCCATGAGCTTGCGGTTCAGATAGGGCGTGCCGACCTCGATCAGCTCGGCGCCCAGCTCGCGATGAAGGAACCGTGCCAGCGGAATCTCGAGTTGCGAGTCGGGGAAGAAGAAGATCCGTTTACCGTCAAGCCTCTCGCGGTAGCGCTGCAAGGCCGCCTGGGCGCGCTTCCGGGGTGCTGCAACGACCTCTCGGAAACGGTCCGGGTCGACGCCCCACTCTACGGCAGCAGCACCAAGCCATGCGGTCGTGCCCTCGACACCAAAAGGATGAGGAGCACGGAGCCGAACGGCGCCGCGCTCCTCAAGTGCTCGGGCAGAGATTGTCTGGAATGGCTGGGCCAACAGGAAGCGAGTGTTGGGCCCGACCTGCGGCAGATCGGCTGAGCGCCGAGGCGGCAGGAAGTCTACATTGGCAATGCCGAGCTCGGCGAAGAGCCGGCGGAACTGATCCTCCACGACATCGGCCAGTGCACCGAGTACGAGCAGAGACTTCTCGGCGCCTTGCGGCGCCGTTGGCATCTCCGGTACCAGCGAGGCCAGACAGGCGTCCTCGCCTTCGGTGAAAGTCGTCTCTATGCCGCTGCCCGAGTAATTCAGCACCCGGACCGCAGGCGCAAAACGCTGTGCGAGCCGTTGTGCGGCCTTCGCAAGATCGAGCTTGATCACCTCGGAGGGACACGAGCCGACCAGGAAGAGCGTGCGAATCTCGGGCCGACGCGCCAACAGCTTGGTGACAACCTTGTCGAGCTCTTCGTTGGCGTCCGCGAGGCCGGCTAGGTCGCGTTCGTCGATGATCGCCGTACCGAAGCGAGGTTCGGCAAAGATCATCACGCCTGCGGCGGACTGAATGAGATGCGCGCAGGTTCGTGAGCCGACGACCAAAAAGAAGGCGTCCTGGATCTTGCGGTGCAGCCAGATTATCCCGGTGAGCCCGCAGAAGACCTCTCGCTGACCAGGCTTGGCCTTGGATGGCGCAGTTGCGCAGCCCGCTGATTGGATGGGCCGTGTGGCGATGGCGTTCACTTCGCCTCTCCCAGGACCACGGGAGCAGCAGCCAAATCCTGAGAAAGAGGCCGAGATTGCTCTCGGCGCGCGGCGCGCAGTTTCAGCAGGAACTGGCCCGCGTTGATCACGTAGGCGACATAGGCCGCCAGCGCGAGGAGCATGAGTTCATGAGGTGCCAGCACGGACCAAAACAGGGCCGCTAGGTAAGCACTGTGCAGTGCCAACACGAGAATGCTGAACACATCTTCCCAGAAGAAGGGCTTCGCGAAGAGGTACTTCCCAAAGACTTCCCGCTCCCAAACCGAGCCGGTGATCATGATCGCGTAGAGGACGAAGGTCTTGATCACGATCGACAGGGTCGCTGCTGCATAGCCCGCGCCTGTGGATAGATAACGCACGACCAGCACCAAGCTGATCAGGAAAACCAGGAATTGAAGGGGGGCAAGAACACCTTGGACCAACGTCCAAGGGGAGGCGTCGCGGCGGCGGCGTTCATCCGCCGTGTAAAGAGGCTGGCTTCTCTTATTGATGTTCCTGTGCTGACGCATCGTGCCCTTCGGATACACCCGCCAATTCAGCGGATACTCTAGGACGTGCATCAAGAAAGTGTCAATCTAAATTGACGTATCGTTAAATTTACAGTCCGGACAAAAAATGTCCTATTACAGTCTGCAGTGTCATGCTTAACTGACACCGAGGTGGAAGGAGTGGACAAACCCTCGAAAAACACAAAAGAGGGACGTTCTACGGGTAGATAATGCAGAATTCTCCTCCATCTCGCCTCGTTAAGAGGAAGTGTTGGGAGGAACCATGCGCAATACTCGGGAAACGAGTTCCGGGGCAGATTTCTGGGAAGACCACGCCGATGCGTCGACCGACCTCTGCTCCGAACTGGAGACGAAGCGCCCAACGGCGCTCGCGCAACGAAACGGCTGGACCAGCCAGCTCCGCCAAACAATCGAGAGTGAGATCATCCCTCGTCTGATGATGGCGCATCGCGCCAACGGCGCTAGACCGCAGTTGCAGTGCGCACCCATCGTAATCGAAGGCAATACGGTTGAGGAATTTGCGACGCTGGTTATCGAGCAGGAGGTTGAGGTTCTCCGCGCCTACATCAACGCACTCGTTGAGGAAGGGCAGTCGCTCGAGTCGCTGTTTCTCGAGCTCTTCGCACCGGCGGCCCGCCATCTCGGGGAGCAATGGAAGCAGGACACCCGCGACTTTACCGACGTAACCTTGGGACTGTCGCGGCTGCAGCGCCTGTTGCAGGAATATGGCCGGCAACTCGAAAGCGATGCCGCGATCCAGGCAGGTCGTGCGTTGCTTGTTTCGACTGAAGGAGAGCAACACACGTTCGGCCTCTCGATCTTGACCGAGTTCTTTCGGCGCGACGGCTGGGACGTGACGAGCAAGACTCTCTCTTCCGAGGAAGAGATCGCATCAGAGGTTCGAACAGGCCGATTCGACATCGTCGGCTTTTCGGTGAGCCAAGATTCGATGCTTGAACGAGTCGCCTCCTGTATCGAAATGGTACGCAAAGAATGCGGACAAAGGCGCATCCACATCATGGTCGGAGGCAGGGTTTTCCTAGACAACCCGGCGTTAGTGTCGGAAGTTGGCGCGGATTCGACTGCTAGCGACGCCAGTCGTGCGGTGGCGCGTGCGCGCGTGTACCTAAGCTACCATGCCGAAAAGGGTGCTCGTCGCCTCGCTTAGCCGGTTTGGTTAGTCAAGGATACACTTGCTAAACGTAGGATGAGTGTCTTCATTTGGTATCGGTTCCTCTCGTTGGCTGTGGACATCTACTCTTGTGAGACGAACAGAAGGCCTGAAACGATCGCTGCGGCACATAGACAATGATGCCGTATCGGCTCTGATCACCGCCGCCGCAGACATTGCGCTGGTGGTGGACGGAAAGGGCGTTATTCAGGACGTAGCTCTAGGCAGCGAAGAGCTGGCCGCCATTGAGTATGGAGACTGGCTCGGGCGGGCATGGAAAGACATCGTGACCGTCGAGAGTCGCGAGAAGGTCGATGAAATGCTGCGCGATGCAGCGACCGACCAGCCGCCTCGTTGGCGCCAGGTAAACCACCCGTCTTCGAACGGCGGGGATATCCCGGTACGCTATTCAACGGTCCAACTTGGCAACGGAGGCTCCGTCGTGGCTGTGGGCCGCGAGTTGAAGTCCATGTCGGCGCTTCAGCAGCGCATGGTCGCTGCGCAACAGGCCATGGAGCGTGAGTACGAACGGCTGCGGCAGGCGGAGACGCGCTACCGGCTCTTGTTCCAGCTCTCGTCTGAAGCGGTGCTCATAATCGAAGCCTCGACCGGAAAGATCGTGGAGGCCAATCCCGTTGCCGGGCGGCTGATGAACGAGAGCCCGCAGAACATCGTCGGACGCCCATTCTTGGAAGCCTTCGACCCTGAGAGTCGGGCCAATGTCAGTGCTCTGCTTGGCGCCGCGAAAGCCACCGGTCAGGCAGATACGATCCGGGCGCGCCTGACCGACCACAATACCGACTATGAGCTCGGAGCCTCGCTCTTCAGGCAAGGCAGCGCGACCTACTATCTTGCGAAGATCGCCGCGATCGAACCGGACAAGGCGCGAGAGCAGGAGGTCTCTGCCAACTCCGCTCTGCTCGAGGTGGTGGAGAAGTCACCGGACGGCTTTGTCGTCGCCGACAGCGATTGGCGCATTCTGGCTGCCAACGGCGCCTTCCTCGATATGACCGAGATGGCGACAGAGGAGCAGATCCGCGGCCAGCCTTTGATGAACTGGCTCGGTCGCTCGGGGGTCGACTTCAATGTCCTGGTCGCGAACCTGCGCGAGTACGGCACCATCCGCCTGTTCGGCACAGTGATGCGCGGGCAATACGGCGCAACCGTCGAGGTCGAGGTTTCGGCCGTCTCCGCGCTGCATGGCGATCAAGCCTGCTATGGCATGACGGTCAGAAACGTCAGCCGGCGCTTCGGGGCCAGGCCTTCGGCCACCGGCCAGCTGCCGCAAAGCGCCAATCAGTTCACCGAGTTGGTTGGCCGCGTGCCCTTGAAGGAAATTGTGCGAGAGACCACGGATCTGATCGAGAGGCTTTGCATCGAAGCTGCGTTGGACCTGACCGACAACAATCGTGCGTCCGCATCCGAGCTTCTGGGCCTCAGCCGGCAGAGTCTCTACGTCAAGTTGCGGCGATTTGACATCGCCGACGGCGACAACGACGACACGGACGCTTGAGTCAGCGCGTGTAAGCGCCTGACACATCCATTGTGTCAACTTAACTGAACGTAAACTTTAATTGACGCTCATTGGCGTCAGGAGTAGCGTTGTGTCATGGCGCGCGCGACTCCGACATTCGTTCGCTCATCCGCCGGCACGCTACCGGCTCCGCAGGCGGTTCTAGAGCTTCTGAAGCCGCTGACCTGGTTTGCGCCTATGTGGGCCTTCGGGTGCGGGGTCATCTCCTCCGGCGTACCACTTCGAGACAATTGGATGATCGCCATTGCCGGCATGGTCCTGGCCGGTCCGATGGTCTGCGCCACCAGCCAGGCTGTGAACGATTGGTTCGACAGGCATGTCGATGCGATCAATGAGCCGAACAGGCCAATCCCCTCCGGACGCATACCGGGGCGATGGGGGCTCGGCATCGCAATCAGCTGGGGCGCTCTATCGCTGACGCTCGGCGCCTTGCTTGGTGGCTGGGTGCTCTCCGCAACCCTCGTCGCCCTGTGTCTGGCCTGGATCTACAGCGCACCGCCCTTGCGCCTGAAGCGCAACGGTTGGTGGGGCAACACGGCTGTGGCCATCTCCTACGAGGGGATAGCCTGGTTCACCGGCGCAGCCGTCATGCTGGGCTCTCTCCCTCCCCTGCCCATCATCCTCTTGGCCCTGCTCTACAGCCTTGGCGCCCACGGCATCATGACGCTGAACGACTTTAAGGCCCTCGAAGGCGATCGTCGCATGGGCGTGAGGTCGCTGCCGGCCCAGCTCGGGGTCGACAGGGCGGCGCGCGTTGCCTGCATCTCGATGGCATTGCCGCAGCTCATCGTCGTCGGGCTGCTGATCTACTGGGCCCATCCCATCCATGCCGCTGTCGTCGCCGGACTGTTGCTTGCGCAGCTGCTGCTGATGCGAAAGTTCCTGGCAAATCCGAGAGAGCGTGCCCCCTGGTACAACGCCACGGGCACCAGCCTCTACGTGCTCGGCATGTTGGCAAGCGCCTTGGCGCTGTCCGGCGCGGCGTAGGAGGAGGCGATGGCGCTAAGCTGGTTCGGGATCGTTCGACTGGGCTTGGTGCAGACGTCTCTCGGCGCCATCGTGGTGCTGACCACCGCGACCATGAACCGCGTGATGGTTGTGGAACTGGCGCTGCCGGCGACGCTGCCCGGTGCGCTCGTCGCGCTGCACTACGCCATTCAGATTACCCGTCCGCGCGTCGGCTACGCCTCCGACATGGTCGGCCGGCGAACGCCGTGGATCGTTGGCGGCATGGCTCTGCTTGGGCTCGGCGCGATACTGGCTGCCTTCGCCACCGCATGGATGGCGGAGAACACCGTGGCCGGCATCGCGCTGGCCGCCCTCGCCTTCGCCATGATCGGGGCCGGCGTCGGCGCCGCCGGAACGACCTTGCTTGCGCTGCTCGCAAAGCAGGTCGCGCCGCATCGCCGGGCCGCGGCGGCAACAATCGTCTGGACCATGATGATCGCCGGCTTCGTCATCACCGCAACGGCGGCCGGTGAGTTCCTGGACCCCTTTTCGATGGCGCGGCTGATCACGGTGACCGCGGTGGTCGCCGCCGCTGCCCTTACCGTCACTGTGCTTGCCGTCATCGGCATCGAGAGCCGGTCGGTCACGCGCGAGGCCGAAAGCGCCACGCAACCGATCTCGGAGAAGACGCCCTTCATTCAGGCGCTGCAGCAGGTCTGGGCCGAACCCAAGGCAAGGCGCTTCGCCTTCTTCGTCTTTGTCTCCATGCTCGCCTACAGCGCACAAGACCTCATTCTCGAGCCCTTCGCGGGCCTGGTTTTCGGCATGACTCCGGGCGAGTCGACCAAACTCTCCGGGGTCCAGCATGGTGGCGTCTTGCTCGGCATGATCCTCGTTGCCGTCGCCGGCAGCGCCATCGGCGGGCCAAGGCTTGGTTCGATGCGTGCTTGGACGATCGGCGGCTGCCTGGCATCCGCGCTGGCCCTGCTGACCATTGCGATCGGCGGCTTCTACGCGAGCGACTGGCCGCTGCGCGCCTGCGTCTTCGCGCTCGGCGTCGCCAACGGTGCCTTCGCCGTCGCCGCGATCGGCGCGATGATGGGCCTGGCCGGCGACGGACGCGCCAAGCGAGAGGGCGTCCGCATGGGCGTCTGGGGTGCCGCACAGGCGATCGCCTTCGGTCTTGGCGGCTTCCTGGGCACCGTCGCGGTCGACCTGGCGCGCATGCTCTTCGAAACGACGGCTTTGGCCTACGCCATCGTCTTTACCTGCGAAGCCGCACTGTTCCTTTGCGCAGCGCAGCTTGCCGCGCGGGTCGGGCGCGACGCCCCGGTCGTACAGGATACGCGCTTGGCCATTGCCGGCGGTCGCTGAGCCACCAGCGCCGCCATCACCGAGGGAGGTGAGAATGGGTTTGTTGGAGAGCTATGATGTCGTCGTCGTCGGGGGTGGGCCCGCCGGAGCCACCGCCGCAACGGACCTCGCACGCAAGGGCCGGTCGGTTCTGCTGCTCGACAAGGCCGGTCGTATCAAGCCCTGCGGCGGCGCCATCCCACCGCGGCTTATCCGCGACTTCGACATTCCCGATCATCTCCTCGTCGCCAAGGTCACCTCGGCGCGCATGGTCGCACCGTCCGACAAAGGCGTCGACATGCCGATCAACGGCGGCTTCGTCGGCATGGTTGACCGCGACGTCTTCGACGAGTGGCTGAGGTCCCGCGCCACCATGGCCGGCGCCACGCGACGCGACGGCACTTTCTGCGAGATCGAGCGCGACGAAGATGGCGTGGCGATCGTTACCTTCCGGCCGAAAGGTGCGCGGAAGGATGCGCCGCTCGAGCGGGTCCGCGCCCGTCTTGTAATCGGCACGGACGGCGCGCGTTCCGCCGTCGCAAAGCAATGCCTCAAAGGTGCAGAGCGCGTGCCCTGCGTCTTCGCCTACCACGAGATTATTCGCTCGCCGGAGCGTGCGGATGCGGGCTTCGACGGCAGCCGCTGCGATGTCTACTACCAGGGTAAACTCTCCCCCGACTTTTATGCCTGGGTCTTCCCCCACGGCGAGAACACCAGCGTCGGCGTGGGCTCGGCCAACAAGGGCTTTTCCCTGAAGGGCGCCGTCAGCGATCTGCGGCAAGGTGCCGGCCTGGTGGGTCAGGAGACCGTCCGCTGCGAGGGTGCGCCCATTCCGCTCAAGCCGCTCAAGAAGTGGGACAACGGCAAGGACGTGATCGTCGCCGGCGATGCCGCTGGGGTGGTTGCACCTGCCTCAGGCGAAGGCATCTACTATGCCATGGCGGCCGGCCGCATAGCCGGGGAAGCGGTCGACGAGGTGCTGGCGACTGGCGATGGCCGCGCTTTGGCCAAGGCACGCAAGCGCTTCATGAAGGCGCACGGCAAGGTCTTCCTGGTCCTCGGCGTCATGCAGAAGTTCTGGTACTCAAGCGATCGCCGCCGCGAGCGCTTCGTCAGCATCTGCGCCGACCCGGACGTGCAGCAGCTGACCTGGGAAGCCTACATGAACAAGGAGCTGGTGCGGCGCAAGCCGGTGGCGCACGCACGGATCTTCTTCAAGGACCTCGGCCATCTCTTGGGGCTGGTCTCGCCCTAGGCCAAGCAAGACGGCAAGAGCCGCGACATGAGCGATCTTCTCTCGGGCCCGCTGATCTTCGACACCGTCATCGGCTTCCTGGCGCTCGAGACGCTGCTGCTGTTTGCCTTCAACCGGCGAACCGGGCGCGGCCTTCCGCCGGCGGCTCTGCTGCCCTCTGCCATCTCAGGGATCTTCATGCTTCTGGCCTTTCGCATCTGGGTCGACGATGGAGCGATCGCCCTGGTGGTGCTCTGCCTCTTGGCGTCGCTGTCGGCCCACCTTTTCGATCTCCGCCACCGTTGGCTGTGAGATGCTCGCAGCCCTTCCGCAAACTCACGAGCTCGCGGGGGCCGAAAGGGCACCGACGACCGGCCTCTATCGCCCACCGGCGCCGGTTCCGCTTTCGCCGAACCGCGCCTTGCTGCGCAGCCTCCTGAACGGAGACCGCGATCTCTTGAGCCTGCTCCCTGCGGAAGCCTATCGCATGCGGGTTGGGCGACTAGGTTTCTCACGCCGGACGATCTTGCTGGTCAACGATCCGGCGTTGGTGCGCCAAGTCATGGTCGATCAGGTTGACGCCTTCCCCAAGAACGATCTCTTCGTCGGCGCGCTGGCGCCGCTGATCGGCGAAGGCGTCTTCATCAGCAGCGGCAAGCTCTGGCAACGGCAGCGCCGCATGATCGAGCCGGCGTTCAGCCACATGAATCTGCGCCGCGCATTCGCACATATGGATACCGCGGTGACAGATTTCGAAGCGCGCCTGGACGACAAAGCCAAAGTTGGAGCGCCCTTCTCGCTCGACGCGGCCATGACCCATCTGACAGCCGACATCATGTACCGCGCCATCTTCTCCAACTCTCTGGAAGGCCGCGCGGCACAGGATGTCTTCGAGGCCTTCGGCCAGTTTCAAGAGTCGGTCGCCAACGTTCAGATACTCCGACTGATCCTCGGCAAGCCTTGGGCGGAGGTTCGGCAGCCGGCCGCGGCACAAGCTGCCTGCGATCGCATTCGCGGTCTGCTCCGTCGCCTGGTCGCGGCGCGGATCGGGGCGGACTCGGCCGCTCCCGGGGACATTGCCGGCGATATCATTGCTGCGCGACATCCCGAGAGCGGCCAGGGCTTCACGTTGGAAGAGCTGGTCGACCAGATCGGTGTCTTCTTTCTGGCCGGTCACGAGACCACAGCGAGCACGCTAACCTGGGCGCTGTTCATCCTGGCGCAACGCCCGGAGATCGCCGCCCGCGTCCGCGCCGAGATCGCAGCCGTCTTGGGGGATGGGCCGCTCGACCTCGAGGCAACCAAGCGATTGGTCTTCCTACGCGCCGTGATCAAGGAGACCTTGCGGCTCTATCCGCCTGGTGCGTTCCTGCCGCGTGTCGCCCTACGTCCCATGGAGGTCGGCGGCCATCGCGTGCCACGCGGCGGCATGGTGATGATCGCCCCCTGGATTATCCATCGGCACCGGCGCCTGTGGGATGACCCGGACCATTTTGATCCCGACCGCTTTCTCGGCGCCCGCGAGAAAACACAAACGCCAGGCGCCTACCTGCCGTTCGGGCTTGGTCCGCGGGTTTGCGTCGGCGGCGCCTTCGCCCTGACCGAAGGCACGCTCATCCTCGCGCGTCTTCTGCGCCGCTATCGTATCGAGGTGACGAACGTCAGGAGTGTGCGGCCGGTCGTGCGCCTGACGACACGGCCGGCGACTGACATCCAAGTGCGGGCGGAGCGGGCCAAACAAAGCAGCGAGCCATCGCCGAAACGGGCATTGGCTCAATGCGCCTATGGTACAGCGGCCGACGATCTTGGTTTTTGAGCTTTGCCCTGTACTGTCCTGCCCTCGACGTGGCCGCCTCCGGAAGATATGCAGTCTCGCACTGAACGGCAATTTCGAGAGGCCCAATAAAACGGTTGCTCGCTGGATTGCTCCTTCTGGCTTCTCCGGCCTACGGCGAGGAGATCAACGCAACTGGCTCCTATAGCGGCATTGTCGCCTGTGAACGGACTGAAGACGGCCGGCCCGGGGTCTTCCAGCTGCGTTTGGATATTCGAGTCTTGCACGAAGGCGATCAACTTCACATGGCAACATGGACGGCGGAGGACGAGGCTCTGAAGCGGCGGACCGCCTCGCTGTACAAAGGCAAAGCGGTGACGGCTGGTTCTCAGGATACGTGACCGCTTGTAGGCCGGACTTCGACTATCAGGAGTCCGTGCGAATCCTGCCAACCCTGCCGACAGAAGATGGGCTGAGCTTCGCCGCCGACACCATCTTCATCACCGAAGCGCTTCCCGGGCAGGAAGGCCGCTTGATCGTGGAGAGTTGCCGGTAGGTGATGGTCCGTAAGAGCGCGGAACCTCCAACAATGGAGCGCTGCGCAAGCGAGTGACCCTGTGGCAAAGCCTCGCCAACGACCAAGAAGACATCGCAGCTTCAGGTCTCATCCTGGGCAGCCCAAAACGCAAGAAAGCCACCTCGGTGGTGGCTTCTTTGGCGCCTCGGACTTACGCGGCGCCACTGGCGCCAGGGTTCGTCGAGTTGGTTGCGGGGGCTCGCAGCCGTCGTCAGCATCAGGGCCTTACCCGAGCAGCGGCATGATGGGCCAACTTTGTCCTACAGGGCGTCGAATTCGAACTCACAAGCTCCGGTTATCTTGTGGCGAAGGCAACGAAGCCAATCGACCGCCGTATGAGCACAGGCAAGAAGGTCTCGGAGATCAGCTCTTGTCAGCAACTGCACTGATTTCCTTGAGCCGGTGACCGACCTGGACGATGGCGTCGAGCGCCGGAATGAGTTCCGCGCCGAGCGATGTGAGCTCATACTCCACCGACGGTGGGGATGTCGGTCGAACATGCCTGACAAGAACGCCCCGTTCTTCAAGCTCATCCAGACGGGCTGAAAGAACTTTCGCTGATATCGGTGGGATGTCCTGCCTGAGCTCATTGAAACGACGGGGCCCGGCGCGCAACGACCAGATAACATTTGGCGCCCAGGCACCGGCGATCACAGCCATGCACTCAGTCAACATACAAGGCTGGGGCGGCTTGGGGCTTTTGTTGTGTCTAACTTTCAGAACCATGATGGGTGACGTGGTAACTGCTGGGAAACCTGTAAAGCAGGTTACTGTCAGTTATCTAGTTGTCAACGGAAATCCTTCTGTCCATCTAGGTGTGGAACCGACCAGATGGAGATGGAACATGAAACTCTACTACAAGCCCGGCGCATGCTCGCTTGCATCGCATATAGCACTCAACGAGATCGGCGCACCGATCGAGCTGGAGCAGGTGGATACCGAGGCGGGCACCACCGCATCCGGTGCGGACTTCAGTAGGATCAGCACCAACGGGTATGTCCCGGCACTGCAGATCGCCAACGGCGTAGTTATCACCGAAAACCCTGCAATCCTTCAGTACATCGCCGACCTGAAGCCCGAGGCGAAACTCGCTCCTGCGAGCGGCAGCTTCGACCGGGTGCGGCTGCAGGAACTGTTGAATTTCCTGTCCTCGGAGCTCCATAAGGCGTTTTCCCCGTTCTTTTCAGGACAGGAGCTGACACGGGCAGAGCGCGCCGAAGCGGAGCAACGCGTAGCTCGCCGGGTTGGACATGTCGAGCAACGCCTCGCCGACAAAGGCGACTTCCTTATGGGCGACGACTTCACCATCGCCGATGCCTACGCCTTCGTCGTGATCAACTGGGCCAATTTCGTCGGCATAGATCTCCGACCTTGGCCCAAAACACAGGCCTTCCTGGAACGCGTCAAATCGCGGCCATCCGTCGCTAAGGCGATGGTGATGGAAGGTTTGATTGAAGAAGGTCAAGCGGCATGAGCGAATTCAACGCGGTAAACGGCGTGCTGCAAACCTATTTCGATGCGCTGTACTATTGCGACACGGACAAGCTCGTCGAAGTTTTTCATCCCAAAGCGATCTACGCGACCGCGGACGAAACACCGCTCCTCCATCGCACGATGGAGGAGTATGTCCCGGTCGTTGCCGCACGGCAGTCGCCTGCCTCGCGCAATGAGGCGCGCAAGGACTTTGTCGATGCGATCGAATTCGCCGGCGATAACACAGCCTTCGCGCGCGTCCGGTGTTCCATCGGCACTCGCGACTTCGTCGACTTCCTGACCCTGGTTCGCGCCGAAGGGCGATGGCGGATCATGGCCAAGATCTTCCAGATCACCGAACAACACTCCTGAAAGGCGGCAACCCATGCCATACGTTAACATCAAGATCACCCGCGAAGGCGCCACAGAGAGCCAGAAGGCGAAGTTGATAGAAGGGGTAACGGACCTCCTCGTCGACATCCTCGACAAGAACCCGTCCACCACATTTGTAGTCATCGACGAAGTCGACATGGAGGACTGGGGGATCGGCGGTCTGCCGGTTGGCGAGTTCAGACGTCAGGCAGCAAAGACCGCCTGACGAGTACGCTTCTCCTCAGAAAACCATAGAGCGTGACGTACCGATGGGCATCGGTACTTGCGACATTCTGGAAATCGAACATCCGATCATCCTCGCACCCATGGCAGGCGTGAGCGGCGGAAGGACTGTCGTTGGGTGATGATCCGTAAGAGCGCGGAGGCTCCGACTATGGAGCGCTGCGCAAGCGAGTGACACTGCTGCAAAGCCTCGCCAACGACCAAGGCGAGAGTGCAGTTTTAGATTTTATCCCGCGCCGCCCAGAGTCAAACAAAGCCCGGCACGCGGCCGGGCTTTGTTTGGTTGCGGGGGCAGGATTTGCGTTTCGTAGACTGACACGTGCCGATGAGTTGATCTCGCGTAGATACCGAAGGATTGCCGATTCCTAGCTAAAGCACTTATACCCCGCAGCATCTCCGGCCTATCTGCATTTTAGTTTACGTAATCAACATTGCAGACTTTTCTGGCGGTCCTATGGACCGCCGACCCAATGTACCTTCTTCGGCTGGATTTCACGGAGATGTTTGATGGCGTTGCCAGACACAAAGACGGCTTTGTTACGTTAACCGGCAGTTCGGGGCTTAACACGGCCGGATGGGAACCTGTCTCTATCGCCGACACCGCATTCATCGCTCCGTCATACAAATCTCTACTATCGCTTCACGCTCAGCTACCGGGATGTGGAGGAGATGCTTGCCGAACGGGGCATCGACGTGTCCTTCGAAACGGTTCGTCGGTGGTGCTTGAAGTTCGGGCCGACTGGCGCCGCATCCTGGCCGAGGCGGCGATGCCCGGTGCCAGCGTGTCCTAGGTCGCTCGGCGCTACGGCATCGCCCGTCGGGTGATCTGCCGCTGGCGACAGGAGCTGGCGACGGCCAGTCCGGGCTTCGTCGACGTGGAGGTCGTCGATTAGCATGTCGCCCCAAGACACCAGCCGCCGGTCGATATCGCCTTCGACGAAGATCCGGTCCCAACCGGGTATGATGCTCGTATAGATGGACCGCTTAGCTTCTAGATGGACCGCTTAGCTTCGAGGTAGTCAGGAGCCGCCGGGATATCCCAGGCAATGAGATGGTCGGTCACCACCCCCCAGGCATTCAGAGTTCGCAGGTCCTTGCCGAACAAGTCCGAGGCGGCGGAGGCGAGGAGCGCGTTCAACTCGGGCCCAGTGACGAAGCGCAACAGATCGCTGATGAGCCAGGCAAGCCAGGGGTCTTTCGAGGCTGCGACTTCTTCTAGAGCCAGGGTCTGATCCGGTCCCCAGCCTGATTGCGCCACGCTCTCGACAAAGGCCACCTGCACCGCAGCTTGCACGTGCTCGGACAGCGGACCGTTCGGTACGGGCGGAGGCGTGCCGAATTACTCAATCACGTGGTCCGGCAGCGACGCTGCATCCTGGGCCCGCAGAGCATCGGACCAGACCAACGAAAGCGTGACCAACATCCCAAGCAAGACGATGCGGGATTGAGAGCTGATTGCTGATGCCATAGCTGCGCCCCTTGCGTGCCGTTTCATCCCTGGACGCACAAGCAGCCAAAAAGCCGGCCCTTGCAATTCGCGGCGCGCGGTTCAGACAGAAAGAGTGACAAGCGAAATGCAGCGCACACCGCGTTGGGACCGATATGGCCTCAACCGACCGCGTCATGAATCACGATTACATCAGCCGTTGGTGAACAGCAGCGGTGGCGCAGTCCCAATCACTGCTTCCGTGCGCCGGCCTCCGACGCGGCACGGGGGACAAGGGCTTTTACCAAGTTGGTCATCTCGAGCGTGCCCACGGGAGCGCCGTCCTGCACCACCGTATAGGCGCGCGAGGTATCGCCCCTGGAGTGCGCGATGACGCTTTCCAGCGTGTCGTTGTAGCTGACCTCGCCTTGCGCATCGCCCGGCACTTCGCCGTCCTTCAGCGGGCACATGATCGAGCGGACACGCAGAACGCGGGCGCGGTTGATGTCGCTGACGAAGTCTTCGATGTAGGGGTCACAGGGGTTCAGCAGGATGTGCTGAGGCTCACCCTGCTGAACAACGTAGCCGTCTTTCAGGATGACGAGGTGATCGGCAAGCTTCAGCGCTTCATCGAGGTCGTGCGTAATGAACACGATCGTTTTTTGGAGCTCCTTTTGAAGCTCCAGCAGAAGGTCCTGCATGTCGGTGCGGATCAGGGGATCGAGTGCGGAGAACGCCTCGTCCATCAGCATGATCGGCGAGTTCGACGTCAGGGCGCGGGCAATCCCCACACGCTGCTGCATGCCGCCGGAAAGCTGATGCGGGTAATGCTTTTCGAAGCCGTCCAGTCCGACCCGGTTCAGCCATTTGTGGGCCTCTGACAGATAGTCCTTCCGCGAAGCGCCGCGCACCCTGAGCGTGGTGCCCGCATTTTCGTCGACGGTGCGATGCGGCAGAAGGGCGAACTTCTGGAAGACCATGGACATGACTTCGCGGCGCAGGCGGCGCAACCGCGCCTCATCGAACGACAGCACGTCCTCGCCGTCGACCTCGATTTCGCCTGACGTAGGTTCGATGAGGCGGTTGAGATGACGGATCAGGGTGGATTTTCCAGAGCCCGACAGCCCCATGATCACCGTGACCTCACCATCGGCCATATCGACATTGATGTCTTGCAGGCCCAGCACGTGGCCGAACCTTGCCAAGAGCTCCGCCTTGCCGACACCGGCTTTGACCTGCTCCAGGGCAGCCAGCGGGTCGGCCCCGAAGATCTTGTAGAGGTCGCGGATCGAAACTTTCGTGGTGGCGGTCAAAGTCAATCGGCGCTCCCCTCAGTTCTTCTGTGCCGCGTTCACGCGGTCGAGAGCAGCTTTGGTCACACGATCGAGAACGATCGCCAAAAGCACGATGCCGAGGCCCGAGATGAGGCCCACGCCGAGCTCGAGATTGCGAATGCCGCGAAGAACCAGCACGCCCAGACCCGGTGCCGACACCAGGGAGGCGATCACAACCATCGCAAGGCTCATCATGATCGTTTGGTTCACACCGGCCATGATGTTGGGCAGCGCCAGCGGGATCTGAACCCCGAATAGCTTTTGCCAGTCTGTCATCCCGAAGGAGTGCGCCGCTTCGATCACGTCCTTGTCCACAAGCCGGATGCCGAGGTCCGTCAGACGGATCACCGGGACAATGGCATAGAGAATGATCGCGATGCCGTAGAGCTTCGGCTCCGTCACCGAGAACAGAAAGATGAGCGGGATCAGGTAGACGAAAGGCGGCAATGTCTGAAGCATGTCCAGAACCGGGATGATCATGCGCTGCATCGTATCACTGCGCGACATCGCAATGCCTATCGGCACGCCGAACAAGACGCAGAGGGAGGCGCACACAAAGATGATCGCCAGTGTCTGCATGGCATAGTCGTAGTGGTCGATCAGGGCGAGAAAGCCGATGCAGGCCATGACGAACAGCACCAGACGAATAGACTTCGAGGCGAGATAGACGATCACCATGAGGATCGGGAACATGATCCACCATGGCGTCGCCTGCGCGGTGGCGAGTGCGAATTCCAGGATCCAGCTCAAGGGCTGCGTCATCGGATCCAGCACCACGCGGAGCGCATCCTTGATGGCGAGAAAACCCTCTTCCACGCCCTTGGTCACGTCGCGCGACTGAACGATGCGGGCGCAGGCATCATGCAGCGCATCGAGGGAGGGGAAAGGCAGGTTCCAGATCGAGGCGTCTTCGCCGACACCGCCCTGTTGCAGGAGGTCCGCCATGGAAACGATGCCGTCGTCGGTTTTGCCGGCGTCGCACCAGTCGCGCAGACCGAGGCTGTCGAACAGGAAATCGTATGTCGCCATAACGCCCCCCAAAGGTGACGCGCAGAGCTTTCATCGCTGAAAGCAGGTTCGGCCATCAGCCAGCAAAGCCGAAGGAGGCGCCCGCGATGGCGCCTCCCTCTGCGCGTAAGACGTGAACCTTACTTGATAAAGGCCGAGAGCCGCTCGCGCGCCGCGTCGTTCACCCAAGCGGACCAAACGTCGGAGTGGTTGGTGAGGAAATAGACCGCCGCTTCTTCGGAGGAGGCGCTGTTTTCTTCCTGCCAAGCGAGGACCTGGCTCAGGAGATTGATGTCGAAGCTCAGCTTACCCATCAGTTCGGCGACCTCCGGCTCACGCTCGGCAAAGTCGGCCGTCGCGACCGTCAGGACCGGCGCCGGCGGGAAGTCCGACACGCTGGGATTGGCGTTGTCCTTGTTTTGGTTTGCCGAGTGGACATCAGTGTCTACCGGTCCGATCTCGACCTTCGTCATGGCATAGTTGCCAAGAACGGCCGTGGGACCCCAGTAGTAGCCGAACCAAGGCTCTTCGTTCTCGTAGGCAGCCGCGATGGACGTGGCCAGTGTCTCGCCCGAGCCGTGGTCGAAGACGTCCATGGCATCGCGCACGCCCAGCGCCTCGATCAAATTGTCATTGACGATCCGGCAACCCCAACCGTCGGGGCAGTTGTTGAAGCGCCCGCCGACGAGATCGGGGTTGGCGAGAACGCCTTGTATGGTGGTGAGCTCGGGATGCGCCTCGGCGAGATAAGCGGGAATCCACCAGCCTTCAACGCCACCAGGATCGAAGACATCCGCAAGGCGGTTGACTTTGCCGGCCTCCTCGAGCTTCGCGTAGACATCGCCTGTAGAATTGAGCCAAAGCTCGGTCACGATGTCGGGCTCACCGGTCTCAGCAAGCGATGCGACGGCCGTGGTCGTCGCCGACGGCACCTTCTCGACGCTGCAGCCATAGCCCTGCTCCATCAGAAACTTGGCGACTTCGGTAATGATCTGGGATGATGCCCAGTTCATCTCGGTGATGGACACCTCGCCGCAATCGGCGCGCGCCGTGCCTGGCGTTGCCAGCAGCATGCCTGACATCAGTGCTGCGACACCCGCAGCCAGAACCTTCCGCATAACTCTGCTCCCTGTTCCTTTGGAATTTAACGTCGGCCGATCAGTTCAGCGGCCGGCTTTACGTTGCACGATACGAACTGAATGAAATTCACACAAACAGAAACCTCTGAAGTTAATTTCAGCTACCCTGAAACTTAGGCGCCATGGTCTTGCTCTGCGTCAGGTCGGCCCTTCACAGAGCTCCTTCACCCGGTTCCAAAGCGCCGGGTCGACCGCAACACTGTCTTGGCGCCGCAGCCCCCGACCGGGAATCCGCACCTGCGGATCGGCCTCTAGTTCGCGGGCCACACGATCCACCCGCGCCGCCAAGGTATCGGCATGCGTGTCCGGCGCGATCAGGATGTAGAACTGGCCGAGATCATGGGGTGGCCCGTCGGGGACCTTCAGGCCCGTCACGTCGAGCGAGTTGACCGAGCCGGTCAGCCCCGCGGCAAGAAACTCGACCAGCAAGCCAAGGGCCCAGCCCTTATAAGTCGCCGCGCTGACAAGAGAGCCCTCAAGCGCGTGGGCCGGGTCGGTTGTCGGCTGACCGTCGCGGTCGACCGCCCAACCCGGCGGGATCGTCTCTCCCGCAGCCTTCGCCATGGTGATCTTGCCCAATGCCACGGCGGCGGTCGAAAAGTCCGCATGCATGGCTGGACCGTCGTCGCCCGGAAGCGTGAAGGCGATGGGATTGGTTCCGATGATCCGGCTCTTGCCGCCGGGGCCGGCGACAATGGCCGAGGCGTTGGTGAAGCCGATGCCGATCAGTCCGGCCGCCGCGATCTGTTCGGTGAAGAAGCCGAGTGAGGTGCAGGTGTGCGAGTGGGCAATGGCAAGAGAGGCGATGCCACAGGCTTTCGCGGCGTCAATGGCTTGCGGAAGCCCTCTGGAAAAGGCGGGCTGAGCAAAGCCGAACTTTGCGTCGACGGTGACAGCGCCCGGGCGCGAGGTCGACACCATCGGTTCCACGGTTCCATCGACGCGGCCCGACAGAAGCTGGGTGCAGTAGCTCTCAAGGTAGTAGAGACCACAGATGACGTTGCCGGTTTCCTCGGCGCGGGCCACCGCCCGTCCGACCTCCTTGGCCTGCCAGTCTCCGGCGCCATAGGCCACCAGTGCCTCGGCGCTTTTGCGTTCGATGTCGGCGACGGAAACATGCACCCTGGTCGCTCCTTCCATACCTAGCCTAATCGTTGTCGCCGTTCGTCGACCCAGCATCGGACCGCGATGCGGCGGTCGCCGGAACAGTCGTGCGCATTGCGTACTCGTCGAGCCGCCTGAGGATCTCCGGCCGAAGAGGCGCTGGGCCAGCGACGGAGGCCACTGGGTCCGGCACGTCTTGAGCGACCGAGACAACGACTTCGGTGACATCGGCCTTTTCAAGCAAGGCTGCTTCGCCCCAAACGCCTCCGTTGGGATCGACCGCCACCGAGCCCTGCGCCCATTTCAGCAAGCGCGCCTCCTGTGTGGCAAAGGCCATTTGATGCAGGAACGGCAGGACGAGCAGGGGCCGCAAGACCGGCTTGGCGCAAACGGGCCCGGGCCTGAGCCCGGCGAAGTCGGAAAGGGCCGTGCCGACGGTGATGGGCGAGAGCGCAGAATGCGCCTTCGGACGGATCGAGCCTTCGGACAGGGCCGCAGCGCCGCAGGTATCTGCCTTATCCAGTACGTCGAGCAGCGCCCCGGGGCCATCCAGCCCCCGCTCATAGAGCCAGCGCGCCGCATAGCCTGCCTCTTCGGCAAGCCCCCAAGACAGACCGGCCCCGCGCGCGGCTTTGAGGCAGAGGGCGCCCACCTCGCTGCAGGACAGTCGTGCGATGCCGGAGTCCGGTATGGAGACTCCGGAACCGGTCGGATCCGTCATTGTGCGGCTCTCGCGGAGGCCTCGGCGTTCAGGTCGGACGGATAGGGCTCATTCTGGAACAGGCTGATCCGGACCCACTTGTCGGAGCGCGGATCGAAGCGACTGGCCCCGAAGAACGCCAGCTTGCAGCGCATCAGGTCGATGGGCAGCATGTCTGAGCCGGTCAGGTTGTCGCGGACCTCAGCAAAGGGGTAGCGGGCGACGATCTGTAAACGCCGCGCCATGTAGCGGTGCTCGGGCTGCGTGAGCAGAGATTCCGCGAGCGGCATGTCGGCATCCAGATCGGCAAGCGCGGCGTGGAACCGGCTTGCCAGCCAGGCAATTCCGAGCGGTTGCTCGCGCTCCGCCCCCGCGTCGTCCATCCGGTTGCCCAGCCGTGGCTCGAGCTTCTCTTCCGAGACGTACCAGAACTGTGCGACGGCGGCGGGTTCGTCGAAATCGAGCGCAAGAGCCCAGTCGTAATGCTCTTCGAGGAGCGCGCGAGTGGTGCCGACACTGACCGTAGCGTCAATGCGGAACGACGCATCCTCATCGGCACTCATGCAATCGGTCAGTCCGTCGACAAGCGCGCCATGGGGCTCAAGCAGCAGGGACAGCAGAGCCTCCTGCCCCTCGAGCGACAGGCCTTCGCCCCAGTCCCAGAGGAGATTCCAAGGCTGCGGGACGCTCCAGTCGAAGGTACTCGCGTATGTGGCAAGGCGATCCAGATCGGCGCGGAGATCGGCAAGCTTGTCTACCTGGATAGGATGTGCCGACCGCCACTGCGCCGCATTCTCCTGTGCTGCGGTCAACGCGGCTCGGAAGGCCGCCACGGCCTGATCGCTGGCCGTCGGCAGCGCCCGGACGCGGGCCAAGGCTTCCTCGCGCGCCTGCATCCAGTGGTCCAGCAACACGGGATGCCGCACGAGGAAGGGGGCCATGCCAAGGCCGGTGGAGTTGCCGACGCCAAGACCCTTTTTGATATCCGGGTCCAGCGGCACTGCCGTCGCCCCGCCACGCGCTGCCGCGAGGTGTTCGACGATATCGACGGTAAACGCACGGATCAGCCAGACGGCAAGCATCTCGGCTTGGAAAGGCGCTGCAAGCTCCGGCCGGTCGGCGATTCGATGGTGATCGGCCGCACCGAACTTCCCCGCGCCATAGACCGCCGTCGTCCGCATCAGATAGCCCACGGCGTCGACCTGCGTAGGGTCGGGCTGTCGGCCGGCCGCAAGGCAATCGACCACGTACTCGAACAGGCGGACCGAGCGGTTGGCGCGGCTCAGAGAGAGCTCGCCCGGTCCGATCCGCCCGGCCTCCTGCAACGGCACGTTTGCCGCCAGCCGCTCGAGATCGGCCGGGCTCGGCACGCCGTCGACAAGCGCGAAGGTCGCGTCCCAAGCGGTGGCAATGACCCGATCGGTTCGCATCTCCGGCGGCAGGTCGTGGGCGAAGGCGACGAGCGAATAGGTGCGTTCGGGTCCACTCGCCCGGTACACAGCGCGGCCCACGCCGTTCTTGTCGACCTCCCAGAGGGTGCGGTCGAATCGCCAGCCTTCATTCCGCAACCTCCGCAACAGGATGCGCAGGAACGACAGCCTGCTCGGATGCGCCGAGCCCATTCGGGCGAGCCGCATGACCTCGGCCGGCGTGCGACGGAAACGCGAAACCTCGTGTGTGTCAGGCTCTCCGACCACCCTGCGTTACTCCGCCGCGTGCGATTCCGAATGCACGCCTGTCCTGTGACCCACGAAGCTCTCCTCGAAGAACCGCAGCCAATTGTTGCCCATGATGCCGGCGACATCGGCTTCGCTCAGGCCGGTTGCCCGCAGGCCCGCCGCAATCCGCCCAAAATGTCGGTTGTCGGCAAACCATGATGGCATCTCCGGGAAGCCCGGTGTGGACGCACTGCCCTCGCCGTAGTCGACGGCTTTGGTCCAGCGGCCGTTGCGCATCCAGTGGACGACCGAGTCCGGTTGGTCCTGGCACAGATCGGAGCCCATGCCGATCCGCTCCGGGCCCATCAGGTCTGCGGTTCGTGCGATCATGCCGCAGAAATCTTCGAGCGAACAGTCGCCACCCTGGCGCAGGTGATGCGGGTAGACGGAAAACCCCAGCATGCCGCCGGTCTCACCCAGAGCCTTCAGCACATCGTCCGACTTGTTTCGCCTGGCGGCATGCCAATTGAAAGGGTTCGCGTGGGTAATCGCAATGGGCCGTGTCGAGCACTCTATCGCATCGAGCGTCGAACGCTCGCCCGAATGGCTCATGTCGACGACCAGGCCCACGCGATTCATCTCGGCGACGACTGCGCGCCCCATCCGGGTCAAACCACTGTCCTCGTCTTCATAACAGCCGCAGGCGAGCAGCGACTGATTGTTGTAGGTGAGCTGCATGAAGCGCAGGCCCAGCGTATGCAGGATCTCCACAAGGCCGATATCGTCCTCCATGCAGGAGGGGTTCTGGGAACCGAAGAAGATCGCCGTCCGTCCCGTTTTCTTTGCCACCAAAACGTCGTCAGCGGTTCGGCCGTGCAGGATCAGGTCCGGATAGCGCTCGAACCAACGGTTCCAGTCTTCGATGTTGAGAACCGTTTCACGGAAGGTCTCGTGGTAGGCAATCGTAACGTGGACAGCGTCGACTCCGCCTTCGCGCATCTGGCGAAACACCGTCTCCGACCAGTTGGCGTACTGCAGGCCGTCGATGATCATGCCGGGGCTCCCGCATTGATGTAGGCCGTCTTGACCGTGGTGTAGAACTCGGCGGCGGCACGGCCTTGCTCCCGCGGTCCGTACGAGCTCTCGCCACGGCCGCCGAAGGGCACGTGATAGTCTGTGCCGGCCGTCGGCAGATTGACCATGACGCAGCCACTACGGGCATTACGCCGAAAGTGCGTCGCTCGGGCAAGATCGCGGGTCATGATGCCGGCGGTCAGGCCAAAGCGGGTGTCGTTGACCACATCCAGCGCCTCGTCGTAGGAGGCGACCTTGATCACGCAGGCGATCGGCGCGAAGAGCTCCTCGCGGTTGACATGCCAGTCGTTTCGGGTGCCGCCGATGACCGCCGGCGTCATGTAGTAGCCCTTGGTTGCCTGCTGCAGCGGCGTGCCGCCGGTGAGCAACGCGCCGCCCTCGCGCTGCGCTAGAGCAACGTTTTCTAGGTTCTGATCTAGCTGGCTTGCGGAAACGACCGGCCCCATCTGGGTGTCGGGATCCAGGGCATGGCCGACTTTCATCTTGCCGGCCGCGGCCACAAGTTTCTCGACGAAGGCGTCGTGCACCGCCTCATGCACAACCAGCCGCGAGGAGGCCGTGCATTTCTGGCCGGTGCCGCCAAAGGCACCGTTCACCGCGGCGGTGACCGCCAACTCGAGGTCCGCGTCATCCATCACCGCCAGCGCATTCTTGGATCCCATCTCCATTTGCAGCTTGGTCAGGTTGCCGATGGCGGAGGAGGCGATGCCTTTGCCGACGGCAACCGATCCGGTGAAGCTGATGGCATCGATGTCTGGGCTTTCGACCAGACGCTGACCGACCGAACCGCCCGCGCCCATCACCAGATTGAGAAGTCCGGCCGGCAGGTCCTGCCGGGCGATGATCTCAGCCAGAGCGACCGCGGAAGCCGGAACCAAGTTCGCCGGTTTCCAGACCACCGCATTGCCGAAGGCCAACGCCGGGGCGATTTTCCAGACGGCCGTTGCCATTGGAAAGTTCCACGGGCTGATCACCGCGACCGTTCCGACGGGCTCACGGCGAATGTCGACTTCGATCCCGGGGCGCACACTGTCGGCGTTTTGCCCTAGCTGGCGCAACGCTTCGGCAGCGTAATACGTGAAGAATTGCCCCGCGCGGTAGACCTCGCCTTTGCCTTCCACCAGCGGCTTGCCTTCTTCACGACTGAGCAGTTCGCCGAGCTCGGCGCTGCGTGCGATCAGTTCCTCACCGATTGCCTGCAGGAGCGTTTGGCGTCGCTCAGGGCCGGTCTTCGCCCATTCGGCCTGGGCTGTCCGCGCCGCCGCGATGGCGTCATCCAGTTGGCTGGCACTGGCCTGCGCGTAATGGCCGATCAGATCGGAGAGATCCGAGGGATTGCGGTTCTCGATCTCCGTCTCGCCGTCGCACCACGTACCGGCAATGAAGTTTCGGCCCTCTACGGCCATGCATCACCTCCCCGATCAGACCCGCGGTCTTGACACGGCGAGAAACTTCATTCAATCGGAAATCATTGAATTCAATTTCAGAAAACCTGAAATGATAAAAATAGAGATGCTCCGCGTCTTCGTCGAGGTCGCCCGCGCCGGCAACCTGGTCAGCGCTGCAGACTCCTTGGGCCGTGCACCCTCGGCGGTGTCGATGACCTTGAAACAGCTGGAGGCGCATCTCGGTCAGCCGCTTTTCGAGACCGAGCGGAAATCGCATCTGACTGCTCTGGGTGCCTATGTCTTCGAGATGGCCAACCGCGAGCTGGCGCATTTCGACCGGACGATCACCGCGCTCACCGATTTTGCCGGCGCCCGCAGCGGCGAAGTGCGGATCGCGGTGGTGCCGTCCTTCGCAGCGACCATCCTGCCCAACCTGGTTCTGGAATTCACTGCCGCCTCGCCCAACGTGCGCCTCGACATCCATGACATGGACAGCGCCTCGATCCGGCGCGAGTTGGACCGCGAGCGGATCGATCTTGGGATCGTTTCCGACGCCCACGAAAGCTCGGACGTACGCCTGACCCAACTGGCGTCCGATCGCTTCGGCGTGGTGATGCGTTCGGACAACCCACTTGCCAGGTGCAAGGAGGCGTCCTGGCATACCCTCGCCGACGTGGACCTCATCGCGAACCCACTATGCGAGCGCATCGACGAGCCCAGGCTGCGCGCAGCGCTCGAAAGCGCCCGGCTGCGGGTGCACAACACCACCACCCTGCTGGCGATGGTTCGGGCTGGTCTTGGCGTGACCGTGTTACCGGAGCTGGTCTGCCAGCAAGCCGACGCAGAGATCACCTTTCGCGCGCTGGATAATCCCGCGGCAACCCGCCGGATCGATCTGATCAGCCGCGCCAGGGATACCCCGAGTCCGGCGACGGCATCCTTTGCAGCCTTTGTGATCGAGCGCCTGGCCGGCCGCGAGGGCGGAGGGCCGATCTCTACCGCGTCGTCAGAAGCGGCGAGGTCGTTCGGTTCGTCTGATCGAAGCGCCTGACGTTAGAGCATTCCCAATATACTGGCGCTCACGTCGGACGAGGTCTCTGCGGAAACGAACCGGCAAAGTCCCCTACAGAGACGAGAGGCGACGCAGGGCCGGAGAAATCGCAATCTTGGACCTCTCCGGTTCGGTTCAGCACCGGAGTCCGTCGGAAAGCCCGCAGAACGCCGGGGACTGTGCGGCAAGCATCAGGTCGCCCTAAAAAAAACAATAAAACAACGACTTGTTGGCGGAGAGGAAGAGATTCGAACCCTCGGTACTCTCACGCGCACAACGGTTTTCGAGACCGCACCTCACGCACTGGAGATAGGGGCTCACAGGCAATACGAGAAACACGACAATCAACGGTGTTGGTTGCGGGGGCAGGATTTGAACCTGCGACCTTCAGGTTATGAGCCTGACGAGCTACCGGGCTGCTCCACCCCGCGTTTGAGGGTGTGTTTTTTTGGAGTGTGGTTTCGGGAGCCTTTTGCGCGGGCGTTTTTTTTGCGGGCGAGAGAGGCGCCACAGGCGCCGGTTTTTTGTTTGGCCTATCGGCCTTCGGCCTACTTGAGGCCGTTTCATGCAGGCCTGCTCGGTGCCGAGAAAACTGGAGAGTCGCTGTGCGACTGGTGTTGGAAGGCTTGGCGACGACCTACTCTCCCACGCCTTAAGACGCAGTACCATCGGCGCTGAGGGCTTTCACGGCCGAGTTCGGGATGGGATCGGGTGTTGGGGCCCTCGCCATAGCCACCAAGCCGTCCAACACCAGTGCCACAGGCACTTTCTAGTTTTTGGAGCGCGGCGCTTTCTGCGGCGGGGCCGCATCAAGGCTGTGCTGACTTGGGTGCAGTGTGACTTGAATGCTGTCTTGATCTCGTCGGGTTTTCTTTGCGCTACCGGCCTTCGGCCTACTTGAGCGCGTTGCATTGGCCTAGCCCCACTG
>OZ252006.1:1677500-2425000 GCA_965247175.1 Rhodospirillales bacterium
GCGCGGCCACAACGCCGGCCATGGGCGCCTTGATGCTGTGCTCCATCTTCATGGCTTCGAGGACGAGAAGAAGCTGGCCGGCTTCCACCGCCTCGCCCAAGGACACGGCCACCTGCGTCACCCGACCAGGCATGGGAGCGCTGAGATGCCCGGCGCCGCCGCTGTCCTCGCCGTGGCCGCCCAGCGGGTCGACGAGTTCCAGGCGCTGCGTCCAGCCGAAGCCGGAGAGGGTCAGCCGCGCCCCATCCCAGACGACATGCACCCGATGCTGGACACCGTCCAAGCCAGCCAACACCGCACCATCGCCGAGGTCTCTGGCCGTGGCTTCGATGGTTTGCTGGCCGACGCGAATGGCGTAACCGTCGCGGTCATAGTGGAGCTCGATCTCTTCCGTGTCGGCACCTTGCCGGAAGCGGATCAGGCGGCGGGTGCCGCCGTTGAGTCGCCAGCCGCGGGCGTCGGCCCAGGGGCTGTAGGGGTCCTCGGTCAGCGCGGCACTCTCCGCCGCCTGCCGCGCACGCAAGAGCTGTTCGGCCAAAGCACCGAGGGCCAAACGCTCTTCCTGACCTGGGCCCGTCTCGCGCAGCAAGCTGTCGGCATGGCGCGCCAGAAAGCCGGTATCGAGCGTTCCGGCACGGAAGTCCGGATGCCGCAAGGCCGCCGCAAGGTAGCCGAGGTTGCCGTTCAACCCGGTGAGCCGGCTGTCCGCCAAGGCGTTCGCCAAGCGCGCCAAGGCCTCACCTCGATTTGCGCCATGCGCGATGACCTTGGCGATCATCGGGTCGTAGTAGGGCGTGATCTCATCGCCTTTGACGACGCCGCTGTCGACGCGCAGTCCGGGTCGGTCGTTCGGCAGGCTAAGGCTGCTCAGCCGCCCGGTGGTCGGCAGGAAATCGTTGGCGGGATCTTCGGCATAGACCCGCGCCTCGACCGCATGCCCATCGATTGAGAGGTCCGCTTGCTCGAAAGGCAGTGCCTCACCGGCCGCGATGCGCAGCTGGCAAGCCACAAGGTCGAGCCCGGTGATCATTTCGGTGACCGGGTGCTCGACCTGGAGGCGCGTGTTCATCTCCATGAAGTAGAAGGCGCCGCCCTCGGCGATGAACTCGACAGTCCCGGCACCGACGTAGCCGACCGCCTCGGCGGCGGCCACGCCCGCGGCGCAGAGCGTCTCGCGCTGCTCTTCTGTGAGGCCCGGCGCCGGCGCCTCCTCGATCACCTTCTGATGACGCCGCTGCAGCGAGCAATCGCGTTCGAAGAGATGCAGGGTCTTGCCGTGGCTATCGGCCAGCACCTGCACTTCGATATGTCGCGGACTGCCCAAGTACTTCTCGATAAGCACGCGGTCGTCGCCGAAGGCGGCGCTTGCCTCCCGCTTGGCCGCGCCCAGCTCCGCAGAGAAGTTTTCGGGTGCCTGCACCGGCCGCATGCCCTTGCCGCCACCGCCGGCCGAAGCCTTGATCAGAACGGGATAGCCGATGTTGGCAGCTTCCTGCGCCAGATGTTCCGGGTCCTGATTTGTACCGTGATAGCCCGGCACGAGGGGCACCCCGGCCTTGGCCATGATCGCCTTGGCCTCGCTCTTTGAGCCCATGGCGCGGATAGCGGCCGGCGGCGGGCCGACGAAGATCAAGCCCTCGGCAGCGCAGGCTTCAGCGAAGTCGGCATTCTCGGACAAGAAGCCATAGCCCGGATGGATGGCCTGTGCGCCGGCGCGTTTCGCCGCCTCGAGGATGGCATCGATGCGCAGGTAGCTCTCGGCCGCCGGCGCCGGCCCGAGGCGCAGCGCCAGATCGCTTTGCAGCACGTGCTGCGCGTCTGCGTCCGCATCGGAATAGACGGCGATACAACGCAAGCCCATGGAGCGGGCGCTGCGCATGATGCGGCAGGCGATCTCGCCGCGATTGGCTATGAGCAGACTATCGAACAAGGCTCAGGCCTCTGCTGGCTGCTGGTTCTCGGCCGTCGGGCCAGCCTCCGGAAGGTATGCAAAAACCAAGTCCTTGAGGGTGACCAGGCCGGCCAGTTGTCCCTTCTCCATGACCAGCGTGCGCGACACTCCAAACCGGGTGAGCAAGCGAACGGCGTAGCGAATGTCCATCTCCGTATCGACGGTGATGACCGGCTTGGACATGATCTCGTACACGCTGACCCGCTGCGGCGAGCGGTCGGGCGCGATCACCTTCTCGGCAATGTCGTGCACCACCACCAGACCGTACTCGTCGCCTTCGTGTCGGCGTTCAATCACAAGAGAGCTGATGGCGTGGCGGCGCATCATGTCCATCGCCTGGGCAACGCTCGCCAGTCCGGCGATCGTCTTGGGCTCCGGCCGCATGGCTTCGCGGACCGGTCGGTAGGTCGCGACACTCATATCTCGTCCTCGATCTCTTGCCGCAAGGCAGGCATCTGCGTGCCTAGGCCGATGACATCTTCAATATCGATCTGAAAGGCGACACCGCTGCCCGGCTCGCCATCGAACTGCCCGGCCTCCCCGATCGCTTCGAGAATGCGCCGGCTCATATGCTCCTCCACCAACAGCAGCACGACATCGCTTTGACCGGTCAAGGTCAGGCCGAAAAAGGTCTTGGGCGGATCGAGTCCTTCGCCGCGCGCGTTGGTGATCACCGTGCAACCGGTGGCGCCGGACTTGCGGGCAACCTCCAGTATGTCATCCGTCTTCTCGTCGGCGATGATGGTGACGATCAGCTTGAACTTCATGTCGGCTCCGCCCTTTCTCAGCTCGCCTCGTTGTCCCGGGCGGCCTTTCGGCGCGTGTTCCTCCAAGTGCTGAACTGCGCGTAGGCCATGACCGTAATCATCGGAAAGAGGCTGGCAAGGGCGATCAGGCCAAAGCCGTCCAGCACCGGGCTGCGGCCGGGAACCGTCGCAGCCAAGCCAAGCCCCGTCGCCATCACCAAGGGGACCGTGACCGTCGAGGTCGTCACCCCGCCCGAGTCGTAAGCCAGCGGAATGATCATGCGCGGCGCGAAGAAGGTCTGAATGACCACCAGCACGTAGCCTACGACCATGTACATCACCAGCGGCGTGCCGGTGACGATGCGAAAGGCCCCGACGGCGATGCTGAGGCCAACACCGACAGCCACTGCAAGACGCAGCCCCCAAGGCTTCAAGGTGCCGCCGGAGACTTCGCCCGCTTTCAAGGCAACCGCGATCAATGCCGGTTCCGCCACCGTCGTTGCGAAGCCGATGGCCGCCGCGAAGGCATAGACCCAAAGATAGGCGGTCCAGTCGACCGAGGCTCCCTCGGCCACTCCAATCACCTCGGGGGATGTCAATTGCCGCGCCATGGTCTCCCCAAGCGGAAACAGGGCCCGCTCCAGGCCTAGCAGAAAGAGGCTGAGCCCCAAGACGACATAGGCGAAGCCGATCGCGAGCCGCACCGGGTTGGGCGGAACCTTTCGCAGCACCGCGAACTGAAAGGTGAGCACAATGAAAGCGATCGGGAGGACGTCGATGATCGTTGCCAGCAGCGAGTCCAAGAAGTCCGTCAGCAACGCCGGCATCGCCTAGATCACCATCCCGTAGACCAGCACGAAGGCGATGGGCGTGAGGCTGGCAAAGGCGATGAGGCCGAAACCGTCGGTCAGCGGATTGCGGCCGCGTATGGCCGAGGCCAAACCGATGCCAAGCGCGGTCACCAGCGGCACCGTCACCGTCGATGTCGTCACGCCACCGGAGTCATAGGCGATGCCGACGATCTCCGCCGGCGCCACGAGGGTCAGCGTGACGATCACGAGGTAGCCGCCGATGATGATGAAATGCAGCGGCCAGCCCTTGAGAATGCGCAGGACCCCGAGCACGAGCGCCGCGCCGACCGCCAAGGCCACGGTGTAGCGCAGCCCGTCCGCGTAGTCCTCCATGGCGTCCTCGCCGGAGGCAATCACACCGGCTTCGGCCATGGCTTCGGCGGCTTCGCCGGCGACCGCGATCAAGGCCGGCTCGGCCACCGTCGTTCCAAAGCCGAGCCCGAAGGCGAAGACCAGGAGCAGCCAGAGATTGCCCTTGCGCGCGAAGGCGTCCGCCATGGATTCACCCAAGGGAAAGAGCCCCATCTGCAAGCCCTGAATGAAGAGGGCCAGCCCGAGCATCACCATGACCAAGCCGGTCAGAATCTCTTGCCAGTTTGGGAAGGGCTCTTGGATGACGAAGATCTGGAAGAATGCGATCACCCCGATGATCGGGAGCAGATCGCGCAGCGTGCCCAGCACCAGCAGCACAAAAGAACGAACGCCCTTGGTGGCGGCCAAGACCGCGTCTTGACCTCGGCCACGGTCAGGCATCGGGAGGCCCCTTGTGGCTGCGGGCGTAGCCGAGGATCTCGTTGAAGCCGAAGAGCAGCAGCAGAACGCCGACGACGATCTGAACGGCGACCAGTGCCTGGATGATAGGGCTTGCCGGAACGATGTCGCCGTAGCCGACGGTGCTCAGGGTGATGATCGAGAAGTAGAGGCTCTCGATGAAGGTGATCTCGGTCGGCGTGCCGCGCACCACAAACTGCGGCGACTCCGACAGACGGTCAGCGATCCGGTAGAGGCAGGCGAAGATGATGACGTTCAAGGTGTAGAACGTCGTGAACGCGTAGACTGGCGCAAGCAGGCCCTTCACGCGCGTGAAGAACTCCTCGAACGCCAAGCCGGTGCGGAGCAGGAAAATGGAGATGTCCTGGCTGACGCAGAAGACCAGCATGCCGATCAGCACCATCGCCCCGAGGAAAAGCTCGTCGTAGTACTGCTCGGGGGTTACGACGTGGCGCACCAGGCTGGTCGAGAAGGCAATGGCCACGAGGGGCGCGATCCAGAGAAGGAATCGGCCATAGCCGCTCTGCTTCTGCCGCTCCTCCCCACTCAAGACAAAAGCGCGTATCGTGTCGCGCTGATACCAGCAGCCGAGGATCAAGCCGACCAAGGGCGCCGCGAAGCCGGTATAGGCCTCCCAGAATTCAATGTGGTCGGCGAAATTGAGCTTGGCGAGAAAGACGAAGATGCAGGTGTAAACAGCCAGGGCATTGGCCAGTGCCAGGCTGAACAAGCGGCTGCTTGGAAAGAGAAAGAAGAAGAAGGAAACGGTCAATACGACCGCCGGCAGCATGAAATAGATGAAGCGGGAGACGGCCGTTGCTGCGCCGAAGGCGATCAGCAAAAGAAGGGTGAGCGTGAAAATCACCGCGGGCAGATAGCCCTTTACCGGCGGGTGGGCGGTCATCAGCTCTACGCGTCCCGCCAGCTTGGCGTCCGCTTCTCAAGAAAAGCGCTCAAGCCCTCCTGTCCCTCCTCCGAGGCGCGAATGCGCGCAATGCGCTCCGCCGTCTCCTGCCGCAGAGCAGCGTCTGGGGGACGCGAAGCTACGGACGCGATCAGGTCCTTGGCTTCCTGAACCGCGAGCGGCCCGGTGGTCAGGATATCCGCGATGATCGAGTCGGCCGCAGCTTCCAAGCCGTCATCCGCGACCACCTCATGCGCCAACCCCAAGGCCAAGGCCTTCTCCGCCGAGAAGCGCTCCGCCGTCAGGAAGTACCGCCGAGCGGCGCGGGCCCCCATGGCGGCAACGACGTAAGGCGAGATCACCGCCGGGATGAGCCCGAGCTTCACTTCGGACAGGCAAAAGGTGGCGCGCTGCGCCGCAATGGCGATGTCGCAGCAGGCGACGAGGCCGACTCCGCCGCCGAAGGCCGCGCCCTGCACCAATGCCAGAGTCGGCTTCTTCAAGCTGTCGAGCCGGTGCATCAGTTCGCCGAGCGCCGCAGCATCGCGCAGGTTTTCGGCTTGGCCGTAGCCGGCCATGGCCCGCATCCAGTTGAGGTCGGCACCGGCTGAGAAGGATTTGCCACTGCCGCTCAGGACGACCACGCGAACCCGCGCATCGCGCTCCAAGTCGTTCAACGACTCGGTCATCTGCGCGATCAGCGCATCGTTGAAGGCGTTGTGCACCTCCGGCCTGTTCAGCGTCAGGCGAGCAACGCCATTGCTCTCGACCTGGCAGATAAGCGCTTCACGCGGCACGCTGTCGGACGTCAAACAAGCCTCCCGGTCTCTCCGTCTTGTGATTCGAAGCGGACTCTGCCCTATGCAGTTGCCCTGTCACAAAAGTTTGCGATTCGTCATTCTAAGCTGCTTTGTCTGACCGTGCATCATCGGCGCCAGGACAGGGAGAGGACAGATGAAGTTCGTCATCGTCGGCTTCGACGGGCTGCGCCCGGAGATGATCACCGCCGAGCGCATGCCCCACCTCCATCGCTTCAAAAAGCGCGGGGTGGTGGCGCGCGAGCATCGCTGCTGCTTCCCCAGCGAGACCTACGTGAACCTCCCCTCGTTGGTCACGGGCTCCAATGCCAGTGGTCACGGCTTGGTCGGCAACAGCTTCCATGACCCTTGGTTCGACAAGGGCAAAGCCTTCGACTGCGAGAACGTCGCCCATATGCATTTTCGGAAGGCGAAGCGCGCAGGAGGCGTCTACGACGTCCCCTCCCTGGGCGAGCGCCTCGGCCAAGCCAGACAGCACCTCGCCGTCTTGACCGCCAACTCTGACGGCTGCGCCTATCAGAAGCACCACGCCGGTCCCGACTACGGGCATCTCGTGCTGTCCTGCTGGACGCCGGAAACCGGGACTCCGAGCGACGAGGTCGCGCGCATCGTCGAGCGCTTCGGTCCGGCCGGCGTGTATCAGGCGCCCGATCTGATCGGTGCAACCTACCTGACCAACATCTTTCTCGATCACTTGGCACGCGGAGAGCTGGCAATCGGCAGCCTGCCTGAGGTGACGATTATCTGGTACGCCGAGCCGGATACCAGCTACCACAAGTTCGGCCTCGGCTCACCGGAAGCCCTGAACGCCTTGGCGGATGCGGACAATCAGTTTGGCCGCATCCTCGACTGGTGGGAGCGGCAGGGCGCCGACGAGGACGTCCAGCTCCTGGCGGTATCGGACCACGCCCACATTACGCAAGCAGAGCCCTTCGACCTGCGACAGGCTTTGCGCGACGCCGGCTTCTCGATTGGCGAGAGTCTCGCCGACGACAGCGACATGCTGGTCCTGCCGGGTTATTGCGCCCGCATCTACCTGCGCGACCCGGCTCTGGCGAAACGTGTGGCGCCGGCTCTCATGGAGCGGGACGAGATCGGCATGCTGTTCTCGCACCCGCGCAACGAGGTGGAAGGAACCGTTGAGGGCAGCTTCTCAGCCTCCTTGGTCTTTGCCGATCATGGCGACGCGCCGGACCTCTACACCATCCTGCGCACCTCTGACGAAACGGACGTCTGGAACATGGAGGGCACGTGTACCTTCGATGCCTACTACGGCCCGGGTTCCGGCATGCATGGTGGACTGCACAAGAAAGAGCTTTGCAACACGCTGATCGCAGCTGGCAGCATCTTCGGTGAAGGTGTTGATTTGCATAACCATACGGGCATCGTCGACATCGCCCCCACAGTGCTCCACGGCCTTGGTCTCGATGTCCCCGCGGCTTGGCACGGACGTGTCCTCCAAGAAGCACTTGCCAAGGCGACGGAGGCAGCACCAGAGCCTAAGTTCGAGCAACTGGAAACAGGAACCGGCGCCTTTCGACAGAGCTTGAGCCGTGTCCTGCGTGGACCGGCCTGCTATCTCGATGGTGGCGGGCGCGTGGGTTAGACGGGCTCGAGCAGGCCGAGACGCACGAGCTGCTGCAAGAAGATTGCCCGCGACTCTGGGGGCAGCGACAGCGGCAGAGCTTCGATCATATCGCTCGTGACGTGATCGCGTGCGAAGCAGAACTGCGCGAGCTGCGCTTCCTCCTGCTCGAACGTGACACTCTCGGCGCCGCTGGTGATCCGACAGCCAGACTCTGTTTGCGATAGCTCGCGACCCAACCAACGGACCCGAAACTGCTGTGGTTGGCGGAGAGACGGCAGGTTCATGTCCGCGACGTTCTCGTAGGCCTTGCCCTTCAGGAAGTCCTGCAGGCCCTGTCCGACAGCCGGCTGGGTCAGCACCTGCTGCAGATGCTGCGCGGTTTGCGCCCGCATAGCGTCACCCGGTCCTTTGGCATCGGCAGGCGGCAGATGCTCGCGGAAGAAGGGGTCCTGCGGCAGGTCATCGACCAGTTGCTTGACGAAGTCGTGCACCAGCATGTGGCGCACCACGATGGAGAGGTGCAGAGAGTGATCGTCCGCGGCCAAGGCGTCGTGATACTGCCCGTGGGGGATGTAGAGCAGATCTCCCGGCTTCATCTCGATCTCGGCCAGCACCTCCCCCTTCGCTCTATGGTGATGCTCTGGCGGATAGTCTCCGAAGCGCGCGCCCTGTGTATGCGCCGCCTTGGGATGCCGGCCTTTGTAGACGTTCCAGACCTTTCGGCCAGAAATCTGAAGCGCGAAGACATTTGGGGTGTCGAAATGGGACATGTAGCCCTGCGCGCCCTTCCAGGACACGAAGGCCGTCATGTTGACCGGGGCTTGCAGCACCATCTCCATGGAGGTGTCGAGCGCCCGCAGCTCCGGGGTCAGCCGCTCGATGAAGTTCATCGCGAGCGTTGCCCCCCGGCCGAGCTGTTCTCTCAGCCGGCGATAGTCCGGCCGCAACCGCGGTTCGTTGTTACGGTCGGTCGCGCGGTAGCAATAGCTTTCCTTCGGAACTTCAGCACCGTCGGCCGCCAGCTCGCAATTGTGGTCGCTCCAAATCGTGCTCATGGCCAGGAGGTCGTTGATCACCTGCCAAGAGAGCACCTGCTCCGCTTTGCCCACCGCGCCGGGGACGTGGAGGTACTGTTGCCTGTAGTGACTCCGAAAGAAGTCCTGCGGTGAGAAGGGCGCGATGAGGTCGCGAAATCCAAAGGGGGCTGCCGGAAGAGGCTGACCGCAATAGTCAGCATCCGCCAGAGGTGCAACTGACATGCGCTCTCTCCGCCTCTTCGACACAACAGACTGGGCGCTCCGATCGTTTCGAGCGCAGCGCTCGACCGAAACGAGACCCCTTCGCGCGGATGCTACGCAAGCTGATGCAAGCGGACAACCGCTTCGCGTTCCGTGTGACGGGAGGCACCTTTGCGCGGTGCCGGCCGTTCACAAGAACGCGTCTTCCTGAATTGGGGTTTGGTGAAAAACACCTGCTTCGTTAAGCTCTTCATATTAAAGGCGCACGTGCAGGGCTAACTACTGGCGCTCCAAAAATGAAGAGGCTGACCATGTTCGCGAGCCAGTCGCAGGCCGCCCGCGCGTTGATCATTTGCAGCGTTCTGCTGCTCTCTCTCGGTTCAGTGTCCGACGTCGCCGCCCAATCGGCTCGGGTCGGCTCGATCGCCGGTTTTGTCGGCGACGTGGAGATTGTTCGGCAGGAAAACCGCATATCTGCCGTGGCCGGTGTCGAGCTGCGGGAACGGGATGTGGTGGTGACCGGCAAGGGCGCTTGGGCGTCGATCGCATTAGCAGACGGGAGCCAACTCGCCATCGGCGGAAGCAGCAAGCTCGCCCTCAACGAATACGTGGTTGATGAAGAGCGGCAGCGGAAAAGCGGCGTGATGTCGCTGCTCGTCGGCATTATCCGTGCCTTCGTCAGCGGCGGTAACGGCAGCTTTGTCATCGATACGCAGGCTGCCGTCGCCTCGGCGCGCTCGACCGACTTCGTCGTCGAAGCGAAGACCGGGGAATCCGCCGTGTTCGTGCAAGAAGGACTCGTCGTGGTCCGCGGCGTAGGCCCTGCCCTTCGCGACAGCGTGGCGCTTGGCCCCACCCAGGGGACGGATGTCGAGCGCGGCCGGGCGCCGGCATCGCCAAGAGTTTGGGGCCAGGAGCGCGTCGACTCGGCGCTGGAGCGAACGCAGCGACCTCAGTAGACTCAATGCTCTAGGTGAGCATCTCAAGCTGAGTGGCTAATTCTCTTGGCGACACTTCGCGTGACATTGCTGGTGGCTTTGGCTCTCACGCTGCTGTCCAGCCTGCTCTATTTGCGCTTCGAGCACGGCTGGACCCTGAGCAGCCTGGAAGCGCAGACCGTCGACGCCCGCTTTCGCCTGCGCGGACCGGTCGAGCCGGGGCCGGACATCGCGCTGGTCCTGATCGACGAGGCCAGCATCGCCGAGGAGGACCGCTGGCCGATCTCCCGCGCCAGCCTGGCCCAGGCCATCAACATGCTAAGCGCGGCGGGCGCCCAGCTGATCGTGCTCGATTTGCTGCTGGTCGAATCGGAGCAGGACCTGAGCAGCGAGGCGCGCCGGGCACTCTCGGCGATCGAGAGCCTGCTGCCGGAGGGCTCGAGCGAACGCGCCTCGGTGCAGGAGCTGCTGGCGGCGGATGGACCGGATGCGAGCCTGGCCCGCGCCATGGCCCGGAACATGCACACCCTGCTCCCCTTCGCCTTCACTCTCGGCGGCGCACGGGCCAACGAAGTGTCGGCTCCGGTAGCGTTGCGTGAGGCAATCCTGCCGCTCGTAAGGCGCCCGCAGGACTATCACAGCAGCGTCGACGAAAGAGCCAGCGGCCTGCTTCTGCCCAACGCCGAGCTGCTGGCCCGGGCCGCCGGAAGCGGCCATATCAACGTCGTGCTCGAACCGGACGGGGGCCTGCGACGCGGCCTCCCGGTCGTCTTCTATGGTGGAGCCTATTACCCCTCCCTGCCGTTGGCCGCAGCCCTCCGATTCGCGGCGCTGGACAACGATCAGGTGGTCGTCGATCTCGGCGAGGCCTTGGTGCTTGGAGATCGCAGCATCCCGCTGGACCAAGAGAGCCGGCTGACCATCAACCACTATGGCCCGAGCGGCCGCTTTCCCAGCTTCTCTTTCCGCGATGTGAAGGCGGGGTCCATCGGCAGCAATCAGCTCGCCGGCAAGCTGGTGATCATCAGTGCGGCGCCGAGCGGAGCCGGCGATAAGTTCTCGACGCCCTTCACAAGTCAGCTCTCAAGCGCCGAGCTCATCGCCACGGTGACCGACAACCTGCTGACCGGGCGGAGCCTGACTGACGACACACCAACGAGGCTGTTGAGCTTCCTGGCCATGGTGGTTGTCGGGCTTGGCGCCGCCCTGATCGCGGACCGGGCGAGCTTCCGCTACGCTCTTGTTCTCTTTCTGGCCCTGGTCGGACTGTGGGCCGGGCTCGCCCAGTTCCTGTTCTCGACGCAAGGCGTGCTGGTGAACGTCAGCGGTGTTATCGCTATCGGCTTTCTCAACTTCCTAGTTTTTCAGGTGCTTCGGCTGCGCCGAGAGCAGAAAGGCCGTCGGGAGATGGAGCGTCAGCGCAGCAATCTCGCCCGCTACTTCTCACCGGTCGTCGCCGAGCACCTCGCCAGCAGCAAGCGCCAGCTTGATCTCGACCGCGAGCAGGAGGTCGCCGTCGCCTTCGTCGACATCGTCGGCTTCACCCGTCTTGCCGAAAGGCTCAGCCCGCCCGAGATCATGGCCACCTTGCGGAGCTTCCATCGCATCCTCGAGGCCAGCGTCTTTCGCCACCACGGCGTGGTCAACAAGCTCTTGGGTGACGGCGCGCTCGCCTGTTTCGGCATTCCCCGCGGCACGGCGGAGGACGCGGCCAACGCTTTGACATTCAGCCTGGATTTCGTGGCCCGCATCGAAGCCTGGAACGAAGAGAACAAGGCCGCCGGCAAGCCCGCCATCCGCGTGGCGATCGGCCTGCACTACGGCCCGGCCATGCTGGGCGACCTGGGCGGCGATCAACAGTTCGAATTCACCCTGGTGGGAGACACGCTCAACGTGGCCAGCCGGCTGGAGAGTCTGACGCGGGATCTCGACGTCGTCATTCTCGCGTCCGATGCGCTTGTGGAACGGGTGCGTCAGACGAACGGCGTAGAGACGCCGCTCTTGGCGAACTTTACAGCTTGTCCGGAGGTTCAGCTGCGCGGCCGGGACGACACCGTGGACCTTTGGGGGCTACAATACGCCCCTGGCGCCGACGCCGACGAAATGCACAGGTCGGTCCAAACCTATCCATAGCGCGTGCAGCAGCACCGTCTTTCTGCTGCACGGCCTCACCCGCAGCCCGACCAGAGATGCAAAAGGCCGACGAGGAGCGCCGGCCTTCATAATCCTGGACTGCTTAGGTCACCATGCCTAGTTGGTGGCCTCTGCCGCGAAGATCTGGTCTTTTAACCTCAACTTCTCTCGCTTGAGCTCATGCAAGCGGATCTCGTCGGGATGCGGCCTATTGTTCTCCTCTTCGATCGCCCGTTCCAGGGCGGCATGCTTGGAAACTAAGGTATCCTTATGCTCATGCAGGGACATTGGCCAAATTCCTCCAACTTAATTTCCTGCGCGACCCCATGCCGCGCGCCGTCAAAGTGCCGTTCCCTTCCTTCCAACCTGATCCCACCACTATATTCTGGGCACTGCGCCTGTGAATAGGCAATAGGAATAAAATGGGCCAAAGAAGGCGACTGATCGTCGGCATCAGCGGAGCAAGCGGAATCATCTACGGTATCCGCATGCTCGAAGCGCTGCGTGACTTGGAGGTGGAGTCCCACCTCGTCATGTCCGCGTCGGCGGAGGTAACCGCGGCGCATGAGACCAGCCACAAGATAAAAGATATCAAAGCACTCGCGGATTTTTCTCACTCTGCCTCCGATCTCGCCGCACCGCTTTCCAGCGGCTCCTTCCGGACCATGGGGATGGTGGTTGCTCCCTGCTCCATCCGCTCCATGAGCGAGATCGCCTCTGGTGCGACTACTTCGCTGCTGACCCGTGCCGCCGATGTTGTGCTCAAGGAACGGCGGCGACTCGTGCTCCTGGTGCGGGAAACACCGCTGCACACGGGCCATCTGAGAAACCTCCTTGCCTTGAGCGAGATGGGGGCCGTGATCGCGCCGCCGGTGCCGGCCTTCTACATCAATCCCGAAAGCGTGGACGAGTTGGTCAACCAGACGGTCGGCCGAGTGCTCGACCTCTTCGACTTGGAAAGCACGGCCACCACCCGTTGGGGCGAAGGCAAGGTCGGCAAGCGCCTACCGGTTCGAAAAGTCGTTTCAAAGTAAGGCCAAACAGGCCTTCCCAGAGGCACGGGTCATCGGCAGGAAAAAGCCAAGTCCGCGTGATAGTGGTCGTCGTGGCGCACCCATGACTGGCGCTGATTGAAGGGCACCGTCGCTTTCAGGCGCGCGCCCTCTGCCGTCCTGAAGAGCTCGTCTTGCAGGTCTGGCGCGAAGAAGACCCGGGCGATGCGTCCTCCCCGCTCTCTGGCTGCCTGATCCAGCGCTACGAGTTGCGAGGCAAGCGCTTCGAAGTCGATTTCACCGCTCTCTCCTACTCCTTGCGCGTTGAACTCTTCGTCGTAGCCGAAGCGGTTGAAGGCATGGGCTCGCAAGCTGCGCCCATCGCGCAGCGGCACCATGACGTCGAGCGACAACCCGTTCTGATGCGTGCGGTGCGGCGGAAAGCTGCCGCCCCAGGGAAAGCCGATCTCTCCATAGACGAACGTCACATCGGGATGACGCTTGGCCATGGCCGCAAAGGAGTCGACCAAGGCGTCCACGGCATCTTCATGGCCGTAGGTCCGCAAGGCCAAGGCACAGACGATACAGTAACTACGATAGTTCTCACCGTAGAGCGGCGCACGGACCGCGCCGATCAGCCGGCCTTGGTGGGTGGGACCGAAGCAGCTGCTCTCGCCGCCGATGGAATCGTAGACAAGAATCGGCGACACGATAAGTGCGGCAAGCAGGAGCACAGCGAACAGAAAGGTCCGCCGGCGTCGCCGCCCCCTGCCTGGCACTGCCGCTTCCACCGCCTGCATCTGCCCGGCGTTCTCCCGCTCCATTGTTCTTGCGGCCCAGCGAGGCCCGGCTAAGCCATCGCCCACCACAGTGCCGCGAACGGCAGCATGGCTAGGACAAGGGACAGGAGTATGGCAGCAGTTCCGCGGCCAACGAGAAGTGCGAACAGAAGAGCGTCGTGCAGCAGGTTGTCCCTGCCCTCCCGCTCATCGCTCAGGCTAAGGCTAAGGCTAAGGCTCGCAAGCGGTGCAGCCAGGACGTCGGCACCCAAGGGTTGACCGTGCAGGCTGCAGCAGCGGCGCCCATCGCGAAAGGCCCTCCACGTCTGCCATGGCGCCCAGATAAAGCCAAGCGGAATCAATGGGCTACAGAACAGGCTTGCGACCCAGTGCGGCATGGGGCCGGCAGCGAACTCCCAGGCCGCGATTTGGCACTCTCCTTTGAGGCTACAGGGATAACCCGTGGCCAAATGGTGCAGGTCGTGGGCCAAGACCGCCCGGCGGCGCCAGGCGAAGTTGGGCAGCCGAAGCGTCCAGCGGCCCAGCTTGCAGGTCCAGGACGTGCGTTCGGCATCGTCCTGCGGAATGGCGTTGGCCGCCCGGTACGCGGCAAGCGCACCGCCGATGGTGCTGCTCTGTGCCAACGCGCCATCCATCGTGAGGCCTTCTCAGGTTCGGGTGATCGCCGCCTGACCCGCCGGGGCCGCGTCCATGGCACGCTTCGTCGTCGGCGAGATGCCGGGGCGCGGCGGCAGGTTGGACGGAACCTGCACATTCCAGGCCAGACCGAGCCACTGCAGCAGCTGGATGAAATGCCAGCCGAGATCGATCTGCCCCGGGTAGAGCCCGTGCCTGGCCGAGCTCGGGAAGGCATGGTGGTTGTTGTGCCAGGCCTCACCCATGGTTGGGATGGCCAACCAGGGCACGTTGTGAGCCTGAATGACCGCGTCATCGACCATCCAATCCTGCGGCCCCTTGCTGTGGGCGTAGTAGGATATCAGCCAGTGCATGGTGGTGCAGGCCGACACCCGCACGCAGACTCCCCAAACGACCCAGGACCATCCGCCCAGCCAATAGAGCACCAGGGCAATCGGGATTTGCTGGAGCATCCAGGTCTTCTCAAGGAAGACGATGAAACGGTCTTCCATGATGTCCGGGCCGGGGTCGAAGCCGGGCGGATTCTTCAGCTTTATGCGGAAATTGAGGTAGTAGAAACCCTCGATGAGCAGTGGCTTGGCGTGGCGAAAGAACCAATGGCAGTCCGGCTGCCGCTGCGCCCAGTCGCGGCTGTCGTGCAGGCGAATAGTCCAGATCGGACCGCCCATGCCGACCGCCGTGCCGAACCAGAGTAGAACGTACTCCAGCCACGTCGGGCACTCGAAGCTGCGGTGGATCAGTCGCCGGTGAAAGCCTACGGAGTGGCCGGCGCAAAGGCTGACGGCGCAGGTGACGAGAAAGACCGCCACCGCGCTCCATTCGAACGTCAGTGGCGCCAGAACGATGGCGCCGAGAAACATGCTCACGTTCCAAATCGAGCGTGGCGCATCCCAAACAACCTCGCCCTCGACGGGGCTGGCTTTGTCGAGACCCGTCAGCGAGTTGACCTTGAAGGCGTCTTCGGTCGCTGTCTTGAGTTCCGTCATCTCAAGTCCCTTTCCCCAGTCGTCTGTCGAGAAATCGGGCGGCCCGACCGCCAAATCGAATGACCTGCCGCAGGCTGTCGGGCGACAGACGGCTGGCCTGCGTGTCTATCGCCGCCAAGTCCTCGGCGAGCGACAGGAGCTTGGCGATCTGTCTAGGCGCGCGGCTGCCGTTCACGCTTTCTGCCGCTGCCTCGCTTCGACACTCCCGGAACAGTTCCAGCGCCGGCCCCAGCTCGCGCCGACGGCGCTCCTCCAGTGCCTTCAGCATGAGCGTCCAGGGATCGCTATCGGTCCGCCATGTCCTCGGTGAAACCTCATCGATCAGCCGGTAGTCGCTGAGCCATTCCAGCGCCTGGCCAAGTGTTGCCTGGTCGATCTCCAGCAGCGCGCAAAGTCGCCCTTCGCCGATGGGCTGCGCCTCAATGTACAGAAGTCCGTGAACGCGGCAGGGAACGCTCGGCAACCCCCAACGCGGGCCGAGTTCGGCGAGAAAATCCAGTAGACGCGCGGTCGAGCCTGTAAGCGCTTCGCCACTCATTCCCTGTCTCCAGCCTTCTTCCGATCTGCGGCAATGCGACGAGCATCCGGACAAAAGGGTGTGAGAAAGCCGTAGAGCGCGTTGGCAAGGCTGTCGGCGGCGACGCTGTAGATGACGAACTGTCCGCGCTTCTGCTCGTGCACCAGACCAGCTTCCTTCAGCACCGAGAGGTGCTTCGATATCGACGGCGTCGCCATGTCGAACTGCTCGGCGATCTCACCCACAGTCATTGGGCCACCTGCGAGGTGGTTGAGAATTCGGCGCCGCGGCTCGGACGCCAGAGCTTTGAACGGACTGGACATAGATAATTTCCTAATTTGGAAAATATCTAATTACGACTTGAGTCACGATATGACAAGCTGTCGCAGCTTACCTGAATGCAATAATAGGTTGCTGTCTTTGACGCTACGTTAACGAAGCAAGCCGCGGTTGCGGGTGCTATAGGTGCGCCTGGGTCGCCTCGAAGCGGGCCAGAGAGGCCCCTTCGGCAACTGCCTTCACTCGATCGATGCTTGGCGCTTCCAGGCCTTCACGAGCAGGTGCGCGATCTCCAGTCCCATTGTCGCTTGAATGGCCATGCGAAGGTCGTGGTCGCGGTCAACCAGCTTCCTCAGCTCGCCCTTGTTCCAGGTGATCATGAGGGTGGGTTTTGCGGCTACGATGGTTGCGAACGACGGGAACTCCAGATTCCGTTCGAGAAAACTGGCCGTGCCGATGAAGCTGCCCGGACCAAGCTCCTCAATCTTCTTCTTCTCCATGCGTAGCTCGACCTTGCCTTCTGAAATGAGCGCGACGTCATGCAGCGCCTCGCCATGCGTCGAGATTGTCTCGTTCGGCGCCACCGACCTGACCTTGCCGATCTTGAAGAGCGCGCGCGCATGCCTTGGGTGAAGCCTGTGGAGGGCTTTTTCCCAAAGGCGCTTCTGGTCGGCGGTGAAGTGAACGGGGCGCCGGTCATAGGCCAGGCGACTGATCCAGTAGACGTTGATCGCTATGAACGCCACGTCCCAGCCGATGCCGTCCCATAAGGGGTCGGGCCGGAAATAGTAGTAGGGAATCTCGAAACAAAGAGAGACGACGGTCAGCACGCGGAGCCAAAGGATATCCCGCATGATGTATGATGCGAGCATCAAGGCATAAGAAACATTGGCGACGATTTCGAGGTCGATGTTCGGCATCTTGGTATCGGCGCTCCCCGCTCTTCCTTTGGTCGCTTAGAGTCGGCCCCCTCTGCGCCCCTACAGGCGCGCCTGGATCTGCGCGAAGCGCTCCAGGAAGGCATGCTTGGCGTCTGGCGGCGACACCGGCTCGAGATCAAGTGAGTCCGTCCCCAAGGCCGCGAAGCCACGCGGTCGGCTGAAGACCTTGACCGCTTCCCGTTCCGAAAAGCCGGCCAGACGGGTCGCCTCGATGAAAGCGGCGCAGCGATCCGCCCGCTTGATCAGACCGGCCACGGCCTGAGGGGGCGTGCCCGGCAGAGAGAAGCGCAGGAAAACCGCCTGCATCAAGCGCCGCTCGAGCGCTTTGTAGTCTTGGCCGATCACGGCCTTGAAGGGGGTGATGAGGTCGCCGACCACGTACTCCGGCGCATCGTGCAGCAGCGCCGCCAAGCGCCAGGACCAAGGCAACCCTGGCTTCATCCGGCCGACCAGCTCCTCGACCAGCAACGAGTGCTGGGCCACGCTGTAAGCCCAAACACCGGTCGTCTGCCCGTTCCAGCGCGCGACGCGCGAGAGGCCCTGGGCAATATCCTCAATCTCGATGTCCAGCGGCGATGGGTCGAGCAGGTCGAGCCGCCGGCCGGAGAGCATGCGCTGCCAGGCGCGCGGTGCCTGGTTATCCACCGTAATATCCTTAACTCTCATAAGGTTGAAAGGCTCAGCTATCCTAAAGGACTGTTCGCCGCTGACCGCTTGGCCCTATAATGCCACAGTCATGGTCGTCCATTATACGATACCTCTGCCGCCTGCAGCGGACAGACGCCTGTCCGTCGCGCCGATGATGGACTGGACGGACCGCCATTGCCGGTACTTCCTGCGCAGGCTGACGCGGCGGACGCTTCTCTATACGGAGATGATTCCTGTCGGCGCAATCCTGCACGGCGACCGAGAGCGCTTCCTTGCCTTTCACCCGGAGGAGCGCCCCTTGGCTTTGCAGCTGGGCGGCGCGGACCCCGGCGCGCTGGCGGAAGCAGCAGCCGTTGCGGCCGAGTACGGCTATGACGAGGTGAATCTAAACGTCGGCTGCCCCAGCGACCGGGTTCAGAACGCACGCTTTGGCGCCTGCCTGATGGCGGAGCCGGCCTTGGTTGGGCGCTGCGTCGCGGCGATGCAGGCAGCCAGCCCCCTGCCCGTGACCGTGAAGTGCCGCATCGGTGTCGACGACCGTGACCGCTTTGAGGATCTGCAGTCCTTCGTCGACGAGGTCGCCACTGCCGGCTGCCAGAGCTTCACCGTGCATGCCCGCAAGGCCTGGCTGAGCGGCCTCAGCCCAAAGGAAAACCGCGAGATTCCGCCGCTTCGCTACGACGACGTCTATCGTTTGAAGGAAAGCTGCAGCGGCCTGGAAATTGTCATAAATGGCGGCATCCTAACGCTCGACGAAGCGGAACGGCACCTGGAGCGGGTCGACGGCGCCATGATCGGGCGAGCTGCCTATCAGAATCCCCAAATCCTCGCCGAGGCCGACGCGCGCCTCTTCGGCGCGACGGCACCGGCCAAGAGCCGCCACGAGGTGGTGCTCGCCATGCACGACTATGCCCAAGAGCAGAGCGCCCATGGCGTGGCGCTCAAATCGATCACGCGCCACATGCTCGGGCTCTTCAACGGTCTGTCAGGTGCGCGCGCCTGGCGCCGTACCTTGAGCGAGACAGCCCGGAGCCCCGGCGCGGGGCCGACGCTTCTGCTGCAGGCTCTTGATGAGATTGAAAGGCGCGAAAGGCTCAGGAGCGCCGCATGATTGTTGTGTTTCGCGGCACCGTCGCTTCGGCCCCCGAACCGCTTCGGCGGGGCGAGACAGTGCCATATGACCTTCACCAGATCTTAAGTATTATTAAGGAAGAATTGTGTGTGTAGTGTTGAGGGGCTGGTTGGACGCCTCTTCGCTGTGTTCGGCGCTCCTCGCAAGGGTGCGGAAGAGGTAACGACGGCTAGGGCGACGTAACATGACCGGTCACCCGCAGTCAGTGCTGCCGGCAGTTCGCCGACGCAAGCAAGGTGCCGTGGCTCCGCTTAGGCGCGCAGGGGCGCTTGTTGCCTTGGTCGCGCTGTCCGGATGCCTCAACTTCGACCAGCCCGAAGTTCGCGTCCTGGAGGATCCGGTCGCACCGATCGGGTCGCTCGACCTCGGCGACGACGATAAGCAGCCAAATGCCAAACCGCCCGTCCCAGACCGCAAGCCGGTCCTGGAGGTCGCGGGCGTCGTCGATCGCCCGGAGGGCATCGAGCCGCCCGAGGCCGAGAGCGAGAGAAGCAGCCGTTCGCTGGTTCTGGCTCTGAGTGGCCTCAAGGGGGGAACCAAGGTCGAGAGCTTGCTGGACAAGGATTTCGCCGATGTCATGGCGTTGCTTGGCGATCCCAGCTCCAAGCAACTGCAGAGTCCTGGCGAGATGTGGCTATTCGCCGCGAGCGACTGTACATTGCGGCTGTTTTTCTATCCCCAGGTCGAGGGAGAGAGTTTTCGGGTCCTTAGCTATGAGGCGGTCGGGGCGGCCGGTGGCTACGCGGCACAGGAATGCCTTGACATTTTGCTGGTGGAGCGCAGGGAAACGGAGAATGCGGGGGAAGATGGGGTCGGGCCAACTGGAGGCATCCAGCTCATGAAGCGAAGGAACTCGTAAATGCTGGCCGAACTTGCCCAAGACATCAGTCCAAGAGTGGTCATCGTCGACGACGATGACATGTTTCGGGAATCGCTTGGCCTCAACCTCTCGGAAGAGGGTTTCGAGGTTGTAGACTTCAACAACGGCGAAGAAGCCCTGGATTTTTTGCTCGATGCGAGCGACCCGGACGCCATCCTGCTCGATTGGCGCATGCCGGGGATTGACGGGCTTGGCGTGCTGCGCCGCCTGCGCGAGTCGCGCAATGATGTGCCGGTCATCTTTCTGACGGTTCTGAGCGACCAGATTTACGAAGAGGCCGCGCTCAAGTTTGGCGCCGTCGACTTCATCGAGAAGTCGCGCCGTCTTTCGATCATCGTGCAGCGTCTTAAGCTGATCACCGCGGGCAGCAAGGGCTCGCAGATTCAGACCCGCGAAGAGGATAGCGAGCACGGCACCCTGAGGCGCGGAAACCTCGAGCTCAACGGCGACATCAAGCGCGCCTACTGGAAGAGCAAGCAGGTCGATCTGACGCTGACCGAATACGCCATCGTCCACTACATGGCAGAACAGCCAGGCCGCGACGTCACCTATCGGCAGATTTACGACCTGGTGCGCGGCAAGGACTTCGTCGCCGGCTATGGCGCCGAGGGCTATCGCGCCAACGTGCGCGCCTTCATCAAGCGCATCCGCAAGAAATTCCGCGACGTCGACGACGGCTTCGACGAGATCGAGAACTATCCCGGTTTTGGCTACAGATGGGCGGCGGGGACGACTAGCCGATGATGCATGGGCGCGCTGAAAGGCGCGCGGCAGAGACAGCGCCTCGAGCGCAAATTCAATCGAAGAGAAGGCACGAAGAGCCCCGGCCGCGCGGCAACTCTCTGATCACGAAACTTGGCCTCCTGGTCATTGCGTTCGTGGCGTTGCCGGTTGTCGTCTATCAGGAATTCGAGCAGGCCTATCAGGAGAAGCAGCGGCTGCTGCTTGAAAGCGTGCGCGAGCAGGGCCGCTTGATGGCGAGCAATCTCCGCCCGCTTCTGATGCGTGACGACTCGACGCCCTTCGTCGAGCTCCCCGAGCGGCTGCAGGAGCTTGCCACGGACGAGATGGGCGTGCGCGTGCTGCTGTCGCCCAAGGACGAGACCGGCGTCGAGAGCTTCTACTTCGTCGCCTCCGCACCAACGATGGCTCCTGCCGCGCTTGAGCGTGAGCGAGCGTTGCTTGTCGACGGCGGCATTCTCGATCAACTGGTCGAGAGCTGCAGCGGCGATCTGGCCTTAGCGGTTCGGCACCAGTCCTCCGACGGACAGGAGGAGATGCTGACCTCGATCACCCCCGTGACCACGGAAACCGGTTGCTGGGCGATCATCGGCACGCACGTGAAGGACGGCTTCCTCGGCACCTCGCTGGGTCAGCCCTACTGGCAAACCTGGGAAGTACGGCTGGCCATCGTGACCTATGCGCTCCTGACCGTGCTGGTCATGGGCATGTTCTTCACCATCTGGCGCAACATCAATAGCTTCGGCAATCAGGCCCGCATGATCCGCACGGGCCGCGCCGCGCCAGGCAGCTTCGCACGCACCAATCGCGTGCCGGAGCTGGAGATGGTGGCCGAGGAGTTCGACCGCATGACGCACTCGCTGGTCGACTCTGCCGATAGCATGCGCCGGGCGGCCGAGGACAACGCCCATGCCTTCAAGACCCCTATCGCCATTATGCGCCAGTCACTGGAACCGCTCAGGCGCATCGTTCCGGAGGAGCACACGCGCGGGCGCCGGGCTATCGACCTCATCGAGCAGGCCATCGACCGACTGGACCATCTGGTCAGCAGCGCGCGCCAACTGGAAGAGACGGCCGCGGAGCTGCTCGACCCGCCGCGCGAGCCGATCAACCTCTCGCGGCTGATCGAGCGCATGATGAACTCCTACGAGGACAGCTTCGCGGCGCAGGGCGTCGGCTTCTTCGGCACGCTGCAGCCCAACGTCGTGGTGCGCGGCGGCGAGGACCTGCTCGAAACCGTCGTCGAGAACATCTTGGACAATGCCCTGGGGCTTTGCCACAAGGGCGACGAGGTCAGCATCGAGCTGACGGCGCTGGCAAACGAAGCCATCGTCACGGTTCGCGACAGCGGCCCCGGCGTTCCGCCAGGCCAGCTCGACCATATCTTCGAGCGTTATGTTTCCTTCCGCCCCACCCCGGCACGGCGCATCGTTCCCGTGCCCGAAGGCGGCAGCCATGCCGGTATCGGCCTCTGGATCGTGCGACGGAACCTGGAGGCCATCGGGGGCCGCGTCTACGCTCAGAACAATCCCGAACGCGGCCTGACCATCACCATGCGGATTCCCAAGGCTTAAACCGTTCAGTCCAGCAAATCCCAGCTGCAGAACGAGCGGTCAAATTCCACGCCTAAAAAATCCCCCTCCCACAGGGGGTTATCTGTCACAGCTTGATAACAACATCCGCTTCAACCACTCGCCTAAAGTATTAATGCACCTAACGGGAGCACGGGCCGGCACCAACGCAGTCCTAGCGACTCGTCACCCCATCAGCCCACGTGAGCCGTGTCGGTCCAAGCTTTCCGTGTCCCCTAGCAACCGGTCAGACCCCTTTGGGGGTCTGACCGGATTTTCTTTTTTTAGGTCAGCGTCTTCCAGCTTCAGGCACCGATGCTTCGCCGCAACGCCGGGAAATAGGCCAGCAAAGCCAAGCCGCGCACGCCCATGAGGATGAGCAAGGCCAGCCAAAGGCCATCGTTCCCCCACAGCTCTGTCAGCCAGATCGCCAACGGCGCGTATGCCAGGAGAGAAAGCAGCATGGCATTGCGCATCTCCGCCGTCCGTGTGGTTCCAATGAAAATGCCGTCGAGCTGAAAGGCCCATACCGAGATGATCGGCAAGAGCGCGGTGTAGACCAGGAAAGCGCTGGCCAGCGCCTGCACGTCCTGAAGGTCGGTCAGCAGAGAAATCGCTTCTCGACCCAACAGCCAATAGAGCAGGCAAAACAGCACGGCCAGCGCGCCTGCCCAGAGGGTCGAGATACGAACCGCCCGGTCGAAATCCCCAGGGCTGCGGGCACCCTTGGCGCTGCCGACCAGAGCCTCGGCGGCATAAGCGAAACCGTCGAGCGCATAGGCGGTGAACTCCAGGAAGCGCAAGAGGATCTGATTGGCCGCCAGGACGCCGTCGCCGAGCAGTGCCGACTGTCTGGCAAAGAGCAGAAAGGCCAGCTCGAGGCAAAGTGTGCGGATGAAGATGTCCCGGTTGACGCGGAAAAGAGCCAGGAGCTTGCCTCGCTGCAAGCTTCCGCGCAGATCCCAGACACCGCCGATATGCCGGACTTGCCGGCGCACCAGCCAAAGCCCGAGGACCAAGGCCGCGTACTCCGCCACCACGGTGGCGAGACCGACCCCGAAGATGCCCCAGTCCAGGACCAGCACGAAAGTCAGGCTGAGCGCGATGTTGAGGCCGTTGAGCAGGAGCTGCACCAGCATGACGCTCCGCGCGCGCTGCACGCCGAGCAGCCAGCCCGTGACCACGTAGGTCAGGAGCGTCGCCGGCGCCGCCCAGATGCGGATCTGAAAGTAGATCGTGGTGAGCTCTGTGACCCGCTCGCTCGGTTCCAGGGCCTTAAGCGCAAGCAACAGGATGGGCCACTGCAGCACGAAAATGGCGGCAGCGATGACCAACGCGGTTAGCGCGGCCCGCAGGAAGCAGGCGCGCAGCTCCTGAGGATCGTTGGCCCCAAAGGCCTGGGCGGTAAAGCCGCCGGTGCCCATGCGCAGGAAGCCGAAGCCCCAGTAGACGAAGGAGAAGATGACGCTGCCGAGGCCGACGGCGCCGATGTAGGCGGCATCTCCCTGGTGACCCATCACACCGGTATCGACGGCGTTGAGCAGCGGTACGCTGACGTTGGCCAGCATCATGGGAACGGCGATGACCCACACCCGGCGGTGCCATCCCGAAGTATCGCTCGCCGGCAAGGTTGCGCGCGACGTCATCTGCTACTCTGCTCCCCTCGCCTCGCCCGCCTGCGCCATCTGGCCAAACCCAGCAAAGCTGCTAACGTGCGGCGGATTGGAATGAGGCGGCGCGGCAGGCTCAAGCAACAATAATGAATAGCGTCTCTGATCTCTTGGTCATCAGCCTGGAGCGAGCGTTGGCTGTCCCACAACGGCACCTGCGAGGAGAGGCCGCCCGATGAGCGACCAGAACTGGAACGAATGGGTCGGCCGCACGCGGGTCAGCCTCGATCGCGCCGACCTGCTGCGGGCGTCCGCTCTCCAGGCCACACTGGAGAGCCCGGACCAGCTCTTGCGCGAGGGCGACCCGCTGCCTGAGCTCTGGCACTGGATCTACTTCTGGGAGATCGCCCCCATGGGGGGCCTCGGCTACGACGGGCATCCCGCCAAGGGCGATTTTCTGCCACCGATCGACTTGCCCCGCCGCATGTGGGCCGGCAGCCGCCTCCAATTCCATGAGCCCATCACCATAGGCGCTGAAATCACACGCCGCTCCGAAATCGGTTCGGTCGCCGAGAAGACCGGCCGCAGCGGGCGCCTCGCCTTCGTCACGGTCAAGCACCTTGTCGAGTGCAACGGGCGCACCTGCCTGGAAGAGGAGCACGATATTGTCTATCGGGCGCCGCAATCGGGCGACGAGCCGGCCCGTCCGCCTGAGCCCGCCCCAAGCGATCGCCTCTGGACACGCGAGCTGACGGCCGGTCCCGTGATGCTCTTCCGCTACTCGGCGCTGACCTTCAACGGCCACCGCATCCACTACGACCAGCCCTTCTCCGTCGAGCGGGAAGGATACGAGGGATTGATCGTGCACGGCCCGCTGCTGGCAACTTTGATGGTGGACCTGGCTCGGCGCAACGCGAATGGCCGCCGCATCGCGCGCTTCGCCTTTCGGGCCAAGCGGCCGGTCTTCGCCGATCAGCCCTTCACCGTCAGCGGCCAGCCGCAGGAAGATGAGGCACGCTTGTCGGTCGGTGACGCCAAGGGGGCCCTGGCGATGGACGGAGAGGTGACCTACTCAGCCCCATAGCGCGGCTGAGGGCGGCGCCATCCGGCTGCCTTCGAAGACAAGCCCGGGGGAACGATCCTCGGCCATCCAAAGCGGGCCGTCGAGATCGACGAACTCGGCGCCCTGCGCCACCAGCACGGCGGGCGCCATGGAAAGAGACGTCCCCACCATACAGCCGACCATGATGCCGAAGCCACGCGCCCGCGCCTCTTCGCGAAGCGCCAAGGCCTCGGTCAGACCGCCCGTCTTGTCGAGCTTGATGTTCACCAGATCGTACTTGCCTTCCAGCGCGGACAGGGTCGCACGGTCATGGCAGGCCTCGTCGGCGCAGACCGGCACGGTCCTTTGCACGCCCGCCAGCGCCGCATCATCGCCCGCCGGCAGGGGCTGCTCGATCATGGCGACGCCCAGCGCCTTCAACTCAGGCGCAAAGGCCTCATACAGCTCGGCCGTCCAGCCTTCATTGGCATCGACGATCAGGCGGCTGTTCGGCGCGTTGGCGTTCACCGCCCGAACCCGGTCGAGATCTTCCGGCCCCGCCAGCTTCAGCTTGAGCAAGGGACGCTCGGCGTTCTGCCGCGCCGCCTCGCCCATCGCCTCCGGGCTGTCGAGGGAAAGCGTGAAGGCCGTAGTCACACTGACCGGCTCGGGCAAACCGGCAAGCTCCCAAGCCCGGCAGCCCGCTTCCTTGGCTTCCAGGTCCCAGAGGGCACAGTCGATGGCGGTGCGCGCCGAACCGGGTGGCATTGCGCGCTGCAAGGCCTCACGGTTCATGCCTGCGGCCAAGGCGCCGCGCTGCCCTTCGACCGCTGCGATCACGCTCTCGACGGTTTCGTCGTAGCGGCGATAGGGAACGCCTTCGCCCTGCCCCACCTTGTCGCCGCGGGACAGCGTCACGCGCACGACCTCGGCCACGGTGCGGCTGCCGCGGGAGATGGTGAAGGTCCCGCGTAGGGGAAAGCTCTCTTGCTGGACGCTCAGCTCGATCATGGTGTGCTCAGGGAATCTTGAGTGTAAACCGCATTTCGATGCCTAGGATGGCAAGTTGTCGACCAGCCGGTCGACGCCCTGGCGCACCGGGTCTTGCGTCGGCAGGCCGAGTGCGCGCTCCGTCTCCTTCAGATAGGTCAGCGCCTCCTCTTCACCCATCGCCGCGGTGTTGATGGCAACGCCGATGCAGGTCGCCCTCGGGTTGGTCAGGCGCGCCGCTTCCACGTTGCGCGAGATGCAAAGCTCCAGGTCCGGCAACGGATAGTCCGGCAGACCGCGCATGTGTGGGCGGGTCGGCTCGTGGCACATGACCAGGGCATCCGGCTGCGAGCCGTGGATGAGCCCCATGGTGACGCCGGCGAAAGAGGCATGGAACAGCGAGCCCTGCCCCTCGATCAGGTCCCAATGATCGGGATCGTTCTCGGGCGCCAGCCACTCGACCGAGCCGGAGATGAAGTCGGCCACCACCGCATCGACCGAGATGCCGTCTCCGGCGATGAAAATACCAGTCTGTCCGGTCGCCCGAAAATCGGCTGGCAGACCGCGGGCCCGCATCTCCTTCTCCAAGGCGAGGCTCGCGTACATCTTGCCGACCGAGCAATCTGTGCCGACGGTCAAGAGACGCTTGCCGCCGCGCTTCTTACCGCTGGCCACATCGAAGCTGCGGTTGGGGTGGCGCACATCAAAGATCTGCCGCCCGAGGCCCGCCGCCTTGTCGGCAATGGCTGGGATGTCGGCGACTTTGTTGTGGAGGCCGGAGGCGATGTCGAAGCCCCGGTCCAGCGCTTCGTCCAAAACGGCGATCCAGCTCTCAGAAATGACGCCACCGCGGTTGGCAACACCCAGGACCAGGGTCTTCACGCCGGCCTTCTGCGCCTCTTCCAGGGTCATGTCCGGCAGCCCGAGATCGGCCCGACAGTCCGGCAGACGAAATTGGCCGAGGCACCACTCGGGGCGCCAATGGGCCACGCCAGCTGCGGTCTTTGCGGCGAGCTGGTCGACTGCATCTCCAAGAAACATGAGATAGGGGTGTTCGATCGTCATACCTGCCCTCTTGCCCTCTGCTATCCCGATCGCTTGTCCGTCCAGGGGGCATCCCCTAGCTTCCGGGCCGTATCATTGGGCGGGCTATACCGCGAAGACAAGACAAAGAAACGAACTGGAGACCTGCAATGTTCACCACGCGACCGGAACTGCGCGGAACCTTCGGCGCCGTCGCCTCCACGCACTGGCTGGCCTCCGCCGCCGGCATGGCGGTGCTGGAGAAAGGCGGCAACGCCTTCGATGCCGCGGTCGCGGCCGGCTTCGTTCTGCAGGTCGTCGAGCCTCACCTGAACGGCCCCGGTGGCGAGGTCCCCATCGTCTTCCATGACGCCAAGAGCGGCACGACCCGGATCGTCTGCGGCCAAGGTCCCGCCCCCGCCGGCGCCACGATCGAGTACTATCGCAGCCAAGGCCTAGACCTGGTTCCGGGCTCAGGCCTCTTGGCGACCGTCATTCCCGGCGCCTTCGACGCCTGGATGATGATGCTGCGCGACCATGGCACGCTGCCGCTCCGCGAAGTGCTGTCCTATGCCATCGGTTACGCCGAGCAGGGCTGCCCGCTGGCAACCATGATTCCCTTGACCATCGAACGGGTTGAGGAGCTGTTCCGGACCGAGTGGCCGACCTCGGCCGCGGTCTTCCTGCCCAACGGCAAAGTTCCCAAGGCCGGGGAGATCTTCAAGAACCCGACCATGGGCGCCACCTACCGGCGCATCGTCGAGGAGGCCGAGGCGTCAAGCATCGACCGGGAAGAGCAAATCCAAGCCGCCCGGCGCATCTGGTCACAGGGCTTCGTTGCCGAGGAAATCGAGCGCTTCGCGCTCAACAATGAGCTCATGGACGCGGCCGGCGGCCGGCGACGCGGCGTCATCACGGCCAACGACATGGCGTCCTGGCAGGCCAGCTATGAAGAGCCCGTCACCTACGACTTCCACGGTTACCAGGTCTGCAAGGGCGGCCCCTGGAGCCAGGGCCCCGTGCACCTGCAGCAGCTCGCGCTGCTCAAGGGCTTCGACCTCGCCGCCATGCCTTACGACGGCCCGGACTTCATCCACACGATCACCGAATGCGCCAAGCTCGCCTTCGCCGACCGCGAGGCCTACTACGGCGACCCCAACTTCGTCGACGTGCCGCTCGAGACCCTGCTGTCCGACAGCTACAACGACGCGCGACGCGCACTGGTTGGTGCCGAAGCCTCGCATGCGCTGCAGCCCGGCAAGATCGACGGCTATGACGTGGAGATTGCGCACCTGGGCGCCGAGCGCAGCGACAAAGGTGAGTTCGATGCACTGGGCGGCGGAGAGCCGACGATGCAGGTCGGGGGGCAAACCGGCACCCAGCGCGGCGATACGTGCCACGTCGACGTGATCGACCGCTGGGGCAACATGGTCGGCGCAACGCCTTCCGGCGGCTGGCTGCAGTCCTCGCCGATCATCCCCGAGCTTGGTTTCTGCCTCAACAGCCGCGCCCAGATGTTCTGGCTCGAGGAAGGCCTGCCGGCTAGCCTGGAGCCCGGCAAGCGGCCGCGCACCACGCTGTCAGTCAATCTCGTGCTGCGCGAGGGCAAGCCCTACATGGTCTACGGCACGCCGGGCGGCGATTATCAGGATCAGTGGACGATCGCCGTCTTCATGCGCCATGTCATTCACGGCCTGAACCTGCAGGAGTCTATCGACAGCCCGGCGTTCCAGACCGATCACATGCCGAGCTCCTTCTGGCCGCGCGAAGCCAAGCTCGGCAGCCTCTCGGTCGAGGACCGGCTGCCGGCCGAAACCATCGAGGAGCTGCGCCGCAGGGGACACCTGGTGGATGTCCTCGATTCCTGGTCGCTGGGCCGAGTCTCCGCGGCGGCACGGGAGCAGGACGGTCTGATCAAGGCTGCGGCCAACCCGCGTCTGATGCAGGGCTACGCGGTTTGCCGCTGAGGCTCACCGACCAGGCTCAGCCATAGCGCCCGGTGACATAAGCCAAGCACAGCGAGTCGCTGGGATTGTTCATGATGTCCAGGGTATCGCCGACCTCGCGCATCTCACCCAGGTGAAAGAAGGCGGTGCGCTGCGAGACGCGTGCGGCCTGCTGCAGGTTATGCGTGATGATGACGATGGTGTAGTGCTCGCGCAGTTCGTCGATGAGCTGCTCGACCCGGGCCGTGGCCGTCGGGTCGAGGGCCGAGCAAGGCTCGTCCATCAGGATCACTTCCGGCGACATGGCCAGCGCCCGAGCGATGCAGAGCCGCTGCTGCTGGCCACCTGACAGATCGGTACCGTCCTCCTGCAGCCGGTCTTTCACTTCGTCCCAAAGGCCCGCCTGGCGCAGGGCCCGCTCGATGGTCTCCTCCTGGTCGGCCTTGGTGCTGACGAGCCCGTGGATCTGCGCGCCGTAGATGACGTTGTGCTCGATGGTGTCCGGGAAAGGGTCAGGCTTCTGCGCCACCCAACCGAAGCGCTGGCGCAGCTCGGGCGGATCAATCTCGCTGCCGTGGATGTCGACACCGTCCATCAGGATGCGGCCTTCCATCCGGCCCTCGATGTGAACGTCGTTCATGCGGTTGAGGCAGCGCAGCAAGGTCGTCTTGCCGCAGCCGGAGGGACCGATGAAGGCCGTTACCTCGCGATCGAAGATCTCGAGATTGATGTCTTTGAGCGCCTGCTTCTCGCCATACCAGAAATGGACGTTATCAACGAGCAGCTTGGTCGGTCGGTCAGGATTGTGGTGCCCGTCCTTAAAGCTCAGCTTCGTCTCAAGCAGGCTACCTTTGATCTCCATTGCACCCCTCTACGCTACAGCCCGGAAACGCCTTGGTGTTGCGCAGAAGCCTAGTCGCCCATCCTGATGAGACTTTGATCTGACACCGCTTGCGCATGAAGTTTTTATGACGGCCCGCGCAGGCATCGTTGGCTTGCCCAGTCCTGCTTGCTAAGCACGACGAGCCCGCACAATGAGACGAGACGCCAATGAAACTCCCGTCCCTTGCCGAGATCGAAACGGCCGCCGAAACGGTCTACAGCGCCATGCCGCCCACGCCGCAGTACGCTTGGCGCCTGCTGTCTCAGCGCGCCGGCTGCACTGTCTGGGTCAAGCACGAGAACCACAGCCCCGTCGGCGCGTTCAAGGTGCGGGGCGGCTTGGTCTACATGAAAGAGCTGGCTGCGCGGCATCCCGACCTGCCCGGCGTCGTCACCGCCACCCGCGGCAATCACGGCCAGTCCATCGGCTTTGCCGCGCGGCAACTCGGCCTGAAGGCGGTCATCCTCGTGCCGCACGGCAACTCGACGGAGAAGAATGCTGCCATGGAGGCGCAAGGCGTCGACCTACAGGTCCATGGCTCCGACTTCCAGGAGGCGCGGGAGCACTGCCGCGTGCTTTCTGAGGAACACGGCTACCACATGATCGAGCCGTTTCTGGAAGGTCTGGTTCGGGGTGTCGCGACCTATCCCATGGAGTTCTTCAAGGCCGTTCCCGATCTCGATACCGTCTATGTCCCCATTGGCCAGGGCTCCGGCATTTGCGCCACCGTCGCGGCACGCGACGCGCTGAACCTGAAGACCAAGATCGTCGGCGTCGTCGCCGAGGATGCCCCTGCCTACAAGCTCTCCTTCGACGCCGGCCGGGCGGTTTCCAGCAACCGATCACAGACCATCGCCGACGGCATGGCCTGCCGCGTGCCGGACCCCGAAGCCGTCGAGATCATCTGCCGCGGGGTGGAGCGGGTCGTCGCCGTGACCGAGGAGGAGATCCGGGCCGCCATGCGCATCTACTACAGCGACACGCACAACCTGGCCGAGGGTGCCGGTGCGGCCCCCCTCGCCGCCTTGCTGCAAGAGAAGGAGGCCATGGCCGGCCGCAACGTCGGTCTCATGCTGACCGGCGGCAACGTGGACGCCGCCGTGTTTCGCGACGTGCTGGTCGAGGCATAAGCCCAGGCGCGTCAGTCGCCGCCTGAGGCATCCAGGCGGGACTGTGCCTCGGTAGCCATGCACTGGCAAAAGGCCGCACCTTCGCAAGGCTCCGCAGCGCGGCGCCACAGGGCTTCCAGCTCCAGTTCCTGCTTTTGGAACAGGTCTTCTGAAATCTGGTAGGTGTCTCGTGCTTCCTGCAGGGCATCAGCCGCGATGAAGCTCTTGAGCTGGCCCATGCCTTCGGTATCCAAGCCGCGCTTGATCCGTTCGAGAGCGGCGTTGGCGCTCTCCTGATCATAGGCATCGACGCAGGGATGCAGCGGCTCGAGCAACTCCGTCGCGCCAAGCCCCACGAGAGCAACGCCGTTGTCCGCCTCGATACGCAGCGCTTCGTTGAAAGCCTCGCTGACCTTTGCCGCCTCCTGCTTGATCGAGACAAGCTCAGGAAGCTTGAGCAGGCGCACGAAGCTGGAAATGCCCTCGACGCAAACCTCCAGCAGCTCCGGTGTGAAGGCATAGTGCTGCAGCCAACTGCTCTTGGCGCGGGCGAATTGCAGCCAGCCTTCGATCCCATCGGGATCGCGGTCGACGGCGCGTTCGGACAGCTCCATCGCCCGGTCGATGAGCGATCGGCCACTTTCGCCGAAGCCTGAGCAGAAGGCCTCTGAGACCGCCGCGTCGGCTCCGAGTGCAAGAGCATCCGCCTGCGTCGAGCCTTCCGCCGCGCTCCAGACCGTTTGGTAGCGTCCCGCCCTCAGATCGCTCTGCAGATCCGCGGCCGCCGCCGAGTTGGCGCCATCGACCTGCGCCGTACCAGTCGCGGACCAGAGCAAGACGGCCATTGCAGGCAGCATCCAAACAAGGCGACGCAAGAAGGCCAAGCTCAAACGCGCTTCTCCATCATGATCACCGCCTTGGCGCCGCCCTCGGTCTCCTGTTCACCGACAGGCACGAAACCCAGCGACTCGTGAAAGCGCAGCGAGCCGGGGTTGGGCGGACGGCTGTTGACCTCGCAAGTGACCCGCCCGGCCTCACCATCCGCGTGCATCTTGGCGAAAGCGAAGAGGTCGTTGTAGAGCGCGACGCCAATGCCCTGCCCGCGCGCCTCCTCTGCCACCATCACCCGGTCGATGTAGAGAAATGACTCGTAGCGCGCTCTGAACCAAAGGAAGTTCGGGCTGTCGTAGTCGGCCTCTGGCCAAAAGGCGAGCAGCGCGCCGAGCGGCTGCGCATCCTTGAGCAACAAGCGGGCATAGCCCGCCTCACCGATCAGCTTGCTGGCTTTTGCCGAGGTCAAAGCGCTGACCGCCGGCAAGCAAGCCTGATTGAGATCGAGAAACCACGCATGATCCGCTGCGGCCAGTGCGCGGATGGTCATGGCGCCGCACCCGAGAACGCCGGGATGCGCTCGATCGCCGTCTCCGGTGCCATGGGCCGGCCGAAGAGATAACCCTGCCCCATGTGGCAGCCGAGCTGGCGCAGCAGTTCCACCTCCTGGTCGCTTTCGATTCCTTCGGCGATGATCTCAAGCTCCAAGGCTCCGGCGAGCTGCGCAATGGCGCGGGTGATCTTGTAGCTATTGCTGTTGCTCAGAAGCGAGCGGATGAAGGATGCGTCGATCTTGAGACCATCGATCGGGAAGCTGTGGAGATAGGACAGGCTTGAGTAGCCGGTGCCGAAGTCGTCAAGCACGCTGCGCACACCGATCGACTTCAATCCCGTGAGGATCTCGGCCACCCGCGTCGGGTTGGCCAGCAGCACGCTCTCCGTCAGCTCGATTTTGATCTGCTCGGGTTCCGCGCCGCTCCGCCGCAGGCCGCCTTCAATGTGGGAAACGAGATCTTCCTCGTCGAAGCGCACCGCCGAGAGGTTGACGCTGACGAAGGGCTTGGCCCCGTCAAGCCCCTGGGCCGCTAGCAGATCGCGGGCGAAGGAAAAGGCTTGGTCAAAGGTGCTTCGGTCGACGGCACCGATCAGTCCGGCCCGCTCTGCAAGAGGCACGAAGTGATTGGGCGCGACATTGCCGAGTTCCGGATGCCGCCAGCGGGCCAAGGCCTCGAACCCGGCGAGCTGGCCGTCGGAAAGATGCACGATGGGCTGATAGGCCACCTGGAGCTCCCCAGACTGGACGGCGTCAAGCAAGCGCCGCTCGGTCCGCAGAACGCTCTTGGCTTCCTGCGGGTCCAGCATCGGCCGGTGATCGAAATCCCCCGCCGGCGCCGGCTCGCATGGGTTAGCATTGCGCGAGCCGCCCTGGATATCGCGCAGCCGCCGCAACAGCGTTTCTAGCAGCAGCGCCACGACCGGATCCGCGTCGCGCAGCTTGTAACGAAGCTGCTCGGCGGAAATGACCAAGAGCTCGCTGTCCGAGATCGCGCGGATCGTTGCTGTGCGGTCCGAGCCGGCGATCAAACCCATCTCGCCAACCACCTCGCCGGGGCCGAGACGCGCCAGTATGACCTCGCCGTCACCGGTCTTGGCCACCACCTCGACCAGTCCCGATTCGACGATGTAGGCCCGGTCCGAGGAGTCGCCCTGCTGAAAAAGGGTTTCGCCGCCCGCCAGTTGGACGTTCGAATCGTTGGGGCCAAGCAGGCCCAGCGGATTACCAGCCCCCGACACGCACCCACTCCTCGACATCGGAGATGCGGTCATGGCCCCAGAAGGGCTCGCCATCGACGATAAAATAAGGGGAACCGAATACGCCGGCGCCGATCGCCGCGTCGACCTTTGCCCGCGCCAGGTCCTTGACGCTCGGGTCCTGCAATGCCGCGGCCAAGCCGTCTTTGTCGAAGCCTAAGTCCGCCGCGACAGAGAGAATGTTGGCGACGCCGCTCATGTCTTGGCCTTCCGCAAAGGCACGCCTGAAGACCTCCTTGGCCAGTCGCCTGGCATCCTCCGGGTTTTTCTGCTCAAGCCAATAGAAAGCACGGACGGCCGCAACGGACATGAAGGGAAAGGGGCGCGGCCAAGTGAGCGGCACGCCGTTGCGGCGCGCGGAGCGCACCATGTCGTGCCGCGAGTACTCGCCCTTCATGGGGATATCGATCAAAGGTTGTCCACCGACGATCTTGTAGACGGCCCCCAGCAGATAAGGTCGCCAGCTCACCTCACGGCCGACCACCGCCATGCGCTCATCGATGCAGCATGCAGCCAAGTAGCCGTAAGGGCTGGAAAAGTCGAAATAGAACTCGACCGGAGCGGGCATGGCAGATTCCTAAGCCTTCTCGTTGCGGCGCACCTTGAGCAGCCACTCTACCGCAGTGGGAAAATCACTCAACAGAGCCGAAGGCGAAGGTGCTATTCCTCCTTCGTCTCCCGGTAGGTACTTGCCGGTCTGCACCAGAATGCCCTGCAGGCCGCAGTCCATGGCGCCCGCGATGTCGGCTTCCGCGTCATCTCCGATCATGACGACCTCGCCGGCAGGCAAGTCGAGGGAAGACAGCGCCGCCGCGAAAAAGCCCTCTGCCGGCTTGCCGAGCAGAGTTGCTTCTCGCCTCGTCGCATACTCCAGAGCGGTCACGAAGGCGCCAGCGTCGATGCTGAGCTCGCCGTCGGCATCCTTGAAGGCCCGGTTCTTGGCCAGCGCATAGAAGGCTGCCCCTTCCATCAGCGCACGAAAAGCCGCGTTCATGGCGTCGTAGGTGAAACCATCGGCGGCATCTCCGACCACCACCGCCACACCGCCCGTGGCGTTCTCGGTTCCGACAAAGTCCTCTTCGAGATTGGGATGAACCAGGAGATGGGGCTTGAGCCCCTGCTCCATCAAAAGCGTTCGAGCCGCGATTGCGGGCATGAAAAGCTGGTCCGGGCCGATGTCGAGACCCATCGCGTGCAGGTCCGCCAGCATCTGCCGGCGAGAACGGCGCGTGGTGTTGGTGATGCAACGGAGCGGCACCCCCGCCGCACGCAGTTGGTCTAGAGCCTCCGGCGCGCCCGGCAGCGCTTTCTCGCCCTCAAGCACGACACCACCCAAGTCCAGCAGCACGCCCTCGATCGTCATGGCCGCCGCTCCTGGACCGCTTCCTCAGTCGGCGGCGATCTGGCGGGCGATGATCAGCCGCTGAATGTCCGATGTGCCCTCGTAGATCTGACAGACGCGAACGTCCCGATAGATGCGCTCAACGGGATAGTCCTCGAGATAGCCGTAGCCGCCATGGATCTGGATGGCTGCGGAGCATATCTCCTCCGCCGCCTCGCTGGCATAGAGCTTTGCCATCGCTGCTTCCTTGAGACAGGGCGCCCCCACGTCCTTAAGAGCGGCCGCATGCAGCGTCATGAGCTCGCCGGCATGCAGCTTGGTCGCCATGTCGGCCAGGCGAAAGCCGACCGCCTGATGATCCATGATCGGCTTGCCCATGGCCTCCCGCTCCTGGGCATAGGTCAGCGCGTGCCGGTAGGCCGCGCGCGCCATGCCGACAGACTGAGCGGCAATGCCGATCCGCCCGCCTTCCAGATTGGAGAGTGCGATGCGATAGCCCTCTCCCTCCTCGCCGAGCAGAAGGTCGGGGGTCAGCTCCACATCCTCGAAGACGATCTGGCAGGTGTCCGAGGCCTTCTGCCCCATCTTGTGTTCGACCCGCGCGACCTCGAAGCCTGGTAGGTCAGTGGGCACGATGAAGGCCGAGATGCCCTTCTTGCCGAGGTCGGGGTCGGTCACGGCGAAAACGATGGCAACGTCCGCATGGCGTCCCGAAGTGATGAACTGCTTGGTGCCGCTCAGCACGTACTTGTTGCCCGCGCGCCGTGCCTGGCTTCGGATGGCAGAGGCGTCGGAGCCGGCCTGGGGCTCGGTGAGGCAGAAGGCACCCAAGCTTTCGCCGCGCGCCATGGGCTTAAGAAAACGCTCTTTCTGCTCACTGCTGCCATAGCGCAGGATGGGCTGACAGCCGACCGAGTTGTGCACACTCATGATGGTCGAGCAGGAGCCGTCGCCTTCCGCCACTTCGGTCAAGGCCAAGGCGTAGGCAACGGTATCAGTGCCGGCGCCATCCCACTCGGGCGGCACGGTCATGCCCATGAAACCGAGGCGCCCCATCTCTGCGACGGCGTCTCGCGGGAAGCGGCCCTCGCGGTCCCACTCGGCTGAGAAGGGCGCCAGCTGTTCCTGCGCGAACTGCCGCGCCGTGTCGCGGATGAGGCGTTGGTCCTCAGTGAGCAGAGGGGCAGTCATCGAGATCGTTTTGCTGTTGAGGGGTGCTGCCGACATCGGGCGGCGCGAAGCGCTGCTTGAAGGTGAAGGCCTGGGGCGTCGGGCCGTGTCTGGCCAGCAAACGAAGGCGCTCCAGAGCTTCCTCGATGGTCGGACGATGATCGCTGGGCACCCACCAGAGAGTCATGAAAGGGCCTTCCCAGCGCTCGAACCAGGCGCGGCGGCCTGCCATGACCTTCACGTGCGCGGAGCGGTAAACGTAGTCAGCCAGGCTCTCCACGTCTTCCCAGACCGACATGTTGATGATGACACGCGGGTCGTCGTTGACCGTCAGATTGGTCGCGTTGCCGCTACCCTCGTCCTTCAGGCGCCAGACGAAGCCCGGGCTGGCCTCGGCCAGCGCATTGATGCTCTCGAGCTGGCTCACGAAGCCTTCCATGATCTGATCTTCGAGCGGCGCGACGATGCGGCCGATGTTCACCTGGGCCAAAAGAAAGTCGCTCAAGGCTTTGTCTCCCTTCACTCTTGTGCGAAGTGCGTCAAGCTACCACGGCAGCTCTTGGCCGTCATAGTTGAAGAACTTTCCGTTGTCCGAAGCGTCGAGCTTCGCAATGACGTTGCGCATGCCGGCGACGGACTGCTCAACCGTGATCTCCGCTTCCGGCCCGCCCATCTCCGTCTGCACCCAGCCGGGATGGAAGCAGATGACGATGAAGCCTTCCGGCCCGAGGGCGTTGGCCTGGCACTTGGTGACCATGTTCAGTGTTGCCTTCGAGGTCCGGTAGATCGTGGCATTGCTCTTTTGATTGCCGCCGATCGAGCCCATCCTTGAGGACATGTTCACGATCACCTTGCGCTCGCTGGCGCGCATCGAGCCAATGAAGGCTTCGGCCATCCGCATGGGCGCCATGGCATTGGCCTGCAGCGCGTCCATCCAGGCGTTGTAGTCCGTGTGGCCGAACCCCTCGGTCGGGCCCATGACACCGGCGTTGTTGATCAAAAGGTCGATCGGCTCGTCCGACATCTCGCGCGCCAAGCCTTGGACCCTGAGCCCATCGGTAACATCGAGCCGGTGGAGCACAACCTCACCACCGCAATCCTCCCGCAAGGCCTTCGCCTTGTCCGGGTGGCGGCAACAAGCGTGAACCCGCCAGCCGTCGCGCCCGTAGGTTCTCGCGTACTGCAGGCCGATGCCGCGATTGGCCCCGGTAATCAATACTGTCGGCACACGCCCTCTCCTCCAAAATCACATCCCTGAATGCACCCGGCCGCCGTTCTTGATGGGCGGCCTGGGAGTTCGCTTGCCATCTGTCGCGGCAGCTTGCCCCTTACCTGGGCACGGAGCACAAGCTCGCAAACGCCTACATCCGAAAAATGCCGAAGCGGGTCGGTTCGATCGGCGCATTGAGGCTCATGGACAGCCCGAGCGCCAAGGCCATGCGGCTCTCCACCGGGTCGACGATGCCGTCGTCCCAGAGGCGCGCGCTGGCGTAGTAGGGATGGCCCTGCAGTTCATACTGCTCACGAATAGGCGCCTTGAAGGTTTCCTCTTCGTCTTCGCTCCAGGCGCCGCCCCGGCTTTCGATCCCGTCGCGGCGCACGGTGGCTAGCACGTTGGCAGCCTGCTCTCCGCCCATCACCGAGATGCGCGCGTTCGGCCACATCCAGAGCAGCCGCGGCGCGAAGGCGCGGCCGCACATACCATAGTTGCCGGCCCCGAAGGAGCCGCCGACCACCAGGGTGAACTTGGGCACTTGGGCACAAGACACCGCCGTCACCAGCTTGGCGCCGTCCTTGGCGATGCCGCCCGCTTCATACTTCCGGCCGACCATGAAGCCGGAGATGTTCTGCAGAAAAATCAGTGGGATGGAGCGCTGGCAGCAAAGCTCGATGAAGTGGGCGCCCTTCAGCGACGACTCCGAGAAGAGAATGCCGTTGTTGGCCAGGATGCCGACCGGATAGCCGTTGATATGGGCAAAGCCGGTCACCAGGGTCGTACCGTAGAGCGCCTTGAACTCGTCGAACTCACTGCCGTCGACCAGCCGGGCGATGACCTCCTTGACGTCGTAGGGCTTGCGCAAGTCCGTCGGGACGATGCCGTAGAGTTCCTCGGGGTCGTAGAGCGGCTCCCGTGGACTCACCAGCTCCAGCGACTGATGCTTGGGGCGGTTGAGGTGGGCGACGACACGCCGCGCGATGGCCAGCGCATGCTCGTCGTTCTCGGCATAGTGGTCTGTGACCCCTGAGGTGCGGCTGTGCACATCGGCGCCCCCTAGGTCTTCCGCGCTGACCACCTCGCCCGTGGCGGCCTTCACCAGCGGCGGACCACCGAGGAAGATGGTCCCTTGGCCTTTGACGATGATGGACTCGTCCGACATGGCCGGGACGTAGGCGCCGCCGGCGGTACAGGAACCCATGACCACGGCGATCTGCGGCACGCCAGCGGCCGACAGCGTCGCCTGGTTGTAGAAGATGCGGCCGAAATGGTCCCGATCCGGGAAGACCTCGTCCTGGCGCGGCAGGTTGGCGCCCCCGGAGTCGACCAGATAGATGCAGGGCAGCCGGTTCTCCCGCGCAATCTCCTGCGCGCGCAGGTGCTTCTTGACGGTCAGCGGGTAGTAGGTGCCGCCCTTCACCGTGGCGTCGTTGGCGATGATGACGCACTCGCGCCCCGAAACCCGGCCAATCCCCGTGACCAGCCCCGCTGCCGGCACCGCCTCGCCGTAGACGTCGTAGGCGGCCATCTGTGACAGCTCGAGAAAGGGCGCGCCGGCGTCCATCAGCCGGCGGATGCGCTCACGCGGCAAAAGCTTGCCGCGGGCCTCGTGCTTGGCGCGGGCCGCCTCGCCGCCGCCTTCCCGGATGTCAGCCGTCTTCTCGCGCAGGTCCTCAATGAGGGCACGCATGGCCGCCGCGTTCTCGCGGTACTCGCTGCTACGGGTGTCGGCTTGGCTCCGGATGACACTCATCGCGCGCTCCTTAGCATTGCCGGCAAGGGATAGGCCAGAGCCACCGCTCAGTAACTTCGGGGCAATCCAAGGACATGCTCCGAGAGATAGCTCAGGATGAGATTGGTCGAGATCGGCGCCACCTGATAGAGGCGGGCCTCGCGGTACTTGCGTTCCACGTCGAACTCCTCAGCAAAGCCGTAGCCGCCGTGGGTCTGCAGGCAGGCCTCACCGGCGGCCCAGGACGCATCGGCGGCCAGCAGCTTCGCCAGGTTGGCCTGCTCGCCGCAGCGCTCGCCGCCGTCGTAGAGTCGGCAAGCCTCCGTCACCATCAGCCGCGCCGCCTGAAGCTGACTGTAGGCGCGCGCCAGGGGAAACTGAATGCCCTGATTCTGCCCGATGGGCCGCCCGAAGACCTGGCGCTCCTTGGCATAGGCACAGGCCTTCTCGAGGAACCAGCGGGCGTCGCCCAGGCACTCGGCGGCGATCAGGATGCGCTCAGCGTTCATGCCGTCCAGGATGTAGCGGAAGCCCTGCCCCTCCTCACCGATCAGGTTCTCGGCCGGGACCAGCAGGTCGTCGAAGAAGATCTCCGTCGTCGCATGGTTCATCATGGTGCGCAGGGGCCGGATGGTGACGCCCTTGCCCACGGCCGCGCGGAGGTCGACCAGGAAGACCGACAGGCCTTCGCCCTTGCGAACGACCTGGTCCTTCGGCGTGGTGCGGGCCAGCAGCAGCATGAGATCGCTGTGCTCAGCCCGGCTGGTCCAGACCTTCTGACCATTGACCCGGTAACTATCGCCCTCCCGCACCGCCGTGGTGCGTAGCGAGAGGGTGTCGGTGCCGCTGCTCGGCTCGGTCACGCCGAAGGCCTGCAGCCGGAGGGATCCGCTGGCGATCTCCGGCAGATACTTCTCCCGCTGCGCGGCGGTGCCGTGACGCAGCAATGTGCCCATGGTGTACATCTGTGCATGGCAGGCGGCGCCGTTACCGCCCGATGCTTGGATCTCTTCCAGGATGGCCGCGGCAGCCGCGAGCGGCAGGCCCGAACCGCCGTAGGCTTCCGGAATCAAGGCCGCGAGATAACCGGCCTCGGTCAAGGCGGCGACGAACTCGCTGGGATAGGCGCGGTCCCTATCCTTCTCCCGCCAGTAGTCGTTCGGGAAGCGGGCGCAGAGCGCGCGCACGGCCTCACGTATTTCTTGATAGTCCTGGGTTTCCAATGGCATGGGATGGGACGTTGAAGAGCTAGGGTTGCCGACGGCAAGGCGATAGCATCAGGACGCAGCCATGGAAGTCCAGTCCCCGCGACGCAAACACACCGAGGTGCTGACCTCGCAGCTCGATGTTGCCGGCAAGCGCCTTGCCGATGTGGGCTGCGGCAGCGGCAGCTTAAGCCATGTCTTGGCCCGAAAGGGCGCAGAGGTGATCGGGCTGGACATCTCGGAGAGCGCGCTGCGCCAGGCTCGAATCGGCGCATCCGAGGACGGCACCGACTTCATCGCCGCCTTGGGCCAAGCCCTGCCGCTACCCGATCAATCCTTCGATATTGTGATTTATTTCAATGCTCTACATCACATTCCTATGACAGAGATGGAACGGGCGCTGCATGAGGTGGGACGTGTCCTGCGCCCCCGCGGCAAGCTCTACATCGCTGAGCCCTTGGCCGAGGGACCGCACTTCGAGCTGGTGCGGCCGGTCGACGACGAGACCGAGGTGCGCGGCGCAGCCTACGAGGCGCTCAAAGGCTTGCGGAGCTGGGCGGGATGGTCGGAGCTCTCGGAAACCCTCTACACCGCGTCGGTCGCCTACGAGTCCTTCGCGGCCTTCTGTGACCGCCGAATAGCCGTCTACGAAGGCCGGCGGGGAAAGATCGAGTCGCTGCGCAGCGCGCTCTCTGAGCGCTTCGCGGCGACAGGACGGCAGGGAGACAAGGGCTGGCTGTTCGACCAGCCGATGCGGGTAAATCTATTCGATAGAACTGCTTAGCAGCGTTTCTTGCGTGGGCTTAGTCAGAGCGCGCGCAAGGCGCGGCAGACGCGCTCGATCTCTTCGTCCGTATTGAAGTAGTGCACCGAGGCCCGCACCAGGTTGGGCAGCTCTCGCGCCGTGGCATCAAGAAGAGTTGAGTTGGGGTCGCTGACCGAGGTGTTGATGCCCTCAGCCCGCAGAGCTGTCGAAATCGTCGCAGCATCCAGGCTCCGATGGGAGAAGGTGCATATGCCGCATTTGCGTGTGCCGATGTCCTGCACGGTAATGCCTGGCAGCTCTGCTAGGGCGGCGCGCAGGTCGGCGGCGAGTGCGACGACGCGACGTTCGATCTCCGGCATGCCCCAGGCCAAGGCGTAGTCGACGGCGGTGCCGAGGCCGAGCACGGCTGCGTAATTGAACTCCCAGTTCTCGAAGCGCCGCGCGTCGGGCCGCATCTCGTAGCGCTCAGGCGTCACCCAATGGGCCGAGTGGAGGTCGAGCACCGGCGGCTCGATCTCCGCCAGGCGCTCCTTCTTCACGTAGAGAAAGCCGCTGCCGCGCGGCCCGCGTAGGTACTTGCGGCCGGTGGCCGACAGAAAGTCGCAGCCGATGGCCTGAACGTCCAAGTCGAGCTGGCCGGCGGACTGGCAGGCATCGAGCAGAAACAGAATGTTGTGCGCCTTGGCGATGCGGCCAATCTCCTCCGCCGGATTCACTAAGCCGCCGTTGGTCGGCACATGGGTCACGGTGATCAGGCGGACGCGGTCATCGATCATGCGCTCCAGCGCCGCGACATCGAGATCGCCCGCGGCGGTACTTGGCACGCGCTCGACCCGGACGCCTTGCTGTCGCGCGAGCTTTAGATAGGAGATGTAGTTGCTGGCGTACTCCGCCTCGGCGGTCAGGATGCGGTCGCCTTCCTGCCATGGCAGGCTGAGAAAGGCGGCGTGCCAGGCAACCGTGGCGTTCTCCAGCAGGGCAATCTCCTCGGCCTGGCAGTTCAGAAGACGCGCGATGCTGCCATAGACGCCGTCGATGGCATCCACGACTTCAGCTTTGGATTCGTAGCCGCCAATGGTGGCCTCACGCTGAAGGTGCGTGAGCTGCGCATCCAACACAGCCTGGGGCATCAAGGAAGCACCGGCATTGTTGAAATGCAGCACATGGCTGCAGCCTGGCGTTTCCGCGCGCGCCCGCGCGACGTCGATGGGCATGGCGCCCTCCCCTCTTTTCTTATGTGGGCCGAGCACTACACTCCGAGAGCTGCCGGCCTCAAGCCGCGGATGACAGGGAGACAGGACTTTGGCGAGCGTAGAGCTTTTTGACTGGGTTGAACGTGGCGATGTGACGCAGCTCAAGGCAGCACTCGACAAGGACAGCGACGCCGCCAATGCCCGCGACACCTATGGAGTCAGCTTGATTTATCTTGCCGCCGCCAAGGGTGACCTGGCCTTGGTGAAGCTGTTGATCGAGCGCGGCGCCGACGTCAACAAGACGAGCGATGCCGGCAACGCACCGATCATGGTCGCGGCCGCCAACGGCCATGTCGAGACCATCAAGCTGCTGCTGGAACACGGCGCGGCCACCGATGGCAAGAACCGCTGGGGCCTGAGCGCGGCGGATTGGGCCAAGTGGGCCGAATCGCCGGCCGAAGTGCTGGACACACTCGACGCGCGATAAGTCTTCCCCTAGCCCCCAGGCGTGCCCTCACCCTCGCCAGCTGGCAGCGCGGCTTGGCTTCTCGCGTTAAGACGCGCCTGCCGCGCCGCACGTTTCTCCTCCTGCCAACGGTCCAGGACCTTGTCGCGATAGGCCCGCATGCGTGGCGGGGTCGAGGAATGATAGCGTCCGACCGCTTCCGGCCAGGTGCGCGTCTCGTTTCTCAGGTCCTGCAAGAAGGTCGCCGCATAGGCCACATTGTAAGCAGGGTCGAAAGCCTGCTCCAGGTTCTCGAAGGCGTCGGGATGCCAGTAGAGGTTCACCTGCATGCAGCCGACGTCGATATTGCGGACGCCGCGCGCTTGAAGGCGCCGCACCTCCGCGATGGCGGCGCGCCGATTGGGCAAATAGCGTCCCTGCCCTTCGGCCATGACCGTCCAAGGCCAGGCAAAAAGTTCCTTGCGTTCCCGGTTCCAGCGCCCTGACTCGACCTTTGAGATTGCCTGCATCAGCTGCGCAGGCAAGCGCAGGATGCGCTCTGCCTCCGCCACGTGTGCGGCACACAGATTCCAGGGGTTCCGCGGGCTCGCCGCCGCGGCCTCAGCGGTCGCGAGGGTGGCGACGCTGCAAAGGAGAATGCGCAGAGCAAGGCGGAGGAGCATGACGGACAGGACCTGTCGAGATTGACTTGTCCCAGAAGAAGCAAGAAGCGAGCCAAACGGTTCAAGGTGATCTAGCAACCATGTTGCAATGCACGCGAACTGAGTTGAGCGCATAGCAAAACGCGCCACGCTCTGCCGAAGTCATCCATCTATTTCATGGGGTTAGAATTAAAGATTGCCTTGAATCGGCTTTGCGCCCATATTTTGCAGTGCGGCATGACGGGGTGCATCGCATTCCTTATGCCGTACGTCTCTAAGGGCGTTTCCTCCCTAAACTTGGGCCGCGTTCTTACGCGGCCCTTTTTTTCCCTGCGGCAGCAGGATGCGCCGCGCCAAGGCCTGCCACCCAGCGCGGTCTTGAGCGTCAGTTGGTCTGGCTCAAAGCTGCGTCTTCGAGAGCGCCAAGCTCGGTAATCAAGGCGCTGAGACGCTCGGACAGCACATCTAGGCCCGGCAGCCGCGTCATATGGCGTTCGTCCATATAGAGAGCCCGGTTGATCTCAATCTGGATGGCGTGCAGCCCCTCCTCCGGCCGGCCGTAGTGGCTGGTCACGAAGCCGCCCGAATAGGGCGTGTTGCGGCGCACGCTGTAGCCCAGATCGCGCAGGCATTGCACGACGGTCTGCATGACCGCGGCGGCACAGGCCATGCCATGACAGTCGCCGATGACGAAATCGACGGGGCGTCCGTTGATCTCGCTGCCCTCCAATCCCGTCGAGGGCATGGAGTGACAGTCCATCAAGATGCAATAGCCGAAGCGTTGCCGAGTTTCCTCGGTCAAAGCCCGCAAGGCCCGGTGGTAGGGCCAGTAGCAAGTGCGAATGCGGGAGAGTGCCTCGGCGAAGCTCAGCTTGCGATGGTAGATATCGGCGCCGTTGGCGACCACACGAGCGATGGTCCCGAGCCCGGCCGCCACCCGCGGGGAGGACACGTTGATGTAGTCCGGCAGCTTGTCGGCGAACATAGCCGGGTCGAGCTCGAAAGGCTCCCGGTTGACGTCCACATAGGCCCGAGGAAACAGGGCGCGCAGCAGGGGCGCGCCCAGCTCTGGCGCGGTCCGAAAGATTTCGTCGACATAGCTGTCTTCCGAGCGCCGCAGCATCATCGGATCCAGCCGCGAATTCTCGACAAACTCCCGCGGGTACCGGTTGCCGCTGTGCGGCGAAGCCAGCACGACAGGCATCGACTGTTGGGAAGGCCGCTGAACCTCGTGGGTCGGTCCCGCGGCGAGATCGGTCAGACTTGCGTCCATGCAGACAAAACTGATGCAAAATACTTTGTGAGTTTCGTTAACCGGTCATACAAGGTCAATGCTCTAGATAGGCCTTTCGGATGCCCGGGGGCAGGACTCCGGAGTGTCCGACGAGCAACAATTTTGTGAGGTCGCACGGGACCATGGCGAATATCCTGCTGGCGGAAGACGACGAATCTCTGCGCCATTTCCTGGCCAACGCGCTGCGCCGGGCCGGGCATATGGTGACCGACGTGGGCGACGGCCTGAAGGCGCTGTCAACGCTGCAGGAGTTCTCCGTCGACCTGCTGCTGGCCGACGTGGTGATGCCTGGCCTTGATGGCGTCGAACTGGCGCGCCGCGCTTCGGAGACCCAGCCGGGCATCCGGGTGATGTTCATTACCGGCTTCGCCGCGGTCGCCCTCAAGGCCCGGGAACGGCACCACGCCGGCGCCAAGGTCCTCTCCAAGCCCTTCCATCTCAAGGACCTAGTTGACGAAGTCGACGCCATGCTGGCCGCCTGAGGCCGGCTGCTTTTGCGGCACTGACCTGCCGATCTGCCAAACCCTTGCCAAGCTTGGGCGCCAGTGATAAAGCCCACGCCTCTTACGAGATCGGGCGCGTAGCTCAGCGGGAGAGCACTACGTTGACATCGTAGGGGTCGCTGGTTCAATCCCAGCCGCGCCCACCATCCCAAGCCGATTTCCAAACAGCTTCCGGCTTAGCGTCAAAGACGCATCCCTTTGCTCGACAAGCTGCCCATACGGCGGCCGGCCAAGGCCCTCCACGCAAAAGAGATCTTCAAACCGTCCTGCTACTCGGCAGTTGCGCGCCTGCGCGTTGGCTCGGCGTCGGCGCGCCCAGAGCGCCTGGCCACATGTCTCTGCGACGTGATCCGAACAAATTTCTTGCATTCATACTTGAATATCTGCATTCATATGCATACATTCTCTATCATGGGATGTATCTGATGAGAAAAACCGTACCTTTGAGCGTACGTATCAGCGACGACGACGCCACTTACCTGGCGCAGTTCGAAGCCCCCGGAGCAACGACCCCGAGCGAAAAGCTGCGCGCGATCTTGGCGGCAGCGCGAGAGCGCGACGAAGGCGCCCAAGACTATGCCGGCTGCGCCAATGTCGTCGCCGAGATGCTGCGGCCAGCGATGGGCCACGTCAGGCGGGCGCAGCGTGACGTCGGCATACGTTCGGAACTCGTAGTGCGGGTTTACGAGCGCATGCCGGAGCTGATGGCGGAGCTGCTTTCTGCCGCGCCTGACGCGGAGAACGGACGGCGGGCGCTCGAGGATCTGGAGCGACGGATTGCCGACCAGATCTTCGCGATGATGGAAGAAATTCTCGATATGGGGCTTACGTCGCAGAGCCGATGTTACAACCCCAGCCTGATGGATGAGAGATTGACGCCAATTCTTGAGATTCTTGCGCTAATCAACCTGCGGGAGCAGAGGAAAGGAGAGCCCGAATGAGAGACGGTTTGGTATCGCGGGTCACGCGCCTGGTATCGGGCGGCGTCAACAGCATCGTCGATGCGGTGGAAAACGCCACGCCGGAAACCGTCATGAGCGAGGCCATCCGCGAAGTCGAAAGTGCCATTGATCAGGTGCGTGACGAGCTCGGCAAGGTTGTGGCCAACAAACACCTTGCGAACAGTAGGCTTATGAGCGCCAATGCCAGGCACGAGGAGCTCATCGAGAAAATACAGCTTGCAGTCGATGAAGGCCGCGACGACCTGGCGGAAGCCGCAATCGCGCGCCAGATGGATTTGGAGGCCCAGATTCCCGTGCTCGAAAGTGCGATCAAGGACGCCTCCGCCGAAGAGATGGAGCTGGAGAGCTACATCGCCGCCCTCCAAGGGCGCAAACGGGAGATGGAGGAAGAGCTTCTCGCCTTTCGCTCCAGCCGCGAGACGAGCGACAGCGGGCCCACAGGCGGCCCGGCGACGCCGATGGACGCCGCAGAACGAACCACGAGCAAGGCGGAAAACGCTTTCAACCGGGTCATCCAGTCGACCACCGGTCTGCCCGGTATGGCGCCCGGTGACCGCGAAGCCACGGCGAAGCTGGCCGAGCTGGAGCAGCTCTCACGGGACAACCGCATCCGGGAACGTCTTGCGGCCTTGAAGATGGCACGTGGCAAAGACGCTGGATGATCGAGCATCTGCTAGAACCGCAGACGGCGCCTTTTGCCGTCGCCCTGGGGGTGATGCTGCTCATCGCTCTGATGGAGGGCGTCGGGATGCTCTTCGGCATCGCCTTGTCCGGGATGGTGGACTCGCTGCTGCCGGACTTCGACGTCCCGGACGTGGATGTCGACGTTCCCGACCTGGACGTCGATGCCGATGTTCAGCTTCACGCGCCCAACCTCGATGCACCCTCCGTTCCGGGCGCCGGGCCCTTCACGCAATTCCTCGGCTGGCTCTGCTTTGGCCGTGTGCCGGCTTTGGTTCTGCTGGTCGCCTTTCTGACGGCCTTTGGACTGTCCGGCCTGATCATTCAGAGCGCCGTCAACGCCGTGACGACGTTCTATCTGCCGGCGATCATCGCTGTCATACCGGCCTTTGCCGCGGCGCTGCCGGCCACCCGCTACATCGGCTTGGGCCTTTCCAAGATCATGCCGAAGGAAGAGAGCGAGGCCGTCTCGAGAGAAGACTTCATCGGCAAGATCGCCGTGGTCACGAAGGGAACGGCGCAGCGTGGCTTGCCGGCAGAAGCGAAGCTGCAGGATCACTTCGGCCAGACCCACTACGTGCAAGTCGAACCCGACATTGAAGACGAGATCTTCGCGCAGGGCGCGGAAGTCCTGTTGGTCCGCCAAGCAGGCGGCCGATTTCGCGTTATCGCCAACACCCATGCCGTGCTCTCGCGGAAGGACGCGGCGTCGGACGGATAGTTCTGATTTGGGAAAAGGGGACACCAGATGGATATCGTGACGCTTGCTATCTACGCTGTGATTATCCTCATCGGCCTGCTGGCGGTGGGAATGATCTTTGCGCGGCTTTATCGCCGCGCCTCGAAGGAAATCTCCTTCGTCCGCACCGGCTTCGGCGGACAGACCGTGATCATGAACGGCGGCGCGCTTGTGTTGCCCGTGCTGCACGAGACCATTCCCGTCAACATGAACACCCTGCGGCTCGAGGTGAAGCGCGCCAACGAGCAGGCGCTGATCACCAAGGACCGCATGCGGGTCGACGTTCAAGCCGAGTTCTACGTCCGTGTCCAGCCGACCATCGAGTCGATCGCGAACGCCGCCCAAACCTTGGGTCAGCGAACCATGCATCCCGAAGCGCTCAAGGAACTCGTGGAAGGCAAGTTCGTCGACGCCCTGCGCGCGGTCGCGGCCGAGATGGCCATGGAAGAGCTGCACGAACAGCGCGTCTCCTTCGTGCAGAAAGTGCAGTTGGCAGTTTCCGAGGACATCCTCAAAAACGGCCTTGAGTTGGAATCGGTGTCGCTGACTGGCCTCGACCAAACCAACAAGGACTTCTTCAACCCGAGCAACGCCTTCGATGCGGAGGGCCTGACCAAGCTGACGCAGGAGATCGAGGAACGCCGCAAGAAGCGCAACGACATCGAGCAGGAGACCGAGGTCCAGGTCCAGCGCAAGAACCTGGAGGCGGCGCAGGAGAAGCTGCAGATCGACCGTGACAAGGAGTACGCGCGGCTCGAGCAGCAGCGCGAAATCCAGGTGCGCCAGGCGGCACAGACGGCACAGATCGCCCAGGAGCAGGCTGAGCGGGAGCGTGAGGCCGAGGAAGCGAAGATCGTCGCGCAACAGAGCGTGCGCGAAGCGGGCATCGCCGCAGATCAGATCGTGGCCGAGCGGCAGATCGGTATGGATCAGCAGGTCCGCGAAAAAGAGATCTCGAAGGAACAGGCCATCGAAGCGGCCGCGGTGGAAAAGTCGAAGCAGGTCGAACTGGCCGAGCAGGACAGCGCCATCGCCGTCGCCACGAAGTCGCGCGAGAAGTCAGTGGCGGAAGCGGCTGCCGATGAGGCCCGCGCCATTTCGGCACGTGCTGCCGAGCAAGTGGTCACTGCCCGCGAGACGGCACGCGCCGATCGCGAGAAGGAAATCGAGCTCATCGAAGCGCACAAGGCTGCAGAGATGCAGGCCATCGGCGTGACGGTGGCTGCGGAGGCGGAAAAGCAAGCCGCCGCTGACAAGGCCGAGGCCGTCCGCATTGCCGCGGATGCGGATGCGCAGAAGGTACGGATCGCCGCAGAAGGCGATGCGGAGGCCGAGAAGCTTCACGCCGATGCGCAAAGGGCGCTCTACGAAGTGGAGGCCGAAGGCAAGCGCGCGGTCAACGAGGCAGCCAACATCCTGTCTGCCGAGCAAATCGCGATGCAAGTACGGTTGAAGCTGATCGAGTCCCTGCCCCAGATCATCGCCGAGAGCGTCAAGCCGATCGAGAATATCGACGGCATCAAGATCATCCAGGTGGACGGTCTGTCGGGGAATGGCGCACAGGGGGCCGAGGTGCCCAACGGCGGCGGCAGCTTGGCCGATCAGGTGGTCAGCTCCGCCCTCAAGTACCGCACCCAAGCGCCGTTGCTGGACGCCATGCTGAAGGAAATCGGCCTGGAAGGCAGCAACATAAATGGTCTGACGGACGGGCTGATCACCGAGCAAGCGCCGGCAGACACCGCTCCCTCGAAGACCAAGCAATAGAGAACGGCAGCGTGCAATCCGGGCGGCCCCGTCTACCGGGGCTGCCCGCCATTGCGTGCGCAGGCCTCGAAGTCGTGCACGGTCTCATGGCTTTGGATACGCTTCGCCAGTGACTGCAGACTGGCCGGATCGTAAGCGCTGACCCCCTAGGCAGCGCCGAACATCCAACACTCAGTTGCGCACCGCCTCTGCACTGAAGCTCCGCAGGTCGACCATAGAGGCTGTCGGTGTTTCCTTTATTTCCGGCCAGATTCGTGGCCGCTTCAAGTCGGTTCGAGCAGGGTCATACTCAGTCACCCCCGCCGTTCCCAAAACAATGGGTGTGGCCTTATCCTCAAAGGACAGCTTGAAGTGAAACCCCGATTTGCAGACGACAAAGTCGAGCGTTGAGATATCCAGTCCGAGGGACTCGAAGAAGTTGGAGTCCTGAGAGTAAGCGGGTCGCTCCGTGACAATGACATAAGCGGCTTGAACCTTGAGAACGACCGTCCTGCCATGGTCGGCAGCTTCCCCTCGACGCCATTGGCCCGTCAGAGTGAATGTTCCCGGGTGGTGCTTTTCGACGATCGCGTCCAGATCGGCAGGTTCGTCATCACAGAAGGCACCGCCGACAGAAATCCTCACCCTATCTCCAACAGCCTCGTCAGCCAGGCGAGAAACCGCCTCGGGATCGGTAACAGGGATAGCTGCCTTCACATGAGGGCGTTTCAAGGTTTCGCGGAGGATTTGAGTACCATCGCCTGCGGACCCTCCAAGCACACGGTCCCCAAAGTCCGAAACCGCAAACGGAGGTCTGCTGTCTCGTTTTTCTAGTCGGGACCAAAGCTCAGCTATCGGCAGATGGTCCGTACGGAATTCCGGTGCACGCTCCAGCAGCAGCGAAGCGATGTTGCAACAGGCTTCCCGTCCACTCGGGGCATCATCTTCAGTCAGAACAGTGACGACTTGCGCGATGCCGGGCACATCGAGGAACGCCTGTACGTTGAAGATGGACACATCGAGAACGGGCCGAACTTCCAAGGCTCTTGCAACGCGGTTTATATCGAGAAGCGGTCCGTGAGAGGTTTCATCATTCCCATAGAGGATCATGGGAATCCGCGCGCGAGAAAGCGTCAGCCGCACATTGCGGCGATTGGCATCCAGGCAAATCCGCGCAACTTTCTGGCCGGCCTCGAAATAGTCGTCGTGGGGGTTGTTCTTGCATGCAACCAGCGCGTTGGCATTCCGACACATCTTGTCAGTCACGTGCGCATGCAGATCGAGGCTTGCGCCGACGATCACGTCATCGCCAAGACGTTGCCTGAGACTCTCAAGAAGCTCGCCCTCCGGATCGCCGCATTCCGTGGTAATCATGGCACCGTGAAGGTCAAGCAAGACCACGTGCGGGGAGGCTGAAACGATCCGTTCGACCATTTCATCGCGCAGCTCTTCCCAAACCGAATGGAGAACGGGGCCGCCGGGGCTGGTGAAAGCCGCTAGGGTCGGACAGACCTTGAATTCAGGCGCGGTTAGCTCCGCCAATATGCCCGCCAGAGACGTGCCTTCACCGCTTGGCCCGCTGACGATCTCTTCTCCCGTCAGGACAGAAAAATCCACGCGCTCGGTTAGGCGCAGGTTGAAGCTATTGCCCTCGTGAAAGACCTGTCCGACGGCTATCCTGAGCTCAGAGCCGGGGACTTGATCGGTCTCCATCGTCTGCGTAGCCAACGGCTCACTATCGGCGAACGGTCGGTTTGACCCCAACGTCTTCATCCAGTGCAGTTTCTAGAGCAAGCAAACAACCGAGCTGTATCGGCCGGCATCAAGATCATCCAGGTAGACGGTCTTTTGGGCAATGGTGCTCAGGGGGCCGAGGTGTCCAACGGCAGCGGCAGCCTGGCCGATCAGGTGGCGAGCTCCACCCTTAAGTACCGCACCCAAACGCAGTCGCTTGACGCCATGCTGAGGGAAATCGGCCTGGAAAGCGGAACCCTAAATGGTCTGACGGACGGGCTGATCACCGAGCAAGTGCCCGCGGACACCACTCCCCGAAGACCAAGCAATAGAGAGCAGACAGTGAGCAGCCCGGGCGGCCCCGTCTACCGAGGCTGCCCGCCATCGCAAGCGCAGGCCTCGAAGTCGCTCACGGTCAGCGCGGTTTGGGCGCAAGCAAAGGCCCGCCAGTTCTCGTCGGTGATCGCTGAGTCCACCGGGGTTTCGGCCGCATAGAACTTTGTGAATTTGGCGCGCACGGTCTCATCGCTTTGGATACGCTGCGCCAAGGACTGCAGACTGGTCGGATCGTAGGCGCTGAAACCGTAGGCGGCGCCGAAGTCGTACTCGAGGCCCCATTTTGCCTCCCCACCCTCACCGGTGCTGGCCAGATTGGTAAGGTAGTAGGTCGCATAGTCGAGCAACGCGCCTGTCGTCCGATCGTAGCGCATTGCGGTGAACGCCGGATTGTTGCCGAAGATCGGGCTGACGGCCGGCGTGATGCTGGTCGAGAGGAAGGCTGTTCCTTCATCGTCGGCAATCACGCGAAAGCTGTCCATATGCGTATGGCCGGCATAGCTGTTGCTGAGAATATCCCGGTAGGACCTCATCAAGCCCAGGAAGCCCTCGGTGTAGGCCTCCTGCCAGAAGGGGATGACATCACCCTGGCAGAGGCCGCTTCTGGAGGTCTCGAAGGCATCGATGCCGGGCGGGATGTGCATCATGAGAGAAACGTCCTGGCCAGTCAGGCGGGCCTTGTAGAGCTGCCACTCCAGCCAAGCCATCAGCGCAGCCCCAGGGTCGACGTCGTGTTGACCGCAGCTGTTGATGTACCTCCTGGACCAGAAAACGTTGTTCAACACGATCAGCGTATGATCGGGCACGACCGGATGCGGCTGGGCATAGGAACCGCCGATCGAGAAGCTCTCCAACGCGGCGGGCTGATCGGCGAACACTCCCCAGGTCGCGCCGACCGCCGGCAGCATCGGGCTGTCAGGGGCGATCATGTAGTTGCCGCAGATTGCATCGCGATTGCCGATAGCGCCGTAAACCGGCACCTGGAACGTCTGCTCCAGCATGGCACTGACGAATTGCATCGTCTTGATGACGAAGTCTTCTAGGGCGTGCTCCCCTCCCCCGAGATATTCATCGAAGTCGCGGTAGAAGCGATGCGAGAGGTAGTCGCCAGGGTAGAGCACGAAGTCATAGGGGACGCCCCGACTCTCCGACAGTTTCCGCGCCGCGCTCAGCGCCGATTTCATCAGCGGATAGTTGGCATGGCTGCCGTATTGCGCGAAGCCGGTTCGGCTCGAGCCCGACAGGATGGACTGCCACTGCGCTACCGGCGCACTCGCCAACTCCCTGGCCAAGCCGGGGTCGGCGAAGGGGTCGAAGTGAATGTCCGTCAAGATCAGGAACAGGCCCTCCCCGACCGGCTCAGGAGCGGCCGAGCGGGTCGTTTCCGTGGCCTGAACCGCGCTGCCGAAGCCGTGCAGTGACGCGGCCAACAGAACGATGGCGAAAGCGAGGTAGATTGGCTGTCTCATCACCTTCCTACGTGCAAACCAATTGCTTTGTGGGGCCGACTTTCGGAGCGAACTTAGCTGAACGTCAGCAAAGTCGCATCAGGGCTTGGCAAGCCCGGCGGGCAGGGGCAGAGCTTTCCAGGGAGAAGCGGGAAGCCACAATGACCGACACCTTGGCGCAGGCCGCACAGCACATGCAGAAGGGGCGTTTCGGAGAAGCCGAAGCGCTGTTCCGGAAGGCCGCCGATACGCCTCGGCGCTCCGCCGATGCCCACTTCGGCCTGGCCATGGCCCTGGAAGGACAAGGCCGACTGAATGAGGCTGAGGCGGCCTACCGGGAAGCCTTGGTGCACCGTCCGGGCTTCGCTGAAGCCGGCTGCAACTTGGGCAGCCTGTTGCTGCGGCGCGAGCGGGCCGCTGAGGCTCTGCCGGTTCTGAAGGCTGCGCGCGATGCCAAGCCGGACTTCCTCCCTGGGCAGATCAATCTCGCCCTCGCCTGCCTCGCCCTCGGCCTCGGCGTCGACGCGGAAGCCGCGTGCCGTGCGGCCTTGCAACTGGAGCCGGGCAACCTGATGGCGCTCAACGAGCTTGGCCGCGCACTCTTGCAGCAGACCAAGGTGGTGGAAGCAATCGCCGCCTTCGAGGAGGGACATCGCAGGGAGCCGCGCGACCCCGGCTTTCTCGCCAACCTGGCCGGCGCCCATGAGCTGGCCAACGATCTGGAGGCAGCGCAAGCCGCCCTCGACAAGGCGATGGCCTTGGCGCCGCAATCCCCTGCCCTGCTCTTTCCCGCTGCCAAGCTGGCACGGCGGCGCGGCGAGACAGCAGCCGCCCGGCAGGCGCTGGAGCGCATGCTGACGCAGGCACTCCCGCAGAACGACCGCAGCGACGCCTTGCTGGAGCTCGGCCAACTGCTGGACGAAAGCGGCGAGAGCGCAGAGGCCTTCGCCTGCTTTGTTGAAGCCAACGCTCTGCGCGCCCGCAGTGCCGAGGCCAAGCGCTTCGATGGCAATGCCTTCCTCAGGCGAGTGCAAGCAATTCGGGAGGCGACGTTTGAGCCAAGCACGGAGCCTGGTGACGGCGATGATGCCTCGTCTCCCATCTTCTTCGTCGGCTTTCCGAGATCCGGGACCAGCCTGATGGAGCGGGCTCTCGCCGCTCATCCGGCGCTGATCACGACGTCAGAGCGCTCGCCCTTGGCGCTGATCGTGACAGAGCTATCGCGGAGCGGACTCTATCCAGGTAGCCTCAACCGCCTGGGCGAAGACCAGATCGCGGAAGCACGCGCCGCCTTCTGGCAAGGCGCCGAGCGGCTTGTCGCCCCGCTCGACGGCCGTCGCCTAGTGGACAAGACGGCGCTGAACATCATCCACCTCGGACTGATCAACCGGCTGTTCCCTCAGGCGCAGGTCCTGGTTGCTTTGCGAGACCCGCGCGATGTGGTGCTAAGCTGCTTCATGCAGCGCTTCCAGCTCAGCGAGTCTACGGTCAACTTCCTCGATCTGGAACGGACGGCCGACTGCTATACGGACGTCATGGCGTTGTGGCAGCAGGACAGTGAGCGCCTGCCGCTGAGCCAGCTCAGCTACCGTTACGAGGACTTGGTGGAGGACTTTGAGGGCAGCTTGCGAGCCGCCTTGGAATTTCTCGGTGTCGGCTGGCACGAGGATGTACTGCGTTACCGGGACAAGAGCTCACCCTCTCACATCACCACGCCGAGCTATCACCAAGTGACCAAGCCGCTCTACCGCAGCGCCCGCGGACGTTGGGAACGCTACCGCGGCCAGCTCTCCCCGGTGCTCCCACGGCTTCGGCCTTTCGCCGAGACCTTCGGATACGAGATCTAGCGTCGGAGCGTTGGAGCTATCTTATGTGCTCGGCAATGCTCTCGTCCTCCGCGACATGCCGGCAGCACTCCTTGCGAAAACGCTCCAAGCCGGCATCCCCGTAAGCAATCGCAACCCCGCCGAGAACCAAGGTGATCGCATCCTCCAACGGCATCTTGGCAAACATCGCTGCCATCTCGCGCTCGGCCTTCTCCAAATGGGTCATGTCACAGCCTCCTCATCTCGTCTAAAACCACAATATATATATGGTAATGGGTATGAAGCTTGAAAGACTGGGAGCCACCCTCGCCCACCGTCATCGTGTTGATGCAAAGCCAGGGAGTCCAGTTGGATTGCAGGACCGCTTGGCCTACGGTCGGCGGTGACGATCCTCGCCTTCGCGGCGGACACAACGGCAGCAAGGAAGCGCCATGGACCTGGAAGATCTGGAAGCTGAACTCTCCATCATCCTGGATGAAATGGAGGGACCGCAAGGCGACTATCACGAGATCTACCTTCGCGTGCGGCAGATGCTGCAGCAGATGGAGTCGCTCGGCATGCCGCCGCCCGACGATCTGGTCCAACTGGAGCAGCGCCTCGACGCGCTCATGAAAGAGGAAGCCTCCAAGCAAGACTAGGGCTTGCTTGCGCCGTCGTCCGTGACGCGCAACTATGCCGCCGAATTTACAAGCTTCGGCGACATCCGCCGTCAGTTAAGGGAGGTTCCGCCCATGTCGACAGGCGCCCGCAAAGGCATCTACGCAGCCGCCATCACAGCAATCGGGGCCGACCGCGAACCCGATACCCACGCAACGGTGGAGAACGGCCGCTGGCTGCTGGCTAATGGCTGCGATGGCCTGGCTGTTCTCGGCACCACCGGTGAGGCTAACAGCCTCTCCGTCGAGCAGCGCGAGCGCATCATTGAAGCCGCCTGCAACGAGCTGCCGCGCGAGCGTCTGATGCTGGGAACCGGCTGCTGCGCCTTGGCCGATAGCGTCCGTCTGACCCGCCATGCACTCGCCGCCGGCTGCCCCCATGTGCTGATGTTGCCGACCTTCTACTACAAGAACCAAAGTGACGACGCGGTCTATGCGAGCTTCGCGGAGGTCTTTGAGCGCGTGGGCGACAGCCGCCTTCGCGTCTACCTCTATCACTTCCCGCAGATGTCGGCGACGCCCATCCCGCTGGCGGTGGTCGACCGGCTGATTGCCGACTACCCCGAGACCGTGGTCGGGCTCAAGGACAGCTCGGGCGATTTCGAGAACTACTCGGCGGTGCTGCTCAAGAACCATCCGGGCTTCGCCGTTTTCCCCGGTTCCGAGCGCTTCCTGCTCGACGCACTTAAGCTCGGCGCACCGGGCAGCATTTCCGCGACGAGCAACGTGATCTGCCACCTCGCAGGTCAGGTGCTGCGTCACTGGGAGCAAGGCTCGCTAGAGCTGGCCGAGCAGGCCCAGGCGAACCTCTCCCGCCTGCGCGCCGTGCTGCAGGACTTCCCTATGCTGGTAGCAGCCAAGCAGCTGACGTTGCAGCGCAGCGGCAATGCGGTGTGGGAGCATCTTCTGCCGCCGATGTTACCGTTGTCCGACGAGGCGCGCGGTCGGCTCAACGCCGCCTTGGAGCAAGCCGGCTTCTTTGCCGACCATCCGGAGTTCGCGCCGGCCGCCGTACAAGCCGCGCAGTAGCCAACCTCTCTCACACAGATCTTACCGGACCTTCGGCAGACGATGCTGCCGAGGGGGGTGGCCGAGCACGCTATTTCCACGTTATAGTTCTGTGAAGGATGCGAAAGCACCAAGTGGCTCTGGCCAAAGAGCCGCCGGCCGAAACAAAGCACAGAATGGGAGGTAAACGAATGAAACTCAGCAAGGACTTGGCTTGCCGGGCAGGCGCACTGGCGCTTGGCACGGCCTTTCTGGTGGCCGGCAGCGTCGGCGCTCAGGCCGACGAGTGTGAGACCATCACGCTCGGCGCTGCGATTTCGCTGACAGGCAAGTATGCGACCAATGGGTATCACACCCAGAACGGCTATGAGTTCGCCATCGAGAAGATCAAGGAGAACGGCGGCGTCCAGGTCGATGGGAAGTGCTACAACTTCGAAGTCATCTACTACGATGACGAGTCGAAGGGCGACCGTGGCGCCACCCTGGCCGAGCGGCTGATCAACCAGGACGGCGTGCAATACATGCTCGGTCCGTACAGCTCCGGCTTGACCAAGGCGATCGCGCCGGTGACCGAGAAGTATCAAATTCCCATGGTCGAAGCAGAGGGCGCCTCACGCTCGCTCTTCAACAAGGGCTACAAGTATCTCTTCGCGGTGCTGTCGACGTCCGAGCAGTATCTTGCTTCCGCCATCACGCTGGCCGCCCAGGTGGCCGAGCAGAACGGCAAGAGCCCCTCGGACGTGAAGGTTGCGGTCGCGGTCGAGAACGATCCCTTTTCGCTCGACATCCGCGCCGGCGTGCTCGAGGACGCGGCCAAGTACGACATGAAAATCGTCGTCGACGAGAAGCTGCCGCGCGACCTCTCCGACATGAGTGCGATCTTGACCAAGGTGAAACTGGTCAAGCCAGACGTGCTGATCGTCTCGGGGCACTCCAAGGGTGCGGCGACCGCGGTCCGTCAGATCGGCGAACAGAACATTGCCGTGCCCTTGATCGCGGTCACCCATTGCGAAGCAGCGGACGTCACCGGCAACTTCGGCAATTCGGCCAACGACATCCTTTGCTCGACCCAGTGGGCCGAGACCCTGTCCTATGAGGACCCGATCTTCGGCAGCGCCGCGAACTACGAAAAAGAGTTCAAGGTGGCCTATCCGGAATACGCGGAGAAGAAGGTGCCCTATCAGACGGCCCAGGCCTCGGCCGCGGTCTATGTCTTCAAGGACGCCTTCGAGCGAGCCGGCTCGCTCGATAAGAACGCGCTGCGTGACGCCATCGCCGAGACCGACCTGATGACCTTCTATGGTCCCATCAGGTTCTCGGAGAATGGCAACAACATCGCCAAGCCGATGGTGCTGCGCCAAATCCAGGACGGCGCATACAACGTGGTGGCGCCGGCCGAGTTCGCTTCGCACAAGCTGAACTGGCCCCGCACGCCGCAGTAATCCGTTGAGCGCTTGCGGCGCCCCGATCATCCGGTCGGGGCGTCGCTGCTTGCGCGCGGCATCAGGGCTCCGCCCTGACAGCGTCCAAAACGATCACTGACGCGATACCCAAGGGGACAGTCCGGCGCATGGACCAAATCCTCAGCAACCTCGACCTGCTGCTGCAGTTTCCCATCGTCAACCTCAAGATCATCATCGATGGGGTAATGATCGGCGCACTCTTCGCCCTGGCCGCGTATGGCCTGGCGCTGGTGTGGGGGGTGATGAACGTCAAGAACCTGGCGCAGGGCGACTTCGTCATAGCCGGCGGATACACCGCCTGGTGGCTGGTTCAGCAAGGCATTCACCCCTTCCTCGGCGTAGGCGCAGCCTTCATCGTCATGTGGGGGATCGGCTGGGTGGTCTACAAGCTGGTGATCTCGCGCGTCATCCAGCGCGACCTCTTCACGTCTCTCCTGGCGACCTTCGGCTTAGCCATCATGATGGCGCAAATCCTAAACCTGCTGTTCGGCTCCGACACGCAGAGCGTCCAGCTCGACTATGCGACCTTCCATTTCGCCGACGGCCTGATCGACGTCCCAGTCGCCAAGCTGATGGGCGTGGTGATGGCCATGGCACTGGCCGGCGGTGTCATCCTCTTCATGAAGCGGAGCCGCATGGGCCAAGCCATTCGCGCTACGGCGCAGGACCCACGGGCAGCCCGGGTGATGGGCATCGACACGGAGAAGATCTACTCCTTCACCTTCTCGCTGAACGCCGCGATCTGCGGCGCGGCGGGCGCCATCATCGTCATGGCCTGGGTCATCCAGCCCTTCTACGGCATCACCTATTCCATCCGGGCTTTCGTCATCGTCACCGCGGCGGGGCTCGGCAATCTGCCAGGCGTGATCGCAGCCGGACTCGGCATCGGCGCGCTCGAGCAATACGGCAGCCACATCCTCGGCATCGGATACCAGCAGGCCGTGGCCGTGCTGCTGCTCCTGCTCGTACTGCTGGCCCGCATGCTGCAGCAGCGCCGCCAGCGCCAGGTTCTCAAGTAGGGGGCGACGGCGATGAACCTCTCGAAACCGGCCCTCTACATCGTGTTGTTGGTGGTCATCGTGGCGGCGCCCTTCCTGTTGCCCGCCTACAAGACCCAACTCGCCACCCTTTGGTTGATGATCATCGTGGCCATGACCTGGGACATGACCGGCGGCCAGATGGGCTACAACTCGCTCGGCAACATCTTCTTCTACGGCACCGGCATGTATGTCGCCGCCGTCATCACCATCGGCATGGTCTACGATGTCGGCGACTACACCAACGCGGCCGGCGGCGGCATCTACGCCTTCACCGAAACGCAGTACTTCACGGGCCTAGTGCTCGGCTGCCTCGGGGCCGGACTGTTCTGCGCGCTCTCGGCGATCCTGATTGGTTGGCCGACCTTCGGTCTTCGTGGCCCCTACTTCGCGATTGGCACGCTCGGCATGGCTATTGCAGCGGGCGAGTTGGTCTCTAATTGGGAGTGGCTCGGTGCGGGGCAAGGCATTTCCATGCCGAACTATCCCGGCGACTTCGAAACCTTCAAGCTCCTCATCTACTTCATGTTCGCCGGCGTCGGCGTGGTCCTCTTCATCTTCCTCAAATGGCTCTACACGACGCGCTTCCGCTCCGCGATCAACGCCATCCGCGACGACGAGGACAAGGCGGAAGCGATGGGGCTCCGCACGCTCTGGTACAAGCTCCTGACCTGGGCGATGGCGGCCTTCTTTGTCGGCATTGCCGGCGGCATCTCGGCCTTCCAGCTCATTCACTTCGAGCCGCTGGAGACCGCCTATCAGACCATCAACCTCGGCATCTTCATGGTCGTCTGCGTCCTGCTGGGCGGTAAGGGCACGCTCTGGGGTCCGATCATCGGCGCGGTGCTGTTCCACGTCGTCAAGGAGGTGACCTGGAACTACTTCCTCGGCTGGCAGTGGGTCGCGCTCGGCGCGATCATCATCGTCACGGTGGTCTACTTCCAGGACGGGCTGATGGGCTGGCTCAGGCACAAGAGGCCGGAGTGGTTCGGCATCAGGGTCGAGAAAAAAGACCAAATCATCTCGGAGCCGGCGGAATGAGCGCGATCATCGAGGTCGATCAAGTCTCAAAATCCTTCGGCGGCGTGCGTGCCAACATCGGCATCTCGCTGAAGGTCGAGGAAGGCGGGATCACCGGGCTGATCGGACCCAACGGTTCCGGCAAGACGACCCTGTTCAACTCCATCGTCGGTTATCACCCGATCGACGGCGGCTCAATCAAGTTCCGCGGCCACGAAATCTCGAAGATGCTGGTGCCCGAGATCGCCCGTCTCGGCCTGCTGCGGACATTTCAGCAGACCCGCATCTACAGCAAGATGGACTGCGTGCAGAACATGCTGATCTCCCTGCCGCACCGGAAGGCGAAGTTCTTGGAAATGTTCCGGCGCTACAGCGGCGAGGAGCACGAGCGGGCCGAGGCGCTGCTCGACTTCGTCGGCCTCTACGAGAAGCGCTACCTGCAGAGTGGCGATCTCTCCTTCGGGCAGCAGAAGCTGCTGGAGTTCGCCATGGCGCTGATGAACCAACCCAGCGTGCTGCTGCTCGATGAGCCGACCGCCGGGATCAACCCGACCCTGATCAACGGCCTGATCGATCGCCTGAAGCGCGCCAACAGCGACTTCGGGATCACACTCCTGGTCATCGAGCATAATATGCGCGTGATCATGAACATGGCCGATCACGTCTACTGCCTGGCCCATGGCGAGTTGCTCGCCTCTGGCACGCCGGACGAGGTGCAGAACAATCAGGCGGTGATCGACGCCTACCTGGGAGCGCACTGATGGCTGAAAACGGGGGCGGCCGGCGCAGCTTCGGCTATCACATGGGTGAGGTCGACACGGTCATCTCGGTTGAGGAGGTGACCAAGCAGGTCGAGGCCATGCGCAGCGAGATCGCGCTGGAGACCCTCGACGAACTGGCCGGTCACAAGCCCTACCTGGAGATCGACAATCTGCACGCCGGCTACGGCAAGATGGAGATCCTGCACGGTCTGAACCTCAAGGTCGGACGAGGCCAGTCGCTCTGCATGATCGGCCCCAACGGCGCCGGCAAGTCGACGGTGCTGCATGCCATCTTCGGCTTCAACAACGTCTTCTCGGGTGCCATCCGCATCGGCGACGGCCCCGACAAGCAGGACATCACCCGGCTCTCACCAGAGAACAAGCTGAAGACGGCCGGTGTCGCCTACATCCTGCAGGACAAGTCCGTCTTTCCCGGCATGACGGTGGAAGAGAACCTCTGGATGGGCGGCTACCTGATGGATAGCCCCGCCGAGGCGAAGACCGCCGCCGAGGAGGTGTTCGAGCGCTACCCGCGCCTCGCCGAGCGCCGCAAGCACCAAGCCAAGGTGCTGAGCGGCGGCGAGCGCCGGCTGCTCGAAATCTCTCGTGCCCTGGTGATGAACCCGGATATCCTACTGGTGGACGAACCCTCCATCGGCTTGGAGCCGCGCTTCATCGACATGGTCTTCCAGATCCTCGACGACCTGCAGCACCGCGACGGCAAGACCATCCTGATGGTCGAGCAGAACGCCAAGAAGGGCCTGGAATTCGCCGATATCGGCTATGTGCTCGTCTCCGGCGAGCTGGCCATCGTCGGCGAAGGCAGCGCCCTCCTGGAAGATCCCGAGGTGGGCCGCCTCTTCCTCGGCGGCTAGGTTCCGGCGCGCCTTGGCCGACATCGTCATCAGCGAGTTCATGGACCAGGAGGCGGTGGACCGGCTGGCCGCCCGCTGGTCGGTCGACTACGATCCGAGCCTGGTCCTCAGCCCAGAGGTGTTGGCGAAACGGCTAGCGGAGGCTCTCGCCTTAGTCGTGCGCAACTGCACACAGGTCAATCGGCTCCTCATCGCGCAGGCCCCAAAGCTCCGCGTCGTCGGCCGCCTCGGTGTCGGGCTCGACAACATCGATCTCGCCGCCTGCGAAGAGCGGTCCATCGCCGTCTGTCCGGCGCGTGGCGCCAACGAGGCCACGGTGGCCGAGTACGTCATCACTGCGGCGCTGGTGTTGTTGCGCGGCGCCTTTCAAGCCAAGGACTCTGTCATCGCCGGCGCCTGGCCGCGCGAAGCTCTCATTGGCCAAGAGATCGCCGGCAAGCGACTCGGCCTGATCGGCTTCGGCGCCAACGGCCGAGAAACGGCGAGGCGCGCCCTGGCCATGGGCATGACCGTCGCCGCCTACGACCCCTTCGTGGCTGACGACGATCCGGCATGGGAGTCTGTCGCACCCGCCAGTCTGCAAGATATCTTGAGCCGATCAGACGTCGCCAGCCTGCACGTCCCCCTTACCGATGCGACCCGATACATCATCGACCGAGCGGCCCTTGCCGCCATGCGCCCGAACGCCGTTCTGATCAATGCCGCACGAGGCGGATTGGTCGATGAAGGCGCCTTGGTGGAAGCCCTGACGCAAGGCCGCCTGGCCGGCGCCGCGCTCGACACCTTCGAGCAGGAGCCGCTCGATGCCGAGGCCGGACGGCGCTTCGCTGGTGTCCCCAACCTACTACTGACCCCGCATATCGCCGGCGTGACGGAAGAGTCCAACAAGCGGGTCAGCCTGGTGACGGCTGAGAACGTTGCGCGGGTTCTGGAAAACCAAGCTTAGCAGGACTGACCGCTACTCTTCGCGCCACCCGATCTGCGGCTCAAGCCAGGGCAGTTGCTCAAAGAGCGCGGGCAAGCAGCGCTCCTGGAGCAGCTGCCGCGCAGCGTCAGCCATGACTGCCGGCACCTCGCCGAGATCGCCATCGCGGGCGACCAGCGAGATGCGCCTTGAGAATGGACCGCGGGTCAAAGGCGCCACCTGCAGGCGCGGGATGAGGTGCTGCTCCTGTAGCAAGCAGAGGGGCGTGGTCATGCTCCAGCCCACACCGTTGGCCACCGCCGCGAGCTGTGCCCCGGCTGTGTCGAACTCCACATGAATGGGAAAACTGAGCCTGAGCCGACTGAGCTGCCGCTCGATCTGGCGCCCGATGGCCGAGCGCAGCGAATAGCGCACGAAGGGCTTGTCGGCAAAATTCGCGAGGTCCTCGCTCGGCTCGCCGTAGCCCAGGGGACTGACCAGCACGAAAGGTTCCCGCATCAGGAGATGCCGCTCCAGCCCGGGCTCTGTATCCAGCTCACCGCTGCTGGTGACGATCACGTCGACCGAATGGGACAGCAGCGCCGCGTTCTGCTGCGGGGAGATGCCCGACCAGACCCGCCAGTGACGGCTGAGCTCTGAAAGCTCCTGCACCAGAAGCGGCCCCACCGTGTTGGCGAAGCTCTCGAACATGCCGACGGTCAGGTTGGCGAGCGGCTGGCGCTCGGCCTCGCGAATGGCAAGAAAGGCATCGCTCGCCTGAGCCAGCAGCTCCCGCCCGCGCGCCAGCAGCATGTTCCCCGTCGCCGTCAGTGCCAGCGGCCGCACGGTTCGGTCGAACAGCGGCGCCCCCACGGCGCTCTCAAGGTTCGCGATGATCTGCGAGACGCTGGACTGGGTCAGGCCAAGCTGCTTGGCCGCCGCGGTCATGCCACCGGTCTCCGCGACCACCACGAAGGCGCGGATAGCGCGGAGATCGAAACTCTGTGGAAACTCCATCAAAACCGGTCGGCTCCTTCAGCCGACCAGACTCATACCGGATCGGCGACTCGATAGCCGAATTCGAGAGAGGCGTCGGTCAGCCACTCCCAGAACGATAGCGCGAAGCCTCTGAAGACGAAAAGGTCAAAGGTCTCCGCGTCGCGGCGATGCACCAGGGTGCCGATGTGATGAATGGCGGTCTGCGCCACAGCCCGCTCGGGGAAGACGCTGGTATCCAGATCGAGCGTCAGGCCCTTGCGCAGCACCTTCGTCGCAGCCGGCCCGCTGATGCGGAGCACCGTGCGGGCGTGGCCGAGGTCGGTGATGACCGCCTTCTCGGCATCGAGCTGCTCATTCAATCCCTCACGAATGCCAGCATCGGAAGAGACAATCATGTAGCGCCCCGGCCCGAGGGTCATGATTGTGGTCGCCTCGTCGCCGCTCGACATGCCGAAGGCCTGCGGCACGCTGAAACCAAGGAAAGAGGTCAAGGTCGACTCCACGGCCGCGCGGGTCTGCGGCCAGGCACCGACCTGCAGCACCGTCGCTGGCCGAACCTCCGTCAAGGTCACCACCGGACCTGATTCACCGAGACTCCCGAAGAGGCCCGGCTGCGCATGCCCGGCCAAAGCGTAGACCATGTCAGACATGCATCCGGCTCCCATCCTTATCGAAGAAGCAGGGCTCGACGATCTCCACCGGCACATGGTGGCCCTTCAACGGATAAGTCGCCCAGAGCTGCTGCCCTTTGCGCTCAAGGCCTCCCTCGACCAAACCCAAAGCGACCTGCTTCTCCAATGCCGGGCTGTAGGTGGTGGAGGAAACCTGACCCAGGCTGACACCCGACTCGCCCAGCTTGGCGCCTTCGACCAGATGGGATCCGGGGCGGATGGACTCACCTGAAAGCGAAACAAGGCCAACTAGCTTCTGGCGCTTGTCGTCCGTCAGGCCCTCTCGGTCGACCATCTGGCTGCCGATGAAGTGCTTCTTGCGCGAGACCATGCCGCCCAAGCCAAGATCGGCCGCCGTGGTGCGCCCATCGAGCTCGGCGCCGGCCACGTGGCCCTTCTCAATGCGCAGGGCACCGAGCGCTTCCGTGCCGTAGGCGATGATGTCATAGCGCCGGCCTGCGTCCAGCAGCGCCTCCCAAACCGGCATGCCGTAGTTCGCTTCGGTATAGACCTCGTAGGCCAGCTCGCCGGAGAAGGAGAGCCGCGAGATCAGCACAGGAATGCCGCCGAGGTGGCCGGACCGGACGCCCATAAAGGGAAAGGCCTCGTTCGAGAGGTCCACATCATCGACCGCCGCCTCAAGCGTATCGCGCGCATATGGCCCAGCAACAGCCACGCCCGCCCACTGCTCGGTCACCGAGGCGACCTGCACGCGCAGCTCGGGCCAGACGATGGACAGCAGATGCTCCAGGTGGGTCAGCACGCCGGCCGCGTTGGCGGTGGTCGTGGTCATGAGGTACTGCGTCTCGCTCAAGCGCCAGGTGGTGCCATCGTCGTAGACGATGCCGTCCTCGCGCAACATGAGACCGTAGCGCGCCTTGCCGACCGGCAGCTTGGCAAATCCGTTGCTGTAAACCCGGTTTAGGAACTCCGCCGCGTCCGGGCCTTGAACGTCGATCTTGCCGAGGGTCGAGACATCGACCATGCCGACGCTCTCACGCACAGCACGGGTCTCGCGAACGTAGGCGTCGGTGACGCTCTCGCCGGGCTGGCGATAGACCCGCGGCCGCAGCCAGGCGCCGGCAGCAATCATGTCCGCGCCCTGCGCCACGTGCCAATCGTGCATCGGGGTTAAGCGCACGGGCCTGAAATGACCGCCGATCTCTCGCCCGGCAATGGCGCCAAGGGAAACCGGATTGTAGGGTGGGCGGAACTTCGTCGTGCCGACCTCGGGGATGGTCGCGCCACGCGTCTCAGCCATGATCGCGAGGCCGTTGATGTTGGAGGTCTTGCCCTGGTCGGCCGCCATACCGAGGGTCGTGTAGCGCTTCAGATGCTCGACCGACTGGAAGCCCTCGCGCTGAGCCAGACGCACGTCCTCGGCCGTCACGTCGTGCTGCAGGTCGACGAACTTCTTGCCGCGCCCCTTGAGTGCCGGCACCTCCCACAGCGGGTGGATGGCCGCCCCCTCTTCCATGGTGCCTTCAACCTTAGGCGCCGGCAGAGCGCTGGCTCCGAAACCGGCATCCCCGGCCGCGGCGGCACCCGCGTCCGACCCGGCAGCCAGGCAGGCAGCCAGCGAGAAATCGCCATTGCAGGCCCCGGCGGCGCGCCAAGCCTGTTCTGCAATGCCTGGCACGAAGGCCTGGATGTCCTCGCGGAAGGCGGGACGGCCGCTGGCATGGCTGGCGAGGTGAATGGCCGGCGACCAACCACCCGACACGGCCAGCACATCGGCGTGAAGCGAACGAGCACTTCCGGTCAGCCGCTTGTTGCCCGCGTCGTAAGGAGAGACCGCAACGCCGGAAAGCTGCTGCCCGCCTTTAGCCTTGGCCACGACGTGGCCCGCGAGATGCTCTATGCCCTTGGCCGCGAGACCATCGGTCAGCGCCTTCGGCACTTCGCGGCGCGGGTCAACCACCGCCACCACGTGCACGCCCGCGTCGGCCAAGAGCAGAGCGGTATGATAGGCCCTGTCGTTGTTGGTGAAGACGACGACCTCGTTGCCGGCGGCAACACCGTAGCGCAGGGCATAGCTGCGCACCGCGTCACTCAGCATCACGCCCGGCGTATCGTTGCCATCGAACACGATGGGGCGCTCGATCGCACCGCTAGCGATGACCACCTGCTTGGCGCGGATGGTCCAGTGGCGCTGACGCGGTGTGTTTTCCGGCGGCGCCGGCATGTGATCGCCGACCCGTTCGACAGCCGCCATGACATTGTCGTCGAAGTAGCCGTAGACCGTGGTCCGCGGCATCAGGGTAACATTGGCATGGCTTGCCAGCTCGGCCACGGCAGCCTGGGCCCAGTCGCCAGCGCTGTTGCCGTCAAGCTGCTCGCTTTCGCTCGGAAGCGCTCCGCCGAACTGCGCCATCTCTTCGGCCAGGATGACCCGGGCGCCGCTGGCCGCCGCCGAACGAGCGGCCATAATGCCGGCCGGCCCGCTGCCCACCACCAGCACATCGCAATAGGCGTGCAAGCCTTCGTAACGGTCAGGATCGGGCTCGAAACCGCCGGCACCCAGGCCCGCCGCCCGCCGGATGAAGTGCTCGTAGAGCATCCAGGCTTTACGGGTCGGCCCCATGAAGGTCTTGTAATAGAAACCCGCGGACAGGAAGTTGCTGAAGAGCCCGTTGACCGAGAGCATGTCGAAGCCGAGCGACGGCCAGCGATTCTGGCTCGCAGCCTCCAGCCCCTCATAAAGCTCGACCAGCGTCGCCTTGGTGTTGGGCTCGACCCGCGCGCCGCCACGCATGGTGACCAGCGCGCTCGGCTCCTCCGCACCGGCCGACAGCAGGCCGCGCGGGCGGTGATACTTGAAACTCCGCCCCAGCAGCGTCTGCCCGTTGGCCAGCAAGGCCGAGGCCAGCGTGTCACCGGCGAAACCGCCGAAGGAGCGGCCATCGAAGGAGAAGCGCAGTCGGCGACCGCGGTCGATCTGGCTGCCGCCGGAAGACAGTCGATAGCCAGCCATTACTCGGCCCCCACCGGTTCGGTGACCCGCTCACGCGTCTCCGCCTGACCGTCGACAGCAGTCTTGGTGGTTTCCGCTTCGGCCCAGGGACCGACCAGGCGAGGCTGACTCAGAATCTTGTGAGTGACGGTGTCCCGCTCGAGCACAAGCCAGGCGCGGCAGCCTTGGGTGTGATGCCAGTACTCGAGCATCGGGCCACGCGGGTTCGCACGCTGATAGACGTACTGACACCACGTTTCCATGTCGGTCTCATCCATCGCCGGACGCTGCACCGTAGCATCACCGCCATAGGTGAATTCGCCAGAGTCCCGTTCGCCGCAGATCGGACAGTAAATGCGCATGGTCTTCTCTTTCGATCAGTGCAAACGGGCCGTCGGACCGACGCCCTTTTCGTCAATGGTGTAGCCCTTGCAGAAGCGATCCAGGGTGAAGGCTTCGTTGAGCGCGTGCGGCGCGTCCTGGGCGATGGTGTGGGCGAAGCACCAGCCCGAGGCCGGCGTCGCCTTGAAGCCGCCGTAGCACCAGCCGGCATTGATATAGAGCCCCTCTATCGGGCCCTTGCAGATGATCGGGCTGCCGTCCATCGACATGTCCATGATGCCACCCCACATGCGCAGCAATCTGAGCCGCGCCAAGTTGGGGAAGACGGCGAGACCGCCGGTGACGACGTCTTCGATGACCGGCAGATTGCCGCGCTGGGCATAGGAGTTGTAGCCGTCGATATCGCCGCCGAAGACCAGCCCGCCCTTGTCCGATTGCGAGATGTAGAGGTGGCCGGCACCGAAGGTGATGACGGTGTCGATCAAGGGTTTTAGCGGCTCGGAGACAAAGGCCTGCAGCACGTGGCTCTCAATGGGCAGCCTGTCCAACCCGGCGAGGCGCAGGACCGTCGAGGTGTTGCCGGCGACGGCGACACCCACCTTCTTTGCGCGGATCTCACCACGCGTGGTCTCGACGCCGACGATGCGCCCGCCCTCGCGGAGGAAACCGGTCACTTCGCAGTTCTCGATCATGTCGACGCCGCGCTCGCTCGCCGCATGGGCATAACCCCAAGCCACGGCATCGTGGCGGGCGGTGCCGCCGCGCGGCTGGAAGAGCCCGCCGACAATGGGGAAACGCGCGTCCTGAGAGAGATCGATGCCGGGCGCCAGCTTGCCGATCTCTTCCGGGGAGAGCAGCTCGGCATCGACGCCGCAGACCCGCATGGCGTTGCCGCGCCGCGCGTAGGCGTCGAGCTGTCCCGGGTTGTGTGCCAGGTTCAGAACCCCGCGCTGCGAGAACATGACGTTGTAGTTGAGGTCCTGGGACAGGCCCTCCCAGAGCTTCATGCTCCACTCGTAGAAGTGGGTGTTCGCCGGCAGCATGTAGTTGGAGCGGACGATTGTGGTGTTGCGGCCGATGTTGCCGCTGCCCAGCCAGCCCTTCTCCACCACCGCGACATTGGTGATGCCGTGCTCCTTGGCGAGGTAGTGCGCCGTCGCCAAGCCATGACCGCCACCACCAACGATGATGACATCGTAGGAGGGTTTCGGCTCCGGCGACCGCCACGTGGCGGTCCAACCCTGGTTGCCGGTCAGACCGTTCTTGATAATCGAGAATACGGAATAGCGGCCCATGCTGAGTGCCCCGCCCTGCTTTCTGTAAATCGGCTGGGTTTTACCCTAGCTCTGGAGGGCGCGGGGCGTCAGCGGAAAAATCGCTAAGACCCATCGGGAAATCCGATGGGCCTTAGGCACTACAAGGTGCGGCTTGTCCTGGTTCAGGGCGCGATGGCCTGCTGCGCGATCAGCGCAAAGATGGAGTCCAACTCTTCGGCCATCAGGCGCAGCGTATCGCCGCCGTCGTAGGGGGCGAAGACGCTGCTCGGCGTGTAATAGGCCAAATGCGCTTTGCCGTCCGCCGTCTCGTAGATGTGGAAGCGGATGGGTGCCTCGATGCCGGCGGGCACGCTCGCCTCCAGCATGCGCACCGCGAAGTCATTGCGGTAGACGCCGACGACCATGTCGCCCCGGATGGTGATACCGCGCCCAGCCGCGCCCTTGCTGGCGCTTGCCCGAGTGACGACGAACATACCGTTGTCGGTCACTGCCTGATCGAGCTTTTCGACCAGGGTCTGGAAGCTGTGCGGCGTTGCGTAGTCCAGCAATCCCTGCGGCCCCGCCGCCTTGCTAGGTGCCGCGACCAAAGTCAGTCCCAGCAGCACAACCGCGAAGACCAACCCGTAACCCGAAAGTGCCCTTGCCATCCCGTCCTTCTCCCGATGCGCAGCGAAGCCAATGCGGGCGAAGAAAGCCAAGAGCGCGTCAAGCGGCAAGTAACAGATTTGCGACTGGAAAACCCGCAGACTTCGCGGGTTAAAGCCTCAAAGCCATGCCGTCGTGGTTGGGGTCGGCACCACCGGCCCAATCGCCGTCCTGAAGTTTCAGCCCGTGGACCGAGGCAAAGTCGTAGCTCATGTAGCTGCGGATGATCTGGTAGCCCTGCGCTTCCAGCGCCGCCGCCGTCCGCCGGGGAATGCGGTTGCAGACATCGATGGCGTTGCTGGTGGCCGAGATCCGGGGCGCCACGATGGCGTCGAGGATCGGCATATCGAAGGCCAGAGCGTTGACGGTCGCCTGTAGGACGCCCATGGCGATCTGCGTGCCGCCGGGCGCGCCGATCACCAGGCAGGGCTCCTCCCCCTTGAAGGCGATGGTCGGGCAGATCGAGCTAAAGCGCGACTTGCCGGGCGCGATGGAGCCGGCACGGCCGGGACGCGGATCGAAGACCGCCATGCACCCGTTGTACATGAAGCCCAAGCCATCGGTGATGACGCCGGAGGGCATGCCCAGCGAATGGGTCATGGCGACCGCATTGCCCTCGGCATCGACGATGGAGATATGCGTGGTGTCCTTGGACTCTGCGCCCTGGTAGCGGGCGACTTCCGCCACCTCGCCGGCCTTGATGGCGGCGGCGAGCTCGGCGGCATAGTCCGTGCTGGTCAGGCGCTCCAGCGGGACATCGACGAAGTCCGGGTCTCCCACGAAGTTGTCCTTGTCGGAGGTCACCCGCTTCATGGTCTCGGCCACCACCCGGATGTAGTCCGGCGTGTTGTGGCCCAACGCCTGGAGATCGAAGTTGTCGAGGATCTGCAGCATCTCGATCAGCATGACCCCGCCGCCCGGCGGCTGGTTGCTGGCGATGCGGTGGCCGCGAAACTCTCCCCACAAGGGGTCGACCCGGCGGGTTTGGTAGGTCTTGAGGTCCTCGATCGACAGCAGCCCACCGTTGGCCTTCATGTCGGCATCGATGCGCTCGGCGATCTCGCCGGAATAGAAGACGTCAGCACCATCCTTGGCGATACGCCGCAGGGTCTCGGCCAAGTCTGGGTTGTCGATGCGGTCGCCGGGGCGCTTGAGACTGCCGTCAGGACGGAAGTAGATGTCGCGGCCGGTGGCGCTGAAGCGCAGCTTGTCTGCGGTCAGGACACGGCCACTGTCATCCTCCTCATGCCAGAAGAAGTAGACGTGCGGGCGGATCATCACGCCCGCTTCCGCGGCAGCGATGGCCGGCTTGACCACGTCGGCCCAGTCCATGCGGCCAAACTCGGTCTGCGCCTCGAAGTAGGCCCGCAAGCTGCCCGGCACGGTGATCGACTGATAGCCGATGTCATTGACTCGCCCTTTCAGCACGAAGCCGAAACCGTCCCGCGTCTCTTTCTCGATCAGGTCGAGCCACATGTCGCTGGTAGCCGCCTGGGGCGCCTTGCCATGGAAATCGATGAAGGTGTGGATCCCGGCTCGCGGCAGGTAGATCTGCATGCTGCCGAAGCCGGCGATGCCGCACATCTGCGGGTCAACGACGCCTTGGACCAGGGCCGTGGCGATGGCCGCGTCGACGGCGTTGCCGCCCAGCCGCAAGGTTTCGATGCCGGCCTCGGTCGCCTCCGGCTGCGGCGTGACGACGATCCCCTTCTCCATGGCTCTTCTCCCTCATCTCGGCCTTCCTACGAAGCCTAAGGAGAAGTCCAAAGGGCACAAGCGGCAAAGACGCGGGTCAGGGTACCAGCCAGCTCTTGCTCAGCGCGCCGCCACGCCAGTCGAAGAAGGCGCGTCGGTGGCCGCGGGCTGCAAGATAGAGCCACTCCAGGCTTTGGACTTTCACCAGCACGGCGCCGAAGTTCCGGAAACTCTCGGCGTCGGCGCTACCGTCCTCACCTTGGTGCCAGTCCCACGGCGCTTCGATCGCTGCACCGGGTCCGGGCTCGACGCCGTAGCAGAGCCGGCTGAAGGAGCGCGACGCCTGCCAGGCCTCGCGCGCCACCTCATCATCGTGGTGGACCAGCGCTTGGCCGGTCAGACGAAGCTGGATCTTGCGGCCGGGGTGATAGACATGCAGCGCCACCCGGGGCTGAGCGGCCATCTCCGCCACCTTGTGGGAGCGCAGGTCGGTGTGGAACCGCAGCATCCGCTCCTCGGGCACAGCAGCCCGCAGGACGACCGTTCGCACCGCCGGCAGCCCTTCGGCGTCGAGGGTGCAGAGGCTCGGCGTGTGGCACGGCGAGTGGCGGTCGTGCACCCCCGCTTCGAGCAAGCTCCAGGCTTCCGCCAAGCTCCCATCGAGATCGTCGTAGAAAGCGCTGTCGCTGCTCTTGACGTGCTCCGGGTCCGCCTGCGGCAGGCGCTGGCTCACGATTGCTTGGCCTCGACCGCCTTGCCGATCGCCGCGAGCCAGGTCTCGACGCGGTTGCGGTTCACGCCCAGGTCCCAATAGCCGACGTTCGAGCGGCTATAGATGAGCAGGGATGAGCCGTCCTTTCTTTCAACGGCTTGCACCCAGATGCTGTCACGAAAGCCGAAGAGTGACGAGCGCTGTTCCAGAGCGATCTGCCGTTCGTCCCGAAAGACGGCCAGGATGCGGGTGCGCGGCTCAGCCGCCAGCACCTCGCGCGCGGCTTCGAAGAGAGCCTCCGCCGACACGCTGTAAGTTGGAGAGACAACATCGGCGTGCGCCGCGGTAAAGCCCTCCGGCGCCGCCAAGGCATCGTTGGGCCGCCCCGTCCGCTCCAAGTTGGCGAAGGAAAGAGGCAAGGCCTGTGAGGACTCGCCGTTCGTCATGGAACTCTCCCCGTCCGCACAGCCTGCGAGAACCGCGATCAACAGCATGCATGAAAAGGCGCGAATTGCCATGACCCAAACCTGCGTCTTCGCCATTTGAGGTCAAGGGCTGGGCAGCGACGGGGTCAGCCTGGGAACTTCGCCAGCACGGACAGCGCTTCGTCGATGTCCGCTTCGGTGTGGTCCGCGGAGATCTGGAAGCGGATGCATTGATCGCCCTTGGGCACCACCGGGAAGTTGAGCCCCGTCGCCAGGATTCCGCTCTCCCGCAGGTGCTTGACCAGAGCCGTGGTGCGGGCGGTGTCGCGCACCATCAAGGGCACCACCGGGTGCTCACCGGGAATGGTCTCCAGCCCCTGCGCCGCGAGTCCCTGCTGAAAGCGCGCGGTCATGGCACGCAGATGGCTAAGCAGGTCGCGGCCGCACGGGCTGTCGACAATATCGACGGCGGCCTTGGCGGCCACCGCTTCGCCCGGCGTGATGGGGTTGGAATAGATGTAGAAGGGCGAGGTTTCGCGCAGGAAATCGATCACCGTTTGGCTGGCGACCACATAGCCGCCGTTGACGCCGAAGGCCTTGCCCAGGGTGGCGACAAGGAGGTCGGACGGGCCGCTTCCCGTGACCTCTTCGGTCCCCCGTCCGGTCTCGCCGAAAGCAGCGGCGCCGTGGGAATCGTCCACCATCACAAGGACGTTCTCGGCGAAGGCCTCGTCGTACTCCCGGGCGATCGCCATGATTTCGTCGAGCGGCGCGTGGTCGCCGCGCATGCTGAAGATGCCGTCGGTGACGATGATGGCCCGCTCGCAGGTCTCTTTCACCTCGTCGAGCTGCCGTCGCAGGACGTCCAGATCGAGATGTGGATACACACGCTTCTCACCGGGCTGGGCCAGACGGACCGCATTGATGATGCAGCTATGGTTCAGCTCGTCGCTGATCACCGCCGTCTTCTTGTCGGCGAGCTGCGGCAGGCTGCCCATCACCGTGGCATAGGCGGAGCTGAAGATCATCGCCGCCTCCCGCCCGTGGAACTCGGCGAGCCGCTGCTCCAGCGCCACATGGGGCTGCCAGGTCCCGCTGATAAAGCGGACCGCACCCGGCCCGGTGCCGAAATCTGCGACCGCCGCCTCCTCCGAGGCGATCAGCTCGCTTTGGAAGGAAAGACCGAGATAGCTGTTGGAGTTCATGCGCAGGAAAGGCTTGTCCCCCTCGCCGTCGATCAGAAAGCGCGGCCCCTGCCCTTGGCGGGCGGGCAAGACCTGCGTCACCACGGCCTCGTGGCCTTTGCGCACGCCGGCGGCTTCCAGCTCGTCGACACGGGCCTTCAGCTTGGTTTCCAGACGATCGAGGGGCATGGGTTCGCTCCTGCTTCGCTTGTAGGGTTAGGCCGCCGTGGTGAGCTTAGCGCTCAGCTTGGTCAGCATGTCTTCGGTCATGCGCGCGAGATCGTACTCATGCGACCAGTCCCACTGCTGCCGCGCCGCCGAGTCGTCGACCGAGCGCGGCCAGGTGTCGGCGATCGCCTGGCGGACGGGGTCGACCTCATAGTCGATGCGAAACTCCGGCAGGTGCTTGCGGATCTCCTCGACCAGCCGCTCCGGCGTAAAGCTCATAGCCGTGATGTTGAAGCTATTGCGGTGCTCGAGGCGGGAGGGGTCAGCCTCCATCAGCTCGATCATCGCCCGGGTGGCGTCCGGCATGTACATCATGTCGAGGCAACTGTCCGCCCTGAGAAAGCAGGTGTAGTGCCGGTATCGAATGGCCTGGTAGAAAATATCGACCGCATAGTCGGTCGTGCCGCCTCCGGGCTGGGCCGTGTTGGAGATCAGGCCGGGAAAGCGCAGGCCGCGGGTGTCGACGCCGAAGCGGGTGGCGTAGTAGTCGCACAACAGCTCACCGGCCACCTTGGTGACCCCGTACATGGTCGTCGGCCGCTGCACCGTGTCCTGCGGGGTGCCGTCGCGCGGCGTCGAGGGGCCGAAGGCACCGATCGAGCTCGGGAAGAAGAGCGCGCAGTCGTATTGCCGGGCGACCTCCAGGATGTTGTACAGCCCGCCCATGTTCAGGCTCCAGGCGATCTGCGGGCGCTCCTCCGCCACTGCCGAAAGCAGCGCGGCCAGATGATAGATGGTGCCGACATCGTAGCGCCGCACCACCTCGAAGATCTGCGGGAGCTGCGTGCAGTCCATATGGGCATAGAGGCTGCGCGGCGACTCCCCCGGGGGCGCCATCCGCACGTCCGTCGCGATGACCCGGTCTTCGCCGTAGCGGGCCTGCAGAGCCTCGACCAGCTCCGTCCCGATCTGCCCCAGCGCACCCGTCACCAATATCTTGCGCATCGCCAGCCCCCGCTGCGTGACTCACTTCGATCGATCGCGCCGGCCACGGCGGCCTCGCAAATCGGATGGGGATTTGGCAAAGGGTGTGGGGAGATAGCAAGCCCAATCCTCATCCGCCGGCCTGCTCGCAGCGTATAGCTAGCCATGCCGAATTGTTCACCGACATTGAGCGGGGTTATCCCGGCCAACCGGGGGCCACGATGAGCCAAAGCGAAACCACCTCCGGGGCCCCGCTGAGCTACAGAGTTTTGGCCAGCTACGGCGGCCTGGCGCTGCCCCTGGCCGCCGGCTGGCTCTGCCTGCAAGTCTTCGTGCCGACCTACTATGCAGAAGCCATGGGGGTCAGCCTGACGGCCGTCGGCGCCGTCTTGCTACTCGCCCGCCTGCTCGACGCCGTCACCGACCCGATGATCGGCTACCTCTCAGACCACACGCCCATGCGCTTTGGGCGACGGCGGCTTTGGATCTTGGTCGGGGCGCCCATCCTCGCGCTGGCCTTGGCTTTGCTGTTTCGGCCGCAAGGCGACCCCTCGGCCTTCTACCTCTTCGTTTGCGCGGCCGCCGTCTACATCGCCGGCACCATGGTCATCGTGCCGATGAATGCCTGGGGCGCCGAATTGAGCCCCGACTATCATCAGCGCAGCCGGGTGAGCGGTGCCCGAACTCTCTTCGGCTTGCTCGGCACCTTGGCGGCTCTCGCCTTGCCGACACTGCTCGGACAGGGGGACGCCCGCGATCTCGGCCCGGCACTGACTACCAACCTTGTGCTCATCTTCACGACGCTGCTGCTCAGCCTTGTCGCCCTTTGCCTCTTCGTCAGTGACCGCAACTCCGTGAACTTGCCAGGCGACTACTTCCGTTCTGCGCTGAGGCTGCTGAGCGGCGACTCACCCTTTCGCCAGCTGATGGCCAGCACGCTTCTGAACGGCATCGCCAATGCCCTGCCGGCCACCCTTTTTCTGTTCTTCATTACCCATAAGATCGGCGTGCCAGATCAGGCAGGTCTCTTCCTGCTGTGCTACTTCCTCGCGGCCGTTGCCTCCGTGCCGCTTTGGGTGAGGATCAGTCGGTCGATCGGCAAGGATTGGACATGGCGCATCGGCATCGGCATTGCCTGCCTCGCCTTTGTCTGGACGCCCTTCCTCGGCCCTGGCGATGCCGGCTGGTATCTCGCCATCGTGCTGATAACCGGCGCGGCCGCAGGCGCGGACTTCGTGCTGCCGAGCGCCCTGCTTGCCGACCTCATCGAGTGGGATGGGCAGAAAACCGGCTACCGCCGGCCTGCCCTCTTCTTCGCTGCTGCCGGCACGGTCTCGAAGCTCACCTTCGCCTTGGCGGTCGGCATCAGCTTTCCGGCGCTCGAGCTGGCCGGCTTCCAGGCCGCCGGGGAAAACAGCGGCGAAGCGTTGATGGCGCTGGCCGCGCTCTATGGCCTGCTTCCGGTTGCCCTGAAACTCACGGTACTTTGGATCATGCGGGGTTACCCCATTACCAAGCAGGCCCACGAAGAGATCCGCCGGCGACTGGCCGACGTATCATGATCGGGCAGTGTGACGATCGCCAATGCAGCCAGGAGAGAGCCGAATGGCGCGGGTTTCCAAAGCTAAGTCGCAAGTGACAGCGTCGAGGTCCATGAAAGCCGTTGTGGCCGGCTTGACCGTTGCCGCCTTGGGCTACGGCTCCTATGCGGCAGCCTCGCTGGGCGGCGCCGAGCGCATCGCTTTCGAGGTGCTGCGAAACGGTAGCCCGATCGGCTCTCACACCATCAGCTTCGAGCAACAAGGCGATCAACTGATCGTCGACATCGAGATTGGCCTTGAGGTCAAGTTCGCCTTTTTCACGGTCTTCGACTATCAGCACCGCAATCGAGAGGTGTGGCAAGACGGTCGGCTGATCGCCATCGACACGCAAACGGACAACAACGGCGACCGTCACATCGTGAGCGGCCGCGCGACAGACGATGGCTTTTTGGTGAACGGCAAAGGCGAGCAGGTTTTGCTTCCCGGCGATATCATCCCGACAAGCTACTGGAACCCGGCCACCCGCGACGCCCAGGCCATGCTCAACACCCAGACCGGCGAGTTGATCGACGTCGAGGTGACCCCGAAATATATTCAAGCGGTCGACATGCCTTGGGGCGAAAGCAAAGGCCAGTTGCACCGGATCTCGGGCGACCTGGAACTCGACCTCTGGTATGACCCGGCAGGCTGCCTCCTTAAGCTGAGCTTCGAGGCGCCGGGCGATGGCTCGACGATCGACTACCGCGCCGACTATCACATGGCCGAGCGCCCGCTCCCGCTGGCGGCAGAGGCGCAAACGGTCCCCTGCGAAAGCTGACCCCACTCAAAGATAGTTGTTGGCTCTGAACCAGCCGAGCGCATCGCGCAGTCCCTCGACGGCACGGCGGGCGCGGTAGCCGAGCTCCCGCTGAGCCTTGTCGGAGCGATAGAACATGCGCGCCTTCGACATCTTCAAGGCATCTCGGGTGACGAAGGGCTCTTTGCCGGTGAGACGGCTCCAGGACTCCGCGACATAGGCCACAGGCAGGATGGCCCCATGGGGCAGGCTTAGCCGCGGGGGCCGACGCCCGGTCATAGCCGCGATCTCGCGCAGCATGTCGGCCAGGCTCCAGTTCTCGCCACCCAGGATATAGGACTCGCCCGACCGCCCTTTTTCCGCAGCCAACAAATGGCCTTCGGCGACATCTTCGACGTGCACCAGATTGAGCCCGGTGTCGACGAATGCAGGGATACGGCCGCAGGCGGCCTCTACGATAATCCGGCCAGTTGGCGTCGGCTTGATATCGCGGGGGCCGATGGGCGTCGAGGGATTGACGATGATAACCGGGAAGCTGCTCTCTGCGGCAAAGCGCTCGACCAGCTTCTGCGCGCGGTACTTGGAGCGTTTGTAGACCCCGACGACGTCCTCCGCTTCGATGCGCGTCTCCTCGTCGCCGATCTCGCCTTTGGCAGGCACCCCCAATGCGGCGACGCTGCTGGTGTAGATGAAGCGCGCGACTCCCGCATCCGCTGCAGCTTGAAGCAGGGCCTCGGTGCCCTCGACGTTGATGCGATCCATCATCGCCGGCTCAGGCACCCAAAGGCGATAGTCCGCGGCCACATGGTAGACTTCCGTAGCGCCCTGCACGGCGCGCCGAATACTGTTAGGCTCGGTCAGGTCGCCCTCGGCGATCTCCACATCCAAGCCATCGAGGTTGCGACGGTCGCTCCCTGGCCGCGCGAGCACACGGACTGTCCGGCCGCTGGCCAGCAATGCCCGCGCAACAGCCGAGCCCACGAAACCGGTGGCGCCGGTAACCAGTGCTGTCACGTCTTATCCGCCTTGCCCACGTCTCACAGAATTGGGTCTGGCATGCCGCGTGGCCGCCGCGCAAACTGCGGCATGAAAGTGTTCCGACGACCGTCCGACAGTTTACGACCTCTCACATAAGCCGCAACGCCGGCTGGACCAATGCCCAAACGCCAAGCAGCCGGCAACAACTCAGCAAGGAGGATGAGCCATGAGCGACGCCAAGGACTTCTTCAATCTCGATGACAGCAGCCAGGGTATCGCCCGGGAGCTCGGCCCGGGCCTCGCCACCCGGATCTTTGTCGGCGATCACTCCATGCTGTCGGTCGTGACGCTGGAACCGCACGCTGAAGGAAAGGTGCACAGCCACCCGCAAGAGCAATGGGGCGTGCTGCTGGAAGGGAGCGCCGTTCGCATCCAGGGTGGTGAAGAGGTTCCCGTCAAGGTCGGCGACTTCTGGCGCACCCCAGGCAACGTGCCGCACGGCATCCGCGCCGGCGCGGAAGGAGCCCGGGTCCTGGATATCTTCAGCCCACCGCGCGACGAGTATAAGAGGCCCGGCAGCGGTTTCGGAACCGAGTGAAGCTCACCTGCAAGCGGCATTGCTCAGCAGAATTGACCGCGTCTTTTGCGCAAAGGCTAGATTTCAGTTAGCCTTAAGTGTGGGTTTGCATGGGGAATTTGGGGTTTGAATAATGAAACAGCTTGCAATCTTAACAGTTTCCGCAGCCTTACTGCTTTCGGCGCCCGAAGTCTCGGCACAAAACGCCGCGGCCGATGACATCGTCGAGCGCGGCTACGGCACGACCGCACTCTATACCACTGTGGTCAAGGGCGTGCGCATCACCCGGGGCCATTTGCCGGAACCAAAGAGCGGCCTGGAGCCCTTGGTCCCGGTGTTCGAGATCGCAGCACCGCGCTTTCAGCCTTTGGGCAACGGGCTGTTCTACGACAGCGAGCGGAACCGGCTGATCGACTGCTTTCGCCGCCGCGGCACGCAAGTCGGACAAGTGGTCCTGCGCTGCATCAGCCTGCGCTTCGATCGCTGAGCGCCAACAGCGCTCAGTAGCGGCCGTTCAGCCAGGGTCTGTTCAAGACCCAGGGCAGAAGGACCAGCGACGCGATCAGAAGCAGAAAGAGTGACAGCGCCAGAAGCTCGCCCATGCTCGCGGTGCCCCTGTGGCTCGACACGGCCAGGGTCCCGAAGGAGCCTATAGTGGTCAAGGCGCTAAGCAGCACCGCTTTCGGCGTCGAGGTTTGACTCAGGCTCTCGGACTGCCGTCCGCGCATCACCAGATGGATCCCGCTGTCGATGCCAAGCCCAATCAAGAGCGGCACGACGATCACGTTCGCAAAGTTGAATGACAGCCCCAACAAGGCCATGGCACCCAGGGTCAGCAGCCCCGCAGCGCCGATCGGAAGCAATGCCAAGGCGACGGCAAGCGGTGAGCGAAACACTGCCAATAGCAACAAGATGACAGCCACCGTGGCGATGGCCGTGGCCTCGAACATCGAACGGACGATGACGCGCCCCGCCTCGACGATTTCTGGCAAGGTGCCCGTCGCCGAGGGCATAACGGTCTTGACGCTATCGACGAAGGCATCAGCGGCCTCAGGGTCCGCTGCGCCGTCCTGCGGGATGACTTCCAGGCGCAAGAGATAGTCGGGCGTCTGGTACAGGCGCAGCAGCTCGTCAGGCAGCGAAACTATCTCTTCCGGTGGGCCGATGTCGTCCTCCGCCAAGTCCGTCAAGGGCTTAGGCAGCTCGGCAAAGAGCAGAGTCTGGAGCCGATCGACAGCATCCGATCGGCCCGCGGCTTGGCTTTCGAACGCCGCAACCGCCTCCACCAGGCCGTCCGCTTGCGCCGTCAGCGTTTCAGGGCCGAACTCGACCAGTTCCTCCGCAACCGCGGCGGTCTCTTCAAGCGCCTCGTCATCGCTCAGTCCGAGATCGAGCGCGAAAGAGAAGCGGTCGGACCAGGCGGCAGAGGTCAGCGCACTCTGCAGGATCGCCTGCTTTTCTGCGATGTCCCGTGGCTGAAAGCTCTCCCGCCAGCGCACCTCGGCCACGAGAGGCAGCGCTTCCAGCTTTGGCACGAGTTCCGCCGCTTCCGCCTCTGGCACAAGGATCTGTATCGCGTAGGGAGACGTCACCGGATTTTCGGCAAGCCGATAGAAGAACTCGACCGACAGAGCGTCGGGGTCCCTCAAGGCCATCGTGTCGGCATCGAAGTGCACGCGCTGAGACAGGACGGCGGAGGCAGCCATCGCCAGAAGGATAGCTATGGCAACGGGCGTTCGCGAAAGCTGGCCCATGAGGCCGGCGATCGCGGATCTGCGTTCGGTCTTAACGCCGCCTGGCCGTGGCAGCAGGGTCAGCATCGCCGGCAAGAAGGTCAGCGAGAGCAGCATGGCGATGATGATGCCGGCGCCCGAGATGAGGCCGAGTTGCGCCATGCCCACGAAATCGGTGAACAGAAAGGAGAAGAAAGCGAGAGCCGTAGTAGGTGCACAAAGGAAGAGCGCCGGGCCCAGCTCCATGGCGCACACACTGATTGGCTCGGATTCATCCGCGTCTTGGCAGGCCTCCTGGTAGCGCAGCGCAAAGTGAATCGAGAAATCGATGCTGAGCCCAATGAACAAGACGGCGAAGGCGACGGAGATGAGATTGAGCTCCCCGATCGCCAAGGTGGCAAAACCGGCAGTGAGCAGCAGACCGATCACCAAGCTGGCCAAAGACGCCACGACGAGCACCCATGAGCGCAAACCAAAACCCAGCACCAGCGAAACGAAGATAAAGGACAGCACCGCCGCCAGCGCCGAGCCACCAGAGGCAGCCGCAAGTTCCTCCGTTTCCAAGGCCGTTTGGCCCGTCAGGCCGATCTCGACGGCGCCGCCGAAGTCACGCTGGACCTCGGCAGCGATCGCCTGCGCTTCAGCCATCGCTTCTTGCGCAGGCACAAGCGATGCGAAGTCGAGCTCCGGACGCACCACGACAATCTCCAGCAGAGGCTCCTCCGCCCAGATTACGTAGCGCCACGACAACGGCCGCTCTCGCCCGGTGCGCGCGGCCTCCAGGACCGCTGCCGTCTCAGTCAGGAGCCGACCGGTGGTTGCCCACTTCGGGTCGTTGTCCGGAGCATCGGCCGCGAGCTTTCCGAGCGCTTCGGCAAATCCCGAAAGACTGGGATCGCGGTTGAGCATGCCTAGCAGCTCTTCGCCTGCGGGCAGCTCCGCGGCCAAGCGGGCTACTTCCGCCTCATCCAGCAAAAAGACGCCGTAGCGCTCGAGGAATTCTCCGCCGGAGGGCACCTGCACGTCTTCGAAGCGATCGGGCCGCGCGCGGAAAGCATCGGCCAACCGGTCCCGTGCGGACTTGGCCTGCTCCGCCGTCGATGCCTGGATAACGGCGATAAAGCTCTTGTCGTAAGTCGGAAAGGCTTGAATGAAGGCATCGTAGCTTTGCCGGAAAGGCAATGTGCGGTCGAGCATACGCGCCGTGTCGGTGTTGACGGCCAAATTCGGCAGGATCGCCGCGGCCAGCACCGCCAGCAGCAGATAGAAAGCGCAGACCTTTCGCGGATGACGGCAAGCGAAGCCGACCAGCCGCCGAACTGCGGTAGCCAGGCCTGGAAGGGCAGTCGGGCGGCTCACGTCAGATCTTCGCGCATTATGCGAACAGGGAGTGGGGTCACCATGTCAGAAGCGGTGGCTGAGGCTGCAAGACAGCGCGATTATCCGTTTCGCGCCGCGCCTCTCAAGCCCTAGGCCAAAGACAACGACAGAGCGGAGACAAAGGCTGACCGAGCACAGAGGCTCGGTTAGTCTTGCAGCATGAAAGAGGACAGAAAACCAAGAGGTGCCAGGCTGCGCATCGTTCTGGAGGAGGACGGCGCGATCGGCCCCGGAAAGGCCGATATCTTGGATGGTATTCGCGAAACAGGCTCTATCGCAGCGGCTGGGCGGCGCATGGGTATGAGCTACAAGCGCGCTTGGAGCCTCGTGGAACGCATGAACCGAAGTTTCCAGGAGCCCCTCGTGTCCACCAGCCGCGGCGGGCACAAAAAAGGGGGAGCCGCGCTGACCGAGACCGGCGAGCAGGTTCTGGCTCTCTATCGCCGTATCGAAACCGAAGCGGAACGTGCGGTCAAAAGCGAGCTCGGCGCCTTGCGCGCGCTTATGGCAACCGAACCCGGCCCGCCGCCGAAATAGCGCTTGCGCCCGCCAAGCAAGGGCGGCTAACTACCGATATGTCTATTTGGACATATCGAAGGCCTTTCAAGCCACTGCTCGCTGCCGGGATGCTCGCTGCCGCTGTGGTGAGTGCACCCGTTCACGGCAAGGCGAGCGAGCTGCGCGTCGCCGTGGCAGCAAACTTCAGCGATGCGGCGAAGGAGATCGGTGCCCTGTTCGAAGCGGAAAGTGGCTTGCGCCCACTCTTCAGCTTCGGCGCTACGGGCCAGCTCTATACCCAGATCGCTCAAGGTGCGCCCTTCGATGTCTTCCTTGCCGCCGATCAGGCGCGGCCGGAACGAGCCGTTGCCGAAGGCCTGGCCGTGGCCGACAGCCGATTCACCTATGCCCGCGGCCGTCTGGCCCTCTTCAGCCGGGATGAAGAGCGCATCACGGATGAAGCGGTCTTGCACGACGGTGCCTTCGCCAAGCTCGCGATCGCCAATCCCCTCACCGCCCCCTATGGCGCCGCAGCGGTTGAAGCGCTGCAGGCTCTGGGGCTCCGTGATGCGCTCCAGTCCAAGTTGGTGCAGGGCAACAACGCATCCCAGACCTTCCAGTTCGTCGCCACAGGCAATGCCGAGGTCGGCTTCGTCGCCCTCTCTCAACTGACGGTTCACGAGGGCGGTTCCCACTGGGTGGTGCCCTCGGCGCTGCATGGACCTATCGCTCAGGACGCCGTCTTGCTGACGGCGGGCGAAGACAACGAGACGGCGCAGGCTTTCCTGGAGTTCCTCAAAAGCGATGCGGCCCGCGCGGTGCTCGCCCGCTATGGCTACGAGAGCTAGCAAGAGCGCCTTCGGATGCTCGACTTCGCCGAACTCTGGTCGCCCATCCGTCTGACCCTCGAGCTCGCGACCGTCACCACCCTGGTGCTGCTCGTCATCGGCACACCGATCGCCTGGTGGCTTGCCCGCTCCAAGAGCCGTTGGAAGGAGGCCGTGGCCGCTGTCGTCGCTTTGCCGTTGGTGCTGCCGCCGACGGTTCTCGGCTTCTATCTTCTTATCCTGCTCGGCCCGGAAGGCCCAGGCGGCTGGGTCGCCGGCCTGTTCGGCGGGCGAACGCTGGCCTTCACTTTCGAAGGGCTGGTGATCGGCTCGGTCTTCTACTCCATGCCCTTCGTGGTGCAGCCCATCCGCAATGCCTTCGAGGCCTTCGGCGAGCGCCCCTTGGAAGTTGCCGCGACCCTTCGCGCCTCGCCCTGGGACCGGTTCTGGAGTGTCGCCCTGCCCCTCGCGCGCCCCGGGCTTCTGACCGGTGCCGTCCTCGGGTTCGCCCATACGGTCGGCGAGTTCGGCGTGATCCTGATGATCGGCGGCAACATTCCCGGAGAGACCCGCGTGCTTTCCATTGCCGTTTACGACTACGTCGAGACCCTGCAGTGGACCAAGGCCCATATCCTGGCCGGCGGGCTGCTCGCCTTCTCCTTCCTGGTCATCCTGACCATGATGCTGCTCGACCGGCGCATCGGCCGCTCGTTGGGACAGAGCACGCCATGAGCCATGCAGCAGCCGTCGCGCCGGAGAACGGCATCGACGCCCGCTTTGCCGGTCGCCTCGGCGATCGGCGCAACGGCTTCTCGCTCGATATCGACTTCACCGCCCCGCTGCAGGGCATCACCGCACTTTTCGGCCCTTCCGGCTGTGGCAAGACCAGCCTGCTACGCTGCATCGCCGGCCTCAACCGTCTGCCCGGCCACCTCTCCGTCGGCGGCGAAGCCTGGCAGGACGAAGCCCGCGGCCTCTACCTCCCGCCACATCGGCGCGACGTCGGCTACGTCTTTCAGGAGGCAAGCCTCTTCCCCCACCTTTCCGTCGCCAAGAACCTCCTCTACGGCGCGAAACGTGCCGGCTCAGACGCGCGCAGGGGCGCGCCCTCATTCGACGACATCGTCGCCCTGCTTGGCATCGACCATCTGCTCGAACGCGCGCCGGAAGCCCTCTCTGGCGGCGAGCGTCAGCGCGTTTCACTCGGCCGGGCCCTTCTCTCGCGCCCCCGCGTGCTGTTGATGGATGAGCCCCTCTCTGCGCTTGATCGTATGACCAAGGAAGAAATCCTACCCTATTTCGAAGCGCTGCCGCAGGCGCTCGAGCTCCCCATACTCTACGTCAGCCACGACATCGCCGAGGTCTCGCGCCTGGCCGACCGCATGGTGCTCATCTCGAAAGGCCGCAAGGTTGCCGAAGGCCCCTTGCAGGAGCTGTTGGAACGCCTCGACCTAAGCCCGGAGACGGGACGCTTCGAAGCCGGCGTGGTCGTCTCGGCACGCGTTGTGGGCCACGACCAGAACTATCGCATGACCCGCCTGGAGCTAGGCGGCCAGCCTCTGTCCCTCCCTCTGGCGGAGGTCGCCGTGGGCGAAGAGGTCCGCCTGCGCATCCGTGCTCGCGACGTGGCATTGGCGACTCAGAGGCCCACCGGCATCAGCTTCCGCAACGTGTTGTCCGGGATCATTAGGGAGATCGTCGAGGAGCCGGAAACGGCCTTCGCCGAAACCCTGGTCGAGATCGGCAACCAGCGCCTGAGGGCACGGCTGACCCGGGAGGCCGTGGCGGAACTCGGCCTGATGCCGGGCATACAGGTCTTCGCGCTGATCAAGTCTGTTGCCTTCGATCGCCGCGCGCTCTCCACAACCCACGGCCAGCCGCGGGATGGAGCCTAAGGAGCAGGCTGGCTCGGCTGCCTCCCGCTCCTTCGCCTCCGCCTTATCACAGGGATAGGGGTGGGCTATCGAACAATTTCCGATCCCGCTGTGAAGAAATGCATAGGACTATGCGGCTAAACTGCGCTAGGTGTCCCAGAAAAAGAGGCGCCTTGGAATGGCGGACAACCAGCTCGACACAAGACCTCGCCAAGGCTCGATCTCGAGTCCTGGAGCGCCCGCACACTTGGGAAACAGTACCCATCGCTGGGCCTCGCTGGCCGTGCAGGGCGACTTCGCCTGGCAGCGACTTGATCACAACGACGCAGCGTCGCTTGCGCATGCCAAGCGCGCTGCAGTGGAGATCTGCCGACAGGACCCCCGCGCCACGCTGGAGCATGACCTCGACTGGGGCTTGGGCAACGCGGCGGATGGCAGCGTCGATCTGTCCGTTTGGCTGTGCCGTCGCGGAGAGGAGATCGTTGGCTACGCACCCTTGATCATAGCCTCCAGCAGACTGAGGCCATCGATTGGTGCGCGCGCGGTCGTGTCGTGGCGGATGCTCCGTCATACGCTGGTCGGATGTCCCCTCTTCGCAAACGCCGTCCGCGACCGCGAGGCCCCACTGACAATGGAGTTCTTGGAGACGATCGGCCAAAACATGCCGGGTCGCGGGGTGATCTTCCTGCTCGGCGGACGCGCCGACGCCGCTCTCTTCCAACTCCTCGTGGAGTATCGCCGGAGCCTGCCTTTCTTCGTCGCGGGCTATGGGCCCGCCTACCAGCGGCGATTGATCCATCTGCCGAACAGCTTCGACGACTACATCGCCAGCCTGGGCAGGAAAACCCGCAGAAACCTGCGCAGCTATGAACGGAAGCTGAAGCAGGCCGCCGAAAAGGAAATCCGTATCATCGGCTATACGCGGAGCGAGGACGTCGACCCCTTCCTCGACGCTGCCGTTCCTCTGTCGCAGAAGACTTATCAATGGACAGACATCGGCATCGGCCTGCACGACCGGGCAGCTCTAGCCCGGCAGCTTCGGGTTGCCGCCGCGCGCGGTTGGATGCACTGCTACATTCTGTTCCACGGTGAAGCCCCCATCGCCTTTCAAGTCGGTTACAGGTACGGCGAGTGCTACTTCGCTCATGACACCGGCTATGACCCGAGTTGGGCCGCCTATTGGCCTGGCAACTACATGGATATGGCCATCGTACGCGACCAGATCGAACGCCATCCCGATGTCCGCTGGGTCGACTTCCTCTATGGCGACACGTTCAACAAGCGACGCTTCAGCAACAGCAGTCGCTTAGAGCGGAACTTCTATCTCTTGCCGCGAACGGCGCGGGGGCTCGGCGTCTACGCATCGTTAAGGTCCGCCAGCATCGTATCGGAGGTGGCAGGCCAAGCTCTCGATCGCTTCGGCCTGAAAGAAACGCTGCGTCGCGTGCTCCGATGAGGCTGAAGGCGCGCGAGACGAGACGTATGATGAAGAGCAGCTTCTATGGGTCATAGACTGATCGTCTTCGCAGAACCGACGGTCGGCTGGGTGCCATCCCTATTGGACAGCGTGCTCGAGGCCTGCGAAAGCAAACCGAACATCGAATGGGTCAAGGTCTGCCTCACGGCAAAGGACAGTCCGAGGGCTAAGTCGGCCGTTCGCTCGCTTGCCAGTTTTGCCGGCAAGGCGTTGTTCAATCCCCGCAGCGCGTCGCGCTTCGATCTGCCGCAGCTCGAGACGGTGACCAGCATTGCGAAGAAGCACGGCAGCGAGATCATCGTGCCGCCAGGCCACAGCATCAACGACCCCGACTTCGTTCGATCACTGGAGGCGGACCATGCCCCGACAATGGCCCTCTCCCTCGCCTGCTTGCAGATCTGGCGCGCCCCGCTGTTGAAGGTCTTCCAGCTCGCCGTCAATTTCCACAACGGCTACCTTCCCGACTACAAGGGGCTCTGGGCGACACACTGGTCCGTCTACAACGGAGAAGACTTCTCCGGCTTTGCCTTCCACGTGATGGACGAGAAGATCGATACCGGCCCGATCATCCTCCGCGGACGGGTCCCCATCGAGCCGGAGGACCGCTCGCTCGAAGTAGAGCGGCGCAAGATGTCCGCTGCCCGCAAGGAGGTTGCTCCGCTTCTGGATGCCATGCTCACCGGGCATTTTGAGACCCAGATCCAGGCCAAAGGCGGGTCGTACTTCTCGGGCAAAGACTCGGTCGAAATCTGGACAATCGACGACCCTGGCACCCTCTCGGCGGAGGAGCTGTTCCGTCGGCTGCGGTGCTTCGCACCACTCAAAATCGCGATCGACGGAATCCGTTACCCCGTGAGCTCGCTCAAGATCGCCAGCAAGAATTCGGAGCCGCTTGCCTTCAAGACGGCTGACGGCGTCACCTTATCGCCGGACCGACTGCAGTACCTGCCCACCAGGATGTATCTCGCCGTCAAACGGCCAAAGCGCAGCAACCTGGCGGACGCACCTTAGGTCCGCTCGCCGAAATCGCACGCGTAGCCGGAAAGGCCGCGCGGCGAGCCGACGGAGCGCGTCAAGCGGACAGGAAGCGCCGCACAACGTTCAGCAACAGCCGTGAGACATTGTTGTCGAAGTTGTTGCTCGGCAGGCTGCCGCAGAAGGTGATGGAGCTGGCAGAGAAAACCGCGCCACCCCCCGGCAAGGTGCAGTAGGCCATCTCGGCTCGGATCAGATCTTCGGGCCGCTCGCCAGTTGTGGTGCCGACGTGGTTGAGGATGTCTTCCGGCACGGCAACGAAGGTCTCGTCGTGCCCTTCCGAACGGGCGAGAATCACCGTCGAGTCCGGCGAGCCAAGGTCGTAGTCCACACGGTCGAGTTCGTAACCGGCGGCGCCGCTACCGGAGAGCCCGAAATCACCGATGATGTCGCCCTCGATGCCCTCGAAGATCCAACTGACGCTCTCATCACGGCTTTCGGGTGTGCGGCGGAAGTAGCTGCCGGAGAAGGCACCCTGAGAGGTGAAGCCGACGCCGACCAGCTTCTGCGGTGGCCGGCCGTTGCGGAGCCATAGCCCGCCGTAGTTTCCGTCGAAGGCGTTATAGTACTCGCCGGGCGCCGCGGCCCAGAAGCGCAGTCCGCCTTCGCCACGGCGTATCTCGATGGCACCCGGCGCCTCCTGGTGCAGCGCCACGCGCCAATAGAAGCCATTACCGCCGAGATAGGCGAGATGCCCTCCGCCGTCGCGGTAGGCCTGGAGCGCATTGAGGGTCTCGGCGGTGTGGTATTCCGGGTGTGTGCAGGTCAGCACCGCCTTGTAGCCTGAGAGGCAGGCCGCGCCCTCCTCATGCAGCTCCTGGTCGGTTACGACGTCAAAATCTAAGCCGACATGCTCCAACCAAGCCAGGAGATGCGTGTCTGCCTGGAAATGCCGCAGGCCTGAGCCGGAGCGGGGCCGCACGAGGGTCAAGTAACCGCAGCGCAGGTTGAGCATCGGTCGGCGGCTGGAGATGTTGCAAATCCCGCTGCCGTCGCTGTGCAGGTTATAGGTGGAAAGGCCGAACTGCGGATGCTCCGCCGAGTTCCAGGGAGAGGCGCCCCAGGCGGCCATACGCTCTTTCAGTTCCGGGCCGAAATCGTAGCGCGCGTTGTTGGAGTAGATGACGTAGGTGAAGGTCGGGATGATCACGCAGAGCTTCGATTGCGGCGCGCCTTTCGGCGGGCAGACGAAGAAGGGAATCGTATCCTCGACCCCGCCGCAGCTGAGGCGCATGGCATAGACGCCGCTCCGAAGGTCGCGGGGAATGGCGAAGGAGAAATCCGTTTCCCAACCGCAGTCATAGAAATCGTCGTCATGAAAGTGGATGGCGCCGTACTGCTCCGGCGCGTGGCGCCAGCACATCTCCCGCCCGTTCCAGGTTGACCCCTTCATGCCGCGCGCGGGCAAATTCACGATCTCCCCATGCAGTCCATTCGGCCCAACGTCGGTGACGGCAAGGGTGGAGATCGCCTGCGAGAAGTCCCAGCAAGCCAAGCTGTCAACCGCCGCGCTTTGTGGGGTGAGTGCAACGATCTCCGCGGCACTGAGCGCACGCCCGAAGATCATCGGCGCTTCGATCTTGCCATTGAAGTGGTCGGCGACCGGGACGTCATTGCAAGCAGCGATCAGGACATTCTCCGCGCTCCCAGGCCTAAGACCATCGCTCACCGATATCTCTGTCTCGCTCGGCTCGACGTGTGGCTCCAAGAGCTGTTGGCCGACGGTGACGAGCCCCTGAGAGGGGTCGTAGGAAGCCCAGACCCGATACCAGCGGCGGCTTTTCAACGGCTCGGGCGTCGCAACTTCAAGGGGGGTCGCCTCGCCAGCCCCGAGTTGAATGCGGACGCAACCTCTCTCATCCAAGCCGAAAGAGAGGCCTTCGGTGATGTGAGGATCGCAGCAACTGATAATGGCTTGCCGGCCCTTGCTCGGCGTCGTCGGCCAGACGGTGGCGACGACCGTGAAGGCCGCCAAGGACGAGAACGCCTCTTTCGCAGGCACGCGCACATAGGAACCGAGACGGTAGTCCTGAAAGCGGGATGGGTAGCGGCCCTGGAAGACGGCAGACAGGTCCTCCTCCAGAATGCCGGGGCCGTCCGGGTTGGGATCGGCAGAAATGACGCGAACCAACCTCGCCTCGTAAGGCTCCGGCGCGGTCGAGCTGATCTTGAACGCCAAGGTCTCGCCGGGCCGAGCAGACAGTCGATCCACGTAGCCGGTGAGCGGGATAACGGTTGCAGGTGGCATCAAATCAAGCGCTCCATTGGGTTAGAGCGCCTGAAACAGGAAACTCTACTCATCTCGATACCGAGTATGCCGCTCAGGGACTGAACGGCAAGCCCGACCATGGCTCAGAACCTCTCGCCCACCGCCTTGACTTTGCAGTAGGCGCGCAGGCCCTCCATTCCCTTTTCCCGTCCAATCCCGGATTTCTTGTTGCCGCCGAAGGGCACCTCGATGCCGACCGAGAACCACTGATTCACAAAGATCTGCCCGGCGTCGAGGGCGCTCGCCAACCGGCGCGCCTTGGCGCTGTCCTTGGTGAAGACACCCGCGACCAAGCCGTAGTCGGTGTCGTTGGCGACCTCGATCGCTTCGTCGAGCGAGTCGATGACCTGGACCGCCAGCACCGGGCCGAAGACCTCCTCCTGTACCAGCCTGTCCTTGCTGTCCAAGTTGTCGAAGATGGTCGGCTCGACGAACCAGCCGAGGCCAGTTTCCGGATCGGTGGTCACCGCACCGCCGGCGCGCGTCTCGACGCCCCGCGCCTTCGCATCCTCCAGGTAGCCCTGCACCTTGCTGAGCTGCTCCTGCGAGTTGACCGGGCCGATGTCGGGATCGCGCAGGCCGTGGCCAAGACGCAGTCCAGCGGCCCGCTGCGAAAGCTTGTCGACGAACTCGTCATGGATCGAACGCTCGATCACCAGGCGCGAGCCGGCCGAGCAGATCTGGCCGGCGTTTTTGTAGATGGAGCCGGCGACGTTGTTGATGGCGTTTTCCATGTCGCAGTCGGCCAGCACAACCGCAGGCGACTTGCCGCCAAGCTCCAATGTAACCTGGGTGATGTTGCGGGCTGCCGCCTGCATGACCTTGCCGCCGGTCACCACCGAACCGGTAAAGGTGATGTGCGCTACGTCTTTGTGCGCGGCGAGCGGCGCGCCGGCCTCCTCGCCCGTGCCAGTGACGACGTTGAAGACGCCGTCGGGCAGCCCGGCTTCTTGCAAAATGCCCGCCATCAGGAGTGCCGTCATCGGCGTCTGCTCGGCCGGCTTGGCGACGATGGTGCAGCCGGCCGCCAAGGCCGGTGCGACGCCGCGGGCCAGCATGGCCAGCGGATAGTTCCAGGGAATGATGTGGGCGGTGACACCCATCGGCTCCGGCACCGTATAGGCCAGCAGGTCGCCGCTGATTGGGAAGCTATCGCCCTGCAGTTTATCGGCGGCGCCGGCGTAGTACTCGAAGGTGCGGGCCGCGTTGGCGATGTCGCCCTTCGCCTCGGACAGCGTCTTGCCCGAGTCCAGGCTCTCGACCACCGTGAGATAGTCCGCCTTCTCGCGGATGAGCGCTGCCGTCTTCTGCAGGATCCGCCCACGCTCGGCCGGCACCGCCTTGCTCCAAACCTTGGCGAAGGCCGTTTTCGCGGCGTCCACCGCCTCCTCGATCTCGGCCCGGCCGCCGGCAGCAAAACGCGCGAAGACCCGGCCCGTTCCCGGATCGAAGCACTCAAGCGACTCGTTGCCGCGCGCGATGTAGTGGCCATTGATGAAGTGCTTGTCGGGCAGTCCTTCGATGCTGCCGCTTTCGGCGACTTGGCGAGCCAGACTTTCCAGGTTGCTGCTCATGGCTGCGTCACTCCGTGCTTGCTTGACCGGCCAGCGACGCCGGCATCATTGGCTGTCAAATTCGATTAAACTCGATGATGTTGCGTGCGGCCGCCCCCTGCCCGGCGCTCTCTATGGCGTCATTGATGCGGTCGAGAGGATAGCGGTCGGCGATCAGCGCGCCGAGCTTCAGGCGGCCGGCGCGGTAGTGGTCGATCAGAATGGGGATATCATGGGAGAGCTGGGCCGAGCCCATCTTGGTGCCAAGGATCGCTTGGTTCTTGTTGACGAGAAAGCGCGGCTGGACTTGCGCCGTGACCCCGGCGGGCGGCAGAGCGGCCACAACCATGCAGCCGAGCTTGGCCAGGACCTCGGCACCCTGCTCGATGGCGGCGCCGCTGCCGGCGGCGACGAAGGCATAGTCGACCCCGAAGCCTCCCGTGATCTCCATCACGGCCTCTGTCACCGACGTCTCCTTGGCATTGAGCGTGTGGGTGGCGCCTAGTTCTCGGGCCAAGGCGAACTTCTCGGGCACCACGTCGACGGCGATCACCGTCTCCGCGTTACCGATGGCGGCGGCCTGCAGGCAGTTGATGCCGACACCGCCGATGCCGATCACCACCACGCTGCCACCGGGCCGCATCTTGGCGGAGTTGAAGACCGCGCCGTAGCCAGTGAGGACACCGCACGCCAACAGACTCGCTTCCTCCAGCGGCATGTCGGACGGAATCACGGCGAGCTGCGAGGGATGCACCAGCACATGCTCTGCGAAACCGCCCACCTTCAGGCCCTGATGAACGCGCGCGCCGCCTGGGTTGGTAAAGCGCTCCTCCCGGTCCAATGGCAGGCTCGTTTCGCAGAGATAGGGATGTCCTGCCCGGCAGTAGCCGTGACTGGGGTGCTCAGCGATGCAGGGATCGCAGGTGCCGAGGTTGCGGATCAGGCTGGCGATGACCCGGTCGCCCTCCCGAACGCTCTCCACCGACTTGCCGACATCGGTGACAGTGCCCGCCACCTCGTGGCCGCAGATCACAGGAAAGGGCTTTCCGGGCCAGGCGCCTGAGAGATAGTGCAAATCGCTCTGACAGATCGCGCAGGCCCCCACCTGCACCGCCACCTCGCCTTCGCCGGGAGAGGCAACCGTTACCTCCTCGACCACCAGCGGCTGCCCTGCGCCGTAGCTCACGGCCGCCTTCATCTCAGCCGACTTTCTGCTGGCCGGCCAGCTCCGACAGCACGTTCAGCAAATCCGTGCAGTCATTGCCACCATGCCCTTCCATGCGCGCTCGATCGAATGCCCTGAGCGCTTGCTCGCCGAGAAAGCTGTGCAGGCCCTGGCGCTTCATCGCGGCCACCGCGATCGCCAGGTCCTTGCGCCCCAGATCGAGAGAGAAGCCCGGCGAAACGTCGCCCTTCAGCACCTTGTTGGGGAAGTTCTGCATGGAGTTGCCGTTGCGGGCGGAGGTGCCGTTGATAACGTCCAGCGCAGCCTCGTCCTTGACCGAGCCGGCGCGCGCCAGCACGAGAGCCTCGGCCGTCGCCAAGCAGCCGACCAAAGCCAGGTAGTTGTTGACGATCTTCATGGTGCTCGCCTGGCCCACTGTGCCACAGTCGATCACCGTGTCGCCCATCGCCTTGAGGACCGGATTGACAGCCAGCTTCTCGCCGGCGTCACCGCCCAGCAGAAAGAGGCATTTCCCCTCTGCGGCCTGGGTGGCTGTGCGGCCGACCGCGCAGTCGAGATAGGACCACCCCTGGTCCGAGGCCTTGGCCGCAAGACGGCGCGCCTCGCCCGGGTCGATGGTGCTGCAGTTCATCAGCAGTCGCCCCTCGCAGGGTTGCGAGAGGATGCCGGTGTCGCCGTCGAGCGCAGCTTCCACCTCCGGCGCATCAGGCAACATGGTGATGACCAGTTCGCCCGCTTCGGCTGCGGCCCTCGGCGAAGCGGCAGCCCCTCCACCCGCCGTCGTCAAGCGGGCCTGTGCAGCCTCAGAGAGGTCGTAGCCTGTCACCCGATAACCGGCAGCCAGCAGATTGCGCGCCATCGCGCTCCCCATGGCGCCGAGGCCGACAAAGCCGATGTTTGCGATCGCCGCCATATCCGAGCTGCCCTCTATCGCTTGACCGCGCCGGCGGCCAGTCCGTGGATGAAGTAGCGGTTGAGGAAGATGAAAAGAATGAGCAGCGGCAGAGCGATCAAGGTCGAGCCGGCCATCAGCTCTCCGTCGCGCAGCTCGTACTGGCCGGTCATGGTCTCCAGGCCAACCGGCAAGGTCTTCTGATCATCGCTGTCGATCATCACCAGCGCGAAGGTATAGTCCGTCCAGGAAAGCAGGAAGGAGAAGATGGCGACGGTCGTCACCCCCGGCAGCGAGAGCGGCAGCACCACGCGGAAGAAGGCGCCCAGCCGCGAGCAGCCGTCGACCATAGCCGCCTGCTCCACGTCGATCGGGAGCTGCTTGAAGAAGCCCCAAAGCAGCCAGACGCCGAGCGGCAGGGTGATGGTGCAGTGGGAGAGAATGAGGGCTAGGTGCGTATTGGCGAGTCCGAGCTGCGCGAAGATCGTGTAGAGCGGAATGGCGACCAGCAGCGGCGGGAACATGTAGGCCAGCAGCATGGAGCCGATGATCGCGGTCTTGCCACGCAGGTGCAGCCGGGTCACCGCATAGGCGATGAGGACCGAGAAAATGAGGGTGATGACGACCGTCACGCTGGCGACAAGCACCGAGTTGGTGAACCAGGTCGGGTAGTCGGTGGCAGCCAGCAGCGTCTTGTAGCTCTCCAAGGAGAACGGCCCGGGAATGAGGCTGACCTGATTGTAGAGAACCTTCGGGTCCCGCACGCTGGTGACCAGCATCCAGTAGACCGGGAAGAACGAGTAGATCAGCGTAATCGCCATCGCAAAATAGAGCGCGAGACGGCTGCTGAGAGGGACTTCGAGCTCGGTCTTCACGGTGAGTCCTCAGTCCTTGGTATCGAGCGGGAACATGCGGAAGTAGATCAGCACCGCGACGGCCAGGATGAGGAACGAGATGGTCGAAACCGTCGCCCCGGTGCTGACATCGTAGCTTTGGAAGGCTTGGCGGTAGGCCAGGATCGGCAAGTGCTCGGTCGCTTGCAGCGGTCCGCCGCCGGTCATCAGCCAGACGATGTCGAACTTGTTGAACATCCAGATGGCGCGCAGAAGCACCACAACCGTCAGGACCGGGCCGAGTTGCGGAATGGTGACATGCCAGAAGCGCTGCCAGGCGTTGGCGCCGTCCACCTTAGCCGCTTCGTAGAGCGAGTCGGGAACGGACTGCAGGCCGGCCAGGATGGCCACGGTGACGAAGGGCGTCCAAATCCAGACGCTGAGGGAGATGACGATCCCCATGGCCAGGGTCGGCGAGCCGAACCAGTCGATGGTGCCGAAGCCGAGGTCCTGCATGGCCACGGTGATGACGCCGATGGGGTCATTGAGCATCCAGCGGAAGGTGAGCGCGACGATCAGGGTCGGCAGCAGATAGGGCAGAATGGCAACGCCCCGGAACACCCGTTTGAAGGGGATGGCCGCATCCAGCAGCATGGCGAACCCGATACCGAGAACGATCTGCAGCAGAATTGCGGTTCCGGCGAAGATGATGCCGCGCCAGAGGGCATTCCAGAACTCATCGTCCTGCAGGACGCGCACGTAATTGTCGAAACCGACCCAATCCGGCTCCGAGATGAAAGACTGTGCATTCTGGAAGCTGAGCTCGATGGCGTAGACCGCGGGATAGACGATCACCACCGCCGTCAGCGCAAGGCCGAAGAAGAAAAGGCCGTATATCGTGCGGTCGCCGCCCATCGCTATCCGGTCCGATAAGAGAAACGGGGGCGGCCGGTCTTGCCGACCACCCCCTTGTACCAAGCGTCAGCCGCCTGAGGCGACGTCGCGCAGCTTGTTCGCCGCCACATCGACGGCTTCAGAGGAGTCCATGCCCTTCAGGATCTTGTTCTGCAGCATCTCCGGCAGAGCGTAGGAGCGGAAGGCCTTGGCCGACCGCAGGTCCGCCGCCGGTCCAGCCGAGTCGATCGAGGCAATAATCACGTCCGGATCGGTCAGGAAGCGCTTCTGCCAGCCCGTGATGTGCGAGTACTGCTCCAGCGCCGGATGCGCCAGCCAGCGCGGGTCCTCATAGATGTCCATGCGGGCCGGCTGGTAGTGCACAGCCGAGGTGTGCAGGAAGTTGATGAGGTGCTCGTCGGAGAACCACTTCATGAACTTCATGGCCTCCTCGGTCTGCGGCGTGTTGAGGACGACCCAACCGTCGTAGCCGTGGTTCACGGCCACCTGCTTTCCGTCACTCGAGGGGAAGGGGAAGATGCCGATCTTCTGCGCCATCTCCTCGTCCGTCGTACGGATGACGTCGATCGCCCGGCCAGTGCCCGGTGCGTGAGAGAGCTGTCCTGAGCGGAAACCGCGCAGCCCCACGCCCCACTCCGCCTGGGCGATGCCCGTCGGCATGAGGTCGGTCAGCTCGGTGAAGTAGTCCAGGTAGCTCATCGCCGCCTTCTTCACGTCGCCTTGGTCGAGGACGACGTTCCAGTTGTCGTCGAAGATCTGACCGCCTTCGGCCCAGAGATAGCCGAAGCTGAAGTAGTTGGTGGCGCTGCTCGAGGAGATCGGATGGAGAATACCGTTCTCCGTCATGTCATCGCCCTCGCCTTTCAGCTTGGCCATGTTCTCCATCAGCTCGGTCCAATTGGCCGGCTCTTTGAGGCCATGCTTGTCGTAGAGATCGCGGCGATAGTTGATCCAACAGAGATTGTAATCGTAGGGGTACCAGTAGTAGTTCCCGTCGATCGGGAAGAGGATGTTCGGCCCCCACTGGTACTGCTCGATGATCTCGTTCAGCGGGGCGAGTTGGCCCTCGCTGGCCAGGAGCACGACGTCACCGATGAAGAACAGGGTGCCGATGTCGTAGGGCCGGCCGGCCTTGATACCGGTCTGCAGCTTTTCGAAAGCCTTGCCGACCGGGACCGTGTCCATCTGGACCTTGACGCCGGTTTCCTTCTCGTACTGGGCGGCAGCGACTTTCATCGCCCGCACGCTCTCGACGGTGGGCTCACCGTTGAGGAAGCGAATTTCCTTCTGAGCGGCATTGACGAAGGGTGCCGGAAAGCCGAGTGCCGCAGCACCACCGGCGACACCGACCGCCTTGACGACGGAACGGCGCGAAACCGTCTTGCCGGACCCGACACCCGGCTGAGCAATCGTTCTTTTTGATAACTTCTTTTCAGACTTAGCCATGGGTTACCTCCCTTTGTGAGTGTTCAGGGTGCTCCCCCTCGTATGCCTTCGAGGCCGAAAGCAAACTCTCCCCGTCGACCGGATCGAACAGATGAACCTGGTCCAATGAGATACTGAACGCGATGCGATCGCCGCCCCGAACATGGTCGTCACGGCTCACCAGTGCGTTCAGCGTCGTCCCCCCAGAATGCGAAAAGATCAGCGTATGCGCCCCCATCTGCTCGACGTGACTGACCTCGGCCGAGATCATTCCCTCGCTCTCGCCGACCGGCGAGAGATGCTCCGGGCGTAGGCCGAGGACGATGCTGTCGCCCTGCGGACGGCGCGACACGAGCTGTTCGGGCATCGTCAGCGAGAAACCGTCGCAGACCAACTGGATGCTGCCGGCGCTGCTCTCGAAGCGCCCGTCGACCAGGTTCATCTCCGGCGAGCCGATGAAGTTGGCAACGAACATGTTGACCGGATGGTCGTAGATCTCGAGCGGACGGCCGATCTGCTGGACGCGGCCGTCCTTCATGACAGCGATGCGGTCGCCCAGGGTCATGGCCTCGATCTGGTCGTGGGTGACGTAGATCATGCTGGTGCCGGTCGCGTTGTGCAGCTTGCCGATCTCCTCGCGCATGCGCACCCGCATCTTGGCGTCCAGGTTGCTGAGCGGCTCGTCGAGCAGGAAGACTTCCGGGTCCCGCACCAGGGCGCGACCCAGCGCCACGCGCTGCATCTGTCCGCCGGAAAGCTGCTTGGGCTTGCGGTGCAGCAGCTCGCCGATGCCCAACAGATCGGCGGCACGGCGTACCCGCTGTTCGACCTCGTCCTTCGGCGTCCCGCGCACCTTCAGGCCGAAGCCGAGGTTGTCGTAGACGTTTTTGTGGGCGTAGAGCGCGTAGTTCTGGAACACCATCGCGACGTTGCGATCCTTGGGCTGAAGGCGCGTGACCTCCCGCGGACCGATGTGGATCTGACCATCGCTCACGGTTTCCAGACCGGCGATCATGCGCAGGGTCGTCGACTTGCCGCAGCCCGACGGTCCGACGAAGACCATGAATTCGCCGTCACCGATGGTCATGGACACTTCGTCGACGGCCAGGGTGGAGCCGAAACGCTTGGTGACGCCCGAGAGAACGATCTCAGCCATGGCAACCCCGCTCGTACTCGCTGATGCTATGCTCGGCGGACTGGAGCCAGTCCTCATTGATCTCCACGCCCCAGCCAGGGCCGTCGGGGATCTGCACCTTGCCGTCGCGAGCGACCAGCGCCGGCTCAAAGATGCCGTCCTGCCAAGGGTAGTAGTCGGGCCCTTCGATGGTGAACTCGACATAGGGCCCGCCGCCTTCGATCGCGCCCATCAGATGCAGGGTGAAGACCGTCACCATGCTGAGGTTGGCGGAGTGCGGTGTGCAGGGTAGCCCGGCCTGGCGCGCCATCTCGGCAACCCGCAGGGTACGATTGATGCCGCCCAGATAGCAGACGTCAGGCTGCACCACATCGACCGCCCGCATGTCGATCATGCGCCGCCAGATGGACAGCTGGCAGTCCTGCTCGCCGCCGGTGACATCGATATCGAGCGCGTCGGCGACCTCCTTGGTCCAGGCCATCTCCCAATAGGGGCAAGGCTCCTCGAAGTGGCAGATGCCGTGGTCTTCCAGCATCCGTCCGACCTCGATGGCGCGCTTTGGCGTATAGCAGCTGTTGGCATCGACCAGCAGGTCGGCCTCCCCGTTCAGGGCCTTGCTCATGGTCTTGACGATTTCTTCGGTGCGCCCGGGCCATTCGTCCTCGTCGCGGCCGCACTCCTTGCCGACGCGGAACTTGAAGGCGTCGTACCCGCATTCTTGGCGCAGCCGCTGCATGCGCTCGGCCTCGTCCTTGGGCGCGATGGCCCGGCTCATGCTGGAGCCGTAGACGCGGATCGACCGCGGCGTTCCGCCGAGCAGCTCGCAGACGGTCTTGCCCTCACGCTTGCCGCGCAGGTCCCAAAGCGCCGTCTCGACGCCACCCATCGCGCGATTGACGTAAGAGCCGGGAAACTTGTGCTCGCGCTCCGGGACCAGGTCCACCAAGCCATCGATGTCGTCGACATCGGCGCCCAGAGCATGCGGCGCGACTTGGCGATGAACGACCTGGGCAGTGATGTCTGCATGATAGGGCGCGACTTGGCCCCAACCCTCATCACCATTCTCGCAGCGTACCCGGACCAGGCAAACGAAGCGGGTGCTAAAGGTCTCGATGCTCTGAATCTTCATAGAGCGGCAAACCTCCCAACAATCGGTCCAGGATGGGCGCCTTGCGTTCTGCTTTTCGGCACCTTCGGCTTTACCCCTAAGACCGCAAAGGGCATCCTGCGCCGCATAATGGTCCTGCAAAAGGTCCATTCTAATGAAAAGACCATACCAATTGGTCGGGACTGCGCGTTGCAGGGAGGAAGCGATGGTCAAGTATCCGGCGGGAACGCTGCTGCTGACCCTCAAGATCGAGAAGGGCCCAGGCAAGACCGTCAGTAGTCAGCTGCAGCTTGCCTTGCGGGAGATGATCCTCTCCGGCCGGCTGGAGCCTGGCGAACGCCTGCCGTCAAGCCGCACCTTGGCGCGCGAGCTTGGCGTGTCCCGCACCACGACGATCGACGTCTATGAGCGCCTGACTGCGGAGGGGCTGATTACTTCGAAGGTGGGGGCCGGCTCCTTCGTCAGCACGGCCATCGGGCAAGATCTGCCGGAGGAGGTCGAAGGGCCGAGCGAAGAAGAGGAGCAAGAACCGCACCGTGTGCCTGCCCTCTCCCGCGCCCTGATGAAGGCCTCGGCCCTGATCAGCGAGCGGCTGCCGCATCGGACGCGCTGTTTCACGACCGCCCTTCCGGCCTTCGACGCATTTCCTATGGCGCTGTGGTCGCGTCTCATGGCCAAGCATTGGCGCAGCGGGCGCGACGTCGTGATGGGCTACGGCGATCCCCTTGGCTACTGGCCGCTGAGGCGCGCCATCGCCGCGCACCTGCGCGCCAATCGCGGCATCCCCTGTGAGGCAGAGCAGATCTTCGTTCTCTGCGGCGCGCAGGAAGCCTTTCAGTTGATCGGCAGCCTCTTCATCGACCCCGGCGACAAGGTCTGGTTTGAGAACCCCGGTGCCATCGGCGCGCGCAACAGCCTCTTGGCCAGCGGCGCCGAGCTGGTGCCGCTGCCGATCGACCGGAACGGCATGGTGATCGATGAAGGCCTGCGCCTGGCGCCGGACTTCCGCCTGGCCTTCGTGACGCCGATGCACCAGCAACCGCTCGGCGTGACCATGAGCCTGAAGCGGCGCTTTGCCCTGCTGCGTGCGGCCGAGCGAGCCGGCGCCTTCATCGTCGAGGACGACTACGACGGTGAGTTCTATTATGGCAAGCGCCCTCTCCCGACGCTCAAGAGCATCGATACAAAAGGCTGTGTGATCTACGTTGGAACCTTCAGCAAGACCCTCTTTCCTGCCATGCGCCTCGGTTATCTTCTCGCGCCTGAGCCGCTGGTCGAGATTTTCGAGAAAGTGGTCCGCAGCTACCTTCACGGCGTCGCCTCCAACCCGCAGGTGGTGCTGGCCGACTTCATCGAGCAGGGGCATTTCGCGACACACGTGCGGCGCATGCGGAAGATCTACGCCGAGCGACATCAGGCGTTACTGAGTGCTGCGCGCAAGCGTCTTAGAGGCCTGCTCGACGTGGAGCCGACCAGCAGCGGTCTGCACACCATCGGCCATCTGCCTTCCGGGTTCTGCGAGACCGCCGTCAGCGAGGCTGCGGCCGAGCGGGAGATCACCGCAGCCGCCATCGGCGCCTTCAGCCTCACGCCGCTCGACCAGCAGGGCTTGGTGCTGGGCTTCAGCGGCACGCCGCCGCGCGATATCCGCGCCGGCGTCGATGTGCTCGGCGAGGTGCTGGAGAGCGTTGGCCGCGCGAGCGCCACGGAAGCGAAGCAGAGAGCCGCCGTTTGATGAGAGCACTCTCAAGACCACACAGCCTCGCGTCAGCTTTCGTGTGCCTGCTGACATTCGCTGCACCAGCACTAGCGTTGGCAGAGGGCGATCCAGAAAGCTCGGCCCGAAGTGTGCTTCAACAAGCCCTGGCCGCACTCTGCCCCGATGGCATCCTCGACCCGGCCAGCATTGACGAAGCTCTCCCCGGCGCGCTCGCCGGCTACGCGCTGACCGATGTCGAAGACCGCGGCCGCGGCAACACCTGGGCCCGGCGCGAGATGCGTCTTGAGAACCCGGATAGCGATCAGCTCTTGATCATCTCCGCTTCGGGCTCCCCGGCCGCGTTGCGCCGTGTGACCTTCGAGGTGCACGGGCTGACGACGGGGCGCCCGATCATGATGGCGCTGGCTGGCGGCGACTGCGGCGTACGGCACGGCCGCGCCATCCGCTACGCCGCCGACGGCATGGCGGAAGAGCTGGTCCACTTCGATGCCGACCTCGAAGGCGTCCAGACGGTCGAGCCGCTCAATCCGCCGCTGCCGGAAGGTCGCGACCCGGGCGGCGTGACCGTCGCCCACATCGACAGCGGCGTGAACTACCTGCTGCCGGAGATCGCCGCGCGCCTGGCCCGCGACGCCGAGGGAAACGCGCTCGGCCGCGATCTCTGGGACAACGACATGCGGCCCTTCGACGGTGACCAGGGACGCTCGCCCTTCTTCCCCATCCGTCACGGCACGCCGGTCGCCAGCCTGCTGGTCCAGGAAGCGCTGGAGATACGGCTCGTGCCCATTCGCTTTCCCCGTCCGGATATGACCCGCATGGCTCAGGCGGTCGAGACCGCCGCCGCGGCCGGCACCAGGGTGGTGGCCATGCCCATGGGCAGCCGGCGGCAGGAAGACTGGATGGCCTTCACCGAGGCCGCTGCGGCGCATCCCGACATGCTGTTCATCGTCTCGGCGGGCAACGACGGGCGCGACATCGACAACACGCCGCTCTACCCCGCGAGCCTGCCCTTGGAGAACATGATCGTGGTTACCTCTGCCGATGCCTTCGGGCGGCTCGCGCCGGGCTCGAACTGGGGCGCCGCCAGCGTCGATCTGATGGTGCCGGCCGAGAACCTCGAGGTGATCGACTACCGCGGCGCGCGCGGCACCGCCTCGGGCTCAAGCTATGCCGTGCCCCGGGTCGCGGCACTCGCGGCAAGGCTGTTGCAGACCAATCCCGACTTGACGACGAGCGAGCTCAAGCAAGCCATCTTCGCCCGCGCGGTGCCGCCGCTCGAACGCGGCGCGCCCCGGTTGGCGGTGGGCTGGATCCCCAACCCGACCGACGACGGTTAGCGCGAGGTCATCATAAGCCGCATTGTAGCACGCGCGGATAACGAACAAGAGTGATACCGACGCCTCTACGGTATCGGGCCTGACGACTCGCAGGACTCTGGAGGGTCTAAGCCGAGCGCTTGGAAAGGCGCTGCCCCATCCGCACCCACCGTGCGGCAATGCCCGCCGCGACAAAGCCGCCCATGAGGAGGGCTAGCGTCGACGGCAGCGGCAAGGCCGTCACCGTAAACTGAACATCGAAGCCGGCTAGGTTGGGGGCGCCGAGGGATGAGTCGTGAAACGCCGCTGTCGTCACGCCAGGAGCAAAGAGAGAGATGTCGAGCGGCGCAACGCCGATACCGGAAAAGCTCAGAACCGAGCCGACAGGGAACTCATAGGAGTCATTCGGTACGATCTCTGCCGGATCTACGATGAAAATGCCCAAGTTCTCCTCTGCGCCGCTGCTGGCAGTGCCGAAGCCAAGAATGTCGTATTGGGCAACTGGACCATCAATCATCGCCGTCGTCGACGTGAAACCGATCGCTGAGCCAGTCAGAGAGAAAAAGTCCGGTCCGATATGCCATCCCCAAGTGACGGCAGCGAAATTCGGCGGCAAATCGTCATCATCGTCGATGATCAGCGGGTTCCCGGTGACCGTCTCGCTGCCGCTGAAGGTCCAGGTCGTGACGCCCGAGCCTGGCGTGCCGGTGATGTCGATCATCACAATCGCCTGCGCCTGCGCGGCCGAGAGAAGCATCGCGAGAGAAAAGACCGCTGCAAATACTATTTTGGTTTTCATCATCATCCCCCAGTCGTGACGTCGCTCAACAATAGCGAGTTCTGCCAGGGCTGAGAACTACTGAATGCGTTGGATCCCCAAACGCGTCCGACGACGGCTAGGCGCTTTGCGCTGACCTATTGACGCTTGGGAGGACGCGGCGGCGGATCGTTGACGAAGCGCTCGGCCGCCGGCGCGCTCTGCGGATTGACCTCCTTGAGCCTTGCCAAGGCCCGCGCGGCCAAGTCCTCGTCGCCGGCCCAGGTGCCCGCCTGGATCGACAAGCGCAGCACCTGCAGATCGTCGTCGGCATGGGTCATGAGCCACTGAAGCTGCGGCAAGGCGGCCTCGAAGTCGCGCGCCAGGTGATAGGTGATGGCCAAGCTCAGCCGAGTGTTGATCGCGTCGGGGTCTTCCGCCAGGCCCTGCTCGAACAGCCGGATGGCCGGTTCGGTCAGGCCGCTGCGGCCCAAGGTCTGGCCCGCGAGGTCCATGAACTGGCGATTGCCCGAGCGGCGGCAGGCGGTCTCAACCGCCTTGGCCTGCTGCGCCTCCAGGCGTTGGCCCGGATTGCGGTAGGTGTCGAGCAACGTGGCGCAGACCCGGACGGCGGCACCGATCTCCGCGCTGGCGTCCGCATGCTCCGGGCCGCTGCGCGACGCAAGGCTCGCAATGGCCTCGGCCGGGATGGCTTCGAAGCGGCCCTCCCCGCCCGAGGCGACAATGCCCACCAGCCGCCCGTCCTGATCGACGAGCGCGCCGCCGCTGTTACCCGGCTGGCTGTAGGCATCGTGGTGCAGGCGGGCGAGCGGCAGATCGGCGCGCGGCGCAAAGTGCAACCGGCCAGGGTCGTAAGCGCGGATGCGCCGCAGGCCGACATCGGCGCCGACGGTGAAGAGATCGGCCTCGAGCCCGATCGCCTCCGGGGTCAGGTGCGGCCCCGGCGGCAGGTCGGCGCTTTCCAGCAGGATGAGATCGCCCGGATAGTCCGTCGGCACCACCTGGGCGACCAGCGGCTGACCCTCGGCGGTGAAGAGCGTCACCTCCGCCTCGTCGGCCACCACATGGCGGGAGGTCACCAGCCGGCTCTCGCCGATACGCACGGCACTGCCGATCGGGTCGAAGGCAGAGACGGCAAAGACCGCCTCCCGCGCCTCGCAGACCGGCTCCGGCTGCACGCAGCCATCGGACTGGGCCGAGGCCGGCGCGGCGAGCGCGACGAGCAGAAGCGCTGAAACAATGCACCGCACGAGAGGTGCGGAGAGACTCTGAGATATCATGACAGCGGTCGGCAGCGTTGCATCGGTGCCAGCAAGAATGAGGCTATGCCCGGAATGTTTCAACGCCACGCGTGACCAATTCAAAACCGCGAAATCCGTTGCTTGCCCTCCCGCAAAGTAGCGGAACAGTGGGTCGTCGGACGAGATTGCTCACAGGTAGAGAGACCTTAGCCCAACGAGCGCTTGTAATCTGCGCCAGAGACAAGCGGACCTCAATCATGGGTATTGCATCGAATCTGTGTTGTCCGGCTGAATCGCACAAATAGAGAACAAAAGGCACCTCAGCCTGATTGGTGCCCATTAACTTCAGTGGGGAGCAAAATGGCGCAAAATACGTCACATGCTGTAATGGCTCAGCGATATGAGAAGGCAGACAGCCTCGATGACTTTCCGACGCCACCATGGGCAACGAGGGCACTAATTGAGCATGTGATCGGTCCCAAGGAGCTTGGAGTCCTTTCTTGCCACGAACCGGCCTGCGGCGCCGGGCATATGGCGAAGGTCCTAGATGAGTACTTCCGCGACGTTCGCGCTTCGGATATCCATCCGTACGGCTATGGGAGCGTTTACGACTTCTTGTCGAAGGACAGTGCCATCACCGCCGACTGGATGATCACCAATCCGCCCTTCAGGTTAGCGGAAGACTTTGTTCTCAAGTCGATTGGAGCATATGGAGGGGGCGTTGCCATACTGGCACGCACGGTCTTTCTCGAAAGCGTGGGACGCTTCAATCGCATCTTCAGTAAGCACCCACCTTCACTAGTCGCCCAGTTCAGTGAACGTGTTCCGATGGTGAAAGGTAGACTTGATCCTAGAGCCACCACAGCGACGGGCTATGCATGGCTGGTGTGGCGGTCCAGGTGGACAGAAAGCACCCAGTTAGTTTGGATACCGCCGTGCCGAAAAAGTCTTGAGCGTCCTCACGACTATGAACTGCCATCCAAGAAGCCCGAAAGCAGAAATGTGAGAAAGGCCGATTTGCTCGAGCACACAGCGCTGCTTTAGTCATCAATCCTTTCTACAACCTCCAACGCCTCCTCCCGCGCCAGACGAGCTGTAAGCATTTCGTGTAGCGCCTGACGGAAGTAGTGATTTACTTCTTCGACCGGCGCCAACACTTCTATACCAAAATAGTTATCGAGATCATCTTTATCGAGAAGGATTCGATCGGAGAACTCTCTATCCTTGTAGAAATTGCAGATCTTTGATTCTGCCCGCTCTACTCTCAAACCCTCCGCCCTTTCTCCATAAGACTTTAAAAGCATTTGCACACAGAGGGCATCTTTAAGTATTGCTTTCTTCTTGCCGGCATCATGATGACTATGCCCTCTCTTTATTTCCATTGCACAGAGAAATCCTGTGTCTCTATTGTATGCAATGAAATCGACTTGTAGTGTCTTCGCGCAATGCCCGTACGCCAAATTCTGCTCGAGAATATCTAACCAGTCCGGGTCTTTTTTTACATTGTTGACCCGGGCAGCTATCTGAATGGCGTCTTGAGATATATTGAACTCCGGTACTCGCCATGCAGAGTATCTGGGATTGGCATCAACGGCTTCTAAGATAGCTTTTTCAATAAGGGTACCGTGCCGTTTCTGTGCGGAGCCAATAACAGCAGGAATAAGGGAGTACATTCGACCTGCTATTGGGTCGGTCTTGAACTCCGTCGTAGCTAGGTTTGCGACTGTGGCGTCTACGTCGCCACGGAGTCTGTTGAGTATCGAAGGCAACGTCGCTTCCCTCATTAACTCGTATTCATCGGGCGGCTGATCTCAACAGCCAAAATAGTACAATTAGTATGTGCAATTGAAAAGAGTATTAATGAGTAAAGCAAACGCTTAAGCAGTTATTGGTGCCCGCTCGGATCTTTATTTCAACGCTTCACTGCCGGCCCAACGTAGGTCGACTTGGCGCACGACTTTATAACGAGACTATTGGTTTGCTCTCAGCGCATAGCGTCAACATCTCGCAGCCCGCCAAGGTGCGTTCTAGGCACCAGGGCGACGAGGTGCGCTTCTGAGTTCCGAGTATATTGGTGCTGTCGCTTGCCTGCCGAGCCGTGGATTGTGCAGCAAGCGAAGTGGCGAATTGTGAGGAGAAAAGAGTCTGAAGTCCTCCTTCGATAAGGCTACGGAGGACACGCCTTCGCCCAAGTGCGGTTTCGGCTGGCTTGCCACCTGTCCGGCCTTCGCAGCCGAAGCTGCTGCTTTGTCGGAGTAATCAAGCCCGCAGGGCGAAGGGATGGTGGGCGCACAAGGACTCGAACCTTGGACCCGCTGATTAAGAGTCAGCTGCTCTACCAACTGAGCTATGCGCCCGCACCAGAAGGCCGCCTTGGCGGCCGTGCGAAGAGCGGGGTGATAGCAGCCCCGCTTCAGCTTGTCGAGCGGAGATAAGCAGCCCCAGTCAGGCATTCAAGAAGAAGGACGGTGAGGCGCCGTTTTACCAACCGTCGGAGGGGCCGCGCCGGGGAATGCGCACGTCCTTATGCACCGAGACCGAGGCGATGATGCCAAGGGAGATCATCACCGTCAGCATGGCGGTGCCGCCGTAGGAGATCAGCGGCAGAGGCACGCCGACCACGGGCAGGAGGCCCATGACCATGGCGATGTTGATGAAGACGTAGAGGAAGAGGTTGACCGTCAGGCCCGCGGCCAGGAGGCGCCCGAAGTGGTTGCGGGCGCGAAAAGCGATGGCGAAGCCATAGACGAGGATGATGAAGTAGAGGCCCAGCAGGATGAGGCCGCCGACCATGCCGAACTCCTCGGCCAGCATGGTGAAAATGAAGTCGGTCTGCTTCTCCGGCAGGAAGTTGAGGTGGCTTTGGGTGCCGGCCAGGAAGCCCTTGCCTGTGACCCCGCCCGAGCCCAGCGCGATCTGCGACTGCATGATGTGATAGCCGGCGCCCAGCGGGTCGCGCTCGGGATTGAGGAAAGTCAGCACCCGCTCCTTTTGGTAGGAGCGCAGGAAGTTCCAGATCACCGGGACGGCAGCCGCGGCTGCCGCGCCGACCAGGGCGAACTTCCACCAGCGCACGCCGGCGATCATGAACATGGCCCCTGCAGCCATGGCCAACATTGCAGCGGTCCCCAAGTCCGGCTGCTTGAGCACCAAGGCGACCGGTGCCAGCACGAGGAGGATGGGCCAGATCAGCGGGCCGATGCGCCGCACCTCGGTGACTTGCAGGCCGTGGAAGTAGCGGGCCAGTACCAGCACCAGGGCCACCTTCATGACCTCGGAGGGCTGCAGCTGCATGACCTTGAGGTCGATCCAGCGCTGCGCGCCCATGCCGACGCTGCCGAAGAGCTCCACCGCGACCAGCAGCATGAAAGCGCCGAAGTAGATTAGATAGGCGCAGCGGAACCAGAAGCGGATGTCGATCATTGCGCAGAGGAAAAAGAGACCAAGGGCGCCACCGAAACGGATGAGCTGGCGCTTGGCCCAAGGGTCCCAGTCGCCGCCGGCGGCCGAGTAGAGCATCGCGAAGCCAAGGCCGGCGATCGCGATGATGACCAGCAGGAGACCCCAGTTGATGTGCCAGAAGCGCTCGGCCAGCGTCATCTGGTGGTCGCGTCTCAGGGGATCGTCGAAAACCGCCATTGTCTTCCGCTCTGCCCTGCCCCCGCCTAAGAGCGCTGCGACAGCGACTCTGCCGAGACCACGCGCACGCCATCCCGATTGACGGGGTCGCGCCGTTGCGCCTCGAGCAGCAGGTCGCGGGCGATCGGTGCCGCCGCCTTGGAGCCGCCGCCGCCATGCTCGACCACCACGGAGCAGCAGTAGCGCGGCGACTTGACCGGAGCATAGCCGACGAAAAGCGCATGGTCGCGCCGGTGCCAGGGCAGATCCTCGTTCTTGATCACCCCGGCGGCCCGCTCTTCCTTGGTGATGCGGCGGACCTGGCTGGTGCCGGTCTTGCCGCCCATCTCGAAGCCTTCTTCTTCGATCTTCGAGCCGCGTGCGGTGCCGCGTCGCTCGTTGACCACCGCATCCATGGCATCGCGCATCAGCGCCAAGTGGTGCTCCGAGACGCCGATGTCAGGGAAAGGCTCCTGCGGCAGCGGCTGCTGTTCGGCCAGGGGGTCGTCGACATGGAAGCCGCGGGTCAGGCGCGGCGTCACCGCCTTGCCGCCGTTGACCAGGCGGGCGGTCATCACCGCGAGCTGCAGCGGCGAGGTCAGCACGAATCCCTGGCCGATGGCATTGACCAGGGTCTCACCGCCCTGCCAGGGCTCGCCGATGTTGGCGAGCTTCCAGGCCTTGGTTGGAATCACGCCAGCGCGTTCGCCAGGCAGGTCGATGCTGACCTTCTCGCCCAAGCCGAAGCGGCGGGCCACCTCGGCAATCTTCTCGATGCCCACCTTCCAGGCGACGTCGTAGTACCAGACATCGCAGGACTGCTTGAGCGCATCGCGCATGTCGAGCTTGCCGTGGCCCCAGCGGCGCCAGCAGTGGAAGCGGTGATTGCCGAGGCGCATGTGCCCCGGGCAGTAGACCGTGTAGCCAGGCCCGATGCCCGACTCGAGGGCAGCGATGGCGACCAGCATCTTGAAGGTGGAACCGGGATTGTAGAGGCCGGAGATGGCCTTGTTGTTGAGCGGCCCGAGCGGGTCGTTGATCAAGCGCCGCCATTGCTGCGTGCTGAGGCCGCGCACAAAGAGCTCCGGGTCGAAGCTCGGCACGGAGGCGAGTGCCAGGACCTCGCCGGTGTGGATATCCATGACAACGGCGGAGGCGCTCTTCTCTCCCATCAAGCGCTGCTGGGCAAAGACCTGCAGCTTGGCATCGATCGACAGCACCGTGTCGCTGCCCGGCAGCGCGTCCTGGCGATTGAGCTCACGGATGACGCGGCCCATGGCATTGACCTCGACCTGACGGCGGCCGGCGGTGCCGCGCAGGGCCAGGTCGTTCTGACGCTCGATGCCCTTCTTGCCGATGCGGAAGCCGGGTAGCTCGAGCACCGGATCGCCGGTCAGCTCCTTCTCGGAAACGGCGCCGACATGGCCGATCACCTGAGAGGTCAGACTGCGATAGGGATAGTGCCGGGTTTCGCCCACCTCAATGGTAATTCCGGGCAGATTGGGGGCGTTGACCTCCAGGCGGCTGACTTGGTCCCAGGTCAGGTTGTCGCGCATGGTGACGGGCACGAACTTCCGCTTGCGGCGGATGTCGCGAATGATGCGATCGCGGGTCTCCTGGTCGATCGCCACGATCTCGGAGAAGCGGTCCAAGGTCTCCTCGACCTCGCCCGCGTCCTCGGCGACGATCAGAGCCCGGAAGTTCTGACGGTTGACGGCAAGGGGTTCGCCGAAGCGATCGAGGATCTTGCCACGGCTGGGGCGGATGAGCCGCAGGTTGATGCGGTTTTCTTCCGCCATCATCAGGAAGCGGTCGGCTTCCATGACCTGCAGGTAGTACATGCGCGCGACCAGTGTGGAGAGCAGCGCCGTCATCCCGCCGCCGACGATCAGGCTGCGACGGGTGAAAGTCTTATCCCGTTCCTGTTCGTCGTTCGGTGGTGTGGTACCCATTTCAGCGCTCAACCTCTACCCGCGTCAGCCACGCCCGCCAGACTGCAGGATGACCTGCTGCGACTGCCCAAAAAACCAAGCAATCATGGGATAGGCGGCAACCGTCAAGACATACTGAAGAGCCAAGGGTGCCGGCGTGATGATTGCACCGGCGTTCCAGCAGGCGAGCGACCACATGATGAAAAAGGCCGGCAGGGAAAAGAGCGCGAAAGCCAGCCAGAGCAGGAAGAAGGAGGCATGCGCAAAGAACCGCCGCTGCGAAGAAATCGCCAAGTAAAGGGCGAAAAAAGCCAGAATGGATGAGCCGACCAAGGTGCCGCCCAAAAGGTCGCTAAACAGGCCCAGCAGAAAGATCGCCCAATGCGGCATGAGATCTGGCCGAAACACGCACCAGTAATAGACCGCGGCCATGCCGAAGAGGGGCAGCGCCGGCGCAATCTCGGGCGCCCTCAGGGGCGCGAAACCGATGATTATGAGAAGAGCCGAGGCGACGAAGGGAAAAAGCGAGCGAGCGAGGAGATCGAGCCTGTTCCAGAACCCGCTGTCGTCCATCGCTTAGCGTGAAGCCGCAGCGGAGAGGGTCACCGCATCGCCAACCAAGGGGCTAACGTCGGCAGCGCCATCAAGTTGCTCGAAAGAAAGCGGACGGCGCTGCAGCAAGCGCAGGTATTCCATATGCGACCAGTCCACGGAGGGGCGAACACGGGCGCCCTTGTCGTCCAATGACTCGACCGTGCCGATCGCCAAGCCGCGCGGAAAGAGGCCGCCGTGGCCCGATGTCACGACCCGGTCGCCGGGCATGAACGCGACGTCCTGAGATCCGAACACCAAGCGCGGGAACGACGAGTTGTCGCCAGCCAGGATGGCGCGTTCACGCCCCGAGCCAACCAAGACAGGAATGCGGCTGTTGATGTCGGTGATCAGCAAGACCCGTGCGGCCCGTTCGCCGACCTGGGCGACCCGCCCGGCCAAGCCCTGCTCTCCCAGCGCCGGAAGCCCGATGACAGCGCCGTCGGCATGACCCGCCTGAACCACCACGCTGTGCAGGAAGGGGCCACGCACATCGGCGATGACCTGGGCGGTTACATAGCGGTACTCGGTCTGATCCGGCACGCTGAGCATGCGGCGCAGCACCTCATTCTCCGCCTTCAGGGTTTCGGCTTGCTGGTACCAACCGGCGAGCCGCGCGTTGTCGGCGCGCAGGGCGGCGTTCTCGGCGCGCAGGTGGGACAGCTCGCCCACGGTGCTGACCGCTTCCTCAACCGTGGCAATCGGGCTGGAAATGGCCGCCAGGATGGGTGCGACCGCGTCGGTGACGGCAATGCGTGCTTGCTGAATGGTGCCCTGATCGCTGCGGCTGACGATCGTCAACCCAAGGGCGCAGAGCAACAGGAAGGTCACGCCGAGCCGCTGCGCCCACGCCCTAAGCGGGGTCGTTATCCGTGCGACACTCTGAGCGCGATTGTGCAAGCGAGCCTCCTGCACCGACAGTAGGCGAAAGCAATTCAGGCGATTCTGTGGCCCCGAAGAACCGGGACCACTTCTTAATTAGCAAGTTTTCGTTTACAGATGATAAAACGTCGTTTCAAGTTATTGCATAGAAATCAGTACGTTTTTGAGCGCTTTCATTTCTTCGAGACAACGCCCAGTGCCCAGCGCGACGCAGGACAGCGGCTCGTCGGCAATCGACACGGGCAATCCGGTCGAAGCACGCAAGACCAAGTCGAGGTTGCCGAGCATGGCCCCGCCGCCGGTCAGCACGATGCCCTTGTCGACGATATCGGCCGCCAGCTCCGGTGCCGTATGCTCGAGCGCGACCTTGACCGCCTCGACAATGGCGCCAACCGGCTCGGCCAGGGCTTCCGACACCTGGCGCTCGGAAATGACGAGCTCCTTGGGCACGCCATTCATCAGATCGCGCCCTTTGATCTCCATGGTCCGACCCTCGCCGTCCTCTGGCGGACAGGCCGAGCCGATCTCTTTCTTGATGCGCTCGGCGGATCCTTCACCGACGAGGAGGTTATGGTTGCGCCGGATGTAGGCGATGATGGCTTCATCCATCTTGTCGCCGCCGACGCGCACCGAGCGCGAGTAGACGATGCCGCCGAGGGAGAGGACCGCAACCTCGGTCGTGCCGCCGCCGATGTCGACCACCATGGAACCCGTCGGCTCGGTGACCGGCAGGCCGGCGCCGATCGCCGCCGCCATCGGCTCCTCGATGAGGAACACCCGGCGGGCGCCAGCTGCATCCGCCGAGTCCTGAATGGCGCGCCGTTCCACCGCCGTCGAGCCCGAGGGCACGCAGACGATGATCTCCGGCGCTGCCAGCGTCGAGCGGCGGTGCACCTTCCGGATGAAATGCTTGATCATTTCTTCCGCGACCTCGAAGTCCGCGATGACGCCGTCGCGCAGCGGGCGGATGGCCTGGATGTTCCCAGGCGTCCGGCCGAGCATGAGCTTGGCCTCATCGCCAACGGCGAGGACCTGTTTCTTGCCACGAACGTCGGCGATAGCGACAACCGAAGGTTCGTTGAGCACGATGCCTCGGCCCTTGACGTAGACCAGCGTATTCGCGGTCCCAAGGTCGATTGCCATATCGGCCGAGAACATTCCGAGTAGACGAGAAAGCATGAGTGGGCCTTACCGTGAGGCTGCTTAAAAAACGATTAGCGTTAACGGGGAACGCCCTCTGCTGTTTTGGTTAACGCGCGTCCGAAGCGATTACAAGCAATGCATCCTCAGTACCCACAGGAGAAACCGCCTCAGCACGCGAAACGGGCTCGCGCAGTCTTCACCGCACGAGCCCGCCGATCTCGCTTTGCCGCCGCCTACACATCGCAGGCGACGATGCGAAACGCTACGCTGTCATCGCTTCCGGTGCGGTTTTCTCCCGCTTTACCAATAACTTATTCAGTGCGTTGATGTAGGCGCGGGCTGACGCGACCAGAGTGTCGTAGTCGGCCCCCTGCCCGTTCACCGACTTGCCGTCCTCCTCCAGGCGCACGGTGACCTCCGCTTGAGCGTCCGTGCCGCCCGTCACCGCATGCACCTGATAAAGCTGCAGACGGGCCTCGTGTGGAACAATTTCGCGAATCGCCGCGAAGGTCGCATCGACCGGCCCCTGGCCCTCGGCCCGAACCTCCTTGCGCTCGCCCTCAACGTCCAAGGCAATGTCGGCCACGTTCGGTCCGTGGCTGCCGCAGTTGACGTGCATTGAGACGAACCTGATGACGTCGTTGTGGCGCAGGGCCGCGTCTTCCACGAGGGCGATGATGTCCTCGTCGAAGATCTCTTTCTTGTGGTCTGCTAAGTCCTTGAAGCGCACGAAGGCATCGTTGAGCTGGTTGTCGTTGAGCGTGATCCCCAACTCCTCCAGCTTGGCTTTGAAAGCGTGGCGGCCGGAGTGCTTGCCCATGACGAGGCTGGAGCGATGCAGGCCGACCGACTCCGGCGTCATGATCTCGTAGGTCTGCGCGTTTTTCAGCATGCCGTCCTGGTGAATGCCCGATTCGTGAGCAAAGGCATTGGCACCGACGATGGCCTTGTTGGGCTGCACCGAGAAGCTGGTGATCGTCGACAAGAGGCGAGATGCGGGTGTGATGCGCGTGGTCTCGATCCGAGTCGTGTACGGCATGGCGTCCGGGCGTGTGCGCAGGGCCATGACAATCTCTTCCATGGCCGCGTTGCCGGCACGCTCGCCGATGCCGTTGATGGTGCATTCAACCTGCCGCGCACCGGCGCGAACCGCCGCCAAGGAGTTGGCGACGGCCAGGCCCAAGTCGTTGTGGCAATGGGTCGAGATCACCGCTTGGTCGATGTTGGGCACCCGGTTCATCAACATGTCGATGAGAGCGTAGAACTCGTCCGGCACCGTGTAGCCGACCGTATCAGGGATGTTGATGGTCGAGGCGCCGGCCTTGATCGCCCCTTCGACGCAGCGGCACAAGAAGTCATGCTCGGTGCGGGTGCCGTCTTCCGGCGACCACTCCACGTCCTCGCAGAAGTTGCGCGCCATGGAAACGCTGTCGATTACCCTCTGATAGACCGCTTCCGGCTCCATCTGCAGCTTGTACTTCATGTGCAGCGGGCTGGTTGAGATGAAGGTGTGGATGCGCGGAGCAGCTGCGTGCCGCAGGGCTTCCCAGGCGCGGTTGATGTCCTTTTCCGTCGCGCGGGCTAAACCGGCGACCTGGGACGTCTTCACCCGCTTGGCGATCTCGCTGACCGCCTCGAAGTCGCCATTGGAGGCGATGGGAAAGCCCGCCTCGATGATATCCACGCCTAAGGACTCCAAGGTGTCCGCGACCTGGATCTTCTCCTCCAGATTCATCGAACAGCCGGGGGCCTGCTCTCCATCCCGTAACGTGGTGTCGAAGATGCGGACGTAGCCGTCCTCGCTGGGAGGGCGGGCATAGTCGACAAAGGCGTCACGATCGACGCTGGTCTTGGTTTGGCTTGAAACGATCTCGGCGCTCATCGCGCGATACTCCTCTGAGCTGACTGGTCTGACTTGGGGCGCTGGCCCCTCGTGATCACGTCATCCCCTGCTCGCCTGCCGCTCTTGCGGCTGTAGCGCTCAGGGGTTGCTAAGGAGGAGGAGGTCCTCGGCGAAAAGATCGAGCAGGAGCGAACACCCGAGCTGGGTGTCATCAATGCCCAAAATGGCCAAGCGCTCGTTCATCGACCGAAAATTCGCCTTTTTCCTGCTCGTTAGGTAAGCCAATCCTCATTCGGAGGCAAGAGCAAAAGACTCAACGGCCCCTGCAGGAAGGCACAGCATGGATACCCTCTCCCGCCGGTTCGACGGCATGATGAACCGCCGGAGCCTGCTCGCCGGCATGGCCGCCTGCGGCCTCGGCGCGGCCCTGCCGCTCTCGGCGCGCGCGACAGGCGCCATCCATACCCGGCCGATTCCCGCGAGCGGCGAAGCCCTGCCGACCATCGGCATGGGGACCTGGATCACCTTCAACGTTGGCGAGGACGAGGCGCTGCGCCGGCAGCGCAGCGAGGTGCTGCAACGCTTCTTCGCGCTCGGCGGCGGCATGATCGACTCCTCGCCCATGTACGGCTCGGCCGAGGCCGTGGTTGGCGACGGCCTCTCGCGCCTCGGCGTGCCCGACACGCTCTTTTCAGCCACCAAGGTCTGGACCCGGCGTGGCTCCGCCGGCGAAGCGCAGATGGCCGACTCCCGCCGCCTTTGGGGCCTGCCGCGCTTCGATCTGATGCAAGTCCACAACCTCGTCGGCTGGGAAGACCACCTGGAAACACTCTTGCGCGACAAGGCGGACGGGCGGGTCCGCTACATCGGGGTCACCACGTCCCATGGCCGCCGCCACGAAGAGCTGGCGGAGATCATGGCAACTCAGCCGATCGATTTCGTCCAATTCACCTACAACGTGGTGGACCGGGAAGCCGAGCAGCGCCTGCTGCCGCTGGCGGCCGAGCGCAAGCTGGCCGTCATCGTCAATCGGCCCTTCCGGCGCGGCGCCCTCTTCCCGCCGGTGGAAGGCAAGCCGCTGCCAAGCTGGGCGGCCGAGATCGACTGCGCCAACTGGGCGCAGGTCTTCCTCAAGTTCATCGTCTCCCACCCGGCCGTGACCTGCGCCATTCCCGCAACCTCCCAGGTCGCGCACATGGAGGAGAACATGGGCGCCATGACCGGGCGCTTGCCGGACGAGGCCTTGCGCCGACGGATGGCCAGCGACCTCGAAGCGGTTTAGGGCCCGCCGTGCTCTCCTACACGGCCGAGGTTCTCCAGTCGCTGATCGCGCACTACAACATGGCCGTTTGGCCGGGTCAGCTCATCGCCGGGGGTTTGATGCTGCTGGCCTTGCTGCTGCTCGTCTTCCCGCGCCGATGGGGCGGCCAGGCCATTGCCGTCATCCTCGCGGCCGGCTGGCTGTGGGTCGGCTGGGTCTACTACGTCGTACGGCTGGGTAGCATCGATTTCAGCGCACCGCTCTATGGCGGGGCGTTTCTGCTGCAAGGCCTGCTGCTGCTTTGGACCGGCGCAATTCGCGGCGCTCTGAGTTGGGCGCCGCGACTCGATCTCTACGGTAGTGTCGCCATGCTGCTGTTGTTGATCGCTGTTTTCCTGCTGCCGGCCTCCGTATGGTTCCAGGGCACCGGCTGGATGCAGCTTCGGCTCGTGGGACTCATGCCACTACCGACTGTGCTGTTCACCGTTGGGGTGCTCCTGCTGACGGCGGGCAGGACACCGCTTCACCTCGCCGTCATTCCGCTGCTTTGGGCGCTTGCGGCCGCCGCAACGGCCTGGACGCTCGCCCTCATGGCCGAGACCGCGCTGGCCGCCCTCTGCGTGCTGTCGAGCGTGCTGCTGATCTGGAAAGGCCGCGTGGCCCGACCTCAAGCGGCATGACGCAACGGCTGTCACGACGCCGCAAACTTGCGCTTGCTCTGCTGGTCCTTGTTGGACTGGCCGTCGCTGCGGCCAGCCTCCCTGTCACGCAGCGCAGCGTCGACGCGCTCTGGCTGGTCTATCGCTTGGCCACGGTCCAGGCGCCGACGGACGTCCGCGGGGAGCCGCGCGTGATAGACGGCGCGAACGGCTCCTTCCTGGCCGATCTCTACTGGCACGGCGAGCCGAAAGCCGGCCTGGTGCTGGTGACCGGTGCGCAGCGCGACGGGCGCAGTCAACCGCAGCTGATTGCCTTGGCCAAAGCCTTGGCCGAATCCGGCTTTGCCGTCCTGGTGCCCGACATTCCAGGCCTGCGCCAGCTCAGAATATCCTCCGCCCAGGCCGGGCCTATTCAAGAGGCGATGGCTTATGTGGGGGCCAACGGCGGCCTCCCGCCGGGCGCTCCGGTCGGCATCGCCGCGCTGTCCTACTCGGTCGGCCCCGCTGTGCTGGCCGCCGCCGACTCGCCGGCAGGCGACCAACCCGGCTTCCTGCTCGGCATCGGCGGCTACTACGACAGCGAGGCAGCCATCACCTTCTTCACCACCGGCTACTTCTACGACCGGACCGCCGACCGCTGGCGCGGCATGCCCTTCAACGACTACGGCAAATGGGTCTTCGTGCTAAGCAACACGCCCTTCCTGGACCGTATGGAGGATGCGGCCCTGCTGCGGCAAATCGCGTCCCTGCGCGGCGCCGATGAGCCGGTTGATCTCACCCCCTTGATCGAAGCCCTCTCACCCGATGGGCGTGCGGTTCTAAGCTTGGCGCAGAACAACGACCCTGCAAAGACACCAGCGCTGATCGACGCCCTGCCCCCGGCCCTGCAGGAGGAGATCGAGGCGCTCAGCTTGGATCGCCGGGACCTCACCGACCTGACCACGACACTTCTGCTGGTCCACGGCCACAACGACCCAATCCTGCCAGCGAGCGAAAGCGTTCGCTTGGCGGATGCTGCCCCAAACAGCCGGCTCTATCTGTTGAACAACCTGGCGCACGTGGAGCTGAACCTGGACAGCCTAGCCGACGGCTGGACCTTGCTGCGCGCCTGCTACGACCTGATGGCGGCCCGGGACGGGGCTCTCGGGCAAGAACCTGGACCGTCCATTCCTTAATCGAGTCGCCCAGAAGTCGTCACTTTCCGGCCCAGGTCTCGCCAAGAGCGAGCAGCATCTTCTAAGTCGTTGAAACCGACGTGATGACTCCCCTCATCAAGCTGAACTTTCCAGCGGGCGGTCTCGGAAACGAGACTCGCCCGCTTTTCTCTTCAATAAGTTAGCTGGCACTCTTTCTGCACTATCGCAGAGCAATGATGTTATCTTCTGGACCGAATGGAAATCCCGTGATGTTCTCTGCGCCGGCTTCGGTCACGATCAGGATGTCGTGCTCGCGGTAACCGCCCGCGCCAGGTTGACCTTCGGGAATGGTGATCATGGGCTCCATGGAGACCACCATGCCAGGCTCCAGCGCCGTCTCGATATCCTCACGCAGCTCCAAGGCCGCTTCACGGCCGTAGTAGTGGCTCAGCACGCCGAAGGAGTGGCCATAGCCGAAGCTGCGGTAGCGCAGCAGATCGTGGCTGGCGTAGATCTCGTTGAGCTCGGCGGCGATGTCGCAGCAGCGAGCGCCGGGCCTGATCAGCTCCAGCCCGCGGCGGTGGACGGCGCAATTGACCTCCCAGTGCTTGAGATGGGCGTCGCTCGCATGGCCGAGAAAGAGGGTGCGCTCGAGGGCGGTGTAGTAGCCCTGGATCATGGGAAAGCAGTTGAGGCTGAGGATATCGCCGGCTTCCAGAGGCCGCGTGGTGACGGGGTTGTGCGCACCGTCGGTGTTGAGGCCCGACTGGAACCAGACCCAGGTGTCGCGAATTTCCGAGTGGGGATAGCGCTTGGCGATCTCGCGCGTCATGGCCGCCGTGCCAGCCAGTGCCACTTCGTGCTCGGGCACACCCTCGCCCATGGCCTCAACGACCGCCCAGCCGCCGATGTCCGCCACGGCGGCGCCGTCGCGAATGATGGCATGCTCCTCAGGCGACTTGATCATGCGCTGGCGCATCACCACAGGCGCAATGTCGGTCAAGGTCACCCCCGGTAGAGCCGCTTCCAGCTTGGCGCGGGCCTCCAGGGTCATATGATCGAACTCGACGCCCAGACGCTTGCTCGGGCCGAGCAGGCTGCGGACCGCGCGATAGAAGTTGTCGCGCTGCCAGTCGGTGTAGACCAGATTGTCGCCGAAGCTGCGCCGCCAGGGCTGGCCGCCGTCGATCTTGGCCGAGATAGTGCTGTGCGTGCTGTCGTTGACCACCAGGCCGTACGGCCGCCCGAAGGAGCAGTAGAGGAAATCGCTGTAGTAGGCGATGTTGTGCATTGAGGTGAAGAACGCCGCATCAAGCTGCTGTTCTTCAAGCAGGTTTCTCAGCTCTGCAACGCGCCGCTCCATCTCTGCCTTGGAGAAGGTAGAGGGCGCCTTCGGCCCATTCTCGATCTTGAGGGTTTCTTCCATCGACCAGACCTCCCTATCGCAAGCGCCCGCTTTCCAACGGCGCGGGTGGGAGGTCAAGTTTTTCCCGCCAGGCGGCGAGCCACGGTCGGGGCCAACTCAAGCCAAGACGCTAGAAGCTGAAGGAAAGCGCCTTCTGAATGCGCCGCGCCACTTCGCTTTTGCCGGACGGCTTGGGCTGCTTGTCGGATGCCTTCGGCACCGCTTTCAACGGAGCAGCCGGGCCGACGCTGGAGACGGCGCTTTTGCCCACCACCGCCCCGGCCAGCAGACCGGATTGGCGCAGCAGGCCGAGATGGCGATCGGTGTCGCCGCGATAGACCGCGTGAACCGCCTGCACCAGGGCGGTATCACTGATCGTCGCAGTCTCGTCGCCGGCGGCGCCATTCGGCTGAGCCGCCGCCATAGGCAGCTTGCCCGGATGTGCGGGCTTTTCGCCGAGCTTGGGATGCATGATCCCTCCTTCGTTCACGGGGTGTCAGCAGGGCTGACGGATACGGCGGTCTGCCCCCTAGCCAGGCAGACTCTGCGCGAGAATCGCCGCAAAGTGGTGAACGAAGACTTAAACCCTAACTGAGGCTTGTTGCCCCTTAGCCGCGCGCCTCAGCCAACGACTAGTTCTTGGACTTGTCGACCAGGGCGTTCTGGGCAATCCACGGCATCATGGCGCGCAGCTTGCTGCCAACCTGCTCGATCGAGTGATCGGCGTGCCCGGCGCGCATGGCCTTGAAAGAAGCTTGTCCGGCACGGTTCTCCAGCACCCAGTCGCGGGCGAAGCGGCCGGACTGGATGTCGTCCAGGATGCGCTTCATCTCCGCCTTGGTCTCCGCGGTCACGACCCGCGGTCCGCGAGTGTAGTCGCCGTACTCGGCCGTGTTGGAGATGGAGTAGCGCATATTGGCCATGCCTCCCTCGTACATCAGGTCGACGATCAGCTTCACCTCATGCAGGCATTCGAAGTAGGCCATCTCCGGGGCATAGCCGGCCTCGGTCAGCGTCTCGTAGCCAGCCATGATGAGCGCCGTGAGGCCGCCGCAGAGCACCGCCTGCTCGCCGAACAGGTCGGTCTCGCACTCCTCGCGGAAGCTGGTCTCGATGATACCGGCACGTCCGCCGCCGATGGCGGAGGCATAGGACAGCCCGATCTCCAGAGCATTGCCGGAGGCGTTCTGCTGAACGGCGATCAGGCACGGCACGCCGGCGCCGCGCTGATATTCGCTGCGCACCGTGTGGCCCGGGCCTTTGGGCGCTACCATGAAGACATCCAGGTCCGAACGCGGCTCGATCAGGCGGAAGTGAATGTTGAAGCCGTGGGCGAAGGCCAGGGCGGCGCCCTCCTTCATGTTGTCCCGCAACTGGTCGGCGTAGATGTCGGCCTGCAGCTCATCGGGCGTCAGCATCATGACTACATCGGCCCAGGCAGCAGCCTCGGCCGGAGACATGACGGTGAAGCCGGCGTCTTCCGCCTTCTTGATGGTCGCCGAGCCGGGCCGGAGCGCGATGCGCACATCGGTGACACCGCTATCCCGCAGATTCATCGCATGGGCATGACCCTGGCTGCCATAGCCGACGATGACCACCTTTTTGGCCTTGATCAGATTCACGTCGGCATCGCGGTCGTAGTAGACGCGCATTGGCGCTCTCCCCTCTTTCGTAACTGTTTATGCAGGCTCCGCGCTATCGCTGGTGCCGGCGCGGGCGTGTTCTATCGCCGGGCGGGGAGCGGTGCAACGTCCATCACCGCGTGGGAGCGATGCAGGAGGTTTGGGGCAAATGAATTGGAAAGCTTGTCGATCTAAAGTCCCTAACATGCGAACAGTACGCATCTAGAGATCTCTGGGAGGACACCATGCTGACGGTCTGGGGCCGCGCCAACTCCTCAAACGTGCAAAAAGTCATGTGGACCGTCGGCGAGCTTGAGATCGCCCATGTGCGCATCGACGCGGGCGGAACCTACGGCGGATTGGACAGCCCCGAGTTCCTGGCCCGGAACCCCAACGCCAAGATCCCGGTCATCGAAGACGACGGCTTCGTGCTCTGGGAGTCCAATGCCATCGTCCGCTATCTCGGGGCCAAGTACGGCGCCGGCAGCTTCTGGCCCGTGGATCCCCAGGCGCGGGCGGAAAGCGATCAGTGGGTCGAGTGGACCGCCAACGTGCTCTATCCCGACTTCATCACGGTCTTCTGGGAACTGCACCGGGTAGCCGAGACAGAGCGCAACATGGACCTGGTCGAAAGCGCCCTGGTCCGGCTCAACAAGAGCTTTCAGCTGGCAGAGCAAATGCTTGCTAGCAAACGCTTTGTTGCGGGCGAAGCCCTCACCTTCGGCGACATCTCCTTCGGCGGCAATCTCTATCGCTACTTCAATATGGCGATCGAGCGCCCCGGCCTACCCGGCATCGAGGCCTACTACGCCAGCCTGCAAGAGCGGCCCGCCTACCAGGTCCACGTCATGGTGCCGTTCTGATCGATCTATCGGCCTGAGAAGACCGGCTTCTCCTTGTTGAGGAAGGCGCGAACACCGGCCTTGTAGTCTTCCGTGTCGCAGGAGCGATAAGGCTCTCGCGCTTCCTCCTCGCTGAGGGGCCGAGGGTCCAGTGCCCGCAAGGAGAGCCGCTTGTGCCAGCGCGCCGCCAAGGGCGCGCCATTGGCGATGCGCTTGGCCGTACCATAGGCCTCGGCCTCCGCCTCCTCATCGGCAATCACACGGTTGACCAAGCCTTTCACGTAGGCTTCCTCGGCCGTTAGGATCCGGCCTTCGACAAGGATCTCCAAGGCAACGGCCCGGCCGCAGAGCTGCACCAGGGGCAGCATACCTACCCACGGAAGAACGTGCCCTAAGCGGTTGATTGGACAGCCGAACTTACCGCTCCTGTTGGAGATGCGCAGGTCGCATTTCAACGCCAGCTCCAGGCCGCCGCCGACGCAGGCGCCTTCGATCAAGGCCACGGTCGGATGGGGCGAATGCTCAATAGCCTCGAAGGCGGGGTGCATCTGCTCCCCGTAGGCCTCGGCCTGCTCGGCCGTGAAACGCAGCGCCTCGAACTCGGCGATGTCAGCCCCTGCGGCAAAGGCCTTGCCGCCTGCCCCACGCAGCACGATGCAGCGCAGAGAGTCGTCCGCATTGAGCCCCTGCATCACCTCGCCGAGGCGAATCCACATGGCGAGATTGAGGGCGTTGCGATGCTCCGGGTTGTTCAGCACCACGGTGGCGATGGGGCCGTCACGGGTGACGTAGATGGCGTCGCTCGGGGCGCTGTCGGGCATGGGGCTGTCTCCTGGCTAGGACCTATCATGATCTGGGGTGCGATGGCGGCGCCCGGCAAGCACGGCTTGCTTCAGCGCATGCGCCGCAGCCTCCGGATCGGTGGCCTTCGCGATGGCTGAGACCACGGCGACCCCGTCGGCACCGGCCGCGACAACGGCTTCCGCCGAATCCAGGGCGATGCCCCCGATGGCTACGGCGGGACGGCCCAAGGCCTGACGGACAGGCTGTACACCCTCGGGTCCGATGGCGGCGCCGGCATCGGCTTTGGTGCCGGTGGCGAAGACCGGGCCGACGCCGATGTAGTCGACGTCGCTAACATCGCTGACCGCAGCTTCAGCGAGATTGCCGACCGACAGACCGATGATGGCCTTCGGACCCAAGAGCGTGCGCGCCTCGCTTGGCGAGCCGTCGTCCTGGCCGAGATGCACACCATCGGCGCCGGACGCGAGCGCCGCTTCCGCATTGTCGTTGAGGATCAGCGGGACATGACTCGGCAGCGCTGCCTTCAGCGCTCGGGCCATAGCCACGACCTGGTCTTGCTGTCCGTCTTTCTCCCGCAGCTGGATCAAGGTCGCCCCACCGCGCACGGCTTCCGAGACGACCGACACAAGGTCACGGTCGCCTACGTCTGCCTCCCCGGCCACGAAATAGACCGAGAGGTCGAAGGGGGTACGCTCGTTTTGGGAGGGGCCTGCCATTCCACCGCCGTTGCTCGGGCTGCCTGCAGTCGATATGAGAGGCGCCGCAAGAGTGCAAGCAAGATGCCAAGGAGACGGCATGGGCGCCCCCAGCGATACAGCCCGCACGGCGGTGCGGATCCTCATGGAAATCGAGGCGATCCTGTTCCGCCCCGAAGATCCCTTCACCTTCACCTCGGGCCGCAAGAGCCCGGTCTACGTCGATTGTCGCAAGATCATCTCCTTTCCCCGGGCGCGCCGTCAGCTGATGACATCGCTGAGCGAGCTGGTGATGGAGCGGGTCGGCTACGAGTCCATCGACGTGGTGGCCGGTGGTGAGACGGCTGGCATTCCCTTCGGCGCCTGGATCGCCGAGCTGCTGGCACTGCCGATGATCTACATCCGCAAGAAGCCCAAGGGCTTCGGCAGGGATGCCCAGATCGAAGGCACTTTCAATGCGGGCGACCGGGTCCTCTTGATCGAAGACTTGGCGACAGACGGCGGCAGCAAGCTCAATTTCGTTGAAGCCATTCGACAGGCTGGCGGGCTCTGCGCCCACACCGCTGTGATTTTCCACTACGGCATCTTTCCGGAGGGACTGAAGCGGCTGGAGGAGGCCGGCGTCAGCCTGCACGCGCTGGCCACCTGGCACGACGCGCTCGCCGTCGCCGAAGCCGACGGCTACCTCTCCGGCGAGGGGCTCGCGGAAGTAAGAGCCTTCCTGGACAACCCGGACGCCTGGGCCGAGCGGCAGGCATAACAACCACGCGGTCGCCCCTGTGCCCCCCATTGGCGCAATGGCGACAACGAAGCGGCAGGACGCCGACTAGACTCTCTCCATCTGTCGCTCGGGCCAGAAGCCCGGACGAAAGACGACATGGGAGAGGACAGTGCCCCGCAAATCCAGCCGACGTCGCGAAGGCCGCAGCGCAAACGTCGTGAACCAGTTGCCCTGGCGGTCAGTCGAAAACTCCATCCCCCCAATGGCGCTACTGAGCGAGGACCAGCTCGAGGCCATCCATCAGACCTCGCTGCGCATCTTGGAAGAACTCGGAATCGAGTTCATGAGCGATGAGGCGCTCTCGGTCTTCAAAGAGGCCGGCTGCGATGTCGACAAGGAAAGCGGCAGCGTGCGCTTCGACCGCGCCCTCGTCGCCGAGATGGTCGCGAAGGCGCCCTCGCAGTTCACTTTGACGCCACGCAATCCGGAGCACCGGCTGACCATCGGCGGCAATCACCTCTGCTTCGCCTCGGTCAGCGGCCCACCCAACGTTAGCGATCTGGACCATGGCCGACGCGCCGGGAACTTCGCCGATTTCAAGAACCTCTTGAAGCTCGCCCAGTCGCTGAACGTGGTGCACTACATCGGCAACCAGATCTGCGCCACCACGGACCTCTCTCCGGAAACCCGCCACTTGGACTGCTCGGTGGCGGCGGCGACCCTGACCGACCGCGTGTTCAGCTCGCTCTCCATCGGCGCCGAGCGGGCGGTCGATACCTTCCAGATCATGGCCATGTCGCGCGGCGAGACCTTGGAGGACCTGCAGAAGAACCCAGGCATCCTCTCGGTGATCAACGTCAACTCGCCGCGCCGCTTCGACGGGGCTATGGCAGAGGGGCTGATGGCCCTCGCCCGCCATGGCCAAGCCACCATCGTCACCCCCTTCACCTTGATGGGCGCCATGACAGCGGTCTCTCTGCCCGCCGCCCTCGCGCAGCAGAACGCCGAGGCCCTGGCCGGCATCGCGCTGACCCAGATGGTCAATCCCGGTGCCCCGGTGATCTATGGTGCCTTCACCTCCAACGTCGACATGAAGAGCGGCGCCCCGGCCTTCGGCACGCCGGAGTACGCCAAGGCCACCATCGCGTCCGGCCAGCTCATCCGGCGCTATGGCCTGCCCTACCGCTCCTCCAACCCCAACGCCTCAAACTGCGTCGATGCACAAGCGGCCTACGAGTCGATGATGTCGATCTGGAGCTCCGTTCTCGGCGGCGCCAACATCGTCAACCACGGCGCCGGCTGGCTGGAGGGCGGCCTCACCGCGTCCTTCGAGAAAATGATCCTCGATGCCGAGATGATCCAGGGCATGTTCGAGTTCCTGGCACCGATTAAGGTGGATGAGGCGGAGCTGGGTTTCGATGCGATCGCCGGCGTCGGGCCGGGCGGCCACTTCTTCGGCGAGGCGCATACGCTCGAGCGCTACGAGACCGCGTTCTACGCCCCCATGCTGAGCGACTGGCGCAACTTCGAGAGCTGGGAGGAGGCTGGCGCCGAAGACGCCACTCAGCGCGCCAACAAGATCTGGAAGCAGCTCTTGGCCGAGTACGAACAGCCGCCGCTGCCGGAGGATCGCCGCGAAGCCATGGAAGCCTACATCGCCAGGCGGCGCGAGGAGATCGAGCGCCGCGCGGCCTAGCGGAAGGCCTCACGAGACTGTCACCGCAGAAACAGGAAAGCCGCGCCTTACTGGTGGCTGGCAAACCATCGAAAGCTTATTTCACAGTCAATAATTGTTTATTATTTTAAACTCCCGTTCACAACAGCTATTATATTGACAAGACCACATGGTGACTGCACATTAACGACTGTTCGCTAAGGTGAGCATGGTTCCTCCGGGAACCCGCGGAATTTGATTGGGCAGCTTGCGGCCGCGTTACCACCCGCTAAAGCGCCACGGGGATTGCTCCGTGGGCCCGCCAACCTGGAGGGAGCAATCGCCGATGGCGCGTCCCCTGACACCATGGCAAGAGCCGGTCCCCCGCCGGCAACACGGTATCGGGCAGCCCGGAGCGGTCACTCTCTTCGTCTCCATTGAAGAGGGTCAACGCCATGAAAGCCTTTCCCCTATTCGTCGAGCTTGACGGTCAACCGGTTCTTCTTGTCGGTGGCGGCCAGGCCGCCGTTTCCAAGGCACGTCTGCTGATCTCCGCCGGCGCCCGCATCACGGTCGTCGCGCGGGAGCTGGCCGACGACTTCTATGCCTGGGCCCATGAAGGCCTGGTGCGCATCCAGCGCCGCGACGTTCAGGAGCTCGACATCGAGCTGAGCCGCCTCGCGGTGTCCGCTGCCGAAGACGACGGCTTAAATCGCTGGATCAGTGCCGCGGCCAAGCGCCTCAAGGTACCTCTCAATGTGGTCGACACGCCGGCGCTCTCGAGCTTCTCGGTTCCGGCCATTCTCGAGCGCGGGCCGATCACCGTCGGCATCTCCAGCGGCGGCAGCGCGCCGATGCTGGCACAACAGCTGCGTGCCGAGCTGGAGGTGCTCCTGCCCCACTCCCTGGCGGAGCTGTCGCGGCTGACCGAGCGCTACCAGAACGAAGCCCGCTTGGCCTTTCCGGATGTTCGTGCCCGCCGCGCGTTCTGGGACGACGTGCTGGGCGGTCCCATTGCCGAGGCGGTCAAGGCCGGCGACTTCGAACGCGCGGAGCGGCTGATGGCGGCCCGTCTGGCCGAGACCTCCCCCATCGACCAGCAGGGCCAGGTCGCCTTGGTGGGCGCAGGGCCGGGCGACCCCAGCCTCCTAACCCTCAAGGCGCTGCGGCTTCTGCAGCGCGCCGACGTGATCGTTCACGACAAACTGGTCACCGACGAAGTGCTGGACCTCGCCCGCCGCGAGGCACGCCGCATCTATGTCGGCAAGGCGCCCGGCAAGCCGAGCAAGACGCAGGACGAAATCAACACGCTCCTGGTCGAGCTTGCCCAGCAGGGCGAGCGGGTGGTCCGCCTGAAGGGCGGCGACCCGTTCATTTTCGGCCGTGGCGGCGAAGAACTGGAGGCCTTGCGCCAACACGGCATTCCGGTGGAGATCGTCCCTGGCATCACCGCGGCGGCGGCCTGCGCGGCCAGCGCCGGCTTCCCGCTGACCCACCGCGGGCTCGCCTCCTCCGTCACCTTCGTCAGTGGCCAGGTGGCCGAGAGCGGCCAGTTGCCCGATCTCGACTGGGGGCGGCTGGCCAGTGGCGACCACACGGTGGCGGTCTACATGGGCGTGGCCTCGGCCGAGAGCATCGCCGAGCGCCTCATAGAGGAGGGGCGCGCCGCCGACACCCCGGTCAGAGTGATCGAGAACGGGACACGGCCCGACGAGCGCGTCGTCGCCAGCAATCTCGGTAACCTTGCCGACGCCGTGAAGGCTGCGCGCATCCGTCCGCCAGCCCTGATCGTCATCGGCGAGGTGGCAGCCCTGGGCTCGGTCCAGGAAACACCGGCGGCTGCCGAGCCGCTCGCCGTGGCCGCCGAGTAGGGAGTGCGGTCCATGACCTTCAAGCAAGGGGTGACGGCCAACCGTCTGACCGATGGGGCGGTGGTCTACTTGGTCAGCGCCGGCCACTGGTCGGAACTGCTGAGCGACGTCACGACCGCCGAGAGCCAGGAAGGCGCCGAGAGGCTTATGGGCATCGCCGAGAAGGACGCCGCCACCAAGGTGGTTGGGCCCTATCTGATCGACCTCGACCCGACCTCCGACGAGCCCGAAGCGGTGAGCTTGCGCGAGCGCCTGCGCGCTGCTGGGCCTTCCGTGCGACTCGACCTCGGCTACCAGTCAGAAAGGGACTGACCCCGCCATGTATCGTTACGACGAGTTCGACCACCGCTTCGTGCAGGAGCGGGTGCAGCAGTTCAGGAAGCAGGTCGACCGCCGCCTGGCCGGCGAGCTGACCGAGGACGAGTTCAAGCCGCTCCGGCTGATGAACGGCCTCTACCTTCAGCTCCATGCCTACATGCTACGGGTGGCCATCCCCTACGGCGTGCTGTCCTCGCGGCAGATGCGCAAGCTCGCGGAGATCGCGCGAGAGTACGACCACGGCTACGGGCATTTCACCACGCGGCAGAACATCCAGTACAACTGGCCAAAGCTGGAAGAGACGCCGGCCATTTTGGAGGAGCTGGCCGAGGTCGAGATGCACGCCATTCAGACCAGCGGCAACTGCATTCGCAACGTCACCGCCGACCCCTTCGGCGGGGCCGCCGGCGACGAGCTCACCGACCCGCGGCCCTATGCCGAGATGATCCGCCAATGGTCGAGCCTGCATCCGGAATTCTCGTTCCTGCCGCGCAAATTCAAGATCGCGGTCACCGGGGCCGCGCGCGACCGTGCCGCCATCAAGGTGCACGACATCGGCCTGCAGATCGTCAAGAACGAGGCGGGCGAGCTGGGCTTCGAGGTGGTGGTCGGCGGCGGCCAGGGCAGAACGCCAGTCATCGCCAAGACCATCCGTCCCTTCCTGCCGGAGCGGCATCTGCTCTCCTACCTGGAAGCAATTCTCCGCGTCTACAACCAGCTTGGCCGGCGCGACAACATCTACAAGGCGCGCATCAAGATCCTGGTCAATCAGGTCGGCGCCGAAGCCTTCGCCGCGATGGTGGAGGAAGAGTGGGAGCAGATTCGCGACGGCGCCGTGGACCTGCCGACTGAGGAAGCGGCGCGCATCGCCGCCTACTTCAAGCCTCCGGTCCTAGAACCCGTTGAGGAGCCGAACCGCGCCTTCGAAACCAAACGCTTCGAGGACCCGGCCTTCGCCGCCTGGCTGCGCTCCAACAGCGTCCCGCACAAAGTGCCGGGCCACCTGATCGCCACCATCTCCCTTAAGCCGGCGGGCGGCATCCCTGGTGACGCCACGGCCGAGCAGATGGATCTGATCGCCGATCTGGCCGACCGCTACAGCCTGGGTGAGATCCGCGTCAGCAAGGAGCAGAACCTCATCCTGCCGCATCTCGCCAAGGCCGATGCCTACGCGCTCTGGCAGGCCCTGCGGGAAGCGGACCTGGCCGAGGCCAATGCCGGGATGATCGGCGACATCATCGCCTGTCCGGGCCTCGACTACTGCAACCTGGCCAACGCGCGCTCGATTCCCGTCGCCCAGGCGATCAGCCAGCGCTTCAGCTCCATCACCCGGCAGCACGACGTCGGGCGGCTGACCCTCAACATCTCCGGCTGCATAAACGCCTGCGGCCATCACCACGTGGGCAACATCGGCATTCTCGGCGTCGATAAGCGCGGCGAGGAGTTCTACCAGATCACCCTCGGCGGCTCGTCCGACCAGGACGCCGCGCTCGGTGAGATCGTCGGCCCAGCGGTCCCAGCCGACTCCGTCGCCGACGCCATTGAGAGCATCGTCGAAACCTATCTCACGGAGCGCAATGAAGAAGAGAGCTTCGTTGAGGCTTATCGCCGGCTTGGCCCGGCCCCCTTCAAGGAGAGACTCTATGGCGCTCATTAGACAAGGCCGCGTGACCGAAAACGAGTGGAGTCTGGCGACCACCGCTGAGGAGATTTCGCCGCTCGGGCCCCTCTATGTGACGCCCGGGCTTTGGGCCACGCAGCGCGAGGCACTCCTGCAGAGCGGCCGACCGCTGGGGCTCTGGCTGAAGAGCGACGAACGGCCGCAGGACTTCGCGGACGATATCCGCTACTTCCACAGCGTCGCTTTGGAGTTTCCAAAGTTCACCGACGGGCGCGCCTACACGGCAGCCCGTATCCTGCGTGAGCGGCTGGCGTTCACCGGGGAGGTTCGGGCGGTCGGGCAAGTCCTGCGCGATCAGCTCCTCTTTATGCAGCGTTGCGGTTTCGATGCCTTCGAGCTGGCCAAGGAAGAAGACGCCGAGGAGTGGGTCGAGGCGCTCAAGGAGTTCTCGATCTGGTACCAAAGCGCCGGGGATACGCGGACCAGCGCCGCCCGCCTGCGCGGCCAAGCTCTGCAGGCAGCGGAGTAGCGTCAGTTCTTCGACTTGAGGTTTGAATGTTCATTTACGTTGAGGACCAGGCGGGCGAGGAGCATCGCCTGGAAGCGCCGGAGGGCTGGCGGGTCATGGAGGTCATCCGTGACTATGGCCTGCCCATCAAGGCCGAGTGTGGCGGCGCCTGTGCCTGCGGCACCTGTCACGTCTACGTCGACGACGATTGGGCCAAGAAACTGCACCCGCCGAGCGACGAAGAGCTGGAGATGCTCGACGGCGCCTTCGAGGTCGAAGAGCGCTCCCGTCTCTGCTGCCAGATCCTGACGCAAGACGCCCTCGACGGCCTGCGCGTCAGCCTCGCGCCGGGCTCCGAGCCGGAGTAGCGGTCGCCCTACTCCCGCTTCTCCATCTCTCTTTCCTTGCTTCTTCTTCGGCGCGCATTGGCCATGCTTGCGCCATGTAGTCCAAGAGGAACGGATCGATACCCGTGGCAGTCAGTCGCCACTTGTACCGAACCGTATCCGTTGTCGCTTTGGACTTGTCGCCGCCTTCACGAGCGGCCGCCTGAACGTTCAGACTCTCGTAAATCAAGTTATTGGTTGAGAATGACCCTTTGATCTCGAAGCTCTGCACCTGATTCCAAGGGATGAAAACGCCTTTGTACTCACTACGGATACCTTGCTGGTCGAACCTGAGATATCGACCCCGGAGACGCCTGATCCGCACAAGGTGATTCAGCAAAAGAAACAACGGCACCGAAGACGCCAGTATGATCGGACTAAAACGTATCAAGTCTTCGACCATGCTTCTGAAGGAAAAAGTGTCTCCCCAGGGGATGAACGCCACTATGACTGAAAAGAAGAGTGGATAGATCGACAGCGTCACGATTTCGGAAACCGCTTGCCGTCGGTCGAAGCCGGCCACGATCTCGTTCGGCAGAAGTATGGTTCCGGCTCGAGAGAGATCGCCGGCCTCACGGCGCTTCCTGTTCCGATCCCGTTTCGTCGGAGAGCGAGGTTTCTCCATCGCGCTCACGCGCCCTGTATCTTCTTGGCTACTCATCGGCGTTTGCCGAGCTCGTTCGCTGAACTACTACGACTCTAGGTTAGAGCGAGCTGCTTGAGCCAGAGTTAGTATGGTTCGGGCGAACCGCTTGCCGATTCGCCCAATCGCGCCAACTTTTGCTGGCATGAAGACAGAGTCCTCTTTCCCGCCTTGCCGCCGACATCATAGTGGGCAAGCCTTCGGTGATGCCCTCATCCAGCGGAGCCAATCATGTTGAACGTCAAGTCCATCGCCCTCACCCTTCTGCTGCTCGCCGGCCTGGCCGCCGCGCCGGGCAACGCGACACGGGCCGAAAGCCTGACCATCGGCATGACCCAGTACCCCTACACCCTCAATCCCAACATCGAGTCGATGCTGGCCAAGAGCTACGTGCTCGCCATGACCATGCGGCCGCTGACGCACTACGATCAAGATTGGGAGGCGGTCTGCCTGCTCTGCACCGAGCTACCGACCATCGAGAACGGCGGCGCCGTGCTGGAACCGCTGCCAGAGGGCATTGACTCGCCAAGCGACGAGGGCATCGCCGTCACCTACACGATCCACCCGGATGCGACCTGGGGGGACGGCACGCCGGTGACCAGCGCCGACGTGGTCTTCACCTGGGAGTTGGGCAGGCATCCGCAGAGCGGCGTCGCCAACTTCGAGGCCTTCCGCCGCATCCACGACATCACCGTGGTCGACGACAAGACCTTCACGCTCCACGTCGACCGCGTGTCTTTCAATTACCCCTCTGCCGCCGGACTCTGGCTGGTGCCGGAGCATATCGAGCGGGAGATCTTCGAGGCCGACCCGGCCGCCTATCGCAGCCGCACGGCCTATGACACCGACCCGACCAATCCCGGCCTCTACTGGGGTCCCTACCGCATCGTCGACGTCAAGAACGGCGCCGAGATCATCCTGGAGCCCAACCCGACCTGGTACGGCGAGGCGCCCGCCTTCGACCGCATCACCGTGCGCAGCATCGAGAACACGGCCGCCTTGGAAGCCAATCTCTTGTCCGGCGCAGTCGACATGATCGCCGGCGAGCTCGGCCTGACCCTGGACCAGGCGCTGGCCTTCGAGACGCGCCATGGCGACCGCTACAACGTGCTCTACAAGCCCGGCCTGATCTACGAGCACATCGATCTCAATCTCGACAATCCCATCCTGGCTGACGAACGGGTGCGCCATGCCCTGTTGCACGCGATCGACCGGGAGGCGATCAGCGAGCAGCTCTTCGCGGGCCGCCAGCCGGTGGCGCACGGCTCGGTCAGCCCTCTTGACTGGGTCTACGACGAGAACGCGCCGCGCTACTCCTTCGATCCCGAAGAGGCCGCCCGTCTGCTGGACGAGGCCGGCTGGTCTGAGATCAGAAACGGCGTACGGCACAATGAGGCCGGCGAGCCGCTGCGCCTGCAGATCATGACCACCGCCGGCAACCGCTCGCGCGAGCTGGTGCAGCAGGTGCTGCAAAGCCAATGGCGCAATGTCGGCGCGGACGTCACCATCCGCAACGAGCCGGCGGCGGTCTTCTTCGGCGAAACGGTCAGCCGGCGGGAGTTCGACGCCATGGCCATGTTCGCTTGGCTCTCCAGCCCGGAGAACGTGCCGCGCACCACCCTCCATTCCGAGCAGATTCCCTCGGCCGAGAACGGCTGGAGCGGCCAGAACCACATGGGCTACAGCAATCCGGAGATGGACGATCTGATCGACCGCCTGGAGATCGAGCTCGACCGCGACAAGCGCCAGGCCTTGTGGGCCGAACTGCAGCGCCTCTACGCCGACGACCTGCCGGTTCTGCCGCTATACTGGCGGGCGCAGCCTTACGTCCTGCCTAAATGGCTGGACGGCGTGCGTCCGACAGGGCACCAAGGCACCACCACGCTTTGGGTTGAGGACTGGCAGCGGAAGGACTCGTGAGCGACGGAGAACAGACCGAAGCAGCGGCTGCACCCAGGCCGAAAGGACGCCTGACCAACGGCAGCATCGCCGGCCATTTGACACGCATGGCCGTCCCCATGTCCTGGGGCCTGTTCGCCATCATCGGCATCAATCTGGTCGACACGTTCTTCGTCGCTCAGCTCGGCACGCGCGATCTCGCGGCCATCAGCTTCACCTTCCCGGTGGTCTTTTTCATGATCAGCCTAGCCATCGGCTTGGGCATCGGCGCGTCTTCGGTCATCGCCCGGGCGATCGGCAGCGGCGACCGCGAGCGGGTGCGGCGCCTCACCACGGCGGCCCTTTCGTTGGCACTGGTGATCGTCGCCGGTATCAGCGTGATCGGCACTCTGACCATCGATCCGCTGTTTCGGGCGCTCGGCGCCGAGCCGGACCTGATCCCGCGCATCGCCGAGTACATGGGCATCTGGTACCTCGGGATGGTGTTTCTCGTGGTGCCGATGGTCGGAAACTCCTGTCTGCGCGCCGCCGGTGACAGCTTCTGGCCCAGCATGGCCATGACCATCGTCTCGCTGGTCAATTTGGTGCTCGACCCCATCCTGATCTTTGGCCTGTTCGGCATGCCGCGCCTGGAACTGGAGGGCGCGGCTATCGCCACAGTGATCGCCAGGGCCGTCGGCCTCGCCATCTCGCTATGGCTGCTGCACTACCGCGAGCGCATGATTCTCTGGGCCCTGCCGCCACCTCGGCAGCTGCTGGCCGACTGGGCCGCCATCCTGCACGTCGGGCTGCCGGCCGCGCTCAGCAACGTCATCGTGCCGGTTGGCCTCGGCGCCGTCACCGCGATCGTCGCGAGCTATGGCGAAGCGGCAGTCGCCGCTTTCGGCGTGGTCACCCGCATCGAGGCGATTTGCCTAGTGCCGATCTTCGCCCTCTCCGCCGTGATCGGCCCGGTGGTCGGCCAGAACTGGGGCTCCGGCCTGACCGAGCGTGCCTGCGAAGCCCGTCGCCTGGTGATGCAGTTCAGCCTCGCCTATGGGCTCTTCGTCTCGGTGGTTCTGATCCTGGGCGGCCGCTATCTCGTGCCGCTCTTTAACGACGACCCTCAAGTCGTTGAAACGGGAGTGCTTTACTTCTGGATCGTGCCGCTGTGCTACGCCGGCTATGCAGTCGTGATGATGTCCGCCGCTGTCTTCAATGCGCTCGGACGGCCCTGGCCGGCAAGCGCGCTGACGGTGACCCGGTCACTCGGCCTCTATGTGCCGCTCAGCTATCTCGGCTCGGTCCTGTTCGGCCTGGTCGGCATCTTCGGCGGCATCTTCCTGGCCAACGTGCTGACCGGGCTGGTCGCCTTGCTGGCCGGACGTCGTCTGATGACCGCTCGGATTGGCGACCCTGCGGCAAAGCCGTCAGGTTAGGAAGCTTCTGCCGCTCTTTGATGCGGCAGACCTTTGATCGGATCCCAGAAGGCCTTGATGGCGGCGAATGCGCGGTCGACATGCTCGGGCTTGAGGTCGAGGCGAAGCGCCCCGAAGCCGAATGCATCGACCTCTGGGAAATAGCTGGGGTACCGCTCGCGCACCACCTCCAGACTGCGCGCTGAGCTGCTCTCCAATGCGCTCGCCACGTCGATCACCTCTTGCAGACCGGCCCAAATCTCCTCCGGCAGGCGGGCGTCGAGATCGTCGGCCAGCACATCGCGCAGACGGACCAGCAGCGATCGCTTGTCATGGCCCTCCTTCACCGTGTCCCAAAGCCCGGAATCGAGCCCGCTCCGCGAGAGCTGGTCGCGCAGCAGGTCTTCGATCTGGCGATGCCACTCCTGCGCTTCGATAACGAAGACCCGCCGGATCAGGCTGTCTTCCATAGCACCGAGATACCAGGCGTCGTAGTCCCCGTAGAGCTCGTCTTCTTCCCGCGGCGCCGTCTGGAGACGCTCGATTAAGGTGGCGACATAGCGTTCCCGATGGCACGCCTCGGCGTGGTTGGCCGCGATGGGGTCGTCGCCGGGGTCGAAGACAATCTTGCTCATGGCCGTTAAGCGTAGCGCAGCCTTTGGCCGATGCCCAGACGGCCGGCTTTCTCCAGCATGGCCGCACCCAGCGCCACATCCGACAGCGAGAGCCCCCGATGCCAGAAGAGGATGGTCTCGTCCTCCCGCTCACGGCCAGGCCGCTCGCCGGCCACGATCTGGCAGAGCTCGGCGTGCAGGCTCTCCTCGCTCAGCTTGCCGCTCTCCACGTGGGCACGCAGGCTGCCCAGCTTGCCGCCTTTGCACTGGCCCCAGTCGTCGACCACCATCTTGTCCATCACGTCGGTTAGCGTGATCTCGATGGCGCTTTGAGTGCCGTAGGGCACCACCAGGGCGCCGGGCTTGACCCATTCGGTTTTGAACAGTGGCGTCGGCTTCTCCAGACGCGAAGCCTCGACCATGATGTCAGCGCCTTCCAGACAGCTCTGCCAGTCCTCCGTGACCACGATCTCCTTGTCGAGGTCGCGGCGCAGACGCTCGGCGAAGGCGTCCCGGCTCTCCGGCCGGCGGGAATGAACGCGGATTTCCTCGAAGTCGAACAGACTGTCCAGCAGTCGGACGTTCCAGTAGGCCGTGCCCCGGGCGCCGACGTGGCCCAGCACCTTGCTGTCCTTGCGGGCCAGGTACTTGGCGCCCAGCGCCGTCACCGCGCCTGTGCGCATGTCGGTGATGCCGGCGGCATCGACCACCGCCAAGGGCTGGCCGTTGCGCGGGTCGAAGAGGTTCAAGAGCGCCATCTCCGAGGGCAAACCGCGCTGATAGTTGTCGATGTAGTCACCGACAACCTTGACGCCGGCGTAGCCTTCGGCCCGGCCAGGCGCGCTCGCAAGATAGCCGCGCAAGACATTGAAGTGCCCCCGAAACTCCGGGTTAGGTTCGAGATGGACGCGCGGCTCGATCACAGCACCGCCCTTGGCGCCCTGCGCCTTCAGTCCCTCCTCCACCGCGTCCAGGATCTCGTCGTCGGTCAGAGCGAGCTGAGCGACATCTGGTCCGTTCAGATAGGTCAGGTAAAGCTCTTGAGTTCCGTGCATCTGGCTTTCTTCTTGTTGTCTGAGAGTTAGGTAGGGTCGCTAAACCATCAGTGCACGCAACGCGCCGCGATAGCGCTCCGCGATCGCCTCTTCCTCCCGATGCTGTCCCTGCTCGACCACCCAGCGGCCGCCGATCATGACGTCGCGCACCAGGGATTGGTTGCCGGCGAAGACAAAGGCATCGAGCAGCAGATCGCCCGCGCGTGCGGCGAGCAGCGGATGCTCGGCATCGAGCACGACAAAGTCGGCGCGATGGCCGATGGCAATGGCGCCGGTCGCCCGGCCGAGCGCCTGGGCGCCGCCCGCCAGCGCCGCCCTGTAGAGCCCAGCCCCGATATGGCCGCCATCGTCTCGCAGCATGTTGCGCCGCCGGGCCGAGAGCCTTTGGCCGTACTCCAGCCAGCGCAGCTCCTCGACCGGGCTGATCGAGATGTGGCTGTCCGAGCCAATCCCCCAGCGCCCCTCCGCCTGCCAATAGTCCGGGGCCGGGAAGAAGCCGTCGCCGAGATTGGCCTCTGTGGTCGGACAGAGCCCGGCGACAGCGCCGGAGCGGGCCAGGCCGGCCGTCTCCTCCGATGTCATGTGGGTGGCGTGCACCAGGCACCAGCGTGCGCCGACCGGCTGCGCGTCGAGCAGCCACTCCACGGGCCGACGGTCGCACCAGGCGAGGCAATCCTCAACCTCCTTGGTCTGCTCGGCGATGTGGATGTGGACCGGCGCATCGAGTGCCATCGCATCCAAAGCTTCCAGCGCCTGGGTCAAGCTTTCCGGCGTCACCGCTCGCAAGGAGTGAGGCGCAATGCCGACAGCCACTTGCGGGTCGCCGCCGACATCGCGCATGAGCTTCTCGGTGAGCTGCACGAAGCGTTCGACCGGATTGGCGAAGCGCTTCTGGCCCTCGCCCACCGGCTGCCCGCCAAAGCCGCCATAGCCGTAGAGCACCGGAAGCTGGGTGATGCCCAGGCCGACCTGCCGCGCTGCCGCCACCGTGCGCAATGCCATCTCAGGCAGGTTGGCATAGGGCGTGCCGTCCGGCTGATGATGCAGATAATGAAACTCGCCGACCGCCGTGTAGCCGGCCTTGGCCATTTCGAGATAGAGCTGCGCGGCGATGGCTTCGAGCTGCTCCGGCGTCACCTTGGCGACAAAGCCGTACATGACCTCCCGCCAGGTCCAGAAGGAGTCCTCCGGGTTGGCCGCCCGTTCGGCGAGACCAGCCATGGCCCGCTGAAAGGCATGGCTGTGCAGGTTCGGCATACCGGGAATGAGCGGGCCGGCGGCACGCGCTGCATCGCCAGGGCTCGCGTCGACCTCTATAGAGGCAATGTCGCCATCCGCATCGAAGGTCAGCAGCACGTTGCGGCGCCAGCCCTCGGGCAAGAGCGCAGTATCGGCAAAAAGGGCGCTTTCGGGCATGGACGTAAGCGGCTTCCCAAATAGGATGCCGGAAGCTTAGTGCATCACGGCGGCAGGACAATGTGGGACCATCTCTATCGCGACGGCCGGCTGGCGACCATGGCCGGGACCGACCCTTACGGCGCCATAGACGGCGGCGCCATTGCCGTCGAAGGCGGCCGTCTCGCCTGGGTCGGTCGGGAGAGCGAGCTGCCCGGCCCCGCTGAGACGCTGGCACGGACCGTGAGCGACCTTGGTGGCCGCTGGGTCACGCCGGGCCTGATCGACTGCCATACCCATCTGGTCTACGGCGGCAATCGGGCAGCCGAGTTCGAGTTGCGCCTCAAGGGTGCCAGCTACGAAGAGATCGCCCGGGCCGGGGGTGGCATCATCTCAACCGTCGAGGCAACGCGACAAGCCGACGAAGAGAGCCTGTTTCAGGCGGCCTTGCCCCGCCTCGCCGCCCTGATGGCTGAAGGCGTGACCACCGTCGAGATCAAGTCTGGTTACGGCCTCAATCTTGAGCACGAGCTGAAGCAGCTGCGGGTCGCTCGGCAGCTTGGCGCCGTCCTGCCCGTCACCGTGAAGACGACCTTTCTCGGCGCCCACGCCGTGCCGCCCGACAGCGATGCCGAAGCCTACAGCGAATCGGTCGTCGCCATGATGCCAGAGGTCGCCGCCTCCGGCCTGGCGGACGCGGTCGACGCCTTTTGCGAATCCATCGCCTTCTCGCCCGAGCAAACGGCCCGGGTCTTCCAATCCGCGCGACACCACCGCCTGCCGGTCAAGCTGCACGCCGACCAGCTGTCAGACCTAAGGGGCGCTGCGCTGGCGGCCCGCTTCGGCGCCCTTTCCGCCGACCACCTGGAGTACACCAGCGAAGAAGGCGTGGCCGCCATGGCCGAGGCCGGTACCGTCGCTGTCCTTCTGCCCGGCGCCTTCTACGTGCTGCGTGAAACCAAGCTGCCGCCCATCGAGAGCTTTCGCGCCAACGGCGTGCCCATTGCCCTTGCCACCGACAGCAACCCGGGCAGCGCGCCGGTCACCTCGCTGCTGCTGATGCTCAGCATGGGCTGCACCTTCTTTCGCCTGACGCCCGAAGAAGCGCTGGCCGGGGTCACGCGCCATGCCGCCAAGGCGCTAGGGCTGCAGGACAGCCACGGCACTCTCGAAGCGGGGAAAGTCGCCGATCTCTGCGTCTGGGATATCGAGACCCCGGCGGAGCTGGCCTATCGGGTGGGCTACAATCCGCTCGCCTTCGCGCTCAAGGCCGGCGTGCCGATCAGCCAGGCGCACAGTCTCTAGCCGCTGCTAATCCAGCCCGATCCCGCTTCCACCATGGCGCGGATCGTAGGCCGCACCTGGTCGGCCAGCTCCTCGCGAAAGCCGAACGGGGCGCCCTCGTGCATGTAGGTGACCTGGCTCAGCTCGAGCTGGATAGCATGGACACCCTCTGCAGGTTTGCCGTAAGTGCGGGTGATGTAGCCGCCCTTGAAGCGACCGTCGATCACGTGGCTGTAGCCACTCTCTTTTGCCACCGCCGCGACCCTGTCGACCAGGGCCGGGTCGGCCGTCGTCCCGCCGCCGGTGCCGATGTTGAAGTCCGGCAGCCGACCATCGAAGAAGCGCGGCACTTGACTCTGTATGGAGTGCCCGTCCCAGAGCAAGACCTGGCCATGTCGCTCTTTCAGCGTCTCCAAGGTCGCCGCGATGTGGTCGTGGTAAGGCTGCCAGTAGAGCATTCGGCGGTCGGCGATCTCCTCTTCGTCCGGCGCCCCGCCATCGTGATAGATTGGCCGCTCCTCGAAGGTCGTCGTCGGACATAGCTCAGTGTTGCTGGCGCCGGGATAGAGGGCCTGCCCCTCCGGCGAGCGATTGAGATCGATGACATAGCGGGCATAGCGCGCCGTGATCAGGCTGGCGCCGATTTCACCGGCGAAGTCGTAGAGCCGATGAACATTCCAATCCGTATCTGCAACGCTGCGGCCTTCGCTGGTCATACGCCCCGCGATTTCCTCGGGTACGACCGTTCCCACATGAGGACAGGAGATCAGCACCGGCGCCGTGCCCTCAAGAAAATCGTACACCACCATCGCATACCCCTCCTGCGTGGTTTCGCCCTGGGTTTAAAGACATTACCGTGCGCAGGAAAGACCACCTACTCAACCATGGGAGGATGCCTCAGGTGAACGACAATCCCAGCCTTGCCAATCCCCGCCTCGACAACAGCCGCAAGATCCGCGCACCGCGCGGCCCGGAGCTCAACGCCAAGTCCTGGCTGACCGAGGCGCCCTTGCGCATGCTGATGAACAACCTGGACGCAGAAGTCGCGGAAAAGCCCGAAGAGCTGGTGGTCTATGGCGGCATCGGCCGAGCGGCGCGCGACTGGGCCTGCTTCGACCGCATCGTCGCCTGCCTCAAGGAGCTGGAGGACGACGAGACCTTGCTGGTCCAATCCGGTAAGCCGGTCGGCGTCTTTCGCACCCACGAGGATGCGCCGCGCGTGCTGATCGCCAACTCCAACCTGGTGCCGCACTGGGCCACATGGGAGACCTTCAACGAGCTCGATCGGCACGGCCTGATGATGTACGGCCAGATGACGGCCGGCTCTTGGATCTATATCGGCAGCCAGGGCATCGTGCAGGGCACCTACGAGACCTTCGTGGAGTGCGCCCGACAGCACTACGGCGGCGACTGGCGCGGCAAGTGGATCCTCACCGGCGGCCTGGGGGGTATGGGTGGCGCTCAGCCTCTCGCGGCAACCATGGCCGGCGCCTGCATGCTGGCCGTCGAGTGCAGGCCGAGCCACATCGAGCGGCGCATCGAAACCGGCTATCTCGACACCAAGGCCGATGACCTCGATAGCGCCCTGGCCATGATCAGGGAGGCTTGCGCCGAAGGTCGCGCACTCTCTGTCGGCCTTCTGGGCAACACGGCGGAGATCTTCCCAGAGCTGGTGCGGCGTGGCGTACGTCCGGACGCGGTGACCGACCAGACCAGCGCCCACGACCCGCTGCACGGCTACCTGCCGCTCGGCTGGAGCCTGGACGACTGGGAACGCAAGCAGGAGCGCGAACCGGAGGAGGTGGTGGCTGCCGCCAAGAGCTCCATGGCGGCCCAGGTCGACGCCATGCTGGCCTTCAAGAAGATGGGCGTGCCGACCTTCGACTACGGTAACAACATCCGCCAGATGGCGCTCGAGGTCGGCGTCGACCACGCCTTCGACTTCCCGGGCTTCGTGCCGGCCTACATCCGCGAGCTGTTCTGCCGCGGCGTTGGCCCCTTCCGCTGGGCGGCCCTATCTGGTGACCCGGAGGACATCTTCAAGACCGACGCCAAGGTGAAGGAGCTGATCCCCGACGACCCGCACCTCCACAACTGGCTCGACATGGCCAAGGAGCGCATTCACTTCCAGGGCCTGCCGGCGCGCATTTGCTGGGTGGGCCTAGGCGAGCGGCATCGCCTCGGCCTTGCCTTCAACGAGATGGTGGCCAGCGGCGAGCTGAAAGCGCCGATCGTGATCGGCCGCGACCATCTCGACTCGGGCTCGGTTGCCAGCCCCAACCGTGAGACCGAGTCGATGAAGGACGGCTCCGACTCGGTGTCAGACTGGCCGCTTTTGAATGCGCTGCTGAACTGCGCCAGCGGCGCCACCTGGGTCTCCCTGCACCACGGCGGCGGCGTCGGTATGGGCTTCTCTCAGCACAGCGGGATGGTCATCGTCTGCGACGGCAGCGAGGCCGCGGCGCGGCGACTGGAGCGGGTGCTCTGGAACGACCCGGCGACCGGCGTCATGCGCCATGCGGACGCCGGCTACGACACCGCCAAGCAGTGCGCCAAGGAGCAGGGGCTCAAGCTGCCGATGCTGGGGGACTAGGCTCAGTCTTGCCCGCCGTATCCGGCAGGTAGGCCGCCTTAGGGCGATAGCTCGGCCGCGTCAGGATGTATGTGGCCACGGAGAGCAGCACGATCGCCACCACAACCAAGACCCAGGTCGCAACACCATCTCGGGTGGCGACAAGCACAAAGCTCGCCCCCATCATCGTGACCGATAGGAATTTCGCTTTCGGTGGGATTACGCTGTGGGAGCGCCAGTCCTGCAGGTAGGGGCCGAAGCGCGCGTGATTATAGAGCCAATCATGAAAGCGCTGGGATGAACGGGCGAAAAACCAGAGCGCCAACAAGAGAAACGGCGTCGTGGGCAAAAGCGGCACAAAGATTCCGACGAATCCGAGGCCGGTGAAGAAAAACCCAGCTATGAGATAGAGGTGCTTCAGGGCGCGCTCCCGCCTGTCCTACCGGAAGGCCTAAGCGCTTGGCCCTCCTCACCCCTTATCTGGGCGAGGAGGGTAAACAAGTCGAGAAAAACCCGAGATCTGCGTCAGCACGTTTGTCCGGTCTGGGACGCCTGCGCGCAGTTCTTGTTAGCCTGGGCAACCTGCTTCTTGACGATGTCGTAGGTGTAGGTGACACCGGCCGTCACTTCGATGGTATGGCGCGTTGCGACGCCACCGTGCTCAGCGGTCACCACGAACCAACCGGCCGGAAGGGCCAGGATGAGAGGCTTGGTGCTGACGGCCTTGTGCATTTCCTTACGCTGGCCGTTGGCCATCTTGCCGTAGCTCTCGACCCGCCACACGGTTTCGCCTCTGACGGCGCGGCCCACGCCGTGGATGAGATCGAGCTCGACCCAGCCGGCGTTGAGATTGATCGTCAGATAATCGTCGATGCCGTCGACCACGATGTGGTCGCGCACCACCGCCGTTTGATAGACGGCCGTGACCATGTAGCGGCCGGCAACCAGATCGAGCTGCACGGGGCCAACCGGCTCCGCAGTCCTGGTCTCCCGGAAAGTGCCCGTCATGCTTTCAATGGTGAACTCGACTCCGTCGCGAATTGGCCCCGCGCCGGTCACAACCTCGGCATCGATACGCACCCTGTGCGTATCGCCGGCCGCAACGGCACTTTGTCCAGCGAACGAAACGGCGGCCAAGAGCCCAGCCGACAAGAGATACCTGGTCACGCGACTGACGAAGAGCACGGTATTTCCCCTCTTTGTTCCGGTGGGACCTGAGTAGTTGATAGCGTGTGCCACGTCCATGCCTTAGTCATGACAATCTCGTCAAAAAAGCGTCACGCCCTGGCCGTGGCCGAGAAGCAGTACGCGCCATACCCTCAAATTCCTTGAGGATAGGCAGTCTCCTACCCGCGAAGATCATGCGCCAAGTGTGCTTTACAGAGCTTGAAGCAACGGCCCTAAGGGATGAGACAAAATTGGGCTCGGGGGTAAGGTGCTGATCTGTCAGCGAGTTTGACCCTGTGATCGCTCAGAATGCGCTGTCGCGTTTCGCAGGACTCACATAGCGAGTGTCGTGCGCGTATTCCGCCATTGGCTTGGAATGGATGGCGGATATGGCGGTTCGATCTTTGGCAAATGTCCAGGCATCCAAGGAGGCTTCGCTGGCCGACTCTGCCACCGCAATGCGAATGCGGCGATAGCCCTCGGGCAAGCCGACTCCTTCCATCCGGTCGAGCAGTGCCAAGCCGGCCGAATCGACAGCGAAGAGCTCGCCGAACAGCCTTTGCCCTTGCCCCCGCTCGTCGATCAGGTAAGGGGAGAACCAACGCCCGCCGATCACCAAGGGAAAGGCCTCCAGCGTCTGGACACGGCCCAAGAATGTTGCCTGCGGCAAGCCGGCCTCGTGGTTGGGGAACCCGCGCTTCAGCGTTCCGTAGATAAAGACCCTATGCACCGTACCCTCCCCGGCTCATGACGCGCGTCAACGAAACCTATCTGCCTTCGGATGGTGGACGGATTTTCGTCAAGACCTGGACTCCCCATGCAGGCTCCACAAAGGCGCCCGTGCTGATGCTGCACGATTCGCTGGGCTGCGTGGCGCTTTGGCGGGACTTCCCCGAGGCGCTTTGTGCACGACTCGGGCGAGACGTCATCGCCTACGACCGCCTCGGCTTCGGTAGGTCCGACTCTCGCACCGCGCGGCCCTCCTTGCGTTTCGTCGCGGAGGAAGCCGAAGAGGTCTTCCCGCAACTCTACACGGCACTGGGGCTCACGCGAGTCGCTCTCTTCGGCCACAGCGTCGGCGGCGGCATGGCCGCCAACATTGCAGCGAGGCATCCAGAGGCCTGCGAGGCTCTCGTCACGGTGGCAACACAGGCCTTCGTCGAGGACGGGACGACCGCCGGCATCCGGCAGGCTCAGCAGGCATTCCAAGACCCGGCCCAATTCGCACGATTGGAGCGCTATCACGGCGATAAGGCCCAGTGGGTGCTCGATGCCTGGACGGGGACATGGCTCTCGCCGGACTTTGCCGACTGGTCGCTGTTCGACGTCCTTCCCCGAATCACGTGCCCGGTGCTGGCCATTCACGGCGACAGCGACGAGTACGGCTCTCGCCGCTTTCCCGAGAGCATCGCCGAGATGGCAAACGGCCCCTCCTCGGCGCTGATTCTAGAGAACTGCGGTCACATCCCGCACCGCGAGCAGCCCGACGCGCTGCTCGCCGCTGTGGCCGGCTTCCTCCCCTGCGGAGAGCGGTGACAGAACCTGCGCCCGAGGCTGCATGCATCGGCTCTCGACTCAGGCTGCCTTCGGTGCCGCCTGCTGCAGAGCTTGGGAAAGCGAAGTCAGTCCGGCCTCGAGTTCCGGCATGGACAGCAAGCCGAATCCAAGCCGGAAGACTCGCTCTTCGTCACCGAACCAACTGCCGTTGGCGACCCGGGTGCCGTCAGCGCGCAAGGCATCATAGAACCGACGGACAGCGGCATCATCGAAGACCGAGGGCTTGAGCCGCAGGCAGCAGAGCGCACCGGCATCCGGCCGCACCCAATCCACCATGGCGGCATGCTGCTCGACCCAAGCTTGCGTCATTACCAAGCCCTCGGCGAGATGCCGACGCCGCTCACCCACGATACGCTCTTGCTGGGCCAACACTTCGATCGCCAGCGCCTCATCGACCCGGGAGTTGGAGATCACCGTGTTGAACTTGCCGCGCAGCAGCTCTTCGCGCAGCGCCCGGTCGGTGGCGATGGCCCACCCGATGCGCAGTCCCGGGGCGCCATGGCATTTCGACAGCGACGCGCAGGCGACAACCTTCGTCCCCAAGCGGGCCGCACTCTCGGCCACTGGCGCATCGCCATAAGCTGCCTCCCGGTAGGTCTCGTCTATGACGAGAACTGCCTCCGGCGCGTGCTGGCTCATCGCCGCCAACAATCCCTGTAGATCTTCTTGGCCAATGGCCACGCCGGAGGGGTTTTGAGGCGATGCCAGCAGAACCAGCTTCGTTCGTGACGAAAGGCTGGCGGCGAAGCGTTCCGGATCGAGCCGGTAGCCGCTTTCGAAGCTCACAGGAATGGCGACCGTCTTGGCCCCTACGGCGTCCAACACATTGCGCGCGAGCGGGAACAGCGGTGTCGTCGTCACCGCCTCGTCGCCTTTGTCGCAGAGGATGAAAGCCAGCAGGAACAGCGCATGCATGCCGCCGACCGTGACCAGCACTTGGTCGGACTGCACACCGTGCCGCTCGGCGATCAACTCACGCAAGCGCGGATCGCCCTGCGCCTTGCCGTAGCCCAGCGCCAGCTTCGCCAGCCCCGCCGGCGCAGCATCGCCAAGCAGCTCTCCGTAGAGAAGATCGGGGCCGACGCTTTCGGCCAAGTCGTAGCGCGCGGTCTCTTGGGTCAGGGAAATCATGTCGCTCTTGGGAAAACGCGCCATCGCTCTCTTCCTCTCGTCGTTGGAACGCCGGAACTCTAGCGACCAAAGAGAAGCAAGAACAGTTACAGACAATATGATTTGTATACAGAACAGATTGAGTGAGACAGTTCTGTTATGCTACTGCGGACAAGCCTGCCAAACTGGACCGAGGTCCCTGACCGCCCATGCAGCACACAAACCTGCACCGATACGAGCAGCTGGCACGCTTCGTCACCGGGCTTGTGGAGAGCGGGACCCTCCTGCCCGACACCAAGGCCCCGTCCCTCCGCCAAATCAGCAAACAGCGGGGCGTCAGCTTGTCCACGGCTCTCCAAGCCTATCGCCTGCTGGAGGACCGTGGCGTGCTCGAGGCTCGGCCTAAATCGGGATTCTATGTCGCCAGGCGGGGCGCACTGACACTTGACGTGCCGGGTCCCTCGAAGCCGCCAGGACGTGCGACCGATGTTTCCGTTTCGCGCCTGGTTCTTCGGTTGCTGGACTACGCCGCGGATCCGGACTTCGTTCCCCTGGGCTGCGCAATTCCAAGCGCCGAGCTTCTGTCGGCTGGGCGGCTCGACCGCTACCTCGCCCGGGCAGCCCGGATGAAGGGGATGGAGTACAACGTCTATACGCCGCCCCGCGGCGACCTTCCACTGCGCCAGGAGATTGCCCGGCGCGCCCTGCGCTGGGGCCAGGCCCTCGCCCCCGATGACATCGCCATCACCTGCGGCTGCACGGAGGCGGTCACCCTGGCCCTCAAGGCCGTCGCCGAACCGGGCGACACCATCGCGATCGAGTCGCCGACCTACTTCGGGCTCCTGCAGGTGATCGAAGCCCTGAACCTCAGAGCATTGGAGCTGCCGACCCATCCCATCGATGGGGTGGATCTGGAAAGACTTGCGCGGGCATTGGCCAATGGCGGCGTTGCCGCCTGCCTCTTCTCTTCGAGCTTCAACAATCCGCTCGGCTGCACCATGCCGGACGACAAGAAGCGAGCCGTCTTGAGGCTGCTGGCACGCCACGAGGTGCCCTTGATCGAGGACGATATCTACGGCGAGATCTACTTCGGCGATGAGCGACCGAAGCCCTTCATGGCCTTGGCCCCCGAGGGCGACATTCTCTACTGCAACTCCTTCTCCAAAACCTTGGCGCCCGGCTATCGCGTCGGCTGGATTGCCACCAGCCACCGCATGCGGAAGATCCTGGAAAACAAGTTTGCCTTTACCCTTTGCAGTCCAGCGCTGCCGCAGGCCGCCCTGGCCGAGCTGCTCTCTTCGGGCGGCTATGACAGCCACCTTCGGCGCATGCGCCGTGTGTTCAAGGACAACGTCGAGCGCACGCTACGGGCCGTCGACCGCTGCTTTCCCGCCGGCACCAAGGTGACTCGCCCGGCCGGCGGCTTCGTGCTCTGGGTCGAGCTGCCTCCCACCGTCGACTGCGGACTCCTGTTCGAAACGGCGCTGGCCGAAAGCATCTGCTTCGCGCCCGGGGAAGTCTTCTCAGCCAGCAAACGCTACAAGCACTGCCTCAGGGTGAGCTGCGGCTATCCCTGGGACCAGCGCATCGCCGAGGGTATCGAGGCCCTCGGCGCCTTGGCGACCGCTGCGGCCGAAGCAGGGGCCGACTAGAACAGCCCTTCGACGTGGCCATCCTCGTTGAGGAAGATGTTGTTCGCGGAGGGCACGCGCGGCAGGCCCGGCATGGTCATGATCTCGCCGGCCAGGGCGACGATGAACTCGGCGCCGGCCGAGAGGCGCACTTCGCGGAGACCGAGCGTATGGCCCGTCGGCGCCCCCTTGAGATCGGGGTCGGTCGAGAAGCTGTACTGGGTCTTGGCCATGCAAACCGGGAAGTGGCCATAGCCCTGAGCCTCCCAATCGCGCAGCTGCTGACGCACCTTGGCGTCCGCGGCCACTTCCTTCGCGCCGTAGATCTCTTTGGCCACGGTTTCGATCTTCTCGAACAGCGGCATGTCGTCGGGATAGAGCGGAGCGAACTCGGTCAGGCCGCTGTCGGCCAGCTCGACCACGTGGCGAGCGAGCTCTTCGGTGCCGGCGCTGCCGTCGGCCCAGTGGGTGGCGATGAAGGCCTTGACGCCCTCGGCCTCAGCCGCGGCCTTGACCGTCGCCAACTCGGCATCGCTGTCGGTGATAAAGCGGTTGATCGATACCGTGACCGGCACGCCGAACTTCTTCACGTTCTTGATGTGGCGGATCATGTTGGCGCAGCCGGCCTCGACCGCCGCCACGTTCTCGCTGCCGAGTTCATCCTTCTTGACGCCGCCGTGCATCTTCAGCGCGCGGACGGTGGCGACGAGGACCGCAGCATCCGGCTTGAGGCCCGCCTTGCGGCACTTGATGTCGAAGAACTTCTCGGCGCCCAGGTCGGCGCCGAAGCCGGCCTCGGTCACCGTGTAGTCGGCGACCTTCAGCGCCGTCTTGGTGGCCAGCACAGAGTTGCAGCCGTGGGCGATGTTGGCGAACGGCCCACCGTGGACGAAGGCCGGGTTGTTCTCCAAGGTCTGCACCAGGTTGGGGGCCATGGCATCCTTTAGCAGCACGGACATGGGGCCGGGCCCCTTGACGTCGCGGGCGTAGATCGGCTCGCGCTTGCGGTTCTGGGCGATGACGATGTTGCCGATGCGGTCGGTCAGGTCCTGCAGATCGTTGGCGAGGCAGAAGATGGCCATGATCTCCGAGGCGACGACGATGTCGAAGCCGTCCTCGCGCGGGAAGCCATTGGCGACGCCACCCAACGAGTTGGTGATCTGCCTGAGCGCCCGGTCGTTCATGTCGACCACCCGCTTCCAGGCGACCCGGCGATTATCGATTGCCGGCTCGGTCCCCCAATAAATGTGGTTGTCGATCAGCGCCGAAAGCAGATTGTGAGCGATGCCGATGCTATGGAAGTCACCCGTGAAATGGAGGTTGATGTCCTCCATGGGCACCACCTGTGCGTAGCCGCCGCCGGCCGCGCCGCCCTTCATGCCGAAGCAGGGGCCGAGCGAGGGCTCGCGCAGGCAGATGGCCGTCTTCTTGCCGATCCGGTTGAGGCCGTCGCCGAGGCCGACGGTGGTGGTCGTCTTGCCCTCGCCGGCCGGGGTCGGGGTGATCGCGGTGACCAGGATGAGCTTGCCGTCCGGCTGCTCCTTCAGGCCGTTGATGTAGTCCATCGAGACCTTGGCCTTGTAAGGGCCATAGTTGAGCAGCGCGTCGCCCGGAATGCCCAGTTTCTCACCGCCGACCTCGGCGATGGGCTTCATGGTGGCTTCGCGGGCAATCTCGATATCGGATTTCGGCATGACGACAACTCCCTTTCGGCACAGTTAGGCCGACCTGATTGCTGACCGGACTTTTTATGGTTGCTCGTGCGGACGCACGCGGGCGGACGCTAGCCCTCACCCCCGCGAGCGGCTGTCTTCAAATCGACGGCGGCCAGACGATTAGCGGCATGCGCGTCGCTCCTCAAGAGTAGTCGCAGATTGCGCGGAGTGGCCCGCACCACCATGCTGCGCCTCCAAGTTGCGGGCAGGCCACCGGGAAAGACCCCATGACGGCGCAGGACACTCTCGATACGCCGAAAACCCAGCAAAGCGAGGGCTTCCGGCTTGAGCAAACCCTGGAAGCGGAGTCTCTGGCCGGTCTGGCTGACGCCGCGCGCGGGCGCTGCCTCCTCTTGGCCGTGCTGGCGATCTTCTTCGCTGCCGTACAACCGCCTGCCTACTTCGCCGTCAATGCCGTCGGGCTCGCCGTCTTCGCCATCCTGCCATGGCTGCAGCTCTACTACGCCCGCCGCAAGGGCCTGCGCAGTTGGACGAGCTACCTCTTCGCGGGCCTCGATCTCCTGGTCATGACTCTGCTGCTCCTCGTGGCCAACCCTTGGGCCGCCGGCGACGACTACCCGCAGATGATGGCGCGCTATGGCATCTTCGCATTCTACTTCATGCTGCTGGCCGGCGCGGCGCTGACCTACGAGCCGCGCCTCGCCTTGGCGACCGGCATCGCCGCAGGTGTGCTCTGGATGCTGGGCGCAGCGGCGCAGAGTCTCTTTCTGGAGAGCAAGACGGCGCCGCTCTGGGGCAATAGCCCTTTGGAGCTCATGCTGGACCCCTCCGCGGTTCTGCTGCAGGCCCGGCTGAACGAAGCCGTCGCCATTGCCATCACCGGCGTGCTCATTGCCATGGCCGTGGCCCGGGCACGAGACCTGGTCCTGAGCGAGGCGGCCACGGCGCGGGAGCGCGCCAATCTCGCCCGCTACTTCGCGCCGACCGTGGTCGACGCTCTCTCGCATCAGGACGACCCCCTGGCTTCGGTGCGCGAACAGCCCGTCGCTGTGCTCTTCGCCGACATCGTCGGCTTCACCCATCTGGCCGAGGAGGAGAGCCCGCAAGAGACCATCGCGCTGCTGCGCGACTTCCACAGCCGGCTCGAAGACTGCGTCTTCAGCCACGGCGGCACCCTCGACAAGTTCCTCGGCGACGGACTGATGGCAACCTTCGGCAACCCGACGGTCGATCCCGATGACGCCGACAACGCCCTGAATGCGGCACGTGCCATGATGGCCAGCATCGGGGAGTGGAATGCGGAGCGTATTCGCGAGGGCCAAGCTTCGGTTCAGCTCTCGCTGGGCCTCCACTACGGACCTGTGGTCATCGGCAACGTCGGATCGGAACGGCGCCTGGAATGGGCCGTGCTTGGCGACACGGTCAACGTGGCCAGCCGACTGGAGGGCTGCAGCCGATCGCTTGGCGTAACTCTCGTGGTCAGCGAGGCGTTGATCGCTGCTTTGCACGACCCTTCGTTGGCCGAGGGCTTGCGCCCGGCAGCGCCGCAGCAGCTACGCAACCGAGACGAACCGGTCGCGATTCGAGTGCTTTAGGAAAAATTGCTAATAGCCGAGCTCAGGCCGCACGCGGTTCTTGAGCGGCTCCCCGTCAAGGTAACGGCGTAGGTTCTCGAACAGGAGATCGAGCGTGCGGGGGATGTAGGCCCCAAGGTCGTCCGAGGAGACATGCGGCGTCATGACGAGGTTCGGCACCTCCCAGAGCGGTGAGTCGGCCGGCAGCGGCTCGGGGTCGAAGACATCGAGCACAGCCCCGGACAAACCACCGGCCGTAAGCGCCTCGGCCAGCGCCGAATAGTCCACCACACCCGCCCGGCTCATGTTGATCAGGCCGGCTTCGGGCTTCAACAGCGCCAAGCGGCGGCGGTCGATCAGTCCCCGGGTCTCCTCGGTCAAGGGCGTGGTCAGCAGCAGGAAGTCGGCCTGCGGCAGCAGCGCATCAAGCGCATCGGGCCCGTGAACGGCATCTGCCAATGGGCTGTCTTCGCCGCCACGGCGGATGGCAAGGATGGTGAGACCATGAGCCCGGGCGGCGCGCGCCACGGCGCCTCCCATCTCACCCAGCCCGACGATCAGCAGCGTCTTGCCGGCCAAGGTTCCGGTGAAAATTTCTTGATAGCGATGGGCGCGTTGCTGGGTAATCAGCTGCGGCACGGCGCTGTTGAGCATCAGCAGCGCCATCAAGCCGTACTCGCCGGCCTTGGGGGCGTGAACGCCCCTGTTGTTGATCAGCGCGACATCAGGCGGCAGCCAGTCGAGCGGCTGCAGGTGCTCGATGCCTGCCCCGATCACGTGAACCCACTTGAGCTGCGGCGCGTAGCCGGCGACGTCGTCCCGCGGCAGATCCCAGGTAACCAGGACGTCCGCATCGGCCATCGCATCCTCAAAGCCCTCCAGACCGGCGTTGAAGCTGACTGAAATCCGGTCGGCCAGTCTCGGATGGCGGGCAGCCGCTTGCTCGAACAACTCGGGGGTGATGCGGAAGACCGCCTCGCTGTTGGGGGAGGTCTTGATATGAACCCGCAGCGGTCTTGACCCGGTCTCGCCTCGCGCCTCGTTCGACATCGCACCTGGCCCTTCCCTCTGCTGTTTTCCGCATCATCGCAAGCAGAGGCCCCAGCACAAGGCAAGCCGTGCTAGGCTTGGTGATTGGCTTGCTCGCGAATAGGCACCGCAAGCCGGATCAGCCAAAGGGAGATCCCATCATGACCGATCATGTCTACAGCATTACCGAGATCTATGGTTCCTCGGGAAAATCGGTGGAAGAGGCGATCGACAACGCCATTGCGACAGCATCTGAAAGCCTGCGCAATCTCGACTGGTTCGAGGTCACGGAGATCCGCGGCCATATCGAGGATGGCAAGGTTGCGCATTATCAGGTGGGCCTGAAGATCGGCTTCCGCTATCAACGATGACCGTCGGCCAAGCCGACAGCGGGCCGGGGCATCGGGAGAAACGGAGATGACGTGCATTCTGGCAGCGGTTGACCTCAGCGTCGATTCTCTGCGCGTGGTCGATGCGGCCGCCGACTTTGCCAAACGCTTGAACGCCGAACTCACCATCATCCATGTGACCGGGGAAACCGGAGAGGCGGAGCTGCCGGTGATGCCACCCGCGCCCGAGGTCGGTATCGTGGCTTCAGCGCAGCCCGACCGAGCGGAGATTGCCGCCCAGATCCGAGAGGCTCACCGGGAGGTTCAGTCGCTCGGCGAGCGCGCGAGAGCTGCGGGGGTTACGGCCGAAGCTCTGCTGATCCAAGGCTCGCCAAGCGAGAAGATTGCACAACAGGTGGAGAAGCTGGCGCCAGAGTTCCTGGTCATGGCCGCCCATGAGTCCAGCTTCCTGCGCGACCTCTTGTTCGGCAGCGTTTCCGAGCAGCTGATCGGCAAGGTCGCTTGCCCGGTCATGCTCTTGCCAGCGGCCAAGGACTAGCCCCGCCCGGCGCTGCCTGTCGACGACTCAACGACGGCGGAAGTTGCGGCGCTGCTGCGAGCGGTTGGCCGGCGCGGGCGTGGTGTCCTTGTGGCGGAAGGTGATCCGCCCTTTGTCGAGATCGTAGGGGGTCAGCTCGACCGTCACGCGGTCACCGACCAGGGTGCGGATACGGTGCTTCTTCATGCGGCCCGATGCGTAGGCCGTGATCTCGTGATCGTTCGACAGCTTCACCCGGAAGCGGGCGTCTGGCAGGACGTCGGTCACGACGCCCTCAAATTCGAGCAGGTCTTCTTTCGACAACCTGGATTCCTTTCATGGTGTCCTGCGGTCAGCGCTGCGGGGCATAGCCCAAGACGGCTGGTATGCCGGCTTGCTCCGAAAAGTACAATGCTGTCCGGTCTTGAGCCCAAAAGCGCAACGGAAGGTAAAGCATGCGCGTGAGTCGCGCATCCCCTTCCCTGCTGCGACGCCCAAGAGATGGCCTCTAGCCAAAAGAGAATCAAGCAAACTGGCGACAAGCCTGCCCTGCGCCGGTCGACGGAACGCGGTCATTCGCCATCGCGTTTGAGGAAATCCTGCAGATTGCGGCCCGGTTCCGGGCGAAAGCGCTCCTCCAGAACCGACAGCTCGACAATGCGGTCGAGACGAAAACAGCGGAAGTCGACACGCAGCTCGCACCAGGTCACCAGCAACCAAACCGGCCCATAGAAGGCCAGGGCCAAGGGGCGCACCTCGCGCTCCGAGGTACGGTCGGCCTCGTCGCGGTAGCTGAGACGAAGCTTCTGGCGCTCGCGCACCGCCGCCCGCAGCGCCCGCATGTCGACCTTGATCGGCTCGGCGTAGTGACGGGCCGGCGCGATGAGAGCCGTCTTGGCCATGTGCTCGCGCAAGGCTGCCGGGATCACCGTCTCAACCTTGGCGATGACGTCGGCGGCGGCCTCGGCAAGCTCCGAGTCCGACCAGCTCTGCACCATGCGTGCGCCAAGCACCAAGGCCTCCAACTCCCGTTCGTTGAACATCAGTGGTGGTAGGTCGAACCCGCCACGCAAGACGTAACCGACACCGGCCTCTCCTTCGATTGGGACCCCGCTCACGATCAGGTCCTGGATGTCGCGGTAGATCGTCCGCTCGGAAACTTCGAAGTGCTCGGCCAGGTCGCGAGCCCTGGCAAGCTTGCGCCGACGCAGAATCTGGATGATCTCGAAAAGGCGGTCTGCCCGGCGCATATGCTCCTCACTCCTAGGAAACAGCATAGCGCAAGGCTCCTGACGGCATGCTGTCAGGAGGGCTTCGCTAGCTTCTCCGCCATGGGACCTTACTACGACTACCAACAGTGGACGCTCTACCACTTCGACCGAACGCGAGCCATGGAGCAAGAGCCCTGGATGCGAGACCTGGGCAAGGACATCGCGCAGGATTTGGCCGCAAGAGACCCCACGGGAAGAGCGCCGGCGAAACCGGGTGGCTCGACGATCAGACTGCGGCTGAAGCGGCTGTTCTCCAACCTCCTCTCACCTGCAGCGAGGAAGTCGGCCCGTGCCCCGGCAAGATAGCGGCTGCGAACCACGGGGCTCTGCTACGCCTCCTCGACCTCGTCTTCCAGGAAGTTGCCGGGCGGTTCGGTTTCGTCGCGGCGGAGGCCTGCCTTGTAGACGTAGAGCGTTCCGCAATAGGGGCAGTGAATGGACCCGGCGGCGCCCATGTTAAGGTAGACATGCGGGTGATCGTGCGGCGGGGTGGCGCCGGCACATTTGAACTCCTTCACGCCGATCGCGATCACCGGCACGCCTTCATCGTTTCGGAACTTCGCATAAGCGATGGCCATCGCGCCCCCTCATCCTCCAGAGGCCCGCGTTAGGCCGTCTTGCACACGCTTAGTGTTTCGCCGTGGACGGCGCGCCAAAGGGGAGGACGAGGCCGCTTCCATGGTCCAGTGCCTCGGCGGGCTCGGGCGCGATGTCGGCCAAGGAGACACCCTGGAGGAACAGCAGCACATAGCCCTTGAGCGACTCCCACAGCAGATCGGTGCCGCAGAGGTCCGCTACCGTTTGATGACGATTGCTTGGCTTGGCTCCTGGCAAATCCGGCTCGTCGAACGCTTGCAGCGCCTCGAACACCGTTACCCGGTGGGCCGGGCGGGTGAGATAGTAGGCGTCGCCGAGCTCTTCTCTGCTCTCCACCAGACCTGCCGCGCGCAGCTGTGAGATCAGCGCTTCCATCTCGGGGACGGAGAGCTCGAGCTGACCGGCCAGACTGGGCCCGCTGCAAGGCTCTTCGCGGCTGAAGCCGACAAGCCTGACGAGGCACTCGACGGCGAGGTAGGCATTCCGACTGATTATCACGGCAGAGTCACCTTCCCATCCAATCCGATCGCGTCGCCACCGGTTTCACACAGCATTAGTATCGATTCGAAACTAATTCCTTGTCAAGATCGTTTCGGATCGATACTATTTTTCGTCGAAGGGAGCGTTCGATGGATAACCGCAACATTGCACAGTCCATCGCCCAGCTGGCGCGTATCAGCGTTGGCGACGGCCATGTTTGCGGGCTCACACCCGCGCAGTGGAACACGCTGCGCTTCTTTGCTCGCGCCAATCGCTTCTCACGCACCGTCTCGGCCTTCGCTGAGTTTCACGCGACGACGCGCGGCACGGCCTCGCAGACCGTCAAGGGCCTGGTGTCGGAGGGATACCTGACCCGCAGCCCTTCGGACTTGGACGGACGCAGCGTGCGCTTCGACCTGACGGACAAGGGGCACCGCGCGCTCAGCCAGGACCCGCTCGACGTTCTGTCCGAAGCCATCGGCAATCTTGCACCCGATGTTCGCGACCAGCTGCAGACCAGCGTCAAGCGCTTGACGGAAGAGGTCGCGCGCACGCGCGGCAAGCCCTCCTTCGGGAGCTGCCGCTTCTGCTGTCACCTGGCCTGCGCGCTTCGCAAGCCCGGTGACGAGCCGGACTATGCCTGCGACCTTCTTGGGCAGCCCCTGGCAGCGAATGACCTGGATGACCTCTGCGTCAACTTCGAGATGGCGCAATCCAAACCGACCACACGCTCGCGCGGCGGCAGAGGAACGTCATGAATCAGGAGGTCGCGAACGGCGCCAGCATCGTCGACGGTGAGATCACCGTCGACGCCGAGCTTCTGGCATCCAAGCTGGGCCTCTCCAGCGAAACCCTCAAACGAGAGATGCGCAAAGGCCTCGTCTACAGCACGGTGGAGCGAGGCGAAGAGGAAGACGCTGGCCACACCCGCTTGACCTTCCGCTATCGCGCAACCGTCTGGCGCGTGGTGATCGAGCCCGATGGAAAGCTGGTCGATGACCCGCTTCCGAGATCGCCAGTCTCGGTTGGTTAGAGAGACTGCGCCTCTTTGCCAAAGAAGCCGATCAGCGCCTCAGCGGTCTCTTCCGGCAGTTCCTCGGCGAGGTAGTGAGAGCACGGCAAGGCGAAACCCTCCACCTGCTCGGCCCGCTGGCGCCAGAGCGCCAAAGGATCGAAGCAGCGCTCGATGACCCCTTTCAGACCCCAGAGCACCAGAAGCGGACAGGCGACCTTGCGGCCGCCATCGGCATCGTCGTGGGCCAGGTCGATCGTCGCGGCAGCTCGATAGTCCTCGCAGGACGCATGGATCGTCGCCGGGTTGCCGAAGCAATCGAGGTATTCGGCCAGAGCCCGCTCGTCGAACTGCGCGAGCATGCCAGTCAAGCCGGAGAGCTTCTCCTTCAGGAAGGCATCGGAGTCGGCGCCGATCATGCGCTCCGGCATAGGCGCCGGGCGGATGAGGTAGAACCAGTGCCAGTAGGCGCGGGCGAAAGCCTCGTCGGTGTTGCGGTACATTTCGCGTGTGGGTGCGATGTCCAGAACGGCCAGCTTCTCGATCCGTTCGGCATGGTCCAAGGCCAGCCGATGAGCGACCCGACCGCCCCGGTCGTGGCCGGCCAGGAAGAAGCGTTCGTGGCCCAGCGCCGTCATGACCTCCGCCATGTCCTGGGCCATGGCGCGCTTGGCGTAAGGCGCGTGATCGGCCGTCGTCTCCGGCTTGGCGGAACGGCCGTAGCCGCGCAGGTCGGCGATGACCAAGCTGAAATGGGCCGCCAAGGCGGGCGCCACCTTGTGCCACATGGCGCTCGTCTGGGGATAGCCGTGCAGCAGCAGAAGGGGCGGCCCCTCCCCGCCGATGCGGCAGAAGATCTCCGCGCCCTCCGTCGCGATGCGACGCTCCTCGAAGCCGGGAAAGAGCTCTGCCATCTCAGGCGCCGCTCTCGATGGCCTCGGCGATCGCTTTGCCGCAGGTGACCGTATCGGCGGTCCCACCCAAGTCCCGGGTGCGCAGGCCCGCCTCGCCTAGAACGGTCTCGATGGCGGTCAGCATGGCCGCTGCCGCAGCCTCTTCGCCCAGGTGTTCCAGCATCTGCGCCGCCGACCAAACGGTGGCAACGGGATTGGCGATACCTTGCCCGGCGATGTCGGGCGCGCTGCCGTGCACCGGTTCGAACATGGAGGGCGCCGTCCGCTCCGGATTGATGTTGGCCGAGGGCGCGATGCCGATAGAGCCGGCGACCGCCGGGCCGAGGTCCGAGAGAATATCGCCGAAGAGGTTGGAGCCGACGACCACATCGAACCAGTCGGGGTGCTGCACGAAGTGAGCGGTCAGAATGTCGATGTGGTACTGCGCCGTCTCCACCTCGGGATAGTCGGCCGCGACCGCTTCGAAGCGCTCGTCCCAGAAGGGCATGGTGTGGACGATGCCGTTGGACTTGGTCGCCGAAGTCAGATGCTTGCGCGGCCGGGTCTTCGCCAGCTCGAAGGCGTAGCGCAGGATGCGGTCGGTGCCGCGCCGGGTGAACACGGCTTCCTGCACCGCCACCTCGTCCTCCGTGCCGCGGTAGAGCCGGCCGCCGATCTCCGAGTATTCGCCCTCGTTGTTCTCCCGCACCACGATGAAGTCGATGTCCTCGGGCCCTCGCCCGGCTAGCGGCGAGGTGATGCCCTTCAAGAGACGCACGGGGCGCAAGTTGACGTACTGCCCCAGCTCCCGCCTGAGCGGAATGAGCAAGCCCCAGAGCGAGATGTGGTCGGGCACACCGGGATAGCCGACGGCGCCGAGGAGGATGGCATCACTGCCGCGAACTTCCTCCACCCCGTCCTCGGGCATCATATGGCCGGTTTGCTTGTAGAGCGCACAGGACCAGTCGTGCTGCTGCCAATCGAAGGAGAAGCCGAAGCGCCGGCCTGCCGCCTCCAGCGCTCGGACACCCTCTGGCACCACCTCTTGGCCGATACCGTCGCCGGGAATGAGAGCAATGCGGTAGCGCTTGTTGCTCGACTGTGGAGACATGGAGACCTCTTCGTTGGGGTTGCGGCAGGACTGCGCCGGCTGACGTCGTTATCCCTCCGGCGGGCCTTTCAGCTCAACCGTGTTTCCATCAGGATCGCTGATGTAGATCGAAGGGCCGCTGCCCTTGGCGCCATAGCGCGAGACCGGTTCCGGCGCCTCGACACCATGGACGGCAAGGTGGCTGCGGATGGCCGCCGCGTCCCAGGGCTCAACCTGCAGGCAGACATGATCCATGTTCGGGCCTTTGGCCGAGGGCGGCTCAGGGAAGGCCTTGGCCAGCTCACCGTCCGGGTCGAGCAGGTCGATCAGCGAGCTGCCGGCGAGCAACTGAACCAGGCCGAACTTTTCCTGCCGCCTTTCAACTGCACAGCCGAGAACCTCGCTGTAGAAGGCGAGCATCGGAGCCAGCGCCTTGGTGCGGATGACCACGTGATCGATCATCCGGATGGTGATCGGGTTGTCTGTCATGCCTTGCTCCTCTTTCGGCCTCTCGCTGCAGTGGCCGAGGGAGCGGCCGGCCGCTCCCCCTCCGCTTTGCTGACGATGTCTCCGATGACCTCTCGCAACAAGCCTCGAAACCAGGCGCTTGCCGAGTCGCTGTCCAGGCGGGCGTGCCAAACGAGGCCGACGTCGAACGTCGGTGAGGGAAAGGGCAGCGCGCAGGTCTCAAGTGCGAAGGCGTCTGCAAGATACCCCGCAGCCGTGGCAGGCACATTGGCCAGGGCAGGACGGCTCCTCAAAACGAACGGCATGGTGGCGAAGTTGGACAGCCCGGCCAACACGGTGCGCTGCGCGCCACGTGCCGATAGGGCTTCATCGATTGCGCCCGAGGTATCGCCGGACACGGACCTGATGAGATGCGGCACCGATAGATAGTCTTCGAAGCTCAGCTTGCCTCGCCGCCCAAGCAGCGCCGGATCGTAGAGAACACGAAAATGCTCCCGGTGGGTGATCTCGACATGATGGCGCTTGTCGAGCCGCTTGGCCGAGATGGCGCTGAAGGCGACATCCGCCTCGCCACTGTCGAGACGTGCGGCGATGCTGCGAAAGTCCGCCGGCCGCACGGTCAGGCGAACGCCCGGCGCGGTCGCCTGCATCTTTTTTAACAGGGCAGGAATGAGCACGAACTCCAAATCGTCGGGGGCTGCGAAGCGAACTCTGTGATCTGCCTTGGCCGGATCAAACTCCGCGGCACGCAACGCGCCGTCTATTGTAGAGAGCGCCGGCTGAATGGCCGACCAAAGCAGCTCCGCACGAGGGGTTGGCTCCATCCCCTTGCCAGCACGCACGAAGAGCTCGTCACCCAAGCTCTGGCGCAGCCTTGCCAGGGCCATGCTGACGGCCGACGGCCCGATGAAAAGCCGCTGCGCCGCCGCGCCGACGCTGCCTTCGCGCATGATGGCGGAAAACACGAGCAGCTGATTGAGATCGAGCTTGCGAAGCTCACTTTCACTGAATTCTATGTTCATCACTATCAATTTGAATGATTATAAGTCGATTGTCATCTCCATTGTCACAGCCCCACAGCACACCAAACGGGGCGCTGGCAAAGGAGAGTGCAATGAAGGTCGGCATCATCGGTTCGGGAAACATGGGTCGGGCGATCGGCGTCCGGCTTGCTCAGCTTGGTCACGACGTGATGTTCGGCGCCAGGCGCTCAGAGCAGGCGGCGGCCGCCGCAGAGCGCGCCGCCAATGGCGCGCTGGCCGGCAGCACGGATGAAGCCGCCGCCTTCGGGGATGTGCTGGTCTGGACCATCCGGGACCCGCAACCTTCCGCGGTCCTGTCGAACCCTGAGACGCTCGACGGAAAGATCGTCCTGGACCTGAACAATCGCGACTACGCGAATGAGGTCCACCAGGGCGCCTGGTTCGAGACCGCCATTGCCGAGCGACTGCAGGACCAAGCCCCCAAGGCCAAGGTCGTGAAGGCGCTCAACACCATCGCGATGGAGGCCTTCGACACCTCTTCGGACGCGCTGCGGAGCGCGGGCGCACAGAGCTTCATCGCCGGCAAGGACAAAGACGCCAAGGCTGCGGTTACCAAGCTGCTCGACGATCTCGGCTTCAATGCGGTCGATCTCGGCGAAGGCGTTGCGGCCATGCGGGCAGCCGAAGCGCTGGGCGATGTCATTCGCCTGCTGATCATCGACGCTGGCCACGGCGGCCGCGCCAATCTTCAACTTCACAGGCTGCCCGAGCCTGACTTGGCCACCATCGGCGAGCGCGGCGTTTCCAACTACCGTTAATCGACGAGCTCTTTGACAAAGAACACGCGGTCGAAGCCGTCTTCATGGCGGCGTTCGGTCTCGCGGTAGCCCAGCGCCGGATAGAGCGCCAGGTTCTCTGTCATCTTGGCGTTGGTGTAGAGATCGACAGCCGGCAGCCCGTCCGCCCGCGCCTTGTTCTCGACGAAGGTCACCAGCGCTCGCCCTGCCCCGCGCCCTTGAGCCTCCGGCTGGACGGCGACGTTCTCCAGATGCAGTCGTCCTGCATTCGCATAGCAGACCACGTAGCCGAGGAACTCCTCTGCTGCATCACTGCCTGACACGGCGACATAGACCTGCCCTGCGGCGATCTGGCTCGCGAAATCGGCAACCATCGGCGCCGGCTTCTTACCGATGCGCACGACGTACTTGTCGTAGGCCGCTTCGGCGCAGGCGGTGATCGCGGCAAGGTCCTGAGCCTGGGCCGGACGGACGTGCAGCTCCGCTCTTTCCGCTTTGCCTTCTACCATTGATCAACACCTTCCCGCATGACTGGCGCCGCCCAGCAATTTACACTTGGAACAGAAGAATCAGCCCTGCCGCTTTGCTCGGCAGATGGCACTGCGCACGACAGCAAGCCTAGAGCAGAGCCGAGGGCCACGAAAGGAACAGAGAGATGCTATCTGCGCAGCGCACTGCTTTCATTTCGCCATGGCGCCGGGCGGCCTGCCTGGCCGGCCTCTTCCTGCTCGCCGGCTGCGCCTCCAGCGAGGTCACTTCCCAAGACCGCTACGAAGGCGAGCTCGCCAAGCCAGCACGCATCGTCGTCTACGACTTCGCCGCGACCCCTCAGGATGTGCCGCCCAACTCGGCACTGGCTGGTCTCTACGCCGAGCGGGAGATCCCACAGAGCGAAGAGGAGATCTCCCTGGGCCGTGAGCTTGGTGCGCTGGTCGGCGAGAAGCTGGTGGCGGAGCTCGACGAACGAGGCATAACGGCGGTTCGCGCCACGGACGGTGCCCAGCCCCAGGTCGGAGACGGCGTCATCAAAGGCGCCTTCGTTGCGGTCGACGAGGGCAGCCGATTGCAGCGCATGCTGATCGGCTTCGGCGCCGGTGCGGCCGAGCTGGTAACCCTGGTCGAGGGCTATCAACAGACGGCCGACGGGCTGTCGCCGCTTGGCTCGGCGGAAGTCGAGGCGGCCGGCGGCAAGATGCCCGGCGTCCTCGCCCCTGTCGGCGTCGGAGCAGCCGCAGGGCGTGCGGCCACCAGCGCGGTCATCTCAGGCGCCGCGAGCACAATCCGGGAAATCGACCCCGAAACCTTGGAAGGCGCCGCCGCACGCACCGCCGAAGAGGTTGCAGATGTCGTCGAAGAGGCCTATCGCCAACGAGGCTGGCTGTAGCCGGACAAACAAGACAACGGCATCGGTCGGGGGGACGACAGCGTCATGGCGCAATGGCTTCGGGTTATCCTGGTTCCGCTTATCTTCGGTCTTGGCCTCGCTGCTTGCGCCTCACCTGAGCGCGAGCCCGCCGTGCCGAACGAGCTCTACTTACAGGCTGACGTGCCGGGCCTGGAGGACGTCCGCTATTTCATCGACGATGATCCGCAGCCCTTTGTCGACGATGCGATCGAGGCCTATCGCCGCGAGGTTGCCTATCGCAATGGCGGAACCGTCAAACCGGCGGCCAACCTGCCCAAGGGCGTCCCCACGAATGCAAACCTGCCGCCGGCTCGTTTTTTGGCCATCTCCGGCGGCGGCGACAACGGCGCTTTCGGGGCCGGTCTGCTGGTCGGCTGGACCGCGCGCGGCGATCGCCCCGAGTTCAAGGTGGTGACCGGGGTCAGCACCGGCGCGCTCACGGCCCCCTTCGCCTTCCTCGGCCCCGACTACGACGACGAGCTGCGCGAGGTCTACACCACCATCTCGGCCGAGGACGTGCTGCGCGAGCGCCCCTTTCTGGATATCGTCTTCGGCGACAGCGCCGCCGACAACGGCCCGCTGTGGGAGACCATCGCCCGCTACGCCGATGAAGAGATGCTGCGCCGCATCGCCGAAGAGCATGACAAGGGCCGTCTGCTCCTCATCGCCACCACCAACCTGGATGCTCAGCGCCCCATCGTCTGGAACATCGGCAAGATCGCCAAGAGCGGCCACCCGGACGCCCTCAATCTCTTCCACGCGGTGCTGGTCGCCTCCGCCGCCATTCCGGGGGCCTTTCCGCCCGTGATGATCGATGTCGAGGCGAATGGCGAGACGTACCAGGAGATGCACGTCGACGGCGGTGCTATTAGCCAGGTCTTCCTCTACCCGCCCTCGCTCAACATCGAGGAGATTGCGGAGCAGTACCACGTCGCCGAACGCCGCAAGCGCGAGCTCTACCTCATTCGCAACGCCCGGCTCGATCCCGAGTGGGGCAACATCGAGCGCCGCATCTTCACCATCGCCGGACGCGCCATCTCTAGTCTCATTCAGAGCCAGGGGCTCGGCGATCTATACCGCATCTATCTCGCCGCAGAGCGCGACGATATCGACTACAACCTCGCCCACATTCCCGAGAGCTTCGAGGCCGAGCGCGAGGAGGAGTTCGACACGGTCTACATGAACGAGCTCTTCGACGTCGGCTACGCCATGGCGCGCGGAGGGTATCCCTGGGAGAAGTACCCGCCGGACTACAATCCCGACGACGGGGAGTGAGGCTCAGCCGGCCGGCTTTTCGACGAAGAACTCTTCGAAGCTGATCTCCCTGCAGTCGTCGTCCGCGACGCCAAAGATTCCGCTCGGCCCGAAGACGATGCGCCGGCCGAGCCGTGGAAAGTGTCCCATGTCGAAGCCTGAGCGCTCCCCGCCCATCAGATAGACCAAGTCCTCCTCGAAAGGGTTCCTGAGGTGATGCGCCGGTCCGTGCGGCGCGGGAAAGGCCATGAAGTCGCCGGGGCCGACCTCGAAGCTCTCTTCACCGATGTCGGCGATACCGCGTCCTGAGAGGATGAAGAGAAACTCCTCGTCGCGCTCGTGCCGGTGATAGACGAAGCTCTCCTTACCCGGCGGTACCCGCGCGATAGAGAGCGAGAGGCGCGCCAGACCCGCCGGCTCCGACAGGCGGGTCATGAAGACCTCTGACTTGTCGTTCCAGGGATGGCTGAGGTGCAGCTCCGGCGCCTCGGCGATGTCCTGCTTCGAAAGATAGGCGCGCGGCGCCGGCTGATCGCTGGGCATGGCAATGTCCTTCAAAGTTGGAATGGTCTGCGCCCCGGCCGAGCGGCCGAGGCGTCTCCAACAAACTGTCACAGCCGCCCGCTAAAGTCGCGCTATATAGGGAAGTCAGCGCTTTACACGAAGGAGAGGCCTGCCATGAAACGCGCCGTCAAAGCCGCCGAGGCGGCCGAGCTTGTCCCCGACGGCGCCGTGCTGCTGATCGGCGGCTTCATGGGGGTCGGCTCGCCCCACCGCCTGATCGATGCCCTGGTGGCGCGCGGCGCCAAGGATCTCACCGTGGTCGCGAACGACACCGCCATGCCGGACCACGGAATCGGCAAGCTGGTCAGCGCCGGAGCCATCGCCAAGGCCATCGTCTCCCACATCGGGCTCAATCCGGAGACCCAGGCCAAGATGATCGCCGGCGAGATGGAGGTCGAGCTGGTGCCCCAGGGCACCCTCGTGGAGCGCATCCGCGCCGGCGGCGTAGGCCTCGGCGGCGTGCTCACTCAGACCGGCCTCGGAACCCCGGTGGAGGACGGCAAGCAGATCGTCGAGACCGGCGGCAAGCGCTACCTGCTGGAGACGCCTATTCGCGGCGACTACGCCCTCATCGCCGCGCGCCAGGCCGACTATGTGGGCAACCTCGAGTACTCGCTGACGGCGCACAACTTCAATCCGGTCATGGCGCTGGCCGCCGACCATGTCATCGCCGAGCCGGAGCACATCGTACCCGTCGGCGTCATCTCGCCGGACGCAGTGAAGACCCCAGGCATCCTGGTCGACCACATGCTGGAACGGAGGGCTGCCTAATGAGCACGGCTGAAATTGTCGCTGACGCGCCCGCCGCCATGTCGCCCAAGGAGATCATCGCCCGCCGGGTGGCGCAGGAGGTCGAGCCCGACAGCCTGGTCAACCTCGGCATCGGCCTGCCCAGCCTGGTGGCCAACTACCTCCCCGAGGAGGTCAACGTCTTCTTCCAGGCGGAGAACGGCGTGATCGGCCTCGGCGCCCGCCCACCCGAGGGCATGGAGGACGTCAACCTGACCGATGCCGGCGGCGGCTTCGTCACCGCCGTACCGGGCGCCGCCTCCATCGACAGCGCCATGAGCTTCGGTCTCATTCGTGGCGGCCACCTCGACATGACGGTGCTCGGCGGGCTGCAGGTGGATGAGCGCGGCTACCTCGCCAACTGGATGGTGCCGGGCAAGATGGTGCCCGGCATGGGCGGCGCCATGGACCTGGTCTCCGGCGCCAAGCGTGTGGTCGTGGCCATGGTCCACACCGCCAAGGGCAACCATAAGATCGTGCCCGAGTGCACCATGCCGCTCACCGCCACCCGGCGGGTCAGCCTGATCGTCACCGAGATGGCGGTGATCGAGCCCACCGAAGAGGGCCTGGTGCTGCGCGAGCGCGGCCCCGGCGTCTCGGTCGAGGACATCAAGGCCGCCACCGGCGCCACCCTCATCGTCCCGGGCGACATCCCGGAGATGCGGTTGGCTTAGGGCGGGCGCCACCAACTCCTCCTGTCATCCCGGCCAAGGGCGAAGCCCGCGAGCCGGGATCCATGGATAGGATGAGTCCGGACTTCTCAATACTGGTGCAGGCCGAGGAATGGACCCCGGATCGCTATCGCGTCCGGGGTGACAGCTTGAGGGGACTTCCGGGGTGACAGCTTGAGGGAACGTCCGGGCTGACCTGCATTCCGACCATTGGCGCCGCGAACACAAGAGCGCTAGGCTTTATCCGCTCTCTGGATAAGGCCACTGCCAAATGCAACTCCACCCCATCACCGGCGCCATCGGCGCGGAGATCACCGGCATCGACTTGAAGCAGCCGATCTCGGCCGACCTGGCCGAGGCGCTGCGCCAGGCGCTCGATACGCACCTGCTGCTGGTCATCCGCGATCAGTTCCTCGACGTGCCGCAGCACCGGGCGCTGGCCCAGGTCTTTGGCCGCCCGGCGGTCAATCCCTACGGCCCCGGCCCGGACGAGCACCCGGAGATGACCTATGTGATCAAGGAAGCCTCCGAGCGCACTGGCGTCTTCGGCGGCGGCTGGCACACGGACCTCAGCTTCATCGAGACGCCGCCCAACGGCTCGGTGCTTTGCTCTATCGAGGTGCCGCCCTACGGCGGCGACACCCTCTGGGCCAACCAGCGCGCTGCCTGGGAGGCCCTGCCCGAGACCCTCAAGGACTTGCTCAACGGTCGCGATGCCATCCACGTGGGCAAGCCCTACGGCATCAAGTGGGCGCCGCCCGTCGAGGAGCAGGCCATGAAGGGCTCGACCAAGCGCGGCGACCCTGAGGCGGACAAGGAGCGCTTTCAACCCGCCGTCCTCACCCACCCGACGACCGGCAACCGCTCGCTCTACGTCAACCCAACCTATACTATGCGTCTCGATGGGATGAACGAGGAGGACAGCCGGCCGATCCTCAAGCTGTTGTTCGAGCAGTCGACCCTGCCCGAGTTCTGCTGCCGCCTGCGCTGGACCGCCGGGGCCGTGGCCATCTGGGACAACTATTCCACCCAGCACTACGCCATCAACGACTACCACGGCTTCCGCCGCGAGATGCGCCGCACGACCTTTCAGTCGCGCCCGATCAGCGATTGGCGGGGAACAGCATCGCCTGACGCCACCCGAACGGCCGCATAAAAGAAAGACAACGTCCGACTAGGCCCGCTCCGGCTGATAGCGTTGAACGTTCAGTTCTCCGGCTTTGCGCCGAATTGTGACGCTGTCGTAGAGCGCTTGAATGCGCAACAGCAGCTCCGCCTTGACGCCGAACCCAAGCTCAATCCGCATGGCCATCTCAGGCGATAGCGAAGCTTTCTCATTGACCAAATCGGAGAGCGTTGCCGCCCGTACGTTAAGGACCTCCGACGCCTTGGCAATCGTCAGTCCAAGCTCATCCAAGATCTCGGTCCGAACGAACTCGCCAGGATGAACCGGCGCCATGCCCATGTTCAGTTTCTCGCTCGCCATCAGTGATAGTCCTCCAAGTCCAGATCGACGATGGCGCCCTCTTCAATCTTGAACGTCAGTCGCCAGTTTCCCGATACAGATATCGACCACTCTCCGGCTCTGTCCCCTTTGAGTTGGTGAATTCTCCATCCAGGTGGACCTTCCAGCGACCCCATGTCCGGTGCGGCCTGCAACGCGAAAAGTACCGTTCGAATTCGCGGAACCAGCTCCCGTTTCAGCCCCTTGGCGCTGCCGCCGACGAAGTAGCTGCGCAGTCCTTTGTGAGAGATGGACACGATATCCATTGGCCAGATCGTACGGCAATACCGTATGGACAACAAGCACAAGCCAAAGGCGTCTCTTGTGCTCGCCAAACGCTACGAGTCCGCTTGGCCATCGAACTCGCCGGAGGGGCGGTGTCCGGCTGGATCAAACTCGCCCAGCCACCAGCGCAGGCGCCACTCGACAATCGTGACGTCGCGACGAATCCCCGCCTTGGCATAGGGATCCTCGGCCTCGAAACGCACGGCCTCCTCGCGGCTGTCTGTATCGAGAAGCGAGGCCCCTCCGACAATCGTGACGCCGTCGTCGGCCAAGAGGGCGCCCGAGGCCAGGAGCTTCTTCCCCTGCGCAGCGAGATGCTGACGATGGCCGGCGCGCACCCGCTCCCGCTCCGCCTCCATACCCTCGTGATCGTAGGCGACAATCAGATAAGCCATGACCGGTCTCCAGCAAACAACGCTCTGCACTCTTGTTCAGTAAGCCAAGCGCGGCGACCCGGAGGCGGACAAGGAGCGCTTTGCCCCCTCCGTCCTCACCCACCCGACGACCGGCAACCGCTCGCTCTACGTTAACCCGACCTACACCATGCGCCTGGACGGCATGAATGAGGAGGACAACCGGCCCATCCTCAATCTGCTGTTCAAGCAATCGACCCTGCCGGAGTTCTGCTGCCGCCTGCGCTGGACCGCCGGGGCCGTGGCCATCTGGGACAACTATTCCACACAGCACTACGCCATCAACGACTACCACGGCTTCCGCCGCGAGATGCGCCGCACGACCTTCCGAAGCCGCACGATCTCAGTGTGGCGGGGAAACAAGGCTGGTCGAATTGACTCCGTTGGTCGGTCGGCAGCTTAGCGCCTCTCGTACCAACCCAGACAAGATGTAGACAGCTATCGTCGGACTTCCTTGAACCGCCCCATCATCTAGCGAGAACTCTCCACCAGGAATCTCTCTGCTTGAGTTCCTCGCGCCGCCGTCGCTCTTGAGCGCGAGCTCCATCGGGTCGAAGCTCGCAGTCCAAGTTGTCCAACGCAGCTTTAGACATGTTGAAGGTGGCGTTCAGGTTGAAGTAACCTAGCTCGTCTTCGAAGGTTTTGTATCTGAAGCCTGCATGGATCGCAGCTGCGATCAGCGCGCCATTCGATACGTATTGCGGACCGAGTTTCTCGCCCTCCGGATAGGAACACGGATACTTCTCAGCAAGATGCTTGAGCCGGTAACTGTGCGTACCTCGACGGATGGTCTTGGTTGCGGGCACTATCTGCAAGAACGCGAGTGATAGGAGAAACTCTTCAGCCGCGCTGTCCCAGTGAAGCTCCTCTTGGCCCTCGTGGAATCGCGCGTTGTATTCCTGATTGGTTTCCCGTCGGCCATTTGGTGTTTGGGGCGGATAACCAACACCAATGCCGTGCATTGTGAGACGGGGTTCTCGCTCCAGCACGGCGAGAATCGCAACCCGGGCGAGAGCGCGGTAAAGAGTTTGAGGCACCACCTTGAAGCCGTGATCAGCAAGATAGGCGCTAAACACCGCTCCTTGCGCTGTTGCTGAGGGAGCCCTGCCGGACCGAGCAGCAGTCAGCAGCGAGGCATAAGTCCGATAGCCCAATCCACGGGCAACGGCTTCGCATCGATGAGAAGACTTGACGGCCGGTAGAGTCCGGGCGAGTTCGGCCTTTATCGCCTTCAGGTTGTGTGATGTGACAGATATCGTGAGCTTAAACACGGGATCAGCATCCTCCTAGCTGGGGCAATACTGTTCGCCGATTACGCAGCAGCCCACCAGGAAGTGATGCGGTCTGTGTCTAAAAAAGAAAGTGGTTTATTTTTGGGGACGTTTGACCCGACGACAGGTCGAAGGTGCCTAACCTTCTACAAAGCATAGATGCTAGCACTTACTCCGTCAATACTGAACGGCTATCATATCCACACCAACCAAATCTTTGTCCACAAAGATACGACATTTCCAGTGCACAATAAAGACGAGCATTGGATCTGTTCGAACGTGGCGTGCGAGTGCAGGTCAATGGTTCTCGCCTTCGAGTTCAATGATCCCCTCAATCAACTGGAAAACCGCATCAAAGGCATCGAACGCATCATCGGGCAGCGTTGGAACAATTTGCTCAGCGAAATGAGACTTACCTTGTCCGACATCCTTAAGGTGCGTGACGTCATCAAGATCGCGTCTGATGAGTTTCGGACCCACCTTTATAGAAGCCTTCTTTCTTACGAGACTGAGACCCGTCCCATCTATTTCTACCGCAAGATGTTCGTCTCGAAACAAATACTCAATCGGAAGATTTTCGTGCTCCGCACAGTCCTTTCTGAATTCTGGAGCGGGCAAAAGAAATGCATACGCCTTTCCATGGACAGCCCTTTTAAACTTATGCTCACCAATAGAGTCTTCTCTGAAACTTCTGTTCAACTTATATTCCTTGATACCAGCTCCATCATAGTCAAATACTCCAATAACAGCATGAGGGTGATCACTGGCCACACCTTTCAAGCAAACTGCCAGGCTTTGAGCTCCACCGTTACCCGCACCAGCCGCTTCGACACCTGTCTCGCAACTCCGGATCCGAAATGGAATTGGCCCACCTTTTCGTTTCTCCCAAGCGGCAGCAAGTATTAGTGTGTCTGTTCCTCCTTCCGTAAGTACTACGGGCATAGCGACCTGCTCTAGTTCTACTTTGAGCTGGCTCGCATTCGCTTCGGCTGCTTTGGCACGCGCCTCTATAGCCGCGACATTCTGAATAGCATTTGCAACAGCCGGCAGATAGAAGCCCTCACCAATAGCTTCTTCTACGTCAAATTGCTCCAAGTCCCGACCCTGTAGCGGAACCGACAGGCCTTCTTTGTCCTTGCTAACATAGTACCTTGAAAGCCCGTCACTATCTAAAAGATAGAAAGATGGGCTGTGTGTTGTCATGAAGATCTGAACTTTTTCACTCTTTGCGATGGTGAGAAGACGATCCGCTTCAGATTGTGCTGCAACAAAATCAAGTGAGTTTTCGGGTTCTTCAAAACCCCAGATATGGAAGTCGAATTCGTCGTGTCTCGATATGTAGCTTAGGAGTTCGGGGATGTGACGCGCTTTGATTCCATCTCCTCTTTGGCGAGTGAGTGACTTAGGCGTCGAGCTATTTGTTGTAAGGGTCTCGAAGTCGAGCGTCCGAAACAACTGACTCATTTGCGTTGGCGCACCGATTTTAGTTTCTTCCGAAACATCGGAAGGTAATGTTCTGAACATTTCACCTGTAAGTTCCTGGATCTCATTTGAAAAACTGGCCATCGTACGCTCAAAATTTTCGGCATTTGCCAATGTTCCGTATATATTTGATAACAGCATTTCAAATATGCTTAGATCTTTAATTGCTGGAATATAGATAAATCTTATCTTATTTAGCAATCTTGTTACTATATGTCTTTTTGATTTATTAATATTGATAGATATTTCTTCGTGATAGTCATCTCCACGGGTAATTGTCCATTGACGTTTTACATAAAACCGTTTTCCTAATGAGCGATGGAAAGAAGCTGGCGTATTGAAAGTGACTTTAACATAGAGGAATTTTCGAATATCTTCTGTTCCTTCAGATTCTCTATGGCGTTTATCACAGAAATCTGTAGCGAAATCGTATGCTTGCGCATGATCGGGTTGACCCGAAAAAAACAAGCTAAGAGCCCGTACTACATTCGACTTCCCCGAGTCGTTTTTCCCAAAAATGACGTTCAGGTCGTTGAGATGCCGGAGCTTGAATTTGTAGAAGCTCCGAAAATAGGCAATCTCAATTTCGTCAATAAGCTGCATTCTCTCCACCTTCTCCACCATCAGCTAGACCGCTAATGGCTGGCTTCTAGCTTTTCGAAATACTAGCTAGGCGGCAGGCAAGCATGCAACTAGTGAATGCAGCTAATATTTTGTGCTCTGTGCTATTCTTTTGTACGCCTGTTGGTAATGCTTTGGAGTAACGGAGTTGATTTTGCATCGTTCAGTGTGTCCAGAGGGAAACTCTTGAAGATGGTCGAACTGGCAAAGGCCCTTCCCCCTGTTAGGTTCCTGACTGGAACAGCCATCAGCTTATAGCTTTCACCGCCCTGACAATCGATCACCCGCCCCATGTCGAACCGGAGCGCGCTTAAGTCGGATCGTGGCCATACGGGTGCCCGAAAAGCCGCGTAGCGTCGGGGGAATTGAACAAACGCCCCGCTCCGCATGTGAGCGCATCAGGAGACACACCCCATGGCGCTTCCCAGCCACAGCAAGTACCTCGTGATCGGCGCCGGCATTCACGGCCTCTCCACCGCCTGGCACCTGGCGGCCGAGCTCGAGGCCAAGGGCCTCGGCGGCGGCAAGGACGTGCTAGTGCTCGACAAGACGGCCATCGCCGCCGGCGCCTCTGGCATCGCCTGTGGTGTGGTGCGCAACAACTACTACCAGCCGGCCATGCGCGAGCTGATGGCGCATTCGGTCTCCGTCTGGGAAAGCGACCCCAAGTCCTTCTCTTACCACCCGGTCGGCTACATGCAGATCAGCCCGGAGGCCATGCACGCCGACGTCGCCTCGATCTATGAGCAGCAGAAGGCGATCGGCTACGAGTCGGTCTTCATCGAGGGCGAGCAGGACTCCATGGACTACATGAAGGGCCTCTTCAGCGACTGGCAGGCCAAGGGTATCACCTCCGTCCTGCATGAGAAGAAGGGCGGCTACGCCAACAACACCGCCGCCATCTACGGCCTGGCCAAGAAGGCCGAGGACCTGGGCGTGCGCATCATGACCGGGGTCGAGGTCACCGGCTTCGAATACGGCCACAACTCGGATGCCGTCACCGCCGTGGTAACCGACAAGGGCAAGGTCGAGTGCGAGCAGGTGGTGGTCGGCGTCGGCCCCTGGGCGCGGCAGCTCTGGGATATGCTGGAATTGCCCAAGACCGTCGACATCAAGGGCAAGGACGGCACGGTCCATAAGGACATCCCCATGTGGCGCTACTGGTGCCTGGAAGAGGGCGTGCTGGGCGTCGACCCGGACTTCCAGAAGACCAACGACGGCAAGATGCCGCCGGTCATCCACGTGGACACGGACGTGCCCTTGCACTCCGACGTGGACGGTTCGCTGATCACCGAGGAGATGTGGGGCATCTATTACAAGCCGGACTTCCATTTCAACGGCGTCCAGGGCGGGGCCATGCCCTATAAGGTCGAGACCCCGACCGATAAGGTCGCCGTCGACCCCTACGGCGTTGACAGCCCGGACTTCATCGTCGGCGACGACTTCGCCCACATGTGGTGCTCGGCGCTGGCCTTCTGCCAGAAGCGCTTCGAGGGGCAGATCGGCAAGTTCAAGAAGGAGCCTTCGGGCGGTCTGGGCTGCTTCACGCCGGACTCCTTTCCGGTCTTCGACACCTTCCGGCAGAACGTGCGCTTCATCGCGGACTCCAACCACGGCTACAAGATGATCGGCGTCGGCCAGCTGGTTGCCGGAGAAGTGCTGAACGGCGAGAGCGAGCTCCTGAAGCCCTTCCGCCTTTCCCGCTACGCCGAGGGCAAGCTGCACCCGACCAGCAACTCGCCGTTCCCCTGGAGCTAGGGGAGGTTATCTAGGGCGCGAGAGTCTTACTAGGGCGCCTTCGGCGCTGTTCGGCACCGGCCCACACCCCCGCCCGACCAACCCATTAGGGTACCATGACATGGGTTGGTCGGGCGGGGGTGTGGGCTGGACCCGCATGGCGCGCCTCCGAAACGGACAACGAGCCCCCGTGGGGCCGGCGCGCCAAATCAGAAACGGCGCACCCTAGCTAGATTCCCTCCCCCTACTCCACCTCCGCGAAGAGAAATTCCCGAAAGGCCGCGACCTTGGGGTCTTTCTCCATGCCCGGCAGGTAGACCAGGTGATAGCCGGCCTCCTGCGGCAGGCTGACGTCGAAGGGCTGGACCAGGCGGCCGGATTTCAGCTCCTCCTCCACCATGTTGACCGGCGCGATGGCGACCCCTGCCCCGTCCATGGCCAGACGCGACAGGGTCGAGAGGTCGTCGACCACCGGGCCGCGGCGCGGGTCGATGTCGGTGACGCCGGCGATGCGCAGCCACTCGACCCAGTCCTCGTGGTCGTCCTCGTGCAAGAGGGTGTAGTGCTTGAGGTCGGCGGGTGTGCGCAGCGGATGCGCGCCCTCCAGCAGCGCAGGGCTGCAGATCGGCACCATATCCTTGGCCACCAGTTTCTCCGCGACCAGGCCCGGCCAGTCGCCGTCGCCGAAGCGCACCGCGACATCGACCTCGTCGCGGGTCAGATCGACCAGCTCCATGGTGTGCTGGATGACCAGCTCGACCTCCGGGTGCTGGCACCAGAAGCGGCCGAGGCGGCCGGCCAGCCACTTGGCGCCGAAGGCGGGCGTGACCGAGACGATCAAGGGGCGGTTGCCCAAGGCCGGCCGCACATCCTCCACCGCTTGCGTCATGCGGTCAAAGGCCTCCGTCAGGCCGGGCAGCAGGAGACGCCCCTCCCGGGTCAGCTCGACCTTGCCGGGGCTGCGGTGGAAGAGCTTGAGGCCGAGCTGCTCTTCCAGGCCCTTGATCTGATGACTCACCGCCGTCTGGGTGACGCTGAGCTCTTCCGCTGCCTTGGTGAAGCTGAGGTGCCGACCGGTTGCCTCGAAGGCTCGGAGCCCGTTCAAGGGCGGCAGTCTACGGGCGCGGGCCATGATGAGATTTCTTCATTGTCAGCCTGAAAAAGCTTCGCTTGCCGCCAGCATTCTTAAAGCTTAGCTATCTGTCATAGATGAGTTTTTCAAGTCCGTGCCAGTCGGGCGGCACGGCAAGATGATGAGGAAAGCCATGGATCTGGTGCAACTTTCAATCCTGCGCGCCGGCGGCGTCTACTTCGATGAGCGGGCCACCGGAGAGTGGGAGCGCCTGCAGACCACAGCGGCGCCGCGCCTCTCGAAAGCCAAGACGAAGCCGCAGCGACCGAACCGGATTCTTCGGGGACTGGCTGCGCTGGTTATCGGTCTCAGCGACGGCCTTGCCGGGCTGGGCCGCCGCCTTCAGGAGCGAGCCGCGCGGAGTGCCGAAAACGCGGCAATAAATGGCTGCAAAGCGACCTGAATGTGGCGTGTTAACGCCATGATAAACATGCGCTTTCACCCATTTTCAACCTATGCGTAAAGCGCATGTCTCAAGCGTGATTCGGACATTTGTCGCGCTGCACAAATTGGCCCAAATGGCGGAACAGAAACAACGCCGGATCGGCCCCGGAACCCGGCCGAAGAAAGGAGAACTGCCATGAACAACATCCTGACCCTTCTGTCGGCACCCCATGGTGGTCCGGCATGCCCGATGACCGTGTGGCCCTACGACGCCAGCGCCTACCAGGCCCGTGTCCGCCAGGACAACAGCGGCCTCGGCACCGGCCTCAAGCAGCTGGCCCGCCGCATCTTCGGCTAAGGTTCAGCACCTCTCAAGCAATTGCCAGCGCGCGGCTTCGGTCGCGCGCTTTGTTTTTGTGCGGGCCTATCGGGACGGCTCGTCGTTGAGCCAGTCGTCGAGGAAGCTGCCGAACCAGTCGCCGAGCGGCGCGTGGTGGCGCTCGGCATCGCGGCGCTGCCGCTCCGGAGCGTGGGCGCCCGGGCGATCGCTGAAGTCGCCGACCTCCTGGAACCAGCTCTCGAAGATCTCCGGCGTGACCTCCGGGTGGAACTGCAGGCCGTAGGCCCTGCGGCTTAAGCGGAAGGCCTGGTTGGGAAAGACCGAGCCGGTGGCCAAGCGCTCGCCGCCCGGCGGGACGTCGAAACCCTCGTTATGCCAGTGGTAGACGTGCATGGGGCTCGGCAGGAAGCTGCAGGGGTCGTTGAGCGGTGTCACCTCCGCATAGCCGATCTCGTGCAGACCTTCGGGATGGCGGCTGACCTCGGCACCGAAGGCCTTGGCCAGCATCTGCCCGCCGAGGCAGAGGCCGAGAAAGCGCCCGCCAGCCTCGACCCAGTCGCGCGTCCAGGCGATCTCCTCGGCGATGTACTCCAGCTCGTCCGCATCGTTGATGCTCTGCGGCCCGCCATAGACCACCGCTGCGGCATAACCCGCCGTCTTGGCCTCCGGCAGGCGCTCGCCGTCAACCGGCCTGATGGTCTCAAGCTCATAGCCCCGCTGGCGCAGCAGCGCAGAGGCTCGGTCCTTGCGGTCGCTCTTGGTATGGGTAATGCGCAGAATGCGCTTGCTCATGACGCCCCGTCACTCCCTACGGCTTCGGTCCTGGCCCTGAAGAAGGCGCCCATGTGAAAACGCGCCTGCTCCGGGCCATATCGCGATTCCGCACCGATGGGGCAAGCCCGCCTGGCCTGGCAGGCCGCGGCAAAGCAATCGTCGCCCTGGGGCGTGGCGAGATGCCCGGCGCAGCCCGCAACGTCGTACTTCGTGCCATCGAAGGCTGCCACCGGACAGGCGTTCAAGCAGGGCCGTTCCGCGCAGCTCTCGCAGGGGCTGGCTTCGATGAGAGGCTCGGGCAGCGTCAGGCGCTCGGCAAAGCAAAGGGCGCCACGGTAGGAATGCCAAAGCCCGTGGCGAGGATGGATGAGCAAGCCCAGCGGCGACGGGGAGAGGCTCGGCTCGGCCCGCCTGGCCCAGTTCAGAAAGGGCAGCGGGGGCGTCTCAAAAGGAAAGAGGGCCAGGGCGCCATAGTCCACTGCCATCGCGGCGATGACCCGCTGCGACCAGCGGTCAAGCGGATGAGGTTGGCCATCGCCGAACTCCGGGGATTGGGAGAAGCTCGGCCAAAAGCTGACACCCACGCCCCCGATCAGAACCAAGGTGGCCGCGGCACGCCCATCGGCAAGGCTCGGCACGCGGTCCTCTGCTGTGGGATGGAAGGCACCCCGCAGGCAGAGCCCCCACGCGGCGAGGGACTCGACAAGGGGCTCAAGCTCCGTGGCAGGGTTAGACGGCATCCTCGGCACAGCCTCAAAACGCAAAAAAGGGCTTGCAGGCAGCCTTGCCAGAGGGAAGCTGCCCCAACAAGAGCGCGGCCTTGCGTGCTGCGCGACACGGCGGAGCATGCGACATGGCGGAAGACCAGCGCTTTCATATCGTTCCCGGCCAATTGAGCCTCGGCATGCTCTATCGCTTCTGGCGCTGGGAGCGTCCCCAGGTCACCTTGGACGAGGGTTGTTGGCCTCAGGTAGAGGCTGCCGCCGCCTGCATCGCCCGCATCGTCGCCGAGGAAACGCGCACCTATGGCGTCAACACCGGCTTCGGCATTCTGGCGCGGCAGACCATCGCCCGAGAGGACGTGCACGAGCTGCAGCGGCGCCTGGTCTGCTCTCACATGGCCGGCGTCGGCGAGCCGCTCTCCAAGTACAGCGTGCGCCTCTGCCTGCTGCTCAAGATCGGCTCTCTGGCGCTCGGCCACTCCGGCATCCGGCGCGAGGTGATCGAGCGGCTTGTGGCGCTGCTGAACGCCGATGCCCTGCCGGTCATTCCCGCGCAGGGCTCTGTCGGCGCTTCGGGCGACTTGGCACCGCTCGCCGCCCTCTCCGGCGCGCTGATCGGCGAGGGCCAGATCGACCTCGAAGGAGAACGGCTTCCCGCCGGCAAAGCCCTGCAGCGCCTCGGCCTTATCCCGCTCGAGCTGGAGGCAAAGGAGGGCCTGGCGCTCCTGAACGGCACCCAGATCTCCACGGCGCTGGCGCTGGAGGGATACTTCCGGGCCATCGAGCTCTTCACCACGGCGCTGGCCAGCGGCGCCATGAGCGTCGATGCGTCGCTGGGCAGCGATACCCCGTTCGACCCGCGCATCCAGGACCTGCGCGGCCAACCGGGTCAGACGGAAACGGCCGCAGTCCTGCGTGCGCTGCTGGCAGGAAGCGAGATTCGCGCCTCCCACGTCGACTGCGACCGGGTTCAAGACCCCTACTCTCTGCGCTGCCAGCCCCAGGTCATGGGGGCGGCGCTCGACCTCATCCGCGCCGCCGGCCAAACCCTGCTGCGGGAGGCCAACGCGGTCTCCGACAACCCGCTGGTCTTTCCCGAAACCGGCGAAGTGCTCTCCGGCGGCAACTTCCATGCCGAACCGGTCGCCCTGGCCGCCGATCAGATAGCCGTGGCTCTGGCCGAAGTGGCGGCCCTCAGCGAACGGCGCATCGCCTTGCTGACCGATGCGCACCACAGCCAACTTCCGGCCTTCCTGATCGAAGAGCCGGGGCTCAACTCCGGCTTCATGATCGTCCACGTGACGGCGGCCGCACTCGCCAGTGAGTTGAAGTGGCTGGCGCACCCCGTGGCCACCGACAGCCTGCCGACCTCAGCCAACCAGGAAGACCATGTCTCCATGGCGACCCATGCGGCGCGGCGACTCGGACAGGTCACCGATTGCCTGCGGCGGCTGCTCGCCATCGAGCTTCTGGCGGCCGCGCAGGGCATCGACCACCGCGCGCCGCTGACGACCAGCGAGCCGCTCGACCGCCTGCATCAGGACATTCGGGCCCGCGTGCCGACCGTGGACGAGGATCGCCCCTTCACGCCGGACATCGAGGCCATCGCGGCGCTGGTGGCCGAAGGCTGGCCTGCAGGCGAGCTCTTCCAAGGCGTGGCCGGCGGGCTGCGGCCGACCTAGAGCACTGACCCCGGCTCCTTGCGCATGGCTGGCGGGCGCGGCAAAGTGCGGGCTTTACCTTGCTAGACGCCTGCGCTAGCCCAAAACTAGAAGGATGCACGCCGCGCTACCGCGGCTCTCGCCCCTCTTTGACTCCTGATCGACTTTCGAGGATCTGCAAGGCTTTCTGCCATGACCGACCATGCGACTTCCACCGACGTGATCATCGTCGGTGCCGGCCCCGTCGGCCTCTTCGCCGTGTTCGAGCTCGGCCTGCTCGACATGAAATGCCACCTGGTGGACATCTTGGATAAGCCCGGCGGCCAGTGCGCCGAGCTCTATCCGGAAAAACCGATCTACGACATTCCCGCCATTCCGGCCTGCACCGGTCAGGAACTGACCGACCGTCTGATGGATCAGATCCGGCCTTTCGATCCCACCTTTCATCTGCAGCAGATGGCGGAGAAGCTGGAGAACGTCGGCAGCGAAGAAGCACCGCGCTGGCGTCTGACCACCAGCACCGGCACGGTTCTGGAAGCGCCTGTCCTGGTGATTGCCGCCGGCGGCGGCAGCTTCGTGCCCAAGAAGCCGCCGATCAAGGACATCGAGCCCTTCGAAGGCAAGTCGGTCTTTTATGCCGTCCGGCGCATGGAGGACTTCCGGCGCAAGCGTATCCTGATTGCCGGCGGCGGCGACTCGGCGCTCGACTGGACCATCAATCTTCAGCCCCTGGCGAGCAGCTTGGCCCTGGTGCACCGGCGCGATGACTTCCGCGCCGCGCCTGCCAGCGTCAACGACATGCGCAGGCTCGTCTCGGACGGCAAGATGGACCTGCACATCGCGCAGATCAAAGGGCTGAAGGGCCACAACGGCAATCTCGAAGCCGTCACCCTGCACAGCAAGGAGAAGGGCGAGCACGACATCGAGTGCGACACCCTGCTCGCCTTCTACGGCCTCACCATGAAGCTTGGCCCCGTCGCCGAGTTCGGCCTCAACATCCACGAGAACCTCATTCCCGTGGATACCGAGAAGTTCGAGACCAACCAGAAGGGCATCTTCGCAATCGGCGACATCAACTACTACCCGGGCAAGCTGAAGCTCATCCTATCGGGCTTCCACGAGGGCGCTCTCATGGCGCAGCAGGCCTTTCGCTATGTCTTTCCCGACCGGAAACTGCGCTTTCAGTACACCACCTCCTCGACCAGCCTGCACGACAAGCTCGGGGTGGCTGGTTGATGCATCTGCTGGTGCGCGACCGCAGCGGCCAGGTTCACAAGCTGGAGGCGCCGGAAGGTTGGCGGGTGATGGAGGTCATCCGCGACTATGGCCTGCCGATTAAGGCCGAGTGCGGCGGCGCCTGCGCCTGCGCGACCTGCCATGTCTATGTCGATGACGCCTGGCGCGACAAGCTGGTGGCGCCCAGCGAAGAAGAGATCGAGATGCTGGATGGCGCCTTCGAGATCGACGAACGCTCCCGCCTGAGCTGCCAAATCCTCACGCGAGAGGATCTGGATGGCCTGCTGGTGACCTTGGCGCCTGGCTCCGAGCCGGGTTAGAGCGATCCGCCCGCTGCGCTGAGCTCCTCGGCGGCTTCCAGCCAATGGCCTTCGGCTGCTTCGATCTCCTCCTGCAAACGGGCGAGATCGCGGTTGAGCTTGGTGGCCTCGTCGGCCTTGCCGTCATAGAGCTTGGGGTCGGCCAGCTTGGCTTCCAAACGATCTTTGTCGACATGCAGGCGCTCTAGGCGGCGCTCCGCGTCCTTGGCGGCTTTCTTGAGGTGAGCGACGGCCGCACGGGCCTCGGCACCCGCCTTGCGCTTGTCTCGCTTGGAGCTTCCCGCAGCCTCCTCCTGACCCCGCTGGCGGCGGTTCTCCTGCCGCTCGGCGCGCCGCTGATCGAGTAGCTGCCGCCGATAGTCATCAAGATCGCCGTCGAATGGCGCGATCGTGCCCTCGCTCGCGATCCACAGGCGGTCGGCCACCAGTTCGACCAGATGCGGGTCGTGGCTGATCAGCAGGACGGCCCCTTCGAAGGCCGAGAGTGCCTGGATCAGCGCCTCACGGCTGTCGACGTCGAGATGGTTGGTCGGCTCGTCGAGAATCAGGAGCTGCGGCTGTTCCCGGGTCATCAGCGCGAAGAGCAACCTTGCCCGCTCCCCACCTGAGAGCTGCTTGACCGGCGTATCCGCCTTGACGCCAGAAAAGCCGAAACGGCCAAGGTGCGCCCGCAGCCGCGTCTCCGGCTCCTTTGGCATAAGCCGCAGGAGCTCTTCATAGGCAGTCATCGACAGGTTGAGCTCTTCCGCCTGGTCCTGGGCGAAGTAGCCCACCCTGAGCTTGGGCGAGCGCCGCATGCGTCCGTCCTGCAGCCCGAGACGCCCGGAGAGCAGCTTGGCGAAAGTCGACTTGCCGTTGCCGTTGGCGCCGAGCAGAGCGACCCGATCGTCCATGTCGAAGCGCAGATCGAGATCGCTCAAGATCGGTTGGCCGGGGACATAGCCGACTGCCCCTTCTTCCATGGTCAGGATCGGCGGTGAGAGGGATTGCGGCGGCGGAAAGTCAAAGGAGATCGTCTGGCGCTCGGCCACGCTGACGATAGGCTGCAGCTTCTCCAGCGCCTTAAGGCGGGACTGGGCCTGCCGCGCCTTGCTCGCCTTGTAGCGGAAGCGGTCGACGAAGGCCTGCATGTGGCGCCGCTGGGCGGTGATCTTGGCGTTGGTTGCGGCTTCGCGCTCTAGCCGTTCCCGCCGCGTCCGCTCGAAGCGGTCATAGTTGCCGCTGTAGAGGGTGAGCTTGCCGCCTTCCAGATGGGCGATGCGGTTGACCACCGTGTTGAGGAGGCTGCGCTCGTGGCTGACGATGAAGAGCGTGCCCGGAAAGCTGCCGAGATAGCTCTCGAGCCAGAATGTTGCTTCAAGATCGAGATGGTTGGTCGGCTCGTCGAGCAGCAGCACGTCGGGCTCGGAGAACAGAAGTGCCGCCAAAGCCACCCGCATGCGCCAGCCGCCGGACAGGCTGCTGCAGGGGTCCTGCTGGCGCTCTTCGTTGAAGCCCAGTCCGGAGAGGATGCGCGCGGCACGCGCCGGCGCGCTGTGGGCCTCGATGCTTCTCAGGCGCTCGTGGATCTCGGCGATGCGGGCCGCGTCATGGCAGCTCTCCAGCTCGGCCAGGAGGGTGCTGCGCTCCTTATCCGCCGCCAGCACGGTATCGATCAGGCTGGCGTCCCCGCTCGGCGCATGCTGGGCGATGTGGCCGAGACGCCCCCGGCCGACCAGCCGTACTTCCCCGCCGTCCGGTGCCAGCTCCCCTGAAATCAATCGCAGAAGTGTCGTCTTGCCGGTCCCATTCGGCCCGACCAGACCAACCCGCCAGCCCTTGTCCACAGCCAAGGTCGCGTGATCGAAGAGCACGCGACCGCCGTAGCGGAAAACAAGGTCGTTTATGTGAAACATGGCGTGGCAGGCCGCTTCCAAGGTCGGGGTTCGGGTGGCGGCTTTAGCATGTCGAGCCGGAGCGCCCAAGATGCTGCCTTTCCAGCCGACGGCAATCTGGCTCCGCCTTGCCGCCCTGGCTGCGTCTCGCTATAAGCGCGGCGGATTCGCAAGCCTGCCTTTCCAGTCACCCCGACAGACCCAATACGCCCGCGCAGCACAAGGAGCCCGGCGATGGCCACCGAACGGACTTTTTCGATCATCAAACCCGACGCGACCCGCCGGAACATCACCGGCAAGATCATCGACAAGCTGGAAAGCGCCGGCCTGCGCGTGGTGGGTCAGAAACGCATCCACATGACGAAGGAGCAGGCCGAAGGCTTCTATGCCGTTCACAAGGAGCGGCCCTTCTACAACGACCTCGTCAGCTTCATGATTTCCGGTCCGGTGGTTGTCCAGGTGCTGGAAGGCGAAGACGCCATCGCCAAGAACCGTGAGGTCATGGGCGCGACCAATCCGAAGGAGGCAGCCGCCGGGACCATCCGTGCGGACTTCGCGGAGAACATCGAGGCCAACTCCGTACACGGTTCCGATGGGCCGGATACCGCCAAGACGGAAATCGCCTTCTTCTTCGCCGACGAAGAAATCGTCGGCTAGGTAGGCATTTTAGGGGAGTTTGTCAGCCTGGTTGGCGCGGCTCAGCCAGGCTGTTCAGGCCTCAAGTCAAGAAGATCGCCATCAGCCCAAGGGCGATGGCAATCGCCACGGCGCTCCAGATACTGAGCTTGATGAAAGCATCGTAGGTTTCTTTGCGCCGGGCGAGCATTTCAGGCTCGTCGTAGCTTTCCGTTTCACTCATTCTTCTTGTCCCCTCAAGGCGCTTCCTCTCTGTCCGCACGGCCTATGTAGGCGAAGCGCGGACTCGGCACAAGATGGCCCTAGCGCGCACCGGGATTTGCCAGAAACGCACCTTTTGCCGCAGCGGAAGAGGCGAAGTCCGCTTTCCCTCCACATAGCTGCACGTCGCCAAGGCAAACCAGCTCCAGACAGCGGGGATAGAGCCTGTGCTCTTCGGCCAAGACCCGATCGGCGAGACTATCTGCGTTGTCGCCCGGCAGAACCGGGACTGCCGCCTGGCCGATGATCGGCCCAGTATCGACGCCCGCATCGACGAAGTGGACACTGCAGCCGTGCAGCTTTACGCCGGCGTTCAGCGCCTGCTGATGCGTGTCGAGGCCAGGGAAGGCCGGCAAGAGCGAGGGGTGAATGTTGATCATCCGCCCCTGCCAGCGCGCCACGAAGTCAGCCGAGAGGATGCGCATAAAGCCGGCCAAGCAGACCAGATCGATAGCAGCTTCCCCCAGCGCCTCGTTCAGGGCCATCTCGAAGGCGGCGCGCCCGCCCAACACCTTCGGCACGAGAACCTGATGCGCGATCCCGGCCTGATCGGCGCGCCGCAAGCCCTGAACGTCGGGTCGGTCTGAAACGACGAGCGCAATCTCGGCCGGGAATCCCGCTTTGCCGGCCGCATCGATCAAGGCCTGCAGATTGCTGCCGCGGCCGGAGATCAGAACGGCGACCCGCTTTTTGATCAGGCTCATGGGTCGAGACGCAGGGCAGGCCCCTCGCCTCGCGCGACGATGCGGCCAATCGGGAAGATCTGCTCACCTTCGCGCTGCAACGTTTCGGCAAGTGCCTTGGCATCCGCCTCGGCCGCGACCGCGACCATCCCGATGCCGCAGTTGAAGGTCTTGAGCAGTTCCTCGCCCGACAGGCGGCCGACCTCGGCCAGCCAGGTAAAGACGGGAGGACGAGAGATCGCGCCGAGGTCGATCTCGGCTGCGCAGTCTGGCGGCAAGACGCGCGGCAGGTTCTCCGGCAGACCGCCGCCGGTGATATGGGCCAGGGCCTTGAGTCCTCCGTCCCGCAGCGCGGCCAGACAGGCGCGGACATAGATCCGCGTTGGCGCCATCAGCGCCGTTCCGAGGCTCTCATCGGGCGCGAAGGGCGAAGGGGCATCAAGTGCCAGGCCACTGCGCTCGACGATCTTGCGAACCAGAGAAAAGCCGTTGCTGTGCAACCCGTTGGAGGCCAGCCCGAGAATCACGTCGCCGGGGGCGACCCCGCGCCCGTCCAGCAGCTTGTCGCGCTCTACTGCGCCGACGGCGAAGCCGGCCAGGTCGTAGTCGCCGTCGCGGTACAGCCCGGGCATCTCCGCCGTCTCGCCGCCGATCAGGGCGCAACCGGCTTGGCGGCAGCCCTCGGCGATGCCCTGAACGATCGCCGCCCCTTGCGCCGGCTCCAGCCGGCCCGTCGCGTAGTAGTCGAGAAAGAACAGTGGCTCGGCGCCCTGCACGATAAGGTCGTTGACGCACATGGCGACCAGGTCGATGCCGACCGTATCGTGGCGGCCGCTCTCGATGGCCAGCTTCAGCTTGGTGCCGACACCGTCTGTTGCAGCGACGAGCAATGGGTCTTGGTAGCCGCAAGCCTTGAGGTCGAAGAGGCCGCCGAAGCCCCCAAGCCCGCCGAGAACGCCTGGCCGGTCAGTCGACTTCGCGGCCGGTTTGATGGCTTCGACGAGGGTATTGCCGGCCTCGATATCGACACCGGCGTCACGATAGCTGAGAGGTGTGTCGGCCATGGCGAGCGATTGATGCGGGATTTCCTGGCGAGTGGCGACTATCTAGACTAAGTCGGGTAGCCGCGAAAGCACCTCGGCACCCGGCGTTATCCTTGGGAACCTCTCTTATGGCCCTGCTCCGATTCTTTTCACCCCTTCGCTGCTCGGCAGCCTTGCTTCTCTTCCTGGCAAGCGCGGGCGTCGCCGGCGCCGATGTCTTCACCATCCGGGGCATAGAGGTCGATGCCACGGGCGAGGATGTGATCGCGGCCAAGGATGCCGCCATTCGCCAAGGCCAAGGCGAAGCGCTCGAGCGGCTCTGGGACCGGCTGGTTCGGGCCGAGGATCGGGCGGCCGTCCCGCCGGTTCAGGCCGGCGACATCGAGCGCTTCGTTCAGAACTTCTCGGTCTCCAGCGAAAAAACCTCGGACGTCCGCTATATCGCCGACATGACAGTACAATTCGCCGCACAGCCCGTACGCGACCATCTGCGCTTTGCCGGCGTGCCCTTCGTCGACAAGCCGGCGCCGACGGGCGTCGTACTGCCGATCTATGTCGACGCCGGCGGCGAGCAGCTATGGCAAAGCGGCAATCCGTGGCTCGATGCTTGGGTCAGCAGCTTCACCCAAGACAGTCTCTCGCCGATTATCGCGCCGCTGGGCGATCTTGCCGACATGTCCCTAATCGATGCCGAGCGGGCAGCCGCCGGAGACCGCTTCGCCATTCAAGCCTTCGCCGAGCACTACGGGGTCGAAAACGCGATCGTCACCCGCGCCAGCATGACTGGCGATCAAAGCGTGCAGATCAGCTATCAGGAGATTGGCACGCCGGAGCGGGCCGGGCGCTTCGCCTTGGCTCAGGGAGCGGACGAAACGCCGGAAGAGCTCTTGCTGCGCGCTGTCATCGAAACCCAAACCCGGTTGGAGCAGGCCTGGCGCCAAGCCAACACCGTGCGCTTCGATCAGCAGTCTCAGCTGATTGCCCTGGTTCCCCTGCGCGGCTTGGATGACTGGATCGCAATTCGAAACGACCTCGGAGCCATTCCTGCCGTCGCGAGCACACGGCTTCTCAGCATGACGCGCGAAGCCGCCGTGGTCGATCTGGCCTACTACGGCCCGAGCGAGCAGCTTGCCGCGTTCTTTCGCCAGCGCCGCCTATCAATCCAACCGATCGACTTCGTCAGCGACCCTGACACGGCCCGGCTGCTCGAACGGCGCAGCACGCTGCCGTCTTGGCAAATCGGCCGCCTCTAGAGTGGTGGCCCTAGAGCCCTCCAGTTGTAGAAGACGGACATGACCACCGAACGAAAGGTCGGCTTCTGGCTCGCAGGCCTGGCCTTCCTGATTCTGATCCTCGTTCTGCTCAACAACATCCTGCTGCCCTTCGTGGCCGGCATGGCCATTGCCTACTTCTTCGACCCGCTGTGCGACCGGCTGGAGAGGCTCGGCCTGTCCCGTACCTGGGCGACAGTCCTGGTCACACTGCTTTTCGTCATCGCGGCACTCCTGGTCGCGCTCCTGGTTCTTCCCATGGCCTTCGATCAGCTTAGAAAACTGATCGCACTCACTCCGGACCTGGTCGCCTATGTTCGCGATGCGCTGCAGGGCCTCATCGCGGCGCTGGAGGAGCGATTCGGCCAGGAAACAGCCCAGCGCATGCGCGAAGCCGTGTTCGGCTCGCCAGGCGACATCACGCAGATTGGGCAGAAGGTTATCGATCAGATCGTTGCCGGCAGCCTCAGCGTCGCCAACTTCCTCTCGCTGCTCTTCATTACGCCGGTTGTCGCCTTCTATCTGCTGCGCGACTGGGACCGGCTGACCGCGAAGATCGATTCCTGGCTGCCGCGGCGCCATGCACCGACGATCCGTGAGCTGGCGCGCGAAACGGATGACATCCTCTCCGGCTACGTCCGTGGGGTGGGAACCGTCTGTCTGACGCTCGGCGCCTACTACTCGATCGGCCTCATCATCATAGGGCTCGACTTCGCCCTCATCGTCGGGCTGATCGCAGGCCTGCTGTCCTTCATTCCCTACGTCGGCGCCATCGGCGGCCTTATACTGTCCGTCGGCCTAGCGCTTTTCCAGTTCGACAGCATCTGGCTGGTGGTGGCCACCGCCGCTTTGTTCCTCAGTGGGCAGGCGCTCGAAGGCAATGTCCTGACCCCGAAGCTCGTCGGCGAGAAGGTGAACCTGCACCCGGCCGTCGTCATTTTCGCCCTTCTGGCCGGGGGGTCCCTCTTCGGCTTCACCGGATTGCTGCTGTCCATGCCGGTTGCCGCGGTCATCGGCGTGCTGCTGCGCTTCGCCATTGGCCAGTATCTCAAGAGTCCCCTCTACGGCGCCAAGTGCGCCCCGCTGCCGCCCGCGGTGGCCCCGCGCGATGACGACGCAACTCACTCTTGACCTGCCTGCGCGGCCTGCGCTGGGACGAGCAGACTTCCTGGTCAGCCCTAGCAACCGCGATGCCGTCGCCTGGATCGATGCCTGGCCGGACTGGACTGGCCGTTGCCTGGCGCTCGCCGGACCGCCGAGCAGCGGCAAGAGCCATCTGGCGGCGGTTTGGCAGGCTCGCAGCGCCGCAAAGTCTCTGCCCGTCGCGGCCTTGCAGGGCACGGAGCTGCCGAAGGAGTTTGATGGCGCAAGCCCGCTCCTGATCGAGGACATCGATCGCGTCATGGCCGGGCAGGACGCGGATGGCGGGCGTGAAGAGGCTCTGCTGCATCTCATCAACCTGGTCCAGCAGCAGGGCGGCGCTCTGCTGCTGACCGGTCGCCTGCCTCCAGCACGACTGGCCATCACCCTTCCGGACCTCAGCTCTCGCCTGCGCGCTCTGCAGGTCGCGCAGCTCGGCGAGCCGGACGACGAGCTGCTTGCCGCTCTGTTGGCCAAGCACTTCGCCGACCGGCAAGTGCAGGTCCCCCAACAGGTGATCGCCTACCTTCTGCGCCGCATCGAACGCAGCGCCGCTGCCGCCGAGGCTGTTGCAGAGCAACTCGACCGCGAAGCGCTGGCCCAGCAGCGGCCAATTACTTTGCCGCTGGTGCGCAGCTTGCTCGACGAGCTCTGACCGGCCACATCTTCGATAACGACAAAGCCCAAGGGGAGGACGACATGGACTTAGGGATCGCCGGACGCAAGGCGCTGGTGTGTGCCGCCAGCAAAGGACTGGGGCGGGCCTGCGCGGCACAGCTGGCCTCTGAGGGCGTGGAACTCGTCATCGTCGCGCGCACCGAAGGCCCGTTGATGGAAACGGCCGAGGCGCTGCGCAACGAGCACGGCGTCTCCGTGACGCCTATCGCCGCCGACATCACGACCGTGGAGGGGCGCGCCGCCGCCCTCGCCGCCTGCCCCGAGCCGGACATCCTGATCAACAACGCCGGCGGTCCGCCGCCGGGCGACTTCCGAGACTGGGGCCGCGACCACTGGATCAGCGCCTTGGATGCCAACATGCTCACCCCCATCGCGCTCATTCAGGCGACCGTCGACGGCATGATCGCCCGGCGCTTCGGGCGCATCGTCAACATCACCTCTTCCGCGGTGAAGGCCCCGATCGACATCTTGGGCCTGTCCAACGGCGCCCGCGCCGGCCTCACCGGCTTTGTCGCCGGCGTGGCGCGCAAGACCGTGCAGCACAACGTGACGATCAACAATTTGCTGCCGGGCCCCTTCGAGACGGACCGGCTGCGCGGCAACATGCAGACCATCGCCGAGAAAAGCGGCCGCCCCATGGAAGACGTCTGGAATGCCCGCATGGCGGAGAATCCAGCCGGGCGCTTCGGCCATCCGGCCGAGTTCGGCGCCGCTTGCGCCTTCCTCTGCAGCGCCCAGGCCGGCTACATTACCGGCCAGAACCTCCTGCTTGACGGTGGCGCCTTTCCCGGCACGCTTTGAGTGCGCGAAGGAAAAATATTATAGTTTTATGAATTGTCATGTGGATGACACATGATCACTCCTACATCTGAGTGGGCGCTGAGGAGGTCCTATCAACTTTGGCCGAAGAGATAGAATTGAAGCTGCTCGCCACGCCGGCGGCGCTGGAGCGCATTGCGCGCCATCCCGTGATCCGCAGCCTGAAGATCGGCAGGGGGCGGTCGCAGCATCTCAATGGAACCTACTTCGATACGCCGGAGCTTGCCTTGCGGGGCAAGCGCATGGCGCTGCGCGTGCGCCAGGAAGGCAGCGTCAAGGTACAGACCTTGAAGGTGCCCGCCGGCCGCGCCGGCGAGGCCGCTCACCACTACATTGAGCACAGCTGCGTCGTCTCTGAGAGCAAGCCCGACCTCGCACGCCTGGAAGACGAGGCCCTGATACAGTCCTTCGCTGAGCAGGACATGCAGGGCCGGCTGGCACCCGTCTTCAGCACTGACGTGGCGCGGCGGACCTACCGGGTCGAGATGATCGACAGCGAGGTAGAGCTGGCGCTTGATCGGGGCAAGATCACTGGCAATGGACAGGCCGTCGAGATCAGCGAGGCCGAGCTCGAGCTGGTCAGCGGCAAGCCGGCCCGGCTCTACGAGCTGGCGTTGCAGCTTGTCGAGTCCGTGCCCTTCACGCTGGGTCTGGAGACCAAGGCAAAACGCGGCTTCAAGCTGCTGAAGGCAGATGCGCCCGAAGTCGTCCATGCGGCCCCCGTCGACCTAACGGCGGAGATGACGGCGGAAACGGCCTTCGATCTGATGGTCCGGGCCTGCTTCGACCAAATGCGCGGCAACGAAGCCGTGGTTTTGGGGCGTAGCGAGCCGGAGGGCGTTCACCAGCTGCGCGTCGGCGTGCGCCGCCTGCGGGCTATCCTCTCCCTCTACAAACCCTGGCTGTCCGCACCGGTTGCCGCGCGGCTCGGCGAGGAGCTTCGCTGGCTGCAACAGGCCCTGGGCGCGGCCCGCGATCACGACGTCTTCCTACTGGAGACGTTGGATCCGCTCGACAAGGGATTGGAGAAGCGGGAGTCGGCGCTGCTGCTGCTGCGGGAGCGGCTGGAGCAGCAGCGCGAAGCGGCCTATGACGAGGCTGCCGAGAGCATCACCTCGAAGCGTTACACCCGTCTGCTGTTGTACCTAGGCCTCTGGTCCGAGGAGCAAGCTTGGCTGCGCTCGCCGGAGCCTGGCGAGGACCGGCACCCTAGGGATATCAGCATCAAGGACTTTGCCGCCGCTGCGTTGGAAAAGAGGGCCCGCAAGCTGCTCAAGCTCGGCCGGCGTCACAAGAAGCTGGCATTGGAGGAGCTTCACGAGGTCCGCATCGCCGCCAAGAAGCTGCGCTACCCGGTCGATTTCTTTCGCTGTCTGTTTCCGGCAAAAACAATGAAACCCTACCGCCAGGGACTACTGGCCCTGCAAGACAGCCTAGGCCACCTGAACGACAGCGTCGTCGGCCGCAACCTGGTGCAGTCAGCCTTCGCCGACGGCCCGGATGTGACCCCGCAGGAGCGGGTGCTGCAGGCCAAGGCGCAAGGCCTGGTGACCGGATGGCAGGCAGCGACCGCTCAAGCGGGCCTGTCCCACTTCGCCGAGTCCTGGAAGGCGCACAAGCAGGCCAAACCGTTCTGGCCGGAGAAGTAGCAGACCCTAGTCCAAGGAACGTGGTGTCAGGAAGCGCACCAGCTTGGCTTTGCCGAGGGCGAGCTTCGACCACTCGGCGATGTCGAGCTCGAAGCAAGCCAGCGCGGCAGTTGGAAACTTCTCCCGCAGTGTTTGCAACAGCAGCGGGTCCGACTCCGGACCGGCCAGCTGATCGGCGAGATGCTCCATTCCAGGGTTGTGGCCGATCAGCAGCAGCGATGCGAAGTTGCTTTCGGCGCGCTGGGCGATGTCCAGCAGCTTGGCCGGCGAGGCGAGATAGAGGCTGCGGGAGAAGCGAACCTCTTGCGGGCCCGGGTGATCTTTATCGTAGAGCAGCGGGGCGACCAAATCCCACGTCTGCCGCGTACGCACAGCAGATGAGCAAACCACCAGCTCCGGCGTCAGGCCGATTTCTCGCATCTCCGCCGCTATCCGCGGTGCCGCCTTGCGGCCGCGCTTGTTGAGCGGACGGTCAAAGTCGCGCAGACTCGGGTCGCTCCAGTCGGATTTGGCATGACGTAGGAGATGCAGGCTGCGCATTCGCTGGTCAGGCTCGCTGTTACCCACTTGTCATAGCCCCTTGATAGGCTATGAACAGGCTTTAACGAAAGGAATTACGGCGTGGTTGAATTGGAACCGCTGAACCAGCTCGACGAACTCCAAGCCCCGCCACACGGCGAGTTGACGACGCCGTCACGGATAGACCTGGACTCGCCGGAGCGGTTCATCAATCGCGAGCTATCGTGGCTGGCGTTTAACGAGCGCGTTATGGAAGAGGCGCTCAACGTCCATCATCCGCTGCTGGAACGCGTACGCTTCCTGTCCATCTCGGCTAGCAACCTAGACGAATTCTATATGGTTCGCGCCGCCGGCCTCATGGGCCAGGTTCGCGCCGGCATCCTGACTCCCAGCCAAGAGGGCATGACCCCGGCGGAACAGCTCCGCGCTATCCATCAGCGGGCGCGGTCCCTCATGGACCAGCAGCAGCGCTGCTGGCGCCAGCTGCGGGACGAGCTGCGCAACGCCAACATCCACGTGCTCGACCGCGCTGAACTGACAAGCGGCGACCGCACTTGGCTGGACAATTACTTCAGCGAACAGGTCTTTCCGATTCTGACGCCAATCGCCATCGATCCGGCGCACCCCTTCCCCTTCATGCCGAACTTTGGCTTCGCCGTGGTGCTGGAGCTGTTCCGGCCGGACGAGCGGGAATTGGTCAATGGCCTCATCCCCATCCCCTCTCAGGTCCGCCGCTTCGTGCGCCTGCCGGGACCGATGGCGCGCTACGTTCGCATCGAGCAGATCATTCAACTGTTCATCGACCGGCTCTTTCCTGGCATGCAGGTGAACGAAGTCGGCGTCTTCCGCGTCATTCGCGACAGCGAGATGGAGATCGAGGAGGAGGCAGAAGACCTGGTGCGGGTCTTCGAAAGCGCCCTCAAGCGGCGGCGGCGCGGCAACATTATCCGGCTGACCATGAACCACGACATGCCGGAGCATCTGCGCGGCTTCGTGATCGACGAACTTGACGTCTCGAAGGACGATGTCTTTCCGATGCAGGGCCTGCTCGGTCTCGTCGACACGAAGGAATTGATCGACGGCGAACGCAGCGACCTGCTGTTTCCACCCTACAGCGTGCGCTTTCCCGAGCGTATCCGCGACTACGAAGGCGACTGCTTCAAGGCCATCCTGGCCAAGGACATCATCGTCCACCACCCCTATGAGAGCTTCGATGTTGTCGTCCAGTTCCTGCGCCAGGCGGCAGCCGACCCGGCGGTCGTGGCGATCAAGCAGACGCTCTATCGAACCTCAGAAGATTCGCCGATCATCAAGGCGCTGACCGAAGCGGCTGAGGCGGGCAAATCTGTCACGGCGCTGGTCGAGCTCAAGGCTCGCTTCGACGAGGAGCAGAACATCCGCTGGGCCCGCAATCTGGAGCGTGCCGGGGTCCAGGTGGTCTACGGCTTCATCCGGCTGAAGACACACGCCAAGGTGTCTCTGGTGGTGCGGCGCGAAGGCGGAGAGCTGCGCTCTTACGTTCACTACGGCACCGGCAACTATCACCCGATCACCGCCAAGATCTATACCGACCTCAGCTACTTCACGACTGATCCCGCGCTGTGCCGCGATGCGGCGCGCCTCTTCAATTACATGACCGGCTATGCCAAGCCGGCGGCGCTTGAGAAGGTGGCGGCCTCCCCTGTCGGCATCCGTTCCCATCTCCTGAGCCTGATCGAAGAGGAGATCCAGCACGCCCGGGCCGGCCGGCCAGCGGCCATCTGGGCGAAGATGAACTCGCTGGTCGACGGCGACCTGATCGATGCGCTTTACCGCGCCTCGCAGGCTGGCGTGCAGATCGACCTGGTAATTCGCGGCATCTGTTGCCTGCGCGCCGATGTGAAGGGGCTGAGCGAGAACATTCGCGTCAAGTCCATCGTCGGGCGTTTCCTCGAGCACAGCCGCATCGTCTGCTTCGGCGCGGGTCACGGCTTGCCGAGCAAGGAGGCTAAGGTCTTCATCTCCTCGGCCGACTGGATGCCGCGCAATCTGGACCGCCGGGTGGAGACCCTGGTGCCGATCGAGAACGAGACGGTGCACGCCCAGGTCCTCGACCAGGTGATGACGGCAAACCTGAAGGACGAAGCGCAGAGCTGGGTCATGCAGCCGGACGGGGAGTTCAAGCGCATCAAGGCAGGACCGGACGCCTTCAACGCGCAGTCCTTCTTCATGACCAACCCCAGCCTGTCCGGCCGTGGCAGCGCCCTGGAGCAGCAACGACGCATCCTCTCCGTCACCGCCGAAGACGAGTAGGGACCAACGGGGGCCGACTATGCCATGACCTTGGCCTTGGATAAGGCCCGCAAGTCTCGGTCACGAAAGGACAAGCCTTCCAAAGACACGGCACAGCGGCCGTGGCGCGCCGTGGTCGATATCGGCTCCAATTCGGTGCGGCTGGTGGTCTTCGACGTCTCACAGCGTATTCCTCAGCCGGTGTTCAACGAAAAGGTGCTTTGCGGCCTTGGCCGTGGCGTCGGGCGGGACGGGCAGCTCGACGACGAGTCCATGGAGGCGACGCTTGCCACCCTGACCCGCTTCAAGGGGCTGGCGCATTCGATGGACGTGACCGAGCTGGACCTCTTGGCCACCGCAGCAGTCCGGGATGCCGCGAACGGCGAGGACTTCGTCGATCGGGTCAAGGAGCATTGCGGGCTCGACGTCCAGGTGTTGAGCGGCCGGGAAGAAGCGCGGCTCTCGGCACAGGGCGTGCTCGCAGGCTTCCCTTTCGCCGAAGGTCTGATGGGCGATCTCGGGGGCGGCAGCCTTGAGCTGGTGGTGCTGGAGGATGGCCAGGCCGTCGATGGCATCACCCTGCCCTTCGGGCCCCTACGGCTGATCGGCGGCAGCAAGTCGCCAAACGAAGTCAGGGACGATGTCGCGGAAGCGCTTGGCCGGCACAAGCGGATCGCCTCGCTGACCGACCAGCCCTTTTATTGCGTTGGCGGCGGCTGGCGGGCGCTGGCTCGCATCGGCATGGAACAGTCGCGCTATCCGCTGCACATGATCCACGGCTTCCGTCTCGGTCGGGATGAGGCACTGGAACTGGCCACGCTGGTGCGGGTGATGAGCAAGCGCTCCCTGGCGCGGCTCAATTCGGTTTCGAAGCGGCGGCTGGAAACCCTGCCCTATGCGGCCCTGGTCTTCGAATGCGTGCTGGAGGCGCTCAGCACCCCGGATATCGTGTTTTCTGCCTTGGGCCTGCGCGAGGGCTACGTCTTCGACCGCATGCCCGAGCGGCTGCAGCGCATCGACCCCTTGATCGACGCGACCGAGAACTGGGCGGCGCGCGACGCCCGCTTCCCGCACTTGGCACCCGCCATCGCTCAATGGCTCGCGCCGCTCTTTCCCACTGCAAGCGACGCCGAGCTGCGCGTTATAAGCGCTGTCGTTCAGCTCTCGGACACAGGCTGGCGGGAACATCCGGACTATCGCGCCGAGCAAATGTTCCTTCGGGTTCTTCGCTCGGCCGCCCTAAGCATCGCACACGATGAGCGCAGCTTCCTGGCGCTCGCCGTCTTTCTTCGCTACGGAGGCGATCTGGAGGCAGAGCTGGTCCAGCCCTTCCGCGCACTGCTCGATCAGCGCCAGGAGAAGCAGGCGATCGTGCTGGGCTCGGCCTTGCGCTTGGCCTATGCGCTCTCCGGCGGCTCGCTCGATATGCTGCAGCGCAGCCGCTTGAGCCTGCTCGACGACGAGGTGACCCTGACCCTGCCCGACGGCGCCACCGTCCCGGCTGGCACCGTCCTGGAACGACGCTTGGACAACCTCTCCCGCGCTCTCGGCAACAACAAGGCCCGCTTGGTACGCTGAAGGGCCAGTAGACGGGCTAGTCGATCTTGAGTTCGCCGCTCATGTCGACGATCAGTTCATCGCCGCGCCAGACTTTGTAGCTTCCTTTGTAAACCCCGGTCGGCCAGCCTTCCGCCGGTTGGCGACGGCCAACAAAGCCGAGCCAGCGTGCCTTGTTGCGCTCAATCTCACTTTCTGACCGGGCGATGGTTTTGCCGTCAGGGCCGATCAGCTCGATCTCTTGGCGGTCGCCGCCTCGCAAGCCCCAGGCCACTCCGTAGTAGACCAACGCCTGGGCTGTCCGGTCGGGGCGTGCGTCGCGATAGGCACCCGCGACGGCTTCATCATGCTTTGGCGGCCGATCGAGAAAGCCGTCAAACAGAGAGCCTCCCGGCACATAAGCCAAAGCCTCCTTGAGCGTCGGGTCCCAGAGGGACTCGCCTTGGCCGCAGCCGGTGGCCTCGGCCCGGCCGGTGAAGGGATCGAGCGTCACGCCGTTGTGCCGGACGGCGAAGTCCACATGAGGAAACTCGGTGTTGCCTGACAGGCCAATTTCGCCGAGCGGCGTGCCCCTCTCCACCCGCTGCCCTTGACGTACTTTGACCGAACCGCGTTTCAGATGGCTGTACTGGGTTTCCCACCCGTCGCCGTGGTCGATGACTACGCCGTTGCCGGCATCGCGACCGTCCAAGGCCGCGTGCCCAATCTCACTGACGTTGACGTCGGCCATGCCGTCTCGCATTCCCCTGACCACCCCGGGGGCCGCGGCGATCACCGCCACGCCGGCCTCCATCTCGGCCATGGTGCGTACACGAATGTCCGTCCCGCCATGATCGTTATAGCTCAGGGGGCCACAACGGTAGTCCTGCGCGCCCTCTCCGGCTTGCGTATCGACATACTGCTGAATGAAGCAGACCGCCGGCATGTCGCAGTCGACCGGCAGGCCCAAGCGCGGCCCCTCCGCCGCCTGCGCGGAAACGTTGCCGGCCCAGATCAGGGCGATGGCCGCCAGCGACAAAACCCATCCGCAAGCCCGCACGCCCTCTACTCCGCCAGCTCGAGGACTTTCACTTTGCTGCGATTGATGGCGAGGGCGAGGCGCCCTTCCTTCAGGGCCAAGGCGTCGGCGCCGAAAAGCTCTCGGCGCCAGCCCTTGAGGGCGGGCAAATCGTCGTCTTCGCCGCGCGCCAGACGCTCGACGTCATCGGCATTGGCCACCAGCTTCGAGGCAACGCCATGCTCCTCGCAGCGGAGGCGCAGCAGCACCTTTAAGAGGTCGGTCAGAGAGGAATCGACAGAGGCAGCCGGCTTCTGGCGCGCGACGCTCGGCAACTCCTCATCCGGAATGGCCATGGCCTCTGCAATCGCCGCCAATATGCCCTTTCCGAAGCGCCCTCGAGCATAGTCCGCCGAGAGGCCGCGGGTGCGTCCCAAGGCCTCGACCGTCTGCGGCTTCTGCGCCGCGATATCATAGAGCTGCTCGTCCTTGAGCACGCGGCCGCGCGGCAAATCACGACCCTGCGCCTCTCGCTCCCGCCAGGCCGCAAGCGCTTTGGTAACAGCCAATGTGCGGCGGTCGCGCTGGCGCTGCTTGAGGCGCCGCCAGGCATCCTCTGGTGCGCTCTGATACGTCGCCGGGTCAGTCAGGACCGCCATCTCCTCGCCGAGCCAGGAGCGGCGACCATTGCCCTCCAGCTTGTCCTGCAAAGCGCGGAAAACGGTGCGCAGATGGGTCACGTCAGACAGCGCATAGTCGAGCTGCCGCGCCGGCAAGGGCCGACGGCCCCAATCGGCGAAGCGGGCGGACTTGTCGATGCTGGCGTTGGCCAGGGCACTGACCAAGCGCTCGTAGCTCACTTGCTCTCCGAAGCCGCAGACCATGGCGGCGACCTGGGTGTCGAACACCGGATGGGGCAGGTCCCCCTCCATCAGGTGATAGAAGATCTCCATGTCCTGCCGGCCGGCATGGAAGACCTTGAGGATATTGGGGTCGGCCAGCAGCGCCAGGAGCGGTGCCAGATCGATGCCCTTGGCGAGCGGGTCGACGGCGACCACGTGGTCGTCGCTGGCCAACTGGACCAGGCAAAGCCGCGGATAATAGGTGTTTTCCCGAATGAACTCGGTGTCGACGGTCAGGACATCCGCCGAGGAGAGGTGCTGGCAAGACTCTTCCAGCTCCGCGTTAGTATCGATCAATTTCATGGTTTTATAGTCTATCCGCTTCAAGTTCGCCTTAGAAGGTCAGCCCTTCTGAGCGGCGACAGCCCGCTATCGCTTGACAAGCAATGTGCCCCCTTGCCATCTCAGCCGCCAACCCTCCTGACCCCTTTCGTTTGTACGAGGCCTGCCATGCACCTCTATCGCACGCACACCTGCGGAGCGCTTCGCCTTGCCGATGCCGGCCAAAAGGCCCGGCTGTCCGGCTGGATCCACCGCAAACGAGACCATGGCCAGCTGCTCTTCATCGATCTGCGCGACCACTATGGCCTGACCCAATGCGTGATCGAGGCCGACAGCCCGCTGTTCCAGCAGCTCGAGCGGCTGCGCAACGAGTCGGTCATCACCGTCACCGGTGAGGTTGTGCGGCGGAGCGCCGAGACCGTCAATCTCGATCTGCCGACCGGAGAGGTCGAGCTCAGGCTTCAGGAGCTGAGCGTTCAAGCGGAGGCTGATCAGCTGCCGCTTCAGGTCAACTCCGACGAGGATACCGGCGAGGACACCCGCCTGCGCTATCGCTTCCTGGATTTGAGGCGCGAGAAGATGCAGCGCAAGATCCATCTGCGCAACGCTGTCATCGCCTCCATTCGCAAGCGCATGTGGGACAGCGGCTTCCAGGAGTTCCAGACCCCCATTCTGACGGCCAGCAGCCCGGAGGGCGCGCGCGACTTCTTGGTGCCGTCCCGCCTGCACCCGGGCAAGTTCTACGCCCTGCCCCAGGCGCCGCAGCAGTTCAAGCAGTTGCTGATGATGTCGGGCTTCGACCGCTACTTCCAGATCGCCCCCTGCTTCCGCGACGAGGACAGCCGCGCCAACCGCTTGGCTGAGCACTATCAGCTCGACGTCGAGATGTCCTTCGTCGGCCAGGACGACGTCTTCTCGACCATGGAGCCGGTGCTGGCCGGCGTGTTCGACGAGTTCTCCGCCTGGACCGGCACGCCTCATAGCGTGAGCGCGACGCCATTCCCGCGCATTCCCTACCGCGAGGCGATGCTGACCTACGGCAGCGACAAGCCGGACCTGCGCAACCCCCTGAAAATCGTCGATGTTACCGAGGTCTTCCAGCGTGACGACGTCGAGTTCAACGCCTTCAAGAACGTCATCAAGAAGGGTGGTGTGGTCCGCGCCATCCGGGCGCCGCAGGTTGGCGACCGGCCGCGCAGCTTCTTCGACAAGCTGAACGACTGGGCCCGAGGCCAGGGCGCCCCTGGCCTCGGCTACATTCTCTTCCAAGGCGCCGAGGGCAAGGGGCCGATCGCCAAGTTCGTCCCCTCCGCTGCCCAGGAGGCGCTCAAAGCCGCCGCGGGTCTGGAAGACGGCGATGCGATCTTTTTCGTCTGCGATCTGGAAGGGGCCGCCGCCAAGATGGCCGGGCTGGCCCGGGACCGCATTTGCGACGACATGGGCATCCGCGAAGAGGGCACCTTCAAGTTCTGCTGGATCGTCGACTTCCCCATGTACGAGCTCGACGAAGCAACGGGGAAGATCGAGTTCTCGCACAACCCCTTCTCCATGCCGCAGGGCGGCCTCGAGGCTCTCAACACAGCGGATCCGCTCGACATTCTGGCCTATCAGTACGATTGCGTCTGCAACGGCAACGAGCTCTGCTCTGGCGCCATCCGGAACCACAATCCAGAGATCATGGAGAAGGCCTTCCAAATCGTCGGCTATGGAACCGAGGTCCTGGAGGAGCGTTTCGGCGGCATGCTGAACGCCATGCGGTTCGGCGCCCCGCCGCACGGCGGTTGCGCATTCGGCATCGACCGCATCGTCATGCTACTGGCGGACGAGACCAATCTGCGGGAGATCAACGCCTTCGTCATGAACGGCCAATTCGAGGACCTGATGATGGGTGCACCGGCCGATATCGACCCGGCGCGGCTGAAAGAGCTTTACGTCAAAGTCGCTCTGCCGCCAAAAGCGGCAGAGTAAAACATATTGAGAACAGAGAGTTATAAGATCTTTTTGACTTGACGTCTTGAGACAAATGGTGATCTAACCCCGGGGTTGTCGAAAAACGACCCTGCGGGTTGGTCATGCGCCCACTGTCGATCGTCGTCGGATTCACCCTCCTCTCCATCGGGCTGAGCGGCTGTCTCACGCCGTCTCCGCTCAGCGTCGCCAGCATGATGGCCGGCGCCCACAGCTATGCGGTTTCGGGCAAAACCCTGACCGACCACGGCATTTCCGGCATCACTGGGCAGGACTGCGCTGTCACTCGTCTAGCCACGGAAGGCGCCGTTTGCCGCGAAAACGTCAGCTACACGGCCGCCCCGGACGTTCTGGAGCCCTTGCCGGCGAAGGGAGCAAACGTCACCCAAGCGAGCGCTCCTGCGCCAACCCAACCCGCCCTGGTCCTGCCAGTAAGCCTGTCCGGCGACTACCTCAGAAGCGCGCCGCTGACGGCGCAACCGGCCACCGTTTACGCCGCTTCTCCGGCAGCGGCGAGACAGCAGATCGCCTCCGCCGGCTTCCTCCCCAGCACCCTCGATCGGTTCTAGTGTGAGTCCGCTCCTAGGCTGGTCGGTGGACAGCCGTAGCGCCCTCGCCTAGATTTGCCGCCTTGTTCAATGGCCTCGGGAAGCCTCTTCGTTGACTAGCGAAACAGCGGCCGCGTCGCCCGCAGACGACGGCTTTTTCATGCCTGCCGAATGGGCACCGCACACCCGCTGCTGGATGGAGTGGCCCTGCCGCGAGTCGCTGTGGGGCGATCGTCTCGATCTGGCGCGAGAAGCCCATGCGGAGGTGGCGCGCACGATCTGCGAGTACGAACCGGTGACGATGATCGCCAATCCGGACAGTGTCGCCGAGGTTTCCATCATGTGCGGCAGTGGCGTTGCGACCTTTCCGCTGGAGCACGACGATTCCTGGATGCGCGACAATGGCCCGACCTTCCTGCTTGATCGGGCTGGCGCACTGGCCGGCGTTGACTGGAGCTTCAACGGCTGGGGCGGTACGGAAACGGTCTATGACAAGGACGCCGCCGTCGCCGAGGCTTTGCTGAAACACCTCGGCGTGCCGCGCTATGCCACAGGCCTGGTGACCGAGGGCGGCGCCTTCCACACTGATGGCGACGGCACGCTGCTGGCAGTGGAGAGCAACATCGTCAATCCGAACCGCAATCCCAATCTCTCCAAGGCGGAAATCGAACGCCTACTGCTCGCCTATACCGGTTGCCGCAAGCTCATCTGGCTGCCGCACGGTCTCTCGAATGACGACACCGGCGGGCACGTGGACAACGTGGCCTGTTTCGTCGCGCCAGGGCGGGTCGTCGCGGCCACCTCCGACGACGAGGCCGGCCCCGATCACGCCGCTCTGCACGCCAACTTGGAGGTCCTGAGAAACGCCACCGATGCAGAGGGACGAACGCTCGACGTGGTCGAACTGCCAATGGCTGAGCGTGTCGCCCATCCGGAGCGTGGGCCGATGCCGACGTCTTACGTCAACTTCTACATCGCCAACGGCGCTGTTATCCTTCCCAGCTTCGACGACCCGAAGGATGACGTCGCCTACGAGCGGCTGGAAGATCTCTTTCCCGACCGGCAGGTGATTCAGGTCCGCGCCCTGGACATTGTCGTTGGCGGCGGCGGCATCCATTGCATCACCCAGCAGCAGCCAAAAGGCGGCGGCTCGGACTGAGGAAACCTCAGGTCAGCCCGTCCGGCAGCGCGCGCCCGGCAAAGAAAGCATCCAAGTTGTCCAGGCACTTGAAGCCCATGGCGTTGCGCGTCTCTACGGTCGCGCTGCCCAGGTGGGGCAGCAGGAAGGCGTTCTCCAGATCGCGGTAGCGCGGATCGATCTTGGGCTCGCCTTCAAAGACATCCAGACCGGCCGCCGCCAGCTTACCGCTGTTCAAGGCCGCAATCAGCGCATCGTCGTCGACCAAGGTTCCTCGGGCCGTGTTGACCACCACCGCGCCGTCCGGCAGGGCTGCAATGCGCTCGGTGTTGAGCCAGTGGTAGGTCTCCGGGCTAGCCGGCGCGTTGAGCGAGAGAAAGTCGCAGAGCGGCAACATCTTTTCCGCGCTCTCACAGTAGACGGCCCCCTGCTCCTGCTCGGGCGGCAGACGCCGCCGATTGCAGTAGTAGACCGTCATGTCGAAGCCCTTGGCGCGCCGGGCCATGGCTTGGCCGATACGCCCCATGCCGAGGATGCCGAGACGCTTTCCCGTCACGTGAACACCGGTCAGCTGGGTGGTCGACCAGCCGACCCAGCGCCCCTCGCGCAGCATCGTCTGCCCCTCGTGGGCGCGCCGCGCCGCGCCGAGAAGACAGAGCATGGCGATATCGGCCGTCGCATCGTTGAGCACCTCGGGCGTATTGCTGACCCGTATGCCCCGGCGCTCGGCGGCCGGCAGGTCGATATGCTCATGGCCGACCGAGAAGGTGGCAATCATGCGCACGCTCTCAGGCAGGCGCTCGATCAGCTCGGCCGTCAGCTTCTCCGTCGGTGTGCAGAGCATGGCATCGCAGTCCAGCGCACCCTCGACGATCTGGTCAGCACCATAGACACCGTCATCAGGATTGAGCTTGGCGCGGTAGTCGCTGAGCAGCCGTTCATTGACGGCTGGCGGAAGGGCACGGGTCACGAAGACCAAGGGCGGCGACGACACGGTGGCTTACCTCTTCTTGGCCTTATTCCGGCCTTTGTGTTTGTCGGGCCGTCAAGCTAAGACCCTGACAGCCAAACTGCCAGACGAAACACGGAATGCTCCAACGCGCTCTCGTACCCCTCGTGCCACTCGCCCTAGTGTGCGGCCTGCACAGCCCTGCGCCCGCAGCGCCGTCCGACGCGGCTGAGAGCATCCTGCCGCACCGCGCCACCTACAGCTATGCCCTGGAGCGCGAGAAGAGCGATCCCGGCTACCTCGATGCGGCGGGCGAAATGGTGACCCTGTGGTCCGACGACTGCGATGGCTGGACTGTCGAGCAGACCAGCCGGCTGTTGATCGAGCGAACCGGCGGCGTGATCATCGATTTCGGCTGGTCGATGGAGTCCTGGGAGTCCAAGGACGGCCTTCAGTTCCGCTATTTCCTTGCGCAGTCCCAAGAAGGCCACGTCATTAGTCGTGTGCAGGGCCGCGCCACGCTGGATGCCATCGGCGAAGGCGGTGAAGTTGAAATCCGGGGGGATGGCGAGAGCATAACGGTCGAGCTGCTGCCCGGGACCATCTTTCCCACCTGGCATAGCCTCGATGTCATCGACAGCCTGCAGCAGGACCGCTTGCCGCTTTGGCATGTGCTCTTCGACGGCGCCGACGACGAGAACGTGCTCTCGGGCGTCTCCACCTTCCATATCGGGGAACGCGCGCCGACGGAGGAGGAGTTGGAGCGCTTTCCGGACTTGGCCGATCAAAGCTTGCACCGCATGGCTTTCGCCTTCTTTCCGATGCAACAGGATGCATCCGAGCCGGAGCATGAAATGGAGCTGAGCCTGGCGGTCAACGGCGTGGTCACCGAGTTCATCTTCGATTTCGGCGAGTTCGCCGTCCGTGCCACGCTGGAGAAGCTGGAGCCGATGCCCCGCGCCGCCTGCTGAGCGTCAGGTATCGCCCTCATCGCGATTGGCACGGTAGTCCCACCAAGCGAGGACGCAGTCCGTCGGCCCCGGCTCGGCAATGCCTTTCAGGACAAACTCGGCGCGGATTTGCGCGCGCATGGCCAGGCGCGGCAAGCCTGAGCTGTCGGCCAGGTCCTGCTCCATCCAATCGCAGGGATGGAAGCTCTCGTAACGGCTGTAGGTTGCTACACCGGCAGCAATTACAAGTAATAGCAACACGATAAGAGCGTTTTTCATACCTTGAGCCCCATAGCTCAAACCCGGTCAATCTTACAGTGCATCGTGAGAAATCGCCCTAAGCACTCGGTTTCCGGCGGTCCCCCGCCAATAAGCTACGGCCCCGCTGAATAGCAGCATCCCCACTCTTCTCACGTACCTTTGTGATAGCGTCTTCCAGCCGATGCTGCCGCAGGATATCGGCATCGAGAAGGCTCAGCTGATCGGCTTCTTCCTCTTGCTTGAAATCACTTAGTCCGATGCCGATCAGTCGGAAGCGGCGGCCATCCGCGTTAGCGCGGACCATGTCCCGGCCGGCCCGGAAGATAACCTCCGCAAGATAGGTTGGCGCCGAGAGGCGATGGCTGCGGGTGAACTGGCGGAAATCCGCCGTCTTCAGCTTCAAGGTCACGCTGGTTCCCAGCAATCCTTGCCGTCGAAGCCGCCGGGCCACGGTTTCGCAGAGCGGCCAAAGGGCGCGCTCCAGCTCCTCTGCCTCGCTCAAGTCCTCGTTGAAGGTGGTTTCGGCGGAGATGCTCTTGGTCGGCGCGTTAGGCTCGACGCGGCGCCCGTCCTCGCCCCGCGCGAAGCGGTAGAGCCGCCGACCCATGGCACCGTAGCGCGCGACCAGTTCGGCCTCGGAGACGGGCAAAAGATCGGCGATGCGGCGGATGCCGTCTCGCTCGAGCCGGCGCGCCAGGGCCTTGCCGACGCCCCAGATCAGGCTGACCGGCTTCTCGGCCAGAAAGTCCTGCGCTTCGGCTTGGCCGATGATGGCGAAGCCGCGCGGCTTGTCGAGATCGGACGCGATCTTGGCCAGGAACTTGTTGCTGCTGAGCCCGACGGAAACGGTCAGGCCGAAGTCCCGCTCGATCTCCAGCGCCAGACGGGCAAGGCTGAACGCCGGTGGGCCGCCATGCACAACCTCGGTGCCCTGCAGGTCAAGATAGGCCTCATCTATCGACAGCGGTTCAACGAGAGGCGTCAGCGCCAGCATGCGCTGGCGGATGGCCCGGCCCGTCTCCTGGTACTTGGCCATGTCAGGCTTGATGACCACGGCATCGGGGCATGCCTGCAGAGCCTTGAACATAGGCATCGCCGAACGGACGCCGTAGAGCCGGGCAATGTAGCAGGCTGCCGCCACCACGCCGCGCCGCCCGCCGCCAACCACCACGGGTCGGTCGCGCAGCTCCGGCCGGTCACGCTTCTCGATGCTGGCATAGAAGGCGTCGCAGTCGATATGCGCGATGCCCAGCGTCGCCAACTCCGGATGCGAGAGCACCCGGTGGCCGCCGCACCGACGGCACGCCCGCTCAGCTGGCCCGTCCAGCTGCAAATCGAGACAATCCCGGCAGAGACGACTCACAGGGCCTGCCCTTCGAGAGCGGCCGATGCTTCCTCGGGCGACCACAGCATGGCGGCGCCCCGCACGCCGCTGGCATCACCATGCTTGGGTGGCACGATCGGCGTCGCCACGTGATCAGAGAAGACGTAGCGCCCGAGCCTCGCCGGCACGGCTTCGTAGAGGGTCGCGACCTGCGAGAGCCCGCCGCCGAGGACAATGACGTCCGGGTCGACCACGTTGATGACCAAGGCCAGGGCTCGGGCCAAGCGGTCGACATAGCGCTCCACCGTCGCCTGACAGCCCGGATCCCCCGCCTCCGCCCGCGCGACAATCGCGGCCGCATCGAGCTGCTCTCCCGCCGTCGCCCGATGGTCTCGCGCCATGCCGGGCCCCGACAACCAAGTCTCGATGCATCCAGCTTTGCCACAGTAACAGGCTGGCCCGGGTCGCTCCTCATCGGTCGGCCACGGCAGGGGGTTGTGGCCCCACTCGCCAGCAATGGCGTGCGGCCCGACCAGCGCGCGACCTTGCACGTAGAGCCCACCGCCGACGCCGGTGCCGAGAATGACGCCAAAGACCAGCGCGTGGTTTTTGGCCGCGCCGTCCTCGGCCTCCGACAAGACGAAGCAATTGGCATCATTGGCAACCCGAAGTGGCCGTCCGAGGCTCTTCGCCAGGTCGCGGTCGAAAGCCCGGCCGATCAGCCAGGTCGAATTCGCGTTCTTGACCAGATTCGTAGCCGGAGAAATCGCCCCCGGAATCCCGCAGCCGACCACGGCCGGCTCGCCCTTGGCCAGCTCTTCCACCAAGGAAACGATCGCACGCAGACTCGCCTGATAGTCGGCCCTAGGGGTGGGAATGCGCCGGCGGCCGCGCTCCCTGCCGTCGGGCGAGAGGACGCAGGCCTCGATTTTGCTGCCGCCCAAGTCTATACCGATGCGTGCAATGCTCATGTTCTTAATGGGCTTCGTTAAGACACCTTACGGAATCTTAACCCTTTACTGACCAAATAGGGGCATTCTGTGGAGGCTGCTCAGGCCACGCGCCGGAGACGCCGTCCCGGGAGCCACGCAGGGATCGAGGCTTCCACTCTAGGTCGATGGTAACAAGGGATAATAACATGAGCCGAGAAGCGGCGTTGGACGCCACCGTAGCAGTACCTGCGACTGCCAAGACCGTGCTGATCGTGGAAGACAACGAATTGAACATGAAGCTGTTCCACGATTTGCTCGAGGCTCACGGCTATAACATCCTGCAGACCCGCGACGGCATGGAGGCGCTGCGCATTGCGCGCCAGCACCGGCCTGACCTGATTCTCATGGACATTCAACTCCCAGAGGTTTCAGGCCTTGAGGTCACCAAGTGGATCAAGGAAGACGACCAGCTGCGGAGCATACCGGTGATTGCCGTCACCGCCTTCGCCATGAAGGGCGACGAAGAGAAAATCAGAGAAGGCGGCTGCGAGGCCTATATTGCCAAACCGATTTCCGTTACCAGCTTCTTGGCAACGATCGAAGAGTTCCTCAGCGACTAAGCCTGCAGCAAGCAAGCCGACCGATGACCGCCCGCATCCTTGTTGTCGACGACTTGGCGCCCAACGTGCGCGTGTTGGAGGCCAAGCTCTCGGCAGAGTACTTCGACGTCATCTCGGCCAACAGCGGGCCTGAGGGCATCAAGAAGGCGGAGACCGAAGTTCCCGACCTGATCATCCTCGACGTCATGATGCCGGGCATGGATGGTTTTGAGACCTGCCGCCAGCTCCGCCAGAACCCCACGACCCGCCATATTCCCGTTGTCATGCTCACGGCCCTGACCGAGGTGCAGGACCGCGTCCGGGGGCTGGAAGCGGGCGCAGATGACTTTCTGTCCAAGCCGGTCAACGACGTGGCGCTCTTTGCCCGCGTGCGATCGCTGATTCGCCTCAAGATGCTGATGGACGAGCTGCGCACACGGCGCCTCACCCATGGGCTGAACGAGACCTTGGAGGCACCGGACGGCAGCGATACGGGGGCCGGCCACATTCTGCTGGTTGAGGCCCACGAACACAGCGCCAAGCGCCTCAAGGACTATCTCGAAAGTGCTGGGCACGTGATCGAGATTGCGGACAACAGCGAAGACGCGATTGCCAGGGCAAGACGCGAGGATTTCGATCTGGCGATCACGGCTATCGACCTTGGCGGAGAGGACGGCTTGCGGCTCTGCGGCCAATTCCGCTCCCACGAGCCGACTCGGCAGCTACCGCTGCTGCTGACCCTGGAAGACGACGACCTGCCGCGTTTGGCCAAAGGGCTGGACCTTGGCGTCACCGACTACGTGGTCAAACCCATCGATCGTAACGAGCTGGCCGCCCGCGTCCGCACGCAGATTCGCCGGCGCCGCTACCACGAGCAGCTCCGCGCCATGGTCGAGACCAGCGTTTCAATGGCCTTTGTCGATCCCCTCACCGGTGCCTACAACCGGCGCTACATGATGGCGCATCTGGAGCGCAAGATCGCCGAGCTTGCCACGAACGGCGGCAAGCCTTTGTCGGTGATGATGCTCGACGTCGATCACTTCAAACGGATCAACGACACGCATGGCCACGCGGCTGGCGATGAGGTGCTGAAGGAAATCGTCCGCCGCATAAACGGCAGCACCCGCGACCTCGACCTGCTGGCGCGCTTTGGCGGCGAGGAGTTTGCGCTCATCATGCCCGATACCTCGGAGCAAAACGCCCTTGCGATCGGTGAGCGCCTGCGCCTTCAGATCGGCGATGCCAGCTTCGAGGTGCCGAACTCGAGCGAAGCCATGAAGGTCACCATTTCGCTGGGAATCACCTCCACGACGGACTCCGAGCAAGACAGCGGAGAGCTGTTGGCCAAAGCCGACGCCGCGCTTTATGCCGCCAAGCAGACCGGACGCAACCGCGCCGTCCAGGCTTCCAGCATCGATACCCAGCCGCCGCTTGCTGCAAGCGGCTAGAGCAGCTTAAGCACGTCCCAGAAAAGCAAAAGGGCGACCTAGAAGGGCCGCCCCTGATACCCTAAGCCCGATAAGGGGCTTACTTCATTTTGCTTTCCTTGAAGACCACGTGCTTGCGGGCCACGGGATCGTACTTACGGAGCTGCATCTTTTCCGTAATGTTCCGCGGATTCTTCTTCTTTACATAGAAGAAGCCCGTATCGGCCGTGCTGACCATCTTAACCCACTGAGTCACCGGCTTCGCCATTACGATTTCCTCAAGAATAAACGCTGTCTCGCGAGAGCCGGGAATGTAAGCAAATCGCGCTCCAAGTCAAGCGCCCTGCACGCCGACTGCACGCCGGAGAATGCGATCGCCCCGGCAATAGAACAGCGGCGCCCGGTGCGCACCAGCAGCACTGCGCCAGCGTTTCAGCGCTTCGCCGATGACCAGAACGGTGATCTCCGGCATCGGCCTGCGCAGCGCCTCCTCGACCAGGCACCAGCCGATGTCCTCCAGCTCTCCGTCGCCGTCCCCGACCCGCTGCAGGCCGCTGCCGTCAGCCATGAAGAAGCGCGTGTGGAAGCGAATCGGGCTGCCTGCGGGCGTGATCGCTCGGGCGACAAGCTGCAAGCGCCCGAAAGCCGGCTGCAGCCGGCGCTTATGATAGGCCTGCCAATGGGTTTCATCTGCGGGCTCCTTGCCCGGCAAGCTCCCACCCTGCTCGCCGAGCAAGGCGCCGGTTTCCTCGAAGCTCTCGCGCAAGGCGGCGCGTGCGAAGGGCACCAGATCTCGCACCGTCGCGCCATCGAGCGCGCCAGCTGGCCTCGGCAACGCTTCGTCAAAGCCCGAGGCCGCCCGATCCACCGGACTGAGGCCACCGCCCGGAACAACATAGACCGAGGGCATGAAACGCGCGCTTGCCGAACGCCGACCCAGGAGGACGCTCAAGCCCTCGCGCTCTTGGCGCAGCAAGACAAGGCCCGATGAAGGACGGGGCCGAACGCTGGTGATAGCGGGAGACACCGAGGACCGGGAGGCAGCCTATTGGAGCAGAGACAAGCCGCTGCTCTTGGCGGGCGGAAGGGCCTCGGCCGCAGGGGCCAAGCCGCGGGCCGTGGCGAAGAGACTGGGGTCCTGCAACAGCACCTTGGCCACCTCTAAGGACTGCTCGAGCCTGCCTTCGTCGGTCGGGCACTCTGCTCGCAGGTCCGCCAACGCCTCCATATCGAGCGGATCGATGGTCTGGTGCTGGGTCCGCCAGCTGATCAGAAAATCTCCGCGGCGCAGGCGCGAGAGAAAGTCGTCTTCAGCCGGGTCGACATCGATCACGCAAACATCCGGCAGCACGCCGCGTCCGTTGAGCGTGTAGCTGGAGGGCGCATGGAAGCGGGCCCAGGTGATGGTCAGTTCGCCCTCGTTTGGCAGCGGCACGACCTGCTGCACGGTGCCCTTGCCGAATGTGTTGCTGCCGACGACCACCGCCCGGCCCGTATCCTGCAGGGCGGCGGCGACAATCTCCGCGGCCGAGGCGGAAAGACCGTTCACCAGCACGACGATCGGCCGATCACCCGAGAAGGCCGGTTCGTCGCCGTCGAAGTACTGATGGCTGTCGGGATGCCGGCCGTGAGTCGAGACGATCCGCCCCCGCGGCGTGAAGAGATCGGCCACTTCCACCGCTTGGTCCAGCAGACCGCCTGGATTGTTACGCAGGTCGAGGACATAGCCGCGCAGCTTCGGGCCGAGCGCCTGCTTGCCCAGGATCATCTTGCGTCGTAGCGTCGAGGCGGTCGATTGATTGAAGCTGAGCACCTCGAGGTAGACCACGTCCTCCTCGAGGCGATAGCGCACCGTCTGCGGAACGATGTGATCGCGCGTGACGATGATCGGCAGAGGGTGGGCGGACCCGGGCCGCTCGACTGTCAGCAAGGCGTTCGAAGCACGCGGACCCCGCAGATAGCCAACAGCCTCGCGCTGACCGAGACCGGCCAGATTTTGGCCATCCACCGCGACTATCAAGTCGTCGACCTTGAGACCGGCGCGCTCGGCCGGGGTCGCCTCCATGACATCGATGATCAGGACGCCCTCTTCGACCACGTTGATGCGTACGCCGATACCGCCGAAGCCCTCCCGGCTCGCGCGATGCTCACGCGCGTCCGACCGTCCGGCGTAGCGGGTATAGTCGTCCAAGTCTTCCAGGGTGCTGTCGAAGAAGACTTCGTAGATCTCTTCGGCGGTGTTGGCGGCGATGACCGATGAGGCGAGCTGCATGGTCGAGATCGCTTCGCTGGTCACCTTTGCCCAACGCGCTGGGCTGTTGCTGCGCGGTCGCTCCAGCGCGACCAGCGGCTCCTCGTCAGCCATGATTTCGATCATGCCGTCACGGGAACGTACGTCGATACGGGGATCAAAGAACGCGAGGTTCTCGAGGCCCGTCATGGTGAGCTGACCCAGATCGAGGTCGTCGATGTAGAGTGCATCGAAGTGATCGTAGGCGACCTGGAACACGCGTCCGCCGTGGGCCTGGTCGTAATAGACCGGGTGCGGCTGGCGCGCCTGCTGAGCGCAGGCAGCAAGCGCAAACAACAGGAAAAGACACAAAATTCTATGTAAACTCAACACGATAAACCCTGCCTCCTGCCGACGATCACACAGGCTTGCTGTACAGCAGCTAGTGCAGGATAGCGTACTTACTATGGCCAGTCTGTGATGGCGATAGAAAATCCCCGTTACCGCCTTAATGCCACGGCTGCGTGAAAGCCTGCTTAACCTCACCAAAAAACCGCAGCTTTCTAAGGTGTTAACGGCGGCGACCCTTGCGGCGAGAGCGAGAGGCACCGCGGCCGCGCAAGGGGTCCCAGCCGCCGCCCTCGGCCTCATGGTCCTCCCCGTCGCCAGCAGGCGTCTTCTCATCGAGCTCAAAAAGCAGGGAACCGCTCAAGGGCTCGGCTTCACTGAGGCGCACCCTCAGCGCCTGGCCGAGACGGTAGCGACGCCCCCAGCGCCGCCCTTCGAGCCACTGCCGATGCTCATCGTAGAGATAGTAGTCGTCCGGCAAGCGAGAGATGGGGAGCAACCCATCGGCGCCGCTCTCCGACAGGCGCAGGAAGAGGCCGAAACGGTTCACGCCGCTGACGGTCGCCTCGAAGCGCGCGCCGACCTGGCCTGCGAGATAGGCGGCGGCCAAGCGGTCCAGAGTATCCCGCTCGGCCATGGCCGCCCGCCGCTCGCACTCGCTGATCGCCTGCCCCACTTCCTCGAAACGGGCCTCCTCGCCTTTCGGCAAGGCATCCTGTTTCTCGCCAAGGACACGCAGCAGCGCGCGGTGGACCAAGAGGTCGGCGTAGCGGCGAATGGGAGAGGTGAAATGGGCGTAGCGCCGCAGCCCGAGGCCGAAATGCCCCAGGTTGTCCGGCCCGTAACGCGCCTGGCTTTGCGTGCGCAGCACCATCTGGTTGACGACCAGCGCGTGGTCGGTCCCTGCCGCCTGTTCCAAGAGCCGCATGAAGTGCTGCGGTCGCACCACCTGCCCCTTCGAAAAGCGCAGGTTGATCGTCTCCAGCACGCTTCTAAGCGCCTCGATCTTCGCCGGGTCCGGCGGCTCGTGGACCCGGTACATGCAAGGCTGGCGGCGGGCCTCCAGCTCGCTCGCCGCGGCGACGTTGGCCGCGATCATGAACTCCTCGATCAAACGATGACTGTCCAGCCGCTGACGCGTCTCGACACCGGCGATCTCACCCGCTTCGTCGAGCCGGATGCGGCGCTCCGCCAAGTCGAGGTCGAGCGCGCCCCGCTTCTTGCGCGCCGCGAGCAGCGACCGGTAAGCCCCGTAAAGCGCCGGCAGAAGGCTCTCGGCGAGCGACTCGGGGATATCCTGCGCCCCCTCCTCTTGCACCCGCCCGTCGTGCCGGGCCTGGACCTGCACATAGGTCAACCGCGCGGCCGAACGCATCAGCGCCCGCTCGAAGCGGTGGCGCAGCAGCGTCCCCTCCCCGTCTATCCAGAGATGAACGCAGAGGCAGGGACGCTCCTCGCCCGGCACGAGCGAGCACCAGCCGTTGGAGAGCGCTTCCGGCAGCATAGGGACGACGCGGTCGGGAAAGTAGACAGAGTTGCCGCGCTTCTCGGCTTCCCGGTCCAAGGCGCTCCCAGGCCGCACGTAGTGGGCGACATCCGCAATCGCGACCACCAGGTGCCAGCCGCCCGCATTGGCCGGATCGTCATCCGGCTCCGCGAACACGGCATCGTCGAAGTCCCGCGCATCGGCATCGTCGATGGTCACCAGCGGCAGCGCCCTCAGGTCTTTGCGCTTGCCGAGGTCGGCGGCGCGGGCGGCCTTGGCCTCCGCGACAGCCTCCTCGGGGAAATCCATGCGGATGCCATAGCCATGGATGGCGATCAGGCTGAAGGCCTTGGGATTGTCGACACGCCCGAAGCGCTCCCGAACCCGCACGTCCTTCAAACCGAGGCGCGGGTGGCCGGCCTTCACCTCTGCGAGGACCAGCTCGCCTACCTGGGCATCGAGGCTGTCGCCAGCTGCCAGCTTGTACTCGTTCCTCTCTCTCTTGTCGGTCGACCGTAAGCGCAGGCCGCCGTCCGCCTTCTCAAGGATGCCCATGACCGTCTTCGGCGGCCGGGTGAGCCGCCGAATGACTCGCGCCTCGTAGCGCCCCTCGCCGATGCGCGAAAGCCGTGCGAGCAAGCGGTCGCCGACTGCGAGTGCTTGGCGACCACGCCGGCTCTCACCAAGCACGAGAATGCGGGGTGGTTCCTCGTCATCAGGCCAGGCCGCCGGCTTAGCGATCAGATCCCCCTCGCGGTCGACAGCAACGACGTCAACCACAGCCACACCAGGCAGATGGCCAGGCTTGGCCAGCTTGCGCTTCTCCGGTTGGCCGATACGGCCCTCGGCGCGCAAATCGCGCAGCAGGTCGTTGAGCTGTCGCCGTTGGTCGCCGCGAATGTGAAAGGCGCGCGCGATCTCCCGTTTGCCGACAGGGGTTGGCGAATCGGCGATAAACTCGAGCACGTCTTCGCGACTGGGAAAGTCTGCGGCCGCCGTTGGTTTCCGCTTGGCCAAGTGCGTTAGCCGGCCTTGCGCCGGCTGCCACCCTTCTTCGCCTTGCCCTTCTTCTCAGCCTGGACCTGAAGCAGAGCCACGGCCTCTTCCAGTGAATACTGCTGCGGGTCGGCATCCTTTGGGATGGAGGCGTTGAGGCGGCCATGCTTCACGTAGGGCCCATAGCGCCCCTCATTGAGGGTGATCGGCTTGCCGTCGCTGGGGTGGTCGCCCAGGGTCTTGATGACGGTCGCCCCGCCGCGCTGCGGCTTCTCGGCGAGAAGCGTCACCGCGCGGTTCAAGCCGATGGTCAGCACGTCCTCGTCTGCGGGCACCGAGCGATAGGTGGAGCCGCGTTTGACGTAGGGCCCGTAGCGCCCGATGCCTGCCGTCACTTCTTCGCCGTCGTGGAGGCCCAGGTCGCGCGGCAGCGCCAAAAGCGCGAGAGCTTTCTCCAACTCGACGTCGCTGGGCGACAGGCCTTTGGGCAGCGAGGCGCGCTTTGGCTTGTCCTTCTTGTCCTCGCCTTGCTGGCCGAGCTGCACGTAGTGGCCGTAAGGGCCCTTGCGCAGGGTCACCGGCAATCCGGTCTGGGGGTCCATCCCCAGCTCCTTGCCATTCGGGCTGTCGGCCAGCGGTTCGGCCTCGTCGCCTTCCTGCGGCACCGCCAGCGTACGGGTGTAGCGGCACTCCGGATAGTTGGAGCAGCCAATGAAGCCACCCGTCTTGCCGAGCCGCAGTCCGAGCCGGCCAGTGCCGCAGGCCGGGCACAGCCGCGGGTCCTTGTCGGGTTGCGATTCGTCGGCCGGAAAGAAATGCGGGCCAAGGTCCTGGTCCAGGGCGTCGATCACCTCGGAAATGCGCAGACCCTTGGTCTCGCTGACCACGGCGTTGAAGGCTTGCCAGAATTCTTCGAGAACCGCTTTCCAGTCCTTGCGGCCGCCCGAGATGTCGTCGAGCTGCTCCTCCAAGGCCGCCGTGAAGCCGTACTCGACATAGCGGGTGAAGAAGCTGGTGAGAAAGGCCGTGACGATGCGGCCGCGGTCCTCCGGCACGAAACGCCGCTTGTCCAGAACCACGTAGTCCCGGTCCTGCAGGACCTGGAGGATCGAGGCGTAGGTGGAGGGTCGGCCGATGCCGAGCTCCTCGAGCCGCTTGACCAGGCTGGCTTCGCTGTAGCGCGGCGGCGGCTGGGTGAAGTGCTGATGCGGCACGACCTGTCGGCGGGTCAGCGCCTCGCCCTTCTGAATGGGCGGAAGCTGCTTGTCGGCCTCGTCGTCGCGGGAGGGATCGTCCCGGCCTTCCTGATAGAGCCTCATGAAGCCATCGAAGACCACGACGCTGCCGGTCGCCCGCAACAGTGCCTTATCGTCCGCCTCGATGGTGACGGCCATCTGACGCAGGCGTGCACTCTCCATCTGGCTCGCCATTGCCCGCTGCCAGATCAGCTCGTAGAGGCGTGCTTCATCCGGGCCAAGCCGCGCCCGCATGACGTCGGGCGTCCGCTCGAAATCCGTCGGGCGGATCGCTTCGTGCGCTTCCTGGGCGTTCTTCGCCTTGGTTTTGTATACGCGCGGCTGGCTCGGCAGATAGCTCGTGCCGAACTTGGCGCCGATCACATCGCGCAGGGCCCCAATGGCGTCCTGCGACATGGAGACGCCGTCGGTCCGCATGTAGGTGATAAGCCCCACCGTCTCGCCGCCGAGCTCGACGCCTTCGTAGAGGCTCTGTGCCACCCGCATGGTCCGGGTGGCGCCGAAGCCGAGCTTGCGTGAGGCCTCCTGCTGCAAGGTTGAGGTGGTGAAAGGCGGCGAGGGATTGCGGCGCGCCTCTTTCTCCTCGATGTCGGAGACTTGGATCCGGCCGACCGACTCCAGCGTGCGCACGGCCGCCTGGGCTGCCGCCTCGTCGGCCAAATCGAACTTGTCGAGCTTGCGTCCGTCGAGATGGGTGAGGCGAGCCTCGAAGGGGCTGCCGGCCGCCGTCTCCAGGTCGACCGTCACGCTCCAGTACTCGCGCGCTCGGAAGACCTCGATCTCGGCTTCGCGCTCACAGATCAGCCGCAGAGCCACCGACTGCACGCGGCCAGCCGAGCGGCTGCCCGGGAGCTTGCGCCACAGCACTGGGGAAAGCGTAAAGCCAACCAAGTAGTCCAGCGCGCGGCGGGCCAAGTAGGCCTCGATCAGGTGCTGATCGAGATCCCGCGGCTTCTGAAAGGCTTCGAGCACCGCCGACTTGGTGATCTCGTTGAAAACCACCCGCTTGACCGGAACATCGCGCAATGCCTTGCGCTGCTTAAGCTCATCGACGATGTGCCAAGAGATGGCCTCGCCTTCGCGATCCGGGTCGGTTGCCAGGATAAGCTGGTCCGCCCCTTTCAGCGACTGAGCAATCTCCTTGATCCGCTTATCGCCGCGGCCATCGACCTCCCAGAGCATGGCGAAGCCTTGCTCAGGCTCGACCGACCCGTCCTTAGGCGGCAGATCGCGTACATGGCCATAGCTGGCGAGCACCTCGTAATCGGAGCCGAGGTACTTGTTGATCGTCTTGGCTTTAGCCGGCGACTCAACGACGACGACATGCATGGGATTCGATGAACACCTTGTTGGAGCGATTACAACCCGGCATCCGCCTTGGCATCCAAGACGAGCGACACGCGTGCGCCCGGATAACGCTCCAGCCTTCCGGCCAGCTCCAATTCCAGCAGCGCCACGCTGACGGCAGCGGCAGACAAGTGGCATCGCCGTACGAGTTCGTCAACTGCTACCGGCGACGGACCGAGCAACTCAAGAAGCCTCGCCTGACCGCTTTCAGCCTCTTCGTCGCTCGGCGAGTCGGCCAAGTGAGCGGGTTGATGAGGCGAGGTTGGCTGGATGTGGAAGCCTGCTTGCGCGGTGACTGCCTGAAGCACGTCCTCTAGCGAGTCAACCAGCGTAGCGCCTTGTTTTATCAAACTATTACACCCCTTCGCTCGTGGATCGAGCGGCGAACCGGGCACGGCCATCACCTCGCGGCCCTGATCTGCGGCGAAGCGCGCGGTGATAAGCGAGCCCGATCTTAGCGCCGCTTCGACGACGACCACGCCTTTGGAGAGGCCCGAGATCAGCCTGTTTCGACGCGGAAAGTGGCGGGCTTGAGGCTGAGTACGCAGAGGTACCTCGGACAGGAGCAAGCCTTGCTCTGGGATAGCCTCATAGATGATGCGGTTCTGCGGTGGATAGATCACATCGACCCCGCCGGCCATCACGCCCAGTGTGCCGGTCGATAGGGCGCCGCGGTGCGCCGCAGCGTCGATGCCTCGGGCCATGCCCGAGACCACAAGATGCTGGCTCTCACCCAGACCTTGGGCCAGGGTTTCCGCAAAGCGGCAGGCATTTGCCGAGGCGTTGCGGGCACCGACGATGGCCACTGCCGGCGAAGACAGGACTTCCTGTCGCCCAAGCAGACTTAGAACCGGCGGCGCATCTTCCAGCGCCGCCAAAGCCTCCGGGTAGGCTGCCTCACCCAGCATCAGCATCCGGCCGCCGAGCGCGGACAGCGCGTCCAGCTCCTGCTCGGCCTCCGCCTGTGGACAAATTCGGATGGGACGCCGGCGCCCACCTTTCCGGGCCAGCGCAGGCAAAGCAGCCAAGGCCGACTCCGCACTGCCGAAACGGCCGAGCAGGTTTCGGTAGGTGACCGGCCCGACATGCTCGCTGCGGATCAATCGCAGGCAGGCCAGCCTTTCAGCCTCAGACAGCGGCATACTCCCGTCGATGACGCACCCCTCCCGGTTGTTGGTCGCCGCCGAATAGTAAGAAAGGTTGAACCGAAGGTCACTGCCTACGCCGACTCGACTCCGCCTGCGCCTGGATGGCAGCCCTGCAACAAACACCACAGGACGACAGAGGAAGCCGGTCTATAGTCCGCGCCACTAGAGCACTGTGCGACCATGACTGCTGTCGAGCCCAACCGAGATGCCGAGAAGGGTGCCCTGCCCCACGGGCGGGACGCGCATCAGGGTGCCGGCATGGGCATCATCCTGATGCTCCTGGCAATCGCCCTCTTTTCGACGATGGACGCCATGGTGAAGTGGCTCGGGCAGACCTACCCCACCATGCAGATCATGTTCTTCCGCAGCCTTTTCGCCTTTGTGCCTTTGGCTTTCCTGATCGGCAGCATGGGCGGCATCTCTGCGGCGCTGCGGGTGAACGATAAGACGGGCCACGTCATTCGCTGCCTCGTCGGACTTATTGGCCTCTCCATCTTCTTCTACTGCTTCGCTCACATGAAGCTGGCCGACGTGGTTGCCATCTCCTTCGCGGCCCCGCTGTTCATCACCGCGCTTTCCGTGCCCATGCTGGGCGAGCGGGTCGGCAAGCGGCGCTGGGCCGCCTGTCTGGTCGGTTTTGCGGGCGTCCTTGTGATGGTCAATCCGGGCGCCAGCCTGTTCGGCGAGATGGCGCTGCTGGCCCTGGTCGGAACCCTGTTCTACGCCCTTGCCATCATCTACGTGCGCAAGCTCAGCAAGACAGAGACCAACGCCTCCATCGTCTTCTATTTCACCGTTACCTGCGTGGTGGTGTCCGGTGCCTTCCTGCCGTTTCAATGGGTGGCGCCGACCCCGGTCGACTGGGCGCTGCTGATCGCGGTGGGGCTTGTCGGCGGATTGGCGCAGATCATCATCACCCAGGCCTTTCGCCTCGCCGAGGTCTCACAGATCATGCCGCTGGAGTACACCCACATGATCTGGGCCGTGGGCTTCGGCTATCTGATTTGGCTGGAGCTGCCCAGCCTCAGCACCTGGGTCGGCGTGGCGATCGTGACCGCGAGTGGCCTCTACATCATCTACCGCGAGGCCTACCTCGGCCGCCGGCGCGGCGTTGCCCGGCGCTGGCACTCCAGGCGCTAGGCGCCTTCCTTTGGGTTAGCCTCCGAAGCCTTCTGCCAGCCGCCGTTCGCGTCCTGCTGCCAATATGTCAGCCAGAGACCGGCCTCCTTGAGCCGCTTCCACTGCTCGCGCGCGCCTGCCACCACACTCTCGTCAGCCTCGCCGAACAGAAAGGCGACAAGTTGGTACCGCTCGATCTTCTCCGAGAGAGCCCCTTCAAGAAGGAAGAGGTAGCCGGCCCCGTTCGGGTTCTCGTCCTCGACCGTCAGCCAGATCGGCTGGTCTTCGGCATAGCCGTCGCGCTTACTGCCGTGGGGCAGGAAGCCCTTTTCGCGGTAGCGCCAAAGATGATCGGCCAGGAACTCGACACGTTCCTCGCTCGGCCCGATGACGATCGCGCGCTCGTCGCGCGCCAGCGTCCGCTCGAGCATCGCTGGCAGCGCCGCCTCGAGCGGCGTGCGCGTCAGGTGATAGAAGCGGACCTCGGTCATGGCCTCATCATGCCGCAGGGCACGATCAGCGGCCAGTGGCACCCTGATCGCAGCTAGTCCTCGTAGTGCTGAGCCACGAGCTGATTGAGCAGGCGCACGCCGAAGGCGGTCGCACCCTTGGGCACGGTCGGCTTGTCCTTGCTCGACCAGGTGACGCCGGCGATGTCGAGATGCGCCCAGGGCCGGTCGTCCTCGACGAAGCGCTGCAGGAACTGCGCCGCAGTGATCGAGCCCGCACCACGGCCACCGACGTTCTTCATGTCAGCCGCATCGCAGTCGATGAGGCGATCGTAGTCTTCGCCGAGAGGCATGCGCCACACCGGCTCGCCGACGGCCTTGCCGGCCGCGCTTAGCCGCTCCGAGAGCTCGTCATCGTTGGAGAAGAGGCCAGCGTGGACGTTGCCGAGAGAAATGATGATGGCGCCGGTCAGCGTGGCCAGATCGACGATGGCACGTGGCGAGTACTGGCGCTGGACGTGGGTCAGGGCATCGGCCAACACAAGACGGCCTTCGGCATCGGTGTTGATGACCTCGACGGTCTGGCCGGACATGGAGGTGACGATATCGCCGGGACGCTGGGCATTGCCGCTCGGCATGTTCTCGACCAAGCCGCAAACGCCGATGGCATTGACCTTGGCCTTGCGGGCGGCCAGCAGGTGCATCAGCCCGAAGACGACGCCTGCGCCGCCCATGTCCCACTTCATGTCCTCCATACCGCCAGCCGGTTTGATGGAGATGCCGCCAGTGTCGAAGGTGACGCCTTTGCCGACGAAGGCGATCGGCGCTGCCTTCTTGTTCTTGGCACCGAGCCACTCAAGGAGAACGAGCTGTGACTCCCGCTTGGAGCCTTGGCCGACGCCGAGCAGCGCGCCCATGCCGAGCTTGCGCATCTCTTTCTCGCCGAGGACGGTGACCTTCAGGCCGAGGTCGGCCAGCTTCTTGGCCTCGGCCGCGAAGCTCTCGGGATAGATCACGTTGGCGGGCTCCGACACCAGGTCGCGGGTGGCGAAAACGCCGTCGGCAATGAACTTCAGTTCGGCGAATTGCTTGCGCGCGTTGGCCGCCTTGGCAACGGCGATGGAGGCGTTCTTGAGGCTGGGCTTCTTGTCCGGCTTCTCCTTGGTGCGGTACTTGTCGAAGCGGTAGCTATGCAGCTGGAGGCCAAGGCCAACGTGAGCCGCAGCCGACTGGGTTGTGGTCTTGGCGTCGCTCAGATCATCCAGGTAGACCGTCACATCGGACTCACCGCTTGCCGCCAAGCGCCCGTGCAGCCCGCCACCGGCACGCTCGAAGTCGAGATCGCCTAGCTCGGCCTCTTTACCCAAGCCCAACAGCAGAACACGCGAGGCCTCAACGCCACTCGGGCTGACGATGTCCAGGAACTGTCCCTTCTTGCCGTTGAAGCGGCTGCTCTTCAGAGCCCGCTTGATCGCACCGCCGCTGGCCTCGTCCAGTGCCTTGGCCGAAGCCGAAAGCTGCCCGTTCTCGAAGACGGCAACTGCGAGCACGCCTCCCTTGAACTTGCCGGGTGCGGCGAACGCGATCTTCATGGCCTATTTCCTTCCGCTCGAAGCGCCGTTTCGGATGATGGATGAATTGCGCTGTCATGCTCGGCGGCTGGCCGGATCAACGCCAGGGGGCGGCCTATCATATTGGGATAAAGGGTGGCAAGCGTAGCCCATGGCTGGACCAGCAACGGCTTAAGGGGCTAATCCTAGCGGCTGGCAGTGTGATCAGGGAGGGATCGTGCGCCGCGGGAGCTCCTGTCGCCAACGCGCATCCGCGCGTGGCGCTTCGGGTCGAATTGCAGTGCGTCTGGGTCCTAGCGAGCTTCTTGTCTGGGCAGTACTTGCGCTTGCCTTGTTCTTCTGCCTCGCCACCGGCCAGGCCTGGGGCCAGGATGAGCTGCCCGCCCTGATCACCGCTGACGAGCTGCGATACGACGAGGAGCTGGGTGTCGTCACCGCAATCGGCAATGTCGAGATCTCTCGCGACGAGCGCGTGCTGCTGGCGGACACCGTCAGCTACAACGAGCGAACCGACGTGGTGACCGCGAGCGGCAACGTCTCACTGCTCGAACCGAGCGGCGAGGTGCTCTTCGCCGACTTCGTCGAGCTGACCGGCGATCTGCAGGAAGGGGTGGTGGAAACCCTGCGCGTGCTCTTCGCCGATGGACGAACCCGCATGGCCGCAATCTCGGGCCAGCGGGTGGAGGGCCGGCGGACAATTCTCAACAACGCCGTCTACAGCCCTTGCGAACTCTGTCGTGAAGACCCGCAAAAGGCGCCCCTTTGGCAGATCCGGGCGAGCGAAATCGAGCATGATCAGGAGGAGCGCAGCGTTACCTACCGAGACGCGCGCTTCGAAATCCTAGGCATACCTGTTGCCTATTCGCCTTACTTCTCCCATCCCGATCCCACTGTGACCCGCAAGAGTGGCTTTCTCGCGCCGACATTCGGCAGCAACGGCGACCTCGGTTTCTTCTACGGACAGCCCTACTTCTGGGTCATTTCGCCCGATAAGGACCTGACCTTCACACCGGTGATGACGACGGGCCAAGGGCCCTACGGCTCACTCCGCTACCGCCAACTTTTCGAGTTCGGAGAAGTCGATCTGCGCGGCAGCGCGACCGTGGCCGATCGGGAACGCAGCGACGGCTCTACCGCGAGCGACCAATTTCGCGGACACCTGGATCTGCGCGGCATCTTCGACCTGACGGACGTCTGGCGGACAGACTTCTCCATCCAGCGGGCGACCGACGATACCTACAAGCGCGTCTACGGTTTCGGTTCCGAGTCCCGCCTGCGCAGCAACATTACCTTGGAGGGATTTCGCGGCCGCAACTACACGAACCTGAGCGGCATCGCCTTTCAGACGCAGCGCGAAGACGAAGAAGACGAAGAGCAGCCGCTCGTACTGCCAGACCTATCCTACAACTTCGTCAGTGAGCCGAGCGCCATCGGCGGCTTTTTCGAGGTTGACGCCGGTGCCTTGGCGCTAACCCGCGACGACGGGCGCGACACGCGGCGCCTGTCTTTCCGCGGCGCCTGGTCGGTGTCCCACATAGGACGCATCGGCGATATCTACGACTTCACAGCGAGCCTGCAGACCGATGGCTATTGGGTCGATGGCGACCCGACGGTTAGCGGCGGGTTCGATGCCGGCAGCGAGGACAGCGAGCTGACGGGCCGCGTCTTTCCGCAGGCCGCTCTGACTTGGCGTTATCCCTGGATGGCGTCATTCGAGAACGGAGACAGCCACATCTTCGAGCCAGTGGTTCAGGGTGTCGTCGCGCCGACCGACGGCAACAGCAACAGCATTCCCAATGAGGACAGCCAGGACTTCGAATTCACCGACAGTAACTTCCTGGAACCCGATCGCTTTTCCGGGGTCGACAGGGTCGACAGCGGCCAGCGGATTGACTACGGGCTGCAGTACAACTGGCTCAGCCAGGCTCGGAGCCTGTCCGAGGTCTTTCTCGGGCAAAGCTATCGCTTCTCCGGTGACCAGAATTTCGCCGAGGAAACGGGCGCACAGACCGATTTCTCCGATCTAGTCGGGCGCGTTGTCCTTCAGCCTATTCCAGAGTTCCAGTTCTCATATCGCTTTCGCTTTGATTCGACGAGCCTGCAGGCGCGCAGCAGCAGCGTCTTCACGCGCTTCGGTGTCCCGGAATTCAATGTCCAGGTGAACTACCTTTTCCGCGAAGATAGCCGCTTGGTGGAAGACGAAACAGAAGATCGGGAAGAACTGCAGATTGCCGTGCAAAGCCAGCTTACGGATCAGCTGAAGGTCAGGCTGAGCAACTTGCGGGACCTGGAGGACGATCAGAACCTGCGAACTCGACTCGATCTCACCTACGAAGACGAATGCGTGGTTGTTCGGCTCATCGGCGAACGCACCGAATTCGAGGACCGGGAGATCGAACCCGACAACTCGGTCAGGGTCCAGTTCAAGCTGAAGTTTTCTGGCCTCTGATGAGGTTGCTTCAGCGGCACCAGTCGACCGACTGCTTATTGTGACGACGCCGGCGCAGTCCTATAATTGTCGCAAGGGTCGGACGCTATTTGCACTCAAAGCGAGACTGACCATGGATCGGGAAACGCGCCCTAGAACTTTTACGCCCTGTACGGAGAAAATGACAAAGCGCAGATCAGCCCGTTCGATCGGCGCGGCCGCGATTCTGCTGCTGGCTGCTCTATGGCCGTTCGGCAGCAACGCCCAGGAAAGCGTGCGGGCGGCCGCCGTGGTCAACGACGAGGTCATCTCCATGATGGATCTTGTGATGCGACTCCGCCTCGCATTGCTGTCATCCGGCCTCGACGATACCAACGAGAACCGCAATCGCCTGCTCCGCCCTGTCCTGCGGCAACTGATTGACGAAAGCTTAAGATTGCAGGAAGCTGAGAGACTCGACCTCAGGCCGCAGGAAGAAGACGTGCGCAACGCATTTGTCGAGGTTGCCCAGCAGAACAACCTGTCGCCGGAGCGTTTCGTTGAGCTCTTGCAGCAGCGCAATATCCTGCCGACGGCCATCATGGATCAGGTTCGTGCCGCATTAACCTGGCAGCTCCTGATCAACCGGCGCCTGCGTCGCCAGGTCGATGTGACGGACGAGGACGTCGACTTCGTGTTTGACCAGAGGATGCACCGTCAATCGCAGCGTCAGTTCCGCGTGTTTGAGATCTTCATCAGCTTCGATCAGCCGGAAGACGAGGCAGAGGCCCGGGCAACCGTTGAGCAGCTGCGCGAACAGCTTAACGCCGGCGCTCCTTTCCGGGCCCTTGCCTCTCAGTTCTCTCAGGCCGCAAGCGCCAACCGTGGCGGCGATCTCGGTTGGGTCATTCCAGGCGAGCTGCCAGAAGAGCTCGACGCTGCGCTGGCGCAAATGAACGCCGGCGATTTGTCAGCCCCGATCCGGTCCTTCGGCGGTTACTACCTCATCGGCTTGATGGATGAGCGGCAAGGCGGTGATGAACAACTAGAGCGCCTTCGGCTCGCCCGCATGGTGTTCCCGCTTCAGGCTGGCGGAAACCTGCGCCAGTTCGCGGCCCAGGTCGACCAGGCGACGTCCCAATTGGAAGGTTGTCAGTCGACCGCCGGGATCGGCGCGGTGATCGACAACGCGCAGGTCAATGTCGCCGAGCAGGTGAACCCACGTTCCCTGCCGGAAGAAGTTCGCGGCTTGCTCGATACGCTCGAGATCGGTCAGCCGAGCCCCATTATCCAGACTCCCGAAGGGTTTGTCGTCTTGATGGTCTGCGACCGCCAGCAGGGCGAGGCTCTGAGCAAAGAGCGAGTGGAACGCGATCTTGAGCAAGAACAGTTGAATATCCTAGTGCGGCGCTACATGCGGGACCTGCGTCGCACCGCCAATGTCGACATCCGCCTATAGCGCGGGTATCCGCGGAAGGAGAGCTGCTTGGCCAAGCCGCTGGCACTGACGATGGGTGAGCCGGCCGGGATCGGTGGGGAGCTGACGCTCTTGGCTTGGCGGGAATCTCAGCGCGACAGCGTGCCGACCTTCTTCGTTGTCGACGATGCCCGTCGCCTATCCGATCTGGCGGCACGGCTGGATTGGAAAGTGGCCGTACGGGAAATCCAGTCCCCGGAGCAGGCGGAGGAGATCTTCCCCGACGCCCTGCCCGTCTGGCCGCTCGCCGTCAGCGAAGAGGTGACACTCGGCAAACCCGACGCCGCGACGGCCAAGTCTGTTATCGCCTCGATCGAGCACGCGGTCGCCGCGGTCAGAACCAACCGAGCCGGCGCCGTAGTGACCAACCCAATCCAGAAAAGCGCACTGGCAGCCGGCGGTTTCAATCATCCAGGGCATACCGAGTTTCTCGCCACACTCGACGAAGCAGCTCATCTCCCTGTGATGATGCTGGCGATCGACGAGTTGAAGGTGGTTCCGGTCACCATTCATCTGCCGCTTCGCGAAGTGGCTGGCCAGCTGACCACAGCGGCAATCGTTCACGGTGCCACCGTAACCGCCGCGGCCCTGACAAGAGATTTCGGGATTGGCTCACCCCGCATTGCCATCTCCGGGCTCAACCCTCATGCCGGCGAAGGCGGGCTGCTCGGCGAGGAGGAACAGACGGTCATCGAACCTGCGATCAAGGCCCTTGTCGAGCAGGGCTACGACGTGTCAGGGCCCTATCCGGCGGACAGCCTGTTCCACGAAGCGGCGCGGCGCGGCTACGACGTGGCGATCTGCATGTACCACGATCAAGCGCTTATCCCGCTCAAGACCCTGGACTACCACAACGGGGTCAACGTGACGCTCGGACTCAGCTTCATCCGTACCTCGCCCGATCACGGCACGGCACTCGACATCGCCGGCCAGGGCACGGCAGACCCCCGTAGCCTGCTGGCTGCATTGCGCATGGCGGCGCGCATGGCCGAGCAACGCGCTCAATAACCCAACTATCGACAGCGTGGCAGAAGCTCAACAGGACCCGCTTCTTGCACTGCCGCCGCTGCGCGAGGTGATCGCCAGCTTCGGCTTGCGGGCACGAAAGCAGCTCGGCCAGAACTTCATTCTGGATCTGAATCTGACGCGGCGCATTGCCCGCGCGGCCGGCGATCTCGGCACGGGAACGACCATCGAGGTTGGGCCAGGACCCGGCGGTTTAACTCGAGCCCTGATGCTGGAGGGCGCCGCCAAGGTCATTGCCATCGAGAAGGACCCTCGATGTCTTGCCGCCCTTGCCGAGCTTGCCAACGCAAGCGACGGGCGCTTGCAGGTGATCGAGGCTGATGCGCTTAAGACCCGCTTCACGCAGCTTGGCGATACCCCGCGGCGCATCGTCGCCAACCTGCCCTACAACATTGCAACGCCGCTGCTGATCAACTGGCTCGACAGCATTGCCGAAGAGTCCCGGACGTTCGACTCGCTAACTCTGATGTTTCAGCAGGAGGTTGCCGAACGGCTGCACGCGGCCCCCGCAACCAAGGCCTACGGGCGACTGAGCGTCCTGACCCAATGGCTCTGCGACTGCCGGCCGCTGTTTCTGATCGCCCCAAGCGCCTTCGTCCCACCGCCCAAGGTGACCTCCGCGGTGGTGCAGCTCATTCCCCTAGCTGAACCGCGAGCGACCGCAAGGCTGTCGACGCTGGAGCGCGTCACCGCTGCCGCCTTCGGACAGCGGCGCAAGACGCTGCGTCAGGCACTCAAACCGCTCGGCGTGCCCGCTCAGGATCTCCTGAGCCATGCCGAAATCGACGGTAGCCGACGAGGGGAAACACTGACGGTGGAAGAGTTCTGCACCCTCGCTGAGGTGCTGGATAGGCTCGAAGCCAGCGCTTAAGAGCGAGGCTTCAGGCTGTCGACGAAGTCGGTCAAGCCGATCTGCCGCTCGCGGCGCAGGCGCTCGGCGGCGACGATAGCCCGCACCTTCGCGACGCTTTCGTCGATATCATCGTTGACCAGGATGTAGTCGTACTCGGGCCAATGGCTCATCTCGCTGGCCGCTTCGGCCATGCGGCGGCGCACTTCCTCTTCTGTGTCCTGGGCTCGCCGTTTGAGCCGCGCCTCCAGCTCCTCCAAGGAGGGCGGCAGGATGAAGACGCGGACCAGGTCGTTCGGCAACTTTCCGGCAATCTGCTGGGTGCCTTGCCAGTCGATGTCGAACAGCACGTCGTGGCCCCGATCCAAAGCGGCTTCCACGGACTTGCGCGGCGTACCGTAGCTGTTGCCAAAGACCGTCGCATGCTCAAGCAGAGCGTCCTGCGCCACGAGGTCCGCAAAGTGCGCCTTGTCGATGAAATGGTAGTGGACACCATCGGTCTCGGCCGGACGTTTTGGCCGGGTCGTCACCGAAATCGAGAGCGCGAGGTTGTCTTCCTGCTCGAGCAGGGCTCGGGAGATCGTGCTCTTTCCGGCGCCTGAGGGAGATGACAGCACCAGCAGAAGACCGCGACGGTGGATAGCCGGCTGATCGCAGCCGGCACCGGCGACCTGCGACGTGGCAACAGGCCTACTCAAGGTTCTGCACCTGCTCGCGCAATTGCTCGATCTGGCTCTTGAGCTCGAGGCCCAGGCGGGTGAGCTCGATGTCCGAGGACTTGGAACACAGACTGTTGGCCTCTCGATTGAACTCCTGGCACAGGAAGTCGAGCTTGCGCCCGACGGCCCCGCCTTGCTGCAACAGTGCCAGCGCGGCGTCGCAGTGAGCTTGCAGCCGATCAAGCTCCTCGCGTACGTCGGCCTTGCTCGCCAGGAGGGCGCACTCCTGCGCCAAACGTTCCGGAGCGAGTGGCGGGCTGGCTTGTAGCAGGTCATCGAGCTGCGCGGTCAATCGCGCTTGAAGCGCCGCGGGCTGAGTCGCGGCGACCCCTGCCGCTTCCCCCACCAGGCGTTCGATCTCTTGCAAGAACGATCGGACAAGCGCGGTGAGCTTCTCCCCTTCCGCCGCCCGCGCCTGAACAAGTTCCTCCAACGCCGTGGTGAAACAAGCAAGGACGGCCGCCCGCCGCCGTTCCCGCAGCTCTTCGTCCTCCGGCTCACCGGGCTCGACGACACCACGGATAGCAAGAAGGCTCTCCACATCGACCGCGCGCTCGCTGCCGTGCAGATCGCGCGCCAGCGCAATCAGCTCCTCCAGGAGTGCGCGATTCACTTGAACGCCTGCCGACCCTGGCAAGGTTCTGAGACTCAAAGCACACTGAAAGCTACCGCGCCGACAGCGCTCTGTTATCGACGCCCGCAGCTTCTGCTCCAGGCCTTCCCAGCCCGAAGGCAGCCGGCAGCGCAGATCGAAGCCGCGACCGTTCACGCTCTTGAGTTCCCAGCTCCAGACATACTGGGCGTCGCCGCCGTCGTCGCGACCGAAACCGGTCATGGAATGGAGTTTGCTCGACAAGGCTCTACCATCGAAAGACAAGAATGGGGCGCGAGTGGCGCTGGCCAGCGCCGCGCTGTTATAGACGGGCGGCCCGGCAGCGAGCAACGAGGCATAAGGAACGAGGCTAAGGAATCGCCATGGCGCCGCAGCATATCTTGATCACCGGAGCGTCGAGCGGCATTGGACGAGCGCTGGCGCTCCACTACGCCCGCTCGGGCGCGCAGCTTTCTCTCACCGGACGTGACGCGGAGCGCCTCACTGCGGCCGCCACAGCTTGCCGCGAGGCGGGCGCAGACGTCGAGGAAGGCTTGCTCGACGTGCGGGAACGAGAGGCGTTACGCGACTGGATCCAAGCACGCGACGCGGCAGCCCCCATCGACGTCCTGATCGCCAATGCGGGAGTTTCCGGCGGCACCGGTGGCCCCAAGGGCGAAAAGGAGGAGAAGGCTCGCCGCATCTTCGCGATCAACGTCGAGGGGGTGATCAATACCATCGCGCCGGCGATGCCCCTGATGATCGCCCGCGGCCGAGGGCAGATCGGCATCATGTCATCCCTCGCCTCTTTCCTCGGCTTTGCAGGCGCACCGGCCTATTGCGGCAGCAAGGCCGCGGTGCGGGTCTACGGCGAGGGCCTGCGCGGCGAGCTGGGCCGACGCGGCGTCGGGGTCAGCGTGATCTGCCCGGGTTTCGTCAAAAGCCCGATGACAGACAGCAACAAGTATCCCATGCCCTTTCTGATGGACAGTGATCGGGCGGCCCGAATCATCGCAAAGGGGCTGGCACGAAATCGCGGGCGCATCGCTTTTCCCTGGCCGACCTATGCGATGGTCCGGATTCTCGGTGGGATCCCTGTGCCGGTCAGCGACTGGCTGACACGGCGTTTACCCAAGAAGGTCTAGAGCGTTCAGTTGCTGTCCCGGATGCGCCGCCATGCGCGGACATTGCGGTTGTGCTCCCGCAGAGTCTTGGCAAAGGCGTGCCCCCCGTCGCCGGCCGCCACGAAATAGAGGTACTCGCTTTCGGCCGGTTGCAGCACGGCGGCGATGGCCGCGCGGCCCGGATTGGCGATGGGGCCAGGCGGCAAAGCCGGAATGACATAGGTGTTGTACGGGTGATCGACCCGCCAGTCGCGCCGGGTCAGGGCCCTGCCGAGCGGCGCCTGCCCCTCGGTGAGCGCGAAGATCACGGTGGGATCCGACTGCAGCGGCATGCCGCGGCGCAGGCGATTGATGAAGACGCTGGCCACCAGCGGTCGCTCGTCAGCGACGCCGGTTTCCTTCTCGACGATTGATGCCAAGGCGAGCGCCTCTTCGGGGGAACCGAGAGGCAAGCCCTCCTCGCGCCCGTCCCAAAGCTCGTCGAGGGTTCGCTGCATGGCGTCCGCCATGCGCTGCATGAGTTCTGCGCGGTCGTCACCGAAAGAATAGTGATAGGTCTCCGGCAAGAGGCCGCCCTGTGGCGGCACTTCGACGATCTCTCCGACCAGCGCCGGAGCCTCCTCGATGAGCTTGACGATTTCCAGCGACGTCAGCCCCTCCGGTACGGTCAAGCTGCGTGCGATGGTGCGCCCGCTTTCCAGAATCACCAGCACCTTCTCCATGGACGCGCCAGCGGGGATGAGGTACTCGCCGGCCTTCAGACGCCGCGCTTTCTCGCTCAAGCGGGCTGCAACCCCGAAGACTGTCGGGTCGGAGATAACGCCAGCTTCGGTCAGGGCCTCGGCAATGCCTTCCAGGCTGCTGCCGCGTGGGATCAGGACCAGTGTCTCCTCCTCGGTCACGCCCGGCGCCTTGAAGGTCTGGTAGCCGTAGTATGCAAAGCCTGCCAGCACGAGGCCGACAGCCACAAGCACGACAAGAAAAGTGGAGAGGATCGCGCGGCGCACGGGCGCCGGCCTGCTCAGTTGACCTCTGCGAGCACAAGGCTCGCGTTCGTCCCGCCGAAGCCGAAGGAGTTCGACAGCGCGCGTCTCACCTTCCGCTCCCTCGCCTGGTGCGGCACCAGATCGATGCCGTTGCAGCTCTCGGAGGGATTGTCGAGGTTCAGGGTCGGCGGCACCACGTCGTCGCGAATGGCCAACACGCAGAAGATGGCTTCGACAGCCCCAGCTGCTCCAAGTAGATGGCCGATCGCCGACTTGGTCGACGACATGGACATCTGATCCGCCGAAGACCCGAAGAGGCGTCTTACGGCGTTGAGCTCGATCTCGTCACCCAACGGCGTGGAGGTCCCATGGGCATTGACGTAGTCGATCTCGGAGTAGTCCACGCCAGCCCGCCGCATGGCCGCTTTCATGGAGCGGTAGCCACCGTTGCCGTCGTCGGCCGGTGCGGTAATGTGGTGGGCGTCGCCGGACAGGCCATAGCCGATCACCTCGGCATAGATCGGCGCGCCCCGCTTCTTCGCCTGCTCGTATTCCTCCAGCACGACGATACCGGCCCCCTCGCCCATGACAAAGCCGTCCCGGTCCTTGTCCCAAGGTCGCGAGGCTCGCTCCGGCGTGTCGTTGAAGTTGGTCGAGAGCGCCCGGGCCGCCGAAAAGCCGGCCACGCCGATGCGATTGATCGCAGCTTCCGCGCCGCCGGCCACCATGACATCGGCATCGCCAAGCTGAATCAGCCGCGCGGCATCGCCGATGCAGTGCGCACCTGTTGAGCAGGCCGTGACCGCGGCGTGGTTGGGCCCACGAAAGCCGTAACGGATGGAGACCTGGCCCGAGGCGAGATTGATCAAAGCCGCCGGGATGAAGAAGGGAGACAGGCGACGCGGCCCCCGCTCATGCACCGTGATGGCCCCGTCGTAGATCGTCTCGAGGCCGCCGATGCCCGAGCCGATCATAACGCCGGTGCGTTCCTGCTCTTCCTCGTCGGTCGGCGCCCAACCCGAGTCCTCGATGGCCATCTGGGCGGCGGCCATGGCGTAGACGATGAAGCGATCGACCTTGCGGCGATCTTTCATCTCCATGAAGTCGTCGGGATTGAAACCGCCATCCGCCAGGTCGCCGAGCGGAGGCTGGCCCGCGATCTTCGCCGGCAGATCGGAGACGTCGAAGCTTTGGATGGGGGAGATGCCCGAGCGTCCGTCCAGCAGCCGCCGCCAGCTATGCTCGACGCCGGCGCCGAGCGGCGAAATCAAACCAAGTCCCGTAATGACAACCCGTCGCATCAACGGCCATCAAACCTCAAACAGTGAACGGCAACCGACCCTCGCATTCGCCCCCATGGCGACGTCTCGGGTCAGGCGTTGTCCTGGATGAAATTGATGGCATCACCCACGGTGGTGATCTTCTCCGCGGCGTCGTCGGGGATCTCGCACCCGAACTCTTCTTCAAACGCCATGACCAGTTCAACGGTGTCGAGGCTGTCGGCCCCGAGATCATCGATGAAGCTGGCAGAGTCGCTGACCTTGTCTTCTTCGACGCCAAGGTGCTCGACAACAATCTTTTTTACCCGATCGGCGATATCGCTCATTCCTGTGACCTTTAGATTTGCCCGAGACGCAATAACGGCTTCATATATGGTTCGAACGCACGCTTCCAACGAAGAAAAGGCGTCCGACACCAAAGTGTCCGACCAGCCGTCTGCGGGTCGATTTGCAAGCGAGGGCTCTTAGCATGGCGATTTCGCTTTGCCAACGCCTTCAGCCGGCGATCTTCGCGGGCGCCGCGAAGGCTTAGATCATCGCCATTCCGCCGTTCACATGCAACGTCTGACCGGTGATGTAGGCGGCTTCGTCGGAGGCGAGAAAAGCACACGCGCCGGCGACCTCCGCCGGCTGCCCGATTCGCCCGCTCGGGATGGATGAGAGGATCTTCTCTCGCTGTTCCGCATTCAAGGCATCGGTCATCGGCGTTTCGATGTAGCCGGGCGCGACCGCGTTGACGGTTATGCCACGTGAGGCGACTTCGGCGGCCATGGACTTGGTGAGACCGATCAAGCCGGCCTTCGAGGCGACATAGTTCGCCTGCCCGGGGTTGCCGACCACGCCGACGATCGAAGTGATGTTGATGATGCGGCCATTGCGCTGCTTCATCATCCCGCGCAGGCAAGCCCGGCTGAGCCGGAAGGCCGCCGTGAGATTGATCTCGAGCACGTCATCCCAGTCTTCGTCGCGCATGCGCATGGCCAGGGTATCCCGCGTGACGCCGGCGTTGTTGACCAGCACGTCGAGGCCTCCGAGCGCCTCTTCCACCGCGGCAGGCAGCGCGGCAACAGCGACACGGTCGCTCAGAACACAGGTTTCCACGTGCGTGCGATCACCGAGGGACTCGGCGAGCTCCCGCAGGGCTGCCTCGCGCGTGCCGGAGAGCGCGACGGCGGCGCCCTGAGCGTGCAGCGCCCGCGCAATCGCGGCACCGATACCGCCGCTCGCGCCCGTGACGAGCGCTCTCTTTCCGGTCAGATCGAACATCGCATTCCCCTCGATCTCGGCAGCTTGTGCAAGCTGCGGTTCCTTCTGCCTTCCAGAGGCCCTTGTTCAGAGGGTCTTCAGGAAAGCGTCGATATCTTCCGGGCTGCCCAACGCAGAGGCTTTCAGATCCCGATCGATTCGACGGGCCAAGCCGCTCAGCACCTTGCCGGCTCCCAGCTCCACCAGCAATTCGACACCGTCGCCGCGCATTGCTTCGACGCTCTCGCGCCAGCGCACTCGGCCCGTGACCTGCTCGACCAACAGCGCACGAAGGCGGGTCGGGTCGCTCTCTTGCGCGGCAGTGACATTGGTGACAACTGGTAGAGCCGGGGGTGCGAAAGCGACCTTCGCCAACGCCTCTTCCATGACCTCTGCCGCCGGTGCCATCAGCGGGCAGTGGAAGGGCGCAGACACACTCAGCGGAATGCAGCGCTTTGCCCCCTTCTCTGGCGCCAGGGTTGTTGCGCGCTCGATGGCCGCGGCATCGCCGCTCAACACCACCTGACCCGGCGCATTGTCATTAGCGACGACGCAGACGTCACCGTCTGCCGCCTCTTTGGCCAAGGCCTCCGCGTCCTCGAGCGAGAGCCCGAGCACGGCGGCCATCGCGCCTTCGCCCACCGGCACGGCTTCCTGCATGGCCTGGCCGCGGCGCTTCAGCAGCCGCGCCGCATCGGCCAGGCTCAGCGTGCCGGCTGCGGCCAGCGCCGAATACTCGCCGAGAGAATGCCCTGCCACGGCGCCACCGACCTCAGCGAGAGAGACCTGGCCTTCGCTCTCCAGGACCCGGACAACGGCCAAGCTGACCGTCATCAAGGCCGGTTGGGCATTCTCGGTCAGGGTCAGCGTCTCGTCCGGCCCTTCGAACATCAGCCGGCTCAGCGACTGAGAGAGGGCGTCGTCGACCTCTTCGAAAACCTCGCGGGCGACCGGAAAAGCGGCGCTCAGCTCGCGCCCCATGCCCACGGCCTGGCTGCCCTGCCCGGGGAAAACGAACGCGCGTTCCATCCTCAACCCTTTATTGCCGCCATTTCTGTTAATGGTCGGGGGAGTTGCCGATGGCTGTCCCCTCTGTCAAGCGGGTCGCAAATTCCCTTTCGATAGGGGCTTGAGCTTTGGGGCCGGCTGCATAATATCTCGGCCTCCCCCCTGAGGGGGTTTTTCATAACTCCTTGCCGAACGCCGCAGACGGCGCAATCCGTCAACGTGTTCGGCTATTGCGGCCGGCCCATGTGCCTGCCGCTGCAAGCCGGAAGGAGCAACGATGGCTTTTTATGAAAGCGTGTGGATCGCACGCCAGGACATTTCCGCCAGCCAAGTCGAAGCCTTGGCCGACGAGTTGGCGGAGCAGATCAAGACCAACGGTGGTGAAGTGGCCAGCCGCGAGTACTGGGGGCTGAAGAGCCTTTCCTACCGCATCAAGAAGAACCGCAAGGGTCACTACATGCTGTTCAACCTCGACGCTCCGGCCGCCGCGGTCCAGGAGTTCGAGCGGACCATGCGCTACAATGAAGACGTTCTTCGCTATCTCACGGTGCGCGTGAACGAGCTGAACGCCGAGCCCTCGGCCATGATGCAGGCCAAGGGCCGTGGCGATGACCGTGGCCGCGGCGGTCGCGGCCGTCATCACCGCGACTGACAAGCGCCGACCCAGGAGATCGAGACATGTCTATCGAAATCGTCAGCACCGGCGGCGGCCGCCGGCGCCCCTTCTTCCGGCGCCGCAAGAGCTGCCCCTTCTCCGGCCCCAACTCGCCGAAGATCGACTACAAGGACGTCCGTCTCTTGCAGCGCTTCATCTCTGAGCGCGGCAAGATCGTCCCCAGCCGGATCACGGCCGTATCGGCCAAGAAGCAGCGCGAGCTGGCGCGTGCGATCAAGCGCGCCCGCTACCTCGCTATCCTGCCCTACGTGATCAAGTAGGGAGCGAGCCATGGAAGTCATTCTTCTCGAGCGTATCGAAAAGCTCGGCCAGATGGGCGACGTCGTCACCGTCAAGCCGGGCTTCGCGCGCAACTATCTCATCCCGCAGCGCAAAGCGCTCCGGGCCACCAAGGAAAACCTGTCGGTCTTCGAGAGCCAGCGGGCACAGCTCGAAGCCGACAACCTGGCCCGACGCCAGGAAGCCGAAGCCGTCGCCGGCAAGATCGATGGCCTCAGCGTGGTCATCATCCGCCAGGCGGGCGACTCCGGACAGCTTTACGGCTCCGTCTCCTCGCGCGACATCGCCGAGGCCGTGACCGAGGCCGGCGCCACCATCCAGCGCGGCCAGGTGGTGCTCGACCGCCCGATCAAGGCGCTGGGCATCCATGCGGTCCGCGTTCGCCTCCACCCGGAGGTGAGCATCGGCATCACCTGCAACATCGCGCGCTCCGAAGCGGAGGCCGAGATGCAGGCCAGCACCGGCCAGGCGGTGACGGGTCAGGCCGAAGAGGACGAGGTCGAGACCGAAGCCCTGACCGAGGAACTGCTCGAAAACCCCACCGGGGACGAAGCGCAGCCGGTCGAGGGCGGTGAAGGCGAGACCGCCGAGCCAGCCTCGGACGAGGAAGAGAAAAAGGCTGAAGCCTAGCCCTTCGCAGTAGTTTCTGCTTTTGAACGGTCCCGCTTTTGGGGCCGTTTTTTTTTGCGCAGGACAGGAAGCCGGTTGCCACCAGACGCTTGCGCGGCGCGCGCAACTGACCCATGATTTGGAAACAAATCTGTCATGCATCCAGAGGGTTCTGGAAATCGCACTTAGGCTTTGATTAAATAAGGTTAAATACGCGCGGTCGGGTTTGAACTCGACCCACCTAGGGATAGGAATGCGGGGAGGACGCGCCATGTTGGCAGATCGCCTCTTCAGTCGGGTCATAAAGAAGGGCAACCTTACGGTTGTCTTCAGCAATGGTGAGAGGCGCACCTACGGCGACGGCCAAGGTCCCGCGATTGTCGCGCGCATCCATGACAAAGCGACCGAGCGGCGCATGGCCCTCAATCCAAAGCTGGCTTTCGGTGAAGCCTATATGGACGGCCGGCTGACGCTTGACGAAGGCAGCTTGCTCCAGCTGCTCTGCCTTTGCCTGGACAACTTGGAACATGCGGAGGTCGGTCCCCTCCTCAAGGTCCTTGAGGCGGTGCAAAGACCGCTGCGCTACCTGCACGGACACAATCCGATCCGGAAGTCCCGGCGCAACGTGGCGCATCACTACGACCTGTCCGACGATCTCTATGACCTCTTCCTGGACGAGGACAGACAGTACTCCTGCGCCTACTTCCGTGGGCCAGACGACGATTTGGAAACGGCGCAAGCCAACAAGAAGCGTCATGTGGCCGCCAAGCTGTTGCTCGATCGGCCGGAGCTTTCCGTGCTCGACATCGGTTCCGGATGGGGCGGACTCGGCCTCTATCTGGCCAAGTCCGCCGGGGTCAAGGTGACCGGCGTCACCCTGTCCAGCGAGCAGCACCAACGCAGCTGCGAGCGCGTCGAGGAAGACGGGCTTTCCGGCAAGGTGGATTTCCGCCTGCAGGACTACAGAACGCTCAATGAGCGCTTCAATCGCATCGTCTCGGTCGGCATGTTCGAACATGTCGGCCCCGCCCACTACCGTGAGTACTTCGGAAAGGTGCGGGACCTCTTGACCGACGACGGTGTCGCCGTCGTGCACTCGATCGGCGGTGCTGGTCCGCCGGCCGGTCAAAACGCCTGGATACGGAAGTACATCTTCCCCGGCGGCTACACGCCTTCCCTCTCCGAGGTACTGCGGGCCGTTGAGCGCGAGGGGCTATGGGTCACCGATATCGAGGTTTGGCGCCTGCACTATGCGGAAACACTGAAGCACTGGACTGAGCGCTTCATGGCCAATCGGGATAAGGCCAAGGCGCTCTACGACGAGCGCTTCTGCCGCATGTGGGAGTTCTATCTTGCCGGTTGCGAAGCCTCCTTCCGCGCCGGCCACCAGATGGTCTTCCAAGTCCAGCTGGCCAAGCAACGGGAGACAGTACCCTTGACGCGCGACTACATTTACGCACCCGACAAATCTGTCGAGGCACGCGTCATGCAGGCGGCGGAGTAGACTTCCTCGCAAATCGGCGCGACTCGGCGACAGCCGATAACCTGCCTCTCGGTCAAGTGGGAAATCTGAAGCGACGCAATCGCTTATCCCCGAGAGCCCGAGCTTCCACAGTGGCGGAGTCAGGCTGTCCCGATATCTTGGTGGCATGTGCGCTGAAATTGCCAACTTCCCGGACTCGTCGGAACCGCGCGAGCCCCGTCTGCCGCCGGCCAACATGGAGGCTGAGCAAGCCCTGCTCGCCAACCTGCTGGCCAACAATCTCTCCTACGAGAAGGTCTCCGACTTCCTGCGTCCGGAGCACTTCGCCGACCGCGCCCACGCCCGCATCTACGAGGCGTGCGGCAAGCTGATCGAGCGCGGACAGCTCGCCAGCGCCGTCACCATCCGCAACGCCTTTCAGAACGACGAGGATTTGGCGGACGTTGGCGGCGTGCGCTACCTCGACGAACTGCAGGAGGCGAGCGCCGGCATCGTCGACGCCCGGCACTTCGGCCGCATCATCTACGACCTCTTCCTACGCCGCCAGTTGATCGATGTCGGCGAGGACATGGTCAACGACGCCTTCGACTTCGACTTCGAGAACGGCGCGGTGGAGCAGATCGAGGACGCCGAGCAACGCCTGTTCAAGCTCGCCGAGTCGGGCCAGACCGAGGGCGGCCTGCAGCCATTCGTCCGGGCGCTGACCGAGAGCATCGAAGCGACCGAGGCGGCCTACAAGCGCGACGGCCGGCTGGTCGGCGTCTCCACCGGCTTCCTCGACCTCGACAAGCTGCTGGGCGGGCTTCACAGATCGGATCTTGTGATTCTGGCCGCACGACCGGCCATGGGTAAAACATCGTTGGCCACCAACATTGCCTACAGCGTCGCCACCGCGCGACGACGGGAACGGGATGCGGCGGGCCAGGAGCACGAGACGGCGGAGCTCGCCGCCTTCTTCTCGCTGGAGATGAGCGCAGAACAGCTCGCCTCGCGCATTCTCTCGTCGCGCTCCGGGGTCCGCTCGGATGCCATGCGGCGGGGCGAGCTGAGCCAAGATGACATGCAGCTCGTGATGGTCGCCAGCCGGGAGCTTGAGACGCTCCGTCTCTACATCGACGACACACCTGCCATCACCGTGCCGGCGCTGCGCACCCGGGCGCGCCGCCTGAAGCGCCAGGAAGGCTTGAGCCTGATCGTCGTCGACTACCTGCAGCTCATGCGACCGGCGAACAACTCGCGCAGCGACGGCCGCGTGCAGGAGGTCTCCGAGATCACCCGCGGCCTGAAGGCGATCGCGAAAGAGCTGGATGTTCCGGTCCTAGCCCTGTCCCAGCTCTCCCGGGCCGTCGAGCAACGCGAGGACAAGCGCCCGCAGCTCGCAGACCTGCGCGAATCCGGCTCCATCGAACAGGATGCCGATATCGTTATGTTCATCTATAGGGACGACTACTATCATTCCCGCTCGGAACCCATCCGCCGGCCCGAGGAGTCGCAAGACAAATTCGATGAGCGAGTCGTCCGCTGGAACGAGCACATGGAGAAGGTGAAGGGCCTGGCGGAAGTGATCGTGGCCAAGCAGCGCCACGGACCGACCGGCAAGGTGACCCTGATGTTCAATGCCGACACGACCGAATTCTCCAACTACTCTCCGCCCGACCACTACCCGGATGCCCACTGAGCGCGCAGCGGCCAACGCCCGCGCCGGCGCCTATCTCGAGGTCGACCTTGCGGCCGTTCGCGAGAACTACCGCCGCCTGTGCGACCGGCTCGGCCGAGCAGAGTGTGCGGCCGTGGTCAAGGCAGATGCCTACGGCCTGGGTGTCGCGCAAGTAGCCCCAGCGCTGTGGACCGCCGGCGCGCGACGCTTCTTCGTTGCGCTGCCCGATGAGGCCATCGCTCTGCGCAAGGTGCTCCCGACAGCCCAAGTCTATGTTCTGGGCGGGCTCTTCGGGGGCGCGGAGCGCGACTATCTGGCCCACGGCATCTGTCCGGTGCTCAACTCTCTGGCGGAGATCGAGGCCTGGCGCGCCCTGCCCCCTGCGGAACGGCCGCCTGCCGCCATCCACTTCGACAGCGGTCTGTCGCGGCTTGGCCTCCCAGCCAACGAAGCCAGGCGCTTGATCGATGACCCCTCGTTGCTCCAAGGCGTCGAGATCGGCTGCCTGATTTCACACCTAGCCTGTGCCGAGGATACGGCGCATCCGCTCAATCCCCGTCAACAGGCGGCCTTCTCCGAGTTTTGCAGCAGTTTTCCGGGTATGCGGCGCAGTCTTGCCAACTCTTCGGGCATTTTTCTTGGGTCCGAGTACCACTTCGACATCGCGCGGCCGGGCGTGGCGCTGTATGGCGGAAACCCGACTCCAGGCCGTGAGAACCCTATGGCGTCCTGTATTCGCCTGCGCAGCCGAATCCTGCAGGTGCGGGATATCGGCCGCGGCGAAAGCGTCGGCTACGGCGCCACCTTCACTGCGACCCGGCCGACCCGAATCGCCACTCTCGCCATGGGTTACGCCGATGGCTACTCGCGATATCTTTCGAACATCGGCAAGCTCTGGCTGGCCGATTATTGCGCACCCATCGTTGGGCGCATATCGATGGACCTGATCACCCTTGACGTAAGCGAGTTGCCAGCGGACATAAGCATGCCCGGTGCTTTGGTCGATCTGATCGGCGATCGGGAGACGGTCGACGATATCGCCGAGCGGGCCGGGACCATTCCTTACGAGGTTCTGACATCCCTCGGCAGACGCTTTCATAGGACTTACAAAGAGGCGTGACCTTGCTCTCGCTGATTCAGGCCCTCGGGCGTACGTTCTTGAACTTCTTGGGGGCGACGGGTCGCATCGCGCTCTTCACCGCAGTTTCTCTCTCCCACTGCGTCCGGCCTCCGTTCTATTTCCGGCTGATCGGCCGCCAGATGGTGGAGATCGGCTACTATTCGCTTCCCGTCGTTGGCCTGACTGCCATCTTCACCGGCATGGTCCTGGCGCTGCAGAGCTATACGGGCTTCGCGCGCTTTTCGGCGGAAAGCGCCATTCCCAACGTCGTCGTCGTGTCCATTACCCGCGAGCTCGGGCCGGTCCTGGGCGGCCTGATGGTGGCCGGCCGCATCGGCGCGGCCATGGCGGCGGAGATCGGCACCATGCGGGTGACCGAGCAGATCGACGCGCTGACCACGCTCGCGACTAATCCTTACAAGTACCTCATCGCGCCGCGGCTCATCGCTGGCCTGACCATGCTACCGCTGCTCACCCTCGTCGCCATCTCGATCGGCGTTTTCGGTGGCTATCTGGTCAGCATCTACAAGCTCGGCTTCAATCCGACGACCTACATCATCAACACCATCGACTTCCTGCAGTTCCAGGACATCCTGTCCGGCCTGGTGAAGGCTGCGGTCTTCGGCTTCATCATCACCCTGATGGGCTGCTATCACGGCTACCACTCACGGGGTGGCGCGCAGGGCGTCGGTGCCGCTACTACCAACGCCGTGGTGTCGGCTTCCATCCTCATTCTCTGCAGCAACTACTTCATTACGGAGATCTTCTTCTCCCGATGAACACCTCAGGCACACCGAAGATCGAGATCCGGGACCTGCACAAGTCCTTCGGCAGAAACCGGGTGCTGCAGGGCATCAACCTGACCATCATGCCCGGCGAATCAGTGGTCATCATCGGCGGCTCGGGCAGCGGAAAGTCGGTGCTGCTGAAGTGCATCCTGGGGCTGATTCATCCGGAGCAGGGCTCTATCAAGATCGACGGCGAAGAGATCACCAATCTGCGTGGCTCGGAGCTCGAAGCGGTGCGCCGAAAGATCGGCATGCTGTTCCAGTCGGCCGCCCTGTTCGATTCCCTGAACGTCTGGGAGAACATCGCCTTCGCCCTGATCCAGGGCCAAGGCATGGCGCGCGACGAAGCACAGCAGACAGCCATGGCCAGACTGGGAGACGTCGGGCTGCGCCAGGAGGTCGCCGCACTTTATCCGGCCGAGCTCTCGGGCGGCATGCGCAAGCGGGTCGGCCTGGCGCGCGCAATCGCCTCCCAGCCGGAGATCATCTTCTTCGATGAGCCGACCACCGGGCTGGACCCCATCATGGGCAGCGTCATCGACAACTTGATCGTCAAATGCGTCAAGGAGCTGGGCGCAACCGCTCTCTCGATCACCCATGACATGGCCAGCGCCAAGCGCATCTCCAGCCGCATTGCCATGGTGTTCGAAGGCAAGATCATCTGGGACGGCTCCACCGAAGAGATCGACCAGACCGACAACGCCTACGTCCAGCAGTTCATCAACGGTCGGGCTGACGGACCCATCCAGATGCAGATACAGGACCACTTCGAAGGCCACCCCGGCTGAGATAATGGCGAAGAACCAGGCCGCCTACGTCTGCCAATCCTGCGGCGCCAGCTACGGCCGCTGGGTCGGACGCTGCGAGGCCTGCGGCGAGTGGAATTCGATCGTCGAGGAGCTGCGGCCGGCGGCCACCCCTGGCGGCCTGAAGGGTCGCAGCGCAAGCCGCCGCATCGCCTTTTCCGGCCTGGCCGAAGCGGGCGACGAGCCGCCACGGCGCGCCAGTGGCTTGGCCGAGTTCGATCGGGTGACGGGGGGCGGCCTCGTGCCGGGCTCCGCCGTGCTGATCGGCGGCGACCCGGGTGTCGGCAAGTCGACCCTGCTGCTCCAGGTGTTGGCTTCGCTGACGGGACAAGGCGCCCGCACCGCCTATATCTCAGGCGAAGAGGCGGTGGCGCAGATTCGCCTTCGAGCCCGTCGACTGGGGCTCTCGGATGCGCCCGTGGCGCTGGCTGTGGCGACCTCGGTCCGCGACATCCTCGCCACCCTCGATACCACCGATGCGCCCGACGTGGTGGTGATCGACTCGATACAGACGATGTACCTAGACAATCTGGATTCCGCGCCGGGAACCGTGGCGCAGGTGCGTGGCAGCGCGCAGGAGCTGGTGCGCCTCGCCAAAGCGAGAGGCTTTACGCTGCTGCTGGTGGGTCATGTGACCAAGGAGGGTATGATCGCCGGGCCGAAGGTCCTGGAGCATATGGTGGACGCCGTGCTGGCCTTTGAAGGCGAGCGCGGCCATCAGTTCCGCGTCCTGCGCGCCAACAAGAACCGCTTCGGCCCGACCGACGAGATCGGCGTCTTCGAAATGACCGATGGCGGCCTAAGCGAAGTCGCCAACCCCTCCGCGCTCTTTCTCTCGCACCGCCAAGCCGACACCGCCGGGGCCGCCGTCTTTGCCGGCATCGAAGGGACGCGCCCGGTCCTCGTCGAGGTCCAGGCGCTGGTCAGCCCCTCGCCCTTCGGCACGCCGCGCCGCTCGGTGGTCGGCTGGGACAGCGCCCGCCTGGCCATGGTGCTCGCCGTGCTCGAGGCACGCTGCGGGCTCAGCTTGGCAGGGCGTGATGTCTACCTGAATGTGGCCGGCGGCCTGCGAGTCTCGGAACCGGGCGCCGATCTGGCCGTCGCGGCGGCACTGATCTCCGCCAGCTGCGACCGTCCGGTGCCGGACGACAGCGTCGTCTTCGGGGAAATCGGCCTGGGCGGCGAGATCCGCGCCGTCAGCCAAACCAACTTGCGCCTGAAGGAAGCCGAGAAACTCGGCTTTCGCCGCGCATTCCTGCCGCCGATGAAGCGGCGTAGCGGGCCCGGGCCGAGCATCGTCCTGACCGAGATGACACATCTGCAGGATCTGCTAAGACAGCTATCGCCGACGCAGGATGAACCGGTCCGCGCGGTTCCCCACTGACCAGGGAACAGCGGGCGAAACCGAACGACATGGATCAACTACCGCTCAATCCGATTGATTTGGGGGTTATCGCCATCCTGCTGCTTTCGGCGGGCCTCGCCTTCGTACGGGGTTTCGTGCTCGAGGTGCTGGGCATTGCCTCCTGGGTCGGCGCGGCCTTCGCAGCCCTCTACGGATTCGAGGCGGGACGGCAGATTGCCCGGCAGTACATCGGTATCGAGCTGGTCGCGGATATCGTGGCCGCCGGGATCATCTTCATTGTCGTCCTGATCCTTCTCACCATTCTCTCCCGCCTTATAGCCGGCCGGATCGGCGACGGAGCGCTGGGACCGCTCAACCGATCCCTCGGCTTTCTCTTCGGCCTGCTGCGCGGCGCGGTGATCGTCAGTCTGGCCTGGATTGCCTTGACCCGATTGATACCGGAAGAAAACTATCCACCTTGGATCTTAGAAGCGCGCGCCCGGCCCCTGATGGACCGTGGCGCTGAAGTGCTTTGGGACCTTGCGCCCGCGGGCATGCGGGACCAGACCGAGCAAGCTGTGCAGGATTTGTCCGATACGACCACCAGGGCCTTGGATGCCGGCCGGCTTCTCAATCAAGGGACCGGTCAACAGCAGTCAGATGCGCCGGCGCAAGGCTACGAGGAAAAGGAGAGAGACGCTTTGGAGCGCTTGATCGAACGCCAAGGCGGCAGTCAATGACACGCTGCGGCGACAAGCGGACCCATCCGCTGACCACCCACCCCTTGGATGACGACAAGCTGCATGAGGAATGCGGCGTCTTCGCCATCTATGGCCACAGCGATGCTGCGGCCCATGCTGTCTTGGGCCTCCACGCCCTGCAGCACCGGGGCCAGGAGGCAGCCGGGATTGTTGCCTTTGACGGGCAGCACTTCAACGCCCACCGAGATCTCGGCCAAGTCGGCGACATCTTCGCCAGCCCGGCCGTGATGGCGCGGCTCAAGGGTTATGCCGCCATCGGCCACAACCGCTATTCGACAACCGGCGATACCCTGATCCGCAACGTGCAGCCGCTGTTCGCCGATCTCGACTTCGGCGGCTTCGCCTTGGCGCACAACGGCAATCTCACCAACGCCTATTTGCTGCGGCGCGCGCTGGTCAAGCGTGGCTCGCTCTTCCAGTCGACCATGGATACTGAGGTCATCATCCACCTGATCGCAACCTCGACCGCCGGCACGGTCTACGACCGGGTTGTCGATGCCTTACAACAGGTTGAGGGCGCCTTCTCACTGGTGGCCCTAACGGCGGAAGGCGTCATCGGCGTGCGCGATGCCCTCGGCGTCAGACCCTTGGTGCTGGGCCGCCTCGGGGAGTCCTACATCCTGACCTCGGAGACCTGTGCCCTGGACATCATCGGCGCCGAGCATGTGCGCGACGTCGAGCCCGGAGAGATGGTCGTGGTCACCGCGGAAGGCTTGAGCTCCTACCGCATCTTCCCGAAGCAGCCGAGCAAGCCCTGCATCTTCGAGTACATCTATTTCTCCCGGCCGGACTCCGAGTCGGCGGGCGTCAGCATCTACGAGGCGCGCAAGCAGATCGGCCGAGAGCTGGCGCGGGAGAGCGGTGTGCCCGCCGATGTCGTGGTGCCGGTTCCCGACTCCGGTGTCCCGTCTGCTCTCGGTTATTCCGAGGAAGCGAACATCCCCTTCGAGCTTGGCATCATCCGCAACCACTATGTCGGCCGCACCTTTATCGAGCCGGCGCAGGAAATCCGCCATCTCGGGGTCAAGCTGAAGCACAACGCCAATCGCGCCAAGCTGGCCGGCAAGCGGGTGGTTCTGGTCGATGATTCCATCGTCCGCGGCACCACCTCGGTCAAGATCGTCGAAATGGTGCGCAGCGCCGGCGCCAGCGAAGTGCACATGCGCATCGCCTCTCCGCCGACGACTCATTCTTGCTTCTATGGCGTCGATACGCCGGAGCGCGCGCAGCTCCTCGCCCACAAGATGACAGTCGAGGACATGCGCAGCTACATCGGCGTCGACAGCCTCGCCTTCATTTCCATGGACGGCCTCTATCGCGCCATGGGCCAGCACGCACGCAACCCAGAGCAGCCCCAGTTCTGCGACGCCTGCTTTACCGGTGACTATCCGACGACACTCAGTGATCTCACCGACGGAGACGTTGGACAGCTCTCGCTGTTGAGTATGCTGAAAAGCGCATAGCGGGCCATGGCCCTCGCAGCCCGCTCCGTCCGGTTGCTTGCCGCACTCCTCGGCGCAGGCTGCTTCAGCCAGCTCCCGGCCTTCGCAGACCACTATCAGCAGAACCTGGCCGGTCAGATCACTCAGGCCCGCTACAGTTTGGAAGGAGTTTCCCGCCAAGCCGAGGAGCGGGAGCTTTCACTGCGCGCCTATCTGGAGAGCGCCCTTGCGGACAGCGGCGCCTTCAGCCGCGCCGCGGTCGACGACAGTCTGCGCACCCTCGACCGTCTCGACCGATTGGAGCAAACGCAAAAGTCCCTGACGGCGGCGACCGCCTTCACCCGCCCTTTGGCGATGCTGGGCGGACTTGATCTGACCACGGCAACGGTCACCGCCCAGCACTATCAACCCAACCTGCCGCTCGGCCTTGGCGGTGCGGTCTATGCCGGTTCCGGCGCTCTCTTGGGACTGGTGCTCGTTCTGCTGCCCTCCCGCTTGACCCGTCGGTCGGCAGCGGCCAAGACAGCGGACCGAAACGCGCGCTGACTCCGTCCCTCACTTCTTCAGCGCACGGCCTTTTGTAAGCTCCTTGCCGGACCAACGACTATGACCAGCCCAGATTCTCCCGCCGGCCGCCTGGCCGGACGCATCGCCTTGATCACGGGCGCCTCACGCGGCATCGGGCGTGCCGTTGCGCTGCGCTTCGCCGCGGAAGGGGCGCAGACGATCCTGATTGCCCGCACCGTCGGTGGCCTGGAAGAAGCAGACGATTTGATTCGCGAGAGCGGCGGCCTGCCGCCGGTGCTGGTGCCGCTCGACCTGCGCGAAGGCGCCAAGATCGATGAGTTGGGCGGCGTGCTCTATCAGCGCTATGGCAAGCTCGACGTCCTGGTCGGCAACGCCGGCCTGCTCGGCAGCCTCTCCCCGGTAGGCCATATCGAGCCCAAAAACTGGGACGATGCCTTGGCCGTCAACCTGACGGCAAACTACCGCCTGATCCGCAGCTTCGATCCCCTACTGCGCCGCTCCGAGGCCGGCCGAGCCATCTTCGTGACGTCTGGCGCCGGCGCCAAGCCAAAGGCGTTCTGGGGCATCTACGGCGCCAGCAAGGCAGGGCTCGACATGCTGATCAAATGCTATGCCGCGGAAGTCGAGAATTTCGGCGTCAAGGTCAACCTGATCTCGCCCGGCGCGGTGCGCACCAAGATGCGGGCCCAGGCCTATCCCGGCGAGGACCCGCTCGCCCTTCGCACCCCGGACGAGATCACCGATGCCTTCGTCGAGCTGGCTGCAGCGGACTGCGAGACCAACGGCACAATCGTCAGCTTGGGCTGAGCGGGCGCCTGCCCCTCACTCCTCGATGTAAGGATTTCGGCTACGGCGCATATGGATGCGGATCGGCGTGCCCGGCAGGTCGAAGTCCTGGCGCAGCGCGTTTTCCAGGTAGCGCAGATATGAGTCCGGCAAGGCATCCGGCCGGGAGCAGGCGACGGCGAAGGTCGGGGGCCGGTTGCGCGCCTGAGTGATGTACTTCAGGCGCACGCGGCGCCCGCCAGGCGCCGGCGGCGGATGGGCCGCGACAATCTCCTCCAGCCAGCGGTTGAGCGCAGCCGTCGGCACCCGTTTGTTCCAGACCTCGTAGGCGGAGATGACCGCATTCATCAGCTTATCCACCCCCTTGCCGTCCAGGGCCGAGAAGGTCACGACAGGGATGCCGCGAGTCTGCGGGAAGGAGCGCTCCAGGCGATCGCGGATAGCGCCCATAGCCGCCTGCCGGTCGGCACAGGCATCCCACTTGTTCACGCCGATCACCAGCGCCCGCCCCTCCTCCACGACCCGGCGGGCAATGGTCAGGTCCTGCTTCTCCAGCCCGAGGTCCGCATCCAGAAGAAGGACCACAACCTGAGCAAAGTCGACGGCACGGAGGGTATCCGCCGCCGAGAGCCGTTCGAGCTTGTCGTTCACCTTGGCGCGGCGCCGGAGCCCGGCCGTATCGACCAGCCGAATGGGCCGCCCCTTGTAAGACCAGGGGATGGCGATGGAGTCGCGGGTGATGCCGGCTTCCGGACCGGTCAGCATGCGCTCCTCGCCCAAGAGCTGATTGACGAGCGTGGACTTGCCCACGTTGGGGCGGCCCACGATGGCAAGCTGCAGGCTGTCGTCCGCCGCCTCCTCGTCCTCTTCGTCTTCCTTCGCGAGCAGAGGAGTCAGCCGCTCGTGCAGCTCGTCCAGGCCCAAGCCGTGCTCGCCGGACAGGGCGACGGGCTCGCCAAAACCCAGGCCATGGGCTTCGAGCAGACCGCCCTGGGCCGCCGCCCCTTCGCACTTGTTGGCGACCAGAACGATCGGCTTCCCCGTCCGTCGCAGCCAGTTGGCGAAGTGCTCGTCGAGCGGCGTGACCCCGGCCCGGGCGTCGATGAGGAAGAGCACCGCCTCCGCTTCCTCGACGGCGCGCTCGGTCTGCTGACGCATGCGGCCTTCGAGACTCTCGGCCGCCGTCTCCTCCAGTCCCGCCGTGTCGATGACGCGGAAGCTTAGGTCGAACAGCCGGCCCTCCCCCTCCCGCCGGTCCCGGGTCACGCCGGGCCGCTCATCGACGATGGCCAGACGCCGCCCCACCAAGCGGTTGAAGAGTGTCGACTTGCCGACGTTGGGACGGCCTATCAAAGCCACGGTGGAAGCCATTTCAATTCACCCGAAAGCGCCCAGTGCCGTCGCGCGGCTATCGTAGAGCGATCAGCTCCGCATTGTCGGTGAGAAGCAGCAGCGTCTCCTCGGCGATGATCGGAGCGACGGCGACTCCGCCGGAGACCTCGATCTCGCCAAGGTAGGTTCCGTCGTAAGGTGAGTAGGCCTCGACCCGGCCCTCCGAGCTGCCGACGATCAAGCGGTCGCCAGCGAGGAGCGGCCCAACCCAGATGAGCGGATCCTCCTGATCTTCCTCATCCTCATAGCGCTGCAGCCGCACGACCCAACGTATCCGCCCGCTGCGGCGGTCCAGCGCGACCAGCTGTGAATCCTCGGTGATGGTGAAGAGGAAGGGCCCGGCCGCCCAGGGCATCTCGGCACCACCGATGTCAGCCTCCCACAAGCGAAGCCCCCGCCTCAGATCGATCGCCGCCATGCGCCCGGCCAGGCTCACGGCAAAGACCAAGTCGCGATCGACCACGGGTTGGGCGCGAATATGCGCCAGCTCGGCGCTCCGCGCCGCAACCGCGATGGCAGTAAGGGAGTCGCTCCAGATCTGTCGCCCATTGTTGGTTCTGAGGGCGAAGACCTCGCCGGAGGAATAGGGGACGATCACCACTTTGTCGGCAACCGCCGCGCTAGCGCCGCCGAGAAAGCTGGCGATTTCCTGAATGCCGTTGTGCTCCCATAGAACACTGCCATCTGCGGCCGAGAATGCCGTGGTTGTGTTGTCCAGAGAGATGACAAAGACCCGGCCCTCGTAAACCGTCGGGCTTGCGCGGATAGGCGCATCGATGCGCGCTTCCCAGATCACCTCGCCGTTCTCGGTGGAGAGGCCGTAGATCGCGCCGTAACCCGTTGTCGCGAAGAGTCGATTGCCAGCGACCGCCAGGCCGCCGCCGAAGAAGCCGTCATCCTCGTCGCCAGGATCCAGCTCGCTCTCCCAAAGAACGTCTCCGGTCCCGATATCGAGCGCCGTGACCTGGGTATCCGAGTCCAGCGTGAAGACCACACCAGAGGCGACGACGGGCTGAGCCAGAAGCGGCTGCGAGTCCGAGGTCCCGCTGCCGATATCCCGGCGCCAGATGATCTGGGGATCCGGCGCCAGAGCAAGGTGATAGCTGGCATGGGTCGGGCTACCGCCCACCTGCGGCCAGTTGTCGTTGATGTAGGGCCGCGGCAGCACCACCGGCACATCGCGCAGCTCTGAGGAAACGGCCAAGGCTTCCTCCTGGGTCAAGACGGGGATACGCTCACCGGGCAGTGGCGGCTCTTCTTCGCCGCCGAATATGTCGCACGCGCTAAGCGGAAGGAGCGCAGCAAGCAACCAAGCTGGGCCGCTGCGCCGAAACGACCAAGCTACCATTCGCCGCTTTCCGGGTCCTCCAAAACATTGAGCAAGCGACCGGCGCGCAAACGAATGCTTTCCGGCGCCGAGAGATCGGCGCTCAGCTCACGGAGCTGATCGATGGCGAGCTCCTTATCTCCACTCCGAATCGCCACCAGAGCGGAGAGCTCCTGCGCCAAGGGTGCGTAGGCTGCATTGCTTGCCATCAGGCTGGACAAGCGCGTCTGCAGCGCATCGGGGTCCGCGCTATCGACCTGATGAATGATGTCCATCAGCTCGGCGGCGCCTTGCAAGGCCGGCCCGGCCGAGGGGTTGGAGGCGATACGCCGCCAGATCTCCGAGGCCCCTTCCAAGTCGTTGCGCCGCGCGCGGACCGCTGCCTCCTCGAAGGCTGCCAGCAAGGCGTAGCCGTCAGAACCCGGATCGGCGAAGGCGAAGAGTTCGTCGAGGCCCGCCTCTTCGTTACTCTGAAGGGTCTCCATCATGGCGACATAGCGGTCCGACGACTCGGCTTGTGCGGACCGGCTCTGACTCTGCCAGATCTGGTGACCCGCGACGGACAGAATGACGACGGCGACGAAGGCGATGACATAGACGCCATACTTCTGCCAGAGCTCGCGGTAGCGCTGCTGCCGGACCTCTTCGTCGACCTCGCGGAAAATATCGGCCAAACCCAGCCTCTTCTGTTGCTTCGCGCAGGCGACCGACCGTCGCCATGCAAATGCCCCACGCAGCCGATGTGATACGGTTTCGGCCCAGGCCATGCAAGCCGAGCAAAGCCGGAGTCTCCAGGCGCAAGAAAAGGTTAACCGCGGTCGTCAGGCCGTTGTTAATCCTGCCCGATCATCCTGTCCCCGGAGTGTTCCGCAAAGGGTTCGAGAGATGTTTGGCAAGTCCATGGCCGGAATGGCCCTCAGCGCATTGCTGCTGAGCGGCTGCACCATGACGGAAGCGATGTTGGCAAGCGCCAGCATTGCGACCTTCGTCCAAACCGACAAGACCATGACGGACCACGTGGTCAGCTACGTGTCCGGCGAAGACTGCTCAATCCTCCACACCCAGGATGGCGGAGAGTACTGCCGCGATGAGAACGGAGCAGTGAGGGATGCTTCAGTCACCCAGCAGACCTATTGCTACCGCACCCTGGGCGGCGTCGACTGCTATCTACAAGAAGACCCAAAAGCGTCTTCTTCTCAGATAATTAACTGATAATTCTCTTGTAGAATATCATCTACTGATACGGGCCTGCAGGCTCTCGCTCGCCGCGCTTTCCGATTGGCCCCGGTCGCCAAATGGGTTAGGCTTTCATCAAACGATAATAATATTTTCGACTGTCGCGGAGGGCATATGGCCGACCTGCTTTGGTTCGAGACGTATCGTCGGTCGAAGCGTCGTAAGGGGAAGCCGACCTTTTTCAGCCGAGCGGAGCTCAATTCGCTCCTTTCCATGTACAGCCAGCGCGTCGCCTCGGGCGACTGGAAAGACTACGCCATCGACCATCATTCCGATGCCGCTGTCTTTTCCGTCTTTCGCCATACCCACGAACGGCCGCCGCTCTACTCAATCGCCAAGCGGTCCGGCACAGGTGGGAACAAGTCCACGGAGTATCTCGTGTTCAGCGGGCTACAGCGCCTCGCCCGGGCACAGAATCTGGGAGAGGCGCTCAAGGTGGTGGAAAAGAAGCTCCACCCCGTCACCTGAAGCGACCGCCGAGGCGGTCTTTTTTAATGCCAGTCCTAGTCGTTCCAATGCTTCAGCAGAATGCCCTGGCCGGTCGGTAGCTCGAGAATCCTGAGCTGAGACAGCTCTTCCGCAATGGGATCCAAGGCGAGCTTCTGTTCCCGATATCCATACCATCCGTAGTCATCGAAAACGATCGCGCCCCCCGGTGAGAGCCGTGGCAGCACGGCCTTCAGGGCAGCCGACTCGGGGTCCGGATGGTTCATGTCGATGTGCGCGAAGGCAATCTGCTCGGGGAAACCTTGCGCGAAGGAGTCCGGAACGGAGCCTTTGATCACGGTGACGAAGTCCAAGTCGGCAAAGCGCTCTCGCACCTTCTCGTACATCTCGGGATCGTCATGCGCCGTCATGCGCGTGTGCTCGTCGCCTTCGCTCCAGGCAAAGAGATCGTAGAGAAAGTAGCGCTTTCCCAGGGCCTTGAGGTCGATCTTGCGTAGCAACTCCGAAGCCGTGTGTCCCGTATGGCACCCCAGTTCCACAAAGTCGCCGGCGACCTTCGAGGCGGCCTCGGCAAAGTAGAGAAGAATGTATGTCCGCCAGACGGTGCTCTTTTCGACAAGACTGGTTGCGTCATCCTTGAGAGGACCGAGGAAGAAATCGTCCCTCAGAAACGACAGGTTCCTGTTCCATGTGACGACGTTGTCTGCGCAGAAGAAAGACCCCCGGGCATCTGGAATCAAACTCTCTTTCAAGAGTTGGATCGCGGTCAGAAACTTGGTGGGGTCTTGGACATTGTAATTGGCGCCCACCATTCCGACCGGATGATAACCGTCTTGCATCGACTGTTCTCCCGCGCCTGACCACCCTTCGTTTCTACCGCCTACAACAGCAGCAGCGGCGCACGAGGCCCGCGCACCGCCATCAGGTCTCACAAGAATTCACTTATTTTATGTGAATCTAAAACGACTTTGACTTGTTCGCGATGACTGGTAGCGATCAGAAATCGCAGCGCATTCTTGTGAAATTCAGCCTCCCACCACTTTGCGATACGGCCCTCGCGGCAGCGTCACACGGTCGAAGTGTCGCCTGCGACGATTCCATCTCGCCTAGTTCTGCTCTAGGCTGTGTCGGATTTGCCGCTGGGGGGCTTATGTCGCTTACGAAGCTCGGTCTGCTAGTCGTGATTTTCGTGGATGTTGCCGGACAAGGCCTGATCATCCCGATCATCAATGCGCTGATCACCGACCCGACAAACCAATTCATGTCGTCGCAGGCCACCGAAAGCCAGCGCCACGCGGCCTACGGCCTGGTCATCGGCGTGTTCTATCTCTCTTGGTTCCTGGGCGCTGTCTACATCTCACGACTTTCGGACAGCATCGGCCGCAAGAAGGGCATGCTGATCTGCCTTGTCGGTGCACTGATCGGCTATGTCCTGACCATCGCGGCGATCGCCCTGGGCAGTCTGTGGCTCATGCTGCTCGGCCGGGCCATCACTGGCTTCACCGCCGGCAACCAACCCATCGCCCAGGCCGCCATGGCCGATCTCAGCAACTCGGAGGAAGAGAAGACGCGAAACCTCGGCTATGCGGTCTCGGCCTTCAGCATCGGGCTGGTCGCAGGCCCGATCATCGCAGGTGTCCTGTCGGACAAGGCCGTGATCGGCGATTTCGCCTCGCTGAGCCTTCCCTTCTACGTTGCCACCGGCCTGGTGATCCTCGCGATCGTTCTGATCCTCTTCTGGTTCCAGGACCCAAAGACAGAACGGGCAGAGCTGCGCGTGAAGCCGCTCGAGGTGGTGATTCTGCTGATGCAGATCGTGCACCGCCCAACCGTATGGCGAATCTCAGCTGTGTTCTTCTTTTTCATGTTCGTCTGGAACACCTGCTACATCTTTCTCGACGACTACCTGACCAGCCGTTTCGATCTCGGAACATTCGGCGCCAGCGCAGCCCTTCTGGTCAGCGGAGCGACCCTGGCCCTCTGCAGCGGATATCTGGTCACGCCGATCGGTCGGCGATTCTCGAAGCAGACCATCGTGGTCGGTGCCAGCAGCCTGATGGCCATATCCGCCGCGCTCTTTACGAGCCTTCCCGGTCTCACGGTCATCTTTCTGGCCATCGTCCCGCTCGCCGGCGCCTTCGCGGTCGGCTATGCGACGCTGCTCAGCATCTATTCCGCCAGCGTATCGGCGGAACAGCAGGGTTGGGTCATGGGCGTGTCGACCGCAATGTGGACCTTGGGCGCCGGATTGACCTCGTTGATCGGCGGGGACTTGATGGGCATCGATGTGCGCTTGCCCTACGTTCTGGCCACCGCGTCGGCTTTGATCGCAATCCTGCTGCTGGTGCTTCTCTGGCGCTATCCGGACGTTCGGGGTATCGCGCGCAAGACGACCAGCGACCAGTAGTCTTGGGCATGGCGACGGGAATGACGTGCACGCTGAGCCCTTTGACCATTGGGCGAACGGAACGATGTCAAGCCATGGTCAGGGTCAACCGTTCTGCGTTTGTCGGAGGCCATGACTCTTGAGAGCATGGCTGAGTACGACCTTGCCGGATTGATCCTATCCGCTCAGAAGCAATGAGAAGGAGCACGCAGTGCCGCCCGACAGTCTTCCCAACGAGCCGCAAATCGATGCCGAAGAGCTGGTCAATGGCATCAGTGATTGGGTTGCGATCGAGAGTCCGAGCGAAGATGCGGCGGCTGTGAACCGTATGGCCGATAGGGTCGTTTCCGAGTGCGAGGAAGTCGAGCTTTCTGTTGAACGCATTCCCGGCGAGGAGGGTTGGGCCGACCTGGTCATCGCCCGCTGCGGAGACAATGACGTGGATGGGCCTGGTATTCTGGTTCTAGGCCACATCGACACCGTTCATCCCATTGGCACGAAGGATGGCGACAACCCGCTCCGGCGAGAAGGCGATCGGCTCTACGGGCCCGGCATCTACGATATGAAGGCCGGCACCTTCATGGGCCTCTACGCCTATCGGCATCTTCGGCGGCTCGACCGGCAGCCCAATCTTCCGGTCACCTTCATGTTCATTCCTGAGGAGGAAGTGGGAAGCCCCTTCACCCGCAAGTACATCGAGGCGGAGGCCGCCAAAGCGAAGTACGTGCTCGTTGGGGAGCCTGCGCGCGATGGCGGCCGAGTCGTCGTGGCACGGAAAGGTGCTGCTTTCTTCACGATGCGCGCGACGGGTCGCCCCGCGCATGCCGGGGCCAGCCATGCCAATGGGCGCAGTGCGATCAAGGAGATCGCCCGCCACGTCTTGGAGATCGAGGCGATGACGGACTACGAACGGGGCGTGACCTGCAACGTGGGAACCATCAAAGGCGGGACCGGGACCAATGTGGTGCCGCGCGAATGCGAAGCCCAAATCGACCTCCGCGTTATCACGGCGGAAGATGGCGAAGAGTTTTGCCAGAAGATCCTCAATCGGACCTCCTATGACCCCGACGTCACGCTAGAGGTCAGCGGCGGCATGAACCGCCCGCCCTATCAAATGTCCGAGGGTGGAAGAACGCTCTTCGAGTTCGCGCGCGAAGCCTGCCTCGAGCACGGCCTGGACCTGCAGTACACCTCTCTCACCGGCGGTGGCTCCGATGGGAACTTCTCTGGCGCGATGGGCATTCCAACCCTCGACGGCATGGGCGCCGACGGTGCCGGCGCTCACACCCTCGATGAGTACATCCTTGTCTCATCGCTCGTGCCGCGGACGAAGATGTGGGTCAAGCTGTTGGAGCGGCTGGAATAGCCCAGCTTGGGTACCTTCCGGCGCCCCGGTGCCGCCCTTACTCTTCGATGACGAACGACACACCGAACGTGCAGCGAACGCCGTCCAATTCCGCCGGGAACTTGCACACATTCAGCGTGGCCTCCCCCTTAGCGGACTTGTGCACGAGCTCGTGAACGTAGCCGGGCTTGTTGCTCGCCAGCACCTTGTTGTCGTGTTCGACAAGGGAGTCGGCCGTATCGGCCCAGGGCAGCTGGTAGTCCGTCTTGCCGACGACGCTGCCACCGCCGAACTCGTTGATCGTCTTGTTTCCCCAGAGATAGACCCCCTCTTCGCTCTTCGCCCAGAACAGAAACGGCATCGAGTCCAGAACAGAAAGATCTTCCGACTTCATCTTTTCCTCCCTAGCGTTCGTCCTGTTAGCTTCTCTCACGGCGGATACAGGATTATGACGGCGGCCTAGGTTCATCCTGGCTGCCTACTTCAAACGCCCTCAGCCGTCTTGGCGCCAGGCCTTCGTTTTGTCACGCACCAGCCGGCTCGACGGATTGCCCTTCCTGGCCAATCCCATGAGATAGAGCGCGTCCTGTCTGTCTAGCGCCTCGCCACTCTCGTGTTTCATCGCGATAGCCTGCAGAGCCTCTGCATCGGCGCCCGTCACACGCGTGTCCAGAAACGTCCGGCTCGCCGAGTTATAGTGATGAGACAGGCAAAGGTAGTAAACTCTATTGACGAGCCCCTCCAAGCTCTTGTCGATGTTGCCCGTTACGCCGTTTCTCATCAGCAGCGAGGCCAGCAACGCGATCATGTCCGGAGCGGCCTCTGACAGGAAGTCGGCCAGGAGCGCGGATTTCGACGCAATGCCGGCCACCTCTCCCGAGAAATCGACTCCCGTCGCCGACTTAAGCCAGGCCAGATCCTCCAAATCGATACTGTCGGAGAGATAGTCCGCCGGCACCTGGTCCGGCCCGTCGAACAGGCTGCCGACGACCCTGACGAAGCGCTGCCGTGCCCGAAAGGTCTCGGCATCTCCGCTCGTCAGCGCGTTGCTTCGATTGAGCGCGAAGGTGCACTGCTGCGCCTGCAACGACAGACCTTCGTTCTGCCGCTGGCGCGTGACCCTAACCGGGTCTAGGCCGCAGATCGCGACGAAGTCGTCGACCACATCGCCGCCGGTGAGAGCGTCGCGCTGGAACGGCCGCAGGACAACCCGGTCAGGGCCCAAGACGCGCATGAAGGTTTCGAAGCGGCGGCGATACTTCGGCCTTTGCACCAGCTTGGGACCGGACCGGCCACCCTGAAGATCCTGCTGCAGGGCACTGCGGGCAAAACCCACCGGGTCGCGAAAGTAGCCGACCACCAGGATGTCATCCGCGTGTTGCTGCAAGACGCTCAGCATCGCTTGCTTGTCCGCATCGCTGAGCAAGGAGATGTCCTCGCCGGAGAAGATCACCCGCTCCCATTTCGCGCTCCGCAGCACCGATTCGATATCTGAGCGGTCCTTGACGCGCAGCGCTTCGATTTCAGCGCGCGACAGGCCCTGCCGGATGAAGACCCGGTAGGTCAGATGATCGGAGCTGAAGGCGGAAAAGAAGGGAATGGAGTGGTTGACCGCGCGCAGAGGCGCATAGGCGGTCACTCCGTCGTCATAGCCCCTGAGCGCGGCCTGCAGCGAAGAGCTGCCGGTCTTGTGCATGCCGATATGCAAAATGATGCGCATGCTCTGCTTTTACCGGACATCAGTCGACCAGCACTTAACGCCCATACGGCCGGTGTAATCGGTGAAGTGCAGGAGGGGACGCTGTTTGGCGTCCATCTTGGAGAAGTACTCGTCGACGGCCTTGCGTGCGCCCTCCCAGTGCCCGTAGTCGTCGATCAGAATGCTCCCGCCAACGCTCAGCCGGGGATAGAGCCGCTCCAGCTCGGCCTTGGTGGACTCGTACCAGTCCGTATCGAGCCGAAGGACAGAGATGCGCTCGGGCAGGTTCACTTCGACCGCCAAGGTCTGCAGCACATCGCCTTCGACGTACCGCAGCCCGCTGCTATCGAGACCGGCGCTTGCGAAGTTGGCTTTGACGTCTTCGAGCGAGGCATAGTTCCAATCCCGGTAGCCGTCCCGGCTCGCGTCTCGATAGCGCTCGTCGGCTGACTTCGGATTGTAGGCCGTCTTGTCATGATCGCCCGGCTCCGTCATGCCGGTGAAGGTATCGAACAAATAGACCTTCTTGTCGGAGCCGAGCCGCTCGAAGGTCTTTTTCGCGACGATCGCGTTGCCACCGCGCCAAACGCCACACTCGACGAAATCTCCCTCCACCTCCGCGGTCACGGCGTGTTTGCAGGCATTGATGGTCGCCACCACCCGTTCGGTCGAGGTCTTGGTGAGCTTGTGCTTCATGACGTAGGCGATGATATCGAGATCGGCTTGGTCGAACTCGACGGGCATGGCATCCCGCATGGGAAGCGCCTCCTCAGGCTATAGAACGGCGGCATCGATCCAGACTTCGGCGAACGCGTCAAAGCCTGGTGCGCTGTAGCGCACATTCTCTTCGAGGCGTTGCCGGGCTGTCGATCAGTGGATAGGTTCCAGAAAAGCGACGCGATGCGTTGCCGGAGGGAACCAGTAGAGCACCAGGAAGGTGCGAGGGAGACGAGAATGAACAGCTTTGTGCGTGCGCTGGCTATTGGGACTGTCACCGCGGCCGTGACCTTTGGGTCGGCCTTTGCGGAGACCCGGGTGACATACAAATCGGCGAAAACCGCATCCTCTTACTATCAGATGGCCGTCCAGATCTCCGAGGCGATCAAGGCCGGGACGGATGGCGACATCATCGTCACCGTGGAGGAAAGCCAGGGCTCCGTGCAGAACGTGATGGAGGTTCGGGCCCGAGGCGGCGACTATGTCTTCACCACGCCACCGGTGCTGGTCCGACTGGCCCAAGGCGGCAAGGCGATGTTCGAGGGCAAGGGCGATCCCAAGTTCGACGAGATCCGCGCCCTCTTCCCGATTCCCTCTCTCACCATGCACTTCGTCATGCGCGCGGACAGCGGCGTGAGCGACTTCGCGGATCTGGAGGGCAAGAAGATCTTGCTCGGCAAGGGCTCTTTCGGTGCACGCGAGGGCGAGAAGTACCTCGGGCTCTTCGGGCTTGAAGGCAAGGTCGAGCTTGCGGACGTGGAACTCTCCAATGCCGTGCCGGCGCTGAAGAACGGGCAGATCGACGGCTTCGTCACCGCCGGGTCTTTCCCGGCGCCCAACGTGATCGAGGCCGCGGCTTCGACCGGGGTCACGGTCCTGTCGCTGAACGACGATCAGATCGCCAAGACCAAGCGGACGAAGCTGGTGATCCCGGCGGGCACCTACACGGGTCAGGACGCGCCGATCACCACGACCTCGCTTCCCGTAGTCGCCTATACGACCACGGCCATGGACGAGGACACCGCCTATCAGCTGACGAAGACCTTTTGGGAGCAGAAGGCCGCCATGGGCGAAGGCGCGGCTTGGTGGAACGGAGTGGACGAAGGCTTGATGGAGAACATCACCGGCCAGATTCACCCAGGCGCGCTCCGCTACTACAAGGAAGCCGGTTTTCCGCTGACCGACGCGCAAATGTGATTGGCGGGAGTCGGCTGCCGCGGCCCGCTTCCTGAACGCTCTATATGGCGCGTTATCTCTGGGCGGCGCTCGGTCTCGCCTCCATCGTTTTTCACCTTGGCCTGATCTTCTCCGGGCTGGTGCCGAACCTGGTCGCCCGGCCAATCCATCTCGCGCTGGCCCTGCCCTGGGTGCTGATCTACGCCGCCCAGGGCCGCGCGGCGCTCGCGACGGGATGGGCTCTCACGGCGATCGGCGTCGCCGCCTGCGGCTGGATCGCCTGGAATCATGACGCGCTGGGCGACCAGTACGGATTTCTCGAAGGCAACTTCCAGCTCGGCTTGGCGATCGTTCTGATCCTCGTGGTGCTGGAGGCCGCGCGCCGCGCCATCGGTTGGCCCCTGCCCCTCATCGCCGCGCTGGCGCTGGCCTATGCGCTTTGGGGTCAGCACATTCCCGGAGAGTTCGGGCATTCCGGCACGCCTCTCGCCTCCTTCCTCGGCACGCTGACCATCGCCGAGGGCGGGCTTTGGGGGAGCCTGACCGGCGTTTCGGTCAATGTCGTCGCGGTCTTCGTCATCTTCGGCGCGGTGCTCAATGCCGGCGAAGCGGGCCAGGGCTTCATGAACATCGCCATGGCGGCCGCCGGACGTCTCAAGGGCGGCGCGGCCAAGGTGTCGGTCCTGTCCTCCGCCTTTTTCGGATCGATCTCAGGCTCGGCCTCGGCCAATGTGGCTTCCACTGGGGCAATCACCCTGCCGGCCATGACCCGGCTTGGCTATCCCAAGCGGATGGCCGGCGCCGTGGAGGCAGTGGCCTCCTCCGGCGGGCAGATCATGCCACCCCTCATGGGCGCCGGCGCCTTCGTCATGGTCGAGCTGACCGGCGTCCCCTACGTCGAGATCATGGCCGCCGCTCTTTTGCCGGCCATCCTCTACTTTCTCGCGGTCTGGGTCGGCATCAACGCTTTCGCCGACCGCCATCATCTGCCGCCGGTCGACCCCAAGGACCGGCCCGGCGGGCGCGCGGTCGCCATCACCTCGGCCTTCTTCCTGGTGCCCTTCTCGGTCTTGATGTGGGGCATGTTCGGCGCCGCCTTGACCCCGCAGTACTCTGCCGCGCTGGCGATCCTGACCGGGGCCGTCATGCTCTTTGTCGACGCAAGGCTCAGCTTCGATGCGCGGCGCACCCTGGTGCGCTTCGAGCAAGCCTTCCTCACCTCCGGGCGTCAGATCGCGATGATCGCCTCGATCATCCTCTGCGCCTCGCTGGTAATCGGCGTACTCTCGATCACCGGGCTGGGGGTGAAGATCACCTCGCTGATTCTCTCGGGCTCCGGGGGGTTGCTCTGGCCATCCTTGCTGCTGACAGCCTTCGCCTGCCTCATCCTGGGCATGGAGGTGCCGACGACAGCGGCCTACGTGATCTGCGTCTCCGTGGCCGGGCCGGCGCTGATCTCGCTCGGGCTTGACCCGCTGCAAGCGCATCTCTTCGTCTTCTGGTTCGCCCTGCTCAGCACCATCACCCCCCCGGTCTGCGGCGCGGTCTTCATCGCCGCGGGCATGGTGGGGGAGAACTGGCTGCGGGTGGCGCTCTACGCCATGGCGCTCGGCGTCGGGCTCTACGTCATCCCGCTCGGCATGATTTCCAACCCGACGGTCATCGAGCTTTCGAGCGAACCCCTCTCTGCGTTGCTGTCCGCCGCCAAGATCGGCCTTGGTCTCACGGCCTTGTCCTTCGGCATCATCGGCGCGTCCAAAGCGATCTTCAGAGTTTTCCTTGTCGCCGTTGGCGCGGCTCTGATTCTTTGGCCCTTCGCGGGACTCTGACGATCCTTGCCCTCGCCCAGAGACACGCAGCCTCCCTAGCTCTTTTGCGTGAACTTCGTGGCGTCATGGACGGGCGGCACGGCGCCCCTGAGCAACCAGAGCGCTAGCAGCAATCCCACGGTGGCTCCAACGGCGGCGACCAGCATGGCACTGTCGAAGGCATTGTCCTGTAGATCGCGCAGAGCCCTGGCGAGCGCTTCGCTGGTCGGCGGGTCCAGCTCGGCGAGCAGCTCCTGCACTCTGCTGGGCGACCCGTGGGTCAGGGCATGCGCCAGGTCCGCGCGTTGCGTCGACCCTGTCGGTAGCGCGGCGATGACTTCGGACAGCCCCGACCGCGTCGTCACGGCCTCAGCAACACCGCCGACCACGGCGCCCAAAGTTGCGCCGAAGTAGAGGCATGTGTTGATCACGCCCGAGCCCTGGCCGGCGTGTTCATCGGGCAAGAGTCGCAGGCCAAGCCGCGGGAAGAGAGAAAAGCACAGCCCGACCCCAATCCCGACGATGACCAGCTTCCACCAGATATCCAAATAGCTCGCTGTGTTGCTGGTCGTAGAGAGCAGAAAGAAACCGACGGTCATGGCCGCCATGGCAAAAACGAGCGGCCAGTGAAAGCTGTAGGGCGCCAGCAAGCGAGGAGCGACGACGGAGACAACGAACATGCTGACGCTTGTCGGCAGAATCGCGAGCCCTGCATGGATTGCGTCGTATCCGAAGGCATCGGGTGATTGGACGAACACGTTGAAGAAGACGAAGAAGCAAAAGAGCGTAAATCCGGCAATGAACATACCCACACCCGCCATGACGTAGCGAGGGTGCTGGAAGTAGCGCAGCTCGATCAAAGGGTCGTCGTTTCTTCTTGCGGTGAACACCAATGCAACCGCCGCAAAGATGGAGACGACCAGCGGAACAAGCGTGAGCGTATCTGTCCAACCGTGGCTTTCGCTATTGCTCAAGGCAAAGGAAAGCGGCCCCAGAAGGAGCAACAGAGCGACCGCACCTACCGTGTCCAACTTGGCGCCTGGCATGCGCGTATCCGGTACGTACTTTCGCCGGCTGACGCGCAAGCCAATGACGAAGGCGATGGCAAGCAGCACCAGATCCGCGGCGAATATGCCTCGCCAGCTGAGATAGCTCGAGAAGGCGCCGCCCACGATGGGGCCAATGCCGATCGCCAGGCCAACCATTGCACCCCAGATCCCCACGACCCCCGCGCGCTGCTCCTCAGGTGTGGCAGCGGAGAGCAACGACAGTGACGTCCCGAACAAGGCCGCCGCCCCGGCGCCTTGCGCGCAGCGTCCGACGAGCAGCATGGTTGCGTTTTCCGAAAACAGCACCGAAGCCGAACCGACCGCGAAGATCAGCATTCCGAAGAAGAAGACGCCCATCTTGCCAGAGATGTCGCCCAGGCGGCTTAGAACGGAAACGAGGGTGGCGCCGGTCACCGTATAGACCGCCATCACCCACTGCAGTTGCCCCGCTGTAAGATCGAAGTCTGCTTTGAGATTGGGCAGGATCGTCGCGACGGCCGAGGTGTTGAAACCGACGACCATCATGCAGATCGCCGTCATGGCCAGAACGGTACCGGTGCCGGAACGTCCCGGCGTTTCTTTCGTTTCAGTCGATGACACGCGCCTGTGCTCCCCCACTCAACCTCAATAGCACGGAGGCGTCATGGGTGAACAGGGGCGTGCGGCTTGCCCCGCTAGATAGCGCGAGATCGTATTGGTGATAAGGCGCCGGAGGAATTCGTCGCGGTCAAGAAGCTCCTGGAGAACGCCGCGGGCAAGATCGACCGCGTTGCGCTTTTCAAGTTGGCGGCAGAAGACGTCTCGCCCAGTCGCGCGGTCTGACCGGCTCCGCAATTGACATAAAGGGCTCGAAGCAGACCGACCCGACACTGGGCGGTTGCGTGCCTACTTGGCCCGCAATAGCGTATCTGCGCGTACAACTGAGCGACGTTCGGGAGTGACCAATGCGGAGACTTCTCTGGCTTTTTTCTTCGCTCATTCTGGCACTTGCCGTTGGCTCCGCCTCCGCCGACGAAGCATGGAAAGTCGAACGTCTCCCTCAGCCCGAAGGGCTGTATCCGGGCGAAGAGTTGCTCGCGACGAACGGCATTGAAACGCTCACCTACTTCAAAGCCGGCGACCCAGAGAAGCCCCTCGTCGTTTTTGTGCCCGGCGGATTTCACCTTGCGCGCGTGGCTTACGGCTATCCCGGCGGTGACGAGAGAGACTTCCTGGCCTATTGGCTTGGCCAAAAGGGCTATTCCTTCCTGGGCGCCTCGTACCCCACCGGAAACAAAGTCTATTCGAAAGCATACCCAGCCTATTCAATCCGCGATTGGGGCAAGCAGGTCGCGGCCACGGCAGAGTTCTACATTGAGGAAAACGGGCTTTCCCGAGAGATCATTGTCCTGGGTTGGAGCGCTGGAGGACAGATAGCGCAATCCGTCTACGAAGCATCGCAAAAGGCCGGTCTCGACATGAGCCTTTTTGTCTCGCTTGCGGCAACCCCGCCCGCGCCGCTTTTGGTCGAAGAGCCCGGCTCAATCTCCAAGGCACCCAACGGATTGTCTTCGGCACCGCAATTCTATGAGGTCTTCAAGGCTTACGTCGCCGCTCAAGACAAGCTCAACGGCCACGTGATCATGCCATGGGACAAATTCGAAACCGACATTCTGGGTGACATCCCCGTCGCCCTGAATGGCATCATCATCGCCTCGCGTTACGAGAACGGTGAATTTGTCAGAGACCTCGATTGGGCGATGGCAGATACCGGCGCGCTGAAGAAGGCGGACTTTCCCTACATCGTGACGATCTCTGGCGATAAGGTCTTGGACAACGATCATGCCCTGACCGATCGCGGCAATTGGGGCATGTTTCAGATCCAACATCTCTATCGCGGGGTCATTCTTCCCGCGCTCTCAAAATCCGAGAAGATCGCTCCGGCCGATTGGCAGCACATCATGGATCTGATGACTTACGCGACGTCGGGCGTGCTCAGTGCAAGAGTGCCTGGCAATCACTTCTTTTGGTATGGCCGGCTTGGCGCGCGCGAGACCGTCCAGAACATCGACATGCTGCGGTTGCGGGCCGCGAACCTCAAAGCAACGCTCGCAGCCGCTGTGGCAAGGATCGGCACCGAGTAGAGAGCATCTGACTGAGGACTTAGCCTGACGCGGCTTGGCGCACATCGCGCGCCAGATTGAAAGCCTGACCGCTCCCCTCACTCCCAATCAATTGTCCCGGGGGACTTGGAGGCGACGTCGTAGACCACGCGGTTGATGCCGCGCACCTCGTTTATGATGCGGGTGGCCGTCGCGGCCAGGACGGCGTGGTCGAAGGCATAGCTGTTCGGCGCGAGCACGCCTTGGAATCGAGTGAGATTGACTCTCGGCCTGGGCACCAGCGCGGCCACTATGGCGATGAAGTCCAGCGGATGAAACGGAATTACCTGTCACGTATTCAATGTATTGGCTGAACTTAGTGCCGCAGATCATCCTACGGAGACAAACATTGCAGGGACAAGGGTGTCACTCGTGCACGTACCGTCGGTTCTTGTCCCGTGAAACAGAAAGCAAAGAAGCCTAAATTATCCTGACGACGTACAGAATGGACGCCTTCACTTAGTGGGCAGGGTCACTGGCGGAGTAACTTCGATCAACTCGTCGAGAATCGATCCTGCCTCATAGCCCAGCAGATCAACTTCCATCCGTCCGGGGTCTCCGAAGGCCCAGGCGCCGACAAGCCGCTGCATCCGGGCGTAGCCAACGTATTTGATCATTTCGTTCGTGCCATGGACGCCTTCCGCGTACAGCACCTGGCCGGCGGCCACCTTTTCGGGCATCACCCGCTCAAGGTACATCCGCACTACGTTGACCTTTCTTACGTCCGGACCCCCATGGGACACGACGTACATGTCTGCCCAGTCCTCTTCAGCCATGGCGGCGCGGGCGTCGGACACGGCAGCGTGTAGTGTCTTTAGCTCGGCGCGAGCCGTCTCGCGCATGTTCTCGGCCCAGTACGGTCGCAAGTCGTTGATCGCCTGAGTGACCGCCTCGGGCGTGAGATCATCCTGGCTTATTGCGCTCTCGACGAAGGCTCGGGCCTTCTCGAGCATGGCGCGTTGGTTGGCCGAGGTTTCTTTCGAGAGGCCGAGATCATCGATTGCGGCGAGGAGGGTCTTGCTTTCCGAGCTGATCGTGGCGAAATCACGCTTCCAGCGCTCCTTGCCGCTCTCTCCTTGCGGCCAGGGTGTCACGGCGCCAATGATGCCGATAACGACATGCGACGTAGATTTGAGTTCGTTGTATCCCGGCGCGTCCCTTGGATAGGTCGCATTGCCATTTTCGGAAACGACTGTGACGTCGCGTGCAATGATCATGACGGGACGCGTGGCTTGTGTCAGGTCCGCTTGTCCGCGATGATACATTGAGAGCATCGCGTCGTTGAAACTCGACACGGCCTTCTCAGCGCTTCCTTGATCCGCCGCTGTGGGCGACGAAGCGCCCAGTATCGCCAAACTCAAGACTGTGGCGGGGATCACGCCGCCTCCCGCAAATGCTTTCCGCATCTCGCACATCCGCTCTTAGGCGGCCCCAAATCGCGTGGTTGACCCCGTAGGCAAGCAAACTTCTGAATTCGGTGCAAGACCGGGTCATGGCGAGTGTGCGTAGGATCGGAGCTGATCTCAAACGCAGATTGAAGGGGCTCAGGCCACTGTCTCGTAACCCTGTGGTTGAACCCAACCTGAGTGATGCGCAGGCGCATGAACCGTGTTTGGCGGGTCCCCTGAGCTAATAATTCCGGTCACTCCCACTCAATCGTCCCGGGCGGCTTCGAGGTGACGTCATAGACCACGCGGTTGATGCCGCGCACCTCGTTGATGATGCGGGTGGCCGTCGCGGCCAGGAAGGCGTGGTCGAAGGCGTAGCTGTCGGCGGTCATGCCGTCGGTCGAGGTCACCGCCCGGAGCGCGCAGACATAGTCGTAGGAGCGCGCGTCGCCCATCACGCCGACGGTCTTCACCGGCAGCAGCACGGCGAAGGCCTGCCAGATCGCATCGTAGAGGCCGGCCTTGCGGATCTCGTCAAGGTAGACCGCATCCGCCTTGCGCAAGAGCTCCGCCTTCTCCGCCGTCACCTCGCCGGGGATGCGGATGGCGAGGCCCGGCCCCGGAAAGGGATGGCGGCCGATCAGCGTCTCCGGCAGCCCGAGCTCCCGGCCCAGCGCACGCACCTCGTCCTTGAAGAGCTCCCGCAGGGGCTCGACCAGGGCCATGTTCATCCGCTCCGGCAGGCCACCCACGTTGTGGTGCGACTTGATGGTGACCGAGGGCCCACCGGTGAAGGACACGGACTCGATGACGTCGGGATAGAGCGTCCCTTGGGCCAGGAAGTCGGCGCCGCCGAGCTTGCCGGCCTCCTCCTCGAAGACGTCGATGAAGGTGGCGCCGATGATCTTGCGCTTGCGCTCCGGATCGTCGACGCCGGCCAGCTTGCCGAGGAAGAGATCGCTCGCATCGCGATGCACCAGGGGAATGTTGTAATGGCCGCGGAAGAGGGAGACGACCTCCTCGGCCTCCGCTTGGCGCAGCAGGCCGTGGTCGACGAAGATGCAGGTGAGCTGCTCCCCGATCGCTTCGTGGATGAGCACGGCGGCGACGGAGGAGTCGACGCCGCCCGAGAGGCCGCAGATCACCCGCCGGTCGCCGACCTGCTGGCGGATCGCTTCGATGGCTTCGCTGCGAAAGGCGGCCATGGTCCAGTCGCCGCCGCAGCCGCAGATCTTGAGCGCGAAGTTGGCGAGCAGCTTGCCGCCGTCGGGCGTGTGCACGACCTCCGGATGGAACATCACGGCGTAGCGCTTGTTGGCCTCGTCGGCGGTGACCGCGAAGGGGGCACCTTCGGAGGTTGCCACGACCTCGAAGCCCTCCGGCAAACGCACCACCCGGTCGCCGTGGCTCATCCAAACCTGATGGCGCTCACCCGGCGTCCAAACCCCGTCATAGAGCGTGCAGGGCGCCTTGATCTCCAAATAGGCCCGGCCGAACTCCTGGTGGTCGGAGCTCTTCACTTCGCCGCCGAGCTGATGGCAGAGCGTTTGCTGACCGTAGCAAATTCCGAGAATCGGAACGCCAAGATCGAAGGCGAGCTGAGGCGCGCGGGGTGTATCGTCGCTGGTGACCGAGGCCGGCCCACCAGAGAAGATGATGCCTCGCGGCGCGAAGGCGCGGATGCGCTCTTCGTCGACATTGAATGGGAAGATCTCGCAGTAGACCCCGGCTTCCCGCAGGCGCCGGGCGATGAGCTGAGTCACCTGCGAGCCGAAGTCGAGAATTAGAATACGGTCGTGCATGACGCTAGATAGCTGATTCCCTCTGCGAGACAAGCAAGAGCTTCTCGCCGGGTGCATTGAGCCCGCCGACAACGGCCTCCTCTGCCCGACAATGGTCTCATATGCAGCCCTGGCTTGCCCTCTTCCGCGGCTTTTCTCGTCAGAAGCAAGGGGACAGCAACAGGGGCACAGGCGATATGACCGACTTGCTCTCCAGTGCCGACGCGCAGCGCGGCGGCAAGTACCACCTCTACATCAAGATCGGAATCCTCGTGCTGCTCGTTCTCGGCAGCCTGATTCCGCTCGGCATGGTTCGCGGCCTGGTGTTGGAGCGCAAGGCACTCAGCAGTTCGGTCGAGCACGAGCTGGCCGCCACCTGGGGCGGCGCGCAGCGCATCGTCGGGCCCATCCTCGTGGTGCCCTTCGAGGAGGATGAGCTTCGCCAGGTGCCTAGTCCTGACCGCAGCGCGCGGGCCGCCTACGTGGAACAGCTCGTGACCACCCGACACCTGCTCTATCTGCTGCCGGAAGAACTCGACATCGACGGCCGGACCACGACGTCCATCCGGCGCCGGGGCATCTATGAGGTGCCACTCTTCACGGCAGACATGCGCTTTGCGGGCCGCTTCGGGCCGCCGGACCTGACGGCCATCGACCTTGCGCCCGAACACCGCATCCTTTGGGATGAAGCCTGGGTCGAGGCCTACGTTTCCGACCTGAGCGGCACCCTCAATCCCATCGTCTTGAATTGGGACGGGCGCAGCATTCCCTTCCGGGTCGGCACGGAGGAGATCTCGCTGAGCGCGCAAATCGTGGCGCCACTCGCACTTGAGAGTGCAGAGAGTCTCTCCGAGGCCGCCTTCGCCTTCGAGATCGAACTCAACGGCAGCGACAGCATCGGCGCCTTGCCGCTTGGCCGGGCGACCCGCATGGCGCTCGCCTCTGACTGGCCCCATCCCAGCTTCGTCGGCGGCGTGCTGCCGACCTCCTCCTCCATCAGCCCGGAGGGCTTCGAGGCGGACTGGCAGGTCTCCCATTTCGCGCGGCAGCTTCCCCAGCAGTGGCGCGACAACGAGGTCAAACTGGACGTGCTGATCAGCCGCGCGAGAGGCGACGGCCTCGCCGTACGGATGGTGGAGTCGGTCGATCACTATCTCAAGGCCGAGCGCTCGGTGAAGTACGGGGTGCTTTTCGTGGTGCTGGTCTGCGGTGTGCTCTTCGCCTTCGAGGTGATGGCCGGAAGCCGCGTTCATGTTGTGCAGTACGGCTTCGTGGCCGCTGCCGTCTGCATCTTCTTCCTGCTGCTGCTGTCGCTCTCGGAGGTGGTCGGCTTCGGCCTGGCCTATGCCTTGTCTGCCGCCATGTCGCTGCTGCTCATTGCGCCCTATGCGGCAAAGGTCGGCAGGAGCTGGCGGCAGGGCGCGACCGCCGGGGCACTGCTCGCCGGCGTCTACGGCTACCTCTATGTGACGCTGCAGTCGGAGGACCACGCATTGATCATGGGCTCGCTGCTGCTCTTCGCGGCGCTGGCGGCGCTGATGTTCGCGACGCGCAACGTCGACTGGTATGCCCTCGCCCCGGCGATTCAGCGCCAGGCGGAGAGCCAGGTGAACAAGTCGGGCCAGGCATAGGCGGTTTCCTCCAGCTCGGCGCCGGCAAAGCGCTCGCGCCGGCTGCCCACCGCGGTACCGCCCATGGCCTCGTAGAAGAAGCGCGCAGGATTGCTGGCCAACACCCAGAGGAGGACACCCCCGTATCCGGCCGCCGCCATCTCCTCGAAGGCGCCCTTCAAGAGATCGCGGCCGATGCCCTGGTCCTGCCAGTCAGGGGCCACGTAGATGGCATAGATCTCGGCGGGCTGCGGTGTCTTGCGCCCCCGGGCCTCGCCCCAGTTGACGAAGCCGACGACGCCCGCCCCTTCTGCCGTGGCGACCAAGACCTCGCCCCGGCGGCCGCGCGCGATGGCTTCGCGCCAGCGCTCCGCCTGGCTGGCCGACGACAGGCTGGCCAGATAGCGGTCCGGCAGCAAACCCGGATAGGTGGCCTGCCACGCCTCTACGTGGACCTCGGCGATCTGCTGCGCATCCATGGCCGTCGCTTCGCGCAGCTTGACCCCGGCCGACGTCATCGCGCCTGCCTCTCGAAGACCGCCGCAAAGAAACCGTCGGTGCCGTCGCGGCCGGGCAGCAGCTGCAAGTAAGGTCCGGGGCACGGCGGTGCACCCGGCAAGGTCTCGGACCAGACCTGCTCCAGCTCGACGATACGAAAGTCATCATGCTCGGCCAGAAAGCGGTCTGCCTGGCGCTGATTCTCAACCTCGAGGAAAGAGCAAGTGGCGTAGACCAGGCGTCCGCCGGGACGGACCAGGCGAGACGCGCTGTCCAGGATCTCGGCCTGCAGAGCGATCAGCTCGTCGACATCGCTTTCACGCAGCCGCCACTTGGCGTCGGGGTTGCGGCGCCAGGTGCCGCTGCCGCTGCAGGGAGCGTCCACCAGCACGCGGTCGAAGTCGCGCCGGTGCTTCTTGACCCAGACGTCGCGGGCACTCTTCAGGGGCCGGCGATGGATGTTGAACACGCCGGCCCGCTTGAAGCGCGCGGCGCTGCGGTCCAGCCGCCCCTTGGAGGTGTCGCAGGCAACAATGTGCCCCTTGTTGTCCATCTCCGCCGCCATCGCCAGGCTCTTGCCGCCGGCGCCGGCACAAAAGTCGCAAACCCGCATACCGGGCGCCGCCCCTGTGAGCAGGGCGACGATCTGCGAGCCCTCGTCTTGAACCTCGACCAAACCCTCTCGGAAGGCCTCCAGCCCGGCAATGGGCTTGCGCCCGTCGGCACGCAGGCAGAGCGGCGAGAGAGTACCGGGCAAGGTTTCGATGCCGGCCTCCGCCAGCTTGGTTTGCGCCTCCTCTCGTTCGCCCTGCAGCCGATTGACCCGCAGATCGAGACCGGCCGGATGGTTGAGTGCCGCAAGCTCCGCTTTCGTCAATTGGCCGAGCGTCGCCTGCAACGCCGGCCAAAGCCACTCGGGCGTTTCCAGCGTAAGCCACTCGGGCTGCTCCGGATGGTCGAGCGAGCGACCTTGGAGCGCCTCGGCCAACTGCATCTCCTCGGCGCTCAAACGCGCGGGGCCGAACTTGCTGCCGTCGAAGACGCCGGCCGGGGCGGCCCCTTCAACAATACCGACGTAGGCGAGAACGCGACGACGGGCATCGAGCGCCGCGGCACCGGCGCGATCGAGCCACCAGTCCAGGCGCGCCCGGGCGCGCATCACGCCGAAGATCATCTCGCTGATAGCCCGCCGGTCCTTGGAACCGATGAAGCGGCGCTGGCGGAAGTAGTCCTGCACTATGCGGTCGGCTGGCGCCCTCGTCGCCTCCAGGGAGTCGAGGATCTCGATGGCGGCCTGCGTGCGCGCAGACGGAGTCATGTGGGATACCTGGCTGGCTACCTGACGGAGGAAGACTGGCGCGGACGGCGCCCTCTGTTCAAGCGCTGTGGCGATAGTTGGGGGCTTCCCGGGTGATGGAAACGTCGTGCACGTGGCTCTCGCGCAGGCCGGCGTCGCTGATGCGCAGGAAGCGGGCACGCGACTGGAAGTCTTCGATGGTGGCCGAGCCGGTGTAGCCCATGGCTGCTTTCAGGCCGCCGACGAGCTGGTGGATGACTTGGCCCGCCGGGCCCTTGTAGGCCACCCGCCCCTCGATGCCTTCGGGCACCAGCTTGAGGCTGTCCTGCACCTCCTGCTGGAAGTAGCGGTCGGCCGAACCGCGCGCCATGGCACCGATGGAGCCCATGCCGCGATAGGATTTGTAGGAGCGACCCTGGTAGAGGAAGACCTCGCCCGGGCTCTCGTCGGTGCCGGCCAGCAGCGAGCCGACCATGACCGAGTGGGCTCCGGCCGCGATCGCCTTGGCCATGTCGCCGGAGTACTTGATGCCGCCGTCGGCGATGGCCGGCGTCCCGCTCTTGCGACACTCCTCGACCGTATCCAGCAGCGCCGTCAGCTGCGGCACGCCAACACCGGCGACAATTCGGGTGGTGCAGATCGAGCCTGGGCCGATACCCACCTTGATGGCGTCGGCGCCGTGGTCGATCAGCGCCTTGGCGCCCTCGCGTGTCGCCACATTGCCGGCGATGACCTGCGCCCGGTTGGACAGCCGCTTGACCCGACCCAAAGCCTCGAGCACGCCGCGCGAATGGCCGTGCGCGGTATCGATCACGATGACGTCGGCTTCCGCGTCGAGCAGCGCTTCGGCGCGGGCCAGGCCGTCGTCGCCGACGCCGCAAGCCGCTGCCGCACGGAGGCGGCCTTGGGCGTCCTTGCTGGCGCTGGGATGGGCCTGTGCCTTTTCGATATCCTTGACGGTGATCAGTCCAATGCAGCGGTAGTTGTCGTCGACCACCAGGAGCTTTTCGATACGGAAATGGTGCAGCTTGCGCTTGGCTTCCTCGCGCGACACCCCTTCCTGCACCGTGACCAGGTTCTCCTTGGTCATCAGCTCACAAACCGGCTGGGCGGGATCCTCGGCGAAGCGCACATCGCGGTTGGTCAAGATGCCGACCAGGCGCTTGTTCTCACGCTCGACAACCGGAATGCCGGAGATGCGGTGGGTCTCCATCAGCGCCAGCGCGTTGCGTAGCGGCTCGTCGGGGTGGATGGTGACCGGGTTGACCACCATGCCGCTTTCGAACTTCTTGACCCGGCGCACCTCGTCGGCCTGTGCCTGGACATCCAGGTTCTTGTGAATGACGCCGATGGCGCCGGCCTGGGCCATCGCGATGGCCATTCGGCTTTCCGTCACCGTGTCCATGGCAGACGAGATCAGCGGGATGCCAAGCTCGATCTCTCGGGTCAGGCGCGTCCGCGTATCCGCTTGATTTGGCAGGACATTGGATTCCGCCGGCTCAAGCAGCACATCGTCGAATGTCAGAGCTTCGCGGATCTCCATGCCAAGACGCCTTTCTTGCGAGTTGGCGATGCGAGGTACCATATGCCCGCCGCCTCGCCAAGCCGATAACGGCAAAGAGACGCGCCCTGGCCGGGTGGCAGCCGTGCGCCGCAATCAGGAGCGAAAGCCCGTCGCCAGGACGTAGAGCTCCGCCGAATCCTTACGGCTGGCCTCGGGTTTGACGTGGCGCACCTGGGCGAAGTGCCGGCGCAGGTCCTCCAAAAGGCTCTTCTCGCTGCCCCCCTGCAGAACCTTGGCAAGAAAGGCGCCGCCCGGCGCAAGAACCTGCAAGGCGAAGTGCAGCGCCGTTTCCGCCAGCATCATGATGCGCAGATGATCGGTTCCCGCGTGCCCTGTCGCAGGCGCCGCCATATCGGACATCACCAGGTCGGCAGGCCCGCCGAGCGCGGCCCTCACCGCGTCGTCCGCTCCTTCATCGAGGAAGTCGAGCTTGAGGACGACGGCCCCCTCCAACGGCTCCATCTCTTGAATGTCGACGGCGACGACCTGCGCTTTGGGCCCGCAACGCTCCAGCGCCACCTGGGTCCAGCCGCCCGGCGCAGCGCCCAAATCCACCACCCGGCCCTGCTTGGGCAGGATGCCGTGCTTTGCATCGATTTGCAGAAGCTTGAAGGCCGCGCGGGAGCGATAGCCCCGCGCCTTGGCCTCTGCGACGTAAGGGTCGTTGAGCTGCCGCTCCAGCCAGAGCTTGGAGGAGAGCTTGCGCCCCTTGGCCGTCTTGACCCGCGTATGGAGCTGCCGGCCGGTCGGGCGAGCACGACGCCCGCCAGCAGAACGCCGGGATCCGGCGGTCACGAGCCGTAGCGACGCTGAGCCGGCGGCAGGGTCCCGCCGGAACGATCGAGCCCCATCATCGTGACCAGCAGCCCTTCGCGCAGGCCGCGGTCGGCGACACGCAGCCGGTCAACGGGCCAGAGCCGGCAGATCGCCGTCAGGATGGCACAACCGGCGATCACCATGTCGGCCCGATCGCGGCCGATGCAGGGATGGGCGCAACGTCTGGCATAGCTCATGTCGGCGATGCGCCAACAGACGTCGATCACGCTCTGCATATCGAGATAGCAGCCGTCGACAGCCGCCCGGTTGTAGCGCGGCAAGCCCTTCTGCACCCCCGCCAAGGTCGTCACGGTGCCGGAGGTACCGAGCATCTGAACGCCGCCCGCCTCCACCAGAGACCTGAGACCGACTTCTCCCTCGAATGGTGCCAAGGCGGCTTCCACCTCATCGACCATCTCCTCGAACACGCGCGGCGTGACCTCGCGGCCGCCATAGCGCTCAGTCAAGGTGCCGACGCCGATGGGCACCGAGTGCCAAGCGCGCAAACCGGCGTCCTTCTTCGCCTCGTCCGGTTGCCGACCGCTGCGCCGCGACATCCAAGTGACCTCCGTCGAGCCACCACCGATATCGAACACCAAGGCATCGTCGATCGCGGCGTCGAGCAAGGGCAGGCAGCCAAGCAATGCCAGTTGCGCTTCCTCTTCGGTCGAAATGATCTCGAGCGCGATGCCGGTTTCCTGTTCGACCAGGCGCAGGAAGGACTCGCGGTTTTCGGCCCGGCGACAGGCCTCGGTGGCGATGGCCCGCACCTGGGTCACCGCCTTGCGTTCGATCTTGCGGGCGCAGATGTGCAGTGCGTTGATCGTGCGTTGCATGGCATCGTCGCTGAGGGAGCCACGGCGCCCCAGCCCTTCGCCCAGCCGCACAATACGGGAAAAGGCATCAATTACACGGAAGCCTTGCGTCCGAGGACGCGCAATCAGGAGACGGCAGTTGTTGGTTCCGAGGTCGATGGCCGCATAGACGTCGCCGCGCCCATCGCCGGTCCGGCGCAGGCGCACAGCATCATCAAAATCGGCGCAACCAGACGACGTCACGCCTCCCCTCCTCTGATCGTTCTCTCCGGTTTTCCCGGAATATGGTTAACAGTAGCCGCAATAATGTCGCATTTGACAGACCACGGCAAACCTAAGGAGTCGCGGCTGCGTCAAGTGGCGATGCCGATGGCGCTGGGCCCAGCCGGCGTAAGGCTTGTCAGGCCTGCTCAAGGCGCCTAGATACGACGATTACGCGCGGCGAACGGACGTCGGCCTGCCGCCGCTGCGATGGGGGATAGTTTAATGGTAGAACGACGGGTTCTGACCCCGTTAGTCCAGGTTCGAATCCTGGTCCCCCAGCCAGTCTTTTCAAAGACTTAGTCGGAACCCCACACAAACGAAGCGTTAGTGTGACGCTGATGTGCCGACGCTGGTTCTCGTCCTAACTGCCTGAGCGCAGCTTACCCGGGGTCATTCCGGTGGCCGCCTTCACGCGGCGGGTCATGTGCGACTGGCTCGAGAAGCCGGTCCGGAAGGCGATATCCGACAACGGGAGACTGCCTGAGCGAATCATCTCGACCGCCCGCTCGGTTCGCCGCTTTTGCAGGTACTGGGCCGGCGGCTCGCCGACATGCTCTTTGAAGACCCGGGAGAAGTGAAAGGGACTCATGTTGACCAGGGTCGCCAAGTCGCTGAGGCGCAATGGTTCTCCCAAGCGTTCCTCGATCGCCAGCAGGACACTGCGCAGGTCGGCCCGACCGACCTCCGAGAGCCGAAGGTCCACCAGCCGCATTCTCTTCAGGGTAGCGCGCAACACGCCCATCGCGATCAGATAGGAGCGCGCATCCATTTCCATGGAACAGGGCGGGTCGGCGGCATCCATCGCGCGCTGAAGGTAGGCTTCTGCGTCGCGCGCCGCGGCGTGATCGGAATGGGCAAAGAAGTCCTCCGGCTCGGCGACTTGGGAAAGCCCGGCCTCATCGGACACCTCGCAGAGCAGACTCTGCTTGAAGTAAAATTGGCCATACTCGACCACGCCATCCGAAGAGAACTTGCCACCGCTGTGCGGCCGCTGCAGTGACAGCGCCCCGGTTCGGGCCGTCGGCAGAGGTGAGGCCGCAAGGCGCCGCGCCGATGCCCCGCCGAGGTGGTAGGTCAGCACGTAGTGATCGACGCCACGGCAGTAGAGTTCGTGGCCGAGCGCCCGGCGATGCCGCGCCACGGGCATGTTCCACTGCTCCTGCACGCCGAAGATGCGCGGCAGGTTCGGGCCGACCAGCGCGCGGTAGACCTCGCAGTGCTCGGGCTCAGGGTCAAAGGAGTGAATACCCATAAGCACCTCCGGATACACGAAAATCTACACTAACGCCATGCATGATGCAGCCGCAAGACGGTGCAAGAGATGGCCGCATAGCGGTGCAAGACGGACTTCCGCGCACTTCTAAATCTTCTTGTAAGTAAAATGGGAAGCGCAAGGCTCAGCTAGGCGCATATCGGGCAGTCCATGGCTGCCTAAGACGCTTTTCCGCGATCAACGGAGACGGCAGCGTCCTTGGCGGCAACTAATCAGGTCCTGCGTACGTCGGAGTTCGCTGTAGCATCTGGCGGAAATCCTGCAAGAAAGAAGGGTTACCCCGTGAGTTCGTCGCCGACGATTCAGATGTATCGGAGCCATCCGGTCTATCAGTCACTGATCAACGAGACGCGACAGGGCGGCTCCATACCGGTTGACTTTGTCCGCATGGATCAACCGCCCTTCGAGGCAACTGATCCCGCATCCGAGACAGTGTCGCTCGGCCTCGAGCTCCAACCGGGTTACACGGAGTTCTCCGTTGACTTTGGCGATGGGAAGAAAGTCTTTTGCGCGACACCGAACGATGTCGCTTACCTCAATCCGACGATCACCGAAACGACCTATTGGGTCCGCGACAGGTCTATCATGCTGCTGATTGCGGCCCCAACCGCTTCCGTGGCAGCCGCGCTGCGCGTTGAGCCCAGCAAAGTCTCCCAATCCCTCGAACCACTTTACTATCGCGTGCTGAGCGATGACGGGCTTCGAGCCCGCTGCCTGAACATGTGGCAGACCGCGGCTGCAAGTGGGCCATTCGCCTCGCTCGCCATCGACCACGGCTTTCTATCCCTCGTCGCAGGCTTGATGGCAGAGTCCGAGGCAAAGGGCATCGTCGAGCGATTGGATCGTGGCACGCGCGGTGGGCTCGACCGTGATCGCTTGGACCGTGTCGTAGACTACATGGAAGCGCACCTGGAGGAGCCGCTCTCGTTGGCGGACCTCTCTGCCGTCTCGGGCCTCAGCGACTTTCACTTTGCGAGAGCCTTCAAGCGCTCGACTGGCTACTCACCGCATCAGTTTGTCGTTCTACGGCGCTTGGCGCGGGCCAAAGCACTGCTCGCAGAAACCCGGCGGAACATGGCCGACATCGCGCAGAGCTGCGGCTTCGCCTCTTCTCAGCACCTAGCGACGGTTTTCAGAAGAATGACGGGCGCCACACCGACCGCATATCGCCGGGACCGTGCCGCCCGATGACCGGAGCAATTGATGCTCCACAACAAAAACTCGCCAATCCCATCGAAACGATCAACCTTGCAACAGCAATATTACCAAGCAAAAAATATTCCTCTCATGAGCAATTTTATGAACAAAATAGCAATTTACTGGACGAAGCGCAACAGTGATTATGTTTTAACTAGAGCATAACATCACAAAACAGATCAAACCAACACCGAAACTCACGAACAATTAGCACTCCCGCTCGCGACAAGGAGAAACTTGAGCAATGACTGCGAAACCTGAGCTGCTCACCCCTGGTAACTGCCAGCTGATCATCATCGACCAACAGCCGCAGATGGCCTTCGGTGTGCAGTCGATCGACCGTCAGGTTCTGAAGAACAATGTGACCGCCTTGGCCAAGTCAGCGAAGCTCTTCGGTATTCCCACCACGATCTCGACCGTCGAGACCGAGAGTTTCTCCGGCTACACCTTTCCTGAAATCCTTGCCGTCTTCCCGGATCATCCGCTCCTGGAGCGGACGTCGATGAACGCCTGGGATGACCAGAAGGTGCGCGACGCCCTGGCCAATAACGGACAGAAGAAGGTCGTCGTCTCCGGACTTTGGACCGAGGTTTGCAACAACATGTTCGCCTTCTCGGCGATGGCGGAAGGCGGCTACGAGATCTACATGGTGGCCGATGCCTCAGGCGGGACGACGCAGGACGCGCATGACTATTCCATGCAGCGCATGATTCAGGCCGGTGTTGTGCCGATGACCTGGCAGCAAGTGCTGCTCGAATGGCAGCGGGATTGGGCCCACCGCGATACCTACGATGCCGTCATGAACATCGTGCGCGAGCATTCGGGTGCCTACGGCATGGGCGCCGATTACGCCTACACCATGGTTCACAAGACCCCCGAGCGCGTCACCCACGGACCTATCCTCGAACCGGTTGCCGCGAGCGGAGGCGTCAAAGCCGCCGAGTGACACGCCGCTTTGCAAGCCCGGCCCCGCGCAGAGCGGACCGGGCTTGCAGGGCAATCCAAAGCCTTTCGGAGACCGACCGATGACCATACGCCGACGTACGGTCGTGGGCGCACTCGCAGCCACGTCTGCCTTTGCCGGACTGCGGCCACGCCTCGCCTGGAGCCAGAACATGACCGACGCCCCCGATACGATTCTCAGAAACGGCCGCGTCACGACCCTCGATCCGAGCCAACCCGAGGCGACCGCAATCGCCGTCAAAGACGGGCTGGTGGCGGCTACCGGCAGCGATGCGGACATCATGCCGATGGCCAGCGCCACGACCGAGGTGATCGACCTCGGCGGACGCCGTGTCATCCCGGGCCTCAATGACAGCCACACCCATCTCATCCGCGGCGGGCTGAACTACAACATGGAGCTGCGCTGGGAGAACGTGCCGTCGGTGGCGGATGCACTCCGCATGCTGAAGGATCAGGCCGACCGCACGCCGGCCCCGCAGTGGGTCAGGGTCGTCGGCGGCTGGTCGGAGTTCCAGTTCGCCGAGCGCCGCATGCCGACCTTGGAAGAGATCAACGCGGCCGCGCCCGACACACCGGTCTTCATTCTTCACCTCTACGGCCGCGCCCTGCTCAACCAAGCCGCGCTCAATGCGCTGGGCATGACGAAGGATACGCCCAATCCGCCGGGCGGCACGATCGAACGGGATGCCGCCGGCAATCCCACGGGCCTGTTGCTGGCCACGCCCTCGGCCTTCATTCTCTATTCGACCTTGGCGCGGGGACCGAAGCTGCCGGTCGAAGACCAGATCAACTCGACCCGCCACTACATGCGGGAGATGAACCGCCTCGGCATTACCTCGGTGATCGACGCCGGCGGCGGCGGACAGAACTTCCCCGAGGACTACGACGTCATTCAGCGGCTGCACGACGATGGCCAGCTCACCCTGCGCATTGCCTACAACCTCTTTGCCCAAAATCCCGGCGGCGAGCTTTCCGACTATGAGCGCTGGGTCGCGATGACGGAGCCGGGTGCCGGCTCGGACATGCTGCGCATGAACGGGGCTGGCGAGAACCTCACTTGGTCGGCGGCCGATTTCGAGAACTTCCTGGAGCCGCGGCCGGACCTAGGGCCGACCATGGAGGAAAGCCTGGAGCCCATCGTGGCGCTGCTTGCCTCGAACAAATGGCCCTTCCGCATCCACGCCACCTATGACGAGACCATCGATCGTTTCCTGACGGTCTTCGAGCGCGTGAATGGCCGCCAGCCCTTCGAGACCCGCTTCATCATCGACCACGCCGAGACCATCAGCCCGCGCAACATCGAGCGCATCAAGGCGCTGGGCGGCGGCATCGCCATCCAGCACCGCATGGCCTTCCAGGGCGAGTACTTCGTCGAGCGCTACGGGGCAGAAGCCGCGGAAGCGACACCACCGATCGGCCGCATGCTCGAGATGGGTCTTCCGGTCGGGGCGGGAACCGACGCCACGCGCGTTGCCTCCTACGATCCCTGGGTCGGGCTCTACTGGCTCACGACGGGCAAGACGCTTGGCGGCATGCCACTCTATCACGAAGACAACGTGCTGGAGCGCGAGACCGCGCTCAGGCTCTGGACCCATGGCTCGGCCTGGTTCTCCGGCGAGGCGGACGTCAAAGGCACGTTGGCGCCCGGCATGTACGCCGATCTCGCAGCCCTCTCGGCTGACTACATGTCGGTACCGCCCGAAGAGATCCGCCGCATCAACGCGGTTCTCACCATGGTGGGCGGCGAGGTCGTCTATGGCGAGCAGGAGTTCACCGATCTTGCACCGCCCTTGCCGCCGGCCTCACCCGACTGGAGTCCGGTCGACGTGGCGCCGAGCCCGGGGATGCGTGCAGAAGCGACGGGCGCGCCCACCTACGCGAGAGCCTGTCATGACGGCTGCAGCAATCACTGCAGCCTGCACGGCCACGATCATCAGATCGCTTGGGCCAAGCCCCTTCCGGTTGCCGACAAGAAGAGCTTCTGGGGGGCGCTCGGCTGCTCGTGCTTTGCAGTTTGACCATCTGCGACTGGTGCAACGAACGGCGCGCGGAGCACGACATGAGCGAGATGACCGACAATGAACGGAAAGAACTGGTCCTGAGTTATCTTCGGGCGTTCGACAACAACGGTACGTTGCCAGACGGAACGTCGATACTCGATCTCTTCAGTGAAGATGCCACGGTTTACTTTCCGAAATGGGGCGTTGCGCACGGCCACGAAGAGATTGGGCGCCTGTTCGCCGATGTCGGTGAGACCATCATTGAGATTCGCCACCGGTATGACGCGGTGCGTTGGGTGCTAACGGGGTCGGATCTGCTTGCCGCAGAAGGTGAGAGTCAGGGCGTTCATCGCGACGGAGCATGGAACGCCGGCGAGCCGGAGAGCGGTCCTGGACGCTGGTGCGACGTTTTCGAGTTCGACCGCGGGAGGATCAGTCGCTGCTTCATTTATCTTGATCCCGACTATGGCGGCCGTGATGTCGCACGCTACCCCTGGCTCGCCGCCAAGTAATTGCGCCTGAAATGCGAACGTATCCGTCGACAGGGCTAGAGCATTGAAAACGGGCGTCGAGGCTCAGCCGGCCACCGTAGCGACCGCTTCGGCTTGGTCCCCATTCCGCTATCGCGCTTTTGCGCTGCTGTGGACTGCCACACTGATCTCCAGCATTGGCACTTGGATGCACGAGGTCGGCGCCGGCTGGCTTATGACGACGCTTAACCCCTCGCCGGCAATCGTCGCGCTGGTTCAGGCTGCCACAACCGCCCCAATCTTCCTCTTCGCGCTCTTTGCCGGCGCGCTCGCGGACCGAGTCGACCGTCGTCGCTTCCTCGTTGTCGTCAATGTCGTCCTCACGGCAATCGTCGGGGCGATGGCTGCGCTCACCGCAGCGGATGCGATGACGCCGACGCTGCTCCTGACCTTCACCTTTGCAATCGGTACGGGCGCGGCGTTGATGGCGCCGGCCTGGCAGGCGGTGGTGCCGAGCCTTGTGCCACGCGAGAGCCTTCAGCCGGCAATCGCGCTCAACTCAATGGGCATCAACATTGCGCGGGCCATCGGGCCAGCATTTGCAGGTTTTCTTATCTCCGCTGTCGCGCTGTCGGCACCGTTCATCGTCAACGCCGCCAGCCACCTGGTCATCATCGCTGCACTGCTGCTTTGGAGACCGGAAGCAACAGCCAAGCGCACTCTTCCGCCTGAGCCGCTTCTTGGGGCGATGGCAACGGGCATACGGCATGCGAGCCACAACGATGCCTTGAAGGCCACGCTGTTGCGCTCCTTCGGCTTCTTTACCTTCGCCAGCGCTTATTGGGCGCTGCTACCTCTTGTTGCGCGCGATATCGAGGGTGGCGGAGCGGAACTGTATGGCGTTCTCCTCGCTGCAATTGGTGGCGGCGCGGTGGCCGGTGCGCTCGCCTTGCCGTACATCCGCAAGAACGTCGATGCAAACAGACTCGTTGCGGCCGGCACGCTGACGACGGCGCTTGCGATGGCGTTGCTGGGCATCGCCCAAGACGCCGTGTTCGCTTTGCCGGCAGCAGTACTGGGCGGGCTCGGTTGGATCACGGTCCTCACCAGCCTGAACGTATCTGCCCAAACCGCACTGCCGAACTGGATTCGTGCCCGCGGCCTTGCCATTGCACTCATGGTCTTCTTCGGTTGCATGGCGGCCGGATCTGCCGTCTGGGGTCAGGTCGCGACCTCGACCTCGATTTCTATGGCACTCCTTATCGCTGCTGCGGGAGCCGTCATCGCGATACCGCTCACTTGGCGCGCCAAGCTGGGCCAAGGCGAAAACCTCGATCTCACACCGGCCATGAGTTGGCCCGAACCCGTTGTTTCGGAAGACATCGCCGCCAGTCCCGATCGCGGCCCCGTCATGGTGACCATTCGCTACCGGATCGACGAAGCGCAGTCCGAGACCTTCTTGGCAACCATGCGCGAACTCTCGCACGAGCGCTATCGCGACGGCGCCCATGACTGGGGCATCTATCAGGATGCAGCCGACTCGCAGACATGGATCGAGTGGTTCTTCCTGCCTAGCTGGGCGGAACATCTCAGACAGCACGAACGGGCAACGAAGCACGACGAGGATACTCACGTGCGCGCCCGCAAGTTCCATCGAGGCAGCGAACCACCAGAGGTGAACCATTACTTGGCCCCGGCGCGACGGACCAATCAACGTCCGGACCGGGGAGATGCCTCATGAGAATCGCGCTTCGGTACCTAGCGATGGTCGGCGGGCGGATCGTTGTCGCCGTTGCAGGTCCGGGAAGTCCCTGTCTTCTGCGTAAGGAGCGTTTGTCGTGATCGTTGTCCGCGACCGGCATAGCCGAGGCCATACCGACATGGGCTGGCTTGACAGCCGCCATACCTTTTCCTTCGGCCACTACATGGATCCGGAGCACATGGGTTTCGGCGCGCTCCGGGTGATCAATGACGATCGGGTGGCGCCGGGCGCCGGCTTCGGCGAACACGGCCATCAGGACATGGAGATCATCTCTGACGTTCTCCAAGGGGCGCTCGAGCACAAGGACAGCATGGGCAATGGCTCGGTGATCGTACCGGGCGACGTGCAGCGCATGACCGCCGGGACCGGCGTCACCCATAGCGAGTTCAATGGCTCGAAGACTGAGCCGGTCCACTTTCTGCAGATTTGGGTTATTCCGGAAGCGCGTGGGATTGCGCCAAGCTACGAGCAGAAGCGCTTTCCGCGTGAGGAGATGACCGGGGCGCTGAGGCTAATTGCCGACCGCTCAGGTACAGACAACGCCGTCACCGTTCACCAGGACATCGCCGTCTATGCCGCCGAGCTCTCCGAGGACGAGCAGGTAAGCCACTTGTTCGCGAAAGGGCGACGCGGCTGGCTGCACGTCGCACGCGGGATCGTTCGCCTGAACGGTGACGAGCTGCGCGAAGGAGACGGCGCCGCCATCGCCGACGAGCGTGAGATCGTCCTGGATACAGGTCATCGCGGCGAAGTGCTGCTCTTCGATCTCGAATAAGCCATGCGTTGGCTATGCCTGATGTTTGCGGTGATTGTTCTCGACCTCTCCGCCGTCTCGGCGCAGGCCGAAGAGGACTGCCACGTAGCGCCAAGCAAGTTGCGGTATCAAGATAACATCGATTGCTTCCGCGATCCCCAGAACCGCCAGAACATCCCCGGCGCCTTCAAGTTCATCCCCCTGGACGCTACTGGCAGCGCCTATCTCAGCTTGGGTGGGGAGATCCGCCAGCGTTACGAATACACGCACGACCCCCTGTTCGGGGAGGACCCGCAGGACGAGGCCGGTGTATGGCTGCAACGCTACACGCTTCACGGTGATCTGCACCTCGGTCCGAACGTCCGTGTCTTCGGCCAGCTCTTGAGCGCCTTGGAGCGCGGTCGCGCGGGTGGTCCGAGTCCAGTCGACGAAAATGAGCTGACTCTTCAGAACGCCTTCGTCGACCTCTCGTTCGAGCCGGCTGAAGATGCGGAACTCACCCTCCGCACTGGCCGGCAGGAACTGCAATACGGCTCCGGGCGCCTGGTCGATGTGCGGGAAGGACCGAATGTCCGCCGCACTTTCGATGCCGCACGCATGATTTTCGAGTTTCCGGACTGGCGCATCGATGCGTTGGCCGCACGGCCGCTCACGCCGCGAACCGATGTCTTTGACGATAAGGCCAATGACGATCAGGCGCTTTGGGGGGCTTATGCCACCGGCGGAAGCGATCTCCTCCCCTACGGCAATCTCGATCTCTACTACCTCGGCTTCGAAGATGATGAGGGCACATTTGTGGAAGGAACCGCTCGCGAACGCCGCCATTCGCTGGGCGCCCGCTTCTATGGCGAAGACAGTGGCTGGGACTGGAACTGGGAGGGGCTCTATCAGTTCGGCAGCTTCGGTTCCGGTGATATCTCTGCCTGGACGGTCGCCAGCGAGACAGGCTTCACGGTCGCAGACGTGCCATGGCGGCCGCGTATTGCGCTGAGCGCCAACATCGCCAGCGGCGACGACGATCCGAACGATGCCGATCTCGGGACATTCAATCCACTGTTCCCGCGCGGAAACTACTTCTCCGAAGCTGCGGTGCTGGGCCCACGCAACTTCTTCAACCTGCATACCTTCGTCACAGTACAGCCGACCGACGCATGGTCGCTCACGACCGATGCAAACTTCTTTTGGCGCCTCGAGACTGAGGACGGTGTCTATTCGCCAGCAGGCCAGGTGATCCGCGAGCCCTCGGGAAGCGATGAACGCTTTGTCGGCTCCGCACTGTCGCTGACCTCTGAATACGAGCTTGCCGACAATCTGACCTTTACGGCGATCTACACGCACTTCTTTGCTGGCGACTTCATTCGCGAGACGGGATCGTCCGAGGACATCGATTTCATCGAGCTAACGCTACGTTTGAGATTCTAATGATGTCGACGTGCGCCCTGATCACCCGTTCGCCTGGCGCAAGCCCATATCGATTGCCGATAAGAGGAGCTCCTGGCGCGCGTCCGGCTGCTCCTGCTTTGCAGTATAGGGAAAGCGATGCTCAAGACAGCACCTGCGGCGCTTCTCGCGCTCTTGCTCGGCACCGTACCGGCGCTCGGCGAGGCTCTGGAATTCAAGGGGCGCGTCGAGGCAGCACATCATGCCACGCTGTACAGCCATCTGGATGGCATCATTACCGCGATTGCTTTTGAAGGCGGCGAAGAGGTCACCGCTGGCGACCCCTTGATCACCGTCGATGCGGCGAAGTTCAAACTGGCCGTGGCAGAGGCCAAAGCTGCACTGGCACGGGCGCGCGCCAATCAGACTCTGGCAGAGCAGCAAGAGGCACGCGTAGGCGACCTCTCTGGTCGCGGCGTAGCGACCGAGGCGCGGCACGACGCGGCAAAGGCCGAGCTTGCCGTTGCCCACGCCGAAGCCCTGATGGCGGAAACCGCCCTCGAAGGTGCAGAGCTGGACCTGAAGCGGACCACCATCCGCGCGCCCATCTCTGGCTTTGTCAGCCGTCCCATGACTTCGGTCGGGACCTTCGTCGAGGCGGAGGCGGGGCCTCCGCTCGGCATCATCGTGCAGCTCGACCCGGCCCTCGTGGCCTATCAGGTCCCCTACTCCGTGCGGCTTGAAACCATGGAAAGGAGCGGTGCAAAGACACTCGACGAGCTCTTCCAGCACATCACCTTGCGGCTGGTGCTGCCGAACGGCCAAGCCTACCCGCTGACCGCGCAGCCGCGCTTCGCGGACGCCACGGTCGACCCGGAAACAGGCGATCTGACGATCTGGGCGCACTTCGACAACCCGAACGGGATACTGCGACCGGGCATGAGTCTAACCGTGCTCTCCGAGGTGCCGCAGCAAGCGGGCGCCGACGCGCCGGCGCAATAGCGGCGGCGTCTCCCTGCCGACGTTCATGCGGCAGTTGCTGCCCGGCTGTAAGCCGGTGGTGCGACATCACGTGCCGGCTCGCGCCACCGAGAGCTAGCACCGCCAGGCGCCGCCAGCGTTAGGCTTTGTGACCGCGCTGTGATCGAAACGCCTGTGGCAGAGCTATGAGAAGCACAATGTCACTCCGGAATACCTGGCATTAGAAGTAAATAATTCACAAAGTCAGGCTATCTCCTGGGCCGGGATGACTGTTTATAGGACTTTATTGTTTTTCGAAGCGTCCGAGCACCATGGAGGTCCGACTCATGAAGCTTCTGAATTGCGCCTTGGCTGCTGCCCTGGGCTTGTTCCTGACCCTGGGGTATGACCAGACGGCCGAGGCGGCGAGCGTCACGCTCGGCGGCCCCGCCGAATTGGATTTTTCAATTGATGCCGGCGAGACCGACGACATCACCCTCACTCTCGCTGTGGACTTTGACGTGACGCTGACCTCCTACAGCTTGGTCGGCGATCCCTTCGACACCGCCACCCTGTCGGTCTTCGACGAAGGCTCCTCGACGGAAGTCTTCTCGCTGCCGCTGCTGGTCGGCGCCTCGCTGACCGGGCCGCTGGGCACGCTGTCCGCGGGTGAGTACACTTTCAGTTTCTTCGATCCCGATGCGATCGTCAGCGGTGTGCTTTCCCTGGCGCTCGACCCGAGCGGCACGTCGCCGCAGCCGGTTCCGCTGCCGCCCGCAGCGCTGCTTTTCTTGTCGGCAATCGGCCTGGTGGCTGCTGCGCGCCGCTTTAGCCGCAACAAGGCAAGCTAAGCACTAACACCTCTTTGTCTCGAGAGCTTTAGCAGCCCGGAGCCTTCGCGCTCCGGGCTGCTTCGCTATGCGTGCTGCCGTCGTCTGGACGCTGGGCAGGTCATTGGCGCACACTCCTGCGCTGACGCGGCGGCAAAGGCGAGCGCGATGCCATTGGATGACTTTCGCCTCGGAGTCCTGATGCTGGAAACGCGCTTTCCGGGCGAGATCGGTAATCCGGAGACCTTCCCTTTTGCGGTCGACTACGAGCGCGTGCCGGGCGCCGTGGTCGATCGCGTCGTGAGCGGTAAGGCCTTGCCTGCCGAGCTGCAGCAGGTGTTCTGCGCCGCGGTGCGCCATCTCACAGACCGTGGCGCCAAGCTGATCGCAACCTCCTGCGGCTTTCTGGCCCCTCTGCAGACGGAGCTGGTGGCGGCCAGCGGACGGCCGGTGATCGCCTCCTCTCTCCTGCTGCTGCCCTTGCTGCGCAGCCGCTCTTAGCGCGCCATCTGTGTGTTGAGGAGCATTTGCGGGCTGTTAATTGCGCGGAGTGCAATAGTCTCTGCACGTCCTCAGCAATCCGGTCGAAATGAAAAAGCGGAAGGGTAAAACCGGCAAAGATCGTCTCGCCATAGGCCTTATGGCGGGCAGCGACGCCGTGCCGGAGCTGGAGCGAGATCTTAAGAAGCAACTTCCGCTGCGCGGCATCAACGATCTGTCCAGGCAGTTGTACGACTTTCCGATCTACTGGGAACGCGTTCACATCACGCCGAACTACTTCGAGCAGGATTGGCGATGGAACTTCGGCCGCTACAACTTGGTCTGCAACATGGTGACCGACCCGGACCGCAACCCCAGGACTCTAAAGGTCGCAGAGCGGCTCTCGGAGCAGCTAACCCAGCCGCAAATCAATCTGCCAAAACGCATCGCGCCAACTGCACGGGATAGGCTCCCTCAGCTGATCGGCGACATTCCAGGGGTCATTACGCCCCGGACCATTCGCATAGAGACGGCCAGCGCGGAGCGTATCGCGCATCGCACCGAGCAAACGAAATTGCGTTGGCCGCTGTTGGTCAAAGTACCTGGTCGCCACAGCGGCAGCTTCCTCGGCGTCTTCAAATCGGCCGAAGACCTTGCCGCTCACCTCGAAGACGGCATCGACACCTACCTGCTGACCGAGTTCGCCAACTTCGCTTCGCCCGACGGGCTCTACCGCAAATGCCGCTTCTGGTGCATTGGCGACCGGATCATTCTGCGCCATCAGGTTGCCGACCGCTCCTGGAATCTCCACGGCCGCAACCGCGAAGCCCTGATGGCCGAACGGCCAGAATTGCGGCGAGAGGAAGAAACGGCATTGGAACGGCAGTTGGATGCCTTCCCGAGCCAAACGACGGACGTGCTGCAGGCGATCAAGGAGCGCATCGGCCTCGATTACTTCGGCATCGACTGCCATATCCGGCCGGGCGGCGAGGTGCTGGTGTTCGAAGCCAATGCCACCATGAACTTCTCATCCAACCACGAAGGTGCGCCTGAGTTCAGCTATATTCCGCGCATCATTGCGCCACTCAGGAAGGCCGCCCTCGACCGTTTGCTATCCCAAAAGCTGGGCCGTGCCCTTCCTGAAACCTGGCCCGACGGCAGCCTGCCGATTGGCGCAAGGATGGTGTAACGCCCGCGCTTTTGCCGGCTGTTAAGCCTGATTGGGGCTATAGTGTCGGCGCGGGGTGAGGTCTTTCGCATATGGACGACACGCAAGATGGCAAGAAGCGGCGCCTGAAGGGCGCCATGCTGGGCGGCAGCGATCTGGTGCCGAAGATCGAGCGCGATCTTTCGGTCCCAGTAAAACTGCGTGGAATCAATGATTTCTCCAAGCATCTCGACCCCTTTCCGATCATCTGGGAACGGGTGCACATCAGCCCCAACTACTTCCGCCAGAACTGGCGCTGGGACTTTCGCAAGTACCACATCGTCTGCAATCTGGTGACCGACGGCGACCGCAATCCAAAGACCTTGAAGGTCGCAGAGCGGATTGCCGAGAAGCTCGACCGCCCGCTGATCAACGACCCGGCGCGCATCCCGGTGACGGCGCGCGATACCCTGCCACGGGTGCTTGGCGATCTTCCCGGCGTGATCATGCCGCGCAGCATCCGGCTCAAGAACGCCACTCCGGAACGCCTGGCAAGCCGCGTCGCCCGGGAAGAGCTCCGCTGGCCGCTGCTGGTGCGCAAGCCCGGCACCCACGGCGGCTACTTCGTCGGCCTCTTCAACTCGGCCGACGAGATGGCGCCGAAGCTCGCGGAGGATAAGCGGGAGTATCTTCTGACAGAGTTCGTCGACTTCGCCTCCCCCGACGGCCTCTATCGCAAGGTTCGCTTCTTCTTCATCGGGGACCGCATCGTCCTGCGCCACCAGATCGCCTCGCAGTCCTGGAACGTGCACGCGCGGGACCGGCTCGGCCTGATGATGGAGCGCCCCGACCTGCGCCAGGAGGAGGAGACGGCACTGGGCCGACAACTCGACGCCTTCCAACCGGCGACCATCGACAGCCTGAAGGCCATCCGAGCACGCATCGGGCTCGACTACTTCGGCATCGACTGCAACGTGACGCCGGAGGGCAAGGTTCTGGTTTTCGAGTCCAACGCCACCATGAACTACCTCCCCTACAACGATCAGCCCGAGTACGCCTACATGGCCCCCGCTCTGGCGGAGCTGACCACCAGGGCGGTGCGGCAGCTGCTGGAAACAAAGCTCGGCCGGACCCTGAAGCTCCGCAGCGAATCGTCACACCGTATTGAGCCGGTACCGAGCGCATGAGCGACACCGCCGCCAGCGCCGATCGCGATGCCTTTCCCCGCCTAGCGATCCTGACCGGCTCCGACAACATCGACCAGATGGCCGAGGAGCGCAGCGACACCATCACGGTCGAGGGCAACAACGACATGACCAGGATGGTGGTGGAATCCAACTTCCGCTGGCTGCGCTTCCACATCACGCCGAGCTATTTCGAGCAGCCGCGTCGTTACAACATGAAGAACCGCCATCTGCTCTGTAACATCGTCACCGACCCGGATCAGAACCCCAAGGTCCTGAGGGTGATCGAGCGCATTGTAAAGGAGAGCGGACTACCGGTGCTCAATCCGCCGGAGCGGATTTGGCGCACCACGCGGGAAGGCGCGGCCTCCTTGCTTGCCGGCATCCCAGGCCTTCTGGTCCCCAAGGTGTTGCGCCTCAAGAGCCCGAGCCTGCGCCGCCTGCGCAAGCACATGGAGGAGACCGGGTTCCAGTTCCCTGCCCTGGTGCGGGAGCCGGGACGTCACAACGGCGAGTTCGTCGGACTCTTCGAGAAGCCCGAAGAGCTGCGCGCCATCTTCGGCACACGCCACAAGGACTACGTTCTGACCGAGTTCGTCGATTTCGTCTCGGACGACGGGCTGTACCGCAAGGACCGCATTTTCTTCATCGGCGACTGTGTCATGCCGCGGCACCGCATCACCTCGAACGTCTGGAATCTCCACGCCGACGAGAAGCAGACCATAATGCCAGAGCGCGAGGACCTGGTAGCGGAAGAGCGCGAGATGATCACCGGCGGCTACGCCGGGATGCATCCGACCGCCCAGGCGGCGCTCGCCGCGGTGCGTGAGCGCTACGGCCTCGACTACTTTGCCATCGACTGCAACGTGCGCCCGGACGGACAGGTCCTGCTGTTCGAGGCCAACGCCACAACCAACTTCTTCCCTCTCGGCAGCTCAGAAGTCTCCGCCTATCTCCGGCCCATCCTCTATCCGCAGATGACCGATGCCTTCACGCGTCTGGTGGAAGGTCTGGTCGGCCAGCCTGTCCCGGCACAAGCCAGCACCTCGTAACCTTCGAACATCGGCATAGGGCCTCAAGAGGCGGCGAAAGGGTGCTGCACCTTATCCTTGCGCGCCACAACCTCGCCGGCGTTCGGCTCGCCGTTCACCGCCCGGCGAATAGCCTCCTTGGTGGCGCTGTAATTGTAGTCCTGGATCTTGCGGTGATCCTCGGCCCGCCAATGAATGAAGACGCCGACGCAAATGAAGATATCGTCGGCCTCCTCGGCCGGGATGATGCCCTCGGCCACGGCGTCGACCACGGCCTTCGCCACCGCATGCTGAGCCGGGCCGAACATCTGCTCGGCCTGCCGCGCCTCGCGGATGGTGATCTTGTTGAACATGACGGTGCTCGGCTTGGCCGGCAGGTTGGGGGCGATGACCGCGAGAAGCCCGGTGAAGCCGGTCTTGTTGTTCGTCAGGCAGTTGCAGAAGGCTTGCTCGGCGGCGCTGCCGCGCGGCCCGAGAATGAGATCGATATGCGCGACCTCCGCGCCTTCGCCGACCAGGCACTCGCCCACACAAACACGATCGATCTTCGGCACAGTCTCGCTCCCTCACCTGACGCCGGCCCCATCTGAGGCGACCATAGTCGTGCGGCGAAAGCCGCAGCAAGCGCCGGAGAGGCGCATAAGGGCATGAAAGCGAACTCGCCGAGCCGTTGGCCTCGCTCCACTCCCCTCCTAAATGTCGAGTGCGTGATTGAGACGACTGTCGACGAAGGAGGCACCGAAGTGGCACGGGAAAAGGACAAGACCTACAGCGATGATGAGGTCGGGACGATACTGGCAGAGCGCTTGCCCAAATGGAGTCTGGAGGACGGGCACATCTGCCGGCGCTACAAGACCAGCGGCTGGCGCAGTAGCCTGATGGTGGCCAATGCCATCGGTCACCTCGCCGAAGTCGCCTGGCATCATCCAGACCTCCTGGTCACCTTCCCGGCCGTCGAGGTCCGGCTGCAGAACCACGACGCGGGCGGCATCACCGACAAGGACTTCGCGCTCGCCGAACGCATCGAGGCGATGGTGCTCTGGCAACCAGGCGCGGAAGACGGCCCCTTCGAGGGCATCCCCGCGGGCAGCGCACGCTTCGCCTACGTCACGGAAGACTGACGCTGGCAGTCGCGCTCAGTCGCGGAAGCCGGGCTCCTCCTCATCCAGGATGGCGATGAGCTCGGCGAAGTGCTTCTCGGCGAACTCGGGATAGTCCTGCCATTGCTCAGCCGTCTTGGCCGCGACGGCGGGCGAGGCCTCGCGCAGCTCGCGCCCGGTCATCATGGCCATGACCGCCGTCTGACAGGCCCGCTCGAAGTAGTAAAGCTCATCGAAGGCTTGAGCGACAGACTCTCCCACCACCATGACGCCGTGGTTGCCCATCATGAGAATGGGCTTGTTGCCGAGGCAGCGGCTGAGGCGTTCACCTTCTTCCTCGAAACCCATGCCGTCATAACCGTCATCGATCGCGACGCGGCCGTAGAACCGCATGGTGTTCTGATCGATCGGCGGAAGCGAAGAGTCCCTCAAGGACGCCAGCACCGTCGCGTACTTGGAGTGGACATGGAGAACGCAGCGCGCCTGCGGCAGATTACGATGCATGGCCCCGTGAATGCACCAGGCCGTAGGATCGACCCGCTCGCCGATGTCGTCCGGTTTTTGCTTAGCATCAAGCAACAGCATGTCGGATGCGCGCATGCGGGAGAAATGGCGGCCATAGGGATTGATCAGAAACTCGGACCCGTCGTCGCTGACGGCCAAGCTGAAATGGTTCGCAATTCCCTCGTGCATGTCGAGCCGTGCGGCCCAGCGGAAGGCAGCGGCCAGATCGATCCGCTCCTGCCGATGCGCCATGTCTTGGCTACCGTCTCGGGCTTTGCCGCCGACCACCGAATGCAAGCTCATGGCCTTCTCCCGTCCGTCCTATCGAAGACCATTAGAAGCGGTCTTCATGCACCTCGATAATCGTCGGGCCGCCGGCCGTCCGCGCGGCAGCGACCGCAGCCGTGACCTCCTCCAAGGACTGCGGCGCCGCGTAGCCACAGCCGTAAGCCCGGGCGATGTCCGCGAAATCCGGGTTCTTCAAGCTCGTGCCCAGCGGCGCGATCTGCTTGTGCACCATGTCGTCGCGAATTTGGCCCAAAGCATCGTTGTTCCATAGCAGGATGATGACGGGCAGATCATGCTCAGCCGCGACACCCAGTTCGTTGATGGTGTATTGGAAGCCGTAATCGCCGATCAAAGCGACGACGGCGCGCTCCGGCTCGGCAATCTGCGCCCCTATCGCCGCCGGGAGCGCGTAGCCCAGGGTGCCGAAGCCGCAGGGATGCAGCCAGCAGCGCGGCTCATCCATGCCGTAGACCTCGGTGGCAGAGTAGGCGATCTGCGTCATGTCGGAGGCAATGATCGCATCCTTCGGTAGGGCACTCTTCATCGCTTCCAGGACGGCGGCATGGCGACGGCGCAGCGCGCCCCGATTTTCGACAACACGCGCCCGTAGTGCGCTGATCTCATCGGCTTGCAGGCGACTGGCTCCCCCCTCCGCCGGCAAGGCCGCCAGCAGTGCCTTGGCGAAGGCGTCGGCATCGGCGCAGATCCCCAGGCTCGCCGGGTTGCCGTCGGCCAGGCTGCGCGGGTCGATATCGACGCGGAACAGCATCTTGTCGCGCGGCACCGCGTAGGGATCCCAGAAATCTGTCTCCGCCAGCTCCGTGCCGATGGCCACGATCACATCGGCCGTTTCCATGAAGGCCTTGGTCTCGGAGGAGGTCAGGGTCGCGCCGAGCGATAGTGGCGCGCCGTCCTCGACGATGCCCTTGCCAGCCGCCGTCGTCGCCACGGCGGCGCGCAGCGTCTCGGCCAAGCGCCTGAGAGGCTCGGCCGCATCGACGGCACCGCCACCCAGCAGCAGCATGGGGCGTTCCGCCTTGGTCAGGGCGGTCGCCACCTCGGCGACGTCGGCCGGGTTCGGCACCGGCCGTCCGGGCAGGCGCCGGGCGGTCCAGTTGGCCGGTACCTCGCTCGCCAGTACATCGATGGGCAGCTCGATGTAAGCGGGCCGCGGCCTGCCGGTGGCGAAGCCAGTGAAGGCGCGGGCGACCAGTTCCTCGCACTCCTCGGCCGCGTAAGCGATTTCCGCAAACCCCGCAACACTGGCCGCGGCACTGCGCTGATTGATCATCTCGTGCAGGCGCCCGCCAGCCTGGGCGATATCTTTGACGTCCAGAGTGCTGGCAAAGACCAGCATCGGCACAGAGTCCGAATAGGCCTGACCGATCGGCGTCATGACGTTGGTGAGGCCCGGTCCGGTGATGACGAAGCAGGCCGCGGGGCGACCGCAGGCCCGGGCATAGCCGTCCGCCATGAAGCCGGCGCCCTGCTCGTGCCGCGGCAGGAACAGGCGCATGCCGGTCTCTTCGAAGCCACGGAACAGCTCGACGTTGTGCACGCCGGGAATGCCGAACACCGTGTCGATGCCATAGTCTGCCAAGAGGCGGGACAGAGCGCGGCCAAGCTTGGTCTGCTGGCTCAGAGTATCCATTGCGGCACCTCCCATTTGCCGATCTTGTGACGGCTTGCTGCGAAGCCTTGCTTGCCCACGTTGTATCGGGAGCGAGCGTCCTTCGCCAAGCCTTGCCGGGCGCATGGGAGGGGCGCGCCGCAAGCGGTCGACCTTTATTGCGTTCGCTGTTCGATGGTCATGGCCGGGCTCGGCTCGCGCAGGTCGCGCAGGGCCCGCTCCTGCCCCAGCGGCGGCCGCTGACTTACGCCCATGACCAGTCGGAACATCGGCGGCACGAAATAGAAGGACACGACGGTGGACAGCAGCACGCCGCCGGCAATGGACATTGCGAAGGGCGGCCAGAAGCCGCCGCCTTCCAGGATGAGTGGCAGAAACCCGCCGAAGGTGGTGATGGTCGTAGAGAGGATGTGGCGACTGGCCGCCAGCACGACCCGGCGGATGGCGGCGACCTCGCCGCGCAGCGCGGCCGGGTCTTGCTGCAGGGCGGTCATGATGATGATGGCCGCGTTGATCGACACGCCGATGGAACCGATGACGCCGATCACCGCCTGAATGCCGAAGGGATAGCCGAAGACGGCCAGCGCCAGGACGCTAAGCCCCATGGAGAGCACAGACACCACGCCGGCGACGGCCGCCAGGCGATAGGAATTGAAGGTCAGAACCAGCGAGACCACCATCAAGGCGACGACCAGGCCGATCGGCGACAGCAGGTTGCGAATGGTCTCAGCCCTGGCGTCGGAGTCCCCGCCGTACTCGATGCGGTAGCCGAGGGGCAGCGCCAGAGGCTGCTCGACGAGGCTCTGCTGCAGCACCTTGAGCGCTTCTTCCGGCAGCACGCCGAGCGCGACGTAGGCCTGCACCGTGTTGATCCGCTCCCCATTGCGCCGGGCAATGGGGCTGTCGGAGGGAACCAGCCGCATCTCGCCGAGCGCTTGCAGGGGGATGCCGCGCCAGCCCTCGCCCTCGACGTTACCGCCTTGGCGCAGAACCTCGAGCGCTGCGATCCGCTCGGCGCCACTGCGCCAAGCTTCGCCGACCCGCACCCGCACCGGCAGCTCTTCCGAGCCCTCGATCAGCGAGCCGCCCGTAGCGCCCTCGGTCAGGCTCTCCATCTGGCGGGCGATCTGCCCCAAAGTGAGGCCGGTCAGGCGGACTTTCTCTTCGTCGAGATCGAGCACCAGCTTGGGCGGTCCACCGAGCAGCGTGGCCGTGGTGTGGGTGACGCCCGAGATATTCGCCATGCGCAGGCGCAGCTCTTCACCCAGGCTGCGCAGCACCGAAAGCTCCGGCCCGACCAGGCGAACTTCCACCGGGGCGGCGACCGGCGGGCCCTGAACAAGGTCGCGGACGATCACCTGCGCGCTCGGCAAGCCTCGGTCGAACGCGGCCTGCAGGCGCGGCAGCATGCTCTCCGCCGCCTCTTCCGAGGCCGTGGTCACCAGGGCTTCGGCGAAGCGTGGCACACCGTCCTGGTCCGTCATCATGTTGTAGTAGAAGGACGGGGCGCTCTCTCCCACGAACCAGTGGGTCCGGGTGACCTCTGGCTCGGCCCGCAGAATGGCGTCGGCTCGAATGGCCGCGGCACTGGTCTCGGCCAGGCTGGTGCCTTCCTGCAGCTCGATCTGGACGTAGAACTGGTCGCGTTCGACGCCGGGGAAGAACTGAGCGGTCAGCGTGGGAAAGCTGCCGAAGCCGATGATCGGCAACACCAAGGCGCCGAGGACGGCGAGCCGGGGATAGCGCAGCGCGAGATCGAGCGAGCGGGCGAAGAGTCTTCCGGCCAAGCCCGGCTGCAGGCCACTGCGCCACCAAGATCGGCCTTTCTCGCTGGCGGGAACCAGCATGCCCGCCAAGGCCGGCGTCACCGTCATCGCCAAGAGGAAGGAGACGCTCAGCATGACGATGACGGAGATCGCGATAGAGCCGACGAAATCGCCGGCCGGCCCGGGCAGGAGCGCCATGGGCACGAAGGCCAGCACCGTGGTCGCTGTCGAGGCCAGCAGCGGTCCCCGCAGACGCCGCACCGCGTCGGTCACGGCTTCGACGCGGCTCTCACCGGCTTCGAGACGGCGCCGCACCTCGTCGGTCATGACGATGGCTGCGTCGACCAGCAGACCCAGCGCGACGATGAGACCGGTCACCGACATCTGATGAATTGGCACCCCGAGCTTTTGCAGGATGGCCAGCGAGGCCAAGCTGGTGAGCGGCAGCATGAAGGCGACGACGAAGGCCGCCCGCCACCCCAGACTGATTACCAGCACCAGCACGACCAGACTGACGCCGATGGCCAAGTTCTCAGCCAGGCCTTGCAAGCGGAGGGCGGTATAGCCGCTCTGATCGAAGATCAGTCGATGCTCGATGCCGTCGGGCAACTCGGCCTCGAACTGGTCGATGGCAGCACGAACCCGCGTCATCCAGGCGTCGACCTGCAGGTCGGGCTCCATGCGCGTGGCCACGAAGACGGCAGCCTCCCCGTCGGTGAAGGCCTGTGTGGCGACTGGCTCCCGCACGGCGCGAGAGACGGTTGCAACGTCACCGACCCGGACAGCGGCACCGCTACCATCGTTGGCGACGATCACCTGGCGGATTCGCTCCAGGGAGTCGATCTCGCCGGCAACCTCGATGATGAAGTCCTCGCCACTGCCGCGCACCCGGCCGGACTCCACCTTGCTGTCAGCGAGCCGGATGGCATCGGCAATCTCGTCGACTGTTAGGCCAAGTGAGATCAAACGACGCGGCGCCACCTCGACGAGGATCTCCTCCTCGGGCACGCCGAAGAGGCGGGATATCTCAGTGCCCTGGAGGCCGCGCATGCGGTCCTGCAACAGCTCGGCGTAGCGCCGCAGGAAGGCGGTCGGCACGCTGCGCCCGTCCCGCGCAACCAAGGCGCTGATCGCTGTGTAGGCGCCGGTGCGATCGTCGTCCATCTCCGGCTCCGGCACGCCGTCCGGAAAGGCAAGGGATGCGTCAGCCAGGGCGTCGCGAATCTCCGACCAGGACTGCTCGATCTCGGTTTCGGTCAGGAATTCGGAAAGCTCGATCGTGATAACGGAAATGCCGGTGCGGGAGGTCGAGGCGATCTCCTTGATCTCCTCGATCTCGCGCAGCTCCTCCTCGATCTTCTCGGTCACCAAAGCCTCGACACGGCCTGGATCGGCGCCGGGATAGGGCGTGACCACCGTCGCGAAGAGGTTGGTGATGGTCGGATCCTCCTGCCGCCCGATGGTGAGCAAGGCGGTGGCGCCGATCGTCACCACCAAGCCGACCACCAGCCACAGTAGGCGCCGTTCACGGTAGAGGAGGCTGCCCATCTTGCGCTACTCGGCCGCCAGAACGACCGGCTCGCCTGGCACCACTCGGTTGCTGCCGGAAACGATGATGCGCATGCCGTCAGCCAGGGTGCCGCGCACATAGGCCTGACTGCCGGCCACATGGAGAATGTCGACCGCCTCTCGGCCAACTTGCAGGTCGCCGCTGTTCTCTTCTACGACAGTGAGAACCTGCCAAAGCCCTTTCGGTCCTTCAGAGAGCGCGGAGAGCGGTACCCAGGCCCCCTCCGCTTGCACGTTGCGCGAGACCGAAAGCTCGACCACCTCGCCGAAAGGCAAGCCGTCAACGGCCTCTAAGGCGAAAAGCGCCGGCACGGTACGTGTCCCGCTGATCAGATCTGGGCGCAGCGCCAGCAGCCAAGCAGGCTGCTGCCAGCTCCCGCTTTCCAGGGTGACTTCCTCTCCGACGGCCAGGCGGGCGGCGACATCAGGAGATACGCCAATCCGGGCTTGCGGACGCTCGCTCTCGAGCAGTTGGAACAGCGGCGCGCCTGCGCTGACCACGCGCCCTTCGTCCAGCATGCGCTCGGCAATGCGGCCGGCAAAGGGCGCGCGCAGGAGCGATTTGTCGAGATCGATATCGATGCCGCGGATGGCCGCCTCAATCCGCACGATGGCCGCACCCAGCGACTCGACCGCCAGCCGCGCCTCATCGTACCGCTGGGCCGAGGCATGGCCTTCCCGATGCAGGCGCTGTTGCCGCTCGGACGTGAGTCTGGCGAGCCGTAGATCGGCCACACGCTCGTCCCGCTCTGCGACGAGCTGCGCACGCTCGGCTTGCAACGGCTCGACGTCGAGGCGGGCCAGGAGCTGTCCGCTCTCGACGCGGTCACCCTCCTCAACCAGCATCTCCATGATTAGGCCAGCGCGCTCAAAGCCCAAAGAGGTCTCGCGCGCCGGCTCCAGGCGGCCCACGAAACGGTCGACGATGCGATAGGCACTATCCATCGCGACGATCTCGGTAGAGACAGGAATGGGCAGCCGAGCGCCCGCGATGACTTGGCTTTCGGCCCTGAGATGCAAGGCAGCGATGCCGCCCCCGGCCAAACCGATGAAAAGTACCGCGACCAACAGCCGGCCACCTAGACCGACTGCACGTCGCAGCATGCTCCTTTTACCCGCACTTGGTTCGGCTACCGGCTCCATTGAGCGCCCTTTGCAATGTTAGAAGCTCTTACATATGTTAGCGTGAGTAACATTCAAGCGCAACACGTGTCCAATGCTGTTCGACGGCGTGCGAACATGTCATAGGGAACCATCATGGATACGAGAGGCGGCGGCGAAGAGACCGCCAAAAAGAGCAGCTATCATCACGGCCACCTGCGGGAGGCGTTGCTGGAAGCCGCGCATCACCTGATTGCCGAGCACGGGCCGGAGGACTTTACCCTGGCCGAAGCCTGCCGGCGGGCCGGCGTCTCGACCGCAGCGCCCTATCGTCACTTCGCCGATCGCGGCGCACTCATCCAGGCCGTCGCGGCGCGCGGCTTCACGCAGCTGACGGAACGGCTGAAAACCGCTCGTGACAGGCATCCGCAGGGATCAGTGGAGAGCATCGTGTCCATGGGCCAGGCCTATGTCGCCTTTGCCGCCCACGAACCTGCGGTCTTCCGCCTCATGTTCGGCCGCCATAAGATGCGGCTGCCCTCCTCCGAGCAGGCCATGGCCGAAGGCGCCGGCTGCTTCCACGTCCTTTTGGAAGCCGTGGCTGCCTGGCTGACCAGGACCGGCGGCAAAGCGGCGCAACAGCTCGACGTGGCCGTGCCGCTCTGGACCATCGTCCACGGCACCTCTCATTTGCTGATCGACCGCGATTTCGACCATGTCGCGCCGGGCACGGACGTCGATCAGCTCGTCGCCAGGGCCACCGAGGCCTTCCTGGCCGGCGCTTCTGCCAGCCGCGGCGCAAATCCATAAAGACTTGACGCTGTCGGGGATTGACGCGCCGTTCGCTCGGCAGCAGCCTGCGCAACTGAGAGCGGCGAAGACCGCAGAGTGACATCAGTCGAGAGCGGAGGCAGGCGGAACATGAGCGAGCGCTACGACGCCATTATCATCGGGGCAGGCATTATCGGCGCGGCAACCGCCTTCGAGCTCTGCAAGCGCGGCTGGAAAACGCTCAACATCGACTTCCTGCCGGCGTCGGGCTACGGCTCAACCAGCAACTCCTGCGCCATTATCCGGGTGCATTACTCGACCCTCGAGGGCACCGCCTTCGCCTATGAAGGCTATCACTACTGGCGCGACTGGGCAGACTATCTCGAAGTGGAAGACGAGCGCGGCTTTTCCGTCTTTCACGAGACCGGCGCCCTGGTGATGAAGACGGAGGCCAACGATTACCTGCGCAAGCATGCCGAGCTTGCCGCGCAACTCCACATTCCCCACGAGCACTGGGGCCCCTCAGAAATTCTAGCCAAGCTGCCGATCTACAACCTCAAGCGCTATGGCCCGCCCAAGCCTCTGAACGCCGAGGGCTTCGGGGAGAGCGATGGTGGTGAGGTCGAAGGCGGGCTCTATTTCCCCACCGCGGGCTACATCAACGACCCACAGCTCGCGACCCACAATCTGCAGCGCGCTGCTGAAGCCAAGGACGGCACGTTCCTCTTCAACAGACGGGTGGTGGAGATCCCACGCGAGAACGGCCGCGCAGCCGGCGTTGTCCTCGACGACGGACGCCGCATCGACGCACCCGTGGTCGTCAACGTGGCCGGGCCTCACTCCTACAAGGTCAACGAACTGGCCGACGTGTTGGGCGACATGACCATCACGACCAAAGCCCTGCGGCAAGAGGTGGTCCACGTTCCCGCCCCGCAGGGCTTCGACTTCGAGCACGACGGCTTGGTCGTTTCTGACAGCGACATCGGCTGCTACAACCGCCCCGAGCAGGGCAACCACATTCTGGTCGGCAGCGAAGACCCGGAATGCGATCCGCGGGAGTTCGTCGACCCGGACGAGTTCTATCGCGACTTCACCAACCAGTGGACGGTGCAGGCTTATCGCATGGGGCAGCGGATTTCGGAGCTTGGTATCCCTAACCAGCGGCGCGGCGTCGTCGATCTCTACGATGTGACAGAGGATTGGATTCCAATCTACGACCGCTCCAGCCTGCCGGGTTACTACATGGCTATCGGATCGAGCGGCAATCAGTTCAAGAACGCGCCCATTGCCGGCGCCATGATGGCGGAGCTGATCATCGCCTGTGAGAACGGCCACGACCACGACAGTGAGCCGCTGCAGTTCCCGCTGCCCTACCTTAAGCGCAGCATCGATGTCGGCTTCTACTCCCGCAAACGGGAGATCAATCCGGAGAGCAGCTTCTCCGTCCTGGGCTAGCGCGCTGAGGTAGCTTGATTTGGAGGGGCTTAACGCCCTTCGCCGGCGGCCAACGCAGAGAGCCGTGCCATGTCGAGCACGACGATAATGCGCGGGGTGGCGTTGCGCACGATCTGTTGCCGCACAAAGCCGGAGAGCGTGCGGCTTACCGTCTCCAAGGTCAGGCCAAGAAAATCGGCGATATCGCCCCGAGTCATGGGTAGGTCGATCTCGTCCATGCGCTCTTCCTGCCGCGGCAGGCTGAGCAGGAAGGAGGCCACCTTCTCCGCCGCCGACTTGCGGCCGAGCAACAGCATACGCTCGTGAGCCAGGGCCAGCTCGTTGTTGGCCATGCTGAGCAGCCGGTGCTCCAGATCGGGGTGATCGCGCATGATGCGGTTGAGTTCCGCCTTGCGGAAGCGGCAAACCTTCACCGTGGTGACCGCCTCGGCACTGTAAGCGTAGCAATCTTGGTAGCTTAGACCGAGAAAATCGCCCGGATGCAGAAAGCCGGTGATCTGCCGGCGGCCGTCCGGCAACATCTTCGAAACCCGCGCCACGCCTTCGGTGATGTTGAAGGCAAAGTCCGCCGGATCGCTCTCGAACAGGATGGTCTCATCTGGCTCGAAGCCGAGGCGGGTGGACGCCGCGTCGAGCACTTCCAACCGCGTGTCGCTCAGGGCGGCACACATGCTGGTCTCACGCACTGGGCAGGCTTTACATCCGCTCCCGTCACGCTCTTTGCGCCCGGCTTCCGGGAGAGTGTGTATATTCGACGAGCCCAACTGCGTTTTCATCTCGACAACCCTCTGGACTGGAGGACTTTAGCAAGCCGCTTTTCCAGCGACGAGTCAAATGTGACGCGACGTTTTCGCTTCACAGCCAGCGTCCCACCGCCTTGATTCACATCAAGGTCTTGTAGACCTGACTAGCTAGGCTGGTGGGAAGACGGAATGCGACTGTGTGCCACAATGGCCTATCCTTATAGCTGTACGACACTCGACCCTACCGCGGCGGCGAGCGCCTATTCCTTGGTGGAAGCGGCGGGATTGAACGTTGCCTACCAGGACTGGCTGAATGCTGTCCGCAGCTCGACCGAGTCCCCGACGGCGGGCGTCATGGGTGTGCAGACGGACCGCGGCCGTATCCACGGCGTCTATCTCTACGACGTCAAGGAAGAGACCAACGGCACGACGCTCTTTCACGTGCCGTTTTTCATCGCCTTCGAGATTCACGGACCGAGCGTGACCGAGATCATGATCACCTCGGCCGAGCAGATGGCAGCACGGCAGAGCTGCGACTTTGTCGAGATCTGTCTTGACCATGTTTCTGGAACACGCTTGCTTGGACGCGCGACCGGTGGTGCAGCCTTGTTTACCAACAGCGGCTACAACGTCAGTGGTCTTCGACTGCGCAAACCGCTGCGCGAGCTGAAAGCACGAAGCACCGTCAGGGAGGGAAGCTATTGAGCGAGACGCAGGCCACGGCACCAGGATGGCCGATTAAGACCGAAACCGTTGGCATGGACGCCCCTTGGGGCTGGCTGGCTGCGGGTTGGCGCGATCTGTGGAATCAACCGGCGATCAGCTTGGCCTACGGTGCGGTGATTTCCCTCGCCTCGATCGTTATCGTATTCGGCTTGACGCGCCTCGAGGTTGCGTCGCTGATGCTCGTGCTGCTCGGCGGCTTCCTGCTGATGGGCCCTCTGCTCGCCGTCGGTCTCTATGAGAAGAGCCGGCGCCTGGAGAGCGGTGAGCCGCTGAACATCAAGGATATCGTGCTGGTCGCCACGCGCTCCCCCATTGGCTTGGCCTTCATGGGTGCGCTGTTGGTGGTCATCTACATGTTCTGGTTCCGGCTGGCCTATCTGCTCTTTGCGCTGTTTTTCGGCCATACGGGCATTCCGACGCTTTCCGAATTCGTGCCGACCTTGCTTTTCACCACCAATGGTCTTGCCCTGCTGATCGTGGGAACGGCGTTGGGTGCCATTCTCGCCGGATTCGTGTTCGCCATCACCGCCGTCTCGGTACCGATGATGATGGCACGGCCAGTGGATACCTTCACCGCCATCGTCACCAGCATGAAGGCCTGCGCCCAGAACCCCCGCCCCATGCTGCTTTGGGCTGTGCTGATCGCCGGTATCAGCGTGTGCGGGCTGGTGACGCTGTTCATCGGCCTGATCGTCACCTTCCCGCTGCTCGGACATGCCACCTGGCATGCCTATCGCGAGCTGGTCGACGGCCAGAAGCCGCAAACCTAGAGCAACGTTCACACCTGCCCCGCACCATGCAGGGCGCACGGTTGAAGCAATGGCCGGCCATGCCGACCAGCCAATGGCGATGCGCGAACTGCCGGTCGCTCAGGCCGCCATCTGGATTGCGGCCACCTTCGACATCCTTTTCACGGCCATCTGGCTAACAGGTTTCGTCGTTCCGGTACGGTGGCGCCTGTCGGGAAACAGCTAGGTCTGCCGTCAGGACTTGGGGCTGTCGTCGCTCTTCCGTTTGGGCGCCGGCTCTTCGTCCTCGTCATCGTAGAGGATCCGTTCGGCCGCTCCCTGCAGGTCTTCGAACTGACCTGACTTGAGCGCCCAAAGGAAGGCCCCAAGGCCGAGCAGGCCCAGGAAGAGCGCTGCCGGTATGAGGTAGATCAGCGCTTCCACGAGGGAACTCTCTGCCGCAGCTTAGCTTGGGTCGCTGGACGAGCGCAGACGCAGGGCGTTCAACGTCACCACGATAGAGGAGCTGGACATGGCCAGCGCGGCGATCAGCGGCGTCACATAGCCGGCCATTGCCAAGGGTATCGCAATCACGTTGTAGGCACCCGCCAAGACGAAGTTCTGCACCGCCAGCGCCCGGCTGCGGCGCGCCACGTCGAGCGTCTCCAGCACCGGGCTCAAATGGCTGCCTTGGAAGATGAAGTCCGCGGCCGTTTGGCTGATGTCGGCTGCGCTGGACGGCGACATGGAAGCATGCGCGGCAGCCAGGGCAGGCGCGTCGTTCAAGCCATCACCGACCATCAAGGGCGACCGCCCTTCCTTCTCCAAGCGCTCGAGCCGCGCAATCTTGGCCGCCGGCCCCTGCTCTGCCGCGAAGCGTTCCACCGGCAGATCGGCAGCGGCGCTGCGCACGGCGGCGAATCGGTCGCCGCTCAAGATCTCCGTCGGAACGCCGCGCTCTGCCAGTCCTTCCACGACCTGCCCGGCGTCATCACGCAAAGCATCCTCGAAGGCAAAGCGAATCGGCTCGCATCCAGGCCGCGCAAACCAAAGCTCCGGAGAGGCGCTTTCTCGTCCCTGGTCCAGGCCTATCCATGCCGCGGATCCAAGCCGCGCCTCGCCCTCAGGCAAGGAGCGCGACAGGCCACGGCCGGGCAACTCGACCACGTCACTGGCCGCAGCCACGCTGCCCAGTCGTTGTTGCGCAGCGCGAACCAGAGCGCGGGCCAGCGGATGCTTGCTGTTGGCGGCCATGGCGGCAGCCTCGGCCAAGGCCGCCTCGTCCCAGCTTTGACCGTCGGTCAGACGCAACTCGCCACGGGTCAAGGTGCCCGTCTTGTCGAAGATGGCACAGTCGATCTCGGCCAAGCGCTCCAACGCATCGGCCGACTTCATCAGGATGCCCTGGCGCAGCAAGCGGCTCGCCGCCACGACCTGCACGACCGGGACGGCAAGGGCTAAGGCGCAGGGACAGGTAATGATCAAAACAGCGGCGGCGATCATCAAGGCGTCCTGCCAGGCGGCGCCGGCGATAATCCATCCGACGAAGGCGATCAGCGCCAAGAGATGCACGCCGGGCGCATAGTAGCGCGCGGCCCGGTCGGCCATGCGCACATAGCGGGAGCGGTTCTGCTCCGCCGCCTCCATAATGCGGGCGATCTCCGCCAGCAGCGTCCCCTCGCCGACCTGGGTCACTCGGATGCGCAGGGGCTCGGCCAAGTTGACCGTGCCGGCAAAGACCTTATCGCCGGGGGCGACGCTGGCCGGCAAGCTTTCGCCAGTGATCAGAGCGGTGTCCATGCTGGACTGGCCCTCGGCGACGACGCCATCGACAGGAAGTTGCTCGCCAGCGGCGACCAGGACCGTCATGCCGTTGGCGATCTGCTCGACAGGCAGGAACTGCAGGCGCCCCTCCTCATCAACCACGGTGGCGCCGGTCGCGCGCAGGAGCAGCAGGTTCTGCGCGGCATCCCGCGCCTTGGCCCGCACCAGATGATCGAGATAGCGGCCGATCAGCAGGAAGAAGAGAAGGGTGATGCTGGCGTCGAAATAGACGTCATCGGCGCCACGCACGGTCTGATAGAGACTGACGCCGGTCGCCAGGATGACAGCCAGGGAGATCGGCACGTCCATGTTGAGGCGCCGATGGCCGATCGCCTGAAGTGCTGAAGTAAAGAAGGGCTGACCGGCGTAGGCCACGGCCGGCATGGCGATGAGCGCGGAAATCCAGTGAAACAGGCCGCGGGTGCCGTAGTCCATATCGGAGGCCAGGCCGGCCCAGACAGCCACCGAAAGCAGCATGACGTTGGCGGCCGCAAAACCGGAAACGCCGAGCGCCCGCAGCAAGCGCCGGCCCTCCTCGTCCGTCTCGATCAGCCGGGTGTCGAAAGGCCGCGCCGTGTAGCCCGCCTCGGCAAGGGCGTCCACCAGCGCCTCCGTGGAGGGCGCGCCGGCCTTCCCCGTCACCCGCACCCGCTTGGTGGTCAGGTTGGCCCGCGCCGTAGCAACGAACGGCAGGGCATTGAGTGCCCGCTCGATACCGCGCAGGCAGCCGCCACACCGCATGTTCTCGACAAAAAGGACGACCTCGTTGCCCTCAACCGCCGCAGCGGGGGCTTCTTCGCGCCGCTCTTTGGCCGCACCGCCGCCAGCGAGCAGCTTCGCCTCTGCGGTGGTTACTTCACCCATAGCTTGCGCTCGATGATGTAGGGGAATGTTTCAGAACCTTGATAGGCAGAGAGGCGGGCCGACCACTGACCACCGGGCAGCAGCCCCACGGTCGCTTCGTAGACGCCCGGCCCGGTCTGAACGAAGGCAATCGCGCGATCTTCCTGGGCGGACGCCGGGCGGCCGAGCACGCCCTCGACGCGCAAGTCGCGCAGCGGAAGCTCGGCCTTGTCGACCAGAGTCAGACGCAGAATGCCAGCACCGTCCCGGTAGATCAGCTCGCCCTGCCAGCCCTTGGCTGTCTGGGCGTCCGCTGCGGCGATCTGCTGATTGTATCTGAGGCCCTTGCGATAGGCGTCGTCGACGGCCAGGCCGCTGAAGGTGTTGAGCGCAAAGTAGGTCATCACCCCGTTCACCGCGAAGATCACCCCGAAGAACGCCAAAATAGCGATAAGGACATGGCGGCCGGTCAGGGGTCCTTTGATGATCATGGTCGCTTGCCTCGCCATCTGCTCGCCGCTCACTCGCCCGGCGCGCGGAACACGGCATCGTGCGCTACCACGTCGCCGGTGCTGTCATCGGTCATCGTGAAACGGATATCATAGGACTCGCGCGCAAGCGATTGCGCAACCTCGGGCGGGACCGTGACGTAAACCCGCAGGCTGACCACGTCGTCGGCCGCCGCGGTGAAGCGGGGCAGCCCCTCTTCGCCCAGAATGCGCACTTCGGCATCCTGCAAGCCACTGACGCCGAGTGTCATCTCACGCTGGCCGTGGCGCTTGTTGACCACCTTGATGGTGTAGCCATTGCGCAGACCGCCGTCGGACAGCTGGACGTAGAGCGGATTGCGGTCGTGCAGGACGTTGACTTCAAGGTTTTCGCGGGCGAACAGCCCGACAAGGATAAGCAGGCCGACAATGGCCAGCGCAGCGCTGTAGTAGATCGTCCGCGGCCGAATGAGGCGCAGCTTGCTGCTGCCGCCCTGGGCCTCAGCCTCCATATTGTTGAAGGTGTCATAGGCGATCAGGCCACGAGGTCGCCCGACCTTGTCCATGATCTCGTCGCAGGCGTCGATGCAGAGCGCGCACTGAATGCACTCGAGCTGGGGCCCGTCACGGATGTCGATGCCCATGGGGCAGACAGCGACACACTGCTTGCAGTCGATGCAATCGCCCCGCCCTTCCCATGTCTGGCCGTGGCGATGCGGCCCGCGCGGCTCTCCGCGCCAGTCGCGATAGGTCACCAAGAGACTGTCCGAGTCGAACATGGCGCCCTGAATTCGCGGCCAGGGACACATGTAGATGCAGACCTGATCTCGCGCCAAGCCGCCGAGCAGGTAGGTGGTGGCCGCAAAGATTCCAACGAAGATGTAGGCAATAGAGGGGGCCTGGAAGGTCAGGAGCTCGAGCGCCAAGGTCGGTGCGTCGCGGAAATAGAAGACGAAAGCGCCGCCCGTCGCCACGGCGATCACCACCCAAGTCATATGCTTGGCCAGCTTCTTTCCGATCTTGCGCAGGGTCCAAGGCTGCCGGTCGAGGCGGATGCGGGCGTTGCGATCGCCCTCGAAGAAGCGCTCGACGGCGATGAACAGATCGGTCCACACGGTCTGCGGACAGGTATAGCCGCACCAGACCCGGCCAGCCACGGCGGTCACCAGGAAGAGCGCCAGAGCGGAGAAGACCAGCACGCCGGTCAGCAGGTAGATCTCTTGCGGCCAGATCTCGAGGAAGAAGATGTAGAAGCGGCGCTCGGCGAAATCGAACAGCACTGCCTGATCCGGCAATCCCGCGCCGCGGTCCCAGCGCAGCCAGGGCAGCAGATAGTAGATGCCAAGCGTCACCGCCATGATCGCCCACTTGGCGCGGCGGAACCGGCCGTGGACCAGCTTCGGATGGATGGGAGGGCGCGATTCGTAAAGCGGGCGGTCCTCGGCCTTGTTGACCGGCTTCACGTCGACCGCTTCGATCCCAGGGGCGGCCTCGCCCGCGCCGATTCGCCCCGGCGCCTCTACGTTCATTCCTTTGTCCGGTCCTCTTACAAGCCGCTATTGCCCCCCGCCCAATGAATGGACGTAGACAGCAAGCTGCTTGATGGTTACGGGGTCGAGCCGGTCGACCCAGCCCGGCATGACGCCGGCCCGGCTGTGGGTGATGGTCTCCACGATATCGGCCTTGTCGCCGCCGTAGAGCCAGATGGAGTCGCGAAGATTGGGAGCCCCCAGCTCCGTCACGCCCTCTCCTTCGTCGCCATGGCAGGCGGCGCACTGAACGGCATAGATCTCGGCCGCTTCTTTGAACTGCGTATCGGACAGCTCGGCTTGGCCGGAGAGCGACAGCACATAGTCCGACACCAGATCGATCTCCTCAGGCGTCAGGATTCCGTCCGTGCCATAGGCCGGCATCATGTTGAAACGTGTGTCGTCGAACTCGTCCCACCGAATGCCGTAGAGCAGCGTCGTGTGGATGTCCTCCAGCGTGCCGCCCCAGATCCAGGCATCGTCGTTGAGGTTGGGATAGCCCTTGAAGCCCTGCGCACCGCTGCCGTGGCAGGCCGCGCAGTTGCGGCCGAAGGCGGCGGCGCCGCCGGCCAGGGAGAAGCGCAGCAGCTCGTCATCGCCTGCGATCTGCTCCAGATCGGCGGCGGCGATCGCATCAATGTACTCGGCCTGCTTGGTCCGCGCTTCGGCCATCTGCTCAGCGACAACGTTGCGTTGGGAATAGCCGAGGACGCCCTTGGTGTAGTCATCGGTGCCCGAGCCACCCGTCGGCCAGGCTGGCATGGCGATCCAATACCCGATCGACCAGACGATGCAGGCATAGAAAACCCAGACCCACCATTTCGGCAGCGGCGTATTGAGCTCCTTGATGCCGTCCCACTCGTGGCCGGTGGTCTCCGTGCCAGTCGCCTCGTCACGCTCTACATTCGTTGCCATCGTTTACTGCCCCTTGCCGCCTTTGACGGTGTCATCATCCTCGTCCAACGGTATGCGGGACGCTTCGTCGAACTTCTTCTTGTTGCCTGGCCAAAAGAACGTGTAGACGACCACGCCGACGAAGAGCACGACCAGGAAGACCAGGCCCCAACTCTGGGCGAAGCCGATCGCCGTTTGGTAGTCCATCGCGCCCTCTTACCTCGAGTAGTCCTGGGCATCGAAGGTCGCGAAGTCGACCAGGGTACCTAGCATCTGCAGGTAGGCGACCACGGCGTCCATCTCCGAGACCATTGCCGGGTTGCCGTCGAAGTCTCGCACCTGGGCCTTGGGATAGCGCTCCGCGACCTCATCGGCGAAGTCACTGTCCGGGTTGGCCTGGGCCATCAGGTCCTGGCGCGCCTTTTCGATCATCTCATCGCTGTAGGGCACACCGGCCGTCCGGTTGGCCTTCAGCACGGCGGCGACGTTCCGCGTATCGAGCGGCCGCTCGGCCAGGAAGGGATAGGCCGGCATGATCGACTCAGGCACCAGCGAGCGCGGGTCGATCAAGTGCGCCACATGCCAGTCGTCCGAGAACTTGCCGCCCACCCTCGCAAGGTCGGGACCACTTCGTTTTGAGCCCCACTGGAAGGGATGGTCGTACATGCTCTCGGCCGCCAGGCTGTAGTGGCCGTAGCGCTCAACTTCGTCGCGCAGCGCCCGCACCATCTGGCTGTGGCAGGTGTAGCAGCCCTCCCGCACATAGATGTTCCGGCCGGACAGCTCGAGCGGCGTATAGGGCCGCATGCCGTCCACCTTCTCGATTGTGCTTTCAAGATAGAAGAGTGGCGTGATCTGCACCAAGCCACCGATCGACACCACCACCAGGATGCCGACCAAGAGGAGCATAGAGTGCTTTTCGAAGATCGCGTGCTTGTTCAGCAAGGACATAGGCTCGGCTCCTGCTTACTCGGCCGGCGCAACCGCGGGGCCACCCGCGGCGCTCTTCGCCGGCGTGGCAAACTCGCCCTCGTCGGCGAGGCGCCCCCTGATGGTCTGCCAGACGTTGTAGGCCATGATGAGAGCCCCGACGAGGAACAGCATGCCGCCCAAGGCCCGGATGATGTAGTAGGGATGCATGGCTTCGACGGTCTCGACGAAGGAGTACTCGAGGAAGCCCAGGCTGTCGTAGGCGCGCCACATCAGGCCCTGCATGATCCCGCTCACCCACATGGAGGTGATGTAGAGGAGGATGCCGAGGGTGGCGATCCAGAAGTGCCACTCGACCAGCTTCAGCGAGTAGAGCCGCGGCCGATTCCACAGCCACGGCACCAGGCAGTAGACCGCGCCGAAGGTGACGAAGCCGACCCAGCCGAGCGCGCCCGAGTGCACGTGGCCAACCGTCCAGTCGGTGTAGTGGCTCAGGGAGTTGACCGCTTTCACGCTCATCAGCGGCCCCTCGAAGGTGCTCATGCCGTAGAAAGCGACGGAGACGACCAGCATGCGGATGACCGGGTCGGTGCGCAGCTTGTCCCAGGCGCCCGACAGGGTCATCAAGCCGTTGATCATGCCACCCCAGGACGGCATCCAGAGCATCACCGAGAAGGTCATGCCGAGGGTCTGCGCCCAGTCGGGCAGCGCCGTATAGTGCAGATGATGCGGGCCGGCCCAGATGTAGAGAAAGATCAGCGCCCAGAAGTGGATGATCGAGAGCTTGTAGCTGTAGACCGGGCGCTCGGCACGCTTGGGCACGAAGTAGTACATGATGCCGAGGAAGCCGGCGGTCAGGAAGAAGCCGACCGCGTTGTGCCCGTACCACCACTGGGTCATGGCATCCTGAACGCCCGACCAGAGAATGACGCTCTGGGTGCCGGTCAAGGAGACCGGGATCGTCAGGTTGTTGACGATGTGCAGCATCGCGATGGTCACGATAAAAGCGAGATAGAACCAGTTCGCGACGTAGATGTGCGGTTCTTTGCGCTTCCAGATCGTGCCGAGGAAGACCAGCAGGTAGACCACCCAGACGATGGTCAGCCACAGGTCGACGTACCACTCGGGCTCGGCGTACTCCTTGCCTTGGGTGACGCCGAGGACGTAACCGCTCGCCGCCAAGACGATGAAGAGCTGATAGCCCCAGAAGACAAACCAAGGCGCGTAGTGCCCAGGCAGCCGCGCCTTACAAGTCTTCTGCACCACGTAGAAGGACGTCGCGATCAGCGCGTTACCGCCGAAGGCGAAGATGACCGCCGAGGTATGAACCGGCCGCAGGCGGCCGAAGTGCGTCCAGGGCAGATCGAGGTTCAATGCCGGAAAAGCCAGCTGCCAGGCGATGATCACGCCGACCAGGAAACCGACGATGCCCCAGAAGACCGTGGCGATCACGCCGGCCCGTATGACACCGTAGTTGTAGGTTTCCTCAACGACGGCGACGCGCCCTTCCCGCTTGTCGAAGGCACGGATGTAGACCGCGCAGGCACCGCCACCGCTGATCAGAAAGATCAGCCAACCGTGGAACTCCATGACGGGATCGTTGGTGAAACCTGCAAGCAGGATACCCAAAGCCGCCCCCAGTGCGAGGCCGCCAAAGGCAAACCAATCGCTCAAGGGCTGACGTTCCGCTACAGCCGACATGGATAACTCCGTATAGCGCCTATATTTCTTGGTACTTTGTGCACCGCAGTAGAACTTGCCGGAGACACCCTATCCCGCCTTGACCTAGATCAACGGCAAGGCAACGGGTAATCGAGCAGCGGAGCTTGACGCCTTGAAATTAAAGGAATGTCGCCGGCGCAGTGCCGATCACGCGGCAGTTTGCCGCGTTCGGCCTTGATCGCGTTCCGGCCCTGAAAGAGCCGATCGTTCAGGCGCGGAGTCGTTCGTTGGCGGGATCGTAGAGCGGCTCGCTGGCCACCTTGGCTCGCCGCCGCTCCCCGAGGATCTCGATTTCCAACTCCTCGCCTTCCTTGGCCAGGTCGCAGCGCACGTAGCCCAGGGCGATCGAAGTCTTCAGCCGGTGACCGTAACCGCCCGAGGTGACCAAGCCGACGGCCTCGCCGTTGCGCCAGATGGTCGAGCAGAAGGGTGCATCGACGTCACCCTCCGAAACCAGAAGCGGCACGAAACGGTCAGCGGTGCCGCTCTGCTTCTCGCGCAACAGGGCATCCCGTCCCACGAAGTCTGTCTTGTCCAGCTTGACGAAGCGGTCGAGCGCGCACCGCAGCGGCGAATAGTCGATGTCGAAGTCAACCTTCCAGCTGCGATAGCACTTCTCCAGCCGCAGCGACTCCATGGCGTAGAGGCCGAAGTCGCGCAGACCGAAGGCCTCGCCCTCTTCCCAAAGGCGGTCGTAGACCGTGACCAGGCTCTCCATGGGAACATGGAGCTCCCAGCCGAGCTCGCCGGCATAGCTGACGCGCAGGGCCCAAAGCCGCGCTGTGCCGATTTCGATCGCACGCGCCGACATCCATGGAAAGGCCTTGGACGAGAGATCGGCATCGGTCACCGCGGCCAGCAAATCGCGCGAGCGCGGCCCGGTGAGCACCAAGGTGCCAAAGCGCGCGGTGCAGTTGGTCAGGGTGACCGAGCCGTCGTCTGGCAGGTGCGCCGCCAGCCAGTCTTCGTCGTGCCACTCGGCTGCCGCGGCGCCGAGCGCCCAGAAGCGATCTTCCGCCAAGCGCGTCAGCGTCATCTCTGTCAGAATCTTGCCGCTCGGCCGACAGAAGTAGGCCAGGCCGACACGGCCGACCTTGGGCACATTGCCGGCGATCAGGCCGTCCAGCCATGCGGCGGCCCCCGGACCCGCGATCTCGAAGCGCGCAAAGCCAGTCAGGTCCAGGATACCGACGTTCTCAGCGACGGCGCGGCACTCCTCGCCCACCGCATCGAACCAGTTGGTGTGATGGAAGGAGAGCTGCTGCTCGGCCGTGTCCTGTGGGCGCGGGAACCAGGCGGCGCGCTCCCAGCCACCGCGCGCCCCGAACATGGCGCCCTTGGCCTTGAGCTTCTCGTAGAGCGGCGAGGTCTTGGCCGGCCGGCCGGCGGGCCGCTCCTCGAAGGGATAGCCGATGGCGTATTCGTTCTGATAGAGTTCAACCGCCTTGGCAGTAGTGTAGCTCTTGGTCACGTAGCCGGTGTAGCGCCGCGGATCGAGGCTCCAGATATCCCACTCGGGCTCGCCCTCTACGATCCAGTCGGCCATCAGCTTGCCGGCACCGCCGGACTGCACGATGCCGAAAGAGAAGACGCAGCATTCGTAGAAGTTGCGGAGGCCAGGCGCCGGCCCGACCAGTGGATTACCATCCGGCGTGTAGGGGATGGGGCCGTTGACCACGCGCTGAACACCAACGCTGCCGAGCAGCGGCACCCGAGCGCAGGCCTGCTCAATGTACCACTCCAAGCGTTCGAGGTCGTCCGGGTAAAGCTCGAAGGAGAAGTCTTCCGGCAGACCCTTTTCCCAATGGGGCGTCGCCTGCCACTCATAGGGGCCGAGCAGCAAACCGTCGCGCTCCTGCCTCAGGTAATAGCTGTCGTCGGGGTCGCGCAGCAGCGGCAGCTTGGCGTCGCGCCCGGCAAGCTCGCCGATGCCCTCGGTCACGAGATACTGGTGCGACATGGTGGTACAGGGCACGTCCCGCCCCACCAAACGGCCCAGCTCAGCCGCGCGATAGCCGGCCGCGTTGACCACCGCCTCGCAGGTGATGCGGCCCTTGTTGGTGATGACGTCCCAGCCGCCATCGCGCCGTTGCTCCAAACCCGTCACTTCACAGAATCGGATGACCTCGGCGCCCAGATCCCGCGCGCCCTTGGCGTAGGCTTGGGTGAGCTGGGCCGGGTCGATGTCGCCGTCGGTCGGATCCCAGAGCGCGCCGTGAAGGCCGTGCAGCTCGATGAAGGGATAGACGGCCTTGAGCTCCTCGGGCGTCAGCACCTCGAAGCCGATGCCGTTGAGCCGCGCCATGCTGGCCATGTGATGGAACTCTTCCATGCGGTCGCGGCTCTGCGCCAGGCGCACCGAGCCGGTGACATGGTAGTTCATGGGGTAATCCACCTCTTCGCCGAGGCGGGCAAAGAGCTCAGTCGAATAGTGCTGAAGCTTGAGAATGCTCCAGCTGCCCGAGGCGTTGGGGCAGTTTCCGGCGGCATGCCAGGTCGAGCCGGAGGTCAACTCATTGCGTTCCAGCAGGACGCAGTCGGTCCAACCCTTGAGCGCCAGATGGTAGAGCACGCTGGCGCCGACCGCGCCGCCGCCGATCACTACGACCCTCGCCGTTCCGGGGAGTTCCGCCATCTCGCTTCCTCTCTCGACCGCTTATCCGCTTCCGGGCCTTTGCACAGCTCGTCGCGGAGAAAACTGCATAGTGCCGGGCATGGAAGCAAGAGCGCCGCTGCGGCGACGGCCGATCCGCGACACCCCATGCCGCTTTCCGCCAAGCATAGGAGATGCAACGTTCAGGCGCTGGTGAGCGACCGGCTCGTGGTTCAGATTGGGACATACAAACGAACAATCAGATCAGGGAAGGATGAGGCCATGAGCGAAACCGTCGTGATACGCGGGGCGGACTGGGTGGTGGCCTGGGACGAGGGCCGGGGCGACCACGTCTATCTACGCGACGCAGACGTCGCCTTCGCCGACGGCAAATTCCTTCATGTCGGCGCGCGCTACGATGGGCCAGCCGATCGGGAAATCTCCGGCGCCGGCGTCATGGTGATGCCCGGGCTGATCGACATCCATTCCCATCTCAGCTCGGAGCCCGGCAACAAAGGCCTGCTGGAGGAGCTGGGCAGCCCCAAGCTTGGGCAAAGCTCGCTCTACGAATTCATGCCGGTCTTCCGCGTCGCCGAGGGCGCCGCCGCCGTGGCGACGCAGGCCGGCGTCGCCGAGATGCTGCGCAGTGGCGTGACGACGGTGGTCGACCTTTCAGGCGCGCGTCCGGGCTGGGATGATCTGCTGGCATCGACCGGCATTCGCGCCATCCTCTGCCCGATGTACCGCTCGGCCGTTTGGCGCACCCCCGACGGACACTCAGTAGAATACACCTGGGACGAGAAAGCCGGCGAAGCCGCCTTTCAGACCGCTTTGGATACGGTCGATGCGGCAGCGAAACACCCGAGCGGACGAATCGGCGGCATGCTGAGCCCGGCCCAGCTCGACACCTGCACGCCGGAATTGCTGCGTGACAGCCTTGCCGAAGCCACGCGTCGCGGCACAAAGATGCACATCCATGCGGCGCAGAGCCTGGTAGAGTTCGAGCAGATCGTGCGCCGGCACGGCAAGACGCCCATCGAGTACCTGGACCATCTCGGCCTCTTGGGACCCGACACCATCGTCGCCCACGGCATCTTCCTCAATGACCATCCCATGATCCACTGGCCGGAAGCCAACGATTTCGGACTGCTCAAGGCCTCGGGCGCCTCGGTCGCCCATTGCCCGACGGTCTTTTGCCGCCGCGGCATCGCGCTCAACGACGTGCATCGCTACCACACGGCGGGCATCACTCTCGGCATCGGCACGGATACTTTCCCGCACAACCTGATCGAGGAGATGCGCCACGCCTGCCTGATGGGGCGCGTCGGGTCCGGCAAGTTGAGCAGCGCTTCGACCGCGGAGGCCTTCGCCGCCGCGACTCACGGCGGTGCGGCCATGCTCGGCCGGCCCGACCTGGGTCGGGTCGCCGCCGGTGCGGCGGCCGACTTCTCCCTGGTCGACGTCACTCACCCAGCCATGCGGCCCCTGCGTGATCCGCTGCGCAGCCTGATCTACACCGCCGCCGACCGGGCCGTGCGCGACGTCTTTGTCGCCGGCGAGAAGGTGGTCGAGAACGGGCAGGCCTTGCACGTCGACGAAATGGCCGCGCTCGATGCGCTGCAAGGCTACCAGGAAGAGAGCATCACTACGGTCGGAGAACGCGACTGGGCCGGGCGCTCGATCAACGAAATGTCGCCGACCGTCTATCCGGTGCAGTAGAGCGAGGACGCGGGCCTGTTCTAGGCGGCGCGCGCCGGGCCCAGCACCTGCTTGCCGCGAGCTTCGGCAATATGCTCCGCCGCGGCGCGCAGGCCGCTGGCGTGGGGAATGCCGAGCTGCAGCATCGCGGTTTCGATGGTGGCCAGGCAGCCCAGGATCATGGGCTCATTGACGGAGCCCATATGGCCGATGCGGAATGCCTTGCCGCCGAGATCGCCAAGACCGCCGGCTAGCGAGACGCCGAGCTCTTCACGCAGGAAGAGGCGCAGTTGCTCGGGGTCGTGCCCTTCGCCTAAGCGCACGGTGGTTACCGAAGAGGCGCGTTCGCTGGGCTCCAGCGCATTGAAGGAGACGACCCCTGCCTCCGACCATGCCTCGACGGCACGGTGCACCGCGCCAGACAGGCGGCGGTGGCGGGCCAGCACGCCCTCCAGCGTCTCCTCGAAGATCAGATCGAGCGCAGCGCGCAGCGCGAAGATGTGCTGCTCGGGTGGTGTCCCGCAGAAGCGCATATAGAACTCGCCGCCCAGGCGCGCATGCCAATCCCAATAGTTACGAGCCAGGCCGCTTTGCTTAGCGTGGCGCAGCGCGCGCTCGTCGACGGCCAGGATGGCCATCCCCGGCGGGCCCATCAGCGCCTTCTGGGACGCGCCGATGGTCACGTTCACGCCCCAGTCGTCCATCTCGTAGGGATGCGCCGCCAAAGAAGCGACGGTGTCGACCACCATAAGAGCCGGGTGTCCGGCAGCATCCATGGCCCGGCGCATGGCCGGAATATCGCAGGTGATGCTGGTCGCCGTGTCGGTCTGGACGAGGAGAACGCCCTTGATCTCGCCCTTGCTGTCGGCGCGCAGGGCTTCTTCCAGACGGGCCGGGTCCGCGGCACGGCGCCAATCGCCGGGGATCAGCCGCGCTTCGAGTCCCAGAGCTTTCGCCTGCGCCGCCCAGGCATTGGAGAAGACGCCGGTCTCTGGCAGCAACACCACGTCGCCCGGCGCGAAGAGATTGGCGAGCGCAGCCTCCCACGCGCCATGCCCGTTCGCCGAATAGATGAAGATCTCGCCGCTCGTCTTGAAGATGCGCTTCATGTCGGCAAAGCAGCTACCAGTGATCTCCAGCAGACGGGAGTCCATCAGATCGAGGGACTGCCGGCTCATGGCCCGCCGAACGCTGTCAGGAATCTGGGTCGGTCCCGGGGTATGCAGGAACTCCTGCCCCGCTTGATCGCGCGTCATACCTTACCTTGTAGCTTTGCCATGCCAGATTTCCTCAGATTAACCTTACAAGATGGTAAATCAACGGCGCCCCCCGGCAATGTTATGGCCCTCACGCAACGCAGCCTCCAAGCCAACGCAGAGGCCGAAACAGCAGGACGATGGCTAGGCTGATGTCGTTGGGGATGACTGCAGAGGAAAGCGTAGGGAGGTTGGTTTGACGCAACAGCAAGCTGCGGTTCGGCTCGCCGTCGACATCGGTGGCACTTTTACCGACGTGGTGCTCGAGAAGGACGGCCGGCAGATCACCGGCAAGGTGCTGACCACGCCAGACAATCCAGCCGAGGGCTTCATGACCGCGGTGCGCAGCGTCCTCGAAGACAGCGGCACGGCACCCAGCGACGTCGCACTTATCCTGCACGGCACCACGTTGGCGACCAACGCGCTGATCGAGCGCAAGGGCGCCAAGACCGCGCTGATCGTCACCGAGGGCCATCGCGACTCTCTAGAGATCGCTTACGAGAACCGATTCGATCAGTACGACATCCTGCTCGATCGGCCGCAGCCGCTGGTCCAGCGGGAGCTGCGCTGGCCGGTGAGAGAGCGCATGGATGCCCGAGGTGAAGTGGTCACGCCGCTCGATGAGTCGGCCGTTGCCGGGCTGCTCAGGGAGATCGAGCGTCAGAAAGTCGACAGCTTGGCCATCGGGCTGTTGCACGCCTACGCAAACCCGGACCACGAGCGCCGCCTCGCCGAACTGCTTCGTCGGGCCGTGCCCGATCTGCCGATCTCCCTCTCTTCCGAGGTCTGCCCTGAGATCCGCGAGTACGAGCGCCAGTCCACGACCTGCGCCAACGCCTATGTGCAGCCGTTGATTGCCAGCTATCTCACCGACCTGGAGAAACGCCTGGCGCAAGCCGGCTTCACTTGCCCCTGCCTCCTGATGACCTCGGGCGGCAGCTTGGTGACCATCGCCACGGCCCAAGCTTTCCCCGTACGTCTGATCGAATCAGGACCGGCGGGCGGCGCCATCCTGGCTAGCCATCTGGCGCGCCAGCTCGGCGAAGACCAAGTGGTCTCCTTCGACATGGGCGGGACGACCGCCAAGATCTGCCTGATCGACCAGGGCGCGCCACTGCTGTCCCGCAGCTTCGAGGTCGACCGCGCCCATCGCTTCATGAAAGGCAGCGGCCTGCCGGTGAAGATCCCGGTGGTCGAGATGGTGGAGATCGGCGCCGGCGGCGGCTCCATCGCCTCGGTCGATACGCTAAACCGCATCCAGGTCGGCCCGGAAAGCGCCGGCTCGAGCCCCGGGCCTGCCTGCTACGGCAAGGGCGGAAGCAAGCCGACCGTCACCGATGCCAATCTGCTGCTCGGCCGCCTGGATGCCGCGGGTTTCGCCGGCGGGCGCATGACCCTGGACGAAGATGCCGCCCGACGCGCCCTATCCGAACAGATCGGGGAACCGCTCGGCTTCGATGAAATGGCCGCCGCCAAGGGCGTGCTGGAAATCGTCGACGAGAACATGGCGAGCGCGGCACGGGTCCATGCGGTGGAGCGTGGGCTGGAAATCGAGGCACGCACCATGATCGCCTTTGGCGGCGCCGCGCCATTGCATGCCGCTCACCTTGCCGACAAGCTTGGCCTCTCCCGAGTCGTTATTCCGGCCAACGCCGGCGTCGGCTCGGCTGTCGGTTTCCTGCTGGCGCCAGTGGCCTACGAGGTGGTGCGCAGCCGCTATCTCAGGCTCTCGGCCTTCGACCCGGACCCGGTCAACAGCGTGCTGGCTGAGATGGAAGAAGAAGCGCGGCAGGTGGTGGCTCTGGCCGGCGACGCGCCCATAACGCTACAGCGCCACGCCTTCGCCCGCTACGTCGGCCAAGGCCACGAGATCAAGATCGCGCTGCCGGAGGGTGCGCTGACTGCTGCCAGCGGCAATGCTTTGAAAGAGGCCTTCGAGGCCGAGTATCGCCGGCAGTACGCGCGAACGGTGCCTGGCCTCGATGTCGAGGTTCTGACCTGGTCGCTGGTCGCCTCCGGCCCGCAGCCTCCGACATCCGCTTTGCCGGCGGCGAAAGAGGCCGCCGCAGCCCCCTCAGAGCGCAGTCGCAGCGTGGAGATGCCCGGGGCCGAGCGCGCAACGGAGATTGCACTCTACAGCCGCGGCGACCTCCAAGCAGGCCAACGCCTCGAGGGAGATGCCGCCATCGAGGAGCGGCAGACCACCACCCTGGTTCCGACCGGCTTTTCCGCGCGAGTCAACGCTGCCGACGACCTCATCCTGGAACGCGCCGGAACAGAGAAACACCAAGCAAAGTCGGCAGCGGTGGCCGAGAGCGTGCGCGCTCAGGTGATCTGGGACCGGCTCATCGCAATTGTCGAAGAGCAGGCGCAGGCGCTGCTGCGCACCGCTTTCTCGACCACCGTGCGGGAAGCCGGCGACCTCTCGGCGGGTGTCTTCGACAGGCAGGGCCGCATGCTGGCGCAGGCGGTGACCGGCACCCCGGGCCACGTCAACGCCATGGCCGCCTCCGTCGGCTTCTTCCTGGACCGCATCGATATCGACAGCATGCGAGAGGGCGACGCCTACATCACCAACGACCCCTGGCTGGGCACTGGCCATCTCTTCGACTTCACCGTGGTGACACCGGCTTTCGCCTCCGGCCGGGCAGTTGGGCTCTTTGCCTCCACTGTCCACGTGGTCGATATCGGCGGACGCGGCTTCGGCCCCGACGCCGGCCAAGTCTACGAGGAAGGGCTGAACGTCCCCATCTTGCCGCTGTTCAGGTCCGGCGAAGCCAACGAGACCTTGCTGGAGATCGTGCGCGCCAACGTGCGGGAGCCGGTGCAGGTGATCGGCGACCTCTATTCGCTCGCCGCCTGCAACGAGGTGGGCGTGCGGCGCCTGGCGGCCATGATGGCTGAGTTCGACCTCGACGATTTGGAGACCGTGGGCGCGCTGATCATCGAGACCTCGCGCCATGCCATGCTGGCGGAGATCGCGGCGCTGCCCGCCGGCCGCTTCGAAAACGAGATGACCGTCGACGGCTACGAGGCGCCGGTCAGCTTGACGGCGGCGCTCGAGATCGGGCCTGAAGGCATGACCGTCGACTTCGACGGCAGCACGGCCATGTCGGCCTACGGCATCAACGTGCCGCTGACCTACGCCCAGGCCTATGCTTCCTTCGGCCTGCGCTGCCTGATCGGCAGCCAGGTGCCGAACAACGCCGGTTCCCTCGCCCCAATCCGCGTCACGGCGCCGCAGGGCTCCATCCTCAATGCTCCCCCTCCGGCGGCCGTCGCCGTGCGCCATGTGATTGGCCAAATGCTGCCCGACGTGGTGCTTGGCTGCCTCGACAAGGCGGTGCCTGACCGGGCTCCGGCGGAAGGCAGTGCCAGCCTCTGGAACCCCATGCTCTCCGGTGGGCATGGCCTGACCGAAGGCTATGAGTACGGCGGCGCCACCCCCTTCTCCGTCACCATCTTCCACTCCGGCGGCACTGGCGCGCGGCCGACGAAGGATGGCCTTTCCGCCACCGCCTTCCCTTCGGGCGTACGCAACACGCCGGTCGAGATCACGGAGTCTATCGCGCCGCTGATCTTCCACCGAAAGGAACTGCGCCCCGGCTCCGGCGGCGAGGGACGCTATCGCGGCGGCCTCGGCCAGGTGATCGAGATCGCCCAAAGCGAAGGCGCCCCCTTCGCGGTCTTCGCGCTGTTTGATCGCATTCACCATCCGGCCCGCGGACGCGGCGGCGGCCACTGCGGTGCCGCCGGTCAGATCCGTCTTGGCAGCGGCCCCGGCCTGCGCGGCAAGGGCAAGCAGATCGTTCCGTCCGGCGACAGTCTCATTCTCGAGCTGCCCGGCGGTGGCGGCTACGGTCCGCCTGAACTGCGTGACGAGGACGCAAAGGCGCGCGACAGGCGCCGCGGTCTCGCCTGACAGATCAGGCGATGTCGGTTCGCTGAACCGCGGTCGAAGGCCCGCCGCCAAGCTGCTTGCTTTTTTTTCTTGACTCCAAGAATGCAAATCATTCTCATTCGCGCATCAAGCAAGGCCGGGCGTCATCGGGGCTCTCGGCCGACCTGAAACGACCTACAGGGAACCGTCATGAAACGCGCTATCGCTCTCGCTGCTGGCCTGAGCATTTGCTGGGCCGCGCAGGCCCTCGCCGCCGGCGAGCTGAACATCTACTCCTCGCGCCACTACGACACCGACGAGCGGCTCTACAGCAACTTCGAGGAAAAGTACGGCATCAAGATCAATCGCCTGGAAGACAGCGCGAACAAGCTGATTGCCCGTATTGAGGCCGAAGGCGAGAACAGCCCGGCCGACCTCCTCATCACCGTCGACGCGGGCCGCCTCTGGCTCGCAACCGACAAAGGCATGTTCCAGCCGATCTCATCCGGAGCGCTCGAGGAGACCATTCCGGCCCACCTGCGCCATCCGATGGGCCATTGGTTCGGCTTCTCACAGCGGGCCCGCGTCATCTTCTATGACAAGGACCGGGTGAACCCGGAGGACATCCAGACCTACGAGGCGCTGGCCGATCCCAAGCTCGAAGGCATGGTCTGCACCCGCACCAGCGGCAACATCTACATGCTCTCGCTGATGTCGGCTCTGATCGCCCATAAGGGCGCTGACGACGCCAAGCAATGGGCCGTCGGCGTATGGAACAACCGCGCCCGCGACCCCGAGGGTGGCGATACTGATCAGTTGCGCGGCATTGCTTCCGGCCAATGCGCCATTGCCGTTGCCAACACCTACTACTTCGCCCGTGCCCTCCGGAAGGACGTGCGCGGCCTCGACAATCCGGACGACACCAGCCGCATTGGCGTGGTCTTCCCGAACCAGGACAGCTTCGGAACCCACGTCAACATCTCCGGTGCCGGCGTCTTGAAAAACGCGCCGAACAAGGACAACGCCGTTCTCTTCCTGGAGTACCTGACGACCCCCGAGGCGCAGGCCTACTTCTCGGAAGGCAATGACGAGTATCCCGTGGTCGGCGGGGTTGAGAAAGCCGACAGCCTGGAAAGCCTCGGGGATTTCAAGGCTGATACGCTGGACCTCACCGCCCTCGGCGAGAATCAGGCGCAAGCGCGTCTGCTCTACGACGAGGTGGGCTATCAGTAAGGCTAGGCCCACCACGTTGACCTACCTCTCCTAGCCTATCGTTTTCTTCTCTGGTCACTTGCCCCCGCCCAACCCGGCGGGGGCTTCTTTTGCTGCCGGGCTGTCGCTGAAGCGACCCGGCAGGGCGCGAATTGCACTGGCGTGACGGGCGCGGATCGGTTGAGATCGTTGCCAGCAACTGTATCGCCAAGGAGAGGCAAGGTGGCGCAAGACTTTCCCAGCCACGCCAGGGCCGTGATCATCGGCGGCGGCGTGATCGGCTGTTCGCTGGCCTATCATCTGACCAAGCTCGGCTGGAGCGACGTTGTGCTGCTCGAGCGCAAGCAGCTCACCTGCGGCACCACCTGGCACGCTGCCGGATTGATCGGGCAGCTCCGCGCCACCCTCAATATGACGCGCCTCGCCAAGTACTCGGCCGAGCTCTATGGCAGCTTGGAAGAGGAAACGGGGATACCGACCGGGTTCCGCCAGCACGGCTCCCTCGCCCTGGCACTGAGCGACGCCCGCATGGAAGAACTGTCGCGCGGTGCCTCCATGGCGAAGACATTCGGTCTGGAGGCGCATGTTCTCTCACCCTCCGAGTGCCTGGAGAGGAATCCGCTGATCGATTTGAAGGACGTGGTCGGCGGCGTCTTCCTGCCGACCGACGGCCAGGCCGACCCGGCCAACATCGCCCAGGCCCTGGCCAAGGGCGCCCGCCAGGGCGGCGCCAAGGTGTTCGAGCAAACCAAGGTCACGGCCATCCGCACAGAGAACGGCTGGGCAACCGGCGTCAGCACAGACAAGGGTGACATCGACGCCGACTTCGTCGTCAACTGCGCTGGCATGTGGGGCCGCGAGGTCGGCGAAATGGCCGGCGTTACGACGCCTCTCCAGGCCTGCGAGCACTTCTACATCGTGACCGAAGCCATTCCCGATCTGCCGAGCGGCCTGCCGGTCCTCCGCGTGCCGGACGAGTGCGCCTACTATAAGGAGGACGCCGGCAAGCTGCTGCTCGGCGCCTTCGAACCCAAAGCCAAGCCTTGGGGCATGGGCGGCATTCCCGAGGACTTCTGCTTTGACGAGCTGCCCGAGGACTTCGAGCACTTCGAGCCCATCCTCGAAGCCGCCGTCGCCCGCCTGCCCATCCTCGAGACGGCCGGCATCCATACCTTCTTCAACGGGCCCGAGAGCTTCACGCCGGACGACCGCTATCTGCTGGGCGAAGCTCCGGAGCTGAAGAACTTCTACATGGCTTGCGGCTTCAACTCGATCGGCATCCAGTCGGCAGGCGGCGCCGGCAAGGCCCTGGCAGAGTGGATGGAGGCCGGCGAACCGCCCTTCGATCTGTGGGACGTGGATATCCGCCGCATGCAGCCCTTCCAGGGCAACAAGTCTTATCTCGTCGCGCGCGCCGAAGAGACCCTCGGCCTGCTCTATGCCGACCACTTCCCCTACCGGCAGTTCGCCAGCGCCCGCGGCATTCGCCACTCGCCGCTCCACGAGCGCCTGGCTGACAACGGCGCCTGTTTCGGGGAGACGGCCGGCTGGGAACGCGCCAACTGGTTCCTCCCCGCCGAGGTGCGCGGCAATGGCGAAGTGCCGGAGTACCGCTATTCCTGGAAGCGGCAGAACTGGTTCGACTATGCTGCGGCCGAGCATCGCGCCGTGCGCGAAGGTGTCGGCCTGTTCGACCTCACTTCCTTCGCGAAGTTCCGAGTCGAAGGCCACGACGCCGAAGCGGTTCTTCAGCGCATCTCGGCGAACGACGTCGCCGTGGAGCCAGGCCGCATCGTCTACACCCAGTGGCTCAACGGTCGAGGCGGCGTCGAGGCCGACCTGACCGTCACCCGGCTCAGCGAGACCCTCTTCCTGGTGGTGACCGCCGCCGCCTCCGCGAGACGGGATCTCACCTGGCTCAAGCGCCATATCCCTGAGGAGGCGCACTGCATCGCCACCGACGTGACCGGTTCTGAAGCGGTGATCGCCGTCATGGGCCCGAAGGCACGGGACGTGCTGCAGCCGCTGACCCCGGCCGATCTCGGCAACGACGCCTTTCCCTTCGGCACGGCCCGCGAGATCGAGATCGGCATGGGGCTCGCCCGCGCCCACCGCATTTCCTATGTCGGCGAGCTCGGCTGGGAGCTCTATGTGCCGAGCGAGATGGCGCGCCACGTCTTCGACGTGGTCTGGGAAGCTGGCGCTCCTCAAGGCCTCACGCTTTGCGGCATGCATGTGCTGGACTCCTGTCGCATGGAAAAGGCCTTCCGCCATTTCGGCCACGACATTACCGACGAGGATCATGTGCTCGAGGCCGGACTGGGTTTCGCGGTCAAGGCCGACAAGCCGGCCCTGCGCTTCGGCGATTTCCTCGGCAGGGACGCGGTGCTCAGCAAGAAGCAGACCGGGCTGTCCCGCCGCCTTCTCCAGTTCAAGCTCGAAGACCCGCAGCCGCTGCTGTACCACAACGAGCCGATCTGGCAGGACGGCGCCATCGTTGGCTATCTCACCTCCGGCAACTACGGCCATCATCTGGGCGGAGCCATCGGACTCGGTTATGTGCCCTGCGAGCCGGGCACAAAAGCAGCAGAGCTGCTGTCCGCCACCTACGAGATCGAGGTGGCCGGTGACCGCTTCACTGCGGAGGCGAGCCTGAAGCCGCTCTACGACCCCAAGGCGGAGCGCATGCGCCTCTAGCAAAATCGCTCGCAGGCAGGTAACGGTCCATCAAATGTCACAGGCCGAAAGCGCCCTGGACACAGAGACTGCTGTTAACTTTTGCCCATCGCTCGCGGGCCCTTCATTCGTTCGTGAAGCGTTGTGTTGCGGACGTGCCTTGAGATTGTGGCGCAAGTCCCTTTCTACAAAAACGGCGGCACACGCTGAAAAATGCCGCTATTCTCAGCGCCAACCCTCAGTGGAGGAGTCGTCATGGTTCGCAAGTTGTTTTTTGCCACAGCACTTGTGGCTCTCGCCGGAGGCGCTTCGGGCGCGTGGGCCGGAGAGCAGTACGTCGATGAAACCGGCTTTGCCGTCAGCGGTTACGACGTGGTCGCCTACCACGGCCTCACCCAAGCGCCCGTCGGCGATAAGCAGCCCAAGGCAGTCCCGGGCAAGAAGTCGATCACTGCGGAGTACAACGGTGCCACCTGGGCTTTCGCCTCAGAGGCGAACCGCGACACGTTCCTTGCCAATCCGGAGAAGTACGCGCCGCAGTACGATGGCCACTGCGCCTATGGCATCGCCCAGGGCGGCAAGGTTCCGGCCAACCCGAACCTTTGGCGCATCGTGGACGGCAAGCTCTATCTGAACATCACCCCGAATGTCGTCGGCTTCTGGGAAACCGACGTCCCGGGCAACATCGTCAAGGCCGATACGAACTGGGAGGGGGCCGAGAGCAAGCCGGCGTCCGACCGAAAGTGGACGTCGATCAACGACAACAAGGGCACCTACAAGACCCTGGCTCCCATCGACGGATAAGCAGGTGTAACCTTGCGGAGCTTCGGAAACTCTAAGAACTTGATACAGCTTGTTCCGGGCTCTGCACCTTGTCAGTGCGTAGAACCAACCAGCCTACCGGAGAAATGCTCATGTCTGTCAAATCTCTCGCCTTTGGCTCCGCTTTCATCGCCGGTGCCGTCGCAACCGCTTTGATCGGCGCCCAGACCACCCCGGCCACCGCGGCCGCCAAGGAGAAGTGCTACGGCATCTCTCTCGCCGGTCAGAATGACTGCGCCGCCGGCCCCGGCACCACCTGCGCCGGCACTTCGACCGTTGACTATCAAGGCAATGCCTGGACGCTCGTCCCGGCCGGCGACTGCGCCAAGTACGGCGTCGACACGGCCGACGCGAAGTACGATCTTCCGGGCGACCGCAAGGGCTCCTTGGAGGCCCTCAAGCGCGACCTGCCGAGCACCTAAGCTGGGCAATCGCTGACGCGATCTAGCGACGGGCCGCCGCGAAGCCACCCTACCCGGTGCGCTTCGCGGCAGCGCCCTGTACCCGGCCAGCCACCTCGCGAGCTTCGTCTGCCGTGACTCGACCGCATTCCATTCCTGAGCGCGCCGGCGTTGGGCTCAAGCCTCAACACTACGAGGCTATTCTGGCCGAACAGCCAGACCTCGGCTGGTTCGAGGTTCATGCTGAGAACTACATGGGCGCCGGCGGTCCGCCCCATCGCTACCTCAGCGCCATCCGACAAGACTATCCGATCTCGCTGCACGGAGTTGGCCTGTCGATCGGTAGCGAAGGTGAGCTCGACGCCGACCACCTCCAGCGTCTGAAAGCCCTCGTCGACCGCTATGAGCCTGGCCTCTTCAGCGAGCACCTGGCGTGGTCGAGCCATGGCGGCACTTACTTCAACGACCTGCTGCCCCTGCCCTACAGCGAGATGACTCTCGCCCGAGTTTGCGAGCATATCGACCGGGTACAGTCGGTGCTGGGCCGTCAGATGCTGCTGGAGAACCCTTCGACCTACGTCAGCTTCTGGGTCAGCACGCTGGAAGAGATCGACTTCCTCAAGGAGGTCGTGTCGCGCAGTGGCTGCGGATTGCTCCTGGACGTTAACAACGTGCTGGTGTCAGCGGTCAACCACGGTTTCGACGCACAGGGCTACATCGACGCCTTTCCCATCGAAGCGGTCAGCGAGATTCACCTGGCCGGCCACGCCGAGACCCACGACGGAGAGACGGAAGACTGCGGCGCACGGGTCCTTGTCGATGCGCACGACCGTCAGGTCGACGACGCCGTCTGGTCGCTCTACGCCCGGGCTCTGTCACGCAGCGGCCCGCTGCCCAGCCTGATCGAATGGGACAACGACCTACCCGACTGGCAAACCCTTTTCGCTGAAGCACAAATTGCCGAGGGGTTGCTGTCGGGCGAGCAGTCTAAGGCCAGCATCGAACCGGCGCGAAGCGCGGCCCATGGTTGAGCTGCAGGACGATTTTGCCGCCGCGCTCTTGCAGCCGGAGGCCAACCTGCCACCTGCCGTGGCGCGCGGTGGCTCGCCGGCCGTCAAACGCCGCTTCGACATCTATCGCAACAACGTCACCAGCAGCCTGATCGAAGCACTTAAGGCCAGCTTTCCGATCGTCTGCCGCCTGGTCGGCGACGACTTCTTCAAGGCCGCCGCGACCCTCTACATTCGGCAAGAGCCGCCGCGCTCGCCCCTGCTGTTCCGCTACGGTGCGAGCTTTGGCGATTTCCTCGAGAGCTTCCCGCCGGCTGGCTCCGTGCCCTATCTCGGTGACGTCGCGCGGCTCGAGTGGGCTTGGCTGCAGGCTTACCACGCCGAGGACCAAGCGCCGCTGCCGCTGCAGGCCCTCGCAGACCTGCCCCAAGAGTCCCTTTCGGAAGTTCGTTTTACTCTGCACCCGTCCCTGGCGCTGCTGCGCTCCCGCTGGCCGGTCGTGTCACTCTGGGCCGCGGTGCGCGCGCAGACCGACAACCCCGGCATCGACATGGCGCAAGGCGAGGAGGCAGCTATTCTACGCCCCGGCAGCGACGTGTCGGTTCAACTGCTCCCGCCCGGTGGCTATGATTTCCTGAGCGCCCTCTCTGCGGGGCGATCCATAAGCGAGGCCGCCGCACACTGCGGTGAAACCTCGTCCGATTTCGATCTTGCACATCACTTGCAAGGCCTCTTCACCCTCGGCACCGTTGTCGCCATCATTGCACCCGAACAGGGCTGATTTTCAAAGCAGCCTAACCGCTTGAGACGAGAAGGAGGATGCGCCCATGCTGAGCGCTGCAATCGACATTTACGGCCGCATCACAGGCACGCTGGATCGCGTCTTTGACGCTTGGCTGCTCGGCCTGCTGGCGCGCTTCGTCTTTCTGGCGGTGCTGTTCGTCTACTTCATCAATTCGGCGCTGACCAAGGTCGGCGACGGCGTGCTTGGCTTCTTCATGATCGACGATGCTGCCTACTTTCAGATCCTACCGGCAGTCGTCGAGCGCTTCGGCTATGACGCGTCCCAGGTGCCGATCTTTCCCTACGGCCTGATCGTCGTGTTCGGCACCTACAGCGAATTTCTCCTGCCGGTGCTGATCGTGCTCGGTCTTCTCACCCGTGTGGCAGCGCTCGGCATGATCGTCTTCGTGTTCGTGCAAAGCTACGTCGACATCGTCTTCCACAAGGCCGATGCGGCAACCATCGGTGCCTGGTTCGACAACCTGTCCAACGGCGCCATTCTCGACCAGCGCACCCTCTGGGTGTTCCTGCTGCTCTATCTGGTCTTGCGCGGACCGGGGTTGATCTCGCTCGACCACCTCTTTGGTTATTGGGCCAAGGCCGGCGATCGGAAAGTCGCAACGCGGGTCAACGCCTAGCCGCCATCTCTTCAGCTGAGCGAAGCGGAGCTACATCAGCCAAGCGATGGAGCGCTCCGCTTCGTCCTGCTGTGCCCCATGAAACCGCTAGCGGAACTTAGCGGCGTTCCTTTTAGCCGTTGCGCACCGACGCCAAGAAGCCGTCCACTTCGCTGCGCAGTGTCTCCGACTGCTGCGCCAGCAGGCTGGCGGCCTCCAGCACCTGCGTGGCGGAATGGTCAGCTTCGCTCGCCGCTTGGTTCACGCCCGAGATGTTGCTGGTGACCTCCTGCGAGCCATCGGCCGCCCGGCCGACAGTCGACGCGATCTCCTGGGTCGCCGCTCCCTGCTGCTCCACGGCCGCAGAGATGGAAGCGGAGATCTCGCTCATCTCTCGGATGATCTCGTTGATGCTCTCGATCGCTGTGACCGAGTCCTGAGTGGCCGATTGCATGCCGCCGATTTGCGTCGAAATCTCTTCCGTCGCCTTGGCCGTCTGCGTGGCCAGGGACTTGACCTCAGAGGCCACCACAGCAAAGCCCTTGCCGGCGTCACCAGCCCGCGCGGCCTCGATGGTGGCGTTCAGTGCCAGCAGGTTGGTCTGCTCGGCGATGTCCTGAATCATGCTGACCACTTCGCCGATCTTGCTCGCCGCCTGAGCCAAGCTTTCGACCTGCTCGTTGGTTTGCGTGACCCTGGCCTCCGCTTCGGTCGCGATCTTGTTGGAATGCGCGACCTGCCGGCCGATCTCCGTGATCGAGCCGGCCAGCTCCTGCGCCGCCGAGGCGGCTGCCTGCACGTTGCCGGAGGTGTCCTCCGCCGCTGCCGTCACAGCAGCAGCCTGGTTCGTCGTCTGCTCGACCGTCGCCGACATGCCGCGCGCCGACGCCTGCATCTCCGTCGCGGACGAAGACACCACCTCGACCACGCCCTTGACGCTCTCCTCGAAGCGGTTGGCGAGCGCCAGCATGTCCTCTCGACGCTTCTGTTCGGCTTGCGCACGCTCTTGCTCGCTGAGGCTACGGGCTTCTTCAGCCGCCCGCAGGTCGTCTCGGAAAACAACCAACGCGGCAGCCATGTCGGCGACCTCGTCACGGCCACCGCTCGGCACCTCGGCCTGCAGGTCGCCGCCGGCAATCCGCTCCATGGATCCAGCCAGGGTCGTCAGCCGTGCCACCAGGTTGCGGCCGACATAGAGCCACGCGATAGCCACGCAAGCGATCACGCTGGCAATGGCAATGATAGCGAGCCAGAGCTTGCCGCTACCGATCGCGGCCCCGACGGCTTCCGTACCGGCATCGAGCTCGACACTCGTCGACTGGACGATCGCTCCGACCACCTCGCCGAGCTGCGCCGCGCTCGCGCGGCTGTCGGCGGTTGCCTCGTTTGCCGTTTCGATGGAGGCCAGCTCGGCGCTGCGCGCGGCAAAGACACTGTCATCGCCGGCACCGAATGCGATCAGAGATGCAGAAAGCTCGCGAATCTGCTGCGTCGCCGGGTCGTCGGCCAGACCCGCCAGTTCCTTTTCCATCCTGCGTACGGCCGAAGCATAGCGCTCCTTCGCCGGCGGAAGGTTGGCAATGCTGGGGGCCGTGGCCGATTGGCTCAGAAGGCCGACGGTCAGGTTGGCATCAGCGGCAACTTGCAGCAGTGCCGTCAAACGGCCGACGCCCTGGTCCATCAATCGGCCGATCGATTCGGCGCTCTCGGAGGTCGCCAGCTCGCTGCCGATCACGACCTCGAAGTTGGCGTCGTCCACCATCGGGGTCAGCGTGTCGAGAAACTCCCTTTGCAGCTCGGCAAGCTCGCGGCGCATGACGGCGATACGCCCGGCAGCGGAGCCACGGCTGAGCTGCGGCAGCTTGAGGTAGGTCTCGCGCTGGGCGAAGAGGCCGTCTTCCGCAAAGGCCAGGTTCTCAAGGCGGTTGGCCATGTCGGTCAAGGCCTGCCGTTCCTCGCCCTCCGGCAAGGCGGCGAGGCTCTCGGCGAGCTTCTTGAAGTCCGCCACCAGCTTCTCCCGCTCAGGGATGAGCTCCGCCTCGGTGTTCACGCTGGAAGCCTGCAACATGACGCTGCTGGCATCGTTCGCCCAAACCAGCACCTCGAGCGCACTGCGAAGCTGGGTGACCTCGTTGGCGACCAAAGCGGAAATGGCGCTGCTGGCACTGCTCGTCGCTTCTTCGCCGGCCATCACCAACTCGAACTTGGCGTCATCGATTGCCGTGATCAGAACTTCGAAGAACCGGACGTGGAGCGCTTCGAGTTCGGCCAGCCGCGTCTCGCGCTGCTGCTTCAGGCCGAGGCGCGCAACGACGCTGCCATCCAGGCTCTGAGTCACCTCGCGCAGCTTCGCGATCTGACCACGAATGCTCTCCACCGCCGCTGCATCGGCGCCACGCGCCGCCAGCGCGTTGAGATTCTCTTCCAGTTGGGCAAGCCGCTCCTCAAGCGTGCCGACGACCGACTGGCGCTGCGCATCGCTATTCGCTGCCGCGAGTTGGGGTGCCGTGGCCGCAACGGCCGCGGCCTCGGCCTGCAAGCGCAAGGCCTCGGTCATGGCCGGCACGCTGCGCTCGGTCGCCGCCTGGAAAGCTCGATCAACGCCGTTGAACGCGAACCAGGCGATGCCGCAAGCCAGAATGGTCAGCGCGGCAACGCTGCCAAAAGCAAGAAAGAGGCGCGACTTGATGCCGAAGCGCAGGCCACCGGCGGTCTGGTCTTCGTGCATATCAATCGAACCCGCGTTGTCGATTTCTCGATTGTCGTCCTGGGCGTCCATGGCAGTCATGTTTTGACCTGGCTTTGTGTCTTACTTTTTCGTTGACGCGTTTGCTGAGGCGGCGAGCCTTCGCGAGGCGGGGTGCGCGCGTTCGGCGCTCCCCGCCTCAACGAAAGGCTAGCTGGTGCCGCCGAGGCGCTCGACGGCCTTGAAGCTGCCGTCGGGCTGGATGATGGACAGGAAGACCTCGTCCATGCCCTGGTTGTCGCCCGGGCCGTAGCTCAGGACCACGCCACCGAGATCAAAGCTGCCGGTGTTGTAGATGGCATCGAGCATGGCCTGCCGGGTCACGTCTCCATCGATCTTGCGCAAGGCTTCGATGGCTATGCGGCCGGTGATGTATCCCTCCAGAGACACGAAGCCCGGCTGGGCGCTGGGATTGGAGGCCTTGAGCGCGGCCTGATAATCCGCGACCAGCGGGATGGAACTGTCCCAGGGGAAGGGCACCACCTGGGTAACGACCACGCCCGCACCGTCGGGGCCGAGCTCGCCTGCGAGAGCCTTGGAGCCGACGAAAGAAATGTTGACGAAGGTCACGTCCATCTTGACCTTGCGAGCCAGCTTGATGAACTCGGCCGCCGGCTTGTAGGCGCCGACGATGACGACAGCCTGCGGATCGGCCTTGCGGATTTCGAGCAGGGCCGACTTCACCGCGGTCGTGTTGCGCTGATAGGTGCCCTCCGCAACCAGCTGCATGCCACGCTTCTCAAGCGCCTTGTTGACACCGGACAGACCGACGCGGCCGAAGCCGTCATCCTGATAGAGGATGGCGATCCGATCGTGCTTGAGGTCCTCGGTCAGATGCTTGATCCAAGCCTCGGTCTCGGCGTCGTAGGTATTGCGCACGTTGACCACATTGCTGAGCGCCGGGTTACGCAGGAAGCCCGCGCCGGTGAAGGGGCCGATGAAGGGCACGGCGGCATCGGTGGCGATCGGCTGGGTCGCCTTCGACGTCGGCGTCCCGACCGGACCGATCAAGGCGAAGACGCGGTCGCCCTCGATCAAGCTTCGGGTGTTTTCGATAGCGCGGTCCGGCTCGTAGCCGTCGTCCAAGCTCTTCAGGGTCAGAGTGCGGCCGTTGACGCCACCTGCCCGATTGGCTTCCTCGAAAGCAGCCAGGATGCCTTCGCGCATACCGCTACCTAGTGCGGACGCGGGCCCGTCCAGCGCCGCCGACTGACCAAAAACGATCTCATTGGCGGAGACACCATCTTCCGCGCTCGCGGAGCCGACTGCGGCCAGGCAAAGGCCCGCCGCGGCAAGCGACGCCACAACACCATGCTTGAAGGAAATAGTCTGCACTGCTCGGTCCTCCTGTCTCGGATCCCTCCGCCGAGAAGCGCTGCCCAAGAGCGAAATCGCGCGTCGGCTGGATTGGCGAGACAGATTTGCCGCCGAGAGTTGATTTCCACTTAATTTCTACGCAAGCCCTGTAGATTCCTCTTTTCACACAAAAGAGTCGACACTCGCTTTAAGTGCACAACAAGTCCTGGGGAACTTTGAAAACATGAGATAAAGCCTCGAAAGTTTGGTTCAGATGAGAAGGCGCTTTCTATTCCAAAGAGAATTTCACGGCTGCGACCGGTGGTAGACGCATCTCAGGCGCAGTCCAGCTTTCACCGCCGTTTTCCGAGATCCACAGCCCACCGCTGGTAGAGCCGAAGGCCAGGCGGTCACCTGTCTCGTCGACGGCCAGGGCATGGCGATAAACCAGGTCATAGGCATGCTGCTGCGGCAATCCCTGGTGCAGCACCTCAAAGCTCTCGCCGCCATCGCGGGTGCGGGACACCACCAGCTTTCCGTCGACAGGAATGCGTTGCTCGTCTTTGATCGCCGGCACGAACCAAGCGGTCTTTGGGTCAGCCGGATGAGCGACGACAGCGAAGCCGAAGCCGGAGGGTCGCGCTGAAGGCAAGAGCCGCCAGGTCTCCCCTGCATCTTCGGAAAGGAAGATGCCACTGTGATGCTGGCACCACATGACCTTTGGATGAGCCGCGCAGCGTGCCAGCTGGTGTATGTCCTGTGCGATCGGGTCGCCGCGCTGATCGGGAGGCATGTATTCATTGTCCATGCCCTGGTTGATGACCCGCCAGCTGGCACCGCCGTCGGTGCTGGCCCAGATACCGGCGCAGGACACGCCGATGCGAATGTCCTCGGCATTGTGTGGGTCGACCAAAACGCTGCTGATGCCCGGCTGCTCGCCGCCGGCGACCCCCATCCATTGCCGGCGTTCCGGTAGGCGCCACAACGTCTCGACCAGCGCCCAGCTCTCGCCGCCATCGTCGGACCGAAACAGGCCACCCGGCATGGTGCCGGCCCAAAGACGTCCTTCGACACCGCCGGGTACCATCGTCCAGATCTTGCCGAGCGTCCAAGGATGCGGATCGTCCTCCGCATCTTCCGGCTTGGGCGGAAAGGCCGGCGCCGGAAGCTCGCGCCATGTCCCTTCTCCATCCTTGCGCCAGAGCTTGGCGCCGAAGTGACCGAGATCGAGCGCGGCAAAGACGGTCTCGCCCTGCGCCAGAACGGCCGACACCGGGTCGCCGAGGAAGTCGACCGCGGCGACATCCCAGCCACCGTTTCGCCGCCGCAGCTCGAACAGCCCTTTGCGCGTGCCAACGTGCAATCGATCGCTCATGCCTTTCTCCCTCACCCCCCGGTCAAGGCCTGGAGGACATAGATCTCGTCATCCTCGCCCACAGGATCGCTGAGCCCTGCACGGTCGCGCACCGAGCGGCCGTTGACGAAGACAGCCACATGCCGCCGCAGGGCGCCCTGGTCGTCGAGGACATAGCTTCGCAGCCGCGGGTTCTCGGCGAAGGCCGCGCTCAGCGCTTCACCGAGTGTGCGCCCGGCCACCTCCTGCATTGGCGCATCCAGAAAGCGCTCGAGCTGGCTGGTGAAATGAACCCGGGCCATGCGCGGAGCCTCCCCGTCTTAGCCCTCTCTGGACTGCGCCTCGGCAAGGTAGGCGGCGAGACTGTCGAGGCTGAAGCCCCAGCCCTCGCCATGCTGGTCGCGTGTCTCCGTCGCATCGAAAAGCTCTTGACGCAGGGTCACCTCGGTCGCCTGGCCGCGCTCCGCGAATGTCACCGTGACCAAGGTCTCGTAGCCGCGCTGCCCATCATCATCGAGCCAACCCCAGGTGAAGCAGAGGCGCGAAGCCTCCTCGATCTCGCGGTACACGCCAGTGATGCGAAGCAAGCTACCGTCGCTCATGTGCATCTCGACGAAGTATTCACCGCCGACCCGCAGGTCGCGTCTAAAGTGGGTGACGGTCGAACCGGAGCAGCCCCACCAGCGGGCAATGTGCTCGGGCTCGGTCCACATTTTGTAGACCAGGCGCACGGGCGCGTCGAACACGCGGGTGATGACGAGAACTCGGTCTTCCGCGGCCGCCGCCGCGACGGCGCTAGCTGTCTCCACCATGACGAGTCTCCTTGCTCTGCAGTTCGGTGAGATAGTCCTCCAGCCGGTCGAAGCTCTGCTCCCAGAAGCGGCGGTAGCTCTCGAGCCAGCCCGAGGCCTGCTCCAGTGGCGCAGGCTCCAGACGACAAGGCCGCCACTGCGCCTCCCGCCCCCTCACGATGAGCCCGGCGCGCTCCAGCACCTTGAGGTGCTTGGAGACCGCCGGAAGGCTCATCTCGAAGGGTTCGGCAAGCTCCGTGACGCTGGCCTCACCCTCGGCAAGTCGGGCCAGTATGGCCCGCCGGGTGGGGTCGGCGAGAGCGGAGAAGGTGGCGCTGAGACGGTCGGAGGACATGGAGTTGGCGAAAATCTCGTAATTAACTGGCAGGTTAAGTACAGTTTCTGGCGATTGCGGTCAAGCTGCAAAGCGAGCCGATGATCGGAAAAAGCCTGCCTTGTATTCAGACTGCTCTTAGTCCGTCGTAGACGGAGCCTTCACCCGACCTCTGCCGCCGGCACGCGGCGACCGTAGAAGCCGAGGCGCTCTTCCTCGCTAAACTGCACGCCCTGCCGCTCGTAATAGGAGAGTACGGCGACAACGCGCGGCCGCGTTCCTTCAGTTGGTGTCACGCGATGAGCTGTGTTCTCGCCCTTGAAGACGCTAAGCGTCCCCGGCGCCTGCACGAGAGAGCAAACCTTGCCGTCCTGCCCCGCTAGAAGGCGCGCGACACCGTCGTAGTTCGGGTCGGCGATGCTGCGGAGATCACGGCGGTACTGAAAGACACCGCCGGCCTGCGGCGCCTGCAACAGGAGGGTTACCGTAAACTCCGCCCGGTCGAAGTGCCAGTTCAGCGCCTCGCCGGACCGGTAAGCCATCACGTTGACCCGGGCCATAGGGTCGGCCATGGCGTGAAGGCGCGGCTTGTTCAGGGTAGCAGCGAGGAAGTCGGCCAGCGGCGGCCAGTCGTAAATGCTGCAGATCAGGGCACCCGGCAGCTGGTCGCCACAGACTGTGTGGTTGGCTGTCTCGAGAGGCTGCAGTGCCGGATGGTCCTCGGGAATCTCTGGAACCGACGGCTCGAAATAGATGTTGTGGCTGCGCCGATGGGTGAAGCTGGCGTCGTCCATGACCGGCATGATCTCGGAGAGGCAGCGCCTCACGCCTGCAGGCCGCAGAAAGCCAGGCAGATCGAACATGCCCTCCTCAACGAGACTCTCTCGGCATCGCGCGATCAGCGCCTGCCCCTCGTCACTCTCCGGCTCCCGCAGGGGATAGCGCTCCAGGTCGAGATAGCCTTGCATCGTCACCTATGCCCTCTATCGACGCTGTGATCGGCATAGCTGAAGACACCGCACAAGATTGCGCTATCGCATTCTCGCCGCCGATTGACGCGGCTTGGCAAAGACCGAACGCCTCAGCCCCACTCCGCTCAATTGAGGTGACTATGCTCTCTGAAGAGCCGGTGCATCGCTTCGGCCACGACGGAAGAAACCAAACTTCCAAGCCTTTTCGTGGAAGTAAAAGGCGACGGTGTTGACCGCGGGCTCGATCAGGGCGATCCCGCCGGCGATGACCAGCGAGCCCGTCAGTGCGTAGGCGACGCTGAAGCCGACGACGAAGTGAACAACGCCGAAACTGACCGTTTTCATCAGGTCGCGCATGACAAGCTCCTCTTAGCTATCTTTGAATGCGACTTATTATCATTCTAAGATAAGAAGAATTGGCTGACCGTCAAGTCGTCTGTTGGGAAGGCTTGTACTGAAGGCCTCCACTTTTCCGGCAACGGCCCAATCGAGGGCCGCTTGCTGCAAGACCAACGGCGCGAGAGACTGGCAGCCGAAAACCCAAGACAGGCACCTTGCCCAACCCATCGGCGAGACCAGGAGCTCAGCCATGCACGTCGTTCGCTTGCCGCTCAGCGGCGGCTGCCAGTGCGGCCGGCAGCGCTATCGCATCACAGCGCTGCCCCTCAGCCTTTACGCCTGCCACTGCCGGGAATGCCAGAAACAGTCGTCGAGCGCCTTTGGGCTGTCGATGCCAGTGCCGCGGGAGGCGTTCGAGTGCAGGTCTGACAGCCTGCCAAGCTGGCACCGCGTTGCTGAGAGTGGCCGCAAGGTTAACGCCCGCTTTTGCCCTGAGTGCGGCAGCCGCCTGTTTCACGAGCCTGCGCGCAACTCCGACATCGTCAACGTCAAGCCGGGATGCCTGGACGACACGTCATGGATCGAGCCGGTCGGCCATCTTTGGCTGAAGAGCGCGCAGCCCTGGTTCCGGCAGCCGGAGGGTGCGCTGACCTACCCTGGGCAGCCCCCCGACTTCGATGCGCTCTTCCAGCGTTTCACGGAGCGCTTTGCGGCCGACAGCCAATAGGAGGCCATGCGCCGCACCACCCTGGGACAGGAGCCAGCTGCCGGGATGGTGCGGGCATGGGCGGCGCCTCCGTCTAGATGACGAGACGGCAAGCGCCCTTGGTTCGGGCTCAGCCCACAAGGGCTACCCGTCTCAAGGACCGTCAGGTGCTGACTGTTATTGTGGGCAGCTCACATAACGAAGGTATGGCTTCGGCGCGCGCCAGCCGGCAGGGAACTTTTCCTTGGCCGCCTCATCGCTGACAGCGGGAACGATGATGACCTCCTCGCCGGTCTGCCAGTTCACCGGCGTCGCCACTTTGTGGGCTGCGGTGAGCTGCAGTGAGTCGATCACGCGCAGAATTTCGTCGAAATTCCGCCCCGTGGTCATGGGGTAAGCGATGGTGAGCTTGACCTTCTTGTCCGGCCCGATGACGTAGACATTGCGGACGGTCGCGTTGTCCATGGCGTTCCGCGTGCTCGCGCTGGCATTGACGGCGGCACCGAGCATGCCGAACAGCTTCGCCACTGAGAGACTCGGGTCGCCGATGAGGGGATAGTTCGGTCGGTGCCCCGTCACGTCTTCGATATCGCTGAGCCAACGCTCATGGTCTTCGACGGCATCGATGCTGAGGCCGATGATCTTGACGTTGCGTTTGGCGAACTCCTTCTCGAGGCTGGCCATGTAACCCAGCTCGGTGGTGCAGACCGGCGTAAAGTCCTTCGGGTGCGAGAAGAGCACACACCAGCTGTCGCCAATCCAATCGTGGAAGCGGATCTCGCCCTGCGTGCTCAAGGCGTTAAAGTCGGGTGCGGTGTCACCAAGTTGCAATTTCATTCAATTCCTCCATCATAGGGACGAGCAGATTCGGGCCGCTTGCGGGAAGCGCCGTCCCGACTCTTGTTGGGGTCATCACGATTGCGTGTCGCGAGCACAGTCCTGTCGACTTGTGCTGGGGTTCTTCTTAAATGTTGCGAACGGCGGCGACCTGAGGAAATCAGACTGTTTTTATGAAGGTTTCTTGGTTTTTTTTGAAGGTTTCCCGATGATCTATCTTGGCGATTGGCTTGTTGATCCGACGACTCGGCGGATGAACCGCGGCACGGAGGTGATCCGCCTGTCACCCAAAGCCATGGCCGTGCTTGGTGCCTTGCACGAAGCCGGAGGACAGGTCGTCTCTCGCGAAGCGCTGCTTGAACGGGTTTGGTCTGATGTGGTGGTCGGCGAAGAGGTGCTGACCCATTCGATCGCCGAGCTCCGCAAGGCCTTCGGCGACAGCCGGAAGCAGCCGCGCTACATCGAAACGGTTCAGAAATCGGGTTACCGCCTGCTGGTCGGGCGATCGGCGCCGGTGGTTGCCGCCGACGACCTCGAGCTTCATGCGGCCTATCTGGACGGCTGCGAGCTGTTCTTCCGCGGCGGTCCGGAGAACGTGAAGGAAGCGGTCACCTGCTTCAGCGGCATCCTCGATGCCAACCCGCAACACGCCCTCGCCTACGCCGGTCTGACCAAGTCGCTGTTCTTTATGGACTACTACTTCGGAGCCCGCTGCGAGAACGGCCCCCAGCTCGAAGAATGGGCCCGGCAGGCCGTCGCTCACGGTGCCGAATTGCCAGAGACCCATGCCGCACTCGGTCTGGCCCTCGGCGCCCAGGGACTGCGGGAAGAAGGCTGTGCCAGCTTCGCCACCTCGCTCAAGCTCAATCCCTATCTGGCCGAGCCCTACTATTTGCTGGGACGTGTCTGCTTCATTCTTGGCCAATACCGGATGGCTGCGACCATGCTGGAGCGGGCGGCGGAACTGCGACTCGGCGATTTCCATTCGCTGATCATCGCAGCCAAGGCGCGTCGCTTTCTCAGGGATGACTCGCGCTGGCGGAGCAACCTGCTGGCAGCGCAGCATTGGCTCGACCAGCGGCTGCAAAGCGCACCTGACGATCGCCGGGCTCTCTGCGACCGGGTTTTCTCCCTGATCGAGCTGGGTGACGTTGCAAGCGGCCTGGAGGCCGCTACGGCGTTGATCGACCGAACCGATGCCAACAACTTCTACGTTGCGTGCGGCTTGGCGCGCGCCGGCGAGAAGGACATCGCCCTCGACTGCTTGGAGAGGGTCGTCGAGGCCGGCTGGTACGACAGCAACTGGCTGCAGCACGACCACGATCTCGACGGCCTACGCAGCGAACCTCGCTTCAGGCGCATCGAGCACGAGCTGGGCGCGGCGTAGCGCCCTCCCCTCACCGCGCACCGACTGGCAGCGGTCAGATAATCCCGAAGCGCTCCAGCGCGGCGGCCAGGTCGTCGCCGAATTGGCTGCTCTTGCGCACGACCGCTGCCGACTCTGGCAGGCTTGCAAGCGAGGAGTGGCCCGGCTCGTAGCTGGTGACCAGGGCGAAGGGAATGTTTTTCGTCTTGGGCAGGGCCGCCAGGGCGCAAGCCAGATCGACGCCGGCAATGTCATCCAGCACGGACGAGGAGAGAACGACATCCGGGCGCGTGCGCACGGCGAGCTCGATGGCCTCGAAAGAGCTCTGCGCCATGGCCACACGGTAGCCGCAGCTCTGCAAGTCGCGGGCGATGATGCGGGCCGAGGTGCGGTTAGGGTCGACCAGCAGGAGTTCGATGTTGAGATGCTCCAGGTCCTCGAGCTCGACCGGACGTCGCACCGGCAGGGAGCGCACGAACTCGGCCTCGTCCAAGTTGTCGTCGACCTCGTTCTCCAGCAGGCCGCGCATGATGTCCACGAAGACGTCGAGATCATCGATTTGCCGCTCGCTCGGCTCATCCAGGTCGATCAGGTAGTTCTCCATGCGCCGCAGCAAGAGATCGAGCGAGGGCAAACCCATGCCTGTGCAGAGCCCCAGCAGCTTGCGCACCTCGCTGACCATGCGCGGCAGCGCCTCCTCGCTCCCGCCGGCGCCGCTGCGCAGGTTGCCGAGCAAAACCTCGAAGAGCGCGAGATCGTCACGCGCCTCTTGCAGGTACTCGGCATGGGCAGAATCGAAGCAGTCTTGCTGAACACTTTGAAGTGACATGGTTATTCTCGATCGGGGATAGCTCGCCCAATAGCTACGGGCGATCAGCTTAAGACCGGCTTAAGACACTCCGACCGGCGCGGCTATCCACGCTTATGACCGCGCATCTTCCAGGATCATGGCCGCTGCCTTCTCCGCGATCATGATGGTCGGCGAGTTGGTGTTGCCGGAGGTGATGGTCGGCATGATCGAGGCGTCGACGATACGCAGCCCCTCAATGCCTTTGAGACAGAGTCGCGGGTCGACCACGGCCTCCTCATCGCTGCCCATGCGGCAGGTGCCGACGGGATGGAAGATGGTGGTGGCGATATCGCCGGCCGCCTTGGCCAGCTCTTCTTCGCTCTGCACCGCCGGGCCCGGCAGGAATTCCTCCGGCTCGAAGCGGCTCATGGCCTTCGCTGCCATGATGTGCCGGGTCAGCTTGATGGCGTCGGCTGCCACCCGCCGGTCCGCCGAGGCAGAGAGATAGTTCGGCGCAATGATCGGCTTGCTCTTGGGGTCGGCATCGCGAATACGCACATAGCCGCGGCTCTCCGGCCGGAGATTGCAGACCGAAGCAGTGACCGCCGGGAAGGGATGGAGCGGGTCGCCCAGCTTGTCGGTACTGAGCGGCTGCACGTGATACTCAACGTTGGCGGTCTCGTGGCTCGCATCACTGCGGGTGAAGCAACCGAGCTGGCTCGGCGCCATAGAGAGCGGCCCGCTGCGGAACAGGGCGTACTCGACACCCATGGCGAACTTGCCGAAGAGCGAGTTGGCGCGCTGGTTCAAGGTGACGGTGTTGGCGACCTTGAAGACCGTGCGGATCTGCAGATGGTCCTGAAGGTTCTCGCCGATGCCGGCCATCTCGCGCACCACCGGGATGCCGTGCTCGGCCAGCAAGGCGCCGGGTCCGATACCGGAGAGCTGGAGAAGTTGCGGTGTCGCCACAGCGCCGGCGCTAAGGATAAGCTCGCCGGGGATGGCAATGCTGGTCTCTTGTCCGCCGAGCGAGACTTGGAGGCTGGCCACCCGGCCATCTTGGAGCGTGATGCCGAGCACCTGAGCATGGGTTTCGACCCTCAGGTTCGGCCGCTTCATCGCCGGGCGCAGGAAGGCCTTGGCGCTGCTGACACGGAAGCCACCGCGTTGGTTCACATGAAAATAGCCGCAGCCTTCGTTGTCGCCGTCGTTGAAATCCTCCGTCTTGGGAATGCCGACCTCGGCGGCCGCCTCACGGAAGGCGTCGAGGATCTCCCAGGAGAGACGCTGGTGCTCCACCCGCCATTCGCCGCCCTGCCCGTGATGCTCGTTGTCCAGGAAGGCATGGTCCTCGGACTTCTTGAAGTAGGGCAGCACATCGTCCCAGCCCCAGCCGAGATTGCCCATCTGCCGCCAGCCGTCATAGTCGCGCGCCTGGCCGCGCATGTAGATCATGCCGTTGATGGAGGAGCAGCCGCCTAGCACCTTGCCACGGGGATAGCTCAGCTTGCGGCCGTTGAGGCCCGGCTCCTCCACCGTCTCCAGGCACCAGTCGGTGCGAGGATTGTTCATGGTGTAGAGGTAGCCGATGGGAATGTGGATCCAGGGATAGCTATCCTTGCCGCCAGCCTCGAGCAGCAGGACCTTCACCTTAGGGTCGGCACTTAATCGGTTGGCCAGCACGCAACCAGCCGAGCCCGCCCCGACGATCACATAGTCGAAGGTCCCCAGATCGTCAGACGCCATTGGCAGCTCCCTCCCAACCAAAAAAGGGCAAGGTCGCCGCTGCCGGCGGAATTGTCCACCGCTAGAGCCGTCAACTACTCGGCCGCCATTTGCTCCTCGGGCTCGGGCAGCGGCTCGCGCATGGTGACGAACTCCTCGGCGGCGGTTGGATGGATGCCGATGGTCGCATCGAAGTCGGCCTTGGTGGCGCCGGCCTTGATGGCGATGCCGAGCCCCTGGGCGATCTCGCCCGCATCGGCGCCGACCATGTGGGCACCCACGACTTTCTGGCTCGCGCGGTCGACGATCAGCTTCATCAAGGTGCGCTCCGTGTTGTGCGTCATGGTGTGCTTCATGGGGCGAAACTCGGAGCGATAAACGTCCAGCGCCTCGTAACGGGCGCGCGCCTGCTCTTCGGTCAGACCGACCGTGCCGATCGGCGGCTGGCTGAACACGGCGGTCGGGATGTCCGCATAGTCCAGCGTGCGGTTTTCGCCTTTGTAGAGATTGCCGGCCAGGACCATGGCTTCGGCGATGGCGACGGGCGTGAGCTGCACCCGGTCGGTCACGTCGCCCAGCGCGTAAATCGACGGCACGTTCGTGCGGTAACGGTCATCGACCTTGATGGCGCCACGCTCGTCCAGCGCCACACCGGCAACCTCCAAGCCCAAGCTCTCGACGTTCGGGCGCCGGCCGATGGCATAGAGCACCTGGTCGACCTCGCGCTTCTGACCATCGGAGAGGGTGACGAGCAGGCCGGAACTGGTTTTCTCGATCTGGGCGGCGATGGTGTTGAAGATCAGGTCGACGCCCTTCTTGCGCATCTCCTCGGCCAGGAAGCGTCGAACGTCGCCGTCGAAGCCGCGCAGGAACAGGTCGCGACGGTAGAGCTGGGTCACTTCGCTGCCGAGGCCGTTGAAGATGCCGGCGAACTCGACGGCGATGTAGCCGCCGCCCAGCACCATCATCCGCTCCGGCTGCTGCTCCAGGAAGAAGATGTCATCGGAGACAATGCCAAGCTCCTGGCCAGGCTCGCTGGAGCGCGATGGCCGTGAGCCGGTGGCGACCAGGATCGTCTTGGCGGTGATCTTACGGCCGGCGACCTCCAGGCTGTTGGAACCGGTGAGCACCGCCCGACCCTCGACGATCTCCACCCCAGCCTTGGTCAGCAGGCTCTCATAGATGCCGTTAAGCCGGCTGATTTCCTGGTTCTTGTTGGCGATCAGAGTCTGCCAGTCGAAGCTGCGCGGCCCCACCGTCCAGCCGTAGCCGGCGGAGTCCTCGAAGTCCTCGGCAAAGTGGCTGGCGTAGACCATGAGCTTCTTCGGCACGCAGCCGATGTTGACGCAGGTGCCGCCGAGATGGCGCTCTTCGGCGATGCCGACTTTGGCGCCGTAGGTTGCCGACATGCGTGCCGCGCGCACCCCGCCGGACCCGGCGCCGATGACGAAGAGGTCGAAGTCGTAAGAGTCGCTTGCGCTCATGCTTTCAATTCCGTTTGTCTGGCAGTCGGCCGAGGCCTTATGTGTGGCGGGCGAACAGCGGGATACCCGGCCCGCTCGGCATAGCGCCTGTGATATAGCGGAAAGATCAGGGATGCCCAAGACGTCGCCCGAACCGAATGCGTCGAAAGCGAAAATTCTCGGGACAACGCCAAAGGCCTTTGCCCAAGAGGTGCTCGGCCTCTTGATGCCGCTCGGCCCGGTGACAGCCCGTGGCATGTTCGGCGGGCACGGCTTCTACCTCGACGGTCAGATCTTCGCCATCGCCGCCTGGCAACAGCTTTGGTTCAAGGCTGACGACAAAAGCCGGCCTGCCTTTGAGGCAGCAGGCAGCCGGCCTTTCATCTATGAGGGCAAGACAAAGCCCGTGGAGATGCCCTATATGCTGGCGCCGGAGGGCAGCCTGGACAGCCCGGACGCTCTTCTCCCTTGGGCTGAGCTTGCGCTCGAAGCCAGCCGCCGCAACCCGACCAAACGCAAGAGCCGCAAGAAAACCTAGACTGCCTCACGCGCCACGGCGTGCTAGACAGGCGCGAGGCACACAGCGACCACGACAAACCCGCCACCAAGGAACGACTGAGCAATGGCAAAGAAGGACTCGACGCGCATCGAAAGCGACTCCATGGGCGAGATTGCCGTGCCGGCGGACCGCTATTGGGGCGCCCAAACGCAGCGCTCTCTGCAGAACTTTCGTATCGGCGGGGAAACGCTGCCCCCCGTGCTCATTCGCGCGCTTGGCATTCTCAAGCTCGCGGCCTGCCGCACCAACATGGCCCTCGGGGTCATGCCCAAGGAGATCGGCAAGGCGGTGGAGAAGGCCGCACAAGAAGTGGCCGATGGCGAGCATCTCGCCGATTTCCCGCTGGTCGTCTGGCAGACCGGCTCGGGCACGCAGTCCAACATGAACAGCAACGAGGTGGTGGCGGGCCGCGCCAATGAGATCTTGACCGGCGAGCGCGGCGGCAAGACGCCGGTCCATCCCAACGACCACGTCAACATGGGGCAGTCGTCGAACGACACCTTCCCCACCGCCATGCATATCGCGGCGATCACGGAGCTGAACGAGAACACCCTGCCGGCCATGAAGCGCCTGGCCGAGGCGCTAGGGGCCAAGGCCAAGGCCTTCGACAAGATCATCAAGATCGGGCGCACCCACCTGATGGACGCGACACCGCTCACCCTCGGGCAGGAGTTCTCCGGCTACGCCACCCAGATGACCTATGGCGTGGAACGCGTCAAAGGCTCCATGACCCGGCTCTACTTCTTGGCGCAGGGCGGCACCGCCGTCGGCACGGGACTGAACTCCGTGAAGGGCTTCGACAAGGCCTTCGCCAAAGAGGTGGTGGAGATCACCGGCTATCCCTTCAAGACCGCGCCCAACAAGTTCGAAGCATTGGCCGCGCACGACGCCATCGTCGAATGCTCGGGCGCGCTCAATACCGTCGCGGCCTCCCTCATGAAGATCGCCAACGATATCCGTCTCATGGGCTCGGGTCCGCGCTGCGGCTTCGGCGAGCTCTTGCTGCCGGCGAACGAGCCCGGCTCGTCCATCATGCCGGGCAAAGTCAATCCGACCCAGGCCGAGGCCATGACCATGGTCTGCGCCCAGGTGATGGGCAATCACACGGGGATCACCGTCGCAGGCTCCAACGGGCACTTCGAGCTCAACGTCTTCAAACCGATGATGATCTACAACCTGCTGCAGTCGGCGCGGCTGATCGGCGATGCCTGCGACTCCTTCCGCGAGAACTGTGTCGAGGGCATCGAGGCCAACGAGGCACGCATCGAAGCGCTGATGAACGAATCACTGATGTTGGTGACAGCGCTCAACCCCCACATCGGGTACGACAACGCAGCCAAGGTTGCGAAGAAAGCGCACGCCGAAAGCAGCACCCTGAAACAGGCCGCAGCCGCCCTGGAGCTTCTGGCTGAGGAAGAGTTCGAACGGCTGGTTGACCCGGCCAAGATGATCGGCCCGCGCAGCCTGCCGAAAGCCAAAGCTCCGGCAAAGAAGACGAAGGCCAAACCGCGCAAGAAGGCTAAGGCCTAGCGCCTGCCTCCATGAAGAAGCGCTCGGTCACCGTCGCCGGCCACGCCACCAGCGTCTCGGTGGAGGAGCCCTTCTGGGACGAGCTGCGTGCTATCGCCAAGCGTGACGGGGTGTCGCTTGCGGGCCTGATCGAGCGCCTGGACAAGGAGCGTTTCGCCAAGGCGGGCGGAGAGCTTTCAGAGGTTGCCAATCTCTCCAGCGCGATCCGGCTCTTCGTCTTGGATGACTTAAAGCACCGTGCAGGCGCGTCGAAGGCGGCAGCGCCATCTGCTACTGATTCAGAATCCCTTTGAAGAGTCCGCGCAGGAGCTGTTCTCGCGGGTCCTGTTCCGGCTGCTCTGGCTCACTGCTCTCTTGGTTGGGCAGTTGTCCGGAAGGTGCGCTTTCGGGCTGACTCTCCTCCCGGGGCGGCACGCCCAGTACGCCGCCGACAATCCCCTCGATGATATCGCCGGGTGAGTCCGCCGAGCCGCCGGACGGGTCGATGCTGATTCCGCGGCGCAAGATGTCGCCGCCGAAGCTGGTGTTCGGCGCGTCCAGCGGGCCGGCCAGGGCGACGGTCAGATAAGGCGCATTGTCCTCGCCCAAGGTCACCGCCAAATCCAAAGCCGTGGAGAGGCGCGGCAGGTCGACCATGACGCCCTGCCCATTCACGCGCGCCCCTTGCCCCAGCAGCAGGATGTCGTCACTGCGAAGCACCCCGCGCTCGGCCTGGTAGGTCAGGGATAGGGCGACGGGCGCTTGCCCGAAGGCGCCGAACAGTGCGTTGACGGGGTCGGTAAAGCCTTGAACCTGGCGCACGGCCCCGCCGAGCAGCCCGGCCACCAGATTGGCGCCCTGCTCCAGTCCACCGGGCTGGAAACTGAGATCGCCACCCGCACTGCCATCACCGCTCAAGGTCGAGACCATCTCGAGCTGACTGGAGCCGCGCGCAGTGAAGCGACCGTCCAAATCGATGAGCCCATCGATCTGGTGCTCGACGCCGGCGGCACGCAGCAGTGGCCCGACAGGAATGCGGTCGAGGTCGAGGGTCCAGGAAGCCTGGGCTGGAGTGGCTGGGCCGGACGCATCGAGCTCACCGACGGCGGACAAGCTGCCACCTCTGAGCGCGCCGTCAAAACGTCGCACCGTAAGGACACCACCTTCGAAGCTTGCATCCAGCACGACGTCGTCCAGCGGCATGTCACCTGTGTCGAGTGATGCAAAACTTGCAACAAGGCTACCGTCAAACTGCCGCAGAGGCTCGAGGGGGAGCGGGTCCTTGGACCAAGTGGACGCGTCTTGGCTGCTCTGCCCAGCGGGGCTTCCGCCGCTGCCGGCCTGCTCTGCGCCATCGGCGAGAAAGTCGCTCACGATCAGCTCGCCGAAATCCAGCCGTGTCTCGAGCCGAGGCCGGGCTGAGGTCAAGTCGAGTGCCAGCTCACCCTGCAGGCTGGTGCGGCCAGCCTGTGCCATCAGCTCGGTCACCGACAGCTTGAGCGGCGAGCCGGCCACCTTGGCGTTGAGGTCCAGTGCACCGACGCGTCCAAAGCCTTCCTCTGGGAAGAGCCGCGTCAAAGGTCGCTGAAGATCCTCATGCGAGACGGCCAAGTCGAAGTCGAAGTCGGGCAGACCGCTCGAGACGTTCTGCGCGCTCCCGACGGCGCGCAGTTCGCCGCCCAAGGCGGCAACGCGGGTCGTGTAGCGGAAGTCATCCAACGACCCATTCATGGTGCTGGTCAGCGCAATCGGCCCTAGCCGCGTCACGCTTTCGATCTCCGATAAGCCGGCCAGAGCCGCGAGTCGGCGCGCCTCGATGCCTTCGACGACGAGCGCGACATCTTCAAGTTGTGGCTTGTCCGTCATGTAGTCCGAGAGAACACCCCTCGAGCTTATGCGGCCGCCGAGCGCCACGAGGGCGAGATCGTAGTCGATGCTGCCACGCGAACCGTTGGCCTGCAGCTCCAGGTCGAACGCGCCAAGGCGGGCCAGCGGGTGGCTAACCGGAAGACCGAGCACGGCGGCGATGCTCGCGCCATCCATGCCCGACAGGGAGAAGCTTCCCGCCTCCACCGAGGGCTCGCCCTGAAGATCGCGCAAGATCGCGACTGACTGCCCGCGGCCGCCCAAACCCGTTACATCGAGCGACAGGCTGATCGCCTCGAGATCGCCGCTGGCGTCGCCGCTGGCGCTCAATGGTCCGAGACGGGCCACCATGTCATCCGCCGGGCGCCCCAGATAGCGCAGCAGGCGCACAGGCTCTTGCAAGCTGATGTCGAATTGCCCCTCTGCTAACTGCGGCTGGTCGGCCAAACCGGTCAGGCGCCCACTGACCCGCCCTGCCCCACCCGGAAAGCTGTCGGCAGACAGCTCCGAGAAGGTCAAGGCGCCGGCAAGCAGCAACCCGCGGGCGCGCAGCTCCTGAAAGGCGCCGCCCTGCAACACAACTTCCTCCGCGTGGAGATCGAAGTTGGCATCGAAGCGATCCAGCAGGGACAACGCCGGGATGCCTTCAAGGACATCATTCGTGGATTCACCCCGCAGGGCTTCAGCCGTCTCCTGGCCGGAGTCTTGCGGTGAGAGAGGCAGCGAGTCACCGAGATAGGCATCGAGATTGAGACGATCGATGCTGAGCCCGACACCGATGCCGGGGCGCGCGCCCAGGCGTGTGGCAATGCCTCCTCTCAGGCGGCTGGCATCCAGGTCCGCAGTGAGATTGTTGAAGTCTAAGCGACTGCCGCTCTCGGCCATCCGCGCCGAGACGTCTGTCACCAGAATGAGGCGCCGCAGCCGGTCATCGGCGACGTCCGGCACCTCTTGGCCGAGCCAGGCCAGAGTCTGCCGAAGATCGTTGGCCCTGACCTCCAAGCCGCCGTCGAAGGCGGCACCCTCGGCCGGGCGGGTCAGCTTGCCGCTCAGCGCAATTTCGGCACCGCCCGGCAAGGTCGCGCTGAGGGTCTCCATGAGAGCTTGGCTCTGATCGAGGCTGGCGCCGAAGACTGTATTGCGCAGCGTATCCTGCCGATAAACCAAAGCGTCGACCGTTACGTCGACGCGGCCAATCACCTGACCCAAGAATGGCACATCGAGAGGAGCCGTGCCGGCCGCGGCCGCACCGTCTTCCGGCCCGGCCGCACTGGCCTTTGCCTCTGGCGTCGGCAAGCCCTCCAAGAGCTCATCGAGGTCAATGCGCGTGGCGGCGAGTTCCAGCCTGAGTTCTGGAACGGCAACTGGGTTTGCAGCAAGTCTGCCCGCGCCCTGCAGCCGACTCGCGCCGAGGCGCAGTGTTGCATCCTCCACCGTAAGAGCATCGTCGCCATAGCTCAGCTCGGCGACCACCTCATAGTCCAAGTCCGGCGCAGGAAGCTCCGTGCCCAGCTTGCTGGCGAACGCCGCCAGGTCAGCCAAGGACATGCCGCTCAGGGTGAGCGTGCCCCGGACGGCCGGGTCTTCGGGCGCGATGCTGCCGTCCCAGGCAAGCTTGGCGTCGCCGAGGCCGGGAGCGTTCACTGCAATCGCGCTGCCGGCCCCTGTACCGCGATCGAGACGACCCATCGAGGCGCTCAGGTCGAATACTTCTCCGCTGTAGGAGAAATCCCCCTTGAGTCGAAAGGGGCCGCTCAGCGAGTCCGCCGAAAGATCGGCATCGATAGCTTCGATACGCTCTTCCCTGCCCGTACCAAGATCGCGGTAGACCAGGGTGCCGCCTTCAACCCGCAGTGCCTGGACCCTGAGGGCGAGATCGGGGTCCGCCGTACCGGCCGCGCCATCAGTCGTCCCGCCGGAAGAACCGTCATCCCCACTCGGCAACCAGTTGTCACGGCCTTGCTCATCGATTTCGTAAAGCACGACAGGCTCGACCATCACCAGGGAGGCGACCTCAATCTGGCCGCCCAGCAGCGGCGCTAGGGCCACCCGCAGGTCGAGGCTCTTCAAAGTCAGGCGGTCCGGCTCGCCATCAGCCCCTGCCAGCCGGACGCCGGCAGCTGAAAGCCGCGGTGTCGGCAGCAGCGCGAGGGAGACGTCGCCTTCGATGGCGACACGCTCACCAGTGGCATCGAAGATCTGTTGGGTGATCCGCGTTTTCTGCTGGTTCCAGTCAATGAAGGAGGGCGCCAGCAGAAGGGCCGCAAGGCCAACCACGACGACCCCTGTTACAACCAAGAGAACCTTCTTCATTGCGAACCCTTGCACCTTGCCTGGCCGCGGCGCGCGCCAGCCTCTCAGCCTTCTATATAATGGCTGCCCAGCGCTCAAAGCAGAGGTCGAAGCCGTTGAAGCAATTGACGCTCCAAGCAGCAGATGAAAGACTCCGTCGGTGATCGAGGAGCCTGGCATGTCTTGTCGGCAAAAGAAGCAGAGCAGCGGCCAAGTGATCAATCTCCGACGCGCGCGGAAGCAAAGATCACGCGAGGCAAGAGCCCAAGAAGCAGCCGAACGGCGCGCCAAGTTCGGCCTGCCGAAAGCAGAAAAGGCCCACCAGGCGGACGCCCGAGTCCGAGACGGCAAACATCTGGACGACCATCACCTGCACCCCGCGTCCAACGAAGACGACAACTAGGACAGCCATGAGATACGCAGCACGCGTCGAGCGCTTCGCCGGCGAGGGCGCCGAGGCCTGGGCCATCCATATGGAAGGACTGGCCCGCCGCGCGCGGGGCGAGGATGTTATCTTGCTGACCGTTGGTGACACCGACACCAACACTCCGACCGGAGTCATCCGGACGGCGACCGACGCCATGCTGAGCGGCGACACCAAGTACACCCCGATCATCGGCTTCACCGAGCTGCGCGAGGCGGTGGCAGAGCGCAGCGCCGCCAAGCTTGGTGTTCCGGTCGAGGCTGAGCGCGTGGTGATCACGGCTGGTGCACAAGGCGCGCTCTATGCCGCGGCCCAGTGCCTCTTCGAGACTGGCGACGAGGTTGTGGCGTTCGAACCGATGTATGTGACCTATGAAGCGGTGGTGCGCTCCACCGGTGCCGAACTGGTCCCGACGCCCTGCCCGGCCGCACTCAACTTCCATCCGGATCTTGAGGCCCTCGCCGCACGGATCACGCCCAAGACGAAGGCAATCCTCTTCGCCACCCCGAACAACCCAACAGGCGCCGTCCTAACCCGCTTTGAGCTGGAAGCCATTGCCGAACTCTGCCGGACGCATGACCTCTGGTGCATCTCCGACGAGGTTTATGGCGACATCGTCTATCAAGACGAGCACATGAGCCCTCTCAGCCTGCCCGGCATGGCAGACCGCACGGTTGTGATCAGCTCACTTTCCAAGTCTCATGCCATGACGGGTTGGCGCATTGGCTGGTCTATCGTCCCTGACAGCGACTTTGCCGACCATCTCTTCAATCTTCTGCTTTGCAGCCTCTATGGACTGCCTGGCTTCAGCCAGCGGGCGGCGATCAGCGCGTTGACCCAGGACTTTCCCGAGTTGACGGGGATGATGAATACCTATCGTGACCGGCGGCGGCGGTTGAGCGAAAGGCTGGACGGGCTGCCCGGCATGGCATGCCACGCGCCTGAAGGCGGCATGTTCCTGCTGCTCGATGTGCGGGGCAGTGGCCTCAGCGCCCAGGCCTTCGCCGAGCGGCTGCTGGCCGAAACGGGCGTGGCCCTCCTGCCCGCCGATGCCTTCGGCGACAGCGCGAAGGGTCACCTGCGGCTCAGCCTCGGCACGACCGACGAGCGATTGGACGAAGCCGCAACGCGCATCGAGGGCTTTGCCGCCGCACTATCGGTTGCGGCGTAACAGCTCTTCGCCATCGCGCACGGCCACCAAAGTGCCCTCCGGGAGCGGCTCCCAGCCTTCTTCCTCAAGGGGCACACTGGCGAAGAGGGTCGTGCGCCGCGCACCAAGGCCGATATCCATGCCCGAGCAATGCCACAACTCGCCGTCGCCCTCCGGGCTGCAGGAGCGTTGGCAGAGGCCCGGCGGTCGCGGCTCGCTATAGCCACCGTTCTCCTCGAAGACGCGCTTGTCCGCATGGACGAAGAGCAGTTCGCCATCGGAGTAAAGGAAGTTCGCGGGGCCGAAACCCGCCATCTCGATGGCGAAGTCGGCAAAGACATCGAACCGCTCCTGCGGCGTCGGCGGCTCGTTGCGGCCCTCCCAGACCTCACGCAACCGATGCAGCAGCAGACAAAAAGCCAGCTCTGAATCCGTATCGCCGACTGGACGGTAGGCAAGCCAGTCGCCGCTGTAGGAGCCATCGAGCCCCATCAGCGTGCCGTTGTGGGCGAAGGCATGCATTCGGCCGCCCAGCGCACGGCGAAAAGGATGGGTGTTGTAGAGCACGGCCTTGCCGACCGTCGCATGGCGGACATGGGCGATGACGCAGCGGCTGGCCAAGGCCTGCTCGCGAATGAAGCGGACCCAGGGGCTATCGGCAGCCGGCTCCGCTTCCCGGATCAGGATGACGTCGCGGTCCTCGAAGTAGGCGATGCCCCAACCGGAGTGGTTGCTGCGCAAGTGGCTGCCGTTGCGCGCAAACTCGTGGAGGGAACAACTGACCGTGGCCGGCGCATAGCTCGACATGGCGAAGAGCTCGCACATGGCTAAAGCCGCCTCAGGCCGCTTTGCGCGTCGCAGGCGACAGAGAACAGCGACCGCGATCCGGGTTGGGCTCAATTTCGGCATCGAGCAGACGGCTCAGTTCATCGGCGCCACCGACGTAACGCCCCTCGAGCCAGATCTGCGGCACGGTGATCGGCGTCTTGGGCCCGATGATCGGCTTGACCCGGCCCAACATCTCGTAGAGCGCGCGCGGGTCCTTGACCACGTCGTGGTACTGGTAGTCGATACCGGCCGCCTCCAGGTAGCCTCTGGCCCGGTGGCAATGGGGGCAGGTCTCTTTGCCAAAGAGATGATTGCCGATGACCCCAGAGCGTGCCACGTGGGCCGCAATCACCGCCTCGGTCAAGAGCCCGCGGTTGAGGGCATGGCCCTGGCTGACCAGCCGGCCTTCGACCATGACGATGGGCGCATGCCACCCGCCCTTGGGGAGCGGCTTCCACCATTCGGAAAGCCACTCTCGTACATCGAGCTCCACCGGAATGCCCGCAAGCTCCACGGCCATGGTATCCTTGATCACGTCGAGGGTCAGCGAGCACTCGCCGCAGGGTATCTTGACCTTGAAGGGACCCCATGAGCCGGCCCAGCGGTAAAGAATGATCTTCACCGGCGTGGTGGAAATGCTCTGCGACATAGCCTGCGCCCCTCCATTCGGTCATGGCCGGCCATTCGCCCATCGCGACGGATAGGGTCTGGCCAAGCGGGGATATGGTATGCGAAGCCCCGCGCAGAAGACACCGAAGATCACAACGCAGCGAGAGGCGCTTGAGCACCGGTGCAACCTAGAGCCCGACGCTATCGAGCATGAGACAGAGCATGACGGACAATCTATTCGCAGCCCTAGAGGAACGCTTTGGCGAGCGGCCGCAGGAGCCACGAGACGAACACATTCCGGAGGCATGGCACGCGCTGGCGGCGCGTGGTTCCTGCCGAGCCTTTCTGCCTGAGCCGATCGAGCCAGCCCTCATCGAGACGCTCTGCGCCCTCGCCCTTTGCGCACCGACCAAAAGCGATCTGCAACAGCGTGACATCGTCATCATCGAAAGCCCGGGTCTGCGTCACGCGCTCGACCGGCTACTGACGGAAGGTCCGCTCGGCCAGCCCTGGATCGCCGAAGCTCCCCACCTCCTGGTCTTCTGCGCCAACAACCGTCGGCAGCGCCTTCTGCATGACTGGCGCACCAAGGACTTCGCCAACGACCATCTCGATGCCTTCTACAACGCCGCTCTGGACGCCGGCATCGCCATGGCGCAGTTCATGGTCGCCGCCGAAGCGGCTGGCCTCGGCTGCTGCCCGATCAGCGCGATTCGCAATGAGGCGGAAGCGGTCAGCGAGCTGCTCGGCCTGCCCCAGCACGTTTTCCCGGCTGTTGCTCTGGCGCTTGGCAGGCCCGCTGCGCCGCCAAAGCAGAGCTACCGCCTACCGCTCTCCGTGACCCTGCACAAAGATCGCTACCATGAGGACGGCTTGGCAGAGCGCATAACCGGCTATGACGAACGGCGGGCTGCGGCCCAGCCCTACGCCGCTCAGCGCTATCCGGAGGACTTCGGCCAAGCCTCAAGCTACGGATGGTCGGAAGACAAGGCCCGCCAGTACGCAAAGCCGGAACGCGCCGGCTTCGGGCGATTTGTCCGAAGAGCAGGCTTTCTACTCGATTAGGCTGAAGTTTCAGAGGTTCTTACAATATAAAATAGGCCAATCTACGTCGCCCAACTGCAATTAATGCGACTTTAAAGCAAGCCGAGACATCTAGTCGTCCGCACGGTGCCATGAATTGGCACAACGACATGGGATCAGGTGAGATGCCGGCTTCACTGACGAATTGGTTCGCCAATATGCGGATCGGCAAACGTATCCTCTTGGGCATGCTTGTCTTGATGGGCGCCCTGCTTTGGCTGTCTGCAGACCTTCTGCTCGATCGCTATCGGCTGTTCACGCAGATGGAGCGAGTAGGCGCCCTTGCAGAGCTGGCACCGACTGTTAGCGCCGTGGTTCACGAGCTGCAGCGAGAGCGAGGTCGTTCGGCCGGGTTCCTTAGTTCCGAAGGCCAAGTGTTTGCGGATATTCTGCCGCAACAGCGCGCCGCCTCGGACGAGCGGCGCGCCGAGCTCGTCGCAGCTTTGGCAGCCTTTGCGTTTTCCAATTATGACACCACACTGCGAAACAAGGCCGACGAAGCCTTGGCCCGGCTCGACGATCTCGAGGCCAAGCGCAAAGCCGTGGACGGCTTTGGCCTCACGGTGCCTGAAATGGCCAAGTACTACACCGGGACCATCATGTCCTTGCTCGGCATCGTCGAGACCATGCTGCAGGTCAGCGGCGTGGACGAGATCAGCAAGGAGATCAGCGCTTACATCAACCTGCTCCAAGCCAAGGAGCGCGCCGGGCGCGAACGGGCGATGGGGGCGGTCGGCTTCGGTTCCGGCGCTTTTCAGCCGGCGATCTACGACAATCTGGTCAAGCTGATCGCAGCGCAGAACACCTTCCTCGACAGCTTCCGCCTCTACGGCCGTCCCCAGGACAAGGAATTCTATGACAAGACCTTGACCGGCAGGCCGGTCGAAGAGGTCGCCCGCATGCGAGAGATTGCTCTTAGATCGCGCGACAGCGGCGACCTGCAAGGAATCACCGGCCCCTACTGGTTCGAGCAGATCACCGACAAGATCAACCTGATGAAGCAGGTGGAGGACTTTGTCGCCCAAGACCTGCAGGAGCTCGCTGCGCACGACATGGCGAAAGCACGCGACTCGCTCCTCCTGGAAGCTGCGATGGTGCTGGTTCTTCTGACGGCCGCTCTGCTGTCGGCCTTCATCGTCGCTCGCTCCATCACGCGGCCGGTCGCCGAGCTAACCGCCGTCATGCACAGCCTCGCAAATGACGACAAGGCTGTCAGCGTCACGGGAACCGACCGCGGCGATGAGCTAGGTGCCATGGCGAGAGCGGTCGAGGTCTTCAAGGACAACGCGCTTCGCATCGAACGGATGGAGGTCGAGCAGGAGGAGCGCAGGGTCCGCGACGCAGAGCAGCGCCGCGAGGAGCTGCTGCAGCTGGCCGACGATTTCCAAGGCAACGTCAGCGCCGTCGTCGCCGCCGTAACCGAGTCTGCCGGCGGCCTCGAGACTGCGGCGGAGAGCCTCGCCAGCACAGCTCAACAAAGCTCCCAGCAATCAGCCAAGGTCGCCAGTGCCTCCCAGCAGGCAACCGGCAATGTTCAGGCCGTCGCGAGCGCCACCGAAGAACTCTCGGCGTCCGTGCAGGAGATCGGGCGGCAGGTCGTCGAGTCCACGAACATCTCGGCTAGTGCCGTCGAGGAGGCCGATCGGGTCGGCAACCAGATGCAAGAACTGGCCGAGGCTTCGCAGCGCATCGGCGAGGTGGTGGACCTGATCAACGACATCGCCGAGCAGACCAATCTCTTGGCGCTCAATGCCACTATCGAGGCAGCCCGCGCGGGCGAAGCGGGCAAGGGCTTCGCTGTGGTCGCCTCAGAGGTCAAGAACCTGGCCAACCAGACCGCCAATGCAACAGGCCAGATTGCCGAGCAGGTCACCTCGATGCAGAACGCGACCAACAGCTCGGTCTCTGCCATCGAGGGCGTCGCCGCCACAATCCGGAGAATCAGCGAGATTGCTTCGGCCATCTCGGCCGCCGTCGAGGAGCAAAGCGCCACGACAAATGAGATCGGTGCCAACGTTCAAGATGCAGCACGCGGCACACAGCAAGTCGACGAGAACATCTCTCTCGTCAGTGACGGTGCCCGGGAAACCGGTTCGGCGGCTGATCAGGTCTTGTCCGCAGCCAAAGACATGACCCAGCAGTCCGATGCGCTGAAAGCGAAGCTGAACGACTTCCTATCCCAGATTCGGGCAGCTTAGAGCCAGAAAGGGCTCTCAAGCAGATTCTGCTCGGGAAGAACGTCAGGCGCCATAGCATCTCCGTCGATACCTTCAATGGAATCGGCCAGAGCGTCGCCATTCGCTATGAGCACTGCATCCAAGCCACCGGTCCAGGGCAAGGCTACCCGCCAAGAATCCCAGGCCGAGGTCTCCTGCTTGGCGAGGGCCAATCGGTCCCGAGCGAGGTTCACAAGAAGCATGGGCGCACCGGTTGCAGGTCCATGGCCGAAGCACGCCGCGCCAATGCGGCCTTCCCGCCATGCCTGCCAAGCTTGGGCGGCGTTGAGAAAGGCGCCATCGGGAAGCTGTGCCGGCTCGAAGCCAATAGCGAAATGCGCCTGGTGCTCGGCATCGAGCTGGGCGTCGGCCAACTGCCAACGCCGGCCGCTCTCATCCCAATACTCACAAACCCAGTGATCCTCATAGCGTCCCGGCGCGAAGTAGTCGGCGAACCCGCAGCGGACTCTGGCCGCCCGGCCCCGCTGACGCAGGCAAGCAGTGAGCAGCAAAGCGTAGTCCCTGCAGGTCACCGGTGCCCGGTCTGCCGGTCGGCGCGAGATTCCGAGCGGCGTCTGGTCGCTTTCCATAATGCGGCGCAGCCGTTCGGCGACCGGGAGCGTCTCGCGCGAGAGGTCCCGCACTTGGCAAGGCGACAGTCCATAGAGCCGCAGCTCATCCACATGCAGCAGCAAGCCCTGTAGTGCTTCAAGCACCCCCGAAAGTGCGTCGGGCAGCGCCAAGAGCGCCGCGGCTTGCTCACCGGGATCGCTCATCGGACCGTGCGATCGATAGAACGAGCGTTCTCTTGACGCGGCATTGACAGGGCGCAAAGACAATTCTCCCATAGCACCACTGGAATGACGTCGGGTCAGGGTCATTCGCCTGGATTAAGGCTCATTCTAGCGCGCCTCAGCGGGGGAGCAGAGGCATTCCACACAGGGCACCCATGCCCAGCGGCCGTTGAACTTCGAGAAACGGTCCTGTTGGAGTATTGTGCCTAGACCACACAGTTTTGGGGGTTTGTTCATGTCGATTGATCTGGAGGGGCTGATCCGCGACCGCGATGCGGAGCGCTTCTCGCTCTTCGAGCGGCATCTCAATGCGCAATTGGTCCGCGTTCTACGCACCATCGGCTTCGATGTCGCCTATGCCCGCGGAGAAGGCCCCTACCTCTTCGACAAGCACGGCCGGAAATACCTCGATCATCTCAGTGGCTTCGGCGTCTTCGCCCTTGGCCGCAATCATCCCGCCGTCATCGATGCTCTGAAGCAGGTGTTGGATGGCCAGATGGCGGGCATGGTGCAGCTCGACGTCTCTCTCTTGGCTGGTCTTTTGGCGGAACGGCTTAACGGCCAGATGCCTTGGCTCGAAAAGATGTACTTCTGCAACTCGGGCGCTGAGGCCGTCGAAGCCGCGCTGAAGTTCGCGCGCTACGCCACCGGCCGCCAGCGCATCCTCTATTGCAGCCACGGCTATCACGGATTGACCTATGGAGCGCTCTCGGTCACCGCCGACCCGCTCTACCGCGAGGGCTTCGCGCCGCTGCTTGGCGACTGTGCCGAGGTGCCCTTCAACGATCTGCCGGCGCTGGAGCGCGCCCTGGCAGAGGACCGGATCGCCGCCTTCATCGTCGAGCCAATCCAAGGCAAAGGCGTCAATCTTCCGAACTACGACTACCTTCCCGAGGCCGCCAAGCTGTGCCGCAAGCATGGCACGCTGTTCATCGCCGATGAGATTCAGTCGGGCATGGGCCGAACGGGCCGCTTCCTCGCCTGCGAGCATTGGGGTGTCGAACCCGATATCGTCACCCTTGCCAAGTCCCTCTCCGGCGGCTTCGTCCCGCTGGGCGCCGTCGCCTGCCGCCGTCCAATCTTCGACAAGGTCTTCGACCGCATGGACCGGGCAGTCGTGCACGGCTCCACGTTCTCGAAGAACGACATGGCCATGGCGGCCGGCCTGGCCACGCTTTCGGTGATGGAGGAGGAAAGGCTCGTCGCCCGAGCCGAGACCATGGGCGCCGAGCTGCAAGCCTGTTTGCGCGAGCGTCTCGCGCCCATGGAGCTGATCAAGGAGGTGCGCGGCAAGGGCCTGATGATCGCGGTCGAGCTCAACAGTCCCCGAGCCCTCCGACTCAAGGCGGCCTACACGATGATCGAGCAAGCCCGCAAAGGGCTATTCTGCCAACTGCTGCTGATTCCGCTGCTAAAGGAGCACCGTATCCTGGCCCAGGTGGCCGGCAGCGAGCTACCGGTCATCAAGCTGCTGCCTTCGCTGACCATCGGAGAGGACGATATTCTGTGGACGGCAGACGCCTTCGAGTCAGTGGTCGACGACGCCCAGAGCCTGGGCGGTGTCTGGGACCTGGGACGCAGGCTGGTCGGCCAAGCCATGCAGAGCAGCAGCCGCGCGGCGGAATAGCCTAGGCGTAGCTATGCTAGCGGGTCGCGTACTGCCGCACCATGTGGCCGCCGTCGACGTCCAGCACCTGACCGGTGGTAAAGCCGTTGGTCATGAGGAACAGCGCGGCCTCGGCCAACTCCGAAGCGTGGCCGACGCGCCCTGCGGGAAGCGATTCCCCGGTGTTCCTATACATCGCTTGGCGCTTCTCTTCAGGCATGCCCGCGTAAGCTTCCGTGTCGACCATGCCAGGCGAGAGGCAGTTGACCCGCAGCTTCGGCCCAAGCTCCAGCGCCAGGCCGCGGGTCAGGCCCTCGACCGCCGAATTGACGGCGCCTAGGCCCGAGCAATTCATGCCGGGGCGCCGGCTCAACACCCCGGAGAAGAAGGTGATGGAGCCTCCCTCCGCGAGCTTCGGCAACGCCGCCTTCGCGACCCGGTAGGGGCCGAAGAACTTGCTGGCGAACATGTCCTCCACCTTAGCGACGTCGAGTGCGGCGAAAGGCCCATGCACGGCGCTAGAGGCGGATATCAGCAGATGATGGAGGGAGCCGGGCGTCATTGCCGTGAAACAGGCTGCGACACTCTGCTGGTCCATCATGTCGAGGCGGCAGCTGTCAGCACGCGGCCCAAGTTCCGCCACCGCGTTGTGCAGCTTCTGCTCGTTGCGGCTGGCGATGGTGACACGCGCGCCCTTGGACAAGGCAAGAGCAGCTGTGGCACGGCCCAGGCCGCTCGAGCCGCCGACAATGAAGACGTTCTGCCCTTTCAAATCCATGACGATCTCACTCGTTGGCAACCACCAAAAGATGCTGCGAGCCGGATGCGAAGGAAACGATGAGGAAGCGCGCCCCCCTACCGGCACATCACACGCGCAGGATCTTGCCCGGGTTCATGATGTTGTCAGGGTCGAGCGACGTCTTGATGCTACGCATTACAGAGACAGCCTCGCCCTGCTCGGCCTGCAGGAAGTCGATCTTGCCGTAACCGATGCCGTGCTCGCCCGTGCAGGTCCCGCCCATCGCGAGCGCCCGCATCACCATCCGCTCGTTGTGGGCCTCGGCGCGCGCGAGCTCTTCCCGGTCTTCCGGGTCGACCAGATAGACGAGATGAAAGTTGCCGTCGCCGACATGGCCGACGATGGGGGCAAGCAGCTTGCTCTCATCGATGTCGCGTCGGGTTTCGACTATGCACTCGGCGAGCCGGGAAATGGGTACGCAGACATCGGTCGCCCAGGCCTCAGAACCGGGCCGCATGGCCTTGCAAGCGTGGTAGGCATCATGCCGGGCCTGCCAGAGGCGGTTGCGATCCTCTTGCTGTGCCGCCCAACGGAAGTCGCCGCCGCCAAACTCGCTCGCCAGGTCCCCGGCCCGCTCGGCCTGCTCACGGGCCCCGGCCTCGGTGCCGTGGAACTCGAAGAAAAGCGTCGGCAACAAGGGGTAATCCAGGCCCGAGTAGCGGTTGATCGCCTCCATCTGTACTTCATCGAGCAGTTCGATGCGGGCCACGGGGATGCCGCTCTGAATGACGGCGATCACGGTGTTGACCGCGCCCTCGAGGCTGTCGAAGGGGCAAACCGCGGCGGTGATAGCCTCGGGTATGCCGTAGAGCCGGAGCTGCAGCTCGGTGATCACGCCGAGCGTGCCTTCGGAGCCGACGAACAGCCGGGTCAGGTCGTAACCGGCGGAGGATTTGCGGGCGCGTCCGCCGGTGCGGATGACACGACCGTCAGCGGTCACCACGGTGAGGCCGAGCACGTTTTCCCGCATGGTGCCGTAGCGCACCGCGTTGGTGCCCGAAGCCCGAGTTGCGGCCATGCCGCCCAGTGAGGCATCGGCGCCCGGGTCGATTGGGAAGAACAGGCCGCTGTCACGCAGGTAGTCGTTCAGCGTCTTGCGCGTCACCCCGGCCTGGACCCGGCAGTCCATGTCTTCGCCGTTGACGTCCAGGACGGCGTTCATGCCGCCAAGATCGATACAGACGCCACCGTGCAAAGCGGCGATATGGCCTTCCAGGGACGTCCCGGTGCCATAAGGGACGATCGGCGTCTTGTGCCGTGCGCAGATTCGAACGATCTCGGCGACCTCCTCGGTCGAGCTCGGGAAGGCTACCGCATCCGGCGCCGCGCCGTCGTGATAGGTCAGGTCCTTACCGTGATGCTCGCGGACGGCCAGGGAGGTCGACAGTCGCTCCTTTAACAACGCCGAGAGCTCGGCAATGGCCGGTCCGGCGTCCACGCGCCCGTGCACATCACTCGCCAAGCCGCTCATGCCTCTCCAGTCTCCTAGCGTTGCAACTTGCTCTTAAGATAGAGACTTGGCGCGCGGCGGCCAAATCCGGCTATTGGCTCGGCGGCAGCAACGGCCTTTCGCAAATCTCAGAGGCTTCGGCGGAAACGCGGTTGATGGCCGCCATGGCCTTGTGGAACTGCTCCGGGTCAAGGCGGAAGCGCTGGATGATGCTCAGGAACAGGTCCATATCCGCGTCCAGCACCTGCATCTCGGCCGCCATGAAGGCGAGGATGGCAAGCTCACCGCCATCAAGATGATGCACAGCGTAATCGACACCGCAGGCGCAGCTCTCTTCGCTGTTGCCCGGCGCGGCGAGGCAGAGTGACATCAACTCAGCCTGACTGCTGAGCGGCGGCCTGACCTCGTCATAGCCGTCAATCCAGTCGGCCAATGCCGGGGCCGGCAGGGCTATGGCCAGGCCAAGTGCGGCACGGAGCGATAGCCTGCCCCGGCTTCGACAGACGCGGCCAAGGTGGGCGCACAAGCTAGTGAGAAGTGCTTCCATTTCCGCGAGACTGACGCATATGCAATACAAGAGCCTTAACCAAATGGGATGGCGCTCCCACAAGAGGCCGCAGAGAAGAGGACGAGCCATGACCGCAGCGAAGACAACATTCGACCTAGCCCATCTTACTCCCGATCAATACCGGGTAACCCAGCAGGAAGGCACGGAGCGGGCATTTTCAGGAGAATATTGGAACACCAAGACGCCCGGCACCTACGCCTGCGTCGTCTGCGGCTCGCAGCTTTTCGACTCCAAGCACAAGTTCGACTCCGGCACGGGTTGGCCATCCTTCTGGCAAGCCGTTCAGGAGGATGCCGTCGGGACCAGAGAGGACCGCAAGCTCTTCATGAGGCGGACCGAAGTGCACTGCGCGAACTGCGGCGCACATCAGGGTCACGTCTTCCCCGACGGTCCACATCCAACCGGCCTGCGCTATTGCATCAACTCGGCGGCCCTTCGTTTCGACCCGCGCGACGACGACTAGGGTTATTGAAAATCGTGCTAGGCGCGATCATCTAGCGTCAGTGCCTTAGGTCCGGGTCGGGATCGGTCAGCAGAGCCCACTGTACAGAGAGCCGCAGCGACAGCGATGCCGGCGGAAAGACGCTGTACCCTGCGCTAGAACAACGAACAGGTCTCAGTGGTTATCTCCAGCCTCTTCGTCTTTGCCGGGCTCGCCCTTCTCATCATCGGCGGAGAAGTCTTGCTGCGCGGTGCCGTCGGCATGGCGCGATCGCTCGGAATCTCTCCTCTCATCATCGGTCTGACGATTGTTGCCGCCGTCACCTCTATGCCGGAGCTGGTGGTGACCGTCATCGCCGGGTTGGAGGACCGCCCGGAACTCGGTCTCGGCAACATCATCGGCTCAAACATCGCCAACATACTTCTGATCTGCGGCGTAGCCGCAGCGATCTCACCGTTTCGCCCGCCGGCCAATTGCGTCCGCCAAGACGGAATGGCCCTGATCGTTGCGACCGCCGTTTTCATCTTCGTCGGCGCCGGCACCATGGGCGTGGTCTTCTGGCCGCAGGGCATCGTCTTCCTGGCGCTTCTGGTGCTCTATATCTACAGCCGCTACATGGTGGAGCTGCGGCAGGGCGAGGGAGCCATCGGCGCCGAGGCGGAGGAGGCTTTGGAGCACGCCCCAAAGAGCACCGCCCTATGTCTCGGTCTCGTTGTGGTTGGCTCCGCGGCGCTGGTCGGCGGCTCGGAATTGCTGATCAAGGGTGCCGTAGATATTGCCCAAGCCGCCGGCCTGTCCGACGCCGTCATCGGCATCACTCTGGTCGCCTTCGGCACCTCCCTCCCGGAGCTGGCCACGGCCATTATCGCCGCCCGCCGTAACCATGCCGACGTGGCGCTGGGCAACATCCTGGGCTCCAACATCTTCAACCTGATGGGTATCGGCGGCGCCCTGGCGCTGACCGCGCCCTATGCCATGACAGGGCGCCTGCTCTATTTCGACGGTGTCGTGATGGCGGCGGCGACCCTGGCTCTGCTGGCGGCGATGGCGATCGGCAAGCGCGTCAGCCGTGGAGTCGGCGTGATCTTTCTGATCTGCTACGCAGCCTATATCACTGCCCAGTTCATGCTGCAGAATGGCGCATCCTAGCTAGCATTCCCAACATGGCCGCTCTCCCGCATCGCTGCGACTACCCGCGCTGCGCCCTGATCACCGGGGCGGCCCGCCGGATCGGTCGGGCCTTGGCGCTGGCCCTCGCGGAGGACGGCTACGACATTGCCATCCACTACCGAAGTGCCGCCGGGGATGCCGAGAGCCTGGCCGAAGAAATCGACGCTCTGGGGCGCCGCAGCACTCTGCTCAACGCCGACCTGGCGAACGAAGCGGAGGTCGAGGGCTTGATCGCGCGCGCAACCGATGCCTTGGGACCGGTCGGCGTGTTGATCAACAACGCCTCGACCTTCGAGATGGACAAGATCGAAGATGCGACGCGCGAGAGTTGGGACCGGCATTTGGAGCCCAACCTTCGTGCGCCCTTCCTGCTGACACAGCGCTTCGCCGCCGCCCTTCCCGAAGACAGCCACGGCGCCGTCATCAACTTACTTGATCAGCGGGTCTGGAGCCTCACGCCCTACTTCGTCAGCTACACGGTCTCGAAGTCCGCGCTCTGGGCGCTGACCCGCAGTCTGGCGCTGGCCCTGGCACCTCGCATTCGAGTCAATGCGATCGGTCCCGGGCCGACCCTGCCCAGTCCGCGCCAGAGCGATGCGCATTTCGCTCAGCAGGTCGCGGGTGTACCGCTAAAGCGTGGACCGAGCCTGGACGAAGTCGCGCGCACCGCACGCTTCATTCTTTCGGCGTCGTCCATGACCGGGCAGATGATCGCACTGGACGGCGGGCAACATCTTGGATGGCGGCATGAGGCAGAGAGTGGCCCGGCTATCGAATGAATGACGTTGCGACTCACCGGCCATTTCCAGACAAGATCTTGACAGTCGAAATCGACGCGCCGCTCCCAGGCAAAATTCGCAAAGTGCCGATTGCTCCCTTTATTTGTGTCGCTTCTGTTAAGCGCTTGTTTACTATAAACTTTGGCCATGTGACGGCAGGGTTTGTACACAGTGCCGATGACCTCGCAAATAACCCGGTCTAAGCCGCGAGCCATACAACAGTTTGACAGTTTCTTGAATGAAAGAGAGTAAGTTATTCTTAAAAATCAATGACTTGGAAATTTGCCTAAAAAATAGGCAAAGCGAAGGCAGAGTAGGGTTTCTCTGCGGTAAGACCCCTGCGCAAGAACTTGGCCACAGCTTTATCCACAAGATCCGTGGACAAGCTGCCGCGCGCCCCGCGGGAAGATGTCCCCACCCTTCCCTTCGTCGTTGGCGCAATCAGTGCGCCAGAGAACAAAACACGAAAAACGATCTCTCTTAGGCATCTGGCCAGATCTTAGAACGCAATGAGTGCGACAGAGAACGAAAAGTGAAAACGCTCTGCATGAAGCACAAACCAAAGCACTGGACAGGAGATCGATTGACGGGGTTCTTTGTTGGATCGAGGGGGCTGGGCTCCACCTTCCCATTGCCCCACCATGATAGCCGGGCCAGAGACCGGTAAGGACCACAGAGGCGAGAGACATGGCACGCCAGAAGGGGCGACAGCGCAAGAAGGACCCGACCGCCGGCGGCAAGCGCGCCGTCGCCGTCCTCAGCGATGATGCCTGGACGCCCGTCGGTCCGCTGGCGCCGCTCGGCCTCTCCGAGGATGGCGTTGCCTTTGTCCCGGCAGGGTCGCCGGCGAAGGACGGCTCAGACGAGGCAACAGAGGAAAACGACGCCGAGGCCTCGCCAAGTGGCCTGGCCGCCGGTCTAGAGGTACTCAAGGAAGGAGTGCGCACCCTGCCGCAGAACCCGGGCGTCTATCGTATGCTCGATCGCAAGGGCGATGCGCTCTACGTCGGCAAGGCCAGCAATCTGAAGCGGCGCGTCACCTCCTACACGCAGCTCAGCAAACTCCCGCGGCGGCTGCAGCGCATGGTCGCCGAGACAGTCAGCCTGGAGGTGGTCACCACCCACACGGAAGTCGAAGCGCTGCTGCTCGAGAGCAATCTGATCAAGCGGCTGATGCCGCGCTACAACGTTCTGCTGCGCGACGACAAGTCCTTCCCCTACATCCTCATCACCGACGATCACAGCTTCCCGCAGATCGCCAAGCACCGGGGCGCCCACGATCAGCCCGGCGCCTACTACGGCCCCTTCGCCTCGGCCGGCGCCGTCAATCGCACGGTGACCGCGCTGGAGAAGGCCTTCCTGCTGCGCTCCTGCTCCGACCACGTCTTCGCCAGCCGCACCCGCCCCTGCCTGATGCACCAGATCAAGCGTTGCAGCGCGCCTTGCGTCGACCGCATCTCGCAGGAGGCCTATGGGGAGCTGGTGGAAGAGGCCAAGGCCTTCCTGACCGGACACTCGCGGGATATCCAGTCCAGCCTGGCCGAGGAAATGCAGGGGGCCGCCGAACGGCTGGATTTCGAGGCGGCGGCTCGCTATCGCGACCGGCTGAGGGCCATGGCCCACGTGCAGTCCCATCAGGACATCAACGTGGAAGGCATCGACGATGCCGACGTGCTGGTCGCGGCGCGCGAAGGCGGCCAGACCTGCGTCCAGGTCTTCTTCTTCCGCGCCGGACGCAACTTCGGCAATCGCGCCTACTTCCCGCAGCACGACAAGCAGCTCGAGACCGAGGATGTGCTGGCTGCCTTCGTGGCCCAGTTCTACGACAACAAACCGGTGCCCAAGCTCGTGCTGCTCAGCCACGCCCTCAAGGAGCAAGACCTGATCGGCGAAGCCCTGAGCCATGCCACGCAGAGGCGCATCGAGCTGCTGGTTCCCAAGCGCGGCGACAAACGCAAGATCATCGAAGCGGCGCTCAGCAACGCCCGCGAAGCTCTGGCCCGGCGCCTCGCCGAAAGCTCTGCGCAACGCCGCCTGCTCGCCGGTCTCGCCGACTGCCTGGGTCTCGAGCAGGCCCCGGAGCGCGTGGAAGTCTACGACAACAGCCACATCCAGGGCAGCAGCCCCTACGGTGCCATGATCGTCGCCGGCGCCGAGGGCTTCCGGAAATCCGCCTACCGCAAGTTCGCCATCCGCGGGAATGCCGCGAAGCCCGATCAAAAGGGTCCAGAGGACGAGCCCCGCTTCGGCGGCGACGATTATGGGATGATGCGAGAGGTCATCCGCCGCCGCTTCTCGCGCGCCATGAAGGAAGACCCGGAGCGCAGCAGCGGCAACTGGCCCGATCTGGTGCTGCTGGACGGCGGGCGCGGGCAGTTGAGTTCGGCGCTGGAAGTCCTGGCGGATCTGGGACTGGAGGACGTCGCCATTGCCGCCGTGGCCAAGGGGCCGGAGCGCGATGCCGGCCGTGAGCGTATCTTCCTGCCCGGACAGGCCCCGATTCTGCTCGAGCCCAAGGACCCGGTGCTCTATTTCATTCAGCGCCTGCGCGACGAAGCTCATCGCTTTGCCATCGGCACCCATCGCCGCGGCCGCGCCAAGGCGCAGCTCTCATCGGCGCTGGACGAGGTGCCTGGCGTCGGCAGCAAGCGCAAGCGGGCCTTGCTGCTGCATTTCGGCTCAGCCAAGGCCGTGCGGCAGGCGGGTCTCGCCGACCTGGAAGCCGTCGAAGGCATCAGCAAAGGGGTCGCGAAGAAGGTCTATGACTTCTTCCATGGTGGTCCCTGACCGGCTCGCGCACGTTTTACGCGATCGATGAACCGGGACTGGGGTATTTTCGCAACAGTTTCGGCCGTTTGACGGGAATGTAATTCGCCTGACAAAGCAACTGTGATTATATGGTGTGCAGGTGCGAGGGGCTCGGCAAATTGCCCGGTTCCGGGCGCAGTAGGGTCCGATTTTAACTGTCGAATAGGCGAATTGGCTTAGGGTGACGCCGGCCCGATGGGGTGGTCAGCGTGGGAGATCTCCAGAAAGAATGATGCGGTACTTCTCCATACAAGGGCTGTACCGGCAGCTGTTGCGCCATGTGCGCCGGAATCCCTTGGATGAGGGGAAGTTCGCGCGGTCCATGGCGCTCGGCCTTTTCATCGGCTGTTCTCCCACCGTCGGACTGCAGATGGTCATCTCGATCGCGGTCTGCATTCTGCTCAACCGCCTGATCGCGTTGAAGTTCGATGCAGCGATCACGATTTTCGCCACGCTGATCGTCAACCCGGTGACCATGGTACCGGTCTACTCGCTCTATCTCTCGATCGGCTGTCTCTTCGTGTCCTGCGGCGGCGTGACCGAGATCACCAGCTCCGAGGGCCTGCTTGAGATCATCTCCAGCGGCGGCGTGGTCTATCTCGCCATCATCCTCGGCAGCATTCCCTTTATGATCGTCTTGACGATCGTCGGCTATTTCCTCAGCCGGCGGCTGTTCGCCTATGTGGCAGAGCGTCTGAAGAAGAAGTTCGCCAACTTCAAGAAACCACGACTGCCGAAGCTGCGCCGCAAGCAGACCCAAAGCTGAAGCTGCCCCAGACCGGGTTTGCCGGCCGAGGAAGGCTTACGTATAGAGCAGCGGAGCCCCCGGCCGTCCTTTGCGCTCAACCATGACCTCGCTGCCCAATCTTCTGACCCTCGCCCGCATCGCCGTCATTCCTGTGATCGTCGCGCTGCTCTATGTGGCGACCGATTCGGCGCGTTGGGCCGCGCTCCTGCTCTTCATGGCCGCCTGCGCCACGGATTACCTCGACGGCTACCTGGCTCGGACCCGCGGTGAGGTCTCAGCCCTGGGCCGCTTTCTGGACCCGATCGCCGATAAGCTGCTGGTGGTCGCCGTCATCGTCATTGTGACGGCTCAGGGCTGGCTCGGCATTGTCGGCGTCCTGGCCGGGTTGGCCATCATCTGCCGCGAGATTCTCGTCTCCGGGCTGCGGGAGTACCTTGCCGAGTTCCAGGTGGTCGTCCACGTCAGCCGGCTCGCCAAGTGGAAGACGGCGGTGCAAATGCTGGCACTTGCCGTGCTGATTCTCGGCCAAGCCGGTCCTACTGCCTTGCATTTGGCCGAGCTGGGCGAAGCGCTCTTGGTTATCGCCGCGCTGCTGACCCTCATCACCGGCTACCAATACCTGCGCGAGGGCATACGGCACATGACCTCCCCGGCCAGCGGCAACGGTTGACTTCGGCCGCAGGGCTCCCCTCTTCTTACTCAATGGAGACGCAAGGACAAATGCGTGTGCTGGGACTGGCCGGATGGAGCGGCAGCGGCAAGACCACCTTGGTCTGCAAGCTGCTTCCTGCCTTGGTGCGGCGTGGGCTGAGCGTTTCAACCATGAAGCACGCTCATCACAGCTTCGACGTCGACAAGCCGGGCAAGGACTCCTACGAGCATCGCGCGGCCGGCGCCACCGAGGTGATGATCAGCTCGGCGAACCGCTGGGCCTTGATGCATGAGAACCGTGACGCCCCCGAAGCCGACGTGGCGATGCTCAAGGGCCATATGACGCCGGTCGATCTCTTGATCATCGAGGGCTTCAAGCAGGAGAGCCACGAGAAGATCGAAGTCCACCGGCCGAGCCTTGGTCATCCTCTTCTCGCCGCCCGTGACCCACACATTGTCGCTATCGCCAGCGATGGACCGGTGCCGGACGCAGCCAACCTGAATGGTGGATTGCCGGTCATCGACCTCAACGATGTCGAAGCGCTGGCAGACTTCGTGATCGCCCACTGTGGTCTGCAAGCGGCGACGGACGCGGCCTGATGGCACAGTTGAGCGACGACTGCTTCGCCCACGGTGGGCGCCTCATGTCGCGCGACGAGGCACTCGCCCTCCTGGCTGAGCGGATCACACGGGTCACCGACGACCAGATGCTGCCGCTGCCAGAGTGCCTTGGACATATCCTCAGCGAGGAGATCGTCTCCCCCATCGCCGTGCCGCGGCACGACAATTCCGCCGTCGACGGCTATGCCGTCTTCTTCGACGATCTAGACCCAGGACAAGAGACGCGGCTGCCGATCACCGGCCGCGCTGCCGCCGGCCATCCCCTGGATGGGCCGGCGCACCGTGGGCAAGCCATCCGCATCTTCACCGGCGCCCTGATGCCCGAGGGGCCGGACACGGTGATGATGCAGGAAGACTGCCGGCTGGACGGAGAGCAGGTGATCATTCAGCCCGGCATCAAGCGTGGCGCCAACCGGCGCCTGGCCGGCGAGGATATCGCCGAGGGCGGCACGGTGCTGCAGGCCGGCCGACGCCTGCGGCCCCAGGACATCGGCCAGGCCGCCGCCGTGGGACGCACGACGCTGACCGTTTCAAAAGCGTTGCGCGTGGCGCTCTTCTCCACCGGCGACGAGCTGCGCGAGCCGGGAAGCGCCCTGGACGACGGCAGCATCTACGACTCCAACCGCTTCACCCTCGGCGCCCTATTGCGCGCGGCCGGCTGCACGGTCAGCGACCTCGGCATCCTGCGCGATCAGCGCGCCGTGCTGGAAGACGCCCTGGGCGAAGCCGCCGAGACCCATGACTTGATCGTCACGTCCGGCGGCATCTCCGTCGGCGAGGAGGACCACGTCAAGCAGGCGGTCGAGGCCCATGGCCGGCTGCATGCCTGGCGCCTGGCGATCAAGCCCGGCCGGCCCATCGCGCTCGGTCAGGTCGGCGGCGTCCCCTTCGTCGGCCTACCCGGCAATCCGGCGGCGGTCGTCGTTACCTTTCTCAACATCGTCCGCCCCTTGGTGCTGCGCCTGATGGGCGGGAGCGAGCTCTCGCCGCACTACTTCCAGGTCACCGCCGGCTTCTCCCACAAGAAGAAGAAGAACCGGCGCGAGTGGGTGCGCGCGCGGCTGGAACCGACCGGCGACGGCACCTGGCTGGCGCAGAAGTTCCCCCGCGAGGGTGCCGGTATCCTCTCTTCCCTCGTCGAGTCCGACGGCTTGATCGAGCTGCCCGAGGACATGACGCTTCTGGAGCCCGGCCGCAAGGTCAGCTTCCTGCCCTTCAGCGAGGTCTTGTCATGAAGCTCATCTATTTCGCCTGGCTCAAGACCAAGGTCGGCCATGCCGAGGAGGAGGTCGCCCCACCGGCGGAGGTCGCAACAGTGGCGGCGCTGATGGACTGGCTTGCGGCCCGCGGCGAGGGCTATGCCGAGGCCCTGGCAGATCGGGCGGCCATCCGGGTCGCCGTCAATCAGGAATACGCCAAACCCGGTGATCAGGTGAAGCCGGGCGACGAGGTTGCCTTCTTCCCCCCGGTAACGGGAGGATAGGCGGACAACGGCCAATAGATCGGCCAGAGGAGCGAAGAACCATGATCAGGGTGCAGCGCGAAGACTTCGACCTCGGCGCCGAGCTGGCAGCCTTGACCCGTGGGCGTCATGACATCGGCGGACTCTGCTCCTTTGTCGGTCTGGTCCGTGACATGGCACCAATCGACGGGGAGACCACCGGCATCTCGGCCATGACCCTGGAACACTATCCCGGCATGACCGAGAAGATGTTGGCCCGCATCGAAGCGGAAGCTCAGGAGCGTTGGCCCCTCAGCGCCTCCCTGATCATTCACCGCTACGGCCGCATGGAGCCCGGCGAACAGATCGTCCTGGTCGCCGCCGCCAGCGCCCACCGCGAAGCTGCTTTCGAGGCCTGCCATTTCCTCATCGACTGGCTGAAGACCAAAGCCCCCTTCTGGAAGGTGGAGTCGACCGAGGACGGCCGCGAAGCCTGGGTCGCCGCGCGTGACAGCGACGACGATGCGGCCGCGCGCTGGCAGCGCCGCGACGAAGCCGCCGAGTAACGCGGCGAGACAAGGCATGCCGCTCTACCGCAAAGCCGCAGATTTTCAACGTCTCGACGAGGACAGCTTAGCCGCTTGGCGCGAGATTCCTGCCGCGGTCGCCTCAGACTGCATGAACCGAGCACAAACGATGTCCGCGGCCATGAAGCCGCTGGCGCCCGGGATGCGGCTCTGCGCCCAGGCCCGCACGGTGGCCTGCATGGTCGGCGACAACGGCCCGATCCATGCGGCCGTCCGGCTGATCGAGCCGGAGCGCGGCGAAGCCTTGATCATCGCAGCCGGCGGCTACCAAGACACTGCCATCTGGGGCGGGTTGCTGACGCAAGCTGCCATGGCCCGCGGGCTTGCCGGGGTTGTGGTCGACGGTGCCGTGCGGGACTCAGCCGAGATTCGCGAGCTTGGCTTTCCCTGCTTCGCCTCCGCCGTCGTGCCGGCCGGGCCCCATAAGGGCTTCGGCGGCACCATCGACGGCACCCTGTCTTGTGCCGGCTGCGTGCTGCGGCCGGGGGACTTGGTCCTTGGCGACGACGACGGGGTTGCCGTCGTCCCGCTGGAGCGGCAAGCCGAAGTGCTTGCCGCCGCGCGCAAGAAGATTGCTCAAGAGGAGGAGGCGCTCGGTCGCCTCACCGACGGCGAGAGCTTGGCCGATCAGTTCGGCATACCCGAACCGACCGTCGTCGACAGCTAGCGCCGGCCCCCGTGTAGAGAGTCACTAAGCCGCAGCTACCTCGGCTTCCGGCACAGCCGTCGTGCGGCGATTGACCAGATTGTCGTAGGCCTGCATGAGCTGGAAGGTGATGTCCCCAGGCGTGAAGCGGTATTCACCGATCTCGCTCACCGGGGTGACCTCCACCGCGGTTCCAGTCAGGAAGACCTCCTGCGTCCGCGCCAGCTCTTCCGGCATAATCGCCCGCTCGATCACTTCGTAGCCCTGCTCCTTGGCAAGCTTGATCACCGTGCGGCGGGTAATGCCGTCCAGGAAGCAATCCGGCGTCGGCGTGTGAATTCGGCCGTCCTGCACCAAGAACACGTTGGCGCCGGTCGCCTCGGCAATCTGCCCCCGCCAGTCGAGCATGAGAGCATCGCTGTAGCCGTCGGATTCCGCCGCGTGCTTGGAGAGCGTGCAGATCATATAGAGCCCTGCCGCTTTGGACTTGCAGGGCGCCGTCGCCGGGTCGGGCCGGCGGTATTTGCCCCAGGTCATGCGGATACCCTTCATGCGCTCTTCGGGCGGGAAGTAGGCCGGCCATTCCCAAGCGGCCACGGCCAAGTGGATGCAGGTTTTCTGCGCTGAGACGCCCATCATCTCGCTGCCGCGCCAGGCGATCGGACGGATGTAACCGTCGACGATGCCGTTCTCCGCCAAGATCTGGGCTTTCGCGCGATCGATCTCCTCGACCGAATAGGGGATCGTGAAGTCCATCAGCTTGGCGGACTCGTGCAGACGCTGCGAATGTTCCGTCGAGTGGAAAATCTCTCCGCCATAGGCCCGTTCGCCTTCGAACACGGCACTGGCATAGTGGAGGCCGTGGCTGACCACATGGAGCTTGGCTTCACGCCAAGGCACCAATTCTCCGTCGAACCAGATCACCCCATCACGGTCGTCGAAAGGAAGCATGGATGTCTCTTTCCCTTAGCCCTATAAGCGTTGCTTCAAACCATCCGTCGGGCTGAACCGGGCTGTTCGCGACCGCTCTTTTGTCTCCAAGACAGTTTGGAAATATCTTTCGCGGTCAGATGCAACCCGGACAGTTTCTGTCCCGATCTACGGAGCCTATGTAACAAGCTTATCCAAATATGTCAACATGGCTGACGTAAAATCTACAGTGAACCCGCTTTTTTTGCGTGAGAACGAGCTGCGCCAAGGCATCGAGCTCTTGTTCTTCGCCTACCGCGACTTCACCGGAGAGCCGGACCGCATTCTGGCCCGCTATAAATTCGGCCGCGCCCATCACCGCATCATCTACTTCGTCGGCCGCGATCCCGGCATGTCGGTCAGCGAGCTGCTCGCCATCCTGCGTATCACCAAGCAGTCCCTCTCCCGGGTGCTGAGCCAGTTGATCAGCGAGGGCTTTGTCGAGCAGCGGCGGGGCGAGACGGACCGGCGCCAGCGCCTGCTCTACCTGACGGCCAAGGGCGAAGGGCTCGAACGGGAGCTGAGCGAGCGCCAGCGCGCACGCATGGCGGGCGCCTACCGCGCGGCCGGGGCCGAGGCCGTCGAGGGCTTTCGGACCGTGCTTCTCGGCTTGATCGACCCGGAGGACCGCGCCCGCTTCGACCCGGAGGGCAGCGGTCGGCCCCGGCGGCCATGAGCCGGGTCTCGGTTGTTTTGGCGTCCCACAGCCAACGGCTATAGTCCTGGCGAGATGGAAGAGGCCGCCCATATCCTGGTCGTCGACGACGACAAGAAATTGCGCGACGTGCTGCGCCGCTTCCTCTTGGGTCAGGGCTTCCGCGTCACCGTTGCCTCCGATGCGGCCGATGCGCGCCGCAAGCTCGCCGCACTTGAGTTCGATCTGGTGCTGCTGGATATCATGATGCCGGGAGAATCGGGCCTCGAGCTGACGCGCGCCCTCAGGCAGACCCGCGACGTGCCGATCTTCCTGCTGACTGCGGTCGATGAGCTCGACAGCCGCCTGCAGGGCTTCGGCTACGGCGCCGACGACTATCTGGCCAAGCCCTTCGAGCCTCAAGAGCTCGTGGTCCGCATTCGCGCCATCTTGCGGCGCAGCCGACGGCCCGACGAGCCCCCGGCCAAGGAGGTACGCTTCGGCCGGTTCAAGTTCGATGTCGAGCGGGGCGAGCTACGCGACGGCAGCGGACTGGTGCGCCTGACCCCCGCGGAGGTCAGCTATCTGCGCCTGCTTTCCCGCCGACAGGGCCAACCGGTGAGCCGGGAGGAGTTCCTGGAGGACGAAGCGAGCGAAACCAACCTGCGCGCCGTCGACGTGCAAATCACCCGGCTGCGGCGCAAGATCGAGGAAGATCCGCGCTATCCGCGCTATCTTCAGACGGTGCGTGGTGTGGGCTACACCTTGATGGCCGACTAAGGCTGACTAACATCGGGGTCAGGCGCAGCGAAAGGACCGCCATTTGGCCATTACATCAGACGACGCGGCGCAGCCTGCGCTGCACGGCCAGGAGGCCGCAAGCGGCAGCAACGCGATCCGTACCCTCAGCGATGCCGCCAGGCCGTGGTACAAGCGCTTCATTCCCAAGAGCCTGCGCACCCAGGCGACGCTGCTCATCGTCGTGCCCGTTCTGATTCTGCAGGTCATCACCACTTGGTTGTTCTACGACCGTCACTACGAAACGGTGACCAAGCGGCTGGCCCAAGCGGTCGCCGGCGAAGTTGCCGCGCTGGTCGAGATCATGGAGCGGCGGCCGCCGGAAGCCGATAACTGGGAGATCTTCGACTGGGCACGGCGGCGCCTGGAGATCTATCCGCGCTTGGAACCTGGCGGCACCATCGGAGAGCCTCCCGACTTCTTCTTCCGGAACGTGGTACAGGAGAAGCTGGAACTCGCCCTGTCGCGCCGCCTTGAGTATCCCTTCACCGTCGACACCCGGGAGCGCGACGAGCTTTCGGTCGTCCAGGTGCAGCTGCCTGAAGGCGTGCTCCACGTTCAGGTCCGCCACAAGCGGCTGTTCAGCTCCAACACCTACTTCTTCATTGCCTGGATGCTGGTCAGCGCCGGCGCCCTGGTGCTGATTGCCCAGTTCATCATGAGCCGCCAGGTGCGAACCCTGAGACGCTTCGCGCGCGTCGCCGATCGCTTCGGCAAGGGCCAGGACGTCGCCGACTTCAAGCCGGTCGGCCCGGCCGAGGTCAAGCAGGTGGCCCGTGCCTTCCTGCGCATGCGGGAGCGGATCGCCAGGCAGGTTCAGCAACGCACCACGCTGCTGGCCGGCGTCAGCCACGATCTTCGCACGCCGTTGACCCGTATGCGCCTGGAGCTCGAGCTGATGGGTAGCAGCCCGGAAACGGATGCGCTCAAGAGCGATGTCGCCCAGATGCAGCGCATGATCGAGGGCTACCTCGCCTTTGCCCGGGGCGAAGGCAGCGAGGAGTCGACCCAGTGCGATGTCGCAGAGCTGTTGCAGGAGGTCGTGCGCGATGCGCGCAATGAGAAGGTCCACCTGTCGCTTCCGACCAAGGGCTCCTTCGAGATGGTGGTGCGACGGAGTGCCTTGTCTCGCTGCCTCTCAAACCTGATCGACAATGCCCTGCGCCACGGTAGCCGAGTAGAGGTCTCGGCCGTCTCCTACCGCAAGGGCATCGAGATCATGATCGATGACGACGGACCGGGCATACCGTCCGAGCTGCGGGAAGAGGCTTTCAAGCCCTTTACCAGTTTTCGCCAGCGAGAGGGCGACAACGCTCCCGGCAGCGCCAGCCAGGAGGCCGGCCCGGACGCGAAACAGCCAAATGAAGAGGTGGTCGGCCTCGGCCTTAGCATTGCGCGCGACATTGCCATCAGCCACGGCGGTCAGCTCGAGCTGCTCGACTCGCCGCTCGGCGGTTTACGCGCCCGTCAGTGGCTGCCGAGCTAGGGTCAGGTCAGCTCAGCCGATCGGCCCCGAGCCGAGGTGCTTTAGTAGAGCCGCCCCCCATTAGGGACTGTGCGGTCAGGTCCGATCATCACGACCTCGCCCTTTGCGTCGGGAAAACCGAGCACCAGCACCTCGCTCATGAACTTGCCGATTTGCTTCGGTGGGAAGTTGACCACGGCAGCCACTTGCCGGCCGACGACCTCGCTCAGCGTGTAGTGGGCCGTGATCTGTGCCGAGGTTTTCTTCACCCCGATGTCGGGCCCGAAATCGACCCGGAGCTTGATCGCCGGTCGCCGCGCTTCGGGAAAGGGCTCGGCATCGACGATCGTGCCAACCCGGATGTCGACCCTTAGAAAGTCATCAAAGGAAATGCTCTGCCGGCCTTCGGCCTCGTCGCTCATTGCTTGGCTCCTCCCGCGATCAAGCGCACACCCACCGGTCAGGCTGCCATAGCCCAAGCGGAATCGAAAAGGGAGCCGCCAGCGGCGACTCCCTTAGCAAGGAAGCTTGAGAAGCTTAACGCGTTTAGCGCTGGGCGGTCTGCAGGAGGCCCCGCAGCTCGTCGAAAGCCTCGGTCACGCGCTTGTTCAGCAGCTCGGCCGCCTCGCTGTTCGACTTGACGCTCAGCTCGGCCAGCTCACGCATGTTGGCAACCGATGCAGAATAGGCATCCTTCGCCGCATCGGCCTGGCGGGTAAGGCGATCCTCGACGTCACCCGGCTTGGCCATTTCCTGCACCACGCGGCTGCAATCCTCGAAGGACTGGCGCATGATCTCGGCTTGACGCTGGGCCACGGCCTGAACGCCTTCGTAGCAGATCTGGTTGGCCTGGGTCAGAACCTCGATGTTGCGGCGCTGCGTCTGCATGATCGCCTCGGCGTCGATCATCGGGAAACGCATGTTCAGGCCATCGCCGAACTTGCCGAAATTCATCATGTCGGTGAAATCGAAACCGCCGTTCACCTTCTTCGCACGTGCCATGGGGGTCACTCCGTCTATCTGGGCCGTTCCCCACCTCTGCGGGGATTTCGGTGATTATTGCTGCAATGCAACATGGGCCCATTTTGCTGCGGGGTCAAGCGAATTTTGCTGCACCGCAACATTTCTGACAACGAACGCTTTAATTGACGGCGCCTTCGTCAGAGTCCTCATAGCGCGCAGTCCCACCATTCTTGTTCAAACGGTCTAGCACCGCCTCTATTCTCCTTAGGCGGGCATCCAATGCCGCCATGGTTTTCGACTGGTCCGCCGTTTCATCGCGGAGCCACACCGGGATGACAGAGAGGTAGATTGCGACCAGTGCCTTGACTCGAACGGCGCCCATCAGCCCCCCGGTGCCGATGCGCGCACCTTCCAGCATCCAACGCATCGAATGCAGGAGCTGCCGCAAGGAGCCGCAGAGTGCGAGAGGGTCGTTGAGCTGGTCCTGGGTGATCCGGGCCAAGGCGTCTCGGTGCGGCCGCAGCAAATCGAAACGGCGCATCAGGACGTCGAACAGGCGATCGCGGGCCGGCTCGTCCAGCTCGAAATCATCTTCCAGTTCGTCGAGCAGCGCGCTGTCTATGCTCTGCGAAAAGGCGTCCAAGATGGCCTGCTTGCCGACAAAGTGGCGATAGAGCTCGGCGAGGGAAACGCCGGCAGCCTCGGCGATCTCGGGAAGGGCGAGCCGCCGCCAGCCTCTCTCTTCGGCAAGCTTCAAGCTGGCATCGATGATCTTCTGCCGCGGGTCGACTTTCTTTCGCGCCATGGGCGTCGTCCTGTTCTCTTGCGGTTACACAGTGAAGTATGTGCCAGCCTGCAGCTTGCCAACGCCCGAGCCACAGCTGCTGGCGCGCGGCGTCAACCGGCGACAGCGACGAAATCGGCACCGGTCAGGCGCTGCAGCTGCGCCGGCGTCAGGCGGAAGACTGTGCTTGGCGTTCCTGCCGCAGCCCAGATCTCGTCGTGGTTCTGCAGATCGCTGTCCAAGTAGGTGACCAGTTCGACAAGGTGGCCGACCGGGGCGACACCGCCGATGGCGAAGCCGGTCTTGTCCCGCACGAAGGCGGCGTCAGCCCGCTTGATCTTCTCCCCCAGCAAGGCAGCGATCTTCCTTTCATCGACCCGATTGCTGCCGGCGGCGACCACCAGCACCGGACGGTCGCTTGTTGCAGCGCGAAAGACGAGTGACTTGGCGATTTGCTCTACCCGGCAGCCGATTGCAGCAGCGGCGTCTTCCGCCGTGCGCGTGCCGGCTGGAAAGGGCTTGGCGATGAGCGGCAGCCCTTTCTCTTCCAGCGCCTGCTGCACGCGAAGGGCGCTCCCTCGCAGCCCCTCTTCGGTCAAGTGTCGAGCTCTTTGCTGCGGCGGGTGGCAGCCGCAATGGCCCGGGTCATAAGCGGCTGCAGGCCGTCATCCGCCATCAAGACCTTAAGTGCTTCCAAGGTCGTGCCGCCCGGGGATGTGACGTTCTGCCTAAGCTGCGCTGCGGGCTCTTGCGACTGCCGCAGCAGCTCACCCGACCCGGCAACGGTCGAGCGGGCGATCCGCAGCGCCAAGTCGGCGGGCAGCCCCGCCGCGCGGCCAGCCTCCGCCAAAGTCTCAACCAGAAGGAAGACGTAAGCCGGCCCGCCGCCCGAAACGGCGGTAACGGGATCAATCAAGCCTTCGTCCTCGACCCAGGCGGTGTCGCCTACTGCCGACATCAGCAGGCTGCAGAGTTCTCTGTCTTCCGGGGAGACTTCTGGTGTCGCCACCATGACCGTCATGCCGCGGCCGACCGAAGCCGGCGTATTGGGCATGGCTCTTACGATGGCCCGCCCTTCGCCGAAGAGGCGCTGGAAGTAGGCGATCGACTTACCGGCGGCGATCGAGAGCAAGAGCCCCAACTCCCGGGATGAGCCGAGGAGCGGGGCAACAGCGTCATCCATGAACTGCGGCTTGACCGCCAGCAATGTGACGCGAGGTGCCAGATCGGGAGGAAGGTCGCCGGCACCGCCGACACAATTCACTCCTACATCCCTGAAGAAGGTAGCTGTCGCAGGGTTCGGCTCAACAATCCAGACATCGCTGGCCGCAACGCCGCTGCCCAGCCATCCGCTCAGCAGGGCACCTCCCATCTTGCCGCAACCGATCAGCAGCAACGGACCGGGAATGCTCGCCGAAGGCGGCATGAACGGCTCAGGCCTCCCCTTCGGTCTCCATCAGAGCAGCGGCGAGCGCGTCCTCGACGCTGTAGCCGCCCCAAGCGACCATTTGGAGCGCCGGGTAGATGCGCTCGGACTCCAGGATTGCCGTGTCGACAAGATCCTCGAGCTGTTCGACGCTACAGCCGGCACGACCGCGTAAGGGAATGGTATGGCGGAAGAGCACCAGGCCGTCGTCCGGCATCATATCGAAGTGGCCGAGCCAGAGCCGCTCGTTGGCATGGCTCAAAAGCTCGCGCAGCTTACCGTGCAGGCGATCGGGAACTCTGGCTTCCATCTGACAAGAGAAGTAAACGGCGCCGACCTGTTCTTCCCAAACGGTGCAGATGTGGTAGTCGCACCACTGACCACCGATCTGCACCATGATCTCCACGTCGCTCGACCGGTTATGAATCCAGTCGTTCGAGTTGACGAGCTCTTCGAGAAGGTCGATCGGGTTGGCATTGTCTCCAGCAGGACGGAGTTCCATTGGCACTGCCTCCCCTAGGTTGCGGTCGCTCTTGCGCACCAAGTCGAAGCAACAACGACATCTGGTGTGACCAGCGAGATATCGAAAAACGGTTAACGCTACCTACTAAATGTAGCGTGCCAGAATCACTGCCGGCCCGCAAGAGATCATCATGCAAGAGAAAGTGAAAAAAACTAAAAATGACAGTAACGTGACGCTAAGCCCCAGGCGGACAGAGAGCTGACTCTCCGCCTCGCTCGAAAGACGGCAATGCCGTCGCTTGCAGCCTATAATCTGTGTACACCTCTAAGGAGCGCAAGTCGGCCCGCGGCTAGGTCTTCGGGTCCGAGGCTTTGCTCGCGGGCTTTTTGCTGGTCTTACCTTTGGCAGCGCTGGGCGCCTTATGCGCACTCTGAAGAGCTTCGAGTTCGGCGCGCAGGGTCGCGATCTCTTGCCGCAAGTCTTCCTGCTCATCGCGCGCCTTCACCGCCATCTCGCGAGCCGCTTCGAACTCCTCGCGCGTGACCAAGTCCATCTGCGCCAGGATACGATCGAGCCGGCTGCGAATCTGACCTTCCAGCTCATCTCGCATGCCACCGGCAACGCCAATCGCTGCGCCAGCTACCTTGGCCAAATCGTTGAGAATAGGATTGCGCGTCTGCATCACGACAACATTCGTTTACCCCACCACGGCTTTAGGCTAGGACGGACACGCCCCGCTTCGCAAGCGGCCACATCAGCGCCGCCCCCGGCGAATCGCCGCAGAGTTGGCTCGGCGCAAACGCTCGGCCAGCCGAGACGGGGTGCCGAACGCATCATTGAGCAACACCGACCCGATGCCCGACGTCCTGATTGCCGCCCTTACCTTTCCTGAGTTCGACCCGGCGGCTATCCGCCTGGGGCCTGTCGAGATTCGCTGGTACGCTTTGGCCTATATCTTCGGCTTGGTGCTCGGCTGGCGCTATTGTCGCTATCTGGCAAAAGACGCGCCCGGCGGCATCAAGCCCAGTCACTTCGACGACTTTCTCCTTTGGGCCACGCTCGGCGTCATCCTCGGTGGCCGCCTCGGGTTTGTCCTGTTCTATAATCCGGAACACTACCTGGCCAATCCTCTGGACGTTTTCCAAGTCTGGCGCGGCGGTATGTCGTTCCATGGCGGCCTCCTCGGCGTGATCGTCGCGATCCTACTGTTCGCGCGACACAATCGCCTGCCCCTCTTTGTCTTTGGTGACATCATCGCCTGCGCCGCGCCGATCGGCCTGCTGCTCGGGCGCATCGCCAACTTCATCAACGGCGAACTCTGGGGACGAACCAGCGACCTGCCCTGGGCCGTCATCTTCCCTCACCCGCTGGCCGGCGGACTGCCGCGCCATCCAAGCCAGCTCTATGAGGCCGCACTCGAAGGCCTGGTGCTGTTGGTCGTGCTCTTCTGGGTCCACCGCCGCGTCGGCTTTCGCTATCCCGGCCTTCTCGGGGCCATCTTCATCTTCGGCTACGGCCTTTCCCGCTTTCTGGTCGAGTTCGTGCGTCAGCCAGGCTTCGAGAACCCCTTCCCGCTTCTCGGCCTGACCATGGGCCAGCTGCTCTGCCTTCCCATGATGGCTTTTGGCGTCTGGCTCGCACTCAGGGCGCGCAACGCCGCACGGAGCGCCCAAAGCCCAGCGTGACAATGCTCGCGGACATCATTGCCCGGCGCATCCAACGCGAGGGGCCGATCAGCCTCGCCGACTATATGTCGCTGGCCCTGCTGCACCCCGAACACGGCTACTACAGCCGACGCCACCCCCTGGGCCGCGGCGGCGATTTCATCACGGCACCCGAGATTAGCCAGATGTTCGGCGAGCTGATCGGCCTCTGGTGCGCCGACTATTGGCTGCGCTCGGGCAGCCCGGCGGCCTTCTCGCTCGTCGAACTTGGTCCCGGTCGCGGCACCTTGATGGCGGACGCCTTGCGCGCCGCCGCTGGCGTTCCTGGCTTCCTGGACGCCAAGCGGCTTTGCCTGGTGGAAGCAAGCCCCACCCTCAAGGCGGTGCAGCGTGAGGTACTCGGCACGCATCGGCCGCGGTGGTTGAGCTCTCTTTCTGAGCTAGCCGATGGCCCTATCATTCTGATTGCCAATGAGTTCTTTGATGCGCTCCCGCTGCGCCAATTCACCCGCCGCGACGGGCATTGGCATGAGAACCTCGTCAGCCTGGACCCAGAGGACCAGAGCTTCCGCATGGTGGTTGACCGGGCCCCAGCGCGGCACACGCCACTGCTCGACCGGCTCTACCCGAGCCCCGACGACAACGACATCGCCGAACTGCCGAGTATGGCGCTGTCTCTGGTAAGTGAGATAGCCCAGCGCCTCAGCCGACCCACGGCCAAGCCCGACGCAGTGCAAGGCGGCGTGGCCTTGATCGTGGACTACGGCTATGTCCCCAGCCTGCCGCAGGCGACGCTCCAAGCGGTGAGAGGGCATCAGCATCACGACCCGCTTACGGCACCTGGCGAGGCCGACCTCACCGTTCTTGTCAATTTCGCAGCCCTGCTGGCGGCCGCCACCGAAGCCGGCGCCGACACTTGGGGGCCTGTGGGCCAGGGCGTCTTCCTGGGGGCCCTGGGCATTGAGGCACGGGCGGCAACGCTCGGCGCCAAAGCCGACCCGGCGCAACGTCGGGAAGTCGAGGCGGCCAAGCACCGCTTGACGGATCCCGACCAAATGGGCGTTTTGTTCAAGGCTGCGGCCCTTTCGAGCCCGGACTTCCCTCAACCGGCCGGTTTTGCTGAAAAGACGACTGAACCCCATGCTGGATCCGATTGAAACGCAAAGCGAAGAGACCCAAGCGCGAGGCCTGACAGCCGCCAACCTCGACGCGCCGAGCGGCTTACGTCATGCCTTCTTTGTGCGTCCAGGCGGCGTGAGCGAAGCCCCCTACACCGGTCTCAACTGCGGCTTCGGCTCCAAGGACAAGCGGGACAGCGTGGCCGAAAATCGACGACGCGCCGCGGCCGCATTCGGCCTGCCCGCCGATGGATTGCTCACCGTTTTCCAGACTCATTCGCCCGATGCCGTGGTCGTCGAGACCCCGTGGGCACCCGATGAGTCGCCCCATGCCGATGCGCTGGTGACGGCCGTGCCGGGGCTTGCCCTTGGCGTCCTGACGGCAGACTGCGGCCCGGTGCTCTTTGCCGACCCGGAAGCCCGGGTCATCGGCGCGGCCCACGCCGGCTGGAAGGGCGCCCTGACTGGCGTGCTGGAGAGCACCTTGGAGGCGATGGAAGGCTTGGGCGCGGCGCGCGGCCGTATCCGTGCAGCGGTCGGTCCCTGCATCGCCCAGGCGTCCTATGAGGTCGGGCAGGACTTCGCCGACCGCTTCATTGCCGACGAGCCGGAAAATGCGGACTTCTTCCGCACCCCGCCCGGCGCCGACCGCCCCCGCTTCGATCTGCCAGGCTACATCGCCCGGCGCTTGCAAGCGGCTGGAATTCAAGACCCTTGCGTGCTCGGCCGGGACAGCTATGCCGAAGAGGAGCTGTTCTTCAGCTATCGCCGCGCCACCCACCGCGGCGAACCCGACTACGGCCGCAGCCTTTCCGCCATCTGTCTGGAGCCTTAAGCCCCATGCCCTTGCACTTCGAAGCCAGCGAGCTGGCCGAGCGCCGCCGCCGGACCTGCGAACTGATGGCCGAGGCCGGCCTCGACGGCCTGCTGATCTTTCGCCAGGAATCGATGTTTTACCTCACGGGCTACGACACCTTCGGCTATGTCTTCTTCCAGTGCCTCTATTTGGCACAGGACGGGCGCATGGCCCTGCTGACACGCGCACCGGACCTGCGGCAGGCCGAGCAGACCTCTTGCATCGAGGATGTCCGCATCTGGGTCGACGGCCCGGACGTCAATCCTGCCGAGGCCTTGCGCGACCTGCTCGAAGGCTTCGGCTGCGCCGGCAAGACCCTGGGGGTGGAGTACGAGGCCTATGGCCTGACCGCCTTCAACGGCAAGCGCTTGGAGGCGGCGTTGGACGGCTTCTGTACCCTGCGCGACGCCTCGCTGCTGGTCAGCCGCCTACGCCTGGTCAAAAGCCCGGCTGAGATTGCCTACGTTCGCGAAGCGGCCGCCTTGGCCGACGACGCTCTGGAGCAGGCCGAGGCCCTCGCCCATTCCGGTGCTGACGAGAGCCATATCCTGGCTGCCATGCAGGGCGCGGTTTTCGAGGGCGGCGGTGACTATCCCGGCAACGAGTTCATCATAGGCTCCGGCCCGGCCGCCCTGCTCTGCCGCTACTACAGCGGCCGCCGTAGGCTGGACGCGGACGACCAACTCACCCTCGAGTGGGCCGGCGCCTACCGCCACTATCACGCGGCAATGATGCGGACCCTCAAGATCGGCAACCCGCCAGAGCGCCAGGTGGAGATGCACAAGGCCGCCTGCGACGCCCTGCTCGCCGTGGAAGAGCAGATGCGCCCTGGCAACACCGTCGGGCAAGCTTTTGATGCGCATGCCAAAATGCTCGATGTCAGCGGTTACCAAGAGCACCGCATGAATGCCTGCGGCTACTCGCTCGGGACGACCTTCGCGCCGAACTGGATGGACTGGCCGATGCTCTACCACGGCAATCCCGAGGTTTTTGCCCCGGGCATGGTCTTCTTCGTCCATATCATCATCTTCGACAGTGCACGCGGCCTTGCCATGACCATGGGACGCACCAGTCTGATCGCCGAGTCGGGGGCGGAGAGCCTGTCCCGCGCCTCTCTCGACCTGCACATCGGTTGAGGCTAAAACGCGAAGCTGTGATGCCGGGACATCGGCCGATCACGTCTGAGGAGTCATGCCCCATCTCATCCTCTTCATGTGTTTTTGCCTGCTGGGCCTGCTGGCGACATGTATTCTGATGTGAGCCGCCCAGGAGGCCACTGGGGGGCAGCCGGCCTGTGCGCGCTGCTCATTCTGCTGACGGCCCTCTCGGCCTGCGGACAGCTGCCGCGCCCCTTCCAGCCGCCGGCTAAGGCAGTCGACCTCAAGCAGCTTAACCACGAAGCCAGCATCGTGGTCCTGCAGCCCGACGGCGCGCCCACCAGTCCCGTCTTCGGTCAGGAGCTCGCCAATGAGCTCCAACTGCGGGGTCTGCGCGCCACCACGGACGCCAACGGCGGCGCCAACCGCCTCAGCGGCGTTGCCGAGGTGATACCGCTCGACGAGGAACTGGAGGCCGTCTTCCTCGAGCTCTCCCTGGCCGACGGCGACGGGCAGGAGATTGCCCGGGTCGAGGAACGGGCCGCCTTTCCGGCAGGCGGATGGGAGAGCGGCGACGACGCCACCTTCAGCGAGCTGACCGAGCGCACCGCCGACGCCATCGCCGAGCAGCTCGGCCTGGGCGCAACCGCGAGCGCCGATACGACGCGTGGCCATGTCATCGTCATGCCCGTCGTCGGGCCGAACGGAGAGGTCGACGAAACCTTGACCGGCGCGATCAAGGCGCAGCTGCGACGCCGCAGCATTGCCCTGGCCGGCGTGCCCGGGCCGCGCGACGTCACGGTAGAGGGTGCCGTCTCGCTCGACCCGCTGGAGCCGGGCTGGCAGCAGGTGGCCCTCGTATGGCGTGTTGTCGGCGCCGCCGACGGCCAGGAGCTGGGCAAGGTCGATCAGGGAAACCGCATCCCGGAAGGCACTTTGGACGACGGCTGGGGACCCAGCACAAGCCTGGTTGCTGCCGGCGCGGCAGAGGGTATTAGTCAGATACTTCAAGAACTTGAAGTCGACTATTTCAAGTAATTTCTTAATAATGACCGAAAGATTGCGAAGCAGGCCCCCTTGCTCGTTTACACAAGCTCCACGCCTTGGTAATTTGCGCCCGCCTGGGCTGGTGAGTGCTGCACCAGCGGTGGGGGCGTTGTCCGCAGGACAGTAAAAGGGCTGCACTTCTCTCATGAAGATTATGACTGGCAACGCCAATCGGCCGTTGGCAGAGGCGATTTCGGCATACCTCAACATGCCTTTGACCAAGGCATCGGTGCGCCGCTTCTCCGACATGGAATGTTTCGTGGAGATCCACGAGAACATCCGGGGCGAGGACATCTTCGTCATCCAGTCGACGTCCTATCCGGCCAACGACAATCTCATGGAATTGCTGGTTTGCCTCGACGCCCTGAAGCGGGCTTCGGCGCGGCGGACCACGGCGGTCATTCCCTACTACGGCTATGCCCGGCAGGACCGTAAGTCGGGCCCGCGCACGCCGATCTCGGCCAAGCTGGTCGCCAACCTGATCACCTCGGCCGGCGCCGACCGGGTGCTGACCCTCGACCTGCACGCCGGGCAGATTCAGGGCTTCTTCGACATCCCCACGGACAATCTCTATTCCGCCCCGGTCCTGACCCACGACATCCGCCAGCGCTACGACGGCCAACCTCTCACCATCGTCTCGCCCGATGTCGGCGGCGTGGTTCGGGCGCGCGCCATCGCCAAGCAGCTTGACGCCGATCTGGCGATCATCGATAAGCGCCGCGAACGGGCAGGAATCTCCGAAGTGATGAACATCATCGGCGATGTCAGCGGCCAGCGCTGCATCCTCGTCGATGATATCGTCGATTCGGCGGGCACGCTTTGTAACGCGGCGATCGCGCTGAAGGACGCAGGCGCCAAGACGGTATCGGCCTATGTGACCCACGGGGTCCTGTCGGGCGGCGCCGTGGCGCGGGTGTCCTCCTCGCCTATGGAAGAGCTGGTCATCACCGACTCCATCCAGGCGACGGAAGCCGTGCGGGTCTCTCAGAACATCCGGCAGCTGACCATCGCGCCGCTGATCGGAGAGGCCATGCAGCGCATCAGCGACGAGCGCTCGGTATCCAGCCTGTTCGAGGCCGCCCCGAAAGCCGCCATCGGCTGAACGGGCATTCCGCCGACCGGCACCCCTGGAGGCCGGCCGGCATCAACCCTGGAAGCGGCGGCCCGGTACGGCCGCCCCTTTTGCGTGAGGAGTAGAACGAGACCATGAGTGAGATCAGCCAAATCAGCGCCTCCTTGCGGGAGCGGGCCGGAAAGGGGGCCGCCCGAGCCGCACGGCGCGAGGGCTTCGTGCCCGCCGTTATCTACGGCGACAAGAAAGACCCTGTGATGATCAAGATCGAGGCGCGCCCCCTGCGCAAAATGTTGGAGAGCAGCGCCTTCTTCACCAACCTCGTCGACGTCGAGCTCGATGGAAAGAAGCACCGGGTGCTGCCGCGCGACGTGGCCCTGCATCCCGTGACCATGCAGCCCGAGCATGTCGACTTTCTGCGGGTGTCGCGCAGCACCACGGTGACCGTGGCCGTGCCGGTCACCTTCATCAACGAGGACCAGTCGCCCGGCCTCACCGAGGGCGGCGTCCTGAACGTGGTGCGCTACGAGATCGAGCTGATCTGCAACGCAGCCAACATTCCGGAAGGCCTCGAGTGCGATCTCTCCGGCGCCGGCCTGGGCGATTCCATCCACATCAGCCAGATGAAGCTGCCGGATGATGTCGAGCTGACCATCACCGACCGCGACTTCACCGTCGCCACCATCGCCGCCCCGAGCGCGGTGAAGGCCGAGGCCGAAGAGGCGGCGGCAGAGGCGGCCGAAGGCGAAGAGGGCGCCGAGGAAGCGGCCGGCGAGGCCGAGGCCGAAGAGGAGTAAGGCCAGGAGGTCCGGCTCCCCGGCCCTGCTCCGCCGGAGACCTGGGACGGGAGGACGCGATGCTGCTGCTGGTCGGCCTGGGCAATCCGGGGCCGCGCTATGCCGACAACCGCCACAACATCGGCTTCATGGCGCTCGACCGTCTGGTCGGGCGCCATGGCTTCTCGCCTTGGCGCAAGCGCTTCCAGGGCGAGATGGCGGAGGGCCGGCTCGGCGGCACGTCTAAAGCCCTGGCCCTCAAGCCGATGACCTTCATGAACGAGTCCGGCCGCAGCGTCGGCGAGGCCATGCGTTTCTACAAGTTGGAGCCGAAGGACGTGCTGGTCTTCCACGACGAGCTCGACCTCGCCGCCGGCAAGGTCAAGGTGAAGCTTGGCGGTGGGGTGGCCGGGCACAACGGCCTGCGCTCCATCGCCAGCCACATCGGCCCGGACTACCGCCGGGTGCGCCTGGGCATCGGCCATCCCGGCCACAAGGAGAAGGTGCTGGGTCACGTGCTCGGCGACTTCGCCAAGGCCGACCAGGACTGGCTGGAGCGCCTGCTCGACGCCGTATCGGCGGAGGCGGACAGCCTGGTCCCCGGCACACCCGAGGCCGATAACCGCTTCATGTCCAAGGTCAATCAGGCGGTTTTCCCGCAGAGACCCAAGCCGAAACCAAAGGACCCGAAGGCCGGAAAGCCCGAGCCCGAAAAACCGACCGAGACAACACAGGACCAAGCTGAAGGCCCTTTAGGGGCTGCCCTGCGCAAGCTCGGCCTCACCCTCCCCCCCAAGTCGGGCGACTAGACGCCAGTAAACGAAGGAGACGCCCGGCATGGGCTTCAATTGCGGTATCGTCGGCTTGCCCAACGTCGGCAAGTCCACCCTCTTCAACGCCCTGACCGAGACGGCGGCGGCCGAGTCCGCCAACTACCCCTTCTGCACCATCGAGCCCAACGTGGGCCGCGTGCCCGTCCCCGACCCGCGACTCGATGAGCTGGCCAAACTCGCCAAGTCGGCCAAGACCATTCCGACCTACCTCGAGTTCGTCGACATCGCAGGCCTGGTCGAAGGCGCCAGCAAAGGCGAGGGCCTGGGCAACAAGTTCCTCGCCAACATCCGCGAGGTCGACGCCATCGTCCACGTGCTGCGCTGCTTCGAGGGCGAGGTGACCCACGTGGACGGCTCGGTCGACCCCATCCGCGATGCCGAGACGGTGGAAACCGAACTGCTGTTGGCGGACCTGGAGAGCGTCGAGCGCCAGACCGAAGCGGCGATCAAGAAGGCGCGCGGCCAGGACAAGGAAGCCAAGGAGCGCCTGGAAGTGCTGGAGCCCGTGGCGGCGGCCCTGCGCGAGGGCCAACCGGCCCGCAGCGTCACCGTGCCGGCCGAGCGCCGCTCGGTCTTCCGCCAGCTCAATCTCCTAAGCGCCAAGCCGGTGCTCTACGCCGCCAACGTGGAAGAGGAGTCCGCCGCGACCGGCAACGTGCTGTCGGAGAAGGTGGCCGCGCGCGCCGAGGCGGAAGGCAGCGCCTGCGTCGTGGTCTCCGCCGCCATCGAAGCCGAGGTCGCCGCCCTCGACGACGAAGCCGAGAAGCAGGAGTACCTGGAGAGCCTCGGCCTGGAGGAAACCGGCCTGAAGCGGGTGATCGCCGCCGGCTATAGCCTTCTGGACCTGCTCACCTTCTTCACCGCCGGGCCCAAGGAGAGCCGCGCCTGGACCGTGCGCCGCGGCGCCACCGCCCCCGAGGCCGCCGGCGTCATCCACAGCGACTTCCAGCGCGGCTTCATCCGCGCCGAGACCATCGCCTACGCCGACTACCTCGCCTGCGGCGGCGAACAAGGCGCCAAGGACGCCGGCAAGATGCGTGCCGAAGGCAAGGACTACATCGTCCAAGACGGCGACGTGCTGCTGTTCCGCTTCAACGTTTAGGGTGACCCTCCATTCGTCACCCCGGCCCTTAGGCGAGCCCGGGACTGCCTGCAGTCCCGGAGCGCGAGGCTTGGCAGCCGGGGTCCAGCCACAAGCTCCGACCGTGCCTACCGCTGGATCCTCGGGTCGAGCCGCTTCGCGGCACGCCCAAGGATGACAGTTTGGGGGAGCTTCTACTCCCGCCCCTCACTTAATCCGGAAATGGTTCCGAACGGCGAGCAGGAAGAGAAAGATCAGCACCGCCGAGATAATCGCCTGCAAGACGTTGTAGAAGACAATACGGTCTGGGATGTGCGGTGGTAGGCGGGTTTCCGGGAAGCCAGCTGTCTCCGCACCCTCCACTCCATAGAGACAACGGTAAATCTGATTTAGCTTTTCCGGCGCGCCCAGCCCAGCAAACGGAATGGTGTTGCGTAGAGTCAGTAGGATTGCAGCTTGGTAGGCATTGCTGTTGCCGGAGGAGACTACACAAGGCTCGGGCTCGACTTCGCGGTCATCGAAGTAGGACGTGAATTTCGCCCAACCCCACGAGAAACCTGCCCAATCATCGTCGACATAAGCACGGTGGTTACCCAGATAGAGGCAACCAAAGACGGCAGTAGTCAGCAGAACCCAGATAATCGGCCGCACGAAACTGCGGCCGAAACCGGAGAGCAGTTGATAAATCCAGGCAAACCAAAACACCGGTTGCCAAGGCCAGTCTCTGTTCCAGCGACGTGTCTTAAGTTCATGCGCAAAGAACTTTTGTTCACTCTCATGATCATGCACTTCGGAAGCTAGCTTTTTGAGAGCTCTCCAACGTGCAGAATGTTCTTCGTCACCTCCACCAAAAAAAAATTGGACCGCCCCGCGAACAGACCAATCAAACAAGCCAAAGCGGCAATCATCTAACCGAGGTGCCTGTGCAAAATCAGCTTGGATAAAAGAAGGGACTTCGCGAAACACTGAATTTGACAACCAGAACGCACTTTCTACATTCACTGCTCTGAAATTTGCATATCCTTGAAAATCTGCATCGTCCAATATTGAAGACCCTGCAAATCTTGCCTCTACAAATGTAGTATTACCAAGAAACTTGCTGTTTGAAAAGAAAACAGCTTTATCAAATATAGACTTATAAAAGCCTGCCAGCTTATTGAACTTAGTTTGATCAAATTGAGTGGGACCCAGGAACTTAGCCTGACCAAAATCCGCGTCCCCTAAGAATTTTACCTTCTTATAGATGGCGCCTTTTCTGAATTCTGTCTCAAAGAAATCGGCTTCTCCATAGAAATCTACAAAAAGAAAAACTACGTTGTTGTTGAAAACTGCGTCCCTGAAATGTGCGCCTGCCAGAAAGTGGACACCAATAAAGCGAGCCTCTTCTAAAAACTTGGCAAATCGGAAATCAGCAAGGCCGGGAAACACTATCCCGTCGAACTCGATTATATTTTCGAAGTCTCTTGCACGGAACACTGCCTCTGCTGCCTCAAACCACTCTTTTGTCGCTTCATTTTGCGCCAACTGAGACTCATCGACAGCCCACTCCCCCGCGTCCTCCATTGCCTTACGCTTGGCAAGCATCTCAGCAGCCCAGGCATTCCAGGCATCTTTGCCCTGCTGATAGAGTGCCCAGGTCTCTTCTCTGTTCACGCATACCCTCCAGCGTTCGAACAGCTCAGAGTAGCAGCGCGGAGCGAGTCGCTTACCAGTCGAAGGGGCGCGGGTTCAGGCTGAATTGGCCCTTGGTCTTGTCCGGAAACATCTCCGCCAGGCCCTCTTTCGAGGCCTCAGCAATCCCGCGCTCGGTGATGAGGCCGGTGACCAGGTGGGCGGGGGTGACGTCGAAGGCTGGGTTGGCGGCTTGGCTGGCGGGGGGCATGACGCGGACGCGGGTGACGGCGCCGTCGGGGGTGAGTCCGCTGATCTCGCTGACTTCCTCGGCCGCGCGCTCCTCGATGGGGATGTCGGCGAGGCCGTCGTCGATGGCCCAGTCGATGGTCGAGCTGGGCAGCGCCACATAGAAGGGCACGTCGTTGTCCTTGGCCGCCAGCGCCTTGAGGTAGGTGCCGATCTTGTTGCAGACATCGCCGGCCGCCGTGGTGCGGTCGCTGCCGACGATGCAGAGATCGACCTGGCCGTGCTGCATCAGGTGCCCGCCGGCGTTGTCGGCGATCACCGTGTGGGGAACGGCGTGCTCGCCCAGTTCCCAAGCGGTGAGCGAGGCGCCCTGGTTGCGCGGCCGGGTCTCGTCGACCCAGACGTGGACCGGCAGGCCCGCCGCCTGCGCCTTGTAGATCGGTGCGGTGGCCGTGCCCCAGTCGATGGTGGCCAGCGCGCCGGCGTTGCAGTGGGTCAGCACCTGGACAGGCTCCCCACCCTTGCGCGCCGCGATCTCCTGCAAGAGCGTCAGGCCGTGATCGCCGATGGCGGAACAGAGCGCCGCGTCCTCCTCGGCCATCTCCCCGGCCAGGCGATAGGCCTCCGCCCGCCGGGCGTTGTGGCCGATGGGCAGCAGCGCCGCCTTCATGCGGTCCAACGCCCACTTGAGATTGACGGCCGTGGGCCGGGTGGAGAGCAGCTCGTCGTAGGCGGCCTCGATGGCAGCACCCGAGCTGTCGCGGTTCATGGCCAAGGCCATGCCGTAGGCCGCGGTGACGCCGATCAGGGGCGCGCCGCGCACCTGCATGGTCGAGATGGCGTGGGCGGCCTCATCCATATGGGTGAGGGTGGCGATCTCGAAGACGAAGGGCAGCTTGGTCTGGTCGATGATCTCGACCGCCCAGCCGGCCCCCTCGCCTGAGTCGGCCACGCGGATTGTCCGGCGCCAGCCTTCCTTGGTCATTCGCTCGTTCCCAGCACCCGCCCGGCGACGGCGTCAAGCTTGGCCACGACATCCGGGTCGCGCGCGGCGGGCGCGGTGATGACGGCGAAGTCGAGCGCCCTATGGCAGGCGCGCGGGCCCTCGGCGGCCTTGGCGGCGATGCGCGGCACGGCCTCCGCAACCAAGTGCCGCGCGTGCTCTGCATTGGCGTGAATCACGGCCACCACCTGATCGACGGTGACGTCGTCGTGATCCGGATGCCAGCAGTCGTAGTCGGTGACCATGGCGACGGTAGCGTAGCCCATCTCGGATTCGCGGGCGAGCTTGGCTTCGGGCATGTTGGTCATGCCGATCACGTCGCAGCCCCAGCTGCGGTAGAGCGCCGACTCGGCCTTGGAGGAGAACTGCAAGCCCTCCATCACCAGGTAGGTGCCGCCTCGCTGGTGCGCGATCCCCTGCTCCTCTGCGGTCTCTGCCAGGCAAGCGGAGATGACCGCGCAGACCGGCTCGGCCATGGAGACGTGGGCAACGCAACCGCTACCAAAGAAGGACTTCTTTCGCGCAAAGGTGCGGTCGATGAACTGATCGACCATCACGAAGGTGCCGGGCGACAGCTCCTCCTTGAGCGAGCCCACGGCACTGACCGAGATGATATCGGTCACGCCGGAACGCTTCAGGGCGTCGATGTTGGCGCGGTAGTTGATGTCGCTGGGCGAGAGCGGATGGCCGCGGCCGTGGCGCGGCAGGAAGACGACCTCGGTGCCATCGAGCCGGCCGAAGAGCATCTCGTCGGATGGCTTGCCGAAGGGGCTCTCCACCGCCTGCCAACGCCGCTCCTCCAGGCCCTCGATGTCGTAGACGCCGCTGCCGCCGATCACTCCGACGACGGCCCGATATCCCTCTGCGCTCAAGAGCTTAGCCCCCCTGTTCCTAGATGCAGGCGGGTCTTTACACCTGCCTGTACGATTTCTGCTATACTGCCTGGCTGAAGAACTAGGGCAACAGAGCTTGTCATGACAACAGCGCCAAGCGCCATGGCTCAGAGTGACATCCGCCCGCCGGCGGTGGCCGGCCGCTTCTACCCGGGCGAGGCGCCGGCGTTGGCCGGGATGGTGGACGACCTCCTGGCCCAGGTCCGCACCCACGGCCTGGCGCCGAAGGCACTGATCGTGCCCCATGCCGGCTATCGCTATTCCGGCATCATGGCGGCGCGCGGCTATGCCACCCTGCTGCCGCGCAGCCATCGCATTCGCCGCGCCGTCATCCTCGGCCCCAACCACACCGCGCCACTGCAGGGCTTCGCGGTCTCGGGCCATGCGGGCTATGCGACGCCCCTCGGGGTCGTGCCGGTCGACGTGGAGACGCGCGATGCGCTGCTGCGCGAAGGCCGGGTCCAGCTCTCCGACGAGATCCATGCAGGCGAGCACAGCCTGGAGGTTCAACTCCCCTTCCTGCAGCGGCTGTTCGAGGACGTCGCCGTGCTGCCCATCCTCGTCGGGCAGGTGGCGCCGGAGGAAACAGCAAGCCTGATCGACCGCCTGTGGGGCGGCGAGGAGACCGTCATCGTCATCTCCTCGGACCTCAGCCACTATCTCTCTTATGACGAGGCCCGCGTGCTCGACGCCAAGGCGGTCGCAGCTATCGAACGGCTGGACCCAGCGGGCCTGGCGCGCGAGCAAGCCTGCGGCCGCTACGCCATCCGGGGACTCCTGGCGCACGCCCGAAGCTGCGGGCTGCGCGCCACCACCGTGGGGCTGTGCAACTCAGGCGACACCGCCGGCGATAAGTCGCGGGTTGTGGGCTACACCAGCATCGCCTTCGAGCCTCTGGAGCAGGCGCGCCTCGGCAAGGCCCGGCGACAGGAGCTGCTGGGCTGCGCCGCCAAGAGCCTCCGCCACGCGGTGCGCCGCGGCAAGGCGCCTGAGGTGAAGGTCTCCAGCTTCGCGGCTCCGCTGCGCAGCCAGCGGGCCAGCTTTGTCACCCTGAGCCGCGCGGACGGACGGCTGCGCGGCTGCATCGGCAGCCTCAAGCCGCACCAGCCGCTGATCCGCGACGTGGTAGAGAACAGCGTCAAGGCCGGCTTCGAGGATCCGCGCTTCAAGCCACTCGCCGCCGAGGAGCTGCCTAGCCTGACCGTCGGCATCTCCATCCTCTCCCATCCCGTGCGCATGCGCTTCAGCGACGAAGCCGATGCCTTGGCCCAGCTCGAACCAATGGTGGACGGCGTCATTCTGGCCACGCCTGAGGCGCGCGGCACCTTCCTGCCGCATGTCTGGGAAGGGCTGCCGGAGCGCGAGGACTTCTTCAAAGCCCTGAAGCGCAAGGCCGGGCTGACGGAGGACTTCTGGTCCGACGAGGTCCAGCTCTATCGCTTCCGCAGCGAGAGCTTCGCGTCGTCGGTGAAGACTCTCCTGAACTAAAGCGCCACCCGCTGCCGCTTGCGGCCCCAGGTGCCGTGGTCGGAGGCGAAGTGCCCGGCAGCGGTGCTGCCACAAGACATGCAACGGCCGTCTTCATCCAGGTGCCAGTCGGTAATCTCGTGCCAGTCGCGGCCGATCACGCCCGTGCCGCAGTCGTGGCAGTAGGTCGCCTGGGTCGCCGGGTGTTTGATGTTGCCGGTGTAGACGTAGCGGAGGCCGGCGTTCCGGGCGATGCGCCAGGCCCGCACCAGGGTCGCCGGCGGGGTGCGCGACTTGTCGCGCATCTTCCAGTCAGGATGGAAGGCGGTGAGATGCAGCGGCACCTCGGGGCCAAGGTTCGCCAGCACCCACTCACTCAGCTCTGCGACCTCGGCGTCTGAGTCGTTCTCGCCGGGGATCAGGAGCGTGGTGAGTTCCAACCAAGCCTTCGTCTCGTGTTGGATGAACTTGGCCGTCTCCAACACGTCCGCGAGACGGGCGGTGCAGAGCTTGTGATAGAAGTCCTCGCTGAAGGCCTTGAGATCGAGGTTCACCGCATCCATGGCCTCGAAGAACTCGCCCCGTGCTTCCTTGGTAATGTAGCCGGCGGTCACAGCGACCGTCTCTATGCCGGCCTCGCGGCAAGCCGCGGCCACATCCACCGCGTACTCGTGGAAGATCACCGGGTCGTTGTAGGTGAAGGCTACCGAGCGGCAACCATACTGCTTAGCCGACTGGGCAATGCGCTCCGGCCCGGCGGAGGCGCCCAGCTTGTCCATCTCCCGCGACTTGGAGATATCCCAGTTCTGGCAGAACTTGCAGGTGAGGTTGCAGCCGGCCGTGCCGAACGACAGCACGCTGGAGCCGGGATAGAAGTGGTTAAGCGGCTTCTTCTCGATGGGATCGATGCAGAAGCCGGAGGCGCGGCCATAGGTGGTCAACACCATCTCGTTGTTCTGCCGCGCCCGGACGAAGCAAAGGCCGCGCTGGCCCTCGTGCAGGCGGCAGCGGCGCGGGCAGAGGTCGCACTGGATCCGCCCGTCCTCCAGCGTCTGCCAGAAGCGGCCCGGGAACGTCTCCAGTTGCTCGCTTTGCACCGTCTCGGCCATCTCTATCGCCCTATAGGTCCTTATATGGGACCAATCCCTAAGGGATAATAGAGAAACGCTGGCTCAGCCGTTTCTGAGCGTTCCAACCCGCGATAGGGACTGCGGCGTGGCGACCTGATAACGCATGCAGAGCGGGTCGATGAGGCGCGCCACCTCGTCGCGGCCCAGCTCGTCCATCAGCTTGCAAGGCGGCTTGCCGAACTTGAGCGCCAGCTCGGCACCCATGTCGATGGCCTCCGGCGTCGCCACCTCCTCGTCGAGCTCCTGCAGGACCGGCAGGAAGGTGCCGCCAAGCAGGATATCTGCCACCTTGGCAGCCGCACCCGTGGCGAGCGGGTCCGGTTTGGTCACGATCCAGGAATCTCCGGCATCGCCGACCTCGATCATGCTCTTGACCGGCGTATAGAAGAGCCCGAGGGCGGACAGATTGCGGATGGCGTTGAGGTTGATGCGCGGCTTGATGATGTTCATCACGAAGAAGGGCCCGGCAGCGACACCAAGGCAATCCTTGGCCACTTCGTCGATCTGCGCCGGGGTCGCGATGCCCTCGTCGAGCGCCCGCGCCGCTGCGTTGGTGTAGGGACAGAAGAAACGATTGATGGCGAAGCCGTAGGTATCCTTGCAGACCAGAGGATGCTTGCCGGTGGCTTCGCAGAAGGCCGTGGCGGCGGCCATGGCGGCCTCATCGGTGTGCTCGCCGCGCACCACCTCGACCAGCGGATTGATCTGCGCTGGACTGAAGTAGTGCAAGCCCAGGAAGCGCTCCGGCTGGCTCACGTGATGGGCCAGATCGCTGACCTTGAGACAGCTGGTATTGGTGGCGACAAGGCTGTCGCTGCGCAAGACAGCACTCAGCTTGCTGAAGACCTCGGACTTGAGATCGAAGTCCTCGAACACCGCTTCGATCACCAGGTCGCAGTCTGCCAGGTCATCCAGACCTGCGCTCTTGGTTAAGCGCCCGCCGGCGGCCTCGGCCTCCTCGGCGCTCATCCGCCCCTTTTCGACAGCCCGGCCATAGAAGCTCTTGGCGCCTTCGATGGCCTTGTCGACCATATCAACGCTGACATCGGTGATGACGACCTCAAAGCCGTTCTGCGCGGTCGCCGTGGCGATACCGCCGCCCATTGTACCGGCTCCGATGACCCCAACCCTGCGAATCTCCATCTTGCCCCTTGCGTCTCTTGGCTCCTAACGGCGCTCGCCTCATAGCAATGCCTGGCAGGCCCGTCCAGCGGGCCCGCAGTGGAGCCTCGACGCAATCGCACCAATGGCGCGAAGCCGCCATCTTTCTGCCGCGCCCGACCATTTCGTTGGTCAAAAGTGTGAACTGCTTCACACATCACTCACACTTGTGTGAAGCAGCTCATGCAGCACCGGTATGTCTGCTGACATACTACGGACTGGCGCTGAAGTCGCCGCCCCCTTGGTCCGAAAGGACAGAGATGCGAGGCAGGTCGCTTTGGCCCGTTTACAGGCTGCCGCGCGGCGTATTGCCGCCATCCAAGCCGGCGAAGGGACGCCGTAAGGGCAGCACCATGGTCGGGGAAAACTGAGATGCAGGTTGGTCGCGGAATGGGGCGACCAACCTGCCCTTCCCCGTTCTAATCCCTATGACGCAATTGCGCTTGCCTTTGACCCTCTCAGCCCACAAGAGACAGCAGTTAGCAAACTGCGTTCTTGGTCAGCCCCGACATGCCTCTCTTGCTTGGGATCGACACCGGCGGCACCTACACCGATGCGGTCCTTTTCGAGGAAGACCGCGGCCTGGTCGCGCATGCCAAGGCGTTGACGACACGCGGCGATTTGGCGATCGGCATCGGCCAAGCCCTCGACGCCGTGCTGCGACAGGCCGGCACCTCACCTCAAGACACCGCACGAGACATCGGCCTGGTCTCGCTCTCGACCACACTGGCCACCAACGCCCTGGTCGAAGGCCAAGGCGGGCGAGCCGGGCTGGTCCTGATCGGCTTCGGCGAACAGGACCTGGGCCGCGCCGGCCTCGGTGATGCGCTCGGCGATGCCCCATATCTGACACTGAATGGCGGACACGACGCCGCCGGCCAGCCGGCCGCGCCCCTAGATCTCGCCAAGCTGGAAGCGGCCTTGCCGGAGCTGCAGACCGAGGTGTCAGCCTTTGCAGTCGCCGGGCTCTTCGCTGTGCGCAACCCATCTCATGAGCAGGCGGTTAAGCAGCTCATTCTGGAGCGCAGCGGCTGCCCCGTCACTTGCAGCCATGAGCTTTCGAGCAAGCTCGACGGGCCTCGACGCGCCCTGACCAGCCTGTTGAACGCACGGCTGATCGGCCTGCTGCACCGCCTGATCGCTGCCGCCGAGAGCCTGCTGCACAGCCAGGGTATCGAGGCGCCGCTGATGGTCGTGCGCGGGGACGGCGCCCTGATCGGCGCCGAGGTGGCCAAGGAAATTCCCATCGAGACCATCCTGTCCGGCCCGGCGGCGAGCCTGGTCGGCGCCCGCTACCTGACCGGAGAGCGCGATGCCCTAGTCGCCGACATCGGCGGCACCACCAGCGATATCGCGGTGCTCAGCGAGGGTGAGCCGCGCCTGGACGAGCGTGGTGCTCAGGTCGGCGGCTGGCGCACCATGGTCGAGGCCGTCGCCATGCGCACCTATGGCCTGGGCGGCGACAGCGAAGTCCATATGACGCGCGCCGGGCTGGCGGGCGGTCTCGCGCTCGGTCCGCGCCGCCTGGTGCCGATCAGCCTCTTTGCCCAGCATCACCCGGACCTGGTCCATGCCGCCCTCGACCGTCAGTTGGCCGCCGACCGCCCGGGCGCGCAGGACGGCCGCTTCGTTGCCTCACTGCCGAGCCCGGAAACGGAGCGGCGAGGATTGAGCGTCAGTGAAGAAGCGCTCTTCGAGCGCATCCTCGAGGGCGCCTGCCCGCTCGACCGTCTCTTCCAAGGGCCTGGGCGGGGCGCCACGCTCGACCGGCTGGTAAGACGCGGATTGGTCCAAGTTGCCGGCCTCACCCCTTCAGACGCTGCCCACGTGCTGGGCCGGCAATCGGCGTGGGACGGTGAGGCTGCGAGAAAGGGCGCACGCCTCTTCGCCCGTCAAAGGGATGCGCGGGGCCTGCCGCTCGCGCCAGATGGAGAAAGCCTGTCGCAGCGTATCGTCGAAACCCTGGTGCGCCGTTCGGCCGAGGTCCTCCTCGATAGCGCCTTCGCCGAAGAGGGCCTGGCCATCGCCGACCCCGCCAAGGACCCCTTGGTCCAGGCGGCGCTGGATCGCACGGGCCGGCTGCTGGCACCGCGGCTTGGCCTGACCCGCCCGATTATCGGCCTTGGTGCGCCGGCTGCGAGCTACTACCCGGGAGTCGCCGATATGCTGGAGGCCCGTGCCGTCATCCCGCCCGAGGCCGGGGTGGCCAACGCTGTCGGCGCCGTCGTCAGCCGTGTGCGCGTCAGCCGAACCGCCACGGTTTCGCAGCCTGACGAGGGACGCTTCCGCGTCCACTACGACGCCGCGCCGCGGGACTTCCCGGCCCTCAGCGAGGCCATTGCCTTCGCCGAAGCGACCACGCGAGAGGCAGCCGGCGCTGCAGCACTGGAATCCGGCGCAGCAAACCCGGAAGTCGGCGTGAAGCGCCAGGACAAGACCGCGGTGGTCGAGGGCAAGGAGATCTTCATTGAAGCCCGCGTCACCGCAACAGCCATCGGCCGCCCTCAGCTGGCGCACTGAGCAGCTATCCCAAGGCCACCGGCGGCGGCTTGCGGCGCAGGCCGGAGATGGCGTTGCCGGCCAGGGCGGCGAGCAGCACACCGCCACCGACCAAGGTCGTGGCGGCCGCCGTCTCGCCAAGCAGCAGCCAGACCCAGACGGGCGCCAGCACCACCTCGGTCATGCAGAGAAGCGCCAGCTCCCCGGCCGGAACGGACTTCGAGCCGACGGTATAGAGCACCAGGCCGAGGCCGACCTGAACGATGCCCATGGCGAGCGCGATGCCGATATCCCAGGCTGGCAAGGCAAAGGGCAGCCCAGTCATCAAGCAGACCAGGCCGGAAACGCAGAGCGCGAAGATGCCGCCGAGAAGCACGGCCGGCATCATGTCTTCTGCCCTCTTCCAGCGCAGCGCGACGGTGAAGACAGCAAAGCCGGTGGCAGAGCAGAGCGCGAAGAGGTTGCCCTGCCAATGGCCGAGCGAGAAGCTGCCGTAGACCATGATGACGATGCCGAGAAGCGCCAGCAGCATGGCAAACCAGGTCGCCCGGCGCACCGCTTCGCCGAGAAGCCAGAGACCGAGCAGCGAGGCGATAAAGGGCGCTGCGGCGAAGAGAAACATGGCGTTGGCGACGCTGGTCGTCTGGATGGCGTAGATGCCGCCCGAGAAAGCGATGACCAGCCCGGCGCCGCCGATCACGCCCGAGAGGCCGGCAGCCCTCACCGTGCGGACAAGTCGACCACGGCTGCGCAGGGCAATGACGACGGCCAAGAAGGGAATGAGCGCCAAGGAGCGATAGAAGAGGATCTGCCAGACGTTGGCTTCCTCGATCAGGCGAATGCCAATACCCATGAGCGACCAACAGGTGCCGGCCAACAGCACGAGAACCACGCCACGCCGATATGCAGAGGCACTGTCGATCGCTTCAGCGGCAAGGCTCATCGGTCGCTGCCCGGATCCCGTTGGATATCCCAGTCAGCCTAACCGCTTCCCGTTGTAGGGAATACCGCGCGCTCTGCATGGCTGGCCCCGCGCCGGGCGCAGCCAAGGCCGAGCTTAAGAGGCGCGCCTCCGGCGCCGCCGGCCGCCTTGGTTTGCCGCGACGGCAGCGCCAGCCGCAGAACCGCGCGGCGGCAAGGTTACGGCCTCGGCGAGGTTCGGAAAGTCGTCGCTCTTGTGCGGAAAAGCCATGGCTTGGACGAAATGCTCCTGGAACTTCGGTTCCACAGCCGTCTCGACCTTCTCGATGCGGCGCACCACATCCTCGATCTCACGCCGGGCCGCCCGGTTGACCAAGGCGATGCGGGCACCCGTGCCGGCCGCATTGCCGCCGTTGGCGACCTTGGGCAGCACACAGTCGGGCACCAGGCCGAGCACCATGGCGTACTTCGGATCGATATGGTTGCCAAAGGCGCCCGCCAGGGTGATGCGCTCGACCTGCTCGATACCCATGCGGTCCATCAAGAGGCGTACGCCGGCGTAGAGCGCCGCCTTGGCGAGCTGAATGGCGCGCACGTCGTTCTGGGTAACGCGCAATTCCTTGCCGTCGTCGCCCCGATAAAGCCGGTACGAGAATGTGCGCCCGTCCTGAACGATGGGATCGTCCTGACGCCGGGCACCGCCGATCACCCCGTCTTCGTTGATGATGCCGGCGAGGAACATCTCGGCAATCACCTCGATGATGCCGGAGCCGCAGATGCCGGTAACGCCGGTCTTGGCGACCGCTTCGTCAAAACCCTCTTCATCGGACCAGAGATCGCAGCCGATCACCTTCACCCTTGCCTCGAGGCTGTCGCGGTCGATGCGCACCCGCTCGATGGCGCCCGGCGCCGCGCGCTGTCCGGCCGAGATCTGCGCCCCCTCGAAGGCCGGGCCGGTCGGGCTTGAGCAAGCCAGCAGGCGCTCCTTGCTGCCGAGCACGATCTCGGCGTTGGTGCCGACGTCGACCAGCAAGCTCATTTCGTCCCGCAGGTGCGGGCCTTCGGAAAGCACGACCGCGGCCGCATCGGCACCCACATGTCCGGCGATGCACGGCAAGAGATAGCAGCGGGCGTCGGGATTGATTTGGAGATCGAGCTGGCTCGCCCAGATGTTCAGCGCCTGGTCAGTGGCCAAGGCGAAGGGTGCGCCGCCCAGTTCCGTCGGGTCGATACCAAGCACCAAGTGATGCATCACCGGATTGCCGACGACGGTGACCTCAAGGATGTCGGTCAGCTCGATGCCGGCCTCTTCCGCCACCCGTTCAGCCAGGCTGTTGAGCGCCCCGCGCACCGCATCGGTCATCTTGAGGTGCCCGCCAGGGTTCATCATGACGTAGGACACGCGGCTCATCAGATCCTCGCCGTAGCGGATCTGCGGGTTCATCATGCCGTCGGAGGCGAGAACCTGTCCGGTCTCCAGATCGCAAAGATGCACCGCCACGGTGGTCGAACCGATGTCGTAGGCGAGGCCGTAGATTTTCTCCTTGAAGCCAGGGAAGATGGCGAGCAGCCGCTTCTCTTCGCGCACCGCCACGGTGGCCTTCCACTCGCCGTCGCGCAGCGCCTGCTGGATTTCCTGCAAGACTCGCAGATCGGTCACCAGGCCGGTGATGCCCCACTGGCTCTCCAAGGCCTGCTCCAGGCGCCGGAGATCGCCGGAGGGGTCGTGCATGTCGGGCTCGACCACCTCGACGTAGTGCAGCTTGACCTCTGGGTCGACCTCAATGTCGCGCACGTCGGCGCGCTTGCGCACGACCTGCTTGTGGACCTGGCTCTCGGGCGGCACATCCACGACGAGGTTGCCCAGGACCCGGGTCTGGCAGGACAGGCGCCGCCCCTCGACCAGGCCTCGCTTGTTGGCGTAGCGCTGCTCCGCCTCGCCGACCTCCGAGGCATTGGCGAGGCTCGATGTGATGCCGTGCTTGGCGAACTGCCCCTCTTCCAGACTCACTTGGCAGCGGCCGCAGATCGAGCGCCCGCCGCAGACCGAGTCGACATCGACGCCGAGCGAGCGCGCGGCGTCCAGCAGCGGCGTACCGATCGGGAAATTGCCCCGCTTTCCAGACGGCAGAAATACAACGAGGGCGTCATCCGACACCGAACCAGCTCCTAGCGAATGATGACCATGGCACCCAGCAGCGAACTGCGGTCAGGCGGTCGCGCGCCGGCGGCGGCGCTCCCCCCGCTCACCCCGCGCGCCGCGTGCGCTCTCTTGATCCTCGGACGGCTCCCGATACTTGCGGATCCATCGCGCGCAGTTGGGGTCCTGCCCCATCATCACGTCGGCACCGCGAATACCGAGCATATCCTCCTCATGCAGAGGGTTCATGATCGCCGAGGTCATGCCGGCGCCGGAAGCCATCGCCAGGAAGATCGCATTGAGGCCGCGGCGGTTCGGCAGGCCGAAGGAGATGTTGGAGGCGCCGCAAGTGGTGTTCACGCCGAGCTCATCGCGCAGTCGGCGGATGATCTGGAAAGCAGTGATGCCGGCTTCGTTGATGGCGCCAACCGGCATGACCAGCGGGTCGACGACCACGTCGCAAGCCGGGATGCCGTGATCAGCGGCGCGCTCGACGATCTTCTTGGCGACGGCGAAGCGCTCATCCGGATCCTCGGAGATGCCGGTCTCATCGTTGGAGATCGCCACCACGGCCGCATTGTACTTGGCGATCAGCGGCAACACCTCTTCCAGGCGCTCTTCCTCGCCGGTCACGGAGTTGACCAGGGGCTTGCCTTTGTAAACCGCCAGGCCCGCCTCCAGCGCCGCGACGATCGAGCTGTCGATGGAGAGCGGCACGTCGGTCAGCGACTGCACCAGCTGAATGCACTCGGCCAGAATGCGCGGCTCGTCGGCCAGCGGAATGCCCGCGTTGACGTCCAGCATATGCGCGCCGGCTGCGACCTGCGCCAGGGCGTCGGCCTCGACCTGGGAATAGTCGCCGGCCGCCATGGCCGCGGCGAGCTTCTTGCGGCCTGTCGGGTTGATCCGCTCACCGATCACGCAGAAGGGACGGTCGAAGCCGATCACCATCTCTTTGGTGGCCGAGGACACAACGGTATGGGTCATTCCTTCAGTCTTTCTCTCGCAGCGAGCCGTCCGCCGGCTGGATGAAATCGGCGAACGCTCTTGGCGCGCCCCCGGTACCACCCGGGACAGCGCAGGTGTTGAACGGCAGTCTGTGGACTTTGCTCCTCGGCGGATCGCCGACAAGCGGCCTCTTGCATTCGACCCGCGTCATCGCCGCCTTGGCGAGACGGCTCGCTCGCGGAAGAGGTGTCCGCCTAAGCCCTCTGCAGAAGACGCTCTTCGCGCTCTGGCGTGGCCCGCCAGGCCTTACGCTGAGAGCGCATCGCCGGCGAGTGCCACTGCCATGACGAGGCCGGCTGCAGCTCGTCAGCCTGCTCATCCTCGCCACGCGAAGCCACCGGGCGCCAGCGGTCCGGCGCCAAAGTCCTGAGCGTACGATCGAGATCGCCGACGGCGGCCGGGCCGCCGCGGCAGGCCAGCAGGTTGATGCCCTCGCCGAGCAAATCGCCTACCGCTTCTGGCGTTTCTTGGCCTTCCGCATCAGCGAGCGCGACGAGGCCGGAGGCGCGACGGGCGATCGTGCCAGGTGCCTTGAAGCTGCCGCGGCGATTGAGCAACAGGAGTGGCGCATCGCTCTCCATCGCCTCGACGGCCTTCTGAGCGCCGGCAAAGGCCGCCTTTAGGCGCCCCAGCTCGGGCCAGATCTCAAGGGAGAGCGCATCGACCCCACCGGCCAAGAGCGCCTCGGCCTGCTCGCGCACCGCTGCTTGGACCTCGTCGTCTTCGGCCAGCCAGCCGCGGTCCTCGATCACGCCGAGGACAAAACGGCGCCGGCCGAGACCAGGCTCTTCATCGACGGCTTCGACGCAGGCCTCGGCGGCCGCAAGGTTGAGGGCGAAGCTCAGGTCCTCGAGATCGTGCTCGCGCAGGGTCAAGGGGTTGGCCCGGCGCGTCGGCGTCAGCAGCACGTCGGCGCCGCAGCGCAGGAAGTCCCGGAGGGCCGCCTTAACACGGGCATGCTGGCTGAGGCACAGCAGATCGCCCATGCCGGCGACGCCGAAGAAATCACGGCGCAAATCGAAGCGCTGAACATCCAGAGCCGTGTCGAGGTTGCCGCCGGCCAAAAGAAGGCGTTGGCGCAAGGCGCTCTTGAGGGTTCGGGTCATCAGGCGGCTTCCTCCAGGCTGCCACCGAGGCCCAGTCTGTGGCAGACGGCCTCGACGGTGGTTGAACGGTTGAGGGTGTAGAAGTGGAAGTCCTCGACGCCTTCGCGGCGCAGGCTCTCGCAGAACTCGCTGGCCGTGATCGCGGCGAGTTGACTGGTGAGCGCCGGATTACCCTTCGCAGGAGCAAAGCGGCGCAACAGCCAGTCCGGTACGCTGGCGCCACAGCGGCGGCTGAATGACAGCAGACCGTCGATGTCGGCGACGGGCAGGATCCCGGGGACCAAGGGCTTACGGATGCCGGCGCGCCAGGCGCGGTCGCGGAAGCGCAGAAACAGCTCAGGATCGAAGACGTACTGGGTGATGGCCCGCGTCGCGCCGGCATCGAGCTTGCATTTCAGCACGTGCAGGTCGGCCTCGGGTGACTCGGCCTTGGGGTGGCTCTCCGGGTAGGCGGCAACCGAGATCTCCACCTCGCTACGCTGTGCCAGGGCCTGGACCAGCTCCAAGGCGTTGAGATAGCGGCCCTGCGGCGCCTCTTCGTTCGCCGGTGGGTCGCCGCGCAAGGCAACGATGTGCTGAACCCCGGACGCTTCCCAAGCACCAAGCAAACGGTCGATCTCCTCACGGCTGCCTCCGACGCAGGTCACGTGAGCAGCCACAGGCACGCCGGCCTCGGCCAGCAACTGCCGGACCCAGCGATCACTGCAAGCGCTGGCGCTGCCGCCGGCACCGAAGGTCAACGAGATGAAAGAGGGTTGCAGCCGGACCAGCCGGGTGACGGCCTCAAGGAACGGGGCTTCCGCGGCCGCGCTCTTCGGCGGAAAGAACTCGAAACTGACACGCGGTACCGACATCCTGCCGTCTCCTTCGTCTCAGTGAAGTCCAGCCGGGCTGGACGCATCCTGGCTTCGCTCGGCCTCCCAAAGGCACACGGCGACCGGTCCACCATCGAGCGTAAGCGGTGCCTTGAGGGATAGGGCCGCGTCCTTGCACCAACCTTCGATGCGCGGAGCATCGAAGCCCGGCCAGAGATGCGCGTGCTCCTCCATCAGGGCGCGGTCGTCATGGGCTGCGAAATCGACAATGATCAGCCGCCCGCCCGGCCGCAGCACGCGCCGCGCCTCGCGCAGCGCCGCCGCCGGCTCGCGTGCGTAGTGCAGCACCATGTTCATGCAGGCAGCATCGAAGCTGCCGTCGGCGAAGGGCAGGTCATACATGTCGGCCAGCCGCACCTGGCAGTTGGTCAGGTTCGACTGCTCGAGAACGGAGCGCGCCAAGGTCAGCATCTCGCGCGAGATGTCGACGCCGGTCGCCGCCCGCACGTGTGGCCCCAGCAACTCGACCACGCGCCCGGTGCCGGTGCCGATGTCGAGAAAGTCGACAGGCTGGTCGGCGCGCTCGACGAAGCCGAGCAGCTCGGCGTTGACCCGGTCTTCATCGAGATAGAGGCGGCGCAGGTTGTCCCAATTCGCGGCGTTCTTCTTGAAGAAGCGCACGGCACGCTGAAGCCGGCGATCGAGCAGCGCCTGAAGTTGCTCCAGATCGCGGTTCAAGGTTCGGTCGTCGGCGGGCAGCAGGTCCAGCAGCGCCTCGGCCATATGGCCCATGCGGTCGTGGCGCCGACCGCGAATGTCGAGGCCTTCGCTGGTCGTGGTGCGGTACCAGGCAAAGGGCCCCTCCTGATTGCGCTGCAGCAGCCCCGCTTCGACCAGCAACTTGAGATGGCGGGAGATGCGCGGCTGGCTTTGGCCCAGAACCTCGACGAGGTCACTGACGGTCAGCTCAGCGTGGCCGCAAAGGGCCAAAACCCGCAAGCGCGTGGGGTCCGCCACCGCCTTCAAGCCTCTCAGCACCTCGTCCACGAAACTCTGTCCCTCTCTAAACTTATCCGGACCGCTTCAAACTACTGCATAAGCATATAATGATTTCTTTATATTCATTTGATGAGTGCGTCAACCACCATCCCCGGAAAGGATGTGGCATCCTGCAGCCAGAGACATGCAGATCGGCCCGCCGGCAAGCGCCGGCAGCCGAAAAAATCAACTTTTGCAGTGTCTTAGAGTGAGCCCGCTCTGCCACGCGCTATGGGCGATCAGGCGTCGCCGAGCTCCGAAACAGCCTCAGCCAGCCCTCCTGCTGCGACCAAGGCCTGCAGGCGCGCATCGTCGAACTCCGCCTCCAGCTTGGCAGCCGCGGCATCGGCTTCGGCCTGGAGGTCGTCGGAAATATCCACCGGGTCCGCCTTGCGCCATTCACCGAGATAGTCGTCGGTTGAGCGCAGTTTGGCCCTCATGGCGGCGCGGTCGATGGCCTTCTCGAAGCGCTCGGTAAGCTGAATCTTCACCTGGTCGCGGCGGCCCTTCTTGGCGATGACCTGCGCCGGAATGTCCCGCCAGTACACGACGATCAACTGAGCCATTCTGCCTTATCTCTCTGCTGAAGTTTCTGTTCTGTCTCGCTCGGCCGCCTGGGCCATGAAGTCGGCCAGCTCGCCGTAACCGGTGAAGCGCCGCTCGTAGGCCAGGCCCAAGCGCTCTGCCGCCGCCTTGGCCTTGGCATCCAGCTCCGGGTCGTCGGTCTGCGCCAGATAGACCACACGCTTGTAGTGGCCGAACATCATGCCGAGTAGCTCCGGATGGCGGTCCAGGCCCATATCCTTGACGATCAAGCGCTCGAAATGCCGGGCTAGATAGTCGGTGAGAAAGAGGCTCCCCAGCTCCTCTTCCATCAAGCCGTCGAAAGCCCCGGCGCCGGCATAGAAGGAATAGCAGTGCGGCCCAGGAATGCGTTCGACCCCCTCTTCCGCACAGACTTGGTCGAGGAGCCCCCCGGTGCCACAATCGGCGTAGACCACATAGATGCGTTCATAGCCCTGGGTCCGCGCCGTACGGATGCGCTGGCGCAGGCGCTCGGGAATCTGGTCTGGGCGATTATGGAGGATGGCCGGTAGGCAGGTCACCTTGAGGTGCGACCAGTCGTTCGCCTGATTGACGGCCAGCATCTCGCGGGCGAGCGCACCGCAGGCGATCATCAGCGTCGGCGCACGAGCGCTTTCAAGTCCTTCGGGGACGTTTTCGCGGGGCTTGCTTTGCATTCTGCCACCCCTCCTACCGATGCGCCGCAAACGGCGCGAGAACGGCCGGTGTGCGTTAGCTGGCTGCTTCCAAGCTCGGGCCCTTATTGTGCCGGCGCGCGATCAGCTCCTTCGCCGTCTCGACAGCGACGGCCGCATCGCGGCAGTAGGCATCGGCGCCGATTTCGCGACCGAACTCCTCGTTGAGCGGCGCTCCACCCACCATGACGATGTAGTCCTCGCGCATCCCCTTTTCCTTCAGGGTGTCGATGACGACCTTCATGTAGGGCATGGTTGTGGTCAGCAGCGCCGACATGCCGAGGATGTCCGGTTGGTGCTCCTCGATCGCTTCCAGATAGCTCTCGACAGGGTTGTTGATGCCGAGGTCGACAACCTCGAAACCGGCGCCCTCCATCATCATGGAGACGAGGTTCTTGCCGATGTCGTGGATGTCGCCCTTGACCGTGCCGATCACCATCTTGCCCATCTTCGGCGCGCCGGTCTCGGCCAGAAGCGGCCGAAGAATGCCCATGCCGGCCTTCATGGAATTGGCGGCCAGCAGCACTTCCGGGACGAAGAGAATGCCGTCGCGGAAGTCGATGCCGACAATGCGCATGCCCTCTACCAGGGCCTTGGTCAGGACGTCATAGGGCTGCCAGCCCCGTTCCAAAAGAATGTTGGTTCCCTGCACGATCTCATCGGCCAGGCCGTCGTACAGATCATCCCACATCTGCTCGACAAGCTCGTCGTCGGAGAGCGAGTTGAGATCGAGATCTTCGTCCTCATCGGCCATGGCTTGGTCCTTGTTCGCGCCGCGGGTCAATTCGCGTGATTTAGGATACTCACTTCTCGGTTTCGATACCCTTCATACCGTAACCGAGATCAAACAAACGAATTCTGTCGTCATCGTCGCCATAAACCGGGCGCGACTTCAAGTTTCACGTGAAAGCATCCGGCATCGTCTGCTTCTTCTTAACCATAAACTCCATCAGTGCTTCCTCCAGGCCCGGGTCGAGGGCCGGGGCCTCGTATTCGGTCAGCATCTGCTTCCAGCGCTCACTGGCCCGCTGGTAGGTGTCCTTGCCGCCTTCCGCCTCCCACTGCTCGAAGGAGTTGTTGTCGGCCATGTTCGAGCGATAGAAGGCTGTCTCGAAATTCGCTTGTGTGTGGTGGCAGCCAAGGAAGTGGCTGCCGGGCCCAACCTCGCGAATGGCATCGAGCGCCTGTCCGTTCTCGCTGAGATCGATGCCCTGGCTCATGGTCTGCATCATGCCGAGCTGATCGGCGTCCATGACCAGCTTCTCCGGCGACGAGACGAGCCCGCCCTCCAGCCAACCGGCAGCGTGCAGCACGAAATTGACCCCACCCAAGAGGCTCGGCAGCAGGGTCTGCGCGCTCTCAGAAGCCGCCTGGGCGTCCGGAAGCTTCGAGCCGCAAAGCGAGCCGCCGCTGCGGCATGGCACGCCGAGGCGCCGAGCAAGCTGGGTGAAGCCATAGAGCACCAGGGCCGGCTCGGGCGTGCCGAAGGTCGGCGCACCGGACTGCATCGACATGGAGCTGGCAAAGCTACCGAAGACCACAGGCGTGCCAGGGCGCAGAATTTGCGTGAGGGCAATGCCGACCATGCCCTCGGCCAGGGTCTGGGCCAGCACGCCGGCGGGCGTTACCGGAGCCATGGCGCCGGCGAGAATGAAGGGGGCGACGATGCAGGCCTGGCCGGCGCGGGCGTAGGTCTTGAGCGCGCCCAGCATGGTGGAATCGTAAGTCAGCGGCGAGTTGACGTTGATCAGGCTGATCAGCACGCAGTTCTCGTCGACGAAGGACTCGCCGAAGAGAACCTTGGCCATCTCCACCGTGTCGGCGGCGCGCTCGGGATGCGTGACCGAGCCCATGAAGGGCTTGTCCGAGTACTTGATGTGGCTGAACACCATGTCGAGATGGCGCTTGTTGACCGGCAGGTCGACCGGCTCGCAGACCGTGCCGCCGGAGTGGTGCAGCGCCGGGCTCTGGTAGGCCAGCTTCACCAGGTTGCGGAAATCCTCGATGGTCGCATAGCGCCGGCCCTCGTCCAGGCTACGATAGAAGGGCGGACCGTAAACTGGCGCGAACACCAGATTGGGCCCGCCGATTGTCACCGAACGCTCGGGGTTGCGTGCGTGCTGCACGAACTCCGTCGGTGCCGTGGCGATCAGCGAGCGAAGCAGGCCGCGGGGGAAGCGCACCCGCTCTCCCTTCACGTCGGCGCCGGCCGCCTTGAAGATGGCGAGGGTTTCCTCATCCTCGACGATGTTGACGCCGACTTCCTCAAGGATGGTCTCGGCATTCTCCTCGATCAGAGAAAGCCCCTCTTCGCTCAGCACCTCGAAGGGTGCGAGCTGCCGGGTGATGAACCTGTACTGCTGAGTTCCGCCCGAGCGCCGCTTCTGGCGCCGCGCCTCGGCACCGCCGCCACTGCGCCGACGGCCGCCGCCGCGCGCCTGCATGGCGTCCTTACCTTCGGTCCCTTCTTCCATCGCACCGCGCTCCCAGTCCCCGGTGTCTCAGACGTCACAGGAACTTCAATACCACCATACTCGGCGGAATAGCGCAGAGCATCACGGAGCGGGCCGACTCGACCATCCCGATAGAGACCTAGACTTGCGATGCACCGACCAGCCGATTGCTGTTCGGCGCCAACCGAAGGGGATGTTGGTGCTTCCGGCGGTTACTCGGCGACGGGAAGACAGACGGTGACGCAGGTGCCGCGGTTCTCGTCGCTGCCGATGTCGAAGTCGCCGTCCATTGCCTCGGTGAGCTGCTTGGAGATCGGCAAACCAAGGCCAACGCCGTCGCTGCCGCTCCAGGCATCGCTGCCACGCTCGAAAGGCTGCATGACCCGCTCCAGGGCAGAGGCCGGAATGCCGACCCCGTTGTCACTGACCTTGAGCTCGACCTGTTGCCCGCAAGGCTTGGTGCTGGCACGAACGCAGACCATGTCGGCGGTCTTGGCATACTTCACCGCGTTGGCCAGCAGGTTCACCAAGATCTGTCGCACCGCCCTGCCGTCACCATAGATCGGCGGCATGTCGCCCTCGACCAGGACCATGATCCGCAGACCGCGGTTCTGCGCCTGGCTGCGAACCATGATGACGGCGGACTCGATCGCGCAACGCGGGTCGACCGCCTCAAAGCGCAGCTGAGGGTGGCCGTTCTCGATCCGCGAGAGATCGAGCAAGCCTTCGATCAGTCCAAGCAGATGCCGCCCACTGTCGGCGATGTTGCGGCCATAGCCCATGACCTGGCGGGGGCAGGAGGCGACGCCATCGAGCTGCAACAGCTCACCGAAGCCGATGACGGCGTTCAAGGGCGTGCGCACCTCATGACTGACGTTGGCGAGGAAGGAGAGCCTTTCTCGCTCCGCTGCCTCGGCCATATGCAAGGCTTCGCGGGCGCGCGTTTCGCTGCTCTTCACGTCGGCGACCAGGCGATGGTACTGAATTTCGCGAACGCACCAGCGCGCGATCAGCTGCATCATGGCATCGGCATCGACGGCCGGGTCCTGCTCCTGATCGTGCATGGCGAAGACGTGTCCGATGCAGGCGCCCGACTCATCGATCATCCGGTGGCCGCGAAAGAGATAGGCCCCGAGCTCGGTCAACATCTCATCATCGGGAAAGCGGCGCGCGACGTCTCGATAGAAGCAAACCGGAGAGCCGCCGCTGTAGACCGTATCGCAGGGCGTCCCAGACAGTGGATAGCTGTGGGCGCCCATGTTGCGACCGTTGTTCCAGACCGCCTCGACCCGCACCATGCCGTCACCGCAGAGCAGGGCAACACCGGCATAGCGATAGCCCAGCAAGGTGGAGAGAGCCAATCCGCCCATAGCCAGAACGTTGGTCGGCTGGCTCGGCGGCGTCGAGAGCAGCAGCTCGATGGCCTTGCGCCAACGCTCGAGCACCTCCTGCGACGAAGAGGCAGGCGGCGGCAGGAGTGGCTCCTGGCCTCCGATCACGTCATAGCTGTCCAGTTTCTCTGGTTGCACGCAATCCTACCCTGGTCGGCCTTCGGAGAGCCCGGAGGGCACGTTTGAAGAATGGAGGGAGATCGTTCGGCCCCAAGCGCCCGCTAGCTGCGTTTAGCTATGCCCAATGACACCCCGAGACAGACAATAACCCCGCGAGAGTTACCGTTTGCTTAGGCGGGGTCACCGGTAGGCTGCGAGTTAGGTAGACCCGCTCTGCGCCAAGCGGGATTCCCGGTATGAGATATAAATGCCACTGGCAATGACGATGGCGATGCCAAGCCAGGTCAGGCTATGGGGAAAGTCGCCGAACCAGAAGTATCCGATGGCGGTCATCGACACGATTTCCCAGTAGGTGAAGGGCGCGAGCGTCGACGCCGGCGCCAGCTCGAAGGCCTTGATCAAGAGGAAATGACCGGTCGCCGCGACGGCGCCCATGACGATCATCGCCAGCCAGTCGGCCAGTGCCGGCGGCTGCCAGTACCATATCATCACGATCGACATTACCAGGGCGCCGATGAGGGCGGTGTAAGCCAGGGTGACGAGCGGCGGGGCACTGCCCGCGAGCTTGCGGGTGGCGATCAGGTAGCAGGCGAAGACACAGCCAGCCGCCAGCGCCAGAAACGAGCCGACCTGGAAGACGCCGGCGCCCGGTCTAATGATGATCAACACCCCGACAAAGCCGACCAGCACGGCGGACCACCGCCGGATGCCGACCCTTTCCGCCAAGAGCCAGGGCGATAGCGCCGTGACGATGAGCGGAGAGACGAAGACCAGGGCCAAAGCATCGGTGAGCGGCATGACAGCGATTGCCGCGAAAAAGAACACGGTCGAACCAAGCAGAAGGCCGCCGCGCAGAACTTGTGCCATTGGGCGCTCAGGCAGGAAGCCGGCGGCTCCATAGCGCCATAGGATGATCGGCAAGAGGATGATCAGATGAAAGAAGTAGCGCGCCCAGACCACCTGAAAGACGTGAAAGTCGGCACTGAGGTGTTTGGCTATGCCGTCCATGACCGGGACGAGCGTCATGGCGCCGACCACCAGCAGGATGCCGCTGGTGACGGAACGGCCCGTTCGGTGTGCGGCGTTACCGATCATGCCCGTGAGAAGAACAGGCTTCCCGCTGTCAGAGAAGCCCATAGGCAGGCATAGCGCCTCTGCAGAAATGAAGTTCGGCCGTGCGCTTGGTTGACATCACAAGCGCACAAGGCCGCCGGAGCGGCCGCCTTTGCGGGTCTTACTCGAAGTGTTGGATAGGAAGCCTGAAGGCGGCCTAGGCCGCCCAGGTGTTCCGCTGGCCGAACTGCTGCGGCGTCGAAAGGAAACGCAGCAGGCGGCTCATCACTTCAAATGACTGCTTCAGCTCGGCAGCCGAGATGTTCCCGGACTCGAGATCCGCAGCGTGGCGGTCGAAGAGCTGTGCAACGGTGTCGACCACTTCGCGGCCACGGTCGCTGACGCGAACGTGGAACGAGCGGCGGTCATGCTGCGAACGCTCCTGCTTGAGATAGCCGTTCTCGACCATCTTCTTCACGTTGTAGGAGACATTCGAGCCGAGATAGTAGCCGCGGTGGGTCAGCTCGCCGATCGACAACTCGTCGGTGCCGATGTTGAACAGAATGAGCGCCTGAACGTTGTTCAGGTCGCGGATCCCCAGTCGGTCCAGCTCTGCCTTGACGATCTCCAGCGTTTGCCGATGCAAGCGCTCGACGATCTGCAGCGTATCGAGATAAAGTTCCTTCACGGTTCAGCCTCTTCCTGACGCGTAACGCCAAGTTGCCCAAACTCCGAATAGGTTAGGCCCAACCGGCTTAAAGACCGCTTAATAGAAAAAAACCAAAGTTTTTTCGCTATTTGCCCCGTCCTCGGGCCGTCATCTCAGCCCACTCCTCGGGGCTCAAATCGCGCATGATATTGAACTGGCCGGCCCCCCCAAGCCATTCGCCACCGTCGAGATGCACCAGCTCACCGTTCATGTAGCCGGCCTGATCACTGACCATGTAGCTGGCCAGATCCGCCAGCTCCTCATGCCGCCCAACGCGGCCGAGCGGTATCTTGTCGAGCCAGGCTTTCTCCAAGCGCTCATTGGGAACCAGCCGCTCCCAGGCCCCTTCAGTGGGAAAAGGACCCGGTGCAATGGCATTGAGACGAATGCCCTTTGGCCCCCACTCGACCGCGAGGGAGCGGGTCAGGGCGAGCACGCCGGCTTTGCCGACCGCTGACGGCACAACGTAGGCCGAGCCGGTCCAGGCGTAGGCGGTGAGAATGGACAGGACGTTGCCGCTCCGCCCTTCGGCAATCCAGCGCTTGCCGGCCTCGAGCGTCATGTAGGTGGAGCCATGCAACACGATGCCGACCACCGCATCGAAGGCCCGGTGGCTCAGGTCTTCTGTCTGGGCTAGGAAGTTGCCGGCGGCGTTGTTGACCAGGACGTCGAGAGGTCCCTCCTGCCACACCCGGTCAAGCACCTCGCCGACCATCTCCGGATCGCGGATGTCGAGCCGCTGCCAATGGCTACGCCCTGGATAGTCCTTTTCCCAGGCGGCACAGGATTCCCGCAAAAGCTCTTCCCGCCGGCTGGCGATCGTGACGTCCGCTCCGAGGCTCAGAAAGCGGCTGGCCATGCTGTGGCCCAGGCCGCTGCCGCCGCCGGTGACGAGGATGCGCTTGTCTTTCAGGAGGTCGGAGCGAAACATGTCAGCCTCGTTCGTGTTGTCTTGTCGTTGCTGGGTATTGGTTGAGGATGAGGCGCGATGCTGCCGAAGGCGTCAAGCTATCCTGAGTTGATCGAGCGCTTCCGCTGGCAGGTGCCGGAGCGCTTCAACATCGGCGTGGCCGCGTGCGACCGCTGGGCCGACGGACGCGCGCGCCCGGCGATCATCTACCATCGTCCCGATGCAGCGCCGTTGCATGTCAGCTTCGATGAGCTGGCGCGTCAGTCGAACCGGCTGGCCAACGCGATGAGCGCTCTTGGCGTCGCGCGCGGCGACCGGGTAGGCATTCTGCTGCCGCAACGGCCGGAAACGGCGGTCGCCCACATCGCCGCCTACAAGATAGGCGCCATCGCCATCCCGCTCTTCGTCCTCTTCGGCGAGGAGGCGCTGGAGTATCGCCTCGCAAACTCGGGCGCCCGTGCGCTCATCACCGACCGCAGCGGCGCCGAGAAGATCGCTGCCATTCGGGAGCGCCTGCCGGACCTGACCGAAGTCATTTGCGTCGACGGAGCCGCCGTAGGCGCCAGCGACTATGGCGCGGCCGTCGCCAACGCGTCGGATGCCTTCACGCCGGTCGACAGCCATGCCGACGACCCGGCGGTGATCATCTATACCTCGGGCACCACGGGGCCGCCCAAAGGCGCGCTCCATGCTCACCGGGTGCTGCTCGGCCACCTGCCCGGAGTCGAGATGCCGCAGGAGCTTTTTCCCCAGCCGGGCGATCTCTTCTGGACGCCAGCCGATTGGGCCTGGATAGGCGGCCTGCTCGACGTTCTGCTACCCAGCCTCTTCCACGGCGTGCCTGTGCTGGCGCACCGCATGGCCAAGTTCGATCCCGAGGAAGCCTTCCGACTGATGGCGCAGTACGAGGTCCGAAACGCCTTTCTGCCGCCCACCGCGCTCAAAATGCTGCGCGGTGTGGAGGCGCCGCGCCGGCGCTTCAACTATCGCCTGCGGTCGATCGGCAGCGGCGGTGAAACACTGGGCGCAGAGCTGCTGGATTGGGGCCGCAGCACCTTCGATCTCACGATCAATGAGTTCTATGGTCAGACCGAGTGCAATCTGATCGTCTCGAACTGCGCCGGCATCATGCCGGTCAGGGCCGGCAGCATGGGCCGTCCTGTGCCCGGACACAGCGTCGCGATCGTCGACGAGGACGGCCAGCCTCTGCCATCCGGTGAGGCAGGCACCATCGCCGTCAAGCGCCCCGACCCGGTGATGTTCCTGCAGTACTGGAACGACCCGGAGGCAACAGACAGGAAGTTCGCCGGCGACTGGCTGCTGACCGGCGATCAGGGAATCATGGATGTAGACGGCTATCTGCGGTTCCAAGGTCGTGACGACGACGTCATCACTTCGGGCGGCTACCGCATCGGCCCCGGCGAGGTCGAAGACTGTCTTCTGAAGCATCCCGCCGTGGCCATGGCTGCCGTGGTCGGTGTGCCCGACGCCTTGCGCACCGAGCGGGTGAAAGCCTTCATCGTCCTTGCCGAGGGGCAAGAGCCCTCGGACGACCTGGCGCGAGAGATCCAAGACCACGTAAAGACCCGCCTGGCGGCGCACGAATACCCGCGCGAGGTGGCTTTCATCGACGCCCTGCCGATGACGGCGACGGGCAAGATCATGCGCCGCGAGCTTCGACAGCAAGCGACCGACGGGTAGCGCTCTCACGCCTCCCGGATGGCGCGATGAATGACGCGGCAGGCCTCGGCCCAGGCGGTCAGGGCCTCGCGGTGCTGCAGGTGATCGAGACCGAGCTTGGTGAAGCTGCCCTCCGTCGCAATGGCGGCCGTGGTCTCGTCGAGCGGCTCCCGGTGGTGGTCCCTGGCCATGGTGGCTGCGGCGCGGGTCGCCTGACTGGCCAGCAACCGGGCGCTGTCCGGGTCCAATCCAGCCTCCGCCATCACCGCCTCCGCCTGCTCCATCAAGGCGTAGAGGCATCCATAGTAGCAATGCGCAATGTTGGCCGCATCGAAGAGGGTCTCGTCCGGCACGGCCACCACGGGCCCGAGCGGTTCGAAGAGCCCACGGGTCAGCGCGTCCTCGGGATAGAGCGTGGTCGGGCTCTCGCCGACGGCCGCGGCGATGATCGGCATGACGCGCGTGACCTTTGCCTGCGGCGCCGCCGCTTGCACCTCTGCCAACGGCAAGCCGGCCACCGCCGAGATCAAGCTCTGCCCCGGCCGCCAAGTAAGGTCGCGCACTACCTCCAACGCGTGCCAGGGCCGCACCGAAAGCAGCACCGCCTCGCTTCGATCGACCAAAGCCTGATTGTCGGCTGCGATCGATAGCCCGAAGCGCTTTGACAGAGCCTCAGCCTTCTCCGCATTGCGCGGCGACAGGAGAAGCTCGGGAGGCTCCGCGCTGCGCATCCAGCCGGCCACAAGATGCTCCGAAAGATGTCCGATGCCGAGAATGCCGAGAGTGGTCATGAACGCGAGCGCTCCTCCTTGATCACATGCTGAAGAAGCGCCGGCAAAAGCGCCTCCATGTCGCGGCAGACGATGGCACCGGCAGCGGCCAACTCGTCGCCGACATCCACCGGCAGGCTGCTGTTCGACGCATCGGGAATCTGGTTGAGCCGTCCGCCGATCAGGATCGGAATCTCGTGGCCCTGCGCCGCCAACTCCGCCTTCACATCCTGCAGATAGTTGAGCGCCACGCCGTTATAGGTGCTGATCGCCAGCGCATCGGCCCTTTGTGCCACGGCAGCGGCAACCAGCACGTCCGGGTCCACCGAGACGCCGCCCTCCAGCGGCGCAGCGCCCAGCCGCCGCAGGACTTCCTCGAGCAGGAGCTTACCATGCTCGTGCACGTCCGAGGTGGCGACACAGACCCGCAAACCCGCCGCTGAGACCGCGGCAATCTGAGGCGCAGCCCAACGATCCATGCAGGCATCAGCCATCGACGCGAGCTCTTCGATCACCGGAGCTTCGACCCTTGGCCGGCGCCCCCGGAGAGCATCCGCATCCGGTTGGCCGGGACCGAAGAGCGCTTCCAATCTGCGTGGACCGAGCCGCCGTAGGGCCAGCAAGAGCTCCATGGGGTCGGAGAGCGTGATGCCAGCCTCTTCCAGCCCTGCAAAGACCCGCTGCTTGAAGAGCTGCCCCCCTTCGATGAGCCGGTCGGCCAGCTGCTCCACCGCTAGCCAGTCGATCAAGGCCGCATGTCCGTCGGCCTGCTCGAGCAGACGAACGGCGTAGAGTTGGGCGGCGATGACCTCGTCGATATCGGGGATTCGTTCGTTCTCGCTGACCGGGACGGGATTGAGCGCGTGGCCGCTCGGCCAGCGACCCTGCCCCAAAGCGTCGATCAGCAGATAGCTGCCCAAGCTCGCATAGTTCTCGGCCGGCCCGCCGCGATAGCTGGTGGTGTTGCCATAGACCATGGTGCCGGGCGTGTCCTCGACCTTGGCCAGAGCGCATTGAAAGGCGGCCCGCGTGAGCGGCTCCGAAAAGTGATGGCCGAAGCAATGGCTGACCCGCGCGCCGATCAGCCGGTCGATGATGTGCTGCTCGATCAGCACGGCGCCGAGCACACAGGAGAGATCGGTGAAGAGCGCCGCAAAGCCGTCGTCGAGATTGGAGTGCACCAGGACTTCGACAGGCTGGGCCGCGATCAGGCCGAGCGCCCGCAGGGTGGCTTCGGTGCCGGCGACCTCGTCGTCCCAGCCCGGCAGGCGGAACGTGAAGTACTGACCGAGGTTACCGATCGCCGTGGCGCCGGCTGCGAGCGCGGCCTGCGTGTTCTCCAACGCAGCGGGAAAGCCGAGCACGAAGTCGCCGAAGTGTGGCGCGACTGGCGCGGCTTGGCTGAGCGCCGCGAAATCTTCGGGCGCCTCCAGGATCAAGCCGGTGCCGCGAGCCCGCCCCTGTCTTGATGCGCGCGGAAAACCCATCGACCAGTCGAGACAGATACCGTAGCGCGACACCGCCCGCCCTCGCCGCGCCGTCGCTTCATGGATACGCGCGGCGGCCTCGCGCGTCTTGGCCTTGTCGCGGTAGCCGATCTGGGCGTGCAGCATGGCCTCGCCCGCCGCAGCCTGCCGGCGTTTGTAGTCGGCTTCGCTGGCCACACCCTGCTCGGACAGGAAGGCGCTGGTGCCAAGGGTCCAATCGCGGGCTAGCGCACGCCCCTCTGAGATCAGCTCGGCGCCGGGGCGAAGGTCTGATTCAGTGAGAAGATCGTCGCGGGAAAGACTGCTCATGAGGGTTGAGATGCTGCCCGCAGCAGCGGCGATTGACAATCGCTCGGCAGACCAGGGTGGCTCAGCGCCAGGCGGCCCGTGGATTGTTCAGCGCCTTGGGTCCCATCGCGAGACAATAGATGCGCTCCTCACGCAGACGGCGGCAGATGCTTGCCGACTCGCGCGGCGGCAGGCCGGTCAGCAAGGCCGTGAAGCGACGAAAGCCGCCACGCCGGCTGCTCAGGATCGTGCCTTGCGTCTGCCGCTGCGCCGCAGGCAGCAAGTCCAAGCTCCTCCGCATCACGCTCTCGGCGCGCTGCCGCTCGGTAAAGGTGCCGAGCAGAACGCCCCAGCCGCGAAAGCGCTGGGTGGCGCTGGCCGTGCGAACGCCCGAGCTGCCGCAGGAGGGCGCAGAGAGGATCTCGGGCGGCTCACCTTCCCCCCGCGCCGCGTTTTGCACGAAGCCGACCTTGCGCAGCCTGGGCTCGACGCGGCCGCCACGGAAGCCCGCCTGCAGCAGGCGAATGGCCTTCAGGTTTCGTGCGGCCTTGGTCCGCGCGCCAAGCACCACGGCGATCAAGGTCCGCCCATTGCGCTCAGCCGCAGCGACGATGTTGTAGCCGGACCAGCAGGTGAAGCCGGTCTTGAGCCCCAGGGCACCGGGAAAGCTGCCGAGCAGGGCGTTCGTCGTGCTCAAACGCCGCTTCCCGATGCGGACCTCGGTGCTGGAGAAAAGCGACTGCCGTTCCGTGAATCGCTTCAGCACCGCAGCCGCCAGGATGGCCATGTCTCTTGCCGTGGTGACGTTGTCGCGGTGCGGCAGTCCGGAGGCGTTGCCGAAACGGGTCCCAGTCATTCCCAGACGGCGTGCCTTGTCCGTCATCCGCGCCGCGAAGACGGCCTCGTCGGCGGTCAAAGCCTCGGCCACCACTACGGCGGCGTCGTTGGAGGAGGCGACGACCGAGGCCGCCAACGCCTCGCCGAACGGCACCGTCTGGCCGCTCCGCAGCCCCGCCTTGGTCGGCGGTTGGGCGGCGGCGTGGCGCGAGACCTCGACCTGTTGGGTTTCGGAGATCAGACCGGCGTCCAGGGCTTCCAGCGCCATATAGGCGCTCATCAGCTTGACCAGGGAAGCGGTGTAGCGTGGCGAGCCGGCATCCTGCGAGTCCAGCACCGTCTCGGTCTCGGCATCGATCAGAATGTAGGCCAGATGCTGCTCGGAGGCCCGAGACGGGCCCGTGAGGCTCGCCAGAAGGCAAAGCGATAGCGCCAGGACCGGCGCAAATCTGAACCTGCGCCCGAGACCCCAAGGTTTGCCGTATCCCCGACGGCTTGCAACTTTCCGGGACTGCTCAGCCCAGATCACAACCCCAACTCCGCGACCAGCGCAAAGGCGGCATTATAGCCGCGAAACGTTGCCCCTTTGTGAGAGCATTTGTCGCTATAGTGCCTGAAAAAGGGCTGTAATTCCAGCCGCTGCGCGGATTGGCGCCGCTGGTCAGAGAGGTAGGCTGGCCGCCAGATCAATCTGTCCGCTGCCGTTGGACCGAACTTGGAGATCACCATTGCGGACGCGCGCCATAAGGCGGGTAAAATAGGCGTGGACCACGCGTGGGCTCATCTCCGCGACATCGACGTCATCGGCCAGTCCCTGCTGGGCCTCCTCGCGCAGGCGCACGCCTTCTCCCTCCGCGGTGAGCTTGATCTCAAAACCGCTGCCAGACGGCGCCAAAGAGACGATCAAGCGGCCCCCTCGCATCAGGCATTCCGCGCCCAAGGCAACCATGTTGAGCAGGACCTTGACGCAGCCGTCGGGAAGCATCGCGGGTACGCTCTGCGGCCACACCATCTCGACCTTGTGGGCCTTGGCGAAGCCGTTGCAGAGGTTGGTGAGCGTTTCCCAGTCGGCGCCTTGGGACCCGGCAGCGCCGTAGGCAAGGCGGTAGAATTGCAGAAGGTCGGCGGCCTGACCTGCACTGCGCATCGCAAGGGCCATGGCATCCGCGCTCATGCCCTCGTCATCCTCTGCCAGAAACTCCAAACCGTTGTTGACAGCGCCCACCGGACCTACGAGATCGTGGCAAAGACGGGAGATCAAAAGCTCGGCAATACGGGGGTCAATGGTGACGCTCATGCTTTCCGTTCTCTTTTGGTCTGTTTTTGAGGCCAGCCGGTGGATGGAACAGCTGCGAAGAAGTCGCTCAGGCCCGTTTCATAGTCGCTTGGGATGTTCACTTTTCCGTAGCTCCGGCACTACAGTCCAGGCCGAAAAACCGACCTAGCGGTAAGACATGCAGAATTTCTTAACCGATCAAGACTTGGTTCCTGGTAGCTTCGTGCGCCATCCAGGCCAGCCTGATTGGGGGCGAGGCCAGGTGCAGTCGGTCGTGGGCAGCCGCGTGACGATCAACTTCGAACATGCGGGGAAGCTGTTGATTGATACCTCCGTCGTCGAGCTGGAGCGCGTCTCTGGCGATAGCGAACTCGAGAATAACAACTAACCCGGTCGCGGCCAGGTGACAGAGGAGAAAGTGTGACAATGCCAGAGGGAAGCGGGCGGCCCTTGGAGCGCCAAATCCATCCGGGCTCGGGACGCCGCAAGGCTCCCGTCACACCCAAGGGCCGACAACTCGACCCTGAGGCCCATGAGGAGGTCTTCGCGTTGCTGGGCGATCAGCCGCGACGGGCGGATCTGCTGATCGAGCATCTGCATCGTATCCAAGATCACTTCGGCCACCTCGCCGAGCGGCATCTGCGCGCTCTGGCTGAAGAGATGCGCCTGCCCATGGCGGCCGTTTATGAAACCGCGTCCTTCTACGCCCATTTCGACATTGTGCTGGACGGTGAGACCCCGCCCCCGCCGCTCACTATCCGGGTTTGCGACTCCCTGACCTGCGAGATGATGGGCGCACAGGAGATTCTTGCGGCTCTGCCGCCGGAAGTCGGCGACCAAGTCCGCGTCGTCCGTGCCCCCTGCATGGGGCGCTGCGACCGCGCGCCGGTTGCCGAGGTCGGCCATCGCCATGTGGATCATGCCTCGGTCGCCCGCCTGGCAGAGGCGGCCCGCAACAAGGCGACGAAGCCAGACATGCCGGCCTACCGGGACCTCGAGGCTTACCGCGCCGACGGTGGCTACGCACTGCTGGAGGCCTGCCTGAAAGGCGACCACAGTGCTGAAGGGCTGATCGAGATCCTCTCCGACGCGGGGCTGCGGGGGCTTGGCGGCGCCGGCTTTCCCGCCGGGCGCAAGTGGAGCATCGTACGCGGCTTCGCCGGCCCGCGGCTGATGACGGTGAATGGTGACGAGGGAGAGCCCGGCACCTTCAAGGACAGGCATTATCTGGAAAGCGACCCGCACCGTTTTCTCGAAGGCGCCCTGATTGCCGCCTGGGCGGTGGGCTGCGAGCGCTGTTACATCTATATGCGCGACGAATACCCCGCCGTGCTGGAAATCCTGCGGCACGAGATCGCCAAGCTCAACGCCAGCCCCTTGGCGGCGCATTGCCCGCTTGAGCTGAGGCGAGGCGCCGGCGCCTACATCTGCGGCGAAGAGTCAGCCATGATCGAGTCGATCGAGGGCAAGCGAGGCCTGCCCCGCCACCGCCCGCCCTACATCGCCGAAGTCGGACTGTTCGGCCGCCCGACCCTCAATCACAACGTCGAGACGCTCTATTGGGTGCGGGACATTGTCGAGCAAGGCGCGGAGTGGTTTGCCAGCCAGGGCCGGCACGGCGGCAAGGGCCTTCGGAGCTATTCGGTGTCCGGCCGGGTGAAGGAGCCAGGCGTCAAGCTGGCGCCCGCCGGCATCACCGTGACGGAGCTGATCGACGAGTTCTGCGGCGGCATGGCCGAGGGCCATCGCTTTCATGCCTACCTGCCGGGCGGCGCCTCGGGCGGGATCCTGCCGGCTGGCATGGGTGATCTGCCGCTCGACTTCGGCCAGTTGGAAAAGCACGGCTGCCTCGTCGGCTCCCACGCCGTGGTCATTCTCTCCGATCAAGACGATGTGAAGGCGGCGGCGCTCAATCTCATGCGGTTCTTCGAGGACGAGTCCTGCGGCCAGTGCACCCCCTGCCGCAACGGCAGCGAAAAGGCAGTCAAGCTGATGAGCGAAGAGACCTGGGATGTCTCTCTGCTCAAGGAACTTTCGCAAGTCATGCGCGACGCATCGATCTGCGGCCTCGGACAGGCGGCTCCCAATCCGCTCGACAGCGTCCTCAAGTTCTTTCCCGAGAGCCTGGAACGATGAACGGCATACGGCGCTCGACACACGCGTATGGGCTGGTGCCCACGCCGTCGCATTCCCACGTCAAGTTTGCAGGAAGCGAAGTCGGTTGCCTTATGAAGGGGGCGCTGCGGCGCCCGGTGAAGGAAGGAAAGCAAGGCGATGCCTGACGGTTCGACGGTCATGAAGACAGTCAAGTTCACGCTGGATGGGCGAGAGATCGAAGCCTTCCAAGGCGAGACGATATGGCAAGCCGCCCAGCGCCACGGGACCAGCATCCCCCACCTCTGCTACGCGCCGGAGCCCGGTTATCGCGCCGATGGAAACTGCCGCGCCTGCATGGTCGAGGTTGAGGGAGAGCGGGTGCTCGCCGCTTCCTGCATCCGCTTGCCGCAGGACGGCATGGTCGTGAAGAGCGCCAGCGAGCGCGCCGAGAAGGCGCGCGAGATGGTCTTCGAGCTGCTGGTGGCGGACCAGCCGAAACGCGACGTGGCCCACGATCCGGAGAGCAAGTTCTGGACTTGGGCCAGCGATATGGGCGTCACCGAGAGCCGCTTTCCGGCGCGCGAGAGCTGGCAACCCGACATCAGTCACCCGGCCATGGCGGTCAACCTGGACGCCTGCATCAACTGCACACTTTGTGTCCGGGCCTGCCGCGAGGTCCAGGTCAACGATGTGATCGGCATGGCCTACCGCGGCCATGGCTCCAAAGTCGTCTTCGACTTCGACGACCCGATGGGCGACTCGACCTGCGTGGCCTGTGGCGAGTGTGTCCAGGCCTGCCCCACCGGGGCCCTGATGGAAGCCAACCTCCTGGACCAGGACGGCGTCCGCAGCGAGTTCGCCGACCGCACGGTGGACAGCCTCTGTCCCTATTGCGGCGTCGGCTGCCAAACCACTGTCCACGTCAAGGACGACAAGATCCTCTACGTCGACGGCCGTGACGGGCCGGCTAACCACCAGCGGCTCTGCGTCAAGGGGCGCTTCGGTTGGGACTACATCTACAGCCCGCAGCGGCTTACCAAGCCGATGATCCGCCGCGACGACGCCCCCAAGCACGGCGACATTCAGGTCGACCCGGCCAATCCCTGGACCCACTTCCGCGAAGCGAGCTGGGAGGAAGCTCTGGAGAAAGCGGCAGGCGGCCTGCGCAAAGTGCTGGAACGCGACGGCTCGCCCGCGCTTGCCGGTTTCGGCTCGGCCAAGGGCTCCAATGAAGAGGCCTACCTCTTCCAAAAGCTGGTACGTCTCGGCTTCGGTACCAACAACGTCGATCACTGCACGCGGCTGTGCCACGCGTCCTCCGTCGCCGGTCTCATGGAAGGCATCGGCTCGGGCGCCGTCACCGCCCCCTTCACGGCGGCGAAAGACAGCGACTGCATCATCGTGATCGGTGCTCGGCCGGGACAGAACCACCCGGTGGCCGCGACCTTCCTCAAGCACGCGGCCACCCACAACGCCAAGCTGATCGTGATGGACCCGCGCAAGCAGCAGCTCTCGCGCCACGCCCATCGCCATCTGCAGTTCAAGCCGGGCCAGGACGTGGCGCTGCTCAACGCCATGCTGCACACGATCATCGAGGAAGGCTTGACGGACGAGCAGTACGTGCAGGCCCACACCTCCGGCTTCGAGGAGCTGAAGGAAGGCGTCAAAGGCTTCTCGCCCGAGGCCATGGAAGAGGTCTGCGGCATCGATGCGGGGACCATTCGCGAGGTGGCGCGGCTCTACGCTAAAAGCGAGCGGTCCATCATTTTCTGGGGCATGGGAATCTCCCAGCACGTCCACGGCACCGACAACACGCGCTGTCTGATCGCGCTCGCTCTGATCACCGGGCAGATCGGCCGCCCGGGCACTGGGCTGCATCCCCTGCGCGGGCAGAACAATGTGCAGGGCGCCTCCGACGCCGGCCTCATCCCCATGGTCTATCCGGACTACCGCTCGGTCGCCAAACCCGAGATTCGCACTCAGTTCGAGGAGTTCTGGGGCCGCAGTCTCGACCCGACTCCTGGGCTGACGGTGGTGGAAATCGTCGACGCCATCCATGCCGACCAGATCAAGGCCATGTACATCATGGGCGAGAATCCGGCGATGTCCGACCCGGATCAGCACCATGCCCGTAGCGCTTTGGCGAAGCTTGAGCACTTGGTCGTGCAGGATATCTTCCTGACCGAGACGGCATGGCATGCCGACGTCATCCTCCCGGCCTCGGCGCACGCTGAGAAGTGGGGCAGCTTCACCAACACCAACCGCGAGGTCCAGATCGCCCGTCCGGTTGCCGACCCGCCGGGTGAAGCGCGCCAGGACCTGGAGCTTATCCAAGAGATTGCCAAGCGCCTCGGCCTCGACTGGAACTACACCCACGCCAAGGACGTCTTCGCCGAAATGGCGCAGATCATGCCGTCCCTCAACAACATCAGCTGGGAGCGGCTGGAACGTGAAGACGCGGTGACCTATCCAGCCGAGGCGCCGGACAAGCCGGGCACCGAGATCATGTTCGCCGAAGGCTTCCCGACCGCAGACGGGCGCGGGCGTCTGGTCCCGGCCAACTTGCTGCCGCCCGACGAAGTTCCAGACGAGGCCTATCCCATGGTGCTGACCACGGGCCGCCTGCTGGAGCACTGGCACACCGGCGCCATGACCCGACGGGCCAAGGTGCTCGATGACTTGGAGCCGGAGGCGATCGCCTGTCTCAATCCCAAGCAGATCCGATCGCTTGGCATGCAGAGTGGCGAGATGGTGCGCATCAGCACCCGCCGCGGCGTCATCGAGCTGGTGCTGCGCGCGGACCGCGATGTTCCAGAGGGAATGATCTTCATCCCCTTCTGCTTCAACGAAGCGGCTGCTAATGTGCTGACGAACCCGCAGCTCGACCCTTATGGCAAGATTCCCGAATTCAAATTCTGCGCCGCGCGCATCGAGTCCACCGAGGGGGCCATCGCCGCCGAATGAGCAGGTGATCGTTCTTTCAGCCCGTATCGCTCCGCACGCTTGGCAGGTTCTCGCCCTCGCGCTGACCTTTCTGCTTCTTGCTGAGCGTTTGGCTTGGTCGCAGCAAGCCGACGGCTTGAGCGCGGCCAGCCAGCTTCTCCATCAGGCGGCCATTCACGGTGACGCCGACATGGCCGCCTTCGCCATCGAGCGCGGCGCCGACATGGAAGCGCGCAACGAACTGGGCAACACGGCCCTGCAGGTCAGTGCCATGTACGGCAGCGGGGACGTTGCCCGCACCCTGCTCGAAGCCGGGGCGGACGTCACAGCGGCCACCACCGACGACCGCTGGACCGCGCTGCACTACGCTGCCTACGAGGGGCATAGCGAGGTCGCGCGCGCGCTGATCGCCTTCGACGCCCCCTTGGAGCTGCGGGAAACGGACCACGGCAACACACCCCTGTTGATCGCCGCCCGGCGCGGCAATCGTGCCGTGCTCGTCGCCCTGCTCGACGCTGGCGCCAACATCGAGGCGCGCGACGGCAGCGACGGCAACACGGCCCTGATCAACGCCGCCTTCAGCCCCATGGCCGCCTCGGTGCTGGCCGAGCTGGTGGCCCGCGGTGCGGCCGTCGATGCGCAGGCCGCCGACGGCATCACACCGCTCATGGCGGCCGTGCAGAGCGGAAATCAGGCCGGCATCGATCTGCTGCTGGGTGCCGGCGCCCAGGCCGACCAGATCGATGAGCGCGGCCATTCAGCGCTGCACCGTGCAGCCGAGCGCGGCGAGACAGCACTCGCTCTTCGGTTACTGGACGCCGGCGCTATGCTGGATCAACGCGGTACCGACGGGACGACTCCGTTGGTCGCCGCGCTCTCCGCAGCCCATATCGACACGCTCATCGCTTTGATCGAGCGGGGCGCAGACCCGATGCAGGCTGGCCCGCGCGACGAGCCGCCGCTTCATCTCGCTGCGCGCTACGGCAATCCTTCGGCCGTCGCCGTGCTGCTAGAGGCAGGCGCTGACCCCAATGCTCAGGACCCGGTCAAGGGCAACACGGCCCTGATGCTGGCCGCCAACGTCGGCAGCATCAGCAGCGTGCGCCTGCTCATCGAATCCGGCGCCGATGTAACACTGGAGGCAAACGACGGATGGACGGCACTCGAAGCTGCCGAGATGATCGGCGCCGACGAGACAGCCGCGCTCCTCCGCGAGGCTGGCGCGGAGCGCTGAGCAGAACGCGCTAGAGGCGCACGTTGGGCGACGAGAAGACTGTGCTGCTGTCCATGCCCAACGACTGAAGCACTATGGCGGCGGCGATGGCGAGCACCACCGCTGCGCAGGTTCCAGCAATAAAGGACGTCATAGCTTCACTCTCTCCCTTGCCACGGCCGTTTCTGCCGTTTGCTTCGTTGCTCCAAATATGGCGACACAGGCGCCGCCGTGCAATTCGCAGCGCCACATCATTCGGCCGTCCCCGTTGTGCGCTCCAGATAGTCCATCAGCGCCGCACGGTCCGCTGCGTTGGGAATGCGCTGGATTGGCATCTTGGTGCCGGGTGTCATGATGTCGGGACCGACTTCGAAGAGCTCGGCCACGGTCTCTGCCGTCCAGATGATGTCGCTATCGGCCAAGGCATCGGAGTACTTGTAGCCCTCCACGGTCCCGGCTCGGCGGCCGAAGATGCCATAGAGGGTCGGCCCGGCGCGCCGGCTGACGCCTGGACGCAGTTCGTGGCAGACCTGGCACTTCTTGAAGACCTGGGCGCCGCGGTCTTCCTCCCCCGCAAGATCGCCGATCGGACGCGTGCCGGCCGTGACGCTGACACCGAGCTCCTCGCCGCTCTCCAGGTCCCAGATACGGACGACCTCGTCTGAGCCGGCCGACAGCAGGCGCTGCCCGTCGGGATGGAAGGCCAAGGACCAGACCGGCGCCAGATGGCCGATGAAACTGCGTAGCTTACGGAGGCTGTTGAGGTCCCAAAGGTGGATGATGCGGTCGGCACCGGCGGACGCGGCATAGCGACCGTCCGGCGAGACCGCGACAGTGAAGACCGGATTGTCGTGCTCACCCAAAAGCCGAGACTCGGATGGACGATCAAGGGGCCAGACACGCACGGTTGAGTCGCCGCTACCTGAAACCAGCGTCTCCCCGTCTGGCGTGACGGCGAGCGAAGTAATGCCGACCTCGTGACCCTCGAACGCAGTGAGCAGGCGCTCCTCCGGCCAATCCCAGAGGCGCAGTCGGAGATCATAGCTGCCGGACACGAGATGTGCGCCGTTGCCGGGCAGGAAGGCCAAGGAATTCACGTTGTTCTCGTGACCTTCCAAAACCGCCCGCTCTTCTCGGGCCTCCAAATCCCAAACGCGCACCGTGCGATCCCAGCCAGCGGTGGCCGCATAGCGACCGTCGGCTGAAACGGCGACCGCCTGAACCTTACCTTGGTGCCCGCGGAAGGTGTGCAGCAACTCCCCCTCGGTGAGCGACCAGAGGCGCAGAGTGCCATCGTCGCTAACCGACAGACCTTTAGCATCGCCCGGCAGGAAGGCGACCGCATTGACTGAGGCCTCGTGCGCATCGAGCACGAAACGTGCGGTCTGGGCCTCCAGGTCCCAAAGGATGACCGTGTAGTCGAAGGAGCCGGTCAGGGCTTGCCTGCCATCGCCGGAGACGGCGACGCCCTTTACGAAGCCGCCGTGACCCGACAGCTCGGCGCGCGGCTGGAGCGGCGCGGCAAGCCACACGAGAGCCATGAGGAAAGCCGCCAACCAGCCTAGAGCCGAGACTCGCATGTGGAAGGCTGAACGGTCCACCATCATCGGAAGGCTAGCAGGTTATCGCTACTCCGCTGGCTGGGCCTGAGTCGGGCCGCGACCGGTCTCGGCCTCCACTTCCTTGACCCAAAGATCATGGTGTTCGCGGGCCCAGTTGATGTCCACCTGACCGGAGCCCATGGCATCGATCGCGCCCTCCATGCCAACGGACCCGATGTAGATGTGCGCCAGAACGATGGCGATCATCACGATCGAGACGACGGCATGCCACATGGTGCTGAGCTGCATCTCCATCATCGGCGTGACGCTGGCCGGATCTGGGACGTTGAGGCCGATGCTCTGCAGCACCCCAAAGGTCTTGGCCCAGGGGTCGATCTGGAAGGGGAAGAGCAAGGCAACGCCCGATAGAGACAGGCTGAAGCCGCCCAGCACAACCGTCCAGAAGATCAGCTTCTGACCCGCATTGAACTTGCGCGAGGGCGGATGCACACCCTTGGAAAAGAGGCCGCCTGCCTTCGAGAGCCAGATGAGATCGTACTTGTTGGGGATGTTGTGCCGCACCCAGAGGATGAACATCAGCGCAATACCCAGCATGAAGGGGAAGGCGAGGAAATTATGGGCGTATTTGCCCCACATGGAGAGGGTCGCAAAGATCTCCTTCCCGAGGACGGGCATGAGGACATACTTGCCCCACAGGATGTTCATGCCGGTGATGGCCAGGATGATGAAGGAAACGGCCACCATCCAGTGGAGCGAGCGCTCGAACAATCCGAAGCGTTCGATGGTTTGGCCTGAGAGCCCATGCTCGACGCGGATCTTTCCGCGGAGGAGATAAAAGATCACCAGAAGCCCAACCATGCCCAAGACGACAATGGCGCCGTAAAAGACCAACGGCCCGTTCCGAATCAGGCGCCAGAGCTCGCCTTCCGACTGGACCATGATGGCGGACTGCGCATCGGGAATGGAGACGCCGAAGCGGTCGCCTTGGCGAATGGCTCGCCACATCTCCGAGTCGCTGCTGTTGCCGAGCGAGCCACCGGGCACGTTGCCTGCGACCGGTCCGCCCTCTCCCTCAATCGCCTGCGACGCCTGCTGCGCCAGTGCGGGTTCGAGCGCGGGTGCCGCGCCGAAGAGGACGAACAGAACGGTCAAGCAGCTCAGCAGCTTTAGACCTCTCATGGCGGACCTCCCAATCTCTTTGCTCACCGTGAAGTGGTTATTATGCAAGCCTTGGCCATAAACCGGCTTTGTTGGCTTTGTTGGCTCAGTTGAAGCTCTGCAGCAGAGTCCGGTTGCGCAGCTCGTTGATCTGCTCTTCCGTCAGAGCGGTGTCTTCAGGCCCTGCGTAGACGCCCTTCTCAGGTATCAGGCTCTGCTGCTGTTCCTCGCCGTTCTCGCCGCAGGCGCCGAGCGCGAGAAGGCCGGAGAGAAAGAGAAGTGGCACCAATCTACGGCTCAGGGATCTCATCGTCTCGGTCTGCCTTTCCTATGCCGATCACCGGCAAGTTGGCCGAGATGACCCGCAATTTTTTTTCTTATCCGTTTCAGTCGGTAAGGGGTGGCGAGTCATCGCCACCCCCAACCTTAGCACATACAGGCATCCAAACGCGTTGCCGCGCTTAGGAGCCGCCTGACTTCTGCTCGTAGGCCGTTCCCCAGCCCCAGGCGCCGCTACCGAAGCCACGCGCCACGACGCGCTCCCGGTAGATGTCCGACACCATGTCGCCGTCACCGGCGAGCAGGGCTTTGGTCGAGCACATCTCCGCACAAAGCGGCAGCTTGCCCTCGGCCAAACGGTTGGCCCCGTACTTCTGATACTCCGCCGAGGAGAAATTCTCCTCGGGGCCGCCAGCGCAGAAAGTGCACTTGTCCATCTTTCCGCGGCTGCCGAAGTTACCTGCCTGCGGATACTGCGGCGCGCCAAAAGGACAGGCGTAGAAGCAGTAGCCGCAACCGATGCAGAGGTCCTTCGAGTGAAGGATGACGCCTTCTTCCGTCTCGTAGAAGCAATCGACCGGGCAGACCGCCATGCACGGCGCATCAGAGCAGTGCATGCAGGCAACCGAGATCGAACGCTCCCCAGGCTTGCCGTCATTGATGGTGACGACACGCCGACGGTTCACGCCCCAAGGCACCTCGTTCTCGTTTTTGCAGGCCGTGACGCAGGCGTTGCATTCGATGCAACGCTCAGCATCACAGAGGAATTTCATGCGAGCACCCATGATTCTTTACTCCTCCGTAGACCCTATGCCAGCTCGATGCGGCAAAGGGTCGACTTGGTCTCCTGCATTTGGGTGACCGAATCGTAGCCGTAGGTCTGGGCTGTGTTTGTCGCCTCGCCGAGGACGTAGGGGTCTGCACCCTTCGGGTACTTTGCCCTCTGGTCCTCGCCTTGCCAGTGCCCGCCGAAGTGGAAGGGCATGAAGGCGACGCCACGATCAACCCGTTCGGTGATCAAAGACTTGACCTTGACCTTGGCGCCTTCCGGGCCGTGCACCCAAACCATCACGCCATCACGGATGCCCAGGTTGTTCGCGTCGAACGGATTGATCTCGACGAACATGTCCTGCTGCAGCTCCGCGAGCCAGGGGTTGGAGCGAGTCTCGTCGCCGCCACCTTCGTACTCGACAAGCCGTCCGGACGTCAGAACGATCGGGAAGTCCTTAGAGAAATCGTTCTGCTGGATCGACTTGTAGAGAACCGGGAGGCGGTGCATCCGGCGATCCTCGTAGGTCGGGTAGTCCTCGACCAAGTCGCGACGCGGGGTGTAGAGCGGCTCGCGGTGAACAGGCACCGGATCCGGGAAGTTCCACACCACACAGCGAGCCTTGGCGTTGCCGAAGGGCGCGCAACCGTGCTTGATCGCGACCCGCTGGATGCCGCCCGAAAGGTCGGTCTTCCAGTTGGTCTTGTCACCGGCCACGGCCTCGATGGCCTTGCGCTCGTCGTCGGTCAGCTCACCATCCCAGCCGAGTTCTTTGAGCATGGCCATGGTGAACTCCGGATACCCGTCCTGGATCTCCGAGTCGACCGGATAGCTGCCCTCGGCCAGGAGATTGTCCCCGTCCCGCTCGACGCCGAAGCGCGCACGGAAGCAGAGACCACCTTCGGCCACCGGCTTCGAGGTATCGTACAGCAGCGGCGTGCCGGGATGGTTCATCTCGGCAGTGCCCCAGCAAGGCCACGGCAGGCCGTAGAAGTCCCCGTCAGCCGGTCCACCCCGCGCCTGCAGGGTGGTCCGATCGAAGGTCTTCTGGTTGGCCATGTGCAGCTTGAGACGCTCAGGCGACTGGCCGGTGTAGCCGATCGTCCACATGCCCTTGTTGATCTCCCGCAGCGTGTCCTCGATGGAAGGCACGGTGCCGTTGACCGGGATGTGTTTGAACATCTCGTCGGCGAAGCCGAACTTCTGGGCCAAGAGATAGACGATCTCGTGGTCCGTCTTCGACTCGAACAGCGGCTCGATAATCGCTTCACGCCACTGCAGCGAGCGGTTCGAGGCCGTGACAGAGCCATAGGTCTCAAACTGTGTTGCTGCCGGCAGGAGATAGACGCCGTCGGTCCGGTCGTGCATCACCGCCGTCATGGTCGGGAAGGGATCGATCACGACGAGCATATCAAGATTGCTCATCGCTTTCTTCATGTCCGGCAGACGAGTCTGCGAGTTCGGGGCGTGGCCCCAGAACACCATGGCCCGCAGACTATCCGGCTGATCGATGTTCTCCTTGGCTTCAAGAGCCAAGTCGAACCAGCGGGAGACCGGAACACCGGCCTTCTCCATCAGGTCCTTGGAGTGGAACTGGCCGACCAGATAGTCGTGCTCGACATCCCAGACGCGAGCCCAGTGCTTCCACGAGCCGGTCTTGAGGCCGTAGTAGCCTGGCAAGGTGTGGCACAGCACGCCGAGGTCGGTCGCGCCCTGCACGTTGTCGTGGCCGCGGAAGATGTTGGTGCCGCCGCCCGACGTGCCGATCACGCCAAGGGCCAGGCCCAACACGCAGTAGGCGCGCGTGTTGTTGTTGCCGTTGGTGTGCTGCGTGCCGCCCATGCACCAAATGATGGTGAAGGGGCGGTTGTTGGCCAGCGTGCGGGCAACCCGCTTGAGCTGAGAGCCCGGCACGCCGGTGACGCGCTCGGTCTCTTCCGGAGTCCACTTGGCCACCTCGGCCTTGATCTGGTCCATGCCCCAGACGCGTTCTTTGATGTACTGCCGGTCTTCCCAGCCGTTATCAAAGATGTGCCAGAGGATACCCCAGATCAGTCCGACGTCGGTGCCAGGGCGGAAACGGACATACTCATCCGCGTGAGCCGCGGTGCGCGTGAAGCGCGGGTCGCAAACGATGAACGGCGCGTTGTTCTGCTCTTTCGCCTTCAGGAGGTGAAGCAGCGAAACTGGATGCGCCTCGGCGGGATTGCCGCCGATGAGGAAGATCGCGCGCGAATTGTGGATGTCATTGTAGGAGTTCGTCATCGCGCCGTAGCCCCAGGTGTTGGCAACACCTGCGACCGTGGTGGAGTGACAAATCCGCGCCTGGTGATCGACGTTGTTCGTGCCCCAGAAGGCGGCGAACTTGCGGAACAGATAAGCCTGCTCGTTGTTGTGCTTGGCAGAGCCGAGCCAGTAGACAGAGTCAGGACCGCTCGACTGGCGGATTTCCATCATCTTGTCGCCGATCTCGTTGATCGCCTGTTCCCAGGAAATCTGCTGCCATTTGCCGTCGACCAGCTTGGTCGGGTGCTTCAGGCGGCGTTCGCCGTGCGCATGCTCGCGAACGGAGGCACCTTTGGCGCAGTGGGCGCCGAGGTTGAAGGGGCTGTCCCAGCCCGGCTCCTGGCCGGTCCAGACGCCATTCTGCACTTCGGCGATGACCGTACAGCCAACCGAACAGTGGGTGCAGACCGACTTCTTAAGAACCGTGCCGGCCTTGGCATCGGGCGCCGCAGCCTCCGCCTTCCGCACTCTCCCGAGCGACAGGGTTGACGCAGCGGCGATACCGCCGGCGGTCAGCCCGGAGCGTTTCAGGAACGTACGGCGGTCAATCGCGCCGCCGGAAGCACCGGCAAGCGCTTTTGACAAACGGGGGCCAGTTGCAACCCCATTCGTCTTTCGTGTCAGCATTGACCTCTCCTAATGAGTCATCCAACCGGCCCGAGGGCCGGCAACGAGCCAATCTGGCTCTAGAAACGCGCGAGTTCGTAGAACGTCTTCACGTGCGCGCTGTCCCGATAGCCGGCCGAATTGTCCGACTTGGCCACTTCGACCGCTTCGCTGTCGCTGGCGACCATAGTCACCGCCGCAGCGCCTGCGGCTCCGAGGCCGAGACCCGCTTTCTTGAAGAAGTCCCGGCGAGCCAACGCCTGGTCTTCACTCTTCTTCATCATGCTCACCCTTTTCTGTGGTGAAACGTTGCCCGGCGGAATGCTGCCTAGTTGGGGTCCGCCACCCCTCCTTCTGTTGTTGCTCTTGGGCGCTAGGCCGCCAATTCGAAAGCCTGCCGCTCGATCTCCATAAACAGGCGACCGAGTGTGCCGGCTGGCATGTAAAAACGCGCTGCTTCCGCAGCCTCGAGGTCTTCGAAGAACCGAGGCGCCCAGCAACCGATGTGCGTCTGGAAAAAGTGCTTCTGCGTTTCGAGATCCTGCGGCTCGCCGAACGATCCGGAAATCAGACCGGCCATCATCTCGCACAGCGCAGCGATGTGATCTTCGGGTTCCTTGAGATCCTCCTCGCGGCGGATCCCGAGGCTCCACATGTCATCGCGCAGCTTGGCGAGCGGCTTCTCGTGCAGGAAACCTGTGAGGTAGTAGGAGGCGTAGGGCGTCAGCTCCGACCCACCGACGCCGATGAAGAGATCGAAGTACTCCTGCTGCAACTCCGCTTGGGACACGCCGGTCGCAGCGCGCGCCAACGCGCCGATCGCCTCGCCGATCTCGCTGTCGTCGCCCTGCAGGCCACTGACCAACTCAAGGGTCTTCGTGCTCGGCGCTTCACCCAAGAGCCGGGCAAACAGAAGATACCAATTGACCCTCAGCTGGTCCTCATCGGTGATGCTGACACGCTCAGCAGCGACCACCAAACTCTCCTCCCGAACTCGTTTTCTTCCAACTTATTAGCCAACGATTGGCCTTATATTCAGACCGTTACTTCGGCCCGTTCCGCCGCAAAAATCCTTATGTTTCAGATTCTTGCCGCTCTCTATAGAACGCCTGTAAGTGGGGGCTGTCAAGCAGAAGTGACCTTGGTAACCGCGATTGCTGCAACGCAACATGAACTCGCTCAGTTACTCAGCGGATGAAAGCAGCAATTTGTCTAAGTTCTTCTGCAAGAGCTTTGGCGATTACTCAATAATACACAATAACACAGCACTATGCACAAGTCATTGATTCTGATGACAGGGTCGCAGCAGGGCGGCGCTGGATGCCCTTGCGCAGCATCCAAAACATAGACTCCGGGAAAGCCGGAAGTGCTCAGGTCGAGAAGCGCTGCCAACGACGGGCCGCGGCTCGGCCGGCCGGCTGCGCCGGCACCCGAACCTCCGCAAGAGCGGCCACCTCATCCTGCGCGCCGCTATCTTGCATCTCGGGCTCAAGAGACACCGCGATCTCTTCCGCATCTTCGGGCTCAGTCAAAGCCGCGGAAGCCGGTTGCGCATCACCGCTTTCACCAGCGGGATCCTGCGCCGGAGCCTCTTCGGATGGAGCTGCCGGTTTGTCGGCATTGGCCGTCTCAGCCGGGGTTTCTTCTTCCTCTGGAAACACAAAGCCGCGCCCGACCTGGTAGGCGGTTTTGAGATTGTCCACCACCGTGGCCGCATCGGTGTAGTCCAGATCGTACTCGTTCATTCCGTCGAGAAAACCGATGGCGGGATTGACCCGCCAAATCCGACGAAGAGCCCGCTGCCGCAGCGCCTGGGGAACACCTGGGCGGAGGAAGGGCTTGAAGTCGGCGCCGTGCTCCAGCTTGTCCGGGTCAGGAAGCGCGGCGATCTCTTCCTCGGTGGCGGGCCGATTGCGATCATCCAGCTCAGCCGGCTGATCCGATACGACTGCTTGTTCTGTTGCAATTGCTTCCGCCGCTTCGGCCTCGCGGATCTCGGCCTTGCGTCGCGCCCAACGTGAGAGGAAACCGTCGTCCTCGCTCACCCCTCGCGCCCTCTTCGCTTGCGATCGACCGGTGCCTGGCCGGCTCCGGCGAAGCCCATCTTTCGGGGATCGTGCGGCTTGCGTTTGCGTTTCACGAAGGGCTCGTCGACGTGGTTGCGATCGACGAAATCCTGGACGAAGGCGACGATCGCCGGCGGCATCACCACCGCCTCCACCAAATCGTCGCCGCTGTCGAGATAGTCCTGCGCCTCGTATGGGCAGGCCGTGGCTTGGATCGGCACCCACTCATGCTCGCTTTCCGCATCATCCCCGCTACGGAGGATCACGAAGAGGCGCGGCGGGTGCTGGCTGAGATTGAGGCGATAGCCTTCCGTCTCCTTGCGGAAGAGCTCGACCGGCAAGGTGCCTGCATGGAAACGGGTCCAGCGATCGCCACTGCCGAGCACGCGCCAGGGGCCCGCGGGATCGAGCTCCGGGGCGCCGGGAATCACGTCGACCGGGCGCCATCGGTGGCTCGCCCATCGATGCTCGATGGCTGCCTTTTCGAGAACGATGCCAAGCGGCAAGCTCTCACAGATCTTATCGGTGCCGGTCACCGCCTGAATTCTCTTCCAAGCCCGCGTAGAATGATTCTCCAGAGATGAGGGTGGGATTGCGGCGCGTCAAGCGGCGAGGTGATGAAGGGGTGCCCGAGGCCGCTGATGGAGCCGGCCTCGAGGACACCGCAACCATGGCTTTTCCCAGTGCTGAAGAGCAGCGACAGCCGCCGAACGGCATTCAACCCGCTGGTCCCATCGCCTATATAATGCTGGTGTGAAACTCAGCGGCTAGAGCGGTAAGGGTAGCAAGCATGGTTGGCCATATCATCGGATGGAGTCTCAGGGTCATCCCTTTGATTCTGGCCGTCTTGTTCCTGAACTACTACCTGCCGAGCTACGACACCGTCTACATCGTCGGCACCGACGTGAAGCGCATGGACGTCGGCGCCGCTGGCGTTCCGCAGGAGGGTGTTTCCAACACGGCCGTCGGCATGACCCGCGACGTCCGCTTCATCAATGCGGTCTGGCCGGATGGACAGCCGCGGGTCTATCGCAACGAAGAGACCGGATGGGGCTTTCCCTGGTACTTCAAGTTCGACTCCGGAAACTTGCAGACCCTGGCCCAGCGCTACACCAGCACGGAGGAAACGCCGCGCTGGGTGGCGGTGAAGCACTACGGCTGGCGCATCGAGTTGATGTCCATGTTCCCCAACGCGGTCAGTCTGGAGCCCGCGGCAGGCCCGAACGACACGCCCTTCTCATGGCAACGTGCCATCGGCTTCTTGTTGTTCGGCCTGCTGGTGATCGCGCTTTGGCGGCTGTGGGTCTACTTCAAGCACGAGATCTGGCAGCCCTTCCTCGCCCGCCTCGAACTCGATCAGCGTTTCGAGAACGCCAGCACATGGTGGCAGCAGATCTGGCGCTGGCTGAAGGCCAGCTTCAGAGATCGCATCAATATAGCGCGCTAAATCCCGGCTTTTCCTAAATAAAAGGAAAACTCTAGAGGTACTTCTCGCGAATATCGACGCTGGACTCCCGGCCAACCTTGTCGAGTGAGCCAGCCAACCAGGCGTCGGCGTGGTGGCGGCCAAGGTCGCGCAGATGGGTCAGGAAGCGCCAGCTCGGCGTCATCTTGGTATGGACACCGAGGTCGCGCATCACCTCGTCCGCCTCGATCGAGTGGATCAGCATGCGCTTCATGGCCCGACCGTGAAGCTGCTCGTCGTCGATCAACTGGGTCACGAAGGCGATCGCCCGCATCTCACGCATCAGCGATGAATTGAAGGAGATCTCGTTGATGCGATTGAGAATTGCCCCGGCTTCGGTCGGCACCTGTTCGCGATAGAGTGGATTGATGTGCACGATCACTACATCGCGCGACTCACAATGGTAGATCAGAGGATAGATGGCCGGGTTGCCCATATAGCCACCGTCCCAATAGGCCTCCCCCTCCACCTCGACCGCATGAAACAGAAAGGGCAGGCAGCCGGATGCCATCACCGCATCAAGGGTCACTTCGTGATTGCGGAAAATCCGAACCTTTCCAGTGCGCACGTTAGTGGCGCTGATGAAGAGCTTGAGCTGGCAGGCCTCCCGCAATCGCTCGAAGTCTACGCTGGTCTCCAGTACCTGACGCAGCGGATTGATGTTGAGGGGATTGAACTGATAGGGCGACACCAGCCGGGTCATGATGTCGAAGAACATGAAGGCCGGTGAGGGAGCGCTGTAGTCGCTCGTCATCTCCTGCAACATCGTCGGCCGCAGAGGGCTGAAGTCGGCCGACTCGCTGATCTGCTGCCAGAAACCCTCCAGTGATTCCTTGGCCGCGTCGCGACCGCCGACGGTCAATCCATGCGCGAGCACCGCTGCATTCATAGCGCCGGCCGATGTGGCCGAAACCCCTTCGAACGAAAGTTGCGGTTCCTCCAGCAAGCGATCGAGCACACCCCAGCCAAAAGCGCCATGGGCGCCCCCGCCCTGCAGCGCCAAGTTCACCGGCTTGCTGCCGTCGGCTGTCGCCTTTGGCGCGTTGCTTGGCTTCGCCTTCTGCGCGGTCGCTCCACGCTTCGCCGAGGTGCCTGCCTCAGCACTTCGTTTGCCGGAGGTGGCCCGGCGCCGCCCGCTCGTTTTCTCCGCCACGCTTCGGTCCCTAGCGTGCCGTCCAGCCGCCGTCGACCGGCAGGGCGGCGCCGGTGATCGAACGCGCCTGGTCGGTGCAGAGGAAGACCGTGAAAGCGCCGAGCTCGTCGACACCGACGAACTCCTTGGTCGGCTGCGGCTCAAGCATGATCTTCTTGACCACATCCTCACGCGGGATGCCGTGCGCCTTGGCCTGCTCGCCGATCTGCTTTTCAACCAGCGGCGTGTGCACGTAGCCAGGGCAGATGGAGTTGGCCGTGACGCCGTACTCGCCGCACTCCAGTGCAACCACCTTGGTCATGCCGAGCACGCCGTGCTTGGCGGCGACGTAGGCGGATTTGAAGGGCGACGCGACGAGGCCGTGGGCCGAGGCGATATTGACGATGCGACCCCAGCGCCGCTCCTTCATCCCCGGGAGCACTGCCTTGGTGCCGTGGAAGACCGCCGAGAGGTTGAGCGCGATGATCGCATCCCATTTTTCGCGCGGGAACTCCTCGACCGGGGAGACGAACTGGATGCCGGCGTTGTTGACCAGGATGTCGACAGGCCCGAGCTTTTGTTCAGCGTCCGCTACCATAGCGGCGACGGCATCCGGGTCCATCAGATTGGCATCCGAGTAGGCTACGTCGACCCCGTGGCGCTCGGCCAGGTCGCTCCGCGTCTTCTCAATCTCCGCAGCGTCCCCAAGCCCATTCAGCATGACTTTGGCCCCTGCTTCAGCGAGCGCCTCGGCAATGCCGAGGCCGATGCCGCTGGTCGACCCCGTCACAATGGCGACTTTGCCGGTAAGCTGTCCCATTCCTAAGCTCCCTCACTCAGTCCGCATGGTCGCGTTGAACGCGCCGCATGTTGGACCGAACGGCCCATGCGACCGCAACGCTGCAATCTCGTATGGCAGGTTATGGAGGCTACGCAGCATTTTGCAATGCAGCATTCCATCTCGACCCGCATGTCGCGGACGATTCTTTTATGACAATGGGCCTATCTGGCCGCGGCTGCGATCATCGTCTCGGCGGTGGCCAGGTCATCGGGACGGTTGGCATTGAAGAAGGGATCAATCGGTTCGTTCGGCCAATCCACTTCAGCCAGACGGTAGCGTGCGGTCCAAATGTCGACCTTGCGAATGTCGTCCTGCTGCATTGCCCGACGCAGGTCTTCTTCCAAAGCGACCGGCCAGAGGCCGCAGACCGGATGGGTACGCCCGCCGGACGTGGCGCAGGCAAGCTCGGCGCCCTGATCGTCCAGAGCGGCAACCAGACGCTCCACCAAGTCAGCTGGCAAGAAAGGCGCATCGGTCGGAGCGGTGACCACATGGCTGCAGTTCGGCGCGTTGGCTCTGGCCCAAGCCATCCCGCTCAGCACCCCCGCGAGCGGCCCAGCGAAGCCCTCGATCACGTCGGCGACGACCGGCAATGCGAAGCTGGAAAATCGGCTGGGATCGCCGTTCGCGTTGATCACCAGCGCATCCACCTGGGGACGCAGGCATGCGATCACATGCGCCAGGATTGGCTCCCCGGCCAAGAGGCGAAGGCACTTGTCACCACCGCCCATGCGCCGCGCCAAGCCGCCCGCAAGCAGCACCCCACAAACACCATTTCCTGCTGTCGTCCCAGACATCGCTCTTCGCATCCCAATTAGGCTGCGGACTAGGTAGGAGCAGGGCTCGGCCGAGTCCAGCCAACCCGGGGCCGCGCAAAGCAAAGGGGCCGCAGCATAGCTGCGGCCCCTCGCCGTAAAGAACCGTGGGAGACGGACTTAGAAGTCCATGCCACCCATGTCCGGAGCAGCAGGCGCAGCCGGCTTCTTCTCCGGCTTTTCAGCCACCATCGCCTCGGTGGTGATCAGCAGGCCGGCCACCGAAGCGGCATCCTGCAGCGCGGCGCGCACGACCTTGGCCGGGTCGATGATGCCGCTCTTGATTAGATCACTGTAGGTGTCGGTCGAAGCGTCGAAGCCGAAGTTGTAGTCCTTCGTCTCGAGGACCTTGCCAACCACGATCGAGCCGTCGGCCCCGGCGTTCTGCGCGATCTGACGCAGCGGGGACTGGAGCGCACGGCGCACGATGTCGATGCCGGCCCTCTGCTCTTCGTTCTCGATCTTCATCTTCTCGAGTGACGCACCGGCACGCAGCAGGGCAACACCGCCACCCGGCAGAATGCCTTCCTCGACCGCGGCACGGGTGGAGTTGAGCGCATCATCGACACGATCCTTGCGCTCCTTCACCTCGACCTCGGTCGCACCGCCGACACGGATGACCGCAACGCCGCCGGCGAGCTTGGCCAAGCGCTCCTGCAGCTTCTCGCGGTCGTAGTCGGAGGTGGTCTCCTCGATCTGAGCACGGATCTGGCTGCAACGAGCCTGGATGTCCTTCTTCTTGCCGACACCCTCGACCACCGTGGTCTCTTCCTTGGTGATGACCACCTTCTTGGCCTGACCCAGCATGTCGAGCGTGACGTTCTCGAGCTTGATGCCGAGGTCCTCGCTGATTGCCGTGCCGCCGGTCAGGATAGCAATGTCCTGCAGCATGGCCTTGCGGCGGTCGCCGAAGCCCGGTGCCTTGACGGCCGCAACCTTGAGGCCGCCGCGCAGCTTGTTGACCACCAGGGTGGCCAGCGCCTCGCCTTCGACATCCTCAGCGATGATGAGCAGCGGACGGCCCGACTGCACCACAGACTCGAGAACCGGCAGCATGGCCTGCAAGCTCGAGAGCTTCTTCTCGTGGATCAGGATGTAGGGGTCTTCCAGGTTGACCAGCATCTTCTCGCCATCGGTCACGAAGTAAGGCGAGAGATAGCCGCGGTCGAACTGCATGCCTTCGACGATGTCCAGCTCGGTCTCGAGGCTCTTGGCCTCCTCGACCGTGATGACGCCCTCGTTGCCGACCTTCTCCATGGCCTGAGCCAGCATGTCGCCGACCTCGGCGTCACCGTTGGCGGAGATCGTTCCGACCTGGGCAATCTCGTCGTTGCTAGTGATCTTGCGCGACTTCTTCTGCAACTCGGCAACGACCGAGTCCACGGCGAGGTCGATGCCGCGCTTCAGGTCCATCGGGTTGTGGCCGGCGGCGACCAGCTTCGAGCCCTCGCGCACGATGGCCTGGGCCAAAACCGTGGCGGTGGTGGTGCCGTCGCCAGCGATGTCGTTGGTCTTGCTGGCAACCTCGCGCACCATCTGGGCGCCCATGTTCTCGAACTTGTCGGTCAGCTCGATTTCCTTGGCGACCGTCACACCGTCCTTGGTGATGCGCGGCGCGCCGAACGACTTGTCGAGCACGACATTGCGGCCCTTGGGGCCGAGCGTAACCTTGACCGCATCGGCCAGGATATCAACGCCGTGCAGCATGCGCGCACGGGCGTCAGAGGAGAATTTAACCTCTTTAGCAGCCATTTTCGGATGTCCTTAAAAGTTTAAGCAGCTTTCTTGCGGGCAGCGGACTTGCCTTCGATCACGCCCATGACGTCGGACTCTTTCATGATCAGAAGGTCTTCGCCGTCGATGCGGACTTCCGTGCCGGACCACTTGCCGAACAGGACGGTGTCGCCGGCCTGCACGTCGAGCGGAACCACTTCGCCCTTCTCGTTGCGGCCGCCGGGGCCAACGGCCACGACTTGACCCTGCATCGGCTTTTCCTTGGCGCTGTCGGGGATGATGATGCCGCCAGCAGTCTTTTCGTCCTCTTCCAAGCGACGGATGACCACACGGTCATGCAAGGGACGGAATTTCATGTTTGCTCCTCCCAGGAGTTGAACAGAACTAGATCTTAAGGATGTCATGGCACTCCTCGAATGAGAGTGCTAACACGCCGCGTATATCGGCGATCGGATGGGCCGATTCAAGACCCTCCGAGCGAATTTTTCGGGCTGCGATTCCAAGGATTTGGAAGGATGCGCTAAGGCGTTGCACCCCGCGCGAGGGGTCGGCGGCAATAGCCGCAAATGCCATCGATCCCTAACAGATTGTAAAGGGCGACGGTCCTAAACTGACGTGCTTTCGCATCGGTCTCTTTGGCCGAACGATATGGAGCCTGCACGTCAATGCCTGCTCAGACCAACCTCAGCCTCATGTCGACCATGAAGCGCTTGCGCCGCAATCGCAAGGGCTCGTCGGCGGTCGAGTTCGCCGTCTCCGCTCCGGTGGTGATCGTTGCGCTGATGGGCATCGTGGAGTTTTCCATGATCCTCTTCGTCAACAGCCTGCTCGAAGGTGGTCTGCGGGAAGCATCGCGCTTCGGTCTGACTGGCTTTCAGCCGAACGGACTGACGCGCGAGGAGCGCATTCTGCAGATCGTCGAAGACCACACCCATGGGCTGGTCGACGATACGGACGCCAATCTCAGCACCCTGGTTTATCCTAGCTTCGACTCCATCGGCGAACCGGAGCCCTTCACCGACGACAACGGCAACGGGAAGTTCGATGAAGGCGAGTCCTACATGGACGTCAACGGCAACAACCAATGGGACCCCGATATGGGTGCTGCCGGCCTTGGCGGTCCTGAGGATATCGTTCTCTACACAATCGAGTACGACTGGCCGCTGCTCACCGGCCTGCTGAGCGACGTCATCGGCAAAGACGGCAAGTTCGCGCTGCGCGCCAGCGTGGTCGTGCGCAACGAGCCATACGGGACGACCGAGTGATGAGACGCCTTCTCCGCCTGCTACGCGATCGTCGCGGCAACGTTCTGCTCGAGACGGCCTTTGGCATGGCCATGCTGGCCACGCTGTTCATGGGCGGTGTCGAGGTTGCCCGCTATGCGCTGCTGACTCAGAAGCTGGACCGGGCGGCCATGACCCTCGGCGACCTGCTCTCGCGCAACGAGACGCTGACCTTTGCCGAGATCAACAACATCATGGATGCCATCCCGCACATCATGGAGCCCTTCGACTTCGAAGCGAGCGGCGGCATCGTTCTCAGCGCAGTTCAGCGTCTGCAGGGCGGCGATCCGACAGTTGCCTGGCAGGTGACGCAGAGCGATCACCTGACGATCAGCAGCCAAATCGGCGCGCTCGGCGATGTCGCGGTGCTGCCGTCTACACTGAGCTTGAACGACAACGAGAACCTATTCGTCGCAGAGGTCTACTTTAACTTCGAGCCCATGCTCGTCACAGACATGGTCACTGGCACACAGCTCTATCACCGCGGCATCTTCCGTGCCCGCCTGATGGACACGCTGGACATCGAATCGGCACCGCCAAGCCCGTAAGGCAGAGCTGCTGGCGGCCCGCAGTGTCCTTCGATCTGCACTCCCTAGTCTCTAGTCCAAGCAGCCTATTGAACCGACGTGACGCGTCGTGAGTTGCCACGCCACGCCAGCTGGCCTTGCGAGACGTGGTCGAGGTGACTGAACTCAACGGAAAGGCAGCGAGCAGCATCCGACGAGGCCTAGATCGAGGCGCGGCATAGAGCTGCCCAAGGCAAGGCGGATAAGCGCCAACAGCTCCGTCGATCAGGCAAAGGTCCGATCGACCTCCCACGCACCACCTTCGATAACCCGATGGGGCGCGCTCTGCCCCCAGCGCACGACAAGCCCCCCTGTGTTGCAGGCAAGCAACCTCGCTTTCCGTGAGAGACTCGACACGCCCAGTCTCTTTGCCGATTGAGGCTTTGACGCTCAGTCATCAGCGCGCACAGACTCGACAGGACAATAGCGCCTACCGAGTTCCTTCCGCTCCGCGCTCCACAGAGGAGACGAAGGTAACAGTGCCCGTTGGCTGGATGCACTCAGTCTTCAAGGCCATCGCGCGGCCTTATCATCCGCCCGTAGGTCGGCCGTCGGCGGATGCATCGAATACCGGAGCGCGCTGATGACTGAGCGTCAAAGCCACCACCCATCTCTATACTGCCCGGTGTCATCAAGAGTGTCTGATGCGGGCGGAACTGGGTGCACTCGTTCGGCACGACTGGACAACTGACCGAGCTCTGCCGTGGGGTGGTCCGGAACCACTCGAGACGTCAGTTCCAGAGCGTGATGAACCCAGGCTGGGTCGCTTCAGTTTCTCGCGCGATGCTGACAATCCAAAGGAGCGAAAGCCCGAAGGGACAGTTGCCCCTCTGGAGAAATGGCATTCCAATCCCTGCGCTTGGCTGCTCGACCGTGTGGCCGCACTACGCTCTTCACGTCCAGGCTTGAGCTTATGGCGAAGGCGCTCCGCCGTAAGCGACCAGACCTGGGATCATCAGTCTCCAGGATCGCAAAAAAGAAACGGCGCCAGCTGATCGTGCCGGCGCCGCTCAAACTCGTGTCTCCCTCGGTCCGTGCGGCGGAGCACAACGAGCACCACCGCACGATTGTTGGGAACCGAATGGCTGGACCGCTATTCGCGGATGCGCAGGTTGCTCAGCTGATTGGCGATCGTGCGGAAGGCCGTGTTCAGCTGACCGCCGCCATAGCTGTTGAAGTAGTGACCCGGCGAGGTTGCGCAGTTCTCGAAGAGATTGCGGATCACAGTGCCGGCATCGTTGTTCGGCACCTCGAAGGTGATGGCATAGATGATGATGCCCTCGTTCTTCATCGCCGTGCAGATGTTGCTGAGCTTCTGGTTCAGCGTATTGGTGGCTTGTGAGCTCGTGGTTCCAAGAGCCCCGTCCGCGAGCCAGCCATAGGCCGTGAAGATGCTGCTGTGAGCCGTGTTCACGCCGTCGGTCAGCAGCACAACGACCTTGTCGGACAGCGGCTCATCGTAGTCGAGCGGCAGGTCTACACTGCCCCAGTCACCGCGCCATTGCGGCGACAACAGACGCCAGCCCCACACCAGACCAAGCGGGATGTGCGTGTAGCCCCAGTAGTGCGAGACCATGTCGTCGATCGCCTCGTCGACGTCGCCGCGCAGCGTCAGATGCGGCCGGACCTCGGTGACACAGGCCCGGTTCGGGCCGCGGGCACTCGATGTGGTCCGCTCGCGGACGCTATTGGGCAGGTATCGATTGTGCATCCAGCTCGAGGAGCCGCCGACATAGCGATCCCAATGGAAGGGCTGGAACGGCACGCTGGCCGGCGTAGCATCCGTCAGATCGTGACCATTCGGACGCGCCATGACGCAGCCGGTCCAGCCATCCGAAATGAGGCAGCTTTGGCTATCCTCGTTCCAAATGCCGATGGCTTCGCAGTCCTCCTGAGTCAGGCCATTGCGTGTCTCTTTGTCACCGATGGTGCAGGCATCGTAGCCATGATCAAAGGAGGTGTTGTCCCCGGCACAGTTGCCGGAGGCGACATCGCTTTCCGGGTATTCGTACGGCAATGCGTCGATCGCACCGGCCTCGAGCCAGCCGGCATTGTCCGGACCGACGTTCACCGTCGCGGCGTAAGGCACAACGCTGACGTAGAAGTCGGGAATGCTGGTCTTGGCGCCATATAGAATCTGGACCAGCTCATGGGCGGCCGAGCGCATGTTGCCGATGCGGTTGTTGGTGGCCATGGAACCGGTGTTGTCCATCACCAGAACCAGCTCCATACCGCGCTCGGCCCGCTGCACCACCGTGCGTGCCGAGACCGTGATGCTCGACTGGCCGATCAGGGTCAGGAAGGTCGTGTCCATGGTGGCACTGGCGGTGACCTCGATCGACCCTTCGAGCGCGTCGGCATTGATCGACAGCGGGGTCAGCGTCGCGCCCATGAAGCCGTCTGGGAAGTTGGCCGTGAAGAAGTCCTGGACGTCCTGATCACGGTCGGCTTCGAAGAAGACGCGTCCGCCGGCAAGAGCGGCTGCGTCGATCGCCTGGTTCAGCCGCGCCTTGAGGAAATAGGCTCTGGCCGTGTCGATCGAGATCCCGACGAATGCCATGAGTGGCACCAGTAGGACTGCGAGCATCACGGCGGTCGCGCCGCGATCATCGCGAAGCAAACGACGCCGAGGCGCGCCGCGCTTATCATTGGGCTTCTCAGTCACGTCCGAGACTCCTTAGACCCATGAAAATCAAGCAAAAACTAGCAAACCAAGTTTAAGAAACGTTCAACCCAAAGGCGGCTGTCTGACCCATCCGAGCTTCGGATTTTCCGGTTTACGGCCGGAAGGCGCCCGGTGAGGGCCGAGGCGGCCAGCGCAGCTCACTGTCGGCTGCATCGGCCTCCTGGAGACAGCACTCCACTGCCCAGCCCTACTCCTTGATGCGCAGATTGCTGAGCTGCTGGCCGATTGTCCGGAAGGCATCCTCCAGCTGGGCGCCGGTGTAGCTGTCGAAGTAATGCGCCGGCGTTGTCGCGCAGTTCTGGAAAATGCCGCGGATCTCGTTGCCGCCAGAGTTGTTGGCGACCGAGAAGGTGATGGCATAGATGACGATGCCTTCATCCTTCATCGACTGGCAGATGTTGACCATGCGCTGATTGAGCACCTGGCGAGCGCCACTGATCGAGGTTGAGCCAAGCACATTGGCGCTGACCCGATCATAGGAGGAGAAGTCACTGTCTCCGGAGGGCGCGTGGCCGGCGTACATCTGGTTGTAGCCATCAGTCAGAACCACCACGACCTTCTCGGTCAAGGGCTCATCGTAGTCCAGCGGCATGTCGGGCATGCCCCAAAGACCACGCCAGCGCGGTGACAGCAGGCGCCAACCCCACACCATGCCGAGGTTGGTGGCCGTGCCGCCGCGGTGCCAGGAGTCCATGTTGTCGACGGCCGCTTCGACCGCCGTTCGCTGCGTCATGAAAGGCCGGATTTCGGGACCGCAGCCGAGATTGGGGCCGATGCCATCGTTGGAGTTGGTGTTGGTCGCTTCACTCTCATCGATGTCCGCCGGCAAATAGTCGTTGTAGCGCGGCTCGTGGTCACCCTCGATACCGTCCCAAGATGGCCAGTAGTAGGGCTGGAACGGCTCCGAGGCCGGCGGCGTGTCGGTCTCATCTTCGCCGTCGAGGCGCGCCATGACGCAGCCCTTCCAGCCGTCTCCGATGACGCAGCTGTTCGTGTCGGCATGCCAGACACCGAGCGGACCGCATTCACCCTCTGTCATCGTGGCATCGACGGTCGTCTCGCCGATGACGCAGGTCTGATGCGCGGAATCCCACTCGACGTTGGTGCCCTGGCAGTCCTCTTGCGACACTACGTCCGCCGGGAACTCATAGGCCAGCGCCTCGATGGCGCCGTCGTCCAGCCAGTCGGCATTCTGTCGATCGATGTTAATGGTCGCGGAGTAGGGCGCGAGGCTGATCCAGAAATTCGGGATCGTCTCGCGACTTCCATAGAGAATGTCGACCAGCTCATGCGCCGCAACGCGCAGATTGTTCATTTTCGAGCCACGCATGGAGCCCGTGTTGTCGAGCACCAGCACCAGCTCCATGCCGCGGTCGGCGCGCTGCACGACCGTGCGGGCGGAAACTGTGATCGTGGGATGACCGAGCAGATGGAGGAAACTGGTGTCCATGGTCGCCGAAGCCAGGACCTCGATGGAGCCCTCGTCATCGTCGGCTTCGATGCTCAGCGGCGACAAGGACGCATCCATGAAGTCCTCGCCGAGATTGGCCGCGAAGAAGTTCTGGATGTCCTGATCTCGGTCGGCCTCGAAGAAGACCCGCCCGCCGGCCAAGGCAGCGGCGTCGAGCGCCTGATAGAGCCGCGCCTTGAGGAAGTAGGCACGGGCCGTATCGATCGAGATCCCGACGAAGCCGATCAGCGGAACCAACAAGACCGCCAAAAAGACGGCCGTGCCGCCTCTCCGGTCCTGCCCGAGGCGGCGGAGTGCGCACAGGAAGGGCTTGCAGTAGCTTGCCAACCTCATTGCTCTGTCCTCCAATACAAGGCCACGAGCCTGCGAGATTAGCCCCTCGTCATTAATAGATTGGTAACAATTACAAGAGTTTGCTCAAATTATCGCTCTAAATTCCAAGACTTTCTCCAATAAAAGAAGTTACCCGTTTATTTCACTATAGCGAAAACAGTCAGTCGTATGATCGTTTACCATGCCGGAGGCCTGCATAAAGGCATAGCAAATGGTCGGCCCGCAAAAGCGGAAGCCTTTCTTCTTGAGGCTGCGCGACATGGTTTCGGACTCCGGCGTGCTGGCCGGCACTTCCTCCATGCTACGCCAGCTGTTGCGCTTTGGGGCACCATCGACGAAGGACCAAAGAAAACCTGAGAAGCTCTGAGGCTCGGACATCATGCTGCACCAGATGCGCGCGCCGGCGATCGTTGCTTCAATCTTGCCGCGATGGCGGACGATGCCAGGATCGGCGAGCAAGCGCTTGATATCCTCCTCCTGAAACTCGGCAACACGCTCCGGCTGAAACCCCTCGAAGGCACTGCGGAAGGCCTCGCGTTTACGCAGGATCGTGATCCAAGAGAGACCGGCCTGGAAACTCTCGAGCATCAGAAGCTCGAAAAGGCCCCGGTCGTCATACAACGGTACGCCCCATTCCTCGTCGTGGTAGGCTTGATAGAGCGGGTCGTCGCTGACCCAGGCGCAACGCGTCAGCTGCTCCTCCTCTTGCGTCCCGGCAGAGCTCGTCATCTCCCCCCTCCTCCCAGCGAAAACAGAGACCTGACGCCTACATCCCGTTTCACGCACTACAACGCAATCCCGCTGCTAGCCCTAGTTACCGCATAAGGGACTTGGGTTGCCGGAAAGCGCCTGATAAACGGCCTCGCCGGCCGGAGGAAAGCTGTGGAGTACTTCGTTCTCGTTGCCAAGGCGGTTGTGTCAGGCTTCATCGTCGCCGTGCCGATGGGGGCCGTCGCCGCGCTCTGCATCCGCCGCGCTCTCCAGGGGCGCTGGATGACGGGAATCGTGATTGGCGTAGGCGGCGCCATGGCCGATGCGGTCCTGGCCGCCGGCGCGGCTCTCGGCCTCAGCCTGATCCTCAGCTATGTCATGAGCCACATCGAGGTCCTGCGCTACGCGGGCGGCACGGCGCTGATCATCCTCGGCATTTTCATGTATCGGGCCGCGCCCCCCGCACTTGACCACGACCCGGCTCGGCGGCCCAGCCCAACCAGCATCGCCAATATCGCCAATCTGGCCGCGGCGATGGCCTCGGGCTTTGCGCTGACGATCTTCAACCCGGCAACCTTCCTTGCCTTCGTGGCCACGTTCACCGCCCTCAACATTTTCGATGGCACGCCCCCCGACGTGACCAAGGGAAGCTTGCTGGTCGCTGGCGTGTTCGTTGGTTCGACCCTCTGGTGGCTGATGCTCTGCCTCGGCGCCACCTTGCTGAGCACCCGGCTGTCCGATCGCATGTTCGTGCTGATCGACAAAGGTCTGGCACTTTTCATCATTGCCGTCGGGGTGGTCGCCATCGCACGGCCGCTGTAACGACGGCGAAGGAGCAGGACGCGCGCGCCTACTATGCGGCTCTGCCCGCTTGTTCGCCCGGCTTCGCCGACCTAGCCTGCTTCGTCGCGGTCACGGGGGAGGATAGGTCGCACATGAACAAAGTCCTGATCGAGAACTGCCTGCTGTTCGACGGCATCAGCGACAATCTGCAGGAAGGTGCCAGCCTGCTGATTGAGAATGACCGTATTAAGGAGATCAGCGAAGGCCGCATCAGTGCGGGCGATGCCTACGTCGTCGACGCCAAGGGCCGCTTCGTCATGCCAGGCCTGATCGACGCCCACTTCCACGCCCTGGCGGCCGATCCGGATATCGGGCGACTCGACAAGATGCCCCGCTATCTGCTGGCGCAGCACGCCAGGAAGAACCTCGAAGCCTCGCTGATGCGCGGCTTCACCTCGGTGCGCGACGCGGGCGGCGCCGACTACGGCCTGGCCCTGGCGGTCAAGAGCAGGCTGATCGAAGGCTCCCGCGTGTTCTATTCCGGCAAGGCCCTCAGCCAGACCGGAGGGCACGCCGACTTCCGTACGGTCGGCGAGGAAGGCCCGCCGCTCTGCTTCTGCGGGCAGAGCAGCAATGTTTTCGGCGTGGTGGCCGATGGCGTCACCGAAGTGCGCAAGGCGGCGCGCGACCAGCTGCGCACAGGCGCAACACAGATCAAGATCATGGCTTCAGGTGGCGTCGCATCGCCGACCGACCCGATCTGGAACCTACAGTACTCGGAAGAGGAAATCCGCGCGGTCGTCTGGGAGGCGGCCTCCTGGCGAACCTATGTCATGGCCCACGCCTATACGCCGGAAGCCATTAGCCGTTGCGTGGAGTTCGGCGTTAAGACGGTCGAGCACGTAAATTTGATTGATGAGGACACGGCCCGCCTCTGCACCGAGCACGGTGCCTGGGCAGTGCCTACCCTGGTGACCTACGAGGCGCTGGAGAGCGACGGTCCGGAGCTGGGCTTGCCGCAGGTCAGCCTCGACAAGCTACGGCATGTCAGGGAAGTCGGGCTGCGGTCTCTGGAGATTCTCAAGGCGGCAGGCACCCAGATCGGATTCGGCACCGACCTCTTGGGCGAGATGCATCGCTATCAGAGCCGGGAGTTTCTCATTCGCTCGGAGGTGCTTAGCCCACTCGAGCTCCTGCGCTCGGCAACCTCTGACAATGCACGCATGATGAACGTCGAAGGGGAGTTCGGCGTCATCGCCGAAGGCGCGGTCGCCGACGTGATCATGGTCGATGGCAACCCCTTGGAGGACCTTGGCGTGCTGCAGGGACAGGGAGAGAACATCCCGCTGATCATGAAGGACGGCGAGATCTACAAGAATGCACTGGCATAGCCGCAAAAGCCAAATAACCACAAACTAAAGCTGGCACTTGTATCCGCGACCGAATGGAATAGGCTATGCGTCGGCCGGGCGCAGGCCGAATCGGCATTGCGCCCTTGCTCTGTTGGCCTGAACTGGGCTGAACGAACGACAAAGACAGGGAGCATACCATGCGACTTCGCTTAGGTCTCTTGGCCGCGGCGGCAGCAGTGTCCCTTTTGGCACTGGGCACCGCGAGCGCCAAGGAATTCCGCTATTCAACGACGGGAGACGTTCTTGGTCTGGACCCCCACTCGAATAACGAGGGGCCGACCAACACCATGAAAGGCAACATTTACGGTCGCCTTGTGCATCGTAAACCGGACCTCTCGCTCGAGCCGGACCTTGCCGTCAGCTGGGACAACATCGACGAGGTCACCTGGCGCTTTAAGCTGCGCGAAGGCGTGACTTTCCATAACGGCAACCCCTTCACTGCCGACGACGTCGTCTTCTCCCTGGAGCGTCAGAAGCAGGACAATTCGGACATGGCCTTTGCGGTGAACACCGTGAAGGAGATCAAGAAGATCGATGACTACACAGTCGATCTGATCACCAACGGCCCGGATCCCATCCTGCTGCTCAACATGCCCAACTTCTACATCATGGATAAGGAGTGGGTTGAGGAGCACGATGCCTTCGAGGTGAAGCGCGACTACAGCACCGCCGACTACGCCCAGGTCAACGCCAACGGCACCGGCCCCTTCAAGCTGGTCGAGTGGGTGCCTGACACGCGCTTGGTTCTAGAGCCCTTCGAGGACTACTGGAACAAAGACGGCATCATGAGCAACATCACCAAGGCCACCTTCACGCCGATCAGCAACGATGCCACCCGGGTGGCCGCGTTGTTGTCCGGCGAGATCGACCTGATGTACCCGGTCCCGCTGCAGGACGTGCGGCGCGTCAATGCCGACGGCAATGCCGAAGTTCTGGAAGGCCCCGAGTTGCGGACCATCTTCCTCGGCTTCGACCAGTGGCGCGATGAGCTGATGGACATGCCGGGCACCGGCCAGAACCCCTTCAAGGACAAGCGCGTCCGCCAGGCGTTCGTCCAGGCCATCGACATCGAAGCGATCAAGCGGGTCGTCATGCGCGGTGCTGCCACGCCGACCGGCCTGATGGTTGCGCCGGGCATCAACGGCTTCCAGGAAGACATGAACGAGCGGGCGCCTTACGATCCGGAAGCGGCCAAGAAGCTGCTTGCGGAGGCGGGCTATCCGGACGGCTTCCCGATCACCTTCGACTGCCCGAACGACCGCTACGTGAATGACGAGGAAATCTGCACGGCCGTGGTCCCGATGCTCGAGCGGATCGGCATCGACGTGACCTTGAACGCGCAGACCAAGTCCCTGCACTTCAAGAAGATCGGCCTGGCCGAGAACAACAACACCTCGTTCTACATGCTCGGCTGGACGCCTGGCTCCTACGACTCGCTCAACCCGCTGATGCAGCTCATGACGCATCCGGACAAGGCGGGTCACGGCGACTGGAACAGCGGCCGCTTCTCGCATCCGCGGGTCGAGGAGCTGACCGAGATGATCAAGACGGAGATGGATCCGGACAAGCGGATGGAGATGATCCGCGAAGCCTTCCAGATCCACCAGGACGAGTTCGGTCACATCACGCTGCACCAGCAGGCCCTGGCCTGGGGTGTGCGGAACGACACCGTCGAAGAGGTCGTTCAACGACCCTTCAACGACGTTGACCTGCGCTACGTCGTGATGAAGTAAGCTGGAGAGCAAGAAGAGCGGCCCGAAGCCAATGGCATCGGGCCGCTCTCTTCTTTGCTGGCGTACAAGGCCAATCGCCCGGGGCTGATATGTTTGCGTTCATCGTACAACGGCTGTTTCAGGCCATCCTCGTCATGCTGGCGGTGGCCCTGGTTGCCTTCTCGCTCTTTCAGTTCGTCGGCGACCCGATCAACAACATGGTCGGGCAGGATGCGACGGAAGAGCAGCGCGAGGCCTTGCGGGAGCGCCTTGGTCTCAACGACCCGGTCCCCATCCAATTTGCCAAGTTCGTCATCAACACGGCGCAAGGCGAGTTCGGCGTCTCCTACCGCATCGGCCAGTCGGTCGACATTATCCTGGCCGACCGCCTGCCCGCGACGCTGGAGCTGGTCTTCGTGGCCGCCATCCTGGCCTTGCTGTTCGGCGTTCCCATGGGGGTCTACAGCGGCCTGCATCGCGACTCGATTCTGAGCCGGCTGTTTCAGACCATATCGCTGATCGGGATCTCTCTGCCGACCTTCCTGATCGGCATTCTGCTCATTCTCGTGTTCGGCGTTTGGCTCCAAGCCCTACCGACGTTCGGCCGCCGCGGTCTGATCGATATCGGGGGCTGGGAGACAGGGCTGCTCACGATCGACGGCTGGCGCTCACTCATTCTGCCGGCAACGACCCTGGCACTGTTCCAGCTCACCCTGATCATGCGGCTCATCCGCGCCGAAATGCTGGAGGTGCTGCGCACGGACTACATCAAGTTCGCCCGTGCCCGCGGCCTCAAAAGCCGGGCCATCAACTACGGGCATGCCCTGAAGAACACGCTGGTGCCGGTGATCACCATCATGGGCCTGCAGATCGGTTCCCTGCTGGCCTTCTCGATCATCACCGAAACGGTCTTTCAGTGGCCTGGCATGGGCCTGCTGATCATTCAGGCAATTCAGTTCGTCGATATCCCGGTGATGTCGACCTACCTTGTCCTGATCGCCTTGTTCTTCGTCATGATCAACCTGTTGGTCGACATGCTGTACTTCGTCGTCGACCCACGCCTGCGCGGTGAGCGCGGCGGCGGCCACTAGGACGTTAGCGATGGCGGTAAACGCAGAAAATCTCGAACAAGTCGCGCCGGGCTTCGGCGCGCGCGTCGTCGACAGCTTCCGGCGGTTCTTCGACGGCGACGTCTTCTACTCTTTCCGGCGCTCTCCCATCACCATTGTCGCCTTTGCGGTGACCATGGTGCTGTTCGTGGCGTCCTTCCTGGCGCCCTGGATTGCGCCGCACAACACCAACGACGTGGCCTCCCTGAACCTGATGGATGCGGAGCTGCCGCCGGCCTGGATGGAGGTCTACGGCGTCCAGGGTAGCGCCGACTTCCTGCTCGGCACCGACAACCAGGGCCGCGACGTGCTCTCGGCGATCATGTTCGGGATGCAGATCTCGCTGCTGGTCGGCTTCGCCTCGGTCCTCCTCGCCTTGGTCTTCGGCACCATTCTTGGGCTGATCAGTGGCTATGTCGGCGGGCGCACCGATGCCATCATCATGCGCATCGCCGACGTCCAGCTCACCTTCCCCGCCATTCTCATCGCGCTGATGATCGACGGCATCGCCAGCGCCGTCATCCAAGGCGCTCACGGCGCCGAGGTCAGCTTCGTGGTTCTCATCCTGGCGATCGCCGCCTCCCAATGGGTCAACTTCGCACGAACGGTGCGCGGCTCGACCCTGGTCGAGAAAAACAAGGAATACGTCCAGGCTGCGAAGGTCATCGGCATTCATCCGATCATGATCATGCTGCGCCACGTGCTGCCCAACGTGACCGGGCCGGTGCTGGTCATCGCCACTCTGTCGCTGGCGCTGGCCGTGTTGACCGAGGCGACGCTCTCCTTCCTCGGCGTCGGCGTGCCGGTCACACAGCCCTCGCTCGGAACGCTTATCCGCATCGGCAACGACTTCCTGTTCTCCGGTCAGTGGTGGATGACCATCTTCCCGGGCGCGGCCCTGGTTATCCTGGTCCTCGCGGTCAATCTTCTGGGCGACTGGCTGCGCGACGCCCTCAATCCAAAGCTGAGGTAAAGCGGGTGGCCGAGACCCCGGTTCTGGAGGTTAGGAACCTCCGCGTCGAATTTCCCACGCGCAAAGGCACGCTGGTGGCAGTCGACGACATCTCATTCCATGTCAACGAAGGCGAAGTCCTTGGCGTGGTCGGCGAGTCCGGCGCCGGCAAGTCGATGACGGGCACGGCCGTTATCAACCTTTTGGAACCGCCGGGACGCATCGGCGGCGGCGAGGTCCTTCTCGACGGCAGGCGTATCGACAACCTGCCCTACGAAGAGATGCGCCGCATTCGCGGTCGGCAGATCGGCATGGTCTTTCAGGACCCGCTAACCAGCCTCAACCCGCTCTACACCGTCGGCCGCCAGCTCATCGAGACCATCCGGACCCATACGGATCTCAGCGAACAGGGCGCGCGGAAGCGGGCGCTCGAGCTGCTGGCCGAGGTCGGCATCCCCTCGGCCGAGCACCGCATCGACCAGTATCCGCACCAATTCTCGGGCGGCATGCGCCAACGCGTGGTCATCGCGCTCGCGCTTTGCGTCAATCCCCGGCTGGTGATTGCCGACGAGCCAACCACGGCGTTGGACGTTTCCATCCAGGCGCAGATCATCGCCCTGCTGAAGAAGCTCTGCCGCGAGCATGGCGCCGCCGTGATGCTGATCACCCACGATATGGGTGTGATCGCCGAGACCGCTGATCGCGTCGCCGTGATGTATGCCGGTCGCCTGGCGGAAGTTGGCCCAGTCCAGCAGGTGATTCAGCAGGCGAAACACCCCTATACCCACGGACTCATGGGCTCCATACCCAAGGTCGGGCATCACACCGATCGTCTGGCTCAGATCGAAGGCTCCATGCCGCGGTTGACCGAAATCCCTGCGGGTTGCGCCTATCATCCGCGCTGCCCGAAGGCATTTGCTCGCTGCTTCGTCGAGCGGCCCAATCTGATGCCGGACGGGGCGACCGACGTTTCCTGTTGGCTCTATGACGAAGAACTGCAGAGGGCCGAGGCACATGGCTGATTTCGTCGCCACGGCTTGGGAGAAGTCGCAGAATCGCGAGGGCGGAGGTGCTGCCGGCATGGAAGGCGGCGCGGCAGCGCAACCGCTCGTGCGTGTCGAGGGCCTGGCCAAGTACTTCGACGTCTCACCGCCCCTGCTGACCCGCGTGCTCGAAGGCCAGAAGAAAGCCATCGTCCGTGCCGTGGACGGCGTGAACTTCGCCATCCCGCAGGGCAAGACCTTCAGCTTGGTCGGCGAGTCCGGCTGCGGCAAGTCGACAGTCGCCCGGCTCGTGGTCGGCCTCTACCGCCCCACCCGCGGCCACATCGAGTTCGAGGGTACGGACCTCGCCTCGCTGCGCACGCGGGCGCAAATGGCGCCCCTGCGCAAGCGCTTGCAGATGATCTTTCAGGACCCCTATGCCAGCCTCAATCCGCGCTGGCGGGTGGCCGACATCATCGCTGAGCCCATTCGCGCCCATAAGCTGATGGAAGACGAGCGCAGCATCCTGCGCCGGGTCGGCGAGCTGCTGGAGCAGGTGCGGCTGTCGCCGCGGGACGGCGAGAAGTTCCCGCACGAGTTTTCCGGCGGTCAGCGGCAGCGCATCTCGATTGCCCGGGCCTTGGCCAGCAACCCGGAATTCCTGGTCTGCGACGAACCGACCTCGGCCCTCGACGTCTCGGTTCAGGCCCAGATCCTCAACCTGATGAAGGACCTGCAGCGCGAGCTGGGCCTGACCTACCTCTTCATCAGCCACGACCTCGCGGTGGTCTATCACATCTCGGACTATGTCGGTGTCATGTACCTTGGGCGCTTGGTCGAGTGGGGCGAGGCGCAACAGGTCTTCGGCTCTCCCCGGCATCCCTATACGCGGATGCTGATGGATGCCATTCCCGATCTGGAGATGACCGGGCGTCAGCGCATTCCCGTGGCCGGAGAGGTTCCCAGCCCGATCGACCCGCCGAGCGGCTGCTACTTCCATCCGCGCTGCCCCTTCGCCAATGAACGCTGCAGCGTCGAAAGTCCGGTGGCCATCCCCGTGGGAAGCGGCGAGGTAGCCTGTCACGGCGTCGAAGAGGGGCGGATCTAACTCCTCCGCCTTCCATCGATTTCTCTGAGGTCCCTGTGCTGATCTGGATCAACAGCCCCAGATTTGGCAGGGATTAGTTTGTCGGCCAAACACGAAATCGATGGGAGTTACCATGAGCATCAAGTCCATTCTTCTGCTGCTTGACGACAGTGCCGCCTGCGAGAAGCGCATGACCGTCAGCTTCGAGCTGGCGCGCCGCTTCGAGGCGCATCTGACTGGGCTCTACGTCATCCCGACTCCCAGCATCATCTACGGCGCGCCGCATGCGCCGGTGTCGGAGATCGAAAGCGAAGTGCAGCGGTCCCAGGAACGCGGCGAAGCCTCAATCGCCGCCTTCGAGGCCATGGCGCAGAAGGAAGGCATTTCCGCGGAGCATCGTCTGGTCAACGCGATGGGCGAGGCCGTCTCCGACGTCGCGGCGCTGCATGGACGCTATGCCGACCTGCTCGTTCTTGGCCAGAACGACCCCAACGACCTGCGCTCACTCGGCATCGGAGTGGTCGAGTCGACCCTACTCGGCAGCGGTAGGCCAAGTCTCTTCGTGCCCTACATTGGCGTGCTGTCGCCGATGCTGGACCACGTCATCGTCGCCTGGGATGCCAGCCAGGAGTCGACCCGCGCCGTCCATGACGCCCTGCCGTTCCTGGTGCACGCCAAGCAGGTCACCGTCCTGGTGATCAACCCGCGCATCGGGCCCGACGGACATGGCGAGCAGCCTGGTGCCGATATCGCCACGGCCCTCGCCCGCCATGGCGTCGACGTTACGGTGCAGGAAGATCAGGTCGACCGTATCGCCATCGGCGAGGCGGTCCTCTCGCGCATCAGTGACCTGCAGGGCGGCATGCTGGTCATGGGCGCCTACGGTCATGCCCGCCTGCGCGAGCTTATCCTGGGCGGCGTGACCGACACCATCCTGCGGGAGATGACGGTTCCCGTGCTCATGTCTCACTAAGCGAACGGCATCGCTCGCAGACCGAAACCTCTTTCAGGTCTGCGAGCTTTCGAAGAAGCGCGCCGCGGCCTCAAGGTCGCGGCGAATGCCGTCGCGCCGCTCACGCGCGATGGGATCCTCGCCCCAGCGCTCGATCTGAAAGGTCTCTTCCAGCTCGCTGGCGGCAAAGGCTTCGGCCGCGGTCAGCCGCCGTTCCGCCAGCGCGAGGCCAACGACTAGGGAGCCGCAGGCGCGCACGGCTGTGGCCAGCCCGGCCAAGGCGAGCGCGTCGTAGCGCTCTAGAACGCCGCGCAGCGCCGCCAAGGCCTCCGCCGGCTGCTGGACCTCCAGCAGGCCGCTGCCAACGGTCAAGCGGGCACCGTGGGTCGCCTCGAGCCAGTCGAGAATTGGGCGCCAGACCTGCTCTTGTCGCGCGACTAATTCCTCAGGACCCTCGGCGCGGTAGCAGATCAGCTCGTGCTCGGCGAAACTCAATAGCTCGTCGCAAGCCGCTGCCCGATTGTTCGCCACAAGGTCGATCGCCGTGCAGGCGATGGCCGCTAATGGCATCTCGGTCGGCCTGACCTCCTCGCCCTGGGACTCCCACTCGCTTGCAATCGCATCGGCCAGCGCCTGTCCAGGCACGAGAAGAAGTGCCTTGGCGGGCGTCCTCACCGGCCGGCCATCAAGAGTAATGGCCAGCCCATCTTCTTTGGGCTCCACGGCAACCGTCTTGTAGAAGCGCTTCATGGGGACGACGCAGAGCTGCTGCGGGGGGCGAGCGCTGCCAGGGTCGCGGGTAGCTCGCGCATCGCATCGATGATCGCCACCGCCCCGGCGCGGCGCAACTCGTCTTCCCCGTGATAGCCGTAGGAAACGCCGACAGCGGCCACATTCGCGCTGCGCGCCATGGCCATATCGAAGCTGGTATCGCCGACCAACACTGTCTCCTGCGGCTCGGCGCCGGCTTCCGCCATGGCCTGACGCAGCATGGCCGGGTGCGGTTTGCTCGGATGGCGGTCCGCCGTCTGCAAGGTCACGAAGAGGCCGGAGAGCCGATGGCGGTCCAGGGAGGCCTGCAAGCCGCGCATCGCCTTGCCGGTGGCAATGCCGAGACGGACATCCGGCCGGTTGAGGCTGACCAGCGTCTCTCGCACGTCCGCGAACAAGGGCTCTTCGAACTCGCTCTGCAGGCGCATGGCCAGAAAGGTGTCGCGGTAAGTTTGAGCCACCTTCGGCAGGGCGCTCTGCGCCTCTTCCCCCAAGAGCTCTTCGAGCGCCGCTTCGAGCGAGAGGCCCACCACTCGCCGCACCTCGGCCGGCGGTGGCTGGGGCAAGCCGCAGGCCGTGAAGGCCTCTCCCATGGCAGCAATGATGTTGTACTGGCTGTCGACCAGGGTTCCGTCGTAGTCGAAAACGATCAAGCGATAGGCGTGGACCGGCATTCCGCTCAGGCCTCCTCCAGCCAGCTGGCAGCCTCGGCCGCCTTCGGATCTTTCGGATCGAAGCCAAGCGCTTCAAAAGCTGCCAGCATATGCTCGGGCGGCGGGGCGACAGCGCGGAAGGTGGTCTCGTCGGAGGGGTGCGGAAGCGCGATCTCGCGGGCATGCAGCATCAGCTTCCCGGGGAGCGCGGGCCGCTCCGGGAAGGCCGCCCGCCCGCCATATTTCCCATCACCGACGATCGGCCAGCCTTTGGCCAGGCAATGGACTCTGAGCTGATGGGTGCGGCCGGTCATCGGCCGCAAGCCGAGCCAGGTCACGCCGTGAGACCGGCCCAGCACCGCGTAGCGGGTCCGCGCCGGCTTGCCGGCGACATCGTCGACCATCACCTTCTCGCCGCCGGCCGGCCCGCTCTTGGCCAGCGGCAGGTTGATCTCGCCCCGCTTCTTCTCAGGGCTGCCGGCGACCAGCGCCCAATAGATCTTCCTCGGCTTGTCACTCTTGAAGACAGCCGATAGGCGGCGGGCCGCTTCGCGCGTAGAGGCCAGCAGCAGCACGCCGGACGTGTCGCGATCCAGGCGGTGGACCAACCGCGGCGTCTCGCCCCCCTTGGCCAATGCCGGCAAAAGCGCATCGAGATGACGCTGCTGGCGGCTGCCGCCCTGAACTGCCAGGCCATGGGGCTTGTCGAGCGCCATGAGCCAGTCGTCGCGGTAAAGCAGCGCTGCCTCCAGCATTTCACGGTCGGCCGTTGCGATCTGCGGTGCCTTCTCGACGGGCCGCGGCGCTTCCAGAATGGGCGGCACTCTAAGGCGTTGCCCAGCAGTCAGCGTCGTGGCGGCCTTCACCCGCTTGCCCTCGAGGCGGATCTGTCCGCTGCGCAGCAGCTTCTCCAGGCGCGAGCGCGGCAGGCGCGGATAATGCCGTCTGAACCACTTGTCGAGCCGCAGGCCCTCCTCTTCCGGCGCCACCTCGCGCATCTCCACGGCCGCGCTCATGAGAAGACCGCCCGGCCGAGATGGAGCCCGGCGACCAAGCCCGCCACGGAGAGAACGACAGAGCCGATGATGTAGAGACCAACCGAAAGGAAGGCGCCCCGCTCAAATAGCAGCATCGTGTCGAGCGAGAAGGTCGAGAAGGTGGTGAAGGCGCCCAGCACACCGACAGCCAGCAGCGCCCGCAGCTCTGGTGAAGGCGACCAGGCGAGAGCCCAAGTCTCGACCAGGAGCCCCATGACGAACGAGCCGAGGACATTCACAACAAGCGTGCCGTAAGGGAAGCCCTGGCCGAGCCAGTGCCCGACCTGGCTCATCACCAGGTAGCGACCCACGGCGCCCAGGGCACCTCCGGCGGCAACGGCCAGCAGCATGTTCATGTCGGAAAGACCCTCATGCAAAGCGCGATAGCAAAGCCCGCCCTCTCCGGCAATCGCGCTGGCCGGCTGGAGCGCCACCCCATGCGGCGCTCACAAGGCAGGCTGGCGGGCTTCGGTGCTTTAGGCGGACGAGCGCCTCGGCTATGCTCCGCCGCTGCTGACCGACGGAAGACAACCATGCCGCTGGACAACCGCGCGACCGATCTGCCCGAAGGCTGGGCCTACAGTGCCTGCCCGCACGACTGCCCTTCGACCTGCGGGCTTGAGGTGCAACTGCTCGACGACGGCCGCGTCGGCAAGCTGCGGGGCGCGCGCGCCAACCCCTATACGGCCGGCGTGATCTGCGCCAAGGTCGCGCGCTACGCCGAGCGGGTGCATCACCCGGAGCGCTTGACCGCGCCGCTGAAGCGAACCGGTGAAAAGGGGCTGAGCGGTACCAGCTTCGCGTCCATCTCCTGGGACGCGGCGCTCGACGAGGTCGCCGAAGCCTTCACCCAGGCGGAGCAGCGCTACGGGTCGGAGACTGTTTGGCCGCACTACTTCGCCGGCACCATGGGCCATGTGCAACGCGACGGCATCAACCGCCTGCGCCATGCCAAGCGCTACTCCGGTCAGTGGTCGACCATCTGCACCAGCCTGCCCGAGTCCGGCTGGCTGGCCGGGGTCGGCGCCAAGAAAGGTGTCGATGCGCGCGAGATGGCCAAGTCCGACCTGATCGTCATCTGGGGCGGCAACCCGGTCAATACGCAGGTGAACGTCATGACCCACGTGGCGTACGCGCGCAAGGCGCGCGGCGCCAAGCTGGTGGTGATCGACCCTTACCGTACCGGTACGGCCGAGCAGGCCGACCTACATTTGGCCGTCAAGCCCAGTACGGACGGCGCTCTGGCCGCCGCGGTTGTTAATGTTCTGCTAAATGAGGGCTACGCAGACCGCGCGTACCTGGCGAAGCACACGGATTGGAGCGAAGAAGCGGAGCAGCACTTTGCCGAGCGTACGCCCGCCTGGGCATCGAGCATCACCGGTCTAAGTGAGGAGGACATCCTCGCCTTCGCTCGGCTCTATGGCTCTACCAAGCGCAGCTATCTGCGCATCGGCTATGGCTTCGCCCGCGCCCGCAACGGCTCTGCCAACCTGCACGCGGCCTCTTGTCTGCCGGCCATGACCGGCGCCTGGCAGTACGAGGGCGGCGGCGCGCTCTGGGGCAACGGTGTCATTTACGGCCTGGACAAGACCCTGGTCGAAGGTCTCGACGTGCGCGACCCGAGCGTGCGCATCCTGGACCAGTCGCGGATCGGCCCCATCCTGACCGGCGACAAACGCGATCTCGGCGAGGGGCCGCCCGTCACCGCCCTGCTGATCCAGAACACCAATCCGGCTGCCGTGAGCCCGGAAACCAGGAAGTGTCTCGACGGCCTGGGACGCAGCGACCTTTTCACCTGCGTCCACGAGCAGTTCATGACCGAGACGGCGGCGCTTGCCGACATCGTTCTGCCGGCCACCACCTTTCTGGAGCACGCCGATTGCTATACGGCGAGTGGCCACACCTTCTTCCAGGTGGCCAAGCCCTTGATCGACCCGCTGCCCGAGTGCCGCTCGAATCACGAGGTGATCTGCGCCTTGGCCAAGCGCCTCGGCGCCGAACATCCCGGCTTCGAGATGAGCGCCTGGGACCTGATCGACCGCACCCTAAAGGCGTCGGGCATGCCCTCGGCCGAGGAAGTCTGGCAGGGCCAAGGGCTCGACAAGTCCGAGGGCTTCGAGACGGCGCATTTCCTTTCCGGCTTCCCGCAACCCGACGGCAAGTTCCACTTCAAGGCAGACTGGCAGCGCGTGGCCGAGGCATACATCGGTCAGCCCAGCTATGCCGGCCTGTTCGCGGGCATGCCGGGCTATGCCGATCACTGGGAAGCGCTCGATGCCGCGGACGAGGAACGGCCCTACCGCTTGGTCGCAGCACCGGCCCGCGGCTTCCTGAACACCAGCTTCACCGAGACGCCAGGCTCCCAGGCGCGGGAAGGCCGCCCCGAGGTGCTGGTCCATCCCGAGACCTGTGCCGCCCTCGGTATTGAAGACGGCGCTCGCGTTCGCCTTGGCAATGCCCTTGGCTCGGTCGTGCTGCATGCCAAGGCCTTCGACGGTCTGCAGCCGGACGTGCTGGTCGTCGAGTCGATCTTCCCCAACCACCGTTTCGAAGAAGGCCTGGGGATAAACACCTTGGTCAGCGCCGACCCCGGTGCGCCCCGGGGCGGCGCGGTTTTCCACGATACGGCCGTGTGGCTGCGCCCGGCCTAGTAGATTCCGAAAACTGTCAAGCCCATTAGGCGCTTGCGGCCTGCTCTCCTGCTTCTACCATATTTGGGCGGCGGTTCGATTCGCCCCTGTCACAGGCATGGGAAAGGGAATGCAGACAGCCACCAACACAGACGCTTCACGCGGTAAGCTGATCGTTCTCGGCAATGAGAAGGGCGGCTCAGGCAAGTCGACGACGGCAATGCACGTGGTCGTCTCCCTGCTCTGCCAAGGCCACTCCGTGGGCGCCGTGGACCTGGACGCTCGCCAGGGAACGCTCTCGCGCTACATCGAAAACCGCGCCGCGCTCAATCGCCGCAACAGCCTGTCCCTGCCCTGCCCCAAGCTCGAATCCGTGCTGCCGTCGAGCCGCCGCGATCGGGACGACGCCGAGAAAGAGGATCTCGAAAACCTCGAGGAGGCGCTGAACAAGCTACGCCCAGCCGATTTCATCGTCATCGACACGCCAGGCAGCGCCTCGCATCTCTCCCGCCTCGGCCATAGCCTGGCAGACATCCTGATCACGCCGCTCAACGACTCTTTCATCGACCTCGATCTTCTGGCCCGCATCGACCCGGATGCGCACAGCATCCTTGGCCCCAGCATCTACAGCCAGATGGTGTGGGAGCAGCGGCAAATGCGTGCTCGCGCCGGACGACGGCCGACCGAGTGGATCGTGATGCGCAATCGCCTCTCCCACATCGACGCCCGCAACAAGCGGGTGATGAGCAGTTTGCTCGACCAGCTTGCACAGCGCATCGGTTTTCGTCTGGCCCCAGGCTTCGGCGAGCGCGTTATCTTTCGCGAGCTTTTCCCCAAAGGCTTGACGCTGCTGGATTTGAAGGAAGACGGCACCGGCGTAGACATGACCATGAGCCATGTGGCCGCCCGCGCCGAAATCCGCAGCCTGCTTGACGTTATCGGCTTCGAGGAGCCCAATCTCCAGGCAGCCAACGATCTGGGCGCGGCGTCAGCCGAGGAAGCAAGCGCGGCAATCAAGGTTAACGGCGCCGAAGCGAAGTCGCGGGTGATGGCCGGTTAGTCTCAGTAGCCTGAGCCGCTGGAAAGAACCGAATTTGCGCCCCATCTTTTGAGTCCGAAAGGACCAGTCATGAGCCGGGACCGCAAACTCCCGACCGCGCAGGAAAGCAGCGAGGACGTTTCCGCCTTTCTTAGCAAGGTCGCGTCCATTCCGCGCTCCGCCAAGAGCGGCCGGGGCCGCATCATCTTTGCCCTCGATGCGACGGCGAGCCGTCAGCCGACCTGGGATAGGGCGAGCCATATTCAGGCCGAGATGTTCAAGGAAACCGAGCGCCTGGGCGGGCTCGAAGTGCAGCTTCTGTTCTATCGAGGCTATGGCGAATGCAAGGCCAGCAAATGGCTGACGAATACCGATACCGTGTTGCGACACATGACGGGCGTGACCTGCCTCGCGGGACGGACGCAACTCCGCCGCGTCCTGGATCACGGGGCCAAAGAAGCCCGCGCCAGCAAGGTGGATGCGCTGATCTTCGTTGGCGACGCCATGGAAGAGGATATCGACGCCTTAGGGCACAAGGCGGGCGAGCTTGGACTGCTCGGCCTCCCCTGCTTCATGTTTCACGAAGGGCACGACCCGGTCTCATGGAATGCCTTTCAGCAGATTGCACGCCTGAGCGGCGGGGCCTGCTGCCGCTTCGACCCTTCGGCCCCGCAGCAGTTGCGCGACCTGCTGGCTGCCGTCGCCGTCTATGCCGCCGGCGGCCGCGCCGCCCTATCGGACTTCAGCAAAGATCGAGGCGGTCCCGTGGCGCTCCTAACCAAGCAGGTCAAGTGAGCGCGCAGCAGCGATGATCCGCTTCGTCCTGCTCGGTCTCTGTCTGGTGGCGGGGCTCTACCTGCTCTACCGCTGGTACACGCGCGCCCAACCTCGTGAGATCATCAAGGGCCTGAAGTGGGCCTCGATTATCCTTGGCAGCATTTTGCTGGTCTGGGTCGTTCTCTCAGGCGCGAAAGCGCTGGCCGCCTTCGCTCTGCCACTCCTGCTGCCCCTCATTCCGGTCCTGATCGGGCTCGCCCGCCGCATCAAGGCCGCGAACGGCCCCACGCCCGGGAAGACGACGGAGGTGGAGACCGCCTTTCTGCGCATGACCCTGGACCACGACAGCGGCCGCATGGAGGGCACGGTCACACAAGGGGCTTTCCGCGGGCAGCGCCTGTCCGAGTTGGACGACTACGAAATTGGCGAGCTTCTGCGGGAGTGCCGCGCGGAAGACGAGGATTCGGCCAAGTTGCTGGAGTCCTACATCAGCCGCGAACGCAGCACCGCGGACGCAGGCGATGCCAATGCGTCAGGAAGCGAGGAGGAGCAGGACCGGCGTCATGCACGCAGCCGGCCCGGCGGCATGTCGACGGCGGAGGCCTACCAGATCCTGGACCTCGAGCCGGGCGCCACGCGGGACGACGTTCTCGCCGCCCATCGGCGCCTCATGCTCCAGATGCACCCGGACCATGGCGGCTCAAACTACCTGGCCGCCAAAATCAATCAGGCTAAGGACGTGCTGCTCGCCGGCCTAGGGGGAGGCTGACTGCCCCTAGTCCAGGTCCGGCGCGCCGCCCTCCTCCTTACGCCGCTCGACGAAGGCTTCGAGCTCCTCATTGATCGCCGGGTCGAGCGGTGGCGGCTCGAACTCCGCGAGGATCTGCTTGTAGAGACGATGCGCACGCTGGCTCGCGGTCTGCGCGCCATCTTCCTCCCAGGTCTCGAAGTTACGCCAGTCGGAAAGGATGGGCGGATAGAAAGCCGTCTCGTAGCGCGCCAGGGTATGCGGCTCACCAAAGAAGTGGCCGCCCGGGCCGACGCCCTTGATCGCCTCGAAACCCAGTTCGTCCTCGTCCACCTGGATGGGCTGCATGAACTCGACCAGCATCTGGATCATCTCGGCGTCGAGCATGACCTTCTCGAAGGAGGCAGTCAGGCCGCCTTCCAGCCAGCCGGCAGCGTGCATGATGAAGTTGCCGTGGCCGAGCATCAGCGCCCAGAGCGACATTTCCGATTCGTAAGCCGCCTGCGCGTCGGGGGTGTTCGAGGCATTCACGTTGGAGGTGCGATATGGCAGGCCGTAGTTGCGGGCCAGTTGGCCGCCGGCGATCACCGCCTTGGCGTACTCCGGCGTGCCGAAGGCAGGGGCGCCCGACTTCATATCGACGTTGGAGGTGAAACCGCCGTAGATCACCGGGGCGCCGGGCTTGACCATCTGCGTGAAGGCGATGGCGGCGAGAGCCTCGGCATTCTGCTGCACCAGCGCGCCGGCGATGGTGGCTGGCGCCATGGCCCCGCTCAGGGTGAAGGGCGTCAGCGCGATGGGCTGCTTGCGCTTGGCCATCTCAATGATGCCCTCGATCATCGGCTTGTCGAGGCGCAGCGGTGAGGAGGTATTGACGATGGTGATCAGGCTCGGCTCGCGGGCGAATTGCTCTTCGCTCACGCCCCGGGCGATGCGGGCGATCTCGATGCCGTCGAGGATGCGCTGTCGGCCCAGCGAGTAGGCGTGAAAGACCTTGTCGGTCAGCCGCACCATGTCGGCCAAGGCGTCGAGATGGCGGGTCGCCGGCGGCAGGTCGATGGGCTCCACCGGATAGCCGCCGATCAGATGAATGGTGTGGATGCTCTGAGCCAGCCGGAGCAGATCCTGGAAGTCCTTGCGGTTGCCGCGGCGGCGGCCGCCTTCCAGGTCGCTGACATTGGGCGGGCTGGCCACCATGGAGAAGGCCAGCCGGTTGCCGCCGAAGACGAAGCTGTGCGCAGGGTTGCGCGCGTGCATGGCGATCTGCGAGGGCGCCTTGGCGACCAGCTCTTCCACCAGATAGCGGTCGAAGCGGACACGCTCGCTGCCCGACTGCACCTGCGCGCCGCCCTGCTGCAGGATGTGCAGGGCTTCGGGGTGGAGAAAGTCCATGCCGACCTCCTCCAGGACGCGCATGGAGGCCTCATGGATGTCGGCGATGCGGTCTTCCGACAGCAGGGTCAAGGGCGGAAAAGGCACCTCGGGCAAGCGCCAGGGCCTTTGCGGGAAGCGGTCGCTTCGTCCCTTGGCCCGCAACTCGGCGCGGCGGCTTGTCTCACGTCGCCGCCCAAGCCTTGGGCGGGCCCGCGTCTCTTCCATGAAAGCTCCCTTCGTGACGCTCTTTTCTTGGCCCGCGAAACGGCTCTACGGGCCGAGGCAGATTGCTAGCAATCTCCCTACTTCCGTCCCTCTTATTTGCGTCTTCGGGTGACGTGTCCCCGGCATTCCTGGCTCTACTGCGCGGCCTGAGGCAAGACTGCGGCGCCGCTGAGCGCCGAGGCCTCACGCTCGAAGAGCCACGCCAGGGCGTCGATGGCGCGGCGGACGGCAGGCACCTTCCGCAGGTCCGGGTGGACCAAAAGGTACTGCGAGGTGGCGGCATCGCGCAGCGGCTCGCCCAACCGGACCAAGGACGGATCCGCATCCCCTGCGCAGCAGGGCAGAATGCCGAGCCCGACCCCCCGGCGCACAGCTAGCAGCAGGGTCATCCCGTCGTTGACCCGCAGCACCTCACGCCGCCCGCCGCCGCTCTGCGCCAAGTGCTCGACCAGCCAGTCCTGTCCGGACATGTACTGATGCTCCTCGTCCCAGCCGATCCAGTCGGCTTCTCTGAGGAGGGCTCGCGGCTCCACGCCCTGGAACCGCGTGACATAGTCTTTTGCGCCATAAACGGCGAAGGCCATCACGCCGAGCTTCTTGGCGACGAGAGCGCCGTAGTCCGGCATGCAGTTGCGGATCAGAAGATCGGCCTCGCGGCGCGAGAGGTTGGCCAGGAGGTGAGAGACGGCCAACTCCACCTGAACGCCCGGCAGGCGCGCGCGCAAGTCGGGCAGATGGTCGATCAGGAACAGGGCAGTTTGCTCGTTGACGGAGATGCGCACCTCCGCCTCTTCGGTCTCGGCGAAAGCCGCCGTCTGGCGATCCGCCGCTTCCGCGGCCCGCGCCATCTCCCGCGCATGCTGAAGCAAGGCCGCGCCCTGCTCGGTGGGCATGAGGCCGTGCGGCAAGCGATCGAAAAGCCGTGCCGAGAGCTGCTCTTCCAGCGCTGCGATGCGTCGGCTCACCGTCGGCTGGCTAAGGCGGAGGGCCCGCGCCGCGGCAGAGAGGTTGCCGGCTTCGCTGACGGCGAGAAAAATCCTGAGATCGTCCCAATTCAAGGTCTTTGCTCCAAGAGATACCGCCTGTTTGTTTGTGTGCCTCAAGGCCACAGCAACTGTAGCTTAGCGCGAGACTTCGCGTAATGGGATTCCGGCCTCCTGCCAAGTCCGCGCCGGGAACAGGCGCTGGCCTAGCGAGCCGGCGCATCGTAGGATTGCGCCCCTATCAGTCTGACCGGACCCAAGGGCGCACCCCCATGATTGCAAAGAGGCCGCTTGCCGTGCCCGATGCGTCTTGCCGGTGAGTCTCGCTTGTCCTCGCAACCGACCCCTGACACCGCAAACACTGCGCCGCCCGGCAACGGCGAGCAGCGTCTTTGGGCCGTTCTCCTGGCCGCATCCATGGCGGTGTTCGCGGTTCAGCTCGACTTCTTCGCCGTGCAGCCGGCGATTCCGGACATGGCCAAGGACCTCAACGTGTCGGCAAGCGACCTGCAATGGGTCATCAGCGGATACATGCTGTCCGAGGCCGCCTTCCTCATCGTGGCCGGCAGACTGGCGGACATTTTCGGCCGACGGCGGTTCCTGATCGCCGGGGCGGTCATCTTCGGCGTTGCCTCGCTGATCGGGGGCGCCGCGACCTCTCCCCTGATGCTGGTCGCCATGCGGGTGCTGCAGGGCATCGGTGCGGCTATCATCTTTCCCGTCGCCCTGGCGATCACGACCAACGCCTTCCCCCCCGCGAAGGTGCAACGCTCCGTCGGATTGGTGTTCGCCATCGGCTCGATCGGTCTGTCGTTCGGCCCCCTGGTCGGCGGCATCCTGACGGACCTCGTATCGTGGCGCATCGTGCTATGGATCAACGTCCCGGTGACGATGGCGATCATCGGATTGGCGCTCTACGGAGTCGCGGATAGCCGCGACGAGACCGTGCCGAAGGCCATCGATATCGCCGGGCTCGTTCTCGTCGTTATCTCAATCGTGGTCTTCATGCTCGGGATCGATCGGACCTCCGAATGGGGATGGCTGTACCTGCCGACCCTTCTCCTGGTCATCGGCGGTATCGTCGGGCTGGCGATCTTCGTGCTTGTCGAGAGCCGAGTTCGCTATCCGCTGCTCGATCTGTCTCTGTTCCGAGTTAAGGTCTTCAGCGTCATGACGGTGGCCGGCTCGGTCGGAAACGGCGCAACGACAACCGTCATTTTCCTGTCGATGATCTACCTGCAGGACATCGAAGGCCTGAGCGCGACCCAGGCCGGCTTGGCGTTTCTGACATTCTCCCTCGGATATGCCGTCTCCGCCTTCATCTCCGGGCGCGTGGGGGGCATTCCGCCGTGGATCGCCATGGGCAGCGGCCTGGCGATCGGCGGCCTGGGGACCATCGGGGTCGGTCTGTCGAGCGACCTTCCCCTGTTCATTGCGCTCGCGGGATTGAGCGGCCTCGGGCTCGGCTTCGCATTTGCCTATACGAACGTCGTAACGCAGTCCGTGGTCCCCAAGCAGCAGGCCGGTGCGGCCTCAGGCACCGTGTTCACGGTCTTGATCAGCGTCGGCGCCGTGGCCCTGGCGACGGCAGTGTCGATCTACGAATCCTTCACCCTTACGGCCGGCATGAGCGAAGCCGTCACGATCAAGGCCATCTTCATCGGTGCCGGCATAGCGGTCCTGATCGCCGCAACTCTCGTCGCTCTGTTCGGCCGCGAATCCGATGAAGCCGCTCGCCACACCTCCTGACTAAACACATGCGGGCGCGACGGTCGCGCGTCACGTCGCCCGCGCTCCCGTCGCTTGCCTTTGCGGCCCTCCTGTCGGAAAGCTTGCCCAACGAAGAGAGCGAAAGGGGAGGTAAAGGTCGATGTCCGACGTGAGCGAGCAGAGCGCCATCTTGGCAATCGACCAGGGAACGACCAGCAGCCGGGCCATCGTCTTCGACCGGGCCGGCCGACCCGTTGCCGTGGCCCAGCAGGAGTTCCCGCAGATCTACCCGCAGGAGGCCTGGGTCGAGCACGACGCGGAGGAGATCTGGTCATCGACCCTTGCAGTCTGCCGCGGCGCGCTGGCCGAGGCCGAAGCCAAGAATTATCGGGTGGTCGCCATCGGCATCACCAATCAGCGCGAGACCACCCTGGTCTGGGACAAGGAAAGCGGACGAGCCATCCACAACGCCATCGTCTGGCAAGACCGGCGTACCGCCGCTCTCTGTCATGACCTTGCGGCCGATGACTTGGAGGAGGAGGTCACGAGCCGCAGCGGGCTTCTGATCGACCCTTACTTCTCGGCCACCAAGGCGGCATGGGTGCTCGACCAGGTGCCCGGCGCCCGCGCGAAGGCCGAAGCCGGAGCGCTCGCCTTCGGCACCATCGATAGTTTTCTGCTTTGGCGCCTGACGGGCGGCAAAGTTCACGCTACCGACGCCACCAACGCCTCCCGCACCAACCTCTTCAACATCCATCGGCAGGCCTGGGACGAGGAGTTGCTGCGCATCTTCAATGTTCCAGCGGCCATGCTGCCTGAGGTGCGCGACTGCGCCTCAGACTTCGGCGAGACCAGCGCCGATCTCTTTGGCCGGGTGCTGCCCATTCTCGGCATCGCCGGCGACCAGCAGGCGGCCGCCATCGGCCAGGCTTGCTTCAAGCCGGGTATGATCAAGAGCACCTACGGCACCGGCTGCTTCGTCATCCTCAACACGGGAGAGCTAGCGCTGAGGTCGAAGAACCGCCTGCTGACCACGGTGGGCTATCGCCTGAACGGTGAGACCAGCTACGCCATCGAAGGCTCCATCTTCGTCTCAGGCGCCGCAGTTCAATGGCTGCGAGACGGGCTCAAGCTTATCACCAAGGCGGAGGAGACCGAGGCCTTGGCAACGAGCCTGCCGGGCAATCGGGGGGTCTATCTGGTGCCCGCCTTCACCGGTCTCGGCGCCCCTTACTGGGACGCCGATGCCCGCGGCGCGCTCTTCGGTCTTACCCGCGACACCGGCATCGCCGATCTGGCCCGCGCCACCCTCGAATCCGTCTGCTATCAGACCTACGACCTCTTCGCCGCCATGGCCGAGGACGGCGTCACGCCACGTGAGCTAAGGGTCGACGGCGGCATGGTTGCGAACGACTGGCTGCTCCAGTTCCTCGCCGACGTGCTGCAGATCCCCGTCGACCGTCCAGCGGTCAGCGAGACCACCGCCCTCGGCGCCGCCTCCTTGGCCGGATTGCAAGCAGGGCTGTTCTCCTCGCTCGACGAGCTGGCCCAACGCTGGCAGCAGGAAGCGCGCTTCACACCCGCGCTTCAAGAAGCAGCGCGCCGCAAGCTGCTCAAGGGTTGGGAGGACGCGGTGCGGCGGACCTTGAGCAGCAAGGCTTAGAACCGCATCGCTGCACAGGATTGTCACTTGTCGGCGATGTTGCTTTGGCTCAGGTTGCAGTGCAGCATTTCGCAGCACCGAGACTTTGAGGCGCCGAAATGACCGCCGTTCTTCGCGCAGGCATCCTTGTATTTGCACTCGCGGTTCTGACATCCGCTCTGCCATCCGGCAGCGCCCGGGCCGCCGACCCTCTGCCGGCCATGCGGCTCCAGCCCGGCAGCACCACAGTGTCGGGCCTTTCGAGCGGTGCCAACATGGCGATGCAGCTTCATATCGCCAACTCGCAGAGTATCGCCGGTGCCGGCATCGTGGCCGGCGGCCCTTATCGCTGCGCGGAAGGCAGCGTTATCATTGCGCTCAACCGCTGCATGGACACCGCCATGGGAGCGCCGGATGCGGAGGACCTGCTGCGCCAGACGCAGGCGCTGGCCGCAGCCGGTCATATCGACAGCCTCGATGGCCTCACCGGCGACCGCCTCTACCTCTTCAGCGGCACGGAAGACGAAACGGTCACGCGCCCGGTCATGGACGCAGCCCTGGCGTTCTATCGGGACGCCGGGGTCCCGGAGCCGAACATCGCCTATGTGACCGATATCGCCGCCGGCCACGGCTTCCTCGTAGAGGATGCCGAGAACGACTGCCACGTCAGCGAGACACCCTTCATCAACGATTGCGATTACGACCAGGCACGGGCGATCCTGAACCAGTTCTACGGACCATTGGAGCCGGCCGTCGCGTCCGACGAGGGCCGGCTCTTCGCCTTCGACCAAGCCGAGTTCCTTCCGGACCCGCAAAACCACGGCATGGCCGAAACCGGGTTCGTTTACATTCCGGAGAACTGTGAGGCGGGAGCGCCGGGCCAGCCCTGCCGGCTGCACATCGCTTTCGCCGGCTGCCGCCAGACGCCGGCCGACATCGGCGATCTCTATCCGCGCAGCACCGGCTACAACCGCTGGGCGGAAAGCAACCGGCTGGTCATCCTCTATCCGCAGTCCAGCGCCTCACAGCACAATCCACTCGGATGCTGGGACTGGTGGGGCTACGACGATGCGGACCATCACATCAAGCGGGGCCGGCAGATGGCGGCCGTCGCCTCCATGGCTGAGCGTCTCGGGGTTCCCTTCGCAGCCGCCGAAACGCCGGAGTTCTGCGAGCGGCACGACAGCCGGAACTGGCTCCATTGGGCCAATGGCCGGGCCGAACTCTGTGGCTGGGTGGCGCTTTGCGCCGTCGGTTCCGGCGAGCCCCTCGGTTATGCCTATGGCTCCGCGACGCTCTATGAGAGCCCGCAGGGCAGCTTTCTCACAACCGCCTGCGGCTCCTAGCGCGACGGCGTAGCTCGGCCGCACAGGCGGCGAATGGCGGGCTCAGACCCAGCGGTGCTTCAGATCGGTGGTGCGGCTGCAGCTCCGCGCGAAGGCATCCATGTCTGCCGTGGTGTGCCCGTGGAAGCGGCGCTCGTCCTCTCTGCGGTCCTTCTTCTGAAAGCCGAACTGCAGGCTGTAAATCATGTGACCCAACATGGTCTCTCGTTCCCTCATGGGTGTTTCGTTGAGGCGCTGTAGGCGTAGTCCGCGCCATGTCATGTATCCGTCATAAACGTAAGGAATCGGTATGACTGTGAGTCCGCTCACAGAAACGTGAGCTTTCACGCACTTTTCTGCTGGAATTGCCACCGCTGACGGAAATTCACGGTCGGTGTCGATAGAAATGGCAGAAAGAAAGTTGCGCGCGGCAGGACGAAAGCCACAGACCGAGCGTGACGGAGCTTGGAGTCGAGGAGAATTGAGCGGCGGCTAACACGCTCTTCCTGGCAATGCCAAGGCGTCGACGGCCAGACAGCCCCTCGTCAGAGCCAGCACTGGATTGACGTCGAGTGAGTCCAGCCCATCGGCCATGACGGCTGCGAGTTGCGAGAAGTCGGCGAAGGCTTGGGCGAGCGCCGGCACGTCCGCCTTGGGCCGCCCACGCGCACCATCGAGCAGAGGAAAGAACTTGAGGTCCTCGATCAGCCCTGCGGCCGCCTCGGGCGAGACGGGGGGAATGGCGAAGGCTCTGTCCTTCAGCACCTCGGCATGGAGGCCCCCGGCTCCGACCACGACCAGCGGCCCGAAGCTCTCGTCACGCAGCAGGCCGAAGATCAGCTCTGCCACGACGCCGTCCGCTTGCTTTGCCATGAGGCAGCTGGGCCCGAGACGGGCGGAAAGATCGTGGTAGTCGGCCAACGCCTGCTCGAGGCTGTGAATGCCCAGAACCACACCGCCGACATCGCTCTTGTGCAAGAGGCCGGGCTGCGCGCTCTTGAGCACGACCGACGGCCCCAGCCGTCCATAGGCGGCGGCCAGTGCGGCTTCGTCCTCGACGATTTCCCGCGCCACGCAGGGCACACCAAAGGCTTCCAGGAGGCTGAGGCTCTCGTGCTCACCCAGCGCCTGGTCGGCTTCGGCAAGCCGGGATCGCCAGAGTGTGGCCTGCGCATTGGACGTCACCGGAACCACCTCCGGCCGCCCCCGGTCGCGCCGGGCGAAGAGATGCTCCACCGCGCGCAGGAAAGGCCGGGTGCCATCGAGCGTCGGCACGCCCTCGCGCGTCAGGTCGATCGCCACCTGATCGAAGCCGCTGCCCTGGTGGTTGGAAACCAGGAAGCAGGGCTTGCCGGCGTTGGTCAGCGCCCGGCGCACGCTCTCCGGATGCTCGACGTAGTGGCTGCCGCCGGCCGTGCGGTTGGCCACTAGCGCCACGACGGCGCTGTCCCGGTCCTTGGCCATGGCCTCCAGGCAGGCAGGAAAGGTCGTCGAGAAGTCGTCGCCGCCGCCCCAGGCGTCGAGCGGATTGATCGGCGGCAAGCCAGGGCCGAGATGGCGGGCCAGCTCGGTCTTCGTCTCCGGACCAAGATTGGCGAGCGGCACGCCCTCCTCTTCGGCGAGATCGGCGAGCAACTCGCGCTCGCCCCCGCTGTCGTGGATGGTGGCAAGACCGCCCGGGCCCAGCGGCGCGGTTTGGCTGAAGGCGATCAGCGTGAAGGCCAACTCAGTCAGGTCTTCGACGCGGTGCACGCCATAGCGCGCGAAGATGGCCTGATAGGCCTCGTCGCGCCCGACCAGCGCCCCCGTGTGACTCTCCGACAAGCGGGCCGAAAGGGCCGAGCGTCCGACCTTGAGCGCGACCACCGGAACGTTCTGGCGCTCGGCCCGCTCCAATGCCGCGCAGAAGGCCTCGGGCCGCCGGGCGGCTTCCATGAACAGGCCGATGACCCGGGTCGCCGGGTCGGACAGTGCGAAATCCATATAGTCGGCCATATCGGTGGTCAGCTCCTGACCGGCCGAAACGGCGATGCTGTAGTCGAGGCGCGCCTCGCCGTCGACCATGGCGCCGAAGGTGCCGCCGGCATGGGTGATGAAGGCGACGCCACCGGGCCGATGGTCGCTCCGGGTGGGAAAGCCGCAGGCGAAGACCCCGTGATGGACGTTGTAGAAGCCCATGCCGTTGGCGCCGCAGATCAGAACGCCGGCCTCTTTGGCTTTGGCCTGGATGCGGTGGCGCAAGCCCTCGCCGCCTGCCTCGTCGGAGAGCGGATTGAACAGGGTCATGGCCTTGACCCCGGCGGCCAGCGCCGCATCGAACAAGGGCTCCAGACGGCTATCGGAGACGGCGAAAATCACATGCTCCGGCGTCTCCGGCAGCGCCGCGAAATCCGGATAGCAAGGCTGCCCCTCAATCTCCTCGTAGCGTGGGTTGATCGCGTAAAGCGGCCCCCGGAAGCCGCCGAGGGCCATCTGGTCGAGCAAGCCTTTGCCGACGCTGCCCACCCGTGGCGTGGCGCCGACGACCGCCAAGGAAGCCGGGCGCAAGAGCGGGTCCAGTCGGTGTGGCGCCGGGGCAGTCGCAGCAATCGATGGCGGATGCTCGGTCATAGAAAGGGGAGCTAGCCGCTCGCCGAGCGCGCTGGCTCGCCTCAGCGCGTCATACCTGCGTCTCTTTCAGCCTAGAGCAGGATCACGTCCTTCAGGCGATCGGGCAGCTCCTTCAGCGGAGCCTTTGAGAGGTCCTTGTCGAGCTCGGCGTAGAGCTTGTTCTTAAGTCCGCTGCCGAGTTGCTTGCGCAACAGCCCCAGCGCCCGCGGCTCGGCGACCAGCACCAGGCGGTCAAAACGCCCCTCTCGCCCAGCCTCGTCGAGATAGCTGCAGACCTCGCCCAAGAAGGCACTCTCCTGCAGGCGCTTGGGATCGCTGGTCGGCTCCATGCTATGGCGCTGATCGCCCATGCGGTCGAAGCTGCGCCCCGGCCGATCGGCCATGATCTCCTGGCTCTTGTCCAAGTGTTGCTCCCAGGTGGCGCCCTTGACGGTGCTAACGCCTTTGCCCGGCCCCTCGTTCTGCACGACCTGGGCATGGCCGCCGCCGGCCAGCAAGATCCAGGTGATGGTGGGCTTCATACTCTTTTTCCTTCCTCATTGTTCTCGAACAGGCGATCGCCGAGTCAGGGTATCAGGACAGCCGCGCCACTGAAGGCACCGTCGCGCAGATCGCGCAAAGCCTTGTTGGCTTCCACCAAGGGATAGCGATGCACCTCGCTTTGCAACCCCAAGCGCGGCGCCAAGCTGAGAAAGTCCTGGGCGTCCTGTCGGGTCAGGTTGGCGACCGATTTGATGCTGCGCTCGTGCCACAGCAGGTCATAAGGGAAGCTGGGAATGTCGCTCATATGGATGCCGCCGCAGACGACCACGCCGCCGCGCCGCACCGCGGCCAGCGCAGCCGGCACCAAGGCACCGACGGGCGCAAAGATGATGGCGGCGTCCAAAGGCTCCGGCGGCGCCTCGTCCGAGCCGCCCGCCCAGACAGCGCCGAGACCGCGGGCGAAGTCCTGCGCGGCCAGGTCGCCCGGCCGCGAGAAGGCATAGACCGAGCGTCCCTGCGCGACGGCGACCTGGGCCAGCAGGTGCGCCGCGGCGCCGAAGCCGTAGAGCCCGAGGCGCTTCGCCTCCCCCGCCATGCGCAGGCAGCGATAACCGATCAGGCCGGCGCAAAGAAACGGTGCCACCGCAGCATCCTCGGCGCGCCCTTCCACCGGGAAGCAGAAGCGAGAGTCGGCCAGCACGTACTCGGCATAGCCGCCGTCGAGGGTGTAGCCGGTGAACTTCGCCTGCTCGCAGAGATTCTCCTGCCCGCTTCGACAGTAGAAGCAGGTGCCGCAGGTCCAGCCGAGCCAGGGCACGCCGACTCGCTCGCCGGCGAAGAATCCCTCGACCTCGGCGCCGCTGCGCTCCACATCTCCGACGATCTCGTGGCCGGGGACGATCGGCAGCTTCGGCTCGGGCAGTTCCCCATCCACCACATGCAAATCCGTGCGGCAGACGCCGCAGGCTCGAACCTTGATCAGGAGTTCGCCGGCAGCCGGCTCCGGCGCGGGCCTCTCCTGAGGCTCCAGCGCCTCTCCGGGATGCTGCAAGACCATGGCCAGCATGGCGCAACCTCTTGAGATTTCTAGAGTACGGTACTGAAGCACGGCGGACGGCAAAGCGGCGTTGATGCGCATCAAAGCCGCTTTCCAGCATCCTCTTGCGGTGTTAGCGTTTCACACTTTTCCGGCCGCGACCATGCGAGGCGAGAGGTGAGTTCGAGCAGTATCCTGACTGGGCGGGTCTATCCCTTGCCGGCAACAAGTGAGACGGGCGACCGCGACCTGATCGTCATCCGCGATCTGGTGCTGCGCTTCCGCATCGGCGTCTACGAGCAGGAGCGCCTGCGGCCGCAGCGGATCCGCCTCAACCTGGTGCTGGAGGTCGACGGCGGCGAAGCTGACGACGACATCGCCAAGGTGCTCTCCTACGACGAGATCATCAGCGGCATTAAGGCCCTGGCCGAGGGCGAGCATATCAATCTGGTCGAGACCCTGGCCGAGCGGGTTGCCGAGCTCTGCTTCGCCCACCCCAACGTCGCAGCGGTGCATGTGGGCGTGGAGAAGCTCGACATTCATGCGCAGACGGAAAGCGTCGGCGTCGAAATTCGCCGCCGGCGGCGGGAAAGCGCGGACCCTTCCGTCTACCCGTTGCCGGGCTTCTTCGCCCGCGCCGCCCGGCCGCGCCCCAAGCATCCCGTCACCATCCTCTGCCTCGAGGACGAGACGGTTGAGGGAAGCGATCGTGAGGCTTGGCTGGCACGGGCCGCCGAGCATCCGGGGCGTATCGTGCTCGCGGCGGACGCCGGTCGCTATGGCGCGCCCCTTGCCGATGCAGCCTCCCTCGACGTGGCAACGGCCCATCACCTGCGGCTCATCGCCATGGAGCAATCGGGCCGGGCGCTGGCCACCGCGAACCCGATCTTCGTCCCGTGCGACAGCGAGAGCGCCCTGACCCATGCGCTGGAAGAGGGGCGCATCCCCATCTGGCTGCCGGTGGCCATGACCCTGGGTCGGCCGGAGATTGCAGAACGCCCCGATACGACGGCCGCCACCCTCGCCCACTGGCTGGCTCGGCACTACGGCGCCGAACGGCTGGTGGTGGTCAGCGACCGGCCCGATGCCCTTCCGAGCGAAGAGACCATCGACAGCCGCTTCGCTCCGCCGGAAGACCGCTTCGAGACCGAGGTGCTGCCGGCCACAGCCGCTGCCACGGCCAGTCTGGTCAGCGACTGAACGGTCATTTCTCCAGCCGCAAGACCAAGAACCGGAGCGCGCGAAGCTTCTCGCTCGGTTAGCTTATGATTTGTGCTCCCGATGCTTCGGCTGAAGGCCCCCCTCTTCAGGAAAGCAGAGCCGCTCTGCGCAATTGCCGTAGGGCCGCACAACCGAAGCCTTGATAGACTAATTCTAGTTATCCGCCGAGAGCACTCGCGTTTCCCTGCGCCCTGCTTGGCGGGCGCAGCGTCATCTCTCACAGGCGTCTCGAAAGGAGGCAGACCATGTACACGCTGCTTTATCGCCTTCTCTGCTTCTCGACTTGGTTGTTCGCTGTCGATGCCGAAAGCTGCCGCAAGGCGCGCCCTCAGGAGCGCCGCGTTGCCGCCGCACCGGGCCGGGAGAGCTTCGGCCACTGACTGAGAGGTCAGGCCGTAGGCGGGCCCAAGGGCTCGAGCCGCCTCCCCCTTGCATTCGCCTGGGGCGCTGAGAATGATAGCGCCACGCTGCCGCCTAGGCGGCGAGACAAGAATGACGAAAACGAAGGGAGGCGAAGAATGCTCCGTAAGACTATTGCATGCTTGGCCGTGGCTGCCGCGGCCACAATGGCGACTGCGCCACTGCAGGCCGCCGAGACGACCCTGCGCATCTCGCTGCAGCTGCCGTTGAAGAGCCACCTCGGCCAGAACCTGATGCTGTTCAAGGAGGAGGTCGAGAAGAAATCGAATGGCGAGATCGCCGTCGAGATCTACGATTCGGCTCAGCTCTACAAAGACAAGGAAGTGCCCCAGGCGGTCGGCTCCGGCGCCATCGAGATGGGCGTTGCTTCCCTCACCCGCTTCGTCGGCGACATTCCGGCGGTCGATATCTTCTACATGCCCTTCATGTTCAACTCCGAGGAGCTGGTACGGGCGGCAACCGCCAAGGACAGCACGGTCCGCGGCCCGATCGACGAAGCGATCCTGGATACCGGCAGCCGGGTTCTTTGGTGGCAAGCCTATGGCGGTGCCATAATGCTCTCGAAGGACGACCCGGTGCGCACGCCGGAGGAGATCGAGAACAAGAAGGTCCGTGTCTTCGGCAAGACGCTGGGCAGCTTCATGGAGGCGGTCGGCGCCTCTCCGACCTTGATCTCCGGCTCCGAGCAGTACCTCGCCTATCAGCGCGGCACGGTCGACGTTGGCATGACCGGCGTCTCCGGCGTCAAGTCGCGCAAGCTCTGGGAGGTGATGGACACCATCACGGTGACCAACCACGCGAACATCGAGTTCATCGTACTGGTCAACGAGGACTTCTGGCAGGAGCTGCCGGCCGAGCACCGCGAGATCATCCAGGCCGCCGCCAACAAGGCCGACGCGGCCGTGCGCGACGATATCGCCCGCATCGAAGCCGAGGCGTTCGAGGCGGCGAAGAGCGAAGGCATGACCGTGATCAAGCTGACGCCTGAGGAGGTCGCCGTCTGGCGCGAAGGCGCCGGCCCCGTGCTGAAGCAGTACAAGGAGGCCGCCGGCCCCCTTGGCGAGCAGCTTCTGGAAGCAGCTGAAGGCCTGCGCACCACCAACTAGCTTAGACGATGCTGTTCTCAGCCGGGCCCGTTCGGGCCCGGCTGAGCTCCTTCTTTCTTCTTCCAACGGGATGAGGCGCGAAGCGTGCAGGGGCTCTTTCGCCTGGTCGACCGCGTCGCGGACCTTCTTGGCCTCCTCGCTGCCTGGCTGTTCTTCGCCACGGGGGCGATGATCACCTATGAGGTCTTGGCGCGCTATCTCTTCAACGCACCCACCATCTGGGCCGCCGAGCTGTCCCAGCTTTTCCTGCTGTGGGGCTGCTTCGTGGCCATGGCGACCCTGCTGTGCCAGCGCGCGCACATTCGCATCACCCTGCTGACCGTACGCTTCGGCCCGCAGGGTCGACGGTTGAGCGAGCTCTTCTCCTTGCTCTTCATCGCCGGCTTTTCGGGAGTCGCCTTCTGGTACGGTTTGCAGATTGCCCTCGATTCCCTAGAGCGCGGCCGTTCGACAGGCACCATGCTCAACATTCCGAACTGGTGGAGCGAGATGGTGATTCCGGTCGGCTTCCTGGTGCTGCTGCTGCAGTGCCTCGTCGAGTTCGTGCGCGTCTGGCGCGACGGCGCGCCTGAGCCGGCCGAGCACCAGGGTGAGCACTAGAGCATGACGGCACTTCTGGTCCTGCTGGCGCTCTTCGCCCTGCTGCTCGTGGGCGTGCCGGTTGCTTTCGCGCTCGGTGGGCTTGGCCTCCTGATGCTGTTTTTCAGCGGCGACTCACCGCTGATGGTGCCGCAGGGTCTCTTGAGCACCATCGACAATTTCATCCTGCTCGCGGTGCCGCTGTTCCTCCTCATGTCCAACGTGCTGCTCAAGGGCGGCGTCGGGCGCGACCTCTTCGCCGCCGTGCAGGCCTGGGTCGGCCATTGGCCAGGGGGATTGGCGGTGGCCACCGTGGTTTCCTGCGGCATCTTCGCTGCGATCTCCGGCTCCTCGGTGGCGACGGCCGCCACCATCGGCACGGTGGCCATCCCCGAGATGATCAAGCGCGGCTATCCGCGGAGCTTTGTCCTCGGTCTCTTGGCAGCCGGCGGTACCCTGGGAATCCTTATCCCGCCTTCCATTCCGATGATCGTCTTCGGCTTCATCACCGAAGAATCGGTGATCGCCCTCTTTCTCGCCGGTATCGGGCCGGGCCTGCTGCTGATCGTGCTGTTCATTGCCTTTTCCATGATCTACGCCCGGCTCAGCCCAGACTATCAGCCGCAACCCAAGGCCGGCTGGGACGAGCGCAAACGCACTGGCATCCGCGCTTTGCCGACCTTCGGACTGGCGGCGCTGATCATCTGGGGCATTTACAGCGGCGCCTTCACGCCGACCGAGGCCGCAGCAATCGGCTTCGCGGCCGCCCTCTTCATCACGGGTATCCTGCTGCGGACCTTGACCTGGGACATGCTGAAAGAGGCAACCCTGGACGCGATGAAGACCACGGTGACCATCCTCTTGATCGTCGCCGGCGCGAAAGTCTTCGGTAAGGCGATCACGCTCTACCGCATTCCCCAGGACATCTCCTTCGTCATCACGCAGAACTTCAACGAGGCCTGGCTCTTTGTCCTGGTCGTAGCGGCCGTTTTGGTCCTGATGGGTCTCTTTCTCGAGGCCCTCTCCATGATGCTGATCATGGTGCCGGTCCTGGCGCCCTCGCTACTGCCGCTTGGCCTCGACCCGATCTGGTTCGGTATCTTCTTCGTCATCATGGTGGAGTGCGCCTTGATCACCCCGCCGGTCGGCCTAAACCTCTACGTGATACAGGCGGTCGGACGAGCCTCAATGGGGGAGGTCGCGCGCGGAGTCTGGCCATTTCTCCTCTTGATGCTGCTGACCGTGTTCCTGATCTATCTGGTGCCGGATATCGCGCTCTATATTCCCTTTAAGCTCTGAGGAGAGGACCCATGAGCCAGGCCCAGCGACTGCGCCAACTGCTGGCCGAGCCCGGCCTGATCGTCATGCCCTGCTGCTTCGACGCCCTCTCGGCGAAGATGGTCGAGCGCGCCGGCTTTCCCCTCACGTTCATGAGCGGCTTCGCTGTCTCCGTTGCTCGCCTCGGCATGCCGGACACCGGGCTGATCTCCTACGGCGAGATGCGCGACCAAGGGCACAGCATCTGCGATGCCGTCTCCATCCCGGTCATCGGCGACGGCGATACCGGCTACGGCAACCCACTGAACGTCAGGCGCACGGTGCAAGGCTATGCCAAGGCGGGCTTCGCCTGCATCATGATCGAGGATCAGGTGGCGCCGAAGCGCTGCGGCCACACGCGCGGCAAGCATACCGTGTCGCGCGACGAGGCTGTGACCCGGCTGCGCGCCGCCTTGGATGCCCGCGATGAAGGGGCCGACATCCTGATCATGGCGCGGACCGACGCCCGCGCGACCGACGGCCTGGAAGAGGCGCTGATACGCGCCAAGACCTTTCGGGAGATGGGCGCCGACATCACCTTTCTGGAGGCGCCGCACGACAAGGATGAGATGCGCCGCTACTGCGACGAAGTCGATGGTCCAAAGATGGCCAACCTCGTGGAGCAGGGCGATACGCCACTGCTGCCGCGCGAGGAGCTGGAAGAGATCGGCTTCAAGCTCGCGGCATATCCGCTCACCCTGCAGCTCGCCGCCCTGCAAGGCATGGCCGAGGCCTTGGCCGCTATGAAGGCCGGACATCACCCGCAGCACTTGGCGAGCTTCGCCGAGCTGCAGGCGGTTGCCGGCTTCCCGGAGTACTTCGAGGCGGAAAAGGCATACGCCGGGAGTTGAGGGAGTTTAGGGGGTCAGCCCCATATCCCAGAAACCGATCTCAAGCCGCGTCGCGATCTTGAAGGTCTCAGCCAGGGCGGGCCAACGGCCGGAGCCCATGACATCGTCGCCGATGCGCCGCGCGGCAACTCGCTCGAGCTGCTCGGCGGCCGCCCTCGTCACCGCCTGGTAGTCCGCGCCTGAATAAGTCTCGATCCAGCTCCGGTAGGGATTTCCCTCCATCACCGTCGCCGGATCCTCGGCCAGGGCTTCGCCGATCTCGCCATAGCCCATGACGCAAGGGCTGAGCGCCACCAGCAGATCGAGCAGATCGCCGCTCATGCCCTTGTCGAGGACGAAACGGGTATAGGCGTGATTGCCCGGCGCCTCCGGCGTGGCCGCCATCTCGGCCTCGTTCAGGCCCCACTCGGCGCAGTAGCTGACGTGCAGGGCCATTTCGTGGTTGAGCAATCCGTCGACCACCTTGGCCGACTGGCGCAGGTCGTCGAGATGCTCGGACTTGTAGACGGCCAGCGCCCAGGCCCGGCTGAAGTGAATCAGGAAGATGTAATCCTGGACGAGGTAGTGGCGAAAGCAGTCTTCCGGCAGGCTGCCGTCGGCCAGTTGGCGCACGAAACCATGGCCGACGAAGGCGTCCCAATCCGCCTCGCAGCTGGCCTTGAGCGCCCGAAACAGCGTATCGGCCAACATGCTCTAGAACTTATGCCCACTGCCGGGGAGCGCGACCTCGAGGCCCTCCATCTCCTCCGTCACCACGATTTGGCAGCCGAGGCGCGAGGTCTGCTGCAGGTCGAAGGCCAGATCGAGCATGTCCTCTTCATCTTCGGAGGGGTCTTCGAGGCGCGCGTACCAGTTGGGTTCCACGATCACATGGCAGGTGGCGCAGGCGAGCGAGCCTTCGCAAGCACCCTCGATATCGATGTCGAATTTTTGCGCGACTTCCATGATGGACAGGCCGAGCGGCGCCTCCACCTCCTTGCGGTTTCCGTCGGCCTCGATGAAGACGATGCGTGGCATGCTTTGCTTCGTTGGTGCTGGTCTGATCTCGAAGGCGTCACTTAGGGCTTGGCAGCGCAAAATGCCAGGGCCAATAGACGCTTATCGACTTATTGCGCAGCCGCGGCTTGGGCTTGCCGCAGCCTGGTCACGCCGGCGATCAGCAGGCGAGCGGCCTCGTCGATCTCCTGGGCCGTGTTGAAGCGCCCGACGGAGATACGCAGGCTCTGCGCAGCTGTGGCCTCCTCGATGCCGAGCGCCCGCAGCACGTAGGAGGGCTCGACCGAAGCAGAGGTGCAAGCGCTTCCGGTGGAGAGCGCGAGCTCAGGCACGGCGTCGATCAGCGCATGGGCCGGCACGCGATCGAAGGCGATATTGATGTTGCCGGCAAGGCGGTGGTCCATCGCCCCGTTGATGGTCAGCGGCCCAGCGCCTTCGCGCAGCTGCTCGACCAGACGGTCACGCAGCGCGGCAACACGCTCCGCCTCCTCCACCATCTCCTGGGCGGCAAGGCGGCAGGCCATGCCAAGGCCAACACAAAGCGCCGGGGCAAGCGTGCCGGAACGCAGGCCACGCTCCTGTCCCCCACCGTCTATCATCGCCTCGAGCCGGACGCGTGGGCGGCGACGCACGTAGAGCGCCCCGATACCCTTGGGCCCGTAGAGCTTGTGGCCGGAGATCGAGAGAAGATCGATCTGCATGGTATTGACGTCGAGGGGGACCTTGCCGAGTGCCTGCGCCGCATCGCTGTGGAAGTAGGCGCCCTTCGCACGACAGAGCGCACCGATCTCCGCCAAGGGCTGAATGACGCCGATTTCGTTGTTGGCCGCCATAATGGAGACGACGGCGGTTCGCTCCGTCACCGCCTGCTCCAGCGCTGCGAGATCGACCAGCCCGTCGCGGTTGACGCCGAGGACCGTGACCTCGTGCCCATTCCGCTCCAACCGGGCGACCGACTCCAGAACGCACTTGTGTTCCGTCGCCAAGGTGACCACATGCGGCCGCTCGGCCTTGTGGAAGTGGGCTGCGCCCTTGATCGCTAGGTTGTTGGACTCCGTCGCGCCAGAGGTGAAGACGATCTCCCTCGGTTCGGCGTCGATCAGCGCCGCGACGTCCGCCCGCGCCGCCTCGACCGCCGCCTCGGCATCGTTGCCATAGGCGTGGTCGACGGAATGGGGATTGCCGAAGCGCTCGCCGAAGAAGGGCAGCATGGTGTCGACCACACGCGGGTCGGTCCGCGTGGTCGCCTGATTATCGAGGTAGATCACCTGCGCCAGCTCGTCGGAAGCGCTCAAAACCATCAACTTGCCCTTCGCTGCTCCGTGTTCGCCTTATATAGGCGTTCCCAAGCCTCCAGGAAGCAATCGAGATCCGCTTCCCGGCTGGCCCAGCCGAGCGAAACCCGCAAGGCGGAGCCCGCCAGAGCCGGCTCAGCCCCCATGGCAAGCAACACGTGAGACGCCGAAACCTTGCCCGAGGAGCAAGCGGAACCGGAAGAAACGGCGATTCCGGCGAGATCGAGCGCGATGAGCTGTGTTTCCGCTGGTAGAAAGGGATTGGCAAAGCAGCTCGTATTGGCCAAACGCGGGGCATCGCGGCCGAAAACCTGCGTCTCCGGCGCAATGGCAAGCAAGCGCTCCTCAAAGCGGTCGCGCCAGCCCCGCAAAGCCCCGCTCTCCGCGAAGCCGCGATCGATGGCCTGGCAAGCCGCCCCGAAGCCCGCAATCGCAGCCACGTTCTCGGTGCCGGCCCGCAAGCGTCGCTCCTGCCCCCCGCCAAGCTGCTGGGCAAAGAGAGGAGCCCCCTCGCGGACAATCAGCGCCCCGGCTCCCTTCGGCCCACCCAGCTTGTGGCTGGAAAGGGAAAGGTAGTCGACGTCAAGCTCGGCCATATCGACCGGCAGGCGACCGACCGCTTGCACTGCATCGCAGTGCAGCAGGCCGCCGGCCGCCTTCACCAAAGCGGAGATCTCGGCAATTGGTTGGACGACGCCGGTCTCGTTGTTTGCGAGCATGACCGATACGAAGGCCTGTCCCTCGCAGCGCTCCACCAGCGATTCGAGAGCTGTCAGATCGACCACGCCCTTGGCGTCGACGGGCAGCCGCTCGGCAGCAGCCGCTTCCAGAACCGAAGGATGCTCGATGGCAGAAGTCAGAAGGTGCCGGTCGCCGACGGCGCCCAGCGCCAGGTTATTGGCCTCTGTTGCGCCGCTGGTGAAGACCACTTCCGCCGGTGAGGCACCGACCAGCTCGGCGACCGCCTCGCGGGCGGTCTCTATACACCGGCGCGCCTCGCGGCCAAAGCCGTGCACGGACGAGGCGTTGCCGACCAAGTCCAAGGCCGCAACGACCGCCGCTCTACTTTCCTCGCGCAGCAGCGAGGTGGCGTTGTAGTCGAGGTAGATGCGCGGCGACGTCACACAGCGGCCAACCTTCTATTCGGCGGCGCAGGGATTGCTCTTGAGCTGCAAAATCTCGCGCGGGTCGGGGAGTTCGAAGTTCCGTTCCAGCACATCCGCAATGGTGATGGACGACAGGAAGTCGTTGAGCGTACCGCTCAACCTCACCCAAAGGTCGTGCGTGGCGCAGTAGTTCTCCGTCGCGCTGCAGTGCGACGGATAGTGCGGCATGCACACGCGTGCCTTATTTGGCTCCTCGACGGCTGCCATCACGTCGGAGACTGAGATTTCCGCTCTCGGTCGCCCAAGGAGATACCCACCGCCAGGACCGCGAACGGACTTGACCAGCCCAGCTCGACGCAACTTGGCGAAGATCTGTTCCAAATAGGACAAAGAGATCTGCTGACGCTGGGCGATCTCTGACAGTGTGACCGGGCTTTGATCGCCGTGACGCGCCAAGTCAGCAATGGCCATCACGGCATAGCGGCCCTTTGTTCCCAATTTCATGTCACAACAATTCCTTGCATGCGATCCACGACTTCTTTTGTTTTAGATCGCAGGAAATGAATTGCCATAGCACCTATGGGTAATATTCTACGTCCGTCACCGCGATTGTCACGCCTTCGGATTGTCCTTCCGATCGCGATGCTCTTCCGGCGCGGTTGGGGGCGTTACGATGGCCGGCCGCGCCTCCAATTCGCCCTCCAGGGCATTGACCCGGGCGCGAAGCGACTGAACTTCCCCTAAAAGACCCTCAAGCGCTCGGGCGATCGGATCGGGGATATCCCCGGTCGGTGTTCCGTAAGCGACGAAGGGCAACTGATCGCGCTGGCCACCAGGGGTCACCACCCGACCAGGGATACCCACCACCGTGGAGCAAGCGGGAACCGGCTTGGTTACGACGGCATTGGCGCCGACGCGGGCGCTGCGCCCGACGGTGATCGGACCCAAGATCTGCGCGCCCGAACCGACGATCACGTCATCTTCCAAGGTCGGATGACGCTTCACATTGCGCTGCTGGTCGCTATCGATACTGGGCGCCACGCCGCCCAGAGTGACGCCGTGGTAAATGGTGACATTGTCGCCGATCCGCGCGGTTTCGCCGATCACCACACCCATTCCGTGGTCGATGAACAGCCGCTTGCCGATATGCGCGCCAGGATGGATCTCGATGCCGGTCAGCCACCGGCCGAACTGGGAGACCCAGCGGCCAGCAAGATGCCATTTGCGCTGCCAGGCCCAGTGTGCCAAGCGGTAGAATAGCAAAACCTGAAACCCTGGGTAGAGCAGCACCACTTCCAGCGCCGAGCGAGCCGCAGGGTCGCGGTCCCTGATGGTCTGAATATCGCGGCGCAGGCCCTTGAACATGATCTTACCTTCGCACGATTTAACCGAAGTGCTCTGGAACGCCAGAGTGGCAAATTGGGTTGCAATGTTCCAAATAGGGAATATGGAGGAAGGCCGTAGATTGTCAATTTGCCGTCCAGTCTCTACACGAGTGCCTTCAAGGCACTAATCCCGTTTGTTGCGGCAAGCGATCAACAACCCTAAGCGACGACAAGTCGCCGCGGTAGTCGAGAGACCATATGCCTGAAGTGATCATCAACGGCCCCGACGGCCGTTTGGAAGGACGATTCCAAGCGGGCAAGGAGCCCAATGCGCCGATCGCCCTCATTCTTCATCCGCACCCGCAGCACGGCGGGACGATGAACAACAAGGTCGTCTACAACCTTTACCATTCCTTCACGCGCCAAGGCTTTGCCGTTTTGCGCTTCAACTTCCGCGGCGTCGGGCGCAGCCAAGGCAGTTTCGACCGCGGGGAAGGCGAGCTCTCCGACGCGGCCTCGGCACTCGACTGGCTGCAGAGCGTCAATCCGAACGCGCAGGGCTGCTGGGTTGCCGGCTTTTCCTTCGGTGCCTGGATCGGCATGCAGCTTCTGATGCGCCGGCCTGAGATTGAGGGTTTTGTTTCGGTTGCGCCGCCGGCGAACATCTATGACTTCAGCTTTCTCGCGCCCTGCCCGGCCTCCGGCCTCGTCGTCCAAGGCGCAGCTGACGATCTGGTGCCCGAGCCTGCGGTCCGCAAACTGGTGGACAAGCTCTCCAATCAGCGTGACATCGAGATCACCTACAAGATCATCGAGAACGCCAACCACTTCTTCGGCAACGAGATGGAGCAGCTCACCGCGACCGTCGAGGACTACGTCCGACAGTCCTCATCTGCCTTGCAGCAAAGCGCAGCGAGCTGAGCTTCAGTAAGAACCTGCGCTGTCAGGCGGCGAGCTAGAGGGCAGCGGCCGCAAGATAGCGCGTGCCGCCGCTCATCGGCTCCGCGACACCGGTCGTCGACGGCAGCGACAGGGGCAGCTTTGCCAGGCTGCGCAGGGCGAGATAGGCGAAAGCCTCGGCCTCGATAGCATCGCCGTTCCAGCCGATGACCTCAACCGGCTCCACCGGGCAGTTCAACCGCTCTTGCAAGAACTTCAACATGGTCGGATTGCGCCGCCCTCCGCCGGACACCAGCCAGCGTATCGGCGGCTCGGGTAGCCACTCTAGCGCCGCAGCAACCGCTTCGACGGTAAAGGCGGTCAGGGTCGCAGCCCCGTCGTTGAGGCTCAGAGAGTTCAGCGACGAGGTATCGAAGGCATCGCGATCGAGTGACTTGGGCGGCGGTTGCCGGAAATAGGACTGGGCGAAGAGCAAGGTGAGGGCCGCATCGTCCTCCTGCCCTCGCGCGGCACAAAGACCGTCGAGATCGGAGGCACCGGCACCGTGGCGCCACATCCAGTCGTCGATCAGCGCATTCCCGGGTCCCGTATCGAACGCTAGGATGTCCTCGGGACCGCGCCCCAGCCAGGTGATGTTGGCGACGCCGCCGATGTTGAGCACAGCCAAGGGCTTGTCGAGGTCGGCGGCGCGGGCGGCGTGGTACAGCGGAGCAAAGGGCGCGCCCTGACCGCCCGCGGCCATGTCCGCACTGCGAAAATCGTTGATGACATCGATGCCAAGGCTGTCCGCCAAGAGGCGGCCGTCGCCGATCTGCCATGTCCGGCCTTGCTCAGGCGCGTGCAGCAGGGTCTGGCCGTGAAAGCCGATGACGGCCACCTCATCACGGGCAACCCCGCTTTTCTCGAGCAGAGCCTCGATCAGCGGAACGTGATAGAGGGTCAGGTCACGCTCGGCCTCGGCAATCTCGGCGGGGCTGGCATTGCCTCCCAGGCAAAGGCGCAGACGGTCACGCAAACCGCGCTCGAAGGGCAGCGTCTCGAAGGCGACCGCCTCTAGGCGCCTCTCGCCGTCGCTGCGAATGAGGGCGGCATCAGCACCGTCTAAAGAGGTGCCGCTCATCAGGCCAATTGCGTACTTCATCCCGTTTCCTTCATCGCGGACCGCACTGCCGGCCGATTGGCTTAACCATACGAGTATGCTAAGCGGGCGCGCCCCTGACAAACACCTGATTTCCCAGAATTCCGCAAAAGCTTGGCCCCTTTATGACCTCCGATTTCCTACAAATTCTCGAAGAACGCGGCTACATCCACCAATGCACCGATTTTGGCGGCCTGAGCGCCTTGGCCCAGCGGGAGATGGTGACGGCCTATATCGGCTTCGACGCCACGGCAAACAGCCTCCATGTCGGCTCCCTGGTTCAAATCATGATGCTGCGCTGGCTTCAGGAAACGGGCCACAAGCCGATCGTTCTGATGGGCGGGGGAACCACCAAGGTCGGAGATCCCTCGGGCAAGGACGAAAGCCGGCAACTTCTGAGCGATCAAGAGATCGACGCCAACATCGCCTCCATTCGTCGCGTCTTCGAGCGGTTCCTCACCTTTGGGGAGGATGGCAACAAGGCGATTATGGTCAACAACGCCGACTGGCTCGACACGCTCGCCTACATCCCGTTCCTGCGCGAGGTCGGGAGGCATTTCACGATCAACCGCATGCTCACCTTCGACTCGGTGAAGCTGCGGCTCGAGCGCGAACAGCCGCTGACGTTTCTTGAGTTCAACTACATGATTCTTCAGGCCTACGACTTCATGGAGCTGGCCCGCCGTCAGGGCTGCCGCCTGCAGATGGGCGGCTCCGACCAGTGGGGCAACATCGTCAACGGCATCGAGCTCGCCCGGCGCATCCACGGCCAAGAGCTGTTCGGCCTGACGACACCGCTGATCACCTTGGCCAGCGGCCAGAAGATGGGAAAGACGGCCGCCGGCGCCATCTGGCTCAATCCCGAGCGGCTGCCGGCATACGACTACTGGCAGTTTTGGCGCAACACTGAGGATGCGGACGTCGGCCGCTTCCTCAAGCTCTTCACCTTGCTGCCGCTGGATGAAGTCGCCCGCCTAGAGGCGCTCCAGGGCCAGGAGCTCAATGAAGCCAAGAAGGTGCTGGCGGGAGAGGCTACGGCCCTTTGCCATGGTCGGGACGCTGCTGAGGCTGCTGCCGAAACGGCTCGCCGCACCTTCGAAGAAGGCGGTCTGGGAGAAGACTTGCCCAGCGTGACGGTCTCTGCGGCCGAGCTGGAGAACGGCATTCCAGCCTTCCTGCTGTTCACGCAAAGCGGCCTCACCCAGAGCAACGGCGAAGCCAGACGGCTGATCAAGGGCGGTGGCGCGCGCCTCAACGACCTGCGAATAGACGATGAGAACCGGCAACTGCGGCCCCAGGACCTGAGCACTGAGGGTATCGCCAAGCTCTCAGCCGGGCGCAAGAAACACGCACTCGTCAAGCTGGGCTAACGATCCGGGCCTTTGTCCTCTTCCGCTTGCAACGGCTTGGCTGCACTTTGGTCGGACGCGTTGGGGTCGCTCAGGAAAATGTTGCGCAGGAATCCAGGGGCGAGCGCGGAGAGTGGATTGACGCCGACGCTGGGGTCGCTGATGCCTCCCTCGACGCTGTAGGTGAAGGCGATGATGCCGCCCCCCTCACCGCCAGTGAGCAGATTGCCGATCAGCGGAATGCCTGACACGGCGTTGTTGAGGGTGTAGGCCGGCACGATTTCGCCCACCAAGGCGAGCGTGTCTTGGTCCAGATCGAGCTTGCCTTTGGTGGTGACACCCAGCGCCGAACCATGGGTCCGGGCCTCGATCCGTTGGAACTGCAGCTCGTGATAGGTTGCCGTGCCCTTCAACTGATCGAAGTCGATTCCGTCTCCGGACAAGAGGTTGCCGAGCCCAGTCAAGGACGCCGCGCCCAGGACCCGCGCCATGATCGGGGCCCTGACGAGACGGTAGCTACCGCCTTCGACCGTCAGCTCGACTGGATGCTCCGGGAAGGGACCGGCCGAGCGGCCGTCCACTTGAAAGGCGCCGCCCTCGATATCGTCATAGAGATCGACGGCGCGCAGAAACGCGCCGAGATCAGCGGTGCGAACATCCAAGCGATAGTCGTTGGCGTGGTCGGGAAGCGGGCCCCAATCCAGCGAGAAATCGGTTTCTTGCGGCGCCTCCGCCTCCCTAGAAGGCGTATTGCCGGCAAGAGCGAAGCGAGAATCGACACGTCCGGTCAGCTTGGCCATCAGCCAGGCGCCGCGCTTTCGCACCAACCTGAGGGAAACATCGCTGAGATAGCGGTCGGCAGCGAAATACACACGGGACAGCCCCGGTGCCGTCACCTCGATATCCACCGGCGGCTTGGCAGCCCGCTCGGGTGAGTCGACCCGTGTTTCGACCACTTCGCGATCGCCGCTCCGTCCTTCCAGCCAGGGGCTCAGATCGATGGTCCCGGACTGGACCGACGCGCGGTAACCGCCATCCACCGGCTCGACCACGAGACCGGAGACGCTCTGTTGGCCAAAACTCAAGTTGGCGAAATCGAGCCGCTCCAGGTCACCATCCTGGGTCAAGTCCATGGTCGCGGACAAACGAAGGTCAGCCGCCTCCAGCACGATGTCCTCGACGCGCTCCAGCTTGTCGTTCTGCAGCACCACGCGTCCGGTCGCACGACCGGGCGTGCCGGCGTCCTTCTTCCACCGCATCTCCGGCAGCTCGAGGCTCGCCGTATTGAGGTTGGCCGTGAAGTCGATTGCCATCACCCCTGACTGCTGCCTGGCCGCGTCGATCTCCAGCGCAAGCGGACCGGTCAGATAGGGATAGGCATCGAAGCCGAAGCGCTGTCGGGCCCGCCCGTCAATGCGCGGGACACTCGCCTTGAGAGTCGCCTGCGGTTCGGCTGATGTGCTGAAGGACTCCTGCCAGCTGAGAGTCAGGGGTACGCCGCCGAGCTGGGCGTCGCCGGAGAGGCTCATAGCTTTGTTGGTGACGTCCAGCGTCAGTTGTCCGTCGCTCAGCGGCTGCGACATGATGAAGTCGCCCAAACCTCCGTCGCTGATCTTGGCCTTTGCCGAGACGACGAGCTTCTCATCGGGCAAATCCTCGATCATGGGAAACGTCATTTTGACGTCGGCCGAGACCACACCGGAGGCGTCGGCACGGCTAATGCCGAAACGCGAGATCAGGTCGAGGCGAGGATGATCGAGCTCATCCAGAGCGGCGGCCACAGGGCCGCGTGCCTGAAAGGCAATATCGATGATTTCCTCTTCTTGCGTAAGGTCCGGCATCTCGATCACGGCGCCGGTTACGGCCAGCTCACCGCGCCGCGCAGACTCGACATCGAAACGCAGACCCTTGGGCAGCAGGCTCGCGCGCCCCGTTGCTTGGGTGATCGGCGGAATGGGCCGCAGGTAGTGAATCTCAAGGCCCTCGAAGGCGAAGCCACCGTCGATGTCGTGGATGGTCATGGTCCCATCGGAACCAATGGCAAAACGCGTCGACAGAGTGAGGTCGCCAGCCGAACCGGCGGTGATGTTCTCGCTCACCCAATCGCGGCCGCTCTCCGCCACGCCGAGCGGCCAGTAGGTCGCTAGGCTCTCCGCCTGAACGTTGGCCCCCTTGAGCTCGGCGGCCACCTCCACGCCCTGCTCCCGCAGCTCGACGTTGGCGGAGGCCGTTAGTGCCGGTCCGGCGGAGTCTTTGGTACCGAATGAAAGTCGCAGTGGATTGACGGTCAGCCGCCGGCTTGGGGCGTCGAAAATCACGAAGCCAGACAGCAGCGAGACTGGAAGAGCCTGTTCGAAGAGCTTGGGCAGAAAGGCCTGCCCCGGCTTGCCATCGAAACCCAGTCGCGCGTGCTTGAGCCGGCCGTCGAGATCGAGATCAATCTGTCCTTCGGCCGTCACAGGAATTTCCACGCCGGCCAGATCGGCGAGCGAATTGTCCAAGCTCGCCAGATCGCTGATCAGCAGGTTTTCGATGGCGAACTTGGCTTCCAGTTTCTCGATGGATGGCTCGTAGTGCACGGCTGCGGACACGGTCGGCCGCTTGCCGGCAAGAACCGGGCTGAGGCTAAGGTTCGCGCGCAGACCATTGGGCGAGCGCTCGAGGTCGATGCGGGTATCTTCGGCATCAATGACCCGGCCCAGGCTCATGTCGACAAGACGGACGCGCCCGTCCGTCACCTGAACGCTCTCGAGATAGCTCAAAGGACGCTGCGGGTCCGGCGCTCGCATGAGCTCGCCCAGCAAGCCGCGGATGCTGAAGGCCGAGAACATGGGCGGCGCGCCGGCAGACTCGCCGTTTTGACCGGCTCCCGTTTGCTCAGTGGGACTATCAGTGAATCGCAGCTGACCGTCCGCCGTGCGTTCCAGCCGCAAGCGGGCGCCATCGATTTCGATGCTCTGCGGCGCAATGACGCCGGCCAGAAGAGCGGACCAAGCCAAGCGGACGTCGACGGACGGCAGGGCAGCGATCAGCCGCTCAGAGGCATCGTAAGCGCGCACGCTCCGGGCAGAGACTTCGAGCTCCCCGACATTCTGGTCCCACTGCAGATAGAGGTGCTCGGCCTCGAGACGGGTTCCAGTCTCTTCGTTGAAGAAACCGGCCTCGATGTAGGGCTTTACGAAGTCGATGGGCAGCGGCTCTTCTGAGAGACGCCAAACGAAAAGCACCGCAAATAGTCCGACTATTGCGGCGAATCCGATAAAGAACTCCAGACAAAGACGAGCGCTGCGCCTGATCATTACGCAGTTATACCGTCATTATTCAGCCGGATGCCAGTCAACCGGCTGGCGCGAGCCCTCACCTTGACCGTTTTGGTGCCTTCACGCAGGGTCGCGAGAAAGCCGAGGGACCTGTCGGACATGGTGATCGCCTTTTCGGACAGCAAGAGCGCAGGTGTCACAGGTCAAGACACGGAAAGGGCCGCGCTTTGCTGGCAGCGTTGGTCGGAAGCGCTGGAGCGGCTTCCGGAGAACGAGCGAAACGCGATCAAGTCCGCGTTGCCATCCGGAGGCCAAGCGAGCCTCCTGTCGTTCGTTTTCGCGCATAGTCCGTTCCTGAGTGACTGCGCCATCGCCTTCCCTCTGGAGGCAGCTCGGCTCTGCAGCGAAGGCCCTGACCCGATCTGGGCTGAGGTTCTGGCTCGGCTCGAGAGTACGGCCCCGGAAGGCCAGAGCGAGGCCGAGCTGATCAAGAGCCTGCGCCAAGAACGCAAGCGGGTCGCGCTAATCGCCGCAGCCGCCGACATCACCGGACACTGGAGCCTGCTGCAGATCACCGGAGTCCTCTCTCGTTTCGCAGAGCTGGCGACGGACCAAGCGCTCGGCTTTCTGCTGCGAAGCCTCCATGAAAGAGGTGAGTGGCTCCTCGCGGACCCGGCAAGGCCATTGCTGAACTGCGGGTACACCGTGCTCGGTCTCGGCAAGCTCGGCGCAAGAGAGCTCAACTACTCCTCGGACATCGACCTCATTGTCCTCTTCGACCCTGAGCGCATCGACTATCGCGGGCGGCGCGGTCTGCAGGACGCCGCCAACCGCCTGACTCGGGACCTTATCCGCCTGTTAGAGGAACGCACGGCGGACGGCTATGTCTGCCGTGCGGACCTGCGTCTTCGGCCCGACCCGGCTGCGATGCCAGTTGCCATCAGCTTTCCGGCCGCCATGGCCTACTACGAGTCAGCAGGTCAGAACTGGGAACGGGCGGCCATGATCAAGGCGCGGCCCGTGGCCGGCGACAAGGATCTCGGAGCTGAGTTCGTGCAGGAGCTGCGCCCTTTTGTTTGGCGCAAGCACCTGGATTTCTGGGCCATTCAGGACATTCACTCGATCAAGCGGCAGATCCACGCCCAGAAGGGCGGCGGCACGGTCGCCGTCGAAGGCCACAACATCAAGCTGGGTCGGGGCGGCATCCGCGAGATCGAATTCTTCGCCCAGACACAGCAGCTCATCTTCGGTGGCCGCAATCCAAACCTACGCCAAGCACAGACCATGGCCGCGCTCGATGCCCTGGTCGCTGCCGGGCGCACGCCGCCAGAGACCGCCGAGCGGCTCAAGGATGCCTACGTCTTCCTGCGTACTCTTGAGCATCGCCTGCAGATGGTTGCCGACCAGCAGACCCACAGTCTGCCGAAAAATGCCGAAGGCATTGCCGAGATCGCGCGCTTTCTTCGCTTCGACAGCGAGGCGAGTTTTCGACAGTGCGTAATTGAGGTTCTGTCCTGCGTCGAGCACCACTATGCGGAGCTTTTCGAAGAGGCCCCGACCCTCGCCGGACCCGGCAATCTCGTGTTTACCGGCGGCGAGCCGGAGCCCTCGACTCTGGAAACCCTGAGTGGCATGGGCTTTCAGGACGGGGCGCGGGTGTTCAACCTGGTGCGGGCGTGGCACCACGGGCGCTACCGCGCCACGCGATCGGAGCGCAGCCGGCAGATCCTCACCGAGCTTATGCCTGCGCTGCTCAGCGCCCTGGGACAGACGCGCGAGCCCGACCGGGCCCTGACCAAGTTCGACGAGTTTCTCAGCCGCCTGCCGGCAGGCGTCCAGCTCTTCTCGATGCTGCAGCAGAACCCGCGCCTCCTGGAGCTGTTGGCCGAGGTGGTCGGCACGGCCCCCGCCCTGGCCGATCAGCTAAGCCGCCGGCCGGGCCTGCTGGAGTACGTTCTAGAAGGCGACGTTTTCGCCAGCCTGCCGGATGTCAGCGCGTTGCAGGCGGAGCTGGAAACCATGCTGCAGCAGGCGCGCGACTATCAGGATGTCCTGGACATCGTGCGTCGTTGGGCCGGCGACCGCCGCTTCCAAGTGGGCGCAAAGGTCCTTCGCGGCGACAGTGCCATCGAAGAGATCGAGCACGCCCTGTCCGATGTTGCCGATGTCTCGATCAGCACGCTGCTCCCGCCAACCCTGGAAGAGCTGAGCAAAGCCCACGGCCACTTCCCCGGCGATGGGCTGGCCGTGGTGGCACTCGGCAAGCTGGGTGCCCGGCAGATGACGCCCTCCTCCGACGTCGACCTGGTTTTCCTCTACGACAGCGCGGAGGGTGCCGGCTGGTCGGACGGCGACAAGCAGCTCGACCCCACCGTCTACTTCGGACGATTGAGCCAAAGGCTGATCACGGCGATCACCGCCCAGACTGGCGAAGGCGCCCTTTACGAGGTCGATGCGCGGCTGCGTCCCTCCGGCAACTCCGGGCCGATTGCGGTCACGCTCAAGAGCTTCCGTGACTACTACGACAGTGACGCCTGGGTCTGGGAGCATATGGCGCTGACCCGGGCCCGGCCGATCGCGGGCGCGCCGGCCTTTTGCGCGCAGGTCGCGGCAACGATCGGTGACATCCTACGCCGACCGCGGGACTCGACAGCGGTGCTGGAGGCGGCGCGGAAGATGCGCGAACGCATCGAGGCGGAACATCCCGCCCGCTCGATGTGGGAGGTCAAGTACGTGCGGGGCGGGCTTTACGACCTCGATTTCGTCGCCCAGTCGCTGCAGCTCGTCCACGCACATCAGCACCCCGAGATCCTTGCCCAATCGACGGCCGAAGCTCTCGAACGACTGGGCGAGGCCAAACTCATTGCAAGGACAGCCGCCAAGGAGCTGATCAAGGCCGACCGACTCTATCGCCAAGTGCAGACTTATCTGCGCCTCACCGCAGGCCAACACTTCAACGAGGAGGAGGCGCCGACCGCGTTGAAGCAGGATCTCGCTCGCGCTGCCGGCCTCGACGACTTCCAGCGCTTGAAGGAGCGCTTGGCCGCGGTGCAGGAGTTGGCCTACGGGCTCTACGGCGACTTGCTCGGCCGCTAAACGGCCAATGCGCGTGACCAACAAGAAGAGGATGGAAACTCCGTGAGCCTGGCGGATATTCGCAAGCTGGTGACCCTGGTCGAGGAAACGCGGCGCGAAGGGCCCAAGGCCGTGACGCCGCCGACCCGCAAGGCGGCGGCGTTGGCCGTGATCGCCAATCCCTTTGCTGGACGCTTCGAAGAAGATCTATCTCTGCTGATCGAGATCGGCGCAGAGCTTGGCGCTTTGCTTGGGCAGCAGGCTGTGGATGCCCTTGGCGTGGCCCCCTTCGAGATCGAGAGCTACGGCAAAGCCGCCGCCGTTGGCGAACGTGGCGAGCTCGAGCATGCCGCTGCGATCCTGCACCCGAAGATGGGCCGACCGCTCCGACTGGCCGTCAGTCAGGGCGCGGCATTGGTGCCTTCGGCGAAGAAGCGGGGGGCGCCTGGCCTGACCCTCGACGTGCCGCTGGGACACAAGGATGCGGCCTATGTGCGAAGCCATTTCGATGCCATGGAGGTGCGCCTCGGCGATGCACCAGCTGCGGACGAGATCCTCGTCGCCGTCGCCGTGGCCGACAGCGGCCGACCCTTGCCGCGGGTCGGCGGCCTGACCCACGAGGAAGCCGAGGGTAACGACGGCCTGCGCTGAAATTGCGGTCCATTCACTCTTGCCAGGCCCGGCCAAGAGAAACACTTAACAAGCCGGCGCGCCGTCCTGCCGCGCCCTTCGGCATCAGCAGAACCTGAGATATCAAAAGAGAGGATGTGTCATGGCGATCGAGATCGGCAAAGCTGCCCCCGACTTCACCCTTCCGACGGACGGCGGCGGCGAGGTCAGCCTCTCCAGCCTGAAGGGCAAAAACGTCATCGTCTATTTCTATCCGAAGGATGACACGCCCGGCTGCACCAAGGAGGCCTGCGGCTTCCGCGATGCCATGCCCGACTTCAGCGGCGCCGACGCCGAGATCATCGGCGTCTCCAAGGACAGCGTCGCCAAACACGACAAGTTCAAGACCAAGTACGAACTCAACTTCACCCTGGCCTCAGACGAGTCGGGCCAGATGATCGAGAGTTACGATGCCTGGATCGAGAAATCGATGTACGGCAAGAAGTACATGGGTATCGACCGTTCGACCGTCCTGATCGACAAAGACGGCGTGGTGCGCGCCCATTGGAAGAAGGTGAAGGTGCCGGGCCACGTCGACGCGGTGCTCAAGGCAGCGCAAGAGCTCTAATCGACCACGCTAGTCGTAGCGCTTGAAGACCAGATCCGGGTCGCGCTCCATCTGCTCGACCAGGGCAACCTCCCAAGTCAGGTAGGCCCGCATGTGGTCCTCGATGGAGCTGACTTCGTCATAGGGCTTGTACCAGACGTCCTGCGGGTCGGCCTCGGCCGGCCCGCCGCTCTTGAGCGACAGCCCCGCCGCGCGCCATGCGTGGTTGCCGCCTTCGAGGACACGAACCTGCGCAGCGGTGGCGCCTTGGAGCAGATCGGCCGCTGCAAAACGGCAGAGATCGAGGTCGTCGCCGGTCAAGACGACATCACGGCCGCTGACGTCCGGAAGCGCTGCCCGGCTGGCCCAGACCGCGCCCGGTATGTGCCCCTCACGGAAGGCGAGCGAGCTGGCCAGGTCGATCACAAGCGGCTTCTCGCTTTTCCGCGCAGCCTCAAGCTCGTTTGCGGAGATGGTTCGGGCCTGTAGCCGTTCGGGAATGTCCGGCAAGCGGCGCGGCGCCGGCCCCGTTTCCAAAGCGCCGGTCAGGCCGTTCTCCAGCACCACGGCGTCGCGCCAACCCATCTGCTGTAGCCAAGAGGCCGTCATCTTGGCCCGCACGCCGTTGTCGTCGATCAGCACCAGGCGGGCATTGAGCACCGTGACATACTCGTCGGTAGCCTGCACGAGCTGCCCACCCGGGGCACTGACCGAGCCATGCAGGTGGCCGGCCAGATACTCTTCGGGTGCACGCACGTCGAGCAGATAGAGGCTATGGTCCTCGGCCTCGGCTTGCCAACGGGCCAAGGTTGTTTGGTCGATCGTCCGCACGTCGAAGCGCGTCGCCACGTGCCCTGCCCGCTCTTGCGCGGTCCGAACGGATTCGGCGCTCGGGGCAGGTGCCACGCGATCCTGCCCGCGCTCCAGGTCGAACCCGGCCAGGTGCCAGCCCATCGTGCCGTCCTTCAGCGCATAGACCGGATTGGGGATGCCGGCGTTGAGCAGTGACTGGCAGCCGATGATGGAGCGGGTGCGGCCGGCGCAGTTGACCACCACCGTGGTCTCGGGATTGGGCGCGAGATCGGCGACGCGGTGAACCAGCTCCGCGCCGGGCGCGTCGATGCCGCCGGGGATGTTCATGCGATGGTATTCGTCGAACGGCCGGCTATCGAGGATCACCATGTCCGCTCCGGCATCCGCCATGGCCTTGACCTCTTCGGCGGGCAGGCGCGGCGTCCCATAGGTGATCTCGACGAACTCGCCGAAGGCCTTGCTCGGGACATTGACCCCGCTGAAGACCTCGTAGCCGGCCTCCCGCCAGGCGGCGAGCCCGCCGCTCAAGAGCGAGACGTCGCCGTAGCCTAGCTCTGCCAGACGCGCCGCGCCCTGCTCTGCCAGCCGGCCATCGCCCGCGTCCATGACGACGATGGGAACCGAGCGCCGCGGCAGAAGCTGCCAGGCGATCAGCTCTATGCGGCTTAAGGGAAAGCAACGCGCAAGCAGTAGATGTTCCTTGGCAAAGGCCCCCTCTTCGCGCAGGTCGAGCAGCGCCAGCTCGTCGCCGCTCCGTAACGCGCGCTTCAGGTCCTCGACGGAGATCTCGCGCATCAGCCGTCGCGTCTATCGACGATGCCTTCCTGGACCGGGAAGAGGCGCCACTCGCCGCTCCCCGTATGCCAGTACTCGCGGCCGTAAAGCTTATCGAGCGGGATGCCGTACATATGAAAGTTCAGGACGCAGTCCTGTCCATGAATATGAATGGAGTGAAGGTCGTCGGGCTCGAAGGCCACGGCACTGCCGGGACCGACCTCTTGCCCACCGCTACGCTCCGGCCCAGTTTCGGCGCGCTCGTAGAAACGGTTCTCCTCGATACCATCGATGCCGGCGATAATGGCCCAAGTCTTGTGGTTGTGCGGCGGCACATCGAGGCCGGAACCGGAAACCTGAAGGTAGAGCGACAGCGCCGGCTCGCTCTCTTCGGCCAGCAGGTAGAGGGCATTGTTCTTCTCCGCGTCCAGACCGGGGAGCGGGAAGTCCTCGACAGCGAAAAGTTCCCGCTTCTCGGCCAAACGCATGAGGAGTGCCTTAGCTTCATCAAGCTCGGGCCGACCGACCTGCCCCCGGCCGAGCACTTCCTTAAGGGCGTCCGTGGTCTCTCGTACCGCGGCGACTCGTGCCGCCTTGGTATCTCTGTCGTCTCTTGCCAAGGCCGTCATGACTGCCTCCCGCGTTCCTCGTTGGATTGGTGTTTGCCCGCGAGACTAAGCCATCGAACCTCGAGGCAACAGAGCCTTCCTTGCCGTCCTGCTTTGCGCTGTGGCATGGCTCTTGCCCGATGACCATGCCTTCCAGCCTCAGCGAAGCGGCCTGCTGCGTGCTCGTCTGTCCGGACCCCTCAGAGAAGGCCCGACTGACAGCCAGTTTCGTGACGGCTTGGCACAGCGGCACGATCGAGACCATCGGCCAAGAGCAACCGCCGGACCGCCCGGCGCGGCCGGAGGAGCCAGCGCTGAAAGCGCCGCGCGAGCTGGCCAAGCGCAAGATCACCCAAGCGCCGGCCGGGCGCATCGCGCTGCTGCACGCCCTGGCGCACATCGAGCTCAACGCTATTGACCTGGCCTGGGACATCATTGCGCGTTTCAATAATGTTGATCTGCCGCGGGCCTTTTACGACGACTGGCTGCAGGTCGCCGAGGAAGAGGCTAAGCACTACAGCTTGCTCGCCGACCGCTTGGAGACTCTCGGTAGCCATTACGGCGCCCTGCCGGCCCACGATGGCCTCTGGCAGGCGGCCCAGGACACATGTCACGATCTCCTCGCGCGGCTGGCCGTAGTGCCTCTGGTGCTTGAGGCTCGCGGCTTGGACGTCACGCCGGCGATGATCCAACGCTTGAAGACGGTTAACGACGAGGACTCGGCCGCCGTCCTGGAGATCATCTATCGGGATGAAATCGGTCATGTGGCCATCGGCCGCCGCTGGTTCCTCTGGGCCTGCGAAGCCCGCCGGCTCGAGCCGCGCAGAGCCTGGGCCGAGGCCGTGCGACGTCACTTCAAGGGACAGCTCAAGCCGCCCTTCAACGAGGCTGCCCGGCGCCAAGCGGGCTTGGAGCCCGAGGACTATCTACCGCTGGTCGATGTGCCATAGAGCCGCGGCATAGCAGGGCTGCTTCTGTTCAGCCCCCCTAGCGCCTCCATTCCCCTTCAACTATTGTGCAAGAAGTCTTGATAGGCTCCAGGCGGCTTGCGAATGCGCCGCCGAAAAGCCACAGGGCCCAGCGTCGACAGCGCTTCGACAACCGGGGCCCAAGAGCTGCAAAAGCTCCCGCTCCCGGCGGGGCCACCTGTTCAACGCCTGCCAAGGCACTCTTGTTCGAGGAGACATGCCCGATGACCGATCGTCCGAATTCGATTTCTGCCCGAGACGTGGCGGTCAACCTGCACCCCTATACCAATGCGCGGAAGCACGAGAAGAGCGGCGCGCTGGTGATCGACCATGGCAAGGGCGTCATGGTCTATGACGAAGGTGGGAAGGAATACCTCGAAGGCCTGGCCGGTCTTTGGTGCGTCGCCGTGGGTTGGGGCGAGGACCGCCTTGTGAAGGCAGCGACCGAGCAGATGAAGCGCCTGCCCTACTACCATACCTTTGCGCACAAGGGTCACGAGCCGTCGGTGGCACTCTCCGAGAAGCTCCTGAGCCTGGCGCCGGTGCCGATGAGCAAGGTTTTCTATACCAACTCCGGCTCGGAAGCGAACGACACGGTCGTCAAGCTGATCTGGTACTACAACAACGCGATCGGCAAACCCGAACGCAAGAAGATCATCAGCCGCATCAAGGGCTACCACGGCATCACCATTGCCTCCGGCAGCCTGACGGGCCTGCCCTACAACCACCAGGATTTCGATCTGCCGATCAAGAACATCCTGCACACCGGCTGCCCGCACTACTACCGCTTCGCCGAACAGGGCGAGAGCGAAGAGGCCTTTGCCACCCGGCGCGCCGAAGAGCTGGAGCAACTCATTCTGGCCGAGGGGCCCGAGACCGTCGCTGCCTTCATCGGCGAGCCAGTGATGGGCGCCGGCGGCGTCATCGTCCCTCCCGCGACTTACTGGGAGAAAATCCAGAAGGTTTGCCGGAAGTACGGCGTCATGGTCATCGCTGATGAAGTGATCACCGGCTTCGGCCGCACCGGGCGGCTTTTCGGCAGCCAGACCTACGACATAAAGCCGGACATCATGGTGATGTCCAAGCAGCTCACCTCGGCCTATCTGCCGCTCTCTGCCATCATGATCTCGGACGAGATCTACCAGGGCGTCGCCGACAACACCGCAAAGATCGGTACCTTCGGACACGGCTTTACCGGCAGCGGCCATCCCGTCGCCTCCGCCGTGGCGCTGGAGAACATCAAGATCATCGAAGAGCGTGGCCTGGTCGAGCATGCGGCGCAGGTTTCGCCACGCTTCATGGAGCGGCTGCGCGGCTTTGCCGATCATCCCTTGGTCGGCGAGGTCTGCGGCGTCGGCCTGGTCGGCGCTGTCGAGCTGGTCGCCAACAAGGAGACCAAGGCACCTTTCGACCCGATCGGTGCCGTCGGCGGCGAGTGCTTCGCCCGTTGCGAGGAGCACGGCCTTATCATCCGTAACCTCGGGGACCGCATCGCCTTCTGCCCGCCGCTGATCATCTCAGAGGCGGAGATCGACACGATGTTCGATCGCTTCGGCCAGGCGCTGGACGAGACCAACGCCTGGGTCAATGCCAAGGGCATGGCGGCCGAGTAACGTAAAAGCCGCGGCCTCAGGGCCAACGCTTCGCCTCAAGCTCTGTAAGGGCTATGTCACACCTGCTGCGGTGCAGTGCAGCATGGGGTTGCTTTCGTGCGCGCAACAAGAGAAAGTTCGTGCAAGCGCAAAGGCGTGACCCTTGCGTGACATAAGATAACGGCCAAGCAAACAAACAACAGGCCGTCCGGCAGACAGGGAAGGCGAAGGAGGGCATGACGGGGCAGAACGACCATCTCGTTCGTTTCCGTGAGGTTCAAAAAAGTTACGACGGGGAAACTCTCGTCGTTAAGAACCTCAATCTCGACATCTCACGCGGCGAGTTCTTGACGCTGCTGGGGCCTTCAGGCTCCGGCAAAACGACGTGTCTGATGATGCTGGCCGGCTTTGAGTCGGCGACCCACGGAACGATCTACCTCGGCGATCATCCGATCAACAACGTGCCGCCGCACAAGCGCGGCATCGGCATGGTATTCCAGAACTACGCGCTCTTCCCGCACATGACGGTCGGTGAGAATCTCTCCTTCCCTTTGGAAGTGCGGAACATCAGCAAGGCCGACGTTCAGAAGAAGGTGGAACGCGCGCTGGAGATGGTGCAGCTCAGCGGCTATCAGCACCGCCGTCCCAGCCAGCTCTCCGGCGGCCAGCAGCAGCGCGTCGCGTTGGCCCGCGCCCTGGTGTTCGAGCCGACCCTTGTCCTGATGGACGAGCCGCTGGGCGCGCTCGACAAGCAGCTGCGCGAGCATATGCAGTACGAGATCAAGCATATCCACGAAAACCTGGGCGTGACGGTGGTCTACGTGACCCACGACCAGAGCGAGGCGCTGACCATGTCGAACCGCATTGCGGTGTTCAACGACGGGGTCATTCAGCAGCTCGACCCGCCGGCCGACCTCTACGAGAAGCCCGAGAACGCCTTCGTCGCCCAGTTCATCGGCGAGAATAACCGCCTGAGGGGCCATGTGCGGGACATGAACGGCGCAAGCTGCCGAGTCGAGCTCGACAACGGCCAAGGCGAGGTCCGGGCCCTGGCGGTCAATGTGACCGGCAGCGGGGCGCCGACGACACTCTCGCTGCGCCCGGAACGGGTCGCAATCGACCCGGTCCCCGGCAGTCTGCCCAACCATTTCGAGGCCCGGGTGGAGGAATTGATCTACCTGGGTGACCACATCCGCACGCGGGTGAACGTGTGCGGGACGGATCAGTTCATCGTGAAGGTCCCGAACGCCCATGGACACGCCAGCCTCAAGGAAGGCTCGACCGTGACCGTGGGTTGGGAGATCGATGACTGCAGGGCGTTGGATGCGTGATGTGTCTGCGCCTCGCGGCTCGAATGGCCGCATATGTGCAAAGTCGCCGGCAGCGACCGGCAGTAAACAGGGAGTATGACCAAGCTATGAAACGATTTCTGATCGCAGGCGTGTCCGCCGCCGCTCTCGGCCTTTGGGCCGGGGCCGCAACGGCCGCCGACCAGTTGACCGTCGTCTCCTGGGGCGGCGCCTACACCATGAGTCAGGTGAAGGCCTATCACGAGCCCTACGAAGCCAAGAAGGGCATCGATATCCTCTCCGAGAACTACAACGGCGGTCTGGCCGAGATTAAGGCCCAGGTGGAAGCCGGCAACGTGACCTGGGATCTGGTCGATATGGAGCTGGCCGACATCGTGCGTGGTTGTGACGAGGGGCTGCTCGAAGAGCTCGACCTCTCCGCGCTGCCGCCGGCACCGGACGGCACGCCGGCCGAGCAGGACTTCATTGCCGGCACGCTGCACGACTGCGGCGTGGCGACCATCCTCTGGTCGACGATCTATGCTTATGACTCGAGCAAGATCACCGGCGATCAGCCGCAGACCATCGCGGACTTCTTCGACACCGAGAAGTTCCCGGGCAAGCGCGGCATGCGCAAGACGCCGAAGGTGAACCTGGAGTTCGCCCTGATGGCCGATGGCGTACCGGCCGATCAGGTCTATGAGGTCCTTTCGACGCCGGAAGGCGTGGACCGGGCCTTCGCGAAGCTCGACACCATCAAGGACGACGTCGTCTGGTGGGAAGCTGGCGCCCAACCGCCACAGCTGCTGGCGGACGGTGAGGTCGCCCTGACCACGGCCTACAACGGACGGATCTTCAATGCTGCCGCGTCCGAAGGGAAGCCCTTCGAGATCGTCTGGGACGGCCAGGTTTGGGACATCGACCTTTGGGGTATTCCGAAGGGCTCGCCTAACAAGGAAGCCGCGATGGAGTTCATCAAGTTCTCCACCGACACCCAACGCTTGGCGGATCAGGCCAGCTTCATCTCCTATGGTCCGGCGCGCCAGTCGTCCGTGCCCAAGATCGGCAAGCACTTCGAGGCCGGCGTTCCCATGGGTCCGCACATGCCGACCGACCCGGACAACTTCAAAAACGCCGTCCAGAACGACTTCGAGTTCTGGGCCGACTACCAGGACGAGCTGAACGAGCGTTTCAACGCTTGGCTCGCCAACTGAGTCGATGAATACGAGAGGGCGGCCGCTGCGCCGCCCTCTCACCTTTTCTCGGCTGAATGCCCTTTGGCTCAAAGCCATGCGGCATTCAGGTCGGTCACGCGGATAAGGGCTGACGTGCGTATATGACCGATGCAGCGATAACAGGTGTGGTGCCATCGGCGGACGAGCCGCTGACCACCGCGGATGGCCGCCCACTCAAATCCGCACTGGCTCGTGCCGAGCGCATGCGGCGGGTCAAAGCCATGCTGCTCGTTCTGCCGCTGCTGCTCTTCATCGGCGTCTCCTTCCTCTTTCCTATCGCATTGATGCTGTTCCGCTCGGTCGACAACCCGCTTGTCGCCGACCACATGCCGCGTACCGTTGCCGCCCTGGAAGCCTGGGATGACCGCAGCGAACTGCCGGACGAGGCGGTCTATGCTGCCGTTGTGGCAGACCTCGCGAAAGCGCGCGAGGACCGCACCATCGGCCGACTCGCCACCCGCCTGAACTACGAAACGGGCGGTCTGCGCAGCACCATCACACGCACCGGCCGGCGCGCCGCGCGTTTGGAAGCACCCTTCAAGGAAGCCCTGATCGGCCTCAACGAAGACTGGGCTAACCCAGAGACCTTTGCGACCATCAAGCGGCTGGGGAACCGCCTCACCGACGTGCAGTACCTCGCGGCGGTCGACCGCCGCTACGACGTGAACGACAACATCGTCGCGCAGCCCGAGGTGCGGCAGATCTATGTCAGCAACTTCTTCCAGACGCTCTGGATGTCCGTCATCGTCACGGTCGCTTGTCTGGTTTTGGGCTATCCGGTCGCCTACCTGCTGTCGATCCTGCCGCTGCGCTATTCCAATGTGCTGATGATCTTGGTGCTGCTGCCGTTCTGGACGTCGCTGCTGGTGCGCACGACCTCCTGGATCGTGCTGCTGCAGACCGAAGGCATCATCAACGATATCCTCGTCTGGACCGGCATCCTGTCTGACGACGGTCGTGTCCAGCTGATTTTCAATGCCGAAGGCACGGTGATCGCGATGACGCAGATCTTGCTGCCCTTCATGATCCTGCCGCTCTACAGCGTGATGAAGACCATACCTCCGAGCTATATGCGCGCCGCCATGTCGCTCGGCGCCAACCGCCACTACGCCTTCTGGCGCGTCTATGCGCCCAATACCCTCCCGGGGGTGGGGGCCGGTTGCCTGCTCGTCTTCATCCTGGCGATCGGCTACTACATCACGCCGGCCTTGGTGGGCGGCCAGGACGGCATGATGATCTCGAATTTCATCGCCTATCACATGCAGCGGTCGCTCAACTGGGGCCTGGCCGCCGCACTCGGGACCATCCTGCTGCTCGGCGTGCTGATCCTCTATTGGGTCTACAACAAGCTGGTCGGCATCGAACGGCTGAAGCTGGGATAGGACGGCAGCCATGTTGAAACTCCCCAGCTACGCCAGCCCACTCGAACGCATCTGGCACTACGCCTTCATCGCGATTTGCGCCGGCGTTTTCCTGTTCCTGATCGCGCCGCTGATCGTCATCATCCCGCTGTCGTTCAACTCATTGCCTTATTTCACTTTCACCGAGGAAATGCTGTCGCTGGAAAAGGAGGCCTTCTCCCTGCGCTGGTATGAGGACTTCTGGAGCCGCGACGTCTGGCGCCAATCCATCGTCAACTCGCTGATCATCGCTGTCTGCTCGACGTTTCTGGCGACGGCGCTCGGGACCATTGCAGCCCTTGGCCTGTCGCGCCCGCATATGCCCTTCCGCGCCTTTATCATGGGCCTCCTGATCTCACCCATGATCGTGCCGCTGATCATCACCGCGGCCGGCATCTTCTTCTTCTACGCACAGATCGGCCTGACCGGCACCTATCTCGGCATCATCCTGGCGCACACCGCGCTCGGCACGCCCTTCGTCGTCATCACGGTGACCGCAACTCTGATCGGCTTCGACCACTCGATGACACGCGCGGCTGCCATGTGCGGCGCCGACCCGACCCGCGTCTTCTTCAAGGTCATCATGCCGCTCATCCTGCCCGGCGTGATCTCTGGCGCGCTCTTTGCTTTCGTCACCTCCTTCGACGAAGTCGTGGTGGTGCTCTTCGTGGCCAGCGTCGAGCAGCAGACCATTCCGCGTCAGATGTGGGCCGGCATCCGCGAGCAGATCAGCCCGACGATCCTGGCCGTCGCCACCTTGCTGATCGTTTTCTCGGTCGCGCTCCTGACCACCATTGAGTTGCTGCGCCGGCGCAGCGAGCGCCTGCGCGGCGTGACACCGGCCTAGACACGCAAGCCAAGAAACCAAGGAAGCGCCTCATGCCCGACAGCGCCGCAACGCCCGCAGACAACTGGGGCGTCAAGAACGAGTACGGCAAGCTGACCGACGTGCTGCTCTGTGCGCCCGATAACTTCCAATGGCTGCCGACCAGCTCGATCTCCAAGGCCACCTTGCGCAAAGGCTATCGCTTCGACCTGCAGATCGCCCAAAAACAGCACCATGAAATGGTGCAGGCCTATGAAGACGCCGGCGTGTCGGTTCACTACCTCGATACCGACCCGGCCCTGCCCTATCAGGTCTATGCGCGCGACTCGAGCGCGATGACGCCCTGGGGCGCCATCGTCACTCAGATGAATCAGTGGTGGCGGCGTGGCGAATACGCACCGGTCATCAAGTTCTACCAAAGCCGCAACATTCCAATCTGGAAGATGGTCACGGCGGCCGCCTTCGAAGGTGGCGACTTCGATGTCATCGAGGACGGCGCCGTGTTGCTCGGCTATTGCGGAGAGCGCAGCCAGGAGCCCGCCGCGCTGCAGATCAAGGGCTGGCTGGAGAGCGAGGGCTGGGAGGTCAAGCTGGCCCCCATCGCCGAACACTACGTCCACATCGATCTGATGGTCTGCATGCTGGCCGATAAGCTGGCCGCGGTCTGCCTGGACACCACCGAGGACGACATCATTCAGTGGCTGAAGTCCAAGCGCATCGAGATCGTGCCGGTGAATTACCGCGATACCATGAATCTCGGCTGCAACGTCGTCGCCTTGGGCAACGATCGGGTGATTTCGACGGCCGAAAGCAAGGACCTGAACGAGAAGCTGCGCGCCAACGGCTTCGAGGTCTACGACCCCGACGTCTCCATGTTCACCCTCGGCGGCGGCGGCGTCCACTGCATGTGCCAGGCACTGCACCGCGAATAGCGACAGGCCAGCCTTTGCGACTGTCCCAAACTCGTGGAGCCTCGGCAACAATTGTCGAGAGTAATTCTCATTCGCATTAAATTGCTTGCCCCGATGTCTTATCTTGCGCTAACACAATCCTATATCCTCCGGTAGTATGCTCCGCAGGGCTCACGGCCGTATCCCTCGAAAGGGCACCGCATGTACCGTGATAACTCCCTTGTTCCCAGTGAAGCCATTCGTCTCCTGGCCCTCGGCCTTTTGGCGACGGAACCGCGCAGCTATGCGGACCTTGCGAGCCAAGTTCGGCATTTCACCGGACGGCTTGTCGGGCCTTCCTTGGAGTTGGTGGGTCAACCGCTAGAACTTCTCAAGGTCGAAGGACTTGCCGAAACCGCCGAGGACGAAGAGGGCGACCACGCGCTGCTGTACATCACCGAGAGCGGACGGGAAGAGTTTGAACGCCTGATGACGGCGAGCCTGCGGCCACAGATCAACGATATCAACAAGCTGATCATCGCCATCAAAGTGCGTTTCCTGCACCTCTTGGACAGGACCGAACAGCGCATCCAAGCCGAGGTGTTGCTAGAGATCTTCGAGCGCGAGCTCGCGCGACTGCTCGACCTGAGAAGCTGCGAGACCGGCGAGCGCTGCCTCTGGACAGAATGGCTAGAGCTGGAAATGGCGCTGACGAAGCGCCGTTTGGATTGGGCCCGCAGCCTCACCGAAGCGAGCTAAGAAAAGCCCCGTCTCTAAAAGAGATGCTGGCCGCCGGTGACGAAAACCTCGGTCCCGGTCACGTAGCTGAAATCACTTGAGCAGAGCTGAAACACGGCGCCGGCGACCTCTTCGGGTGTGCCCATGCGCTGCATGGGAATGCGCGGGATCAGCGCCTCGTACTCCGGTCCGATCATTGCGGTTTCGATCTCGCCCGGCGCCAACGCATTGACGCGCACGCCGATCGGCGCGAACTCCACCGCCATCTCACGCGTCAGGGCCGATAGCGCTGCCTTGGAGGTCGAGTAGGCCGAGCCGGCGAAGGGATGAATGGCATGTCCGGCGATGGAAGTGATGTTGACGATCGCCCCCTTCCCTTTGCGGAGAGGCGCGGCAAAGCCGCGAGACAGCGCGAGCGGGGCGAAGAAGTTGAGCTCGAAGACTTCGCGCCAACCGGCGATGTCACCGTTGAGGCAACCCAGGCGCTCCTTGTAGTCCGTCTTTGGCGAAACCGCGGCGTTGTTGACCAGCGCATGAATAGCTTCGCCGCCCAGAAAGGCCTTCACCTCTTTCACGAAGGCCTGCAGCGACTCCGGATCGGCCAGGTCGGCAGTGACGTGGTGGCTCCAGTTCGGATCCCGGCGACAGTCGTCAGGCACGTCCTCCCGGGAACAGGTGATGATGCGCCACCCTTCCTTAGAGAAGCGGGCCACGGTCGCATGGCCGATGCCACGGCTGGCGCCACTCAGGATCAGCGTCTTGACCTCAGCGTCCTTTTCAATGGCCTCGGCTCCATCAGCCGCAGCTGAGCTGAGCCTTTGATCATCGCTGAAGTTCAAGGCTGCCTCCCTAGAGTTAAAGCGCGGCGGGCTTTACCGAAGCGACTTTGAAGGTCCGCATCTCGCCGTCTTGCTCTCGAATGGAAACGTACTCGCCGACGGCAAACTTGTGCGTATCGAAGCGAAAGCCCGGCTCGTCTTCGTCCGGGTCTCCCTCCACGTCGTAGTGGAAGGCCCAGGAATGGGCGTTGCGATGGACCAGGTGGCCGATCTCGTCGTCCTCACCCTCCCAAAAACGCCGGACACGGCAGTCGGCCTTGTGGGCGCGCCACTGGGCTGCGTCGATATGTCCGTTCTCGTCCAGCGGCGCCACGAATTCGTAGCCGTGGCTCGCGCTGCCCTGCGGGTAATCATGATCGCGGGCAAGCTCCAGACGAACGCTCTTCATACTCATCTCGCTCAAATCCTCTCAATCACACAGACAGTGTCTGCCTATTCAATTTCTATCGCAACCTATGCCCTCTGCCACTTGAGCTGCCTCAAGCGATCTCAGCGGTAGGTCGGTGTCTCATCGGGGGCCACGTAGGGATCCTGATGGATGATCACGTCGGTCCCCGGGAACAGCGTTTCCAGCTCAGCCTCCACGGTGTCAGCGATGGCATGAGCGCGATAGAGCGTCATGCCGCCGTCCAGCTCAAGATGAAGCTGGATGAAACGGTGCTGCCCGGACGCACGCGTGCGCAGATCGTGGATACCGAGCACCTCAGGGTGCTCCTTGATCACGGCAATAATGCGCTCGCGCTCTTCATCCGGCAATTCCCTATCCATGAGCATGTCATAGGAACCGCGCCCGATCTTCCAGGCGCTGCGCAGTATGAAGATGGCGACCAGCAGTCCGACGATCGGATCGGCATAGGTCCAGCCAAGTTGGGTCGCCAGCAGCAAGGCCACGATGACCGCTGCGTTCATCAGCAGGTCCATGGTGTAGTGCAAGGAGTCTGCGGATATGGCCACCGAACCGCTGCGCTTGATCACGAAGGCCTGAAAGCGCGTAAGCGCGAAGGTCAAGACGATCGAGAAGACCATCACGCCGATGGCGATGGAGCCGTACTCCACCGGTTTAGGTGTGATGAATCGGTTGATCACCTCGATGGTCAGGAAGATGGCAGAGCCCATGATCAGGCCGGCCTGGCCCAGAGCCGCCAAGGGCTCAGCCTTGCCATGACCGAAGCGATGCTCGGTATCGGCGGGAATCAGCGCCTGGCGCACGGCCAAGAGCGTAACGACGGAGGCGGCACCGTCCAGCATGGAGTCAACCAGGCTCGACAGCAGACTCACGGAGTCCGATAGCCACCAACCAACGAGCTTGACCGCCATCAGAGTGCAGGCCGTCGTCACCGAGGCATAGGTCGCCCAGCGCATCAGCCGCGCCGAGGACGGCGCAACAGCAGGGCGCGAGGATGCTGCCACACTCACGCTATCAAGCCTCCGCTTTGGCCGCCTTGCCGCAGCGTTCTAAGGTCCGGACGCCGCGTATTCAGGGGTATAGCTGCTGTGTGCTCCAGCCATCATTGCCGAGAGAGTACACCAGCCGGTCGTGGAGGCGAAACGCGCCATCGCTCCAGAATTCGATCAAGACCGGGGAGAGACGAAACCCCGACCAGTAGGGAGGCCGCGGCACCTTGCCGAGCCCGTACTTGCTGGCGTAGTGCGCAACACGCTTCTCAAGCGCAAAGCGGCCTTCCAGGGGGCGCGACTGCTGTGAGGCCCAAGCCCCGATCTGACTTTGCTTGCTGCGTGAGGCGAAGTACGCGTCGGCTTCTTCCGCGCTCACCTGACTGACCGGCCCCTCAACCCGCACCTGGCGCCGAAGCGACTTCCAGTGGAACAGCAATGCCGCCTTAGGATGGTCCAAAATCTGCTGTCCTTTACGGCTTTCGTAATTCGTATAGAAGACGAATCCGTCCTTATCGACGTGCTTCAGCAGGACCATGCGAACCGCAGGCATGCCGTCAGTGCCGACAGTCGCCAGAGCCATTGCGTTCGGGTCGTTGGGCTCCTTCTCGGCAGCCTCGGCAAGCCAGTCCTCGAACAGCGAGATGGGGTCGGCAGGAGGCTTTTCGACAAACATAACTTGTTTCCGTTAGGACTTGGGGACAGCAGCAGGCTTGGAGATAGGACTCCAGCCGTCCCGTAGGATAGACGCGACTGCCATAGTTGTAAGATGGCAGCAAAGGAGAGAGCGGAGAAGAGCGTTATGGGTATTGGGGCTCTGCGGCTTCGCGCCATACGCGCGGTTTTCGTGGCCCTGCTGCTGCTGACCGGCTGTGAGAGCAATCGGGCAGGAGAGCAGGTTGGCACCGTGGTCGGCGCCGTCGGCGGCGCCTTGCTCGGCGCCCAACTAGGCGACGGCTTCGTCGGGATCCTGGGTGCTGCCGCAGGCGGCGTGCTCGGCGGACTGCTCGGCCGCGAGCTAGGCAAGGAGCTTGACGCCGCCGATGCCGAAAATGTCGAACAAGCCGGTGACAAGGCCCTGGAAGCGCCGGTCGGCACCGAGGTGGCCTGGAGCACACCCGAGACCGGCAACAGCGGCACGGTGAAGACTACGAAGGAGACCCGCAATGCTGTCGGCCGGCCGTGCCGCGAGATCAGGCAAGACGCCAATATCGACGGTGAAGCGGTCTCCGACACGGTCGTCGCTTGCAAGCAGGAGGATGGAACATGGGTGCTTCAGTAACAAAATGATAACGTCTCTGGTTTTGGAGATGGTGTGGCACGGTAACGACTCGACGCAACGCGAAACGCCATGGACCCCTACGCAACGCTAAACATCAGCAAGTCGGCCTCGGCCGAGGAGGTCAAGCGCGCCTATCGCCGTTTGGCGAAAGAGCTGCATCCTGACCTCAACCCGAACGACCCGGTGGTGGAACGGCGCTTCAAGGACGTCAGCCAAGCCTACAATCTCCTGGCGGACGAGGAGAAGCGCCGGCGCTTCGACGCCGGTGAGATCGATGCCAACGGTCAGGAGCGCGCCCAGCGGGGCTTCTATCGCAGCTACAGTTCCGCGGGCGGTGGCGGCGGCGGCTTTACCGGCTTCGGCTTCGATCACGACCCAGATCAGAGAGATATCTTCTCAGACCTGTTTTCGGGACGCCGCGGCGGACGGGAGGGCCGTTTCGGAAAGCGCCGCGGTTCCGATGTCACCTACACCATCAAGATCGACTTCCTCGAGGCAGCGAATGGGGCTCGCAAACGCATCCAGCTGGCCGATGGCCGAACGCTGGATGTCAACGTTCCCGCCGGCATCGAGGACGGCAAGACACTGCGGCTCAAGGGTCAGGGCCTCTCAGGCGTCGGCGGTGGCGAGAGCGGTGACGCTTTCATCACGGTTGAGATCACGCCACACGCCTTCTTTCGCCGCGAAGGACAGAGCATCCATGTGGACCTGCCCGTCACACTGTCGGAAGCCGTACAGGGTGCCACCGTCTCCGTCCCGACAATCGATGGCCAGGTTAGCATGCGCGTACCCGCCGGTTCGAACAGTGGCTCGGTACTGCGGCTGCGCGGCAAGGGTATTCGTGACCAGAAGGACGGCAGCCGCGGTGATCAGTACGTCAAGCTGGTGATCACTTTGCCGGACAAGACCGATGAGCGCCTGCGCAAGTTCGTCGCGGAGTGGGAGCAAAGTCAGCCCTACAATCCGCGCAAGAAATCCGGAATGGAGACGGGCTAGAGCCTAACTACCGCCGCCGACGATACGCGGGCGCGATTTATCCTCCGGAGCAACCGGGCTTTGCGGCTCAGCTTCCTGCAATAGGTCTTTGAGCGGCCGATCGATGAGGCCGGCCAGCTCTGCATCGGCCCGCCGGGCCAGCGCTTGCGCCCGCTCAGGCCAGCCCCGACCTGGGTCAGGATCGAGGCTCACGGCCGCCATCAGCTGGCGGAGCGTGGCATGGCTCAAGTCCCGGCTCAGCAGCAAGCGGCCACCCGTCTGGGCCAGGAAGCCGCCCTTTTGCAACTGCTGCACCAGCTCCTCGACATCCGAGGGCGCGGCTTTGAGACCGGCCTTCAGTCGGCGCAGGCTGTAGCTCTTCCCGCTGCGGCTGGCTTCGACCAAGCGGTCAAGGATCGACAGAGCCAGCGACAGACGTTGACCTGACTGCTCAGTCCGCGTGCGATGGGTGAGCATGGCGCGAAACTCCGGCAGCACCGCCGCGATTTCCGCACCGAGCAACACGGCGACCCAAAGCAAATACATCCAGACTAGGAAGATGGGGATGGTCGCCAAGGCGCCGTAAATCGCCTGGTACGATGGAAAGAACTGCAGGTAGAGCCCGAAACCCCAGGTGATCAGGTCCAAGAGAACGGCGGCCACGGTTGCTCCGGTAAGGGCATGCATCCAGCGGACCGAACGGTTCGCCGTGATGATGTACAGCAGCATCAGACCTAAAATCTTGAGAACGAATGGAAAAATGACTTCCGCAGCAAAATCGCCCGACTCCTTCGGAACGCCGGTGAGCCCTTGGGTCAGCTGCTCAATGTCAGTGGTTAAGGAAATTGTGATGCCGATGAGCAAAGGCCCGCCGGTAAGGATCGTCCAGTAGACCAGCAGACGAAGGGCCAGAGAGCGGGAATCCTTCACCCGGAATATGCGGTTGATGGCTCCGTGGATATTCGAGAGGAGCAGGACAGCGGTTATCACAAGCCCCGCAACACCAGGACCGGTCATACCCGATGCGTTGTTGAGAAAGCTGCGCAGGCGAAGGGCGACCTCATCCGCCGAATCGGGCGGCAAGGCATAGGTGATCGCCTCCAGAAGCTGCTCGCGCGCGCCGGCAAGGGCCGGGAATCCGCCCAGTACTGCCAGCCCGATCGCCATGAGAGGCACCAGCGCCAGCAGTGAGACATAGCTTAGACCGGCGGCCAACCGGGTGCCGTCGCTGTCGCCGAACCGGCGGGCTGTATAGACAACGAACTCCTTGGCCAGGCCGAGTTTTCCCAAGAGACCTTGGTCCTTAACCTCGCCGTCGGGCTGCTTGATGCCTTGCTCATTCGCCATGCGAGGGATATTACACAATTCCACCGCCTGAAGAAGCGCCGCCGACCAAGCCAACGAGCGGACCAACGGTAGATTTGGCCAAACGCTCCGTGGATCTGGAATTGAGGACCCGGTGCCCTGCTGACCGGGTGGGCTCTTGTTGACGGCTCTTTGCGAGGACAGCCATGGCACAATCCACTGCGCTCATGTCAGGAAAAAAAGGGCTGATCATGGGCGTGGCCAACGACCGCTCGATCGCCTGGGGCATCGCAAAAGCCGTTCACGCCCAGGGCGGAGAGCTTGGCTTCACCTATCAGGGCGAAGCGCTGGAGAAGAGAGTTCGCCCGCTCGCCGAAAGCGTAGGCAGCTCGGTTGTTCTACCCTGTGATGTGACAGAAGACAGCTCGATTGATGAGGTCTTCAGCAGCATCGCCGAACGTTGGGGCCGCCTGGACTTTCTGGTGCACGCGATCGCCTTCGCCGACAAGGACGAGTTGAAGGGCAAGTACGTCAACACCAGCCGTGACAACTTCATCCGCAGCCTCGACGTCTCCTGCTATTCTTTTACCGCCGTGGCCCAGCGGGCTGCCCCGCTGATGAGCCCTGGCGGCAGCCTGGTGACGCTGACCTACTACGGTGCAGAACGCGTGATGCCCCACTACAACGTGATGGGTGTTGCGAAAGCAGCGCTAGAGGCCTCGGTACGCTACCTCGCGGTCGACCTGGGTGGTGCAGATGTTCGCGTCAACGCCATCTCCGCCGGCCCAATCAAGACGCTGGCTGCCTCCGGCATCGGCGATTTTCGTTACATCCTGAAGTGGAACGAGTATAACTCCCCGCTGCGCCGCAACGTAACGATCGATCAGGTGGGGAACGCCGCCCTCTATCTCCTCTCTGACCTGTCCAGCGGGGTGACCGGCGAGATCCACCATGTCGACAGCGGCTATCACACCGTCGGCATGATGGCGACGGACGCAGCACCGGAGCTTGCGGACCTGCTGCAGGGCTTCCGCCCGCAGGGTTAGGTCAAGGAGCAGGAAGGCACACGATGCCCGGAAACGCTTTCGGCCAAGCCTTCCGTTTCACCACCTGGGGTGAGAGCCACGGGCCAGCCATCGGCTGCGTCGTCGACGGCGTGCCGCCGCGCATTGCCCTGGAGGAAGCTGACCTTCAGGTCTGGCTCGACCAGCGCAAGCCGGGACAGTCGCGCCACACGACACAGCGGCGCGAACCCGATTTGGTGCGCATTGTCTCCGGCGTCTTCGAAGGCCAGACGACCGGCACGCCAATCGCCCTGGTGATCGAAAATCAGGACCAGCGCTCCAAGGACTACGGCGGCATAAAGGACAAGTTCCGGCCGGGCCACGCCGACTATACCTACTGGGCCAAATACGGCATTCGCGACTATCGAGGTGGCGGCCGTTCGAGCGCTAGGGAAACCGCCATGCGGGTTGCCGCCGGCGGCGTCGCCCGCAAGGTGCTCGACAGCCTGGTGCCGGGCGGCATCACGATCCGCGGGGCGCTCGCCGAGATGGGCGGCCAAAAGGCGACCAGAGAACGCTGGGACTGGGCCGAGACGCGCCGCAATGCCTTCTTCTGCCCCGATGCGGAGTCGGCCGCGGTCTGGGAGAGCGTGCTGGATAGCGCCCGCAAGTCGGGCTCCTCGCTGGGCGCGGTCATCGAGGTGGTCGCCGAAGGCGTGCCCGCCGGGCTCGGCGAGCCTGTCTACGACAAGCTGGACGCCGACCTCGCCAAGGCGATGATGTCGATCAACGCGGTCAAGGGCGTCGAGATCGGTGCCGGCTTCGCGTCGGCCGCCCTGCGCGGCGAGGAAAACGCCGACGAGATGTTCATGCAAGACGGCAAGCCCGCCTTCTCGGCCAACCACGCGGGCGGAGTGCTCGGGGGCCTGTCCAGCGGCCAGCCGGTCGTCGTCCGCTTCGCCGTCAAGCCAACCAGTTCCATCCTGACGCCGCGGCGGACCGTCGACGTCTACGGCAACGAAACGGAGATCGTTACCAAAGGCCGCCACGACCCCTGTGTGGGAATTCGTGCGGTCCCAGTCGGCGAAGCCATGATGGCGCTGGTGCTGGCCGACCACTTGCTGCGCCATCGAGGTCAAGTAGGCTAGATCATGAGCGTGCCGATCATGATTCGGCAGGCCGGCCAAGACGACTGCGGTCAGTTGGCGGCTCTGCTGATCGAGGCTTTCGAATACTATGGCGACAAGAATCGCCTGAGCGCGGTGGAGCTGTCGCAACGCCTGCGCGAGCACCTGGGCGCACAGCCTGGCTATGAAGCGCTGATGGCCGATTGCGACGGCGAGACGGTGGGCTTCGCCATCTTCGCCCCGGTCTTCTGGACCATCGACTGTAAGATCGCGCTGTTCCTGAAGGAGATCTTCGTCACCGAGCGCGCCCGCAGCAACGGCGCAGGCCGGCGCCTGATGCTGTCGCTAGCCGAGCTGGCGCACGCGCGCGGTTGGACCCGCCTCGTCTGGACCGTAGACCGCATCAACAAGGATGCTCTCGGCTTCTATCGCAAGTTGCCGGGAACGCGGGCGCTCGACCGCTATGTCTACATGTGGCCGGTCGAGGCCATAGAGTATCTGTCTCAGTCGGATGACAACCGCAGCACGCCGACCAACTCGACGTGAGGTGACCAGAGAAACTGGTCGAGCGCCACGACCTTTTCCAGCCGATAGCCGCCGTCGACCAGCAACCGGACGTCCCGAGCGAAGGTCGCAGGATTGCAGCTGACCGCAATGGCGAACGGAATGCCGGACTGGGCGATCTGCGCCGCTTGGTCCTTGGCCCCGGCACGCGGCGGGTCGAAGATCACCGCCGAGTAGGCCTTGAGCTCGGCGGCGCGTAGCGGCTGTCGATAGAGATCGCGCCGCTGCGCCGTGATGCGTCCGGAAAGACCGTTGGCCCGGACCGCAGCGTCAAGCGCCGCCAGAGCCGTCTCATCCGCCTCGAAGGCATCCACCCTGCCGAAACGGGATAAGGGCATGGTGAAGCTCCCCGCGCCGCAGAACAGCTCGGCGATGGGTCCCTCGGTTTCGGACATCTCGAAGGCGATCGCGGCGACCAGAGCCTCTTCCCCCTCCTTGGATGCTTGCAAGAAGACACCGGGCGGGACCGCGACCGGCACGCCGCCGAAATCGACCTGAGGGGTTCGGCGGACCATCAGAGGCTCCCAGCTCCCATCCTCGTCGAGCAGCGAGAGGCGGGCCAGGTCTTGCGCTTCGGCAAAGGCGGCCAGCCGCTCCCGGAGATCCAGATCGGCGGCTTGAAGGCCCCCCAGCGCAAGGTCGATACCGTTGGCGCAGTCGGTGGCGACGACATCGCCGGCGGCGAACTCGGCCGTCTGCAGAAAGGACCGAACGGGCGCCAGTAGGTCCTGAAGGGCGGGACGCAGCAGAAGGCAAGACTCGATGGGCGCCAAGCTGTGACTGAGCCTCTGGCGGTATCCAATGACGACCTCCCGGCCGCGCCGCTGTGCCGCAAGGTTGACCCGGCGCCGGGATCGGGGCGGCGTGCGCAGCATCGGCGGCCGCTCCAGCGGCGACAGCCCGGCGTGCGAAAGCGCCTTGTCGACCTGCCCCTCCTTCCAAGCGAGATAGGCCGGCTCCTCCAGCATCTGGAGCGCACAGCCCCCGCAGGCACCGAAATGCGGGCAGGGCGGCTCGGCACGGGCCGTACCCGGCGACAGCAGCTCGACCAGCTCCCCGCGAAGGCCCGCCGCCGCCTCCGACACCACCCGCGCCCGAACCCGGTCTCCCGGCACCGTCAGCGGCACGAACAACGGACGCCCCTCCACGGAGGCATAGCCGTCGCCGCGCCCGCCGATCGCTTCGATTGTCAGTTCCACCTGCCGGCCGCCGCCTTTGCGCGCCCTGCGTCTCATTGCCTCGCCTCGTCCTCCGTTCGGGCAGAGCCCGGCTGATTGCTCTGCGTCGGTTCTCTTAGGATTCCGCCAGCACTGCCGCGTCGTCCAGCCGTTCGAGCAACCCGGCAGAGCCCCCAGCGGCCCCTTGCGCTCGGTGCCAGAGGGCCTACAACGTGGCCGGAAGACAAGCGCGCAGAGCGCCCCTCTCCATAGCCTCCGGCCTCGAAAGGACCAACCCGCCCATGCCCTGGCGAACCTCCAGTCCGGCCGCCGAAGAGCCCCGCCCCGCCAAGCCGCCACGCCGTGGCGGCTTCTTCTCCCTGCTGCTCAAATCGCTGATCGGACTTCTGGCGTCGATCGGATTTCTCGTCGCCGTCGTCGTCGTGCTCATCGTCGTCGCGGTACAGCGCTATGACAGCCGAGACGTGACCGCCGAGCTGCCCGAGCGCTTCGTCGTGAGCTACGATCTCGCGCGCGGCATCAGCGAGCGGCGGCCGGACAATCCCTTGGAGCAGTTTGGCGCCTCCGGCCTCACCGTGGCCGACTTGCACCGCGCGCTCGGCGATGCGGCGGCCGATCCGCGGGTTGCCTGCCTGGCAGTCCGCGCCGGCGTCGGTGACCTGACCCTGGCGCAAGCGCAAGAGATTTCCGGCGCCTTCGGCAAGTTCCGCGAGAGCGGCAAGTTTTCGCTCGCGTTCGCCGCCACCTTCGGCGAAGCCGGCACCGGCCTGAGTCATTACCTGGTGGCCAGCAGCCTGGAGGAAGTCTGGCTCCAGCCCTCCGGTGGCCTCGATATCCGTGGCTTCAGCATCGAACAGCCCTTCCTGCGCGAAGCGCTCGACGAGCTCGGCATCGAGCCGCAGTTCCTCCAGCGTGAAGAGTTCAAGTCAGCCACCGACATCTTCCAGCACCGCAGGATGACCGAGCCCGTGCGCCGCAACATGGAAGCGCTGGTCAACTCCTGGCTCGCGCAAGCGACCGAGGATATGGCCATCCGCCGTGACGTGGAGGTGGCTGCGGTCGAGGCTCTGGTGTCGCAAGTCAGCGTGTCGGCGACCGAGGCGCGCGACAGCGGACTGGTGGATCGCCTGGGCTATCTCGACGAAGCCGAGGCACATGTCGACGCGCAGTGCGGCGGCGAGGTCGAGAACGTCTCGCTGGAGCGCTATGCCGAGGCGACTCGCGACGGACTGCCGGAAGATGCGCCCGTGGTCGCCTTGGTACACGGCCTCGGCCCCATCGTCTTGGGCGATGAGGGGAGCGAGTTCGGCAGTCGCCTGATGCTGTCCGACCAGGTGGCAAAGGCCATCGAGACGGCCGCAAAAGACGATCAGGTTCAGGCCATCGTCTTCCGGGTCGATAGCCCCGGCGGCTCCTACGTCGCCTCCGACGTCATCTGGCGAGAAGTCAAGCAGGCCCGCGAGGAGGAAGGTAAGCCGGTCGTCGTCTCCATGGCGAACGTTGCCGCCTCCGGCGGCTACTTCGTGGCGGCGCCTGCCGACCGCATCGTCGCCCTGCCGGCGACGGTGACCGGCTCGATCGGCGTCATCACCGGCAAGTTCGATACCAGCGGCCTGTGGCAAGAGCTCGGTGTCGACTGGGATGGCGTACAGGCCGGCGATAACGCCGACCTCTGGAGCTTCAACCGGCCGTTCAGCGGCGACCAGTGGAGCGACCTGCAACAGGATATCGATCGCATCTACGGCGACTTCCTCGGCAAGGTGGCCGATGGCCGGGGCCTTGCGGTCGAGGAGGTGCGGCAGGTGGCCGGCGGGCGCATCTGGAGCGGCGTCGACGCCAGCAATCGCGGGCTGGTCGACGCGCTCGGCGGCTTCGACGTGGCGCTGGCCAATGCCCGCGAGCTGATCGGCGTAGAGGCGGATGCGCCACTGCGCGTGGTGCTCTACCCCGAGCAACGCGATCCCTTCACCGCCCTTTTGGAGGATGCTTTCGGGGGCGAATGGGGCCCGGGTCTCGTCTCTACCGAGGCGGCGCGCAAGCTCGCGGTGCTGGTCGAGGCCCTGGCGCCTCTGGTACAGGCGGCAGAGCGCCTGACCGCCGACCCGCGCGAGAACGTGCTCCGCGCCCCAGGTTTTTAGAGAACCGGGCTTCTAGCGTTCTAGGCTTCTAGAGCAGAGACTCAGTACCAGGCGTCGCCCATCTCCGCCTTGCGGCGGTCGCGAAAGTCCCGCAAGGCCTCGTCGGTAGCCGGGTCCATGGGCGGTGCCTCGTAGGCCTCGAGCATGGCGGTCCAACGCTCGTGCGCGCGGGTCATGGCGTCGCGCGAGCCACGATCGCGCCACTGCTCGAAGCTGTCGGAGTCCGAGAGCTGCGCCTCGTAGAAGGCAGTCTCGTAGTTCGCCATGGTGTGGGCGCACCCGAGGAAGTGCCCGGCCGGCTCCACCTCCCCGTAGGCGTCCCGGGCGAGGGCATTGTCGTCCGACGCCATGCCGGCGAGCAGCACCTGGTAGGCGCCGAGCCGGTCGGCATCGAGCACCAGCTTCTCGAAGGAGGTCACCAAGCCGCCCTCCAGCCAGCCGGCCGAGTGCAGAACGAAGTTGGCGCCTCCCAGCACCGTCGACTGCATGGAGTCCGCCGATTCGTAGGCCGCTTGCGCGTCCGGCAGCTTCGAAGCGGTCAAAGCCCCGCCGCAGCGCAGCGGCAGGCCAAGGCGTCGCGCGAGCTGGCCGATGATGTAGTTGGACATCAGCGGCTCCGGCATGCCGAAGGTCGGCGCACCGCTCTTCAAGCTCATCGAGGAGAGGAAGTTGCCGAGCACGAAGGGCGCACCGGACCGCACGAGCTGAGAGAAGGCGCAGCACATCATGGCTTCAGCCAAAGCCTGCGCGATGGAGGCCGCAGTGGTGACCGGACCCATGGCGCCGCTCAGGATGAAGGGCACCACGACAATGCCCTGCCCCGCCCCGCAGTAAACCTGGATGGCTTCGGTCACCACCTTGTCGACCAGCAGCGGCGAGTTGGTGTTGACGTTGCCCATGATGACGCAGTTTTCCGAGACGACCTCGTCGCCGAACAGGACCCGCGCCATGGCCAGCGAGTCCTCGGCCCGCGACTTCTCGGTGATCGCGCCGAGGAAGGGCTTGTCGGAAAAGCGCATGTGGGCATAGAGCATGTCCAGGTGGCGCTTGTTGACCGGCAGGTCGCAGGGTTCGCAGGTCACGAAGCCCGAGTGGTGCAGGCTCGGCAGCATGAAGGTCAGCTTCACCAGCTTCTCGAAATCGGCCAGCGAGCCGTAGCGCCGCCCCTCCTCCAGGCAGCGCACGAAAGGCGGACCATAAACCGGTGCGAAGACCACGCTCCGCTCGCCGATCTCGACGCTGCGCTGTGGGTTGCGGGCAAGCTGGGTGAAGCGGGACGGCGCGGTCTTGCAGAGCGCCCGGGCCATGCCCTTGGGCAGGCGCACCCGCGTCTCTCGGACGTCGGCGCCGGCCTCCTTCCAAATGCGCAAGGCCTCCGGGTCGTCACGAAACTCCAGGCCGACTTCCTGGATGAGCCAGTCGGCCTGGTCCTCGAGCCGCTGCAGCTCTTCTTCCTGCAGGAAGTCGAAGTAGCCGATCTTGCGCGTGACATAGGCCGGCGCTGCCGTCGTAGGCCTATCGGCCCGGCGGTCCCGCCTGGCCCGCCGTCCACCTTCGCGCGCTGTCGCACTGCGCTCCATGGCCGCCTTCTCCCGCTCGACGTCTTTGCAAGCAAGATACTGGCGCGAAGCCCACCTCAAACGGCCAATCTGCGGCAGATTTTGTCGAGGTCAGACCTTGAGACAGACCGCGGAACGTAGAGGCAGCCTAGTCCAAGCCCTTGATCCAGCCTTCGAGCGCTTGGCCAATCTCGTCGGGCGAGTCTTCTTGGACGTAGTGCAGGCCTTTGACGCTGACCTCGGTCACGTTGGGAAAGCCGCGGCAGCGCTCGGCCACCGCGCCGGTCACCATCATGCCGGGGTCGGCGGAAAAGAAGAGCTTGGGAACGTCGCTGCTCTCCAACCAGGCACAGTTGGCTTCGCAGACCGCGGCAACGTCGGCGGGCACCCCCTCGATAGGGATTTGGCGCGGCCAAGTCAGGGTTGCGCGCCGTCCCTCTCCCGGCTCCAGGTAGGGCTTGCGGTAGGCGGTCATCTCTTCGTCGCCGAGCTCCCGCATCACCGCCATGGGGATGACCTGCTCGATGAAGAAGTTCTGCTCCAGGCACATGGGCTCACCCTGCGGCGAGCGCATGGCCTGAAAGGCCTCCACCGCCGGCGGTGGAAAGGTCTCCCAGGTGTAAGGCGCGAGCAAGGGTTCCATGAAGGCGATGCCGCGGACCTTGTCCGGGTTGTTCCGCGCCCAGTCGAAGCCCAAGGCGCCGCCCCAGTCGTGGACGACCAGGACGACCTTGTCCGCCGGAGCCAGGGCATCGAACAGCCCGAAGAGGTACTCCCGCTGCTCGGTATAGCGGTAGCGGTCCGGGCCCGAGCTTGGCAGCTTATCCGACTCGCCCATGCCGATCAGATCGGGGGCAACGCAGTGGCCCAGATCGGTCAGGTGCGGAATGATGTTGCGCCAGATATAGGAGTAGGTCGGGTTGCCGTGCAGCAGCCAGATGGGCTTGCCGCTGCCCGCCTCGGCATAGCTCATCTCCAGGCCGTTCACTCTTTGGCGCGAGCGGTCGTGGGGGTCCTTGGCAGAGATCATCGTGCCCTCCCTAACGCATAAAAAGGCGGCAGCAGGCCGGCAGGGTCAACCGGCCTGCTGCGCGCATACGGAACGCGGTCAGCCGTTGTTCGGCGTGTTGAAGACCTTCACCTCGGGCAGGTCGCCGGTGAACTTCTCGACGTCGGCGATCGCCGTATGACCGCAATTGCCCTGAGCCAGCTTGGAGGTGCCGAGGTCCGCGGTGACGCAGTTGACGTCGCCGTAGGCATCGAGGCTTCCAGGCGTGCCCGGCTCGACCGGGTCGTACCAGCCGCCTTCGTTGACCCGAATGACACCCGGGCGGATGGCGTCCGTCACCTTGGCACCGGCCAGCAGCTGCCCACGATCGTTGAACACCCGCACCACGTCGCCATCGGCAATACCGCGCGCAGCCGCATCGTCCGTGTTGATGAGGCAAGGCTCGCGGCCGGCGATGGTGTAGGTCTCGCGCAGGCTGGTGCCATTCAACTGCGAGTGCAGGCGCCCGCGGGGGTGGCTTGTCGCCACGTGCAGCGGATACTTGGCGCCGGGCCCGTCGAGCCGCTCGAGCGGTTCCATCCAGGTCGGATGAGGCGGGCAGTCGTCATAGCCCATCTTCTCGATGTTCCTGGAGAAGATCTCAATCTTGCCGGTCGGCGTGCCAAGCGGCTCGAGCAAAGGGTCCTCGCGGTAGTCGGCATAGCGGACGTAGCTGTTGCCCGCATCGCTGACCGGGAACTCAACGAAACCCTGCTCCCAGAAGTCAGCGAAGCTCGGCATCTCGACCTGCTTGATGTCGGCCTGCTGCAAGGCCGCCTCGTAGAACTCCTCGATCCACTCCATCTCCGACTTGCCTTCGGTGAACTCGTCCTTCTTGCCGAGGCGCTCGGAGATGTCCGCGAAGATGTCGAAGTCGCTGCGCGCTTCGAAGACCGGGTCGATCACCTTCTTCATGCCGATGATGGCTTTGAGCGAGTAGTCGCCGTACTGCTCGATGTCGTTGCGCTCGTAGGACGTCGTGGCCGGCAAGACGATGTCGGCGTGGCGCGCCGTCGCCGTCCACTGGAAGTCCTGGACAACCACCGTCTCGAACTTCTGCCAGGCCTTGACCATGCGGTTGCGGTCCTGGTGATGGGCGAAGGGGTTGCCGCCGGTCCAGTAGGTCATCTTGACGTCGGGGTACTTCTGACGCTTGCCGTTGAAGTCGAAGTCCGCGCCCGGGTTCTCGAGCATATCGACGACGCGGGCGAGCGGGATGGTGGCGGCACCGCTTTCGGTCAGCCATGCAGCACCCTCGACCGCCTTGCCGCCGTCGGTGATGCCCGGCAGGACGGGACCGTTGGCGCCCGGCGAGCCGCCGCTGGCGTAGTGGTAGCTGAGGCCGAAGCCACCGCCCGGCAAGCCGATCTGCCCGATCATGCTGGCCAGGGTCACCAGCATCCAGTGTCGCTGCTCGCCATGATGCTGACGTTGCAGGGACCAGCCGCTCGCGAGCATCGTGCGGTTGCTGGAGAAGCGCTGTGCCAGCTCCCTCAGCTTGTCGGCCGGCACGCCGCAAATTTCCGCGGCCCACTCGGGAGTCTTCGGCGTCCCGTCGCTCTCTCCGGTGAGATAGGGCAGGAACTTGTCGAAGCCGAAGGTGTACTCGTCGAGGAAGCCTTCGTCGTGCATCCCATCGCTATACATGGCGTGGGCGATGCCGAGCATCATGGCGACGTCGGTCTGCGGCCTGGGCGCAATCCATTCGGCGCCGAAGAAGTCGCAGCTTTCGCTGCGCACCGGGTCGATGCAGATCACCGGCTTGCCGGTCGCCTTGTAGGCCTCCATGCCGGGATAGCCGCCATGGTCGGGAATGACCCAGCCGATCTGATTGGTGACCATCGGGTCGGCGCCCCAGATCACCAAGAGCTCCGTGCTCTCTGCGATCACCGGCCAGACCGTCTGCTGCTCGTAGACCTCCAGCGTGCCCATGACGTGCGGCATGATCACCTGCGAGGCCCCGGTGGAGTAGTCGCCGGCGCTGTTCACGAAGCTGCCTTTGAGGTTCAGCATCCGGCGCAGCAGGTTCTGGCAGTTGTGCAGCTTCCCGGGGCTCTTCCAGCCGTAGGAGCCGGCATAGGTGCCGGTCGGGCCGTAGGTCTCCTCGACCCGCTTCAGCTCCTTGACCACCAGGTCGAGCGCCTCGTCCCAGGACACGCGGACGAAATCGTCCGAGCCACGGCTTTCCACCTCGGCGCCGGGACCCTTCTCAAGGAAGGCACGGCGCACCATCGGGTACTTGATGCGGGTCGGCGAATAGACCGAGTCGAGCACGCCTTCGAGCTGATGGCTCGGGTGGGGGTCGTTCTCCCAGCCCTTGACGGCGGTCCAGCGGCCGCCCTCGACCGTGGCGCGGAAGGCGCCCCAGTGGGATCCGCTCAGGACTTCTCCGTCCGCGGCGGCACGCGCCATCCCTGGCACCAGCAGAGAGGGCGCAACGGCGCCCATAAGTCCGGCAGCCGCCGTGCTGCCCAGGAACGTCCGTCTCGACAGACCGGACTGCGAAACATGATTCGTGGCCTTCGCCATGCTTTTCACCCCGCTGGTAAGGCTGGGCGATCAAGCGGCTACACGCCGTGATCGTCAGCCTGTGCGATTGTTTGCTTGCTGCAGCGGGATGGTTAGCACCCGGGCGTAAACGTCATTCCCGAGAGTTTTGAACCGGCTGTAAAATGATGTGACTGAGATGTAAATGACGGCGCCGAGGGTGGAAATTCGCGGTTTTGCCCCCTTGAGAGGGACATCAAGCGCCGCCCTGACGCAGCCGGGCCTCATCGCTCGACAAGAACGCGACCAGAGACTCGGCCGCCGCGGCATAGAAGCCGGAGCGGTCGAAGGCGATGCAGTCGTCCGCAAAGCGAGGCATCCACGGCATGAGTCGCGTTTCGAGGAAGCTGCGCTGCTTCTGAACCAAGGCCTCCAGCTCATCGCCGGCAGCAAGGCTGTAACAGCGGTTCGCCAGCTCCGCCATGACCGAGAGCTGCACGGCGATATGGTCCGGCGGCTCGGGAAAGCCCGGCGGCAGCGTCAGCCCGAGCTCGCTGAGGCTCTCGCCGACGCGGTCGACGGCCTCCTGGAACAGAAGGCCGCGTTCGTTGGTGTAGGCGGACTCATAGGGCGGGGCGCTGCGGCGCCCGCCCACCGACAGGAAGAGACGGGCGAAGGCGCCAGCCAAGTCCCGCACGACCGGCTGCAGGGACTCCTCCCCGGCCGTGCGGGTCGCGAGCTCCCCGGCGAGCGCTGCCAGCGTAGGCTCGCTGGCAAGCTGGCTCAGCAGGGCTGCCCCCTCTTCGCTACGATAGGTCTCCAGCGCGTCGAGGGAGGGCTCGCGGGCGAAGATGCCAGCGAGCCAACGGTAGACGAAGGCGCGCTCGGCGTGACTCAAGGGCGCCACGCCTGCCGCCTGCGGCTGCACCGTGACGGCATCCATGACAGGGCTAGTTCCCGGCATGATGGGCCGTCCCGCCGGTGTCGCTGGCGTGGAACTGCAGGTACTTTTGCAGGAAGCGGTATTGCTCCTTGTCCAAGACGATGAAGCGTTCCATCGACTTCAGGCCGCCGATCCACTGATTGGCAAGATAGTGGTCCGGCGGAATCAGCCGGTGGCAAACGGAGCAGCTGGCGTTGTACATCTCGGCGCCGTAGTCCCAGAGCTGCTCCTGATCGGCGATCAGGTCGTCGCGCGACACCCAGAAGTCCAGGCTGACCCGATGCCAGGTCAGCTCGGTGTCGCTGTCGTACTTGGTCTCGTGCCGCTGGATGTTCTCCACCGCCTGATTGCTGAGAGCCGCCGAGAAAATCCGTCGGCCCATCAAGGCGTAGACCACGCGGTCGACACCGTCCTGCTGCCAGCCCGCGACGCTGACTTTCAGGCTGTCGCCGTCGCGCTCGACGACGGACAGCTCGGTTGCGGGCAGAATCCTGCCGACGACGTCCTCCCCGCTTTCCGCTGCGCTGGCCTCGAGGTACAGCGGCTTGGTCTCGATCGTGTAGAGAGTGTCGGCCTCGGCGCCTTCCTCCTGGGAGAGCGCCTTCAGCTCGACGAACATCGACTTGTAGCCGGTCGAGAGATCGGGAAGCTTGTGAGCAACGCCCTTGTGGCAGTCGATGCAGGTTTCGCCCTTCGCTATGGCTGCCTCCATCTGCTCGGCCGCCTTGTTCGACTGCTTGTGGAAGTCCATGGCCTCCCAGGTATGGCAGTTGCGGCATTCCTGAGAGTCGTTCGCCTGCATCGTGGCCCAGACCCGCTGGGCGAGCTCCGCGCGTTTCGCCTCGTACTTCTCCTTCGTGGAGATCGTCCCGGCTAGATGATGGTAGAGCTCGTTGGTGGCGTAGACCTTGCGCACGAACTTATCGACCCAGGGCTCAGGCACGTGGCAGTCGGCGCAGACCGCCCGCACGCCGGATGCGTTCTTGAAGTGCGGCGTCTCGACGTACTCGGCATAGACGTTGTCGCGCATCTCGTGGCACGAGATGCAGAAGTCCATCGTGTTGGTGTACTCCATGAAGGTGTTGAAGCCGCCCCAGAAGATGACGCCGGCGATACCGCCGACGACAAGCAGCGGGCCCAGGCCGTAGCGGGTGCTCGGACGCCAAAAGAGCTTCCACAGCCGGCGCATACATCTCTCCTAGCCAAGTGACAGTGACACCGGCTCGGTTCTAAAGCGCTGCTGTAAACCCGCTTGTCGTCTTCGATGAACAGCGTGTAGAATGATGTAAACATAATGTAAACGGGAAGTGCGCGGAGGCGGAACGACTTTGACGTACAAGGACCACATCCTCGTTGTCGAAGACGAGCCGGTGACCCGAGCCACCCTTGCCGGCTATTTCACCGAAGCCGGCTACCGCGTGAGCGAGGCCGAAGACGGGACCGGGCTTTGGTCCGTGCTGGATCGCAGCGCCGTCGATCTCGTCCTGCTCGACATCCGCCTGCCCGGCGAAGACGGTCTGTCGTTGCTGCGCCAGCTCCAGTCCAAGACCGAGATGGCAGTCATCCTGGTCACCGGCAAGACCGATCAGGTCGATCGCATTATCGGCCTGGAGCTCGGTGCCCACGACTACGTCACCAAGCCGTTCGATATGCGCGAGCTGCTGGCGCGGGCCAAGAACCTCATTCGCCTGACCCGTGCGGCGCGCGGCGCGCACAGCGATCAGCCCATGCAGAGCTTCGATGGCTGGGTCCTGAACCGCAGCAGCCGGCGGCTCATGTCGCCGGACAACGAAGACGTGCCCTTGACCAGGGGCGAGTTCGATCTGCTGGCGGCCCTGGTGGCCAACGCCGGACGTGTGATGACCCGGGACAGCCTTCTCGACCACGTCAGCCATCGCGATTGGGAGCCGAACGATCGGACCATCGATGTACTGGTCGGACGCGTTCGCCGCAAAATCGAAGACGACCCGAAGCATCCGACAAGGCTGATTACGGTCCACGGGATCGGCTACGTCTTTGCCAACGACGGCATGTAGGTAAAGCCCTAGTCCTGCAGCAGGACTTCGACTTCCGCAGCACGCAGGGCCACGACCGAGCGATCGAACTCGCTCTGCAGTCCTTGCACTGCAGCCGACACCCCTTTCGGCTCGGTCGACTTGGCCGTCCGCTCAAGCAAGCGCGCAGACTCCATCAGGCGCAGCAGTCCGAGGTTGCCCGCCGCACTCTTCAGGCTATGCGCCAAGTCGGAAAGCTTTGCGAGGTCCTGACTGTCAACCGCATTCTGAATTGCGCTCATGGTGGTCGGAGCCGAGGTCTGGAAAGTCTCGAAGATCAGCCGGGCACGCTCAGGTCCGAGTTCTCGCCGATGTTGGACCAGCACCGAGCGATCAAGAAGAACGTCCCCCGCCGCGCCGCCCTGTTCCGCCGCGGCACGCCGCTGCTCCGCGCGCGCCAAGCAAGCCTTGATGGCCATCTGGAGCTGCGCGGGGCTGAAGGGCTTCTCGAGCACGCCGTCCGCGCCGTACTCCATGCAGGTCCGCTCCTGCGTGTTCTCCACATCGGCCGTCAGCACCAGAATGGCCAAGCCGGCCTTGTCGGAAGCATCAAGCGCACGAAGTTGCCGAATGGCTTCCAAGCCGCCGATGCCGCGCATCCGCACATCCATCAGAACGATATCGAAGGGCGCGGCCATGACGGCCGCGAGCGCGGCTTCACCGCTCTCGACCACCTGCACCTGGTGGTGCTCTCTTGCAAGAAAGCCCTCAGCAACCAGCCGGTTGATCTCGTCGTCCTCGACCAGCAGCACCCGGAGGCACGGCAGTGGCGGCAGCTCGGCCGTCACGATTTCAGTCGCATCTCCGTCGGCGGCGGTGACCAAAGGCGTATCCAGCCAAAAGCGGCTGCCCTCACCGAGCCGGCTTTCGAACTGCAGGTCGCCGTCGATCAGCTCCGCCAGTCGTTTGCTGATCGCCAGGCCGAGGCCGGTGCCTCGCCCGTGACCGCCAGTGGACGCGGCTGTCTGGATGAAAGGTTGGAAGAGATTGCGCTGGATCTCGGCCGACATGCCCGGCCCCGTGTCCTCAACGACGTAGCGGACGGCCTCGTCATCCACCTCCACCGATAGAGTGACGGAGCCGGCCGTAGTGAACTTGACCGCATTGATGATCACGTTGAGCAAAATCCGCCGGACCTTGGCGTGATCGCCAAGGACACGCCGAGGTAGCCGCTCATCGATCCGGGTGCGAATCTCGAGGCCCTTCTCCTCGGCCGAAGCTGCCACGAGACTGATGAGCTGCTCCAGCATGTCGCGCGGATCGAAGGCGGCATTGTCCACCTCCACCGCCTCCGCTTCGATCTTGGAGTAGTCGAGGACGTCGTTGATCAGGGCCAGCAAGACCTCGCCGGAGGAAACCAGCCCAGCCACATACTCGGCCTGCGCCCCGTTGAGCGGCCCGTCGCGCAAGAGCCGCCCGATGCCGAGGATGCTGTTGATCGGCGTACGGATCTCATGGCTCATCGTGGCAAGAAAGGCCGACTTGGCCCGGCTCGCGTCATCGGCCAGCTGGCGCGCGCGCTTGTATTCGGTGATGTCCGAGAGAATGAGGACCTGGCCCGAGAACTTCTCGCTGACGTCGAGCGAGCGCTGCCGTTTGACGTGAAACTCGCGCAAACCGCTGGTCGTTTCCAAGCGGCATTCGAAATTGCTCGAGGCATCGTAGCCGACGAGCAGAGCCTCGAGCTGGCCCTGCAGCATAGGGTAGCTGCCATTGCCGTAGTAGCCTTGCCCGGGCACCGCCGCTTCGTCGAACAGCGCCGCCGCGGCATAGTTGAGATTCTCGATCTGGTTTCGGTCGTCCAGCAGGATCACCGGCTCGATCAAGCTCTCGAATATGGTGAGATACTTGTTCTTCTCATTAGTCAGCTGCCGGTTCTTCGTATGGGCCTCGACGATTTGCTCAGGGCCGTCTGCCGCGGTCCATTCGGAGCAAAAGGCGATTTCCACATGGTCGAAGAAGCGCTCGATGAAGAGCCGCTGCTGCTCGACCGCCGCGCCCTCCCCGCCCTCGCGGAAGAGCAAATCGTAGTAGGCCTGGCGATAATACTTGGTCAGGCCAAGGAACATGGCGACGGGAATGCCGCGCTCGCGATGCAGACGCGCTTCCTCGACGGCAAAGCGGGTAATCGACTCTTGCCGATAGTCGGTGCGCGCCGAGAGGTCGAGCGGCTGCTCGGTTTGACTGAGCGCCAACAGGAGCGGCCCGGAGAAACCGCAAATCGACTCGCGCCAGGGTTCCTCCAAGGTCGAGCTGAAGGCGGTGTAACCGTGCCGCTTCGCGTAGGCCAAAACCCGCGCGACCAGCCAGTCCTCATTGTTGGCGATGAGTTCCTTGAGTGAGGTCATCTTTGCATTTTTCACAGCTTAGCGCTGGGAGAGTCTTAGCAAGCGTGTCCTCGGTGGGAAAGGTTTGGGCGGCGAGCGGTCGTTATCGCCGGTGGACGCTGGACGCTACTGTCTGAACTGCCACCCTGATCGCAGCCGACCTGGTCGTCGTCGGGAAAACTGTCAATGCGCACCGGGCGGTGCGGTAGAGGCACGGAGGATTAGATCGGCCTCAAGCTTTGTGTGACTGCTGATGTTCTCGCCGTTCAGGTTGGCCAAGAGGAAATCCGCGGCCGTTCGGCCCATATCCTGCGAAGGCACGTGAATCGTCGTCAGCGGCGGTTGGAAATGCTGGGACATGGGGAGATCGTCGAACCCCACGACCGACACATCCTTCGGAACCCTAAGGCCACTGACTTGGCATTCGATCAGCGCGCCGTAGGCCAAGACGTCGTTGCCGCAGATGACGGCCGTCGGGCGCGGCGTGCAGCTCAGCAGGCGGTTCATGACCGTGCGGCTGGAGTTGATATCGTATTTGGTCTCGAAGACCATCGACTCCGGTAGCGCGACGCCCCGCTCGCGCAGCGTCGAGAGGATTCCCTCGAGGCGTTTGCGCGCCCGGTCGTTGTCGCGGGTAATACCGGATATGACCCCGAACCGGCGGTGCCCGATATCGAAGAGGTACGCGGTTTGCCGCGAGGCGGCATCGAAGTTGTCGAAGCCGACGCAGGGATGCGGGGCATCACCGTCGAACGACCAGGTGTTCACATAGGGCGTTGCCGACTGCTTCAAGCGGGCATAGAGGATCTCGTCGTGGTCGCTGCCGACCAACAACATGCCGTCGACGCCGCGCGCGATCAGGGTTTCGCCCTGCGTGCGCTCCTCCTCAAGCGAGTAATTCGAACTCGCCACGAACAAGGTGTAGCCGGTGGACTGCAGTCGCGCCTGGAACGCCTGAATCCCCTGGGCGAAGATCGCATTGTCCAGGGTCGGGACAATCGCCCCGATGGTGCGCGAGCGTTGCGAGGCCAGCGCTCGGGCCGCGCCGTGCGGTATGTAACCGAGCTTGGCAATCGCCGCCTCTATCCTGGCCCGCCGTTCCTCCCGCACCTGGTCAGGGCTTGCGAGATAGCGTGACACCGTTGCCGTGGAGACGCCGGCCTGCTCGGCCACATCCTGCAGCGTAACGGCAAGTGCCCGGGTTTTTCGATAACGCTTTCTTTGCACCGGCATCCTCACCAACAGCGCTCAACGGCTATCCCCAAATCTCCAATCCCGCGGAATACCTATCTGCTACGATAGCCGATTCGACGGAGTGGGGAAAAATACATGTTGACACAGGGAATAAAAATGGCCCAGCATATGGCAAATATGTAAGCGCTTACATTGTTAATGAAAGAGCGCTACGTCCGAAAGGGAGGAGCGTTATGACGGTCCGGCAGACGACGCGAGGACCAAGAGGCGCAAGACCGGGCCGCGGATTTCTCTGGGCGGCGCTGGTCTTCTTCCTCGGGTTCGCAATCAACATCGTGATTGGAAAAATCGCCATCCTTCAAGGCGCAACGGAAACGCCGGGCCTCGGCGATGTCGGCGAGTTCCTGACCCTTTTCGTTGCCGTCGCTCTGTTCATCGCCGCCTGCTTGGTGCGCGAACGCGAACGTGCCGAAAACACGGACAACAAAGCTTCAAACAATACGGGAGGAAAGAATGACCAAGAGAAAGACTGAAAAGGACGAAGTGACGTCGATCGAGCGCCGGCGCTTTCTGGACATCTCGGCCAAGTACGGATTCACCGCCGCGGTCGTCGCCGGTGCCGGCGGCCTGCTGTTGGATTCGGAAGCGGCCGCCCAAACGGCTAAGGAAGAGCGAGACCGTCAGAAGGCCGCCGAGCATGTCATGACGGTGGGCACGGCCTACATACTCGGTGCCTCGCGCAGCTATCCGATCATGCAGCTGGACTTCAAGGAGAACATCCAGAACGCGACCAACGGCAAAATCTACGTGAAGCTGGCTCCCGGCGGGCAGCTCGGCGCCGGCGGGGCGCTGGCGCAGAAAGTGCAGAACGGAACCATCCAGGCCGCGCAGCACTCGCTGTCCAATTTTGCGCCCTTCGCGCCGGTCGTCGACTTGATCAACCTGCCCTACTTCTGCGGCGCCAATCAGAAGTTCGTCAATCTGGTCAATTCGGAGGCCTGGAAGTCAGTCGTTCACCCGAAGGTCGAGGCCAAGGGCTTCAAGCCGCTGTGGTACGTCGTCATCGACCCGCGCGTGGTTGCCATGCGTCGCGGCGGCAAGGGGCCGATCAAGACTCCGGGCGATCTCTCCGGCGTCAAGTTCCGCGTCCCCGGCTCAAAGATGCTGCAACAGTACTACCGCATGATCGGCGCCAACCCGACGCCGGTCGCCTGGGGCGAGACGCCTTCGGCGATCAAGCAAGGCGTGGCCGACGCACTCGACCCGGCCGTCGGCGCGCTGCACGTCTTCGGCTTCCAGGACATCCTCTCCTGGGTCACCTTCTCTCGCGCGGTGCCGGACAGTCAGGTCTATTCCTGCAACGCGGAATGGTTCAACGGCCTGCCGTCCGACGTGCAGGAGGGCATCGAGTTCGCATCCGAGATCTCGGCGCAGCAGAACCTTGCAAAGGTGCCCGCCGCCAGGGCCTACGCCATGGCCGAGATGGGCAGCGCAGGCGTCCAGTTCTACTCCCCGAGCGAGGGCGAGCTGGCCCAGTGGGTCGAGGCCGGCGGTCACCAGCGCCCCGAGTGGAACGACTTCAAGACCGAGCTCGCCGGCTCGCTCGAGGCTTTCGGCGAGCTGGACGAAGCGGCGAACACCATGGGTCGCTACTACGTCCACGACGCCTGAGCCAGCAAGGCGAGGCAACCGCCGGAACCTCCATCGGTTCCGGCGGCCGGCCTCGGGCATTCGTGACAGCGCCGGCGTAACGCGCTCCCGAGCGCGCGCCTCAGCATCCCTCATAGGGGAGATGTGCCGTGAGCCATCCGGAGACCGAACGGAAGTCGATTTGGAGAGCCCTCGACGAGAACGCCGAGCGTTGGATGCTTCTCGGCTTCTACGGAATGATCGTCGCAACCATCGTCGTCGAGGTCGTGCGGCGCTTCGTCCTCTCGTACTCGTCGATCTGGGGTGAAGAGATCGCCCGCTACTCCTTCATCTACCTGGCCTGGGTCGGCGCATCCATCGCGGTCAAGGACCGTGCGCACATCCGCATCGACGTGATCCTGCACTACCTGTCGACGCGAGCTAAGGCGCTGGTCTATCTGTTCGGCGACCTCTGCATGCTGGCGCTCGCCATCCTCGCCCTCTACACGGCGATCGAGTCGCTCGAGGTTTCGATTAAGTTCGGCTCGGTGACGCACGGCCTTCGAATCAGCCTCGCCTGGTTCCTGGCGGCCGTGCCGCTCGGCTTCGCCTTGATGACATACCGCTTGTGCCAGTCGATCTGGCGGGACTTCGGCGATCTGCGCCGCGGCCGTCCCGTCTTCGAAGGCGCGAAGATGTTCGACTGAGGGGACGACCGATGCTCTGGCAACATATGCAGCAACAGACCATCGACCTGGGCTGGGAGTTTTACGGCCCGGTCCTCCTGATGGTCGGCCTGATCGCGATGGCCGTTCCCGTATGGGCGGCCCTGGGAATCGGTTCCGTCGTCATGCTCGTGGCGACCGACGTGCTTCCCATCGGCCTGCTCGGCGAGTCACTCTTCGACGGCATCGATCACTTCGCGCTGATCGCGGTGCCGCTGTTCATCCTGACCGGCGACGTGCTGGTCCGCACGGGACTGTCCAACAAGCTGCTCGACATCGCGGACGCGACAACCGGCGGCGTCCGCGCCGGGCTCGGCACATCCACCGTCCTGGGCTGCGGCTTCTTCGCCTGCATCTCAGGTTCCGATGCGGCCGGCGCCGCCGCCGTCGGGCGCATGACGATCCACAAGCTGGTCGACAAGGGATATCCCCGGCCCTACGCCTGCGCCCTCGTCGCCTCCGGCGCCTGCACCGGCATCCTCATCCCGCCCTCGATCGCCTACATCATCCTCGGCCTGATCCTCGGTATCTCGGCCTCGACACTGTTCCTCGCCGCGGCGATACCGGGCGTCATGATCATGATTTCGATCATGATCACCAACATGGTGATGAACCGGATCTACAACTTCGAAGGCGAGAAGGCCGGGTTCGACTTCGGCCACTGGCGCCGCACGGTGTGGGACGGGCGCTATGCCCTGCTGGTTCCCATCATCATTCTCGGCGGCATCTACTCCGGCATCTTCACGCCGACCGAGGCCGCCGCCGTCGCCGTCGCCACGACCATCACCATCGGCCTGGCGCAGGGGACGCTCAGCCTCGCGGACTTTCCGAAGATGCTGATCGGCTCCGCGAAGGTGAACGGTGTCATCCTGCCGATCATCGCCATGTCGCTGCCCTTGGCACAGACCCTAGCCGCGCTCGGCGTGCCGCAGGGCTTCGCCTATTCGGTCACAACGATGACCGACAACCCCTACCTGATCATCCTGCTCATCATCGGCATCTTGATCGCCGCCGGCTGCGTGATGGAGACGACCCCAAACATCGTCATCCTCTCGCCAATCCTGCTGCCCTTGGCCCAGGAGGCCGGCATGAACGAGATCCAGTTCAGCATCATGATGGTGACGGCGCTCGGCGTTGGCTTCATCACGCCGCCGCTAGGCCTGAACCTCTTCGTCATCTCAGGGATAACCGGAGAGTCGGTCTTACGAATAGCCTCGCGCGTCGGGCCCTATGTGATCGGCATGCTGATCGTCGTGCTGATGATCGCCTACATCCCCGAGCTCTCGACCGTCTTCCTTCCCGACATCTACTGACCCTTGGAGGCCGCCACACCATGCCCGTCCAGTACCTGAAGAAAGCCGAGAAGACCGCCGCAACCGGCGAGCAGGACGTGCGTGAGGCGGTGCAGGCCATCCTCGACGACATCGAAAGCGGCGGCGACGCCACGGCGCGCGACTATGCGGCGAGGTTCGACAAGTGGACGGGCGACATCGTTGTCTCCGATGCGGAACGGGCGGCAGCGGCCGATCAGGTCAGTGCCAAGCTGAAGGACGATATCCGCTTCGCCCACGACAACGTGCGGCGTTTCGCCGAGAGCCAGCGCGCCACGCTGACCGACACGGAGGTGGAGCTCTTTCCCGGCCTGATTGCAGGCCAGAAGCAGATTCCGGTGTCGGCGGCGGGCTGTTACGCCCCCGGCGGGCGATACTCCCATGTCGCCTCCGCCATCATGACGGTCACCACCGCGAAAGTGGCTGGTGTGAGCCATGTCACCGCGTGCTCGCCGCCCCGGCCGGGTAGCGGCATGAATCCCGGCGTGCTCTATGCCTTCGACGTGTGCGGCGCCGACACGATCCTCAATCTCGGCGGCGTGCAGGGCATCGCGGCCATGGCCTTCGGGCTGTTCGGAACGCCGCCGGCCCGCGTCCTTGCTGGACCGGGCAATCAGTTCGTGGCCGAGGCCAAGCGTATCCTCTATGGACGCGTGGGCATCGACATGTTCGCGGGCCCCACCGAGAGCATGGTCATCGCCGATGCCACCGCGGACGTGGACATCGTCGCATCGGACCTCGTCGGACAGGCGGAGCACGGCTACAATTCGCCGGTCTGGCTGATCGCGACTGATCGGGCCCTGGCGGAAGCCGTCGCCCGGCGGGTGCCAGAGCTGATTGCCGAGCTGCCCGAGCTCAACAGCAAGAATGCCGCGGCGGCTTGGGACGACTACGGCGAGATCATTCTGTGCTCGGACCGCGACGAGGCCGCGAAGATCTCGGACGACTATGCCTCCGAACATCTGCAGGTGCAGGCGGAAGACCTCGACTGGTGGCTTGGCCGCCTGCAGAACTACGGCTCGCTGTTTCTCGGCGAAGAAACGACGGTGGCCTACGGCGATAAGGTCTCCGGGCCGAATCATGTGCTGCCGACCAAGGGCGCGGCGCACTACTCCGGCGGCTTGTCGGTCGGCAAGTTCATGAAGACGGTGACCTGGCAGCGCATGACACGCGACGCTAACCGCCGCATCGGCCAAGTCGCAGCCCGCATCTCGCGTCTCGAAGGCATGGAAGGTCACGCCAAGACAGCGGATGTGCGGCTGGCCAAGTGGTTCCCCGACGAAGACTTCGACCTGGCAGCGCTTGATTGATGTGCCTTCATGACCAATGAGCTCTTCAATCTGGCCGGACGGCTTGCCTGCGTGACCGGTGCCAGTTCAGGGATCGGCCAGGCGATTGCCAGCGCCTTGGCTGCTGCCGGCGCTGCGGTCGTCGGAATAGCCCGCCGCCAACATGCCCTCGATGCCTGGCGCAGCGCGCAGCGCGAGAACGGCCGCAATGTCGAGACCTTGCAGGCAAACCTGGGCTCTCCCTCTGACGCCGAGGCTGTGGCTGAGATCGTGATCGCACGCTTCGGCCCCCCCGACATCCTGGTCAATGCGGCCGGCATCAACCCGCGCCGCCCGGCCGACGCCATCAGCATCGAAGACTGGCAGACGACCCTGGACCTGAACCTCTCGGTGCCGTTCTTTCTGGCACGGGCCTTCGTTCCGACCATGCGGGAAAAGGGTTGGGGTCGGATCATCAACATTGCCTCCCTGCAATCCGAGCGGGCCTTCAAAGACGGGATCGCCTACGGCGCGTCGAAGGGTGGGGTAGCGCAGGTGACCCGCGCCATGGCGGAGGCCTGGTCGCGTGACGGCATCGCCTGCAACGCCATCGCACCCGGCTTCTTTCCGACTGAGCTGACGGGGCCGGTCTTCGCCGATGCGACCGCGACCGAACGCTTGGCGGCACAGACCTGCATCGGCCGCAACGGCCGCCTGGAGGATCTCGCCGGACCGGCGATTTTTCTCGCCTCGCCCGCCTCCGACTATGTCACCGGGCAGGTCGTTTACGTTGACGGCGGCTTCACGGCGAAATGAGCGCAGCATGAGAGCACTGGTCTACACCGCACCCGAGACCCTCGACTACCGCGAGGTGCCCGAGCCCGAGCGTCAAGCGGACGACGTTCTGGTTCGCGTCGAAGCGGTCGGCATCTGCGGCTCGGACATGCATGCCTATCTGGGTCACGACGAGCGGCGCATTGCCCCCCTCATCCTCGGGCACGAGGCCGCCGGCACCGTTGTCGAGGGCGGGCTGCGCGACCGGCGCGTGGTCATCAACCCGCTGGTAACGTGTGGGCGCTGCCCGGCCTGCATCTCGGGTCGGACGAACATCTGTGCCTCGCGGCAAATCATCTCCATGGCGCCGCGGCAGGGTGCCTTCGCCGATCTGGTGGCGATTCCGGAGCGCAATCTCGTCCCGATCCCCGAGGGCATGGACGTCGCCCGCGCTGCACTCGCCGAGCCAATCGCCACCGGCTGGCATGCGGTGGTCAAGGCCGCCGCCCTCTCCCACCAGCCCCTGGTCGAGTGCGACGCTCTTGTCTTCGGCGGCGGCGCCGTCGGCATGGCCGCGGCGCTCTCGCTCCACGCCCAGGGGTGCCGGCGCATCCACGTGGCAGAGACCAACCCCGGACGGCGCGAAACCGTCGCCAGGGCAGGCATCGGGACCGTCTACGACCCGCTCAACGAGCCCGGCCCTGGTGAGAACGCGGTCGACGTGGTGATCGACTGCGTCGGAGCGAAGCCGACGCGCAAGGCCGGTATCGCCGCGGTCCGGCCTGGGGGCGTCATCGCCCATGTCGGCCTGGCGGACGGCGTCGACGGGATGGACGTGCGCAAGTTGACCTTGCAAGAGGTCACCTTCATCGGCTGCTACACCTACACCATGGAGGATTTCCGCGCCTCGGTCTCAGCGATGCAGTCCGGCGCGCTTGGGGCCCTCGACTGGTTCGAGCAGCGCGACCTGGCCGATGGCATCGCAGCTTTCGAAGACCTGCTCCAAGGCCGCGCCGCGGCATCGAAAATCGTACTGCGCCCGCGCGGCGACTGAAACTGATCAAGACCATCTCGAGAGAACAGGAGAATATCCGTGAGCGCACCGCATTTCATCGTTCACGACAAGGCCGACACCGTCGGCGTCATTGTCGTTGAGGGAGTCACCTCGGGCATGGCGCTCGACGGCTGGGTCATGGAGAACGACAGCCGCGTTCAGCTGCAGGCGAAGGCCAATATCCCGCTCGGCCACAAGATCGCCCTCGGCGATATCAAGGGCGGCGACACCATCATCAAGTACGGGCACGACATCGGCAAAGCTGTTGCCGACATCGCCGCCGGCGATCATGCCCATGTCCAGAACGTCAAGACGAAGAAGTGGTAGAGACGATGAGCACGAACGGGATTCATGGCTACCGGCGGGACAACGGCCGCATCGGCATTCGCAACCATGTGGTCATCCTGCCTCTGGACGACCTCTCCAACGCTGCCTCTGAAAAGGTGGCCAACAACATCGACGGCTGCCTCGCCCTGCCCCACCACTATGGCCGGCTGCAGTTCGGCGAGGATCTCGATCTGCATTTCCGCACCCTGATCGGCACCGGCTGCAACCCGAACGTCGCCGCGGTCATCGTCATCGGCATCGAGCCGAAATGGACCGGCCGCGTGGTCGACGGCATCGCCAAGACCGGCAAGCCTGTCGAGGGCTTCGCCATCGAGGGCCACGGCGAGATCAAGGTCGTCGCTGACGCTTCGCGACGGGCCAAGGAGTTCTCGCAGTGGGCAAGCGAGCTGCAGCGCGAGCCCTGCGAAATGTCCGAGCTCTGGATCTCGACCAAGTGCGGCGAGTCCGACACGACGTCCGGACTCGCCTCTTGCCCGACCGTCGGCAACATGATCGACAAGATGGACGAGGCTGGGGCCTACACCTGCTTCGGCGAAACCTCCGAGCTGACCGGGGCCGAGAAGGTTTGCGCCGCCCGCGCCGCAACCCCCGAGGTTGGAGAGAAGTTCCTCAGGACCTGGCAGGCCTACATGGACGAGGTCATCGAGCCCCATAAGACCTCGGACCTTTCGGAGAGCCAGCCGACCGCGGGCAACATTGCCGGCGGCCTGACCACCATCGAAGAAAAAGCCTTTGGCAACCTGCAGAAGATCGGCAGGAAGGCGCGCTACATCGACGTCCTGGAGCCCGCCGAAGCGCCGGCCAAGGGGGCGGGCCTCTATTTCATGGACACCTCCTCGGCGGCGGCCGAGTGCGTGACCCTGCAGGCGGCGGCCGGCTTCGTCGTCCACCTCTTCCCGACCGGGCAAGGCAACATCATCGGCAACCCGATCGAGCCGGTCATCAAGCTAACCGCCAATCCCAAGACGGTGCGCGAGATGGGCGAGCACATCGATCTCGATTGTTCGGGCATCCTCAGGGGCGAGATGGACCTGGACGAGGCGGGCGACGCCCTGATCGACATCACACGGCGCACCTGCAATGGCCGGCTGACCGCCGCGGAGGCTTTGAAGCACCGCGAGTTCGTCATGACCAAACTCTATCGCAGCGCTTGACGCAGCCGGTCCGGAGCCACGCCCGCAGGCCGCTCCGGACCGTCCTTTCTTTCACGCGGAACCTCGGAGAGGCGGCATGTACAAGAAAATCATCGCGGCATTGGGCCTAAGCCACGGCCACGGTGTGGCCGCGCTGGAAGCGGCGCGCCAACTCAAGACTGAGGGCGGCAAGATTGTTGCCTTGCATGTGCTGGAGCCTGTGCCGGGCTTCGCCAGCTACTACCTCCCAGAGGATCACGAGAGCCGGATCCGCAAGGAGGCCGAGGCCGCCATCCGCGAGCGCGTGGGCGCCAAGGCGGACGCGGAGATAGTCGTGCTGTCCGGCAGCCCCGGGCCCGCGATCACGGAGTACGCCGAGGAGATCGGTGCCGACTGCATCATCGTTGGCTCGCACAAACCCGACCTGCAGGACTATTTGCTCGGCTCGACGGCGGCGCGCGTGGTCCGCCATGCCCCCTGTTCCGTTCACGTGTTGCGCTAAGGGAAAACCCTGTCGCAGCTATCGTTCTTCTCAGTCGTGTTCATCGATCACACGGACACAGACGTCACGGTTGCAGCTGCAATGACGTTGGTGACTCAGCTGAGACGCCAACTCAACTGACTCAAAAATCGATTCGGCCTGATTAAAAAAATGGCGCGCCCGGCAGGATTCGAACCTGCGACCCCATGCTTAGAAGGCACGTGCTCTATCCAGCTGAGCTACGGGCGCTGGCGCGGCTATGCCGGCTTTCTGCCTGCCGAAAGCGGGCGACACAAGTGGCGGCGTAACAGCCGTCGACGTGGAATGCCGAGCGCCTCGGCTAATGCGTCCAAGGCGCCAGGCGGCGATTGCTGAAGTTGTCGGCGTAGGACTTGGGGCGCACCACCCGCTCCTGCGGCTCATCGACGCTGTACATGTAGCCGCGTTTCTTGGCCAGCGCGATCGCCTCTTCCTTGCTTTCGAAGGTGAGACGGACCTGCTGATTGGTGTCCGGCGACGCAACCCAACCCATCAGGGGCTCGACCGAGCGGGCCGCGGTCGGCTCGAACTCCATCACCCAGTGCTTGGTGTTGCCGCGCCCGGACTGCATGGCGGTCTTGGGAAGCTTGAAAATGCGCACCTGCATGGGCCCAACCTCTACCCTAGCGTCGAGAATCGAGCGTGGCAGGACACTGAGCCTGCCTCGCTGTCCCGGATCTAGTTGGTGCTGCGCAGATTGTCGAGCAGCTCTTGGGCCTGGGCCCGTTCCGGGAAGGGCCGCTCATCCTCCAGGACCCGCGTCAACAGGTCTTTGGCTGCATCCGCCTGGCCTTGCGCCACGCGCACGTGTGCCAAGTGGTAGAGGAAGGTCGGCACGCCCGTGGTCAACTGATCGGCCCGTTCAAGGAAGATGGCCGCCTGATTGAGGTCGCCGGTGCGATAGAGCACCCAGCCAAGGGTGTCGAGATAATAGGGATTGTTCGAAGCCTGGAACCGCTCCGCCAAGGCCAGGGCTTCGGCCAGCAGCTCCTGGTTCTCGGGATAGGCATCGGCGATCAGGGCCGCCAGGTTGTTTGCGGCAATGTCCTGGCCCGGGTCCTGAGCCAGCATCTCCCGGTAGACCTCTGCCGCTTCGTCGTAGCGACGCTGGGTGTGCAGCAGACTGGCCTTCATGAAATGCAGGCGGCCATCGTTCGGCATCGCCGCCAGGCCCTCGTCCAGGGTGACGAGTGCGTCATCCACTGCCTCCTGGCTCAACTGCAGGCGGGCAAGGGCGGCGTAGGTCCGCGTGTCCCTATTGTCGCGCGCCATGGCTTCGCGGAAGGCGGCCGTAGCGGCGTCGGCTTGACCAATACCAGCCAGCACCTGGCCTTGGCGGAACGGTCCGATCGCGAGATTGGGCGTCCGGCCCGAATAGTCTTCCAGGTAAGCCAAGAGCGGCTCCGTCTCGCCGAGAGCGAGCCAAGCATCGACGAGTCCATCGAGCGCAATGGTGCGGCTCGGCGCCTCGGCCAGGGTCTTCTTAAAGGAGTCCACCGCCTCGTCGTAGCGGTTCTGCCCCAGATAAATGCGTCCCAGCAGCTGCCAGCCGACCACCTGACGCGCCTTGTTGTCGGACTGGGCGAGACCGTTGGCCAAGCCTTCGGCTTCATCGAACTCACTGTCGGCAATCAGGAGGTCAGCCTTGGTGGCCAGCGCGATCAGGTTATCGGGTTGGCGCTGCAGAAGGGCCTCGAGAGCGCTTGCAGCTCCCTGGCGCTCTCCGGTCCGTGCCAAGAGCTGAATGAGGCGCAGCTGAACGGTAGCGTTGTCCGGCTCGAGGGTCGCCAGATGTCGCAGGGCCTCGACCGCCAAGCCCTGCTGCCCGCCGGCAATGAGACCCGTGGCCAGCAGGTCGAGCGCCTCGCGTTGATTGGGCTCGCCGCGGAGAATGGCCCGCAGGTCGGCGACGGCTTCGTCGTGCCGGCCGTCACCCAGCAAGATCCGGGACCGCAGGAGCAAGGCGCCCGTATTGGCCGGCTCGACCTCGATAACATTCTCGGCCAAGCCCAGTGCCTTTTCAGCATCGCGCCCAGCGAACGCCATGCGGGCCAGGGCAAGCTGCGCCGCCAGGCCTTGCGGGCCTTCCGGGTCGCGCTCGGCGATCTCCTCGAAGACCTGCTGGGCGGCCTCCGGCCGGGCATGACGGGAGTAGAGTTCCGCCAAACCGAAGCGCAGGCCGTCGCTTTCCGGGGAGCCACTGATGAAGGTCTGCAGGGCTTCTTCCGCCGCATCGAAGGAGCGCTGGTTGGCCAAGAAATCGACCAAGAGCAGCTTGAAGGTCTCGTCCTCAGGGCGTTCATCGATGGCGCTGCGCAGCAGCGTCTCGGCATCGTCAGGGCGTCCCCAGGCGATCAGCAGTCGCGCCAGATTGATGCGATACAGCGCCTTATCCGGCTCCAGCTCGAAGAGCTCAGAGAAGAGCTGCTCGATGTCATTGCGTTCGTCATGCTGCAAGTGCAGCGCAATCTTCAACAGCCGCAGCGCAGTGTTGTCCGGCAGGCGCTCCAGGGCGGATGCCAAAACGGCGACAGCTGCGTCGTGAGACCCTTCGCGCTCCAGGATGCCGGACATGAGCGACAAGGACGGCACCGAGTTCTGATCGATCTCGAGCGCCTTCTCGGCCGCGGCGCGCGCATCGCTCAGGCGGTTTTCGCGCAGGGCTACGGCACCGGCAAGCGCGTGTGCGTCGGCCGCATTGGGTGCGAGGGTCAACGCCGTTTCCGCTTGCGATGCAGCCGAGGCGAGATCTCCACCATAGAGGTAGATGGTGCCGAGCCGGATCGTCGAACCAACGTGTTGCGGGTCCTGGGCCAGCACTGCGGAATAGGCCGCGAAGGCGCCTCTCCAGTTGGCTTCCCGCTCCTGAATTTGCCCCAGGTAGTAGAGAGCCTCGACACCTTTCGGATTGATCTGGCGAGCGTTCTTGAACTCCAGGCGAGCCTTTTGGTACTCGCCGGCTTGGAAGAGCTCACGACCCTTTTCGAGATAGGCCTGCTCTCTTTCCTCCGGCCCGTCGCAGGCGGCCAGCAACAGCGCTGCTGCGAGAAAGACCAGGATGCCGCGCCAGGCGAGCTTCTGTCCGGGAGCGTTGCGCCTCTGGAATCGCTGTCCTGCCATCGCCTCCATCACCGGCCATCCTCCTCGCATTGGTCCGCCCGTCGCACCACCGCCAAAAGCCGGTTTGCTCGGCGCCGTTTCGCTCCCGCCACCCCGCGCATCTCGCACAGGCAAGCCACCATACAACGCCGGATTAGTCCGACCGTTGTTTCTCGCTCAAGAATGGTTAAGCCTTTGCATAAGCCGGAACTCGCGTGGGGAAAAGGTCGAAGCCAAAAAAGTTCCAGATAGAAGTCCCAATTCGACCTCTCTACGAGCAATCTATGAGGGCTCGCTTAGCAGGTCGACAAAAGCCAGGGCAATCCGCCCGCACCTGCGCCCGGACGCACGACGCTGCTGCTATGCTCGGGAAAGATGGCATCGCAATGGCAAGACGCCCGCACGGTGTTTCTCGAAAGGCCGGCCGCAGGGCGCCGAGCCATTGTTGCGGGGATAGAGGGAAGTTGTATAAACCCTTGGTTAAAGAGGCCCGCCGCAGGCTGGACGGGTGGTTTGCCGGATGGGTGGTCTGATGTGCCATTGGCCGCCTGCCCCCCACGATCGAAACCGCGCGACCCAGACAGCGCACGCGAGACAGCAGCACGAAAGAGGAGCCTATGGCCCGCCCCACCCTTCTCCGGTCCCTGTTCCCGCGCCTGGCCGGGCTCTGCCTCGGCCTGGCTGCCGCCGCAGGCCTTGCCGCGGCATCCGCATCCGCCCAGCAACTGGTCACGCCCACCCAAGGCAGCTACCGCCTCAATCCCGGCGATGTCATCGAGATCTCCGTCTGGAAGGAGCCCGAGCTGCAGCGCGAGGTCCTGCTGCTGCCCGACGGCAACATCGCCTTCCCCCTGGTCGGCACCGTCCAGGCCGCAGGACGCACCCCAGATGAAATCCAGGCCGAGGTCGAGGAGCGCCTCACCCGCTTCTTCCCGGAGCCCGTGGTCACCGTCTCCATCCTCCAGGTCGCCGGCAACAAGCTCTACGTCACCGGACAGGTCAATCAGCCCGGACAGTTCACCGTCGACCAGCCCATCGACGTGCTCCAGGCCATCGCCCTCGCAGGCGGCCTCACCGCCTTCGCCGATGAGGACGATATCTATGTCCTGCGCCGCGCCGCAGACGGAAGCCAGAGCGCCATCGCCTTCGACTATGACGACGTCACCGACGGGAGCGACCTCTCCTCCAACATCGTCCTGCAGCAGGGCGACGTGGTCGTCGTCCCCACCGCTGGCCTCTTCTAGACCCGCACCAAGGGAGCGTGTGAGCCGGGCCCCGGGCGGATGAGCAGCCAGCACAGCGCAGCAAGCCGGCGCCATGAGACAGGCCGCAAGGCAGGCCGCCAGCTCAGCCTGGCCGCCGCCCTGGGCCTGCTGCTTGTGCCCCTGTGGCTCAGCCCGGCCGCCGCCAACTGGCGCATCGAGGGCCTCTTCCTGCAGGAGCTCTTCTACGACGACAACGTCACCCTGGCCGAAGACGACGAGGTCGACAGCTTCGGCCTGCGCGCCCAGCCCGGACTGCGCCTCTCCAAGGAAGCCCCCAACAGCCTCCTCGCCATCGAGGCCGAGCTCACCCACACGCGCTTCTTCTCGGAGAGCGATCTCGACTCCACGGACCAGCGCGGCGCCGTCGAATACAACCGGCGGGGCAGCCGGGCCAGCTACGGCCTCTCGGCCGAATTCGTCCGCAACACCACGCGCGAAAGCGAGCTCGAGGACACCGGCCGCATCGACCGCTCCGTGCGCCGAACCTCATGGGCCGGCGGACCCTCCTTCACCTACCTCACAGGGCCCCTCTCCCGCATCGAGACGAGCGCCAGCGCAAACCGCGTCACCTTCGGCAGCGACGAGTTCGACGACTTCATCAACTTCGCAGGACAGCTCGCCTACATTCAGAGCATCACCCCGAGGGACGAGGTCGGCCTCGTCTTCACCGCAAGCCACTTCGACAGCGAGGACACGGAAAACACCGAGGCCGAGAACTACAGCCTCTCCGCACGCTGGACCCGAAGCCCCAACGACCGCTTCGAAAGCACCATCGATGTCGGACTGCGGGTGACCAACTCCCGCTTCGACGAACCGGACGGACGCGAGAACGAAACCAGCGTCGGCTTCAACCTCCGTGGAGAGCTCGACTGGCAGTTCGACCAGGGCGAGATCAGCGCCTCCATCCTCAATGCCGCAGAGCCCTCCTCCGATGGCTCCCTCAGACAGAGAACCCGCGCCCAGAGCACCTTCCGGTACCGCCTCACCGAAAGGCTCTCGGCCCTCTTCGTCACAATCGCTGAACGCAGCGAAGACATCGACGCCGCAACCGACGACGACGGAGAGCGCTTCTTCTTCTCCGTAAGCCCAAGCCTCTCCTACAGGCTCACAGAACAGTGGCGCCTCACAGGACAGTACCGCTTCAGGGGACAGGAACTCGACGACAGCGACCTCGCCCTCTCAAACGCTGTCCTCCTAACTCTCACCTACAACACTATTCCCTTCGCTTTCTGAGCGCCGAAAGCCAGACGGCGGGCAAAGAAATGGCCCGATGCCGTTGGCGGCTCGGGCCTCAAGTCTGAAGGGAGATTTCCATGCCTGATAAAAGCTAGTCGGTCAGGCAGCTCCCGTGCATGATCCAGGTCAATTTCGCCTCAGGAGCCGCTTGCGGCTACCCAATCGCGATCTTCTTGGCCACGCAGTCCGGCGCCGATGAACGCAGCCGCCAGCGGACCAAGAACCGTTCGAGCAGAAGCGCGCAGAGAATACCAAGCAGCATCCCGGCAATGTTAGCGCCGATGTCTGCCAGCTCCCGCGTGCGGCCGGGCACGGCGCCCTGTGCCAACTCCATGGCAATGCCAAATGCGATCACGGCCGTACCGAGCGCCACCTTTGCCAGTGGCGTCATCAGCGCGGTGGCCGTGAAACCGAGAGCTGCATAAGCGAGGCCATGGCCGATCTTGTCACCGACGTGGAGGCCCTGGGGAATCGGCATTTGGGGCAAAAGCGAAAGCCACGCGACAGCGAGCAATCCCAAACAAAAGGCCGCGCGCAGCAGCCACCACAGATACATTCTGTCTTTCACAGCGTCGTCCTCTTGAGCGCCTTGCAACAGGTTGCACCACCCTCCTGGCGGCAGAAGCCCTAGCGGCAAAGTAAGGCAAAAGCGTGTAGGCTCGCCTAACGCAGCAAATGCGGCAAGAGATTGAAGAATGAGGGAAAAAGGGCCTTCAGAGGCCCTTGCTGCCGCGCGCGATGGCGACAACGCCGGTCCGCGAAACATCGACCATGCCCAGCGGCTTCATGAGGTCGATGAAGGCATCGACCTTTTCCGAGCGATGATGCATCTCGAACACGAAGTGATCGAGGCCGGCATCGACGACCTCGGCCTTGAATATGTCGGCAATGCGCAGCGCCTCGACGCGTTTCTCCCCCGTGCCCACCACCTTCACAAGCGCGAGCTCGCGCTCGACGTAGGGACCAAGACGGGTCAGATCACTCACCTGATGCACCGGAACGAGGCGGCCCAGTTGAGCCTTGATCTGCTCGAGGATCATCGGCGTTCCGCTGGTGATGATGGTAATGCGCGAGAGATTGCGGTCCGGGTCGACCTCTGTGACGGTCAGGCTCTCGATGTTGTAGCCGCGGCCCGAGAACAAACCGATGACCCGCGCGAGAACGCCTGGCTCGTTGTCCACCAGCACGGCCATCACGCAGGACTCTTCTTGGGTTTCTATCGGTGACATTGTTCTTGCTTTTCGTTTCGGGAACGGGCGCGCGGGGCACTCTAGCCGCCCCGGCTTCAGGGCCGGGTGCGGCCAGCAGCTCAGAGGGCCGTCTGAGGCCTTTAGACCAGAACCATGCCCTCTTCAGAAATAGGCTTCTCGACCTTGTCGTTCGGCCCGAGCAGCATCTCGTAGTGCGCCGCGCCCGAAGGGATCATCGGGAAGCAGTTTTCCTCTTGCGCCACGCAGCAATCGAAAATGACCGGAGCCGGGGTTTCGATCATCTGCATGATCTTCTCGTCCAGCTCATCGGGATGCTGGGCCCGCAGACCGACAGCGCCGAAGGACTCGGCCAGCTTGACGAAGTCAGGCAACGAGGCCGTGTAGCTTTCCGCGTAGCGGCCGCCGTGCAGCAGCTCCTGCCACTGGCGCACCATCCCCATCCACTGATTGTTGATGATGAAGACCTTCACCGGCAGGCGATACTGGGCAAGGGTCGACATCTCCTGGATGTTCATAAGGATCGAGGCTTCGCCAGCCACGTCGATGACCAAGGCGTCGGGATAGGCCACCTGAACACCCATCGCCGCCGGCAGGCCGTAGCCCATGGTGCCGAGGCCGCCCGATGTCATCCAGCGGTTCGGCTCATCGAAGCCGATGTACTGGGCCGCCCACATCTGGTGCTGGCCGACTTCCGTGGTGAAGTAAACGTCGCGCCCCTGGGTCAGCTCGTGCAGCCGTTTGATCGCGTGCTGCGGCTTGATCTCCGGGCCGGTCTGCTCGAAGTGCAAGCAGTCGCGCCCACGCCACTGTTCGATCTGAGTCCACCAGTCCGCCATGGCCTTCTGGTCAGGGGCATAGGATTTGGCCCGCCAGACATCCAGCAAGTCGCCAAGCACCTCGCCGGCATCACCGACGATGGGCACGTCCACCAGGACGTTCTTGTTGATTGAGCTGGGGTCGATATCGATGTGGATCTTCTTCGAGTTAGGCGAAAACTCGTCGAGCCGGCCAGTCACGCGATCGTCGAAGCGGGCGCCGACGTTCAGCATAACATCGCAGTTGTACATGGCGAGATTGGCTTCGTAGGTGCCGTGCATGCCCAACATACCGAGGAACTGCCGGTCCGAAGCAGGGTAGACGCCCAAGCCCATCAGGGTGTTGGTGCAGGGCATTCCGGTCATGCGCACAAACTCGCGCAGGCGGCGGCTTGCCTCTGGCCCCGCATTGATCACGCCGCCACCGGCATAGACGATCGGACGCTTGGCCGCGGCCAGCAGTGCGGCCGCCTCTTCGATGCGGGCGCGATCACCGCGGGTCTGCGGCTGGTAGCTCAGGCGCTGGGTCTGTTCCTTGGCGAGATAGCTGCCTTTGCCTTGCAGAATATCTTTCGGCAGGTCGACGACCACCGGACCCGGCCGGCCGCTTTGGGCGACATAGAAAGCCTCGTGCATGATGCGCGGCAGATCCTCCATGCGCTTGACCAGGTAATTGTGCTTGGTGCAGGGGCGCGTAATGCCGGTCGTGTCGGCCTCCTGGAAGGCGTCGTTGCCGATCAGGTGGGTCGGCACCTGCCCGGTCAGGCAGACGACCGGAATGGAGTCCATCAGCGCGTCGGTCAGGCCTGTCACCGCGTTGGTCGCGCCGGGCCCAGAGGTCACCAGCACCACGCCGACCTTTCCGGTCGAGCGCGCATAGCCCTCTGCGGCGTGCACCGCTGCCTGTTCGTGGCGGACGAGAATGTGGCGCAGCGCATTCTGCTTGAAGAGCGCGTCATAGATGGGCAGGACCGCACCGCCGGGATAGCCGAAAACGACGTCGACGCCTTGCTCGACGAGAGCCCGGATAACGATCTCCGCGCCCAACATCTGGTCTTTAGCGTCAGACTCCTCGGCCGTCTCGGCTGTCTTTTTCAACATGCTCTCGTCCTCGTATCGCCGACGGTCATGCACCTGCTGACGGCCAGCTTGTTCCTATTGCGACGCAGCATAACCCATTCCGGTCCGCCAGGAAACGAGCCAGACGCTGGGAAGCTGCTGTGCCACACTGCAAAATGGCGCACACGTTATCCTCCACCGGCTCCTGAGGTCAACAGAAACTGGCGAATTTTCGGAAAGGTTTCGTCGCATCTGATTTGCAAATCTTCCGTTTGAAGCTCGACAAAAGTTGCTTTCTGTCTCATCAGCTGCGTTCGCTGCCAGGTCATCTGCCGTTTCGCATAGCGCCGCGAAGCCCTCTGCGCGGCAGAAACTGCCTCTTCGAGAGGCAGTGAGCCGGTGAGATGCGCGGCAAGTTCCGGAACGCCGAGCGCCTTCATGATCGGCCGATCGCTCGGATAGGCCCTTTGCAGCAGCGCCTCGACCTCGTCCAAGGCGCCCCGTTCCATCATCGAGAGGAAACGGCCGTCGATCGCGGCATAGAGACGCTCGCGATCGGGCATCAAAGAAAGCGTCAGAAAGCGATAGAGCGCCGGTTCTGCCGGAGACTCCTGTTGCCAGGCGCTGAGCGGCCGACCGCTGCTCTCCAGGACCTCCAGGGCGCGGAGCAAGCGCTGGCTGTCTCCGGGTGGGATTCGCTCGTGGCTCACCGGGTCGCCGATTGCCAGCCGCTTTCGCAGGGCCTCGTTGCCGAAGCGTCGATGGAAACGCCGGACACGCTCGCGGACCGACGGCGATATCGCCGGCATTGCGCTCAGGCCAACCTCCAAGCCCTTGAGATAGAGACCGGTCCCGCCGACCACCACTGGCAGGCGGCCGGCTTGGCGTGCCGCGGCCATCTCGGTCAGGGCCATGCTCCGCCAGCGCCCGACCGAACAGAGCTCCGCGCCAGAGAGAACCCCATAGAGCCGGTGGGGCGCTGTCGCCAGGGCCTCTTCGCCAGGGCGTGCCGTCAGAATGCGGAGATCGCGGTAGACCTGCATGGAATCGGCATTGATCACCACGCCATCGAAGGCCTGCGCGATGGCAAGGGCCAATCCCGACTTGCCGCTCGCCGTGGGCCCGGCGATCAGAATGGCCGGCTCGTCGGTCATGCTAGGAGAGCCTCGGCCGCCACGCCCTGCTCCTCTTGATTTCTTGTGGCGCTTCTTCCAACACCTCGCCGACGGGCGTGCAAGCCCGCACTGCCCGCCGCGCTCACTTCTATCGCGAAACAGATGCCATGACGCACGTTGCCACACTGCTGGTTCCTCTCGATGGCCCGCCGCTGACCACGGATCTCGTCGACCAGTCCGCGCAGGCCTTGGAAGCGGCCGGCGCGCAGATTGGGAAGCGAGACTGGCTTTGCCGTGAGCGCGCATGCGATCTCTATTTCGATTCCATCGAAGCCGCGGCAGCCCGCAACGCACTCTCAACGGCCCTGGGATCGCCCCCCATCGATCTTTGCGTGCAGTCTTCCGCCAAGCGGCGCAAGCGCCTGCTGGTCGCCGATATGGAGTCCACCATCATCGGCCAGGAGATGCTGGAAGAAATGGCAGAAGCCCTCGACCTGCGCGAACGCATGGCCGAGATAACAGCCCAGTCCATGCGCGGCGAGATCGACTTCGCCGGCTCCTTGCAGGAGCGGGCGGCCATGCTGGAGGGGCTGCCGACCGCGGTGATGGAGGAGGTCGCCCAACGCATGACCTTCAATCCCGGCGCCCGCACCCTGGTCGCTACCATGGGTGAGGCGAGTGCCGTCACGGCCCTGGTCACGGGCGGCTTCACGCTCTTTGCCGACATGGTCGCCGCGGCCGCGGGATTTCATTTGCAGCGCGCCAACCGTCTCACCGAGCGCGACGGCAAGCTGGTCGGGGAAGTTGCCCTGCCTATCTTGGGCCCGGAGGCCAAACAGGAGGCTCTTCTCGAAATTGCCGCCGCGGAGGGGATCGATCTCAGCGAGACCTGTGCCGTGGGCGACGGCGCAAACGACGTGCCGATGGTGCGGAGCGCCGGGCTAGGCGTCGCCTACCGCGGCAAGCCGCTGCTGCGTGAGGTGGCGGACGCACGCATCGATCACTGCGATCTCACGGCGCTGCTCTACTTCCAGGGCTATCGCGCTGAGGAGTTCGTGACGCCGACAGCAGACGTCGAGCGCTAGTAAAAACAAGCCACCGACAGCAAAGCAAAAGGGGCGGAGAACCCTCCGCCCCTCTGCTCACGTCAGAGCTTCGTTCGCTTAACTCTGGTCAAGGCGAAGCGCAAACCACTGTTGCCCGCCCTCTCGCTGAATGAGAAGCGTGACCACGTTATAGCCGTCGTCCCGCGCCTTGCGAATTCGCTCGGCGACATCGGCCGGGCTCGAGACGCTCTCTTGGTCGACCTCCAAGATCACATCACCCGGCTGCAGGCCCTTCTCGGCCGCGCTGCCGCCCTGATCGACCTCGGTGATGACGACGCCGCCGGACTCCTGCGGCAGCTCATAGCGCTGCCGCAGCTCGGGGCTCAGGCGCGCCACGGACAGGCCCAGATCGCCGATCTGATCGAGCTCCTCAGGCTCCTCGACCGCCGACGCCCGCGCCAGGACCGTGTCGTCGAGCTGGCCCAGCTCGACTTTCAATATCTTGCGTTCGCCGTTGCGCCACACCACCACCTCGACGTCCTTGCCGATCGCCGTCTCGGCGACCATGCGCGGCAGCCGGCGCATGTTCTCGACGTCGCGGCCGTCGAACTGCAACACCACGTCGCCCGGCTGAATGCCGGCAGCCTCAGCAGGACCGCCGGGGGTCACCGAAGCGACCAAAGCACCGGTTGCCTCAGGAAGCTGAAGGCGGCTCTCGGCGAGCTCTTCCGTCACCGTTTGGATGCGGACACCAAGCCAGCCGCGGCGCACTTCGCCGAACTGCCGCAGGGACTCGGTCACGTTGCGCGCCAACGACGCCGGGATGGCAAATCCGATACCGACCGAGCCGCCGGTCTGGGAGAAGATCGCGGTGTTCACGCCAATGACCTGACCATCGAGGTTGAACAGCGGGCCGCCGGAGTTGCCGCGGTTGATCGAGGCATCGGTCTGGATGAAGTCGTCGTAGGGACCGGAATTGATGTCGCGCTGACGCGCCGAAACGATGCCGGCCGTCACGGTGCCGCCGAGGCCGAAGGGATTGCCGATCGCAACCACCCAGTCGCCGACGCGCAGGCGGTCGGAGTTGCCCCAGTCTAGCGCCGGCAAGGGACGCTCGGGCTCGACCTTCAGCAAGGCCAGATCGGTCTTGTCGTCTGTGCCGATCACCGTCGCCTTGTAGAGCGAGTTGTCGGCGAGACGAACGTTGATCTCATCCGCGCCCTCGATGACGTGATTGTTGGTTACGATGTAGCCGGCGGGGTCAATGATGAAGCCAGAGCCGAGTGAGTTGGCGCGGCGCTGGCGCCGGGGACCTTCCTCTTCGCCTTCTCCGCCGCGCCGGCGCTCGAGAAACTCGCGGAAGAGATCCTGGAACTCCTCGACACCGCTGTCGTCGATCACCTGCGTGCTGGAAATGTTGACGACTGATGGCTGCAGCTTCTCCACCAAGTCGGCGAAGCTCTCCGGTGCGCCCCGGGCCGCCGCTGGTGATGGGCTCAAGACCAGCGCGAACAACATTGCCAGAGCCGTGGCGTAGACCGAGGCATAGAGCGGAAGCGGATGTTTCATGGTGTCGGGGGTCTCCTTCGGTCGCGGCGGCGTCGCGGCATCAGGCCTTCATCGTCCAGTGCCCGCAGCGCTCGTCACTTGTCCCTATCAATACACAAATGAAAGGCCAATTCAGCGGAAAATATGGCGCGGACGCAGGATGCAAAGTTCCAATAACTCAGTTTTGATCTTAACCCCTGAGCAGCCATACGAACAACACGCCGATGGCAGCCGCCGTCAGGCCGGCCACGCGGAGCTGCTCTGGCCGCGCCTCCGACAGCATCGCATAGAGCCGCCGCGGCATGTCCGGTACCACCGCCAGCACCAGCCCCTCAATCACCAGGACGAGCGCGAGAGCGGTGAGCAGATCGATCATTCTAGTGGCTTGCGGCCCCGCAGCGGTCTAGCTGTCGGGGCCGTGCGGCAACCAGGTTTAGTCTACGGCGGTCGTCCGCGGCAGATTGGTACCCGCCGCTGCCGGCGCCGCAGTACCGCCTCGCTGGTCGTTGAAGTAGCGGAAGAAATCGTTGTCGGTCGGCATCACGAGCACCGAGTTGTCCGACCGGATTGCGGCTTCGTAGGCCTGCATCGAGCGATAGAACTCGAAGAATTCCGGGTCGCGTCCGTAGGCGTCGCTCAAGATGCGAGTCCTCTCGGCATCGCCTGTACCGCGCAGGATTTCCGCTTCGCGATTGGCCTCGGCCCGAATGACCGTCGCCTCGCGGTCCGCCGCCGAGGTGATGCCCTGGTACTGCTCGTTACCTTGCGCGCGAAACTCGTTGGCGTCGCGCTCACGTTCGGACTTCATCCGCTCGTAGACCGACTTGCTGACCTCGGGCAGTAGATCCGCGCGCACGATACGCACGTCCAGCACGTCGATACCGAAGTTCGAGCCCGCCTTCTGCGTCTCCTGATTCACGCGCTGGCGAATGTCGGCCATCAAGTTGTCGCGCTCGGCCGACAACACCGTTGGCAGAAAGGTGGTACCGAGCACTGTCCGCACGGCGTTGTTGACGATTGGCTCCAACTGACCGCGCAGGTTCCGTTCGTTCACCGCGACGCGGATGAACTGTTCGAGATTGTCGATCTTATAGCGAACGAAGGTGTTGACCACCAAGCGGCGCTGGTCGGCGAGGAGAACCGTCTCGGCGCGCGGGTCGAGGTTCAGCACGCGGTTCTCTTCGAAACGCACGTTCTGGATGAGCGGGAGCTTGAAGTGCAGCCCAGGCTCGGTGATCACGCGTTTCACGGCACCGAACTGAAGCACCGCCGCCTGTTGAGTCTGGTGAACGATGAAGGTGGACCCGTAGATGATCAAGCCCAGGAGGACCACGGAAATTCCGATGATGAGGGGAAGTCGCCCTTGCATTGTCTCTCTCGCTTCCTGGCCTTAGCGAACGGTGTCGCCCTGGGCGGGCTGACCGGTCTGCATCGGAACGATGCCGCTGGTGCCACCCGAATTGATAATAACGGGGTTGCCCTCCTCGACGAGGATCTTGCCGGTCTCCTGCAGCACCTTCTGGACCGTCTCGAGATAGAGGCGCTGGCGGGTGACGTCAGGGCTGAGGCTGTAGGCGTCATAGACCTGAATGAAGCGCTGCGCCTCACCCTGAGCCTCGTTGATGACCTGCTCCCGGTAGGCTTCCGCTTCTTGAATGATGCGTTGTGCCTCGCCTCGCGCCTCCGGAATGATGCGGTTGCGATAGGCTTCGGCCTGGTTCCTCAAGCGGTCGAGGTCCTGCCGCGCCCGCTGCACGTCTTCGAAGGCGTCCGCGACCTCGCTCGGCGGCTGCACGTCCTGCATGTTGACCGCGGTGATCAGCACGCCGGCCTGATACTCGTCCAAGGTACCCTGCAGCGTTTCTCGCACGCGCAGAGCCACCTCCTCCTTGGCGTCGGTCAGGGCCGGCTGGATGTCGGTCTGGCCGATCACCTCACGCATGGCGCTTTCCGCCGCCAGCTTGATGGTGTCTTCGGGCTCACGAATGTTGAAGAGGAACTCGCCGGCATTCGCGATACGCCACTGAACGCTGAAATCGACGTCGATGATGTTCTGGTCGCGCGTCAACATCAGGCTTTCTTCTTCGATGTCGCGCTGACCTGCGCGGAAACCGACGGCGATCGAACGCACCTCATCGACCTGCGGCGTGACGGCTGTTTCGATCGGCCAGGGCAAATGCCAATGCAGGCCCGGCTGCGCCAGGTTTTCCTGGTTAACCCACTCGCCGAAACGGAGTACGACGCCCTGTTCGCCAGGGTTCACGCGGTAGAAGCCGGAGATCATCCAAAGCACGCCGAGAACCGCGACGACTATGATCAGTCCCTTACCGCCCATGCCGCCCGGCAGAGACTGCTTCAACTTTTCTTGACTGCGCCGGATCATGTCCTCGAGATCGGGCTGTCCGCCGCCGCCTCGCCCGAAGCCGCCGCCGCCCGGCCCTTGGCCGCCGCGCCCGCCCCAGGGACCGCCTCCGCCGCTTCCGCCGCCGCTTCCGCCGCCGCTTCCACCGCCCCAGGGTCCGCCGCTACCGCCACCGTTCGAAGATTGCCAAGGCATCCGGGCCGTTCTCCACTTCCTCTTAAGACTACGCTTCGCCGTACAAATTAAGCCACGGCACTATATATGACAGGGGCAGCAGCCATTGACACGCCGAAGCCGTAGGCGATTTGCTCTGCTAGCAGGCATATTTGACAGGAAGGGTGGGTTTTCAAGCATGAGTAGCGTCACTGAAGAGGCCGTTCGGCAAGTCTTGTCCAAAGTCATCGACCCGGACAGCCGTCAGGACATAGTTTCGAGCGGCATGCTGAGTGGATTGGCCGTCCGCGAAGGGCACGTCACCTTCGCTGTTGAGGTCGATCCGAAAAAGGGCTCCGAGATGGAACCCTTGCGCAAAGCCGCTGAAAAGGCAGTCGAGTCCATGCCCGACGTTCTCTCCGTAACGGCGGTGCTCACGGCGCAAACAAAGGGAGGCGCGGCGGCCGGCAATTCGGCGCCCAGCCCCGCGGCAGAAAGCCCGCAAGGCGCGCAGAAGGGCGGAATGGCGCCCGGCGTTAAGTACATTGTCGCCGTGGCCAGTGGAAAAGGCGGCGTCGGGAAGTCTACGAGCGCAACCAACATTGCCTTGGCGCTTTCGACCCTGGGCGTGCGCGTCGGCATCCTGGACGCCGATATCTATGGCCCCTCCCAGCCACGCATGATGGGCATCAGCGGACGTCCAACCTCTATGGACGGCAAGATCCTGAAGCCCATGGAGAATTACGGCGTCAAATGCATGTCGATGGGTTTCCTTGTCGCCGAAGATACGCCGATGATCTGGCGCGGCCCCATGGTGCAGTCTGCCCTGCAGCAGATGCTGCGCGACGTGGCTTGGGGCGAACTCGATGTGTTGATCGTCGACATGCCGCCGGGCACCGGCGATGCGCAGCTAACCATGGCCCAGCAGGTGCCGCTCGCCGGCGCGGTCATTATCTCGACACCGCAGGACATCGCCTTGCTCGACGCCAAGAAGGGCCTGAACATGTTCCGCAAAGTCGATGTGCCAGTGTTGGGTATTGTCGAGAACATGAGCTATTTCTGCTGCCCCAACTGCGGCCATCAGTCACACATTTTCAGTCACGGTGGCGCGCGCAAGGAAGCGGAAAAGTTCGGCATCGACTTCCTGGGCGAGGTTCCGCTCGACATCGAGATACGGGAGACGTCGGACGGAGGCCAACCGATCGTAGTTTCGCGGCCTGACAGCCCCCACGCTTCCGTGTATCGTGACATCGCATCAGCCGTGTGGTCCAAGCTTGAAGCGCGCGAGGGCCGCGGTCGTGCTGCGCCTAAAATCGTCATGCAGTAGCCCACTGAGACAGCCCTAGGCAGGAGAGCTATTCTGAAACCTCTGCTCGCCATCGCGGTTTGCCTGCTTATAGCAGGCTGCCAGACATCGCCTTTTGCACCGCCGGTCACCGGCGCTGCCGACCGGCCGCAGCAGATCTGGAACGGGCAATTGGCGCGAACGCCCTATCACGGCAAGATGCTGGCCAGCGATCAGGACGAATGGGAAGCGCTCTGGCGGTTGACCGGCATCGCCTCGCCACGGCCCCTGGTCGAAGGCGATGAGATCGCCATCGGCATATTCCTCGGAGTGCGGCAAGCCAGCGGATACATCATAGAGATCCGTGGCTTGAAGCGCGCGGGCGAGGACTCCGACGTGATCTGGACTGAGGACCGCGTTGCAGCGCCGGAGCCGCAGTTGCCGATCTCAAGCCCCTGGGCCATCGCCACCTTTGCCCGGGGGCAGGAAGAAATCCGTCTGAAGCACGGGCTCTAGTCGCGGTGCCGGGCACCCGGCTCACGTGCGTCCGAGACGCTCCATCAGCTCGCGCCACTCCCGGGGTGAGAGGCCGGAGTCCGGCTGCTCGACCGCCTCTCCCGCCAAGAGGCGCTTGACCACGGTAAGCGCGGGCGCGGAAAGGCTCGTTGCTCCGGCGACGTAGTCCTGGAAGGCCTGATAGGTGACCGGGACCCAGCGCTTCAACATCGCGATCATGACATCGGCATAGGCCCGAATCTCATACTGCGCATGCGGGTCGGCGCGGAGCGACAGGAAGTTCATCAAGTTGTGCAGATCGACCTTCCAGTACCACTGGGTATAGACGTTGATCGGCAGGCTGATACGGGCCAGCTCGCGCGCCAAGCCCTGCCGTTCGGGATCGCGCGGATTGCCCGCCTCGTCCTGGTTCAGCATGTGCTCGTAGTCGCCATAGGCGCGACCGGCGCCACGCTTGAGCAGCTCCAGCACCTCCGCGGCTTCCTCACCCTGCAGCACGTCGCCTCGGCCCTGCCGATTGCTGGCCGACTGCGCGGCGAGATGCTCCGGGGCCGGAATGTAGAACTCGCGGTCGAGCACCGAATAGCGCGCCGAGTACTCATTCACATTGGCCGTGCGATGGCGGATCCACTGACGCGCCACGAAGATCGGCAGCTTGATGTGGAACTTGATCTCGCACATTTCGAAGGGCGTGCTGTGCCGATGGCGCAGCAGGTAGCGAATGAGGCCGGCATCCTCCCGCAGCTTCTTGGTGCCGCGGCCGTAGGAAACGCGCGCGGCCTGGGTGATCGCGGCGTCGTCGCCCATGTAGTCGACGACCCGGACGAAGCCGTGGTCGAGCACCGGTACCGGCTCGAAGAGGATTTCCTCCAGCGCCGGCACGGTGACCCGGCGGGTCTCGAAACGGTTTGACCGGACCTCCCGCACGTCACGCTCTTGCTCTTCGCTCAGCAGCTTCCTGGCCTGCAAGTCGCCGGCCGCCTCGCCAGGCGACGAGCCGGTCGGCCGATCGTCATTGTCGCTCACGTTCTTCGTCTCTTGCATCGAGCGGTCCATTCTTTGCCGTCTAACATCCCATAGCATCACAGCATGGCCGACGCCGCAGGAGTCTCGGGAGTCCAAATCGGCAGTGGCGAAGCCAAGAGTTGTCCCCACTCTGTTAACTATGGGGAGGCAGCGACGCCGCCGCTTGGTGGCAAGCCCAATGCGGGAAGGAAACTGATTCTTCCCCTTTGGGGCCAAATTCCCTATATTAGAAGGGCTGGGAAACCAGCTATGGCGCTACACGGGCTTGTGGAATAAGCCGAGCGGACCCGGGGGCAGTACCCGGCGCCTCCACCAAATTCCAAGTTTCGGCAGCGGTCGCGTTGGGGCCGCCAGCCTGGTGTTTGGGGGCGAAACAGGATCGACGCAGGTGGTAAAGACCTGTCCGGTGCCCGGCATGGTACCGCCGTTATCGGGCCATGATAATAGTTGCCAACGACAACTATGCTCCGGTCGCAGCTGCCGCTTAATGCGGTCGCGTGACTGAAAATTGAAGTCCACGGCTTTTGCAAGTCGTGGCGGGGTTTGGGGCGCACCTGGCAACAGAAGCGCCCCGCTGCTTTCTGGAGGGCCGCGCTTGCGGCCCTCCGTCGATTCCGACAGACTGACGCGCGGAAAAGAGCCGCAAAAGGGCTAGAAGCCGTGGATGACGACAGCGGAAGTGTTCCCGCAAATTCTTTGATTCGGTACGATCTGATGGTTCAGGAAGCCCTGCGCCACGTGATCAAGGAAGCGTTGACCCTTGCAGCGAACGACGGTCTTCCAGGTGAGCATCACTACTACATCACCTTCAGCACGACCCATCCCGGTGTGGAGATGCCGGACAGCTTACGTGGTCAGTATCCTGACGAAATGACCATCGTCCTACAGCATCAGTTCTGGCAGCTCGATGTGGATGAAGCGGATTTTTCGGTGACGCTGAGCTTTAGCGGCGTCCCACAGACCTTGACCGTACCCTATACGGCTGTGTCCGCCTTCGCCGACCCACATGTGCGGTTCGGGCTGCAGTTTCATCCAACAGAAGAGGATGAGGCGGCGGCCTCCAAAGAAGACGAGCTTGGCGCCTCACCAAACGGCGCGGCATCGGCCGAAGACGAAACTGGAAACGAGCAGGAAGCGGAGACGAACGACGCAAAGGAAGACGGCGAGTCGCCAACCGTCGTCTCGCTCGATACCTTCCGCAGAAAGCGTTAACAGGCTTTCCCTGATTGGCTGATCAGGCGGTGCCGGTCTTCCGGGCCAGAGCCGGGTTCCAGGACGCAATGCGCTTCGGCTTCGCAGCCGCTTCAGCCGGCGGCTCACCTGAGATCGCACGGGTAAAGACATCCAGTCGCCGCCTGAGTTCACGCCGCTCCGCCAGCGTCAGTTCAGAGTCCTTTTTGCGGGAAAGATCCCGCTGCCGAATATCCTCATTCATAAGCAAAAGCTGCCTTAGCGACGTTAAGAGGCGGTGAAGAGTGCGAAATTCGCCCTTTCAAGGGCAGGGGCATTTGGTCAAGCCGGAATCAGGCGTACCAAGGCCTTTCCGCGGTTCTGACCGGACAGAAGCTTAAGCAACTGGCTGGGCGCCGTGTCCAGGCCCTCGGAGATGTCCTCGCGAAAAGTCACACGCCCTTCACGGTACCAACGCGCCAGCTCCCGCGCCGCATCGTCCAGACGATCGAAATGATCCAGCACCAGGAAGCCCTGCATCTTGGCCCGCTTGACCAGAATCTGCCGATTGTAGCGCGGGCCCATCGGGGTCGGCGAAGACGGGACCGCCATGGTGCCGACCACGACGATGCGGGCGCCCACGTTGATCAGATCCATGATCGCATCGCTGATCGGGCCGCCCGTCATGTCATAGTAGACGTCGACACCGTCGGGGCAGGCCTCGGCCAAGGCGGCTGAAAGGTCATCGGCCGTCTTGTAGTTGATGGCCGCGTCATAGCCGAACGACCCGAGACAGTCGGCCACCTTCTCATCGCTGCCGGTTAAACCGACGGCGCGGCAGCCCTTGATCTTGGCAATCTGCCCGACCAGCGCCCCCACAGCGCCGGCGGCCGTGGAGACCACGACCGTCTCGCCGTCCTTTGGCATACCGACATCGAGCAAACCGAGATAGGCTGTCAGGCCCGTCATGCCGAGGAGATGCAAGTTCGCAGTCAAAGGCGCCTCCGACGGGTCGACCTTGCGGTCGACTGCTTCCTCATTGGCCACCGCCCAGTCCTGCCAGCCGAAGCGGCCCATTAGGAAATCGCCCTCGCGGAACTTCGGATTCCGCGAGCGAGCCACCTCGCCGACAGCAAAGCTGCGCATGACATCACCGATCGGCACCGGCGGGCTATAGTTGGGCCCCTCGGCGATCCAGCCGCGCATGGCCGGGTCGATGGAAAGGTAATGGTTGCGCAGCAGCACCTCGCCGTCAGCCGGCTCGGGAACCGCGGCCTCCTCGAGACGGAAGCAGGTCTCCGTCACCGCCGGGCTCGGCCGTGCGGCGACGACAACGCGACGGTTGATCTGGTTCGGGATGTTCTCGGTCATGAGGCCGTGACCTAACACGCCTCATCGGGCTGGACCACGGCGATTTCGCCGCTATCCCATCGGCAATGTCATGCAACGTAGCGCAGGTGCTCCACGGGCCGACTAGTTGCGCAGCTGCTGACGCGCGTCGTCCCAAAGATCGTCAGCCGACGCCTTGGACTTCGGGTCCGGCCCCCGGTTCTGTCGGGCGGCAGCCCCCTCCTGCGCACCATCCAGTCCGACGTAGAGATTGGCGATCGCCTGTGCCACGGTTTCGCTGTCCATTGCCGTCTCGCGCCCGTCGAACTTGCAGGCGGCGACCACCTGATCGACGATGAACTTCGGCTGGTAGCAGGCGAGTTCAACGCCGCGGCGGACGGTCAGCTCATCCACCACGAACCGGTGGACCTCGTCAGGAAGCGTCATGCCTTCCTTCCGCGCCACATGCTCAAAGATGGCCCGGAAGCCTTCCTCGGAGGGGCCCGGCGTGGCCAGCTTGTAGGGAATGCGGCGCAGGAACGCCGGGTCCATCAAGTCCTTCGGGTCGAGGTTGGTGGAGAAGATCACCAACTCGTCGAAGGGCACCTGAAAGGCCTTGCCGGTATGGAGCTTGAGATAGTCGACGCGGCTTTGCAACGGCACAATCCAGCGGTTGAGCAGCCGCTCCGGGCTGATGAGCTGGCGGCCGAAGTCGTCGATGATAAAGGTCCCGTTGAAGGCCTTCATATGCAGCGGCGCTTCATAGAAGCCAGCCTCGACGCTATAGGTAAGGTCGAGCATCTCGAGATTGAGTTCGCCGCCGGTGATAACGACCGGCCGCTTGCAGGCGACCCAGCGTCGATCGTGCCCTGTCTTCTTGAGCACGCTGCGCCCGTTGCTGTCGTCGTCCGATTCGACGGACTCATGCAGCGAGGGGTCGAAAATCTTGATGATCTGCCCTTGCACTTCGAGGGCGTAGGGGATGTAGACGATGTCGCTGAAGATCGCGGCAACCTTCTCGGCGACGGTCGTCTTGCCGTTGCCCGCCGGGCCGTAGAGCAGGATGGCACGGCCCGAGTTAACCGCCGGGCCGAGGCGGTGAATGAAGGACTCCTCCACCACCAGATCGTCGAACGCCACGTCTATTCGATCCCGGCTGACGCGCTCTTGAATGATCCGCTGGCGCTCGATGCGACTGCAGTAGGCTTCCAGGGAGACCGGCGCAGGGCCGTTGTATTGATTGATTTCGAGCGCCGCGGCAGCGCGCTCTCGGCCGAGGGCGGAGAGCTGGTGGCGCAGCTCGAGCGCCGAATCACCAGAGCCGCGCCCGAGAATCTCGACCAGTTTCCGGTCCACGGCTATCTGCAGCAGCGCGCTGGTCAAGCCCATAGGCAGCTTGATGGCCTCGGAGAGGCGCCCCGGCGTCTCGAGCGCTCGGGTCAGCATGATCTTGAGCAGGAGCGTCAGCAGCTCGGCCTCCGAGATCTCGCTCTCCGCCACGCTCTTCGGCACGGTGGGAACAGATTGCTCCACCGTCGCGAGCCGCTCTTGGCTCAGGAATCCGAGCGTGACCAGGTGATCGACAGGGCGGCCGCCTTGGGTATCCGCAAGCTCCTGCGCCTGCTTGGTCTGCTGCCGGGTGATGACGCCGGCCGAGCAGAGCATCTCCTCTAGCTTCACGCTTCGCCTCGTTCGCTGAATTGGACTGAGTCAGCCGGACTATGCCGCCCAGCGCTTAAGGCAGAGTTCACGGAAGCAGCAATTTCCCGCAATTGCGATGCAAATGCCCGGAACGCGGGGGCAGAGCGGAAACACGGCCGGCGGACCGCGATTGGCCGACAGTACCTAAGGAGAAGGGCCGCCTCTCGGCGGCCCTGAAACGAAACCTAGTAGGTGGCCGGCGCTCTCAGACGCCGCCCACGCAGAGGTATTTGATCTCGAGGAACTCATCGATGCCGTAGTGCGAGCCCTCGCGGCCGATGCCCGACTCCTTGACCCCGCCGAAGGGCGCGACCTCGGTCGAGATGATGCCGGTGTTGATTCCGACGATGCCGCTCTCCAGTGCTTCACCGACACGCCAGATGCGCCCGATGTCCCGTGCGTAGAAGTAAGCGGCGAGACCGAACTCGGTGTCGTTGGCCATGGCGACCCCCTCCTCTTCCGTTTGGAAGCGGAAGAGCGGAGCGACCGGCCCGAAGGTCTCCTCGCGGGTCACCTTCATCTCGGTAGTAACGTTGGCGATCAGGGTCGGCTCGAAGAAGCTACCGCCGAGCGCATGACGCTTGCCCCCGATCATCACCTGCGCGCCCTTGGCGATCGCGTCTTCGACGTGCTCTTCCGCCTTCTCCAGGCCGGCCATGTCGATCAACGGCCCTTGGCTGACACCCTCCTCGAGGCCATTGCCCACCTTGAGCTCCGCGACCTTGGCAGCCAGCTTCTCGGCGAAGGCCTCATAGACTCCGTCCTGCACCAGGATTCGGTTGGCGCAGACACAGGTCTGCCCGGTGTTGCGGAACTTGCTCATCATGGCGCCCTCGACCGCAGCATCGAGATCGGCGTCGTCGAACACCAGGAAGGGCGCGTTTCCGCCCAGCTCCATGGAGACCTTCTTCACCGTGCCGGCGCACTGCTCCATGAGGATCTTGCCGACCTCGGTGGAGCCAGTGAAGGACAACTTGCGGACGATCGGACTGCCGGTCATCTCACCGCCGATTTCCCGCGCTGAGCCGGTGATCACATTGACAATGCCGGCCGGGATGCCGGCCCGCTCGGCCAGCTCGCAGAGCGCAAGCGCTGAGTAGGGCGTCTGGGTCGCCGGCTTGATCACAATGGGACAGCCCGCCGCCAAAGCCGGGCCGGCTTTTCGGGTGATCATGGCATTGGGGAAGTTCCAAGGCGTGATGGCGGCGACCACACCGACCGGCTGCTTGATGACGACGATGCGCTTGTCGCTCTGGTGCTGGGGGATGGTGTCCCCGTAGATGCGTTTGCCCTCTTCAGCGAACCACTCGATGAAGGAGGCGCCGTAGGCGATCTCGCCCTTGGCCTCGGCCAGCGGCTTGCCCTGCTCCATGGTCATGAGGATGCCGAGGTCCTCTTGGTTCTCCATCATCAGGTCGAACCAGCGGCGCAAGATGGCGGCACGCTCCTTGGCCAGCATGGCGCGCCAAGCCGGCCAAGCCCGGTTGGCGGCTTCGATGGCGCGGGCGGTTTCGGCTGCGCCCATCTTCGGGATGCTGCCGATGACCTCGCCGTTCGCCGGGTTGGTCACGCCGATGGTTGCGCCGCTGTCGGCATCGCACCAGGCGCCGTCGATGTAACATTGCTGACGGAAAAGGCTGGCGTCTTTCAGTTGGGGTGCGCCCGTCGGCGCCGCGGCATGAGCTTGCAGAGACATCGGGTTCACTCCTCCCAGGAAATCCATATCCGATCTGCGGCGTACTATAGAGCGACCGAGTTGCGGGCGAAAGCGTAGGGCCATGCGCGCCGCGCGCGGCGGAGGGGCGTCACAGACAAGCGGGCAAGAGGTGATGTCTCGGCGGTGGCTATCGCCAAACGCGAATTATTGAGGTCGGCGGCGGGGATGTTCCGCCGCCCGCCGACGAAGAAAAGTAAGGCTGTGTGAGTGGGCTAACAGAGCTCAGGAGCAATCGTCCTAAATTCAATCCGAAGAATTTGATTTTCCTCTCTGTTCTTCGAGGCGCCTAAGCGTTCTTTTACGCTTGTCGGCTAGCCTTCCAACAGAGCGGCAAGGAGCGCTTAGGCGGACGCAAGACAGATGGATTTCGGTTCGGACTTCACTTTACTCTGGTCGTTGGGCGGTGCCATCTTGAGTGGTCTGGGCCTGGGGTTGGTTTGCTGGCTCGAAGATCGTGGCCGACGTGGCAAGCGCCGCGGCAAGACCGCAGCCCCGCTGACCCCCGTCGCAGAGTAGCCACCCAGGCGCTCAGCCGAAGGCCTCTTCCCAGGTCCCTTGCGTGGCGGCTCGGGAATATTCCGTCGCCCGATTCTCGAAAAAGTTCGTGTGCTCCATCCCGTTCAGCATGGCATCGAGCCAGGGCAGCGGGTTCTTCTCCACGCGATAGATCGGTTGCAGACCCAGCTGGCTGAGCCGCCGGTCGGCGATATAGCGCAGGTACTGCTTGACCTCGTCGGCCTCCAAGCCCTCGACGCCGCCCATCTCAAAGGCCAGGTCGATAAAAGCATCCTCATGCTCGATGATGGTCTCGCAGATACTGTAGAGCCTGTGCTGCAGCGCGTCGGTCCAAAGCTCTGGATTCTCTTCGATGAAGGTTCGGAATAGCTGGATGATGGAGGCCGTGTGGAGGCTCTCGTCCCGCACCGACCAGGAGACGATCTGCCCCATGCCCTTCATCTTATTGAAGCGCGGAAAGTTCAGCAGGATGGCGAAGGTGCCGAAGAGCTGCAGGCCCTCGGTGAAGGCGCCAAAGACCGCAAGCGTGGTGGCGATGTCCTCCTTCGTCTCGACCCCGAATTCCTGCATGTAGTCGTACTTGTCCTTCATCTCCTTGTAGTGCAGGAAGGCCGAGTACTCCGCCTCGGGCATGCCGATGGTATCGAGCAGGTAGCTGTAGGCCGCGATATGCACCGTCTCCATGTTCGAGAAGGCAGCGAGCATCATCTGCACTTCCGTCGGCTGGAACACGCGCGAGTAGTGCTTCATGTAGCAGTTGTTCACTTCCACATCGGACTGCGTGAAGAAGCGGAAGATCTGCGTCAGCAAGTGGCGCTCGTTCTCGGTCAGGTTCTTCTGCCAATCCTTCACGTCATCGGCGAGCGGCACCTCTTCCGGCAGCCAGTGGATCCTCTGCTGGGTCAGCCAAGCATCGTAGGCCCAGGGATAGCGGAACGGCTTGTAGATCGGGTCGGCATCAAGAAGGGACATCGCTACTCGCTCACTGAACGGACTGTGGAAAACAGGTTTTGAAAGGAAGTCCGGGAGCCGCGAGGGCTCCGGCTGCGCCGGTTACTGGCAGGCCAAGCATTCCTCGTAGTCGACGCGCTCGGCCACAGGCTGACCTGCCGCCTCGGCCTTGGCGCTCTCGCCGGCGTTGACCTTGCCCATCAGCGGGATGGGCGCAGCCAAGTTGGCGCTCTGCCCGGACTCCGCCCGCTGCACCGAGCGCGACCGGCAGTAGTAGAGGCTCTTCACGCCGCGCTTCCAGGCCATGAGATGGATCTGGTGCAGGTCGCGCTTATGCACGTCGCCCGGCAGGAAGATGTTGAGCGACTGCGACTGACAGACAAAGGGCGTGCGGTCGCCGGCATGCTCGATCAGCCAGCGCTGGTCGATCTCGAAGGCCGTCTTGAACAGCGCCTTCTCCTCGTCGGAGAGGAAGTCGAGATGCTGCACCGAGCCTTCGTTGACCGTGATGCTCGACCAGGTCTCGTCGCTGTTCTGGCCCTTCTCTTCCAAGAGTTCTTCCAGATAGCGGTTCCGCACGTGGAAGGAGCCGGAGAGGGTCTTGTGGGTGTAGGCGTTGCCGGCGATCGGCTCGATGCCGGGCGACGCGCCGCCGCAGATGATCGAGATCGAGGCCGTCGGCGCGATCGCCATCTTGTTGGAAAAGCGCTCGAGAAAACCACGCTCGGCCGCATCCGGGCAGGCACCGCGCTCGATGGCGAGCTTGCGCGAAGCCAGGTCGGCCTCGCCGCGGATCTGCTGGAACATCTTCTTGTTCCACACCTTGGCCATGACGCCTTCGATGGGAATGCGCTTCTTCTGCAGGAAGGAGTGGAAGCCCATGACGCCCAGGCCGACGGAGCGCTCGCGCATGGCCGAATAGATCGCGCGCTGCATATCGTCCTTGGGGGCATTGTCAATGAAGTCGCTCAGCACGTTGTCGAGGAACCGCATGATGTCCTCGATGAAGCCCGGCACGTCGCGCCATTCCTCATAGGTCTCGAGATTGAGCGAGGAGAGGCAGCAGACCGCCGTACGCTGCTTGCCGAGATGGTCCTCGCCGGTCGGCAAGGTGATCTCGCTGCAGAGATTCGACATCTTGACCTCGAGGCCGGAGAGCTTGTGGTGCTCCGGAATGGCCCGGTTCACGTGGTCGCCATAGATAATGTAAGGCTCGCCGGTTTCGACCCGTGCGGTCAGGATGCGGACCCAGAGATCGCGCGCCTTCATGGTCCTGATGACGCTGCCGTCCTTGGGGCTCTTGAGCGCCCAGTCGCCATCCTCTTCGACCGCGCGCATGAAGGCGTCGGAGATGACGATGCCGTGGTGCAGATTGAGCGCCTTGCGATTGGGATCGCCGCCGGTCGGCCGGCGAATCTCGACGAACTCCTCGACCTCCGGATGGTCGATCGGCAGGTAGACCGCCGCAGAGCCGCGCCGAAGCGAGCCCTGGCTGATCGCCAAGGTCAGAGAATCCATCACGCGGATGAAGGGCACGACACCGGAGGTCTTGCCGTTCATGCCGACCTTCTCGCCGATCGAGCGGAGATTGCCCCAATAGCTGCCGATGCCGCCGCCGCGCGCCGCGAGCCAGACATTCTCGTTCCACAGGCCGACGATGCCGTTCAGCGAGTCGTTGGCTTCGTTCAGGAAGCAAGAGATCGGCAGACCGCGGCTCGTGCCGCCGTTAGAGAGCACCGGCGTGGCCGGCATGAACCAGAGCCGCGAGATATAGTCATAGAGGCGCTGGGCATGGGCGGTGTCGTCAGCGAAATGCGCCGCGACGCGGGCGAAAAGGTCCTGATAGGATTCGCCCGGAAGCAGGTAGCGGTCGCTCAAGGTCGCTTTGCCGAAATCGGTCAGCCGTGCGTCGCGGGAGCGGTCGAGCCGAACCGTGATGCCGCGCTCATTCTGAAAATGATCGCGAATCTCTGCGCCGTCCAGCAGCTCCGAATCGAACAGGGCAGTCTCCGGCGCCGCTGCATTGTCCTGATCGCGCGTCTGAGGCGCGACTTGCAGCAAGCTATCCACAGCCAGCGGCACTGTTTGCCCGTCTTCTCTGGCTTCGAATACGCCGGAACCATCCATGAAGTCTCTCCCGTTTTCCGCAGTGTGTGGACAAGCCTGCGATGAAAGGCGTGTACAATATCTAGGGGGTGCTTCGTTCAACGAGCGCCAAATCTAGCGAATGTGTCCAAATCATGTAAGAAGAACATATACGGAACATTTGGTTTTCAGCAAGGATGCTTTTCTGGCCCCTCACCCCAAACTTTTTATGGAAAACCGCGACTTGGCGCGGTCACTGGCTCAAGCGGGAAGAATGATGCTGGATCGATCCTTCGGCGCTTTGGTGAGGATTTCCGGCGTTTCGCCGACCACAACCGTGTCATCGACACGGAAGCCGCCCAAGCCATAGACATAGATGCCCGGCTCGGCGGAATAGACCTCACCCTCTTCCAAGGGACGGTCGTTGAAGGCCATGTCCTCGGGAAACTCATGGCCCAAGAGGCCGATGCCGTGACCGGTGCGGTGGCGAATGTGGGCGCCGAAACCGCCCGCCTCGATGACCCCGCGTGCGGCGTCTTCGATAGCGCGCACCGGATTGCCGGTGACCATCGCCGCGATGGCCGCTTCGTTTGCCGCCAGCGCACAGTCATAAAGTGCCGCCTGCTCTGCGCTCGGTTCGCCGCAGAAGTAGGTGCGTTCGTTTTCAATCACCATGCCGTTGAGACGCGGGATGATGATATTGACCAGGCCGTGTCCCTCTTCGATGCGCAGGCCGGTGGTGGCTCCACTGCCGTGCGGCGAGGCCGAGGCCGGCCCAGTTAAGGTATAGCCTCGCACCTCCAGCTGCTCGCCAGCGAATCGCTTGGCTGCCTCCTCGAAGATCAAGGCATGCATGGCGGCATCGAGCTCCTGCACCAAGCGGCCGGGCCGGATGTTCTCGCAGTAGCGCTCCTGGGCCCAGTCGGAAAGCTCGGAGGCGGCGCGCATCAGTTCGAGCTCTTCCGGATGCTTGCGCCAACGCAAAACGCGGAGCTGCGCCGTGCGGGGCTCGATGGCCAGCTCGGGCAGGCTGTCGGTGACCTGGTTCAGCAAAGCCGACTTGCTGTCGGCCCCGATTCGCGCCGTCGCCAGACCATGCGCGCGCAAGGTGTCGGCCAGAATTGACGGCCACTCGGAGACCCGGCGATTGGCGTTGGAGGTCGAGATATGCTCCTCGTAGAAGCCCGCGTCCTCGACCCAAAGCTGCCGACGCTCGCTTGCCATGCGCCAGTGATGGCTCGACAGCTCGTTGAGCAGCACGAAGGGCTCAGCCTCCCGTGGAACCACTGCGGCAACCGGTCGCTCCCAAGGCTGAACGTCGAGATTGAAGTTGGTCGCATACTGGAAGAAGTCAGGTGTGGTGAAGAGCAGGGCGTCGAGCCCTTCCTCCGCCATCATTGTCGTCATAGCTGCGCGACGTGCCTGGAAAACCGACTCGCTCAGAAACGTCATCGCAGCTTGTCTCCTTATCCTGCATGATCGCCAAGGCGTGACTCTGGAAACACAACTGACGGAGCCTAAGACTTGGCTTAACGACTGCGTTTTATGATAAGCCCTCGCCGAGCGAGAGATCCAGTGGACCGGAGCAGTGACGCCCCACGAGCACGACCCGGATATGCAGAATCGCGATAGCTCCCAGTCTCCCTATAAGCGGCGGCGGCGCACGCCGCAGCCCCGCGTGGAACGCTGACGACAGCGAGAATGCAGAGCTTTTTCAGCTTCATCGTAGCGCTCTTTCTGACCGTCCTTCTGGTTCCGGTCGCCATGCGCTATGCGACGTCCATGGGGCTGGTCGACCGCCCGGACGCCGAGCGGAAGATGCATCGCCAGACCATTCCGCGCTGTGGCGGTATCGCCATGGTGGCGGCCGTCATCATTCCGCTGATCATGTGGCTGCCGCTCGATCGCGACAGTATCTCCATCCTCCTTGCCATTCTGGTGATCGCCTTCTTCGGGGTGTGGGACGATCGTGTCGACCTCGACTATCGTATCAAGTTCTTTGGGCAAAGCCTTGCAATAATTATTGTAATGTGGGGCGGCACCATACTGTGGCACCTGCCGCTCTTCGGTCTCGAACCGGTCCCGGCCTACCTCGCCTACCCCGTGACGTTCGTCTTCCTGCTCGGTGTGACCAATGCGGTGAACCTGGCCGATGGCCTGGACGGCCTGGCCGGCGGCTGTGCCTTGCTGACGCTCGGCATGATCGCCCTGCTGGCCTACCTGGCGACCGACCGAACGGCCGCCCTGCCGCTGCTTGTCCTGACCTTGGCAGCCATGGGCTGCATCCTTGGCTTCCTGCGCTTCAACACGCATCCGGCCGTGGTCTTCATGGGCGATACAGGCAGCCAGTTCTTGGGCCTCGTTGCCGGCATTGCGACCATCCGCTTGACCGAGCAGGTGCACGGTTCGGTCAGCGCCATGCTCCCTTTCCTGCTACTCGGCATGCCCATTCTGGATACCGGCTGGGTCATGGCGCAGCGTATCTTGAGTGGCCGCTCGCCCTTCAGCGCCGACCGCAACCACATCCACCACAAGCTGCTGAGCCTTGGCTTCTATCACCATGAGGTCGTGGCGCTCATCTATGCCGCGCACGCCACTCTGATCTCCATCGCATTCTTCCTGCGCTATCAGTCGGACCTCCTGTTGCTGACGATCTACCTCGGCTTCTGCGGCACCGTGATCGGCCTGTATTATTGGGCAAAGGCCACCGGCTGGCAGGTCCGCAAGGAGACACCCAGCGGGCCAGTGCAAGAGATCCTGCTGGCCAATGCGCTGAGCGTTTGGCTGAAGCAGCGGGCACCCGCTATTGAAACGGCCTTCCCGCTGCTGGCTGGCGGCGTGCTGCTGTTTCTCGCGCTGGGCGCTTTCTGCCCGCCGGAGATATCCTTTGATCTGGGCTTGCTGGCCGGCGGCATTGCGATTCTGTTCGCCGTCTGCTGGCTGGCCTTTCCGCAGCTGCAGCCACTCCCGCAGCGCATTGCGGTCTATACCGCCATCCTGACAGGCAGCTATCTTCTTGCTGTCTCGGCCGACACCTCCTGGCTGCGTCTCTCCTGGCTCAACCTCTACTGTGTCGGTCTGCTCCTGCTCTTGCTGCTGGCCATCCGTCTGGGCCACGAGCGCCGCTTTCGGGCGTCGCCGCAGGACTTTCTGGTGCTGTTCTTCGCCATCGCCGTGCCCAACATCGCCGATGAGCTCTTCGCCTCATTCCCTGTCGCGGAAATGACCTTCCACGTCGTGGTGTTATTCTACGTCAGCGAATTTCTAATGAGCGAACGAGAGCGCGGCACCATTGAGAGACTATCGGGCACGATGCTCTCGGCCGGCGTGGTCAGCTTTCTCGCCATCATAGCCGTGCGCGGTCTCGTGGCTGCCTGAAATTTGTCTTCTTGCCGCAGTGTTCGCCGCGCTGGCGATTGTTGCGGGGATTGAGGGAAGTTGTATAAACCCTTGGTTAAAGAGGCCCGCCGCAGGCTGGACGGGTGGTTTGCCGGATGGGTGGTCTGATGTGCCATTGGCCGCCTGCCCCCCACGATCGAAACCGCGCGACCCAGACAGCGCACGCGAGACAGCAGCACGAAAGAGGAGCCTATGGCCCGCCCCACCCTTCTCCGGTCCCTGTTCCCGCGCCTGGCCGGGCTCTGCCTCGGCCTGGCTGCCGCCGCAGGCCTTGCCGCGGCATCCGCATCCGCCCAGCAACTGGTCACGCCCACCCAAGGCAGCTACCGCCTCAATCCCGGCGATGTCATCGAGATCTCCGTCTGGAAGGAGCCCGAGTTGCAGCGCGAGGTCCTGCTGCTGCCCGACGGCAACATCGCCTTCCCCCTGGTCGGCACCGTCCAGGCCGCAGGACGCACCCCGGACGAAATCCAGGCCGAGGTCGAGGAGCGCCTCACCCGCTTCTTTCCGGAGCCCGTGGTCACCGTCTCCATCCTCCAGGTCGCCGGCAACAAGCTCTACGTCACCGGACAGGTCAATCAGCCCGGACAGTTCACCGTCGACCAGCCCATCGACGTGCTCCAGGCCATCGCCCTCGCAGGCGGCCTCACCGCCTTCGCCGATGAGGACGATATCTATGTCCTGCGCCGCGCCGCAGACGGAAGCCAGAGCGCCATCGCCTTCGACTATGACGACGTCACCGACGGGAGCGACCTCTCCTCCAACATCGTCCTGCAGCAGGGCGACGTGGTCGTCGTCCCCACCGCTGGCCTCTTCTAGACCCGCACCAAGGGAGCGTGTGAGCCGGGCCCCGGGCGGATGAGCAGCCAGCACAGCGCAGCAAGCCGGCGCCATGAGACAGGCCGCAAGGCAGGCCGCCAGCTCAGCCTGGCCGCCGCCCTGGGCCTGCTGCTTGTGCCCCTGTGGCTCAGCCCGGCCGCCGCCAACTGGCGCATCGAGGGCCTCTTCCTGCAGGAGCTCTTCTACGACGACAACGTCACCCTGGCCGAAGACGACGAGGTCGACAGCTTCGGCCTGCGCGCCCAGCCCGGACTGCGCCTCTCCAAGGAAGCCCCCAACAGCCTCCTCGCCATCGAGGCCGAGCTCACCCACACGCGCTTCTTCTCGGAGAGCGATCTCGACTCCACGGACCAGCGCGGCGCCGTCGAATACAACCGGCGGGGCAGCCGGGCCAGCTACGGCCTCTCGGCCGAATTCGTCCGCAACACCACACGCGAAAGCGAGCTCGAGGACACCGGCCGCATCGACCGCTCCGTGCGCCGAACCTCATGGGCCGGCGGCCCCTCCTTCACCTACCTCACAGGGCCCCTCTCCCGCATCGAGACGAGCGCCAGCGCAAACCGCGTCACCTTCGGCAGCGACGAGTTCGACGACTTCATCAACTTCGCAGGACAGCTCGCCTACATTCAGAGCATCACCCCGAGGGACGAGGTCGGCCTCGTCTTCACCGCAAGCCACTTCGACAGCGAGGACACGGAAAACACCGAGGCCGAGAACTACAGCCTCTCCGCACGCTGGACCCGAAGCCCCAACGACCGCTTCGAAAGCACCATCGATGTCGGACTGCGGGTGACCAACTCCCGCTTCGACGAACCGGACGGACGCGAGAACGAAACCAGCGTCGGCTTCAACCTCCGTGGAGAGCTCGACTGGCAGTTCGACCAGGGCGAGATCAGCGCCTCCATCCTCAATGCCGCAGAGCCCTCCTCCGATGGCTCCCTCAGACAGAGAACCCGCGCCCAGAGCACCGTCCGGTACCGCCTCACCGAAAGGCTCTCGGCCCTCTTCGTCACAATCGCTGAACGCAGCGAAGACATCGACGCCGCAACCGACGACGACGGAGAGCGCTTCTTCTTCTCCGTAAGCCCAAGCCTCTCCTACAGGCTCACAGAACAGTGGCGCCTCACAGGACAGTATCGCTTCAGAGGACAGGAACTCGACGACAGCGATCTCGCCCTCTCAAACGCTGTCCTCCTAACTCTCACTTACAACACTATTCCCTTCGCTTTCTGAGACCGGGAATCTCGCCACGCTGGCGCCTCGGCACGGCCGATTGCCCAGCGCCAAGCAAGCTCACGGCCTGAGCGCGCGCAAAGCGATACGTGCCACGTCCTGAACCACCCGCGTATCGCCGCTTATGCGATCCAGAATGGGGAGTATCAGGCTGATCGCCAGCAGGAACCGTGCGAAGGCACGAACATCACTTCCCGGTGCAATTTCGCCGGCCGCTTGCGCAGAGACCAGACGGTCGTAGAGCACGCTTTCGGTCCGCTCCAACCGACCGCGCACCGCCGCGTCGAGATTCTCCTCACCGCAGTCCACCTCGGCCAGTGCATTGGCAACAAGGCAGCCTGCCGGCACCGCCTGATTCTCAAAACTGCCAATCTGCGCTGCAAAGAAGCCTGCCACTGCGTCCTCGAGGTTCTTATTTTCCAAGGTCTCGAAAAGCGGTTGCTGCACCGTCTCGCCATAGCGGCCCAAGGCCAGAAGAAAGAGCGCTTCCTTGCCGCCAAACGCATTGTAGAGGCTCCCACGCCTTAGGCCTGTCGCTGTTTCGAGATCTTCAATTGAGGTGTGCGAGAACCGCTTGCGCCAGAAGGTTTCCATAATCGCCTGCAGCGTGGCGTCTTCATCGAACTTTCGTGTCGCAACCATCGCTTTACATTCCTTATTTATCCAACTGTTTCAGTTTATCTTAGTCTCCGGCTCTATCGAACGAACATGGTTTTTATATGAATTTCGCCACACCGGTGGATCGCGGGACGTTGAAGTTGCTTCTTTTTTGACTAACTAGTCAATTATCGCAGCGATGACGAGGAGCTGCAACCACTTGAACGCAGGAAAGGACACCCACCATGAACGCGACTCAGCAAGGCCGCCTGTCCGGCAAGAAAGCTGTCATAACCGGCGGCACGACTGGAATCGGACTGGAAACCGCCCGCCGGTTCATCGAGGAAGGTGCGCAGGTCATCGTAACGGGACGCAACGAGCAGCGCATCGATCAAGCCGTCGCAGAGCTCGGAACGAACGCTATTGGCATCAAAGCTGACGCCGCTGATCTGAATGAGCTCGGCACACTTGCTGCACGCACGAAGGAGATCTTCGGCAACATCGATATTATCTTCGCCAATGCCGGCATTGGCGTGTTTGGCGCGGTCGGAGACATTACCGAACAGAGCTTTGACCAACAGTTCGACATCAACGTCAAAGGCGTCTTCTTCACAGTCCAGCAGCTTTCACCGCTTCTGAACGACGGCGGCAGCATCGTCCTCAATGCGTCCGCGGTAAACGCCAAAGGCGTTCCAACCGGCAGCGTCTATTTCGCTTCCAAGGCAGCCGTCCGCTCTTTCGCACGCTCCTTCGCGGCGGAGTTCGGACCGCGCGGAATCCGCGCTAACAGCCTCAGCCCCGGCATCGTGCGCACCGCCTTCGACAGCAAGCTGGACCTGCCTGCCGGCGCCTTCGAAGGTTTCATTGACATGGTTGTCAGTTCAGCGCCGCTTGGCCGTGAAGGCACGACGTTGGATATGGCCAACGCCGCTGTCTATCTGGCCAGCGATGAGTCGTCCTATGTCACCGGCACGGACCTCACGGTCGATGGCGGCTGGATGAATGTGTGAGCGCACCAGCGAAGGAAGCAATGCAAGGGAAGGGAATGGCCACCCCTCCCTTGCCGCCGGCTGCCTCCCGGCTCATCACCTTCTTGCTGCGCAGCGTTGATGCTTGGCCAAGACGACCTGGCGCCGAACAAGGGCTACTAGCCTGAGTGAAAGCTGCTCACCTTATCTGCAGCATTACTCGTTTGCGCCACGCCTCGCGAAGAGAGGAAGCTCCGGCCTATCTCTACACATGGAGCATTGCGCATGGCGGACCACGTCCTTTGCGACATCAAAGACGAGATCGCGACCCTAACCCTCAATCGGCCCGAGAAGCTCAACGCCATCGACTACGCCATGGCCGATGCACTCAGCGGGTTGCTCGACACCATGGCGACGGATGACGGGGTTAAGGCGATCATTCTGACCGGTGCTGGCGACCGCGCCTTTTCCGCCGGCGCCGACATCGCTGAGTTCTCGGGCAGTGTCACATCCGGGGCGGACACAGCGATGCGCGACTTCGTGCGCCGGGGCCAGCGCATGACGGCCTGTATCGAGTCCTACGGCAAGCCGATTATCGTTGCCGTCAACGGTCTCGCCTACGGTGGCGGCTGCGAGATCACGGAAGCGGCGCACCTCGCCATCGCCAGCGACCAGGCCCGCTTCGCGAAGTCGGAGATTCGTCTCGGCATGCCTCCGACCTTCGGCGGCACCCAGCGCCTGCCGCGTTTGGCCGGGCGCAAACGCGCCCTCGAACTCCTTCTCACGGGCGAGCCCTTTTCACCGGAGAAGGCGCTCGAACTCGGCTTGGTCAATCATGTCGTGCCGCACGAGGAGTTGCTGCAGACCGCACGAGACATGGCGAGGCGCGTCGCGCGCCATCAGGCACCGGCAGCAGCAGCCATCCTCCGTGCAGTCACGCGCGGACTGAATGCGACGATCGATGAGGGGCTGACTATCGAGGGCGAGCAGTTCGCGCGCCTCGTGGGCACGACAGGCCTGAACGCCGGACTCACCGCATGGCTTGAGCGCAAGGCCTGACGCGGTGCTGGAAAACTGAATGGACGTCTCGCCGATTCGAAGGCAAGCAGCGGGCTCAACGGCACGGGCGATTGGACATGACGCAAAAATATCTCGACCCGTGACAACGCGTCATTTCAATCGGTTAAAGAACCTCTCTCAACTTACATCTCTGGCCTGCGGTTGCAGCGGATTGCTAGGCGCCTGACCTATCTGGAAGCTAGTACTGGCAAGCCGGCTCGTCGAAAACCTCTGCAAATCACCGGCTGCATGCGAGCTGCTCAGGCTAAACACACCCTGACCCTCGCCATCGGTGCTAAGGCGACGAACGGCTTGGACATGAGAAAGAAAGGTTGAGCCATGCGGACATCGATCAAGGTTCCATCGATCGCTCTTCTATTTGCAGCCCTGCTGATGCTCACCGGCCTGACGGCCTGTGAGGAACAGGAAAAAGGGCCGGCCGAGCAGCTCGGCGAGCAAATCGACGAGTCTATCCAGAAGAGCGGCGAAGAGGTCGAGCAGCTAGGCGAAGACATCCAAAACAGCGCCGAGTAACCGCCTACCTCGAAGGTCACGCCTCAACGAGCGGTAGGTGGCGGCGTTCGCGACCTACCGCTTAAGGCGCCGGCGGCTCGCTATGCTGCCTTTTTCGCGCCTGACGATCGCCTGCGGCGTTCATCGTTCCGGTTCTGCGCGGCAGCGGGTTGCGGCTTGCCCTGACGCCGAGCCCGCGGCGGACGCTGCTTCTTCGCCGCCCCGCCACGGTGTCCTCGTGGCCCGCGCTGCGGTGCATCTTCCCGGTCATCCGACGGCGCATCTCCGATCACGGCCAGGCGCCGTCCGATCAAGCGCTCGATATCGCGGAGGTAGCTCCGCTCCGCGGGATCGCAAAACGCGATCGCCGACCCAGTGGCCCCGGCACGCGCCGTCCGGCCGATGCGATGGACATAGCTCTCCGGCTCGTTCGGCAGCTCGAAGTTGACCACGTGCGTGACGCCCTCGACATCGATGCCCCGCGCGGCAATGTCGGTGGCCACCAGAACTCTGGCCTCCCCACCGCGAAAGCGCGCCAAGGCGCGCTGGCGCGCGCTCTGTGACTTGTTGCCGTGAATGGCTTCGGCCGCGATGCCGCGTTTCTCCAGCTGCTCGGCGACGCGGTTTGCACGATGCTTGGTGCGGGAGAAGACGATGACTCTCGCGAAGGCCGGGTCGGCCAGAATGTCCGCGAGCAGGGTCATCTTTCCGCCGGACGCCACATGATAGACGCTTTGATCGATGCGTTCGACCGGCGTCGACTGTGGCGCCACCTCGACCCGCAAGGGATCATTGAGCAGCTCGCCCGCAAGGCGCGCGACCTCGGCCGGCATGGTGGCGGAGAACAGCAGCGACTGGCGGCGTGGCGGCAAGGCGGCAACGATCTTCCGAACGTCGCGCACGAACCCCATGTCGAGCATGCGGTCGGCCTCGTCCAGAACCAAATGGGTTATCGCGTCCAGACGCACATGCCTCTGCTGCAGGAGATCGAGCAGGCGGCCTGGCGTCGCCACGACAATATCCAGCCCCCGCGCCAAGGCGTCGGTCTGCGGCTTCTGGCCGACCCCACCGAAGATGACGCTGTGCCGCAGCGGCAGTCGCTTGCCGTAGGCGCGCAGCTCATCGCCGATCTGAATGGCCAGCTCGCGGGTCGGAGCAAGGATAAGGGCGCGTGGGCTGCGTCCCTTGGCATGGTTCGGCCGGCTCGACAGCGCCTGAAGAATTGGCAGCGCGAAAGCGCCGGTCTTGCCGGTGCCGGTCTGGGCGATGCCCAACATGTCGCGCCCGCCCAGCAGCGCGGGGATCGCCTGTGCCTGGATGGGGGTTGGCTGTACGTGGTTCCTTGCATCCAAGGCACGCAACAAAGGCTCGGCCAAGCCGAGCCCAGAAAAAGCCTGACTTTTCAAGATTGAGAGTCCCTCAATAACCGGCACAGCGCCCTAGGTTTCCGGGCGGCCGATTGCCGGATTTTGGTCCTGCTGCGGGCGCGGCCGCAACAGACGTCGATTTTTATGAATTGCACCCGGGACAAGGCGCCGTAAAACCGGCGCTTACGCGCGATCGCGAGAACAATAACTATAGGCGGCAAATGATTGATCTGGAGGGATTTGTCAAGATGTGTCTGCGTCTTTTTCTATCGGAGGGCGATCGTTTCCGCTAGGCAGAACCCTGCCTGACGCCCCGGACGCCCTTTGGAGCAAAGCACGGACCCGCATGGAGAAACTGAAAAAGGCAATCGAGCTTCTCTACAAGGGGCGTAGCCGCAAGGCCGCGCGTTTTCGCTATGCGCTGATCGTCTTCGACGTCTGCACGATCGTCTTCTTCATCGTCACAACGCCGATGGAGCTGACCCGGGGCATTCTGATCGCCGACATTGTGATCGGCACCCTGATCTTCACCGACCTTTGCGCCCGCTTCTGGATCGCGCCGAACAAGCCCCGAATGCTGCGGCAGATCTATACGATCACCGACATCCTGGTGGTCCTCTCTCTGCTGCTCGCGCCCTTCATCACCGAGAACCTGGCATTTCTCAGGGTGCTGCGAACGCTCCGCCTGCTGCATTCCTACGAGGTGCTGCGCGACCTGCGCCGGGAAACGCCGTTCTTCCGGCGCAACGAAGAGATCATCGTCAGCGTGGTCAATCTGATGATCTTCATCTTCTTCGTGACCGCGCTCGTCTTCGCCCTGCAGTTCGGCGAGAACGCAAGCATCGGCAGCTATGTCGATGCGCTCTACTTTACGGTGACGACCCTCACCACCACCGGCTTCGGCGACATCATCTTGACCGGCACCGAGGGCCGGCTTCTGTCGGTCGCAATCATGATCATCGGCGTCGCTCTCTTCCTCCGTTTGGCACGCAGTATTTTTCGCCCCGACAAGGTGGCCTACACTTGTCCGGACTGTGGTCTCAACCGGCACGACCCCGATGCCATCCACTGCAAGCACTGCGGCCGGATGATAAAGATCGAGACCGAAGGCGCGGGTTGATCCTCTGCCGAAGGCACCTACGGCAGCAGGACCCGCGCAAAGAACGCAACGCCACCCTGCCACGGAGCCTGCTCGCCGAGCGTCAGGCTTTTGCCTAAGCTGATGCCTCGCGCCGTGGGCAAGCCGTCCATCGGCTGCACAACGAGACGATCAAGGAGAAGCAGAATGTATAGCGGGCACTGCATGTGCGGCGCTGTAGCGTATGAAGTCGACGGCCCGATCCGCGATGTCATCGCCTGCCACTGTGAGCAGTGCCGGCGGGTGAGCAGTCACTTCGTTGCCGCGACGGCCGCCCACCCCCGTGATGTCACGATCAAGAAGGACGAGGGTCTTGCCTGGTACGAAGGCACCAGTTCAATTCGCCGCGGCTTCTGCAAGCTCTGTGGCTCCACACTCTTCTTCGATCACGGCCCCGACTACCCCATGGGCATAGCCGCCGGCTCCCTCGACCAGAGCGACGCGGTCAAGATCGCAGCACATATCTGGACCGAAGAGGCCGGAGCCTACTATGACCCCAATGACATCGCCGATGGCACGCCGAAGCTGACGAGCCAGCAATGGCGAGACCGTCACGGTTGGGATCCCTTGGCATGGACCGACGGGGCTGACCATCTCGCAGAGTCGAAGCGCTTCAACAGAAGTTAGGCAGCCAGGCGGACTTCAGGCCTCCGAAACACTCAATCGCCCCACGGAGTGCCCACTCCATGTCCCTTAGTTTTCGCGAGATGCAGGTCGAGGATCTCCCGGCGGTCTTCGAGCTGCGAGTCTCCACCCGCGAAAACGCGGTGACCCTGGAAGAGTTGGAGGAAGACTACGGCATCACGCCGGCCTCGCTGGCCGAGGCCATGGCGACCGACGTCAAGGGGTGGCTGTGCGAAGAGCAGGGCCTGGTGGTCGGCTTCGCCATGGGCGACCGGTCCAATGGCGAGGTGCAGGTCGTGGCCGTGCGGCCGGGCTTCGAAGGCAGAGGTATCGGCAAGCGGCTTCTCGGCCTGGTCGAAAGCTGGCTATACCAGGAAGGGCATCGCGAGATCTGGCTGCTGTCGAACCCGGACTCAAGCGTACGCGCTCATGGTTTCTATCGCAGGCTCGGCTGGCGACCGACGGGGGAGCGGCGCGGCCATGACGAAGTCTTGCTCCGCACGATCGAGCCAGAGGATCACGCCGCTCCCAGCGGCGCAGAGTAGGTCGTCGCTTCGAGAACCCGGTCCTCTATGCCACCGACCAGACTGCCGTGCTCTGCCGCCGTGACCCGCTTGATCTCGGCCCACTCGTCATCCGCCATGAACGCGGCCCAAGCCGCCTTCATCGTCGCCTCGTCCGGCCATTCGAGCAGGTAGACGAACTCGGTCTTGTCGCCGCCCTGCGCTTCCCACATGGCCACGATGCGGAACCCGTGGCGGCCCATGATGCGCGCTGCATGATCGCGAAAGCGATCGTGGAACGCCGCTTTGTTGTTTCCGAAGATTTCGTAGATGCGCAGCTGATTGATCATGAATGCACCCCACGCTGGAGACTACGGAAAGGCTTCAGTTGGGGTACGGCACGGATGTGCGCAACCACCGACTCACAGATCGGCGTCGCAGATGCTGTCAGGCAACCTTGCTGGGCGTCCAGGCTTTCTCGGGCTTGGCCTCGGCGTCCGGCAGCGGGCCATCGGCACGCGGTAGCGTTTCGCGGATGGCCCGATAGCCAGGGAAGAGAAGAACGGCTTCGGTGCCCTTTGCCAGCTCCGAGGTGATCTCCAGACGCCCGCCGTGGAGACGCATGTATTCGTGGACGAGTGCCAGGCCCAGGCCCGTGCCTTCATGATTGCGCGTATGGACGTTTTGAATCTGCTCGAACGGCCGCAGCGCTTTCTCGATCTGATCCGGTCGCATCCCAACGCCATGATCACGCACGACCAGCCCCCACTGCCCTTTCGAGAAGAAGCCAGCGCGAATGGTAATGACCTTGTGTCGCTCGCTGAACTTGATCGCGTTGGACAAGAGGTTGAGCAGGGACTGCTTGGTCAGACGCCGGTCCGCATAGGCGACGCGCGGACCGCTATCGATGAAGGCCGACAGCTCAATGTGCTTGGTTGCGGCCTGCCCCGCCATCTCGAGGCAACACTCCTCCACCAGCGCCAATAGCTCGAAGCGTGTCTCGTTCAGCTCCAAGCGCCCGGCCTCCACTTTCGAAAGATCAAGAACGTCGTTGATGATCTCCAGCAAGTGCCGGGCACTTTGATGGATGAGCTGCGGATACTCTCGGTACTTCTGGTTTCCCAGCGCGCCGAAGCACTCTTTCGACATCACTTCGGAAAAACCGATGATGGCATTGAGGGGTGTGCGGAGCTCGTGACTCATGGAGGCGAGAAAGTCCGACTTGGCCCGGCTCGCGCTGCTCGCGGAAGCAGCGAGCCTCTCGCTGTCCTCTCTCGCCGCCTCATAGGCACCGAGAATGCTTTGCACCTTTCGCACGAGCGGACGGAAGATCAGCAGTGCCTCTAGCAGTAGAAGGCACAGGGTCGTCAGCCAAACGGCGATCTCGAAATTCTCGAGATAGTGAATGGCCTCGCGGCTTTCGTCCTCCAGGATATCCGAGATCAGATCGAACCCCTGGGGGATGAAGTTCATACCGGCAAGATTCAAGGAAAGAAGGTAGGGATGATCCTTGCGGACCTCTTGCCAGGGAAGTCCATGAAACAGCTTGGCGTGGTTCAGAAACTTCCTGACCTGCTCATCGAAAGGGCTGTCACCGCTGAACAGCAACTCCCGGACGCGGACGATGTCCGACTCCTTTAAACCCAGGCCATCGATCATGTTCTGGTGGGAGCGCTCCATAGTCCGGATGCTGCGCCCAAGCTCGCGGTGATAGTCTTCGCGGTCGAGTCCGTTTTGCGCGGCGGCGTAGGCATTGGCGAAGAAGGCAACCCGCTGACTGGCCGCCTGTTGCTTCGCCACTTCGCGAATAAGCCCGGCCTGCTGCTCTTGCGCCGATAGAGTCAGATAGAGCGCTAGAAACGCGCCGGTCGACAGGCAGGCGACCAAGCTGAGCGCCAGCAGATAGCGCCACGTCAGCGCGCGATCCAGCTTCGCCTTGGTCGTGCCCACAGTGGAGGTCCCCGTCGAGTTGGAGCCCCTACTAGTGTGGGGGTGATCAACAAGCTGTTAACGACGCCCTGTGTGACCCCTCGCCTTCATACCAATGTCATAAACTTCAATTTTTTCTAGAATCTGTAGGAACCGAACAGCCCGCCAAAGAACTGGTTAGCATCGCCGACGTCGTCGACGATCGGGCTGTCAGCCGCATCGCCCAGCAAACGCTTGTAGCCGGCGATCAGCCCGACGCCCCAGTTCTGATCGATCCGAAAGTTAAGGTCCGCGGTGAGGCCAACATCCTTGATGCCGGCGTCGGCATCGTAGGTGTCGAGGCCGCTTCGTGCCGAGTCGTCAGCATCGATTCCGAAGAAGGCCTCCATGTAGTCCTCGCTGGCCCAGGTGCTGTCTCCAGTCAGCTTGAAGCTCCAGCGATCGCTGAGCGGCGTCCGGTAGAAGAGTTCAAAGGTCGCAAGGAAACCGCTGTGGCCACCGCCAGTCCCCTGCAAGCCTTCGAGACCCGCGCCCCAGACGGCCGGCCCGCCGGCCACGTCCATTTCGACGCCGACAAACGCGCCGACCTCAAAGGTGCCGTCGACATCCTGCAGGTCGTCGACCTGGTCATTCTCCACGTCGTCGCGTCCGAATCGGTAGTTAAGCACCGGCCCTGCCCGAAAGATCGAATCCGGTACCAGATTGGCGTTGAGCTTCGTGCCGCGGATGCCGACCGATATGTTGTCGTCACGCTCGGCTCGCCCGAACCAGAGAGGCAGCGGCTGGTAGTCTTCTGAGCCTTCGTAATCCGGCCCTACCCCGACGCCCAATCCCAGTGTGAAAGTCCATTCGTTTCCGGAGCCGCCGGAGGCCGACTGGTTGGATGCGACAGCCTGTGGCGAGGGGGAAGCGGCTGGTGAAGCGGCCGCGAGCCCGCCCTCGGAGCCACTAGGGGCGTTCGCTCCTGGTGCATCATAGCCGTACAAACCCCAGAGCGAGAGCTTGCGAGAAACAAGCGGGACCGGCGCAGGCTCGCCCGTCGCGGTCGGGCCACTGGCCACAGCCTCGGTCGCAACCGGCAGGTACAGAATGCTTGCGCCCATCAACCCGATCACCGCCCCCGTCAGTTTCCCTAGCGAAACAGCGACCGAGCGTTGCTCAGCCTTCGCGCCCTTAATCATTGCAGACCTTTCTCACGTCGAAACAACCACGCCACCCCAGCCGTCAATCACGACAGCAGCCAAAAGATGCAAGGAGATAAGTACAAGTTGGCCGGAGGAACGACAATCATACGTAAGTTTCGTTCCGACAGCGCAGCTTATCCCCTCGGATGACTCCGCACTCGCGAGACCGACTGCGTGATGAGACCCAACCACTCAGGCGCGTTGAAGAAAACAAGACGTGGCCAGCCCAAGCGCAGGAGCGGTGCTGCGCGATGGTCTGCGGATGTCCCCGGCATGCTGCACGAAGCGGCCTAGGCTGACTGCCCTCTGCGGCGCGTTCGACAAAAGAGAGAGTGGGGGCGGCATAGCCGCCCCCAAGGCGAGACGGCTCAGACGATGAGGTCGTCTTCCGTTGCGAAGACGAAATTGCTCTCCGCGAAGTCTTCCAAGCTATCCAATGCGGCCTGCCTGACCGCTGCGTTCTCCGCGTTGTTGTCCAGCCTTTCCCCAAGGTTGGCTATCTGATTGATCTGGCTGTTGACGTCGTCGAGATCGTCAACTGAGAAGAGGCGGTTTCGGCCCTGATCTTCGTTGAAGTAGACGAAGAAACCGGACTGATCTCCCTCTTCCTCAAGGCCTGCGTCCACCAGAGCGTTCGCTAAGGCGTCGGCTGCTGCGCCAGCATTGGCAAAAGCGCCCTGAAGGACGAAAACGTTGGCATCGGCATCGTCGCCATTGAGACCCGCGAGACCACTGTCCAACCCATCGCCATCACGGGCAACGTTCCGGAAGACAACTTCGGCATCGCCTGAGAGGCCGAAGCTCTCCGCATCCAGCGCGAAGAGATCGTCGGTCAGCACGAAGTCGGTAATGATGTTCGCCCCGGCGCTGTCACCGTCTGCGAAGAAGAGCGTGTCATTGCCAGTGCCACCGCTCAGGCTGTCGTTGCCGCTGCCGCCGGAGAGGATATCGTCACCCTCGCCGCCGATTAGCGTGTCCTCACCTTCGCCACCGAAGAGCTGATCGGCATTATCGCCCTGAGCATCGGCCCGCGCACGGTCCACGTTGTCGCCGCCGATCAACTGATCGTTTCCGGCGCCGCCCTCCAACGTGTCGTTGCCGCCAAGCCCATTGAGGACATTTGCATTGTCGTCGCCGATGATGCGGTCACCGGCGACGGTCGAACCGTTGACGTTCTCGATGTTGGCGAAGCTGTTCAAGCCAGCCGAGCCATCCAGGAAGGCCGCCGTGCCGGCCGCCATGTCAACTAGGCTGCCATCCGGAAAGCCGTTCAAAAGAAGGGTATCGGTGCCTGCACCACCGTCGACGAAGTCGTTGCCGCCGAAGGGGTGAAGAACGTCGTTCCCATCTCCACCGAGAAGCACGTTGTTCTGAGCGTTACCGAAGATCGCATCGTCGTAGTTCGTGCCAATGACGTTCTCGACGTCGTTGAGCTCCTCGATGACAACCTGTCCATCGAGCTGGACGTTGCCGAATTCACTGAGGCCCTGACGGGTATCGTTGCTGAGCTCATTCTCGGCTTGCAGCACACCCTGATTGTTCTCATCGAGATCGACGCGAGCGCCGCTCAACCAACTCGAAAGATCGAGCGTGTCGCCCGTGACGATATCTTCGGCACCGTTCGCGGGTGCTCTGTCCGCGCGATCGGAACCGCCATCGATGCTATCCGACCCGGCTCCCTGCGCCACGATCAGCAGATCGTCGCCGCGACCGCCGAAGAGCGAGTCGTCACCGGCACCGCCATCGAGCGTGTCATCGCCACGACCACCTTCGAGCAAGTCGTAGCCATTGCCGCCGAACAGCCGATCGTCGCCGCGACCACCGTCAAGCCGGTCATCGCCATCGTCCCCGTTGAGCACGTCGTCGCCACGGTCTCCGAGAAGCTCGTCGTCGCCTGCGCCACCGAAAAGCTCATCGTCGCCACGGCCACCGTCCAGCTCATCGTCGTCTTTACCGCCGTCGAGCAGGTCATCGCCACGGCCGCCTTCCAACTCATCGCGACCATCGCCGCCGAAGAGCTCATCATCGCCGCGGCCACCATCAAGCTCGTCTTTGCCGTCACCGCCCTGGAGCAGATCATCGCCGCGACCACCTTCCAACTCATCGTTTCCTGCACCACCGAGAAGGCTGTCGTCGCCGCGTTCGCCTTCGATCTCGTCATTGCCATCGGTGCCTTGCAGGAGATCATCCCGACGCGTGCCGATCAGGTCCTCGGCATCGTCTGCATTTCCGAACTTGGCCAACCTGGCTGCAAGCTCTGATGTGTATACCCTCGACATCCCTGTGTTCCTCTCGCCGTTTGGAGCATTCATCGATGAACGCCGGCTCTTGCGTCGGCATTCCTCCGGTGAGTCCCCGATGACGACGAGCGGGTTTTGTCGTCACAGCGATTCTGCGAACACGAAGGCGTGAGGTGATGAATGGAACGGCGGACGCCGATGAGCGTTAGCGTCGCAAGCAGATCGCGGTTCGAAGGTCTAGTGAAAAGCAGTCGAAGGCGGAGAGCGGCGTCAGCAGCGGTCAGCCGCGTCAGCCCCTTGCGCAAGCCAAACAGCGCGACAGGAATCTACAACCGACCCGCCGCGTTCGACCGGCTCATCGCGTATGCTCCGCTGCAGCGCAAGTTGAAGCTGCTCAGGCGTTAGGTCCGGTGACCTCTCCAAGAGCAGTGCGGCGACACCAGACACATGCGCCGCCGCAACCGACGCTCCGGAGAAGAAGTCGTATCCGCCGCCGACCGTTGTGGTGAGAACGTCGATGGCGGGCGCTGGAAGCGCGCGCCCTCGGCTCTGGCCAGCGATATCGCCGGAGCCTGCCGAACGGACAGATACTACCCCGCCTTGCGAAGCCGGAAATGCACTGCCGGGATTGTCGCCTTGAGCTGCGACAACGACAACGCCGCGCGCAAGCGCGGCGTCGATCAACTCAGCCAAGAGGGGATCGAACGGCCCGGCAAGGCTGAGATTCAACACGTCCGCCTCTTGAACGATCGCGAAGTTGAGCGCCCGTGCGAGAGAGAAGCTGCTACATCGGCCTGTTCCGGCCTCTTGCCAGCAGCCCCGTAAAGCAAGTAAACGCGCATCCGGCGCGACCCCAACAATGCCCAAGCCGTTTGCGCCGTCCGCAGCGATCACGCCTGCCATCGCCGTGCCATGTACTTCGCCTCGCCCGGCGGCGGCCGCTGCGGCGCTCCCACTCTCAGCCACGAAGTCTCTTGCTAGGATCACCTGCGCCGCCAAGTCCGGATGGCTGGCGTCAACGCCGGTATCGATCACGGCGATCTGCACGTCCTGGCCTGTCGCATAGCGATGAACTCTGAGAGCATTGATGGCTCTCAGAGAGCTTTGCAGTCCGAGATATTCATCGTCATAGCGTTCACTGAGCACGCTGAACTGCCGCATGCGCTGTACGGTCCTCACTCCCTCACTTTGACGCAAAGCCTGCTCGAGCGATTCCAGGTCGGTATCATCTGATGCGCGAAAGACGAAGCAATGAACACCGATCGCTTGAAGCGGCCATTCGGCGACCAACTCGATCGGGTGCTCAGACGACAGGCGCCGTGCGACGGCCTTGAGTGCCTCCTGCTCGTTCCGCGCAATGGTGACGATCAGATGCCGCTCGCTCGCGGTCTCCGTCGCGGATGTCAAAAGCCAGTCAGGCTTGCGCCCTTCCCCGGTCTGACTGGCGCACCCTGCAACGAAGACCGCGATCCCCAGAAACAGTGCGCAGCAGACCTTCCCCATACCGGTCATGGCGCACCTTTGACGGTTGCGAACTGTATCTCCGGCGCCACCAACAGAGCCTCCGCAACGTCGCCCGGAACACCTCCAGGCGCGACCTCCAAGGTGTAGACACCGGTCGGTGACGGCCCGTCGACAACGCGTAGATCATGGCTGGTAAAGAGGTGGCGTAGCTGCAGCTCGGTGACGCCTTCAGCCACCTTGACCCGGAGATGCATGGCTTCCGGAATGACCGATGGTGTGGTGAGGGTCTCGAAGGATGCGTCCTCAGTAGCCTGCTGGGGCGGCAAGACAAGGACGGCAGCGACGACGGCCGCCAGAGCCGCACCTGGAACAAAGACCCGAACACCTATCCTGTTTCGCTTGGCGCGCTTGCCGAACGTCTCGAACATCTCGGACCATCTCGATTGCGGCTTTGCGTCAGCAACCTCGATACGCCGACGTGTCTCGGCCAACGATCGTTCGATCCCTGCGCTGACGTCATCCAGCGACGCGATCTGCTCAGCCAGGCGACGCTGCTCCGCAAGCTCAGCGCGCAGGGCCGGGTCTTGCGCTAGCTGTGCTTCAATCTCCCGACGCTCGAAGTCATCCAGGGTGCCTTGCACATACCAGGGAATCAGATCCCAGGCTTCTTCCCGGCTCAAAGCACTTCCATGCGGGTTGTAGGAGGACATGGCCTTGCGTCCTATTCCTTCGTCGCCAAGTCAGCCAATGCTTGACGAAGCTTCTCGCGCGCATGGCGCATGCGCGTCTTGACCGTTCCCACCGGACAGCCTGCAATCTCGGCGATCTCCGTGTACTTGTAGCCATGCAAGTAAGTCAGCTCCACGACGGCACGCTGTTCGGGAGACAGGCGATCAAGCGCTCGCGCCACTTGGTCGCGGGAGAAAATCCTCTCCAAACCTGCTGCCTGGCGTGGGTCGGCAATCGTTTCAAGATCGACCGACTCCTCTTCGGGCCATCGACGCCGGCCGGCTTTGAGAGCCTTGCGATAGGCGATGCCGAGAATCCAAGTCGAAGCGCGGGAGCGCCCGGCGAAGCTGTCGGCCTTACGCCAAACGGTGAGCATGGTGTCGTCGACGACTTCCTCGGCGAGGTCCAAGCGCCCGGTTACACGCCCCGCAAAGCCGAAGACCCGCCCGTAGTAACGTCGGTAGAGCCGCTCAAACGCCTCCATTTCGCCAGCGGCAACGCGAGCTAAAAGTGCGCAATCCTCAACGTCGCGCCCATCTCGCCCAGCTTTGGTCAAAGCCACCAGAGTCACCGGATCGTTTGCTCCTCGTAGCCGCCAGCTCACGCACGAACCAACGAGCTGCCCACCTAAGCCCTCTTGCCGGTATGTCCCAACCTGGCTGGGAAAGGTTCAATCGAGAAACGCCGATCACGGGAATGTGATTGCGACACCAGGTACTCCCAGGTGTCTCGCTAGAGTGCCAGTGTGTGCGACACTAGCGACCGCTCTTCGTCAAGCTGAGGGCATCCAGCAGGTGGCCGCTGCGCGCCGCCTTGGTGGCGAGATACCCCCAGTTGTGCGCATTGACCTCGCCGAGAACACGCCGGGTGGAAACGACGTCGATGCCGGAGCCGACCAATGCGCGGATCTTCTCCGGATTGTTGGTCAGCAACGTCACTTCGGTGACGCCAAGCAGATCCAGCATTCGGCTGGCAACCGCGTAGCGTCGCTCGTCCGGCGCATAGCCGAGCAATGTGTTGGCATCGACCGTGTCGTGCTGTGCAGCCTGCAGACCGTAAGCGCGCATCTTGCTGCGCAGACCGATACCTCGGCCCTCTTGGTCAAGATAAAGAATGACCCCGCCGCCGAGCTCAGAGATGTCCTGAACCGCGAGGCGGAGCTGGTCACCGCAGTCGCACTTGAGGCTGCCGAAGAGGTCGCCGGTCAGGCAGGCGGAGTGCAGCCGCACTGGCACCGGCCCCGTCGCGTCGAGTTCGCCGATGACGATCGCCAACTGGTCCCTCTCGCCGTCGCCGCCGTGGAAAACGACGAACTCGCTCTCCACGGCCTCCGACAGCGGCACGGCGGTGCGCGTGGCAATGGTCAAGGCGGCGGCCGAGCGATCCCGGTAGCCGGTTATGTCGACCGTCGTCAGTGTGACCAAGGTGGAGGACAAACCTGCCGTCGGGAGCGCGACGGCAAGTGCAGCCGGCAAGAGGTGCGCCAGCTTCAGCAAGGTCAAACCGGCCTCCGCCTGCGGCAAGGCCATATCGACATCGGCAGAGAGCGGCATAAGGCACTTCGGCTTGGGTGCGAGGACGGCTTCTTTCAGACGATCCTCGCTCCAGCCAGAAATCGGAATTGCCTGAGGCCGCTCCGCCGCAAAGCCGACGTGCCGCAACCTCTCTGCTGGGAGGATGAGGCGGATGTTCGGCTGCTCGAGCAGTTGGGCGAGCAGGGCAGGCTCGGCACTCTCCGCCGCCACCACGAGCAACGCGGCACCGGACGTGCCACGGATGATGACGGGACGCCCGCGCCGAAGTTCGGGTATCGCCCGCTCGACCGCGAGTGAGCCTTCGTCCGACAAGGAACTGTTGTCTGCCAGCAGGCTTGCCAAGGCATCCGGCCTATGTAGATCGTTGCGCATGTGTCGCCCGTTGGGCCCTGTATGGGCCGACAGAGGTCCGCCGTCTTGGCGGTGGTGGCTAGAACCGTTGCTATATGAGCTCACGATGATTGGCTTCTCGCTGTTGGACCGCTACCCGCCCGAAGATGGGGAAGCTTGGAGGCAGATTCTTGACGCCCGCCATGAGAGACACGGAGATTTTACAGCGCCGGAGACAATAATGGGGCGCGTCTACGGCCCGCTGCTCGAACCGCTAGCGGCGGGACAAAGTCGGGTCATCGGTCAGCTCGGACAGTCGCTGGACGGACGCATTGCCACAGTGACCGGTCAGTCGCGCGACGTGAACGGCGCGGTCGCCTTCGTTCACCTTCACCGCCTTCGTGCGCTCTGCGATGCGGTCGTCGTCGGGGTCGGCACTGCGGTGGCGGACAACCCCCGCCTCACCGTCCGCTTGGTGGATGGCCCCTCTCCCGCCCGCGTCGTGATCGACCCCAAGGGCCGCGTGCCGGAAGATGTCACCTGCCTGCAGGATGACAGCGTCCGGCGTCTTGTAGTTCGCGCCGAGAAGCAAGGCGGAGCTGTGCCGGAGGGCGTAGAAGTGGTCGAGGTTGCGTGCGGCCCGGAGGGCGCCATGGAGCCCGGTGCCATTCGCGACGCGCTGGCCGCGCACGGCCTGCAGCGCATTCTGGTTGAGGGCGGGGCCAACACGGTCGCTCGATTCCTCCAAGCCGGCGCCCTCGACCGGCTGCATGTCATGGTCGCACCGATCATCATCGGCTCGGGCTTGAGCGCCTTCGACCTGCCGCCGATCTCCTCCTTGTCGGATGCCTTGCGCCCGGAGGTCACGGCCTATTCGCTAGGCGAGGGCGAAGTGCTCTACGACTGCGCGTTTAGGAAGGATAGCTCGACGAAGAGTTAGGTCGGCCGATAGCCGAACAGGTCTTCGTGCCCGACGATCAAGCTGTCGAGCGTGGCCATACGCTCTTCGCGCCACGCCGCAAGACGGGATGGCGGGAGCCTGCCCGTTTCCGCCACGGCCTCGGAAATCCCTTCGATGACGGCTTCCAGTAGCGGACCGTCGCGCCGGCCGAGCCGCCAAGGGCTCTCGGCCGTCAAAACGTGATAGCCGCGGCTCTCCAACGCGGCCGCCAGGGCGGCCGTTGCGTTCGGCCCAAGAGCTGGGCCAAAGCCTTTGTCGCCTTGCTGGTGGAGGGAGAAGGCTTCCCGGACAGCCGCATCGTCGTCGTGCGCCGGGCTGAAACCGAACCATCCGTCAAAGCTCAGCGTCGCCAGCACGGCCGAGCCGCTGGCGGCGCAAGCCTCCGCGAAGGCCTGAATCCAAACGGCTGAGGTGAGATCAAGCAACGCCGACGCCGTAATCAGGTCAGGCTTGTCGCGATCCCAGGGCACCGCTCCGGCTGGAAGCTGGGACAAGTCGGCCGTCTGCATCCGAACTAAGAGCCGCCGGCCATCCTTGCCAAGCTCCAGCGCCTCCTCACGCTGCGCGCTGGTGTCTGCCCAGAGCTCCAGCGCCGGACCGGCGGCGGCGAGATTGGCCGAATCGTAGTCTACCAAGGTCCAGTGCTGCTCCTGCGGCAAGATCTCGGCGAAGGCGCGCAACGAGGCGCCAGTGCCGGCACCGAGGTCCCAGAGGCGGCAGCGCGGCACACCCGAGAAGGCATGTCGAGCGGCCTCGAGCACCGACGGCGCGCGGGCGGCCCGGTCCGCCGTCTCGCGCAGTGCCAGCCACTCCGGCGAAAAGCCACTCATGAGACCAGCGCCTTCGTCAGAGCCGCGGCGACCTGCGCCGCCGTTTCGTTCCAGCGCGGCAGGCTTCGGCCGTGGCGCCAGGCGGCCTCAGCCAGGGCGAGACGCCGCGCCGGGTCGGTCAGCAGTGAGGCCAAGGCCGCCGCCAGCGCCTCTGCGTCGTCGGGCGGCACCAGCAGTCCGGTGTCGGGCGGCACGGTCTCGGGCACCGCGCCGGCCGCACATCCGACAACAGGCAAGCCGTGCGCCAAGGCCTCGGCGAAGGCCATGCCGAAGCCCTCATGACGGCTTGGCAGAACGAAGATATCGGATTGGACATAGCAGTCGGACAGGGCTTGCTCATCCAGGCTGCCGGTCAGGATGATGCGATCGGTCAGACCTTTGGCACGGATGGCACGCTCCAGCGCTGCAGTCGTATCGGGATCGCGGTCCTTGCTGCCCACCCAGAGACAATCCCAAGACAACTCGGTGATGCGCGCCAGAGCCTCTATCAGAACGTCGTGACCCTTGCGCGGAGTCAGGGTGGCGACGGTCAGCAGGCGCGGCACCTGCAAGTTGCCAATGGCTTTCTTTCCAGGGTCCGTCCCGGGCTGGGCCACGGTCAAACGTTGCCGCGGCACGGCATAGTCGGAGATCAGGCAGCGACCGGTGCTTGGGCTGGTCACGATGACCTGCCGAGCCGTGGCCAAAGCCGCCCTTTCGGTCTGCTGCAGCCGCTCGGCATCCAGCTCAGATAGGCCTGCTTCAAGGGCAAGAGGGTGATGCACCAAGGCAACCCAGCGCTGGCGCGCATTCGCTAGGAAGCCGCTGTCGAGCGCGCCAAAGGCAAGACCATCGACCAGAACGGGACGGCTCGGGTCGAGGCTCCCCAGCCGCCGGCAAGACGCATCGACATCCTCCGGCGTGGGAAAAGGAAAGCTGTCGGGCAGAGGCACCACGTCCAGACGCCATCCCAACTCGGCCAAGGCCGCGACAAGCCGGCGCGCGTAGATGTAGCCGCCTGTCAGCGTCGAAAGTGCGCCGGGAACGGCGAACCAAGCTTCGGGCATATCTCAGTGCCCTCAAGATTGTGGCAAGTCGGCCTCGAAGGCGGCACGCGCGATGTGGGACTCGTGCAGGGTGACCTTAAGGCGCACGATCCCTCTCGCGGCCGGCCCGAGGCGGCCGGCCGCGATCTCCTCGGCCATGCGGTCGTAGACCCACTTTGCCAGCGCCTCGGTGGTCGAGCGGCGGTTACGGAATTCGTCGAGCTCATCCAGGTTGCGGTAGTTGATCGGCGCGAGCACCCGCTTCAGCGCCTCCGACGCCAAGCCGATGTCGACCACGATGTCGTTCTCGTCCAGGGTCGGACGCATGAACGCCAGATCGATCACATAGGTGGCGCCGTGCAGCTGCTGCGCCGGGCCGAAGGCCTCACCGGCCAAGCTGTGCGCGATCATGACATGATCGCGGACTTCCAATGAATACATGAAGTAAACCTCTTGGTGGGCTCAGTCGTAACGAACGACGGTCATCAAGCCGGACGCAGAAGGCGCAAGAATGGCAGGCAAGCGGTCCGGCAAATCGGCGAAGGCGACCTCGTCGGTGATCAGCGCATCGAGCGCCGGATCTGCCAGCAGTGACAGCGCCGTTGCCAAGCGTCGGGCATAGCTCCAGCGCAGGGCCCGGCCCTCGGGGATGCGCCCGACCTGCGAGGAGATGAGCTTAAGCCGGCGGGAGTGAAAGGCCTGGCCAAGCGGCGCGCGGATTGGGCGGCTGCCGTACCAGCTCATCTCGACCACGGTCGCGCCTTGGCCGGCCGATGCCAGGGCACAGGCCAGACCCTCCTCGCTGGCGCTGGCGTGAAAGACGACGTCTTGGTCGCCGGGCGCCGCATCCGGCAGGCAAAAACGGGCGCCCAAGCGCTCCGCCACCTCCGCCCGCTCGGGCAGGAGATCGGCGACCGTCACTTCGGTCCCGGGCATGGCGGCGACGACGAAGGCCGTCAGGAGCCCGACGACGCCGCCACCAACGACCAGTACCCGATCGCCCGCACCGACGCCGGAATCCCATGTCGCCGTCAGGGCCGTCTCCATGTTGGCGGCTAGGACTGCACGCCTCGGCGGCACGTCTTCGGGCAGCGGATGCACATCGTTTCCTCTCACGGAGATAAATTCCTGGTGAGGATGAAGCACAAAAACGGGTGCCCTTTTTGTTTCGTCCTTGTCCCCCAGCGGCTCCCCCACAAGCGCATAGCCATACTTAACTGGGAAGGGAAACGCGCCTTCCTGATAAGGGCAACGCATGGAGTGATACTCACTCTCTGGAATTTTGCCTTCAAAAACAAGGCGTTCGGTTCCGCGACTTATACCGGACCAAAGCGCTTTGATGGGGATGTCACCGTCAAGACCAGAGAAGCCATCCGCCTCGCGCAAAGCGGCGCGGCCGGCTTCCTCAAGCCAAAGGGAACGTGATGACAGTTTTGCCACCCAACCAATCCAATGGACGCGGCGTTCCTACGCCCCTATATCCGCCCAGCCGAGCAATTCACACTCGGCAAGGCTCGTTTGGGGGGACTGTAGGTTTTCATTCTATGTATAGTGACATCGCCAACTGTTCCAGCGAGGCAAGCACGTCCTCGCCCCGTCCTCAAATTGTCACCACCAGTCCCCGTAGCATGATCCTGCGGCGCCTGCTGGTGCTTCTGCTGAACGGCGCGACCATTGCTGCCCTCACGGCGATGATGTGGACCTTGCTCGCCACGTCCGGCTGGACCATCCCCGAAGTCGGCATGCTCGTGGCCTTTGTGGTGACGCTGCCTTGGCTGTCGATCGGCTTCTGGAATGCCGTGATCGGCTTCATGATCGCGCGATTGGCCAAAGACACGGCGGTTTACGTCAATCCGGCTTGGCGGGACGCCGCGGGCGACCAGCCCATCTTTCTGCGCACGGCGCTGGCCGTCGCCATTCGCAACGAAGACCCCCACGCCGTCATCGCGCGGCTGGAAGCCATGCAGAAAGGGCTCGATGACGCCGGCGTCGGCGAGCACTTCGCCTTTCATGTCTTGAGCGACAGCTCGAACCCCGAAATCTGCGCAGAGGAAGAGGCCGCGGTTCGTGAATGGCAACTGCGCGCGGAGGAAGCGCATCGCATCCACTACCGGCGGCGCAGCGACAACGCCGGCTTCAAGGCCGGCAACGTGCGCGAGTTCTGTCTGCGCTACGGCAACAACTACGATCTCTTCATCCCTCTGGACGCAGACAGCTCCATGTCGGCAGCCGCCATACTGCGCCTGGTCCGCTGCATGCAGGTCCATCCCGAAATCGGTATTCTGCAAGGCTTGGTCGTCGGTGCGCCGGCAACCAGCTTTTTCGCCCGCGTCTTCCAGTTCGGCATGCGTCACGGCATGCGCGCCTTCACGGCAGGCAGCGCCTGGTGGCAAGGCGACTGCGGCCCCTATTGGGGCCACAACGCCGCCATCCGCATCAAGGCCTTTCGCGACCATTGCGACCTGCCGATCCTGCCGGGACGGGGCCCGCTCGGCGGGCACGTGCTGAGCCACGACCAAGTCGAGGCCGTGCTGATGCGGCGGGCCGGATACGAGGTGCGGGTGGTCGCTGCCGAAGACGAGAGCTACGAGGAGAACCCGCCCTCGCTGCCCGACTTCGTCAAGCGTGAGCTGCGCTGGTGCCAGGGCAATCTGCAGTACCTCAATCTCGCCTTGCTCGCCATGCCGGGCTTGCCGGCGGTCAGCCGGCTGCAGCTTGTCCTCGCCATCCTGATGTATCTTGGGGCGCCTTTCTGGATGCTGTTCATCGCGTTCGGCGCCTGCCAGTCCTTCCTGCCGGGCGGCGACGAGCCCTATCCCATCGAGCTTGGTATCGCGCTGTTCGTCTGCGTCATCACAATGAGTCTGATGCCGAAGCTGATGGGTCTGATGGATACGCTCCTCTCCCCCGCCCGGCGCGCTGCCTACGGCGGCATCTTTCCGCTGCTCGGCGGCGGATTGTTGGAGATCGTCTTCTCCGCGCTGACCGCTCCGGTGGTCAGCTTTGCCATCGCCCGCTTCGCCGCAGGGCTGGCCTTTGGGCGCCGCATTCTTTGGGAGGCTCAGCGCCGCTGCAGCCATCGCCTCTATCTGTCCGAAGCGGCTCAGGCCTACTGGCAGCAAACCGTCGTGGGTGCGCTGCTGCTCGCCGTGCTCGCCTGGCAGCTCCCAAGCGTGCTTCCTTGGGCCGCGCCGCTGCTGGCGGCCTTCCTGCTGGCCATTCCATTCGCTATGCTGACGGCAGCGCCATCGGCCGGGCGATTTGCAACGGCGATCGGCCTCTGCCGCATTCCGGAAGAGACCCGCGCCGCTGCTGCGGTGTCGCAGGACGCCATTCCGGCCTTGGTGGCGAACGAGGCATGACAATGACCAGGCGCAGATCGCGATGAGCCAGTTGGAGCATAGAAGCCAACGCGATCTGCGCCTGGATTTCTTCCGCGGCATGGCGATGCTGATCATCTTCATCGCCCACGTGCCGAAGAACCCCTGGACCAGCTACATTCCCGCACGCTTCGGCCCGTCCGACGCAACGGAGATGTTCGTCTACTGCTCCGGCTTCGCATCGGCGCTCGCCTTCGGCGCAATCTTCATGAAGCAGGGCTTCGGGCTGGGCAGCGCGCGCATCTTGTTCCGCTGCTTCCAGGTCTATTGGGCGCATATCGCCATGTTCTTCGCGGTCACCTTCGTCGTGGTGATCGGCACAGACCTGCTCGATACTCGCGACTACGTCGGTCAGCTCAACCTGCACCCCTTCTTCAACGACCCGATGAAGGGCCTCGTCGGGCTGATGACCCTGACCTATGTGCCCAACTACTTCGACATCTTGCCGATGTATCTGGTGCTGCTGATGATGGTGCCTTTCGTCATGGCTCTGTCCCGAGTGCATCGGCTGCTGCCCATCGCGGCCATCGTCGCGCTCTGGTCGGCGAACCAGTACTTCGACATCCGATTGCCGGCCGAGTGGTGGTCGGACCGCACCTGGTTCTTCGACCCCTTCGGATGGGCCCTGATCTTCTTCACCGGCTTTGCCATCGCGGCCAAATGGGTCACGCCCCCGCCGCCCAAGCGCGGGCTGATCATCGCCTGCGCCGCCTTCGTCATCATCATGTTCCCGATCTACTACTGGCCGATCGCATCGGAGGTCGAGTGGATCCGCACGTTCCGCAATGAAACTTGGACGCTGCTCTTCGCGAAGACCGATTTCGGACTACTGCGCTGGCTGCATTTCATGGCGCTGGCCTATCTCTGCATCGCCGCCCTGCACGGCCGCAAAGAGATCCTTGCCCATCCGCTGCTCATGCCGATCGTGCGGGTCGGGCAGCAGGCGCTCTCGACGTTCATCTGCTCGATGGTGCTGGCCCGCATTGCCGGTATGGTTCTCGACCAAACTGGCCGCGATCTGCTGGCGGTTACTCTGGTGAACCTCAGCGGCTTCGCCATTCTGATCGGCATCGCCTACATGGTGCGCTTCTTCAAGAGCAATCCCTGGCGCCGGCCACCGGCCCTCGCGCCGAAGAGCACGCCGGTCATCACGGAACCGTCCGGGCCAAAACAGGCGAACGAGCTGGAACTGGAACGCGCGAAGGCGTAAGGCCCTGGCTGGCTGCCAGGGCGGCAACCTCGCCTAAGCAGCCCGAAGACCGGAGACGAACTGCGCCACCTGGTGGCTGAGCGCTTCCGACTGCCGCGAAAGCTCACTGGCCGCACTCAAGACCTGCGCCGAGGCGGCACCGGTCTTTTCAGCCGCCGCCTGCACTCCGGTGATGTTGCTCGCAACCTCCTGGGTCCCGCTCGCGGCCTCCTGGATGCTTCGCGAAATCTCCTGCGTCGCGGCATTCTGCTCTTCGACCGCCGAGGCCACCGCAGTGGCGTTCTCGCTGATCTGCTTGATCACCTTGGTGATGCCGTCGATCGACTCGACGGTGCCTCCGGTCGCCGACTGCATGCCGGACACCTGCGCGGCGATGTCCTCCGTCGCCTTGGCCGTCTGAGTGGCGAGCGACTTCACCTCGGATGCCACGACCGCAAAGCCCTTGCCGGCCTCGCCGGCCCGCGCCGCTTCGATGGTGGCGTTGAGGGCCAGGAGATTGGTCTGCTCGGCAATGTCCTTGATCAAGCTGACCACGTCCCCGATGCGCTGGCCGGCATCGGCCAGACCCGCCACGGCTTCGTTGGCCTTGTCGGCATCGGCCTCGGCACGACCCGCAATCTGATTCGAATCGCTGATCTGTCGGCTGATCTCGGTGATGGACGCAGACAGCTCCTCTGCTGAGGAGGCCACCGTCTGAACGTTGCTGGATGCTTCCTCCGAAGCCGCTGCAACGATGGTCGACTGACCGCTGGTTTCTTCGGCGGTCGAGGCCAAGGTCTCGGCCGTCTGCTGCAGCTCGCCGGCTGCAGCGGAAACTGTATCGATGATGGTGCCGACGCTCTGCTCGAAGCTGTTTGCAAGTTCGATCATCTGTGCCCGCTTCTCTTCCGCCGCACGTGCTTCCTGCTCGGCGCGCTCCTGCTCCATTTGCTTGAGATCGATCGTCCGCTGCTTGAAGGTCTCGAAGGCCCGGGCCGCCTCGCCGATCTCATCGTCGCTGCGCACGGCAATGCTGCCGCTGGTATCGCCGTCAGCCAAACGCTTCAGGGCCGCAACGACCTCGCCCAACGGGCGCGAAATCTCTCGGGTCGCAATCCAATAGGCTAGGCCAAATCCGAGCAGCGTGCTGACGGCCGACATGACGATCATCAATGTCAGCGCCGCGCGCTCGTGGGCTTCCACATTCTGCGCGGCACGCAGGGTGAAGTGCTCCAACTCAAAGAGCAGAGCCTCCAGCTCGTGATCGAGCTTGTCCTCTTCGACCTCGATTTTCGCGATCAGCTCGAAGGCTTGCTCGTCTTGCCGGCTTTCCAGCAGCGAAAGGGCCTCTCGCGCATGCTCGTTGTAGCTCTTATGCTCGACCTCGATGGCTTTCAGGCTGGTCAGCACCATGCTGAACTCCGCCCTCTCCTCATCGGTCCTGCTCTCTTCGATCACCTGGGCCACGTAGGCCTCGGTTTCGAGAATCTCGCGGTCGACCAGCTCGGCGTAGTGCTCAAAACCAGCCACCACTTCCTCGAGGTGCGCCCTGTCGGCCTCCCGATGAAGGGCTGCGAGGCGCAGCGCGCGCTCGAGAAGAACCGCCTGCTCGAACTGATGAAGCGTGATCTTGCTGACCGCTTCCGTCACCGGCAGATCGCGCTCGGCAATCGACTCGATCTCTCCGCCGATTTTCGACAGCTGCCAGATGGCCGTGCCGCCGACCAACATCGTGAAGAAGACGCACAGCCCGACTACGCCGAGCAGTTTCTGGGTCACCGACAGCCTGCGGCCGAGCGACATCAACGAGAACTTGCCGACCCGCTTGACAGCAGAGCTGTCAGTGGTGATCGAGACGGACTCTGATGCGAATGTTGCCATGAATTTTCTCCAGGAAGCGGGTTGCAGGCATCGCCCGCGCGTTGTCCCCAACAGAATGTCGCAAGCCCAATCACCTACATTTCTCGTGTATTTTTTGATTTCTACCCCAATAAAGACTGTAAAATATTGCCCTTGTCTTAAGGCAAATTCTGTTTTCCGAAGAAACTTGTATCACCTATAAAATATAAGTGAATTTTCAGCACTATCTATATCGCAAAATAGCAATACTCGACATTGCACTACTTAAGTTATGTTTGGAGTATCAGCACACCGGCAGAATACGAGCAGCCGCAAAGACGCCAGTCTCACTGCCCCGCTTCGCCGATTGCCTTCCTGCGCAAGCTGCGCAGCGGCACGAGGCTCACCAAGAAAAGCAGCAGGGCGGCCACAACGATGGAAGGCCCCGACGGCGTATCGAGCTGCAACGATGCGGTAAGCCCGAGCGTAACGGCAACACACCCGAGCAGGGACGCGATCAGCGCCATGCTTTGCGGCGTGTTGGCGAGCTGCCGCGCGGCGGCGGGAGGAATGATCAGCATCGAGACGATCAGCAGGATGCCGACGATCTTCATGGCCACGGCAATCACCACACCGATGAGGATCATGTAAGTGAGGCGGACCGCCAAGACCGGCACACCTTCCACCCGCGCCAGCTCTTCGTGCACCGTCACCAGCAATAGGGGCCGCCAAATCGCGGCGAGGACAACAAGGCACACGGCCCCGCCACCGTAGACCCAGAGAATATCCGTCGTGGTAACGGCCAGGATGTCGCCGAAGAGGTACGACAAGAGATCGATGCGGACCGTCTCAAGAAAGGCGATGACCACCAAGCCGAGCGCCAAGGCACCATGCGCCAGGATCCCGAGCAAGGTATCGTCCGCCAAGCGCCACTGACGCTGCAGCAGCACGAGAATGAGCGAGACGGCGAGGCAAATCAGAAAGATGCCGATGTAGACGTTGAGGTGAAGCACCAGGCCAAGCGCCACGCCTAGCAGAGCGGAATGCGACAACGTGGCGCCGAAATAGGCCATGCGCCGCCAGACGATGAAGCAGCCCAAGGGGCCGGCAACGAGGGCAACCCCAATGCCGGCGATGAGTGCGCGGGTGAAAAAATCGTCGAGCATGCGGCTTCTTTGCCACGTCGCCGCGCCGGCCGCTAGCGCGTTTATTCCTGCCCCGGCATGCGCCGCGGCTCACGCCGTCAGACCTTCTCGACCTCCACGGCCGCCAGCACGGATGCGATCACCCTGACGATCTGCCGGCAGTCCTCCTCGTCGAACGTCAAGGGAACCCGCATATCGCAGAGACGGGACAAGACGCGCCGGGTCTGCGGTAGATCCTGCTGTGGCGGGAGGTAGCGCCAACTGTCGTATCGGCTGGTGAAGCCTTTCGGCTCCGCCGCCCCGAACCATTTGAGATCGATGCCGCGCTGGGCGCAGTCAGCGAGGAAGCTATGGAACTGCGCATCGGAGAGCCCGTTGAGGGAAAACTGGATCGAGCTACCAACGTAGTCTTCGTCCGGCGAGCGAAGCGGCAAGGTCACATCCGGCAAGCGCCGCAAGCCCTGTTCCAGCGTGCGATAGAGTTCGTTCCAGCGGCGGCATTTCTCATCCAGCATGCCGAGCTGAGGCCGCAGGATGGCCGCGCGAAGATTGTCCATCCGACCGCTATAGTTCGGCGTGTCGAGGCGGACTTCCAGGAATACCTCCTGATCAGGGGCCGCGACATGGCGATCGTAGAGCATGTAAGAGCCGGAGAACATGACCGCGCGCGCCATCAGCTCAGGATCGGCGGTGGTCAGAAACCCACCCTCGCCCGAGTTCATGTGCTTGTAGGTCTGGGTGCTGAAGCAGGCGGCAGTCCCGAAGGTGCCGCTCTTGCGGCCCTTCCAGCGCGCGCCCATGGTATGGGCGCAATCCTCGATCAGAGCGATGCCGCGGCGCTGACAGATCTCGACGACGGCATCCATGTCGGCGATGTGACCGCGCATGTGGGAGAGCAGGAGAAACTTGGCACCGCTTGCCTCCGCCTTCCGCTCCAGATCTGCAAAGTCGATGGTGTAGTGATCGGTGATCTCGACGAGGACGGCGCGGCCGCCGGCATTGTCGATGGCACCTGGCACAGGCGACAAGGTGTAGGCATTGGTCAGCACCGGCGCGCCCTGCTCCACACCGGCACTGCGCAGCGCCACGTGCATCGCATAACCACCGGACGCGCAAGCGAGGCAATAGGGGACACCGAGATAGGTGGCGAACTCGTCCTCCAGCAGCGCAGCCTCGGAGACCTCACCCTCCAGCGTGTTGTAGCGATGCAGGCGCCCGTGCCTCAAAACCTCGATGGCCTTGGCGATCGCCTCTTCGGCGATCGGCTCCTGCTGGGTGAAGGGCTTGGTGAAAACCACCTTGTCTTGCGGCTGGCTCATTCGCTGAACCCGCTTTCCAGTTGGAAACGCTCTTCAGGGAAGTACTTGGCGAGCCGCACGTCTCCGGTCATCGCATGACCCTCCATGCCCTCGAGGCGAGAGATGCGGGAGGCGACCTGCGCCACGTCCCGTGCCGCCGAGCGCGTCATGCGCTGATAGGTCAGCACCTTGACGAACTTCTGCACGTTGAGGCCGCCGGAATAGCGGCCGGCGCCGCGCGTCGGCAGAATGTGGTTGGGCCCGGAGCACTTGTCGCCGAAGGCGACAGTGGTCTCTTCGCCGAGAAAGAGCGAACCGTAGTTGCGCAGGTGGCGCAGCCACCAGTCGAGATCCTCCGCCTGCACCTGCAGGTGCTCCGGCGCGTAGTCGTCACAGACCTTGCAGGCTTCTTCGCGCGTGTCGGCCAGGATGACCTCACCGTAGTCGCGCCAGGCGGCCTCGGCCGCAGCGCGGGACACCGGCGGCAGAGCAGCGATGATCTCCGGCATCAGTTCGAGAACCCGCTCGCCCAAGGCCGCATCCGTGGTCACCAGCCAGACCGGCGAGTCCGGTCCGTGCTCGGCCTGGCCGGCCAGATCGGCGGCGACAATGGCCGGGTCGGCTGTCTCGTCGGCGGCAACCATGGACTCGGTCGGGCCGGCGATGACGTCGATGCCGATGCGGCCGAAGAGCACGCGCTTGGCTTCGGCAACGAATCGATTGCCAGGTCCAACAACGATGTCGGCCGGGTGACCGGTGAAGTGGCCGAGGGTCAGGGCGGCAATGGCTTGGACGCCACCCAGCGCTAAAATCTGGTCAGCGCCAGAAACCTTCATGGCAAAGAGGATAGCCGGATGGATGCCGCCACGCTCCTTGCTGGCCGGCGAGGTGGCGATCACGTTCTCCACCCCGGCGACGCGTGCCGTGCAACAGCTCATGATCGCGGATGCCGCATGGGCGTAGCGGCCGCCGGGCACATAGCAGCCGGCCGTGGTCACCGGAATGAGTCGCTGCCCCACCACCAAGCCGTCGACCAGGGTGGTCTCAAACTCCTGCTGCGAGTCCCGCTGCCGCTCGGCGAAGTCGCGGACCCGCGCGTGGGCGTAGCGGATGTCGTCCTTGACCGTTTCCGGAAGCCTCCGCTCGGCCTCTTCCAGGGTATCCCCGGACACCAGAATGTCGCCCTCCCAGCCATCGAGCTGGCGGGCATAGCCGCGCGTGGCCTCCTCGCCCTCCGACTCAATACGGGCGAGCATCTCGGCAACGACAGGGCGCACTTCGTCGTCGGTGCTGACCGCTGTCTTGGTCGCCTTCTTGAGATAGCGGATGGTCATCTCACCTGTTTCCTCCACATGATGGGCGGGCCGTTTGAAGCAGTGATGCACGATGCCTTCCATCGCATTGTGCATCTATGCGACAGAGTTCCATGAGCTGCATCCGCTTTCGCGTGGCTTCGGCTCCAAGAAATGTTTGACTGTTTTCTGAAAGCGCTTTCAGATAGCGAACCATCTTCCGCTTTCGAGAGTCAAGCTCGTTTTGAGTAAGCTCATAGTTTTCCGTCGAGTTGGCGCCTGTCTTTGCCATAATGTTTCACCGGGCACTGTTTTGTCAGTCGGGGTGCAAGCCGATGCCAATCGATCCTGATTACGCTTTCAGAACCGGTAAGCCGCAGGGCGTGACCTTGGATGACGTCGCTCGAGAGGCCGGTGTGTCGCCGGCCACGGTATCGCGCTGTCTCAACAACCCGGGCATCGTTCGGCCGCAGCTCAAAGCCAAAGTGGACGCTGCGATCGAGAAGCTCGACTACGTGCCGCATGGCGCGGCCCGTTCGCTGGCATCGCGACGCTCTCGCTTGATCGGGGCGATCTTCCCTTCGCTCGACTCGGCTCTCTTCGGCGGCACGCTCGAGTCTCTGCAGTGCGAGATCGCAAGCGCCGGCTACACACTGGTGGTGGCCTCTTCGAACTATGAGCCGGAGCAGGAGTGCAACCACCTACGCAACATGCTGGCCAGCGGTATCGACGCGCTGATGCTGGTGGGCGCAGCACGGGAGGCTGCGGTCTATCGGCTGATTGGCCAGCGCCAGGTGCCCTACGTCCTGACCTGGGTCGCCGGACCGGACGGCGCTCATCCCTGCATCGGCTTCGACAACCGTGCGGCGGCGGCGGCGGTCACCCGCCATTTGCTGGACATGGGGCACCGGCGCTTCGCCATGATCTCCGGCATCACCGCGACGAACGACCGGGCGGCCGCGCGCCTCGCGGGCGTGCGGGCGGCTCTCGAGGAACATGGGGTGATGCTCGACCCGGCGCTCACCGTCGAACAGCCCTTCGGCGTCGAGGCGGGTCGTGCCGCACTGCGCCAGTTGATGGCAAAAGAACCGCGCCCGACAGCGGTGATCTGCGGGGCCGACCCCTTCGCCTATGGCGCCCTGCTGGAGAGCCAGAGCCTCGGGCTGAAGGTGCCTGACGACGTGTCCGTCACCGGCTTCGACGATATGTGGCTTAGCGCCAGCCTCCCGCCGGGCCTGACCACGGTGCGCACACCGCGCAAACAAATGGGCGCTCTGGCCGGCCGCTACTTGCTGTCGATCCTGGCGGGAGAAGAAACGGTTCCGCCCAGCCCGCTCGACTTCGAGCTGATCGTGCGCGGGTCGACAGGCCCGCCAAGCCGATAGGCCTGGCGGGCCTGCAGCAAGCTAGTCGGTCGCCAGCATGATCTCGGAGGCCTTGACGATCACCTTGACCTCCTTGCCAACCGCGACGCCGAGATCGGCGGCGGCATCTGTGGTGATCATCGAGGTGATGATGTTTCCGCCTCCGATATCGACCCTGATCTGACTATTGACCGGGCCGGTCTTTACATCGGTGACCTGGCCGCTGAACACGTTACGCGCACTGATCTTCACGTCCCTCTCCCATCGTCGTCGTTAGGCTGGAGCAGACCGGAAACGAAGGCGACCGGTCAACCAGACTAGTAAGACACGATCATCGATAGCGGGTCCATCTGAAGCGCGATCAGTTCAGGCCCACCAGCCTCGATGCCGTCGATCCAGTCTTCCTGCGACATGCCGGCCTGAACCGTGCAGCCTGGACAGGCAAAGACACGGGCCCCGCGCTCCATGAGCGCCGCCAACTCCTCGCGCGCCGTCATTCCCCGCTGCGCCTCGACTGGTTGGGGAATGCTGCGATGGGCAAGCTTAACGGCGCGGACGTTGAGGAAGACGACAACCTCGTGACCCTGGTCCATGACCTTGTTGGCGTAGCCGAAGGCCATCTGATTGCTCCAGACGTCATCGCTGGTCAGGTTGAGGAACAAGCGGGTCTTGGTGGTGTCGCCGACCGCCGCCTGCGCCGCCAGGATGAGCATGGCCACGAAGGTGAAGAACAGCGCGGCACGGCGCAGCAGAGCGCTGGGACCGGACAGGGCGATGATGTTCCGATGGTGCATTGTGTCGCTCTCCAAAATGTTCGCCTACTCGGTCGCTGAGGAGCTATGGCCGTGCCCGGAATGCCCGTGCGCTCCGCCGACCGCCGCCTCGATGGCCACCTCTACGACGACCTCCCCCGCGTTCTCGAAGACGAGGGTCGCCGGGAAGCTCTCGCCCTCGACCAAGGGGGCCTTCAGGTTCAGCAGCATGATGTGCAGACCGCCCGGCTTCAGTTCCGTCGTGGCGCCGGCCGGCACGTCGATGGCGGGCACGGCACGCATGCGCATGACACCGTCTTCCATGGTGTGGGTATGCAGCTCGACCAGCTCTGAGACATCGGCCTTAACGGCTACCAGCCGGTCGGCTGCATCGCCGTCATTCACCAGAACTAGATAGGCCGCCCCCGCCTTGGCCTGCCCGATCGAGGCCTTGGCCCAGGGATGGTCGATGGTGATCGCGCCGGCTTTGTAGTCATGAGCCGACGCCGTAGCGGCAGCCATCACGATCAGGCCGAGGGTCAAAAGAAATGCTCTCATTGTCAGTCTCTCCACTGGGCGGAGCCTGGGCGCAGCCTCTATCGACGCACTGCTGCCGGCGCCGCGTTCTTTGTCTTTCAGAGATGGTTTTGGCGTGCGCGCCGGCGTGGGTTGGACGCCGTCGCGGACTCTAGGCTCGAGCCAAAGGTGGCGCGCGCACCGGCGGGGTCTCAGCACTGGCGAGACAGCAGGCGAAACGCGCACCTTCCCACGCACCGAGGCGCAGGGGCTGCCGGAGCGGCGCTTCGATGACATAGGTCTCGGGTAAGAGAAGCCCAGCTACCAGCACGCCGCAGAGGGGACAGGGTTTCTTGACCTGTCCCGGCTCGTCCGGCAGCGGCTTGAAGCCGTCCGCCGTCCAGAGCACACGCTTCAAGCCGTCCGGGCTGCAGATCACCAGGACGGTGCCCTGCTCCTGCGGCTCGGCCGCCGCCAGCGCGTTGGCATGGTTCACATGCCCGGCCAGGTTGACCAGCAGCGCCAAAACGGCCAGCCAAGCAGGCAGGCGCAGCTTTCTATCGGACAGGAGCCACCTCATAAGGCGGCACAGTAACCCCACAGCCACTTTGGGCAAGCGCGGCCTGAAGCCGCAGCTCTCGTGTCTTGTCGCTGACTGTGCGCTTAAGCCAAACGCAGCGCCGGCCCCATATGTGGAGGCCGGCGCCGCCTAAGCCAATGATCCGTCGCTAGTTCGTCCGCTCGGCCGAGTAAGGCACAGCCTTCAGATGTGCGAGTCGTTCCCGCAAATAGTCGATGACCGCCTCGTTGCGCGCCAGGAGCTCATCAATGGTTCCGGCTTCATGCCAACGGTCGATCTGCGCAATGCCGAGAAACGGCCCCGGGTCGTTTCGGGTGCGGGCGTTACGTTCCTGCATCAGGATATGATCGGCCCGCGGATCCTTCACGGACAAGAGGCGTAGTTCCGAGGTCAGAAGGAGATAGTCGCGGTTCTGTTCGTTGAAGCGCAGCATGCGGCGCGGCACGTCGGGCGGCGTCTCCGGTCCTTCGACAAAGGCCTCATGCAGCACGCGGCCGGCACCGGGGCCCGGATTCGGCGCCTCGACGCCGAGCGCCGCCGCCAAGGTCGGGACCACATCGATGATCTCGGCATAGGGGATGCTATGCCCTGCCCGCACGCCGGGCCCGCAGAGGATCATCGGCGTGTGCCAGCTGTCCTCGTCCATCGGCAGGTGCCAGCCGTGCCGCGATTGGCCGTCAGCCATGAACAGGAAGATCGTGCTGTCCCACCGATCGCTCGTCTCCATGGCGGCGATGAAACGGCCAAGCTGACGATCAGCCTCCCGGGCAGTCTCCGCGTAGGGCGAGTCCGGGTGCCAGATGTCCGCATGCCACGGCTCCAATGCTTCGGCGCGAATGCTGCTGTTGATCGTGCGGTAGCCCGCCCGGCCCACGTCCTGCAGCTGAATGCGGAGGAACTTGGGGTCGTAACGCACCAAGGTATCCAGGATGGCGTCGGTCATGACGGCGTCCGACACGTCGACCACGTGCGCGATATCGAAGCCGGGCGACAGGGTGTCATAGGCCTTGCTGCCGGTGGCGATGGCCGTGTCCGTCGCCCGGCCGAACTGATGCTGCAGCATGGGTTGGTTCGGGCGCAGAAAGAGGTTGCCCGTCATGGTGATCGGGTTGGGCAGCGATGTCGTGTGCATCAACCCGTAGCCACCCGTGGTGGGGTGCCAGGGGAAGGTCATGACGGCTTGCTCGACAGAGGTGCATTGCTCCTGCAAACGCTGCAGGGTGGTGAGCTCCAGGCGCTCGATTGCGTCCGGATGCAGACCATCGAAGTAGTACAAAACGGCACGGTCCGCCGGCGTCACCGCGGACGCCGCCGTACCGAACAAGCAAACACCGGCGGCCAGCAAGGCCCCGGTGACGAAGTCAGGTTTTCGCATGGTGCAGTCTCCCGTGAATGGGCGCGGTCCGCTTCGCGTGATCAGATGACGCCGCGATCCGACCGTCGCTCTACGCCTCAGGAGCTGGCAACAATTCTATCTGTTTCTAATACCAATTATTGGTATAACAATATCTCAAACATATGAATATCGATCTTCATCACATGCGGCAGTTCGTTGCTGTCGCCGAGGAGCTGCATTTCGGCCGGGCCGCCGTGCGGCTGAACATGGCGCAGCCGCCGCTCAGCCAATCCATCAAGCGGTTGGAAGCGGCCCTCGGCTTCAAGCTCTTGGAGCGCAGCAACCGCCGGGTCGAGCTGACCCCGGCAGGGCGTGTCTTTCTCGACGAAGCGAAACGCGCCTTGGCGCAGGCAGACGGCGCCATACGACTGGCACGTCAAGCGGCGACGGACGAGTTGGCCGAGCTTTCCGTCGGCTTTGTCAGCGCGGCGCTATACCACGTCTTGCCCACTGCCCTCCGCCGTTGCCGCGAGCGCTATCCTGCCGTTCGCATCCGTCTCGACGAGCAGCCGACCGACACTCAGCTGGAGATGCTGCAAAAGGGCCAACTCGATGTTGGCTTTCTGCATCCACCGTTGAAAGACACCGGGCCACTCGACGTGATGCCCGTCTATCGCGACCCCATCGTCGCCGCCGTTCCCGTCGGCAATCCATTGGCAAAGGAGGATGCCATCGAGCTGGCAGCGCTTGCGGCAGAAGACTTCATCCTCTTCCCGTATCGCCTGGGGCCGCACCTCTATCGCGATATCCTCTCCGCCTGCCGCAAAGCCGGCTTCGCGCCCAGCATCGCGCAGGAGGCAAGACTGATGCACACCATCCTCAGCCTTGTCGCGACGGGCATGGGCGTCTCTCTCGTTCCCGCCGGGGCAGAGAGCATGCGCATCGACGGCGTCGCCTTCCTGCCGATCACCGACGCCCCGCGCGAGCTTGCCTGGGAACTGGTCTTGGCTTGGCGCAAGAGCGACCGCCGCAAAGCGCTCAGCGGATTCGTCGAAATCGCATCCACCTCGGCACAGGCGACCACGGGGAGGCGCAACGCCGAGCCGAGCTAAACCGCCAACGCCAGCACGCGGCTCACGAGTCGCCCGGCACCTCAACGACGACCTTGCCGGCGGCCTTACCGCTCTCCAGAAGGGCATGCGCTTCTCCGATCTTGCTCAGGCCGAAGCGCTGCGCGTCGATCAGTGGTCGCAGCTTGCCGGCGTCGGCCAGCTCTGCCGCCTGCTTTAGGATCTCTCCGTGGTGCGCCCGTCCTTCGTCGTGAAGCATCGGCAGCAGCATGAACACGACGTGCAGCGAAAGCCCCTTCGCATGCATGAGGCTGAGGTCGGCCTCGTACTGCGAGACGATGGTGACGCCTTGGCCGTTCAGCCGTGCCGCGGCGAATGACTGAGTGATCTGGTCGCCGCCGGTGGCATCGAAGACCACATCGAAGCCCCTGCCGTCGGTCAGCCGCACGACATAATCCTCCACACTCTCTTCGCGGTAGTTGATGGTTTCGTCGGCACCCAACCGGCGCGCCGTTTCCGCTTTCTCCGCCGAAGAGACCGTGGTGTAGACGACGGCGCCGTGGGCCTTGGCCAGCTGAATAGCGATATGGCCGACGCCGCCGGCGCCTCCGTGAACCAGAACTTTCTGACCGGATTGCAGACGCGCGCGGTCGTGCAGCCCCTCCCAAGCCGTGATGGTGACCAGCGGCAGAGCGGCCGCTTCGCGCATCGAGAGGGTCTTGGGCTTGTGGGCCAGGAGCCGCGCGTCGGTGGCAATGAGCTCCGCATAGGTTCCCGGCATGCCTTTGACACCACCGGCGCAGCCATAGACCTCGTCACCCTCGCGAAACGCCGTCACCCCTTCGCCAACGCCCATCACCACGCCGGCCAGATCACAGCCCAGGACCGCAGGCAGATCCGGTGCGATCGGAGGGCCTGCCCGTCTGATCTTGTAGTCGACAGGATTGACGCTGGTGGCCTCGATGCGGACCAGCACTTCGCCGGGGCCAGGCTTGGGGTCAGGCAGCTCGGCCGTCTGAAACACGTCCGGATCGCCGAAGCTGGGGATGATCTGCGCTTTCACTTTGTGCTCCTTCGAATGCTTGCCGCCTCAGACACGCGTGCGTCCCGGCAATGTCCCTTAAGAGCTAATGGCGCACGATTGATGAGTGAAACGAATTCTTGATATTGTTTTGATGACTTGTAATCATCTATCCATGCAACTGATCGATCTCGACCTCGACGTGCTTCGCTGCTTCGCAGCCGTCGCCTCAGCAGGCAGCTTCACCGCAGCCGGCGAAGCCATCGGCCTAACCCAGTCCGGAGTCAGCGTACGCATCCGCCGGCTGGAGGAACAGTTGGAGACCCGCGTTCTCGAGCGAACCAGCCGCTCGGTCACACTCACGCCCGACGGAGAGGTTTTGCTCGGCTATGCCCGGCGCATTCTGGACCTCAACGACGAGACGGTTCGACGCCTGCGCGCGCCCTGGGCCGAGGGCGACTTGCGGATTGGAATCGCCGACTATTTCGCGCCGAACCTGCTGCCGACCCTCCTTGGCCGCTTCTGCCGCCATTACCCGCGTATCCGGCTTTCAGTCCGGACCGGTCTGGGCCTCGACCTCATTCCCGCCTTCGAGCGGGGCGAGCTCGATCTGGTACTGGCCGGACAGGAGGAGGAGCTGCAAGGCGGCGATATCCTGCTGCACGAGCCACTGATCTGGGTGATGGCCGAAGGCGGCGTTTCGGCGAACAAGACGCCGCTGCCGCTGGTTACCTTGCCCCAACCCTGCAGTCATCGACGGGCGGCAATCGAGGGCCTGGAGCGTCAGAGCAGACAGTGGGACATCGTCTTCACAAGCTCGAGCATTGCCGGTGTCCAAGCGGCCGTGCGCGCAGGTCTCGGCATCGCCGTGCTGCCACGCTCCGCGCTGACGGGAGGCTTACGACCGGCCGACGAAGCGCTAGGCCTCCCGCCCCTGCCGTCCTCGGCCATCGCCGTCTTCGCGCGGAAGGACGTCAACGCCGCGGTGCGAACTGCTTTCGTCGACTTCCTGATCGAGGAGCTGAAGCAAGGCGCAGCCCTCTCGGAAGGCCCCCGCTTGCACGTCGCGTAGTTCACCGCCTGTTGCCGTTTCGCGTGCGGTTTCTGGTCTGAATGGGCGGCAAGCGCCTGGGCACCGGCGAGGACTGGATGATCGAGGTGTTGGTCATGGCGTAGGGAATGACCTCGTCGATCACAGCCTCCAGATCCTCGACCGAGGCGACGTGGGCCCGGGCGAGAAAGCAATCCTCTCCGGTCACACGGTTGCACTCGACGATCTCCGGCAGCCCCCTCAGGATATCCACCACCCGCTGAAGCTGCCCCGGCATGGGCCGAATGCGCAGCCAAGCTGCCAACGGCAGGCCAAGCGCCGCCGGATCGATCTCAATGCTATAGCCGGTCACCACGCCGGACTCTTCCAGGCGCTTGAGCCGCTCTGAAACGCTGGGCGCGGAAAGGCCGACGCGACGCGCCAGCTCCGCCAAGCTGATGCGCGCGTTTTCGATCAGCGCCGCGAGGATCGCGGCGTCAATGTCGTCAAGCGGTCCATTTTCGAATCGACGGTCAATCATCTGATAAAGCCATTTAAAGCAATAGGAATTAGAGCTATCACCTAAGCAAAGCCATAGCAATCCAAGCCTACCGCCTCCAGTCTGAAAGCAACAAAAGGAGGTGTCATGGCCATCGGCAACGCTGCCTTATCCAAAGCCGCCGAACGGGTGCCGCCGCAGGCTTGGTTCGGCGTCAGCGCGCTCTTTCACTATCTCGGCCCCTCGTTTGCCGTGCTGCTCTTTCCTGCTGTCGGCGTGCTGGGCGTGGCCTGGCTGCGCATCGCATCGGCCGCCCTGATCTTTGCGCCCTGGACCAAGCCCTGGCGAACCTGGCGCCAGGCAGACCGGCGCACCCGGTGGCTGCTCGTCGGCCTGGGCGTCTGTCTCGCCGTGATGAACTGTGCCTTCTATCTGGCGCTCGACCGCCTGCCCATGAGCCTAGTGGCAGCCATCGAGTTCGTCGGCACCATCGCCGTGGCGCTCTACGGTCTGCGGACCGGGCGCAATCTCCTGGCCCTGGCTCTGGCCGTCGGCGGAGTTTTCATCCTGATCGATGTCACCTGGGCCAGCGATCCCCTCGGACTCTTCTGGGCTTTCCTCAATGGTGCGCTTTTTGTCGGCTACATCCTGCTCGGACATCGCGCCGCTCAGGACGGTGCTGGTGGCGGAGTCGAGCGCCTTGGCGCTGCGATGGCGATCGCCTTCCTCTTCGTGATGCCCATTGGTATCGCCGAAGCGCTGCGCGCGCTGACGGTCCCAGAATTGCTGCTGGCCGGCATCGGTGTCGGAATTTGTTCCTCGGTCATTCCCTACGTCTGTGATCAGCTCGCGATGTCGCGCCTGCCCCGCGCGAGCTTTGCCCTCCTGCTCGCTCTTCTCCCCGCGACAGCCACGATCGTCGGCGCCGTGGTTCTGGCGCAGATTCCGACACTGCGCGATCTCATCGGCGTCGCCTTGGTGATGGCTGGCGTCGCCCTGCACAAACCGGCTTCGGCCTTGTAAGACAGCTAGCGAACGATCGACTCCGATGCCTTGGCGGCATCGGCGAGCCAGATGCGGGCATAGGGCAAAAGGTCTTCCGGCAAGGCATCCGGCGGGAACCAGCCCCAGGCGCTGCCCTCGTCCGAGCCCTGCAAAGTCCCTGCTGTAACGCGGCAGGCAATGAGTGCTGTCACAAACTGAACGCGGCGGCCGTCGGGGTATGCCACAATCTGGAAGGCTGGATCGGAGTTCAGCGAGACAAGCCGCTCGATGCGGACTAGGAGACCCGTCTCCTCCAAGACCTCCCGATGCAGCGCGGCTGTGACCGACTCTCCAGGCTCTATATGGCCGCTGACCGGTGCCCAGCCGTCACCGATGCGCCGGCGATGCAGAAGGACGTGGCCGGCCGCATCATAGACAACCGCCGCAACGCCCGGCCGTATCTCGAGTTCCGACATTCGGCTGCCTCCGCTCCACTCCATACCGAGCAACAGGATTCTCGCTGCGGGCTTGCGCGACAACTGCAACGGTCGCAAGGGGGCCATCCGCCGAGCGCGGCAGACTCCAGGCTGCGGAGCAATCGGCGTTGAACCGCTCAGCCGGTGAGCGCCGGCGCCGTTCGCATCAGCCTGACCGCTTCATCGAAGTCCGCTGCCTCTGCGTCTTCGAGCGCTGTGGTGCAGTCGTCGATGCGGGTGGGGAGGCTTGGGTCGGCGCCATGCGACAGCAGCATCCGCACTGCATTTAGGTCTTCCCTGTTCACCGCATAATGCAAGGGCGTCCAGTCATTGAAGCCGCGCTGGTTCGGGTCCGCGCCTTCGTCCAGCAGCAGTGAGAGAATGTCTAGGCTGTCCTGACGGCCCGAAGACAGAGCCGCAATAAGGGAGGGAAAACCAGCTTCATCAGCGTAGTTCACATCGGCCCCGAGACCGATCAATCGGGCGATGAAGTCCAGAGGACTCCAATAGATCGCGTACTCGAGCGGAACATCGCCGACGCCGAGCTCATGCGGATGGCGACAGTTCGGAAAGTCGGATGGATTGCCTAAGGCTTGCCTGAGCGCAGCCAGGTCACCGGCGCGATACGCGGCATCGATCGACTGCGCCAAGCGCCCGCTCTCATTCATGTCCCAGGCCATCTCTTGTCCCCCTTGGGGATGCCCTGCCGCGACAGACCGTAAGCTAAGCCATTGGAGGGTCGAGCCGTTCCGTGCGGCAGCACCTGGCTTGTTTATGCGTTCGCCATTCTAAGCGCTTCGTTAAGCGAGCTTACGAAAGAGTTGACGGCCATTTGCGCGGGGAGATCGCGAAATGACGAGAATCCTTGTAGTTGCTTTGCTTGGAGTGGCTCTAACCGCCTGCACAGCCAAGGTGAAATCGCCTGAGGCAGAGGTCGAGTTTCCCCGCGTGAAAGTCGAGATCGGCGACAGCCACGGCGGCGATTTCTGCCCGCCCGGCCAGGCGAAGAAGGGACGCTGCTAGCGCCGCTCAAAGGCCAGCTTGGCTGCCAAGCCCAGAAAGATGACGCCGCTGAACCATTGAAAGAGCCGGGCGGCGTGGCGGTTTCCGGCCAAGAGCTTGCCGATGCTGCCTGAGAAGCCGCCCACCGCAGCGTTGATGATCGTGCCGCCGATGTTGAGGATGAGGCCCAGCAGCAGGAACTGCAGCACGGTCGAGCCGCGTGCCGGGTCGACGAACTGCGGAATGAAGGCCAGCACGAAGATCGCAACCTTGGGATTGAGCAGATTGACCAGTATGCCGTCGCGCCATGCGCGATAGGCGCCCGAACCTGTGACGCTGGCCGGAGCGGAGAGATCAACAGGCTGGCGAAAGGCTTGGATCGCAAGCCAGACGAGATAAGCGACCCCGGCCCAACGCACCGCCTCGAACGCCAGCGGATAGGCCTTGAGCAAGGCTGCCAGACCGAAAGCAGCGAGCAGCGCGTGAATCAACGAACCGGTGGCGATACCAAAGCTGGCAGCGACCCCTGCCTTGGGGCCGGACTTGGCACCCTGGCTCAAGCAAAAGAGCATGTCCGCGCCTGGCGTCATGTTCAACGCCAAGGCCGCCGGGATGAAGATCAGCAGCTGAGCCGGCTCAATGATCATGCCTTGCCATCGCGTGGAACGCTCAGCCGGTCAAGCATCGCAGGACGCGAGGCTGGCATGCAGGATGGGCGGAATAGTGGAGATCAGGCAAGCTTGCCCAGGATTCGAGCCAGTGCGACGCTGTCCTTTTCGCTCAGCTTGCCGGCAAAATGTGTGGCGATGGCATTGCGGTAAACCGGCCACATTCGGCGCTGCAGGGCCCGGCCTTCCTTGGTTATTCTCAACACCTGCCCGCGCTTGTCCTCCACGCAAACCCGGCGCTCCACATAACCTGCCTTGACCAGTCGGTCACTGAGCCTGGACAGGCTGTACTGTGCCAGCAGCATCTCCTCCTGCAATTCATAGGGGCGCAGGCCGCCAGGGCCCGCGCGCTTAAGCTCAAGCAGTGCATCGTACCAGGCCAACGGCGGGAAGCCGGCTGCCTTGAGGTCGGCCTCCACCCCTTCAAGCAGGGATTGGGAGACACGCAGCAGGCGCGCCCAGGCCGCAACGGCCACCTCCGGCAAGTCCCTGTTTGCTTCACGTCCTTCCTGCATCTTCACAGCATGCATAGTACATGCAGGTGCATCAAGCTTGATTTTGAATGCAAACGCATTTAAATAATACATGCGATTGCATAAAAGCCCTGTTCCTAGAGACTGGAGAACCGGAGATGAGCGCTTTGACCTTGGTGAGCTACCACCTCTGCCCTTATGTGCAGCGGGCCGCCATTGCCTTGGCGGAAAAGGGAGTCGCCTTCGAGAGGGTCTATGTCGACCTTGCCGACAAGCCGGCCTGGTTCCGAGACATCTCGCCACTCGGCAAGGTTCCCTTGCTCAAGACCGAGCAGGACGACGAGGACGTCGTGCTCTTCGAATCTGCCGTTATCCTTGAGTACTTGGAAGAGACGCAGAACAACCCGCTACATCCAGCCGAGCCTTTGGAGCGCGCCCGCCACCGCTCATGGATCGAGTTCGGCTCGGCCATCCTCAACGGCATCGCGCGCTTCTACAACGCCAAGAGCGAGGACGAACTCGGCGCACAGTCTGCGGCCCTGACGCGGCAGTTCGCCCGTATCGAGGCTGAGCTTGGTGAGGGGCCCTGGTTCGCCGGCGAGCGCTTCAGCCTGGTCGATGCGGTTTACGGACCGATCTTCCGCTACTTCGATGTCTTCGATGCCATCGCCGACTTCGGGATATTGGCCGATAAGCCGAAGGTCACTGCTTGGCGTCACGCCTTGTCGAAACGCCCCTCCATCATGGGCGCTGTCGCCCCCGACTACCCTGCGCGGCTCTACGACTTTCTATCTGCCCGAGACAGCGCGCTCTCGGCGCGGATTCCCGAGCGGAAGATTGCCGCGTCAGGCTGACAAAGCTGGCGGCGTCCGAGTCCCAGCCGATGCGCGGCACCTATCGCAAGGCTAGGCTGTCAGCCGCATACCGGCCGCCTGAGTGTCCGGCGCCTTGTGGAACTTGCCGTCCTTCATGATGGCGACGATGCGGCTCTTGTCCTGCAGGACACGGATGTCCGTGATGGGATCGCCGTCGACCAGCAGCAGGTCGGCGAGATAACCCTCTCGCACCAGGCCGAGCTCATCACCGGTGTTTAGGATGGTACCGAGCATCTGCCCGCCCAGCGCAGTGCCGGCCCGGATCGCCTCCATCGGCGACATGCCGACCATGTCGACGAAATACTCGAAGTCCTTGGCGTTGGTCCCGTGCGGCGTCCAGGCGAAGCCGTAGTCGCCTCCGGTCAGCACGCGAATGCCGCGCTTGTGCATCTTCTGCATGGTCTCGATGGCATTCTCGAGCTCGCGCTCATAGGCGATGGTGATCGGCGTGCCGGGCTTGATGCCGTACTCACCGGCATTGCGCGCCGTGTTGATCAGCCAGGCCAGGCCGGGGGCGACGAAGTGCTTCTCCTTGTTCGCCTCCAGCATGTCGAGCGCCTCCTCGTCTGAGAAGGAGGCGTGGTAGATGATCTCGATGCCGTACTCGACGCACTTCTTGATCGACTCCTTTGAGCGCGCGTGGGCGGCCAGCCGGCGCCCGCGCCCCTTGGCCTCCTTCACCGCCATGGCGATCTCTTCATCGGAGAACTGGTTCTCCTCCGCGCCCATGCCAGTGATCTCCTCGCCGGAGAGATTGAGCTTGATGGTGTCGACGCCCCACTTCATGAGCTGCCGCACCTCGCGCCGCACCTCCTCGGGGCCGGACACGACGATGCCGAGATTGAGGCCCTTGTCCGGAATGTGCGGCAGGGTCGCATCGCCCAAGCCACCGATCACCGTGAGCTCCGGTCCGGCCGCGGTATAGCGCGGCCCCGGCACCTTGCCGGCATTGATGGCGTCGCGAATCACCACGTCGAGACGCGGCTTGGCCGCCGCCGCCCCGACGCCGCCGGTGAAGCCGGCATCGATCAGCAGCCCGGCCATCTCGATGCAGTTCACCACATGCTCTTCGATGGGCATCATCTGAATGGGGTCGATGCCCGGCGCATTGTTCCAGCTCAGATGCAGGTGGGCATCGATCATGCCCGGCATCAGGGTCATGCCGCGCCCGTCGATCCGCGTGGCGCCATTGCCGCCCCAAGACAGGCCACCGCCGAGACCGCCGCCGTAGCTGCCGCCGGCGCGGCTGATCGACTTGATGCGGTTGCCGGAGACCGTCACCTCGCCCGAATAGGGCGGCTCCCCGGTGCCATCGAGGATACGCACGTTGCTGAAGACGATGTCCGAGCTGCCGCTGCCGTGACCGCGGCCGTTGTTGCCGCCCCAAATGCTGCTTTCCGCCATTGTTCCGTCTCCTCCTTGCAGCGTCTAAGACGCCGTCTTTTCCAGATGCCCCCGCAACAGCTCGGCCGAGCGCTGCGGGGCTTCGACCATCATCCAGTGGGCAATGCCGGGTATGATCTCCAGCGCCGCATCAGAGATCTTGGCCTGAAGTGCCTGCGCCATGGCCACCGGCGCGACCGGATCATGCTCCCCCGCCACCAGCAAGGTCGGGCAGCGAACGGCGCCGTGCTCCGCCGCCTGTGCCGCGCTCATCGCCTCGCAATGGCTGGCATAGCCGGCGGGATCCTGGCGCATCAGGCTCTCCCGAACGAAGGCGGCCGTCAATGGATTGGCCTCCCGCGAGGCTGCGCCGACGCTGGCTGTGGAGACTGCATCGGCGATGCCTGCCATACCCATGGTCCTAGCCGCCTCTGCCCTGTCCTGCAGACCTTGCCGCGCTGCAGGAGGCGGCTCAAGGATAGGTCCGAAGAGTGTCAGGCTGGCCACCAAATTCGGCGTTTCGGCGGCAAGGTACTGGCAGATCAAGGTGCCCATGGAATGGCCGGCGAAGTGTGCCCGCGCGATACCGGCGGCGCGCATGGCATCCCTCAGTGCTGAGGCGAGCCCTTTGAGACCCGGCACGCCAGGGCGCAGGGCCGAGCGCCCGGCGCCCGGCAGGTCCGGGCGCAGCACCCGATAACCCTCAAGCGCGCCCATCAAGGTCTGGAAGCTGTTCGAGTCGCCGCCCAGGCCGTGCACCAACACGATGGCGGGACCGTCGCCCTCGTCTTCCATCACCAGGCTGCCAAGGCGGACGTCGGGCATGGCTCAGTAGGCCTCCACCGGGTTCTCCAGCACGCCGATACCGCCGATCTCAATGCGCACACGGTCGCCTGGCGTGAGGTATCTCGGGGGATTGAAGCCGATGCCGACCCCTGCCGGCGTGCCGGTGGCGATCACGTCGCCCGGTTGCAGGGTGATGCCGTTGGAGATGGCGGCGATGATCGTCGGCACGTCAAAGATCAAGAGGCTGGTATTCGAGTCCTGGCGCAGCTCGTCGTTGACCCAGCAGCGCACCGGCGTGTCGGAGAGATCGATCTCATCGGCGGTCACCGCCCAGGGTCCCATGGGGCAGAAGCTGTCCTGCGACTTGCCGATCAGCCATTGGCTGTGCCGTCCCTGAAGATCGCGGGCCGTGACGTCGTTGACGATGCTGTAGCCCCAGACGTGATCCAGAGCGTCGGCGGGCGTAATGTTCCGCCCGGCTTTGCCGATGATCACCGCGAGCTCGGCCTCGTAGTCGACCGCGCTGGTCACGTCCGCGTCGATCTTGATGGGCGCGCCGCTAGGGACAACGGTCTCCGGCAGCTTGGAAAAGACGATGGGCGCTTCCGGCACCGCGCCCTTTGCTGCCGAGCTGTCGAAGCCCGAGGCGGCAAACTCATGCGCGTGCTCGTGATAGTTCTTGCCGACGCAGAAGATATTGCGGTGTGGCCGCGGCACCGGCGCCGCCAGTTCGACCTCGCTCAGCGGAATGCGCTCGGCAACCGTCGGGAGGTCGTGGCCGATCAGGCAAGCGACCCCCTCTTCCGCCGAGGTGCCCTCCGGCAGGGCAAAGCGTTCGATCGCGCTGCCATCCTCGCTCAGGCGGCCGAGGTGCCGCTCTCCCTTCCAGTCGAATGCTGCGAGCTTCATGAGGATCCCCTTTCGGCATCGTCGGGAACAAGAACCAGCGAGGCGGTCGTTTCCCGCCCCTCCAACGCGCGGTGCGCGGCGGCGGCCTCGCTCAAGGCATAGCGCCGGCCGACCTCGACGGTGACGACGCGACGCGCCATCGCGTCGAACAGCCGCTCGGTGATGGCCGCAACCTTCTCAGGTGTGTCGGTGTAGTGGCCGAAGTTGGGACGGGACAACGTGGCCGAGTTAGCCGCCAGCCCACCGATGTCCCAGGCGCCAATATCGCCCGAGGCTTGGCCGTAGCTGACCAAATGCCCGCAGTTGGCCAAGGCGCGGAGCGAATGGGCAAAGCTGTCGCGGCCGACGGCATCGAAGATCACATCGGCGCCGCGCCCCCGGGTCAGCTGTTTGACCTGCTCTTCCAAGCTCGCCTCGCCCGGTAGGATGACGTGATCGGCCCCGGCAGCGCGCGCGATGCGCGCTTTCTCTTCGCTCGAGGTCGCGCCGATGACCGTGGCGCCGAGATGCTTGGCCCACTGGCAGAGCAGGCGCCCGACGCCACCCGCCGGTGCATAGATCAGCGCCGTCTCACCGCGTTCCAGCTTGTGGACCCGATGCAGCAGAAACTCCGCCGTCATGCCCTTCAGCATGCCGGCGGCAGCGGTGATATCATCCACCCAGTCAGGCAAGGGGATGACCAAGGCCGCCGGCAAGGTGCGGACGGTGGCGTAAGCCCCGACCGGCGGGCAGGCATAGGCGACCCGCTGTCCGGGCGAGAGGTGGCGCACCCCGGGCCCGACGTCGACCACCACGCCGGCCGCCTCCATGCCGGGCGCACCCGGCGGTTTCAGCAGATCGAAGTAGCCGCTGCGGCAGTAGACATCGATGAAGTTGACGCCGATGGCGGTCTGACGCAGCCGCACCTCGCCCGGCCCCGGTGGCGGCGCCAGCAGGCGCGCCGCATGGAGCTGCTCGGGACCGCCGTGGCGGTCGATGACCATTGCGGTGCCTTCGAGCGCCGCACCGTTCGCCGATGGGGACCCGGACGGCGCGCGCCAGGTGTCTTGCGGTGTCTCGACTTGGGCGCGAATGGCCTCGAAGCCCGCCTCATAGACCCCTTCCGCCACGAGCTGGGCGAGCTCTCGTTCCCGCCCCTTGGGCGTCTCGAAGCGAGAGCTCCACGTCCAGAAGGTCCGGTCGCCATCTGTCACCGGCTTGAGCTGGACTTCCGCCACATAGTTGATCAGCGGCACCTCGCTCTCGACAATGGCGTAGCGAAAGCTGTGCTGCTTGTCGGACAGCCCGAGGAGTCGTTCGCGCAGCCGCTCGCCGGACTCCAGCACGAAGTTCCGCACGCAGCCGACCTGGTCGGTCCGTTGGTTGCCCTCCAAATCGCTGCGCGCCACGGCAGGATGCCAGTGGTCATGGCCGTTGAAGTCGCGCAGCACGTCCCAGACCGCCGAGATCGGCGCATCGATGACTGTGCTGCGGCGGACGGTGACCATGGGACGTCTCGAACCGGCTATCGCTCGAAGCGGCTCTTCAGGGCATCGAAGCCGCCCTGGAAGACAGCGTTCCCGATCTGGGCGACAAGCTCCGCCTCACGCTCCGGCGGGCAATCGAACTCGGCCGACCATTCGGCGAAGGTTCGGTCGCCATCGGTGATCGGTGTGAGCTTCAGGGTGGCGACGTAGTTCTCCACCCCCATCGGACTTTCCAGGATCGCGTAGGTGCAGCTGAAGTCGTAGTCCGACAGGGCGAGCAGGCGCTCGCGGATGAGACCGCCGTCGCGCAGGCGAAAGGCGCGCACGCAGCCGACCTGGTCCGACGGCGCTCCCGCTTCGATGCGGCTTTCGGCAATCGCCGGATGCCAGTCCGGCAGTGCGTTGAAGTCGCGGACCGCCTCCCAAACCCGGGCAGCCGGGGCCGCGATGACGGAAGAGGCGTAGACCAGCGCCATGAGCTCAGTCGCCTTTCTTTTTTGTGCTCGCGTCTTTGGCCAGAGAAGAGGCGTCTCGCGCCGAGCGGAAGATATCGCCCATGCGAGAGACCCCGGGATTCTCGACCCCGATCTCTTTCATCATCTCGTCGATCAAGGGTGCCTGCGCGCGGTAGCGCAATGCGCTTTCGATCACCTCGTCGGTCGGCGTGCGGGAACCGCCGCCTCCGCCGCCGTTCAGACCGTCGACGTGCAGGATCTTGATGCCTTCGATGCGCTCCAGCGGCCGCACGCTCTCGCGTACGATACCTTCCAGCCGATCTATGATCTTGGCCCGCGTGCGGGCGGCGCGTGCGTCCTCGGTCAGGACGTTCTCAGCTTCGTTGCGCAAACGCTCTGCTTCGGCGGCGACGGCCGCGGTGATCTTGCTCGCCTCGGCCGCGATCTTGGCGGCGTCGGCGTCCTTGGCCGCCATCAGCCGGTCCACCGTCGCAATGCGCTCGGCGATCTCGGTCTCGCGGGTCGTCGCGACCTGCTCTTCGGCCGCCACGGCACGGGCGCGGGCCGCCTCCGTCGCCACGCGGGACTCGGCCTCCTCAGACTGCTTCTGCAGAACGGAGATCTGCCGCTCGATCTCGGCAAGCTCCAGGGCCTGGCTGCGCTCGATCTCAAGGCGCTTCAGGTCGCGATCCTGCAGAATACGCGCTTCATCGAGGCCGCGGTCGGAAGCGATGCGCGCCCGCTCGATTTCCTCGCGCGCCGAGATCTCGGCCTCTTCGATGGACTGTCGCTGAGAGATCTGCTGCGAGCGCAGCAAGCGATCGCGCTCGATGCGCGCCTTGTCCAGCACCTGCTCCTGGGCGATGCGCGCCGACTCGACGCTCTTCTGCGCCGCGATGCGGGCCGACTCGATCTGCTGGCCACGGGCGATCTCGCGGGTCTCATTCTCCTCCTCGGCGACGATGCGCGCCTCGCGGAGTTGGCGTTCGGAGACGATACGCGCCCGCTCGATGTCCTCGTTGGCGCCAACCTCCGAGGTCTCCAGGTCATGACGTTGTTGAATTTGCTGCTGGCGCACCTGGCGTTCACGCTCGATGCGTGCCTTCTCCAGCGTCTGCTCCTGGGCGATGCGAGCCTGCTCCACCTCCCGCTGCGCCTTGATCTCGGACTCCTGCAACTCCCTCTGCCGCTCGATCTGGAAGGCGCGGGTCTCCTGCTCGCTGGCAATGCGCGAGCGCTCGGCTTCCGCTTCCTTGGCGACACGGGTCTGGACGATCTCCGCCTGCTGCTCGGCCCGCAGGGCTTCCAGCGCCCGCTCCTGATCGAGACGCGAATTCTCGCTCTCCTGCTCGAGCTGCAGGGTCTCTTTCTCCGCCTCCAGATTGCGCGTGCGGATGGCGACCATGGACGACTGCTCGATGTCGTTGCGCAGCTTGCGCCGTCCTTCAATGGACTCGATCAGCTGCGTCAGACCTTCGGCGTCGAAGCGGTTGGAGGGATTGAAGAACTCCAGGTCGGTCTGGTCGAGGTCCGTGATGGCCACGAACTCCAGCTCGAGACCGTTGCGGGCCAGCGCCCCGGCCGCGCGCTCCTCCACCATGGCGACGAAGTCCGCGCGCTTCTCATGAATCTCATCCATGCTCATGCCGGCGGCCGCCGAGCGCAGGGCGCCGACGAACTTACCGGAGAGAAGGTCGGCGAGCGCATCCGGTTCCAGAGTTCGCCGGCCGAGGGTCGAGGCGGCCGCGGCGACCGCTTCGGGCTTCTGGATGACTCGGACGAAGAACTCGGCCTCGATGTCGACCCGCATGCGGTCGCGAGTGATGACCGCCTCGTCCCGCGTTCGCGCCACAGGGATGCGGACCACGTTGAGATTGACCGGCGTGATCTCGTGCACGATGGGCAAGACCAGTGTCCCGCCGTTGATGATCACTGTCTCTCCGCCGAAACCCGTGCGCACGAAGGCCACTTCCTTCGTCGAGCGGTGGTAGAGCCAGTTCAAGAGGTACACGACCACCACAATTACGATGATCGCTACGATGAGCCAGAGAATGATGGATCCGATCAGGCTGCCCGTCATGGTCTCCCTCCCTTCAAGCGGTTCTCAAGGCCTTGAAGGCTTTGGTTTGTTCGGTTAGCGCCACTTCCGTCGGCAGGCGCTCCATCGAGGAGGCGCCATAGAAACCGTGGCAGTTCTTGGTGTTGTCGAGGACGTAGCGCGCGTCGTCGGGCATGGCGACCGGGCCGCCGTGCACCAGCACAAGGACATCCGGGTTGACCCTCAAAGCTGCCTCCGACCAGGCGTCGACCATAGCGGGGCAGTCTTCCAGCTTGAGCGCCGTCTCCGCGCCGATGGAGCCGCCGGTGGTGAGACCCAGGTGGCAGACGACGATGTCGGCGCCCGCCTCGGTCATGGCGGCCGCGTCCTCCTCGTTGAAGACGTATGGCGTGGTCAGCAGGTCCTTCTCCCGCGCCAGGCGAATGAGGTCCACCTCCTGGCCGTAGGACATGCCGGTCTCCTCCAGATTGGCGCGGAAGTTGCCATCGATGAGGCCGACCGTCGGGAAGTTCTGCACACCTGAGAAACCGACCGCCTTGACCCGGTCGAGGTAGTCATCGAACAGGCAGAAGGGGTCGGTGCCGTTGACGCCGGCCAGCACCGGCGTGTTGCGCACCACCGGCAAGACCTCGCTCGCCATCTCCATGACCACGTCGTTGGCGTTGCCGTAGGCCATGAGGCCGGACAGCGAGCCGCGCCCGGCCATGCGGTAGCGGCCGGAGTTGTAGATCACGATGAGGTCGATGCCGCCGGCTTCCTCGCATTTCGCCGAGAGACCCGTGCCGGCACCGCCGCCGATGATCGGGTCGCCGCGCCGCTTCATCTCCTGAAACTTCTCGACCAGGGCTTTCCGTTCAAAACGCGGCATGACGCGGCATCCTCTTCGTGGGGTTTATCTCTTCCACAGCGTCGACCGCTGCCTGGGCGAAGGCCGGGTCGTTGATGTTGCACGGCAGGCGGATGAGGCGACGGTTGGCCGTCTCCTGGAAGCGGCTGGTGAAAGCCTCGAACAGGGCCCGGTCCGCGGCCGGGTCATGAAAGGGCTGGCCCGGCGCATCGAGGGCCGAGACACCGCCCTCGGGAATGAGAAAGCGAACGGGACCCGTCATCTCGTTGATACGGCCGGCGATCCAATCCCCCATCCGAGCATTCTCGTCCGCCGTCGTCCGCATCAAGGTCACCTGCGGGTTGTGCTCGACAAAGCGGCGACTGCGATAGCGCTCCGGCACTGTGTCGGGTGCGCCGAAGTTGACCATGTCGAGCGCCCCGAAAGAGCCGACATAAGGAATGCGGGTCCGGATGAAGGCACCGAAGCGGTCTTCATCCGCAGGGAAGACGCCGCCCATCATCATGTCGCAGACTTCGGTGGTGGTGAGGTCGATGGCCGCTGCCAGCAGTCCGCTGTCGGCCAGCTTCTCCATCGAGCGTCCGCCGGTTCCCGTCGCGTGGAACACGAGGCAGTCGTAGTGATCGTCGAGCAGGGCGGTGATCTGCTGTATTGCCGTGGTGGTGACACCGAACATCGTCAGCCCCAGACTGGGCTTCTCGGTGCTGTCCCTGCGTCGCGATCTGGAGGAGACCGGGGCCTTCGCCGCATCCTTGACCATGCCGGCGATGGCATTGGCGCCATTGGCCAGCACCTGCCGGGAGATGCGGTTGAGACCCTGCACATCGGTGACCGAGTACATCATCATGATATCGGTCGGCCCGACGTACTGACCGACATCGCCCGAGGCCACCGTGGAGATCATGACCTTCGGGATGCCGACCGGGAGGCTGCGCATTGCGGGCGTCACCAGGGCGGTGCCGCCGGAGCCGCCGGCGGAGACGATGCCGGCGATGTCGCGTTGGCGCCTCACCCAGCTCTCGAAGGCCTCGGCCATGGCGCGCACGGAGGCGCCGCGATCGCCACTGAAGACTCCGCCCGCGCCGCTGCGGTGATAGGCGGCGATGACGTGCGGCGGCACATCGGCCGACGAGGGCTTGCCGGAGGTGGAGAGGTCGATGGTCCGCACGCGGAGGCCATGAGCCGCCACGCAGTCACGGATGTAAGAGAGCTCGGCGCCCTTGGTGTCGAAGGTGCCGGCGACATAGACCTCGCCGCCCGCACCCGCTTGCCGCGGGCTCTCCGGCTCGCGGAACAGCGGCTCAGGCTTGTTGTCGAAGGGCCGTGCCGGCGTGGTCTCCGATGCAGGAGACGGTGGCGTCTCTTGCGGCCCGGCGGCCTCTCGCCACGCGGCGCTCGACCAACGCGTAGGCGGTACATAAACAAGAGTGCCGCTCGTCTGCGGCTGAGGCGCCTCGGATGGCTCGGCAGCCTCCTCCACCGGCGCGTCCGGCAGCGACACCTCGGGCGGGCTCTGCACCGGCGCAGCTTCGGGCTCCGAGGGCAGCTCCAGGTCCTCGTGCGAATGCCGCCCGACGCCGAGCAGCCGTTCCTGCAAGGTGCGGTCGCCGGCTAACTGCTGGGTCGGCATGACGCGCCAGACGCGGCCGTTGACCATGATCGCCACGTCTTCGGAGATGGCGGTGGCGACCGCGATGTTCTGCTCGATCAGCAGGATGGAGACCTCGCGCTCGGCTGCCAGGTTGGCGAGCAGCGCCTCCACCTGATCGACGATGATCGGCGCCAAGCCTTCCGTCGGTTCGTCCAGCACCAGGAGGCGCGGGTCCTGTAGCAAGGCGCGAGAGATGGCGAGCATCTGCTGTTCGCCACCGGAGAGCTGCCCGGCCCCGTTGCTCCGCCGCTCGTAGAGGCGCGGAAAGGCGTCGTAGATGCGTTCGATGCTCCATGCGCCGCTGCCGCTTTCGGCCAGGCGCATGTGCTCTTCCACTGTCAGCGACGGCCAGAGGCGGCGCCCCTGTGGCGTATAGCCGATGCCGCGGGCTGCGATCTGGTGCGGCTGCAGGCCGCTGATCTCCTCGCCGTAGAAACGGATGGAGCCGCGCTGTGGCTTGAGCAGGCCCATGATGGTGTTGCAGAGCGTGGTCTTGCCCATGCCATTGCGGCCGACCACCGCATGCACCCCTTGCTCCAGTGTAAGGTCGACGCCTTGCAGCGCATGCGAATGCCCGTAGTAGACATGCAAATCCCGAATCTGCAGCACGGTGGAGCTGTTGGGATGCGTGCTTTGGTGGGAGGCTCTGCGATCAGGCACGGCCGCCTCCCTGACCCAGATAGAGCTCCTGGACCTCCGGGTCGTTCTCGATCTCCTGCGGCGTGCCCTCGCGGAAGATACGCCCGTTATGCATCATGGTGACGCTTTCCGAGACGCGCAGGGCCACGTCCATGTCGTGCTCGATGATGATGTAGCCCATGTGCTCGGGCAGCGACTGCAGGATCTCGATTAGCTCGCTGCGCTCGGTCGGCGACAAGCCGGCGGCGGGTTCGTCGAACAGAATGAGTCGCGGTGCCCCAGCCAAGGCCAAGGCGATTTCAAGCTGCCGCTGCTGGCCGTAGCTCAAGGCCTCGACCAGCGTATCGCGTGCCTCTTCAAGGTGAACAGCGCCGAGCAAGGTCTCGGCCATTTCCATGGCGCTTTCGTCGCGTCCCGGCCGGCGCAGCGAAAAGCGCCGCCGGCTGATGCCGCGGCACGCGAGATAGATGTTGTCGATCACGCTCAGGCCGTTGAACAGCAGCGAGATCTGATAGGTGCGTCGCAGGCCGCGACGGATCCGCTCGTGCACCGGCAGATCCGTCACGTCCTCGCCAAACAGACGCACGTGACCGGTGGTCGGCGGGAAGTCGCCGGTGATCGCGTTGAACAGGGTCGTCTTGCCTGCCCCGTTCGAGCCCAGAACCGCACGCCGCTCCCCGGCGGCCACCGTGAGATTGATGTCCGCCAAGGCGACCAGCGCACCGAAGTGGCGGCTGACGGCCTCCAGCTCCAGCGCATAGCGGCCGGCGCTTTGTAGGCGGGAGAAGGCGTCGGTTCCAGGCATCGTCACGAACGGGCAGGCCTAACGGTCTAACCCTCAGCTATTCGCAGCTCGGGTTTTCGCGGCTGACCTGGCCGTACTTGAGGAAGTCGTCGTAGGACAGGCCGAAGGTCTGATCCACCTGCGGAATGACCTTGATGGTTTTGTTCAACAGGTTGCCGTCCGGTCCCTCGATGACCTCGGTCAGGAAGATGTCGGCAACGGCCTGGCGGCGGTCGTCCAACTTTACCATGCCCGTCGGCGTTTCGAACTCGAGGTTCGTCAGCACCTCGCGAAGCTTCGCACCTCCGTCGGAGAGATCGCCACCCACCTCGTTCAAAGCCAAGAGCGCCGCCTTGGTATTGATGTAGTAGGCGTGGGCGAAGAGCGACGGAGAGGGGAAGCCGTCCGGGAACTTCGCCTTGTAGGCCTCGACGAAGGCGTTCCAGCGCGGATCGTCCCAGGTGTCGGAGATCGGGCCGGCCGAAGGCGTGCCGATGATGAAGTCGCGGGTGCGACCCTTGGAGCCGAGCACCGTCTGGTCAACGGTGATCGAGCCACCGATGAGCGGTAGCTCGCCGCCAGCCTGCTCATACTGGGTCAGGAAGTTCACCGCGTCGGCACCGCCGAGGGCGACATAGATCGCATCGACGTCATCAGGCAGCGCGGCGATCACAGAGGAGTAGTCCTTGTTACCGATCGGCACCCAGAAGCGCGCATCGACCGGTGCTTTACCGCCCAAGCGGCAGAAGGGCTCGAGGAAGCCGAAGACCTGGGTGTAGGGGAAGGAATAGTCCTCAGCCAGCACCGCGATGTTGCGATAGCCCTTCTCGTTGAAGACGTACTCGCCGAGGCCGGCCATCCACTGCGCGCCTTCGGTCGAGAAGCGGAAGAAGTTGTCCGCCGGGTTACGCAAGGTGGTGTCCTGCGCTGCCGAAGAACCGTTCACAAAGGTCACCTCCGGCTGGGTCTTGGCGTAGTCCTTGACCGCCAGGCCTTCCGAGCCCGACAGCGGGCCGACCAGGATCTGCACGCCGTCCTGCTCGACCAGCTTGCGGGCCGCGCGGATGGCGCTGTCCGGCGAGGCATCGGACGAGCCGGTGATGAGCTCGATCTTCTTGCCGCCGGCCGTGTAGTCGAACTCCTCGAGGGCCAGCTCAACGCCGCGCATGCTGTCCTCGCCAAGCACCGTAAAGGCGCCTTCCAAGGTCGCGAGCGCCCCCATCTTGATGGTGTCGTCCGCCAGCGACGGCCCAGCGAGCGATAACGCGGCTACTGCCGCAATCGTCGTCTTGGTAAATCTACGCATTGCTACCTCCCTTGCTTAGGTTTGCCCTTCTAGGTTTGCTTGAGCGGCCCGGCACCTTGCCGGTCCCGCTCTTCGGCACGGCCGGCCTCATACCGTGCCGTTCGTGCGAAGCGGAGCTTCGGACGGATTCTCTCCCACAGCCCGAGCAAGCCGTCCGGCGAGAACAGCACGACGAGCAGGAAGGCGAGACCGATAACGGTGTTGAAACGCTCGCGGTCGATCAGATCGATGGCGAAGTTCTGCAGAAGCACGAAGACCAGCGCTCCGAGGAAGGGTCCGATCGGATGGCGCATGCCGCCGACTACGGCGATCACAAGGATGTCGATGACGATGTCGACACCAACGGAACCCGGCGAGATGCGACCGTTGAACCAGACCATCAGCACGCCGGCCGTACCGGCGATCAGGCCCGAGAGAAAGTAAGCGAAGACCCGGTGCAGGGTGACGTCGTAGCCCAGCGCCCGCATGCGACGCGGATTGTCGCGAATGGCTTGTAGGCTGAGCCCGAAGGTCGAGCGCGAGGCGTAGAGGACCGCGGCATAGAAGCCGCCGGCAACGGCGAGGCTGAGATAGTAGAAGGGGACCGGGTCGCGCCAGTAGATGCCAAAGAGGGTCGGCGGCTCGATGCCGGCAAAGCCGGTGAAGCCGTTGAAGACCACATAGTTTTGGCGCACGAAATAGAAGAAGGCGACGGCGATCGCGAGGGTGATCATGATGGTGTAGATCCCCTCGGTGCGTACCGAGATGGCCCCGACCAGCGCGCTGGCGAACGCGGCGGCCAGGATCGCGAAGGGGACCGTGATCCACCAGGGCCAGCCGAGGCCCATCACGTCGACGCTGTTGGTGCCGACGATGGCCACCAGGTATCCGGCCAGACCAGCCACGGTGAGCTGCGCCAGGCTGACCATGCCGCCATAGCCCGCCAGCATCATGAGCGACAGCGCGATGGTGCCGAGAATGAGGGTGTAGGCGCCGATCTGGAAGACGAAGAAGCCCGAGGCGAAGAAGGGATAGGCCAGCAGGAACACGATGACCAACAGCACACCGGGATTCAGATCGGCGAAAGAGAAGTTGCCGGACAGGAGCCTGCGCGCATCCATCGCCTAGCGCCCTCCCATCACGCCCTGCGGGCGGACCGCCAGGACGAAGACCATGATGAGGAAGGTCAGCACCACGCCGTAGGTCGGGAAGTAGGCGAGACCAAACTGCTCGGCGAGGCCGATCAAGAGCGCACCGATGGCCGCGCCGGTGACGGAACCGAGACCCCCGACGATGACAACGATCAGCGAGGCGAGGAGATAACGCACGTCTTCGCCCGGCGCGATGGACAGCGCCGTGCCGCCGACGACCCCGGCGAAACCCGCCAGGCCGGCGCCAATGGCGAAGACGATGGCGAAGAGCAGCTGCACGTTCACACCGCTCGCCGCCAGCATCTGCCGGTCGTTCACGCCCGCCCGGATCATCATCCCGAGCTTGGTCCGGTTGAGGAACAGCCAGAGACCGACGCCAACGGCGACCGCCACGACCAAGACGGTCAGACGAAACATCGGATACTTGATGTAGACTGGGTCGCCTGAAGACTTGATCACCGAGATGATCGGCAAGGTCACCGCGCCGAACAGCCACTCCGGCGGCTCGAACTGGTAGGTGTTGCCGGTCCAGACGGCCAGCATGAGGTCGGCGGCGATGATCGAGATGCCGATGGTGACCAGGGTCTGGCGCAGGTCGTCGCCTTCCATGCGTCGAAAGATCAGCACCTGGAGCAGGACACCGCTGGCGCCGATGGCCAGGAAGGCGACAGCCAAGCCAAGGAACCAATTGCCGCTGGCGGTCGCCACCTCATAGCCGATGTAGGCGCCCAGCAGGTACATGGAGCCGTGCGCCAGGTTCACATTGCGCATCAGGCCGAACACGAGGGTGAAGCCGCTGGCCACGAGGAAGTAGAGACCGGCGAGCGTGATGCCGTTCAGCAGCGTGTTGACGAAGGTCTTCTTGCGGCCGATGGAGTCGACCAGCCAGTCGGGCCAGACGGCGAAGATCAACCAGAGAAACGCCGCGACAAAAAGGAAAATGACCAAGGCCCAGAAGCGGTGGCGATCAACGAACTGCCGCATCGCCCGCGCCTCAGACCGACAGGGCCTGGTGGCTTAGAACGGTGCTCGCGCTCGGCCGCTGCCGCGCTGTCATCTCCATCCTCCCTTCGTGCGCCCCGTTGCACCGGGGTCTGCGAGGCCATATCGGCCATGCGTGGTGCCGTTATCGACACTCTACACACTCGAAAGCGTGACGCGACTCGACGTTGGCCGCAACCATTCCAAATCGTCATTGTGGGTAATAATGGGTAATACATGCGCCAAACATGACAAAAGCTCAGCGCTGATCATGCGAATCAGATGCTCTGCAACGCGCAGATAAGCCGCGATTTTCCTTGGCTCAAGGACTCAAAGGTCAGCGAAACGGACCGTGCTTTCGCCTCCGGAGCGGGCCCGGAGACCCAGAACAAGATCAATAAATGAACCAATTATTGAACCAGTCTAGAGGCAGGGCAAATAAATTACAGATCGCTTATTATCACTGCGCAAATCTGATCATTTCACTTGAATAATTGAGCCAATTGGACCTATTTTTTCCATCTTAGCTAAGCCAAAGTCAGACGAAGACATGCGAAATTCAGTGGCAACCCGGATTGCCGATCGACTGCGGGATGAGATTCAAGCGGGCGCCTTTGCGGCCGAGGGGCGTATTCCGACGGAACGCGAGCTGGCGGAACGCTTTGCTGTGGCGCGCAACACCGTCCGCCGCGCCATCGAAGACCTTCAGTCCTCCGGCCTGGTCATTCGCCATGTCGGCCGGGGCACCTTTCTCACCGCGGCCGACCCAGTCGAGACACCGCGACCAGCCAACGCCGGCGAAAGCGACATCAGCCCCCGCGACCTGATCGAAGCGCGCCTGATGCTCGAGCCGGCCGCCGCCGCAGCGGCGGCCATCAACGCCACCGACGCCGATCTCCTGCGTTTGCAGCAGGTCCAAGATGCCTCCGCCGCCACGAGCCTGATGGAGGAGTTCGAACGCTACGATGCGGAGATCCATCGGCTGCTGTTCTCCATGACGCAGAACCAGGTGCTGTTGCGCTTCGATGCCATGCTGAGAGGTTTGCGCGACAACGCGGACTGGTTGGCGGCCAAACGCCGGAGCTATTCGGACGCGCAGAAGGCCCGCTATGTCGCCCAGCATAGCGAGATCATTCGCGCGATCCGCGCGCGCTCCCCGAAAGCCGCCCGCGAAGCCATGGCAAACCACCTCGAGGAGGTGCGCCGGGTCCTGCTCGAAGGCTGAGCCGCGCCAGCTTCCCGTGTCGGCTGTCTCATCATACGGAGCAAGTGCGCTCGCCAAATGGGCCATCGTGCCCAAGCCGGGACTGCCCGATACCACTCCCCTCCCGCCGCAGATCTGCACCCTCCGCCCAAGCTTGCAGCATTCCAGCCTGCCTGATGAGATCGGCCTGCTGCTGCCGGTGCAGCCCAACCCGCAAACGCTGGTCGACCAGGTTGTTGCCGCGCCGTCACTGCTGGAGGGCGCAGCACTCGGCTTGTTTCTCGCCAATCCTTTCTTCTCGCCACCCCGCGAGGCAGAGCGGCTGGCACAGATCGGCCTCGGCTGGGTCGCCAATCTGCCGAGCGTCGCCCAGCATGACCGAGAGTTTGCCCAGCAATTGTCAGACGTCGCCTTGGACCACGCGCGCGAGCTGGCCGCGCTGGCCGATTTCAAAGCGGCAGGGATCCGGGTTCACGCCGTCGTCTCCGATGCAACGGAGGCAGTCGCGGCAGCAGCGCTGCCGGCCGATGCGGTCCTGGTGATGCCCAAGAGCGCGGACCTGGCGGCCGGCTTCCCATCGCTGCGTCAGCGGGGCTCGGCGGCGCTGACCATTGCGCGCGCGCTGCAGGAAGTCGGCTGGCAGGGTCCGCTGCTGGCGCTCGGCACCAAGAGCGAAGCGGAGCGGCCGACACTCTGGCCCGAGGCTTGGGACGGTGTCGTCTGCCGCCCCATTCCAGCTGAGCCGCAAGAACTCAGCCTTCCAAACCAAATCTCTTGATCTTGTTGTAGAGCGTCTTCCGGGAGATGCCGAGCGACTCGGCAGCCCGCGTGCGGCTGAAGCCGTGCCGCCAAAGCGCGTCGACGATCCGATCTTTCTCGCTGCGCCTGTCCGAAACGGGGCTGTTGCCGGGCTTGAAGAGCCGCGTCAGCTCTTCGAGCTGTATCGGCCCTCCGGCGGCACGTCCGGCCAGGCCCCCGACCATGCCGCGCAGCTCCGCTTCGTTACCTGGCCAGAGGTGCGCGTGCAGTTGCTGCAGCGCCGCCGAGGTGAAGCTGTCCCGACCCAGCGCCATAGCCAGGCTGGTCGCCGCCTCCGCCTCGATCAAGGCTGCGAGATCGTCGATACGGTCGCGCAACGGGGGAAGCCGAACGGTCCAACCGACAAACTGGGCAGCCAGTTCGGCCTCGAAGCCGGCGCCGCGCAGATCGTCGCCAACCTCTCCCTCGCTGAAAGGCATCTCGCTGATCAGGACGACGCGAGGCCCAACCGTCAGCGCCCGTCGACTTCCCGGTGCGCGAAAACTGCCCTCCCGCAACGCCAACGCAAGCCGCCGCTGCGTCGCGGCCGGCAGCCGTTCCGGCGCTCGGATAGCCAGCACGGCGGCCCCGCTGTCCGCCAAGGCCGGGCGTTGCTTCGCAATAGTGTCGCGGTGGCCGAAGATTACGCTCCGGGCGCGGGCGGGAAAGTCCTCACCGCCCACATCCACCTGAATGAGGCTCTGGGTCAGCTCTTGCCGGCCCGCCGCGCCGCCGTGGCTTGCCAAGGCAAGCAGCGCCGGCTCGCTGGCCATGCCCGCTTCGGCGAGGAGGAGAACCGGCGCAGAACTCTCGGCTAGGCTCTTCAGGCGACGCAGGAAGGCAAGCTGCGCGTCGGAGCGCCCGACGAACCCGAAAGGGCGCGCCCAGGTCACCAGGCGGGCGCTTTCCTTGTCCAAGGAAGCCTGGCTGCGGCCGGCTTGTCGAAAGCGATCGATCTGGTCAGCGACGGAGGCTTCCAGCGGCATCCGCTCGAAGGTCGACCCGCCGACGTAGCCGTCGAGCGGCGCCAAGCCCAAAACGCGCCCCAAATCCTCGGCTGTTCCGACGGGTCCACCCTCCAGGAAGAAGCGGCAGCGCGGATTGATGCGCTTGATCAGTCGGCCGATCTCCCGCGCCATGGTCGCCACCTCCTCCAGGCTGGCACGTCGCCGATGCCCCAGGGCGCCACCGACGTTCCAGCCCAGGTTGAGGCAAATAAGCTCGATGCCGGCGTCCGCCGCCAAACGCGCCTGAGTGCGGGTCGCGCAATAGAACATGGGTGTAAGCCCTGCCTCCCGCACGGCGCTGAGCTGCGCTACCTCGGCCTCGATGCCGCGCCCGGCCCGGGCAAGAATCTGCTGCATGGAACGAGGGAAGTGCATGGCGCTGGGGAAGTTGACCGCCCCGGCGAAGCCGCCATCCGCGACCCGTCGCGCGGTTTCCTGCGGGTTGAACTCCGGCTCCCAAACATTGACTCCGAGCAGCACAGGAATACGGCACTGCGCCAGCAGCTCTTCCCGTGCAAAACTCTCCGTCAGCCGGCCGGCTTCAAGGATAGGCAGCATGCAGGCGATGGACGGGGCGCCCATGTTGCGCAGCCGCCCGGCATTGATGGCGAGCAGGAAATCCGCGCCACCGCGCTCGGCGGCCAAAGCCATGCTGCCGGAGCCGATGGCCGCGCCGATGAGAAACTTCCCTGAAAAGGGCACGGTTTAAGTCAGCCTCCGAAACGCGTGCGGCCCAGTCCCTAGTCTAGCAGTCGGACATCGTGGCGGACAAAACGCGCTTGACCTTCCCCTTGGAGGAGGCGGCACGACGTCGACATGCTCAAACGCTGCGTTCTCGTTTGCGGCCTGATGGCCGTTTCCTTGCCCGCCTCGGCGCTGGAGCCGCTCGATGCGGCGAGCGCGGCACGTGGCGCGCCGCTCTATCAGGCCCACTGCGCGGATTGCCATGGCGCGCAGTTGGAAGGCGAGGCCAATTGGCGGGTGCGCAAGCCCGATGGCAGCCTGCCGGCCCCGCCGCACGATGAAAGCGGACACACCTGGCATCACGGGGACAGCCTGCTGTTCGACTACACCAAGCTCGGCGGCGAAGAAGCCCTGCGCCGCATGGGCATCACCGGCGTCGTCAGCGGCATGCCGGCCTTCGGCGCGCTGATGAACGACCGGGAGATCCAAGACATCCTGACGTACATCAAGTCGCAGTGGTCCGAGGAGGTGCGACGATTGCAGGCTGAGCGCACCCGGGCCGAAAACGGCTCATGAGGCCAGGTCGCATAGGGCGTAAGGGGACGATGAAATGAAGCGACGCGAATTCCTGATAGCCTTGGCGGCAACGAGCTTGATCGGTCTCCCGGCCCAGGCCTCCGCGCCACGGTTGCTCGTGGCCAAGTCCCCCTCCTGCGGCTGCTGCACGGCCTGGATCCACCACATGCAGGCCGCCGGCTTCGAGGTCGAGGCGAAGGACGTGAGCCAGGATGCGCTCTACGGCCTCAAGGCCAGCCTCGGGATCCGACAGCAGCATGCCTCATGCCACACGGCCATCGTCGACGGCTACGTCATCGAGGGCCATGTCCCGGCGAGCGACGTAAAGCGACTGCTGGCTGAGCGGCCCAGCGCGCTCGGCCTAGCCGTTCCCGGGATGCCCATCGGCTCTCCGGGCATGGAAATGGGAGATCAGAAGGAACCTTACGAAACCCTATTGCTCTTCACCTCCGGCAAGGCAGAGGTCTTCGCAAGCCACAACTAACGCCGTGGCGGCCAGCCTCCGTCGCAGCGATCATGTCACGTTCAGTCCCAAGAGCGACGTGGTGATGGTGAAGTAGATCAGCAGCCCGACCACATCGACGATGGTGGTCAGGGCCGGCCCGGCGACGACGGCCGGATCCTGTCTCACGGCCATGGCAAAAAGCGGCAGGGTGGCGCCGACCAGGGTCGAGAGAAAGACCTGGACGGCGATGGCCAGAGCGACCGCCAGAGCAATCATCTCCAGCGACAGGCCCACAGGAATACTGGACCCGCCGGAGTAGATCAGCACCTTGACAAAGGCGAAGGTGAAGAGCGCGAAGGCCAGGGCCGCGGCGATGCGGCATTCCTTCCAGATCACCCGCAGACCATTGGAAAGCGCAACCTCGCCGGTGGCAATGGCGCGAATGACCAGCGAGGCCGATTGGGTTCCGACATTGCCACCGGTGTCCGCGATCATCGGCATGTAAAGCGCCAGAATGACCAGCGCATCCAAAGCCGACTCATAGCTGTGCACCACATAGCCGGCGAGCAGGCCGACCACCGCGAGAGCCAGGATCCACGGCACGCGCCGGCGGATCTCGGCCCACACGGATACGTCGAGGTAAGCCTGTTCCGGTGCCTCGCCCGCCAGCGCGTGAAAGCGGTCGCTGTCTTCCTGCGTCGCCTCCGCCAGACAGCGATGCGCATCGTCGTAGGTCACGATGCCAAGCAGGCGGTTGTCCGCGTCGACCACGGGCAAGGCCATGTAGGGTGCATCGAGCAGACGCCTTGCGGTCGCCTCGTCGCTGTCGTCTGCCTCCGCCTGCTCGGGATGCCGCACCATCAGATCCTCAACCCGGCGGCCCGGCTCGGCGGTGAGAAGATCGCGCAGGCTCACCACACCGAGAAGCGCGCGGTTTTCGCCGAGGACGTAGGCCGTATAGATCGTCTCGGCATCCCGCTCCGCCGCCAATCGCCGGACCGCCTCGCGTGCCGAGATGTCGGCCGGCAGGTCGGCATAGCGCGAGGTCATAAGGGAACCGGCGGTCCCGTCTTCGTAGCGTGCGAGGGAAAGCACCTCGTCGCGCTTGCGCTGCGCCAGGGCCGCGGCAATCGTCGCTCTTTGACGCTTGGGCATGCGACGCAGCCGGCGGGCCGCGTCATCCGGCGCTTCATGAGACAGCTCCTCGACCTGCCGGTCGATGTCGGTTTCGTTCTCGGCCATAGCCCCTCGTCACACTATCGCACCGCCGCATCGGCGGCTTACGGACGCTAGCAAAGAGGGGCCGCGCACTGTGTGATGAAAGCGTTGCAAGCCGCCTCAGAGCGACGCCTTGAGCCGCTCGTTGATGGTCTCCAGCACCTTGACGCGCGCATGGTACTTGTCGTTGGCCTCGACCAAGGTCCAAGGCGCCTGGCTGGTACTGGTGCGCTCAACCATGTCATGCACCGCCTGCGCGTAGGCCGACCACTTCTTTCGATTTCGCCAGTCTTCGTCGGTGATCTTATAGCGCTTGTAGCCGACCTTCTCCCGCTCCTTGAAGCGGCGGAGCTGCTCCTTCTTGTCGATCGCCAGCCAGAACTTCACGACGATGATGCCGTAGTCGCTGAGCTCCGACTCGAACGCGCGGATCTCCTCGTAGGCCCGCATCCAGTCGGCCTCGGAGCAGAACTTCTCGACCCGCTCGACCAGCACGCGGCCATACCAGGAGCGATCGAAGATGGTGATGTGGCCAAGCCGCGGCACATGGCGCCAAAAGCGCCAGAGGTAGGGCTGGGCTTTTTCCTCGTCGCTCGGCGCGGCAATCGGCACCACCTGAACCATGCGCGGATCGAGCGCCTCGACCACCCGGCGGATGCTGCCGCCCTTGCCGGCGGCGTCGTTGCCTTCGAACATGGCAACCAGCGCGCGCTTCTCAAACTTCTTGCCGAGCGTCGTGCGCGTCAGGCGATTGCGGGCCTGCTTGAGGCGCGTCTTGTAGGCGTCCCGAGTCAGCGACTTGCTGAGATCCAGAGAGTCGAGAATGTTCACGCCGCTATCGCCGACCATGGCGCTGGTCCCGCCGAGCGAGAGGGGCCGCTTCGGCGTCTTGAGCCGCTCCTCGATGGCATCGGCCAGCGTTCGGCCGATGGTCAGATCGCGGTAGCGCGCATCGGCGCTCGGCAAGGGTATCCAGGGCGCGTGGGTCTGGCTGGTGGCCGTCACCAGCTCCTCGACCGCGGAGACTGTCTGCTTGTAGTGCTTGGCGAACTGTTCGGCGATTTCCGCCTCGTCCCGGGAGAGCTTCCAGGCGGCTGTCCGCCCTTTCCTGGCCTCCTTTAAACCCTTCAGGCTCTGCTCTTTCGGCAAGACAAACAGAAATTTGAGAAAGAGCGCGCCCTCGTGGGCGAGCAACGCCTCGAAGCGCAAATTCTCTTCTATGTGGTCCCGGAACCGCCCGCGCTTGATGTTGCCGAGGAAATACTCGCGCGTCGGCCCCTCGTACCAGGCGTTGAGGAAGAGGCCCACCTGCCCCTTGGGCGGCAGGGCGCGCCAGAAGCGCCACATGCGCGGTCGCTCCAACTCCTCCTCGCTCGGCCTCATCATGGCATAGGGCCGAACGTGGCGCGGATCCATCCAGCTCAACAGCTGCTTGGCCGCTGCACCGCGGCCGAGCGCATCCATGCCCGACAGCAGGACGATCACCGGAAAGCTTGCCTTCTCGAGAAGCTCAAGCTGGCTGTCGATCAAGCGCTCGCGCAGCAGCGGCTCTTCGGCGTCATATGCCACCTTGTCGATCTGGTGCTTCAACTGAAGAGACTCGAACATGGTCATGGCCTTTTCCGGTCCTGCAGGCCGGAGAGACTAGCATGGCGCCCGCATCGCGCTAGACGGCAGCGCCACCACTTCCCATGGAAAATAGTGTTAGGCGACCGCGGCCTTACCGACACGCCGAGCCTTTGGCGCGTCTAAGCGGTCGCGCCATTGGCGCAGCGCCGAAGTATCCCCGTCGAGCTGCTTCAGCTGCCGCAGGGCAACGCGCAGCCCCGTGCGGCCCAGCCGGCTCCGTGGAAGCTCATAGACCTGCGCGTCCTGGCCGCGGCGCACCGCCTGGACCACCCTTGCCTTCTCAGCGCGGTACTCCGGTGCACCCCAGCGGTCGAGAAGCGATTCAAAGCTGGTCAGGTAACCGGGCTCGAACGGCGTGTCCTGGCCCAAGCCGTCATAGAGCGGATGGGCTGGATAGAGGCTCAAACAGGGCAGCTGCCCCCTTGGCACCGGGATGTTCGCCGAGTGGGTCCGCCCGCTCTTCAAGAACTTCGGCAAGACATGGGTATGCGGCCCCTCGGGCGTCTTTACCTTGCCGATCGCCTGATAGACCTCGGCGCGACCGAGCTTGGAGATGGCAATGCGATGGGGGCTCGCCTCCACAATGGCGCCTCCGGTAGGGTTGCCTTGGGCGAAGAGCGGACGCCCGACGCCCTGACGCAACACGTCCAGGAGCGCGGCATCGCTCGTCCGAATGCAGAAGTCGACATTGCGTGCGGCGAGGCCCATGTCGAAGAGGATTGCGCCCCGGTCTTCGGCACGAATGGCATCTTCGTCGGGGCCCAGCTCCGTCAGGACGTCACGCTGGCACGAGGCGGCCTGCGCCTTCGGCAGGCAGAAGACCACCCCATGCTGCCAGCGGTCGCGCCGGCCGCTCAACGTCTCGTAGGCCAGCGGGCTTACATCCTCGGTCAGCTCGACCCGGAGCCCACCCCGCTCCGTGGCAACCGTCAGTCCCTCCGGATCATCCAGGACCAAGGGCTCATCCGCGCGGCGATGGAACTCGGCGATCGCACCGAATGACCCGATGCTGAAGCTGCTGCTCGGCATATGCTGGTGCTCATGCACGACGCGCTGAACGTCTGGGGCTTCCGCCATGGATAGGCCGTAACTGGTTGCTCGGTCATCTCGTAGCCAACCAGCCAATAGCCCCAACTGACAAGTGGAAAAACGGCAGCCCTACAGCGCATCACCGTAGGGGCCCAGCTTTATGCGCACGCCGGCAAAGCCGGCAATGCCCGGCGTACCGAAGCCGAAGACTTCCTGATAGTTGTCGTCGAGCAAATTCTCGCCCCGAGCGAAAATCGAAACGCCATCAAGGACCTCGTAGCTGGCTGCAACATTGACCAGGGTAAAGCTATCCAGGGTTTCGGTCCGGGTCTGCAAGGGGAAGAAGCTGTCGAAAACGACGTCGTCTTGCTTGTCCGAAAAGCGGACGCCGAAGTTGAAATTGGCCGGCCGATTGTAGAGGTCGAACGCGTAGTTGGCGTTGAAGCTCGCGACGTGTTTGGGTCGGCGGGTCAGCCGGTCGCCGTTGTCATCCTCGGCATCGGTAAAGGTGTACGCGATGTCGAGACGCAGGCCCTGAAGGGGCTCGGCCGCCGCGGAAACCTCGATGCCCTGAATTTCATTCTCGCCCTCTAGATTAATGGCCGTGTTGCCCGAGCCCGTGATGAGGTCCTCGATTTCGTTGTTGAAGTAGGTGACATCGACCAGCACCCGGTCGTCCCAGAACGCCTGCTCGACCCCCACGTCCCAGCCAAAGCTCTTCTCCGGTTCCAGATTGGGATTGCCGGTGAAGTCCGGCGTCGAGCCGAAGAGCTCGAACAGAGTCGGGTTCTTCACCCCTCGCCCAACGCTGCCGTGCAGTCGCGTGCCGGTTTCCCGATGGAGATAGGCGGCCGTGGCCCGATAGGTGGTCTCGTTGTCGAAGAGGTCGTCGTTATCGTCGTAGCGCAGGCCGCCGGACAGAAAGAGGCGGTCCCAGAAACCGACCCGGTACTCGCCAGCATAGCCATAGTTGACGATCTCGATGCTGTTGAAGCCGAAGGCTGCGCTCCCACTACGCTGGTCTTCCCGCTCCCGCTCAGCGAGGAAGGTCAAGGTATGCTCCGCATCCGAGACTTCGGGCGTGGAGAAAAAGATATTGGTCTGATAGTCGAACTTGTCCTTCTCGCCATTCGAGCTGAAGGTCTGGTTTCCGGTTCCGTCGAAGAAGTCGGTATCGACGTGGACGAAGCTCGCGCGTGCAATGTGCTCCCAAGCTCCGTCGAAGAGTTTCAGCTTGGCGCTGGCCAGGCCGAAGTGCTGCAGCGTGTCCGATGAATCATCACTGTCCGTAGCGCCGACGACGACAGCGTCCGCATCGCCGTCGCGCATGCTATCCACCCGGTAGCCAACGGCCTCGATCTCGAGCATGTCATCGAACAGCATGACACCCCCCTTGAGGCGCATGGTGGTGTTTTCGTAGCCGTCCTCTTCCGTGTTTCCGTTGCGCTCGTCCGCGACCGAGATACCGCCCGTTGTGAAGTGGTCGATGGTGGCCGAGCCATAGAAGTCCTCGTCGCCGTAGCCGGCGCTTATGAGACCGCTGCCGGTGTTGAAGGAGCCACCCTCGCCGCGGCCCAGGAAGCTGAAACCATCCTCGGGTCGCTCACTCACCACATTGATCACCCCGCCGATGGCGTCACTGCCGTAGAGCGCGCTCTGCGGCCCGCGAAGCACCTCGATACGCGCCAAGTTAGAGTTCAGGAGGTTGCCAAAGTCGAACTCGGAGCCGCCGGCTGGATTGTTGACCTCGATGCCGTCGATGATCACCAGCGTCTGATTGCCCTCGGCGCCACGGATGCGGACCTGGGTCAAGGCACCGGCCGGTCCAGCGCGGCTAACGGCAACGCCGGGGACATCGCGCAGGACGTCGGAGACGATGCGTACCTGGCGCTGCTCCAGTTCTTCCGCCGTGATCACGGTGACGGCGCTGCCGACCTCCTGGGTCGCGACCGGCACGCGGCTGGCCGAGACGACCACCTCCGGCTGGGTTACGACCGTCGCGTCCTCGGCGGCAACCGTCCCATCCTCTGCATCCTCGACTGCCTCTTGGGCCGTCGCGACGGCAGCATGGCCGCATGCAAGCGCTAGAACGAGCGAGAGGCGGCCGAGAAACCGCGCCCACCCTCTCGATGCAGTTAGTCCAACTCCCTCATTGAAACCCGACACTGACAACCTCCTTCGGTCTCGATCTTGTAGGATGAGAGACGCAGGCGATGTCGCGCCGCCCGCGCCTGACGAGGGAGGTTCGTGCCGAGGAAGAAGGACTCATTGCACCGCTGCCGAGACAGCCGCCGCGCTTGCCCTTTGCCAGGAGTTGTTTTGATCACAGCCTTCAGCCCCTTCGCCAGCAACGCACCTCCGCGCGTCACCGCAAAACGGCTTTCCGTCCCACCGACACACCCCGGCCGGCGGTAAGGTGACGCTGACGACGGCAGGTCTCCTGGCTCGCGGGTCGATGCTGGCGCCCGGCCTTCCCAGTTTCCCAGTGGCCAGTGGTGGGCGCCTGCTCGCCGCCTACAGTTGCGGGGGCAGCCGGGGCTTCGGTTGCACTGCCGACACTTGGCCGGCAGGCACCTGACTCCGTTCCCTTTTACGTCCCCGAAGGGAACCGTCGATGAGCAGAGACTAGACGCGGATTTCGCCCGGAGGCAACTGCGAAAATCGCAGGTCCTAGCGTTCGGCGAAGGAGCGGTCGAAAGCGCGCTGGATGGGCTTCAGCATGTACTGCGCGAGTGTCTTCACGCCGGTGATGATATCCGCCTTGACCACCATGCCCGGCAGAATTGGATGCGTGGTGCCGTTGTAGTCGAGATGGTTCTGATCGAGTGCGACGATGGACTTGTAGAACAGCTGACCCTCGGCGTTCTGGAAGGTGCTCGGTGAGACTTGGCGCACCCGGCCGACGATGTGGCCGTACTGCGAGGAATCGTAGGTGGTGACGGTGACCTTGGCTTCTTGACCCACCTTGATGTGACCCACGTCCCGCGGCGCGATGCGCACTTCGGCCACCAGCTCGTCGTTGATCGGCACGATCTCCGCGATGGTCTCGCCCGGGGCGATGACACCGCCCACGGTGCGCACCGCGAGCCCTTTGACGATGCCGCGCACGGGCGCCCTGATCTCCAGGCGCTCGACCCGATGCTCCAGCTTGGCGATGCTGTTGCTGACCTCGGCGAGTTCAGCGCTCACCGCGCCCATGCGCTGCAGGGCTTCGCTGTTTAAGCGGGCTGTGAGCTCCGCCAGGCTGATCTGCGCTTCGTTGAGGCCCTCTTGTGTCGAGGCAATCTCGCCCAGCAGCTCGGCCAGCTGAGCCGAGGTTTGCGAGAAGGCCCGCTCCGTCTCCAGATAAACAACCCGGGATACCAGCCCTCTCTCTTCCAGCTCGCGACGCATGCTGACTTGCTCGGCAAGGATGCTGCTCTGCTTCTCCAGGCTCTGGCGCTGCTCCTGCAGCGAGGCCAGCTCGGCACGCCGCTGCTCGATGCGCGTGTGAAGCACCTCGAGCTGCCGGTCGCGCGCCGCCCGTTGCAAGGCCAAGATCGCCGCCTGGTCCTCGATCAACTGCCGGTCGTTTGCGAGGGCCGAGAAGTTGCTCTCTCGATCCTCGACGAAAGCACGCAGACGCTCGGCCTCGACCGAAAGCGCCGCCTCCCGTGCCGCGAGCTGGCGCAAGTCCGCTTCGGCTGCCGTGGGTTCGAGGCGGACCAACACCTCACCCGCCTGCACCAGTTGCCCGTCGGTGACCAGGATGTCCTCGACCAACCCTCCCTCCAGGTGCTGCACGCCACGGACCGAGCCCGCCGGCATGACCTGACCTTCGGAGAGAGTCACCTCCTTCACCTCGGTGACGGCGGACCAGCCCAGAAAGGCAATGACAATGAACGCGCCGACGAAGATGAGCCAGTTGAACAGCCGTGGCGGCCATCCTTCCTCAAGCGCCAGCGGCAAAGACAGCGAGAGATCGAGCGCCTGCCGTCGCGGCAACTTGGCGCTTCCGGTGCTGGGTTTCTGTGGCTTGTCGCTCATATGTTCAGCTTCTCGATGAAAGGCAGGACCTCGTCGGGTTTGCCGTCGAGGAGAATCTGGCCTTCGTGGAGATAGACGACCCGCTCGGCGAGGCGCATGAGGCTTGGCCGGTGCGTCACCAGGATGACGGTGGCCTGCTTGGACAGAGCTTGCAGCTTCTTGCGGAAGCGCTCATCGCCATCGTGATCGAGGGAGGCGGCGGCTTCATCGAAGAGATAGACGGGCGCTTCGGTCACATAGGCCCGCGCAAGCATCAGCTGGTGCTTGAAGCTCTCGGAGACATGCCGCAACTCGGCCTCGGTCAGCCTGGTCTCGAAACCATCGGGCAGAGCCAGGATGTCTTCCATCAAGCCTGCATCCATGGCGGCCTTGGCCACCTCGGCATCGCTAGCCGTCGGATTGGCGAAGCGAATGTTCTGCGACACCGTCCCGTGGAACAGATGGACCCGTTGCGGGCAGTAGCCGAAGGACGCGCGAAGCTCACGCTTGTCGATCTGCCGAATATCCAAGGCGTCGATCGTGACGAAGCCGCTCTGCGGCTCATAAAGGCCGGCCAGCAGCTTGAGGAGTGTCGATTTGCCGGCACCGCTTGAACCCGCGATCGCAACGCACTGCTTCGCTGGAATGGTCAGGTTGACGCCAAGCAGAGCCGGTTCGGACGAGTTGGCATAGCGAAAGCTGACACGATGGAACCCGCAGTCGCCGCGGAAGCTGCGGAACAGCAGGTCGGTCCGCGAGACATCGTACTCGCTTTCCATCTTCAGCAGGCGGTCGATCTGGGTAATCGCTAACCTGATCTGCTCGAGACGGGTCAGGCCAAGAAAGCCGACCTGAAGCGGCGCCAGGACGCGCCACGTCAGTGCCATCACGGCGATCAACGCGCCGCCGCTCATGTTCCCGGCCATGACCTCGAGCGTGCCGAGGCCGAGCGTGGCAATGCCGGCTGCCATCATGAAGAGCTGCGCCAGGGTCTGTGCCGTCAGATTGAGCTGTTGGGTTCTGAAGAAGGCCTTGGCGTGCCGGGCGGACACGTCCCGAAAACGATCGCGCCAGACATCCTCGACGTGGCAATCGCGAATGGATCGATGCTGGCTGAAGAGCTCGATCAAGAAGCTCTGCCGCTGGTTGCGCACCGAGGCGCCCTCTGCCAGCCGCCGCCGCATGAGGGGAGCCAGAACGGCGGTGAGCAGCAGGAATGCGACCAGCAAGGCGAGCGGCACCCAGACGAGCGGACCGGCCAAGAGGCCGATGGCGAGGATGAAGACGCCGACGAACGGCAGGTCGAAGACGACGCCGGCAAGCGGACCGGTGAAGAAGTCCCGTAGGGTCTCGAACTGCCGCAGACGTGTGACCTGCGCGCCGACGCTGGCGTTTTGCGTAAAGCGGAGCGGCAGATTGAGGACCTGGCCGAAGACCTCGCCGCCGAGCAGGACGTCGAGACGCGCGCCGATGTAGCTCAGTGCTCGGGCCCGCAGGAGGCGAAGCGCGGTGTCCGCCAGCAAGGCGATCGCCATGCCGCCGAGGAAGTAGTGCAGGGTGTCCGTGGATCCGGCCGCGATCACCTGGTCATAGACCCCCATGATGAAGAGAGGGACGGCTAGCGCGAAGAGATTCGAGACGAAAGTGACGGCAAACAGCACGGTGATGACCGGGCGGAAGCGACCGATGAACTTGAGCAGCCAGCTTGTCGACGAGGCGCGGTCTTCGGAGCCGCGCGTCTCCATCGGCTCGATGAAATAGGCTGTGCCTTTGGTCGTCAGACGATGCTCATCGCGCAACGTGCCCATGGTGCCGTCGAACAGCGAGAGGGTGCTCTCGCCGCGCTCGCGAACGACGAAGGGCCTGCCGTCATCCGCCTCGAACAGGCAAGGCAGAAAGCGTTGATCGAGGTCTTTCAAGCGCAATCGCTGCGGAACGCTGCGATAGCCCAGCCGTGCCAGGACGCCGCGAAACTCCTCGATCTTTAGAGCGTCGGCAAGATGCGGCAAGGCTTCGAAAAGCCTGCGCGGCGAGCCGTTCCAGTCCAGCGCTTCCAGCAGGGGCAGCAGGCAGGCGACGAGCGGCGAACTGGGCGAGTGCTTGTCGAGACGCCCGGCGCGGAGCTGATTGACAAGTGGAATGGCCGACGGGCCGGACGCGGTTCGATGGCGCCAGGCTTGCAGCTCCGATGCGGCGGCCACACTGTTCATGCCGGAACTGCTTCCGAAAGGTGGGCGCTCTGCTGTTGCTCCACGGTCGCCCCGGCCGCGTTCTTCTGTGCGGCCTCGCCACCTGTCTGCGGCGGCCCCGCCAGCGGCACCGGCTTGCCGTCAGAGAGCTGCAGGACACGATCGGCGATCTGATGCATGAAGGGTCGATGGGTGACCAGGATGATGGTCATCTCGCCGCGAAGCTCCTCGAGCGCCGTTCTCAAGCGCGCCTCGCTGGCCTGATCCAGATGAGTGTTGGCACCGTCGAAGAGCAGAATCTTCGGGTGGCCAGCGAGAGCCCGGGCGATGGTCAGCTTCTGACGCAGGCTTGCACTGAGCTCCGCCCCGGCCATCGCGCCGATCGGGGTGTCGTAGCCTTTCGGCAGTCGATGAACCTCTTCGTCGGCCCCCAAGGCACGCGCGGCGGCCAAGGCCTCCTCCAAACGGTCCGAGCCGCGAAAAGCGGTGAGATTGTCGAGAATCGTGCCCTGGAAGAGCGCAGTGTCTTCGGCGACCCGAATGATCTGACGCCGATCGATCGGGTTCTGGTCCCGCTCTGCCTCTCCGTCGATCAGCAGCATGCCGCTCTCGGGCTTCAGGCGCCCGGCAATGACTTCCAGTAGCGTGGACTTGCCGGTTCCGTCCTCACCGGCAATGGCGACGATTTCCCCTGCACGAATATGCAGATTGGCTTCGTAGAGTTGATAGGGGCTGTCGGGGCCGTAGCGGAAGCTCACGTCGCGCAGCTCGATCTCACCCATCACGGCGCGGCCGCTGCCGCGGACGTTCTGCTGATCTCCGGCCGACGGCAGGCTGAGCAGCTGCTCGACCCGCTCCCGGGCGATGGCAAGGCCCTGGAACTGAGTCCACAGGCTGAGTCCTCTCATCACCGGCTGAACCGCGCGGGTGGCCAGCAAGGTGCAGGCGGCCAGCTCGCCGGGCGAGAGCGTGCCGGCGATGACCTGATTGGCGCCGATGGCCGCGACCGCCGTGAGCGTCAAGGCCGAGCTGATGTTGCCGATCGTTTGGGCGCAGCCGCTGAGGAAGATCGTCGACATGGTCGCGTCCGCGCCCGCCAGTTGCAGCCGCTCGTAGCGGCGCGTCATGGTCGGCTCCAGCGCCAATGCCTTCACGGTCTCGATGTTGGAGAGGATTTGGATGATGAAGCTGTATCGCCGGTCATCCAGCTCGTGACGGCGTTCCAATGTGGCGCGAAGCGCACGGCCGACCAGCAGCGTGGCCGCTGCCAAGAGCGCGAAGATGGTGAGGGGAACCAGAACCAGCGCCCCGGCGATCACCCAGAACAGCCCAAGGAAAACGAAAAGGAAGGGTAGATCGATCAGCAGCAAACGGCCCTGTCCGCCATAGAAGTCGCGCAAGCTATCGATGGCGTTCACGCGGTCGATGTGCGCTCCAAGTTTCTCCGCCTCGATCCGACGCGGGTCGGCAAGCAAGATCGTATCGACCGCAGCACCGAGACAGCGATGCTCGAACTGAGCGCCGGACCAGCTTGTCAGATAGCCGCGCGAAATGCGCAGCACGCCGTCGATCACCAGCACCGCGAGCAAGCCAACCATCAACGCGGTCAGCGTATGCACCGTCTGGTTTGGGATCACGCGGTCGTAGACCTGGAGAATGACAGCCGGCAAGGCCAAGCCCAGAACGTTCAGGACCACTGTCGCCAGAGTCTGATAGGTCGTAAGCGCCGGCGCTTCGCAGCACGACCGAGATGACACGTCGTCTCGTTTGTCGGGACGCAGCTCAGCTTCCGTCATGTCAGTCCTGGAAAAGCAATGCGACCTTTAACTGTAACGGCTTTAATTCAATTCCAATTAAGTAAGCATTAATAGAAACCAAAAATCCAATGTCATTCAATTGACTTAAGCGAAATAGCTTCTTGATTTATGGTTATCACTCTTTTTGTCTAAAATACTGTGGTTTTACCAAAAACAAAAACGGTTCCCTAACCGACGTTCCGCTATTTTTGCTAAATTCCAACAAAAAGCACGAACTCGGCGGCACACAACGCTGGCCGAGCTGGGGTTAGCAAGAGGGCTTGGACGATGGCTGTTGAAGAGAGCGGGCAAAAGGGAAGCAGCCTCGATCTCAACGACTTCGAGGTTGCCGACTTCCTCACCAGGCGAAGCGAATCCGAGCGGCAGCATGGCCTGGAGCCGGGTCGCGATGCGTCCGAAGGCGGCGAAAGCAATCTGGCGGCCGCGCGCGACCAGCACTTCGGCTCGCTCTTCATCCCGCAGCAGCAAGAGGACATCAGCGATGAGGATCGGCAAACGAGCGCCGATCCGAAGGACGACACGGACGCGCTCGACGGGGCGCAGGACGGCCTGGCGACAGCCGCGCTTGCAGCGGGCGAGACGGACGACGCTGAGCGCCAGCAGGCGCCGGCTCCCCCTGTCTTCACGTCGAGCAATCAAGGCAGCAGCAACCGCGAGGAGGATGCTGAGCAGCCGTCAGGAGGAGCTGCTTCTAGCCCTGGCACTGACAATCGAGAGACGTTCGGCGAGGAAAGTGACCAGGGCGACAGCCCCCCTCCCTTCGCTGCGGCCTTCAACCAAGCGGGCCCACCGAACGACGGTCTCAACCAACAGCCGCAGCCGGGCGGTGGACTAGAAAGTCTGCAGGACGAGCTGGAGCGAGAAGAGCGCCTGCGTCAGGAGGAGAGCAGCTCCGACGCGAACAACGCCCCCACTGCCATAGGTCTCGACAACACGAGTGTCGTCGAGAACAGAGCCGGTGCAAGCATCGGCAATCTCTTGACCAGCGACCCCGACATCGACGACAGCCACAGCTACAGCGTTTCGGACAGCCGCTTCGAAGTCGTCGACGGCGAGCTGAAGCTCAAGGACGGTGTCAGCCTCGACCATGAGGCCGGCGACGTGGCCATCACCGTTACGAGCACGGACAGCGGCGGACTGTCGACGGAGCAGGACTTCACCATCGCCGTGGGCGACATCAACGAAGCGCCCACCGGGATCGCCCTGGACAACAGCAGCGTCGCAGAGAACGTTGCGGGCGCGACCATTGGCGCACTATCGACCGGCGACCCGGATGTCGGCGACAGCCACACTTACCGTGTTTCTGACGACCGCTTCGAAGTGGTCGACGGCGAGCTGAAGCTCAAAGACGGCATCAGCCTCGACCATGAGGCCGGCGACGTTACGATCACTGTCACGAGCACCGACAGCGGCGGCCTCTCGACGGAGCAGGACTTCACGATCGCTGTGGGCGACGTCAACGAAGCCCCCACCGCCATCGCCCTCGACATTACAAGCGTCGTCGAGAACGACGCCGGTGCAGCCATCGGAAATCTCTCGACCAGCGACCCTGATGTCGGCGACAGCCATACCTACAGCGTTTCGGATGACCGCTTCGAGGTGGTCGACGGTGAGCTGAAGCTGAAAGACGGCGTCAGCCTCGACCACGAGGCCGGCGACGTGACTATCACTGTCACGAGCACCGACAGCGGCGGCCTCTCGACGGAGCAGGACTTCACCATCACCGTCGGCGACATCAACGAAGCGCCCACCACCATCGCCCTCGACAACGCGAACGTCGCAGAGAACGTAGCGGGCGCGGTGATCGGTGCGCTGTCGACCAGCGACCAGGATGTTGGCGATAGCCATAGCTATACTGTCTCCGACGACCGCTTCGAGGTGATCGACGGCGAGCTGAAGCTGAAGGACGGTGTCAGCCTCGACCATGAGGCCGGCGATGTGACCATCACCGTCACGAGCACCGACAGCGGCGGCCTCTCGACCGATCAAGACTTCAGCATCGCCGTCGGTGACGTCAACGAAGCCCCCACCGCCATCGCCCTCGACAATACGAGCGTGGTCGAGAACGACGCCGGCGCGGCCATCGGCAATCTCTCGACCAGCGACCCTGATGTCGGCGACAGCCATACCTACAGCGTTTCGGATGACCGCTTCGAGGTGCTCGACGGTGAGCTGAAACTGAAAGACGGCGTCAGCCTCGACCACGAGGCTGGCGATGTCGCGATCACCGTCACGGCGACGGACAGCGGCGGTCTCTCGACTGAGCAGGACTTCACCATAGCCGTCGGCGACGTCAACGAAGCTCCGACCGCCATCACCCTCGACCCGGCCGACCAAGTCGACGTCACCCTCACCTTCCTCTCGGAACGCGCCGGCTACTCGAACAGCTTCGGCGTGTTCCATAAGGACGCCGACGGCAACCCGGTCGCCGGCAAGATCGTCTGGACCGACGGAAACCAGCTCGCCGCCGGCAGCAGCGAGACCGTCTCCTTCCGCGGCGTCGACCCGACCGATATCGGGTACTTCCTGATTCCCGACGGAGCCGACGAGAATCACAACCTCGCCAACAACACCGACGTCACCTTTCAGCAAGATGCGAATGGAAACTGGCAGGCGGTGCTGGCCGATGGAACGGCCCTAGAGGGCCGCAACGCCAACATCTATTTCTCCGGCGGTGCCGAGCTGAACCCGGACGGCCGCGACCACACCACCGAGACCGGCGATACCATCGGCTTCGAGGACCTCCATAACCTCGGCGACGCCGACTTCAACGACTTCGTCTTCACGACCCAGACCAGCCTTCAGCAGACCTCCGGAGACCCTCAGGTTACCGAGAACGTGGCAGGCGCGGTGATCGGCACGCTCTCGACCAGCGACCCGGATGCGGGCGACAGCCATACCTACAGCGTGTCCGACGTCCGCTTCGAGGTGGTCGACGGCCAGCTAATGCTCAAAGATGGCGTCAGCCTCGACCACGAAGCCGGCGACGTCGCGATCACCGTTACGGCGACCGACACTGGCGGCCTCTCGACGGAACAGGACTTCACCATCGCCGTCGGCGACGTCAACGAAACACCCACCGCGATCGCCCTCGACAATGCGAGCGTCGCGGAGAACGTAACGGGCGCCGCCATCGGAGCGCTCTCCACCAGCGACCAGGATGTTGGCGATAGCCATACCTACAGCGTGTCCGACGACCGCTTCGAGGTGGTCGACGGTGAGCTGAAGCTCAAAAACGACATCAGCCTCGACCACGAGGCCGGCGATGTGACCATCACCGTCACCGCAACCGACAGCGGCGGCCTCTCAACGGAACAGAACTTCACCGTCACCGTCGGTGACGTCAACGAAGCACCGACCGCCATATCGCTCGACAATGCAAGCGTCGTCGAGAACGAGACCGGTGCGGCCATCGGCAATCTCTCGACCAGCGACCCCGACGTCGGCGACACACATAGCTACGGCGTGTCCGACGACCGCTTCGAAGTGGTCGACGGTGAGCTGAAGCTGAAAGACGGTGTCAGCCTCGACCATGAGGCCGGCGACGTGACCATCACCGTCACGAGCACCGACAGCGGCGGTCTCTCTACCGAGCAGGACTTCAGCATCGCCGTCGGTGACGTCAACGAAGCCCCCACCGCAATTACCCTCAACCCGACCGACCGGGTCGACGTGACCCTCACCTTCCTTTCCGAGCGCGCCGGCTACTCGAACAGCTTCGGCGTGTTCCATAAGGACGCCGACGGCAACCCGGTCGCCGGCAAGATCGTCTGGACCGACGGAAATCAGCTCACCGCCGGGAGCAGCGAGACCGTCTCCTTCCACGGCGTCGACCCCGCCAACATCGGCTACTTCCTCATCCCGGACGGTGCCGACGAGAACCACAACCTTGCCAACAACACCGACGTCACCTTTCAGCAGGACGCGGATGGAAACTGGCAGGCCGTCCTGTCCGACGGAACGGCCCTCGAAGGCCGCAACGCCAACGTCTACTTCTCCGGCGGTGCCGGGCTGAACCCGGACGGCCGCGACCACACCACCGAGACCGGCGACACCATCGGCTTCGAGGACCTGCATAACCTCGGCGACGCCGACTTCGACGACTTCGTCTTCACGACCCAGGCCAGCCACCAGCAGACCACCGGAAACCCTGAGATCACGGCTGAGGCAGCCGGCGCGGTCGTCGGCACGCTCTCGACCAGCGACCCGGATGTCGGCGACAGCCACACGTACAGCGTCTCCGATGCCCGCTTCGAGGTGGTCGATGGCAAGTTGAAGCTGAAAGACGGTGTGGCCCTGGCCAACGGCGACGGCGAGGCGACGGTCACCGTCACGGCGACGGACGCTGGCGGCCTCTCGACCACGCAGGACTTCACCATCGGCATCAACGACTCGCTGACGGCGACTGCGGGTGGTGGTGCCCTGTCCGGCCACGCGGGAAGCGACACCTTGGTCGGCCAGGACGACAGCGTGCTTGCCGGAACAATCAACGCGGCAAACGCGCGGACCACGGATGAGGGCTTTACTCTCACCGCGCAACGCATCGAGGCAGACGGTAATCTGACGGATCCGAGCAGCGACCACCTCTACGTCAGCAGCGGCAAGATCGGTGTCTCCGGCCATACCGGAAATCGGGCTCCGGACAACCAGCTTGGCTATGACACGAAAGAAGGCCTGTCCGAACAGCTCATCATCGACTTCGAGAGTCAGATCGTTGATGCGGAAGTCGATGTCAGAAACCTGATCTCCAATGAAGGACCCTATGGCGGCGACGAAGAGGGCCAATGGCAGGCCTTCCTGGGTGATACGCTGGTCGATGAAGGGAGCTTCCTCACCACGAGCGGTCACAGGCTCACGGTGTCCATCGACCCGGAGGGCGACAGCACCTTCGACCGCCTGGTGCTGTCAGCCAACGAGTACAGCGCCGGGCAAGGCGGCATGGTCGAAGACGCCAGCGACTACTTCGTTACGGAGATCCGCTACAACGAAGCCCCGACCGACGGCGACAGCCTGTACGGCGGCAGCGGCGATGATGCTCTTTATGGCCTGGGCGGCGACGACTCTCTCTCCGGCGGCGCGGACAACGATGCGCTCTACGGCGGAGACGGCGACGACAGCCTCATCGGCGGCTCGGGAGACGACGAGCTTCACGGCGGCGCGGGCAACGACAGCTTCCTGTTCGACAGCCAGGTGACCTTCGGCGGCGACGAGGTCTTCGGCGGCTCCGGCGGAGACTGGACCGATGTCATCCAGCTCGAGAACGAAGCGAACGCACCGAACAGCGGCGACTGGACTGTGGCGATCACCAGCGGCTCGGTCCTGCAAAGCACACCCGACCATCTGGTCCTCTCGGAGGATGCCGAGGGTATCATCACCATGACCGACGGAAGCGAGATCACCTTCGAGGGCATCGAGCGGATAGAGTGGTGATCGCCCGCTCCGTCGCGACGCTTTGCTCCGGACACGCGGCTCGCCTGCAGCCCACCGCGCATGAAGATTAGGTTAAACCGCGTTTCTCTCGTTGCCGGGATCAAGCCAGTGCGGTAGCTCAAAAGCTGGCTTGATTTGCATACGGGGGATTCGATGCTTCATCGCATGATGGGCGGTGTTTGCGCTGCTTTGCTCATCGTTGGTCTCGCCGCCTTGGCACCAGGTGACAGCAAGGCGTCAGCAAGCCAAGCTGAGAAGACAGGCTCGGCAGCGCCAAACCAACAACCCGTATTCGTTCAGTTTCGCGATCTCTTCGCCCGCGGTGGCAAGCCCTCCGATACGGCTGTGGCGCTGTCCGGACGGCAAGTGGTGATGACCGGCTTCACCACCCCACCGCCGACGCATGAGAGTCCCTTTCTCGTCTTCGTCGGAGCGCCAACGAGCTTCTGCCCCTACTGCTCCAGCATTCACGAGGAAGATCATCTACCGTACGTGCTGATCTATCCGGAGGATGAAGACGTCCCGATCTTCGGGCTCAACGCTCGGATCCTGGTGACCGGCACCTTGCAGGCCAGCCACGACTACGACCCCTTTTATGGCATCCACAATGACGTCCGGATCCTCGATGCGATGGTCACGCGGGACGAGCGGGCGATCAATCCTATCCGGCAACCCCGCGCGGCCCTGGGCAACAGAGGCAACCGCGGCGGCGCACGACAGTAGCGGGAAGCGCCGCCATGGCGGCGCCTTTCACCGTTCGTCCGGTCACCGTTCGCTCGCTAGGCATAAGCAACAATGAAGCGGGGCAAGCCTGCCCATAGCGAAAAGCGCGACCGGAGCGCCGACGATGTTATCGGCATATTCCCCACGCCGGTCATGCTCTGCCGCAAGGCCGTGCCCTCCCAGCTTGTCAAAGCGCTGATCCAGCAGTTCGAAGCCGCGGCCACCGGCCCGAACGTGCGCACCACCAAGCTGACGCACACGCCGATGGCCGACCCGCGCTCGCACGACAACTTCGTCTCGGTCTACCGCGCGGTTCTGCCCAAGCTGACCGACTACGGCGAAACGCTGATGGGGGAGCGCCTGAACTGGGCGATCAAGGAGATCTGGATCAACAAGATGGAGCGGGATGGGGCGCAGAAGATGCACAACCATGCCAACAGCTTCATCTCGGGGATCATCTACCTCTCATCGACGGCCGACAGCGTCTCGACCGTGTTTCACCGCCACGTCGGCTCGACCAGCTTCGTGATGTCGAACGTCAACAACCGCTGCAAGATCTCATCCTACAACAATCCGATCTACAGCCCGCCGCCGACCGAGGCTGGCGATCTTCTGCTCTTCCCCAGCTATCTGATGCACGAAGTGCCGCCCAATCAGGGCGCGCTGCGCTACACGGCCGCGTTCAACGCCCTGCCGGAACGCATCGATAGCTGGGGCTATATGTTGCGCTTCAAGTGACGGCGGATAGGGATGGCCTCGGGACCACGCGCCATGGCCTATAGCATCTACGGCCTGCTGCTGCTGTCGGGCTTTGCCGGGCTCGGATACCAGATCGTCTGGATCCGGATGCTCTCCGTCGGGCTGGGCCATGAGATCTTCGCCGTCCTGGCCGTGGTCTCCGCGTTCTTCGCCGGCCTAGCCATCGGCGCCTTCGCGCTCGATGGCCGCATTGCCCGAAGCCGGCGCCCGGGCATGTGGTACGCCGTGCTCGAAATCATCATCGGCCTGTGGACCCTCGCGCTCATCTGGCTCATTCCACTGGCCAACGGCCTGCTTGCGGAGTGGATTGGCCAGGAGCCGTCGGAGCTGCGCCGCTGGGCCTTTGCCTTCCTCGGCCCGGTCGTCCTGCTGGCGCCCGCAACGGTGGCCATGGGCGCAAGCCTGCCGGCGGCCGAGCGACTCTATGCCCGGCTTCGGCGCGACGGCCGCGGGATAGGCGGTCTCTATGCCGCCAACACCGCGGGGGCCATGGCGGGCGCTCTTCTGACGGCCGTCTTGCTCGCACCGCTGCTGGGCTACTCGAACACGCTGATTTGCTTCGCCGCGGCCAACTTTCTCTGCGCCGCCGGTGTCGTGCTCGGCCCGGGCCGCGGCGAAGCAGCACGCCCGGCGCTCGGCGCAGACGGCGTAGCGGTCCAAGGCTCGACGCCCCGCAACACCATCTTTGCCGCCCTCTTTCTGACGGGGCTGGTCGGCATCGGCTACGAGGTGGCCGTCGTCCGCGCGCTGTCGCAGGTCCTCGAGAACACGGTCTACTCCTTCGCCGCCGCCTTGTCGGTCTACCTGCTCGGCACGGCCCTCGGCGCCGCCGCCTATCAACGCTTCTACGCCCAGCGCCGCGGACCCGGCTGGGACCTGCCGGCCCTCTCGGTCCTCGCGCCGCTCGTCGCCGTCACCTGTGCGTTGGGCGCGCTTGCGATTCTCGCGACCGAAGCGGTCTACGGAAGTGTGCGCGGCCTGCTCGGCGCCGACGTCACCGGCTCCATCGGGGCGGAAATGGCCGCGGCCTTCGTCGTCTTCGGGCCGGCCAGCGCCGCCATGGGGGCGCTCTTCACCCACTTGGCCCAAGCCACGCGTCGCCCGAACGGCGGGTTGGGGGCGGCCTTGGGCGCCAACACCGCCGGCGCTGCCCTCGCCTCGCTGCTGGTCGGCGTCGCGGCCGTCCCCCTGCTCGGCGTGATGGCGACGCTCGCCGCGCTGTCGCTGGCTTACCTCGGCTTCGCGCTTCTCTTCCGCAACGGCTCAATGAGTGGCAACCCCATCCGCTGGGCGCTCTGGGGAGCGGCGCCTGCGCTGGTCGCGTTTCTTTTGCTCGGCCCCTTCGATCGGACGCTGATCGCCTTGCCAAACGGCCATAGCCTGCATGCGCATATCGAGGGAACGGCGGCGACAGCGAGCGTCGACCAGGACCAGGCGGGCGACCGCTTCTTGCGGGTCAACGGGACCTTCACCATGGGCGGCACCCGGTCTTACGTCTTGGACCGCATCCAAGGGCATGCCGCACTGTTACAGCACCCGGCGCCGCGCCGTGCTCTCTTTCTCGGCGTGGGAACCGGGGCAACTCTCGCTGCGGCAGCAGCCTATCCGAACCTGCGGGCCGAAGGCGTCGAGCTCTTGCCCGAAGTGCTGTCGCTGATTCCGGAATTTCCGCTCGCCCAACGCGACCTCACAGCCGCATCCCATCGCATTAGCCTACATAGCGCCGACGCCCGCCGCTTCATCCGGGCCGCCGAAGGCCCTTACGACATCATCCTGTCGGACAACTTCCATCCGGCCAAGGACGGCGCCGGCCTGCTCTATACGCGGGAGCACTTCGCGGCGGTGAAGGCGAAGCTGGCCGAGAACGGTCTCTTTGCCCAGTGGCTCCCGCTGCATCAGCTCGACTTGCCGACCCTTCGTCTCATCGCACGGACCTTCCTCGACGTCTTTCCCGATGCCCGCCTGGCCATGGGCAACACCAACCTCGGCACGCCGCTTCTCGTGCTCTTCGGCACCCGCTCCGGCGCGATCCCGTCCTTGGCCGCGCTCTCGCGGCGGCAGATGGACGACCGGCTGCTGGGCGAGATCAATGCCATCGGGCTCGATACGCCCTTCGCGCTGTTCGGCGGCTTTCTGGCAGGGCCGGAAGAGCTCGCCCGCTTCGCCGGCGAAGGCCCGCTCAACACCGACGACCACCCCCATGTGGTCTTCACCGCCCCCCGCACGGTCTACCGTCCGCTGCCGCCGGCGCAGGAGAGGCTGGTTGCCCTGACCAAGGCCTTTTCGCCGAAGGCCGGGGACGCGGTCGACCTTGCCGGCCTGCCGAACGCGCCCGAGTTCGCGGCACGGCTCGAGCGCTATTGGCAGGCGCGCAACGCTTTCATCCGGCTTGGCACGGAGCACACGTTGAGCGGCAACGTCAGCCACGACATCCGCATGATCGGCCCTGCCCTGCTGGACATCGTCCATATGAGCCCCGACTTCTCGCCGGCCTATCAGCCGCTGCTGCGCATGGCGCGGGCTTTGTCGGAAACGGAAAAAGAGCTCTCGCTGCGCTTTCTCGAAGCGCTGCAGCAAGCCAGCCCCCATCGGCAGGAGGCCGCCGCCTTGCATACGGCGATCTCGCGGAGAGGCTCGGTGCTGAACATCCAAGAGGTCGACCCGTCGGAGGAACCGACGGAGCCTTAGAGGTTTGGCGCGGTGACGGAGAAAGCGAAGAAGATGGCGCCGGCTGCCGCGAACCAACTGCAGAGCACCCGCTCGGCAAGCGGCGTCCAGCTGCGCAAGCCGTTGACGACCGTGGCCAGCGAGATCAGCCAGGTGCCGATGGCCGTGCCGGCGACGACCACGCCGCTGGCATAGAGCAGCCAATCGACCGGCACTTCGTCTGCCGACAGCCCATTGGCAAAGCCGAGCACGCCGCCCACCGCGGCTGCCAGCAGGAGCACGCCATAGATCGGCAGCCGGAAGGCCGCCACGCCGATGATGCCGGGGATGAAGAGCGAGGCCGCAACGGCCGGGTCCATGCTCGCAGGCGACGCGACGGCCAGCGTCGCGCAGATCCCGGCAATCAGTCCAAGCGGCAGGGCCAGGAGCATCCAGCGCGCCGTGTCCCGGGGCTGCATAGCGGCGACCAAGCCAAGGACGAGAAGCGCAACGACCTGCTCGATCGCCAAGGTGAGATGCAGGACGCCGGCGTAGAAGTCACCGAACTCGACGCCCACGAGATGCGCGGCTGCCGGCTGGGGCAGCATCAGCACGGTCAGCGCTGCGATGAGTCCTGTCGCTTGCCTCATAGCTGCCGCCGGGCCTCCCTCAGACGACGCCAATCGCGGTGGAGACGAAGTAGACACCGCCCGCCGCAATCAAGACGCCACAGCCTCGAACGATGAGCGGCCCAGTCTCCTTCCATTCGTTGAGCTGCCCGATGGCGATCCCGGCCAGATGCAGCATGCCGGTGCTCACGACAAATCCGATGCCGTAAGCAATCGGCGACACCGCACGCGGCAACTCCTCACCGTGTGCGTAGCCATGAAAGATGGCGAAGATACCGACGAGCAGGACCGCGAGCCAGACAGGCGCGCGAAAGGCAAAGGCCACAACCAGACCGAGAACAAGAGCAGAGATGGAGATACCGAGTTCGTCCCCTGGAAGCGGAACCTTGAGCACGCCAAGCAACGCGCCAAAGGCCATGACCAGCGGGAATGTCAAGGGCAGCACGATCAGGAGCGGCCGCCCGAGCTGCGCGCCCCAGAGGCCGACGGCCACCATCGCGACCAGGTGATCGGGCCCAAGGATGGGGTGCAGGAAACCGCTGACCAAGCCGCCGCCGACACCTTCGGTCCGGTGCGCCAGGGCAACCGTGGGCGCCATCACCAGGAGCGCAGACGCCAAAGCGAGGAATGCCCGCGCCCGATTCATCCGTCAGCCCTCCAGAATGATCTCGAAACGTTGAAAGAACCAGAAGGCACCGGCCGTTCCGACCAGGTAGATGGGAACCACCTGGCTCCAGCCCGGCCAAGCGACATGCATCACGCGATAGGCCGCATTGAGGCCCAGCACGCCGAAGACGAACGCGATCTGACCGAGCTCGACGCCGATGTTGAAGCCGAGCAAGGCGATGGGCAAGGCCTGGTCCGGCAGACCAAGCTCGACCAGCGCATTGGCGAACCCGAAACCGTGCAGAAGCCCGAAGAGAAAAGAGACCACCCAGGGATTGCGAATGGTGAAGGTGGATCGGCCTTCGCGCGCATGCAGCGCCTCGACGCCGATAAACACGATGGAGAGCGCAATGAGAGCGTTGACGAAGGACTCGGGCACGCCGACCCAGCCGAAGGTGACGGCGACCAAGGTGACACTGTGCGCAAGCGTGAAGGCCGTGATCGTCTTGAACAGCATCCAGGCGCCGCGCGACACCCACATCAGCCCGAGGACGAAAAGCAGGTGATCGACGCCGAGCAGAATGTGCTCGATGCCGATCATGATGTAAGCGCCGCCGACCTCGAGGATGCAGGCCCAGCCGTCGGCGCAGAACTCGCGGGATACGCGTACCGTGGGAGCAGCCGGGGTCAGGGTATAGATCTGGGTGGTGCCGTCGAGGGTCCGCACCTTGAACATGGCGGCCGACTGGCCATCGCCGATTTGCTGGAAGCCGAGCGAGCCGACGAGGCCTTCGTCGCCGCAGTCCAACTGCCTGTCATCATAGCTGCAGTGACTGGGGAAGATCGGTTCCAGCGTGGCGCCCGAGTCCGTGGTCGGCTTCATCTCCCAACCGACCGTATAGCGGCCGCTACCGAGCTCCGTCAGCCGCAAGACTGCGAGCTCTGTCACGTGCGCGGACGCCAGCACCGGCCAGGCAACAAGACCCAAGAGTATGAGAATACAACAGCGAATCACTGGTTGCTGCGCTCCGAGGCCGCTGCATCCAGGGCCGTTTCCGTCTCGTCGTCGTCACCGGCTGTCTCGGCGCCGTCGGTATCGGACACTACGTCTGCGGTGTAGGGAAGACGCTCGACGGTGTAGCTCGACGAAAGCGCGTCCAGGGAGGCACGGGCCTCGCTCTGGATCTGGTGGTTTCTCCAGTCGCCGAGCACTTGCCCGAAGATCTCGTCGAACTCCGGCACTTCTTCCTCGGTCGCATCTTGGAACTGAACCACCTGCCAGCCGCGCGGTGAATCGACCGGCGTCCAGACGTTACGCGGCAAAACTTCGATGCTTGTGATGAATTCTTCGCCAAAAAGCTGCACGAGCTGCCCGCGCGGGCGTCGCTGCAGGTTGACGACGTGGAAGGTACCCGGCTGCAGCCGCTCGCCAACCGCTTCGATGGCATTGGCCTGCTCTGCCGCGTCTCGTGCTTCGTCCTCGCTGCCGTCCAGCCCGATCACGCGAAAGCTCAGCGTTTCCGGCTTGGTGTAGAACTCCAGGCGCTCTTCGAACCAGGCGCGCACATCCTCCCGCGGCGGATTCTCGACCACGATGCCGGAGTACATCATCAGGCGAATGCGCTGCATCAGCCGTTCGCGGATCATTTCGTCGCCATGATCGAGCTGAAGGCTGCGCGCTTCGCGATAGAGCGTCTCGTTGACGACGAAGCGGTCGACCAGCTCGTCCATCTCCGCCGAGGTCGGCAGCCGCTGCCGCTCGGTCTCGAAGATCTCGGCCAGCCGCTGATGCACTTCAGCGTCGACGCGAATGTGACGCGGATCCTCCACGTCCTCTCGCGTCGCCACACTGATGGCAAACAGCACCGCACCGATCAGGCTGAACTGTAGGAGCGGCTCCTTGAACAAGCCGACCACACGCTTCAGCACCGAAGCTTCCCCCGATTGTCCTGCCAAAGCAGGGTTTCGTGTAACAAAACAAATTCCGGACCGCGCTCGCTTAGCGCCGCCCATCCTGCGCACCAAGTTAAATTTCTGTCACAGACTGCCATTCGACTCACAAACCGGCAGTGTAGAAATAAATCCTAAACGATAACGACGCTTAACGATCACGTAATTGTCGCGTAACTGAACGCGAACCGTTACGCACCCTCTCTACTGCTGTTGTCGCTCATTTGTCCGGAGTGCGTGCCGAGCCATCGGCGCGGGTCGAAACATTCTACCAAACGGGGGACTACATGACGTTGCATCGTTCATGGGCCCGAGGTGCTGCGCTATTCTGTGGCGTCAGTGCTTTTGCCCTCACTACCGGCTTTGCCGCCGCTGACGAGAACGCCGAGAATTACATTGCCGAACTGAAATCGTCCGGCAGCTACCTCTCGGGTGACAAGCACAACCACACCACCTGTACCGACGGCGCCATGTCGGTTCAAACGGTGGTCAACGAATCCCTGATCACCTACGGCCTCGACTGGTTCGCGCAGACCGGTCACGGCGGTGAAGGCAATCGCGACTGCCGCTTCGACGACCCAGAGTATGACGGTGCCGGCTCCGGCTCCGGCGATTTCTGGGAGAACACGATCGGCATTGAGGCCATCAAGGGCGACGACGAATTCAGCACCGGCTTCGGCGGCGGCGCCTTCTTCGGCCGCGGCGCCCGCGAGATGTGGCGTTGGCAGATGCTCTCCGAGTACGCCTACCAGCTGCAGCGGGCCATGGGCGAGATCGCCGATGAGCCGGCTTGGCTCGGCATCGAGCACGTCGTGCCGGGTCACGAGCACGTCTCCATGGCCATCGTCGGCAACCAGTTCCGCAACAACGGCGACGCCTACGCGACCGGTCAGTTCGAGTACCTCTTCGATCGCAGCGATGACGACACCAGCGGCGGTGAAGAGAACGACTACGAGAACCCGGCCAACAACGGTATTCCGAAAGACTTCGACCGCACCGGCACCGCCGGTCACCAGCGCTCGATCGTCGCCGTCGAGTGGCTGGCCAACAACTACACCTGGGACTCCTACTACGTCCCGGCCCACGTCGAACGCCAGGGCGGCTTCGACCCCAACGGCAACCGCGGTTGGAACGTGGAGCACTTCCGCAACCTGCATACCGCAGGCCTCTTGAACCCGCGCCGGCCGACCGGTCAGTCGCTGGTGATGGGCGCCGAGATGATCGCCGGTCACCAATTCGCCAACGGAGGGCGCGGCACTTATGAGGCCGACCGTCCCTCCGCCGGCTTCGGTACCTTCGGTGGCGCCGGTGCCTATTCGGGCGCCGAGATCGCCGTCCCGGGCCACGACTTCGACGGAACGCCTCTGACCGTCGAGCGCCTCGAGGAAATCCGGGCTGAGTTGGACGCCAAGTTCGATGGCCGCCTGACCGAGCCCTCCGGCGCCGATCAGTACGACAGCCTGCGCACGGACCTTTCGTTCGAGCGTTACGTGCTGGCCCGTCCCGGTGTGAAGACCATGTGGGACGCGCTGCTCGGCGAAGGCCGTCGCTTCTTCAACTTCGGCTCTTCCGACTGGCACAACCGCGGCGCCTTCGGCCCCTGGGAGCCCCAGTCGACCCTGGACCCCTGGCCCGGCGAGTACAACAAGATCTACGCCTACGCCCGGGGCGACGACTTCGGCTTCAACCGTCGCTCGACCATGCAGATCATTCGCGGCATGCGCCGCGGCAACACCTGGTCGGTGATGGGCGACCTGATCGACGACTTCTACTTCGTCATGTGCCAGGACGCCCGCTGCGCCACCATGGGTGAAGAGCTGCGTATCCGGCGGCGCGGTGGCGATGTGGTTTGGATGATCAAGCTGCGCGACCCCGAGGGTGCCAACTTCTCGCCCTACACCTTCGACAACCCCTCGTTGGCCCAGCTCGGGATGAGCGTGCCGATCAATGAGCCGGTGTTGAGCCACATCGACATCATCCGTGGCGACATCACGGGCATGATCGACCCGGATGATCCCGAGTACACCACCAACGTCTCGAACCCGACGACGGAGATCTTCGCTTCGGTCGACAACATGGCCGGCGAGTTCACCGCGGAAGACGGTTACCTGATCGCCAGCGGCACAATCCCCGCCAGCGACTTCACCAACAACATGTACTTCCGGGTCCGCGGCACCAACATGCCGAAGGGCACACCGAACGAGACGGACGCCGACGGCAACCCGCTGCACGACGACTATTCTTCGCTCATCCCCTGCTTCGCGCGGGGCGAGATCGAGGAAGTTGTCGAGCTCGACGCCCGCTTCTCTCCGTTCTTCCAGGGACGGACGGCCACGGCTCGCTACAACGTCGATGGCATTCAGGCCGGCCGCCAGTTCGACCCGGCGGCTTGCCCCGAGCATCTGCCGGTCGACTCCATGGGCGTCAAGTACCTGGATGCCGACGTGGAAGCCTGGGCCGACCTCTGGTTCTACGCCAACCCGATCTTCGTTCGGGCCGGTCCGCAGTCGTAACTGTCGCTTCTTCGGGCGGCCTCGCCGCCCGAAAGCTGAAGTGCTTGGCAGGGGCCCGCGCCGCGGGTCCCTGCTACGCCTTAGTGCTCTCATCTAGCTGTCACGGAACGGTGTTACAGCAAAGCGTTGCTCTGAGTTTCGGGTAAGTTGTTACGTGACAAGGGTGACTGCGAGAACGACCGGCCCAGCGCCTGCCGATTGCGGACAGCCTGCCCGGTCTAGGGCGAGACAGGAATGGCCATGCTCTCCCTGGCGTCGGTACTGATTGCACCTGCCATCGGCAGTTTCATCGGTTTGGTGGTTGCCCGCAGCGGCAGCGGCCGTAGCCTTGTGTTCGGCGGTTCGCGCTGCGACCACTGCGGCCAGCGCCTGAGCGCACGCGACCTTGTGCCGCTGCTCTCCTGGGCCTTGAGCGGCGGCAAGAGCCGTTGTTGCAACCGACCGCTTACTCGGCTCTATCCCGCTGTCGAATTGGCGGCCTTGGCCATCGCAGTTTGGGCTCTCGCGACAGTGAGCGGCCCCATGGCCATCGCCAGCCTGGCGCTGGGCTGGACCCTGCTGGCCCTTTCACTGATCGACCTTAAGAGCATGCGCCTGCCGGATGGCGGAACGCTACCGCTCATTCTCGCCGGCCTGGCGCTCTCCGCCATCGGCGAGACCGGCCCGCTCTGGCTTCACCTGCTCGGCGCAGCCCTCGGCTACGCGGCACTTGCCGGACTTGGGGCAGTTTACGAGCGCCTGCGTGGCGAGCCGGGCCTCGGCCTTGGCGACGCCAAGCTCTTGGCGGCGGCCGGTGCCTGGGTCGGGGTGCAGGCACTGCCCTCGGTCATGCTGATCGCCTGCGTCTGCGCACTGGCCATGGCGGCTGTCCTTGCACGACGAGACCGTGAGCTCGGCTGGCGGTCCGCCATCCCCTTCGGCCCTGCGCTGGCCATCGGTTTTTGGATCACCTGGCTCTACGGGCCGCTGCTGCTGGTCTGAACGCCGGCCGCGAAACGCACGAGAAAGGCAAGCGAGCAAAAAGTCACCATGTTGGCACCGGACGCATCACTGCTGGATCCGATGGAACGCCTCGGCGCGCTGCTGTGCGAAGAAGGCCGGCTGGATGCACAACAACTCAACCGCGCGACGCGCGTGGCCGTCGAGACGGGCGAGCGTCTGGACAACGTGCTCTGCCGCCTTGGGCTGGTCGAGGAGCGCGACATGGCCGACGCCCTGGCCAAGACACTCGCCATGGAGCGCATCCGGCCGGAGAGCTTTCCCAACGACAGCGAGCTGATCGAGGCGCTGGGCCCACGCTTCCTGGCCAGCGCCTGCATCCTGCCCATCGAGGAAGGACCCGCCGGCATTCGTATCGCCATGGGCGATCCGCTGGACCGCTCGGCGGCGGACGCCGTGGCCCTGAAGCTCGGCCGCGCGGTTGAGCCTTGCGTCGGCGCGCCTTCCGAGATCGAGGCGGCGCTCGAGCGCCTGAGCGAGCGCGAAACCAGCCTGGACGAGCTCGGCGCCGACCTTGAGGGCGGCGAGGAGGACATGGCCGCCGATGTCGCGCGGCTGCGCGACCTGGCCTCGGAAGCCCCGGTCGTGCGGATCGTCAACCTGATCATTCGCAAGGCCGTGGAGGCGCGCGCCTCCGACATCCACATCGAGCCCTTCGAGCAAAGCTTGAACGTGCGGCTGCGCATCGACGGCGTGCTGCGCAAGATCGATGCACCGCCGAGCCACCTGCGCGCCGCAGTGATCTCGCGTATCAAGATCATGGCCAAGCTCAACATCGCCGAGCAGCGCCTGCCGCAGGACGGGCGCATCAAGATCGTCGCGGCCGGCCGCGAGATCGACATGCGCGTCGCGACCTCGCCCACCCTGCACGGCGAGAGCGTCGTCATGCGCCTGCTCGACCGCTCGGGCCTGGTGCTCGACTTCGAAGGGCTCGGCTACGACGCAGACCTGCAGTCGCAGATCATCCCTCTCATCGAGCGGGCCAACGGCATCCTCCTGGTCACCGGCCCCACGGGCAGTGGCAAGACCACAACGCTCTACGCCGCGCTGTCGCACCTGAACGACGAAGAGCGCAAGATCGTCACCATCGAGGATCCGGTCGAGTACCAACTTCCTAACGTCGCGCAGATCCAGGTGAAGAGCCAGATCGGCCTGACCTTCGCGCACGGCCTTCGCTCCATCCTGCGGCAAGACCCGGACGTCATCATGATCGGCGAGATCCGCGATCTCGAGACGGCGCAGATCGCCGTGCAGGCCGCGCTCACCGGGCATCTCGTGCTGGCCACCCTGCACACCAACTCGGCCGCCGCCGCCATCAACCGCCTGCGCGACATGGGGGTGGAGGACTATCTGATCACGGCGACGCTGGTGGGCGTCTTGGCCCAGCGGCTTGTCCGGCGTCTTTGCCCGGCCTGCGCCGCACCGGACGAGCCCGCGCTTGCCGAGCGGCTGGCGCCCCATATGCCACCGGAGCTCTTTCTAGCGCCGCAGGGTTGCCCCGAGTGCCGCGGCAGCGGCTACCGAGGGCGCACGACCATCGTCGAGGTGCTGCCGGTCGTGGACAGCATCCGCCGCGCCATTTTGGAAAGGAAGAGCCAGCACGAGCTGGAAGACATCGCCGTCGCCAACGGCATGCAGACCATGCGCAGCAACGGTATCGCCAAGGCTGCGGTTGGGGAGACGTCCCTGGCCGAAGTGCTTCGGGTTTCGGCGGAGGCTTAGGGACATGGCCGTCTTCCGATACCGCGCCCTGTCGAAGTCCGGCGAGATCGTCGCCGGCACCATCGAGATGCCGGACAAGGAAGCTGCCGTCGCACGCCTCCAGGCTGCCGGTCATCTCCCCATTCATTTGGATGCCGAACGCAGCGGTGGGCTGATGGCACTGCTCAACACGGAGATCACGCCGCGCGACGCCCTCAGCACCAAGGACCGCATCGTTTTCACACGCTCGCTGGCAACCTTGACCGGCGCCGGCCTGCCGCTCGACCGGGCGTTGGAGATGGCCGGAGAGCGTGGCGGACGGCGTACCGTGCGCACCGTTTCGAGTCGACTGCTCGAAGCCGTGCGTGGCGGCTCAGGACTGGCCAGCGCGCTCGACCGCGAGACCTCCGCCTTTCCGCCTCTCTACCGCAGCCTGGTCCGCGCCGGCGAAGCAGGTGCGGCGCTAGAAAGCACCTTGGCGCGGCTCGCCGACACCCTGGAGTCCACCGCTAAGCGCCAGAGCGAGCTGCGCTCCGCGATGATTTATCCGGCCTTTCTGGTGGTCACGGCCATGGGGTCGATCGCCATCCTGCTCGCCTATGTGGTGCCGACCTTCGAGCCGCTCTTGCGCGACGCCGGGGTCGAGCCGCCCGCCCTCACCCAAATCGTGATCGCAGCCGGACGCTTGGTCGAGAACTACTGGCTCTTCCTGCTCGCCGGGCTGGCCGGGCTTGTCCTCACCACCATGCTCTTGCTGCGTGCGCCGGCGGTGCGCCTGAAATGGCATCGCCTGGCCTTGTCTATTCCGGTGATCGGACGGCTCTGGCGCGAGTTCGAGACGGCGCGGCTGACACGGTTGCTCGGTACGCTGCTGCAAAACGGCGTTGCCTTGCCGGCAGCCTTACGCTTGACGCGCGATGCGCTCGGCAACGCCGCCTTCGCGGCAGACGTCGAGCGCGTGATACCGGAAGTCGAGGCAGGCCGAGGCGTGGCCGATCCGCTGCGCGAAGGCGCCATCCTTCCCGATCTGGCCCTGCAGCTGATCTACATCGGTCAGGAAAGCGGGCAGCTCCATGATATGCTGCTGAAGACAGCGGACATCTTCGACGACGAGGCCAAGCGAGGCTTCGACCAAGTCCTGGCAATCCTCACGCCGGCCTTGACCCTGGTCATGGGCATACTGATCGCGCTCATCATCTCGTCGATCTTGTTCGCGCTCTTCAGCATCAACGAGTTGGCAATCTGAAGAGGCAGAATGACGAACCCGACGACTACGAAGCCGGAAAGAGAGAAGGCCATCCGCAAGCCTTCCAAGGATGGCGGCTTCACCCTTCTCGAACTCCTGGTGGTCACCACCATCCTGGTCTTGCTGGCGGTCGCCACCGGCACTGTGGTGATCAACTATCTCGGGCGCGCCAAGACCGATGCCGCGCGGCTGCAGATCGATCAGATCGAAGCCGGCCTCGATCTCTTCCGCCTGGATATCGGCCGCTATCCGACACAGCAAGAAGGCATCACGGCCCTGGTGGCCGCTCCGGGTGGCCTCGACAGCTGGCGCGGCCCCTACGTTCGCAAGAAGGCGGCGCTCACGGACCCATGGGGGACTGAATTCCAGTACGTCTTCCCTGGCCGAAACGGAACCTACGACCTGTATTCCTACGGTGCCGACGGCACCGAGGGTGGAGAAGATGAGGCAGCGGACGTCAAGAGCTGGGAGTAGCGACGGCGGCTTCACGCTGCTGGAGATGCTGGTCGTCATCACCATCGTCGTGATGCTGGCTGCCGCCTTGCCGAATCTCCGGTTCGGCACGGGCCAAAGCCACGAGGAAGCCGTGCGCGAGATTCTCTCGACGCTGCGTCAGGCGCGCGCGGAAGCCATTCGCAACGCCGAGACGACCCCGGTGATCTTCGATCTGCAAGACCGACGCTTCGGGATGCCAGGCCAAGAGAAGGAGCTTGACGCCTCGATCAATCTCACGCTCCGCACGGCGAGAGAAGCTCGTGCGGCGCATGGAGAGCAGAGCATTCTCTTCTTCCCCGATGGCAGTGCGAGCGGCGGCAGCATCCGGGTCGAGAAAGGGCGCGAGACCAGCATCATCAACGTGCGCTGGTTGACCGGCGTCATCAGGCAGGAAGGATGAGGCTGGCGTCGTGACACTCTCTCCGCCATCCCGCAAGCCGAGCCGCGTGCGCGCCGACAGCGCGCAGGGCTTCACCCTCTTGGAGACGCTCGTCGCCTTCGCCGTGATCGCCGTGGTGCTGGGCGCCGCCTACGCGGCCATCGCCCAGGGAGCCCGTGCCGGCGCCAAAGCCGAGACCGTGCTGCAGGCACTCACCCGTGCGGAAGCCGCGATGGCGCAAGTCGGCCCGGAGATTCCGCTGGTCCCGGGTCAGACCGTTCGAGAAGCCGACGGCTGGGTCACCTCGATTGACGTGAGTGAGTATGTCCCGGCCAGCGCGGCCCAGTGGTCGGCCTTACAAGTGCGTCCCTTGCTGGTGACCGTTACCGTCCAAGAGGCCGGCGCGACGCGATCGGCCGTGACCCTCGAAGCGCTCCGGCTTGGGAGGGTGCGGTGACCCATCTCACCTCCTCTGCCTTGACCGAAAGCGGCTTCACCCTGCTTGAGCTCACAGTGGCGATCACCCTGTTCGCCATGGTGGCCGTGCTTGCCGCCGGCGGGATCCGCTTCGGCGTCGCCGCTTGGGAGAGCAGTGCCGATCTGGGCGAAACCGCCATTGAGGACAGGGCGACCCAAAAGTTCCTCGGCCGTCTGATCGCCCAAGCCCGTCCGATACGGGTTCGCGACGGCACGCGAGAGCCGCCGGTCTATTTTGTTGGCGAGCCTGACAGCCTGCTGTTCATCGCGCCACTGCCGGCTCAGCTTGCCCCCGTCGGCGACCACCTTGTGAGCATGACGGTCGACCCGCGGGACGAGGGCGATGCGCTCGCGCTACGCTGGCTAAGGGTAGACGACCGCTTTCCGCGCATGCCCGCCGGGCTTCCGGCCGAGTTCCTCTCGACTGACATCGAAAAGCTCGCCTTCCGCTACTTCGGCCCAGATAGCGAAAGCGGCGCGCTTGTCTGGCGCAACGATTGGCTAGGGCGGCCCGATCTACCGCGCTTGGTGGAGGTGACGGTTCAGCGCGGCGATGCGGCAAGCAACGCTTGGGCGCCTGTGGTGGCCCGGCTGGAAGCGGCGTGGCAGCCATGATGCGGGGCGCGCAGGACAACCCCGGCGCTGCGGCCGTCGGTGGGATACGGGCGGACATGCCTGTCCTCTCCGGCAGCTCGCTTATCGGGCGCTTTTTCCATTGGTGGGGGAGCGAGCTTGCGGCGCTCGTACCAGGAGGGCTCAAGCGGCTGGTGCATCCTCGCAGGCCCGCGCTGCTCGCCCGGTCGGACGGGCCGGTTGTCTGGCTCGAGCGGGACTCCCGGCACCAACGCGAAGAGCTCGGCAGTTTGCAGGACCTTCCAGCAGGCGTACGTAAGCGCTACCAGAGTCGCCAGAGAAAGAAGCGCCTCGATCTGGTGCTCGTTGCCCCGGCGGGCCGTTACGTCACACGGGCCGTGACCTTTCCTCTCGCTGCCGAGCGCGACCTCGCCGGGATCCTGGATTATGAGATCGAGCGCCTGACGCCCTTCTCGGCGTCTGAGCTCTACTACGACGTCAAGGTGATTGAGCGCGACGCGGAGGCCGGCCGCCTGACAGCAGAGCTCATCTTCGTCCGCCGAGCGGACTTCGCCGACGTCATGACGGCGATTCAACAAAGCGGCTTCTCCATCGACAGGCTCGATGCCGAGGATCCGCAGGGTGCGCTTGGCGGCTTCAACCTGCTGCCCAAGACGGCGAAGCGTGGCGGAAGCTTCAACCGCCGCTTGGCGATCGTCCTGACCTGCAGCCTCGTCTGCCTGCTTCTGGCATGGGCCGTGCTGGCCTTGGTGCAGAAGGAGCAACGCTTCGAGGAGTTGAGCGACGCACTCTTCCAGGTCAGGCGCGCCGCCATCGCCATGCAGGATGGGGCTCAAAGCGTCGCACCGGGCAATGCGGTCGCCTTCGCAGCCTACCGCGTGAAGCAAGACCGCATGATGGTGAGCGAGGTGGTCGCACTTGTCAGCGAGCTTCTACCGGACGACACATGGCTCGACCGCCTGAGCATTGATGACGAAACCGTCGAGATGAGCGGATATTCAAGCAATGCCGCCGGGCTGATCGATCGCTTCGAAACACACCCTGCATTCCTGGAACCGATCTTCCGCTCGCCGATCACCCGGGAAGACGGCCGGGAGCGCTTCGCCCTCGCCGTTCGTATCGCGCCGCTGCAGGAGCCGACGGAATGAGCCCCCTCATCTCCCGCACGGCGGCGCTTGCTCTCGCCCTCGGGCTTCCGGCCCTGCTGATTTTCGGTGCGGTGCTGCCGATGCAGGAGCGTTTGCAGACACTCGACGAGGAGATCCTGGGCCTCGAACAGCAAATCACGCGGTTCCAGGAACAGCTCACCCGCGCCGAACCAAGAACGCTGATCGAGATCACCGACAGCGCGCTACTGGACGGCGCTTCGGAAGCCTCCGCGGCTGCGCAGTTGCAAGACCTGGTCGATCGCGCGGTGTCCGCGGCTGGCAGCGAGGTGGAGAGCATCCGCGTCGAGCCGACTCGTCCTTTCGAGGACAGAGACGGTGCCGTGAAGGTGCCGATCACCGTCGAACTGACGACCGACATGCCGGCCCTGCAGCGTCTCTTGCACCGGGTGGAAAGCGGCACGCCCTACCTCTTCGTCGACAGGTTGGCCGCACGGGCGCTGCGCCGCGGCAGCGAACCGGAGGAAGCGGTCGAGGTGTCGCTTAGTCTTCAAATCTCTGGGGTATACCAACCCTCGAGTGAGCCATGACCATGATGTCTTTGAACTCTTCATGACCGGCAACGGTCACCGGAAAGGAAACGGGGGAAATCGATGAAACTTGGCCTGTTCAATCTGGCGGCCGGCGCAGCCTGTGTGCTGGTCGGCATTCAGGCATCGGACCTCTTGTCGGCTCCGTCTGGCTTTGCCGCCCTTCCGGCTGAAGCGGCCGCCGTGCAAGAGCCCCCGCGAACCGAGAACGTCCGCTTCGAGGCGCCGGAGCTGGCACTCTTCGCCGAGATCGCGGAGCGGCCGCTGTTCTCGCCCGACCGCCGGCCGCCCAAGCCCAAGGTTGCCGTCTCCGAGACGGCCGAGAAACTGGTGATTCGGGCGGCGGTCCCGGCAGAGCGGCCGCTCCAGGTCATGTTGCTGGGTGTGGCCTCGACCAGCGACGCACAGAGCGCGATCGTCCAAATCGAAGGCGCCGGTTCCGAGCTCCTGCGGCTCGGCGAAAGTCTGCAAGGCTGGACCATCAGCAGCATCGGAGAGGACTCCGTCGTCTTCTCCCGGAATGAAGAGCGGGTCACGGCCCTGCTCGGCGAAGTCGCCGAAGTGCAGGTGCCGGACACCGGCACACCCTCCCACTCGCGACGCGGGGGAACCGCAGACGCCGGGTCTGCGCGCTTCTTGCCCGCCTCTGCGTCGGGCTCGAACGCGCGAAACGGCTTCATGAGCAGCTTGGATTTCCAAGACAGGCTCGACGAAGACTAATCCCGGACAGGCGCTTATGAGGCAGCGCCTGACTGTTTTGGATGGGGAAGGCAACGATGAAAAAACTAGGTGCGCAGGCTTTTCTGGCTGCTGCGTCGATCGCATTGGCCGGCTGTGAATCGATCGGTCCGCTTTGGCCGGAAGATCCGGACAACTATGTCAGCTACAGCAGGGTCCTGGGACCCAGCGATCAGCAGGACGGGGCACCGTCCATTCCTGGCGAAGAAGCCGAGGCCGATCGCGCCGCTAGCGAGGATGCCTATCTGGCAGAGATCGACGATCTTTCCGCTCTCGAAGAAGAAGAGCAGGGCCCTGCGGTCAGCGGTTTCGTTCAGTTGGGCTGGCCCGGTGAGACCCTGGTCGGCAGTGGTCTGGGCAATCCTGCAAGCGGCGAGGGCTCCGATATCGCCCTCGACTTCGAGGGCGCCGACCTGGCAAGCGTCATCAAGGTGATCATGGAGGATGGCCTCGGCGCCAGCTACGTCCTGGACCCGCGCGTCTCCGGCACCGTGACCTTGCGTACCAATGGCCTGCTCTCCAGAGCCGATATCCTACCGACCCTTGAAGAGATCTTGCGGCTCAACAATGCCGCAATCGTCGAGCGCAACGGCGTGTTCCGCATCATTCCGCGGGAGGAAGCCGGCCTCTCCGCTCCTTTGATTTCGGCACAGGAGGCCCAGACCAGAGGCCTGACGGTGCGTGTGACCCCGCTCCGCTTCGTTTCTGTCGAAGAGATCGTCGACATCCTGGAGAGCCTGGCGCCGGTCGCTGGCGCCATTCGCTATGACCGAAGCCGAAACCTGGTGTTCACCATCGGCACGGCGGCCGAGCAGGCGACCATACTGGATGCACTCTCGGTGCTGGACGTCGACTACTTCGCATCGCGCTCCTTCGCTCTCCGGCCCTTGCGACAGGCAGAGGCCCAGCCGGTGGTGGATGAGCTGACGGCCGCCTTCGCCAGCCCTTCGGGCATCGCGAGCACGGCCATTCGATTTCTTCCTGTCGACCGCATGAACGCCGTTCTGATGATCGCAGAGGACAGTGTTCTGCTCGACGACGCCATGGTGCTTGTGCGGAATCTCGACCAGGACAGCGGCGAATCGGCGCGACTGAGGGTCTTTCCGGTCTCCAATCGCCGTGCCGCCGACTTGGCCATCCTGCTCGGTGACGTCTTCGGGGCCGAAACCTCCCTCGGGCCGCAGGGCGGCTCAGACCCGCTGGGTCCAAACTTGACGGCGGAGATCGGTCAGACGGACATCGAACCTGGGACCGGCGCCAACGCCGCACCCGACGTTGCAGATGCGGCCCCAACCTCATCGCCGGGCCTCGGACCAATCGCCGGGGGGCTTGGCGGAGGCGAAAGCGGCGTCCTTCGCATCGTGGCCGACGAGGCCAGCAATTCGCTCCTGGCTCTCGTCACGGGTGAGGGCGCGCGTGCCATGCGTCGAACGCTTCGCCGCCTCGATACGCAGCCGCTCCAGGTCATGATCGAGGCCACGCTTGTCGAAGTCGCGCTGAACGAAGAGCTCGATTTCGGCGTTCGCTGGTTCTTCGAAAGTGGAGACTTCGCTTTCGATTTCGGTGACGCGGCCGGAACCGGGGCGGCAAGCGTCTTGCCTGGTTTCAACGCTGCTTTCCGGACTTCAAACGCGCAGGTAACCATCTCGGCGCTGGACGCTGTGACCGACGTCAAAGTCCTCTCTTCGCCGACCTTGATGGTGATGGACAATGAGGAAGCCCGACTGCAAGTGGGAGATGACGTCCCGATCGTCGTGCGCTCATCGCAGTCGACCGATGACCCCAACGCCCCGATCGTGACGGAAGAGGAGTTCCGCGAGACCGGTGTCATTCTGAACATCCGTCCGCGGGTCAACGCCAGCGGAAACCTCTCGCTGCAGATCCGTCAGGAAGTCTCCGCCGTTGTCCCGACACCCGGCTCGGTCAATCCGACCTTCAACACCCGCATCGTCGAGAGCACCATTTTGGTCAACAGTGGCGAGACCATTGCCCTGGCCGGTTTGATCGAGGGTGAGTCGGAGCTCCGCCGCGATGGGATACCTGTTCTCTCCCGGCTGCCGCTTATCGGGCCACTCTTCGGCGTGACAGAGCGTAGCGGTGACCGCAACGAGCTGATGGTGCTCATCCGGCCCTTCGTGGTCCGCGATCAGAGCGAGGCGCGCGCGGCAACCAATGAGCTGCGGCGTAAGCTATCCAGCCTTGATGAGGCCGTGTTCAACGCGGGGCCCAAGAGAGAAGAGTGACGGGACGGGCTCCATTCGGATCGATAAGGACCAGAGCGGAGACGGACGCGGCAGCACCCTCTCCGCTCTCCGTCAGAGCAGTGATCGTGACGGCTTCCGCTTCACTTGGGCGCCAAGGCGGGGCCGTTCCCGCCCTGGCTGCGGCAAAGGTCTCGCGCTCCTGTTCATCGAGAGGCAAAATGTCGAAAATCATGGCCGGTGCGGTCAGGGGATCCGGTTCGGCGCGCTCGGACGTGGTCGTCACGAGCGGCGCAAGGCGTTCATAGAGCGTATCGGAGATCCCGCCGAGCTTGGCGAGGTCCGAAACCCTTTCGAACTCTCTTGGGTCCAGACGCCAAGACAAGCCACGTGTGCGCCCGTCCCTGGCGCGAGCCAAGAATATATCCGTGGCAACAGCTTGCGGATTGGCGGCACCCGCCCGTATCAGAAGCGGCATCAAGAGAGCCGGATCCCCTCGATTCAGATCGTACTTCCCAACCTCGGTCTGCGCCGAGAGGTAGACGCTGGTCCCAGCTATGCTCCAGGCGTAAGGCCTATCATCGAGCCGCAAGCCGGAGACGGTATTGAGAGGCAAAGCGGCAAGCGGCATCCCGTTTCGACGCGGAGTGCCGTAGCGTGCCCGCGATGCCCGGTCCCGCGGCAAGCCAAGGCCCCGTGCCTCTGCGGCCAGAACCAGGGCCATCCAGGTGACGCCGGACTCGGCGGCGAGCCGCGCCTTCGCGGCTTCGACTTCGTTGGCGGCGATGTTCGCCACGGCCCGCGTCTCGCGGGTTGTGCCAAGGGCCAGGACCGAAATGATGAGCGCGAGCCAGACCGCCGCGAAAAGTGCGATGCCCCGCTCGCGGTGTGCTGCGCTGTCCGGTGCACTGTCCGGCGTCATAAGTCCCCGCTTCTGTCGTCTTTGGCAGCGCACTATGCCACGAAACGAGCTGGAAACACACGGCTCGAACGGTCGCGTGAGCGCGGCCCTACTGCAGCAAGGTAACGTCATGAAAAAGAGTCAGAACAACATTACTGGTCTCTTCCCGACGCCCGTCATGATTGTGCCGCAGGCCCTTTCGGGCCCAGCGCTCGATTCACTGGTCGAGCGCATTCGGGCGGAGCAGCGAGAGACCAACGTGCACACCAATCTGCTGTCCCACACCAAGATGGTGAGCGCCTCGGACGACCCGCAGTACGGCAAGGCCGCCCAGCGCATCCTGCCGCGCGTTACGGAGTTCGGCACGCATCTCTTCGGGGAGCGGCTCACCTGGTCGATCAAGGAAGTCTGGGTGAACGTGCTGGACACCGGCGGTCATCAAGCCATCCACAATCACGCCAACAGCTTCATCTCCGGCATCGTCTACCTCACGACCCCGCCGTCCGGCACCGGGACGGTGTTCCATAAGGCCCTGGGCGGCAGCGACTATGCCTTCGTCAATCAGAACCAGCGCACGCGCCTCGGCCCCTTCAGCGCCAGCCGCTGGCAGATGCCGCAGGTTCAGGCCGGCGATATGGTGCTCTTTCCCAGCTACATGCTGCACGAAGTCCCCAAGAACGAAGGCGAGCAACGCATCACCATGGCCTTCAACGCCCTACCGGATCGGATCGACTCCTGGGGTTACACGGTCCACTTCAGCTAGACCGCCGCGCGGTTCAGGCCGGCCGCAATTTTCGCCAATACAAGCTTTAGCAGACTGCTTTTCTATTCGGGAGAATGAGAAGGACGACTGCGCAGCAAGAGCTGCCGCTGAGCTTTCTCCGTGGCCGGGCGGCAAACATCGCTTCGCCGATCCTGGCCAGAGTTGCGTTCAGAGGAGAGGCGACGAGGTGGCCCGATATCTTTGTCACGATGAACCGGAGCTCTTTGCGTTCGAAGCCGAGGTGCTCGACAGTCGCCCTGGCGCGGTCTGTCTGAGCCGCTCCGCCTTCTATCCCGGTGGCGGCGGACAGCTCCCCGACCAAGGCACGTTGGAATGGTCAGGCGGCAAGGTTGCGCTGTCCGGCCTCGAGGAGAAAGGAGGCCGCACCTGGCATCTCCTCGCTGAGCCGATCGAAATGTCGGGGGCGGTCCGCGGCGAGGTAGACCGCGACTTCCGCTTCCTGATGCAGCAGCTCCACACCGACCTCCACATCGTCAACGCTTTGGTCTTCCAGGCCTTCGACGGTGCCCTGGTGACCGGTGTGCAGATGTCGGGGGACGGCAGCGCGCGCATGGACTTCGACCTTCCAGATGCCGACAACCAGAAGATCAAGGCACTGGAGCCGGCCATCAACGATGCCATCGCGCAAGACCTTCCGGTGCGCGTGATCTACGTTCCCTACCACGAGGCGCAGAACGAGCCCGGCCTGTTGCGCAGCAAGGCGGTGACCCCGCCACCGCAGTCGGACGGGACGGTGCGGGTCATTGAGATCGAGGGGCTCGACCGGCAGGCCTGCGGCGGCACGCACCTGACCTCGACCGGCCAGTCACGGCCCCTGCGCATCCGCAAGGTCGACAACAAGGGGCGCCACAATCGCCGGGTCCGCATCGAGCTTGTGGACGACACAACGCAATGACACCCACCGATGCGGCAAACCACCGCCCAAACCCCGATGCGCCAGACAGGGGCACCGGTTTCGAAGGCAAGGTGGTCCTGATCACCGGCGCCACGTCTGGAATTGGACAGGCGACGGCCATGGCCTTTGCCGAAAGGGGTGCGAGCCTGGCACTTGTGGGACGCGATAGGGAACGCGGTGCGGCGGTCGTCGCGGACATCGAGAGTGCCGGCCGCGAGGCATTTTTCCATCGCGCCGACATCAGCAGCCCAACGGAACTCGGTGCCGTCGTGCCGGCGGTGCTCGCACGGTTCGGCCGCTTGGATATCGCCTTCAACAATGCCGGATACCAAGAGCAGCGCGCTTTGTTGGCAGAGCAATCCGCCGCCACCTACGACTGGGTCTTCAATACCAACGTGCGTTCGGTCTTTCTGGCCATGCAGGCCGAGATTGAAGCCATGCTTCCCCACGCCGGCGTCATCATCAACAACGCCTCCGTCAGCGGTGTCCGCAACCCGAATCCTGGCCTCGCGCTCTATTGCGCCTCCAAGGCCGCGGTCATCTCGCTGACGAAGTCGGCGGCGATGGAGTATGCCGAGCAAGGCATCCGCATCAACTCAGTCTCTCCGGGGCGGGTGACCACCCCCATGATGCTGGCGTCCAACATCGCGGATATGAAGGCCGTGGCTGCCGGCCTGCCACTCAAGCGCATGGGCGAGCCGGAAGAAGTGGCCGCCGCAGTGCTTTGGCTGGCCTCGGACGCCTCCTCCTTCGTGATCGGCCACAATCTCAGCGTCGACGGCGGGTTTCTGTCTCAGTGATGCGCGTGCCAAGGAAGCTCGCATCGCCTATGCTACAGCGGTAGCAGCGCCCATTCAGGGCAAAGGCAGAAACCCGTGCCAAAAACCGACCCGCGCAATCGAAGTCATATATGGGCCGACCCGGATATCGGCGGCCTCTTGATGATGCGCGCCGACTTCACGACCCACAGCTTCGCGCCGCACGTCCACGATGAGCTCGTGATCGCCGTCACGGAGGCCGGGGGATCGGAGTTTCGCAGCCGCGGCATCTGCGACGAAGCCGATCCCGGCAGCGTGTTGGTCTTCAATCCGGGCGAACCACATTCGGGCAGCGTCGGCGCACGCAAGCGCTGGCGCTACCGCGCCTTTTACCTGGCCGAGGCAGCGCTGGCACAGTTCGCCAAGGATCTCGATCTTCACCCCAGTGCTTTGCCACAGTTTTTGACGAACAAGCTCCGCGACAAGCGCCTCTACAAGCGCTTGGTCGCCCTCCACACGATTGCTGAACGGACCGGCTCGGTCCTGGACAAGCAATCGGAGCTGCTAATCGCCCTGGCGCGGCTGTTCATGACGCATGGAGATCCGCTGCCGACGCCATCCCGGGTCGGCAGCGAGAAGACGGCCGTGTCCCTGCTGACGCAGTATCTGCAAGACAACCACGAGACCAGCATCTCGCTGAACGATCTCGCGGCGCTGACCGAGATGAGCTCCTTTCACCTCATCCGGAGCTTCAACAAGGAAGTCGGCCTGTCACCGCACGCCTTCCTGACCCAGGTTCGCGTGCGACGGGCCCGCGACTTGCTCGAAAGCGGCACTTCGCCAGCTGAAACGGCGGCCACCGTCGGCTTCTACGACCAAAGCGCCCTCACCCGCCATTTCAAGCGCACCTATGGCGTGACGCCGGGGCAGTATGCCGTGGCCGTCGCGACCAACTGACTGTCCGGCGAAGGACGGGGCTTTTGTGAAGGAACGAATCTTGTGTCCGATCTTACGGCCCGGTCTGAAGCCATTCTAAAGGCCCACTATCCTGAGCGCCTCACCGATCACTTCGCGCCGATAACGGTCGGGGCGACGGCTGCCAGCATGGATGAGGGCGCAAGTCTGATTCTCAATGGCATCAAAACCGCGACATCCACTGCCGCGTGGGAGTGGCCGGAGGGGCAAGAGCCTTTCGTGGGGGCTCTATCGGTCCTGTTCGACGGCCAAGGCGAGGCACGTGCCGTCATCGAGACGACCGCAGTCGAACATTGCCGCTTCGGCGACGTCAACGAAGAGCTTGCCGAGGCCTATGGCGAAGGGGACCGCAGCCTCGCTTGGTGGCGCCAGGAGATGGGCGACTACTACCGCCGCATGGCGGAGGCCAGTGGACAGCAATTCGACGACAACACGCTCCTCTATATCGAGTGGCTGTCCATCGCCCGGCGCCTGTAGCACGGCGGTCAAGCCGACGACGGCGGAATTTGACCTATCGCATGGTGGCCCCCTGCGATTGACCCTTTCATCCACAAGATTGGGCTGTCGATAGCCTAAGCCGCAGTCAAGACGGCTTGGCTTGAGATCGGCCCTTTGGCCGGTGCCAAGCTTGAGGCATTGCATTTCAGCTTCGATGCAGCGTCGAGCAGCACGCCAGCCGATCGGGCCGAGGAGCGAAGGGAGATCCCGGCATGACGTATCTCGACGAGTTTCGCCGCAGAGACCTAGCGCAGTCGCTTGCCGCAGCCATTGCAAGGGAGGCGGACAAGCCGCGCAGCTACAGCATCATGGAGTTCTGCGGCGGTCACACCCACGCCATCTTCCGCTACGGCGTGCAGGACTTGGTGCCGGCCAACCTGCGCTTCGTACATGGACCGGGCTGCCCCGTCTGCGTGCTGCCGATTGGCCGTCTCGACAGCGCCATCGAACTTGCTGAGAAACAGGGGGTCATCCTTGCCACCTACGGCGACGTGATGCGCGCCCCGTCCTACAAGCGCCGCAGTCTGATGAAGGCGAAGGCTGATGGCGCCGACATCCGCATGGTCTATTCGAGCCAGGACGCCTTGAGGGTTGCGCGCGACAATCCCACCCGGGAGGTCGTGTTTTTCGCCACTGGCTTCGAAACCACAACGCCGCCCACCGCCGTCGCGATCAAGCAGGCCGAAGCGGAGGGCTTCAAGAACTTCTCGGTCTACTGCAACCATGTCCTGACACCGGCCGCTATGCGGCAGGTCCTTGAGTTGTCGGACGGCCAGGAGACCGACGGCCTGTCCATCGACGGGTTTCTCGGCCCCTCCCACGTCAGCACCATCATCGGCACCCGCCCCTACGCTTTCATCGCGGAGACCTACCGGCGGCCCGTCGTGATCACGGGCTTCGAGCCGCTGGACGTCCTGCAGGCCACCCTGATGGTCGTCCGTCAACTGAACGAAGGCCGTCATCAGGTGGAGAACCAGTATCTTCGCGTAGCCAGCGAGGGCGGAAACCGCAAAGCCCAGCGTCTGGTGGCCGAGGTCTTCGAGCCGCGTGCCGGATTCGAGTGGCGTGGGCTCGGCGAGATTCCGGAGAGCGCGCTGAAGATCAGAGAACAGTACGCAAGCTTCGACGCAGAGCGCCGCTTCGCCTTGGCCGAACGACAGATCGCAGACGTCAAGAGCTGCGAGTGCCCCGCTGTTCTCCGTGGGAGTAGGAAGCCGACCGACTGCAAGCTCTTCGGTAAGGCTTGCACGCCCGACAATCCCATGGGCGCTTGCATGGTGTCAGCGGAAGGCGCCTGCGCTGCCTATTGGAGCTACCGGCGGAGCGCCGAGCCGATGGAGGAGGTCGCGGCATGAACACAGCGCCGCGGTGTGCAATTGTTGGAAGGTACTGAGAAGGCCTGAGTCAAAGGCGAGCCAGAGCAGCCATGATGTCCTGGCTGAAGGGGTCTTCGGCGGCGGCGAAGTGCTCGACCACCCGGTCCGCCGCGTTCGCCACGGGCGCCGAGAGTTCGCATCCGAAACCGAAATCGACGCCGACGATACCGATGACCATCAGGCGGTCAGGCAAGCGATCGAGCGCCGCTCCGAGCGCCACAGCTTCCGGCAGTCCGACACGGTGGCTCGAGTGCACGAAGGCGGCGCGCGCAAAGGCCGCGTCTTCAACCTCGGTAAAGATGTGAATGCGGCCCGCATCCGGCGTCCCGTCATCAAGCCGCCCGATGGCGTCGACCACGATACAGACCGAACGGTCCTGCCAGAGCTCCAGCAGGCCGCTGCCGTCGCCCTCGTGCGTCACGGCCGGTAGGCCCCGGCCCGCGAGCGCCTCGGCGACATAGGGTCCGACCCCGTCGTCCTGCCGCTCGGCATGACCGACGCCGATGATGATCCCGCCGCCGCTCGCAAGTCGCTCAGACGCGCTCGACATCCAGCTTGAGGAAATGAGTGGCGCAGGAGATGCAGGGGTCGTAGTTGCGGATCGCCTGCTCACAGCGCCACTGCAGGTCGTCGTCGTCCAGCTTGTGGAAGCGCTCGACGGTGCTGACCAGATCCAGTTCGATCTGCCGCTGGTTCTGCGAGGTTGGCGGCACGATGGTGGCCGAGACGATGGCGCCGTCCTCCGCAACCTCGTAGCGGTGATAGCAGAGGCCGCGTGGCGCTTCGGTGATGCCGTGGCCGATGCCGGCGCGCAGCGGGGCGTCGACGAAGCTCGGCTCCGGCGGCACATAAGCGCGGGCGAGGCGCGCAGCCTCGCGGAAGGCGTAGATCGTCTCGACCTGGCGTGCCAGGAGGCTCTTGAAGGGGTTCCGGCAGCCCGGCACCAGCCCCGCCCGTTCCGCCATGGCGAGAATGTCCGCCGGCAAGCGGTCGGCATTCAGATTGAAACGCGCCAACGGGCCGACGAGATAGGGTTGGCCATCCACTGTCACGCCCTGCAGAGCGTTGGAGTGCGGCACCTGGCGTTCGACGAAGTGGTCGGGGAACTCGGCAACGCCGATATCCAAGCCGGACGAGGACACGATGCGCCCCTCGGCAATCGGGTAGTCGCTTTCGTGCCGCAGCGCCACGAAGAGGTAGTCGACCTCGAGGTCTGGGAAGTCGAAGCCCGAGAAGGCATCGAGCGCGGCGATGGACTGCGCCTCGCCGCGCTCGAGGTCGGGCAGTAGTGCGGCGATGGCCTCGGGTGCGGGCGCGCTATAGAAGCCGCCCACCCGGGTGTTCACCGGATGCACGCTGCGGCCTCCGATTACCTCCATCAGGCGGTTGCCGGTCTTCTTGGCGCTGAGGCCCGCCTCCACCAGGCTGCGGTTGGACTTCGCGAGTTCGATCGAGTCCTGGAGACCCAGGAAGTCCGGCGCATGCAGCAGATGGGTGTGCAGCACGTGGCTCTGGATCCACTCGCCGCAGTAGATCAACCGCCGGAGATCGACGATGGGCTGGGGAATCTCCCAGCCCAGCGCGTCTTCCATCGCCAGACACGCCCCCATGATGTAGGCGATCGGGCAGATGCCGCAGATGCGCGAGGTCACATCGGGCGCGTCGCGAAAGGAGCGTCCGCGCAGAAGACCTTCGAAGTAGCGCGGCGGCTCGAAAATGCTGAACTCGGAATGGACGACCTGATCTCCGTCCAGCTTGACCTTGAAGCGGCCTTCCCCCTCGACCCGCGCCAGCGCGTCGACCTGGATGATGCGTGTGCTATCGGTCATGGCGCTTCCTCTCTTCCGCAAAGGCCGGCGCGCCAGCGGTGAAGCCGCCGAAGAGGTCTCTGATGGTGCGCTCTCCGGCGCCGAGGGCCGCCAATTCCTGCGCCAGCGCTTCGGTGTTCGCCCCCTCTTTGGGGCCGAAGCAGCCGTAGCAACCGCGGCCGATGCCGGGGCAGAGGTTGCCGCAGCCGCCCTGCGTCACCGGCCCCAGGCAAGGGATGCCCTTGGTCACCATTACGCAGGCCGTCCCGGCCAGCTTGCATTCCGCGCATTGGCTATAGTCGGGCAAGGTCGGCTTGCGCCCCTTGAGCAGGGCGGTGATCGCCTCGATCAGCTGATGCTTGTCGATCGGGCAGCCGCGCAGCTCATAGTCCACCGGGACGTGATCGGCGATCGGCGTCGAGGTTGCCAGCGCGTCGATGAACTGCGGGCTTGGATAGACCGCGGCGCGCAGGCTGTCGTGATCTTGCGTGTTGCGCAGCGCTTGAATGCCGCCGGCCGTGGCGCAGGCGCCGATGGTGATCAGCAGCCGGCTGTCGCGACGGATCTCCCGGATGCGTTCCATCTCATGAGCTGTCGAGATCGAACCTTCGACCAAGGAAATGTCGTAGGGGCCTTCTCGCTGAGTCCGCGTGGCTTCCAGGAAGTAGGCGATGTCCACCGCCTCGGCGATGTCGAGCAGCTCGTCCTCGCAGTCCAGCAAGGTGAGCTGACAGCCATCGCAGCTCGAGAACTTCCAAACTGCCAGTTTCGGCTTCATCGTCAGAGCTCCCAAACCGACATGAGGTCGCGCACGGCGGGATAGGCAAAGACCGGCCCGTCGCGACAGATGAGATGCGGGCCGAGCTGACAGTGGCCGCACCAGCCGATCCCGCACTTCATGTTGCGTTCCATGGAAAGGTAGATGTCTTCGGCCGGGACATCCGCGCCGGCCAGTGCTTGCGCGGTAAAGCGCATCATGATCTCCGGCCCGCACATCATCGCCACTGTCTCAGCCGGGTCGCGCAGCATCGGCGGAATGAGATCGGTCACGATGCCCACCTGACCGCTCCAGTCCTGGTCCGCCAGGTCGACGGTGATGCCGACCCGGACGCCGTCGGCGGCCGACAGGCCGAGCAACTGCCGGGCGAAGAGGATCTGGTCCGGCGCGCGAGCGCCATAGACGATGTCGATGCTGGCGAGTCGCTCCCGATTGGCCAGGGCCCAGTAGATGATCGGGCGCACCGGCGCGAGACCCAGGCCGCCGCCGATGATCATCAGGTGCTTGCCGGCGGCGCGCTCCAGCGGCCAAGCATTGCCCATCGGTCCGCGCACGCCGACCCGCTCTCCTTCCGCCAGCCCACAGAGGGCTTGGGATATGGCGCCGACGGGCCGGATTGTATGAACCAAGCTGCCTGACTCCGCCGGATCGCCGGAGATGCTGATCGCCACCTCGCCGATGCCGTGGACATAGAGCATGGTGAACTGACCGGCCTCGAAAGCGACCGCCTCGCCGTCGAGCGGCGCGAGGTCCAAGGTCACGCAGTCACCTGCTTCCTCTCGCCGGGAGCGCACCTCGAAGGGCCGCGGCAGCATGCCGGTCACGACCGGTGCGACGCCGTGCTCAAGCTGGCCGACTGCGTTCATAGCGCGCGGCCGACTTCGGACGGCGGTGCGTAGAGGTCGAGCAGCCGCAGCCGTGTCGATTGCAGCCGTCCGGCCACGACCGGCAAGAAGCGCTTCAACACCTCATAGCCCGTGCTCGGGTCGTCATCGCACTTCTTGCGGAGACAGGCTGCATCGATGCCGGTGGCCCGGACGTCGCCCACCGCCCGCGCATCGAAGCGCCAGCGATAGGGCGGCAGGATCCAGGATGCCCCGACGACATGGCCCGGCTGCACCGTCTCGACGATCAGCTTCCCGCGGCCGGGCATGCTGAGCTCCAGGGCGACATCGCCTGCCCGCAACAAATAGAAGACATCGGCCGCTCCTTCGGCCTTGAACAGGTAGCTGCCGGCCGAGAAGTGCGCATTGCTGGCGCAGCCGCCGAGCAGATCGGTGATTTCCTTGTCCAGCCCCGCAAACAGCGGATGCGCGGCCAGAATGTCGGCCATCGACTTGATGTTGCCGTCGGTCATCGGCGCTCCTCCTCGAAATTGCTGGCGCTGCCGTCCGCCGCAGCCAAGGCTGCCACCTCCGCCGTGATGTCGATGCCCACCGGGCACCAGCCGATACAACGGCCGCAGCCGACGCAGCCGGAGCTGCCGAACTGATCATGCCAATGCGCCAGCTTGTGCGTGATCCACTGGCGATAGCGGGATGCGGTCTCCTTGCGCACCGACCCGCCGTGCAGATAGCTGAAGTCGAGGGTGAAGCAGCTATCCCAACGCCGCCAGCGCTCCGCTTCCGCGCCATCGAGCGACGTGCGGTCTTCGATGGTGCCGCAGAAGCAGGTCGGGCAGACCATGGTGCAGTTGGCGCAGCTCAGGCACCGCTCGGCCACCTCGGCCCAATGCGGATGATCGTAGCTCCGCTTGAGAAGCTGCTCGACCCCCTCGGCCATCCTGCGCGTCTGGGCGTCGGCGCAGGCCCGCGACCCATCGCGCGCTGCCTGGAGGTCCTCTTCACTCGCCGGAATGCCGTCCAGCCGGCTCAGAATCTCTCGTCCGCGCGCGCTGCCGGCGGATACAATAAGAGCATGCCGCCCATCGTGCAGCAGTTCGTCCAGCGCCAAGTCAAAGCCGCCTTCGGCGCGAGGCCCACTGTTCATCGATGCGCAAAAGCAGGTACTGGCCGGGCGCATGCAGTTGACCGCGATCAGCAGCAGGGCTTCACGCCTTTGACGATAGCGCGTGTCGAGAAAGGGACCGGCTTCGAAGACCGTCGTCAGAGTTTGCAAAGCAGCCAGATCGCACGGCCGAGCGCCGATCACCGCGACCGGCGCGGCTTCGACGGGAGTCTCCTCGATGCGCAGATCCTCGCCCGTTTCGAACAGACGTTCCTCGGCCGGGTAGACCAAACGCTTCAGGCTTTGCATGGGTATCGTGTGATCGAAGAAGGCTTCGCGTGGGCCCTCGACCAGACGAACGCTTCCGCCATCCGCGTCTTCAACGCGCCCCCGGGGGAGATCGTCGACAGAGTCGATCGGTCCGAGCGACAAAGCGCCGTCCCGTTCGCGTGCGGCCCAAACCTCGTAACCCTCCGCATCGAGGACAGAGATCAGCTGCTCTAGGCCTTGCTCGGCAACGGCGATCGACTTGGCGGTGGCTTGGTCCAATGGAGACGTGCCCTTCTTATCTGTTCTGCGAGGTCCCCACCTTCCATCGCACGCTACAGCGTGTGCGGACATGAGCCAGATCAATCGCTGCACGAGCCATTTCCGCAAGTTTATTGCTCGGTGGTCCGGAACGATGACCAGCTGTCGTCGGTATGTCTCTGCGAAATCACACTCGTTTAGGGAAGACGACCCCGCTTCCGCCTAAAACCTATGTAAAATCAGCGTATTAGCTTTGAATGCTGTTGAGCCGCGCGATAGAACTATCCGACGAAAGAAACGGGGTCAGCGAGCAGATCGCGAAAACCTCTCAAGATCGCCAAGCAACCCAGGCTGGCGAAACACGTTGGATGATAGAGAAACAAATCCGATGACATTGCCAAGTTGGAGCGCCTTATCCGGGCAACAGGGCTGCGCGGCTCTCGCAAGGGTAAGCCCTCCTCTTCACAGCCTTTCGCCAGCGACATGAGCAAGCGTCGGAGCCGCACGAACCATGACTGACGTCATCAGCGGCTACATCTTCTACGAGATCGCAGCGCTTCTCGTCCTGGCGGCGGGCGTCGGGTTTATTGGTCTGCTACTGCGCCAGCCCTTGATCGTCAGCTTTATCGCCGTCGGCATTCTCGCCGGACCGTCTGTTCTCGATATCGCCAAGTCCGATGAGCATATCGATCTCTTGGCCGAGCTCGGCATTGCCGTTCTTCTCTTTCTCGTCGGGCTCAAGCTCGACCTCAAGCTGATCAAGACCTTGGGGCCGGTCGCGCTGATGACGGGACTGGGCCAGGTGGCCTTTACGACGATCTTCGGATTCCTCATCGGCCTGGCGCTCGGCCTCGATGTCACCACCAGCCTCTATGTCGCCGTCGCGCTGACCTTCTCCTCCACGATCATCATCGTGAAGCTGCTGACCGACAAGCGCGAGATCGACTCGCTGCACGGCCGCATCGCGCTCGGCTTCCTCATCGTCCAGGACCTAGTGGTCGTTCTCGCCATGATCGTCCTCTCGGCGCTCGGGGTCGGGGCTGCCGGCGATTCGGGCTTTATCGACGTTCTGCTGGTCTTCGGATATGGCGCCGGGATGCTGTTCGCGGTCGGCCTTTTCATCCGCTTCCTCGCCAATCCGCTGGTCGAGCGGCTTTCCCGCGCGCCAGAACTGCTGGTGTCCTTTGCCATCGGCTGGGCTGCCCTGCTGGCCGCGCTCGGCCACTATCTGGGTTTCGGCAAGGAGCTGGGCGGACTGCTTGCCGGCGTCTCTCTGGCCTCGACGCCGTTTCGCGAGGCCATCGCCGCGCGCCTGGCATCCTTGCGGGACTTTCTCCTGCTCTTCTTCTTTATCGGCCTCGGGGCCTCGCTCGATCTCTCCATCCTCGGCGCGAGCGTCTTCGCCGCCGTGCTGTTTTCGCTCTTCGTGTTGATCGGCAATCCCCTGATCGTGCTCGCGATCATGGGGGCCATGGGCTACCGCAAGCGCACCGGCTTTCTCGCCGGCTTGACGGTTGCGCAAATCAGCGAGTTCTCCCTAATCTTCATGGCCATGGGCGTCGCGCTCGGCCACGTGTCCGATGAAGCCCTGGGCCTCGTGACGCTCGTCGGGCTGATCACCATCGCGGCGTCCACCTACATGATCACCTATTCGCACCAGCTCTATGCTCGGGTCGAGCCGGCGCTGGGTATCTTCGAGCGGCCGTCGGCCGGTCGGCACGAAGACGCCGTGCACCTCAGCAAGGGCTCTTACGATGTCATCGTTTTCGGCCTGGGCCGCTACGGATTGGCCATTGCTCAAGAACTGAGAGATGCCGGACAAAAGGTGCTCGGCGTCGACTTCAACCCGGTGGCCGTCCGACACGCAAAAGAGCAGGGCTTCGATGTGATCTTCGGCGACGCAACGGACCCGGAGATGCTGGCCCACCTGCCGTTAAAGGGAGTCGCTTGGGCTATTTCGGCCGTACCCGAGCACGACACCGGGATCACCCATGACGATCCAAGGCGCTCCCTGATCGGCTCCTTGCGAGACCTCAAGTTCGAAGGGCGTATCGCCGTGTCGGCGCATGCCGAAGAGGTCGCGGAGAAGCTGGAGGCGGCCGGCGCAACTCTGGTATTCATGCCGTTTCGTGACGCCGCAACGCGGGCGGCCGCTCTGGTGCTGAGCGGTGCCACGCCGCCCAACGCGGAAACCGCCGACCCGGAAGGGCAGAAGGAGTTTGCCGCTTAGCGGCCGCCCTCGCTTGAGCAAAAGACACCGTCAAAAGCCGCAGAAGCTGATCAAGACGATCACGAAACTGGTCAAGGGAAGATCCGCAGCCAGAAATGTCTAGACAACGCAGTCGCGATCTCGGCTGCAGCTCGACATCTGCTGGACACAATAGGCCGAAACATTAGCATGACATCCGGGTTCCTCGCGGATAAGACCCATCACGACTTCGCATGTCCCTGGCCGGTCTTCGGCGAGAGGATACAAGGCGCAAACCGCTTGGCGGAACTCGCAGTGCCAAGGGGATCCTCACCGGCATGGCAGATAGGACGGATAACAACGAGACCGTGCACTCGGGGCTACGGTGGCCGTCCGCCTATCAAGACATGCTGCCCGTCATCAAAGAGCAGTGGGGCATTCAAGGCAGCATCTGCCTGAACCGTGAGCTCAGTGCCGGCAAGTCAGGGGCTTTGGTCTACGCGGCAGACATCGACAGCGACCGGAGCCGTGGCCAGACCATCCTAAAGCTCGACAAGGCGCCGGACTCTGCCTGGCAAGAAGAACACGAGGCGGCCCGCCACAATCGGGCGATCGCTGATGCGCCCGAGTTTGCGAAAGAGCATCTGCCGAGGCTTCTCCATTCGTCGCACCACGGCAACGAGATCGCCGTTCTCTATTCCATTGCCGCCGGTGGATTGGAGTATGCGGACCCCTGGCCAAACTGTCCTTTCGATCAGCAGCGACAGGCCACCGGCCGAATATCGCGGGGACTCTTGGAGGAGTGGAATCGCGACTATAAACTGAGCCGCGGTTTACATTCGCCTTCGGAGCTTCTCGATCGCTGGCTCGACTATCGCCTCCACCCTGAACAGGGAGGGCGCATTCACGCGCTGCTTCAGCAAGACCGCCAGCTATTGCCCGACCAGCCGAGCCTCAGCTTCGAAGGCCATTGGTACCCCAATCCACTGGCCTTTGCGCTGAAGGGCGATGCGCTTCCGGAACAGCTTCGTCTGCGCGCAGTCACGGGCCACTGCCACGGCGATCTGCACGGCCTGAACGTGCTGGTCGACCGTTCAGAGTCTTCCGAGCCAGGCTACTACCTGATCGACCTTGCGGACTACCAAAGCGCACAGTTTCTGTTTTTCGATCATGCTTACTTCGAGATTTCCTGCCTGCTGGTATCGCGGGAGTCCGCGACCCAAGCGAATTGGGACGCGATTCTCGCCCAACTGAGCCGCTTCCGTCACCATGATGAGCAACCCGGCCTGCACGCGAACGATCTCGGCCTCATCGAAATCGTCAAGACGCTGCGCCGGGAGGCCGACGACTGGATCAACCGCCACGAGGGCGAGCGCCGGTCTTACATGGAGAGCCAGTACCTACTGGCACGCGTTGCCGCGGGCTTGAGCTTCGCCCACAAGAAGATCTCCAAGGAAAGCCGGCAAATGGCGTTCCTCTACGCGGCGGCGAACCTCAAGGACTACATGAAGCTCAATCGCCTGGACTGGCCCAAGCACGGTCCATCCTTCGACTTCGAGGTGGGTAAGGCGAGCAGCCGAGAGCCTGAGCCGAGCGACAGGACCGATGCCTTGGATGCGCCCCGCGAAGCGGCCCTTCCCGCTCGCGCAGCGTCTTCGCTCCCCAGGCAGGAAAGCAGCCGCCCCGCTTTGCCGCGCGAGGAGCCAAGACGAGGCACGCTGTTCGGTCACTTTGTCAACGAGCTGCGGCGGCGCAATGTCATCAAGGTCGCCGGCGTCTACATCATCGTGTCTTGGCTGTGCCTCCAGGTGGCCAGCGCCTTGGAGTCGGCTCTACACCTGCCGCCCTGGACGGACACGCTCGTCGCTGTGCTTCTGGCACTCGGCCTGCCCATTGCCTGCGTCATTGCTTGGGCATTTGAAACGAGCCCGGAAGGCCTGAAGCTGACGAAGCCGCCAGACGACAGCTCCGACCGCATGTCGCGCGAGAAGCGGGTCTTGGACTACATCGTCGTGGCCGGTGTCTTGGCGATACTGGCGCTCACAGTGGCGCGCGAGGGCTTCCATCGCTTTGCGGAAGACCCTACAGCGCAGAATTGGGAAGAGGAGCAGCAGGCGATCGCCGTTCTGCCCTTCAGAAACCTCGACGCGACCGAAGGCGATGACGGCTTCTCCGATGGCTTGACCATCGAGATCATGAATACCCTCGCCCGCACCGGCCGTTTTCGCATCCCCGGGCAGAGCTCCTCGTTCAGCTACAAGGATCAAGCCGTCGACTTGCGAACCGTCGGCCGGGATCTCGGGGTGCAGTACATCCTCGAAGGCAGCGTCCGGCGGTCGGGCGATCAGCTTCGCATCGAGGCGCAGCTCGTTCAGGCAGACGACGGCTTTCTTATCTGGTCGGACGTCTACGCGGAGCAGATGGAGGACGTCTTCTCCATCCAAGAGAGAATCGCCAATGCCATCGGTCAGGCGCTCAAGACCCCCTTAGGGATTGAAGCGCAAACCCTCGAGACCGATCGAACCGATGACCCGGAAGCTTACGATCTGTTCCTGAAAGGCCTTGCCTTGCTCAGGCGAAGAGGCTCGGACCTCAACGAGGCCGTGGACCTCTTGTCCCAAAGCGTCGAAATCGACCCGGAGTTCGCCGCAGGATGGGCGGCTCTCTCCCTCACTTACGACGTCCTGCCAGACTACGTGACCGAAAGAGATGACCGTCCGGTCTTACCGGCCACCTTCTATCGGCGCGCCTATGAAGCCGCTTTGACCGCGGAACGGCTCGACCCGGAGTTGGCGATCGTGCTGCACGCAGTCGGCAATGCCTTTCGGCGTCAGCGGCAGTGGCCTTTGGCGGAGGACCGCTATCGCCAAGCGCTGGTCCAGGATCCGCGCCATCATGAGGTCATGGAGGACTACAGCGAGCTGCTGTCCCTCGTCGGGCATCATGCCCAGGCCATAGCCATGGCCGAAGAAGCGCGCGAGCTCGATCCGCTCAATCCCGTCTATCGATTCAGAGAAGCTCAAGCCCACTGGCTGATGGACCAAAGCGCCGAGGATTCAGAAGCTCTCATCGAGTTGTTCAAGACGTATCCGAGTTTTCAGGTTTTCAGCGTGCGCGCCCTGGCAGGATACATGTTCAAGACCGATCAGGTCGCCGAGCTCAAAGAGATCGTAGAAAACTGCACCTCCTGCGATCCGACCTGGCGAGACCCGTTCATGGCAATGATCGACGGCACAGAGAGCCAATCGCCTGAGGCGACCTTCCTGATCTACAAGGACGAACCCTTCTTGGGCTATCTGTTCCTTGACGCGATCCAGGGCCCGGATTTGGTGCTGGAGGCTTTTCAGTACTACGTGCTCAGCCCTTCCCACCCGATGCTCGTGTATCTGATGCCATGGAGCACCATCGAGTCCGTCGGCGCACGAGACGAATTCAAGTTTCTCGTGGAAGAGCTCGGACTGGTCGACTACTGGCGAGACCGCGGCTGGCCCGACCGGTGCAAGCCACTTGAGGACGGCGATTTCGTGTGCACGTGATTCGCTCCCGCGGCCTGTTTGGCCGAGAACAACCCGCATCGCCTTAGGCAACTGCACCCAATACAGATAGACGGAGATGCCGCGCGTCAGGGCCCACGCTCGACCGCGAGGCTCGCGGCCTCGTCCGCCGATACTGCATGCTTGCCCGGGCGAAGCGCCGCAGCGCTCTCCTGAAACGGCTTGATCAGGGCGTCCCGAAACGTGGGATAGGGCTGGGGGACCTTCCCCCCCTGCCCATCGCTGATTCCGAAGACAAAGGCTTCATCGCGCTTGGGAATATAGAGGGTTCCGAACATCCAATCCCAAAGCGCAAAGATCTCGCCGAAGTTCTTGTCGAAGTGCTTTGGATCCGAGGAGTGGTGAGCTTGATGCTGAAGCGGTGAGATCAGCACATGCTCGAGGATGCGACCATAGCTCAGCGGAATATGGCTGTGCCGCAAATGGCCGCCGAACAACATGTAGCCCTGGAAGGCGATCGTGGTGGCTTGCACCACCCAGAGCTCGATCTGGCCGACGAAAAGAAACAGAACCAGCGCCTGTGCCACGCCTACGAAGAAGGACATGAGGAATTGCTGGATTGTGTAGTAGACCGGGTGGCCCCTGAGGAAGGTGACCGGGGTCAGCACATCCGCCGAATGATGGACGGCGTGAAAGGGCCAAAGCACGGGGGCCTTGTGATGCACATAGTGCGTTGCAAAGCGGCAGAAGTCCTGAGTCAGGAACAGGAGAACGACAGCTAGAAGTCCCGTTGCAAAGCTCGTCGGCTCGGCGCTGCCGCCTCCCGCAAGGCCTTCCAGTGCTGCCAGCAGAGCGACCGTTACGACGGGACCGAAGTAGAAGGTTGCAAAGAAGCCGAGCGCAAACAGGCCGAGGATGAGGGAGGAGAGTAACACATCCGTTCGCGTGGAGGGATGTCGATACAACTCGCGCGGCGCCACATAGGCTAAGAAGCCAGCCTTGCCGCCCCGCAGCTTCCACAAAACGAAGGCGATCAGAACGGTTGTGGGAATGTAAAGTGGCGAATAGGGAAAATCGAAACTGAAAAAATAAGTGACGATTTTCTCTAGTATTGCCCCGACCTGCTCGACCATCGCACGCCCCCAAGACCGACACGTTCGCGCGCGTCAGTATTCGCCCATGCCGTTAGGAAAGGCCTAAGCGCGTCGACGACGGAATCCTGAGATTCGAGGAGCGGCAACGGCCGATTGGGCCGGGACCGTTGTCGGTGTCAGGACCGACCTTCAGTAGACCGACGCATAGGCACGATGCACCTCGGCCTCGTCCATGCCCTCGAGGAAACGCATCTCGCCTTCCTTGTGCTTGCGGTAGACCTCGGCAAACTCCGGCGCGAACCAGCCATGCACGGTGGCGTTCTCGGCAAAGCGCGCCAGGGCATCCGGCAAGCTGGTCGGCAGCCTGATGTAGCCCCGCCTGGCAAGCTCCTCCGACGACAGGAGGGCGAGGTCTTCCTCGGTTGCCTCCGGCGGTGCCAGGCCCTCCTCGATACCCTGTACCCCGGCGTGGATGATCGCCGCCAAGTGCAGATAGGGGCTGGCGCTTGCATCGCCGGCACGAAACTCGATGTTGTACTGGCGGGCGGGCTCGATATCGCTCATGGCCGAGACGGGGCAGATGCGCACCGCCGCCTCGCGGTCCTGAAGGCCGAGGTTGTTAAAGGCCGCGCTCCAGCGATGCGGCGTCAGCCGCGCGTAGGACACGACACTCGGTGCGGTCAGGGCCAGAATGCTGTCGAGATACTTCAAGATGCCGGCAATGAACTGCCCGGCCACTTCGGACAAGCGATAGCGAGCGTTTGGGTCGAAGACCGCCGGCCCGCCGCTCTCGTCGAGCAAGCTGAAGTGAATATGCACGCCGTTGCCGACGCCTCCCGGAACGCGGAGCGGTGTGAAGGTCACCGTCTCATCGCATGCGCGGGCGATCGAATAGATCAGTTGACGGAGAATGACCGCGTGATCGGCGGACGTGACTCCCTCGGCAGGATCCATCGTCACCTCCAACTGCTCCGGGGCGTACTCCTTCATGATCGTGTCGGGCGCGAGCCCGACCGCCCGCATGGCGCCTATCAGGCGCTCGGCGAAGAGGCGCCGACTGCTGAGACCTTGGAGGGTATAGGCGTTGCCCATACCGGTCGGATTGGAAGTGAACTGAAACTCGTGCTCGAAGGCGCTCAGGAGACGCAGCCCGGTGACCCTATGCAGCCGCTCCAGCGCCGCCTTGAGGATGGACCGCGTGCACATGGCCCAAGGGCTGCCGTCGAGATTGAGGATATCACCCAGCACGAAGTCCTCCGCGACGCCCTGCTCCTCTGAGCTAAGCGAGACCCGCGTCGCCGGATCGGGAATCAATACCCGGTCGCCAAGCGCGCCAAAAGGCGTGTCGGCGATCAAATCGAAGCAGGTGATCTGGGTGTTCGTCGGCGCCCAACCGATTCCCCGCTTGAGCCGCTTCTCGAAATCGGTAGCCGGAAAGCCCTTGCCCCGTACTTTCCCGGCGAGGTCGCAGGTGCAGGCATAGACGATGGCTTCAGATATCATTCGGCGGTTCCAGTGCTGAGACGGCGGTTCATCGGCAGAGGCCCGCAGCTTATCCGGCGCGGCGACACCGCAGCAACAAGGCCGATCGGGGTGCGCTGCGCTCTTCGCATCGCCTCGGCGCTGTGCGAGGATTGCGCCCATGACCGACGCCCTGACCCGCGAGTTGCCGCTCGTTCCCGAGCAATCCGCACTCCTCTTCATCGACGTCCAGAACTTCTCGGCGCATCGCGACGGGGGCGAGTTCAAGCAGCTGTCGAAGGACGTGCTGGAGTCCGGCTTTAGCGCCTACTTCGACCACCTGGAGAACGAGCTCATTCCCAAGCTGCAGAAGCTCCAGGCCGGATTTCGCACCGCCGGCATCGAGGTGATGTACACCACAATCGAGAGCCTGACCAAGGATGGCCGCGACCGGAGCCTCGACTACAAGATCACCGGATTCCATGTCCCAAAGGGCACTTGGGACGGCAAGGTGATCGACGCGATCGCGCCGGGCGACGACGAGATCGTGCTGCCGAAAACCTCGTCCAGCGTCTTCGTCTCCACCCACATCGACTACATCCTGCGAAATCTCGGCGTGCGTCAGCTCGTGCTCTGCGGGCTCCTAACCGATCAGTGCGTCGAGTCCGCGGTCCGGGACGCCTGCGACCTCGGCTATCTGGTAACGCTGGTGACCGACGGCTGCGCCACCATCACCCGGGAACGGCATGAGAGTTCTTTGCGTGCCATTCGCGGCTACTGCCGGCAGATCACGGTCGACGCGCTTTTGGCGGAGATCGCCGGATCAGGGTCGCGCCACGGCACCTGATGCAGTGAAGCAATCTGCTTCATGCGGGGCAGTGGAAGTCTGACTCCGCTTGGTCCGCGAACTGACTGCCCTCACCCACATTCAAACTGATCGCCCTCGAGCGGTCGGCAGCGGCTCGGCCAGCCGCGCTCGCGCCAGTATTCATCCAGCCCAATATCTTCAATCAGCTGCTGGAACTCCTGCGTCTTTCCGACCTGATCGATCTCCGTCCAGGGCACGAGATAGTACTCGAACTTGAACGCCTGATTGCCGGCAAAGTACTGGAACCCCTTCAGAACCAGGTCCGCCCCGCCAATGGCATCCAGGAAGGAATACCCCAGGACACGCGAGTCCTTGTACTTTTCGAATATCGCCTCCGGAGACTCATTTCCGGCCTCCTCCAACATCGACAGAGCCGTATCGCGCCAGGCCGGGTTGCACGTCTTACAGTCCTTCAAGAAGGTCTTTAGCCAATCGACCTGATCGGAGGCGACGAAATAGCCCATGGTGCTGCGCAGGATGAACGGATCGAAGCCCGGCTGGCTTTCAAATCGCCCCATAAACGCCTCGGCGTTCTCTGCCGTCGGGTTCGTTTGCCACGCCACCAGCGCCTCCATGAAGCCGAGGAGCGGATTGTGGGGATCGAGCTCGCGGACCTTCTCGGTCATCGCGGTCGCTTGCTCGTTGTACCCCACAATGGCGAGGTGCTTGGCATAATCCAGCATCGCGAGCGCATCGTTCGGCTCCAACTCGAGCGCCCGACGATAAAGATCCTCAGCCGATGACCACTGCCGTGACCGTCTGTGAACGTCCGCCATAGCGTGATTGACGATTGGCAGGTCCGGGTCGAGCTTCCGCGCTTTCACCGCAGCCGCCGCAGCCCGCCTCATGTAAACCGCCGGGCTCAGGGTGCGGCCATCGATTTCGTGCGGAAACACCACACCGAAGCCGTAGGCAAGCGAGAGCGCGGCCCACCCGGACGCGAAATCGGGATCGATCTCCACGCTTTCCTTGAGCAGCTCGATCCCTTCGGCGACCTGCTCGTTGATGTCGGGAACCTGGTAGCCGACCAGCGCAAGGGCGCGTACGAACAGCTCGTAGGCTCTCAGACTCTCTGTTCTTCCACTTTGAAGACCGCTCGCCTCTACGCCCAAGGGAGTCTGGAGCGCCGCGCCGATGGCATTGGCGATCTTCTCCTGGATAACGAAGATCTCCTTCATATCGTCAGAGAATGCGTCGGACCAGATGAGGAACCCATCATCTGCTTCGACCAGCTGCGCCTCGACGCGGAGTTCGTCCCCCACACGTCGGACCGAGCCCTCGAGAAGAAACTCGACGCCCAGGTCCTCCCCGATGGTTCGCAGATCCTCCGCCTCTCCCTTGTATTTGAATGTCGAGGACTGGCCCGGAATCCGGAACTGCCCTGTCCGCGCGAGGGTGGCCATGATCTCTACGGTCAGTCCGTCGCTGAAGCTATCGTCACCCCCGTTCTCACTCAGGTTCCTGAACGGCAGCACAGCGATCGACGGCGGCCCGCCGCTGCGAAGGTTGGCTTGCGGACCATCTCGAAAGTAATCGAAACCGTCGCGCCAAATCGTGAAGCCAAGCAGTCCGACCATGCCCAAGACCACGACATAGTCGACGAAACTCAGGCCCCGTAGCGATGACTTGCCGCTACGCTCCGCCGGCTGTGTCCGCTGCAGCCCGCTTGGGCTGAGCTCGAAAGCCCAGGCGATGATGCAGGCGATCGGGAAACCGAGCGCCAAGAGGAGCGTCACCAAGGTGTCCGTCCAGGGCGGCAGCGTCAGCGCCGCTTTGAGGGCAGCGGCGACCTGCACGCAGACCCAGGCGACGACCAGATAGAGGCCTGCGATCTTGATGACGTGGCGTCGTGCTAGCTCCTGGAAAAAGTTCCCGGTGCCCGATTTGCGCTTGTCCCCTCGCCCCTCTGGCTCAAGGGCCTGAGTGTCCCTGCGCGCCATCGCGGCCAACGGCGGCTCCGCTGGCACGGCAAGGGGCGGCGCCTCCGTCAAGGGCGCGCTATCCGGCGCCCTACCGGTCTCGCCGAGCAAGAAGGCCGGGCCATGCTTGGGCCAGTCCAACTGATTGAGCTTCAGATACTCTTTCAAGTTGGACGCGGCGTAGAGGAACGCCATGCGGCGCATCCCCTCGGGAATGTTCTTGTGGGTGAAGTTCAGGCCGGCCGCGACCCGGGCCAACAGGTATTGGCTCTCCATGAAGGCCAGGCGGTCGCCTTCGTGCCGATCGATCCAGTCAGACACTTCTTGGCGCAGCGCCTTGACCAGCTCGATGTGGCCGATGTCATCGCTTCGCAAGCCGACAACATCACCGCCGGATTTCGCACGGCCGAGCCGTTCGAGGATGGCGTGCCAGTCCGATGCGCTGATGCCCTTGCGTGAGTTCACCAGATGAGCGAGCTCAAGATAGGCATGGTCGTAAAAGAGGTACTGTTCCGACTGATAGAACGCGAGATCGATCAGATAGTAGTCCGGGTCGGGGGCCTCCGGCCGACCGACCAGAATGTTCAGGCCATGCAGATCGCCATGGCAATGGCCGGTGATCATGCGCAGGCGGACGCGATCTGGAAGCTCTCTGGCGCCGAGCGCGAAGGCCAGAGGATTGGGGTACCAATTGCCTTCGAAGGCGATCGTCGGCTCTTCAGGCGCAAGCCCGCAACGTTCGGACAGGAAGCTGTGAATCCGTCCACCCTGTTCCGGATGAAGCCGGTGGCCGAGGCAGGACTGAAACAGCTCCTGCGGCAGACGAAGACCGTGTTGGCGCTTATAGTCGTGGTTCCAGTCTTCAAGCACGCCCCGCGAAACCTGGCGCACCATCTGCAGCTGCTTCTCGAACGAGCAATCGGACCAGGGCCGGGCGTACTCAAGACCGCGCCCCGCGATGGTCGAAAGAACCGCGATCTGCTCTTTGTGATGAAGCGTTTGGAGCAGTCTCGGAAGATGCCGCGCGGCGAAGTCGGGAGCATCGTCTATCGCTTGACGATGACGGTCCGCTTCATCCTGTTCCCGCGAGCTGGGGTTGGGCGCATGGTCTAGCTTCAGAATAGCTTGACCGGTGAACTGCTCGCTGTCGATGTCCGCCGCATAGACGAGCGCGCCCGACTTGCCGCCGCTGAGCTTGCGGTTGAGGTACAGGCTGCCCTCGATGCCCCATTGCTTCTGCAGGACCGGCAGCAACTCCTGATAAGAGTCAGGCCAGGGAAGTCCAGAGTAGCCGCTTTCGTCCGCGTCCTGCATGCCCACTCGAGGTAGCGGTTGCTCGTCCTGTTCAGACAATCCGCATCACCACAAACCGTTCGAAGACACCCACGTTCTGGCCCCTGATAACCAATCCCAAAACGCGGCAAATCAAGCGATGACCGTCTGCGGCGAAAAACGCCCTGTATGCCGTTTGTGTGCAGAAATCTCGCATGGGTTCGTTCACTTCGCAATCGTCATGGTGTCTCTCTGGCACGCGCTCTTCAGGGTGCAGCTTCAAAAGAACGTCGCGGCAGTCACGATCATCGCTGTGAAACAGCTGCCGGGGCAGGAGTTGGAGTGCGCAAGCTTCTCTGTGGCGAGCAGACTTCGGAAAGGCATGGAAAAGATGTTGACATAGGGTCTCAGCACCTAAGACAATCGATTGCGCAATCGGTTGTTCTGAAGAGTCAGTTTGAAGCACTAGCCGATCGAGGGGGATGCAGATGCCGGCGTTTGCAGAGATTCAGCGTTCGCAATTCGGCACGGAGCCGGCCTGGCTCGACGACCTGAAAGCCATCGTCGGCGAGTCGAGTCTGTCCACCGCCTTCGTGGACCGCGTGGCCTACGCCCGCGACCGCACGCCCCTTGCGACCTTCCACGTGCGGTCGGGCCAGCCGCTTGGCGCACTTCCCGTCGCCATTGCGACCCCAACATCGGAAGCGGAGGTCGCGCAGGTCTTCGCCCTTGCCAACGCTGAGGGCTTCGCTGTCATCCCTTACGGAGCCGGCTCCGGCGTGGTCGCTGGTGCGATCCCCGTCGAGAACACGGTGATGCTCGACCTCAAACGGCTGAACCGTTTTATCGAGCTGGACGAGATCAATGGCCTGGCGACCGTACAAGCCGGCATGAACGGCGCCCGCTTCGAAGAGTTGCTCAACGCCCGCGGCTGGACCTGCGGCCACTATCCCCAATCGATCAAGATGTCGACGGTGGGCGGCTGGGTCGCATGCCGCGGCGCCGGCCAAGCCTCCTCGCGCTACGGCAAGATCGAGGACATGGTGGTCGGGCTGCGGGCCGTCCTGCCGGATGGCGAGAGCCTCGAGGTCCGACCGTTGCCGCGCCGTGCCGTCGGACCTGGCGTCAGGGACCTCTTCGTCGGTGCGGAAGGCACCCTCGGCGTGGTGACCGAGGTGACGCTGCGCATCTGGCGTGAGCCCGACGTGCGCCGGCCTTTGATCCTGGCCTTTCCGGATCTGGAGCGCGCCTGGACCGCACTCCGCGACATTATGCAGGCTGAGCTTCGCCCCGAAGTGGCCCGGCTTTACGATGAAACGGAGTCCCGCGAACGAACGCACGGCGAAGGCCCTTTTTCCCAGAACCCGCTGCTCTGCATCCTGGTGTTCAGCGGCAAGGCGGCCTTGGCCGAGGTCGAAGAGCAACTGAGCCGCGAGATCTGTACGGCTCATGGGGCCGTCGTGTCAGACGACCTCGCCCCCTACGAGCACTGGCAGAAGAGCCGCTTCATCTCCTACTCGCCGCGCTACCAGGCGAGACGCTACTTCATGGACACCATCGAGATCACCGGCAGCTGGTCGGCGCTGCCGCAGCTTTACCAGCGGATCAGCACGGCGATCCGAGCGATTCACCCCGACGTCTTCTTCGGCACCCACTGGTCGCACATATATCCGGAGGGGGCCTGCCAATACATGACAATCCGTCTTCCCGTCCTGGCGGATGAGGAGGGATTGTGGCTGCATGCCGAAGTTTGGGATCGCGCGCAGAGCATCTGCCTGGAGCTCGGCGGCAGCATCAGCCATCACCACGGCGCGGGCCAGCTGAGAAACCCCTGGATGCGAGGAGAACTCGGGGCCGGGCACCACGTCTTGCAGCAAATCAAGGACGCCCTGGATCCCCACAACATCTCGAACCCCGGCAAGCTGGCCTTGCGCCCGCGGGAGACAAGCGACAATGACTGAAACCGGCATCGACCTGCTGCGCATCTGCGCCTTCTGTCCCAACCCCTGTCGCTCGGCCGTGCCCGAAGATATGGCGGACCAGCGCGAAAGCCGCACGCCATCTGCGCTTGCCTATCTGGCCGTCGCCTTGAACGACGGCTTTGTCGAGTCCGACGCGGAAACGCAAGCCGCCCTCGCCGACCTCGAGCTTGCCGAGATCTGCCGGCCGGCTTGCGTCTACGGCTTCGACCTACCGGCGGAGCTGCGCGCCTTCGCAGCAGGGCAGAGCGACGACGCGGCACGGCATGCCTGATCGATCTTATGTCATGGGCATCGACATCGGTGCCGGCAGCCTGAAGGCGACCGTGATCGACGGTGATGGCAACGTGCATGGCACGGGCTCTGCGGCGATCGCCACAGCCACCCCCCATCCCGGCTGGACCGAGCAGAACCCCGACGAGTGGTACAGCGCGGCCTGCACAGCCGTGCAGAAGGCGCTCGAAGTGGCCGGCCTGTCCGGCGAGGCCATCGGGGCGGTCAGCTTTAGCGCCGGCGCCCATACGCCCGTACTGCTCGACGAGTCGGATCGTCCGCTACGTCCGGCAATTCTGTGGAGCGACCAGCGCAGCCTCTTGGAAAGCAGCGAGCTGCGCGACCATCATGGCGCGGAGATCCTGGCGACCGGATTCAATCAGGCCAACCCGACCTGGACCCTACCGCAGCTCTATTGGCTTCAGCGCAACGAGCCTGACGTTGCGCGGCGCACGCGGCGCCTGATGGTGGCGAAGGACTACCTGCGCTTTCGTTTCTGCGGAGACTGGCACACGGACCGTACGGAAGCTGTCGGGACACTGCTCTACGATTGCCAGGCCGATGCCTGGTCGGACCGGCTGGCCGGAATGATCGGTTGGCGAACCGAGACACTGCCGCCGCTGGTAGAGGCCACGGCAGAGGTCGGCAAGCTGTCCGCCCAGGCGGCCAGCGACACCGGCCTCTCCATCCGCACCCGCGTGATCTGCGGCACCTCAGATACCTCGGCCGAGGCCTACGGCGCCGGCGCGACAGAACCCGGCGCCGGGACGGTGAAGCTGGCCACAGCCGGCACGGTCTCTATCGTCGCCGAAGCGCCGACGGTGCACGACACGCTGATCAACTACCCCTTCGCGGTACCCGGCTACTGGTACACCGTGGCCGGGACCAACAGCTGCGCCTCGGCCCACAAGTGGCTGCGCGACTCTGTGCTGGCGGCCGGCGAGGACTCCTTCGATCGTCTGGACGGGCTCGCAGCAGAGGTGCCCGCCGGCAGCAATGGCCTGCTGTTTCATCCCTACCTCAATGGTGAGCGCTCCCCCTACTGGGACCCGCTTCTTCGGGCCGACTTCATCGGCCTGACGATGGATCACGGGCAAGGCCATCTGGTGCGTGCTCTCTACGAGGGCGTCGCCTACTCCCTTCGCGATTGCCTTGACGCGCTACGCGCGCAGGGCCTGACCGTCGACGAAGCCCGCATCGTCGGCGGCGGCGCACGCAGTGCCCTCTGGCGTCAGATCGTCTCCGACGTCCTGAACCTGCCTATCGCTCTGCCCGCGGTGACCGACGCCTCCTTTGGCGCTGCGCTGCTTGCCGGCGTCGGCTGTGGCATCTTCACTAGCGAAAAGGAAGCAGCGAGACGCTGCGTGAAGCTAACCGAGTCGCACGAGCCGGACAGAGCGCGCGCCACGCACTACGATGAGATGTTCGAACTCTACCGCCTCGCCCAAAGCCGTCTTGCGGAGATCAACCATCGACTGAGCGCCCTCGCCGGCACGGATGGCGGCGGGCGCGGTCTGCACTAGGGCCTGGCGACATGACCGTGCGAGTCTTCGGCTTTCCCGGACGCTACATTCAAGGGGCCGGCGCCCTCGACGTCCTCGGCGAAACGGCTGCCCAATTGGGCTGCTCGCATGCGGCCCTCATCGCCGACCCCATCATCGCCGAGGCAGCGCAAAGGGCCGAGACAAGCCTCTCGGACGCAGGTCTCCAGGTATCGCAGCTCGACAGTCCACCTGAATGCACCGTCGCGGCGGCCGATGCACTGCGCGCGCGAGCCGGCAATGCCGACCTCGTCGTCGGGTTCGGTGGCGGCAAGACCATCGACCTCTCCAAGGCCGTGGCGGCTGGACTTGCTTCACGCCTCATCATCGCGCCCAGCATTGCCTCCAACGATTCCCCGACGAGTCGGCTGATCGTCTTCTACGATGAAGGGCACACGCTGAGCCATGTCGAGCTGATGCAGCGCAATCCCGACGCCGTGCTGGTCGACACGGCGGTCGTGGCCGCAGCACCGAAGCGCTTTCTGGCCGCTGGAATTGGGGACGCCTTCAGCAAGCGCTACGAGGTTGCCCAAGCGATCTCGGCCGGCGGCAAGAATTTCTTCGGCACACCGAGCCTCCGCACATCCCTCGTTCTGGCGGAAACGGCGCATGACCTTCTGCTACAGCACGGGCGCGCCGCCATGGCGCACGCCGAGCAAGGCGCGGTCAGCGAGGAACTGGAGCTGACGGTCGAGGCAGCCGTGCTGCTGAGCGGACTGGCCTTCGAGAGCGGCGGGCTCTCTATCGCCCATGCGCTGCTGCGCGGCCTGACCGCGCTGCCCCAGTGCGGCGGCTGTCTGCATGGCGAGATGGTGGCCTACGGTACACTGGTGCAGATCGCGGCGGAGGATCGAAGCCGGAGTGAGCTTGCCGAGATGGGCCGGTTCCTGTCCGATGTATCGCTACCGGTCAGCCTTGCGGAGCTGGCCCATGGAGCCGTTGGGCCGGCCGAACGGCTAAGAGTGGCGGAGCTGACCCTTGCCGCGCCCTACATCGGAAACTTCGACCGGCCATTGGATGCCAAGGCAATTCTCTCGGCGATGGACAGCGTAGATGACTGGGCGGGCGGGCGATAACGGCCCAGGGCGCCGCGCGACCCTCAAGGACGTGGCGGAGCGAGCGGGTGTCGACAAATCCACAGCATCGCGGATTCTGCGGGGGGTGGGACCGCTCTCGGTGCGGGAAGAAACCCGGCAGCGCGTGTTTCAGGCCGCCGAACAGCTCCACTACCAGCCGAACCAAATCGCCCAGAACCTGCGCAGCTCCCGCTCCCGCTCGCTCGGCATCGTCGTGCCGCAGGTCATCAACCCCGTCTATACGCAGATCATCGTCGGCGCCTCGAACCGCGCGCGCGAGCGCGGCTACATGCTGCTGATCTCTCAGACCGGCGATCAGATGGACGGCGATGTCTACGAACAGCTTGTGCAACAAAACCGCGTCGATGGCTTGCTGGTGGCGACCCTGCGCGACGAAGCCGCGCAGATGAAGACACTCGCATCGCTCGGCGTCCCCTTCGTTCTGGTCAATCGGCAAGGCGGCGCGGAGGCAAACTACGTCGTGTGCGATGAAGTCGAGGGCGCCTATCGCGCGACCCGCTATCTGATCGACCGTGGGCACCGGCGCATCGCCCATCTGGCGGGAGACCAGGACCGCTTCAACGCCAAGATGCGCCTCGAAGGCTACCGCAAAGCGCTCGAAGACGCCGGCCTGCCCTTTGACCCATCATTGGTGGAGGTCTCGGGCTACGATCAACGCGGCGGCGAGCTGGCGATGCAGCGCATTCTGGACCGGACCGCACCGCCGCCGACGGCCGTCTTCGTCGTCACCTTGGTCGCGGCGGCGGGGGCGATGGCGACCGTGCATCGCGCCGGTCTAGCCATCCCGCAGGACACTTCGTTCCTGTCGTTTCACAACGGCTCGCTCGCCGACATGCTCTACCCGCCTCTCACCACCCTCGAGGTGCCACTCGAGCGGATGGCCGCGCAGGCGACTGATGCCTTGATCGAGATTCTCGAAGATCAGCGGGAGTCTATTCAGCTTACCGTTTCGGCAGGGCCCGTGGTCAAGCGCAGAAGCGTGGCCACGCTGAGCTGAACTTCTAATGCTTGCGGCGTTGGGCCGCTTCACCCGGCAAGGCGCCAGGCGAGCGTTTCGCCGGCGTGAAAGGGCACGACATGGATGTCGTCCGTGCCCATCAGCTCAGGCATCGCGTGCGGCTGCCGGTTGAGCGTGACCGTTCCTTCGTTGACCGGCAGACCGTAGAAGCGTGGCCCAAACTCAGACGCGAAGGCCTCAAGCCGGTCGAGCGCGCCTTCCTCCTCGAAGGTCTGGGCATAGCTCTCCAATGCAGCCGGCGCGCTGAAGATGCCGGCGCAGCCGCATGCACTCTCTTTCTCGTGCTTCGGATGCGGCGCCGAGTCCGTCCCCAGGAAGAACCTGGGATGGCCCGAGATCGCGGCTTTCCGGAGCGCTTCCCGGTGGCGGCGACGCTTGGCGACGGGAAGGCAATAGGCGTGCGGGCGCAATCCGCCCTGGAACATGGCGTTTCGGTCGATGCGCAAATGATGCGCCGTGATGGTCGCGCCCAAGGTCTCTCCCGCCGCCTCGACGAACTGCACGGAGTCTTCTGTCGTGATATGCTCCAGCACCACCTTGAGCGCCGGAAAGTCGCGCAGCACCGGGCCCAGCACCTGCTCCAAAAACACCGCTTCGCGATCGAATATGTCGATGTCAGGCGACACCACCTCGCCATGCACCAAGAGCGGCATGCCGGTGCTTTGCATGCGCTCAAGTACCGGCCAGATCTTGCGCACATCCGTCACCCCGGCCGCGGAATTGGTGGTCGCACCGGCCGGATAGAGCTTGCAAGCGGTGAACACCCCGCCCTTGAAGCCGGTCTCGATCTCGCCCGGGTCGATCTCGTCGGTAAGATAGGCTGTCATTAGCGGCGTGAAGCTGCTGTCCTCGGGCAAGACCGCCATGATGCGTTCGCGGTAGGCCTCCGCAGCGGCCACGGTCGTGACCGGCGGAACGAGGTTCGGCATGACAATGGCACGGGCAAACTGTCGGGCCGTATAGCGTGCAGCGAAGGCCAGCATGGCACCGTCGCGCAGGTGTACATGCCAATCGTCCGGTTGTCGAAGAACAAGATCGGTATGGCTGTCCGTTCGCTGCTGTTCGATCACGTCACTCATGCTCTCGCCTCAGACCGTCAATCCCACACGTGCCCTTTGAGTACAGCGTCGTGGCCACTGCGCACAAATCAAACCGGCCACGCGTTCGGGGCACGAGAAGGCTATGATTGGGTCTGAAAGGCTAGACGACTTCGTCCGAGCGGTCGTCGGTCTCGCCATAGCGGCGCAAGGTCGCAGGGCGCGTGCCCTCATAGACCTTGGAGAGGTTAGCGCTGACTTCCCTGTTGGTCTTCTCGAAGAGACTCTCGCCGGCCAAGTTGCTCTCCACCAGGAAGGGTCCGAAGTTCTCGACCTCGAAGACCCACATGGCTTGGGCGATGCCCAGCTCTTCGATCCAGTGCGCGGCCTTCACCTGCTTGATGCCGCGGCCCAGCAGCGCGCCGGTGCCGTAGCCGACCGTGGTGAGATAGATCGCACCGTGCGGCACGAAGATATCGCGGTAGGTCTCGCTGTTCATGCCGCCCTTGCCGATGATGACCTTCGTGCCGGTGAGCGAGAACCACTGGTCGAGCCACTTGGCGAAGCGGAAGGAGGCGGTGGCGGTGACCGCACCCACCTTGAAGCTGCCGTCGTCCAGTTGTGCGGCCGCAGGGGAGCAATGGAAGTTGACGTTGCTGAGCCCTGACACGTCCGTCGGCAGCGGCCAACCGTCCTCGATGGCCGCTTTGTAGACGCCCTCTCGCCCGGTGTAGACGGTACCGTCGAGATAGACGACGGTGCCGAGCGCCAAGCCCGCCAAGTCCTCTGGACGGAGCGGCGTTTTCAGGCGGACTTTCTGGAGCTTTGCGGCGTGCTCTCCCATTCCACCGTCTCCCGTCGCATGTAGGGGGTGAACCATTGCGGGTCCGTGCGGTATTCGACCCGCCCGTCGCGATGCACGCGGGCCGTGGCCCGGCGCGAGCTGAGGCAGAAGGCATGCACGCTCATGGGCATGCCCCCGGTATGGCAGTAGCCGCACTCGATATGGCAGTCGACGACCATCGAGGAGCCGACGAAGCCCATGGCGCCCATGCCGATGGAGTTGCCGAGCTCGATCAGCTCGTCTTCGAGGGCGGCCACCTTGGGGTCGGGATTGCGGTCGCCGACCACGCGCAGGCAGCAGGCCTGCTTGCCCAGGGTCATGGAGATGTCCTTGGAGCCGCCGAGGCCGACGCCGATAATTGCCGGCTGGCAAGCTAGGCCGCGCTTGCCGAAGGCGACCAGGGTGTCGAGGTAGAAGCGCTTGATGCCCTCGATGCCGTCGCCCGGGAAGAGCATGCGGTAGTCGGTCCCGAACAGCCCGCCCTTGTGCACGCTGGTCAGCTCGATCCAATCGGCATCCGGCTCGAAGCTGTAGTCGATTTCCGGCGCGTTGATGCCGACGTTGTTGTTGTGATCGGTGCGCCAAAGCGGATGCACCCGGTTGGGCCGCAAGGGGATGCGCGTGGTGGCATTGGCCGTGGCGCGGCGCAGGGCGGCTTCGAGAGCGATCGGCCCGCCTTGGACCGAGGCTTCGTTGCCGATCTTGACGAACCAGCGCGGCACACCGGTGTCGGCGCACATGGCGCGCCGGTCTTCCTTGGCGGCCTCGTAGTTCTCCAGCATGGCTTCGAGCACGAAGGCCGAGAGGTCGCCCTTCTCACTGGCCACCATGCGCTTGATGCCGCCGAGATAGTCGTCGGGTATCTCGATGGCCGCCTTTTCCATCAGGCGGTCGGCGGCCGTTTCCAGTGCGTCGATTGCGATCATGCCGTGCTCCTCAGGCCGCATCCTCTGCGATCAGGCTTTCGCCTGGCCGGACGATGGTGAAGGCGACCGGATCCTGCCGGGTCTTCAGTTCTCCGTCGCGCTGCTGCACCACCGTGTAGCCAGAGGTCTCCAGCGCGCCGATCTCGGGAAAATCCTCGCGGAAGTGGGCGCCGCGCGAATCCTCTCGCGCCAGGGCCGCCAATGCAATCACCCGGGAAACCTCGATCAAGCTCCTCAGGTTCAGCCAGTCGTGCCAAGTCAGATTGAAGACCCGATTGTCGGGCCCGACGCCGCTCGCCAGCAGCTCGTCTTCCAGCTGGTCGAGGGCAGAAAGCGCGCGCTGCAGACCATCCGCATCGCGCAGCACTCCGACATCGTCCCACATCAGATCCAGCAGGCGGTCGCGCAGATCGCCGAGCGACGCACCCTGCCGCCCGAAGGGCTGGCAGGCGCGCGCCACCTCCGCCTCCAACAGCGTTTCATCGGGGTCGGGCGCGTGGTTTCGCTGCCTCACATAGTCGGCCATGCGCTCGCCGGCGATGCCACCGAACACGGTCGAGTTGGCGACGCCGTTGCCGCCGAGGCGGTTTGCCCCGTGAATGCCGCCGGCGTCCTCGCCGGCCACGAACAAACCGGGCAGCGACGTGCGGCAGTCGTTGTCCACCACAACCCCGCCCATGAAGTAGTGCGCCGTCGGCACCACCTCGACCAGACCGCCGGCGAGATCGAAACCGCAGTCGGCGCAGCGGTCGACCATGCCTTTAAAGTTCTTGCGCACATGGTCAGGGCCCAGGTGGCTCATGCGGATGTGAACCCCGCCGTTGGGCGTGGTGCGGCCGGCGCGCATCTCGGCGAAGATGCTGCGGCTGACGATGTCCCGGGTGGCGCGCTCCGCCTTGGGGTCCTGGCTTTCCATGAAGCGCTCGCCGGCGCCGTTCAGCAGATGGCCGCCGGCACCCCGCAGGCCCTCTTCCAGCACGGTGCCGGTCATGCGGGTGTCCTCACCGGCGAGAAGCCCGGTCGGATGGAACTGCACCATCTCCATGTCGCGCAAGGCGAGGCCTTGGCGCAGGGCCATGGCGAGACCGTCCATGGTCTTGTCGCCCGAGGGGGTGTGATAGCGGTACATGGTCGGGCCGCCGCCCGTCCCTAGCAACACGGCCTTGGCCTTCACGAAGCGGAAGACGCCGGAGCGCATGTCGACCAGGAGCACGCCCGAGAGGCCAGCGCCGTCTGCGGCCGGAATCAGCCCGAGGGCACGGTGGTCCTCCAGCGCCTGCAGCCCTTGGGACAGGGCGCGCTCCATCAGGCGGTTGATGATCTCGATGCCGGTCAGGTCGCCCTTGTGGACGGTGCGGTCGAAGGTCTGGCCGGCGAAAGCCTTCTGATGGATGGTACCGTCCGGATTGCGGTCGAAGAAGCAGCCGAGCTCATTCTCCAGTTCGCGCAAACGGACAACGGCCGTCTCGCAGAGCGTCCAGGCCAGTTCCTGGTTCGGCAGCCACTTGCCGCCGACGATGGTGTCCATGAAATGCCGCTCGACCGAGTCCCCCGGCGCGAGCGCCACGTTATAGCCGCCTTGCACCATCCGAGTGCAGCCGCACTTGCCGAGCAACCCCTTCACGGCCACGGCGATGCGCAGCGTCGGGTCGGCTTGCGCGGCATGAAGCGCCGCCATGAGGCCCGCACCGCCGCTGCCGAGGATGAGGATGTCGGTTTCCAACCGCTCGATATCCATGAGTCTCACCAGGCGCTCAGGAGAAACAGCAAAGCGGCGCAGACGGCAAAGCCCGCTGCCGCAGCCGCCGCGTTCTTCTGCCAACTGCGCCAGGCCAGCAGCTCGAGCGCCAGCAGGCGTAGGCCGCCGGCCATGTGCACGGCCAGGAGAAAGATCAGCCCTGTCTCGGCCAGCTTGACCAGCGGCGCCTCCGTCCAAGCAATGAAGCCGTCGAGGCGGGCGCTGCCCTCGATGGCCAAGCCCAAGACCAGGAAGTGGAAAGGCAGGAAAACAGCCAATAGCAGGCCGGAGATCCGGTGGAGCAAGAAGGCCCACCAGAGAGCATGCCGGCGGTGCGGCGCGAAGGGGTTGAGACCGGCGCTGAGATCGACTGCTTTCATACGACAGCTCCCACCGCCCGCATGCCGAGACCGATCAGCAGCACGCCGATGCCGGCCACTGTCCAGTCGGCGACCGGCCCTCGGAAGCGGAACCACTCGGCAAAGATGTTGCGCAGGCCGATCGCCGCGTGAATGCCCACGGCGATAACGAAGAGCCCATAGAACGCGCCCCAGAACAGGCTGCCTTGGGTGCGCGCCAGGATCTCCTCGGCGGTCAGGCCGCCTTGGACGGCGACGATGATGGTGATCAGATGCCCGATCACCAGCGGCGCCATGATGACGGCGGTCAGGCGTTGCGCGGCGTAGAGATAGACGTCCCGCATGGCGCCTAGAACTCCCCCTTGAGCGCGGCGCGGTAAACGCTGCGCTTCAGTCCCGCGATGCTGCCGGAGGGATCGAGGCCCTTGGGACAGTGCGCCGTGCAGCCGGCCTGGGAGTGGCAGAGCTGGCAGCCGCCGGCGCCCGCAATTGTGGCCAAACGCTGTGAGCGTCCCGCATCCCGCTCGTCGTTCTGCAGCGTCCAGACACGGTTCAAGGCAGCTGGTCCGACATAGTCGTCGTTCCAGCGCACCGAATCGCAGGCGGCGTAGCAGACACCGCAGTTGATGCACTGCACCGCCGCATCGGCCTCCTGACGTTCGGGCGAGTTCGGTGAGATGGCCGCGAGGGGCGCATTGCGGTCTTGGCTGCCTTCGAACACCGCGCCGGCCCGCTGCCACTTCTCGAAAAAAGGCGACATGTCGGCCACCAGGTCGCGCAGGACCGGCAGGTTGGCGAGCGGGGCGATCGTCAGCGCGCCGTCCTGTGCGACCTTGTCCACGTGCGTGCGGCAGGTCCAGCGTGGCCGGCCGTTGACCGTCATGGCGCAGGAGCCGCACATCCCGACCCGGCAGGCGAAGCGGTAAGCCAAGTCCGGCGCCGCATTGCGCTGCACCCAGGTGACCACGTCCAGGACCGTCTGATGGGCCCGCTTGGGGACGTCATAGCTGGCGAAAGCGCCCTCGGCGCCGCCGCGCCAGAGCGTCACCCGCAGGACGGACGCAGCCGATGCTCGTGTCATGGGGTGACCATAGAGGCTGCCGCCTCTTTAGTCTTCCGCAATAAAGAAAAGATGATCTTCAGTTTTTCCGAACTTATTGCGGATCGGACAGACCGCGCAGCGCCTGAAAGAGCGCTTCCGCAGCCTCGGCGCGTGGCGCACCGGCCCGCTCCAGGAGACCTAGGGTGCGTTTGACCGGAGGCCGGCCGAAGGGAACCGCGCGGACTCCCTCCGGCAAAGCGCGACTCGTGGCGCCATGGGGAATGACCGAGACGCCGAGCCCTTGCGCCACCAGACCCGCAATCCCTTCCAGGCTGTCGACCTCCATCGGACTGTCGACCGCGATGCCACGGCGTTCGAGCTCCTCGTCGATCAGACGCGCAGCCCAAGCGAACCGCTTGAAGCGAATGAAGGGAGCTGCGCCGAGAACCTCGTCGTCGGTTTCCCCTTCTACCGATAGGGGGGCGATCACAACCAAAGGCTCCTCGGCACAGGCGGACCAGCGGAGGCTGGCCTGGACCCGTTCGGGCTCGGCGATCAGGGCGCAGTCGATGCGGTTGCGGGCGACCAGCGGCTCCAACTCGTGGGACAGGCCGGTCTCCACCGTCACCCGCAGTGTCGGATGGCTGCTGCGCAGTCTTGCCAGGGCGTGGGACAGCAAGCCGCCGACCAGCGTCGGCACCACGCCGATGCGCAAGGTCACCCGCGGCCGCCGCGAGGCAGCGCCGAAGCCCTCCTCCAGCTCCCGGTAGCTGTCGACCACGTGGCGGGCTCGCTCGACAAAGGCACGACCGGCCGCCGACAGCGTTGGAGGGCGGGTGCTGCGGTCGAAGAGCTCGACCTGAAAGCGCTCCTCCACATGACGCATGTGCATGCTGACGCTCGACTGCGAAAGACCCAGGGTCTCCGCCGCCGCGGCGAAGCTGCCGCAGTCGGCGACGGCAATGAGGGTGCGCAGCTCACGAATGTCCATGGGTTGGCACCGGCGGCGCTCTCATCCTGTGCTTCCGATCAAGACACCGACACTGTCGGTCAAGCGCCCTTTACCTGCGCCGAGGCCGAAGCGTGGTACTCCGAGTAGTTCCGCTGGATGGCAATCTGGTCAGCGAGGTACTTGGCGTCGTGCCAGACGCCCCAGATGAAGGAAGAGCCACGGCGGGAAAGCCACGGCAGACCGAGGAAGTAGATCCCGGGCTCGGCCGAGACGCCGCGTTCATGCTTCGGCCGACCATTCTCGTCGAAGGCCTCGACCTTCAACCAGCTGAAGTCGAGCGCAAAGCCCGTCGCCCAGATGATGGAGGTCACGCCAGCCTCCGCGAGATTCAGCGTGAGGATGGGGTCGGTGACACACTTCGGGTCAGGAGCGATCTCGCGCGCGCCGGGTTCCTCGGTAAGCTCGAGGCCGTTGCGGGCGGCATAAGCGTCGCACTCGTCCAACATGGAGAGGTAGTAGGCATCCCCTTGCGCAAGGTTGTCGGCCAGGTCCGGCGCAAAATGGAGAGCGCCGTCCTCGAAGGACTGCGTCATGCTGAGGAGCGTCATGCCCTTCGCGGCAAACTCCCTGAAGTCGACGGTTTGACCGCCGTGTGCTCCGCTGACCGAGATCGTGACATGTGCCTTGTGAGGCTCGGGCGTGATCACGTCCCACTTGCCGAGCACGCCCAGCCACCAGCAATAGTCGCGCCCGCGATAGGCTCGCGGCGGTCGTTCATGCGGGCCGACGGAGAGATAGACGCGCTTTCCGGCCCCTAAGAGCTCATCGGCGATCTGAGCACCGGACGAGCCTGATCCGACCACCAGGACCGCCCCCTCCGGCAACTGCTCCGGATTGCGATAGGCGGTGGAGTGGAGCTGCATGATGCCGGCCGTCTCAGGCACGACCTTGGGAATGACGGGGCGTTGGAAGGGGCCGGTCGCTGCCACGACGTTGTTGGCTTCGATGACGCCATCGGAGGTCTCGACGCGAAAGCCGGGCCGCCCCGGGTTTTTCTCCACCGCCTTCACTTCGACGCCGCAGCGGATGGGAGCGGCGATCTTCTCGGCATAGGCCACGAGGTAGTCGGCGACCCGTTCCTTCGGCGCAAAGGCGTCAGGGTCGGTCTCGGAAAACTCCAGCCCGGGAAAGCGGTCGTGCCACGCCGGACCATTGGCGACCAGCGAGTCCCAGCGTTCCGAACGCCAGCGCTCGGCAATGCGATGCCGCTCCAGCACGAGATGAGGTATGCCGCAGTTGCTCAGGTGCTCGCTCATGGCGAGCCCGGCCTGGCCGCCGCCAACCACCAGCGTATCAATCTTCTCAGCCGCCATCTCAGGACCCTCTTCTCGCACGCGCACTCTCTCGCCAAGAACACGCGATGCAGGCACGCCCGGCCAACTTAGATAAAGTAGCGCTTTCCGCTGCTTTGCTTCGGAAAAACCGAAAGCGGCACTGCGCCAGATACCTGTGCATCGTGGAACCGGACGCAATAGCAGGAGATGCTGCGCAGCTCTTCAGCCGACCATCCAAGCCGCGGTGCTACTCCATACCGTAACACTGGCGTCTCGCTAATTCTCCCAGCCATCACCCACAAATGTAACAGGACGCTGTGTAGCTCTTCAGCGCGCCTTCTGACCGAAATCCTATCCGTAGGACGAGCGTGGGGATGCCGGGGGCGTTTGGCAATTCGTCGAACGGGAGCAGAGCGATGACCAATGAATTGAATGACCGGAACGTAACGGCTCAGAATTTCGCACCTATCGTTGCCACTGACGGCCCGGCCAGTTTCACGGGCGAGCGCGATCAGTTCATTGATCTCGGCCACCAGGATGCGATGGAGATCGCCAACGGCACGGTCGCCATCACCTTCACCGCGGACTCCGTCTCCGGCACCAAGGCGCTCTTCTCCAAGGATGGCAGCGGCTACGAGGACGGCGGACACCTCACGGCCATCATCAGGAACGGCATCATCGAGGTCCGCCAGCAGACCGACGAGCGCTCCGAGACCCTCAAGCTCAAGGAGCATCCCATCCAGGCCGGCGAGCAGCATCAGCTCTCCGTCTCCTTCGGCGAGGACGGCCTCAAGGTCTATCTCGACGGCATCCTCACAGCCGCAGAGCCGGAGATGGTGCAGGGCCTGGTCGAGAACGACCGCGCCTTCCTGGTTGGCGCCTCCGGCATGTACCGCAGCAACGACGAGCAGACACCCCACCTCCCCTTCGAGGGCGAGATCAGCCAGTTCGCCCTCTACGACGAGGCCTTCGACCCGGTTGGCATGGCCGCCCTTGCCGGGCAGACCGACCCCGCCTTGGAGGCGGCCGCCCTGGCCTCCCTCGACGCCGAGGACCTGACGCCCGCCTTCCAGCAGATGCACCACGGCTCCGACATGCTGAAGGCCCTGGCCCAGGACTACGGCATCATGCACGACGGCAGCCTCGCCGATGGGACTGAGATCGTTGCCGCAGACGGCGCCTTCGAGGGAACAGAGCAGGCAGACGCCATCCTCGGCGGCCTCAACGACGACGACATCGACGGCAAGGGCGGCGACGACGTCATCCAGGGCCACTACGGCAACGACACCCTCGAGGGCGGTGACGGCGACGACGTGCTCGACGGCGGCCACGGCGAGGACATCCTGCGCGGCGGTGCCGGCGACGACCTCATCATCTCACAGGCCGACGGCCGCGAACCCTACGTCGCCTTCGACCCCGACCGCGACGAGGGCGACCCCGACGGCGAGCTCGACCCCGAGACCGGCAAGCTCTATCCCGATCAGCCCATCCCGGCGGACGATATCCTGGAGGGCGGCACCGGCGCCGACACCTTCTACTTTCAGACCCTGATCAACGCCAAGGAGCGCTTCATCGAGGAGCACACCAACGACGACGGCACCATCCGCTGGCACGGCGTCGCCGGTGAGAACGATGACATCCACAACCACTGGGTCGACGAGATCGGCACCGACACCATCCTCGACTTCAACAAGGCCGAGGGCGACCGCATCGTCATCGAAGGTCACACCACCGAGATCCTCTCCGTCACCCAGGAGGATGCCAACGGCGACGGCGTCATCGACCACTCCCTCATCCAGCTCTATTCCGATCAGGGCGGTGGCGGCGGCGCCCACAACGACGACCTACTCGGCAACATCCGCGTGTTCGGCGACTTCGTCACAGAGGACGACATCTTCCAGACCGACAAGCCCGCCTATGGCATCGTCCGCGATATCGACAAGCTCGACGAGGCCCTCCAACCCATCTCCAACGGAACCGAGGCCATCGAGCCACCCATCCCGGACGACGGCGACCTGCCCAGCGCCGACCCGGTCAACGGGGTCTCTCCGGTCGCCGCCCTCGTCACGCCGACGGTCTTGGGGGGCGAGCGCGATCAGTTCATTGATCTCGGCCACCAGGATGCGATGGAGATCGCCAACGGCACGGTCGCCATCACCTTCACCGCGGACTCCGTCTCCGGCACCAAGGCGCTCTTCTCCAAGGATGGCAGCGGCTACGAGGACGGCGGACACCTCACGGCCATCATCAGGAACGGCATCATCGAGGTCCGCCAGCAGACCGACGAGCGCTCCGAGACCCTCAAGCTCAAGGAGCATCCCATCCAGGCCGGCGAGCAGCATCAGCTCTCCGTCTCCTTCGGCGAGGACGGCCTCAAGGTCTATCTCGACGGCATCCTCACAGCCGCAGAGCCGGAGATGGTGCAGGGCCTGGTCGAGAACGACCGCGCCTTCCTGGTTGGCGCCTCCGGCATGTACCGCAGCAACGACGAGCAGACACCCCACCTCCCCTTCGAGGGCGAGATCAGCCAGTTCGCCCTCTACGACGAGGCCTTCGACCCGGTTGGCATGGCCGCCCTTGCCGGGCAGACCGACCCCGCCTTGGAGGCGGCCGCCCTGGCCTCCCTCGACGCCGAGGACCTGACGCCCGCCTTCCAGCAGATGCACCACGGCTCCGACATGCTGAAGGCCCTGGCCCAGGACTACGGCATCATGCACGACGGCAGCCTCGCCGATGGGACTGAGATCGTTGCCGCAGACGGCGCCTTCGAGGGAACAGAGCAGGCAGACGCCATCCTCGGCGGCCTCAACGACGACGACATCGACGGCAAGGGCGGCGACGACGTCATCCAGGGCCACTACGGCAACGACACCCTCGAGGGCGGTGACGGCGACGACGTGCTCGACGGCGGCCACGGCGAGGACATCCTGCGCGGCGGTGCCGGCGACGACCTCATCATCTCACAGGCCGACGGCCGCGAACCCTACGTCGCCTTCGACCCCGACCGCGACGAGGGCGACCCCGACGGCGAGCTCGACCCCGAGACCGGCAAGCTCTATCCCGATCAGCCCATCCCGGCGGACGATATCCTGGAGGGCGGCACCGGCGCCGACACCTTCTACTTCCAGACCCTGATCAACGCCAAGGAGCGCTTCATCGAGGAGCACACCAACGACGACGGCACCATCCGCTGGCACGGCGTCGCCGGTGAGAACGATGACATCCACAACCACTGGGTCGACGAGATCGGCACCGACACCATCCTCGACTTCAACAAGGCCGAGGGCGACCGCATCGTCATCGAAGGTCACACCACCGAGATCCTCTCCGTCACCCAGGAGGATGCCAACGGCGACGGCGTCATCGACCACTCCCTCATCCAGCTCTATTCCGATCAGGGCGGTGGCGGCGGCGCCCACAACGACGACCTACTCGGCAACATCCGCGTGTTCGGCGACTTCGTCACAGAGGACGACATCTTCCAGACCGACAAGCCCGCCTATGGCATCGTCCGCGATATCGACAAGCTCGACGAGGCCCTCCAACCCATCTCCAACGGAACCGAGGCCATCGAGCCACCCATCCCGGACGACGGCGACCTGCCCAGCGCCGACCCGGTCAACGGGGTCTCTCCGGTCGCCGCCCTCGTCACGCCGACGGTCTTGGGGGGCGAGCGCGATCAGTTCATTGATCTCGGCCACCAGGATGCGATGGAGATCGCCAACGGCACGGTCGCCATCACCTTCACCGCGGACTCCGTCTCCGGCACCAAGGCGCTCTTCTCCAAGGATGGCAGCGGCTACGAGGACGGCGGACACCTCACGGCCATCATCAGGAACGGCATCATCGAGGTCCGCCAGCAGACCGACGAGCGCTCCGAGACCCTCAAGCTCAAGGAGCATCCCATCCAGGCCGGCGAGCAGCATCAGCTCTCCGTCTCCTTCGGCGAGGACGGCCTCAAGGTCTATCTCGACGGCATCCTCACAGCCGCAGAGCCGGAGATGGTGCAGGGCCTGGTCGAGAACGACCGCGCCTTCCTGGTTGGCGCCTCCGGCATGTACCGCAGCAACGACGAGCAGACACCCCACCTCCCCTTCGAGGGCGAGATCAGCCAGTTCGCCCTCTACGACGAGGCCTTCGACCCGGTTGGCATGGCCGCCCTTGCCGGGCAGACCGACCCCGCCTTGGAGGCGGCCGCCCTGGCCTCCCTCGACGCCGAGGACCTGACGCCCGCCTTCCAGCAGATGCACCACGGCTCCGACATGCTGAAGGCCCTGGCCCAGGACTACGGCATCATGCACGACGGCAGCCTCGCCGATGGGACTGAGATCGTTGCCGCAGACGGCGCCTTCGAGGGAACAGAGCAGGCAGACGCCATCCTCGGCGGCCTCAACGACGACGACATCGACGGCAAGGGCGGCGACGACGTCATCCAGGGCCACTACGGCAACGACACCCTCGAGGGCGGTGACGGCGACGACGTGCTCGACGGCGGCCACGGCGAGGACATCCTGCGCGGCGGTGCCGGCGACGACCTCATCATCTCACAGGCCGACGGCCGCGAACCCTACGTCGCCTTCGACCCCGACCGCGACGAGGGCGACCCCGACGGCGAGCTCGACCCCGAGACCGGCAAGCTCTATCCCGATCAGCCCATCCCCGCAGACGACATCCTGGAAGGCGGCGAGGGCGCCGACACCTTCTACTTTCAGACCCTGATCAACGCCAAAGAGCGCTTCATCGAGGAGCACACCAACGACGACGGCACCATCCGCTGGCACGGCGTCGCCGGTGAGAACGATGACATCCACAACCACTGGGTCGACGAGATCGGCACCGACACCATCCTCGACTTCAACAAGGCCGAGGGCGACCGCATCGTCATCGAAGGTCACACCACCGAGATCCTCTCCGTCACCCAGGAGGATGCCAACGGCGACGGCGTCATCGACCACTCCCTCATCCAGCTCTATTCCGATCAGGGCGGTGGCGGCGGCGCCCACAACGACGACCTACTCGGCAACATCCGCGTGTTCGGCGACTTCGTCACAGAGGACGACATCTTCCAGACCGACAAGCCCGCCTACGGCATCGTCCGCGATATCGACAAGCTCGACGAGGCCCTCAAGCCCATCTCCAACGGAACCGACGCCATCGAGCCACCCGTACCGGATAACCTCCCGACCATCGATGCCGACGGCGGAGGCGACCCGGTGTTCGGCATAGCCGGCCTGTTCGAGTTCAACGGTGAGCGCGGTGGAGAAGTTGTCGTGGAACACAGTGACGATCTCTCGCTTTCGGAGGGCACCATCCTCTTCTCCTTCGTCGCCGACGACATCACCGGGCGGGACGCTCTCTTCTCCAAGGATGCGAGCGGTTATGGCTCAGGCGGCCATACCACGGCCTTCGTCGAGTCGGACGGTGATCTGAAGGTCCGTCTGCAGAACGAAGAGCGCTCGGTGTACCTGGAGGCTAAGGGCGTCATCGAGGAAGGCGTGGAGTACGACTTCGCGCTGACCTTCGGCGAGGAGGGCACTCAGCTGTACCTCGATGGAGAGCAGGTCGACGCCGAAGAGGGGTTCTCGCACAATTGGGAGAGCAACGAAGAGGTCCTGCTGATCGGCGCCAACGGATGGGCGAGCAAGTCCGGCGAAGTCGGCCGTCCCAGCGATCATTTCGACGGCTCGATCGAGAACTTCACCATTCTGGATGAACGGGCCTCGGACATGCAGTTGAGCTATGCCCCCTCTCCTGACCTCGATCTCTTTTCCTGAAGGAGGCCAGACCACCGATCGAGGGCGCGCCGCATCCGGTGCGCCCTCGAGACAAGACAAAAGCCATAAGCGCCCTGCGTCCGACAAGTCCATGCTGTCGACCCAGGCTGTCTACCGGCAGAGCGAGAGATCTGGCACTGTCAGGTCTCTCCACATTAGCGGTGGCTTGGAGACTTCTTATGAGAACTCGGCTTTCCGAATCTTGGTTTCTGGCTGCGACCCTAGTCATAGCCATTGGGATGATGAGCGTGGTACCGTCGACAACCCTTGCGCAGGGGACAGGTGCTAGCGAGGCGACCATGGAAGAGCAGAAAGCAACGTCACGGAAATCGATCGAGTGGTGGAATAGCGATCTCCAGGTCGATCCCGACAGCCTGTACGCGCCGGGCTACGTCAATTATCAGGAGCCGATCGCCGCCAGCGACGGCGAGAAGGGAGTGACGCTCGACGAGCTGAAGGCAATCGTCGCGTCCTATCACAGCGCCTTCCCCGGCACGAAGGTGGCCTTCCAGATGCAGCTCGTGGACGGCAATCGGGTTGCAACCCACTGGACCTTCACTGGCACACAAACGGGCCCCTACGAGGGCCTTGCCCCGACAGGCAAGACCGTTTCCTGGGCCGGAATCTCCATCGATGAGTACGACGCGGACGGCAAGATCAAGCAGTCCTGGGTGGTCTGGGACAAGTTCACCTTGTTCCGCACGCTCGGGCTCATCGACTAGTCTCTCCGCCCCCGAAGGCGCCAGGGTTCCTCGCACTGGTTGCGGGGCGGGATTTGCGCTCTGCAGACCTCATCACACCAACGGGCCTCGCCTCGAGCGTCGGCGAGCAGCGAGAACTGCTCCGCTTCTCTTCGCGGTTTGCGTTCTTTCCGAGATTGCCCCTACCCACAACATTGGGTTAGCATTGTCGGGTAGAGATTTGGGTCGCGTTTCTCGTCGCGCTTCGTCATATGACCCGGCAAGGGTCATTCGACGAGTCTGAATAGCTGCTTATCCGGTGACGAGGAGCGTTTGATGATTGGGGTTTCAGCACCGCCGCCTATTCGGGTTGGCGTTTTGTTTTCAGAGACCGGAGTGACCGCGCTCGTCGAGCGAACCCAACGCTGCGCCGTCGAGTTGGCGTTGGAAGAACTGAACGCCAGCGGTGGCGTTCTCGGCCGCCCCCTTGAGGCCGTCATCTACGATCCGGCATCGGATCCGCGCAGGTACCGCCAACTCGCAGAGGATTTGTTCGAGACCGACGGCATCGAGGTGATCTTCGGCTGTTACATGTCGTCAACGCGCAAAGCGGTGCTGCCTGTCGTTGAGCGACGGGGAGGCCTGCTTTTCTATCCGACACTTTACGAAGGCTTCGAATTCTCACCCAACTGCATCTATTCCGGTGCTGCGCCCAACCAAAACTCGGTCAGTTTGGCCCGCTTTCTTATGCAGCACTATGGCCAGCGCTTTTATCTCGTCGGCTCGAACTATGTCTTCCCTTATGAATCCAACCGAATCATCCGAGATTACATCTCCAGTCATGGCGGCAAGGTTCTTGAGGAACGGTACATTCCCTTGAACGCGAGTGACGAGGACATCGATCAAATTATCGCCGACGTTCGAAAGTGCGATCCCTCGGTGATTATCTCGACGGTCGTTGGCGATGGAACCACTGGTCTCTATCGCGCCTATCGCAAGGCCGGGTTCGACCCAGACAAGATGCCGATCGGCAGCTTGACCACCTGTGAACCGGAGGTCGCACAAATGGGCAGCGAAGCCGCTGAAGGTCACTACACCTCCGCTCCCTACTTTCAGAGCATTCAGGCGCCGGACAACACGCGGTTTGTGGACGCCTACCGTAGGCGCTTCGGCCCGGACCAACCCATCTCCAGCTGCACCGAAGCCGCATACTTCCAAGTGCATCTCTTCGCCAGAGCGGTGGAGCGTGCGGGCTCAACGGCAATCGACAAGATCAAGCAGGCCCTGCCCGGCTGCGAGTTTGCGTCACCGCAGGGACCGGTTCGGGTGGACCAAGAGAACAACCACACCTATCTCTGGCCGCGCATCGGACGGGTCGGCAGCGACGGGCAGTTCACCATCGAGGAAGAGAGCAGCGTTCCGGTAAAGCCCGACCCTTACATGATCACGCCCGAGGATGAGAACTGGGGATCCCAGTCGGCGCAAAATGGTGGCGCAGGACATGTGCGACTGACGGGCTCCCGCGGCTGACGCTCGATGCCCGGGGCCTTGCTGAAAGATCTGCGCGATCTCAACGTGGTTGTCATTCATCCGCCTGACACGGATGGGGAGTCCCTAGTCGAGCACTTGAAACGCATCGGCTGCAGGGTCGAGCCGCACTGGCCCGCCCCGAACGAAATGCCTGTCGGCGTCGATATTCTCTTCACAACAATCGACCGAGAGATGCACAAACGCATCACCAAGCTGCTCCGCCGGGCACCCGACCCGAAACCGGCCGTCATTGCGGTTGTCGACTACGAGAACCCTGCGACCCTTCAGCTTGTTTTGGAAAGCGAGTCTCTGGCCGTGATTGGCAAGCCGGTTCGCCCCTTCGGACTGCTCACCAATCTGGTGATAACCCGCAACATATGGCAGAGCCGAAAGCGCCAACTGGAGCGGATCGCTAAGTTGGAGAACAAACTGGCCGGCCAGAAGCGCATCGCCAAAGCCAAGTCGATATTGATGGAGTCACAAGCCCTTAGCGAGCAAGACGCCTACAAGTCCATCCGCACGCAGGCCATGGCAAAGCGTGTATCGATGGAGCAGATTGCCGCAGCAATCATTCATGCAAATGAATTGTTGAGTTTCCGGTTAAAAGATGATTAGCTTATATTGCGTTGCAACAAAGACGTTGCGCCGCACACGGCAATGACAGCCCACAGCGCCTCCGGAGAGCCGGCGGCAACGTGGGTTTTTTTGTGGGCGGATCACTGACGCTCCGCGGAATTCGCTGATGCACTGCGAATTCGCAGTGCATCATTCCAGCCGAGGGAAAGCGGCCTGGGGCATCAGCTCAGGTTGTTAGACCGCGCGGCTCCGTCCGGCATCGACGCCGGGTCACCACCAGCACTCGCTCCATCCTGCCGAAGCTTCAAACAGCAGAGAAATCTGCTGCAAGCGACGAAGCGCGCCCTCTCTACACGGTTGGACGGCCAGCGAACCACAAGAGCTGGGGTCGGAGCCTGGCAAGACTGCACTACTGGGAGATCACAGGAACATGACCATCAATCGTCGAAAGTTCTTAGAGAGGTCAGCTATCGTCGGCGCCGCAGGGCTTGCCGCGCCTTACTTCTTCACCCGCACGGCTCAAGCGGCCGACGAGATCGAGGTTGGCGTGCTCTTCTCGCTGACCGGCGGCCTGTCCATCGTCGAAAAATCGCTGGCCGACGCGACGACAATGGCAATCGAAGAGATAAACGCCCAAGGCGGTGTCATGGGCAAGATGATCAAGCCGATCGTCGAAGACGGGGCCTCGGATCCGAAGACCTACAACGAGAAAGCATCGAAGCTGGTGATCCGCGACCGGGTGCCGACCGTCTTCGGCTCCTACACCTCGGCCAGCCGGAAGGCCGTCCTGCCGGTGTTCGAGAAGCGTCGCAATCTCTACTTCTATCCCACGTACTACGAAGGTTTCGAGTGCTCGAAGAACGTCATCTACACCGGTGCCGTTCCCAATCAGCAGCTCTCCAACTTCATCCCCTGGATCGTCTCGAACCTGGGCAAGAAGAAGTTCTTCATCGTGGGGTCGAACTACATCTACCCGCGCGAGATGGCGAAGGTCTCGAAGATCCTGATCGAGCAGCAAGGTGCCGAGTGGATCGCGGACGAGTATCTCGAGCTCGGCCACTCCGAATGGGGCGCGATGGTCAAGAAAATCAAGGACAGCGGCTGCGATGTGGTGCTGTCCAACGTGGTCGGCGACTCGGTGGTCGCCTTCTATCGCGAGTTCAAGAACCAGGGCCTGACCCACGACAAACTGCCGATCTGCGCGACCGTCACCTCGGAGATTGAGATCGCCGCCATGGGCGCCGAGTTCGCCGTCGATAGCTTCACGTCCTTCCCCTACTTCCAGGCCATCGACAGCGATAACAATCAGGCCTTCATCGAGCGCTACCGGAAGTACGTGAACGACCCGAATGCCGTCACGCATCATGCCTTGGAGAGCAGCTACTTCCAGGTCTACCTCTGGAAGCAGGCGGTGGAGAAGTCGGGCGAAGCGACTCCTGATGCCATTCGCGAAGGTGTGCGCGGGCAAGTCTTCGATGCGCCCAACGGCACGGTGACCATTCACTCGGAGAACTTGCACACCTATTTGACGCCGCGCATCGCGCAGTGGGGCGCCGACGGCCAGGGCACCATTATCGATGAGTACGACAGCCCGACCATTCCGCTGCCCTACGTCGCCTACGGCGAAACCGAGGACAATCTGTTCTGCACCGCCAAGGGCCTCGACACGACCAAGCTGTAAGAGCCTTCCGTAGCATTCTGGAATGACAGCCGCGCGGCCAGCCAGCCGCGCGGCATCCAGAGCCGAACAAGAACGGGGAGCATCGAGGCTATGGCGGACGTCATCTTCATCGGCCTGTCGCTGTCGTCGATCCTGCTGCTCATCGCGCTAGGACTGACCATCACCTATGGCGCGATGGGCGTGATCAACATGGCTCACGGCGAGCTGGTGATGATCGGCGCCTACACCGCCGTGTTGTCGGGGATCTATCTGGGCGCAAATCTCTTCGTCGCCCTGCCTCTGGCCTTTATCGTCGCAGGCGGTTTGGGGCTGCTGATCGAACGTCTGGTGATCCGGCATCTCTATGGGCGCATCCTCGATACCCTGCTCGCAACTTGGGGCATCGCCATTCTCCTGCAGCAGGTAATTCGCCTGGAGTTCGGCTTTACTTTTTTCGGCATCCGTATCGAAGGTTTGGGCCCAGGCCTGCAGAACGTCGCTATCCCCGCTTTTCTCAATCAGCCCTGGATGATCGGCGAGTTCACCGTCCAACCCTATCGCAGCTTCATCATTCTGCTGACCTTGGCCCTAACGGCTCTGACCTGGTTCCTGCTCTACCGAACCAGTCTTGGCGTCCAGGTCCGCGCCATCATGCGCAATCCGGACATGGCCGCCGCCTGCGGCATCGATGTGAAGCGTGTCTCGGCCTACACCTTTGCCTACGGCTCAGGTCTCGCCGGCGTCGCCGGCGTCATGATGGCCGGCTTCAAAACCGTGTCGCCCGAGATGGGCTCTTCGCTAGTTGTCGAGGGTTTCCTCGTCGTTGTGGTTGGCGGCGTCGGCAGTCTACTCGGCACGGTCGCTTCTTCCGGCCTGCTGGGTCAGGTCAACGGCCTCTTCGCCACCTGGACAAACGACATTCTCGCCAGCGCCGTGGTCTTCGGTGTGGTCATCCTGATCATCATGTGGCGGCCGCAAGGCCTCTTCTCGTTCAAGGGGCGCTAAGGCGATGAGCGCCATCTGGACAAATCAACGCCTGCTGGAAGGTCTCGTCTACGGCCTCTTCATCGTTCTAGTGTTGGCGATGCCGGCCTTCATGGACGAGTTCTGGCTGAACCGGATCGCAAAGTACCTGGTCTTTGGCATGCTGGGGCTCGCCATCGCGCTCTCCTGGGGCTACGCCGGCGTCCTCAATCTCGGCCAGGGACTGTTCTTCGGGCTCGGCGCCTACATGGTCGCCATGTCGCTGAAGCTGCAGTCCTATACCTCGCTGCAGCAAGGCTCCGACAAACCGATCCCGGATTTCATGCTGTGGAACGCGGAGCCCGGCGCCCCCACGGAACTTTGCTGCATCAACCAGGGATCGTTTCTGTGGATTCCGTTTCAGGAGCAGTGGTTCGGCATTGCCATGGCCGTGGTCGTGCCGACCTTGATCGCCTACTTCATCGGCTCGGCGATCTTTCGCCTGCGGATCTCCGGCGTCTACGTCGCGATCATCACCTTGGCGCTGGTGTTGTTGGTCCGACTCCTGATCATCGATGCACAGCCGATTACCAACGGCTTCAATGGTCTGACCGATCTCGGATGGTTGACCATCGGCGGCTTCGAGTTCGACCCCTACCTGGTCCAAACCTACTATCTGATCGCCGGCTCCCTCGTCATCGTCCTGCTCGCGGCACGCTGGCTGGTGGCGACGCGTGCGGGCTTGATTCTGCAGGCGACGCGCGACGATCCCAATCGGGCGCGCTACCTCGGCTACAACGTGGCCGCCTACCAGGTCTTCTTCTTCACCGTCTCGGCGGCGATCGCCGGCTTCGCCGGCATGCTCTATGTCCTGGCGTCCGAGTTTGCATCGCCGACCTTCATGGACCTTGCCTTCTCCATCTCAATGGTGGTCTGGGCCGCGGTCGGCGGGCGCAACTCGCTTCTCGGCGCCTGCATCGGCGCCATCCTGATCAACACCATCGAGGCGACCGCAAGCGAGAGCGAGCTGCTCAAGGAAGCTTGGAAGGCCATCATCGGCATCATCTTCATTCTGGTGGTGCTCTTCATGCCGCGCGGTCTTGCCGGCCTTATGCAGGATCTCGTCTCAGCCCTTAGCGGCAAGCTGCGTGCTTCGCGCAAGACCAGCGAGAAGCCGGCCGTGGCCGTGCAGGAAGCGGGGGAGTAAGGGCGGATGGCCAGGGCCGCGTCAAACACCGCTCTTATCGTCGATGCCCTTTCCGTCGACTTTGGTGGGTTCAAGGCCGTCGACCACTTCACCATGATCGTCAACGACGGCGAGTTGCGCGTTCTGCTGGGTGCCAACGGTGCCGGCAAGACGACGCTGATGGACCTGATCAGCGGCCGCACGAAGTCCACGAGCGGTCAGGTCTACCTCTACGACAAGGACATCACGAACTGGGAAGAGCACAAGATCGCGCGCGCCGGTATCGGCCGGAAGTTCCAGATCCCCAGCATCTTCCGCGAGCTCACGGTGGCGGAGAACTTCAGCGTCGCAGGCACGGGCGAGCCAAGCGTCATCAAGAACCTGGGCCTGAGCCTGTCCGCCGACTCAAAATCGCGAATTGAGGAGGTCGTCCAGCTTACCGGCCTGGAAGACGTGCTCGGTAAACGCGCCGGCGACTTGTCTCACGGCCAGATGCAGTGGCTCGAGCTTGGCATGCTGATCATTCAGGACGCCAGGGTGATCCTGCTCGATGAGCCCACAGCGGGCATGACCCACGCCGAAACGCTGAAGACCTCGGAGATCATCAATCGTCTGAAGGGGCAGCACACCCTCTTGGTCGTCGAGCACGACATGGCCTTCGTGCGCGAGATCGCCAACACCATCACGGTCATGCATCTCGGCAAGCTGCTGGCCGAGGGAACGATCGCGGAGATCGAGTCGAACGCGGCGGTCAAGGACGCCTACCTCGGCAGCGGAGGCATTCACTGATGCTGACGCTGAGCGCCATCGATTCCTTCTACGGCCGCAGTCACATCTTGCATGACCTGTCGATACAGGCGGGCCAGGGCGAAATCCTGGCCGTGCTGGGGCGCAATGGCGTCGGCAAGACCACGCTCTTGAAGACCATCATGGGCCTGACCGACCGCGCCGACGGCACGATAACGCTGGATGGCAAGGACATCTCGGTGGCCCTGACCTTCGAGCGCGCGCGTGCCGGCATCGGCTACGTGCCGCAAGGCCGACAGATCATTCCAGACTTTTCGGTGCGCGAGAACATCCTGATGGGCGGCTTCGCCGCCAACGGCAGCGGGCGCCGCATTCCCGAGATCGTGCCGGAGCTCTTTCCCTATCTGACCGAAAACCTGGAGCGGCCGGGGGGACTTCTGTCCGGCGGCCAACAGCAGCAACTGGCCATCGCCCGGGCCCTGGCCGCCAATCCCAAAATCCTGCTGATGGACGAGCCGACGGAGGGCATCCAGCCCAACATCGTCGAGCAGATCGAGCAGAGCATCATCCGGCTCAACAGAGAACTCGGGCTGACCATTGTCCTGGTCGAGCAAAACGTGAGCTTCGCGCGAGAGGCAGCCAACAGCTTTGCCATGATGGAAAACGGCCGCTCCGTGGCTTCCGGCAGCATCGATGCGCTCAGCGACGAAATCGTCGCCGAGCACATGACGATCTGAGGCGCGGCCAATGCATCTGGTTACCTCGATCCTCGGTTCCATCGACGACCCGCAGTTCCACGACGATGTGCATCGCCTCGAACATGCCGGGCATCTCGAATGGCTGATCCTGCCGCGGGCCGATCTCGCGCGCCGGCGCTTGAGAGCGGCGACGGACAAGGGCAGCGAGATTGCCATTGCCCTGCCCCGTGATGTCGGTCTGTTCGATAGAGCCCTTCTGGTTCAAGAAAACGACTTGGCCGTGGTGGTCCGGGTGGAGGCCGAGCGCTGGTTGCCGCTGAGGCCCCGTGACCAGGCCACCGCACTGGCGCTCGGCTACCACGCCGGCAACCTTCATTGGCGCGTGCGCTTCGATGGCGATCTGCTGCTGGTCGCGCTCGAGCGGCCGTACGACAGCTACATCGAGCGCCTTTCGGTATTCTTGGATAGCGGCAGCATCGCAATCGAGGAGCTCGCCGACGAAACGCGGGAACCACCCGGATGACCGCCGATCCTGCGACCCTTCTGCGGCTGTTGCAGATCTCGGACAGCAGCTTTCCCTCCGGCGGCTTCGCATTCTCCAACGGCTTGGAAACGCTGGCCAACGAAGGAGCCGTGAGCGGCGCCGACGACGTCGAGCACTTCATTCGCCATCACCTGCTGCCGCGATGGGCCAGCTTGGACCGCTGGTATCTCGTCCGGTCTCATGAAACCGCCGGCGACCTCGAGGCACTCGGCGAGTTGGACTGGCTCTACGACTCGCAGAACAGCGTAGAGAGCCTCGCCCTTGCCTCGCGACGCATAGGCCGCGCCACGCTGACCAGTCACTCCCGTATCGGAACGCCATGCGCCGACGCCTATTTGAAGATGCTGAACGATGGCCTGGTTCCGGCGCACCAGCCGATCGTTCAGGCATTGGTGGCCAAGGCCCTCGGCCTGCCTCGAGACATTGCGGAGCTCTCGGCCGTCTATCAGGTCATGGCGTCCGCGCTATCGGCGGCGCTGCGTCTCGGCAAGGTCGGCTCGCTCAAAGCACAGGTCATACAGACGAAGCTCGGGCCGGTCGTTGGCGAACTGATCGCCGCGCCCCTGCCGAGCCTGCCACACGGCTTCATGCCGCTCGCCGATATCGCCGCGATGCGTCACGGCGATCACGAAACCCGTTTGTTCGCCGCTTAGACAAGGAACCGCCCATGCTCCTGACGCCGACGGAAATGGAAAGGCTGACCATCTACACCGCCGCCGAGCTGGCGCGGCGGCGGCGGCAGAAGGGCCTCAAGCTGAACTTCCCAGAGGCCACTGCGATCATCAGCGACGAGATCCTCGAAGGCGCGCGTGAAGGCCGCAGTGTCGCGGAGCTGATCTCTTTCGGATCGACAATCCTCACGACCGAAGACGTCATGCCAGGCATCGCCGAGATGATGCACATGATCCAGGTCGAGGCCACTTTCCCGGACGGCACCAAGCTGGTCACCGTGCACGATCCGATCCGTCCCGGCCCCGGTGCCGACACCGCCGACATGACTGCACCCGGCACCATCGCGGCCCTGGATGGGACGATCGAGCTGAACGCCGGCCGGTCCAAGACCACGATCGCGGTTCTCAACACGGGCGACCGGCCCGTCCAGATCGGCAGCCACTATCATTTCTTCGAAACCAATCGTGCGCTCGACTTCGACCGCGCAGCCGCCTTCGGCAAACGCCTCGACATCCCTGCCGGTACGGCCGTCCGCTTCGAGCCTGGCCAAAGCAAAGAGGTGACGTTGGTTCCCTTTGGCGGTCACGGCCGGGTCGGCGGCCTCAACGCACTGACCGATGGGGACACGACCAGTGGAGAGGCCAAGGAAGCGGCCCTGTCGCGCGCGCGTGCAGCCGGGTTCAAGGGGGCCTGACCGCCATGGCAGAGATGACCCGTGCGGCCTATGCCGCCATGTACGGCCCCACCACAGGGGACCTGATTCGTCTCGGCGACACCGAGCTTTGGGCCGAGATCGAGAAAGACCACGCGGTGCCGGGCGATGAGTGCCTGCACGGCGGCGGCAAGACATTGCGCGATGGCATGGGTCTGGTCGCCGGCGCCACCAGCCGAGAAGGCGTGCTCGACATGCTGCTGTGCAACGTGGTGGTCATCGATCCCGTCCTCGGTATCGTCAAAGGCGACCTCGGCATCAAGGACGGCAAGATCGTCGGGCTCGGCAAGGCCGGCAATCCCGACATCATGGACGGCGTAGACGCAAACCTGCTGGTCGGCGCCGCCACCACGGTGCGCGATGCCGAAGGTCTGATCGCGACCGCCGGTGCGATCGACGTGCACGTTCACTTCGACAGCGCGCAGCTGGTCGAGCATGCCATCAGCTCCGGCATCACGACCATGCTGGGCGGCTCGCTCGGGCCGATCACCGTCGGCATCGACTGCGGTGGTCCCTTTAACGTCGGCAAGATGCTGCAGGCCGCTGAAGACTGGCCGATGAATTTCGGCTTCCTCGGGCGCGGCAACTCTCACAAACCCGAGTCGCTCGGTGAGCAGCTGGAGGCCGGCTGCCTCGGGCTCAAGATCCATGAGGACTGGGGCGCCATGCCGGCGGCCATCGACTGCTGTCTGTCGGTCGCCGACGAACTCGACTTCCAGGTGCAGATTCACACCGATACGCTCAACGAAAGCGGCTTCCTCGAGGACACCCTCACCGCCATCGCCGGCCGCGCCATCCACATGTATCACACCGAAGGGGCCGGCGGCGGCCACGCCCCGGACATCATTCGGGTCGCCGGAGAAGCGCACTGCCTGCCCTCCTCCACCAATCCGACCAACCCCTACACCGTCAACACCTTCGATGAGCACCTGGACATGACCATGGTGTGCCATCACCTCAATCCGGCGATTCCCGAGGATGTGGCTTTTGCCGAGAGCCGCATCCGCGCGCAGACGATCGCTGCCGAGGACGTGCTGCACGACATCGGCGCCATCTCCATGCTCGGCTCCGACAGCCAGGGCATGGGGCGCATCAACGAGGTGATCTGCCGCACCTGGCAGCTTGCCTCCAAGATGAAGGTCCAGCGCGGACGCTTGCCGGAAGAAACGGCGACGCGCGGCGATAACGCCCGCATCAAGCGCTACATCGCGAAGTACACAATCAACGCCGCCCGCTGCTTCGGCATCGCCGATCACATCGGCAGCCTCGAAGCGGGCAAGATGGCGGACGTGGTGCTCTGGCGTCCCGCGTTTTTTGGCATCAAGCCGGAGCTGGTCGTCAAAGGCGGTTTCATCGCCTGGGGCACCATGGGTGACAGCGCGGCGAGCCTGATGACCTGCGAGCCGTTGCAGCTGCGCCCGCAATGGGGCGCCTTTGGCCGAGCCAAAGAGGCACTCAGCGCCTGCTTCGTCCACCCCTCCGCCATCGCGGGAGGGCGTGCCGCGGAGCTCGGTCTGCGGAAGTCACTTCTCCCCGCCCAGGGCACCCGGCAGCTGCGCAAGAGCGACATGCTGCACAACGACGCCTGCCCCGATATTCGGGTCGACCCGGCCACCTTCGAGGTCTTCGTCGATGGCGAGCTCGCGACCTGCGAGCCCGCAACCGAGCTCCCGCTGGCCCAGAGGTACATGCTGAGATGACGTCCGCTGCAATGAACGAGACAGCACCGAGTGCGGCACGCATCGGAATCGGCGGCCCCGTCGGCTCCGGCAAGACGGCTCTGATCGAGTGTCTCATTCCGCGCTTTCAGGCTGCCGGCATCAACCTTGCCGTCATCACCAACGATCTGGTCACCAAAGAGGATGCCGAGCGGCTGCGCCACAGCGGCCTGATCGACCCACGTCGTGTCAAGGCGGTCGAGGCCGGCGCCTGCCCGCACACCGTTATCCGGGAAGACCCGACCTTGAACATCGCCGCCGCGGAGGAATGCGAAGCGAGCTTCCCCGGCCTGGACCTTACGATCATCGAGTCCGGCGGTGACAATCTCGCTTCAACCTTCTCCCTCGATCTTGTCGACTGGTGGATGTTCGTCATCGACGTCGCCCAAGGCGACGACATTCCACGCAAGCGTGGCCCCGCGATCCTCCAGGCCGACCTTCTGGTCATCAACAAGATCGACTTGGCCCCCTACGTCGGTGTCGATGCCGATGCCGTGCTCGCGGAAGCGACGGAAATCCGCGGCAGCAGGCCGACGATCGCCTGCCGCTGTCGCGGCTTCGGCGACGACCCGGGCCTCGCCGCCATCGTCGAGACGATCTATCGGGACGTTCTATTTACCGCCAGCGAGGCGGCGGAATGAACCTGACGGCACCGCTGAAACTGCACGAGCCGCCGGCGGAGGCAAAAGCCGAGCGTCGCCGTGTCGCGGCCGCCCTCACTTTTCGCCGCAGCGGCCGCCGCAGCTTCCTGGCACGGCAATACACGCCGCATCCCTTCCACATAACGAGGCCTTTCCATCTCGAGGGCGATCCGGATGGCATGGCGACTCTGTATCTTCAGTCTTCTTCAGGCGGTCTCTACGGCGACGACGATCTCAGCCTGCAGATCGCGGTGAAGCGCGGGGCGAGGGCCCACGTCACCACGCAGGCCTCTACCATCGTGCACGCCGGCCGTGGGGGCACGACACGTCATGACGTGGAACTTGACTGCGCACCGGACAGCCTTCTCGAGTATCTGCCGGACCCACTCATTCTCTTTGCCGACGCCAGCCTGCGAAGCAGCCTGCTGGTCGAAGTCGACAGAGGCGCCAGCCTGATCTTCAGCGACGCCTTTCTCGCGCATGACCCGAAGCACCGGGACGCGGCCTTCGCGCTTTTCGAGAACGACATCGAGATTCGCCGCAAGGGAGAGGCGCGCCCGATCCTGATCGATCGCATGCGGCTATCGCGATCGAGTTGGCCACCGGCCGCTCTGGAGAACGCAGGTCGCTACGCCTGTCACGGCAGCCTTTGCCTGCTGTTCGACGGCGCCAGTGCCGAGGCCGCATCGGCCATCAAACGGAGCCTCGCCGACGCCGGGCTCGAACGCCCCGTCTGCTACAGCGGCATCAATCCACTGCCGGAACGGGGCCTCGTCTGGGCGCGCTTCCTCTGTCGCGACGGCGTCAGCCTCTCCAAGGCGTTGCAGGCCGCCTGGCGCGGCGCCCGCCTCGCGCTGACCGGCCGCGTGCCGCCGGTCCGCAACAAGTAGCCAAGCCAAGGAAACACTGGGAGGACCTCGCATGTCCAAAGTCCACGAAAGCACCTCAGGCATCGCGCGCAATGAGCGACGGAGGACCGGGTCGTGACGCTGCGCAGACCCGCCTTAGACGACATCGTCAGCATCGGAGAGACCTACGGTCTGGACCTGACCGAGGCCGAAGTCGAGCACCTGAAGCCCATCATCGACAGCGTGATCGCCGGCTACGACGTGCTCGATCAGTATCCCGACCCGCTGCGCGAGGTGACGCCGGCGGTGCGCATTCCGGGTGCCCGTCCGGAGCCCGAGGACGACCCGCTCAACGGAATCGTGCGGACCTGCAGTATCAGGGCGGCTCCGGAGATCTCCGATGGGCCACTATCAGGGAAGTCCATTGGCGTGAAAGACACGATCTGTGTCGCCGGTCTCCCGATGACCTGCGCCTCGCGCCTGCTCTACGACTACACCTCTGACATCGACGCCACGGTTGTCGCGCGCATCCTCAAGGCCGGCGGCCACATAACGGCCGTTCTGAACACCGACGATTTCGCATTTTCCGGAGGCGGTCACACCAGCGCCTACGGCCCGGGGCGCAATCCGGTCGACCCGAACCACGCAGCCGGCGGCTCCTCGAACGGCTCGGCGACCGCGCCTGCCAGCGGCCAGGTCGATATCGCCTTGGGTGGCGACCAAGGCGGCTCTATTCGCATTCCCGCGTCCTTCTCGGGAGTCGTCGGGCACAAGCCGACCCATGGTCTGGTGCCTTACACCGGCATTGTCGGTTTCGACCAGACGATCGACCACATCGGCCCCATGGCAAAGACCGTGGAAGACGTCGCGCTGCTGCTCAGCGTGATCGCCGGCCTGGACGACAGCGCGATCGATCCGCGCCAACCCAGCAGCCTAGAGGTGCCGGACTACGGTGCGGCCCTGACAGGCAGCGTGGCCGGGCTGAAGATCGCTGTCGTCAAAGAGGGCTTCGAGACGGACCAGGCGATGGACTCGGTCAACCAAGCCGTTCGGGAAGCTGCCCGGCAACTGGAAGGCCTGGGCGCGGTGGTGCAGGAGGTCTCAATCCCGCAGCACAGCCGCGTGGTGCCCATCTGGAACTGCATCGCCATCGAAGGCGGCATCGACAGCTTCTATCGCGGGCACACGGCCTACCAGCACAAGGGCTATTACAACCCGCGGCTGATCAGCGCCATGATGCGCGCGGTCAAGACCAATGCCGGCGACTTCTCGCCCACCGCCAAGCTGGGCGGCATCCTCGGCCATTACATGCGTGAGCAGTATCACGGGGTCTTCTACGCCCGCGCTCAGAACATGAGCCGCGCTCTGACTGCGGCCTACGACGCAGTCCTGGCCGACGCCGATCTGCTGCTCATGCCGACCACGCCGCAAACCGCGCACGAGATGCCGGCCATGCCGGAAGACGACCGCACCGAGCACATCAGCCAAGCGCTGAACATGGTGCAGAACACGGCGGCCTTCGATCTCTCAGGCCATCCCTCGGTATCCGTGCCGGTCAACGGAGTCGGCGGCTTGCCGGTCGGCCTGATGCTGACCGGGCGCCACCTCGACGACGCCACGGTTTTGCGCGCGGCACACGCCTACCAACAAGCCGGATGAGAGACCGGAGATCCATCGAACCACGTCAAACGCCACAAGGAGGAACTCGGCAATGTACCACGGAGATATTTCCAGCAGTAAGGACACGGTCGGCGTCGCCGTCGTGAACTACAAGATGCCCCGGCTGCACACCCGGACCGAGGTTCTGGACAATGCCAAGAACATCGCGGAGATGCTGAAAGGCATGAAGGTCGGCCTGCCCGGCATGGATCTCGTGATCTTCCCCGAGTACTCGACTCACGGCATCATGTACGATGAGCAGGAGATGTACGAGACGGCCTCCGCCTGCCCGGGCGAAGAGACCGAGATCTTCGCGGCTGCCTGCCGTGAGGCAGGGGTTTGGGGCGTGTTCTCCCTGACGGGCGAACGTCACGAGGAGCATCCGAACAAGGCCCCCTACAACACCCTCATCCTGATGAACGACAAGGGCGAGATCGTGCAGAAGTACCGCAAGATCATGCCTTGGGTTCCCATCGAGGGCTGGTATCCCGGCAACTGCACCTATGTCTCCGAGGGCCCGAAAGGCCTGAAGATCAGCCTCATCATCTGCGATGACGGCAACTACCCGGAGATCTGGCGCGACTGCGCCATGAAGGGGGCGGAGCTGATCGTGCGCTGCCAGGGCTACATGTATCCCGCCAAGGAGCAGCAGGTGATCATGGCAAAGTCCATGGCCTGGGCGAACAACGTTTACGTTGCCGTCGCCAACGCCACCGGCTTCGACGGCGTCTACTCCTACTTCGGGCACTCGGCCATAATCGGTTTCGACGGCCGTACCCTGGGTGAGTGCGGCGAAGAGGAGATGGGCATCCAGTACGCCCAGATCTCGGTCTCGGCGATCCGTGATGCGCGGACCAACATGCAGTCGCAGAACCACCTCTTCAAACTGCTGCACCGCGGCTACACGGGCATGATCAACTCCGGCGACGGCGACCGTGGCCTTGCTGCCTGCCCGTACGATTTCTATACGAAGTGGGCGACTGATCCGGAGGGCACCCGCGAGATGGTCGAGGCCCTGACGCGTAAGACCGTCGGAACCGAGGAATGCCCGATGGAGGGTATCCCGAACCAGAAGACGGGAACACACCGTTAGAACTCGCTTCCCTGAGTGCCGACTCGATCCGGTGCGGGGTGCGCGGCCTCGCACCGGAGCTTTGCAGGAGGATGTATGTCCCTCGACGACTATTTGATTCGGGAGGAGCCCTACTACCATCCGATCGGCGAAGAGATCGCGCTTTACGAAGCGGCTTATGCCAGTCGCCTGCCGATGATGCTGAAGGGCCCGACGGGCTGCGGGAAAACGCGCTTCATCGAGCATATGGCTTGGAAGCTCGGTAAACCCTTGATCACGGTTTCCTGCCACGAGGACATGACGGCCTCCGACCTGGTCGGCCGCTATCTCTTGGAGCCGGGCGGCACCGTCTGGCACGACGGCCCGCTGACCCGCGCCGTGCGTCACGGCGCCATCTGTTATCTCGATGAGATCGTCGAGGCCCGGCAGGACACAACCGTCGTCATCCACTCGCTGACGGATGATCGCCGGGTGCTGCCGCTGGAAAAGAAGAACGAGCTGGTCACCGCCCATCCCGACTTCCAGATCGCCATCTCCTATAATCCCGGCTACCAGAGCGTGCTCAAGGACTTGAAGGAGTCGACCAAACAACGCTTCTGCGCCATCGACTTCCACTATCCGGCCGCCGAGACCGAGGCCGAGATCGTCAGCAGAGAAGCCGGCCTCGGCCAGGACTGCGCCGGAAAGCTGGTGCGCATTGCCGAACGGGCGCGCAATCTGAAAGGCCAAGGTCTGGACGAAGGCGCATCGACCCGCATGCTGATCCACGCCGGCAAGCTGGTGGCCAAGGGCGTGCCGATGGGCCAGGCCTGTGAGATCGCTCTGGTCCTTCCCATCACCGACGACCCGGACATGCGTGACGCGCTGTCGCACGCCATCGCGGCCAGCATCTAAGGGAGCTGGCCGTGGCGAGAGGCGGCGAGGGATTTCTCAGGCTCGTCTCCGATCAGGAGACCGCTGAGATCACGCCCGCTCTAAGCCTAAAACAGCTGTTTCCGGACCCCTACCTGGCCCCCTGGCTCAGGGCCTGCCGGCGCATCCAAGGGGCCGGCTACGGCGCTTCGGTTGAGCGTGCATTCGAAGCCGGCGGCAAGGCATGCGCCCAGGCGCTCGGCCCGGAAGCCGGAATAGAGCTCACCGATGTCGTTTCAGCAGTCGCCATCAAGAGCGGGCGACGCGCAGCGGAGCTTCTGTGCCAGAGTGCCGTCCAAGCAGCCGAGCGCCTTGGCGATCTCGCTCGCTTCCGGAGCTGGCTCAGCCTGATGCAGCGCTTCGCGGGCATGGCGCCGGAGTCCGTCGAGGTCGTGCTGCAACGCATGGACAGTCTGCTCGAGCAACTCCAGGTCTCTGGCCTCGAGGCCTGGCTGCTGGCCGGCATCCGCATCGGCGGCGGCGATCCCGATCGGCGCCACGCCTTCTTCTCGCTTGAGGATCCCGATGCCACGCGTTGGCTGCTGCGCGAAGCCGGCGATCTCGTTTTCACCGATGTCGACCGGCGCATGAAGGCCTTTCTGGCAGCCTTGTTCAAAGTCCGCGTCCCAATCCTCGTGCCGGCGGGATCCACTGTCATGACCCCGCGCCGGCGCAGTTCCTTCGGCAGCGGTGTCATCCATATCCCGGAAAGCTATCCAGGCTACCGCGGCACGGCAGCCGAGGACGTCTTCCGCGCCGCCCTGGCGCACATCGGTGCGCACTTTCACTACGGCGGGCCGCCGATGCCACTCGGCCAACTGAAGCCTCTGCAGGTGGCTGTCGTCTCCTTGATCGAAGACGCCCGGGTGGAACAGTTGGCTATGCGCGACTTCCCCGGTCTACGGCGCCTTTGGCTTCCGTTTCACATCGCTCAGGCAAGTGGGGCCGAGACAGCACCCAGTCTCTTCGCGCGCCTGGCGCGGGCCCTGATCGACCCCGAGTTCAACGACAGCAGCGGCTGGGTCCGCAGGGGGCGCACGCTGTTCGAGGCGCACTACGATCGGCTCGAGGACCCGACGATCAGCCGCCACATCGGCAATCTGCTCGGCAATGAGCTGGGCCAGATGCGGGTGCAGTTCAATGCCAAGACCTACGTTGTCGAGCCGCCATACCGGGACGACAACCTCGGCCTCTGGGACTTCGACGATGACTCTGACGATCAGCAGGAGATCGGTGTCGTCGTCGATACGGCGCGCATGGAGCGACGCGAAGAGGACGACGATGAGGATGTCGATCGCGAACGCGAGGAAGAGGGAGACGACGAGGCTCTCAGCGAGGCACCCGTCGCGCGCGAGAGCCCGGTCGAGGGCGGCCTGCCGATCGCCCGCTATCCGGAGTACGACTATCAGGCCGGGCGCGAGCGCAGCGACTGGACCACCGTCGTAGAGTACGATCCGCCTGCCGGCGCTGCGGACCGCATCGCCCAGATTCTCGAACGGCGCGCCAACTTGGTGGAGCGTCTCTCGCGCCTGATCCGCTCGGCGCACGTGAGCCGCGCCCAGCGCCTGAAGCGCCAAGCCGAAGGCGAAGCCTTGGACCTCGATGCTTGCATCGAAGCGGCGATCGACCTGCGCAGCGGCGATACGCCCGACACACGCGTCTATCAGAGGATGGAACGCCGCCAGCGGGACCTTTCGGTGCAGGTGCTGCTCGACGTCTCCCAGTCAACGGCGGATCGCGTTCCGGGACACACCAGCAACATCCTCCAGCTAGAGCGGGAAGCGACGGTGCTTCTGGCCCATGCCATGGACGGTTTGGGCGACCCCTTCGCCATCGGGGCCTTCTGCTCCAATGGCCGCGAAGAAGTTCGCTACACGCAGGTCAAGAGCTTCGACGGCAGCTTCGGGACCGAGGCCCGCGCCCGCCTGGCCGGTCTGGCCGCCGGCTACTCGACGCGCATGGGGACTGCGCTGCGCCATGCCGCGGCGGAGCTGGAGCGACAGCGGAGCTATCGCCGCTTGGTTCTGATGCTGACCGATGGCGAGCCCTCAGACATCGACTGCCCGGATGACCGCTATCTGGTCGAGGATGCGCGTCGCGCTGTTCACACACTGGCGGGCCGTGGCATCGACGTCTTCTGCGTCGCCCTCGGCGATCAGAACGACCAAGCGCTCGACCGCATCTTCGGCCGCCGCAACCTGGTGCGCATCAACCGCATCGAACGCCTGCCGGAACAGCTGCCGTTCCTTTACATGCGACTGACGGCGTAAGGCCTTCGCGTTACTCGCCTTCGGGTTATGTCCTGAGGCTCAGAACTTGGTCTTGCCAGAAACGCAAGAAAGCCACCCTTTGGGTGGCTTCTTATGATTTCTTGGACTTATGCGGCGCCACTGGCGCCAGGGTTCCTCGAAATGGTTGCGGGGGCAGGATTTGTACTTTGCAGACTCAGTTGGATAGTCGGACTTCGGCCCCATGCGATCGAGGAGTTCGACGATTCCGCGACTGCTTTTCCGGCCCGAGACGGCTGATATGCAACCAGCTACCGAGCACCCCCAAGGCCGCGCCGTGTTCGCTTCGCGTATCAGACAAAGATCTAGACACGAACCCAACGCCCGTCCGCGAACCGGCGCTCTCGCAGCTGCGGCCAAGCGGTGCCTTAAGAACGCTCAAACCCCACTTTGGGCGAGGTCGGCATCGGACCTTCCCCAGTTTCAGGCAAGAAATGCGTCGTCATGCGGACGCTCCTACAGTGACCCTTAGAGTAAGCTTGGCGGAAGCGCGCGCTCGTCTCCCCCAATCTGGCCGGCCAACCATCAGAGGCTCGATGGCGATGGGCCGTTTCCAGCCTCGACGAGCTTTGACCGGCCATCTTCGTCCCAATCGTTCCATCCGGGAAAGCAAAGCGGCTCCGACTGCTCCAATGTCTCCAGCCTTTGCGCCCACTCCCTCTTGTATCCTTCGAGCCGATGCTTGAACGACCCGGCGGGCTGATAGGCGAAACCATGCCCCTGTATCCCGTAGGCGACAAAGGGCGGAAGCACGGCAAAGCCCATGTAGTGAAGCGAATAGTGAATGGGCCATAGAAGCCGCTCGATATCGCCACCTCGTGCCCCTGGCCCGAAGCTTACTTCCGGGGCGCCGGTCGTAACCGAACAGATGGCCAACTTGCCGCTGAAGTAGCCGCGATCATAGCGCATTTTGCTGGTGTAAAGACCGCCGCTGACGAACACCCGATCGAACCAGCCTTTCAGCATCGCCGGCTGAGCATGCCACCAAAGCGGGAATTGAAAGACGACCAGTTCGGCCCGCTCGAGCCGCGCGATCTCGCGCTGCACCTCGCATGGCAGCCTAGCCGTCCCGCTGGCGTAGCGCTGTTCGGCCAAGACCGAAAAGCGGTCCGTATCCGCTCTTTCAACGTAGTGCTCGGCCCGCTCGACCGGATCGAAGCCTTCGGCATAGAGATCCGAGACCTCCAGCGCATAACCCAGGCTTGTTAGCGAACGAACGGCGCCGTCTTTCAGGGCAGCGTTAAAAGACGTCGGCTCCGGATGACAATAGAGAATCAAAGCGCGCATCGCGCTTCTCCTATCTTGATTGGCAGTTCGCGCCTTGTGAGTTAAGCTGTTCGATTACGGTCTACAATTCGCCAGAAACAAGAAATGTCTTTGCAAAAATGAACAGCATCGGCAAATGGGACGACCTCAGGATCGTCCTGGCGATTGCTGAGACTGGCTCTCTTTCCGGGGCAGGACGCAGCTTGGGCTTGAGCCATGCCACCGTGTTCCGTCGGCTCCGCGACATCGAGGAGCGGCTGGGCGCCAAGCTGTTTGACCGGGTAAGAGAAGGCTACGCGCCTACCTTGGCGGGCGAAGACATCACCAGAAGCGCACAACGCATAGCGGCCGAGGTGATGGGCAGCGAACGTCGCATCGCGGGGCAGGATCTGCGGCCCGCCGGGACCGTACGTGTCACGACGACCGATTCACTTCTGTTCGGGCCCATTTCTCCGGTTCTTGCCGGATTCCGCGCTGCTTATCCGGAGATCGCGCTTGAGGTTGCGATGTCCAACCAAATCTTCAATCTATCCAAACGCGAAGCCGATGTCGCGATCCGCCCCTCCGCAGCGCCGCCCGAGAGCTTGACCGGGCGCAAACTCGCTCGGATCGATCAAGCGATCTACGGGCGGCGAGATTTAGTCACGGAGAACGGGGCGACCTTGGACATCCGGTCCACGGACTGGGTCGGACCGGATGAGGGCATGGCCTATCGGCCACTGGAGCGCTGGATGGAGGCGAACGACTTGAACGCGCGCTGCCGAACTCGTGTCGACAGTGTATTGGGGATGTTCGTCGCCGCTCAAAATGGATGCGGTTTGGCTGTCTTGCCGTGCTACCTCGGCGACCGCGAGCAGAGCTTAAGGCGTGTCGGCCAAGCGCTTCCCGATCTTGCGACCGACCTCTGGCTGCTGACCCACCCCGACTTGCGCAGGGTCGCCCGAATCCGCTTGCTGCTGGATTTCACGGCGCAGGCCTGTCGGCAGGATCTGTTCGATGCAGCCGCCTAGCCGCGGTCAATGCGCAGGAAACCGCTGGTCAACTCGGCTTCGCAGGCCTCCATGTAGGCCTGAGCCGCGCACATATGCTCGTACATGATGCGGCGGACCTCTTCTCCTTCGGTGCGATGCAAGGCAGAGAGCAATTGGATTTGATAGTTAAGCCCTGTTTCGCGAAGGTCGGGGTTGGGCGTTTCGTAAATGCTTCGGCAGACTGTCAGGTTACGCAGCAGATTCTGTAGAAACCCGCAGAAAAATCCGAGAACGGGGTTGGGGCAAAGTTCAGCCAGGACGGAATGGAAATCCAGTTCCGCCAGGCGCTGGCGATACTCTTCGCCGAGATTTTCCGGCGGATGATCGTAGAGCCGGATGGTCGCACGCAGGCGCTCGAAATCTGCCTCGCTGAGCCGGCCGACGAGGGATGCCGCCATCTCCGGTTCCAGCTGCTTGCGCAGTACATATATGTCGCTGATGCTCGGCTGGGCGAAGAAGAAGTAGTTGCCCAAGAGCTCCATGGCGCGACGGCTGTCCATTTCCGCGATGTAGGCGCCGCCGCCGGGGCCGGTTCGCGTTTTGATCAGGCCTTGTGTCTGCAGCGCCCCCAAAGCCTCGCGCACCGTGCTCTTCGAGGCTTTGAAGAGGTCCATCAGCTCACGCTCTTGCGGCAAGCGATCGCCGGGCTTCAGTCGATGATCGACGATCCAGTCCTTCAGGCGTTCCGAAATCTCCTGCGGCCGCTTCGTCTGCCGCCGCGGAACGTCGATGACCGGCGATAGGCCGACGGGTTCCTCCGGCTTGTTCATTCCGATTCTTCCGGGCTCGACCCATAGGTCTCCAAGGGGTAGTGGCACGCCGCCAAGTGGGCTGCGGCGCCTTTCGTCTCCAAAGGTGGCCGTTCAGCTTGGCAGGCCTCCTTTGCCCGGGGACAGCGCGGCGCAAAAGCGCAGCCGGGCAGCGGGGCGAAGGGATCAGGCAGCTCGACTGGCTTGTCTTCGCCTTCGATATGTCGGCGGCCGGGAACCGGGGCCGAGTCCAGCAAGAGCCTAGTATAGGGATGGCGCGGTGTCCGGAACAGCATCCCTGCAGGTGCGAGCTCGACCACACGGCCGAAGTACATGACGGCCACCCGATCACTGATGCTCTCGACGACCGAAAGATCGTGGCTGATGAACACGTAGGTCAGCCCGAAACGCGCTTTCAAGTCGTCCAGCAAGTTGAGAACCTGGGCCTGGACCGAAACATCGAGTGCGGAAACCGGCTCATCGAGGACGATGATTCGGGGTTCAGCCGCCAGTGCGCGGGCGATCCCTATTCGCTGGGCCTGGCCGCCGGAAAACTCGTGCGGATAGCGCCCGAGAAACTCCTCGCGCAGATTGACCGCGTCCATCAGTTCCTTCAAGCGCGCCTCGCAGCGCTCACGCGGCAGGCCGAGAAGATAGACCATCGGCGCCGTGAGTATGGAGCGGATGGTCTTGCGCGGGTTGAGCGAGCTGACGGGGTCTTGAAAGACATACTGGATTGCTGTGGCGAGCGGCGCACCGCGGCGCGAGCCCGAGTGGATGTCCTCACCCGACAATCGGATTACGCCATCGCTCGGCCGGTCGAGGCCGACCAGCATACGCGCCAAAGTCGACTTCCCACAGCCTGATTCGCCGACAACGCCGAGCGTCTCGCCTTCGTTCAGATCGAGGCTGACGCCCTGCACGGCATGAACCGTCGGCTTCGGCCCGCCGAGCAGCCGCTTCTCGCCGCCGAAGCGGCGCACCAGACCGTCGACCTGGAGCAATGGCTCCGTCATGATGCAGCCACCTCCTGACTCTCGGCGTGGGGATAGAGACAGCGAACCGACCGGCGTTCGTTGAACCGTTCGAGCGCAATCTCACCTTGCCGGCAGTCAGAGCGGACATGGGGACAGCGATCGGCGAATGCACAACCCGGCGGCAGCCGATTGACCATCGGCGGCAGGCCAGGGATGGCATCCAGGCGACGTTCCGGCTCGCCGAGCACCGGCACGCAGTCGATCAGCTTTCGGGTGTAGGGATGGGCGGGCGCGGCCAAGACCTCGTCCGCCGGCCCGATCTCGACAATGCGTCCTGCATACATGACGGCGACCCGGTCGCAGATCTCGGAGACCACGCCGAAGTCGTGCGTGATGAAAAGAACAGCGGCTCTCTTGTCCAATCTCAATCGGTTCAACAGTTTCAGCATCTGCGCCTGCACGGTGACGTCGAGCGCGGTGGTCGGCTCGTCGGCGATCAAGATCTCCGGATCATTGGCAAGTGCCATGGCGATGCAGATGCGCTGGCGCATACCTCCCGAGAGTTCATGGGGATAGGCCTGCATGCGCTGTTCGGGGTTCGGGATCTGGACCTGCTTCAGCAGCTCCACTGCCACCGCATGGGCCGCCCGATAGTCCAGCGGCTGATGGGCACGAATAGCTTCGATGATTTGATCGCCGACCGTGAATAGCGGATGGAGTGTCGACAATGGGTCCTGGAAGACGCAGGCGAAGGTGCCGCCGCGCAGCTGGCGAAGCCGGGCATCGCTGACATCGAGCAGGTCCTCGTCGAGGTACCTCACGCTACCCCTAACGATTTGACCGGGCGGCGTCGGGACCAGGCCAAGAACGGACATGGCGGTGACCGATTTGCCCGAGCCCGACTCTCCGACTAAGCCCAGGCACTCCTCGGCTTGGAGCCGGAGATCGACCCCGCCGACCGCCCGGTAGACTTCCGAGCCAATGCGAAACTCGGTTACCAGGTCGCGAATCTCCAGCACGCCATTCGGCTTGCCGTGCGCTGTCGCGTGTTCGTGGGCTTGCCGTGCCACATCGGTACGGGCTGACGGCCGGCCGAGAGCGCCCGACTTCAATCGCGGATCCAGGACATCGCGCACGCCGTCGCCCATCAGATTGATGCTCATGACGAGAACGAAGATCATCAGCCCTGGAATGATCGAGACGTGCGGCGCGGTGAAGAGCTGCTTGCGCCCCTCGCCCAGCATGGAGCCAAGATCGGCCTGCGGTGGCTGCGCGCCGAGGCCCAAGAAGCTCAAACCGGCCGTCTCCAGGATCATCCAACCCACGGTCGTCGCCATGGTGATCACGATGACTGGCAGCACGTTGGGCAGCACTTCGGTCAGCAGGATGGAGAGATCGCCCTTGCCCGAGAGACGCGCCGCATCGACGAACTCCCGGTGCGCCAGGCCCAAAGTCACGCCGCGAATGTTGCGGGCGAAGAAGGGGATGTTGACGATCGCGATGGCGTAGAGGGCATTCATCAGCCCAGGACCGAGGGCGGCGACGATGGCGAGAGCCAGCAGGATGTATGGGAAGGCCATCAGCATGTCGATGCCGCGCATGATCAGATTGTCGCTGCGTCCGCCCGCGTAGCCGGCGATGAGACCGATCGCCGAGCCGATGACGGCGGCAACCAAGGTTGCCGAAAGCCCCACCAGGATCGAGGTACGCGTGCCGTAGAGCAAACGGCTCAAGAGATCGCGGCCCAGCTCGTCGGTGCCGAGCAGATGGCCTTCGCTGAGCGGCCGTAGCAAACGGTCGGCCGGCTCCGTCAAATCCGGCGGCCGCAGCGGTAGGAGCGGCGCGATGAGCACCAGCAGAAGGATGATGCCCAAAGCGATCAGGCCGGCGGTCGCTAGTCGGTTGGCCGAGAAGAGCCGCCAAAGGCTCGGCCGGCCTGTCCCGGGCCGGGACGTAGGCAGCACGGCGCCACCGCTCACGACTTCAGCCTCGGGTCGAGCAGATGCTGCGCCACGTCGGCCAGGAGATTGATCAAGACGTAGCTGGCGGCGACCACCAGGACACCGCCTTGAACCAGGAGCAAATCGCGGGTGGAGATTGCCTTGACCAGCATGCGGCCGATGCCGGGCCACTGGAAAACGGTTTCGATGTAGACGGCACCGCCCAGGACGAATCCCGCCTGAATGCCGAGGACCGGAATCACGCTGACCAGCGCGACCTTGAAAGCATGGCGGTAGATCACCCGCCGCTCGTCGAGGCCCTTTGCCCGCGCCGTGCGAATGTAGTCCTGACGCAGCACCTCCAGCATCGCCGTGCGTGTCAGGCGCGCGATCACGCCCGTGGCGACCACTGCCAGGGTGACGGCCGGCAAGATCAAGTGCGCGAGCAGGTCCGGCGGGTCTCCACCGCCATAAATGGCGAACATGCCGCTCGCCGGAAGCAGCTTCCAATTCACCGCAAAGAGGAGGATTAGCAACAGCCCGAGCCAAAAAGAGGGCATGGAAAGCCCAATCAGCACGAAAACCGTAATCACCCGGTCGGCCCAGCCGAACTGGCGCACTGCCGAGACGATACCGGCCAGCAGCCCGAACAGCGAACAGAGAAGCATCGAGGCGCCGGCCAGAACCAAGGTGGCGCCGAAGCGCTCCAGAACCTCGTCGATGACGGGGCGATTGAGCGTGTAGGATCGCCCGAAATCGCCTTGCAGCAGATTTCCGATCCAGATGACGTACTGCTCGACCAAGGACTTATCGAGCCCGAGTTCCCGGTTGAGCTTGGCGACGTTCTCGGGAGTCGCGAAGGCACCGAGAATCGCTGTCGCCGGGTCGCCCGGGATCATGGCCATGATCAGAAAGATGATAATGGTCAAGCCGAACAGAACCGGGATAGCAGACAGTAGGCGCTTTAGGACATAGAACCCCATCCGCAATCCTGCCTATGTCGAACCAAGGGCGGTCGAAGCAACGATCGAGCTCAACTGTGTGAGCCGGTGTCCGGAAGCCGGCAAGCCCAGTCCCGGCCCACCGGCTTCCCAACCGTTCGGTTTCAGGACTTCGAGACGCCGGCAAGCAGCAGGAAGAAGGACGGCTGCAGCTTGAAGCCGGAAACCCGCTCGCTGGTCACCGCGTTCTGCTTCCAGTTTGCGATGAAGGCCCAGGGCGCGTCGTCGCGCACGATCTCCTGCATCTCCCGGTACAGCCGCGCGCGCTCGGCTTGATCGGTGGAACGACGGGCCGCCTCCAGTAGCGCGTCAACCTTTGGATTGGAGTAATAGCCGGAATTGAAGCCGCCCTTGTCGGGAAAGGCGTCGGTGCGCAATGCAAGATAGGGCAGTGTGTCCGGGTCGTTGGTCATCCAGGCCATCTCGGCCATGTCAGCCTTGCCTGCGAGCCCAGGGTTCACCTTGCCGAGGAAGGTGTTCCATTCGTAGGTCTCGATCTCGACCTCGAACCCGACTTCTGCGAGATCGGCTTGAATGGCCGTGCCCATCGGTACCGGGTCGAGCATCCCGGAGCCGCCTTCGGTCACATAGAAGGTGAGCTTCGCGCCCTCGGCACCGGCTTCCTTGATCAGCTTGCGGGCCTTCTCAGGATCGTGCGGATAGGGCTGGAGACTCTCGTTGTAAGCCCAGGAGAATGCGGGCGGCGTGGGACCGGCAGCCACCTGAGCCGTTCCCTGGAGAACGTTCTTTACCAGCGACTCCTTGTCGATCGCGTAGTTCACGGCCTGCCGTACCCGCTTGTCGGCAAAGGGGCCCTCCTTGGCGTTCAAGATGAGAAACCAGACGTGTGGGCCAGCCTGCTCGTGCACGACGTATGCCGCATCGTCGGCGAACGTCGCGACATTGTCTGGCGGCACTTCCACCATCAGGTCGATGCCACCCGACAGCATCTCCGCAACCCGCGTGTTGGCGTCTGTGATCGGCCGGAAGACGATCGCCTCGAGCGCTGGCGCGCCACCCCAATAGTCGTCATTGCGCACGGCGACGACCTTGGCGTTGCTCTCCCATTCGGCAAAACGGAACGGTCCGGTGCCTGAAGGATTGCGTCCGAAGTCTTTGCCGTGCTTCTCGACGGCCGACGGCGAGACGATAAGCCCTGTCGGATAGGCCAAGTTGGAGAGGAACGGCGCATAGGGTTCGTTCAGGATGAACTCGACGGTCCGCTCATCCTTCGCGTCCACCGAGTCGATGGCGCTGAAGAAGAACGACAGAGGAAACGGTCCCGTGTCGTGATAGGGATGCGCTTCGTCGAGCATTCGGTCGAAGTTGAACTTCACGGCTTGCGCGGTGAGCGGGTTGCCATCGTGAAAGCTGACGCCTTCGCGCAGTGTGAAGGTATAGACCAGGCCGTCGTCGCTGATCGTCCAGGACTCCGCAAGGGCCGGTTCGACCTCGAGAGTGCCGTCTTTGTAGCGCACCAAGCCATCGTAGATGTTCATGAGAATGCGGAAGTCGTTGACCGCGGTGACCGTCTGCGGGTCGAGCGATTTCGGTTCCGCGATCTGGCCCACGACCAACACATTGGGTGGGGTTTGGGCCTTCGCTGCCGGCATGCCCAGCACGGCGACCGCCGCCAGCATAGCCGCTGCAACGACGGCGCGAACGCGCTTCAGCGCACCAAAATCCCTGGTCATCGCGATGCTCCCTTGTTCTTGCTTGAGCCTCCAAAAATATATTTATCATAATAAATTTCTGTGCGCCAAGAATTTCTCATGATAAATTTGCTCTCTTTGTTCTCGCGAAAGGATGACATGACCGAAAGAGGGGTCCCGACGCAGGCTTTCCGCCCGACGGTTAACATGGGGCGCCTTCGAGCGCGCTTGACGGAAATCGCCACGTTCGGTGCGGATCCCTCAGGTCAAGGCGTCCATCGTCTGAGCTTCTCGCCGGCGGACATGGAGGCGCGACGCTGGCTGTGCCGGGAGATGGATGCGATCGGGATGGCGACGCGGCTGGATGCCGTCGGCAATGTCATCGGGCGCTGGGATGTCGGCCGAGGCCCGGCGGTTCTTGTGGGTTCGCACTTGGACAGCGTTCCGCACGGCGGCGTCTTCGATGGCGCATTGGGTGTCGTCGCGGCCCTTGAATGCGTACAGACCTTGATGGATTGCAACATCATGCCGGCTGCGCCGGTCGAGGTCATCGCAACCAGCGAGGAGGAAGGTCGCTTTGGCGGCATGCTCGGCGCTCAAGCGATGGTCGGCGTTGTGTCCGAGACGTGGCTTCGTTCCACGAGCGATGACCAAGGCAACAAGCTCACCGACGCCATGCGCGCCGCGGGATTGGACCCTGATGCCTATTGCACCGCCCAGCGGGACCCGCGCGGCGTCAAAGCCTTTCTCGAGCTCCATATCGAACAAGGCCCCGTCCTAGACGATGCCGGTCAAGCGGTCGGCATCGTCGAAGGTATTTCCGGCGTCTTCAACTGGGTCGTGGAGATGACGGGCGCTGCAAACCATGCCGGGACTACACCTATGGAGCTGCGCCGCGACGCCTTCCGCGGACTTGCGGACTTCGCCAGTGAGATACCGGACATCCTGGCAAATCACGGCACCTCTGCAAGTCGTTTGACGGTTGGCAAGGTCGAGCTTCAGCCCAACTATCCGCATACCGTACCAGGCCGCGCGGAGTTCACCATCGTCGGACGGGATATGCAGGAAGAGGTTATGTCGGCGATCGCCGAAGCCTGCCGCAGCTCTCTCACCGCGGCGGCGGCGCGCAACGACCTTGCCCTGGAAATCAGAGAAACAAGCTGGTTGCCGCCCTCCCCGTGTCATCCCCAAATCATCGCGGCATTCAAGCGACAGGCGGCCGCCCTCGGCCTCGAGGCACCGGTGATGCCGAGCGGTGCCGGGCACGACACCCAGTTGATGGCACAGCTCACGCGTTCGGGGATGATCTTCGTCGCCAGTTCGGGCGGCGTAAGCCACGCCCCGGAAGAACACAGCGACTGGCCGGACATCGAGGCGGGCACCAACCTGCTGCTTTACACGCTGCTCGATGTCGCAGGCCAGGAGATGCAAGCCGACCAAGGTTAGCGCAGGACAATCGAATTGCCGGAGACACGGCCAACAATGACCTGCCGCTCAATCCTTAGAGATGGCCACCGCAGCTAGCAGATCGCCGAGCGCCGATAGACCTGGGAAATGCCGCCCGATCAGGATGCCGGAGATCTGGGCGCGGTGCTCGACGGGCGGGTTGCCAGTCCGCTGCACGTCGTGAATGCGGGCGATTACCTGGCCAGTTTCGACGGCGGCGCCCAAGTCCACGCAGTACTCCACCAAGCCCGCCGCTTCGCTGGTCACGAAGCAGCGTTCGTCCGGCATCTCGAGACGCACCGAGGGCGAGAGCGCGGGTTCGCCGTCCATGATGCCGGCGTGCTTCAGGACGTTCGCCACGCCGCGCTTGGCAATCGCGACCGTTGTCGCCATCGCACTGCCGCCACCGCCGAGTTCGGTGGACACGAAGACCTTTCCTAGCTCTTCGGCGGCCGTGTCGTACATGCCGACGTTGTCGATCTCCAACAGCATGACCGAATAGGGCGCGCCAAAGGCCTCCATGGCAGCGACGCAGCGCGCTTCCTGTGCCTTGTCGGGCAGCACGTGAGCCGCGGCGAAGGGAACGAAGTTCAAGGTCTTGCCGCCGGAATGGATGTCCAGCACGGTGTCGGCCAGCGGTAGTAGCGAGCGCTGGAAGTAGTCGGCGATCTTCTCCGTCACCGTGCCGTCGGGCCGGCCAGGGAAGATCCGGTTCATGTTGCCGCCGTCGATCGGTGAGGTGCGCGTGCCCGCCGTGAAGGCCGGGTAGTTCATGGCCGGCACGATGATCACCCGGCCGGAGACCTGATCGACCGGCAGGTTTCGCGCCAGATCGAAGAGTGCGATCGGGCCCTCGTACTCGTCCCCGTGATTGCCACCGGTCAAGAGCGCCGTAGGGCCGTCACCCCGCTTGATCACGGTGATCGGAATCATGATCGAGCCCCACGCCGAGAGGTCGTGGGAATGGGGCAGCTTGAGAAAGCCGTGCTGAACGCCGTCGGCTTCGAAGTCCACCGTCGCCGAAATCGGATTTCTGCGCATGCCCGGCTCAGTCCTTGACGAAGAGCTTGCGTGGGTAGTCGGTCAGGCATTCCACGCCGTTTTCGGTGATGACGATGCTCTCGGTCGTTTCGAAGCCCCAGTCGTCCATCCACAAACCCGTCATGAAATGAAACGTCATGCCTGGCTGAAGCACGGTCGTATCGCCCAGCCTGAGGCTCATGGTGCGCTCGCCCCAGTCCGGCGGGTAGCTGAGGCCGATGGGATAGCCGGTGCGGTTGTCTTTTTCGATGCCGTGTCGTTTCAAGACACCGAAGAAGGCCTTCGCAATGTCCTCGCAGGTGTTGCCTGGCCGGGCCGCCTCCAGGCCCGCCTCCATGCCTTCCAGCACCGCCGTCTCGGCGTTGAGGAAAGTCTCGGTCGGCCGGCCAAGAAAGATGGTACGTGACAACGGGCAATTGTAGCGTCGGTAGCAGCCGCCGAGCTCGAAGAAGGTGCCCTCACCCCGCTCGAAGGGACGGTCATCCCAGGTGAGGTGCGGTGCCGCTGCATCGCTGCCCGACGGCAGCAGCGGCACGATCGCCGGATAGTCACCCCAATAGCCGTTCGCCCCTCGAATACCAGAACGGTAGATCTCCCCGACCAGCTCGTTCTTAGGCAACCCGGGTTCGATCAACTCGAACACCTTCGCATGCATGACTTCGACGATGCGCGCCGCGCTCCTCAGGTAGTCAAGCTCCTGCTCGGATTTGACCGCCCTTTGCCAGTTCACCAGGCCGGTTGCGTCTTTGAAGGTCGCGTTGGGGAGCTCTTGCTGGAGGGTCTCGAGACAGGTCGCCGAGAAATAGTAGTTGTCCTTCTCCACGCCGATCGCCGCCTTCGACCAACCCTGCTCCTCGATGAGGCGGGAGAGGTGTTCCATCGGGTGGCGCTCGGCCGACATGACATAATGGTCGGGGTAGCCGACGATCCGGTCGTGGTCCATGAAGACGGTGCGCTTTGCACCATTGGCGTCCTGGCCGCGGCCGTACCATATTGGATCTCCGTCGCCGCTCAGCAGAACGCATTGGTGCACGTAGAACGACCAGCCGTCGTATCCGGTGAGCCAAGCCATGTTGGAGGGATCTGTCGCGATCAGAAGCTCTATCCCGGCGCGCTCCATGGCCGCCCGGGTCTTGGCGATTCGCGCGGCGTACTCCTCGGGCGCGAAGTTCGGTTGTGCTTGCTTCATGCTTCCCTCCGGCACCGATCAAGCTTGGAACTCGGTCCCGACACCCCGCGCTTGCGCCCTGTTGCGAGCCAGCGTGGCGATGGCCGTGTCCTGCACGCCGGTTCCCGTCAAATCGCAGAGTGTTGTCGCTTGGGGATTGGGCCGCCCGGGCACCAGACCCGCGATCACTCGGCCCAACTCCGGATAGCGCTGATCCGGAGCAACAAGCCCCGCGGCCAAGGCATGATGCAGCTCCCCCAGTCGCTCGCATTGGCTCTGCCGGTCGCAGACATAGGCATCCGCAGCGACCAGCGCCGCCGGGGCGATCTCGTTCTTGTAGTCGGCGTCCGAGCCCATCGCCGTGATGTGGAGGCCCGACTTGAGATGACGGGACTCGATCAGCGGCGCAGTGGCCGGCGTCGTGGTCACGACGACATCGCTCTGATCGGTGAGTTGATCGAGGTCGGCGCTGAGTGTCACCTCCATGCCCAACTCGGCCGATAGCTCAGCGGCGCAGGCCGCGGCCTTCTCGGTATCGCGCGCCCAAAGGCACGCCGTCTCGATCGGCCGGACCAAGCTCAGGGCTTTGAGCTGGAGGCGGGCCTGCTGGCCCGAGCCGACAATCCCGGCACGACAGGCATCCTCCCGCGCGAGCCATTTGGCGGCCACGGCGCCGGCCGCGGCGGTGCGCACGTCAGTCAGGTAGCCGTTGTCCAGCAGAAGCGCTTCGACCAAGCCCGTCTTCGCGCTGAACACCACCATCAAGCCATTCAGGCTGGGTAGGCCCAGCTTGGGATTGTCGAAGAAACCCGGGCTCATCTTCATCGCAAAGGAGTCGAGCCCAGGAACGTAAGCCGTCTTCACGTCCACTTCGCCGTTGGCATCGGCGATCTCCAAATGGAGGATCGGCGGCATGACGACTGGTTTCGTCGCTAGGGCCAAGAAGGCCTCCTCGACGCAGGCGACCACAGATACATCGAGCGGCACCAGGCTTCGGAGTTCGGCTTCGGTGAGGATGCTGATCTTTGGCATAGCTGTCTTCTTGTTCCTTCTGGCGCGGCCGCCTTACCCTGTCGTCACGTCGACGTCTTCTCCGGAGACGATGCGGTGGTGCAGATTCATATCGATGTTGCCGCCGCTCACGATGACAGCCGTCACACCACTGTCTGTCACTCGGCCAGAGAGCAGCGCAGCGATGCCGACAGCTCCGGACCCTTCGATAATCTGCCTTTCCTCCCAGTAAGCATGCCGAATGCCCCGGGCGATCTCGGCTTCACTGACCAGAACCAACTCGTCCACCAGATCGCGAACCAGGGCGAAGGTATAGCGGTTCGTGAGCCCGATACCGCCACCCAGGGAGTCCGCGAGCGTCGGCAGCTCCGGGACGGAAACCGGCCGGCCTGCGCGCTGGCATTCGTACATCGCGGCGCCCCGCTCCATGGTGACGCCGACGATGCGAACACTCGGCTTGAGCGCCTTTGCAGCCAAGGCGACACCGGCGATCAACCCTCCGCCGGAAACAGGCACCAGTAGCGTTTCGATCTCGGGCAGAACCTCGAGAATCTCCAGTCCCAGCGTCCCCTGGCCGGCGATGATGTCCGTATGGTCGAAGGGCGGCAGCATGGTCATGCCCTCCTCCTCCACCAGTCGATCGACTTCGACTTGGGCGTCGTCCTGCGAGTGACCGACGATCCGGACCTCGGCGCCTAAGGCCTCTATGCCTTCGACCTTATTCTGCGGCACCAAGCTCGACATGCAGATGATGCAGCGGAGTCCGGCCTCCTTCGCCGCATGCGCCAGCCCTCGGCCATGGTTTCCGGTGGAGACTCCGACGACCCCGCGCTCCTGCTCGGCGCTCGTGAGGCTCAGAATGGCGTTGGTGGCACCGCGCAGCTTGAACGAACCGGTGATCTGCTGCTGCTCCAACTTCAGCCACACGGCCGCCCCTGTCGCCGTCGTGAGTGACGGGGACTGTACCAAGGCAGTTGCGCGAAGCCGGCCAGCAATGCGTTCGCGCGCGTGCTGTACATCGGCGAAGCTCGGACAAGAGTCGCGCGGCTTGCGTTCATCCGAAAGAGGCGCCCGGGACATTCTCAGTGTTTCTCCAAGATCCGGCCGTAGCCGGAGATTGCGCGCTGGCAACCGGCCTCCCGAAGCGTGTTCCAGAACATCGCTTGATTGCTGGTGACCACCGGAATGCCCAAGCGGTCCTCAATCGCTGCGGCAACCGATACGGCCCGCAAGGCGGTGCATGAGACGAACAGCGCCTCGGCCTCGGGGTGACGCACATCCAGGGCTGCTTCAAGGATTGAATCCGGACGAACGCGGGCGATCTCGCGATCGTCCGAAAGCCCAAAGCAGCTCGCGTTGAGAATCCGCAAGCCACCGCTTTCGAAGTAGCCGATCAGATGATCCGTCACGCTTTGTGTGTAGGGCGTGAGCACACTCAGCTTTGCTGCACCGAGCTTCGTCAGCGCGGCGAAGGTGGCAGAGGTTGGGGTGATCACCGGGACATCGGGTTTCGCGGCCCTTATGGCCTGGCTGATCATACGATCTCCAATCAGCGCAGAGGCCGCCGTGCAAGCATAGGCGATGGCGTCGAGAGGTTCGCCCGGCAGAATCAATGCCGCCGCCTCGGTCAAGAGCGGCGACATGGCCAACAGGGTTTCTTCGGTGGTCGGATTGGCGAAGGCAACTCGGTTGGCATAGATCGCCAGGTCCTCCCCTGGCGACATCGCAGCGAAATCGCGCTCAGTGGTGTGGTCCGTCGCCAGAGCGATAAGGCCGATGCGCCAAAGAGCGGGGCGCAGCTCAAGCCTCGTCGGCTGCTCGAGCAAAGCTGTCATGCTGTCCATTGTTCACCGCTCTCTCTTACCCTCCCCACCGGCATGCTCATAGAGTCAACCACATCAGACATACACTTCTATGCACTCGACTCCCCCTTTGCTTCACAAGAAGCTCGTTCAACCCGCACCGAGAACCAATCTTAAGAGCCAAGAAAACAGCAGGGCAACTGCAAATTTATTGCGGCGAGCGAGCGGAGATCGGCAAGAGAATTGCGATGCTGGACGCTCCAACGCTCGCGGCCCTCGCCTAGCCCTGGAATTAGATATATATCTCTTGTTGAGTTGAATAGCAAAGCTGTGGTACTAAGGGAAGACCGACAAGCGCGCCACGCGTGTCGGCATGCGTACGAAACCGAATCCCCTCGGAGCGTGGCTGAAGCACAGCCAGCGCCGCGGGCTTCACGGAACAGGGAGCAAACAATGCGCAGTTTTCCCGACTACTCCCGCCGCGCGGCGCTCGGTGTCGTCGCCGCAGGCGTTCTCGCAGCCACGTCACTGACAGCACCGGCTGCCAAGGCTGCTAGCTGGAAGTATGCCTTCGAGGAGGCCATTCACGAGGTGCAAGGCGTCTACGCGACGAAGTTCAAAGAGGAGATCGAAAAGAACTCCGACCACACGGTTCAGCTCTTTCCTTATGGCACCTTGGGTGAATCGGCCGACATCATGGAGCAAGCCCAAGCCGGCATCCTGGAATTCGTCAACCAGTCGCCCGGGTTCACCGGATCGCTGATTCCGGAAGCTCAGGTCTTCTTCGTGCCCTACCTGCTGCCGACGGACCAGGCGCACCTCGCCCGCTTCTACAAGAACAGCAAGGCGATCAACGAGGACTTCAAAGGACTCTATGCCGCCCAGGGGCTCGAGCTCCTGAGCATGTACCCGGAGGGCGAAGTGGCCATGACCACGAAGGAGCCGGTCACGGGCTGCGCGGACCTGGAAGAGGTCAAGTTTCGCGTCATGACCAATCCCCTGTTGGTCGAATCCTACAGGGCCTTCGGCGCTACGCCGACGCCCTTGCCGTGGGGCGAAGTCTACGGCGGCCTGCAGACCAACATCATTCAAGGTCAGGAGAACCCGACCTTCTTCCTCTATTCGACCAAGATCTACGAGGTGACAGACCACATCACCTATGCCGGGCACAACAACTTCACGACCGCGCTGATGGCCAACAAGGACTTCTATGACGGCCTCAGCGCCGAGGACCAGAAGCTGATCCAGGACGCGGCAGCGGCGGCTTACGACTACATCGTCACGTACCAGGAAGGGCTCGCCGAGCAGGAGCTGAAGAAGATCATGGCGGCCAAGCCCGAAATGACGGTGACGGTTCTGAACGACGAGCAGCGGGCCTGCTTCAAGGACGCCGCTAAGGAAGTCGAGGCCAAGTTCATCGAAATGACCGGGGATAGCGGCAAGGCGATCCTCACACAGATGAAGGCCGATCTGGAAGCGACCAAGTAGTCGCTTCGCTTGCCTGTCGAGTGCACGCTTGCCGCGCTGGCGGGAGACCGATGCCTGGTAGATCGTCTCCCGCCGGCGCACCAAAACCGAGTGCAGCGAGGGCCTAGATGACGAACGACGTCAAATCGAATGAGCACGCCTCCAGCCTGCCCGGATTTCTCGGCACGATCGATTCCCTGATCAGCCGCCTCGAATCCTTCGCGCTGGCTGCGGGTGTGCTGCTGATGGCCGCGAACACGGTCGCAAACGTGGTCGGCCGCTTCATCTTCCAGCACAGCATTTTCTTCACGGAAGAACTGAACCGCATCATCATCGTCCTGATCACCTTCGCGGGGATCGGCTACGCCGCCCGGCACGGCCGGCACATCAGAATGTCAGCGATTTTCGACTCGCTTCCCGTCAGGCCGCGCAAAGCGCTGATGATCTTCATCGCCCTGGTCACCTCCCTTGCGATGTTCGCTCTTTGCTATTTCTCGATCAGCTACATCGGCAAGGTCATGACCAGCGGCCGCGTTCTGCCAGCCCTGCAAATCCCGGTCTGGTGGATATTCGTGTGGGTCCCGATCGGGTTCTTCGTGACCGGCGCGCAGTACCTGCTCACTGCGATCAAGAACCTGATCGAGAAGGACATCTATCTCTCCACGACGGTCCTGGAGGGATACGAAGACACGGAAACCGAGATCTAATCGAAGGAACGCGAGGGAGCCTGCACGATGGCAGCCGGCATGATGTTGACGATGATCGTCCTCTTGCTCTTGGGCTTTCCCATGATGATCCCGCTCATCGTGGGGGCGTTCATCGGCTTCTTCGTGTCCTTCGGCGGCATCGACAAGATGGACTTCATGGTCCAGCAGTTCTTGGCCGGCATTCGCCCCGCCTCCTTGATCGCCGTTCCGATGTTCATCCTCGCCGCGGACATCATGACACGGGGCCAGTCGGCGCGCCGACTGATCGACATGGTCATGGCCTTCATCGGCCACGTGCGCGGCGGCCTGGCCGTCAGCACGGCGACGGCTTGCACACTATTCGGCGCAGTTTCGGGCTCGACCCAGGCCACGGTGGTTGCCGTCGGCTCCCCACTGCGTCCGCGCATGCTCAAGGCCGGCTATAAGGACTCCTTCGTACTCGCCCTCATCATCAACGCCAGCGACATCGCCTTCCTCATTCCGCCCAGCATCGGCATGATCATCTATGGTGTGGTTTCCAACACCTCGATCGCGGAACTCTTCATCGCCGGGATCGGCCCCGGGCTGATGATCCTAGTGTTCTTTGCGACCTACAGCGTCGTCTACGCCACGGTGAAGAAGGTCCCGACCGAGCCCAAGGCCAGCTGGAAGGAACGCGTGGCCGCCGTGCGCCAAGCTGTTTGGCCCTTGGGATTCCCCATCATTATCGTCGGGGGAATCTACGGCGGCATCTTCAGCCCCACCGAAGCGGCCGCAGCCTGCGTGCTCTACGCCATCATCCTGGAATTCATCGTATTCCGCTCGCTCAACGCCCCGGACATCTATGCGATCGCCAAGTCCACCGGGCTCATCACCGCCGTGGTGTTCATCCTGGTCGGGGCGGGCGCGGCCTTCTCCTGGGTCATCTCCTTCGCGCAGATTCCGCAGGCCATGCTGAGCGCGGTCGGCATTACCGAGATGGGGGCCATAGGGGTCCTTGTCGTGATCTCGATCGCGTTCTTCATCGGCTGCATGTTCGTCGACCCCATCGTCGTCATCCTCGTCTTGGTCCCGATCTTCGCGCCCGTCGTGCAATCGGTGGGCCTCGATCCGGTCCTCGTCGGCATCATCATCACCCTGCAGGTGGCCATAGGCTCTGCGACACCCCCGTTCGGCTGCGACATCTTCACTGCGATTGCGATCTTCAAACGCCCCTACCTCGACGTCATCAAAGGAACGCCGCCCTTCGTGCTCATGCTGCTGCTGTCGGCCGTCCTGCTGATCATCTTCCCGCAAATCGCATTGTTCCTGCGCGATCTCGCATTCAGATGAGCCGCGGAGAAAAGGTCATGTTCCAACGCATTCTCGTTCCGGTGGACGGGTCCGACCGCGCCCTGACCGCCCTCGAATTCGCCATCGGCCTTCAGCAGAAGTTCGAGTCCGAGCTACTGATCTTGTGCGTCTATCGGCATCACAGCCTGCTCGAAGCCTCCATGTCGATGGTGCGGCCGGAAGAGCCGGAGAACCTCGACGACTCGATGCGCGCGTTTTCCGGCGACGTGGTCGAGAAAGCCAAGACCTACGCGGCCGAGCATGGCGGGCAGAACATCCGCGGCTTCATCAAGAGCGGGCAGCCCGCCCGTACGATCGTCGGTTTCGCCAAAGAGAGGGAGGTGGACCTTATCGTGCTCGGAAGCCGAGGACTCGGCGATATCGAAGGCTTCCTGTTGGGCAGCGTGTCTCACAAGGTGACTAGCTTGGCTGACTGTCCTGTGATGGTGATCTGATGTCGTCGCCCTCCTCGAGTCGCGCGGTCATGCGGAGCACGGCTTGCACGATATGGACCGTCTGCTACGCCTAGCGGCTTGGAGATCTCAGTGGCCGTCCTGCCGCGCGGCACGTAGATGGACGGAGAGGCGAAAGGAAGAGGTATCGACGAGACAATGGCCCGTGATTTGGTCGAGTCCTTTTGGCAGGACGAGGTCGTCCCGCTGTCTCTGAGAGAACAGCGCTCCGAAACGCCTTCGCAGCGACGTTTCCAAGCCATCTATCACATCATTCGCGAGCGCATCACACTGCTCACCTATCCGCCGGGCACCATCCTGGACATCGACGCCCTCGCCCTGGAGTTCAACGTCAGCCGCACGCCCATTCGCGCCGTGCTGCAGCAGCTCGCCTATCATGGCCTGGTGATCAGCCGCCACGGCGTCCGCACCAGCGTCGCACCGATCGATTTCGACAAGCTGAGAGAGGACAAGGCCTTCCGCAGCCGCTTGGCCGAGCTGATCGGTGAACTCTCGCCCCGCCCGCCAAGCGAGGCGGCCATCGAACGGATGGCTGAGGCAGAACGCGAATGCCGAGATCTGATTGAGCACCCGGATCTCGAAACCTTCGCCCGCATCGACATCAAGGTGCATGAAGCGATCTGCAGCCTGATCGGCAATCGGCAATTGCTCCAGGTCTATGACGATCTCTACTTCCGCACCGCGCGGGTGTGGTTCTATTTCCTGCCCCGGCTCGACTGGCGCGAGGAGGTCTCGATCTTTCTTCGGGACATCACGGACAGGCTGAACGCGATGAAGCGGGGCGATGTCAAGGCAGTCGGCTTCCTGACGCGAAATGCCGTCTCTTCCGTGCTGATCCGGCTCGACTCACTGATCAGCCAGATCGAGACGACGCACGACCCGGGCGAGCCGCGTCTCCACTCCTGAGTGACGGAGCTACGGCATGCGGCCGCGCCTCGACGCGATCGACATCAAGATTCTAGCGACGCTGCAGAAGGAAGGCCGCATTACCAAGCTCGCCTTGGCCGAACGGGTCAATCTCTCGCCGACCCCCTGCTGGGAGCGGCTGAAGCGACTGCAGAATGCAGGCTTCATCGCGGGCTACCGAGCCGAGATCGCCCTCACCAAGCTTGGCAGCGCGACCACGGTTCTGGTCGAGGTCACCCTCAAGCAGCATCGCATCGAAGACTTCGAAGTGTTCGAGCGCGCCGTGCGGCAGGTGCCTGAGATCGTCGAGTGCCTGGCGACGGGTGGCGGCATCGACTATGTGCTGAAGATCGTCAGCCCAGACATCGACGCCTATCAGCGACTGATCGACGAGCTCTTGACCGCCGGCATCGGCATTGACCGATACTTCACTTACGTCGTGACTCGGACCGTGAAGTCGGCAGCCCAGGCGCCCGTCGAGCTCTATACCCGGCACAGCTAGAGAAACTCTCTGACGGCGTCGCCGCTCGCAGTCCAAACAGACTGCCGCCGCCCCAAGTTTGGTCGAAATGATCTCCCGCCCCTCTGCACTATGGAGCAGGCCGGCTCGCGCGCGAGGAACGGCCGATATACGCCCCTGCCGAAGGAGGACGAGATGCTTGCCCAGAAAAGAGCGCCCAGCGAACTGAGCCGCCTTTCGGACCCCCGGCTGCTGCGCGAACTCTCCTACATCGACGGCAAGTGGTGCGGCGCAGCCAACGGTCAGACTCTGCCCGTCACCAATCCAGCGGACGGAGCGGTTCTCGCCATGGTCGCTGCCATGGGCGGATTGGAGAGCGGAATGGCCGTCGCTGCCGCAGACGACGCCTTCGCCGATTGGGCGGCGCGCTTGCCGCAAGATCGCTCGGCCGTTCTACGCCGCTGGTATGAGCTGGTCAAAGAAAACGCTGAAGACCTGGCGTTTCTCATGACGCTGGAGCAGGGCAAACCGCTCTCGGAAGCGCGTGGCGAGATCGACTATGCCGCCTCCTTCATTGAGTACTACGCCGAGGAAGCCAAGCGCCCGAACATCGAGAGCGTGACCTCCCACCTCCCCAACGCGGAAGTCGAGGTCTGGCGCGAGCCGACAGGGGTTGCCGCCTTGATAACCCCCTGGAACTTTCCCGCCGCCATGCTCACGCGCAAAGCGGCCGCCGCTCTTGCGGCCGGTTGCACGGTTGTCGCCCACCCCTCGAAGGAGACGCCCTTCTCCGCCCTGGCTCTGGCCGAGCTTGCCGAGCGGGCCGGCTTTCCCGCGGGCGTCTTCAACGTCGTCACCGGCCGCGCCTCGGATCTGGTCCCCGCCTGGACCGAAGACCCGCGGGTGCGGGTGCTCTCCTTCACCGGCTCGACGGAGGTGGGCCGGCTGCTCTACGAGCAGTGCGCTGCGACGATCAAGCGTCTGGTCATGGAGTTGGGCGGCCATGCCCCCTTCCTGGTCTTCGCCGATGCGGATCTGGACCGGGCGGTCGACTGCGCCATCTCAGCCAAGTTCGCGACCTCGGGCCAGGACTGCCTGGCCGCCAACCGCTTCCTGATCGAGCGGCCGGTCTATCCAGAGTTCTGCGAGCGCTTTGCGGCGCGCGTCGCCGCCCTTAGGCTCGGCCCCGGCCTGGAGGACCCGGACATCGGCCCGCTGATGAACGATGCCGCTGTCGCCAAGCAGATCTCCCAAGTCGAAGATGCCTTGGCAAAGGGCGCCCGGCTGCTGACCGGCGGCGAAGGGCACCCGGCCGGTCCCCTGTTCTACAAGCCAACCGTTCTGGCGGACGTGCCGGCGGAGGCTGTGATCCTTCGCGAAGAAACCTTCGGCCCGGTGGCTGCCCTGACGCCCTTCGACAGCGAAGAGGAGGCGCTTCGGCGAGCCAACGACAGCGAGTACGGCCTGGTCGCCTACCTCCATACCCAGGACCCCAGGCGCATCTATCGCGCCAGCCGCGCCTTGCAGTACGGCATGGTCGCGGTCAACCGGACGAAGGTCACCGGCGCCCCCATTCCCTTCGGCGGCATGAAGCAGTCCGGGCTGGGTCGTGAAGGCGCCCGCCTCGGCATGGAAGCCTACACCGAAGTCAAATACGTCTGCCGAGACTGGGACTGATCCAGGCCTCCAGATCGCACAGAAGGACGAAGCCATGCTCACCAACGATCAGCTCGCGGCCTGGGATCGCGACAACTTCTTCCATCCCTCGACCCACATGGCGCAGCACGCCCGCGGCGAGAGCCCGAACCGCATCGTCACCGGCGGCGAAGGCGTTTACATCGTCGACCGCGACGAGCGCAAGAGCCTCGACGCCTTCGCCGGGCTCTACTGCGTCAATGTCGGCTATGGCCGGCCGGAGATCGCCGAGGCCATCGCCGAACAGGCCCACAAACTCGCCTACTACCATGCCTATGTCGGGCATGGCAGCGAGCCGGCCATCGAGCTTGCGCGCATGATCATCGAGCGCGCGCCCGCGCAGATGAGCCGCGTCTACTTCGGCCTCTCGGGCTCCGACGCCAACGAGACCAACATCAAGCTCGTCTGGTACTACAACAACATCCTCGGACGCCCGGAGAAGAAGAAGATCATCTCGCGTTGGCGCGGCTACCACGGCTCCGGAATCATGACTGGCTCGCTGACCGGGCTGGAGCTCTTCCACAAAGCCTTCGACCTGCCGCGTCCGCCTATCCTGCACACAGAAGCCCCCTACTACTTCCGCCGCGAGGACAGCGCACAGAGCGAAGAGGACTTCTCGCAACACTGCGCTGACCGGCTGGAAGAGCTGATCCTCTCCGAGGGACCGGGGACGGTCGCCGCCTTCATCGGCGAGCC
>OZ252006.1:2432500-4990324 GCA_965247175.1 Rhodospirillales bacterium
AGGTGCAGTTTTGTAAAAGATGGTTAACGAGGCTTAAAAAACCTCGCCGATCGCTGGGGACGCAAGGTGCGCACGCACCCAACAAAGCAGACGCAGGTGAGGGACTTTCCTTGACAGAAGAACGAGCGCCCCAGCACAGGGCCATTTGCCTATCATCCCCCATGACTCCAAAGGCTAACGCCATCCGCCCCAGGCTCATCCGCCATATCGGGGCGGTCATGGCTGTCCTGGCACTGGCAAGCCTGCCGGCCCTGTCTCACGCGACTGAGGAACTGGCAACCGACAGTGTTACTGGCTTAGCGGACCTCCAGCCGGCATCCGCTGGCCAGCCTGACGAGCTTTCCCCCGCCGACTTGGCAGACGTCGGCAGCGACGACTGGAGTGCCACCGCCGTGCTTGAAGCCGGCGACACGCTTGCCGGCCTCCTGGCCGGCTTCGGCGTATCGCATCGCGAAGTGCATGCCGTCGTCAACGCCATGGCGGACATCTTCTCGCCGCGCCATCTTCGCGCCGGCCAAGAAATCTCTCTCATGCTCGAACCGGCCGAAGGTGAGGGCCAACGTTTGCTCGGGCTCAAGATGCGCCCGAATGTCGAGCAGGATGTGGAAGTACGGCGCGATGGCGACGGCTACGTCGCGCAGGCGATTCGTCGGCAGCTCTTCCCCTCGTTGAACGCCGTCGACGGCGAGATCAACCGCAGCCTTTTTGCCGATGCCAGCGCGCTGGACATTCCTCCGGCCACGCTCGCCGCGATGATTCGGGCCTTCAGCTTCGACGTCGACTTTCAGCGCGAACTGCAGCCGGGTGACCGCTTCGCCCTGCTCTATGAGACCTTGCACGAGAGCGATGGCCAGCTGGCAAAGTCCGGCGATCTGCTCTACGCCGAGCTCGTCCTCAGCGGCAAGCCGATCGGAATCTACCGTTTCACGCCGAAGAGCGGCATCACCGACTACTTCACTGCCGACGGCCGCTCGGTGCGCAAGTCCCTGCTGCGCACGCCGATCGACGGCGCCCGCATCTCCTCCGGATACGGCATGCGCCGCCATCCCATTCTGGGCTACAGCAAGATGCACCGCGGCGTCGACTTCGCTGCGCCGACGGGCACCCCGATCTATGCCGCCGGCCACGGCGTCGTCGAGAAGGCCGCCCGCTTCGGCGGCTATGGCAAGTATGTCCGTATCCGCCACAACGGCTCCTACAAAACGGCCTATGCCCACCTCAGCCGCTACGGCCGCGGCGTCAAGGCAGGCGCGCGGGTCAAGCAAGGCCAGGTGATTGGCTACGTCGGCTCGACCGGCCGCTCGACGGGGCCGCATCTGCACTACGAGGTCATCTCGAATGGCAAGCAGGTCAATCCGCGTTCGATCAAGCTGCCGGCCGGCGAACGCCTCAAGGACGCGGACTTGCGCGCTTTCGAGGAAGCGCGCGAAGAGATCGACGCCTTGCGCGAACGGCACCGCCCGCACAGCACCGTCATCGCGGTACGCTAGAGGGGCGCCGCGCGAGGGCGCGGCAATTCGTCCGCCATTGTCTCAGGATAAGGCCGGGTCGACGCGCACCGCCAAACGGCGTTCCTGTCGACCCGGCAGATCCGCTTCGACCTAAGCTGCCTTTGCGGCCGCTCCGTCGATAATCAGTCCCAGCGGGCTGGCGCTGACGGAGATCGTCGCACCCTCCGCAATCTCACCCGCAAGGATGCGCTCGGCGAGAGGATTCTGCAGCTCGCGCTGGATCACCCGCTTCAGCGGCCGCGCGCCGTAGACCGGGTCATAGCCGCGCTCGGCCAGCCAATCCTTGGCGCTCTGGTCCAGCGACAGCGTGAGCTTGCGCTCGGCCAGCAGGGCCTCCAAGCGTTCCAGCTGTACGTCCACAATCCCGGCCATCTGATCGCGGCCGAGGCGGTGGAACAGCAGGATTTCGTCGAGACGATTGAGGAACTCTGGTCGGAAGGCAGTCCGGACTCTGTCCATCACCGCCTCGCGGACCGCCTCGACGGGCTCGCCTTCGGGCTGCTGCGCCAGGATATCGGCGCCCAGGTTCGAGGTCAGGATGATCAGTGTATTGCGGAAGTCCACGGTCCGCCCCTGACCATCGGTCAGACGGCCGTCATCCAGAACCTGCAAGAGGACATTGAAGACGTCCGGGTGCGCTTTCTCGACCTCGTCGAAGAGGACCACCTGATAAGGTCGCCGGCGCACGGCTTCGGTTAGCGCGCCACCCTCCTCGTATCCGACATAACCCGGAGGCGCCCCGATCATGCGCGCGACCGTGTGCTTTTCCATGTACTCCGACATGTCGAGGCGCACCATGGCGTGCTCGTCGTCAAACAGAAAGCTCGCGAGCGCCTTGGTCAGCTCCGTCTTGCCGACGCCAGTCGGCCCCAAGAAGAGGAACGAACCGATCGGTCGATTGGGATCCTGCAGACCGGCCCGCGCCCGCCGCACCGCGTTGGAAACCGCGGTGATCGCTTCCTGCTGCCCGATGACGCGATGGCCAATCACCTCCTCCATGCGCAGCAGCTTGTCGCGCTCACCTTCCAACATCTTGTCGACGGGGATGCCGGTCCAGCGCGAAACCACGCCCGCGACCGCATCTTCGGTCACCTCCTCGTTGACCATGCGGCTCTCGGACAGGCTTTCGGCTTCGGCAAGTTGGCCTTCCAGCTCCGGGATGACGCCGTAGATCAGCTCGGAGGCCCGATCCAGCCGGCCCTCGCGCTGTGCGATCTCCACGTCGCTGCGGGCCTGCTCGAGCTCGGCTTTCACCTTCTGGGAACTCGCCAGGGTCTCCTTCTCGGCCTGCCACTGGGCGGTCAGGCTGGCAGAGCGCTCCTCGAGATCCGCCAGCTCCTTTTGCAGCGCCTCGAGGCGCTCGCGCGAAGCGGCATCGCTCTCCTTCTTGAGGGCCTCCTGCTCGATCTTGAGCTGGATGATCCGCCGGTCGAGACCGTCGATCTCTTCCGGCTTGGAGTCGACCTCCATGCGCAGTCGGCTGCAGGCTTCATCGATCAGGTCGATCGCCTTATCCGGCAGGAAGCGGTCGGTGATGTAGCGGTTGGACAGGGTGGCCGCAGCGACGAGCGCGCTGTCAGTGACGCGCACCGCGTGGTGCAGCTCGTACTTCTCCTTCAACCCGCGCAGGATGGCGATGGTCTCGCTGACCGACGGCTCGTTGATGAACACCGGCTGAAAGCGCCGTGCCAGCGCCGCATCCTTCTCGATGTGCTGACGGTACTCGTCGAGGGTCGTGGCACCGACACAGTGCAGTTCACCCCGCGCCAGGGCAGGCTTGAGCATGTTGGAGGCATCCATCGCCCCCTCCGCCTTGCCAGCTCCGACCAGGGTATGCAGCTCGTCGATGAAGATGATGATCTCGCCCGCGGCGTTGCTGATCTCTTCCAGCACCGCCTTCAAGCGTTCTTCGAACTCGCCGCGGAACTTTGCACCGGCAACCATGGCGCCGAGATCGAGGGCGATCAGCCGCTTGTTCTTGAGAGACTCCGGCACGTCCCCATTGACGATGCGCTGCGCCAGACCTTCCGCGATGGCGGTCTTGCCGACCCCTGGCTCGCCGATCAGAACGGGATTGTTCTTGGTCCGGCGGGAGAGGACCTGAATGGTCCGCCGGATCTCCTCGTCGCGCCCGATGACGGGATCGACGTTGCCGGCCCGGGCGACTGCCGTCAGGTCGTGGCCGTACTTCTCCAAGGCATCGAAAGTGTCCTCGGCGCTGGCCGTATCGGCCGTGCGGCCCTTGCGCAGATCGTTGATCGCGCTGTTGATGCCTTGGGGCGTGGCGCCGCCCTCGCTGATGATCTTGGCCGCCGTCGTGGCCGACGCCATGCTGAGCGCCAAGAGCAGGCGCTCGACGGTCACGTAGCTGTCGCCGGCCTTCTTGGCCAACTCTTCGGCCTGCTCGAAAACCTTGGCCAGTTCCGGCGCGAGATAGAGCTGGCCGGCGCCGGCTCCCTCCACCTTCGGGAGCTTGTCGAGTGCCAAGTCGCAAGCCTGCGTGATGCCCGCGACGTCTCCACCCGCAGCAGCCAGCAGGCGAGCGGAAATCTGCTCGTCGTCGTTGAGGAGCGCCTTCAGCAGGTGCTCCGGCGTCAGGCGCTGGTGGCTTCCCCGAATCGCCAAGCTTTGCGCCGCCTGGACAAGTCCTCGCGCGCGCTCGGTGTACTTCTCATAATCCATATTGGTTCGCCCTCCTCTTCCGTGCCTTGTATCAAGCGCACGAGTTGCGGTGCTGTAATCGAACGAGCCGCTTCAAGGCCCTCCATTGAGCGGCGCTGTCAGACGGCTCGACGTCTCTGACGTATATTGGACTGTTGCAAATTTGACACAAGAGGGACAGCCCCAGAAGACGGGGCTGTCACAGCGATTTTTGTGCCGAAGTCGGCCCGGCGGCACCAAGGCGTGCCAGCGCGGCGAGGTCGCTACGCAGGCTCCGGCGCCGTTTCCGGTTGCTCGTCCGGTGCGTCCGGCTCGCAGGCCTCAGCAGAGCCGTTCGACTTGCGGCGGCGTGGGGCCGGGTTTCCACCGCCTGCACCAGCGGTGGCGGAGAGCATCTTCCGCAAGCCTTCGTCTTCGGCGGCGGGCGCTTCCGGCTCCTCGCTCCGCACGGGCTGCTCATCGGCCGGCGCGGAAGACTCGGCTTGCGCCGGCTCTCCGGCAGCCTCCCCGTCGCCAGGCGCTGACCGCGGACGGCGGCGGGAGCGCCGCGAAGGCTGGCTCTCGCTATCGTCTCTTGCGGTCGTCTCCGCTGGCGCCTCGCCACTTGCGGCGGGCTGTTCGGCGGACTCAGGCGCCGCTTCCGATTCCTCCTTCGGTGGCGCCGGTGGGCGCAGAGGTTCGGGATCCGTGCTGTCGTTAATGATCCGGAAGTAATGCTCAGCGTGTTGATTCAAGCCTTCGGCAAGCACTCGGTCGCCGGCAGCCATGGCATCACGCGCCAGAGCAACGTACTTCTCATAGACCTGCGTCGCGTTTCCGCGAATCCGACCGCCAGGTCCATTGCTGTCGTAAGTCTGTGCCCGCGCCGGAATGTTCGGACGCCGGCCCGCGCGACCACGGCCGCGCCGCTGATTGTTGTTAGGTCTCATCGCCCCGTTTTTTACTAAGAACGATTTCTTATCCGCTTAGTCGATTCCGCCCGGCGAGCCTTACTCGGCCAGCTGCGAGGTTTTATCGCTTCAAATGAAGCCGTTCTATTCCTCTAGGGGGAACAAGATGGTCCCACCACATTGTGCCGATCACGCTGTGTGGGCGCGCACCTCTTTCTTTTCCTAACCTAGCTTCGGCATGCCGATATTCCAACCTCTTTTTTCCGGCTTCAGGCCTCACCGCCCCGCCGCCAGGCAACGCTCGCGCCCGCTCAGGTCCGTCAGCCGCTCGAAGCGAGAGAGGCCGGCTCGGCGCAGGAGGGACTCGACGGCACCGGCCTGCCCCTCGCCATGCTCGATAAATACCAAACCGTTGAGCGCAAGAGCAGACAAAAGATCTGGCGCGATCGCGCGGTAGCAGTTCAGGCCGTCCTTGCCACCGTCCAGCGCCAGCCGCGGCTCGTGCACGGCAACTTCCGGCGCCAGTCCCCCGAGCTCGTCTGTCCTCACATAGGGTGGGTTCGCGACAATAACGTCAAAAGCCCCGGCAAGCGCCTCCATCCAATCGGCGACGCAGAAGAGGCTCCGCCCGGCGACGTTCAGATGCGCTGCATTGCCAGCCGCCACAGTGGCCGCAGCGAAGCTTCGATCGATGCCAACACCCGTGGCACGGGGCCGCTCCACCAAGAGGCTGATCAGCAAACAGCCGCTTCCGGTGCCGAGATCGAGAATACGGAGCGGACGATCCCGTTCGGGAAAGCGCTTCAGCACAGCCTCGACGATCGTCTCGCTGTCGGGCCGCGGGTCGAGCGTGTCCGGGCCGAGGCGGAATGGGAGCCCCCAGAACTCGCGACGGCCCAAGATCCGCGACAGCGGTTCACGCCGCGCGCGGCGCTCGAGACGCTCCAGATAGCCCACCCAATCGCCGCTCCCGATCGGCTCTTCGCCATGCCCAATGAGATGAGCGAGGTCGGCGTTCAAGACATGCGCCAAGATAAGACGCGCTTCGCGGCGCGGTGCTTCGATGCCGGCATGCGAGAGCTGGTCGGCGCCGACCGCCACCGCCTCGTCGATACATCTCATTGCATGGCCGAAAGGCGCGCAGACTGATCTTCTAGAACCAGGGCATCGATCAGCTCATCGAGCGCCTCACCCGCCAGCACCCGATCAAGCTTGTAGAGCGTCAGGTTGATGCGGTGGTCGGTGACCCGGCCTTGCGGAAAGTTGTAGGTGCGCACCCGTTCCGAGCGGTCGCCGCTGCCAACCTGGCTGCGGCGCTCGGCCGCCATCTCGGCTTCCTTTTCCTGGCGCATGTGATCATACAGCCGGGCTCTCAGCACCTTCATGGCCTTGGCGCGGTTCTTGTGCTGCGACTTCTCATCCTGGCATTGCACGACGATTCCAGAGGGAAGGTGCGTGATGCGCACGGCGGAGTCCGTCGTGTTGACGTGCTGCCCACCGGCGCCCTGCGAGCGATAGGTATCGATGCGCAGGTCTTTCTCCTCGACGTGGACGTCGACCTCCTCCGCCTCCGGAAGGACAGCCACCGTGGCGGCAGAGGTGTGGATGCGGCCGCCGGACTCGGTCACCGGCACACGCTGAACCCGATGCACGCCCGACTCGAACTTGAGCCGCGCGAAGACGCCGCGCCCGGAGATCGATGCACTGGCTTCCTTGCAGCCACCGATGCCCGTCTCGTCGTAGTCCAGCACCTCGAACTTCCAACGGTGCTGTTCGGCATAGCGCTGATACATGCGATAGAGCTCGGCGGCGAAGAGCGCCGCCTCGTCGCCGCCCGTTCCGGCACGCACCTCCAGGATGGCGTTGCGCTCGTCTGCCTCATCCTTGGGCAGGAGCATGATCATCAGCTCCCGCTCCATGTCCTCCAGCTTCGGCTTCAGCGCCTCCAACTCTTCGCTGGCCAGGTCCCGCATCTCGCCATCGCTGTCCGGATCCTCGACCAGCGTTTCCAGGTCAGCAAGCTCACTCTGGGCTGCACGCAGCGCCTGGTAGTGCTCGGCAATCGGCGTGAGATCGGAGTATTCCTTCAAGAGCTGCGTGTACTCGTCGGTGCCCGGCGCCTCGTGCTCGGCGATCAGGCCCTTCAGCTCCTCGAACCGCGAGGCGATACGCGCGACATTCTCCTCCAAACTCACTCTTCATGCTCCTTTGACAAAGCAAACAGCTGCCGAACCATGCGATCCAGCTCCTCGGCACCCTCGGGAGTCTCGGCCGCGGCCTGCCGCAAGGCTTCGCTCGGCTGGTGCAAGAGGCGGGTGATCAAAAGTCGAGTTGCATCCTCCGGGCCAAGCCGCGGATCGGCAAGCACCGCACGGCGAGCCTCCTCGAAATGCTCCCGCAATGCCCGCACCGCCGGCACGGCCTCTCGCTCCGCCCGGTCGCGCAGAAATACCGCAACCTCTTCCGAAACGATTCGCCAGGCTTCTTCGGCAACCGACTGGCGGCTTTCACGGCCGCTGGCGGCCAAGCGTTCAAGATCGTCGAGGTCGTAGACGAAGGCGCCGTCGAGATCGTGGGCACTTGGCTCGACCTCCGCCGGCACGGCCGTGTCGATGAAGAACATTGGGCGACGGCGACGGCGGCGCAAGGCCTCCTCAACCTGGCGCACGGTCAGCACCCGCTCGCCGCCGGCCCCGCAGGCGACGACGATGTCTGCCGCTGCCAGGGCGGGCGCAAGCTCTTCCCAGGGGCCGATGTGGCAGCGCAGGCGTTCCGCCGCGTGCTGAGCCCGTGCGGTCGAGGGGTGCGTCAGGGTCAGCGAGGAAACACCAGCGCTGCGCAGCTCCCCGGCCAGCAGCTCGCCGCTCTCTCCCAAGCCGACCATGAGCGCCTGGCAACGATCGAGGCTGCCATGCAGGTCACGGGCAACCTGCATGGCAGAAGCGGCGATGGTCACCGGGCGTTCGGCAATGCGGGTTTCGTTGCGCACCCGCTTTGCCGCGGCATAGGCGGACTGCAACGCCGGCTCCAGGAGCGTTCCGGTCAGGCCGGCTTCGCGCGCGGCCCGATGGGCTGCCTTGACCTGGCCAAGCACCTGCGGCTCGCCAATCATCTGGCTGTCAAGCGACGAAGCGACGGCAAAGAGGTGCCGCAAGGCGTCCTCACCCTGGTAGCTGTAGAGGTGGCCGTTGAGAGCGGAGGGTCGCATCGCGCCCCACTCGGCAAAGAGTGACAGCGCCCGTTCCTCGTCTTCCGCGATCCGATAGCAGATCAGTTCGACACGATCGCAAGTCGAGAGAATGAGCCCCTCTTCGAGGCCGGCAACACGCAGCTGCGTCAGTCGCTGCGGCAAATCCTGGTCGCTGACGAACATCCTCTCGCGCAGGGTGGACGACGCGGAGCGGTGGTTCATTCCAACGATTGCGAGCGACGAGAGTGAAGGCACTCACGCCTCCTTGGCCGGCTCTTTGAACTCGACCGCACTAAATGAAACGCTTGAGCCTAGCTTGCAAGTCAGCCTCCGCGACGAAGTCCTGCTCACCGCTGTCGAGGTCGCGCAAGGTCACGCCGCCCTTCTCGGCTTCGTCGTCGCCTAACAGAAGCACCGCCCGCGCCTGGAGGCGATCGGCGCGGCGCATCCGCTTCTTGACGTTGCCGCTAAAGCCAATCTCGGCGCGCCACCCCTCACGGCGCAAGCGCTGGACCAGCGCAAAGGCCATTTCGTTCTGCGCTTCGCCAACGGGAACGACCACGATCGGACGGGGCGTGCTCGGCGTTTCGCTCAGCAACAGCGCCAGACGCTCGATGCCCGCCGCCCAGCCGACGCCGTGAACCGGGTTTCCGCCCATCATCTCGACCAGGTAGTCGTAACGCCCACCGCCCAGCACCGTATCCTGCGCACCAAGCTCATCCGTTTTGAACTCGAACGCGGTGTGGCAGTAGTAGTCGAGACCGCGGACGAGTCGGGGATTGAGCTGGTAGGCAATCCCGTTGCGCTCTAAGCCACGCTTGACGGCCTCGAAGAAGGACAAGCTGTCGTCCGTCAGATAGTCGTCGAAGGACGGTGCGCCCGCGACGACCTGCTGGTCTCCACGGTCCTTCGAGTCGAGGATACGCAGAGGGTTGCGAGCGAGTCGATCGCGCGAGTCTTCCGAAAGCGCATCACGATGCATCTCGAAATAGGCAACCAGGGCATCGCGATAGGCCTTACGGCTTTCGGGATCGCCGAGGGTGTTGAGCTCCAGCCTGATGCGATCGATTAAGCCGAGCCGCCGCAGGATGTCCGCCCCGAGCGCAATGACCTCGACGTCGCCCTCAGGCTCTGGCACGCCGAACAGCTCGACGCCGATCTGGTGGAACTGCCGCTGGCGGCCCTTTTGCGGGCGCTCGTGGCGAAACATCGGGCCCGAGTAGAAATACTTCAGCGGCAGCTGCTGGGTCAGCCCGTTGGAGATCACCGCCCGCGCCACGCCAGCCGTGTTCTCCGGCCTGAGGGTAATCTCCTCTCCCTCGCCGACCGCAAAGCTGTACATCTCTTTGGTGACGATGTCCGTCGCCTCACCCAAGGTGCGCTTGAAGACCTCGCTGAACTCGAAGATCGGCGTGGCAATCTCGTCATAGCCATAGAGCGCCGCAACATCGCGGGCGCTCTCGCTGACGAAGCGATGACGGCGCATGTCTTCCGGCAAGAGGTCATGGGTGCCGCGGACAGGCTGCAGGGTTGTCAAAAGCGTAGGACCCTAAAGGCAAGAAAAGGAAAGAGGCGACTAAGTTACTCGGCGGCGTCGGCGGTTCGGACTTCCCCGGCGGCCTCTGCTTCTGCTTTGGCGGCCTCGATCTCGGCCGCCTTTTGCTCCACCATCTCGACCAGGTGGTCGACGATATCTTCGTCCTTGAGCCGGTGATGCTGGACGCCCGCAACGTAGACTTGATGGGTTCCGCGACCGCCGCCGGTGAAGCCGATGTCCGTCATCAAGGCCTCACCCGGGCCATTCACCACGCACCCGATCACCGAAAGGGTCATCGGGGTGGTGATGTGGGCCAAGCGCTGCTCGAGGCGCTCGACAGTCTTGATCACCTCGAATTGCTGGCGCGCGCAGGAAGGACAGGAGATCACGTTGACGCCGCGGTGGCGCAGATTGAGCGATTTGAGGATATCGAAGCCGACCTTGATCTCCTCTACCGGGTCGGTCGAGAGCGACACCCGGATCGTGTCGCCGATGCCCGCCCAAAGCAGTGAGCCGATGCCGATCGACGATTTGATAGTGCCGCTGCGCAGGCCCCCAGCCTCGGTGATGCCGAGATGCAGCGGGCAGTCGGTGGCCTCGGCAAGCTGCTGATAGGCGGCGACCGACAAGAACACGTCCGATGCTTTCACGGAGATCTTGAACTCGTGAAAGTCCTCATCCTCAAGCAACTTGGCGTGGTTCAAGGCGCTTTCGACCATGGCTTCCGGACAGGGCTCGCCATAGCGCTCCAGCAGCTCCTTCTCCAAGGAGCCTGCGTTGACGCCAATGCGAATCGAGCAGCCGTTGTCTCGCGCCGCCCTAACGACCTCTTTGACCCGGTCCTTGCCGCCGATGTTGCCCGGATTGATGCGCAGGCAGGCGGCGCCGTTCGCGGCCGCCTCGATACCCCGCTTATAGTGAAAGTGGATGTCGGCGACGATCGGAACCGTTACCTCCGGCACGATCTCCCTAAGGGCGGCGCTCGATTCTTCGTCCGGGCAGGAGACCCGCACGATGTCAGCGCCGGCGATCTCAAGCTGGCGAATCTGCTCGATCGTCGCGGCCACATCGGTGGTCAGCGTGTTGGTCATCGACTGGACGGAGATGGGCGCATCGCCGCCGACCGGCACCTTGCCGACGAAGATCTGGCGGGACTTGCGGCGATAGATATCGCGGTAAGGCCGCAAAGACATGGGTCACTCTCCCTCTCGTCCCGCTTTAGCTGCTGGAACCCAAGCAAAACATGCCGTTGGCACGCCGGCTCTTCAAGTACTCTCACATGACGGCTGGATGACAGCCGCTAGCGGGGCGAAACGGCCGTCCCGTTGAGCAGGCGGTCCGGTTCCAGCAGGACCCCATCGATCACGTCGCCAAGCGCGCCCAAACTGGCGATCTGACGTCCGTCGACGGTGATCGAGAGACCACCCGCATTACCCGTGCGCATGGTGACGCCCGGCTGATTGGGGACAAGGAAGCTATCCCCGGTCCGCAAGACTTGGGTGAGCAGCAGTTCACCCTCGGCATCGCGAACCTGGACCCAGCTATCCGAGGTCGCCGCCAGGACGACTCGGGCATCCGCGTTGTCGGCACCGAAGATGCGGCCTCCGGCGGCAACGCCTGCCGGCAGTTGGGGCGCGGCCGGCGGCTCGACCACGGCCGTCTGCGTCGCAGTCTCCACCGTGGCCTGCGGCACCTCCGCTTCGGCCGCCGTTTGATCGGCGGCCTGGCCCGCTTCCGTCGCACCAGGAGCCACGGCGTCGCCCGTCGCGTCGGCCGTTGCGGAAGTACTCGGGATCTCGATCTCCGCACCAGCGCCGATATCGGCCTGCCCCGCCCCGAGCACGGTGGGACTAGGCGCCACAGTCTGGGTCTCTGATGTCTGCTCGTTGCTACTGCCCTGCGCCGACGCTGTGCTGGCCGTGGCCTGCTGCGCTTCGTCGGCGGTCCCGGTCGGAGCCGCCGCCGTCGCTTGCTGGTCAGGGCTGGAAGCCGAGTCGGCCGCCTGGTCGCTTTCCTCCTCAACCGGCTCCGCGCTGGGCAGAATCTCGGTGATCTGGTTCCCCGAAGTGGTCAGGAAGTACCAAGCCCCATAGCCGAGCGCGATCAGGAGCACCGAGATCAGGATCAGGGCGCCGCCCGGTACCTTGCCTTCCGGCTTGGGCACGGGGAACGAGAGCGAAGGGGCCCGCTCCAAGCCATGAATCTCTTGCTTGAAGCGCTTGACGGCCTCCTCCGGCTCGAGCCCCAGGAACTCGGCATAGGAGCGGACAAAGCCTATGGCATAGGCCGTGCCCGGCAGATCGTGGTAGCGGCCGTCCTCGATGGCTTGAAGATAGACGTAGCGAATCCGCAGAGCGTCGGCGGCCTGAGCGAGGGAGTAGCCCAGCTCCTCACGGCGTATGGCCAGCATCTCTCCGGTGCTGAGCGGCGGCATCAAGCTTTCGGAGAGCTCGTCTCCGGCCTGTAGGCGGTCATAGGGGTCCATGAATCGGCCTCATCACGCCTTGGGCAACGCCCAAAATGTGGATAGCATCATCAAGCTCTTTATCAGCGACAGTGGATGGCAGCAAACCCTGTCTTCCGGCTATGGCTTTCAGATGGCGATGTCACGATCTTGCGCATAGGCGCGCATCACGGCGCGCACGCTGTGGTCGGCGCCTCGGCTCAAATGCTCGGCAAACTGCTCCAGGGGCGCAATTTCCAGGCTGCGAACCATGTTCTTGACCGGGCCAACCGACGGCGGGCTCATGGAAAGGCGCCTGAGGCCGCAGCCGACCAACGCCATGGCTTCCAAGGGGTTTCCCGCCATTTCGCCACAGACCGTGACGGGGACTCCGGCTGCCTGCGACTGCTCTGCGAGCTGGCGCAAAAAGGCGAGGCTGCCTGGAGAGAGCGTATCGTAGCGCCGAGCCAGGCGGGGATTGCCGCGGTCGGTGGCGAAGAAGAACTGAAAGAAATCATTGGTTCCGAGCGACAAGAAGTCGACTTCTCGCAGCAGGGCCGGCAGCTGCCAGGCGAGGCCAGGCACTTCCAGCATCGCGCCGACCTGCAGCTGCCGCGGTGCTGGCCTGCCCTGCTCGTTGTGCACCTCCAGTTCCCTGAGCAGCAGGGCCTTTGCCTGTCGGAACTCCCAAACGTCGGAGATCATTGGGAACATGACCCGAAGCTCCCGGCCGGCAGCGGCCCGTAGCAGAGCTCTGATCTGGCCGCGCAGAAGCGAGGGCCGGTCGAGACCGACGCGAATCGCACGCCAGCCCATGGCAGGGTTTTCCTCTTCATCCACCTGCCAATAGGGCAAGGGCTTATCGCCACCGATATCGAGGGTGCGGAAGACCACGGGCCGGCCTTCGGCCAGCTGATAGATCCTCGCATAGAGCGACTGCTGCGCTTCCACGTCCGGGTAGGCATGGCGCACCATGAAAGGCACTTCGGTCCGGTAGAGACCGATACCCTCGGCCCCGACATCGGCAATCTGAGGCACGTCGACCAGCAGGCCAGCGTTGATGTGCAGGGAGACCTCGACGCCGTCCTTGGTTACCGAGGGCAGCGTGCGCAGGCGCTGAAACAGGGCCTTGCGCGCGCTGCGGACATCGATGGCCTGTTGGAAGTAATCGCGAATGGACTGCCGCGGCCGAATCATGACCTGGCCGTTATCTCCATCGACGACCACGAAATCGCCGGCCCGCACGCGGCCCAGGAGACCCGAGCAGCGGCCGACGATCGGCACGCCGAGGGCGCGTGCCACGATCGAGACGTGGGAGGTCGGCGAGCCTTCCTCCAAGACCACGGCGCGCAGGCTATCCGTGTCGTAGTCGAGCAGCTCCGCCGGACCCAAGGTGCGGGCGATGACCACCGCATCCCGCGGCAGCTTGTGCTTCTGCGGCTGGGTATCGGGCTTGAGCAGATGCTGAAGCAGGCGGTCGCCGAGGTCCTTGAGATCGGCGTAGCGCTCACGAATGTAGGGATCCTTGACGCGCTCGAAGCGGGCCTGCGTGTCGGTGTTCACCCGCTGCGTCGCAGCCTCGGCGGTGAGGCCGCTCTTGATGGCCTCGCGAATGCGCTCCAGCCAGCCGCGATCTTGGGCAAACATGCGATAGGCTTCGAGCACCTCTTGGTACTCGCCGCTGTCGGACAGACCACTGCCGGCGACGAGCGTGTCGAGGTGGGACAGCATATCCTGCAGCGCTTCGTCCAGCCGCTGCAGCTCAGCCGCGGCATCGTCGGCAACGACGCGGGTGATGACCAAGCCGCGCTCGTGCAGCACGGCGTCGCCCATCGCCAGGCCCTCGTGCAGGACCAGTCCGGTCAGACGCGCCGGCAGCGTGCCTGTACTCTCCGTCCCCCGTTCCTCGTCGGCGGTGACAATCCCGGCGGCCGAGACGATTTCCGCCAGGACCATGGCGATGGTCTCAAGGGCTTCTTCCTCTTCCTCGCTGTAGTTGCGCTGGGTTTTGTTCTGAACGGCCAGGACACCCAGCACCCGCCCGGCCCGCAAGATCGGCACACCGAGCATGGAACGGTAGATCTCTTCGCCCGTCTCCGGCCGGTAGGCGAAGTTCGGGTGGCCTTGCGCGTCGGCCAGCCGGAGCGGCCGCGCCCGGGAGGCGATATCGCCGATGATGCCTTCGCCGAGGCGCAGCATTGTGGTGTGCACGGCCTCGGGCTTGAGCCCCTTGGTGGCGAACAGCTCGAGCACCTCGCCGGCGCGCTGCACGTAGATGGAGCAGACCTCGGCGACCATGTCGTCGGCAACGAGGGAGGCGACGCGGTCCAAGCGATCCTGCGTCGAGCCACCGCCGCGCATGAGGTCGCGCAGCTGCCGCATCAGCGGCCGCGCTCCCCCCCAAGTCCCGCTTTGGGCGCTGCTCATGGCGCGCCCCTTGGCCTCAGGGTCACCGCTGGCATCGGCTATGCGGAGTCCAGCCCGTAAGCGGTATGCAGGCTGCGCAGAGCCAGCTCGGCATACTCGGCGGCAATCAAAACGCTTACCTTGATCTCCGAGGTGGAGATCACCTGGATGTTGATGCCCTTCTCAGCCAAGGCTTGGAACATGCGCTGGGCAACACCGGCATGGCTGCGCATGCCGACTCCGATCACCGAAACCTTGACGACATTGGGATCCGCCTTGAGCTCGCGATAGGCCAGCTGGTCCCGGTTCTTCTCCAAAACGGAGATCGTTCGCTCCAAGTCGGCGTTGCCGACCGTAAAGGTCATGTCGGTGTGGCCGTTCTCTGCCGAGATGTTCTGCACGATCATGTCCACGTTGACCGCGGCATCGGCCAGCGGGCCGAAGATGGCTGCGGCGACTCCGGGACGATCCGGCACCGACTGCAGTGTGATCTTCGCTTCGTCGCGGCTGTAGGTGACGCCGCTTACAAGAGCTTGCTCCACAATCTCGTCCTCATCGACCACCAGCGTTCCGGGCTTGTCCTCGAAGGACGAGAGCACTTGAACCCGAACGCGGTGCTTCATGGCCATCTCGACAGAGCGCGTCTGCAGGACCTTCGCGCCCTGGGAGGCCATCTCGAGCATTTCTTCGTAGGTTATGCGATCGAGCTTGCGGGCGCGAGGCACGATGCGCGGATCGCTGGTGTAGACGCCATCCACGTCCGTGTAGATATCGCAGCGTTCGGCATCCAAAGCGGCGGCCAGCGCCACCGCCGAGGTATCGGAGCCGCCGCGCCCCAGCGTCGTGATGCGCCTGCGACCCTGCTCCAAGCCCTGGAAGCCTGCCAGCACCGCCACCTGGCGTTCTTCCTCGAAGCGGCGCCGAAGTTCATCCACGTCGATCTTCTGAATGCGGGCTGAGCCGTGCGCGTCATCAGTCACCACCGGAATCTGCCAGCCGAGCCAAGACCGCGCCGGCACGCCGAGGTTCTGCAACGCGATGGCCAAAAGGCCACTGGTCACTTGCTCGCCGGAGGACACCACCGCGTCGTATTCGCGCAGGTCTGCCAGGTGCGCGACGTCGCTGACGTAGTCGATCAGCTGGTTGGTCACGCCGCTCATCGCCGAGACGATCACCGCGATATCGGCGCCCCCGTCGTGCGCGCGCTTGACGGTCTGCGCCACATTGCGAATGCGGTCCAAGTCGGCAACCGACGTGCCGCCGAATTTCATCACGAGGCAGGGCATCGTTCAGCGGGTGAGAGGATTGGACAAAGTCTGCGCCAGCGCCGGCAAGGACTTGCGACCCAGGCGGACCAATCCATACTTAAGCACCTGAGAACAAACAAGCTGAACCAGAGGCGCGGGAGCTGACAGGGTCTATGGCCAATCTTTCAACGGTTGATCAGAGCGAGATCGAGAAGTTCGCTGCCATTGCCGACGACTGGTGGGATCCCGATGGCAAGTTCAAGCCGCTCCACCAGCTCAATGAAACCCGCCTGAAGTTCATTCGTCAGCAGAGCTGCGGGCATTTTGCCAAGGATGACAACACGCTGAGCCCCCTCACGGGGTTGAGCGTCATCGACGTCGGCTGCGGCGGCGGGCTGATCAGCGAACCCATGGCGCGCCTTGGCGGGCAGGTCACCGGCATCGACGCGGCCTCCGCCAACATCGAAGTGGCGCGGTTGCACGCGGCGGAGGGCGGTCTTTCGATCGACTATCGTTGCACCACCGCCGAAGAGGAAGCGGCGTCTGGCCGGCAGCATGACCTTGTTCTGGCTCTGGAGATCATCGAGCACGTCGCCGACGTCGACATCTTCCTTGCGAGCCTGGGGCGCTTGGTGAAGCCGGGCGGCGGGCTGTTCCTCTCGACCCTCAATCGCACGCCCAAGGCCTTTCTGATGGCCATTGTGGGCGCTGAGTATGTGTTGCGCTGGCTGCCGCGCGGAACCCACGACTGGCAACGCTTCGTCAAGCCCTCGGAGATGACACGGCCCTTGCGCCGAAGTGGCCTGAAGGTGAGTGCCATGAGCGGGTTGGTCTACAACCCGCTTGCGGATCGCTGGCACCTGGACGAGCGCGACCTGGACGTGAATTACATCCTCTTCGCCAAGAAAGACGCTTAGTGCGCCTCAAGCATCCTCGCGCGGGAGCCAGGGAATGCGCGAGACTTCGATGCCCTCGTCGGCCAACTCCGCCGATTCCTGTTCCGTAGACTCGCCGTAAATGCCGCGCGCATCGGCTTCGCCATAATGAATCTTGCGCGCTTCCTCGGCGAACTGCTCGCCGACGTAGTCGCAGTTCTTCTCGACCTGATCGCGCAAATCACGAAGCGCTTGCTTGAGCTGGACGGCTTCCGGCGGTGGCGCAACGGCCACGGACTTGCCGCGCCCACCCTTGCCGATGCGCGGCGCCATAATCGCCTTGGACACCTCGGCGCTGCCACAGATCGGGCAGGCCACGCCGCCGGTATCGAGTTGCTCGTCGCAGGTCGCGCTATCGGCAAACCAGCCTTCGAACTCGTGCCCCTTGTTGCAGCGCAACTGATACTTGATCATTCTAAGCTCATGACTTCGCTGGAACTCTAGAAAAATGGCGACTCTCGACAGCCACGGCAAGGCCCCGCCGTCCCCTTGGATGGAGCGCTTTGCGCCTCTCGTGCCCGCGGACAGCACGGTCGTGGACGTTGCCTGCGGCAGCGGACGCCATAGCGAGCTCTTTCTAGGCCGTGGTTGTCACGTTACGGCTATCGACCGGGATGTCTCGCGTCTGCAGCCGCGGCCGGGGCTGGAGATCATCGAAGCCAACTTGGAAGACAGCAAAGTCTTGCCCACGGCTGACCGCAGATTCGATGCGGTGGTGGTTGCCAACTACCTTTACCGCCCGCTTCTGCCGGCGCTTGTGGACGCGGTGGCACCTCAGGGCCTGCTGCTGTACGAGACCTTTGCGGTCGGCAATGAGCGCTTCGGCCGTCCGAGCAACCCGGATTTTCTGCTCAAGCCGGGTGAGCTGCTGGAGGCGGTGCGGGGGCGGCTCCGGGTGCTGGCCTACGAAGATGTCACGGTGGAGCAACCCCAGCCCGCAGCCGTCCAGCGTATCGCCGCGCGCCGCGAACCTGCCTAGCGTGCCCTCAAGACCTCGTCGGCCGGCGCATCGAGCTGCCAGGCCGGCACCATGGCGCGAGCCTCGGCAACCTTCGCCGGCTCGATGTCGGCCAGGATGATGCCCGGCGCCTCATCGGCCTCAGCCAGTACTTCACCCCAGGGCCCGACGATCAGGGAGTGGCCGTAAGTCTCGCGGCCGCCGTCGTGATCGCCACATTGCGCCGCTGCGAAGACGTAGCAGCCGGTCTCGACGGCGCGGGCCCGTAGCAGGGTGTGCCAATGGGCCCGTCCGGTGACCCGCGTAAAGGCCGACGGCACCGTCAGGAAGTCTGCGCCAGCCTGCGCCAAGGCGCGATAGAGCTTCGGAAACCGCAGGTCATAACAGATTGTCAGACCCAGCTTACCCCAGGGCAGCGGCACGATCGGCGCGTCCACGCCGCGCTGGAAGGTCGACGACTCGCGGTAGACCTGCCCGTCCGGCACGTTCACGTCGAACATGTGGATCTTGTCGTAACGCGCGGCCAAGGAGCCGTCGGGCGCGAAAAGATAGCTGCGGTTGGCCGCCGCCTCCTCGTTGACGCGAATGGTGAGCGAGCCGATGGAGAGCCAGATCCCCAGCTTCGCCGCCAGCGCGGAAAAGGCCGGTATGGCCGGATGGCTCGCCTCGGGATGGGCTTTCGCCAGAGTTGCCTCGCGCCCGCGCACGATCATGGTTGTGTTCTCGGGCGTCAGTACGAGCTTGGCGCCTGCGGCCGCTGCCTCGGTGATCAGGCGGGAGGCTTCAGCAATGTTCCAATCCAGGTCAGTAGAGGCGTTGACCTGAACGCAGGCCGCCTTGAAGGCGCTGCTCACGCCGAGGCCTGCTGCAGTCGCGCATCGAGCTTACCCGCGGCGTCGAGGGCATGGAGCTCGTCGCAACCGCCGATGTGCTCGTCGTCGATGAAGATCTGCGGGACGCTGGTCCGTCCCCCAGCCCGCTGAACCATCTCGCGCTTGCGGCCGGCGTTCATGGTGACATCGATTTCCTCGAAGTCGGCGCCCTTCTCCGTCAGCAGCTTCTTGGCCCGATAGCAGAAAGGGCAGAGCATCGAACTGTATATCTCAACCTTCGGCATCTCGCCCTCCGTGCGCTGTCTGACGGGTCCGTCTCGATCGCAGGATATGGGGGCGCGGCACCAGGATATCCAACATGACAGCCATTCGGCGCCCCGTGCGCTAGGCCAATACGACGCGCGCCACGGTCAGCAGCATGACCTCTTCAGCACCGGCGCGCTTCAGAACGGCCGCGCAGGCATTGGCGGTCGCGCCGCTGGTCATCACGTCATCGACCAGCAAGACCCGGCGACCGACCAACTGGTCGCGATGACCGGGAGCAACGGCAAAGGCGCCAGCAACGTTGCGCTTCCGCCCTTCCCGCCCGAGCTGGCCTTGCGGCGGCGTGTTGCGCCGGCGGACCAGCAACTCCGGCAGAAAAGGACGCCCCACCTCAAGGGCCAGCGGCTTCGCCAGCACGGCTGACTGATTGTATCGCCGCCGAAGCAGGCGCCAGCGGTGCAGCGGCACCGGTGCAATCACGTCGGCGCGGCTCAGGAGCTCCTGCCCGGCACGCGCCATGAAACGGCACAGCACCGGCGCCAATTCAGCCTTGTCCGCATGCTTGAAGCGAAGCAGCAGCGGCTTCGAGGCCTCGTTGTAGCGCATGGCCGCCCTAGCCCGATCGAAGCGTGGCGGAGAAGCTTCGCAACCGGCACAGACCGCGGCCTCCCCCACGTCGTACTCGAAGGGATAGCCGCAGCTGGCACAGTAGGGCTTGGTGATGAGATCGAGGCCGCTCCAGCAGTCGGCGCAGAGGCTCGAGGCCTGGGTCACCAGCACACCGCAGCCCAGGCAGCGCGGCGGCAGCAAGAGATCGATCGCGAGCCGGCCCGCCGACTTGGCACCGGCCAGTACCGCTTCGATGCGCTGATCTCTGTCCTGCAGCAAGACGTTGCCTCCCCTGGCCGACCGGCCATATTGGCCAGTATGTCGGACTTCACGCCCATTTTCGACCGCAACGCACTCCGCCGAAACCGGGAACGAGCGGCGGCGCAGTGGGACTCGCACGACTTTCTCCACTGCGAGGTTGCGGCGCGCCTGCACGATCGCCTGGGCGACATGAGCAGGCAGTTTCCCAGAGTGCTCGATCTCTCCTGCCGCGCCGGTGCGATGGCGGAAGCTCTGCGTCGAGAAGCGGGCGCTGAGTGGCTGGTGCAGTGTGATCTGTCCGAACGCATGGCCCGGCAAGCCTCAAGGAGCGGGCCCACCGTCGTTACGAGCGCGGATGCCTTGCCCTTCGCGCCCCAGAGCTTCGATCTCGTGGTCTCCTGCCTCGATCTCCACTGGATCGACGATCTTCCGGGGGCGCTCCTTCAGGTCCGCCAGTGCCTCAAGCCTGACGGTTTGTTCGTCGCTGCTCTTTTGGGGGGCGAGAGCCTGCACGAGCTGCGCGCCAGCCTGACCGAAGCCGAGACCCAAGTCAGCGGCGGAAGCCATCTTCGAGTCTCCCCGATGACCGACGTGCGCGACGCCGGCGCCCTGCTTCAGCGGGCCGGTTTCGCCTTGCCGGTCGCCGATCTCGACAGCATCACGGTGACCTATGAGAACAGCCTCAAGCTGCTCCACGATTTGCGCGGCATGGGAGAGGTTAGTGCACTACACCAGCGGCCGCGCGGCCTCTCGCGCCGATCGATGTTCCTGGAGCTCGAGAGCAGCTACCGCCGCCGCCATGCGCTGTCCGACGGGCGGCTGCCGGCCACCTTCCAGGTCATCTTCCTGACGGCCTGGGCACCCCACGAAAGCCAGCAGAAGCCGCTCAGGCCGGGAAGCGCCGGGCACCGCTTGGCCGAAGCCTTGGACGCGGAAGAGAAATCGGCCGGCGAGAAGGTTCTGGGACCGGCGGCTCTGCCGGAGGGTCAGAGCAAGTCCTGAAGCTGGGCGATCAGCGGCTCGTCGGCCGGCGGCATGGGATAGTCGCGCAGCCGCGGCGGCCGCACCCAGCGCAGCTCCTGGCCTTCGCGACTTTCCGGCATACCGCGCCAGACCCGGCAGGCGTAGAGCGGCATCAGCAAGTGGAACTCATCGTAGCCGTGCGACGCGAAGGCGATCGGCGCGAGACAGCTCCCCTTGGTGTCGATGCCCAGCTCTTCCTGGAGCTCCCGCACCAGGGCCTGCTCGGGCGTCTCTCCCGCCTGGACCTTGCCACCGGGAAACTCCCACAGCCCGGCCATGGATTTGCCTTCGGGGCGCTGGGCGAGCAGCACGCGCCCATCAGCGTCGATCAAGGCGACGGCCGCCACCAGCAGGAGCGGCAAGCCGGCAGTCGCCTCACGCACCTCGGCCTGCCAGCAGCCGCGATCGGGCTCCATCGTCATCAGCTGCGGTAGTCGGCGTTGATCGAGATGTAGCCGTGGGTCAGATCGCAGGTCCAAACGCGTGCCCGCCCGCGGCCGACGCCGACACTCACGGCGATGTCGATCTCCTGGCCCTTCATGTGCGCGGCGACGGGCGCCTCGTCGTAGTCGGGCACGCGTTGGCCGTTGCGCGCCACCTCGACCCCGCCGATGGAAATCGACAGGCGATCGCGATCCGCCTTCTCGCCGGCCTTGCCGACCGCCATCACGATACGGCCCCAGTTGGCGTCTTCGCCGGCAATGGCGGTCTTCACCAACGGGGAGTTCGCAATGGCCAAGGCAATGCGCTTGGCAGCCTGGGCACTGGCTGCTTCAGCGACCTCGATGGTGATGAACTTGCTCGCCCCCTCACCGTCTCGCACGACCTGCTGCGCCAAGTCGATCAGGACCTCGTTGAGGGCCGCCGTGAAGGCCTTCAAACGCCGGTCCTTCCAGTCCGTGACTGGCGCATTGCCCGCTGCCCCGGTGGCGAAGAGCAGCAAGGTATCGCTGGTCGAGGTATCCCCGTCGACGGTGGTGGCGTTGAAGGAGCGCTCCGCGCCGCGATAGAGCAGCGCCTGCAGCACCTCCGGCGGCAGCTCCGCATCGGTGAAGACAAAGGACAGCATGGTGGCCATGTCCGGCGCGATCATGCCGGAGCCTTTGGCAATGCCGCAGATGCGGACCTCCTTCCCGTCTATTTCGGCACTGCGCATGGCGCCCTTGGGAAAGGTGTCGGTGGTCATGATCGCTTCGGCGGCCGCCTGCCAGTCGGGCGCCGCCAACTCACCGGCCAAACGCGCCACGCAGTCGGTCACCTTCTTGTCGGGCAGAGGTTCTCCGATCACCCCGGTCGAGGCGACGAAAACCTGGTTCTCGTCCGTGCCCAGCGCCTGACAGACCGCCTCGACGCTTAGTGCAACCGACTCGACGCCGACGGCACCGGTAAAGGCGTTGGCGTTACCGGCGTTGACCAGAAGCGCCGAAGCCCGCCCGCCCGCCAGGGCCTTGCGACACCAGCCAATCGCCGCGCTTGCCGTCGCCGACCTGGTGAGTACCCCGGCAACAGCAGCTGGGCGGTCGAAGGCGACCAGCAGGATGTCGGCCCGGTCCTTGTACTTGATACCGGCTTCGCCGCAGGCCGATCGCAGGCCCGCGACCGGAGGCATGCTTGGAAAGCTGGCTGGGGCAAGAGGAGAGCGCGCGATCATGGCTGCGTGCGCGGTCGGACGATCCGGTTACTCTTCGGGCTGAATGATCTCGATGTCCGCGCCGTCGCGCAGCTCGGCCAGCTTCTCTTGGAAGATGCTGCGCGTCAGCTCCTCTGTCAGCTGCTCACGCATCTCGTCCAGGCTCGGAACCGGCGAATCGCGCTTATCTTCCACCAGGATCACGTGCCAGCCGAACTGAGTCTGCACCGGCTCGGCTGTGTAGCTCCCAGGCTCGAGCGCAAAGGCCGCCTCGGAAAAGGCCGGAACCATGGTGCCGCTGGTGAAATAGCCGAGGTCACCGCCGCGTGGTCCGCTCGGGCCGACCGAGCGCTCACCGGCGAGCTCGGCGAAGTCGGCCCCGCCGTCGAGCTCTTCGATGATCTCCTTGGCCGCCGCCTCGTCCTCCACGAGGATATGGCGCGCTTTGACCTGCTGCTCCGGCGGGTTGGCCGCGATGAACGCGTCGTATTGCTCCTGGAGCTTCTCGTCGGTGACCTCCTCGTCGACCAGACGCTCGAGGTAGACCTGCCGCATGACCTCTTTTTTCATCTCGGCCGCACGCTCGACGACTTCCTCGTCGGTCTCCAGGCCCTCGGCGGACGCCGCCTCGGTGATCAGATGGATGTCGACCAAGCGCTCCAAGAGAACCGGCAGGAGCTGCTCGGCCTGGGCACGCATCTGCGGCGGAAGACTGGCAGCAGAGGCAAGCACCTCGGAACGGAGAATCTCCTTGCCGTTAACCGTGGCGACCACTGGGTCCGCCTCGGGCTCCTGCGCCATCGCAGCTGGTACCGCGCCAAGCAAAAGGGGAATGCTGCAAAGAGCTGCGAGTGCGCGGGTGCGTGCGAGTGTCGGCATGGGCCCTCTTCTCCGTTTGTTGGATGGGCCTCGCCAAGCCCGCCGGCGAGGTGCTCTCCATTTGGGTGGCGCAACTTTGCAGAAGGGTCGGGCAATCACAAGGCTGCGTTGGGGCGCATTCTTGGCCCCTAGAGGGCAAAAAACCCGCCCGTAATTGCGGTTAATGGGCCGCGCGTCACATTGACAGCTGGTATAGCGAGGCATATCTGTCACGCGCGGCGCGACCAATTCGGGCGAACCGCCGCCGCCATCACATTGCATCGAGGAATTGAATGCTCCAGGCGATTGCCAAGAGCTTCTTTGGCTCCGCCAACGATCGCTTCTTGAAGCAGCTGCGCAAGGACGTCGACGCGATCAACGCCCTTGAAAAGGACTTCGAAGCGCTGAGCGACGAAGAGTTGCGCGCCAAGACCGACGAGTATCGCCGCCGCGCCGAACAGGGGACGCGGCTGGACGATCTCCTGCACGAAGCCTTCGCGACTGTACGCGAAGCTGCCAAGCGTACGCTTGGCCAGCGGCATTTCGACGTACAGCTACTGGGTGGCATTGTCTTGCACCGTGGCATGATCGCCGAGATGAAGACGGGCGAAGGCAAGACCTTGGTCGCCACGCTGCCGGTCTATCTCAACGCCGTGACGGGCAAGGGCGTCCATATCATTACGGTCAACGACTACTTGGCCCAGCGCGACGCCGCCTGGATGGGCCAGATCTACCAGTTTCTCGGACTGTCGGTGGGCTGCATCATCCACGGCCTGTCGGATGAGGAGCGCCGGGCTCAGTACGCTTGTGACGTTACGTACGGCACGAACAATGAGTACGGCTTCGACTACCTGCGGGACAACATGAAGTTCCGCCTGGAAGACATGGTCCAAAGAGAGTTCAACTTCGCGATCGTCGACGAGGTTGATTCCATCCTGATCGACGAAGCGCGGACTCCTCTGATCATCTCCGGTCCGGCGGAAGACTCCTCCGAACTCTACCGGACGATCGACAAGCTCATTCCTCACCTCGAGGAGGAGCATTACGAGAAGGACGAGAAGGCGCGCTCGGTCAGCCTGACCGATGCCGGCGTCGAGCGCACCGAGGAGTTGCTGCGCGAGAGCGGCCTGATCGAAAGCGGCTCGCTCTACGACATCCAGAACGTGACCCTACTGCATCACGTCAACCAAGCGCTCAAGGCCCACAAGCTCTTCACCCGCGACACCGACTACATCGTCAAAGACGACAAGGTCATCATCATCGATGAGTTCACGGGCCGCATGATGGAGGGCCGGCGCTACTCCGAGGGCCTGCACCAGGCCATCGAGGCCAAGGAACATGCTGCGATCCAGCAGGAGAACCAGACGCTCGCCTCGATCACTTTCCAGAACTACTTCCGGCTCTATCCCAAGCTCGCTGGCATGACCGGCACGGCAATGACCGAGGCCGGGGAGTTCAGCGAGATCTACGGCATGGAGGTGATCGAGATCCCGACCAACCTCCCGGTCGAGCGGAAGGACCACGACGATCAGGTCTATCGCACGGCAAAAGAGAAGTACGACGCCATCGTCGAGCAGATCGAAGAGTGCCGCGCGCGCAACCAGCCGGTGCTGGTCGGCACCGTGTCGATTGAGAAGTCGGAGACCCTGGCTGGGATCCTGAAGGCCAAGCGCATCCCACACAAAGTTTTGAACGCCCGCTATCACGAGCAGGAAGCCTATATCATTGCCCAGGCCGGCGCGCCCGGCGCGGTGACCATCGCCACCAACATGGCCGGCCGCGGCACCGACATTCAGCTCGGCGGCAACGTCGACATGCGGGTCGGCCAGGAAGCAGCGCCCATCGAAGACCCTGCCAAGCGCGCCAAGAAGATCGAGCAGATTCAGGCCGAGGTGGCGGACAATCGCCAGGTCGTGCTCGAGGCCGGCGGCCTCTTCGTGCTCGGCACCGAGCGGCATGAAAGCCGCCGCATCGACAACCAGCTGCGCGGACGCTCAGGCCGCCAAGGCGATCCCGGCGCTTCGATGTTCTTCCTGTCTTTGGAAGACGACCTCATGCGCATCTTCGGCTCGGAGCGCATGGACACTATGCTGCGCAAGCTGGGGCTGGAGGAAGGTGAGGCCATCGTCCATCCCTGGGTCAACAAGGCGCTGGAGAAAGCGCAACAGAAGGTCGAAGCGCGCAACTACGAAATCCGCAAGAACCTGCTGAAGTTCGACGACGTGATGAACGACCAGCGCAAGGTCGTCTTCGAGCAGCGGAAGGACTTGATGCGCGTCGAGGAGGTCCAAGAGACCGTCAGCGACATGCGCCACGAGGTGGTTGATCTCCTAGTCGACCGCTTCATCCCCAAGGACGCCTATTCCGAGCAGTGGGAGGTCGGGGCCCTGCATGAAGAATGCCTGCGCATCTTCGGCATGGACCTGCCGGTCGAGGACTGGGCCAAGGAAGAGGGTATCGCCGACGCGGAGATCAACGAGCGCATCCGTCGCGCGGTTGACGAGAAGATGGCGGCCAAGTCGGCCAACTATGGCCGCGAAATCATGCGCCAAGCCGAGAAGCAGGTGCTTCTGGCGGTCCTGGACAAGCAGTGGAAAGAGCACCTCTTGGTGCTCGATCATCTGCGGCACGGCATCGGCCTGCGCGCCTATGCCCAGCGCGATCCGCTGCACGAGTACAAGCGGGAAGCCTTCGAACTCTTCGAGAGCATGCTGGCCAGCACACGCGAAGAAACCACGCTGCTGCTCTGCCACGTGGAAATCCAGACGCCGAGCCTCAGCCAGATGATGCCACGTCCGGCAGAGGTCGAGATGCACGAAACCCGGCAGGACCCGGCCTTTGCCGAAGCCGAGGCCGAGCCCGCGCTGGCCGGAGCCGAGGCCGGTCCGCCGCCGCGCCCCGCACAACCCGCCAAGCCGACGCCCATTCGCAACGCGGCAGCTGCCGAGATCGACCCCAACGATGAGAGCACCTGGGGAAAAGTGCCGCGCAATGCGCCTTGCCCTTGCGGCTCAGGAAAGAAATACAAGCACTGTCACGGTAAGACCGGCTAACGGTTCCTAGCCGGCTTCGTTCCATTCACTTGCCATCTCGCTGGCGACGGTGGCGCTCCGGCGCTCCGTTTGAGCGGCTTTCGCAATGAAACACTATCTTGATTTCGAACAGCCAATTGCCGAGTTGGAAGGCAAGATCGAGGAGTTGCGCCGGCTCGGCACGACCGGCGGCGTCAACATCAGCGACGAAGTCGAGCGCCTGCAGACCAAGCTGGAGCAGGAGATCAATGCGCTCTATGCCAAGCTGACACCTTGGCAGAAGACCCAGGTCGCCCGCCATCCTGCCCGCCCCCATGTCGCCGACTACCTGGAACGCCTGATCGAGGACTTCACGCCGTTGGCCGGCGACCGCCTCTATGCCGAGGATGCCGCGATCGTCGGTGGTCTCGGGCGCTTCCGCGGCCGCAGCTGCGTCTTGATCGGCCAAGAGAAGGGGCATGACATCACCACGCGGCAGCGCCACAACTTCGGCATGCCCCGACCGGAAGGCTACCGGAAGGCGCAGCGGCTGATGACCATGGCCAGCCGCTTCGGGCTGCCGATCGTCACTCTGGTCGACACGCCCGGCGCCTACCCCGGCATCGGTGCGGAAGAGCGCGGGCAGGCCGAGGCGATCGCCCGCTGCATCGAGCTTGGCTTGGCGCTCAACGTCCCGACGATTTCGGTTGTGATTGGCGAAGGCGGTTCGGGCGGAGCCATCGCGCTCGCCACCTCCGACCGCGTGCTGATGCTGGAGCATGCCATCTATTCGGTCATCTCGCCGGAGGGCTGCGCCTCGATCCTCTGGCGCTCGGCCGACGAAAGCCAGGCAGCCGCCTCGGCATTGCGTCTCACCGCGCAGGACCTCGATGCCCTGGAGGTCATCGACGGCATCGTCGAAGAGCCCGTCGGCGCCGCGCACCGGGACCTGGAGACGGCAGTTGCCGCCGTCGGCGATGCCATCGAGGCCGCCCTGGCCGAAACCTCCAGCCTGGATGCCAGCGCGCTGGTTGCCCAGCGAAAGCAGAAATTCCTCGCCATGGGCAACAAGGGCCTGAGCTGACCCTCCGCATAGCGGCTCGCCTTCTAGCGAACTGGTCAAGCGACGAAGGCGCACTTATCGTTCGTGCATGGCATCGAACGATCCCCTGCTGCAGCCCTACACGCTGAAGCATCTGACCCTCCGCAACCGGATTATGTCGACGGCTCATGAGCCCTCCTATTCCGAGGATGGCCTGCCGAAAGACACCTATCGCCTCTACCACCTGGAGAAGGCGAAAGGGGGTATTGCGCTTACCATGACCGCCGGCTCGGCCATCGTGTCCCGCGACTCGTCGCCGGCCTTCGGCAATCTGCATGCCTACCGCGATGAGATCGTGCCTTGGCTCAAGCGATTGACCGATGACTGCCACGAAGCGGGCAGTGCCGTCATGATTCAGCTGACCCACCTCGGCCGGCGGACCAACTGGAACAAGGCCGACTGGTTCCCCGTCCTCGCCCCCTCTCCCGTTCGCGAGCCGGCCCATCGCGCCTTTCCGAAGGAGATCGAGGACTGGGATATGGAGCGGGTGGTCCAGGACTACGCCGCCGCCGCCCAGCGCATGCAGGAGGCGGGCCTCGATGGCATCGAACTGGAGTGCTACGGCCACCTGCTCGATCAGTTCTGGTCACCGGCGACGAACCGGCGCGAGGACGAGTTCAACGGCAGCCTGGACAATCGCCTGCGCTTCATCTTCCGCGTCTTAGGTGCCATTCGCGCCGCGGTCGGGGATGAGTTCATCGTCGGCTTGCGGCTGGTCGCCGATGAGGACTGGGAGAGAGGCCTGTCGCGGGAAGAGGGCATCGAGATCGCACAAAGGCTGGTCGCCAGCGGCCAGATCGATTTTCTCAACGTCATCCGCGGCCACATCGAGTCCGATGCTGCCCTGCGCTACGTGATCCCCGTGCAGGGTATGCGCTCGGCCCCGCATCTCGATTTCGCCGGCGAGCTGCGCGCTGTGACGAAGTTTCCCGTCTTTCACGCCGCCCGCATCAGCGACGTGGCGACCGCCCGCCATGCCATCGCCAGCGGCAAGCTCGACATGGTGGGGATGACACGGGCGCACCTGGCCGACCCCCATATCGCCCGCAAGGTCGCCGAAGGGCGCGAAGAGGAGATCCGCCCTTGCGTCGGCGCGACCTACTGCCTCGACCGCATCTACGAAGGCCACGGTGCGCTCTGCATCCACAATCCCGCCACCGGCCGCGAAGCCACCATGCCGCACGTGATCGCGCGTAGTGACGGGCCAGCACGCAAAGTCGTCATTGTGGGCGCCGGCCCGGCGGGCTTGGAGGCGGCACGCGTCTCGGCATTGCGCGGCCATGAGGTCGTGGTGTTCGAAGCCGCCGACCAAGCCGGCGGGCAAGTCCGCCTGCTGGCACGCAGCAAACGACGCAGCGAGTTGATCGGCATCGTCGACTGGCGACTGGACCGCCTGGCCGACCTCGCTGTCGGTATCCGCTACAACCGCTACGCCGAGCTTGACGACATCCTGGCGGAGACGCCGGACATCGTTCTGATCGCCACGGGCGGCCTGCCGCAGTCGCCCGTCCTCGAAGCCGGCGACGACCTGGTCGTGTCGAGCTGGGATATTCTCTCTAGCGATACAAAACCGGCCGAAGAGGTGCTGCTTTACGATGACAACGGCGCCCACCCGGGCATGCAGGCGGCGGAAGCCATCGCGGAGAGCGGCAGCAATCTGGAGCTGGTGACGCCGGAGCGCTTCTTCGCGCCCGAGATCGGCGGCCTCAACCATGCGGCCTACGCCGAGATCTTCCATGCCAATGGGGTGCGCATCACCATCAACAGCCGCGTCATGTCCGTGCAGCGACAAGCCAATCGCCTCGCCGCAGTCATCGGCAGCGACTATCACGACCGGCGGGAGGAACGAATCGTCGACCAGGTGGTGGTCGAGCACGGGACACTGCCGCTCGACGAGCTCTATTTCGCGCTCAAGCCGAGCTCCAGCAACCTCGGCGCCTGCGACTACGACGCGCTGCGGGAAGGGCGTCCGCAAAGCCTCGTCAGAAATCCGGATGGCGGCTTTCAGCTCTTCCGCATCGGTGACGCAGTCTCATCACGCAACATCCACGCGGCAATCTACGACGCGCTCCGGCTCTGCAAGGACTTCTAAGCGACAGCCGGGCAACCCATGTGAAGAGCAATACCAGCTCTCCAGGAGACGCCCTCATGAGCCAACCTGCCCGTCAAATGCGCATTCCCGACGAAAATCATCCCATCACCATCAGCGACCATGGTGAGACGGTGGAGGTCTACCTCGCCGGGGCGCGCATCGCTCGCAGCGATCGAGCCCTTAGGCTTGCCGAAGCTAGCTATCCGCATGTCTTTTACATCCCGCGTGAGGATGTCGACATGAGCGCGCTACAGCGACGTGAGGATACGAGTTACTGCCCTTTCAAGGGCGATGCCAACTACTACGACATCGCAGCGGGCGACGAGACGGCGGACAAGGCCGTCTGGACCTACGAGGCGCCCTATGAGGCCGTGGCGCTGATCAAGGACCATCTCGCCTTCTACACGAACAAAGTCGACGTGCGGTCCACCTAGCCAGCGACGGCTCTAGCTTTCACCGCTCTCTTCCCGGCGCACCTGCTGCAAGGCTCGGTGATAGGCCGTCATGGCCTCATGCTCGTGCACGAAGCCGAGCAGCCGACGGCTCTGCTTGCTGTCCACCACCGGCAGGTGCGGCTCGGCGCTGGTCTGAAAGACGCGAATGGCCGTGTTCAGGCCGTCGTCGGCCAGAAGAACCGGCGGGCGTTTGCGCGCCAAGTCCTCTGCCGTCAACTTCTCCTGCGCCTCGCTATCGAAGGCCAGATGGGCCAGCTCAGCGAACGTGATCGTGCCGTGCAAGGCACCGTCTCCGTCGCAGACCAAAAGCTCTCCGAAGGGCGCGCGCACCAAGGCATCGCGTACCTCGGCGAAGGGAGCCTCGGGGGTCACCGTGGCATAGTTGCTGTCGAGCAGGCTGCGGACCTTGGTTTCGTTGAGTATCTCCGTCTCCTGCCCGCGGCGCAGATTGACGCCGCGCTTGGCAAGCTGCCAGGCGAAGAAGGAGGCCATGTTGGCTTGCTGCACCACGACGGATGCGATGGCCGTCGCCACCATGAGCGCGATGGTCAGCTCATAGTCTCCGGTCAGCTCGAAGATCATCAGGATGGTCGAGATTGGCGCACCGAGGACGGCCCCTGCGACGGCCCCCATGCCGATGACGGTGTAGGCGCCGTGACCGGACGACAGTTCCGGGAAGAGCTGTGTGGCGACGATGCCAAAGGCGCCCCCCAGCATGGCACCGATAAAGAGCGACGGCGAGAAGACACCACCGCCGAAGCCTGCGCCTAAGCAGATGGCGGTTGCGGCGACCTTGAGCACCAGCAAGATCACCAGTGTCTCGAAGGAATAGAGGGCCTGCAGCGCCTTGTCCGTCGCCTCGTAGCCGACCCCCAGGACTTCGGGATAGGCCAGCGCGATGCAGCCAATCGCCAGTCCTGCAGCGGCTGGACGCAGAACGATTGGAACCTTGGCACGCTCGAAGAGCTTCGCCGAGACGGCCACGGATTGCGTGAAGACGATGGCTAAGAGCGCCGCCGCCAAACCGAGAAGGGCGAAAGCCGGGAACTCCCAGAACGAGACGATCTCGTAGGACTGCGGGAGGATGAAGGCCGGGAAGTCGCCGTAGTGCATGCGGCTGATGATCGTACCGACGACCGAGGCAATGACGATGGGTGCGAAGGCGGAGAGCGCGTAGTGGCCGACCACGACCTCAAGGGCGAAGAAGACTCCAGCGATGGGAGCGTTGAACGAGGCGGCAATGGCGGCCGCCACGCCACAGCCCAGCAGCGTGCGGGTTAAGCGGCGGCCGAGATGCAGCCAGCTGGCCAGGCAGGACGCCAGGCTGGCGCCGAGATGTACCACCGGGCCTTCCCGGCCGACCGAGGCCCCGACACCGATCGAGGCAGCAGACAGGGTCGCCGCCTTGAAGCCGTCGGTCGCGCGCAGCTGACCGCCCCGCAAAGCCACGGACTCGATGACATCGGCGACCCCTTGCGGTCGCCGGTCCGGCATCACGAAGCGAAGGAAGATCCCGACGGCGAGTCCTCCAAGGGTCGTCGCCAGAAGCATCCGCCACCAAGGCATCTGCCCCGCATAGCTGTTGAAGAGCTCGTCGACGATCCAGTTGCCGTACGCGAGCGTGCGAAAGACATCGATTCCATAGCGGAAGCCGATCGCCGCGAGGCCTGCCGCCACGCCGATCAGGATGGCAAGCCCGCCCAGAATGATGTGGTCGTTGGCCCACAGCCGCTTGAGCCAGCGGACCCAAGCCCTGCCTCTCGTCAACGCGCGTAGATCGGCCGAGATCGCCATTGCTGTCAGGTGAATATCACTATGGTCTGGCGTGGTTTTTCCAGAGCCTAGCGAAGCCACCTTGTTGCGCCATGATGCCCAACGTCATAGCATGGCATCTTCATAAAACCTTCAAGAAACTGCAACAGAGCCTATGCAGGTTGCCCGCGCGAGTTCGCAAATCAACAAACAGGGATGTGATCATGAAACTTAAACGTAGCGTCGCGTTCGCTGCGGCATTTAGTGCGTCCGCCATGCTGGCGACGACGGCCTTCGCCCAGACCGAAGTCCAGTGGTGGCACGCCATGGGCGGCGCGTTGGGCGAGAAGCTCAACAAGATCGCCGACGACTTCAACGCCAGCCAGAGCGACTACAAGATCACGCCGGTCTACAAAGGCAACTACACCGAAACCCTGACGGCGGCCATCGCGGCCTTCCGCGCCCGGGAGAACCCGGCCATCGTCCAGGTCTTCGAGGTCGGCACCGCCACCATGATGGCGGCAGAAGGTGCCATCTATCCCGTCTACGAGCTGATGGCCGATGCCGGCGAGCCCTTCGACCCCGCCGACTATCTGGCTTCGGTCACCGGCTACTACACGGACACCGACGGCAACATGCTCTCGATGCCCTTCAACTCCTCGACGCCGGTGCTCTACTACAACAAGGACGTCTTCAAGAAGGCGGGCCTGGACCCGGAAGCGCCGCCGCAGACCTGGCCTGAGCTGGCCGATATGGCCCAGACCATCATCGATTCCGGTGCAGCCACCTGCGGCTTCACCACCGGTTGGCAGTCCTGGGTGCAGCTCGAGAACTTCTCGGCGCTGCATGACGCCAGCTTCGCCAGCAAGGCGAACGGCTTTGGCGGCTTTGATACGGAGCTGGCCTTCAACTCGCCGCTGCACGTGACCCATGTGCAGTCGCTGGCCGACTGGAAAAAGGACGGCGTCTTCAAGTACGGCGGCCGTCGCTCGGACTCGGCGCCGCTGTTCTATTCTGGCGAGTGCGCCATGTACATGAACTCCTCCGCCGCCTATGCGGGCGTCAGCGCCAATGCCAAGGACTTCGAGTTCGGCGTCGGCATGCTGCCCTACTGGCCGCAGGTCGACGGTGCGCCGCAGAACTCGATCATCGGCGGTGCCACCCTCTGGGTGCTGCAGGGCCGTCCGGAGGACGAGTACAAGGGTGTGGCCAAGTTCTTCTCCTACCTCTCCAGCCCGGAAGTGCAGGCCTGGTGGCATCAGGCGACGGGCTATCTGCCGATCACCTCGGCGTCCTATGAGCTCAGCAAGAAGCAGGGCTTCTATGACGAGAACCCCGGCACGGACACCTCGATCAAGCAGATGACGCTCAATCCGCCGACCGACAACTCCAAGGGTCTGCGTCTCGGCAACTTCGTGCAGATCCGGGACATCATCAACGAAGAGCTCGAGACCGTCTGGGCTGGCGAAAAGACCGCCAAGGAGGCGCTCGACCGGGCCGTTGCCCGCGGCAACGACCTGCTGCGTGAGTTCGAGGCTGCCAACTAACGGCTAGCCGCCCGTTCGGCGCCGCGGGCATCGAAACCCCGGCGCAGTCTTTGCCGGCCGGCACCCAAGACATCCGTCTTGGGTGCCGGCTGCGCGCTCCACACGAACATCTTCCTCCATGCAAAAGCGCGTTACCTTTCGGCATCTCACGCTGCCTTATCTCTTCATCCTGCCGCAGCTGGCGATCACCATCGTCTTCTTCATCTGGCCGGCGGGCGAGGCGATCTATCAGTCGCTGCTGAGGCAGGACGCCTTCGGGCTCAATACACGCTTCGTCGGGTTCGAGAACTTCGAACGGCTCTTTGCCGATCCGCTTTACATCGACACCCTCTGGCGCACGCTCGGCTTCAGCGTCAGCGTCACCCTGCTATCGATGCTGAGCGCCCTGCTCTTCGCCGTGATGGCCGACCATGTCATCCGCGGCGCCACGACCTACAAGACCCTGCTGATCTGGCCCTATGCCGTGGCCCCCGCCATCGCCGGCGTGCTCTGGTGGTTCCTCTTCAACCCCTCGGTCGGCATCCTGGCTTATCTGCTGCAGGGTTTGGGCTACGACTGGAACCCTTTCCTCGACGGCGACGACGCGATGATTCTGGTGGTCATCGCCTCGGCCTGGAAACAGGTCAGCTACAACTTCCTCTTCTTCCTGGCCGGCCTGCAGGCCATTCCGCGCTCGCTCATCGAGGCCGCCGCGATCGACGGCGCCGGGCCGGTCAAGCGCTTCTGGAGCATCGTCTTCCCGCTGCTCTCCCCGACCACCTTCTTCCTGCTGGTGGTCAACGTGGTCTACGCCTTCTTCGATACCTTCGGCACCATTCACGCGACCACCTCGGGCGGGCCGGGCCAGTCGACCACGACCCTGATCTACAAGGTCTTCAACGACGGCTTCATCGGCCTCAACTACGGCTCCTCGGCGGCCCAGTCGGTCGTCCTGATGGTCATCGTCATCGGGCTGACAGTGGTGCAGTTCCGCTACATCGAGCGGAGGGTCCATTACTGATGGTCCGCTTACGCGCAGTCGCTCCAGCCCGCTCCCCCTCCCGTCCACCCACGGGATCATACGCTATGGGTGGCCGGGAGGGGGAGCGGGCCGGCACCGCAGAGAAATCGTAATGGTCGAGAACCGCCCCTTCTTCACTTTCGTCGCGCACTTCGTGCTGCTGCTCGGCGTCGCCGTGGTGGTGCTGCCGCTGTGGCTCGCCTTCGTCGCCTCGACCCACGAGCCAAGCGCACTGATCACCGGCCTGATGCCCCTTATTCCCGGCGACCGTCTGATCGAGAACTATGAGCTCGTGCTGGGCGAGGGCGTGGCAGCGTCAGGCGCCATCCCCGTCTGGAAGATGCTGTTCAACAGCCTAGTTATGGCGCTCTGCATCGCCATCGGTAAGATCGCCATCTCGCTGATCTCGGCCTACGCCATCGTCTACTTCCGCTTCCCCTTCCGCACCTTCTGCTTCTGGATCATCTTCATCACCCTGATGCTGCCGGTGGAGGTGCGCATTGTGCCGACCTTCGAGGTCGTCTCCTCCCTCAACATGCTGAACAGCTTCGCCGGGCTCTCCGTGCCGCTCATCGCCTCGGCGACGGCGACCTTTCTGTTCCGCCAGTTCTTCCTCACCGTCCCGGACGAGTTGGTCGAAGCCGCCCGCATCGACGGCGCCGGACCCTGGCGCTTCTTCCAGGACATCCTGCTGCCGCTCAGCCGCACCAACATCGCGGCCCTCTTCGTCATCCTCTTCATCTACGGCTGGAACCAGTATCTCTGGCCGCTCTTGATCACCACCGACCAGAGCTTCACCACCATCGTCATGGGCATTCAGCGCATGGTGACGGTGGCCGATGCCGAGCCGCAGTGGCACGTGGTGATGGCGACGGCGGTGCTGGCGGTGCTGCCGCCCCTCGCCGTGGTGCTCGGCATGCAGCGCCTCTTCGTCAAAGGCCTCGTGGAAACGGAAAAGTAGGAACTCATGTCTTCCATCTCCATTCGCGGCGTCGCCAAAAACTACGGCAACACGCCGGTCATCCACGACCTGGACGTGGAGATCGCCGAGGGCGAGTTCATCGTCGTGGTCGGCCCCTCGGGCTGTGGCAAGTCGACCCTGCTGCGCATGATCGCCGGGCTGGAGCGCATCACCGGCGGCGAGATCGCCATCGGCCAGCGGGTGGTCAACGAGCTGGAGCCCAAGGACCGGGACATCGCCATGGTGTTCCAGAACTACGCGCTCTATCCCCACATGTCGGTCTTCGACAACATGGCCTATGGCCTGAAGATCGCCGGCCTGCCGCGCGAAGAGATCCGCCAGCGGGTCGATCGCGCCGCCGCCATTCTTGAGCTGGCCGAGTTCCTGGAGCGCAAGCCGCGCCAGCTCTCCGGCGGCCAGCGCCAGCGGGTTGCCATGGGCCGGGCCATCGTGCGCGACCCCAGCGTCTTTCTCTTCGACGAACCGCTGTCAAACCTCGATGCCAAGCTGCGCGTGCAGATGCGCCTGGAGATCAAGCAGCTACAGCGTTCGCTCGGCACCACCTCGGTCTACGTCACCCACGACCAGGTGGAAGCCATGACCCTGGCCGACCGCCTCATCGTCATGAACGCCGGTGTCGCCGAGCAGATCGACACACCGCTCGCCGTCTACAGCCACCCGGCCAGCCGCTTCGTGGCCGGCTTCATCGGCTCCCCGGCGATGAACTTCCTGGACGCGACCCTGACCGAGGACGGCAGCCATCTCGGCCTGACCACCGGCGACCAATTGACCCTCGACCACCGCCCCGACGGCCTCAACGGCGGCCAGAACGTCACCCTGGGCCTGCGGCCTGAAGACCTCCTGCTTTGCCAGGAGCCTGAGGCCAGCCTGCACCTGCAGGTCGAGATGGTGGAGCCGCTCGGCGCCGACACCTTGGTCCACGGCCGCCTGAGCGCCGGAAACGGTGCCGCCGCGGAGGGACCGGACACGACCCTGGTTAGCGCCACCGCCGGCCTCATGACACTACGCCTGCCCGGCACGGCCCACTTCGATCAGGGCGAGCGACTGCCGCTGCGCGCCACGCCGGAGAGCCTGCATCTCTTCGACGCCGGAAGCGGCCGGCGCTTGGCATAGCGCCAGCTCTGATCATCGACGGCCGCGCGTCGCACAGAGAACAGCGCGGAGGCAGCATCCGCCCTAGTCTCGCCGGACAGCACCGCAAGAGAAACAGGGCATCCGGTGAAACCTGCGCGCTGGCACGACCCGGCCAACAAGCTCTTCCCCCGTCAGGTGGGCTTCACCGCCCCGCCGCATGACTTCGATGCGGCCCCGAGCGACTTCCTGCGCATGGCGCCAGCGCGTGTCGGCGTGCACGGTCGCCTGCTGCACCTGCCGCAATACGACCACGAGCTGAGCCAAAGAGCCGACAACTTCCATCTTCTGGAGGACGTGGTGCATTGCATGGCCAACGCCGGCGCCGATGCCGTGGGCCAGGTCGGCACCAACTGGGTTCACTGCAACGGCACCACGCCGGAGGAGATCGCCGAGTTCTGCGACCGCCTCAGCGACAAATACGAGACGGCCTTTCATATGGCCGGCTACTGTCTGGTCGAGGCGCTGAGGGAACTTGGCGCAGAGCGCATTGCCGTCAACGCCGTCTACTACTGGCCCGACTGGCGCGACGGCATCACCCGCTTTCTGCGGCAAGCGGGGTTCGAGGTGCTCTACTCGGGCAACTTCGTCGATCAGGGCTTCTACGCGACGCAAGAAGAGGTCAACGCGCTGACCTGGATTTTCCCCGGCAGCCTGGCCGAGGCTTCGATGGCTCACGTTGCAGAGCAGGCCCCCACAGCCGACGCCATCGTAGTGACCGGCATGCCCAACTGGCGCGACGATCAAGGCCTGCCGCAACGTGCCGTCAGCCTGGCACCGGGCCTGGAAGGCACGATCGGCAAACCCATCGTTGCCTCCGACCTCGCGCTCTATTGGCGCCTCTTCAAGACCCTCGGAGTTGCCCCCTTGGGATCTCAGGGACAGCTCCTCACCCGGCTGCAGAGCTAGGAGCTCTCGCGATGCATGAGATTCTGACGCTCTGGGCGACGCCGCGATCGACCTCCACCGCCTTCGAGTGGATGATGCGCATGCGTGGCGACCTGATCTGCTTTCACGAGCCTTTCGGCGAGGCCTGGTACCAGGGCGACGACGCCCTCTGGCCTCGCCTGACACCGGACAGCCCGCGGCAGCCGGGCTTGAGCTACGCCAGTGTGCTGGCCCAACTCGAGCGGGCCGCCGAGCAGGGGCCGGTGTTTCTCAAGGATATGCCGCAGTACACGGATCATCTCTGGAGCGACGAGTTTCTCGGCCTGTTCCGCCACAGCTTTCTGATCCGCGACCCGGCCAAAGTCCTGACCTCGGTCCACAAGCACTGGCCGGCCTTCGTCGGCAAAGAGATCGGCTTCGAGGAACAGCGCCGTCTCTTCGACCGGCTGTGCGAGAGGCAGGGAACGCCGCCACCGGTGATCGACAGCGACGATCTGCTGGAAGATCCCCATGGCGTGGTCGAGGCTTACTGCAAGGCCGTCGGCCTGCGCTTCATGCCCGAGGCCCTAAGCTGGAAACCCGGCGAGCGTAAAGAGGTGCTGTGGTACGACAAGGAAGAGGTCTGGCACGACACCCTGAAGAAATCCGACGGCCTCAAGCGTCAGCCGCGCAAAGCCGTCGACATCGGCAAGGCGCCGGATTGGGTGCAGGAGATGCACAGCACCTTCCTACCCCACTACCAGCATCTGCACAGCCACCGCCTGACCACGGACGGCGCGACGGCACACAACTAAAACGAACGAAAGCGAGACGAGAGACATGACGTCCACTCCTACCCATCTCGTCGAGCGCTTCTATCATGAGGTCTGGAACCAGGCCGACGAGATCGTGGCGCGGGAGATCCTGCATCCCGACTTCCGCTTCCGCGCCTCGCTGGGGCCGGCCCGCTTGGGGCCGGAGGGGTTTATCGCCTACATGCGCTCGGTTCACGCGGCGCTCGCCGACTACCGCTGCGAAATTCAAGAGCTTCTGACGACCGAGCGCGAGGCCGCCGCCAAGATGCGTTTCGTCGGCCGCCACCAGGCGCCCTTCTTCGGCGTCGAGGCCACGGGCGAGGAGATCGAGTGGGCGGGCGCCGCTTTCTTCAAGACCGACGGAGCGCGCATCACCGAGCTTTGGGTTCTGGGCGACATCGATGCCGTGAAGCGCCAGCTCGGCGCGGCGATGGAACAGGGATTCGAGTCGGAATGATACGGAAAACAGGGTATTGAAAGGCATGTCGGCAAGTAGGGATAGCAAGCGATGCGAACGACATGCGCCCGCGCGCTCTGCGGTGCTCTTGCTCTGCTCGCGCCCCTCTACCTGGTGATTGGCGTGAGTGCTGGCGCCGACGAGCCTGCTGAAGACTGGCCGACGGCGAGCCTGGCGGAGTCCGGCTTTGCCGAAGACCTCGCAGAGAAGATCGATGCCGGAGTGGCCGATGGGCGCTTCGCCGGTCTGCACGCGGTGTTGCTCGTCCGCGATGGAAAGCTGGTGCTGGAGCATTACTACGAAGGCGAAGACCAGGTTAGGGGTCGACCGCTGGGTACAGTCGACTTCGGCCCCGATGACCTGCACGACCTGCGCTCCGTCACCAAGAGCATCGTCGGCCTGCTCTATGGCATCGCCCTGGCCGAAGGCAGCGTGCCGGCCCTCGATACGCCTTTGCTCGATGCCTTTCCGGAGTATCCGGACCTCGCCGACGACCCCCAGCGGCGGCGGATGACCGTCGACCATGCGCTTTCCATGCAGCTCGGCACAGAATGGGACGAGCGACTCTCCTATTCCGACCCGCGCAACAGCGAGACCGCCATGGACGGCGCGCCGGACCGCTATCGCTATGTGCTCGACCGGCCGATGGTCGCGGAGCCCGGCACGCGCTGGACCTACAACGGTGGCGCCACGGCCATCCTCGCGCGATTGATCGAAAAGGGGACGGGAGAAACGCTCGCGGACTATGCCGAGGAAAAGCTCTTCAGCCCGCTCGGCATCGAGACCTATCAGTGGGTGAAGGGCCGCGACGGCGCCTACATCGCCGCATCCGGCTTGCGCCTCAGACCCCGCGCCCTGGCCCGCATCGGGCAGATGGTGCTCGACGGCGGGCGCTGGGAGGGTGAACAAGTGGTGCCTGAAGACTGGCTGGTCCGTTCTTTCGAGACATGGGCCGAAGTCGATCAGGACATCGACTACGGTTATCAATGGTGGCTCGGAAAGCCACCGCCCGAAGGTCCGCGGTGGGTCGGCGCCTTTGGCAACGGCGGTCAGCGGCTCCAGATCATGCCGCGCGGCAATATGCTGATGGTCGTTATGGCCGGGAACTACAACTCGCCCGATGCCTGGAAGGTGCCGGTCGGTGTGCTGCTCGACGCCGTGCTGCCGAGCATTCAGCAATAGTGGTAGACTTCACGCCTGCCGTAATCCATTGCCAGCTTGCAAGCGTAGGCATCTCGAAACACCGGTACGCTTTACGGGAAAGGCCCAGCAAAGGTTATGAAGCTATTCGCTGTGATACTGGCTGCCGCCATCGGCATCGCTATCGTCGGTTACCTCGGCTATGTTTGGTACGTGAACGATGTCGAACAGCCGGAGTATGGCGCCGTCGTTGAGGACGGCGACTTCGAGATCCGCGACTATCCGCCCATGGTGATGGCCGAGGTCACCCGCAGTGGCGATCGCGGCGATGCCGTCAGCAAGGGCTTCCGCCCGCTTGCCTCCTACATCTTCGCCTCCGAGCGGGAGGGCGAAAAGATCGCCATGACCGCGCCGGTGACCCAGACGCCGGAGGCGGAGGGCGCCAAGACCTGGTCGGTCCGCTTCGTCATGCCTTCGCAATACAGCCTTGAGACGCTGCCCAAGCCTGTGGGCGCCGACGTGCGCCTGATCGAGGCCGCGGCCCAACGGCGAGCCGCCGTCCGCTTCAGCGGCCACCCGACCGACGAGTCGCTCGCCGAGCAAGAGACGCGCCTGCGCGACTGGCTGCAAGCGCAAGGGATCGAGCCCTCGGGCCCGCCGACCTTCGCCTACTACAACGCGCCTTTCACGCCGGCCTTCCTGCGCCGCAACGAGGTGCTTTTCGACGTGCCCAATGGCTGATCGACGAGAGCTGAAGGCCCAAGACGCCGGTCAGCTCTACATCTCCATCACGGGCCTGCGCTTGAAGCGCCCCTGGCACGCCTTGCGCTTCTGGCGGCACGCAATTCCTGCGATGCGACAAGCCAGGCAGGCGCCCGGCAACCTTCAGGCGAGAGCCAAGACCATCGCAGGCGTGCGTCACACGCTCAGCGTTTGGGAGTCGAAGGCCGCCATGCGGGCTTTCCTCTATGCCGGCGCGCACAAGCGGGCCATCAAGGCCTTTCCAATCATCGCCACCGGCCAGACCTTCGGCTTCGAAAGCGACCGCGTACCGGATTGGGACGAGGTGCACCGGCTCTGGCAGGAGCACGGGAGAGACTATGCGTAAATCCTGACCGGCGCTCCGAGCCAATCGAGGTCCGGCGTAACGCCGAGGCCGGGGGCGTGTGGCAACTCCGCGAAGCCGCCCTCGTTGCGGGCGCCCTGCCCCGGCATAGGGTCGTCGGCCAGATGCGGGTGACAGAGCCAGGACGCGAGCCGGTTCTCTTCCGGCGTCGCGAGCGCGAGGTGCAGGGCCGCGGTGTCGGCCAAAACCGTGCCGCCCACATCCTCGATGTGCATGCGCCAACCGACCGAAACGCCGAAGTCACGCACGCGCTTGGCCTTGGTCAGGCCGCCAACCCGGTTGGGCTTGACCTTCATCCCTTCGCAGGCGCCGGCCTTCCAAGCGTCGAGATGGTCCTGAAAGCTGTGCAGGCACTCGTCGAGCATGATCGGCTGGCGGGTCAGGCGCCGGACCTGGGTGCATTGGTCCAACGTCTCGCAGGGTTGCTCGAACCAGCCCCGGGCCGTGACCGCGTTCATCACCTCGACGGCCAGCGCCGGCGTCCAGGCGCGGTTGACGTCATAGGTGACGAATTCCTCCGCTTGCCGTGCCGCCTCGATGGCCTCGATGCGCGCGATGTCTCGGGCCGGCTCGGTGCCGCCCACCTTGGCCGAGTGGGTGCGATAGCCGGCCGCCCGAGCGGCTTCGATCAACGCCACCATTTCCTCCGGCGTGCCGGTCGAGATTGAGCTGTTGAGCGCCACAGCATCGCCCTCCGCACCGCCGAAGAGCGCGTGGAGCGGAAGGCCGGCCGATTGCCCCAGCAGGTCCCAAAGCGCCATGTCGAGCGGCGCCTTGGCATAGAGATGGCCCGGCAGCGCGACGTCCATCGCCCGGTTAAGCGCCTCGATATGGCGCGGGTCGCGGCCGAGTAAGGCCGGCGCCAGGACCTCCATGGCCGCGCGGATCCCGCCACCGAAGGCCGGCAAATAGGTATGCCCCCAGGGGCAGCCCTCGCCCCAGCCGCTGAGCCCGTCGTCGGTCTCCAGCCGCACGAAGGTCGAGTCGAGCGCCTCGAACTTCAGACGTCCGCCGGACAGCCAATAGGGCTTGGCCAGCGGCAGCGTCTTTTGCCAAACGGCGACGCGCGAGATTCTCATGCCGCGGCGGGCGACCGGCGCCCTATACCCGCATGCGCTGGCCCTGCGGGTCGTGCGGCGAGGCGGAGATCACCGTGGCGCCGCGCTCGACACCGACGATGTGCGCGGTCAGCTCCTCGCCCGGTTCGGTGAACTCAGGCTCGACCAAAGCCATGGCCAGGCTCTTGCCCAGGGTGTGGCCGTAGCCGCCGGAGGTGACGTAGCCGACCCGCCTGCCGTTCTTCCACACGGGCTCGTAGCCCGAGCCGTCCGCGTCGAGCGCATCGACCTCCAGCGTGACGAGACGCTGCGGGGCCGTGTTGCTTTCCTTCTCCTTGAGCGCCGCCTCGCGGCCGATGAAGTCGCCCTTGTCCCAGGCGATCCAGCGGTCCATCCCGGTCATGCCCGGCGTCCGGTCCTGCATGAACTCGGCGTTCCAGATGCCGAAGCTCTTCTCCAGGCGCAGGCTGTTCATGGCGTAGAAGCCCCACTCCTTCATGCCGAGCTCGGCGCCCGCCTCGAGCAGCGTGTCGCGCAGGGTAATGTGTTCGAGGGCACCGCAGTTGATCTCGTAGCCCAGCTCGCCGGTCACGGACATGCGCGCGACCCGGGCCCGGATCAATCCGACATCCAGGCTGCGGCAGCCGAACACCGGGAAGGCCTGATGGCTGACGTCGTCTTGCGTCAGCTTCTCCAGAACTTTCCGCGAGTTGGGTCCGGCAAGCGCGAAGCCGCAGGTGGCGTCGGCAATGTCGCGCACCTGGACATCGCCCTCCAGATGGTCGTGGAACCAGCGCATGTGCCAGTTGCGCAGGTAGTAGGAGCCCATGATCCACCAGGTGCCATCGCCCCAGTTGAGCACGGTCAGGTCGCCCTTCAGCTTACCTTCCGGCGACAGCATGGGGGCCAGGCGGGCGCGGCCCGGCTTGGGCAGGCGAGAGGCCATGAGCTTGTCGAGCCAAGCCTCGGCATCCGAACCGGTGACCTCGTAGCGGGAGAAGCCGGTGATGTCGATCAGCCCGACGTTCTCGCGAACGGCCGCGCACTCTGCGGCGACGTGCTCGAAGGCGTTCGAGCGCTTCAGGGTCGGCGTCTCCTCGAAGCCCTTGGGCCCGAACATCAGCGGCACTTCCAGGCCCCAGGAGTTGCCCCAGATGGCCCCGGCCGCCGTCATGTCCGAGTAGGCCGGCGCCTTCTTCAGCGGACGGCCCGCAGGGAGCTGCTCGTTCGGATAGGTCATGACGAAGCGGCGCGAGTAGAACTGCCCCGTCGTCTGCTTGATGTACTCGCGGTTCGAGGTGAAGTCGCCGTAGCGGGCGATGTCCATCGACCAGGCGTCGGCCTCGGTGTCGCCGTAGATCATCCACTCGGCCAAGGTCTTGCCGACGCCGCCGCCCTGCAGGAAGCCGGCCATCACGCCGCAGGCCAGCCAGTAGTTCTTGACGCCGCGCACCGGCCCGACCAGCGGGTTGCCGTCGGGCGAGAAGGTGAAGGCGCCGTTGACCCAGTTCTTGACCCCAACTTCCTGCAGCACCGGATAGCGCTCGAAGGCCAAAGTAAGCTCGTCGGAAATGCGGTCGGTGTCTTCTTGGAACAGCTCGATGCCGAATTCCCATGGGGCACCGTCGATCGACCAGTGCTGATGATTGATCTCGTAGATGCCGACCAACACGCCCTGCTGGTCTTGGCGCATATAGGTGAAGCCCTCGAGATCGACCGTCATGGGCACCTCGAAGTCGAGCGCGGCCACTTCCGGGATGGTGTCGGTGACGAGGTAGTGATGCTGCAGGGGCGCCACGGGTAGATCGAGACCGACCATGTGCCCAACCTGCTTGGCCCAGAGACCGGCCGCGTTGACCACATGCTCGGCATGGACGGTGCCCTTCTCGGTCACCACGTCCCAAGAGCTGTCGGGGCGCTGATTGAGCTCCTCGACCTTGTTGTGCTCGATGACCTCCGCGCCCCGCATCCGAGCCGCCTTGGCGTAGGCGTGAACAGTGCCGGTGGTGTCGATGTAGCCCTCCCGGTCGGCCCAGAGGCCGCCGAGCACGCCAGTGACATCCATGATCGGGCAGGCCTTCTTGACCTCTTCCGGCGTCATCAGGTGGCAGTCTTCGATGCCGATGCTCTGGAAGATGCGATAGGCCGACTGTAGCCATTCCCAGCGTGCCGGCGCGGATGCCACGGTCACGCCACCGGTCATGTGCAGATTGATGTCCTGCCCACTCTCCTTCTCGACCTCTGCCAAGAGGTCGATGGTGTAGGCCTGCAGCGCCGCCATGTTGGGGTCGGCATTCAGCGCATGGATACCACCGGCCGCATGCCAGGATGAGCCGGCCGTCAAAACGGAGCGCTCGATCAAACAGACGTCTTTCCAACCGAGCTTCGCCAGATGATAGAGCACAGAGGCGCCGACCACGCCGCCGCCGATAACCACCACACGATACTGCGACTTCATGAGAGTCCTCCACTGGGCGACGCCCGTCTTCCAAGAGCTGCCCGATCAGGCGCGGGGCATCACGAAGCGCGAGCTTGCCCTGTCATGGCGTCAGATTCCACCGGCTGCCGCGCCAAAGACGACATCGGCTTCAGGAGCCGCGCCATTTGTTTCAAAGTGAGCTTGGAAGCGCGCTAGTTGCAGCGTCCGATCGAGCCTTCGGCGCAGACCCTCTCGCCATCCGTCCAGGTCGCGCCTGACAAATCGGCTTCACGAAACACCGTGCCGCGAAGCTGCGCGCCCGTCAGATCGGCGCCGCGCAGGTCTGCCCGGTTGAAGCGCGCGCCGCGCAGGTCTGCGCCGGCGAAACGCGCGCCTTCCAGCTGTGCTTTGGTAAAGTCAGCCTGCGGCAGGCGTGCGCCCTCGAAGATTGCACCATTCAAGACGGCATTCACGAACTTGGCCTTGAAGCCTTGCACGTCGCTTAGAGCGGCGCCTGAGAGATCGGCCCTCAAGAAGCTCGCGTCGCGCAGCTGGGCCCCCGACAGATCGACCCCCTGCAACTCGAAGCCATTGAAGCTGCAACGCTTCCAGTCCACGCCGGGGCCCGGTGCATCGGCACAATCGGCCAAGGCGGAAGACGGCGCAAAGACAACGAAAACGCTGGCCAAAGCCCAGAGGCAGAGGGTGATGAGCTTCATGCCGTGGCCCGCCGCTTGGCCGGCAGGGCCAATCCCCGCCCCGCTTCCTCCGGCCAGGGAAGATCTCCGTGCCGTTCCCAAACACCGGCGAGCTTGGCGGCAACGTCCGGCGGGAAAGGTGCCGTCTTGCGGCTGTCCAGGTCGACGTAACTGCTCATCCATTCCGCGGAGGCGGCAAGAAAGCCCTCCTCCCCGTGGTACATGCGAAAGTAGCTGTGAATGCGCTTGGCGTCATGACCCAGGAGCTGCAAGGTGAAGCGGAGCGGAGCCCCTTCCGCGAGCTCTTGAAAATAGCTCACATGGCCCTCCAGGGCGAAGATCGTCCCGCGGCGTTCATCTCGATGGGCCTTGTCGATGCCGATCTCGGCCATCAGAACGTCGAAGGCATGATCGAAGGCCAGAACGTAGTAGGCCACGTTCATGTGTCCGTTGTAGTCGATCCACTCGGGCAGGACCCGCGCCCGATGTATCTCCCAGGGAGCCGCTATGCTCATTCCTGCTCACCCTAGCCGAAGTACCGCGCATAGATGCCCAAGCCGCGCCTAGCCATCAAGGGGGCCTTGGTCGCACCTGCATTGCCGTCGCGGTTCAGGCGGCCGGCGCGCAGGCTTGTGAAATGAGGTGGTTTTTTGCCGCACTCGGTCGATATGGGACCCGCGTGCTCTTTGTCAGCGTCTTTGCGGGTCTTTTGCTGCCCGACGTCGCCAGCCTTCTGCGCCCACTGCTGCCACCTGGAGTCGCTGTCATCCTGGCGTTGGGTCTGCTGCGCATCGACTGGGCGTCCATGGTTGGCTACGCGCGCCGCCCGCTGCTGGTGGGATTGCTGGTCGCCTGGCTGATGCTGGCCGCACCTGTTGCGGTGTGGGCGGTCTTCACGCTCCTCGACTTGCCTGAAGCGCTGAAGATCGCCGTGGTGCTGATGGCCTGCGCGCCTCCGATTCTCGGCGCCATCGCCATCGCCCTGCTGCTTGGGCTGGACGCACCGCTCGCCATCGTCTGCGGCCTGGTCAGCACTCTTCTCACGCCGTTTACGGTGCCGCCCTTGGCCTTGGAGCTGCTCGACCTGGAACTCGACGTCTCCACCCTGGAGTTCATGCTGCGGCTTGCGACTCTGGTTCTGTTCTCCTTTCTGGCAGCCGCGCTGATCCGTCGCTGGCTCGGAAAGGAGCGCCTCGCCAGCTGGGGGACGGAAATCAACGGTTTGATCGTGCTGGTCATGGCTGTGCTTGCCGTCGCCATCATGGACGGGGTCAGCGCAACCATCAGCGAACGGCCCGATACGGTCTTGCTCTGGCTGGTCGCCGCTTACGGCGCCAATCTCCTGCTGCAGGCCGTCGGGACGATCTGCTTCCTCCATCTCGGCCTTCGTCGCGCGCTGACCATCGGGCTGATGTCCGGCAACTGCAACATGATGCTCATCCTGGCGACACTGCCGCCGGACACAGACTTTGACGTGGTGCTCTTCTTTGCCCTGGCTCAATTCCCGATGTACACGCTGCCGGCCCTGGTGCACCCGGTCTATCGCCGCCTGCTGGCGCGCGAACAATGCGAATCTTCATGAATTGGCAATGAAATCAGAAATGTCGGCCGGACAAAGCCGGTGACTGATCTTCCTTCTTTTGATAACCGTATTTTGACTCGTGCATCGTTTTGATGTAGCCGCCTTTATCGAGTAGTTTGGGAAGTCGGGGGCCGAGACCACCCGACGCGTTCGGGAGCAAGCAGTATGGAGACAGGGTCGCAATCGTGGCCGCGACGCCTCCGCAGCCACGGTCTGGTGGCTTGCTTGATGGCGCTTTTGATCACGGCCGGCTGCGCCTCCGCTCCCGATTCGCCGCGCGGACCGGTGTCCGGCGACGCAGAGCGCAGCTACTATACGCCAAGCCTGACCCAGGTTGCCTATCGACCGGATACCAGCACCCAGGTCGCCTACCGTCCGGATACCAGCGACGTGCCACTTGTTCAGGTTGCCGTTGGCACGACGGGTGAGGACGACGACCCCTTGGAGGGGCTCAACCGCTATTTCTACGACCTCAACAACGCGCTCGACATCCTGATTTTCCGCCAGTTCGCAGAGGCCTATCGGGTGGTGGTGCCGGAAGGTGTGCGTCGGTCGGTCACCAACTTCCTGCGCTTCCTCAGAACGCCGGTTATCTTGGCGAACGACCTGCTGCAGGGCGATCTGAAACGTGCTGAGATCACCACCAGTCGCTTCATCGTCAATGCCGCGATCGGCTTCGGGTTCTTCGATGTGGCCGCCGACTCGGGCTTGCCGTATCACGAAGAGGATTTCGGCCAGACCCTTGCAGTCTGGGGCGTCGACTCCGGCCCTTATCTCGTCCTGCCGCTGCTCGGTCCGACCACACTGCGAGACGGAACGGGGCGCGGTGTCGATATCCTGCTCGACCCGCTGACCTATGTACTGACCACGCCGCAGAGCATGGGCCGCTTCGGCGTCACAGCACTGGATGCGCGGGAGCGCAATCTGGATACGATCGACGAAATTCGGCGCGATGCGCTGGATGAGTATGCGCGGGTTCGATCGCTATGGCTGCAGAACCGGCGCAAAGAAATTCTCAATGACGAACAAGATATCGAGACCGCAGCGACCGCAGGTTTTCTGCGATCTGATACGGACAGCCCGAACTAACAAAACACTTGGGCTTGTGGGGAGACTGTAGCCAGGACCTGCGGGGCGGCTCCTAATGCCTTCGCTGTGTCCAAGTAGACGGGAAGGGAGACAAGCTGTGTTACGCTTGTATCGAGTGTTTTTCGTTTGCCTGATCGCGGCTCTGGCGACTCCGGCAACCGCCGCCACCGGGCAACCCGACGCGTTCCTGAAAGACTTCGCCGACCGGGCCATCGCCAGCCTGACGGAAGAAGGCGTGGAGGACCGCGAACTCGCCAGTCGGTTCGGCGAACTGCTGCAGGAAGGCTTCGACATTCCGCAGATCAGCCAGTTCGTCACCGCCCGCTACTGGCGAGGCGCGAGCGACGAGCAAAAGGAAGCCTTCTACAACGCTTTCCGAGGATACCTCATCCAGCGCTTCCTGCCTTTGTTCGATGAGTACAAAGGACAGGAGTTCGAAACCGGTCAGGTCCGGTCGGACGCCGGCGAAGAGGATGTATCTTGGGTCACCATCGAAATCGACGTGGGCCAGAGTGGACAGCAGGCCCAGACCGAGTGGAAGGTGAAGAACACCGGCGACAGCGGCTTCAAGATTCAAGACGTCAAGGCCGAAGGCACCAGCATGGCCATTACGCTGCGCGACGAGTTTCAGACCTTCATGCGACGCAAGGGTGGCTTGGATGGGCTGATCGAGGCGCTTCAACGCCAAGCGGAAAAGGCCGGCGTCGCAACGGCCAACTGAACCGCCGGGCCCAAGTCAGTCCAAAGAGCTTAGCGTTCCAGCCGCTTGTACTTGATGCGGTGCGGCTGATCCGCTTCCGCGCCCAGGCGACGGCGGCGGTCCTCTTCGTAGTCCTGGAAGTTCCCCTCGAACCACACCACTTGGCTGTCGCCTTCGAAGGCCAGGATGTGCGTGGCGATGCGGTCGAGGAACCAGCGGTCATGGCTGATGATCATGGCGCAGCCGGCGAAGTCTGACAGCGCATCCTCCAGCGCCCGCAGAGTGTCGACGTCCAGATCGTTGGTCGGCTCGTCCAGCAGAAGAAGATTGGCGCCGGACTTCAGCATCTTGGCCAAGTGGACCCTGTTGCGCTCACCGCCGGAGAGCTGGCCGACGCGCTTCTGCTGATCGCTGCCCTTGAAGTTGAAGGCCCCTACATAGGCCCGTGAGGGAACCTGTCGCTTGCCGAGCTCGATGACGTCGAGACCGTCGGCAATTTCCTCCCATACTGTCTTGTCGGGCGCCAGCGCATCGCGGCTTTGATCGACGTAGCCGAGCTTCACTGTGTCTCCCACACGGATTTCGCCGCCGTCCGGAGTTTCCTGTCCCACGATCATCCGAAACAGGGTGGTCTTGCCGGCGCCATTCGGCCCGATGATGCCGACGATGCCGCCCGGCGGCAGCTTGAAGCTCAGTTCCTCGATCAACAATCGGTTCCCGAAGGCCTTGCGCAGGCTGTTGGCCTCTACCACCAGATCACCCAGGCGTGGTCCGGCCGGGATTGAGATCTGGCCGGCCTCCGGCGCCTTGTCTGCCTCTCGCGCCAAGAGGTCCTCGTAGGCGGAGATCCGGGCCTTCGACTTGGCTTGGCGCGCCCTCGGGCTTTGCCGCACCCACTCCAACTCGCGCGACAGCGTCTTCTGTCGTGCCTTTTCTTCACGCGCCTCCTGCGCCAAGCGCTTCTGCTTCTGTTCCAGCCAGCCGGAGTAATTGCCCTCGTAGGGAATGCCACGGCCGCGATCCAGCTCGAGAATCCAACCGGCGACGTTGTCCAGGAAATAGCGATCATGGGTCACGGCCACGACGGTCCCGGTGTACTCCTCCAGGAAGCGCTCCAACCAGGCGACCGACTCCGCATCGAGGTGGTTGGTCGGCTCGTCCAGCATCAGCAGATCGGGCTTCTGCAGCAGCAGCCGGCACAGGGCGACTCGCCGCCGCTCGCCGCCGGACAGCTTGGTGACATCAGCCTCGCCCAGCGGGCAGCGCAGCGCATCCATCGCAATCTCGACGCGGCGATCGAGATCCCAGGCCTCGGCGGCATCTATCTTCTCTTGCAGCTCAGCCTGCTCGGTAATCAGCGCGTCGAAGTCGGCGTCCTCTTCGGCAAAGGCAGCACTCACCTCGTTGAAGCGGTCGACCAGCGTCTTCAGCTCGCCAAGCCCTTCCATGACATTCCCGGCCACGTCTTTGTCCGGGTCCAGCACAGGCTCCTGAGGCAAATAGCCGACCTTGATGCCGTCCGCCGGGCGCGCCTCGCCGTTAAACTCCTGATCCTGACCAGCCATGATTCGCAGCAGGGTCGACTTGCCAGCTCCGTTGAGGCCGAGGACCCCGATCTTGGCTCCAGGCAGGAAATGCAGGTGGATGTTCTTCAACACCTCCTTGCCGCCCGGGAAGGTCTTCGACAGATCCATCATCGAGTAGATGTACTGGTAAGAGGCCATAGGCCGCCCGCGCTCCCGTTTCATGGCTTGAAATGGTTGGGGTTGTCCCGCTTGGGGACGCCGCACCCTAGAGCATGATTTCGGGCGAATGAAAAGTTCTGTTTCGCCTTCGCCCCGACCAACTTTGCCCGTCGAGCGACCCCGGCGCCGCGGGAGGAACGACAGGAGTCCGCACGCTTAGTACGAACTCCCAAGGGCGGCGTCATGATGGAGGAACGGTCAGACTGACGCGCAGCTGATCAACGTTTCCGGGCATTGAGGGAGCGGCTTCCCATCAAGGTGTGCCAAGCCACGGCGTTGCCGCATGCCGCACTGTGACGCTCCCGGAGGACGGAATGACGTGAAACGCGCTGTTTTCAGCGCCATGACCCCAGAGATTTACTGGCAATTAATGGTTCTCGGCAAAGATTTCCCAGCCCTTTCACAGCTGGCGGCGATTGTTCTTCTGCGCTGCCATCGCCACGAGGTTGAAATGAACGCAGGCCCAGCAGTCGCGCCCACGCTTTCCGACGATCGGGCGGAGAGCCTGGCGCGGGATGCCCTTGCCGCCATGGAGCGTCTCCAGATCGCTCCCACGCCGATGAACTTCACGGTTTGGTTTGCCTTTCACCAAGGCTCCAATCCGGATTTGGTCGAAGAGATCGAAGCCTACGTCTCCCGCGGCGAAGCCTTTACGCAAGAACTCTGCCTGCGAATCTACGGCAAGTACTTCGATACGGACAAAGAGCGCGACCAGGTGCTCGTTGCGAGCCATCGGATTGAGACTGCCGTTGGTCAGGTCCTCTCCCGTCTCGGTGAGGCTGGGCGCGACAGCGAGCAGCACGGCGAACGACTGGCCAGCATCAGCGGCAATCTGGAAGAAGACCAAAGCCAAGACGTCCTGCGGAGCCTGATCACCACGCTCTCGACAGAAGTCCGGCACATGGCGCAACGCAACACCCAGCTGGCCGAAGCGATCTACACCTCGACGCAAGAGATCTCCGATCTCCGCAACCACCTGCAGGACGTGAGGAAGCAGGGCCTGACGGACGGCCTGACCCAGGTCGCCAATCGCCGCGCCTTCGACATCCGCCTCGGCGAAGCTATCCAGGAAGCGAAGGCACTGCAGAATACCTTCACGCTGATCATGGCCGACGTGGACCATTTCAAGAAATTCAACGACAGCTACGGCCACCAGATGGGTGACGAGGTGCTCAAGATCGTCGGCAAGATCATGACGCACCGCCTCAAGGAAGACGACTTCGTGGCGCGCTACGGCGGCGAAGAGTTCACCGTCATCCTGCCCGACACCAAGTTGGTCGACGGTCAGGCCGTGGCCGAGCGGCTGAGGTCTGCACTGGCCGGCAAACGCCTGCGCAACCGTCGTACGGGCGATGACTTTGGCCGTGTCACGCTGTCCCTTGGCGTGACGCAGTACACCGCCAGCGACACGGCTCAGACGGTCGTGGAGCGCGCTGACAAGGCGCTCTATCAGGCGAAGCGAGAGGGGCGCAACCGCGTGGCCAGCTTGCAGCCGCAACGCGCGGCGCCCCAGACCTTTGCCGCCTAGGCCGCTTCAGACACAGTCTTTTCACTGGTCTCTCGGAGCGGGCTGTGCGAGGACAGCGTGACGAGCCTTCGCCCCCTGTCCATGTCAGCGCGACACGACTTCACCGCCTATCGGGACACCTGCCTGACCTCGGTTCCCGCGAGCGAGATCTGCTCTGATGTCGATTCGACGTCGGTGGTCATCGTCGAAGACGGCGCCCTGATACGCGGCGACAAAGCCTATATCTCGCGGCGCAGTAACGAGATGCTGCGCATTTTCCGCGATCAGCTGTCGAAGCCGCTGTCCATCAAACACCAAAGCCAAGCCGCCAACACCGGTGAGTACTCCGATATCTGCGACAGCGACTTCCTGCTGTTGCCGTCCGAAGACGTGCGCAAGACGCGGCTGCCGCCGGTGTTGGCGAGCCGCCTGATCAGCCCCGCTTACCGGGACGTCATAGCCTCCGCTGGGCTGCTCTATGTTCGGATGCCCTCTTGGGTCGGCGCCGCCTTTGCATCGGTGGCAGCGGCGACAAAGACCCCATTGCTGGTTTCGGTGCACGGCAACTGGGGACAGGCTTATCGAGCTGTCGCTTCGGACCGAGCACAGAGCATGCCGCGGCGCAGGTTCGCACAGTTCCAAGCGTTTCATGCCGAAGGGGTCGTTCGAAGGCTCTGCCGACAGAGTGTCGCCAACTTCTTCGTCGGCACGACCCTGCGTGACCACTATTCGCCCGGCCAGGACAAGCCGGAGTTCATCTTCGCCAACTTCCTCCTGACCGAGAAAGATCGATTGCCGGCCGAGCAGCTGGAACAGCGCTTGGCCAGAGCCAAACCCAGGCCGTTCCGCATCATCTTTGTCGGCCAGTTCAGCAGCAGAAAGGGCCTTGCCCAGCTGCTCCAGGCCGCCGAGGAACTCTATGCCGAGGGTATCGACCTGGAGGTCATTCTGGTTGGCGAAGGAGAGCTCTCCGCTCAACTCTCGACGCTGGCCCCACGCCTTTCCGCCGAGGACCGTGTGCAGAACCGCGGCTATATACCCTATGGACCGGACCTACTGGCCACTTATCTGGAGGCCGATCTCTTCGTGCTACCCTCAGTGGGCGGAGAAGGCGTGCCGAAGGTTGTTGCCGAAGCCATGGCGCAGGGCCTGCCGGTCGTGGCAACCGATGTGGGAAGCACTGGTGAGCTCGTTCAGCACAATGCGACCGGTCTCCTGGTCCCACCAGGCTCGTCTTCCGCGATCAAGACGGCGATCGGCACACTGGCAAGTGACGACGCGCTGCGCGCCCGCCTCGCCAAGGCCGGATGGGAAGCCTCCAAGACGATGACCAACGACGTTCAGCGCCGCAAAGTCTGGGAGGCGCTGCATGCCGTCGCACCCGAAGTCACCGTCGGGGAGGCCGTCGTCCGATGAGGATCAAAGAATGCTGAAACTTGGCATCACGAAGCTCGATCAGCTCACCTCAGCGAACCTTCCGCGACACCGGCAGGTCAGCGGCGCGCTGCTGTTGGCCTTGGAAGAGCGCAAGGACCTGCCACGACGGGACGAGCTTCGCCAAGAAATCATCCGCCGTCTGGTCCTCAAGAACAAAACCGGGAAGACCACCTGGGAAGGCCGATTTGCCGATCTCGATACCTGGCTCTGCGAACGACTTCTGACGGCTTATCCGGAGCAGCTCCGTATCTTGGATATCGGCGCAAGCGACGGGACGACATCCTTGGAGCTCTTCGGCAAGCTCTCGGCCCATCGCAATCTGACTTATCTGAGTTCTGACCTGAACCGCGACATCTGGGTTTCGGCCGGCTCTCTCTGGCAGGATGTAATCGATGACGACGGCAAACTCATCCAAACGACGCTTGGGCCGCTTGTCGTACCGATTACCGACGGGGTCCATATCAATCCGCTCTTGCTGTTGAACAGGGCGGTGTTCCATTATTGCAGCGCTTTCCGAAAGGACATGCGCCACCGCATCGCCGAGGCTGAGACCGATGCGACGAAGGGCCAATCCGCCGCTCGCTTCTCTCTCCTGGCGCCGAAAGTCCAAGATCTTGCAGCGAGCGACTCGCGCTTTGGCTTCCAGAAACTCGACGTGTTCGAGATCGGCGGGCCAGCGCGTTTCGAGTTCGTCCGCGCCATGAACGTGCTCAATCTCGACAAGGACGGCTTTGGCTTTTCCCAATCCCAAATCGCGCAGGCCGCATCCGGTATCGCGGCGGCTTTGGTGGACGGAGGCCGTCTCTTGCTCGGACGCTCCCGCCCTGTGGGAGCGGGCTTCGAGCACCACGCGACTCTGTTCCTGCGCTCGGGTAGTCGGCTGGACGTCGAAGCGCGATATGGCGACGGCAGCGAGGCCGAAGACGTCCTGCTATCGATCGGCGACGTGGCGCAGGACAAGAACGCGGCCTAGCCGCAAGGCAAGAGGCAGCTCAACGGCGACGCCAGCGCCGCAGTGCCGCGAGCCCAAGCAATGCCGAAAGCAGCAAGGGCGCAGCGGCCGGCAGAGGCGTCGCAACAATATTCTGAGAGAACAGCCAGGGATAGAGTTCCTGGTTGACGTCGCGGTAGATCTCGTCCCAACCGCCGTGCCCGATGCCGGCCAGCTCGCTGTATCGGACATCCGCCAAGCCTGCGCTTGCCATCACCTGCAGAAGCTCACTCATGCGTTCGGCGCTGACATCGAGCTCCCCGTTGAAACCCCAAGTCGGAATATGATCGATGTAGGGTCCGACGGACGGCGAGATGGAGGAATGCATGGGCACCGCCGCGGCAAACACCTCCGGGAAGATGAGCATGGAATTCAGGGTGCCGAAGCCGCCCATCGAATAGCCGGTGACGTAGATCCGACTGCTGTCGACGGCGTAGCTGTCTTGAGCGCTCTCGAGGATTTCTCCGACGACCGAAATCGTGTCCGCCACCCAGTTGCCGCCGACCGGGACTTGTGGCGCGAGCAGGAAGCTATCGTACTCACGTGCCGCCTCGATCAAGCCGCCCACTTGCTGCAGCTGACTCTCGTTGTCCGTGCCCTTGTCTCCCCAACCGTGGAGAAAAAGGATAAGGGGGTTTCCATTGCTACTGTCGATGTTGTCCGGCACGTAGAGGCGGTAGGGAAGCTGCGTGCCATCGCTGGAGGTGTGCAGCAGGTCGAGCGACCCCGTCAGGTCGACAGCGGCCGCCTGCGCCGGGTTCGCGACGTTTGACAAGGCCGGTAGCGCTGCAAGGAGCGCCGCAATCCACGTACGAAAGGCCATGACTCTTTCCCTGCATTGCGCTTTCCCGCACGATACATAAATTTTTCTGCAATTTGAAGCTGTTTCTCTGCAATATTTACTTAATATTTTGAAAATTCACAGAATAACTTGCACGAAACACCCGGCTGCGCGGGGAAGAACATTAACCATTTAACAAATTCTGAGACATTCTTGGTGATTGTTATGGGAAATTGCCAACTTATGCATGCACTCAAACGCTACTCGCGCCTGCATCGGACAAACCGCTGTGAAATTTACTGATCCTTTGTCGCTTCTATTAGAGCCAACATTGATCGAAATGCCATATTGCTTTATCTTCATGCCGCTTGGGAGCCGATGAGGGGGAACGGCGGCATGTCCTTCGACTACTACGTCCGGGCAGACGGGACGGCGAGCAAGGACGACGCCACGGGACCGCCGAGCGATCCCTCTAAGGCGATGAGCCTTGCGACCTTCAACGCATCCAACTTCGCGCCGGGCGATCGCATCGGTTTTTCCGATCAAGGTGGCGACTTCCAAGGTCAGCTCACCATCCCCTCCAGCGGCACTGACGGGACCACGATCGTCTATGCCGGCCTGCCGGGGGAGACCCCGACGTTCCATCCGTCTCCCGGCGCACTGAGTGAGCCAACCATCCTGGTTCGCCATACCTCCCACATCGAGCTGGAGAACCTCCACGGCACCGGCCAGGGTGGCGCCGCAGTTTTCCGATTCGATGGCAACTCGAAGGACGTCATGGTCACGGACTCGCACGTCCTTTCGAACCGCAGCGCCGATGGTACAGAAGGCGGCGACGGCTTCAGCCTCGATGGCACTGCAGAAGTTGTATTCCACAACATCTCGACACAGGCGACCGGACAGCTGGCCGGCAGCGGGCCGCCACAAAGCGATCAGGCAATCACAACGCACGGGTCCGCCAAAGCCTGGGTTTACGGCTTCGACTTTCGGGATGCCGAAAGCTGGGCTGTCTCGGTCGACCAAAGCGAGTTGCGCCTCTACGACGGCGTGGCGCGGGACGCACAGCAGGAGGCATTCCGAACGCACGACGGCGCGCTGATCGAAGTCTACCGCAGCGACATCGAAGTCGGTGGGACGGCGCGGTTTGGCAACGGTGACGGTGTTCAACGCTTCATCGACTCCGACATCACCGTCACCGGCGGCAGGATTTCGCTACTGACCGGGGAGACAAGCATCGAAGGCGGCACGCTCGTCGTCGACAGCGATGCGTGGCGCATTCAGACGATATCGCCTGAGGCCTTGTTGAAAATGACGGGCACGGAGGTGACCGTTCTCTCCAACAACGGCAGCTTGTTCTTCGTCGACAATGACGGCGGAAGCCTGCAGATCGACGGAGTCACGGTCGATGGCGTCTCTTCGCCGGAGCGCTTTGCTCAGTTCAGAGCGCAGGTGGAGAGCGACAACGACAGCTGGATACGAAACTCTGAGTTCAACGACTTCGAAACGTCGCGGCTGATCTGGGTCTCCGAAGGCTTCCAGGGCTCCCTGGATATCTCAGGCAACAGTTTTCACAACACGCAGCCCGGCGGAGGCGCCATTGACGACGACGGCGCCGCCGGGTCGCTGACGATCTCTGACAACAGCTTCAGCAACGTCGCCAATCCGCTGAGCCTTTCCCCGATCGCAATCGTCTTCGACAACATTTTCGAGGGCGATGAGACGCCCAACAATCTCTCGGCGACCGCCTACAACGACATTCTGGTGGGCCGCGGCGGGAACGACAGTCTGTTCGGTGGCGACGGCGACGACAGCCTGCTCGGCGGTGGGGGCGAGGACGATCTGGTTGGCGGCGCCGGCCTCGATACCGCCAGCTACGCCGATGCCTCCGAAGGTCTGATCATCCGCCTCGAACTACCGCAGTTCAATACAGGCGACGCCAGCGGCGACAGCTACAGCGGGATCGAGAACATTGTCGGCTCTGGGTTCGACGACCTGATCTACGGCGACGGCGGCGACAATGTGCTGCACGGCGGTGAGGGCAACGACCGCCTGCTCGGGCGGGCCGGCAACGACAGTGTCTTCGGAGAAGGCGGAAACGACCGCATTTATGCTCAACCCGGCTCCAACCTCTTCGACGGCGGCGAAGGCGAAGACATCGTCGACTACGCCTTTGCCACAGAGGGCGTTACCGTGCAGCTGGCCGGCATCGGAGGCAGCAGCAGCTCCTCTCAGGATACCTTGGTCAGCATCGAGCATGTTGCCGGAGGCGCCTTCGACGACCAGCTGACCGGAGACCAGCTCGGCAACCGTCTACAAGGCAAAGACGGCAATGACCTTCTGACGGGGCTGACCGGCAACGACACGCTGTTCGGCGGCGAGGGTGACGACACCTTGCACGGTGGCGAGGGAGCGGACGAGCTGTTCGGCGGCGGCGGACTCGACACCGCCAGCTATGTAGATGCTTCCCAAGGCCTGATCATCCGCCTGGAGCTGCCGAAGTCCAACACGGGCGACGCCAACGGCGACAGCTACAGCTCGATCGAGAATGTAACCGGCTCGGCGTTCGACGACCTGATCTACGGCGACGGCGGCGACAATGTCCTGCGCGGCGGTGAGGGCAACGACCGCCTGCTCGGTCGGGCCGGCAATGACAGTGTCTTCGGAGAGGGCGGGAACGACCGCATCTACGCCCAGTCGGGCTCCAACCTCTTCGACGGCGGCGAAGGCGAGGACATCGTCGACTATGCCTTTGCCGCGGGCCCGGTTGTCGTCGCGTTGGAGACCGACAGCGGCAGCAGCGACTCCTCCCAGGATACCTTGGTCAGCATCGAGCATGCTGCCGGAAGTGCCTTCAACGACCAGCTGGCCGGAGACCAGCTCGGCAATCGCCTGCAAGGCAAGGATGGCAACGATCTGCTGACGGGGCTGGCCGGCGACGACACCCTGTTTGGCGGTGACGGTGACGACAGCCTGCTTGGCGGAGAGGGCGGGGACGAGTTGTTCGGCGGCGCTGGACGCGACACCGCCAGCTACGCCAGTGCCTCCACAGGCCTGACTATCCGCCTCGAGATGCCGCAGTCCAACACGGGTGACGCCAGCGGCGATAGCTACAATTCGGTCGAGAATATCACTGGCTCGGCGTTCGACGACCTGATCTACGGCGACGGCGACGACAACGTGGTGCACGGCGGCGACGGCAACGACCGCCTGCTCGGGCGGGCCGGCAATGACAGTGTCTTCGGCGAAGGCGGGAACGACCGCATCTACGCCCAGCCCGGCTCCAACCTGTTCGACGGCGGCGAGGGCGAGGACGTCGTAGACTATGCCTACGCAACCGAAGGGGTTTCCGTTGAGCTGTCCAATAGCAGCGGCAACAGCGGCACCTCTCAGGACAGCTTGGTCAGCATCGAGCATGTCGCCGGAAGCGCCTTCGACGACCAGCTGACGGGAGATCAGCTCGAGAACCGCCTGCAGGGCAAAGACGGCAATGACACGCTACGCGGCGGCGAAGGCGACGATGACCTGTTCGGCGGCGCCGGCGATGACCGTTTCGTCTTCGCGGCCGGCGACGGCAACGACACAATCTGGGATTTTGGAACGACAGCGGGAGACGCCGATCTGGTTGTCTTGATCGGTTTTGATCAGCCTGCGCCTGGCGCACACCCGGTCGATACAGCGGAGCAGGTCGGAAACCACGTCCACGTCGAGCTGGGCGTCTCGCAAAGCCTCGTCCTGCGCAACTTCGACATCGACGATCTCAGTGAAGATCTCTTCCTTTTCAGCTAGACAGAAAGGCGTTTGAGCGCTCAGGTCTTGCCGTCCGCGTGCTGCGGGCAAGTTAGGGCTTAGGGTGAGCCGAAGGCGCGCTTCAGGAATCGTCAGCCTTTTGCTGTAAGACAGGCAGCACTTGGCGATAAACGCAGGACCCGACCGAGATGGACTACACGCGCCAGCCCCTCCTGTTCAAAGTCAGGAAAGCGGCTCGCTACGTGCAACTCTATGGCGTGTCGCGAACCTTGGCGAAGGTTCAGGCGCAGTATCACATGAGGCGAACGTACGATCGGCATCCGCCGCTGCGCGAAGATGTCAACGAGCGGGCCCACGTCGGCATCATCGGTTGTGGCAACTATGCCTACAATGTCATCGCCTACTACCTGAGGAAAAAGGCCGGGCAGGTCATCCGCGGCACTATGGACACTAACATCGACCGGGCGATATCCCTGTTCCAGGACTATCGCGCTGACTACTACTGCGACGATGCCCAGAAGATCATCGACGATGAGCGGATAGATCTCGTCTACATCTGCTCGAACCACGCTTCCCATGCCGAATACGCCATCGCCGCGCTCGATGCGGGCAAGCATGTTCATATCGAAAAGCCGCATGCCGTCGACGAAGACCAGCTAAGGCGGCTCTGCGCCGCGGCGGAGCGCTCGCCAGGCCGCATCGCTCTCGGGTTCAACCGACCGGAGAGCCCATTTTTCAGGAAACTCGCCCCGGCGCTGCAGGCTCAATCCGGGCCCGGCATGTACAACTGGTTCATCGCCGGTCACACGCTGGCCGCCGATCACTGGTATCTTTCCAAGGGAGAAGGCGGAAGAGTTCTGGGCAACCTATGCCATTGGACCGACTTCCTGCTTCATCTCATACCGAGCGAGCAGCGCTACCCCATTCGCATCATTCCCGCCCGTTGGGACCGATCCGACTGCGATATTGCGGTCTGCTATGTTTTCGGGGAGGGCAGCATCGCCGCTGTGACCTTCTCCGAGAAGGCGCCGCCGTTTGAGGGGATCAAAGAGCGATTTGCGGCCCACAAAGGCAGCGTCCTGCTGACCCTCGACGACTTCAAGGACATGACGATCGAGGATGGTGCGAAGAAGACGCGCATTCACCTGCGCCATCGCGATCACGGTCACAAGGACAGCGTGCTCGCCAGCTACGCCATGACGGCAGCGGGCGGTGACCAGAACAAAGGCTGCTCCCTCGCCTACCTCTGGGAGACCGGCGATCTCTTCCTGAAAACAAAGCTGGCGCTGGAACAGCAGAGCGAAATCGTCGTCGAGGCCTACTCTGCCCAGCCGCCCGACATCTCCACCCGCCTCTCGGCCTAGGGCCCTACGCCCGATTGTTCATCTGGCTTGGTGGCGAAGACAGAACCGCCAGGGTTTCTTCAGCGCACTTGTCCCACGAGAAGAAGTCTGCGCGCTCAACAGCCCGATGGGAGATCTCCCGGCGGTTTTCAGGGCTATCCAACAGCTCACCAATGCGCGCTGCGAGTGCTTCGGTATCCCTGGCAGGATAGTAGAGCGCCGCCTCTTGGAAGATCTCGGGCATTGGCGGCTTGGAGCACGAAACGACGGCACAGCCCGAGCTCATCGCCTCGATTGCCACATTGGGACAAGCTTCGATCTCTGACGACATGACGAAGACGAGGCAGTTTCGATAGAAGACCTGAATCTCTCCGTAAGCGAGCCGGCCGATATGGCGAACCTTCGCCTGCGGTCCGGCCTGATCGATCAATGAGCGGATTTTCTGAGCGTAGCGGCCATCCTCTTCCCCACCCGCCAGGATCAGAGGTGGCGCATCCGGTTTCTGTGCGACAAGAGCGCAATAGGCTCCTATCACATCCTCGAAACGCCGGTAGGGCAGCATCGAACCGCAAGAGAAGATGTAGTCGCCGGACACCCCGTGCTTGGCCAGGACAGACGCATCGCCGTCTGTGCCAACGGGCGAGAAGCTGGAGTCCCGACCATGATAGACAAGCGACAGGCGTTCTTCGGGGATGCGGCAGTGCTCGAGGCAGTAGCGCTTGGCGAACTCGGAGACGGCAATGACCCGGTCAGCGGAGCGCAGCGCCCGGCGTGACGCGGGCGCGAGGAGGCTGTTTCGAAACCTTTTGGCGAGCGCATAGTCATAGCCCTCGTACAGAAACGGCTCCATGTTCCGTATCATCAGGATGTTGTCGGCGCCGCGTGCGATGGCGCCGAATTGAGCCGGTAGGAAAACCCTGTCGATTTCGCGCTCCTTGACGAGCCGATGGAGATTCCGCTTCTCCCAAATCGCGCGCACGTAAGGTGAGGACGTCCAAGCCTCCGGGACCTCAACCCGCTCCGTGTCCCCGATCACCGAGAAGGAGTCCCGAAGCCGGCTGTTGTGAAGCACGACGAACTCTTGTTGGGCCCCTTGCTGCGCTGCCAGGTCGACCAAGCGTGGAAGCAAATTGCGGATGTATCCCAGCGCCCCGCCACTGCCCGCGGACAGACAGTTGATCAGGATTCGACGATTGCCTGCCTTCAAGTCCTGTCTTCCTGTTCGGTCAGTATCTTGCGCATCGCCGCACTCCACGTTGCCTCCCAGGAGAACCGCTCGACGACCGATTGACGCGCCGCTTCGCCCATGCGGCGGCGCATCGCCGCGTCTTCGGTGAGCCGGGCCAGCTTGTCGGCAAGGTCCGTGGCGTCGCCGGGACGGAAGAGCCAACCGAAGCGCCCGTCTTCGAGCACCTCGCGATTGCAGTCGTAATCCGGCGCCACGGTCGGCAGTCCGGCCGCCATGTATTCCTGTATCTTAATGGGACAGATGATGTCGGTGGAGCCGGGAAGCGCGGCGACATCGAGACCGGAGAGAACGTTCGGCACCTCGTCAGGGGAGACGGGGTCTTGGAAAATGACGGTCCCCGACAGCCCCCGCTGCTCGACCAGCGCCTGGCAAGCCGGGCGGTCGCGCCCGGCGCCCACCAGCACGATCCGAAGCCTGTCTTGGAGCCGGGAGCGTAGCTTCGCCGCAGCCTCTACCAGCAGCGGCGTATCATGGTACCAGGCATAGCTGCCCAGATAGCCGACAAGCACGCAGTCGTCATCGACGCCGATCGATTGGCGAAAGCGCTCGCGCTCGTCGGGCCTGTGAGCGAAGCGCGCACTGTCCACGGCGTTGTGAGCAACCAGGATCTTTCCAGGGTCCTGTCCTTCGCCGACGAGTTGGTCTTTCAGCACCTGGGACTCGACGATGATCCAGTCGGCGTCCCGCTCCTTCTCCGCTTCGACCCGCAAGGCCTGCGCGCGAAAAAGCGACGGCCCGTAGTTCACGAGATTGTCCTTCCACTCCAGCACGTAGGGCACCTTGAGGTGCCGAGCCACGGTGAGGCCGGCTTTGTGCAGGCGTGCCGAGCGCTCGCAAATCAAGGCCGGCCGAGCGGTCTCGCTCAAAGACAGCAGCTCCGCCTCCATGAGGCGATCATGCTTCATGTCCCGCCACTCGGAGAGCGAATGCCGCAGCGGCGCGAGGGCGGGATGGGAACGGTACCAAGGGGCATAGTGTGCTTGCGCGCCATAGGCTGTGGCCGCCGACTCAGCGACCACACCGCCCGCCTCCACATCGCCACCGCAGACGTGCGAGACATCGAGCCCCAGCTCGCGCCAGGACCGCACGACGTTCGCGATCTTGTTGCCGAGCCGCGCGACCGTGAAGTTTCGCCCGCCGCAGACGTAAAAGATCTGCGTCCCAGGCGCTATCGGCGTGGCTTCAGATGGGACGGGCTGGGGAACCGGCAACCTTGCATCCCTCCGGTACGTCTTTGGTGACAACGGCACCGGCTCCGACCACCGCCGAGGCGCCGATGGAGACGCCGGGCAGCACGATTGTGCCGGCGCCTATCCAGGCTCCGGCTCCGATGCGAACCGGCGCTTTGCTGTGCGACTGCTCGACCTTGCCATCCGCCAACGAGCGGCCGCCTGTGAGGATGTAGGCGCCATAGGAGAGCACGGCCCCATCCCCAATGCTGAGCTCCGCTCCTTCGCAGGACTGCAGGATGACGCCGTCATTGATCGTGACGCCATCGCCGATCTCAATGCACTCCGGACAGAAGATCAGTACATGGTCGGAAATCTCGACGCCTCGGCCAAAGCGCTTGCAGCGCAGGCCATAGACGAGTCTGCGCATCCGCCGTGAGGCACCGCGGCGAAAGCGCACGAAGGTCTCATAGATCGCTACCGTCATCCGCTCTGCTTGCCGCGCTGTTGCAAGGCCTCCAAGACCTCGGGATCGAACCGCAACAAGAGGAATAGCCAGGTCAAAGTACCAATGCAGACAGCCAATAGAGTGTAGTATCCTCCAAAATAATACTCAATCAAAAACACTCCCAATAGGAGTATGGATTGATAGAGAAACTCCGCCTTTACATCGGCAATAACCGCCAGAAATGACGCTCGCGCAAGCTGGAACACTTGTGAGAGCAGGTAGAGATACGCGAGTGCGGACGCGATTGAGATCAGCAAAACCGCGCCCGTCAGCCCGATGAAGTGGGCGCCGAGCACGACAGCCAGATTTCGACCGACCGCCAAGAGAACATTGAAACGCAGCTCAATGTCCTGCCGCCCCAAAGTGGCCGTGACGTTGTTGAAGGGCGCGGCCAGCAGACGGAAGAAAGCGCCGAGCGCGAGTATCTGTGCGAACTCCCCTGCTTGGCGCCAAGCCTGACCAAGTGCCAGTTCGAACAGGGTTGGGCCACAGGCCGCGATCAGGCCAAGGGCGAAGTAGCCGATGCGGAACAAGCGTTTCAACGACTGCCGGAGCACCGGCTCCAAGGGGCCTCGGCCAACGCGCTCCGAGGCTTCCTGATAGATGACGTGGCCGAAGCTTGTCCCGACAATGGTCAGCGGAACGGAAAGCAGCCGCTCTGCAATCAGGAAATAGGCCAGCACAGCCGGTTCGAAGTAGACGGCGAGAATCAGCGGCGGGCCCGCAAGAGCCAGCGTGTTGAGAATAGCCGCGGGGCTGGTGAGCAGAGGGAAGCGCCGGTACTTGGAGATCGCCGACCAAAGTTGCGCAGTGCCGAGCTTCGCATAGTGCCAAACCTCTCCAGCGGTCCAGCCGCGCACGATGAGGCAAAGCAAGATAATCGAGGCCGCGGTCACGGCGACGACGCGGGCGATGATGGGCCAAGTTTCGGACGAGCCGATGATCAGTCCGGCCGCAATCACCACCAGCGCGCCAATGACAGCCTCGATGGCGTAACTCGCACCAAGCGGGCCGAAGAGACGATGGGCTGTGCACCAATACTGGAGCAACAAGAACAGGCCCCGCATGATGTTGGAGAGCGGCCAAAGCCAAAGCAACTCGGCCAAGCCTGGCATGCCCATCCATCGCTCGATGTCCGTCCGCAAGAACGCGACAATCACGAGAGAGAGCAGCGTGCTGCCGAAAAGAAAGAGAAGGGCAACCTGAACAAGCTGGCGGCGTTCCGCATCGTCTTGCGACACAACCAGAGCCAGGTGATAGCGGCCGGTGGCGACGATCAGGAGAAATGCAATGATATTGGTGTAAGCGCCAAGATAGCCGTAGTCGTCGGGTGTATAGAGACGCGTAATGAAAGGGATGGCGATCAAGGAAATCAGCTGGGCTCCGGCCATGCCGGACGAGACCCGCAAGAGATTGCCGATCGAACGGGACACCTCTAGCGCCGCTCCGATCCGTTCATCGGAGCCAAGGCCTCGGCACCGCGCTCTGCCGGTCCTGCCGCAGGGAGCGCTCCGTTGTGACTGCCTCGCGGTAACAACACTGCTGCCTCTTTTTTGGAACTCGGGTCGCCGGGCGGCGACACATTCTCGTCAATCCGCTTCGCTATCGTCACCCTAGGATGGCGACTATTAAGAGGTGTTATAGAGCATGGCGACCTTTGGTTCGGCACTGGGACGGCGCGATTGTCTTACGCATGTTGCAGGGGCACTGCTTGGCGCAGCCGCGCTCGCGACGACCGGTCGCTCCGCCTTGGCAAGCCCAACCTGCCAAGGTACGCCGCTGAGAGTCGGAGCTCATGGTTTCCGGTATCTCGACGAACTCTACTATCTCGGCAAGCCGAATCTGCTCGAGCTGGGATTCTCGCCCGTCCATGTTGCCTACACCTGGCAAATCTGGGGAGAACGCGGGTTCGACGGCACCCTCGAACATCAAGTGCCATACGACAGCATTGCAACCTATCCAAGACGTTACGGCCTCGACGTCAATCCCCCCGAACTCGTGATACTCGATATTGAACACTGGCCGTTGTTCCGCGTTTCCCGCGAGGAGATCGAAGCCAGCATCATGAAGTACCGGCAAGCTTTCGTGGCGTTCAGACAGGCGCTCGGCCCCAAAGTGAAGCTGGCCTACTACAATATCGGCCCTCTCCCGAGCTATTTTTACAAAGTCGAGAATGGCTACAAGAGTTCCGGCTATGCCAGCTGGAGAAAAGACAACGAGATTTTGGTGCCACTGATGGAGTGTTTTGACTTTATTGTCCCATCACTCTACCTGCGGAAGACCATGACCCTCCCACAGTGGGAAAGGCGGGCACAGGACTTCATCGCGGAAGCCAGACGATTGGCAGGCGATGATCGGATGGTCATTCCCTTCCTGTGGCCTCAGTACGCAGATCTGGATCCATTCCGCCCAATTCCGGGCGACGTCTGGCGCAAGAAGCTGACCCTTGTTCGTGAGCTGGCTGACAGCGTCGTGCTGTGGCGGCGCGCAAAGGGACCCAACGCGTCATTCTGGAAGGAAGACGCGGACTGGTGGCACGAGACCCAGCGGGCGATTGAGCGAGGCTAGATCTGGCGCTGCCCACGACGGGCAGTTCGAGGAAAGCCGCGTCTGCTATCGAGCGAGGAAACGGGCAAGCGGAGAGTCGCTGTCAGCCGCGGCCTCGTCGCCCTCGCCTCTTGCGGTGGCCGTCTCGCTCGGCTGAGGCGTTGTCGGCGGCGCGCCGGGTACTGCGGGCGGCAGATGGGCGGGACTGCTGGGTTGGCTCTCAGCGTGGCGCCCGTCGCTCTCCTCCGCCTTTCTGGTCAACTGTCCGGCCGTGATCATGAGGTAGATGACCCCAAGCTGAGCGGCGAGCATGTTCTCGGTGCCGAAGCCGAGAAAGAAGATCTGTCCGGCCCAGCCGATCAGCACGATGCCGACCAGGAGCGACAAGCCGCTTGCGCCAAGACCGCCGCGCCGGGCCCGCCAAGCCTTGGTCAGCGAGACGACCCAGAAGGTGACGCAGGCCAGAAAGCCCATAATGCCTGCCTGCTCGAGGGGGAACAGGTGAATGTTGTGAATGCCGTAGCCGACACGATAACGCACCAGCCCCGTAAGATCGGGCATCGGCACGGCATAGAAGCCGCCGCCGTAAAGGAAGATTCCGGCACCGTGGTAGTCGATGAGCCGGGCCAGCTGGCCAAGCGTGCCGAGCGAGATGCGGCCTTCGACGGAGTTGGCGTGCTCGGTATCCATGATGCGCTGGACCGTGACGCTCTCGCCTATGACGTAGTCGATCACGCCAGGCAGCAAGAGGACGAGCGTCACGACGAAGACACCGAGCACCACGTAAAGCGATTTGCGGAACAGCAAGAGGCTGGCCGCGAAGAGAAAGAGGGCGAGGCCCGCGCGGCTGCCGGCAAAGACGGCAAGAAACACGCTCAAAGCGAAGAGCGGCACGAACCAAAGCCACCCCAGGCGGTTCTCCATACGCAGGGCCAAAGCGGCGGTCGCGCCCATGGCGCCCATAATGCCTGCGTGGAAGTAGGTCGGGCCGTAGGTCGAGAGAATGGCGCCTTGCGAAACGTTGATCAGCTCACCGCTCGGCAGATAGCGCTCGCTCGGCAGGATGCCGATCTTCTGCAAGATGCCCCAGGCGCCGGCGAAGGCGACGCCGGCGACGAAGCACTTGATCAGGGTGGCGATCTGTTCGCGCGACCAATCGAACCCACTGATAATCAAAAGAAACAGCATGATCTCGACGTACTTGATCGCATAGAACAGCGAGAAGTATCGATAGTCGTCCGGTAGTAGAAAAAGGAAAGACAGCCCGCCGATCAGCACAAACGACAAGGTCACCGCGAGCCAAGACCCGACGAAGGCATCCTTGATCCGCAGGCGCCAACCGGAGAACAAGGCGGCCAGCACGAGCACGACATCGAAGAGCCGCGGATTGAGGCGGTCATAGCTCGTCAGTTCATAGAGCGGCAGCTCGTAGGACAGGCTCAAGAGGAGCAGCCCGCACCAGAAAACAGCGGCTTTCCCGGCCGGCTTGGCCACTGGCGCTGCGGCGTCCTGCAGCGCCGTAGGGCGGGTCGAGGGATAGGTCAGGTCGGTCATCTTCGCTTCCGCCACCGACATATCGGCGTCACACGCCTAGCCGTGCGCCTCGTGACAACGCCGACCGTATCAAGCGACTCAATCGCCCGCAATCTGCTTCCAATGACATCCTGGCCGGCCAGCGCAGCATGCAGCCCCGCCTGTTACGCAACAATTAAGTCAAACAATTCGGGCTGAATTCCGGAATCAACGACAGGCAAGCTGAAACATCTTCTGGCCGGACCTTTTTGGGTCGGGTTCTTTGTCTACCCGGGCCTCACGCCCAAAGGGCCCAGGTGTCTTCCACGGCCGCGGCCTCGACCCCGTCGAGGGTGATCTTGTCGTTGTCATTGAAGCTGATTTCGGCACCGATTGCGCCGTCCTGGACATCGAGCTCCGAAAATGAGCTCAGCCCCCAGGACGTGAGATCCAGGAGATCGTTCAGCGGGTCGAAATCTTCAATCCGATCCATGCCGTCGCCAAGTTCGAAGACGAAGATGTCGGCACCCAGGTCACCGATCAACCTGTCGTCGCCCGCGCCGCCGAACAGGACATCGTTGCCTTCGCCGCCTTCGAGCCGATCCTTGCCTTCGCCGCCCTCCAGCGTGTCGTCTCCATTTCGACCAAACAACCTGTCGCGGCCGTCGCGGCCCTCCAGGACGTCGTTCCCATCGTAGGCGACGATCTGGTTATCATCCTGGTCACCGCGCAAGGTGTCCGCGAAGTCGCTGCCGTAGAGATTTTCGACGGCCGTTAGGCTGTCCCCTTCGGCATGACCGAACTGGCCCGTGCCATCCGCCAAGTCGACCAGAACGCCGACATCGGAGTAGGCGTAGAACACCGAATCGATGTCCGCCCCTCCATCGATATGATCCGCATCGCGGCCGGAGTAGAGGCGATCGTTGCCGCTGCCGCCCAGGATATCGTTGGTTCCGGCACGGCTGACGATGATGTCATTGCCGTCGAAACCATCCAGCAGGTTATCGCCGTTGTCGCCATAGAGATTGTCGTCATGGGCCGAGCCGCGCAGGCCCTCGATCGACCTGAGCTCATCGCCCGCTGACTCGCCGCTATTGCGCCAGGGGGTGAGGAGATCAACGAGGAGGCCGGTCGACGACTGCTCGTAGGATGCGACGTCGAGGCCATCGCCACCTTCAAGGCGATCGCTGCCTTCTCCGCCGATCAGGGTGTCGTTGCCGTCTCGGCCAAACAGCCTGTCGCTGTCGCCGTAGCCGAGCAGAACATCGTCACCGTCCTGGCCGACGAGCTGATTGACTCCGCCGTCACCGCCCAGAGTGTCATTATGGTTGCTGCCGTAGAGGTGCTCGATTCCGACCAAGCGATCGCCTTCGGCAAAGCCGAAACGTCCGACCCCATCTTGCAAATCGGCCAGGACACCAGTCGTGGAGCTTGCGTAGAAAACCGTGTCCTCGTCTGCGCCGCCGTCCATCAGGTCCGGACCCTTGCCGCTGTAGAAGCGATCGTCGCCCTCGCCGCCGAACAGGCTGTTGGAGCCGCTCAGGCCGAGGAAGATGTCGTCGCCACCGAGGCCTTCGAAGTGATTGTCGACACTGTAGTCGCCGCGCAGGTAGTCGTTGTGGTTCGACCCGATGACCGCTTCGATCGAGCTGTAGCTGTCGCCGAGAGCGGCCCCCTCGTTCTTCGAAGGATTGTCGAAGCGCACGCTGACACGTTCCGTTGCAGAGGCGTAGGACGCGACATCAAAGCCGTCGCCGCCCTCTAGGACGTCGGCCCCTGCCCCCCCTTCCAGGGTATCGTTGCCTTCGCCGCCGACCAGCGTGTCACTGCCGCCCGCGCCGCCAAGGTGATCATTCCCCTCGAAGCCGTCCAGTCGGTTGTGCGCGTCATCGCCGCCGATCTGATCGGCATATTGGGTTCCCGCGACATGCTCGATACCGGAGTAGGAGTCGCCGGCAGCAGCGCCGGAGATACCAAGACTGGACGAGAGGTCGAGCGAAACCCCCTCCTCCAGAGCGGCCGCGAAGATAAGCGTGTCGGTGCCGGCGCCGCCGATCAGCGTGTCACTGCCGCTGCCGCCTTGCAGCTCGTCGTTTCCAGCCCCACCGTCCAGATAGTTGTTCCCGCCGAACGCAAAGAGGACATCGTCGCCGCGGCCGCCGGTCAGGCTGTTGTCGCTTTCGTTGCCGAGAAGCGTGTCATTGCCGTCGCCGCCAATGGCGTTCTCGATACTCGGGTCGATCGTAAGGTCGACGCCGTCGATGCTGCTCGTGCCGCCGCCGAGATCGATCAGGCTGTCGGTCGTGACAGGAGACGCATTGACCGTATCGATACCGCCGTCCTTGTCCGTCACAGACAGTCGGCCGGCATCGTCCGGGGCGAAATCCGAATACTCATCGGTGAAGACATAGACGTCAGCCAGGCTGTCAGCTGTGTCCTTGCCATACAGCGTCAGGGTCCAACCACTGAAGTTACCACTGGTGCCGGAAACCGTGTCCGTGATCTCGATCTTCCACGACCCCTCACTGTCCTCGCCCCAAAAGGCGGTGGACGAGAGGGTGAAGCTGCTGCCGGGAAAAGCGTTGCTGCCGCCGTTGCCGTCCATCAGGACGCTGCGCGTGCCGCTCGGCGCAATCAGCTCGACCAGCAGATGGTCCGAGCGCGCGTGGCCCAGACTGAGGGTGACCTCCGCATGCTCCACCGTGAAACCGGCCGATACGTCGATTGGGGCCGCCACGGTCGGGGAGCCGAAATCGAAGGAAACGGACGACTGCTGATAGGACCCGCTGGCAAGTTCCCGGTCGCCGTGAACCTGCTGCTTGTCCCAGCTTTCAGCCAAGCGCACGGCGGCATGGGCGTCGATCAAGCCGAAGCCGAAATCGTTGCTGTGCAGGAGTCCGCCGCCGTTCCAGTTGTCAGCCGCGTTGAGCGTCCAGGCGACCTCGTTGTCAGCTTGGCTCACGTCGCGCAGAGGCGCGTGGCGCGCCGAATAGGCCAGGATTTCTTGGACATCCCGATAGCCGAGGTCCGGATTGGCCTCGAGCATCAGGGCCGTCACGCCGGACGCGATCGGCGTCGCCGCTGAGGTGCCGCCGAAGCCGAGCGTATAGCCGTTCCCGGTCGTCGTCGTCGCAATGGCAAGGCTGCCGCCATTGGACGGCGCGCTGATCAAGAGATTGGCGCCGGGGTTGCTGTAGGATGAGACATCACCTTCTGCATCGACCGCCGCAACCGCGATCGTGTGCGGTGAGTTGGTCACATTGCTGCCGTTCGCCCACTGGCCGCTTCCGTCATTTCGATCGTTGCCGGCGGCCCAGAGCATCACGGTACCGAGCCCGTCTCGACCGAGTGCGGCGGCTTCATCCAGGGCCTGGCCCATGTCCCGCAGCTGGGAAAACCCGGAATTGAAGTTGCCGGAGTACGGCGTGGTGAAGGCCCAAGAGTTGTTGATGATGTCCGCGCCGCGATCGATGCCGAACGCGCTGTCGCCGTCGACGACAACATCCATGATGCGGTCGAATGCGGTGTAGAAGGAGCCTGTGAAGTCGGCCTGATAGGACACCAGGGTGGAATCGTAGGCGACGCCCACAACACCCTCGCCATTGTCGTCCGCGCCGATCAGGCCCGCCACGGCCGTTGCGTGCGAGCTTGCTCCGCTCGCGCTGACGTCCGCCGAATTGTTCGTCCCACTGAAGTCGAGGCTGGAGTCGTAGTTGCCGATCAGATCGGGATGAGTCCATTGGACAGCGCCCTCGATGACGCCGACCACCACGCCTTCACCCGTGTAGTCTTCCCAGACATTAGAGAGGTTGATATCGACCTGTGCCGAGCCGGACTTAAACAGGTGCCACTGATTGCTGAACAGCGGATCGTCCAACTCGACGGACTGCGTCGTCTCGATTTCCATAGTGGTACACGTGCTCCCTCATCCCCCTGCCCAAATGGCAGCAACCCAAGCTTTGGGCCGAGATGAACTGCGTTAGTCGCCTAGCGTGACACGGAACTCCCCAACGTTCCGAAAAGCTAGGCTGCGGCGATTTCTCGACCTTTAAAAGCTATCGTTAACAAATCTTTACTATAATACAGTCCAATTGCGCAACGAGCCCAAAGGCGAACAATCAAAGCACCCGACAAATCCGCTAAACCGGAAGACGGCTAAGAATTGTCAAACTTCAAGACTTTGCAGCAGGCGCTGACTTCAGGATTTATAGACGGAACCATCGATACCTCGTACATGTCACCGCGATGTCTGCCGTCGTTTGCGCAAGGTCGGGAGAAAAGCATGGAGGCATCTTCTCTCTGCCGTGCCTGGGGCAGCGGCCATCGTCCCTCACCTCCGATGGCGTGTGATTCGATGGCATTGCCCGGACGCATCTCTCCCCGTTGTCCGTCGTCTGAACCCTGCAACGCTCCGAGGCTGACATGACACGCTTGGTCAAGAACGCAATCAAGACGATCGCCCGGCGCTTCGGCTACGAGATACGAACGCGGGGGCTCGCGCCGCGAGGCTTCAAGGGCTTCACCGATGATCTTGTTGCCACTGGTCAGTCTCCGCGCACCGTCGTCGATGTTGGAGTGGGCAACGGTACCCCATGGCTCTATCAGGCCTTTCCAAGCGCCCGCTTCATTCTCTTCGAACCCAACGACGGCTTCAGACCGCAGATCGAAGCGCTCATGACGCAGATGAACGCCGAATGCCACTTCGTGGCGCTTGGAGAGCAGCCCGGTGAGGTTGAGCTCTACGTCAATGTGAACAGACCCACCAGTTCGGCGATCGGAAACTACTCAAGCAGCTATCTCGAAGAGATGAAGCGTCACGACGAAGATCTGAAGTTCGAAAAGAAGACTGTTCCCGTTGCAACGCTCGACAGCCTTGTGGCTGAGACCATCGATCGCCCAGCGCTTCTGAAGATCGACGTGGAGGGTTTCGAGTTGGACGTGCTCCGCGGCGCGACGACAGTACTGAGTCACATCGACTACGTCGTCTTGGAGATTTCAGTGGCAAGACGCTTCCAAAAGGAAAACGACTTGGCGAGCATGCTTTCCTTTCTGAAGGAATACGGATTCGAGATGTACGATATCGTCGCGCTGAACAATGAGCCCGGCAAACCGATCAACTATTTCGACGCTGCCTTTTACCGCGTGGGGGCCCTTGGCTGAGTCAGACCGGCGCGGTCACGCGGTCTCCATGGCAGACAGGAAGATAGCCGCGTTCTCGGCCAACGAAGGTCCCAGGTAGCCGCCTTCCTGAACCAGCAAGGTCGGCAGAGCCAGGGATGCAAGACGCTTGGCGGCCTCGGCGAAACCTTCACTGGAGAACGCGACTTCGGCGAGCGGATCGTCCGCGGCCATGTCGAGGCCGAGCGATACCACCAGAGCCTCGGCCTCGAAGCGACGCGCCTCCGCTACCAGCTCATCGAGCGCTCCCAGGATGGCCGAATCCTCTGCGCCTCTGCTGAGCGTGACGTTGACTGACGCTCCTTTGCCCTCCCCGGCCCCAACCTCGTCGTCGTAGCCCGCGAAGTAAGGCGGGTAGTCGGCGGGGTTGAGATGCACGGAGGCGCAGAGCACCGAGCCATCCTCCCAAAAGACGTCCTGAGTTCCTTGGCCGGCGTGTGTATCGACATCGAGGATCGCAACGCGGGCGTATCGTCGCTGCAGATAGCGCGCGCCGATCGCTGCGTTGTTGAGGAAGCAGAAGCCGCTCGATGAGTCCAGATAGGCATGGTGGCCCGGCGGGCGACAAAGGCTGTAGACGCGTGGCTCACCGGCGAGGATGCGTTCGGCGCCTTCGATGGCGGACTGTGCGGACCAATAGATGGCCTCCCAGGTGCCCGCGGTGACCGGGCAGGAGGTATCGGTTGCGTGGTAGCCGAGCTGGCCGACGACGCCCTCCGGCCGCCGGCCGCGCCGACGGCTGGTGTGATAGTTGGGCACCGCCGGCCGGCCGTCATCGGACAGGACGCACCAACGATCCCAGGCCGTTCGGAGGAAATCGATGTAGGCCTTGTCGTGCACGGCCAAGATCGGCGCCAGCCCATGATCTCGCGGGGCGGTGAGCAGATGTCCTTCGCGCAGCAAGCGGTCCCGCAGGAGCACCGCGCGTTCGGGCTGCTCGGGATGAGGGACGAAGCCGCCTTGGCGAAAATAGCTGTCCGGCCGATGCAAGAGCTGGCGCTCATCGAAAACCAGTCTCACGGCGACGCCTCCCTGCGTCCCCGCCGGACGCGCCTATTCGGCTGCACCGGCTTGTTGTGCGAAGGCCTCGCGGAGCGGGCTCTCGGCACCCCAACCCGGGATCGCATCCAACAGGGCCCGGGTGTACTCGTGGCGCGGCGCCGCAAAGACCTCGGCCGTGGTGCCCATCTCGACAACGCTGCCCTGGCGCATGACGAGAATGCGGTCGCAGACCTGGGCTGCGACGCAGAGGTCGTGGGTGATGAAGATCAACGAGAGATTCAACCGGTCGCGCAGATCGCGCAGCAGCGTGAGGACCTGCGCTTGAACCGAGACGTCCAGAGCCGAGACGGCTTCGTCGGCAACCAGGATCTCGGGCTCGAGGGCCAAGGCGCGGGCGATGCCAATACGCTGGCGCTGGCCGCCGGAGAACTCATGCGGAAAGCGGTCCAAGGCGCCAGAATCCAGACCGACGATCTCCAGCAGCTCCTGCGCCCGTGCAAGCGCCTGCTCCCAGGATGTGCCGTTGGCGACGGGCCCCTCTGTCAGGATCCGGGCAATGCGGCTGCGCGGGTTGAGCGAGGCGTAAGGATCCTGAAAGACCATCTGCACCCGATGCCGCTCCGCCCTGAGCGCGCGCGATTCCAGCGCGCCCCAATCGGCATCACCGAGATGCAGGCTGCCGCCATCCGGCTCCATCAGGCGGACGATGCAGCGCCCCGCCGTCGACTTTCCGGACCCGGACTCGCCGACGATTCCCAGCGTCTCGCCGCGCCTCAATTCAAAGCTGACATCGTTGACGGCGTGCACCTCGCGCGCTTTCGCGAAGAAGCCACCGCCCGAACGGAAGGTCTTGGAGAGCCCTTCGACCGTGAGAGCCGGCGGGACGACCGGAAGCTCGCGCGGCGGCGGCGGGATAAGCGAGGGGACGGCGGCGATCAATGCCTGGGTATAGGGATGCGTCGCGGCCGCAATCACCTGGCCGGCCTGCCCTTCTTCCACGACCCGGCCGTAGCGCATCACGGTGACCCGGTCGGCAATCTCAGCCACCACGCCGATATCGTGGGTGATGAAGAGCACAGCCATGCCACGCTTCGACTGTAGCTCGCCGATCAGCCGCAGGATCTGGGCCTGGGTTGTGACGTCGAGCGCCGTCGTCGGTTCGTCGGCAATCAGGAGCTTCGGTTCGAGCGCCAGCGCCATCGCGATCATCACTCGCTGACGCTGCCCACCGGAGAGCTGAAACGGGTAGGCGCGGAGGATCTTCTCCGGATCCGGCAGGCCGACCTCCTCGACCAGTGTCAGGGCCCGGGACCGGCGTTCGCGAGCCCCCAAGGCGTCATGCGCCTCGAAGACCTCGGCAATCTGATCGCCGATGCGCATCAGGGGGTTGAGCGCCGTCATCGGCTCCTGAAAAACCATGGCGATGTCGCGCCCGCGCATGGCCCGCCGTTCGGCATCCGGCAGGGTCAGCAGGTCGCGACCATCCATCACGATGCGGCCGGCCACGGGCTCGACGCCGTCCGGCAGAAGCCCGATGACGGCATTGGCGGTGACCGACTTTCCGGAGCCGGACTCGCCGACGACGCAAAGCACCTCGCCGGCTGCGACGCTCAGAGTGACGTCCTCGACAGCGAGCGCCCGGTCGGCTCCCTCAGGCAGAGCGACGGTGAGCCCTTCGACCGACACCACCATCTCAGCGCCCCTTCCGTGCCAGGCGCGGATTGAAGGCGTCGTTCAGGCCTTCGCCGATCAGGTTGAGCGAGAGCACGGTCAATAGGATGGCGACCCCGGGGAAGACGCAGATCCACCAGGCTTGGCGCAGCACGGTGCGCCCGGCGCCGATCATGTAGCCCCAGCTCATGACGTTGGGGTCGCCGAGACCCAGGAACGACAGCGCGCTCTCCAGCAGGATGGCACTGGCGACCATCAGCGAGGCCAGGACGATGATCGGCGAAATCGTGTTGGGCAGCACCTGGCGAAAGATGATCGCCGGCGGTGACAGGCCGGAAAGCACCGCGGCCTGCACATACTCGCGCGAGCGCAGCGACAGGAACTCGCCGCGCACCAGCCGCGCCACCGGCGGCCAACTGACCAAGGCGATGGCCAGCACGATGGAAGAGATGGAAGGCTCGAGGATGGCGACGATGACGATCGCCAAGGCGAAGCTCGGAATGGTCTGAAAGAACTCGGTGAAGCGCATCAGCGCATCGTCGAGCCAGCCGCCGAAGTAGCCGGCAATAGCCCCAAGCGGGACGCCGATGGCCAAGGCGACCACGGTCGACACCAGCCCAATCAGCAGCGAGACCTGCGCGCCGTAGGCCAGGCCGGCTCCTATGTCGCGCCCCAATGTATCGGTGCCGAACCAGAACCCATCGACCGCCATGGGCGGCAGGAAGGGGCGCTGCACCATGCGCCAGGGCGACTGGTCGTAGAGCAGAGGCGCAAGAAGCGCGACCAGGATGACCACGGCCAGCAGAGCGAACCCGATGACGGCGCCGCGGTTACGCGCCACCCTGCGCCAGAAGCTCATCATTTCGCCAACTCGATGCGCGGATCGACCACCAGATAGATCAGATCGGTGATCAGGTTGAAGAGCAGCACCATGGCAGAGGAAATCAAAAAGACCCCCAGAAGAAGGTTGTAGTCGCGCTGCAGCAGCGCATCGAACATCAGCCGGCCGATGCCCGGCCAGGCGAAAACCGTCTCGGTCAGAACGGCACCGCCGACGATCTGCCCGGCCTGTAGGCCGGCCAGAGTGACGACCGGAAGCATGGCGTTACGCATGACGTGCCGTCGGGTGATCTTGCCCTCGGTCAGACCCTTGGCCCGCGCCGTCTTGACGAAGTCTTCCCCGGAGGTTTCCAGCATGGAGGCTCGCGCCATGCGTGTGTAGATGGCCGTGAAAAAGAGCCCGAGCGTGAGCGCTGGCAGGATCAGGTGATGGGCGATGTCGAGCCAGCGCGCAAAGCCGGTATAGCCACCGCCTACGGTCTCCATCCCGAAAGCCGGGAGCCAGCCGAGCTGCACGGAAAACAGCAGGATGCCCATCAAGGCGACCCAGAACAGCGGGGTGGCATAGAACAGCAGCGCGAGCGTGGTGATGGCCGTATCGGCCCAGCTGCCGACCCTGACGGCGGCCATCGCACCGGCAAGAATGCCGAGACCGATAGAGATGAAGAAGGCCGATCCGGTCAGCAGCAGGGTTGCCGGCAGGCGATCGAGAATGAGCTCGAGGACCGGGGCCTCCTGACGGTAGGAGTAGCCCAGGTCGAACTGCAGCACGCCGGAGACGTAGTTCCAGAGCTGGACATGGAAGGGTTGGTCCAGCCCGAACTTCTCGCGGAGCTGCTGCAGAAAGATCTCGTCGGCTGCCCCCGCCTCTCCGGCCATGACCGCGGCCGGATCGCCCGGCGCCGCGTGGATGAGGCAGAAGTTCAGGATAACGATGCCGAGCAGCACCACGATCGCCTTGGCGAATCGCGACAGGATATAGCGCGCAATCTTCACGGAACGGCCCCAAGGAACAGGGCCCGGGCTGGATGCCCGGGCCCCTACGCTATGTCAGGCTGACAGCTTAGCGGTCGAGCCAAGCGTCCTTGAAGCCATCGTTCACGCCGATGGCCGTCTGGACCAGGTCCTTGACGTCGCAGCGGTAGATGGTCGGGAACGAGAGCTCGAGCGTCCAGGCCACCGGCACATCGTCCACAAGCTTCTGCTGCACCTGGGTGTAGAGCTCCTGCCGCTCGCCTTGATCGGCCATCACTGCTGCCTCAGCGAAGAGCTCGTCGACCTTCGGGTTGGCGTAGCCCTGCACGTTGTTCCAGGGGCTGCCCTTGGCAATGTTCGAGGAGATGTAGGTCCGCGCCACGCCCAAGGCCGGGTCGCCATACTGGTAGAGGTAGGTGAAAGCGAGGTCGTAATCCCACTCGGACACCTTCTGGTTCCAGCCGGCCACATCGGTCGCCACGATCTCCGTATTGATACCGACTTCTTCCAGGTTCTGCTTCACGGCTTCGCCCCAGCGCTGCCAGGTCTCACCATAAGGCAGCGGCAGGATGCGAACCGGCGTGCCGTCATAGCCGATCTCTTCCAGCAGCGCCTTGGCCTTGTCGGGGTCGTAGTTGTACTGCGTGACATCATCGCTATAGAAGCGGGTCTTCGAGGAGATCGGCCCGGTGGCGACATTGCCGAAGCCGTTCCAGATCACGTCCCGCACGAACTCCCGGTCCATCGCATACATGATAGCCTGGCGGAACTTGACCTCGGAGGTCGGCCCCTCGCGGTTGTTCAGCCACAGCCAAGCGTGGGGGGCGAAGTACTCCCAGCCCTTGTCCGTCGCACAGACACCGTCCATCCCCGTGAGGCGCGGAATGTCGAAGTTCTCGACCGAACCGCCCGGCAGCACGTCGACCTTGCCCGTCTCGAAGGCGACCGCGCGGCTCGCGGCATCAGGGATCACCTGCCAGTAGATCTCATCGAGGTAGGGCTGACCTTCGATGTAGTAGTCCTCGTTCTTGACCAGGTGGATGTAGGAGCCCTTCTCCCACTCGTTGAACTTGAAGGGGCCGGTCCCGATCGGCGTCGCATTCATCGGGTTGTTGGCGTAGTCGGTGCCTTCATAGATGTGCTTCGGGACCATCGGCATGGTGCCGGCCTCGAAGATGCCGAGGAAGGGCCCGAAGGGATTCTTCAGCTTGAAGACCACCGTGTGGTCATCCGGTGCGGTGATGCTCTCCACGTGGGCCAAGCTGACCCGGAAACGCGGATGGGTCTCACGCAGGAAGGTGTCCGCCGTGAACACAACGTCGGCAGAGGTGAAGGGCGCACCGTCATGCCACTTCACACCTTCCTGGAGTTTGAAGGTGTAGGTCAGGCCATCGTCCGACACTTCCCAGGACTTGGCTAGGCCGGGCTGCGGATTGAGATCGGTGTCGTAGCGCAGCAGGCTCTCATAGATGTTGCCCGCCACCATCTGGGTCGGACCGTTTTGCGTGATACCCAACATGAGGCTCGGCGGCTCGGGCTGAATCACGACGTTGATCGTGCCTCCCGACTTCGGCGCGGCCGATGCGATCGTGGCAGCCGAAGCGGTCGCGAGGAGAGCGGCGCCTAGAGCGCCTATCAAGAGTCTCTTCATCGGTGAACTCCCAATTGCAATGGTGAAACGCAGATTCTTGTTTGTGTTTAGCGTAGCGAACGGCGGCTGCGATGCTAGGAGAGCGGGATCTTGTGCGCAAGTAAATTGTTGACAATTTACACTTGGCGAAAGAGTCTCTACCCCAGATCGCGATCAGCGGTTCTTTCTTGCGAAAGACCGGCAACCATGGATAGCCCGTCCGCCGAAATGCGCCGCCCAGAGTCCGGAGGCTACCAAGTCGCTCCTGTCACGACCGTCTCGCTGGTCGAGCAGGTGCTGGCCCGTTTGGAGGCACTCTTTGCCGCCGGCGCCTTTCAGCCGGGCGAACGGCTGAACGAAGCGCGCCTTGCGGCCGACATGCAGGTCAGCCGCGGACCGCTGAGAGAAGCGGCGCGCATGCTGGCCCAAAGGGGTTGGCTGGTCACGCAGGCCAACCGCGGCTTCTTCGTGCGGCGCTTCGAGCTCTCCGAAGTCCGCGAGATCTATCAAGCGCGGCGAACGCTGGAGACCGTGGCCCTTCTGGAATCCTTGCCGGCCATGTCGGAGGAGGAGGAGGCCGGTTTGCAGGCGGCTTTCGCGCAGATCGAAACGCACGCCAGCGCACCGGACGACCCGGCCTTCATCGCCGCAATCATGGGCTTCCACCGCAAGATCTGCGCGCTCGGCCAGAACCGCGTCCTGCTGCGGGCCTTCGACGAGGCCGCACGCGACACCATGCTGATGATTGCCTTTATTGGCGGCGTGAAGGCGAACCCCGACGAATTCGTTCGTCGCAACCGCCGCATCCTCGATTTGCTGCTGAGCCGGGATGCGACTGCGGCCGTCGAAGAAATCCGCAGCTACATCGACATCGGCTTTTCAGAGGTCGAGGACTACATCGCTACGCAGATAGAGAGCGGGCGCTGACCGAGCACGGCCTGGTTGCACCCTAGCTGAAGCGCGAGAGATAGCGCTCGCAAAGCGGGACCGTGCCGCGGGTGTAGTCCGCCCCCATGGACTGGGCCAGTGCAGTTTGCTTGTGCGAGCCGATCCAGGCCACGAGCAAGAGACGGCGCAGCATGACGAAGGTGGGGATCTCCTCCTCGTCCTCCTTCGGCAGAGCGAGCACCCGCCGGTAGCCACGCACCCAAGACTCGATCAGCTCCGGAACTTCCGGCCGGTGCTCGAAGAAAGAGACCGCGGTGGCGCAGTCGTACATCAGCCAGCTGAAACCGCTGTCGTCGAAATCGATGACCTTGGTCATCTCGCCGTCGATCAACAGATTGGCCAGTCGCATGTCACCGTGAACCAGGTCGAAGCGCTCCGGCGATTTGCCGAAGGCGTCCAGCCGCCGACCGACGAGCTCGACGGTCCGGCCGAAGAGGGATTCCATCTCTTGGGTCATGCCCAGTCCATCGCGCCATGCACCCCAATGCGGTTGCCCGCCAAGCGCGGTCTCGAAGTCCCATGTCAGACGCTCGAAGCCGGCGGGCTTGGCCCAGCGCCGCACATGGAGATGCATATGTGCGGCAATTTCGCCGAGGACCTCGAAGGGCGTTCGCAGATCGTGCCGGTCCACATCGGGCTCTTCGCCCTCTTCCCACTCGAACAGCACGACATGGCGCATGGTGGGCACGGCGACGGGAGAGACGATCTGAACCGGGGCGTTGTCCTTGCCGGCCACGGGCTTTGGCGTAATCGCCGCGCCGTCACGCCGCAGCGCCGTCAGCCAGGCCAGCTCGGAGGCGATAGCCCCTCTGCTGTGATAGCCCTCGCGATGGACCCGCAGGGCCCAGCTCCTTTTGCTGGTCGGACTGTCGACCCGATAGACGGCGTTCTCGGAGAGGCTGATGAGCTGAGGCTGCGCGTCGGCCGGCAGCTCGTAGTGCGCCAGCGCGGCGACAGCCAAGTCGTGAAGATTCCTTAGCTGCTTATCATGGGACTGGTCACGGAACTGGAGCATGGGGCCTTTCCTCTGCCGCCGCCTGCATTAAAGCAACAGGATGGCGGCTTGAAAGACCTAAGCGCTTAGGCTGGGGGCAACGTGCAACGGAAACTCAGTGCGCGGCTTCGCGCACGATGGTGGGGTCGAGGCGGGCCAGCAAGTCACGAGCGTCATAGGCTTCCGGATTGTCCGCCGGCTTCTCGCCGCGGCGCAGAACGATGTTGGCATAGGCCTCGTAGCTGTCGATTGGGCGGCTCGTCGCAGTGGCCAGTCTGCCGGCGGAGAAGCCGCTGCGATAGCGGGTGCCATAGACGGTGCCGAAGGGTGCCCCGACGCCGCTGTAGGTCGTGCGGTACTGAGTGCTGCGCTCGACGTCCTCCTCGGCGACGATGAAGTAGTCGAAGCCCCTCTCCAGCGTCACCTCGGCGGCCCGGTAAAGCAGATAGTTCTCGACGGTTTCGCGCGGCGTCAGGCTGTTGCCGGAAAAGCTGACCCGGTAACGGTCGGTTTCGAGCGGCTGCTCAGCATAGCCGAAGCCATCGATCACCGGCTGATAGGGCGTCGGACTGCCGCAGGCCGCCAATAGCAAGACTGCCGCGAGCAAAAGACCGCTGAGCCAATTCCGTTTCATCCCGGCTCCTCCTGGTGCCGTCATAGAGGCAATATAAGCCCAGTCGCTGTGCCCTCAAATCCCATTGCGTCGGCCTGGCGCCGGTGAGCTAAACCGCGACATACTATGCGATAAATTCGCAATGAAAATTTCTGTCTATTTTTTTCATGCGCATTGAAATCTTTCTTGTTGGCTTTACGATGGACAGACGAACGCCGGCAAGGCGTTCCGCGAAAGCCACGCAACGAGGCTCAACAATAGGAGGCAGACAGTGAGGCGAACCATAGCAGCAGCCGGTCTTTGCGCCATGCTCGGCGCCGGCTTCCCGGCACAGGCAGAAACCGAGTTCAACGCGAGCATCTGGTTCCCGACCACCCATCCGCTTACCGGCATCGGCTACGTCGATTGGGTGAAGGCCTTGGAAGAAGCGTCCGACGGCGCGCTCAAGCCCAACCTCTTCACCGGCACGGCGCTCTTGCCGCCGCAGGCCCACTTAAGCGGCCTGCGCGACGGCATCGCTCAACTGACCTATCACGCCGGAACCTACACGCCGGCCGAGCTGCCGGAAGACAACACGCTGTCGATCCTCGGGTTCAATCTGCGCGACATTATGACGGCGTCTTTCGCCGTCACCGACTTCTACATCAACGACCCCGACATGCAGAATCGCTTCGACGAACTCGGCATCGTCTTCGTCGGCGGCTATGCGACACCGCAGTACAACATCTTCTGCTCCAGTGAGGTCAAAGATGTCGCCGACCTCGAGGGCATGAAGATCAGAACGCCCGGCCCCATCCATGCCGAGTGGGCGCGCAGCGTCGGGGCTGTCCCCGTCAGCGTTCCCTCTTCGGAAATGTTCACCGGGCTGGAGCGCGGTCAGCTCGACTGTGCATCGAACGCTGCAAACGACCTCAAGAGCCGCTCGCTCTGGGATGTGGCGAAGCACACCTACACCATTCCGCTCGGCGTCTACTTCGCCGGCTGGCAGTACGGCTTCAACAAGGACTTCTGGGCTGAGCTGAACGACGAGCAGCGCCGCGTCATCATGGACACCGTCGGCGACGCCATCGTCGATACCATGATCGGTTACGTGGCCCTGGCACAGGAAGCCCTGGACGAAGCGCCGTCCCACGGCGTCACCGTCACCGGGCCCTCTGACGCCACCATGGCGAAGATGGAAACCTTCTCGCGGGATGTCGTGCGCCCCTATGCCATTCAACAGGGCAAGGAGCGCTTCGGACTGGAAGACCCCGAGGCTTTGATCTCGCGCTTCGAGGCGACCGTCGAAAAGTGGGAGAAGCTGCTTGAGGGTGTCGATCGCAACGATGCAGAGGCGCTGAAGAGGATTCTGCACGACAACCTCTACGCCAAGGTCGACGCATCGAGCTACGGACAATAAGCACCAAACCCTGCAGATCACCTAGCGGGCGCCTCATTGAGGCGCCCTTTTTCTTTGCAGTGGGGCTTGCCGCTCTGCGTTAGTCCATCAGCGCCGGCAGCCACAGCGAGAGAAGCGGGAAGGCGACGATCAGCGCAAGGGTGATCATCTCCGCGACCACGAACCAGGTGACGCCCGCGAAGATCTGCTGCAGCTTCACCAGGCCGCCCAGCGCCCCTTTCATCACATAGACGTTGAGCCCCACCGGCGGCGTGATCAGTCCGATCTCCAAGAGCTTGATCAGGATGACGCCGAACCAGATCAGCTCAATCCCGGCATCGCGGGCGACCGGCAGGATGATCGGCAAGGTGAGCAGCAGGATGCCGATGGAGTCGAGAAACATGCCGAGCAGCAGATAGAGCACGACCACCATCAGGATGATCATCAGCTCGCTGCTGCCGAGCGTAAGCAGCTCGCTCGCGATGAAGTTCGGCACGCCACTCAAGGCCATGAAGCGCGTCAGCAGCACCGTGCCGATCACCACCATGAAGATGCCGGCGGTGCTGGAGAGGGTGCTGACCACCGCATCGCGCATCACGGGGAGCGTCAAGCGACCGCGCAAGAGAGCCAGCACAAGCGCAAGGAAAGCGCCGACCGCGCCGGCCTCGGTGGGCGTGAAGAGGCCGACGAAGATGCCCATCAGCACGCCGAAGACTAGCACCGGCAGTGGCCAGATCTCCTTGATCGCGTCGAGCTTTTCCTGCGCGGTGAAGCTCTCCTCCACCGGCGGTGCCAGGGAAGGCTTCACGGTCACCCGCGCCACGATCATCACCGAGAGCATCACGGCGGACAGCAGCCCCGGGATGATGCCGGCGATGAAGAGCTTGGCGATGGAGACCTCGGCGTAATAGCCGTAGAGCACCATCAGGATGCTGGGCGGAATCAAGGAACCCAGAGTTCCGGCCGTCGCGACCACACCGGTCGCCAGCCCCGGGTCGTAGCGGTAGCGCAGCATCTCTGGCGTTGCGATGCGGGCCATCGATGACGCCGTGGCGACGCTGGAGCCTGAGGCCGCCGACATGAGCGCGCAGGCCCCGACGCTGGCGATGGCGAGCCCTCCCGGCATGCGGGAGAGGAAGATGCGCATGGCCTGGAACAAGCCCTGCGTCAGCCCGGCCGACGAGGCGACGTAACCCATCAGCAGGAACATGGGTATGGCCGTCAGGTTCCAGTCGCCGACGAAGTTGAAGGGCACCGCGGTCAGCATGCCCCAGGCGGCCTTCATGTTGAGGATGACGGCGATGCCGAAGAAAGAAACGATGCCCACGGCAACGCCGATTTGAATGCGCAAGGCGATCAGCAGCAGCCCGGCACCCAGCCCCAGAAAACCGATGGCAACGTTGCTCATGTGTCTGCCCCGCCCGTGATCTCGATCGCTACGAGGGGTCGACGGCTGACTGCGTTGCCGGAGTCGGATCGAACGCCGGGTCGCGCAGCGCCTTCCAGGTGTGCAGGAGAACGGCGAGCAGAATGGCAAAGAAGCTGACGGGCAGGATGAACTTCGCCAACCAGATCTCGACGTAGGTCACGCCCATGACCATCTCGCCGATGCGGTAGGAGCGTATCGCGTCAAGCAGCGTCTGATAGGCGAGGATTCCGAAGAAGGCGGCGCTGACCAAGCTGCCGGCGACATAGATCACCCGCTGCGCCACGCGGGGCATGAGCCGCACCACCAGATCGACATGGATGTGCTCGTGTCGTATCTCGACCATGGCCAGCGGCAGGAAAACCACCGCAACCATGTGATAGATTGAGACGATCTCCAGGTTGCTTTCGATCGGGCTGAGAAAGACGTTCGACAGGAAGACGTCGAGCACCATCTGGAACATCATCAACAGCAGGCTGATCCCCGCCACGAAGGCCAGACCCCGCGACAGTCCTCTGACGACTTTCTCGAACACGGGCTGCCGTGCGGCAGCATTCCCCTCACCCATTCTGCCTCCAGCCCTTCTTCAGTCTACCAGCCGGATATCCGGCCTTTCCGCTCAACGGCCGGTCGCTCGTTGCGGCTGGCTTACCTTACCGTTGGCGTCATCGAGCGCGACAGCCTCGGCCGCACGTTCGACCTGCGGACCCCAGCCGCCGCCACCGGCGGTCTCGACCAGCAAGCGGTCACCCGCCCGCAAGTCGGTGACGATCTTGGAGCTTATCACCTCTCGAGTGCCGTCGCTGCGAACGATCTCAGAATGCGCCGTGGCGCCGCTGTCGCCGCCCGCGAGGCCGGTTGCGGCGACGAAGTGCCGTTCGCCGCGATGAGACAGGCTGACCGGCCCCTTCACCGTGTCGAGGATCTCGAACTCCTTGACCAGCCCCAAACCGCCGCGGAACTTCCCGGCACCCCCAGAGTCCGCGCGAAGCTCCATACGCTTGATCCGGATGGGCGCCTCCATCTCCATCGCCTCGGCGGAGAGGTTCATGCAGTTGGTAGCGTCGGTTTCGATGGCATCGACCCCGTCGCAATCGGACCCGGCGCCGCTGCCGCCGGCGATCAGCTCGGCGGTGACGAAGGGGCGGCCGTCCTGCCACGCGCCACCGAAGGCCAGGACCAGGAGCTGCCCTGCCGCAGGAGCCGGCACCTTGTCGGGCAGCGCCTGGGCCAGGGCCGAGAGCATGCAGCCGGTGATCCGCTTGATCGTCGCGGTCCGCGCGTTCACTGGTGCCGGCTCGGTGGGATTCACCAATGAGCCTTCCGGCAAGGTCAGCCGGATGGCGCGGAAGCAGCCGCCGTTGTTCGGAATGGCCGGGTCGGTCACCGCGCGCACGGCGAAGCAGGCGGCCGCGAGGCTGCCCGAGGGCACGCAGTTCACCGGCCCACGCACCTGTGCTCCCGTGCCGGTCAAATCGAAGTGGATCTCGCCGTCACCCACTGTGGCGGCAACCTCGATGCGGATGCGCTCATCGAGATCGATGCCATCGTTGTCCAGCCAATCGACGAAGCGGTAGGTCCCTTGAGGAATGCGGCGGATGGCGGCGCGCGTCATCTCCTCGGCCCGGTCGATCAATGCGCCGAACATGGCAAGCGCCGCATTGCCTCCGTACTTGTCGGCAAGGTCGTTCAGTCGGATAGCGCCGATCTTGGCGGCGGCGATCTGAGCATGGAGATCGCCGAGGAAGAGGTCGGGCATACGCACGTTGAGGCGCAGCAGCGCGGTCAAGGTGTCGTCGAACTGCCCGGCCGTGGCCCAGCGCACCGCCGGCAGGCGGAGCCCTTCTTGATGGATCTCCGTGGCATTCGTTGGCACAGAGCCTGCGCTCATGCCGCCCACGTCCTGATGATGGGTCATGGTGGCAGCGAGCGCAATCGGTCGCCCGCCGTGAAACACGGGCATCATGACCGCCACGTCCGGCAGGTGGGTGCCCCCGTGGTAGGGATCGTTCAGGAGATAGATGTCGCCGTCCTGCATGCTCTGCGGCGGGAACTTCCGCAGCATCTCCTTCACCGCCGGGATCAAGGTTCCGAGGTGAATGGGCACCGCACAGGCCTGCGCCAAGGTCACGCCGTCGAGGGTGAACAGCGATGCCGAGGCATCCAGCCCCTCCTTGACGATCGGCGAGCAGGAGCTCTTGAAGAGCGTAATCTCCATTTCCTGGGCAATGGTGTCGAGCTTGTTGCGCACCACTTCCAGGGTGATCGGGTCGATGCCGTCGGTCATCAGAGTCATGCCGCCTCTTTCGGTTCGATCATGAGCGCCAGACTGTCGAGCACCCGGCACTGCCAACCCGGCGGCAGCAAGGTCGTGGAGTCGGGCTGCTCGATCACCGCGGGACCGAGGAGCCGGTCGCCAACGCCCAAGCCACCCCGATCGACGACGCGCGCATCCATTGCGTCGGGCCCGTCCTGGAATCGGACCTTGCGGTGAGTATTCTCGCCCAGCGCGCCGTTGCGCTTCGCCGGAGCCACCCAGCTTGGCGCGGCCAGCTGCGCCCGATGCACACAGCGCAAGTTCACGAACTTCGCCGGAGCGCCGCTGGCGTGTCCGTAGATTCGCGTATGAGCCTGCTCGAAGGAGCGGTAGAGACCCTCCATCATCTCCGGCGCGCCCGGGTCGAACGGCACTTCAATGCCGGTGCTCTGCCCCATGTAGCAGACATCGGCGGCATAGCTCTGTTGGATCGTCAAGGAGCCGACGGACTCTGCCCGCATCAACTCCTCCGCCTGACGGTCGAGGCCGTCCAGGAACTTCCGAATGGCCAGCGGGTCGGCCTTCTCGAAAGGCAGCGGATAGGCGGCGCTTATCTCGTGCTCGATCGGCGCCGACAGCAAGCCGCCGGCGCAGAGGACACCGGGAAAGCGTGGCACCAGGACGCGCCGAATGCCAAGCTCTTCGGCAACCGGAACCGCGTGGAGCGCGCCGGCCCCGCCCATGGGCACCAGGGTATACTCGCGCGGGTCGAGCCCGCGATTGAGCGACACCAGCCGCACGCCTTCCGAGATCTGAGCATTGGCGATGCGATGAATGCCGAGCGCCGCCTGCGCTACGGACAGGCCCATAGGACCGGCGATGTGCTCTTCGATGGCCGCCGCGGCGCGCTCGGGATAGAGCTGTACCCGCCCGCCGGCAAAACGCGTCGGGTCGACGTAGCCGAGCACGATGGAGGCATCGGTGACAGTCGGCTCGCTGCCGCCGCGGCCATAGCAAGCCGGTCCTGGCTCGGAGCCAGCCGACTGCGGCCCCACCCTGAGCCCGCCGGCGCTGTCGAGCCAGCAGATGCTGCCGCCGCCGGCGCCCAAGGTCTCCATGTCGACCATGGGAACGCGCACCGCATAGCCGGCGATCTGCGTCTCGCTCCGCACCAGCGGCTCACCTCTGTCCACCAACGCGACGTCGGCGGAGGTGCCGCCAACGTCGACGGTGATGATCCCGCTGATGCCGGCCTCCGCCGCTTCCGACAGACCGCCGATGACTCCGGCGGCGGGGCCGGACAGGAACATGCGGACCGGCCGCTTCCTGGCGACGCTGGAAACCGCCAGCCCACCACGCGACTGCATGAGCTGAAGCGGCGCCGGGATGTCGAGCGCTTCGAGCGTCGTCTCCATGTCTCCGAGATAGCGGTCGACGACCGGCTTCACATAGCTGTCGAAGGCGGTAACAAGGCAACGCTCGTATTCGCGAAACGCCGGGTCCACCTCGGACGACAATGAGACCGGCAAGTCCGGATAGGCCTCTTCGATGTAGTCGCGCACCGCCCTTTCGTGCGACGCGTCGAGGAAGGAGAAGAGCAGGCAGACCGCAATGGCTTCGACACCCTGGTCGACCAGAGTCTCGACGGCGATGCGGATACTGTCAGGATCGATTGGCGCGACGACCCGGCCATCGGCGGCGATACGCTCCCGCACCTCGACCCGCCGCACACCGGGGGCCAGCCAGGCCGGCGTCTGCGGCTTGAGCTTGAGATCGTACATCTCCTGGCGCATCTGCCGGCCGATCTCGAGCACATCGCGAAAGCCCTCGGTCATGATCAGGCCAACCGAAGCTCCCTTGCGCTCCAGAATGGCGTTTGTGGCGACCGTCGTGCCGTGAACGAAGCGGGCGATGGACTCCGGCTTTACGCCATGCTCGTCCTGCAAACGCCGCAGCGCTTCGGCAACGGCCAGGTTGGGATTGGACCGGGAGGAGGGAACCTTGAAGATCTTCGGACCGTCACCGGTCACGCAAACCACGTCGGTGAAAGTGCCGCCAATATCGATCGCGAGGCTGACCGCGCTCTCCGTCATACGCCGACTTTTTCCGGCCCGTAGACCTGCCGGGCGGTGTCTGTGGTCAGATAGCCGTGGCGAATGTCGCGCACGATGTCGGCGGCATCACGCTCTTCGACCGGGCCGTAGCCGCCTCCCCCAGCCGTATAGAGATTGAGGTAGTCGCCCTTGCGCAGGTCGAGCGCATCCTTGCTCTTGATCTCGATCACCTCGCCGTCTCGCTCGACGAAGCAGCGCGAGCGCTCGCCATCGGTGCCGCCGAACAGGCCGTAGGGCGAAAGGCGGAAGCGGTCGGCGTAGATGGCGAAGTTGACGTCGTCCTTCAGGATCTCATAGCGCCGGTAGAATCCGAGCCCGCCGCGGTGCCGGCCGTGACCACAGGTGTCCGGCAGGAGGCCGTAGCCGACGATGCGGAAGTGGGAGAAGTCCATGTCCGTGGCTTCGATGGGCGTGTTGGCACAGTTGGACAGCGGCGCGTCGACGGCGTTGCAGCCGTCGACATTGGGTGAGGCGCCATAGCCGCCACCGAAGACCTCCAGGTAGACGCGGTAGCGTCCCTCATCGAGATGCGAGATGGAGGTGACGATGGTGGTGTCGTTGCCGCCCGCGATGACCTTCTCGGGCACGACCTGGGCCATGGCCTTCATCACCGCGTTGAACGCGCGATAGCCCGCTTCCATACGGGCCCGCACCGGGGCGGGATAGTTCGGATTGAGCAGCGAGCCTTGAGGCGCAGTGATGGAAATCGGCCGCTTCACCCCTTCGTTGAAGGGAATGTCGGAGCTCGTCAGCACCGACTTGATGGCGCTCAAGGAGGCCGAGACGGTCGAGGAGAAAGGGCAGTTGAGGTTGCGGGTGACCTGCGGGCAGGTCCCGGCGAAGTCCACGCTGATCGTCTCGCCGGACACCGTGACGGCGGCTTTGACCACTAGGGGCTCCTCGGTGATGCCGTCGTCGTCGACCGCATCCTCGCCGTGGTAGGTGCCGTCCGGCACCTCGCGCAGCGCGGCGCGCACGCGGCGCTCCGAGTAGTCCAAGAGCTCGGCCATGACGGCCTTGAGCGTGTTCGCGCCATACTTCGCCGCGAGCTGCTGCACCCGCTGCATGCCGATGGCGTTGGCGGCGAACTGGGCGTTGAAGTCGCCGATGGTTTGCGCCGGCACCCGGATGTTCGCAGCCACCAAGCGTTCTAGAGGCCCGCCGTTCCAGTCCCTTTGGTAGTTGTAGCGGGACGGCGGAAAAATGAAGCCCTCCGCATGCACGTCGGCGGCGGTCGCGGTCAGTCCAGGATTGCCGCCACCCAGATCCAGATGGTGGGCGACTGTGCCGGAGAAAGCGATCAACTCCCCTTCGACGAAGATCGGCGTGTAGATGAAGACATCCTGCAGATGCTGGCCGCCGGCGAAGGGATCGTTGTTGATATAGAAGTCGCCCTCTTGCAGCTCTGAGACGGGATAGAGCTCGGCGCACGCGCGGAAGGTATCGGCCATCGGACCGAGCTGCATAGGTATGAGCTCGGCCTGCGCCACCACGTTGCCGTCCCGGTCGAGCAGCGCAGCCGAAGCGTCGGAGGCTTCGCGCACGATGTTGGAGTAGGCCGAGCGGATGAGCTTGACGCCCATCTCGCGCGCAGCGGCGATCAGCCCTTGGCTGACGACCGCATAGTCGACCGGGTCGAGCTTTGTCGTGGTGAAGCCTTCAGGCATTAGACCATCCTCTTGAGAACCAGGTTCTGCTGATCGTCGGTCACGGCCTGCCAGCCGTCCGGGACGAAGAGCGTCGAGGTCGGATCCTCGAGCAGCAGGGGGCCGCTCAGAACCTCGCCGCTCGCAAGGTCGCTGCGGCTGAGCAAGGTGCCTTGCCAGGCACGACGCCGATCGAACAACTCTATCTCGCCGCGTTCCACGCGATAGCTGCGCTCTTCCTGCAGCAGCGGCAGCTCACCGAGCTCTGCCGTGATGCCGAGGCGGAAGGAGACGAACTCGATCGGCTTATTGGAGTCGGCCCCGAAGAAGTAGATCTTCTCATGCGCCTGACCGAACATCTTGCTGATCAGCTCCTTGTCGATCTGCCGGATGGCCTCTTCGTTCAAGGTGACCGGCACTTCGAAAGCCTGCCCGACAAAGCGCATGTCGGCAATGAAATCGAGCTTCACGTCACCGCTCAGCGCCAGATGCTCGAACCGCTCGACCGCCCGTGCCTTCATGCTCTCGAAGACCTCGCGGATGAGGTCTCCGGCGTCCTCATCGACCGGCGCGCGCCGGGTGAGCGATTCGAACTGCACGAAATCGGAGGCGATCAGGCCGTAGGCGGAGAGGACGCCGGCGTTGGGCGGTACGACGATCGTGCCGACCCCCAGGTCCTCCGCCACCTGCGCTGCGTGCAGTGGGCCGGCGCCGCCATAGGGGACTAGCACGTAGTCGCGCGGGTCCTTGCCTCGCTCGGTCGAGATCAGCTGAATGGCGCGCACGATGTTGGCATTGGCCAGCTCGATCGCGCTGTCGGCCGCCTGCTCCACAGACATGCCGAAGCGCGCCGCGATGGGCTCGAAGACCGCCCGTGAGGCGTCGGGATGGATGGGCATCTCGCCGCCCAGGAAAGCCTCCGGCCGAATCGTCTGCCGGATGACGTGCGCGTCGGTGATGGTCGGCTTGTCGCCGCCGCGGCCATAGCAGGCCGGTCCGGGGTCGGCGCCGGCCGAGTGCGGACCCACGCGAAGCATCCCGCCGTCGTCCACCCAGACGATGCTGCCGCCCCCTGCTCCGACCGTATTGATGTCGACCACGGGGATGCGGATCGGCAAGCCGTCGATCGTGAACTCGTTGGTCAGTTCCGGCTTGCCGTCCGTGACGACGCAGACATCGGTCGAGGTGCCGCCGATGTCCAAGGTGATCAGGTTGTCATAGCCGGAGCGCGCGGCCTGACGCGCCGCCCCCATCACCCCGGCCGCCGGGCCGGACAGCAAAGCGGTGACCGCGCTGTCGCGGATAGCCTGAGCCGGAAGGCGCCCGCCATTGGACTGCATCACGCTGAAGCGGCCTGTGAAGCCCTCATCCGCCAAGCGCTCCTCGAAGCGCGCGATGTAACGGTCGATGACCGGCTGCACATAGGCGGATACGGTGACCGTCGAGGCGCGCTCGTACTCGCGGAACTCCCGCGTCACCTCCGAGGAAAGCGTCACATGCAGCTCGGGCAGGTGCGTTCTGATCAGATCCCGCAGCGCAATCTCGTGCGCGGGATTGACGTAGGAGTTGAGCAGGCAAACGCCGACGGCCTCATAGCCACCCTGTTTCAGCGCGGGAATAAGCTGATCGACGACCTGCTGCTCATCCAGAGGTTCTAAGACCGTGCCGTTCGAAACGATGCGTTCGCTGACCTCGAAGCTGTCGGCGCGGCTGACGACAGGTTCCGGCTTCTGATACTCCAAGTCGTAGATCCGGGTGCGGTTGTGCCGCTGCAAGGCGAGCACATCACGAAAGCCCTGCGTGGTGACCAAGGCCGTTGCGAAGCCTTTGCGCTCAAGCACCGCGTTGGTGGCGACGGTGGAGCCATGCGCCAGTTCTTGGATCTCGGTGATCGCGACGCCGGACTTCACCAGGGCGTTGAAGGCGCCGACATCCGGGCTCGACGGCACGCTGGGCACTTTGACGACACGGACGCCCTCCGGCCCAATCCGCACGAAATCCGTAAAGGTGCCACCGACTTCAATCCCAACGCGCATTCACGACTCCCGAAATTCACACACGACTTAAGAACACATACTTCCAAAATATCCACTCTATTGAATAAATCACGAGAAAATTTTAGTGTGATAGAAATTTTGACGCCAACGACCGGCTGATTCCCCGCACGGTCAGTCATTGAATAAGCGGGACCGGATCTGCTTTGACCGCTCGTGACACGCCGCTTCTGCATACCTTGGTGACGCTCGGATACCTTAGCGTCCTCGTCTTCGCCTGGGGTGGCAACTACACCCTGGTCAAGATCGCCTTGGAGGACGTCGGACCTCTGACCTTCAACGCATTGCGTTTTTGCGGCGCTGTGGTGGTTATCGCCGGCGCAATGCTCCTGTTCGGGCGCGGCCGGCAGTTGCTTCCCTACCGTGGCGAGCGCATGGCGCTTGCCGCCATCGGCTTCTTCCAGATCTCGGTGATGACGGTCTTGACGTCTGTCGCCATGCTCTGGATCGAGGCGAGCCGGACCGTCCTCATCGCCTACTCGATGGCCGTTTGGGCCATGCTGTTCAGCGTCCCGCTGCTCGGAGAGCGCATCGGCGTCCGACTGGTCCTCGGCACGGCCTTGGGACTGGGCGGGCTCGTCGTGCTGACAGAGCCATGGCAAATGAGCTGGCATGAGCGGGAGGTCATTCTCGGCTCTACGGTCGCGCTCTTGGGAACTCTGGGCTGGGCGCTCGGTGCCGTGCTCTATCGGCGTCGGGTCTGGCAAAGCCCCTTCTGGTCGCAAGTCTTCTGGCAGATTGCCTGTGGCGGCGCTCTCACCACCATGGCGGCGTTGGTGCTGGAGTTCGACACGCCGCTAACGCTGTCGCCCAGTTTCACCGCCATACTGATCTACAATTGGCTGCTTCCGACCAGCCTTGGCTTCTGGTGCTGGGCCCGCGCCCTAAGCCGAACCTCGGCGACATCGGCGGGACAGTTTCTTCTGCTCTCGCCTGTTTTTGGGGTCTGCCTGAGCTATTGGGTGCTTGACGAACCGCTCAGTCCAAGCTTGCTGGCCAGCGCCGTTCTGATCATCTTGGGGGCCTTTCTGTCGCTCAAGGCAAACAGCGAGGCCATGCGCACTTAGATTGAACGGTGAACAAAATGCCACTTGAAACAGAATGAACCTATCGAGATGTATTCATTCGTTGTAACTGGGATTTATGGAGAGTCGCCTTGAGGGCAACCGAGCAGAAAGTGGACATCAGGGACGCCGACACGTCGATCGGCATGAAGCTAAGATTGCGCAGGAAGGCCAAGGGCTTGGCGCTCAAGGACGTGGCGCAGGAAAGTAAGATTTCGGTCGCCCAGCTCAGCCAGATCGAACGCGGCATTTCGGCGCCGTCGATCCGGTCGCTGAAGCAGATCTGCGCCGCCTTGGACATGCCGATGGGCTGGCTGTTCGACCACAGCCCCGAAAAGAACCCATCAGACCAGGGGGTCGTGGTCCGCAAGCATGACCGGCGCATCCTCGATCTCAGCGGCAAAGGCATCGTCAAGGAGATGCTGACGCCCGACGAATGCCCGCAGATTCAGATGATGCTGATCATCGTCCAGCCGCAAGGCGGGTCTGGTGACGACCCCTACAACAATGCCGAGGGCGCCAAGTGCGGCACGGTTCTGGAAGGCGTGTTGGGGCTCGAACTGGACGGCGAGGTCTTCGAGCTGGGACAGGGCGACTCCTTCGCCTTCGACGCCCGAAGAATGGTGCGCTTCTGGTGCGTCGGCGACCGTCCGACCAAGGTCATCTGGACCTGCACGCCCTCCTTCTACTGAGCGGAGACGAGAGCGACTCGTCTCCGTCCCGCGCCCTGCTTAGCTCTTCACTCTCTCGTTGCTTGGGTCATAGAGACAAGGGGCGCAGACCTCGGCCGGGACAGACTGGCCGAGGACCTCCACCTCGAAGGTCATGCCGTCGTCGCCATGGTCCGGGTCGATGAAACCCATGGCAAGGTTCTTTCCCACCCGATGACCCCAGGCCGCCGAGGTCACCGTGCCGATCACCCGCCCGTTCGTCACCATGCTGTCGCCCGGCTGCACGGGCGCCACATCGCTGTCGATCACCAACGACACGAACCTGCGGCGCAGCCCGCTGTTGTGCCGCTTGATCAGCGCCTCCTTGCCGACGAAGTCCTTGTCCATTTTGACAAAGCGATCGAGTCCGCTTTCGAAGGGCGTGTACTCGGTGATCAGGTCGGCCTTCCAATGCCGGTATCCCTTCTCGATGCGCATGGACTCGGTGGCGTAAAGCCCGAAGGGTTTCATGCCGTGCGCTTCACCGGCATCCCACAGCGCTGAAAAGGCGCTGGTCAGCTGCTCATTGGGAATGTGCAACTCCCAGGCCAGCTCGCCCGAAAAGGAAACGGACATGGCGATCGCCTCGGCGTGGCCAATGAAGACCGTCTGAAGCGAAAGCCATGGGAATGCCTCCTTGGACCAGTCGGTGCGCGGCGCCGCCTCGGCCAGTACCGCGCGTGCCTTCGGCCCGGCTACCACGAGAATGGTGTGACTGTTGGTCAGGCATTCGAGTCTGATCGACCCGTCCTCGGGGAGGCGCTCCCGCAGCCAATCCATGTCGTGGTACTCCGCCGCGGCCGCGGAGCCGTACCAGACCCGATCCTCGGCAAGATTGGCGATGGTCGCCTCGGCTTTCACATTGCCCTGCTCGTTCAGCAGGTAGGTCAGCCCGACCTTGCCGAGCTTCCTCGGCACGCGGGAGCAGACAATCCCGTCCAGCCAGTCATGGATCCCCGCGCCAGTGATCTCGTATCTGTTGAACCCTGAGACTTCCATGATGCCGACCGCGTTGCAGACGGCGTCGACCTCGCCCGCGACCACCTCGAAGGTGTTGTTGAAGCGGAAGGAGTGGTGCTCCTCGAACTCGGGCGTGGGCTTGAAGAAGGCCGCCCGCTCCCAGCCGTTGACCACCGCGAACTCCGCATTCATGCCGGCCAAGGTCGTCGTCAGCGGCGTGGTCTTGGCCGGCCGGCCAGCCGGCCGGTGCTCATGCGGCATGTGGAAGCGGAACTCGTTTTGATAATCCTCGACGACCTTGAGGACCGTGTATTCGAGGTTTGCGTAGCGTGTGAAGCGGCGGGGATCGAGGCACCAGGTGTCATAGCAAGCCTCGCCGTGGGCAATGATCTGGGCCAGCAGCCAGCCGTGGCCGCCGCCCTCGCCCAAGCCAGCCCGCAGCCCAGTGATGCAGAAGGCATTCCGCTTGCCGGGAATGCGCCCGACCAGCGGCAGGCCGTCCGGCGTGTATGTGATCGGACCGTTGATGATCGAGTGTATCCCGGCGTCGGCAAGGCAGGGCAGGCGCCCGATCGCCCCCTCCATGGTTTCCAGCACGCGGTCCAGATCATCAGGGCAGAGCGCCATGACGAAGTTCGGATCGATCCCCTCGAGCCCCCAGGTCCGGCAATCCTGTTCGTAGAAACCGACCAGAAGGCCGTGCTTCTCCTGACGCGAATAGAAGTCGTCGGTCGGACAGCGGATGAGCGGAACGCGAAAATCGAGCGCCTCGATCTCCGGAATCGGCTCGGTGAGCATGTATTGATGCTCCATGGAGACGACCGGATGCACCACGCCCATCATGGTGCCGATCTCGTTGCAGCGATAGCCGCCGGCGTTGACGACCTTTTCGCAATGGATGTCGCCCTTGGCGGTGTGGACGCACCAGGTGCCGTCGCGCTTCTCGGTCAGGCCGGTGACCGGCGTGAAGCGCTCAACCTCCGCGCCGGCCTGCCTGGCCCGTTTGACGAGTGCCTGGCAAAGCTGTGCCGGGTCGATATCGCCATCCAACGGATCCCAAAGCGCGCCAAGCAGGTTATCGGTCGTGATCAAGGGATGGCGGCGGCGGCACTCCTCTGCATCGATCAGCTCGAAGTCGACGCCCATGCCCTTCGCCAGGCTGATGAAGTGGTGATAGCCGTCGATGTGGTCCTGGGTCGAGGCGAGTCGCAGGCCGCCGGTGGCGTGGTGATAGTTGATGGGATGGTCCGGGTCGTCGGCCAATTCCTTGTAGAGCCTGATGGAGTGGCTCTTCAGCGCCACCATTGTCTGAGTGGCGCCGAAGTTGGTGACCTGTGCTGCCGAATGCCAGGTGGTGCCGGAGGTCAGCTCATCCCGCTCCAGCAGGACGCAATCGGTGATGCCTTCCTGCGTGAGATGGTAGAGCGTCGAGCAGCCGCCGATCCCACCACCGATCACCACCACGTCGCACTGCGACTTCATAGCCGAACTCCCGGATAACTGACGGCATCTGCGCCGTCGGCCTTCGCGCCCGAATGTCGGGGAGGCGTGGTTCGGTTTTCCAGGAGCATTCGCCCGCTTTCGCTTCTTGGAACAGCCGCTTCCAAAAACCTGAACTCGAAGATTCCCGTGCCATCGCGGCAGCCTTTTTGCGGAACTTCCTGCAAGCTGAACCCGGAGATGACGGCGCGATGACCAGCGAGGAACTGCGTATAAGCCGACGCGGCGGCGGCCGCGCGTCCCGCATCGCCGCGCGCATGTCCGCGACGGCAGAGGTCGACCCCTGCCCGCCCGGCGCCGTCGGCGGTCGCTACCGCCCGCTCGGCGAGAGCGAGATTGCTCAAATCCTGCAAACCGCCCTGCGCATTCTTGCCGAGATCGGCATGGCCGAAGTGCCACCCGTTCTGCTCGATAGGGCACTGCAGAAGGGCGCAACGCTCAGCCCTGCTGGCCGGCTCTGCTACTCCCGCGCTTTGGTCGAAGACACGATCGCCGGGGCGGCGAAAGGCTTTGTCTTCCATGGCCGTGATGCAAAGCACGACTTCGAGATCGGTGGCCAGCGAGTCTATTTCGGAACCGGCGGCGCCGCGGTCCAAACGCTGGACTTCGATGGGGGCCACTACCGGCCTTCGACGCTCAATGACCTCTATGACTTTGCGCGGCTGATCGACCGGCTCGACAACGTCAGTTGGTTCACGCGCTGCTGCATCGCGACCGACGTGCCCGACAGCTTCGATCTCGACCTCAACACGGCCTATGCCTTGATTGCCGGCACCGCCAAGCCGATCGGCACCTCTTTCACGCTCGCCGCCCACGTTGACCCGATCGTCGATCTTTTCGATATGGCGCTGGGCGGCGAAGGCCGATTTGCCAAGCGCCCCTTCTGCAAGGCGCATATCTCGCCGGTCATTTCCCCTCTGCGCTATGGCGAAGACGCGGTGGACGTAAGCCTGGCCTGCATTCGCCGAGGCGTGCCGATCAACGCCATCATCGCCGCCCAGTCGGGTGCCACGGCACCGGCCACCTTGGCCGGCATGCTGGCACAGACCACGGCCGAGACCTTGGCCGCGCTGGTCATGGTCAACCTCTTCGCCCCCGGCTATCCGATGATCTTCTCCAACTGGCCCTTCGTCATCGACCTGCGCAGCGGCGCGTTCTGCGGCGGCGGCGGCGAGATTTCGGTGATGAACGCCGCTTCGGCCCAGATCGCCAACCATCTCGGCCTGCCCTCTGGCGTCGCCAGCTCCATGACCGATGCCAAGGCGGCAGATGCGCAGATGGGCTCGGAGAAGGCACTCGCCGCGCTGGCAGCCGGGCTTTCCGGCGCCAACATGGTCTACGAGTCGGCGGGCATGATGGCGAGCCTGCTTGGCGTCTCCTTCGAGGCCTTCGTCGCCGACGACGAAATGCTCTCGCATGTCCAGCGCATGATCCGCGGCATCGAAATCAACGACGAGACGCTCGGCTTCGATGCCATTCGTGATGTCGTGACAGGCGCGGGTCACTTCCTCGGATCGCCGCATACCATGGATGCCATGCAACGCGACTATTTCTATCCGAGGCTTGCCGACCGAGATGCACCCGAGGTCTGGCAGGAACAGGGCTGTCCCACCCTGCAGTTGAGAGCCAGGCAGCGGGCACGGGAGATCCTGACGAGCCATTTCCCCAGCCATCTCGACCCAGCCATCGATGCGCGCATACGCGAGAACTTCAACATCCTCCTCCCGCGTGGCGCGATGACTCCGGCTGGGTAGTCACTCGCCCGCGACCTCGATCGCTCCAGCCATGTCAGGCGCAACGGTCGCAAAGCGGGGCAACACCCGGTCCCGGACCAGCTGGCGGCAATCATTTGCAAGCTGCTCCGGCAGATGTCCCAGCTCTTCAGCGCGGCCGATGAGATAGACCCAGCGAGACAGGGCCGGAAAAGGAAAGGGAAAGACCTCGACCTCATCCAGGAACCGCTCGGCATCGAGCAGGTTCAATGGCGTCGTCAGGGTCCAGCCGCCAGCCTGCGCCACCATGGCAAAGACCGAGCGGGAGGCTTCGAAGGCGTAGCGTCGGCGCACATTGAAGCGCAGCCGCTTGAGGTGCTGCGCCACCAGCCGGCCGATCGGCATAGCCTCGGCATACTGCACGAACGGCTTTTGCGCCAACTGCTCGCGCAGCTCCTCCTCGCCACGCAAGGCACCGCGCGCCGCCACCAGCACGAAGGGCTCTCGCAGGATTGGCAACGAGACGTAGGTGTGTACGTCTTCGGGGACCACAGAGGTGATGGCGATGTCCGCCTCGCGGCGCTCCAGCTTGTCCGTCACCCAGTCGGAGCGGCCCGAGAAGGTGTTGACGAAGCAGTCGCGGAAACGCTGCTGCAGGCGCAGCACCAGCTCAGGCGTCATGGTGGCGTCGAGATCGTCGATCACCGCCAGCGAAAGCTGCGGCAGCACGGCAAGGTTTAGCTCGGCGAGTTCCGCCTGCGCATCGGAGACGGCTTCCAGAATTCGATGGGCATGGGCGCGCAGCACTTGGCCGGCCGGAGTCAAGGTGACCGGCCTCGCCCGCCGGTCGAAGAGCTTGGCGCCGACGGCCTGCTCCAAGGCCGTGATTTGCTGCGACACGCCCGAGGGGCTGCCGGCGATGCGGTCCGCTGCCCCTCCGATCGAGCCCGTCTCCTCGACCGCGACGAAAACCCGTAGGCCGCGCAGCGTAAGCTCTGCACTGACCTTTGGCTGAATGGTTGCCTGCGTGGGATCGTCGGACATTGTCCCAGTGGAAAGTTTCGCTTCTGCGATCATCATGCAGCGGGCAAGAGCGATCAATCCGGCCGACCCGCCACCGGCCCTTGTCCAGGCAACCTGGACAGCATTCAATCGGCAGCGCTCATTTCCTTTCTACTTGGCCTGCTTGGCGCGGCCCGGAATACTCACCTGCGAAAGAGGGCGTGCGGAACCGAGAAAAAGGATTGCGAGATGACCGGTGGAAACCTCCGGATCAACGAGGACCGGCTTTGGAGCCGGCTGATGCGCTCTGCCGAGATCGGGACGGGAGAGGCCGGCGGCTTGAAGCGTTTGGCTTTGACTGAAGAGGATGCGGCCATGCGGCGCCAGTTAGTCGCTTGGGCCGAAGCGGATGGCTTTCCCGTCAAGGTCGACCGGGCCGGGAACATCTTCATCCGACTTTCGGGGCGCGAGGAGCTGCCCCCCGTGCTGGTCGGTAGCCATTTGGACACCCAGGTCGCGGGCGGTCGTTTCGACGGTATCCTCGGCGTGCTGGCCGGTTTCGAGGTCATCCAGAGTCTCAAGGAAGCCGGTATCAACCCGAAACGTCCGATCGAGGTGGTGAACTGGGCGAACGAGGAGGGCGCCCGCTTTGCGCCGCCGATGATGGCGTCCGCCGTATTTGCCGGCGTGCAAAGCCTCGACTGGCTCTACGAGCGAACCGACGACGACGGGGTAACCTATGGGGAGGCGCTGGCAGCCACCGGGTTCCGCGGCGATGAACCGGTCGGCGGCCGCGCGCTGGATTCCTACTTCGAGCTCCACATCGAACAGGGACCGCTGCTCCAGGAAAACGATAGACCGCTCGGCATCGTGACGGGCGGCTACACCGTTCATGGCATGGTCATCCGCCTGACGGGAGAAACTGCACACACCGGCCCGACACCGATGGATCAGCGCCGCAATGCGCTGGTTGGTGCCGCTATGATCGCAACGGCGACGAACGAGATCGGGCTCGCCTACGCACCCATCGGAAAGGCGACGGCGGCACGGCTCGTCGCTTGGCCGAACAAGCCGGGGATCCTCTCCAGTTGGGCAGAGGTCACGGTCGACGTCCGCCACGAGGACCCGGTGGTCGCCGAGGCGATGCGCAACGACTTGCAGCAGGCGATTGCTCGAAGCGCGGAGCGTGCCCGCGTCGAGGCGGAGATCGTCAGCACCTGGTATTTCGGCGATGAGGTCTTCGATGCCGACTGCAACGCCCTGTTCCGCGAAGCGGCCGAGCGGCTTGGCGTGCCTCATATGGAGATCAAGAGCCAAGCCGGGCACGACGCCTACTATCTCAGCCGCGTGGCACCGACGGCCCTGATATTCAGTCCCTGCGTGGATGGCATCACGCACAATGAACGGGAGGACGTGCCCTTCGCAGAGACGATGGCGGCCTCGAACGTTCTCCTCCACGCCGTAATGGCCAGAGCTGAGCGAGACTGAGGGCGGTAAGTTGCCCCAGTGCCTCCTGAAGTGGTTATTAGAAAGTACGCTTTCGGCGGCACTGGCACGTTAACCGGCAGCTCTCTATGCGCCCTCAGCCTTCGCTATGAGCCGGACCTGTTTCACGTCCCAGCGTCGTGATCGCATCTGAAACCGCGCCACAAAACCTCCTCTGTTTGAGCTTATCAGGAGTGTTCTCACAGGATCGCGTTGGCAGGTTTGATGGCTGGGCCTTAGGTTCTGCAGATGCCAATGCCCTGAGCGAGTGGAGAGGATGACATGAAGAGGCTATTCGCCGGTGCAACCGTGATTGCGCTCACGCTGCTGGCTCTCTCCGGGCCGGGTATTGCCCATCATGGATGGAGCTGGACCACGGGGGGCAACATCGAGCTGGTCGGCATCATCCAGCGCGTGAGCCTGGGAATGCCGCACGGACTTGTCTACGTGGACGCGGAAGGCGAGGTCTGGACCGTCGAGGTCGGTCAGCCTTGGCGCAACGAGCGGGCCGGGCTCGAACCCGGCGACCTAGCCGAAGGGGTTGAGCTTCGCGTGATCGGGGAGCCGGCGGCCGACATTGCCGACAAACGGCTCAAGGCTGAACGGCTCTACATCGACGGCCGCGAGTACGACCTCTATCCCAACCGCGATTGAGGTCGTGGAAGGTCTTCTTATCGCGCTGTCTGCGTCCGAGCTGGCGACCGCACTGCGTACGTCACGCTGGCTCTACGCCTCGACCAACACGGCGCATGTGCTGGGCATAGCCCTCTTGGTCGGTGCCATCCTACCGCTCGATCTGCGGCTGCTGGGGCTTTGGCGCGCTGTCGACCGCGAGAGCTTGGTGCGGGTGCTGGTTCCGGTCGCAGCGGCAGGGCTGGCGCTGGCGATGATGACGGGCTTGCTCCTCTTCTCGGTTCGAGCGCCGGAGTATGCGGCGCTCCCGCTTTTCCTGGTAAAGCTGGCCCTGATCGCCATCGGCGCCACCTCAGCCATCGTTCTTCATCTCGTCTACGGCTTCCGCCTGACAACAGCCGCTGGCCCCCGTCTTGCGCGCGCGGGCGCGCTTTCGATGACCTGCTGGCTGGGTGCATTGGTCGCCGGTCGGATGGTCGCGTTTGTGGGCGATTGAGGGAAAAAGCCCGGCGCATGCTGCACCACAAGAGCGGATGGCTTGCCGAGCCGAAGCAGCGATGTGTCCGCCTACGCTTCTTCGAAGCTCCGGCGCGACAGCCTTCTCGCTAACCTCGCTTTGCTCGATAAGCTGCGAAGGCTGGTGGGCCCGGCAGGGCTCGAACCTGCAACCAGACCGTTATGAGCGGCCGGCTCTAACCAATTGAGCTACGGGCCCGTCAGGGCTGAACGCTGATAGCAGAGGCGCTCGGGCCAGGAAAGCCGCCCTTAGGGCCACCTAGATAGCTCGCGCAAGACGGGCTATTCGGCGGCGTCGCTGGTGGCAGCGATGTCTGGCTTCGGGTCGGCTGCGGTGTCCGTCGCATCCCGGACAAGCGGGACGCTCTGGCCGTGGCGCAAAGCCTCCAACACCGCGATGGTTGCAAGCGAGCTTTCCAAGAGCTCGTTCTCGTCGACCGGCGGGGTGCCGCTGGCCACGGCCTTGGCGAAGGCCTGGAGCTCCGCCTTGTGGCCTTTGTCCTGACCGGCACGTGCCTTCTTGGTCGTCGTGCGCCCGTCGACGGTCGTCGTGCTCTCCAGGAAATTGTCGATGGCGATGACGCGGCCACCGACGAAGATCTCGAAGCGCTCCTTGCTGTAGGCCGAGTCGCCCTTGGAGGTGTAGAGGATCGTCGCCAGGCTGCCGTCCTCAAAGCGCAGGGAGATCGCAAGGTCATCGCAGACGCCGTGACCGACCCGGGCGGCCTGGGCACTCACCTCGACGATGGGCTGGCCGACCAGATAGCGCGCCAAATCGATGAAATGGCAGCTTTCGCCGAGGATACGGCCTCCGCCTTCCTCGGCATCGTTGATCGCGGCATCGTCCGGCAGGGCACCGGCATTGACCCGGAACAAGAGGACTTTGGGTTCGCTGCTCGATGCGATGGCGGCCTTCGCCTCGACCATCATCGGCGCGAAACGGCGGTTGAAACCGACGGTGAAGAAGGCCTCGCTCTTCGCTCGCGCCTCGGCAACCTGCGCCAGCTCCTCACGGCTCAGGGCCAAGGGCTTTTCCACAAACACGTGCTTGCCGGCGGCGAGCGCCTGGGCCGTCAATCGCGCGTGGCTCGAGTGCGGCGTAGCGATCAGCAGCGCGTCGATATTGGGGTCTTGCAGCACGTCGTCGAGGTCGGTGGTCGCCTTGGCGAAACCGAAGGCCTCCTGACTGTGTGCCGCCGACATGCCGCGAGTGGTGACGATGGTCTCGAGGCTGACCCCGGCAATGCCCTTGAGCTTGGGCAGCAGCATGGTGCGGGCGAAGCCGCCGGCACCGACAACCGCCAGACGGCAGCCGCCCGCGGATGAGGGCTTGGCAGTCGGGGCGCTGACCTTGGGCAAGGTCTCCGAGACACCGTCCGGATAGCCGAGCACGACACCGAGGTGCGGCTCCTCGCCGGCCATGATCATGGCATAGGCTTGCTCCGCATCGGCGAAGTCGTAGCGATGGGTGATCAGGGCGGCGACATCGAGCCGGCGCGGGTTCGCCGGCGACATGAGGCGCACCACCTCGCCGAGGTTGGCCGTCTCGGTCCAGCGCACGAAGCCTGGCGGGTACTTGACGCCCTTGCCTTCGTAGTCCGCGTCGTAGCGGCCCGGTCCGTAGGAGCGGGAGACCACCAGCGACAGCTCCTTCTGCATGAAATCGCGATAGGAAAACTCGGTGCCAGTCAGGCCGACAAGGCAGACCCGGGCGCGGTCGCGGGCAATGGCGGCCGCCGTGGCGAAGGGTTCGCTGCTCTTGGTTGCGGCGGCGATCAACACAGCGTCGCAACCGAGGCCCTCGGTCCAGGACAGCACGGTCTCGTCCGGGCTGCCGCCCCCGAGGTTGATGGTCAGCTCGGCGCCCAGCTTGGCCGCCAGGTCGAGCCGCGCCTGATTGTAGTCGAGCACCAGCACCCGAGCGCCGGCGAGCGACAGAAGCTGCGCGGCGAGTTGTCCGACCAGCCCAGCGCCGATGACGGCAACCCGGTCGCCCAAACGAGGCTCACAGTTGCGCACGGCGTGCAGCGCAATGGCCCCGAGAGTGCAGTAGGCCGCTTCTTCGTCCGGCACATCGGCGGGGATCGGCGCCAGGAGATTCTCCGGCACCACATTGAGCTCGGCGTGATTGGCGAGACCGGCGCCGGCGATGGCAACCCGGTCGCCGACCCGGTAGCGGCCTTCCAGCCCGGCGCCGACTTCGATCACGCGTCCTGCGGCCGAGTAGCCGAGCGGCATGGGCTCGTCCAAGCGTGCAAGCACGGCGTTCATCGTCGCCAGGATGCCGTCGCGGCGGGCCTTGTCGAGCACCTTGCGGACCAGGTCAGGCCTGGCCTGGGCCTTGCCGACCAGGCTCTTCTTGGCGAATTCGTTGGCGCTGCGCTCGGTGCCGGTCGAGATGACCGAGGCCCGCGTCGCCACCAGCAGATGGCCTCGCTTCACCTTGGAAGGCGGCACGTCTTGCAAGGAAAGCTTGCCGCTGCGGGCGCTGGACACGACCTGCTTCATTCGGGGGTGAAACCCATTCAGCCAATGACGGACGGCACTATAGCCTACGCCAACTAGCTCAGGAGTGTGACAATCTTCTAAACGCCGGTCGGCCGGCGCTTAGCGATTCTCTCCGGCTCTTCACGGACCATCAGGCGAACCGAGCCTCCTGGAACAAGCCTTTCGCCGCAATCGCGAAAGCCGGCTTTTTCGAAAGCTCGGCGGGATCGGTGATTGGCAGGCTCGGGATCGCCGATCACCCGTTTGACATCGGGCTGTGCCAGCAGGCGCTCGGCCGTCAGGCGCAGAAACTCGGCGCCGTGAGCCTTCCCAAGCTCCGAAGGTTCGCCGATGAAGAGATCGACGCCGCGGGTCGCGCGACGCTCCAACGGAAAGGTGCGCCCCGTGTCCATCGCCAGATTGTAGCTTTGCAGGTAGCCGATCGCGCGCCGGTTCAAGCACAGGATGAAGCAGGTCAGTCCCGGCTGACGAATACCCCGGCCTATCATGCCGAGCTGCGTGGGCGCGTGGCCCCACCACTGACGAACGTGAGGCTGACGGAGCCAGCGGGCGACCAATGGCAGATCGCGCCAGGTCAGGCGCCGAAGCTGATAAACTTGGGGCCCGTACCTATGAGAAAGCCGGCGCCTCGTGCGCTTAGGTATCGAGGAAGCTGCGCAGCTTGCGGCTGCGGCTCGGATGCTTGAGCTTGCGAAGGGCCTTGGCCTCGATCTGCCGGATACGCTCACGAGTCACGGAGAACTGCTGACCAACCTCTTCCAAGGTGTGGTCGGTGTTCATGCCGATGCCGAAGCGCATGCGCAGAACCCGCTCCTCGCGCGGTGTCAGGCTGGCAAGGACCCGGGTCGTGGTCTCCCGCAGATTCGACTGGATGGCCGAATCCAGTGGAATGATCGCGTTCTTGTCCTCAATGAAGTCGCCGAGATGGCTGTCTTCCTCGTCGCCGATCGGCGTTTCGAGGGAGATCGGCTCCTTGGCGATCTTGAGCACCTTGCGCACCTTTTCGAGCGGCATGACCAGCCGCTCGGCGAGCTCTTCCGGCGTCGGCTCGCGGCCGATCTCGTGCAGCATCTGGCGGCTGGTGCGGACCAGCTTGTTGATCGTCTCGATCATGTGCACCGGAATACGGATGGTGCGGGCCTGATCGGCGATCGAGCGGGTGATCGCCTGACGGATCCACCAGGTGGCGTAGGTCGAGAACTTGTAGCCGCGGCGGTACTCGAACTTATCGACCGCCTTCATCAGACCGATGTTGCCCTCCTGGATGAGATCCAGGAACTGCAGGCCACGATTGGTGTATTTCTTGGCGATCGAGATCACGAGACGCAGGTTGGCCTCGACCATCTCGGTCTTGGCCTTGCTGGCCTCACGCTCGCCCGTGCGTACCGTGTTGGCGATACGGCGGAACTCGCTGATCGGCAGCCCCGAGGACGCGGCGATCTCGGCGATCTGGCCGCGGATCTCCTTGACGTGATCGGCTTCCTTCTCAGCGAAGTTGCCCCAGCCCTTGCCGCTCAGGCGCTTGACCTTGGACAGCCAGCGCGGATCGAGTTCGCGGCCGTAGTAGTGCTTCAGGAAGTCGTCGCGGTCGACCTTGTGCTTCTCGGCCCGGCGCAGCAGCTTGCCCTCGAGCGCCACCAGCTGCTTGTTGTGGGCGTAGAGCTGCTCGACCAGCTGCTCGATACGGGCATTGTTGAGGTGGACGGTGTCCATGGCATCCAGCAGCTCGCGCTTGAGGTTCTCATAGCGCGTCTCGGTCTGCTTGGGGATGGCCTCGCCCTTCTGCATCAAGGTCAGGCGCTTTTCCTGGACCTTGGCGAACTTGCCATAGACGCCATAGATCGTATCGAGAGTCTCGAGAACCTCCGGCAGCAGCTGCAGCTCCATGGCGGCGAGGGAGAGGCTGTTCTCCTCCTCGTCGATGTTCTCCTCGTCCTCTTCGCCCTCGCCTTCGCCTTCGCCCTCGGCTTTGCTCTCTTTCTTGTCTTCTTCGTCCTCGGCGCCGGCTTCCGCTTCGATCTCCTCGTCCTCGGCGTCCTCGGGCTTCTCTTCGTCCGGGCCGCCGCCGTAGGTGGCGTCGAGATCGATGATGTCGCGCAGCAGGATCTGGCCGTCGATCAGCGCTTGGCGCCAGGCAAGCAGCGCCCGAATGGTCAGCGGGCTCTCGCACAGACCGCCGATCATCTTCTCGCGACCGGCCTCGATGCGCTTGGCGATGGCGATTTCGCCTTCGCGGGACAGCAGCTCAACCGTACCCATCTCACGCAGGTACATGCGTACAGGATCGTCCGTACGCCCGGCATCGTCGCTCAGGTTGCCGCTCGGCCGCGCGGAGGTCTCTTCCGCAGCCTCTTCCTGCTGGGCGTTCTCTTCTTGCTCTTCGCTCTCGATGGCGTTGATGCCCATCTCCGAGAGCGCCGCCATGACGTCTTCAATCTGCTCGGAGCTGAACTTCTCTGATGGCAGCGCCTCGTTCAGCTCGTCATAAGTGACGTAGCCGCGCTCCTTGGCGCGCGCGAGCATCTTCTTGACGGCATCCTGCGTGCTGTCGACAACCGCGCCGTCGCCCGTTTCTTCGCGGGTTTCTTCGGCGCTGGTCTTCTCGCTTGCTTTCGTAGCCATCAATAATCAACCCTCGTGGACGATACCTAAACCGGCGCGCTTGCTGAGATTTCTACATCTGGCGGAAACAGGTTTGATTAGCCGCCTATTAATCATGTTTCAAGACGCGACATCGACAAGCGCGACACCCGGTTCGCGCGCGGTAAAAGTTCCTGTTCGGTAGTCTCAACAGCACCCGCGAACTCCCCCCGCGTCTGCTTCGCTCCCACCAACACGTAAACTACGCCCCACCAACCTTGCGGCGGGCCGCCAATCCCTTCAATTGGGCCATGACGTCGTTCTTGGCAGCCATCAGGTCTGCCTCTCGCCGAGCATTGGGCGCATATTTGTAAACGTCATCTCTTAAAAGAGACTTCACCAGCTCGTCCGACCCAGTTCGTGTCAAGTGGGCTTGCAGCCGTTCGGCGTCAAGCGGTCGGCCGGCGTTTAATTCCTCGCTGCACCAGCATAAAATCGTGTCGCGCAGCCCTTCCAAGGCATGCTCGTGGATGTCGAATGCAGCGACCTCTTCGACAAGGTCCGCGATCAGCTCGGGGTGATTGATCAGCGTGGCCCAGAGCACCCTCTGCTCTTGCAAAGCCCACTGCCGCGGCGATGGTCTGGCGTAGCGGACAGCAAGGCGGCGCGGGCCGCTCTCCTTCCCGGTCTGACGGCCGCGCGCCCTGCGGAAGGCCCCGTCGAACCGCTCCTGGAGAGCCGCGCGGTACTCGTCCCGCAACTCCGGCTCCCGAACAGCTGCCGCCGCGTCCATCAGCCGACGCCGCAGGCCGGCCCGCTGCTCCGGCGTTTCGAAACGCTTGCCGGCCGTTTCCCGTTGCCAGAGCACCTCGACCAGTGGCCGCGCCTGCTCGAGACAGGCACGAAAGGCGGCTGGCCCCTGGCCACGGACCAGGCTATCCGGGTCTTCGCCCTTGGGCAGTGTCGCGAACTTGAGGCTCTTTCCGGCCCTGAGCAGCGGCAAGGCCCGGTCGAGGGCGCGAAAAGCCGCGCGCTGCCCCGCCGTATCGCCGTCCAGGCAGACGGTCGGCTCCGGCGCCAGGCGCCAAGCCTCCTGAATCTGCAACTCCGTCAAAGCCGTGCCGAGCGGCGCGACAGCGGCCGGAAAGCCAGCCTGGTCGAGGGCGATCACATCCATGTAGCCCTCGGCGACGATCAGCTCTCCGCTGTCGTGGGCCGCGCGGCGCGCCCGGTGCAGATTGTAGAGCACCTGCCCCTTGTGGAAGACCTCGCTGTCCGGCGAGTTAAGGTACTTGGCCCTGGCATCCTTGGCCAAAGCCCGCCCCCCGAAGGCCAGGATGCGGCCTTGCCGGTCGGCAATAGGGAAGATCACCCGGTTGAAGAAGTAGTCGCGCGGATCGCCACCCTCATCCGGCTGCTTGATCAGCCCGGCACTGATCAAGGCCGGGTCGGCGAAGCCCTGTGCGTTGAGCGTCCGGCGCAGCAGCCCGCGGGCATCCGGCGCATAGCCCAACCGGAAGGCCGAGATCGTCTCTTGCGTCAGTCCGCGGCTCTCGAGGTAGGCAAGCGCCTCCTGTCCGGCCGTTGCGCGGAGCTGCTCCTCGAACCAACTGCAGGCGGCCTCCAAAGCCTCCTGCAGGCCCCGACGGCGCTCCGCCGCTTGCCGTTCGGCGGGCGAGGAGCGCGGCATGGCGAGCCCGGCCTGCCCCGCCAAGCGCTCGACCGCATCGGCGAATCCGAGGCCCTCGGTCTTCATCACCCAGCTGATGACATCGCCGTGCTCGCCGCTGCTGAAGCAGTGGTAGAAGCCCTTCTCGGGCACCACGGTGAAGGACGGGGTCTTCTCGGCGTTGAACGGGCTCAGCCCGACGTACTCGCGCCCGCGCTTGATCAGCTTCACACGCCGACCGATCACCTCCTGCAGCGGCAGGCGGTTGCGCAGCTCCTCAAGAAATTCCGGCGGAAAGGCCATTGGCCCCCTTGTCCTGGCGAATCGCCAGTTACGCTGCGCCTGCCGTCAGAGTCTGTCCAAGGCCAGGCACAGTCGAAACCTGTGCAAAACGGGGATGTCAGGACTGGCTGAGCCGTGCCTTGGCGAGGCCACTCGCCTTGCCGAAGTCCATCCGGCCGGCATAGCGCTGCTTCAGCACGCCCATAACCCGGCCCATGTCCTTGACGCTGATCGCTTCCAGCTCGCCGATGGCCTGCAGAACCGCCGCTTCCGTCTCGGATTCGTTCAGTTGCTTGGGCAAGAAGCGCTGGATGACGTCGATCTCACTCTGCTCCTTGTCGACTAGGTCCTGCCGATTGCCCTTCTCATAAAGAGACATGGCCTCGCGCCGCTGCTTCACCATCTTGGTCAGCATATCCAAGATCTCGTCGTCGCCGATGCCGTCGCCCTGCCCTTCGGTGCGCGCCTGGATGTCGCGGTCCTTCAAGGCCGCCAGGATGAGGCGCACGGTGGTCAGGGCCTGCTGGTCTCGCGCCCGCATGGCCTCTTTGAGAGACTGGTTCAGCTCCTCGCGCAACATGCTCCGAAGATCTCCTCGCTTTGACGCTCTCTATCGAGCCTTCGCGCACCGCGCAGACAACCACGCACTGCCGAAGGCTTCTTCACGTTCGCGGGCCGCTCAACTTGAGTGCTTGCGGGAACGGGGGGAGCGGCTATATACCCCCAGAACCTCGTTAAGCAAACCCGCCGCTGAACACCGTCACGACCTGCGCGCCCCTGGCCGCGGGCCTGGCGGCCAAGGCGGATGAGATTAGCCCATATGCCGCACGACATATCCGCCCCTCTCTCCAAAGAAGAGAGGTCTTTCATTTCGCGCGCCAACACAGCACCGCCTGCAGGCGCGACCGCAGCCTTGGTTTTGGAAGACGGCAGTGTCTTCTGGGGCCACGGCATCGGGCGGGAAGGCAACACGGTTGGGGAACTCTGCTTCAACACGTCCATGACGGGCTATCAGGAGATCCTGACCGACCCGTCCTATGCCGGGCAGATCATCACCTTCACCACGCCGCATATCGGCAATGTGGGGACCAATGCCGAGGACGTCGAGACCACGACTCCAGCCGCGCGGGGCTGCGTGCTGCGTGAGGACGTGACGGCACCCTCCAACTGGCGGGCGCAGCAAGACCTGCACGCTTGGCTCCTGTCCCACGGTCTGGTCGGGCTTTGCGGTGCCGACACACGGCAACTGACCCGGCGCGTCCGCGATCTCGGCGCCCCAAAGGCCGTGGTCGCCCATGCACCCGACGGGCAGTTCGACCTGCCGGCGCTGCTGGAGCAGGCGCGCGCCTGGAGCGGTCTGGCCGGGATGGACCTGGCCAAAGAGGTTACCTGCCGGCAGAGCTACGACTGGCGGGAGACCGCCTGGCGACTCGGCGAAGGCTACGGCGCGCTCACCACACCTCGCTTCCGGGTGGTGGCGATGGACTTCGGCGCCAAGCGCAACATCCTGCGCTGCCTGGCGGAGCTTGGCTGCGACGTCACGGTGGTGCCGGCGGAAACCGCAGCTGAAGAGATCCTGGCGCGCGAGCCCGACGGCATCTTCCTCTCCAACGGGCCGGGCGACCCGGCGGCAACTGGCCTCTACGCCGTGCCGACCATCAAGGCACTGCTGGAGCGGCCGACACTTCCGATCTTCGGTATCTGCCTCGGCCACCAGCTTCTAGCCCTCGCCCTCGGCGCGACCACCGAGAAAATGCATCTGGGCCATCGCGGCGCCAACCATCCGGTCAAGGAGCTCGCCACCGGCCGGGTCGAGATTACCAGCCAAAACCACGGGTTCGTGGTGAAGGACGACAGCCTGCCGAGCGGCGTCACCACCACCCACGTCAGCCTCTTCGACGGCAGCAACGAGGGCCTCTCTCTCGACGGCCGCCCCGTTTTCTCGGTGCAGCATCACCCCGAGGCCTCCCCCGGCCCGCAGGACAGCCACTATCTCTTCGAGCGCTTCGTCGAGCTGATGGAGCAAGAAAAACGTGCGCGCTCGGCCTGAACGACAACGGCCCGTGACGAAACACCCCCCCACCCCATCCCTCCCCCTCCAGGGGGGAGGGGGCAATGGCGCAACAGCATTCCCTCCCCCCTTGAGGGGGAGGGCTAGGGAGGGGGGTGTTTTTACTGCTCGCCGCCCGACTAAGCTCTCGCCATGGCCGACCAACAAGCCCGCAGCCTGCGCCGCAACCCGACCGATGCCGAAAAGAAGCTCTGGTCACTGCTGCGGCGTAAGCAGCTCTCCGGCTATCGTTTCCGCAGGCAGGTGCCGCTCGGTCCCTATGTGGTCGATTTCGCCTGTTTGGCAGAGCACTTGGTCATCGAGGTCGACGGTGGGCAGCATGCGCTCTCCGTCGACCGAGATCGAAAGCGCACGGCGTGGCTCGAAGCGCGCGGCTACAAGGTCGTGCGTTTCTGGAACAACGAGGTGCTTGGGAATCCCGACGGCGTGCTTCAGAGCATTTTGCGTGCCCTTGGCGAGGAAACGCCCCCCCACCCCGGCCCTCCCCCTCCAGGGGGGAGGGAGTCATAGCGGGCATCAGATGCCGCGCTCTCAATTCAATCCGATTCTCCGCGGAGACCGCCTTGCCTAAACGCCAAGACCTCAACTCGATCATGATCATCGGGGCCGGTCCGATCATCATCGGACAGGCCTGCGAGTTCGACTACTCCGGCACGCAAGCCTGCAAGGCGCTGAAGGACGAGGGCTACCGGGTCATCCTGGTCAACTCCAACCCGGCGACCATCATGACCGACCCGGGCCTGGCCGACGCCACCTACGTCGAGCCGATCACGCCGGAGATGGTCGCCAAGGTGATCGAACGCGAGAAGCCGGACGCGCTCCTGCCGACCATGGGCGGGCAAACGGCGCTCAACACCTGCCTCGCGCTCGACCGAGACGGCACCCTTAAGAAGCTCGGCGTCGAGATGATCGGCGCCAAGGCGGAGGTGATCGACAAGGCCGAGGACCGCGAGCTGTTCCGCCAGGCGATGGACAAGATCGGCCTGGCCTCGCCGCGCTCCCGCCTGGTGAGCACCTACGACGAAGCGCTCGCCGCGCTCGACGCGGTTGGCCTGCCGGCCATCATCCGTCCCTCCTTCACCCTGGGCGGCACCGGCGGCGGCATCGCCTACAACGCGCAGGAGTTCGAGGAGATCGTCCTCGGCGGCCTCAAGGCCTCTCCGGTCAAGCAGGTCCTGATCGAGGAGTCCGTGCTCGGCTGGAAAGAGTTCGAGATGGAGGTCGTCCGCGACAAAGCCGACAACTGCATCATCGTCTGCTCGATCGAGAACATCGACCCGATGGGCATTCACACGGGCGACTCCATCACGGTGGCCCCGGCGCTGACACTGACTGATAAGGAGTACCAGCTCCTGCGCAACGCCTCGATCGCCTGCCTAAGGGAGATCGGCGTGGATACCGGCGGCTCCAACGTGCAGTTCGCCATCAACCCGGACGACGGCCGGATGGTCGTCATCGAGATGAACCCGCGTGTCTCGCGCAGCTCGGCGCTGGCCTCTAAGGCCACGGGCTTCCCCATCGCCAAGGTCGCCGCCAAGCTGGCCGTCGGCTACACCCTGGACGAGCTGCCGAACGACATCACCAAGGTCACGCCGGCCTCTTTCGAGCCGAGCATCGACTACGTGGTCACCAAGATCCCGCGCTTCACCTTCGAGAAATTCAAGGGCACGGACCCACTGCTCACCACTTCCATGAAGTCGGTCGGCGAAGCCATGGCCATCGGCGGCTGCTTCCAGGAGTCGCTGCAGAAGGCACTGGCGTCTCTGGAGACAGGGCTCGACGGGCTGGACGAGGTCGACCTCGGCTGGGACTCTGACGAGGATTCGCCGAGCCACGAGGCCGTGATGGCGGCGCTGTCCCAGCCGCGTGCGGACCGCATTCTTCGGGTGGCGCAAGCGTTGCGGCAAGGTGCCTCGATCGAAGACGTCTTCGCCGCAACCTGGATCGACCGCTGGTTCCTCCACCAGATCAAGGACCTGGTCGACCGCGAGGCCGTGGTGCGTCGCGACGGCCTGCCGCTGGAGCCGCTCGACCTGCTGAAGCTGAAGACCTGCGGCTTCACCGATGCGTGCCTCGCGGCGCTGAGCGGCGGGACGGCGGCAAGTCTGGAAGAGCGCCGGCGCCTGGCCGGCGTGCACCCGGTGTTCAAGCGCATCGACTCCTGCGCTGCCGAGTTCCCCGCCACCACCACTTACATGTACTCGACCTATGAAGGCGACGGCTGGGCCCCGGCCGAGTGCGAGGCGGAGCCGAGCGAGCGGCGCAAGGTCATGATCCTCGGCGGTGGCCCGAACCGCATCGGCCAGGGCATCGAGTTCGACTACTGCTGCGTCCACGCCGCCTATGCCCTGAAAGAGGCCGGTTTCGAGACCATCATGGTCAACTGCAATCCGGAGACGGTGTCGACCGACTACGACACCTCCGACCGCCTCTACTTCGAGCCCCTGACCACTGAGAGCGTGCTGGAAATCGCGCGCATCGAGCAGTCCAAGGGCACCTTGGAAGGCGTGATCGTTCAGTTCGGCGGGCAGACGCCGCTCAAGCTCTCCGCCGCACTGTCAGCCGCCGGCATCCCTATCCTTGGCACCCAGCCGGAAGCCATCGACCTCGCCGAGGACCGGCAGCGTTTCCAAGAGCTGCTCTCCGCGCTCGGACTCAAGCAGCCCGCCAACGGCATCGCCACCAGCCTGGAAGAGGCGCGCGAGGCGGCAGAGGCGATCGGCTACCCGGTGCTCATCCGTCCGTCCTACGTGCTGGGCGGACGCGCCATGGAGATCATCCACGACGACGCGGCGCTGGAGCGCTACGTCGACGAAGCGGTGCAGGTCTCGGGAAAGAACCCGGTGCTGATCGACAGCTACCTGCGCGATGCGGTTGAGGTAGACGTCGATGCCATCTGCGACGGCGAAGAGGTCTACGTCGCTGGCGTGATGGAGCACATCGAGGAGGCCGGCATCCACTCGGGCGACTCCGCCTGCTGCCTGCCGCCGCACTCCTTGGGCCCCGACGTCATCGACGAGATCAAACGCCAGACCGGCCTGCTGGCTAAGCGCATAGGCGTTGTCGGCTTGATCAACGTTCAGTTCGCCGTCCGCGGCGGCGAGATCTTCCTGCTGGAGGTCAACCCGCGGGCCTCCCGCACGGTGCCCTTCGTTGCCAAGGCAATCGGCGTTCCCATCGCCAAGATCGCCGCACGGGTCATGGCGGGCGACAAGCTCGCCGACTTCACGCTGCCAGATCTCTCGACGGCAACGGGCCACGTGGCGGTGAAAGAAGCGGTGTTTCCTTTCGCGCGCTTTCCCAACGTCGATGTGGTGCTGGGCCCGGAGATGAAATCGACCGGCGAGGTGATCGGTCTGGACCGCCACTTCGCCTCCGCCTTCCTCAAGGCGCAAGAAAGCGCCGGCGTACGCCTGCCAAGCAGCGGCCGGGTGTTCATCTCGGTCAAGGACAGCGACAAGATCGCCATGGCCAAGCTGGCGGCAGAGCTTGTCGACCTGGATTTCACTGTCGTCGCGACGAGCGGCACTGCGCAGTTCCTCGAGGAGCAAGGCTTCACCGTCGAGCGGGTGCTCAAGGTGCGCGAAGGCCGGCCGAACATCGTCGACCGGATGCTGTCAGGTGACATACAGCTTGTATTCAATACGACGGAAGGCGCCAAAGCCATCGCCGACTCCTTCTCGATACGCCGTACGGCCCTGACGCAATCAATCCCCTACTACACCACGGTCGCCGGGGCGGACGCGGCCGTGCAAGCCATCGATGCCCGCAAAGAGGGCCATCTTGAAGTCCGTCCGCTGCAATCCTACTTTACCGGTCTGTTCTGACCACAGGGGTCCGACACCAGATAAGTTGCGGTGCCGGAAGCAACTATTTCTCATTCCATCATGACAGAAGCGACGCGAGGTCAGAAGTTATGACCGACAAGGTGCCAATGACCGCTGACGGCTACGGCCAGATGCAGGACGAGCTCAAGCATCTGAAGAGTGTCGAGCGCCCAGCCGTTATCGTAGCGATTGCGGAAGCGCGCGAGCACGGCGACCTCTCTGAGAATGCCGAGTATCACGCTGCCCGCGAACGGCAGTCTTTTATCGAAGGCCGTGTGGCGGAGCTGGAGGACAAGATCTCCAGAGCGCAGATCATCGACCCGAGCAAACTGTCCGGCGACACGGTGAAGTTCGGTGCGACCGTGACCGTGGTCGATGAGGATACCGACGAGAAGACGACCTACCAGATCGTCGGTGAAGCCGAGGCGGATGTGAAGAACGGCCGTATTGCCGTGACCTCCCCCATCGCCCGCGCCCTGATCGGCAAGCAGGTAAGCGACTCGATCGAGGTTGCGACCCCGAAAGGCGCCAAAGCCTACGAAATCCTCAAAGTGAAGTACGTCTGAGTCTCAATCCACTTCGATCGGCACGCCCGGACGTGCCGTCGAAGTCTTGATGACCTGAACGGTCTGGACTGTCGCCACGTGCGGCAGGGCCGTCAGGCGTTGAGTCAGATCGTTCTCATGCGCCGTGTTCTGCGCCACCAGCTTGAGCACGAAGTCGTTGGGGCCGCGCGCCATGTGGCATTCGCGGACTTCGGGCCAGCTGCCGACCTCGTCCATGAACGCGCTCAGCACGGCATCGCTCTGGTTGTCGAGACCGATGAGGGCAAAAAACAACACCTCGAAGCCCAGCGCCTCGGCATCGATGTCCGCGTGGTACCCGCGGATGTATCCGCTTTTCTCGAGCGTACGGACGCGACGCAGGCACGGCGGCGCCGATATTCCGGCTCGGCGAGACAGCTCGACATTCGTCATCCGTCCCTCGGCCTGCAGATCGCGCAGAATTCGCAGGTCAATCTTGTCGAGTTTCTCTTGTCCCATGGCGGCCCGTCAGGCGCCCTCCCCTGTCTTGGCGAACTCCAGCACGGCCCGCGCCGAACGCTTTGATAATTATATTTCGCTGCCTCGGCCGGCATCAATAGACGATTGTCGCGGAGCCCGCTTGCCTATGGCGCGGCTTGTCGCGACTTGGCCGGCTGCCTACTCTCGGATGAACAACAGTGACTCTCAGCGGCGCGGACCTCCCCGACATGACCAAGCATCATCATAGCAGTGTCCTCATCCTCGGCTCAGGGCCGGCGGGCTACACAGCGGCCGTCTATGCGGCACGGGCCAATCTCAAACCCATGATGGTCCAGGGGCTGCAGGTCGGCGGTCAGCTCTCCATCACGACGGATGTGGAAAACTACCCCGGCTTTGCCGACGCCATTCAGGGCCCCTGGCTGATGGAGCAGATGGCGGCACAGGCCGCGAATGTCGGCACCGAGCTGATCATGGACACCATCGTCGAGGTCTCGCTGTCGGCCCGCCCGTTCCGTTGCCGTGGCGACTCAGGCGATACCTACAGCGGCGATACGCTGATCATCTGCACCGGTGCCCAAGCCCGTTGGCTCGGCCTGCCGAGCGAGGAGAGGTTCCGCGGCTTCGGGGTCTCCGCCTGCGCCACCTGCGACGGCTTTTTCTATCGCGGACGGACGGTGGCGGTGATCGGCGGCGGGAACACGGCAGTTGAGGAAGCGCTATTCCTGACCAACTTCGCCGAAAAGGTGATCCTGGTCCATCGGCGGGACAGCCTGCGGGCCGAGAAGATCATGCAGGACCGCCTGTTCCGCAATCCCAAGATCGAGGTTGTCTGGGACCACGTGCTGGAGGAGGTGATGGGCGACGACGACCCCTTGGGCGTCACCGGCATGCGGCTGCGCAACGTGAAGACCGATGGGCATCTGGAGCGCGCCGTAGACGGCATCTTCATCGCCATCGGCCACGAGCCTGCAACCGAGCTGTTCAAGGGAAAGCTCGACATGGATTCGGGCGGCTACATCCTCACGGCACCGGACTCCACCGCCACCAACATCCCGGGCGTGTTCGCCGCGGGCGATGTCAAAGACAAGGTCTACCGGCAAGCGGTGACGGCGGCTGGCATGGGCTGCATGGCGGCCTTGGAGGCCGAACGCTACCTGGCCATGTCAGAGGCCAGTGAGATAGCCGCCGAATAACTTTTACGTGCAAAATATATTATCTAACTAAGTTTTGATTGATCAGCAATCGAACAGCGACTAGCGTGCGCCATGTAACTATTTTTACGGGAGATACTCATGACTGTAACAGCCCTTGCTTCATACCGAGCCGTTCCTCAGGTCGGCGACATCTCGCAGCCCCGTGACGGCGCTGACGTCTATCGGCGCGCGAAAGAGCATGCCGGCGTAGGAGCGTTTCGCCGCTTTGCCGAGCAGCTCTCTGCGCAAGAGCTCAGCCGAGAGAGACTGCTCATTTTCTTCGCCAGCATGACCGCTTTCGTGCGCTACATAACGCCGGGGATACCGGCATTGGCCGTGCGTCTCTCCGACGAGCTCTACCCGGTCGTTCCCTACCGATGTCATGGCATCGCAGCCCATATTCTCGATGCCTCGATGGACGAGTACGGCTTGAACGGCACGAAGCCGCATGCAGAGCTGCTGCGCGACTTCGCGCTTTACTTCGGGCTGACCGAGAAAGAGATCATGGCGCCGGAGAACGCCGTGCCCACAGCTAACGAGCTGGGCGACAATCTCCGCGACTGGTATCGCAGGGCGCCCGTCGCCTTCGGCCTCGGTGTGCACACCGCTTCTGAGGTAACCGGCTATGAGGAAGCCTACGGCTTTCACCATGCCTTCCTCACACCGCCCAAGTACGGCCTGACGCCGGACCTGGACGCCTTCACCTACGTGAAGACGCACGTCGAGAATGAAGGCGACCACTCGACCGACGTGGTGCATTGCTTGGATGACTACATCGCACTGCGGCCGAAGAAGATGGAGGAGATACTGGCCGGCAACGACACCTACATGGTGCTCTACGAGCGCATGTTCGGCGAAATGAGCGACGCCGTGTTCGGGTAACCACCACCGCCAAGTCTGAGGCCAAAAAGTCGCAGGCGCCCGGCGTCAGGCGATGGACCGCCATCGTCGAGGCCGGGTGCCTTTCTTTTCAGCCGCACAATGCGATATGCTATCGCCCTCAGTTGGGCGCTGCCGGCACAAAAGAGAGCGTTCCGGGCCTCGCTTCCTCCCTATCCCTCACCTATGGTGAGCGACAAGTGTGACGACGCAGGCGTGGCGCAATGCGTCCGCATTGGAGGAATCATTGGAGGTGTTATGGACTGGGACAAGCTTCGGATTTTTCATGCTGTCGCCGAAGCAGGGTCGTTTACGCATGCGGGCGAAAAGCTGAACCTCAGCCAGTCGGCGGTGAGCCGTCAGATCAGTGCGTTGGAAGACAGCCTCAAAGTCCCGCTGTTTCATCGTCATGCCCGCGGTCTCATCCTGACGGAGCAGGGCGAACTGCTCTACGACACGGCTCACGACGTCTTCGGCAAGCTCGCCATCACGGAAGCCTTGCTGATGGAGAGCAAGAACCAGCCGCGCGGACAGCTGAAGATCACGACCACGATTTCCTTCGGCTCGACCTGGCTGGCGCCGCGCATGCGGACCTTCCTGGAGTCTTATCCCGAGATCGAGGCCCATCTCATTCTGGCAGACGCCGAACTCGACCTCTCAATGCGCGAGGCCGACATCGCCATCCGCATGAGCCCGCCCAAGCAGGCGGATTTGGTGCAGCGGCACCTCTTCACCGTCGACATCCACGCCTACGCATCGCGCGCTTATGTCGAGCGCCTGGGCGTGCCGATGAACGTCGCGGAACTCGATGATCATCGGATCATCGTCTACGGCAACGATGTTCGTCCGCCGGTGCCCGATGTGAACTGGCTGCTGCGCGCCGGTAAGCACAGCAGCGAGATGCGCGTGCCGGCCATGACCGTCAACAACGTCTATGCCATCAAGCAGGCCATCCTCTCCGGCTGTGGCATCGGCGCCTTGCCGGCCTTCATGGCGCAAGGGGAGACAGATCTGGTCAGCGTGCTGCCCGACACGCTGCGCGGCCCGACAATCGACGCCTACTTTGTCTATCCCGAGGAACTGCGGCGAACGCAACGGGTCGAAGTCTTCCGCGACTTCCTCCTCAAGGAGGTTTCCGAGTCGCTGCTGAAGGCCTAGAACCGGCGGTAGTGTCCCGGGATTCGGCACAACGGCCGACTCTGTGGCCTATTCGACACAGAATCGCGCTCTGGCGCGGAAGACAGCCGTTCAACGCTCAAGCTGACTCTCGGAATCTGAAACAGTCGGCTCGCCCTAGGCGGCTTCGCGTTCGACGCTCCGTTATGTTGCAGAGTTGCAACAAACTATGCTTATGCAGCAACTGCATGGCTCTGCTGCGGCAAATTGGATAGACAATATAGCGGCAAAGGCGCATATGCCTAATGGTGATGCTGCGACGCAGCAACAACGGGTTTCGCTGAGTTACACCTCAGCAACAGTGATCCGGAACCTTCCGGATACAAGGGCTGGCCCACATATTGGCCGGTCCTACGTCTCCCAGACGTGAAGCCTCCCTGTTCAACTTGCCGGGCCAGATTGGCCCGGCTTTCTTTTTTCTGGCCAAGCGAAAACGGACTGACCCGGTCGGCGGGCGATGGCGCCGCTGGACGCGTCGGTCAACGCAGATTGCCCCCGTTTGGGGGTATCGCCGGCCTCCAGCCGTCCTAAGATGACCCTCGCATGGGTAGAGGGTTACCTTCCTTCGATACCTCGGCAGGTTTTGGGGAAGTGAGCGGGGCGGTCAAACTGGGGTCTTGGGCCGCCCTCGCTTTCTACATATAGAGCCGTTCGCCTGCGAGGCCGTCATAGAGCCCGGCGACGAATTCGCCATAACCGTTGTAGAGCAGCGTCGGAACCCGTTCATCGCTGCCCAGGACGCGCTCGGTCGCCTGGCTCCAGCGCGGGTGCGATACCTCCGGATTCACGTTGGCCCAGAAGCCGTACTCGCCGCCCTGGATTTCCTCCCAGAAGGAAACCGGCCGCTGGTCGGTGAACTCGACCTCGACAATCCCCTTGCTGGACTTGAAGCCGTATTTCCATGGCAGCACCAGCCGCAGCGGCGCCCCGTTCTGCTTCGGCATGGGCTTGCCGTAGAGGCCGGTTCCCATGAAGGCGAGCTCGTTCATCGCCTCCTCGATGGTTACGCCCTCAGTGTAGGGCCAGGGATACCAGCCTGCCCTTTGCCCGCCGGCGACATCCGGGTCGTTGAAGGAGGCGAAGCGGAGGTACTTGGCGCCGCTCAACGGCTTGGCCAGCTCGACGAGCTGGCTCATCTGAAAGCCCGACCAAGGCACCGCCATCGACCAGGCCTCGACGCAGCGGTGGCGATAGAGCCGCTCTTCCAGCTGCACCTGCTTTAGGAGATCGTCGATGCCGATCTCAAAGGGCTTCTCGACCAAGCCGTGGATCTTGATGGTCCAGGGCCGTAGCGGCAGAGCCTGCGCCTTCTTCCAGATGTTCTTGGAAGAGCCGAATTCGTAGTAGTTGTTGTAGGTGGTCGCCAGCTCTTCGTCGGTGATCGGACGGTCCAGCCGGTAGCGCAGATTGCGAGGCACGGGATAGAGAGAGGCGCTGGGATCGGCTTCGCTTGCGGTCGCCTCGGCGACGACGCTGGAGGCCGCGCCGCCCTCCTCCTTGCATCCGATCAGCAAGGCCGGCGCTCCGAGCAGAATCGGCCCGGCTGCCAAACCCCGTATCAGGGAGCGCCGCGCACGAAACACGCTTTCATCGGTCGCCGCGCTCTCCGGCAGCTCCCACCCTCTCTTGACCTTCGTCAGCATCGCTTGCCCCTCGCTATTGCATTCCGCTCTCAACGTAGTGAGGCATCTGCTCACAGCCAGTAAAAGTTCTGCGGGTTCGCGGCCTGAAAGCCACAAACCCGCAGTTTGCAAGCTAGTTCGTGAGGCTGGCCCGCAGCATCCATGCGGTCTTGTCGTGCGCCGTCATGCGCTCGATCATCATGTCGCCGGTGACCTCGTCTCCGACGCCTTGCGCCGCTTCCAGCACTTGGCGTGCCCTGATCGAGAGAGACTCATGGTCGGCCGTGAGCTGGCGGATCATCTCTGAGGCGTCGGGCAGGTTGTCGCCGGCCTCATCGATGCCTTTCATGGCCAGGAAGGCCTTGAAGCTGCCCGGCGCACGGAAGCCGAGGGCCCGAATGCGTTCGGCAATCTCGTCGTTCGCCTCGGCCAGCTCCTCGTACTGCTCACCGAACATCTCGTGGTAGTGCTTGAAGTGCGGTCCCGTGACGTTCCAGTGGAAGTTCTGCGTCTTTAGATACAAGGTGTAGGTGTCGGCCAGCATGCCGGACAGGGCATCGGCGACGGCCTTACGGCCTTCCTCGCTTACTCCGATCTTGGGTTCCATCATTTCTCTCCTATGAAGCGATGATCTTTGACAGTGTATTTGGTGTTGAATCAGCGCGATGCAAGCTATTTTTAGAATTCTTCTAATTTATGGGATTAGGCTCAGAGCGTCACACTGATCGAGCCGAGAACACCGAAATCGGCGCGGGCTGTCTGACCCGCCTCCAAATAGACGAAAGGTGTTACAACGCCAGTGGTGATCAGCTCGCCAGCCCGCAAACACCGGCCCTTGGCGATCAGCTCATTGGCCAACCAAGCCAGTACGTTGAAGGGATGCCCAAGGGCGTTGGCGCCGGTCCCGGAGCCAGCGGGCGCCTCATCGACTGCAAGATCCACGTGGTGATCGGCGAGCTTCAGGGCCGAAAAGTCCACGAGTCCCGGACCTAGCAGAAAGGCCCCATGGGCCGCATTGTCGGCGATCAGGCTGGCCGCTCCGACGGACATCCAGCCCTCCCGGCCATAGGCAGAGTCGATGATCTCGAAGGCCGGGTGCAGAGAGCCGACAGCCGCCGCCACTGTCTCTCGGTCATAGGGTTGGGCCTGCTCCGGAAGGTCCGCGGCCAGCCGCACGGCGAACTCGGGCTCGGCAAGCCCGATAAGGAAGCGACCAGCGGGCCAGCGTGCAGCCGCGCTGTCGAGGCGACTCGTGCTGTCGAGGAGGTGCCCGTAGAAGGGCCCATCGACCCCCAGAGCCGCCTGAGCCCGGGCGCTGGTGGCGGCGACCTTGTAGCCGATCGCCTGCCCGCCCTGCGCCTCCACATAGGCGCGCTGCACGGCATAACCTTCGGCTGGGTTGCCAGGCCGCAGGCTTTCGGGGAGGCCCGCTGTCAGGGGTGCTTTCGCACGCCGCGCGGCGAGCAAACGCTCGGCAACCTCGACCGGATTGGCCACAGCCCGGCAGCAGCGCCTATTGCGCCGCCTGGCGCACCATCTCCTTGACCCGCTCGGCCGGCTTGCCGGTCAGTTCCTGCAGGTGGTCGAACTTGGCCGAGAAAGTGCCCACACCTTGGCTGAGCGACCGAAGCTCGAGAATGAGATCGAGGGTTTCCGACTGCGGCATGAAGGCCTTCACCTCGTCCCAGCCCTGCCAGCCGGCCCGCGCATCGAAGCCCAAGACCTGGCCGCGCCGCCCGGAGATCAACGTGTGCACCTTGCTGGTGTAGGCGTTGGGCACGGCGATGGTGACCTCGCTGATCGGCTCCAGCAGCACAGGCTGACACTCCGGCAGGGCATCGTTCATGGCCTGCCGGCCGGCGATCTTGAATGCCATCTCAGAGCTGTCCACCGAGTGGTGCTGGCCGTCGTAGAGCGTCACGGATACGTCCACCACCGGGAAACCGAGCGGCCCTTGCACCAAGGACTCCTTCACCCCGTGTTCTACCGCGGGGATGTACTGCCGCGGCACCACGCCACCGACGATCTTGTCGTGGAAGGCAAAGCCCTCGCCGCGCGGCACCGGCTGTATCTCGACGTGAATGTCGGCGAACTGACCGTGGCCGCCGGTCTGCCGCTTGTAGCGCGAGTGATACTTGGTGCCGCGCCGGATTGTCTCCTTGTAGGCCGGGCGGGCCGGCTCCGTCGCCACCTCCACGTGGTACTTGTTCTTCAGGCGCTCCGCCGCGAGCTGCAGGTGAATGTTGCCCTGCCCCCAGAGCAGCATCTGGTGCGTATCCTGGCTGTGCTCCACCGAGAGCGACGGGTCCTCTTCGATCAGCTTGGCCAAGGAGCCTGTGAGCTTGACCTCGTCCTGACGGTTCACCGGCTGAATGCAAAGCGCATAGACCGGTGTCAGCGGCGCAGGGCGCTCGAGTTCCAGATCACCGAGCTTGCCGTCCTCGCCGATGACGTCACCCGTCCGCAGACTTTCCAGCCGGCCGAGGCCGATAATCTCTCCAGCCGAAGCCTTGGCGACCTTCTCCTGATGCCCGCCTTGCAGGCGGAACAAGGCCGAGGCCCGCTCGCCATCGAAGCTAGCACCTTCCTTGATCTCGCCACGCCAGACACGGGCGACGCTGACCTTGCCCGTGTGTGGCAGATAGAAGGTCTTGACGACGCTGGCGACCATGGGGGCGCTGGGCAGGCCGAGGCGTTCGATCGCCGCGTCCGGTCCCGGCACTTCGTGGCGTAGGGCCTTCAAAAGCCTATGGATGCCGTTGTCGTGCTCGGCAGAGCCCAGGAAGACCGGCACGATCAGGTCCTCGGCCAGGTCCTTCTCGAGCTGCGCGTAGACCTCGTCATTCGCCGGGACCTTGTCCTCCAGCAGCTCTTCGAGCAGAGCGTCATCGAAGTCGGCGAGGGCTTCCAGCATTTCCTGCCGCGCCTCGCTCTCCCGGTCGCGCATCGTGTCCGGCATCTCGACGAGGTTTGAAGGCTTGTGCTCCTGATACTGCCAGGCCCGCTCGCTCACCAGATCGACGGCGCCGACAACGTCCTCACCATCCCGCATGGGCACCTGTCGTAGCACCAAGGGCCGTGAGGAGTATTCCTGGATCGCCGCCAGGATGTCGCGCACCCGCGCCGTCGCCTTGTCCATCTTATTGATGAACAGCATGTGCGGAATGCCCTGGTCCTCCAGGAAGCGGAACAGCGGCGACAGCGCAACCGCCTTTTCCAGCTCCGGCTCGGCGACGATGACGGCCACGTCGGCGGCCATCAGGGCGTCCCGTGCCTCCTGCGCCAGCTCGATCGAGCCCGGGCAGTCGAGAAAGTACCACTGGTCGCCGAGGTAATCTGCGTGTGCCACGTTGAGTTCGGCCGACATGCCGTGGGCGCGGGCCTCGGGCCCGGCATCGCCTACGCTGTTGCCGTCGTTGACGCTGCCCTTGCGCTGAAGTGTTCCCGCGGCCTTGAGCATCGCCTCGAGCAGGGTGGTCTTGCCGCTCGTATAGCTCCCGACCAATGCAGCACAGCGTGCCGGAGTGCCTGCCTTGGACATGTCTTACCTCCCTGTCTGCCTGGCTCTTAACGAGCCGATTTCTTTGACCTTGCCCGTCATGGTTCCAGACTTTGCGGGGCAATGGCAACCGACAATTGCCGGCCGGGCATAGGCTCAGCGGCTCACATCCCAACTCTGAGCGCTGCCGAAGGCGCTTGTAAGGCAGGCTAGATTTCCCGGCGGACTAGGCGCGGTCGAGCGCGCCGGCGAAGTCCTCGGTCAGGTCTTCGATGTCCTCCAGCCCCACGGACACGCGGATCAGCCCCTCGCTGAGGCCGAAGCGCGCCAGGGCATCGCCGCGGTAGCTGGTATGGGTCATGCTGGCCGGATGCTGGGCCAGGGTCTCGCAGCCGCCCAGGCTGACGGCACGGCTGGCCAGGGTCAGCCGGTCGAGAAAGCGCTTGCCGGCCGCTAAGCCGCCGCGCAGCTCGAACGCCAAGAGGCCGCCCGGCAGGCTCATCTGCCGCTCGGAGAGCGCGTGCTGCGGATGGGACGGCAGACCCGGATAGCGCACCTTGCGCACCTTGGGATGGCTTTCCAGCATCTGAGCCAGGGCCAGGGCGTTGTCGCTGTGCCGCTCAAGCCGAACGCCCAACGTCTTGATGCCGCGCAAGACCAGAAAGGCGGAGAGCGGTGCGATCGCAGCACCGGTCATGTAGCGCAGTCCCCGCATGCGAACGTCCTTCACCAAGTCCTTGGAGCCGACGAGGGCGCCGGCAAGGACGTCGCTGTGCCCGCCCAGAAACTTGGTCATGCTGTGAATGACGGCGTCGGCACCGTTGTCCAAAGGCCGCTGCGCCGCCGGCGTCGCGAAGGTGTTGTCCACCACGGTGATCGCGCCAGCCTCCCGCGCCATCGCCGACACTCGCCCGATATCGACGATGTCGAGGTTGGGGTTGGCCGGCGTCTCGCAATAGACCATGCGCGTCGTCTCGGTCAGCGCCTCGGCAAGATTGGCCGGGTCGGTGAGATCGACCAGCTTTACGTCGATGCCGAACTCCGGCAGCTCCTTGGCGATCAAGGTGTAGCTGTTGCCGTAGAGGGTGTGATGGGCGACCAGGCCGTCGCCGGGGCGCAGGCGGGTCCAGAACAGGCTGGCGATGGCGCCCATGCCGGAAGCGGTGACCAGCCCGGCCTCCGCCCCCTCCAGATCCGCGATGCGCTGCTCCAAGAGAGCCTGGGTCGGGTTCTTGGTGCGGCCGTAGGCGAAGGCCTCGCGCTCCCCAGCGAAGGTCTGCGCCGCCTCGTCCGCGCTGTCGAAGACATAAGTCGAGGTCATGTAGACCGGATGCTCGAGCGCGCCCTGATGCGCCGCCGGATCATGACCGTGATGGATGGCACGGGTGTTGAAGCCGGGTTTTCGGTTTCGGCGCATGACGTCCCTTCCCACAGTCGCCCTCCTCACTCGAAAGGCGCCCCCATCGGACACCCTACGCCGAACGCGTCGGCAGGTGATCAGTCGATTGTGTCGCGCACCAGCGGGCAGGTCGAGCAATGGATGCCGCCACCGCCGAGAAAGATCTTCTCGTATTCGACCGGAAGGATGTCGATGCCGAGCTTGTCGAGCGCCTCGGCCGTGCGTGGAGAGGGGCCGGTCTGCATGATCACGCGCCCCGGCCGCACCGCGATGCAGTTGACGGTCCCGGAGGGATCGTCGGGATGGATCTCGACCGTCCGGATGCCGAGCTCCTGCAGCTTCTCCAGGAACCAGAAGGGGAGCTGGGTCGGATTGATGATGGCCGTATCGGCATCGACCATCACCAGCGCCCCGTCGATGTGCAGCCGATAGCCGGTGAGGTCGCAGCGCAGCAGCTCGACGCCTTGGGCGTTCAAGACCTCTTCGACCTGCCGGCAGCCCTCTTCATTGACCCGGCTCGAACGACCGATCACGGCCGTGCGCGGATTGAGCCAGACGAAGCTGCCGCCTTCCATCAACCCCGTGCCGTGGACGGTGCGCAAAATCGGCATGCCGAGCCCTGCAATGGTCTCGGTGACCGGCGCCTCCTCTCCCCGGCGCACGATGGGGCCGAGCCGGGTGACGATGGCACCGCCCTTCACGCCAATCGCGGAATCCCGGGTGTAGATGGACTTGTGCTTACCCGGAGCACAGCGCTTGAGATAGACCACCTCGACTCCCTCGGCGCGCAGGATGTCGGCCAGCGCATCGTGCTGCGCCTGCTGCTCCTCCAGCGAGGGAATGACGTCGCCCCGCCAGTACCAGGTCTCACCCACTTCGTCGCCGTAGGAGCCCAGGCGCTCGATGCGTTTGGAGGGATCGATGATGCCCAGCTCCTCGCCCGGGCGATGCATCAGCACGACGCGCAGTTGGCCAACATCGTTGTCGCAGCCCCATCGCCGGCCCCAGATCTCCTCCAGCTGAGAAGCCGACTCGAACTCCGGCTCGGCATGAGACGGAAAGGCCTTGATGGTCATGTTGTAGCGGTATTCGAACTCGCTGACGGCGCTCATGCCGATCACTCCCTGCTCGTCCCCGTGATAGAAGAGCAGGCATGTTAGCCGCCGTCATGACCCAGCGGTAGGACTGGGTGCGCAACCCTGCTGCACCTTTGCGATGCCGGGTGGGTTGCGTCAGGCTGATGCGTTCAGGCTGCGCAGCGAGACGCGTTGTTCACCGGCCGCGTCGAAATTGGCGGGGTCGAGCCAACGCTCGAAGTTCGCCTTTACCCGCGGCCAGTCCTTATCGAGCAAAGCGAACCAGGCGCTGTCGCGGTTGCGCCCCTTGACGATCAGGTGCTGGCGGAAGACGCCCTCGAAATCGAAGCCGAACCGCAGCGCCGCCGCCTTGGACTTTTCGTTCAGGTCATTGCACTTCCACTCCAGGCGGCGGTAGCCCAGTCCGTCGAAGGTCTCGCGCATCAGAAGGAAGATGGCTTCGGTTGCCATCGGCGTGCGCTGCAGGCTCGGCGCGAACCAGATGTGCCCGATCTCGATGACACCCATGGCCGGCACGATACGCAGGAAGCTCACCATGCCGAGCGGCTTGCCGCTCTCAGCCTCGCAGACAGCGAAGAACAGCGGGTCGTCGCCGAGGCAGAAGGACTGCTGCCAGGCGACGAAGGCCTCCGCGCTGTCGAAGGGGCCGTACGGCATATAGGTCCAGATCTCCGGCGCCTCGCGGGAGACGGCATGCAGGGCCGCACCGTGGCGGGCCGGGTCGATCGGCTCCAAACGGACCAGACGGCCCTCCAGCGCCTTGCGCGCCGGCGGCCGCCAGTCGCGCGCCGCGACGGCCGGACCAACCGGCAGTTCCATCTCCACGACGCTCACTCGGCTGCCTCCTTGACCGTCTTGGTGCCATAGCGATAGCCGGTGACGTGCGCGGGCAGCGGCGTCTTGGGGTCGAGCCGGGGGCAAGGTTTCGGCGTGCCGACCACCGTGACGAAGGGAACGACGCCGGCCCAGACCGGCAGGGCATAGTCCTCCTCGTCGTCGGCCGGCGGCGCGTCGCGCACCTTGGCCGAGGCTTCGTCGATCTTCATCGACAACATCGTGGTGGCCTTCAACTCCTGCTCCGTCACCGGCCGGATCTCGGCCCAGCGCCCCGGCAGGATGCCTTCCATGAACTCTTCCAGCCCGGCGAGCTTGCTCTTGGGATCCGCGACCTTTTCGGCCGTGCCGAACAGCATCACCGAACGGTAGTTCACGCTGCTGTGGAAGCCGGAGCGGGCCAGGACCAGGCCGTCCAGGTGGCTGACGGTCAGGCAGACCTCCATGCCAGCGGACTTGCGCAGCATGCGGCTGGCCGATGAGCCGTGCCAGTAGACATGGTCGCCTTCGCGCCAATAGAGCGTCGGAGTGACGTAGGGGGAGCCATCGATGATGTAGCCGACGTGGCACAGCAAGCCGGCATCCAGGATTCGGTAGAGGGACTCTTTGTCGTACTGCGCCCGCTGGTGCAGGCGCTTGACCTTGGTCCGTGCAGAGGGAGGGGTCCCGCTCATGGCGTCTTCTCGCTTCAACTCAACAGTATGGATTCTTGATCGTTGGGGTTTGCCTGCTTATTGGCTTTCTCAAAAGAGCCAATTCTGATCTATTCGATCATACCAATTTTCCGAACAGGATGAACCTGACAGACAAATGCAAAGCCAAAATCGGCCCGAAATTGCCCTTCTGTCGGTCGGCGTGAGCCGCCGCGAGGACGTGCCGGCCTATCAGCAGATTCACGAACAAATCCGGCGCCTCATCCTGGAGCGGCGGCTGACCGGCGGTCTGCGCCTGCCCTCCTCCCGCGTGTTGGCCGAGCAGCTGGGCGTCTCCCGCACCACCGCGACGGCCGCCTACGACGAGCTTGCCGCCGAAGGCTATGTGCAGTCGCGCCGCGGTGCCGGCGTCTATGTCGCCGCCGACCTGCCGGACGACTACCTCGCTATCCGCCAGCACAAGACGGTCTCCGAGAGAGCGCCCGCCGTCTCAAAGGAGAGGCAACCGCTCGACCGGAGCTTCGAGGTCGGCCGACCGGACGCAGAGGCCTTTCCGTCGCGGCTTTGGTCCCAGCTTCTGGCGCGCAGCGCCCGGCGCGACATGCCGGCACTGCTGCGCGAACCGGCTCCGAACGGTCTGCAGAGTCTGCGCCAAGCGATCGCTCAGCATCTTCGCGACTTCCGCGGTCTCGCCTGCAACTGGCGCCAAGTTCTGATCACATCCGGCGTGCGCGAAGCCCTGGAGCTGCTCTGCCAAGCGCTGCTGGCGCCGGGCGCTCCGGTGATCATGGAGGACCCGGGCTATCAGGCGGCGCGGCAGCTCTTTGCCGCCCGCGGCCATGACGTGCTTTCCGTGCCCGTGGACGAGCAGGGGCTGGCTGTCGAGCCGGACGGGGCGGCCTTTCAATCCGCCGGCATGGCGCTGGTCACGCCCTCGCGCCACTACCCGCTCGGCATGCCGCTCAGCGCCGCCCGGCGCTTGGCGCTGCTCGACTGGGCCGACCGGCAGGGCGCTTGGATCATCGAGGACGACTACGACAGCGAGTACCGCTACAGCGGCCGGCCGCTGGATGCCCTGATGAGCCTCGACCGCAGCGGCCGGGTGATCTACCTCGGCAGCTTCTCTAAGGTCATGTTCCGTGGCCTGCGGCTCGGCTTTCTGGTCGTGCCGGAGAACCTGGTCGAGCCCTGCACCACGACCCAGAGCAGCCTCGGTCCTCAGGCTGCGCTTGTCGCCCAACCAGCCATGGCCAGCTTCATCGCTGAGGGCCATCTGGCAACGCACCTGCGCCGCACCCGGCGGCTCTATGCCGAGCGGCTCAAGACCATGCAGCGTATTTTGGCCAACGACTTCTCGGATGCGCTCGGTCCCCTGCCACAGGACAGCGGCATGCATATCGTCTGCTTGCTGAGCGACGCTCTGAGCGCAGCCTGCGGAGACCGGCAGCTGTGCCGACGCGCGGCCGAGGAGGGGCTTGTCTTGACCCCGCTCTCGCCGCACTACGTCGGCGCAGAGGCGCGGCAGGGGCTTCTGCTTGGTTTCACGGGGGCGGACGAGGAGACCATGGGGCGTGCCGCCGAGCGGCTGCGGGGACTCATGGCCGGGCTGGACGAAGCGATCTAGGACATGACGCAATCCACCTACGATGTCGTCATCATCGGCGGCGGCGTGATCGGCAGCGCCATCGCCTACTTCCTGGCCAGCGACAGCGGCTTCCAAGGCCGTATCGCGGTGCTGGAGAAAGACCCGAGCTACCGCTTCGGCTCCACCGGCCGCTCGGCCGGCTCGATCCGCCAGCAATTCTCCACGCCCGAGAACATCGAGATGTCGCTCTTCGGCATCCGCTTCCTCAAGGCGCTGCCGGAGCATCTCACCGTCGACGGCGATGTGCCCGACGTGCAGTTCCAGGAAAAGGGCTATCTCTTTCTCGCCAGCGAAGATGGCCTCGCGACCCTGCAGGCCAACCACGCCATCCAGAAGCCACTCGGCGCCGACAACGTCATCCTGACACCGGCGGAATTGGCTGCACGCTATCCCTGGATGTCACTCGACGGTCTGGCCGCCGGCTCGCTGGGCCTCTCGATGGAAGGCTGGTTCGACCCGGCCAGCCTCTTGAACGCCTTCCGCTTGAAGGCGCGCAGTCTCGGCGCCGACTACCTGGCGGCTGAGGCGGTCGGCCTGGAGCGCAGCGGCGCAAAGATAGACGCCGTGCGACTGGCCGACGGCCTTACCCTGCGCTGCGGCGCGGTCGTCAACGCCGCCGGCCCGCGTGCCGCCGAGGTGGCCGGCTGGGCGGGGCTGGCGCTCCCCGTGCGGCCAAGAAAGCGCCAAGTCTTCCAGTTCGCCTGCCGCGAGGACATCCCCGGCTGTCCCCTTGTGATCGACAGCAACGGCATCTACTTCCGGCCCGAGGGCAGCGGCTTCATCTGCGGCGTCTCGCCGCCGGAAGAGGCGGACCCGGACTGCCTGGATTTCGAGATCGATCACAGCATCTTCGAAGAGACGCTCTGGCCGCACCTGGCCATGCGGGTGCCCGCCTTCGAGGCGATCAAGCCGACCGGGGCCTGGGCCGGGCATTACGCCTACAACACCTTGGATCAGAACGCCATTCTCGGGCTCACGCCCGAGGTGCCGAACCTCTATTTCGCAAACGGCTTCTCGGGTCACGGCTTGCAGCAAAGCCCTGCGGTCGGGCGGGCCATTACCGAGCTGATCGTGACCGGCGGCTACCAAACGCTGGACCTCAGACGCTTCGGCTATGAGCGGATATTGCGCAACGCCCCGCTCAAAGAAGCCAACGTGGTGTGAGCGGCGGGCGAGCGGGCCCTACTCGCTCGTCTTGGTCTCTTCCTCGTCCTCGATGCGGTGCTTCAGCATGAAGGGGATCTGCGCCATGATGAAGACGAAGGTGATGGCCATCTGACCGATGGTGTCGAACCAGACCCAGGTCTCGGTGTCCTGGGTGCGCCAGACCGCCTCGTTGGCCAGCGCCATGACCACGAAGAAAATCGCAAAGCGTATGCTCAGCCCGCGCCAAGCGGCATCGAACATGGGGAAGGCCGTGTTGAGCAGCATCTTCAGGACCGGCTTGCCGAGCAGGTAGGAGCCGTAGATGACCACGGCGAAGAGCAGCTGCAGGACGGTCGGCTTGATCTTGATCCAGAATTCGTCCTCGAAATAGAGCGTCAGCCCCCCGAAAATCCCGACCAGACCGGCCGCAACAAGCGGCAGGTAGGGGATGCGGCGGCTGATGAGGTAGCTCACCACCAGCGCCGCCAAGGCAGCGACGATCAGGGCCGCCGTCGCGTCGAGAATGCCGTTGCGGTAATAGACCACCAGAAAGACGATCAGCGGCACATAGTCGGTGGCCGGCTTCAGCCAACCCGGCTCCTTGCGGACCGCCTCCGTGGTCGCCTTGTCGTCCATTGTCTTTCCTTCCCTACCGGCTCAACCGCTCGCCGCGCGGCCGAGCGCGTGAGGCTGCAGCGCAGTGTAGACCTCTTGGCTGACCGGCGTGTCGACGCCGAGTTCCTGACCGAGCCGCACCACCGCACCAAGCAGCCAATCGAGCTCCAAGCGGTTGCCGCGTTCCAGGTCCACCAACATGGAGGGCTTGATGGTGCCGGGCAGCTTACCGATGCGCGCGAAGAAGCTCTCCTCCATCCCCTCCTCGAAGGGAATGCCCTTGGCCCGCGCCACCGCCAGGGCCTCGCGGATCATGGTCTTCAAGGTCGCACTCTTCTCGTCGTCGCCATGCACCTCGCCGATGCTGGCGCGGTAGTAAGCGCAGGCCCCGGCACTGGGCGCCAGCGCCACGAACTTCTCCCACAAGGCAACTTCGATGTCGTCGCGCACAATGGCTTCGAGCCCGGCGCTGCTGCAGGCAGCGTGGAGCGTCTCCTGGCGCCAGCTCTTGCTGCCGTCCATCTCGCCGAAGAGAAAGCGGGCGGTCTCGGAATGATGACGTACCACGCCGGGTGCTTCGATGTGGGCCGAGATCTGGGCGATGCCGCCCATCACGTGCTTCTCGCCCAGCAGGCGCGCGAACAGCGGCTCTGCTTCGATGCCGTTCTGCACCGAGATGACGGCGGTATCGTGCGCCATGAGCGGCCGGATCAAGTCGGCCACCGGCTCGCTGTCCCACAGCTTGGTGCAGACCAGGACGATGTCGAAGAGGCCCGCCTGCTCGGCGTTCTCATAGACCTGCGGCACGGGCAGATGCATATCGCCGAGCGGCGAATGGACCTTGAGGCCGTCACGCTGCATGGCCTCGAGGTGCGCGCCGCGGGCAACGAACATGACGTCGTTGCCATCCAACGCCAGTCGCGCGCCGAAATAGGCGCCGACACCGCCTGCGCCAACGATAAGAAAGCGCACCCTTCACCTCTCGCGCCGCTTGCCTGGAGTGCCCCGGGATATCGGCGAGCGGCGGCCCGCTGTCAACCGAACGCATGGCCGCCGTTCATCCCGCGATTTCTCCTTGGCCTCGGTGACCGCGCTGGGATTAACTCACGCCTGCCATGGAGGACGCGGAGACCACAGCATGATCAACCTTTTCAGCGACACGCAGAGCAAGCCGACCGCCGGCATGCGCCGAGCTATGGCGGAGGCCGAGGTCGGCGATGAGCAGCGCGGAACGGACCCGACGGTCAACCGGCTCTGCGAGATGTCGGCGGAGTTGATGGGCAAGGAAGCCGCGGTCTTCCTGCCGTCCGGCACCATGTGCAACGAGATTGCCATCCTGGTGCACTGCCGCCCCGGCGACGAGGTTCTCTGCGACAAGACCTCCCACATCATCCATGCCGAGGGCGGCGGGCCGGCCGCCCTGGCCGGCGTGGTGATGACGCCGCTGGAGGGAACCAACGGCGTCTTCACGGCGGAGCAGACGATCGCGGCCACGCGGGAGCGCAACCGCTATGCCCCCCGCACCCGCCTGGTCGAGCTCGAGCAGACGGCCAACCTGGCCGGCGGCACCATCTGGCCGCTCGCGACCATCTCGGAGGTGGCGGCCGCGGCCCATGAGCGGGACCTGCTGGTCCATATGGACGGTGCGCGCCTGCTCAACGCCGTGGTTGCCAGCAACGTCTCGGCGGCGGACTTCGCCGCCCCCTGCGACACCGTGTGGCTCGATCTCAGCAAGGGCCTCGGCTGCCCGGTGGGCGCCGTCATGGCCGGCAGCGCCGAGTTCATCGAGGCCTGCTGGTATTGGAAGCAGCGCCTGGGCGGTGCCATGCGGCAGGGCGGCATCATCGCCGCCGCCGGGGTCTACGCCCTGGAGCATCACGTGGAGCGGCTGGCCGAAGACCACGCCAACGCCAAGCTGATGGCCGAGCGCCTGGCCGAGCTGCCGGGCATCGAAGTCAATCTGGATAGTGTGCAGACCAACATGGCCTACTTCGACATTGCCGAGAGCGGTCAGGAACCGTTGCAGTTCCAAAAGGCGCTGGCCGAACGCGGGCTGCAGGTCAGCCGCATGGGCCCGAGCCGCTTCCGCGCCGTGATGCATCTGGACGTGTCGCGCAGTGATGTGGAGACGGCGGCAGCAACCATCGCCGAGGTGCTGGTCGCCTAAAGAAGCACGGCGATCGGCGCTGCAAATAGCCTCCGAAGTCTGTTATGCTTTTGCGACAAGCAAAAACAAACAAAAGGGAGGCACCCAAGAGATGTGCCGCATATTCGCTGGCCAGAGCCCCACGAACTACGCCTGCCATACACGCTCCGTGCGTCTTGCCGGACACGTCACCTCGATCCGGCTGGAGGCTAAGTTCTGGGAAATCCTGGACGAGATCGCCGAAGCGCAGGGCATGACCCTGCCGAAGTTCCTCTCCCTGCTCTACGACGAGGTCATGGAGATCAACCCGGAGATGCACAACTTCGCATCGCTGCTGCGGGTCTCCTGCCTGAACTATACGCTCGACCGCGCCGGCGTCATGGAGCGCGCCAAAGGCGAGCTGGCAGCCGCCGCCGCGGAGTAGCGCCCGACCGCGCCCCCGGCGCGAACAGAAAACGGCGTGTAGTAGCCCGCTACCACCATCCTGCGCAGCTTTGGCCCTAGACTCGGCCAAAGACCAACAGAATGGACAGAGCGGAGGTACTTCGATGGCGAAAGCCATTCACACCATGATCCGCGTTGCGGATCTGGATAAATCGATCGCCTTCTACGACACGGCCTTCGACCTGAAAGTCGCGGAGCGTTTCGACTTCGACGGCTTCTCGCTGGTCTATCTCCGCAATCCGGAGAACGACTTCGAGCTCGAGCTGACGTGGAACGACGGTCAGGAGGAGCCCTACACCCACGGCAGCGGCTACGGCCACCTGGCCGTCTGCGTCGAGGACTGCGCAAGCGAACACGAGCGCTTCGCAAAGGCCGGCCTCAATCCGAACGACGTGAAGGAGTTCCATCGCGACGGCTCGCTGATGGCCCGCTTCTTCTTCGTCCAGGACCCGGACGGCTACAAGATCGAGGTTTTGGAGCGGCACGGCCGTTACCAGTGATGCGGCATGCCGGACAAATCCGGCAGCACGCCAAAAAACAACACAAAACAATAGGATAAAGAGGAGGAAACGCGAGAGATGTCTGCAAAAGGCATGAACCGACGCCAGTTTCTGCAGAGCAGCAGCCTGGCGGCCGGCGCGACCGTGGCGGCCACGAGCGGTGCCGCGGCGCAAGGCATGGGTCTCGAGACGCTGGACGACCACAGCGGCACGACCCTGTTGAAGATGACCCGGGACCTCTATCCCCACGACACCCTGGCGGATGTCTACTACATGGTCGTGGTCGAGGCGCTCGACGCCGAGGCGGCACGCAACGATGAAGCAGCCAGCCTCATCAACGAAGGCGTGGCCCAGCTCGACGGCGCCATGGGCGTCAACTACGTCGAGCTGTCAGAAGGCAACCGCCTCGCCGTCTTGGAAGCCATGCAGAGCGACCCCTTCTTCCAGATGGTGCGCGGCACCACGATCGTGGCTCTCTACAACGATCCCCTGGTCTGGCGGCACTTCGGCTACGAAGGCCCCTCCTTCGACTACGGCGGCTACATCGACCGCGGCTTCGACGATCTGCGGTGGGCCGGCGAGCCCTCCGACGATGCCAGCCCAAAAGCCGGCTGACGGAAAGGAGGGACGACCATGGCCAACTACGATCTTTCCGACGACTCCGTCGTTGTGATCATAGGCTCGGGCGCCGGCGGCGGCACCCTAGCCAACGAGCTCTGCCAGAAGGGCATCAAGGTGGTGCTGCTGGAGGCCGGCAAACGCTACGGCGAGAACGACTTCGTCAACGACGAGTGGGACTCCTTCGGGCAGCTCTCCTGGCTCGACAAGCGCACGACCTCGGGGACGTGGCGCGTCGCCAAGGACTTCGCCGGGCTGCCGGCCTGGATCTGCAAGACGGTCGGCGGCAGCACCGTGCACTGGGCCGGCGCCTCGCTGCGCTTCCAGGACCACGAACTCAAGACGCGAAGCGTCTATGGCGACATCGAGGGCGCGACCTTGCTCGACTGGCCGCTCTCCCTGGCGGACCTTGAGCCCTACTACGACAAGGCCGAGGACAAGATGGGGACCACCCGCACCAACGGCATTCCAGGCCTGCCGGGCAACAACAACTTCAAGGTCATGTACGCCGGCGCCAAGCGCCTCGGCTACAAGCACGTCAATACGGGGAAGATGTCGATCAACAGCCGGGCGCGGAACGGACGGCCCGCCTGCCAGCAAATCGGCTTCTGCTTCCAGGGCTGCAAGTCGGGCGCCAAGTGGTCGACGCTGGTGACCGAGATCCCAGCCGCAGAAGAGACCGGTAAGCTCGACCTCAGGACCCAGGCACAGGCCTTGCAGATCGAGCACGATGCGAACGGCAAGGTCAGCGGCGTGCTCTATGCCGACAAAGACGGCAACCAGCAGCTCCAGAAGGCCCGGGTGGTCTGCGTCGCCGGCAACTCGATCGAGACGCCGCGGCTGCTGCTCAACTCGGCCTCGGCACAGTTCCCGGACGGTCTGGCGAACTCCTCGGGCCAGGTCGGCCGCAACTACATGCGGCACATGACCGGTTCGGTCTACGCCACCTTCGACAAGCCGGTGAACATGTACCGCGGCACCACCATGGCCGGCATCATCACCGACGAGTCGATCAACGATCCGTCGCGCGGCTTCGTCGGTGGCTATGAGATGGAAACCCTGTCGCTTGGCCTCCCCTTCATGGCCGCCTTCCTCAATCCGGGGGCCTGGGGACGCGATTTCGCTCAAGCCATGGAAGGCTACGACCATATGGCCGGGATGTGGCTGGTCGGCGAGGACATGCCGCAGGAGTCGAATCGCATTACCCTGCATGAGTCCGAGAAGGACCAGTTCGGGCTACCCGTGCCGAACGTGCACTTCGACGACCACGCCAACGACATCGCCATGCGCAACCACGCTTTCAAGCAGGGCAGCGCAGTCTATGAGGCGGTGGGCGCAACGAACGTCTATGAAACGCCGCCCTACCCCTCGACCCACAACCTGGGCACTTGCCGCATGAGCGAGAAGCCGCAGGACGGCGTCTGCAACAAGTGGGGCCAGACCCACGACGTGGCCAACCTCTTCATCTCGGATGGCAGCCAGTTCACCACCGGCGCGGCAGAGAACCCGACGCTCACCATCGTGACGTTGGCGATCCGCCAAGCCGATTACATCGCCGAGCAGATGGGCCAGAAGTCCATCTGACCCTGTCAAACGCAACCTCGCGCCCCGGGGCTCCCTCCGGGGCGCTTTTCTTTTGCGTTCCTAGCTGAGCGCTTCGCAGGCGCGCTTGATGCGGTTGCAGGCCTCTTCCAAGAGCTCGGTGGAGGTCGCGTAGGAGATGCGGAAGTGCGGCGACTGCCCGAAGGCGGCGCCGTGGACCGCCGCGACCCCCTCACTTTCCAGCAGGTAGGTGACGAAGTCCTCGTCCGTCTCGATGGTCTTGCCGTCCGGCGTCGTCTTGCCGATCGTGCCGGCGCAGGAGGGATAGACGTAGAAGGCGCCCTCCGGCGTCGGGCAGTGCAGGCCCGGGCACTGATTGAGCTTGCTGACCACCAGATCGCGGCGCGACTTGAAGAGCTCGTTGTTCTTCGGAATGAAATGATGCGTGCCGCTGAGCGCCTCGACCGCCGCCCACTGGCTGATCGACGAAGGGTTTGAGGTCGACTGACTCTGCACCTTGGCCATGGCCTTGATCAGCGCCTCCGGCCCGCCGGCGAAGCCGATGCGCCAGCCGGTCATGGCATAGGCCTTGGAGACGCCGTTGATCGTCAGGGTGCGGTCGTAGATCTCGGGCTCGACCTCGGCCGGGGTGCAGAAGGTGAAGCCGTCGTAGACCAGCTTCTCGTACATATCATCGGTCATCACCCAGACATGCGGGTGGCGCTTCAGCACATCGGTCAGCGCCTTCATGTCCTCGGCCGTGTAGGCGGCGCCGGTCGGGTTCGAGGGGCTGTTGAGGATCAGCCACTTGGTCTTCGGCGTGATCGCCGCCTCCAGATCCTCCGGCCGGAGCTTGAAGCCGTTGTTCTGCGGGCAAGTGACGAAGACCGGCTCGCCGCCGGCGAGCAGCACCATGTCGGGATAGGAAACCCAATAGGGCGCCGGAATGATCACCTCGTCGCCGTCGTCCAGGGTCGCCATCAAGGCGTTGTAGAGGATCTGCTTGCCGCCGGTGCCGACGGTGATCTGGTTCGGCGCGTAGTCGAGGCCATTGTCGCGCTTGAATTTATCGGAGATGGCCTTCTTCAGCTCCGGGATGCCGTCGACGGCGGTGTACTTGGTCTCGCCGCGCTGGATGGCATCGGTCGCCGCCTGTTTGATGTGGTCGGGCGTATCGAAGTCGGGCTCTCCCGCACCGAGGCTGATGACGTCGCGGCCGGCGGCCTTGAGCTCGCGGGCCTTTTGCGTCACCGCGATGGTCGGCGAGGGCTTAATGCGCGACAGGCGTTTGGCGAGAATGGACATGGCGCAACTCTCCGTTGGCTTTCCTTGGAACACAGAAGATGGGTTTGACGACACAGGGGGTCAGCACTGTGGCGACGGTTTGCACACTAGCGCCTCTAACCAGGCGCCACCAGCGCGACAACGGCAGGGCTGCCCGTTTATTCCTTCGACCCTGACTCGGACCCGTTCTCGGGCTTGTCGCCAGACTCGTCCTCGTCGCGGTTGTCGTCCGGGTCGTTGTTCTCTTCCTTGCTGGCCTTCGCCTTGTTGCCGGTCGTGCCAGTCTTGCTCCGTCCGCCCTTGCCGAAGTCGCGCCGGCTCTCGGCAAAGCCGATCAGGCGGTCTTCCACCAGGCGGTTGATGCTGCCGTCCGGGAACAGGCCGTCGTCCCCGCGCTCGCCGGCCTCGCGCCCGGTCAGGAGCGCCATGCCTTCATCGATATGGGTGACCGCGTAGACGTGGAAGCGCCCCTTCCGGCAGGCCTCCGCCACATCCTCGCGCAGCATGAGGTGCTTGACGTTGGAGGCCGGGATCAGAACGCCCTGCTCCCCGGTCAGGCCGCGCGCCGCGCAGATATCGTAGAAGCCCTCGATCTTGTGGTTCACGCCGCCGATGGCCTGGACCTCGCCGAGCTGATTGACCGAGCCGGTGATCGCCAATGACTGCTTGAGCGGTACCTCCGCGAGTGCCGAGAGCAGCGCATAGAGCTCGGTGGAGGAGGCGCTGTCGCCGTCCACCCCACCGTATGACTGCTCGAACACCAGGGTGGCCGCCATGGCGACCGGCGCGTTGAGGGCATAGCGGGAGGAGAGAAAACCCGAGAGAATGAGCACGCCCTTGCTGTGCAGATTGCCGCCCAGCTTGGCCTCACGCTCGATGTCCAGCACCCGGCCGGCGCCCATGCGCACCCGGGCGGTGATACGAGTGGGGCGCCCAAAGGAGGAGGCGCCCAGGACGTGGACACTCAGGCCGTTGACCTGCCCGACGACGGCGCCGTCGGTATCGATCATCATGGTATCGCGCAGGATAGCGTCGTGGCTGCGCTGGCGGGCCCGGTCGAGGCGGCGGATGCCCTCATCGACGGCCCGCTTGATGTCGCGAGCGCCAATCGTCTTGTGCTCGGCTTTGCCGGCCCAGTAGCTCGCTTCGCGCAGCACGTCGGCCAGCGGACCGATGCGCACCGACAGGCGTTCCGAGTCGCCGGCCAGACGGGCGGCGTGCTCGACAATGGCAGCCGCGCCCTTCGGGTCGAGCGGCCGCAAGTCCTCCTTGCGGCAGATGCCGCCGAGTAGACGCACCAATAGGCCGGCGTTTTCCTCGTCCCACTCGATGATCTCCTCGAAGTCGGCCGCCACCTTGAAGAGCTCACGAAAGTCCGGCTCTTGGCTGGAGAGGAGATGGAAGAGATAGCGGTCGCCGAAAAGCACCACCTTGACGTCGAGCGGGATGGGGTCCGGCTCCAAGGTGACGGTCGAGGCGACACTCATATAGGCGCCGGGCGACTCGATGGTGACGCAGCTGTTGCGCAAGGCCCGCTTCAGCGCCTCCCAGGCATAGGGCTGCCGCAAGAGCTTGATGGCATCGATCAGCAGATAGCCGCCGTTGGCCCGATGCAGTGAGCCCGGCTTGATCAGGGTGAAGTCGGTGACCAGAGCGCCCATCTGGGCCATGTGCTCGACCCGGCCCAGCAGGTTGCCCAAGGCCGGATGATCGTCGGTCACCACCGGCGCGCCGGCGCCCTCGCCATCCAGACTGTGACGCACGATCACGTTCACCTCGTAGCGGCGAAAGCGCGTGTCGGGGCCGGATGGCCGCGGCGGAGGCGTCGGACGGCCCGCCGGCGCGTCCGGTTCCTTTTCCATCGGCGCCGAGGGACCGGAGAGAAAGAGCTGGGCGTTCTCGACCAAATCCTGACGCACCTCTTCCAGGTAGGTCTTGACGGACGGCAGGTCCGCGAAGGCGTCGGCCAGGTCGTTGATGGCGCGGCGCACGGCCAGCGTGGCAAGACGCCGGTCGAGCTCGCGGATCTGCTCGCGGCGCTCTTTGTCCAGGCGCGGCACGGTCTCCATGATCTCCTGCAGCGCCGTCTGCAGGCGCTGCATCTTCTTCTGCAGCGCCTGCTGCTGCTTCTTGGGGAGCGCCTTAAACTCTTCGGGCGTCAGCGCCTTATCCTCGCGGATCGGCGCCATGGAGATGCCGGACTGGGTGCGCAGGATCGCAATACCCTGCTTCGCCGCATCCTCGGCAAGCTCGGTGAAGGCGGCTTGCTGCTGACGCTGAAATCCGGCATCGATCTCCTTGCGGCGCGCCTGGTAGTCGTCGCTTTCGAAGACCGCGGGGAAGGCCGTGCGCAGCCCGTCGATCAGCGCCTGCATGCCCTCGTGCAGGCGCTGTGCACGACCGGGCGGCAGGCGCAGCGCTCTGGGGCGATGCGGTTCGGCGAAGTTGTGGACGTAGACCCAGTCATCCGGCGATGGCGCCCGCTCGGCCTTATCGCGCAGGAACTCCTTGACGGCGTTGTGCTTGCCGGAGCCGGGGATACCGAGAACGAAGACGTTGAAGCCCGGCCCGCGCATCTCGGCGCCAAAGGTGAGCGCGTCAAGCGCCCGCTCCTGACCGACCAGGCCGTCGATGACATCCAACTCTTTGGAGGTGCGGAAGGAGAACTGCTTGGGATCGCAGCGCCGGCGAAGCGCTTCAGTCGGCAAGGGAGCAAGGTGCGCCGCGCCGTCCGCTTCGCTCTCATCCGTCATGCCGTGACCTCTCCACCTTCTTCTCGACCATCGCTTCGCAGCGCCAACCTAGCGCCGCAATCGGCGCAGGCGCAAACGAGGGCCGCCTCATGACGGCGCCAGCATGAATCGCATGGTGAAGCGCTGCCAGAGACCGTAGTGCTCGCTCGGCAGCGCGAAGGGGCTACAAGCCTGCAGGGCCTTGCGGGCACGCGCGGCTTCCTGGCTGAAGGCTTCATCGCGCAGCAGGCGACCGGCATCCCGCACCCGCGCCAGATCGAGGCGGCCGGAGCGGTCAAAAGCGACCTCGACGTCCACGAAATCAGGCGCGCCCGGCTGCTCCTCGGCACCGGCCCAGCAGCGCGCCACCTGCGTCCGCAGCGCGGAAATCACAGCCCAGAGCTCGGGGTTACCTCGTGCCAGCTGCCGGTCCGCGGCCGTACGAGGCCGGGCGGCATTCTCTCGCCGTTCGGATGATGGCGGCGCCGTGCGGCGCTCCGGCGCGCGGGCCGGTGCGTCTGCCGAGGGGGTCGCATCCTCCATCACCAGGGAGGCCATCTCGATGGCCTCCTCGGCTGCAACAGGCGCGATGACCTCGGCGATGTCTTCCAGCGGAACGCTTTCCGCGGCCAGCCGCTCGGCCAGGGGATAGGGCTGGGCGGCCAGGGGCGTCGTTGCGGCTTCGGCAGGCACCGAGAGCTCCGGCTCAAGGGCCTGCTGCAGTGCTACGGGCTGAAGGCTGGGCGGCGGTTCCAGAGACTGGACAGCGGCGAGCGCTTGCGGCTCCGCCGGCACTGCTTCAGCGGCGGCATCGGCCAACGGGGGCTCCGCCGTGGTTTCCACCAGCGTTGCGTCGGCAACATCGAGCGGCGCATCAGCCTCCAAGGTCTCGGCAAGGGCGGCGAACTCCTCAACGGCCTCGACCGAAGGGATGGCTTCCTCGAGCGCCGCCGAGGGGCTGTCGTCGATCTCGGCGAGTTCGGCAGGCATGGCCAGCGCCGCTTCCACCACCTCCCCGCCCGAAAACCCCATGAGATCGAAGTCGTCGAAGCTTGGCGTCTCGCGCACGGCAAAGGAGGCGCTGAAGAACAGGGAGAGGATGAGCACGTGACCGCAGACCGAAAGCAGCGGGGCCATGGCCGATAGACCAGGCGCTTCGCTTGCAGCGACGGTTCTGCGATAGGCCAGCGCCACTCTAGGAGCCCTCGAACCGTACGCCGGGATAGACGCGGATGATCAAGCCGCCGCCGGGCTTTGGAGCCGCGCGCTCCTCGTTTGCAGCCTCGCCTCGCCCGCTGCCTTGCAGTCCCCCCCGCCCTTCGGCAGCTGGCCGATCAGACAGGGTGGCAACGAAGTCACGCGAGCCCTCCCAGCTCTCTTCCAAACCACGCTCCCGCGCATAGCTCTCCCAGGCACCGGCGGTGCCGAGACAGGGCGTGCTGGCGTAGGGGTCAGCGACGCAGCCGGCGTCCCGCCGGCGCTGGACCCGCGCGACCTCCGGCGAGGCCTGCTCTCCAGCGGTAAGGGAACGCTCCGGCCCGCCGCCTTGGGCTATAGAGAGAAAGTGCCTCGCTTCGTCATCGCGGCCGTTCATGAAGGCTTCGAAGCTACGCGCCGCCGCCAGGGAGGCGTGCAAGTCCTGAAGCGCGAGAAAGCGCTCCCATTTCTCGGCCACGCCGGGACAAGGCTGCTCGGCCCAGGGGTGATTCTGGCAGCCGGTTGCCGCCGCCGGCGAAATTGCAGCGAAACTTGCAATCACAGCGGCAGAAGCGGCAAAGAGGTTCGTGACCCAGCCCATGGGCAAAATCTCGGCGCCCTATTTGTCACCGCGCCGGTTCTCATGGATTGTCGTTCGCTTGCGCGAAAGCCGGTACGGCAATATGCCTGCAAATTCACAAGGGCGTGCTGGTCTTGCATGACCTTTTGCCGCACGCCTTTGACTCCCGGTCAGGATTTAAGGGCGTTACCTTTCGTGGGGGTTAACCGTTGCCGGTTCTTAAGGAACCGCACTGTGGGAGGCAGCGATGGAACGCGAGTACATGGATTATGACGTGGTGATCGTCGGCGCCGGCCCGTCGGGCCTGGCTGCGGCGATCAGGCTGCGCCAGCTCGCGGAGGAGAAGGGCCACGACATCAGCGTCTGCGTGCTGGAAAAGGGCTCGGAGGTCGGCGCCCACATCCTGTCCGGTGCGGTGTTGGAGCCGCGGGCGCTCAATGAGCTGATCCCGGATTGGAAGGACAAGGGCGCCCCCCTCAACACGCCGGTCACGGACGAGAAATTCCTGCTCCTGACCGAGAAGGGCAGCCTCTCCATTCCGCTCTGGCTCTTGCCGGCGCAAACCCACAACAAAGGGAACTACATCGTCTCGCTCGGCAACGTCTGCCGTTGGATGGCGGAGCAGGCCGAGGCGATGGGCGTCGAGATCTATCCCGGCTTTGCCGCCTCGGAAGTGCTCTACAACGACGCCGGCGCTGTCATGGGCGTGGCCACCGGCGACATGGGCGTGGCCAAGGACGGCCACCACAAGGACAGCTATCAGCAGGGCATGGAGCTGAGGGCCAAGTATACCCTCTTCGCCGAGGGGTGCCGCGGCAGCCTCGGCAAGCAGCTCGAGGCGCGTTTCGAGCTGCGGCGTGACTGCCAATTCCAAACCTATGGCCTGGGCATGAAGGAGCTCTGGGAACTCGACCCGTCCAAGCACCAGGAAGGGCTCGTCATCCACACGGCCTTTTGGCCCATGGACGACAAGACCTGGGGCGGCTCCTTCATCTATCACCTGGAGAACAACCAAGCCTACGTCGGCTATGTGGTCGGGCTGGACTATCAGAACCCGCACCTCTTCCCCTACATGGAGTTCCAGCGCTTCAAGCTGCATCCGGCCATCAAGCCGATGCTGGAGGGCGGCAAGCGCATCGCCTATGGCGCCCGCGCCCTCAACGAAGGCGGGCTGCAGTCGGTGCCCAAGCTGGTCTTCCCGGGCGGCGCTTTCATCGGCTGCGAAGCCGGCTTCCTCAACGTGCCGAAGATCAAGGGCAGCCACACCGCCATGAAGTCGGGCATGCTGGCGGCGGAGAGCATCGCCGAGGCCCTGATCGGCGGTGACGAGGGCTACGGCGTGATCGAGTCCTACGAAGAGGCCTACAAGAAGTCTTGGATTTACGAGGAGCTTCATGCCGCCCGCAACCTGCGGCCGGCGGCGGCGCGCTGGGGCAACCGCCTCGGCTTTGCCTACGGCGGCCTCGACCTCAAGCTCTTCGGCGGCAAGCTGCCTTGGACCTTGAAGCATCACAAGCCGGACCACGAGTGCCTCAAGCCGGCCAGCCAGATGCCGGAGATCGAGTATCCCAAGCCGGACGGCGTGATCACCTTCGACCGGCTGTCCAACGTCTTCTTCTCCAACACCAACCACGAGGAAGACCAGCCGGTCCACCTGACCTTGGCCGATCCCAGCATTCCGATCGCCAAGAACCTGCCGACCTATGACGAACCGGCCCAGCGCTATTGCCCGGCCGGCGTCTATGAGGTGGTGCGGGAAAACGGCAGCGACCCGCGCTTCCAGATCAACGCTCAGAACTGCGTCCACTGCAAAACCTGCGACATCAAGGATCCGGCGCAGAACATCAACTGGGTGGTGCCGGAAGGCGGCGGCGGCCCGAACTACCCGAATATGTAAGGCAGGCAATCCGTGCTGGGGTTCTGCATCTGCAGGTCAATCCGTTTGGTGCTGGCCTGCACCGTCCTGGCGCTTCTACCGGGACTCGCTGCAGCCAGCTTCGACGGCGATCTCGTGCTGGCGGTGAGTTGGCAGCCCAGCTTCTGCGAGACCAGGCCCCAACGACCCGAGTGCCGCAGCCAGACGGAGGCGCGCTTCGATGCCGAGCATTTCACCTTGCACGGCCTTTGGCCGCAGCCGCGCGGCAATGTCTACTGCGGCCTGTCAAACGCGCAAGAGGCCGATATGCGTGCCCGTCGCTGGTCACGTCTTCCGCCTGTCGCGCTGACTGCAGACACGCGCCAGGCGCTCGATCGCGCCATGCCGGGCACCCAATCCAACCTCCAGCGCCATCAGTGGATGAAGCACGGCACTTGCTACGCAGCCGACGCGGAAACCTACTTCCAACATTCCCTGCTGCTGCTGGCGGCGCTCAACGCGTCCGACGTGCGTCGCTTCTTCGCCGAGCACATCGGCGAAACCATCACGACGGAGGAGGTGCGGGAGCGCTTCGACGCGGCCTTCGGCCCGGGCGTCGGGGACAGGGTCGTCATTCGCTGCCAGCGCGACGGCCAGCGCCGCCTGATCACAGAGCTACAGGTTCACCTGCGCGGCCCGCTCGACGAGCAGGCAAGTCTCGGAGAGCGGATGGCGGCAGCAAAGGCGCGTGGCGCGGGCTGCGGGAGCGGCATCGTCGACCCGGTCGGCCTTCAATGACCACACGGCGGCCATAGTTGTGCCCCAGGCGTGCGCTCCAAAAGAAACGGGCCGTCGCAAGCGACGGCCCGTCTTGCTGGGAAGTCGGCGACGCCGTCAGACGGGACGCAGATTGACGGCCTTCGGGCCCCGCGAGTCCGGCTGAATGTCGAAGCTCACCTTTTGGCCTTCGCTCAGGTAGCCGATGCCGGAGCGCTCCACCGCAGAGACATGCACGAAGACATCCTTGCTGCCATCGTCCGGCGTGATGAAGCCGTAGCCCTTGGTGGTGTTGAAGAATTTTACAGTTCCGGTAGTCATGTATGTGTCGTCCTGTCATGCATGGGACCCGGCCCGCGACCCGCGCGCCGGGGTGAAGCCATTCACAGAATTGTCGGGAAGAAGAGACCCAACCGACGAGCGGCCGAAACCGGCTGCCTGCTCATCCGTGAAACTGTCACCCAACAGCAATAGACGCTCTCTTGTGCGGCAGCAACCGAATTTCCTTACAATGCTTCAGGCAGCAACCGCGGCCTTCTCCGATGCTGCGAGCCGATTTTGGCCGACTTGCTGGATTTTAACCTCCCACCTGCTTAGCTTCAGACAGGACTGTGGGGCGGCCAACTGCGCGGCCGAGCCGGCGTGACACCATTCCGAGGAACCCTAGTGATCAAGAGAGCTGCTGCGATCGGGCGCCGCGCCCTGTCTAGAACAGTGCTTCCGCTACTGGCCCTTGCCATCCTAGCGGGACAAAGCCCGTCGTGGGCCCAGCAAGAGGACCTGGCAAGCCGTCCGCAGGGCGAGCATGGCGCCAACGCGCCGCTCGGCGCCTATCTTGCCGGCATCTTCGCCCAGCAGGAACGGGACTACGACAACGCCGCCGACCTGATGGCGCGGGCTCTGGCCGCCGACCCCGACAATGACGAGCTGATCGCGACGACCATGGTCTTGATGGCTATGGAGGGACGCTTCGAGCGGGCCATCGAACTGGCGGAACGGGTCGAGCCCAGCCAACAGGGTGCCACCGTCGCAACCCTGCTTTTGGCCGGCGAAGCCATGCGCGACGGCAAGCACGCGGAGAGCATCGCGTTTCTCGACAAGCTGCCGAAAGGCGAGATCGTCGGCATCATGGCGCCGCTGCAGCGTGCCTGGGCGCGCTTTGCCGACGACGACCTCGATGGCGCTCTTGAGGAGCTGGACTCGCTCGCTTCCGCGCCCGGCCCGGCACAGCTCGCCGACTTTCATCGCGCTCTGATCTACGACGTCGCCGGCCGCCCGGCCGACGCCGAGGCCGCATTCGAGGGCGCGCTCGAGCGTCAGGACCACAACTCCGCCCGACTGGCCCTCTTCGCCGGCAACCTGCGGGAGCGTCAGGGCGATATAGAGGGCGCGCGCGCGCTCTATGAGGAGGTCTTGTCCGGCGGCCTGTCCAATGACGTGATCGAGGATGCACTGGCCCGTCTCGATGAGGGTCAGACAGCCGAGGCCTTGGTGACGACTCCGATCGAGGGCTTCGCCACCGCGCTTTTCGACGTCGCCTCGGCCCTCCCCGAGCGGGCCCAACAGCTCGTTCTGCTCTACGCCAACATCGCGCTGGCGCTGGATTTGGATATGGAGGTCGCGCACATTCTGATCGGTGAGGTGCTTGAGCGTCAGGAGCGCCCGCAGAGCGCCATCGGCGCCTATCGCGCCGTCCCGCCAGACTCGCCCTATGCCTGGACCGCGCGTCTGCGCATTGCCGAGCAGCTCGACAACCTGGAACGGACGGATGAAGCCATCGGCGAGCTGAAGGCCTTGGCGGCGGAGCGGCCGGATCGCTTCGAGCCCTGGTATCGCATCGGCAATCTGCGCCGGCAGCAGGAGCGTTTCGAGCTGTCGGCCGAAGCCTATACCGAGGCCATCACCCGCGCCGGCCCGCCGCAGCGCTTTCACTGGACCCTCTATTACTTCCGCGGCATCGCCCATGAGCGGATTGACGACTGGCCGTCGGCCGAGGCGGACTTCCTGACGGCGCTCGAGCTGGAGCCCGACCAACCCTTCGTGCTCAACTATCTCGCTTACTCTTGGGTGGAACTGAAAACCAACCTCGAGCAGGCCGAGGAGATGCTGATCAAGGCCGTCGACCGCCGGCCGCGGGACGGCTACATCGTCGACTCTCTCGGCTGGGTCTACTACCGGCTCGAACGCTTTGAAGAAGCGGTGTCCTATCTGGAGCGCGCCATCGAGCTCCGGCCTCAGGATCCGACGATCAACGATCACCTCGGCGATGCCTATTGGCGGGTCGGACGCAAGCGCGAAGCACGGATCCAGTGGAGCCGCGCCTTGAGCTTGGATCCGGAGGAAGAGGAGGTTCCCAAGATCGAGCGCAAGCTGCGTGAAGGCCTCCCCGCGCTCGATGTCGAGGCGACGGACGGCGACCGCTCGGAAGCGGACGCGCAGTAAAGCGAGCCTGATGTCTCTCGCCGCAGAGACCGCTGCCGGCACGGTTCACAGCGTCACGGCTGCGGCCAAGATCAATCTGACCTTGCGGGTCACCGGCCGCCGGGCCGACGGTTATCATCTGCTCGACAGCCTGGTAGTCTTCACCGAGCTGGGCGATCGACTGGAGGTCCGCCAGCCTGCACCCGGCGAGACGGAGCTGAGCCTCTCCGTCGAGGGGCCCTTTGCGGCGCAGTTGAACGGCGAGGCGAACAACCTGGTGCTCCGCGCCGCGCGCCGGATGGCGGAACACGCCGGGATCGCGCCACGTGCCGTCTTCACGCTGACCAAGCAATTGCCGGTCGCCTCCGGCATCGGCGGCGGCTCCGCCGATGCGGCAGCGGCCCTGCATCTACTCAACCGCCTGTGGGGCACGGACTACGCCCTCGATGCGCTGCAGGCCCTCGCGCTGCCGCTCGGTGCCGACATCCCGGTCTGCCTGCTGACGCAGCCGGCGATGATGCGCGGCATCGGGGAAGATCTCACCGCAGTCAATGGCCTGCCGCCCTTTGCGCTGCTGCTGGCAAATCCGGGGGCCGCCGTCTCCACCGCCGAGATCTTCGCCACGCGCCAAGGGGCCTATGCAACGCCGAGCCCCCTGCCCTCAGCCTTCGGCGATTTGGACGCGCTGATCGACTGGCTGGCGCAGGAAGCCAACGACCTGGAAGACCCGGCCCGCCGGCTTTGCCCCGCCGTCGGCGAGGTCCTGGAGACGCTCGGCCGCACGACAGGCTGCCGCCTGGCGCGCATGAGCGGCAGCGGCGCCACGTGCTTCGGCCTCTACGCTACGCTTGCCGAGGCAGAGGCCGCCGCCGACGCCGTGGCACGAGCCTATCCGGCCTGGTGGGTCGCCGCCAGCCGCTGCTGCGGCGCTTAGTCGTAAGTCACAGAACCACAAAGCTTGCGAGGCAACGGGTCAAGGCGTAGATAGTCGCCTTCACGGCTCGGCAGCATGGGGCGTAGCCAAGCGGTAAGGCAGCGGGTTTTGGTCCCGCGATCCCAGGTTCGAATCCTGGCGCCCCAGCCACCTCACGACCGTCGCCGCGCTTGGTCGCGCATGGTTTCATCTAGCCCGATAAGGCTCTAGCCTGTCCCGCATGCGGGACATAAATCTCAAGGCTACCGAGTACTTCGAGGCCGTGGCGCGTCTGGGCACCGTTACGAAAGCCGCCGGAGAACTCGGGGTTTCCCCCTCGGCGGTCAGCCAGCAGATCCGCCTGCTGGAGGCTCAGTTCGGCGTGAAGCTCTTCCGGCGCGAAAAGCGTCGGCTGAGGCTGACACTCGACGGCGACCGCCTGTTCCAAACGACCACTCAAGCCTTCGGGGCCCTTCGAAACGCGCGCAGTGCGATCGCACGGCAGCGGGATACGCGCAGCCTCACGATACGGGTGTCACCCAGTTTCGGAGTCCGCTGGCTGGGGCCTCGGATCGCCGGCTTCGCGACCGCCAATCCCGACTGGAACATCCGGATCGATGCGACGCCCGACTTTTCGGCTTTCGAGACCGAAGCGGTGGATTTCGACCTGCGCTACGGGCTGGGCGACTGGGCGGGTCTGACGGTGGTGTGCATCATGCATGACCTCATCCTGCCTCTGTGCAGTCCGAGCTATCTTGAGCGATGGCAAGGAAGTGACGACCCGGTCCGCCGGCTGAGAGAGGCCCGACTGATCGACAGCGTCAAGACGCTCTACCGCTGGGACCTCTGGCTCGCCTCGAACCGGCTCGAACTGCCCGATTTGAGCTATCCCTTCCGGTTCGACCGCTCATCCATGTCAATCGAGATGGCGAAGCGCGGCGGCGGTGTTGCCTTTGACAGCGCCATGCTTTGCCTCCCTGAGCTTGAGCGCGGCGAACTGCTGCCCTTCGCTCCCGGCATTCCCGCCATTGAGTTTCCCGCCTACTGGTTCGTCTGCCCGTCACGGCACCTGAACAGGCGGATCGTGAACCGCTTCGCCGAATGGATCGGCGCCGAAGCCAACGAGCACGAAGCGCGGGTGCGCGGGATACTCGAAGAGCTCGGCTGCTCCTCTCGGCAGGCGACGAGCCCGGAACTGCTGGAGGGCGACAGCGCTTAGAGCGTTCTAGTAGATCGTCAGCGCCGGCAGGAACGAAATGAGGAAAAGCACCACCAGCGCCACGGCATAGAACGGCAAAAGGGCGCGTATGACCTCGCCGATACCGACTCGGGCAATGGCCGACGAGATAAAGAGCGTGGTGCCGACCGGCGGCGTATAGAGGCCGATCGAGAGATTCACCACCATCATCAGACCGAGCTGAACCGGGTCCAAGCCGATCGCCTGTCCGATGGTCACGAAGATCGGGCCGAGCAAAAGGACCGCCGCCGGCAGGTCGAGGAATGCGCCGACAAGCAGCATCACGAGATTGAGGGCGAGGATGACCATCCAGGGCTCCTGGATTGTCATGGCGACCCAGGCGGCAAGCTCCTGCGGCACGCGCTCGGCGGTCAGGACCCATTGGACGGTCGACGAGGCCATGATGATGATCATCACCGCCCCGGTCATCATTGCCGTATCGACAGACGCCCGCCAGAGGCTCCCGAAGGTCAGGTCGCGGTAGATCAGCCCGCTGACCAGGAGCGCATAGGCCACCGCCATCACGCTGACTTCGGTGGGGGTCGCGACACCGAAGCGAAGCGTGCCGATCACGAAGACCGGCATCAGGAGGGCCGGAACGGCCACGAAGACCTGACCGCGGAAGGCCTTGAACCCGCCCTCGAGCGGCGCGCGCGGCAGGTTCTTCCGCAGGGCGACGAACCAGACCATGGTGAAGATGCCGAGCCCGAGCAGCAGCCCCGGCAGGATACCGGCGACGAAGAGATCCACGACCGAGGTGTTCGACACGAGGCCGTAGAGAATCAGCGGAATCGATGGCGGGATCAGCACCGCGATCGTCGAGGAGGAGGAGTTTATCGCCGCGGCGAAGCCCCCGGGGTAGCCGGCCTTTTTCTGGACCGGAATCAAGGCATTGCCGAGCGCCGTCGCATCGGCGACGGCCGAGCCGGAAACGCCGCCGAACATGACGGAGCCGAGGATGGAGACCTGCCCGAGCCCGCCCTTGAACCGGCCGACGAGGAGCCGCGCGACATTGACCAGGTATTCGCCGAAGCGGCCCGACATCATCAGGTTGCCCGCGAGGATGAAGAAGGGGATCGCGAGCATCGGAAAGCTCTGGGTCGGGGTGTAAAGGCGCTGGGCAAGCACGGCCATGGGCTTGCCGTCGAGCCAAAGGGCCACGGCGGCGGCGCCCAGCAGAGCATGGGCGACTGGAACCGAAAGGACGAGAAGCAGGAGAAAGACCCAGAGGAGCGGCGCGGTCATCGTTTAGCTGAGGCTTGTCTCGGCCCCGGTGGCACGGCCGCCCATCAGAAGGCGGATGGACTCCAGCGCGGCGATCAGGGCCATGCAGCCGAAGCCATAGACGAGGCTCGCATAGCCCCAAGTCTGTTGGATGCCGAGGGTGGCGAGGGTCTGGAACGTCGAGGCTTTCAGGATCGGCTGGCTCGACCAAAGCACGTTGATGCAGATGACCAGGATCGCAATTTGAACGGCAAGCGGAAGGACGCGCTGTCCGCGCGAGCCGAGAAGATTGGGCAGAACGGTAACGGAGATGTTCCGGCCCCTTGCAGCGGCAACCACGACGCCGCCGGCGACGAGCCATGGCAGAAAGACTGCGTGGATTTCATAGGCCCAGGGGATGCCCTCGCCCAGGCTGTAGCGCAGCACAACATTGATGAAGAGCAGAACGAACATCGCCAACAGGCAGAGAACGGCGATAATCCGCCCGCTCCAGTCCAGCGCGTCGATCCCACGGCCTACCCAGGCAAGGAAGGGGCCCGAAGGCCCCTTCCCAGTCTCGGAGGCGGACCTCATTCGAGGCCGGCAGCCTTCTTCAACGCATCGACCAACTCAGGGAAGTCCTCGGAGTAGCGGTCGTAAACCGACGCCGTCGCGGCCTGGTAGGCGGCCTTGTCGGCCTCGGCAAACGTGGCGCCCTCCGCTTCCATCCGCGGACGCAGCGTCGCATCGCCCTTCAGCGACAGCCCGCGCTGGATCTCACCCGCCGAGGCCGTCGCCTCCAGGGCGCAGGTCTGCGTCTTCTCGTCGAGGCCCGACCACCAGGCGAGGCCCGCGACGACCGGCGTCGACTCGTACTTGTGGCCCGTCATGGTGACAAAGGGCGTGATGTCATGGAGCTTCGCCGAGTAGATGTTGGTCAGCGGGTTCTCCTGGCCTTCGAAGACGCCGGATTGCAAGGCCGACGGCAGCTCCGACCAGGCAAGCGGTGCCGGATTTGCGCCGAGCGCTTCGAAGATGGCCAGGGTCATCGGATCGGGAGGAGTCCGGATCTTCATGCCCTGGACGTCACCCGGGTCCGAGACGTTCTTGCTGGTGTGGGTGATGTTGCGGATTCCATTGTCCCAGAACCCGAGGATCTTGAGCCCCTTCTCCTGAGCTCGGCTGTCCAGCATATCGCCGACGTCCCCGTCCACGACGCTCCAGGCCGTCGGAAGGTCGTTGAAGAGGAACGGCAGCCCCAGAAGGCCGATCTCGGGAACGATCTGGCTCATCGCGCCCTGGGAGTTGGCGGTGATCTGGATCACGCCTGCGGTGGCCGAAGTCAGCATCTCGGAGTCGTCGCCCATGGTGGCGGAGGGCGCGTGGTTGACCGTGTGGCCCGAGCAGGCCGCGAAGGCATCGGCCCAGGCCTCTGCCGCGATGTAGCGCGGGTTCCCGGGGTTGGCGCCGTGGGCAAAGATCACCTCGTCGGCGTAAGCCGCACCGGCAATCATGGTCGAGGCGGTCAAGGCCGCCAACAGTTTGATCTTCATGGTTGTTTTCCTCCCATTCTCTTCAAGACCCGAAGCAGCGTCCGCTTCAGCGTCAGGCATTCAGTGGATCAAAGCCCCACCATTCACATCGACCTCCGTTCCTGTGCAGTAGGCAGAGAGATCGGACGCAAGAAAGAGCGCGCAGCCCGCGACGTCCGACGCCTCGCCCGCGCGGCCCATTGGGATGCCGGCGAGGATCTGCGCGTGCATGTCGTCGGTGAGCTTGCCCGCCGTGATGTCGGTCGCGATAAAGCCCGGGCAGATGGCGTTGGCGCGAACGTTGTCGGGCGCCAGTTCTCGCGCCATTGCCTTGGTGAGGCCAAGAACGCCTGCCTTCGCCGCCGAGTAGTGCGGGCCGCCGAAGATGCCGCCGCCCCGCTGCGCGGACACCGATGAGAGATTGACGATCGATCCGGACCTTTGCGCGCGCATCGCCGGGATGACCGCCTGGCTCATATAAAGCGTGCCGCGGAGCGAGACGTCGGTGACGGCCTCGTAGTTCTCCGGCTCGATCTGCATCAGTTTGAGGGGCTGGGTGATACCGGCGTTGTTCACCAGGATGTCGACCCGACCCCATTGTCCCAACAGGGTCTCAACCACGGCTTGGGCGGCAGCCTTGTCGGTGACGTCGCAGGCCATGCCCAGGTGCTCTGCACCCAGGTCCGTGGCAGCAGCCTCTGCAGCATCCTTGTCCAGATCGAGGATTGCGACGGTTGCGCCGTGCTCGGCGAACAGCCGGGCGATCGCCTTGCCGAGACCCCGGGGGCTCGCACCCCCGGTGACGATTGCAAATCTGCCGTCAAGAAGACCCATCTTTCCGCCCTTCGCGCAGCCGGTCACAGCCAGCCTTTGATTTGTTTCACGACGCCCTTGGTGGAGATCCCGTAGAGGTCATGCAGCGTCGGCAGCGCACCGGCTTCCAGGAACTCGTCCGGCAGGCTGATCATGCGAAAGGTTGGCGCCATGCCGGCCAGCAAAAGCTCCTTCGCCACCGCCTCTCCAAGCCCGCCATTCGCCGTGTGGTTCTCTGCCACGACGACGAGGCGTCCGCGCGCGGACTCGGTCAGGATGGTCTCGACGTCGAGCGGCTTGATGGTGGGAACGTGCAGGACAGCAACGTCCACCTTGTCCCTCGCCAGCGCCTCGGCGGCATCCAGCGCGCGCATGGTCATGAGGCCCGTCGAGATGACAAGGACGTCGGCGCCCTCACGGATCATCTGCGCCTTGCCCAGTTGGAAGCGGTAGTCGGGTTTGTGGCGGGTCAGCACGCTCGGCACTTTGCCCCGCAGCAATCGGGCGTAGACCGGGCCGGCGTGCGCGGCCATCGCGGGCACCATGCCGGTCAAGTCGCAAGCATCGCAGGGGTCGATGACGACCATGTTCGGCAGGCCACGGAAGATCGCGAGGTCCTCGGTCGCCTGATGACTTGGCCCGTAGCCGGTGGTCAGCCCCGGCAGGGCACAAGCGATCTTGACCGGCAGATTCTCCTCGGCAATCGCCATGGCGATAAAGTCGTAGGCCCGGCGCGATGCGAAGACCGCGTAGGTGGTCGCAAAGGGCAGGAAGCCCTCTCTCGCCAGACCAGCTGCGGCCGAAAACAGCAGCTGCTCGGCCATGCCCATCTGGTAGAAGCGCTCCGGCATGGCCTTCGCGAAGATATGCAGGTCGGTGTACTTGGAGAGGTCGGCCGAAAGGCCCACGATTCGCTCGTTCTTCTCCGCAACGCTCACGAGCGCATGGCCGAAGGGGGCCGAGACCGTGTCGTAGCCCTCGGCCGCCAGCGACGCGATCATGGCCGAGGTGGCAACCTTCTGGCCGTCGGGCCCTAGCTGAACCCGGCGCGGCTCGTACTTCCGCTTCATGGAGGCAAGCGTCATTCCGGCCTCGCTTCTTCCAGCTTGGCCAGAGCTCTTGACCACTCGTCGGCTTCGACGCGCACGAAATGGGTGATCTCGCGGTTCTCGAGGAAGTCGACGCCCTTGCACATCTTCGTGTTGCAGATGATGACGCGCGGCTTCGGCTCGGTCAGGCCGCGGGCCGCATCGAAGGCCGCAACCAGGGCGTCCAGATCGTTGCCGTCGACCTCCTGAGCATGCCAGCCGAAAGCCGCCCATTTCGGCGCCTCGGCGCCGATGGCCAGTGCATCACGCGACGGGCCATCGGCTTGCTGGTTGTTGAAATCGACGACGCAGATCAGGTTATCGAGACGCCATTGGGTGGCCGACATCACGGCCTCCCAGGTCGCGCCCTCGCCCAGCTCACCATCGGACATCAGGTTGTAGACGAAGGCCGGGTTGTTCTTGCGCTTGAGGCCCAACGCCATCCCAACGGCGATGCCGAGCCCCTGCCCGAGCGAGCCGCCCGTGATCTCCATCCCCGGCGTATAGCTTGCCATGCCGGACATGGGCAGGCGCGAGTCGTCCATCCCGTAGGTCTCGAACTCCTCCTCGGGCAGGATCCCAGCCTCCATCAACACTGCGTAGAGCGCGATGGCGTAATGGCCGATCGATAGAAGAAAGCGGTCGCGGCCCTCCCACTCGGGGTCCTCGGGGCGATAGTCGAGCGCATGGAAGTACGAGGTCGCCAGAACGTCCGCGACACCGAGCGCCTGACCGATGTAGCCCTGGCCCTGCACCTCGCCCATCAGAAGTGCTTTACGCCGGATGTTCCAGGCGCGCATTTCGAGCGAAACGTTCGACAGATTGCCTGCGCGCTGCTGCGCGGCCATCGCCTCCTCCCTGAACTCTTGTTCTTTGGTGGACTGATAACAGCAAGCCGCGCCGCTGAAACTTTCGAAAAACGCAAAACTCGTTTAGAAAATCTTCAAATCGAGATGACCCGACCCCGCAGGAAACCGGCACAGACCTTGCCATCCGGCCACAGAGAAGCCGCGCGCGGCTCAAGCGCCCCTCGTCGCGTTTCGCTATCGCGCCTCGCTGGAGGCTAAGCGGGGCTGAAGCGGCCCCTCTAAGCCCCAGACATTTTACCGTTTTTCCAAAATACACCTGTGCTAGATCACAGCTGTCCACAACCAATAGACAGTGAAGCGTGAGAGCTGGCAGCCGGCGCGAGGGCGGCGACAAGCATAGGGGCAGAGAAAGGGAGAGGCATGGATACAGCAAATCTGTTCGACGAGCGCAGCATCGACTCGCTGATCAGCGCAGTGATCGACGCGTTCACCACCTATGGCATGAGCGTCATCGGTGGCATCGTCATCCTCATCGTCGGCTGGATGGTCGCCGGCTGGGCCAAGCGCGCCGTGCGGCGCGTTCTGAGCAAGACCGACAAGGTCGACGCGACTCTCCGCGGCTTCTTCTCCAGCCTGGTACGCTATGTCATCCTGGTTTTCGTCGTCATCGCCGTGCTCAACCAGTTCGGCGTACAGACGGCCAGCCTTATTGCCATCTTCGGCGCCGCAGGCCTGGCGATCGGCCTGGCCCTCCAGGGGACCCTCTCCAATGTCGCCGCCGGCGTGATGCTGCTGATATTCCGGCCGCTGCGCGTCGGTCAGTACGTCGAGATTGCGGGGCAAGCCGGCACGGTCGTCGACCTCAATCTCTTCACCACCGAGCTCGCCACACCGGACAATGTGCAGATCATCATTCCCAACAACGCGATCTGGGGCAGCTCCGTGGTGAACTACTCGCACCACGGCACGCGTCGCGTCGACTTCATGCTCGGCATCGGCTACGGCGACGACATGGACAAGGCGATCGCCGCCATCGAATCCGTGATTGCCGACGACTCGCGCCCCCTATCCGACCCGGCCCATCAGATCGTCGTCGGCGAACTGGCCGACAGCTCGGTGAACATCATCGTCCGCGTCTGGGTCAAGTCCGACGACTACTGGCCACTCAAGTTCGACTTCACCAAGCGCTTCAAGGAGCGCTTCGATGCCGAGGGCATCTCGATCCCCTTCCCGCAGCAGGACGTGCATATGTATACGGTGGCGAACAGCGCCTAGCGTCTGACTTCGGGAGTATCCATGCCCCAACATATCGGCATCGTCGGCTGCTCGGCCGAAGGTGCCGCCCTCTGCTACCGGACCATCTGCACGGAAGCGCCGGCACTGCTCGGGCGTGCACACGCCCATCCCGAGGTCTCCATGCATACGCCCTCTCTGGCCGACTACACGGCCTGCCTGGGCGCCGGAGACCTGGAGGGCGTCGCCGCGCTGATGCTGGCCTCGGCGGAGAAGCTGGCCAAGATCGGCGCCGACTTTCTGATCTGTCCGGACAATACCATCCACCAGGCCTTCGATCTCGTGGCGCCGCGCGCGCCGCTGCCATGGCTCCACATCGCCGAAGTGGTCGCGGACGAGGCCGTCCAGCGGGGTTATCGTCGCCTCGGCCTGACCGGCACAGGCTGGCTGGTCGACAGCGAGGTCTATCCGGAGAAGCTCGCCGCGCGAGGCCTGGAGGTGCAACGCCCGAGTCCCGCCGAGCGTGACGAGATCGACCGCATCATCATGGAGGAGCTGGTTTACGGGCAGTTCAAGCCCGAGGCCGTCGCCTATTTCCAGGAGGTCATGGAGCGCATGAAGCAGGCCGGCTGCGATGCCGTGGTGCTCGGCTGCACCGAGATCCCCCTGATCATGAACGACGGCAATGCACCGCTGCCGACCCTGGACTCCACGCGCCTCCTGGCCCGCGCGGCGCTGCGCCGCGCCATCGAGAAAGCCGGCTAGATATCCAACTGGGCTCGGACGTGGGCGGTGATGTCGTCGAGCCCGCTGGTCCCACCCATCTCGTAGGGCCGCAAGGCGCCCCCGGCGAAGGCGGAATGCACCGCGTTCTCCAGCAGGCTCGCCGCCTCGGCGCAAGTCTCCGCGGCATAGCGGGCGGCCAGCCAGTCCAGCATCATGGCCGCAGAGAGGAACATGGCCGTCGGGTTGGCCTTGCCGCTGCCGGCGATGTCCGGGGCGGTGCCGTGGCAGGGCTGGAAGACGGCATGGCTCTCGCCGATGTCGGCCGAGGGCGCCATGCCCATGCCACCCATCAGCGCCGCCCCGGCGTCCGATAGAATGTCGCCGAACATGTTCTCGGTCACCAGCACGTCGAACTGCCAGGGGCTGCGGATCATGTTGAGCGCCACGGCATCGACATAGGCGCTGTCGGCCAAGACATCGGGATGGCGCTTGGCCCGCTCTTCGAAGATGCCACGGAAGAAGGCGAAGGCGCCGAGCACGTTGGCTTTGTCGACGCAGGTGACGCGGCCTTCCCGCCCGCGGGTCTTGCGCCGCCGCGCCAGGTCGAAGGCGAAGTCGAAGAGTCGCTCGCTGGCGGTGCGGGTGATGACAAGTTGGTCGGTCGCGCTGTTGTCGTCGTCGATCACCGTCTTGCCGCGCCCGGCGAAGAGCCCCTCCGTCGACTCGCGGATCAGCACGAAATCGAGGGACGCGGCTCGGGAGTCGGCGAGCGGCAATGGCAAGCCCGGAAAGGTGCGCACCGGGCGGACGCCGGCGAAAAGCTGGAAGGTCTCGCGCAGATCGAGCTGCGGCGCGATTTCCCGGCCGTCGGGATAACGCACGTCCGGCAGACCCATGGCGGCGAGCAGGATGGCATCCGCCTTCTCTGCCGCGCGCAAGGTCTCCTCGGGCAGGGCCGTTCCCGACTCCCGATAAAGACCGGCCCCGGCCGGAAGACTTTCGAACTTGAGACTGAAGCTGCCCAACCGGGCGGCGAGATCGGCCAGCACGTCAAGGCAGGGCTGCGTGATCTCCTCACCGATCCCATCGCCAGGAAGCACAGCTATCCGCAGCTCGTTGTCGATGCTCATGGCTGCTCCGCTTGCCCGGTCTCTGCCGCCAGGAGCTGCCAGCAAGTCACCTGTTTGCTGGCCACCATGGGCCCAGTCGCCTGATCGAAGCTCCGGAAGTGGGCGCTCGCGAGATGCGCGTCGAAAGCACCTCGGTCCTGATAGATCTCATAGAGAAAGATGCGGGCCGGCCAGGCGTCGTTAGCCGTTTCCTCGCCGCACACATCAAAGCGCAGGCAGCCCGGTTCTTCGGCCAGCGATGTGCGCGCGTTCTCCAGCATCAGAGGCAGAAAGGCCGCGGCGGCCTCCGGCCTGATCTCGAACGCGACTGTGACGACGTACACAGGGCTGCCCTCTCTCTCACCTTATCTTCTTTCGCGATGGCTTCAGGTCGGGTCAAGCGCGCGCATCGCGGAGCCCGTGTGTCGGCGCGTCTGACAAGATTGTGAAGGGTATCGCGGCACTTCCGCAGGGATCATGAAATCGCCGAAGACGTAGCACAGGCATAGTGGCAACAGAAAGGCCCGCCCCGGGACCGGGACGGGAAGATCATATGAAGGCACAGAGGCTTCGCATAGCGGTCACCGCTTTTGCCCTGGCATTTGCATTCGGAAGCATAGCCGCCATGCCCCGACCGGCGGATGCCGGCGGCGGGTACGGCAATAAGCATGGACATCACCACAAGGGCTACCACGGCCAACACCATTACAAGGGTGGAAAGCACCATCACGCCAAGCCGCATAAGAACGACCGCGTCATCGTCTTTCGCAACGGCGTCAAAGGGCCGGTCCACGCGCCGGCCTTCAGGACCGGCAAGAAGAACCAACGGGTCGTGATCATCAATCCGAACCACAACCGGAAATTCACGAAACGCAAGCGCTTCAGCAAACGCGGCTTTGTCGGCCGCAGCTACTACCACGGCGGCCGCTACGGCAACCGATGGCACCGCCGGCACGGGCGCCGCAGCTTCGGATCCGGCACCAGAATCATCATCAGATAGAGAACGGCCGGTTCCTGAAACGCAAAAAGGCGTGTCATGCGACGCCGCTTTGGCGCCGCATGACACGGACCGGCTGGTCAGCGCCCCCCCAGGGACGAACGGGGGGCTACTGGGGACTTATTGGGCGCCGATCGTGACGCCGGCCGGGGAAGAGGCTTCGAGGCTGGAGTCGGCGACGCTGCGGATCAGCGGCCAGTTGTTGTCCGCACCCTTGATGAAGCCGGGCACGTCTTCCTTCCAGCGCTCCTGAACCTTCTTGTTGAGGTTCAGATAGAGCTTGTCGTCGACGATGGCCCAGGCGTTCGGGTCGCCGTCGAACTTGCGGCCCATGGCGGCGCCGAAGGCGCAGTAGCCGCCGTATTGCGGGGCAAACTTGGCCGGGTCCTTCTTGAACGCGTCGAGATGCTCGGCGCTGGCAAAGCGATAGGTCGCGCCATCGTGCTCCGCCGTGTAGCGGTCGTCGCCGATCACCGGCTTACCTTCCTCGAAGTAGGCGACGACATCGTAGCCATGCACGGCATAGCCATCGACGATGTTGATCTCGGTCTCCGCCGCGGCGAGCTGTGCCGTTCCCAGCACCGCCGCCAGCGCCAAGCCGGCTGACAGCAGCGTCGTGCGAAGAACTTTGATAACAGACGACATTGCAGTTCCCTCCGATTGAGTTCATTGACGGGTGGGTCCGGAACCTTGCGGCCTGGGGCCGCGGTCCGGCTCTTATTCAAAGCTAAGTCCTCGGGTTCGATCTTTTGTCCGAAGAAACGCGCAGTTCGTCCGAAGACCCCAACGTCTTTCCCTGGCTGACCCGCCACAGCCTGAGCGCCAGCGTGTTTTTCTCCGGCTCCCTTTGTGGGGGTGCGGACCACAACGCGGAAGATGGCCAAGGCCATCTGCACCTGCTGCGCCATGGCACCCTCTCTCTCGAGACACGCGGCGGGGCGGTCACGCGAGTCGAGCGGCCGAGCCTCATCCTCTTCGCCCGGCCCCAGAACCACCGCATGAACGCCGAGGATCAACCGGGCGCCGAGCTGGTCTGCGCGCGCTTGAGATTCGCCGGTCCCGAAGCAGACCTCCTGCTGCTCGGCATGCCGGAACCACTCGTCGTCCCGCTCGACGCCCTGTCCGGCCTGGGCCCGGTGCTCGAACGGCTGTTCGACGAAGCCTTCACGCCGGCCTTCGGCCACCGCGCCGCCGTCGACCTGATCGTCGAGCTGCTGCTCGTCATGCTGCTGCGGCACTGCATTGCCGAGGGTCTGATAGAGACAGGCCTGCTGGCCGGGCTGGCGGACCCTAAGCTGGCGCGGGCGCTGACAGCCATGCACGAGCAGCCGGCCGCGCCGCTGAACATCGAGCGGCTGGCCGAGATCGCCGGCATGTCCCGCTCCAACTTTGCCGCCGCCTTCAAGCAGGGGGTAGGCACCTCGCCGGGCGACTACCTCACCAACCTGCGCCTGGCCCAGGCCAAGCAGGCTCTGCTGCAGGGGCGCGCCCTAAAGGCCGTGGCGCCGCTCGTCGGCTACCAGAGCAGCACGGCTCTTGCTCGCGCCTTTCAGCGGCAGTTCGGTTGCGGACCCCGCGACTGGCTGGCGCAGCAGCGGCAGAAGCCCGACCCCAGCGATGCGTAAGCCTGCCTGCGGGATTATCCGTAGGACGCATCGGCGGCGACCTCGCAGAAGCTCTTGACCAGCCGCAGGTCGCGCTTGTCGGAGGGCGTGACCAGGCAGACGCGATAGCGCTCCGGCATCTCCTCGACATCGATGGTCACCAGGTTGGAAGACGGGAACTGGCCACCTTCCAGCATGAAGCCGACGCCAACACCGTGCAGCACGGCTTCCTTGACCACGGGAAAGGTCGCAGTCTTGATCATGCGGGAGAAGGCGAAGCCGAGCTTGGCCGCCTTGGCCTTGACCACCCGCTGCGTCAGAGAGCCATCCTCTGGCAGGATGACGACCTCCTGACGCAAATCCCGCAACGAGATGCTGCGCCGATTGGCCAGGCGATGGTCGGGTGAGACGAAGGCCTTGTACCGCGTCGTCCCCAGTTCCCGGGTGTAGAGTCCTTCGCTGATCTCGGGCTCGACGATAATGGCAATGTCGACCTCGCGCTCACGCAACTGGTCCATCACCGCCTTCCAGCCGAACAGCGTGAACTCGATCTGCACCTGGGGATAAAGCGCCAGATAGCGGGCGATGATGGGCAAGGCAGGGCGCGGCGCATTGGCGATGATCTGCAGATGCCCCGTCGACAACTCGCCGTAGTCGTCGATCTTCTCCTCGATCAGCTGCTCGAGGGTGCGCAGCCGATCGGAAATCTCGAAGAGCTCACGCCCCGCGCGGGTCAGCTCCAGGCCCTCGCGGCGGCGCAGAAAAAGCTGTGCCCCGACAACGCGTTCCAGCTTGGCGACATGCTGTGTGATCGAGGACTGCGTCACGCCCAGCACGGCCGCTGCCTTGGAAAAGCTGCGCTCCCGCGCCGCATGAGTGAAGGCCGATATCTGATAGGGACTGGGCTTCATAGGTGCGGATCCCTAGGCGGTCGCAGGCTTTTTCAGACATTAGCCCCGCTAATAGTACGTCACATCGGTGTCAAGCGTTCTTGTTAAACGGCCCGCATCACTCAGCAGGGACTTGGGGAGATCGCCGGTGGCCAATATCGTTCTCACCGGGATTGAGAAGGCCTTCGGGCAGACGCCTGTCCTGAACGGCATCGACCTTGCGGTGGAAGCAGGCGAGTTCCTGACGCTGGTCGGCCCCTCCGGCTGCGGCAAGTCGACCCTGTTGCGCATCATCGCCGGCCTGGAGGCGCAATCCGCCGGCGACGTGGCGATCGACGGCCGTTCGGTCAACGGCGTGCGCGCCAGCGACCGCGACCTGGCGATGGTGTTCCAATCCTACGCGCTCTATCCGCACCTGACAGTGAGAGAGAACATGATGACGCCGCTCAGGCTCCGCGACCTGAGCGCGCTGCAGCGCCTGCCGCTGGTCGGGCGCTTCGCGCCCGGAGCCTCCGGTCGGCTGAAGGACATGGCCGAGATCGTCGCCGAGACCGCGGAAGTTCTGAAGATCGAGCCGCTGCTCGCGCGCAAGCCGGGCCAGCTCTCCGGCGGCCAGCGCCAGCGCGCCGCGCTCGGCCGCGCCATGGTGCGCCGGCCCCTCGCCTTCCTGATGGACGAGCCGCTCTCGAACCTTGACGCCGCGCTCCGCGTCCACATGCGGGCCGAGCTCACGGAGCTGCACCGCCGACTGGCGACAACCTTCATCTACGTCACCCACGACCAGGCCGAGGCGTTGACCATGTCGACCCGCATGGCGGTGATGATGGAGGGCCACATCCTCCAGCTCGGCAGCCCGGACGAGATCTACCACAACCCGCAGGACCGGCGGGTCGCCGAGTTCATCGGCAGTCCCAAGATGAACATGCTGGACGGCGAGGCCGACGGGAACGGCAACGTCGTGGTGCATGGCGTGCCGCTACGCCGCCGCGTCTCGCCAGGCGAGCGCGGGATCAAGATCGGCATCCGGCCCGAGCACCTGAGGATCGTCGCGGACGGCGGCCCCAACGCCGTTTGGCCCTTCACCTTGAGCCACAAGGAAAACCTGGGCTCCGACTTCTATCTCCACGGCCAGATGAACGGGGTCGGAACGCGCGTCGTCGCCCGCGCCACGCCGGAAGAAGCCTCGGCCATTCCGATCGGCGGACAGACCATGCTCGCCGCGGCGGAGGGCACCGCCTTGGCCTTCGGCGCCGACAACCGGCGCCTCAGCCTGATGGAGGCCTGAGCCATGGCCGTCGCAAGCGCTGAGATCGCCGCGCCGGTCGGCCAGACGCGCGGCAAGATCGCCAAGCCGGCGCAGCATCGCGGCACCGGCTACTGGTTCGCGGCACCCGCCGTGCTGCTGATGATCGTCATCCTGATCGTGCCGGTCTTCATCGCCGCGGCACTGTCCTTCACCGACTACAGCCTCGGCAACACCAGCGCCGAGTGGGTCGGCATCGACAACTACGACCGCATTCTCAGCCGCTCGACGTATCTCAAGATGTTCTCGTCGACGATCATCTACGTCCTGGTCGTGGTGCCGGCCTCGGTGGCGCTGGGGCTCGGCGCGGCGCTGCTGATCAACTCACTGAAGGTCGCCCAGGACTTCTACAAGACAATCTTCTTCCTGCCGGTCATGGCCGCGCTGCTCGCGATGGCCATCGTCTGGGAGTTCGCGCTGCATCCGACGATCGGCATCGTCAACGACAGCCTGGAAGCCGGCTGCGGCACCCTCGTGCAAGCGATCTTCGATTGGGGCTGGCTGCCCTTCGTCGACGGCAGCCAGACCTGGTACGGGCGGCACTGCGCTGACGGCCAGTTTCCCCTGTGGCTACGCGACCGCGACTACGCGCTCTTGACCCTCTGCTTCATCGGCATCTGGCAGGGCTTCGGCTTCAACATGGTGCTCTACCTCGCCGGGCTCACGGCCATCCCGCGGGAGCTGGTGCAGGCCGCCGAGATGGACGGCGCCCGCAGCGCCTGGGAGCGTTTTCGCCTGGTCACCTGGCCGATGCTGGGCCCGACCACCGTCTTCGTGGTGACCATCAGTTCCATCCGCTCCTTCCAGGTCTTCGACACGGTCGAGGCGCTGACCCAGGGCGGGCCATCGAAATCCACCTACGTGATGATGTACGCGATCTACGAGAAGGCCATTCAGCAGAACCTGATGGGCGTCGGCGCTGCGGTGACCGTCGCCTTCATCTTCTTCGTGCTCGTCATCACCTTCGTTCAACGCTACCTGGTCGAACGGCGGGTGCACTACTCATGACCGCGACGCACTACATCGGCGAAGGCTGGAAGCACCTGATCCTCATCCTCGGCTCCCTGGTCGTCATCCTGCCCTTCTACGTCATGCTCAGCTACTCGCTGAAAAGCCCCGGCGAGATCGAGCGCAACGAAGGCGGCTTCTTCGGCGCCCAGGAGATGATGGTCGACGAGCGCTGCGTGAAGCTACGCGAGCCCGACCGCGACACCATCGCCGAAGCACGGGAGCGCTTCCCCGGACAGTCCGACACCGCGATCTATCAGGCGCTCGTCAGCGAGATCGAAGGCGACTGCTCCACTCGGCCGATTGTCTTCAACTACACCAAGGCCTTCTCGGAAGCGCCGCTGCTGCGCTACCTGTTGAACGGCGTGATCGTCACGGTCTCGATCTTCCTGATTCAGATCGTCGTCGCGCTGCCCTGCGCCTACGCCTTGGCCAAGCTGCGCTTCTTCGGCAGGGATTTCGTCTTCGGCATGGTGCTGTTCTGCCTGCTGATCCCGGTGCATGCCATCGCCCTGCCGCTCTACATCATGCTGGCCAAAGCAGGGCTCACCAACAGCTACGCCGCACTGGTCATCCCCTGGACCATCTCGGTCTTCGGCATCTTCCTGATGCGGCAGTTCTTCATGACCGTGCCCGACGACTTGATCGACGCCGCCCGCATGGACGGCATGAGCGAGTTCTCGATCGTCTGGAAGGTCATGCTCCCCACCGCCGTGCCGGCGCTTCTCGCCTTCGGCATCTTCTCGGTGGTGGCCCACTGGAACGACTATTTCTGGCCGCGCATCGTGGTGACCGGAAACCGCGATCTCTTCACCCCACCGCTCGGCCTGCGCGAGTTCAAGGGCGACGCCGACGGTAGCTTCTTCGGCCCGATGATGGCCACCGCCACCATCATCGTCACGCCGCTGATCGTCGCCTTCCTGCTGGCGCAACGCCGCTTCATCGAAGGCATCACCCTGTCCGGCATGAAGTAAGCCGTTCAGATCTGAGGGATTTCGGCCGGTAGGCCGGAAAAGAAGGGTCCCGGTCCGTCGCCAAACCAACCGGGACCCGCGCAACGAAGGAGAGACCGAATGAAACGCAGACTCGCCCTCGCCGCATTGTTTGCGGTGGCGTTTGTACCAGTGGCCCAGGCCGAGGAAAAGGTGACCATCGAGTTCGCCTACCCCTACTCGCACCTCTTCGATGTCACCTACGAGAAGATCCTGCCGAAGTTCAAAGAGCAGTATCCGCATATCGACGTGAAGATCCGCGCGACCTACGAAAGCTACGAGGACGGCACCAACACCATCCTGCGCGAGGCCGTCTCAGGCGATCTGCCGGACGTCACCATGCAGGGCCTCAACCGCCAGGCCATCCTGGTCGAGAAGGGCATCGCCAGGTCGCTCGAGCCCTTCATCGCCCAGGAAGCCAACTTCGAGAAGGACGGCTACCACAAGGCCATGCTGGACCTCGGCACCTTCGGCGGTGATGTGCACGGCCTGCCCTTCTCGGTCTCGCTGCCGGTCGGCTACTACAACATGGACCTGATGGCCAAGGCTGGCATCACCGAGCTGCCCAAGACTTGGGACGACGTGGTTGAAAACTGCAAGGCCCTGCGCGCCGCCGGCGTCGAGAACCCCATGTTCTGGGGCTGGAACATCACCGGCAACTGGTTCCTGCAGGCCCTGATGTGGAGCCAGGACGCACCGACCATGAAGGACGGCAAGTTCAACGTCGCCGGCAAAGAGGGCCTCACCGCTTTGGAGACCATGCACCGCATCTTCCGCGAGTGCGACATGAAGAACCTGGAGTGGAAGGCCGCCCTCTCGTCCTTCTCCGTGGGTGAGATCGCCATGATGTTCTGGTCGACCTCGGCGCTGGGCGCCGTGGAGCGCGGCCAGGGCGACTTCACGCTGAAGACCGGCCCCTACCCGGGCATCGAGGGTGCGCCGAAGGGCCTGCCGGCCGGTGGCAACTCCGCCATGCTGGTCTCGACCTCCGAAGACCCGCGCGAGCTGGAAGCCGCCTGGCTCTGGCTGAAGTTCATCACCTCCGGCGAGGGTGCCGCCGATGTGGCGCGCACCACCGGCTACATGCCGCCGAACAAGGCCGCCAACGAGATCATCCTGGCGAACTTCTACCAGAAGAACCCGAACAAGAAGACCGCCGTCGACCAGCTCCCGCTGCTGCGCGACTGGCAGGCCTATCCGGGTGACAACGGCCTCGCCATCACGCAGATCATCTACGACGGCATCGAGAGCATCGTGGTCGGCGAGTCCGACGACATGATGGAGCTGCGCGAAGAGCTGATGGAGGAAGTCGAGGAGCTGCTGCCCGCAGGCTCCTAAGTCAGCTTTCTTTTCCTTCTGGTGGCCGGAGGCATGACGCGTCCGGCCACCAGTCCTATTTAAGGTGCAGAAGCCTGCGCCGCAGAGGATCCCAAGCCGTGAAACTCATCCATTTGACTGACCCGCATTTCGTGCCGGCCGGCGAGACGCTCTATGGCCGCGACCCGCGGGTCGCCCTGGCCGCTGCCGTGGCCGACATCAACCGCAACCATGCCGATGCCGATCTCGTGGTCATCACCGGCGACCTGACCCATTGGGGCGAAGCGGCAGCCTTCGGTCAGCTTGCCGAGACCCTGGCGCCACTGGAACCGCCGCTCCAGCTCCTGATCGGCAATCACGACAAGCGGGAGGTCTTTTCCGAGCACTTCCCGGACCAGCCGCTCGACGACGACGGCTTCGTGCAATCGGTGCAGCAGACCCCCGTCGGACGCTTCCTGTTCCTCGACACCAACCTCACCGGCACCCACGCCGGCTGGTACTGCGAGACCCGCCGCGCCTGGCTGGCCAGTCAGTTGGCCGAGGCGGCCGATGCCGGGGACGCGGTCTTCCTCTTCATGCACCACCCGCCTTTCAAGATCGCACTGGCTCCGCTCGACCGCATCTCCCTGCAGGAGCCCGAGACCTTCGCCGAGGTGGTCCGGCCCCACGCCGACCGCATCCGCCATCTCTTCTTCGGCCACATCCACCGGCCGCTCTCGGGGAGTTGGCTGGGCATCCCGGTCTCGAGCCTGCGCGCGCTCAACCACCAGTGCTGGCTCGACTTCGCCAACCAGGGCGAGATCGCCGGCAGCTTCGAGCCGCCGGCCTATGCCGTAGCGCTGATCGATGAAGACAGCGTGATCGTCCATACCCACGACTTTCTCGACGACAGCCCCAAGTTCAGCCTGCGCGACAGCCCTGTCCAAGACTGGGCGGTGCGCTACCGCAATCCCGACGCTCGGGCGACGGCGAGCGAGCCGGCGCTCGAACGGGTCGGTAAGTAGTGGGCTGAAATAGGACTCTCTGGTAACCAATTCCTCATAGAGTGCCCTCGAACCAGGTTTTCGTGAATTTGCCGGCTTTGTCCGCTATGAGGACAGGCGAGGCTGCGAGAGCCTCGGCAGCAGACCGCCCGCCGAACGCCTTAGGGACCCGAGGAATGCGCACAAAGGTCGTCCTGACCGTCGATACGGAGCCTTCGATCGCCGGCGCCTATGAGGACCCGGAGCGCAATACCCCCTTGCTGCACGAGCCGGTCGCCGGCGAAGTTGCCGGCAAGAGCGAGGCTCTGGGCTTTCTGGTTGAGACCCTGAGCCAATACGGCCAGTGCGCTACCTTTTTCGTCGAGGCCCTGCACACCCGCTATTTCCCAGCCCATGCCATGGGCCGCTATGTCGAACGCCTGATGGCGGCCGGTCAGGACGTGCAATTGCACCTGCATCCCACCTGGCTGAACTTCCGGGACGGCGAGATGCAGTCCAACAGCCGCATCTCCGACAACTGCGGCGAGTTGGATCGCGACCTGCTGGCCAAGACCATGGAAGAGGGTGCGGCGCAGATCGAGAGCTGGACCGGCCGACGCCCCACGGCGCTGCGCACCGGCAACTTCTCGACCAGCCAACGGGTCTTCGAGGCCATGGCCGAGGTCGGACTCTCTGCCTCCTCCAACATTTGCCTCGCCGTGGCGCCACCAAAGGAGCCGGAGCTGGCTCTGGCCGGCGGACGCCATGACATCGAGGGCGTGCGTGAGCTGCCGGTGACCTGCTTCGTCGACCGGGGGCCGGTCGGCCGCGGGCGGCTCAGGCCACTGCAGGTCACGGCACTGGGCGCGGGCGAGATGATCGCGCTCTTGAAGCAACTGCACGAAGATGGCGGCGAGGAAGACCCCGGCGTCGCGGTCATCGTCACCCACCCCTTCGAGTTCATCAAATCGCGAGACTTCCGCTACAGCCGCATGAAGGCCAATGCCCTGGTGCAAGGGCGGCTGAAGCGGCTCTGCGCCTTCCTTGCAGAGGAGTCCGACAAGTTCGAGGTGGTCCCTCTCCAGGAAGCCGCCACGCAGGCGCCCGGGAGCAACGGCGCAACACCGCCTATACCCGAGGGCAACCCGCTGCGGGCCTTCGTCCGCGCCGGCGAGAACTATCTCAACGACCGCCTGCCATGAGATCCGTTCCCCTGAGGTTCGAGGCCTTCGGCCTGCCGGTCACGCGTGCGGAGCTCAAGGTCGAAGCGCTGCCCGCCTTGCAGCCCCTGTCGTCGCTTAGTCTTGCCGACCCGCCGAATGTCGACGCCGTCGACGGCTACTACCTGCCGTCCGCCGTTCTCGGCGAGGAGACGGCCGACAGCGCCGGCCCCGTCGCCCTTCCCTCGGCTCCCGAGGGCTTCTTCTGGCTGGAGCGCGGCCGCTTTCCCCGCTACTTCCTCGATCTCAAACAGAGCTACGACGACTTCCTGGCCAGCAAGTCCGGGAAGACCCGCTCGACGCTTAAGCGGAAACTGCGCAAGTTCGAGAAACTCTCGGACGGCAACATCGACTGGCGTCTCTACCGCAGCCCCGAGGAGATGCGCGCCTTCCACGAGATCGCCGTGGTGCTGGCGAGACGCACCTATCAGGCCAAGCTCTACGACGCCGCCCTGCCGGAGGACCCGAGCTTCGTCAGCGATATGGAGCGCCGGGCGGAGGCAGGACAGGTGGCCGGCTTTCTGCTGTTCCTGGAAGGCGAGGCGATCGCCTACCTCTACACGCCCTTCGAGGAGGGCCGGGTGATCTACGGCTTTCTGGGCTTCGACAGCGCCCACCGAGACCTTTCGCCGGGCACGGTCCTGCAGCTCCTGGCCATGCAGTGGTGCTTCGAGCGGGAAGACCTGACCGTCTTCGACTTCACCGAGGGCGAAGGCTCCCACAAGGCGCTCTTTTCCACCGACATGAAGCTCTGCGCTGACCTGCTGCTGTTGCGCCGCTCGCCCCGACTCCTGTTCCTGGCCAACGCCTTCACGTCATCGCGGTCGCTATCGCAAGGCTCGGTCGCGCTGCTCGACCGCATGGGCCTCAAGTCCCGCATCAAAGGCTGGCTGCGGAAATCCGCTTAGGCGGCGTCTCGGCCTGCGCCACCTTGCGGTGTGGTGAGGTCGCGGACCGTCAGGAAGTCGACGGCCAGTTCGTCGCCTGTCAGGCGGCGACGCAGAGGCTGACCCTTGCCGCCGTCCTCGACGGGAAAGCCGAGCTTCTGCAAGACCGCTTCCGCCAGCGCATTGCGGTCGGTCTTGACGAAGTTCACTTCCAGGATGTGGGCTGGCGGCTCGCTGGAACGGACCAGATAATTGAACAGCGCCTGCTCGACGAACTTGCCCTGCACCCGGCAGGACAGCATGAAGTCCTCGACCCGGATGCCGCCATCGATCGGCCGCGTGATGGCGAAGCCGACCACGCCATAGGAGCCGAACTTGTCGGCGCAGGCCAGGACGTGCTTGCCGTGAATGTCGTCGTCCAGGATGGCCTGGATCTCCTCGCGGCCGTACTTGCGGCCGGAGAAATTGAGCTGGTTGGTCCGCTGCACCAGCTCGATCACACGCTCCATATGCTGGTTGTTGACCGGCATGATGTCGACGACGATCTCGCAAGACTTGAGGAAGGCCAGATAGTCGTCGCCGAAGGTGACCGCCGCGTCCTCCCGCTCGATGGCCTCCTGATACATGGCGCGGCGCCGCCCCGCTTCCGCGGTCTTGCTGCCCTTTAGCCGAGGATTCTCCAGGAGCCGAGGCAGCGCCGTGTCCGGCAGGGCTTCGACCTGGGGGAAGAAGCGTTCCACCTCCTCCCGCTCGAATGGATTGTCGTCGACGAAGACGAAGGTATCGAGATTGATGCTGATCTTGTCAGCGATGGCGCGAATGTTCTGCGACTTCTGATTCCAGTTGATCTGTGGGAACAGCAGGTATTCGTCGAGCCCGTAAGCCTTGAGCTTGGCCATGGCATCGTCATGGCTGTTCTTGCTCGCCACCGAGATCAGGATACCGCGCGCATCGAGCTCAGCGAAGAGCTCCTTCACACCCGGCCGCAGGGTGACCTCGCCTTCCAGCAGCACGCCGTCCCACAGCGTGTTGTCGAGATCGAAGACCACGCACTTGGCCGCCGGCTTGGGCTTCGCCTCGCGCTCGACGCTCGTCTCGGTCGCTGCGGCAGCCTGGCTCTCCGCTCTGTAGGTCAGGAGGTCCAGACTCAGAAAGACCAGGTTGCTGCCGTCTTCGGCATCCGGGATGAGGGCGAGGTTGAACGGCAAGCCGCTGTCGAGGATGGTGCCGAACTCGGAGGCGGGCACGTCGAAGCGGTTGTACCCGGGGGCGATGGATAGGCGCTTGGAGAAGGGGCGCGGCAGCTGATCGGCCGTGACGTTGCCGACGATCTGGCTACGGTCAACACCGATCGCCAGGACCATCGCGATGGTCGTCTCGTTGGGATTGTAGATCTCGGCCACGAAAGCGTCGGGGCGCGCGCGGGGGGAGGCGCGCTTGGCGAGCCAGCGGTTGAAGCGTTCCAGGGCTCCGAAAGAAACGTAGGACCAGCGGATAGCCGCGCCGGCGCTCCTCACCGCACGGCCGAAACGGTTGAGCAGTGGCAAGAAGAAAGGAATGCCGCGCTCCATGCTGCCGCAAAGCCAGCCAGGCAGCATGACGGCATTGCCCCGTGCCTCGATCTTGCCCCAGCGCTTGAACACGACCTCGGCGCCGAAGCCCCGGGCCGAGGGATAGCTCTTGTTGCGATAGATGCCGTATTCGAAGCGCCGGCAGCGCTCATCGGGCCGCGCTTCGTAGAGATCACAGGTCGTAAAGCAGGCCGGTGCGGCGCATTCGATGCAGTGCTCGCCCCACAGCAGGAGGGCGCGTTCCTTACCGCCGTCGAAAGGCTGATAGGGCTGAGCGGGCGTCGTCCGCGTGCCGGCCTTGTTGGGATCGTACTTGTCGAACTCGAACATGCGCCGGCTTCGTTGCTTCCTTACCTAGGAACTCGGACTGTTGGGTGCCGTCGACTGCGGCGCAGGCTCTGCCTGTTTCTGGACGATGAAAGACATCCCCAACGGGCTGTAGGGCATATAGGGACGAAAGCTCAGAAAGGGAGTCTGCGCCTTGTACTCCTCGAAGGCTTTCTGCTCGCCCATGTCCGCACGCCCGCGGTAGTTGAAGAAATCGTCGAAACAGATCACCGTTCCGTCCTGCAGAAAGGGACCAATGAACGCCAGCACATCACGGGTCGACTCATAGAGATCGCAGTCGATGTAAACGATAGAAGCCTTAACAGATTGCTTCTCCAGGTTCTCTATCAGCTCTTGGTTGAGAGAGTCGTTATAAAACCCTTCAACAATCTGATAGTCGGACCGCTCAAAGCCCTTCTGCGACAAAACGCGCTCGAAATCCGAGCGACCGAAGGCGAACTGGCCCTCTTGCCAAATCTCATAGTCGCCCGGCTCGACGGCCGGCAGCCCCTGAAAGCTGTCGAAGGCCCGAAAGGTCAGGGGGCCGTAGCCATAGCGCCGCGCCATAGCCCGGGCATAGCCGAATGTCTTGCCCTGCCAGACCCCGAATTCGAAGTAGTCGCCTTCTATGGCATTGATTTTGCAGAACTCGAAAGCTTGGGCGAGCATCCCAAACTCCGTCATTCTGTTTTCCATGCGGCGGTCGAAGACCTCGAGAACGCGCAGCGCCGCCGGATGGTTTAGCAAACGTCGAACAAGCTTCATCTTCCTGCAGCGCTCCGCTCAAACTGCCGCGTGCGAGTAGCAACCAAGCATTTCATTTTTATGAGACGAGCCCGCCAGCTCTGTAGCGATGAGGACCAACGCTGCAAAGTGGGCGATCAGGTCGGGTCTGGGCTTCTTTAGCTGGCGGCGTTCTGGCCGCGCCAGGCCTCTATGTAGTCGATGCAGGCATCCGCGCTGGAGATATCGGCGTAGCGCCGGCCGACATCGCGCAGGTTGTCTCGGTGCGGGCCTTCCTCGTGATCGCCGACGCAATCCTCCGGCACGATGGTGCGGAAGCGGTGGCTGAAGCTGTCGATGGTGGTGGCGCGAATGCAGCCGCTGGTGACGCAGCCGGTGACGATCACGGTATCCACCCGCTCCTTGACGAAATAGGAGGCGACGGTGGTGTCGAAGAAGATCGAGGCACCCGTCTTGCAGATCTTGAGATCGTAGTCCGGGTCGTAGATGCGCGGGTCTAAGGCGACGGAGGGATGGTCGTGCAGGAAGGTCTCCCGCACCGCGCCGACCTTCCAATAGGGCATCTCCCGCTCGTTCATATAGGCCGTGTTGCAGTTGGCCACCGGCACGTTGCAGCGCCGCGCCACCGCGAGCAAACGCTCGGTGTTGTCCACCGCCCGCATGATGAGGGGCGCGCCGCCCAGCGCATACTGGTCATCGGTGAAGCCGAGCTGGAAGTCGACCACGACGATGCCTGGCTTGCCGCCGAAGCCGATCTCCTCGGCGCCGTAGCTGCGTACTTGGTAGTTGTCTGCGATTTCACCGGCCATCCTTCCCATCCCTCACATATCGGCATGTCTCAATCCGCGCCGAAGTCTATAGAGAAGAAGCGGCAGCGCAAACGCCGGCGGCCCTCTCCCCTGCCTCTTCCCATCGAGGCCGGTCACGCCGCCGAACGGGAGAAACAGAAGAGAGGGCCGCTTTGTTTTGCTCGGGGCCGGGGGAAGGGCCCGAAGCGCAACTGCCGGCCTAGGTCAGGGCCGCGGGCTAGCCGCGGCCGATCGGTGCAATGCCGCAGTCTTCCATCTGGTGGTCGCTGAAGCCGGCCATGCAGGCGGCCTCGCCGTCGGCGTGCTCCCAATCCTCCAGCCAATCGGCAACCCGGCGGCATGCCAGCCGCCCATGATCACTCAGCTGCCCAACGCCGCGTCCCCAGACTTCACGTTGGAAGAGGACAAAGCGGCCAGCGAACTCGCTCCGTGCTTCGATCGTTTCCATAAATGCCATCTTTCCACCTCTCGGGTACTTCTTTTGCGCCTTTCAGCGCTTGTCTCGCATCAAGGATCTCCCGAACGCTCTTAATGCGGTGTTAAGGCGAAGAGCGGTCACAGCTTTGCCTTTAAAGGCGTGCTTTTGACGAAAGACTGTGTTGCTTTTCTTTACGGAATGGCGGGCAGCCGCATCCCCGGCGTTAGCCCCTTTTTTCCCATGCCAGCTGGGTAAAAAGGGCTATTCCTCGTCCCCGCGCACGACCATCACCGAGCAGTCCGCATGCCGCACCACCCGTGCAGCGTTGGGCCCCAGAAGGTAGTCGCTCAGCTCCGGCCGATGTGACGCCATGACGATGAGATCGACGCTCTGCTCACGCGCAGCCTTGAGGATCTCTTCATAGATGGTCCCATGGGCAACGATATGCTGCAGCGGTATCTCCGCCGGGATGTGTGCCTGGGTATACTCGTGCAGGTGCTCGCGCGTCGATTCGATGGCCTTCGACTCAAATCCCTCGGGAAAGTAGGAGCCGACGATCGACATCCCGAAGCTCGGCACCACGGTGATGACGTGGAGGGTCGCCGATTCCATCTTGGCGAAACGCACCGCCGTCTCCACCGCCTTGGCCTGCGTCTTGGGATTGTTGATGTCGATGGCGAGGAGAACATCCTTGTACATCAATTCATTCCTTGAAAAGCCGTTGGCTCCGGTTGGGCCTAGAAGGGCGGAACGTCCGTGCGCCTGCGTTGTAGCACGATGATGAGGCCGAGCAGCAACAGCGCGGGGATGTAGAAGACTTCCTTGGGCAGGCGGTCGGCCGGCACCTCGACGGTGACGATACGGGCCGGCTCGTCGCCATAGAAGTCGAAATCGCTCATGGCCTGGCCCGCAACGCTGTTCAGGTCAATGGGCTCCTCCAGGATCGCCTGGTCACCCTCCAGCATCACCATCAGGCCGCTGCCATCGGACAAGCGGGTTTCGCCGTCGCCGCTCTCGCTGAGCGGCAGCACGATCGTCTTGGTCAGTGGCGGCCCGTCGGGATTGTCGAAGTCCGGCGCCTCCGCGACGACGCGCAGCTCGGACCCCGGCGGCGCCTCGGCCGCGAGGCTGAAGATCTCGCTCGGCGGTCGCTGCTCGAAGGGCGCTTCGACCTGATCGAGCCAGAAGCCGGGCCGGAACAGGGTGAAAGCAACGAGCAGGAGCGCGATGGATTCCCAGATCTTGTTGCGGGCGAAGAAGTAACCCTGGGTTGCAGCAGCGAATATCAGTATCGCAACGGTCGCCTTGATGAAGACGAAGATCGCCCCTGTGATGGTGACGTCGATCAGCAGAAGTTCGGTGTTGAAGATGAAGAGGAACGGCAGGACCACCGTCCGCAGGCTGTAGAAGAAGGCCGTGAAGCCGGTCTTGATCGGGTCGCCGCCGGAGATCGCGGCCGCCGCAAAGGACGCGAGGCCGACCGGTGGCGTCACATCCGCCATGATGCCGAAGTAGAAGACGAAAAGATGCACCGCGATCAGCGGCACGATCAGGCCGTTCTGAGCGCCGATCTCCACCACCACGCTCGCCATCAGCGAGGAGACGACGATGTAGTTGGCCGTGGTCGGCAAGCCCATTCCAAGGATCAGGCTCAAGAAGGCGACCAGAACCAGCATCAGAATCAGACTACCGGCCGAGAGGAACTCGACGAACTCGCCCATCACCTGATGGAAGCCGGTAAGCGTGACGGTACCGACGATGATGCCAGCCGCGCCGGTGGCAACGGCGATGCCGATCATGTTGCGCGCACCCGTGATCAGGCCGTCGATCAACTCGTCCCAACCCTGCTTGAAGGCAGCGGAGAATTCGCCGGCGCGGCGGAACATCGCCTTCACAGGATGCTGGGTGATCTGAATGAACAGCATGGCGATGGTCGCCCAGAAGGCCGAGAGGCCGGGCGAGAAGCGCTCGATCATCAGGCACCAGATCAGCACCACGATGGGCAGCAGGAAGTAGAGGCCGGACATGACCGTCGGCTTCACCTCGGGCAGCGATGTCACAGGCGCATTAGGGTCGTCGAGCTCGAGATCGGGAAAACCCGCGGCGAGATAAGCAAGCACGAGGTAAGCGATGATGAACAGCAGGCTGACGCCGATGATCGTCGCATCGCCGAAAGCGGCTTTGGTCCAACCGAGGCCGAAGTGGAGAGCGCCGGCCAGCACCGCGACAACGATGAAGCCGGTCAGCACGCCGATCAGCCGCTGCAGCACGGTCTTGGCGACACCGGGCCTTGGCAGACCCTCCATGCCGGCCTTCACGGCTTCGAGGTGCACGAGATAGAGCAGCGCGATGTAGGAGATGACCGCCGGCAGCACCGCATGGCGCACCACGTCGATGTAGGTGACGCCGACGTACTCCACCATCAGGAAGGCGGCCGCGCCCATGATCGGCGGCATGAGCTGTCCGTTGACGGACGAGGCGACCTCGACCGAGCCGGACTTCTCCGCAGAGAAGCCGACGCGCTTCATGAGCGGGATGGTGAAGGTGCCCGTCGTCACGGTGTTGGCGATGGATGAGCCGGAGATGAGGCCGGTCATGGCCGAGGAGACCACGGCCGCCTTGGCCGGGCCGCCACGCAGGTGGCCGAGCAGTGCGAAGGCAACCTTCACGAAATAGTTGCCGGCGCCGGCTTTCTCGAGACAGGCGCCAAAGAGCACGAAGAGGAAGATCATCGAGGCCGAGACGCCGACGGCGACGCCGAACACGCCTTCGGTCTGCATCCAGAAGTGCCACATGGCCTTGCCGTAGGAGGCACCCTTCCACTGAATCACTTCCGGAATGAAGGACTTGTCGCCGAAGAAGACGTAGACCAGGAAGAAGGACGCGACAAAGACCAGCGGCAGTCCGAGCGCGCGGTAGGTCGCGATCAGCAGCACCACGAGGCCAATTGTTGACATCACCAGATCTGTCGTGGTCGGCAGGCCGGCGCGGGTGGCGATATCGTCGCTGAAGGCGATGAGGTAGAGGCAAGCCATGGCGCCGAGCCCGGCCAGCAGCCAGTCGTACCAGGGAACGCGGTCGCGCGGCGACGACTTGAGCAGCGGATAGGCCAGCGCCGCCAAGACCAGCGCGAACGTCATGTGGATGGGCCGGAGCTTGGTCGAGTCGACGACCACCCAAGAGCCCAGGTACTCGGCAAGCGTGAAACCAAGAGGTGAGGCGGTGTAGAGCTGCAAGAGCGACCAAACGAGCGCGATCCCCGCGATGAGCTTGCCGATCGCGCCGGCCGGGCTTCTCGCCCCGGTGTCGCTGGCCGCGACCATCTCCTCGAGCTTGGCGTCAAGCTCGCGCTGCTGTTGTTCGTTCTGCACTGTCATGGAATCGCGACGCCCCCTCTGCAGCGCGGCCCCCCGCGCGACCGGCTTACGCCGTGTGTTCTTACCCCTAAAGCAGGAAGGGGAGCTCCGTGGGAGCTCCCCTGTCCTCGTCTGTCAGGACTACATCAGGCCCAGTTCTTTGTAGGCCTTGATCGCGCCGGGATGCAGCGGCGCGGAAAGCGAATCGCTGACCATCTCTTCGGCCTTGAGATTGGCAAAAGCCGGATGGAGCTTCTTGAAGTCCTCAAGATTGCCCAGCACGGCCTTGGCCAGGGTGTAGACCACGTCGTCCGGCACGTCAGCCGAGGTCACGAACGTGGCGCCCACACCGAAGGTCGTCACGTCGTCCGGATTGCCGGAATACATGCCGCCGGGAATGACCGCTTTACGATAGTAGGAGTTGTCCTCGATCAGCTTGTCGATCGCAGGTCCCGTCACATTGACCAGCACCGCATCGCAGGACGACACGGTCTCCTGCGTCAGCGCGGAGGGATGGCCGACCAGCCAGAAGTAGGCATCGATCTTGTTGTCGCAGAGTGCCTGACCGGTTTCGGCAGACTTCAGCTCGGACGCGAGCTTCAGGTCATCCTCGCTCCAGCCCAAAGCGGACTCCATGACTTCCCAGGTGCCGCGCGTGCCTGAACCGGGGTTGCCGATGTTGAGGCGCTTACCCTTCACATCGTCGATGTTCTTGATGCCGGAATCGGGACGGGCCAGAACCGTCACCGGCTCGGGATGAACCGAGAAGACCGAGCGCAGGTTTTCGAACTTGCCCTGGTCCTCGAACTTCGAAGTGCCGTTATAGGCATGGTACTGCCAGTCGGACTGGGCGACGCCGAACTCAAGCTCGCCGCCACGAATGGTGTTGATGTTGTAGATCGAGCCGCCGGTGGACTCGACGGAGCAGCGAATGCCGTGCTCCTTGCGGTCCTTGTTCACCAAACGGCAGATGGCGCCGCCGGTCGGATAGTACACGCCCGTGACACCACCGGTTCCGATGGAGATGAAGCGCTGCTCGGCTGCAGATGCCGACTGCGAAGCCGCAAGGCCAAGACCCGCCATCAAGGCGAGCGCAGCCGTGGCACTGAGGAATTTCCGCATTTGTTGTTAGCCTCCTGTTTTACTTCGTTAGATTGCGAAAGGACTTGTCGGCCTTCTTCGGCCGCCGAGCAATCGCGTTTCTTGTCCGGTTTTACACCAGAAGCGCGTATGTTGGCGACACCAAGCGGCGGACGCAACCCCCACTTATTTCAACACGACAAGGTCTCTCGCCGGTAGCACAAGCGGGTATTTTGCGGCAAGACGCCGCGCTTTGGGGAGGAACGGAAAAGCCGTTTATCCGCGCTCGATGGCGAAGTATCGGCGCGCTTCCGCCGGTGACATAGTACGCCGCCCCATCGCAGGAGCCCCCTCGGCGACCTGGCGTACCAGGGCGGCGTTGTCGGGCGCGACGCTCCCGTCGGCGAGGTAGAGGTTATTCTCGAAGCCGACTCGGACATGCCCGCCCAAGGCCGCGGCTGTGAGTGCCGAAGCCCCTTCCAGCGGACCGAAAGCGCAGATGGCCCAGTCGCAGGGCTGCCCCTCCGCAGCCGCCAGGAACGGCAGAAGATCGGAGGGCTGAGAGCGCTGCCCGGCGGTGTAGCGGCCGAGTACGAACAGCAAGAACGGATGCTCGTCGGGCACAATACCCCGGCGACGCAGCTCGAACAGACGGCTGACGTCCTCGGCCGAGTAGAGAATGTACTGTGGGCGAATCTGCTCTTGCGCCATCCAGGCGAGGAACGCCGCCCCCTCGGACTCCGCAGCCTCGTCCGGCATGATTTCCCGCACGGCCAGGGACACCGCCTGCGGCGTCAGCGCCCGCACCATGGCCATCTGCGCGTCCCGGCCGAAAACGCCGGCCGCTTCCGAGGTGACTTGAATGATCATGTCGGGTCCGACCGCCTGGCGCACAGCCGCGGTGGCCTCGCGGTAGCGCTCGACGTCGAGGCTGTGGCGCTCCTCATCGTCGCGCACATGCAGATGAATCATCGCCGCGCCGGCGTCCAGCGCAGCCCGTGCCGTCTCCGCCAGTTCATCTGGAGAGATCGGCAGAGTCGGGTGATCTTGCTTGGTTTTCCGGGCGCCGTTCGGTGCTACGGCGATCAACAGCGGCGGTGGTGCCGCGTCCGCCGCTTCGCGCGTCACAGCCCGGCCTCGCCAAGTGCGCCGGTCAGGGCTCGGTCCAGCTTGTCGACGATCTCCTCGACGTGGTTGTCGTCGATGATGAACGGCGGCGCGAGCATGACGTGACTACCCAAACGGCCGTCGATGGTGCCGCCGTTGGGGTAGCAGATGAGGCCGGCCTCCATGGCATGGCGCTTCACCTTTCCGTGCAGTTTGAGCGCCGGGTCGAGCGGCGCCTTGCTGCCGCGGTCGGCGACCAGCTCGAGGCCCAGGAACAGGCCGCGTCCGCGAATGTCCCCGACGTAGGGGTGGTTGCCGAAGCGCGCCTCCAGCCGTTGGCGGAGCAAAGTGCCTTTGTCACGCACGTTGGCCAGCAGATCCTCCTCGGCGATGGTCTGCTGCACCGCCAACGCACCGGCGCAAGCCGTGGCATGCCCGAGGTAGGTGTGGCCGTGCTGGAAGAAGCCGCTGCCCTCGACGATGCGGTCGTAGATCGGCGCGCGGCAGAGCATGGCCCCGATCGGCTGATAGCCGGCCCCGAGCCCCTTGGCGATGGCGACGATGTCCGGCACCACGCCGTCCTGCTCGCAGGCGAAGAGCGTGCCGGTGCGCCCCATGCCGCACATCACCTCGTCGAGGATCAAGAGAATGCCGTGGCGGTCGCAGATCTCCCGCACGCGCTTGAAGTAGCCGGGCGCCGGCGGCACCGCGCCGAGGGTCGCGCCCACCACCGTCTCGGCGACGAAGGCGATGACCTGGTCGGCGCCGACGGCGGCGATCCGCTCCTCCAGCGCTGCGGCGGCCCGCTCGCCATAGGCCTCGTCGCTCTCCTCGGGCTGCTGCTCGCGATAGGCATAGCAGGGGTCGATGTGCTCGACGTCCATCAGGATCGGGCTGTACTGCTTCCGCCGCCACTGATTGCCGCCGACCGCGAGCGCGCCGAGGGTGTTGCCGTGATAGCTCTGACGCCGGGCGATGAAATACCGGCGGTGCCCTTCGCCGGCTTCCTGGTGATACTGATGCGCCAGCTTCAGCGCCGCCTCGATGGCTTCCGAACCGCCGGTGACGAAATAGACGCGATCGAGGTCGCCCGGCGCCGCGTCCACCAGGTGATCGGCCAGACGCTCCATCGGCTCGTTGGTGAAGAAGGCGCTGTGGGCGAAGGCCAAGCGCCCGACCTGGTCCTGTATCGCCTCCCGCACCCTGGGGTGCGAGTGGCCGAGGCAGGACACGGCGGCGCCGCCGGAGGCGTCCAGATAGCGCCGCCCTTCGCTGTCGATCAGATAGGGACCATCGCCTCCGACAGCCGTCGGGAGCTGCTCGGTTGGCATGCGATGAAAGACATGGCTCATGACGGCGCGGGCTCTCTGCTTGGCTCTTCTTCTAATGTGAGAGCCAATCCTCTACGCCGATGCTGTGGAAACCGCAACGCGGCGGCATTGCGCCGGGATCTATTCCCCGGCAGCTACGGCCTGATGCCGGCGCCGATAGGTCTCGAGCCAGCCTTTCAGCGCCTCCGGCGGCATCGGCCGGGCAAAATAGAAGCCTTGCAGATCATGGCAGCCGTGGCGACGCAAGAAGGCTGCCTGCGCCGCCGTCTCGACGCCCTCGCCGATGCTCCGGAGTGAGAGCAGCCGGGCCAGGCCCAGGATCATCTTGACGATCTCGGTATCGCAGACGTCGTCCGGCACCTGGCTGATGAAGGAACGGTCGATCTTGACCCGGTCGACCGGCAGCTTCTTGAGATAGGACAGCGAGGAATAGCCGGTGCCGAAGTCGTCGACCGTGACGGTCACACCCAGCCTGCGCAGCTCGGTGAGCTCCCGGATCGCCAGCTCCAGGTTCTCGAACATGAAGCTCTCGGTGATCTCAAGCTCGAGAAACTGCGGCTCCAGCCCGGTTTCCAGCAGGATGTCATGCACGCTTTCCAGCAGGCCGCCCTGTTGCATCTGGGTCGGAGAGATGTTGACCGAAATCTGCAGGGGCCCGAGGCCGCTCTCATGCCACGCCACGCACTGCTGACAGGCGGTGCGCAGAACCCACTCGCCCAGGGCCTTCATCAGGCCGCTGACCTCGGCAATGTCGATGAACTCGAGCGGCGAGAGACGCCCGCGCTCCGGATGGTCCCAGCGCACCAGAGCCTCGACACCGATCAGCGCGCCGCTGTCGGCCGAGACCTTGGGCTGGTAGTGGAGAATGAACTCCTCGCTCTCCAGCGCCCGGCGCAGGTCCGCCGCCAGGGCTGAGCGGTTGCGATACTCGGCATCGAGCGCCTCATCATAGACGTGAAAACCGCCGCGGCCGCTGGCCTTGGCGCGCGACAGCGCCGCGTTGGCGTTTTTCAGGAGGGTGCCCGGCTCGTCGCTGTCCCCCTCCATCACGGCAATGCCGATGCTGGCGGAGGTAAAGAGATCGCGGCCGCCGATTTGGAAGGGCAGGCTAAGCGTCTGCAACGAGCGTTTGGCGAAGCGGGTCACCTCGCTGAGATCGTCGAAGTCCGTCAGGATGGCGGCGAACTCGTCGCCACCCAGACGGGCCAGCACGTCGTCGGCCCGCAGCAGACCGAAGAGCCTCTGGGACGCCTGCAGCAGCAAAGTGTCGCCGGTGGGGTGGCCAAGCGTGTCGTTGATGCTCTTGAAGCTGTCCAGGTCGACGATGACGACGGCCAACGTGCCCTCGCGCCGCCTGGCCTCCTGAAGCGCCACGAAGAGCTTCTGACGAAAGAGATTGCGATTGCCGAGGCCAGTCAGGGCGTCGTGCTCGGCAAGGCGGCGATAGCGCTCCTCGCTTTGCTCGGCGCGGTCGAGCGCCGCCTCCAGCTCCATTTGGGCGGCGTAGAGGCGCTCGGTCAGGCGCAGATGATAGCGGCTTTGTTCCTCGAGGCGATCACGGGCCGCCTCGAGCTCTTCCGCCTGGGCGGCGAGCGAAAGATAGCGGCGATGGATAGAGACGGCGTAGCGGATGGCCCGCTCGAGCATGTCTGGCTCGAGCTTGCTTTTGACCAGGTAGGCCGCCGCGCCTGCCGAGGCCGCCGCATGGTCGATGTCCGGAAGATCCTCTTCGGTCAGCAGGATACAAGGCGTTTGATGGCCGGCCCGCGCTTCTTCCCAGATCAGCCCGGTCCCGCTGTTCTGTCCAAGGTGGTGGGCGATCAGGGCGATATCATAGGAATGGGCAAGCAGCTTGGCCTGGCCTGCATCCCAGCTGGCCGCGGTCTCAAGAGTCAGATCGTCACCAAAGATCCCCTCCAGCAGGCGCTTGCTGGCCTGGAGATCGCTTTGGTCTTCATCGACGAGGAGGATCGACAGGGGACGGTCCATGTCGGGCTCAGTACCGGAATGCTCTCTAGTTTTTTGAAAGGGGGACTTTGCCCCCGCAGGGTGAGGATTTGCTTAATTTGTGTGGGGACAGATATGGTAAACGCATGATTTTCTTAGGCTAGTCGAAGCGGACCCTCATCGAGGGCCGAGGCTTTCCCTCGCGGCTTCGACTTGATCTTTGGCGTCCTATTTATTAGAACAAAAGAAGAACAACTATGCCGTGCCGATGCCGTCCACACTCCTTCTCCATAGCGCCTCACCACGCGACGCCCAGCGCAGCGGCACGACCGTCGCAGCACCGGAGCTGGCCGCTTTGCGCGCTCGCATCCGGCAGATCGAGCAGGGCTGCAAAGCGGGCGAGAGCGGCCCTGCGGCCTTGCCTGCAACCCTCGATGTCGCCGGCATAGAGCCCGCCCTGCAGCCACCGGCTTTGGCGCCGGCAGCCTTTCAGGAAATTGTCCCGGCGAGCGCGAAAGACCGGCCGGCGGCCGCCGCCTTCGCCTTGGCCCTGCTTCGGCATTTGCAGCGGAGTGCCGAGGAGAGCCCCGAGGATAAGGCGGCCCTGCCCTTGCTCTGGTGCCAGGCGGCCGTGGAAGCGAAGGACTTCGGCCGGCTCTATCCGCCGGGCCTGACGCCCTGGGGGCTTACCCCCGGCCGGCTGCTTCTGGTCGAGGCGCCGCGCAGCAAGGACATCCTCTGGGCCATGGAAGAAGGCCTGCGCAGCACTGCCCTTGCCGCCGTCGTCGGGGAACTCGGGACGGAGGGGCTCGGGACGGCCTCTCTCACGGCAACCCGCCGCCTGGCGCTGGCCGCTCAGCAGAGCGGCTGCCCCTGCCTGCTGCTGCGGAACGGCGATAAGAGCACCAGCGCAGCCCGCACCCGCTGGCGCATTGCCGGGGCGCCGAGCCGCCCTGGGGCGCTCGACCCGCGGGCGCCCGGCGGACCCTCTTGGCGGGCCGAGCTGGTCCGCTGTCCCCAAGGGCGCCCCGCTGCCTGGACGCTGGAATGGAGCCATGAGACGGATTCTTTCCATCTGGCTGCCGCAGTGGTCGATCGACCGCTTGCGCCGAGCCGGATACACCGCGTCGCCTGAGAAGCGGGGGCGCCCTGCCCAGCCCCTGGCGCTGACCCTCTCAGGGCAGGGCGGATTGCGCATTACGGCGACCAACAAGGCCGCGCGGGAGCATGGCCTGCTCCCCGGGATGCGCCTGGCCGATGCCCGCGCCATCCTGCCCTCCCTGGCCGCCCGCCCGGCGGAGCCGGAGGCGGATGCAACCGCGCTCCTCCGGCTGGCTGAGTGGTGCGGCCAGTTCAGCCCTTGGACCAACTGCGATCCGCCTGACGGCTTGTGGCTCGACAGCAGCGGCAGCAGCCATCTCTTCGGCGGCGAAGAGGCTCTCATGACCCGGCTTCGCCGGCGCCTTGCCGATCTCGGTTTCGCGGCCCGCCTCGGGCTGGCCGAAACGCCGGGCGGCGCCTGGGCGCTGGCTCGCTACGCCACCGACGAGAGCACACCCTGCCGCCTGGCCGAGCCGGGCCGCTTGCGGGAGGCCCTGGCACCCTTGCCGGTCGAAGCTTTGCATCTTTCGGAAGAGACGGCGCACCTGCTGCAACGGCTCGGCCTGCGCCGGGTCGGTCAGCTTTACGATCTGCCGCGTACGGCCCTCGGTCGCCGTTTCCATGGCGCCGGCGAAAGCACAGGCGAGGCGGCGCTGCTGCAGCGGCTGGACGAAACCCTAGGGCGTCTCAAGGCGCCGCTTTCGCCGCTGCGCCCCGCCCCGGCCTATCGCGCCCGCGCCACCTTGGCCGAGCCGCTGGTCACCCTGGAGGTTCTCGGCCGCCTGCTGGACGACCTGCTGCAGGAGCTTTGCGCCACGCTGGAAAAGGACGGCCAGGGGGCGCGGCAGATGAGCCTCGCCTGCTACCGGGTCGACGGCAGCCTGGCGCGGCAGTCCATTGCCCTGGCCCGACCGAGCCAGGAACCGGCCCACTGCCGGCGGCTCTTCGCCGAGCGCCTGGAGGAGATCGACGCCGGCTTCGGCATCGAGACCCTGGTGCTGTCGGCCGAGGTGGTGGAGCCGCTCGCCGCGCGGCAAGGCACCTTCGACGAAGCCGCAAGCCAGCAGCCGAAGGGTGACGTCGCCCAGCTGGTCGACCGCCTGTCCAACCGCCTGGGCCGCGCCGCCGTCAAGCAGGCCCAGCTACGCCAGAGCCACTTGCCCGAACGCGCCGTCCGCCACCTGGCGGCCATCATGGCGCTGGAGAACGGCAAGCCGGCGTCGAAAAAAGCCGCCACCGCCCGGTCAGAGCCGCCCGGCGGTCTCGCGCCGCGGCCCTTCCGCCTCTTGCCGCATCCCGAGCCCATCGCCGTGACCGCCGAGATTCCGGAAGGCCCGCCGCTGTCCTTCACCTGGCGCCACAAGGTTCACCGCGTGGCCCGCGCCGAGGGGCCGGAGCGCATCGCCCCGGAATGGTGGTTCGACTCACCGCTGCAGGACTCCTCCGCGCAGGCCGCTGACGACATGGCCCGGGTGCGCGACTACTACCGCGTCGAGGACGGCGAAGGCCGGCGCTACTGGCTGTTCCGCGCCGGCCTCTACGGCGATGCCCAGGTGCCCGGCGCGCCGAACTGGTACCTGCACGGCTTCTTCGCGTGAGGCAGACCATGGACTATGCCGAGCTGCAGGTGACCACGAACTTCAGCTTCCTGCGCGGGGCCTCCCACCCTCAGGAGCTGGTCGCCATGGCCAAGGGCCTCGGCCTCACCGCCATCGGCATCGCCGACCGCAACAGCCTGGCCGGCGTGGTGCGCGCCCATGTCGCCGCCAAGGCGCAGGGCATGCGGCTCCTGATCGGCGCCCGGCTCGACCTGACCGACGGGCCGAGCCTGCTCTGCTACCCCGAGGACCGCGCCGCCTATGGCCGGCTCTGCCGTCTTCTGACCCTGGGTCAGCGCCGGGTGGAGAAAGGCAACTGCGAGATCGGCCTGGAGGACGTCTACGCCCACGCGGCGGGACAGGTCTTCATCGCCCTGCCGCCGGACAACCTGAACGACGAAACGACGGCCGCCTTTGCCGCCGAGCTGGCCGCGATCAAGCGTCGCCTGGACGCGCCGCTCTACCTCGCTGCCCAGCACCTCTATCGCGGCGGCGACCGCGCCCGCCTCGCCCGCCTGGCGGCGCTGGCGCAGGACTGCGGCACGCCGCTGATCGCCAGCAACGACGTGCTCTACCACAGCCCGGCCCGCCGGCCGCTGCAGGACGTGCTGAGCTGCATCCGAGAGAAGTGCACGGTTCACGAAGCCGGCTACCGCCTCCTGGCCAACGCCGAGCGCCACCTGAAGAGCGCCGAAGAGATGACGCGGCTGTTCAGGGGCTGGGAAGAGGCGGTCGGGCGCAGCCTGGAGGTCGTCGACCGCTGCCGCTTTTCCCTCGACGAGCTCAGCTACGAATACCCGGACGAACCGGTGCCGCCGGGCAAGAGCCCGCAGCAGCACCTCGAAGACCTGACCTGGGCCGGCGCGGCGGAGAAGTACCCCGATGGTCTTCCGCCCAAGGTGGAAAAGAGCCTCTCGTACGAACTCAAGCTGATCGACCAGCTCGGCTACGCGCCCTACTTCCTCACCGTCCACGACGTGGTGCGCTACGCCCGCAGCCAGGAGATTCTCTGTCAGGGCCGCGGCTCGGCCGCGAACTCCGCCGTCTGCTATTGCCTCAACATCACCAACGTGGACCCCAGCGCCATCGACCTCCTGTTCGAGCGCTTCGTCTCGGCCGAGCGCAACGAGCCGCCGGACATCGACGTGGATTTCGAGCATGAGCGCCGCGAGGAGGTGATGCAGTACATCTACCGGCGCTATGGGCGCGAGCGCGCCGGCCTCACGGCCACGGTGATCAGCTACCGTGCGCGCAGCGCCGTGCGCGAGGTCGGCAAGGCCATGGGCCTCTCCGAAGACACGGTCGCCGCCCTGGCCAGCACCATCTGGGGCTCCTGGGGCAGCGGCGTTTCGGAAGGCCAGGTCACGGAAGCCGGGCTCGACCTTTCCGACCCGCACCTCGCCCGGGTGGTCGCCCTGACCGAGGAGCTGATCGGCTTTCCCCGCCACCTCTCGCAGCACGTCGGCGGCTTCGTGCTGACCCAGGGGCCGCTCACCGAGACGGTGCCGATCGGCAATGCCGCCATGGCGGATCGCACCTTCATCGAGTGGGACAAGGACGACATCCAGGCGCTGGGCATCATGAAGGTCGATGTGCTGGCGCTCGGCATGCTGACCTGCATCCGCAAGTGCTTCGCACTGCTGGCAGAGCATTACGATCGCCCTCTGACCTTGGCCAGCGTGCCGCGCGAGGATCCGGCGGTCTACGACATGCTCTGCCGGGCCGACTCCATCGGCGTCTTCCAGGTGGAAAGCCGGGCGCAGATGAACATGCTGCCGCGCCTCAAGCCGCGCTGCTTCTACGACCTGGTGATCGAGGTGGCGATCGTCCGCCCCGGCCCCATCCAGGGCGACATGGTGCACCCCTACCTGCGCCGCCGCGACGGCCTGGAGGCGGTCTCCTATCCGGCACCGTCACCGGAGCATGGCCCTAAGGATGAGCTGGAGCGGGTGCTGAAGAAAACGCTCGGCGTGCCCTTGTTCCAGGAACAGGCCATGCGCATCGCCATCGAGGCGGCGAAGTTCACCCCGGACGAGGCCAACCAGCTGCGCTATGCCATGGCCACCTTTCGCCGCCGCGGCACCATCGAGACGCTGAAGAGCAAGATGGTGAACCGCATGATCGAGCGCGGCTACGAGCCCGAGCTGGCCGAACGCTGCTTCAAGCAGATCGAGGGCTTCGGCGAATACGGCTTTCCCGAGTCCCACGCGGCGAGCTTCTCTCACCTGGTCTACATCTCGTCCTGGCTGAAGTGCCACTACCCGGCGGTCTTCGCCTGTGGCCTGCTCAACGCCCAGCCCATGGGCTTCTACGCCCCGGCGCAGATCGTGCGCGACGCGCGCGAGCATGGCGTCACGGTGCATCCGGCCGACGTCAACCGTAGCGATTGGGACAACACCCTGCAGCCGGACGAGACGGGCGGCTGGGCCCTGCGGCTAGGCCTGCGGCAGATCGACGGTCTCCACGAGGAGCAGGCTGGCCGCCTGCTCGCTGCCCGCCACTGCGACTACCGGGATGTGGAGGAGCTGCGCCAACGCAGCGGCATCACCGTGCCGGCGCTGGAAAAACTGGCGGCGGCCGACGCCTTCCGCTCCCTGGGTCTCGACCGGCGCCAGGCGCTCTGGCACGTGCGGCCACTCGCCCGCGACAAGCCCTTGCCGCTCTTCGCCCATGCCGAAGCAAAGGAGAGCGGAGAGGAGCCGGCGGTCGGCCTGCCGGAGATGCCGCTCTCCGAGCATGTGGTGCAGGACTATCAGACCCTGCGGCTGTCGCTGAAGGCGCACCCCATGCAGTTCCTGCGCGCGCAGCTTAAGCAGGAAGGCATCCGCTCGACCCTGGAGCATCGGCGGCTCAAGGACGGCGCCAAGCTGGCCCTCGCCGGCGTGGTGCTGGTGCGCCAGCGCCCGGGCAGCGCCAAGGGCGTGGTCTTCATGACCATCGAGGACGAATGCGGCGTCGCCAACGCCGTGGTCTGGCCCAAGGCGCTGGAGCGTTATCGCAAGGCGATCATGGCCAGCCGCCTGATCCTCATTCGGGGACGCATCCAGAAACACGGCGAGATCATCCACGTGGTCGCCGAGCGCCTGGAAGACCGCACCTGGATGCTCGACCTCCTCTCGGAGGACGGCCTGGATACGCCGACACCTCTGGCCCATGCCGACGAAGTGCGACGCCCCGGCGCGGACCCCTATCCGCCGCAGGGAAAAGAGCCAGTGCTGAACCTGCCGACCCCCGCCCACAGCCGGCCGCCCAGCCACTCACCCAATCGCTCAGCAGGCCGTCACCCGCGCGACCAGCGCATCATCCCCAAGTCGCGCGATTTTCATTAGGGGCTGTAGCGCCTCACCGACATTTCGGCCGCCGCCGACAAGGTTTCTAAATAGCCATATTCGCCATTGAATTGATTGAGAGTGAGACATGAGATGCCGATGAAGCTGTCATCCTTCTAACGCGACGAATCGGCCCCTACCGGATGCTGGCGCGGCAGCGCTTCCGTGCTTTCGCCCCAAGTTCAAAACACCTTAGTACTCGCCCGTTGCCTCACAAGAGCAGCGGTAGCTGATGGCACTCCCTTACTATTTGAGGTATCTTTCACCCGAAACGTGAAGTGGAGACCTCCAATGATCGCATTTCAGAGCATGACAGCCCGCATTGGGGTCTGGAACATCGCCGGTTTCCTGAACATCACAGACGAAAGAGCCTCAAATCAAATTGAGGGGCTCGCGATACTTGATGCTGAATTCATGACGCTGGTTGAAGTCAAGCCGTTCAGCCACATGCAACGGCTGATCGACGGACTTGCCGAAAAAGGCTGCGCCTACCGATCAGAGATGTTGCCGCAGAAGAGCGATTTGAACATTGGGCTCCTTTTCAAGGACGGAGTTGAAGTCAAAAACCTTCGCTTCATTCCCAACTCCGATCTAGGCGACGACAACCGGCGCAAAGCCCTGGTGGCAGACGTGACCATCGGGCGGTTCGATTTCATCCTAATCGCGGTCCATTTAAAATCGGGCCGCGGTGCGGCCGAGCAACGTATCCGCGACGAACAGTGTAAGGTCATCGGTGCATTCATCACGGAAATGCGTAGCCAATCGCGCGAGGACATCCTGCTGATGGGTGACTACAACATGATTCCTGGCGAGGACGTGTCAAATTTTCACCACCTCGGCGGTGACGACTTGATGAACTTCCTATCGTCGTGGGATCTGCAGGATCGCTTCTCGCACATTCTGCCTGCCGGGCGCGCCAACCTGCTAGATGGCTTCGCAATCTCCCGTACCTTTGCGACAGAGTACATCCGTGGAAGTCTCAGGCTCTTCCCGATGCACTGGGCGATGGATATGGGCCGAGAGCGCTTCCGTGAGTCCGTCTCGGATCATCTGCCCTTTATCGCTTCTTTTCGCATCGACCGTTCACGGGACTAGAGTGCACGGGATTTCCAACCGTTCACCCGCAACCGGTAGTCGAGCTTGACCTCGCCGCCAGCGGGAACGGTGACGCGCCAGAGAACGGTGCGGGAGTCCTTCTTCTCGTGCGGCACCGGCTCGTCCAACATGCGCCAGTCGCCGGGGAAGCGGCCGGTCAGCTCGACCGTGACGGCCTCGCCCAAGGCAACCTCGAAGCCGCCGTCGGCCCGACTATGACCGACGGAGCCAAACGAAACTGTCGGAGTCCTGCTGATTGCTCGCTCGGTCTAGCCAAAGCGGTTGGGCGTAGTTTCGGGTCGATGACGGGACCACACCGCTGCGGTGGCCGGCCTTTCCGCGACAGCCGCCGTGAGCCTTTCAACTTTCGGCAGGTTCTCCGGTCGCCAGGCATCCTGCTGAGCCCATCGGCTGACGACGGCGATGTACAGGTCGGTCAGACAGAAACCTGAGCGCAACAGGTAAGGTGACCCGGCGATCTCACGCTCGACCAGCAACCAACGCCTGCGCCAGATGGACCGGGCGACATCGCGCAGGCCGGCCGCAGCCTCCTCGCTTGGTGCGAACCGCTCTGGGTAGTCGTTGATCTCCACCACCGGGTAGATCTCGGTCGCGACGAACAGCAGCCAACGCAGCGCTTGGGCTCTTTCCCTTGCGTCCTTTGGCAAGAGTCCCGCCTCGGGATGGCGGTCCTCGAGAGTCAGGAGAATGGCAGCCGACTCCGTAAGGGTCTCGCCAGAGGGCGTTACGAGCGCGGGGACCTTGCGCTGTGGATTGACCTCCGCATAGGCCTCGTTGCGCTGGGCCTCGGTCTCCAAGTCGATTTCGTGGACCTCGTAGTCAGCCTCAATCTCTGCCAGCGCCATCTCCACGGCCAGAGAGCCGGACCGCCGGTTCCCATAGAGGATATAGGTCATGTCGAGATGTCCTTTGTTGCCGACACGCCGAGAGATCAGGCCCGGCTCACCATACTGCAGCGGGACCTTTCTGACAGCCGCCGACGGCACTGCGCCCATCCAAATCGCGCACAGTGCTCTGGCCCTGCAGTCATTGGACAACGCCGGCGTGATTGCCATGAGCACATTGGTTGCGAAGCCTATCGCGGCTATCGTTCTTCTCCATCGTATTGATTGATCACACAGGGACCAACGTCCATGGCAGACGCTGAATACCGCTTGTACTACTGGCCCGACATCCAGGGGCGCGGCGAGTTCGTGCGCCTCGTGCTCGAAGACGCGGGCGCTCCCTATGTGGACGTCGCGAGGCTGCCCGACGACGAAGGCGGCGGCGTGCCGGCGCTCATGGCGTGCCTCGAGCGCGACGACGGCGGCACACCAAACCTTGCGCCGCCAATCCTGCAGCAGGGTGACCTTTACATCAGCCAGACCGCAGCCATCTGCGCCTACCTCGGCGAGCGGCACGGGCTCGCCCCGGAGGGGGACGCACGGTGGCAGGCGCTGTCTCTGCAGCTTACGCTCGCTGACTTCGTGGTCGAGATCCACGACACCCATCACCCGATCGCGGGCTCACTGTACTACGAAGATCAGAAGGCGGAAGCGCAACGCCGCACGGCGCTGTTTGGCGAGGAACGACTGCCTAGGTTCCTCGGCTATTTCGAGCGTGTGCTGAGGCAGAACACGGCCGCCGAGGGCCGCTGGCTCGTCGGCACCGACTGCTCTTATGCCGACCTGTCACTCTTTCAGGTGATGATGGGTCTGGAGTATGCATTCCCCAAGGCGCTCGCCGCGCTGCGGGACAGTCATCCGCACATCTTTGCGCTCTGCGATCGCGTTCGCGAACGGCCCAACATCGCGGCTTATCTCGCATCCGAGCGGCGCATAGCCTTCAACGAGATGGGCATATTCCGTCACTATCCGGAACTCGACGCGACGGCTATCGACTAGGGCCGATCTTCGGCCCCGGTCATCCAGCTCGACCGCCGGCCTAGCGAAGCGCAGCGGCGTTCAACGCGGGCTGAGAAAGCTCGAGCTGGAGAAGCGGCGCCTGTATTCGGCAGGGCTGAGCCCGGTCATCTTCTGGAAGAGGCGCCGGAAGGCGCGGGCATCCGCGTAGCCGACGGCCTCGGCGACGGCTTCGACGCTGCGCTCTTCCATCTCCAAGAGCTGCTTCGCTTCCTCGACCCGCAAGGACTGGACGTAGTCGGTCGGGCTGTAGCCGGTCGCCGCGCGAAAACGGCGGTCGAACGTGCGTCTCGGAAGGCCAGAGCTCTCGACCATGCGCCCAACCGCGTCCCTGTCTCCGTAGGCCTCGGCGACCCAGGCCTGGCAGGCACGAATGACGGCGTCCTCGCTCTGCAGGCGCCGCATGGGTGCGGCGTAGCGGCGAAGCCCGTCCGGACGCGGATCTATGCAGTAGAAGCGCGCCGACTTCGCCGCCTGGTCGGGGCCAATGAAGCGCGCGATGACGTAGAGAGCGAGGTCCTGCCAGCCGGCCATCCCGCCGGCCATGACGATCGCGTCTCCGTCTCCCGCAAAGGTGAGCGTCCGGTCCGGGCAGAACTTCACGTTCGGCCAACGCTTGCGAAAGGCCTCGCCCATCGACCAGTGCGCGGTGGCCTCCTCGCCATCGAGAAGACCCGCATCAGCAAGCAGGGCGGCGCCGGAACAGGCGCTGGCCACCCTTGCGCCGGCCAAGTGACGCGCAAGAAGCCAGTCGATCTCCGGGCCCAGCACCTCTCTTGGCGGCATGTCTTCGCCCAGCCGGAAATTCGGCAAGCAGACGATCTCGGCATCGCCGGCCTCGTCGAGCGCGGCGTCCGGCACGACGGGAACGCCCCCGATGCAGCGGAACAGATCTCGCCCGCGCGCGACGATGCGCACCCGCGTCAGCGGCGGCTGCGCCTCGCCTTCGGTCATGTAGGACCAGGCGGAGCCGACCGAAGAGAGCAGGTCGTACATGCCGTAGAGAACAGCGCCACGGCAGCTCTCCGCCGCCAGAACATCGATCCTGAGCGGATCCTTCGCGAAGTCTCTGGCCGCCGCCGTCATTGCCGCCGTCATTTCCGTCTCCCCGATACCTGGCCGAAACGGCCCGCCCTTGGCCAGCATGGCCCTTCTGGCATCGGCGAACAACCGACATGCTCGCTTCGTCTTCAGACCTCAACGGAGGGACCGATGCAGTACGAAGCGTTCAAGCAAGCGGAAGTCGAGGGTTGGAACGCGCGCGCCGAGGCTTACGACAGCATCACGGGGCTGATCACGACCCAGGCGATTCCGACGCTGCTGGCCATGGCCGAAACGGCCCCAGGACAGACGATCCTCGATCTCTGTTGCGGAACCGGGAGCGCCGTCGGCGCGGCGGCCGCGCTCGGCGCGCGGGCCGAAGGCATCGACGCCTCGCCGCAAATGATTGCCGTCGCCCGCAACCGTTTCCCCGCCGCGCGGTTCGAGATCGGCGACGCCGAGGCGGTTCCGCGCGCGGACGAGAGCTACGATGCGGTCCTCTGCTCCTTCGGGCTGCTGCATGTCGGCGACCCCGCCGCCATGCTCGGAGACATCGCGCGAGTCTTGAAGCCGGGTGGACGCGCCGCACTCAGCCACTGGGTCGGCCCGCCCGACTCGCCCCTCTTTCGCATCGTGTTCGGAACGATGCAGCGCTTGGCCGACCTGTCCGCCGCGCCGCCGGCCCCGCCGCCCTTCGCCCTCGCTTCGGAGGAAGCCATGCGCGACGCCCTCGCCCGGGCCGGCTTCGGGGAGATTTCGGTGGTTCAACTCCCGCTCGTCTTCAAGGCCGAGGCCGGAAGCTTCGCGGCCACGTTCAGAGCGTTCGCGGCCCGCGCCGCCGTCATCCTGGATCAACAGAGCGAGGCGGTGCTGCAAGAGATCTTTGCCGCGTGGGATGCGCAGCTCGAAGAGTTCCTCGTCGACGGGGAATACCAGGTGCCCATGCCCGCCCTGGCCGTTTCGGGCGTCCGTAGCAGTTGAAGCCGCAGCGCCAGAAAACCCGAAGGTTTGGGCCTTTAGTGCCCTAGCGGTTCACCCGCACCCGGTAGTCGAGCTTGACCTCGCCGCCGGCGGGAACGGTAAGCCGCCAGAGAGCGGTGCGGGAGTCCTTCTTCTCGTGCGGCACCGACTCGTCGAGCATGCGCCAGTCGCCGGCAAAGCGCCCGGTCAGCTCGACCGTGACGGCTTCGGTCTTGGCGTTGGTCACCACCACTTCCTGGGTCGCCTCATAGGAGCCTTCCTTGGACAGCCGCTCGAAGGCGACCTGGCGCGAGATCGCCGTCACGTCGAAGGCTTCGCCCAAGGCAACCTCGAAGCTGCCGTCGGCCGGGCTATGTTGAATGCGGTCTTCCCCAACGAAAAGGCTCGGGCCGTTCTTCTCTGGCTCGTAGGCACGCACCACGCCGGCGGGCAGCGGCTGCGCCTCGCCCTTCTCCGGCTTGTTGGTGAAATGCAGGCGGATGGCCGCATGCGCGGGATTGCTCTTTTCGACATTCTGCGCCGTCGCCAGACCGTCGAACTCATAGAGCCGCTCGACCGGCAGACGCAGGTTCTCGAACAGCACGAACGCGCGCTGCTCGGCCGGCGCGATGTCGATCTCCAGCCCGGTGTCGTAGAGGTAGCGGTCGGAGATCGCGACCGGGCCCGCACCCGCATCCGCCGCCATGGGCGCCGCCTCGGCGGTGGCACTGCGCAGCATCGGCGCGGGCAGCGGCTGCACCGGCGTCAGGCTCCGCACCTGCCCGGCCACCAGCCGGAGCTTGGCCTTGTTGAAGCTGGTGCCGGTCGCGTTCGTGATGCTGACGTAGGCGGAAAGGGTCGCGTGCTTGCCGTCGGCATCGAGCTCGGCCACGTAGTCGGCCTTCCAGCCGAGGCCGTGGGTCAGATAGGCCAAGGTCACCGTCTGCCCGCCGGCCGCTTCGCCATAGAGGCGCAGCGTCAGGCTCGGCTCCGCACTTAAACCGGGCGCGCGCTGCTCAAGAACGATGCGCTCCGGATCGTAGGGCAGCATGACGATGCGGCCGCCGACGTCCAGCACCAGCCCACCTTCGATCGACAGCAGGGTCGCCGGCTCCAGCTTCGCGTCGCCGACGGTCGGATCGACGGTCCTGAGCTGCACACGCTGACCGACCGCGTCCTGCAGCAGGCGCTGAGGCGTCAAGGTGGCCGGCGACTGTCCGATATCGATCAGCCGCACCGTGTCATCGAGGCCGGAGAGGTGCAGGCTTTCCGGCAGCATGCGTTGGCTGGTGCCGGTCAGGGACAAGCGATTCTCGCCCGGCTTCAAGGTCAGCCAGCGGCTGTCGTGCACCAAGGCCAAGTCGCCCTGATAGAGCGTCAGGGTCAGGTCACGCTGGGCCGAAACCGGCACCTCTTGCGCGTTGGCGGCAAGGCCGAGCGGCAGCAGGAAGGTTGCGGCAAGGAAGGGAAGAATGGCCGGGCGGACTGTCATCGGAACCTCGCGTCGCTCGAAAGAAAGTCTGTTGGTTATGGGCCCTATGGGTCCCATCGCAATTGGGCGGCTCAATGGGGCGGCTCTACGGCGACGGGACGGCCCAGGCGCGACCATAAAGTGGTCGTTCAAGCCGGCCGCCGCGCCTGCAATGCCGCATTCAAGGTGCCGTCGTCCAGATAATCCAAAGCGCCGCCGACGGGAACCCCGTGCGCCAGCCGCGATATCCGCAAACGGCCGGCGGGCAGACGGTCTTGGATGTAGTGGGCCGTGGTCTGCCCTTCGACGGTGGCTCCCAGCGCCAGGATGATCTCTTCGACCTCGGGCGCGTTGGCCCGACCGACCAGACCGGAGATGTTGAGCTCCTCCGGGCTGCGGCCATCGAGGGCGGAGAGCGTACCGCCGAGCACGTGGTAAAGGCCGCGGAAGGCGCCGCTGCGCTCCAGCGCCCACAACGCGCTGACGTCCTCGACCACGCAGATCACCCGGCGATCCCGCTCCTCGCTGCAACAGATGCGGCAAGGATCCTGATCGTCCAGGTTACCACAGACACTGCAGACCTTGATCGCCTGGGAGACACGCGTCAGAGCGGCGGCAAGCGGCTGCAGGTGCTGCTCACGGCGCTGCAGCAGATGCAGCACAGCCCGCCGGGCCGAGCGGGGGCCGAGCCCCGGCAGCCGCGCGAAGAGCGCTATCAGTTGATCGATTTCCGAAACCGCCATGGACCGGCTTGGACCGTTCTTGTCGGTGCCGCGATGACGCGCGTTTGCGCGCGCGTCAGAAGGGCAGCTTCATGCCGGCCGGCAGATTGAGGCCACCGGCGACCTTCTGCATCTCCTCCTGCGCACAGGCCTCGACCTTGGCCTTGGCATCGCCGGCCGCAGCAACAAGCAGATCCTCCAGGACCTCGATGTCGTTCGGGTCCGCCAGGGCCGGGTCGATCTTGACCCGGCGCACTTCTCCCTTGCCGCTCATGATCACCTTGACCATGCCGCCGCCGGCAACCCCTTCGAGCTCTTGATCGGCGAGCCGCTCCTGCAGCTCGGCCATCTTGCTTTGCATTTCCTGCGCTTGCTTCAGCATCTGGCCAAGATTTTTCATATCAGCCTCGTTCTCCCCTGCTGGCGGTCTCGCCGCCCGTTTGTATCTCATCGTCAGCCGTGTCGAAATCGCCCTCGATGCGGGTGATCTCAGCCTCCGGGAAGGTCTCCAGCGCCGCCTTGACCAGCGGATGCTGCAGCGCCCGCTGCCGCCGAGCCGCGTCTTCGGCCGCGAGCTCCTCGCCAAGGTTGCGATGCTCGGTGGCATGGGGGTCGATTGCGATGTTCCAAGTCTCACCCGTCCACTCCTTGAGCAGCCGCTTGAGACGGTTCGGCAAATCGCTGGGCGCCCGCTCGCGCAGGCGCAGTTCGAGCCGGCCGGGCGCGAAGCGCACCAGATCGACGTCATAGGTCAGGTGATCGGCCAGACGCACCTCGCGGCGTGCGCGGCAAAGCGCGACCAGGGCGCGGAAGTCGTCCGGCGACGGGCTTGGTCCAACCGGCAGCGACTTTGTCTCTTGGGTTTCCTCGGTCTCTTGCGTTTCCCGCTCGGGCGGCTCGCTCGGCAAATCCGGAGGAGAGTCTGCCGGGGGTCCGTGCTCCTCATGCAAACTTGCCGAGGGCTGCGCAGCCTCCGGCGTCGAGCCGTCACCCGGCCGCGTGCCGCCGTTCTTGCTCGCCGTGTCAGACGGCGCGTCTTTCTCGGAGGTCAGACGGCGGACCAACTCGGCCGGGTCCGGCAGATCGCTGGCGAAGGCGAGACGAATGAGCGCCATCTCCGCCGCCGGCAGGGGCCGGTCGCTGTACTGAACCTCGCCCGCGCCCTTGACCAGCATCTGCCAGCAGCGGCCAAGCTGCGGCATCGACAGCGTCTCGGCCAAAGCATCGAGGCGCGCGGCCTCCCCGGCCGCATCCTCGGCGGCGGCGCCCAGCAGCTTACGGCGGGTCAGCTGATGGGTGGTCTCCATCAGGTCCTGCAGCACCACGAAAGGCTCCGCGCCGTGGGCATAGAGCTGGCCGAGGCAGTCCAGCGCCTCGGCGATGCGGCCTTCGACCAAGAACTCGAAGAGATCGAGAATGCGCGCCCGGTCGGCCAGGCCGAGCATGGTCTCCACCACCTGAGTGGTGACCTTGTCGCCGGAAAGGGCGATGGCCTGGTCGAGCAAAGAGAGGCCGTCGCGCACGGACCCATCGGCGGCCCGGGCAATCAGCGCCAAGGCCTCCGTCTCTGCCTCGACCGCTTCCCTTTCGCAGATCGCCGCGAAGTGCGCCTGCAGCCGCGCCTTCTCCACCCGGCGCAGGTCGAAGCGCTGGCAGCGCGACAGCACGGTGATCGGCACCTTGCGGATTTCCGTGGTCGCAAAGATGAAGACCACGTGCTCCGGCGGCTCCTCCAAGGTCTTCAACAGCGCGTTGAAGGCGTTCTTGGAGAGCATGTGCACTTCGTCGATGATGTAGACCTTGTAGCGCGCCTCGACCGGGCGGTAGCGCACGCCTTCGATGATCTCGCGGACATCGTCCACGCCGGTGCGGCTGGCGGCGTCCATCTCGACCACGTCGGGATGGCGATCCTCGGCGATGGCGCGGCAGATCGGACAATCGTCCGTTGCCTGGACGCTGGGTTCGCCGTTGCCGTCAGGCCCACGATAGTTGATCGCCTTGGCGATGATGCGGGCGGTGGTGGTCTTGCCCACGCCGCGCACGCCCGAAAGGATGATGGCGTGCGGCAGCCGGCCCCGCTCCAAGGCATTGGTCAGCGTACGCACCAGCGGCTCCTGGCCGATCAGGTCGCCAAAATGCTGCGGCCGGTACTTGCGCGCGAGGACGCGATAGACCTCCCCGGACGGCGCCGGGCTTTCAGTCTCTTGGGTAGGTGCGGCGCTGTCGTTCATCCCGAAAGCGGGCTTCGCTATGACGCAGGGGCCGAGCCTCTGCGGACGGCGGTGGAGGTGGAAGGCTGGTCAAGCGACCCGAGCGAAACTCGTTACGGCTGCTTCCTTCCGGACCTGACCGGGTTGGCGAGCGGCTCGTCCGCGACCAACCTTCCAGTGATCGAATATCATGGTCCCCAGGCCAAAAGGCAAGGCTTGTGGCGAGGGCCGAAGCCCTCGCCAGCAAAGAGCCTAGTAAACCGCCAGGGGTGAGCCGGGCGAGCCGGTGGCGCCCTTGATGGGGACCGGCGTGAAGATGTAGGCGAAGGTGCTCACGCCGGCTTCCGCCAAGCGCTCGGTCGCCAGGTTTTCGTGAATGTAGATGCCGTTCTTGGTCAGCAGGATCTGATGTGCCGGGAAGGCCAGGCTGCTGTCCGGGTTCGGCACGACTTCCACGGGCCAAGTGTCGGAGCCAACCAGGGCGACCTGCTTGTCCGCCAGCCATTCGGCCGCAGGCACGCCAATGCCGGGAGCCCCGGCGTTGAAACGGTCGTTGTCTTCCATCCAGAGGCTGCCCCAGCCGGTGTAGAAGAGCACCACGTCGCCCGGGGTGATGTCGTCGGCGCTCTTGCCTTGCGCCGCCAGAGAGGCCTCGATGTCGGCGACCGAGATCTCCTGTCCGGCATCCATCATGCCGCCACGAAGCGCGACCATGTCGATCAGATGCCCGGTGGTGAAGAAGGGCTTCACGTGCTCGATGCCCAGCTTCTTCAGCCCGTAGGCACCGGCCATCTCGGCACCGGTGACGCCGTTGTAGTAGATGCTCTGGGACTCGTCGGCCTCGCCTTTGACGCGGACACCGATGTGTCCCAAGCCATCGAACTGGGTGCCGACCTGGCCGATGTCGGTGGCCAGGAACTCATCGTTCCAGATGATGCGATTGGCGCCGAAGGTGCCACCCGTCGGGTTCCCGCCGATCCGCAGGGAGAATCCGCGCGCGCCGAACAGCGGCATGCCGACCTCGTAGTCGCGGCCAAGCTTGATCACGTTGCCCGACTGGATCAGCTGGCTCGCCGCCAGAACCTTGTCCGGGGTGACCAGATTGCTGGCGCCGGCCTGATCGTCTGCGCCATGGACGGAAGGCCACCAGGCTGCACCGATGGGCGTGTCATCCGCATAAACCAGCGGCGCGGCCGCCAGGCCGACCACGACCGGAGCGATGAGCAAGAGCTTCTGGGGCATCATGGGCAAATAGCCTCCTCTAGATTGTGATCGATCACGGCGACCGATCGTCATTTTTATGTCATGGGATACTAACTCTAATCGACGCGCGCGCCAGGCGACAGGTGTGAGACCATTGAAAGTGCCGTGCCTTTGAGGCTCAGCCCGAGCGTTCTTCGATCACCTGGCTGAGGCGCAGCTCGACCTCGGTGCCATCAGGCATGACCGCAATTGCGGCCAGGAGAGCGCCGTCCTCATCGTACCAAAGGGCCCCATCGATGGAGCCGCGAAGCCGGAAGCCCGCGGCGCGGCGCGGCGTCCCATCCACCATCAGCTCTCGCGGTCCGATGCTGAGAGAGCGGATGATCTTGAGCTTGCCGTCTCGTGGGTCGAGCAGTTCCCGCACATCGGGCGAGTCGGGATGCCACAGCGTGTGGGGGATCGAGTAGCCGGACACACTGAACGGATTTCCGTTGCGATGGCCGCGGAGAGCATCATGGTCCCACTCTGCGCGCACCTGCCAGGTCTCCGCTCCGTAGCGGGTATCGCTGATCAAGCTGCGCAGCCAACCATCCGTCCAGCGCTCCTCCACGTGCTGCTCGTAGGGGCGCGGGAGCTGCCAAATGCTGTCGCTCCTGACCAGCAGCGTGTTGCCGTTTCGGCGAAAGCCAATCCTGTGCTCCCCCACCGGCGTGTCGTCCAACAGAGCCGTGAAAACCCACTCTCCATCCTCTGGAAAGTGCCGAAACGCGGCGCGAGCCGGCCGGGAGGCGAGGCAAGCCGCTGCGGCGAGCGTCAGGCTTTGGCGTCGAGTCAGGACGAAAACCATGACGAAAGCTTGCACACGGCCCACCAGCAGGCGCAATCACTTATTCGCAAGGGCCTGTCGCCTGCCAGGCTTGGCCCCGCTAAGGTCACGCGCGAGCGCCGCGCTTGCCGCGACTCTGCACCGCTTGCGATCTCTGTAGCGATGGAAATGCAACGCCTAAGGCGCACCAACTTCTACAGCGAGTGCCCGCTCGACCGCGCCGACAACCGCCGGCTGGACGAGACTTGGCTGGCTGGGCGTCTGACCGCGGAGGGAACACGCTTTGTCCCCCTCTGGCGCAATCGCAACCTCATCGACAGGCTGGAGGGCGATCCCCCGCGCAGCGCAGTCTTTCTCGGCCACGATCAACACGCGGCTTTGGCCGATGTGCTGGAGGACGGCGCCATCTTCCTGGGCGAAGATGCGCAGCAGCACAGCTACTTCGCGATCGACCTGGCGAAGCTGGAGTTGCCCGACCACCATCCTGTGCTCGCCGGCCTCGGCCACTTCGCCGACCTGAGGCTCTTCGGCCCGATGCTGCCCCAAGGCGAGGGCGCGCTGCTCGCCTACGCCCGCGGCATGATCTATTGGCACCGGCGGCATCGCTTTTGCGGCAGTTGCGGCACGGCGACCCGCTCGGAGCGCGGCGGCCATGTTCGGCGCTGCACGAACCCTGCCTGCGGAGAAACCCACTTTCCGCGCACCGATCCGGCGGTGATCATGGTGGTGCACGACGGCGCCGACCGCTGCGTCCTGGGGCGGCAAGCGAATTGGCCGGGCGGCATGCATTCGACCCTGGCCGGCTTCGTCGAGCCGGGAGAGAGCCTGGAGGAGGCCGTTGCCAGAGAAGTGGAGGAGGAAGTCGGCCTGAAGGTGACGGACGTTACCTATCACTCCTCCCAGCCCTGGCCCTTTCCCTCCTCACTGATGATCGGCTTCTGGGCCCGCGCCGAGGGCGATGTCCTGCGGGTTGACGAAACCGAGATTGAGCGTGCCGCCTGGTACAGCCGGTCGGAATTGATCGCCTCGCCGGAAGACGACAGCTTCCGCCTGCCGCGACGGGACTCCATCGCCCGCCGGCTGATCGAGGATTGGCTGTCGGAGATCGGCTGAGCCGCGGTGCGGGTCAGCAGGGCACCCTGAGCGCCTTTTCCTTCTCCAGGCGGAAGGGGGAAGCCGGGTAGACGCCCAGGATCTTCACTTCGCGCGAGAAGAAACCCAACTCCTCCAAGGCAAGACGGACCAGCCGGTCTTCCGGATGCCCCTCGATGTCGGCATAGAACTGGGCCACCGTGAAGGCGCTGTCGATGATGTAGCTTTCCAGCTTGGTGATGTTGACGCCGTTGGTGGCGAAGCCGCCGAGCGCCTTGTAGAGCGCCGCCGGCACGGAACGTACGCGAAACACGAAGGTAGTGACCGCCGGCCCGTCGCTCATTTCCGGGTCGAGCGGCTCCGGCGCCATGACCAGAAAGCGCGTGGTGTTTTGCTCGGCATCCTCGATGTCGGTCGCGAGAATATCCAGATCGTAGATCTCTGCGGCCAGCGCCGACGCGATCGCGCCCTGGGTGGGATCGTTCAGCTCGGCGACCTCGCGCGCGGCGGCGGCCGTGTCGGCGTGGATCAGGGACTGCAGGCCGCGCTGGCGAAGGAAGCGCTTGCACTGGGCCACGGCCTGCTCGTGGCTGCGTACCGCCTTCAGGGTCTCCAGGGTCGCCCCCTTCGGCGCCAGAAGCTGGTGACGCACCGGATGAAAGTACTCGCCGATAATGTGCAGGCCGGATTCGGGCAGCAGGTGGTGGATGTCGGCCACCCGCCCGGCGCTCGAGTTCTCGATGGGTATCATCGCCAAACCAGCGCGCCCGGAATAGACGGCCTCGAAGGTCTCCTCGAAGGTGCGGCATGGCAGGCTGGCGCGCCCGGGAAAGACCGCATGGCAGGCCATATCGGAGTTTGCGCCGGCAGCGCCTTGGAAAGCGATGGGAGAATTTGCGTCGATCATGTGGTAAACGCGCCGAGCGGCGCGGCTTAACTCGTTGATTTAACTCAGAATATCGCAGGCTTTCTGCAGATCCGCGGGAGTATCGACGGACAGCGGCATAGTGTCAACGAAGGCGACGGCGATGGACATCCCCGCCTCCAGCGCCCGCAACTGCTCGAGCTTCTCGCGCTGCTCCAGCGGAGACGGCGGCAGCGAGATAAAACGTGTGAGAGCCGGCCGGCGGAAGGCGTAGATGCCGATGTGCTGGTAATAGGGTTCGCCCCCGCCGTCCCGGTCGTGGGGGACTCGGGCCCGACTGAAATAGAGTGCACGGCGCCAGGCATCGCCCGGCTGGCCGGCAAGGACGGGCTTCGGCACGTTGGGGTCGCCGGCAGCCTCCGCAGTCTCGAAGGGGGTCGCCAAGGTCGCGATGTCGAGGTCGGCGGCGGCGTCCAGCGGTGCCACGACGGCCCGCAGCATCTCTGGTTCGATGCCCGGGATGTCGCCCTGCAGATTGATCACCACGTCGTACGCACCGGCCGGATCGAAGCCCTCGAGCGCGGCATGGATTCGGTCCGAGCCGCTTGGCAGGTCCGGGTCAGTCAGCACGGCCTGGCCGCCCTCGGCCTCGATCGCCGCCACGACCTCGGGCTCGGCCGCCGCCACGATCACCGGCCCGACCTCGGCGGCCATGGCCCGCTCCCAGACGCGAACGATCATCGGCTTCCCGTTGATGTCAGCGAGTGGCTTCCCGGGCAGGCGTTGAGACGCCATGCGTGCGGGGATGGCAACGATTGCTTTCATGGGCTGTCGTACGGGCGTTCGATTTGACTTAGTCGGTTTACGTCACGGCCCCCTGAAAGGGCGCCGAACCACATGCCCTTGGCACGTCCATTGCCCTCCTGCAAGGCAAAGGCCGCCGTGCGGCAATCCTTCCCGCCGGGAATGAGCGCGACCGATTGATGTTATCGCGCCCGCTGGCTATTGTCCGGCCGGTTGTAGTGATAGTGAGAGAGCGGCGCCCAAATGTCCCTGATGGTAAATAAGATTGCAGCCGCCGGCCTGACGGCCGGCGTGATCGCGATGACGGCCGGTTTGATCGGCAACCTGATCATCAACCCGCCCGGCTACCATCATCACGAGGATGAGCAGCTCGCCTATGTCGTCGAAGGCAGCGGCAGCGCGACGGACGCCGTGGTCGAAGATGAGCCCGGCATCGAGCCCATCTTGGCTCTGCTCGCCGATGCGGATGTCGCATCCGGCGAGAGACGCGCGCGCGCCTGCACGGCCTGTCATAACTTCGATGCGGGGGCCGCCAACAAGGTGGGCCCGAACCTCTGGAATATCGTCAATGCGCCGAAGGCCGAGGTGGCCGGCTTCTCCTACTCGGACGCGCTGGCCGGCATTACCGAACCCTGGGGCTACCACGAGCTCAATCTCTTCATTGCCAATCCCAAGGAGTACGCGCCCGGCACCAAGATGAGCTACGGCGGTATGAGGAACCCGAACCATCGTGCAGAGCTGATCGCCTGGATGCGGACCCGGGCCGACTCGCCTGCCCCCTTGCCGACTGAGGAAGAGATCAATGCTGTCGCCGGAGGCGCGAGCGAGTAAAGGTGTCGCCGATCTTCGGCGGCGGCTATCCGGCATGTGAGCATGGCGGCTCCGCCTTGCCCGCTTGAGTTCATCACCTTCGCAGAACAGCTAGCGGACAGCGCCCGCCTGTCCGTGCTTGATCATTTCCGTGCCGATCTGGCCGTGGACGAAAAGTCCGACCTGACGCCCGTGACCATCGCCGACCGCGACACCGAGTCGGCGCTGCGTGCGCTTATTCAAGACAGCTACCCGGAGCACGGCATCTTGGGGGAGGAGTTTCCGCCGCTCCGCCCCGATGCCGAATTCGTATGGGTGCTGGACCCGATCGACGGGACCAAGAGCTTCATAACCGGCAGCCCCATGTTCGGGACCCTGATCGCCCTCGCCCAAGAAGGCCGGCCGATCTTGGGCATCATCGACATGCCGGTTTTGGAGGAACGCTGGGTCGGCGCACGGGGCTTCCCCGCCCGCTTCCACGAACGACGAGGGACGCGCAGCGTGGCGACCCGCCCTTGCGCCGACTTGGGCGACGCCTATCTCCGGACCATGACGCCCGACGCATTTGATGGCGACGCCCGGCATCCTGGCTTCCAGCAGCTGATTCGCGGGACCCGCATGACGCTCTACGGCGGCGACTGCTACAGCTTCGGCCAAGTCGCCAGCGGCGGCATCGATATCGTGATCGAGAACGGCCTCGGAACCTACGACTTCGCTGCTCTGGTGCCGGTGGTGGAAAGCGCCGGCGGACTGCTGTTGGACTGCGACGGCCGGGAGATCACATTAGACTCCGCAGGCGATGTCCTTGCCCTCGGCGACCGGCGGCTGCTCGAGCCGGCCCTGCGCCTGCTGAACGGCTAGCGCTTGCCGAACACGCGCCGGCGGCCCGCAACGATAAGAAACGGAAAAACCATGAGTGACGACCTCGATATCCTGAACGATCTTCTGGTGCGGGCCCGCAAGGCCGGCGCCGACGCCGCCGACGCAGCACTGCTCCGCGGCATCTCCCTGTCCCATGCCCAGCGCCTCGGCAAGCCGGAAACCCTCGAGCGCGAGGAGGGGCAGGATCTCGGCCTGCGCGTCTTCGTTGGCCAGCGCCAGGCCATGGTCTCGACCACCGAGCTCAATGCTGACGGCATGCAGGACCTGGTCGAACGCGCGATCGCCATGGCAAAGGTCGTCCCGGAGGATCCCTACTGTGGCCTGGCAGAGGCCGGCGACACCAGCAGCGACGGCGGCAGCAAGAGCGCCGCTCTCGAGCTCTGCGATCCGGAAGAACCGGCGCCCGAAACCTTGATCGAGCGTGCCCGTCTCTGCGAAGAGGCTGCGCGCGCGGTGGCCGGCGTCACCAATTCGGAAGGCGCCGAAGCGAGCTGGTCCCACTCCCAGGTGGCGCTGGCGGCGAGCAACGGCTTTTCCGGCGGCTATGCCCTCTCCCGCCACGGCCTCGGCGTCTCGGTCATCGCCGGCGAAGGCGCTCACATGCAGCGGGACTACGACTTTTCCAGCGCTGTCTTCGCTGACGATCTGGAGGCACCGGACACGATCGGCCAGCGCGCCGGCGAACGCGCCGTCAAGCGCCTCAACCCGCGCAAGCAGACGACCTGCCGGGTTCCTGTGGTGTTCGAGCCGCGCACGGCCAACTCCTTCCTTCGCCACTTTGCCGGCGCCATCAACGGCCAATCCGTCGCCCGCGGTACGTCTTTTCTGCGCGACAAGCTGGGCGAAGAGGTCTTCGGCGCGACCATCAACATCATCGACGACCCCTTGCGCCCACGCGGCCTGCGCTCCCGCCCTTTCGACGGCGAAGGGCTGGCGGTCGCGCCGCGGCGCCTGATCGAAGCGGGGCGGCTGCAGACCTGGCTTCTCGATCTCGCCACCGCCCGGCAACTCAAGCTGGCCTCGACCGGCCATGCCTCGCGCGGGGTATCGAGCCCGCCCTCGCCCTCGCCGAGCAACCTCTACCTAGAAGCGGGTGAGCGCAGCCCCGAAGCGCTGATCGGCGACATCGAAGAGGGCTTCTATGTCACCGACATGATCGGCATGGGCGTCAATGCCGTCACCGGCGACTACAGTCGCGGCGCCAGCGGCTTCTGGATCAGCAAGGGAGAGCTGGGCGAAGCAGTCAGCGAGATGACGGTGGCCGGCAATCTAAAGGACATCTTCCGCCAGGCCACCCCGGCGAATGACCTCAAGTTCCGCTACGGCACAGACTCGCCGACGTTGGTGGTCGAGGGTCTGACCGTTGCCGGGGCCTGAAGGCCGTCCGGGAACACCAGATTGAAGGCGTCGGGCAGAACCACGACCTCGCCCGGCAGGGCCGCGATGATGTCGCCATCTCCTTGAATAGGGTCTTCCGCCGGCCCGCGTACGGTTATCTTTCGCCCGCGTACAATGCGTACATCTGACAAGCCCGGCAAACGGCCGAACAGGAGCGCGATGGCATAGCGGATGGCGTGCAGCGGCCCCTTGCTGAGGAACAGGCAGATCTCGAGGCTGGGGGCTTCAATGCTGGCGTCCGGGGCGCAAACGTGTGGTCCGCCATAGGAGCGGGCGTTGGCAACGATGACCGAAGCGGCCCGGTAGCTCGTGCCGTCGATGGTCACCTTGTACGTGGGAAAGTCGAAAACCACGAACTGACGCAGCGTTTCGACGACGTACGCTGTCTTGCCCACCCGGCGCTTCAGCGGGCGGAAAACACCCGCGACCACATGAGCATCGAAGCCGGCCCCTGCCATCAGGAGGAAGCGACGCCCATTCGCCCGTCCCAGGCAGACCGGACGAGCCTGCCCGTGCAGGGCGAGCCTGGCAATTTCCTCGGGCGCAAAGGGCATACCGATCTCGGCCGCCAAGACGTTGGCCGTGCCCAGCGGCAGCAACGCGACCGGCAGCACGGCCCCGCCAAGCTTGTTCTCCGCCAGGCCGTTGATCACCTCGTTGACGGTGCCGTCACCGCCGGCGATGACGATGCGCTGGAACTGCCTGGGATCGATCGCGGCAGCATAGCGCTCCGCATCCCCCCGCACGGTCGTTGTCCAAATCGCAACGTCGGCGCCCGCCTCATGCAGCAGATCGAGCACCGCCTGAAAGCGGCGGCGCCTGGCACCGCCAGCCGTCGGGTTGTAGATAACGAGAAGGTGTCGCCCACTCGCGGCACAGGGAGGTGCCGCCGGGGAAGGAGAGCGCTCTGTCAACGGCCATTGAGTCACTTGCTGGGTCTAGTGGTGGCGACATTACGGTAACATGTCATCTACGTTTCAGCAGTGTGATAATTTCACTAGATATAGCGTTTGCGCTTCCTCCGGTATCCGAAACTTAGCTATATCCGCCCACATCTACGCGGCGTGAAGAGCGCCCTTGCACTGCGGACGAAGGTGCATCGTGAGCGACCAGGTACGGCGTTATCGCACGATCTTCATCTCGGATATCCATCTCGGCACACGCGGCTGCCAAGCTGAGTTCCTGCTCGACTTCCTGAAGCATACGGAAGCCGATACGATCTTCCTGGTCGGGGATATCGTCGACGGCTGGCGCCTCAAGCGAAGCTGGTACTGGCCGCAGTCGCACAACGACGTGGTGCAGAAACTGCTGCGCAAGGCGCGCAAGGGCGTCCGCCTGATTTACGTCCCGGGAAACCATGACGAGGTCCTGCGCCAATACACCGGCGTGCACTTCGGCGGCGTCGAGGTGGTCAACGACTACATCCACGAAACAGCCGACGGCAAGCGCCTGTTGGTGATGCACGGCGACGCCTTCGACGGCATCGTGCTCTATGCCAAATGGCTCGCCCTGCTGGGCGACTGGGCCTACAACCTGGCGCTCACCGCCAACACCTGGTTCAACCGCGCCCGGCGCAGCCTGGGTTTCGGCTACTGGTCGATCTCGGCCTTCCTCAAGGAGCGGGTCAAGAACGCCGTTCAGTTCATCGACAACTTCGAGCGCGCCGTTGCCGAAGAAGCGCGGCGGCGCAACGTCGACGGTGTTGTATGCGGACACATACATAAGGCCGAAATGCGTACGATCGACGGCATTCTCTATATCAACGACGGGGACTGGGTGGAGAGTTGCACCGCGCTGGTCGAGCACTTCGACGGCCGGCTTGAGCTGATCAACTGGGCAGAAATCCACAATCTTTCGATGCTCGACCGGAGTTCGCCGAAGCGCGACGCCGAGGACTCGGAAGTGGGAATCGCCGCCTGATGCGCCTCGCCCTGGTGAGTGACGCCTGGCTGCCACAGGTCAACGGTGTTGTCCGTACGCTTGATCGCGTGCGCAGGGAGGTCGAAGCCCTTGGACACGAGGTTCGGGTCTACTCGCCCGATCAGTTCCGGACGCTGCCCTGCCCGACCTATCCGGAGATACGCCTGTCCGTCGATCACTGGCTGAAGATGGGCCGCCTGCTGGACGAGTTCGCGCCGGAAGCCGTGCATATCGCCACCGAAGGCCCGCTCGGTCTCGTTGCGCGTTCGGTCTGCCTGAAACGTGGCTGGCCCTTCACCACCAGCTACCACACCAAGTTCCCAGAATACGTCAACGCCCGCGCGCCCATTCCCGTGTCCTGGGGCTACCGCTTCATGCGCTGGTTCCACCGCCCCTCAAAGGGCGTCATGGTGGCGACCCAGACGATCCGCGCCGAGCTCGAAGCTCAGGGCTTCGACAACGTGAAATCCTGGTCGCGGGGTGTCGACACAGACCTCTTCCACCCGGAGAACGAGCCCGCCCTCGACCTGCCGCGCCCGATCTACCTCTACGTCGGGCGCGTTGCGGTCGAGAAGAACATCGAGGACTTCCTCGGCCTGTCGATCACCTCCGGCACCAAGGTGGTGGTCGGCGACGGGCCGCAGCGGCCGGCGCTGGAGCAGCGCTATCCTAATGCCGTCTTTACCGGCGCCAAGTTCGGTGAAGAGCTGGCCCGCCATTACGCCAGTGCCGACGTCTTCGTCTTCCCCAGCCGCACCGACACCTTCGGCCTGGTGATGCTGGAGGCCATGGCCTCCGGCGTGCCAGTGGCTGCCTATCCGGTGCCCGGGCCGCTCGACGTGGTCAGCGACCATCCGGTCGGCGCGCTCCACGAAAACCTCGGCGAAGCGGTGAAGCGCACCACCAGTATCTCGCGGCAGGACTGCCGCGATCACGCGCTGCGCTTTTCCTGGACCGCCTGCGCCGAGCAGTTCCTCGGCAACCTGCACCCCTTGGCCAAGGCCTAAGCGGCCGGCGCGGCCTCCCGCGCCGCTTCGCCGTAGAGGCTGCGGGCCGCAATGGCCTCAAAGCCATCTTCGGCGACTTCCGACAGCAGAATGGGCAACAGGTCGTGGCGCCCGCTCTGCCGGGCGGAGTCGAAGAGCATCTGCTGGAAGACGTCCTGCTGCGCGTGGCTGCCGCCCATCATCCAGAGACTGCGGCGCGCCGGCAGCAAAATGTCCAGCACCTTCTCGTGCTCACCACGGCGATGGGCGATGGCTGCCTCGGCCGCCGGGATGGCAGCGGCTGCATAGCGCGGCGGCAGAGTGCCCTCGTCCTCGTGCACATAGGCGCGCATGCCCAACACCATGTCGTGCGCCTTCTCGTCCTCGCCGGCCGCGGCCAGCACCATCACGTAGTGCGGGCTGGTAAAGGGACTGGTGTGGTCGCCGATGCGGTGGCTGACGGACGGCACCAGGTCTCGCCAGCGGTCTCCGACATCGATCCCGCGCAGTTCGAGCCGCTGGAGCAGCGAGGCGCAGTTCTGCATGTCGACGTTGAAGTCATCCATGGCTTGAAGCAGCGGCGAGTCCAGGTTGCGGATCTCCCGGTCGTAGATGTCGAGTATCGTGTCGACCTCGCCCAGCTCCAGATGGAACAGACAGCGGTGCCACCAGAGGTGATGCACGAAGTGGTTGGCGTTGCCCCACTCGCCTTTCAGAGAGTCGAGCCAGGCCACGCCTTCCTTGGAACGCCCCTGCATCACCAGGGTATGCGCCACCGCATGGGTCGCCCAGTGGTCGGTCGGCGAAAGCTCCACCGCCTGGCGCCCGGCGCGCTCGGCAGCCTCGTACTGGCCGGTCTCCTCCAGGCCGAAAGACCAGAGCGAGAGATGACTGTGGTAGTCGGGGGTAGTGGCCTGCCACTGCGGCCCCGTGCGGTCGATCACCGCGTGCATCCAGCGGCTCTCGCCGAGCCAAAAGAGCTCCATCTGCGCCAAGCGCGCAGCGAGGAGATCGTGGGGGTGGTCGGCCAGGATGGCTTCGTAGGCCACAACCGCCGCCGTCAGCCGGCCGGCGAAGGCCGCCTCTAGCGCCTCGATATAGAGCGCTTCCCGCTTGCTGAGCCCTTTGGCATGAGCCTTGGCCGCCGTGAGAGCTTCCTTGATCTTGGGATAGAAGCGCAGGCTCCGGATCGAGCAGAGCAACAGCCCCTTGGCCGCATGGGCAAGCGCGAACTCAGGATCGTGCTGCAGGGCCGTCTGCAGGCTGGCCATGGTATCGGCCCGGAAGCCGAGATAGCCACGCACCGTTTCGCTGTAGGCGGCGGCCGCCTCGGCGCTGTCGGTGGTCAGCGGATATCCCCAAGCGTCACTTTGCATCACTGCGTCTCCAAGCTGTCCCAATCGGGTCAGAGCAGGCTGCCCTGGCTCCCGTCTTCGTCCTTCTTCGCGCGCTTACGCGGTTTTGCCGGCGAAGGCGCGGCGGGGGCATCCCCCGAGATCGTCGCGCCCACCCGGCCATCGGCGAACTCCAGCGCAACGGCCTGCCCGGCTGCAAGCCCGGAGGCTGCCGTAACCAATCCCTCGGCGCTGTGAACCACCGCATAGCCGCGGGCCAGGACCTTGCGATAGGAGACGCTGTCGAGCACCCGGCTCAGCGTGTCCAGCTGCTGGCCGGCCGCACGATGGCTCTGCTCCGCAGCCTGCTGCAAGCGATTGGCCCAGTCACCTAAGCCGCGCTCGCCGTCCGCCACTTGGCGGCGGGGCGGCCGCAGGCGCTCGGCAGCGCCGGCCAGGTCGACACCGGCGGTGCTCAACCCCCGTTGCACAGCTTTGCCGAGGCGCCCGGTCAGCTCGGCCAGCTCCCGCTCGGCCTGGCGGAGGCTCACGTCCGGCCGCGGCAGGCGGGCACCGAGCTGGGCCACCTCGGCCGCCTGCCGGTCGAGCAGACGGCGAGCAGCCAGCTCGGCCCGCTCCCAGCGATCATCCAGGCGCTGCGCCCGCTCGGCCAATAGCGCGCGTGGCTCGGGGAGGCCGCGGGCGAGACCCTCCAGCGCCATGCGGCGCTCGCTCAAAAGGCGCTGCCCGGCGGCCAGGGACCGCCGCTCCAGCTCCATGACCTGCTGCAGCAGCTCAAGCCGCACCGGCACGGCAATCTCCGCCGCCGCGGTCGGGGTCGGCGCCCGCCGGTCGGCGGCGTAATCGATCAGGGTGGTGTCGGTTTCATGGCCAACGGCGGAAATTAGCGGGATCTCGGAGGCTGCGGCGGCGCGCACGACGATCTCTTCGTTGAAGCTCCAGAGGTCCTCCAGGGAGCCGCCGCCGCGGGCCACGATCAGGAGGTCGGGCCGCGGCACGGCACCTCCGGCCGGCATGCGATTGAAGCCTGCGATGGCCCCGGCCACCTGCTGAGCGGCTCCGTCCCCCTGCACCAGCACCGGCCAGAGCAACACGCGGCGGGGAAAACGCTCCGCCAGGCGATGCAGGATGTCGCGGATGACCGCCCCGGTCGGCGAGGTGACGATGCCGATGACTTCGGGGATATAAGGCAAGGGCTGCTTACGCTCGGGATCGAACAGCCCCTCGGCGGCCAGCTTGCGCTTGCGGTCTTCCAGCAGCTTGAGCAGGGCGCCCTCACCGGCCAGCTCCAACGCCTCGATAACCACCTGATACTTCGAGCGGCCGGCGTAGGTGGTGACCCGTCCGGTGGCGATCACCTCCATGCCGTCTTCGGGCTTGAGGCCGAGGCGCCCGGCGACACCGCGCCAGCAGACCGCATCGATCACCGCGTCGGCGTCCTTGAGCGACATATAGAGGTGGCCGGAGGCCGCGCGCTTGAAGCCGGAGATCTCGCCGCGCACGCGGATATGCTCGAAGCGGCTCTCCAGGGTGCCGCGAATGGCCTGACTCAGTTCGGAAACCGAGATGGCCGGCAGGTTGCCGGGGGTATCGAAAACGGAAGCTTGGGTGCCCAAGGGCTACGACCTTTCCAGACTCGTTCTGGCCTGCCATGTAGTCGGCAGTGCAGCATCGAACATATTAGAACAAAGCGGAGAGTCTCGGCAGTGAAAAGGCCTGAGCTATGAAAATCCTGGTCGTGGGTAGTGGCGGGCGCGAGCATTCGCTCTGCTGGACCCTCGCGGCCTCGCCGCTCTGCGAGAAGCTGTTCTGCGCCCCGGGCAATGCCGGTATCGCGCAGGAGGCAGAGTGCGTGCCCATCGCCGTCGACGATATCCCGGCGCTGGTCGACTTCGCCAAGCGGGAGACCATCGAGCTGGTCGTGGTCGGCCCCGAGGCACCGCTAGTAGCCGGCTTGGTGGACCGACTCGACGAAGCCGGCATCCGCGCCTTCGGGCCCACCGCGGCGGCCGCGGCGCTCGAAGGCTCCAAGGGCTTCACCAAGGACCTCTGCGCCAAGTACGGCATCCCCACCGCCGACTACCAACGCTTCACAGACGCGGCCGCGGCCAAGGCCTTCGTGCGAGAGCGCAGCCTGCCCATCGTCATCAAGGCCGATGGTCTGGCGGCCGGTAAAGGCGTGATCATCGCGGCCAGCTTGGAAGAGGCCGATCGCGCCATCGAGGGCGCCTTGGACGAGCAGGCGTTCGGCGAAGCCGGCGCCGAGTTGGTGATCGAGGACTTCATGGAAGGCGAAGAGGTCAGCTTCTTCGCCCTGGTCGACGGGACCTCGGCCGTGGCTCTCGCCTCCGCCCAGGACTACAAGCGGGTCTTCGACGACGACCAAGGGCCCAACACCGGCGGCATGGGCGCCTATTCCCCCGCCCCGCTGATGACCGATGCGCTGGCCGCCCGGGTGATGACGGAGATCATCGAGCCAACGGTCGACGCCATGGAAGCCGAGGGCCGCCCCTTCAAAGGCGTGCTCTACGCCGGCCTGATGATCACGCCCGAGGGCGACCCCAAGCTGGTCGAGTACAACGTCCGCTTCGGCGACCCGGAATGCCAAGTACTCCTGATGCGCCTGATGTCGGACCTGGTGACGGCCCTGGTCGCCACCTGTGACGGAGTGCTCGGCAGTTTCGACCTGCGCTGGTATCCCGAAGCCGCGCTTTGCATCGTCATGGCGACCAAGGGCTACCCCGGCAGCTATGAGAAGGGCAGCGTGATCGGCGGGCTTGATGCGGCGGAAAGCGATGCGGATGTCACCGTCTTTCACGCCGGAACCAAGCGCGGCGAGGACGGCGCCTGTCTGGCCAACGGCGGGCGGGTGCTCGGGGTCACAGCGCTGGGCGAGGACATCGCCGCCGCGCGGGAGCGCGCTTACGCCGCCGTCGACATGATCGACTGGCCGGAAGGTTTCTGCCGCCGCGACATCGGCGCGCGGGCGGTCAAGTAGGCGTACAGCACGCCGCCCCTTATCCAGGCCAGGGCCGCTAACCCGTTAACCGTGCGGCCCCTCCGCTCGTCATCCCGGCCAAGGGCGAAGCCCGCGAGCCGGGAACCATTCATCAGCCCGCGCCTGGCGGCGGCATGGACCCCGGATGTCGCCTCTCGCGAGGCTCCTCCGGGGTGACGTGCGGAGGGGCGGCGCGAGCGACGACCGACTCGAGCCTGCGACGCGCCCTATCGCCGCTCTTGAAAGAAGGTCTTGAGCAAGGCCGCGCAGTCCCCTTCCAAGACGCCGCCGACCACCTCCGGCCGGTGATTGCAGGTCGGCCGCTCGAAGATGCGGGCGCCATGCTCGACACCGCCGCCCTTGGGGTCGTAGGCGCCGAAGACCAGCCGCCTGAAACGCGCGAAGGCGATGGCCTGTGCGCACATGGCGCAGGGCTCCAGGGTGACGTAGAGATCGGCCTCCGTCAGGCGCTTGGCGCCGGCCGAGAGGGCCGCCGCGCGGATTGCCAGCATCTCCGCGTGCGCGGTGGGGTCGCCATCGCGTTCCACCCGGTTCTGCCCCAGCGCCAAGACCTCTCCGGTCGTGGAAACCACGACAGCGCCGACCGGCACGTCGCCCGCCCGGCCGGCCGCCTCCGCCTCGGCCAGCGCGAGGCGCATGACATCGGCAGGCTTCAGCGCTCTCAGGGGCAGGTCGGGCGACATCTGTGAGCCTTTCTCGGCGGGAGAGTTGCGACTTCTCCAAAAGCCAGTATAGCTTCCGCCAATCCATCGCAGATTGACAAGGACCTCTCCGCCATGACCGCGGACGGCGAGCCCCCGTGGCGGGTGGCCAAATGGATTGCGCGCAGCGGCCTCTGCTCCCGCCGGGAGGCGGAGGCCTGGGTACTGGCCGGCCGGGTCAGCCTGGACGGCGTGCGCCTCGATACCCCCGCGGCCACAGCCGAGCGCGCCAGCCAGATCACCGTCGACGGCCGGCCGTTGCCGGAGCCGGAGGGCCCGAAGCTATGGCGCTTCCACAAGCCGCGCGGCCTCTTGACCACCACCAAGGATCCGGAAGGGCGCCCGACCGTCTTCCAGCGCATCCGCGATCAGCTCGGTGAGCTGCCGCATATGATGCCGGTCGGTCGTCTGGACATGAACTCGGAAGGGCTGTTGCTGCTGACCAACGACGGTGCGCTCAAGCGGCGCCTTGAATTGCCGCAAAGCGGCTGGCTCAGGCGCTACCGAGTGCGGGTCTTCGGCCGCGTCTCGGAAGAGCGTCTCGCCGAACTTGCCAAGGGCGTCACCGTGGAGGGTGTCGCCTACGGCCCCATCGAGGCGCGGCTCGATGAGCAGCGTGGCGCCAACGCCTGGCTGACCATGGGTCTGCGCGAAGGCAAGAACCGCGAGATCCGCAAGGTCTGCGAGCATCTCGGCTGGCAGGTCAATCGTCTCATCCGAGTGGCCTATGGCCCCTTCACGCTGGGCAAGCTGCCGCGCGGGCAGATCACCCCGGTGCCGCGCGGCCAGCTCGCCGAGGTGCTAGGCGAGAAGCCCAAGACCACGGAGAAGGTCGGCACTGCCAAGGCCAAGCCGCGCCCGAACAAGCCGGGTGGCCGCAAACCCTTCTCCGGAAAACCCCGCGCACGGAAAGCAGGCCCCGCAAGGCAAGGAACAGCAAGCCCCACCAGAAAGAAATCCGATGCGGATCGTCGGCGGTAGCCTGCGCGGCCGGCCCTTGGCCGCGCCGGACGGCGATGTGGTGCGGCCGACCGCCGACCGCACGCGCGAAGCGCTGTTCAACATCCTGAGCCACGGCAAGCTGGTCGAGCGTCTGGGCGGCACCTCGCCGCTGCCCGGGTCCGCCGTGCTCGATGCCTTCGCCGGCACCGGGGCGCTGGGCCTGGAAGCTCTCTCCCGCGGCGCGCGCCAGGTCTACTTCATTGAGCGCTACGCCCCGGCCCTCACCGTGCTGCGCCAGAACATCAAAAAGCTCAGCGTGGGAGAGCAGTGCAAGGTGTTGGACCGCGACGCCCTGGTGCCGCCGACCGCCCCTGAGCCCTGCCAGCTCGTCTTCATGGATCCGCCCTACAACGAGAACTTGGCTGTCCCCGCCCTCACCGCACTGCAGTCAGCCGGCTGGCTTGCCGAAGGCGCACTGATTTCATTGGAGGTCATGAAAAGCGAGGCCGTGACCCTGCCAGAAGGCTTCGCCGTCCTCGACGACCGCACCTATGGCAAGGCGCGGTTGATCATCCTGGGGTGTTGAGCGCCAGCGTAGCTTCCGTATCCTGCGCTTCTCGGAGCAGCCAGTCGCGGAACTCTCTGGACTGACTGCGCCTTAGCGCGCTCTCGGCAAAAGCGACGCGGTAAGCCCGCTGCAAAGGAATGCCTTCTTCGACCGGGAAGGGTAAGGATAGCCTGCCGGCTTCGACCAAGGATTGGACGAGCGCGAAACCGCAAACGATCAGCCCCGCATTCGAATAGACCGCCTCTAGCGCATCGACGACCCTGCGATAGCGGATGCCTCGGGCGGCTCCGGTCTTGCGGTAGCCGTGGCGCCGCACCCATTCGGTCCAACCGATGGATTCGTCAGCGGTGATGTAGCATTCGAGATGCAGAAGCGGAAAGCCTTCAAGCCTCTCGTCCTTCGGCAACTTGGAGATCCGCTCAGTGTTCTCGGGTGAGCTGACCGGCAGGAGATAGTCACGAAAGAGAAGGTCTTCTTCTTGCTTGCCGCGCGGCGCGCCGAGCCAGACCTCGCAATCCGCCTGCCCGAGACGCATCGGGACGTCACCGACGCCATTGATGCAAAACAGGACGTTGGGATGGCTTTCTCGAAAGCCAACAAGCCTCGGCGTAAGCCACAGCTCGGCCCAATCCGGATCGGCGACGATATGGATTTCCTGCACCCGTTGGAAATCGAGAAGTCGGGCTGCCGTGTCCAACTCGCGAAAGCCCGCGCCGAGATGCGCCAGGGCCGCTTCCAGCTCGCGGGTCGGGCGAATTCCGGAGCGCCCGCGCACCAAGAGATCGAAGCCGAGAAAGTCCTCGAGGGTCTTGATCCTCTGTCCCAGCGCGGCCGGCGTGATCGCCAGGGCTTCGGCGGCGGCCTTCAAGGAGCCCTTGCGCATCGTCATTTCGAGCGCTTGCAGAGATCTGAGATGCGACGTTACGGGCATCCCTAGATGATAAAGTTTTTCCATAGTTGCGAAAAGATTATTTAGCTTGCTCCTAGCGCAGCAAGCCGCCGACAATGGCGTTGCAGCCACATTGACCGGGAGAACGACCATGACCCAAATGAAGCGTTACATCGTCGAACGAGACATTCCGGGCGTCGGCGAGATGTCGCTCGTGGAGCTCTGCGGGGCGGCGCGCGCCTCCAACCAAGCCATCGACAAGCTTGGCCAAGACGTTCAGTGGCAGCACAGCTACGTTGCCAACGACAAGACCTTCTGCGTCTATCTGGCGAAGAATCCCGAGACCATTCACAAGCATGCGGAGCTGAGCGGAATTCCGGTGTCCGCTATCACCGAGGTTTCGCAGATCATCGATCCGCTGACCGCCAACAACTGAGGCTGGCCCCCGGCCCCGCCCACTTGGGCGGGTTAGCGCCGGCCGAAGAGCCGCTCGATGTCGGACAAGGCGAGAGAGACGTAAGTCGGGCGGCCGTGATTGCACTGGCCGCTGTGGGGCGTGGCCTCCATCTCGCGCAACAGCGCGTTCATCTCGGCCTGATTGAGCCGCCGACCCGAGCGCACCGAGCCGTGACAGGCGATGGTGCCGCAGATCTCCTCCAGCCGTTCCTTGAGCGCCAGCGCCTGGTCGTATTCGACCAGCTCGTCGGCGAGATCGCGTAAGAGGCCCTGCACGTCGGTCTGGCCGAGCAAGCTCGGCGTCTCCCGCACCACCACCGCCGCGCCGCCGAAGGGCTCGATCACCAGGCCGAGCTCGGCCAGTTCCTCGCTGCGGGCCAGGACGCGCGTCGCCGCATCCTCCTCCAGCTCGACCACCTCGGGGATGAGGAGCGCCTGACGCTCGACGCCTTGCGCTGCGATCTGGCGCTTCATGCGCTCATAGACCAGGCGCTCGTGGGCAGCGTGCTGATCGACGATCACTAGGCCATCGGTGGTCTGCGCAACGATGTAGGTCTCATGCAGCTGGGCACAGGCGGCGCCCAGGGGATAGGCCTCGAGTGGCGGGACGCCTGTTTCCTGCTGCTCATGCGGTTCGGCTTGGTTGCGTTTCGCCGGCGCCGTGGCCAAGCCGGGTAGAGGCGCGTGGTACGCGACGGCGGCCTCCGCCATGCCGCGGCCGAGGCGCGCCGGCCCGGTTTGATAGCTCGGGAAGGGTGTTACGCTGCCGCCGCCGGACTGGTCGCTGCCGGGACGAAAAGCCCCGAGCGCCGCCTGAGACACACTGGGCGCAGCGCGGTGGCCGGCTTCGGCCAGGGCATGGCGCAAGGCTGAGACGATCAGCCCGCGCACCAGGCCCGGCTCACGGAAGCGCACCTCGGCCTTGGCCGGATGCACGTTGACGTCGACCGCTTCGGCCGGCGCCTCGAGAAAGAGCGCCACCACCGGATGGCGGTCGCGGGCCAGGAAGTCCTGATAGGCGCCGCGCAGGGCACCGAGCAGCAAGCGGTCCTTCACCGGACGGCCGTTGACGAAGAGGTACTGCTGCTGGGCGTTGGCGCGGTTGAAGGTGGGCAGGCCGGCATAGCCGGTCAGGAGGAAGCCCTCGCGCTCGGCTTCGATGGCCAGGGCGGACTCTCGAAATTCGCGGCCCATGATGGCGCCGAGGCGGGCCAGGCGGGCATCGAAGAGATCGCCGCTCTCAGCTCCCAGCCTGATCAGGCTGCGGCTCTCGTCGGCAAGGTGGAAGGAGATCGCCGGATAAGCCATGGCGAGGCGCTGCAGGCTGTCCCGGATTTGCATCACCTCGGCGCGGGCGCTCTTGAGGAACTTCAAGCGCGCCGGCGTGGCGTAGAAGAGGTCGCGTACCTCGATCTTGCTGCCCTTGGGCTGCGCGGCCGGTCTCGGACTGCCGACAGCGCCGCCCTCGACTGTGAGCGACCAGGCCTCCTCCGCCGCCCATGCACGGCTCGTGAGGGTCAGCCGCGCCACAGCGCCGATGGAAGGTAGCGCCTCGCCGCGAAAACCGAGACTGCCGATATGCACCAGGTCGTCATCGGGCAGCTTGGAGGTCGCATGGCGCTGCACCGCCAGCCGGAGCTCCGCTTCGCCCATGCCGATGCCGTCGTCCTCCACGGCAATCAAGGCCTTGCCGCCGTCGCGCAGGGTGACGGCGATCTGCCCGGCGCCGGCGTCGATGGCGTTCTCCACCAGTTCCTTCACCACGGCGGCCGGGCGCTCGATGACCTCGCCGGCGGCGATCTGGTTGACCAATGCTTCGGGAAGCAGGCGAATGCCCATGACGGTTAGCCCTTACCCATGTTCGCGAGATAGTCGCGGGCCAGCTGCTTGCCCTGCTCGACCGCCGGCTGATCGAAGGGGTCGACCCCCAACAGGTGAGCGGTCAGGATGGTCTCCAGCATGAACTGCATGAAGAGCCCGCCGAGCACCTCTTCGTCGAGGCGGCTGAAGGTGATCGTGCGCAGCGGACAGCCATTGAGCGCCAGGCTGTCTGCGGTGGCCTTGGCTTCGGCCAGCAACAGCTCACCCATGCGGCGGCCGGGCAGCTGACCGATGGCAAGCTCCTCCGCCAACGGCGCCTCGATGGGCGCGCCCTCGCCCGCCGTATCGAGCCAGAGGAGGGTGAAGAGCTTGTCCTTGGGGCCGGCGAGGAAGAGCTGCACCTGGCTGTGCTGGTCCACCGGTCCAAGCGCGGCGATGGGCGTGAGGCCCTTGCCGTCCTTGCCCAGGCTCTCGGCCCAGAGTTGGCGGTACCAGGCGCCGAAGACCCGCAGGCGGTCGCCGTAGGGCATCAGGACGCTTTGCGAAATGCCCTGCTCTTCCAAGAGACCGAAGGCCAGGGCTGCTCCCTCTGCCGGACCGGCCGACGCATTGGCGAGCTGGTCTTCCAGCACGGCCGAGGCACCGAGGCGCAGCTTCTCCGGGTCGAGCCCAAGCAGGCAGACCGGCAGCATGCCGACGTTGGTCAGCACGGCGAAGCGCCCGCCGACCCCGGTGTTGTGCGGCAGGCAAGGCAGGCGGTAGCGCTCGGCCAGCCGCTTGAGCGCACTGTCCTTGGGCTCGGTGATCACGGCCATCTGCGCCGCGAGGCGGGACTCGTCGAGATGCTCCTGGAGGAAGGCCAGGGCGCGCAGGCTCTGGCAGAGAGTCTCGATGGTGCCTCCGGACTTGGAGATCATCACCACGCCGAGGCGCGCCGGGTCGCTGGCCGCAAGCAGCAGCTCGAAGCCGTGGGCATCCAGGTTGTCGACGAAGATGAGACGCGGGCCCTCGCTCGGCTCGACCAGGCCGCCGGCGGTGGTCAGCGCCTGGATGGCCTGGCCGCCGAGGGAGGAGCCGCCGGTGCCGAGCACCAGGATATCGTCGCAGCTCTCGCTCAGGGCCGAGGCAACGTCGCGCACGGCCTGAAGATCGTCGCGCTGCTCCGGCACGGCGAGCAGCGGCAGGCCCCAATCGGCCTTTTCCCGGGCCAGGGCCTCGAGGCGCGGTTGCACGGCTGCAAGGGCCGCGTCGTAGCGCGCCTGCGAGAGGCCCGCCCCCTCGATCGCCTCGGCAAAGCAGCGGCGGCTATCGATCGTGAAGAGTCGCGCGGTATCACCCATCCCGCAAACTTAGCGGGATGGGCGAGTCGGGGGAAGCGACGAAGGGTGAGTAGCCTGTGGACTTAACTGCCCGAAGGAGCCTCTAGCGTTGCCGTCAGGCCCTCAGGCTGGCCGACCACGACGATGCTGAGCTGGCCATCGTCGAACAGCCGCTTGGCCACCCGCTTGGCATCTTCCAGGGTGATGGCCTCGATGTAGTCGTTGCGCCGGTCGATGTAGTCGATGCCGAGGTCTTCCATCTGCATGCCCAGCAGCATGCCAGAGATGCCGCGCAGGCTGTCGAGCCTGAGAGGGAAGGAGCCCGTGAGGAAGGTCTTGGCATCGGCCAGCTCTTCGGCGGTCGGCCCTTCTTCAGCGAAGCGGCGCCACTCGTCGCGCATGATGTCGATGGACTCGGCGACGCCGTCGTTGCGGGTGCCGACGCTGGCGACGATCAGGCCACCTTCGTCACGCGGGCTGAGCGCGGAGTAGACCGAGTAAGCCAGTCCCCGCTCCTCCCGCACTTCCTGCATGAGGCGCGAGGCGAAGCTGCCGCCGCCTAGCACGTAGTTCAGGGCGAAGGCGGTGTAGTAGTCCGGGTCGTCGCGCTTGATGCCAGGCTGCGCCATCACGGCGATCGACTGAGGCACCGGCCGCTCGATGATCGCCACGCCACCCTCGCTGCGCGGGCTCGTATCGGGGATGACGGTCGCGCCGCCGGTCGCCGGGAGCGCTCCGAAGGTCTCATCGAGCAGCGGCCCCAGCTCCTCGGCGGTGATGTCGCCGGCGACCCCGATGAACATGCGGTCGCGCGCGATGCTATCCTTGACGAAAGCGCGCATGTCGTCCGCCGTGACGGCGGCAAGGGTGCTCTCGGTGCCGCGCGCCGAGCGCCCGTAGGGATGCTCGCCCTGCACCAGCCGGCCGAGCGCGGTCCAGGCGATGGAACTCGGGTCCTGCGCCCGGCGACGGGCCGAAGCCTGCATCTGGCCGCGAATGCGCTCGACTGCTTCCTCGTCAAAACGCGCATCGGTGAGCGCCAAACGCAGCAGCTCGAACGCCCGGTCCCGCTCACGGGTCAGGAATCTGAGCGAGGCGCCGAAGCGGTCGTAGCCGGCGCTGAAGCGCAGCGAGATCGAACGGTCGTTGAGCTCTTCCTGAAAGGTCACTGAGTCGAGCTCGCCCGCGCCCTCGTCGAGCAGCGCGGCGGTCATGGCAGCGGTGCCTTCCTTACCCTCGGGATCGAGCACGGCGCCGCCGCGAAAGCCGATCTCTACTGAGATCAACTGATTGCTGTTGTCCTCGACCAGCCAGGCCTCGATGCCGCCGGGCGAAACGACCCGCTTGACCTCGGCCGCCGTGGCCGGAAGCGCCACAACAACGGCGAAGAGAAGTGTTGGGATGACGAGGCGGAGAGACCGCCGCCCAGCCATGAGCAGTGCGAAGATGTTCTGCATCTCTGGTCGTCTCCTAGCTGCGTTCGTCATCGGCGCGGAGCAGCACCGCGGTCACAGAGCCCGTGCTGTCCGAGAAGACCGCGCGGGCGGCTGCGTTGACGTCTTCGAGACTGACGGCCTCGATGCGGTTGGGCCAATCCTCAACGTCTTCGATGGTCAGGCCCGAGGTCAAAGCCTGCCCGAAGACCCGCGCGGCGGTGGAAGCGTCGTCGCGCGCGAAGACGGCCGAGTCCGTTAGGCGCCGCTTGGCCTTCTCCAGCTCTTCGGCGGGAATGCCCTCGGCGACCACGCGGTCGATCAGGGCCCGGGTGGCCTCTTCCAGAGTCTCGATATCGACCCCGGCGACCGGCGAGGCGTAGACGCCGAAGGTGCCCAAATCCAAGCTTTCGCCCGAGTAGTAGGCACCGGCCGCCACGGCCAGCTTCTGATCGCGCACCAGCTCGTCGTAGAACAGGCCGGTGTTGCCGGTCAGGATCTCGGAGAGCACTTCGAGCGCATAGGCCTGGCCCTCAGGGTCCAGGTTGTAGCTCGGGGCGTGGTAGCTGATGGAGAACGAGGGCTGCCCGACCTGCTCGCTGGAGAGGCTGACCCGCTGCGGTGCCCAATGGGGCGGCTCAACGACGCGGTTGCGCTCCGGTACGGCACGCGCCGGGATCTTGCCGTAGGTCTGCTCGGCCAGCTCCATGACTTCGTCGAACGAGACATCGCCGGCAACGATCAGCACGGCATTGTTGGGGGCGTACCAGGTCTCGTAGAAATCCAGCGCGTCCTGGGTCGAGAGCTGCTCCATCTCGGACCGCCAGCCGATGATCGGACGGCCATAGGGATGGTGCATGAAGAGCGAGGCGCGGGACATCTCGCCGAGACGGCCGCCCGGCTCATTGTCGATACGGGAACTGCGCTCTTCGAGAATGACGTCCCGCTCCGCCAGAGTGACCTCGTCGGTCAGCACCAGGTTGGCCATACGGTCGGCCTCATGCTCCATCATGAGCGCCAGACGGTCGCTGGCGACGATCTGGAAGTACCCGGTGTAGTCAAAGGAGGTGAAGGCGTTCTCGCGCCCGCCATTGCGCGCGATGATCTCGGAGAATTCCCCCTCGCCCAGGGTCTCCGTGCCCTTGAACATGAGGTGCTCGAGATAATGGGCGATGCCGGACTTGCCGAGCGGCTCGTCGGCGCTGCCGACCTTGTACCAGAGCATGTGGGTCACGACGGGAGCGCGGCGGTTGGTCACGACCACCACCTGCAGGCCGTTGTCGAGCACGCCGCTCTCAGGATTGAAGACCTGGGCGTTGGCTGTGTTGGGCTGGCCGACACTCAAGAGCAATCCGACGAGGGCAAGAAGGGCGAGCCCGAAGGCGCGGGATGGGGGCATGGCAGGGCCTCTTGTTGGTCGATGCGAGCGCGGGACCCAAAGCCGCCAAAGGGCCGCTCGGGAACCACGCGTCCGCGCACGACAATAGCGGAGGGTTGCTAACGGACGCCTACAAAGTGGCGTCCGTGCGGCGCGGATCAAGCGATCCCGCGGCGAAGCACGCAGAGTTTATGGCAAACGGCCAGCAAGGATATTATGGCGAATCCGCGATAGATCGCGCCAAAAGAGGAAGCGCGGCCTAGAAGATGCCTTCGAAGATGCCGGTCTCTTTGCGCTCGATGGTCGGCACGTTATCGCCGGTCAGCTCTTCGCCCAGCGCTGTCTGCTCCTGAATACGGCGCGATTCGGCGGCGGCGTCGATCACCACGCCATCGGGCGCGTCTTCCTTCCAGAACAGCAGCTGGTCGACCAGGCTCTCATCCTCGCGGTTGATCTGGTTGGTCTCCCGATCGAGCACGCGACGGATGTCGGGCTCGGCCTCCCCTGCCCCGGCCGAAACCAGGAAGGAGCGCTCTGCGTAGGAGCGGCCATCGTTGGGCATGACCTCGTCGACCGAGCTGTCCCCGGTCGAGGCGCGGAAAATCGCCTGTCTAGCCTGATCCTGTGCCGTTCCTTCTTGCGGCCGCGCCACGCCGGGGCGGGGTGGGCGCAAAGCGAAGTTCGGCGGCACGGACAAGGGCGCGCGCGAGTAGACGCGGAACTCATCCGGCGAGGATTTCTCCAGGCCTAGCTCTTCGCGCACCTGCGAACAGCCAGCGACCAAAATGGCCAAGGCGATGATGGCGATGACTCTCGACATATCCCCCCGCTTTCTCAGTTGGTATTCAGCCCTGTTGCTTATCCGCTTTTTGCGCGCCGAACAAGCCATCGAACAGGAGAACCGCAACGCCAACCACGATGGCGCTGTCGGCCAGGTTGAAGGCCGGCCAGTGATAGCCCGCCCAGTGAAAATCCAGGAAGTCGACCACGCCGGGGTGGATGAAGCGGTCGATGATGTTGCCGATGGCGCCGCCAATCACCAGTCCGCCAGCGAAATGCACGAGCGACCGCGTCTGGGTGCGCAGCCAGAAGATTAGCCCGATCACGATCGCGATCGCCAGGGCGCCGAACAGATAGCTGCTGGTGCGCGTGCCTGTTGCGCCGAGGCTGAAGGCGATGCCCGTGTTGTAGGCCAACACCAGATTGAAGAAGGGCGTCACCTCGATGATGCGCGGCGGATTCATGACAACCAGCAGGATCAACCACTTGGTCGCCTGATCGAGGACCGCGACCAGGCCCGCCAAGGCAAGGGTCGAGAGACGCATCTTCAGGGCCAGCCTTTCGTTGCCGCGCTACGGGCTTATTCGGCGGCCTGCAAGGCCGTCACCGCATCGCTGCAGCGGCCGCAGCAGCCCGGCGCCTCAGGATGCTGGCCCACGTCCGGCAAGAACATCCAGCAACGCTGGCACTTCTCCCCTTCGGCCAGCTTCGGCACGACGGCGACCCCCTCGACCTCCTCCATGCGGAAGGCCTCCGCCGGGCCTTCGCCGGACAGCAGTGCGATGCCCGAGGTGATGCAGAGTTCGGCCATGTCGACGGACTGCACCGCGGCCAAGAGCGCCTCATCGGCAACATGAACGGCAGGTGCGGCCTGCAGGGAGGCACCGATGCGTTTCTCCGCCCGCTCCTTCTCCAGCGCGCCGGTGACAACCCGGCGCACGCGGCGAATGCGACTCCACTTCTCGGCCAGGGCCTCATCCTCCCAGGCCGCGGGGACGTCGGGAAAGACGCGCAGATGCACCGACTGCGGCGCCTTGCCCCGCGCCTGCCAGGCTTCCTCGGTGGTGAAGCAGAGGATAGGCGCCAGCCAGGCCGTCAGATAATCGAACAGCAGGTCGAGCACCGTGCGGCAGGCCCGCCGGCGCAGGCTGTCCGGGCGGTCGCAATAGAGGCTGTCCTTGCGCACATCGAAGTAGAAGGCCGAGAGATCGACCGCGCAGAAGTTATGGAGCTGCTGATAGATGCTGTGGAAGTCGAAGTCATGGCAGCCCTGGCGCACGACCTTGTCGAGCTGCCACAGGCGATGCAGCACCCAGCGCTCCAGCTCCGGCATGTCCTCCGGCGCCACCCGCTCGCTCTCCTGGAAGCCGGCAAGGTTGCCGAGCAGGTAGCGCAGCGTATTGCGGAAGCGCCGGTAGGCGTCGCGCTGGTAGCCGATGATGTGCGGACCGATGCGCACGTCCTCGGCATAGTCCGAGGCCACGACCCAAAGCCGCAGAATGTCGGCGCCGTCCTGCTTGACGATATCGGCCGGGTCGACGCCATTGCCCAAGGACTTGGACATCTTGCGGCCTTCCTCGTCGAGGGCAAAGCCGTGGGTCAGCACCGCCTCGTAGGGCGGCCGGCCGCGGGTGCCGCAGGACTCGAGCAGCGAGCTGTGGAACCAGCCGCGATGCTGGTCCGAGCCTTCGAGATAGAGCGAGGCCGGCCAGGCCAGCTCGGGCCGCTGCTCGAGGACGAAGGCGTGGGTCGAGCCGCTGTCGAACCAGACCTCGACCACGTCCTGGATCTGCTCGTAGTCGTCGGCATTGTAGTCGTTGCCGAGCCAGCGCTGCGGCGGCGAGTTGAACCAAGCGTCACCGCCTTCCTCCTCGAAGCCCGCCGCGATCCGCTCGATCACAGCCGGGTCGCGCAGAGGCTCACCGGTCTCCTTATGAACGAAGAGCGGCAGGGGCACGCCCCAAAGGCGCTGACGGGAAATGCACCAGTCGGGCCGCTGCTCGATCATGCTGCGCAGCCGGGCTTGGCCATCGGCCGGCACAAAACGCGTCGCCTCGATACCGGCCAGGGCCTTCTCGCGCAGCCCGTTGGTCTCCATGGAGATGAACCACTGCGGCGTGTTGCGGAAAATGAGCGGCGCCTTGGACCGCCACGAGTGGGGGTAGCTGTGGCGTAGGCTGCCCTTGGCGAGCAGGCCGCCAGCCCCGGCGATCGCCTTGATTACCGCGCCGTTGGCATCGCCCGGCTTGCCGTCCTGGGTGTAGACGCAAGTCCCCGCGAAGAGCGGCACATGCGGCAGGAAAATGCCGCTGCCATCGATGGTCTGCGGGATCTCCAGGCCATGGGCGCGGCCGAGATTGAAGTCGTCGGCGCCGTGGCCGGGCGCGATGTGCACAAAGCCGGTGCCCTGGTCCATGGTGACGAAGTCGCCCGGGAAGAGCCGCACGTCGTAATCATATCCCTGCCCGCGCAAGGGATGGGCCGTCACCGTGCCGGCAAGCTCAGCGCCCGTGAAGCGCGCGTCGACCGAGTGGCCGGCGATCTTGGCATCGGCCAGGACCTGATCGAGCAGGGCAGCACCCACGACAAGGCGTTCGCCGACCTCGGCCCGGCTGCCTTCCGCCAGCTCGGTCACGGTGATCAGGAGATAGTCTTCCTCCTCGCCATAGGCGATCGCCCGGTTGCCCGGCATGGTCCAGGGGGTGGTCGTCCAGATGACGACGGAGGCGTCCTTCAAACCCTCTACCGGGCTCTCCAGCACCTTGAAGCGCACCCAGATGGTCGTCGACTTGTGCTCGTGGTACTCGACCTCGGCATCGGCGAGCGCCGTCTTCTCGACCACCGACCAGAGCACCGGCCGAGCGCCGGCATAGAGCGAGCCGTTCAGCAGGAACTTGCCGATCTCTCGCACGATCTGCGCCTCAGCCGAGAAGGCCATGGTCGTATAGGGCCGCTCCCAATCGCCGACGACGCCCAGGCGCTTGAACTCGGTCGTCTGTATATCGACCCACTTCTCGGCAAACTCGCGGCACTCCCGCCGAAAGGCGATGCGGTCGACCTCGTCCTTGTCGAGGCCTTTGGCCCGGTAGCTCTCCTCGATCTTCCATTCGATGGGGAGTCCGTGGCAGTCCCAGCCCGGAACATAGTGGGCGTTCTTGCCCAGCATCTGCTGGGAGCGGTTGATGACGTCCTTGAGCACCTTGTTCAGGGCATGACCCATGTGCAGGTGGCCGTTCGCATAGGGCGGTCCGTCATGCAGGATGAACTTCTCCTGCTCCGCCGACTGCGCCCGCAGGCGGCCGAAGAGATCGAGCGACTCCCAGTTGGCGAGAATCTCCGGCTCCTTTTTGGCCAGGCCTCCGCGCATGGGGAAATCGGTCTTCGGCAGGAAGATGGTGGATTTGTAATCGACGGTCATGATCTGTTCTCTAGGCTCGCGCTCTCGACGGGCGGCTGGCGCGGGAGCCCCGCGCGGCGCCTGTCCATATCACCAATTTCGGGGGTTAGGCACGCGGGAATAAGCCCTGCGTGCCATGCGAAACGACAATCCCGGCTTTCTGCTCAGAAAGCCGGGCCGGTAATTCGCAAGCGCGCGTAGAGACAGTCGTTCAATCGCATGTCTGTTGTGCTCCGCGGCAGCAGGCCACCGCGAGCCTTCGTAGGGGCCTACTCGGCGGCCTGAAGCTGCTCCTGGCGGCTCATCACCATCAGCTGGGCCTGGCCATTGACGACGACCTGGTCGCCGACGCGGCAGATCGTCTCCAGGACAACCCGCTTCTTCTCAGCCTTGATCTCTTTGACGGTGACCGTCGCCGTCACGGTGTCACCGATCTTGACCGGCGCGGTGAAGCGCATGTTCTGCTCGAGGTAGACACAGCCCGGACCCGGCAGCTTGGTGCCGAGAACGGCGGAGATCAGCCCGGCGGAGAGCATGCCATGGGCGATGCGGCCCTTGAAGATCGTGGCGTTGGCGTACTCTTCGTTGAGATGCACCGGATTGGTGTCGCCGGTCACGCCGGCGAACATGATAATGTCGGCATCGGTCACCGTCCGTGCCATCGAAGCTTGCATGCCGGGTTGAAGATCTTCGATGTAATAGCCGTGCAGCTCGCTCATGACCCCAATCCTTCGCGATAATGCGTCGCAAAAACGATACAACGGCTGAGTTAAGCCGCCCCTAATCCCATGCTTTTGCAGCGCAGAACTGTTTGTGTTGCATTGCAGTATATTGGAGTGACCAGCATCGACACAAGTCGGAAAGCGGTTCCAGGGCGCAGGATTGGCTGCAAATCCAACCAAAACTGCCTGGGCCGTCGCGAGATCATCACGGCATTGGCGGCGGCGACGCTGCTGTCGGCCTGCCAGACAACCCGCGGTAAGGCGATTGCCCGCTTGGCGCTCCCTCTCGAACTGCCGGAGCCGGGGCTGTCGGGCATCTACTTCTACCGCAAGGAAGGCCAGCTTTTCCGCGCCGTCGAGCCGGAAGTGATCGTAAACGGCGCCTCCGTTGGCATCAGCCGGCCTGGAGAGACCTTTTTCCGCCAGGCAAAGCCGGGCCGCTACCAAGTCTTCTCCACCGCCGAGCCGAACGAGATCATCTACCTCGACGCACGCGCCGAGCGCCTGTCTTTCGTCGAGATGGAGGTCGTCTTCACCGGCCTTGGCTGGCAGCTTCTGCCCGTCGAGCGCAGCGAACGCGAGGCGGTCGCAGCGCTTGAGGGCTTAAGCCTTATTGTTCCAGGGACATAGGCCAAGCGGAACATTGATTTAAAGGTAAGTTCTTTGGTGAACCGCGCAAAACGATCTGCTAACGTGCGCCGATCGTCATTTGGCCTCGGAGCGAGTTGGGCATCGTCACAACCCGGAATATGGGCAGTAAGCGGCTACCAAGCGGCGCTTGCTGGCGTGTCTATTGCGGACATTCCGGAGTTGGACTTTCCTCAACGCCTGAGAGAAGATGGCGGAGCGGCGGTACGGGCAAGGGGCTGTTGCAAGAGTGATGTCTGACTACATGCATGATGACCACGACGCGCAGAGCGTCACGGCCTTGGTCAAGTGGTACAATCCGACCAAAGGGTTCGGTTTTGTAAGCCTGGAAGACGGCCAATCGGACGCCTTCCTCCACGTCAGCGTGCTGGAGCGCGCGGGTTACCAGGAGTTGCCGGAAGGCGCGCGCCTGTCCTGTCAGGTCGTGCAAGGCCGTAGAGGCCTGCAGGTTTCCGAGATCGACTCTGTGGACCTGTCGACCGCGACGGCTCCGGCGGCCGGCCCCAGGCGCGGACCGCCTGGCGGTGATCGCCGCGGCGGCCCACCGGCCGAGGAAATCGAAGGAACTGTAAAGTTCTTCAACCCTGAGAAGGGCTTCGGTTTCGTCGTTCCGGACAACGGTGGGCAGGACGTCTTTGTCTCCGCGCGCACCTTGGAGCGGGCCGGCATCAATCACCTTGATCCCGACCAGCGCGTCCGCGTTTCGGTGCGGATGGGTGATAAGGGCCCTCTGGCGACCCGCGTCGAGCTGGAGTAGCGCAGCCCCGGCCAGGGGCAGCGCTCGACTCACCGGCTCAAGCAACGCAGCCGTCTGAACGGACAAGCGCGGCAAAGCGCGTCGCCATAGCGATGCGCAGTGTCAGTTCTCGCGCCAGGCGCGATCGATGCTCTGCGCGATGGGCTGCACCAGATAGTCGACGGGCCGTTGCTCGCCTGTCTTGATCGTGACCTCAGCCGGCATCCCTGGGACGAGTTCCAAGTCACCCAAGCGGTCGACCTGCTCCTCGGGCACTTCGATGCGGACCGTGTAGTAGCTCTGGCCGCTGCGGTCATCGATCATCACGTCGGCCGAGACATAGACGAAGCTGCCTTCCAAGAGAGGGGTCGTCCGTTGCTGGAACGCCGCGAAGCGGACTTCAGCCGGCTGGCCGATGCGCAGGTTGTCCACGTCGAGCGGGCTGACCTTCGCCTCGACGACCAACTGCTTGCTGTCCGGCACGATCTCCAGAATCGTCTGGCCGGGTGAGACCACGCCACCGATCGTATTGAAGTCCCGTCCGACCACGACGCCGCTGGCCGGCGCCCGCACGACGATCCGGTCCAGCACGTCCTTGGTCGCGACCATGCGCTCTTTGAGGTCGAACAGCTCCTGTTGGGTGGTCCGCAGCTCGCTCTCGACGCTCTCACGGAACTCGCGCTTGCGCTGCAGGACTTCCATGCGGGTCTCGCCGATGGCCTTTTCGGTGCGTGCGATGTCGGCGACAAGCTCGCCGCGCTCGCCTTCCAGGCGCGCCTGCTCACGCTCCAGCGCCAAGACACGGGTCTTCGGGCTCAGCCCTTGGCTGAACAGCTTTTGCTGTCCATTCAGCTCATCGCGAACCAAGGCCAGCTGGCGCGCCTTCGATTTCTCCTGTGCTGCTAAGCCGACGATTTCGCGGTCGAGCTGCGCCTCCCGCTGGCTGAGGATCTCGATGGTGCCGTTGAGCGACTCCTGCCGCGCCGCGAAGAGAGCGCGTTGGCCGGCAATCACCTCCGCCACCTCGGGATCGTCTTGCAGCTCGATCAGCGCCGCGGGAACCGGAACGCTCGTCAGAGCATCACGCTCGGCTGCCAGACGCGCCTGCCGCATCAGCGCCGCGTCGTGCGCCGACTTGGTCATGCGATACACCGCCTGCGGGCGGGTTTCGTCGAGCAGCACGAGCGGCTCGCCCATCTCGACACGGTCGCCATCGCGCACCAGCAAGGCCTTCACGGTCCCACCTTCCTGGTGCTGCACCTGCTTGCGCTTGCCGTCCACCGTGACGATGCCGCTGGCCAGCACGGCGCTGGCCAAGTTCGCCGTCAGCGCCCAGGTGCCGAAGCCGCCGAACAGCAGCGCCACCACGACAACGCCGGCGGCGATGATCCTGCCGTAGTGCAGCGGGATAGCCGTCCCCGTCTTTGCTGACTCCATCTTGGGAGCACCGGAAGTCACGGGTTTCTCAGTCGCGCGCATCTCAAGCCCCCTCGCGCTTCTCGGCTTGGTTCAAGGTCGGCAGCTGCGGCGCCTTCTGTTCAGGCGCGGGCTGCGCGGGACGGGCCAGGCGCATCATGACCTCCTGGCGCGGGCCGAAGCCGTCGACCCGGCCGTCGCGCAGCACCAGCAGCAGATCGCAGACGTTCAGCACCCGTGCGTGATGGGCGATGAAGACAACAGTGCAGCCCTGCTCGCCGAGCCCCCGAATAGCCTTGCGCAAAGCCTCCTCGCCTTCCGAGTCCAAGCTGGCATTGGGCTCATCGAGTACGACCAGCGCCGGGTCGCCGTAGAGCGCGCGGGCGAGACCGATGCGCTGGCGCTGACCGCCGGAGAGCGCCGAGCCGCCTTCGCCAATTCGGGTATCGTAGCCTTCCGGCAACCGAAGAATCAGCTCGTGCACACCGGCCTTCTTGGCCGCGGTCACGACGGCTTCGGCGTCCGGCTCCCGGAAGCGGGCGATGTTCTCGGCCACCGTCCCGTCGAACAGCTCGACGTCCTGCGGCAGGTAGCCCATGTGCTGGCCCAGGTCGCGCTTGTCCCACTTCCAAACGTCGGCGCCATCGAGCCGCACATGACCGCCGACCGGCTTCCAAACACCGACGATCAGGCGCGCCAGGCTCGACTTGCCCGCGGCGCTGGGGCCGACCACGCCGAGAATCTGGCCCGCGTCGACCTGGAAGGAGATGTTCTGCAGCACCGGCTTCTTGCCGCCCGGCGGCACGGCGATCACACCTTCGACCGCTAGGCGACCGCTCGGCCGCGGCAGCGGCAAGGTGGCCTCGGGCTCGCCGACCTCCTGCAGCAACTGCTCGACGCGATGATAGGCGCCGCGCGCGGCAACGAAGCCGCGCCAGGCGCCGATCGCCGCCTCCACCGGGGCCAAGGCGCGGCCCAGAATGATGGACGCGGCCACCATCACGCCGGGCGTGATCTCCTGCAGCACAGCGAGGTAGGCACCGAAGCCGAGCATAGCGATCTGGAGGATCGGCCGAACGAACTTGGCGATGGCGGTCAGCAGCCCCGCCCGGTCATTGGCCAAGGACTGCTGGGCCAAAGCCTCGTCATGGCGCCGCTGCCAACGCTCCATCAGCGCGCTCTGCATGCCCATGGCCTCGATGACCTCGGCATTGCGCAAGCTGGTCTCCGCGAAGCGGTGGCTCGCGACGGAGAGCCCGCCGGCTTTGCGCATGGGTCCGCGAGAAATCAGTTCCCCCACGACCGCGAGCGAGAACAGCAGCAGCGCACCGAAGAGGGCGATGGCGCCAAGCAAAGGATGAAAGGCGAAGATCAGCAGCAGGAAGGCCGGCGTCCAGGGTGAATCGAAAAAAGCCGTCAGGCCATTGCTGGTCAGAAAGCCGCGCACCGTTTCCATGTCGCGGAAAGACTGCGTGACGCTCTGGTTGCCGCTCGCCAGGCGGCTGCGCAGCACGGCGGAAAACAGCGTGCCGCCCAAAGCGTTGTCGAGGCGACTGCCGATCCGCACGAGGATGCGGGAGCGGATGAACTCCAAGACCGCATAGCAGAGCAACAGTCCGACCGCCAAAACCGTCAAGGCGATCAACGTGTCCATGCTGCCCGAGCTCAAGACCCGGTCGTAAACCTGGAGCATGTACAGCGGCACGGTCAGCATCAGCGCGTTGATCGCGAAGCTGAAGCCGCCCACTGCCAGGAAACCGCTGCGCGAAATGCGCAGGGCCTGGCGAACCTGTGATGTTTTCGTTTCTTCCGACAAGTCCCACCCTCGGACTTCGGTTATCTCCGGAACGGCCGAGGGCCCGGCGAGAAATCGCCGGACCCCGACCGCCCCACGATCTGTCTAAGCTCAGATCACGACATTCTGCTGCGTCAGCTGATCGGCCTCGGTGTTGTTCAGCTGGAGGAACTCGCCCTCGGCCTCGTCGAGCACCAGGATGAGGTCGCTGCCTTGCTGAATGCCCGTATCGGTGAGGCTCTCGATGCTGTCGAAATCGAAGGCCGAAAGATCGACCAGGTCCCGACTGGCCTGGAAGTCGACGATGACGTTGGCGCCATCGCCCAGCCCGATGATGAAGACATCGCTGCCGGAGCCGCCGGACAGTTCGTCGTCGCCGGCGCCACCTTCCAGAGTGTCATTCCCAAAACCACCTTCCAGACGGTCGCTGTCGTCGCCACCGATCAGGATGTCGTTCCCGAAGCCGCCGATGAGCTCGTCTTCGCCGTCGCCACCCTGAAGCGTGTCGTCGCCCCAGCCGCCGTCGACCTGATCGTCGCCAGCCCCGCCGTCGATCTGATCGTCGCCGAAGTTGCCATCGATCTGGTCGGTGCCCTCGCCGCCGTCGATCTGATCGTCGCCGAAGCCACCATCGATCTGGTCGTTGCCGTCGCCGCCGGAGATCACGTCTTCGCCGGCACCGCCCTCCAAGAGGTCGTCGCCTTCGCCGCCATCGATTTGATCGTCGCCGAACTCGCCCTGCAGCACGTCGTCACCGGCACCGCCCTCCAGCTCATCGTCGCCGAAGCCGCCAAACGCGGTGTCGTTGCCGTCGCCGGCACTGACCGCATCGTCGCCGAAGTCGGCGTAGATGAAGTCATCCCCGCCGTCGGTGATGATCACGTCGTCGCCGAAGCCGGCCTCGGCCGTGTCGTTGCCGTCGCCGCCCTCAAGGGTGTCGTCCCCGAAGGTGCCGTCCAGGAACATGGGCTCGTCACCGCCGCCCATCATCCCATCGAGGACGGTGTCCTCACGCACGGCGAGGTTCTGGATGCGCTCGTCGTCTTCCGGATCCGTCTCGGCTTCGTTGAAAGGGCTGCTCTCATCGAAGTTCTCGGAGAGGAACTCGGCCAGAGCATCCTGCTCAGAACCGTCCGGGGCGAATTGCGCTGCGCCGGTCCGGGGGTCCGCCCCATCCTGCGCCAGGTCCACCCGATTGGTACCGAAGACATCGAAGGGATAGCCGTCGCCGCCACCGGCCAGGAAGTCCAGGGTGACGATGCGGATCTCTCGGCCGGCATCGCCCTGCAGCTCACCGTTTTCGATCAGCACGTCGATGATGTTGCCATCCTCATCGAGGATGGCCGCACTCTGGATCCGCTGGCCTTCGGTCACCACAGCGCCGCTGCCGTCTTCCGCCAGAACCTGCGCCTGCTGCGTGGCATCGAAGCTGAAGCTGAGGCCGCCGACCTGGGCGAACTGGCCAGGCGTGCTGCCCGGACCCGTGCCCGCCACCGCATGCTCGAGCACGATGGCGAGCTGCGCCGCCGTCAGGGTGAGCAGGGTCAGGCCGTTGTTGAAGCGCAGCGAGTTCTCGATATCGAGCTGGCTGATCTCACCTTCCTGCTTGCCGGACAGGGGGTTGTCCTGCGTCGGCAGCAAGGTGCCGTTCGGGTCGACCTCGCCGATCGGCGCCCGGATGCCGCCGCCGTTCTTGAAGGAGACCAGCACCGAGCTGTCGGCGTCCTGCGCGGTCGCCAGGTTGGCGTCCGCGGTCAGGTTGCCGAAGTTGGTCTCTTCGGTCCGGACCGACTCGCGCCGACCGTCCATGAAGACCTCGGAGTTTCCGAAGACGTTGCCGTCGCGCTCGATGACGATGCCCTCGACCGCATCGGTCAGCTCCTTGACCTGATCGGCCTTGCTGCCCTCCGCGAAGGGGTCGCTGCCATCGGCAATCTCTTCCACCACCTCGTCGGTGGTGGCGTAGTTGCCGCTGACCGAGTCGTCGATGCTCTCGACAATGAGCTCACCGTTCTCGTCGAACTCCAGCACCAGGCGGCCAAGGTAGGAGTACTCGCCGGCGCCGCTGACCAAGGCCACCGGCTTGCCGTCGGCGCTTTCCACAACCAGCGGATAGGCGTTGTCGCCCGGCTGACCCGAGGCGTCATCGCCGTTGCTGACGATGTTGCCGTCCTCGTCGAAGCGGGCCACCTCGTCGTTGTCGCCGGACTGCAGGCCGCGGGCGATGTCCTCATCGTCGGCCAGCAAGGTGTCCGAGCCACCGGCGATGATTACATCGACGCCGCTCAAGAGGCCGGCCAGCTCCGTCTCCAGCGCGAACTGCTGCAGATGGCTGACCAGGACGATCTTATTGACGCCCTGCTCCGTCAGAGCATCGATCGTCGGCTGCAGAATGGCCGCCAGCGCAGCCATGTCATTGGCCTGCGGGCCGATCACCGTGGTGCCGGTCGGCGAGGAGATGCTCTCCAAGAGCTGCGTGGTCGCACCGACCACACCGATCATCTCGTCGTTCGGGCCGCCCGTCTGGCTCGGCACCTCGATGATCGTCGCCGGCGCAATCTTCGGCACACTGCTGTTGCCGGCCTGCGACTGCTCCGGATCGGTCTGGAACTCCGTGCTCAGCAGGATGTCGCTGGTGAAGAGATTGCCGAGATCATTGTCTTCCGAGAAGTCCAGGTTGGCCGAGAGATAGGGGAACTGGGCGCCGACCCAGCGGTCGCCGCCCGGTCCGGCCGGATCCCGGAAGTCCTCTTCGATGATCGATTCGAAGGCATCGGAGCCGAGATCGAACTCGTGGTTGCCGATAGCCGAGGCATCGAAGCCCAGGATGTTCATGATCGAGATGTCGACCCGGCCGCCGCCTTCGCGCAGAGCGTCGTAGGCCGCGAAGGTGCCGTCCGGCAGCTCGAAGAGCTCATTGTAGGTGTCGTTGAACACCCCGTCGTCGCGGAACACGCCACGGTCGCCAGCCGCCGAGAAGAAGGGACCGGAGAGGAAGTTGTCGCCGGCTGAGAGCAGCACGGAGGCGTCGAAGGCTTCCGTGTCCTGCTCGAAGAGATCGACCAGGGCCGCGAAGTTCGGCGCGTTGGCAATGGCGTCCACGCCGCCTTCCAAGTCCGAGGCATGGAGGATCTGCAGGGTGAAGGTCGCAGGCTCCGGCTCACCGATCTCGAAGCTCGCCACCACCGGCTCGTGATCGCTGGCGACGATGCTGTCGAAGACAATGCCGTTGTCGTCGCGAACGAAATCGTTGTTGACGTGAACGATGTCGTACTCCGCCGTTTCCAAGAGGCCGTCGGTTACGGAGATATGGTCGAGGATCTGGGAGTTGCCGTCGAAGATGAAGGTGTAGAGGTCGTCGGCGCCCTGCTCTTCGAGCAGATCGGTCAGGTTGGTCAGCACCCGGTCGTCGCCGGTTCCCGGCAAGATCTCGGTCAGGTCGTTGGTGAACTCGAAGGTGTTGAGGTCGCCGAGGACGATGACGTTGGCGTCCGGGTCGTTGGCCAGGATACCGTCGACGAAGTCGTTGATCGCCTGAGCCTCGGCCTCCCGCTCGGCCTCACCCGCCTGCTCGAAAGGCTGCGGGCCGCCGAACACCGGGGTCGAGCCGAAGCGCGAGGTGAAGTGGTTGTTGACGATCGTCACCTCTTCGCCGTTGAACTCGAAGGTGGCGACCAAGGGATCGCGGGTGCCGTCGAAGGTGGGGTCTTCGACGATGGCGATCGAGGCCTCGTCCACCGACACGCGATCCGGGTTGTAGAGGTAGGCGTTGCGAATGTTGCCGCCGGGCACGCCCCCGGTCGAGCCGTCGGCCGGCTCCACGTCGAAGAACTCGTAGGTCGGGCCGCCGGCCGCCGCGATGGCATCGACGATGGCCTGCAGTGTCTCGGTCGCGTCGGTCGTGCCGTCGTTGGTCGTCCCGTTGTTGTCCTGCACCTCCTGCAGACCGATGATGTCCGGCGTATTGAGGTTGTTGACGATCTGCTGAGCCAGCAGATCGATCTGGTCGTCATCGCTGCCGTCGGCGGCGACGTTGAGGATGTTGTAGCTGGCAACGCTCAGCCGGTCCTCGCTGCCCTCGACGGCCGTGACCTCCTGCTCGAGACCGCCCGGGGTGACGGTGATGGGCTCGGTCGCGTTGACCTCGTAGTTGCCGAAGCTGTAGCCGACCACGCCGGTCACGTCGCCGACCTGGTCGCCGACGTTGATGGCCAGCGGCTCACCGCCGAAGAGGTTGGGGTCGAACTGGACCTGGACCCGCTCCGGGTTCTGGTCGCCGGTGTTGTCCGGGCCTGAGTCGAGGTTGATGCCGCCGCGCGCATTGAGACCGTCGTCCGAGGTGGCACCCTGGTTCGGCAGGGTGAAGAACTCGGCGCTGAACTCGCTGAACACCCGGGTCGGGGACACGGCCACCGCGTCCTCGATGGTGACGCGCATGCCCTCGAGGCTCTCGTAGAAGTCGATGGCATCTTCTTCGGGGTCGAAGTTGCCCGGCTCGTCCTGCAGGTTGGTCGGCAGCTCATCCTCGCTGATGACCACCTCGTTCGGCGCCACCCGGCCGCTCTGGCCGATGACGGTCGCTTCGGGCAGGTCGTTGCCGCTGGAGATAACCTCCAGCTCCGTCACGCTGCCGATCTGCGTCACCGAGAGGTTGCCGGTGCCGGCGCCGCCCGGAATGAACTCGTTGACCGTTCCGGTCACCGAGACCTCGTCGCCGACCGCCGGCTTGTCGCCGCCGGAGCCGGTGAAGACGAAGATGCCGTCGGAGGTGGCGTCGTTGCCGTCGCCTTCCGGGTCCTGCAGGTAGAAGCCGTTGAAGGCCACCGCTGTGACGATGCCGTCGGTCTTGACCACCTGGCCGTCCAGCGCCGAGACGTGGCCCTCGCCCTGGATGTTGTAGATCGCCTCTTCGACGGTGATGGCGAAGACCGAGACGGTTGCGCTCTCCTCGTAGGCAACCGCGAGCAGCGCGCTGCCCGTCGGGCTGTCCTCAGCCGAGATGAAGCTCAAGCCTTCCGGGCTGATATCAAGCACGTCGTTGGCGACGTCGATCGACGGCGCCACGCCGGTGTTGATGTACTGCACGAACTCGGCGTTGGAGGGGTCGCTGACGTTGTAGACCATGATGCCGCCGACCCGCTCCAGGCCGATGAAGGCATAGGTCTCGCCGTTGACCTCGCCGACCGTGACACCCTCGGGCTCCGGGCCCTTGTTGTCGCTGCGGCCATCGAAGCTGCTGGCATCGCCGTTGCTGTTGAAGATGTCGGGCGCCACTTCCGCGGTGATCCGCTCGAAGTCGTCGCCGCTGTCGAAGACCAGATTGCCGGTCTCGTCCCAGATGGTGAAGGAACGGGTGCCGTAGACGAAGAGCTGGTCGATGTCGCCATCGCCATCGAGATCGCCGTCGATGGTCGAGGCTTCCAGGCGGCCGAGGTTTTCGTCCTGCTGAAGCTCATCGGCGTTCGGGAAAGCGTCCGGGTCGAGATCGAGGTCCGCGATGCGCGCATCCTCGTCACGGGCGTCGCCCTCGTTGGCGGTGATGTAGAAGGTCCGGCCGTCGACCTCATAAGAGGCAATGGCATCCGGCATGAACATGCCATGGACCGGGTGGTTTTGGATGTTGATGCCGTCGTCCCGGTCGCTGGCGTCGAGGCCGTTGCTCTTGGAGAAGTCGATGATGCCGAGCACCACCGGCGCTTCCTCCAAGAGGCCGAGCTCGCCCGTCTCGGTGTTGAGGTCGCCCGAGAGGCCGAAGTCGTTGTCGTTGAGCACGACCAGGCGGCCGTCCGGCAGCAGGGTCAGGCCTTCCGGCTTGTCGCCGGCCTGGTAGCCGAGGGACGGCAGGTTGGTGACCTTGGTCTTGTTGACCGGCTCGATGCCGAGATCGTGCAGGTCGTCCGGCGTCTGCTGCTCCAGGGTCTCGCCGTCGGGCAAGGCCGGTGCGTTCTCGTCCAGCAGGTTGGTGGCGCCCTTGAGATCGATCTCGAAGATGAACTTCTTGCCGGCCGGGTCGAGGGAGGAGTCGCGCTCGATGACGAAGAACTTGCCGTCGCCGGCGTAGACCGCATCGCCGATCTTATCGACCTTGTTGAGACGCACGTCGGGCGCTTCGAGCAGGTAGACGTGCTCGGAAACGGCCTCGCCGGTGTTCATGTCGATGCCGAGGATGCGGATGACGTCGGAGGCGTCGCCGTCCGCGCGCTCCGGGTTCGAGAGCGGCGTCTGGATGAAGGCGTAGACGACCTCGTTCTCGTCGTCGACCGCGACGGCTTCGAAGCCGCGGTTGGGGCGCCGCTCGGCGTACTCGTCCGGCAGGCTCTCGATGCCGAAGCTGCCGGCGGAGGCGCCGGCCAGCTCGGCCGTGCCCTCGGGCACGAAGCGGGCCAGCAGGATGCCGTCCTCGTTGAACTTGTAGATCGCCGGGCGGTACTCATCGACCGTCCAGAAGTTGCCGTCCTTGTCGAACGCGATGCCTTCCATGTCGGCGCCGAAGGAGTCGAGGCCGGTGGGGTTGCCGAAGACGTCGACCGGGTCTTCGTCGGCACCGTCGATGTTGGGCAGGCCGCTGATCGGCTCCATGCCCGAGGGGCCGAAGCGCGACAGGAAGATCTGGTCGGTGAACTCGATCTCGCCGGTGTTGGGGTCGAGCGTGAAGGTCTCGAGGCGCGCCTGATAGTCGGGCAGGCCGAAGGGCCGCTCGTTCATGCCGTCGCCGTCGGTGTCGACCGGGTCGGCGTTAGGGCCGCGGTCGGGCACCGTGTGGAAGATGTACTTGCCGTCGGCGGTCATGCCGCCGAAGTCGAGGCCGGAAAGGCCGCCGAGCTTGATATCCTGGCCGGCGTCGGTGGTCCCGAGCAGCGGCAGCTCGCCGAAGTCAAAGAGCTCGACCTCGGGCAGGCCCTTGGAGTGGTCGATGGTACCGAGCGGCAGGATATCGAGGATCGCGCCGCCCTCGATGTCGACCACGGCGACCGCGTTGTTCTCCTGCAGGGTCACCAGCGCGGTGGTGCCGTCCGGCGCCACGGCGATGAACTCGGGCTCTACGTCCTCGGCCACCGTCTTGTCGGGGAAGAGCCGGACGCCCTTGTCGATGAACTCCTGCTCGCGGCCGTTGAAGCCTTCGAAGGTCAGGGTCTGCACCGTCGCGGCCTCGATGCCGCCGCTCACGTCGATGATGCTGATCGAGCCCAGCGGGTCGGTGTCGTCGACCGGCTCGCCCTCGTTGGCGACCAGGATCTTCGTGCCGTCCGGGGTGAAGGTCAGGCTGTCCGGCAGGTTGCCGACCGTGACGTCGCCCAGCACGTTGCCGTCCGCATCGAGGAAGACGATGCGCCCGTCGGCCGTCTCGTCATCGGCGTTGGGCACCGCGGCGGCGATCAGGCCGTTACCGACAGCCACGCTGGTGGCTTCGCCGATCGCGGCGCTGCCGACGTTTTGGATGTCGCTCGGATCCGAGAAGTCGAGGATCTCGATCCCGTCGCCGGTCGTGACGAAGGCGCGCTGGGAGTCGGGGTCGAAGGCGAGGATCTCAGCGCCGGAGAGTTCGATGTTCCCCACGCGCGACAGAGAGATGGACATGGAGCTTTTCCCTTTTTGTTGAATTTTCAGCCAAGCACCGAAGAGGGATGGATAGGCCGCACCTAATGGGCGCGCAGAACAGGCACCCAGGCAGGAACTCGGCGTGAGCGGTAGTCTTGGTTAATTGCGTTTTCGTTGCAGAAATTTGAGAGAATGCGGAAGGCTGCGTAACATCGGTGAGACAGGCGGTTTAAGGCCTTGGGAGAAAAGCGCCTTGTCGACGGGACAAGTCTTGTTGGCCGCGGCCACGCGGCGAGTCCCTGTCCGCGTTCACAGCGCTGAAGCTGCAAGCGTCTACTTAAAGGCGTCCGCTGGTAGCGATGCGGCGGAATCCAGACGCGATGCAAACGTCGCGTTTGACGACGAACCGGCTGGCACGGTCCGTAAAGTGATCCTGGTCCAGCGTGCTGGGTGGGTCTTTTCGCGTGACCGGACGGCTAGCGCTTGCGGCGCATTGCCATGCCGAGGCCCGCCAAGGCTGTGCCCAGAAGCAGCGCCGTTTGCGGCAGTGGGAGCTCTGCGGCCCGCAGCGACCATTCATATGCCGTGCCGGAATCTTCGGCGATCCCGACTGGTTGGAAGAAGGTTATCCATTCGCCAACGCTCGGGAAGTCTGTACCGAAAACCGTGTTCCCGCCAATAGCGTCGATCACAACGTCCCCCAAGCCGCTAGCCACCGGAAGCGGGCCATCGAACGAACCCTGGACATTGTTTTCAAAGCTGTTGGTGGGTTGAAAGGCGGCGTCTCCCGGGACGTCATAGGAACCGGACGAAGAGGCGTAGCTCCAGCTGACGAAGTCGGTGACCGAAACGAGCGTTCCGGGCGTATAGCTGTTGGCCAGAGTCAGCACGCCAGTCGCCGTGCCGGTGCAGCCCACGGCGCAGATCCCCGACCAATCATAGATTACGACGGCCTTTGCCGGCGCCGCCAATAAAGCGCTGAAGCAGAGCGTAATCAGCCAAAGTCCGTGTGAAAATCGAAGCATCGCGACCTCCCCAAGCCTTCGACGACACCGACATAGGCTCTCAGTCCGGCCGGTGTCCCCAATGACGTCCACCATCAACTTTTACTTTAGACATGGCCAGAGGGCGTACTCCACAAAAATTCTGTTAGTCACAAATTTAGCCAAGCTTGAGCGGTCGGCCCAGATGGCGAGTGGCCGGAAGGGCTGAACACTGAGTCTTGGCGATACGTCGCGGCTCAACTCGACGCCTTTCGAGTGAACCGTTGGTACCGTTTGGTGAAACGGCCAGTCTCGCCTAACGTGGCAAGGTTGCGCGCCGAAAACGTGAATAAGAAACGGCGGCCGAACAAAGCTCAGGGGGCAATAGCATGTCGGCGATGGCCAAGATTACCTTGCTGTTCGTGGTCTTCGTCGACCTGATCGGGCAAGGGCTGGTCTTTCCCATCCTCAACACGCTGATCATGGATCCCTCGACCGGCTTTCTGCCGGCGGACACCTCGACCGGCATGCGCCATTTCAACTATGGCCTAGTGATCGGCATCTTCTTCCTGTCGTGGTTTCTCGGCGTGGTCTATGTCTCCAAGGTCTCTGATGCCATCGGCCGCAAGAACGCCTTGCTGATCTGCCTCGGCGGGGCGCTGAGCGGCTACGCTCTCACCCTGATCGCGCTCTACGTGGACAGCCTGTGGCTGCTCATTCTCGGCCGCGCGATCACCGGCTTTACCGCCGGCAACCAGCCGATCGCCCAGGCGGCGATGATCGACGGCAGCACCGATGCGGCCGACCGCGACCGCAACATGGGCTTCATCGTCACCGGCGTCAGCTTCGGCCTGGTCGGCGGGCCCATCATCGGCGGCTTTCTCTCCGACCCTCAGCTGCTGGGGGACCTGGCGAGCCTCAAGCTGCCGTTCTACGCCTCGTTCCTGCTGGTGCTGATCGCCATCGGGCTGGTCATCGTCTTCTTCCATGACATCCGCACCGAGCGGACACCCTTCGTCTTTCGGCCGCGGGACATCACCGACAGCCTCTGGAAGGTCACCAAGCATCCGCTCGTGATGCAGATCATGCCGGTCTATTCGCTCTTCATGATCGCCAACGTGACCTTCTACGTCTTCGTCGACAACTACCTGACCAGCGCCTTCGGCTACGGCGTGCTTGGCGGCAGCATCGCCATGCTGGTGATCGGTGTCGCCCTGGCGACCAGCAGCACCTTTCTGGTCAAGCCGGCGCAGGCCCGCTTCAGCAAACAGAAGATCATCGGCGCAAGCCTGGCCACCATGGTGATCTGCGGCGCGGCCTTCGTGCTAATCCCGGTGCCCTACCTGACCTACGTGCCGATCTTCTTCTTCTACTTCCTGTTCGGCATGTCCTATCCGACGCTGCTCGGCATCTTTTCCAGCAGCGTGGGCGAGTCCGACCAAGGTTGGGTCATGGGGGTCACCACCGCGGTCTTCTGCCTGGCCGGCGGGATCATGTCGCTGGCGGGCGGCGAGCTGATGAGCTTCGACATCCGCTCGCCCTACTACGTCGTGGTGATAACGGCGGCCATTGGCCTGCTGCTGCTGGTGACGACCTGGGGCGCGCCGGCGATGCGCAAGCTGACGGCCCCGCCTGAGGCATCTTGAGGCCGCTCGGGGCGCAACGCCTAGACTGAGGTCAGCGGCCCCGAGTTCCCTCTGCCGGGTTCGCGCAGAAGATCGCGACCTTGTTGCCCAGAGGGTCGCGGAGATATGCGACGTAAAAGTGTTCGCTGTACTCAGCCCGGAAGCCGGGCGCGCCCTCGTCGGAACCGCCCGCCTCTAGACCAGCGGCGTGAAGGCTGCGGACCATCTCTTGCGTCTCAGCTTGGAAGGCCGTCATGGAGCCGTTGCCGACGCTCGCCTCCGCCCCATCGAATGGCTTCGCCACGTAGACGGCGGCGGGGCCGGGGGACTGGCCGGGCACCTCCGGAAAGGTGAATTCGACGCCGTTCGGCACTTCCTTCTTCCGGTAGCCGAGCGGGGTCAGGATGGCCGTGTAGAAGCGCCCCGAAAGCGGGATATCGTTGGCACCAACCCTGATGTAGCTCAGCATGCCGTCGCTCCTGTCTGCAACGGCGCTCCACTGCAGGTGCAATAGACCGGGATGCGCCGGGAGATGGCCTGCCGAGCCGAAGCAGCGACAGGTCCGCCTCCGCGTCTTCGAAGCTTCGGCGCGAATGGCCTGCCGAGCCGTAGCTCGCGGAACAAAGCGCCCGCCTTCGCCTTCTCGGCTTCGGCGCGGCAGCCTTCGCTCACGTCGCGAGCGAAGGCTGGTGCGGGTGGAGGGACTCGAACCCCCACTTCCTTGCGGAAACCAGATTTTGAGTCTGGCGCGTCTACCGATTCCGCCACACCCGCGAGGTTCGAAAACGAACCGTTTCGCCACAATAGCGAGGGGCGGAGGCAATGCAACGCTCCGCTCGCCCCCTCGACCGCGCCGCTACTGCAGGGGCGAGTCCGACTCGGCGGCCGGCACGAAGGGCGCCTCGCGGCAAGGACCGGCGTGGTGGTGGAACAGCTTCCACTGACCATCTTCGAGGCGGAAGAGGTTGGTCGCCAACATAATGCTGTTGTCGAGTTCTTCGTAGCAGAGCACCGCGCAGGCTTCGCCGGCGAAGAGCACCATGGGCGCCCGGCAGGCGATGGCGGGCGGACTGCCGCTCAGGATGTCGCGCCAGCTCTTCAACACCGGCTCGCGCCCGATCAGCAGGCGCCAGCCCGGATGGGCGCAGGCAATGCCGTCCCCCTCCGCCCAGACGCTTTCCATGGCGGCGATGTTGCCGCTGGCGAAGGCACGGTAGAAGGCCTGATTGGCGGCCAAGACTTCGCTCTCGACGGACACGGCAGGCTCCCCTAAAGCTGGAGTTGTTCATTTCATCGGGGCCGCTGCCGCTCGGCAAGCCCCTACACGTTAGCTGCCTTATGAATGCCGGCTTCACCTCGGCCTTGTCCAACGACTGTTCCGTTAATCCGTTAACCGCATTCAAAGGTCTGTTGTCCTATGCGGTGCCTTTGTCTGTGCGCCTTGGAGGGGCCGAACGCCGATGAGCCGACTGCTGCGGCAGCTTTACGACTGGACGATGGGCCTGGCGGCCGGGCCGCACGCCCTCTGGGCGCTGTTCTTCATCGCCTTCATCGAGTCGTCCTTCTTTCCCATTCCCCCCGACATCCTGATCATCCCCATGGTGCTGGCTGCGCGGCAGCGCGCCTGGATGATCGCCGCGGTCGCCACGGCGGGTTCGGTGCTGGGCGGCTTCTTCGGCTACGCCATCGGCGCCTTCTTCTATGAGGCGGCGGGCCAGCCGGTGCTGGCCTTCTATGGCTACGAAGCGAAGTTCGAGAGCTTCGCCGCCTACTACAATGAATGGGGCGCCTGGATCGTGGCGGCCGGCGGCTTCACGCCGCTGCCCTACAAGGTCATCACCATCGCCAGCGGCGTGACCGGGCTCGACCCCGTCGTCTTCGGCGTGGCCTCCGTGATTTCGCGCGGCGCACGCTTCTTCCTGCTGGCCGGCCTGCTTTGGTATTTCGGCGATCCCATTCGCCGCTTCGTCGAGCGCTACCTGCCGCAGCTGGCGCTCTTGTTCTTCGTTCTGCTGTTCGGTGGATTTGTCGCACTCAGGTATCTTTTGTAAGCCCACTTTCGGGCTTAATCTGCGGCCATGACGTCTTTGACGCTTTCCACGCTGGCGCAGCCAAGGCTGCTCGCCGCGCTCGCTTTCGCAGCGGGGGCCGGCGCCCTGATCGGCGCGCTGATCGCCGAGCACGGCTTTGGCCTGAAGCCCTGTATCCTCTGTCACTGGCAGCGCTACGCCCACCTCGCCGCCGCCGGCCTGGCCATGGTGGCCCTGCTGCTGCCCCGCCGGCTGCCGCGCATCCTGCTCGGCGGTGCCGCGGTCGCCTTTCTCGCCAGCGGCGCCATCGCCGGCTTCCACGTGGGCGTGGAGCAGCATTGGTGGGAGGGTACGGCCGGCTGCCATGCCCCCGCCTTCGACCCCAACGCAACCGTCGAGGAGCTCGAGCAAATCCTGCTCGGCACCGACTTCGTCCCCTGTGACCAGGTGGCCTGGTCGCTCTTCGGCATCTCCATGGCGGGCTATAACTTCCTCTACTCACTGGCCGCGGGGCTGCTGCTGCTCTATCTGACCTTCAAGGCCCGCCCGGCGCATGAGGAGGCAGCGTAGTGACCGCAGACAAAACCAGCGTGCGGAAGGTGAATGCGCCGGCATCGCGGCGCTATCTTCCTGGCGATAAGCTGCCGCAGGAGCAGTTGGAGCGCATTCTGCGTGTCGATCACGCGGGCGAGTACGGCGCCCGGCGCATCTACGAAGGGCAGCTCGCCATTCTGGGCCGCAGCCGCGTCGGCCCGGTTATCCGCGAGATGTGGGAGCAGGAGGCGAAGCACCTCTCCTACTTCGACAAGGCCCTGCCCGAGCGGCGGGTACGGCCGACCTTGCTGCATCCGGTCTGGCACGTTGCCGGCTTCGCGCTCGGCGCCGCCACGGCCATGATGGGCGAGAAGGCCGCCATGGCCTGCACCGTCGCGGTAGAAGAGGCGATCGACGAGCACTATGCGGCCCAGTCAGCCGCCTTGGAGAAGGACGCCGAGGAGCAGCCCCTCAAAGAGAAGATCGACGAGTTTCGGGCCGACGAGCTGGAGCATCGCGACATCGGCCTGGCCCACGAGGCCGAACAGACACCCGGCTACACCCTGCTCTCGGGCGTGATCAAGGCGGGCTCCCGCGCCGCCATCTGGCTCAGCGAAAGGGTCTGAGCCCCCTGCCATAGGCAAAAAAGAAAACCGGCGCCGGGACTTTCGTCCACGGACGCCGGTTCACTTCACCCCACCCCAGATCCTAGGTACCCATCAAAAGTTCGTTGCAATCGCCTGAGGGCTCGATCACGCCCCCGGCGTCAGCTCGTTTCGTGCATCCACCAATTGCGCTCGTTGATCGAGTAGTAGGCGCCGTAGCGCTCGGCGGCGTAATCCTCGTGGACGACTTCGTCCACTTGATTGTCGAGGATGTAGCGCCGGCCGCCGTCGGTCACCGCGAGAACGGCATGCGCCTCGTTGCGCTTGCGGTCCTGGACCACGACCAGCCGGAGATCGTCGACATCGACGCCGAGCTGGCGCAGCGAGAGATACTTCACGACCACGAAGTCCTCGCAGTCGCCCCCGTGATTGAAGAACTCGCCGGGCGTCGCCCAATAGTCGCTGCGGCCCCAGACCCTGTGGTCGCGGCGATAGCGAAAGCCGTTGGCGAAATCGTTGACCATTTCGATCTGCTCGCGGCGCGGCTTGTCCTGGATGGACTCCAGGAACTGCTGCCATTCGACCAGACGCGGGTCGGTGGTCCAGGCCTCCTGCTCCGCCTTCACGCGTTGCAGCAAACCGGTCCACTTGCGGAATTGCATCAGGTTCGACGAGCGATGCTCAATGGTGCCGAACAGCCCAGAGTCGGCTGAGGCCTGCTGCGGCGTTGCGGCGAAACCGACACTCAGTCCGGCAGCGAGCACCGCGATGCCCAACCAGGATCTCAATTTGCGGCCGTAAGAGACAGAAGCGGTCATACCTGCCCTCGCTACGTCTTGAATTACACGAGCCACTCTACGAGGATTTTCTTTTCTATTTCTAAATCCAACCGCCTTTATTTACCTGTCATCCGTCTCTATTTAGTGAGTAATGTGGGATTAATTTGGGATAAAGCTTTTCTTTATTCTTTTCAAACACATAACAGATTTGCCGAGAATGCTTGGGATTTGCCTACCGGGTTTTGGCGATTGCCGTTAAGCTCTTGGACAACAAAAGGACTTTGGTCGGGAGATGCGCGTTATTGTCCTCGGCGCCGGCGTCATCGGCGTCACCACCGCCTATGAATTGCTCCGCGATGGCCATGAGGTCACGGTCCTGGACCGCCAGGACGAGGCGGCCAGCGAGACCAGCTTCGCCAATGCAGGCCTAGTGGCCCCCAGCCATGCGTTTTCCTGGGCCTCGCCGAGCGCGCCCAAGATGCTGCTGCGCTCGCTCTGGCGTGACGATCAGGCTTTGCGCTTCCGCCCGTCCCTAGACCCGGCGCTTTGGCGCTGGACGCTGAAGTTCCTCGGCCAGTGCTCGTCCGGCAAAGCGGCCGAGAACTCGCAGCGCAAAGCGAAGCTCTGCCTCTACTCCCAGTCGCGCCTCGGCGTGATCAACGGCGAGAACGAGCTGGCTTACGACGGGGAGCAGGACGGTCTTCTTTATCTCTATCGCTCACCTGAGAGCTTTGCCGCGGCACAGGCAAAGATGCGGATTCTGCAGGAAGTCGGCATCGTCGTAGAGGCCTTGACCCCCGAGCAGGCGGCCGAGATCGACCCGTCGCTGGCCCCGGTCACCGAGCATCTTGCCGGTGCGCTCTATGGCCCCGGTGACGAGAGCGGCAACGCGCGGCACTTCACCCGCGCACTGGCCCAGCTTTGCCAGGAAAAGGGCGCTGATTTCCGCTTCGGCACCACGATCACCGGACTTGAGCGTGAGGGCGACCGTATCGTCGGAGTGACCACCGACAAGGGTTCGCTCACCGCCGATGCCGTGGTGCTCTGCCTCGGCGTCTACAGCCCGCACCTCGCTCAGCAGCTTGGCGAGCGCCTACCGATCTATCCGATCAAGGGCTATTCCGTAACCTTGCCGGTCGCCGGGCGCAACAACCCGCCAAAGCTCGGCGGCGTCGACGAGGACAATCTCGTCGCCTATTGCCCGATGGGCGATAGCATTCGCATCACGGCCACGGCCGAGTTCTCCGGTTACGACACCAGCCACCAACCGCAGGACTTCCGGCACATGCTCTCTGTCGCCAAGCAGCTCTTCCCCAATGCGGGCGACTACAGCCAGCCGAACTACTGGGCGGGGCTGAGGCCCATGACACCGCGCGGCATCCCCATCTTCGGACGCGGCCGCCATCAGAATCTCTATTACAACACCGGCCACGGACACATGGGCTGGACCATGTCCTGCGGCTCGGCCCGCATCGCCGCCGATCTGGTCGCCGGCCGCACGCCGGAGATCGATATCGCGGGCATGCAGCTTCAGGACGCTTAGGAGGCAAAGATGACGGCAGAGTCAGCCCCTCAGGAAGAGGCAGCCAACGCTGTCTATCACGACAATTTGGCGCATGAGCTGGATCCGGGCCTGGCCGGGCGTGCGCGCATCGGGCTGATCGTGCTGGCCAGCGACCATACCATCGAGCACGAATATCATCAGGTGCTGTCGGGGCTCGAGGGCGTGACGGTCTATGGCAGCCGGGTGCTCAACGACCCCTCGATCACACCGGAAACCCTGGCGGCGATGGAAAGCCGGATCCCGGCCGCCTGCGAGATGATCCTGCCGGGCATGCCGCTCGACGTGGTGGCCTACGGCTGCACCTCGGCCTCCATGGTGATCGGTGAGGACAAGATCTTCGACCGCATCCACGAAGCCCGCCAGGGCGTCCCCTGCACCACCCCGGTGACCGCCGCCCGCGCGGCCTTTCAAGCGCTGGGCGTAAAGCATTTCGCGCTGCTGACGCCCTATGTGGAAGAGATCAATCTCTGGATGCGCGATTTCTTCCAGTCGCAGGGCTTCCAGGTACCCGTCATGGGCTCCTTCAACCAAGGCAACGACAACGACGCCGCCCGCATCTCCCTGGAGTCGATTCGCGACGCTGCCCTGACCTTGGGGCAGGATCCGGCCGTCGACGGGGTCTTCGTGTCTTGCACCTCTCTGCGCCTTGTCGCGGTGGTGGAAGAGCTGGAACAAGCCCTCGGCAAGCCGGTCAGCTCCAGCAATCATGCCATGATCTGGCACAGCCTGCGCCTGGCCGGGGTGGAAGAGCCGCTGGAGGGCTTCGGCCAACTGATGCGCAGCGGTCTTGCGGACTAGGTTTCCGACCGCCCGGCGAAGGGCGCATAGCCCCATCTAATGCCTTGCATTTGCAGGACTCCCGGGGGCTTGGCTATACAGGCCCTGCCGAATTGCGATGAACAGGAGGGTGGGCCTGTGCCCGTTGCGCGAAAACAAGAGTGGCGGCAAGACACCGTAAACACCCGCGAACTAAGCTTTTCCTTGGGCAAAGGCGTCGGACTCGAACCCTGCGCAGTCTCAGCGGCGTAAGGAGGACCGACAGTGCTTTATAGCCTTTACGAGTGGCAAAACAGCGCCCTCGCGCCCCTGCGCCTGATGGGCGAAGTCACGCGCGGCGTGCTGACCAACCCGCTCCACCCTGTCTCCTACACCCATATGGGCCGCTCGATCGTCGCCGGGCTCGAAGTCTTCGAGTCGGTGACACGACACCGCCCCAAGCCGGCCTGGGACGTCGACAGCATCGCCACGGCCGCGGGCCGCGCCGCGGTCGAGCAGCGCGTTGTCTGCGAGACGGCCTTCTGTCAGCTGCGCCGTTTCCGCCGCAGCGACCGAATCGGCAAGGACCCCACCGTGCTCCTGGTCGCCCCTCTCTCCGGCCACCACGCGACCCTGCTGCGCGGCACGGTGCGCACATTGGTGGAAGACCATGAGGTCTACGTCACCGACTGGATCGATGCGGCGCAAATCCCCGCCGAGGCCGGCGAGTTCGGCCTCGACCAGTACCTCGGCCATCTCTTGCGGTTCATCCGCATGCTGGGGCCCGAGGTGCACGTCGTCGCGGTTTGCCAGCCGGCGCCACTGGTGCTCGCCGCCGTGGCGCTTCTCGCCGCCGACGGCGACGCGCGTCAGCCGCGCACCATGACTCTGATGGGCGGCCCGGTCGACGTGGACGCCGCCCCGACGGTGCCGACCCGCTTCGCCAAGTCGAAGCCGCTGTCCTGGTTCCGGCGCCACCTTATCACCCAGGTGCCGGCCTACTATCCCGGCCGCGGGCGGGAGGTCTATCCCGGCTTCCTGCAGCTCGGCAGCTTCATCTCCATGAACCCCCATCGCCACTTCGATGCGCACATCAAGATGTTCGAGCATCTGATCGAGGGCGACGGCGACTCGGTGGAAGCCCACAACCGCTTCTACAACGAGTACCTGGCCGTCATGGACGTGCCGGCGAGCTACTACCTGGAAACCGTGGATGCGGTCTTCCAGCGACGGCTTCTGCCGGAGGGCGAGCTGCGCTGGCTGGGCGAGCCGGCCAACTGCGCCGCCATCGAGAAGACCGCGCTGCTGACCGTGGAAGGCGAGCTGGACGATATCTCCGCCCCCGGCCAGACCATGGCCGCGCACGACCTCTGCACCGCGCTGCCGGAGAGCATGCAGGCCAACCACCTGCAGAAGGGCGTCGGCCACTACGGAATCTTCAACGGCCGGCGCTGGCGCGAGGATATCAAACCGGCCATCGGCGCCTTTATCCGTCAGCACGCCGGCTAGCTAAGTCGCAATCTCCCGGCCGGCGAAGGGATTGCCGCCGTCGGCCCGTTCGACCTCGATGACCCAAAGGTCCGGGTCGCGCCTCACCGAGCGGGCGATGTAGGCCTCCGCCTCGCTGTCTTCCGCCGAACCCTCCGAGAAGATCGGCAGCCAGCCGAGCACGCCGTCGAGATCGCGCTGCTGCACATAGACGGCGGCCGAACCGTCGAGGCGGTTGACCTTCACCAGCGCCAGCCCGGTGGTGCGCTCGCCCTTGCGCACCACGAAGGCCGGATAGCCCTCGCGGTGACAGTGGCGCACCGCCGCCATGATCCAGACATGGCTCGGCAAGCGCGCTTCCCAGGTGTCCGTCATGGTGACAGGACCGACCGGAGACGCGCGGTCAGTCGCCGCACCGCAGGCAGCGGATCTTGGTGAAGAGCTGCTCCTCGTCCGCCTCGGTCATGACGTAGTCGAGCACGACGCGCAGCGCCTTGTCCTTATCCGGCAGGTCATACTTGGTCGACATGTCCTCGAGCCAGTCGAGCTGGTCCACATTGATCTCGAACTCTTCGGTGCTCTTATCACCCGCCATGGCTCACCTTTCTCCTCGTTCACCTGCCGCTTGGAGGCCTGCGCCTGTTCCGGACGGCATGTTGCTAAGAGAAAATGTTACAATCAAGCGCCGCGCGCGCAGCGGCCCTCTTTCGCTTTGCCGGCAGAAATGGCCGCAGTCGACTCATGCAAAGCAGCGGCTGCTCTTGGCTTCGCGGCCCCCTCCGCAAGACATGCCGAAGACCAATGGCCCGATCGGCCGTTAACCCAGTAAACGATTGTTACTCCGACAGTAAACTGTGTCGCTCCGGCAATAATTCGTGACTTGCGGCGCGACAAGGCGGCTCTCCTATTTCATCAACAAAAGAAGCAATCCGACCGCGTTTTCCCACCGGAGGCGAAATGACCCTGCTTAGTTACACCGACGACGTCGCCGCTGCGACCGCGCCGCTCTATGAGCGGGTGCGCCGCGTGATCCCCGAGATCGAATGGCCCGCCCACGCGCCCTACGTCGCCGAGATCAACCGCCTGAAGCAAGAGCGCAACGCCATCGTCCTGGCGCACAACTATCAGACGCCGGAGATCTTCCACTGTGTCGCTGACATCGTCGGCGACTCGCTCGCCCTGGCCCGCAGCGCCGCCGACACCGATGCCGAGGTGATCGTGCTGGCCGGTGTGCACTTCATGGCCGAGACGGCGAAGCTGCTCAATCCGGACAAGACCGTGCTGATCCCAGACCTCGGCGCCGGCTGCTCGCTGGCGAGCTCCATCACCGGCGCCGACATACGCGCCTTGAAGGCAAAATACCCGGGCCGGCCGGTGGTCAGCTACGTCAACACCACCGCGGACGTGAAGGCGGAGACGGATGTCTGCTGCACCTCGGGCAACGCCGTCGCCGTGGTCGAGTCCTTGGGTGTCGACGAGGTCATCTTCCTACCGGACGAGTACCTGGCGAGCTACGTCGCCAAGCAGACCGATGTGAAGATCATCTCCTGGAACGGCCGCTGCGAGGTGCATGAGCGCTTCTCGCCGCGCGAGATCGAAGCCTACCGGGAGGGCTACGACGACGTGGTCGTCATCGCCCATCCGGAATGCCCGCCGGACGTTCAAGAGGCGGTCGACTTCGTCGGCTCGACGGCGCAGATGATCAACTTCGTGCACGAGCGCAAGCCCGAGCGGGTGCTGATGCTCACCGAGTGCTCGATGAGCGACAACGTCGCCGCCGAGGTCGACGAAGTGGAGTTCGTGCGGCCCTGCAATCTCTGCCCGCACATGAAGACGATCACGCTGCCGAAGATCCTGGAGTCGCTGCAGACTCTGGAGCCCCGGGTGGAGATCCCGGCGGAGATGGCCGAGCGTGCTCGCCTTTCCGTCGAGCGCATGCTGGCGATCGGCCGACCCAAGCAGTGACAGGGGCCACGACAGACGACAGGCGCGGCGGCCCAAGCGCCGACGTCATCGTTCTGGGCTCGGGCTTGGCCGGACTGACGACGGCCCTCGCCTTGGCGCCGCTGCGCGTGCTGCTCGTCACCAAGACGCCGTCGCTCTACGGCGGCTCGAGCCTGCTGGCACAGGGCGGCATCGCCGTCTGCGTGTCCGAGGACGACAGTCCCGCCGAGCATGCCGCGGACACAGTGGTGGCCGGCGCCGGCCTCTGCGATGCTGAGATCGCGGCTGGCGTGACCGAAGAAGGCCCGGAGGCCGTCAGCTTCCTGGAGCGGCACGGCGTCGTCTTCGATTGCGACGCAACAGGCCGCCTGCTGCTCGGCATGGAAGGCGCCCACGGAAGGCATCGCATTCTCCATGCCGGGGGTGATGCGGCGGGCCGGCACTTGATGGCGGCCTTGGCCAAAGCCGTCCAAGGCGCCGAACACATCTCCGTTCACGACAGCACCATGGCTGTCGATCTCGCGTTGGGTGAGGGCCCTCTGCGTGGGCTCTGGGCTGTGGGGCCGGACGCCGTCTGCCGCCTCTTTCGGTCGCCAGCCGTGGTGCTGGCGACCGGCGGCAGCGGTGCGCTCTGGCCGGCGACCAGCAACCCGCCCGAGGCCACCGCCGACGGCCTGGCCATGGCAGCCCGCCAGGGCGCTCTGCTGGCCGACCTGGAGTTCGCCCAGTTCCACCCCACCACGCTGCTGACCGGGCCGGCCGCCGCCGGGCGCCTGCCGCTGTTGAGCGAAGCGCTGCGCGGCGCCGGCGCACTGCTGGTCGATGGTGATGGCCATCGCTTCATGCTCGACGAGCATCCCCTGGCCGAGCTTGCGCCGCGCGACGTCGTGGCCCGCGCCGTCTGGCGCCGCCGCCAGCGCGGCGAGGATATCCGCCTCGACCTGCGCCCTGCCTTGGCTAAGCGCGGCCAGGACGGTTTTCCGCAAGCGGTCGCGGCCTGCCGCACCGCCGGCTTCGATCCTATGGCCGAGGCCGTGCCGGTGACTCCGGCGCTGCACTACCACATGGGCGGCGTGCTGACCGACGCGCAGGGCCGCAGCAGCCTCCCCGGCCTTTGGGCCTGCGGTGAGGTCGCGACCACCGGCCTGCACGGCGCCAACCGTCTGGCCAGCAACTCCCTGTTGGAGGCGGTCGTCTTCGGCCAGCGCGTAGCGCAGGACATTCTCTCCTCCGAGCGCTGCGGGACGACGCCAAGCGAGCTTTCTGCTCCCGAGCTGCCGCCGCCAGGCTATGGCGAGGTTTGTTTCGCGCTGCAGTCCGAGCTGCGCGCGGTTGTCGGGCAGGCGCTAGGCGTCGAGCGCGCGGCGCCAGAGCTGGAGGCTGCTGTTGCCGAACTGGATGGGCTTCAGGACCGTCTGCCGGTGTCCTCGCCAGAGCAAGAGAGCTCCGATGCTGCCGAGATCAGAACCTGGCTGGAGACCCGCAACATGCTGCTCGCCGCGCGCCTCGTGGCGCAAGCAGCCCTGCAGCGTGAAGAAAGCCGGGGTGCCCATTTCCGCCGCGATTTCCCCATGACGCGCGAGAGCTGGTCGCGACACATCGCCTTGACCCTCTCGGACCTCACGGCAAGCAACGAAGGGCCGCCGCTTTATGCCGCTGGATGACATGACCAAACAGAGTGACGCGAAAAGCGAGACGCAGCAGACGCCACCCTTCCCGCCCTGGATTCTGGTTCAGCCCATTCTGGAGATGGCGCTGCGTGAGGATCTCGGCGGACGCGGCGATGTCACCAGCGACAGCGTCGTAGCCCCCGGCACCAAGGCGCGCGCTGTCTTGCGCGCCCGGCGCGAAGGCTGCATCGCCGGCCTACCGGCGGCCCTGGCGGCATTCCGCATGCTGGACGAAAGCGCGACGCTCGACGCCAAGGTTGCCGACGGACAAAAAGTGACGGCTGGCGAGGTCTTGGCAGGCATCGACGGGCAAGCGCGCGCCATCCTGACGGCCGAGCGCACGGCCCTCAATCTTCTTTGCCATCTGTCAGGCATTGCCAGCGCCACCGCGGATGCCGTTGCCGCGACGGCCGGAACCGCCGCCAAGATCGTCTGCACCCGTAAGACGACGCCGGGCCTTCGGGTGCTGGAGAAGTATGCGGTTGCCGCCGGCGGCGGTAGCAATCACCGCTTCGGCCTCAATGACGCAGTGCTGATCAAGGACAACCACATCGTTGCGGCCGGCAGCCTCGCGAAGGCAGTCGCGCGCGCCAAGCACCACGCCGGTCACATGATCAAGATCGAGGTGGAGGTCGACACCCTGGAGCAGCTTGAGGAGCTGCTACCCCTCGGCGCGGATGCCGTGCTGCTCGACAACATGCCGCCCGAGGTGCTGCGTCAGGCCGTCGAGCGGGTCGCGGGACGCATGATCACCGAGGCCTCAGGCGGCATCACGCCGGAGCGCATTGCCGCGGTCGCCGCCAGCGGCGTCGATCTGATCTCACTCGGCTGGCTGACCCACAGCGCGCCCATCCTCGACATCGGGCTCGACTTCGAAACCCTCTAGAGCCTCAGACCTTCGGTGTTTCGAAGGTGTGGTCCCGCTCCCACTCCAGGTGGTGGGCGACGAAGTTCAGCCTGTCCTGGCCATAGAACATCTCATCGTCGACGATGTAGGTCGGCGCGCCGATCACCCCGCGCTCGATGGCCTCGCGGTTGTTCTCCTGAATCAGCGCCTTGGCCGCCGGCTCCACGGCGGCGGCGGTCAGCGCGGCCCCATCCAGGCCATGCTCGTCGCAGATGGCCGCGACAACCTCCTGCTTGCCGATATCCCGGTCGAAGCGCCAGAGCGCCTCGACGATGGCAAAGGCGAGGCTGTCGAGATCGTTCTGCGAGAGATCGGCCAGGATGGCGGCGGCCATGGTGCCGGCCGGATAGTCCATGGGGCCGTAGTGATGCGAGGGGTCCGCCAGGATGGGAATGCCGCGATGGGCACCCCAGCGCAGCATGTCTTGCGTCGCCTGCTCCAGGCGGGCCGGGTGGCGGTCCTGAAAGGGAACGCCGCCGGTGGCCGGCACCACGGTGCCGAGCAGGATGGGCTTGTGCACCAGGCGCCGCCCGAACTTGCGGGACAGCTGCACGATCTCCTGGTGGCCGAGATAGGTGAAGGAAGAACGGACGGAGTAGAAATATTCGATCTCAGCGGTCATGGTGTCATCTCGTAATCGCACTTGGGGGCAAGAGAGGGTGATGGAGAAGAAGTCCAGCGTCCAGGTCTGGGACATCCCCACGCGGCTGTTTCATTGGCTGCTGGTCCTGCTCATCGCCTTCTCGTGGTATACCGGCACGGAAGGCATGATGGAATGGCACATGCGCTCGGGCTACGCCATCCTGACGCTGGTCGCCTTCCGTCTGCTCTGGGGTCTCTTCGGCTCGCAGACGGCCCGCTTCGCGCAGTTCGTCAAAGGGCCAAAGGCCGTCATCGCCTACGCCCGGGCGCTGCTCGCCGGCCACCCGCCGCACCCGCTGGGGCACAACCCGCTCGGCACGCTGATGATCCTCGCGCTGCTGCTGCTCGTCGCCGTGCAAGCGAGCACGGGCCTTTTCGCCAACGACGACATCTTCACCGACGGGCCCCTGACCCATCTCGTCAGCAAAGAAACCTCCGACGAGCTGACGGTCATCCACAAGACCGTCTTCGACCTGTTGCTCGCCTTTGCGGCCGTTCACGTGGCGGCCAACCTCATCTACCGCTTCCTGCTCAAGCAGGACCTCATCACGCCCATGATCACCGGCCGCACGGCATCAGAGCCGGGCCAGGCAGCGCCGCGCCTGCGCAGCCCGGTGCTCGCGCTTGCTCTGCTGTGCGTCGCGGCCGGGGCCGTCTACCTGGTGGTCACCCGGCTCTAGACGTCAGGGCAGACTACTTGCTGCGGAAGTCGTCGTGGCAATCCTTGCAGGCCTTGCCGACGGCACCGATCTGGCCGCGCAGCCCACTCATGTCGCCGGCCTCGGCCATGCTCGCGAGCTTGTTCGCCTCTTGCGTGAAGGTCTCCATGCCTTCCTCGAAACCGTCCCAGTCGCTCCAGACCTTGGCGATCGCGGTGGTCTTCTCCCGGCCCTGACCGTCGGTGTTCTGGCGGAAGGCGGCCAACGACAGCTCGGAGGTCTCCGCAAGCATCTGAGCATGGGCGGCCAAAGCCTCCTCGTGCTCCACCTCACCCTTGGCGATCATGACCAACGCGGACATGTTCGCCCCGACCGCCGACATGACGGCCTTGCGGTACTTGATGGCGTTGTCCGGGGCCGTCTCGGCCACGGCCAGTCCGACAAGCGAGGTTGCGGCCACTACGCCGGCCAAGGCAAATGCGGTGATCCTACGGGACATATCGTCTTCCTTCTTCCTCTGGTCAGTTCTGTTTTTTCTAGCCTAGCGGCGGTCGACCCAGGCCGCAGGTTTTACTTTGGTGAAAGATGCGGTGCACCGGAACACTAGCGCGGTAGGAGCTGGCCCAGCCAAAGGTCGCCTCCGCCGAGCGGCTCCCAACTGATGGTCTCCCCGTCTTGCTTCATTCGGTAGCAATCCCAGCTCGCGCTCGGTGGCCAGAGAGAGCAATAGAGCCCCCCTCCCGCATCGCTACGCGCTGCCCAGCGGCCTGGCGACTCTCGGCCTGATTGGCTGAAGATCGTGGCGCCTCCGGCAGAGAAGCTCTGCCGCCATTCGACGCCATCCTGATTACCGCGAACGACGCGGTCCGAGAGCAGGGTCGCGATATCTTCGGCCGAGAGGTAGTCGTCCGCCGCAAGCGCGCCTGAGGCAATCACCGAAAGGCACAGCACTGCCGGAAGGAAAACGCGCCGCAGGGCCAAACCCGCCATGGTCCGCAAGCCCCCTCTTTGGATCCATCGAGAAGACGCTAGCACGCGGCATCGCAAGCCCCAAATCTCGTTTGCTTGAACCGATCGCGGAGAGAAAGGCATAAGCGTCACGTAGAATGGGAGTCCGCATTCATGACGCCTTTGCAGATCGCCAGCTTGCTGGTCTGCCTCGCCGCCTTTCTCGGCGTGGTCAATCATTTCCTTCTGCGCTTGCCTTCGGCCATCGGACTGGTGGTCACCGGCCTGGTGGCCGCGCTCGCGATCATCGGTCTCGATGAGCTCTTTCCCGCCCTGACGATCGAAGAGACGGTCAGGCGGCTGGTGCTGGAGATCGACTTCTCCGATGCCCTGCTGGAAGGCATGTTGGGTTTCCTGCTCTTCGCAGGCGCGCTGCACGTCGACCTGGAGACCTTGCGGCAGCAGAAATGGGTCGTCGCGGTGACCGCCTCGGTCGGCGTGCTGATTTCCACGGCGCTCGTCGCCGCCGGCTTCGGCTGGCTGGCCGGCGCGCCGCTGCTCATTGCCCTGGTGTTCGGTGCCCTGATCTCTCCCACCGACCCGGTCGCCGTGCTCGGCATCCTCAAGTCGGCCCAGGTGCCCAAATCCCTGGAGGTGAAGATCGCCGGCGAGAGCCTGTTCAACGACGGCGTCGCATATGTGCTCTTCCTCATCCTGGTGGCCATCGCCTTCGGGCAGAGTCATGGCGAGGCGCCGATCGGCGCCCTCCAGGTCATCGAGCTCTTCGTGCTGGAGGTCGGCGGCGGGGCCCTTTTGGGCGGTGCGGCGGGTTGGCTGGTCTTTCAGGCCATGCGGCGCATCGACGACTACGCGCTCGAAGTACTGCTCACCCTCGCCCTGGTCATGGGGCTCTACGCCCTGGCCAGCGCCTTGCATATGAGCGGGCCGATCGCCGTGGTGATCGCCGGTCTGTTCATCGGCAACACCGGCGTGCGCTTCGGGATGAGCGAGACGACCCGGCAGCACGTTGACGCCTTCTGGCGGCTAGTCGACGAGATCTTGAATGCGGTGCTTTTTCTGCTGATCGGCCTCGAGGTCTTCGCCCTGGCCCTGCGGATGGACTGGCTGCTGCTTGGCCTGATCATGATCCCCTTGGTGATTGCCGCGCGCTTCGTCGCGGTGCTCTTCACCGTCAGCCTGCTTCGCTTTCGGCGTGAGTTCACCGAGGGCGCGGTGCCGATCATGACCTGGGGTGGTCTGCGTGGCGGCATTTCCGTCGCTCTGGCGCTCTCCTTGCCCGACAGCGAGTGGAAGCCGCTCATCCTGACCGTGACCTACGTGGTGGTGATCTTCTCGATTGTCGTGCAGGGCCTGACCATTCGATCCGTCGTGCGCCACTTCCTTGGCTGACGGCCGCCACGGCCGGCACTTGCTGAACCGGCGACGGACGGTCGCCGTCCGCGACAAGGCCGCGCGCAGACGCCGGGGCAAACGAGGCTCGACGCGCAGGAGGTTGCCGTCCAGCCAGTCCGAGCGCCGGCGCCGGTGCCGCAGCCAGGCGCGTGCCCGGTTGCTGGTGGTCAGCAGCAGCGCGAAGCCGACGGCAAGCAGAGGGATGCCAAGCGGGATGGGAAGCGGCAAGGTGATCGCGCCCGCGCCGATACAGATCAGCGATATCAGCCTTAGGATAAGCGTGCGCACGGCGAACTCTTGCTTAGTGCCCAGGCCGCAACGCGACGGCCCGTCCGCTCCAAGTTAGGAAGAAAATACGGCTATCCAATGGAGAGGGCCCAATGGAGAGAGCGGCACGCCGGCCCGACGGCCGCTTCGTCGCTCTGACCAAGGAGCCTAGAAGGACCGTAGCGCGAAGAGTGCCCCGACGCCAACCGCGAGGAGAAGGACGGCCGTAACCACGAGGCGCGGCATACTGTCCTTGTCGCTAGCCCGCCTGGCTTTGGGCTGCGGGACGTTTACAGGGGTCTCCTCGTCGTTCGCCGCCTGACCCTTTGCGCTTTTCAGCTTCTTGACCTTTGAGGAGGAGTCCCCCTCCTCGAGCGTGCCGGACTGGTAGATCGTGCGCGAGTGGACCAGCTCGCACTCGCCGTCCATGCGCTCCTGAACCACGCGCAGGCGCTTGATCCCGCGCCGCTCAAGGCGATCGGCCTCCGCCAGAGCCGTATGGCGATCGTCGAAGATCGACCGGATCTCCCAGCGGCCGCTTTTAAAGCACTGAACCTCGAATGCAGTTTGGGCAGTCATACACCGCGTCTCCGCAAGAGGCGCGCCTCGCCCCGGCCGCCAGACAAGACCGGCCGCACCAGAAACTCAGCCACCATCTACCGCCGATGTGCCCCCGTTCGGATAGCCCGACGGGGAAACACACAAGCGAGCACCTGGGACGAAGTGTTATGAATACGGGTAATTTTTCCGTAAATAGCCGCAGAAGAAATCCGTCGAACCAGATGTCGCGCTCTCGGAGTCCGTCTCTAGCGCGCCTGTCCGAGTGCCGCCGAGAACCGCCGAACAGACGGCATGGCGCGCCGCGCTGCTAATCCTGAGCGGCTTTCTTGACGTCGTCCTTAACGTCTTCTTCATCGCGGCCCAGCGGCACCACCTGGCCCGACAGAGCATGCTTATGGTCGTGGTCGTGAATGTAGATCGCCAGCTCTTCGGCGCCGCGCGGCCCAAACAAGGCAAGGTATTCTGGATGGCGGCTCACAGCCTCCGGCCCGCCGCTGCAGCAGATGTGACGATTGAGGCAAAGCACCCGGTCGGTGGTGGCCATCACCACGTGGAGATCATGTGAGACCATCAGGACGCCGCAGCCGCGCTGTTCCCGCACCTGCCTGATCAGTTCGGAGAGCGCGATTTGTCCGGCAAAGTCGACGCTCTGCAGAGGCTCGTCGAGCACCAAGAGATCGGGGTCGCGCAGCAGCGCACGCGCCAAGAGCACCCGTTGCAGCTCCCCGCCGGACAGAGCCTGCAACGGCCGGTTCTTGGCGTAGGCCACCTTGACCTCGGCGAGAACCTTCTCAATCCGCGCCTCCGGATGCGGCCGCGGCAGGCAGAGCAGGCTGTGCACGGTCAGCGGCAGGGTCGGATCCACCGAAAGACGTTGCGGCAGATAGCCCACCGAGATGCCCGCTTTGCGCGAGACGCTGCCGCGCTCGGGCTTCAGGAGGCCCAGCATGATGCGGATCAGCGTGCTCTTGCCGGCACCGTTGGGTCCGATGAGGGTGATGATCTCTCCCGGAAAGACATCGAGATCCACCTGCTCCAGCGTCTTGTGTCCGGCGAAGCTGATCTCGATGCCGCGCGCCCGTATGAGCGGCTCTGCAGCGAGGGTGGCAACGGCGTCCGTCACGGCGCGCTCAGGCCTCAGCGCCGCGGCAGGTCGGGCAAAGGCCACGCACCTCGACCACCCGGCCGTCTGCAGCAAAGCCGAGTTCCGCCGCCACCTTGTCGATCGCGTGATCGATGCGCGCGTCATTCATTTCCGCCGCCGTCCCGCAGCTGCGGCAAATCAGAAACTGACCGACATGCTCCTCCTGCGGCGAGGCGCAGCCGACGAAGGCATTGAGGCTCTCGATGCGATGCACCAAGCCCTGTTCGATCAAAAAGTCGAGCGCTCGATAGACCGTCGGCGGCGCGGCGCTGGCATGCTCCTTATCGAGCCGGCGGAGCAGATCGTAGGCGCCGATTGGTGCGTGGCCCGACTCCCAGATCAGCTCCAGCACGTGCCGGCGCAGCTTGGTCAAGCGCGCTCCGCGGGCCGCGCAAATGGCCTCGGCACGCTGCAAGGCGTCGGCGACGCAGCTCATGTGATCGTGGCCATCGCCCGACAAGGACTTCATTGCAGTTTCACGAAACTTGCTCATGGACCTCGATCGGCGATTGACAGCGGCGTCCGCTCAGGCTTTCTATTGTTATAGTATAACATCATGAATCGTAAATCGGGGGAAAGTTTGATGGCACACATGAAGGGAAGGGCTTTGGGCGTCAAGCGGCGCTTGGCCCTCGGCGGCTGCGTTGCGGCCGCTGCGCTTATGATCGGTTGGAATGGCTGGGCGGCGGAAGCCCCGAAGGTCGTCACCAGCATTTCGCCGGTGCACAGCTTGGTTGCCGGTGTGATGGAAGGCGTTGGTGAACCCCAGCTCCTGGTCCGCGGCGGTGGCTCACCGCACAGCTATAGCCTGCGCCCCTCGGACGCGCGCGCGCTCGAGCAGGCCGATGTCGTCTTCTGGATCGGCGAAGATCTGGAGGTTTTCATGAGCAAGCCGCTCGAAGCGCTGGCCGGTGACGCCGAGGTCGTCGAGCTGATCGAGGCTCCCGGCATTCGGCTTCTGGACTACCGCGAGGGCGGCTCATGGGAAGCGCACGACGATCATGGTGCAGGCCATGACGACCACGGGCACGACGACCACGCCAAGGCGGACGACCACGACGATCACGGGCATGACGATCACGCCCACGATGACCATGGGCATGACGATCACGCCAAAGCCGACGCGCACGACCACGATCACGACGACCACGGGCATGACGATCACGCCGAGGCTGACGCGCACGACCACGACCACGACAAGCATGCCCACGACGAGCACGGGCATGACGACCATGACCACGATAAGCACGCCCATGAAGGGCATGCGCATGGCGAGAAAGACGTGCACATCTGGCTCGACCCGCACAATGCGAAGCACATCGTCGAAGCCGTAGTGGCGCGCCTGAGCGCCGAGGACCCGGCGCACGCCTCCGTCTACAAGAGCAACGGTGAAGCGGTTATCGCGCGACTGGATGCTCTAGATACCGAGCTTGCCTCGGCCATGGAGTCGGTTCGGGACCTGCCCTTCATCGTCTTCCACGACGCCTATCACTACTTCGAGAATCGCTACGGCCTGAACGCCGCCGGCTCGGTCACCGTCAGTCCTGAGCGGCAGCCAGGTGCCAAGCGGCTGTCCGAGATTCGCGAGAAGGTGGCCGACGCCGGTGCCGTCTGCGTCTTCAGCGAACCGCAGTTCGAGCCGGCGCTTGTAGACACGGTTGTCGAGGGGACGCCGGCGCGGACGGGCGTGTTGGACCCACTGGGCGCCGAGATTGAACCTGGCCCCGATGCCTATGAAACGCTTCTTCGCAATCTCGCCAGCAGTTTGAGCGACTGCCTGCGCCCGTCGAGCTAAGCGCCGGCTAAGGCGTCGTTGCAGTAAGTTTGATCCTTTTGACGGAGCGCCGTTGCGAACACTCCGGACCCGAGGTACTCGGCGTGTACTCCCCCGTCGCGCCGATGCTGTCTCGATTAATACGTCCGCGACGGCGTTCCGCCAAAAGGATCAAACGAAGCTGTACGTCACCTCCCTCAAAGACCAAGCGGGTGACGCGGCCCAAAGGACGCGAGCAACAGCGAATAGCCGATCAGGGCGAGCAGCACGCCGCCGCCCAAGGCCACCAGATCAGCTGAGAACATCCAGCTTCCGCCGCGGCTTGCCACGAGCCGGCCGGCGAGAGAACGGGCGTTGACCGCCGCGAAGGCCAGAGCGGAGACGGCGATCGCAGTCCCGGCCGACATGGCGACAACCGCTGCGACCCCGGCCCAGTAGAGACCGGCGATCTGCGCAAACACGAGCACCAGGACACCCCCGGTGCAGGGCCGTAGGCCGATCGAGAGGATCACGCCCAAGGTTGCCCGAAAACTCCCGCCCGCGGCGATCTGCTCTTCGGAGGGCGCGTGGGAATGGCCGCAGCAGCCGGCATGTTGGCCACGCCAGCGCTTCAGGCCACTGCGCGCGGCGCGATAGATCAGGTAGCCACCCAGCGCGGTCAACAGCGCAAAGCTGGCCCGCTCGCTCCAGCTCACAGCCTCCGTGGTCTCTCGCGGCAGCCAGCCCGCAAGAAGGATCAAGCCGTAGACCAGAACGATGGCGACCAGGCCCTGGGTAAAGGCCGCTACAACGGCCAAGAGGACCCCTCGCTTCGTCTGCTCCCGATGGGTCATCAGATAGGTCGTCAGTACGGCCTTGCCGTGACCGGGCCCTGCCGCATGGAAGACGCCGTAGAGGAAGCTCGCCGAGATCAGCGTCCAGGCCGCCGCGGTGCCTCCGTTCTTGGTGAGGTCGCGCAGCCCGTCAATCAGCTCCTGGTGAAAGGCCCGCTGCTGCGCATAGATCCAGCCGATCATCTGGGACCAGAGCGAAGGCTCGGCCGGCGGCACGACCGGCTGTGCATCCCCTCCCTGCACCAGACCCTGGCTCCAGGCCGCAGTCGCGAAGGCGGTCGCGAAGACACAGGCCAGGGCCGTCAACAAAAGGCTTGCTGATACGGGCCGCGACTTCAGTTGCATGCGACGGTCACCCACTCGGCGAAAAGAACACCAAGGCCGTCACCGGCCGTTTCTGTACGATCCAGAGCCGCGGCGAAGGAGACTGTCTCGGGAGTCGGGTTCGGCTCCTCCAGCACGTAGGAGCAACTCGCCGGCGCTTCGCTCAAGACGATGGCATCGGGCGCACCGGAGTGCAGCAGCTCGACGAAGTACGTCGGGTCGTAGACCGCGTAGCGGAAATCCTTGTCTGCGATATCGACAGGCTCGGCGAACGGCAGGAAGAAGCGCATGCGCAGGCGATCGTTGTCGACCCATGCCGAGGCATCGCCGGCGGTCGCCAGCGTCACTGGCTGCTCATCGAGCAGAACGCTGGTGAAGTAGTCGTAGTCCTTCAGGCTGGTCATGTTGGCGTTCAGGAGATCGGCGATCTTGTCCTCGTCGGCCTCCCCGTCGCCATCGGCGTCGAGCCCACCGGCCGCGAAGGCCGTGTAGAGCTCATCGAAAATCCAGAGCTCACGCAAACCGACCACCTGGCCGCTGCCGTTGAAGACCGCTTCGACCTTGACGTCGATACGCACGTGGGGATGGGCTTGCGCCGAGGCAGCCCATACCAGACCGAGCAGCGCCCCCGCGACGGCTGCCAAACAACCTCTGAACATTACCAATCTCCTTGCGGCGCTCATTCTCCGGACGTCTAGCGCACCGCTCAGACCTCCCGTCATAGCGGCGTTCTGTTACGATTCGTCACGCGCTGTGCATTCTTAGACCATGACAATTCAGTTAGGCCTACGATTGCGGGGATTTCCAGGCAAGCCGATCTCGCGAAAGCTTGTGGTCGCTTGCCCGAGGTGGCGATTAATCCACAGGCTCGAGGCGAAGCAAACGGCCGTCGTAGCTGTCGGTCAGCAGGTAGATGAAGCCGTCCGGGCCGGTCAGCACGTCGCGGACCCGCTCGTCGAGGCCCGTCAGTAGCTCCTCCTGCGCCACGATGCGGTCGCCCTCCATGTCCAGCCGACGCAGGTGGCGGAGCCTGAGAGCGCCGACGAAGAGATCGCCGCGCCAGGCGGGAAAGGCATCGCCGTCATAGAAATCCATGCCGGACGGTGCGATCGAGGGGTCCCAATAGACCACCGGCTGCTCCATGCCGGGCTTCTCGGTGTACTCCGAGATGATCACGCCGGTGTAGTCGATGCCGTAGGTGATCTCCGGCCAGCCATAGTTGGCGCCGGGCCGCAGCAGATTGACCTCGTCACCGCCGCGCGGCCCGTGCTCGTGGATCCAGATCGCACCGGTCTCCGGGTGGACCGCAAGCCCTTGGACGTTGCGATGCCCGTAGGTGAAGATCTCAGGCCGCGCATCCGCGGTCGCGAGGAAGGGGTTGTCGTCCGGGACGCTGCCGTCCGGATTGAGCCGCAGGACCTTGCCGATGTGATCGCCCAGCTCCTGCGCGCGCTCCATCTGACTGTAGCGGTCGCCGAGCGTCACCAGCAGCGCACCGTCAGGCGCGAAACGCAGGCGCGCACCAAAGTGATGCCCGCCGCGGAGCTTCGGCTCGGAGACCAGGATGACCTCGAAGTCCTCCAAACGGGTGCCGTTCAGCCGGCCTCGCCCGACCTCGGTGCTGACACCGCCCTCCCCGGCCACATAGGCCAGATAGACGAGCCCATTCTCGGCAAAGCCCGGGTCGAGCACCACATCCAGCAGGCCACCTTGGCCGCGCGCGATGATCTCGGGCAGGCCATCTACCCGGCTCTTGCTGCCGTCCGGGGCAATACGGCGCAGGAATCCGCTGCGCTCTGTGACCAGCCAACCGCCATCGGGCAGAAAGGCCAGGCCCCAGGGGTTCCGCAACTCCTCGGCAAGCGTCACCACGCGAAAGCTATGATGCTGAGAGGTTTCGACCTGGGCGGCAGCCGCCGTGCCAGCCAGAAGCGCCGGCAACGCGAGCGCGAGCAAGACATGAACGCGTTTGATAAGCCACAGCATTCCGTGTGAGTCCCCCTTGCCTAGTGAGCTGCACAGCCCGCTCTTGGCCAGTGATATGCTGCCGAAAGGCACGCAAGGAAAGTCCGTGGGCGCACAGCGCACCGCCCCGCCGCAGCGTTCCGGTCAGCGGGTATCTCGCAGACTTCGCGAAATGCGCCTTTGCTCGCCGCGCAGCGTTCGAATGCGGCGATCGATGCGGTTGTCCCGCCCACCCGGGACCCGCTCCAGGCGTCGGATGGCCTGGCCGGTGCGGCGCTTATAGCGTTCCGCCTTGCTGCGCTCGACGCCGCTTGGCCGCTTGTTTGGATTGTTAAGCAGCAGGCTATTGGGCCCGCTCGTGCTCGGCCGGCTCAAGTCCCGCCGCACGCTTGGGGAGAGCTGACGCCGAACCCCCGGTCTGCCGAAGTAATAGCGCGCGCCAGTCGTCGCCTCGTCCGCCGCGGCTGACCCGCCAAGACCGAGCACCGGCGGGGCTGCGGCCGCGAAGGCTGCGGCCAAACCGAGGCGGAAGAAGCTTCGGCGCGAAATGGTGCCGTCCGTCATAGGAAGGACATGGGGCCGCCAGCATGGCAATACCATGGCATTTCAGCCCCTGTCGGCTTCGGCCTTCCCATTCGACTCCCGACTCTCGTCACCGTCTCCGCTGTCACGGCGCGCCAGCTTGAAGATCGCCGGCGAGGTGCGCAGCAGCGCTTCGAAATGGGTCTTGAGCTCCCGCGGGACGGCCGCGCGGCGGGTGATTCGATAGAGCACGAAGACAAGAAAGGCGAGGTGAAGCACCGAGGTATAGGCAAAAAATCCCGGTGCGCCGTAGTGCTCCAACACCAGCGAGGCGAAGAAGGGGCCGATGGCGGCGCCGACGCTGAAGAACAGGATGAGGCCCGCCGAGAGCTCGACGTAGTCGCCAGAGCCCGCGCGGTCGTTGGCGTGGGCGATGGAGATGGAATAGAGCGGCAGCGCCGCAGCACCGAAGACGAAGGCGCCGAAGTAGATGGCATCGGCCGAGCTGCCGGTCAGCGCCGTCAGCAGGGCACCGGCCGCGGCTGCGCCCAGGGTGCAGCCCATCAGGACGTTGCGGCGGTTGAACTTGTCGGACAGCCAGCCGAGTGGGTACTGGGCCAAGGCGCCTCCGACAATGCCGGCGGTCATGAAGAAAGCGACGCCTTCCACATCAAAGCCGATCTCCTGCGCGTAGATCGGGCCGATGTTGCGGAAGGCGCTGTTGGTCAGGCCAATGGTCACGCAACCCATGCAGCCCACGGGAGAGATGGCCCAGACGTGGCCGAGGCGCAGGCGCGGCGAGACCGGCGCTTTCGGATTGCCGCCCCGGGCCAGCGAGATGGGAAGGAGAGCCAGGCAAAACAGGATGGCGATGACGGAAAAGGCCTCGTAGCCCATGGTGCCGATGATCGGCAGCACGAGCTGCGACGCAGTCACCGCCCCGAGGTCGACCAGACGGTAGACGCTTAAGATGCGGCCGCGGCCGCTCTCCTCGGATTCGCTGTTGAGCCAGCTCTCCATGACCATGAAGAGGCCAGCGAAGCAGAAGCCCATGACCAGGCGCACCGCCATCCAGACCCAGGGCTCGACCACCAGCGCGAACACTAGGGCTCCCACCGCCGCCAAGGCGGAGAGCGCGGCAAAAACCCGGATATGGCCGGCGCGCGCGATCAGCTGGGCGCCGACCAGGCAGCTGATGATGTAGCCGGTGAAATAGAGGGTCCCCATCAGGCCGATGAGGCTGGGCGGAAAACCTTCCTGGCCGGCGCGCACGGCGACCAGGGTGATCTGCATGCCGTTGCCCGCCAACAGGATACCTGCCGACGCAAGCAGAGGCAGAAGAGACTTGGGAACCATGGGAAGCGACGACCTGACGATCGGCAGAGCTGTTGCTCAGCCGAAATCCATCATGCAGCGGGTAGAAGAGCAAAGCTAGCGCAAGACCGACGCCGAGGGCGCCACGGCGCGCAGCAATTGGGGAGTTATGCCGGCAGGACTTGCTTGGCCCGCCAACGGGCGAAAACGTGCAGGCCGTAGCCGGCAACGTCGACCAGGCGGCTTTGGGGGTTGAGGCCCGCCGCCTTCCACATCATGGCCATGCCGCGATTGAACTGCTTGCGCGAATAGTAGCGGAAGGCGCGGTTGATGTAGGCGCGATTGTAGTAGCGCCGATCGTAGTCGCTGCCCTCGGGCGAGTTCGCAGCATAGAAAGCGTAGGAGAGCTCGTCGTCCTCGGTCTCTTTGAAGCGGGACGCGGCGATCAGGAAGCGGCGCAGCCGGCCGATCCGCTCCTTCTCCAGGTATCGCTTGAGGTGGGTGTAGAACAGCTTGTAATGGCGCAGTTCGTCCGCAGCGATGTGCTGGCAAATCTCTTTCAGGACCGGTTCCTGCGCCGCCTCGGCCAGGGAGCTGTAGTAGGACGAGGTGCCTATCTCCACCATGCAGCGGGCGACCAACTCGCCTGAGCGGGAGCCCCTGATGGACTCTTCAGACTGGAGCTGCAGGTGAAAGCCCTCGCGAAAGCGCTTGAAGCTGGCCTCGAAGTCGAACTCCGGGTCGGCCATCTGGGCCCAGCGGCCGAGCGCCTCACCATGCTTGACCTCTTCGCCGGCCCAGAGCTCAGCGGCATCGCAGAAGCTCTCGTCGTCGCTGAAGACGTTGCTGAGGTAGGTGGCGTAGTCGCCGCCGTTGTATTCGACAAGACTGGCGGCCTTTACCAGCAACAGAATATCGGGATCGACTTTCGAGGGGTCGAAGCGACCCCAGTCGATACCATCAATTGTCCAATTCTCTGCGGCCATTGACCTGCTAGCCCCGAACGCCCTCAAACCGCCACCATTGGTGCGGCCGATCAATATTTGATGGTTAACCGAGTTTCGTGCAACCCCTCGCACGTCGGCTCATCTTTTTGAACAGGCGCCTTAGCGGTCAGCGCCTTCCCCTCTAACGCTTCAGAACGCGCAGTTGCTCCTCGGCGATCTTGATGCGTTTGTTCGCGTCCGCGCGTTCCTGATCGTTCTTGGCATCGCTGGCATCTTCCTGCGCCTCGCGAAGCGCCTGCTCGACCGCCGCGCGGTCGAGATCTTCCACCGGAACGGCTTCCTCGACCAGCACGGTGCAGCGATCCCCGACCACCTCGGCGAAACCGCCGGCCACGAAGATGCGACGAGATACCTCAGCCCGGGTCTCGTAGACCGAGATTGCACCGGGCCGCACCGTGGCGATCAGGGGCGCGTGCCGCGGCAAGACACCGAAGTCGCCTTCGCTGCCCGGCACCACGACCATCGCCACCGGCTCGGAGACCAGCAAGCGCTCCGGAGAGACAAGCTCGAACTGAAGCGTTTCCGCCATTGATCTCTTTTCCTTGTCACAAAGCGGGCACGACGCCCGCCTCGTACGCGGTTGTGCTAGGCCGCCTCAGCCGCCATGCGCTTGGCCTTGTCCACCGCCTTATCGATGGTGCCGACCATGTAGAAGGCCGCTTCCGGCAGGTGATCGTACTCGCCGTCGACCAAGCCCTTGAAGCCGCGAATGGTCTCTTCCAGCGGCACCTGCACGCCCGGCGAGCCGGTGAAGACCTCGGCGACGTCGAAAGGCTGCGAGAGGAAGCGCTGGATCTTGCGCGCCCGGGCCACCGTCAGCTTGTCCTCTTCGGAGAGCTCGTCCATGCCCAGAATGGCGATGATGTCCTGCAGCGACTTGTAGGTCTGCAGAGTCTGCTGCACCCGTCGCGCGACGTCGTAGTGCTCTTCGCCGACGACGCCCGGCTCCAGGATCCGGCTGGTGGAGTCGAGCGGGTCGACGGCCGGGTAGATGCCGAGCTCGGCGATCTGCCGCGACAGCACCGTCGTCGCGTCCAAGTGAGAGAAGGAGGTGGCCGGCGCCGGGTCGGTCAAGTCGTCGGCAGGCACGTAGATGGCCTGCACCGAGGTGATCGAGCCCTTCTTGGTCGTTGTGATGCGCTCCTGAAGCGTGCCCATGTCGGTCGCGAGCGTCGGCTGATAACCCACCGCGGAGGGAATACGGCCGAGCAGCGCCGAGACCTCGGAGCCCGCCTGAGTGAAGCGGAAGATGTTGTCGACAAAGAAGAGCACGTCCTGGCCCTCCTCGTCGCGGAAGTACTCGGCCAGGGTCAGGCCGGTCAGGCCGACGCGGGCACGCGCGCCCGGAGGCTCGTTCATCTGGCCGTAGACCAACGCCGCTTTGGAGTCGCCGTCGAGGTTGATCACCTTGGAGTCGATCATCTCGTGATAGAGGTCGTTGCCCTCACGGGTGCGCTCGCCGACGCCGGCGAAGACCGAGTAGCCACCGTGGGTTTTTGCGACGTTGTTGATCAGCTCCATGATCAGCACCGTCTTGCCCACGCCCGCGCCGCCGAACAGGCCGATCTTGCCGCCCTTGGCGTAAGGCGCCAGCAGGTCGACGACCTTGATGCCGGTAATCAGGATTTCAGCATCGGTCGACTGATCGACGTAGGCGGGGGCCGGACGGTGGATGGGATAGGTCAGCTTGGACTGGACCGGGCCGCGCTCGTCCACCGGCTCGCCGATGACGTTGAGGATGCGCCCCAAGGTCTCCGGGCCGACCGGGACCGAGATAGGGCCGCCCGTGTCGCGCACGTCGTGGCCCCGAACCAGGCCTTCGGTGCTGTCCATGGCGATGGTGCGCACGGCGTTCTCGCCAAGATGCTGCGCCACTTCCAGGATCAGCTTGTTGCCCTGGTTCTCCGTTTCGAGCGCATTCAAGATCGGCGGCAAATCGCCCTCGAACTGCACGTCGACCACCGGCCCCATCACCTGAGTGATCTGTCCGACGAGGTTTCCGGCCATACTTCTGTACTCCTTCCTCGAAACGCTGTTCCTGTTCGCCCTGAGGCAGCCCTTACATGGCTTCCTTGGCGGAGATAATCTCGATGAGCTCTCTGGTGATGAAAGCCTGACGCGTCCGGTTGTAGGTCAACGTCAGGTTCTTGATCATGTCGCCGGCGTTGCGGGTCGCGCTGTCCATGGCGGTCATCCGCGCGCCCTGCTCACTGGCGTTGTTCTCAAGCAGCGCCTTGTAGATCTGGACCGAGAGGTTGAGCGGCAAAAGCTCGGCCAGGATCTCCTCCTGCTCCGGCTCGTAGTCGTAGACTTGGCCGGGCGCCAGGCTGCTCTCTTGCGGCGCCTCTTCCTCGTCATCCTGCGGCGGCGCCGGGACGAAGGGAATGAGCTGCTCGCGCGTGACCACCTGGGTCATGGCCGACTTGAAGCGCGCGTAGACGATCTGACAGACGTCGAAGCTGTCCTCGTCGAACATCTGCAGGATGCGTTGCCCGATGGCTTCCGCGCTCTCGTAGGTCAGCGCGGGCTTCGCCACATCCTCGATGGTGTCGATGATGTCGTTGGGATAGAGCCGCCGAAGGATGTCGCGGCCTTTGCGCCCGACGCAGAGGACCTGCACCTCCTTGCCCTCGGCCTTGAGAATCTCGATGGCGCGCCGACCTTCGCGCGCGATGTTCGAGTTGAAGCCGCCGCAGAGGCCGCGATCGGCCGTGGCCACCACCAAGAGATGCCGTTTTTCGCTGCCGGTGCCGCTGAGCAGACGAGGAGCACCCGCCGAGCCTTTGGCGCTGCCGGCGACATTGGCCAGCATCCGGCCCATGCGGTCGGAGAAGGGCCGCGAGGCTTCCGCTTGCTCCTGCGCGCGGCGCAACTTGGCTGCCGCCACCATCTTCATGGCGGAGGTGATCTTCTGCGTCGACTTGACGCTGGCGATACGTACGCGGAGGTCCTTCAGGCTCGGCATGCCGGGCGTGCTCTCTCTAGCTTGCTCTCTTGCGTGCGCTCAGGACCTAGACGAAGGTCTTCACGAAGTCGTCGAGAAGCGACTTGAGCTTCTCTTCGGTCTCCGAGGAGATATCGCGCTCGCTGCGGATCGCCTCCAGGATGGGGGCGCCCTTGTCGCGCAGTTCGTCCAGCAGCTTGGTTTCGAAGTCTGTGACCTTGCCGATGGCGAGATTGTCCAGATAGCCGCGCACGCCGGAGAAGATCACGGCGACCTGCTCTTCCACCGGCAGCGGTTGGTACTGCGGCTGCTTCAAGAGCTCCGTCAGTCGGGCACCGCGGGCCAGCAGGCGCTGCGTCGCCGCATCGAGGTCCGAGGCGAACTGCGAGAAGGCTTCCATCTCGCGGTACTGCGCGAGCTCGAGCTTAATCGTTCCGGCCACCTTCTTCATGGCCTTGATCTGCGCTGCGGAACCGACGCGGCTGACCGAGAGACCGACGTTCACCGCCGGGCGGATGCCCTTATAGAACAGGTTGGTCTCGAGGAAGATCTGGCCGTCGGTGATCGAGATCACGTTGGTCGGAATGTAGGCCGAGACGTCGCCGGCCTGGGTCTCGATGATCGGCAGTGCCGTCAGCGAGCCGGAGCCGTGATCCTCGTTGAGCTTCGCCGCCCGCTCCAGCAGGCGGGAGTGCAGGTAGAAAACGTCGCCGGGATAGGCTTCGCGGCCCGGCGGGCGGCGCAGCAGCAGCGACATCTGACGATAGGACACGGCCTGCTTGGACAAATCGTCGTAGACGATGACCGCATGCATGCCGTTGTCGCGGAAGAACTCGCCCATGGCGCAGCCGGTATAGGGCGCCAGGAACTGCAGCGGCGCCGGCTCGGAGGCGGTCGCGGCGACGACGATGCAGTATTGCATCGCCCCGGCGTCCTCCAGGGTCTTCACCAGCTTGGCGACGGAGGAGCGCTTCTGGCCGACGGCGACGTAAACGCAGTAGAGCTTGCGGCTCTCGTCGTCGCCCTGGTTGAGCGGGCGCTGGTTGATGAAGGTGTCGACGGCGATGGCCGTCTTGCCGGTCTGGCGATCGCCGATGATCAGCTCGCGCTGGCCGCGGCCAACCGGGATCAGCGCGTCGATGGCTTTGAGGCCGGTCTGCATCGGCTCATGCACCGACTGGCGCGGGATGATGCCCGGCGCCTTGACCTCGACGCGGCGGCGCTCGGCCTCCTCGATCGGGCCCTTGCCGTCGATCGGATTGCCCAGCGCGTCGACCACGCGGCCCAGCAAGCCCTTGCCGACGGGGACGTCGACGATGGTGCCGGTGCGCTTGACCGTGTCGCCTTCTTTGATGTCGCGGTCTTCGCCGAAGATCACGATACCGACGTTGTCGGTTTCGAGGTTCAGCGCCAAGCCCTTGATGCCGCCCGGGAACTCGACGAGCTCACCGGCCTGGACATTGTCGAGACCGTAGACGCGCGCCACGCCGTCACCGACGGAGAGCACCTGCCCGACCTCGGCAACATCGGCCTCAGCGCCGAAATTCTCGATCTGCTGCTTGAGAATCTCCGAGATCTCAGCGGCCCGGATGTCCATCAGCCAACCCCTTTCATCGCCAACTGCAGTCTTTCAAGTTTGCCTTTCAGCGACGTATCGATCATGCGGCTGCCAAGCCGCACCACCATTCCGCCCAGTAGTTCCGGATCGACCTTGAGGTCGATATTGACCTTGCCGCCGGCCACCTTGTGCAGGGCCTCGGCAAGCGCCGCCTGCTGATCGCTCGACAGCTCCTGGGCGGCCGTCACGTTGGCCGTCACCTCACCGCGTCGACGCGCCAGCTCGGCCAGATAAGCGTCGATAATCTGCGGCAATACGAACAGGCGGCGGTTATCCGCCACCACCAAAACGAAGCGGCGGGTCAAGTCGTCGACCGCGGACCGCTCGAGAATAGCTTCCATAGCGCTGCGCAGCTGGTCGCGCCCGAACAGCGGGCTGTGGATCGTCTTGTTGAGATCCGCGCTGTCGGCAATCAGCGCCTTAAGAGACGTGAGGTCCTCGGCGACGCGATCGAGCTTCTTCGCGCCGTCAGCCAGCTCGAAGAGCGCCGTGGCATAGCGCCCCGCGAGACCGCCTACTAACTTTTCGTCTGACAAGCCCTTGTCGCTCCCAAACCGCCGCCTCGCCTACTTGGCCGAATGGCGAACTCACCCTGTCGCTGCAGGCCACGGCATTGCGCCGGCCTCGCCCTTGAAAATAGTCATACTGCCGGGCGTGCAACAGGGGCCCGCGGCCCCGTGCATTCTCCCTGCAAGCGGGGGGTTGCTATCACAGGCGGATACAGGCTTGCAAGCGATGCTCTGGACTATAATCCCGTCCAAAGCGCCGCAGGCATAGAGGCCGCAGACCAGGGCCCAACGCTGGCCCTGGCAAGCACAGATCGATCAGTGCGTTAGGACGCGGTCTCCACACTTTGGCTCGCCATGGCCCGCATGGCGCTTTCCATCTCTTCCATGCTCACGTCGCGCTGGAAGGCGGACATCGCCCAGACATGACCGAAGGGATCGCGCAGCTGGGTATAGCGATCGCCCCAGAAAGCGTCGTGCGGCGCCATCTGGACGGTGCAACCGGCGTCTTCCGCCTGCTTCGCCATGGCATCGACGGCCGCCGGGTCATCGAGAAAGAGGTGCAGTGTGACCGGGGAACCGCCAAGGGTCTGCGGGCCGGCGCAGCCCCAGGCTTCGCTTTCCTGCGCCATCATGATCTTGGCGCCGTTGACCATGATCTCCGCATGAACGATGGCATCGGTGTCCGGCCAGAGAATGCGGAACAGCTCTTCCGCCCCGAAGGCCTTGCGATAAAAATCGATGGCCGCCGCCGCGTCGCCGACCACGATGTGGGCGGTCAGCGGGGCGCGCATCGGCGCACTGTTAGCGTCGGGCATTTCTCCCTCCCTTTTGCAAGGACATAGTCAAGCGCGATCTACCACAGCCTTACCGTGAATAGTGTGACACAAAGGCGTGACCAAGCCACCGGGCGCCTCAGGCGGCCATGGCCTTTCTCGCCTTGCCGAGGGCAAGAGCCGCCTCGGCCGCCTCCCGGCCCTTCAGCACGAAATGACGCATGAAGACATCGCGATGGTGCTCGGTGTCGTGAAAGTGGTGCGGCGTCAGCGAAACCGAGAGCACTGGCGTGCTGCTGTCGAGCCCGACCCGCATCAGTCCGTCGACGACCGCTCGGGCAACGAAGTCATGGCGGTATATGCCTCCGTCGACCACCAAGGCGGCGGCAACAATCGCATCGTATCGTCCTGACCGGGCCAGCTCCTGCGCCATAAGTGGCAGCTCGAAGGCGCCGGGCACGTCGAAGACATCGATGCTGTCGCGGGCGATCAGCTCGCAAAAGCCGTCCAAGGACTTCTCGACGATCTCGGAATGCCAGTTGGCTTTGATGAAGGCGTAGCGGGTGTGTGTCATCGTGATCTCCTTTCAGCAACGGACACGTCACCCAAGGCGATCACGAGCCAGCCGCCCCGCTTTCTCGCGAGCCGGCAGCGCGTTCTCTCTCATCCGGACTATGACCGTCGGCTCAGGAGTCGCACCTGATCTGCTGACCCTTCCGCTGGAAGGCGCTCGCGGGCTTATGATCGCAATCAATCACCGCCGGTGGGGACTTTCACCCCGCCCTGAGAACGGCGTCAGCATGCCGTCACCGGCAGCCGGGGGCAAGGCGGCGTGACCCGCTGAACTCAGAGAAAGCTGTAGGGGTCGATATCCACCTGGACGCGCACTCCGGCTTTGGCCGGCAGGCCGGAGAGCCAGGCCCGGATGTGGCTTTGCAGCGGTACATCGCGGCGCGCGCGCAGCAGAAAGCGGTTGCGCCGCCAGCCGCGCAGCAGAGCGAAGGGCGCCGGTGCTGGGCCCAGCACCGTCAGGCCTTCGATGTCCGGACGGCTGCGCGCCAGATGACGGCAGGCCGCCTCGAGTTGCTCCTCATCGCGGCTGGCGACGATGATGGCGGCAAGGCGGCTGTAGGGCGGCAGGCCGCCTTCCTGCCGGGTCTCGATCTCCAAACTGACGAAGCCGTCCCGATCGCCGGCGGCGAGCGCCTGCATCACCGGATGCTCGGGAACATGGGTCTGCAGGAAAACCTGCCCCGGCGCGCCGGCGCGCCCCGCCCGTCCCGCCACCTGATGCAGCATCTGGTAGGTCCGCTCGAAAGCGCGCGGGTCGCCACCCTGCAGGCCAAGGTCGGCATCGACCACACCGACGCAGGTCAGAAGCGGAAAGTGATGGCCTTTGGCGACAAGCTGGGTGCCGATGATGATATCGACGTCGTGGCTCTCGATGCGCCGCACCGCTTCTTCCAGCGCCAAGGGGCCGAGCAGCAGGTCGCTCGAGAGCACCTCCAAGCGCGCCTCGGGAAAGAGCGCCCGGACCTCTTCGGCCAGCCGCTCGACGCCAGGGCCGACAGCGGTCAGGCTGTCTTCCGTCCCGCAGGCCGGGCAGGTGCGCGGCACAGCCCCCCGATAGCCGCAGTGGTGGCACTGCAGATAGCCGGCCAGACGGTGCTCGACCAGCCAGGCCGAGCAATTGGGACAGGCGATACGGTGGCCACAGCTGCGGCAAAGGGTGAGCGGCGCATAGCCGCGGCGGTTGAGGAACAGCAGAGCCTGCTCGCCGCGGGCCAGCGTTTCAGTCAGAGCGCTGCGCAGCGGATCGGACAGCCAGGCCGGGCGGATAGCACCGATGGGCTTTGGTGGCTGGGCCTTGAGGTCGATCAGCTTCACAGAGGGCAGGCTGGCGCCGCCATGCCGCTCCGGTATGGCCAAGTGGCCGTACTTGCCGGCCTCGGCGTTCACCAGGCTCTCGATCGAGGGTGTGGCGGAGACCAGGACGATGGGGCAGTCGGCGCAGCGCGCCCGCACCACGGCCATGTCCCGCGCGTGATAGACCACGCCGTCTTCCTGCTTGTAGGCACCCTCCTGCTCTTCATCGACCACCACGAGGCCGAGGTCCTGAAAAGGAAGAAACAGGCCCGAGCGTGCGCCGACCACCAGCTTTGCGTCGCCCTCGGCCACGGCCCGCCAGACCCGGCGTCGGCGCACCGTCGGCACGTCGCTGTGCCATAACGCCGGTGCGACACCGAAGCGCTGCTCGAAACGGTCGATCCACTGCGCCGAGAGCGCGATCTCCGGCAAGAGCACCAGCACCTGGCGGCCAGTCCTAAGCGCTTCGGCGACGGCTTCGAAGTAGACCTCGGTTTTGCCGGAGCCGGTGACGCCATCCAGCAAGGTGACATGGAAGCCGCCTTCCTGGACCTCTGTCTGGAGCGAGTCGGCCGCCGCTTGCTGCTGCGGCGACAGCGTCGGGCCCGGCGCGTCCGGGTCGGGCCGCGGGAAGGGCTCGGGCGGCAGCGTCACCTGTTCGAGCGCGCCGGCCTCCAACAGGCCTTTCACCACACTCGGGCCGGCTCCGGCTTCGCTGGCCAGGTCGCGCGCCGTGCGGGCCAGGCCGTCGGCGGCAACTTCGAGGACCTTGCGCCGCGCGGTCGTCAGGCGCAGCGCATCCTCCCCCGGCGACTCCGAAGCCAGACGCAGCGCCTTGCGCGGAGTCGGCGGCACCAAAGCCTGGCCGCTGCCGAGCGTCAGCTTCACCACCGAGCCGAGCGGGCTGACCGTGTAGCGCGCCAGCCATTCGAGAAACTGCCGGTGGGCATCGCTCAGCGGCGGCACATCGAATCGGGCGAGCACCGGCTTCAGCTTCTCGGCCGCAACCTCCGGCGACTCCTCCAAAGCCCAAACGACTCCGGGCACTTCCCGTCCGCCTAGCGGCACCAGAACGAAATCGCCAGGCGCGAGCGTGAGATCCTCCGGACAGAGGTAGCTGTAGCCGCTGGCGAAGGGATAGGGCAGCACCACGGAAACGCAGGCGCTGCCTTGCTCGCGCGCGTCCTCAGAGCCCTCGGCGCCAAGCTCTGCCCGCGTCGCCGCATCCGCCAAGCTGGTTTGTTGACCTTTCATCCGGTACACTCTTTAGCAAGGCGCGTGCTCCTGGACGAGCCGAAGACTCGCCCGAAGACCAAGCGCGTCGAAGAATAGCGTTGCGGCGCGCCCGGGCGGGCTGGCAAGAGATGGACAGCGGCCCGTGTGGGATCAACGGGCCGCCAGATCGAGGAAGGCGACGGAGAGGAAATGAAGTTCTTCTTGGACACCGCAGAGCTGGACGAGATCAAAGATCTTGCCGCGACCGGCTTGGTGGATGGGGTCACGACCAACCCCTCACTGATCGCCAAGTCCGGCCGGGACTTCATCGAAGCGATTCGGGAAATCTGCGACGTTGTCGAAGGGCCCGTCTCTGCTGAAGTGACGGCGACCGACTTCGAAAGCATGATCGCTGAGGGACGGCATCTCGCAGCCATCGCACCTAACGTGACGGTCAAGGTGCCGTTGACGCCGGACGGCTTGAAGGCCTGCCGCCGTCTGGCCGACGACGGCACGATGGTCAACGTGACGCTCTGCTTCTCTCCGGCCCAGGCGCTGCTGGCAGCCAAAGCCGGCGCCAGCTTCATTTCGCCTTTCGTCGGCCGGCTGGACGACATCGGCGCCGACGGCATGCAGTTGATCGCCGACATCGTCGATATCTACTCCGCCTATCCGCAGTTCGAGACCGAGGTGCTGGTCGCCTCGGTGCGCCATGTCAGCCACGTCATCGAATCCGCCAAGCTGGGCGCCGATGTGGCAACCTTCCCGCCCCAGGTTCTGCGCCAGATGTTCAAGCATCCTTTGACCGACAAGGGGCTCGCCGCTTTCCTCGCCGACTGGGAGAAGACCGGTCAGCGCATTCTCTCAGAAGCCCCTGCAAACAACAGCCTGAGCCATGACGCGGAACCGGCGCGACGCCGCGCCTGAGGGGCGGCAAGACAAGCCCGGCAGCGACAAGTCGGGCAGCACGGCCGGCTCCGAGCCTGGGGCCGAGCGGCGCGCGGCACTCGGCGCCGACGAGGTCGCCGCCTACCTGCGCCGCCATCCCGAGTTCCTGCAGGACTATCCGCAAATCCTCGACGTGCTGGAGCCGCCGCGCCGCGACGAGCTGAACGGCCAGCCGACCAGCGTGGTCGACTTTCAGCAAGCCATGGTCGAACGCCTGCGCCGCGAGCGCGAGGAGCTGCGCCAGCGCCATAGCGAGATCGTCATGGCCGGCCGCAGCAACATCGCCGCTCAGCGCCGGGTGCATCAGGCGGTGTTGGCGATGCTGGCGGCCCGCAGCTTCGAGCATCTGATCGAGACGGTGACGACGGACCTCGCCGTCTACCTCGACGTCGACGTCGTCACCATCTGCGTCGAGCACAGCCCGGAGCCTTCCATCCCCAAGGTGCGCCTCGGCGGTGTGCTGCGCATCGAGCCCGGCACGGTGGGCGAGCTCTTCGGCAACGGCCGGCGCACCCTGCTGCGCGGTGAGGTCACGGGCGACGCCCGCTTCTTCGGTGGCGGCGCCGGCTTGGTGCGCTCCGATGCGCTCATCCGCCTGCGGGTCAGCGAAAACAGCCCGCCGGCCCTGCTCGCGCTTGGCGCCCGCACCCCGCATCACTTCGAGGAAGGCCAGGGCACCGAGCTGCTATGCTTCACGGCGGCGGCCCTGGAGCATCAGGTGCGCGCGTGGCTCGAGCTGCCCCACCCCGAGAAGAGCTGAGCGCGAACGCGCCCGGCGTGCAGACCCTGCCTGAGGCTGTCGCTGCCTGGATGGCTTGGCTGCAGAGCGAGCGCCGCGTATCGCGCCACACCCTCGACGCCTACGGCCGCGATCTCGAGGCCTTCCTCGACTTCCTGGCCGGGCATCATGGTGAAGCACCGAGCCTCACGCTTCTCGCCGGCCTGCAGCCGGCCGACTTTCGCTCTTGGCTGGCTTATCGCGCGAGAGCAGGCTTCGCCCGAACCTCGACAGCCCGCGCGCTCTCCGTGGTGCGCAGCTTCTACCGCTGGTGCAGCAAGCGTGATCTGCTGGAAAACGCCGCCATCGGGAACCTTAAGACACCGAAGCGCCCGGCCGCAGTGCCCAAGGCCATGACGGTGGGTGAGACCGAGGTGCTGCTCGACCGACTGGGCGGAGACAGGGCCGACTGGACCGACCGGCGCGACCTCGCCGTTCTGCTGCTGCTCTACGGCTGCGGCCTGCGCATCAGCGAGGCGCTGGGACTGACCGCCGAGGAGGCACCACGACCCGGCCAGCCGGCCCTGCGGGTCCGCGGCAAGGGCAACAAGGAACGGCTGGTTCCGCTGCTGCCCATCGTGGTGGAGGCCATCGCCGCCTACCGCGCCGCCTGCCCTTACGATCTCGGCGGCGGCAGCCCCCTGTTTCGCGCCAAGCGTGGCGGGCCCTTGGGCGCTCGCGCCGTGCAGGGGCGAATGCAGGCGCTGCGCAAGCTCTGGGGCCTGCCGGAGAGCGCGACGCCGCACGCTCTGCGCCACTCCTTCGCCACCCATCTCTTGGGCGCTGGCGCCGACCTCAGGAGCATCCAGGAGCTCCTCGGCCACGCCTCGCTCTCGACCACTCAGCGCTACACCAAGGTCGACGCCGCGCGCCTCCTGGAGGTCTACGACCGCGCGCATCCTCGGTCTTAGTTGCTGGCGCTGGCGCGCCGCTCTTCGGACCTCACTGCGTTGTGCTGGGAAAGCAGGGATCCAATTCGCCGCTGTTCCAGCCGCGCGAGACGTGTTGCAAGCTTCCTTCCTGATCGAAACGAAAGCCCAGCGTACCGATCCAGACGCAGCCGTTCTTCTCATAAGGCTCAGCGAAGACGCGCCCGAGGTCGACGCGACCGTCTTCTCCAAGCGCATAGCCGCCGGCCTCCGGGCGCGCGGTGCGGAGGCGCTGCTCGGTAGCGGCCAGGAAGCCCTCCTCGTCCCGCGCGGCGAACGCGACCGGCAGCAAGGTCAGAGCCTGCCTTAAAGCAAAGTCGGCAGTGCGCCGCTCGACGAGACTGTAGGATTGGGTCACGGCCTTATCGATGCTGACATAGAGCCACCAGAGATTCGAGGCGACCAGAAGTGTCGCCAGTATCACCGTCAGTGCGAGAAGAAATCTCGATTGCCTGCCTTTCACGACCATGCCCCGTTCAGGTTGTCGGAGGAATTGCCACACTAGCAAAGGAAATCGGGCCGCCCTACGGCACCCATGCTAAGCTCAGGCCATGAACAAACCGCTGGACCGACCGCCGCTCATCCGTCCCGCCGTGCCGGCCGACGCCGGGGCTTTGAGTGCGCTTATTCTGCGCACCATCCGGGCGAGCAATGCGGAGGACTATCCCCCTGACGAAATTGAGCGGGTCTGCGCCAGCTTCACGCCCGAGGAGGTCGCAAAGCAGATCGCCGCGCGCGACGTCTTCGTGAGTTCTGCGGAGCGGGCCGCCGACACGCCGCCTGTCGGCACCGTGAGTCTCGGCGTCAAGCCCCAGCCCTCCGGTGGCGAGACGGCCAAGCTGCACGTTCTCTTCGTTGCGCCCGAGTGGCAGGGCCGCGGTCTCGGCCTGCAGCTGGTCGCCCACTTGGAAGCCCATGCCATCAGCCAGGGCCACAAGCTGATCCAGGTCTCCTCCTCGCTCACCGCACGGCAATTCTACCAGCGGCTTGGCTACCGTGAACTAGCCTTCGAGCCACGCACGGAGGGCTCGACCTACCTGATGGAAAAGCCGCTGGTGTGAGGGGTTGAGTCTTCTTGGGCGCCTTCGGCGCTGCACTGTTCCGTCCCACTCCCCCACCCGGCCGCCCCACTGTCCACAATTCCGTGGGCGGCCGGGTGGGGGAGTGGGACGGAACAGCCCGGGCGCGCCTCCGCAAGGAGACACCAAGCTTACCTGGCGCCGGCGCGCGCCAGAAAGACTCATCGGGCGGGGGTGCGGGCTGGTACCGTGCGACAGCGGAGCCGTCTGAAAGACTCCCCTTGACCCGTCCCTTGGGGCCGCACTTACAGATGGACGACGTCACCGAAAGCGAGTCGTCCCATGAACACCAGCAACGCCCACCTCAGCCCCGCCGAAGCCGCCAGAGAGCTTGGCGTCTCGCCAAAGGCACTGCGCGTCTACGAACGGCACGGCCTGATCGCGCCCCGCCGCAGCGAAGCCGGCTGGCGCCTCTACGGTCCGGAGGACCTGCGGCGCGCCCGCGAGGTTGTCACATTGCGCGCCGTCGGGTTCCGCCTGACGCAGATCACGGGCCTGTTGGCGGACGCCGCGCCAGCCGAGCTGGCCGAGGCGCTGACCGCACAGCAGGCAACACTGCAAGACCGGCTGTGCGAGACCTCCACGGCGCTGACGCTGCTGGAAGGCCTACGCCGGGATCTCGCCGAGCGCCAAGCGCCTAACACTGAAAGAGCGCCCTATAAGGAACCCGTCGTCGCCTTCGACCTTCCCTGGCCGTGGGGCGGCGAGCGTTTCGTTCTGCATGACCTTCGGGCCCTGACTTACATCGTCGGGCCGCTGTTCAGCGGCAAAACCAGGCTGGCGCAATGCCTGGCCGAGCAGCTGCCGAACGCCGCTTTCCTCAGCCTTGAGCGCGAAGAGGACGTCGAGGCACGGCTTGCCGCCGACTCGAAGCTGGCGGCGCGGGCCGAGCGCACTCTGGCCCGGCTGACCGAGGACGGCGCGAAACCCTCAAGGGCGCTCACCGCGCTCATCGCCGGTCTCGAAACCGAACACCACGACGCGCTGGTGGTCGACCTGGTCGAGCAGGGCCTCGATGCGGCCAGTCAGCGCGCGCTCATCGCCCATCTGCGCCAACGCGGGCAAAGCGCCCGGCCACTGTTTCTCATGACCCGCTCAAACGCCGTCCTCGACCTTGCCGCGGTCGGCGGCGATGAGACCATTCTCTTCTGCCCGGCGAACCACAGCCCACCGCACGTGGTGGCGCCCTACCCAGGTGCACAGGGTTACGAGGCGCTGGCCAGCTGCCTCGCCTCCCCCGCTGTCCGTGCCCGAAGCGAAGGCGTCGTCGCCTGCCGCAGCGCGGTCGGGTGAAAAGCGTATCTCACGGCTCGCGCGGCACCTGCTTCGCCCACTTGCCGGACCAGCGGCCGAAGGGCTTCAGCAAGCCGAAGAGCTCCTGGCCCAGAGACGTCAGGCCGTAGCCGCGTTCGCCGTGGCCGACCAGGCCGCTCTCCCGTAGTTCCTTGAGCCGCCGGTTGAGCACCGTAGGAGAGACGCCCTCGCAGCGTGCCTGCAACTCGCGGAAGGTTAGCGCCCCCTCGGACAACTGCCAGAGAATGCCGAGCGACCAGCTGCGGCCCAGCAGGTCGAACAGCGCCATGATCGGCTTGCCGCTTTTCGAGCCGCGGACCGGCCGGCCCGGCTTTGGCGTTTGCGATGCCATGGAGTCTCGTCCCTGCTCCTCGTCCCGCTTGCTATCTTTTGTGTAGCAGACTATATGCTACGCAATTAGTAGCAAATAGCACGCAACATTCGAGCTTGTCATGATCCTTCTGCCTGCGCTTGCCGCGGTCGTCGCCTCCCTGGGCTGGGCCGCCGGCGCCATCATCGCCCAGGCTCCTGCCCGCGCAGTCGGTGCCTTCGAGTTCACCCGCATCCAGCTGATCGCCTGCAGCGCCCTGATGGCCCTGCTCTGCAGCCTCTTCGGCCAATGGCAGACGGTCGACTGGTCGTACTGGCCGCTGTTCGTCGCCACCGTCATCATCGGCGTAGTGCTGGGCAACCTGGCGATGATCGAGTGCCTAAGGCGCGGCGGGGCACGCTGGACCGAGCTGATGATGTCGCTACGCGCCCCCCTGGTGGCGCTGATTGCCTTCCTCTGGCTGGGCGAGACCTTGCGGCCGGCCGATGCCCTGGGCGGGGCGGTCGCGCTGGCCGGCGTTTTCCTCGCCATTCTGTTCGGCCGTGACGGGGCGAGCGAGCCTGTCCCCAAGGGCGGCGCGGCGCTGACCTTTGTGCTGCTGGGGCTCTTCGCGGCCGCCTGCCAGGGTTTCGGCTTTCTCGCCATGAAGCCGGCCATGCTGTCGGGGACCGAGCCGCTGGCCGCCTCGGCCATCCGCCTGCTCGGCGCGGCCTTCGTCATCTCACTGGTCGCGCTCTGGCCCATGCCGGCCTTTCGCTCCAAGACGGAGGTCCGCCCGGGCCTCTTGGGCCGCGTCATCCTGCCCGGCGCGATCGGCTACGGGCTGTCGTCCTCGCTGCTGCTCTACGCCTTTGCCAACCTGGAGGCCGGCGCAGCGGCGGTGCTCGGCTGTCTCTCCCCGGTCCTGGTGCTGCCCATCCTCTGGGCGCAGCACAAGCGGCGGCCCAACGCCTTTGCCCTGCTCGGCGCGCTGCTGGCCGTGGCCGGCACGGCTATCATCGCCTTGAGTTGACGGGGAGCGGCGCTGTCGCGGCAGAGGCCGCCGCTATCGTCACCCTTGGGCGAGCCGCGCAGCGGCGAGTTCCGAGGGCTCGCGGAGCGAGTTGCCAAAGGCACGGATAGGCATGGCGCAGGCCGATGGGTGGATCCTCGGGACGGGCCCGTTGGGCCCGCCCAAGGATGACAGTTGGAGAAGCGGCTCTGGCCGTGCGTCGCACTGGTTCGTCTCGGCACCAGCCCACACCCAGTAGGTCTCCTAGGGCGCGCCAGCTCCAGCGTTGCTCGATGTCTCCGTACAGAGGCGCGCCATGCTGTTCCGTCCCACTCCCCCACCCGGCCACCCACGGAATTGTGGACAGTGGGGTGGCCGGGTGGGGGAGTGGGACGGAACAGAGCCAAACTACATGTGTATCGGCCGGCCTTCGGCGGCGAGGGCGGCTTCCTTGACGGCCTCGTTCAGGGTCGGGTGGCCGTGGAAGGCGCGGGCCAAGTCCTCGGCGGACCCGCCGAACTCCATGGCCACCACCACCTCGTGTATGAGGGTGCCGGCGTCCGGCCCGATGATGTGGCAGGCCAGGATGCGGTCGGTCGTGGCGTCCGAGAGCAGCTTGACGAAGCCCTCGGTCATGTTGGCGGCGCGGGCGCGGCCATTGGCGGTGAAGGGGAACTTGCCGATCTTGTACTTGGTGCCGGCGGCCTTCAGCTCTTCCTCGGTGGGGCCGACGCTGGCCACCTCCGGCCAAGTGTAGACGATGCCCGGCACGGTTCCGTAGTTCACGTGCCCTGCCTGCCCCGCGATGATCTCGGCGACGGCGACGCCCTCCTCTTCCGCTTTGTGGGCCAGCATGGGGCCCTTGATGACATCGCCGATGGCGTAGACCCCGGCGACGTTGGTGCGGAAATGGTCGTCGGTCTCGACGCGGCCCTTGTCGTCCAGCGCCACGCCGGCCTCGGCCAGGCCCAGGCCTTCTGTGAGCGGCTTGCGGCCGATGGCGACCAGCATGACGTCGCAGGCGATCTCCTCGGCATCGCCACCTTTGGCAGGCTCGACGGTGAGGGTGACCCCCTTGGCGTTGCTTTTGGCACCGGTCACCTTGGTCGAGAGGCGGAACTCCACGCCCTGCTTCTTCAGGATGCGCATGAAGGTCTTGCCGATCTCGCCGTCCATGGTCGGCACGATGCGGTCGAGGAACTCCACCACCGTTACCTTGGACCCCAGGCGCTGCCAGACCGAGCCCATCTCGAGGCCGATGTAGCCGCCGCCCACCACCACCAGGTGCTTGGGCACGGAGGTCAGCTCCAAGGCACCGGTGGAGGAGACGATGCGCTTTTCGTCCACTTCGATGCCCGGCAGGTCGACATGGTCGGAGCCGGTGGCGATGACGATGTGCTTAGCCGAGACGGTCTCCTCGCCGTCAGGCCCGGTGACCGTGACCTTGCCGCCACCGGCCAGGCGCCCGGCGCCCTTCAGCCAGTCCACCTTGTTCTTCTTGAACAGGAACTCGACGCCTTTGACGTTGGCCTCCACCACCTTGTCCTTGTGGCCCATCATGGCCTTGAGATCGAGCGAGACCTTGCTGACCTTGACCCCGAAGCTGGCCAGGCCGTGGCTCGCCTCCTCGAACTTCTCGGAGGCCTGGAGCAGCGCCTTGGAGGGGATGCAGCCGACGTTCAGGCAGGTGCCGCCCAGGGTCTCGCGCTTCTCGACACAGGCGGTCTTGAGCCCGAGCTGGGCGCAGCGGATGGCACAAACATAGCCGCCCGGCCCGGCCCCGATGACGACCACGTCATAGCTCTTCTCGCTCATGCAAAGTCTCCCCTCTTGCCGGCGCTGGAGGTTGTGAATTGGGCTCCGCCGGGCTGGAAATCAAAAACCGAGCGGACCATGCCGCAAGGCATGACCAGGGACAAGCGGACTAAGGGGCCAAGGTCCCCGGAGCCACATGACTTACCGCCTGGACTCCCAAGACAGTCTTTCCAAATCTCGAGCTCTTGTGAGGTCGCTCCCGACAAAGGTGATTCTCTTACTCCGCGTACGTCGGGAGAGGTATTGCCAGGTTCTGAAGGCGCCGCAGATCCGGCGAACGATCCAGATCTTGATAAACTCGGCGCTGCTGCCTTGCCATCGCTGGCCATCCCAGAACCGCTTTACGACAACCTCCAGCACAAGCACGTCCGGGCCAATCGCTGGAAAAAAGAGCTTCTGAATGAGCCACGGCATAGTCCGCCACGCCTCTTCGACTTCGGCTTCGTAACGCTCAACCTCCGACTGGCCCTCCTCGTCCCAGTGGTAGAGAGCGCGCATCTGTGGTTGTATATTGTCGGTCCATTTGACGTGATAGCCGGTACGCTCGACGTAGCCGCAGTCAGCAAGCAAAGCGAAAATGCGCTCGAAGCCCTCTGGCACTGGAAAAACGGCTCGCCGAGTTGGAATCGGACAATCGCCGTAGTCCGTCGTGAGTCCGAGAAAGACCTTGATGACCTCGCCGAGCGGTGGCGCAGAGGTCGGCAAACTGTCGGCAAGATGGGCGCGCAGCTCGTCGACGTCGAAAAGGATCCGGAAGTAGGCCGACCACGGATGCTCGCCTTGTTTCGGCGAACCGTCGTGGTTGATCGGAACCGCCACGCCCGCATCCATCAGCACGCTGCAGGCCGCCTCGAAGTCACTCATGAAGCCGTGCCCGATGATGTAGTTCTTGAAGTCGGACCGGCTCTCTCGTCCTTGGTTGTCTTCCCAGACCTCGCCGTCGAAGCTGTTTTTTGGATAACGGACGGCAATCTGCACGACCAACTCGTCGTAGAGTTCTTTTTCGTCCTCGGTCAGCTCCATAGGACCAGTCCCTCAAGCCGATGGACCACCCTTCCAGCGGGTAGCCGGTCGTCCGTTTCTTGATAGGGTTAGGCGGTTGAGATTGCGTTTAGCGTCCCCGCGAGGCGCTGCGCCGCGGCCTTGCTGGCCCGGCGGAGGTCGGTCATGGGGCCGAGGGGGGCCATGGACTCGACGCTGAGGTACGCGGCGGCGATGCCGGCGGCGACGGCCTCGACCGCGTCCTGCTCGGCCTCGGGGTGGGCCTCGGCGACGACCCGGGCGATGTCCGCGATGAAGGCGCGGGTCCAGTCCCGCATGGCCCGGGCGAGCTTGGGGCGCTCGGCGGCGGCGGCGATGAGGGCGTTGGAGACCAGCACCTCCCGGTGATCGACCATCGCCGGGTCAAACAGCCAATCGATTAGGGTTTCCAAGCGCTTGTCCTGCGGCAGGGCTGCCACGAGCTCCTGCATGGATTGCTCGGAGCTTTCGAGATAGCGCTCCAGCAGGGCGTCCAGCAGATCGTCACGATTGCCGACGTTGTGCCGGATGAGCGGCCGGGCGAGGCCCGCCTCTTCCGCCACCCGCTCCAGGGTCGCGCCCTCCACCCCATAGCGCGCCACGCAGATTTCGAACGCGTCGAGGATCTGGGTGCGGCGTTCCTCCTTGATGCTGCGGCGGGGCAAGGCGTTCCTCGTTTATTGTCTTCATTGACAATCTATGCGTCCGAGCACATCTAGCATGATTGTCGGATACGACAATCTATTCAATCCCACAGGCCTGGAGCAACACCGCCATGGATTTCCTCACGACGCCTTTCACGGAGATGCAGCTCTTCGCCTGGGAGCAGTGGGTGAACGACTGGGTCTTTCTCGGGGCCCTGGTCCTGCTTGCGCTCGAGCTGCTGCGCTACGCCGTGCTCGGCAAGCTGAGCTGGAACCTGTTGGGCGACACGGCGACCAACTTCGTGACCTTCGCCATGTATCTGGCGGTCTCCTATTTCCTTTTCGCCGCGCTCTATCTCGGCGCCTTCTTCACCGCTCAGCAGTTCGCCCTCTTCGAGATCGAAAGCAGTCTGCTGACCCTCTTGCTCTGCATCGTGCTGGCCGATCTGGCCTACTACTGGGAGCACCGCTTCAGCCACCGGGTCGGGCTCGCCTGGGCGACCCATTCGGTGCACCACTCCTCGACCCACTTCAATCTCTCGGTCGCCAACCGCTTCGGCCCGCTGGACGACCTCTGGGCCATCCTCTTCCACCTGCCCCTGGTGCTGATCGGCTTCGACCCCGTCCTGGTCTTCTTCGCGGCGCTGTTGGTGCTGCAGTACCAGACCTTTCTGCACACCGAGGCGGTCGGCAAGCTGCCGCGGCCCATCGAGTGGATCTTCAACACCCCCTCGCATCACCGGGTGCACCACGGTGCCAACCCGCAGTACCTCGACAAGAACTACGGCGGCCTCTTCATCGTCTGGGACCGGCTGTTCGGCAGCTTCGCCGAGGAGCAGGAGACGGTGACCTACGGCCTCGTCCGGCCGATCAACTCGCTCAATCCGCTTGTCGTTTTCGGCCACAGGTTGTATCGCTTGGCCAGGAGCGTGGCGACCACGGCGGGCTTGACCGACAAGCTGCGCCGCCTGGTTCTGCCGCCCGACTGGGAGCCGCAGAGACAAGATCGATGGGACCGGACGCGACCAAGCCCACCATGATCCTTCTCGCCGGGTTCGGCGACGGCGGGGAGATGTTCGCCCCCATGCGGGAGAGCGCCCTCGCCCGCTACTACCGCCTGCTGCCGCTCGACCTGCCGGGCTTTGCCGGAACGGCTCCTCTCCCCGGACCAACCACGCTGGAGGCCCTGGCCGAGGTGGTGCACGAGACGGCGGTGCGGGAGAACGCCCGTATCCTCGTGGCCCACTCGGTCGCCTCGATCATCGCCTCCCTGGCCGCCGGGCGGCGCGACAGCCCGGTGAAAACCATCGTTTCGCTCGAGGGCAACCTGACGGCTGAAGACGCCTATTTTTCGGGGACGGCGGCGGACCACGACGACGCAGAAACCTTCAAGACAGCCTTCCTCGCCCGCCTGGACGAGATGGCGGAGACGCAGCCGGTCGTGCGGCGCTATGCCGAAGCGGTGCGGCGGGCTTCCCCCCAGGCCCTCTGGGAGCTGGGCTGCGATGCCCGGCGCTTCTCGGAGGCCGCTGTTCCCGGGGACATCCTCCGCGGCGCGGCCGAGGTGGTCTACCTCTACAATCCGGACAACTGCCCCCCAGCCAGCCTGCAGTGGCTCGACAACAGTGAGCTGACGGCCGTCGTCGTCGCGGGCGCCAGCCACTGGCCGAGCGTCGACCAGCCGCATGTTCTGGCGCAGAAGATGCTCGACGTACTTGGCTGCAGATAGGGCGTCGGGCCCGCACCTCCTGCCCGCCCTCCCTTGATGCAGACAGCGATACCGCGTAGGGCTGAATTGCAGCAGAAAACGGCCGAGCGAAGGGATGCGCTCCATGATCACGACAGATCGCCGGTACCGGCAGGCGACAGCGTTCGTCGCCGCAGCCCTTGTGGCCGGGTTTTTGACGGCCGGCACGCAGACAGCCGGCGCACAAGACAGCGCCCCACAGCCGGCGATTTCGGACGAAGATCGTCTGGCGCAGACAGAGCAGCTCTGCCGCGAGGGGCCGCCGGTCCAGAAGAACTGGGGCCGCAGCGCCGCCCAGGCTTTGATCACGGAAGGCTGGCGCCAAGTCTATTCGGGCCAACCTGAAGCCGCTCTGGACCACTTCGCGGCCTCGATGATCTCCGGCCAGGAACGCCCGGATGCCTACCTCGGCATGCTCGTCGCCGGGCATCTCGAAGGCTATCCCGATGCGCTGCTGGAAGATTGCTTCAAACGCGCGGAGATCGGCATGTCCAACGCGCCGGAACTCTACACGGATTACGGCCGAGTGCTGGAAGAGCGGGGCAATCCCGAGGCAGCCCTGGTGCAGTTCGAGAAAGCACTGTCATTGAACCCGAACTTCATTGCCGCCCACGTCGGTGCCGGGCACTCCCACCTTACATTGGGCAACGCGGCGAAGGCGACGGAGCACGCCAAAGAGGTCGAGCGTCTGATGCAAGCGCAGCAGTAAGGCCACGCTCAAGGCGTCACTCGATGGCAACTGGCCGCGACCGACTTAGATACTGTAGGGTCGCCCCAAATCCGCTGCCGAAGCCTGTCCGGCGCGACCGAAAGGATAAAGCTCATGAACGAGACCCAACCGATCAGCACCGCCCAGCCCCTGGGCCAGTCCGCCACCGTCCGAACTTGGCGCGTCTATCTCTCCGGCGAGATTCACACCGACTGGCGGGAGCGCATCGAGGCGGCGATTAAGGCCAGCGGTCTACCGGTCGTCCTGACCGCGCCGGTCACCGACCATGCCTCCTCCGACGACTGCGGCGTGCGCATCCTGGGCGATGAAACCTCAAAGTTCTGGCACGACCACAAGGGCGCCAAGGTCAACGCCGTTCGGACCCGCACCCTGATCGGCGAAGCCGACGTGGTGGTGGTGCGCTTCGGCGAAAAGTACAAGCAGTGGAACGCGGCCTTCGATGCCGGCTACGCCTCGGCGCTGGGCAAGCCGCTGATCGTGCTGCACCCGCCCGAGCATGCGCATGCTCTTAAGGAAGTCGATGCCGCCGCCCTGGCCGTCGCCGAGGAGCCGGAGCAGGTTGCGCAGATCCTGGACTACGCCATCACCGGGCGGCTGCCGAGCGCATAACATACTGATTCTGCGAGAGTCTTGAAGCAGCCGGTATTAACCAAATCCGCGAATTTCACAGCAAAAGCTTGACTTAAACGCTACCCGATCCAGATCGACTTGGCTGGGGAAACGAGAGGGTTGAGCAGGATGAGGCGAGGAAGGCCACGCGCTGCCTTTTGGGTGGCAGGACTTGTTGCGGTTGGTGTGACAGCAATGCTGGCCGGCGCTGCCGGCTACGGCCTCGGCAAGGCCAAGAGCGGCGACGCGACCTCCGTTGACCAACGCCTCGAAGCGCTGGAACGGAAGCTCGACAGCACGCTGGCGGAGCTGACCCAGGTTGCCTATCCGACCGGCGCTCTTACGCCGCACAGTGAAGGGTGGCGTGTGCGGGCGTTCGTGCCCCCGAGTCCCGCCAACAATCTTGACGGTCTTCGGACCGCGAACGACGCAGGCTCGTTCGTCCATACCGGCAGCTGGATGGACCTTGAGGAGCACCAAAAGCACGAGGGCATCTTCCTGCCCGCCTACGCCGCTTTCCACGTCCAGGGGCTCTTCATTCCGTCGCAAAGCGGCGACTACGTCTTCGCCATGCACATGCGCTTCGGTGGCCGGGACGATCAAGGCAGAGCGACGAGCGTCGCCTGCCACGTGAACCTGGGGGTCGCCGATCGCGACGCAATCATCGCCGGCAAGCTCTTGGCCGACGGCATGGTCGAGAAGGCGGCGCTGGTCGCCGAAAGTCCGGTGATGCTTTTCGCCGGCAGACCGGGGCTCGTCGATGCCGTGGTTGCCTGCGATCTGCCGCGCGGCGTATCGGGCAAGGACGTCTCGATTCGCATCTGCGTCCGCCACAAAAACGAAACGAGCTACCGACCGGTTCCGGCTCACCTACCGGCGGCTTAGTGCGACGCCTGTCGGCCGGCCCGCGGTCGCGCCCTATTCATCTGGCGCCATGTCGCGGCTTTTGATCTCGCCGCGCGTGATGGTCACCTTGCGGCAGAGGGTCGGCGTGTACCACTTGAACTTGATCGCCGGCTTGGCGTTGTCGATACGCATCTTGCCGCGGAACTCGGTGACGCCATAGCGCTCGCGGATGTGATCACCGATCTGCTTGGCTTCCCGGTCAAGCGCTGGGAGGTCGCGCCCTGCCTCCTGCAGAATGTAGTTGAATAGCGTCTCGTTGAAGAACTGCGTCCCGTCGAAGGGCGGCGAGAAACGATGCCGCAGCTCTGCTTCCACGGCGTCGAGAAACTCTCTGTCTTTCATGGCTGACTCCTCTGACCCTCAGGTTTCCCGTGGCGCGCTACGCAATTCACACAAGAAACACACGCGCCGGGACCATGGCCGCCAAAGTGTTACAGCGTGATGACGCCCGGCAGCGCCGGCTGCATTCTGTCGCAGACCGCTCAGGTGCGCTGCAAAGAACGCACTGGTCGCGTTGGGAATTCAGCCTCAGCCTGCGGGGACCATGGTCGATCCAAGCGCGACAGCACTGAACAGGCCGAGCGTCGGCATCCTCTGCATCCTCGTTGCCATGGTCAGCATCTCGATCAACGACGTGCTGATGAAGGCGCTCTCGGGCGACTATCCGCTGCATCAGATGGTCTTCGTGCGCTCCATCATCGGCATCGGCTTCAGCCTGCTGCTGGTGCAGCTCGAAGGGGGCTTCCGCATCCTGCGCACGGACCGCCCGGGCCTGCATCTCTTGCGGGGCCTGTTGCTGGTGACGGCCAACATGACCTTTTTCACGGCCTTCGCCGTCCTGCCGCTGGCCGAGGCCACGGCGCTGTTCTATGTGGCGCCGCTCTTCATCACGCTGCTGGCCATCCCGTTTCTCGGCGAGAGCGTCGGCCACCGACGCCTGATCGCCGTCGCCATCGGCTTCGGCGGCGTGCTGCTGATGCTGCGCCCAGGCACCGAACAGACGGCGTTGACGGCGGACCGGCTGGTCATGCTGCTGCCGATCGTTGCCGCCCTGGCCTACGCCCTGACGCAAATCCTCACACGCCGTCTCGGCATTGCCAGCAAGGCCTCGGCCATGGCCGTCTACATCCAGCTCATCTTCATCGTCGTCAGCGCGAGCTTCTGGGTGGTCGCCGGTGACGGCCGCTACGTCACAGGCGTGGAGAACGAGAGTCTGCGCTTTCTCTTGCGCGCCTGGCGCTGGCCGGAGGACGGCGACATTCCCCTGTTCATCGGGCTCGGCGTGAACTCGGCCATCATCGGCTATGCCATCTCCCAGGCCTACCGCTCGGCCGATGCGGCAACGGTGGCGCCCTTCGAGTACGTCGCCCTGCCGCTGGCCGTGTTCTGGGGCTGGATGGTCTTCGGCGAGATCCCGGACGGCTGGGCGAGCGGGGGCATCGCGCTCATCATGGGTGCCGGCCTCTACGTCTATCTGAGGGAGAAGCTGCGCCGCCGGCCGCTGGCCAGCGAACGCCGTGCGCGGCGCTGGTAGGAGCCGAAGGTTCTAGATATCGAGCGCGCTCTGGTAGGCGAAGAGAGAGGGTGCGCCGCCGGTGTGAAGGAAAACGAGATCCGCGTCGCGGCGCCAGCGTCCGGCGCGGACGAGAGCGACGAGACCGGCGAGTCCCTTTCCCGAGTAGACCGGGTCGAGCACCAGGGCTTCCAGCCGGCCAGCCAGCTTGATCGCTTCGATGGTCGCCTCGTGCGGCACGCCGTAGGCCGGGCCCGCGTGGCCGGCGACGACTTCGACAGCGGCCTCCGAAAACGGGGCGGTCAGCAGCTCAGCGGCGCCCTTCGCATAGCGAATGGCATCGGCCCGCACGCGCTCAGGCTCCGCGTCGATATCGATGCCGACGATACGCGTCTGCGGCAGGCAGGCCGCGGCACCGATCACCAGGCCGGCTTGCGCGGCAGCACTGCCGGAACAGTGCAGGATGGCCGCGGGGCGAAAGCCCAGTTCATCCGCTTGAACGGCGATTTCGAGCGCCGTCCCGGCATAGGCGACAGCGCCGAGGGCGTTTGAAGCGCCATAGGGCACCAGGTAGGGCCGGCGGCCCTGCCCGCGCAGGTCCGCGCAAAGCGCCTCGATGGCGGCGTTGCGGTCGCCGGTCCAGGGCACATCGTGCAGCGTGGCGCCGAACAGGCGATTGAGCAGGGCGTTGCCGGAGCGATCGTACTCCGGCGTCGGGGGCGACAACCGCCCATGGTAGACGGCCAGGTGGCAATCGAGCCCGAGCTTGGCGGCGGCGGCGGACACCTGTCGCTGGCTGTTCGACTGAACGACACCGCCTGAGACCAGCGTGTCGGCGCCCTGCTGCACCGCCTCATGCAGCAAAACATCGAGCTTGCGCAGCTTGTTGCCGCCGAAGCCAAGCCCGGTCATGTCCTCTCGCTTGGCCCAAAGCCGCGGGCCGTCCAGCCACTGGCTCAAGCGCTCCAGCGGCTCGAGCGGTGTCGGTAGCCGGGCGAGCCCCAGGCGCGGAAAGCGCGCGAGCCGCGCTTCGAAATCCCTTATGGCCGTCCCGTCCATCGGGCCAACCTGCGGGACACGCGCGGTTGGCGCAACGGCGACCGGGCGGGCCGTAACAAAGACTCAACAGTTTCCGGCGATGGGCAGTGCTAAACTGGGCGCTTTCGCGGGAGGCGCAGGTGAGCAAGAGACACAAGAGCGGCAAGCAGCCAGGGGCCGCACAGGCACCCAAGGCCGACAGCCCCAAGGACGAGCCGCTGGCAAGACCGATCGAAGACTGCGTGCAGCTGGTCTTCCCCACGCCCATCGCCATCCACGTCTGGCCCGACAGCCAGGAGCTGAACGCCGCGCTCAAACGCTCCATCCTGTTCGAGGAGGCGAGGAGCCCCGGCCTCGACCGCTCCAACGTCGGCGGCTGGCATTCGCCGATGGATTTCCTGCTGCGCCCCGAGCCGCCGCAGCAACAGCTGATGGGCCGCATCCGCAGCATGGCCGGTGCCATGACCAAGGCGGTGATGAAGCCCGGACAGTACAGCTTCGAGATCGAGGGCTGGGCCAATGTGCTGCGCAAGGGGCAGTACAACTCCCTCCACCAGCACCCCAACTCTACCTGGTCGGGCGTCTACTACGTCACCGGCAACCCGCCGCCGGCCGAGGGCGTGGGCACGGACTTCAGCGGCAAGATCGAGTTCGTCGACCCGCGCCCCGGCGCCTCGGCGACCTACTCCATCGAGAACACCATGCAGCGCCGCTCGCTGATCAACCCCGGCGCCGGCGGCATGCTGCTCTTCCCCTCTTGGATGCAGCATCTGGTGCACCCCTACTTCGGGCCGGAGGAGCGCATCTCAATCGCCTTCAACGTCGTGGTGAGCTGAGCAGCCGGCCCGGCGGAACTGTCACAGAGAGTCGATAGATCCATAAGTCGCGACGATGATAGCGTCCTCGCCAAAGACAGGCAGTGCCCTAGTTGACTCAGCGAAGAGGGACCGGACAGGGAGACAGCCGGATATGAGTTCAGCACGCAGCCGGGGCCATGGCACCCGAGTTTCATTGTATGCGGCCGCCTTGCTGCTCGGCGGACTGCTCGCACTGCCCCACGGGGCCGTGGCGCAGCTCGACATCCTGAAGAACATCGAAAAGGGCGTTGGCGGCCTGGGTGGCTCCGGCGGCAGCGGCGGCTCGGGAAGCTCCGCTGCCGCCGCGGCGCTGAGCAACGACGAGATCGCCGACGGCCTGCGCGAAGCCTTGCGCGTCGGCACCGAGCGGGTCGTCGATCAGGTGGGCACGACCGACGGCTTCAACCTGGACCCGGACATCCACATCCCCCTGCCGGGCCCGCTGCAGGACGCTCAGAAGCTCATGAGCAGCGTCGGCATGTCGGATATGGCCGACGACCTGGAATTGCGCCTCAACCGCGCCGCCGAGGCGGCGGCGCCGGAGGCTCAGCAGCTCTTCGTCGATGCCATCTCGGAAATGAGCCTGGAGGATGCGCAGCGAATCTATGACGGCCCGGACGACGCCGCGACCCGCTATTTTCAGGAGAAGATGAGCCCGGCGCTGGCCGAGCGCATGGAGCCCATCGTCAACGATGCGCTCGCCGACGTCGGCGCCATTCAGTCCTTCGATGCGATGATGAGCCAGTACGAGAGCCTGCCGCTGGCGCCCGACGTGAAGACCGACCTGACCGACTACACGGTGGAGCAGGCCATGGACGGCATCTTCCACTATGTCGCCAAGGAAGAAGCCGCCATTCGCCAGAACCCGGCGGCGCGCACGACGGAGCTGCTGCAGAAGGTCTTCGGCGCCAGCTGAGAAGCCGGGCGCGCTAGTTCGCGCCCCCGCGCCGCATCTCCTGGATGCGGGCCACGGCCTCTTCGCGCGAATTGAACATGTCCGGGTCGAGACGGTCGGACTCGCGAAGCCCCTTGCTGCCGTCGGTCGTTTCCTGCTCGACGTAGCGCACGGTGCCCAGGGAGTAGTTGACGTTGACCTTCTTACCGCGGTGGGCGAAGGCGACCCAAGCCTCGGGCCAGACCCGGCAATCGCGATAGTTGACCAGGAAGTACCAGGTCCGCCCGGTCGTCTCCACGGTCTCGTCGATCACGTCATAGAAGTCGTTGACGACCTTGGCGCTGCTGAACTCGAAGTTGCTGAAATCGACCTCGATCGTTTCGGCATCGTTCAGCATCTGAATCCGGTTGGCATATTCCCGCAGCTCAGCGGGAAGCAGCTCGACGGCCGGCGACGCCTGCGCCTGCTGCCCCGCCCCGTAAACCGCCGAGGCCAGCTCCTCGACACCACGCTCCAGGCGCGCGCAGCCCTGCAGAGCCGTTTCGATGAACTTGGTGCGTTCCCCTTCGGACAAGTCCGGGAAGTCACGCAAGATCTCGAGCGCACCCCGCATCGAGGTGAGCGGCGAAACGAACTCCTCCTCGAGCTTGGTGTTCAGCGCGAGGGTCGACTGCTGGTCAGACCTGTTTTCGGGCCGGTCTTCAGGCATCTGGGCGCGCTCCGACAACCAGGGCACGATATCAGATGGCCAAGTACTGTTGACGGAGGTCTGCGTCATCAAGGACCGCCTGCGATTTGCCGTCGAACACGACCTGGCCCATGTCCAAAATGATGGCCCGGTCGGCGAGATGCAGCGCCGCAATGGCGTTCTGCTCGACGATGATGGTCGTCATACCGAGGGCCTTAATCTGCTCCAAAGTCTTTTCGATTTCCTGAACGATGACGGGTGCCAAACCCTCATAGGGCTCATCCAGAAGTAGCAGCTTGACGTCGCGGGAGAGCGTCCGGCCGATCGCCAGCATCTGCTGCTCGCCGCCGGACAGGGTGGTGCCTTCCTGCTTGCGCCGCTCGCCGAGCCGCGGAAAGAGATCGTAAATGCGCTCGATCGACCAGCCGTGGGGCGGTGCGATTTGAGCAAGCTGAAGGTTCTCCTCCACCGTCAGGCCCTGAATGATCCGCCGGTCTTCCGGCACCAGGCCGATGCCGAGCTGCGCCGCCTGGTAGGACTTCATCTCGTGCAGAGGCTTGTGATCCAGCCAGATCTCGCCGTGCTTCAGGGCCGGGTTGCCGACCCTGGCGATCGCCCGCAGGGTCGAGGTTTTGCCTGCGCCGTTGCGGCCCAGCAGGGCGACGATCTCGCCCTCGCGCACGTCGAAGCTCACGCCCTGCACGATGTAGCTTTCACCGTAGTAGGCGTGGATATCCCAGCAGGAGAAGAAGGCCGGCTGGCCGCCCGTCGTCAGGGTCGGTTTCGTGCCGGGCGCTCTGCCGCCGCTGTAGGGGTCTTCCTTGAGTAGCCGGTGCGGCTCGTCCTGGGTGTCCATCTCGTTCTCCAGCGGTTTCAGCTCGCTCATAGGTGGGCTCCCCCAAGATAGGCGTCCTGCACGCGGGGGTCGCCTTTGATCTTCTCGGGCACGTCTTCGACAATCACCGTGCCTTGAGCCAGCACGCTGATCCGCTCGGCCAGCGAGAAGACCACATGCATGTCGTGCTCGATGACCACCATCGTGACACCGCGCTGAGCGATGCGCTTCATCAGATCGATGGTGTTGTTGGTGTCGGCACGAGACATGCCGGCGGTCGGCTCGTCGAGCAGCAGCAGCTTCGGCTCCTGGATCAGGCACATCGCCAGCTCCAGCCGCCGCTTGTCGCCGCGGCTCATCTCGTCGGCACGGACGTGCGCTTTGCTGCCGAGATTGACCTCCTCCAGAAAGCCCATGGCGTGGTCGCGAATGTCGCTCTCACTCTCCACGCTCTTCCAGGCATTGAGGTTGAACACGCCATCCCGCTTGGTGAACGCCGGGATCATGACGTTCTCAAGCAGGGTCAGATCGCCGAAGATCTCCGGCGTCTGGAACACCCGGCTGACCCCCATCTGGTTGATCTCGTAAGGCTGGCGGTTCAGCAGAGAGTCGCCATCGAACTCGACCGTGCCGGTGTCCGGCTCCAGGCGGCCGACGAAGCAGTTGAGCAAGGTCGACTTGCCGGCCCCGTTGGGGCCGATGATCGCATGCACCGTGCCCGCTTCGATGTCGATGTTGACGTTGTTCAGCGCCTTCAGACCACCGAAGTGCTTGTTGACGCCTTTGACTTCGAGGATGCCCATGACCCGCGTCCTCCTATTCAGCCGGGGATGCCGAGGGTTCGGCACCGCTAGCGGTTTCGGACTTCTTCTTGCGTGTGAACAGCTGCTTGATCCGCTGTCCGCCCTCGACCACGCCACCGGGCAGGAAGATCACGACCAGCATGAACATGATGCCCAAGGTGAGGTGCCAGCCCTTACCGATGAAGGGGTGGATGAGGAACACGAAGGCGTCCTGCAGTCCGTCCGGCATGAACGAGAACCAGTCGTACAAGATGGCATCGTTGATCTTCGAGAAGATGTTCTCGAAGTACTTGATGACACCGGCGCCGAGCAGCGGGCCGAGCAAGGTGCCGGCGCCGCCGAGGATGGTCATCAAGACGACCTCGCCCGAAGCGGTCCACTGCATGCGCTCGGCGCCTGCCAGGGGATCCATGGCCACCATCAAGCCGCCAGCCAGGCCGGCATACATGCCGGATATGATAAAGGCGGCGAGCGTGTAGGGCTTGGGGTTCATACCGGTGTAGCGCAGACGATTCTGGTTGGTCTTCACCGCGCGCAGCATCATGCCGAAGGGCGAATTGAAGATGCGCATGGAGACATAGAAGGCCAGCAGCAGGAACACGGCACAGAGATAGTAGCCGAAGTTGAAGGTGAAGAGCCAGGAACCCAAGGTGAGCTCGAAGCCGTCACGCATCTCCATGCCGAAGAAGTTGGTCGGCGGGATGGAGCCATCGACCTGACTGACACCGAGGATCCGCGGATCGTCCAGGGCCAGCTGCAGGCCCGTCTCGCCGTTGGTGATCGGGGTCAGCACCGAGTAGGCCAGGGCGAAGGACATCTGCGCGAAGGCCAAGGTGAGAATGGAGAAGTAGATGCCCGATCGACGCAGCGAGATGTAGCCGACCAGCGCCGAGAAGAGGCCGGCGATGATCACCGAGACGACGATGGCAGGCACCACGTTCATGGACAGGAGCTTCAGCATCCAGACCCCGGCGTAGGAGCCGACACCCAGGAAGGCGGCGTGCCCGAAGCTGAGGTAGCCGGTCAGCCCGAAGAGGATGTTGAAGCCGATGGCGAAGATCCCGAAGATCATGAAACGCTGCATCAGGTCGGGATAACCCGCATTGAACTGCGCCAGTTCGGAGCCCTCAGGGAAGGGGTTCAGGATGAACGGCGCCAGCAGGGTGACCGCGATCACGATCAGGAACAGTTTTTGGTCCTTGCTGTTAAGTCCCAGCATCGGTCACTCCTCCATCACGCCCTTACGACCCATCAGGCCGCGCGGACGCGTCAACAAGATGATGATGGCGACCAGATAGATGATGATCTGGTTGATGCCGGGAAGCAGGTCGACGACCTGCGCCATTGAGGCAAAGGACTCCAGGATGCCGAGCAGGAAGCCTGCGGCCACGGCGCCGAGAAGCGAGCCCATGCCGCCGACGACGACCACGACGAAGGACAGCACAAGGAAGTCCATGCCCATGTGGTAGTTCGGCGAATTGATCGGCGTGTACATCACGCCGGCCAAGCCGGCCACGCAGGCGGCGATGGCGAACATGATGGTGAAGCGCTTGTCGATGTTGATACCGAGCAGCCCCACCGTCTCGCGATCGGCCATGCCGGCGCGCACCACCATGCCGAAGGTGGTGTAGCGGAGAAAGGCGAACACCCCACCGATCATGAGCGCGGCAAAGACGAAATAGATCAGCCGCCAGTCGGGATAGATGATCGAGCCGGGGTCTAAGCCGAACAGGGCGCCGAAGTCCAGGCTGCCGCGCAGCGCCTCAGGCGCCGGCGTCGGGATGGGATTGGCGCCATAGAAGCCCTTGACGATTTCCTGCAGCACGATGGCCAAACCGAAGGTCACCAGGATCTGATCGGCGTGGGGTCGGTTGTAGAAGTACTTGATCAGCCCCCGTTCCATCGAAAGGCCGACCAAGATCATGATTGGAATGGCGAACAGGATCGCCAGCGGCACCGACCATTCGATCATGGCCCCGCCGAACTCCGGTCCGAACCAGTCGACGATGTAGGGTGTCTCGACCTTCAGCGGATTGCCGAGAAAGTCGGTCCGCGTCGGATCGATCGTCTCGTAGGAGGTGCGCAGGATGACATTCAAGGTCACCGCGCAGAACGCCCCTAGCATGAAGAGCGCGCCGTGCGCGAAGTTCACGACACCCAAGGTGCCGAAAATCAGGGTCAAGCCCAATGCGATCAGCGCGTAGGCACTTCCCTTATCCAGTCCGTTTAGAACCTGGAGAATAATCGCGTCCATCTGGCCAAACTTCCTCTCTCAAGCAACAGCCGCCCCGCTCCCGCCCGAAGGGGCGGGATGATCCGGCTGCGCGAAGCGTCGCGCAGCCGGTCATCAACAATCGCAGGGGCCTGCTTAGGCGCCCGGGTTGCACGTCCCGAGCTGGCCACCGGCAAACTGCGGGTGGTCGGGGGCGTAGGTAACCTGCGCCACCGGAGTGACTTCGACGATCTCGAGAAGGTCGAACTCGGAGGAGGGGTTCTCCTTACCGCGCACCACCAGAACGTCCTTGAAGCACTGATGGTCTTCGGCGCGATAGAGCGTCGGGCCATTGCCCATGCCGTCGAACTCGAAGCCTTCCAAGGCCTCGACGACTGCGCAGGGGTTGAAGCTCTTCGCCCGCTCGACGGCGTCTGCATAGAGCAGGGCCTGCACGTAGCAGGTGTGCGCGGCCTGGCTCGGCGGGAAGCCGTACTTGGTGCCGAAGGAACGCACGAAGGCCTTGGAGCCCTCGTCCTGCAGAGACCAATGCCAGTTCGTCGAGCCGAAGATGCCCTTAACGTTCGCGCCGGCACCCTTGGCCATGAGGCGCGAGTAGAGCGGCACGATGATCTCGAAGTTCTTGCCGTTTGCCTGACGGTCACGCAGGCCGAACTGCACGGCGTTGGTCAGCGAGTTGACCATGTTGCCGCCGTAGTGGTTCAGCACCAGGACGTCGGCGTCAGACTGCAGCACCGGCGTGATGTAGGCCGAGAAGTCGGTCTGAGCGAGCGGCGTCTTGACCGTCTCCACCGTCTCCCAACCCATGGCTTCCGTCGAGGTCCGAACGGCTTCCTCAGTGGTGTAGCCCCAGTTGTAGTCGGCGGTCAGGTGGTAGGCCTTGCGGTCGGTTCCGTAGGCATTCTTCAACACCGGCGCCAAGGCGGCACCCGACATGTAGCTGTTGAAGAAGTGGCGGAAGCCGTTGGCCTTCTTGTCCTTACCGGTGGTGTCGTTGGAGTGCGTCAGGCCGGCCATGAAGATAACGCCGGCTTCCTGGCAGAGCGCCTGCACGGCCACCGCGACACCGGAGGACGAACCGCCGGTGATCATGATGGCGCCGTCCTTCTCGATCATCGACTTCGCCGAGGCACGGGCCGCATCCGACTTGGTCTGCGTGTCGCCGGTGACGAACTCGACCTTCTTGCCGAGGATGCCGCTGCCCTGCAGGGCCTTGGACGAGAAGGTAGGCATCATGCCGCCGTCGCCTTCACCGTTCAGGTGCTCGACGGCCAGGCGATAAGCGCGCAGCTCGTCGGCGCCCTCGTCCGCATAGGGACCAGACTGCGGCACGTTGAAGCCCAGAGTCACTGTTCCGCCCTTGGGCTCGTTGGTGAAGCTGGCCCAGGCATTGCTGGTAAAGATGGTCGGCGCCGCCAAGCCAATGCCTGCAACGGCCGAGCCCTTCAGCAGTCCGCGACGGCTGATATGGAACTTGCTCATGAAGTGTCTCCCATTGAGCGTTTTCGTAGTTTAAGCCGAAATCCGCCGCTGCAGATGCCGAGGCCATTCCGACTAAGGGCAACCTCCTTGCCCGGACTGAACACTGCACCACTTTTGTCAAAGACGCAATAACTAATTGGTATCGCTTGATTTATTTGTAAAGATTATACGAACAATCCAAGTTGATTTGTAAAAGATTAACAAACTGCTAAGCTTCCAGGCCTCACCGCAAGGGCGTTCGCATGGTCGCTGCAATCCTTGGAACCCGAATTCGGCAACGGCGCCGGGAGGTTGGCGTCACCCAGGCCGAGCTTGCCCGGCAGCTCGGCATCTCGGCGTCCTATCTGAATCTCATTGAGTGGAACAAACGGAAGATCTCGGGCGCGCTGCTGGGTCGGGTCGCCGAGGCCCTGGAGCTGGCGCCCGACGACCTCGGTAGCGCCTCCGAGCATCGCCTGCATGAGAGCCTGACGGAGATCGCGCACCTGCCGTCCCTCTCGCCCTTGGGCGTCGAGGATCAGCGGGTCAGTGAGCTGATCGGTCGCTTTCCCGGATGGGCCAAGGCGATCGGGGCCCTGGCCCGCTCCGAGCGCGACGCCGTGGCCCGCGCTCAGACGCTCTCTGACCGGCTGTCCAACGACCCTTTCCTGGGGGAGACGGTGCACCGCATGCTGACGCGCATCGCCTCCATCCGCTCGGCCTCCGAGATTCTGACCGAGTTTGCCGAGGTTCCGGAGGAGCGGCGCAACCGCTTCAACCGCATTATCCATGATGAAACACGCGTGCTCTCTGACGTCGGCGAAGCGTTGGTGACCTACCTCGACAAGGCCGAGGACGCGGACCGGATCGTCACGCCCGTCGACGAAGTCGAAGCCGTCTTCGACATGCACGAGAACCACTTCCCCGAAATCGACGAAGCCGCCGGCAGCCTGGCCCATCTGCTGACCGACCCTCGCCCTATCTCGCGTCGCGACAAGGCGCTTGCCCTGACGGAGGAGCGGCTCGGCCCGGTCATCGCGGATTTCATCGGCCGGCAAGACCGGATTTCCACCGCGGCGGCCCGCGAGCGGGCGCGCCGGGCGCTGATCGACTATGCCGCAGGCGCCATCCGCATGCCGCTCCAGGCCTTCATCCTGCGCTCGCGGGAGCTGCGCTACGATATCGAGGCCCTGGCCGACGCCTTTTCGGCGGAGGTCGAGGCGGTTTGCCGGCGACTGACCGCCCTGCCGTCAGCGGACGATCTCCCGCGCTTTGGCTACTTCCGCGCCAATGCCGCCGGCACGATCATGCAGATGCACGGGCTGCAGGGCCTGATCACCCCGCGCTATGCGGCGGCCTGCCCTCTTTGGGTGCTCTATCGCGCCCAGCAGTCGCCGGAGACCTTTATCCGCCAGCGGGCGCTCTTCCCGACCGGCGCACGCTTCGTCTTCGTCGCACGGGCGCGGCTCAACGGCCCAAGCGGCTTCGGCAAGCCGCGTCACTACGTGACCGACATGATCGCCATGACCGAGCCGGACGCGCAGCATACGGTCTACGCACCCGAAGATTCGGCTGTCGTGGAAGAGGTCGGGCCGAGCTGCCGGCTCTGTCCCCGCCTCGCCTGCCACCACCGGGTGGAAGACCCCATAACCGATTATTGACGACGGCTCGATTGCCTCGGCTACGGATCTACTGTCTAATCAACCGCAAAGCTCACGAAAGATGGGTTCGAAACGGGGAGGTTGCGCAGGATTATGGCGAAACGGGTTCTGCTAGCGGAAGACGAGCCGAACATCGTCGAGTCGCTGACCTTTTTGCTTGAGCGCGCCGGCTTCCAGGTCGAGGTGCAAAGCGACGGCCGCCAGGTCATAGACTCCGCCAAGGCGGATACGCCGGACGTGCTCATTCTCGACGTCATGCTGCCGGGGCTGGACGGCTACGAAATCCTGCGTCAGCTGCGGGCCGATCAACGGTCCGAAAGCCTGCCGGTCCTGATGCTGACCGCCAAGGGACAGCGCGAGGACCGAGAAACCGCCCTGGAGCACGGCGCCGACCTCTTCATGACCAAGCCCTTCGCGAATTCGGAGATCGTCGCCGCGGTCAAGGAACTCGCCTCGAAGGATGCGGGTTAACAGCCTGAGGGACGGAACTCTGGCAGATCGCAAACACGACCTCCTGTCGCGCCGCACCGCTCCCGACCGCTCGATCGCGCTGCTCCTGGTCGGCACGGTTCTTCTCTTGCCGCCGCTCGCCACGATCTTCCTCATCGACGGCACGTTGGCCGGCGTTCCGATACCCCTTCTCTATATACTCATCGTCTGGGGGCTGCTGATCGCCGGCGGCGCGGTCCTGGCCCGCCCCCTGCGCGAGAACGACAGCCTGACCGCTTCAACCACCGGGTCCGAGGGCCAAGAGGTCCCCAGGACCGACGGCTGACCGGCCGCCCATGCTTTCGGTCAACATCATCCTGGCCGTTTGCCTCGGGTACGTCGCACTGCTCTTCGCGGTGGCCTTCATCGTCGATCGCCAGACCCGTCGCGGGCGTATCGCCTGGCTTCACTCGCCGGTCATCTACACGCTCTCGATCTCGGTCTACTGCACGGCCTGGACCTTCTACGGCGCGGTCGGCTCGGCCGCCCGCAACGGCCTCGAGTTCGTCACCATCTATCTTGGCCCGACCCTGGTGTTCGTCGGATGGTGGTTCCTGCTTCGCAAGCTGGTGCGGATCGGCCGCACGAACCGCATCACATCGATCGCCGACTTGATCTCCTCGCGCTACGGCAAGAGCCCGAGCCTGGCCGTCTTGGTGACCATGATCGCGGTGATTGCCACCACGCCCTATATCGCGCTCCAGCTCCAGTCGGTCACCAGCACCTACAGAGTCATCGCCGGAGACGCGGATGCCGTGACCACGGCCTTCTGGATCGCGGCCGGCATGGCGCTCTTCACCATCCTGTTCGGCACCCGCAACCTGGATGCCAACGAGCGCCACCACGGCGTCGTCGCCGCCATCGCGCTGGAGGCCGTGGTCAAGCTGATTGCGCTGATCGCCGTCGGGGTCTTCGTCACCTTCAGCGTGGCCGACGGCATCCAAGACGTTTTCGAGGGCGTGTCATCGGAGACGATGCGCGGGGCCGGCGACATCTTCGGGCCGCGCTGGGTCGTGCTCACCTTCCTCTCGGCGACCGCCATCATCTGCCTGCCGCGACAGTTCCAGGTGACGGTGGTGGAGAACATCGACGAGCGCCATCTGGCCACGGCCTCCTGGCTGTTCCCGCTCTACCTCTTCGGCATGGTGCTCTTCATCATGCCCATCGCGATCGTCGGCATGAAGACGATGCCGGCAGGCGCCAACCCGGATCTCTACGTCCTGACCATTCCCCTTTGGGAGCAGCGGCACGAGCTGGCCATGCTCGCCTTCCTCGGCGGCTTTTCCTCGGCCACCTCCATGGTGATCGTCGCGGCCATTGCCGTCTCCACCATGGTATCCAACCACGTGATCATGCCGATCGCGCTGCGCGTGCTGGCGGCGCGTCATGCGGTCAGCGGCGACGTCCGCAGCCTGTTGCTCATGTCACGCCGCATCAGCATCGGGCTGATTCTCGGCCTCGGCTTCCTGTACTTCTGGGTCAGCGGCGGGTCCGATGCGCTCGCGGCCATCGGCCTGATCGCCTTTGTCGGCGTGGCCCAGTTTCTGCCGAGCCTGCTGGGCGGCCTCTTCTGGCGCGGTGCGACCCGGGTCGGCGCTCTCTCGGGCCTGATCGTCGGCTTCCTGCTCTGGGCCTACACCCTGTTCCTGCCAAGCTTCGGTGGCGACTTCATCTTGAGTGCCTCGGTGCTGGCCAACGGACCCTGGGGCATCGAGGCTCTGCGGCCTCAGGCGATGCTCGGCCTCAGCGGCATGGACCCGCTGGTCCATGCGGTGGTCTGGAGCGTCGGCGCCAATGCTCTGATCTTTCTCGTGGTCTCGACCCTGACCGAGCCGAGCGCACTGGAGCGGTTGCAGGGCAGCCTCTTCGTCAACGTCTATCGCACGGCCGATGGCGGCGCCCCCTCCAGCGGGATCGGCAGCGCCGACACCGAGGACCTCTTCGTTCTGGCGCAGCGCATTCTGGGCAATGAACCGGCGCGGGTGCTCTTCAACGAGATGGCCCGCGATCAAGGCCGCGTCGGCGCCCTGCCCTATGCCACCGATGCGGTGATCGCACGCTTGGAGCGCGAGCTCGCCGGCTCGATCGGCGCCGCCTCGGCCCACGCCATGGTGACGCGGATCACCGGGCAAGAAAACGTCGGCATGACCGAGCTGATCGACATCGCCGATGAAACGCAACAGCTGATCGAAACCTCGCGCGAGCTCTCGGACAAGTCGGCGGAATTGGAGCAGGCGGCGGAGCAGTTGCGCAGCGCCAACGAACGGCTGCGTGCGCTCGATGCCCAGAAAGACGATTTCCTCAATCAGGTCAGCCACGAGCTGCGCACGCCCATGACCTCGATCCGCTCGCTGTCGGAGATCTTGAAGGAAGAGAGCGACATCACGGACGAAGAGCGCGCGCGTTTCGTCTCCATCATTCACGATGAAAGCGTGCGCCTCACCCGGCTGCTCGACGAGCTGCTCGACATCAACCGGCTGGAGGCCGGCACGCTCAACCTGATGCTCAATCCGATCGATGCCAACGCCGCGATCACCTCGGCGCTCAACGCCGTATCCGGACTGACCAGGAACGCCGGCGTTGCCGTGACCTTTGACCGCTTGCCGGAAGGCTTGCATGTCGGCGCAAACGCCGACCGGCTGCGCCAGGTCCTGATCAACATCCTGTCCAACGCGGTGAAGTACAATCCTTCGGACGCGCCGGAGATTCACGTTCGCACGCATCTCGAAGGCCGCGATGTCATGATCGACGTGATCGACAACGGCGGCGGCGTCACGCACGAAGATGCCAACATGATCTTCGAGAAGTTCGCGCGCGGCAGCCGTGCGGACCGCGGCCAGGGCGCTGGCCTGGGGCTGGCCATCAGCCGCGCCATTATGCGCAAGATGGACGGCGACCTGACCGTCGAGTTCGCGCACATTGGAACGAGTTTCTTCCGCCTGAGCCTCAAACGAACCGCTGACGAGACAGCCGCTGCTCAGCCGGCGGCGGCGAAGTAAGGGGAGCGTTCGGCTCTCAGTGCTTCATGGCAGTGAGCGGGATCTGGCTCATGCCGGGACTGCCCGGCGGGTTCCACTGCACCTCCAAGACCGAAGTGCCGCCTTTCTCGAAGTACCAGATCTCGACCGGGTAGTAGCCGGGGTCGGCGATCTCGACCGCGATGGGTTCGGAGGTGCGGGCCGGGCCGGTCTTGGGGTCGTCGTGGATGCGCGCGCCGCCCAGATGCATCCGCACACCGTCGTTGTTAGTGACCTGGAACCGGTAGGTGCCCGGCCTGTCGAGCAGCAGGAAGCCGGTGATGTGGGCGCCCACCAGGTCGGGGGCGTTGCTGGTCAGCACGTCGCCTGCCCCCGCGTCGTAGCTCAGCTTGTCGAGCGGTGCGCCGGGCTTGCCGCTGCGGTAGGTCATCCAGCTTTCCAGGTCGCGCACGCTGTCGAAGCTGGCCCGGTAGTACTGCACGGCCAGGCCGTCGGACAGGCTGGCTGCGGCCGGCTGCGGCGAAGCGGCTTGCGCCCTCATGGTCGACACGGCCGCTTGCTGATTGCCGGCGCAGGCGGCGAGCAACAGCAGGGCGGCGAAAAGAGCAGGCTTCAACATTTTGCCATCCGCTTTCCCAAGTGAGCCTCAAGGACCTTGGGCCTAACACAGCCGCGCGCGGCGGACGAAGCGGAACTTCGCCCCACCGTTCTCCCCAAAGTCGCAGCAGAGGCGCTCGCTATTCCTGCAGGCGTCATGCGTCCGGCAAGGATCGCGCCGTGCGCGTGATCACCGCGAAGGCGGTGTCCACATCCTCTGCCGCGCAGTCGAAGGCGCCGGTCACGAAGCGGATCACCATCCGGCCGTTGTGCGTCGTCTGAGTGAGATAGATCTCGCCCTCCTCGTTGATGCGCTCGAGAAGGCGCAGGTTGAGCGCGTCGACCTCTTCCTCGGGCATCTCCTGCGGCCGGTAGCGGAAGGATAAGAGCGAGAGCATCGGTGGCGTGACGATCTCGAAGTCGGGCTCCGCCGCCAATCGCTCGGCCAACGTCTCCGCCCAGGCCACATGATCGCGGATGCGGGCGCGCAGGCCCTCCAGTCCATCGGCGCGAATCAGGAACCAGACCTTGAGGGCGCGGAAGCGGCGCCCGAGCTGGACCGACCATTCGCTGAAGTTGACGATGCCCTCCTTGCCGTAGGTCTTGAGGTACTCCGGCTGGATGGCGAGCGTCTTCAGCAGCGGCTCCGGGTCGCGCACGAAATGGGCCGAGCACTCCATGGGCGCGCCGAGCCACTTATGCGGATTGATGACGATGCTATCGGCCGCTTCCACCCCGTCCCACAAGTAGCGAAACTCCGGGCAGACCATGGCGGAACCGGCCCAGGCGGCATCGACATGGATGAACAGCCCCTCCTCCTTGGCCAGGGCACAAATCTCCGCAACCCGGTCGGTGGCGCCGACAGAGGTGCCGCCGACGCAGACCACGACGCCGGCCGGCAGCAGGCCGTTCTCCCGATCGCGGCGGATGGCCTCGGCCAGCGCGTCGCGGTCCATGGCCAGGCTGTCGTCGGTCGGGATCTTGACCAGGTTGTCCTGGCCCAGGCCCGCGACCCACATGGCCTTGTCGATGGAGCTGTGGGTGCGGTGAGAGGCATAGACACGGACAGGCGGCTGGCCGAAGAGCCCCTCTTTGTTGCCGCGCCAATCGAGCGCCCGCTCGCGCATGGTGAGGATGGCGCAGAGGGTCGCCGATGAGGCCGTGTCCTGCAGCACCCCCTTGAAGACAGCCGGCAGGCCGAAGGCCTGGCGCAGCCAATCGACCATCGTCACTTCGAGATCAGTCGCCGCCGGCGAGGTCTGCCACAGCATGCATTGCGCCGCCATGGCCCCGGCAAGCTGCTCGGCCAGAATGCCGGCGGGCGCGGCATTGGCCGGGAAGTAGGCGAAGAAGCGCGGATGCTGCCAGTGGGTCATGCCACCCGGGATGAGGCGCTCGAAGTCGGCGAAGATCGCCTCCATGCTCTCGCCTTTCTCGGGCGGCGCCTCGGGAAGCTGGGCGGAGATGGCGCCCGGCTCGCACTGCGGGCGGACGGGACGGCCGCGCAGGCTCTGGCGATAGTCGGCAGCCCAGTCGGCGGCCCGGTGCGACCATTGGCGATAGTCGAAATCTGTCACGGCGCAGCGTGCTCCCTCATCGAACGGCTCCGCCTTGGTATAGGCACAGCCGCCGAGGAGGAACAGCCCTGCGCTGCGCGCAGCGACGAGCGAGGTGTCAGCCTGGATTGCGCCCGGAGATCACCCAGGACGAGGAATCCATGACGATGCCGTCGGCTTCCACCTTCTGCGCCTCGATCGCCTCGGCCAAGGCGGCCTCGATCTCGTCCCGCTTGGCTTCGGCCTCTGCGCCGGCCTCGCGGAAGACTTCTCCGGCGGGTCCGAGCGCGAGCTGGAAGTCGATGGCATCGCGCACCGTGCGGCCGACCAGCACGGGTGCGTCGACGCGCTCAAAGCGAATGTCATCGTAGCCGGCGATCTCCATCATCTTGGTCACAGTCGACTCGTCCGCCATGGAGAATGGGCCAGGGCCGCAGGTGCGTGCATCCTCGCCCGGCGCGGGCAGGAAGTTCAGCACCACCTGCTTGGCCATGCTGAGCCATGGGTTGTCGTCGCGCGTACGCCAGACGATGTGGGTCATGGTTCCGCCCGGCTTCAGCGCCATCCGCATGTTGCGCAAGCCGGCCACCGGATTGGCGAAGAACATGGTGCCGAAGCGAGAGAAGACAAAGTCGTACACGGGTGCGAAAGGGTGCACCAGCACGTCGGCCTCGACGAAGCTCACGTTGGCGACACCGAGCCGTGCGCTCTCGTGGCGGCCGTAGTCGAGGAAGGCTTCGCAGCAGTCGACGCCGACCACTTTGCCCTGCTCCCCCACACGCTCGGCAAGCAGGATGGCGGTGTCGCCGAAGCCGCAGCCGACATCGAGCACCCGGTCGCCCTCCTTGACCGGGAGGGAGGGGAAGATGGCCGCGCTATGGTGGGTCAGGCCATCGACCAGGATATGCTTGTACTTGATGAACTTCGGCACGAGGATCTCGTTCCAGAAGTCGACATACTCGGCGCTTTGGGGGGCAGCCCGCTGGGCCTCGATCTCTTGGCTGGCCGCATGTGCAGTGGTCATGACGTCTCCTCTTGCAGATTTCCGACCGAATTTTCCCGCTTGGAACTGAAATGCGGCGGCAACCTACTGCAGGGCTCGCCGTATGTTTGTGACGCATGGCACACATCGCCATTTTTCGGCGGGGCTGCCGGAGCGGACAGGGCGCGCTATAGTCCGCTCATCATGGCCCTCCTCCTCGACATTCGCGATCCCGCCTGGATGCAGGAAGACGCGCTGCGCGATCTTCTCGCGCCGCAGCTTCCCGGCGTGCAGATCTACTGCGGCCTGGACGAGGCGGAGCCGGACGAGGTCAAGATGATTGCGGTGGTCGGCCTAAAGCCGGGCGTGGCCGCCCAACTCCCTGCGCTGCAACTGGTGCAGAAGCTCGGCGCCGGGGTGGAGACGATCATGCGGGCGACGGACCTGCCGCCGCAGGTCCGCGTGGCACGACTGAAGCCGCAGTTGGCGTCGCAGGAGATCGCCGAGTACTGCCTAGCTTATGTGCTGCGCGACCAACGCCAACTGCTGCGCTATGAGACCGATACCAAGGCCAAGCATTGGGATCCCATCCCGCCACGGAAGGCCGGCGAGACGACCGTCGGTGTGTTGGGGCTTGGTCACATCGGGGCTGAGGTAGCGCGGCGCTTCGCTGCCCTCGACTTTCGCGTCCTTGGCTGGAGCCGCTCGTCCAAGAGCATCGCAGGGGTCGCCTGCTCTGCCGGCTTGGACGCCCTGCCGGCCATGCTGGCCGCCTGCGACCACGTCATCTCCGTTCTGCCCTCGACCCCGGACACGCGCGATCTGTTCGACACGCAGCGCTTTGCGCAAATGAAGGCCGGCGCGCGCCTGATCAACGTGGGCCGCGGCGACTTGATCGTCGAAGAAGATCTTCTGACAGCGCTCGACGGCGGCCACTTGGCCGGCGCGGTGCTCGATGTCTTCCGAACAGAGCCGCTGCCGCCCGATCATCCCTTCTGGGCGCACGAGAAGATCACCGTCACGCCCCATGTCTCCGGCTGGCACCTGGACGACGGCCTGCTGGACGTGGCGGAGAACTACAAGCGCCTGATCGCCGGCGTGCCATTGCTGCACGAAGTCGACCGCAACGCCGGCTATTGATCGCGAAAGCGCTCGCGATAGGCAGCCGGAGGTACCTGAAGAGATCGCAGGAAAGCCCGGCGCAGGCGTTCGTCGTCGCCAAAGCCGCAGCGCAGCGCGACCTGACTGACCGCGAGATCGGTGGTCTCCAGCAAACCGCGCGCCGCCTCCACCCGCAGGGCCTCCACCGCCTTGGCCGGCGTCTGCCCGGTGTGCTCGGCATAGAGCCGGGCAAAGCTGCGCGGGCTCATGCCGGCTTGCTCGGCCAAGACCTCCACCCGCAGGTCGCTCTCCAGGTTCGACGCCATCCAGTCGTGCAAGCCGTCGAAGCGCCCTTCGGCATCGGCCGACTGGCGGGCCAGCACGGGGCTGAACTGCGACTGGCCACCCGGCCGCACCATGAAGGTGACCAGGTTCCGGGCCAAAGCCATGGCGCGGGGCCGGCCGATGTCCTTCGCCACCATGGCCAGCGCCAGGTCGATGCCGGCGGTGACTCCGGCGGAGGTCCAGACGCCGCCGTCTTCGACGTAGATCGAGTCGTGCTCGACCTGGATGTTGGGATCGTAGGCGGCCAGCCGACTGCAATAATCCCAATGGGTGGCGGCGCGCTTGCCCGACAGCAATCCGGCCGCTGCCAGCAAGAAGGCGCCGCTGCAGATGGAACCGACCCGCCGTGCTCTTGCTGCCAGCCCCCGCACCTCCTCGACCAGCTGTGCGTCCTGCAAGGCCGCGAAGACGCCGGTGCCACCAATGACCAGCAGCGTGTCGATCGGCTCCTCAGCGAGGCTCGCGAAGGGTGCGCTGGGCACGGCCACGGACGTATCGCTCGGGATGCTGCCCCCGTCGAGCGAGGCGACCTTGGTGCGGTAGGCCGGCAGACCGCCGCCGGAGCGGGCCGCGTCGGCGAAAACCTGCAGCGGCCCGGCAAGGTCCAGCAACTTGACCCCGGGATAGACCAGGAAGACGGTCAAGCGCGGCTGAGACGGCGTGTTGTTCGCTTTTTTGGCAGTTTTCGAGGGCATAGTGTCATTTATGCCAAATGCTGATCTGCTAGTCTAGCCATGGCTCAAGAGACAAGGAGACTCACGATGACCGAACTGAAGAAAGAGGACTGCATCAACGAGATTTGCCCCTGGTCCGGCAACCCCGTCGGGGCAGACGCGCTGACCCTTTACAAGGGCCAGGTGGTCGGCTTCTGCAATCCGGGATGCCGCGACAGGTTCGCCAAGGCGGTGACGCACTTCGAGGCGCACATGGCCGAGGCGGTACGCTAACGCACCAGCGCCTCGGGGGCTTTCCCAACGTAAGACAGCAAGGCGCCGGCGGCGCAGAGCAGTGCTGCGACGCCGGCCGCCAGGGCAAAGCCGCCGCCTTGATAGAGCGGCGCGAAGCTGAGCGTTCCGAGAGTGACGCAGAGATAGGTGACGGCGCTGTTGAGCCCCATCAGCGTACCCCTCTGCGCCGGCGCGCAGGCAGTCAGCCGCAGGATCAGCACGTTCAGCCCGAAGTGATTCAGCAGACCCCAGACCAAGGCGACCGCGACCAGAGCGACGTAGCTGCCGCTCGATAGCCCGAGCAAAACGTAGACCGTAGCGATCGCCAGGAAGGCGGGCGGCATGGCCTTCACCGGCCCGACCCGGTCGATCACACCGTCCAGCAGCACCGCAAAGCCGAAGCCGAGACCATAGGCCAAGGTGATCAAACCGGTGGACGCCGTCGAGAGCTGCAGGCCGGTGGCCACGTGATCGCCGAGGTAGGCATAAACGCCGTAAAACGCCGTCATATAGGTCGCGCAGATCGCCAGGAGACGGCCGACACCGGGCAACCGCAACGCGCGCCAAGGCGAGGGCGCGGGACCGGCAACCGGTCGGGGCGCCTGTGCGCGGCTGGCCATGGCCGCCGCGGCGATCAAGGCGAGGACGGCCAGCAGAGCGAAGACGCCGCGCCAGTGCAGAGCGTCGGCCAGCACGGCCGAGAGCGAGACACCGGCCACCATGCTGAGGGTCCAGCCGGTCAAGACGAACCCGATGGTCTCTCCGGCGCGCCCTGGCGGCGCGACCTCGGCCGTGCGGGCATAGATCGCCGGAAGCGCGACGCCGGCGGCCAGGCCAGCGGCCGCCTGAGACAGGATGAGCTGCCAAGGCTGCAAAGCCGCTGCGCTGACCAACAGTGCAAGGCCGAAAATACCGAGAGCCAGGACCAGGACCCGCTGCGCACCCAAGCGATCGATATGGCGGGCGAGAAGCAGGGCCCCAGCGGCCGTCCCCAGACCGTAGGCCGCGGCGGCCGTCATGATCTTCGCAACACCGGTTGCGAAGTCGGTGGCGACCGCGGGCGATATGGGACTCAGCGCCAAGGAGTTCGAGCCGATCAGTGCGACGCAGCCGGTCAGCGCGAAGACGATCGGCGGATGGCCGAAATGGCTTCGCAGAACCGACTGATTGGATTGAATTTCATCTGTCATAACTGCATTCTTGACAGATGAAATTCGGTCTCAAGGAGCAAATCTCTGATGGCGCAAAAAACAGATGAGCTTCGGCGGAACAGCGTACCGGTTGCGGAAGTCGATGCTGTCGACCGAAGGATATTAGGAGCTCTGGTCGCGGACGCGACCCAGAGCTACGCCGAACTGGGCGCCGCCGTGGGTCTCTCCGCGCCGGCGGTGCATGAACGGGTGAAGCGCCTGCGGCGACAGGGCGCCATCAAGGGCACAACAGTCCGGATCGACCCCAAGGCCGTCGGCAAGGCCCTGCTCGCCTTCGTCCATGTGGACACTGTCGGCTGGGGAAAGTCGCAGGCGCTCATGACCATCGCCGACCATTCGGAGGTGGAGGAGATCCACTCCGTGGCAGGTGACACCTGCATGCTGCTCAAAGTGCGCAGCCGCGATGCCCAGGCGCTCGAGGGTCTGCTCGGCAAGCTCTATGACACACCCGGGGTCAAGGCGACGCGCAGCTACGTGGTGCTGTCGAGTTATCTCGAGCGCCCAGTGCAGCCGCAGCATACGGAGAGCTGGCCGGAGCCCGACGCAACCATGACCCGCGAACCTGCCGCTTGACCGGCGCAAGCCCGCGCGCGCAGATGCGCCGGTGAGCACTGCCCCCTCCACCGAGAATTTCTACCGGGAAAACGCCCGCTGGCTTGCCGCCGGTTTGCTCTGCACGCTCGGCTCCTCCTTCGGGCAGACCTTCTTCATCTCGCTTTTCGCCGACCGCCTTATGGCACAGCACGGCTTGAGCGATGGGGAGTGGGGCACGCTCTACACGGCGGCGACCCTGACCTCGGCAGCCCTCTTGGTGCAGGCCGGGCGCCTAGCCGACAGCATGCCGCTGCAGCGGCTCGCCCTGGCCATCCTGCTGCTCTATGCCCTGGTCGCCCTCGGCATGGCGCTCAACAGCTCGCTCATCCTGCTCTTCCTGCTGATCGCCGGCCTGCGCTTCTGTGGCCAAGGCATGATGGGCCACATCGGCATCACCGCCACCGCGCGCTGGTTTCGCGCCCAGCGCGGCCGGGCCCTGGCCATCACCGGCCTCGGCTACTCCATCGGCGAAGCGCTGCTGCCGACCTTGGCGGTCGCCGCCATCGCGCTGGTCGGCTGGCGCGGCGCCTGGGGCTTCGTCACCGCGCTCCTGCTGTTCGGCTTCGTGCCCCTGCTCGGCATCCTCCTGGCTAAGAGCCGCGTGCCCAAAGGTGCGGAAAGTCATGACGCGGCGACCGGCTTGGCGGGGCGACATTGGGGCCGGCGCGACGCCCTGCGGCACTGGCTGTTCTGGGCTCTGCTGCCCGGGATCCTGACCCCGTCCTTCATCGGCACGGTGATCTTCTTTCACCAGATCCACATCGCCAAAGAGAAAGGCTGGTCCCTCGCGGAGATGGCGCTCGGCTATCCCATCTATGCCGGTCTTACCGTGGTCTCGATGCTGCTGGCCGGTCAGGTCATCGACCGGCGCGGCGCGGCCAGCCTGCTGCCCCTCTACCTGCTGCCGCTTGGTATCGGCATTGCCTTGATCGACCAGGGAAGCGGACTCTGGGTCTGGTATGTCCTGCTTGGCCTGGTTGGGCTCGGACAGGGTCTCGGCAACACCATGAACGGTGCGCTCTGGGCCGAGGTCTACGGCACCCGCCACATCGGTGCGGTGCGCGCCCTGATCGTCGCGGTGATGGTCTTCTCGACCGCCATCGGGCCGGGGGTCACCGGCCTCCTGATCGATGCCGGCATCCCTTTCCCCGAACAGGGGCTGGTTATGGCGGCTTGGTGCTTTGCCCTCTCCGCTCTCTTCGTGCTGGTCACCCGCCGGCTGCGCCATGAGCTCTCCGCCGGCTAGCCGTCGTCCTGAGCCTGCTCTTGCATCTCGCGCCGGCGCATGGGCATGGCGTCGATGGTTTCGAAGAGTCTGTCGGCCGAAATGGCACCCGGCCGCCGGAGCTTGACGCCACCATCCTTGCCGATCAGCAGGGCCGCCGCTTCGTCAGTGCCCACGCGGTAGCGTTGGCGCAGCCTGTCGGCCTCCAGCGCCAGGGTGCTTTCGCCATCGATCGCAGTGCGTTGCCCGGTAACCTCAATCACCACCATGTCCCGCTCGCGCAGAGCGCCGAGCTGGCCTTGGAGCTGATCGCGCTGTGCCGCCAGAATGGGATGGTCGCCGTCCGGCGCAAAGACGACCAGCGGCCGGTTTTCCCAGCGGTAGGCCTCCATCGTGGCCTCCGCCGGCCAAACGGCAACGATCATCGTGGCAGCGCAAACGGCCAGCGACGGAGCGAATGGGCCGCGCCGCATCGGCGGACCTAGTGGCTCGGTGACAGAGCCCAGGCGAAGCGGTTGACGGCCAGAGCCCGACGCGCGACGTCGCGGGCCAGGTCGGTTTCACCGGCATCGCGCAGGATAAGGGCTTGCTTGATCATGGCCCGCGCGGTGCGGAATGCGCCCCAGGCGCTCTGGCCAAACTCGATAGGTGTGCTCATGGTTTGCCTCCGTAGTTTTGAATAGTTCTACGGAGCGAGGTGAGGCGCGGACCACCCGCTGTCATCACGTCAGAGTGAAGCCGGTCACACAGCCCGGATGCAGCGAGTCTCTAGTCTTTCAACGACCCATCCGCCTCATAGAAGGGATGTGGACCATCGAAGCTGCCGACGAAGCTCAAGTGCGAGGCCAGATGGCCATCCTCGGAGACCCAGAAGAGCCGGATGGCCGGCGGCTCCAGGGTGAAGCCCGGTGTCGCCTCCGCATCCAGCAACAAGCTCACGGAGTGCGCGGCATTGGGGGCGATGCTGAAGCCGATGCCCTCGATCGTGGTTTCCGTGGGCCGATGGACGTGGCCACAAGCGACGTGGCGCACCTGCGGATGGCGCGCCAGCACGGCAATCTCCTCGGCGCCGTTGCGCAGGTTCTGCACGTCCATGAAGGCGATGCCGGTCTCGAAGGGCGGATGGTGCTGGAAGACGAAGGTCGGGCGGCGCGGCTCGCGCGCCAAGGTCTCATCGAGCCACTTCAGCCGCTCCTGGCAGAGCCAACCGTATGGCTTCCCCGGCAAGGTAGTGTCCAGCCCAATCAGGCGCAGCGGATAGTCCTCCACCGTGTAGTGGGCGAAGCTCTCGCAGCCGAGCAGGCTGGGTTGGTCGGCGAAGGCCCTGAGGAAGTTGCCGCGTTCGTCGTGATTGCCGGGAATGACGAAGAAGGGCAGCTTGAGGGCGGAGAGGATCTCGCGCAGGACGGCGTACTCTTCGGGCTGTCCGCCGTCGACCAGGTCGCCGGTGATGATCACCGCATCGATGGTCGGCTGGAAGCGGTTGAGATGAGCTACCGTGGCATCCAGGAAAGCCGCCGTGTCGACCCGTCCGTAGGCGGTTTTGCGATTGGCCTTGATGTGGGTATCGGTGATCTGCGCCAGCAGCATCGTTTCAAAGGGTCCTGTTCTCAGTTGACGAGAGTCGGTTGTCCGGCAGGGTCATCAAGCCCTCCCGCTTGACGCGAATGGGTACGTCCGTGCCGACATCGAAGCGGCCGCGGAGCGCGCTCTCGACCACCAGCGGCTCCGGGCCAACCCCTTCCAACACCAGGCGGGTGCGGTTGCCGAGAAACAGCGAGGAGGTCACGCGCCCGGTGAAGTCTGCTTCGGCCGCCGGCACAACATCCAGGTCCTCCGGCCGGACCAGCAGCTCCGCGCTGCCATTGGCCTGCTCCGGAAAGAAGCGCGCCGGCAGGCGGTTCACCGTGCCGATGAAGTCGGCAACGAAGGCATTGGCCGGGCTATGGTAGATCTCCTGCGGCGTGCCGATCTGGGCGATACGGCCGTGGCTCATCACGACGATGCGGTCGCCCAGCGCCATGGCCTCCGCCTGGTCGTGGGTAACGTAGATGGCGGTGATGCCAAGGCTGCGCAGCAGGCTGTCGATCTCCACCCGCAGGCGGTCGCGCAGCAGCGCATCCAGCGCCGTCAGCGGCTCGTCGAGCAGCAGCACGCGAGGCCGCACGGCGATGGCCCGCGCCAGGGCGACGCGCTGACGCTGTCCGCCGGAAAGCTGGTTGACCCGGCGCTCGGCCAGTTCCTCGATGCGCATCATGGCCAGCATCTCGGAGACCCGCGCTTCGATTTCAGGCTTTGTTGTGCGCCGGACCCGCAGGCCATAGGCCACGTTCTCCGCGACCGACATGTTGGGGAAGAGCGCGTAGGACTGGAAGACCATGCCGACGTTGCGCTTCTCGATCGGCCGCGCGCTGACATCCTCGTCGTTGAACAGCACGCGCCCGCCGGCGTCCGGCATTTCGAGACCGGCGACGATGCGCAACAACGTCGTCTTGCCGCAGCCTGAAGGCCCGAGCAGCACCAGGGTCTCGCCGCCGCCGACCTCGAGGTCGAGCTGTTCCAGCGCGCGCGTGCCGTCGGCGAAGGTCTTGCCGCAGGCGCGCAGGCTCACCGCCGTGTTTCCGGAGGTCATGTCGCGGTCCTTTCCTGCAAGGCGGCGCGCTCGGCCCGCTTGGTGGCGATGACCCGGTTCTCGCGGGACAGCGCCTGCATGGCCAAAAGCAGCGGAATGATCATGACGAAGAAGATCAGGGTATAGGCGCTCGCCACCTCGAGACGCATGGAGGCGTAGCTGTCCGCCAAGCCCACCGGCAGGGTCTTGGTCACCGGCGTGTGCAGCATCCAGGTGAGGTTGAACTCGCCGATGGACAGAGTGACGACCATCAGCGAGCCGGCCAGGATGCCGGGCCGCGCGTTGGGCAGAATGACGGTCCAGAAGCGCTGCCAGAAAGAAGCGCCGAGGCTGGCTGCGCCCTCCTCCAGCTCGCGGAAGTTCATGGACGAGAGCACGGCAAGCACCGAGCGCACCATGAAGGGCAGCGTGTAGAGCACGTGGCCGACCAGGATGAAGGCCCAGCTGGCGCGGAAATCGCGGAAGCCGCCATAGGTGATGATCAGCGCGAGCGCGATGGCCAAGCCCGGAATCGCCACGGGCAGCACGATGGTCTCCTCGATCAGGCGCGACAGGCGGCCGCCCTTGCGGGCCAGGACGTAGGCCGTCGGCACGCCGAGCAGCAGGGTCACCACGAGGCAGGCGAACGCGATGATCAGCGAGAGGTAGATGGTCTGAGAATAGAGGCCCCAGACCTCCCAGACCCAGCGCAGGGTCAGGCCGCTTTCCAGGCCGACGAAGAAGTTCTCGGTCAAGCCCGCCAACGCCGAGAGCACGACCGGCACGATGAGGAAGGCGCAGAGCAATAGCGTGAAGGCGAGCTGCGCCCAGAAGAGTCCGCGTCGTGGCATCGCCCGCCCCCTATCCCGAGGCCGCGACGGTCGAGCCCGAAAGGCTGCGCGCGATGAAGAGCGCCGCCCAGGTGACCAGACCCAGCGTGATGGAGAGGCTGGCAGCCCCGGCGATGTTCGCGTTCAGGGTGAACTCGGTATAGATCGTCATCGGCAGTACATCGATGCGGGTGGCCAGGGTGAAGGCGGTGCCGAAGGCGCCCATGGAGGTCGCGAAGCAGATGGCGCCGGAGGCGATGAGGCCCGGCTTGAGCGCCGGCAGGATGACGTCGCGGACGACCCGCCAGGCCGGGGCGCCGAGAGAGCGGGCCGCCTCTTCGAGCGCCGGGTCGAGCTTCTCCGCCGCCGCCATGATGGTCAGGATGACCCGGGGGATGGAGAAGTAGAGATAGCCGACGAAGAGCCCGGCCATGGAGTAGGCGAAGACCAGCTTCTCCCCGGTCATCGCCTGGCTCACGTCGCCGATCAGGCCCTGACGGCCGGCCAGCAGAATGACTAGGAAGCCGATCACCACGCCGGGAAAGGCCAGCGGCAAGGTCAGCACCGAGATCAGGGTCTCGCGGCCGGGAAAGCGGTTGCGCACCAGGAAGAGGCCGGCCACGGTCGAGACGGCGAGCGCGGCAAGCGTGACGCCGAGGGACAGCAGAATGGTCGCCACCATGCTCTCGAAGTGCCGCGGCGTCGTAAGGACCGAGACGTAGGCCGCAAGACCGTCCTCCCCGCTGGCGCCGACGAAGGCCAGGCGCACCATGGGCACGATGAAGAAGGCCAAGAAGACCAGCGCCGCCGGCAGGATCAGAAGAAAGAGCGTGGGATAGTCGCGCCGGTCCAAAACATCTCACCCGGAAAAGGAAGGCGGGGCGGCGACGCGCGCCGCCCCAAGTGCAATCCCCAAGTCCCTTAGCGGACTTCGTTGAGGTAACGCTCTTTGAAGTCGTTCTGGACGCGCGCCATCTCCGAGTAGTCGATCGGCGTGGCGCGGGCGTACTCGCTGTCGGGCAGGAACTTCGCCGCGGCCTCTTCCGACAGAGCCGAGGCACGGATCGGCCGCAGGAAGGCGTTGGCCCAGACCTTCTGGCCCTGGTCCGACATGATGAAGTCGAGGATCCGCTTGCCCTTGTCGGCATTCGGGGCGTCCTTCACCAGGCTCATGACATAGGGCACCACCACCGTGCCCTCCTCGGGAATGACGAAGACCACGTTGGCGTTGTCCTTGTACTTCGCGCGGTAGGCGTTGAAGTCGTAGTCGAACAGGATGGGGATCTCGCCGGAAAGCACGCGGGCGTAGGAGGTCTGCTTGGGAACGATCGGGTCGTTCTCATTGAGCTTCTTGAAGTAGTCGATGCCCGGGTCGAAGTCTTCGAGGCTGCCGCCCATGGCCCGGTTCACCGCCACCGCACCGGCGTAGCCGACGAAGGCGGAAGAGGGATCGAGATAGCCGACCATCCCTTTGTAGGCCGGGTCCAAGAGGTCCTGCCAGGAGGTCGGCACCGGCTTGCCGCCCAAAGCATCGACGTTGACGAAGAAGCCGAGGGTGCCTGAGTGGATGGTGAACCAGTGCCCTTCCGGATCCTTCAGACCCTCGGGGATCTCATCGAAGTGCGCCGGCTTGTAAGGCTCGACCACGCCCTTCTCGGCGGCCTGAATGCCAAAGGAGACGCCGTAGTAGGCGACGTCGGCAACGGGGCTCGCCTGCTCGGCCAGGAGCTGCGAGAGCGTCTGGCCAGAGTTCTTATTGTCGTGCGGGATCTTGTAGCCCAGCTCTTGCTCGATGGCCTGGAGCTGGGACGCCCAGTCGGCCCACTGCGGCGGGCAGTTGTAACAGATCGCGTCGGCGGCCTGCGCGCTGGCAGCGCCGAAGCCGAGCAGCAACGCCGTTGCGACGGCATGGCTTTTCAAGGCCCTTCCGATCATAGTCTAGGTCTCCTCATCTTCGAATGCAGGGGAGTCTTGGAGGTCGGTAGGGCTTGGCTTAGCGGCGGGTCCCGCCGACTCTCCGAGACGCAGTTGGTGGGGCAGTGTCACCGTGTCGGGCGGCACCTCCCCGGAAAGGCGGTCGAGCAGCTGGGCTGTCGCCGCCCGCCCCATCTCCCGCGACGGCTGTACGATGGTCGCGAGGGTGGGATGCAGTTGGGTTCCGATGGCAAGGCCGTCGAACCCAATGACGGACACGTCGTCCGGCACGCTGAGCCCCAAGCGGCCCAGGGCACCGACGACGGCCATGGCAAGCAGATCGTTGGAGCAGAAGAGGGCGCTCGGCGCTTCGCCTCCCCGGCGATAGAGCGGCCGCAGCGCCTCTTCGGCATTGAGATCGACGAAGTCGACTTCCAGCACCAGCGGGTCCGGACAGCCGGCCGCGCGCGCACCGGTAAGAAAGCCGTCGCGGCGCGCCAAGGCCCGGTCCGAGGCGCTGAAGCGGCCAGCGACCATGCCGAGGCGCTGATGGCCGAGGGCGACCAGCGCTTCGGCCACCTCCCGGCCGGCGGCGACGTTGTCGACGGTCACCGTCGGGCGGCCCTTGGCGTTGGGCTGATTGTAGATCAGCACGTAGGGCACGCCCTCCCGCTCGAGCAGGTCGAGGACCGGGCTGTCCTCCGGGTTGGCGACGGTCAGGATGAGACCTTCGACGCGGTAGGCCAGAAAGGCGTCGACGATGCCCTGCTCCCCAGAGCGGTCGTAGTTGGTCGCGGTGAACATCAAGGTGTAGTCGCGCGCCCGCGCCTCTTCGTTGATGCCGGCGACGGCGTCGGCGAAGACCGGGTTGGTCAATGAGGGGATGACCACGCCGAGCGAACGGGTCTGCGAAGTCGAGAGGTTGCGGCCCACCGCGCTGGGGCGAAAGCCCAGCGTTTCGATCGCGGCCTGAACCCGCGCGGCCGTGTCGTCCCGGACCTTACCGCTGCGGTTCACCAGACGAGAGACGGTTGCCACCGATACTCCCGCCAAGCTTGCCACGTCTCGAATGGTTGCGGGCATCGGCCCCTCGTGTTCCGCGATCGGATGCAGCGGAACGCTAGGCGGCCTCTATGAATGTAAACGGTTACATTTATGAATATTACATGACGACTGTGGACAGTCGGGCGCAGGGCAGCAGGCGCCGGGCGCTCAAGCCAAGTTGAGCGCCGGAGCCCGACAAACGTCCGGCTAAAACTGCGCTGGCGGAGGTTACTCCTCGAACTCGATCAGCACCCCGCCCGGCGCCGGCGCGCTGAGGCGCACACCTTGGCTCTCGGCATCGACCTCGATGTAGACGCAGTTGTCGTTGGTCAGCACGGCGGAGCCGGTGAGCCCCTCGATCAAGGTCAGGCCCTGGCTGATCGCGGCGTAGTCGCCGGGAAAGTCCTCCAGCTTGTCGAGATTGTAGACGTTGCCGGTGAACTGCACCTCGGCCACGCCGGTCTCCAGGAGCTTGGCGCCTGAGGCGTTGAAGTCGCGCGTCGTCCCGTCGTTCAGGGTCAAGGTGCCCTCGCCCCAGCGCGCGCCGACGATGAAGCCGGCCGTCGTCATGGTTCCCTTGACCGTGCCGGCCAGCACCGGCTCTACGTCCGGACAGTCCTTGTCCTCCGCCGCGGCTGGCACGGCGGAAACCAAACATGCGCAAACGGCCACAGCGGCCGACAGCCCGATAACTGACTTCATCGGCTTTCCCCCCTTTATCGACTGTTTTTCTGCCGAGACGGCCGAGGCCGCATCGGCTTGCTACTCGACGGCCTCGACGGCTTGCGCCCGCTCGAGACGCGCCTCCTCCATGTGCTTATAGGCGACGTAGTACTTGTAGATGTTGCGCACATAGATCACCGGTTCCCTGCTGATCGCCCGCCCGGCCGCCACCTCGACATTGCCGAACCACTTGTTCGGATCGAGGCCCATCTTCACGGCCCGCTTGCGTGCCTTCGAGATGTTGCCGGGACCGGCGTTGTAGGCGCCGAAGGACAGCAGGATCTGGTCCACCGGCTCGATCTCGGGATCGTCGAAATACTGCTCGCGCAGGAAGCGCAGATACTTCACGCCCGCATGCACGTTGTTCTCGGGGTCGCTGATGTCGGGGATCCCAACGTTGGGGTCGGCGGCCGTCGTCGGCAGCACCTGCATGATGCCGACGGCGCCGGCGTGGCTGCGCTTGCTCTGGTCGAGCCGGGACTCCTGATAGGCCTGCGCGGTGATCATCAGCCAGTCGAAGTCGTACTTCTCCGAAAAGGTCTTGATGAGATCCACGGTGTCTTCGTAGCGGGAGCGCGCATCGCCCCGGGTCACGTTGTCGACCCAGGTCTTGCCCCCGAAGTGACGCTTGATCAGGACGTTGCCGACCATGCTCCCCTTGCGGATGGTGTCGACGAACTCGTTGACCGCCGCCAGGAGCTCGGGGCTGTCCTGCCGTACGACCCAGGCGATCTCACCGCCGCTGTTGACGGCAAGGTCTTCGTGCACGGTGATGTTCTCGAAGATCTGCGACCAAAGCGCGGCCTTGTGGCTGTCGACGATCACCGCCGGGATGATGCCGCTCTCGACCATCTCGAGCAGGTCGTAGTCCTCCAGGCGTTCATCGGCGGCCTCGATCGGGATGGCATCCTTGCCATCGGCTTCCCGCTTGGCGTTGAGCGCCGTGAAATGCTCGAAATAGCTGCTCGACTCGCGCACATGAACCTCGGTCTCGACCAGGTCGTCGAAGCTGGTGACGTCCGGCGCCGCCGGTCCCGTGATGACGAGCTCGCTGACCTCCTTGTAGGTCGGGTCGCTGAAGGCCACCTGCTCCGCCCGCTCCTCCGTGATCGTGAGGTTTGCCGCAGCGACGTCCGCCCGCCCCTCGATGACGCTCGGCAGGATCTGGTCGCGCGGCATGGGCATGATCACGACAGCGATCTTCTTCCCCTTCGGGGCGTGCTTTGCGTTGAGGTACTTCTCGAGCTCCAGTGCGATATCGTAGAGGATGCCGCTCCGCTCGATGCCGTCGTAGGAGAAGAAAAGCGGGTTGTAGGCCGTCGCCATGCGGAGGAAACCGCGCTCCACGATGCCGTCGAGATCGCCGCTCCAGGTCTCGCGAGACAGGGTCAGCAGCGCTTCTTCGTCGTCGCTCGATTGGGCGGCCGCAGTGCCTGCAAAGCAAAATGCGACAGCGAACGCACCAAGCAAGGCCGATGCGCGGCGGCTCCAAGTTCCCATGACGGTCGGTCTCCCCTCGTTCCCTCTATCGAGACACGTCACTCACCTGCGTCTCTGATTAGTTGCGGAATGTTACGCAGGTTTGCCTGCGAGTCCACGCCCCACGCGTCACCTACTGTTCGACGGCCTCCAGCGCCTTTTCGTGCGCCGCTTTCAGATTCTCCATGTACTGGTAGGCGACGTAGTACTTGTAGATGTTGCGCACATAGTCGACCGGCTGGCGGCTGATCACCCGGCCCGCGGCGATCTCGACATTATTGAACCACTTGTTCGGGTCCAGGCCCATTCTGACGGCGCGCTTGCGCGCCCTGTGGATGTTGCCGGGGCCGGCGTTGTAGGCGCCGAACGACAGCAGGACCTGGTCCACGGGATCGATCTCCGGGTCGCTGAAGTACTGCTTGCGCAGGAAATCCATATACTTGACCCCGGCGTGCACGTTGTTCTTGGCGTTGTAGATGTCGGGAATGCGCACGTTCGGGCCCGCCGCGGTGGCCGGCAGGATTTGCATGATGCCGACGGCGCCGGAAGCGCTGCGCCGTTTCTGGTCCAGCCTGGACTCCTGATAGCCTTGTGCCGTGATGATCAGCCAATCGAAGTCGTACTGACCGGCGAAGGTCTTGATGATATCGAACACCTTGCCGTAGCGGTCCCGGGCCTCCCGCGCCATCACGTTTTCCACCCACCTCGGGTTCTTGAGGTAGCGTTTCGCCAGGATGTTGCCGAAGCGGCTGCCCTCGCGCACGTCCTTGATGAAGCCGTCCACAGCCTCCTTCAGCTTCGGCGCGTCCTTGCGCAGGGCCCAGGCGATTTGCTGGCCACTATCCACCGCAAGGTCTTCGTGCACCGTGATCTTATCGAAGACCTTCGCCCAAAGCCCCGCCGTGAGGCTGTCGACGATCACCGCCGGGATGGTGCCGGCCTGCACCAGCTCCAAGAGGTCATTGTCTTCCAGGTTTTCGTCCGCCGCCTGAATCGGTATCGGCGTCAGCCCCTTCTCCTTGCGCGAGGCATTGAGCGCCTGCAGGTGCTCGAAGTAGCTGCTGGAGCGGCGCACGAAAACGCCGACCTCGGCAAGCTCGTCGAAGCTATTGACGTTCGGCGCAGCAGGGCCGGTGACGACAAGCTCGCTGATGTCGGTATCCGTCGGTGCACTGAAGGCCACGGTTTTCTGCCGCTCCGGAGTCACCGTCAGATCGGCAATGGCGATGTCCGCCCGTCCGCCGGCGACGCTCGGAATGATCTGGTCGCGCGCCATGGGCATGACCACGACGTCAATGCGCCGCCCTCTGTGCGCATAGGCCCTGGTGAAGTGACGCTCCAGCTTGTGGGCGATGTCGTGCACCGCGCCGCGTTGTTCGATGCCGTCGTAGAAAAACAGGATGGGATCGTAGGCCGTGGCGATGCGCAGAAAGCCGCGCTCGACGATGCCGTCGAGATCGCCGCTCCAGGTCTCGTTGGCCAGCTCCATGAGGGCGCTTTCGCCCTCATCTTGCTGCGCCACCGCGTTGTCCGCCACCGGCAGCGCTGCAAGAACGGCAAGCGCCGCGCATACCGCGCCTTGGCCCAAGCGTTTCATGACGTCTCCTACCTGCCGTTGTCCCCTGGCCCGGCCATCTGGCCGGAGCGCCTGGCCGCAGCCGGCCTTACCAGGAAAATCTTACGACGACTTGAGCCTGAGTCCAGTTGCGCTTGCCAAAGCGCTGACGGGCGGAGAACTTTGCCGGCCGGCGGCATCGCGCCGCCGCCAAAAGTCGGCTGATTCTGCCAAGGACGAGAGGATGGGGGTGACCATGCCGGTGACGCTGTCATTGCAGGAGGTCTATGAACTGAGCCGCGCCGCCTTGATCGCGTGCGGTGCGAACGAGGCGAATGCCAAAAGCGTCGCCCGCTCGATCCGCGAAGCTGAAGCCGAGGGCATTCGCAACGTTGGCCTCGCCTACCTGCCGCACTACTGCGAGCATGCTCTCTGCGGCAAGGTCGACGGACAGGCTCAGCCAGAACTCAAGCAAACAGCACCGGCCGCCCTGCTGGTCGACGCCAAGCACGGCTTTGCCCACGCCGCCTACGAGGCCGGCGAAGCGGCCCTCGTCTCCTTGGCGAAGAGTCAGGGACTGGCCGCTATGGGACTGGCCAACTCCTATGCCAGCGGCGTGATCGGCTATTTCGCGGGCCGTATCGCCGAGCAGGGGCTGATCGGTCTGGCCTTCACCAACGCCTCCGCCTCCATCGCCCCATGGGGCGGGAAGAAGCCGCTGTTCGGCACCAATCCGGTGGCGCTCGGTGTGCCGCGCCCCGATACCCCGCCCATCATTGTCGATCAGTCCTCCAGCACCACGGCGCGGGTCAACGTGGTGCACGCCGCCCAACGCGGCGAGACCATTCCCGACACCTGGGCGCTGGACGCGGAAGGCCGGCCCACCACAGATCCGAATGAAGGACTGAAAGGCTCCATCGCACCCCTCGGAGGCTACAAGGGCGCCGGCCTGGCGCTACTGGTCGAGGTTCTGGCGGCCGGGCTGGTCGGCGCCAACTGGTCGTTTCAGGCTTCGCCGCTGGGCAACAACGAGGGCGGCCCGCCCAACATCGGACAGTTCTTCATCGCCATCGACAGCGGGCTGTTCGGCGCCGGGGACTTCGGCGACAGGTTGGAGACTTTGGTTGCCGCCATCCGCGCGCAGGAAGGGACGCGCCTGCCGGGCGACGGCCGTCACCAGGCACGGCGCAAGGCGGAGGCGGACGGTGTCAGCCTCGACGAGGCGCTACACCAGCGTATGATCGACTACGTGGAACGGGCGCCCCTCGGATAGCCGCTGAGGCTTCGGGGCGCAGCGCGCGTCGATGCGGTCCAGGCACTCGGCAAGGGAGTTGCCGTGCTCGCTGTCGACGACCAGCAGATGCGACATCCCTTCCTCGGCGTCCCCGAACGGCAGGATGATCCGCGCGTAGGACCACTGCTTCTCGGTCGTCTGCAGAACGATGACATGGGTCAGCGGCTCGCGGCGCTCGTGACACTCTAGATAGTGTTGCCCGATCAAGCGGCCGTATGCGGGGGGCTGCATGTCTTCGGGATAGAGGTCCTTCAGGTCGCGGCCATGGGCGCTGCAGACCGCCGTCCCGCTCAAGCGATAGCGAAAGCGCGGCGGCTCACCAGGTAGGACATCGACTAACATAACTCGCGGGAGCAGGGGCTTGATATCGGCCGGGTCCAACGCGCCACGGGGCGGCAGACGGCGGCCGTCGCACAGACGGCCCCAGTACTCGAGGGCCAGGACAAGGTCGGGATAGTCGCTCAGCCCGGTGTCCCGGCCGATTTCGGCCGATTTGATGCGGTGCACGCGCTCCATAGCCACACTTTCTGCGCGCTTGCCTTAGCAATCGATTAACGCGTACCCGAATATCGAATACGATTACAAATAGTCGCACCTAATCCACGAAATCGGATGCTGCAGGCACACCTCACGCGGCGCCGTAGTGCGTGTGCAGCACGGACAACAGCTGCTCGATCTCATCCAGGGTGTTGTAGTGGGCAAGGCCGACGCGCAGCGCGCCCTCGACCTCGTCGATGCCGAGGTGACGGACCACCTCCAAGGCGTAGTTGTGGCCAGACCAGACGAAGAGATTCTCTCCCGCCAGCCGCTGTGCGATCTCCCGCGGCGGGACGCCCGCAATCGTGAAGGAGACGGTCGGCACCCGGCGGGCGAAGTCGGCTTGCTGGGTGATGCCATGCACCGTGAGCCGCGGAATGCTCTGCAGCCCCTCGATGAGACGCGCCGTCAGATCGCGCTCGTACTGGGCGAAGACGTCGATGGCCGCATGCAGGCTTTGGCCCCGTCCGCGCATGTGGCGGTAGGGCGCGCGATGGGCCTCGCCCGCCGTGCGCTCGGCCAGCCAGTCGAGATAGGCCAGCGTTCCGTTGAGGCCGGCCATCCCTTCGATATTCGGCGTGCCGCTCTCGAACTTGTCGGGCAGGTAGTCGCCGACGGCCCGGACCTTGTAGGCGGGCAGTTCGGCAAGCAGCTCCTCGCGGCCCCAGAGCACACCCAGGTGCGGCCCAAAGAACTTGTAGGCGGAGCAGGCCAGGAAGTCGCAGCCTAGGTCCTGCACGTCGATCGGTCCGTGCGGCGCGTACTGCACCGAGTCGACATAAACCAGCGCACCGGCCGCCTTGGCCTTGGCCGCGAGGCCCTTCACGTCGTTGATGGTGCCGATCAGGTTGCTGGCGTGGTTCAGCGCCAGGAGCTTGGTGCGCCGGGTCAACAGCGGGTCCAGCGCCTCGGGCGCGAACTCGTAAGTGTCGCGATCGAAGTCGAGCCAGCGCACGACGGCGCCGCGGTCTTCGGCGAGCTGCAGCCAGGGCGCGATGTTGCCCTCATGATCCATGCGGGTGACGATGATCTCGTCGCCAGGTTCGATCCGATGACCGAGCGAGCGCGACATCTGATAGGTCAGCGTGGTCATGTTGGGGCCGATGACGACCTCACGCGATGAAGCAGCGTTGAGGAAGTCGGCCATGCCGGCATGCGCCTCTTCCACCACCGCCTCGGCCGCCTGCGTCGTCGGAAAGAAGCCGCCGAGATTGGCGTTGCTTTCGATCAGGCAACGGCTGACGGCATCGACCGTCGCCTGCGGCACCTGGGTGCCGGCCGGGTTGTCGAGGTAGGCGCGCGGGCGCCCGTCGTCTGTGATCGCGAGCGCGGGGAACTGCGCGCGGACGTCTTCGATGGGGAAGCGGTTCTCAGTCATCACCGAGCCTATGACCTGACCGCTAACCGGAAATCAAGCGTTCGATCTCTTTACCGCGCAGCGCACGCCCCAATCTGTGAGCGGTATTTTTCGCTTGACCCTCCAGTGGGAGAAACGCCTAGCAGAATTGGGCTAGCAGGCTCTAGGAGACGTGGCGCGGGCATGCGCGAAGCAATTAAGCCTTCCGAATGGATAATGCGACGGGCAGCCCGTCTGGGCCAGGTAATGGCCCTGATCGCGGCCCTTTTCCTCGCCGCCGGTCCCAGCGCACTACACGCCCAGTTGGACAGCGATCACGGCCACAGCCATGACACCGCGTTCTGCGACCATGCTGGCTTGGATGGGCCGACGACAGATGGCGAAGACGAAACCGCCGGTTCGTTCGGCTGCTGCATAGTGCATTGCGGCAAGCTGGCGGCGGCTGAGTACTGTCATAGCTTCAGCCGCGCGACTTTGCCGGTGAGCCAGGTCCAACTGGACTCTCACCGGCATGTCATTCTGACCTCCGACCCTCCTCCCCCACGAATTCCATCCTGACCGAGCCAACCGTTTTTCGACGGGTCTGACCGAGGCGCTGAGCAGATCGCGCTCCGGGCCGAAGGAAGACGGCGGTCGGGACGACATCCAATGCCCTCGGCATGGCGAGCGGGCTGCGACGACAGCCGTGAGCAGCGCCATTCCCGCCGGCAGAGGACGTGCATTCCCGCTCCGACCCAACGTGCGCCCGCCTCCAGTGGGCTTCCTTGAAATCCCTTTGTCCGCGGCCTCGATTGCGCAGCAGGCATCGCAGCGCCGCATCCGGGCAACTCTGCGCTTCAAGCGCAGCCGAAGGAGCTTCTTCATGACTGTAAAAACCACCAAACTCCCTATGGTTCTTGCCACGGCTATCGCCCTGGCCATGTCCGGTGCTGCAAGCGCCGGCGGCACGCACGGCGGCGGCCACGGCCACAGCGATGGCTTCGCGTTCGGCGAACCCGGCAAGGCCTCAGAGGTCAGCCGGACCATCGAGATCACCATGGGCGACAACTACTTCGAGCCGGAGGCGCTGGAGATTGCGGCCGGCGAGACCGTCCGCTTCGTGGTCAGGAACGACGGCGAATTCCTGCATGAGTTCAACATCGGCACGGCCGCGATGCACGCCGAGCATCAGAAAGAAATGGCGACCATGATGGAGCACGGCATGATGACCGCAACCGGCATGAACCATCGGATGATGCAGATGGATCACGCCGCGACGGGCATGTCGAGTCATGTCCATGACGACCCCAACAGCGTCCTGCTCGAGCCGGGTGAGACAGCCGAGCTCATTTGGACCTTCACCCAAGCCACCGACTTGGAGTTCGCCTGCAATGTGCCGGGGCACTACGAGGCCGGCATGATGGGCGAGTTCAAGTTCAAACGCGGCGCCAAGTCCGGCACTGGCAACTGACGCAATCGACAAAGGAGAGACATGTGATGCGCAACAAGGCGCCACAACGGCTGGCGCGCGCGACCCTGCGCGCCTCCGCGATCCTGGGTTTTGCATCGGCGCTGCTCGGCGCCACCCCCGGCTTGGCCGGAACCTACGACCTGACGGTCGATCGAGTGGAAATCGATACCGGCGACTTCGTCAAAACCGGTGTCGGCTTCAACGGCTCTTCGCCGGGGCCGGTCCTCCGCTTCAAGGAAGGCGAGGAGGTCACCATAAACGTCACCAACAATCTGGACGAACCGACTTCGATCCACTGGCACGGCTTCATCCTGCCTTACGAGATGGACGGTGTGCCGACCATCAGCTTCGACGGCATCGCGCCTGGAGAAACCTTTACCTACGAGTTTCCGATCGTCCAGGCCGGGACCTATTGGTTCCACAGCCACTCCGGCTTCCAAGAGCCGGATGGTGCCTATGGCGCGATCATCATCGAACCCGAGGGCCGCGAGCCCTTCCGTTACGACCGCGAGTACGTGGTCATCTTCGCCGACAAGCATCCGCACGCGGGGCACCGCATCATGCGGAACCTGAAGATGTCCGCCGACTACTACAACCGGCAGCAGCGGACCCTTTTCGACTTCTTCGACGACGTCGCGGAGGATGGTTTGGGCACCACCCTGGCCGACCGAGGCGACTGGGGCGAGATGCGCATGATGCCGACCGACATCGAGGACGTGCAGGGCTTCACCGCGCTGATCAACGGCAAGGGACCGGAGCAGAACTGGACCGGGCTCTTCGAGCCGGGCGAGCGCGTGCGTCTGCGCTTCATCAATGCCTCGGCCATGACCTACTTCGATGTCCGCATTCCGGGTCTCGAAATGACGGTGGTTCAGGCCGACGGCAATAATGTGCAGCCGGTCAAGGTGGATGAGTTCCGTATCGCGGTTGCCGAGACCTACGACGTCATCGTGCGCCCCAAGGAAGAGCGAGCCTATACGATTTTCGCCGAAACCATGGGCCGGACGACTTACGCCAGAGGCACACTTGCTCCTAAGGAGGGCATGACGGCCGAGGTCCCCGACCTGCGCGAGCCGCCGCTTCTGACCATGGCCGACATGGGCATGGCGCACGGCGAGCACGGCGGCATGGACCACGGTGCAATGTCGAACCCGACCCATACCATGTCCGACGGCGCGGTGATGCCGGGCATGGACCACGGCAGCATGGACCACGCTGCCATGGGCCACGGCACCTCGTCCGGCGCGACCCATACGATGTCGGACGGTACGGTGATGCAGGGCATGGATCACGCCGCCATGGGCCACGGTGCAATGGGCGCGGAGCCCAACGCCTTCTATGCAGCCGGCAGCGGGCTGCGCCCCACAGCGGCCAACGGCGGCAAGTTCCTCTCCTACGCCGATCTCAAAGCCCAAAAGCCGCTCTACGAGCACCGCGAAGCCACACGGGAGATCGAGCTGCGACTGACGGGCAACATGGAGCGCTACATCTGGTCGATCAACGGCGTGAAGTACGGCGATGCCGAACCCATTCGCCTCCAGTACGGCGAGCGGGTGCGCTTCAAATTCGTCAACGAGACCATGATGACGCACCCCATGCACCTGCACGGCATGTGGTCGATCCTGGATAACGGCAACGGCAAGTGGAACCCGGCCAAGCACGTCATCAGCGTGTCTCCCGGTACCACGGTCACCATGGAGGCTGAGGTGGATGCGCCCGGTGAATGGGCCTTCCACTGTCACCTCTCCTACCACGCAGCCGCCGGCATGTTCCGCAAGGTGATCGTCGAAGGCGGCCCCAAGACCGCCGGCCTGAATTGAGGAACCGCGCCAATGACCAGAACACTGAAAGTCTGTGCGGCTGTGGCCGCCTGGGCCCTGGCCCCGGCATTCCTCTCCGGCACGGCCGGAGCCCAGGAAACGCAGTTCATCGCCTACGGCACGACCTTCGAGCAGCTCGAGTATCGCCGGTCTTCGGACAGCGATGTCCTCGCCTGGGACGGCGACACCTTCGTCGGCAGCGACGAATGGAAGCTGGCTTGGCAGACCGAAGGCGAATATGTCGCCGACTCCGACGAGTTCGAGACGCTGGAAAATCAGCTGCTCGTTAGACGCATGCTGACCGACTTCTTCGATCTCAAGGTCGGCGGCCGTTACGACTCGCCTGATGGCAAGAATCGCTTCTACGGTGTGCTCGGCGTGCAGGGGCTGGCGCCCCAGTTCATCGAGGTGGATGCGGACATCTTCCTCAGCGAGACCGGCGATGTCTCGGCACGCCTGGACCTCGACTACGAGATCCTGATCACCAACCGGATCATCCTGACGCCGACCGCCGAGATCGACATAGCCTTCGGCGAGGATGAAGCCATCGGCGTCGGTTCGGGCCTGTCGAAGACGGAGGTCGGGCTGCGGCTGAGCTACGACCTCATCGACCGGGCGTTCTCTCCCTACGTTGGCCTCCACTACGAGAGGGTCTGGGGCGATACGCGGGACTTCTCAGAAGAGGAAGGCGATGACGAAGACGAACTCTTCGCCGTCATCGGCGCGAGGGTGAGCTTCTAAAAGACAGCTAAAGAGTGTTATTCTGAAATCAAGCGCTCGATCTCTTTGCCAGACAGTGCGCCCTCGGTGTAGCCGAAGCGGCCTTCCTCCATCATCATGCGTGCGGCGTGCTCGACCAGGCTATAGGCGGCGCGCGCCAGGCTGCCGCCGATGGAGATGCGCTTCACGCCGAGGGCGGAGAGTTCGTCGACGCGCAGCGGCTCGCCCGCCAGACCCATGACCACGTTGAGCGGCCCCTCGACCGCGCGGACCATGGCGCCGATGGCCTCGGCCCCGACGACGCCCGGCGCATAGAGACAGTCGGCGCCGGCCTCGCGGTAGCGGTTCATCCGCTTGACCGATTCCTCGAAGGGCTCGGGGTGCTTCACCAGATAGCACTCGGCCCGGCCGGTCAGGACGAAGGGAACGCCGCTCTTGTCGATGACCTCGCGCGCGGCGGCGATGCGCTCCACCGCGAGCTCGATGTCATAGAGCGGCGCGCTGCGGTCACCGGTGAAGTCCTCGATGCCGGCACCGGCCAGCCCACCGTCGATCGCCTGGCGGATGGTCTCGGCAACGTCCTCGGGGCTGTCGCCGAAGCCGTTCTCCAAATCGCCGTTGACGGGGATCGTGACGGCCTGCGCCAGCGCGCAGTGATCGGCCAGGGCGTCCTCGCGGCTCAGCTCATAAACGGCATCGCGGCGCCCCTCGCGCCAATTGATCCCGGCGCTGGTGGTCGCGATGGCCTTGAAGCCGGCAGCTTCAAGGATGCGCGAAGTGCCGACATCCCAGGAATTGGGCATGACGAATGTGCCCTCGCCACGATGCAAATCGAGAAAGGCCTGCGCCGTCGCCTTGAGATTATCCGCCATGCCTTCGTCCCCTGTTTGTTCTACGTGAAACAACCATAGCAGGCGAGCCGGTCACGCTCCGCGCAAAGGGCGCAGTGCGCTTATGCAGGGACGCGATAGCGCGTGCGCGGTATCTCGGCGATGGCAGTGATTTCGATCAGGACGTCGAGCCGGTAGAGGCGGGACACCTCTATCGTCGTCGTCACCGGATAGGGCTCGGTAAAGAAGCCCTGGCGGATGTCCCCGCAAGCCATGAAGGCCTCGATGTCGGTGGTGTGCTGGGTGAGTGAGATGACATCGCCCATCTCTCCGCCGAGGCTCGCCAGAACGGCGTCGATGTTCTCCAACACCTGACGCAGCTGGGCCCGCATGTCACCGTCGCCGACCAGCGCGCCCTCGCGGTCGAGCGCCACCTGGCCTTTCAGAAAGACGAGCTGACCGTCGCCCGGCATCGCAGCCATCGAGAATGCACCGAAGGGCTGCCAGACCTCCGCGGGATTGTGACGTGTCGCCATCGCACTGCTCCTTCAACAGCCGACTCAAATGTAGAGCGTCCCCTTCATCATTGTGACGCAGTGCCCGGCGACGCGAATCTCCGTGACCGCTCCACCCGCTTTCACTGCCGTGGTGTCGAGCCGGCTCGGCCGTCCCATCTCGACACCCTGCGCGATGACGAAGCGATGGGTGCCGTCCGCCTCGAGCGAGGCGAGCAGACCCGTCAGCGCAGCATTGGCGCTGCCGGTCGCCGGGTCTTCCTTGATGCCTTGCAGAGGCGCGAACATGCGGGTGCGCACATCGAACACATCGTCCGCCGGACAGCGGCAGTAGAGATGGATGTCATCGCTGCCGGCGATCGGCAGATGCTTGGCAAAGACATCGGCCTTGGGTGAGGCCTTGGCCAAGGCCTCCCGGTCGCGGACCTCAGCGATGAAGAAGGGCAGGCCGACCGAGCTCCAAGTCGGTAGGTGCCGTTCGGTGACCATGTCGTCCGGCGAAAGGCCGACGCAGTCGGCGACGATCTCGGCAGCGAGCGTTTCGCCGAGGGACAACTCTTGCGGCGCAGTGAGCTCCGCTCCGTCGACACGGTCACCATCACGCAGCAGCTTCACCGCCACCAGCCCGGCACGCTCCTCGAACAGCAACTGCTCGCCGACCGGCTTGCCTTGCACGCTGCCCAGCCGCGCCAGGGCGCAGGCGGTACCGACATTGGGGTGGCCCGCGAAGGGGATCTCCCGCGCCGGTGTGAAGATGCGCACCTGGGCGTCGTGCGCCGGGTCGGCCGGCGGCAAGACAAAGGTCGACTCTGAATAGCCGAACTCTCGGGTGATGGCCTGCATCTGCTCGGTCGACAGACCACGCGCATCGGGAACCACGCCGAGCGGGTTACCGCCGAAGGCTTGGTCGGTGAAGACGTCGAGGGTGAGATAGCCGATCTCCATCACGTGCTCCTCTGGATTAGCTCGGCTGTATTGGGAAAGGAGCCTTGGAGTGGAGCAAGCGGAACTTTGTCACCCGGACATTGTTTTCCGGTTGGAGGCTTGGCGATTTATTTCGATTAATGTTGCCCAAGAGCACTCCTCAACTTGCCCGACGCGAAACACTCGCGTTAGAGACTGAAAAGTTGGCGCGAGATCCGGGCACAAACGAAGCCGAGGAAACTTACGTCACGGGATCGCAGCGCAGAGGAGGCCCCGTATGGCCCGTAAGAAGATCGCCCTTATCGGTGCCGGACAGATCGGCGGCACCTTGGCCTTGCTGACCAGCCTCAAGGAGTTGGGCGACGTCGTGCTTTTCGACATCGTCGACGGCGTGCCGCAAGGCAAGGCGCTGGACCTGGCGCAGAGCGGCCCGGTGGAAGGCTTCGATGCGAAGCTGGTCGGCACCAGCAGCTATGCCGCCATCAAGGGCGCCGACGTGGTGATCGTCACCGCCGGCATCCCGCGCAAGCCGGGCATGAGCCGCGACGATCTTCTCGAGATCAACATGAAAGTCATGGGCCAGGTCGGCGCCGGCATCAAGAAGTACGCGCCGGGCGCCTTCGTCATCTGCATCACCAACCCGCTGGACGCGATGGTCTGGGTGCTGCGCGAAGCCTGCGGCCTGCCGCACAAACGCGTCGTCGGCATGGCCGGCGTACTGGACTCCGCACGCTTCCGTCACTTCATCGCTGACGAGTTGAATGTCTCCCAGGAAGACGTCACCGCCTTCGTGCTCGGCGGACACGGCGACACCATGGTGCCGATGGTGCGGCACTCGACGGTGGCCGGTATTCCGCTGCCCGAGCTTGTTAAGATGGGCTGGCTCGAAAAGAAGCGTCTCGATGAGATCGTCACCCGCACGCGCAACGGCGGTGCCGAGATCGTCGGCCTGCTCAAGACAGGCTCGGCCTTCTATGCCCCCGCCGCTTCGGCCATCGCCATGGCCGAGTCCTATCTCAAGGACAAGAAGCGCGTGCTGCCATGCGCCGCCTATCTCAACGGGGAGTACAAGGTGAAGGGTCTCTATGTCGGCGTGCCGGTGGTGATCGGCGCCGGCGGGGTAGAGCGCATCGTCGAACTCAACCTCAGTGCATCCGAACAGAAGATGCTCGACAACTCAGTTGCAGCGGTAAAGGGCCTGGTTGCCGCCTGCAAGAAGCTCGGCAGCAAGACCACGGCCCAGTCCAAGAAGGCAGCGGCCACACAGCCAAAGAAGGCGTCCGTGGCCGCACCTAAGAAGACAGCCGCCGCGTCGAAGAAGGCTGCACCCAAGAAAGCCACCACAGCCGCTTCCAAGAGAACGGCTGCCGCCAAGCCCAGAAAACCAGCAGCAGCGAGGGCAAAACCCATGGTTGCAACCACTGCCAAGAAAACCAGTGCCGTAAAGTCCAAGACCACCGCGAAGGCCGCGCCAAAGAGAGCGGCGGCGGCGAAGCCCAAGACAGCGGCGACGGCCGCGGCCAAGAAGACGGCTGCGGCGAAGCCCAAGACCGCAGCGCGGGCGACGCCCAAGAAGGCGGTCGCCGCCAAGCCTAAGACAACCGCAAAGGCTGCGCCCAAGAAGACCGCAGCGGCCGCCCCTAAGAAGGCCGCAACTGCAGCCAAGAAGACGACGGCCAAGGCCGCTCCGAAGAGAGCCGCGGCAGCGAAGCCCAAGACGACCGCCAAGGCTGCCCCTAAGAGGGCAGCACCTGCGGCCAAGAAGACGACGGCCAAGGCCGCTCCGAAGAGAGCCGCAGCGGCCAAGCCTAAGACGACCGCCAAGGCCGCTCCGAAGAGAGCGGCGGCGGCCAAGCCGAAGGCAACAACCACAGCCAAGAAGACGACGGCCAAGGCTGCTCCGAAGAGAGCCGCGGCTGCAAAGCCCAAGACGACCGCCAAGGCTGCGCCCAAGAAGGCCGCAGCGGCCGCTCCGAAGAAGGCAGCAACGACGGCCAAGAAGGCGCCGGCCAAGGCCGCTCCGAAGAGAGCCGCGGCTGCAAAGCCCAAGACGACCGCCAAGGCCGCGCCCAAGAAGGCCGCAACCGCTGCTCCCAAGAAAGCAGCTCCGGCCAAAGCCGCGCCCAAGAAGGCCGCCGCGGCCAGGCCCAGGAAGACGACGGCTGCAAAGCCGGCGACCGCCGCAAGAGCAAAAGCGGCGCGTTAATCGCGTCTATCCGACCGAGGCGGGGCGGCGAACTGAGCGCCTTGGCGCAAAGTAGCAGCCCCCTTCACCCCTTCGTTGCTGGACATCGCACAGCCGTGCCTCTAAGCATGACTGGCTTGTGCGGGGGGATGCTCTTGCCTGGATTTTCCAGTCACCGCCGGGCTTGGCCAGGCGGCTTTTCCTCGCGCCTAGACAGCGAAATTTCGAGGCCTCATGAACATTCACGAATATCAGGCGAAGTCTCTCCTCGCCAAATACGGTGTTGCGACTCCGCAGGGGGGCGTCGCCTATACCCCGGAAGAAGCAGAGAACGTCGCACGCGAACTGGGTAGCGCCGTCTATGTGGTCAAAGCCCAGATCCACGCAGGCGGGCGCGGCGCCGGCCGCTTCGTCGACGATGCCGAAGGCAAGGGCGGCGTGCGCATCTGCAAGTCGGTCGAAGAGGTCGGCCAGGAGGCCCGCCGCATGCTGGGCCACGTGCTGGTCACCAAGCAGACCGGTGCCGCAGGCAAGGAGGTCAAGCGCCTCTATGTCGAAGAAGGCTGCGACATCGGGCGGGAGCTCTATCTCTCCATGCTGCTCGACCGGGCCACCGGCCGCCTCACCGTCGTTGCCTCGACCGAAGGCGGCATGGAGATCGAGGAGGTCGCCGCCGAGCACCCCGAGCGCATCATCAAGGAGGTCATCGACCCGGCTATCGGCCTGATGCCTTATCAGTCGCGCAAGGTCGCCTTCGGCCTGGGCCTGGAAGGCAAGCAGGTCAATGCGGCGGTGAAGTTCCTGGGCGCCATGTCCAAGGCCTTCAACGCGCTGGATGCTTCGCTGGTCGAGATCAACCCGCTGGTGGTCACCGGCGCGGGCGGCCTCTTGGCCCTGGATGCCAAGATGAACTTCGACGACAACGCGCTGTTCCGCCACAAGGACGTGGCCGACATGCGCGACGAGGACGAAGAAGATCCCATGGAGCTGGAGGCCAGCCGGCACGAGCTGAACTACATCAAGCTCGACGGTCAGATCGGCTGCATGGTCAACGGCGCCGGCCTGGCCATGGCGACCATGGACATCATCAAGCTGTTCGGCGGTGAGCCGGCCAACTTCCTGGACGTCGGCGGCGGCGCCACGCGGGAGCGGGTGACGGCGGCCTTCAAGATCATCCTCTCGGACCCCAACGTGGAGGGGATCCTGGTCAACATCTTCGGCGGCATCATGCGTTGCGACGTGATCGCCGAGGGCGTCGTGGCCGCGGCTCGCGAAGTGTCGCTGCACGTGCCTCTGGTGGTGCGGCTGGAAGGCACCAACGTCGAGCTCGGCAAGAAGATCCTGGCCGAGTCCGGCCTGCCCATCGTCTCAGCCGACAACTTGGCAGACGCTGCCGAGAAAATCGTCAAAGCCGTGCAGGGAGCCTAAGAACCATGGCCGTACTGGTCGACAACAGCACCAAGGTGATCTGCCAGGGCTTTACCGGCGCGCAGGGCACCTTCCATTCCGAGCAAGCCATCGCCTATGGGACGCAGATGGTAGGCGGCGTGACGCCCGGCAAAGGCGGCACCAAGCACCTCGACCTGCCGGTCTTCGACACCGTCGCGGACGCCGTGGCGGAGACGGGCGCGAACGCCAGCGTGATCTACGTGCCGCCGCCCTTCGCGGCCGATGCCATTCTGGAAGCCGTCGATGCCGACATCGCACTCGTGGTCTGCATCACGGAAGGCATACCGGTCTTGGACATGGTCAAGGTCAAGCGCGCGCTCGAAGACTCCGGGACGCGCCTGGTCGGCCCGAACTGTCCGGGGGTCATCACGCCCGACGAATGCAAGATCGGCATCATGCCCGGGCATATCCATCAGCGCGGCAAGATCGGCATTGTCTCGCGCTCAGGAACGCTTACCTACGAAGCGGTGGCGCAAACGACCTCGACGGGCCTGGGCCAGTCGAGCTGCATCGGCATCGGCGGCGACCCCGTGCACGGCCTGAATTTCGTGGACTGTCTGGATCTGTTTCTTAACGATCCGGAAACCGAAGGGATCATTATGATCGGCGAGATCGGCGGAGACGCCGAAGTCAAAGGTGCCGAGTTCATCGCCAACCATAGCGTCAAGAAACCCGTCGTCGGCTTCATCGCCGGCAGGACGGCGCCTCCGGGGCGCCGCATGGGGCATGCTGGCGCCGTCATTTCGGGTGGCAAGGACACGGCCGATCACAAGATCGCCGCGCTTAAAGAAGCCGGTATTCACGTCGCCGACTCGCCTGCTAGCCTTGGCGAGACGATGGTGGCTGCCATGGCCCGTTGAGCGCGGGAGCCGCTGCGAGGACTGACCAGAGAAAGGAGGCGGCAAGGGTTGCTGCCCATCGGCGACCCGGCCGATGTGAGAAGATGGCGCAAGAGACCGAGTCCAGTGCCGCGCTGATGGGGCCGAACGGGGCCCTGCTGTTAGAGCAGTTCGCCCGATACCAGGCCGACCCGAACCAAGTCTCCGAGGAGTGGCGTTCGGTCTTCGAGGACCTGGACGCACCGGCCCAAGAGCTCCTCGCGTCCGCGATCGGACTGACCGCACCATCGATGGCGCCGCCGGCGGCGCCATCGCCAATGTCCGCACCGTCGGAAGCCCCGTCAGGCCCGCGCACGAACGGCGAGAGCATGGCGGCCGTCGCCTTTTCCTACAGCGGCGGCGCGGAGATCGATGCCAGCCACGTGCGTCAGGCGACGCTCGATTCAATCCGGGCCTTGATGATGGTCCGCGCCTACCGTGTGCGCGGTCATCTGGAAGCAGACCTCGATCCTCTCGGCCTGGCCCCGAAGGTTCCCCATCCCGAGCTCGACCCCCGCAGCTACGGCTTCACCGAAGCCGACATGGACCGGCCGATCTTCATCAACAACGTGCTGGGCCGGGAAACCGCGACCCTGCGCGAGATCGTGCAGATCTGCCGCGAGACCTATTGCGGCAAGATCGGTGTCGAGTTCATGCACATCCAGGACCCAGACCAGAAACGCTGGATCCAGGAGCGCATCGAGAACGTCAAGAACCGCACCGAGTTCACAATTCCCGGCAAGCGCGCCATCCTGGAGCGGCTGACCGCGGCCGAGGTTTTCGAGCAGTTCCTCGACAAGAAGTACACCGGAACCAAGCGCTTCGGCCTCGACGGCGGCGAGTCGATGATTCCGGCGCTGGAGCAGATCTTGAAGCGCGGCGGTCAGCTCGGCCTCAAGGAAGTGGCCGTGGGCATGCCGCACCGCGGCCGCCTGAACGTGCTGGCCAACTTCATGGGCAAGCCCTTCACCGCGATCTTCAGCGAGTTCCAGGGGGGTGCGGCGCACCCCGAGGAGGTCGGCGGCTCAGGAGACGTGAAGTACCACCTCGGCACCTCTTCGGACCGCGAGTTCGACGGCAATAACATCCATCTCTCGCTGACCGCGAACCCTTCCCACCTCGAGGCGGTGAACCCCGTGGTGATCGGCAAGGTCCGTGCCAAGCAGACCCAGCTCGACGACACCGAGCGCAGCCAGGTTATGCCCCTCTTGATGCACGGCGATGCCGCCTTCGCCGGCCAGGGACTGGTGCCCGAGACACTCGATCTCTCGGAGCTCAAGGGCTACAGGGTCGGCGGCACCATCCACTTCATCGTCAACAACCAGATCGGCTTCACGACCAACCCGGTGAACTCGCGCTCCGGCCCCTATTGCTCGGATGTGGCGAAGATCATCCAGGCGCCGATTTTCCACGTCAACGGCGACGACCCGGAGGCGACGGTCCACGTGGCGCGCATCGCCACCGAGTTCCGCCAGACCTTCAAGAAAGACGTGGTCATCGACATGTTCTGCTACCGGCGCTTCGGCCACAACGAAGGCGATGAGCCGGCATTCACCCAGCCGCTGATGTACGCCAAGATCAAGAAGCACCCCACGGTGCGGCAGGTCTACTCCGACAAGCTGGTGGCGGAAGGGGTCGTGTCGAAAGGCGAGGTGGACAGCCATCTGGCCGACTGGCGCAAGCGCCTCGACGCCGATTTCGAGGCCGCCGGAAACTACCGTCCGAACAAGGCCGATTGGCTGGAGGGCGCCTGGTCGGGCATCTCCACCACGAAGGGCTACGACGCCCGGCGCGGCAACACGGCGGTGGAGATCGAGCGGCTGCGCGAGATCGGCCACAAGCTGACCCACGTACCGGAAGGCTTCAATGCGAACCGCAAGATCCTGCGCCAGCTCGAGGCCAAGAGAAAGGCGATCGATACCGGCGAGGGCATCGACTGGGCGACCGCCGAAGCGCTTGCCTTCGGCTCCCTTGCAGTCGAGGGCCATCCGATACGCCTGACCGGACAGGACAGCAACCGCGGCACCTTCTCCCAGCGGCACGCCGTCTTCATCGATCAGAAGACGGAAGAGAGATACAAGCCCCTCAAGTATCTCTCCCCTGACCAGGCCATGGTGGAGATCATCGACAGCCCCTTGAGCGAGCTGGCGGTGCTGGGCTTCGAGTACGGCTATTCCCTTGCGGAGCCACGCGCACTGGTGCTGTGGGAAGCGCAGTTCGGTGACTTCGCCAACGGCGCGCAGATCATCGTCGACCAGTTCATCAGCTCCGGCGAGTCGAAGTGGCTGCGTATGTCGGGTGTGGTGATGCTGCTGCCCCACGGCTACGAAGGACAGGGGCCAGAGCATTCTTCCGCCAGGCTCGAGCGCTATCTGCAGCTCTGCGCCGAAGACAATATCCAGGTGGTGAACTGCACCACGCCGGCCAACTACTTCCACGTCCTGAGGCGGCAGCTGCACCGGGACTTCCGCAAGCCGCTGATCATCATGACGCCGAAGTCGCTGCTGCGGCACAAGCGCTGCGTCTCGAAGCTGGCGGATATGTCGGAAGGCACCTCGTTCCACCGCGTCATGTACGACAACGATGTGCCGAGCGACCCCAAGAAGGCCAAGCAGCTCGTGCTCTGCAGCGGCAAGATCTACTACGAGCTCTTGGAAGAGCGGGAGAAGCGCGGGCTGGACGAGGTGCATTTCCTTCGCCTCGAGCAGCTCTATCCTTTCCCCTACGACGCGCTGACCGAGCTGCTGACACCTTACAAGCACTGCGATCTCGTCTGGTGCCAGGAGGAGCCGCGGAACAAGGGAGCCTGGAGCTTCGTCGAGCCCTTTATCGAAGAGCTTGCCGACGAGATCGGCTTCAAGGAGCCGCGCCCGCGCTATGCCGGGCGGATGTCGGCCGCCTCGCCGGCAACGGGCTCGGCCAGCCGCCACGCCTCCGAGCAGGCCGAGTTGATCGACGAAGCCCTCACCCTGGGCAAGAAGCGCATGGGCCGGGTCGCTGCCCGCAAGGCAAAGTACGAGGCCCGCAGCGGCAAGGTCAGCGGTGCAGCGAAATCACGTAAAGCGGCCGAATAGGCGAGCTAGGACAGAAAGACGATGGCAACGGAAATCAAGGTTCCTGCGCTCGGAGAATCGGTCTCCGAGGCGACCGTCGCGCAGTGGCTCAAGCAGCCGGGCGACAGCGTCGAGGTCGACGAACCTCTGGTCGAGCTGGAAACGGATAAGGTGACCCTTGAGGTCAACGCCACCGCCGCCGGCATCCTCTCGGAGATCGTCGTTGCCGAAGGCGAAAACGTCGAGGTCGGCGCGCTCTTGGGCACCATCGGCGAAGGCAACGGAAAGGCGGCTGCCGCACCGGCGGCTGCAGCGCCCGCGCCGGCCCCAGCACCGGCCCCAGCCGCGGCCGCTCCGGCAGCGGCGCCGGCGGCTGCATCGGGAACGACGATGGATATCGTTGTCCCGGCGCTTGGCGAGTCGGTCACCGAGGCGACGATCGCACAGTGGCTGAAGCAGCCGGGAGAAGCGGTCGGCGCCGACGAGGCCTTGGTCGAATTGGAAACCGACAAGGTGACCCTGGAGGTCAACGCACCCGCCGCCGGCACGATCGCCGAAATCAAGGCAGCAGAAGGCGCGACCGTCGAGGTCGGCGCGCTGCTCGCCAGCTTTGCCGCGGGTGCATCCGGCGGCGCTCCGGCCGCGCAAGCCAGCAGCCCAGCTCCGGCGCCGACTGCCAGCGAAGCGCCTGCCCCGGTCGCAGCGCAGGAACCGGCCGACGCTGCCGGGCTCGACCCGGCGCAGATCGGCCGCACTGATGGCAAGGTCACCGTCGACGACCTCAGCCGCTTCATCGCCGCCAGCACGCCGCCCTCGGCCCTGACCCTTTCGCCCGCCGTGGCCAAGCTGGTCGCCGAGCACGATCTGGATGCCAGCCGCATCATCGGCAGCGGGCCGCAGGGGCGTATCACCAAGGAAGACGTGCAGGCCGTCATCGCCGGCACGGCACCGCTGCGTGAACGCCCGACGGCCGCTCCCGCGGCAGCGGCGGCCCCGGCCGCGGCCAAAGCGCCCGTCCAGGCGCCTGCACCGACACCCGCCGGCCCGCGCGAAGAGCGCGTGCGCATGACCAAGCTGCGGCAGACCATCGCCAAGCGCTTGAAGGAGGCGCAGAACACCGCCGCCATCCTGACAACCTTCAACGAAGCGGACATGAGCGCGGTGATGGCGCTGCGCCAGCGCTACAAGGAGAGCTTCGAGAAGAAGCACGGCATCAAGCTCGGCTTCTCCAGCTTCTTCGTGAAGGCCTGCGTCAAGGCGCTGAAAGAGATCCCGGCGGTCAACGGGCGGATCGACGGCGACGAGATCGTCTACAACCACTTCTACGACATCGGCATGGCGGTCTCGACGCCGAACGGCCTGATGGTGCCCGTCATCCGCGATTGCGATGCCAAGTCCTTCGCCGAGATCGAAGGTTCGCTCGGCGAACTGGCCGGGCGTGGGCGCGACGGCAAGCTCTCCATGGACGAGATGCAGGGCGGTACCTTCACCATCACCAACGGCGGCGTCTTCGGTTCTCTGCTGTCCACGCCCATCCTCAACCGGCCGCAGTCGGCCATCTTGGGCCTGCACAAGATCGCCGAGCGGGCCATGGTGGTGAACGGCAAGGTCGAGGCGCGGCCGATGATGTATCTGGCGCTATCCTACGATCACCGCATCGTCGACGGGCGGGAAGCGGTGACCTTCCTGGTCAAGGTGAAGGAAGCGATCGAGGATCCCGAGCGACTGCTGCTCGACCTTTAGTACCAGGCCGCGATGAGCAGGACTCATCACGGCCTATATTGCGTTCAGACGCCACGCAGGCTTTCCTCGCTTCGCTGCGGACGCGCAGTCGCGCTTGCCAAGCTGCGATGCGTTTCACTCATCACAGCTTGGTGTAAGGCGTCTTAGTTGGCCAAGACGCGCCAGACGCCGGCGTTGCGGACGTCGCTGTCTTCCAGCTCGCGCGTGGTCTTGACCGCATAGGAGATCATCCGCTCCAACCCTGCCTTGGGAAGATAGTTGCGGCCGGGATCGCCGATCAGGACGGTGGCGCCGCGCGCGGCCAGCGCCTGCAGCCAGGCGAAGACGCGCTCAGCCAGATCGCGCTCGTAGCAGATGTCTCCCGCCAGCACGACCTCCCAGCCTTCATCCCGGCCCACCAGGTCGGCGCCGCTGGCCACGATCTCGACGGCGTTGGCAGCGCTGTTGAGCCGAAGCGCGGCGAGGGCGAAGGCGTCGATCTCGCTGGCCTCCACCCGGACCGCCCCCGCCTTGGCGGCGGCGATGGCGGAAATGCCGCAGCCTGAAGCGAAATCCAGAAGCCGCTTGCCTTCGACCTCTTGAGGGTGATCGAGGATGTAACGCGCCAGCGCCTGCCCGCCGGCCCAGGCGAAGGCCCAGAATGGCGGCGGCAGGCCAAGCTGCGCCAAAGCCTCTTCCGTGGCCTGCCAGAGCGGCACGACCTCGCTGGCCAGGTGGAGGCGCACCTCTGGTACCAGAGGCGCCTCCTGCAGCACCGTGTTGGCTGTGACGAAGCTTTCCGGATCGAGCGCCGAGGCTGTTTCCACGACGGGCCTAGACGAACAAGGCGGCCAGCGCGCCGGCGCTGAGCAGCCAGCCGACATGCCGATTGGAGTCGAAGCGGATCCAGCAACCCGCCGGATCATCGATGTTCAAGCTCGCGACCTGCCAAAGGAAGTGCGCCGCAACAGCAGCCAGGCCAATGTAGAAGGGCCAGCCGGCCCCGGCGGCAACGGCAGCGGCTGTGAAGAACAGAAAGGCTGCCAGGTAGAAGAGGGCGATCCAGGGCTTGCTGGCGGAACCGAGGCGAAGCGCCGTCGACTTCACCCCGATCAGCGCGTCGTCCTCCTTGTCCTGGTGGGCATAGATCGTGTCGTAGCCCAGGGTCCAGGCGACGCCGCCGAGGTAGAGCAGCACCGCCGGCCAGGCCAGCTCGCCGGTCACCGCCGTCCAGCCGACCAGCGCTCCCCAGTTGAAGGTGAAGCCGAGCCAGGCCTGCGGCCAGTAGGTGATGCGCTTCATCAGGGGATAGGGCACCACCAGCAGCATGGAGAGCAGGCCGACGACAATCGTCGTCAGGTTGAACTGCAGAAGAATGAGCAGCGCGAGGGCAAGCTGGATGAAGAGGAACCAGAGGGCCTGACGCAGGCGTATCTCCCCGCTCGGCAGGGGACGGGTTGCGGTCCGCGCGACCTTCCCGTCGATGTCGCGGTCGAAGATATCGTTGATCGTGCAGCCGGCCCCGCGCATGAGCAGCGCGCCGATCGCGAAGAGCACGAGATACCAGACGATGGTCGCATCGAGACCCTGTCCGCTCGCATCGGCCGCGAGCAGGCAGGACCACCAGCAGGGAAAAAGCAGCAGCCAGGTGCCGATCGGCCGGTCGAGGCGAGCCAGACGCAGATAGGGCGCCCACGGCCTGGGCGCGCGCCGCAAGATCCAGGCGTCCTCTTTGATGTCGCTTGCCAGGTGGGTTTCGCCACCACCAACCATGACCTAGTTTCTTTCTTTACTCGGGACGGCATCGGCCGCCCAGCCAACAGAGCTCTTATCCGACGCAAGAGAAATGCCAGTAGACGAGAAAAGGCAAGCGAGGCGGCGCTCCGCACGGCAAGCGTCTAGGGCCAATGGCTAAGCTCGCCACCCGCCTCTACGTCGAAGAGGAGCTCACCGCCGGCGCCGTCGTCGGGGTCGATCATCAGCAGGCGCATTACCTGCGCAGCGTGCTGCGGCTGTCGCGCGGGGCAGCCATCGCTCTGTTCAATGGGCGCGACGGCGAGTGGATGGCCGAACTGGAAGGCCTCGGCAAGGGCTGGGCCTCGCTTGCCGTGCAGAGGCAGATCCGCGTGCAAAGCGGAAGCCCTGACGTCTGGCTGGTCTTCGCTCCGATCAAGCGCGCCCGCATCGATTTCCTGGCCGAGAAGGCAACGGAGCTCGGCTGCCGCCGCCTGCTTCCGGTGATGACCCGCTTCACGGCGATGGAGCGGGTCAACGTCGATCGGCTGCGCGCCAACGCGCGGGAAGCGGCCGAGCAGTGCGAGCGCCTGGACGTGCCGCTGGTCGAGCCGCCGCAATCGCTGGCCAAGCTGCTGGAGAGCTGGCCCGCCGAACGCCGTCTCTTCGTCTGCAGCGAACGCGGCGCGGCCCCACCGCTCGGTGAGGTGCTGGCCGCCGCGACGGGCTCAACCTCAGCGGCCGTTATGACGGGACCGGAAGGGGGGTTTGCCGAAAGCGAGCTTGCAACGATGGCGCGGCTCCCCTTTGTTAGACTGGTCAGTCTCGGGCCGCGTATCCTGCGGTCCGATACGGCGGCTTTGGCGGCACTGGCGATCTGGCAGTCCGTCCACGGCGATGGCCCGGCCCGGCCGCCGTCGCCGGCTTCGGCACAAGGCGAGTCCCAACCCGACCTCGCCGATTGAGGAGGCGAAAGCACCATGTCCGCACCGCCGCAGGGTAAGGGCGAGCCGATCACCGATCGCCGCCAACTCGTCGCCTATCTGGAAAAGGGCTGCAAATCGCCCGAGGCTTGGCGCATCGGCACCGAGCACGAGAAGTTCGCCTTCACCTGGGACGACCTCAAGCCCCTGCCCTACGAAGGCGAGCGCGGCATCCGTGCCTTGTTGGAAGGCATGTCCAAGTACTGCGGCTGGATGCCGGTTCTGGAAGGCGACAAGCCGATCGCGCTGACCAAGGAAGGCTGCAACATCACGCTCGAGCCCGGCGGCCAGGTCGAGCTCTCCGGCGCGCCGCTGGAGACGCTGCATCAGACCTGCAACGAGGTGCACACCCACCTCGACCAGGTCAAAGAAGTCTGTGAGCCGATGAACGCCGGCATGCTGGGCATGGGTTTCGCCCCCACCTGGCGACGCGACGAGATGCCGAAGATGCCCAAGGCGCGCTATGACATCATGCGCGCCTACATGCCCAAGAGGGGCAGCCTCGGCCTCGACATGATGCACAGGACCTGCACGGTGCAGGTCAACCTGGATTTCGCCGACGAGGCCGACATGGTGCGCAAGTTCCGCACCTCCCTCGCCCTCCAGCCGATCGCCACCGCGCTGTTCGCCAACTCGCCCTTCACCGAAGGCAAGCCCAACGGCTTCCAGAGCTATCGCAGCCACATCTGGACGGACACGGACCCCGACCGCAGCGGCATGCTGGACTTCGTCTTCGAGGACGGCATGGGGTTCGAGCGCTACGTCGACTACATCCTCGGCATGCCGATGTACTTCCTCTACCGCGACGGCCGCTATCTGGACGTCAGCGGCAAGAGCTTCGGCGATTTCATGGAAGGGGCGCTCGACGCGCTGCCCGGCGAACGCCCGAACATCAACGACTGGGCCGACCATCTGACCACCGCCTTCCCGGAAGTGCGTCTCAAGCGCTTTCTCGAGATGCGCGGTGCCGACGGCGGCCGCTGGGAGAAGCTCTGCGCTCTACCGGCGCTATGGGTCGGGCTGCTCTACGACTCCGATGCGCTGACCGCCGCCGAAGACTTGGTCAAAGACTGGACCAAGGAGGAGCGGCACTTCCTGCGCGACCATGTTCCACGCGACGGGCTCAAGACCCCTTTCCGCAACCGCGACGTCCAAGCCATCGCGAAGGACGTGCTGGCGATTGCCGCCGAGGGGCTGCGGCGTCGGGCCCGTTTCGACCGACTCGGCGACTTGGACGAAACGCAGTTTCTCGCGCCGCTTGTGGACATTGCCGAGACCGGCGAGTCGCCGGCCACCAAGAAGCTCAAGGCCTATGAGGGCCGCTGGCAGGGCGAGCTGAGCCCGCTGTTTCGGGACTTCGCTTACTAAGGCCCGCCGATTCGCCGCGGACGCCTCCAAGCGGCCAGCCCTCTCGAACGAGAACCGACAGCACAAAAAAGTGCCGCCGCTTTTGGGGAAAGCGGCGGCAATGTGTGCTTGGGGATATGAGGGTTACTAGTCTTGGGGAAGGGCTAGTACGTCGGAGATTAGGCCGAAAATCTAAACAAAGCGTTAAGAGGCGTTAGATTACTGCCCCCCAAAACGCCAAAAAACAGGCAAAAAACGCCCATTTCTCAACAGGAATGGTTAACTAATCCGCGCTTTTCTTGAGGTGTTAACGCCTGAGTCGGCTAATCACTGCCGATTCGGCCTTTAAAAAGTGAAGAGCCGCCGTTGGGGGGCGGCGGCTCTTCGGTGCTTGGGGATATGAGGGTTACACTAGTCTTGGGGAAGGGCTAGCGTTCCCTTGGTAACACCGAAGATATAAAAAATGAGTTAACGAAATTCCAGTGTTTTCTTTCGCTTTTCCATAAAAAATTTAACTTTCGGGCGCCTCTAACGCGAAGAAGCTGATTTCTAACGATTATTTTGACTAAAAAATGAGCCGCAGTGGGGGCTGCGGCTCACTTGGGGATATGAGGGTTACACTAGTCTTGGGGAAGGGCTAGGTTTTTTTATGTCACCTAGTTGATGAAAAAGTTAATGTCCAAATAACGCCGATGCAAGGGAAAAACTTGTGATGAAAATTAGCCAATCTCAAAAGCTTAACCCGTCTTCAGTTTTTCCCCCTTTCTCTGCTTACAGTCATGCTGTGGAGTGTAAAGGTGCCTTTCGTTGGCTGCATATCTCCGGGCAGGTCGGAGTCGATGTAGAGGGCCGAGTCGCGAGCGACTCGGAGGCACAACACAGGCAGACGTGGAAAAACATCCTATCGATTCTGCAGTCGGCCGACATGCAGCCGCAGCATCTCGTCAAAGTCACAGCCTACATCACCGAGCAGGCGGATACCCCGATCTATCGCCAGGTTCGCGATGACTCTATTCCTGGAGTCGAGTGTGCCTCGACCTTGCTGGTGATCAGCGGCCTCGCCCACCCGGACTACAAGGTCGAGATCGAAGCGATCGCCGCCGCGCCGGTGGATAGCGTGGATAACTCAGACTAGCTTTGCCTTCGACGGGCGCCGTCAGGTGGCGGTGCCGCCGACGGTGATGGCGCTGACCAGCATGGAGGGCTGGCCGACTCCGACCGGCACGCCCTGGCCGTTCTTGCCGCAGGTGCCGATGCCCCTGTCGAGTGCCATGTCGTTGCCGACCATGGTGACCTTGTTCATGACTTCGGGACCGTTGCCGATCAGGGTGGCCCCCTTGACCGCCGGGCCCACTTTCCCGTCCTCGATCAGATAGGCTTCGGTGCAGCTGAAGGTGAACTTGCCCGAGGTGATGTCGACCTGACCGCCGCCGAAGTTCACCGCGTACAGACCGTTCTTGACGCTCGCCAGGATCTCGTCGCGGCTGTGGCTGCCGTTCAGCATGTAGGTGTTGGTCATGCGCGGCATGGGGATGTGCGCGTAGGACTGACGCCGGCCATTGCCCGTCGGCTTCATCCCCATCAGGCGGGCGTTCTGCCGGTCCTGCATGTAGCCGGTCAGGATGCCGTCTTCGATCAGGATGTTGCGCCCGCTCGGCGTGCCCTCGTCGTCGACCGTGAGAGAGCCGCGGCGATCGGCGATGGTGCCGTCGTCGACGATCGTCACGCCCTTGGAGGCCACCTGCTCGCCGATGCGGTCCGAGAACGTCGAGGTCCGCTTGCGGTTGAAGTCGCCTTCCAAGCCATGACCCACGGCTTCGTGGAGCAGCACGCCCGGCCAGCCCGGACCCAGCACCACCGGCATCTCGCCCGCCGGCGTGTCGACCGAACCGAGGTTGACCTCGGCCTGGCGCAGCGCTTCGAGCGCCAAGTCCTGCCAATCCTCGGCCTCCAGCAAGCGATCGAAGGTGAATCGCCCGCCGGCCCCTGCGCTACCGCTTTCCAGGCGCTCGCCGTCCTGCAGCACGACCGAGACGTTGAGCCGCACCAGCGGCCGGATGTCGGCGCTGCGCTCGCCCCCGGCGCGCAGGATCTGGACGGCCTGCCACGACCCCAAGAGCGAGGCCGAGACCTGGCGGATCCGATCGTCCCGCTCGCGCAGGAAACCGTCGATCGCCGCGAGCACCTCAACCTTGTCCGCAAAGGGAATGGCGTTCAGCGGGTTCTCGCTGGTGTAAAGCTGCTGATTGGTTCCCGGCGGCGCGGCCTGCAGCGTTCCCGAGTGACCGGCCTGGACGGCCTTCACGGTGTCGGCAGCGCGGCGCAGCGCGGCTTCGGAAAAATCGCTGGCATGGGCATAGCCCGACGCCTCGCCGGCAATCGAGCGCAGGCCGAAGCCCTGCGAAGTGTCGAAGCTGGCGCTCTTTAGCCTCCCGTCGTCCCAGCTCAAGGCCTCCGACTGACGGTACTCGAGGAAGAGTTCGCCGTCGTCGGCGCCCGCCAGCGCGTCATCGAGCAGCGTCTGTGCGCGGCCGCGATCCAGGCCGGCGCGCTCGAAGAAGATGTGATCGGTCTCGGGGAGATGGGACATGATGCGAGGTCCAAAGTGTTGCTGGATGACCGGGTCGGCCGTGTTATGCCATATAGGGCCAGCAGGCTGCCTTGCCCAGACGAGGCCTGGCCCGCGAGGCACCGTGCGGCCTCTTGCACGGCACTCCAAGCATCTGCACAGCACGCCAAGCATCGGGAAAGAGGATGAAGGTCGAAGCGTTGAAGGGTCTCAACGAGCATCCGCTGAGGCGAGAGCTGTCGTCGGAAATCCACGCGCGCCCGTTCATCGCTTTGCAGCCGCCCGAGCGGGTCAGTCATCTGGCCTTCCTGACCGGCGAGGTTGGGCGCGAGGAGGAGTTGGTCCACCTGAGCCAGCTCTGCAGCACCTTCAAGGTCGCTCCTCCGCCTGAAAACGCGCGCTTCTTCTACGCGGATCTCGGCCCCTTCCGCCTGCGTTGGGAGCGTCACACCGAGCACACGGCCTATACCTTCTTCGTGAACGAGCGCGCGCCCACCGCGCCGGACGGCGGTGTGAATCGCTTTCATTCCCCAGTCATCGAGCGCGTGCCGGCGGATTGGCTCGGCAAGATCACCGGCGAGTTGCTGGTGGCCCAGCACTTCGAGTTCGAGCCCTCGGATGCCCCCGAGCCCACCGCGGAAGAGCTCGTCCGCCTGATGGGCGGCGAGAACTTCGCCGCCAGCATGGTCTCCGGCGGCACGGCGCGCGTCTGGACCAATTTCGCCATCGCGCCGGACGGCTTCGGCCGCACCTTGGTTCAGGACCGGGCCATGCGCCCGCGGCAGGCTGGCCGTCTGATCCAGCGCCTCTGCGAGATCGAGAACTACCGCATGCTGGCCCTGCTCGGCTTTCCTTTGGCGCGGGAATGGGGCGGCGAGCTGACGCGCTATGGCGCCAGGCTGGCTGCTCTGATGACTCAGCCGCAGCCCGACCCCGAGGCGGCCGCCGTGGATGACGATCGCGCGGTGCTGAATGAGCTCAGCGGCCTGGCCAGCGAGGCGGAGCGCATTGCCGCCCTGACCAGCTATCGCTTCAGCGCGACGAAGGCCTACGGTGCGCTCGTCCAGCGGCGGATTGGCGAGCTGCGGGAAGAGCGCATCGAGGGCTATCAAACCTTTCAGGAGTTTTTCGAGCGACGCCACGCGCCGGCCATGCGGACCTGCGAGGCGGTCGCGGCCCGCCTGGACGATCTCACCCGCCGTTTGACCCAGGCTGGACAGCTTCTCCGGACCCGCGTCGAGGTGAAGCTGGAGGCCCAGAATCAAGCACTGCTCGAATCAATGGACCGGCGGGCCAAGCTGCAGCTTCGCCTGCAGCAAACCGTCGAAGGCCTCTCGGTCGCCGCCATCACCTACTATAGCGTCAGCCTCGTCAATTATCTGGCCGAGGCCGTCGACAGCAGTGGCTGGTCAATCCCGGTGGATCTGGTGACTGGTCTCAGCATTCCGATTCTGGCGTTTCTCATTTGGATGGGCGTGCGGCGCATCCATAAGACGCTGGTTCAGAATGACGGGTGAATGCGACCCAAAGGCCTGACGAAAAGTCCCGGCGAAGCGCGCAGAATCCCTAGTGATACACGGTCGATATGCCGCAGCGCTTCGAGTTGAGAGAGAAAGCACCCTCGGTTAACTTGCGATAGGCAAGCGCAATGCCGCTGATAACCGGTGTCTAATCTAGACAGCGCGTGCACAGGGTGCAAAGTTGCGGCGGGGTGAGATTTCCCGCTCTTGAGATGGAGAAATGAGGCCGACTATGAAGCGATTGATGACCTATGCAGGCGTCGCCGCCGTTGGTTGTTTCGGCGGTGCCAGCCAAGCTCTGGCGGACAAGCTGATGGGTCAACCGACGCCGAACGCTCTCGGCCTGCAGCCGCCCGCCAACGACCTGGCGCGGCAGCTCTACGACTTCCATGACGCGCTGCTGATCATCATCACCTTGATCGCGCTCTTCGTGACCATCTTGATGATTTACGTGATGGTGCGCTTCCGTAAGAGCGCCAATCCGACCCCCTCCAAGGTCTCGCACAATCTTCCCTTGGAGCTGGCTTGGACGATCATTCCGATTCTCATCCTGGTGGGTATCTCCTTCCCCTCTATCCGCTTGCTCTACGCGCAAGACGTCACGCCGCCGGATATCGAGCTGACCGTCAAAGCGATCGGCAAGCAGTGGTACTGGACCTACGAGTACCCCGATCACGGCTCCTTCGAGTTCGACTCGATCATGCTGACCGACGAAGAGGCTGCCGCCGCCGGCAAGCCCCGCCTGCTCGGCACCGACTATCCGCTGGTTCTGCCGGCCGACACTGCCATCCGGCTGCTGATCACCGCAGGCGACGTGCTGCATGCCTTCACGGTGCCGGCCTTCGGCGTGAAGCGCGACGCGGTCCCGGGACGGCTGAACGAGGTTTGGATTTCGCCGGTCAGCGAGCCGGGCACTTACTACGGTCAGTGCTCTGAACTCTGCGGCACCGGGCACGCCTACATGCCGATCGAAGTCGTGATCGTGCCGAAAGAAGAGTTCGAGACCTGGGTCACCCAGGCCCAAGAGGAATTCGGCGCAGTCGAGCAAGCACGGCCGGTCAAGTTGGCCAACGCGCAGAACTAAGAAAGCGGGGGAGAAAAACAGCTATGTCGGCCACCGATTACGAATCCATCGGCGCGCACGCGCAGGACGACCACAAGCCCGGGTTCTTCGTCCGCTGGTTCTGCTCCACGAACCACAAGGACATCGGCACCCTCTATCTTATCTTCGCGGTGATCGCCGGTGTGATCGGCGGCCTCTTCTCGGTCCTCATGCGGCTCGAGCTGCAAGAGCCGGGCATCCAGATCTTCCAGACACTGTCGAACGACCCGGGTCAGTTCTGGAACGTGGTCATCACGGCGCACGGCCTGATCATGGTCTTCTTCGTGGTCATGCCCGCACTGATCGGCGGCTTCGGCAACTGGTTCGTGCCCTTGATGATCGGCGCGCCGGACATGGCCTTTCCGCGGATGAACAACATCTCGTTCTGGCTGCTGGTCCCCGCCTTCCTCCTGCTGCTCGGCTCCGCCTTCGTCGATCAGGGCGCCGGAACGGGCTGGACGGTCTATCCGCCGCTATCCGGGCCCTTGGCCCACTCGGGTCCCTCGGTCGACATGGCGATCTTCGCGCTGCATTTGGCCGGCGCCTCCTCGATCCTCGGCGCCATCAACTTCATCACCACGATCTTCAACATGCGCGCGCCGGGCATGACGCTGCACAAGATGCCGCTCTTCGCCTGGTCCATGCTGGTGACGGCCTTCCTGCTGCTGCTCGCGGTTCCCGTGCTCGGTGGCGCCATCACCATGCTGCTGACCGACCGCAACTTCGGCACCACCTTCTTCGACCCGGCCGGTGGCGGTGACCCCATCCTGTTCCAGCACCTCTTCTGGTTCTTCGGGCACCCCGAGGTCTACATCATGATCTTGCCGGCCTTCGGCATCGTCAGCCACGTGGTCTCGACCTTCTCCAACAAGCCCGTCTTCGGCTACCTCGGCATGGCCTATGCCATGGTCGCCATCGGCTTCGTCGGCTTCATCGTCTGGGCCCACCACATGTACACGGTCGGCCTCGACGTCGACACCAAGGCCTACTTCACCTTGGCCACGATGGTGATCGCGGTGCCGACGGGCGTGAAGATCTTCTCCTGGATCGCCACCATGTGGGGCGGCTCCATCGAGTTCCGCGTGCCCATGCTCTGGGCCCTGGGCTTCATCTTCCTGTTCACCATCGGCGGCGTGACCGGCGTGGTGCTGGCCAACGCCGGCATGGATACCGCCCTGCACGACACCTACTACGTGGTCGCCCACTTCCACTACGTGCTGTCGCTCGGCGCCGTCTTCGCCATCTTCTGCGGCATGTACTACTGGATGGGCAAAATGTCCGGCCGGCAGATCCCGGAGTGGGCTGGCCAGGTGCACTTCTGGACCACCTTCATCGGCGTCAACCTGCTGTTCTTCCCGCAGCATTTCCTGGGCCTGCAGGGCATGCCGCGGCGCTATCCCGACTATCCGGACGCCTATGCCTTCTGGAACGCCATCTCCTCGTTCGGCTCCTACATCGCCTTCGCCTCCAGCATCTTCTTCATCGTCATGCTGGTCTGGACGATGGCCTACGGACGCCGGGTTGGAGACAACTACTGGGGCGAGGGTGCGACAACTTTGGAGTGGACGGTGTCCTCGCCGCCGCCGTTCCACTGCTTCGATACCCTGCCGCGGGTTCGCTAGAGCAGAAGCGCGAGAGCGTACTAACGATCACGGCCGTCCGGCTAAGGCCGGGCGGCCCCGGCTCTCCCGGGGGCCGGCAAGAGCAAGAGTTGCAGAGTTCCTATGAGTGACCGCTCTTTGACATTGGGAGTGAACGAGCCGCTGGCGCAGCGGGGCAGCGACGCCCGGGTCAGCGACTACGTTGCGCTGCTCAAGCCTCGGGTCATGAGCCTCGTGGTCTTCACCGGCTTCGCCGGCATCCTGGCTGCGCCTGGACCGCTGCATCCTCTGCTGGCCGCCGTGGCCGTGCTCTGTATCGCCGTTGCGGCCGGCGGCGCCGGTGCCATCAACATGTGGTACGACCGCGATATCGACGCGGTCATGCGGCGCACCAAGAGCCGCCCCATCCCGCGCGGCCGCGTCGAGGCCCCCGAGGCGCTGAGCTTCGGCATCGTGCTGTCGCTCTTCTCGGTCATGGTGATGGGCCTGGCGCTGAACTGGACGGCCGCTGCGCTGTTGGCGCTGGCCAACGGCTTCTACGTCTTCGTCTATACCGTCTGGCTGAAGCGCCGGACCTCCCAGAACATCGTCATCGGCGGCGCTGCCGGCGCCTTTCCGCCGATGATCGGCTGGGCCGCGGTCACCGGCGGGCTGGCGTTGGAGCCGCTGCTGCTCTTCCTGATCATCTTCGCCTGGACGCCGCCGCACTTCTGGGCGCTCGCGCTCTACCGGGCAACCGACTATGCGGAAGCGAGCGTTCCCATGCTTCCGGTCGTCGTCGGCATCCGCCGCACACAGGCGCAGATCCTGCTCTACACCGTGTTGCTTGCCGCCGTCGCCATGACGCCCAGCTTCATCGGCATGACCGGCTGGGTCTACGGCATCAGCGCCGGCGTTCTGAACCTGCTGTTCCTGCTCTGCGCCTGGCGCCTCTATCGCAGCGACGAAAGCGTGCTCGAAAAGCCGGCGCGGCAGACCTTCGGCTTTTCCATTCTCTATCTCTTCGCGCTCTTCACCGCCCTGATCGTCGATCGGGCGCCAACGGTAGGATCCTTCTGGTGAGCGTGAGCGGAATGGCCATGGACAACCAGAGCCCTGACGATGAGCAGTCGCCCGATCGCGACGGCCGCAACCTGCACCGGCGCAAGCGGGTACAGAACTTCGTCCTGCTGGCGGTGCTGGTCAGCTTCGTGGTCCTCGTCTACTTCGTCTCGATCGTACGCATGGGAGCGGACTAAGCATGGCCGTTGATCAGCCTGCAGCGAGAAGAAACAGCGCCAATGCGCGCGTGGCCATTTCCTTGGCGGCGGTGGTTTGCGGCATGGTCGGCCTCGCCTTCGCTTCGGTGCCGCTCTACGAGCTGTTCTGCCGGGTGACCGGCTTCGGCGGCACCACGCAGGTCGCCGAAGCGGTGCCGGAGACGATCAGCGAGCGCCGCATCACCGTGCGCTTCAACGCCGACGTCAGCCCCAAGCTTCCCTGGGACTTCAAGCCTGAGGAAACCAGTGTCGAGCTGCGCATCGGCGAACCGGGCCTGGCCTTCTATGTCGCGACCAACGAAGCGGCGCGGCCGACGACCGGAACCGCGAGCTTCAACGTGACGCCGGACAAAGCCGGCGTCTACTTCAGCAAGGTTCAGTGCTTCTGCTTCGAAGAGCAGGAGCTCAAGCCGGGCGAGAGCATGCGGATGGGTGTCAGCTTCTTCGTCGACCCCGCCCTGCTGGACGATCCCGGCATGGCCGACGTGGAGACGATCACGCTGTCCTACACTTTCTTCCGCGACCTCGACGACTTGGCGAACGAGGAAGAGGAAACCGCCAGCGCGGCGGACTACCAAACGACAACGAGCACGAACTAACGATGCTTCAGGCCTGACGAGGGACGAACATGGCGCACGCAAAACCGAATCATCCCTACCACTTGGTGAACCCGAGCCCTTGGCCTTTCGTGGGGGCAATCGCGGGCCTGGTGTTCACCGGCGGTCTGGTTCTGTTGATGCACGACATCACCTTCTGGGTGATGCCCATCGGCGTCCTGCTCATTCTCTTGACCATGTACTTCTGGTGGCGGGACGTCATCCGCGAGTCCCACGGCGGCGATCACACCTCGGTGGTCCAGCTCGGCCTGCGCTACGGGATGCTGCTGTTCATCGCCTCCGAGGTGATGTTCTTCGCGGCCTTCTTCTGGGCCTTCTTCGATGCCAGCATTTTCGTCGACGAGGCTATACAGGTCGAACGGGTCGAGGTGACGGGCGGCGTTTGGCCCCCGGTCGGCGTCATTGGCTTCGAGCCCTTCGGCCTGCCCTTCATGAACACGCTGGTGCTGCTGCTGTCCGGCTGCACCGTCACCTGGGCGCACCACGCCCTGCGCGAAGGCGACCGCCGCGGCCTGGTCAACGGCCTGGCGCTGACCGTCTTCCTGGGCATCTGCTTCACCGGCCTGCAGGCCTACGAGTACTCCCACGCCGCCTTCGGCTTCACCGACGGCATCTACTCTTCGACCTTCTACATGGCCACCGGCTTCCACGGCTTCCACGTGATCGTCGGCACCATCTTCCTGGCCGTGTGCCTGTGGCGTGCCTGGTCCGGAGACTTCACGCCGCAGAAGCACTTCGGCTTCGAGGCAGCCGCCTGGTACTGGCACTTCGTGGACGTGGTCTGGCTGTTCCTCTTCGTCTGCGTCTACTGGTGGGGCTATTGACGGGCGCCTCCGGGCTCCCGACGTCCTGAAGGGAACCATGAGCTACTATCCGCAGCAGTCGCCCATTTCGACGGGGCTTGCTGGCCGCTGCCCACGCTGCGGCCAAGGCAAGCTGTTCAACGGCTTCCTCAAGATCGCCGACCGCTGCCCGGTCTGCGGCTTGGACCTGAGCAAGGCGGACAGCGCCGATGGGCCAGCCTTCTTCATCATGCTGCTGGTGCCGGCAGTGGTCATACCCATCGCCATGTGGGTCGAGTTCAGCCACCAGCCGCCGCTGTGGCTGCACGCGCTGCTCTGGACACCCCTGATCATCGGGCTCAGCGTTGCCTTGCTGCGCCCCTTGAAGGGCGTGATGGTGGCCCTGCAGTTCAAGCATCAGGCCAGCGACAGCGGTACGGAGCAGTATGACAGCTGAGGCGGCACGCACCTCCGGCGGCCGGCTGGGGGTTTCGTTCACGCTCTTCACACTTCTGATGATTGCCGTGGCCGTCGGCCTCGGCGTCTGGCAACTGCAGCGACTCTCCTGGAAAGAGAACCTGATCGCCGACCTGCAGGCCCGCAGCAGCGGGCCGGCCGAGGCCTTGCCGCCCGGCGCCTTCGACGAAGAGGCCATGCTCTACCGCCCCTACCGTTTGGAGGGGCGGCTTTATCCGGAACGATCGCTCAATCTGCTCTCGCGCCTCAATGCCGGCCAGCCGGGCCGCCACATCGTCACCCCGCTGGAGCTGGAGGACGGCCGGGTGGTGCTGCTCGACCGCGGCTGGGTCCCCCTCGACTGGGCACCGACGGGTTCGAGCGCGCCGCGCGACGTGACCATAGATGCCTTGGTCCGACGCGGCGGATGGCGTGGCAGCGAGTGGCTGAAGCCGGCCAACGACCCGGCGGGAAATGCCTGGGTCTGGCTCGACCTGCCGGCCATGGCGGAGGCCGTCGGCCTGCCCGACGTCGAGACCGCGCTCTATTTCTCGGCGCGTGCCGAGCAGGAGCCCGGTCCCTATCCCCTCGGCGGGCGGACCCGCGTCACGCTCAAAAACGATCACTTGGAGTACGCCCTAACCTGGTTCGGCTTGGCGCTTACCTTCTGCGTCACCTACATCGTTCTGAAGCGCCGCCGCGCCGCGCCCGACTCTTGATGACGACTTAGACGATCCATGCCGACCACCGACGCCGCCTCCCCCTACAGCCGATTGGAAGAGCGCTTCCGGCGCATCTCAGCCCTGGAAGAAGCGACCGGCGTGCTCGACTGGGATCGCGCCACCATGATGCCGAACGGCGGCGCCGATGCCCGCACGAACCAGCTTTCGGCCTTGGAAGTGACCTGCCACGAGCTTCTGACCCATCCCGAGGTCGGCGACTGGCTCGACCAGGCAGAAGAAGAGGCGACCGCGAATCCGCACGCCTTGAACGACTGGCAGCGCGCCAACCTCTCGGAGATGCGGCGCGAATGGCGCCACGCCTGCGCGGTGGATGCCGATCTGGTGGCGGCGATGACAGAGGCGGAAGCGCGCTGTGAGATGACCTGGCGGGAGGCCCGGCCGAAATCCGACTTCGCCGCCGTGCAGCCCGCGCTCCAGAAAGTTCTCGATCTGACGCGCGAGATGGCAGCGGCAAAGGCTGAGGCCTTTGGCTGCTCCCCCTACGACGCCTTGCTCGACGGCTACGAGCCGGGCGGCTCCAGCGCCGAGATCGACCGACTGTTCGACGATCTGGCCGACTTCCTTCCCGGGTTCCTGGCCGCCGTGCTCGAAGCGCAGGCAACCAAGGGCGAGGCACAGACGCCGCAGGGTCCCTTCCCCATCGCGGCGCAGGCCGAGCTGGGGCAGCGCCTGATGGCGGCGGTGGGCTTCGAGTTCGCGCACGGCCGCCTCGATGTGTCGCACCATCCCTTCTGCGGCGGCGTCCCCGACGACGTGCGCATCACCACCCGCTATGACGAGAGCGACTTCGCCTCGGCCCTCATGGCTGTGCTGCACGAGACCGGGCATGCGCTCTATGAGCGCGGCCTGCCGAGCGACTGGCGCCTGCAGCCGGTCGGCCAGGCCCGCGGCATGGCCATGCATGAGAGCCAGTCTCTGCTGGTCGAGATGCAGGCTTGCCGCTCACCCTATTTCCTAGCTTTCTTGGCCCCTTTGGCCCGGGAGGCCTTCGGCGGCCAGGGGCCGGCCTGGGAAGCCGAGAACCTGCATCGCCTCTGGACCCGTGTTCAGCCCGACTTCATCCGCGTCGACGCCGACGAAGTGACCTATCCGGCCCATGTCATTCTGCGCTACCGGCTGGAGCGTCAGCTGCTCGACGGGTCGCTCGATCTCGCCGAGCTGCCCGAAGCCTGGAACGAGGCCATGGCCTCTCTCTTGGGGATCCGGCCGCCCGACGACCGGCTCGGCTGTCTTCAGGACATCCATTGGTTCTCCGGCGCCTGGGGCTATTTTCCGACGTACACCTTGGGCGCCATGACAGCGGCGCAGCTCTACCAAGCTGCCGATGAGCAGCTTCCGGAGCTGTCCGAAAGTCTGAGGGCAGGCGACTTTCGTCCGCTGATGCAATGGCTTAAAGAAACTGTCCACAGCCAAGGCTCGCGCCTGTCGGGCGATGCGCTGATCACGGCGGCAAGCGGTCGTTCGCTTGACCCCGAAGTCTTCAAAGCACACCTTAGACGACGCTATCTTGACGCCTAGAGCGTGCCGGCCGGGACTGGAACTGCGAAGATAACGAACGGGCCATGCGTTACATCTCGACACGTGGAGCAGCTCCCGTCATCGGTTTCGACGAAGCGCTTCTGACCGGCTTGGCCCGCGACGGCGGCCTCTATGTCCCCGCGGAATGGCCTCAGTTCTCGGCCGAAGCGCTGGAAGAGCTCAACGGGCTCGACTATCCCAGCCTGGCGGCGCGCATCGTGCGCCCCTTCGTTGCCGACTCCCTGATCGAGGAGCGCCTGCCGGAGCTGGTCGCCAAGGCCTACGAGAGCTTCGACCACCAGGCCGTCGTGCCGCTGGTGCAGCTTGGCCCGAACCTCTGGCTGATGGAGCAGTTCCACGGCCCGACCTTGGCCTTCAAGGACGTGGCCATGCAGCTGCTCGGCCAGCTGTTCGACGCCGTCTTGGAGGCGAAGGATCAGCACATCACCATCGTCGGCGCCACCTCTGGCGACACCGGCGCGGCCGCCATCGAGGCCTGCCGCGGCCGCAAGCGCATCAACATCGTCATCCTGCATCCCAAGGACCGGGTCTCTGAGGTGCAGCGGCGGCAGATGACCACGGTGCAGGCGCCCAATGTTCGCAACCTGGCAATCGAGGGCACCTTCGACGACTGCCAGGACCTGGTGAAGGCCATGTTCAACGACCTGGGCTTCCGCCAGGAAATGAAGCTGTCCGCGGTGAACTCGATCAACTGGGCGCGGGTGATGGCCCAGATCGTCTACTACTTTGCCGCCGGCGCAGCACTCGGCACGCCGCAGCGCCCGATCGCCTTCTCGGTGCCGACGGGCAATTTCGGCAACGTCTTCGCCGGCTATGCGGCTATGCAGATGGGCCTGCCGGTCAACCGCCTGATCATCGGCTCCAATGCCAACGACATCCTGACCCGCTTCTTCGCCAGCGGCGAAATGAGCATCCGCGCGGTGCGGCCGAGCTATTCGCCCTCTATGGACATTCAGGTCTCGAGCAACCTCGAGCGCTTCCTCTTCGACATCTACGGACGCGACGGCGCCGTGACGGCGGGCGCCATGACGGAGTTTCGCCGGCGCGGTGTGCTGCACGTCAGCGATGAGCAGGCCCAGCGGGCGCGAGACCACTTTCGAGGCTACAGCCTTGACGACGACGCCACCTTGCAGGCCATTCGCCGCGTCTATGAGGAAACCGGAGAGATCGTCGACCCGCACAGCGCCATCGGCATCGCCGCCGCGCACGCCTTGCACAGGGCAAGCGAGGGTCCCTTGGTCTGCCTGGCCACGGCGCATCCGGCCAAGTTCCCCGACGCCGTCGAGAAGGCGATCGGCCGCCGGCCAACCCTGCCGCCCCGGCTGTCCGATCTCTACGAGCGCGAAGAAGCCATGACAGTGCTGCCGAACGATCTGGCCGAGGTGCAGGACTTTGTTAGGGGCGGGCCCTTCCCCGCGGCGGCGGCATGACGGTTGCGCTGACCAAGCTGGACAACGGCATGGTCGTTGCCAGCGACACCATGAGCGGTGTGGAGAGCGTCTCGCTCGGCGCCTGGGTCTCGGTCGGCGCCCGGCATGAGCCCGAGGAGCTGAACGGCATCGCCCACGTGCTGGAGCATATGGCCTTCAAAGGCACGGCGAAGCGCAGCGCTCGGGAGATTGCCGAAGAGATCGAAGCCGTCGGCGGCCACCTCAATGCCTATACCGGGCGGGAGAGCACCGCCTACTACGCCCAGGTTCTGCGCGAGCACAGCGGCCTTGCCGTCGATCTGATCGCCGACATCCTGGTCAACCCGCGCTTCGACGCCGCCGAGCTGGAGCGCGAGAAAGCGGTGATCCTGCAAGAGATCGGACAGGCTCAGGACACGCCGGACGATATCATCTTCGATCATTTCCAAGAGGTCGCCTATCACCGGCAGGCCTTTGGCCGACCCATCCTCGGTCAGCCCGACACGGTCAAGGCCCTGTCGAGCGACAGCCTGCGCAGCTACATGCAGTCTCGCTATGACCCCAGCCGGCTGATCTTCGCCGCCGCCGGCGCGATCGAGCACGATCGGCTGGTCGAGCTGGTTGCCGATGCCTTCGCCGCCTTCACACCGGGCGAAAGACTGCCCAACGACGCACCGGTCTACACCGCCGGCGACCTGCGCCAGGTCCGCGCCCTGGAGCAGGCCCACGTCATCCTTGGGCTGGAAGCGATCGGCTACCGCGACCCTGACTATTACGCCGCTTCGATCTTCGCCACGCTGTTCGGCGGCGGCATGTCCTCGCGGTTGTTCCAAGAAGTGCGCGAAGAACGCGGCCTCGCCTACTCCGTCTTCTCCTTCCTCTCGGGCTACAGCGACACCGGCCTCTTCGGCGTCTACGCCGGCACCGGCGAGCTAGAGTCTCAAGAGGTCGTCTCGCTGATCTGCGGCCTCTTGGCGGAGGTCGGCGAGGACGTGCGCGAGGCGGAGATCGATCGCGCCCGCAATCAGATCAAGGCCAGCATTCTCATGGGTCGGGAGCGGACCAGCAATCGCTGCGAGCACCTGGCCAATCAGCTGCTGACATACGGACGCGCGCTCTCGGTCGAGGAGATCGTGGCCGGGCTGGATGCCGTCGATCGCGCCGCCATTGGGCGGGTCACGCAGCGCCTGCTGTCCAGCACGCCGACCTTGATCGCTCTCGGCCCGGTCAGGAGCCTGCCGAGCCATAGCGACCTCGAGGGGCGGCTGGCCGCCTCCAACGGCCACGCAGCCTCCGCCGCCGGATGAACCGCCATGATCTTCTCGCCGCTGCGGGATAGAGCCTCACGGCAGACGACGCTCCTGACGGAGCGTTTGCGCCTGAGGCCGCCGATGGCAAGCGACTGGACGTCGTGGGCCGACGTGCGGCGCCGGAGCAAATCCTTCCTGCAGCCTTGGGAGCCGACCTGGCCACCTGACTCGCTCAGCCGCGGCAGCTTTCGCCGCCGCATCGAACAGACCGAACGGGAAGCGCGCGACGGCAGCGCACGCAGCTTCCTGATTCTGCTGCGCGATAGCGAAACGGTCGTCGGAGGCCTGACGATCAGCCACATCCGCCGCGGCGTGTCACAGACCGCAAGTCTCGGCTACTGGCTGGGTGAGATGCATACCAGCAAGGGCTTCATGACCGAAGCCCTGACGGCGGCCATTCCCTTCGCCTTCACCGAGCTGAAGCTGCATCGCATCGAAGCCGCTTGCCTGCCGAAGAACGACGCCAGCCGGCGCCTCTTGGAGCGACTCGGCTTCCAGGAAGAGGGGCAGGCGCGCGGCTACCTCAAGATCGACGGCCGCTGGCAGGATCATGTGCTGTTCGGCTTGCTGGAAGAAGACTGGCCCAGCGGCGCAACGGCCGGCAGCAGCGATTCCGATCAAGGCAGCTTGCTGGCGGAAGCCTAAGGCCGTCGCTCAGAACACTATGAGTCTAGGCGTGTCCGGAGTCGCTGGACAGCATGGAGACGTCGAAGCCGATCTTGGTGATCGCACGCTCCCACTTGTCCTCAAGCTCATCGTCGAACAGCAGCAGCTCGTCAGCCGACGCATGCAGCCAGCCGTTCTCCTGGATCTCTTTGTCGAGCTGTCCCGGGCTCCAGCCGGCGTAACCGAGCGCCAGCAGCTTCTGCCGCGGCCCACCGCCACCGGCGATGTCCTTCAGGATTTCGACAGTCGCGGTCATGGCGACATCGTCGGTCACCTGCAGGCTGCTGTCCTGAAGATAGTCGGCGCTGTGCAGCACGAAGCCGCGCCCCGGCTCCACCGGACCGCCGAAATGCACGCGAATCTCCTGCCTCAGCTTGGTGTTATCGATACCAAGCTGGCTCAGCAGGTCGTGGAAGCTGAGGCTCTCGATCAGACGATTGAGGACCAGTCCGAGCGCGCCATCTTCGTTGTGCGCGCACATGTAGATAACCGTCCGCTCGAAGCGGGGATCGCGCATGTTCGGCATGGCGATCAGCAGCTTGCCGCTCAAAAACTCTCTATTCATGGCATCGCTCGATGCATCGACCTATCGTTTCAGGCTAACGTAGCGGTATTATTTCTTTCTTACGACGACGAATCGCCGCTCGTCCCACTCATGCCACTATGACAAGTCTACACGCTGTTGTGACAAGCCTATGGCATGGGGGAGAGCTTATACTTATGTGCTGTTCACGGACTTCGCACGCGCCTTTTTGATAAATGGAATCAGTATGATCCGCCTTTCGTCTTTCCTCAGCGCCCTGCTCCTGGCGGTCTCGCTGCTGGCCCCTGGCCAAGCCGCCGCCACGGCGAGCGATTGGGCCGGCATTGACGAAAGCCGGGTGCGTATCCTCTCCGCCGGCGACGCTGCCGGCAACGCGCAAAGCCTCTCGCTCGGCCTGCATGTGGCGCTGGAGGACGGCTGGAAAACCTACTGGCGGTCGCCCGGCGACGCGGGCTTTCCGCTCGAGCTGGACTGGAGCGGCTCGAGCAATGTCGCCGCCGTCGAGGTCCTCTGGCCGGTGCCGCACCGCTTTTCGCTCTTCGGGCTGGAAACCTTCGGTTATGCCGAAGAGGTCGTCTATCCGCTGAGCGTGCAGCCAGAGCGTCCCGGCGAGGCGGTCAACCTGCGGCTTAACGTCAACTATCTGGTCTGCGAAGAGATCTGCATCCCGCGGACCTTCGATCTTGCGCTCGACCTGCCAGCAGGCGAGGCCCAACCTGCCGCTGAGAACTTCCTGATCGAGAAGTACCGCGCCCTGGTGCCCGGTGACGGGCGCAACGCCGGACTCTCCATAGAGGAAGCCTTGCTGACCGGCAGCGAAGAGACGCCGCTCTTGGTGGCGAGCGTCTCCTCGGCCTTCCCCTTTGATCAGCCGGATTTGATCGTCGAGGGCCCGATCGGCTTCGCCTACAGCAAGCCTGAGGTGATCCTCGGTCAGGACGGCCAAACGGCCGAGTTGCGCGTGGCGGTGGAACGCGGGCGCGGGGTTGAGGCGGCGCTGGCCGGGGCGCCGTTGACCTTGACGTTGTTCGATGGCAAGCGCGGCATGGAGCAGCAGGTCACCCTGGGCTTCGGTGAGAGCGTCGCACCTCTGGCTGCCGCCTCGGCCGGAGGCAGCACCGGAGGCAGTGGTACCGCTGCGACGGGCGGTCACAGTTTGCTGGTCATCCTGCTGCTGGCGGTGGCCGGCGGCCTGATCCTCAATCTCATGCCCTGCGTGCTGCCGGTGCTGTCCATAAAGCTGCTGTCGGCCGTCAGCTACGGCGGTCAGGACCGCGGCCGGGTCCGGCTTTCCTTCCTGGCCTCGGCCGCCGGCATCCTCTTCTCGTTCATGGTTCTGGCGGGTGGCGCCATCGCCATCGGTGCCTTCGGTGGAGCGGTCGGCTGGGGCATTCAGTTTCAGCAACCGCTGTTCCTCGCGGTCATGGCCCTGATCGTCACGCTGTTCGCCTGCAATCTCTTCGGCTTCTTCGAGATTCTGCTGCCAGCGCGACTCTCTGCCGTTGCCGGCATCGGCAATGATCACAGCTACCGCGGCCACTTCCTGACCGGCGCCTTCGCAACGCTGCTGGCGACCCCCTGCTCCGCCCCCTTCCTCGGGACGGCCGTCGGCTTCGCCTTGTCGCGCGGGCCGATCGAGATCCTGCTGGTCTTTGCCGCGTTGGGCCTGGGCTTGGCACTCCCTTATCTGCTCGTCGCCGCCGTTCCACGACTGGCCACGGCGCTGCCCAAGCCAGGGCCCTGGATGATCGTCCTGCGCCGTATTCTCGGCCTGGCGCTTCTCGCCACCGCGCTGTGGCTGGCCAGCGTCATCGCGACGCAGATCGGCCTGGCGCCGGCCGGCCTCCTGACGGCGGCCCTTCTGAGCATCGTGCTCTGGCTCGGGCTGTCCCGGCGCTACGACTGGCAGGCCAGCCGTGTCCGCCCGATCGCTGGCGCGCTCGCTGCCGTGGTGCTGGTGACGGCGGTTGCGTGGCGGGGCGATGCAGGCACCGGAAACGCCTCTCTTGCCGGTGCATGGGCGCCGCTGGATCAGTCGGAGATCGCCCAGCACGTCGCAAACGGCCGCCTGGTCCTCGTCGATGTCACGGCCGACTGGTGCATCACCTGTCAGGTCAACAAGCGGCTGGTGCTCGACAGCGAGGAAACCGCCGTTGTCCTGCAGCAGTTCGACGTGGTCCTGATGCGCGGCGACTGGACACTGCCGGACCAGGCCATCGCCGACTACCTGGCCAGCCACGGCCGCTACGGAATCCCCTTCAATGCGGTCTACGGACCCTCGGCGCCGGAGGGCGTTCTGCTGCCCGAGCTCTTGAGCCAGGGTGCCCTTGACGAAGCGCTCGAGCAGGCGCAGCCGGAAGCCCTACGCATCTCGCAACAGTAAGGTCGCTTGCCGCGGCGGGCCTCGCCTCCTATCTAGCGGAGTGCCCGCTTTCTTCGGGCAATTCCAATTCCGCAATCGAGAGGGGAGGCCGCCATGGCTACTGCAGTGGGTGAAAAGGTTCCGAGCGCGACGCTGAAGCACATGACGGACGACGGGCCGGCCGACATCACCACCGACGAGCTGTTCGGCGGCAAGAAGGTCGTGGTCTTCGCCGTGCCGGGCGCGTTCACGCCGACCTGCTCGGCGAAGCACCTGCCCGGCTTCATCCAGAACGCAGACGAGATCAAGGGTAAGGGCGTGGACACGGTTGCCTGCCTGTCGGTCAACGACGCCTTCGTCATGGGCGCCTGGGGTGACCAGCAGAACGCCGGCGGCAAGGTTCTGATGCTGGCCGACGGCAATGGCGACTTCGCCGAGGCCCTAGGCCTGGTCTTCGACGGCAGCGGCTTCGGCATGGGCAAGCGCGCCCAGCGCTTCGCCATGATCGTCGACGACGGCACGGTGAGCCACATGGCCATCGAAGATCCGGGCGCTTTCGAGGTGTCGAGCGCCGAGGCCATCCTGCGGGCGCTCTAAGCGCGCTCTGAGAGATGCATAAGGCCGGCCTTCGGGCCGGCCTTTTCGTTTGTCAGGGCTATTCAGGCTACTCCCCGCGGGGAATGGCGGCACGGGCTAGGCTGTCGCAGCGCTCGTTCTCCGGATGCCCGCTGTGGCCCTTGATCCAGTGCCACTCGACCTGATGCGGCGCGATGGCCAGCTCCAGGCTCTTCCAAAGATCGGCGTTCTTCACCGGCTTCTTGTCGGCGGTCTTCCAACCGCGGCGCTTCCAGTTGTGAATCCACTTGGTGATGCCGTCGCGCAAGTAGACCGAGTCGGTGGTGAGATGCACGCGGCTGGGCCGCTTGAGCGCTTCCAGGGCGCGGAGCGCCGCCATCATCTCCATGCGGTTGTTGGTGGTCTCGGTCTCGCCGCCGGAGAGTTCTTTCTCGACACCCTTGTAGCGCAGAAGGGCGCCCCAGCCGCCGGGGCCCGGATTGCCGCTGCAAGCCCCGTCGGTGAAAATCTCCACCGCCTCGTCGTTCTTCGTCATGTCACAAACCGTAGGCGCCAGGCCCGTCGCAGTCGGCGTGAAAGCGCAGCTTGCGGTAATACTCCAGCGGATCCTTCGGCTTCACGAAGGCGCCGGGCGGGTGGTTGAGCCAGTCAAACAGGCGGGTCAGCAGAAAACGCAGGGCGGCACCGCGGCAGAGCAGCGGCAGAGCCGTCAATTCGCGCTCGTCCAGCGGCCGGACCGCCCCATAGCCCGCCAGAAGCTGCTGCGCCTTGGTGATGTTGAAGGAGCCGTCGGGCTCGAAGCACCAGGCGTTGAGGCAGACGGCAAGGTCGTAGGCCAAGGCATCGTTGCAGGCGAAATAGAAGTCGATGAAGCCGGTCAGCCGCTCGTTGCGGAAAAAGACGTTGTCGGGAAAGAGGTCGGCATGGATGACACCCTGCGGCAGCTCCTCCGGCCATTCCGACTCAAGCTTGCCGAGCTCCTCATTGAGCTCGCCGAAGAGCGCCGGCCGCACCTCGTCGGAGCGCGGGCCGCAAGCCTCGAGAAGCGGCCGCCAGCCGTCGATCGAAAGGTTGTTCGGGCGCGTCATGCCGAAGTCGGCTCCGGCCAGGTGCATGCGGGCCAGGCCCTCGCCCAGCTCGCGGCAGTGAAAAGGGTGGATGCGCCGCGGCCACAGCCCCTCCAGGAAGCTGATGATCGCGGCCGGCCGGCCGCAGAGGCTCTGCAGGGCGCTACCGTCGCAGGCCGCAATGGGGAGCGGACAATCGACGCCCTTGGCGGAGAGGTGGCGCATCAGCGCCAGGAAATAGGGAAGGTCCTCCGGCGCGACCCGCTTCTCGTAAAGCGTCAGGATGTGATTGCCGTGCTCGGTCTGCAGCAGGAAGTTGGAGTTCTCCACGCCTTCGGCAATGCCCTTGAACGCCAAGACCTCACCTAGGTCGTAGCGGTTCAAGAATTCAGTCAGCTCATCGTCGGAAACGGTCGTATAGACGGCCATGCCTGAGAAGCGTTAAGCGGCCCGGTCGTTCAGTATCCGAGGCAGTTTGAAATGAACGTCTTCATCCGGTGCCGCACCGACCTCAAGCGTAACGTCAAAGCGCTCTCGGCAAGCGTCGATCACCTCTTGCACGACAAAGTCGGGGGCCGAGGCGCCTGCTGTCAAGCCGAGTGTTGTCACTCCCGCCAAACCGGGCCAATCGATATCCTGCTGCCCACCGATCAAATAGGCCTGCGGGCATCCGGCACGGGTCGCCGTCTCGACCAGGCGCACGGAGTTCGAGGAGTTGCCGGCACCGACCACCAGCAGCGCATCGCAGCGCGCAGCGATCTCCTTCACCGCGTTCTGCCGATTGGTCGTGGCGTAGCAAATGTCTTCCTTGCGCGGGCCGGCGATGTAGGGGAAGCGGCGCTGCAAAGCCGCGATGATGTCGGCCGTGTCGTCGATCGAGAGGGTAGTCTGGGTGATATAGGCCAGTCTGTCAGAGTCGGCCGGCTGCAAGGACTCGGCGTCCTCGATGGTCTCGACCAGCGTAATCGCCCCCTCCGGCAACTGACCCAGAGTGCCGACGATCTCAGGATGGCCGGCGTGGCCGATCAGGAGGATGTGCAGGCCGTCGGCATAGTGGCGCTCGGCTTCCAGATGAACCTTGCTGACCAAGGGGCAGGTGGCGTCGACGTAGAGTAAGCCGCGGCGCTCGGCCTCGGCCGGCACCGACTTTGGCACGCCGTGGGCGGAAAAAATCACCGGGCGGCCGTCCGGGGCCTCGTCGAGCTCATCGATGAAGACGGCGCCCTCTTGCTCCAGCCCTTTTACGACAACGGGGTTGTGAACGATCTCATGCCGCACGTAGACAGGCGCGCCGAAACGATCGATGGCGCGCTGCACGATCGCCACGGCGCGTTCAACCCCGGCGCAGAATCCCCGCGGGTTTGCCAGGTAGATCGTCAATGGTGGCTTGCGCTCCACGTCCCCTCTTCCCGTCACACACCGCTGCCTCTTGCTCGCCACGATACCGGACGCCTAATGTGCCGGTCAGCGAGAGGGATACTAGCGCTCAATTCGCCGATTGGCACTGATCGCGATTGTCGCGCCCCCCTATCGAGGCCCTCGACCTTTCCGCAGCGGAAGACATGAAAACGCGCACGCATCTCTTGGCAGTCCTTGCTTTCGCAGTCGCGCTCGCCGCCTGTTCCTCCGACGAGGAGATCGCGCTGCCTTGCCCGGCCATCGCCCCCCTGCCCGACACGACCGAAATGACGCGCTTCAACGGCGCCGGTCGCGATCTTACTGATGTGGATTTCTCAGCCCAGATCTCCAACGTGAATTTCGTCTGCGATTATGAGGAAACCTCTATCGAGATGAATATGCAGGTGGTTTTCGAGGCAAGCCGGGGACCAGCGAACGAGAGTGGCGAAGCCCAATTCACCTATTTCGTGGCCATCAGCAAGAGCGAGACGCCGGACAAGGTGCTGACCCGACAGGAGTTTCCGGTCACCGTGGAGTTCGAGGGCAATCGCCGGCGCCTGCTGTTTCTCGACGAGCTGGAACAGCGCTTTCCCATAGCCGAGGGTGAAGACGGCAACAGCTATGTCATCTACCTCGGCCTCCTGCTTTCGCGCGCCGAGCTCGACTACAACCGGGCCAACCGCTAGCGCCGGGCGTCGCACGCCGGCTTGGCGCTGCCTGCCTTGACAGCCCGCCATCAGATCTTAATTTTGGAATGCGCTTAGTCGTCTACGGGAGAGATCGCGCGCTGGCCTGATGGCCGATGCGCGGCGCCGAAGGAGCAACGGCCTCGGAAACTCTCAGGCAAAAGGACCGTTGACGAGAGAGCGTCTCTGGAAAGCAGAGCGGCTGCTGCCTGATTTCTATGGAACGGCGGCCGGTCTCACCGAAGGGGTAAACCTGGCTTAGGGCGCACGTCGTCCCGGCCACGGCCAAATCTCTCAGGTCTCGCGACAGAGGAGGCAGCGCCTTTTGGCGGCTGTCTGTCTGTCCCTGTCGGAGGCCCGTAAGCCATGTCCAGCGAAGCACAAGAAGACCGCCCGGCGCTGCTGCACACGCCGCTCTACGACCTGCATGTCGAGCTTGGCGGCAAGATGGTGCCCTTCGCCGGCTATGCCATGCCGGTGCAGTACCCCGCCGGCATCGTCGCAGAGCATCAGCATTGCCGCGCGCAGGCCTCCCTGTTCGACGTGTCCCACATGGGCCAGGTGCGCCTCGTCGGCGATGAAGCCGCGCAAAGCCTGGAGACGCTGGTGCCCGGCGACCTCCTGGGGCTCGCGGCGGGCGACCAGCGCTATACCCAGCTCACCAACGAAACCGGCGGCATCCTCGACGACCTCATTGTCGGGCGCGACGAAGACGATCTTTTCCTGGTGATCAACGCCAGCCGCAAGGCCGCCGACATCACCCATATGCGCGCCTGCTTGGACACCGCGGTCGGGCTCGAGGCCTTGGAAGACCGGGCGCTGATGGCTTTGCAGGGGCCCGAGGCCGCCTTCGTGTTGGGCAACCTCGTACCTGGCTGCACCACGCTTCGCTTCATGCAGGCAGGCTGGTTCGCCATCGACGGTGTCGACTGCCGCATCAGCCGCTCAGGCTACAGCGGCGAGGACGGCTTCGAGATCTCCACCCCGGCCGACTTCGCCGAGCCCCTGGCGCGCCGACTCTTGGCTTTCCCACCGGTGATGCCCGCGGGTCTCGGTGCACGGGACTCCCTGCGCCTCGAAGCCGGACTTTGCCTTTACGGCAACGACATCGACGAGACCACGACCCCGGTCGAAGCGGGCCTGACCTGGTCCATCGGGAAACGCCGGCGCGCAGACGGCGGCTTCCCCGGCGCCGAGGTCGTTCAAAGACAACTGGCGGAGGGCGTCACCCGCAAGCGCGTGGGCCTGCGACCGCAGGGCCGGGCGCCGGTGCGCGCCGGCAGCCTGCTGACCGACACGGCCGGCAAAGAGATCGGAACCGTGACCAGCGGCGGATTCGGGCCGAGCGTCGGCGCGCCGGTCGCCATGGGCTATGTGGCGAGCGAGTTGGCTAAGCCGGACCAGGAATTGACTGCAGTTGTGAGAGGCAAGGGGCATCCGATCACGGTGGCCAAGCTGCCCTTCGTGCCGGCGGGCTATCACAGAGGTTGAGCAACAAAGAGAGCAGGGAAGGGAGTCATCCATGAGCAAGACGGTTTACAGCGACGAGCATGAGTGGGTTCGGGTCGAGAACGGCAACGCGACCATCGGCATCACCGACTATGCGCAGGAGCAGCTGGGCGACGTGGTCTATGTCGAACTGCCCGAGGTCGGGACGACCTTGGCCAAGGGCGATCAGGCGGCCGTGGTCGAGTCGGTGAAGGCAGCCAGCGAGGTCTATGCCGCGGTCTCTGGCGAGGTGCTGGAAGTCAACGAGGTGCTGACCGACGAGCCGGGCAAGGTGAATGAGGACCCCCAGGGCACTGCCTGGTTCATCAAGATGAAGCTGAGCGACCCCTCTGAGATCGACGCCTTGATGGACGAGGCCGCCTACAAGGAATTCGTCGCCCAGCAGGGCTGAAACGGCGGCTCACCAAGCTAGAGCCGGGGACACGAGAAAGAGCGCCAGAGGCGCAGGGAGCGAAATGCCATGAGCAAGCGTGCGAGCCTTGAGATGCTGGAAGACAAGGGCGCCTTCCAAGCACGCCACATCGGGCCGCGAGAGCACGACGTGGCCGCCATGCTTGCGGCCCTGGGCCTCTCGAAGCTGGAAGATCTGGTCGACCAGGCCGTGCCCGGCAGCATCCGCATGGCCTCGCACCTCGACATGGCCGGCCCCCGCACCGAAAGCGAGGCGCTCGCCGAGCTGCGGGAGATGGCGGACAAGAACCGGGTGATGAAGTCGCTGATCGGCCTCGGCTACCACGACACGGTCACGCCCCCGGTCATCCAGCGCAACCTCTTGGAAAACCCGGGCTGGTACACGGCCTACACGCCCTATCAGGCGGAGATCTCCCAGGGGCGGCTCGAGGCCCTCTTGAACTACCAGCAGATGGTCATCGACCTGACGGGCCTGGAGATGGCCAACGCCTCTCTGCTCGACGAGGCGACCGCCGCTGCCGAGGCCATGACCCTCATGCACCGTGTCGGCAAGAGCAAAGCGGAAGCCTGTTTCGTCGCCGCCGACTGCCACCCCCAGACCATCGCGGTGCTTGAGACGCGAGCCAAGCCGCTCGGCATCGAGCTGGTGATCGGCGACCCGGCGACCGACCTGGTGCCGGAGCAGGTTTTCGGCGTCATCCTGCAGTACCCCAACACCTATGGGTCCGTGGAGGACTACCGCACGCTGGTCGAGGCCGCGCACGGCGCCAAGGCGCTGGTCACCGTCTGCAGCGACCTCATGAGCCTGGTGCTCCTGACTCCTCCGGGCGAATGGGGGGCGGACGTGGTGGTCGGCAACGCCCAGCGCTTCGGCGTGCCGCTGGGCTACGGCGGCCCGCACGCGGCCTTCATGGCCACCCGCGACGCCTTCAAGCGCTCCCTGCCCGGCCGGGTGATCGGCGTCTCCGTCGACAGCAAGGGCCGCACCGCCCTGCGCATGGCGCTGCAGACCCGCGAGCAGCACATCCGGCGGGAAAAGGCGACCAGCAACATCTGCACGGCGCAGGTGCTGCTGGCGAACATTTCCGGCTTCTACGCTGCCTATCACGGCCCTGACGGGCTGCGCCGCATCGCCGAGCGAATCGCCCGGCTGACCGCCATTCTGGCCGAGGGCTTGCGCCGCGGCGGGCTGACGGTCAGCCCCGAGCGCTTCTTCGACACGCTCAAGGTCAAGGCGGCCCCCGATACCATGGGCCAGGCGCTGGCCGCCGGCTTCAACCTGCGCGACCTCGGAGAAGGAGAGGTCGGACTCTCGCTGAACGAGACGACCACCCGCGAGGATGTGGAGGCGCTTTGGCAGGTCTTCCTCGGCAATGACCACGGTTTGTCGGTCGAGGCGTTGGACGGCGAGGCCCCCGACGGCTTGCCCGATGCCGTGCGCCGGCGCTCGGCCATCCTGACCCACCCGGTCTTCAACAGCCATCACTCGGAAACCGAGATGCTGCGCTATCTGCGCCGCCTGATGGACAAGGACATCGCACTCGACCAGGCGATGATCCCGCTCGGCTCCTGCACCATGAAACTGAATGCCACAGCCGAGATGATGCCGATCACCTGGCCGGAGTTCGCCAACATCCATCCCTTCGCGCCGCTCGATCAGGCGGAGGGCTATCTGGAGCTCTTCCGCCAGCTGGAAACGATGCTCGAGGCCATCACCGGCTTCGATGCCGTCTCGCTGCAGCCCAACGCCGGCAGCCAGGGCGAATACTCCGGGCTTCTGGCCATCCGCGCCTATCACGCGAGCCGCGGTGAAAGCGACCGCAACGTCTGCCTCATCCCCAGCTCGGCGCATGGCACCAATCCGGCGAGTGCCATCATGGCCGGCATGTCGGTGGTGGTCGTCGACTGCGACGAGAACGGCAACGTCGATGTCGCCGACCTGCGCGCCAAGGCGGAAGCCGCCGGCGACAAGCTCGCCGCATTGATGATCACCTACCCCTCGACCCACGGGGTCTTCGAAGCAGCGATCAGGGAGATCTGCCAGATCATCCATGACCAGGGCGGACAAGTGTACCTGGACGGCGCCAACCTCAACGCCATGGTCGGCCTCGCCAAGCCGGCCGAGCTCGGCGCCGACGTCATGCACATGAACCTACACAAGACCTTCTGCATCCCGCACGGCGGCGGCGGTCCCGGTGTCGGCCCCATCGGCGTGGTCGCCCACCTGGCGCCCTTCCTGCCCAACCATCCGCTGGTGGCGGAGGCCGGCCCGGCCACGGGCATGGGTCCGGTCGCGGCCGCCCCCTGGGGCTCAGCCTCCATCCTGCCGATCTCCTGGGCCTACATCCGCATGATGGGCGCGGACGGCCTGACCCGCGCCAGCGAGATCGCCGTCTTGAGCGCCAACTACATCGCCAAGCGCCTGGAGGGGCACTTCGAGGTGCTCTACCGCGGCGAGAAGGGATTCGTCGCCCACGAGTGCATCGTCGACGTGCGGCCGCTGAAGGACAGCGCCGAGGTCACCGTGGACGACATCGCCAAGCGGCTGATCGACTACGGCTTCCATGCGCCGACCATGTCCTGGCCGGTGGCCGGCACGCTGATGGTGGAGCCCACGGAGTCCGAGCCCAAGGCGGAGCTGGACCGCTTCTGCGATGCCATGATCGCCATCCGCAAGGAGGCGAAAGAGATCGAGGCCGGCAAGATCGGCCATGCCGACAGCCCCCTCGCCCACGCGCCGCACACGGCCCAGGACGTCATGGCCAGCGAGTGGACCCAGGCCTACAGCCGCGAGCAGGCGGCCTACCCCGCCGCCGATCTGCGCGAGCGCAAGTACTGGCCCCCGGTCAGCCGCATCGACAACGCCTACGGCGACCGCCACCTGGTCTGCACCTGCCCTGCCGTCGACAGCTACCGCGAAGCGGCGGAGTAGCGGCCGTCAGGCAACAAGCCCCAGTCGGACGTTCAGCGGCCAGCGGACGGTCTTGCTCTCGGCGGGGTCGCCCCAGAGTTGGGCCAAGTCGTCACGGATCGCCGGCAGAGGATCCTCCCCTGTCTCCGCGCGGTAGCGCTGCAAGGCGGACCAAGTGTCGATATAGCCGACCAGGTCGTCGAGGTTCCAGGCGGCCTTCAACGACAGGCGAGGGGTCTCCAGCTCCTTGAAGGGAAAGGGGATGGTCGTGAGATTCTCATCCACGTGGCGGCGCTCGGGCGGCCAGAAGGGTCCGAGGATGCTGCGGTGGAAGTGGTGCAGCCGCTCGTCCAAGGCCGGCTCGATCTCGAACAGGCCGTAGGAGATGGCCGCCAAGAGACCGCCGGGCTTCGCCACCCGCCGCACCTCGTCGTAGAAAGCCTCGAAGTCGAACCAGTGGATGGCCTGAGCGGCGGTGACCAGATCGACGCAGTGGTCTTGCAGGCCGCTGGCTTCAGCCGGTGCCACGGCATAGGTGATCGTTGGGTGCGGCTTGGCCTTGGCGATCTGCTCAGCGCTGGCGTCGGTGGCGTAAACCCGCTCGAAGTGGTCCGCCAAAGCCACGCTCGCCTGCCCGTTGCCGCAACCACAGTCCCAAGCCAGCTCCCGCACGGGGCATTGCGCGGCCAGGAAGCTGAATAGCTCGGGCGGATAGTGCGGACGGTGGCGGCCATAGGCGGCGGCCTTGCCCGAGAAGTGGTCTTTGAACTCTCTGTCCATCGCAGCCCGCCTCCTCAGTCTTGCTGCTTCATGGCGTGGGCGATCACCTTGCGCATGACGCTAGGCAGCGCGAGCCCCGCCAAGTCATCGAAATCCGACCAGATCCCGATCTCCGGGTCGACCGTTTCGGCACGTCCCTGCCAGACGGCCAGCTCGAGATGGAAATGGGTGAAGGTGTGGCGCACCTCACCGGCCAAGGGCTCCCAGGCGGCCGCCAGCGGCGCTTGTGCCAGGGCTTCGCCCTCGCTCCAGGCCGCTTCGCGCCAGTCGGTCGAGGGCACCTCGGTCATGCCGCCGAGCAGGCCTTTGCTGGGTCGGCGGCGCAGCAGCAGGCGCTCGCCCGGCCCGACGACCCAGAAGGCGATGCCGCGCCGGGTCGGCCGGGCCTTCTTGGGCGCCTTGACCGGCAGCGTCTCGGCGATGTCGAGCCGGCGCGCCTCGCAGATCTCGTCCAGCGGGCAGAGCAGGCACTTGGGCGTCTTGGGCAGGCAGATCGTCGCCCCCAGGTCCATCATCGCCTGGGCGAAGTCGCCGCAGCGGGACTCCGGCGTGAGGCGTTCGGCGAGAGCCGACAGCGCCTTCTTCGCCGCCGGCAAGGGCTCCTCGTGGGCGAAGAGCCGGGCGGTCACCCGTTCGATGTTGCCGTCCAGCGGCGTGGCCTTGCGGCCAAAGGCGATGGCGGCGACGGCGGCGGCCGTGTAGGCGCCGATGCCGGGCAGCGCCCGCAGGCCCTCCTCGGAGTCGGGAAAGCGCCCGCCATGCTCTTGGCTGACCACCTGGGCGCAGCGGTGCAGGTTGCGGGCGCGGGCGTAGTAGCCGAGCCCGGCCCAGGCGGCGAGCACGTCATCCAGCGGGGCGGCAGCCAGGTCGTCGACACTCGGCCAGCGCGCCAGGAAGCGCTCGTAGTAGGGCTTCACCGCCGCCACCGTAGTCTGCTGCAGCATGATCTCCGAGAGCCAGACGGCATAGGGCTCGGCCCGCTCCCCCGGCAGAGCCCGCCACGGCAAGCGCCGGGCGTGGCGGTCGTACCAGGCCAGCAGGCGTTCGGCCGCGCTCTCTACGGCGGGCTGTGGGGCAAGGCTGTTCACGGGCATGGCGATAGCTATAGTGACTCCGCTCCCTCGGCGAAACCGAACAAGACGGGGAGATCGTGGACAAGAAACCGACCGAGACCACTTCGAAAGACAAGCCGAAGAGTGCATGGCGGCGCGGCGGCGGGCTCAAGGCCTTCGCGCTGAGCCTCAATTCCGTGCGCAAGCGGGCGCTCGGCCGGCTCAGCCCGGCCGAAGCGGGCCTGCACCTGGAGTGGTCGGCGATCGTCGGGTCGAGCCTGGCGGCGAAGACGCAGCCGCTGCGCCTGCGCTTCCCCAATCGCAACGAGCGGCGCGACGCGGTCCTGACCGTCGCCTGCGAGCCTGCCTTCGCGCTGGAGCTGCAGCATATGCTGCCGCTCCTGATCGAGCGGCTGAACGCCCATTTCGGCTATGGCGCCATTGCGCGGGTGCGCTTGCAGCAGACCCGCATCATCCGCAAGGCATCTGGCAAGGCGCGTCCGGCGGCTGGCCGGGCCGCCCTGCCACCGCTTCCCGAGCCGAGTACCGATGCGCTGCCCGACGACGTTGCCGACGAAGACTTGGCGCGGGCGCTGGCGCGCCTGGAAGCCAGCGCCCGCCAGGCGAACGGCAATAAACCCAGATAACCTAAGCGTGATCGCCGCAACCACCCTTTTGCCTTATATGGACGGCATTGCCGCTGTAGGCCTGCGGTATCTGTACACAGCCCGCTGTGTACAGACGCTTGAGGACTCCAGACGAACCTGACTAACATCCGCAATATCTGGTAGGTGAGAGATGAATCGTAGGCATATCCTGTCTCTGGCAGCTGCCACACCGCTCCTGTCCGTCGGCGCGACACTGGTCATGCCGAAGCTCGCCCTGGCCGACCCGCTGGAGCCGGACGAGCACGACCGGATTCTGGGCGACCCGGACGCGCCGGTGACCCTGATCGAATACTCCTCACTGACCTGCCCTCATTGCGCGCGCTTCCACACGCAGACCATCCCGCAGGTGAAGAAGGAGTGGGTGGATAGCGGCAAGGTCCGGGTCATCGCTCGACACTTCCCGCTCGATCGCCTGGCGCTCTTCGCCGCCCTGGTCGCCGAGTGCCTGGAGAGCAACGACAGCTACTTCGCCTTCGTGAGCCTGCTCTACAAGGACCAGAACGTCTGGGCCCGCTCCAACGACCCGGTCTCTGAGATCGCCCGGCGTGCCGCCCTCGTCGGCCTCAGCGAGGACGATATCGAACGCTGCATTTCCGACGAATCGGCGCGCCGTCGAATCATCGAGAAGATGGCCGAAGGCCGCGACGACCTCGGCGTTAACTCTACGCCTACCATTTTGGTAGATGGAGAGAAGGTTAGTAACTCCTACGATGCGATTAACGAGGCATTGAACGACGCTTATAAGGGCTGACGTGCCCCGCGGGTGCTGAGCATGCGGACCGGGCCACGTTTCAGCCAAGAGTTTGGCGAAAGGAACGAGCTTGGTTCATTTCAGTCGCTTGCGGCTTACGGGTTTTAAGTCCTTTGTCGATTCCACGGATCTGCTGATCGAGTCGGGCGTTACCGGCATTGTCGGGCCGAACGGCTGCGGAAAATCCAATCTGGTCGAAGCCTTGCGTTGGGCGATGGGCGAGAACTCGCCCAAGAGCATGCGCGGCAGCGGCATGGAAGATGTCATCTTCGGCGGCAGCGGCGGGCGACCGGCCCGCAACATCGCCGAAGTGTCGCTGCATCTCGACAACAGCCACCGCAAGGCGCCGGCCGCTTTCAATCAGTTCGACGAGATCGAGGTCATCCGCCGCATCGAACGCGGCAAGGGCTCGACCTACCGGGTGAACGGCAAGGAGGTGCGCGCCCGCGACGTGCAGCTGCTGTTCGCCGACAACGCCACCGGCGCCCACTCCCCCGCCATCGTCAGCCAGGGCCGCATCGGCACGGTGATCAATGCCAAGCCGGAGGACCGCCGCAGCCTCTTGGAGGAAGCGGCCGGCATCACCGGGCTGCATTCGCGCCGCCACGAGGCCGAGCTGCGCCTCAGGGCTGCCGAGACCAACCTGGAACGGCTCGACGACGTCATCGGCACCCTGAACAGTCAGCTTCAGGTGTTGAAGCGCCAGGCCCGCCAGGCCACCCGCTATCGCAACATCGCCGGACACCTGCGCCGGCAAGAGGCCATCTTCCTCTACCTCGAGGCCGAGGCCGCGCGCAGCCAGATGCAGCGCACGGCCGAGCTTCTGGACGTCGCCGAGCAGGCCGTCGTCGAGCTGACCCAGAAGGCGGCCGTGGCCGCGACCGCGCAGAGCGAGGCGGCAAACGCCCTGCCGCCCCTGCGTGAGGCCGAAGCGGCTGCCGCTGCCGGCCTGCAGCGCCTGCGGCTGGAGCAGGCGGGCCTCGACCGCGAGCAGGAGCAGGCCGAACGCGCCTGCGCCGAAGCCCGCGAGCGGCAAGCGCAGCTGTGGGCCGACCGCGAGCGCAGCGCCGGGCAGGCTGTCGAGGCGGGTGCCGCGGCTGAACGCCTCGATGTGGAAGAAAGAGAGCTGCAGGAAGCCTCCGCCGGCGAGCAGGCGACGATCGAGGCGGCTGCGCAGGAGCGCGAAGCGCGGGCCGAAGAGGTCAAGGCGCACGAGCAGGAACTGACCGCGCAGGCCGAGGCCCTGGCCGGCGAGGAGGCGCGCCTCGCTTCCCACAGCCGGCAACTGCGTGAGGCCGAGCAGCGCGTCGCCGCCCTGCGGCAGCGGCTGGCCGAGACGGAGCGCCAGATCGCCGAGTGTCTCGCCCAGGCCATCCCCGATCAAGAGGTCGTCGGCGCCGAAGACACGGTCCGGCAGGCCGAGGGACGGGTCGTCGACGGCCGGGAAGCGGCGGAGCGCGCCGAGCAGGCGCTGGCTGCGGCCAGGACCGAGGAAAGCGCCGCCAACGACGCTCTGCAGGAGATCGAGCGGCAGCGCGCCGCGCTGGAAGCCGAGGCCGCGGCGCTGACCAAGCTGCTGCGCCCGAGCGACAGTGGGCTCTGGCCGCCCGTCGTCGATGCCGTGACCATCCAGCCTGGCTACGAGACCGCCTTGGGCGCCGCCTTGGGCGACGAGCTGGACGCCTCGACCGATCAGGGCTCGCCCCGCTATTGGCAGAACCTGCCGCCGCTCTCCGCGCCGGCGGCCCTGCCGGCCGGCTGCGAGCCGCTGTCGAGCCGGGTGACCGGCGTGCCGGCCCTGGCGCGCCGGCTGTCACAGATCGGCCTGGTGGCCGATGCCGCAAGCGGCGACCGCCTGCAGTCCGAGCTCAAGCCCGGCCAGCGGCTGGTGACCCGCGACGGCGCGCTCTGGCGCTGGGACGGCTTCTCCGTCAAGGCGGGAGCGCCGACCGCGGCAGCCCAGCGTCTGGAGCAACGCAACCGTCTCGCCGATCTGGAAGAGAGCCTGCGCGAAGGCAACGGGGCCTGGGACAGCGCCAAGCAACGCGCCACGGAGGCCCGCGAGCAGGCTCGGCAAGCCGGCGAGAGCGAGCGTGCACAGCGCGAAAAGCTGCGCAGCGCCTTCTCCGAGCTCGACCGGGCCCGCGAGGCCTTGGCAAGCCTAGGCCGCAAAGCCGCGGCTGCCGATGCGCGCCTGACCGGCCTAAAGGACAATCAACAGCAACTGACCGTCGACGCGGCCGAGGCCGAAAGCAGCCTCGCCAGCCTCAACCTCTCGGCCGAGGAGCAGCCCGACATCGAGGGCATGCGCGAGGCCCTGCAGCAACTCCGCCTGGCGCTTGCCGAACGGCGCACCGCCCTGACCGCGGCGGAGAGCGACCTGCAGAGCGAGCAGCGCGCGGCGCAGGCCAGGCGTGAGCGTCTCGGTGTCATCGCCGGGGAGCGCGAGGCCTGGCAACGGCGCAAGCAGGAGGCCGAACGCCACTGCGAAGAGCTCGACCAGCGGCTGGCGTCGACGGAAGAGGAGATCACCCGCCTCGCCGCCATCCCGGGTTCCATTGGCGAGCGGCGCGATGCGCTGCTGACCCAAATTTCGGAGGCAGAGGCCAAACGCAGCCAGGCCGCCGACCGCCTGGCCGAAGCCGAGAGCCTCCTGAACGCCAGCGATCAGGCGCTGAAGCAGGCCGAGCAGGCCCTGGCCGGCGCCCGCGAGGAGCGCATCCGCGCCGAAGGCGCCGTGGAGCAGGCGCAGCAGGCCATGGCGATGATCAAGCGCCAGGTCGCCGACAAGCTGGAATGCGATCTTGACGGCCTGGCCAACGAGGCCGAGCTGGCGCCCGATCAGCCCCTGCCGCTCAAGATGGAGGTGGAGCGCAAGATCGAGCGGCTCACCCGCGAGCGGGACAACATGGGGCCGGTCAATCTGCGCGCCGAGGCCGAGGCCGAAGAGCTGCAAACCCGCATTGACGGCATGGAGCGGGAGCGCGAGGACCTGATCGCCGCCATCGCCCGCCTGCGCCAGGGCATCTCCAGCCTCAACCGAGAGGGCCGCGAGCGCCTGCTGGTCGCCTTCAAGCAAGTCGATGAGCACTTCAACGAGCTGTTCGTCCGCCTCTTCGGCGGCGGGCGAGCGCATCTCAAGCTGACCGAGTCGGACGATCCGCTGAACGCCGGCCTGGAGATCATGGCCAGCCCGCCGGGCAAGCGCCTGCAGGTGCTCTCGCTGCTGTCGGGTGGCGAGCAGGCCTTGACCGCCCTTTCGCTGCTCTTCGCCGTCTTCATGACCAATCCGGCGCCGATCTGCGTGCTGGACGAGGTGGATGCGCCGCTCGACGACAACAACGTCGAGCGCTTCTGCAACCTCCTGGAAGAGCTGACGAACAACCTGGACACCCGCTTCCTGCTGGTCACCCATCACCGCCTTACCATGGCTCGGGTCGACCGTCTGTTCGGCGTGACCATGGCGGAGCGCGGTGTCTCGCAGCTGGTTTCGGTCGACCTGGAGGCGGCCGAGCGACTCCGCGAAGCGAGCTAGCTGACGGCCGCTGCCCGAGCGGCAAGCGCAACGACGGTTTCACCGGCGCTGACACCGCCGAAAAACACATGCTTCTCATGGTGTTACCGCTGTGCAGCAGGGCGCCCCGTCGGCCCTTGACCACCTATCCTCCCCCGCCTATGGTGCGCCCGCTTCCGGCGTGACTCCGCCGGTGGGGGCGGGCGGTGCTTGACGGCCAGAAGCGGCAAGGAACAGCCGCGACGAAAAGGCCGCGCATGAAGGGCTCCGACTCTCCCCCATCGTTGACCGATCTCGACCGCCGCCTGAAGGAAGCTCAGGCGCGTCAGGACAAGACGTCCAAGGCTCCTCCGGGAGCGCGCTTGGCTGGCAGCAGCCAGGGCATGGGGGTCGGGATGCGGATCACGGTGGAAATCGTCGCGGCGCTCGGCGTCGGTTTCGCTTTGGGCTGGGCGCTCGACTCCTGGCTCGGTACCAAGCCCTGGCTGATGATTCTCTTCGTCTTCCTGGGCTTCGGCGCGGCGATCGTGAATGTCGTGCGCACGGCGCGCGAATTGGAAAGGAAGGCGGCGGAAGAGCGCGAAGCTGCTCGCACCGCGGCCTTAGAGGGCAAGGAACGGGACGGCGGCGCCTAGGCGCAGGGTCTCAAGGTGACGAGGGACGACGGTGGCGACGGAGCCAGTTGAAAGCGGCGATATGGCGGGCTTCCCCGTCGATCCGCTACATCAATTCGAAATTCAGCGTTTCATCCCGATCCAGATCGGCAATCTGGATCTGTCCTTCACCAATTCCGCCCTGTGGATGCTGATCACGGTCGGGCTGGCCTGCTTCATCATGATGTTCGGGATCCGCGGCCGGGCGATCATTCCGACCCGCCTGCAGAGCGTCGCCGAGATCTTCTACGAGGTCATCACCAACATGGTGAAGGAGACCGTAGGACGCGGCGGCGAGAAGTACTTCCCCTTCATCTTCACGCTCTTCATGTTCGTGCTGATCGGCAACCTGCTGGGCATGAACCCGCTGCCGGGCGCCTTCACCTTCACCAGCCACATCGTCGTGACCTTCGCCATGGCCATCGTGATCTTCATCGCGGTGACGATCATCGGCTTCTCGATCCACGGCCTCGGCTATCTGCGCCTCTTCTTTCCGCACGGCGCGCCGGGCTGGACGGCGATCATCCTGGTGCCGATCGAACTCATCTCCTACCTCTCGCGACCGGTCAGCCTCTCCATGCGGCTCTTCGCCAACATGATGGCCGGCCACATTCTGCTGAAGGTCTTCGCCGGCTTCGTCATCATGACCGGGGTGGTGGGCATCGTCCCCTTCGCCGCCCTCATCGGCATCACGGCCCTCGAGATTCTGGTGTCGGTCCTCCAGGCCTACATCTTCACCATCCTCACCTGCGTCTATCTGCACGACGCCCTGCACATGCACTAAGCGGCGCAGCGCGTTCGTCTTTCCGTTTCAACCCGCCATACGCAAACTCGTTCAGCAAAGGAGCTAACTGTCATGGACGTCGAAGCCGCAAGGTTGATTGGTGCCGGCCTCGCCACCCTCGGCATGATCGGTGCCGGCATGGGAGTGGGCAACGTTTGGTCCAACTATTTCCTCTCCCTGGCCCGCAACCCCGCCTCGAAAGACGAGATCGGCGCGAACATCTGGATCGGCTTTGCCGTGACGGAAGCTATCGCCATCTTCTCGCTGGTTGTCGCGCTTATCATTCTCTTCGTGTAAGGGCCCGGCCCGCCGCTCCAGGCGGGTCCAACGGCTCGGGTCGGGGGCTTTCCCCCGGCCGCTGGTGAGCCAAGGCGAGAGGCGCAATGCCACAGCTTGAACAGATCGATACCTTCGCCAGCCAGATCTTCTGGCTGATCATCAGCTTCGGCATCCTCTACTACATGATGTCGCGGGTCGTGCTGCCGCGGATCTCCGACATCATGGCAGACCGCGAGGAACGCGTGGAGCAGGACCTGGCCCGTGCCCAGACCCTGAAACTGCAGGCCGAGCAGATCATGGACGAGTACGAAGCCGCCCTGGCCGAAGCGCGTGGCAAGGCCGCCACCGCCTTGAAGCTGGCGACGGACGAAGTCTCGGCGGAGGTGGCGTCGCGCCAGGACGAGGTGACGGCCAAGCTCAACGCGCAGGCCAGCGAGGCCGAAAGCCGCATCGACAAGGCCAAGCAGGAAGCGCTCGCCAACGTCAAGGTCGTCGCCAGCGACGTCTCGCAGGCCGCCGTCGGCAAGCTGCTCGGCAGCGCCCCGCAGCCGGCCGAGGTGACCCGTGCCGTCGAGCAGGTCTTGGGAGGCAAGGGCTGATGCTGAGCAGCATCTATACCTGGACGACCCTGGCGCTGATCGTGGTGGTCGGCCTGATCGTCTGGAAGGGCAAAGGCCCCATCATCGGTGGACTGGACCGGCGCGCCGAGCGCATCCGCAGTGAGCTGGACGAGGCGCAGAACCTCCGTGAGGAGGCCCAGCATACGCTGGAGGAGTACAAGCGCCGACAGCGCGAGGCTGCGGACGAAGCCCAGGCGATCATCGAACACGCCAAGGAAGAGGCGGTGCGTCTGCGCCGCAAGGCCGAGGCCGACTTGGAAGAGAGCCTGGCACGCCGCGAGCAGCAGGCCATGGACAAGATCGCCCAGGCCGAGGCCGAGGCGCTGGCCGAAGTGCGCGGCAAGGCGGTCGACGTGGCGGTCGCCGCTGCCGGACGCCTGATCGCCGAGAACATGGACGAGGCCAGGTCCAATGAGGTGATGGGTCGCTCGATCGAGGAAGTGAAGGCGAAGCTGAACTGATGGCGAGCGCTTCGACCAGCCCTCTTACCCGTCTCTGGTGGCCGCCCTGCTAAGGGCGGACCTGAGACTGCTTTCGCTTTACCTGTGACAGCAACGCCAGGCCGCCCCCTCGGGCGGCCTTCTTGCTTTCCGGCTTGGCGGTCGCGTCCGAAGGGGTGCAGCCCAACCAGGAAGGAAAGATCGAGAGATGCCGCAAGCCTTCGATTTCAAGGCGGCCGTGCCCTGGGGCCGCAGCTTTGGCGAGTACCAAGCCTTCTTCGCTCTCGATGGGCTCATGCCCGGCACCAGAGCGCTGGACTGCGGCGCCGGCCCCTCTTCCTTTGCCGTTGAAGCCGCCGAGCGAAACCTATCGGTTTGCGCGGCCGATCCGCTCTACAGCATCGACGCCGCACGCATCGCCCAACGTATCGAAGAGGTCCGCCCGACGATGCTGGCAAGCATACGGCAGGCCCAGGCCCGCTTCGTCTGGGACCACTACGGCACGCCGGAGCGGCAAGAGGGCGTTCGGCTGGCCGCCATGCAGCGCTTCCTGGCCGACTTCGGTGCTCGTCGGCGCAAGGCGCAGTACGTGGCGGCTTCCCTGCCGGCTCTGCCCTTTCGAGATCGAACCTTCGATCTCGCGCTCTCCTCCCACTTCCTGCTGCTCTACAGCAAGCAGTTCGACCTGGCCTTCCATCTCGCGGCAGTACGCGAGCTGCTGCGCGTGGCGAGAAGCACGCGCATCTTTCCCCTGCTCGATCTGGACGGCCTCAAGTCGCGGCACGTAGAGCCTCTGCGCCAAGCCCTCGCTGCCGACGGCTTTGAGAGCGAGATCGCGCGGGTCGACTACGAGTTCCAGAAGGGGGGGAACGAGATGCTGCGGGTAGACCGGTCTAGTCAGTGAAGCCGGGCGCGCAGCTTCTGGCGCAGCAGGTCGATGGGGACCAGGGTCCCCTCGACATTGATGTGCCAGAAGGTCCAGCCGTTGCAGGAGGGTGCGCCCTGCACGGCTGCCCCCACCTGGTGAATGGAGCCGCGCGCCTTGTCGGCGATCACGGTGCCGTCTGAGCGGACCCGGGCGCTCCAGCGCTTGCCTGGCCCGTAGAGCGGCGTGCCCGGCTCCAGAAGGCCATGCTCGACCAGCCAGCCGAAGGGAATGCGCGGCTCGTCGCGCTTGGCCATGACGGCGACCGCCTCGGGGTCGGCCGGTTGCACCTTGGCGATACGCTCTTCGGCAATCTCGGCATAACGCGGATCGCGCTCGAAGCCTATCCAGCGGCGGCGCAGGCGTTTGGCCACCGCCCCCGTGGTGCCGCTGCCGAAGAAGGGGTCGACGACGAGATCGCCGGGCTTGCTGGACGCAAGGATGACACGGTGGAGCAGCGCCTCGGGCTTCTGCGTCGAGTGCAGCTTCTGCCCCTCGTCATCGCGCAGCCGTTCCGCGCCGCCGCAGATTGGGATGAACCAGTCGCTGCGCATCTGCAGATCGTCGTTCAGCGCCTTCATGGACTGATAGTTGAAGGTGTAGCGCGCGCCCTTGTCCTTGGCCGCCCACAGCAGGGTCTCATGGGCGTTGGTGAAACGCCGGCCGCGGAAGTTGGGCATGGGGTTGGTCTTGCGCCAGATAATGTCGTTGAGGATCCAGAAGCCGAGGTCCTGCAGGATGGCGCCGACACGGTAGATGTTGTGGTAGCTGCCGATCACCCAGAGGCTGCCGTCGTCCGCCAGCGCGTGGCGCGCGGAGGCCAACCAGTCGCGGGTAAAGGCATCATAGGCCTGCTGATCGTCGAAGCGGTCCCAGTCGTCTTCGACGCCGTCGACCCGGCTATTGTTCGGCCGATAGAGATTGCCGCCCAACTGAAGATTGTAGGGCGGATCGGCGAAGATCAGATCGGCGCAACCTTCGGGCAAGCCGCCCAAGAGCTCTACGCAGTCGCCCACGCAGACCCGGTCGCTGTCCGGTTTTTTTCTCCTCTCGGATGCCATAGCGCGGCATCCTGAGTCAGAGGTGACTCGCCGTCAAGCGGTTTCGGCGGATTCGTTTATTTCAATCAGAGCGTTGACTGGACAAGCTGAGAGATCGGACGAAAAGATCGGCGATGTTCTGCGCAGGGGCCGAGCCTGTCGAGGGCCCGGCGGTGCTCCGCCGTGCCGTAGCCCTGGTTGCGTTCCCAGCCGTAGCCGGGGTGTCTTGCGGCCAGCATCGCCATCTCGCGGTCCCGCGTCACCTTTGCGACGATGGAGGCCGCCGCGATGGAGAGCGAGCGGCCGTCGCCTTTGATCACGGTCTCGACGGGGCAGTCGAGCCCCGGGTCTTGCCGCCCGTCGACCAAGGCGGCCGCGGGCATCGCGCCCAGCGCGGCGACGGCGCGCCGCATGGCGAGCAGGCTCGCCTGCAGAATGTTCAGCGCATCGATCTCTTCGACCCCGGCACGGCCGATGCCGACCTCGGCACAGGCTTGCAGCCTATCGAACAGCGCCTCGCGACGCGCCGGGCTCAGCTTCTTGGAATCGTCCAAGCCAGCCAGGAGATCCCCTGGCAGCGTCTCCATGGGCAAGCAGACGGCGGCCGCGACCACCGGCCCTGCCCAGGGCCCGCGTCCCGCTTCGTCGATACCGGCAATGCGCGCCGCGCCGCGCCGGAGCCATTGCCGCTCCAATGTGAAATCGGGCATGGAACGCGCTACGCTCTCCGTCATCATACTGGGCCGACGAAGAGCAGAAGCGCAGGGCGCGAGTCCCGTCAAACGAGGCAGTCATGGACGCAAGATCAGGCGAGAACAGCGTCGCGGCAGAAACGCCGGAGCAACCGTCCGCGCTGGCCAGGTGGCTGGTCGAGATGTCGTTGGAGGGCGCCACCGAGACGGCCCTGTTCCGCACCCTCTGCGAGCACCTCTGCGCCCTTGGCGTACCGATCGATCGCGCCACCATCGGCCTCGATACGCTGCACCCCATTTTGATCGGTCAGCGCATGATCTGGACCCCCGAGGAGGGCCTGGTTCAAGAGACCTACGACCGGGCCTACGTCGAGCAATCCGAGCAGGCTTGGGCGGAAAGCCCCTTTCACTATCTGGAAAGCCGCGGCGAGCGGAAGCTGCGCCAGCACCTGGATGAGGACGACCCGCAACCCGCCTTCTCAATCTACGACGACCTCCGCGCGGACGGCCTGCGCGACTATCTCGTCTTGCTGCGATCGCTCGAGAAGGACAGCCGCTTCGGCGAGATCGACTGCGTCTACAGCTCTTGGGCGAGCCGCGCGGCCGAGGGTTTCTCCAAGGCCGACATCGCCGTCATCGAGGAGGTCTTTCCCGCCTTCAGCCTGGCGATCAAGCAGCACATCACGGCGGACATCGCCCAGACTCTGGTCGAGACCTACCTCGGCCGCGATGCCGGGCGCCGGGTGCTCGGCGGCCGCATCGAGCGCGGCGTGTCCGAGTCCATACGGGCGGTGCTTTGGCTCAGCGACCTCCAGGGTTCGACCAAGATCGTCGATACCCTGCCGCCGGACGAGCTGATGATCTTCATCAACGATTATGCCGAGTGCATCGTCGAGTCCGTCCAAGAGCAAGAGGGGCAGGTGCTCAAGTTCATGGGCGACGGCATCCTGGCTTTCTTTCCAGTCGGCGATGGCAGTGCGGAAGAGCTGGCGGCTGCCTGCGCCCGCGCGGTCGACGCCAGCGAAGCGACCTTTCGGCGTATCGAAGAACTCAATCAGACCCGTTCAGCGGCAGCGCTGCCGACGACCCAGTGCTTTGTCGCGCTGCACTTCGGCGAGATGCTCTACGGCAACATCGGCAGCCGCGACCGCCTGGACTTCACCGTGATCGGGCCTTCGGTCAACGAACTGAGCCGCATGGAAGCACTGGCGCGCAACCTCGATCAGCGCATCGTCATCTCCACCGCCTTCGCCAACGCCACGCGCGGCGAGCCGAAACCGCGGGTGGTGCCTGCCTTGGTCTCGCTCGGCCGCTATGCCTTGCGCGGTGTGCAGACTCCTCAGGAGCTTTACACCCTGGTGCCCGGAAGCTAGCGGCCGCTTAGTTCACCCGTATCGTCTCGGCGAGGCGGCGAAAGCGCGGCAGATAGGGCTCCCCCTCCCCGTGCGGTGCCATGCCGACGCTGCGCAGGTAGTTGCAGCCGTCGAACAGTACAGTCTGCACCACGGTGGTGGGGGCGCCGCTTTCGGAGATGCCGTTCGCGACATGCTCGACGCCGCGCAGCCCGTCGATCACCACGTCGCGGTTCGAGGTGACATCCTCGATTGTGAAATCGCTGATCTGGTCAAGTATCTCGCGGCCGAAGGCCTCTTCCCGGCCGACGAACTGGCTGCAGCTCGCACCGAGCGAATTGGCGATGATGAAGACGGCGGGCCGGCTCGCCGTTTCCGCCGGCAGCTCCTCCACCAGCAGAGCGCCACTGCCGCCCAGCGCCCGGTCGAAGCGAAAGCCCGCAACCTCGTCGAAGGCGAAGGGCAGCGCCTCGCGTGGGTCGCCTTGCTCTCCGGTCAAGCGCGCAGCGCGCAGGCTGGCCTCCACCTCCGCCAGGTGTTCCGGCGTTGCCGCATCCGGCGGTATCGTGGCGGTCAGCAGGGCAGTCACGTCTCCGCCCAGGATAACCAGGCGCTTTTCGAGCGTCACGCCTGCCGCCTCCTGCGTGCCACCGATGACGAGGGCCGGCAGGCCGCCAATCGTCTCCTCGCTGCGGCTGTCCTCGATGAGGCCACGCTCGGCCAGGCCTTCCGGAGTCAAACCCTCGAGCAACTGGGGAAAGGCCTCGGCGGGCATCTCGACGATCAAGATGGACGCGCCCGTGCTTGCGTTCTCGAAGCCGGCAAAGCGCTCGCTGACGGTGAAGCCTTCCGGCGCCGGCATGGCGATCTGGGTGCCCGGAACCGCGACCGGCTCCGCGGCCTGCGCCACGGCGATGACCTGGGCGACCGCAATGATGGCCGCAGCCAGCATTGCCGCGAAGAGTGAAGGTTTGATGCGAACCACGCGCTTCTTCCCCCGTCTGTTGATTGCGTGGCTTTCTACCAACAAAGGGATGACAAGAATACGGCATCTGCTTCAAGCCGCCGTGATTGTTCTTTGGGGGCCATCCCAGCTGTCATCCGAAGAGGCTCATCTGCCGGCCATCTCGCGCCGGCGGCCGAAACTTGCTGGTATCCAGGTCCCAAGGCCGCTTCTTGAGGCCGAGCCGGCGGCTGGCCACGGCAAAACGCTGAGCGATCATCTCGGCATAGGCGCCTTTGCCCCGCATGCGCTCGCCCCAGCAGGCCTCGTAGAGCTTGCCGCCCCGGCTCTGCCGCACCAGATCGAGCACCCGCTTCTTGCGGTCGGGGAAGTGCGTCTCCAGCCACTCCTCGAAGAGCTGTGCGATTTCCAAAGGCAGGCGCAACAGGACATAGGAGGCGCTGTCCGCCCCGGCATCCCTGGCCGCTTCCAGGATGGCCTCCAGCTCGCCGTCGTTGATCGCCGGAATCATGGGCGCCGCCAAGACGGCCGTCGGGACACCGGCTTCGGTCAGGCCCCGCACGGCCTCGAGCCGCAGCTCGGCCCGCGGCGCGCGCGGCTCCATGATGCGGGCCAAGGCAGGCTCGAGCGTGGTGACCGAGAGGCAGACGCGCACCAAGCCCTGCTTGGCCATGGGCGCCAGAATGTCGAGGTCCCGGAGGATGAGACGCGACTTCGTGACGATGCCGACCGGGTGCCTGGCTTCGGCCAGGACCTCCAGCACGGAGCGGGTGATTCGGTATGTCCGCTCAATGGGCTGGTAAGGGTCGGTGTTGGCGCCGAGGGCAATGGTCTTGGCGCGGTAGCTTGGCCGGGCGAGCGCCTTTCTCAACAAGGTCGCGGCATCGTGCTTGGCGAAGAGGCGCGTCTCGAAATCGAGGCCAGCCGACAAGCCCCAATAGGCATGAGTCGGACGAGCGAAGCAGTAGATGCAGCCGTGCTCGCAGCCACGGTAGGGATTGATCGAGCGGTCGAAGGGCACGTCCGGCGACTGATTGCGGGCGATGATCTCCTTGCTGCTGTCCGGCTGCACGATGGTTTGCGGTGCCGGCTCCTCGGCCGGGTCGGAGGCACTCCAGCCTTCAACGGACCAGCCATCATCGACCCGTTCACGCACCGTCGGCTCAAAGCGCCCGCTCCGGTTGCTGACCGCCCCGCGCCCCTTGCGGCTGACCGTGCCGCTGCTCGTCTTCTCCTGTCCCATGGGAAGAGCTTAACAGATCAAGAGAACATAACAAGAACAAGAAGAGTGAACAGGCGGTCGAAAAAGTAGTCCCAGGAAAATCGCCGCTTTAGAGATTGAGTAATTTCGCTTCTTCGGGTAGATCCGAAATATGCCCTTGGACATGCCAGCCCAAGCGTCGGCAATCCGCGCCTTGGAGGCCATCGCGGCGCTCGACAATCCCCTGCGCCTCGCTCTCTTCCGCCTCTTGGTACGGGAAGGCCCGGCCGCTCAGAGCGCCGGTGCCTTGGCGCAGCAGCTCGACGTGCCGCCCTCGACCCTGTCGAGCCACCTGGCGCAGCTGGAGCGCGCCCGCCTCCTACGCGCCTGGAAGGTCGATCGCCGGGTGTTCTACGCGGCCGATCTCGACGGCCTGAAGGCCCTGCTCGGCTTTCTCTTCGAGGACTGCTGCGACGGCCATCCGGACGTCCGCAGCCATCTCTCGAACATTCTGTCCGTTCCCCGGCCCGAAGCGGGCCACGCCACCGCCGCCCATAGCCCAACCGAAAGGAGACCGGAGATGAGCGACAACCCCTACAACGTCCTGTTCCTCTGCACCTCCAACTCAGCCCGCAGCCAGATGGCGGAGAGCATTCTCAATCGCCTCGGCCAAGGGCGCTTCAAAGGCTTTAGCGCCGGCAGCCACCCGGCCGAGGGTGTTCACCCGGCGACCATCGCCCTGCTGAAACAGCTGAACCATTCGACCGACGCACTGCGCCCCAAAACCTGGGACGAGTTCGCCACCGAGGACGCGCCCGAGCTCGATTTCGTCTTCACCGTCTGCGACCGCGCGGCGCAAGAGAGCTGCCCGGCCTGGCCGGGGCAGCCTATGACGGCGCACTGGGGCGTGCCCGACCCGGCCGCGGCGGAAGGCAGCGACAGCGAGAAAGCGCTGGCCTTCTCGGAAGCCTATCGCATGCTGAGCAACCGCATCTCCATCTTCGTCAGCCTGCCGCTCGCCGCCCTCGACAAGCTGGCGCTGCAAAAGCGCCTGGAAGAAATCGGCCGCAGCAAATCCATGGCGGAAGCGGGGTAAAGCGTTCAGACCAGCGCGTCCAGGCTCGGCGCATCAAGCCACTCGCCGCGTCCTTGGACCGGTCTTTCGTAAGCTTCTGCGGACACTGATGTCTCCTTAGTCGTCTAGCACGGCCAGCACCGTTCGAGCCCAGTCTTCCTCGGGCCGGGCCTCGGCCAGAGCGCGCAGCTCGTCGAGCAGCGTGTCCCGCCGCGCCAGTTCCTTCTCCTCCTTCGCTTGGTTGAGCGTGTCGAACAGGCCCATGGCGAGCTTCTCGCGCGCGGCCGCGTCCTCGGGCCAGGCCTCGGCCAGAGCGCGCAGCTCGTCGAGCAGCGTGTCCCGCCGCGCCAGTTCCTTCTCCTCCTTCGCTTGGTTGAGCGTGTTGACCAGGCCCATGGCGAGCCGCAGGCGCACAGCCGCGTCTTCGTGCCAGGCCTTAGCCAGAGCGCGCAGCTCGTCGAGCAGCGTGTCCCGCCGCGCCAGCTCCTCTTCCTCCTTGGCATCGATGAGCGTGTTGAACAGGCCCATGGCGAGCTGCTCGCGCACGGCCGCGTCTTCGGGCCAGGCCTTAGCCAGAACGTGCAGCTCGTCGAGCAGCGTGTCCCGCCGCGCCAAGTCCTGCTCATCCTTTGAAACACTGAGCGTGTTGACCAGGCCCATGGCGAGCTTCTCGCGCACGGCCGCGTCTTCGGTCCAGGCCTCGGCCAGAGCGCGCAGCTCGTCGAGCAGCGTGTCCCGCCGCGCCAGTTCCTTCTCCTCCTTCGCTTGGTTGAGCGTGTTGAACAGGCCCATGGCGAGCTTCTCGCGCACGGCCGCGTCCTCGGGCCAGGCCTCGGCCAGAGCGCGCAGCTCGTCGAGCAGCGTGTCCCGCCGCGCCAGTTCCTCTTCCTCCTTGGCATCGATGAGCGTGTTGAACAGGCCCATGGCGAGCTTCTCGCGCACGGCCGCGTCTTCGGGCGAGGCCTTAGCCAGAGCGCGCAGCCCGTCGAGCAGCGTGTCCCGCCGCGCCAGTTCCTTCTCCTCCTTCGCTTGGTTGAGCGTGTTGAACAGGCCCATGGCGAGCTGCTCGCGCACGGCCGCGTCTTCGGGCCAGGCCTTAGCCAGAGCGCGCAGCTCGTCGAGCAGCGTGTCCCGCCGCGCCAAGTCCTGCTCATCCTTTGAAACACTGAGCGTGTTGACCAGGCCCATGGCGAGCTTCTCGCGCACGGCCGCGTCTTCGGGCCAGGCCTCGGCCAGAGCACGCAGCTCGTCGAGCAGCGTGTCCCGCCGCGCCAGCTCCTCTTCCTCCTTGGCATCGATGAGCGTGTTGAACAGGCCCATGGCCATGAGAGGCGCGAAAGACGCCTTCTTGCTGGAGATGAGCTCCCTCACGCCGAGGAGGAGCGTGTCATCCGTAGTATCGAAATTCCCAAATAGTTTCGCGGATGCTTGGCAAATCGCTTGCGGTAGTACCGCAAGGTCAAGCTCCCTGCTCGTGGGCAGGAGAGCCGTTAGGATTGCAGAGCTAAGCAATACTGATGGGTCCAAGTTCTGGATTGGCTCCGCCAATCGCTCGATCAAGGTTGCCGCCTCTTGGCGACTGTTCCCCAGGCGCTGGGTGATCAACCAGCGGCGGATGGCCTCCGCCCGCTTGGTATGACCAAAGCTTGGTGGTTGCCTTGCCTCAAGGATCTTCCCTAGCCGCAAATCGTCGAGCGGCGGTTCACCAAGATCGGAGAGAACGATATCGCGGATCTCCGGCCAAACGTTCTCCTCAGCGCTCATCGGCAACAGCGCCAGCCTTATCGCCAGCTTGCGCATGCCATCATCCAAGGGCGCGAGCAGCTCATCGAGCTCTCGATAACGGTACTCGTGGGCATCCTCGGCCACCTGGAAGAGGTCGACGGCCGAGGTCATCCTTTCCCGCCAGTAGTCATCCGTCCACTTGTAGATTACGCCTGGGTAGCCATCGACATATTCTAAGAGAGTCGCATCATCCACTTCCTTAGCCGCCGCAATGTTCTGTCGAAGGAATCCGAGCATCCGTTGCAGCTCGGTCTTCGACTCCAGGTTCATGGTTGCGAGGTCGTAGCGTTCGGCCGGGCCTTGGCGGCTTTGGACCAGTTTGCTGGCCACGCCGTTGGCACGCTCATCGGGGCGCAGTGCCATGAAGAGATGACAATTTGGCCACTCCTCAAGCTGCTGCAGAAACGCCTCCAGGGTCTTGGCCTCCATTTCTGGGTCGGGCGACTTCTCCCACTGATCGAGGATCAGGACTACAGGTTGGCCGCTGACTCGTGCCACCGCTTGCATCAGGTCGCGGGCCTGTTCGTAAAGCAAGCTCGGCAGCTTGAGGCCGCCGCTCTTCAAAGTTGCGTTGGCGGCGACTAGGCCGTTGAGCGCTTCCGACACCGCGCTGGTGATCGGCTTGGCGATCGGGTCGAGTTCCTTGAAGATGGAACCGACGGCCTTGGCCACACCGGGCAAAAGGCCGTCCTTTTGCTGGTCCCAGACCATCTTGGCCTGCTCTAAGGAGTCGGTGTCCGACAGCCAGCGCGCATAGAGATCGGTCACGGCGCGAAGCAGCAGGTCCGGAGTCTCGCCGTAGGAACGCGCGAAGCCCACCAGTTGGGGCGGGTCGTAGTCTTCACTCAGGCGCCGGCTCAGCTCCGTGAGAAGCCAGCTCTTGCCCATGGCGGGACGCGCCACTATGGCGGTCAAACCTTTGACTTCAGCACGCTCAGTTAGGTGCGCCAAGTCGCCTTCGCGACCGAACAGCTTGTCCCGAAGATCTGGAAATGGTTGGAACATAGCCTTTGTCGTCCCGCTTGTTTTCTGGGCTGGTCGGCAAAATCAAAAGAGGATGCAACTTTACAGAACAGGACGCCGAATAACGAGTTGTCTCTAACCGAAGGCTCTTTAGTCGACTCAAACCGCCTGGTGCGAGAATATGGGTTTTCGCACGGACACCCAGACAAACGCGTGGCGTCCGAGTTTCTCACCCTGCGGCACAGCGCAACAGGTTCTAGGATCTTGGCCGAAGTTCTCATTGCAGAAGCGCCTGGAAGAAATCGGCCGCAGCAAGCCGATGGCGGAAGCGGGCTGAGACAAGAACGATTGGCGTTCAAATCAACGCGTCGAGGTTCGGCGTATCGAGCCACTCGCTGCGCACGCGGGCGATGATGTCGGGGCGCAGGTACTCGGCGACGCGGCCGGCGACATGGGCGATCAGTGCCGCCTCGCTCTTGCTGGCCGACCAGTCGCTGCCGCCGGCCTCCAGAGCCTCGGCCGACTTGGCGTTGCCGCGATGCTGCACCGACCACATGACGCACCAGGTGATGGCGCGCAGGAAGAGCAGGCGGCGCATGGGGATGAGCCAGGGGCGCAGCCGCTGGGCCAGGCCCTCCGCCCCCACCTCGGCGATGATCTCCAGATAGTGGCGGTAGAAGGCGGCGACCTCGTCGAGGCTCAGCTCGGCATAGACATCGAGATCCCAGGTGGTCGAGGAGTAGACCGTCGTATGCGCAAGATCGACCCCGGGCGAGCCATAGAGCGCCTTCTCCAGATCGACGATGACCGCCTTGCCGGCCGCGTCGATCAGGAAGTTGCCGGGATGACTGTCGGTCAGCACCAGGGTGACCGGCTGGGCGATATCGTCCAAGCCGGCGGCGAAGTCGCGTGCCCAGGTAAGTTCGGCTTCGATCTCCTGGCGGCTCTCGACCGCCAAGCCGGCCTCGGGGATGAAGCGGGCCTGCTCTTCGATCTCGGTCAGGAGGCCCGCGACCGGGTTGGCGTGATCCTCCAGCGGCGGGCGGGCCTCGGGTGGCGGCAGCGCCAGGGCATGGACCTTGGCCATGCAGGCGGCGAGCGCCGGCAGCTCCTCCGGCAGCTTGACCGGCCGCCCGGCAATCTCCTCCACCACCAGGGCGCCGAAAGGCAGGCCGTCGCGCGGCCGCAGCACGCCGGCCAGCTTCGGGCCGTGGCCGCTCTCGCTGACCCGGGCAAAGCAGGCGGCCTGATAGCGCAGGTTGTCGGCCGGCGCATAGCCGCGCTGACTCTGCTTGGGAATGCGCAGCAAGAGGCCGGAGCCGACCAGCCGCAGATGGTCGTGGGCCAAGCCCTTGTCGGTCAGCTTGGCAAGCGGGTGATCGGCCAGAGGGCGCAGCGCGGCCTTCGCCTGCAGCCCGCTCCCGATCGCGGCGACGAGGTCCGGCGACAGGTCGCCAGCGGCGTCTTCTGGGACTGCGCTCTCAGCGGTCATGGCCGGGCAGATAGCATGTCTCCGCCTGCCGTGCTATCTGCCGAGCCGCCATGGCCCCCTCCCTGCCTCAGCTCTCGGTCGTCATTCCCGCGCTTGACGCGGCCCAGTCCTTGCCGGGCTGCCTGTCCTCGCTGGAAGAGGCCGCGCCGGGCGAGGTCATCTTGGTCGACGGCGGTTCGAGCGACGGCACGGTCGCCTTGGCTGAATCGCACGACGCCCGCGTTGTCGCTTCTCCGCGCGGCCGCGGCCCCCAGCTGCGTGCCGGCGGGGACGCGGCTCAAGGCACATGGCTGCTGTTCCTCCATGCGGACACGCGCCTCGCCACCGGATGGCCGCAAGAGGTGGCCGCCTTCATGGCGGCGCCGGGCAACCGCGAAAGGGCGGCCGTGTTCCGCTTCGCCCTCGACGACCCTGCATCGCAAGCCCGCCGGGTCGAGCGCCTGGCCAACTGGCGGGCGCGGCGCCTGGCCCTGCCCTACGGCGATCAGGGCCTGCTGCTGAGCCGCGACTTCTATCGCGCCTTGGGGAGCTTCAAGCCGCTCCCTTTGATGGAGGATGTGGAGCTGGTGCGGCGCATCGGCCGGCGGCGCCTGGCCTTTCTGGATTCCCAAGCCGTGACCTCGGCGGAGCGTTACCGGCGGGGCGGCTGGTGGGGCCGGCCGGCCCGCAACGTCTGCCTGCTCGGCGCCTACTTCCTCGGCTGCCCACCCCGGCTCCTGGCGCGGCTCTACGGATGACGTCGCGCGGCTTCGAGCGGCACCTGGTGATCATGGCGCGCGTGCCCCGGCTCTGCCAGGGCAAGCGGCGTCTCGCGCGCGATCTGGGCGAGCTCGCCACCTGGCGCTTTCAGCGCCGGCAGCTCGACGGGCTCCTGCGGCGCCTGAACCGGCCCGGCTGCTGGCGACTTTGGCTCTGCCTGACACCGGACCACCTCGCCTGGCCCGGCAACATCTCACTGCCAAGCGGAACAGAGATTCTGCGGCAAGGCCGCGGCGATCTGGGCCAGCGCATGGCCCGCCCCTTTCGCCGGCTGCCGCCCGGACCTCTGGTCATGATCGGCGCCGACATCCCGGGCATCCGCGCCGATGACATCCGCCAAGCCTTTCGATCGCTCGGCCGCCGGCGCTGGGTCTTCGGCCCGGCCGACGACGGCGGCTATTGGCTGATCGGCGCGCGGCGACGTCCCGTTGTTCCTACCGCGATGCGTTTGCCGTTCGACGGCGTGCGCTGGGGCAGCAGCCACGCCCTGGCCGACACGCTCGCCAACCTCACGCCTGGCAAACACGCGCTGCTGCGGGAACTGATCGATGTGGATACGGCTGCGGACCTGGCGCGCGTCACTCGGCGGCCGGCAGGTGCTCCTTCAGCCGCGGCATGAGCTCGACGAGATTGCAGGGCCGGTGCCGGCTGTCGAGCTGCCAGCGCAGGATCTCGTTCCAGCCGTCCTTGCAGGCGCCGGTCGAGCCGGGCAGCGCAAAAAGGTAGGTGCCGCCGGCCACGCCGCCCAGGGCGCGCGACTGCATGGTCGAGGTGCCGATGGTCTTGTAGCTCAACCAGCGAAAGAGCTCGCCGAAGCCTTCGATCTCTTTTTCCAGGACCCGGTCGAAGGCCTCCGGCGTGATGTCGCGGCCGGTGACGCCGGTCCCGCCGGTCGAGATCACGCAGTCGACCGCCGGGTCGTCGATGCAGCTCCGGAGGAAGGCCTCGATCGTATCGGCGTTGTCCTTGACGATCTCCCGCCGTACCACCTTGTGCCCGTCGCCAGAGATCAGCTCCTGCAGTTTATCGCCGGACTTGTCGTTCTCCAGGCTCCGGGTGTCGGAGACCGTCAGAACGGCAATGTTGACGGGTAGGAATGGAAGGCTCTCGTCGATCTTGGCCATTAGAGGGCGCCCCGGCTCGCCAGGCGGGACGGCCGCTTGCCGCCCCGCTGGCAGGATTAGTCGAGCGCCCGGTAGAGAGGACGACCTCCCTTGGCCAGGGCGGCCAGCGACGGCACTTCCTGACCCAGGCGCATGCGGTAGATCCAATAGTTGGCAAGCACGCGCTCGATGAACAAGCGGGTTTCGCCGGCCGGCAGCATCTCGATGAAGAGCAGCTGATCGTCGACGTCGATGCCGCGCTCCGTCATGCGCTTTTCCCACTTGATGAGATTGCCCGGGCCGCCGTTGTAGGCCGCGGCCAGACGGAAGAGGTCATCACCCGCGCTGGTGTACTTCATGAGATGCGCGAGATAGTGCTGCGCCAGCTCCATGTTGACCGCCGGATCGTAGAGATCGTCCAGCTGGCGCAGCTTCTTGTTGGTTCGCTTGGCGACGAACTTTGCCGTGGTCGGCATCAGCTGCATCAGGCCACGCGCGCCGACGCCCGACTTGGCCCGCGGGTCGAACTGCGACTCCCGGCGCATCAGCGCGTAGAGCAGGGCACGGTCGACCTCGAAGCCGTTTTCCGGCTCCCAATGCGGGATGGGATAGAGCGCCGCCGTGACGGCCCCGTCGAGCTGCTGCTCCTTCGGGAAGTAGCTGGCCAGGCGCAAGGCCAGAGCCGGCAGCTGGGCCCGGTCCGCCAGGAAGAGCAGAGACTTGCCGCGCTCCCGCACGTTCCAGTCGTCCAGGCTCATGATCTCCCGGCCGGCCAGCTCGGACTGGCCGACCTGGACCAGCGCCGCCGCGCGGATCAGCCTGGGATCTTCCTTCAGCGGGCGCAGTTCCTTGTTGGTCCAGCGCGACTTGTTGAAGCGCAGGTTGGCCGGCAGGCCGAGCGTCTGACGCGCCAGCAGGCCATAGAAGGTGTGCGGGTGGTCGAGAGCGACCCTGAGCCAATCACTCATGCCGCCCGGGTTGCGACTCTTCAGAGCCGCCCGACCGGCCCAGAAGGCACCGGCGGAGCGCTGCCAGTCGTCGGCCAGCTCGGACTTGGCGAGCTGCCCGAAGTGGCTCTCGGCACGGGCCGGCTTGTCGGTCAGCCAAGCGGCCAGACCGGCAACCCAGTAGGCGTAGGGATAGTCCTCACCGGAACGGGACGCCGCGCGATGCGCCAGGCGCTCGGCCTCGGCGAAGGAACCGCGCTGCAGCTGCGCCCAGGCCATGCTGATGGCGAGCCGATCACGCTCGACCTGGTCGAGCAGCCGCTTGGCGGCCCGGCTGTCGATGTAGCGGCCGGCCTTGGTGAAGTCGCCGCGGCGGACGAGCCCCCGCACTTTCTTCTCCAGGCCGCGCGCATGGGTCTTGTCCTGCGCGCTGCGCTTCATCGGCGAGCGATAGCGGTAGGGCGTGCCGCCGGCGGCCGGCGGCAGGCCGGCGAAGGCGGAGGCCGGCGGCTGCGGCTTGGCAGCGCCAGAGGGCTTCCGCTTCATCGCCAAGCGGTAGATCTTGGCGGCACCCGGATGGTCCGCATAGTCCTCCAGCCACTCCGACAGCTCGTCGAAGCGGGAGACATAGGCCGTGGGATGCATGTAGCGCTGATAGAGCACGTGGCCCATCAGGCGCTTGTCGCGCAAGGCGGCGATCTCCCGATCGGCAGCCTTGAGGTCGCCAGCCTCTTGCAGCGCGAAGATACGGCGATAGCGTTCCGCATCCCGCGGCGCCAAGACCTCGATGGCCGAGCGTTCCAGCGCCCTCGGCAAGGACGCCGTCTCACGGCCGGTCTCCAACGCCGCTGCAGGCTGCAGCGAAGCCGTCGCGAAAACCATCGTGGCAATGGCTGCGCCCGCCAAGCTGGCGGTGAGCAACCCCTTCGCGCGAACCACCCCCGATACGCGCGCGATACCTCGGCTCATCAAATCCAAAGGTAAGGCCCTCCATCACCTGGAACCGTTAACCGATTCCAGCCCTTTCGAACCTCCGCTGTGTGAAACCCCTTAGCCGCAAGTTTCCGACCCATGCGGCTCAACCTTTTCGAAATATTTTAGGCGAAAAGGGCCCAAATTGCGAGTCCGAAACGGCGCATAGCGCCTTCACGAAATGTGAACGCCGGAGCTAATCGCTTGTTTGAATTTGAGAAAATCCTGCCAGGCAAATCGCTTTTGGGCCGGCTGCCGGAGCAGGTAAGCGGGGTGCAACATAGCTAACGCGGGGATAACTCTGCCACCTGGAGTCGTTTGGTAATCATACCAATGACCGCGTAACTTTAGGATGCCGCGACTCTCGTGCAGCATCGACTTGGCCGCGATGCCACCCAAGAACATTAACAGACTTGGTTGCATCAACTCGATCTGCCGGTCGATGAAGGGGCGGCAGAGGGCAAGCTCGGCATCGGTCGGGTTGCGGTTCCCCGGCGGGCGCCAGAACAGCACGTTGGTGATGTAGACGTTGCTCTCGTCGAGGCCGATCCACTTCAGCATCTCGTCCAGCAAGCGCCCGGCCTCTCCGACGAAGGGTTGGCCCAGGCGGTCCTCGTTGGCGCCGGGGGCTTCGCCGATCAGGATGAGCTTGGCCTCAGGATTGCCGCGGCCGATCACGGTGTTCTTGGCCGAGGCCTTAAGCGCGCAGCCTTCGAAGGCGCGGATGGCCTCATGCAACGCCTCCACGCTCTCTGCCGCCCGGGCCAGGGCCTCGGCATCGGCCAGCCCGTCGACGGGGGCCGAGAGGCTCTCCGGCGGCGGCGTCCAGACCGGCGGCGGCTCCGGCGCCCGGACGCTGCTGCGCGGCTCCCTGGCCGGCTCCGAAGGTTGCGGCCGTTCGGCCAGCAACGCAGGCTGTGCAGGCGGTTGGGCCAAGCGGTTAACGGGCTCCCGCTCCAGGGCCTCGTCGGCCCCGTTCTCGACCAGCCAGGCCAGGGCCGCCAGGGCCTCCCGCTCGCTCATGCTTGCCATGGGGTTAATCTAGGGCCTTGTCCGACTAGGTGGAACCACTTCCGCGTTCATCCGATACGCGCCACCCCACTCCCTGTCACCCCGGCCTTGAGCCGGGGTCCATTCATCGGCCCGTGCGGACTTCGACATGGATCCCGGCTCGCGGGCTTCGCCCTTGGCCGGGATGACAGCCAGAAGATGCCGATAAGCGCTTCAGCCAGTCGCGCGATGGCGGCCGGCAGCACCCTGTCTTCATCGGGGTGCGGTGATGTTGTTGCCGTTGCGGAATGCGGTGATCCACTGATCCCAGGTGATGTCTTGGCCGAACTTCGCGCGGGTGAGCTTGAACAGCTTCTCCGCGCCCGGCGGCATGGCATAGCGGTCGGTCACGACTTCGATATAGGCGGCCCGGTCGCCACGGTTGGCTTCTGCAAGCGCGGCGTCGAGCTCGCCCGTTGTGGTGACCTTGACGCAGTACCAGTCCTCGCAGCCAAGCGCTTCGGGCAGCTTGTGATACTGCCACTTCGCCAAGTCGTTATAGGGGGATTCCGGATCCCGGCAGGTGTAGCGCTCGACCAGATAGCCGTCGTTGTTGACCACGATGAACACGGGCTTCAGCCCGAACATGTGGAACTGCCCGATCTCCTGCGCCGCAATCTGATGCGCCCCGTCCCCGGCGATGATCACCACGCGCCGGTCCGGTGCCGCGACCGCACAGCCGAGCGCGGCCGGCGTGCCCCAGCCGATCGAGGCCGCGAGCGACTGACTCTCAAACATGCAGCCTTCGGGCTTTTTCGTGATCGCTGCCGCGAGCGCGGCGCCGCTCGGGTCGCCGACGAGGATATCGCCCGGCTTCAGGAAGGACGCGAGCCGGGCATAGAAGGGGGCGCCGGCATCGATCGGATCGTCGCCCGAGCCTGTCGCCGCACCGAAGGGCGTCACGTGGTTGGGGGCGCCTTGATCGTCCCATCTCGGCAAGCGGTCGATCAGCGCTTCGATCGCGTCCTTCATCTCGACGTTCTCATACACGGCCCGGCTGACGCGAACGTGGTGGGCATAGATGTTGATCGACTTCTCCTGCGGGAAGGTGATCGTATTGAAGCCGGTGTTGAAGAAGTGCCGCTCCGGCGCCAACGCCAGCACGTATTCGCAACGGTTCATGTATTCGTCGATCACAGGGTTGGCGAACTCGCCCTGCCAGACCCCCATGAAGTTTGGATGGGTCTCGTCCAGCGTGGTCGCATCCTGGTAGGGCGTGGTGAAGGGCAGGTTGGTGACGTCGATCAGCTTGGTGGCCAGCGCGGCCAAGCCGAGCCGTTGGACCATGATGCCGGGCACGATACAGGTCGGGCTGACTCCCGAGATCATATCGACGATGTGATCCACCGCTTGCTGCAAGGCCACGGGGTCGCTCTTCGGATTGGCCAGCGGAACGCTGTCGGGCATCGTGCCGGTGATCGGCTTGTTCACCAGATCGCTCGGGAAGGCGAGCAGGCCCGGCTTTTGGTGATAGAGCACCGCCGCCAGGACGCGCTCGAACTCCTCGAGGCAGTTCTCCGGCGTTATAATCGCGCGCGCCACCGTCAGCTCCTCGGCCATGTCCACGAAGAGATCGTAGCGGTGGCGGCCGAGCATATGATGCCAGGCTTGGTGGCTGGCCTGCTGAACCGTCGAGGGATAGCCGGTGATCATGATCACCGGGCTGTGCTCCCCGTGCGCACCAGCCAGCGCTAGGTAGGATCCCAGCTCGCTGCCGTAGGTCTGGCAATAGACGCCGAGGCCCTTGAGGCGGGCGTAACCGTCCGCCGCGTAGCCGGCATTCAGCTCGTTACAGTTGCCGCGCCACGTGAGACCCGGCGTGTCGACGATCGCATCGAGCACGGGATAGACGTAGTCGCCGGGCACGCCGAAGATGTCGGCGACGCCGTAGTCCTTCAGGCGAGACAGCACATATTGGATCACCGTCTGCTGCTGCATGGCCGCTAGCCCCCAAGCTGGGAACCCCCGAGTGAGATCCCTCGACGCGGTTAGCTTAGGCGAGAGACGCTGGCTTGCGAAGTGGGCGCTAGACGAGACGCGCGATGTAGGCCGGCAGCGCGAAGGCGGCGAGATGAAGCTCCGGCGTATAGTAGTAGGCCTCGAAGCCGAGGGCCGCGAAGCGCCCGCGCAGGGTCTCGAGGTCCGCGTCCTGCCGCGCAGGGCCGTCGCTGGCCCAGCAAAACACCATCGGGCCGACGGCAAAGAGCGGTACGGTGGTGACGTAGGGGGCGACATCGCCGAAGGACTGGCGCAGGGCCTCGACCGGCTCGCTCAGAGCCTCGGGAAAGCTGAAGGGGACCGCGTTCTGCGTTACCACGGCCCCGCCCTCGGAGAGGCAGCGCTTGCAGTCGGCATAGAAGGCGGCGCTGAACAGCACCTTGCCCGGCCCCACGGGATCCGTTGAGTCGACCAGGATGAGGTCGTAGCGCTCATCGGTCTCCTGCACGAAGCGGGAGCCGTCGGCGATGGTCACGCTGACCCGCGGATCCTCGAAGGCCTGGCCGCAGAGGGCACCAAGATGTTCGCGGCTGAACTCGATCACCTCCGGGTCGAGCTCGACCAGGGTCACCGCCTCGACCGAAGAATGCAGCAGCACGTGCCGCAAGGTGCCGCCGTCGCCGCCGCCGATGATGAGCACCCGGCGCACGGCGCCGAGCGTCAGCATCGGCAGGTGCACCAGCATCTCGTGGTAGCTGCCCTCGTCCCGCTCCGACGTCTGGAAGATGTCGTCCAGCATCAGGACCTTGCCGAAGGTGGGATTGGCGAAGAGGCGCAGCCGCTGGAAGGCGGTCTGCCGCTCTTGCAGCAGCTCGCTCTCCAGCAGCGAAAAACGCGCGCCTTCGCCGATCTCTTCGACGGCCCAGCCTTGGCCTTGTGGCGCCTCGGCCATGACGCGGGCTAGTACCGGGGTTCCGGCGCCGCTTCGCCGCGCAGCAGCTCGTCGACCGCACAGTCCTCAGCGGCGAAGGCCTCCTTCAGGATGGTCACCGCCCGTTGCGGCTCGGCCTCGCCACACATGAAGACGTCGAAGGCCGCATAGTCCCGCTCCGGCCAGGTATGGACGGAGATATGAGACTCGGCCAGCACGGCCACGCCCGACACGCCGCCGTTGGGCGTGAAGTGGTGCAGATGGATGTGCAGGAGCGTTGCGCCGCAGGCTTCCACGCAGCGCCGCATCACCCTTTCCATATAGTCGACGTCATCGAGCCACTTGGCCCCGACGAGATCGATGATCAGATGCGTTCCGGCGAAAGTCTTGCCGTCACGCTCTACGAAGAAATCCTTGCGCTCGGTCTCTTCCTCGTGAACCGAGTGCGAAGAAACCCCTTCCGTTTGGGTGGTGCTTGTGTGCGTTTCCGCCAAGTCCATCCCCAATTGGAAGAGGGCGTTCATGTGGGTCATGACGTATCCTCCCCAACCAGTAGATGTCCCAGCCATGGGAAATGAGCCGCGTGGGTACAGCAAAGCGCGGCCCGGCGTAAAGCGAAATCTTGGCTCTGAGGAACGATTTTCAACGACGACCGAACCGTTTCCGACAAAACGACAGAATCAGTCGAGAGCCCTTCGCCTGTCCTTTCGGTTCTTACCATATACGCACAGAGTGCGCATTGCAATTGCGTTGTGTTGGACGGGCCTGGACGGGTTTTTCTTGGGCGCCTGAGTCTTTCAATGGCGCGCCGGCGGCAGGTTCGCTCTGTGTCTCCTTGCGGTGGCGCTGCACTGTTCCGTCCCACTCCCCCACCCGGCCACCCCACTGTCCACAATTCCGTGGGTGGCCGGGTGGGGGAGTGGGACGGAACAGTGCAGCGCCAAAGGCGCCTACGATGACTCTAGCTCGTCGCGAGCAGCGCCGCCGTATCGAGCTCGCCCTTGAAGGCCGTCGCGACCGGGCCGGTCATCAGCACCTCGCCGTTGTCGAGCCAGGCGATCTTCAGCGGGCCGCCGTCGAGCCGCACGTGGTTGAGGTGCGGAGAGAGCCCGCGCCGTACCGCCGCCACCAGGGCGGCGCAGGCGCCGGTGCCGCAGGCCTGGGTGATGCCGACCCCGCGCTCCCACACCCGGGTGCGCAGGCTGCCGTCGGGCAGCACCTGGACGACCGGCACGTTGCAGCGCTCCGGATACATCGGGTGGTGCTCGGCCTTGGGACCCAGCTCGGACAGAGCCACGGTCTCCACGTTCTCGACGAAAAAGACGGAATGGGGATTGCCCATGTTGACCGCCACTGGATCGTTCAAGGTGCCGACCGAATAGCCGAGATGCAGGGTGTCGCAGTCCTGCGCCAAGGGGATTTCCTGCCAATCCAACCGGGCCGGCCCCATGTTCACGGTCACGCTGCCGTCGGCGTGGACGGTGGCCTGGAGACGCGCGCCCAAGGTCTCGATCTCGACCTCCTCGCGGCCGAGTTCTTGCGCCAGAACCGAAGCGACGCAGCGCGAGGCATTGCCGCAGGCCTCGACCTCGGCGCCATCGGCATTGCGGATACGCATGCGCGCATCGGCACCCTCTTCCGCCGGCTCCAGGATGATGAGCTGGTCGCAACCGACCCCGCGCTTGCGGTCGGCGATGGCCGCGGCCAGGCGGTCGTCGAGCGCGAAAGCCTCGGTGCGCGCATCGACGACGACGAAGTCGTTGCCGAGGCCGTGCATCTTGGTGAAGGCGCGGGTCATAAGAGAGCAGCCGGTTCGAACCGTGAATTATGCAACGGAGTATAGGTGGTCACGGCTGCCTTGGCGAACCAGCAATTCGCCATCGGCCCGTTCCCGGTTAGGGTGAATGCGGTGCCCCTTCGCCAAGCCGCAGGACCAAAGCAGCCTTAATGACCGACAGCGCCTCCCCATCCCTGACCCACCAGCAAGCGACCTTTCGCGGCGTCGCCTGGATGACGGGCGCGCTCTTCTCCTTCCTCGCCATGGCGATCGCGGGCCGCGAGATCTCTTTCGAGCTGGACACCTTCCAGCTGATGTTCTTCCGCAGCCTGCTGGCCGTCGTCATCGTCGTCTCGATCGGCCTGGTGACCCGCGACGGCCTGCGCCAGTTCGCCACCCATCGCCTGCCCATGCATGTGGCCCGCAACCTCTGCCATTTCGTCGGCCAGTACGGCTGGTTCTTCGCCATCGCCAGCATTCCCATGGCCCAGGTCTTCGCCATCGAGTTCACCATCCCGCTATGGGTCGCACTCTTCGCGCCCTTGGTGCTGACCGAACGGCTGACCCCCATTCGCATCGCCACCGCGCTGACCGGCTTCCTTGGCGTGCTGATTGTGGTGCGCCCCGGCGTGGTCGAGGTCAGCGAAGGCACCGTCGCCGCCGTGGTTGCCGCCTTGGGTTTCACCTGGGCGATCATGCTGACCAAGCGCCTGGCCACCACCGAGCGGGCGCTGACCATTCTCTTCTATATGGCCATCATCCAGCTGCCGCTCGGCCTGCTGCCCTCTCTCGGCAACCTGGTCATGCCTTCGCTCGAGACCTGGGGCTGGCTGGTGGTGGTGACCTGCTGCGGTCTCTCCGCCCACTACTGCATGGCCCGCGCGCTCGCACTAGCGGATGCCACCCTTATCCTGCCGATCGACTTCCTCCGCCTGCCGCTGATCGCCGTCATTGCCATGCTGCTGTACGGCGAGTTGCTCGACCCCTGGGTGTTCCTCGGCGGCGCCGTCATCCTCTGCGCCAACTTCTGGAACCTGCGCGCAGAGCGAAAACGCGGCTCCTGAGCCCTTACAAAGCCCGGGGAATTGACAGGAGAAGCGGCGCGGCCTACATAGCGCGCCTCAGGTCAAAGCTGACCGCAGGTTCCGAGGAACCACCCCAGCCCGCGAGTGTCGCGCGCTGGGGCGATTGCATTTGGAACAGGCTCAAAGGGTAAAGGCAGCGCATGTTCGACTCCCTGCAGGAACGGCTCTCCGGCGTTTTCGGCAAGCTGACGCGTCGCGGCGCGCTGAACGAAAGCGACGTCAACGAGGCCCTGCGCGAGGTCCGCGTGGCGCTGCTGGAAGCCGATGTCGCCCTGCCGGTGGTCAAGGAGTTCATGGCCGCGGTGCGAGAGCGGGCGGTCGGCCAGGAAGTCCTCCGCTCGGTGACGCCGGGCCAGATGGTGGTGAAGGTCGTCCACGACCAACTGGTCGAGATGCTGGGCGGCACCCCGAAAGCCGCCGGCGAGGAGGCAACGCCCCCGGCCATTTCCGCGACCCTGCCGCTCGATCTGAGGGCGCAGCCGCCGGTCGCCATCCTGATGGCCGGCCTGCAGGGCTCGGGTAAGACCACCACCACGGCCAAGATCGCCAAGCGCCTCAGCGAGCGCGAGAAGAAGAAGGTCCTGATGGCCTCGCTCGACGTGCGCCGCCCTGCCGCGCAGCAGCAGCTCGCGGTGCTCGGCCAGCAGGTCGGTGTCGCGACCCTGCCCATCGTCTCCGGCGAGCCGCCGGTCGCCATCACCAAGCGGGCGATGCAGACCGGTGCCCTGGAAGGCTATGACGTCGTCCTGCTCGACACCGCCGGCCGCCTAGCGATCGACGAAGAGCTGATGGACGAGGTCGCGGCCGTCAGAGACGCCGCCAAACCACAAGAGATTCTCTTGGTCGCCGATGCCATGACCGGCCAGGACGCGGTGACCACGGCCGAAGCCTTCAACAACAAGCTGGACCTGACCGGCATTGTGCTGACCCGGGTGGACGGCGATGCCCGCGGCGGCGCCGCGCTCTCCATGCGCGCCGTGACCGGTTGCCCGATCAAGCTGCTCGGCGTTGGCGAGAAGGTCGACGACATCGAGGCCTTCCACGCCGACCGCATCGCCGGCCGCATCCTCGGCATGGGCGACGTGGTCTCGCTGGTCGAAAAGGCCGCCGAGACCATCGAGCAGGAAGACGCCGAGAAGCTGCTCAAGAAGATGGAGAAGGGTCGCTTCGACATGAACGACCTGGAAAAGCAGCTTCTTCAGCTGACCAAGATGGGCGGCCTGCAGCAGATGATGTCGCTGCTGCCCGGCGTGCCGAACATGAAAGAGCAGATGAAGAAGGCCAACATCGACGAGACGATGGTTGGCCGCCAGGTGGCCATCATCCGCTCGATGACCAAGGCTGAGCGCACGCGGCCCGAGCTGATCAAGGCCTCCCGCAAGCAGCGCATCGCCAACGGCTCCGGCACGACCGTGCAGGAGGTCAACAAGCTGCTGAAGCAGCATGCCCAGGCCTCCAAGATGATGAAGAAGGTCCAGAAGATGGGGAAGAAGGGCATGATGCGCGGCGGCCTGCAGGGCATGCTGCCGCCCGGCATGGGCCCCGGCGGAGGCATGGGCGGCGGCTTCGGGGGCAAGCGCTAAGCCATGTTAAGCCACGTCACCTTCGGTACGGACGACGTGCGACGGGCCAAGACCTTCTATGAGGCGGCCCTAGCGCCGCTCGGCTTCGGCTTGCAAAAGGACGGCCGGGGCTACTTCGCCCTTGGCATGGCGGCTGACCGCTTTCCCTGGGTCTACGTCATGCGCCCATTCGACCGCCGGCCGACGACCTGGGGCAACGGCGCCCACCTGGCGCTCCTCGCCGACGACGATGCTGCGGTTCAGGCCTTCCATGAAGCAGCCCTAGCCAACGGCGGTCGCGATGAAGGCGCGCCGGGCCTGCGCGAGCACTACGCCGCCGACTACTACGCCGCCTACGTCCGCGACCCGAATGGCAACAAGCTGCAAGCCGTGCACTACCGCAACGGCCGCAGCGAAGCCGCGAACAGCAGCGGCCTGTCCCACGTTACCGTGGGCAGCAACAACCTGGAGCGCTCACGCGATTTCTACGCCGCCGTCCTCCGCCCGCTCGGCCTGGTGCCGACCGAGGAAGACGATGAGGAGGCCGTGGCCTATGGCATCGAAGGCTCGGAATTGCCGGTCTTCTATGCCCACCTGCCCTTTGACGGCCTGCCGGCGACCTGGGGCAACGGCACCCACGCGGCTTTTCTCGCCCCCAACCGGGCGGCCGTGATCAGCTTCCATGCAGCCGCGCTCAATGCCGGCGGCAGCGACGAGGGCGGGCCCGGCCCGCGCCCCCACTACAGCCCGACCTACTACGGCGCCTATGTCCGCGACCCGGACGGCAACAAGATACAGGCCGTCTGCTATGTCGGCGACTAGGCGGAATTCGACAGAGACAACAAAGACCGCGTTCTAAGAGGAGAAGAGAGTACCATGCCGTTACGTATCCGTTTGTCCCGCGGCGGGGCCAAGAAGCGCCCTTACTACCGCATCGTCGTCGCCGACTCCCGCATGCCGCGGGACGGCCGCTTCATCGAAAAGATCGGCAGCTATGACCCGATGCTGCCGAAGGATGACGAGAAGCGCATCCAGTTCGACACCGAGCGCGCCAAGCACTGGCTCGGCATGGGCGCCCAGCCCAGCGACCGGGTGGCCCGTTTCCTCGGCCAGGCCGGCGTGATCGCGAAGCCGGCCATCAGCGAGCAGACCAAGAAGAACCAGCCGCGCGCCAAGGCGCAGGAGCGCATGCGCGAGGAAGAGGAGCGACGCAAGGCCGCCGAAGAGGAGGCCGCTTCCGCGAGCGAGACCCCGGCGGAGGCGCCTGCAGAGGACGCGCCCGCCGAGGACGCGCCTGCCGAAGAGACCCCCGCCGAAGCGTAAGCCTCAGCGGCTGAGCGGAGGAAGGGGCTGCCGTGGCCAGCGCGAAGGTCTGCCTTGCCGCGATCGCCGGCGTTCACGGCGTCCGCGGCCTGGTCAGGCTCAAGACCTTCACCGAGCGGCCCGAGGACGTGGTGGCCTACGGCCCGCTGAGCGACGAAGGCGGCACACGGTCCTTTCGGCTGATCCTGAAGGGTGAGCAAAAGGGGCTTCTGCTGGCGGCCATCGAGGGGGTGGGCGACCGCACCGCGGCCGAAGCACTCAAGGGCCTGCGGCTCTACGTGGCGCGGGAGGCCCTGCCGCAGCCGGAGGATCCCGAGGAGTTCTACCATGCCGACCTCATCGGCCTCGCGGTCGAGGATACCAAGGGCCAGGCCCTCGGCGTGGTGCGGGCGGTGGAGGATTTCGGCGCCGGCCCCTTGCTCGACGTGGAGAGCGAGAGCGGCTCGATCCTGCTGCCTTTCACCCTTGCAGTCGTGCCGCAGGTCGACCTTAAAGGCGGGCGCCTGGTGGTCGACCCGCCGGTCGCGCTGGATGCCGGACCGGAGGAGGAGAGCAAGCGCGGAAAAGGGGCCTCTCAAGGGCGTCGAAAGCCGCGTTCGGAGACTGGACAAGGGGGGCCAAAGGCGTCATAAGACGCAGCTTCGCGAAAGGTCTTGGTTATGACGGCTGTTCGGCCGCCGTCCTGGCGGGCGACGGTGCTGACCCTCTTTCCGGATGCCTTTCCCGGCCCCCTCGGTCTCAGCCTGGCGGGCAAAGCCTTGGAACGAGGCGACTGGGGGCTGGAAACGGTCGATATCAGGGATTTCGCCCTGGACCGCCACCGCACGGTGGATGATGCGCCGCTGGGAGGCGGCGCCGGAATGGTGATGCGGCCCGACGTGGTCGATGCGGCGCTGGAGAGCGTCGCCGGGCGGCCCGGGCCGCTGGTGTATTTGAGCCCGCGCGGCCGCCTGTTGGACCAGGCCCTGGCGCGCGAGCTGGCGGCAGGCCCCGGCATTCGGTTGCTCTGCGGCCGCTATGAAGGGGTCGATCAGCGGGTTCTCGAAGCCCGCGCGGTGGAAGAAGTGAGCGTCGGCGACTACGTCCTCTCGGGGGGCGAGATGGCGGCGCTGGTTTTGTTGGACGCGGTGGTGCGTCTCTTGCCCGGGGTGATGGGCAACGAGGAAAGCGCGGCCGAAGAGTCCTTCGAGAGCGGGCTCCTGGAGTATCCGCTCTACACGCGGCCCGCCGACTGGCAAGGCCGCACAGCGCCGGAAGTTCTGCTCTCCGGCCACCATGCCCAAATCCGCCAATGGCGGCGGGAGCGGGCGGAAGAATTGACCAAGGCGCAACGCCCGGACCTCTGGGCGCGCTACATCGAAGGTAAAGCCGGCCGGTCCAAGGCCGGCGACGAGAATGGGACTTGAGAGAGAGCCATGAATACGATTGAGCAGCTCGAAAAAGAGCAGATCGACCAAGCCACCTCCGACCGCCCGGTCCCGGCCTTTGCGCCCGGTGACACGCTGCGGATCAACGTGAAGGTGATCGAGGGCTCGCGCGAGCGTCTCCAGGCCTTCGAAGGCGTCTGCATCGCGCGCAAGAACCGCGGCATCAACTCCTCCTTCACGGTCCGCAAGATCTCCTACGGCGAAGGTGTCGAGCGCGTCTTCCCGCTTTACAGCCCGCGCATCGACTCCATCCAGGTGGTGCGCCGCGGCGACGTCCGGCGGGCCAAGCTCTACTACCTGCGCGGCCGCACCGGTAAGGCGGCGCGTATCGCCGAGAAGACCACCGGCTACGCCGGCAAGATCTCACAGAACGAGCGGGTCGCCGCCCAGGCCGCCAAGAAGGCTGCCAGCAAGGCCGCCAAGGACGCCGCAAAGGCCGCACCGGCCGAGGCAGCCCCCGAAGCCGCACCCGAATAGGCAACAGAGCTTCGGAGTTCCAGCGTTTAGGCCCGCACTTCGGCGGGCCTTTCCTTATGTAGATGACCGTCAAGACTGCCGACCTAAGCCGGCTTTGAGAGGTCACCAATGGCTGAGACGACGGACCCCGAATTCGACGCGCCTCTGACCCGAATTGAGCCCGACGACCGTCTCGTGGTTCTTGCCCGGACGATACAAGTGCCGCACACGGGAGCGGAAGCCGCGCTCAAAGACGCCGCTGTCAACGGAGGACGCTTTGGCGAGGCATGCCTCGGTCAGGCGCTCTATCGGCACCGCTCCATTTTTCAGAACGCTTCAGAAGCGCCCGTCTGGAGCCATCTTGAGCTCAGCTACTTTCGGCACTCGGTTCCTGCAGATGCCGTCCGCGAACTGGTCGACGAGCCGCGTGCGGCCGAGACGGGCCTGCTGCGCGCGGAGATTCTTCTGACCACTCCCTCGTCCTTCGTCCTGCCGCGCGACTGGCAGGGCTCCGCCGATCGGCCGGAACGGCAGGCGTCATTGGAGTACATCCAGGTGCATCCGGCCCATCTCGACGCATACCGGGAGGTCATGCGGGACTATTGCGGTCCTGCCGCCACGAAGCTTGTGCGGGCGGGCCGGTTCGGAACCTTCAGGGCCATGGAGACGGCGGCGGTACTCTATCATGACCCGAAGCTGACGATCGGCTGGAACCAGATTCATCTCTGCGAGCTAGCGCCCGACGGCTTTCGCGGCTTCGGCGCGGAATTCGAAGCCGCACTGCGGGCGGATGCGCGGGACGCACCCGACACGTCAGGTGTCTTCGCCGGCCTCGACCCTATGCGAAGGGTTCCCCGCTGGACCTTCAACGACCCCGTCGTGGAGGCGGACGCTGCGCTCGCACTGGAAGGCAGCCCAGGCTGAGCCGCCTCTCATCTGCTGGCATGCCCGCGACCATCACCGTCTGGCCAGTCATCCTGATCGGCCTCACGAAGAAAGACGGGGTGGTCGGCCGCACACATACTCGTTAGGTTAGAAAAATGCACAACTCTACGACGATTGCAGCCATCCTTCTCGCCACGGCCGGGACGTTTGCTCCGGCTCTGGCCGATGAAGCGATTGGGCTATTCGAAACGCCAGCCTTTGCAAGTCAGGCCCGTGCGGGAGCTGCTGCCGATGCGGCAGCGGCTTTGGCACTCAGCGACGTTGAGAGCCTTCGCACGCAACTCCCGGTGACGATCCCGACGGACCCACCCAATGGCGGTCCCCACGCTCTCGATGCGCTGATCTACTCGCCAGCCAATGCGTCTGAGGACCATCGCCACCCGCTTATCGTGATCACCCACGGCAATCCAAGGGATACGAGCACGCAACGTTCAACGCGCCTTCACCGCTACGGCCACCTAGCCGAAGAGTTTGCCCGCCGCGGCTATATCGCGGCCGTGGTGGCGCGCCGAGGCTTCGCTCGGTCCTCGGGGCACTACACTGGATGGTACGGGCAATGTGACACCGTCGACGCGGACGGCTACGAGCGTGCCGGTCGGACCGGAGCACAGGATCTTCGCGCGGCTCTAACGGCGTTGGCGAACGACCCGAGGGTCGATCCGGACCGGACGCTGGTCCTTGGTATCTCTGGCGGCGGCTTTGCCGCCCTGGCGCTTGCCTCCGAGCCCGACCCGCCTCGCGGCGTGATCGCCTTCGCCCCGGGCCGAGGCTCTGTCCGTGACGGCGAGAACTGCAATGCCGACGCTCTGGCTGGGGCGTTCGAGCGCTTCGGCACGCCCAGCGCTAGCCCCTCTCTTTGGCTTTATTCGACCACGGACCGTTTCTTCGGACCCGATATGGTTCATCGGCACTTCGACGCCTTCGAAGGCCCTGCTCGCTTGGTGATGACTGGGCCGATCTTGCATGCCGAAGACGGGCACCGTCTCTTTCAGCGCGGCAACACGGCCCTGTGGCGCCCCGCCATTGACGCATTTCTCAGAGACATTGGGATGCCAACCTGGGATGCGCCGCCCCCTGACCCCACGGACCAGAATCTGCCGGCACCGGACGGCCTGACGGAATTGGGGCTCAAGGCTTGGCAGGAGTTCCTGGGCTCGGAGGTTACCCGTGCTTTTGCCATCGGGCCCGAGGGACGTTTCGGCTGGGCATCGGCGTACCGCAACGCGCGTGTCGCCGAGCGCCGCGCACTCCAGGCCTGCAACGAAGGTTCACAGAGCGAACGACCCGAGGTCGAGGACGTATGTGAAATTCACCGAACCGACACGCAGCACCAGTAGCGCCGTCAGAGAACGCAGCCTCGGGCTCACGTGGGTCGAAAGGCAACGCGGGCTGAACCGCTTCTCGTCTGCTAAGCTGACCTGACCCTAGCGACCAAGAGACGAGCCCTATGACCAAGCCCGGCCAGACCCTGGAGAGCCTGCGTGCCCGCCCGCTGCTGCTGCCGTTGGAGCGGCCGATCGTGGCGCGCATCGCGACGATCACGGCCTGGCCGGTCATCCTGATCGATCTGACGACGAAAGAGGGTGTGGTCGGCCGCGCCTATCTCGAGCCCTACATCCCCAAGTCCATGCGTTACCTGGTGCCCATGCTGGAAGACCTGGGCGAGGCACTGAAGGGGCAACCCTTGGCGCCGGTCGAGCTCTTCCAGGCCGCCCGCAAGAGCCTGCATTTCGTCGGCTACGAGGGGCTCAGCATGATCGCCGCCTCCGGCCTCGACATGGCCGTTTGGGATGCCGTGGCCAGGGCCGCCGAGCAGCCGCTCTGCCGCCTCTTGGGCGGCACCCCCGGCCCGGTGCCGGCCTACAACAGCAACGGCCTTTGGCTGAAACCGCCCGCAGAGGTCGCCGAGGAGGCCTTGGAACTGCGGGACGAAGGCGGCTTCACGGGCCTCAAGTTGCGCCTCGGCCGCACGCGCCTGGCCGACGACCTGGCGACCGTCGCCGCCGTGCGCGATGCGGTTGGCGACGAGATGGCGCTGATGGTCGACTTCAACCAGGGACTCGACCTTGCTGAGGCGCTGACCCGCTGCCACGCCATCGACCAGCTCGGGCTCACCTGGATCGAGGAGCCGTTGCTCTACGACGACTACGCCGGCCACGCCCGGCTGGCCCGGGACCTGGCCACCCCCATCATGCTGGGCGAGAACTTCTACGGCCCCCGCGAGTTGGCCAAAGCGCTGGAGGCGCAGGCCTGCGACCTGGTGATGCCCGACTTCATGCGCATCGGCGGCGTGACCGGCTGGCAGCGCGCGGCCGCCATCGCCGGCGCGGCGGGCATTCCCATCTCGACCCACCTCTACCCCGAGGTCGCGGCCCATGTGATGCGGGTCAGCGAAACCGCCCACTGGCTTGAGTGGCAGGACTGGGTCGATCCGCTGCTGCAAGAGCCTTACGAGATCAAGGACGGTCAGCTCCTGGTGCCGGAGCGTCCCGGCCTGGGCCTGGACTGGAACGAGGAGGCGGTCCGCCGCTTCGCCTGGCAGGGCTGAAGCCCCGCATCTGCGAGGCCCTGCCATGCCGCGCCGTCGCCTTGCGTCCCCGGCACTCTGCGCTATTTTTCGGTCTCTGTTCGAATACCCTTGAGGAAGTCCGCGAAATGGCCGCGCCGCGCACGCTGTACGACAAGATCTGGGATAGCCACCTGGTGCACGACATGGAGGACGGCACCTGCGTCCTCTACATCGACCGGCACCTGGTCCACGAGGTGACCAGCCCGCAAGCCTTCGAAGGCCTGCGCCTGGCCGGACGCAAGGTGCGCCGGCCCGAGGCCACCCTGGCGGTGCCCGATCACAACGTCCCGACCAGCGACCGCACCGCCGGCATCGCCGAAGAGGACAGCCGCATCCAGGTCGAGACCCTGGCCAAGAACGCCGCGGACTTCGGCGTCCCCCATATCGACATGAACGATATCCGCCAGGGCATCGTCCACATCATCGGCCCGGAGCAGGGCTTCACCCTGCCGGGCATGACCATCGTCTGCGGCGACTCCCATACCTCGACCCACGGCGCCTTCGGCTCGCTCGCCTTCGGCATCGGCACCAGCGAGGTGGAGCATGTTCTGGCCACTCAGACCCTGCTGCAACGGCGGGCCAAGAACATGCGCATCACCGTCGACGGTGAGCTTCCCGTGGGCATCACCGCCAAGGATCTCATCCTCGCCATCATCGGCAAGATCGGCACCGCCGGCGGCACGGGACATGTGATCGAGTACGCCGGAGACGCCATCATGGGGCTCTCCATGGAAGGGCGCATGACCGTCTGCAACATGTCGATCGAGGCCGGCGCGCGGGCCGGCCTGATCGCGCCGGACGAGACTACCTTCGAGTACCTTAAGGGGCGGCCGTTGACGCCCAAGGCCGGCGCCTGGGAGCAGGCGGTGGCCCACTGGCGCCAACTCCCCTCCGACCCCGGCGCACAGTACGACAAGGAGGTCACCCTCTCGGTCGCCGAGATCGCGCCACAGGTGACCTGGGGCACCAGCCCGGAGGACGTGCTGCCCATTACCGGGGCCGTGCCGCATCCGGAGAGTGCCGAGGACGCGCAGAAGCAGCAGTCGATCAAGCGCTCGCTCGATTACATGGGTCTCGAGGCCGGCACGCCGCTGACCGAGGTGCCCATCGACACGGTCTTCATCGGCTCCTGCACCAACGGCCGCATCGAGGACCTGCGCGCCGTGGCCGAGGTCGCCAAAGGCCGCAAGGTGGCCGAGCATGTGCGGGCCATGGTGGTGCCCGGCTCCGGCCTCGTGAAAGAGCAGGCGGAGGACGAGGGCATCGACGAGGTGCTGAAGGAGGCCGGCTTCGACTGGCGCGAGCCCGGCTGCTCCATGTGCCTCGCCATGAACCCCGACAAGCTGAAGCCCGGCGAGCGCTGCGCGTCCACCTCCAACCGCAACTTCGAGGGCCGCCAGGGCCCCGGCGGGCGCACCCACCTGCTCAGCCCCGGCATGGCCGCTGCCGCCGCCATCAAGGGCCGCCTCGCCGACGTGCGGGAGTTCCACTGAGGACAAGCCGGCTGTCCCTGAGACGGCCCGGGTCTAGCCAGGATGACCGACGGCGCGGACTTGGCTGACAGGCTCCTCCCCGAAGGGATCCGCTCGCGCTTCGTCGAAGACGTCAACGGCCTGCGCATGCACATCCTGGAGGCCGGATTCGCGCCGGCCGGGCGACCCTGCCTGCTGCTGCTCCACGGCTTTCCCGAGCTGGCCTTCAGTTGGCGGGAGGTCATGCTCCCCTTGGCCGAGGCCGGCTTCCACGTGGTCGCGCCCGACCAGAGAGGCTACGGCCGGACCAGCGGCTGGGACCCGAACTACGACGGCGACCTCGCCTCCTTCCGCCTGCTCAACATCGTGCAGGATGCCATGGCGCTGCTGGCACGGATGGAACGCCGCAAGGTCGCAGCGGTGATCGGGCACGACTTCGGCTCCTTCGTCGCCGCCTACTGCGCGCTGGTGCGGCCCGACGTCTTTCCCGCCGTGGCGCTGATGAGCGCGCCCTTCGACGGCGCCCCGGCCCTGCCGTTCGGTGAGGTGGCCCAGCCGGCAGTGCCCGATATCCATGCCGCCCTGGCCAGGCTGGCGCCGCCGCGCAAGCACTATCAGTGGTACTACGGTGAGCGGGGGGCCGACGCCGAGATGCGCGACCCGCCCGAGGGCATCGCTGCCTTCCTGCGCGCCTACTTCCACGTCAAGAGCGCCGACTGGCCCGGCAACGCCCCCTATCCGCTCGCCGGCTGGACCGCGGAGGAGCTGGCCAAGCTGCCGACCTACTATGTCATGGAGCACGACAAGGGCATGGCGGAGACCGTCGCGCCCCACATGCCCTCGGCGGCCGAGGTCGCCGCCTGCCGCTGGCTGCCGGAAGAGGCGCTCGAATACTACGCCGACGCCTTCGGCCGCACCGGCTTTCAGGGCGGGCTCAACTGGTACCGCTGCATGACCGGCGCCGCGCAGGCGCAGGACCTGCGTCTCTTCGCCGGGCGCCGCATCGAGGTTCCGGCCTGCTACATCGCCGGGGCGCAGGACTGGGGCATCTATCAGAAGCCCGGCGCCTTCGAAACGATGCAGCGCGAGGCCTGCAGCGACATGCGAGGCTGCACCCTCATCGAGGGGGCCGGCCATTGGGTGCAGCAGGAGCAACCCGGCAAGACGGCCGAAGCGCTGATCGCGTTCCTGAAGACCCTGCGGTGACGGAGCAAACCGCATGGATCTCGTCAAGTTCCCGCGCACGCGGCACGTTGAAGGCTCGCGCCATCAGCTCGACGATCTGCACAACGACAAGCCCATCGCGGAGCTGATCGGCAAGCCGCTCGTGGTGACGGAGAAGCTGGACGGCGCCAACACCGGCCTGTCTTTCGCCGCGGACGGTTCGCTTCTGCTGCAGAGCCGGGGGCAGTACCTTTCGGGCGGGCCGAGAGAGCGGCACTTCGACCTGCTGAAGACCTGGGCCTACACCCACAGCGACCGCCTGCGTGCCATCCTCGGCAGTCGCTACGTCCTCTACGGCGAGTGGCTCTACGCCAAGCACACGGTCTTCTACGACCGCCTGCCGCACTACTTCCTGGAGTTCGACGTCCTCGACCGGGATTCTAGCCGCTTCCTCTCCACGGCGGCGCGGCGGCGTCTGCTCGCGGGCCTTCCCATCGTGCCGGCCCCGCAGATCTATGCCGGCGAGATCGGTTCGCTTGCCGAGCTGCAGAGCCTCATCGGCCAGTCCCCCTTCAAGTCGTCGACCTGGTGGGACTCCCTGATGGAGTCTGCGGCTCAGTCCGGGAACCGACCGGACTTCGTGGCCAAGCAGACGGAGAAGAGCGACCTGGTCGAGGGCCTCTACCTGAAGCTGGAGGAGGGCGACGTCGTCGATGACCGCTTCAAGTTCGTGCGCGGCGACTTCCTGCAGGCCATCGAAGCGTCGGAGGGCCATTGGCAAGACCGTCCCATCCTGCCCAATCGCCTGGCCGAGGGCGTCGATATCTTTGCCGAGCGGCTCGGCCAGCCGGGCGCTTACGACGCGGCCCGCTAAGGTATCAGGACAGTGGCGCCGAGGGTCTTGCCGCTTTCGATGGCGCGGTGGGCCTCGACGGCGTCCTTCAGCGGATACTCGTAGTTGATGTTGGCATCGAGGATGCCGTCGCCGATGGCCTGGAAGAGATCCCGCGCCGTCCACTCCAGGTCGGAGCGCTTGGCGACGTAGTGCATGATCGCAGGCCGCGTGATGAAGAGCGAGCCGCGCCGGCCCAGGTCCTGGATGATGTCGACCGGGTCGGGCGGGCCGGAGACATGGCCGAAGGCCGCGCAGACCCCCATCAGCCGAAGGCAGTCCAGCGAGTCCTGCAGGGTGTCCTTGCCGATGGCCTCGTAGACCACCGCCGCACCCTCGCCGTCGGTCACCTCGCGCACCTTTTCGACGAAGCTCTCCTGCGAGCGCACCACCGGGTGATCGCAACCGGCGGCCCGGGCGGCCTCTGCCTTCTCTTCACTGCTCACGGTGCCGACGACGGTCGCGCCGAGCGCCTTGGCCCACTGGCAGAGAATGAGCCCCATCCCGCCGGCGGCGGCGTGCACCAGGATGGTGTCGCCGGGCTCAACCTTGTAGGTCCGGTGCAGCAGGTAGTGGGCGGTCATGCCCTTCATCAGCAGCGCCGCGACCTGGCGGTCGTCGAGCCCGTCGGGCAGATGCAGCAGCTTGTCCGCCGGGTAGTTACGTGCCTCGCTGTAGCTGCCGAGCGGCGGAATGCCGTAGGCGACCCGGTCGCCCGTGGCGAAGTCGGTGACGCCCTCGCCGACCCCCTCGACGACGCCGACCCCTTCGAAGCCGATCACCACCGGACAGGGCGGCACCGGCCAGGGATGGGAGATGCCGCCGCGATGGTAGGTGTCGGCAAAGTTGACGCCCACAGCCGTGTGTCGCAGCCGCACCTCGCCCGGGCCCGGGTCGGCGAGCGGCCAATCCTGCCAGCGCATGGCGTCCGGCGGTCCGAGCTGATGAATCACCTGTGCCTTCGGCATCTCGTTCCCTCCCCAAACAAACTGACTAAGCGGCTTTCTCCTCGGCGACCTGGCTCAGGAACGCGCGATAGTTCTCGACACCCTGCGCGCCGGAGACGAGGTAGTGCTTGTCGAAGATCATCGCCGGCACGCCCTGAATGCCCCGGCTGGTCCAGAACTGCTCGCGCGTGCGCACGTCCTCGGCGAAACGGCCGTCTGCGAGGACAGCGAGCGCTTCTTCCCGGTCGAGGCCGATGCGGGCCGCGACGTCGGCCAGCACCTGCGGGTCGTTGACGTCGCGCCGCTCGGTAAAGAAGGCGGCGAAGAGCGCCATCTTCATCTGATGACCTTGGCCCAGGCTCTCGGCCCAATGCAGCAGCTGATGGGCGCGGAAGGTGTTCACCATGCGCATGTCGTCGGCATAGTCGAAAGTGAAGCCCAGCGAGGCGCCAAGCTCGGTCAGGCGGGCCCGCGCCTTGCGGCTGCCTTCGGGCGTGGTGCCGTACTTGGCCGCCACATGCTCCTGCAGGTTCTCACCCTCTTCCGCCATGTGGGGGTTGAGCTCGAAGGGATGCCAGTGGACGACAACGCCGATGCCACTCTCCGCCACTGCCTGCTCGAGCTGCTTGAAGCCGATGATGCACCAGGGGCAGACAACGTCCGAGACGATGTCGATGCGAATCTCGGGGCCGGTCGTTTCGGGCATGGCGGGTTGCCTCACTGTCCAGTTTTGGGTCGCCGGGCAATCTTATCCTAAGCCTCTGTCTTCCACACGCCGGCCCGCTGTGGCGATGGTGGTGAGGCTCGCGTTCAGTTCGCCTTGACGTCGCCTGCGAAGCGCGCGGCATTCTCTGCCAGGAAGGCGGCCTCGTCCGCCATGCCCCAGAAGGCCGGGACCGCTTTGGGTATCTCTAGCGCGCGCTGGACGGCGGGCCGGGCATCGATGCGGTCGAACCAGGCCTTGAGATGCGCGAGTCCCTCGATGGAAACCTTGGCCCAGGGGAAGGCCCGCGCCCAGGGATAGGCGGCGATGTCGGCGATGGAGAAGGCCTCGCCCACCAGGAACTCCCGTCCCTCCAGCCGCCTGTCGAGCACCTCCAGGAGGCGCCGGGATTCCTCGACGTAGCGCTTGATGGAGAAGGGCTCCTCCTGGCCGTTGGGCGCGGCGATGCGCTGGAAGTACATGGCCTGACCCATCATCGGGCCGATGCCGCCCATCTGGAACATCAGCCACTGCAAGGTCTCGGAGCGGAGCTTGGGATCCTCGGAGAGGAAGACGCCGTACTTCTCCGCCAGGTACCAGAGGATGGCGCCGGACTCGAAGACGGTGAAGTCGTCGTTGCCGCGGTCGACGATGGTGGGAATGCGGCCGTTCGGATTGAGCGCGACGTACCAATCCGACTTCTGCTCCTTCTTGGCGAAGTCGATGAAGGTCAGCTCGTAGTCGACCTCGGCCTCCTCGAGGAAGATCGTCGGCTTCCAGCCGTTCATGGTCGAGGCGGTGTAGAGGTGGATGTCAGGCTGCGACATGGTTGACCTCCTGGCCGGCCGGCGCGAAGTGATTTGCGAGGTGCGCATCGAAGCGCGCGAAGTCCGCCTCGATCTGCGGGTTCTTCATGACGTCGTGGGCGGCGAAGGTCGGCAGCGGCGCCATGTCGAAGAATCGGAAGTTCATGTGCTGCGGCATCATCAGGTCGTCGACCGAGCGGCCGCCGAAGAGGTACTGCTCGGAGTCGTCGAAGGCCTCGGCCGGAGCGTTGAAGGTGAGCGAGAGCATATAGCTGCGGCCGCTCAGGGTTCCGCCGGCGCCGTACTGCTGCGTCGGGTCCTGGCGCGAGCGGCCGTCGCCCTGGCAGAGCCGGCCGTCCATGCCGGCGCTATAGACCTCGTCCATGTACTTCTTGAGGCTCCAGGGCACGCCCATCCAATTGACGGGAAACTGCATGATGATGCTGTCGGCCCAGCGGTGGGTCTCGATCTCGGCCTCGATGTCATAATCTCCGGCCGCTTCGGTGACGCGCACCTCATGGCCCCAAGAGGTCAGCCGCGTCCGGGCACGCTCGACCAAGGCGGCGTTCAACCGGCCCTCCGAGAAGGGATAGGGTTGGTGCCCGTTGATGATCAGGATGTTCGCCATGCTCAGGCTCTCGTCGCCTCCTCTTGCAGGGCCCGTCGGCGGCGCGCCCGGGCTTGTCGAGCAACAGGTGCAAGTGCTAGTGATGAAAATCAACTAGTATACTTTTGGTAACCTGAAATGGCAGTCGATCTCAGCAAGAAGGCCCAGGTGCGCAGCGATGCGCGCGGCCACAAGTCGGTGCAGAATGCCTGCACCGAGCCCTGCGCCATCGAGCGTGGCATGCGGATCCTGGGCGGGAAGTGGACCGGCTCGATCCTCTGGCACTTGAAGGACGAGCCTGTGCGCTTCAACGATCTCTCGCGGATGATCGGCGGCGCCAGCAAGAAGATGATCGCCGCGCGCCTGCGCCAGCTGGAAGAGCAAGGCCTGATCGAGCGCCAGGTGATCGATAGTGCGCCCGTCGCTGTCGAGTACCGGATCACGGCCTTCGGCACGACGGCCTTGGATTTCCTCGACGCACTGCGCCTTTGGAGCGAGAGCCTGCCGCCGTCACTGGCCGCTCCTGAGTAGAACACCTCGGAAGACGGCGCGCCGCGCCCCGTTCGCCCAAGCGGGCGGTCCAGAGAAGTGAAGATTTTCTTAAGATTCTCCCCCTAGACCACTCAGGAGTGTCACTCTGCAGCACTGCCGCTGCCTGGCGCCAAGCGTCGCTCTCCGCCCCCGGCAGTCCAGCGCCCTGAGGCCATGGTCATGCATGGAATTGTTCGTTTCTATGTCCTTGCGAGCGCCGTCGTACTGGCCGTCTTGAGTGGCGTGGTCATTTACCTGACCGGCGAGGACGCCGAGCACCATGTCATCGAAATAGCAGAGCATCAGAACACGGTCGTGGCGCAGGTGGTGGCGAATTCCATCTGGCCGCAAATCTCACCCTACGTGACGACGGTCACGGACACGGACGGCGATTCGCTTAGAGCGCGCTGGGAAACGGAGCTGATCGATCAGCTCATGCGCAGTGCCGTGAAGGACCTGCCGGTGCTCAAAATCAACGTCTACAATCTCGCCGGCACGATCATCTACTCCTCCGAAGCTGCGCAGATCGGTGCCAAAGGAAGCGACAACCCGGCCCTCTTCGCGGCTGCGCGGGAGGGACGCTTGCAGAGCATCTATAGCTTCCGTGAGAACACCTTCTCCTTCGCCGGACCGGTTGCGGACCGCCATGTGGTTGAGAGCTACCTGCCGGTCCGCTCGGGTGGGGACGGCGACGGCGCCTTCGGGCCGGAGGTCGACGGCGTCTTGGAGATCTACGCGGATGTCACCGCGAACATGGCGCATGAGGAAGCGAAGATCCTCGGACTGCTGGCCATGCTGGCAATCGTCTTCGCGTTCTCTTACGTGGTGCTGTTCATGGTCGCGCGGTCTGCGAACAAGGTGATCCGCAGGCAATATTCAGAGCTGGAGACCAAGGCGGTCGAGCTCGAGCAGGCCCTGAAGGCGCAGGTCGAATACAACGATCTGCAGCGCGAGTTCGTGGCCATGGCCTCACACGAGTTTCGCACGCCGCTGACCATCATCGACGGTGCCGCCCAGCGCATCACCCGCAAGGCCGACACCATCTCGCCGGACAAGATCCGGCAGCGCTGCGGTGAAATCAGGCAGGCCGTCATGCGCATGACCGGGCTGATTGAAAGCACCCTCAGCGCCGAACAGCTGGAGCTTGGCAGAGTCAGGATGGAGCCGCAGCCGATCGATCTGCCGAGCCTGCTGACTCAGGTGCGGGATAACCAGCAGCGGATCTCGCCGTCTTATCGATTGAAGCTGGACCTCAATGACATGCCGACGAGGATCGAAGGCGACCCGCGGCTGCTCGAACAGGTCTTCACCAACCTTCTGTCCAATGCCGTCAAGTACTCACCCGATGGCTCCGAGGTGACGATCATAGGCAAAAGAGACGGCGAGCAAGCCTCCGTCAATGTGCGGGATTGCGGGGTCGGCGTCTCGCCCGATGAGCTGCCGCGCCTGTTTCAGCGCTACTTCCGGGCGCGCACCTCCATGGGTGTGGCGGGAACCGGTATCGGCCTGCACGTGGTGAAGCGCTTCGTCGAGATGCACGGCGGCACCGTCGGCGCGGACAGCATAGAAGGCGCGGGCTCGGTCTTTACCGTGCGCTTGCCGATAAGGCTCAGTCAGGCGCACCGGCAGCCGGCCGGCGGGCAGGACTCGGTCGCGGCGGCCGCATGATCCGGGCCGGACGATCGGAGGCAAAGGGATGGCTCTAGTCCTATGCGTGGAAGACGAACCAGGGATCCGCGAGCTTCTCGTCGAAGAGCTGACCGATGCCGGCCATCAGGTGATCGAGGCCGAGAACGGCAAGCAGGGCTTGCAGGCGGTCTTGGAGCATCGGCCCGACCTTGTGGTTTCGGATTGGCTGATGCCGGAGATGTCGGGTGGAGAGCTGCTGACGGCCCTGCGATGCGAGCACCCTGGCTTCGCGGAGCTGCCCTTCGTGCTGGTGTCCGCCTTTGCCGACAAGCCGCCGGCAAAGCCGTCGCATGACATCGCAGCCGACGCCTACCTGACCAAGCCAGTCGACTTCGACCAGCTGATCGAAACCGTGGCCGAACTCCTGAAGCCGGCCTGAGTCCGCCTCTTCTCCTGTCACCGTTCGAAGCGGATATCCGTGATGCGTCCGGTCCAGAAAGGGTAGCGCTGCCCGCCGGCCGCTCGGGCGATCTCGAAACTCATGGGCACACGCACGCCATCGACCAGCTGGTAGTCGCCGCGACTTACGTGTTCGCCGGCGCCGTGGTAGGGCGTGGTCAAGTCGCCGTCCGCCTCGGCATCGAAGCGCAGCAGAGCGCCGTCAGGACCGAAAGTCGCGACCAGCGCGGCCTCCTCACCATGAGCCCGCACCCGCGCCCGGGCGCGAGTCTCATCCACCGCTTCCCACGTCACCGGACCGCCGGGCAGGAGCGCCATGGGGAAGGTGGGGCTCTCCAGCAGCCAGCGCTGCAGCGAGGTCCGGTTGAGCGCCGGCGTGCTCTGCTCGTGCATCACGGTCACGGTCGAAAGCAACCGGGCGGCCATCTCCATCTCCCCGTCCAGGTAGACGTCGTAGGCGATCGCCCAGACCGGCCCGATGATCGGCGTGTCGGCGGAGAAGACCATGTCCGGCGCCCGGGTGCTGACGACCTGACGCGCCGTGGTTGGGGCAAAGCCTTCGGTCTGCGGACGGCGAAACTGCCCCGCCATTTCGATCACCGCGTGGGTGACATCCTGCGGCGGGCCTTCGGGAAAGACGAAGGCGAAGTAGCGCTGCACCGGGGCCGGCAGCTCGGCAATCGCCCCGCTCTCGAACGGCGGCGTTTCCTGGGCGCGCGCGGTAACCGCACGCTCATAGCCATCGATCTCGCCACGGGTCGTGTAGGCAAACCAGGCGACCGTCCCCGCCAGGAGCAGCACAAGGACAAGCAGGCCGGTCAGGCCAAATCGCACAATCTTCATTGTCGGTATCCCCAGAGGTGCCGTTTCTCAGCACAACAACCTTGCCGTACCAATCAGTACGGTTGCCAATATCCGTACCACTGGGTACGCTCCTCGTCAAGAGATCGAAACCAGCGGAGCCGGGCATGAAGACAGCAACGCGCGACCGGCGGCGCGACGAGATTCTCGACCTCGCGGTCGAGGTGCTGGCCGAGCGCGGCTACCGCGATGCCAGCATGCTGGAGATTGCCAAGCGCGCGTCGGCCTCCAAGGAAACGCTCTACGCCTGGTTCGGCGACAAGCAGGGACTGTTCGAGGCGGCAATCCGGCGCAACGCCGAGACGGTTCAAGAGCTGCTGCGAGGCCAGTTGGAAAGCGACACCCCGCCGGAAAGGGCCTTGCCGGAGTTCGGCCGCGCGCTGCTCGCCCTGCTGCTGGGCGACAGCGCCGTTGCCATCAACCGCGCCGCCATCGCCGAAGTCCGCGCCGAGCCGCGCCTCGCCGAAACCCTGGCGCGCGCGGGCCGCGATGCCACCCTGCCCGCCTTCCTGCGCTATCTGGAGCGCCAGCAGGCGCGGGGCGCGCTGCAGCTTGATACGACGCCAGAAGAGGCCGCCGAGGTGTTCCTCGGCTTGCTGCTCGGCGACCGCCAGGTGCGGCGCCTGCTCGACCGCATCCCGGCGCCGACCCCGAAAGAGATCGACGCGCGCGCCGCCACAACAACAACGTACTTTTTGCAACTTTACGGCACTTCGTCTGGGATCTGAGCGGTGGCTCGCCACGTATCCCTTTCGGAGTCGCGTCGTGCGACGCTTCGCCGCCATTTGGGAGCATGATTTTATGACCGTTGCCCGCCGCGTGCGGTTTCCGGCCTTGTGGCTCGCCCTCGTGGCGCTCCTGGGCGTCAGCGGCTGCGCCCTGCTGCAGCCGCTACCGGAGCCCACAACCATCGACGAGCGGCTCGCGACGCTGCCGGCCTCCAACCTGCCGCTGGAAGCGCCGGTGACGGTGCGCTGGAACGACTATAAGATCCCCTTCATCGAGGCGGAGAACGACGAGGACGCCGCCTTCGCGCTCGGCCTGGTGCACGCCCACTTGCGCCTCGGACAGATGGCCGTGGTGCGCCGCATCGTGCAGGGCCGTCTGTCGGAATCGGCCGGGCCTTTCACCACCGAGCTGGACACGGCCCTCCGCGCCTTCGACTTCTACCGCCCAGCCGATGCAATCTATGCCGCCATGCCGCCCGCTTCGCGGCGCTGGACCGACCGCTATGTGGCCGGCATCAACCACTACGCCGCAAACCTGACGCCGGAGACGCTGCCCCACGAGTTCAAGGTGATGAACATCGAGTGGGAGCCCTGGCGCGCGCAAGACAGCATCGCCATCGGCCGCGGCTCGGGCGTCGACCTCAATTGGTTCTTCCTTCTGCGCATGCTGCAGATCCAGGATCCGGTGCTACGCGAGACGGTGATGGCCCGCCTGCTCGACTCCCTGGACAACGGAGAAACCAGCTTCACCGCCAAGGGCCCGACCCGCGACTTCGGCCGGCTGGAAGCCTTGAGCCGCTTTGCCGACTTGAGCGGCCGGGCCGGGCGCAGCGGCAGCAACAGCATCGTCGTGTCGCCGGAGAAGAGCGCCAGCGGCGCGGCCTTGATCGCCAACGACCCGCACCTCTCCTTCATCCTGCCCAACGCCTGGGTCGTCGCCGGGCTGCGCTCGCCGAGCTATTCCATGGTGGGGATGATGGTCGCCGGCACGCCGGTGTTCGGCTTCGGCCGCAACGAGAACGTCTCCTGGGGCGGCACCAACCTGCGCTCGACCACCAGCCAATTCGTCGACGTGAGCGGCCTGCCGCCGGAGGACTTCCAGACCCGTGAGCACGATATCGGCGTGCGCTTCTGGTTCGACACGCAAAGCAGCTCGCGGCTCAGCCCCTACGGCCCGGTGATGTCGGAGCTCGACGCCCTGCCGGACACCGGCGAGGCTTTCGCCGTGCGCTGGACCGGGCACGGCGTGACCGATGAGGTGACGGCTCTGCTCGGCGCGATGAAAGCGGAGAGCGTGGACGACTTCCGAGCGGCCATAGCCGGCTTCGCCGTGCCGCCTCAGACCTTTCTGGTCGCCGACAGCGACGGCCGCATCGCCAGCGTGATCGCGACCAAGGTGCCGGCACGCAGCCCCGGCAAGCCGCTGCCTCTGATCGTCACGCCGGAACAGTCCGATGCCGACTGGTCGGCCTTCTACAGCAGCGACGACCTGCCCTTTGAGATCGACCCGCCGGCCGGCTTCATCGCTTCGGCCAACAACCGGCCCTCGGCGGACGAGAGCCGGCCTTATGGCGGCGCCTTTCCGCAGGACGAGCGCATCCGGCGCCTCATTGCCTTGCTGAGTGACAAGGACAAGGTCGACTTGGACGACCTGACGGCCATCCAGCTTGACGTGGTCTCGCCTCTCAGCCTCGAGGTGATGGACGCTATCCGCACGAAGCTGTTGGCCTGGCAGCCGCGCAACGAGAGTGAGGCCGAAGCCCGTCGCCTGCTCCTCGAATGGGACGGCAGCTACCACGCCGTCAGCCGTGCACCGGCCGTATTCGAGGCCTTTCTCACTGTCTTCATGCCCGGCGTCTACGAGACACTGGGCCGGCAAGACGAATACGCGATCTACCAAAGCCTGCGGCGCGGCCGGGAGGTGCTGGTCGAGGACGTGGCGACGCTGAGCGACGAGCAGTGGAGGGCGGCGCTGGACCCGGCCTTGGAACGGGCCGCCCAAATGGCTGCCGAGGGCACACGCTGGGGCGACATTCACCGGCTTCGGGTGGGCCACGCCTTCTCGGCCGCGCCCGTAATCGGCGGCCGCTACCTGATCGAGCGGATCCCGGTCTCGGGAAGCCGCGAGACAGCACTCAAGACGGCGCACGGCCTCACCGCCGAGGAGCACGACTCCACCTTCGGCTCCCAGTCGCGTCACCTCTCCGACATGGCCGACCCGGACTTGAACTACTTCGTCCTGATGGGCGGCCAGGACGGCTGGCTCAACAGCGCCAATTTCGCCGATCAGGTCACGCTCTGGCAGAACGGCGCCTTCGTTCAAGTGCCCTTGAGCGAAGAGGCAGTGCGGGACAGCTTCAAGCGGATAACGACGCTTACGCCGAACTAAGGCCCTGACGTATTGCGCTGCCTCTGCCTATTCTGGCGGCTTCACCCTTTGCCAGCTAGGGAGGCTTCCTCGTGCATTATCGTCCCGGCCTGGACGGCCACGGCTTGCCCTTCGACCCCTTCAAGAGCTGCACCGTGCCGCGGCCGATCGGCTGGCTTTCGAGCATCAGCAAGGCGGGCGTTTGTAACTTGGCGCCCTACAGTCAATGGCAGAACCTGACCTTCGACCCGCCGATGGTCATGTTTGCCGCCAATCAGACCTTCGACGGGCGGCGCAAGGACAGCGTGGTCAACGCAGAGGAGACCGGAGGCTTCGTCTGGAACATGGCGACCTACGAGCTGCGCGAGGCCGTCAATGCCTCGGCCATGGCCCTGCCGCCGGAGGTCGACGAATTCGAGACCGCAGGCCTGGAGAAGGCTTCGGCGGTCGATCTGGCCGCCCCCATGGTGGCAGCCTCTCCGGTGCATTTCGAGTGCAGCTATCTCTCGACACAGCGCTTCGCCGGCAACAGCCCGGTCGGCACGGTCGATGTGGTCTTCGCCCGGGTCGAGCGGATTCACATCGATGAGTCTATGGTCGGCAGCGATGGCAAGCTGGACGTTGCCAAGATCCGGCCCATCGCGCGGCTCGGCTACTACGACTACACCGTGGTCGACACGGTCTTCGAGATGAAGATACCGAGCGCCTCGGATGCCGAGCTGGCGGGTCTGGAGGGCAAGGCCTAGTGCCCGAGGGCCATACCATCCACCGTGCCGCCCGCGACCAGCGCAAGATGCTGGCCGGGCAGGTTCTGGCCGTCTCCTCACCGCAGGGGCGTTTCGCACTCGGCGCGGCCCAGTTGGACGGCCTGCGCTGCGATGAGGTCGAGGCCTATGGCAAGCACCTGCTCTATCGCTTCGAGTCCGGCGAGGCCTTGCACATCCATCTCGGACTCTTCGGGCGGTTCCGGAAATCCAAGCGAAAGCCCGACGAACCGCTTCCCGATCCGCGCGGCGCCGTTCGCGTGCGGCTGGTCAGCGACAGCCATGCGGTGGACATCAACGGCCCGGCGATCTGCGAGCTGCTGCCGCCGGTCGGCATCGCGCGGCTGACGGCCCGCATCGGCCCTGACGTGCTGCGCCCCGATGCCGAACCCGAACGCGCCTTCGCGCGCATTTCCAAGAGCCGCGCGCCGATCGGACGGCTGATCATGGACCAGTCGGTTATGGCGGGCATCGGCAACATCTATCGCACGGAGATTCTCTGGCGCCAGGGCATCCATCCGGACACGCCGGGCCGCGCGCTGACGCCCGAGGCCTTTGACAGTCTATGGGCCGATGCAGCCGCCTTGCTGGCGATCGGGGTCAAGCGCAACGCCATCATCACCGTCGATGGTGCTGCGCCCTCGCGCAGCCGCTATCGTGAGCGGGTCAATATCTTCGGCAAGGAGAGTTGCCCCGCCTGCGAGGGGCCGGTGGAGCGCATCGCGATCGACGGCCGCCGCGCCTTTCTCTGCGAGACCTGCCAACCGGTACCCGCCGTCTCCGTTACACCAACGAAGGCTCGTCCGGCCGCTGGGCGATGATCCGAACCTCGATGATGGTGCCTTCGGTGATCAGCTCGCTGACGCCGATGGCGGTCCAGGCCGGGTAGGGCGCGCTCACGTACGCGTCCTTGACCTTGATGAAGGCAGCCAGGTGCTCGCGCAGGCCGACGTGATAGCTGGTCATCTCCACCACATGGTCGAAGCTCAGGCCGGCAGCTTCCAGATTGGCGGCGAGGAAAGCGAAGGTGTCACGGATCTGCTCTTCCGGATCGCTGGCCAGGCTGCCGTCCGCGCGCACGCCGGTCATGCCCGAAAAGAAGACGAAGGCGCCGGTATCCAAGATCGGAGAGAGGTGCCACTGCTCGGGAAAGTGCGCGAACTCGGGCGTGGTCAGCGTTGTCTTCATGGGCCGGTCCAGACTTGAGGGTGCGGCAGCGTAACCGGCACGCCGCCGGGCGCTATCCGTTTCATGGCGCGAAAGTCGCGACCGGCTTGCCCAGTACCCCCGGGTCCGGCGTGACGCCAAGGCCGGGCCGCTCCCCAGGCTTGAGCTGCGCAGTCTCCCGCCGCGGGCCGTCTGGCGCGACGTGGGGATGCACGTAGCCGGAAAGGTCGGCGGTGTTGAGCAAATAGCGCGGCGGGATGGTGACGGCGAGATGGGTCAGCGCCGCCGTGGTGATGTCGGAGCCCCAGGTATCCTCCAGCACCATCGCGACCTTGAGGTGGAGGCAGAGGTCGCGTGCCGCCCGCGCCGCCGAGACACCGCCGAACTTGGAGAGTTTGACGCAGGCCACGTCCATGGCATCCAGGCGGTGGGCGGTAAGCAGGCTTTCCTGATCGTGCACGCTCTCGTCCAGCTTCATGGGGAGGCCGGTGGCGTGGCGCACCTTGGCGCAAGCCTCGATGGACTCGCAGGGCTGCTCCAGCATGACATCGCAGTCCGCCACCGCGCGGCCCACCCGGATGGCGGTCAGGCTGGTGGCACCGCAATTCCAGTCGCCGTAGAGCAAGGGGCCGGGCCCGATCGCCTCGCGCACGGCCCGGAGCCGCGCGACATCGGCCTGCCAGTCGTCATCGGCGCCGAGCTTGGCCTGGAACTGGCGGATCCCCTGCACGTGAGCCTCTCGCGCGATGCGCGCCATCTCCTCCGGCGCGATGCAGGTGATAGAGTGATAGAGGGGTGCTGCCGTCATCTGCCGCCCGCCCAGCAGCCGATAAAGCGGCAAGCCGGCCGCCTTGGCGGTCAGGTCCCAGAGCGCGATATCAATCAGGGACTTGGCGTAGGGGTGGCCCTGAAGATGCGCATGACAGCGCGCCATCAGCGCCTCCGGCCCCACCGGGTCGGCATCGAGCAACACGGTTGCCAGGTCTTCCACCGCAGCCGGCACGCCGCCGGCGTAGGCCGGCAGGTAATGCGGGATGGGGCAGACCTCGCCCCAGCCGGTGAGACCCGCATCGCTCTCGATGGAGAGAACATACGTGTCGACCGTCTCGCAGGCCTTGCCGTCCGCCATGACATAAGGGACGTGGCTGGTCAGCGGCACCCGGTGGAGCGTGAGCTTGACGATCTTCATGGTCAGTCGCCTCCGCGCGCGGTCAGTGAGCGGACAGGTCTGCCACTGGTCGATAGCCTTCCGCCTCAAGGCGCCGGGCTAGCTCGGCAATGTGGACCGGGCCGACCTCGCAGCAGCCGCCGACGATGCGCGCACCGGCCTTGACCCAGCCGAGCGCATGATTGGCATAGGTCTCGGGGCCGAGGTCGCTGCGCGCCTTCAGAACGTCCACCGTCATGCCCGGTTGCAACTCCAGGATCGAGGTGAAGCCGTTGGCGTAGGCGCCGAAGGGGACGCCCGCCTTGGCCAGGACGGCGATGCCCTGGTCGACCGCCTCGGGGATCGAGCAGTTGATCAATACTGCCTCGGCCCCAGCGTCGATCGCCGCCTGAATGCCGTCGGCCAGCGCATCGCCGGAGCGCAGCTTCGTTGCATCGCTGTCGTCGACGGTCAGGCCGGTCCAGACCGGCTTGCCGCTCTCTTTCGCAGCCTGGGTCGCCACCCGGGCTTCCTTCACCGAGGCCAAGGTCTCACAGAGGAAGAAATCGACGGCGTCCTGCTGCGCAGCAACGACGCGCCGGTAGAGCCCGAGCGAGGTCTCCGCATCGGGCACCAGGTCCGGCCGATAGCTGGCAACCAGCGGCGAGAGGCAGCCGGCGATGCGCACGGGCTTGCCGCTCTTGTCTCGCGCCGCCTTAGCAACGGAAATGGCTTGTGCCTGCACCGGCTCGAAAAGCTCGGCCTTCCCGGCATCCGCCAGACGCTCGGGTGTCGCCGAATAGGCGTTGAGGATGATGATCCGAGCCCCGGCGGCGATGAACTCGCTGTGCACCGTCTCGACCAGCTCCGGCTCGTCCATCAGGACCTGCGCCGACCAGAGCGGCGAGGCCGGGTTGCGGCTGCGGTGATAGAGCTCCTGCCCCATGCCGCCGTCGAGAAGAACGATGTCGATCGGATCCGCCATTCGTCGCTGCCCCCTGACGCTCCGGCCCCCCGCGAGCGAATGCACCGGCGGAGGGCCTGACCCCAAGCTAGGAGACCCTGCCTGCTTCAGGCAAGAGCGCGTTGTAGGACGCAGCCTTGTTGCGGACTAGCTCCGCTTTGCGCGGCGGCGCAGAGCGACACCGAGGCCGGCAAGACCGAGGCCCATGACCGCGAGGGTTCCCGGCTCGGACAGAGTGACCCGAGGTTCCGTAAACGCCTGCCCGGCCCTGACAAGACGATCGATGTCAACGCCGCTGCAGCCGTCATTTCCGCATGTGCCTTCGTAGGCGCCGTTCGACGTCCTGAACTCAAGATTGCCACCGTCGTTGGTGAGCCGGCCGCTGAAAACCAGAAAGAACATCGCATCGCCAATGACCGGCGGAGGGCCGGCTGCGACCGCAGCAAAGCCGAAGGGACCGGGACCCAGGTTCGCAAGCAGGGCGCCGTAGACATTGCCGCTGGTCGTGGTGATGTCGATGTCCGAGTAGGTGTTCGTATCTGCGTCGTAAACGAAGGAGCCACTCGCCGTCGTACCGTCGTCGAAGGTGGCGCCGACCGACCATTTGATCGGCACGGCCATGGCCGCGTCGGGCATGACCAGACTCGCCGCAACGACCAGTGTACAGCCGACAGCAACGACGCGCCGGCGAAGCGCGCCGGCACGAAACACTCTCAAGACGCTCATCGGTAATTTCTCCCCAAGATAGATCACAGCGGCCCAGCGCCGCCGTTCGCGTACGGCGCTGGCTATAGCTGTGCGTCTCGGGAGAAGTCCTGACGAAAACCGACTGTTTTTCTGAGGATATCTTGTGTTCTGTAAAACGGGGACCCGCTACTGCGGCCGGTGGTCCTCGTTGAAATGGCGGGCCAGGTAGTCGAGGTAGAGCTCGCGCTGCTCCGGCTCCAGCTCGGCCATGCCCTGATCCTCGATCATCCAATCGAAGAGCTCATCCCAGTGGGGCCGCGACAGGCCCTGCTGCTTGACGATGGCCAGGGAATGGCAAGAGCCGCAGAAGTATCCAACCTCTTCATAGCCCTCGGTCCGCGGCCAGTCCTCGCCGAAGAAGTCATCATCGGCCAAGGCCGGCGTCGCCAACAGGCAGAGCCCGGCAGCCGTCAGCAGAGAGAGGAGAGGCCGCCGGAGCGGCGGCCTCAAGTTCCCTAAAACCTCAAACCGAAACCTCATGCGCCCACCGTCACGGCAACCCGTGGCATGGTGTTGTTGAGGTAGCCCTTCGGGTTCCAGTTGATGGCGAAGGGCTGCTGATTGCCCTCGCTGTCGGTGGCGCGGGCCCAGATCTCGTAATAGCCGGGCTCAGGCAAGGGCACGTCGACTTCCCAGGTCTGCCAGGAGTAGGGATTGGGCGGAACCATCAGGTTGGCTTCCGTCCAGGTGGTCCCGAAGTCGTGGGAGACGTCGACCCGGCTGATGAAGTTGTCGCCCGCCCAGGCATGACCGCGCACAGCGGCGACCGTCGTGCCGGCCGGCAAGGTGATGCCGGTTTCCGGCAGGGTGATCAGCGACTTCACCGGCATGGAATGGATGATCTCGAAATCCTCCTTCGGCACGTCGGTGCCGGGCGCCACGTTGTTCTTGGGCACGCGATAGGAGGAGCCGGTCATCTTCGGCCCGTCGTGCTCGACGTCGCGGAGCTGGATCCGCGTCAGCCATTTCTGACTGCAGGAGCCAGGCCAGCCGGGGACGACCAGACGCAGCGGCGCACCGTTCATCGGATGGATGGGGCCGCCGTTCTGCTCGAAGGCGATCAGGTTGTAGGGGCTCATCGCCTTTTCGATCGGCACCCCGCGGGAGATCGGCAGCTTGTCCGGGTCGCCGGACAGATGCGTGTCGGCCCCGTAGTGGGCCGTGTAGATGGCGGTGGGTTTGACGCCGGCCGCTTTCAGCACGTCGACCAAGCGCACACCGGTCCACATGCAGTTGCCGACGGCCCCCAAGGACCACTGGTTGCCGCGGGCGGGCGGGTTGAACGCGCTGCGCCCGTTGCCGCCGCATTCCAGCTGCAGGGCGTAGCTGACCACCTCGAAGTCGCGCTTCAGGTCGTCGATGGAGAGGGTCATGGGCCGCTCGACATCGCCGTCGATGGTCAGGCTCCAGGTCGCCGAGTCCATGTTCTCGGGCGGCAGGCCGTTGTTGCGGATGAACAGACGGTCGGTCGGCGTGATGTCATCGTTCAAGAGGTACGCCGGGGTCTCCGCATTGATCGGGCGGTCGTTCAGCACGGTCAGCCCGTCCTTGCCGGCAATCTTGAAGTCGGCCAGGGACTCGGCATAGGCGGCAGGGATGAGGCCCGCGGGCATGTTGCGATGGAACGGGATGGCGGCACCGAGGGCGGCGCCCATGGTCACCAGGCCAGCCCCCTTGAGGAAGCCGCGGCGGCCCTTATCCGCGACGCGGCCAAAGACAAGATAATCTGCCCGCTCCGGATCCTCGGCATAAAGCTCGCAGATCCCGCGTTCCTTTTTCGATTTCGACATCATTCCTCCCTTCAGTTGCATGGCATGCGACGGGCTGACGCAGGCCTTTTGAAGGAAGAGACGCAGGAGCGGCGCGTTTTATTCCAAAATGATTCAGGTAAAGCAGGGCGCGCGGGCGGCCGGGTTGTCCTCGTAGGCCAGACGGCTGTCTTCGGAGAGCGGCGCCACCAGCCGCAACTGCTCATCCAGGGCCGCTGCGATCAGGGCGAAACGGGCGCTGTCCATGTCCTGCGCCAGCAGGTGATAGCGCCAGGGCCCAGCTTGTCCGCTGGCCTGGAGAATACCTGCCGACCGAGCGGGGGCATCCGCCGCGCTCTCAGGCGGCAGAAGGAAAAGGCTGATGCGGCAGCCACGCTGCCCGACATAGCCGGCATGGAGCGCCTCCTCCCCATTGGCCAAGGACACCAGTTCGGCATGGTCCAGGCGCAACCCGAAAGGTGCGAGCGACGGCAGCTGCGGTGCGAAGAAAGCCCTCGACACGCCTGTCTCAGGCGTGGGCGCGCCGCCGGCGCTCGCCGTCTCGGCCCACTGCTGATGCTGCGCCAGAAGAGACGGCGTTTCAGGCGCCGTCAGTTGGGTCGCCAAGACTGCCCCGCCGGCAACGAGCAGCGCGACACAGGCGGCGCTCAGCCAGGGCACGAAGGGCATCGCGAAGCGGCCACCACGGCGGCGCCGTGCCGGCGCAGTGTCGGGAAACTCCGCAAGCTCCGCCTTGACGCCTTGGAGCACCGCCACCGCGCGCGCCAAAGAGGGATCGCTTGCGATATCCTCTGCCACCGCAGCTTTCTCCCGGGCCGACAGCTCACCGTCCACATAGGCGTTGAGCTGCTGCCAGCTGACCTCGCTCTGCGTCATTCGAGCCTTTGCTTTCCCTTCGGTCGCCCGCCTCTCGGCCGGAGCGGCACCACCTTGTCGTCGCTCAACTGTGCGATCAAGGCCTGGCGCGCACGACTCAGCCGGCTCATGACCGTGCCGGTCGGCAAGCCAAGAACCTCGGCTGCCTCGGCATAGCTGAAGCCGGCGACGTCGACGAGCACAATAATCTCCCGCTGGTTCTGCGACAGCCGCAAAAGCGCCTGCCGCACCGACAGCGCATTCACCACCGCGTTCTCGAGACCCAGCGGCTGGCTCAGCGGAGGCTCGAAGTCCTCGTGGGCCGTCTGCTCGCTCTTCTGACGGCGCAAGCGATCGATATAGAGGTTGCGTGCGATACGGAAGAGCCAGGCGCGATAAGCGGCCTCGTCCGTCGGAGGACTGAGCGCCGAAAAGGCCTTGATGGCGCAGTCTTGCACCAGCTCGCCAGCCAGCTCAGCATCCTTGCTGAGGGCGAAGGCATAGCCATAAAGGCGATTGCGGTAGGTCTCGAACCTGTCCTTCCGTCCCACCCGTTCCGTCCCTGTTGGGCCGCTCACTCCCGAGGCGCCGCGGTCTTTTTGCGCGGCTGCCCCTGCAGCTAAGCGGAGTGGTGCTGCGCTTGCAAGCGTGCCCGCATGACGAATTGCCGTTCCGCGTGGGAAAAGACGCTCAAGGAACCGACCGGCCTGTGCTTTCGCTTTCTGCAACCCTTCCATCTCCTGACGCGACCGGCGTTGCCAGCGGTGGCGTAGGCTGCGCTAAGATACCGGCAGGCATCGAGACCGCTGGAGAGCGCCCATGGGCAGTGCGTCGGACCTGGTAACGGAAGGCGACATCGAAACTCTGGAGCGGGACGGCATCGTCTGCCTGCGCCAGGCCTTCAGCGAGGACTGGCTGGCCTTGCTGCGCGAGGCCACGGAGGCGGAGATGGCCGACCCCGGCCCCATGGTCCTGGACCTGACGCGCGACGAGGGCGGGCGTTTCTTCGGCAACACCTTCGTCTGGAAGCACCGACCGGAGTTTCGCAAGTTCGTCTTCGAGTCCGGTGCCGCCGACATGGCCGCTGCGCTGATGCGCTCCAGCAAGATCAACCTCTTCTTCGATCAGCTGCTGGTCAAGGAGCCGGGAACCGGCGCCGAAACCTACTGGCACCATGATCAGCCCTACTGGCCAGTCGCCGGCCGGCAGGTGCTCTCCATGTGGGTGGCGCTCGACGAGGTGACGAAGGAGAGCGGCGCCGTCGAGTACTTGGCTGGCTCGCACCTCTGGGGCAAGCGCTTCCAAGCCAAGAGCTTCACCGGCGACAGCCGCTACAAGGAGGTTCTGCCGCCAGTCCCCGACATCGAGGCCGAGCGCGACCAGCATCGCTTTGTTCGCTACGAGCTGGCACCGGGCGACTGCACCTTCCACTACGGCCTTACCTTGCACGCCGCGCCGGGCAACAGCCGCAACGACCGGCGGCGTCGCGCCTACATCGTGCGCTGGGCCGGCGACGACGCCACCTACTACCCGCGGCCCGACATTCAGCCCATGCTCAGCGACCCGGGCATCCCCTCGGGCGCGGCGCTCGATTCCGATCTCTTCCCGGTGGTCGTGCAGGCTTAGGTCGCTGCCGCGCCAACGGCATCGGGCAGCCGCGACGGCAGGCGCGCGGTCGGCGCGATGAAGGCGTCTCCGGAAATCCCCTCACGATGGAGGGCGCGCATCACCGACGGACGCTGCTGCAGCCCAGCAAGCAGCCGGGTGAGATTGGGAAAGCGCTCTACCTCATCGGCGCTCATCGGCGTGTGGCCCGCCGGATAGAGCTGCGACCAGCGCAAGCAACAGCCAAGATAGAAATCGCAGATGGACAGGCCCCAAGGCAGGAGATGGTCGCCGCCGTGCTCTGCCAGCATCTCCTCCAGCAGGCTCAAGTGCCCGAGAATGCGCTTGGCCATGACTGCCCGCAGCGGAGTGATCTCCGAGGGCTGGGTGACGTAGCGCTCGCTGTAGAAGCAAAGCCGCAGGTCGGCATGAAGCGTGTTGGAGAGCATAAAGAGCCACTTGAGGCAGCTGGCCCGTGCCTGCGCTTTCTGATGTCCAACCGCTTCTGCCGAAGGCGCCAGCGTGTCGTGCCGATCGGCAAGATAGAGCGCGATGGCGCCGGTCTCGAACAGCACGGTGTCGTTGGCTTTATCGATCAACACCGGCAGCAGACCGCGCGGATTGAGCCGCAGGAAGGTCGCATCCCGCTCAGAACGCCGGCGCGGCACCTCGCTGTCGTCGTAGTGGGCGCCGAGCTCCTCTAAGATCATGCGGATGACCAGATTGGCGCTGTCGGGGCTGTAATAGAGCAAATATGACAAAGCGCGGCCTCCCCTCGCGTTGCCCGTCCTCGCCGGGCCATGGCAGGAACGAAAGCATAGGAGTCGGCGAACAGCCGCGACAAACGAGCTTATCTTGCCCGATGCCCAACTTTCTCTAATTCGCGCGGAATCCGGTGGCGGAGGCCGCCTGCTGACCCGGTGGCGACTGAGGCGGAATTCACACACCTGTAGGAAATCGTTTCCCACATCTTAAGTGCTGCTGAAAGTTTGTCTCGAATGTGATACAAAAACTTGGGGATATCAGGGGCTTGGTTAATTTTTGCCGTGGGGTTGGGATGAGATTCACAAAGACGCTGCTGTTGGCAGGCTTGTTGGCGGGCATATCTTTGCAGGGTGCGGCCGGGGAAGACCGCGCCCTCGAAACGAGTGTCGGAACGCCGACCGCGGCTCTGCCGCAGACCTTCCTGCCCAGCCACGAGGCCGGCACGCCGGCAACGCAGCCGCTCGGCAAGCTGCAGCTCGCCTTGCTCGGCGTGCTCAGCGATCAGGGCGCGGCAAAGCCGGTAGAGCTCGGCGCCCGCTCGTCCTCCGACGCCGAAGCCCTGCGCGAGAACTATGCCGCCCGGGACTATCGGCCGATCTGGCTTAGCGAAGAGGGACTGACGCCGAGCGGCGAAGCGTTGCTGCAGACCTTGCAGGCGGCAGACACAGACGGCCTCATCCCCGGCGACTATGGCGCCGAGGCGCGCCGGGCCGCCCGCGCGGCCGACGTCGCCGCTCCGGCCGCCCTGGCGCGCATGGAACTGCAGCTGTCGGGAGCCCTCCTGGCCTTCCTGACCGATCTCAACATCGGGCGGGTCGACCCGGCCAGCCTGGGCGAAGAGCACGACATCGAGCGCAAGAGCGTGGACCCGGTCGCGCTGCTGCACGGCGCGATCGAGGCGCCGAGCCTTGCCGACTATGTGGCTGCGCAGCGGCCGCAAACAGCGGCTTACGCCGGACTGCGGCAGGCGCTGCGCGACTATCGCTGGCTGGCGACCGTCCAGGCCGACACCTTCGTCCCGGCCGGCCCGACGCTGAGACCCGGCGATGAAGACCCGCGCGTGCCGCTGCTGCGGGAACGCCTGGCGCAGCTCGAGCAGGTCGCAACGCCCCTGCCGCAGGTGAGCAGCGGCTTCTCTCACGCCTTGGTGCCCGCAGCCTACATTCCGGAGCCGGGCGAGCTCTACGACCCGACGCTGGAAGACGCGGTGATGGCATTTCAACGGCGCCACGGCCTGGAGGTCGACGGCATCGTTGGGCGTCAAACGCTCGCCGCGCTCAATGTGACCTTGGCCGAGCGTGCGGCCCAAATCCTGGTCAATCTGGAGCGGCTGCGCTGGCAGGCCGCGGAGCTGGGCGAGACCCACGTCAGCGTCAACCTGCCCGACTATCGCATGCGGATGGTGTCGCACGGCGCCGTCGTGCATGAAGCCCGGGTGGTCATCGGCACGAAGAAGAACCGCACCCCGCTGTTCAGCGACCGGATCACCTACCTGGAATTCAATCCCTTCTGGAACGTGCCGCGGAGCATCGTCGGCGAGGAGATCCTGCCGAAGCTGCGCGAGGATCCGGGCTACCTCGCCGCCAACAATTACAAGCTGCTGAGCGACTGGGGCGGGGATCCGTCAGAGCTGGATCCCTATGGCATCCCCTGGGATCAGGTGACGGCCAAGGGCTTTCCCTTCCGCGTGCGCCAGGAGCCGGGTCCGGGCAACGCGCTGGGTCTGGTCAAGTTCATGTTCCCGAACCATCACAGCGTCTACATGCACGACACGCCGGCCAAGAGTCTGTTCGGCAAGACGCACCGCGCCTTCAGTCACGGCTGCATCCGGGTTCAGCATCCTGAGCAGTTCGCCCAGGTGCTGCTCGACTGGTCGGGCGAAGAGGTCCAGGAGGTGTTGGACAGCTCGGAGCGCCGTATCGTCTCGCTCGCCGAGCCGATCCCTGTGCACCTGACCTACTACACGGCCTGGCAGGCGGAAGACGGCTCGCTACAGTTCCGCAGCGATCCCTACGGCAACGATCCGCTCCTGACCCAAGCTCTGCTGGGTGGCGACATCCGCTGAGCCGCCGCGCCAGCTTCGGTCATTTTCGACGGCCATTTCGCGAAGCGTTAACTTCGTTCCTTTAGGTTTCCTCTTGCCAAATCGGCGTGTCCTTCGCTAGTTGCCTCCAACCGGAGGCGACAAGCCGGGACCAAGCTTGGACAGAGAGGAACAACTTGTGTGCGGAGCGGACTTCCCCCACGAGTCCAAAACGGACCCTTGCACCCCCGACACCCCAGAGCTTGACATCAGCCGCCGCGGCTTCGTCGCCGGCGCCGGCCTCACAGGCCTTTTGGCCCTGAGCCCGATGAGCCAAGCCTTCGCAGCGACCGGCAAGCGGCGCATCGCCTTCCGCCATCTGCATACCGGCGAGACCCTGGCGATCGACTACTGGCGCGGCGGCAACTTCGACCACGGCTCGCTCAAGCAATTGAACCGCTTCCTGCGCGACTGGCGCACCGATCAGGTGACGCGGATCGACCCCAAGCTGATCGACACGCTTTGGACCCTGCGCCGCATGGCCGACAGCGATGCGCCGTTCGAGGTTATTTCCGCGTTCCGCTCCCCCAAGACCAACGCCAAGCTGGCCAGCCAGAGCAGCGGTGTTGCCCGCCGCAGCTATCATATGCGGGGCATGGCCATCGACGTGCGCCTGCCGGACCGCGAGCTGCGCGGCCTGCGCCGGCTCGCCCTGTCCATGAAGGCCGGCGGCGTCGGCTATTACCCGCGTGACGGCTTCCTGCACATCGACACCGGCAAGGTCCGCAGCTGGGGCGGCTAAGCAGCCCCTCTGAAGCGCGTCCGTCTTATCCGGCGCAAGGCGGCCACGCGGCCGCAGCATTTGAAGCCTGCCGTGGCTTTGACTAGGTTCAGGACCTAGCAACGAACAGCCTGCGCAACGGATAGATCATGGAAAAGTTCACCAAGCTCACCTCGGTGGCCGCGCCCGTGCGGATGGTCAACATCGATACCGATAAGATCATCCCGGCCCGCTATCTCAAGACCATCAAGCGCACCGGCCTGTCCGAGGGGCTGTTCCACGACATGCGCCATGACGGCGATGGCAACAAAACCGACTTCGTGCTCAATCATCCGACCTACAGCGAAGCCCAGATCCTGGTGGTCGGCGACAACTTCGGTTGCGGCTCCAGCCGCGAGCATGCCCCCTGGGCGCTGCTCGATGCAGGCATTCGCTGCCTGATCTCGACGAGCTTCGCCGATATCTTCCATAACAACTGCTTCAAGAACGGCGTCCTGCCCATCCAGGTCTCGCAGGACGAGCATGACCGCCTGATGGAGCATGCTGAGCGCGGCGCCAACGCGACGCTGACCGTGGACCTGGAGGCCCAGACGATTCACGGGCCGGATGATGGGCCGATCGCCTTCGAAGTCGACGCCTGGAAGAAGCACTGCCTGCTGAACGGCCTCGACGACATCGGCCACACCCTCAACCACAATCACAAGATCGACGCCTTCGAAGAGCGCCGCAAGCTCGAGACGCCCTGGCTGTAGCCTCCGTCATGCTTGGCGGGAACGCCGACAAGGACGTTGCCATCGTTGGGGCCGGCGCAGCCGGCTTGGCCGCCGGGCGGCGGCTGGTCGAGGCCGGGCTCGAGGTCGCAATCCTGGAGGCGCGCGACCGCATCGGCGGCCGCGCCTGGACCGTCGACGTGCGCCCCGGCGTGCCCGCCGATCTGGGTTGCGAGTGGCTGCACTGCGCCGACCGCAATCCGCTGGTAGCGGTAGCACGCAGTCTCGGCTTCGAGGTCGACGAGCACCCTGAGTTCTGGAGCACGCGCAGCAGCCGGCTGCGCCTCGGACAATTGGCCTACGACGACTTAAAGGCCGCGCTGGCGGACTTCTGGGCCGAGATCGACGCCTGCGGCGAGGCAAACCGCGATGTTGCCTGCGCGGAACTCTTCGATCCGGAGAGCCGCTGGCACCCTTGGCTCGACAGCGCCATGGGCCGCATCGCCGGGGCAAGCCTTGCCGAGGTCTCGGCTCTGGACCAGGCGCGCATCAAGGAGACGGATCTCAACTGGCGCCTCCCGGCCGGCTACGGCAGCGTCATCGCCCGCTATGGGGACGCTTTGCCGGTGACGCTGGAAGCGCCGGTCACCCGCATCGACTGGAGCGGTCCGGCGATGACGCTGGACACGCCCAAGGGGCTCGTAACCGCGCGTGCCGTCATCCTCGCCCTGCCGGCCAGCCTGATCGCAGCCGAGGCCATCGCCTTCGCGCCGGCGCTGCCGCCGACCAAGCAGGAGGCGGCGAGCAACCTGCCGTTGGGCAGCGATCTCAAAGTCTTTCTTGCCGCCGACGGCAAACCCTTCGGCGGCCAGTACGACATGCAGTACAGCGGCCGCTTCGAGCGCAACGACAGCGGTCACTACCTGATCCACCCCTACGGTCGGCCGATCGTTGAGGCCTACTACGGCGGCCAGAACGCCCGAGACCTGGAAGACGCCGGGCCGGCGGCCATGCTGGACTTCGCCATGGAGGAGCTGGCCGACGTCTTCGGTGCGGAGTTTCGCGGCGAGCTCTCCTTGATCACCCATTCTTCCTGGATGTCCGACCCCTGGGCCCGCGGCTCCTACTCCTATGCCAGGCCGGGCTGGGCCGATGCCCGCGCCACCTTGGCGGCGCCGCTCGACGACCGCCTGTTCTTCGCCGGCGAAGCGACCTCGACCCCTGACGCTGCCTCCTGCCACGGCGCCTACCAGAGCGGTCTCGATGCCGCCGAGGATGTGCTGGCGCGCTTCAGCCAGGGCGGCAAGGCGGGCATGCAGAGCTGACGCCTTGCCCCGCCGGGCGGCTTCGGCTACCCGAAACGCCGCAAACAGCCGAAAAACACGAGGGGAAGGCTCCATGGCATCCAACAAACGGCTCCTGGTCTTGCCGGGCGACGGCATCGGCCCTGAGGTGATGGGCGAGGTGCGCCGGGTGATCGACTGGATGGACCGCCGCCGCGCCGTCTCCTTCGACGTGGAAGAGGATCTCGTCGGCGGAGCCGCCTTCGATGAACACGGCACGCCGCTGCACGACAACACCATGGCGCGCGCGCATGAGGTCGACGCCGTCCTGCTCGGCGCGGTGGGCGGACCCAAGTGGGACTCCCTGCCCTTCGGCCAGAAGCCGGAGCGCGGCCTGCTGCGCCTTCGCAAGGAGATGGGGCTCTTCGCCAACCTGCGCCCCGCGCTCTGCTTCGAGGCGCTGGTCGAGGCTTCCAGCCTCAAGCCCGAGATCGTCAGCGGGCTCGACCTCATGATCGTGCGCGAGCTGACCGGCGGCGTCTATTTCGGCGAACCGCGCGGCATCGAGGATTTGCCGGACGGCGAGCGCCGCGGCATCAACACCCAGGTTTACACCACCAACGAAATCCGCCGGGTGGCGGCCGTCGCCTTCGAGCTGGCGCGCAAGCGCGGCAGCAAGCTCTGCTCGGTCGAGAAGGCCAACGTCATGGAGTCCGGCGTGCTGTGGCGCGAAGAGGTCACCAAGCTGCACGGCGAGGGCTACGAGGACGTGGAGCTGAGCCACATGTACGCTGACAACTGCGCCATGCAGCTGGTCCGCTATCCCAAGCAGTTCGACGTCATCGTCACCGACAACCTCTTCGGCGACATGCTCTCCGACGAAGCCGCCATGCTGACTGGCTCGCTCGGCATGCTGCCCTCCGCCTCGCTCGGCGCCACCGACGAGACCGGCCGGCGCAAGGCGCTCTACGAGCCGGTGCACGGCTCGGCCCCTGACATCACAGGGCAGGGCAAGGCCAACCCGCTGGCCACCCTGCTGAGCTTCGCCATGGCCCTGCGCTACAGCTTCGACCTCGGCGACGACGCCGATCTGATCGAGCGCGCGGTGGAGAAGGTGCTGGCCGACGGCAAGCGCACCAGCGATATCGCAGGACCCGGCGGACAGGCGATCTCGACCGATGCCATGGGCAGCGCCTTGATCGAAGAGCTCGACCGCATGGCGGCGTGAGGCCGAGACGGGTCCCAAGCGGGCTTATCCCAAGATTGTCAATTGACCCGGACTCTCAGGCTGCTACCTTCATGTCATCACCAACCGACTTTGGAAGCCGATTGATGACAACCTTGACGAAGAGCATCGCGCTCGCGGCTGCGCTGGCCTTCCTCGGCGGCGCCTCGGCCATGGCTGGCCCCGGCTGCAACTACGGCCACAGCCAGACCGTAAGCAACAATCCGGAAGTCTCTCAGCAGTCGGTCAAGACGGCCGAGACCGCGCCCAAGCAGACTCCGAAGCCTGCGGGCGTTGACCTGACGATCGAAACGGCGGACGCCGGCAAGACCGACACGACCAAGGAGAAGACCGCGAACTAGCGGCCTGCGTGCAGATATCGACTGCTCAAGGGCCGCTCATCGAAGCGGCCCTTTTCATTTCTGGAGAGGCTTCAGTTCTGGATCGGGCCGCGGGCTTTGAGGTGCTGCTGCAGCTCCGGCTCCAGCCGGCCGGAAATCCAGAGGAAGAACATGCGAAAGTCGCTGATCAGCGACCAGAAGGGATAGGTGAAGGTGGCCGGCTTGTTGTGCTCGACGAAGGCATGGGAGAGCCAGGCAAAGGCATAGCCGCTGACCACGGCCGCCAGCAGCATCCAGCCGCTGAGGGTGACGATGGCGCAGGCGAGCAAGGCCAGAGCGAGCCCGGTGCCGATGTAGTGCAGACGGCGGGTTTCCGGCTTGCTGTGTTCGTTGAGGTAGAAGGGCCAGAATTCGCCGTAGGTCGTCGGGCGACCCTCCGACGGGGCGGCGGCCTCGGTCCGCATTTCGCTTTGCTGGGGTGCCATTGTGCGCTGCAGCGTTCGTGATTAGGTTCCAACCTTACAGATAGAGAATGGGATTTTCGTGATGGGCTACAAGGTTGCGGTCGTCGGTGCGACCGGTGCGGTCGGCAAGGAGCTGCTGACGACGTTGGCGGAAAGGGAGTTTCCGGCCGACGAGGTGGTGGCGTTGGCCTCGGACCGCTCGGCGGGCCAACTGGTCTCCTTCGGCGAGGACGACGAGCTGACCGTTCAGGACCTGGCGAAGTTCGACTTCAAGGGCATCGACATCGGGCTCTTTTCGCCGGGCGCCAAGGTTTCCGCTGAGTTTGCGCCGCGCGCGGCGGCGGCCGGCGCCATCGTGGTCGACAACACCTCCCAGTTTCGGATGGACCCGGACGTGCCGCTGGTGGTGCCTGAGGTCAACGGCGATGCCATCGCCGCCTATCCGCGGCGCAACATCATTGCCAATCCCAACTGCTCGACCATCCAGATGGTCACGGCGCTCAAGCCCCTGCACGAGATCGCCCCTATCCGCCGGGTGGTGGTGGCGACCTATCAGTCGGTCTCAGGCGCCGGTAAGGAAGGGATGGATGAGCTCTTCAATCAGACTCGCTCGATCTATGTGAACGATCCGCTCAAGAAGGAGCAGTTCACCAAGCAGATTGCCTTCAACTGCATTCCCCACATCGACGCCTTCATGGACGACCGCTCGACCAAGGAAGAGTGGAAGATGGTGGTCGAGACCAAGAAGATCCTCGACCCGACGATCAAGGTCACGGCCACTTGCGTACGCGTACCTGTATTCATCGGTCACGCCGAAGCGGTTAACGTGGAGTTCGATCAGGAGATCGAGTTGGACGAAGCCCGTCAGGCTCTGCGCGACGCGCCGGGCATCGTGCTGTTCGACCATCCGGTCGACGAAGGCTATGTCACGCCGGCCGAGTGCGTCGGCGAGGATGGCGTTTTCGTCAGCCGGCTGCGTGATGACCCGACCGTCGAGTTCGGCCTGAACATGTGGGTCGTCTCCGACAACCTGCGCAAGGGCGCCGCGCTCAACGCCGTGCAGATCGCAGAACGGCTGGTCGAAGACTACCTTTAGATTTTGCGCTGCCCCTCGGCAAAGACCTGAGTCCAGGCGAGTACACGTACGGACTTGCGCAGACCAGTCGGCCAGAAGGGATCGGCTTCGATCAAGCTGCGTACGTCTTTGGCATCAGAGGCGTCTACCAGCCAAAGCCCGCCGGCCGGGACGGAGTCCTGCGTGTCGGTCAGCGGACCGGCAGCCTGGATCTGCCCGCTATTGCGCTCAAGAAAGGCCAAATGCGCGGCCATATGCTTGGACCGCATCTCGGCCTTTTCGTCGTTGTCCTCAAACAGCACCGCATAGAGCATCGTGTCCTCCCAATCCGCTTGCCTTTGACGACAAAGAAGGTAGCCAGGCAAAATTGCGGGTTCACGACGCGATTCTGCGATCCTATTCTGCAAAAATGCCGGAGTTCAACTGGGACGACCTGCGCTTCCTATTGGCGCTGACCCGCAGCGGCTCGCTCGCCGGCGCTGCGAAAAGCCTGGGCGTCAATGAGAGCACCGTCGCCCGCCGCATCGACCGTCTCGAAGCAAAGCTAGGAGCGCGCCTGATCGAGCGGGCAAGTGGACAACTCCATCCAAGCGAAGCCGGCAGGCAGGTCCTGGCGGCGGCCGAGCGGATGGACCTCGAGGCGCAGTCCGTCGCAGGCCAGGTCGCCGGGTCCGACCAGCGCATCGCCGGGCGGGTCCGCCTCACCGCCGTGCCCATCCTGGTCAACCGGGTGCTGATGCCGGCCCTGCCAGCCCTGCTGACGGCCCATCCTGCCCTGGAGCTCGAGCTGATCGCTGAGCCGCGCGACCTCAGCCTGACCAAGCGCGAGGCCGACATTGCTCTCAGGCTTGCCCGTCCGCGCAAGGAAACGCGCAATCTGGCCCGGCGTATCGGCACCCTCGACTACGCCGTCTACGGCCTGGCTGAAGCCAATAAAGACTCTCTGCTTTGGGTCACCTACGAGGACAGCCTGACCGACCTGCCGCAGGCGCGCTGGATCGCCGAGCGGCTCAAGGCGGAGGGAGCAGCGGCTGCACAGGTGAAGGTCAACGACGCTGAGGGGCTGCTGCAAAGCCTGCGGGCCGGGCTGGGAAAGTCCCTGCTGCCGGTAAAGGTTGCCGGGAGCGATGCCGCGCTGGGCCGGCTGGAAGGCTATCCGGCGGGGCCGTCCCGCGAGCTCTGGCTGATCACCCATCCGGAGCTGAGGCGCCTGCCGCGCATCGGCGCCGTGACGGACTGGCTCGCCGCACTCTTCAAATAACCCAATAGTAGGCTTCCCTCGCGGCAACTTTTCTCTAGTCTTGCTGGCGGGGCAGTCAGTTTCCGTTAGGTCGGTGCGTTTTGATGGAGCGCTTTTTGTGGCGCGCGGTGCAGCATGCGCGCGTGCGACCAACTGGAAAGAAGGGACCAACCCGATGGACACGGTGCCCCTGAACGACACGCCCCCTGAAGGACGGCAAGCGAACGGGTCCGATCTGCGGCGCGCGGGCCTGCACCCCGATTTCTGGTATCCGGTGGCGCGCTCCGACGCTCTCAAGCGCAACAAGACCCTGGCGGTCCGCTTCGCCGGAGAGCCCATCGTCCTGGCCCGGGCCGAGGACGGCACCTGCTTCGCCCTGGAGGATCGCTGCGCCCACCGGCAAGTGCCGCTCCACCTGGGTGTGGTTTGCAAAGAGGGCCTGAAGTGCGGCTATCACGGCTGGACCTACGACGCCGACGGCCGCTGCACCAACATTCCCTACCTCCGTTCCTCCGACGGCGGAAAATGCCCGAACGGCGTCCGCAGCTACCCCTGCCGCGAGGCCTATGGCTTCGTCTTCGTCTTTCCGGGTGATGCGGCGAAGGCTCCGACCACGGCCTTCCCCGACATCCCGACCCACGGCGACCCGCGCTACAAGGTCCGCTACCTCGACCGCCAGGTCGACTGCCACTACTCCTTCATGCACGAGAACCTGATGGACATGAACCATCAGTTCCTGCACCGGCGGCTGATGGGCGGCATCAAGACCATCTACCTCGACAGGCGCCGCGGGGAGAATTGGGTCGAGGTCGACTACAGCTTCGGGCGAGTCAGCGGCAAGCAGAACTGGGGCGAGTGGTTCATCATCGGCAAGCGTCACGGCAAGCAGGCGCGCGAGCGCCGCGACCTGATGACCATCCGCACGGAATACCCCTACCAGGGCCTGAAGTTCTGGGTCGAAGGCACCGACGAGCCGGCGCTCGATCTCTGGAATTGCTATATCCCGCTCGACAAGGAGCAGCGCACCAACCACACCTTCGGCATGATGATGATCCAGCGGCCACCGATACCCGGTCTCATCAACCTGCTCTGGCCCTTCATCGTCTGGTTCACCGAAGGCATCTTCAAGGAAGACCGCCACATCGTCGAGCTGGAGCAGAAGGCCTACGACGCTCAAGGCGGCGACCGCAATCAGGAGATCTTCCCGATCATCCTCGACCTGCGGGAGCTGCTGGCCCGGGGCGGCGTGCCGCTCGACGGCTAACGGTTTTTCAGCCGATCAGCACCGGCGGAAAGACCTCCGGCGGCTGGACCAGCATCTCTTGCGCCGCGACCAAAGCCATCTCCCGCCGGCCTGCGCGCCGCGTCTCCTGCAGGATTGCATAGAGCGCCGAAACGGCCAGCGACAGACACTCCGGCAGCGGCCGGCCAGCCAGATAGCGGGCGAGAAAGAGCGCGGTGAAGAGATCGCCCGTGCCGCCGACGGCTGCCTCGAAATCGATCAGCGGCGTGGCCACTTGCCAGGCCTTGTCGGCCGTGACCGCCAGGGCACCGGTGCCGCGCGCATGGCGATGATCGCTCGGCACCGAAGTCACCAGCACCACCGGCGGCCCCTGCGCGATGAGCTGCCGCGCGGCCACGACGGCGCTCTCCGCATCGCCGGCCTCCCGGCCGGTCAAGCGGCTCAGCTCGAAGAGATTGGGGGCCAGGATGTCGCTCCGCGCAATCACCGGGCCGGAGAAGAAGTCCGCCACCTCTTCCTTGACGAAGAGCCCCTTGCCCGTCGTGCCCATCACCGGATCGCAGAGCCAGATCGCCTCTGGGTTCGCCGCTTTGACGGCGGCCACCGCCTCCAGCACCACCTCCCCCAGGGCGGCGCTGCCCAGGTAGCCGGTCAGAACCGCCTGGCAATCGGCCAGATTACCGTTGCTGGCCAGCCCTTCGAAGGTGCGCTGTAGGACGTCGGCGGCGAAAACCTCGCCCTCGACCCGCGGATAGGCTGTGTTGTTGGAGAACTGCACCGTGTTGAGCGGCCAGACCTCGCAGCCCAGACGCTGCAGAGCGAAAACCGCCGCCGCGTTGCCGACATGCCCGAGGACAACATGGGATTGGATGGACAACACGGCCATCGCCGGACCTCAACTTTCCTTCCCAAGGACGCTCCGGCTCGAAGCATCGACGAAGCCGTGCGCAGGGTCAAAAGCAAAGGCTCGAACAACCTAGAATATAAGTCACTTATAGTATTTATCTGATAATACTATTCTATTTGTAGTTTTAGGTAATTTTCATACGTCGAAACAACTAATGCCTGAACGCTGACTTTCAGACCTTTCAGGAGGGCGCCATGAACGCGGCCAAAGGAACGTTGAAGAACGGGATGGACAACAAAGCTGCGGCACGTGAGACGTCGCGGCGCAAACGACGCAACCCGCTCAACAATCTTCCGCTGACATGGAAGATCGGAGGCGGTTTCGGCGCTCTCCTGCTCCTAATGGCCGTTCTGGCCATCGTCGGCTATCGCGGCACCTCTCAGGTCGGCGAGCAGTTCGTCGAGTACCGTGGCATAGCGCGCCAGAACCTCTTGCTCGGCCAAATCGCAGCGGAAATCCGAGACGCGCGCATCGATGCGTTCAAGTATCGGAGCGGCGGCGATCTCGACGCTGTCGAGGACATCCAGGTGCTGCTCGAAAGTCTCCGGGAGCATGAGCGCGAAATCTCTCAGCTCGTCACGGATGCCGAGATGCAGCAGCAGCTCGACAGCATCGCGGCGCATTTTGAAAGCTACGTCGCTAACTTCGACCGCGCGATCGCCGCGCAAGAAGAGCTCAACACGCTCATCGGAAACGGCCTTGCCAAAAACCATGCGGCTGCCATCGAGGGCCTGACAAATCTGATCCAATCCACCTCGGTGCAAGGCAACGCGGAAGCCTCCTTTCAAGCCGCCTTGGTTCAGAAACATCTGATGCTTAGCCGCTTGAGCCTCCAAGCCTATATCCATGAAGGCAATGAGGCCGCCGCCGAACGTAGCTCGATCGAGCTTGCTGAGGCCGAGCGCGTGGCTGGGCTGCTATCCGCTGAATTGGAGAGCGGTGACGCTGCAGCGATCTTCGAAAACGTCGCCAAAGAACTTGATGCCTACCGTGTCTCTATGGACCGCGCTGCGTCTTTGGTTGCCGCTCGCAACACCATCTTTTCCCAACAGCTGGATCGGCTCGGCCCGAGCACGGTCGCGGAAGTGCAGGTCCTGGTCGACAAACTGGTTGGCCGCCAAAGCACGCTTGGCCCGGAAGCGCTCGCCGAGATTACCGCCGTGCAGGACCGCGGTCTTCTGGTCACGGCATTTAGCCTTTTCCTCGGCCTTGCCTTCGCCGTCCTGATCGGCCGCAGCATCACCACGCCGATCCGCGCGATGACTCGCTACATGACAAAGCTCGCGGCAGGGCAAACCGATTTCCATCTGCGCAGCGACAATCGCGGCGATGAGATCGGCCAGATGATCCGCGCCATGAGGGACATGACGGAGTCCATTCTGCGCGCCTTCACGCAGCAGCAGATGATCGAGGAAATGCCGCAGGCCGTCATGCTGGCAGACCCGAACGACGACCTGAAGCTCACCTACATGAATCGCTCTGCGCGTGAGCTGATGGACAAGCTGCGCTGCGAATTGCCTTGCGGCCCCGACGAGATGCTCGGCCAGTCGATCGACATCTTCCATAGCGACCCAAGTCGCCAACGCGGCCTGCTGATGACGCCTGAGAGGCTGCCGCACCGCGCCCGGATCAAGCTCTCCGGCGAAACCGTCGATCTTCATATCTCGGCGATCATGAACAAGGACGGCTCTTACATGGGCCCCATGCTGGCTTGGAACGTCGTCACGGCACTGGCATCCATGGCCGATAGCTTCGAGACCGACGTGAAAGGCTCCTTGGACCAGCTGCGTTCCGCATTTCAGGATACGCAGGACCGTATGAAAGCCATGGCGACGAATGCAAGCGACGCACAAGAGCGGAGCGCGAACGTCGCCAGCGCTGCGGAGGAGGCCACCGCCAGTGTCGAAACCGTTGCCTCCGCCTCGGAGGAGCTCACCAGCTCGATCGCCGAGATTGGAACGCAGGTGACGCGTGCGAGCGACATGTCGCAGGAGGTTGCGAGCATGAGCGACGATACCCGCAACAAGGCAGAGAGCTTGGCGGAAGCGTCCAGTCGCATCGGCGAGGTGATTACCTTGATCAGCGACATCGCCGCGCAAACCAACCTCTTGGCGCTCAACGCCACGATCGAAGCGGCGCGCGCCGGAGAGGCCGGAAAGGGCTTTGCCGTCGTTGCCTCTGAGGTCAAGGGCTTGGCCAATCAAACCGCCCAGGCCACTGAAGAGATCTCCGCCCAGATTTCCGCCATGCGCAGCGTCACCGACGAGACCGTGGAGTCCGTCGAGTCGGTGGCAACCCGGATCAGCGAGATGAACGAGATCTTCACCACCGTCGCCTCGGCCGTCGAAGAACAGCGCGCGGCGACCCAGGAGATCAGCAGCAGCGTTCATCAGGCAGCGCAAGGAACGCAAGGGGTGACGCGCAATATCGTCGCCGTTCGCCAAGCAAGCGAAGAGACCGGCCGCAGCGCGGGCGAAGTGCTGTCCGGCACCGAGGAGTTGGCCAACACGTTGGATGGTCTGGGGGGCGCATCCGAGCAGTTCCTATCTTCGGTGCGCTCTGCCTAGGTGGCGGCGCGCCTGGCTTCACCAAAGGAAGAACCGCGGGCCGCTTGTGCCTCAGCCGCCTGTCACTATAGTCCCGGCTCGATAGATACAGGGACTTCGTGACAGAAGAGGAAGAGAATGCCGGCCAACGACCGTCCGCGCCGCAGTGTGCTTTACATGCCGGGCTCCAACACCCGCGCTCTCGAAAAGGGCCGTAGCCTGCCGGCCGACGCGCTGATCCTCGATCTTGAGGACGCGGTCGCGCCCGATGCCAAGACCGAAGCGCGCGCCAACATCGTCGCCGCGCTGGCCGAAGGCGGCTACGGACGCCGGGAGATCATCGTTCGAACGAACGGTCTGGATACGGATTGGGGCGCCGAGGACATCGCCGCCATCGCCGCCGCCGGGCCGGACGCCATCCTGCTGCCCAAGGTCGAGAGCGCGGCCATGGTCCAGGACGCCGCCCAGCGCATGGCGGCTGCCGGCGCCTCCGAAGACGTCTCCATCATGTGCATGATGGAGACCCCGCTCGGCATCCTGAATGCGCAGGAGATCGCCGCCGCGAGCCCGCGCCTCTCCTGTCTGGTGATGGGCACCTCCGACCTGGTCAAGGACCTGCACGCCGCCCACACGGCTGAGCGCCTTCCGGTCCTGACCTCCCTCTCTCTCGTCATCCTTGCGGCGCGCGCGTATGGGTTGGCCGTGGTCGACGGCGTGCATCTGGACCTGCAGGACGACGAGGGCTTCGGCGTCCAATGCCAGCAGGGCAAGGAGCTTGGCTTCGACGGCAAAACCCTGATCCACCCCAAGACCATCCCCGCGGCGAACGAGATCTTCGCGCCCTCGGCCGACGAGATCAGTGAGGCCCACCGCGTGATCGACGCGCACGCCGAAGCGACCGCCGAAGGCAAGGGAGTCGTGGTGCTCGACGGCAAGCTGATCGAGAACCTGCACGTGGAGAACGCCAAGCGCGTGGTTGCGACCGCCGAGGCCATCCAAGCGCTCGAGCAGGCGGCGGCCTGAACACTCCCGGTCCCTCCAACGGAGCGGCGGTCATGACCAAGACCAACAGCGGCAACTTCTTCGAGGACTTTGCCGTCGGACAAGAGCTGCATCACGCCACCCCGCGCACGGTGACCGAAGGCGATGTATCGCTTTACATCGCGCTCTACGGCACTCGCTTCGCGCTGCAGTCCTCCGACGCCTTCGCCTATTCCCTGGGTCTGCCGCAGGCGCCGCTCGACGATCTGCTGGTCTTTCACGTGGTCTTCGGCAAGACGGTGCCGGACATCTCGCTGAATGCCGTGGCGAACCTAGGTTACGCCGAGTGCCGCTTTGGCGAGCCGGTCTATCCCGGCGACACCCTGGCCACGGTCAGCCGGGTGATCGGCGTCAAGGAGAACTCCAACGGCAAGACCGGCGTGGTCTACGTCCAGTCGGTGGGACGTAACCAGCGCGATGAGCTGGTGCTCGACTACAAGCGCTGGGTGATGGTCAACAAGCGCGACCCGGAGAGCGCGGCGCCGGAGCCGGTCGTGCCGGAGCTTGCCGAGGCCTTGCCGCTGGCGGAAACCAGCGTGCCTGCCGAACTGGATGTCCGGGACTTCTCGACTGAGCTATCCGGCAGCCCTTATCTTTGGGAAGACTACGCGGTGGGCGAGCGCATCGACCACGTCGATGCCATGACCATCGAGGAGGCCGAGCATCAGCTCGCCACCCGCCTCTACCAGAACACGGCCAAGGTCCACTTCAACCAACGCCTGGCCGCGGCGACGCGCTTCGGACGGCGCATCGTCTATGGCGGACACATCATCTCGATGGCCCGCGCGCTCTCCTTCAACGGCCTCGCCAATGCGACCAAGATTGCGGCGATCAACGGCGGCCGCCACAGCAATCCGAGCTTCGCCGGCGACACCATCTCCGCCTGGTCGGAGGTCCTGGACAAGGCAGAGATCACCGGACGCAGCGACCTCGGCGCGCTGCGGCTACGCACGGTCGCGGTGAAGGACGGCGAGACGGCGCAGTTCCCCCTCAAGGATGCCGAGGGCAAGTACGACCCCTCTGTCGTGCTCGACCTGGATTACACGGTTCTCATGCCCAGACGGGGCTGAGCCGAGGCCCCGGGACTCAGCATGACAGGCGGCCCGCTGCCCCTCTACCGCGAACGGCGCCGGGACGGCGGGCTGAAGGCCGACCCCATGCAGGAGCTGGCCGCCGAGAAGCTGCAGTCGCTTTACCACGCGCTGCTGCACTATCAGCCGAAGAGCGGCACGGCCGGCTGGCGCCAACGTCTGGGCATCGCCCGGCGGCTCCAGGCCGAAGCGCCGCAGGGCCTTTACCTCTACGGCTCCGTCGGGCGCGGCAAATCCATGCTGATGGACCTCTTCTTCGAGGTCACGCCAGTCGAGCGCAAGCGCCGCGTCCACTTCCATGCCTTCATGGCCGAGGTGCACGATCGGCTGCACGCTTGGCGGGAGAAGACCAAGGGCACACAGGCCGACCCCCTGCCCGAGCTGGCCGGCGACCTGGCCGACGAAGCCTGGCTGCTTTGCTTCGACGAGTTCGTGGTGACGCAGATTGCCGATGCCATGATCCTGGCCCGGCTGTTCGAGGCACTTTTCGCCCGCGGCGTGGTGGTCGTCGCCACCTCCAACTTCGAGCCCGACCGGCTCTACGAAGGCGGGCTGCAGCGGGAGCGTTTCCTGCCCTTCATCGAGGTGCTCAAGCAGCGCCTGGACATTCTCGACCTGGGTCGCGGCACCGACTATCGCCGCGACCGGCTCATGGGCATGCAGGTCTACTACAGCCCCCTGGATGCGGCGGCAGAGGCGGCGCTCGACAGGGCCTTCGCCCAGCTGACTGACGGCGCGGAGGTCGCGCCCGAGAGTCTGACGGTCAAGGGCCGCAGCCTGCCGGTCAGCCAGGCGGCGCGCGGCGTTGCCCGTTTCACCTTCGCCGAGCTCTGCGAGCAGCCGCTCGGCGCCGGCGACTACCTGGCCATCGCCGAGGCCTTTCACACGGTCGTGCTCTCGGGAATCCCCGAGATGAGCCCCGATAACCGCAACGAAGCCCGCCGCTTCATGACCTTGATCGATGCGCTCTACGAGCATCGCACCAAGCTGATCTGCTCGGCCGCGGCGGCGCCGGAGCTGCTCTATCCCGAGGGCAGCGGTGCCTATGAGTTCGAGCGCACGGTGAGCCGCCTCAATGAGATGCAGGCCGCCGACTATCGCGGCGAGGAACACTGTTAGGGCCTTATCTTTGGGGCTTGGCGCGTATCGGCGAGTGGGGCGCGAATGAGCTAGCGGGCGCGCTTAAATTCCGCTCAGGATGCGCCCATGCACGACGTGACTCTTCCTAACTCCCAGCCACCCGCCGACCTTGCGGACTCGCAGCCTTTGGATGCCGAGGGCGAACGTCGGGTGCGCGCCTATCGCCTGGAGCGGGTGCGCCAGTCCCTGGCGCAGTCTGATCTGGCGGCGGCCGTCCTCTTCGACCCGATCAACGTTCGCTACGCCACCGGCACGCGGAACATGCAGGTCTGGACCATGCACAATCTCTGCCGCTACGTCTTCGTGGCGGCGGACGGCCCGGTGGTGCTCTTCGAGCTGCCCAACTGCTTCCACCTCGCCAAAGGCCTGGAGACCGTCGACGAGCTGCGGCCGCCCCGCTCCTGGGATTATCTGGTTGTGGGGCAGCGGGGCGAAGCGATGGCCCGCGCCTGGGCGGAGGATATCGCCGAGCTGATGCACAGCCATGGCGCCGGCAGTCGGCGCATCGCGATCGATCGCGCCGACTGGCACGCCGGCGCGGCCCTCACCGCTCTTGGCTACGAGCTCGCCAGCGGACAGGCAGTCATGGAGCGCGCCCGCCTGATCAAGTCCCAAGACGAAATCGACGGCATGACTCATGCCCTGCGCGTCTGCGAGGCGGCAATGTACGCTATGCGCAACACCGTACGCCCTGGCGTACGCGAAGATGAGGCCTTGGCCGAGCTGCTGCGAGTTAGCACCCTGCACGGCGGAGAGTACCCGGAAACCCGGCTTCTAGCCTCCGGACCCCGGACAAACCCTTGGTTTCAGGAAACATCCGACCGGGTCATGGAATCCGGCGACTTGCTGTCCTTCGATACGGACCTGATCGGCCCGGGCGGCTGGTACGCGGACATTTCGCGCTCCTGGTGTGTGTCAGACGTACGGCCGAGCGATGAACAGCGCCGGCTGTTCGATCTCGCCCGCGAGCAGCTGGAGCACAACATGGCGCTGCTGCGACCCGGCATGAGCTTTCGCGAGATGACCGAGAAGTCCTGGCCGGTGCCCGAGGCCTATAAAGCCAACCGCTATGCGGATATCGCGCACGGCGTCGGCCTCGGGGTCGAGTATCCGCTGATCTATTACCCGGAGGATTACGATCACTTCGGCTACGACGGGCATTTCGAGGCCGGGATGATGGCCTGCATCGAAAGCTACATCGGCGCGGAGGATGGCCGCGAGGGGGTCAAGCTGGAGCAGCCCGTCCTGATCACCGAAAGCGGCCCGCAGCTCTTGAGCCGCTATCCCTTTGACGAGGCGCTGGCGCAATGACGCGCTTTAACGCCAGGAGGTTGTCATGACCAATGCCGAAAACCTAGCCGCGGAGAGCCCACGCCGCCAACGCGGCGGCCGACGAGGTCGGCGCGGCGACGCGGCGACCGAGCTCAAAGCCGTTGGCCCCTCGCCGCTGCGGCATATTCGCAATCCCTATCCGCCCTTCGCTATCTTTTCCGAGGACGAGATCGAGGCCATCCACCGCACCTCGCTGCAGATCCTGGAGGAGATCGGCATCAAGGCGCTCCTGCCCGAGGCCCGCGAAATCTATCGCAAGGCCGGCGCAGAGGTGGATGAAGGCGAGCAGCGGGTGCGGCTGGACGGCGCCTTGGTCGAGCAGAGCATCGCCAGCATCCCCTCGCGCGTCCGTCTCACCCCGCGCAACCCGGAGCGCTGGGTCGAGGTCGGCGAAGACGCCATTGGGATCGTCACCACCGGCGGGCCGCCGCATGCTACTGACCTGGAACGGGGCCGGCGAGGCGGGACCCTCAGCGACTTCGAAGACTTCATGCGTTTGGCGCAGAGCTTCGAGATCATCCATATCATCGGCTCCCCGGTCGAGCCGATGGATGTCGAGGTCCGGGTGCGCCACTTGGCGCTGACCAACGCCGCGCTGTCGCTGACCGACAAGGTGCCCTTCGTCTACAGCCGCGGGCCGCAGGCGGTCGCCGACTCTCTCGAGATGATCCGCATCGCGCGCGGTTTGGACGAAGCCGCGCTGATGCAGTCGCCGAGCTGCTACACGGTGGTCAACGCCAACTCGCCGCTGCAGCTCGACGTGCCCATGTCGCAAGGCATCATCGACTTCGCTCGCATGGGCCAGTTGATGATCCTGACACCTTTCACTCTGGCCGGCGCCATGGCCCCGGTCTCCCTGCCCGGCGCCCTGGCACAGCAGAACGCTGAGGCTCTGGCCGGCCTGGTGCTGTCCCAGCTCGTCCGTCCCGGCGCCCCGGTGGCCTACGGCGGCTTCACCTCCAACGTGGATATGAAGAGCGGCGCGCCGGCCTTCGGGACGCCCGAGTACGCCAAGGCTGCGCTGATCAGCGGCCAGCTCGCGCGGCGCTACCGCGTCCCCTTCCGCTCTTCCAACGTCAACGCCTCCAACGCGCCGGACGTGCAAGCGGCCTACGAGTCGCAGATGTCGCTCTGGAGCGCGCTGCTCGGCGGCTGCAACATCCTGATGCACGGCGCAGGCTGGCTGGAAGGCGGTCTCAGCGCCTCCTACGAGAAGTTCATCATTGACGTCGAGATGCTGCAGATGATGGCAGCCTTCTTCGTGCCCGAGAAGGTGGACGAGGCCAGCCTGGCGCTCGAAGCCGTGCGCGAGGTTGGGCCGGGCGGCCACTACTTCGGGGCCCAGCACACCCTGGCCCGCTATGACACGGCCTTCTACGCGCCGCTGCTGTCGGACTGGCGCAACTTCGAGAGCTGGCGCGACGCCGGCTCGGTCGATGCGACCTGGCGCGCCCACAACATCTACAAGAAGACCTTGGCCGACTACGAAGCGCCACCGATGGACCCGGCCATCCGCGAAGAGCTCGATGCCTTCATCGCGCGGCGCACGGAAGAGGGCGGCGCCGACACGGAGTAGAAGACTAGCTTGCGTCCTCCGGCAGAGCGGCTTTCTGGCGATAGTGCCAAAGCATGCGCGCGGCCGCGGCCCGCCAGGGTCGCCACTCGTCGGCCATGGCACGCAGGGCTTTCGCGCTTGGCCGCTCGTTCAAACGCTTCAAGCGCTCGGCGCCCATCATCAGCCCAACGTCATCGGCCGGAAAGACGTCCGGCCGGCCCATGGCGAAGAGCAGATAGACCTCCGCCGACCAGCGACCGATGCCCTTCACATTGGTCAGGCTGGCGATCGCCTCCTCATCCTCCTGCGCGTCCAACAGCAGGGGGTCGAGCGCGCCGCTTTCGAAAAGCTCGGCAAGAGACAAGCTGTAGCGGATCTTCTGGCGGCTGAAGCCCACCGTCCGCAGCCCCTCTTCGCCCAAGGACAGCACGCCCGCCGGCGCGAGCGGCTGGCAGGCCGCCTCCAGCCGGTCCCAGATCGCCTGTGCCGAAGCGAGCGAAACCTGCTGCGCGACGATGATCCGCAGGATCGTCGGGAAACCGTGCGGCCGGTTTCGCAAGGGCGGCGGCCCGACCTCGTCGAGGGCGCGAGCGAAATCGCCGTCAATCTCGCCCAAGGCCGTCAGCGCCTTGGACAGGCTTTCGTCGTCGATGATGCGGCTCATGGTTCGACATTAGCGAGGGCGGGCGACGACACCAGTGCGCCGAGCGGAAAGCTGCTGTTCAGCAATCCGCCGGCTTGCTAGTGAGAACGTGACACAAGAACAAGAAACGAGCCGGGAGGCGCCATGTCCCGCCCCAACATCATTCTCATCCTCTGCGACGATATGGGGTTTTCCGACCTCGGCTGCACCGGGGCCGAGATCCGCACGCCAAACATCGACTCCCTGGCCAAGAACGGCGCACTGCTTTCGGCCATGTACAACGGCGCCCGCTGCTGCCCGACCCGCGCGGCGCTGCTCACCGGGCTCTACCCGCACAACGCCGGCATCGGGCATATGGGGGTCGATGCGGGCACGCCCGCCTATCAGGGCTTCCTGCGCAACGACAGCGCCACCATCGCCGAGGTGCTGCGCCAGGCCGGCTACCGCACCTGCATGGCCGGGAAGTGGCACGTGGGCGGCGACTTCATCGCCCGGGAGGTCGATAGCTGGCGGGTGGGCGACCTGCGCCATCCGACGCCGCGGCAGCGCGGCTTCGACCGCTTCTACGGCACCCTCGACGGGGCGACGCACTTCTTCTCGCCGCACTACGTGCTGGAAGACGATGCGCGGATAGAGGTCTCGCAGACGGACTTCTACTACACCGATGCCATCACCGATCAGGCGCTCAAGATGATCGACGAGAGCGTGGCAGCCGATCAGCCCTTCTTTCTCTATCTCGCCCACACGGCACCGCACTGGCCGCTGCACGCCCATGAAGAGGACATCGCGCGCTATGACGGCATCTACGGTCCGGGCTGGGATGCCGTCCGCACCGCCCGCCACGAGGAGATGCAGGCCAAGGGCGTCTTGCTGCACGGCTGGGACATCAGCCCGCGGGACAAGGACGCGCAGCCCTGGGAGACGGTGGCGCAGAAAGACTGGGAGGCCTCTCGCATGGCGGTCTATGCCGCCATGATCGACTGCATGGACCGCAACATCGGCCGGGTCCTGGCCAGCCTGAAGGCCCACGGCATCCATGATGACACCCTGATCCTCTTTCTCTCGGACAACGGCGGCTGCGCCGAGTTCATGGCCGAGGACGGCTGGGCCAAGTTCATGCCCGACGTCCTCAACGACGGGCGCAAGATCGCCATGGGCAACCGGCCTGGGCTGCAGCCGGGCGGGCCGCTCACCTACATGAGCTACGACCTGCCCTGGGCCAACGTCTCCAACGCGCCCTTCCGCCTCTTCAAGCATTGGGTCCACGAAGGTGGCATCTCGACGCCGCTCCTGGTGCAGTGGCCGCGGCGCTTCGGCCCCGCCGGCACGCTCCACGACCCCTGGCATGTGGTCGACATCATGCCCACCCTGCTGGAGGCCGCCGGCGCTGCCTATCCGGCGGAGCTGGGCGGCCAGGCCATTCAGCCCTTGGACGGCGAGAGCTTCCTCGGCGCCCTGACCGGCCAAGGCACACGGCGGGAGCAGCCGATCTATTGGGAGCATGAAGGCAACTGCGCCGTGCGGGTCGGCGACTTCAAGCTGGTCCGCCAGTTCGGCCAGGACTGGGAACTCTATGACATGGAGGCGGACCGCACCGAGCTAAACAACCTGGCTGGCAAGAACGCGCCGCTGGAGGCCAAGCTCAAGGCTGAGTACGAGGGCTGGGCCGAGCGGGTCGGCGTGCTCGACTGGTCCGAGGTCTTTCCGCGCCTGCAGGCGGCCTGGGGCCTCGACGACCCTTCGGGATGACGTCGTTCGATGGCAGCAGAGACGACACGTTTCGCCCCTTCGCCCAGCGGCGAACTGCACTTGGGTCACGCCTATTCCGCCTTGTTCAGCGCGGCGGCCGCCGGGTCCGGCGGGCAGTTCCTGCTGCGCATCGAAGACATCGACCGGGGTCGCTGCCGCCCGGAGTTCGAGGATGCCATCGCCGCCGACTTGGCCTGGCTCGGCCTCGACTGGCCGCAGCCGGTGATGCGCCAGTCCGAACGCCAGGCGGCCTACCAGGCGGCGCTCGACCGCCTGCAGGATGCCGGCCTGCTCTATCCCTGCTTCTGCACCCGCAAGGACATCCAGCGCGAGATTGCCGCCGCGGCCTCGGCACCCCATGGCCCGGAGGGGCCGCTCTACCCCGGCATCTGCCGCAAGCTCGACCCGGCGGAACGGGCCGAGCGCCAAGCCGCCGGCGAGGCCTTTCACCTGCGGCTCGACGTCGAGACGGCGGTGGCGCGTTGCGGCGATCTCACGTGGTGGGAGGAGGGCGAGGGCGCGCAGCCGGCGGACCCCGGGCTGCTCGGCGACGTGGTCCTGGCGCGCAAGGACATCGGCACCAGCTACCATCTGGCGGTGGTGGTCGACGATGCGGCGCAGGACATCACACTGGTCACCCGCGGCGAGGACCTGAAGCACGCCACGCATCTACACCGCCTGCTGCAAGCGCTACTCGATCTGCCGGTGCCGCGTTGGCGCCACCACCCCCTGGTGCGCGACGAAACCGGTGAGCGCCTAGCCAAGCGCCACGCGGCACTGTCTCTCAGAAGCTTGCGCGAGCAGGGCGAGACGCCGGAGAGCCTGCGCCGACGCTTGGCCGAGAGCGGGCTGCCCCTTCCGGCCTAGTCGATCGGCACTCGCAGAGCGGCGGCGATCTCGGCATAGTGGTCTTCTTCGCCCGGTCCGAGCTCACCGTGACGCATCAGCAGGTCGATGTTGACCAAGGCGCTGTCCGGACAGAACTCCTCTGTCTCGCTCAACATGCGGCGTAGCTCATCCACGCTCAGAAGATCGAAGGAAGAGACCTCGCCGTCCCGGTTCACCGGCAGCTCGTTGTGGCCCAGGCTGAGGTCGAAGCAATAGAGCACGTCGTCGTGCAGGCCGAACTCGGTCCTGGCCAGGAGGCGCACCATGCCCACTGGCCGCGCACGGCGGGCGACGAAGGCCTCGAAGCCCGCCTCTTCCCAGGCTTCTTTGACCAGGTTGTCCTCCAGGCTCAGGCCGTGGGGCTGCCCGCCGGCAATCAGCTGATCCAGCTTGCCCGGAAAAACCGTCTTCTGCTCTGAGCGGCGGGCGGCCCAGACGGAAAGCCCCTCCACCCCTTGGACGATGCCGTTGACGTGCACCCCGAACGTGCGGATGCCGAAGCTGTGCGCCGCGCTGCGGTCGATCAGCAGCAAGGGCTCCTCACCCCAGTGCCGCACGACCGGATAGAGCTCGTCCCGCAGCGGCGGCAGGTCGCCGCGCTCGGCCAGCTCAGCCACCAGCTCCCGCATCGCATCGCTGCGATGGCTGGGCGTGCGCAGGCTCGGCGAGAGCTCGATCCCGTCTTCGACCCGCAGGAAAAGGCGCTCGAAACCGCGCAGCTTGGCCGCGAAGGAGGGTTCCATGCGTCCCATCCGGCGCCCCTCGACAAGAAGGGGCACCAGATCGTCCCGGCCGTCCTGCCGGTTCACCAAGGCGCGGTCGCGCAGGCTCATTGAGTCCTGGTTGCAGCTAGTACTTCTTGGAAATCAGCACCGTATGGACGCCATATATCTGCTCCATGCAGCGCGCAAGATATTCCGCCCGCTGCTGAGCCAGACCGGCAACCTGAAAGTCGATCGACAGCTCTTCGTTGTGCGGTGCCAGAAGATCGCTGTGCCAGCGCAAGGGCACCAGGCCGTTCTTGGCGAAGAGCCCGATGACGTTCGGCAGCAAACCGGGCTCGGCCGCCGCTTTCAGGGAATAACAATGGACCGGATGGGTGGAACTGGCCTGCTGCGCTTCACGTCGCGCAGCCGCCACAGCCTGCTGTGGCTCACGGGTCATAAGCATCTGCCTTGCCTCTCATGAGGATGGAAAACGAAAAGGGAGTATCCCGGCGCTTCAGACGAGCACCGGGCCGCTAATTCGCTTCCACTGAGAGCCAAGGTGTTTCATGACCCAAATATAGTATCTCTTCGGGCCGAAAAGGTCAATCTTGCTGGCCCTTTCGGGTTCAGGAACCGGCTTCCCGGGCGACGATACGAACGGCGATCTCGACCGGGTCGGGGATCACGCTGGTGTCGGCGAACATGCCCTGGCCGACACCGTAGTCGGTCCGGTTAATCGTCACCGAGCCCTCGGCCGTGGCGAGGCGTTCGCCCGGCGCGCCGTCGAGAGAGAGGGTGAACGGCAGCACGATCGGTAGCGTCTGGTCGCGCAGAGTCAGGGTGCCGCGCGCTTCGTACTGCCCGTCACCGACGGCGGCAACATCGTCCGCCTCGAAGATGGCCAGCGGCCAAACGGCAACGTCGAAGAGGCCATTGGACCGCAGCGCGTTATCGCGGTCGGTGTTGCCGCTCTCGACGCTGGCCATGTCGATCTCGACCACGAAGCTGCTTCCGGCCAGCTCCTCCGGGTCGAAGGCAAGATCGGCCGTGAACTGTTCAAATCGGCCTTCGACCGGCGCCCCGCTCTGCGTGGCCGTGAAGGTCACGGCACTCTCGGGATAGTCGACGACCCATGCCGGCGGCGGGTCGGCCCAAGCAAGACCGGTAAAGGGGGCCAGCAAGACAAAGGCGATCGCCGAAAAACGCATGAGGCATCAACTCCCGAACAGCGAATTGCGTCTATGAGGCCTTGTCCTCGCCGATGGCCCCAGACCTACGCGATGGAATCTAGGCGCCGAGCTCCGCCGTCCAAGGGATCACCTGACTAGACAGGTACGACCACGTTGTCTTGACGAGCGTGCCAAGCGACGGATTAAATGAGACAAATTTTGAGACCACGTTGGTTTGGCTTGATTGGGCAGAACAATGGGGAAGTTCCTCACCAAGGATGCCTTTCTGGGTAGAGCGCCGCGTGGCCAGACGGCGGCAGCCGACGACGCTTCGGTTCGTCCAACGGCTCGCTGCGATCTGGCGACCTTTGGCGCTGGGCCCGCCTGGTCGGTTGAGGCTGCCTTTCGGCGTCAGCCCGGCGTTCTGGAAACGACAGTCGGCTTCGCCGGCGGCGACCTTCCCAATCCGACCTATCTGGACGTCTTCTGCGAGCAGAGCGGCCATGCCGAAGTGGTGCAAGTCCGCTACGATCGCAGCCGCATCGCCTATGGCGACCTGCTGGAGATTTTCTGGACCTGCCACGATCCGACTCAGCTCAATCGGCAGGGCCCGGATATCGGCATTCAGTATCGCTCCGTTATCTTCTGTCATAACGGCGCCCAGACCATGCTGGCGAAGCGCTCGCGCGATCTCAAGGAGCGGGGCGGTTTCTTTCTGAGGCCGATCGTGACGCAGATCGAGCTTCTGCAACACTTTTGGCACGCTGAAAGGGCGCTGCAGAGTCCCCCCTTGGGGCGGAAAGACACGCAAGCGGCTGCTTCGGCAGCGAAGATCAGCAAGCCCCGTTCAGGCGCTTGAGGTAAGCGAAGGCTGCCCGCAGTCCCATTGCCTCGCCGCCGACCGGGCGGCCTGCCGCGGTCTTTGTATTCCAGGCCATCAAGTCGATATGCGCCCAAGGACGCTCGGGCTCGACGAAGGCCTCGAGAAAAAGCGCGGCGATGATGGCGCCGCCGAAGCTGTGGTCGGCGATGTTGTTGAGGTCGGCCACGCTGCTCTTGAAATGCGGCTTGTAGGCCTGATGCAAAGGCATGCGCCAGAGCGGATCGTGCTCCTCGAGACCGGCCGCAAGCAGCTCCTCCGCCATCTTGTCGCTGTTGCAGAAGAGCGCCGGCAGCTCCGTGCCGAGCGCAATGCGGGCCGCGCCGGTCAAGGTCGCGTAGTCAAGAATAACCTCGGGCCAAAGCTCGCTTGCCCTGGCCAGGGCATCGCAGAGGATGAGCCGCCCTTCCGCATCGGTGTTGCCGACCTCGACGGTCAGGCCCTTGCGTGTCTGCAGCACGTCCAGCGGCCGGAAGGCATCGCCCGAGACGGCGTTCTCCACTGCGGGAATCAGCACCGAGAGCCGGAGCGGGAGCGCACAGGCCATCACCGCCTTGGCCAGGCCCAGCACCTGGGCGGCACCGCCCATGTCCTTCTTCATCAACTTCATGCCGGCCGCCGGCTTCAGGTCCAGCCCGCCGCTATCGAAGCAGACCCCCTTGCCGACAAGAGCGACCAGCGGTCCCTCTTGCCCCCAGCTCAACTCGATCATGCGCGGCGCCCGGCTTGCGGCGCGCCCCACCGCATGGACGGCGGGATAGCCCTCCGACAAGAGCTCATCGCCGGTCAGGACCTGGCAGGTGCCGCCGTACTCTTCGGCCAGGTTTCGCGCCGTCTCCGCCAGTTCCTCCGGGCCGAGATCGCCGGCCGGAGTGTTGATCAAATCGCGCGCCAGATAAACCGCCTGGGCCAGCTGCATGGCCTCATCGGCTGTACCGCCGCTGGGCACGACCAGCCGCGCGCGCTTCTTCTCCTCCGTCCGGTAGCGCTGAAAGCTATAGGCGCCGAAGGCCCAGCCCAGCATCACGGAACTCATGGCATCGGCATTGAGATCGCCGGCCAAGACATAGTCGAGCGGCGGCAGCGACAGAGGCAGATCGCCATAGGCGAAAGGATCTCCCGGCTCGCCCCGCGCCGCCAAAGCCATGGCAATGCCGTTTTCGCCCGGCAAAACACAGCTGCTGCCCGGCTCGGCGGCAAAGCCCTGAGCCGTGACCCAGGCGCGCAACTGCGGATCCTGCTGCTTCAGCCACGTGCTGAAATCGTCGCTGCGAAAAAGATAGAGGGGGACCGGCGCCCCCTCGCTTTCGCTGATCAAGTAGTCCGTGGCGGCACTTGCCAAGGCGGTCACTCCCAATAGGGTTGGCTGGCGGCGGGCCCGCAATGGGGCGATGCGAGGAGGTGAAGGTGGCACAGACTAACGGGGATGCGGGTGAAGACAAGCTCACCCTGGTGATCGGCAACAAGAACTACTCGTCCTGGTCATTGCGGGCCTGGCTGGCGCTGGAGATGACCGGCGCGCCCTTCGAAGAAGTGGTCATCCCGCTCGACCGGGACGACACCGCCGCGGCGATCGCCGCACAGTCGCCAAGCCGCCGCGTCCCCGTGTTGAAGCATGGTGGACTGGCGATCTGGGACAGCCTGGCGATCGCCGAATATCTCGCCGAGCTCTATCCCGAGGCAACGCTCTGGCCGAGCGACCGGCGGGCACGCGCGCAGGCGCGCGCGGTGACCGCAGAGATGCACGCCGGCTTTGCCGTCTTGCGCAAGGATATGCCGATGGACCTGCGCGCCAAGCACGACCTGCCGACGATGACTCCCGGCCTCACAGCAGATGTCGAACGGATCTGCCAGATCTGGCAGGAGTGCCGGGAGCGCTTCGGGCACGACGGCGGCTTCCTTTTCGGCACTGCCAGCATTGCCGACGCCTTCTTCGCCCCGGTTGTCAGCCGCTTCATGACCTATCGCCCGGAGCTGCCAGAGGCGGCCGAGCGCTATCTCGCAACCGTTTGGGATTGGCCGGCGATGCAGTCTTGGGCCGCCGCCGCCGAGCAGGAGCCTTGGCACATCGAAAACCCCTGAGGCGGGATCCGTTCAGGGGCCGCGAACGAGCGCGTGGCCGACCTCTCGGTAGTAGCGCTCGGCACCCGGATGGAGCGGAACGCTCAAGCTGTTGAGCGCCGAGTTGAGCTGGATCAGCGCGCCCTTGGGATGACTGCGGTCGAGCGTGTCCCGGGCGTTGGCATGCCAAAGGGCTCTGGTCATGGCGTAGATTAGGTCGTCCGGCAGATCGGCGGACACGATCAGCTGCGCCCCGACCGCCAGGGTCCGCGTATAGGCGACGCCGAGGTAGGTGCCGGCCCTGATCTCGGTCTTGGCCAAGAACAGGCTGTCGCTGACCAGCGTGTCGGCTTCCGGGCCCTCGATCGGGACCAAAGAGATGGAGTGCTGCCGGGCCAGCACCTCGATGGCGCGGGCCGGTGCGCCGGCGACGAAGAAGAAGGCATCGAGCTCACCGGTCCGCACCATCTCGGCAGCGATACCCGGCTCTTCATGGCTGATCTCCACGTCGTCCGGGCCAAGACCGTAGGCTTCCAGGATCTTCCAGGCCATCACCAGCGTGCCGGAGCCTTCTCTGTCCAGCGACACACGCTTGCCCTTGATGTCGGTGACGTAGCGGATGCCGCTCCCCGCCGAGACCACCAGATGAAAGGCCTCCGGAAAAAGGTTGGCCACGCTGCGCAGGGATTGCTTGGGGGTGCCGGCGAAGAGCTCAATGCCGTTGTAGGCCCAGTAGGCGATGTTCGCCTGGCAGAGCGCCGCATCGAGCAGACCGTCGGAGATGCGGTGCACGTTGTCGACCGAGCCCTTGGTCGAGTCCGCCACGACGATCAAGCCCGGCACGCCGCAGGCGCCGTCTTCATCACAGGCGCGGCTGCCGGGTGGCTGGCTGACGATCCGCCCGATGATGGTTCCGATCGGGAAGTAGGTCCCGGCCGCCGAGCCCGTCCCGAGCCGCAGCAGGGTCACCGGCTCGGCCTGCGCGCGGCCCGGGGCAAGCGCGCCGGACAAGGCCAACATGGAACCGGCAGACAGGAAACGACGACGGGACAGGGCCATTGAGATCGGCTTCGCTCTGGTCACGCTAAGACAATAGGGCGAGCGACTTAGCAGGGCTAGACAAACCAACGCGATCAGCGCGTTTTGCCGACTTGTGCGATAGCGGCAGTCCGCTATCGTCATAGCCGCAGAAGGGCACGGCGAAGGCATCGCTATGAACATTGCGCAGCTTCTCAAGCGAAGCGCCTTGAGCCATGGAAGCAGGCCGGCGGTCGCCGTCGGCAGGCAGGTGACGGCAGACTATCGAGGTCTGGCGGCGCGCGCCGCCAAGCTGGCCGATCATTTGCGAAACAGGCTCTCGCTGCTGCCGGGCGAGCGTATCGCCGTGGCGATGAAGAACTGCCCACAGTACCTGGAAGTGCTTTACGGCATTTGGTGGGCAGGGCTCGCCGCCGTGCCGATGAACGCCAAGCTTCACGCCCGCGAGTTCGCCTACATGCTGAGCCACTCGGGCGCGCGCCTCTGCTTCCTGACGGAAGACTTGCAAGAGAGCCTGGCCAGCGCGATCGCCGACGCCGACAGCAAGACGACACCGATCGTCGCCGGCTCGCCAGACTATGAGGCGCTCTTTGCCGGCGAAGAGATGGCGCCCATGCCCACCCGCCTGGATGAGCTGGCGTGGCTGTTCTACACCAGCGGCACGACCGGCCGGCCCAAGGGCGCCATGCTGAGCCACGGCAACCTGCTGACCATGACCGCCTGCTACTTCCCCGACGTCGACGACGTGCAGGCGGAAGACAGCTTGCTTCACGCGGCCCCCATGTCGCACGGCGTGGGTCTCTATAACTTTCCATTCATCGCCCAGGCAGGCCTCAACATCGTGCCGGAGAGCGGCGGCTACGACCCCGCCGAGGTCTTCGATCTCCTGGAACACTATCCGCGGCTCTGCAGCTTCTTCGCCCCGACCATGGTCAAGCGACTGGTCGACCATCCGGGCGCCGAGACGGCGCGAGGCGAGCACCTCAAGACCATCGTCTACGGCGGTGCCCCCATGTATGTCTCCGACCTCAAGCGCGCCATGGAGGTCTTCGGCAATCGCTTCGTGCAGATCTACGGACAGGGCGAGAGCCCCATGACCATCAGCTCCCTGACCCGCGCCATGCATGGGGAGACGGAGCATCCGCGCTATGAGGCGCGGCTGGCTTCGGCGGGGCGCGCGCAGATGCTGGTGGAGCTGCGCATCGCCGACGAAAACGACCATCCCTTGCCGGCCGGCGAGGCCGGGGAGATTCAGGCGCGCGGGTCCTCGGTCATGCTCGGCTATTGGAACGATCCCGCGGCGACTGCCAAGGCGCTGAAGGGCGGCTGGCTGCATACCGGTGATGTGGGAAGCCTGGACGAAGAGGGCTTTCTGACGCTCAAGGACCGCTCCAAGGACGTCATCATCAGCGGCGGCACCAACATCTACCCGCGCGAGGTCGAGGAGGTGCTGCTGCGCCATCCGCGCGTCAAGGAATGCTCGGTCTTGGGACGGCCGCACGCCGATTGGGGCGAGGAGGTGGTGGCTTTCGTGGTGGCGCAGGAAGGCCAAAGCCTCTCGGAGAGCGAGCTCGACAGCCTCTGCCTGGAGGAAATCGCCCGCTTCAAACGGCCCAAGGCCTACTTCTTCCTCGACGCCCTGCCCAAGAACAACTACGGCAAGATCCTCAAGACCAGCCTGCGGGAGATGCTGGCCACGACGGAGCGCTAGAGGCCACCCGTGCAACCGCGCATTCCGCTCTCCAGCCTGTCCTTCCTTGGCCAGGGGCTCAATCGCCCCGAATGCGTCCTTGCGCACAGCTCCGGCCTGCTGCTGGTGCCCGATTGGTCCGGGAACGGCGGTGTCGCCCTCGTCGCGCCGGACGGTCAGGTCCGCCATGTCATGTCACGCGACGACCAGTTGCGCCTGCGGCCCAACGGGATTGCGCTTGAGCCCGGCGGCAGTCTTCTGCTCGCCCATCTCGGCGCCGACGAGGGCGGCGTCTTTCGCCTTATGCCCGACGGCACCATCGAACCGCTGGTGACGGAGGTGAACGGCCGCCCTCTGCCGCCCACCAACTTCGTTCTGCGCCAGGACGACGAGCGCCTTTGGATCACGGTCAGCACCGCGATGCGGCCGCGCAGCGCCGCCTATCGCAAGGACGTGGCCGACGGCTTCGTCGTCCTGCTGGAAGGCGGGCACGCGCGCATCGTTGGGGAGGGCATCGGCTACACCAACGAGTGCCTGGTCAGCCCCGACGGCGGAACGCTCTTCGTCAACGAGACCTTCGCCCGGCGCACCAGCGCCTTCGCCATCGGCCGCGACGGGCAGCTGGGCCCGCGCCGCAGCGTGACCGGCCATGGCGAAGGCTGTTTTCCGGATGGCCTCGCGATGGACCGTGACGGCGGTCTCTGGATCACCAGCATCGTCAGCAACCGGGTGGTCCACGTGGCGCCGGACGGCCGCCAGGAAGTGATGCTGGAAGACAGCGACACCGATCACCTCACATGGGTCGAGGAAGCTTACCAGAGCGACGCCATGGGCCGCCCGCACCTGGATAAGATCAACAGCCGCCGCCTTGCCAACATCTCCAGCCTTGCCTTCGGTGGCCCCGATCTCTCGACCGCCTATCTCGGCTGCCTGCTCGGCGACCGCATCGCCTGCTTCTCCGCGCCGCGGCCGGGTCTTCCACCGCCCCACTGGACGGCCGACCTTGGCCCCTTGGCTGGCCTCTTCTCCGAAGCGGCCAAATGACCTCGCCGCTCAAAGTCGCCGGCATCGGCGCGGGCTTCTTCTCCCGCTTCCACTACGAGGCCTGGCAACGGCTGCCCGAGGCCGAGCTGGTCGCCATCTGCGACCGCGACCAGGCGAAGGCCGCCGACGCGGCGCAGGAGTTCGCTGCGCCGCGCGTCTTCACCGAGGCCGACGCGCTCATCGCCGACGCGCCGCTCGACATCCTCGATATTGCTGCTCCGCCCAGCGCCCATCTCGATCTGATCCGTCTCGCCGCCGGAAAGGTGCCGACGATCATCTGCCAGAAGCCCTTTTGCGGCGGCCTCGCGGGCGCGCAGGAAGCCTGCGATATCGCCGCCGCCGCCGGCACGACGCTGGTGGTGCACGAGAACTTTCGCTTTCAGCCCTGGTTCCGCGAGTGCCGCAAGCAGATCGATGCCGGCGCGCTGGGCCAGGTCTACGAGCTTGCCTTCCGCCTGCGCCCCGGCGACGGGCAAGGGCCGCGCGCCTATCTCGACCGCCAGCCCTACTTCCAGGAGATGGAGCGCTTTCTGCTGCACGAGACGGCGGTTCATCTCTTCGACGTCTTTCGCTTTCTGCTGGGCGAGGTCGAGGCGGTCTTCGCCGACCTCCGGCGGCTGAACCCGGCCATCGCCGGCGAAGATGCCGGGCTCGTCATTCTCCGCTTTCGGTCCGGCAGCCGCGCGCTCTTCGACGGCAACCGACTGGCCGATCACGCCGCAGAGAACCGCCGGCTCACCATGGGCGAGATGCAGATCGACGGTGCAGAGGCGAACCTCCGTCTCGACGGCTATGGCCGATTGTTCCTGCGCGACCACGGCAGCAACCGAGAAGACGAAGTGGCCTACGCCTGGGAAGACCGCGGTTATGGCGGGGACTGCGTGCGGGCCTTCCAGGCGCACGTGCTGCAGCACCTGCGGGAGGGCGCCCCCCTCGAGAACCGGGCCGAGGACTACCTGGCCAACCTGCGGCTCGTTGAAGCGGCCTATCGCTCCAACGAGCACGGGCGCTGGGAAGAGGTGGCGGACGGCTAGAAAGTGCCGTCGTAGGATTTGCGGTCGATCTCGCAGGCGATGACCGTGAAGCCCTGGCGCCTTTGCGCCGCCTCCAGCTCCTCCGTGAGCCGCTCGGCATCGCGCACCGACACGCCGTGCCCACCGAGCGCCTGGGCAACGGCCGGGAAGTCGGTGCGGCCGAAGTCGACACCCAGGTTCGGTAGCTGGTCGCGCCGCTGCTTCAGCTCGATCAAGGCGAGGGAGGCATCGACGAAGACCACGACGATCACCGGAAGCTCGAGATCGCGCAGGGTGGCCAGCTCGCCCAGCACCATCTCCAGGCCGGCATCGCCGGTGAAGGCGACGACGGGCGTTTCGGGCGCGGCGAGCTTGTAGCCGATCGCAAGCGGCAGAGCGCAGCCCATGGTGCAGAGCCCGGTGGACTGCAGCAGACCGCGCTCGTGGTAGCACTCCCAGACTTGGCTGAGCAGGATGCGATGGGCGCCGGAGTCCACGGTCGCCACCGTGTTGCGTGGCATGGCCGCGCGCGTGGCTTCGATGGCCTGGGTCGGGCCCCAGGTCCCGCCGCTCGAAAAGAAGTCCTTGAGCGCGGCAAGGGCGGCCTGCGCTTCACCGCCGGGCCAGGAGGCCGCGGGTGCCGTGCCCTCGCCGCGCAGCGCCGCGAGACCGGCGCCGATGTCGCCGATGAAGCTCTGGCTGGCTTGATGGACGTAGTGGTGGTTGGGCGTGGTCGAAAACTCGATCACCTTGGCCGGATCCCAAGGATCGCACCAGCCGCTGCGCATCTCGATCGGGTCATAGCCGGCGGCGATAATGAGGTCAGCCTGGGCCATGAGCGGCAGGAGGATCTTGTCAGCCTCCGGCGAGAGACCGGCGCCGCCCAACGCCAGAGCGTCGTCTTCCGGCAGGATGCCCTTGGCCTTGTAGGTGGTGATCAGCGGGATGGAGAGATCGCGGCAGAAGGCGGCGACCTCGGCGGCCGCCGAGTCCTCTTCTCCCAATCCAAGGACTTCGAGACCGGCCACCATCAGGGGACGCTTCGCCCGGGCGAGCTTGGCCCGCGCGGCCTCCAGCGCCGGGCCAAGTTGAGGCGCCCCCACCAGGGGTTGGCTGCGCGGCGCGACGAGCACCTCCTGCTCTTCGGCACGAGCAAGGGAAATCGGCAGGTCGAGATGCACCGGTCCGGGTGGACTGTCGCACGCCAGCGCCAAGGCCTTGTCGACCATCACATCCACCGCACCCGAGGCCATGCGAAAGCTCGCGCGTGTGATCGGCGCCAAGAGCGCACCGTGATCGAAGACCTGGTGGGTGTAGCGCTGGGCGACGTCGGCATCGACGCAGCCGCTCAGGAAGATCAGCGGCACCCGGTCCTGCTCGGCGTTGGCGACCACGTTGACTGCGTTGGCGACGCCCGGACCGATGGTCGCCAGCAGCACGCCCGGCGCCCCGTTGGCGTGATAGACGCCCTCGGCCATGAAGCCGGCGCTGTTCTCATGCTTGGTCAGCACGAAGCGCAGGCCGGCGTCGGACAGCGCCTCCATGATGGCCAGGGTCTCGCCGCCGGGAATACCGAAGGCATGGGTGCAGCCCGCCTGTGCCAGACGGCGGGCGATGAGCTCGGCGGCGCTGCGCGCGGGCGACGGCGCAAGCTGAACGTCAGCCATGGGCGCGCTTGGCCTCCCCGTCCCGCTCCATCAGTTCGAGATAACCGTCGCGGGTCTGCGGCAGCTTGCGGCCGAGCAGGCCGCCGGCGACCACGGTGCGCAGGATCTGCGCCGTGCCGCCGCCGATAGTGAACATGCGCGCATCGCGCACCATGCGCTCCAGCGGCAGATCGCGGCTGTAGCCGGCGGCCCCGAAAATCTGCAGTGCGTCGTTGGTCACCTTCTGCCCCATCTCCGCGGCGAAGATCTTGGCCTGTGCCGCCGCGACCATGTCGGGAAAGCCGTCCCCGGCCCCTGCGGCGGCCTTGTGAATGAGCAACCGGGCCGCCGAGAGCTGCATGCTCATGTCGGCCAGCATCCATTGCAAGCCCTGAAACTCCGCGATCGGGCGGCCGAACTGCTCGCGCCTCTGGGCATAGTCGAGCGCCAGCTCGTAAGCCCCTTGGGCGAGGCCCAGGGACACAGCCGCCGCGCCCACCCGCTGACTGTTATAGGCGTCCATCAGGCCGGCGAAGCCCTGCTGCAGCCCACTGGGCGGCCGCAGCATCATCTCGGCCGGGACCGCCAGGTTGCGGAAGATCACCTCGGTCTCGGGGATGCCGCGCAAGCCCATGGTATGCGTGCGCTTGCCGATCTCCAGCCCCTCTGCCTCGCCGCGGACGGCGATGAAGCCGGCGATGCCCTGCTCGCGGCCTTGTTCGTCGAAGACGCGGGCGAAAATGATGTGGAGCTTGGAAACTCCGCCGCCTGTGATCCAGTGCTTCTTGCCGTTCAGGATGTAGTGGTCGCCACGCTGATCGGCCCGGGTCGTCAGTTCGGAAGCGGCGCTGCCGGCCTCCGGCTCGGTGATGCAGATCGCCGGCTTATCGCCGGCCAGGACCAAGCCGGCCGCCAACTGCCTCTGCGCTTCGTTGCCGTATTTCATGATGGCGGCGATGCCGCCCATGTTGGCTTCGACGACGATGCGTGCGGTTATGCCGCAAACCTTGGCCATCTCCTCGACCACCAGGGTCGCATCCAAGAAGCTCAGCCCGCGCCCACCGTAAGCGGCTGGAATGGTCATTCCCATAAAGCCGGCTTCGGTCAGTGTCTCAACGTTGTCCCAGGGATAAGCTTCGGTCCGGTCGATACGGGCCGCGCGCTCGGCGATAACATGGCGCGCCAGGTCCGCCGCCTGCTTTCGAAGCGTCTCCTGGTCGGGTGTGAGCTGGAACAAATCTGCCTCCTTGGCCGCCCCGGGGCCGTTCACGATCACGAAAATATGATGCGCTTTGCCAGCGGCAAAGGCCAGCGACAAAGGCCGACGGCAAAGGTGAACATCGCCCTGTGCATGAGCTATCCCTCCGCAGCCTGCCAAGACCGGCAACGCACTGTACGGAGGGGCAGGATCGCAGCATGGAATGAAGCAATCGCACACGCGCAAGGGCCGCGCATACGAATGGGCCCCGCATACGCATGAGCCGCGCACGCGAACGGGCGGCCCGACCGTTGGGTCGAGCCGCCCGCTCGAAGCAGCAATCAGTGTCTTCAGGGGGGTTGCGGAACTCCCCTTGAGAACGATGCCTTGTGCTTACGCCGCCTTGCTGCGGAAGCGGCGGAAGCCAGCCAGCGCAGCGAGACCCGAGAGGAACAGCCAAGCAGCTGCCGGCAGCGGCACCGCCTGAACGGTGAACTCGATGGCGAAGCTACGCGGCAAGTCGGCACCGTCTTCGATCACGAGCTGGAGATCGCCCGTGGCGGCGGCGGCAAGCAGGTCGAGGCTGTCCTCGCCACTGTCCAGGTAGTCGCGCAGCTTGAACGCCGTGGCCGCCGTGTCGCCCGTCGAATCGAGGGTATTGCCCATCGAATCTTCGATACGAATGCTGTCGATGTTCGAGCTCTCGTCACCGGACAGATTGTCGAGCGTCGTGGTTCCCTCCGTCACAAAGGGACCGGCGAGCTCCACCGTCTCGACCTGCGGGAGAACCTCGGCGTCGGTCACGCTCACCAGGATCCCAGGCGCATTGCCTGCAACGCTGATGTTGACCGGGATTGTATAGCCGGTATCGGCCCGCAGAGTTTGGAGGCCGGCCACCCAGTCGCCGCCACTCTCGGTCGGGCCGTTCGGGCTGGCGGAAAGGCCGAAGACGTCGAACCAGACGCGACGGAAATTCCGAATCTCCATGCGAATGGTCGCCGTTTCCCCGGCAGCGAGGTTCAGCGTGTCATTCGCAACGTCGAAGGGATTGCCGTTGACGGTGACCACGAGCGGATCGTTATCGACCACGTCACCGACGCTGATGGTTCCACCAGGCGGGACGACGGACAGGCCACCGGCACCTGAATCACAGGTATTAATACCGTTAAATGTATTCGTACAGATTGTCGGCGCTACCAGACTCGCCGCAAAGACCTGTGGCGTTGCCACAAAGGCAAGCGCGGCCACAGCCATGACCCCAACCAAGCACCTCATCGCTAGCTCCTTTCCAAGCAAGACTCGTTGCGACTTCAGACCGCAACCCCCAAAGAATCTCCCCGGTCTACCCAGAAGTCGCCATGGGCTTACTCCGGAAGACACGCGCAAGTTAGCAGAAAATTTGTCGAAAATCAAAAGTCTGATTCGTGACAGACCGCCGGATGGCCCTTGGCGAAAGCACTCGCGGGCATTGGGAAAATGGTTAACTTCCTCCCCTTTAGCTGGCAATTAACTTTCTAAGCGCTTAGGCCACAAGACGATCTCACAATTTTGCTGTCTCACTTCGTTATTGTGAAACTCCTGTGACAGGAGCGCCAGAAAAGCCTCATTACCGCGAGTCCGTTCCAGAATATTTGCCATAATCCATTGTGCTGTTAACCTTTTTGTGAACTCGATGGGACTCAGCCGGTCCGCGATGCTGGCAATTTGGCTGGCATTTGTGTAGTATCCGACCCGTCTTGGCATGTGATCGTGATCTTGGGGGATTGTCACATCTTATGACCGATGCGCTTGGGGGAGCAGGGGCAACGCATGCGTTGCCGTCGGCGAAGGCGACCACGGAGCCTTCTCTACTATTTCAACCAATACTGGAGCTCTTCGCCTCCGACGGCATGCTGCTCTTGGGGCGAAGCCGTGCCGACGGACCCTGGCGGCCACTGGTCAGCATCAGGGTGCAATGCCGCTGGGCGGAGATCGTGCTCGACAAGGATCTGGGTTGGCAGCGCCGGGCCAGCGGCGCCGGTTTCTGGCGCCAGCCGCGCAGCGGCGGACAGCTCAAGCTGAGTGGCGTGAAGATCCTGGACGGCACGCCGGCCGGATGCGAAGTCGGCTCGGCGATCTGCGGTCTCTTAAAGGGCGAAGCGGAGCGGCAATACCTGGTCGTATTGGTGCGGCAGGGGGACGAAGACCCCTTCACCAACGATGCGGCCGAGAAGCTGCGCAGCTATGCGCCTCATCTGCGTACGCTGCTCGAGCTTGGCTTGAGCGCACGCCAGGAGCACAAGACGGCGCTCTATCTCAAGCAGACGATCGACGCGCTCTCGCCGGCCATCTTCGGCACGGACGCCCAGGCCCGCGTCTGGCTGACCAACGTCAGTGCCGACGAGTACCTGAGCGAGGGAGAAGACTTTCGGGTCGGCGGCGGCGTGCTGGAGATGAACTGCCGGGAGGCGACGCACGAGCTGCATCAGGGTATCTGGCGCGCCGCGCAGGACGCCGGCAGCCTGCCGAGCGGCTATCTCGAACTCGACGTGCGCAAACCGGACCGGCCGGAGGGGCTGCGCGTACTGGTCCGTCCGCTGCAGCACTCGAGCGACGAGCGGCGGCGCGAGAAGGTGCTGGTGATCGTACCCGGCGCCCGCGAAGGGCGGCTGCTCGAGCATCTGATGTCCCGTTTCGACCTGACCTTGGCGGAGGCCAAGCTGGCCCACCGCCTGGCCGGCGGCGCCTCGCTGAAGGACGCGGCCGGCGCGCTGGGCATTCGCGAGCAGACGGCACGAACCTACCTGAAGCGGGTCTTCCACAAGACGGAAACCGGCCGGCAGGCAGAGCTCGTGCACAAGATCGCGGTGGAGCCGCTTGTCCGCAGCCACGACAAGCTCGCCGGCCCCTCGGCTCAAGCACTGCCAACGACCGGCAGCGGCTGGCAGACCGAGCAGTAACGAATTCTTTAGCCAACAAATTTTAAGTTGGTTTAACCTCTTAGGCGGGCACTGATATTATCCGCGGGGCCCGCCGGATCGGATAGTTCTATGGCCAAAGAAGCAGTTGACCAGCCTGAAGCTTTTGATCGCGCAGCCGACGAAGATGCGCCGATCATCGACCTCGAGAGTCGTGAGGTAAAGAACCTCACGCCGGAGGACGCCAAGGCCCCGCCCACCGTTGCGGCCTTGGATGGCGAGCCTGCGCCTAAGAGCGAGGCACCGGCCGACGACAATGCCGGCGAGAACGGCGGCGAAGCTGGAGAAGGTGAGCCGACCGAGACGCTCGGCAAGCTGCTCGCCGCGATCGAAGGCCTCCGCGAAGGGCGCGACGCCATCAGCATGCGGCGCGACCTGGTCAGCCTGCATGACAAGCTGATGCCTGAGATTCAGGCTTCGCGGGATGCGGCCAAGCAGTCCGAAGCCTCCATTGAGAAGCTCGCCGAGTCAGGCGACGACGCGAAGGTCATGCTGGCCAAGATCGACGGCTCGATCAGCGGGCTGGAAGGCTACCTGCTGGTCAATCTCGAAGAACGCCTTCAGACGGTCACCGACAGCATCCAGAACGCTCAGGGCGGCAGCCGCACGTCGAAATGGCTGAAGCTCGCCGTGTTCGGCAACTTTGTGCTGACCATCTTTGTGCTCTGCCTGCTGATCTGGCCGACGGAAAGCCAGGGCTTCCTGAACGCGCTTGCGTCCTTCAGCTTCGACGAGTGGCTGACCAGCCTGCAGCCGCGGCCATAGAGTCCTTCGGCGGCAAGCAGTTTAACATTAGTTAAACTTTTAACCTTAACGACCGAGCGAGTTCGCCGGCCCTGGTCCTGCGCGCTCTGCAGTCGCATCACGGTTGATTGAACCCGGAAAAATCTACTCTTTTACATGCATTTGTGCTATATGTGTGGTGAAGCTGATGCTTCGACTTTGCCGCCCGCGTTGGGGATTTGGGCGCTTAGTCATTAGATTTTTTCATGCAACGGAGCGCCCGATCGGAGGAAGATCGGCGCCCCGTGCTTAGGGGGTTCGGGGTCTTGAATAAGTCCAGCTCAGGACTTGGCACGACGCGTTCGTGCGGCGGAAGACCATCATTCGGCCGCCGGCTCGGCGCATGGCCGCGCGCCCTCAGGGCGACGCGTACCGCGACGATGGAGCGCGGCCCGTGCTGAACGACTTCCACCCCTTCGAGGCCGACCCTTGGGCCGACAATCCGACCCCGATCGGCACCGACACCCGGGACATCGTCAGCCTGGCCATCCTGTCCGGCTCCACGTTCGCCGCCATCAACTTCGACGCCAAGGGCGGAGATGATGCGATCTTCGGCAACGATGGAGACAACGGCATCGATGCCGGCGCCGGCGACGACCACATCTTCGCCGAAGCGGGCCAGGACGGCGTGCTCGGTGGCTTGGGCAACGACACCCTGGTCGCCGGGCTGGGCCACGACATCCTGGTCGGGGGCGCGGGCGACGACGTGCTGTGGGGCGACGAAGCCGAAGCGGTCGGTGCCGCGGACGGTGACGACACGCTGAGCGGCGGACTGGGTGCCGATAGCCTTATTGGCGGCGGCGGAAACGACCTGCTCGATGGAGGCGAGCAGGACGATCTGCTGGAGGGCGAAGCCGGCGACGACCTCCTCTATGGCCAAGAAGGGGACGACACCCTGGTTGGCGGTGCGGGCGACGACCTGCTGGACGGCGGCAGCGGCGCCGACAGTCTGTCGGGTGGCCTCGGCGCCGACACGCTGCTCGGCGACGGCGGCAACGACAGCATCACCGGCGGCGACGGCAAGGACACGGCGCTGGGCGGTGACGGCAACGACACCATCGACGGCGGAACCGGCTGGGACGCCCTCGACGGCGGCGCCGGCGATGACACGCTCCTTGGCGGCGAAGGCGACGACACGATCTTCGGTGCCGGCGGGAACGATAGCCTGAGCGGCGGCGACGGCGACGACGATCTTTCCGGCGACGCGGGCAACGACCATCTCAGCGGCGGCGACGGCAAGGACGAGATCGACGGCGGCGACGGCGCCGACAGCCTGTTCGGAGACGCGGATGCCGACGATCTCTCGGGCGGTGCCGGCGACGACCATGTGGACGGCGGCCTCGGCCACGACAACATCGACGGGAACGCCGGCCTGGACACGCTGCTCGGCGGCGATGGCAACGACCTGATCAGCGGCGATGACGGTGAGGATGACCTCAGCGGCGGCGACGGCAACGACACCCTGGTCGGCGACGAGCAGAACGACAGCCTGCGCGGCGGCAGCGGCCGCGATGTCCTTGCGGGCGGCGAGGACGACGATCTGCTGATCGGCGACCATGGCGGCGGTCCGAACCTCCCCGAGGACAACGACACCCTGTTCGGCGGCGCCGGAGACGACAGCGTTCAGGCGGACGGCGGCGACGACGTGGCCTATGGAGAGGCTGGCAACGACACTCTGTCCGGTGATGCAGGCAACGACCTGCTGCGCGGCGGCAACGGCGACGACGAGCTGCTCGGCGGCGCCGACCGCGACCTGATCGCTGGCGATGAGGGTGACGACCTGCTGATCGGCGGCCTGGGCGATGACCGGGCGGCGGACGATCTGCTGCGCGAGGTCCTGACGCTCGGAGACCGCCAACCCGGCCCCGACGGCGAGCTGTCCGACGGCGAGCTGTCCGATGGCGGGCTGTTTGGCGGCGAGGGACACGACACCCTGATCGGCGGCGAAGGCGACGACGATCTGTTCGGCGGAAACGGCAACGACAGCCTGTTCGGCGGCAGCGGCCGCGACGTCCTCTCAGGCGACGCAGGCGACGACATCCTGGACGGCGACGATGGTCAGGACAGCTTGAACGGCGGCGCGGGCCGGGACCTGCTCTCGGGCGGTGGCGATGACGACCTGCTGTTCGGCAAGGACGGAAACGACACGCTGTCCGGCGGGGACGGCGGCGACGACGTCTTCGGCGGCCGCGGCGACGATCTTCTGCACGGTGGCGCAGGCGGCGACAGCCTGTATGGCCAGCGCGGCGACGATACGCTGTTCGGCGGGGACGGCGACGACCTGGTGGTCGGCGGCCTGGGCGACGACGTGCTCTACGGCGGCCTTGGGAACGACACCTTGGACGGCGGGTTCGGTGAGGACGAGTTCCGCATCCTGGCGCGCTGGGACGGTCAGGCCCTTACCTTGACCGAGCCCGGTGGTGACGTCCTGCAAGGCATCAGTCTCGACAATCTCGACCGGCTGATCTTCGAGATCGATCTGGTCGACGGCGCAAGCGGCCACGACGCCTTCTACTTCGACCGCATCATGGAAACGCGCGCCGAGCACAAGGACGACGTCGCCGCATTCCTCGACAGCTATCTTGCCGTCGACGATCAGGGCGACGACACGGTGCTGACCGCGCTGCACGGCGAGGGCAGCCTAACGCTGGAAGGTGTGACACTTTCCGGCCTCGGCGGGCTCACTTTCGCCAACGTTGCCGACATAAATGCCTATTCGAGCGGCATGACCGGCCTGGATGAATACTTCCTGGTCGATCTGACGCTTTCGGACAATCCATCGACCTAACGAGAGGAGGGGAAGACCTGCCGCACAGCTATCTTAGGTGGAAAGACCAACCTGTTTTTGGTCCTTCCATGAGAAGTGTAAAAATGTTATTAATATCAATGCTGGGTATCCTCTTCAGGTAGTAAGAGGGGATAAGGGGGATTTGAGGGCCATGAGGGGCAATCGCGTTTCAATACTGCGAGGGTCGAGGCATGTCGTTGCCGCGATCATCGTATTCAGCATCTTTACGAATCTGCTCGTTCTTACGCTTCCATTGTACATGCTGCAGCTGTTCGACCGCGTGATGGGCAGCGGCAGCATGGAGACTTTGGCTGCATTGACGCTCGCCGCAACGGGCGCCTTGATCGTCTACGCCTGTTTCGAGGCGCTGCGCACGCAGCTGCTCAACCGCCTCGGTATTCGCGTCGAGACCTCGCTTGGGGAGTGGGTTCTCAACGCGACCATGGCACGGGTGCGGCGCGGCGACAGCCGCAGCGCGCAAGGCATCCGCGATCTGCACGAGGTCCGTAACTTCCTCTCGGGAAGCGGCTTCACCACGATCATGGACGCGCCCTGGGCGCCGATCTTCGTGATCGTCATCTTCCTGTTCCATCCCTACCTCGGGATGATCGCCGCCGTCGGTGCCGCGATCCTGTTCAGCCTCGGCCTGATCAGCAACTACATCAGCCGGGAGCCGATGCAGGAAGCCTCAGAGCATCGCGAAAAGGCCATGCGCCGGGCCGAGACCCTGGTCCGCAACTCGGACGTGGTCCGCGCCATGGGCATGACGCCGACGGTGCTCGACCGCTGGCGCACGGAGAACGACGAGCATCTGGTGCCGATTTCGCGGGCCACCGATCGCATCGGCATCACCGGCGCGGTCGGCAAGTTCGTTCGCATGATCCTGCAGATCGCCCTGCTGGGGACCGGTGTCGTCCTGGCCCTGCAGGATGCCATCACGCCCGGCGTGATGATCGCCGCCTCGATCATGATGGGCCGCGCGCTGGCGCCGGTCGAGCGTACGGTGGCGGGCTGGAAGAGCCTGGTCTCGGCGCGCTATGCCGCTCGCCGCCTGCGGGAGCTGCTCAGCGATTTCGCCGATCAGCAGGAGCTGGTCGCCCTGCCCGAGCCGGAAGCCCGGATTGCCTGCGAGAACCTGACTTTCTGGCTGCAGGGCAGCGACAAGCCGATCATCTACAACATCAACTTCTCGCTCGAGCCGGGCGAGGCGATGGGCATCATCGGCCCGAGCGGTGCCGGCAAGTCGACCTTGGCGCGCGTGCTCGTCGGGTTGGATGAGCCGACCCGCGGCAGCGTGCGGCTCGACGGCGCGGATCTGCGCGACTGGGAGCCGGTGACCCGCGGCCAATACTTCGGCTATCTGCCACAGCAGGTTCAGCTCTTCACAGGCACGGTGGCCGACAACATCTCCGGCCTCGACAACTGGGCCAATCCCGGCGAGATCGTCGAGGCGGCCAAGCGCGCCGGCGTCCACGACATGATCCTGAAGCTGCCCGGCGGCTATAACGCGGACATCGGCGACGACGGCAACTTGCTGTCGGCCGGCCAGCGCCAACGCCTGGCCCTCGCCCGCAGCCTCTATCGCGGCCGTCGGATCATCGTACTCGACGAGCCGAACTCAAACCTCGACCCTGACGGCGAGGACCGTCTGGCCGAGGCGGTCGAGGAAGCGAAGGCCCGCGGCTGCGCGCTGATCCTGATTACCCATCGCCTCAGCATCCTGTCCCGCATGGACAAGGTGTTGTTGCTGAAGGACGGCATGCAGGCCGCCATCGGGCCGGCCAACGAAATCCTGTTGCAGGTGCAGGAGTCGCAGAGACGGGACAAGGTGATCGGGCCGCAAAAGCTCTCGGTCATCGGCAACGATCAGGCGGCCAGCGCTGGCGCCGCCTGATTGCATCCCGCGACGCAGTCCTGCATCTCCGTTCAACAGTTCAAAACGAGGTGAGCTATGACTGGCTCTGAATTGGTGAAGCGCGACGAGAGCGCGCAAGAACTTGGCCCGCTCCGGGCGCAACCGAAAACCTTCGATGCCGTGCCCCGGCCGACCACACCAACGCGCGTGTGGGTCATCATTCTGGTCGGCGCGGTCATCGGTGCCCTCTTCTTCGGCGGCTTCGGCGCCTGGGCGGCCCTGGCCCCCTTGAAGAGCGCGGTGGTCGGCTCCGGCAGCGTCAAGGTCAGCGGCAACCGCAAGGTCGTCGAGCATCTGGAAGGCGGCCTCGTGACCGAAATTCTGGTCGACAACGGCGATTTCGTCGAAGCCGGCGCACCGCTCATCCGCCTGGACGAGAACCAGTGGCGGGCCAATCTCAGCCTGATCACCGGCCGGCTGTTCAGCGCCATGGCGCTCGATGCCCGTCTCGCCGCGGAACAGAACGGCGACAACAAGATCACCTTTCCGCATGAGCTGATGGTCCGCAAGGACGACCCGGAAATCGCGGACATCATACGCTCCAATGAGGCGATCTTCAGAAGCCGGAAAGAGGCTCTGCAGGGCGCGCTTTCTGTGCGCAACGAGCAGATCGATCAGACACGCAAGGAGATCGAGGGCAACGAAGCCCAGCGGGAATCCTCCAAGACCCAGCTCTCCTTCATCGAGTCCGAGATCGCCGACGTGCAGGTGCTCTTCGACAAGGGCCTGGCGCGCAAGCCACGCGTCATGCAGCTGCGCCGTCAACAAGCTGACCTGCGCGGTGACATCGGCCGGATCTCCTCCGACATCGCCCGCGCCCATCAGCGCATTTCGGAAATCGAGGAGCAGAAGAACCAGCTGATCCGCGAGATGATGTCCCAGGTGGCGGAAGTTCGGCAGAGAACCCAGGACGAGATCTTTGCCTCGCGCCAACGGATTCTCTCCGTTCAGGACACGCTGAACCGGCTCGAGGTTCGGGCGCCCATTTCCGGCAAGGTGGTGGACCGCCGGGTCAACACCATCGGCGCCGTGCTGAACCCGGGCGATGCCATCCTGGACCTCGTCCCGAAAGACGATCCCTTGATCATCGAGGTTCAGGTCGGGACCGCCAACGTCGACGAGGTTTATCCCGGACAGCACGCCCGTGTCCGCATCAGCGCCTACAGCTATCGCTCGACGCCGAGCGTCTGGGGCCAGGTCATCCACGTCTCGGCCGACTCTCTGGTCGACAAGGCCACCGGCGTTCCCTTCTACCGGGTCGAGGTGGAGCTCGACGAAGAAGACTTGGCGAAGAAGCCCGGTATCGAGCTCTACCCGGGCATGCCGGCCGAGGTCTTCATCGAGACCGGCGAGCGCACCTTTGCCGACTATATCCTCTCGCCGCTTTACGCCGGCTTCGACCGCGCCCTGCGCGAGGAATAGGAGCAAACGATCAGATGTTGCGCAGCGGCGGAGCCTGACAGCTCCGCCGTTCGCTTTTAGCGGTCAGTCACTACCTTCGGCGGGGTGGTGAGGTCAGGCAGGTTCTCCGCCATCCAGGCCCGCACCGGCGCGAGCTCTTCGGCCTGACCGAGCTGCCGGTCGAGCAGCCGCAGCACCCGGGGGATGTGCTTGAGGTAGGCGTCCTTGCCGTCGCGGCGCAGCAGCCGGGTGAAGATGCCGGCCACCTTGGCGTGGCGCTGTGCGCCCAAGGCTGCGTAGCTGGCGGCGAAGCCCGCTTGATCGAGATCTCCGATGCCCTCGCAGTAACGGCGATAGAGCCGCGCCGTCAGCCCCGGATCCACGTCCCGGCGCGCATCCTCCAGCAAGGAGACGAGGTCGTAGGCAGGCGAACCGATCAGCGCGTCCTGAAAGTCGAGCAGGCCGCAAGCCTCCAGGCCCTCCCGCTCCTTCAAGAGCATGAGATTGTCGACGTGGAAATCCCTATGCACCAGGGTCACAGGCGTCGGCGGCAGCGCGGCGAAGACCGCGCGCCAGGCGGCAAGGTAGTCTTCCCGCAGCCCATCCGGGCAAGGACGCCCCTGCTTCTCCGGCCAATACCAGTCGACGAAGAGCGCCGCCTCCTTGAGGAGGGGATGGAGATCGTAGGCCGGAAGCGTTATCCGCCGGGCCTCCTCATGACCATGCAGCGCAACAAGCAGATCGACGGCGAGACAGTAGAGCGACTCCTCGCTGGCACCCTCGGCCAGCAGGCGCGTGAAGGTCCGGTCACCGAAGTCTTCGATCAGGAGAAAGCCGGCTTCCGCCTCGCAAGCCAGAATACGCGGTGCGCTGAAGCCGAGAGCCGCGAAATGGCTTGCCACCCGGACGAAGGGCTCGACGGTTTCGCGCTCCGGCGGCGCATCCATGACGAGAGCGCTGTTGAGCCCCTCCCGCAAGCGATAGTAGCGCCGGAACGAGGCATCGGCCGGCAGCGCCTCTTCCTTCGCAGCCCCCCAGCCGGCGCCCACGACGAAGGCGCGCCGCAGGGCAGCCCGCTCTTCCGGCGGCAAGACAGATCGGCTGGCGGCAAGGCTCATGACACGCGCCCGTGGTCCCTCAAAAGACGATCACCGCATGCTTGCGAAGTAAGCCTAACGAAGGCTTTCCGCAGCGGCGATCTCTTAACGGATCAAGGGTATAGCGAAGGAAGCGCGTCGGAAAAGGGCAAGACCTAGCTTAAAGTCGTCGGGACCATGGCGATCTGATCATCCGACGTGGAGGCTCTGCGGCGGGGTACCAGGACGAAATACAGCACAGCGATCAGCGCGAATCTTGCATAGGTCATGGCGGCCTCCTGCATCGACACCAACAGATACGAGTGGTGTTGCGCTTCGGATTGCCGCCGGAGCGAAAATGCGCGGGGTCAGCCAGCTACGGCGCCATCGCGCCGATAGACCTCGTCTCCGCCGAGGTAGCTGGCGAGAACCTGCACCTCGCGGATCTCCTGGCTGGGGACCGAAAGGATGTCACGGTCGAGCACGGCCAGGTCGGCCAGCTTGCCGGGTTCCAGGGAGCCTTTGATGGCCTCCTCCCGCCCCGAGTAGGCACCGAGCAGAGTATAGGCCCGGAGCGCCTCCTCGATCGTGACGGCCTGGGACGGGGCATCCGGCCCATCCAGCGTGCCGCCGCTGTCGCTCAGCCGATTGACCATGCTCCACATGGCGGTGAAGGGATTGGGGGTACAGACATAGGCATCCGAATGGCCGGGCGCCGGCACGCCGGCATCGATAAGGCTGCGGTGCGGCCACATCCGGCCCATCGCCTCAGCGCCACGGTTGGCACGGTAGGCGTCGCCCAACTCGTACATGAAGCCGGTCGCCGAGCTGTCGATCACCTCTGTCCGCTTGATACGCTCGAGCAGCTCCGGCGTGACGTAGCAGCAGTGCTCGACCCGCATGCGGTGGTCGGGCATCGGATGGGCCTCCAGCGCGCTTTCGATCACGTCCAGCGCGAAGTCGATGCCCCGGTCGCCCACGCCTTCGACGCAGACCTGCAGGCCGGCCTTGTGAGCCGCCGTCGCCCGCTCTTTGAGATCGCCAAGCTCATAGAGCAGCATTCCGGTGTTGTCCTCGGGCTCGCCCAGCACCTTCTCGCCGACGTAGGGTTCGTAGTAGGCGGCGGTGCGCCCGCTGGTCGAGCAGTCCGGGCACCATTCGACCGCGATCACCCGCACGAGGTCATCGCCGAAGCCGCTGCGAATGCCGGCGCGCACGAAAGCCTCGACCAAGCCCTCCTCGCGGCCGCTGACGATGATGCCGACCCGGAGCTTGAGGCGCTGCGCTTCCTTCAGACGCTGGTAGGCCTGTATCGCCTTGGAGGAGGTCAGCGAGTTGTAGGCGCTGGTGATGCCGTAGCTGAGGAACTCGCCGAACACCGTCTCCAGGCCGTCCATCATGCCCTCCACCCGGTCCTGCGCGTGGATGTGATCGATGAAAAGATGCGCCGCCGTCTCCCGCACCAGGCCGGTCAAGGCACCGGTCTCGGGGTCGTGGTCGAAGGCGCCAAACGGCGGATCTTCGCTGTCACGATCGATGCCGAGGGCCTGGAAGGCGGCAGAGTTGGCGAGCCCGAGATGGCCGTCGGTGCGCAGGATGAACAGCGGCTTGCCGCCGCTGGCCCGGTTAAGTTCGGCCAGGCTGGGGTAGCCGCCGCTCTTGCGCTCGTTGAAACGATAACCGGCGAACCAGCCTCCGGCCGGCATGGCTTCGGTTGCCTCGGCAATCCGAGTCAGCAGGACCTCGCGGCTGGCAACCGCGGCTGGCTCGAGATTGTGCCAACCCGCTACACGGGCCGCGGCCGAGTCCGGATGGCAGTGAGAGTCGACGATGCCGGGAATGACCGTGCGCCCCGCCATGTCCTGCCGTTGCGTCTCGGGACCGCTGACGTTCTCCACATCGTCTCGCGAGCCTAGCGCCAGGATGCGGCCATCCTTCACGGCCAAGGCCTCGACGATGCGGCTCTCCGGGTCCAGGGTGACGAAGCGGCCATTGAGGAGAATGAGGTCGGCGGCACTGTGCGGCATGAGGCTCTCCCAAAGATGACCTCACGTTCTAGCGCATTCGCCGGCCGGCCGGCATTGAGGATTGGGCGGGGCTAGTCCTCGCGCAGCGCGCGGGCGACCCGGCTACGCAACGGGTCGAAGAGATACTCCAGCGCCGTGCGCTCGCCGGTGACGATCATCACCTCGGCCGGCATGCCGGGCTGAAGCGCCGCGCCGGCCGGCAGGCCCGAGAGATCGCCGAGCCGGACGCGGGCCGCGTAGTAGCTGTGGCCACCCCGCGCATCGGTCAGGGAGTCAGCCGACACCGTCACGACCTCGCCGCCGAGCAGCGGCGCGTCCGAGGCACTGAAGGCCTGGATACGGACTTCGGCGGGCAAACCGGGCCGGACCACATCGACATCGTCCGGGTCCACCTGCGCTTCGACCAGCAGCAGATCATCCTGCGGGACAATATCCAGGATGGCGTCGCCGGGCCGGAGCACACCGCCGGTCGTGAAAACCTGCAGATCGACGACCACGCCATCCACCGGAGCCCGCACCTTGGTGCGCTCCAAACGTTCCTGCGCGGCGCTCAGGCGATCGCGCAAATCGGCGATGTCCGAGCGGACGTCGCGCAGAGAGGTCACCACCTCGTTGAGCACCCGGTTACGCACGTCGATGATGCTGAGATCGATCTCCTCGATGCGCTGCTGGGCACGCGCGATGTCCGCGCGGTTGCTGGCCTGCTCGCCCTCGATCGCCGCCTCGGCCCGCTGCAGCTCGAGCAAGCGGGGACGGCGCGCCAAGCCCTTGTCGACAAGATCAGAGAGCGTGCTGCGCTCATAGCGGATCAGGCGGAGCTGCCTTTCCTCACTGGCAATCTCGGCATTCAGGCCTTGGATCTCCGCGTCGAGCTGCGCGATCTGCCGGTGCTTCACGGCTTCCTGCCCGACCAGAAAGCGCCGCCGTTCTTGAAAGATCCGCCGCTCGCCCTCGGCGATGATCGCCGCCTCGGTCGCGTCGCCCGCCAGGCTCTCGATCTCAACCGGCAGAGACAGCGCGTTCCAACCGTTGCGCTCGGCCTGCAAGCGGGCCTGCGTAGCGAGGTTGACGGCCAGCCGGTCCTGCAGGATGTCGACCTCGGCGCGGGTTTCGGCATCGTCGAGCTCGACGAGCACCTGACCTTCGGCAACCGCGTCCCCGTCCTTGACCTTGATCTCCGCGATCAGGCCGCCTTCGAGGTGCTGCACTGTCTTGCGCTTGGAATCGACGGCAACCACGCCCGGCGCGATGGCCGCGCTTTGCAGTGGCGCCACGGCTGCCCAGGCTCCGAAGCCGACGAGGAAGACCAGGATCAGCATCACGCCCAGCGCCGCGAAGCCCCTCACACCCAACGTAGGCCGCGGGTCGAGTGGATCCGGCTCGCTTGCCACGGCTTCCGTTGCTGCCGACGGCGGAGCCGTGAGGGAGATCGATTTGGGCCGGGCGGGGAGCGAGGTCTTCATTCGCCGGCCACCTGCGCAGCCACCTGAGCGGCGAGACGGCGCACCGCCGGCTCGGCCGGCTGCACGGCCGGTGCTGTCTTGGCCGGCACCTGCGAGAACTTGCGGATGATCTCTTCACTGTCGGCGTAGTCGGCCACGCGGCCCTCGCGCAGCACCAGGATCTTGTCCGCCGCAGCCAGAAGGCTCGGCTTGTGGCAAACCATGATGACGGCGGCGCCTTCCTCCTTGAGCGCTGCCAGACAGCGCCCCAGGGCGATCTCTCCGTCACTGTCCAGATGAGCGTTCGGCTCATCGAGCACCAAGAGGCGCGGGGCGCCGAAGAGCGCGCGGGCCAGACCGATCTTCTGCCGCTGGCCGCCGGAGAGAGCGATGCCGCCGCCGCCGATCTGCGTTTCGTAGCCCTGCGGCAGGCGCAAGATCATCTCATGCGCGCCGGCCAGCCGGGCCGCTTCGACGACCGCCTCGTCGCTCGCCTCGGACAGACGGGCGATGTTGGCGCGCACCGTCTCATCCAGCAGTTCCACGTCCTGCGGCAGATAGCCGACATAGCGGCCGCGGTCGCAGGCGTCCCAGCGCGACATCTCGGCGCCGTCAAGCCGAACGCTACCGCGCAGCGGCATCAAGCTGCCGACCATGAGGCGGGCCAAGCTGGACTTGCCGGCCCCGGTCGGCCCGATCAACCCAACCACCGTGCCGGGCTCGACCGCGAAGCTCAGGCCGCGCAGCAGCGGCTCTTCGGCACCGGCCGGGGCATAGACCAGGTCCTTGACCTGCAAGTGGCCGCTGGGCCGGGGCAAGCGGGTGCCGCGGCCCAGGCCGCCGTTGGCCTCCAGCAGCGCGCTGAGGCGCCGCCAAGCGGCCTGAGCGTTGACCAGTCCCTGCCAGGCACCGATGGCTTGCTCGACCGGCGCCAAGGCGCGGCTCAACATGATCGAGGCGGCGATGATCGCGCCGGCGGTCAACTCGCCCTGGATGACCAGCCAGGCCCCGACGCCGAGGCTCAAGGACTGCAGCAAGAGCCGCAGGCCTTTGGCAAACGCACTCAAGCTTGCGGAACGCCCACCGGCCTTATGCTGCTGCTGCCGCCAACCTTCGGCCTTGCGCTCGATGCGCGCGGCCAAGGCCGGCAGCATGCCCATGGCCGCCATGGCATCGGCGTTGCGTATGGCGCGGTCGGCCTCTTCGTAGGTCGCAAGGGCGGCCCCGGACGCCGCCGCCATGCTCCGCCGCGTCAGCCACTCGTTGAGCAAGGCCAGGGCGAAAAGGACAGCCCCGCCAGCGAGCGCAAGCAGGCCCAACAGCGGATGGATGAGAAAGAGAATGGCGAGAAAGAAGGGCGCCATCGGCGCATCGAACAGGGGAAAGACGGCAGGAGAGCCGAGATAGCCGCGCAGGGTGGCCACGTCGCGCAGGCCTTGCGCGGAGACGCCCGGTTGAAGCAGGGCCGCCTGCGCGCTGGCCGCCAGCACCGGGCCCGTCAGCCGCCGCTCCAGCCACAGCCCCAGGCGCTGCGCCACCAAGGCGCGCAAGGCGTCCAACGCGGCCAGCACCGCAAAGGCGCCAACCAGGACGACCGAGAGCACTAACAGTGTGTCCACATGGCCGGTCGGAATGACCCGGTCGTAAACCTGCAGCATGTAGAGAGGCCCGGCGAGCAGCAACAGACCGACGCCGATGCTGAACAGGCCGACCAGCGCGAAAGCCCGTAGCAGCGTACGCCGTGCGTCTCTTAGTGGGCTGTTTCGATTGGCCGATTGAAGCAGTTGCATCGCGGTTTCGACGGTCCCCTTCCGCCCGCGCCGCGCGGCAGCCCGATAGACTTGAAGCCCCCAGGGCGCGCGCCGTGATTAACTGTCTAAATCTATGCAAGAAACAGTTAAAATCGGGTTTCGAAGCGCGCGATGCGTGTATAGGCAAGCCTTCCTGAACGGAGGACTTGCGCTTAACTGTTTTGTATTTGTTTTTGTTTTGTGCCGAATTTCGCAGAATTGCTAGCGAGCAGAGCGGAAGTGTGATAGCTTTCTATTCAACTTTCTGTGAGGGTTTTAGGTGCGGTGCTAGGGGTTTTCTTGGGGATAACGGACAATGGCCAACCTTTGGGGAGAAGGGTTGGGGGCGAAGCTGGATCAGCTCATTCTCGAGCTGGGGGAAGCCCTCGACAACACTAAGACTGAACTAGCCGCTAAAGAGCGCTGGCTGAGCGGCGAGGGTCCCGAAACCGACTTCGATGGCCCGGTCGATGTCGGGCCGGAACGTCCGGTCGACGGCATCGGCAGCAATCCTCTGCATGAAGACTGGGGCGCCACCGGGCAGCAGCTGCTGCGGCTCGGCGAGGCCGATTTCGGCGACGGTATCGGCACCATGGGCGGCGCGGACCGGCCCAATGCTCGCGAGATCAGCAACACAGTCAGCCAGCAGACCGAGGACATGCCGAGCGAGGTCGGCGCCAGCGACATGCTGTGGGCCTGGGGCCAGTTCATCGACCACGACCTGGACCTGACCGAAGCCGGACACGGCGGCGAGTTCGCGCCGATCATCCCGCCCGCCGACGACCCCGCCTTCCCGCCGGGCAGCATGATCCCCTTCACCCGGGTCGAGCCGCTCGAGGGCACCGGCGTCGATACGCCGCGTGAATACCCCAACGAGATTACCGGCTTCCTCGACGCTTCCATGGTCTACGGCTCCGACGAGGAGACGGCGGCGAGCCTCCGCGTCGACGGCGGCAAGATGTTGATGACCGAGGACGAGTTTCTGGTCCTCGACGGCGAGAACCCCATGGCCGGCGACGTTCGCGCCGGAGAAAACGTCGGCCTCACCTCTCTGCACACGCTCTTTGCCCGCGAGCACAACTGGTGGGTCGACCAGCTCGCCGAGCGCGACCCGAGTCTGACGGACGACGAGCTCTATGCAGCGGCACGTCAGCGGGTCGAGGCCGAGATACAGGCCATCACCTTCAACGAGTTCCTGCCGCTGCTGCTCGGCGAAGACGCCGTGCCGGACTACGAAGGCTATGACAGCTCGGTCAATCCGGGCGTCTCGGTCGAGTTCTCCACCGGGGTCTACCGCCTGGGCCACAGCCTCCTGTCGACCACCATCCAGCGGCTCGACGAGGACGGCAACGTCATCGAGGCCGGTAACCTCGGCCTGCGCGACGCTTTCTTCGCGCCGGAGCTGATCGAGCAGGACGGCGGTATCGCGCCGATCTTGCGCGGCCTGCTCGACGGCAGCTCCCAGCAGGTGGACACCTTCATCGTCGAGGACGTGCGCTCCTTCCTGTTCGGCCAGCCGGGCGACGGCGGCCTGGACTTGGCGGCGCTCAACATCCAACGCGGCCGCGATCTCGGCGTTCCGAGCTACAACGACTTGCGCGAAGCCATTGGCTTGGACCGGGTCGAGAGCTTCACCGAGATCACCTCGGACGCCGTGCTGGCCGGCCTTTTGGAAGATCTCTATGGCGACGTCGATCACGTCGACGCCTGGATCGGCGGACTGGCCGAGGACCGCTTCGGCGACAGCCTGCTCGGCGAAACCTTCCATTGGGTCGTGCTCGACCAGTTCGTGCGGGTGCGCGACGGCGATCCCTTCTGGAGCGAGGGCTCGGCCCTGCCGGAAGAGGAGCGGGATGCCCTTTGGTCAACCAAGCTGTCCGACATCATCGAGCGCAACGGCGACGTCGAGGTCGCACAGGACAACGTCTTCCTGGCCTTCGACCGCCAGGGCGGCGATGGCTCTGACGACGAGCTTGCGGGCGGCGCCGAGCGCGACCTGCTGATCGGTGAAGAGGGCAACGACACGCTGCTCGGCAACGAGGGAGACGACCAGCTCGAAGGCGGCGCGGACAAGGACTTCCTGGTTGCCGGCGACGGCGACGACACCCTGCGCGGCGGCGATGACGACGACATCCTGGAGGCGGGCGACGGCGACGACTCGCTTTCCGGCGGCGCGGGCGACGACATGGCCTTCGCCGACTTCGGCAACGACCTGCTGTTCGGCGCGGCCGGACGCGACACGGCCGACGGCGGCTTCGGCGACGACACCCTCGACGGCGGGGCCGACAATGACATCCTGATCGGCAGTATCGGCAACGACCTGCTGCTTGGCGCCGATGGCGATGACCTGCTGGAGGGCGGGGCCGGCTTCGACACCCTGGAAGGCGGCCTCGGCCGGGACTTCCTGGACGGCAGCTTCAGCGATGACAGCATGGCCGGCGGCGAGGGCGAAGATACCCTGGAAGGCGGCTTCGGCAACGACGGCCTGCTGGGTGAAGGCGGCAACGACTTCCTCTTGGGCGATGCCGGCGCGGATCTGCTGGCCGGCGGGGACGGCGAGGACACGATAAACGCTGGCAGAGACAACGACTCAATCGACGGCGGGGATGGCGACGATGTCATCAACGGCGAGATGGGCGACGACCTCGCGGTCGGCGACAGCGGCAACGATCTGATGAACGGCGGCTCCGGCGCCGACAGCCTGGACGGCGGTGACGGCGACGACACGGTCGATGGCGGCTTTGACAACGACCTGCTGTTCGGCGGCGAAGGCCAGGATCAGCTGGACGGTGACTTCGGCAACGACTCGGTCGACGGCGGAGCCGGGGCCGACACGCTGCAAGGCGGCTGGGGCGAAGACAGCCTGGACGGCGGCGACGGTGACGACAGCGTCGACGGTGGACGCAACGACGACTGGCTCGAAGGCGGCGCCGGCAATGACGAGCTGATAGGCGGCCTGGGCAAGGACAGCCTGGAAGGCGGCGACGATGACGACCTGCTCATGGGCGATGAAGAGAACGACCTCTTGCAGGGCGGTGACGGCAACGACACGCTGAAGGGCGGTGGCGGCGGCGATGTGCTGCAAGGCGACCTGGGCGACGACCTGCTCTACGGTGGCGGCGGCGCCGACCAGTTCCGCTTCTACACCTTCTTCGGCAACGATGTGCTGAAGGACTTCAGCGAGAACGACACGGTGTTCCTGATGGCGCCGCTCGATGTCGACGAAGTCAGCGATCTGGAGGTCACGCAGACCGACGCGGGAGCCCGGGTGCAGGTCGATGAAGCCTCATCGATCACCTTCGAAGGCTGGAACGTGGCCGAGCTGGACGGCGCCGACATCGTCTTTCTTTTCTAGCCGGGCAGCGCGAGCTTGACAGCAGAGCGCGAGAGGACGCCTGTCATCGGCAGACGTCAGCAACAAACCTGGGCTCCAGCATGCGCGGCTTAGCGATCCTCTGCGGCTTCTTGGCCGCGCTCTCCCTGTCCCCGCCGCCGGCCACAGCACTCGACGAAGAGGACGCCTCCGCGATCGGGCGCATGAACTACGCCGGCTACAAGACACGGCAACATTGCACGGCCTTCCTCGTGGCGCCCCAGGTCGCCATGACCGCGGCCCACTGCATCGACGGCCTCGAGCCCGATCAGGTTCACCTGCTGCTCGGCTACGACCGTGGCAGCTGGCAGCAGCATTTGCGGGCCGAGAGCTTCTGGCGCAGTCCGGACGGCGAGGATCTCGCCGCTCTCTGCCTGGCTGAGCCCGCGCAGGCCGCCCCTCTCTCGGTTGCGCCGGGAGAGGTGGCGCCCGGCGAGGAGCTGGCCATCCTCGGCTATGGGCTTCCGAGCGTCCACCTGCTGTCGCGCCGGGACTGCCTCGTTGACGCTCTGTCGCCGCGCGGCGGTGTCGTGCTCAACTGCCCGGTCAGCAAGGGCACCTCGGGCGGGCCGGTGTTCTCGCGAACCACGGAAGCCGTGGTGGCCGTGATCTCGGCAACGACGCAAGAGCAGAGTGTCGCGGCACCCTTGCCGACGCTGCTCGACGTGAACGCGCTCTGCCCCTGAGCGAGACTGCGCTAGAAGACACCCGCATCGAGGCCGGCGGCCATCAGCAGGCCGAGCTCGCGGCAGTCGTCGACGAAAGACTCCTCGAAGGCGCCGCGGCAGATCAGCGGATCGCGCACGGCACGCCAGCGTAGTCCGGTGACAATGGTCTCGACCCCCCTCCGGGTGCCGGTGCCGTCGTGTCCCGCCCGTATAATGAGCGCATAGGGAAGCCCTTGGGTCTTCTCCAGACAGGGATAGTAGCAGCGGTCGAAGAAGTCCTTCAGCGCCCCGCTCATATAGCCGAGATTCTCCGTCGTACCGAGCAGCACCGCCTGCGCCGCCAGCACGTCCTCCGGCACGGTTTCTAGCGGCGGTTTGACGACGACCTCGACCCCTTCGATGTCCGGATCGCGCGCACCGGCCACGGCGGCATCGCGCAAGCGCCGGGTGTTGTCCGAAGGCGCATGGGCGACGATGAGGAGGGTCTTGCTCTGCTCCATAGCTGCTACCTTAGTCGGCGGCCCCTCGCCTCGCCAAATGCTTGCGCAGAGAGATCACAGCCGGGCAGTCTGACGCGATCGCCTGCGGCCCGTTTGAGTGGTTGAGAGAAGAGTTCTATCAGAAGCCTCTGCCAAATCGATTTGGATTATCAAAGCATCTCCCTTATCTGGCTCGTTTCAAATCCCCCGACAGATGCTAAGGAACGTGGCGAGGCCGTTCCGCGGCGGACAGACTAAGAGGACTCTCCATGCAGCGCTTCAAGAACGTTCTGGTGGTCTGCGACGACCCGGACTCCGACGAAGCGCTGATGCAGCGGGCCGCGCTGATAGCGCGGAACAACGACGCCAGCCTCTGTCTCGTCAGCACGCTCAGCGCGGAAGAAGGCGAGGTGAGCCGGCGTCTCAGCGGACTGTCGGGCGCGAGCGCCCAGGATGGCGAGAACGAGCTGCTGACCTTTCGACGCGATCAACTGCAGGCCGCTGCCGAGCGCCTCCGGCAGCAAGGCATCCAGGTGACGACCGAGGTGCTGCAAGGCATTCCCTTCATCGAGATCATCAAGCAGGTCTATCGGGGTGGCCACGACCTGCTGCTCAAGACCGCCTCGGGGCGGGTCGACGGCTACCATCGGCTCTTCGCCAGCGTCGACCTTCACCTGATGCGGAAATGCCCCTGCCCGGTCTGGATCATGCAGCCCGGCAAGCGCTTCCATTACGACCGCATCCTGGCCGCTATCGATCCCGATCCGGACGATCCGGAGCGTCATGCGATCTCGCGCTTGATCATGGACCTCTCGACCTCGCTGAAGCGGATCGACGAAGGCGAGCTCCACGTTCTGCACGCCTGGCGCATGATCGGCGAGGAGGACATGCGGGCCAGCGCCTTCACCAAGATCCCGAAGTCGACCATCGACAAGCTGTCGGCCGAGGAGCAGAAGAAGAGCAAGGACAAGCTGGACCGGCTGTTGGCCAGTTACAACGACCGGGTCAACAGTTCGGAAGTGCACCTCGTCAAGGGCGAGGCGTCCGAGGTGGTGTCGGCCTTCGCTCACGAGCAGGACGTCGACGTGATCGTCATGGGGACGATCGGGCGAAGCGGCGTCCAAGGCTTCTTCATCGGCAACACGGCAGAGACCGTGCTGGGCGAGGTCGCCTGCTCGGTCCTGGCGGTGAAGCCGCCGGGCTTCGTCTCGCCGGTTCAGCCCTAGCCATGCGTGTCTCCGTCAATCGAACGAGCCGAGAATTCCTGGACAAAGGCGGCTTGGCATAGCAGTTCTGGCGCGAGAGACGGCAGAGGCCGGCCCCGCGACTCGTCCTCCCCCGTATCTCTCCCTTGGGTCGGTTCAAACGAGAGCTTGATGTTACACGGCGCCTTTCCAGCAACCACGCAGTGGACCTGCGCACGCGCGGCAGCGGCCGGACGGCTGGGTGCGGACTGGTTGCCGTGAGCCCTGCGGCCGCTACGCAGGACGGCGCAGCACCCGCCGGTCCTTCCTGGGTTGCCGGCCTGCTGCCGGTGGCGCTGCATCTCTTGGCCTTTATCGGGCTGGCCACGCTGGTCCCCGCCATAGAGGCGGGAGAGGTCGTCGTCTTCCACATGGACTGGATCCCGAGCCTCGGGATCGGCCTGACCTTCCTGGTCGATGGTCTCAGCCTCGTCTTCGGCCTGCTGATCAGCGGCATCGGCGTGATCATCGCGCTCTACTCGGCCCGCTACCTGCAGGGCCATCACCACTTCGGGCGCTTCTTCTTCTATCTCTGCCTCTTCTCCTTCGCCATGCTGGGGCTGGTGCTGGCCGGTAACCTGATCACGCTGTTCGTGTTCTGGGAGCTGACCACCATCGCGTCCTATCTGCTGGTCGGCTTCGACCACCGCACGGAGAAGTCCCGGCGCTCGGCGCTGCAGGCTCTGCTGGTGACCGGCGGCGGCGGACTGGCCCTGCTCGCCGGCTTCATTCTGCTCGGCATGGCCGGCGGCAGCTTCGACATGGTGGAGCTGCTCAACTCCGGCGACGTCATCCGCGGCGACCCACTCTATCTCGGCATCCTGATCCTGGTGCTGGTCGGCGCCTTCACCAAGTCGGCGCAGGTGCCCTTCCACTTCTGGCTACCCAACGCCATGGCAGCGCCGACCCCGGTCAGCGCCTACCTGCATTCCGCGACCATGGTGAAAGGCGGCGTCTATCTTCTCGCCCGCCTGCATCCGGTTCTGAGCGGAACCGACGAGTGGATCTGGACGCTGACTCTGTTCGGCGCGACCACGGCAATCCTCGCCTCGGTGCTGGCCCTGCGGCAGACCGACCTCAAGCTCGCGCTGGCCTACACCACGCTGATGGCGCTCGGCACGCTGACCATGTTCCTCGGCGCCGAAGCGTCGGTGGCCATTGCCGCCGCCATGACCTTCCTGGTGGTCCATGGCCTCTACAAGGCCTCGCTGTTCCTGGTCGTCGGCTCGGTCGACTTCGCCACCGGCAGCCGCGATGTCGACCGGCTTTTCGGGCTCATGCGCGCCATGCCCCTGGTTGCCTTTACCGCCTTCGCCTCGGGCTTCTCCATGGCCGGCTTTCCGCCCTTCCTCGGCTTCATCGGCAAGGAGCTGAAGTACGAAGGCGCGCTGGCCATCGCCTCCGAACCGGTCTTCGTCGTGGCCGTCGCCGTGACCGCCAACGCCCTGATGGTGGCCGCCGCCGGCATCATTGCCCTGCGTCCTTTCCTCGGGCAGCCGAAGAGCGGGGTCACGCCCGAGGTGAAGCGCCGCGTGCCCTGGCAGCTCTGGAGCGGCCCCTTGCTGCTTGCCGTGCTCGGCCTCGCCTTCGGCCTCTCCCCCTCGCTGATCGACGAGAGCCTGATTCAGCCGGCAGTGACCGCCATCCTGGGCCGGCCGGAAGTGATCAAGCTCAAGCTCTGGCATGGCGTGAACCTGCCGCTGATGCTGAGCATCCTGACGGTCGCCCTCGGCATCGTTCTCTTCCTGCTCAGCCGCCGCCTGCGCGCAGCCATGGCGCGCTTCCAAGAGGCCTACCCCTTTACCGCCGACCGTGCCTGGGACTCTCTGCTCGCCGGCCTGATCAAGCTGGCCGAGTGGCAGACCCGCATTCTGCAAAGCGGCGTGCTGCGCTACTACGCCATGACCATCCTGGCGACCCTCGGGTTGGTCGGCGGCGCCACCATCTTGGCTTTCGACATCATCATCCTGCCCGGCGATCTGCGCGGTCTGCTCTTCAAGGAGTGGGTCATCCTCGGTCTTATGGCTGGCGGCGGCATCCTCGCCGCCATGACTCGCTCCCGGCTCACCGCCATCTGCGGCCTGAGCGCGGTCGGTGTCGGCGTCGCCCTGGTCTTCCTGACCTTCGGCGCGCCGGACGTCGCCATCACCCAGCTTCTGGTCGAGACCCTGACCGTGGTGCTGGTCGCCGCCGCCATGCTGCGCCTGCCAAGCTGGACGCAACGCAGTCCCTTCTCCTGGCGCTGGCGGTCGCTGCGTCTGGTCACCGCCGGGCTGGCCGGCCTCGTCACCTCGGTGACCCTGCTTGCCGTGCTCAGCCAACCGCTGGACCGTCGACTGAGCGATTTCTTCGAAGCCGCCAGCGTGCCGGAGGCTTTCGGCCGCAACATCGTCAACGTCATCCTGGTCGACTTCCGGGCGCTGGATACCTTCGGTGAGATTGCCGTGGTCGCCATCGCCGCCATTGCGGCCTACGCCCTCATCCGTCGCTCCGCCGGCACAGGCAACGAGCAGGAGCCGCCGCGATGAACTCCCTCATCCTCAACGCGGCCACGCGCATCCTCGTCGCCCTGATGCTGCTCTTCTCCGTCTTCATGCTGCTGCGCGGCCACAACGAGCCGGGGGGCGGCTTCATCGGCGGCCTCGTGGCGGCCATCGGCCTGACGCTCTATGCCATCGGCCACGGCACGCGAGAGGCGCGCCGCGCCCTGCGCGCAGACCCGCGCGCCATTGCCATGGTCGGCCTCGCCTTGGCCATCCTCGCCGCCGCGCTGGCTGCCGTCGGCGGCGATGCCTTCTTCACCGGCCAGTGGCTGTTCATCGGCGGCAGTGAAGGTGACAAGGGCCTACCGATCAGCAGCGTGCTGCTGTTCGACATCGGTGTCTATCTCGTGGTGATCGGCGCTGTGCTGGCCATCGTCTTCGCGCTGGAGGACGAGGTCTAGGCCATGGAGGTCGCGCTCGCCCTCATCGTCGGCCTGCTGGTCGCCTGCAGCATCTACCTGATGCTCTCGCGCAACGTGCTGCGCTTCATCTTCGGTCTGGTGCTGCTGAGCAACTCGGCCAACCTGACGATTTTCACCGCCGGGCGGCTGACCCGCGCCGAGCCGCCGCTCATTCCCCCCGGGATGCCCGCACCGCCCGAGCTGGTCGCCAACGCCTTGCCCCAGGCTCTGATCCTCACGGCCATCGTGATCGGCTTCGGCCTCTTCGCCTTCTCGCTGTCGCTGGTGTTCCGCACCTACCGCGAGCTCGGCACCCTGAACAGCGACGCCATGCGCCTGGCCGAGCCGAGGACGGACGGAAAGGACGTGGTCGACGACTCTGAAACCCGGCGGGGAGAGGCTTCATGAGCTGGCTTCTCGTCGCCCCGATCATGCTGCCGATCTCCTTCGCCATCCTGGTCTTCCTGGTGCGGGAGAAGGGCGGCTGGGGCCGCTGGCTGAGCGTCGTCGGCTGCACGCTGCATCTTGCCGTCTCCGTCGCGCTGCTCGTCGAAGTCTGGAACCAAGGCGTGATCGCGGCCCAGATGGGCGGCTGGCCGGCCCCCTTCGGCATCACCCTGGTGGCCGACCTCTTCGGCGCCGTGATGGTGCTGATCGCGGCCATCACCGGCCTAGCCGTCTCCGTCTACGCCTTGGCCGACATCGACCGGCGGCGCGAGCTGCTCGGCTACCACGCCCTCTTCCAGTGCCTCTTGACCGGCGTCTGCGGCGCCTTCCTGACCGGCGACCTCTTCAACCTCTACGTCTGGTTCGAGGTCATGGTCATCGCTTCCTTCGGCCTGCTGGTCCTCGGCGGCGACAAGGAGCAGCTCGACGGCGGCGTCAAATACGTCACCCTCAACCTGATCTCCACCGTGCTGTTCCTCGGCGCCATCGGCATGCTCTACGGCGTCACCGGCACGCTCAACATGGCCGACCTCCATACCGCGGTGGGCGAGGTGGAGAACCAGGGCGTGGTGATCATGATCGCCGTGCTCTTCATGATCGCCTTCGGCATCAAGTCGGCGGTCTTCCCGCTGTTCTTCTGGCTTCCGGCCGCCTACCACACGCCGCCCGTCGCCGTGTCGGCGGTCTTCGCGGGCCTGCTGACCAAGGTCGGCGTCTATGCCCTTATCCGCGTCTTCACGCTGATCTTCACTCAGGACGTGGACTACACCCACAGCATCCTCTTGGTGGTCGCCGCCTTCACCATGCTGACCGGTGTGCTGGGTGCCGCAGCGCAGACCGAGTTCCGCAAGATCCTCTCGTTCCACATCATCAGCCAGATCGGCTACATGGTGCTGGGCCTGGCGCTCTATACGCCCCTGGCGCTGATCGGCGCGGTTTTCTACCTGGTCCACCACATCATCGTGAAGGCCAACCTCTTCCTGGTCAGCGGCGTGGCGCGGCGGATGACCGGCACGGAAAGCCTGTCGCTCTCCGGCGGTCTCTATGCCGCGAGCCCGCTGCTGGCAGTGCTGTTCTTCATCCCGGCCTTCTCGCTGGCCGGCTTCCCGCCGCTGTCCGGCTTCTGGGCCAAGTACCTCTTGGTCAAAGCCAGCCTGGATATCGGCGACTACGTGATCGCCGCCATAGCGCTGATCACCGGCATCCTCACCGTGTTTTCCATGACCAAGATCTGGGCCGCGGTCTTCTGGAAGCCGCATCCGGAGACCAACGGCAGCGGCGTCGTGCGCCTGGCCAAGCAGGAGTGGCTGAGCCTGATGCTGCCGATCGGCTTCCTGGCCAGCCTGACCTTGATCATCGGCTTTTTCCCTGAGCCCTTCTATGTCTTCGCCGAGCGGGCGGCAGGCCAGCTGCTCGACCCCTCGGCCTATGTCGCGGCAGTGGCGGGAGCGGACTGATGAACCTCTTGGCGCTGAACATCTTCCTTGCCATCGGCTGGTCTTCGCTGATGGGTAGCTTCTCGCTCGCCAGCCTGGCGACGGGCTTCGTCGTCGGCTACGTGGCGCTCTGGGTCGCCCGCCCGCTGTTCGGCGAGAGCACCTATTTCCAGCGCGTCTACCGCGTCGTCCGCCTCGCCGCCCTCTTCCTCTACGAGCTGCTGGTCTCGAGCCTCAGGGTTGCCTGGGACGTGGTGACCCCCGCCCACCTCAGCCGCCCCGGCATCATCGCCATGCCGCTCGATGCCAAGGGGGACACCGAGATCCTGCTGGTCGCGAGCCTGATCTCGCTCACACCGGGCACGCTCAGCCTGGATGTCTCGCCGGACCGCAAGACGCTCTATGTCCACGGCATGTTCGTGGAGGACCCCGAAGCGTTGAAGCAGGAATTGAAGCAAGGCATGGAACGCAGCGTCATCGAGGCAATGGAGTAGCCATGGAAGACGGCAGCATCCTGGACCTGGCCATCACCGCGGGCTATGTGATCCTCAGCCTCTCGCTGCTGATCGGCTTTATACGCCTGGCGCTGGGACCGAGCTTGGCCGACCGGGTCGTTGCGCTGGATCTCCTAACGCTTTTGGCTATGGCCTATGCGGCGCTCTACGCCATCGCCTCGGACGAGCAAGCCTTTCTGGACGTCTCCATCGCGCTCGCGCTGGTCGCGTTTCTCGCGACCGTGGCTTTCGCCCGCTTCGCCGAGCGGCGCAGCCATCTCCCGCACCAGGAGAGAGACTCCCGGCATATGCCCGACGAGCCACAGAGCGACGGCGAAAGGACACAGCCATGATCGACTGGATCATCGCCATCCTGATCGTCGTCGGGGCGCTCTTTACCCTGGTCGCCGCCGTCGGCGTCCTGCGCCTGCCGGACGTGCTCATCCGCATGCATGCCTCGACCAAGGCCGGGACGCTAGGCTGCGGCCTCATCCTGCTGGCGCTGGCCATCGGCTCGGGCGGCGACACAGGGACCATCGCCCGCGCGCTGGCCGCCTTCATCTTCCTGCTGCTGACGGCGCCGGTGGCGGCGCACATGATCGGCCGCGCGGCCTACCGCACCGGCGTGCCGCTGTGGGAGAACACCCGCATCGACGAACTGCGCGACGCCCAGGAAAAACAGCCCGACGACCGCGCCTAGCCGGACCAAGCGGCACGGCGTCCGGTCAGGCACGGCGGGCGACCTCCGACTCTCGCGATCGATGGATTCACTTGCCGCAGGAAAGCTGATAGCGTCAGCCCCGATGGAGCTGGTCGGAGTGGGGCGTGCTGAAGGTCAACGAGAATGCCCGCAAGTGGTGGATCCTTGCGGCCATGGGCGGCGTCCTGGGGATCGTCGTGTTCGACGAAACCGTGGTCGGCGTCGCCCTGCCGACGATCGTCGATGAGCTCGGCCTGACGCTGAGCGAGTCCCACTGGGTGGTGAACGCCTATCTCCTGGTGTTCGCCGGTCTCGCGGCAGCCGCGGGGCGGCTGGGCGACATCGTCGGGCTGAAAAGGCTGTTCGTTATCGGCGTGCTGATCTTCGGCCTTGCCTCGCTGGCCTCGGGCTTCGCAGAAAGCGGTACTTGGCTGGTCTCGATGCGCGCCGTGCAGGGCATCGGAGCCGCGGTGATCTTTCCCGCCTCCCTGGCCATCATCACCCACGCCTTTCCGCCGGAGCAGCGCGGCATGGCGATCGGAATCTATGGCGCAATCGGCACCTGCTTCCTCTCGCTTGGCCCGATCGCCGGCGGCTTCTTTTCCGAGCTCATATCCTGGCGCTGGATCTTCTGGATCAATCCGCCGATCGTCGTGGTGATCGCGCTGATGGTCCTGGCCCTTTGGCGAGATCCGCCCCGCGAGGGGGCCGCGGTCAAGCTCGACCGCGCCGGTGCCCTGGCGCTGATCGCCGGACTGAGCCTCGTCGTCTTTGCGATCATGCAGGGGCCGGACTGGGGCTGGCAAACTCCTGCGATCTGGGCGGCGCTGGCGGTCGGCGCCATCGTGCTGGTCCTCTTCGTCATTGTCGAACGGCGGGTGCCGCAGCCTTTGATCGATGTGGTTCTGTTCAAGAACGGCGCCTTCACGGCCTTCAACCTGACGATCTTCGCTGCGCAGTTCAGCAAGATGGCGGTTTTCGTCTTCATCGCGCTCTATCTGCAGAACAGTCTCGGCATCGGGGCCCTTATCGCGGGCGTCGTTCTGCTCGCCTCGACCGTGCCGACCATCCTGACCTCCATGCCGGCCGGCAAGCTGCTCGATCAGGTCGGCGCCCGGGTGCTGGTGCTGCGCGGTGCGGCCGCATCGGCCCTTGCCATGCTGTGCTTGGTCTTTGCCGTGATCTGGCAGAGTTATGCCCTGCTCGTGCCGGCCTTGATCGTCTGGGGCGCCTGCATGTCGTTCCTCTTCGTGCCGTCGCTGCGCGAGGTCATGAACACGGTCCCGCCCGACAAGCGCGGCGAGGCCGGCGGCGTCAGCATGACCGCCCAGCTGCTCGGCGGCACGGTCGGCATGACGGCCTGCAGCACGCTCTTCGCCGTGACGTCGGTCTACTGGCCGATCTACCTGCTCACAGGGTGCCTCTTCCTGGCCGTCCTGATCCTCGGCTGGTTCGCCATTCCGAACGACCGCCCGAGCGCCGCGGAGCGCTAGACGACTTTAGCCCGGGTAGATCGGAAAGCGCTCGGTCAGCTGCCGCACCTGCTGCTTGACCTCGGGGAGGACGGGCGCATCGCCGGACGCAGCGCGCTCGGCCTCCAGGACCGCGCCGATCATCTGGCCAACCTCCTCGAACGCGGCCACGCCGAAGCCGCGGGTGGTGCAGGCCGGTGAGCCGACGCGAATGCCCGAGGTGACCATCGGCTTTTCGGGGTCGAACGGGATGCCGTTTTTGTTGCAGGTGATGAGGTGCCGGCTGAGCGCCGCCTCAGCGGCCTTGCCCGTGACCCCCATCGGCCGAAGATCGACCAAGGCCAGGTGCGTGTCGGTCCCGCCGGAGACGATGTCGAGGCCGGCCCCTTTCAGCGTCTCGGCCAAGGCTTGCGCGTTGCTGACGACCTGCGCCGCATAGTCCTTGAACTCCGGCCGCAGGGCCTCGCCGAAAGCGACCGCCTTGGCGGCGATGACATGCATCAGCGGCCCGCCCTGCAGCCCTGGGAAGACCGCGGAGTTGATCATTTTGCCGAGCTCCTCCGAGCGCGAGAGAATCATGCCGCCGCGCGGCCCGCGCAGCGTCTTATGGGTGGTGGTGGTGACCACGTCCGCATGAGGGATCGGGCTCGGGTGCGCGCCGCCGGCGACCAGACCGGCGAAGTGCGCCATATCCACCATGAAATAGGCGCCGACCGCATCGGCGATCTCCCGAAAGCGCGCGAAGTCGATGTGCCGGGCGTAGGCCGAGCCGCCGGCGACGATCAGCTTCGGCTTATGCTGCTCGGCCAGACGCGCCACCTCGTCGTAGTCGATCCGGTGGGTGTCGGGATGGACCCCATAGGGCACGGCATTGAACCACTTGCCCGAGATGTTGACCGGAGAGCCGTGGGTCAGGTGACCGCCGGCGGCTAGGTTGAGGCCCAGGAAGGTGTCGCCCGGCTGCAGCAGGGCGAAGAAGACGGCCTGGTTGGCCTGCGCGCCGGAGTGAGGCTGCACGTTGACGAAGTCGCAACCGAAGAGTTCGCGGGCGCGCTGCCGCGCCAGGTCCTCGGCGACGTCGACGTACTCGCAGCCGCCGTAGTAGCGCCGGCCCGGATAGCCCTCGGCATACTTGTTGGTCAGCACCGAGCCTTGGGCTTCAAGAACGGCGCGTGAGACAATGTTCTCGGAAGCGATCAGTTCGATCTCGGTCTGCTGCCGATGCAGCTCGTCCTCGACGGCTTGCGCCAGCGCCGGGTCGCTCTCGGCGAGGCTGGCCGTGAAGAAATCCGAGTGTTGGTCGTCAGCATAGGCAACAGCGTTCTGCAGCATGATGTCCTCTCAACGTCAGGGTAAGGGTTAGCCAGTCCAGCCTAGGCCACTGGCAATGCAGTTCATCGACATGAGGAGCGGCACGATGGTCTCTTCGCGCGCCGGATCGTCGGCCGGGCGCCGGCGCAGCTCGCGCAGCAGCTCGACCTGCTGGCGGTTGGTGGCGGCGACCAGCTCACGCACCCGGTCCATCCTTTGCCGGAAGGAGGGGAAGCGCTCGGCGATTTCTCCGCAGCCGGTCAGCGAGCGGATCTCGCGGCAGGTCCTGTCGTATTCCTGGCGCACGCTGGTCAGGATGTCGTCCGCCGGCAGCTCCGCCGGCGCCAGCTCGGCGTAGAGCGCAGCGATCTCCATGTCGGCCTGGTAGAGCGTCTTCTCCGCCTCGTCGACGATCAGCCGGAAGACCGGCGAGACCGCAAAGAGCTCAGCCAGCAGCTTGCGGCCTTCGCTGCCGCGCACGTCGACGAAGGCCTCGAGGGCCCGGCCGATGCCGTACCAGCCAGTCAAGAGATGGCGGTTTTGAGTCCAAGCGAAGACCCAGGGGATGGCCCGCAAATCGGCCAGGCTGGCGGCGCCGAAGCGCCGTGCCGGGCGCGACCCGATCTTGAGCAAAGCCAGTTCCTCGACCGGACTGGCCGACTGGAAGTAGCCGAGAAAGCCGGGCTGGGCGAGGAGCTGGCAGTAGGCGACCTGGGACAGGCCGGAGAGCGCCTCCAGCGCCTCTTCGAACTCCGGCTTGCCGGCGGCGGCGCCGTTAGAGGCGGGCCGCAGGGAATGAGCCAGCACACTGGCCGACAGCAACTCCATCTGGAACCGCGCCGTCGGGCCGTTGGCGTACTTGGAGGAGACCACCTCACCCTGCTCGGTGAGGCGCATCCTGCCGTTGACGGTGCCGGCCGGCTGCGCGGCGACGGCCCGGCCGGTGGGCGCGCCGCCACGGCTGACGGAACCGCCACGGCCGTGGAAGAAACGGACGCCGATGCCCAACGCCTGACCGGTTGCGACCAACTTCTTCTGTGCCTTGCTGACCTCCCAGGTCGAGCAGAAGAAGCCGCCGTCCTTGTTGGAGTCCGAGTAGCCCAGCATGATCTCCATGGCGTTGCCCTGGGCACGCAGGGACCGGCGGACCAAGGGCACCTCCAGGAAGCCGCGCAGGATCTCCGGGGCACGACGCAGATCGTCGATGGTCTCGAACAGCGGCACCACGCGCAGGGCCAGCGGACCGGTGGCGTCGCCGCCAACGTGCAGGTTGACCATGCGGGCCAGCAAGCAGACGGCCAGCAGATCCTCGGCTGAGGTCGTCATGCTGAGGATGAAGGCACCGACCGCGCGGGGGTCCGCACCATTCTCGACATCGCGCAGCAAAGAGAAGAGCGCGAAGGTTTCGCGGCCCATGTCGGACAGCTCGTCCGGCGGGAGCGGCGCCGGCTCCTGCGCGTTGAGGGCCAGGCGGAGCGCGGCAGACCAGGCCGGCGTGCCGATCTCCAGGCCGTCATGGCCGTTGTGCCGCAGCACCTCCTGCGCCACCTGGTTGATCACCGTCGCGTTCTGCCGAATGTCCAGCGAAACGCTGCGGAAGCCGAAGGTCTCGACCTGCCAGCGCAGCGGACGAATACAAGCGCATGCCAAGCTATGCGAGCCGAGCTCCAGCAGGGCGCGCTCCATGACCAGGAGGTCGTCGGCCAGCTGGCGCGGACTGCGGTAAGCCAGGCTCTGATCGCTGCCCCGCTCCTGCATCGCCGCGAGCTTCTTGTCGACGGCCATGAGATACTGGCGGAAGAGCTCCGCCGGGTTGCGCTTCGCCAGAGCCTTGCCGCCGTCGCCCTCGGCCTGGAGCTGGGCCAGACGCTCGACGAGGACCGTCGGAATAGCAATCGCGTTGGCGCTGATGCTGATCACGCGGACCAGCTCGCCGACCTTGTCGCGATAGTGGGCGATGGCCGTCGCCCGATTGCTCGACAGCGCCGCCCGCGTCACCTTGGCGGTCACGTTGGGATTGCCGTCCCGGTCGCCACCGATCCAGGAGGCGAAGCGCATGAAGGCCGGGACCCGCACGCCGCCCTCGGGAAAGTGGCGTACCACGGCCTGCTCCAGCCGCTCGTAGAGCTGCGGCGTGCTGTCGAACAAGACGTCTCGGAAGAAGTGCTGCCCCCAGGCGATCTCCTGATCGAGCGTCGGCCGCTCCAACCGCAGCTCACCGGTCATCCAAAGTAGATCGATCTCGTTGCGCAGGTCGCGCACCAGGCGGTCGCGCTCGCTGGCGGTCCAGCGCTGCGCCTCCAGCTCGGCCAGCTTGCGGTAGATGCGCCGGTGGATTTCCAGCACCGTCACGCGCTTCGCCTCGGTCGGGTGCGCGGTGATCGTCGGCCCGATGTCCAAGCCGCTGAGCGCGCTGGCGAGCGCCGATGGCTCCCGGCCTTCAGCTGCCGCCTCGGCCAGCGCATGAGAGAAAGAGCCCTGCACGGCGTCCGGGCCGCCGCCCATCTCGATGAGCCGGCGTTGCCGCGTCACGTTGCGCTCGTTGGCGATGCCCAGCAGCTGAAACCAGATGCCGACGGCCTGCAGCGCGGCGAGACGTCCCTCGCCGCACAGCGCCTGGGCCGTCGCACCGCCTTTGAGCACATCGCGCACCGGCGGCGCGTGTTGCTTGATCACGTCCTCCAAGAGGCCATGCAGCAGATCGATGACCTCCTCGCCGTGGCGATCGGTGATAACCTCGATCGGCTGCGCGTCCCTGGCGGCCGACGTCAGGACGTCGGCTTGCGCCGCAAGCATCAGATCACCCGGTCACGCGGCGTGCGGCCAGCGAAGAAGTCCTGGAGGTTCTCGATGACGCGAAAGCCCATGGCTTCCCGGGTCTCGTAGGTCGCGCTGCCCAGGTGCGGCAACAGCACGGCATTGTCGCAGGCCCGCAAGTCGGGATGCACGGCAGGCTCGCCGTCATAGACGTCCAGGCCGGCGCCGGCGATGGTCTCGAACCAGAGCGCCTGGGCCAGGGCCTGCTCATCGACCACCTCGCCGCGCGCGGTGTTGATCAGGTAGGCCGTCGGCTTCATCTGGTTAAGCCGGCGCGCGTCGATCAGATGCCGGTTGTCCGCGCCGCCCTGGCAGTGCAGCGAGATGACGTCGCACTGCGGCAGCAACTCGTCGAGGCTGGCGACCTGCTCGGCGCCGAAGGCTTGGAGCACGGCCGGGTCGACCGGTGAGCGGTTGAAGACCTTCACCCTCATGCCGAAGCCGTGGTGCGCGCGCCGCGCAACCTCGCGGCCAATGCGTCCGAAGCCGACCAATCCCAGTGTCTTGCCCGAGATCTTGGTGCCCAGAAGATGGGTCGGGCGCCAGCCGCTCCACTGGCCCTCTCGCACTTCGCGCTCGCCCTCGGAAACGCGGCGCGCCGCCATGAGCATCAGGGTCATGGTCAGATCGGCGGTGCACTCGCTCAAGACGTCGGGCGTGTTGGTCACCACCACGCCGTGGCCCTTGGCGGCGTCTACGTCGATGTGGTTGAAGCCGACGCCGTAGTTGGCGAGGATCCGCGTGCGGCTGTCAGCGGCCTCGAAGAGCGCGGCACCGATGCGGTCGGTCACCGTTGGCAGGATGGCGTCGACCTCCTTGAACGCGAGCTTGAAGTCGTCGTTCGACAGCGGCCGGTCGGACTCGTTGAAGATCGCATCGAAGCGGTTCGCGATGGCGGCTTCCACGGCTTCGGGCCAGCGGCGGGTCACCAGTACTCTTGGCTGAGTCATCTCTCGTCTCTCCCTTATGCGGCCTTCTCGAGGACCTGCGAAACTGTGTTGCCGATGTCCGCCGGGGTTTCGGCGATTGTGGCGCCGACCTCGCGGAGGATTTCCACCTTCTCCGGCGCGCTCTCGCCGAATGCCGAGATGATTGCGCCGGCATGACCCATACGCTTGCCTTTCGGGGCACTGAGGCCGGCGACATAGGCGACGACGGGCTTGGTCATGTGCTTGAGGATGTACTCGGCGGCGGCGGCTTCCTGGGGCCCGCCGATCTCGCCGATCATCACCACCGCGTGGGTCTCCGGGTCTTCCTCGAAGAGCTGCAGGATGTCGCGGAAGGAGCTGCCGTTGATCGGGTCGCCGCCGATGCCAACGCTGGTCGAGACACCGATGCCGGCCTCCTGCATCTGCGAGGCGGCTTCGTAGCCCAGAGTGCCGGAGCGTCCGACGATGCCGACGTGGCCCGGCATGTAGATATGGCCGGGCATGATGCCCATCAGCGCCTTGCCCGGGCTGATGATGCCGGCGCAGTTGGGGCCGATGAGGCGCATGCGCCGCTCTTGCCGGTAGCGCCACATGTAGCGCTTCACCCGCATCATGTCCTGGGCCGGGATGCCGTCGGTGATGGCGATGCAGAGACGGATGCCGGAGTCGGCCGCCTCCATGATCGAGTCGGCGGCAAAGGGCGGCGGCACCAGGACGAGGCTTGCGGTGGCGCCGGTCGCGGCGACGGCCTCCTTCATGGTGTCGAACACCGGCAGGCCGTGGGCCGTCTCGCCGCCGCGGCCGGGGACGACACCGCCGACCACGTTGGTGCCGTAGTCCAGCATCTCCTTGGTGTGGAAGGAGGCGATGCGCCCGGTGATGCCCTGCACCAGGACGGGCGTCGTTTGATCGATCAGAATGCTCATGACGAGGCCACCAGCTTGACGTCGTGTGTGCCGTTCTGCTTCCAGGCGTAGACGGCGCGCTCCGCCGCCTCCGACAGGGTCGCCGCGCGAATGATCGGTAGCCCGCTCTGGGCCAGGATCTTGCGCCCCTCCTCGACGTGCGTGCCGGAGAGCCGCACCACGACCGGGGTGCCGACCGGGTTGTTTTCCAAAGCCTGGACGATGCCCTCGGCCACCCAGTCGCAGCGGTTGATGCCGGCAAAGATGTTGACCAGGATGGCCTGCACGTTGTCGTCGGAACGCACCAGGCGGAAGGCCTTGGCCACCCTCTCCGGCGAAGCGCCGCCGCCGATATCGAGAAAGTTGGCCGGACTGCCGCCGGCAAGTTTGATCATGTCCATGGTTGCCATGGCGAGACCGGCGCCATTGACGATGCAGCCGATCTGCCCGTCGAGCCCGACGTAGGCGAGCCCGCGGTCGGCGGCCTGCGTCTCCCGCGGGTCCTCCTGGCTCTTGTCGCGCAGCTCGGCAATCTCCGGCCGGCGGAACAGCGCGTTGTCGTCGAAGGACATCTTGGCGTCGAGCGCGACCAAGGTGCCGTCCTCGGTGACGATCAGCGGATTGATCTCCACCATGGTGGCGTCGAGATCGCGGAAGGCGCGGTAGCAGCCGTTGATGGTCTTCACCGCCTGCTGCACCAAGCTCGGCTCGAGCCCGAGGCCGAAGGCGATCTCGCGCGCCTGGAACTCGGTCAGGCCGACCGCCGGGTCGATCACGGCGCGAATGATCGAGGCCGGTTCCGCCTGCACGATCTCTTCGATCTCCATGCCGCCGGCCTTGGACGCGACGACCATGATTCGCTCGGTGGTGCGATCGAGAACCAGCCCGAGATAGAGCTCCTGCTCGATGTTGGCGGCCTCTTCGACGTAGACGCGGTAGACCACCTTGCCGCCCGGGCCGGACTGGTGCGTGACCAGGCGCTTGCCGAACATCTCGTTGGCCGCGTCGAACACCGCGTGCTCGTCGCTGCACAGCTTGACGCCACCGGCCTTGCCGCGCGCGCCACTATGGATCTGCGCCTTGACGACCCACTTCTCACCGCCGATCTCGTGTGCGCGATAGGCCGCCTGCTCCGGGCTGTAGGCAAGCCCGCCGCGCGGCGTCGTCACGCCAAAGCCGGTGAGAATCTCCTTGGCCTGATATTCATGGATATCCATGACATGCCTCCCTCGCCGCTCGTCGCGCTTAGGCGGCGATGGTGCGGATGCGCTGGTTGCTGTCGTGCAGGTAGTCGACCGCCGCGGCGACGCCGCTGCCGGTCTGGAAGGCGATGTCGAAGTCGCGCATCACCAGCTCCGTCGCACCGATGATCGAGAGGATCATGGTCTCGTTGAGCGCGCCGAGATGGCCGATGCGGAACACCCGGCCGGCGACCTTGGAGAGGCCCACGCCATAGGAGATGCCGTACTGCCGGTAGGCGTACTTGACGAAGGCGCCGGAATCGACGCCGTCAGGCAGGTAGATTGCGCTCACCGTGTCGGAGTGCCACTTGGGCTCCTTGGCGCAGAGGCTGAGGCCCCAGGCCGAGACCGCGCGGCGCACCGCTTCCGCCATGCGGTAGTGGCGGGCGAAGACGTTCTCCAAGCCCTCTTCGAAAAGCATGTCCACCGAGGCGCGCAGGCCGCGGATGAGCGACATGGGCGGCGTGTAAGGAAAGAAGCCGTCCTTGTTGGTGCGGATCATGTCGGCGATGTCGAAGTAGCAGCGGCGCGAGGTGGCACGGTCCGCCGCCGCAATCGCCTTCTGGCTGAAGCAGACGATGGCCAGGCCGGCCGGCAGCATGAAGCCCTTCTGCGAGCCGGAGACGGCGACGTCGACGCCCCAGTCGTCCATGCGGAAATCGATGCTGGCGATGGAGCTGACGCCATCGACATAGAGCATGGCCGGATGGCCAGCCGCATCGAGCGCGCCGCGCACGCCGGCGATGTCGCTGGTCACGCCGGTTGCCGTCTCGTTGTGGGTCGCCAGGACCGCCTTGATCTCATGGGCCGTATCGGCGGCCAGGATCTCCTGGAAGCGCTCGACTGGAACGCCCTCGCCCCATGCAACGTCCACCACCTCGACATCGAAGCCCTGACGCTGACAGAGATCCACCCAGAGGTGGGAGAACTGGCCGAAGCTGGCGATCAGCACCTTGTCGCCCGGCGACAGGGTGTTGGTCATGGCCGCTTCCCAGCCGCCGGTGCCCGAGGCGGGGAAGAGGAAGACCTGGCCGCTCTCGGTCTTGAAGACCTTCTTGAGGTCATCGAAGAGCGGCAGTGTGAACTCGGGCAGGTCCGGCGCCCGCTGGTCCTCCATGGGAATGTCGATTGCGCTGCGCACGCGCTCGGGGACATTTGTGGGCCCCGGAATGAAGAGGGCAGGGGTGCCGACAAGGCAACGGGTCATCTGGGCTTTCCTCCTGAGCTGCGCGCTGGCGCCATTTGGCGTGGTCTTTGGGACCTTGCCGCCTTTCCTCCAGATCACATGGAAGCCGACAAGGGCACAACACCCAGAACTCCTACCTTCGAGTATCTTTATGGGTGGGTATTTTACCACCTATATGAATTGTTTTTGCGATGCAACGTGCTAAACTGCCACTGAATGGGTGGGTTCCGGCGCGGAAGGACGCAGCTGCGATGAGCGACATGACCAGGGCTCGGGCCGCCGTGAACGTGGCTCTGGCCGACAGCAATCCCCTGATGCTGGGCGCTCTCTCCGAGTTCCTGGAGCGCGACCGACGCTTCAGCCTGGTGGCCACGGCCAAGACGGCGGAGGGTTTCCTCGAGCTGGCCCTGAGGACCAGTGTCGCGGTCGGCGTCATTGACTGGACCCTGCCGAACCTCGGCGGCGAGCGGCTCTTGGAGATGCTGCGGGCGAAGGACACGCCGCCGCGCATGGTGGTCTACTCCCACGACCCGCACTCGGAGGTCGCCCGCCGCGCCATGGCCGCCGGGGCGGCCGGCTTCTGCGACCGCAGCGAACCGCCGGAACGCCTGCTCGACATCGTCGCCCAGGTCGCCGCCGGCCGCATGGTCTTCCCCTTCCTCGACGTGCGCACCTTGAAGCGCGACCCGATGGATACGCTGACCCAACGCGAGCGCATCCTGATGGGCATGCTGGCCAAGGGCTACAGCAACAAGCAGCTGGCGCGGGAGCTCTCGATCTCGGTCAACACCGTGAAGTTCCACCTGCGCAGCATCTTCGAGAAGCTCTCGGTCAACAGCCGGGCCCAGGCCATCGCCTTCTACTACTCCTCGCCGTCCTACGCGGCCCCGCCCCCGACAGAGGGCGTTCAGGAAGACGACCCGATCGTCAGGCGCTAGGTCCAGCGGCGGCGCAGGTCGTCGCGAGCCATCCCGCCCGCCGGACGCGACCAGGTAAACCGGTCTTGTCGTTGTCGACAGATTGTATGTAACCCACTATCCTCCTGCGACCGGATGCGATCTCTCGAAGCGATCGCATCACAAGAGGCTCAAGGCAGGGAGAATGATCATGAGAATCGGGACTGCATTACTGGCCGGCGCCGTGCTCGGCCTGTTCGCGCTCGGCGAGGTAGGAAGCGCCAAGGCCGACAAGCTGGACGACGTGATCAACGCGGGCAAAGTGCGCTGCGGCGTGGTGCTGGACTTTCCGCCCATCGGCTTCCGCGACGCCAACAACGAGCCGGCCGGCTTCGATGTGGAGTACTGCAAGGACCTGGCGGCGGCCATGGAGGTCGACTACGAGATCCTGCCGCTGACCTGGGCCGAGCGCCTTCCGGTGATCGTCACCAACCGGGCGGACGTGGTCTTCGGCGCCACCTCCGACACCTTGGAGCGGGCCAAGACGGTCGGCTTCACCATCCCCTACGCGATCTACTACGCCCAGGCGGTCGTCACACGCGACTCCGGCATCGCAACCTTCGAGGACATGAAGGGCAAGCGCGTGGGTGCCGCGGTCGGCACGGTGCCTGAGATCGAGTTCCTCAAGTACGCCAAGGAATGGGGCACCGAAGACCTCTACCAGGGCTTTCAGAGCGAGAACGAGGTTTTCCTCGCCGTCGCCCAGGGCAAGATCGACGCCGGCATCACCACCAACACGGCGGTGAAGCCGATCACCGATCAGTACGAGAACGTCATCGCCGGGCCGCGCATGCCCTGGACCACCGACTACACCTCCGTGGTCGGCCCGCGGAAGGATTTCGGCTGGCTCAACTACCTCAACCTCTTCATCACCCACCAGGTACGCTCGGGCCGCTACCAGGAGCTCTGGGGGCAGTTCGTCGGCGGTGAGGCGCCCGACCTTAGGATCCCGGGAGTCATGTACTGACCCGCGGCACTTCCGTGATAGTCTGAAGTTCGACCGCCCCCGACCGCGCTAGTCTCAGGTCGGGGGCGGTCCGTCTTCGCGCCGGCGCTCTTGCCGGCCGCGATCTGAGTCGGACAGGGCGCGTTGGAATACACCTTTCACTGGCGACCGGTCTTCAACAGGCTCCCCGATCTGCTGGAGGCCGGCCTGATCACCCTCGAGGTGTCGGCGCTCTCCATGGTGATCGGCATCGCGCTGGGCCTGGGGCTCGCTCTCATCCGCATGTCGGGCAATCCGGCGATCACCTGGTTCGCCATCGGCTGGATCGAGATCGCCCGCAACACGCCGGCGCTGCTGCAGCTCTTCTTCTTCAGCTTCGGGCTCGGCGCCTACGGCATCCACCTGACGCCTTACATGGTCGTGCTCTGCGGCATGGCCTTCAACAACGCCGGCTATCTCGCGGAGAGCTTCCGCGGCGGCTTCGCGGCCATCCCGGATACGCAGATGAAGGCGGCGCGATCGCTCGGCATGACGGCGACCCAGGCCTATCTGCGCATCATCATTCCGCAGGTCCTGCGCATCGTCTACTACCCCATGACCAACCAGATGGTCTGGGCCGTGCTGATCAGCTCGCTCGGCATGCTGGTCGGCTTCCACGAACTGGCCGGCGAGACCCAGCGGCAGGCCTTCCGCAGCTTCCGTCTGTTCGAGTTCTTCCTGGTCACCGCGGTCATCTACTACGTGATCGTCAAGATCATCATCCTCAGCTCGCGCCTGATCGCCTGGCGCCTGTTCCGCTACTGAGGCCGGGGCGATGGCAGACGGCGGCGTTCAATTCTTCTTCGCGTTCACCGAGCGGGATCTGCTGATCCTGGCCGAAGGGGCCAAGCTGACCCTGATCATCTCGTCGCTCGCCATCGTCGGCGGCACCGTCCTGGGCGGCCTGTTCGGCTGGCTGCTGTCGGTCAGCGGGCGGTTCGGGGCCATCACCCTGGGCTGGGTGCTCGACATCTTCCGCAGCGTGCCGCCGATCGTTCAGCTCGTGCTCTTCGTCAACTTCTTCCCGATCATCGGCTTCCCGGTCGATGCCGCCCAGGCCGGCACCCTGGTGCTGATGATGTACTGCAGCGCCCTGGTCGCCCAGGTCGCCCGCGCTGGCATCGAGGCGGTGCCCAAGACCACCCGCTGGGCCGGCCGCTCGCTCGGCATGAGCTACTGGCAGGACCTGCGCTATGTGGTGCTGCCGATCGGCCTGCGCGCCGTGCTGCCCTCCTGGACCGGCGTGGCGCTGGGCGTGCTCAAGGACTCGGCGCTGGTCTCGGTGCTCAAGGCCGGCGAGCTGATGCAGGTCTCGCAGGAGATGATCACCCGCACCCAGCAACCCTTCCTGATCCTGGGCATCGCCGGGCTGTTCTACTTCGCGCTTTCCTTCCCCATCGCCCGGCTGTCCGAGCACCTCGAACGCAGGTGGAAGTATGATTGAGATAACCGACCTGCATAAGAGCTACGGCCGGCTCGAGGTGCTGAAGGGCATCGACTTGACCGTCCACAAGGGCGAGGTCATCAGCATCATCGGCGCCAGCGGCTCCGGCAAATCCACCCTGCTCTACTGCGTCAACGGACTGGAGAGCATTCAGGGCGGCAAGATCGAGGTCGACGGCATCGACGTGCATGCCAAAGGCACCGACCTCAACAAGCTGCGCCAGCGCCTGGGCATGGTCTTTCAGCAGTGGAATGCCTTTCCCCACCTGACGGCCTTGGAAAACGTGGCGCTGGCCCCGCGCATCGTCAAAGGGCTGAACAGAGGCGATGCCCGTGCGGTCGCCGAAAAGCGGCTGGTGCACGTTGGCCTCGGCGACAAGCTCGACGTCTATCCGGGCAAGCTCTCGGGAGGCCAGCAGCAGCGCCTCGCCATCGCCCGCGCCTTGGCGATGGAACCGGACTACATGCTGTTCGACGAGGCGACCTCGGCGCTCGACCCGGAGCTGGTCGGCGAGGTGCTGGACACCATGCGCCTACTGGCCGAAGAGGGCATGACCATGATGGTGGTCACCCACGAGATGGGCTTCGCCCGGGACGTCTCCGACAAGGTCGCCTACTTCGATGAAGGCCGGGTCGAGGAGATCGGCCCGCCCGATCAGATCTTCGGCGCGCCGCACTCCGAGAAGACCCGCCGCTTCCTCGCCAAGGTGCGTTAGAGCGCTCTCTCCAAATGTCACCCCGGACAAGGGCGTCAGCCCGCGAGCCGGGGTCCATGGTTGGGTCAGGCGCGGACAGTCGGACGATTGGCGCGGGCCGATGGATGGATCCCGGCTCAAGGCAGGGATGACAGACTTTGGTGATGCGCTGTCGGCGCTAGAGCTCCTGCGCGCCCAACTTCACGTCGGCGGTGCGACGGGTGCCGAGGTAGGCCAGGAAGCGTTCGCCCACCTGCATGGCATGCTCGTGCGCCAGGCGCTCGGCGAGGTCGGCGTCCTGCGCCTCGATGGCCTCGATCATCTTGCGGTGCTCGGACTCCAGCTCCGGCGGAAGGCTGTCGTCGAGGGAGAAGAAATAGAGCCGCAGCATGCGCCGGCCTTCGTCCAAGAGTCGCGCATAGAGCATGGTGAAGTGGCGGTTCTTGCCGGCCTCGCTGATGGCGATGTGCAGATTGCGGTTGGTCTCGATCATGGCCAAGGCGTCGTGCTTGGCCAGCGCCCGCTCGAAGGCCGCCTGCTCCCGCTTGATGCGCGCCAGGTCCTCCTCGCTGCGCAGGGTGGCGGCAAGCCGGGTCGTCACCCGCTGCATCAGGTCGAGCGCATCGAGGTAGGCCGGAAACTCCTCGATGTTGAGAGAAGCGACCATGGCGCTCTTGTTGGGAAGGGTCTTCACCAGCCCTTCGGCCGTCAGGCGAATCAGCGCCTCCCGCACCGGGGAGCGCGAGACGGTATAGCGCGAGGCGATGGTCACCTCGTCCAGCAGCTCCCCCGGCGGCAGCGCCATGGTCAGAATGTCGTGGCGCAGGCCCTCGTAGATGCGCAACGCACCGCCGCCGCGCGTGGGCTTCCCGTCTTGCTGGTCAGTTACCTGCTTCCTAGGCACCGAGAGCCTTTCTGAATGCAGGGCTTGCTTGATTTTGCATACAGGCTGCGTACTACTCCAGCCAGTGCCTGCACGCAAATCGGAAACCGCCTGCCCGGCATCAGCAACAGGGGATAGCCATGCGCTCCAGCCGTGTCGTTCACATCGTCGGCTGCCACGCCGAAGGTGAGGTTGGCGACGTGATCGTCGGCGGCGTGGCACCGCCGCCGGGCGAGACCCTCTGGGCGCAATCGCGCTTCATTGCCAGTGACGACAGGCTGCGCCGCTTCGTGCTCAACGAGCCCCGCGGCGGCGTCTTCCGCCACGTCAATCTGCTGGTCCCGCCGAAGCATCCCGACGCCCAGATGGGCTTCATCATCATGGAGCCGGCGGATACGCCGCCCATGTCCGGCTCCAACAGCATCTGCGTCTCCACGGTGTTGTTGGAGACCGGCATCCTGCCGATGCAGGAGCCCGAAACGATTCTGACCCTTGAGGCGCCGGGCGGCCTGATCGAAGCGCGCGCCCGCTGCCGCGACGGCAGAGTCGAGTCGGTCACGGTGCGCAATCTGCCCTCCTTCGCCGCACAACTCGACGCCACACTGGAGGTCGAGGGCCTCGGCACGCTCAAAGTCGATACCGCCTACGGCGGCGACAGCTTCGTGATCGTCTCGGCCGAAGATCTCGGCTTCGCCCTGACCGCCGATGAAGCGCGGGAGCTGGCCGAAACCGGAGTGCGCATCACGGCCGCGGCCAACGAACAGCTCGGCTTCCACCACCCGGAGAACCCGGACTGGTCGCACATCTCCTTTTGCCAGATTGCCGCCAAGATCGAGGAGGTCGAGGGCATCAAGACCGGCCGCAACGCGGTGACGGTGCGTCCCGGCAAGATCGACCGCAGCCCGACCGGCACCGGCTGCAGCGCCCGCATGGCGGTGCTGCACGCCCGTGGCGTGCTGGCGGTCGGCGAGCGCTTCCGCGGCGTCTCGATCATCGACTCGGTCTTCGACTGCCGCATCGAAGGGGAGACAAAGGTCGGTGGCCAAGCAGCCATCGTGCCCACCATCACCGGCCGCGCTTGGCTCACCGGCAGCACCCAGCACTTCCTGGATCCCGATGACCCCTGGCCGGAAGGCTACCGCCTGAGCGACACCTGGCCGCGGAGCCAGCCTGCGCAGTAGCGCGTTACGCCTGGACCGCTCCATCCAAAACGCTGAGCGCCGTCTTGGCCATGTCTTGCACCGGCTCCAGCTCGCCGTAGGCCCGGTGCAGCACCGCCATGCCGCGCGAAACGCCCAGGAAGAAGCGGGCGAGCGCGCGGCTGTCGATACTTGCCGGCAGCAGGCCGTCTTCTCGCCCACGCTCCAGCACCGCCTGCAGCGCCGCCTCGGTGCGCAGAAACTGCTCGCGCACCAGCGCCGAGGGGGCCGGGTCCCGGCCACCGCACTCCAAGGCCGTCTGGCACATCAGGCAGCCGGCCGGGTTCGCCGGATCGGCCATGCGGGCCAAGTGGCTGTCGAGAAAACCTTCGATCGCGTGGCGCGGGTCGGGTTCCTGCAAGGCCGCCCGAGCGATGTCGCCGTACCGCGCGGCATAGTGGTCCAAGGCGCGCAGCAGCAGAGCTTCCTTATCGCCATAAGCGTGATAGAGGCTGCCGCGCTGCACGCCGGCGCTCTTGGCGAGATCGGCCATGGTGGTCTCGGCATAGCCCTGCCGCCAGAAGGTCTCGACGGCAGCGTCCATGACCGCCTCTTCATCGAACTGCCGCACGCCGACCATGCCCAGACCTCCTCACCGATCATACCCGCAAAGCTGTGACACTCGTCACGCTTCTCAATGAAAAGTATCTTTGACATAGATGTCAAACATACCGATCTCCAAGGCGAAGGGGGGCCGGCTGTCGGCGTCCCGACCTGACGGAGGTTTCATCATGTCTGGAGATCGCGACCAGCGCCTCGCGCTAAGCCTGGCCATCCTGCGCCTCACGACCGGCGCCTTCTTCCTCGTTTGGGCCTTGGAGAAAATACTGGCGCCGGAGATCGCCCGCCGCGTCTTCGAGACCTTCTATTTCTCCTCGCCGTCCGACGAGATGCTCCTGATCACCGGCGTCCTGCAGGCCCTCGTGATCCTCGCTTTCATGGCGGGGCTGTTTCGCTTCTGGACCTACGGCGCTCTGCTCGCCATGCATAGTGTCTCGGTCTTCTCGACCATTCCGCGGCTGATCGACCCTTTCACGCCACCTAATCACCTCTTCTGGGCGGCCATCCCGGTCCTCGGCCTGCTGATCGTGCTGTTCCTGCTGCGCGACCGCGACAGGTTTCTGGTGCTGCGGCGGAACGAGGCGTAGCGCTTCCTGCTTGTGAACAGCTGTGATGCAGTGATCCCATGGATCATTCACCGGCGGACATGCCGCCGTCGCGAATCTGTACTACATAGCCATCTGACGCGGCAGCGGAACGCCGCAGCGAAGAGGGAAGCTTGGGCATGCGGTACTTTGTCGAGGGCGCGCTGAGGGGCGAGCGATTGCAGGACACCCTGCGGCGCAGCACCATCATCGCCATTATCAGCTTCCTGACCCTGATCGACCTCTTCGGCAGCCAGGCGCTGCTGCCGCAGCTGGTCGAAGCCTACAACGTCGATGCCTCGACCATGGGGGTGGCGGTCAACCTCTCCACCCTCGGCATGGCCGCATCGGGACTGGCCGTCGCTTGGTTCGCCGACCGCATCGACCGCAAGCGCGGCATCTGGCTCAGCCTGGCGCTGCTCTCCATTCCGACCTTCCTGCTCGGCATCGTCGACGACGTGGCGCTTTTCGCCATGCTGCGCATCCTGCAGGGCGTGTTCATGGCGGCGGCCTTCACCCTGACCATGACCTACCTTTCTGAGCAGTGCGACATCACCGCCGCCTCCGGCGCCATGGCCGCCTACATCACCGGCAATGTGGCCAGCAACCTCTTCGGCCGCCTGATGGCCGGCTCGCTCGCCGAGTCGGTCGGACTCGCCGGCAGCTTCTTCGCCTTTGCCGCGCTCAACCTGCTCGGCGCCGTCATCGCCTTCGTGCTGATCGGCCCCTCCTCCAGCGAACGGCCAGTCTCGGGCCAGAAGCCGGGCAAAGCCTGGGCGGCGCACCTCTCCAACCCACGCCTGCGCGCCAGCTTCCTGATCGGTTTCGTCATACTCTTTCTCTTCGTCGGCCTCTTTACCTACGTGAACTTCGAGCTGGTGGGTCCGCGCCTGCAACTCGACCCGCTGCTGCTTGGCCTGGTCTATTTCGTCTTCCTGCCGGCGATCTTCACCACGCCTATCGCCGGAAAGCTGGCGCGGAAGTGGGGCGCCCGGAACAGCTTCTGGCTCAGCGCGGCGGTGACCTATGCCGGCATCTTCGCCGTCTGGCTCGGCAATCTCTGGGTCGTGCTGCTCGGGCTGTCGCTGATCGGCATCGGCCTCTTCTTCGCCCAGGCCGCCGTCGCCGGCTATGTCGGGCGCGCGGCCCGCCACTCCCACGCCGCCGCCAACGGTCTCTACCTTTCGAGCTACTATCTCGGAGGCCTGTTCGGCGCCTTCACCCTGGGTCTGGTCTACGAGCATCTCGATTGGACCGGCGTCACCGTCGCCGCGATCCTGGCGCTCGGCATTGCCATGCTGCTGGCCAGGGCGTTGCGCGACGAGGTCGAGACTGAAGCGGTCAAGACCTCCTAGGCCTCGAGCTTGCCACAAGGTGCCGTTGCCAGGCTTGGGGGCTTTGGGCAGACTCGATGCCGATAGCCGGAACCGCGGACGGGAGCAGGTAAGCCGATGGCGGCAACGATACTGGACGTCCTTGCCATCTATGGCGTGATCGGCCTGCTGGTTGCCGCGGTTTTCCTCTGCTGGGGCATCGACCGCATCGATCAGAACGCACGCGGCGCCTGGGCTTTCCGTCCTCTGCTCCTCCCCGGTGTGGTGCTCATCTGGCCGCTGGTGCTCTGGCGCTGGTATCGTCTGTCGTGGGGCTGGGACGAAGTACGGCGTTACCGGCCGCCACGCGCGGCGCAGGACTGGGCGGCCCTGGGCCTGGCGCTTGCCATACCGCTGATCGTCATCGCGACCCTGGTCGTGCGCCAGAACGGGCCCTTCGAGCGGCCGGCCGTCATGCTCTCGGAACCGGGTGAAGAGGCCGGCGAATGAGCGTCAAGTACGTCCCCGTCCAGTGGGGTTGGAACAAGTATCTCTACGACGCCGTGCTGCTGCTCTGCGTCGTGGCCTACGTCCTGGTCTTCATCCGGCTCGGCGCTCCGGCCGCCGACGTCACCCGGCCGGTCGACGGGCAGATCCTGCGCATGCGCGCCTTCGGCAGCTGCGCCTTTCTCATGCTGACCGTCATCCTCTGCATCGGCCCCCTGGCACGGCTCGACCGACGCTTCCTGCCGCTGCTCTACAATCGCCGGCACTTCGGTGTGCTGACAGCGCTGGTGGCCCTGACCCACGCGATCTATGTCTTGAACTGGTACTTCGCCTTCAGCCCGACACCACCGCTCGAAGCGCTCTTGAGCGCGAACCAAAGCTACGGCCAGCTCCTCGGCTTTCCCTTCGAGGCCTTCGGCATCTTCGCGCTCATCGTGCTGGGTATCCTCGCGGCGACCAGCCATGACTTTTGGCTCGCCTTCCTGTCGGCGCCGGTCTGGAAGGCGCTGCATCTCCTGATCTATCCGGCTTACGCCGCCGTCATTGCGCACATCGGCCTCGGCTATCTGCAAGACGCCAAGAACCCGGCCATGGCGCTGGTGGCCTGCGGCGGCGCCTTGACCGTCGCCGGGCTGCACCTTGCCGCCCGACGCAGAGACCGCGCCCAGGCCGCGGAGGAAGGCTGGCTGCAGGTCGGCGATTGGCGGGACATCCCGGAGGGCCGCGCCGTCATCGTTCGCATCCAGGGCGATGAGCGCGCCGCCGTCTTTCGCAACGGCGATAGCCTCTCGGCCGTGTCCAATGCCTGCGCCCACCAGAACGGGCCGCTCGGCGAAGGCCGTATCATCGACGGCTGCATCACCTGCCCCTGGCACGGCTTCCAGTATCGCCCGGAGGACGGCTGCTCACCGGCGCCCTTCACCGAACGCATCCCCACCTACCGTCTGCGGCTGCAGGGCGACAGCGTGATGATCCACCGCCAAGCCAACCCGCCAGGCACGGCGCAGCCGCCGCTGCCACTCCCGACCGCCAATGAGGGCACGATCTGATGGCCGCGCCGCGCGACCCCTTCTTCATCGGCTGGGCCAATCCGCCCGCCGGGCTGCGTCTTTTCCTGCTCTGGACGGCGCTGGGCCTCGTCGTACTCTTCGCGGCGGCCGGCTGGCTGCTCGCCGCAACCCAGGACGACCCGGGCGACGGCAGCTTCCGCTTCGATTGGGGACGGCAGACGGTGATCGGCGTGCTCGAGGCCGGGCCCTATCCGATCCTCCATGTGATCGAGAGCGACCGCTTTCCGGCCGGCCACAGCCTCCTGCTCTCCGGCCAGGGCAAGCGCGGCGTGCAGGACCGCAGCGCCTCCTTGGACGGAGTCGTGGTGCAGGCCTCCGGCGTGGCGCTGACTCGCGGCGAGATCGACATGCTGCAGCTGCGCGGCGGCAGCGACGGCCTAGCCGCCGCCCAAGACAGGCCGGCGGGCGAGACGGCAGCGCCCCCGACAACGCAGCCGCTCGGACGCTGGCGCATCACCGGCGAGATCTGCGACGGCAAGTGCTACACGGGCGCCATGCGCCCCGGCCAGGGCTTGGCGCACAAGGCCTGCGCCAACCTCTGCCTGACCGGCGGCGTGCCGCCGATCTTCGTCGCCACCGACCGTATCGATGGCGAGCAGTTTCTCCTGCTGGCCGATGCCGAAGGCGGGCCGGTCACCGACGCCATCCTGGACCACGTGGCGACCTTGGTCGAAATCGAAGGTGCGGTGGAGAGACGCGGCGCTTTGCTCGTCTTCCGCATCGACCCGGCAAGCATTCGGCTGGCGCAATGACCGAGAAAAGCACCCTCGGCCGCCTCCTGCCGCCCGGCCTGACCCTTCTGGCATGCGGCCTGATCTGGCTCGCCTACGAGAACCTGGGCCTATTGAGAGGCACGCTGTTCTGGGAATTGCGCTACGTCACCCTCGGCTGCGCCGTCATCCTCCTGCTGACCGGCCTCGAACGTCTGAACGCCTGGCTTTCCAGGCTCTTGCCAGGCGGCGAAAGCTAAGGCATGGGATGCCGGCTTAGGACGAGGACAGCATGACGGTTATCACGGTTTGCACCACCTGCCGCCGCGGCGAAGCGCGAGAGGATCGGAGCCTGTCGCCCTGCGGTGAGGCCATGCTGACACTGGTCGAGGACAGCGCCCGCGACGCAAAGACCGTCGCGGTCCGCGGCACGGCCTGCCTGATGGGCTGCGACCACGGCTGCAACGTTGTCATCTCTGCGCCGGGCAAGATGTCCTATGTCCTCGGCAGCTTCGCACCGGAGGCGGAGAGCGCCGAGGCGCTGGTCGCCTATGCCGCGCTTCACGCCGAGAGCGAAGAGGGTGTCGTCGCCTACAAGCAGTGGCCCTCCGGCGTGAAGGGGCACTTCGTCGCCCGGGTCCCGCCGCTCGACTAGCCCTTCAGGACGAGGGGCAGGCCGGCGGCCACGAAGCGCACCTCGTCTACCTCTTGCGCGATACGCTGGTTGAGCCGGCCCTGCGCGTCGCGGAAGGCACGCCCGAGCGGCGTCTCCGGCACCAAACCGAGCCCCACTTCGTTGGACACCAGGATGACCGGCTGCCGCGCCGCCGCAAGCGCCGCCACCAAAGCCTCTGTCTCGGTATCGACGTCCCGCTCCCCCAGCATGACGTTGGTCAGCCAGAGCGTCAGGCAGTCCACCAGCACCACGTCACTGTCAGCGACCGCTTCGAGCATGTCGGGCATCTCAAGCGGCGCCTCCAGCGTCTGCCAGCCGTCGCCGCGCTCGGCTTGGTGCCGGGCGATGCGCGCCGCCATCTCCTCGTCGCGCGCCTCGGCGGTGGCAAGATAGGTCCGCCGTGGCCCTGTGTCCTCGGCCAGCGTTTGCGCGTGGCGTGACTTGCCCGAACGGGCGCCGCCCAAGACGAGCCGATGCTTGACGTCTGCCATCACCGATCACCCTGTGTTTTCTGTCGGGCTCTTGATAGGCATAGAGCTTGCAACACACCAGCCTTGGGAGACGCGCCGCATGAGCTGGGCGCTTGTCATGCTGCTTGCCCTGGCAATCGATGCCCTGGTCGGATGGCCGGACCGGCTCTATCGCGCGATCGGCCATCCGGTAACCTGGCTCGGCGCCTTGATCGATCGGCTGGACAAGCGCCTCAACCGCGAAGACGACAGCCCCGCCAAGCGCCGCAAGCTGGGCGAGGCCGCCGCCTGTCTCGCCATCGCCGCCGCCGCAGGTGTCGCCGGCTTGGCCGCCTGGCTGCTGCCCGGCGGAACGCTGGGACTTGTGCTCGCGGCCGTGCTGGCCTGGCCGCTGATCGCTGCCCGCAGCCTTTACGATCATGTGGCGCCAGTCGCCGAGGCGCTGGCCCGCGACGATCTCGCCGAAGCGCGGGCGGAAGTCGCCAAGATCGTTGGCCGGGACGTCTTCGTCCTCGACGAAGCGGGCGTGTCCCGCGCCGCGATCGAGAGCCTGGCGGAGAACAGCTCCGACGGAGTGGTGGCGCCCCTCTTCTGGGGTCTGCTGCTCGGCTTGCCCGGCATCGCCGCCTACAAGGCCATCAACACCCTCGACAGCATGATCGGCCACCGCTCGCCGCGGCATGAGGACTTCGGGCGCTTTGCGGCGCGCCTGGACGACTGGGTCAACTGGCTACCGGCGCGCCTCACCGGCCTGATCTTCGCCGCCGTCTCCGGCAACCCGGGCCATGCCGTCACCATCATGCGCCGCGACGCCAAGCAGCATCGCTCGCCCAACGCCGGCTGGCCAGAGGCGGCCATGGCAGCCGCGCTCGGCTGCCGCCTTTCGGGCCCGCGCGCCTATCACGACCGGGTGGCCGAAGAGCCCTGGCTCAACCCTGGCGCCCCCGATCCCTTGGCAGCCGACCTGAAGCGGGCGCTCAGCCTCTATCGGCGCGCCATGTGGCTCGTCGCGGCCATGCTGGCGGTAATCGCCTTGCTCGTTGGCTTCTAGTGAACGCGGGCGAGCGGCTGCACCAGGAGGCCGTCGGGGCCGTCCTCGATGCGCGCGGTGATGCCGTAGACCTGCTGCAAGCGCTCGGCCGTGAGCACGTCTGATGGCGTGCCTTCGGCCACGATATGCCCGCCGTCCATCAGGGCGACGCGACCGCACCAGCGGGCGGCGAGGCTGAGATCGTGCAGCGAGGCCAGGACGCCGCGGCCTTCCCGGGCCAGCGCGGCGAAGGTCTCCATCAGTTCGATCTGGTGCGAGGGGTCGAGGCCCGCCGTCGGCTCGTCGGCGATCAGGAGCGGCGCCTCTTGCGCCAAGGCACGCGCGATCAGCACCCGGGCCTGCTCACCGCCGGAAAGGTCGGTCGCCGGCCGCCTGCGAAAGTCGGCCACATCCATGCGGGCAAGCGCCGCTTCGACCGCAGCACGGTCGGCGTCGCTCGGCGGCGCGAAGCTCTGGCGATGGGGCGCGCGGCCCAGGGCCACCAGGGTTTCGACCGTCACCGGCCAGGCGATCTCCCGCCCCTGCGGCAGGTAGGCCACCCGCCGGGCGCGCTCGCCTGCCGCCAGCTGCTCAATGAGATTATCGCCAAGGCGGCTCGTGCCCCCGGCTGGGATGAGACCGATGGCGGCGCGCATCAAGGTGGACTTGCCGGCGCCATTGGGGCCGATCAGGCCAACGAACTCACCGGCGCCCACCTCTAGCGAAACGCCGCGCAGCACCTCGTTGCCGCCGAGCCGTGCGGTGATGCCGGAGAGGGCCAGAAGGCTCATGCCAGGCGCCTCCGGGTCTGCACGATGAGCCAGAGGAAGAAGGGCGCACCGACCAGGGCGGTCAGCACGCCGAGCTTGAGGTCCTTGCCGGGCGCGATCAAGCGGACGGCCAGGTCTGCGGCCAGCAACATCGCAGCTCCACCCAGGGCCGAGGCGAGCAAGAGGCGCGAGGGGCGGGCGCCGACCAGGGGCCGCAGGAGATGCGGCACCACCAGGCCGACGAAGCCGATGGCGCCGGCAACCGCCGTCGCCGCCCCAACCGAGGCCGCCGTGCCGACCACGGCGAGGCCCCGCAAACGGCTGAGCCGCACGCCCATGGAGGCGGCGGCGTCCTCGCCCAGGGTCAGGGCATCGAGGCCGCGGCCGAGCACGATCAGCATGGCCCAGCCGGCGATTATGAAGGGGGCGGCCAACTGAACATGCAGCATCGAGCGGTCGGCCAGGGACCCAAGCATCCAGAAGACGATCTCCAGCGCTGCGAAGGGGTTGGGCGAGAGATTGAGGACCAGCGAGGTCAAGGCGCCGGCGAAGCTGGACAGCGCGACGCCGGCCAGGATCAAGGTGATGGCGCCGCCGCGGATGCCGGCCATGGCCTGGACGACGAGGACAGCCACACCCGCACCTGCCAGGGCAGCCAGCGGCAGGGCCAGAGGAAAGGCGGCGGCGAGGCCGGTGAAGATGGCGATGACCGCGCCGAGCGAGGCGCAGGGCGCAACGCCGATCAAACCTGGCTCGGCCAGAGGGTTGCGCAGGTAACCCTGCAGGGCCGCCCCCGAGAGACCGAGCGTAGCGCCGATCATCAGGCCGAGGAGCGCCCGCGGCAGGCGGATTTCCCGCATCACCAGCACTTGCGCTTCGCCCCGGCCGCTGAACAGAGCCTCCAGGCTCTCGCCGAGCCCCAGGCCCGCCGGGCCGACCAGCAGCGAGACGGCGAAGAGCAGCGCGACCAGCAGGCAAAGCCCGGCGATCAAAAACCTGTAGCGCGCTGCCTCGCTCATTGCCGTTCAGGTCCGATCAGAACTGCGCGCGAAAGCCGGCATAGGCCGCCAGATCGGAGGTGCCGAAGCCGTCCACGCGCTGATAGTTTTCATCCAGGATGTTATCGACCCGCACGTAGAGCGATATGTCCTCGACCACCTCGTAGGCCGCCACGGCATTGAGCACGAAGAAGGGGCTGAGGTCCTCGCCGCTGTCCCGCACCTCCCCGAGGTAGGTGGCCGTGCCGGTGAGCGTCACCCGCTCGATAGGCCGCCAGACCACTCGGGTGGTGACGTCGTGCCGCGGTGCGAACTCGAGCTGGTCGCCGTCCGGCTCCTCGGCATTGAGGTAGGTGTAGGCGACATTGACGTCCAAGTTGTCGAAGGGCTTTGCCTGCAAACCCAACTCGACGCCGCGCCGCTCTGTGTCGCCTTCGATCTGCACGAAGCCCTCGCCGAAGCGAAAGGCGATCAGGTCCTCGGTGCGGGACTGAAAGTAGGTCGCCGACGCACGGGCGCGGCCGCCGAAGAAGGTCTGGTCCACGCCCATCTCCCAGGTAAAGGAGCGCTCGGGTTCCAGGTCCGGGTTGCCCACCGGGCCGAAGAAGGGGTCATCCGGTGAGAAAAGCTCCCGGTTGGAGGGCGCGCGGAAGCCGGTGGCGACGGCACCGCGCACGACGGTGCCGTCCAGCGGCTGCACGGCCGCCGTGCCGCGCCAGGTCGGCTCGCCGCCGAACTCCGAATGGCGGTCGTAGCGCCCGGCCCCGGTGAAGGTCAGGTAGCTGGTCGGCTCGAACACCATCTGCAGGAAGCCGCCGGCGATCTGGCTGTCCTCGTCCACGCCGTCGCTCGTCTTCACGTCCTCGTTGGTCCAGTCGCCGCCCAGCACGAAGTCGATGCCTTCGGTGACGTCCCAGCTGCCGAGGTATTCGAGCTTCAGGCGGTCGCCCTCGAACTTGCTGTCGGTCGCTTCCTTGAACTCCCGGGTCGAGGAGAGGAACTGCGCGGAGAACTCGTTCATGAACTGCCCTTCGAACAGGCCGACGCGGGTGAAGCCCCGCGCCGCGTAAAGCTCGCTTTCGGCCGTGCGCCCGTCGGCATCCACCGGCACACCTCCCGAGATGCGATCGATCTGCGTCTCCCGGTCCACGTAGCGCAAAGCACCGCCCAAGGTCACGAAGTCCGTCACGTCGGCCGAACCGACGGCCGAGAGGGTGATGTTCTCATAGCCGTCCCTCTCCGACGCACCGCTTTCCTCGTCGGCTGCCGAGAAGCCGGCGGAGCGCGCGCCCTGCACCGAGGCGGACACATCCCAGTCCAGCTCGCCGAGTCCCACGATGGCGCCGCCGACGGCCGTGTTGTAGCTGCCACCCTCGCCGAAGAGCTTGAGCGTCCGTCCGGTGCCGCGGCCGACGCCGGAGGTGATGTCGATCACCCCGCCGATGGCCTCGCCGCCGTAGAGCGCGCTCTGTGCGCCCCGAAGCACTTCGATGCGGTTGACGTCGCCGAGCAGGATCTGCCCGAGGTCCGCCTGCACGCGCAGCTCGCCGGGGTCGGCCAACTCGATGCCGTCGAAGCGAACGAGAATATCGGACTGGTCGAAGCCTCGGACCGAGATCTCCGTGCTGGAGCCCAAGGGGCCGCGTGGCGCCACGGCGACACCCGGCACGTTCTCGATCGCTTCGGCGACCGTGTTCTGTGGGTTGTCGTCCAGGTCCTGCTGGGTGATCACCGTGATGGAAGAGCCGGTCTTGGCCGCCTCGATGGGTGTGCGGGTGGCCGAAACGACCACCGGGTCGGCCAGAAAGACCTCTTCGGACCCGGCAGGTGCCGGAAGCACCAACCAAGCTGCCGCGCCAAAGACAAGAGTGCGCTCAATCTGTTTTCGCATACGACGTCCCTTTAGCTGCCGGGCCATCGGCCCGGCGTTGTGAGTTCAGTCGTCGCCGGCGAAATGGACTCTTCGACGCGCGGCGCGACCATCAACGACGGACGTCACCGCAAGCGGAAGACCGCCCCCTTCGCACACCCCGTGCGGAGGGACAGGTGACCGCGGACGGCAGGTCTCCTGGCTTGCGGGTCTCTGCATCGCTCCGGCCTTCCCGCGCCGATGGCGCAGTGGCGTGGTGGGAGCACGCTCGCCGCTTACAGTTGCGGGGGCAGCCGCGGATTTGGCCCCCGCACCCGGGTCGACCGCACCGCGTTCCCTTTTCATCCCTGGGCCGCCTGGCCGAGGGAACCGTTCGCTGCCGCAGAGTGGGGCAGGCGGGCTTGCGTCTTGTCAATGACGATTTTTCAGGTTGACAGTAAGGGTATCCCTACCGCTTGCTTTCGCCTGCGATGGTTCTTCCGCCGAGCGAGCGCGACGCGGAAGCTAAGAGGGAAGCCGGGCGCGACCGATCCGAAATGGAGGCCGCCAGCCGGCGCCGCCCCCGCGACCGTGAGCGGAGAGCGCAGTCCTCCGTTGCCACTGGAGCCAAGGCTCCGGGAAGGTGAGGACAGCACGTCGGCCCGAAGGATAGAACGGGCCAAATCCGCAAGCCGGGAGACCTGCCACGCAGCGCCGGACGAACCGGCGGGAAACGTGAACGGGCGGGGTGCACCATATCACGGATTGCCGCAGCCGGACCTGTCCGGCGCGCCGATCCTCCGTGTGGTCCCGCTAGAGCGGCTGAGGAGGAACGGAATGCGATTCGCCAAACACACCTTGAGCACCGGGGCAGCTGCGGTCGCCTCCCTGACCGCCATGCCGGCCATGGCCCACCACCCGCTGGCCGGCGAGGCCATGACGACCTTCGGCGACGGCCTGCTCTCCGGCATCGGTCATCCGATTATCGGCTTCGACCATCTCTTCTTCATCGCCGCCATGGGCGTCGCGGCCGCCTTCACGGCCCACCGCTACCTGGCGCCGCTCGCTTTCATCCTCGCCATGGCCCTTGGTATCGCGCTGGTCGTCTCCGGCATCACCCTGCCGTTGGTCGAGCCGGTCATCGCCCTCTCGCTGCTGGTCGTCGGTGTCTTGATCATGCGTGGCCGCGCACTCGCCATGACCGTGGCACTCAGCCTCTTCGCCGTCGTCGGCTTGTTCCACGGCTGGGCCTTCGGCGAAGCCCTGGCCGGCCAGGAAGGCGGCGCGCCGCTGCCCGTCGCCGCCGGCTACCTGATCGGTCTCGCCGCCACCCAATGGGCCATCGCCGTGGGTGCAGGTCTCTTGGTGACCAACGCGCTCAAGGCGACCCAGGCTGCCGCGATGCCGGCACGTCTTGCAGGCGCGGCCGTCGCTGGCATTGGCCTCTTACTCACCCTGGAAGTCGCCGAAGCCGCCGTCTTCAGCGCGCTCGGCATCGGCTGACGACGCCAACGACCACTCGCGAGAACGGAGGACCGCCGTGCGCGGCAAGATCCCTGCCACCGTGATCACCGGCTTCCTGGGCGCCGGCAAGACCACCCTCATCCGGCACCTGCTGGCCAACGCCGAAGGGCGGCGCATCGCCCTGATCATCAACGAGTTCGGCGACCTCGGCGTCGACGGCGGCATCGTGCAGGGCTGCGGCTTCGAGGACTGCGCCGAGGACGACGTGGTGGAGCTGCCCAACGGCTGCATCTGCTGCACCGTGGCGGAGGATTTCCTGCCGGCGCTGACCAAGCTGCTGGAGCGGGAGGTGCCGCCCGACCATATCGTCATCGAGACCTCGGGCCTCGCCCTGCCGCAGCCGCTGGTTCGCGCCTTCGCCTGGCCGGACATCCGCGCCCAGGTCACCGTCGACGGCGTGGTGACGGTGGTCGACGGCGCCGCCGTTGCGGCAGGCCACTTCGCCGCCGACGAGGATGCAGTAGCACGTCAGCGCGCGGAGGACGAGAACCTGGACCACGACACGCCGCTGTCTCAGCTCTTCGAGGACCAGCTCGCCTGCGCCGACCTCATCCTGCTCAACAAGGCCGACCTGCTGGGCGAGGACGCAACGCAGAGGTTGACCGGTGATCTGCAGAGCCGTGCGCGCAATGGCGTCTCGGTGGTCTCAGCCGCGCACGGTGCCGCCCCAATGGAAGTCCTCCTGGGCCGCAGCATGGGCGCCGAAAACGACATGGACGCTCGGGGCGAGGTCCACCATCGCCACGATCACGACCATGATCATGACGACGCGGATCACGACCACGAGCATGACCACCAGCATGATCACGGCCACGACGCCTTCGAGAGCTTCATCGTCGAGCTGGCGGAGGCCGAGTCGCCCGAGGCCATCGGCGAACGGGTCCGGGAGACCATCGCCGCGCACGGCCTGCTCCGGGTCAAGGGCTTCGCCGCGGTGACCGGCAAGCCCATGCGGCTGGTCGTCCAGGCGGTCGGCCCGCGGATCTCGACCTACTTCGACCGGCCTTTCCGTCCGGAGGAAGAGCGGCGGAGCGCGCTGGTCGCCATCGGCCACGCCGGGCTCGACCGGGAGAGTATCGCCGCGGCGCTCGGCGGCTACGCGCCGCAGCAAGCCGCCGCGGAGTAGAGCCGGCCAGAGACCGATGCATCTGCTTCAGGCGCAGGCGGGCGAGATCAGCGACGGCACGGAGCCGGTCGACCCGCAGCAGTCGCCGGCCGATGTGGTCGTGCTTTCGGCCAACGACATGGAGCTGGCAGCGCTGGCCGGCGCCAAGCAGCGCCTAGGGGATGCGGTTCCTTCCCTGCGGCTGGCGCGGCTCGCCTGGCTGCAGCATCCCTTCTCGGTCGATCTCTATCTCGACAAGACGCTGACCCAATCGCGCCTGGTCATCGCCCGTCTGCTCGGCGGCGAGGCCTACTGGCCCTATGGCCTGGAGCAGTGCGCCCTCCGCTTGGCCGAGGCCGGCGTGCCTTTCGTCGCCCTGCCCGGCGACGATAAACCGGATGACGCCCTGGCGCGCGCCTCGAGCCTCCCGGAGGAGACGCAGCAGGCGCTCTGGAGCTACTTTGTCGAGGGCGGTGCTGCCAACGCCGCCAACCTGCTGCGCTTCACCGCCCATCTTCTCGACGGCGCGCCGCAGCCGGCCCACGCCGTCCCGCTGTTGCGCGCCGGCACCTACCTGCCGGGCGAGGGACCGGGCGATCTTGCGACACTTCAGGAGCATTGGACGCCGGGCGCGCCGACCGCCGCCCTGGTCTTCTACCGTGCGCTCTTGCAAGGCGCCGGGGCCGAGGTGATCGACCGCCTGGCCGCGGCGCTGACGGCAGAAGGGCTCAATCCTCTGCCGGTCTTCGTCGCCTCGCTGAAGGACGGGCTCTCGGCCGCGACCCTGACCCAGATCTTCGCCACCGCACCGCCCGACGTGGTCCTCAACGCCACCAGCTTCGCGGTCGGCTCGGCCCAGGCGGAGGACTGGCGCGAAGCCCGCCAGCCGACGGTGCTCGACGCGCCGGGCGTGCCGGTCTTCCAGGTCGTCTTTTCCGGCGGCAGCGAGGAGGCCTGGGCGGAGGGCGACCGCGGGCTTTCGCCGCGCGACATCGCCATGAACGTGTCCCTGCCCGAGGTTGACGGGCGCATCCTGGCGCGGGCCGTAGCCTTCAAGGACGAGGCCTATTTCGACGAGACCACGCAGTTCCCCGTGGCGCGCCACCGGGCGCAAGAAGAGCGCGCCAGCTTCGCGGCCAAGCTGGCCGCCAACTGGGCCAACCTGGCGCGCACGCCGGCAGCCGACCGCCGCGTGGGTCTCATCCTCGCCAACTACCCCAACAAGGACGGGCGTCTCGCTAACGGCGTCGGTCTCGACACCCCGGAAAGCTGCACCCGCGTGCTCGCCGCCTTGGGCGAGGCCTGCTACGAGATCGAGAACGCGCCCGCCGACGGCACCGCGCTGATGCAGATCCTCACCGCCGGGCCGACCAACTGGCTGGCCGACCGCGCCGAACGTGCGGGCGGCGAACGCCTGCCCCTCGCAGACTACCGCGAGGCCTTCGGCCGCCTACCCGAGAGCGTGCGCGAGACCATCGAGTCCCGCTGGGGGCCACCGGAAGAGGATCCCTTACTGGATGGCGAGGCCTTCGCCCTCTCCCTGCACCGCTTCGGCAAGGTGGTCGTCGGCGTGCAGCCGGCGCGCGGCTATCAACTCGACCCCATGCAGAGCTACCACAGCCCCGACCTGCCGCCGCCGCACCACTACCTGGCCTTCTATATCTGGCTGCGCGAGACCTTCGGCGCCCAGGCCCTGGTGCACCTCGGCAAGCATGGAAACCTCGAATGGCTGCCGGGCAAGGCGGTGGCGCTGTCGAACGCTTGCCTGCCCGAGGCGGTGTTCGGCCCTCTGCCGCACCTCTACCCCTTCATCGTCAACGACCCGGGCGAGGGCACCCAGGCCAAGCGGCGGTCACAGGCCGCCATCGTCGACCACCTGACGCCGCCGCTGACCCGGGCCGAGACCTATGGCCCGCTGCGCGACCTGGAGGCTCTGGTCGACGAATACTACGACGCGGCCGGCGTTGACCCGCGCCGGCTGGAGCTGCTGCGCAAGGAGATCTTGAGCCTCACCGAAGCCAGCGGCCTGGACCGCGACGCCGGCATCGAGAGCGCGGACGATGCGGACAGCCGCCTGCGCAAGCTCGACGACTTCCTCTGCGAGCTGAAGGAAAGCCAGATCCGCGACGGCCTGCACATCTTCGGCGCCGCGCCGGAAGGCCGGCTCGAGTGCGACCTGCTGGCGGCGCTCACCCGGCTGCCGCGCGGGCGGGACGAAGGCGGCGACGCCTCCCTCATCCGCGCCCTGGCGCGCGACCTGGGACTGTTGTCCCAAGACTTCGACCCGCTCGACTGCGTGATGTCGGACGCCTGGCAAGGCGCCCGACCCGAGGCCCTGCAAGCGCAGTCCGAGGATCCCTGGCGCAGCAAGGGCGACAGCGTCGAGCGGCTGGAGTTGCTGGCCGGCCAGCTGATCGCCGAGGCCCGGCAGCCGGCCGAAGACTGGACCGCCACCCGCGCCGTTCTGGAGCGCATGGACGGCGCATTGCGCCCGGCCCTGCGCGCTTGCGGCGAACGCGAGCTGACCGGCTTGCTGGCTGGGCTCGATGGGCGCTTCATCGCCCCCGGCCCCTCCGGCGCCCCCACCCGCGGACGGCCCGACGTGCTGCCGACCGGGCGCAACTTCTTCTCGGTCGACAACCGCGCGCTGCCAACCCCGACAGCCTGGGCCTTGGGCTGGAAGTCGGCCAGCCGGCTGATCGAGCGTCATGTTCAGGACCACGGCGACTGGCCCAAGGCGATGGCGCTGACCGCCTGGGGCACCGCCAACATGCGCACCGGCGGCGACGATCTCGCCCAGGCCCTGGCGCTGATGGGCGTGCGGCCGAGCTGGGACGAAGGCTCGCGCCGGGTCACCGGCTTCGAGATCCTGCCGCTCTCGGTGCTGGGCCGGCCACGGGTCGACGTCACTCTGCGCATCTCCGGCTTCTTCCGCGACGCCTTCCCCGGCCAGATCGACCTGATCGACAGCGCCGCCCGTGCCGTCATGGAACTGGAGGAGCCCGAGGCCGACAATCCCGCCGCCGCACGCTATCGGGTGGAAACGCGACGCCTGGAAGCCGAGGGCGTCGAAGATGCCGCCCTGCGCGCCGGCTTTCGCGTCTTCGGCTCCAAGCCCGGCGCTTACGGGGCCGGGCTGCAGGCGCTGATCGACAGCGGCGTCTGGGAGAAGCGCGCCGATCTTGGCGATGCCTTCCTGGAGTGGGGCGGCTATGCCTACGGCCAGGCGGCCGAGGGCGCCGTCGCCCGCGGGCTGCTGGAGAAGCGCCTGAGCCAAGTCGAGGCCGTGGTGCAGAACCAGGACAACCGCGAGCACGACCTGCTGGACAGCGACGACTACTATCAGTTCGAGGGCGGCATGGCGGCGGCGGTGGAAAGCCTGAGCGGCCGCGCGCCGACGGTCTACCACAACGACCATTCGCGCCCGGAGCGGCCGGTCATCCGCACCTTGACGGAAGAGGTGGCGCGGGTCGTGCGCTCGCGGGTGGTCAATCCCAAGTGGATCGCCGGGGTGAAGCGCCACGGCTACAAGGGCGCCTTCGAGATGGCGGCGACGGTGGACTACCTCTTCGCCTTTGCCGCCACGACACAGGCGGTGCAGGATCACCATTTCGATCTCGTCCACCAGGCCTATCTTGCAGACGAGGAGACGCGGGCTTTCCTTGAGGAGGCGAACCCCGCGGCGCTCAAAGAGATTGCGGCACGACTGGAAGAGGCGGTGCAGCGCGGGCTCTGGCAGCCGCGCTCAAACACCGCGCAGAGCCTGATTGCAGAGCTGAAAGGAGATGAGGCATGAGCGAGAATGACGTCCCGGCGGTCGATGCCGAGGAGCAGCAGCGCCACGCCGCCAAGATGGCCAAGAAGGCCCGCGCCCGCGACAAGATCATGGCCGGCAAGACCGAAGAGCGCGGCCTGATCATCGTCCACACAGGCAAGGGCAAGGGCAAAAGCTCGGCCGCCTTCGGCATGATCTTCCGCTGCATCGCCCACGGCATGCCCTGCGCCGTGGTGCAGTTCATCAAGGGCGGCATGGAGACCGGCGAGCGGGCGCTCATCGCCGAGCACTTCTCGGACCTCTGCGCCTTCCACACCATGGGCGAAGGCTTCACCTGGGTGACCCAGGACAAGGCGCGGGACATGGAGATGGCCCAGGCGGGCTGGGAGAAGGCCAAGGAGCTGATTCGCGATCCCGCCATCCGCATGGTGCTGCTCGACGAGATCAACATCGCGCTGCGCTACGGCTATCTCGATCTCGACGAGGTGCTGGCCTTCCTGGAGAGCGAGAAGCCCGAGGACTGCCACGTAGTGCTGACCGGCCGCAACGCCGCCGACAAGCTGATCGAGGCGGCCGATCTCGCGACCGAGATGACCCTGCTGAAGCATCCCTTCCGCGACGGCGTCAAAGCCCAGGCGGGCGTCGAGTTCTAAGGTAGCTCTGAGGTGACAGCGGCGCTGATGATCCAGGGGGCCGGCTCAAATGTCGGCAAGTCCATGCTGGTCGCAGGTCTCTGCCGGGCGGCGCGGCAACGCGGCATCGCAGTGGCGCCCTTCAAGCCGCAGAACATGTCGAACAACGCCGCGGTCGCCGAGGGCGGCGAGATCGGCCGGGCGCAAGCGCTGCAGGCCCTGGCCTGCGGCCGCGCGCCGACGGTGGACATGAACCCGGTGCTGCTGAAGCCGGAGACGGACATCGGCGCCCAGGTGGTGCTGCAGGGTCAACGCGTGGCGACGGTCCAGGCGCTGGACTACGCCGACCTCAAACCGCGCTTGATGACCGGCGTGCTGGAGAGCTTCGCGCGGCTCGGCAGGCAGGCGGATCTGATCATTGTCGAGGGCGCAGGCAGTCCGGCAGAGGTGAACCTGCGCGCCGGCGACATTGCCAACATGGGCTTCGCCCGCGCCGCCGGCGTCCCGGTGGTGCTCGCCGGCGATATCGACCGGGGCGGGGTGATCGCCCAGATCGTCGGCACCCAGGCAGTGATCGACCCCGACGATGCCGCGATGATCGAGGGCTTCCTGATCAACAAGTTTCGCGGCGATGTGCGGCTGTTCGATGACGGCTACCGCTACATCGAGGAACGCACCGGCTGGCGCGGCTTCGGCGTGCTGCCCTGGTTTACCGATGCCGTACGTCTGCCGGCCGAGGATTCGGTCGATCTCGTGAGCGGCAGCAAGCCGGGCAAACGCAGGATCGTCTGCCCCATGTTCTCCCGCATCGCCAACTTCGACGACTTCGACCCGCTGAAGCTCGAACCCGAGGTATCGCTGGAGATGGTGCCGCCCGGCAGTCCGCTGCCCGGCGATGCCGATCTCGTCATCCTGCCTGGCAGCAAGTCGACCCGCGGCGACCTCGCCTTCATGCGCCAGCAGGGCTGGGACGTCGATCTCGCCGCCCACGTCCGACGTGGCGGCCGGGTGCTGGGGATCTGCGGCGGCTATCAGATGCTCGGCCGCCGCATTGCCGACCCCGAGGGCATCGAAGGCCCGCCGGGAGAGAGCGAAGGCCTCGGATTGCTCGCCGTCGACACGGTGATGGGCGGCGACAAGCGCCTGGCCCGCGTGACCGGGCGTCACCCGGCCAGCGGTGAAGCGATCGAAGGCTACGAAATCCACATCGGCCGCAGCGAGGGGCCGGACTGTGCGCGGCCCTTCCTGGAGATCGAGGGCCGGCCGGAGGGTGCCGTCTCGCCCTGCGGCCAGGTCGCCGGCGCCTATCTGCACGGCCTCTTCACCGCCGACGGCTTTCGCGCCGCGTTCCTGCACGCGCTCGGCGCCGCGCCCTCCGACCTCAGCTACGGTGCCGCCGTGGAAGAAACGCTCGACACCCTGGCCGCGCACATGGAAGCGCACCTGGACGTGGCCGGGTTGCTCGCTCTCGCCGAACGCAAGCGCGCCGCCTGATAGAGCGTCAGCTGACCCGCAGCCGCTCGGCCGGGCGCGAGAACACCAGGACCGTTCCGCCCAGGGCCAGCAGCAGGCCGAGCGCCGCGGCCGGGGTCCAGACGAAGCCCTCCAGCCAGGTGGAGACCAGCATGGCGACGATGGGAAAGAGCACGGTGGCATAGGCGGCGCGCGCCGGCCCCTCGCGGTTGACCAGGCTGAGGTAGGTCAGGAAGGCGACGACCGAGGCGATGCCCGCGAGGTAGAGCAGGCTGCCCCAATAGAACGCACCGCTCGGCATGGGAAAGGGCAGGTCGGCGGCGAGGCAGAGAACGAAGCAGACGAGCGCGCCGTAGACCATGCCGTGGGCGACCAGGCTCGGCAGGTCGTGCTCCCGTGACAGCCGCGCCGAGATGATGTTGCCCAGCGAGAAGAGATAGGTCCCGGCGAAGGGCAGCGCCACGAAGAGCCAAGGCACGTCTACCTCCGCTTCGGCGATACTGTCCCACGACAGCAAGGTGAGCCCGACCACGCCGCACAGCGCGCCCAGCAGGATGCGTCCGCTCAAGGGTTTCTTGAAAAATAGGCGCTGGTTGAGCGCGCCCATGATCGCGGCCGTTGCGAAGATCACCGAAAGCAGCCCGCTCGGAAAATACTCGGCCGCCAGATAGAAGCTGAAGAAGTTCATGCTGAAGAGGCAAAAGCCAAGCGCGAGCAGCAGACCGTGCTGCCGCCAGGGGATGAACCGCAGCCGTCCCGAAAGCGCCAGCAGCGCAATCAGCAGGGCCGCTGCCAAGACGAAACGATAGAAGATCGAGACCAGGGGCGGCACCGGACCGAGTTGCAGCTCGATCGCGTACCAGGAGAAGCCCCAACTGATCACCACCACGAACAGCAGCAGTGCGGACATGGCAAACCTCATGCGCTTTTGCACCGGTTTACCGTGCTTTGCCCGCGCCGTATTCTAAGGGCCGGCCAGAAATTTCATGTGAAGGACAGCGCGTGGGCGGCTTGGCAGAGCTCACAAGCCTGCAGGTTCCGGCGATCATGGCACAGTCGGCGGAGGTGCTGCGCGTCAACACTGACCTCGGCTCGGTGCGCGGCCTGGTGCTCTGGCGGCGCGACGGCGGCGGCGAGTTGACCTATTCGGCCCCGCGGCATCACACCCTGAGCGTCTACCAGTCCGGCGGTTTCGGCGTCTGGTCCAACGACGTGCGCTCCAGCGGCTTTTCCGGCGCGGTCTGCGTCCTGCCCGAGGGCATGGCGACGCATTGGAACAACCAAGGCCCGGTCTCACACCTCCACATCTACTTCACCCAAGCCGACCTGGAGGCGATGAACTGGGAGACGGCGCCCGACATCGCTCCGGTGATCTTCGGGCGCGATCCAATGCTGCAGTCCCTGACGGCGGCGCTGGCGCAGCAGCTCGACTGGTCCGCCCCCGCCGACCGACTGGCCATGGAGCATCTGGTGCTGAGCCTCCTGGCGCGGCTGAGCGTCTCGCCCAAGGCTCTGCCACAGACCGGCCTTACGCCGGCGCAAAGGACACGCATCGAAGAACACTTGCGGGATCTGGAGAGCGGCCCGCCCGCGCTCGATGCGCTGGCCGCCGCCCTCGACATGAGCCCGCGCCATCTCACCCGGGTCTACAAGGCCGCGACGGGCCAAACGCTCTCCGAGCGCCACCGCGATATCCAGATGCAGCGCGCAACGGAGCTGCTGGCCACCAAGCTGCCGCTGGCCGAGATCGCCCTGGCCTGCGGCTTCAGCTCGCAAAGCCACTTCACCACCGCCTACCGCCGCCACGTCGGCCGCACCCCCGGCCACGCCCGCCGGGCGGGTGAGCGGCCGCAGGGGCCGGATAGTTCGGTCGCCATCGAACTGTTCTCGAAGGACTTGCCGGCGCCGCGGTGGTATTCTTTTGGTATGAATCTCGAGCCGAACATTCATGTTATCGCCGCGGCGCTGGCCGACCGCAGCCGCGCCCGCATGGTCTTCGCGCTGATGGATGGCCGCGCCTATACGGCGAAGGAGCTGGCCTACACCGCCGAGATCACGCCGCAGACCGCGAGCGCCCATCTCAAGGTCCTGGAGCGGGAGGGCCTGATCTCGCCGCTCAAGAGCGGGCGCAACAAGTACCTCCGCCTCGCCTCGCCCGAGGTGGCGCAGCTGATCGAGAGCCTCTCCTTGCTGTCGTCGGCGGAGCACGTCCGCCGCGCCAAGCCGCGCGGCGCCACACCGGCGATGCTCGAAGCGCGGAGCTGCTACGATCACGTCGCCGGCCGACTGGGCGTTGTCTTGCTGGAGGGGCTCTGCGCGCTCGGCCACCTGGAGCGCAGCGGCGAAGACCTCCGCGTCACCGCCTCAGGCGAGGATTTCTTTGCCGATCTCGGCATCGACGTGGCGGCGCTGAAGTCGCTTCGCCGCCCGCTGACCCGCTGCTGCCTCGACTGGACCGAGCGACGCCACCACTTGGCGGGCAGCCTGGGTGCTGCCGTGATGACCCAGTTCCTCAAGGCCGGCTGGCTGGCGCGTGAGCGCAGCGGCCGCGCTCTTCTGGTGACGCCGGAGGGCGAAAACGCCCTCGCCGAGCACTTCGGGCTGGACGTCTCGGATGCCGACTCGCCGGAAGCGCTAACCGCTTGATCTGATTGGCTGAACGCTACGTTCGCGAGCGAAGCGTTCGAAGCGGACTTTCGCCTCTCCCTGCCGCAGACTCCTCCCATTCGCAAGCCAGCCAAGGGAGTGGATCATGTACCAGGGACTATCAAAATCCGTCATCGCACCAGGTGGCCGCGTCACCACACCGAACCATCTCGGCCGGGTGCTGAAACGCTGCCTGACGCTTCTGCTGGTCTGGGAGCAGCGACTTAAAGACCGCGACACGCTCGAAGGCATGTCGCAGAGCCGCCTGCGCGACATCGGCCTGAGCCGGCGCCAGGCGATGCGCGAGGCGCGCAAGCCCTTCTGGCAGGGATGACGATCATAGGAACGTCGGGTGATAGAGAAATGAGTCCTGCCGTGTTGTGCGCCGGGCTGTACCCAGCCCGATTGTCATTGCGAATCGTTCGCACTATCTTTCGGGAGAGCGGCCGCTCGGCCGCCGAACGAAGGAGCCGCCATGTTCGTTGCGATGAATCGCTTCCGCATCATCAAGGGCCAGGAAGAGGCCTTCGAGGAGGTCTGGCGGAGCCGCGACGGCCGCCTCAAGAGCGTACCGGGCTTTGTCGAATTTCACCTGCTCAAGGGCCCCGAGGCTGACGACCATGTGCTCTACGCCAGCCACACGATCTGGCACAGCCGTTCGGATTTCGAGAACTGGACCCGCTCGGAGGCCTTCCGCCAGGCGCACAAGAACGCGGGCCAGACCAAGGGCATGTATCTCGGAGGCCCGCAATTCGAGGGCTTCGAGGCCGTGCCGCAGGTCAAAGAGACGGCCGGCTAAGCTGGCTTAGCCGGCTTCTCAGCGGATGCAGACCCGTGCTAGGCGGCGGCGTCAGGCCCTTTCTTGCCGGCCATGGCGATCATGACCATGGCCCAGCCGCTGAAGATCAGCTCGATGCCGACCAGAAGGCCCAAGACCCAAACGGCGGCTTCCGGCAAGGCGGTCCAGATAATGACGCCGACGACGATGCCCAGGATACCGCTGAACATCAGCCAGCCCCAGCCTGAGGCCGGGCGCTCGCGAAGGGCCGCCATGATCTTGACCACGCCCTGTGCGACGAAGAAGGCCGCCAGCAATATCGTCAGGGTCAAGACGCCCTGTATCGGGAAGAACAGCAGGATGGCGCCAAGCGCCAGCGCCAAGATGCCGCCGAGCACCTGGAGGGCGAAGCCCTTCCAGCCTTTGGACCGGAAGGCTTGGATAAGCTGCGCGACACCGCCGATCACGAAGAGGACGCCGAACACCATCTCGACCGCCAGCGTCGCGGCGAAGGGCATGATGATCGCCAGGGTCCCGAGGATGATCCACAAGATGCCGAGCGCCAGGAGCCATCCCCAGGCGGCCTGAATCTCTTTCATACCGAGGGCCGGGCCCGTGCTTTGATCTTTGGTCGGAGTTTCCTCAGTCATCGTTTCGCCTTTTGTGGGATGGGCTGAACGCGGCCGCAGGGCCGTTGGACAACTTGAAACCGTTCTTCGTGGTGCGGTCGACTCGCAACATGGCCACGGTCAAGCTCTACTCAGGACGACCTGACACTGCGTTGCGCGGAACAGGCTTAGTCGGTCGGGTTCTACACCACTTCGTGAATTCGGGCCAAGCCTGTTTGACGCACGGCTGGTCGAGGCCCCGTTCTCGGACTATCCCTAGCTCGTCAACAGGAGGGGCCGCATGAAATTCGCGCAACTGAAGGCCTTCGGCGTGCCGTCGGAGGTGGTGGACTCTGTCGAGGGCGCAGAACCGGGTCAGCCCGGCGCCGACGAGGTGCTGGTCGAGATGCTGGCCTGCCCGATCAATCCGGCCGAGCTCTTGATCATCGAAGGCAAGTACGCCAGCAAGCCGCCGCTCCCGGCCCTGCTCGGCATCGAGGGGGCGGGACGGCTGCTGGCCGTCGGGGACGCCGTCACCGATCTGGCGCCGGGCGACCTGGTGATGAGCCTGGGCCGCGCCAACTGGGCGCAGCAGCTTCTGCTCAAGGCGGGCGAGGTCGTGAAGGCGCCCCCCGGGACCGACGTGGCGCAGCTCGCCATGCTCAAGATCAATCCGGCGACGGCGCAGCTCATGCTGAGCGACTACGTCGATCTCGCACCCGGCGACTGGGTGATACAGAACGCGGCCAACTCAGGCGTCGGGGTCAACCTCATCCGCCTGGCCAAGGCCCGCGGGGTCAGGACCGTCAATGTGGTGAGGCGGGAGAGCCTAATCGAACCCCTACGCGCCATCGGCGCCGACGTGGTGCTGACCGACGGTCCGGACTTGGCCGACCGCGTCAAAGAAGCAACGGATGCCGGCGCCATCAAGCTCGCCATCGACGCGGTGGCGGGCGAGGCGACCGAACGTCTCGCCGACTGCCTGGCCGAGGACGGCACGGTGGTGAACTACGGCTTGCTCAGCGGCGAAGCCTGTCGCCTGCGCGCCGACCAGGCCATCTTCAAGGGCATCACGCTGACCGGCTTCTGGCTCGCCAAGCAGATGCGTGCCATGTCGCCGGCGGCGCTGGCCGCGCTCTATGGCGACCTCATGCCCCGCATCGCCGATGGCAGCCTCTCCGTCGAGGTCGAGGCGACCTACGGCCTCGAAGAGATCAATCAGGCGCTGGCCCACGCCGGGCGCGAAGGGCGCGGCGGCAAGGTGCTCATCACGCCCAACGGCCCGGTGAGCTAGCGATTCAGCCCCCTCAGCTATGCCCAAAACGCCCGTAGGATCGTCGCTTTTCGCTATGTTTGGCCAGTTCCAGTCGTGATAGGCTGCGGCGTGAATTGATCGAAAGCGGCGCGCGTGAAAGTCGAAGCGCCAAGGGAGCGAAGACCATGAACTACCAAGCCCCTCAGAACGACTATCGCGAGTTCATCGAAGCGGACCGCGCGCACGTATGGCATCACCTGAGCCAGCACAAGAAGTACGAGACGGTCGACCCCTTGATGATCATCGAGGGCAAGGGCCTGCGCGTATGGAACGCGGAAGGGCGCCCACACCTGGACGCCACCTCGGGCGGCGTCTGGACCGTCAACGTCGGCTACGGCCGCAGCGAGATCGCCGATGCGGTGCGCGAGCAGCTGGTCAAGCTGCCCTACTTCGCCGGTGCGGCCGGCACCATTCCCGGCGCGCGCTTTGCCGAGCGCCTGACCTCCAAGATGCCGGGCATGACCCGCGTCTACTTCTCCAACTCCGGCTCGGAGGCGAACGAGAAGGCCTACAAGATCGTCCGGCAGATCGCGCACAACAAGTACGGCGGCAAGAAGCACAAGATCCTCTACCGCGAGCGCGACTACCACGGCACCACCATCACCGCGCTGTCGTCCGGCGGCCAGGAAGAGCGGAAGGCGCAGTACGGCCCCTTCACCCCCGGCTTCGTCGAGGTGCCGCACTGCCTGGAGTATCGCAGCCAGTGGGGCGACGTGGCGGACTACGGCATCCGTGCCGCCAACGCGATCGAAGAGGTCATCCTGCGCGAGGGCCCCGAGACGGTGGGCGGCCTGATCCTCGAGCCGATCACCGCCGGTGGCGGCGTCATCCCGCCGCCCAAGGACTATTGGCAGCGGGTGCAGGAGATCTGCCATCAGTACGACGTGCTGCTGATCATCGACGAGGTGGTCTGTGGCGTCGGCCGCACCGGCACCTGGTTCGGCTATCAGCACTACGGCGTGCAGCCGGACATCGTGACCATGGCCAAGGGCGTCGCCTCCGGCTATGCCGCCATCTCCTGCACGGTCACCACCGAGGCGGTCTTCGAGGCCTTCAAGGCCGACCCGGGCGACCCCATGAGCTACTTCCGCGACATCTCGACCTTCGGCGGCTGCACCGGCGGTCCGGCGGCGGCGCTGGAGAACATGCGGATCATCGAGGACGAGAACCTGCTGGAGAACTGCACGGCCATGGGCGAGTACCTGCAGGAGCGGCTCGAGGCTCTGAAGGGAAAACACGCGGTGATCGGCGACGTGCGCGGCAAGGGCCTGTTCCAGGGTGCCGAGCTGGTCGCCGACCGGGAGACCAAGGAGCCTCTGCCGGAAGCCATGGTGCAAGCCGTGGTGGCCGACTGCATGAAGACCTCGGCCGTCATCATCGGCGCCACCAACCGCTCGCTGGCGGGGCTCAACAACACGCTCTGCTTCAGCCCGGGCTTCATCGCCACCAAGTCGGATATCGACGAGCTGGTGACCGCGGTCGACGGCGCGCTGGACCGGGTGGTCAACGCCTAGGCGGCTTCGCCCGGCTTAGGAGGCCGCCTGTTCAGCCTGCTGCTGGGCGGCCTCGAAGGCGCCCCGCCAGTCGGCACCGTGCACGGACAGCACCTCCGAGCCTTGGGTGACGAAGAAGATCGGCGGATAGACCCGCCGCAGCTGAGGGGCGGCCTCCCGCAGGATTGGGTCCGCATCGCCGAAGGATCCGACCGTGGCCACGTCCCGGGTCCGCGCGATGACGTTGGACGCCACGCTGAAGCCCATCTCCTCCGCCACCGCGGTGACGTCCGGCAGATGGTTGCGCTTGAAGGCCATGCAGGGCGCACAGTTTTCCGCGCCGTAGAAGTGGAAGGTGATGTCGGACGCGGCCGCTTGTCCGGCGGCAACCTGGCTGTCACCGGCCAGCGCCGGCGCAAAGCCTGCAACGGCAAGGGCGGAGATGGTTGCAACAGCCGCCATCCTGCGTGTCCAAGACTTCATCATTGGGCTCCTCAGGTTTGCCAGAGTTCAGGCATGCGGCCGCTCGATGCGGTTTCGCCGATGCCATTTTCAGATAGGGTGCCACGCACGCCGGTACACCCCTTTGCCGGCGCTAAAGCGTGCCGAGTTCCAGGATCCGGAAGCTCTCGATCAGCGGTGCGCTCTCCGGATCCTCTAGGGATCGGCCCAGCGTATGCAGCCGGCCATAGTTCACGAAGATTCGACCGTCTTTGACCGTTCCGGTCGTCGCGTAGACGTCGCCGGTCTCGAAGCTCCCCTCAATGCGGGCGCTTTCCCAGCCATCGTCGCTGACGAGCCTGTAGATCGTATTGGCCTCGATCCCCGAGGCCCGATTGGTGATGGCTATCAGCCCGTTCTCGCTTGCCAGCACCAAGCCGTCGGTTCCGACGAGCGGTTCGGGCAAGGCGATCTCCATAAAGGCAGCCGGTTCGTCGAGGGGAACCTTGAAAAGCGAGCCGTCACTCTTCTTCGCGACCAAGAGATAGCCGTCCGGATGATACTGGATGCCGTTGAGATTGAAGCCGTTGCCGCGGAAGCGCTCGTGCGTAAGGAAGACGCTGGCCTGGCCCGCCGGCGTGACCTTGTAGATCGCCGCGGCGAGGCTGTCGGTCACGTAGGCGTTGCCCTCGGCATCGACCGTTAAGTCGTTGACGAAGCGCTTCTCGCCTATCCGAAGACCAGACAGATCCACATATTGTAGTGGAGCACCGCTTTCGAGATCGTAGATGGCGAGCGCCGCCGTAGAGAACTTGTCGGCCGGCATGCTCCGCTCGGAAACGCCGTAGTCGGCATTGTTGACCAACAGGCGTCCGCGCTCGGCGTCGACACGGATACCGACGACCGACCTGAGCCGCTCATCCTCGATCAGCGTGCGGACTTCACCGCCCGGCTCGACCGCAACGACCTTGCCCTTGCGAATGGAGCCGAGGAGGAACTCGTCCGTGTTCGGGTTGTGCTCCAGTCCTTCCGGATAGAGAGCCGGAGAGGCGACCGTCACTTGCCGACTGTCGTCTTTCCAGAAGGTAATGGTGTCGCGCTCGGCGAGAGCCGCTGAACTCCAAGTCGCAATCAACGACGCTGTGGCCAAGGCGACGGCCGGGAATGTTCTCTGCATGGCGGCTCCTGGTGTTTTGGGCGGTGGAGGAAAGTTCTCGCGCCATATCTCGTGGCCCGGGCCGCCGGGACAACTGAGAAGGACTAAGCCGTTCGATGAGAAAAATCGCATCGATAACGACTTCGTGAGTCCGAGCGCTCTCCCCTGTCGCCCTAGACTGCCGTTGCGACTCGATCGGCGAGTCGGAGCGTGAGCGGGGCTGGGCCCCGTCGAGCATACGAGACAGCGAATAGGCGTGGCGCGGCTTCCTCCACTCAAGAGCATCCAGGCGTTCGAAGCGGCCGCGCGGCATTTGAGCTTCAAGCAGGCAGCCGACGAGCTTTGCGTGACGCCGACGGCAGTGAGCCATCAGGTGAAGACGCTGGAGGACCACTTCGGCGTCAAGCTGTTCCACCGCCTGACCCGGTCACTGCGCCTGACCACCGAGGGCGAAGCCTACGCACCGCTGGTCCGCCAGGCCTTCGAGACGCTCACCGAGGCATCGCATGCGCTTCGCTCAGACGATGTCGAAGGCGAGATCGTCATCAGCACGACCACCTCCATGGCAAGCAACTGGCTGGGACCGCGATTGCCGTCCTTCCGCGAGCGCTTTCCCGATCTCGTCGTGCGCGTGCTTGGATCGGACAGCGTCAGCGAGTTCCCAAGGGACGGGGTTGATGTCGCAATCCGCTACGGCTTCGGAAACTATCCGGACCTGCACGCAGCCTGGGTGCTGGACGACGTCGTGGCCCCCGTCTGCGCACCCGAATTCCCAATATCGCCCGACGACGCGACAGCCCTGCTGGACGCGCCTCTGATCAACTACGAATGGCTCGGCTTCTCCGACGTAGATCCCACCTGGGCGAAGTGGTTCCGCGCGGCAGGCATCGACGCCGAACCGCCAAGGGAAACCGTGACCTATAGCGACGAGCACATCTGCCTGCAGGCGGCAGTCGACGGGCAAGGGTTGGCATTGGTCAGCCTGATCGCGGCGGCCCGCGCACTCGACTGCGGCCAGCTCGTGGCGCCCTACGGGACGACCCTCAAGAACAAGAGCTACTACCTCGTTTGCCCGGCGAGCCAGGCTCGCACGGCCAAGGTTGCCGCCTTCCAGGACTGGCTGCTCGAACAGGCAGACAATTTCCGCGACAGCAAGATCGGCACAGAGTTCTTCGGAGCCTGAACAGGGCCTGCTTCGCGGCGAGGCTTTTCAACGCCTGGAAACTGCGGCCTGATCCAGCCGAACAAAAGGGAGTTTGCCGATGGACAAGGCCTTCGACCCGGCGGTGCCAGACGGTCGCAACGCAAGCCTGGAGAGCGCGATCTCGGCGGACGGCAGGCCGGCGGCTGGCGAAACCTATCTCGTGCCGGCCCGCTGTGGCGTCGCGGTCGCGCTGTCACCCGGGCAGCGTCTCGTCATCGTCAACAGCCACGGCACCCAGGTCTGCGACTTCTGGGCCTTCAATACCGAGGACCTCGACGAGCACCTCTCGATGGAGCATCTGCACACCCAGCTTGGCTCGATCTATCCCAAGCCGGGCGATCCGCTGGTCAGCAATCGGCGCCGAGCCCTGCTGACCTTCGAGGCCGACAGCTCACCCGGCGTCCACGACACCGTCATCGCCTCCTGCGACCACCACCGCTACCAGCAGCTCGGCTGCACGGACTATCACGACAACTGCACCGACAACCTGCGCATGGCGCTGATCGCCATCGGACGAAAGGCACCGGCCATCCCGGCACCCTTCAATGTCTGGATGAACACGCCCGTGGCGGCAGACGGCACGGTGTCCTGGCTGCCGACCGTCGCCAAGCCGGGCGACGAGGTGGCCTTTCGCGCCGAGACAGCGTGCCTTGCTGTGATGTCGGCCTGCCCGCAGGACCTCATGCCGATCAACGGCGAGGGCTGCCTGCCGCAGGAGCTACACTTCCGGGTCGAACAGTAGCCGTTCGAAGTTAAACAGCCTCGCCCCTAGGCGTGGCCGGTCCGCGCCCAGACGCTGCCGGTGGCCAGGTAGCGCAGCCCGGCCCAGGCGCCGAGAAAGATCGACGCGAAGGCGATGGGCGCGGACAGCGAGAGAGTCGAAAGACCAGTGAGGCCCTGGCCGATGGTGCAGCCGAGCGCCGTCACGCCGCCGAAGCCCATCAGGCTGGCCCCACCGAGATGGCGCAGCAGCTCGCGGCGGCCATCGAAGCCCTCGATGCGCAGCTCGCCTTTCGACCAGCTGACCAGAAAGGCGCCGAGCACTACGCCGAAGACACTGCCTATGCCGAAGTTGGCCGTCGCCCCGGTGAAGGTCATGAGATAGACCAGCGCTTCGCCGACCGGCGTCACGAAGGTGAGCGAGCGCAGCGGTGCCGGCTCGAACGGATCGGCCCCAAGCACACCGGTGGCGAACCAGCCGGCGGAGACCAGCACGCCCATGGCAAGGCCGCCGAAGATCCCGGCGCGGGAGCGGCGAAAGCCGGCATCCTGCCAGCAGTAGATCAAGAGGCCAGCGACCAGCAGGAGTACCACGGGCCAGCGCAGCAGCTCCGCCGAGCTATTGGACAGAAAGGCCAGCACATCGAGCAGGCTCTGGCTGCCAACGGCGTCGAGCTGGATGTTGGTTGGCTCGATGAAGACAATCCGCGCTACACCGAAGAGACCCCGCAAGGTCATATAGGCGGCGACGGCCAGCACCAGGAAAACGACCAGATAACGCAGATCGCCGCTGCCCAGACGCACCAGCGAGCCATAGCCGCAGGTGCCGACCAGCGCCATCCCATAGCCGAAGCAGAGGCCGCCGACGATCGCGCCGAGCCAGGAGAAGTCGGGCATCAGGTAGATCGCGCGATGGAGGTCGATCAGGCCGCCAGCTGCCATCGACTGGGTGAGAAGAATGGCCACGGCAATGGCCAGCAGCCAGCTCCGAAGGCGCCGCCGGTCCGCCGCGAGACAAGCATCCGCGATGGCCCCCAGGGTGCAGAACTCCGCCAAGCGTGCGGTGGCACCGAACGCCGCGCCGATGATCAGGCCAAGACCCGCCATCTGAAGCGAGATGGGCAGATCGAGCATCCCAGGGCACTCCTCCCACGGCCACGGCGTTGCTTTGTTTTTTGGCACCGCGCCGATATCGCGCCAGTCACCCGGCGCAGCCGATAGATTGGTTCAAGAGAACGGCCGGCTCAAGACGTCAGCAAGGGACAGGTTGGTCTCTAGACAGCGAACAGGCGCTTCTCCAGTCTTTTCTTGTAAATCAAAACGTTGTGCTGCTTCGCGTTATCCTCTACTGTCAGCCGCACCTAGGGCCAGTGCGCGACGCACCTGCGTCGCGTTGGCGCGCATAGCGGCCAAGTGACCAAGCTTGTCTGGGATTTCGAGAACCGCGGGCGTATATGGAGCGACAGGCGGGTCTGCACGGCGGGCCGCATGCGCCACTGGGACGTTTGGAATGGATGATCTAAGCAGCAAAGACTTGGCAGAGCTGTCGCAGAGCGCTGACCGCGCCGCGGACTTTCTCAAAGCTCTGGCCAACCGCAATCGGCTGACCATCCTTTGCCTGCTCTCCCAGGGGGAGCGCAGCGTCAGCGATCTAGAGGCTTTTCTCGGCATTCGTCAGCCGACCCTCTCGCAGCAGTTGGCGGTCCTGCGGGAAGAGAACCTCGTCGCCACGCGGCGTGACGGCAAGGCGATCTACTATCGCCTGGCCAGCCAGGAAGCCGAGCAAGTCATCGGCATGCTTTACGAGCTGTTCTGCAAGCAGTCCGCGCCGGCCAATCAGCGTGGAAAGGCGCGGGAACTGGCCTTGGTCGACGAGGCCGACTAAGCGGCAACCCAACACCAACGATCAGTCCAAGACCGGTTGCGCCTCGTCCGGCGTCACGTCGAGAATGACGGCACGCCCGATGACCTCGACGCTATCCTTGCAGTTCTGCATGCAGGGCTCGCCCTTGGGAACGTCGTGCTGCTCACGGACGAAGAAGCCCGCTTCGTTGGGCATGCGGATCTCGGAGAAGTTCTCCTGGCTCAGGACGAACTCCTCATCGACCACGTCGTTGAGGTACAGCAGATAGGCCGTCACGGCGTAGGTGTCGTCCGCCGACAGCGAACGGGCGAAGCCGAAGGGCATGGCGCGGTAGACGTAGTCCCAGACGGTGCTGGCATAGGGCCAATAGCTGCCGACGGTCTTCTCCGGCCGGTCATCGACGAGAGTCTCGAACCCGCCCATCAAGACCGGGTAACGCCCGGCGCCCTCGCCGAACTCGCCGTGGCAGACCGCGCACTGCTCAAGATAGATCTCCTCGCCGACCAGCACGCTGCCGCTGCCGGGCGGCAAGCCTTGACCGTCGGGGCGAATGTCCACGTCCCAGCCGGCGATCTCCTCGGGAGTCGCCACCCGGCCCAAGCCGTACTTGCCTTCGGCCAGCACGGGACCGGCCAGCATGCAGAGGGCGGCAGCGGCGATGGCAGGCTTAGCCCAGGCGAACATTCTCAACCACTCCGTCCGGATTGACCTGCCAGGTCTGAATGCTGTTGTTGTGATAGATGGAGTTGACGCCGCGCACCTCCTGCAAGCTGGCGATATCCGGCTGGACGTAGCCTGTCTCGTCGACGCAGCGGCTTTGCAGCAGGGCGGGCTTGCCGTCCCAATGCCAGTCAAAGGTGAAGCGGGTGAGGCACTTCGGCAGGACCGGGCCGTGCAGTTGCGCTGTCTGCCAGTTCATGCCGCCGTCGAGCGAGACGTCCACCCGGGCGATCTTCCCGGCGCCGGACCAGGCCAGGCCCTTGATCAACTGGAAGCCCTCCGTGGTCACCGGCTTCTCCGGGCTCGGGCTGGTGATCACCGACTTGGCCTCCATGGTCCAGGTGAACTTGTAGGCGTCACCGGAGGGCAGCAGATCGGTGTACTTGGAGGTTTCCTCCCGGTGATACCAGGCGGCATCGCCCACTTCGATGCGGCGCAGCCACTTGACCCACATGTTGCCTTCCCATCCGGGCACGACCAGTCGCAGGGGATAGCCCTGCTCCGGACGCAGCCGCTCGCCGTTCATCGAGTACGCGACCAGGCAATCGTCGAGCGCCTTTTCCATCGGGATGGAGCGGGTCATGCCGGAGGAGTCGGCGCCTTCGGCCAGGATCCAGGACCCCTTGGGCTTGAGGCCGGCTTCGGCCAGGAGCGTTCTGAGCGAGACGCCGGTGTACTGGACGCAGTGGATCATGCCGTGGGTGTACTGCACGCCATTCAACTGCGCGCCGCGCCACTCCATGCCGCCGTTCGCCGCACACTCCAGGAAGTAGAAGCGGTTCTCCTGCGGGAAGCGCTTGATCTCATCGACGGTGAAGAGCAGCGGCCGCTCGACCAGGCCGTGGATCATCAAGCGATGATCCTGCGGGCTGATGTCGGCGCGTCCGCCGTGATGGCGCTCGAAGCAGAGGCCGTTCGGGGTGACAAAGCCGTCCAACTCGTGGATCGGCGTGAAGTTGACGGAGGACTCCGGGGTTGCGGTCAGCCATTCGACCCGCCGCCGCACCACATCGCCCTCGTATTCCGATGGCGTGCCGTAGGGCCGCGCATCGACGCCCTCGCCCAGATAGACGCTCCAGTCGGGGTTGTTGGGCGGCAGGTTCTCCGGCGAGCCGGCAGCGCGCAGTCCGGGGGCCAAGGCGAGGGACGAGACCACGCCTCCCGCCGCGGCGCCACCCAGCAAGAGCCGGCGGCGGTCGAGCAAACCGGGCGCCTGCGATTCCTTTGGCCTGTCGCTAGACATGGGCACTCTCCCTTGAACGTCTTGCCGTCGATAGACCTTCCGACGGTATCTTTGACCGCAAACTTATTCGATAGAGATAATTTATCAAGATTGAATATGTTTTCACAGACCTATCCTGTCTGCACCGTACCTATGGCTTAGGAGCCGGAGCTCTGCCGCAGATAGTCGTTGAAGCCGGTGGTCTCGTAGGCCTTCTCGCGGACGAAGCGAAACATGGCCAGGAAGTGCGGCGGGCGGAAGTAGCCCGGCATGCGCGCGACCTCAGCCTCGCTGCCCTTGCGGCTGGCGACTTGGTCCAAGCTCTCAGGAAAGAACTGCGTCGTCGGGGTGAAGCGCACACCCCACTTGCGGGCCAGTGCGCGCTCCTCCATCGCCTCGCCGTCGAAGTCGACCACCTCGCGCGAGCCGATCAGGTTGAGCTGCAGGATGTCGAAGTTGCCGCTGACGAAATCCCGGATCTCGGGATCGGCGAAGTTGACCAAGTGGGTTTCCTTGCAATAGGGGCAACCCCTCAGCTCCCACATGACGGCGAAGCGCTTGCCGCTGTCGGCCGCAAGCTCGAGGTCTTCGGCAAGATCGAGAAAGGATTGGACGAAGAAAGGCTGCTCGTAGAGGCCGTCGTCGTTCAGGACCGGGGCCTCGGCGGCGGCGGGCCGCGCAGCGGTGCCGAGCGCACCGCCGACCAGTCCCAAGCCAAGGCCAAGAAATCCGCGGCGTTCAATCATCCCGAACTCCCTTTCGCAGTATCAGTCGTTTACCTCGACCCTTGGACAACATATTCTAGTCGATGAATATGTAATTGCACGTGGAAAACACGAACAGAGGGGGGAGCGTGGCAAGCCTGCATAGCGGACCTCATGAGCGATCCGCCGCTGGGACCGCAGCCCTGTCCACGGGAAGCGCAACGCGGCGCGCGGCCTATGCCGCGGCTGTCCTGCTCAGCTCCGCCGGCGGCCTGATCCTGGAGATCGTCGCCGGACGCATGATCGCGCCCTATGTGGGCATGTCGCTCTACACCTGGACGGCTGTCATCGCGGTGGTGCTGGCCGGTTTCTCCATCGGCCATTGGATCGGCGGCCGGCTGGCGCATCACGGCCACGCCGCCTCCTGTCGCATCCTGGCCTGGCTGCTAGCGCTGGCCGCTGTCACCACCGTGGCCTGCCTGCCGCTCATTCGCCTGATCTCCCCCTTCGTTCTGGGCGCCGGCTTCCACCCCATCACCGCCATCGTTCTCCTGACCAGCGCGCTCTTCATCCTGCCCAGTCTCTTCGTCGGCACGCTCTCTCCCATCCTGACCAAGCTCGCCATCGAGGAGCAGCAAGACGCGCCGGGGCGGGCGCTCGGCTTGATGTTCGCCAGCGGCGCCATCGGCAGCATCGCCGGAACGCTGGCGGCCGGCTATGTGATGATCTCCTGGATAGGCTCCATCGGCTCCGTGCTGGCCGTCGCCGCGGGCTACCTGCTGATGGCCGGCGGCTTTGCCTGGGCCGCGCGGCCGAGCCCGCGCCGCGCCTTCGCTTCGGCCCTGGCCGTGCTGGCGACCGGAGCCTTGCTGCTTGGCCTGTCGAACAGGCTCGAGGCCCTTACCAGCCCCTGCAAGGTCGAAAGCCAGTACTACTGCATCCAGGTGATGGATTTCTCGCCGCAGACCGGCCGGCCCTCTGCGATCATGGTGCTCGACCACCTGGCGCACGGCATCAACGATCAGGCCGACCCGACCTATCTTCACTCGCCCTATCTGGAGCTGACCGACAGCTTCCTGCGGGACCGCTTCGGCGATGCCGAGGACTTCTCCGCCTACTTCGTCGGCGGCGGCGCCAACACCTTGCCGCGGGCCTGGGACGCGCGCCATCCCGGCGCCTCGCTGCTCATCGCGGAAATCGATCCGGCCGTCACGCAGATGGCGGAGGACGCCATGTGGTTCACGCCAAGCGACCGGACGCAGGTTGCGCATGGCGACGGCCGCCTGGTATTGCGCGACCTACCGGAAGACGTGGTGTTCGACGCCATCATCGGCGACGCCTACCACGACATCTCCGTTCCGCAGCATCTGACCACGCAGGAATTTGCGCAGCTCATCCATGACCGCCTGGCACCCCACGGCTTCTACGCCGCCAACGTCATCGACAGCAGCAAGCGTCCGCTCTTCCTCTTGGCGCTCGCCCACACTCTGCAGTCCGTCTTTCCAGAGGTGCAGGTCTGGATCCATCCGGAACAGGTGATGGCGGGCGCGCGCGCCACCTATGTGGTGACCGCCGCCCAGGAGGGCTTCGCCTTGGACCAGCTCCGAGGCGCGGATGGTCAGGCCCTCTCCTGGATCCTCTGGCCGCCCGAAGAGTTGGCCGGCTCGATCAAACGCTCGGGAGTCCCGCTGCTGACCGACAACTACGCGCCGGTCGACCGGCTGATGCTGCACGTCCTGGCGGAGGAGCCTTGAGCGTGATGCCGCGAAAGGACTCTTGAGATGACCCGCGCCTTCTATCGCACCTGCGCCGCAGCGCTTATGCTCTTTGTCGTCGCAGCTGCGCCGGCAGCCAGCAGCGAGCTCGCCCGCTTCAATGCGGCGGTGGCGGAGGCCATGACGCACTATCGCGGCGCTTTGTTCTACCTGCGCACCGAGAACCCAGCCGTGGCCGAGTTCGAGCTGCAGGACGCCGTGGCACTCTGGTCGGAAAAAGTCATGCCGTTTCGGGATTCCGCCCCCGATGCCTTCGTCGACGATCCGGCTTGGACGGAGACCTTGGACCAAGTGAGCCAGGGCCTAAGCCAAGGCCAGGACCTGGCCCGAGAAAGCGACATCGCGGCGGCGGAGGCCGCCTTGCAACCGCTTCAAATCGCCATGTCCGACCTTCGGGCGCGCAACGGCGTGCGCGTCTTTGCCGACTGCATCGACGAGGCCAACGCAGCGATGGAGGCGCTCTGGGTGTTTCGCCACAACCCGCCGGACTTCGCCGACGGCGAGGTGGTCAACGACCTTCGCGCCAAAGCGGCCGTCACGGCCTATCTCTACGCACGCTGTCAGGAGACCGCGCCGCCGGAGATTGCCGGGGCGCCGGAGTTCCAGCGCATCATGGAGGGCAGCCTGCTCTCGCTGACTCGCATGTGGCCGGCCATCGATGACGGGAACACGGAAGTCGTCATCAACATCCTGCGCGAGCTGCGCTCCTTCGACCGGATGCTCTGGCTGCAGTTCGGTTGACAGGCACTCGATCAACCGATGCGCTGAAACGCCGGGAAGGTCTCGAACAGCCAGTAGGCGATGTCCTGCATCGAGCCGGTGATGAAGAGCACGCCGGTCACCACCAGCAAGGCGCCCATGGCTTTCTCGATGGTGCCGAGATGCCGGCGAAAGCGCTTCGAGAAAGCGATGAAGCGCTGCACCGCGAGGGCGGCGAGCAGGAAGGGAATGCCGAGCCCGAGCGCATAGGCCCCCAGCAGCGAGGCGCCGTAGCCGACCGAGTCTCCGGTTCCGGCTACCATCAGGACCGCGGCGAGCACCGGTCCGACACAGGGTGTCCAGCCGAAGGCGAAGGCCAACCCCACGACATAGACGCCGAGCAGCCCGACCGGCCGAGAGTCCACCTGGAAGCGCGCTTCCCGGAACAGCACGAGGATGCGGAACGCACCCAGGAAGTGCAGGCCGAGGATAATGATGATCACGCCGGCCAGAGGCGCCAGCACGTTGATGTGCTCGATGATCAGCCCGCTCAAGGCGGAGGCGGTCGCCCCCATGGCGATGAAGACGGTGGAGAAGCCCAGCACGAAGACCAGGGCCGCCGGGACCACCCGGCGCAGCACCAGAGCCCGCTGCTCGCCGATGTTCTCTTCGTGCAACGCGATGCCGCTGATAAAGGCGAGATAGGGCAGCACCAGGGGCAGGACGCAGGGACTGAGAAAGCTCAGGGCGCCGGCGCCGAGCGCCGCAAAGTAGGAGACCTCCATGCCCATTGCGGCGCAGACCTCCGTCTTTCGCTAGAACCTCGTCAACCCAATGGCCGCGCCGTCACACGACGACGCGAATGCTCTGGTTCTTAGGCACCGTGATGCTCTGCTGCTTCCGGATGTGGTCGCTCACCACATCGTAGATCGGCGGCCCTTGCGTGCCTTCGTTGACCGACGCCCAGCCGGAAACGATGTAGTTGCGGCCGGCATCGAGGGTCGAGCCGTCCTTGATCAGCGTCATGTCCGAGATGCGCTGGCCGATCGGCTTGTTGACATCGATGCTGTAGGCCAGGCCACCGACCCGCACCATGTCCCCGCCCTGCTGATAGTAGGGATCGGGGTTGAAGAGGTTGTCCGCCACATCCTCCAGAACGTCTTTCAGCATCTGGCCGGACATCTCGATGCGGTAGGCGTTGGGATAGGTGATGGCCGTCATGTTGTAGACGTCCTCCACCGTGATGTCCTGGCCAGGCAGCAGGCTGGCGCCCCAGCGGAAGCCGGGCGAGAGAGCGATCTCCGCATCCCGCTCGCTCAAGAGCGCCTGGCAGATGAGGTCGTCGAAGGTGCCGTTGAAGTTGCCGCGGCGGTACAGGAGGCTTTCGGTGCGGCCGAGCACCGTCCGCAGAGTTTCCTCGTGGGGCGCGCGGATCTCGTCGATCACCGCCGCCATCTCCGGGTCGGGGGTGATGGCATCCGACACCACCGGGATGAGCTGGTAGCGGAAGTCGGCAAGCGTGCCACCCTGAACGTCGAGATCGAGGCGCGAGAGGAACTTGCCGTGACTGCCGGAGGCCACCAGCAGCGTCTTGTCGACCTGCTCGACCCTCGGCAAGGCGTCGTGGGTGTGCCCGGTCAGCACCACGTCGATGCCCGGCACGCGGCTGGCGAGCTTGCGGTCCACGTCGAAGCCGTTGTGGCTGAGCAGGACGACCAGCTCGGCGCCCTCGTCACGGGCCGCTTCGACATGGGAGGCGACGGCGTTCTCGCGAATGCCGAAGGACCAGGCGGGGATCTTGTAACGCGGATTGGCGACCGGCGTGTAGGGGAAGGCCTGCCCGATCACCGCGACCTTGACCCCGCCGCGGTCGAAGTACTCGGTCGAAGAGAAGACCGGCTCCTCCCAGTCGGTGTCGACCACGTTTCCGGCCAGGAAGGGAAAGTCCAGTTCGCCGATCAGCTCTTCGACCCGATCGGCGCCGTAGGTGAATTCCCAATGGGCGGTCATGGCATCGACGCCGAGCGCATTCATGGTGCGCACCATGTCGCCGCCGTCCTCGAGCAAGGAGGTGTAGGAGCCCTGCCAGGTGTCGCCGCCGTCGAGCAGCAGAGTGTTGTCGGGGCGCTCGGCGCGAATGGCCTTCACCAGGGTCGCCATGCGGTCGAGGCCGCCGACCCGTCCGTACTCCTGGGCCAGCGCGGCGAAGTCCTGATCGCTCAGCAGATAAGCGTCGCGCGAGCCCGGCGCCAAACCGTAGGCCTTGAGGAAGTCCGCGCCGGTGATGTGCGGCGGCAGCCCTTCGACCTCGCCGACCCCGAGGTTGATGGTGGGCTCGCGGAAATAGATGGGCTTGAGCTGAGCATGCAGGTCGGTGAAGTGCAGCAGGGTCACCTGACCCAGCGGATCGAAGCGCAGGAGGTCGTCCTGACTGATGGCCTGCTGCGCCGCCACCCGGGAGAGATGGCCCTTGGCGCCGGTCAGGGCCGCGGTCGTCGCGGCGAGAACCATGAAGTCACGGCGGCTGAACATGCTCTTCGCAACCTTTCGTTCGTCAGAGTGTCACCGGGCCGCGCGGCCAATGCCGCCGGCTGTGCTGCCCAGACCCAGAAGAAGAAACGGGGGCTGCCCTCAGGCAGCCCCCAACAGGGTAGGCATCAGTTCCGAACCGAGGGCGTCTCCACCGGCAGGCCGTTGGCCCGATGGGAGATGAAGAGCTCCAGGTTCACATATTCGTCGGACCCGGCCTTGTAGGGCTCGGCCCGGACCTGCCGATTGCAGCCCCTGATGCGGCGATGCAGAGAGCCCATGTTCTGCCATTTCAGCCGATAGGTCGGGAAGCCGTTGGGCTGCCCCTGGCTCAGTCGGTTGGCGCGCAGCTGCTCGCCGGCATGGTCCTCATGGCAGTTGGCGCAGGCCAGATCGAGCTGCCCGCGGCGCTCGAAATAGAACTCCTTGCCCTTCTCGTAGAAGGGCGCTGCCGGGCCGTCGATGGCGACGTTCATCGGCATGCCGCGGGACTGCAGCTTGACCAGCGCGGTCATGCCGAGCAGCCCTTTCGAGTCGTACTTGAGCGGCTCGGCCTGCATGTTCTCGGTGCGGCACTCGTTGATGCGCTGCTCGACGTTGATCATCTTGCCCCAGCCGTCGTGATAGACCGGATAGGTCGCGCCGACCCCGGCAAGGTTCTCGACATCACCGTGGCAATCGGCGCAGGCCTTGCCGAGCTCGCCGTCAGGAATCGACCACTGCTCCGCCGCCAGGTCGACCAGCAGGAAGGCCGGGTTCTCGAAGTCGTCGTCCTGCATGGCCTGCGTTTCCGGCTGGGCATAGGTGTAGCCGGAGCGCTTGTCGCCCACCTGATATTGGCCCCAGTCCCCAGCTTGCGTGAAAGCAATGCCCACGAAACCGAGAGCCAAACCGACCGCGCCGGCCAAGACAGCCGTCCTATGGCGCATCTTCCTCCCCTTTCCGGTCTTTAGTTGACCGTTATCTTGCTTACTTGGGTGTAGACCGAGCCGTCATCGTCGACCCAGGTGAACTCGAACTCGCCGCTCTCCTCGACCTTCACGAAGAACGAGAAATAGGGATTGGCCGAAATGGCCGGGTGCAGGTCCGCGCTGAAGACCTCGTTGCCGTTATAGACGCAGGCGAACTTGTTGATGATCTTGCGCGGGATCAGCTCGCCGGTCTTGCGGTCCTTGCGCTGCCCGGACTCCATGGGATGGGAGATCAGCGTCTTGATCTCGATCACATCCCCCTTGTCCGCTTTCTTGGGAACGCGCACGCGTGGTTTGGGTTGCGCCATGTCTTTTCAGTCCTCTTCAGATTCGATCGGGATCAACCGCCGCAGCCGCCGATGGTCACCTTGACCTCGGCGCGCGTCATGTAGGCTTTGCCGTCGGACATCTCGGCAATGGCGATGATGTCCTGGGTCTTGGCCAGGCGCATACGGGTGGAGGCTTCGGCATAGCCGTTGGCCGGTGTGAAGTTGAAGCTTGCCACGTCCGGACGGGGGTTGCCGGCAGCAAAGAGATGCACCTTGGTCACGTGATCGGCTTCGGTCATCGGGCTGTCGATGCTGATGCCGAGCGGCACGGTGTTGCCGTTCTCTGCGATCTGCGGCAGGTCGAGGGTGATGATCTCGGCGCCGTCCATCAGCTCCTTGTCGCCGACCACATGCTTGATCGCTTCGTCCAGCGTCTTGGCGTCTTCGGTTGCGAAGACCGCGCTCGGCGCGGCAAGGGACAGGGCGGCCGCGGCCGCCGAGCCCGCCGCCACGGTGATCACGAACTGTCGGCGGCTGAAGGTCTGCGCCGCGAGGGTTTTGCTCATAGTGCTCTCCTGGTTTGCCGCCATCTTCGCGCACGTCACGCGGTGGCGAGGACGGCAGTCCTCTACTCTTCCTTCAGGGTCATCAAATAGGCCACCACATCCTCGACCTCCTGGGCCGTGAGGATCGGCTTGCCGGCGAAGCGCTCCATCACCCGGTGAAATCCTTCGACCCGATAGAAGGCCGGCATCATCGTGTAAGGATTGATCGACTTCGAATCGACAACCCTCAGACGCAGCTCGCCCTCGGTGTAGCGGTCCGCCACACCAGCCAGATCGGGGCCGGTTTCGCCATGAAAGGGCTGCTCGGGGATCGGCATCACGTGACAAGCAAGGCAATTGCCGAGCCGCCGGTTGATGGCGACCTCGCGACCCTTCACCGGATCTCCCGGCGTCCCCGTCAGGGACTCGGGAATGCTGAAGTCGTCGACGATCGTGTAGGTGACTAGGGTTTCCGCCGAAGCGGGTCCGACCACCGCCATGGATGCGCAAAGCGCAATCGCGGATAACGCTCTCCTCAGGCTCAAGGTTTCCTCCTCCCGGCTCGTGCTGTGCAGTTGGCCTGCCTCTTGCCGGATGCCTCGTTTATTTGCTTGCAGCATCGTATTCGGTTTTGACAATATATCAAGAATGAATGTGAAGTGCCGATGACAGAACCGCAACGCGCAAGAGCCGCGCCCCTAAGAGCCATGGGCCACCGTGCCGCTCTGGTAGTGGCTGGCTGCATCCTTGCGCCGATGATCGCGGTCTCCCAACCACTGGCGGCGGCGCAACTGGTGATGTTCGAAGAAGCCGGCTGCATCTGGTGCGCCGCCTGGCAGCGGGACATCGGCGGGATCTACGATCAAACCGAGGAGGGGCAGCAAGCGCCCCTTAGGCGTGTAGACAAGGACGACGAACGGCCGGCCGACCTGCGCGCCATTCAAGGCATTCACTTCACGCCGACCTTCGTTTTGGTGGAAGACGGCGAAGAGATCGGTCGCATCGTCGGCTATCCCGGCGAGCACTTCTTTTGGCCGATGTTGCAAGACCTCCTGGACCGCCTCGACGCGCGTGCCGGGAGCTAAAGAACGCTAAGGGAGAGGGAGCGCAAACTATGTTGAGGCGTTACGCAATCGCCACCGCGGTCATGCTCGGCCTGACCACACCGGCTCTGGCAGAGGACGATGCTCTGGTCACCTTCCAGGTGCTGTCGCCGCACTTGGCCATGGAGCTGGCCGAAGCGGCCATGGAAGACTGCAACGAAAAGGGCTTCCAGGTTGCCGTGGCGGTGGTCGACCGCTTCGGTGTACCGCAAGCCCTCGTGCGCGATCGCTTTGCCGGCCCGCACACGCCCGAAACGGCCATTCGCAAGGCCTGGACCGCGGTCAGCTTCCGCACTGACACCTCGGAGCTGGTCACGGCGACCGAGGGCGACTCGCCCCAATCCGGTGCGCGCGACATCACCAACGCCTTGATGCTCGGCGGCGGCGTGCTGGTCTCGGTCGGCGGCGGGATGGTTGGTGCGGTCGGCGTGTCGGGCGCACCCGGCGGTGCAGAGGACGACGACTGCGCCAAGGCAGGAATCGAGGCAATACAAGACCAGCTGCCCCTCTAACAGGGCACTGCAAATCGACCGGCCCCCGGGGCAAGCCTCACCCGAGACAAGGGCCCGGTAAGGGAGGTGACATGGCTCGCCTGTCACGTTTGGCCCACCTGTTTGGTGCCGCTCTCGCGGCGCCCCTGGTGATGGCCGCCGCCCCGGCACCCAGCGACGCAGATGAGCTCTTCGAGTACGGGCAGTACCTATCCTCGCAGTGCTCGACCTGCCATCGCCTCAACGCCTACGAAGGCGCCATCCCGCCCCTGGGGCATCTGCCGCAGGACTACTTCATCGTGGCCATGCGGGAATACAAAAGCGGGCGACGCAGCAACCCAGCGATGGTCAGCGTCGCCAACGCCTTGAGCGACGAGGAAATCGAAGCTTTGGCGGTCTACTACTCGAGCATTCGGGAGTAGTGTTGGAGTCAGAACAACAAATCAGAACGGGAGGAAGACAATGACGATCACGAGACGGCGCTTTGCCAAGGGAATGGGTATCGCTTTGGGCCTTAGCACGCTGGCCGCGCCGGCCGTCGTCAGGGCGCAAAGCAAGGGACGCCTGGTCGTCATCGGCGGCGGCGCCGGCGGCGCCACGCTCGCCAAGTACGTGGCGCGCGACAGCAAGGGCGATGTTGACGTCACCCTGGTGCAGGAGACCCCGCTGTACAGCACCTGCTTCTATAGCAACCTCTATATCGGCGGCCTGCGCAACTTCGACTCGATCACCCACGACTATTCGACCTTGGCGAACAAGTACGGGGTCAAGCCCGTCTACGAGCGCGCGGTCGAGGTCGACACGACCGCCAAGCGGGTGCGCCTCGCCAGCGGCGCCACACTCGACTACGACGCGCTGGCCGTCGCGCCGGGCATCGATATCATCTACGACTCCATTCCGGGCTACAGCAAAGCCGCGGCCAACGTCATGCCGCATAGCTGGCAGGCCGGGCCGCAGACCCTGCTGCTCAAGAAGCAGTTGGACGCGATGGAGGACGGCGGCCTCTTCGTCATGGCAGCGCCCCCCAACCCCTTCCGCTGCCCGCCAGGCCCCTACGAGCGGGTCAGCATGATCGCCCATGTCTTCAAGCAGCATAAGCCGAACTCGAAGATCCTCGTCCTCGACCCGAAGACGAAGCACTCCAAGCAGGCGCTGTTCCAGGAGGCCTGGGAAAACCACTACGAGGGCATGATCGAGTGGGTTCCCGGGGATTTCGGCGGCGAAATCGAGTCGGTGGACGCCGCCAGCATGACCCTGACAGCCGGCGGCGAGACCCACAAGGCGGCAGTCGCCAACGTCATCCCGGCGCAGCGGGCCGGCGCCATCGCGCAGGCGGCAGGTCTTACGGACGACAGCGGCTGGTGCCCCATCGTGCCGGCGACCATGGCTTCCAAGATGGCCGAGGGCGTCTACGTGGTGGGCGATGCCTGCAATCCCGGCGACATGCCCAAGTCCGCCTTCTCGGCCAACAGTCAGGCCAAGGTCGCGGCCATGGCCATCCGTCACGAGCTGACCGGGTCGCGCGTCTTCCCGGCCAAGTTCCGCAACACCTGCTGGAGCACGGTGGCACCGGACGATACGGTCAAGGTGGGTGCCAACTACGAGCCGACCGACGAGAAGATCTCCAAGCTCGACGGCTTCATCAGCGAGGTGGGTGAGACCGCCGAGCTGCGTGAGCAGACCAAGCTGGAGGCCGACGGCTGGTACGCCGGCATCACGGCTGACATGTTCACCTGACCGTGGGGGAGCGGACCGCGCGGCGAATGCGCTAACCGGCGGTCCAGCCGCCGTCGACCATCAAGGCCGTCCCCGTGACGAGCGCGGAGGCGTCCGAGGCCAGGTAGACGGCGGCGCCCATCACGTCGGAGATCTCACCGACGCGGCCGAGCTTGATCTTCTCCTCGATCCAGCGGACCCGGTCAGGATCGTCGAAGGTCGCCTGCGTAAAGGGCGTGCGCACGAAGGTGGGGCAGAGCGTGTTCACCCGGATGCCATGGCCACCCCATTCGATGGCCATGGCCTTGGTGAAGCCTTCGAGGGCGAACTTCGAAGCGCAGTAGACCGCGCGGTCGATACCGCCGATATGCCCCATCTGGCTGGAGACGTTGATCAGCGAGCCGGGCCTGCCGGCGGCCATCAGGCCGCGGGCGACGGCCTGGGTCAGGAAGTAGGCGCCGCGCAGGTTCAGGTTCATCACCGCATCGAAGTCGGCGGCCTTCGTCTCGAGCGCCGGACTGTGGCGCGAGATCCCCGCGCTGTTGATCAAGACCTCGAAGGGGCCACGCGCAGCCACCGCGTCCTCCGTTGCGTCGATGTCCGCGACATCCAGGGGCAGAGCTTCCGCCTGCCACCCGCGCGCTGCAAAGGCCTTTACTAGAGCGTCCAAACGCTCCGCCGTTCGCGCGGCCAGCGTCACCTGCGCGCCGGCTGACGCCAGCGCCACGGCGCAGCCGAGCCCGATGCCTGAGCTGGCCCCGGTGACCAGCGCGCGGCGTCCCTCGAGCCGAAAGCTCGGCGGTTCGGGCAGCTCTATATCGAACTCATGGCCGGTCATCGACGAAGCCTCCTCAGCGCGATGGTTCGCAGACTCCGTTAGCCGCTATTCGGCGGCCGCGCCATAGGGGACGTTCTTACGGCCGTAGCGGCGAACCCGCACGTTGGCCTGCTCGGCATGGGCGACGAAGCCCTCCAGCATGCTGAGACGCGAGCAATAGGCGCCGATCTCGGCGGCGGCCTCGTCCGAGGTGACCTTCTGATAGCTGTGGGTCTTCAGGAACTTGCCGACCCAGAGCCCGCCGGTGTAGCGCCCGGCCTTCTTCGTCGGGAGCGTATGGTTGGTGCCGATCACCTTGTCACCGTTGGCAACGTTGGTGCGCGCGCCGAGAAAGAGCGCGCCGTAGCAGGTCATGTTGTCCAGGAACCAGTCGTCGCGCTCGGTCATCACCTGGACATGCTCGGAGGCGATCTCGTCGGCCACCTGCAGCATCTCCTCGTAGCTGTCGCAGAGGATGACCTCGCCGTAGTCGCGCCAGGAGACCGCCGCGGTATCGGCCGTCGGCAGGATCTCCAGCAGGCGGTCGATCTCGACCATGGTCTGCTCCGCCAGCCGGCGAGAGTTGGTGACCAGCACGGCCGGCGAGTTGTAGCCGTGCTCCGCTTGGCCGAGCAGGTCGGTCGCGCAGATCTCCGCATCGACCGTCTCGTCGGCGATCACCATGGTCTCGGTCGGTCCGGCGAAGAGGTCGATGCCGACCCGTCCGAAGAGCTGGCGCTTGGCCTCGGCGACATAGGCGTTGCCCGGCCCGACCAGCATGTGCACCGGCTCGATTGTCTCGGTGCCGAGTGCCATGGCGCCGACCGCCTGGATACCGCCAAGGGCATAGATCTCGTGCGCGCCGCCAAGATGCATGGCCGCGACCACCGCCGGGTTCGGCTCACCTTTGAAGGGCGGTGTCGCCGCCGCGATGCGCGGCACCCCGGCGACGGACGCCGTGAGCACCGACATATGCGCGGAGGCCACCATGGGGAACTTGCCGGCCGGCACGTAGCAGCCGACCGACTGCACCGGGATGTTCTTATGGCCCAGCACGACACCGGGCAGGGTCTCGATCTCGATGTCCTGCATCGAGGCGCGCTGCGCTTCGGCGAAGGTGCGCACCTGCTTCTGGGCGAAGGTGATGTCCTCCATGTCGCGCGCGGAGACACGGTTGATGAACGCGTCGATCTCGGAGGCGGAGAGGCGGAAGGACGGCGGGCTGTAGTCGTCGAACTTCTCGCTCAACTCCCGCACCGCAGTGTCGCCACGTGCATCGATGTCGGCGAGGGTGCTCTCGACCACCGCGCGCACCTTGGCATCGTCAGCCGCGCGATCGGCTTCCTGCTTACCCCGCTTCAGGTATTCGATCATCCTATCCTCGTGTGTTGTGCGCTTACTGGCTGCCGCCAAACGCCGGGTTCCGCTTCAGCATGCGGCTGCCGAATTCGAACAGTAGGTAGACGCCGATGGCCGCCAAGGTGGCGGGCCAGCTCGGCATGAGCGCCAAGCCGGCCGGCACCAACCAGATGAGCGCCGAAAGGCCGTTTTGCCCCAAGGTCGGGCGGCCGGCGAGCAGGCTGGCCACCGAGAGGCAGAAGACCACGCCTGTCGCCGCCGCCATGGCGATCTCCTCCGGACCGCCCTGTCCCAGCATGCCGGGATAGAGAATGAAGAGCATCGGCAGGACGTAGACCGTTGCCGCAAGCCGCACCGCCTGTGCCGCCACCTGGGTCCAGGGCGCCTGGGCAACGGCGGCCGCCACGAAGACACCGACGCAGACCGGCGGCGTGATCACCGAGAGAGTCGCGTAGTAGAGCACGAAGAAGTGCACCACCAGCGGCTCTAGCCCCTGCTGGATCAAGGCCGGCGCGAAGACCGCCGCCACCAGCACGTAGGCGGCCGAGGTCGGAAGACCCATGCCGGCGATCAGGCAGACCCCCGCCATGATCACCGCGACCACGAAGGTCTCGCCGCCGGCGCTCTGCAGGATCATGCTGGTCGCGGCGACGCCGAAGCCGGTGAGGTTGAGCACGCCGACGAAGACCTGGGCCGCCACCAGCAGCACCCCCACCGTGACAACGCCGCGGCCGCCGTCGACAAGGGAACGCCAGAGGGTGCGTGTCACGCCGCGCCAGCCGTCGCCCGCTAAGAGCTGCAGGGTGATGGCGGTACCCATCATGCCGATCATGCCGTAGCAGGCGGTGAGCGCGATGGAGCGGCCTTGCGCGATACCGACGCCGAGCCCGACCACGGCGGCGATGATCGGCGCCATGCGGTGCCAGTTCAGCGCCGTGCGCCAGTCCGGCAGGTCGTCGGTGTCGACCTGCCCGAGGTTCCGGCGCTTGGCGACGTGATGCACCGTCGCGAGGACACTGAGGTAGAAGAGAAAGGCAGGCAGGACCGCGGCTAGCGCAATCTGCCAGTAGTTGATGTTGACCAGCTCGGCCATGACGAAGGCAGCCGTGCCCATGATCGGCGGCGCGAGCTGTCCGCCGGTCGAGGCCACCGCCTCGACCGCGCCGGCGAAGCTCTTCGGATATCCCAGCCGCTTCATCAGGGGGATGGTGAAGTTGCCGGTGGTGGCCACGTTGGCGACGGTTGAGCCGTTGATCGAGCCGAAGAGGCCGGAGGCGATGGTGGCGATCTTGGCGGCCCCGCCGGTCGCCCGGCCGCCGGCCCGCGCCGAAAGGTCGAAGAAGGTCTGCCCCGCCCCGGTGTGCAGCAGCATGGCGCCGAACAACACGAAGGCGGCGAGCGTGGTCGAGGCGACATTGACCAGCAGGCCCCAGAGGCCGCGGTCGGAGAGGTAGACCACCTCGGTCAGATAGGCGAGGTCGAAGCCGCGGTGCCCGAAATCGCCGGGGATGTATTGGCCAAAGAGCGCATAGGCGAGCGATATCAGCACGATGGCGGGAAACAGCAGGCTCCCCGTCACCCGTCTCGACAGCTCGAGCACCACGCCGACGGCGGCGGCGGCCAGCGCGATCTCATGCGGCTGCGCCCAGGGCAGCTCGGTCATGATGCGCTCGAAATTCAGGATGATGTAGACGCAGGCGACGACCAGCGTGCTGGCCAGCACGATGTCGAGAGCCGCACCCCAGCGGCGCCAGGGCTTGCCGGCGCCGAGCGGGAACATGATGAAGCCCAGGACGCCGATGACCGAGACGAAGATCGCGCGTTGAATCAGCGACTCGAAGGCGCCGAAAAACGAGGTGTAGAAGACGAAGAGGCCCAGCGCGCCGGCCAGCAGCAGGGCCAAGCGGTCACGAACCGTCTTCGGTGCCTGTTCGCTGTCGCTCATGGCAGGATCCGACCTCCGTCACGCTTAGGGCCCGTTGGCCCCGACGGTCTTATCACGCGGGCGGAAAAGAGCGGGAGGACAAGGCAGCCGGACGACGGGGCTGCCTTGTCTCCCAATTGCTGGCCGGAGGCCTAGCGCAGGCGGTCCGGCACCTCGTAGCCCGCTTCTTCGTAGTAGCGGATGGCACCGGGATGCAGCGGCGTGGTGGCGTAGTCCAGGGTCAGCTGGATCAGGTCGTTGTCGCCGATCGCCGGGAAACCGGCACGCTGCGTCTCCATGTCTTCCATGACCGCTTTGACGATGTCATAGGCGGTCTGGTCGTCCATGTCGGGACGTGCGGAGACGGCAATCATGAAGCCCCAGGTCTGATAGGGGCCGCTGTTTTCCATGTCGCCGCCCGGCATGTCGACCAGGGAGAGCTCCGGCAGGGTCTCGGCAATCTTGGCACGCTGTTCGTCGCTGATGCCCAGAACCTGGACCGGCGTGAAGGTCGCGATGTCCGTCGTCAGCGCATCGAACTTGGTGCCGACGGCTGACTTGATGAAGCCGACCGCGCGGCCGTCCTTGATCGCGTCCGCCAGCTCACCGTTGGTGCCGCGTACCCAGTCCGGCTCGACGCCGAACAGCTTCATGACCTGCAGCGAGGTGTCCTCGGTCGAAGAGCCGCGCTGACCGGGACCGAACTTCTGACCGGCCAGATCGGCGATGCTGGAGACGCCGGCGTCACGACGGACGACGACGTTCTGCGGCGCCAGCGAATAGGCCCAGAGCAGCTTGGACCCCACAGCGTTGTCGTCGAAGGACTTCACACCGTGGTAGGCGTGGTAGAGCGTGGAGGTGGTGACTAGGCCGATGTCCAGCTGGCCGCGCTCCATGCGCTTCAGGTTATCGACCGTAGCACCGGTCTCGACCACGGAAGCCTGATAGCCATCCGTCTCGGAGACGATGTTCGCCAGGGCCGCGAAGTAGGCGTAGTGCGCCGACTGGGCGTTGGTTGCCCCGAAGGCCAAGCGCGTTTCGGCATTGGCCGTCCCGGCCATTGCCGGCAGAGCGATGGCCGCGACAGCGGCCAGACGAATGCAGGATTTGAGCATGATCTATCGACCTCCCTAGGCTCGTTTTCTTTGCTTGCGAAGTGCTACCTGTCTCCTCCTTATCGCCCTTAGAATGAGATTGCAAACGTTTTCATTCTTAGCCCTGAATTTGGCTATTGCGGAACCCAGGCGCCTTCATTCGTTCTTGTCGGCGGAGACGGACAACGGCCGGACAGCGGAGTGATGAGGGCATTATAACTATATTTCAATTAATTAATCACACTCCTGCCCGTTCGATAAGATTGCTTCAGTGCCCTATCGACCACGTCGAGCGACGACATTGGTTTGCATGCGTTTGCGCAAATTGGCATGCTCAGCCCTGCCGAGACGTCAGAACCATTCACGCTTTGCAGACGACGCGGATGCGATCTGTACACTGATCCTAAGGTCCCGATCGCATCCCGACCCGACGCAAGAAAAGCAGGTGCCTTGAAACCCCCGAAGAACGGCAAGTCGAAAGTGGAGCGCACGACCGCGGCGGACGTGGCACGCGCGGCCGGCGTTTCGATCAGCGCCGTCTCGCGCGCCTTCACACCCAACGCCAGCATCGCCAAGCAGACCAAGTCGCGGGTGATGCAGGCGGCAACGGCCCTGGGCTACCAGCCGAACCCCCTGGCCCGCGGACTGATCACCCGACGCTCCGGCATGATCGCCCTGCTGATGAGCGAGGTAACCAATCCCTTCTATCCGGCGGTGCTGGAAACCTTCGCCCGCGCGCTCTCGAGCCGCGGCAAACGCGTCATGCTGTTCACGCCGGGCGAGGATGAGCCCTTGGAGGCGCTGCTTCCGCAGGCACTCGGCTACGGCGTTGAAGGCGTGGTCATCACCTCAGCCCGGCCGACGGCCGAGATGACGGCGGCCTGCGAGTCGGCGCCGGTGCCCGTCGTTCTGTTCAACCGCACGGTGGAAGGCGCCGCCATCAGCGCTGTCGGCTGCGACAACGAGGCGGGCGGGCGCAAGATTGCGGACTTCCTGGTCGAGAGCGGCCGAAGGCGGCCGGCCTTCGTCGCCGGGCTGGCCGGCGCCTCGACCAGCATCTACCGTGAGCGCGGCTTCACTGCAGGACTGACTGCGGCCGGCCTGCCAGCCCCGCCGCGCCGCGTCGGTGACTTCACCTTCGAGGGCGGCCTGCGCGCGGCGGAGGAGCTGCTTGATCTGAAAGAGCGGCCGGATGCGATCTTCGCAGCCAACGACATCATGGCCCTCGGCGTTCTCGACGGTCTGCGCCGTGTCGGTGGCCTGCGCGTTCCGGAAGACGTCTGGGTGGTCGGCTTCGACGACATCGCCGCCGCCGCCTGGCCCAGCTTCGGCCTCACCACCTTCCGGCAACCGATCAACCGCATGGTCGCCGAGACCTTGCGTATCCTGGAGTCGTCCGACGAAGGCGCGCCGGTGCCCCCCTCCACCGTGCTGATCCCGGGCCGCCTCATCGAGCGGAACTCGACGGCGGGCTAAGACTCTCAGCCCTCTTCGTCCAAAGCCTTGATGCCGCTCGCGGCCGCCCGCGCGCCCGCCAGCATCCAGGCATGCTCGGAGGCGACGAAGAACATGGAAAAGCCGAAACGGCGCCAGTCCCGCGCCTTGGCCACGTCAGGCACGAAGGTCGCGAAGGCCTTGCCCGCCGCCTTGGCCGCGGCGGCGACCCTCTCGATCTCGGCCAGCAGTTCGGGCGAGGACTGGTCGGTCTTGCCCAAGCCCACCGACAGGTCCGCCGGGCCGAGGAACAAGCCGTCGATGCCCTCGGTCGCCGCAATCGCGGCACTGGCCTCGACCCCTTCAGGTTCCTCGATCTGGGCGATGACGACCGTCTCGCTTCGGCTCTTCGCCAGCACCTCCGGCATCGGACGCGTGGCATAGCCGGCCCAGCGGGTGGAGCCCGCGTAGCCCCGGCCGCCGCGCCCGAAGTAGGCCGCCTTGGCGATGGCGGCGGCCTTCTCGGCACTGTCCACATGAGGCACCATCACGCCGGTCGCGCCTGCATCAAGCGCCTGCAGGATCGCGGCGGGCGAGGCCTCCGGCACCCGCACAATACACGGCAGGCCGAGCGCACAGGCCATGGCCAGGCAGGGGTCGATCCGGCCACGGTCGAAGGGGGCGTGCTCCGCATCGAGACAGAGGAAGTCCAGGCCGGACAGCGCCAGCACCTCCACCATCTCGATCGCGGGAGTCTTCACGAAGGTTCCGGCCAGCAGGTCGCCCTGTGCCAGCCGCTGCTTGAACTGCACCACGGTCTCTCCTCTCTAGCTCATTGGCTCTCTGCGGCGCCTGTCCCGGTCACGACGGCCGAAAGGCCGTCATCTCGTCCGCCAAGGCGCCAGACAGAAATTCCACGGCGTTCTGCGCCGCCCGTTCCGACATACGCCACGCTGACTCGATTCAGACAATTCGGAACAGAGTCACGGGATTTGCGCGACCGGGCAGCTTGGTTTCTCCGATCGCTTCCGTCGCAAACCTGTCGCCGACGGCGTTTCGTGTCTCCTCGGTGATGAGGATGACCACATCGCCACCAGGGTGCAGTTTGCCTTCGCTTTCAACTCGTGCCGCGACGTTCACCGCATCGCCCACGATCGTGTAATTGACGCGGCTCTTGGCGCCAATGTCGCCGACGATCGCCTCTCCGGTGTGGATGCCGACTCGCATGCGAACCGACGGCTTGCCGGCCTTTGAGCGCACCTCGTTCTCGCGGGCGACCGCCTCTCTTATGGCGACCGCAGACGCGCAGGCGCGCATGGCATGATCATCTTGCCTGTCGGGCGCGCCCCAGAACGCAAGCAGGCCATCTCCCATGTACTTGTCGACCGTCCCGTTGGTGTCTTCGATGCAGCCTCCGATAATCTCAAAGTATCGGTTCACCAGATCGGCCGTTTCGCCAGGCGTCATCGATTCCGCCAAGTGCGAGAAACCTGCCATGTCAGTGAACATGATGGTGATCGCACGCTCCTGAGGAGTAGCGGCTGCATCGCCGTCTCTCAGGAACTTCTCGACGAGCCGTTTGGGAATGTATCTCTGCGATACCTGAAGGCTGTGAATCATCGCGTTCACGGCACTGGAAGCGTCATCCAGCTCCTTGATCGCGCTCCCCGGCAGCGCTGAGATTTCGTTCAGGTCGAACCGCTGTACGAGAACGGCGCGATCCGTCAGGCGGCGGATGGGCGCCGCCAATCGCCGGCCGAGGATGACACCCAACACGACAAAAACCACCAGAAGCAGGGTCGAGACGATAAGGGTGAGCCAAAAGCGATCGACCTCACTCCCCTCGCTCAGCGTATTGAAGTGAAAACCCACAATCCAAGGCGTCGCACCGAAGTCCGTTAGTTCCGTATAGACATAGACGGACCAGTTGCCGAACACGCCTCTGTAGTGTCCCTCACTGGCCACCATCTCCTCTTGGGAGATGACCGGCTCCCGATCGGCGCTCCAGATGCCTGCCAACTCGGTATCGCCGATCTCGCCAATGCCGAGCATCGGCTGGTCCGCGGACAAGACATCGGTCGTCTGGAGCAGATTCGGATGGGCGATGACCTCTTCGTTGCCGTGCAGAATGAAGATGGTGCGGCCGAACTCCGATGAGAGGTCGCTGGAGAATTGCGACAGCGCAATCAGATCGGTCGCCGCGAACAGCACCCCAAGCAGCCGCTCGCCCGACCAGACGGCTTCCCGCCGCACGATGATCGTCTGACCGATGTTCCGACTGTAGAGGGGCTCGCTCCAGCCCAGCGTTGGCCCGGCTCTGCCCCGCGTCTCGGCGTCTCTCAGAATTGCAACCAGGTCCGCTCTGTCGGAGAGATCGTTCCAAACCGGGGCCGGATCATGCCTCTCAATTCGGACGGAAGTCAGATCTGGCCGCATGAAAGCGATGGCGGTGACCTGCGGCGATGCCGACAGTGCGGCCCGCAAAGCAGCAGCGAGTCGCGCGTCCTCATCGGCCACTTGGGGGTCCGTGGCCATCCACGCGCGCAGATAATCCACTTGCGCTTCGGCGGCAGCGAGGTGCTGGTGGACGTGCGCCGCGATCGCGCTGATGGTGAGGTCGAACTCACCGGCGAGACTATCGATCAACTGCTGCCGCGCGGTCGTCGCGGACAGGATTAGAACCGTTCCGACCGAGAGCAGAATTGCGCAGCCGACAACAAGAGAAATCACATTCGCTAAGCTTAGCCTGAACCTGCCCAGGAAACGGTCCGGCCGTTTCTCCCACATCCCAACCACCGATCCGCGTCAGCTCATGAACGCTTCAGGAAACCCCACAAGAGTCCGAGGGACTCTTCCGGTTGTTCTGCCGCCGGCCAAGGACCGGTCCGTTGCACTAGAACGCTTAGCACAGTGCTTGCAACCGGAGAGAAGGATTGTCGCACCTTGACGGCATAGTCCGTCTCTCCGCCGGCGGCGAGCGCTGCGGCGCCTGCCAACGTTGGAAGAAGCGCCGCGACTGGTCACCCTCTAGAGGTAATCGACGAGCGAGAGGCGGTTGAGGATGTTGAGAACGCTGTAGGAGGCTTCGAGCTGGGCTTCGTAGGAGCTCAGCTTGGCGGAGGCCTCGGCGACGTCGACGTTCTTCAGGTCGTCGATCAGCGCCTGGCTGTAGAGCTGATAATCCAGGTTGGTGTCGATCGCCCGCTCCACCTTGTCGGCCGCCAGGGATAGGTTGGTTTGCTCGACCAGGAGCTCGTCGAGCGCCTCTGTCGTCAGATCGTAGGCTTCCTCAAGCGCGGCCGTATCGACCGGGTCGCTGCTGGCATTGGCGGCCAGGTTCATGGCCCGCATCAGCTTCTCGAAACCTGGGCTGTCCGCCGTGACGCCATAGTCGATCCTGAGATCCGGCGAGGCTTGATAAGAAGGAACCTCGCCGTCGCCCTGGTAGTAGGAGACGTCCGCCGTGGACGGTGTCGTGGCTGGCGGATAGGCCGCAAGATCGATCGGCGGCTGATCGGTCACGTCGCCGCCGAAGAGATAGCGGCCGTCCTGCTGGGTGTTGAGCAGGCTCGCAATCTCCTCGAGAGACGACTGTGCCTGCTGGTTGAAGGACGCGACATCGCCGGTCGACGAGAGGCCCTCGCTCAGCCAGGCCCGGGCATCGGTCGCGATGGTGATGATCTGCGAGACTGCATCGTAGCTCGTCTCGACGCGGGCGGAGACGACGTTGCCGTTGTCGATATAGCGTTCGGCCCGTTCGAGCTCCCCTTCCAGGGTCACCAGCAGGCGGGTGTCCGAGGCGACCCCCTTGTAGTCGGTGGCTTTCTGGCCGCTGGCCACTTCGACCTGCGCCGTCGCCACCTTCGTCTGAACGCTCATGGCTTGCGCGATCAGCTGTCGCTGATGACTGAAACTTGCGACTCGTTCCATGTCCTCTTACCCCGCTATCCTCACACCATCGCCATCAGCGAGTCGTACATCTCTTGGATCACTTGGATGACGTTCGCCATGGCCGAGTAGTTGTTCTCCAAGATGCTCAGCTCCGCAGTTTCCTCGTCCAGGTTGACCCCGGACTGTTCCGCGATAGCGGCCATCAGATTGTCGTAGACCAGGTTGGCGCTCTGCGCGCTGGCATCCGCATTGTCCGCCTCTCGCGCGATCGAGGCCGTGAGCTCGGCCGCGTAGCTGCCGATGGACTGGCTCTGCGCGCCCAGTTGACCGGCGGCATCGAAGGACTGATCGCCGGTGAGCGCCGCCACCAGCTGCTCGGTCGCGCTGGCATCGCCGCTCGCGAGTCCGGCATCGCCCGCGGCTAGGCCGGCGGCGCTGCTCAGCGTTGCCGTGGCCAGGCTGTCCGGGTTGTCGGAGATGTCCTGACGCACCGAGATTCGTCCGCCGCCATCGACGACGAAGAGGTCGTTGAGGCCAAGATGGTCGGACAGCCCCTTGCCGTCGGGGGCGACGGCGCTGTCCATCTCGTTGATGCTCAGGCCCATCTGCGGGTCGTCCGCGGTCAAGCTCACACGGCCTTGGCCGTCGATCGAGGCCGAGAGTCCGGGAATGGCATCGACCGCAGCTACCAGGTCGTCGTAGGTGGTGTAAGCCGAGAGATCGAGGTCAGCGGCCTGCTGCACCGTCCCATCGGCGTCCACGACGGCGATGCGGACGGTCCCGTTGCCAACGAAAGGATCGGTTCCGACGACGGACGTCGTCCCCGTCAAGCTGGCCGGGGCGGGCACGCTGGTCCCTTGGTTGTGCGCCATGTTGACGGCGTCGGTCAGGGTCTCCGCCAGCTCGTCGATTTCGGCTTGGCGTCCCACCAGCGTGTCGTCGCGCAGGGTCAACAGCCCGCCGATCTCGCCGGAGCCGATCTCTGAAGTGATGTCCTTGCCGTTCACGGTGACACCGGACAGGCCGCTGCCGCCGTTCGGGTCATAGGTCACGGCCCGCTCGACGCTGGAGGCCGCATTGAACTCAAGCTCATGAACCTGGCTGTCCAGCAGCGGCGTGCCGCCGCCCGAGTAGATCTGCACATGATTCTTCGAGTTGGTGAAGTAGGTGATGTCCATCTCGCGCGACAGGCTTTCCAATTCCATCGCACGCTGGTCCTCCAAGTCGGCCGTGGACCGTCCTCGCGCTTCGTTGTCGGCGATCTGCTCATTGAGCTCGTCGATGCGATGCAAAGTGGCGTTCACGTCCTCCACCGAATCGGCGATCTCCTTGTCCGCCCGTCCTCTCAGCGTTTGGACCTCGTCCGAGAGCTGGTTGATCTCGTTCGCCAGCCGCTCCGCTTCGTCGACGACGATGGCTTTGTCGCTGCCGCTCTCCGGCGCGATCGCCAGCGCGTCCAAGGACGTCACCAGTCCATCGACCGAGTCGGAGAGCGAGCTGTCACCACTAAGCGAGCCCAGCGAAGACTGCAGCGAGTCCGTGTAGCTGGCGACGACCGCCGCTTCGCCGGCCTCGCTTGCCGCCTGGTTGCGCTGAAGCAGCAGGGTCTTGTCGACGGCGCTGGTGACTTCGGCGGCGTTGACGCCGGCGCCCTGTCCGGCAACGACCCGGCTCTCGGTGGCCGTCGTCTTCTTGGTATAGCCGGCGGCGTCCGCGTTGGTGATGTTGTTGGAGACCGTCGTGATCTGGCTCTGGGTCGCGGACAGGCCACTCGAGGCAATGGAGAGGGAGGTGCTGAGCGACATGGCGTTGCCTTCGTCGGTCTCTTGCTCGCGTCGGCTAGATCTTGCGGCTCATGACGGCGCTTGAGATCGCGGGATAGAGACCCGCGTCGCATGCTCCGGAGCTTTCGTAGCGCAGGCCGGCACCGGCCAGCTGCCGCCGGGCCTCCACCGCCGCCTCGATCCGCCGATAGGTCGCCACCTTGGAGGCGTTGAGAAGCACGCGGTTGTCGCTCAGCAGCTTCTGCACCTGCTTGATGTGATCGACCAGGACCTGGCGCTTGGCGTTCTCCTCGCCCTGCAGGAACTCCGGCTTTTCGAGGAGCTTTGCGAAGAGCGCGCGCAGCGGGCCCGTCAGCTCCTGCTTGCGGTCCGACTGCGCATCGAGTTCTTGCGCCTGCCCGGCGCGGAGCAGCGCGTTCTCGCGCTGCAGAAGCGCTTCCAATCCCCGGACCGCCGTGAGGAACTCGACGTAGGAGCTGGCGAAGAGCTCCCCGTCGGCGGAGATACCCTCATGTTGGCTGACCGCATTGCCGTCATTCTCTGTCGCAATCATCGATGCATCCTCTTTGTCTTGGATCCGTGGCGCGGCGTTCATCGGGCCGCACCCTTGTGCTCACAGCCGCGGTAGGCGTTCGAGGCTGCCAAGGCCCGCGAGGTCATGGTCAAGGCATCCGCCACCTGGCGGCGCGCTTCGGTCAATTGATCCGACAGCCGCTGCAGCGCCTCCGCTTCGGCCAGTGCACGCCGCCGCGCATCACGCCAGGCGGCCGGGTCGTCGCCCTGCTCCGCGGCCTGTGCGGTCGCCAGCACAACCTCCGCCCGCCGAAGGGCGCCGTTTGCCCGATGGGCAAGGCGAACTGCCTCTTCTCCGGCAGCGGCGCGGATCGCCCGGCTGGGCAGCGCCGACTCAGTCTGCGTCGTCTTGGATGACATGGCCGCTATCCCCCCCGGCCTAGCGAACGATGTTGAGCAGTTCGCTCATCATCTCGTCGCTGGTGGTGATCACGCGCGAGGCGGCCGAGTAGGCTTCCTGCGCGACAATCATGCGGGTGAACTCATCGGCGATGTCGACGGTCGAGGCTTCCAAGGCGCCCGAGACGATGCTGCCGGCGCCGGCATCGCCGGCAGAGCTCAACAGGTAGGCGCCCGACTGCTGGGTCGCGGAGTAGGCGTTGCCGCTGTGCCGCTGCAGCCCGTTCTCATTGGGGAAGGTCGCGATCGGGATTTCATAGATGTCCCGCGCATCGTCGTTGTCGAAGTTGGCAACCACCGTGCCGTCCTCGTCGACCTCGACAGAGGTCAACTGGCCGTAATGCGCACCGTCCTGCTCGATGGCGTAGAGCTGAAAGTCGGCATCGCCATCGTCCGAGGCGAACTGCGTTAGGCCGTCAGCGCTGCCCGGCGTTCCCAGATCCAGGGAGATGTTGCTGTCGGCGGCGCCCGACGTCCATCCGGTAACGGTGAAGTCGAGCGCGGGTGCTGAGCTGGCCAAGGTGCCGTCCGGATTGAAGGTCAGGGTGTAGGGGCCGCCCGTCGTCGTGCCGGTGGTGACGGCGCTGTCGCTCGGCGAGTTGGGATCGGCGATGGAGAGACTCCACTCATTGGCGTTGGTCTTCTCCCAGTTCAGCTCGAGGTTCTGCGCGACACCCAGGCTGTCGTGGATCTGCACCGTGGTGTCGAAGGTATCGCCGATCGCGGCATCTGCCGGAAGGTTCGCTTCCAGCTCGATCGACTGGGTGGCGGTCGCGGTGCCGGTCACATCGGCGACGTTGACCCGGCTCAAGCTCGCCAGGTCGTTCGAGTTGCCGCCGACCGGGTTGCCGTTGTCGTCCAACTCATAGGCCATGAGATAATAGCCATCGTTGGTGACCATGTAGCCGTCTTCGTCGATCTCGAACTCGCCGTCGCGGGTGTAGAAGTAGTCGCCGTTGGCGTCGGTAACGACGAAGAGGCCGTTGCCGTCGATCGCCAGGTCGGTGCTGGAGGAGGTCGCCTCGATCAGGCCCTGCTCGGTGACATTCTGCATCCCGGTGACCGAGACGCCGCCCGCCGAGTACTGGCCCGAGGCCGACTGCTGGGTCACCAGGCTGCTGAAGCTGGCCTGGGTGGTCTTGTAGCCAGTGGTACTGGAGTTGGCGATGTTGTCGGAGATGATGGCGAGGGTCTGGCTCTGTGCGTTGAGGCCGGAGACCGCCGCTTGCATGGCACCATAGAGGCTCATGGTGATTCTCCTTTCTATGCGGGTTGCGATGGGTGCCGGTTCCGACTTGCCCGTGACGTGACTCAGTTGTTTTCGATGCCTAGGAGCGCCGCTTCGCTGACGCGGAGATCGCCGACGACGTAGACGACATTGCCGTCGGTGGTATCGACGCCGGTGATCTCGCCGAACGAGGTCACCTCGGTGGCGACCGACTCGCCATAGCGGTCGGTGGCAGTGACTTCGAGGCTGTAGATGCCGTCCTCTGCCGGAGTGCCGCGGTTGGTTTCGCCGTTCCAGACAAAGGTCTGCTCGCCAATGCCGGACCTACCGCTCTCCTCGTAGACCAGGCGGCCGTCCTCGTCCCGCACCTGCAGCGAGACCTCCGCCGTCGTCTCGCTGGGGCTGTAGCTCCAGCTCGCGCTGCCGTCGGACAGCATGGCGTAGTTGCTGTCGATCTCGGCGGTTTGTCCGATGTACTGGAGCGCCGCCGTGTTGGTGCTCGTCGTGGTGAGGCCGATCAGCTGCTCGAGATTGTCGTTTGTGGCGACGTTCTGCTCCAGGATCGCGTACTGCGTCAGCTGATCGGTGTATTCAGCCGTATCCATCGGATCGAGCGGATCCTGATGCTGAAGCTGCGTGGTGAGCAGCTGCAGGAAGGCCTCGTAGTCCTCGAACAGCTGATCGTTGGCCTGAGCCGCGTTGCTCGTGGTCGACTGGCTGTTCGTTGCGACGATTTCCATGACACCCGTGCTCCCGATTTTTCGGTTCTCACCGCGGTTACACGAGCGAAGCGCGAAATCCTGGCGCAGCTTTTTTCGATCGGGTGCAAAAAAGACGACTGCCTCCAGGACAGCCCGGCCGCCTGGGGCGGCGGCTTACCGATCTCCGCGCTGCGTCAGATCGCTACCAAACATGGTTAAGAAAAACGCTGTAATTGCAACACTTTATGACCGGGCGACGCAGCATTCCGGGTGAAATCTCCAGCATTTTATGCGATAAGGTTGATGCGGGCAGGAACGACCCGCGCGGGAGCGCGCATCGTCATCGACGTGATCACAGGTCATCTCTCTTTCCGAGCCGCTATCCGAGACGATCTCGGAAACGCGCTTAAAGGTTGAAAGACAAACCCCCATCCACTGCCGCGCAAGGGCAGCGGCAGCGATCCGAGCGTCCCGAGCAGAAGAAGCGAGAGCAGTCCGAAAACGGGAGAGATCCGCGCTTTCCAGCTTGGTCCGAACGAGCACCCTGAGGCGTCAGGACAAAAATCTCGACGATGTCCGAAAAATTTGCGCCAGGAAAGCGACCTATCCCGCGTTGAAGCCTTCGGAAGGCAGATGGCCTTCGTGCGAAACCCTGCCTGCCGACCGCTCATGTAGGCCAGCTGGCACCGACGTAGGAGAACACGCATGCCTGTCATCACGACGAACACCGCCGCCAACTCGGCGCTGCGCTACTTGAACGTCAACTCGGACATGGAGGCGAGCTCGATCTCGAAGCTCGCGAGCGGATCGCGCATCACCCAAGCGTCCGACGACGCGGCCGGCCTGGCCGTCGGCACCCGGGTGCAGTCGGACGTCACCGTCCTGCAGCAAGCCTCGACCAACGCCTCGCACGGCTCCTCGATCCTGCAGGCCGCGGACGGCGGTGCTGCCCGCATCTCCGACATTCTGCAGCGCCTCAAGTCGCTCTCGGCCCAATCGCTGTCCGGCGCGGTGACAGATACCGAGCGCTCCTACATCGACGCCGAGTACCAGCAGCTGATCGAAGAAATCGACGACATCGCCACCGGAACGCGCTTCAACGGACAGTCCTTGCTCGACGGCTCGTCCGCCTACGCCGGCGGCGTCGACTTCCTGGTCGGCACCGACGTGACGGACGATATGCTGACGGTCACCATCAGCAGCCTCGATGCCACGACCCTTACCGTGGCTGGCACCGACGTAACGACCGCGGCCAATGCGGAAACCGCGGCGGCCGCCATCGACGTCGCCATCGACGCCGTCTCGACGGCACGCGCCGAGCTCGGTGCCCAGATGTCGCGCTTCGACTACCGCGGCCAAGTGATCGACACCTCGATCGAGAACCTGGATGCGGCGCAATCGGCCATCATGGATGTCGACGTCGCCGAAGAGCAGAGCCGGCTTTCCTCCGCCGAAGTGCTGACCAGTGCCAGCATCTCGGCCCTGGCACACGCCAACGACATGTCTTCACGGCTCTTGGACCTTATGCGTTAGGGCGCGCGCGGCGGGAGGATAAGGATGCCGAAGATCAATAAGCGCGAAAAACGGCATCCTTCGCCCTCGCAAACGGGGGCACCTCCTGTCCACGCGTTCTCCCGTCCGTCTGTATCAACCCTGCTAGGGCGTCTCATCGATGAGTGACATCAGCGGCACGAACGGCAGCACATCGCCCGGATCGACCACATACATCTCAACCTCCAATCTCGACAGCGAGGCGCTTATCGAGAGCGCGGTGCAGCAGCGTTTGGCGCCTGCCGACCGGCTGGAAGTCGAGATCGCCGAGGAAGAGAGCCGCGTTGCCGCTTACGAAGAGATGCAGGACCTGAGCAATGCGGTAGCAAGCTCCGTCGCCTCGCTGCGCAATCCGGATGATGGCGGCGACGATGCCTTCGGCGAAAAGATCGCCTTCCTGTCCTCGAGCAGCGGCAGCGACCCGAACAACCTGCTGGGTGTGACCGTTGAAGACGACGCGCAGCTCGCCAGCTACGATCTCGAGATCGTGCAGATCGCCGAAGCGCACAAGATCGCCAGCGGCGAGCAGACAAGCAGAGATCAAGCGCTCGGCCTGACCGGCAGCTTCAGCCTCTCGGCGGAGGGCGCAACGGCCGCTACGATCGACGTTTCGGCGGACATGTCACTCGACGATGTTGCCGCCGCGATCAATGCGGAAAGCGAAGAGACAGGCGTCTCAGCCTCCGTCATCAAGGTCAGCGAGGGCGTCTTTCAACTGGTTCTGACGGCAGAGGACACGGCAAAGGCGATCTCGGTCACCGACAGCAGCGGCGGCGTGATGCAGGGCCTGGGTGTCGTTCAGGCGGACGGCACACCGGCGAACGAGCTACAGCCCCCGCAGTCCGCCATCGTCCGGCTCGACGGCGTCGAGATCACCCGCGACAGCAACGAAATCGACGACATTCTCGACGGTGTCACCTTCTATCTCTATGGCGCGGAGCCAGGCACCACGCTTCAGATGGACGTGGAGAGCGATCTCTCCACCGCCATCGATGACATCAACAGCTTCGTGGAAAGCTACAACGCCTACCGCGAATTCGTGCTGCGCAACCAGGAGGTCGGCGCGGAAGGCGAGGTGTCAGATGACGCGATCCTGTTCGGCGACACGCTGCTGCGCAATCTGAGCGCCCAGGTTTCCTCCATCCTGGCGACCGGCAACGAGTCCGCGGGAATCGCCTCGCTGGCCGACATCGGCATCACCTTCGACGAGAACAACTACCTCGTCATCGACAACGCGGCCTTGGAAGAAGCCATGGTGGCCGATCTGGCGGGGGTCCAGGCCCTGTTCCAGTTCCAGATGACCGCCAGCTCAAACGACATCGACGTGCTGCGCAACGGCAACGGCCCGGCACAGCAGAGCTTCACGCTGGACGTCGAGGTGGACGCAGACGGCAACGCCGTTTCCGCATCGGTGGATGGCGACAGCAGTCTGTTCACCGTCGACGGAAACCGCCTGATCGGCGCCGACGGCACCGAGTACGAAGGCCTTGTGCTGGTGTTCACCGGTACCCAGTCGACCTCCATCGATATCGAGATCTCTCGCGGGCTGGCCGAACGGCTCTACAACAGTTTCTCGGCCTACGGGAACGGCGACGACGGTCAGATCCCAGCCGCCATCGAAGCGGCCGCGGACGGCATCGAGGCGATGGAGCAGCAGGTCGCCGACATCGAGCGGCGGGCCGAGGACTACAGGCAGAGGCTGATCGAGTACTACGCCTACCTCGAAAACCAGATCGCCGAAGCGAACCGTCTGAAAGACCACCTGAACGTCCTGTTCGAAACCGACGACTAGTGCCACTGCCCAGAGATTGCCCGGAGAAGGATGCGAGATGAATCCAGGTCATCAATCCGCTTTGCGCGCCTATCAGAGCTCTCGCGCACCGCTGACCGGTGTCGCGGCAGCGATCGAGCTCTACGATCAAGCGATCGGCGGCTTGACGGAGGCGCGCCGGCAATGGGCGGGGGCGGCCTTTGACGAAGCCTTCGAGGCCCTGCGCCGGACGGCCATGATCTTCGAGATGCTCTCCGCCAATCTCGACCACAGGAGGGGCCGGCAGGTCAGCGCGACCTTGCTGCGCTACTACAACGGCCTGTCCTTCCAGACCCTCGCGGTCCCCAGGCAGAAAGACCCCCTCGTCCGGATCGACTCGCTCATCGGCCAGGTCGAAGTCGTTCGGGATGCCTGGACCGAGGTCTTGGCCCAAACGTCGGGCGTGCAATCGAAAACCACCGGGACAGCCTATGACGCACATGGCGTTGACGTTGCGTGATTTCGGCGCTCGCCGCGACAGCGAGACGCGGCGAGAGATCGAGAGCCGAGCGGTCAGTATGGTGTCGTCCGAGTTGGCTTCCTTGCCGGACGAGACGCTGATGGAGCGCGTCAAAGCGGACGACGAGACGGCCTACCGGCTGCTCGTGGAGCGCCACGTGCAGCGGATGCACCGGCTCGCGCTGCGCATTCTGGGAGACCATGCGCGGGCGGAGGATTCCGTGCAGGAAGCCTTTCTCCGCGTTTGGGTGAAGCGGGCGGACTGGCGCAACGAAGGCGCGCGTTTCTCGACCTGGCTGCACCGGGTGGTCTTCAACTGCTGCCTCGACGTCAAGCGCCGCCGCCGTGAGGAAGAGCTCAAGGACGAGGCGGAGCCGGCGGACGAGAGCGACGATGCCGTCGCAACAATTCATCACGAACAAATCGTCGCCCGCTTGCGCTCAGCGATGTCAAAACTCCCAGAACAACAGTATTTGGCCTTAATTATGTACTATCATGAGGGTTATACGGCCCGCGAATTGGCGGAATTGCTGGACACGACGACCAACGCCGTGGAATCTCTATTGAAACGTGGCCGAAAGAACTTGCGGGGGATTCTGAACAGAATGAAAGTCGATGCCCGACAGGTCTTCGATGACTCTTGAGCGCTTCCAAGAGGCGCTCGATACCTATGGTGGGGATTTGAGCCGCTGGCCGGAGGGGCTGGCACGCGACGCCGAGACGTTGTTGTCGCAAGAGCCGGAAGCGCGCGCGCTGTTGCGGCAAGCCGAACTGCTGGATGCCGCCCTCGAGCCGGACGAGATGCCAAGGGTCGATCCCGGCTTGACCGACCGCATCATGCGCCGGGTCGCCGAGCATGAAGCCGCTTTGGCTAAGGATGCGGCGGCCGAAGCAGCGCCGGAGGACGGCCGCCCTTGGTTCCTGCGGCTGGTCTGGCCTGTGCCGAGGGAGTTCGTCGCGATGTGCGGCGGGACAGCCGCCGGTGTTCTTGTGGCACTGGCCGTGATGAGATATCTGCCGCTCAGTGCCAACGAAGTCGATATCTTCAATCTGGCTTCGTCGTCGAACTTGCTCGGTTAGGTCATGATCTGGAAGAACATGCTCGCGCAGCGCTGGCTCCGCCTCGCCTTCCTCTGCTCTCTGGCCTGCAACTTCTTTCTCATCGCCCTGGGCGTGTCTCTCTACCTGGAGCGCCCGACCGCCTTTCCGCCTCCGCCGGAGGCTTTCATGGAGCGCATGGCGGGCAAGTTGTCATCCGAGGGAGAGGCTGTCTTTCGCAGGATCTTCGAGAAGCATCGGGCGGAGATTGCCGCACGGCGCGATGCTGTGGCGAACGCCCATGCCGAAGTTCGCCGGCTGGCCAGCGCCGATCCGCTGGACCTCGATGCGATGCAGCGTCAGCGTGAACAGACGCCGATGCTGATCTCGGACTTCATGCAGAGCATCGACAGCTTCATGATGGAAGTCCTGCCGCAACTCTCCGCCGAAGACCGACGCCGTCTGGCAGACGCCACGCCGAAGTGACGACCAAGCTCAGCGTTCGCAGAGGCACGGACTGAGCCAAGATTGCTGCACCGATGGTTGCAAGCGGTGACTTGCGCAACCAATCTGATTACCTTGCCGCCCACGCACAGCGAACATAACTCAGCCAACGATCTCAGAGAGACTCGCACCGCTACATGCGCAAACCGGGGAAGATTCTTTGGCGCGAAATTGAAGAGGTCTTGAGCGAGGACATCGCCAATGGCGTCTACAAGGCTGGCGACCGCTTGCCTAAGGAAGCCGAGCTGGCTCTTCGCTTTGGCGTCAATCGGCATACCATTCGCCAAGCGCTTGCCGCGCTGAGAGATCGCGGCGCGATCACCATCGAGCAGGGGCGAGGCATGTTCGTCAAAGTCCCCAAGCTTGCCTACCCAGTCAGCGAGCGCACCCGCTTCACCGAAAACATCGCGAAGCTGGACCTCAAGGTGCGAGGCAAGCTGCTACGCCAATGGGAGGAACAGGCAAGTCCGCAGATCGCAGAGGATTTGGCCATTGCCCCCGGCACGCCCTGCGTGGTGTTCGACGATCTGCGCGACATCGACGGCGAGGTCGTCACCTTGACCACACGCTATTTCCCCGCTGAGCGCTTTGCCGGCATCGCTGACGCCTTCGATCGCTTAGGCTCCGTTACGGCGGCGCTCAAGGACCTGGGTATAGACGACTACACACGGCGCTGGACGCGGGTTCACGCCCGTGGCGCGACCTTGGAGGAAGCGGCCGCGCTAAGAGTACCAAGCGACTTCGCAATCCTGGTGGTGGACACAGTCAATGTGGACAGCGACGGCGTTCCCATCGAACGCGGCAGCAACCGGTCGCCCGGCGGTCGGTTCGAGTTGGTCTTCGAAACATAAAAAAGAAGATCTATTGATCTAGATGCAATCAGCTTGTCATGAAAGCTGCCTAGCTTGACCGCGCGGTAGGGCGGAGCGCGGCCCCCTTCTCTCTTTGAGCGGAAGGGCCAACAGCAGAGCACTCCCCGCCGGCCGCGCAGGCTTGGCCAGACGGAGGCATCCATGGACATTTCCATCACTCAACGTACAGCGGCGGCTGCGCTGACGGCGCTCAGCCTGAGCGCGGCAGTCGCGCTGCCGGCAACCGCCAAGGCAGAACCTGTTGAGCTTATCGTTCAGTACTCCCAGCCGCAGATCTTCGATGGCGTTTTCGAAGCCTTGAAGCAGGAGTTCGAGGCGCAGAATCCGGACGTCACCGTGACGTTCCGCGGTGCCCAGAAGAACTACGGCGACAACGTTCAAGCGCTTCTGCGCGATGCCGTCGTCGGCGACATGCCGCACGTCAATTACCTCGGACTATCCTTTGTGCCCACCGTGGCCGACCGCAACCTGGCGGTCGATCTGGCGCCCCTGATGGAGCGGGACGGCGAAACCTTCGAAGAGAACGGCTGGTCCGACTCCTTGCAGAGCGTGGGCCGCTTCGAGGGCCGCCAGCTTGCACTGCCTTTCGCGATTTCCATGTCGCTGACCTACTACAACGCCGATCTGGTGCGTCAGGTCGGCGGCGACCCCGACAACATGCCGACCGACTGGGACGGCATCATTGAGCTCGCCGGCAAGATCGACGCTCTGGGGCCGGACTATGCAGGGATGTACCTGCCCTACGCGGCGAGCTGGTATGGCGCCTGGTACTTCCAGGGCGCTTTGTTCAGCAACGGCGGCGAGATGATGTAACCGGGTGCAGGCAAGGTCGCCTTGATCGACGATCCGGCCTGGCAAACGGCGATGGGTCTCTACGACCGGATGAGCGAGGAGGGCGGCATGATGGCCGTCGGCGATCAGGCGCAACGGCAGCAGTTCATCGCCGGCCGGATGGGCTTCGTCATCGACTCCATCTCGCGACTGTTCAACTTCGAGCAATCCATCGGCGATCGCTTCGAGCTACGCACCAGCAACCATCCCATGGGTGTCGCAAGCGGCCGTCTTCCCACCGGCGGCAACGTGGCGATGATCACGACGGCGGCCGAAGAGGACCCGGCGGTGCTCGATGCGGCCTGGCGCTGGGTGAAGTTTTCGACGGGCCCTGTTGGCACGACGGAGGTCATCAAGCTGGTCGGCTATACACCGGTCAACACGCTGGCCCTGGAGGATCCGAAGCTGCTGAAGGGCTACTTCGATACGCGCCCCAACCACAAGACCGCGGTCGAGCAGATCTCCTTGGTGCGGGGGTGGTTTCAGTTCCCCGGCGAGAACAGCTTGAAGATCGACACCGTGATCGGCGAGCACCTCGAAAGCGTCGTCGATAACTCGCTGACACCCGAGGAAGCCCTGGTCTCCTTGGAAGAAGAGATCAATCGCCTGCTTCCCTGACCGGCAACAGGCTACTTTGAGACGGGTCCGGCCGCTTCGCGCGGCTGGACCTCTTTGCGGGTTGGGTCATGGCGCACATCGAGATCCTCAACCTCGAAAAGTCCTTCGGTGATACGCGGGTCCTGCGCGGTATCGCACTGTCGATCGCGCCTGGCGAGTTCGTCGCGATCCTCGGGCCGTCCGGCTGTGGAAAGTCGACCCTTCTGCGCATCGTCGCCGGCTTGGAAACCCACGACGACGGGCATGTCCTGATGGACGGGCAGGTCGTCGACGCCATGGCCCCCAAGCAACGGGACGTGGCCGTCGTCTTCCAGTCTTACGCACTCTATCCCCACATGACGGTGGCGCAGAACCTGTCTCTGCCCCTGGTCATGCGAGACCTGACCCGCATCGAGCGCCTGCCTTTCGTCCGCCACCTCAGCGGCCGGGTCAAACAGGTTCGCAGAGCGATACGGGAGTCGGTGGAGCGAGCGGCGGCCCAAGTGGAGATCGCGTCTCTGCTCGACCGCAAGCCGCGGCAGCTCTCCGGCGGCCAACGCCAAAGGGTGGCGCTGGCCCGGGCGCTCATCCGCCAGCCCAAGCTCTTCCTGCTCGACGAGCCGCTGTCCAATCTCGACGCGACGCTGCGCGCCAGTACGCGAGCAGAGATCGTCCAACTGCAAAGAAAGCTCGGTACAACGGCGATCTACGTGACTCACGATCAAACGGAAGCCATGACCATGGCCGACCGCATCGCCATCATGATCGAAGGGCAGATCGTCCAGATCGGCACGGCGCGGGAGATCTATCATCGGCCAAGCGATGTGCGCGCCGCGCTGTTCATCGGCTCGCCGAAGATGAACCTGTTCGAGGGCATGGTAGAGCAAGGCTGCGTCCGGCTGACGGCGACGGGCGGCATTGTTGCGCGCACCGCCGCCGCGCACGACGGACCGGTCCAAATCGGCATACGCCCCGAGCACATCGCACTTGCGGCCGGCGGCAATGAGGGTGTTGTCGGGGCTACCGTGGACGCGCTTCCGGTGGTCGTGACCCATCAGGAGTTTCTGGGCTCCGAAGCGCTGACCCACGTCTCGCTCACCGGGGCCCAAGCCGGCGCCGAGGCGGTGGTCCGCGTGGACAGCGATCGACTGGACGTCGGGCAGCAAGCCGCCGTCTGCTTTCACCCAGACAAGCTGCATGTCTTCGGCGACGACGGGAAGCGGCTTGCGCTTGTGCCCTCTCAGGAGCCATCGGAGCCGGGCGACGCCATACCCCTCAACCTTCAGGCCAACGATGACAGCGCTACACAGCTCGCCGGCGTCTGACATGGAGTTACGCCCCCGCGCCTTTGCGGCAGGCAGGCCCAAGGCGCCCCCGCACCTGTCGAATGCGCTGATCGGCTGCGGTTTCGTCGTCCCGTTCGTCATCGCCTTCAGCATCTTCGTCCTCGCGCCGACGGCGATCGTCGTCGTGATGTCGTTCACCGACTGGAAGCTCGGGGAAGCGACCGTGTCCTTCGCCGGCCTCGCCAACTACGAGCAACTGGTGAGCGACCGCGTGCCGCGCATCTCGGCGACCAACACGATCCTCTACGCTCTGATGGTGACACCGATCTCGGTCATGCTCGGGCTTTGGCTCGCCGTATTGGTCGAAAGCTCCCGCCTGGGCCGCGCCTTCTTCCGCTCGGCCTGTTTCTTGCCCGTGGTCTCGACCACCGTCGCCATGGCGATCGTCTGGGAGTTCCTGCTTCACCCGACCCTGGGCCCGGTCAACTCTGCGCTCTTGCTGGCAGGCCTGCCGGCGCAGCGCTTCTTGAGCGACGCGACGCTGGTTCTGCCCACGCTTGCCGGCATCGCGATCTGGGAAAACGCCGGCTACACCATGGTGCTGTTCATGGCCGGCTTGAAGTCGATCTCCTCCGAGCTCTACGACGCAGCCGCGGTGGACGGCGCCGACCGGCCGTGGGAGCGTTTCTGGACCGTCACCCTTCCCCTGCTCGGGCCGACGCTGGTGTTCGTGGTGATCATCATGCTCCTGCGATCGTTCCGGGTGTTCGAAACGGTCGCAGCCCTGACCGGCGGCGGCCCACGGCGCGCCTCGGAAGTCCTGCTTTTCACCATCTATCAGGAAGGCTTCCTGTTCTTCCAGGTCGGCTACGCCTCGGCGATCACGGTCGTCTTCGTCCTCTTTCTGCTGGTGCTGACGCTGGTCAGCTACCGCCTGATGGACCGCTCGGTGCACTATCAATGACCCAGGCAATCAACAACACCGCGACCAAGGCACAGGCGAAGCGCGGACTGAAGCGCTTTGCTGTCGGCCGCTTGATCGTCCTGTCGCTGGCGGCCGGCATTCTGCTGCTGCCCTACATCTACATGCTCGGCTTTTCGCTGAAGCCCGCCGACGAGATCTTCGCCGGCGGCTTGAACCCGATCCCCGAGAAGTTCGCCGGACTGTCGAACTATATCGGCGCGCTCGATCAGGAGCCGCTGCTGCGCTACCTGCTCAACGGCGTGATCGTCTGTGCAGGCATCCTGTTCTTCCAGCTCATCTTCGCGGTGCCCTGCGCCTACGCATTGGCGAAGTTCCGCTTTCCGGGCCGTGGGGCGATGCTCGGCCTCGTGCTGTTCGGCCTCTTGATTCCCATCCAGGCCACCTCGCTACCCATCTTCATCGGCCTGGCTCAAACGGGCCTGACGGACAGCTATACGGCGCTCATCGTCCCCTTCATCTCCTCCGTCTTCGCCGTATTCCTGTTCTATCAGTTCTTCCGCACCATTCCGGACGAGCTTCTGGATGCCGCAAGGATCGACGGCTGCAGCGAGGTGAGCATCATGGTCCGCATTGTGCTGCCACTCACCATTCCGGCGGCGACCGCCTTCGGCATCTTCTCCGTGGTCTCCCACTGGAACGATCTGTTCTGGCCGCTGATCGTGCTGCGCTCGCCGGAGCTGAGCACGCCGCCGCTCGGCATCCTTGCTTTCCGTTCCGAAGAAGCCGGCGACAGCTACGGCGAGCTGATGGCCGGCACGGTGATCATCACAGCACCCCTGGTCGTCGCCTTTCTTGCGGCACAGCGGCGCTTCATCGAGGGGATCAGCCTCGGCGCCCTGAAGGGATGACGTTGGAGACAAGACAGGAAATGACAGGGACGATGCCAAACAAACCGCTCAAGCTCTTGCAGCTCACCGATTGCCATATCGTGCCCGAGGGCAAACGCCTTTTCACGCTGGACCCGGCCGAACGGCTGCGCCAGGCGGTTGCGGACATCAACCGCAATCATGCGGACGCCGCGCTCTGCGTCCTCTCCGGCGACCTGACGGACACCGCGGCCCCCGAGGCCTATCGGATTCTCAAGCAGATCCTCTCGGAGCTTCTCGTCCCCTATCGCCTGATGCCGGGCAATCATGACGACCGGAGCGCGCTGAGGGCCGCCTTTCCAGACATCGAGGCTGATGAAGAGGGCTTCCTGCAATCGCGGCTGGACACGCCCGCCGGTGTGTTTCTGTTTCTCGACACGGTGGAAGCCGGCATCCACTCCGGCGTCTATTGCAAGCAACGTTGCCGCTGGCTGGAGCGCGCCTTGACGGAAACCGAGGAAGAACCCGTCTATCTCTTTCTGCATCACCCGCCGATGGAGATCGGCATGCCACGCCTGGACCAATACCGGATCCTGCAAAGCGAAGGCCTAGCCGACGTCGTCGGCCGCTTTTCCAACATTCGCCATCTCTTCTTCGGCCATGTTCACCGGCCGATCGCGGGCAGCTGGCGCGGCATCCCCCTCTCCAGCGTGCCGGGCACCAACCATCAAAACAGCCTGGACCTCAGCGAAGGGCGCGCGAACGTGGTCAGCCTGGAGCCACCTGCCTACGGAGTCATCCTGATTGGCCCAGACAGCACCATCGTGCATCAGCAGAGCTTTCTCAGCGACGCCGAGCGCTTCCATTACGACGCACAGGCCGAATAGGTGCTGCGGCCGCCTGAGCAGTACTGGTCCCGATTTCGGCTCGCTAGCTCTTCGGCAGAGCATCTGGGTTGAAGACGACCTGCGGGTTCAGGCGCCCGTCGAAGAAGTCGAAGACGTTCTGCACCGAGATCTCGGCCATGCGACTCAAGCAGGCTTCGGTGTGCGCGGCGCAGTGCGGGGTCATGACCATGCCCTCAAGCGCCATGAAGGGATGTTCGGGGCCGGGCGGCAGCTTCTGCCAGACGTCGGTGCCCGCCCCCAAGAGATGTCCGCGCCCGACCGCCGCGGCCAGGTCCGCTTCGTTCACCAAGCTGCCTCGGGAGACGTTGACGAGGATCGACCCGGGCTTCATGGCGGCGAACTGGGGTGCTTGAAACAGCGGCGGCGCCTTGGGGTCCGCCGGCAGCGAGAGCACAACGGCGTCGGCCTCACCCAGCGCGTCCTCGAAGCCCGCGACATGGCGGTAGCCCAAGCCCTCCACCGCCGCCGGCTCGACGAAGGGATCGGCCACCACGATCTGCATGTCGAAGGCGGCGGCGAGCGTCGCCAGACGCCGGCCGATGCGGCCGAAGCCGACGATCAGCAGAGTGCGGCCCTTGAGCTCCATGGTGCCGACCGCATCGCGGCTTTCGAGGAAGCCCACCCGGTCTGCGTCGCTGGCGCTCTTCACCACGGCCATGCAGTGCGGCAGGCGGCGCGCGGCGGCGAGCAGCAGCATCATGGCGTGCTCGGCCACCGAGTCCGCATTGGCGGTGCCGATGGTGGCGACGGGAATGCCCCGCTCGGTCAGGAAGGGCACATCCATGTTGTCGCAACCGACTCCGTGGCGGGAGACGATCTTGAGCCGCCCCGCCTGCTCCAGCACCTCGTGGGTCAGGTCCAGCTTGCGCAGGACGATCGCGTCCGCCTCCCCGATGTGCTGCATCAGATCGGCGCGCACCGGGTCCTTGAACAGGACCCGCTCATAGTTCGGGCGGCTGTCGAACAGACGATGCCCGGCCTGGTGAATGTCTCCGACGAAGAGAACCTTCGGCATGATCGACCCTCGGCGCGGCTGGCTGTCAGCGATCGGCGAAGGCGGCAAGGCTCTCGGCGGCGCCCTTCTTGAGCAGCCCCACGTCGGAGCCGACGCCGACCATTCGGTAGCCCATGTCGACGTAGCGCTTGGCGTCCTCGGTGCCGAAGGCGAGCGTGCCGGCGGTCATGCCGTTCTTGTTGCAAACCTCGGCAATCTTCGCCATCTGCGCCTGCACCTCATCCGCGCCCGGGTTCATCAGGTGGCCCATGCTGGCGGCCAGATCGCCCGGCCCGATAAAGACAGCATCGACCCCTTCGACGGCGCAGATCGCGTCCAGCCGGCCGGCCGCCTCGATGGTCTCCACCTGCACGAGCAGGCCGATCTGCTCGTTGATGCTGTGCCAGTAGTCGCGGTTGTAGCCATAGCAGCTCGCCCGCATGGCCGCCGCCACGCCCCGCACGCCCTGGGGCGGATAGCGCACGGCACTGACCGCCTCCTTCGCCTCCTCGGCGGTCTGCACGAAGGGGATGACGAAGTTGTAGAAGCCCATGTCGAGCAGACGCTTCAGGGTCACCATGTCGTTCCAGGGCGGCCGCACCATGGGCACTGTCGGGCTGCCCTTGATGGCCTGGAGCTGTCCCAAAAGATCGCCGTAGTCGCTCGGCGCATGCTCCGTATCGAACAGCATCCAGTCGAAGCCGGCATAGGACAGTATCTCCACGGACATGTTGCTGCAGAGCGAGTTCCACAGGCCGAGCTGCAGCCGGTTCTCTTTCAGCGCCGTCTTTAGAGGGTTGCGGAGGGCAAGATCTTGCTGGTTCTGCGCCATGTTGGGTCAGCCTCGTTTGGATGGATTGTTGAACGAATGAAAAAGAGCGGTCAGGCGAGGAGTTTAGCCTCCGACAGGCCGAGGCCTTCGGCGGTGTCCAGGATTTGCCGCCAGATGCCGTCCGGAACCTCGATGCCGTTTTCGCTGCGCTTCGCGCGCTCCAGATTCTCCGGCTCGCCGGGGATGAGAACCGGCGCCGAGGGGTCGCGCGCCGCGCTTGCCTTGACCCAATCGATGTAGCCGGCGGCGATGCCGTTCGCCTCCGTGCCGGCGTGGCAGGCGGCCGGGTCGATGAAGAAGGACAGCATGTTGTTGCGGTTGACGCTCTCGGTCGGGCTGGTGGTGCCGCCGCCGGTCAACGCACCGGCCATGAGATCGACTACCAGGCTGAGACCGTAACCCTTGTGGGCGCCCATGGTCAGCATGGCGCCACCGTCATAGTAGTCGCCGGGGTTCCGGGAGGGATTGCCCTCCTTGTCGAGGATCCAGCCCTCCGGGATGCTGCGCCCGGCCATGTTGGCAACCCGCAGCTTGCCCTCGGCGACCGAAGAGGTGGTCATGTCGACGATCACCGGGTCTCGGCCCTCGACCGGAATGCCGACGCAGATCGGGTTGGTCGACATGCGCCGTTCGACCCCGCCGAAGGGAGAGACGGCGGGCTTGGCCGGCGAGTTGACGAAGTGGAAGGAAACCATGCCTGCGTCCGCTGCCAGCTCGGCCCAGTCGCCGAGACGCCCGACATGGGCGACGTTCCTCAAGCCGATGGTGGCGCTGCCATAGGTCTTGGCCTTTTCGATGCCCTTCAGGGTCGCTGCCTCGGCCATCACCTGGCCGAAACCCAGATTGGCATCGAAGACCGAGACCGCACCGAAGTCGGCCACCGGGGTCAGCGCGCCGCCGGACCGAATCGAGCCGTCGCGCAGTTGCTCCGCATACTGGCAAAGACGGATGACCCCGTGGGAGTCGTGGCCCACAAGGTTGCCGTTGACCAGCCGCGTGGCGACCTGTTGCGCGTCGCTCTCGCTGGCCCCGGCCGCGGCGAGAATGCGCGCAGCGGCTCCTTCCAATTGCTGTGCCGTCAGTCTCACCGCACCATTCCCATCGTTTCCAAAGCTCTGGTTTCCATTGCGTTCTCTCGCCTCACCCCTGCTTGCTGTCGGCCGGCACCGCAGCGGTCATGCGTGAGGCCAGATAGACCACCGCGATGAAGGCCAGGGCGGGCAAGGAGGCGCGCCAATCGGGATAGATCAGGCCGACCGTCGCGATCAGCAGCAGCGCCTTATGCCAGGTCTTGAGCGGCGCGAAGAGATAGCCGTGCAGCGCCGCCGCCAGAACGACGACACCGAGGACCGCCTGGGCCAGCGCCAGCGTCACGTGGAGTGCATCGCCCTGCAGCAGGATCGCCGGCTCGTAGACGAAGAGGAAGGGAATGATGAAGCCGGGCAGGCCGAGCTTCACAGCCTTGATGCTCGACTCCCAGACCTTCGCACCGGCCAGCGCATTGGCGGCATAGACGGCCATGGCGACAGGCGGCGTGATCGCCGAGAGGATGGCGAAGTAGAAGACGAAGAGGTGCGCCGCCTCCGGCTGCACCCCGAGCTTGACCAGCGCCGGCACCAAAAGGGCCACCTGCACGATGTAGGCCGGCGTGGTCGGCATGCCCATGCCGAGGATGACGCCGGCGAGCATGCTGAGCAGCAGGGCGACGACCAGCGTGTCGCCCGCCGCCGAGATGACGAAGTTGGAGAAGCCCAGGCCGATGCCGGAGATGTTGATGGCGCCGACGACGATGCCGGCGCAAGCGGTCGCCGCAACGATGGCGAGGGAGTTGCGCGCACCCTTCTCAAGCGCCGCCAAGGTGTTGCTCAGGGTGACGTGATGGCGGGTGGTCTTGCGCAGCAAGGCCGAAGGCAGAATGGCCGCAATGCCGCAGAGGGCCGCGAAGGCCGCCGAGTAACCCAGCAGCAGAACGCCGATGATGATCACCAGAGGCAGGAACATGTGGCCGCGATCTTTCAGCACCTTGCCGAGCGGCACCTGCTGGTCCTTGGGAACGGTGCCGATATCGAGGCGCTTGGCTTCGAAGTGGATGGCGGCGAAGACGGCGACGTAATAGAGCACCGCCGGCGCCAGGGCCAAGGCGGCGACGGTCAGGTAGCTGACGCCGAGATACTCGGCCATGACGAAGGCGGCCGCCCCCATGACCGGCGGCATGATCTGCCCGCCAGTCGAGCTCACCGCCTCGACCGAAGCGGCGAATGATGGCTTGAAGCCGATGCGCTTCATCAACGGGATGGAAAAGGCGCCGGTGGTCATCACGTTGGCCACGGCCGATCCGGAGACCGAGCCGAAGAGGCCGCTGGTGATGCAGGAGACCTTGGCGGGGCCGCCGACCTGCCGTCCGGTCAGCGCGATGGCGAAATCCATGAAGAGCTGGCCAACGCCCATACGCTCGACCAGGGCGCCGAACACGATGAAGAGCACCATGTAGGTGGCGGAGACGGCGACCGGGATGCCGAAGATGCCGTCGGTGGTCAGGAAGAGCTGCTCGACCAGCACCTCATAGGACGTCTGCGTCGCAACCAGGGCGAAGACCATGAAGCCCAAGGCGGCGATCGGCAGCGCCGGCCCCAGCATGCGCCGCGTGCCCTCCAACACCAGGACCACCAGCGCCGTGCCGACGATCAGGTCCCAATGGGACAGCGGATCGACGTACATGAAGCGCAGCTCGACGTACTCGAGATTGATTGCCGGATAGAGCGCGGCGAAGGCGACCGCCAGCCCAAGCAGCACGTTGATCAGGTTGGGGCGTCCGACCTTGTCGCCGTTCCAGGTGACCGTCAGGAAGACCAGGCAGAGCCCAAGCGCCACGTGGTAGCCGCGCAGGAGATAGGGGCCGGGGTAGCCCATCAAAGCGAAGTAGAGGTGGCTGATCGCAAAGGCCAGCAGAAGCCCCTTGATCAGGAGTCCCACGATGTCACGTTGGTCTCGCAGCATCTTCGCCGTCGCCTCATCCCCGGGGGCCGCCATGACCCCCTCGGTCCTTCACGCCATCGGGTGAAAGACGACCGGCTCCGCCCCAAGCTAGGCAAGCTTCCGCCGTAAGGCGGCGAATGGGAGGGGCGGAGCCGGTACCTCGGGAAAGATCAGTTGACGCCGCGTGCCTGGTAGAAGGCGGCAGCGGCCGGATGCAGCGGCACGCCGATCTCAGCCGACATGTCCTCCATGGTCAGGGTCGCCATGCTCTTGTTCACGGAGGAGAGCGAGTCGAGATTATCGGCCACCGCGGTCAGCATCTGCGTGACGATCTTGTCGTCATAGTCGCAGGCGGCGATCAGATGCGTGCCATAGGTGATGGCTTCTGCGTCCTTGCTCAGGCCGGGGTAGCTGTCCGCCTTGATGGTGCGCTTGATGAAGGCCGCGTTCCTGTCCTTGAAGTATTCGAAAATCTCTTCGGTCACCGGCACGATCTCGATATCGCGGCTTGAGGCGACGTCCATCACCGCGCCCGCCGGCAGCGCCGTACCGAGGGTGAAGATGTCGGCGTGGCCGTCCTTCATCTGATTGACCGAGTCCGAATAGGAGACGTGCGAGACATCTTCCAAGTCGTCGTAGCTGAGGCCGACGGCATCGAGCAGCCCGCGGGTCAGGAACTCGCCTGTGTTGCCGTTCTGCTGCGTGGTCAGGCGCTTGCCCTTGAAGTCGGCGATGGAGTTCACGTTGGCGTCGTCGCGGGCGACGATCTGGAACCACTGGGGATAGAGCGTGCCGAGGTTGCAGACGTTCTGCGCAGGCTCGCGGAAGGGCGGCCGGCCGGCCAGGGCATCGACGGTCGAAATGGTGTTGGCGAAGGCGATCGGGAACTTGCCGGCGGAAACGCCGACCACGTTGGCCACACCGGCACCCGGCTTCACCGTGACCGAAACGTTGGGGTCGTTCTGCTCCATGATGCCCTTGATGGCACCGCCGAGCGGATACCAGGAGCCGCCTTGCGAGCCGGTCGAGAGAACGAACTCTTCCGCCTGCGCCGACAGAGCCCCGGCGGCCGCCAGGGCGACGGCAAGCGTTGTACCTTTCACCAACTTGGTCAGCTTCGACATCTCGGTTTCCTCCTTGTTCGTGGTGCGTTTGTCCGCGCCACGCTTCTTTCTGTCTCGCAGTGCCATTCTCAGGGCGACGGCCCTTCTTCGCGGACCCTGCGTCTTGTGGGCCACGACACTAAAGTTGGGGAAAAATTTGTCAATCAAATATAGATCTGTAACTTCGACGATCATCCGCCACTTCACCTGGAACAACAGGCCATGCAAACTCTACTTCATTGTTTTATAGTGCATTTTCTTATGCACCCCGCCGCTCTACTCAGATGCACTTGACAATTTGTCTGACAAATAATTTCATAACCTGCCGAGATTGCGCGATGGAGTGACAAGTTTTGAAAGAGAGTTCGGTGGCAAAGAGAGCGACCCTGAGCGAGCAGGTTTACGACGGGATCCTGGGGCTGGTGATGGACGGCAGCGTTCCCATCGGCACGCGCCTGCCGCCCGAGGTGGAGCTCTGCCGCAACTACGGTGCCTCGCGTCCGATCGTGCGCGAGGTGCTGGCCCGGCTGCGGGCCGAAGGCCTGATCGAGTCGCGCAAAGGCTCCGGCAGCTATGTCCTCCGGCAAACCGCGACCTCGCCACAGCTGCCCGAAGGCGTGGCCAGCATGGCCGAGATCGAGGAGTGCTACGACTTCCGCATTGCCCACGAAGGCGAGTGCGCCTACGTCGCGGCCGCCAAGCGCACGGACGACGACATCGAGGCCATGAACGCGGCCTTTGATGCCTTCTGCACTGGCCTGACGGACCCCGAGCGCGGCGGCATCCTCGACGACTTCCGCTTCCACCTGGCCATCGCTCAGGCCACCCACAACACCTTCTTCGTCAACGCCTTCCAGTCCGTCGCCAGCCGCGTCCATATGGCGATCGAGATCTCGCGGCGCATGAACGCGACACCGGTCGCCGTGCGGCGGGAACGGTTGATCGCCGAGCACGAGGCGGTGCTTCGTGCGATCGTCGAAGGCGAGCCGGCGAAGGCCCGCCGTGCCATGCGCGACCATGTCACCCGCTCCAAAACCCGCCTGTTCAAGGGCGAGAGCGGATAGAGCCGGCGCCTCGAGTCAGCGCGTTTTCCAGGGGAGCGCCCGTACCCTCTAGAGATCGGGTCACAGAGAAGTTCCGGATCGGCGCCCGCGCTGCAGGATCGGCAACGACGATGTGAGTGGACGCGCCATTCCGGAGCCTTAGACTGAGTGCCGCGCACCACGCCATAGCCGCTGCTCGGATCGCATCTCCATGTGGAAAGCCGCCCTCAGCCCTGTTCTTGCTCTGGCGCTTATCGTGATCGCAGGTGCCATGGCATCCGCAGCATCGACCCTTGAGCGCCCGCAACCAATCGACCTGAAGGACGCCGGCCCGCTCATCGCCCGCGACTTCGTCCGCTACGATCCGCACTACGAGACGAACAGGCAGGCGCGGGAGAGCAGGCTGTCCGATCTGGCCCGCGCGTTTTTCGCCCTGCAGGAGCAAGGCCACAACATGGCCTGCTCGCACCAGATCTACCTCGAAGCGAAATGGCTGGTCGAGTATACGGCCGACTGGGCGCGCGCCGACCGGCGTCTGGAGGCGCTTGCCGAGAGTCTCAAGCAGACCGATCAAGCCTCTGTCGAACAGCAGTCGCCGGAAGACGGAAGCTGGGGTGGCTGCTTCGAGGCCTGGTTCATGAAGGTCGAAGCCACCGTCTACCACCTCGAAGATTTGGCCGACCGCGGAAAGCCTCCGAAGTATCCTGTCACCTTTCTAGATGGGTTTCTGCGACCCGACGCACTGACGGCCTATTTGCAGCGACTGCTCGTGTCCGACATTGCCGGCAAGGGCATCGACCACCGCAGCGAGCTCGGCTCGATCACCGCCTCGCTCACGACGATCTTCTTCAAGAAGCCCGTTGCGAAGTACGCGCGCGAGCGGGTGCCGGGCCTATCCATCGACGAGGCCACGGTCGCCGCCTACCAGAGCTTCCTAGATGGCTGGCAGGACCCCAAGACCGGCTACTGGGGCGCATGGTACGCCTCGGAGGACGCGATCTACCGCGCGCCCGACTTGAGCCTGACCTACCACCAGATCGCCTATCATCCGGACGGGGTCGACCATTGGCCGCAGATCATCGATACGACCATGGCCATCCGCGACCGGCCTTATCCCTACGGCTGGCTGACCTACGGCCATTTCAACAACCACAACAACTACGACGTCGTGCGCACACTGAGGGTGGGATGGCCTCATGCGTCAGAGGTTGAACGGCGCGAGATTCGCAAGGTCGTCGGCGAGATGCTGACATGGTGCCTGGACCACTCACTGATGCCCAACGGCTCGTTCAAGCCGGACGGAACGTTCTACGACTCTGTCGGCGCCCGCTACTACTATGGCGTATCGTTCCTCGACGCCGTCGGCTACTGGAACGAGGCGCACCGCTTCTGGACCGATGCGTCCTTCCGCGAGGGAAAAAGCACCTGCTGCGCCATCAAGACCCGGATTGAGAAGCTGGGATTGAAGGGCGGCGTCATTGCGTCCGCGATGCAGAAGCTCAACGACAGCTGCCCGGCCTGTTGACCGCGAGGTGGGGCAGAGCGTCGCCCCTGTTCTCTTCACTCAGCGGCGTCGCTGGGGCGGTGACGAGGCGTAGACGCGAATGCGATGCCGGCGCACGCGACGCTCGCGCGAAGCCGCTGGAAAATCTTCGCCACTTGGGCTGCGGTTCCGGCCGATGGCTTGGGTGAGGGTTTTGAGCGCTGAGGCTCCAAATCCGAACATGGTGCTTGTTCCCGAGTCAGTGCAGGGCATTGCGGGAGCGAGCGGCCATGCAGCGGTTTGAGTCTGCAAAGCCTGCGCGCTCGCGCATCCTGTTCGGATCCTCTTCGCAAATCCCGCCCCGGTCTGCGCAGTCCGTCACAGTTCCGCGGCGGCTTTCGCCGCCGGCTCGTAGCGTCCCTGCGGTAGCGGGCGATTAGCCTGGCGTGTGCTGGGCGAAGAAGTCGCCGCCTTTGTCGTCGATCACCACGAAGGCCGGGAAGTCGCGGACGCGGATGCGCTTCACGGCCTCCATGCCGAACTCCGGGTAGTCGATGGTCTCGATCTCTTCGATGACGTGGCGGCCCAGCACGGCCGCGGCACCGCCGATCGAGCCGAGATAGAACCCACCGTGCGTCTTGCAGGACTCCGCGACCTGGCGTGAGCGGTTGCCCTTGGCGAGAGTGACCATGCTGCCGCCGACGGCCTGGAACTCGGGCACGTAGGGGTCCATGCGCGCTGCCGTCGTCGGCCCGAAAGAGCCGGAGGCGTAGCCCTCCGGCGTCTTCGCCGGACCCGCGTAGTAGATCGGATGATCCATCATGTAGGACGGCAGGCTTTCGCCGGCGGCCAGCCGCTTGGAGAGCTCGGCATGCACCATGTCGCGGGCGACGATCATGGTTCCGGAGAGCAGGACGGGGGCGGACACCGGCAATCCGGTGAGAATCTCCCGAATGGTCTCCATCGGCTGATCGAGGTCGATCTTGGTCGGTTCGGCGACGCTCAGGTTGATCTCCGGGAGATACTTGGCGGGGTCGCTTTCCAGCGCCTCGAGCCAGATGCCGTCGCGGTCGATCCGCGCTTTGACCTGACGATCCGCCGAGCAGCTCACCCCAAGCCCAACCGGGAGGCTCGCGCCGTGGCGCGGCAAGCGGATGACCCGCACGTCGTGGCAGAAGTACTTGCCACCGAACTGCGCGCCGATCCCCATAGCCTGGGTCAAGGCGTGGACCTCGCGCTCCATCTCCAGGTCGCGGAAGGCCCGGCCTGACTCGTCGCCGCTGGTCGGAAGGTTGTCCAAGGCTTTGGTGGAGGCGAGCTTCACGGTCTTGAGCGTCTGTTCCGCCGACAGCCCGCCAATCACCAGGGCAAGATGGTAAGGCGGACAGGCCGCCGTGCCGAGCGTCCGGATCTTCTCGTCCAGGAAGGTCATGAGCCGGTCCCGCTCCAGCAAGCGCCGGGTCTGCTGAAAGAGGAAGGTCTTGTTCGCCGAGCCGCCGCCCTTGGCAATGAAGACCAGCTCGAAGCTCCCGCCGGGGCCGGCCTCGATGTCGATCTGTGCCGGCAGATTCGTACCGGTGTTTTTCTCCTCGAACATACCGAGCGGCGCCATTTGGCTGAACCGCAGGTTCTGCGTTTCCCATGTCCGCTCGATGCCGGCGGAGAGGGCGGCGCGCAAGTCGCCCTCGACCAGCACTTCCTGGCCCTTGCGTCCGACCACGATGGCGGTCCCGGTGTCCTGGCAGCTCGGAAACTCGAGCGCCGAGGAGATGACCGCGTTCTTCAGCAGCTCCAGCGCCACGAAGCGATCGTTCTGGGAGGCGTCCGGATCGTCGAGGATCGACGCCAACTGCTGGAGATGGGCAGGGCGAAAGAGATGCGACACATCGGCGAAGGCGCGTTCCGCCAACCTGGCCAGCGCATCGGCCTCCACGGTCAGGAACTGCCGGTCTCCAAAGGACTGAAGCGCGACCCCGTCGCGCTCCAGCAGGCGATAGACCGTATCGCTCGGCCCGTAATAATTGTCGCTGAACGTCTTCTCTTGCGTCAGCCCCTCAGATGGTCCTGCCACCGTCAACCTCCAATACAACACCCGTGATGAATTCGGCTTCATCGGATGCCAGATAGAGCGCGGCGTTGGCCATATCCTCGGGCTCGCACAGGCGCCCGAGCGGGATGGTGGCGATGAACTTCGCGCGGTTCTCCGGCGTGTCCGGCAAGCCCATGAAGGTTTCCAGCAAAGCTGTCGCCCCCATGACCGGCGCAAGGCCGCAGACCCTAATTTTGTCCGGCGCCAGCTCGACGGCAAGGGACTTCGTCATCAAGTTCACGGCGCCTTTGGAGGAATTGTACCAGGTCAGGCCCGGCCGGGGCCGAATCCCGGCCGTAGAGCCGACATTGATCATCACGCCGCTTTGGCGGTCGCGGAAGTGCGGAACGATGGCCCGGGTAGCATGGAAGATCGAGAGGACGTTGACGTCGTAGACCTTGCGAAAGGTCTCCTCATCGACATCGAGCAAGGGCTGGTTCGGGTAGCTCCAGCCGGCATTGTTGACCAGGATGTCGATCTTGCCGAACGCCGAGATGGTGCCTTCGATGGCTGCATTGACGTCCTCGGCCTTTGAGACATCGCAGGTGATGGCGGTTGCCGCCTGGCCAATGGCATCGGCGACCGCGCGGGCACCCTCGCCGTTCAGGTCGACGACGGCAACCTCGGCTCCTTCTTCGGCAAAACGCTCCGCCATGGCCTTGCCGAAACCCGATGCCGCACCGGTGATCAGGGCGGTCTTGTCCTTGAGACGCACGATCCTTGCTCCAGATTTTTGTTGTTAGCCGTGGTTCTGCACGATGGTTTTCAGCAGCGAGAACTCATGCAGCGCGGCAAAGCCCTTCTCGCGCCCATGCCCCGACTTGCGTACACCGCCGAAGGGCAGCTCGATGCCGCCGCCGGCCCCGTAACTGTTGATGAAGACCTGGCCGCAGCGCAGCGCCTTGGCCATGCGCATTTGCCGGCTGCCGTCCCGGGTCCAGACACCGGCCACCAAGCCATACTCTGTGTCGTTGGCGATGCGGACGGCGTCGGCTTCGTCCTCGAAGGGAATGCAGGAGAGCACCGGGCCGAAGACCTCGTCCCGCGCCAGGGGATCGCTTTCTGCCACCTGGCCGAACAGCGCCGGCGCCACATAGTAGCCGCCCTCAGGCGCGCTGGCGGAAACCTTGCCGCGCGCGATCAACGTCGCGGACGGGGCTTCGGCGGCGGCAATGAAGGAGTCGACCCGCGCCTTCTGCTTGGCCGAGATCAGGGCGCCGAGATCGGCATCCTCTTCGTGCGGCGCGACGGTGAGCGCCGAGAAGCGCGCGCTCAAGGTGGCCATCACCTGGTCGTAGATCGACTTCTGCACCAGGGCGCGGGAGCCGGCGGAGCAGGTCTGCCCGCCATTCTGCACGATCGCATTGGCGAGGACGGGAATGGCCTGCTCCAGATCGGCATCCTCGAAGAGGATCTGGGGCGACTTGCCGCCAAGCTCCAAGGTGCAGCCGATGTGGTTCTTGGCGGCGGCGATCTGCACCAGGGTGCCGACCTCGGGCGAGCCGGTGAAGGAGAGGAAGTCGATGCCGGCGTGCGCGCTCAGCGCAGCGCCCGCGACCTCGCCCGCGCCGGTGACGAGATTGATCGCCCCCTCGGGAAAGCCGACCTCCATGGCCAAGGCGGCGAGGCGGATGGGGGTCAGGCAGGCCTCTTCGGCCGGCTTCAGCACCGTCGCGTTCCCCATGGCCAAGGCCGGCGCCAAGGTCCGGCCGAACATCTGCGCCGGATAGTTCCAGGGAATGATGTGGCCGGTCACGCCGTAAGGCTCGCGCACGGCCTGCACGTGGAAGCCGCTGAGGAAGGGGATGGTCTCGCCGTGCACCTTGTCCGCGGCGGCGCCATAGAACTCGAAGTAGCGCGCGGCCGCCACCATGTCGGCACGGGCCTGCCTCATGGGCTTGCCCGTGTCCCGCGCCTCGAGCTCGGCCAAGGCCTCGGCGTTCTCGGCAATCTTCTCGCCAAGCTTGGTCAAGAGGCGCCCACGCTCCACGGCGGACAGCTTCGACCAGGCACCGCCGTCGTAAGCAGCGCGCGCCGCGGCGACCGCATCGGCGATGTCCTCGATGCCACCGGCTGCGATTTCAGCGAAGGGCTTGCCGTCGCTGGGACAGAGCACAGCCATGGTCTCGCCGCTGGCGGCCGGCCGCCACTGGCCGGCGATCAGACACTCGTTGCGTTGCGGCAGCGGGCTTTGCTCGTTCATGCATCTACCTTTTCAGCGTCGAGCTCCCCTTCGCGCACTTCGCCGCGCTCGATCACCAAAGCGCGGTCGGCGAACCGTCGGAGCAGCCCGGGATTGGATTCCGTGATGACCAGTGTGACCTCCCGGTCGCGGTCGCGCAGCGCGCGCAGGGCTTCGGCGTAGCGGCTGGCCAGCGCCGGCGCCAAACCCTGGAATGGCTCGTCCAGCATGATCAACCGCGAGCCAATCATCAAAGCGCGACCCAGGGCCACCATCTTCCCCTGACCGCCCGAAACCATGCCGGCCGGCCGCCTGGCCAGCGCCTTCAGCTCGGGAAGAATGTCGTAGGCCCGCTCGAGCCCGGCCTGGAGCTGGGCGTCGCTGTAGCCGGCCACCTGGCCCGGCATCAGAATGTTCTCCTCGACGCTGAAGGCCGAGAAGAGACGCCGGTCTTCCGGCGCATAGCCGATGCCGAGGCGCGGGCGCTTCGCCGGCGCAACGGAGGTCAGGTCCTTGCCGTCGAAGCGGATGACGCCCTTCACCTGGGTCAAACCCATCACAGACTTGAGCGTGGTGGTCTTGCCGGCGCCGTTGCGGCCAATCAGAGCAACGGTCTCGGCCGGCTCGATAGAGAAGGAAAGCTGCCGCAGGATCTGCACGCCAGCGATCGAGACGTCGACCTGGTCGAAGCTCAGCATCACAGCTCCTCTCCGATTACGTCGCGAATGACGTCCGGATGCTCCAAGACCTCTTGCGGGGTGCCGCGGAGCTGAACCGCGCCCGCGGCCCAGACGGCCACCTCGTCCGCGTACTTCTCGACGATGCCCATGTCGTGCTCGACGAAGACGCTGGTCACCTTCGCCTCCGCCAGCGCGCGGGTCAGAATGTCCATCACACCGAACTTTTCAGAGGAAGCAACGCCGGAGGTCGGCTCGTCCAAGAGAAGCAACTTGGGCCGCAGGGCCAAGGCCACGGCAATGTCGATCAGCTTGCGCTGACCTTCCGGCAGCTCGTTGACCAGGCGGTCGGAGACGTGGGCGCAATTCACCAGCTCCAAGAGATGCATCATCTCATCGCGCTCGGGGATATGGCCGAGCTTCATGAAGGGCGCCCAGCGCTGCTCCCTTGCCGCCGCGGCGATCAGGAGATTCTCCAAGGCCGTATGCTCGGAAAAGAGCTGCGGGATCTGAAAGGCCCGCGCCACACCCATGCGCGTGATCTGCCGCGGAGATTTCTGCGTCACCTCTCGTCCGCAGAAGTAGACGCTGCCTTTGTTCGGCTTGGTGTAGCCGGTGCAGATGTTGAGGAAGGTGGTCTTGCCGGCGCCGTTCGGTCCGATGATCGCGAGGTTCTTGCCTGCGTGGATCTCGACGCTCACGTTGTCCGCCGCGATCACGCCACCGAAGTTGATCTCGAGACCTTTGGTTTCCAGGAGGACGTCGGGGGTCATTCCGCCGCTCCCGGAACACGGCCGTCTTGAGACTCTTTCGAGGTTGGCTTCTTGCTTTCCAGGCGGTCCATCAGGCGCTCATAGAGGCCGACGAGACCGCGCGAAGCGAAGAGAATGATGGCCAGCAGGAAGATGCCCAGCACCATCTGCCAGACGTCCGCCGCGAAGGCGGCGGCGTTGACCCGCACCGCCTCGTAGATGATGGCGCCGACGAAGGCGCCGGCGACGGAGCCCGCGCCACCGAGGATGGCGATGAAGACCAGCTCGCCCGAGCGGATCCACCAGGCGTACTCCGGTGTGACGATGCCCTGGGCAACCGCCATCAGAACCCCGCCGAGGCCGCAAAGGCCGGCGGACACCACATAGCCCGCCAGGAGCGTTTGCCGCGCCGAAATGCCAAGGTACTCGAGGCGCGTCGCGTTGGTCTTGATGGTCTTGAACATGTTGCCGATCGGCGACGACAGGAAACGATGGATGCACCAGGCAACGGCGACGCAGAGCACCAGAGAGCCGTAGAATAGCAGGGTCTCGAAGCCGGCGCGTTCCATCTCGATGCCGACGACGGTCGGGCGGGCGACCTGCATGCCGTCGGCACCGCCGGTCACGTGATAGAACTTCTCGAGGATCGAATAGAAGATCATCGAGAAGGCCAGGTTCAGCATGCCGAAGAAGATGTGCCGGTAGCGCACCACGAAGAGCCCGACCATCAGGCCGAAGAAGAGCGAGGCGCCGAGTCCCAGCACGATCATCATGACCAGCTCGCCGCCGGCGAAGGCCTCACCCAGGAAGGCGGCCGAATAGGCGGCGACGGCGAAGAAGAGAGCATGGCCGAAGGAAACCTGCCCTGCGTGCAGAAGCAGGACGATTCCGAGGACGGCGAGCCCTTTGGCCAGAGCCAGGGTCAGCACCACCTGGGACCAGGGCGCCACCAGCGGCAGCAGCGCGACGATCGCCAGCAGAAGAATGGGGACTGCGATGCGGAGCGACATGGCCGGCTCAGATCTTTCGGGTTCGCACGACGCCGAAGAGACCTTCGGGCCGCACGAGCAGGACGAGGAGCATGATCAGGTAGGGAATCAGCACCTGAAGCTCAGGCATCAGATAGACGGCAAAGCTCCGCCCCAAGCCGATCAGGAGGGCTGCGATGGCAGCGCCTTCGATCTGGCCCAGGCCGGCCGTCGCCACGACGGCGAACGACAGGACGATCATGTCGGCCCCCATGCCGGGCACCACTGAGGTCGTCGCCGAGGCCAAGGCGCCGCCGAAGCCCGCGAGGGCTGCACCGACCACGAAGGTCAGGAGGTAGACTTTGTCCGCATCGATGCCGATGGCCGTTGCCGTCTCCCGGTCTTCGGTGACCGCGAGAATGAGCTTCCCGGAGAGCGTCTTACGAAGAAAGAGGCGCAAGCTGATCAGGACGGTGATTGCGACCAGCGGCAGCACCACGAGCTGATAGGTGGTGTAGAAGACGCCGAAGACTTCGATGTTGCCGAGCTGCTGCAGCGCCGTGGCCTCGAAGTAAGGCTGCGTTCCCCAGATCAGCCGCTGCACGTCTTCCAAGATCATGAAGACGGCGAAGGTGACGAGCAGCTGCAGCGCGTCTTCCTTGGCATAGATGCGCCTCAGCAGCAGGCGCTCGATCGGCCCGCCCAAGACGATGCCGACGATGGCAGCGGCGAGGAACATCAACGGCAAGGCCAGCCAAGGCGCGTAGCCGGCCGCGAAGATGGCGCCGCCGATGGAGGCGGTCAGGTAGGCGCCGATGGCATAGAAGGAACCGTGGGCAACGTTCAGGATGCGCAGCACCCCGAAGATCAAGGTCAGGCCGACGGCGACCATGAAGACGAGCGCCGCATAGGCCACACCATCGAACACGGCCAGGGCAAAAAGCTGGGCGTTCATCTCTCAGTCTGTCGTCTTGGTCCGGACGTCAACGAGCATAGACGGCCGGCATGCGGCCGTCGAAGGTAAAGGGGCGGCCGCACACGTGGCACGACCGCCCGACAGGACGACTACTGGCCGTGCGAGAAGCTCTCGACCTTGACGCTGTCCAGGAAGTCCTGGTCCAGGGTGCCGAGCCACTCCAGCGAAACCTCGCCGACCGGCGTGGTGACCTGATCGCCGTCGAACATCATCATGTTGTCCAAGAGGGCGAAGTTGTAGCCGTCGGCTTCGATCGTGGTGCCCAGCAGCATGTCCTCGACACCTTGGCCGTCTGGACGGATGTGCACCTCGCGGCCCAGGCCCGTGAACTTCAGCCCTTCCATGGCATCGACGACTTGCTCTTTATCCGGCCACTCGCCGCCATTGGCCTCGATGGCCTTTTCATAGGCGCCCTTCAGCGCGCTGAGCGCCTGGCTCATGTGGAAGACCGGATAGATCGGATAGGCGCCGGTCTTATCGCGGAAGGCCTCGACGAACTCGGCGAACTCCGGATCCGACTTCTTCTCGGGATGCAGGAAGTAGTGGTCGCCGCGGGTGCCGACGATGTGGCCCGGCGGTAAGGCACTGCCCAAGCGCTCGAGCGAGCTTTCCGCCAACGGCAGAACCAAGGTCGAGGTGTTGGTCAGGCCGCGCTGCGAAGCCTGGCGGACGAAGGTGTCGAGATCGCCGCCCCAGGACGTCGAGAGAATGACGTCAGGACGCATGGCCTGAAGGCGCGAAATCTCGGTGGAGAAGTCGGGGGTGCCGAACTTGGGGAAGAACTCGGCGACCACTTCGACGTCCGGCTTGAGGGCCTTCAGCGCGGTGGAGAAGATCGCCCAGCTGTCGCGGCCCCAGGCGTAGTCCTGATTGACAACCGCGATGGAATTGAAGTCGGGCTTGGTCTTCAGCAGGTAGAGCACCGTCGAGAGCATCTCAGGCGTCGCATTGGCCTGGGTGCGGAAGACGTAGCGGTAGTCGTTCTCTTCGAAGATCCGCTGGGTGCCGCAGTCCCACATGAAGTTGAGAACCTTCAGGTCCTCGGCCAGAGGCGCGACCTTGTTGCAGTTGCCGGAGGAGATCGACGCGAACATGGCATCCACCTCGACGTCCTGCACCAGCCGGCGATATTCCGATAGGACCGCCTCGCCGCCGGCACCTTCGTCGACGAAGAAAGCCCGGATGGGCACGCCGCCGACACCGCCCGCGGCATTCATCTCTTCGATCATCATTTCGGCAGCGGCCTTGGCGGGCTCACCGAACACCGAGGCAGGGCCGGACAGGAAGGCCGTGATACCGATCTTCAACTCGTCGGGTTTCTCGGCAGCCGAAGCCGTCGTGGCAGACAGCAGAACCGCTGCTGAAGCAGCGAGTTTCAGCCAATGTCTCATCTCTTCCTCCCAAGATTGGCTATGGCGAGCTTGTCGTGAAGCCGCCTTATCTCAGCAATAGCGAGGGTGGGGTGAGAAAGGAAAATACGAATTTGCGATTAGCGCTATAGGCCACACCTATGGCAGAGGCTCTTGATCGCTGAGATCGGCCTTCCAGATGCCCCGCGACACCAGATCTTCGATCACCGTCACGGTGATTCGCTCGACCTCGCGGCTCGCACGCGTCACGACCTTTTCGGGATTGCGGACGAGATAGACCGAGCGGCGGATCACGGGGTCGACGACCGGCGCCCCGACCAGCTCTCCCTTCTCGACGGAGTCGTGAGCAGAGGCCGGCGCCAGCAGCGTGTAGGCACTCCCCCGCGCGACCAAGGTTCTGATTTGGGCCAGCGAATCCATCTCGACCACGACATTCAGGCGAATGCCGTTGGCCTTTGCGAAGCGATCGATCAGGGCGCGCAGCCCATGATTGGCCGAAGGCAGCACCAGCTCGTAGGGCGCAATGTGGGACAGGGAGACCGGCTCTTCGGGCTGCGTCTTGAACGGCCAGGCGTCCGGCGCTGAGAAGAAATAGAGGTCTTCCGTCATCAGGTGGCGCGCGTGGAAATGCCGTACCATGCTGATATCGTAGAGAATTCCGAGATCGATCGAGCCGTCCTGCAACCAGTCCCTGATGAATCCGCTCATGGCTTCGACAGCGCGGAGATTGACGTGCGGCAGCTCTAGACGCGTGGTTTCGGCCAACGGCACCGACAGCACCATGGAGACCGAACTCGGCAGTCCGAAGGCGACCCGCCCATAGGGCTCTGCGCCGGAAAGGCGGACCTCTTCCTTCGCACGCTCCACCGCCGTGAGTATCTCGTGCGCGTGCGCCAGCAGCGTCTGCCCTGCATCGGTCAGGGTCACGCCCTTGGGCGAGCGAATCAGAAGCTCGACTCCCAGGCGCTCTTCGAGGCCCTTCACGTGTTGCGACAGGGATGGCTGGGCAATCCCGATGCGCGCTGCGGCTGCAGAGAGCGACCCCTCTTCGACGATCGCGATAAAGTACCTCAGCTGCTTGATGTCGATGATCTGCCCCTTTCGGACCGAGGTATAGGCCAAAACTATCGCGATTCAAGGAACTCGTTATTTGCGCGCGCAGGGTCAAAACAGCAGTGATAGAGGGGAAACAACCCTATCGAGGCTCAGATGCGCGATCTTGAAGGACTGCTGGTCGTCACCCTCGAGCACGCCGTCGCAGCGCCCTACGCCTCCGGCCGGCTGGCCGACGCGGGCGCGCGCGTCATCAAGGTCGAACGGCCGGAAGGCGATTTCGCCCGCCAATACGACCGCCATGTGAACGGCGGCAGCGCGTACTTCGTGTGGCTCAACCGCGGTAAGGAGTCGATCTGCCTCGACCTCAAGGCGCAGGAGGACAAAGAGATCCTGGCCGCGATGCTGGCCGAGGCGGACGTCTTCATTCAGAATCTGGCGCCCGGCGCGATGGAGCGCCTTGGCTTCGCGCCGAGCAAGCTGCGCAAACGTCATCCGCGCCTCATCGTCTGCTCCATCTCCGGCTACGGCGCGAGCGGGCCTTGGCGCGATCAGCGCGCCTACGATCTGCTGATCCAGGCGGAGAGCGGCCTCTGCGCCATCAACGGCACGCCCGACGGACCGGCCCGGGTCGGCGTCTCGGTCTGCGATATCGCGGCCGGCATGAATGCCTATCAAGCCATCCTTCAGGCCTTGATCGCGCGCGGCAAGACGGGCGAGGGGCGCGCCATCGAGCTCTCGCTGTTCGGCGCCATGGCGGACTGGATGAATGTGCCCTACCTTCAGCACCGCTATGGCGGCGCAACGCCGAAGCGCCAGGGGCTAAAGCACCCGACCATTGCGCCCTACGGCGCTTTCGAATGCGCCGACGGAAAAGTCGTGCTCATCTCGGTTCAGAACGAACGCGAATGGCAGCGCCTCTGTGCCGAGGTCTTTAGCGATGCCGATCTCGCCACGCGGGAAGGCTTCGCGAGCAACTCGGACCGTGTTGCCAATCGCGCCGAGGTAGACCGGATCTGCGGCGGCTTCTTCGCCAAGCGCGACCGGGAGGAGAACATCGATCTGCTGGCGCAGGCTGGCATCGCCTATGGTCGCCTGTCAGACCTCGACGACTTCTCGGCCCATCCGCAGAACCGCTTCATCACAGTCGGAACCGAGCACGGCGACGTCGAACTGCTCGCTCCAGGACAGGAAGTTGTCGGGCGGGAGGAGAGCTATGGTCCGGTGCCGAGTCTGAACGAGCACGGCGCCGCCCTGCGCAAGGAGTTCGCCGCGCGAGCGAGAAACGTCCATCAGGTCGCGTGACAGTTCCTCTGCACCTCGACGAGTGGGACCTTACAGACCCCAGCGCAGCGCCACCGTCTTGACCGGCGCGTCCCAGAGCCGCTGCATCTCCGCATCGAGCTTGGTCACGGTGATCGAGCAGCCGGCCATGTCGAGAGACGTGCAGTAGTTGCCGACAAGGCTGCGGGCGATCTTCAAGCCGCGCGCTTCACAGAGCTGGGCGGCAGCGTGATAGACGAGATAGAGCTCCATCGCCGGCGTGCCGCCCATGCCGTTGACGAAGAGCAGCACCTCCTCGCCGGCGGCGGGCTGTAGCGACTCGCAGATCGCCTCGATCATCTCTTCCGCGATCTCGCTTGCCGGCTTGAGCGCGACGCGGCGGCGGCCCGGCTCGCCATGGATGCCCACGCCCATTTCCATCTCGTCCTCGGCGAGATCGAAGGTCGGCTTGCCGGCGGCGGGGACCGTGCAGCTGGTCAGCGCCACACCCATGGAACCGCTCGCCGCGTTGACCCGGTCGCCCAGCGCCTTGCAGGCGGCGAGATCGGCGCCGGCCTCGGCGGCCGCACCGACGATCTTTTCGACCAGCACGGTGCCGGCGACTCCCCGCCGTCCCTGCGTGAAGAGCGAGTCCTCGACGGCGACATCGTCGTTGACCAGCACGGTGGCCGTGTTCTCCAGCATCTCCTCGGCCATCTCGAAGTTCATGACATCGCCGGAGTAGTTCTTGACGATGAAGAGCACCCCGCCCCCGGTGTCCACCGCCTGCGCCGCCGCCATCATCTGGTCCGGCGTCGGCGAGGTGAAGACCTCGCCCGGGCAGGCGGCATCGAGCATGCCGAATCCGACGAGGCCGGCATGCATCGGCTCATGGCCGGAACCGCCGCCAGACACCAAGGCAACCTTGCCGCTGTCCTTCGGCGTGGCGCGGGTGACATACTGCGGCTGGAAGCTGACCTTGACCAGATCGCCATGCGCTTGTCCGAAGCCCTTCAGGCTCTCATCCAAGACGGTTTCGACACTATTGATCAGCTTCTTCATGTCTGCTCCTCCCGCTTGTCTTGCGTTGCAGGCTAGTCCTGCCGTTTTGCTAAGGCGATGATGCGCGCGGCCACGTCGCGAATGGCGTCTGCCACCTCTGCCTGGCGCGCCGGATCGGCGAAGCGCGGCACCTCGATCGTCAAGGTTAGGCCGAGGGGCTGACTGTCCGGCGCGCTGGAAGGCGCCTGGCCCGGATGCGCCTTCTCGTAGGCCGCGATGAAGGCGTCGCGCTCTTCCGGCGAGAAGTGGCAGATCTGAAAGATCGCCGGCACATGCTGGGCCGGCAGCGGCACGCGGTAGTTCGGGTTGGTGATCTGGGAGATAAAGCTCTTGTGGGTTCCCAGCGCCGCAGCCAAGCGCTGCCGGGTGCCCGAGGGGCGGCGATCGAGGCAGTCCTTCAGCAGGCGCTTGTAGGCGGCAATTGCCGCATCGCCGTCGTTGCCTTCCGCTATCGCTGCCATGACCACCTCACGCCTCCTGCTCGGCCGATCCGCCGTAGCGGCTGACCGCGAGCTTGACCCGTCCGACCAGAGCCGGCGCAACGGAGAGCGAACGCAGCCCGCAGTCAAGCAGCAAAGGGACCAATGCCGGGTCTGAGGCCATGTCGCCGCAGAGGCTGACATCGACTTGGCGCTTGCGGGCGGCCGCAACGGTGCGCCCGATCAACTCCAGGACGGCCGGATTGCGCGGATCGGCCAGCGCCGTCAGGACCGGATTGTCGCGGGCACAGGCGGTGACGTACTGCACCAGATCGTTCGAGCCGATGGAGTAGAAATCGGCCATGAACTGCTCGGCCATGAGGGCCGCAGCAGGCACCTCGACCATCATGCCGAGCGGCGGACGGCCATAGGCCACACCTTCGTTTGCCAGATCGGCGAGCACCTGATCGAAGAGGTCGCGGACCCGCGCCATCTCCTCCGGCACCGTCACCATCGGCACCATGACCCGCAGCGGTGCGTCGGCGGCCGCCCTCGCCAGAGCGCGAAGCTGGGTGCGGAAGAGCTCGTCGCGGATGAGGGAGAGGCGGAGCCCGCGCACGCCGAGGAAGGGATTACTCTCGCCATCGACGGTGACCCCAGCGATCGGCTTGTCGCCTCCGGCATCCAGGGTGCGGATGGTGACCGGCCGTCCCTCGGCCCACTGCGCGATGCGGAGGTAGGTCGCGTACTGCGTCTCTTCATCGGGCAAGTGGCCTTGGTGAAACAGGAACTCGGTGCGGGTGAGACCGATGCCGTCGATGGCATCGGGGGATATATCATTCAAGATCGACGGCTCATCGACGTTGATCTGCACCGATACGGATTCTCCGCCGGCCGTGACGGCCGGTTTCTCCAGCAGCGCGGCCGCCGACTTGTCTTCCTCATCGTGCAACGCCATGCGCTTGCGCGCGCCCTCGCAGGTTTCCGGCGAGGGCGCGATCACCAAGCACCCGCGGTCGGCGTCGAGGAGGGCTTGCACGCCGGAGGCGACGCTCGAAAGATCGCCCTGCAAGCCGACCACGAGAGGAACGCCGCGGGCTCGGGCCAGAATAGCCACATGGCTGGTCTTGCTGCCGCCGCTAATGGCGGCACCAGCAACGCGGCTCCAATCGATCTCGATGAAGCGCGAAGGCGTCAGGTCCCGTGCCAGGAGTATCGATCCAGGCGTGACCTCCGCCGTTGCCGAAGAGGTGCCTGACAAAGCCCTCAGGACACGCTGTTTGAGATCGAGCAGATCCTCGGCACGCGCCGCGAGATAGGCATCGTCGCCGCTGCGGTAGATGGCGACCTCATCGTCCAAGTGCGCGCTCCAGGCCTCGGCCGCCGTCTTGCCCTCGGCAATCGCCGCCTTCACCGGATCCAGGAGATCGTCATCCTCAAGCAGCGCCTCTTGGAACTCCAGGATTTCACCAGCCAACTCGTCCGCACCGGCAATCAGCGCCGCCAGCTCTTCACGCGCCTGGGTCAGCGCCGCATCGAACGAAGGACGTGACGTTTCATCGTCGGCGCTGAACACACCATCGGGTTCGGCAGGGACGTCCACCACCACGCCGCCGATCACCAAGCCATCGGCGGCGGATATGCCATGTAGAACGCGCTCGCCTCCCGGTCCTGTCATGGTCGGGCTCGTCCAATCACTCCTGAAAGTCTCGTTCCACCAGCGCGACCATCTGGGCGACGGCAGCTTCGGCGTCCTCACCGCGCGCGCGGAACTGCAGCTCTTCGCCATGCCCGGCCTTCAGCTTCATGACGGCATTGGGCGATTTAGCGTTGACCCAATTCCCCGCCTCGCCGGCGCGGACTTCCACCTCCGCCCCGTGGCGCTTGGCGCTCTTGGTCAGCTTGACCGCCGGGCGCGCATGCAGGCCGGTCGGGTCCTGGATCACCGCCGCGCCGTGCACGTAGCCGGCCTCTTTCACTAGACCACTCATGACAGAAACTCCTCCGCGGTCGCCTTCACCGCGTCCAAGGGGGCCCCTCCGGCCGCTTCCGTGGCGGCCATGACCGCGCCTTCGACAATAGGTGCGTTGCAGATCACCACCCGTTCGCCCATCTCGGCGGGCAGCATCTCGACAGCCATTTCACTGTTGGTTTCCGCGCCGCCGAGATCGACCAGAATGGCAACGCCCTTCTGACTAAAGACGGATTCGATCGCACTCTTGATCGCCATGACGTCTGTGCCCAGGCCACCGGCGGGATTGCCGCCGCAGTGGGCGACCTGAACCTCTTCACCGACCATTTCTCGCACCATGTCGGCGGCACCGCGTGCGACCTGGGGAGAGTGAGAGACAATCACTATGGAGACGGACTCGCTCATTGGCTCTCCTCGATAAGATCGCAGACGACATGGACCAGAAGCGCCGAGGATCGAGCCCCCGGATCGAGATGGCCGACCGAGCGTTCGCCCAGAAAAGACGCGCGCCCCTTGGTGGCCAGCATGGTGCGAGTCGACTCCAGCCCTTCGTCGGCCGCCTGCCGCGCCCCCACGACGGGATCGCCGCCACCCTCCTGCAGCGCATGAAGGACCGGTACCAGAACATCCAGCATTGTCTTGGCGCCGACGTCAGACTTTCCGCGACGCTTCACCGCCTCGACGCCTTCCGAGAAAACAGCCGCAAAGCTCGCCCGGTCGGTCGGTTCGTTGGCGGCCGCCTTGCCCATGGACATCAGGAGCGAGCCGTAGAGCGGCCCGGAGGCGCCACCGACCGTCGTGACCAGGGTCATGCCGGCCTTCTGCAGGGCGGGGCCGAAGTCGAGGGCCGCGATCTCGTCCGCCGCCACCTCGATGGCGTTGAAGCCCCGCTGCATGTTGGTGCCGTGATCGCCGTCGCCGATGGCCTGGTCCAGCTCGGTCAGCTCCTGGCTGCGCGCGCGCATGGTTTCCGCCGCGCGGTCAATCACCGCCCGCAAGAATTCAGTCTTCATGGGCTGCTTCCCCCCTGCTCAGCGCACCGTCCAGACGCCGCTCCGCTCCGTCGAAGAAGATGGCCGCGCCAGGCCGCACGGATGCCACCACCTCCTCGCCTTCGCGGAGGCGGGTGCGCGCGCCCAAGAGGGCATGAACCTGACTGCCGGCCACGTCCAGCAAGGCGATGGACTCGACCCCGAGATGCTCGATGGTGAGGACCTTGGCGTCCACACCACCGCCGTTGATCACCACGTCTTCGGGCCGCACGCCGATGGTCTTGGCGCCGTCCGGCGCGCCTTGGATAGCCAGGGCGCCACGTTCCAGCAAGTTGATCTGCGGGCTGCCGAGCCGTTGCGCGGCATAGATGTTGGCGGGCCGTTCGTAGATCTCCCGCGGGGCATCGAGCTGCACCAGCTTGCCTTCGGCCAGCACGCCGATGCGATCGGCCAGGGTCATGGCTTCGAGTTGGTCATGGGTGACGTAGACGATGGTGGCTCCAAGCTCTCGCTGGATGCGCTTCAGCTCGACGCGCAGGTCCTCGCGCAGCTTGGCATCGAGCGAGGACAGCGGCTCGTCCATCAGGAAGAGGCTCGGCTCGCGCACCAGCGCACGGCCGATGGAAACCCGCTGCATCTCGCCGCCAGACAGCTCGGTTGCCCGGTTCTTAAGCTTGCTCTCGATGCGCAGCATCTCGGCGATCTCGGTCACCCGCTTCTTGATCGCCGCAGAGGAGAGCCGCCGACCCGGCGCCTTCAGCGGAAAGGCCAGGTTCTCGAACACGGTGTAGTGCGGATAGAGCGAGTACTGCTGAAAGACGAAGGCGATGTCGCGCTGCGCCGGGGCAAGATCGGTGACGTCGTGGCCGGCGATCTCGACCTGGCCCTCGTCCGGATGCTCGAGCCCGGCAAAGAGCCTCAGGGTCGTCGTCTTGCCTGCTCCGGTCGGCCCGAGCAGGACGATGAACTCGCCGTCGCCCGCTTCGAGCGAGACGTCGGAGACGGCAACCGTCTCTCCGAAGCGCTTGGTGACGCCCCTCAAAGCCGCCTCAGCCATGGCTGGCCTCTTCGAACAGCGTGCTGGCGACGGCGCGGTCGCTTACGGGATCGAAAAGCACCACCCGTTCAGGATCGAAGGTCAGGCCGATGGTCTCTCCGTAGCCGACCTTGACGGTGTTGGGTGCCCGCACCCTGAGACGCCCGGCCTCGGTATCGACGGTGACCAGCTGTCGCGCGCCCATGTATTCCACGCCGAAGACCCGGCCGCGCAAGGAGCCCTCGTCGGAGATCCGGATGTGCTCCGGCCGCGCGCCGAGCACCGCTTCGTCGGCGGCTAGCGGTTCGCGCGTTTCCGGCATCGCAATCGTGGCACCGTTGATCCCGACTTCCGTAGCGCCGGCGGGCAGGTTGCCCATGGCCCGCAGGAAGTTCATCGCCGGGCTGCCGATGAAGCCGGCCACGAATTTGGTCGCCGGACGCTCGTAGACCTCGAGCGGCGGACCGATCTGCAGCACCTCGCCCTGGTTCATGATGCAGATGCGATCGGCCATGGACATGGCCTCGATCTGGTCGTGGGTGACATAGACCGTGGTCGCACCGATGCGGTTGTGCAGCAGACGCAGTTCCTCACACATACGGTCGCGAAACTCGGCGTCGAGGGCACCCAAGGGCTCGTCCATCAGGAAGGCCTTGGCGCGGCGCACGATGGCACGGCCGAGCGCGACGCGCTGACGGTCGCCCGCGGCCAGCCCGCCGACCCCGCGGTCGAGCAGATGCTCGATCTGCAGCAGGCGCGCGACCTCTTCGGTCCGCTCTCGCACCTCGCGGCGCGGCATCCCGGCGATGCGCAGTGGGAAGGAGATGTTCCGCCGCACGCTCATGTGCGGATAGAGGGCGAAGAGCTGGAAGACGAAGGCGATGTCGCGCTCGGAGCCGCGGTTGTAAGTCACGTCCTCGCCGTCCAGCAGGATCTTCCCCTCGGTCGGCATCTCGAGGCCGGCGATCATGCGCAGGGTCGTCGTCTTGCCGCAGCCGGAGGGGCCCAGCATGACGAAGAACTCGCCGTCCTCGACCGTAAAGCTCGAATCCTGGACCGCGACGAAATCGTCGAAGTTCTTCTTGAGGCTGTCGACTCGGATCTCTGCCATCGCGCCCTACTCCTGAAAGTGGCTGACGATGACGAAACCGACGGTGCCGGTCAGGATGACTGCGAAGGACCAGCCGTAGAGCCACTCGGAAAAAGGCTGCATCAGCATAAAGATGCCGAGCGCGATAAGGACGCTGGCCACATTCTCCCAGGGGCCACGCCGGAACCATCGGCCAACACCCCTGCCCTTGGATTTCTGCAGCGTACCTGTTCCCGGGGCGCTCATTTGCGGATGGCTCCGAAGGTGATGCCGCGCAGAAGCTGATTGCGCAGCAGCACGGTGAAGATCACGACCGGCAGCAGGAACACCGTGGTGCCCGCCGCAACCGCCGGCCAGTCGAGCCCGCCTTCGCCGATGATGATCGGAATGAAGGGGGGTGCTGTCTGCGCCTCCCCGCTGGTCAACAGCAGGGCGAAGGCATACTCGTTCCAGGCAAAGATCAGGCAGAAGATAGCGGTCGCGGCGATGCCGGAGCGCATCTGCGGTAGCACCACCTTGTAGAAGGCCTGGAAGCGCGTGTAGCCGTCGACCACCGCGGCCTCCTCGTACTCGCGCGGGATCTCGTCGACGAAGCCCTTGAGCAGCCAAACGGCGAGCGAAAGGTTGACCGCCGTATAGAGCAGGATCATGCCGAGCGCGGTGTCGGACAGCCCCAACTCCCGGTACATGAGGAAGATCGGAATGGCGACGGCGATCGGCGGCATCATCCGCGTCGAGAGAATGAAGAACAGCAGGTCGTCCTTCAGCGGCACCTTGAAGCGGGAGAAGCCGTAGGCTGCCAAGGTCCCGAGGAAGACCGCGAGGAAGGTCGAGCCGAAACCGATGACGATGGAGTTCTTGTAGCGGTCGGCGAAGCGCGAAGGTCCGGTGATGACCATGTTTCGCTCGCGCACCAGCTCGTCGTACCAGGTCTGCGGCGGCCCGAGGCTCTCGATGTATTCGTCGGTCTGGCGCGAGCGCGTGGTGAAGAGATTGACGTAGCCTTCCAGGGTCGGCTCGAAGAAGACCTTGGGCGGATAGGCGATGGAGTCCGGCGGCGACTTGAAGCCGGTCATGCCGATCCAGACCAGCGGGATCATGGCGACCAGGGCATAGCCGATCACCAGCACGGCGGCGATCCACTTGGTCCGCGTGCTGCTTTCGCCGACGGAATAGGCCGTGCTGCGCGCGCTCATGACCGCACCCTGTTGAGCGCTTTGACGTAGATGCTGGCGAGGCCGAACACGGTGACGAAGAGGATCACGGCGAAGGCCGAGGCGTAGCCGGTTCGCCACTTCTCGAAGGCTTCGCGCTTCAGGTTGATGGAGGCCAGTTCGGTGGTCGAGCCCGGTCCGCCCGAGGTCAGCTCCACCACCATGTCGAACATCTTGAAGTTCTCGATGCCGCGGAACAGCACCGCCAGCATCAGGAAGGGCAGGATGCGCGGCAGGGTGATGTACCAGAACTTCTGTAGCGCGTTGGCCCGGTCGATCTCCGCCGCCTCGTAGAGATAGGGCGGGATGGAGCGCAGCCCGGCCAGGCAGAGCAGCATGATGTAGGGGGTCCACATCCAGGTGTCGACGATCACGATGGCCCAGGGCGCCAGCGACACCGAGCCGATCATGTTGAGCGCGCCAACCTCGGCGAAGGTGTTGATGATGTAGCTGAAGATGCCGGTCTGCGGCTGGTAGAGGTAGGTCCAGAAGGTGCCCACCACCGCCGGCGACAGCATCATGGGAATGAGGATGACCGTGGTCCAGAAGCTGGAGGTGCGGAAGCCGCGGTTGATCAGCAGCGCGAGCCCGAGCCCGATGATCACCTGCAGCACCATGGTCCAGACAAGGAAGTGGGCCGTCGCCTGCATGTAGCCCCAGACATCCTCACTGCCCAGCAAGCGCTCGTAGTTGCGCGTGCCGATCCACTTGACCTCGCGGCCCGGCTGATTGGCGCGGTAGTTGGTGAAGGAGAGATAGACGGTCCAGAGCAGCGGGAAGATGTTGATTGCCAGCAGCAAGACGATGGTCGGAGAGATAAAGAGCCAGGCGATGGCGCGGTCGGAGAGGCCGCGCAGCCGGCCGGCCATCCGCTTCGGCGTGGCTCGTGCCGCCGCATCCGCCACCGATTCCATAGCTCCGCCCGACATCGCGTGGTCCTTAGCGATCGCTCAGCCTACCACGCCCGCGCGTCAGCGGATTGCGTGGTGTCGATAGAAGAAAGCGGCCGGCGCCTGGGGCAAGGCACCTTGGCACCGGCCGCCGCAAGACGGTTCTTACAGCTTACCGTCGTCTTCGAAGGAGATCGTCCAGTCCTCGATCAGCTTGTCGAGGGCCTCCTTCGCGGTGCCGTCGCCGGCCACCACGTAGTCATGGATGCGCTTCTGCATGGCGAGCATCAGCTCGGCATAGATCGGCTCCTGCCAGAAGTCCTGCACGCCATCCATGGCCTTCAGGAACTCGCCCGCGAAGGGCGTCGAGTCCGGGAAGTCGGGCGCACCGGCCACGTCCACATGAACGGCATAGCCGCCGAGCTCCCACCACTTAGCCTGGACGTCGGGTTGCGCGAACCACTTGATGTACTCCAACGCCTCAGCCTGCTTATCGGAGTAGGCCACAACCGAAATGCCCTGGCCGCCGAGGGTCGAGGCTTCGATGTTCTGGCCCGGATTGACGAAGAAGCCTGAGACGTCGCCGCCCACCACCTCGTCCTTGGCGATGCCTGGGAAGAAGGCGAACCAGTTCATCTGCATGGCGACCTGGCCGGACTTATAGGCGTCGAGGTTGGCCACCATGTAGGCGTCGGAATGCCCCGGCGGGGTGCAGCAGTCGTAGAGCGACTTGTAGAACTCGAGCGCCTCGACCGCTTCCGGCGAGTTGACCGCGCCCTCCATGTCGTACTCACCCGGCGTGTTCACGTACTTGAACCCCCAGGGGTAGAGCGCCGCCGTGACGCCCATGGTGATGCCCTCGGAGCCGCGCTCGGTGTAGATCGCAGCACCATAGCGGGTCTCGCCGTCGATCTCGCGACCCTGGAAGAACTCGGCGATTTCCTTCAGCTCGACCCAGGTCGTCGGCACCTCGAGATCGCGCCCGTACTCTGCCTTGAAGGCCTCGCGAATTTCCGGACGCTCGAACCAGTCCTTGCGATAGACCCAGCCCAGGGCATCGCCCATCGCCGGCAAGGCGTAGTAGTTCGGCGTCCCCTTCGGCCAGGTCGAGTAGGCGTAGACCGTGGCCGGCAGGAAGTCGTCCATCGAGATGCCTTCGGCATCGAAGAAGTCGTTGAGCTTCACGTAGTGGCCATAGGTGGCGCCGCCGCCGATCCACTGGCTGTCTCCGATCATGAGATCGCAGAGCTTTCCGCCCGAGTTGAGCTCGTTCAGCATCCGGTCGGCGAAATTGGTCCAAGGCACGAACTCGAAGTTCATGTTGATACCGGTCTGCGCTGTGAAGTCCTTAGACAGCTCGACCAGCGCATTGGCCGGATCCCACGCTGCCCAACAGAGCGTCAGCTCTTTGTCCTGAGCGTTCGCTGCGCCGGCGCCTGCGGCCAGCAACGCCGTCGCCACAAAGGTCCCAATTTTTCGCATGAACTCCTCCCTAGTACGGGCCGTTGGGGATTTGTCCGGCGCCAGTCTGCTGCGCCGCCAGCAGGAGCATGAGGCCCTATGGAAAGCCCCGCTGGTTTAGTGATACTAAACTTCTGAACTAAACTTTTGTCAATTGGCAAACGATCGCCGAAGACCCAAAAATGAAACAACAAGCCTCTGAGAAGGCATTTTCCGACAAGATTATGTCTGCTAGACTGCCCTAGTCGGCGGATAATTGCTGCACTGCCAAAATTCCTTGATGCAGTGCGGCAAGCCCCGGAAAAGAAAAAGTTTAGTGGACTGAATAGACTACCGCTGGAGGAACTCATGCCGGGGACGCTCTTCACCAACGTCAGGATCATCGACGGAAGCGGCAGTGAGCCCTTCGCCGGCTCCCTGCTGGTCCAAGGCAACCGCATCAAGACGGTGGCCAAGGACGGCAACATCGCCGCCGACGGCGCCGAGATCGTGGATGGCGGCGGCGCCACCTTGATGCCGGGCCTGATCGAGCCGCACGCCCACATCAGCTTTTGCGACACGCCGGACCTGGAAAGCCTGGGCGACATTCCGCCCGAGGAACACACGCTGCTCGCCATGAAGTACGCCCGCAAAATGCTGGACCAGGGTTTCACGGCCCTGTTCAGCGCGGCCGCGGCCAAGCCGCGTCTCGACGTCGTCATCCGCAACGCCATCGATGCGGGCGACATTCCCGGCCCGCGCATGCGGGCGGCCAGCCCCGAGCTGACGCCGACCAGCGGCCTCGGCGACGTGCGCCGCCGCCACATCCATCGGGAGACCTTCGCCATCTGCTGCGACGGCGCCGACGAGTTCCGCCGCGCAGCCCGAGAGATGGTGCGCGAGGGGGTCGATACTCTGAAGATGAACCCCTCCGGCGACGAGTTCATTCCCTTCGCCCGCGCAGCGCAAACAGTAATGAACGAAGCCGAGATCGCCGCGGTTTGCGAGGTCGGCCATTCGCGCGACAAGAAGATCGCCGCCCACGCCCGCTCGGCCTTGAGCGTGAAGCTGAGCCTCAAGTATGGCGCCCAGGTGCTCTATCACTGCACCCTCTCCGACGAAGAGGCGCTAGACATGATGGAGGCCAAGAAGGACGAGATCTTCGTCGCCCCCACCGCCGGCATGGCCTACGTCACCTCGGTCGGTGAGGGCCGCGACTACGGCATCGACGAGAACCACCCGGTGGCGAAGTTCTTCGCGGCCGAGCTGGACACCGGCGCCCGCAACATGAAGGAGCTGAAGAAGCGCGGCGTGCGCGTGCTGCCCGGCGGCGACTACGGTTTCGCCTGGAACCCGATCGGCACCAACGCCCGCGATATGGAGCACTTCGTCAAGCTGCTCGACTACACGCCGCTCGAAGCCATACAGGCGGCGACGCAGTACAGCGGCGAGCTTTTTGGCGAAGCCATCGGCCTCGTTCGGGAAGGCTATCTCGCCGACCTTTTGCTGGTCGACGGCGATCCGTCCAAGGACGTCTCCATCCTTCAGGACGCCGACTGCCTTTCGGCGATCATGAAAGACGGCGCCTTCCACAAACGCCCGAGCCAAGCCAGCGAACGGCGGGCCGCGGCCGAATAAGGGACTGACGCGGCCCGCGACAGACCGCTGAGACGGACCGGGAAGTCACACGGACGTCCGCTGTTTGGCGCCAAGTTTCCTGCGCTGCGTAACGATGGGCATCTTCTCTGCGTTGAAGCGCGGCGGACGACTGCGCGCTACGTCCAGTCATTGTCTGCGGTGGGGCCAGCGGACCGCTTTGCGTAGCTACTGTCTCGGCAAGCATCCTCAGAAGATTGCATACAATTCTGAGAAGAGGTGCTTATTTCGCACCAAAATGACGGCATAGGCGCCTGATAATCGGCAGAAAATCGTGCCTTCAAAAGGATTGCTTGGCTAACTTACATTTCTGTGCATACAATCGGGCCATGGCGGCCTTGTCACAGATCCATGACGGAACGGCCTATAGCCGCATCAGACAGATGATCCTGTGCGGTGATCTTGCGATGGGCGCACGCATCATCGAGACGCGCATCGCCGAGCAGCTGGGCCAGTCACGCACACCGATCCGCGAAGCCCTTCGCCTGTTGTCATCCGACGGTCTTGTCGCCTTCCAGCCCAATCGCGGCTACGAGGTCGTTTGCTATACGCCCGCCGATGTCAGGGAGGTCTATAGCTGCCGGGTGCTACTGGAGAGCGAGGCAGTCCGGCTTGTCGCCGAGCGCGGCCTGTCTCCCGATCGGGCGGCTTCTCTGGAAGCACTGCTGGACGAAGCCGACGCCGCCTTTGCTGCCAACCTGAAACCCGAGGTCTTGCGCCAGCAGTTTCTCGCGGTGAACAACCAGTTTCACCAGCTGCTCTACGCCGGATGCGGCAACCAGATGCTGCTGTCGATGATCCGCAAGGTCACCGACGTTCCGGTCGGCATCCGGCACTACTTCCGCTTCTCCGACGATCTGCTGGCGGGCAGCCACCTCGCGCACCGCAATATCTTCCAGGCCACGATCAACCGGCAGCCCGAACGCGCGAGCGCCTTGATGCGGGAGCACATTTGGACCGCCAAAGACAGGATGATCGACCCGTCCGAGGTGGCGACCCCGACGCATCCCCCAGACGCCCGTCGCGACAATGGCGGAGCGGACGAAAAATCGGCCGCCTGAAAGCGGTGGCCGAAGCACTCGGCTGACAGGGAGGCGGCCGCGAAGGACCCCAGTCCCAGATAACAAATCAACAAGGAGGCAAGAGACCATGACAGACAAAAGGACCAAGACCCGCACGAAGCGCTCACACCCCACGCGTCGCGCTGTTCTCCGCGGCGGCGCGGCGCTGGCCGCGGCAGGCTTCGCGGCCCCCTGGGTCACCACCAAGGCGCGGGCCGCCGGCGAGATCGACGTGGTTCTCAATCAGGGCCTGCTCGCCAAGCTCTGGATCGACGAGCTGCACCCGAAGTTCGAGGCCGAGACCGGCGCCACGATCAATCTGCAGCAGTCCGTGACCTCGCAGATGCTGGCCATGCTGAAGACCCAGAAGGACAATCCGCCCGATCTGATGCAGTTCTCCGAAGCCGGCGTCTTCATCGCCCGCGACGACGGGCTGCTCCGCGCGCATGAGCCTAAGAACATTCCGAACATGGCGAATGTCCGCGAGGCCTTCCTGCTGGCGGACAACTACTCCGCCGGCGTGATCGATGCCACGCACACGCTGTTCTACAACACCGACTCAGGTGTCGATAAGCCGACTGCCTGGGCCGATCTCTGGGACAGCAAGAACGCCGACAGGATCGCCATCGCGCCGGTCGGTTGGAACAACGGCGTGCGCATCGTCACCAGCGCCGCGCAGGTTGCGACCGGCAAGCCGCTGTCCGAAGCCCAATACGAGTGGGAGGCCGGCCTCGCGCACCTGGCCAAGCTGAAGGAGAACGGGGTGACGGTCTATACCGGCGCGCCGCAGGCCATTCAGATGCTGCAAAGCGGCCAGGTTCCGATCGTTCCCTTCTATGGCATCTTCATCAACCCGCTGATCGATAAGGGCGCGCCCATCGCGCCGGCGCATCCGCTGGCCGAGGGCATGCACGGCGAGATCGTCGGCCTGAACATGCCGGTCAACGCCAAGAACACCGAGCTGGCCGAGGTCTATGTCAACATGAGCTACGACAAGGCCTTCCAGGAGAAGATCGACAGCGTGCTGCGCACACGGAGCGCGCATAAGGAGGTCGACGCCTCCGCACGGACGCTCGAGCTGATGGGCCCGCCGGACAACATCACCTACGCCGACTGGGGCTACCTGTCGAAGAACCGGCCCCAGATTACAGAGAAGTGGAACGAGATCTTCGGCTGATCTCACGCCAGACTGCCCGCAATGGCTGTCCGGCAGGCACCACTCGACAACCTACTCCGGCATGGGCCCGCAGCGCTTCTGCTCGCGCCCATGCTGGTCTTTCTTTTGGCGTTCTACGTCATTCCCTTCGCCGAGATGCTGCGGGTGAGCTTCGGCTTCTGGGTCAACGATCCGGAAGAGGTGAAGGCCACCGGCACGTGGCTATATCAGTATGAGAAGGCCTTCGAGAGCGCGCGCACCATGCGTGCCCTCTGGCGCACGTTCGAGCTCTCCTTCATATCGGTCTTGATCACCTTTCTGCTGTGCTACCCGGTCGCCGTGATGATGCTGTGGCTCGGTCCGCGCGTTCGTTCGGCCGTGCTGATGGTGATCTTCATCTCGCTGGCGGCCAGTCTGATCGTGCGCAACTACGGCTGGCTGGTCGTCCTGGCCGACCAGGGGCCGATCAACAACCTGCTCGTCGGGCTCGGAGTGTTCGAGCGGTCGCAGCGGCTGGTCTATAATGAAGGCGCGATCATCGTCGCGCTCGTGCACTACTGCATGCCCTTCATGATCCTGCCGATCTATGGCGCGCTCATCCGCATTCCGCCCTCGCAGTGGGAGGCGCCCCGCACCCTAGGCGCTAATTCCTGGACGACCCTGCGCACGGTCATCCTGCCGCTCTCCGCGCCCGGCATTTTCGGCGGCACCACCCTGTGTTTCGCCATCTGCGCCAGCGCGTTCGTCACGCCCTTGATGCTGGGTTCACCCTCGACGGCGATGATCTCCCAGGTCGCCGCCGAGCAGTTGCTGGTTCAGCTCAACTTCCCGCTCGGCTCGGCCATCATCTTCATCCTGACCGCGTTCACCTTCGCGCTGGTGTTCGTCTATGCGGTCCTGGTGCGCAGAATGTTGCGGGTCGATGTCTGAAGAACGCGACTTCCGCCTTGTGGTGAACCTGCTCGGCTGGGCGGCGATGGCCTTCCTGGTCTTCCCGGTGATCGTGACCCTGCTGGTCTCGTTCAACGGCTCGTTCTTCATCGAGTTTCCGCCCTCGTCCTATTCGTTGGAGTGGTACCGGAACATCGCCAACATCAACAAGATCGGCGAGGCGACGCTGATCAGCCTGATGATCGCGACCATTGCGGCGACGCTGGTGACCATCATGGCGCTGGGCACGGCGATGGCCATCGTGCGCTACGACTTCGCCGGCAAAGCCGCCTTGACCTCGTTCCTTCTGTCGCCCGTCGCCGTGCCGATCGTCGCCATCGGCATCGCGCTGGTGCAGTTCTTCATCCGGCTCGACATCGCCTTCACCTGGTATAGCCTCGTCATCGGCCATATGGTGCTGGTCGCCGCCTACCCGGTGCGCACCATCGTCGCCTCCATGACGCTCTACAATCCCAACATCGAAGAGGCTGCCTCCTCGCTTGGCGCCAACCGCTGGGTGGTGTTCTGGACCGTCACCCTGCCGCAACTGAAGCCCGGCATCATCAGCGGCTTCCTCTTCGCCTTCCTGATCAGCTTCGACAACTACCCGATCAGCATCTTCCTGGTGCGCGGCGGCCTGACCACCATGCCCATCGAGCTGTTCAACTACATCTCCCAGAACTTCGACCCGACCCCGGCGGCCTTCTCGACGCTCTACATCCTGATCATCAGCCTGGTCATCATGTTCGTCGAGAAGCGCTACCAGGTCATTTCGCTTTCGGTTGGACGGTGACGCATGGCGCGGCTTGATCTCTCAGACCTCTGCTTCTCCGTCGGCGCGCTGGACATCCTGCGCTCGGTGAACCTGTCGGTGGAGGAGGGCACCTGCCTGGCGCTGCTGGGTCCCTCGGGCTGCGGCAAGACCACAACCCTGCGCTGCATCGCCGGCTTCGTGCAGCCGACATCGGGGTCGATCAGCTTCAACGGCGAGCCGGTCATCGGCGTTCCGGCGCACAAGCGCAACGTCGGGCTGGTGTTTCAGGACTATGCGCTGTTTCCCCATATGACGGTGGCCGAGAATGTCGCCTACGGCCTCAAGCGGCGCAGCGTTCCGGCGGCGGAATGCAAACAGCGTGTCGCCGAGGCCTTGGAACTGGTTCAGCTGGAGGCGCTGGCGGACCGCCTGCCGCGCCAGATGTCGGGTGGCCAGCAGCAGCGCGTTTCCCTCGCCCGGGCGCTGGTCATCCGCCCCAACGTTCTGCTGCTCGACGAACCGCTGGGCGCGCTCGACCGCAAGCTGCGCGACCAGATGCAGGTCGAGCTGAAACGCATCCAGCGGGACTCCGGCATCACCACCATCATCGTCACCCACGATCAGGAAGAGGCCCTCTCGCTCTCCGACCGGGTGGCGGTGATGTTCGATGGCCAGATCCAGGAGGTTGGCACGCCGACCACGCTCTATCGCGAGCCCGGATCGCGCGCCGTCATGGAGTTTCTCGGCGCCTCCAACATTCTCGACGGCACGGCCATCACGGCAGAGCAAGACGGCTCTCATATCAAGATCCGCGACAGCCACACTCTCAAGGTCAGCGATGCGCTCGAGAGCGGCCGCGACGTTCAGCTCGGCATCCGGCCCGAGCAGTTCCTGGTCGAAACCGAGTTACCCGAGGGCAGGGAGAACAGCATCGCCGCGACGATCTCGGAAGTCGTCTACAAGGGTCCCCATGTAGAGCTCTATGTCGAGACTGAGCAGGGTTTGCGGCTGTTGGCTCAGCGACGCATCCGGGGCATTGCCGCCCAGGACACCTTCGTGATTGGCCAGAGCGTGTTTCTGACGGTCGAGCCGGATGCGATTTTGGTTTTTGGACGATGATGACAGTCTTCGCGAGGTGACTAGGATATGGCTCTAGAACGCAAGAACAGCCTGCGCGACAGCGCCGGCGGGCGCACGGTGCAGGATGTCGGCGGCCTGGATTTCGGGCCCATCGACCGCAGCGAACACGACCTGAGCTACTACGAGAAACGGGTCGATGCGATCCTCATGCTGCTGGCGCGGCACCAGATCTTTCGGGTCGACGCCCTGCGCCGCGCGGTCGAGGAATACAGCGCTCAGGAGTACGACGGCACCGCCTACTACGACCGCTGGATCAAAGCGATCCGGGAACTGCTCCTGGAGCAGGAGGTGATCGGCGCCGAGGAGCTCGAAGAGCGCATCGCGGCCATTGCCGACCGCTATGCCGCGGAAGGCATCGAGGTGGATCGGAGCCCGGTATGACCGGCGCCACCTCCACCCCGCAAGACACAGGCTTCGCATTGGGGAGCACGGTCCGGGTGAGCGAGCGCGCGTCCCTGGGGCATTGCCGTACGCCGGTCTATCTGCGCGGGCGAACCGGCACCGTCGTCGGCATCGCAGGCCGCTTCCGAGATCCGGAGCGCCTCGCCTACCACAAGCCCGGCATGCCGCTGCAGACGCTCTATCGCATCCGCTTTTCGCAGCGCGATCTCTGGCCCGGCTATGGCGGTCCGGCGGATGACGAGATCGAGGCCGACATCTTCGAGCACTGGCTGGAGCCGGACCAGGAACGACAGAGGGAGCAGGGCGCATGAGCACCCACGATCACGATCATCACCATCATCACGACCACGACCATGCGCCGATCAGCGATCAGGATGGCCCGATCTCTCGCTTCGAGCTGCTGGAGACGGCAATCCGCGAACTCTTGATCGAAAAGGGTCTGTTCAGCGCCGCCGACCTCCACGCCCAGATCGACGCGACGGAGTCGCGGAACCCGGCGCTCGGCGCCGATCTTGTCGCCAAGGCCTGGAGCGATCCTGGGTTCAAGGCAAACCTGATCGACGACCCTCGTGGAACCCTGGGCGAGATGGGGATCGATGTCGGCGCCATCGCCGAGCTGCAGGTGGTCGAGAACACGGACGACCTGCACCACGTCGTGGTCTGCACGCTCTGCTCCTGCTATCCGCGGATGATCCTCGGCGTGCCGCCGGCCTGGTACAAAAGCACGGCCTATCGCTCTCGCGTGGTCAAGGATCCGCGCGGCGTGCTGCAGGAGTTCGGCCTCGAGCTGACGGACTCGACCAAGGTGCGCGTGCTCGACAGCACCGCCGACCTCCGCTTTCTCGTCATCCCCCGCCGTCCGGCGGGCACGGAAGGGCTCGATGAGGCCGCGCTGGCCCAACTGGTGACGCGCGACAGCATGATCGGGACCGCCGAAGCCCTCGGCCCGCAAAGCTAGTGCCGGGCCACAAACACCAAACATAAGGAACAACCATGATTGACAGGGCGCAAGAGAGACAGCGCTTGAAAGAGAAGATCACAGCCCGCCAGTTGGTCGTGGCGCCGGGGATCTATGACTTGATTTCCGCACGCATCGCGGACGATCTCGGGTTCGATGCGCTCTACATGACCGGCTATGGCATCTCGGCGAGTTATCTCGGTGTGCCGGATGCCGGGCTCGCCACCTACTCCGACATGGTGGACTGCGTGCAGCGCATCGCGGGCAGTTGCTCGACGCCGCTGATCGCCGACGGCGACACAGGCTATGGCGGGCTGTTGAACGTGCGCCATACCGTGCGCGGCTATGAGAAGGCGGGTGCTGCCGCCATTCAGATGGAAGACCAGACCTTCCCCAAGCGCTGCGGTCATACGCTGGGGCGCGAGTGCATTCCCATGGAAGAGATGGTCGCCAAGGTGCGGGTCGCCGTCGACAGTCGGACCGACCCCAACTTCCTGATCATTGCGCGCACCGACGCACGGACCGCGATGGGGCTCGACGAAGCCATTCGCCGTGGCCAGGCCTATCGCGATGCCGGCGCCGACGTCGTCTTCGTCGAGTCGCCTGAGTCGGAAGCCGAGATGGAACAGGTGGTCGCCGCGCTCGACTGCCCTCTGGTCGCCAACATGGTCGAGGGCGGCCGCACGCCTGTGTTGAGTCGCGCGCGCCTGAATGAGCTTGGTTTTGCGCTGGCGATTTTCCCGGCGACGGGCTTCCTCGCCACCGGGCAGGTTCTGCGCCATGTCTATGGCGCGCTCAAACGCGACGGCTCCACGGCGGCGGTTCAGAACCAGCTCGACGACTTCGATAACTTCAGCCGCACCGTCGGCTTTGAAGACGTCTGGGAGTTCGAGAAGCGTTATGGCAGCTGAGAACACGAGCGCCGCGGCGAACTACGCTGGCGTCTTCGACGGCCGGGTCGGCTTTGGCAAACGCCCGGCGCTCTTGGTCATCGACTTCATGGCGGCCTACACCACGCCGGGCGCGGATTTCTTTGCCGAAGGAGTCGTCGATGCCGTGGCGCAGTCGATCGCCCTGCTGGCCGTGGCCCGAAAGGTGGGGATCCCCATCATCCATACCCGCGTGTCGTTTCATCCATCGGGCAAGGACGGCGGCTTGTTCGTCAAGAAGGTGCCGGGGCTCCGCAAGCTCGTCCCCGGTGCCGCCCTCGGCGAATTCGACCAACATGTTCGGCCCAACGGAGATGAGCTGGTGCTGGTCAAGAACTACGCCAGCGCCTTCTTCGGCACCTCGCTGCAATCGACGCTTTCGGCCGATCGCATCGATACCATCATCCTGGCGGGCTGTTCGACAAGCGGGTGCATCCGCGCGACGGCGATCGACGGCATGCAGCATAGCTTCCACGTCATCGTCCCGCGCGAATGTGTCGGCGATCGCCACGAGGGCCCGCACCAAGCAAATCTCTTCGACATCAATGCAAAGTACGGCGACGTCGTCGCCCGCGATGAAGTCATTCAATACTTGGAAACCGTCAGCGCCCGCCAGGCGCAGGCCTGACAGCAGCTCACTGAATTCTCATGGCGCTTGATTGGCTTTGCGGCCGTGCAGCGGCCAGCTTCGAGAAGCGCACTATGTCTGTGCGAAGCGAGCGAATGGTACGCGAAAGACACGTTGATGGCGCTCCCGAGAAGACCACGGCACGGCATTTTCTTCGTCCTTTCAGTGACCCTGCTATCGCTGTTCTGGGGCGCCAGTTTGCCGGCCGAGGAAAGCGCGCCTCTGCCGGACTACGTGATTGAAGAGTTCGGGGCACCGCCAGCGATACCGATAGGGCCGCTTTCCGAGGACCTGCAGGCTGCCGTGCGGGTCGCTCTCGTCGAAGGTGTGACGCAAGCAGCCTGGGGCCCCGATCACAAGCAGGCTCTAGAGACAATCGCCACGTCGAACGATCCTCGGATCGGCTGGATCATCAGCGACTCCGTCCGTTACGCCTGGGACCGACAGCGCTACGAAGGCATGACTGATGCGGCCGCCACGGTGCTGGGTCTGGAGCTGCAAAACCTGGACCGCTGGATGGAGATCACCAACCATCTGATTGCATGGGAGGTTCCGTCCTATCCCGGCTATCTGCAAGACAAGCGCGCCATCTTCAACCATTTCGGACCCGAGTGGGACGAGCTGTTCGTCGAAGGCGATATCGACTGGCGGCTCGTGTCCTGGGGTGGCGTCAATATCGACGATCGCCCTTACGACACCACGGACGTGCCCTGCCACTGCATTCCCGCCGCCGACAATCCCGAGGTCAGCACCGCGACCGAGGCAACATGGCTGAACGACAGCGACATCGTCTTCGGCATCGCGGTGAACGGCGCATATCGGGCCTATCCCCGACGCATCATGGAAGTGCGCGAGATGGTCAACGACACCTTGGGCGGTCGGCATCTTGCCATTCCCTACTGCACCCTCTGCGGCGCCGCGCAGGCCTATTTCACCGATCGGCTGCCGGAGGGAATCGAGCGTCCGATCCTGCGCACCTCGGGACTGCTCATCCGGTCCAACAAAGTGATGTACGACATCGTGACCCACTCGGTGTTCGACACCTTTCTGGGAAAGGCGGTCACGGGGCCGCTGGCGGAGAGGCAGCTGCAGCTCGAGCAAGCCACTGTCGTGACCACCGACTGGGGCACCTGGAAGAAGGCGCATCCCGAGACGACGGTGTTGGTCGAAGCCCTCGCGCTCGGCCGGCACTATGACTTTCGCAACGGCCGCGACGCCAACGGTCCGATCTTTCCGGTCGGCGATGTCGACCCGCGCCTTCCGGTCCACGAGGACGTCATCGGCGTGGTCACGGCGTCCGGCCGCCCGGTGGCCTTTCAGCGCAGCACGGCCTTCGCGGCGCTCAAGAACGGCCAAAACATCGCCTATGAGAACGTCCGGCTGACGCTCGATGCGGGGGGTATCAGGGCGATCGATACCAATGGCAACGATCTCGGCAGCCATCAGGCCTTCTGGTTCGCTTGGTCCCAGTTCCATCCGCAAACCGCACTCTGGCCGGAGTAGGGTCGGCGCTGCCGGGGAGCCGGACATCGGCAGGTCCGTTTCCGGCATCCGTTCCCTGTTCGGCAAAGACGATGTAGGAAGTATCGCCGCGGGCGGCATCAGGCCTACACTCGGACGGGACGATCGGTAGGGGCACCTCTGGATGACTGTTTCTGCCGAGCAGCTGGCTGATTTCGGCGCGCTGGAAAAGGCGCGCGCGCTTTGGGCCAATCACGACCTCGACGCGGCGCTCGACGCCTTTGAAGCAGCGATTTGCGAGCGGCCAGGAAACCTTCGCGCCCTTCTGGAGGCCGCGCGCGCGTTCGGCGGCAGGCACGAGATCGCGCGGGCCGAAACACTGCTCGCGGAGGCCACGCGCCTGGGGGGAGATGACGATCGTGTCTCCCCGGTCATCGCCCAGAGCTACGCACGCATCTTCCGGCAAGAGCGGGCGATCGACCTGCTGGAGCAGCAAGATCAGGTACCACCGGCCATTCGGGCCGAGTTGGCCGTGCTCTATGAGCAGTCGGGACGCCTCGATGAGGCCCTTGCCGCCATCGAAGCCTGTATTCGCGAAGCGCCAGGCGCGCCAGAGCCCAAGCTAGTGCGCGGGCGTATTCTGCGTCGAATGGGCCAGCTTCGAGATGCCGAAGCGATCTTCACGTCGCTCGTGAAGGACGGTCTCGATGTCCGCGTCCAAGCCGAAGCCTGGTCAGAGCTCTGCCACATTCGAGATGCCGAGGGCGACTACGCGGCCGCGGCCAAGGCGATCGGCCGAGCGCATGCCCTCGTCCTCAGCCTGCCCCAGACCGGGCCGCTCATCGCAAGAGCCCGGGCGAACAACGTCGCGCTTGGCCGCCTGTCCGAGCGGCTGGACCGCCGCACCATCGAGTCCTGGCGGCGCGCGACTGTCGCGCCCGACCCTCGCTGCTCGGGCATCGCGCACCTCATCGGCTTTCCCCGCTCCGGCACCACCTTGCTGGAGCGATGCCTCGACGCCCATCCCGATCTGGTCGCCTCTCCCGAACGGGTCGTCTTCAGCCGCGACATCTTTCCCCGCCTGTGCAGGGCCGGCGGCGACGCGCTCACGCTCGAAACGCTGAATGCCATTCCGCCCGACGCCCTCGCGCGGGAAAGGACGCGCTACATCGACTACATGGAGGCCGCGCTTGGAGAGCCCCTGTCCGGACGGGTGCACCTGGACAAGAACCCAAACCACACCTCCTTGCTTCCGGGCCTGCTGCGCCTCTTCGGAGACTCGCGTTTCATCGTTGCCCTGCGCGATCCGAGGGATGTGATCGTGAGCTGCATTCTCCGCATGTTCCGCCTCACGGAGACCAGCGCCATGCTGCTCAGTTGGGAGACGGCCTGCGAAATGTATCGCTTCGAAATGGAGACCTGGCTGCGCTATCGCGAGCTGCTCGACGCCGACACCTGGGTCGAGGTGCGCTACGAAGACGTGGTCGCCGACTTCGAGCGGGAAGCGCAGCGGTCACTCGACGCGGTCGGCCTGTCCTGGGACGAGTCTGTTCGGGACTACCGAAGCCAGATCGCGAACAGGCACGTCAATTCACCCACCCACACCGAAGTGCGCCAGCCGATACACAGGGACTCGATCGGGCGCTGGCGGCACTATCGCCAGTACCTCGAGCCCCACATGCAGCAGCTCGCGCCGCTGATAAAGGCCTTCGGCTACGAGTGAGCCGCCGGCGCTTTACACCATGCCCCACTCGTCGACCACGTTGAAGCTGAGCGAGACCGTCCCGAGCTCGTCGCCACGCAGCCGGTTGTCGGAGTAGAGCTCGAACTCGATGGTGTTCTTGCCATCCTCGAAGATATCGCGCCGACCGAAGTAGTTCGCCGGCTTCAAGAGCGAGAAGTCGCCGAACAGCGTGTAGGGCTCGGTGTTCTCGATGCGCGTGAACTCATCGTTCAACGTCACCCGCATGCTGTCGGTGGCGTCGAAGAGGAAGGAGTCCTCCTCGATGAAGGCAGCGATCGTGAGCTTCTTGCCGCTGATCAGATCCTTGTCGATCTCGGCGCCGTCGGTCAGCTCTTGAATCACCTTGTCCGTCCGGGCGTCGATCAGGAAGACCTGCAGATCCTCGGCCGTCGGTTCGACATCGTCGACCACGGTGAAGTCCAGCGTCACCGTATCGAGCAGCGTGCCCCGGCCGCCGTTCTCGCTGTAGAGCTCGAACTCAATGGAGTTCTCTTCCTCCAGGATCCCTTCGCGGCCCCAGTAGTTTTCCCGGCCGAAGCGGAAGGAGTCGCCGAACAGCGAATAGGGCTCGAAGTTCTCCAATCCCCTGTGATCGCCGTCATTGAGGTCCAGGCGCATGCTCTCGACCTGGCCCACATACTGACTGTCTTCGGGAACGAAGGCGGCAATGGTCAGATCTTTGCCGAGGATCTGGCTGGCGAGGATTTCGGTGCCGTTCGGGCTCAGCGTGGTGATCACCGTGTCGCTGCCAGCATCGACCAAGAAGATGTCGAGGTCCGGCCGCTCGAAGTCGAGATCGACCACCGCGACATCGTCGAAGGTCAGGTTCTCCGAGCCCCAGCTATAGAGACCCACCGTACCGCTCGGCAGCTCGCGGTCCTCGATCTCGGTGCCGAAGACCTTCTTGCCGTCGATGTACGGCGTGATCACGCCGTCCTCGACCTCGATGCGCCAGTGCTGGCTCTCGCCCGGCGTATAGTCGTCGTAGCCGCGGGCCAGGATGGTCTCTCGGCCGTCGAGATGCCGGGTCAGCATGACCAGCCCCGTCTGCGCGTCGGTCTCGAGCTTGTAGTAGTTGTCCGGGTCCGTGTAGCGGAACAGCAGCCCGATGCCGTCGTCATCGTTCGGCGTGATGGTCGCTTCGAGGGCGTAGTTGGTCCAGTTCAGCGCGTCCGGGTCGTCCCAGAGCGCATAGGTGCCGTCGCGCAGGATGAAGGGCCCGTCGCCTTCCACGGAGAACGCGGTGCTGCCGGTGCCCTGCTGGTCCGACTGGATGTCGGAGGCCTGCACCAGCTCGCCGTCCGCGACCTGCCAGTCCGAGGGGCCTTCCTGGGTGCCCTCATCCACGATGGTCCAGCCGGCGAGATTGCCGTCCTCGAAGTCGTCCGCCGCCAGGATGGCGCGGCTGTCGGCGACCTCGACGGTGATCCGGTCCTCGGAGGTCGCGCCCTCGGTATCGGTGACCCGCAGGGTGACCGTGGTCTCGCCCGGCGCCAGGGTCAGCGCCGCCGCTTCGCCGGTTGCCCTGACCTCGCCATCGACCAGCCACTCGTAGGACGCCACACCGGCGGCCGAGAGGCTGGCAGCCGCGGTCAGGTTCACCATGGCCATCCCGTTGCCGTCCAGGTCGGTGACCCAGCGGCCGGAGGGCTCCGACGTCAGCGCGCGCGCGGCCAGGTCGACCGGATTGACCGAGATGTTGTCGTAGATCACGCGATCCATCAGTTGCGACAGCACCCCGACGGTGCCGCCGGAGAGTGGATTTACATCGGTCACCGGCCCGTCGAACAGCAGCTCATCGTCCAGCGTGACGACGATTTCGCTGCCCAGCACCGCGATGCGCAGATCCTGTGCCGCGAAGTGACGGTAAGACCCGGCCTCCGTGGCGAGAACCGTCTCAACCCCGTCCTCGAACTTCGAGAGCGTCCGCGTGTCACCTTCCTGATCCAGGGTCAGACGATAGTGGTTCTCGTCATCCTGGTAGTAGAACACGGCGCCGATGGTATCGTTGTCCGCGGGCTCGACCACCAGGTCGAAGACGTAGTCGCTCCAGCTCTCCGCACCCTCGCCGAGCCATACGAGGACCTCGTCCGCGCCGTTGGACTGCTGATAGAGCGACGCTTCGCCTTCGCCGTTGGGATTGCCGAAGATGGAGCCCTTGACGAGGTAGGAGGTCGCGTCCGGTCCCGCCAGGCTGACCGGCGCGAGGCCGGCCGTGCCGTAGTCCAGGCTGTCGAGCGCGCTGTCGAAGTTGAACTGGAAGGCCTCCGGATTGGCGGTGGCATCCACCGGCCCGTCGACGTCGACGCCGCCGAGCGCGGCGATCGTCTCTGCGTCCAGCGCCTCTGGCGTGAAGTGGAGCGCGTTCGTGAAGACCTCGGACGTGAAACCGTTCGGCTCTGAGAACAGCAGGAAGCCCTGGTCCGCATCGATCGTCCAGCGCGAGCCGTCGGAAACGTCGCTGTCGACCACCTGGCTGTCGAGGAAGACGCCGTCGAGGTACTTGGAGAGAGACTGCTCACCGTTCTCGTCGGTCTCGAAGACCAGGGCGAGCCGGCCCCATTCGCCGTAGGTCAGCGCGCCGTCATAGTCGCCGGAGATGCCGATGCTGGCGGTCGCGCCGTCGTTGCGCAGGTAGATCTCGGCATCGCCTCCGTTGCTCACGTCGGTCTGGAAGAGCGACGTGAAGCTCTGCGTCGTTTCCGTGAGCAGAATGTCGAAGATCAGGCTGTAGGTGTCGATCTCGCCGCTGGAGCTGGTCGGCGTCACCAGCAGGCCATCGACACCGGAGAGCGGCGGCACCCTGACGACGCCGGCCTCGCTCCCGGCCGGCTGGCCGCCGCCGATGCCGGTGATGTCGATCGCCGGGGTCTTGAGCGTGCTATCGAACTCATCCGTGTCGCCGGCCGCGCCGGCGTTGTTGTCGTCCCACTCGTCGGGATCGGCGATGGCGACCGTGTTCTCGCCCAGCGTGAAGCTGTCGCGCGCCTGGTTGTCCGCAACGGTGATCCAGAAGTCCTTGTCGGCGAAGGTCCAACCCTGCCACTCGGTGGTGCCCTGCGAGGTCGTCGGCGCGACCTCCTGGGTCCAGTCGGCCGGCGGCGTCGGTGTCCAGACCGGACGGTTCGGATCGGGCGCGGGCTCGTCGACGACGTCCTGCAGCGGCAGGCCGTCGAAGTTCTCGACCAGGAGCGTCTGGCCGACATCCCCCGGGCCCGTGACCTCGACGTTGTCGATGGCCCACCACCAGTCGTTGTCGGCCTGGCTGAGGCGCCAGGCGAACTGGATATCGCTGGCGCTGTTCGGGGCCAAGACCTCTAGGGTAACCCCCTCGTTGGCGCGATCGAGCGAGCTGGAGCCGCCCGGGACCGTGTTGGTGTCGAGCGTCAAGAGCGTCGAGAAGCTCTGGCCGCCGTCGAAGCTGACCATCACCTCGCCGGTCATCGCATCGTAGGGCCGGAAGCTGGAGTCGAACTGCAGCGTGATCGGGATCTGCGCCACGCCGCCGATCGAGGGCAGCGAGAAGCCGAGATCGGTCCCCAGGTCGAAGAGATCGCCGGGGTCGCCCGCGGGCGAGCCCCATCCCGCCAAATCGCCGTCGTCGAAGGTCTCGGTCAAGAGCGCATCCGGCGCCTCGACGATCACCACCTTCTCATCGGTCGAGACGTTGCCGTTCTGGTCAGTGACCTCCAGCAGCAGTCGGTTGGTGCCGGTCTTGAGATCGACCGACAGCACGCCGCCGTCGGTCTCGCCCAGCTTCTCGCCATCGGCCGCAAACCACTCGAAAGTCGCCCCGGCCGTGTCGCCGATGGTCGCCGAGGGATCGAGCTCGACCGTCGCTGAGATGCCGTCGCCGGTCACCGTCATGGTCTCGCCCGCCTTGGCGATGGCGATCTGCTCGGGCGTGCCGAGGTCGACGCCCTCGAAGACTTCCTGGTGGTCCGGGAATGCGTTGTAGTAGCTGTCGAGCTCGACCACTTTCGTATGGGTGGTGATACGGTCGTTATCCGGGTCGATCACCATCAGGCGCATCGCGCCGTTGCCACCGTTCGTCCCGACGCCCTCGATTCCGGCCCAAGCGCCGTTCTGGTAGTTCACGAAGACTTGGTGGACCGGGTTGCCGCCGGCGCCGTAGCTCACCACGGTCTCGGCACCGCCCATGAAGTTGTGGCCGTTGAAGGTGAAGGTGATGTTCGGATACTTCGAGGCGAACTCCCGCCAGGCATCCTCGCCATCATTCACGCCCCGCGGGTTGTCGCGGATCGCATAGCCCCAGCCGCCGTTATCGGTGTTGAGCGGCTCGGTCGTCGGCGTCACGCGGCCGTCGCCGCCGTTCCAGGAGTGCGTGTCGATGATGACGCGGTGGTCCAGGTGGTTCTCGATCACCTCCGAGGCCCAGCGCAGCACGTCGTCCGGCATGCCGAACTCAAGACTGAAGATCAGCCAATCGGTGCCGTCCGGCGTAGTCAGCGTGGTGTAGTGGTTTCGGATCGAGTCCGCGTAGGTGTTGCCGTTCTCGAAGGTGTCCTCGCCCACGTCGAAGCCGTCATAGGTTCCGCCGCCCTGGGCCGCCGTCGCGCCCACCTGCTCGGGCGTGAAGTAGCTGTCGACGTCGGTCTCGAAGCTGAAGGCCGAGGCGAAGCCGGGGCGCTGCTGATCGTGGTTGCCGACCGCGAGGGTGTAGGACAGCTCGCCGTCCAGCCGCTCCATGGCGTCCTCGGCAATCTCCCACTGGCCCTCCGCACCGAACTGCACGATGTCGCCGACGTGAATCGCGTGCTGGATCGCCAGGCTGTCCTTCTGCTTGACGAGCCAGTCGGTCATGTTGCCGAAGGTCTCGGCGATCGCCGGGTTCGAGGTGTAGTCTTGGGTATCGGGGATGATTGCGAAGACATAGGCGTTTTCGCCGGCGACAATGGCGCGGAAGTTCTCGACGAGCTCCAAACCGTTCTCTGCCACGGCCGTGACCGTAATGTCCGAATGGCCGAGGTCCAGCCCGCTCAGCTTCAACGTGGTGCCGTCGATTTCCGCATCGACAAAGCTGCCGTCCGAGGTAGTGACCGTGAAGTCGGTCGCACCGGCACCGAAGGCTGCTGCGAGGTCGATCTCGGTCGGCGCCGCACCCTCGGCGATCAGCAGGTCGTCGATATTGTCCTGGAAGGGTGCGTCGGCTTCCTCGTCGATCACCGCGACGTCGCCGAAGCCGAACTCGACCGTCGGCGTGTAGTTGTCGAAACCGATCTGGTAGGTCGGCGCCCCCTCGTCCCCGACCGCGGGGGAGTCGCCGTCGCCCGCGGGAAGAGCAATCTCGGGCGTGGTCAGGAGCACGTTGATCGAGTCGCTGCCGATAGCGCCGAGGTCGCTGTACTCGTCGCCGTCGGCCACCGCCACGATGCCTTCGCCGAGGGTGAACTGCGCGCGCCCTTGGTCGCCTGCCGTCGCGACCCAGCTGTTCTTGTCGAGGAAGGTCCAGCCCTCGAACTCAACGACGCCGCCGGTCGGCGTCGTGGTGTTGTCGCGGCCCCAAGCGTCCGGCGCGACATTGGTCCAGTCGGTGCCGTCACCGCCGCCTTCGCCCGGCGAGACGAAGGGGCCGAGGGGAAGGGCTTCGAAGTCCTCCGAGAAGAGGGCGGAGCCGTTCTCGGTGACCGACACGTTGTCCACCGCCCACCACCAGTCATTGTCCGCGCTCTCGTAAGCGAACTGAAAGCTGACGGTCTCGGTCGCTTCCGGCACTTCGAAGTTGAGAGAAACGGCCTCGTCGACGCGGGTCAGCGCGCTGGACCCGCCCGGTACCGTCGAGGTGTCGAGGGTCAAGAGCGAGGTGAATTCGCCGCCGTCGAGAGAGACGAGCACCGAGCCGGTCTGACTGTCGTAAGGCCGGAAGCTCGAGTCGAAGTTGAGCGTCAGGCTGCGGGTGCCCCCTGGGTCGACCGCCTCGAAAGGCCCGTCGCCGTCCGGCCCACCAAGCGCGGCGATCTCCGCTGCGTCCAGCACCTCCTCCGAAAGCCCGAAGTGGCCCAGATAGCCGGTCGAGGTCTCGCGGTCGTTGTCCGTCAGCAGCAGGAAGCCGGTTTCGGCCGAGAGGGTGAAGCGGTCGGCGCTGACGGTCTGGCTGTCGAGGAAGGCACCGTCGAGGTACTTTGACAGGATGGCGGTGCCGTCGTTCTGGTCCTCCACCGTGATGGCGATGCGATGCCAGGTGTCGACCGAGACGGCCCCGTCATAGTTGCCGTTGATGCCGATGCCGCCATCGCTGCGGATGAAAAGCTCGCCGTCGCCGCTCTGGCTCACATCGGTTTGCAGCAGCGATTGGAAACCGGCTAGCTCATCGAAACGGATGTCCCAGACCGCGGTGTAGGTGGAAAGATCCGACGAGAGGAGCGGCAGTTCGACGAGCACGCCCTCGCTCGGGGCGTAGCCCGCGTAGTCGAGAACCGCGATGTCTGCGCCGCCGGGCCCCTCGATGTCCAACTGAGTCGCAAAGGCGATGGTGCTGTCGCCGATCGCAGCCGGAGTCTGGAAGCCCAGGCCGTCGAGGACCACCTCCGCATCGCCGTAGCGAGGCTGGACGTCCTCGTTGTCGAAGTTGATCTCCACGGCGGACTGGCTGGGTTGCACGGGGAAGAACCCAGCCGCATTCGCTGTCGGAATGGTCGCCAACAGTCCGGCAACTTCCGCGGGGCTTGGCACGTCCGTCGAGAAGAACACCGAGGACACGGCGCCGGCGCCTGTCTCGCCGCTGTCGTCGTTGAACAGCTTCAGGCCCGCTGCCGGGTCGATGTCCCAGCGGTCTGTGACGCCGAGATCCTGGGTGCCGACAGGCTCGCCGTTGACATAGGTGCGCAGGACCGCGTTGCCGCCTTCCTCAGTCACGGTCACGACGATGCGGTTCCAGGCATCGAACGCCACCGCGCCGTCGTACACGCCGTTTATCCCAATCCCGGCGGTGCCATCGCCGTTGTCGCGCAGAAAGAGATCGCCGTCGCCGTCACCTGTCTGCAGCAGGCTGACAAAGGTCTCGCTGGGCTGCTCGATAAAGACGTCCAGGCCGAGGGCCCAGGTCGAGATCGGCTCGGGCGACGCGGCGCCAGGCACCAGGCGCAGCGCCTCATCGGGCGCGAAGGCAGAAAACCGAAGCAGGGAGGCATCGTTTCCGTCGATGCGCGGAATGCCCGTCTCATCCGCCGTACCCAGAGTCGCACCGTTGAGGTCACGCGCCATCTCACAGCTCCCCAATTGACATTGAATTTCGGAAATTCGGCCTGGAAAACGGCCCGGTCTCGGCAATTGCCGGACGAACCTACCGCCGTCGGGTCGCTTCGGTTCGTTAAGACTATGGGAAACTTTTTGGCCTGTTTCGGTTACAGCCAACAGGCAAGAGGCTGTGCACAACACGCAGACTGAGAAGGCTCCGGCGCACGGTGCCTGCATCGATGCCAAGGTGACGTCCCACAGGTCCCACCCCGCGTGCGGGCTATGCTCTCAGACGCGCTTGCCGCATAGTTGCCGATCGAGGAACCGGTCGGGGCAGATCTGAGCTGATGACGCGGCAGGACGAGTCCAGTCCACCATCCGAGGCGCGGCGAGAGCCCGGCGCCCGACGAGCGGCGTTTTGGCTGTCGGTCATCCTGCCGTTTGCGCTCGGGTACTTCCTGGCCATGGGATTTCGGGCGGTCAACGCCATCCTCGCTCACCCCATCAGCCAGGACCTGAAGCTCGACAACTTCGAGGTCGGCTGGATCACCTCCCTCTACCTCTTGACCTTCGCCTTGGTTCAGCTGCCGCTCGGCGTCCTTCTCGACTATTGGGGGCCGCGCAAGACCCAGAGTCTCTTGTTCGCGCTCGGTGCGGTCGGAATCGTCATCTTCGGGCTCGCCACGAACGCGACCGAGCTGGCGATAGGACGTGCCATCCTCGGCATCGGCATGGCAGGCGGCCTCATGGCCGCGATCAAGGCCATCGCCGATTGGGTTGAGCCGGGCGAGATTCCCTTTTTCAACAGCATCATTCTCGTCGCCGGCGGCGTCGGCTCGCTGATGGTGACGATGCCCAGCAAGCTATTCGAGCTCGAGTTCGGTTGGCGCGCCCTCTGTTTCCTGATGGGCGGATTGACGCTGGCGGTGGCCGCCTTGATCCTCTTCGCAGTTCGGGACAGGCCAAAGCCGGAGACGGAGGCAGCTCGGCCCAGTCTTTGGGACGAGGTCGTCAGCCTCAAAGTGGTCTACAGCGATCGCTTCTTCTGGCAGGTCGCGGCAATGGCGCTTCCCTTCGGCAACTTCCTCGCCATGCGGGGCTTGTGGCTCGGGCCCTGGCAACAGCACGTCGTCGGGTTCACACCGCTCGAAAGCTCGCGCTACCTCCTTGTCGTATCGATTGCGATGATCCTCGGCCTGGCGGGCGGCGGTCTCTATGCGAAGCTCGCCGGCATCTTGCGGCTGTCGCTGCCCAATCTGGTTCTGATCGCGGTCGTCGCGTACATCGCGGCGGAAATCCTCATCCTGCTCAACATCGCAACAGAGGGCTATGCTGTCTGGTTCGCCTTCGGATTCTTCGCCCAGGTCGCCGTCGTGCTCTATGCGGTCATTGCCCAGCACTTCGGGGCCGAGTTCAGCGGCCGGGCCGTCACAGCCTTCAACATTCTCGTTTTCACCTTTGCCTTTGTCGCGCAGAGCGCCTTCGGCCTCATCCTCCACCTATGGCCCGACATCAGCGGCAGCGGCCAACCGGTCGACGCCTATAAGGCGGCGCTCACCGCTATGATCGTGTTGAACATTCTAAGCATCGTCTGGTTCCTCTTGATGGCCAGGCGATCATCGCATCCGAGTGGTTCTTGATGTGGCAGGCAGGCGGGTCGACTATCCAGATCGAAGTGTTTCTATTCACGATAACGGTCGATCTCGCCGGAGTGCATGTCCTTCTCGACAACGACAGGAATCCGCGTGAAGAGCCGTAGACGTCAGACTGCGCGATAGGAGTCGCCGACGTGTCAGCCGCCGTCTTCGTTGAAGTCGTTTCCCGACCGGACGAGAAAGAAGTGGGGCCAAATGAAACGATTGCTCGCTGTATTGCTCCTTCTGGCTTCCCCGGCGTTCGGCGAAGAGATCAACGCAACCGGTACTTACAGCGGTATTGTCGCCTGTGACCGGACTGAAGACGGCCGGCCGGGAGTCTTCCAGCTGCGTTTGGACATTCGAGTCTTGCACGAAGGCGATGACCTCTACATCGCAACCTGGACGGCGGAGGACGAGGCACTGAAGCGGCGGAAAGCGTCGCTATACAAAGGCAAAGCGGCGACGGCCGATGGCCGGATCTCAGGGTACGTGACCGCTTGTCGGCCGGACTTCGACTATCAGGAGTCCGTGCGGATCCTGCCGGCCCTGCCGACGGAAGATGGGCTGAGCTTCGCCGCCGACACCATCTTCATCACCGAAGCGCTTCCCGGTCGGGAAGGCCATTTGATCGTGGAGAGCTGCCGTTGGGTGATGGTCCGCGAGAGCACGGAAACGCCCACTATGGAGCGCTGCGCGAGCGAGTGACACAGGGGGGCAAGGGCACGCCAACGGCCAAGACGAGATCGCAATTTGCTGCCCCGTCGCAGACGACCCACAGTGCAAGACAGCCACTCTTAGGGTTACTCCTTTTTGATACCTCGGACTTGCGCGGCGCCGTCGGCCCCAGGGGCAAAACAGCGGCGTTGGCGGGCCTTAGTGAAATATGAACCGCAAGCCGGCAAGTTCATCCGGAGGTTGAACCCCTTCCAACGAGGCGACACATGCTGGATGCACCGAACGCGGCTGACGACGTTCAGATCCTGCTGCTCAATGACAGGAGCACACCCTTCGACTTCGTCATCGACCTTCTGAAGTCGGTCTTCGGCAAAGACGATGTCGAGGCGCGGCTGCTGGCGTCGACGGCCCACCACTTCGGTGAGGTCTCGTGCGGCGTCTGGCCTCCATCCGTCGCGACAGCTCTTCTGGAGGCGGCCACGGCGCGGGTCGAAACGGCCAAGCATTCCTTGAGCTTCGCCCGGCAGACGGCAGCCGGGCGTGAGGTGGCGGGCCAAGCGCAGTGCGACTTCTGCGGGCTGCCCGAAGCCCAGGTCGCCACTCTGTATGGCACGAAGTCAGCGCGAATTTGCGACAGATGCGTATTGCAGGCTTCGGCTCATCTGTCCGGAAATCTCGAGAGCGCCACGTTCAAACACGCCAGAGAGATCTTGGAATGGCATTTCGCGGGGGCCCGCATCGAAGACCTGGTCACGTCAATCCGCGTCTATCCTGTGCGGACACGTGCCGACCTGCAGAGAGCGATAGACGAAACGCTGCCGGCCAACACCGTGCGCTTGGTCGGTGTAAAAGGAAGCCATAGCTATGAGGAGCTGACGTTCGCCGACCTGCTGCAGGTCCAGCGAGACGCAAAGCGCCTGACGCCCGTCCAGTACAGCGATCTGGAGGTTGGTGACGATGACCCGGTCCGATGCATCGAGCGTGGCTTGTGGCTTTTGGAATGCGATGGCATTCGCCATGCCGCTCTGATCTCGAATGAGACGCGTCCGCATGGCGGCCGTGAAATTCGTCTGGAGATTGCCGTGGCCCCGGGCGAAGACGGCAACAACCTTGTCCAGCGGTACTTCACCGCAATCGACAACACCATCACGGCGGCGAAGGCCTATCGCGGCAAGATTCTCTCTCTGGAAACGGCAGACGATTGGAGCGGAATGGCTGGCTCCATCTTGGTTCACCGGTTGCCCGCGGTGCCGCGTGATCAGGTCATTCTGCCGGAGAGCACCTTGGCGCTTCTTGACCGGAACGTCCTGTCTTTCGCCGAGCATCGCGGCAGGCTGAAATCACTCGGCCAGTCGACCAAGAAAGGGCTGCTGTTCTATGGCGCGCCTGGCACCGGCAAGACCCACACCGTGCGCTACCTGGCGAGTTGTCTGCCGGAGCACACGACACTGCTCGTAACGGCCGAGCAAGTTGGACTGCTCCCAGAGTATTTCGGTCTGGCGCGATTGCTGCAGCCCTCGCTCGTCGTCATCGAAGACGCAGATCTGATTGCGCGCGAACGCGAAAGCATGGGAAGCGCCTGCGAGGAATCGCTGCTCAACCGGCTGCTCAACGAAATGGACGGGCTGAAGGAGGATGCCGAGATATTCTTCATCCTCACGACAAACCGACCGGAACACCTCGAAGCGGCTCTTGCGGGACGCCCGGGGCGCATCGACCAGGCGGTCGAGTTCCCGGTACCGGACCGCCAAGGACGAGAGAAGCTCGTCGAGCTCTATGGTGGTGAGTTGGCCCTTTCGGAAGGCGTCGTGTCCGAGGCCGTCGGTCGAACGGAAGGTGTCAGCGCCGCCTTCATCAAGGAACTGATGCGCCGGATAGCGCAGGCAAGCTTCGAACGCGGTGAGGATACGACGGCAACGGTTGAAGATCTGGAACAGGCGTTGGGCGAAATGCTGTTCAAGGGTGGACGTCTGAACGCCAAGCTCCTCGGCGGGCGCCATGGCGCAGAAGCGGCTGCCTGAGCGCGCAGCCAAGGCAAGCGGCGGTCCCTCGTGCGAAACAGTTGTCGCGACTGCGTCGAGCGAAGGGCGCTGTCGTAGAGCTTTATCCGGCTCTAATCCTCGACCTCGAAGCGCTCGACCACAGCCGGGTCGGCGTTGTCGGTCTTCAGCGCCAGTAGAATGATTTGGGCATCCAAGGACTCTGGGTAATCCAGAACGGCGTCCAAACGCCGCTCGACCTTGTCCTTCTCGCGCACGGAGGTCGCCTCGGCGAAGTCCCGCGGCCCCAGGATAGCGTAGGCGAGAAGCTGCGCGGCAGCACGCAGTTCGTCAGGCCGAGCCGCCTTGCCGCGCTCGGGCAAAAGCCGCAGCACGGTCAGCTTGATCGAATCATGCAGTAGCTGCGGATGCAGGCCGGCCTCGCGCAGCTCAGCCTCCAGCGCGGTCATCTGCTTGGACTTCCCGAAAAGACCGAAGAGACCGAACATGCTACCTCTACTCCCTACGTCTCATGCCGAGGCACCCGGCAGCAGGGTGAAGCCAACGTCGGTCCGACGCTCCACCTCGGTGCCGGCGAAGCGGCCGAGGAGTTGCTCGGCGGCCCGCTGGCCGATCAGCGCGCGATGAGACTCGATCGTCGTCAACGGAACCGGCGCCGACTGACCGATCTGAAGACCGTTGAAGCCGGCCACCGCAACATCTTGTGGCACCTGCATACAACGCGACATGGCCTCGAAGAGGCCGCCCATCGCCATGTCGTCGTTCGAAAAGTAGAGAAGCCGAGGCGCTTCGTTCGAGAGGATCTGCCCGGTCAGGCGGCGCCCGAGCGGAACGGAAGACTCCTCGTCCGCCCTGGCTTCGACCTCGAAATCGAGACCGTTTTCCTGCAGCGCCGCGCGAAAGCCGTCGCGGCGGATCGCGGCGCGATGGTCGGCCTCGATGTCGTGGCCGACATAACCGAAAGACCGATAGCCCCGGCCGATCAGGTAGTAGGCCATCGATTTGCCGGCCTGGTAGTGAGAGATTCCGACCACCATATCCGCCGGGTCGCGGTCGATATCCATCACCTCGACCACCGGAACCCGGCTGCGCTGCAACAGTCGCAGCGAGCGGTCGGACAACAGGGTTGGCGCGATGACCAAACCCGCAGGCTGCCAACCGAGCAGGCTTTCGATGAGCTGCGCCTCGCGCTCGCTGTCATAGTTGGAAATGCCGAGGACCGAGTGAAAGCCGGCAGACTGCAGCCGCGCCTCCAGACCGTCCAGCACATCGGCGAAGACACTGTTCGAGAGCGACGGCAAGATCACCGCGATCTGATTCGAAACAGCCCCCGCCATCGCCCCGGCCAGACGGTTGCGGACGTAGCCCGTCCGGGCGATGGCCTCTTCCACTTTGGAGACGGTGACCTGCGAGACATTCGCCATGCCGCGCACGACGCGCGACACCGTGATCTCGCTGACTCCGGCTGCCTCGGCCACGTCAGCCAGGGTCACGCGGTCCGCTCTATCGACGTCGATCTTCACCAACCTTCCGACGCGCCTTTCCCATCAAACACATCCTACCGCACCATCGCCCCCCCTGGTCTCGTTCGAGCCATGAGTGGCATCGAGATGACAGCGTATAGCATAGATGTAGTAGAGAACTTTAGGGCAAATTGGGCCTAATTGACAGCGCTGTCATAAGTCTGGCAAGGTCCGCCAACAAAATGATCTCGGGAGGAACGCGCGATGCGCGTCTTGGTAACGGGAGCCGGCGGCTTCCTTGGACGGCAGTTCGTCGAAGAACTCGCGCGCAGAGGCACGCTGACCGTGAACGGCAGCGACCGCGAGGTTTCGCGTATCCTGGCCTGCGACCTCGCCGCCGAGCCTCTAGGCCAGTTGCCCGATACCTACGAAAGCGTGCAACCCCTGGTTGGTCCGTTCGATGCGCCCGAAACCCTCGCCGCGATCGCGGCCGCCGAACCCGGCCTGGTGGTCCACCTCGCCGCCGTCGTCTCAAGCGCGGCGGAAGCCGACTTCACGCTGGGCATGCAGGTCAACCTCGGTGCTACGGTGGCACTGATCGAGACCCTACGCGGCCTGCCTGAACCGCCGGTGCTTCTCTTCGCCTCTTCGGTCGCCGTCTTTTCCTGCACCGCCAACGAGATCATCAGCGATACGACAGAGCCCCAGCCGCGCAGCAGCTACGGTGCGCAGAAGCTGATGGGCGAGATTCTTATCCGCGACGTCAGCCGTAAGGGCTTCGTCCTCGGCCGCTCCCTGCGCTTCCCCACCATCGCGGTGAGGCCAGGCAAACCCAACAAGGCGGCCTCCAGCTTCGCCAGCGGCATCCTGCGCGAGCCTCTGGCCGGCTTGCCCGCGGAACTGCCGGTCGGCTCCGACCTACGCCTGCACCTGGCCTCCCCCGGGGCCGCGCGCGCGGCACTCTTCCATGCCGCCGCCCTTCACCAGGATCTTTTGGCCGGCGAGACCACGATCACGCTCCCAGGCATCTCTGTCTCGGTGGGAGACATGCTCGCCGCCCTCTCCGACGTCGCAGGGAAGGACGTGGCTGCTCGGGTGCGGTCGGTTCCAGATGCCGCCATCGAAGCCATCGTGTCGAGCTGGCCGGGTGGCATCGAAACGCCGCGCGCGCAAGCGCTGGGATTCACCACCGATGCAAGCTTCGAGGCGCTGCTGCGCGCGCATATGGAAACTCTTTCAGAAACCGGGGCTAACGCGCCCGACACCCAAGTGAGAACAGCCCAGTGAAACACACGACTATCGGACTCGCGGCAGCGGCGGCGATTGCCGTGACCGGCATCGCACAGACCCGGAACACCGTCGTGCGGGGCCACAGCCTGGCGCCGGTCGAGCTGGTCCTTGAGAGAGGCTGAAGCATGCCGCAGACGACGGATCCGAAGACGATTGCGTTCGTGGGCCTTGGCGCCATGGGCTTGGGCATGGCGCAATCCTGTCTGCGCGCCGGCCACCGGGTGCTCGGCCTCGATCTCAATGAAGCCGCCGTCGAACGGCTGATCGACATGGGCGGCGAGAAGCTCACGCCGGAGGGAGCGGGCAAGGCTACGATCTTCGTCAGCGTGGTGCTGAATGCAGCGCAGACGCGGGACATCCTCTACGGGGAGTCCGGCTTTGCCCAACATCTGCAGAAGGGTGCGGTGATCGCCAGTTGCGCAACCGTCTCTCCCCAGGACGCTAGGGACAACGCGGAACAGGCCGTAGAGCTCGGCCTGCTCTATCTCGACGCACCGATCTCAGGCGGCGCGGCACGGGCGGCGCAAGGCGAGCTTTCGATCATGGCTTCAGGCAGCCAGGAGGCCTTCGAAGCCGCCGCGCCCGCCCTTTCGGCTATGGCGCAGTCCGTGCACGATCTCGGCCGCGAGGCGGGGGCCGGCTCCGCGATGAAAGCTGTGAACCAGCTTCTCGCCGGCGTGCATATCGCAGCCATGGGCGAAGCTCTGGCGCTCGGCATCAGTCAGGGGCTGACACCGGAGCGGATTCTTCAGGTCATCTCCGTTTCGGCCGGGACGAGCTGGATGTTCGAGAACCGCGCGCCGCGCGTGGTCGAAGGGGATTACGCAGCACGCTCCGCCATCGATATCTGGCCGAAGGACCTGGGCATCGTCACCGAGATCGCCGAGGGTGCGGCGCTCTCCACACCGGTTGCGAAAGCCGCGCTCGCCCGCTTCCGTGAGGCCTCGAGCAAGGGCCTGGGCGCTCTCGACGATTCGGCGATCACGCAGCTCTACGCCACCGAGGCCGGCCTGTCGCTGCCAGGGAGAGAGTAGATGAAGCTGGGCTGCATCGGCGACGACTTCACCGGGTCCAGCGACCTGGCCAATACCTTGACCCGAGAGGGCATGCGCTGCGTGCAGTACGTCGGCGTACCCGAAGGTCCGGCGGACGGCCAGGTCGAGGCCGGCATCGTCGCCCTCAAGTCACGCTCCGTGCCGGCCGACCAGGCCGTCGCGCTGTCGCTGCAGGCGCTCGCGTGGCTCCGCGCGCAGGGCTGCACCCAGTTTCTCTTCAAGTACTGCTCGACCTTCGACAGCACCGATGCGGGCAACATCGGACCGGTCGCGGAAGCCCTTGCCGACGCGCTCGAGGCCTCGCAGGTCATCGTCTGTCCCGCCTTCCCCGCGACCGGCCGCTCCGTCTACCAAGGCCATCTGTTCGTCGGTGACAGACTGCTGTCGGAGTCCGGCATGCAGAACCATCCGCTGACTCCCATGACCGACCCGGATCTCCGCCGCGTCCTCGACCGGCAGAGCAAGGGCAGCGTCGGGCATGTCCCCTTCGCCGTTGTTGCCGAAGGACCGGCAGCGATCCGCACGAGGCTTGAGGCGGAGCAGGCAAAGGGTCATCGGCTGATCGTCGCGGATGCCGTCCGCGACGAGGATCTTCGGATGCTGGGCCAGGCCGCAGCCGACCTGCCCCTGATCACTGGCGGCTCCGGGATCGCGCTCGGCCTGCCGGAGAACTTCCGTGTCCGCGGCGAGCTCGCGGCGAGCGCGGAGCCATGGCAGGGACAGGCCGGACGCGCCGCCGCCCTGTCCGGCTCCTGCTCGCAAGCCACGAGAGGACAGGTCGCGGAACATGCGCGTGCGCAGCCTACCCTGCAGCTCGATGCCGATGCGGTCATGGCCGGGCAAACAAGTGCGCCAGAGGTGGCGGAGTGGATCTTGGCGCAGGACGGTTTGCCGCTGGCCTACTCCTCCGCCGACCCGGAGGAGGTGCAGGCGGCGCAACAGCGGCACGGCGGCGCGGCGGTCGCCGCCGCGTTCGAGACTCTGTTCGCTGATGTCGCCAGACGCCTCGTCGCCGGGGGAGTCACCCGGCTGATCACGGCCGGCGGCGAGACCTCGGGAGCCGTCGTGGAAGGGCTTGCCTTGACCGAACTTGCGATCGGGCCGGAGATTGCCCCGGGCGTGCCGGCGATCCGGGCAGGCGACAACCTGACCCTGGCGCTGAAGTCCGGCAACTTCGGCGCGCCCGACTTTTTCGCGCGGGCGGCTGCCGTCCTGGAAGCCACGCCGTGACGCGCGACAACCGCCTGCGCGAAGACATCTGCTTCTGGGCAAAATCCCTGTTCGATCGCGGCCTGACCGGCGGTGCCTCGGGCAACATCTCAGCCCGGACCGAGGACGGCGGGCTCTTGGTTACACCGACCGGCTCCAGTTTCGGGCGGCTCGATCCGGCGCGCCTGTCGCGCTTCGATGCCGCCGGACGCCACGTCGAGGGCGATCCGCCCACCAAGGAGATGGCGCTGCACGACGCCTTCTACGAAACGCGCGCGACCACAGGGGCCGTGGTGCATCTGCACTCGACCCATGCGACCGCCCTCACGCTCTTGACCGATACCGACCCGGACAATCTGCTGCCGCCGCTGACCGCCTATTCGATCATGCGGCTGGGCAAGGTCCAGCTCCTGCCCTTCTTCCGGCCCGGCGACCCGGCGATGGGCGATGCCGTCCGCAGCCTGGCCGGCCGGCGCAGCGCGGTCGTGCTGGCCAACCACGGCCCGGTCGTGGCGGCGAAAGAGCTGGAGGCCGCCGTCTTCGCCATGGAAGAGCTCGAGGAGACGGCCAAGCTCACCTTGCTGCTGCGCGGCGCTCAGACGAAAGGACTGACGGAGCAGCAGATCCGCGAGGTGGTCACGGCCTTCGACGTCGACTGGGAATGAGCGCGAGCGTTCGACGCCGTCGAATGCAATGTCCTCCTACGCGGAGGACGCCAGCGAGGTCCGGAGACCTTAGGTTTTTCAGATAGCTGGCGGAGAGGGAGGGATTCGAACCCTCGGTACGCTCGCGCGTACAACGGTTTTCGAGACCGCCCCGTTCGACCGCTCCGGCACCTCTCCGCTGGTCCGCCTGAGGCCCCGCAAAGGGCCCGTCAGGGGCGGCGGGGACACTATTTGAATCGCTGCCGTTCCGCAAGCGATGCTACCGCTAGCCGAGCGGCGTTTCCTCGTTGGCGACCCGGGCGAGGTAGCTGCCGTATCCGCTCTTGGCAAAGCGCTCGGCCAGCGCCAGGAGATCGTCGCGGCTGATGAAGCCTCGGCGGTAGGCGATCTCCTCCGGGCAGGCGATCTTCACGCTCTGCCGCTCCTCGATCATCTGCACGAACTGCCCGGCCGAGAGCAGCGACTCGTGGGTCCCGGTGTCGAGCCAGGCAAAGCCGCGGCCGAGCTTCTCCACCATCATCCGGCCTTCGTCCATGTAGAGCCGGTTGAGGTCGGTGATCTCCAGCTCGCCCCGGGCTGAGGGCTTGAGTGAAGCCGCCCGCTCGCAAACATCGGCGCCGTAGAAATAGAGGCCGGTGACCGCCCAGGGAGCCTTGGGCTTGGCCGGCTTCTCCTCGATGGAGAGCGCCTTGCCCTCCCGGTCGATCTCGACCACGCCATAGCGCTCCGGGTCCTCGACCAGATAGGCGAAAACGGTGGCGCCCTCCTCGCGGGCAGCGGCGCGCTGCACCAGCTTGGTCAAGCCGTGGCCGAAGAAGATGTTGTCGCCCAGTACCAGGGCGCAGGGGTGGCCCGCGACGAAGTCCCGGCCGATCAAGAAGGCCTGGGCGATGCCGCCGGGCTCAGGCTGGGCGATGTAGATCAGGCTCATGCCCCACTGGCTGCCGTCGCCGAGCAGGTGCTGGAATGACTCCTGGTCCTGGGGCGTGGTGATGATCAGCACCTCGCGGATGCCGGCCAGCATCAGCACGCTCAGCGGATAGTAGATCATCGGCTTGTCGTAGACCGGCATGAGCTGCTTGCTCGCCGCGAGGGTCAGCGGATGCAGGCGCGTGCCGAGCCCGCCGGCGAGGACAATGCCCTTGGTCGTCATCGGCTCTCCACCTTCTTCTGCTCGCGCACTTGCGCCTTCAGCCGTGCCATGACCGCCCGCAGCCCCTCTTGCCAGCTGCGCCGCGGCGGGTCGAAGTCGGCGACGATGCGGCTGCAGTCGAGCACGGAATAGGCCGGCCGTCGGGCGGGAGTGGGAAAGTCGCTGCTGTCGATGCGCTTGACGTCCGGCCTGGCAGGCAGCAGCTCGGCGGCTTCCTCGAAGATGGCTTCGGCGAAGTCGGCCCAGCTCGCCATGCCCTCGGCGCTGTAGTGATAGGTCCCGAAAGGTCCTTCCTCCCGGCGCGCGCGGACGCCCAGGTGCAAGAGGGCGGCGGCCAGGTCCTCGGCCGAGGTCGGCGTGCCGATCTGGTCGGCGACGACCCCGAGCTCGTCTCGCTCGGCGCCGAGGCGCAGCATGGTGGTCAGGAAGTTCCGCCCGGTCTCGCTGTAGACCCAGCTCGTGCGGACGATGAGGTGATGCTCCAGCGCCGCCCTGACCGCGTCCTCGCCGGCGCGCTTGCTCTCGCCGTAGATGTTGAGCGGTCCGGTCGCGTCGGTCTCGCGCCAGGGATTGTCCGAACGGCCGTCGAAGACATAGTCGGTCGAAACATGCACAGGCAGGCTGCCGCCGGTTCGGCAGTGCTCGGCGAGACGCCCAGGCGCCGTGGCGTTGGCGGCGAAGGCGGCCTCCCGTTCCGTCTCGGCCCGGTTGACGTCGGTGTAGGCGGCGGCGTTGATCACGACATCGGCCCAAGCGCAGGCCGCCCGCAGAGCCGCATCGTCGGTGATGTCGAGCTCCGCCCGGGTCGGCGCCCGCAATTGATGCCCCGCCGCAACGGCAAGGCGCTTCACGGCAAGGCCCAGTTGCCCGCCGCCACCGGTGACAAGGAGCTTCATGATGCTTGGCGGGTCGTCGCGGCCTGGCCCGACGCGCTGCCAACCCCCAGGCGCTCGCCGGCGTAGCGGCCGGACAGGATGGGCTCCCACCAGTCGCGGCGCTCGAGATACCAGGTGACCGTCTGGCGCAGGCCGCTTTCGAAGTCGTGGCCTTGGCGCCAGCCGAGCTCACGCTCGAGCTTGCTCGAGTCGATGGCGTAGCGGCGGTCATGGCCGGGCCGGTCGGGCACGAAGCTCTTGAGCCCGGCGTGCGGCCGGTGCGGGCTGTGCGGCAGCACCTCGTCGAGAATGGCGCAGAGGCGATCGACCACCGCGAGGTTGGTCATCTCGGCGCGGCCGCCGACGGCGTAGGTCTCGCCGACGCGGCCCTGGCGGAAGACCAGCCAAAGGGCGCGCACATGGTCCTCCACGTGCAGCCAGTCGCGCACGTTGTCGCCCTTGCCGTAGATCGGCAGCTTCTCTCCCGCCATGGCCTTGATGATCATCAGCGGGATGAGCTTCTCGGGAAACTGATAGGGCCCGTAGTTGTTGGAGCAGTTGGTGATCACCACCGGCAGGCCATAGGTGCGGTGCCAGGCGCGTACCAGGTGGTCTGACGAAGCCTTGCTGGCGGCATAGGGGGAGTTCGGCTGGTACTGGCTCTCCTCGGTGAAGAGCCCCTCTTCGATCGAGCCGTAGACCTCGTCGGTGGAGATGTGGTGGAAGCGGAAGGCCTCCTTCGCCGGACCCTCCAGCGACTGCCAATGGGCGTTGGCCGCATCGAGCAGGCTGTAGGTGCCCATGATGTTGGTTTCGAGAAAGGCAGCCGGACCGTCGATCGAGCGGTCGACATGCGATTCGGCGGCAAGATGCAGAATGCCGTCCGGGCGGTGCTCTGCCAGCGCGGCGGCCACCGCCTGACGGTCGCAGATATCGGCCTTGAGGAAGCGGTAGCGCGGATTGTCCTCGACGGGTGCCAGCGAAGCCAGGTTCGCGGCATAGGTCAGCTTGTCGAAGTTGACCACCTCCGCGTCGGTCTGGGCCATCAGATAACGTATCAGCGCCGAGCCGATGAAGCCCGCCCCTCCGGTGACCAGCAGTTTCATGCGGGCTCTCCCTCCTGCCGTTCGTAGACGAAGACCTGGCCCAGCGCGGCGAGCGTGGGTTGGCGCCCGTCCTTGTCCGAGAGCACAACCTGATCCTGGGCGGCCGGCCAGTCGACGGCAATCTCCGGATCGTCCCAGGCCACGCCTCCGTCGCTCTCGGCGTGGTACTCCGCGTCGACCAGGTACTCGACGATGGTCTCCGGCAGCAGCGTGCAGAAACCGTGTGCATACCCTCTGGGTACGAAAAGCTGATCGCCACCCGGCTCCAGCCGGGTACCGACCCAGGTGCCGTAGCTTGGCGAGCCTTGGCGCAGGTCGACGGCCACATCGAAGATGGCGCCGCTCAAGCAACGCACCAGCTTGGCCTGGGCGTGCGGCGGACGCTGAAAATGCAAACCGCGCAGGGTAAAGCGCGGCAGGGAGAAGGAACGGTTCTGCTGCACCGGCTGAAAGGCCATGCCGCCTTCGCGAAAGGCCGAGGCCTTGAAGACCTCGCCGAAGGTGCCGCGCCCGTCGCCGAACAGACGGCTGCCGATCAGCTTGACGTCCGGCAGGCTGCCCGGTGGGCAGGGCCTGATCGTGAAGTTGGACATCGCGGCGCCCCGTCCCCGCTACACGGCGCTCACTGCCGGGCGCGGCGCCGGGGTCTCGTCCGGCCGACGCCCCTCGGCCAGGCAGCGGATCAAATCCAGCTGCTTGGGCAGGCAAACGCTCTGCAGGTCATAGCGCTCCAGCACCGTTTGCCGCGCGGCCTCGCGCAGTGGCTGCAGCCTTTCCTGATTGCTCAGGGCCTCGTCGACACGCATGGCCAGTTGCTTGGTATCGAAGAAGTCGAACAGCAGGCCGTTCTCCCCATCGCGGATGACCTCTTCGACAGGCGGCGTCGCCGAGGCGAGGACCAGGCAGCCGGCGCTCAGCGCCTCGATCATCGACCAGGAGAGCACGAAGGGATAGGTCAGGTAGACGTGCAAGGAGGAAACCTGGATGAGCTTCAGGAAGGTGGGATAGGGAATGCGCCCCAGGAAGTGCACCCGGCTGGCATCGACCTTATCCTTCACCTCGTCCCAGTAGATATCGGCGTAGGTCTTGCCCTCGGGCGCAGCCGGCCCGTAGCTGACCTCGCGGCCGCCGACGATCAGGAATTGCGCATTGGGCCGCCGCCGCATGATCTCCGGCAGCGCCCGCATGAAGACGTGATAGCCGCGATAGGGCTCCAGGTTGCGATTGACGAAGGTGATGACCTCGTCGTCACGGGTCAGGCGGCGGCCGTCTTCCAGCTCGAAAACCACATCCGGGTTGGGCTTCACCACCTCGGTGTCGACACCATCGAAGATGACGCTGATCTTGTCCTGGAAGGCCTTGGGGAAGCTGGCGTGCTGCCAATGGGTCGGCGCCATGCCCCAATCGCAGGTCTCGATGCTGAGCAGCAGGTGCGAATTGCGGATGCGGGTCGCCAGGCGCGAGTTCAGTTCGTAGGGAAACTCCGGGTCGAAGCCTGAATCGCCGCCCTGGGAGTTGTAATAGAACTCACAGAAGTAGAGCAGCGGAACGTCGGGCCAAACATCGCGCAGGAACAGGCCATCGCCCCAGCCGGGATGGCAGCAGATGACATCGGGCGTATAGCCCTTGGCCTGCAGTTCGAAGCAGGTCCGCGCGGCGGCCTGGCCGCGCCGCACTGCCGTTTCCAGGCGACGAACGTAGAAATGTGTCTTCTCCCCGGCGCCGCGCGGTTCCGGATAGCCGATCTCCTTCACCTTGCGATGGCGCAGGCGCCCCAGGTGTCCTTCCTGGCCGATCGCCAGAACCTGGTTGCCCGGCATCTCCGCCAGGGCCGGGGCGATATGCTTGTACTGGCCCGGGAAGTTTTGATGGATGAAGAGTGTTTTCATGTCACCGGATGGACGCGCACCGAGGGGAAAACACGGGGGGCAGTGCTCAGCCTGCAAGAGAGCCGCCACCCGCAAGGTTCCACAGGGTCATTACAACCGCAACAACGGCGAAAGAAGTGTTAAATCCCTATCAAGTCCGGCGGTTTTCATGGCTTGGCGGCCATAGCCGGTGCAGGAGACCCTTGCCCTGCCTGCTGCGCCCGTTTAGCTGACACGCAGCGGCGCAGGCTGATCGGCGCCCATCCAACACGGCAAAGCGCGGGAACGATGGACCAAGCGGCAGGGAGTTTTGGCCCGAAAATCGGTTTCGTCAGTCTGGGCTGTCCCAAGGCCCTGGTGGACTCCGAACGCATCATCTCGCGCCTGCGCGCCGAGGGCTATTGCCTGTCCGGCGACTACACGGACGCGGACGCGGTGATCGTCAACACCTGCGGCTTTCTCGACAGCGCCAAGGCGGAATCCCTGGCCGCCATCGGAGAAGCGCTGGAAGAGAACGGCCGGGTCATCGTCACCGGCTGCTTCGGCGTGGAAGCGGAGCAGATTCGCGAGGCCCATCCCGACGTGCTCGCCATCACCGGCCCGCAGCAGTATGAAGCCGTGGTCGGCGCGGTGCATGAGGTTCTGCCGCCGCCCCACGACCCCTTCCTCGACCTCTTGCCGCCGGCCGGCATCAAGCTGACCCCGCGCCACTACGCCTATCTGAAGATCTCCGAGGGCTGCAACCACCGCTGCCGCTTCTGCATCATTCCCTCCCTGCGCGGCGATCTGGCCAGCCGGCCGATCAAGGAGGTGCTGGCCGAAGCCGAACGCCTTGTGCGGGCTGGGGTCAAGGAGATCCTGGTGATCTCTCAGGATACCAGCGCCTATGGGCTCGACCTGCGCCATGCCGAGAGCAGCTGGCAAGGCAAGACCTGGCGCAGCCACTTCGTCGACCTCTGCGAGGCCCTGGGCGAACTCGGTGTCTGGGTGCGCCTGCACTACGTCTATCCCTATCCCCACGTCGACCGGGCCATTCCCCTGATGGCCGAGGGAAAGATCCTGCCCTATCTCGACATTCCCTTTCAGCACGCCAGCCCCACCGTCCTGAAGGCCATGCGCCGCCCGGCCAACCAGGAGAAGGTGCTCGACCGCATCACCGATTGGCGCCGCCAGGTTCCGAACCTGGCCGTGCGCTCCACTTTCATCGTCGGCTTTCCCGGCGAGACCGAGGAAGACTTCCAGTTCCTGCTCGATTGGCTGGAGGAGGCGGAAATCGACCGAACCGGCTGCTTCAAGTACGAGCCGGTCGCGGGGGCCAAGGCCAACGAGCTGCCTGGCGCCGTGCCGGAAGAGGTCAAGGAGGAGCGCTGGCACCGCTTCATGCAGGCGCAGCAGGCGATCAGCGCGCGGCGCTTGCAGAGCAAGGTTGGCCAGCGCCTGGACGTGATCATTGACGAGGTCGACGTGGAAGGCGCCGTCGGCCGCTCGACGGGCGATGCGCCGGAGATCGACGGCAAGGTCTTTCTCGATGGCGAAAACGGCCTTAGCCCTGGGGATATCGTCCCTGTTTTGATCGACCACGCCGAGGAGTACGATCTCTGGGGCAGTGTTGCGGAGGAGCGATCATGAGGAAGACCATGACACGCGGCGGATTGATCGCTTGCATCGCCGCGCTTCTGCTGACCGAGCCGCTCGCAGCACAACCGGACCACTGGGCGGACTGGGGCGAGCCCACACCCGGCCCCGCGAAGGTCATCGGCACCCATGCGGCCGGCTGCCTGGCCGGCGCCGAAGCGCTGCCGCTCGACGGCGAGGGCTATTCGGTCATGCGCCCCTCGCGGCGGCGCAACTTCGGTCACCCGAGCCTGATCGCCGCAATCGAAGAGCTGGCGCGCGGCGCCCAGTCCATCGGCTGGCCAACTCTGCTGGTCGGCGACCTCACGCAAATTCGTGGCGGCCCCATGAAGAGTGGGCACCGCAGCCACCAGAGCGGCTTGGATGCGGACATCTGGCTGACGCCGAAGCCGTCGCCTTTGCCGCAAGGGGCTTGGCGCGAAAACTACTCCGCCATCTCTGTCCTGACCCAGGACCGCGGCGCCATCGCGCAGACGGTCTGGACCGATCGTCACGCGGCACTCCTCAAGACGGCCGCCGAGATACCCGCGGTGCGGCGGATCTTCGTCAATCCGCTGATCAAGCAGGAGCTTTGCCGGACCGCTGGGGAAGACCGCAGCTGGCTGAGCAAGGTGCGGCCTTGGTGGGGCCACCACTACCACTTCCATGTTCGCCTGGCCTGCCCCGCCGGCGAGGTGGACTGCGTCGATCAGCCCCTGCCGGACCCGGGCGACGGCTGCGGCGCCGACCTCGCCTGGTGGTTCAGCGAGGAAGCCGAGGAAGCCGCCAAAGGCCCGCCGTCTCCACCGGTGACCCTGGCCGACCTGCCGCAGGCCTGCCGGCCCATGCTGGCGGGAGAGTAGAAGACTCTTCTATTGGCGCTGGCGCGCCGTACGGCACCGGCCCACACCCCCGCCCGACCAACCCATGGCATGGTACCCTAGTGGGTTGGTCGGGCGGGGGTGTGGGCCGGCACCGCATAGCGCCGAAGGCGCGAAAGAAGACGCAGGTAAACAAACCCTCACTCCCAAGTGACGCGGCTTGAGAGGTAGAGCGCACCGCGAGCGCCCACGTCATGTGCAAGACCACTGCACCGACAAGGGAGCCGATCATGGCCTTGCGTCTTTCCACCTCACCGCAGTCTCTGCGATCCCCCGTCGCCGCCGGCGTCCTGCTCGCTCTTGCCACCACGCTCAGCGCTTGCGGGAGTGTCGGCCAGGGCGGCACGACCCCGCAGCTGAGCAGCGAGTCCGAGTGCTTCGGCGCCAGCGACATGAACCGCTGCCGCTTTGCCCACGACAAGGCCGGCGGCTATCCCATCACCCGCGGCGGCGGGGGCTGAGCAGGCGAGAGTCTTGTTTTGGCGCTGACGCGCCGCACTGTTCCGTCCCACTCCCCCACCCGGCCGCCCACGGAATTATGGACAGTGGGGCGGCCGGGTGGGGGAGTGGGACGGAACAGAGTCCCGATAGGGAAAGAAAACCCTACCCCTTTCCGGTTGCCTGAAACCGCCGACTCTGGTCTCACTCGTTGCGGTCTCGAAACGAGAAGAGCCGAGTTGCATGGAGCTTTCCGCGGTCCAGGCGCTGGCGCTGTGGCGCGCGGCCAGCGCCGAAGTGTTGCGCCGTGACCTGCCCGACCTGACCCAGCGGCAGTTCGCCCTGCTGTTGCACGTCTACCACGCGCCGCCGCCGCACACGGTACGCGGCCTGGCCGAAACACTGTCTATGTCGAAGCCGGCGGTCACGCGTGCCTTGGACCGTCTCAGCACGCTAGGCTACCTCAGACGCAAGACCGACGAGGCCGACCGCCGCTCCGTCCTGGTGCAGCGCACCGTGGCCGGCTCGGTCTTCCTGCGCGAGTTCGGCGATCTGGTCAGCGCGCTGGCGCGCGACGTCTGATCAAGAGCGCGTCGAACACGCCCAGCGCGGTAGCCATGCCGAGGGTCACCAGCAAGAGGCCGGCCAGCTCGCCCCGCCCCGGCCATTCGCCGAGCAGCGGGATGGACAGAAGGATTGCCATCCCCGGCACCAGGGCGGCGAAGAGCGCCCCCCGCGCCGCACCGAGCAACGCCACTGCGCGGGTGTAGAGCAGCAGCGCCAGAATGGCCGCCGCCAAGCCTTGGAAGATCGCCTGGCTGAGCACCGGGATGAGCGGCGCTTCGAACAGACGCAGCCCAGCAACCGCCAGATAGGGCGGCAGGTAGAGCAGCAGCGAGAGCACCGAGACCAGCGCCGTGGCCTGCCAGGGGCTGACCGACCAGGCCCGCGCGCCGAGGGTGTAGAGCGCCCAAAGGAAGCCGCTGCCTACGAACAGCAGATCGCCGCGCCAGGCACCGGGCGCGGCACCCGCCAAGGCGTTCCAGCCGACCAGCAGCAGCCCGAGCAGAATGGAGGCCAGGCCCAGCAGCCGCAGACCCCCTGGCCGGTCGCCGAAGAACAGCCAGGCGCCCAGGGTGGTGAAGGTCAGCATGCAGCTCGGCACGATGAGGCCGGCGTGGCCTGCCGGGGCATAACGCAGGCCCTCCACGCTCACCACCACGTAGGGCACGCCGGCGCCACAGGCCAAGACGAGGGCGCGCAGCCAGCCGATGCCGGTGCGTTTCGGTGTCGCCCGACGCAGGAAAAACGGCAGCAGCACGAGCCCGGCCACGCCGAAACGCAGGGCGGCCACGTCGTAGGGGGTGAGGGAGTCGACCACGGCCAAGCGGGAGACCACTGGCCAGGCGCCCCAAATGACTGCGGCGGCCAAGCCGCAGAGAATGCCGTCACGCTGATCGATGCTTGCCTTGTCCATGGCTCCGCTCCTTGTCCGATGGAAAGGCTAGACGCCCAGCACATTCGTCAGGCTGCAAAGGCGTAGCGAGATCGACGAAAGGCGGCTATCTTGTCCATCTATTTGCAGAAATCCTGCGTAATCCGATGGAACTGGACAGCTTCGACCTCGCCATCCTGCGCCTGCTGCAGGAAGACAACCGCCTGACATCCGACGCGATCGGCGAGCAGGTCGGCCTCTCGCCCACCGCCTGCCAGAGACGCATGAAGCGGCTGCGCGCGGAAGGCGCCATTGCCAAGGACTGCGCGGTGATCGCACCGGAGCTGGTGGGCGGCCGCATGACGCTGATCGTCACCATCGTTCTGGAACGCGGCCGCGCCGACATCGTCGACGACTTCAAGCGCCAGGTGCAGAAGGTTCCGGAGATCCAGCAGTGCTACTACGTGACCGGGGAGCACGACTTCGTGCTGATCGTCACGGCGCGCGACATCGCCGAGTACGAGCGCCTGACCCGCCGGGTGTTTTACGGCAATCCCAACATCCAGAAGTTCAACACCATCGTGGCGATGGAGCGGGTCAAAAGCAGCCTAGCAATCCCACTCTAACTGGTCCGCGTTTGATCCGGCTCAAAGTCACAAACTTTTTGTCTAAATAGCTTGCCGCGCGGCGGCCGGCAGCGTCACAAACCTGCTGGAATTCTGCTGGCACTCAGCCGGTGAAACGACGGGAGAGAAGGTCCATGGACGCACGTAGGATTATGGTAGCGGTCGACGGTACGGACCATGCCGACAAGGCGCTCGACTTTGCCTGCGACCTGAGCAAGAGCAAGGCGGCCGAGCTGGTCATTGCACACGTTCAGAAAGACAAGGGGGCCGCCGTGGCCCCTGAGGAAATCAAGCGCTACAACGAGGTCGAGCACGTCAATATCACCGAGGAGGAGATCCTGGCCATGGCGGCCCACGAGGTCCTGCACGAAGCGCAAAAGCAGGCGCGCAAGCATGGCGTGGACGAAAGCCGGGCCGTGCTCTGCGAAGGCAATCCGGTCAACGCGCTGGTTCAACTGGCAGAGACGGAAAAGGCCGACCTGCTGGTCGTCGGCAGCCGCGGCATCAGCAGCCTCGACAGCCTGCTATTCGGCAGCACGTCTCTATCCCTCGAGCGCAAGGCCGGCTGCACCGTCATTGTCGTGCATTGACCCCGTTCAACGCCAGGCGGCCGCATAGCCGCCCCCAGCTTTCCGCTTCAGTCCAGCCGCCCGTGCTGTGCTAACGACCAGACAGAGGCGCGGAGGATGGCCGAACCGTTTCAGGTCGCGGTCGTTCACACGCCAATGTCTGGGATCTTATAGGAGGCTGGGTCTTGTCGACGGCACCGGACAATCACCGCATCACGACGGTGGAGGAGCTTAGGGAGATCATCGCGTCGCCGAGCGATCGGGTCGAGGCGAAGCTCTGGGACTCTCTCGAAGACTCCTCTATCGACTTCATCGCCCGCTCGCCCTTCCTGATGATGGCGACGGCGGATGCCGAGGGGAACCAGAACGTCTCGCCCAAAGGCGACGGACCGGGTTTCGTCGTTGTCGAAGACGCCAGGACCCTGCTGATCCCCGACCGCCCGGGAAACAACCTGGCCTTCGGCCTGTTGAACATTCTCGCCAATCCGCATGTCGGCCTGATCTTCGTCATCCCCGGCACGTCAGAGACGCTGCGCGTCAACGGCACCGCGGAGCTGACAGCAGACCCGCAGGTCCTTGAGCGCCTGTCCGCCCGCGGGAAACCGGCACTGGTCGGCGTCCGGCTCCACATCACCCAGGTCTTCTACCACTGCGCCAAGGCCTTCATCCGATCCGAGCTTTGGAAGCCGGAGTCCTGGCCGGAGCCGAAGAAGATATCCTTCGGCAAGATCCTCGCCAAGCGCGTTGGGGGCGGCGACGCCGCCGCCGAAGCGATCGACCGGGACATCGAAGAGGATTACCGGACCAACCTCTAGGCAACTGGGTAGGGGCCTTCGGCGAAGCGCTCTTCGTGATAGCCTTTGATCCCGACCAAGCGGGCTAGATCGCTGCCGATCGGCTTCTTGGATGCCAGTTGCGCAAGCACCCGCGCGAAGTCGTACGTCGGCTGCCACCCCAGCTCGCGCCGCGCCTTCTCATTCACGTACACCCGGTCGATGCTCTCAAACATCCTAAAGCCGCGCGTGCCATAGATTTCATCGAAGTTCGGGACGTGCCGGGCGACGATCGAGGACGGGTCAGCGCGCAGTCCGTCCATGTCGGCTGGACCGAAGGGCGTCGTCGCGCTGATGACATACCTGCCGAAGCCGATATCCGGCGCCCGCACAAGCGCCGCCGTATGTGCAGTCACGGCATCCTCCAAATCGACCCGGCGGAAGAGGAACTCGTTCGCCTTGGCGTTCTGATCGGCGAAGGCGTCACGCACGGCTTGGCTGTCGTCCACTTCGGGAAAGAAGCGCGAGGTGCGAAGCACAATGCAGTTCAGCCCATGCTCGCGGTGAAAGAGGGTGCAGAGGTCCTCGGCTGCCGTCTTGCTGGCGCCGTAGATGTTCTTGGGCCGGGAGGGAACGCTTTCGTCTATCCAGGCCGCCGGCGCGCCCTCCGGCGGGGTCAGCGCATCGCCAAAGGCGCTGGTGGTGCTGGTGAAGACAAATGCGCCCACGCCCACCGCGACAGCCTCCTCCAAGAGGACGAGCGTCCCGGAGATGTTCGTATCGACGAAGTCCTGCTTGCTGTGCGTCGCAACGTGCGGCTTGTGAAGCGTTGCCGTATGCAGCACGGCCCCGACGCCGTCCAGGCTGGCCCTGACGACGGCGCGGTCGAGCAGCGAGCCGACGTGGGTGGTGAAAGGACCCGGTCGGAGGTCGAGGCCGGCGGCCTCGTAGCCAAGCGGCCCGAGTGTCCGCATCAGCGCTTCGCCCAGATGTCCGCTGCTGCCCGTCACGAGGACTTTCATGCACTGCCTCGCACTCTCACAGCCGGGAAACCGCTAGTACCCCAAGCTGAAATCCACCACCGCATCGAAGGGCTCGCCGCGCTCATGCCGGGCGATGTTGGCGGCGATCGACTCGGACGCCGTCTCCGGCAGGGTGCCGGCGGCCACGTGCGGCGTAACGACGATACGCGGATGGGACCAGAAGGGATGCTCGCTCGGCAACGGCTCGGGATCGAAGACGTCGAGCGAGGCGGAGTCGAGCTGTCCGCTTTCGAGCGCCGCGAGGAGGTCAGCCTCCACCAGATGGCCCCCTCGAGCCGCGTTGATCAGGCAAGCGCCGCGCGGCAGCTTGGCGAAGAGGTCAGCGTTGAGGATGCCGCGGGTCGCCTCGGTGAGCGGCAAGAGGCAAACCAGGATCTCGCTACGGGCCAGGAAAGCGTCGAGGCCGTCTTCGCCGTGAAAGCAGGCGACCCCCTCCATGCTCTTGGGTGAGCGGCTCCAGCCGGCGACGTCCAACTCCAGGCCGATCAGCTTCTCGGCGGCAAGCTGACCCAGCTCGCCGAAGCCCATGATGCCGACCTTGCGCCGCCAAGCCGGCACCAGGGGCAGGGGCTTCCACTCGCCGCGTGCCTGCTGCTCCCGGTAGTCGAGCATGCGGCGGTGGTGGAACAGCACCTGCATGGTCACGTACTCGCACATGCCGGTCGAAAGCCCGCGCTCGACCATGCGCACTACGGGAATCTCGGGCGGGCGTTCCGGATCGCTCTTCAGGTGGTCGATGCCGGCCCACATGGAGAACACGGCTTCCAGGTTGGGGCATTGCTTGAGCACACCGGCGGGCGGCTGGCAGACCACCGCATAGCGCACGCGGGCGAGGTCCTCGACCTCGGGCCAGACCTGGATCTCGCGGCCGGGCATGGCGGCCTCCAGGTGCGGCAGCCAGCGACCGGCACGCTCGTCATACGACAGGAACAAAATACTCACGTTTCCCTCCACCCCACGTTCGATGCGCGGCCGCGCTACGATGAACCAGCCGCTGTCCGGCCCACGTTGGCCCAGCCGACCAAAAGCGCCGCAACCAGCAGGGCGCCGGCCGCGGCCATGGAAGGCAGCAGAAAGCTGCCTGAGATGTCAAACAGGACGCCGGCGAAGCTCGGTCCGACGATCTGGCCGAATCCGAAAGCCGCCGTCATCAGCGCCAGGATGCGACGCGGGTCGCCGGAAGTGAGCCGCCGCGCCTCGATCAGGCCCAGCGCCGTGATGCCCATGAAGGTGCCGCCGAGGAGAACACCGGCCAGGATGAGACCGGCAATGGAGATCCAAAGGACGCTGGCCGCCACGCCGACCGCCTCGACCAGACAGGCGACGACGAAAGCCTGGGGAATGCCGATGCGGGCACCGACCTTGCTCCAGAAGATCACCGAGGGGGCGCCGGCCAGGCCGACGATAATCCAGATCAGCGGCTCGAGCGGCCGGATCTCCGGCGCGTCGCGGACGATGGCGACCAGAAAGGTCGCGGTGATGACATAGCCGAAGCCGAAGAGGCCGTAGGCGACGATCAGCGAGACCAGGGCGCGCTGATTGCCCGAGGCCTTACCGGACCCGCTTGCCTGTCCGTCACTGCCGCGGTCGGGCACCAGCACGAAGACCGCCAGCACGGCCACCAAGGCCAAGCCACCACTGGAGAGCCACAGCCCCTGCCAGTCGGAGCCGGCATAGAGCAGCCCGGAGACCAGCGCTGCCGAGATCGCAATGCCAAGGCCAACGCCGGCGTAGAGCAGGCCGGCCAGCTCGCCGCGCCCGGACGCGACCAGCCGGTCCAGCACCAAAGCGGAAGCGAAGATCAGCACGAAGGCGCTGGCCACGCCGCCGACGAAACGCAGCAGCAGGAAGAGCGTCAGGGAGCTCGTCAGACCCATCGCCGCGGTGGTTAGCGCGCTGATCGCCAAGGTGGCGATCAGCCAGGTGCGGCGCGAGCCGGGCAGTCGCGGCGTCGAGGCCGCCAGGGCGCCGAGCAGGTAGCCGAGGAAGTTGGCCGAGGCGATGAAGCCGGCCTGGCTCTTGGTCAGGTCCAAGCCCTCGACCATCGGCGGCAGGATGGGTGTATAGACGAAGCGCCCGATGCCGATGGCCGCGGCCAGGGCGATGATGCCGCCAAGGACAAGCGGCATGGGGCGGAAGGCGGTCGCGGTCATGCCTCGGAAGAAGAAAACTCGGACGGAAACTGTTCCCCGTTCCTACTCCCGCACGACGCCGCCGTCGACCGCTTCCAGCTCGAAGGAGGCTTTCATCAGCGCCTGGGTGTAGGGATGCTCCGGCGCATCGAAGATCTGCTCGGCGTCGCCGCGCTCCACCACGTGGCCGTCGCGCATGACGATGACCTCGTCGGCCAGGGCGCGCACCACCCTGAGATCGTGGCTGATGAAGAGGTAGGCCAGGCGGTGGCGCGCCTGCAGGTCGCGCAGCAGGTCGACGATCTGCGCCTGCACCGACATGTCGAGCGCCGAGGTCGGCTCGTCGAGCACCAGGAAGCGCGGCTCCAGCACCATGGCGCGGGCAACCGAGATGCGCTGGCGCTGGCCGCCGGAGAACTCGTGGGGATAGCGGTGGCGCGTTTCGGGGTCGAGGCCGACCTCTTCCAAGGCCGAGACGACCCGCGCCTCGCGCTCGTCAGGCGAGCCGATCTCGTGGATCTCCAGCCCTTCGCCGACGATCTGGCCAATCGACATGCGCGGGCTCAGGGAGCCGAAGGGGTCCTGGAAGACGATCTGCATGTCGCGGCGCAGGGGGCGAAGCTGGCCGCTCTTCCAGCCCTGAATGTCCTGGCCCTCGAAGTAGATGTCGCCCTTGCTCGACAACAGGCGGAGCAAGGCCAGACCGAGCGTGGTCTTGCCGGAGCCGGACTCGCCGACGACCCCGACCGTGTGGCCCTCGCGCACGGTGACGTCGATGCCGTCCACCGCCTTGACGTGGTCCACCGTGCGCTTGAGCACCCCGGCCTTGATCGGGAAGTGAACCTTGATGTCCCGGCCCTCCATGACGACCGGTGCATCCGGGGCGGCCTGCAGCGGCTTGCCCTTGGGCTCCGCCGCCAAAAGGCGTTGGGTGTAGGGGTGCTGCGGCGCGTCGAACACCGCCTGCGTCAAGCCCTCTTCCACCGGCGTGCCCTGGGTCATGACGATCACCCGGTCGGCGAAGCGGCGCACCACGTTGAGGTCGTGCGTAATGAAGAGCATGGCCATGCCGAGCTCTTCCTGCAGCTGCTCCAGCAGCTTCAGGATCTGCGCCTGGATGGTGACGTCGAGCGCCGTGGTCGGCTCGTCGGCGATCAGGAGATCGGGCTCGTTGGCCAGCGCCATGGCGATCATCACCCGCTGCCGCTGGCCACCGGAGAGCTCGTGCGGGAAGGCCTTGAGACGCTTGGCCGGCTCCTTGATCTGCACCAGCTCGAGCAGCTCGAGGATGCGCCGCCGCGCCGCCAGCGGACCCATGCCTTTGTGCAGCCAGAGCACCTCGCCGATCTGCTTCTCCACCGTGTGCAGCGGATTGAGCGAGGTCATGGGCTCCTGAAAGATCATGGAGATCTCGTTGCCGCGCACCTCGCGCAGCTTGCTGGCCGGCGCCCCCATCAGTTCATGGCCCTTGAAGACCACCGAGCTGCCGGGCGAATGGCTCGCCGCCGGATAGGGGAGGAGCTGCAGCAGGGAGAGCGCGGTCACCGACTTGCCGGAGCCGGACTCACCGACCAGGGCCAGGGTCTCACCCTGATCGAGATCGAAGGAGATCGAGGTGACGGCGGCATGCTTGCCGCGCGGCGTCCGGAAGTTGACGCCCAGGTTGTTGACCCTGAGCAGCGTCTCTTGCTCGGCCATGCCCTACTCCGCCCCTTGCGGCGCGACCCGCACCGGCTTGGCGGCCGCCTCGTCCGGCCCGGTTTCTTCGGGCGGCGGCGGGGCGGCGAAGAGCTTCCTCGGGTCGAAGGCATCGCGCACCGCTTCGCCGATGAAGATCAGGAGCGAAAGCATGATGCCGATGACGAAGAAGCCGGTGAGTCCCAGCCAGGGTGCCTGCAGATTGGCCTTGCCCTGCGCCAGCAGCTCGCCGAGGGAGGCCGAGCCGGGCGGCAGGCCGACGCCGAGGAAATCGAGCGAGGTCAGCGCCGTCACTGAGCCGGCCAGAGTGAAGGGCATGAAGGTGAGGGTCGCCACCATGGCGTTGGGCAACACGTGGCGGAAGATGATGCGGCTGTCGCTGCCGCCCAGCGCCCGGCTAGCCCGCACGTAGTCGAAGTTACGGGCGCGCAGGAACTCGGCACGCACAACGCCGACGAAGCCAATCCAACTGAACAAAAGAAGAACGATCAGCAGCCACCAGAAGTTCGGCTCGATCACCGAGGCGACGATGATCAGGATGTAGAGCTGCGGCATCGACGACCAGATCTCGATGAAGCGCTGGGCGATGAGATCGATCCAGCCGCCGTAGAAGCCCTGGATGGCGCCGGCCGAGACGCCAATGACCGCCGAGACGATGGTCAGGATGAAGCCGAAGAGCACCGATATTCGGAAGCCATAGATCAGCCGCGCGGTGACGTCCCGCGCCTGGTCGTCTGTGCCGAGCCAATGCTCGGCGCTGGGCGCGCTGGGCGCCGGCTCCGGCAGGTCCCAGGCGACGGTGCGGTGGTTGTATCGGATGAGCGGCCAAAGCATCCAGCCCTTGGCCTCGATCATCTCCTGCACCACCGGGTCGGTGTAGTCCGTCTCGGTCGGCAGGCTGCCGCCGAAGTCGGTTTCCGGGTAGTGCGTCAGGATGGGGGTGTAGAGGCCGCCGTCGTACCAGATCAGGAAGGGCTTATCGTTGGCGATCACCTCGGCAAAGAGCGAGAGAACGAAAAGCACGAGGAAGATCCAGAAAGACCAGTAGCCGCGCCGGTTGGCCTTGAAGTTGGCCAGTCGGCGTTGGTTGAGCGGAGAGAGCTCCATACCGAAAAGGCGGGTCGCCATGGCCTCAGGTCTCCCGCGTCTCGAAGTCGATCCGAGGATCGATCAGGGTGTAGGTGAGATCGGTGATGATCCCCATGATCAGGCCGAAGAGGGTGAAGAAATAGAGCGTGCCGAGCACGATGGGGTAGTCGCGGTTGAACACCGCCTCGAAGCCCAGCAGGCCGAGGCCGTCCAGCGAGAAGATCACCTCGATCAGCACCGAGCCGGTGAAGAGCATGCCGATCAGCGTCGCCGGGAAGCCGGAGATGACGATCAGCATGGCGTTGCGGAAGACATGGCCGAACAGCACGCGGCGCTCGGTCAGGCCCTTGGCGCGAGCCGTCTGCACGTACTGCATATTGATCTGATCGAGGAAGGAGTTCTTGGTCAGCATGGTGAGGCCTGCGAAGCCGCCGATGGCGACGGCAACGATCGGCAGCACCAGGTGCCAGAGATAGTCGAGCACCTGCTCGATGACCGGCAAGTCGTCCCAGCCTTCCGAGGTCAGGCCGGAGAGCGGGAACCAGTCGAGATAGACGCCGCCGGCGAAGAGCACCAGCAGCAAGACGGCAAAGAGGAAGCCGGGGATGGCGGTGCCGATGACGACGATTGCCGAGGTCCAGATGTCGAATCGGCTGCCGTCCTGCACCGCCTTGGCGACGCCGAGCGGGATGGCGATCAGGTAGATCAGCACCGTCGACCAGATGCCGATGGAGATGGAGACCGGCATCTTGTCGATCACCAGGTCGACCACCGGCTGATCGCGGAAGAAGGAGTCGCCGAAGTCGAAGGTCAGGTAATTGCCCATCATCACGGCGAAGCGCTCGTACCAGGGCTTGTCGAGGCCGAATTGCCGCTCGAGTTCGGCGATGAACTCCGGGTCGAGGCCCTGGGCACCGCGATAGTTGCCACGCGGCCCTTCGCCGGCCTGGGTCTGCACCGTGATCTCGCTGCTGCCGGTGCGGGTCACCCGCTCGGTGATGTCCGCGCCCTCGCCGGTGATCTGACCGATGATCTGTTCGACCGGCCCGCCCGGCAGGAACTGCAGGACGGCGAAGTTCACCAGCATGATGACGAACAGGGTGGGGATCAGCAGCAGCAGGCGCCGGACGATATAGGCGGTCATGGCTCGATCACCGCCACGCGCTCGTCACGCTTCTTGGCGCCGATGCGGTAAGCGAGCCAGGCCGCCGTCCCGATCAGCAGGAGGAAGCTGAGACCCAAGAGCTTGCGCCAGTCGAATCTGGCTTCGCCGTTCGCTGCGAAATCGCCGCGGCGCTTGGCCGGGACAGCAACGGCAAGTTCCTGCGCCTTCTGTGCGTCGAACCACCAGTAGGTGGTGGCCGTGCCGTCTTCCGGCACGATCTCGGGATAGTCGAACTTGTCCCAATAGAGGATACGATCGGTGCGCAGATGCCAGGCCGGAATGATGTAGTGGCCCCAGAGCAGCACACGGTCGAGGGCGCGGGTGCGCTCAACCAGCTCTTCCCGGTCCGGCGCCTGGATGACCAGCTCGATCAGCTCGTCGACCACCGGGTCCGAAATTCCGGCGAAGTTGCGGGAGCCGGGCTGCTCGGCGGCCGCGCTGGACCAATAGCTGCGCTGCTCGTTGCCCGGCGAGCGCGACTGGCCCCAGCCGCCCATGAACATGTCGAAGTCCTTCTCGCGCAGCCGGTTGATGTACTGCGAACGATCGACCAGCCGCAGGTTCATGTCGATGCCCAGGCGGCTGAGGTTGCGGGCGAAGGGCAGCGCGATGCGCTCGAAGTCCGGGCTGACCAGCAGCATCTCGAAAACGAAGGGCCGGCCCGTCTCGACGTTGCGCAGCACGCCGCTGTCATCGACCTCCCAGCCGGCCTCGTTCAGCAGCGCCAGCGCCTGCTGCAGGTTGTCCCGCGGCCAGCCGGTGCCGTCGGTTGCCGGCACGGTGAAGGCCTTGTCGAAGACCTCGTCCGGGACGCGGCCGCGATAGGTCTCCAGGATCTCCAGCTCACGCCCCTCAGGCAGATCGCGCGCGGCCAGCTCGGAGTTGCCGAAGAAACTGTAGTTGCGATCGTATTGCCCGAAGAAGAGCGCCGGATTCGTCCATTCGAAATCGAAGGCGAGGCCGAGCGCCTCACGTACGCGACTGTCCTGGAAGATCTGACGGCGGGCGTTGATGATGAAGGCCTGCATGCCGGTCGGCCGCAGGTGCGGAAACTCCTTCATCTTGAGAAAGCCGTTGCGCACCACCGGAATGTCATAGTCGGTGGCCCAGGCCTTGGCCTGGTTCTCGTCGCGATAGTCGAGCTCGCCGGCCTTGAGTGCCTGACGAATGACCGTGGCATCGCGGAAGAAGATGCTGCGAATGCGGTCGAAGTTATCCTGGCCGCGGTTGACCGGCAGGTCCTTGCCCCAATAGTCCGGCACCCGCTCGCGCACCACATAGCGCCCAGGCTCCCACTCGACGATGCGGTAGGGGCCACTGGTCAGCGGCGGATCCAAGGTGGTCCGGCCGAACTCGCGATCTTCCCAGTAGTGCTTGGGCAGGATAGGCAGCTGCCCGGCGATGAGCGGCAGCTCCGGGTTGTTCTCTTCGCCGAAGTTGAAGCGGACAGAGCGCGGACCGACCTTCTCGGCGTTCTCCACCGAGGCGTAGTAGAAACGGTAGATCGGCTGGCCCTCGGTTTTCAGGATGTCGAGGGAATAGATCACGTCCTCAGGCGTGATCGGCGTGCCGTCGTGCCAGCGGGCCTCGGGGTGAATATGGAAAATCACCCAGGAGCGATCCTCCGGCCATTCCATGGTCTCGCAGATCAAACAGTACTTGGAAAAAGGCTCGTCGGCGCTGGCCACCAGCAGGGTGTCGCCGCCCGGGCTGACCGGCGTGCCGCGGGCGATGTAGGGATTGAAGGAATCGAAGGTGCCCTGGGCACCGACCCGGATCTCGCCGCCTTTGGGCGCATCGGGATTGACATAGTCGAAGTGGGTGAAGTCCGGGCCGTACTTGGGCGAACCGTGCATGGCCATGCCGTGGGCCCGAAAAATCGGCTGCAGGGTGCCCGCATCGGCCACCGGCTCGAGCGGAACGGCCAGGGGCTGCGGTTCTTGTCCAGAGGCTGCGAGGGGAAATGCGAGGACAGCGACAGAAAGCGCGAGTCGGCGCAGCATCGCTGGACCGCTCTTGGCCCAGAACCCACGCCCGCTCGTGCCTCTCGTCAATCCGTCGATCGCGCTCGTACCCCGGCGGCCAGACCGCCGGGAGCCTCCCAAACAAAAAGCCATACCCGTGCCCCGCCTTCGAAATTCGCTTTCTTTTTGCCGAGACGGCGAAGCGTACCTCGGATTGAGGAGGACACCGGTAACTCTGTGGCCTCAGTGTGGTGTTTTTGAGGTTCCTGACCGCAAAGCGCCGCCGGCGCCCTAGGAACTCCACGACAACACACCGCTGCCCTGTGGCAAAATAGGCAGACCCTCGGCGCCGATCAATCGCCCCGGCTTGGGGACGGCCTTCACGATGCCGCGCGGCCCCCCTTCGCCCTAGGGCGCTGTGGACAATATTGCGCTGCAGCAAAAGGTAACTTGTCCAAAATCGGGCCAGTTGGTATACCGCGTCCACAGCACGCCCCCCACACTAAGCAATCTTGAGGAGCAATCGTGCATTATCTCGACACCATGGGTGGCCGCGTCTCGGCTGCGCGTGAGGCTGCCGGTCTGACGGTAGCCCAGGCCGCGCGCCGGCTCGGCGTCAAGACCGCGACCCTGAGCAACTGGGAAAACGACCGCAGCGAACCGCGCGCCAACCGCCTGACCATGCTGGCCGGCCTCTTGAACGTCTCCCCCATGTGGCTGATCACCGGCCGCGGCGACGGCGTCTCCGAACCTGACATGCCGCTGGAAGTGGCTCAGGTGAAGACGGCGCTCGACCAGGTGCTGGCGCATCAGGCCCTGCTGGCCGAGGCGGTGGACCGGCTGAAAATCGCCGTGAGCCGGATGGACGGCACCGCAGACTTCGAGTCCAAGATCGACGAGGCCGTCGAAGCCGCCGAAAACGGCGGCATCAGCGAAGCGGCTTAAGAGGAGCCGCGAGCGGCCAAAGCCGAGAGCGCGATACCGCCCAGGATGAGGCCGCCACCGATCAGGATGTGCGGCGACAGGACGGCGATCCCTAAGGCCACCAAGAGCAAGGTCGACAGCACCGGCGTCAGATAGGCCAGGCTGGAGAGCACCCTGCCGTCGCCGAAGCGGACGCCGTGGTCCCACATGAGGTTGGCCAAGCCCATCGGGCCGACGCCGATCAGCAGCATCGCCAGAAGCGCCGCCGGCTCGAAGGCTTGTGTCGTGTCTTCGCCGAAGGCGATGTGCAGCGCCAGCGCGATGACCGCCGCCACCCCGCAAGCTGTCCCGGCCGCATCCGGCGGCCCACCCGTAAGCTTGCCCCGCAGGGCGCTGTAGACGGCAAAGCAGGTCGCTGCGCAGAGAGCGAGCAGATAGCCGAACAACCCATCGCCGGCGGCAGCCGCGCCGCCCTGGGAGAGAAGCTGCGGCGAGACAAACCAGACCAAACCGGCGAAGCCCAAAAGCGAGCCGAGAAGCTGCCAGCGGGTCGGCTTGGCGACCCCTGCAAGCCCGAGAAAGGCGACCATCAAGAGCGGCCAGAGATAGGAGATCAGATTGACCTCCGCCGCCGGCGCATAGCGCAGCGCCGTTACGTAGAGGCCGTTGTGGCCGAGAAAGCCGAGCACCATGAGGCAGAGCACCGGGAGCGGCACGGCCAGCATCTCCCGCAGCGACTGCCCGCGGGCGAGCCGCGCGGCGCAGAAGGCAAGAAAGCCGGCGGCGAAGGCACCAGCGATGAACAGCAGCGGCGGCAGGCTGGTGCCCAAGACGGCGAAGCTGGCCGCGGTCGACCAAACGAGAACGGCACCGCCGCCGATGACCGTTGCGCTGCGCGCAGTCGGCCCCGTGCTCGGCTTGCCGGCTCCCCCATTGTGGCCGGCGAGCGGGAACGAGACCGGAATGGCCGCTTGTGCCACAGTCAGCATGGCAAGACCCCTATGAACGTTTCAATCGACAAAGCCCTGCGCGCATCGCCCCCTTTGCGCGCCGTTGAACCACGAGTCCGGCACGCAGACGTTGAGATGTCTCAAGAGAGCCTGCTCGATGCGAGATGACTTGAGCCCTTCCCTTGAGAGGGCGAAGCTTCGAGCACCTTGGAGACTGGGAGCAGAATGACGAACGAAACGACGATCACCTGCCGCGACGGGCGGTCCTTTCCGTTCGTGCCGGCCAAGACCGCGCTGCTGGTGATCGACATGCAGCGGGACTTTCTCGACCCTCAGGGCATGTGCGGGCTGGAGGGAGAGGGATACCTTCGGCTGCGGGCGATCATCCCAGCCGTGCAAGCCAGCCTGGAGGCCGCGCGCGCGGCCGGTGTCACGGTCATCCACACGCGGGAGGGCTATGCCGCCGACCTCTCCGACCTGCCGGCGAGCCGCCAAGGCGGACACGTGGGACGGGAAGGCCCGCTCGGACGCTTTCTGGTGCGCGGCGAGGCAGGCCACGACTTCATCGCAGAGCTGCCGCCGGCGCCCAGCGAGGCGGTGGTCGACAAGCCGGGCTTCGGCGCCTTCTTCCGCACTGGGCTGGAAGAGCGCCTGAAGCAGGCCGGCATCACCCACCTGCTGTTCAGCGGCGTGACCACCCAGTGCTGCGTACTTTCCAGCATCCGCGAGGCTGTCGACCGCAGCTTCTTCTGTCTCTTGCTGGAAGACTGCTGCGCCGCGCTGGAGCCGGCCTGGCACCAGGCCACCCTGGATATCATCGCCAGCGAGGGAAACCTCTTCGGCTGGGTTGCCGACAGCCGCGCGCTGCAGGCTGCGTTGACAAAGAGCGCCTAGCGCGGCTGCTCCTTGGCCAAGTCCTCCAAAATGGGACAGTCGGGGCGCTCGTTGCCCTGACATGCGCGGGCCAGGCTATCGAGGGTGGCGCGCAGGCCTTTGAGCTCTTCCAGCTTGTGGTCGATGTCGTCGATGCGGGCCAGGGCCAGGCGCTTCACGTCGGCGCTGGCGCGGTTGCGGTCCTCGTAGAGCGAGAGCAGGGCGCGGCAGTCCTCGATGGAGAAGCCGAGGCCCCGGGCGCGCTGCAGGAAGCGCAGCTTGTGCACGTCAGCCTCGCCATAGTCGCGGTAGCCGTTCGGCTGCCGGTCCGGCGCAATCAGTCCGATTTCCTCATAGTAGCGCAGGGTCTTCACCGGAAGACCCGCGCGCTCGGCCGCTTGTCCTATGTTCATCGCTGGCCTCCTATCCTAGATCCGGGCCCGGCGCAGCCTAAGGGCGTTGCCGATCACCGATACCGAGCTGAGGCTCATGGCTGCCGCCGCGAACATGGGGCTGAGCAGCAGGCCCATGACAGGATAGAGCACACCCGCTGCCAGAGGCACGCCAAGGCTGTTGTAGACGAAGGCGAAGAAGAGGTTCTGGCGGATGTTGCGAATGGTCGCCTCGCTCAAGCGCTTGGCCCGCAGAATGCCGCCCAGGTCGCCCTTCACCAGGGTGACGCCGGCGCTCTCGATGGCGACGTCGCTGCCGTGGCCCATGGCGATGCCGACATCGGCAGCCGCCAGCGCCGGGGCGTCGTTGACGCCGTCGCCCGCCATCGCGACCACCCGCCCCTCGGCTTGCAGGCGCTTCACCACCTCGTGCTTGTCCTCGGGCAAGACCTCGGCCTCGACCTCCTCGATGCCGAGCTTCCGCGCCACCGCTTCGGCCGTGCGGCGGTTGTCGCCGGTCAGCATCACCAGGCGGATGCCTTCGGCCTGCAATCCACGCACCGCCTCCTCAGTGGTTGGCTTGACCGGGTCGGCGACAGCGACCAGCCCGGCGATCTCGCCATTGACCGCCACATACATGGCGGTGGCGCCCTCCGCCCGCAGAGCGTCGGCCCGCGCCTCCAGCGCGCCGAGCGCGATGCCGCGGTCGGCCATCAATCGGGCGTTCCCTAAGGCAAGGTCATGCTCTCCGACGCGGCCGACCACACCCTTGCCGGCAACGGCGTCGAAGTCGGTGACTTCGCTGAGGATCAGACCACGGGCCTTGGCGGCCTGCAGGATCGCCCCCGCCAGCGGGTGCTCGCTGCCGCGCTCGAGGCTGGCGATCAAGGTCAGCAAAGCGTCCCCGCCGCGCCCGTCCAAAGCGACAATCGACTGCAGCTCCGGCTTGCCCAGGGTGAGGGTGCCGGTCTTGTCGACGACGATGGTGTCGACCTTCTCGAAGCGCTCCAACGCCTCCGCGTTCTTGAACAGCACGCCGGCCTGGGCGCCGCGGCCCGTGCCGACCATGATCGACATGGGCGTGGCCAGCCCCAACGCGCAGGGGCAGGCGATGATCAGCACGGAGACGGCGGCAACCAGTCCGTAGGCCAGTGCCGGTGCCGGCCCCCAGATGCTCCAGGCGACAAAGGCAACCACGGCCACCGCAACCACCGCCGGCACGAAATAGCCAGCGACGCTGTCGGCCAGGCGCTGGATGGGCGCACGGCTACGCTGCGCATCCGCCACCATCTGCACGATGCGCGACAGCATGGTCTCGCTGCCCACCTTGTCGGCCCGCATGACCAGCGTGCCGCTGCCGTTGAGGGTGCCGCCGATCAGCATCTCGCCCGCCATCTTCTCGACCGGCAAGGACTCGCCGGTGACCATGGACTCGTCGACCGCGCTGCGGCCCTCCAGCACTTCGCCATCGACCGGCACGCTCTCACCGGGCCGGATGCGCAGACGGTCACCGAGCTGCACCCGGTCGAGCGGCACCTCCTCGTCATGTCCGGTCTCGGTCAGACGGCGCGCGGTCTTCGGTGCCAGGTCGAGCAGAGCGCGCAACGCATCCGAGGTGCGCTCGCGGGCGCGAATCTCCAGCACCTGCCCGAGCAGCACCAGGCTGATGATCACCGCCGCAGCCTCGAAATAGAGCGCGACGCTGCCGTCCGGGCGCTGGAATCCCTCAGGGAAGACGCCAGGCGCCAGCACCGCGACGAGGCTATAGAGGAACGCGGCCCCGGTGCCGATGGCGATCAGCGTGAACATGTTGAGATGGCGCGTGACCAGCGAGGTCCAGCCGCGCTCGAAGAAAGGCGCACCGGCCCAGAGCACCACCGGCGTCGCCAAAACGAGCTGCGCCCAAGGGTTCCAGGCGCCGTGCAGCAGCGCGGCAAGTCCCGGGATCATCTCGCCCATGGCGATGACCACCAGCGGCACGGTCAGGATGGCCGCTCCATAGAAGCGGCGAGTCATGTCCACGAGCTCGGGGCTGGGTTCGGCGTCGAGCTCGATCGTCGTCGGCTCCAGCGCCATGCCGCAGATCGGGCAGTCGCCGGGCTCGTCCCGCAGGATCTCGGGGTGCATCGGGCAGGTGTACTGCGTCTTAGTCTGGCGAACCGCCAGCTGCGTTGGCTCCAAGGCCATGCCGCACTTCGGGCAAGCCGCCGGAGTCTCGCTCTGCACGCCGGGGCACATGGGGCAGAAATAGCCGCTGGCGGGCTTCTCCACGGCGGCGCTGTCGCCACCGTGGCAGCACGACTTTTCGACCGCTGCCTCGCCGTCGCTATCCGAGTGCCTCAGTGCTTCGAGACCGCTCTCGCTCCGCATTTCCCTCTCCTCCTATGTGAGAAGATGGGCCTTCCAGTCACTGGAGGGTCAAGCCCTGCCGAGGAGAGCGGGAAGCGACGTCAGCGCCAGATGTTCTTGCCGCTGCCGGGCAGGCCAAGCTCCGGCCAGAGGCGGTCGATCTTGTCGATCACCTCCTGGTCCATGCGGATGACCTCGCCCCACTCGCGCTTGGTCTCGGGCGGCCACTTGTCGGTGGCATCCAACGCGATCTTGGAGCCGAGGCCGCTCTCCGGGCTGGCGAAGTCGAGATAGTCGATGGGGGTGTTCTCGATCACCGTGATGTCGCGCGCCGGATCCATCTTGGTGGAGATGGCCCACATGACGTCTTTCCAGTCGCGGGCGTCCACCGTGTCGTCCACCACGATCAGCCACTTGGTATACATGAACTGCCGGAGATAGCTCCAAGCCCCCATCATCACCCGCTTGGCGTGGCCGGGATAGGCCTTCTTCATGGAGATGACGGCGATGCGGTAGCTGCAGCCTTCCGGCGGCAGCCAGAAGTCGGTGATCTCCGGGAACTGCTGGCGCAGCAGCGGGATGAAGACCTCGTTGAGTGACTCGCCCAGCACCGAGGGCTCGTCCGGCGGCCGGCCGGTGAAGGTGGAGAGATAGATCGGCTTCTCCCGCCGGGTGATGGCGGTCACGGTGAAGACCGGGAAAGGTTCGACCGCGTTGTAGTAGCCCGTGTGGTCGCCGTAGGGCCCTTCGTCGCCGTAGTCTTCCAGGCTGACGTGGCCTTCCAGCACGATCTCTGCCTCGGCCGGGACCTTGAGCGGCACGGTCTTGCAGTCGACCAGCTCGACCTTTTGGCCGCGCAGCAGACCGGCGAAGTGGTATTCGCTAAGCGTGTCCGGCACCGGCGTGACGGCGGCGAGAATGGTGCCCGGGTCGGCGCCGAGCACGGCGGCGGCCGGCAGAGGATCGCGCTTCTCCTGCTTCCAACGCCGGTGATGCTGCGCCCCGCCGCGGTGCTTCAGCCAGCGCATGAGGGTCCGGTCCTTGCCGATCTTCTGCATGCGGTAGATGCCGAGGTTGAAGGCATCCGCCTTGTTGCCCTTGGGGTCGGGCCCTTGGGTGACGATCAGCGGCCAGGTGATCAGCGGTGCCGGCTCGCCCGGCCAGCAGGTCTGGATAGGCAAGGCATCGAGATCGATCTCATCGCCCTGCAGCACGACCTCCTGCACCGGGGCGCGGCCGACGGTCTTCGGCTTCATGGCCATGACGGTCTTCAAGAGCGGCAGCATGTCGACTGCCTCGCGCAGTCCGCCCGGCGGCTCCGGCTGGCGCAGGAAGGCCAGGGTTTCGCCCACCTCACGGAGCTGATGCGGCTCCCGGTCCATGCCCCAGGCGACCCGCTCGACCGTGCCGAAGAGATTGGCCAGCACCGGCATACCGGCCTTCTGACCGCGGTCGTCGGTGACGTTCTCGAAGATCACCGCAGGGCCGCCCTCCGCCAAGAGGCGGGTTTGAATCTCGGTGATCTCGAGAACGGTGGAGACCGGCGCGGTCACGCGGCGCAGGCGGTCACGGCTTTCCAGGAGAGCGATGAAGTCGCGCAGGGAACGGTAGGGCATAGGCTCTAGCTATCCATTTCGCGCGGAAGCTCAAGCCTCGGTGGCTTGCTCCGCGTCGGATAGCCGCTCGACCCTGAGGGCGGTGCCTTCCACCGCGGTGACCTTCACCCGGGTGCCGGCCGGCAGGTCTTCGTTGCAGAGGGCGCGCCACCGCGTGTCGCCCAGGCGCAGCACGCCGACGCCGTCAACGACAGGCTCGGCGAGATGCACGCTCTGACCGATGTAGGAGGTGCCGCGCTGGTTGAGGTTCGGCGCATCGGTCGGCTCCACCGGCTGCCGCCGGCTGATGAAGTACCAGGCTGCGACCGAAGCCACGGAAAGCACGGCGAAGGCGACGAACTGCCCTTGCCAGGTCAGATCGGGGAAGAGCAGCAGCACCACGCCGACCACCGCCGCCGCCAGGGCGAGCCAAAGGAAGAAGAAGCCGGGAGCGATGATCTCGACCACGCCGAGCAGCACGGCGAAGACCCACCAGTACCAGAACTCGATTTGGCCGAACTCGCTCATGTCCGGCGCACCAGCGTGCCGATGCCCTTATCCGTGAAGATCTCCAGCAGCAGGGCGTGAGGCACCCGCCCGTCCAGGATGACCGCCGCGTCGACACCGTCACCGACCGCCGACAGGCAGGTCTCGAGCTTGGGGATCATGCCGCCGGAGATGGTGCCATCCTTCATCAGGCCGCGGACATCCTCGACGTTGAGGTCGGTCAGCAGCTCGCCCTCTTTGTCGAGGACGCCGATGACGTCAGTCAGCAGCAAGAGGCGCGCCGCGCCCACGGCGCTGGCCACGGCACCAGCCACGGTATCGGCATTGATATTGTAGGTCTCGCCGCTCGGGCCCACGCCGATCGGCGCGATGACCGGGATCATGCCCGCCTGCTCGAGCGAGGCGAGGATCTGCGGATTGATGTAGCGGGGCTCGCCAACGAAGCCGAGATCGAGGATCTTCTCGATGTTGGAGTCCGGGTCCTGCACCGAGCGGCGCAGCTTGCGCGCCTGAATCAGGCCGCTGTCCTTGCCCGAGAGGCCGATCGCGCTGCCCCCGGCCCGGGTGATGGCGTTGACGATGGCTTTGTTGATGGAGCCGGCCAGGACCATCTCGACCACGTCGACGGTCTCGGAATCGGTCACCCTGAGCCCGTCGATGAACTCGCTCTTGACCGCCAGACGCTCGAGCATGGCGCCGATCTGCGGGCCGCCGCCGTGCACCACGATGGGATTGATGCCGACCTGCTTCAGCAGCACCACGTCGCGGGCGAAGACGTTGGCCAACTCCTGGTCGCCCATGGCATGGCCGCCGTACTTGATGACGAAGCTCTTGCCCGCATAGCGCCGCATGAAGGGCAGCGCCTCGGTGATGGTGTTGGCCGTGCGCAGCCAGTGCTTGGTTTCGCCGATATGCCGGGACGTGGTCATGCGCGGCACTCTATGCGCGGCGACCGAGCCTTGCCAGGGGTTTACTGTGCGTCACGCTTCCAGCAGCTGCGCAATGCTGGCACGCAGCAGAGGCACGCCTTCGCCCTTGCTGGCCGAGGTCAGGAGGACTTCGGGATAGGCCGCCGTCCGTCCGCGCACGCCCTGCTCGACCGCCGCCACCTGCCGCTCTCGCTCGGCCGGCTTCAGCTTGTCCGCCTTGGTCAGCACCAGCTGGTAGGAGACAGCGGCCCGGTCGAGCAGGTCCATGACCTCCAGGTCCGGCGCCTTGATACCGTGGCGGGCGTCGATCAGCAGCAAGACCCGGCGCAAGTTGGGCCGCCCCTTGAGATAGTCGAGGGTCAGGCCCTGCCACACGGCGATCTCGCTTTTCGGCGCCCTGGCGTAGCCGTAGCCCGGCAGGTCGACGAGATAGAGCCGGCCGGCGAGGTCGAAGACGTTGAGCTGGCGTGTCCGGCCGGGTGTGCCGGAGGTCTTGGCCAGGGTCTTGCGGCCGGTCAGTGCGTTGACCAGCGAGGACTTGCCGACGTTGGAGCGCCCGGCGAAGGCGACCTCAGGCCGCGAGGCCGGCGGCAGCTGCTCTTGCGCCACCGCCGAGATCATGAAGTCGCAGGTCTGGGCGAAGAGAAGGCGCCCACGCTCGATGGCTGCGTCCCAGGCTTCTGGGTCGCTGGCTTGCAGCGCCGAGAGAAGCTCCGTCACGTCTTGCTTTGCGAGCCCTGGGAGCTTGGCGTCGTCGGTTTCGGGTTGCGACCGATCGGCACGCCCTGCCGCTTCATGATGACCACCTGCTGCAGGATGGAGAGCGTGTTGTTCCAGGTCCAGTAGATCACCAGCCCGGCCGGGAAAGTGGCCAAGAAGAAGGTGAACATGATCGGCATGAGCTGGAAGATCCGCGCCTGAATCGGATCGGGCGGCTGCGGATTGAGGAACTGCTGGAACCACATGCTCAGGCCCATGAGGATAGGCCAGATGCCGATGCTGATGATGTTCAGCAGGCCCAGGTCAGGCACCGTGTAGGGCAAGAGACCGAAGAGATTGAGGATCGAAGTCGGGTCCTGCGCCGAGAGATCCTGGATCCAGCCGAAGAAAGGCGCGTGCCGCATCTCGATGGTGACGAAGAGCACCTTGTAGAGCGCGAAAAACACGGGGATCTGGATGATGATCGGCAGGCAGCCGGCCAGCGGATTGACCTTCTCTTTCTTGTAGAGGGCCATCATCTCCTGGTTGAGCTTTTGCTTATCCTCGCCGAAGCGCTCGCGCAGCTTCATGACCTTGGGCTGCAACGCCCGCATCCTGGCCATGGCCTTGTAGGACTTGTTGGCCAGCGGGAAGAAGACGAGCTTGATGCCCACGGTCAGCAGCAGGATGGCGACGCCGAAGTTGCCGACGATGCCGTGCAGCCAGTGCAGCGCATCGAAGATCGGCTTGGTCAGGAAGTACAGCCAGCCCCAGTCGATGGCGCGGTCGAAGCCGACAATGCTGTAGGCTTCCTCATAGCCGTCGATGACCTCGACGACCTTGGCCCCGGCGAAGAGGCGGCTGGTGGTTTCGATGTTGCTGCCCGGCGCCAGGGTCTCGACGCCGTAGACGAAATCGCTCTGATAGCGCGGGCCTGCGCCGGTCAGGGTATAGACGAAGCGGCCTTTGACGGTGCTGGTCTGGTCCGGCACCAGGGCCGACATCCAGTACTTGTCTGTGATGCCGATCCAGCCGCCCGTGGTGCTTTGCTCGATGACGCCGCCCGGCTCGTCCGCCACGTCGTCGTAGTCGACCTCGTCCAAGGTCCCGTCGAACACACCGAGCAGACCTTCATGCAAAATGAAGAAGCCGAGGATCTCCGGGTGGCCGATGCGGGCGACGCGGCCGTAGGGGATGAGGTCGATGCTCTCCTGGCTCTGGTTGACCACCCGCTGAACGACGGTGAAGAGGTACTGGTCATCGACAGAGATGGTCTGCTCGAAACGGATGCCCTGACCGTTCTCCCAACTGAGGGTGACGGGCGTCTCCGGCGTCAGCATCTCCTCGTTGGCCTGCCAAACCGTGTCGCTGCTCGGCAGCGTGATGGTCTGTTCCGGCGACACCCAGCCGAAATCGGCGCCATAGGCACCGGGCGCTCCGGGCGGCGAGAAGAGCACGATGTTCGGGCTGTTCTCGTCCAGGGTCTCTCGATACTGGGTCAGGATCAGGTCGTCGATGCGTGCGCCCGTGAGGGCGATCGAGCCGCTCAAGGTCGGGGTCTCGACCTTCAGGCGCGGGCCGGCGACGGCAGCGGTGCGCTCCTGTCCGGCCAAAACACCGGGCACCGCGTCGTCTGTGCCAACGCCCGGCGCCTGCGGGGCATCGCCCGCCGTCGGCTGGCTCGGGTCGGCCGGCTGCTGCGTCTGCTGGACTGCCAGCTCCTGCTCGCGCAGCTGTTCGCGCTGTGGCGAGGCGACGAAGAAATCGAAGACGAAGAGCACGGCAATCGACAGAACGATGGCCACGAGGAGGTTCTTTTGGTCCATTGCCTTCGACTCTGTCAGCTAGGCTCTCGGCGCCAGGCGATTGGCGTCGGTTTGGGGGACGGTTTCCGGCACCGGGTCGTAGCCCGAGCCGCCCCAGGGGTGGCAGCGCACGATGCGCCGCAGGGCCAGCCAGCCGCCACGCAGCACGCCGTGGGAGGACAGCGCCTCGGCGGCATACTCCGAGCAGCTCGGTGCAAAGCGGCAGCGCGGCCCGATAAGCGGAGAAATCACGTACTGGTAGACGCGAATGGGAAGGATGAGTAACCGGCGCGGCAGGCTGCGAAGCCCCGCCATGACGGCGCACCACCCTCGATTAAGGCTCACCACCCGCTCCCTTTGCATCTGTTTTACCGCCGGCATCGCGTGGATGCCGACGTGGTCGGCTTACTCTCGACAAAGCTTGATATAGGTCCGCGCGCAGGTCGCTGTAAGCGCGCCCGACCGTTGCTGCTCGGGCTATAAGGACGTAGTCCGTCCCAGGCAAGCCCTCGCGCGGCAGAATCTCTTCGGCCAGGGCCCGCAGGCGCCGTCTGGCCCGGTTGCGGCGGACCGCAGAACCGACTTTCTTGCTGGCTGTCAGTCCGTAGCGCACAGCAGTCGCCGGCACCGGAGAGACGGTGCCCTCCGTGCGGCTAAAGGCTTGAAGAACCAGTCCTGGTGTCGCCCAGCGACGCCCGCGGCCGGCGGCGCGCAGGAACTCCGCTCGCCGGGTCAGCCTGGCGAGCGCCGTCATAGCTGTGCTTTAGGCGCTGAGCCGCTTGCGTCCCTTGGACCGGCGACGGGCCAAGACCCTCTGGCCCCCCGGGGTCGCCTTGCGGCTGCGAAATCCATGGCGCCGCTTGCGGACAAGCACGCTCGGCTGATACGTGCGCTTCACGATAAGAACTCCTTCGAAGGCGGGGACGAAGCCCCGGCTGAATAGCAGCCGCGCTGTATAAAGGGGCGCCTATGACCTGTCAATTGGCCATCCTGTGATCGGCCGTGACCGGCCGCCCTGTGGCCAGGGCAAAGCCGGTCCTTTACCATAACCTACGAGTGGGGCGGCTTGTCGAGCACGGCAGGGCCCCGGCTCGGGGGAGCGACAGAGGAGGGCGGCAGATGTCTCGCGACGAGCCGGAGGACGCGCCGGCGACGGCGCCAGCTGGCGGAAAGGGCAAGCCCCAGAGCAAGCCCTTGTGGCTTCGCCTGCTGCCTCTCGCCCTGCTGCTCGGCGCTGGCGCCGTGCTGATCTTCGCCTTTGACGTCGGCTCCCTGATCAATCTCGAGAGCCTGCGCGAAAACAAGACCTGGCTGACCGACCAGGTCGCCGCCAATTTGCCCCTGGCCGCCCTGGTCTTTGCCCTGGCCTATGCCTGCTCCACCGCGCTGTCTCTTCCCGCGGGTCTGATCATGACGCTGATCGGCGGCTTCCTTTTCGGCACCCTGCTCGGCAGCGTCCTTGTCGTCACCGGCGCGACCCTCGGGGCCGTCGCCGTCTTCCTCGCCGCGCGGACCGCCTTCGGCGATGTGCTGCGCCGCCGGGCCGGGCCGCTACTGCGCAAGCTGCAGGACGGCCTGCAGCAGGACGCCTTGAGCTATCTGCTGGTGCTTCGGCTCATCCCGCTTTTCCCCTTCTGGCTGGTCAACATCGCGCCGGCCTTTTTCGGGGTTTCCCTGCGCATTTATGTGGTCGCCACCGTGATCGGCATCCTGCCGGCGACGGTGATCTACTGCAGCATTGGCGCCGGCCTCGGGGCGCTCCTCGACGAGAATCTCAGCCTCGAGAGCCTCGGCCGGGTGATCCTGGAGCCGCAGTACATTCTGCCGCTGGTGGGGCTTGCTCTGCTGTCACTCCTGCCCGTCGGGTACCGCCGCTGGAAAAATCGGCAGAATAGCTAGCAACAGCGTGCATTGCCCGGCGCCGTTTCGCGGTGCAGATTAGCGGGTGCAATGGAGAGCCCGGTTCGCCCCCGTCTCAGCATGTTTCGCGGACTGTCCGCCCGCCTGCTCATTCTGACGGTCTGCTTCGTCATGCTGGCCGAAGTGCTGATCTTCGTGCCGTCGATCGCCCGCTTCCGCATGTCCTATCTGGACCAGAAGCTGAGCTCGGTGCATCTGGTGCTGCTCTCGTTTCAGACCATGCCGGAGCCCGAGGCCAGCGACGCCGTCGAAGACGAGCTCTTAAGCCACATCGGCGCCTACAACATCGCCATGCGGCGGCCCGAGGACGGGCTCAAGATGACCTTGATGTTCGAGACGCCGCGGAAGGTCGATGCCACCGTGGACCTGACGCGCGAAAGCGTGGCCGAGTCCATCGTCGCCTCCTTCGCTACTCTGTTCAGCAGCGGCGACCGGACCCTGCGCGTGATCGGCCATTCGCCGCTCGACAAGAGTGTCTTCGTCGAGCTGGTGATGGACGAAGAACCGCTGCACGCGGCCATGGTCGGTTTCGGCTACCGCATTCTGGCGCTCTCTCTGATGATCTCGGCGATCACCGCCAGCCTGCTGTTCCTGGCGCTGCATCTGGTGCTGGTCCGCCCGCTGCGCCGCATCGCCAACAGCATGACGGCCTTCAGCGAAAGCCCGGAAGATCCGCGCAGCGTTATCGAGCCCTCCATGCGCGGCGACGAGATCGGCTGGGCCGAGCGCCAGCTGCACGACATGCAGGAAGCCGTGCGCACCGCCTTGCGCCAGAAGACCCGCCTGGCGGCGCTCGGCACGGCGGTCAGCAAGATCAATCACGACCTGCGCAATATCCTCTCGACCGCTTCCCTGCTCTCCGACCGTTTGGCGACCATCGAGGACCCCGAGGTGCGCCGCATCACGCCTCGCCTGGTCACCACCATCGACCGCGCGGTCAAGCTCTGCACCAACACCCTCAACTTCACCCGCGAAGGTGCGCCGGTGCTGCAGCTCACCTCCTTCGCCTTCGGTGATCTGGTCGAGGAGATGCGCGAAGCGCTCGTCGCCGTCAGCACGGACGATTGGCGCTGCGCTTGCGAGGTGCCGGGCGAGCTCTTCGTCGAGGCCGACCGCGAACAGCTCTTCCGCGTGCTGGTCAACCTGGGCCGCAATGCGCTGGAAGCCGGCGCGACAGAGCTGAGCATCACCTACGAGGAGAACGGCGAGCGGCTCTACGTCGACTTGCGTGACAACGGGCCCGGGCTGCCGCCACGGGCTCGGCAGAATCTCTTCAAGCCCTTCGTCGGCTCGGCCCGCAGCGGCGGTAGCGGCCTGGGCCTGGCCATCGCCCAGGAGCTGATGCGCGGCCACGGCGGCGACCTGCAGCTCCTCAGCAGCGACAGCGAGGGCACCTGCTTCCGCCTGACTCTGCTGCGCGGCGAACCACAGCAGGACCAGCGCGCCGCGGAGTAAGGGGTTTTCTAGGGCGCTGTTTTTCTTAGTTGGCGCGCCGGCACCATTTCAGATCGGTGTTTGCTTGCGGAGGCGCGCCGTTCTGTTCCGTCCCACTCCCCCACCCGGCCTACGGCCCCTCGCGCTGCGAGCCCACGGAATTGTGGACAGTGGGGTGGCCGGGTGGGGGAGTGGGACGGAACAGTGCAGCGCCCTAAGGCGCCCAACAAAACAGCGCCCCAAACAAACTCAATCCCCCAGCGCGACGCCCTCGCGGCGGGGGTCGGCGCCGCCCTCCAGGCCCTCGTCGGTGATGCGGATGCCGTGCAGACCGCTGTTCATGCTACGCATCTGCACGTCATGGCCGAGCGCCTCGAGAGTCTCAGCCAAGGTTTCGAGCTGGGTACCCGCCTCGAGATCGGTGGCGCCGTTGCGGTTGGTCATGTTGGGGAGTGAAATCGCGCTCTGCACGTCCAGACCCCAGTCGAGGACTCCGACCAAGCCCTTCGCCACATAGCCGATGATGCGGCTGCCGCCGGGCGAGCCGATGGCGAGATAGAGCGCGCCATCCTCGTCGAGCACCAGGGTCGGCGACATGGAGCTGCGCGGCCGCTTGCCGGGCGCCGCCCGGTTGGCCACCGGGCGCCCCTCGACCTCGGAGCGGAAGGAGAAGTCGGTGAGCTGGTTGTTGAGGATGAAGCCCGCGGCCATGAGGCGAGAGCCGAAGGCGTTCTCCACCGAGGAGGTCATGGAGACGGCATTGCCCTCTCCGTCGACGATGGAAAAGTGGGTGGTCGAGGGCGGCTCGGTCTGCCGCTGGATGGCGGCGCGCTGCCCCACGTCACCCGGCTTGGCCTCGCCCAGGCTGCGGCCCGGGTCCATCAGCAGCGAACGGCTGCGCAGGTAGTTGCGCGCCAGAAGGCGCCCCAGCGGCACGTTCACGAAATCGCTGTCGGCCACATAAGCGTTGCGGTCGGCGAAGGCGAGACGGCCGGCCTCCGCCAAGAGATGCCAGCCCTCGACGGCTTCGGGGCCGGCCTGCGCCAGATCGAACCCTTCGAGCAGACCCAGGATTTGCAGCACGGCGATGCCGCCCGAGGTCGGCGGCGGCATACCGCAAACCTCGTACTGCCGGTAAGGGCGGCAGAGCGCCGTCCGCTCCTTGGCCTGGTAGGCCGCCAGGTCCTCCAGGGTCATGAATCCGGGATTGCGCGGCGCATTGCGCACGCGGGTGACGATAGCCTCGGCGATCGGCCCGGTATAGAAGCCGTCAGCGCCCTGCGCAGCAATGAGGCGCAGGCTCTCGGCATAGTCCGGGTTGCGCAGCCGATGGCCGACGGGAAGCGCCTCGCCGTCGGGCAGATAGAAGTAGCGCCGGGTCTCGGGAAAGGTCGCCAGGTAGCGGTCGACGCTGATCAGATAGTGGAGCCGCGGCGTGACCAGGAAGCCCTCCTCCGCCAAGGCGATGGCCGGCCCGAAGAGCGCGCTCCAAGGAAGGCGGCCGTGCTCTTGGTGGGCCAGCTCCAGCATGCGGATGACGCCGGGCGCACCGACCGAAGACCCGCCGACGACCGCCTCGAAAAAGCCTTTCGGGCTGCCGTCCGCATTGAGGAACATATCCTCCCGCGCTGCGGCGGGCGCAGTTTCCCGCCCGTCGTAAGCGGTGACCGCGCCGCCATCCCCCTGGTAATGCAGCAGGAAAGCGCCGCCACCGATGCCGGAGGACTGCGGCTCCACCAGGCCCAGCACGGCTTGCACGGCGATGGCCGCGTCGACGGCTGAGCCGCCGGCACGCAGGATCTCGCGGCCGGCTTCGGCGGCCAAGGGGTGGGCCGCAGCGACCATATGGCGCTCGGCCAGGACGGGTGCGGGATCGTCAGCTCGGACGAGAGCGGCGGAGCCGAGGACAGTCAGCAGCGAGACGGCAACGGCAAGGAAAAGGCGTGAGATCGGCATGCTCGGCAGCTTAGCGGAAGCCCTGCCATGCGGCCATGGCAACGAAGCGACAATTCGGCGGCATTGCAGCTCTCTTCCACCCCCGCTACGACTCCTGGACCGCTCCTCGCCTTGGAGTTTTCCCGTGAGCCAGCAACCGCCCCTGCCGATCGTCCGCAGCATCGCCGAGCTGCGGCAGGCCGTGCACGGCTGGCGCAGCCAGGGCGAGACGGTCGGCCTGGTGCCCACCATGGGTGCGCTCCACGAGGGCCACCTGGCCTTGGTGACCGCCGCGAAGCAGGCCTGCGATCGCGCCGTGGCGACGATTTTCGTCAATCCCAAGCAGTTCGACCGCAAGGACGACCTGGAAAGCTACCCGCGCACGGAGGCGGAAGATGCGGCGCTGCTGGCCGAGCGGCAGTGCGACCTGCTTTTCGCGCCGCCGGGCAGCGAGATCTATCCGCCCGACTTCGCCACAAGCGTCTCCGTCTCGGTCGCCTCCCTCACCGACAGCCTGGATGCGCTGCACCGGCCTGGCCACTTCGACGGCGTCACCACCGTGGTCTCGAAGCTCCTTATGCAGTCGCTGCCGGACAAGGCCTTCTTCGGGGAGAAGGACTATCAGCAGCTCTCCATCGTCACGCGGATGGTCATCGACCTGAACATTCCGGTCGAGATCGTGCCGGTCGGCACCGTGCGGCAGGCCGACGGTCTCGCGCTCGCCTCCCGCAACAAGCATCTGACGGCGGCCCAGCGCCAGGTCGCGCCGCTGCTCTTCGCCGTGATGCGGGACATCGCGGCGCGCCTCGCGCAAGACCCGACTCAGCTGGCCGAGCCGCTATTGGTTGAGGGGCGGCACCGCCTGGCCCAGGGCGGCTTCGCCAAGGTCGACTATCTGGACCTGCGCGCCGCCGACGATCTCTCGGCTCTTACACACGTCAGCCGGCCGGCACGGGTCTTCGCCGCCGCCTGGCTGGGCGACACCCGGCTGATCGACAACATCCCGGTCGAAAGCCAGACCTGATTGTAGGTTTTTGTTGGGCGCCTTGCGGCGCTGTGCGGCACCGGCCCACACCCCCGCCCGACCAACCCATGCCATGGTACCCTAGTGGGTTGGTCGGGCGGGGGGTGTGGACTGGACCCGAATGGCGCGCCTCCGTGAGGAGACACCGAGCTAGTCTGGCGCCGGCGCGCCCAAAAAAGAACCGGGCTGGCCCCGCTAAGTCACCGCGTCCGGGGCCTTGCGCATGACCACGCCGTTGATGCGCCAGGTGCCGTCCGGCTGCCGCTCCATCAGATAGGAGCCGATCTCGACCTCTCCGGACGGTCCGACGAACAGCACGTCCTGCACCAGGCGGCCCTCGATCTCGACCACGTCCTGAAACTCGAAGGACTGCGGCCGGTAGACCGAAGGATAGCCCTGCTTCACCATGCGCATGAAGTTGTCGGCGCTGCCGAACATGCGCCGGATACCCGGCGAAGCGTACGAAAAGGCTTCGACCCCGTCATCGCGCTGGAAAGCCGCGATCTGATCGCTGATCACCTTCTGAATAGCCGTCGAGTCGTCTGCGGCCGCCTGCTGCTGCGGCAAGCCCCAGGCCAGCACCATGACGGCCAAGGCAAGAAAAAGCGTTCTTGCGCGCATGGTCTCGTCTCCCACTGCTTATCCGGAAGAGACTGGACCGCAAAGCGGACAAGTCCAGGGGATAAGGGGGAGTCTTGTTGGGCGCCTTACGGCGCTGTGCGGCGCCGGCCCACTCCCCCACCCGGCCACCCACGGGATCGTACGCTATGGGTGGCCGGGTGGGGGAGTGGGCTGGCGCCGTATGGCGCGCCACGGTCCTAGCGGTAATCCGCATCGGAGCAGGCGCGCCCTAGAAAGACTCCTGGGGATGTAAGCCAGTGTCGGCGCGCCCGTGGGCCTAACGCACGTAGACGTGCACCTCGTCGACCTGCGCGGCGGGCGTGGTGGTCGACGACAGCGAGACGCGCTCGGCCGGCAGGCCCATGCTCATGAGCGAGCGCAGCACTTGCTCCGCGTGGCGCTGGGTGCGGCCGGAGGCCAGAGCGACCTGCGCCGGCGTGCCGGTGGAGGGCGCGACGCCGACCAGGTCGAAGCCGGCATTAGGCCGCCGCTCGAGCGCACGGTTGACCGCGCTGAATAGCGCCTGCTCGTACTGCACCTGCGGCTGGTCGAAACGGATGACGACCAATGGCGCGGTGCGCCCGACCAGCGAGGCGCCTCCGCCGGGGAAGGGCGGCGGCGGCACACCGAAGGCGCGGTTGGCCAGGCTGCCGCCGAGATACTCGCCGTTGCGCACCGCGACCGACAGGGCCGTCAGGTTGGCGCGCTCGGTCGCCGTATAGCTGGTGGTGCGCTGGATGTCCTCGGTCAGCTCGGTCATCAGCCGGTCGATCAGAACGACGGTCTGGTTGACCTCGTCCTCCAGCACGGCGAGCTGCCGGTGGTCTTCGTCGACGGCGCCGGAGAGGCCGTAGGTCGCCCGCGTGGCGCCGAGCATGTAGGCGGCCAGGGTCGAGGTCGAGGCGCTGTCGTTGGACAGCCCGGTCATCTCGGAGAGCTGCACCTCGACGCGCTGCAGCTCCTGCTGCGCCTCGTTCCACATGGCGACGAGATTGGGGTTGCCAGGCGTGGTGCCGACCTGAAGGCGCGCATTTATGTCGCCGACCAGGGTGTGATAGATGCCGGCCGTGCTGCGTGCATTGGTGCGCAACTGCTGAAGGCGGCCGTTCTCGTTGCTGAGCTGGCCCTGCAGGCGCTGCAGATCGGCGCGCAGCTGTTGCACGCGTTGGCCTACGGCTGTCCCTGTCGGCTGTCCGGGCGTGACCCCTTCCGGCTCGAAGGTGCCGGTGCCGAGCGCCGGGCCTGCTGTTCCTTGCGCGAAAACCTCGGTGCCTTGCTCGTCGGCCGCCGGAAGGAAAACGTCGTCGAAGGTGGAACAACCAGCGAGCATTCCGGCCACACAAGCGACCAGGATGGTTCGTCGGGGCACTGACATTCTGCCTCTCAAACCCTGATTCTTCGACCCCACGCCGTGCCTTTTTCTCTTCTGTCTCAAGCGACTAGGCGCTGTGTTCCGGAGTCGGACTCCCGATTTTTCGCGAGTGTAGGTTATGGCCCGGATCGGTACAAGCAGCAATTCCCGCGCAGTTAAGCGTTGAAGCCGCTAACGACTCGTTAAGTGTTGAAGCCGTCAAAGCGCCTGCATAAGTGTTGCACGGTCGCGGGCCTTGACGTAGGTTCCGCCCCTCTTTCGCCGGGGTCCTCCCGGCCGATGCGCCCGTAGCTCAACTGGATAGAGCGTCTGACTACGGATCAGGAGGTTGGGAGTTCGAATCTTCCCGGGCGCGCCATCCTTCGCTCTTCGAGCTTCGGGTGGCTTACGCCAGTATGGCACCAGAACGCGTTAGAGCGAGGCCTGCCCTTCGTCGCCTTGGCGAAGTAGGTCCGGTTCAGTTCCTCTCCAGGCGCGACCAGCTATCTTTTGTCTGGAGTTTAACCGGCCCGACTGGCTTGGGCGTGATCGCCGACCCGCCATTGGATCGTTCGCTCGGGACGATAGCTGCAGAAGAGTCCCGTCCGGACCGAGTTGGAGAGGTGCCGGCCGAGCTGCGGATCGGCTTTCTCGATACGACGGATCGCGTGGCGGATGCGCCAGGTCACGGTAGAGCGGGCGCGGTCTGCGAGGTCGCCCATTCTGCGGTCGCGGCCGCCGATGCCGAGCGCCTTCGAAAGCTCCTCGATCAAGAGGTCCAACTCGCTCCGTGCGCGCTCGGCCCGGCCGATGTCGTTCGCGTCTTCCGCCTCGGCCAGCTCCTCCTGAAGCGCACGGATGCGCAGCTTCACGCTCTCGCGGCCGCGATCGTCGAGCACGGCCTCGCCCGTGTCCGCGTCGACACGCCCGGCGAGATCGAAGCAGTGGAACTCTTCCCCGGGCCGTGCCAAGAGCCGCGACAGATCGTTCAGCCCCTTGAGCTTCGGCAGCGAGATTCGCCTGCCGTCGAAATCGATCTGCCAGCCGTCGCCATCGGGCGACAAGGCTGCGTCCGCTGCCGACCGCGCCGGACCCTCAGGCGCGCCGGACGGCCTGTCGAGGACCTTGGCGCCGAGAAGCTGCGCGCCTTCAGCTATGAGATCGATGTCTTCCTGGCGCCGGAAGGGGTTGTAGGTGATCAGCCATTCGAAGGCCTCGCCCGGTTCCGGCTCGCGCCCGCGGGTGATGCGCCGCCGGAACTCGAAGTCGAAGGTCGCGACCAGGCTCTGCGCCTTGTCCCATTGGCCGAGCTGCGCGCAGGCGATGGCCGAAAAGGCGGGGCCGTCGATGATCGTCACACCGGCCGCCTGTTCTGCGGTTGCCAGCGCCGTTGCGAAGTCGCGCATGACGAAGGGCGGAAAGGCGGCATAGGCGTAGTAGTAGTTGGGATGGTAGGGGTTGAGGCGAACCGCTTTGTCGGCATGGACCGCTGCCGCTTCGGGACGCCCGAGAAAGACATCCATCGTGACGAGCTGAATCAGAAGCTCGGCGTCGTTTGGGGCGAGAGCCAGCGCTCGGTCGGCGTACCAGGCCGCGCGGCTGAACTCTCGGCGGTAGAGCAGGATACGCCCGAGTATGAGGTGCAACCTTGGATCGCGATCGTCGAGCGCCAGCGCCTGATGTGCAAACTCGTACGCGCGTTGCCCGATCTCCTCGAACTCCTCCCAGAAGTCGCAGCTCCACTCGTTGAACCAAGAGAGCGCCACGCCCCCCAATGCGGCCGCGGAGTCTGGATCGCGATCGAGCACCTGGTTGAAGAGAGCGCGCGCCTTCTCGTCCGACTCGCGGGTTCCCGTCTTCAGAAGATCGTATCCGCGCGCGACGATCTCAAAGTCGTCGAGCGTCTCCGCGTGGCGCCGCCGGCTTCGCCGCAAGACGTCGCCGAAGAGCTGCGCCGAAAAGGTGGCGGCGATGCGGCCCGTCACCTCTTCGATCACACTGCGCGGGTCCTCGGCGCAGAGCTCGAGGCTCTCATGCCACACAGGGGTCGCATCCGCCCCTGCGATGAGGGTCACGGAGAGCCGCGCCGCGCCGCCAACCACCAGCAAATGGCCCTTCAGAAGGTAGTCGGCCCCGAGCCGGCGCGCCGCCTCGCCCTCGGGCAGCCTGTCCACCGCCGAGGCTGACTGGGCGGCGATCACCTCGATGCCACCGAAGCGCGTGAGCTCTCCAATCACGGCTTCGCCGATAATCCGGGCCAGCGGTGCGCGCGCCGGATCCTCGCCGTCATAGCGGAACGGCAGCACGGCAATGACCGGCGCGACTCTCGAGCTTCGGCCTTCGGCGTTCATGTCCTCGCACCTCACATTGTGAGGCCCAACCTCACGTCTATAGGGATGAAAGGCGACTGAAATGCCGCCCGCAAGACTAATGCATAGCCCCAGCCGTCTCCAACCGGCTTGGCAAGCCATTGGCAAGTCACAGCCACGCGATCATGGCCGTCGAGACGATGCAGATCTGTGAGCGGAGCAACGCTGGGCGGCGCAGCAGCCGCCTAACTGTATAGAAACAAACGTCTGTGAGCTGTTATCAAGTGTTGACGATGGAAATGCGATCTCCGGCGACCGGCGAAGCTTCGGCGCCATCGGCCGGCCGTGATCATACGACCGGCCGCCTGCCGTTCGACATTGCCGGCTGGACCTTCGACCCGACGTCGCGGTCACTAACACAGGGCCCTCTGACGAAAAGGCTGAGTCCGCGCGCGGCGCGGCTCCTCGAGGTTCTGGCGCGTACGCCCGGCGAAGCGGTCCGTCGCGACAGTCTCATGGACGAGATCTGGCCCGATGTGATCGTCGGCGACGACAGCCTGACTCAGGCGGTCGCGGAAGCGCGCCGCGCCTTCGGCGGAGACGGAAAGCGGCTGATCGAGACCATCTCAAAACAGGGCTATCGGCTCCGCGCATCCGGTGTCGCGAAGGCAACGTCACCTCCGCTGGGAGAGCATGCCTTCGATCTCGAAGCCTACCTCTCCTGTCTGGAAGCCCGGAACGCATTGGTGCATGGCGGTCACGACATGGTGGCAACCTACACCGCGCTCACCCGACAGGCGGCGCTCGCTGCGCCCGACTTCGCCTTCGTCCGCGCCGAGCACGGCATCGCGCACTGCTATCAATGGCTCTACCAGCAGGACGACAGTGAGGAGTCGGTGGCGGCCTTGGCGGAAGCGGAGGCTGCGCTCCTGCTCAGTCCCAATCTGGCACTTGGGCTCACGGCGAAGGCCTTCGCTCATAGTATTCTTGGCCACGCAGATGAGGCCGTTCGTGCGCTCGGCGCGGCCCTGCGACGGGACCCGAACGATGCCTACATTCACCTGCTGGGCGCGCGGATCATGTTTACGTTCGGAGAATACCCTGCCGCCGCCACCTTGGCGGAACGGGCGGCGCAGCTGAAACCCGATTGCATCTGGTGCCTCTTTTTCGGGGCGCGTGCGGCGGCCGCATTCGACGGGCCGCGGAGCAAACGACTGGTGGCCGAATGCCTGCGCCGGGTCAGAGCGCGCCTTGCAATCGATGCGGACGACCCGCGCGCGCAGAACCTGCTGGGGCCGCTCCTGGCGATGCTGGGACAGCGGGACGAGGCCGTCGCGGCGATCGAAGCGCAGTCCGACCGGACGACGACGCTGCAGGTCTACGATGCCATCGGGTTTGCGATGATCGGCAAAGCGCGCGAGGCGATCGAGGCCGTCCGTTCCCTTGCCGAACGCGGTTGGACGCACGCCGCCTGGCTAACGGCGGAACCGGCCTTTCAAAGCCTGCACGGCGACCGCGGGTTCCGGGCCACGCTGTCACACATGGAGCAGGTCCCAGCCGGCGCTTAGGTCCATCCGGGCAGGAAAAACCGGGCCGCACGAGGCGGCCCGGTCAAGTTCGTTCGGAGGATCTGTTGCCCTTACTTGTGCTTCTTGTAGCTCTCTTCTTCCTTCACCGCGCCGTAGGCGATGGCGCCGAAGCAGACCACCACAGAGATCAGCAGGATGATGACGGGCGAGGCGCCGCCGGCGCCGGTGAAGATCGCTGTCGCGTTCTCCCAAGAGTCGATGGGTGAACCCATGAGTCTCGTCCTTTCCTTCAAGTTAGATCGTCGTTGCCGAAGGGGCCGTCATTCGGCCGGCGCCGGCGCGGGCTTGGCCGCCGCCGGCGTCGTCTCCATGCCCTCCGGGTAGGCGAAGGTCGGCACCTTGGCGAGGTCCATGCCCATGATCTCGACACTCTCCGGAATGCGCAGCAGGCCGACCTTCTTGAGGATCAGCGAGACGACATAGCCGGGGATGAAGCCGAGCAGCAGCATGGAGACCGCACCGATCAGCTGGCCCATGAAGTTGGTGTCCGGATAGTCGCCGTTGGGATAGCCGGAGCCGAAGACACCGAAGGCCAAGACGCCGAACAGGCCGGCGAAGCCGTGCACGGAGACCGCGCCGACGGCATCGTCGATCTTGAACTTGTCAGCGAGCCACTTGGCACCGAGCGGTGCGATGATGCCGCCGCAGATGCCGAGCAGGAAGGCCAGAGGCGGCCAATAGACGTCGAGACCCGAGGCCGCCGAGAAGATGCCGGCCAAGGCACCGGACATCATCCAGAAGGGATCCCGAGTGGCCAGCCAGCCGCCGATGATGCCGCCGCCGAAGCACATGAGCGTGTTGAAAGCGACCGACGAGAGCGTCGTCTCATTGCCGAAGATCGTCGTCCACTGCCCCGAGCCGTTGTAGATGATGCAGCCGCCCAGGAACCCGAAGAAACCGACGATCAAGAGCATCAGGCCGAAGGTCGCCATGGGCACGTTGTGCGGCAGCAGGTCGTCGGGCGAGGAGCCGTCGGGGGCGAAGCGGCCGATGCGCGGGCCGAGGTTGATCAAGACACCGAGCGCGAAGAAGCCGGCGATCATGTGCACGGCACCTGCGGCGCCGAAGTCGTGCCAGCCGAACTCGGTCAGGAGCCAGCCGTCGCCATGCCAGGCCCAGGAGGCGCCGATGATCCAGACCACCGAGCCGAGCAGGATGGCGAGGATGAGGAAGCCTGAGAGCTTGATGCGCTCGATGACCGCGCCCGAGAAGATCGAGGCCGTGGTCGCGGCGAAGAGCGCGAAGGCGCCCCAGAAGATGCCCGTCGCGTTATCGGCCAGGTTCGGGCCCATGGCGTCCGACCAGGGCACGCCGCCGGTTTCCATCGAGAAGCTCGGCAGGCCGCCGGGTGATGCGAGATAGAACCACCAGCCGAAGAAGAAGAAGGTCGGGATCATGAACGCGAAGGCCAGGATGTTTTTGATGCCTGACGCCAACACGTTCTTTTTTCGAGATGCGCCCATCTCGTAGGCGAGAAAACCCGCGTGAATGACAAACATGAAGGCGATGCACCACCAATAGAAGACCTCCATGTTGATCGTGGTGGTCCAACCGCCTGCCTCTTCGAGCGCGGCGACTTTCGCCGCCAACTCAGCCAATTCCTGTTCCATTGTTTTGCTCTCCCTTTGGACAGAAGAGCGTTTCGCCCCCTCGCGAGAATTTTTTATTACTGAAGTGAAACACATAATTTTGCGCCTGCGAAGTGAAAAATGCTGCAGGCGCGAAAAGGCGCAGTTGAAAAACGAGCGGCGCCGCCGGACTGGCGACGCCGCTAAGTGGACTTAGGCTAGAGGAAGAAGAGGCGCCTGAGGCGGCTCAGCGTGCGGCGATGGCAGAGCCCGTTGCGCGCACGTGCCGGACGACGGCCCGGTTGACCGGCTCGGCATGGGTCACCGGCCCCATGTGGCCGGCGCGCTTGATCTCGACGCGGCGCGAGTGCCGCAGTCGGGCATAGAGCAGCTCCGCCACCTTGCGGGTCGAGGCGGGCGCATGCTCGCCCACCATCAGGAGCACCGGCATGTCGAGCCGCGCGAAGTCCTCGTCGGCCACCGGCTCTTCCAGCAGCGCATGGAAGTCGAGCAGCGCCTTGGGGCTCCAGCGCAAGAGCGCATCCCTCAAGTTCGGCCGCATGCCTTCCCAGGCCCCAGGGCCGCACCAGTAGTCGATGAAGCTCTGCATGGCCGCATCGTAGTTGCCGGTCGCGATGCCGTTGCGCACGTCGTCGACGATACCTTCGATCTCAGCCAGCTCCTTGGCGGCAGCCGGGCCGGCCGCCTTGAGCAGGTAGAAAGCCGAGGGCTCGTAGAGCGAGAGGCTCGCGACCGCGTGCGGCCGGGCGAGCGCGGCATGCAGCGCCACACCGCCACCGTAGGAGTGCCCGACCAGATGCGAGGGCTGCGCCCCGTCATCCAGCAGGCTGATGATGTGCTGCGCTTCATCGGCGAGCGAGAAGGCCTTGGTGCCGGGCCAGGGCCCCGCGCTGACCGTGCCGTACTGCTCGGGCGCCAAGAGCGCGGCATCGGGCGCCAGGGCTTCGGCCAAGGCGCGCCACTGGCCGGCGCCGGAACCGGAGCAGTGCAGCGCAATGACCGTCTCGATCTCCTGCGGGTCCGGCACGTAGGGCTCAGGCACGAGCTTCAGGCAAGCGCTACTAGACATGCCCGCCTCCCAGGCTGCTCGGCCGCGGGCTGTTGCGGCCGGTGTGGTCGTTTCTGTCTGTCTTTGCTGTCGTCATCGCTACCAATCGCTTCCTGCTGAGGCCGGCCCGCCCGACGACGCTGTCGCTGGGGCCGTGCCGAGAAATTGAAGGGGATGGCGGGCCCGGGGAGCCTTGGCCCCGCGAGTCTTGACTCGGGGAGCCTTGGTCCGGACCCGCCACCAGGGTTCGGCCGTGGGGAACGGCCTAGGGGACATCGCCTCCGGAGCTAGAGGCCCGCGCGCGGCGGCAGATCGGCGAAGAGCTGAATGTGCGCGTTCTTCGCGAAGTCGCCCGGCAGCACGCCGTAGGTCTGACCGTCGCTGTGCCAGTTCAGCGCCAAGCCGGCGGCGAGATGCTCGCCGGAGAGCTGCAGGCAGGGCGTGAAGGTCCGGTCGTAGGTGGCGTTGCCCTTGGCGTCAGCGACGAAGATCGCCTGCGCTCCGTCGCGGCTGCCGAGCGGCAGGTCATAGGTGCCAATGAAGGGCTCGGTCGGCGGCGTCGCCATGAAGTAGTGCCACATGGTGTAGACCCCCTCCGGCACCAGACCGGTGAAGTGGAGCTGGATGTGGCCCTGGCCGTTCACGCAGCTGTAGGTCCCGCCGCCTTCAGCGTTCAGCCAGTCTCCGAGCGAGATGTCGAGCGCCGCACCCTTGGGGAAGGGGCCATTGGCCTTGGGGTCAAAGGGCGCATGGTGCTGCGGCTCGGCCGCGGCATAGAGCGGCGCCGCCATGTCGCGCTCGGCGGGACCGGGGCGGAAGACCTGGTCGGAGCCGGGCTTGTGCTCGATGAAGACGTCCTGCTCGGCCACGTCGACCTCGACATGGGTGACGAAGGCAAGCTCGTGACGCACCGGCCCGTCGTAGACCTCGTCCTGGTTCGAGTTGTCGGCCAAGGCGATGGCTGACACCAGGGCGGTGCCGGCGAGAACGCTGATGACCGGCAGGGATATTGAAGTGCTACGCATGTCTCTGTCCTTTTCTCGGATGGGTATGGGTTGATCGAAGTCGATCGTTGGTCGGGAAAGTCGCTTCGGTCGCTCAGTCGGCGACCGGCAGGCCGCTCGGCACGCGCGCCGGCACGAGATGCGCCAGTTTGCGAGCCCGCGGGTCGGTGAGTGCCTCGAGGAAGGCCACCAGATCGGCGACCGATGCATCGTCCAGCGCGACGGGACGCCGCTCATTGGCTGCAGCGATTCGCGCCCTCATCTCAGCGCTCTGCTGCACCCAGCCATCGCGCCGGTCGAAGCCCGCGCGGCGGGCCGGATTGACCGGCTGCTCACGGAGCGCTGAGCCTTGGCCAACTGTCTGGGCGACACCGGCGAGCGGCGGCAGGTGCCCCGGCGCCAGGCGATAGGCTTCCAGCGAGGCGGCGGGATCCAGGTGGTGCCGCACGACGGCCTCGAGACTGTCGAAGGCGCCGGCATGACCCCAAGGACCGGTCAGGGCGACGTTGCGCAGGGACGGCGTGCGGAAGCGGAAGAGATCGGTGGCCCGCCCGCTGATCGGCGCGCGGCCGACATCCTCCAGCCGGGCCGGGAAGCCGGTCGCCTCGAAGTAGGAAGCATCGGTGCCGTCTCCCTTGCCAGGGCCGATCTGCGGCATGGCAATGGCATGGAAGGCCTGATCGCTCTGGAACTTGCCGCTATGGCAGGCACTGCAGCCCGCAGCACCGTAGAACAGGTCCATGCCCAGGCGCGCTGGCAGCGAGAGGTGCCGCACGTCCCGCGTGCGCAGGTAGCGGTCGAAGGGACTGTCGTCGAAGCGGAAGGCCGTCGCCTGGAAAGCGGCAAGGGCGTTGGCGGCGTGCACAAAAGTGATATCGCCCGGGCCACGGATCTCCGGATAGGCCTTTTGGAACAGCACCCGGTATTCGGGGATGTTGCGCAGCCGCTCGGCGAGGAGGTTCCAGACGCCGTTAGCGCCACCGAATCGGCGCAGATCCGTGGCGTCGGCAATCTCGTTCTCACCGCGCCCGCCGGCCATCTCCACATCCGAGGTGACGGGGAACATGGCCTGAGCCGCCAGCACGTTGTCGAGTCCTTCGGGGAGCTGCTCGCGCGCCGGCGTCCAGAAACCGCTGGCCCATGGCCCTTTCGGGTCAGCCTCGACGCGGCCGTCATGGAACAGGATGGAGAACTCTTTGGCGCCGAGGTTGGCGAGCGAGGGCGAATTGCGCGGAATGCGGCCGAGGACGGCCGCGCCTTGCGGCACGCGCCGCTCGGGGCCAAGACCCACACCGCCTTCGCCAATGCCAAGGGCCAGGCCATCGACCGTTGCGTGGCGCGGATGATGACAGGTGGCGCAGGAGATGTTGCGGTTGCCGCTCAGGATCTTGTCGAAGAACAGCAGCCGGCCGAGTTCGACCTTGGCCGGGTCGTGACGGCCGTTCTGATAGAAGTCCGCATCGACGACGGGCTCGACATCCGCCGCCCAGCCTGGCGCCACCGCCAAGAGCAGGGCGGCGCCCGCAGCAACGATGGCTCTCGCGATCATCAGCGGGCATCCAATCTCTGGGCGTAGCGCAGCTGTCCGCCGTAGATCTCCCGGCTCACGCCAATGTCCTTGAGCGTGCGCGCGTCGAGGTGGCTCAACAGCCGCCGGTCGCGATGCTGCTTGCCCAAGCGCTTGAGCGCGTCGAGCAACTGCGTCAGGAGCGAGGGCGGCGCGGGCGCTTCCCAGAGAGGGCTCGGCGCTGTCCAGCCCTTGGCCAGGGCTTCGAGATTTCTTTCCATGACTTCCTCTACGAACCTGTGGGACCAGGCGGCAGAACCGGCCTGTCTTCAGGCTCGGACCCTAGGCGGGCCACCCGCCAGTCGCTTGAGGACGCAGTGGAGAAGTCCTGAGGAATTGCTGGGGATTTGCTGGAGTTGCCGGCTGTGAGGCGGGGACTTGCGCGCTGCGCCGCGGAATGGGGTTATTGTGATTCTTGGTTGGGCGCCCTCGGCGCCGTGCGGCGCCGGCCCGCTCCCCCTCCCGACCACCCATGGCATGGTACCCTAGTGGGTGGTCGGGAGGGGGAGCGGGATGGCACAGTGCAGCGCGCTAGCGCCCCAGAAAATCAACGAAGCCGCTAGAGACCCAGCCGCATCAGCGCGCCCTCGACCGGCTGCCGATTGGGCCTGTCGATCGGAAAGCAGCGGAAGAAGTCGTCGCGGGTGTAGCCCGGCACCGCCGCCCTCAGCCTGTCGACATGGCTGCGCGCCCGCGTCGGCCGCCCGGCCAGCTCGTTGGTCCAGGCCGCGACCGCGGCGATATGGTGATGCGCGCTCGGCTCTCGCACTGCACGGTCGGCCCAGTCGGCCGCCGTCTCGAGCTCCCCTTCGAAGGACATCAGGATGGCGCGCACCGTCGAGAATGCGAAGCGCATGGGGTCGTAGGGGCTGAGCCGCCGCGCCTGATCGACGGCCGGCAGGCCACGTGCCGCGTCGTTGCCGAACATCAGCCCATAGGCGAGCGAGTACTGGCCGTTGGCGAAGCTGGGGCTCAGCGCGACGGCATGGGACAACTCGGCGATGCCGGCCTCCATGTCGCCGTCCAGATAGTAGGCCCGCCCCAGCGCCCAATGACACTGCGGGTCGAGCGGGTCGAGCGCGATGCACTGATGCGCATAGTCGAAGGTGCTGGCCACCTCCTCGGTCCAGCCGCGGCCGAGACCAAGGAAGGCGCGCTGCCAGTGCAGGAACGACAAGGCCGCGAAGACCCGCGGTGAGTCCGGGTCGAGGCGCGCGGCCATGTGCAGATAGCCTTCCGCCAGCGCCTGATCCTCGACCTTGAAGCGGACCAGATGAGACAGCGCCCGGTGATAGGCGCCCCAGGCGTCCAGCGACGAGGGTTGCCGCGCCAGCGCGCGCCGGCGTTCTTGCGACTCGATCTCCGCCTCGACGGCGGCGACCACCTGCTCGACGATCTCGTCCTGCAGTTCGAAGATGTCGGTCAGCTTGCGCTCGAAGCGCTCGGCCCAGATCTCGCACTGCCGCTCGGAATCCATCAGCGTCATGGTCACTCGCAGACGGTCGTCGGCGACGAAGAGAGCCCCGTCGAGCTGATAGCGCGCGCCCAACCGGCTGCCGATCTCGGCACCTTCCAGCCCTTTGGCCGCCAAAGCCATGACGCTGGCCCGGGCGCTGACGAAGAGCCAGCGGGTGCGGGCAAACTGCACGGTCATATCGCGGTGCAGGCCTTCGGCGATGGCCAGCCCGTTGCAGGCTCCCTGCACCTGAAAGGGCAGCACCGCGAGGGAAGGTCGGTTCGGACGCGGCGGCGTGGTCTCCCCGGCCGCCTCCGCGGGCTCACAGATGCAGGCGTGCTCGCGCCCGCAGCAGGGGTCGAAATGGGGTGCGGGCAGGATCGCCGGATCCACCTGGATGGTGGCTTGGATGCCGGAGGTCAGTCTGGGCGGATCGGCAGCGGTCACCGGCGCTGTGTCTCCCTCCTCGCGTGTCGGTCCGAACACCTCGACCGCGCCGACGAAGCGGAACCCGCGGCCATGCACCGTCCGGATCATGGCCTGGCGCTGGCCGTCGTCGCCGAGCGCCCGCCGCGCCGCCTTGATGCAGCTAGACAGCGCGGCATCGGAGATGGCCCGCCCGCCCCAGATGGTCTCGATAATCTCGTCCTTGCCGACCATGCGGTGGCGGTTCTCAAGCAGGAACAGCAGCAGATCGAAGGCCTGCGGCTCGACGGACATCTGCGTGCCCTGGCGCGAAATCTCGCGCGTTTCAACGTTGATCTCGAAATCGTCTACTTCGTAGCGAAGAGCCATTGCCCCTCCCCTTACAGCGATAGCGTCCTGACGATGCGTGACCGTCAGGTCCTCATGAGCTTTGGAGACGCGTGGCAAGTGGCGGTGCCTCTCGCTCTTTCTTGCCTTCGCTTCCGACCAACGTAAGAGCGGTCCCCGCGAGAATCCTGAAGGTTTTCTGAAAGTTTCTTCAGGACGCCGCAGGCCGGCACTAGGCCATATCGGCCCTATCTTTACTGTGAAATAGCCCACTCACCCGCTGGCGGGTGCAAAAAGGGGCGTGGGTAGGGCTGGTCTAGCCGGTTTATGCCCGTTCCGCCGACAGCCGCGCAGGCCCAGATGCGCTGCGGCCTTGCGGCCTCGACTGCGACGTCCGGCGGTCCGGCGCCTACTCCGCCGCTTGGCTGGGTGCCTGAGCGGCCTCCACCTCGGCGAAGACCTGACTGAGGGCCGCGACCAGATCGTCCATCATCACATCATCGTGAAGCGGCGTGGGGGTGAGGCGCAGGCGCTCGGTGCCTTTGGGCACGGTCGGGTAGTTGATCGGCTGCACGTAGATGCCGTGCTCGGTGAGCAGCTTGTCGGTGATCGCCTTGGCCTTGACCGGGCAGCCGACCAGCACGGGCACGATGTGGGTCTCGCTCGGCATCAGCGGCAGGCCGGCCTCGGTGAGCAGGGTCTTGAGGCGGGCGGCGCGGGCCTGGTGCTGCTGGCGCAGCTCGTCATGGGCGCGCAGGTAGCGCACGCTTTCCAGCGCAGCACCAACAATGGCCGGTGCCAGGGAGGTGGTGAAAATGAAGCCCGGCGCATGGCAGCGCACGGCGTCCACCAGATCGCGCGAGCCGGCGATATAGCCGCCCATGCAGCCGAAGGCCTTGCCCAGCGTGCCCTCGATGATGGTCAAGCGATGGGCCACGCCGTCCCGTTCGGAGACGCCGCCACCGCCGGTGCCATAGAGCCCGACGGCGTGAACCTCGTCGAGGTAGGTCATGGCGCCGTAGCGGTCGGCGAGATCGCAGAACGCGGCAATCGGCGCAGTGTCGCCGTCCATGGAATAGAGCGACTCGAAGGCGATCATCTTCGGCCGATCGGCCGGGATCTCCGCCAGCATACGCTCAAGATCGGCGACGTCGTTGTGCTGGAAGATGCGCTTCTCGCAGCCGGACTGGCGGATGCCGTCGATCATGGAGGCGTGGTTGAGCGCGTCCGACAGGATGACGCAGCCGGGCAAGAGCTTGCCGACGGTCGAGAGCGTCGCCGAGTTCGAGACGTAGCCCGAGGTGAAGAGCAGGGCGGCTTCCTTGCCGTGCAGGCCGGCCAGCTCATTCTCCAGGAGAACGTGCAGGTGGTGGGTGCCGGAGATGTTGCGGGTCCCGCCGGAGCCGGCGCCCATGCGCTCGGCCGAGCGCTTGAGAGCCTCGATCACCACCGGGTTCTGGCCCTGGCCGAGGTAGTCGTTGGAGCACCAGACGGTGACCTCGTCGGGCCCCGGCCCGTGGTTATGGGCGCGTGGAAACGCGCCGGCCTTGCGCTCCAGGTGGGCGAAGACGCGATAGCGGCCCTCGGCGCGGACCCGGGCGACTGCCTGGCCAAAGACGCTCTCGTAGTCGGGGAAGAAGGGGCCTTGTCCGTCCATTTTCTTCTCTGTCCCTGTCATCTCTTGGCGTGACTTTGGGAGCAAGCCTAGAGCCGGGATATTGACCCATCCTTGAGCTTGATCAAGCGGAGAGGCTGCGGCCTCTCGCCCCGGAGGTGACTCAGGCGCCCCTTTGGCCGGCAGGCTATTCTGCCTGAAGTAGCTGTTCGGCGGCGGGGCGCTCGTAGAACTCGCCGTAGTCAGTCAGGACGTCCTCCAGCATCTTGCGCGCCCGATCGGTCTCGCCCGTCGCCATCAAGGCCTGGGCGTAGTGGACCTGGATGTCCGGGTTGCGCGGCACCCGCTCGACCGCCTCCTCCAAGAGGTTCAGCGCCCGCTCAGTCTCGCCGAGGTCGAGCAGGATGACGGCCAGGGTGTCCATGATCTCGCCGCTTTCCGGCGCCAGCTCCAAGGCGCGCTCCGCCTCGCCCTTGGCCAGCTCCACCTGTCCTTCGCGCCAGAGCGCCCAGGCCAGGTTGTTGCGATAGGCCGGATTGTCGGGCTGGTTCTCAACCAGCCGCTGATAGGACACGCGGGACTCGCCGTAGCGGCCCTCGAAGATGTGATACTGGGCCCGCAGATCCTGGATCTGGGTGTCGTCGGCATGGGCCTCCAGCCAGCCGTCCAGCTTGGCCAGGGCTTCGTCCCGCCGCCCCTGCTGCCAGAGGAACTGGGCGAGCTGTCCGGCGCGCGGCCCGCTCGGCTCCAGATCGAAGGCGCGGTTGAGCTCGGCCTCGGCCTTGGCGGCATCCTCTTCGACCTGCAGGTAGTAGAAGGCCTTGAGCTCGGCGACGTTCGGGTCGTCGGGCCGCTCGTCGGCCAGGCCGGAGAGCTCGGCGAAGGCGGTCTCAAACTGATTGTCGAAGACCAGCAGGCGCACCAGGCCGAAGCGGGCCGGCAGATAGGCGGGGTCCCGGTCCAGCGCCGTACGCAGCTCCGAGATCGCTTCGCGCAGCCTCCGGTCGCGCAGCAGCATCTCGGCAGCCGCGGCATGGGGCTGCGGGTCTTGGGGCCGCAGGTTGGCGAGCTGGCGATAGGCGGTCACGGCCGCGGGGAAATCGCCGGCGGCCGCTTGGACGATGGCGTCGGTCTCCCACACCGTCGGTTGGTCCGGATAGCCTTCGACGGCCGGAACGACCGCGGCCCGGGCCTCCAGCGGCCGACCGGTGGCGAGCAGGAAGCGGGCCTGGACCAGGTTCGGCACCGGCGAGGCGACGCCGACATCGACGGCCGCATCGATGCGCTCCTCGGCGCTCACCAGATCCCCGGCGGCAACATCGATCCGGGCCAGCAGCAAGAGCGCCTGCACATTGTCGGGCTGGCTCTCCAGAAGCGAGTCGAGCCGCGCCCGGGCCAGCTCGGGCTGGTCCTCGGCGACATGCAACTGCGCCAGGCTGATGGACGCCGGCACGTTGTCCGGCTCGATGCTCAGAGCCTGCTCCAGGCTGCGCCGCGCAGCCTCTCGCTCCTCTCGGGCCAGGTGAACCGCGCCTTCCAGATTGTGGCCGATGGCCAACTCGGGGAAACGGCTCTGGATTTCCTTGGCGCTGGCGAGGGCGCCTTCGAAGTCCTGACCGCTGAGCTGCGCGGTCCCCAGACGGACCAGGTTGTTGACGGACTCCGGCGCGTCCGCGGCCGCATCCTCCAAGGCCTGGAGCGCCAGCTCCCGCTCACCTTGGGAGAACTGCAAGAGGCCGAGGCTGGAGCGCGCCTCCACATCGTCGGGGCGGAGGGCGACATAGCGCTGCATGAAACCCTGCGCCTCCGCCGGCCGGCCGACGCGCAGGGCCACCTCCGCCGCCAGCCGCAGGTAAGCCTCCGACTGGCTGTCGGCGAAGATGCGCCGGGTGAGAATGTCATAGGCCTTCTCGGGATTGCCGAGCTGCGTTTCCGCCCAGGCCAGACGCAGCAGCGCGTCCTGGTCCTGCGGCACGCGGCCGACATAGCCAGAGAGATAGTCCCGGCCGCGCTCGGTGTTGCCGAGCACCAGGCTGGCAAAGCCGGCAGTGCGCTGGGCGGCAACATAGTCCTCGGCCTGCCCCAGGGCTTGCTCGGCCTGGGCCAGCGCCGTCTCGTAGTCGCCGTCGTGCAGTGACAGCAGCGCCTTGAGATTGAGCGAGGCGGGGGTCAGGGCGATCTGCCGCGGCATGGCGGCCAAGGCCGCGCGGGCTTCTTCGAAACGCCTCAGCTCCAACGCCAGGCTGCTGTGCAGGATGGTGGTGTCGGGGCGGAAGGGCTCCTCGGCCACCAGCGGCGCGAGAATGTCGTAGGCTTCTTGCAGCTCACGCTCCTGAACCAGGAGCTTGGCGTAGGTGGAGATCGCGTCCGAGTTGGTCCGATCGAGCTCGTAGGCCCGGCGGGCCTTCTGCCGCGCCGCATCGAAATTGCCGGCGGCGATGTCCAAGCGCGCCGCAACCTCGAGCGCCGCGGCGTTGTCGCCACGCTCCATGACCCGGTCGAGCAGGCTCCGAGCCGCCTCTTGCTGGCCCAGCCCGGAGAGCGCCTGGACGCGCAGAGTGTCGAGCCTATCCCGCAGGCCGCCGCTCGGCCCGGCCGCCTCGTCGGTCAAGGCCAGCACCTCGTCGAAGCGGCCCAGCAGCAGCTGCGCCTCCGCCAGGGCGGCGCGCAGCTCCACCGAGTCGTCGCCCAAGGTGCGCGCCCGGCGCAGTTCCTTCTCAGCCGGCTGTATGGCGTAAAGCTTGAGATAGACCTCGCCCAGACGGCGGCGGGCCTCGGCGCTTTCCGGGTCGGCCTGGACCGCGTTCTTCAGATGAATGACGGCCGCCTCGAACCGCCCGGCCGCCGACTCCTCCTCTGCCGAGGAGAGGTATTCGTCGACCTTCTTGGCTTCCGCCAAGCCGGGAGCGAAGCCGACCCCGAGCAGGAGAGAAATCAGAAAGAGCGAAACGAGAGAATAGCGAAGCTGCATGCCGTCACACCCGAGCGCATAAAACCGATGCACCAGTGCGGTGCGCGGGCAGACTACCCGGGCAGAGCTTACCGAAGACCGAAAACCCGGCTAGACGCCCTGATACTACTTAGGGCTTTTCGAGGCGCCACAAAAGAGCCGGGTACAACTAAGGGGTAAAGGCAGCAGCCGTGCGGTTACGGCCTGCCTATCCCTTGCGGGTGCGCAGACCACGCCAGCCGACGAGCATGCCGATCGCCGAAAGGAACAGCCAAGCCGCAGCCGGCAGCGGCACAGCCGCCGGCGGGACCGCGAAGTCCGCGGCGGAGGAACCGCCATCACCCGCGCCGCCGTCCGTGGTCTCGAAGACCCCCGCCATCTCGGCCTGGTCGAACAGCTTGACCCGCACCTGGACGCCGCTGGCCTCGCCCAATCCGCTGCCGGGCAAGGGGTCCGACATCAGGAAGTCCGTATCGGCGAAGAACCGCAGGGAGTCGCCAACGCCGAAGCTGCCCTCGGCGAAATTGAGGGTCAGGATGCTCGGGCGCCCGGCATGCCCCATTACGGGCTCGCTGGTCTCGACCGTGATGTCGCCCTCGCTCAGGCCATTCAGCTCGGTAAAGACCGGCGCCGTCGGCTGGTTGTTGAAGAGCCCGCCGTCAAAATCGAAGAAAGCCGCGTCAAAGCCGATGCCGGCCTCGGAAATGTCGATCGTGAAGGATTCGATGAAGCCAGCGCCGCTCTCGAACGCAATGCCCCAGAAGGACTGCTCGGTTGCGCTGTCTTCACCGGTGGCATCGACAACGATGCCTGCTGCCTGTGCCGGGCCCGACCCCAGCACCAAGCACCCAAAGACAAATGCAAGAAATCCCCTCGCCACGGTGTCACTCCCCAAGTGCAACCAGTGAAATTCCGGATGCAGCGCACAACCCCAGCGCCTGCACCTATCCCCTTATTCGAAGTGCGAATGTAGCACAAAAGCGCGACAGATGCATCTCTTTGTTGCCGATTTCCGGCGGCCCCAGAACCGGCGCCGGTTAACCAAAAAGCTCCCTGCCCGTTAACCAAATCGCCGGCTCCACCGGGCGGGCCCGTGGAAAAATTTCTGCCGCATTTGCCTCGATTTTCCCTATACTGACTCAGCGCAGAGGCGCGTAGGGTTCACGCTTGGGGGAGCGACGCAATGAAAAAAGGGTTTCTTTTCAAAGGGCTGGCTCTGCGCCTCCTTCTCGTGCTGGCAATCGTGCTGTTTGCCGCACAGCGCAGCGATCTCTCCGCCGAACCGACGCAGCTACTCTCCGGGCAGCTCCTCGTGGCGCAGCCAGATCTTAAGGATCCGAACTTTCAGCGGGCGGTCATTTACCTTGTCGAGCACGACGACGGTGGCGCCTTCGGCCTGGTGGTCAACCAGTTCGTCGCCCGCCTGCCGCTCAAGGTCTTGGCCGAGCATCTCGACATGGAAGAGACGGCCGACACCCCCTTGACCTTTCACTATGGCGGGCCGGTCAGCCCGAGCGCCCTCTTCGTCCTGCACAGCGATGACGTGACCTTGGACAGCAGTCTCAGCCTGGAGCACGACCTGGCGCTTTCGGGCAACGCGGACATCCTGCAGCACATCGCCAAGGACGAAGGCCCGAGCCGCTTTCGCATCGTCTTCGGCTACGCCGGCTGGGGACCCGGCCAGGTGGAGGCCGAGATCGCGGCAGGTACCTGGGAGGTGATCGACTATGACCCTGACCTGGTGTTCGGCGACGATCTGGAGAGCTGGGAAGAGGCCATCGACCGCCGCCCGCTCGACCTCTAAGGACGAAATCCCTTCCTTTCGCTGTCGCGACAGCTGGCGCTTGAGCTAGGTCAAGGACGCACCCGGCCGGCGGCCTAGCCTTCGGCCATGAGCGATCCTCTCTCCAAGTACCGCAGCGCCCGACTGCCCCGCTATACCAGCTATCCGACGGCGCCCCACTTCAGCGATGCCGTCGACGCCGAGACCTATGGCGGCTGGCTGGCGGATTGGCAGAGCGGCACCAGCGCATCGCTCTACATCCACGTTCCTTTCTGCCAGCAGCTCTGCTGGTACTGCGGCTGCCATACGACGGTGACTCAGCGGCCCGAGCGGGTCTCCGCCTACGCGGCCCTGCTGCGCAGCGAGCTGGCCCTGGTCGCCGAGCGCCTGCCCGCGCCACCGCCGCTGACGCACCTGCATTTCGGCGGCGGCACGCCGACCATCCTGGCGGCGGAGGACTTCGCCGGCCTGATGACCGACGTGCGGGCGGCCTTTGCGGTCGCGGAGCACGCCGAACTCGCGATGGAGATCGACCCGCGCTGCCTCAGCGACGACATGATCGCGGCCATGGCGGAACAGGGAATCAATCGCGTCAGCCTCGGCCTGCAGGACTTCACGCCTGCGGTGCAGGGGGCGGTCAACCGCGTGCAGCCCGTGGAGGCGGTTGCGGAAAGCGTTCAGCGGCTGCGGGCCGCGGGGGCTGAGAAGATCAGCTTCGACCTGATGTACGGCCTGCCGAAGCAGTCAGTCGAGGACCTCTGCCGCAGCATCGAGATAGCGGCGACGCTGGAGCCGGACCGCGTCTCGCTGTTTGGCTACGCCCACGTGCCCTGGATGAAGAAGCACCAGCAGTTGATCGACGAGGCCGACCTGCCGGACGTGGAAACCCGGCGTCGGCAGGCCGAGGCCGGCACCCGCCGCCTCTCGGAACTCGGCTTCGTCCCGATCGGCATGGACCACTTCGCCCGGCCCGACGATCCCATGGCCGTGGCCGCCGCACGCGGCGAGCTGGGCCGCAACTTCCAGGGCTACACCACCGACACGGCGCCGGCGCTGATCGGCCTCGGCGCCTCGGCCATCGGCTCGCTGCCGCAAGGCTACGCCCAGAACATGGCCGACCTGGGAGACTACCGCCGCGCCCTCGATGCCGGCTGCCTGCCCACCCAGCGCGGGCTAGGCCTGAGCTCGGACGACATTCTGCGCCGCAGCCTGATCATGCAGGTCATGTGCGGTGACAGCATCGACGTCTCCGCCGTCTGCGCCGAGCACCGGCAATCCCTGGACGCCGTAGCCGACGCCTTTGCCGGGTTGGACGCGCTGAGCGATGACGGCCTGGTCGAATGGGACGGCCGCCATCTCAGCCTGACCGACGAAGGACAGTCCTTCCGCCGCTCGGTCGCCGCCTGCTTCGACAGCTACCTCAAGGCCGGCAAGGCTCGCCACTCGCTGGCGGTTTGATAGAGAGCGCTGGTTTTTGGTTGGCACGCCGTACTGGTTTCTTGGGCGCCTAACGGCGCTGCACTGTTCCGTCCCACTCCCCCACCCGGCCACCCCACTGTCCACAATTCCGTGGGTGGCCGGGTGGGGGAGTGGGACGGAACAGAACGGCGCGCCTCCGCAAGCAGATACCGAGCTAAATTGGCGCCGGCGCGCCCTAGAAAACCTTTCGGTAGGGGGTGTGGGCCGGTGTCGTACGGCGCGCCAGCGCCAAACAAAAAACCTAACTACTCTGGCTCTTGATGAAGCGGTAGATCAGCAGCAGGACAATGGCGCCGCCGATGGCGACCGCAAAGCTGCCCAGGTTGAAGCCGCTGACCTCGCCGAGCCCCAAGGTCGTTCCGATCGCACCGCCGACCACGGCGCCGCCGATGCCAATCAGGATGGTCACGATCAGGCCGCCCGGATCCCGGCCCGGCATGATCAGCTTGGCCAAGTAACCGGCAATCGCCCCGAAGATAATCCAGCTTATGATCCCCATGGTCCGTTCCCCTTCTCTGTCCTGTGCGCTGCGCGCCTCGTTTCCCCCGGACTGTCATCCCGGCCAAGGGCGAAGCCCGCGAGCCGGGAACCATCTATCAGCTTGTACCAAACCTTGGAACCTAGGCTGATGCACAAGATCCAGAGTCCGTGCCCGACTTCAACATGGACCCCGGGTCAAGCCCGGGGTGACGCGCGGAAGTAACCCAACCCTATCTGCCTTCCCCTCCAATGAAGAAGCCGGGACTCTGCCCTGAATCCCGGCTTCCGCAAACGCAACGAGTCTGTTCGGCTAGCTTGCGGATTCCACCGCGCGCCTGGCCATGACGTTCACCAGGTGCGCCCGGTAGTCCGCCGAAGCGTGGATGTCCGAGTTGAGGCCCGAGCTCGGCACCGAAATGCCGGAGATGGCATCGGGCGAGAAGTTGCCGGCCAGGGCCTGCTCCATCTCAGCAACCCGGAAGGCGCTCGGCCCGGCCCCGGTTACGGCCACGCGGACGCCGCCCGGCCCCTGGCTGACGAAGACGCCGACGATGGCATAGCGCGACGCCGGGTTGGCGAACTTGGCATAGCCGGCCCGCTGGGGCTTGGGAAAGCGCACCTTGGTGATGATCTCACCCTCCTCCAACGCCGTCTCGAAGAGGCCGGTGAAGAAGGAGTCGGCAGGGATCTCGCGCTTGTCGGTCACGACCGTGGCACCAAGGCCGAGCAGAGCCGCCGGATAGTCTGCCGCCGGGTCCGCGTTGGCGATGGAGCCGCCGATGGTGCCGCAGTGGCGCACCTGAGGGTCGCCGATGCCGCCGGCCAGCTTGGCCAATGCCGCGCAAAAGCCCTTCACGGCATCGCTCTTGGCGACCTCCGCATGGGTCGTCATGGCGCCGATCACCAGCGTGTCGCCCTCCAGGCTGATGCCCTTCAGCTCGCCGATGGCAGACAGATCGATCAGATCGCTCGGGCTGGCCAGACGCTGCTTCATGGTCGCCAACAGGGTCTGTCCGCCGGCCAAGAGCTTGCCTTCACTTGCGCCCTGCAGGGCCGAGGCGGCCTCGGCCAGAGAAGCGGGGCGGTGATAGTCGAAGTTGTACATCTTTTCCGTCTCCTTCTCTTGACCGCTATTCCGCCGCCATGCGCCGGGACTGACAGACGCGCCAGACTTTCTCGGTGCTGGCCGGCATGTCGATCTCCTGACCCAGGGCATCGGTGATGGCATTCATCAAAGCCGCCGGGGCGGCAATGGCGCCGGCCTCGCCGCAGCCCTTCACGCCAAGCGGATTGTGGGAGCAGGGGGTCTCGGTCATGTCGACCTTGAAGGACGGCAGGTCATCGGCCCGCGGCATGGTGTAGTCCATGTAGGAGCCGGTCATGAGCTGGCCGTTCTCGTCGTAGGCACAGTTCTCCAACAGAGCCTGGCCGACGCCTTGGGCGATGCCGCCGTGCACCTGACCTTCGACGATCATGGGATTGATCACCTTGCCGAAGTCGTCCACGGCCACCCAGTCGACGATCGTGGTGACGCCGGTATCCGGGTCGATCTCCACCTCGGCAATGTGCACGCCCGCCGGATAGGTGAAGTTGAGCGGGTCGTAGAACGCGGTCTCGTCGAGGCCCGGCTCCACGCCTTCCGGATAGTCGTGCGGCACGTAAGCAGCGAAGGCGACCTCACCGAGCGACTTGGAGCGGTCGGTGCCGCTGACGGTGTAGTTGCCGTCCTTGAACTCCACGTCGCCGACGTCGGCTTCGAGCATGTGGGCCGCGATCTTGCGCCCCTTCTCGATGATCTTGTCGCACGCCTTGATGATGGCCGAGCCGCCGACAGCCAGCGAGCGCGAGCCATAGGTCCCCATGGCCATGGGAACCTGACCCGTGTCGCCATGCACGATCTCGACATGCTCGTAGGGAATACCGAGGTAGTCCGAGACGACCTGCGAAAAGGTGGTCTCGTGCCCCTGTCCGTGCGCGTGGCTGCCGGTCATGACCATGACGCTGCCGGTCGCCTTCATGCGCACCTGGGCCGACTCCCAGAGTCCGACGCCCGCGCCGAGCGCGCCGACCACCGCCGAGGGCGCGATGCCGCAAGCCTCGATGTAGGCCGAGAAGCCGATGCCACGCAGCTTGCCGCGCGCTTCGGACTCCGCCCGGCGCTGAGGAAAGTTGCTGTAGTCGATCATCTTCATCGCCTGGTCGAGCGCCGGCTCGTAATCGCCGACGTCGTAGGTCAGGGCGACCGGGGTCTGATAGGGGAACTGGTCCGGCTGAATGAAGTTCTTGCGCCTGAGCTCCGCCGGGTCGACGCCGAGCTGGCGGGCGGCCACCTCGACGATGCGCTCGACCACGTAGGTCGCCTCCGGCCGCCCGGCGCCGCGATAGGCGTCGACCGGCGCAGTGCTGGTGAAGACGGCCTTCACGTTGCAGTAGATCACAGGCGTGATGTACTGCCCCGCCAGCAAGGTGGCGTAAAGGTAGGTCGGGATGCAGGTGGCGAAGTTGGAGAGGTAGGCCCCCAGATTCGCCGTGGTCAGCACCTTGAGCGCGGTGAACTTGTTGTCCGCATCGACACCCAGGGTGATGTTCGACACATGGTCACGGCCATGGGCGTCAGCCAGGAAGCTCTCGCTGCGCTCTGCGGTCCACTTGACCGGGCGACCGTTGAGGCGCTTGGAAGCCCAGAGGCAGGCCGTTTCTTCAGCGTAGCAGTAAATCTTGGAGCCGAAGCCGCCGCCGACGTCCGGCGCGATCACCCGCAGTTTGGTCTCGGGAATGCCGAGCACGAAGGCGCAGAGAATGAGCTTCAGGAGATGAGGGTTCTGACTGGTCGAGAAGAGCTCGTAGGAGTCGTGTGCCGGATTGAACTCGGCGATCGCTGCGCGCGGCTCGATGGCGTTGGGAATCAAGCGGTTGTTGACGATGTCGAGCTTGACCACGTGAGCGGCCTTGGAGAGCGCGTCATCAACCGCCGCTTCGTCGCCCAGTTCCCAGTCGTAGCAGAGGTTCTGCGGCGCTTCGTCGTGCAGCAGCGCGCCCTGCATGGCCCCTGTGGCGTCGATCACCGGAGGTTGCTCGTCGTAGTCGACCTCGATCAGCTCCGCCGCGTCCTTGGCCTGGGCCAGGGTCTCGGCGATCACCATGGCGACGTGGTCGCCGACATAGCGCACCTTGTCGCGCACCAAGGGGAAGTGCGGCGGCGCCTTGTGGGGCTCGCCGTGCTTATCGTTGACCACCCAGCCGCAGGGCAGCGAGCCGACGCTATCGGCCTCCATGTCCTTGCCGGTGTAGACCGCGACCACGCCGGGCGCGGCCTCGGCCGCCGAGGTGTCGATCGACTTGATGACCGCGTGCGCGACCGGCGAGCGCAGGAAATAGGCGATGGCCTGGCCGGGGCGGTTGAGATCGTCGGTGTAGCGGCCGCGGCCGGTGAGGAAGCGCTTGTCTTCCTTGCGCGTCACGGACGCGCCAATTCCCGAATCGGGCATTCTGTTTACCTCCCTTGGACGCGGATTAGGCGCTCATCCGCTCTGAGGCGGACTGAATGGCTTTGACGATGTTGTGGTAGCCGGTGCAGCGGCAGAAGTTGCCTTCCAGCCAGTGGCGGATTTCGCTCTCGCTCGGCTTGGGGTTCTTGCTCAGGAGGTCGACCGCGCTCATCACCATGCCCGGCGTGCAGAAGCCGCACTGCAGACCATGATGCTCCTTAAAGGCGGCCTGGACGGGGTGCAGCTCTCCGTTCGCCAAGCCCTCGATCGTGGTGACCTCATCGCCGTCGGCCTGCACGGCCAACATGGTGCAGGACTTCACCGAGTTGCCGTCGACGAGAACGACGCAAGCACCACACTGACTGGTATCGCAGCCCACGTGCGTCCCGGTCATCGCCAGGTTCTGCCGCAGGAACTCGACGAGCAACGTACGCGGCTCGACGTCCGCGGTGACCTCCTTGCCGTTCACCTTCATCGTGACGCTTGGCATCACCTCTCCTCCTTGTTGCCTACTTCTTGCTTATTGCGGCGTCCCCGATTGCGGCCTGGGTGCGGACCGTGGGGTTAGCCAAGAGTTAGGGACTATAGGGCAACTCGGCCAGGCTTTGCACCCGCCCATTCGGGTGCAAAGCCAAGCAGAGCGATCCCGGAAATCCTAGCCGCTCTCCAAGCGGCACAGCTGTTGTGTGGGCTTATCGGCCGCAGCCGTCGGCCAAACCGAGCAAAGCGGTTTGTACTTTCGTCCAACAGGGGCATAATCTATTGAAAACACGCGGCACTATCCTGACGGGAGGATAAAGGGGTGATAGGGAGGCTGCTGCCACGCCCTATTCTATCGCGCGGCCAAGGTGCGGGCTCCGCCGATGACGGCGCCAGCATTACCGACCTTCGCCAAGCCCTGCGCGAGATCAAGCAGCTCAGCCACGCACGCTATCAGGCCGAGGCGGACAGCAAGGCTGCGCATAAACGCTTGCATGAGGTGGTGGAAAGCCTCTCCGAGGGCTTCCTGCTGTGCGACCGCGACGACCGGGTGGTTCTGTTCAATTCCAAGTACCTGGACTTCTTCCCGCAGCTCGAGGACGTGCTGCGCCCCGGCACCCCGTTCATCGAGCTGGCGGTCGCTTTGGCCGAGCGCGGCGCTATCCGGTTGAGTGACCCCGAAGAGCGGCGGCGCTGGATAGCCGAGCGCATCGACGCTCACCGCCGGGCCGACGGCGTTCGCATCGAGGCGCTGCTCGACGGGCGCTGGCTGCAGATCAGTGAGAAGCCGATGGAGAACGGCGTCGTCGGGCTCTACACGGATGTCACCGAGATCAAGACGAGCGAAGCCGAGCGCCGCGAGCGGGAGCTGACCGAGAAATCGCAGCAATTGCAAAGCACGCTGGACAATCTGGTCCAGGGTGTCTCGCTGTGCGACAAGGACGGCCGCCTGGCCTACGCCAACGCGCGGATGCGTCAGATTGTCGACCTGCCGGAGGCCATGCTCCGCGTCGGCACGAGCTTCGCGGACATTCACCGCTACGAGAACAATCGCGGCACAATTATCGACGAGCTGACCGCCCGGCAGACCACCCAGTGGCTGAAGCGCAAAGGCCACGTGAAACCTATGCGTTTCGAGTACCAGCGGCACGACGGCCACATCATCGAGGTGCAGCGCGCACGCATGCCCGACGGCGGCTTCGTCTCAACCTACACCGACGTCACGGAGCAGACGCGGGCCGCCCAGTCCCTGGCCGATGCCAAGCGCGATCTGGAGCACCGGGTGGCCGAGCGCACTGCCGAGCTTTCCCTGGCCACGGCCGAGGCGCAGGCCGCGAACCTCAGCAAGACCAAGTTTCTGACCGCCGCGAGCCACGACCTGCTGCAACCGCTCAACGCCGCTCGCCTGTTCGTCTCGGCGGTGGACGGAGATGATCTGAGCGATGACACCCGGCGGCTGGTGGAGCGCATCGACACCTCCCTCGGCTCGGTCGAGGAGCTGCTGAAGACCTTGATCGATATCTCGCGGCTGGACGCCGGGGTGGTGACGGCGGACTTCGCCGACGTCGACATACAGACGCTGCTCGGTTCGCTGGCGAGCGACTTCGCACCCTCGGCCGCGACCAAGGGCTTGCGCCTTGCGGTCCGGCCCTGCTCCGCGGTGGTGCGCTGCGACGTCCTGCTGCTGCGGCGGATCCTGCAGAACCTGCTCAGCAACGCCATCCGTTATACGACAGAGGGGGGCGTGCTGCTGGGCTGCCGGCGGCGCCCCGAGGGGCTGCGCATCGAGGTTTGGGACAGCGGCCCGGGCATTCCCGAAGACCAGAAGGAAGCCATCTTCGGCGAGTTCCATCGCCACTCCCATCCGCAGCAGGCGGAGCAGAGTGGCCTCGGCCTCGGCCTCGCCATCGTCGAGCGCGCGGCGCGGGCCCAAGGGCTCCAGGTCGGCCTGCGCTCAACGCCCGGCCGAGGCTCCGTCTTCTATCTGACGGTGCCCTACGGCGATGCGACGGGCGACGACAGCAAACCGGCATCGGCGCACCCGGCGGAGAAGGGGCTTGCCGACACCTTCGTCGTGGTCATCGAGAACGACGAAGACATCCGGGACGGCATGAAGAACCTGCTGCAGCGCTGGTCCTGCCAGGTCTTGACTGCAACGGACACAGTGGATGCGCTGGCGCAGCTCGCCGATGCGGAACTCTGCCCGGATCTGATCGTTGCCGATTATCACCTGGATTGCGGCAATCTCGGTCTGCAATCGATTACCGCGCTGCGCCGCCACTTTGACCAGGAAGTCCCGGCGCTGATCATCACGGCCGACCATTCACCGGACGTGGCGACCAGGGTGCGCGAGAACGGCTATGAGCTGCTGCACAAGCCGATCAAGCCGGCCGAGCTGCGCTCCCTGATGGCCCACCTGGTGCTCTAGCCGAAACTGTTGCTGTTTTCTTGGGCGCGCCGGCGCCAGGTTGGCTCGCTGTCTCCTCGCGGAGGCGCGCCCGATCTGTTCCGTCCCACTCCCCCACCCGGCCACCCACGGAATTGTGGACAGTGGGGTGGCCGGGTGGGGGAGTGGGACGGAACAGTGCAGCGCCAAAGGCGCCAAAAAAAAAGCGCCTAGTGATTCCCTGGCTGGTCGAAGAGCGCCGTCTCGCTGTGCCCGACGATGGCCTCGAAGTCGATCTTGTTCGCCTCGATGACCGCCTGGGTGCGGCTGAAGACCTTGAGCTTGCGCAGGATGGCCGAGACGTGCGCCTTGACCGTGGTCTCGCCAACGTCGAGCTCGTAGGCGATCTGCTTGTTCAGCTTGCCCTCACGCAGCATCTGCAGCACCCGAAGCTGCTGCGGCGTCAGGCTCTTCAGGCGCTCGACCATCTCGCTGCCGGCACCGCAGGGATTGGCATCCCGGCCATGCGCCTCGCGATAGCTCGGCGGCAGGTAGACCTCGCCGTCCATCGCCTTGAGTAGCGCTTGGACCAGCTCCGGCCGCGCCGTCGACTTGGGCACGAAGCCGGCCGCGCCATAGCTCATGGCCTCGGCGATGATGCGGTGGTCTTCCATGCCGGAAACGACGAGAACCGGCAGTTTCGGGAAGCGGTTCCGCAAGGTCAAAAGTCCGTGAAAGCCCTGCGTGTCCGGCATGCTGAGGTCGAGCAGCACCAGATCGAAGTCGCCGTGCGTCTCGACCTGCTGCAAGGCCTCTTCCATGCTGCGGGCCTCAACGGTGATGCCTTCGCTGAAGGCTTCCGTGGCTGCACTCCGCAGAGCTTCTCGGAAAAGCGGATGATCGTCGGTTATGAGAACTTTGGTCATCTAGTCTTTCGCGCGCCTATACAATGGGCTCAAAGCAGCACTTTCTCCGGAGCCCCGCCAGGAGAGAAGATAGGCGACGAATTTTCTATTGGACTTTGGTAGAGCCGGCAGCGGGGCGCCTGCCGGCCCCGGCTTACATCTTGCGCTCGACCATCAGCTTCTTGATTTCGCCGATCGCCTTGGCCGGGTTGAGCCCCTTCGGGCAGGTCTTGGTGCAGTTCATGATGGTATGGCAGCGATAGAGACGGAAGGGGTCTTCCAGGGCATCGAGCCGTTCGCCGCTGTACTCGTCGCGGCTGTCGGCGATCCAGCGATAGGCCTGCAGAAGGATGGCCGGGCCGAGGTAGCGGTCGCCATTCCACCAATAGCTCGGGCAGGAGGTCGAGCAGCAGAAGCAGAGAATGCACTCCCAGAGGCCGTCCAGCTCGGCGCGCTCCTCGGGTGACTGCAGACGCTCGCGCTCGGGCGCTGGCGTACGCGACTTGAGCCAGGGCTCGATCAGCTCGTACTGGGCATAGAGCTGGCTGCAGTCGGGCACCAGGTCCTTGACCACCGGCATGTGCGGCAGGGGATAGATCTTGGCGTCGCCCTCGATCTCGTCGATGGGTTTGAGGCAGGCCAGGGTGTTGGTGCCATCGATGTTCATGGCGCAGGACCCACAGACCCCCTCGCGGCAGGAGCGCCGGAAGGTCAGGGTCGGGTCGACCTCGTTCTTGATCTTGATGAGGGCGTCGAGAACCATGGGGCCGCAGTCGTCGAGGTCCAGCGTGTAGCTGTCGACCTGCGGATTGCGGCCGTCGTCCGGGTTCCAGCGATAGACCTTGAAGGTCTTGGGCCGCTTGGCCGGCGCCTGGCCGCTCCAGCTCTTGCCGTCGCCGATCTTCGAGTTCGCTGGAAGCGCGAATTCCGCCATGTCTTTAGTCTCGTGTCTCGCTACGCGTGTCTTGACGATGCGTTGGGGTTGCGCGCCTGGGCCTTAGTAAACCCGCGCCTTCGGCGGGATCGACTGAACCTCGTTGGTCAGCGTGTTCATGTGAACCGGGCGGTAGTCGATCTTCACCTTGCCGTTGTCGTCGACCCAGGTGAGGGTGTGCTTCATCCAGTTCGCGTCGTCGCGCTCCTCGAAGTCCTCGCGCGCATGGGCGCCGCGGCTTTCGGTGCGGTTGCGCGCGCCTTCCATCGTCGCCACCGCCTGATAGATCAAGTTGTCGTACTCCAGGGTCTCCATGAGATCGGAGTTCCAGATCATCGAGCGGTCGGTGACGGAGATCTTGTCCCGCTTGGACCAGGTGTCGGCCAGCTTTTTCTGCCCGTCCTGCAGAGAGTCGCCGGAGCGGAAGACGGCGGCGTGGGTCTGCATGGCGCGCTGCATCTCGAGGCGCTGATCGGCGGTCGGCTGATCGCCGTCGGCGTGGCGCAGGCGGTCGAAACGCTCCATCGCCCGCTCGTCGGCCCCGTTGATCAAGGGCTTGTGCGGCTCGCCCGGGCGCAGCACCTCGGCACAGCGCTTGCCGGCAGCCCGGCCGAAGACCACCAGGTCGAGCAGTGAGTTGGAGCCTAGGCGGTTGGCCCCGTGGACCGACACGCAGCCCGCTTCGCCAATCGCCATGAGGCCGGGAACCAAGGTCTCTGGATTGCCGTCCTTCAGGGTCACGACCTCGCCGTGCACGTTGGTCGGCACGCCACCCATGTTGTAGTGGCAGGTCGGCAGCACCGGAATGGGCTGCTTGGTGACGTCGACTCCGGCGAAGATCTTGGCCGTCTCGGAAATGCCCGGCAGACGCTCGCTCAGCACATCCGGGTCGAGATGCTCCAGATGCAGATGGATGTGGTCGTTGTCGTTGCCGTGGCCGCGGCCCTCGTTGATCTCGATGGTCATGGAGCGACTGACCACGTCGCGGCTGGCCAAATCCTTGGCCGAGGGCGCATAGCGTTCCATGAAGCGCTCGCCTTCGGCGTTGGTCAGATAGCCGCCCTCGCCGCGCGCACCCTCGGTGATCAGGCAGCCGGCGCCATAGATGCCGGTCGGATGGAACTGCACGAACTCCGGGTCCTGCAGGGGCAGACCTGCGCGCAAGACCATAGCATTGCCGTCACCCGTACAAGTGTGGGCAGACGTACAGGAGAAGTACACCCGTCCATAGCCGCCGGTCGCCAGGATGGTCCGGTGGGCGCGGAAGCGGTGGATGGCTCCGTCATCGAGGTTCCAGGCAACGACGCCGCGGCACTCGCCCTCTTCCATCATCAGGTCGAGCGCGAAGTACTCGATGAAGAACTCCGCGTTGTTGCGCAGGCTCTGCTGATAAAGCGTATGCAGGATGGCGTGGCCCGTACGGTCGGCGGCGGCGCAAGTCCGCTGCGCCGTACCTTCGCCGAAACGCGTGGTCATGCCACCGAAGGGCCGCTGATAGATCTTGCCTTCAGGCGTACGGCTGAAAGGCACGCCATAGTGCTCGAGCTCGAGAATCGCCGGAATGGCTTCCTTGACCATGTACTCGATCGCGTCCTGGTCGCCGAGCCAGTCGGAGCCCTTGACCGTGTCGTACATGTGCCAGCGCCAGTCGTCCTCGCCCATGTTGCCGAGCGCGGCGGAGATACCACCCTGCGCCGCCACCGTATGGCTGCGGGTGGGGAAGACCTTGGAGATACAGGCCACCTTCAGGCCGGCTTGCGCCATTTCCAAGGTAGCCCGCAGGCCGGCGCCACCGGCGCCCACCACGACGACGTCATAGTGGTGGTCGATCTTCTCGTAAGCCTGGGTCATGATGCGCCCTCTGCTTTCTTGGCTCTGGTCACGCGAACAGCAATCGTAGCACGGACAGCCCAGCCGTCAGGCCGAGCAGCACAGCAACCGCCTTGATCACCAGCAGGGTGGCGATCTTCACGCCCTCATTATGCAGGTAGTCCTCCACCACGACCTGCAAGCCCAAAACGGCGTGATAGAAGGTCGCAGCGATCAGGATCAGGAACAGTCCGGCGACCAGCGGATTGGCCAGCCAGGCGCTGAATTCTGCGTAGGAGGCTCCGGCCATGCCGATCACCGAGATAACGAACCAGACGGTGATGGGGACGAGCGCCAGGGCGGTCAGGCGTTGCATCCACCAGTGGCCGGTGCCGTCCTTGGCGGAGCCGAGGCCGCGGACGCGGCCGAGGGGAGTCCGGAATGACATCTGTCTCAGTCCTCAGAGCACGACATAGGCGGCGATCCACGACACCACGGTGAGCACCGCCGCGGCAATGACGACGGCCTGTCCGCTGCGGTAGACCGTGGGCAGCTCGAAGCCATAGCCGGCATCCCAGAAGAGGTGCCGGATGCCGTTGGCCAGGTGATAGAACAGCGCGATGGTCCAGCCGAACAGCAGCAGCTGGCCGAAGAAGGAGCCGATGAAGCCCTGCGCCGCCGCATAGCTCTCCGGCCCGCCAGCCGCCGCCGCCAGCCAATAGACCAGCAGCAAGGTCCCGACCGCCAACGCCACCCCGGTGATGCGGTGCAGGATCGAGAGGATGGAGGTGAGCTGCGGGCGATAGACCTGAAGGTGAGGGGAAAGAGGCCTGTTGCCGGCTGCCATCACATCTGCTCCGTCATCTTCATCCAACGCCGCTGCCGCTGATCGCGCGGCGAATCGCCCACACGGCACTGTACTTCGGTTTTATTGCGCTGCGAAAAAGCTGTCAACGAACCGCCCATTGAGCCGGCCAGACGCCAAGAAAGGCTTAGCGCCTGTCGTATTCGCACGCCAAGCGGCCTAGAGCCGCCCAGGCCGCACCGCCTGTTCCAACCTGTTCCCGAAGAACACGAAGGCAAGCGCCGCGCAGACCAGCATGAGTGCGGCAACTTCCCACAGGCCGACCACTTCGCCCAGGATGAGCGCGCCCGACAGCACCCCGATCACCGGAATCGCCAGCGTAGAAATGGCGGCGATGCCGGCCGGCAGCACCCGCACCAGGGTGAACCAGGCCCAGTGGCAATAGAGCATGGGGATTGTGGCGCCATAGATCAGGCCGCCCCACTGCAGCACGCTGGCCTCCAGGTTCCAGCCGCGGCCCTGGTCGATGAAAAGCTGCAGCAGGGTGACGGCGACAAGGCCGCAGAGCAGTTGCCAGCCGGCCAGGGCCGAGGTCGAGATATCCCACTGGAAGCGCTTGAGGAGGACGGTGCCGGTGCCCCAGGTGATCGCCGCGCCGAGCATGCAGAGGGCGCCGATTGGCGTCTCCTGCACCGCAGAGAGGTCGCCACCCATCAAGAGGGCGAGGCCGCACATCCCGAGCAAGAGGGCGACGATGCGTGGCCAGGTCAGCCGCTCGCCGAGCAGCCAGGTGGCCTGCAGAGAGGCCCAGACCGGCATGGTGAAGGCAATGATGGCGGCACGCCCCGAGTCCAGATTGAGCACGCCGAAGCCGGAGAAGACGTGCCAGCCGACGACATTGAACAGGGCGCAGAGCAGCAGCCCGGGCAAAGCGGCGCGGCGGATCAGGGTCGGCTGGCCGCTGACCGCCGAAATGCAAAGCAGGCCGATGCCGCCGACCGCGAGGCAAATCATGCGAAAATCCAGCACCGGCGCGACGCTGACGGCGAGCTTCAGGGCCGGCCAGTTGATGCCCCAGAAGAAGGTCAGGGTAACCAGCAAGACGGCGGTGCCGAGGGTCAGGCCGCGACTCGGCGGCACCGAGCCGTCGGCCTGCACGCTGGTCATGAGGCGGTCATGACGCAGTGCCGTCGCGGCGTCTCTCTGCCAGCAGGTCCAGCACGGCCAGCTTCTCCTCACGCGACAGGATGGGCCAGTCGCGGATCTCGTCGATCGTGCGGCGGCAGCCCAGGCACTGGCCGTTGGCATCGTCGATGGTGCAAACGGCGATGCAAGGGGAGGGCACGCTGTGGTCGATGGTGCGGCGTCCGCGGCTGCGCCGCCGCGGCCGGACCGCACGCCCTTGCTCGCTCATGAACCGACCCTCGAAGTTCGTGGCACCAACCTTACCTCTTTACCGGCGTTTCAGTCTGACGCATGTCTGTCGGCGACATGGGTAGCGGTCGCATCTTTGTGAAGCACTTGCCAAGGGCCTCTGCGCGCATGGCAGACACCTGGCTGCGCCAGGTTCGGCTGCTGAGCGGCCTGATTCTCTTCGTCTTCCTGACCAGCCATATCCTCAACCACGCCGCCGGTCTCTGGTCCCTGGCCGCCATGGACGCGGGCCGGGAGCTCTTCGTCGCCGTCTGGCGGAGCGGGCTCGGCACCCTCCTGCTCTACGCAGCCGTGGTGCTGCATCTGATCGCCGCGCTCATTCATATCTATCGTGAACGGACGCCTCACTTCGAGCCGCTGGGCACGCTGCGCCTGCTTCTCGGCCTGGTCATCCCGATCCTCCTCATTCCCCACGTGCTGGGCACGAGGGTGGTCCATGAAATCTACCAGATTTGGGACGACTATGCCTATATCCTGCTGATCTTCTTCGATATTTCGCCGTGGTCCGGCGTCAAGCAAGCGGCCTTGACGGTGATCGCCTGGCTGCACGCCTGCATCGGCCTGCACCTCTGGCTGCGCTTCAAGCCCTGGTACGGCCGCCTGCGCTGGTGGCTCTTCGCGGCGGCCCTGCTGCTGCCGACTTTCGGCCTGCTCGGCGTCTGGTCCGGCGGGCAGGACATTCTGCGCCTGGCCGAGGATCCGGCCTGGAGCGTGCAGCGGGACATTATCGTCGGCATGATCACCAACCGCGCCTCCCAGGCCTTTCAGGCCCAGGCGGCCGACCTGCTGTTCTCGGTCTTGCTGGGACTGCTGCTGGCCGCCCTGGCGCTGCGGCTGCTGCGCGGCTGGTGGGTCAAGCGGCGCGGCGGCTTCGCCCTGACCTATCCCGACGGCCGGCAGGCGCGCGGGGAAAAGGGCATGAGCATCCTCGACGTCAGCCGCCGCCACGCCATTCCCCATGCCTCCCTCTGCGGCGGCCGCGGCCGTTGCTCGACCTGCCGGGTGCGGGTCGGCGACGGCCTGGACAGCCTGCCGCCGGTCAGCGAGGCAGAGCAGAAGGTGCTCAAGCGCGTGCGGGCGGCGCCCAACGTGCGCCTGGCCTGTCAGACCAAGCCGAGCGGCAACCACGCGGTAACGCCGCTTCTGCCACCCGACATCACGGCACGCGACATCCGCAATGCCGTGCCGCCGCGCCAGGGCGAAGAGCGCGATGCGGTCATTCTCTTCGCCGATCTGCGCAGCTTCACCCGCCTCTCCGAAGACAAGCTGCCCTACGACGTGGTCTTCCTGCTCAATCGCTACTTCGCCGCCATGGGCGAAGCGGTGGAAGCGGCCGGCGGGCGCATCGACAAGTTCATCGGCGATGGTGTCATGGCGCTCTTCGGCACCGAAGGTGAGGCCACCGGGGACGCCGCCGAGGGCTGCCGGCAGGCCCTGCGCGCGGCTGCGGCCATGACCGAGCGTCTGGCAGAGATGAACCGCAGCCTGGCGAGCGAGCTACCGGAGCCTCTGCGCATGGGCATCGGCATCCACGTCGGACCCGTCATCCTGGGTGAGATGGGCTACGGCGCCGTGCGTTCCCTCACCGCCATCGGCGACGTGGTCAACACGGCGAGCCGCCTGGAGGCGCTGACCAAGACCTATGGCGCCGAGTTGCTGGTCTCGGCGCCGGTGGTGGCACGCAGCGGCTGGTCGCTGCCCGCGGCGCGGCGCGAGGAGGTCCAGGTGCGGGGGCGGAATGAGCCGCTCGAGGTTTGGGTCGTGGAACACGCGGCCAGCCTGGCCGAGTTGCAGGAAGCCGACGCGTCGCATGCTTGACGGCAGGTGCCGGGCGGTGTCGTCTTGGCCTGCGCAAAACAGCCGTGATTGCCGGCCGCGGTAGACCCATGGCGAAGGACCCATGACCAGCACTCTGTCCGACCTCTTGTCCGCGCTCGACCGGGCCGCAGGGACCCCCCTCGAGCAGGCCAGCTCGCTGCCGCCTGAGCTCTATCGCTCGCCGGAGCTCTTGGCACTGGAACGCGCCCACCTCTTCCATCGCGGCTGGGTCTGCCTTGGCCGGACCGCCGACATTCCCGAGACGGGCGACTACCTCACCTTCACCATCGGCGAGCAGCCGGTCTTCGCCCTGCGCGGCCAAGACGGCACCATCCGCTGCTTCGCCAACGTCTGTCGGCACCGCATGATGCGGCTCTTGGAAGGCAAGGGCCAATGCCGGCACATCGTCTGTCCCTACCATGCTTGGACCTACGATCTGGATGGGCGCCTGCTCCGCGCGCCCTTCATGAAGGAAACGCCCGACTTTGCGACCGACGAGGTGCGCCTGGCCGAGCTGTCCTGCGAGATCTGGCAGGGCTGGATCTACGCTTCGCTCGACCCCAATGCGCCCAACTTGAGCGACCAACTCGCCCCCCTCGAAACGATGGTGGGCCGCTATCGCATGGCCGACTACGTGCCAGTGGTGATGCAGGACCACGTCTGGCAGACGAACTGGAAAATCCTGACCGAGAACTTCATGGAGGGCTATCACCTCCCGGTTTCCCACGCCAAGACCGTGGGCGCCTGGTTCCCGACCAAGGACACGCGCTTTCCCGAGGACCGTTTCGAGGCCTTCACCTATCAGACCTTCCCCAAGAACGCGGACGCGGTCTATGGCCTGGCCCATGCCGACAACGACGTCTTGGAGGGGGAATGGCGCCGCACCACGGTGATGCCGACGGTCTTTCCCAGCCATATGTACGTGCTGGCGCCGGACCATCTCTGGTACCTCTCGCTCAACCCGCGTTCGGTCGGCGAGGTCGAGGTGCGCTTCGGGGCGGCCTTGGCGCCGGAAGTCTATGCGGGACTGGAGGACAGGACGGCGGCCCTGACCGACATGGTCGACTTCTTCGACCGGGTCAACGAAGAGGACCGCCATGTGGTCGAGGCGATCTACGCCAACAGCGCCGCCCCTCTGGCCACGCCGGGGCGCTTGAGCTGGCTGGAGCGCGAGCTACACGACTTCCACGCCTATCTCGCGCGGGTTCTGTCGGCGCCTGAGGCTTCGGCTAGCGCTGGGCCAAGAGCGCTTCGATCTCTGCCGTAATCTCCGGCGCACCCGGCTCCACCCGGGACGACCAAGCACCGACCACCTCGCCCTCGGGCGAGAGCAGGAACTTGTGGAAGTTCCAGCGCGGCGTGCCACGCTGCGCGCCGAGCTCCGCGGCAATCCAGCGATAGAGCGGATGGGCGCCTTCGCCCTTCACCGTCTCCAGGCTGGTCATGGGAAACTCGATGCCATAGGTCAGCTCGCAGAATTCCTTGATCTCGCCGTCCGTGCCATACTCCTGACGCCCGAAATCCTGCGAGGGCACGCCGAGCACCACCAAGCCGTCATCGCGATAGCGCTCCCACAGCGCCTGCAGTGCTTCGTACTGATAAGTGAAGCCGCAGAAGGAGGCGGTGTTGACCAGCAGCACCGGCCGTCCATCGAAGCCGGACATCGGCAGCGGCTCTCCCTCGATCGAGGTGAAGCTGAAGTCGTGGGCGGTGTTCGCGGCCTGCGCGCCCGAGGCGACGACCAAGCCTAAGGCCAATACAAGCATGCGGAGCATGTCGAGGACGCCTTTGTCGGTTTACGGGTCAATCGAGTAGATAGCGCAGAGACGCCGAGGAACCAGTCACGAGGTGATGCAATGGACGTCGCGTTCGGCCTGACGGCTGAGGATTACGCCCGCTACCGCGCCGGCTTTCCGGACAGTTTTTTCGACCGGCTGACCGCGCTCGGGTTCGCCGACGGCGATCAGGCGGTGCTCGACCTCGGCACCGGCACCGGTGCCTTGGCGTTGGCTTTCGCCGAGCGTGGCAACCGGGTTGTCGCCCTGGACCCGGCGCCGGAGATGCTGGAACAGGCAAAACGCCGCGCCGACGCCCGCGGCCTGGAACTGGAGTTTCAGCAGCGCGGGGCGGAAGCCACCGATATGCCCGACGCCGCCTTCGATGCGGTCTCGGCGGCGACCTGCTGGCATTGGTTCGACCGGCCGCGTGCCGCAGAAGAGTGCGCCCGCGTGCTCAAGCCAGGCGGCCTGCTGCTGATCGCCGCCATGGATTGGCACACCACGCCCGGCAGCGTGCTCGAAACGTCGGTGGACCTGATCACCGAGCACAATCCGGCCTGGGCCAAAGGCTCCAGCTACGGCTTCGATCCCAATTGGGGCTGGGAGCTGCTGCACCACGGCTTTACCGTCGAAAGTGCCTTTGCCTACGTCGAGCCGATCGCCTACAGCCACGAGGCTTGGCGCGGGCGCGTCCGGGCCTCTGCCGGGGTCGGCGCCTCGCTCGTGCCAGACAAGGTGGCGGCCTTCGATGCCGCGCACCAAGCGCTTCTCGCCGAACGTTTCCCAGCCGACCCGCTGGCGATCGAGCATCGCATTTGTGCGCTGCTCGCCCGCAAGCACGGCTGAGCCACGAACGGAAGCCTGAGCCTAAAGAATGCTGTCCTGCAGGGCCCGCATCTTGACGACGAAGGGGCTGGTCGTCAGCCGATCGAGCGCTTCTTTGTAGATCTCGATTTGCGCGTTAAGTCGCTCGCTCGAGCCCTGCACGCCGTTCAGCGCGGTGTCCAGACTTGCAGCGTTGTGCGTGTGATTTCGCATTGTCCCGATCCCTTCCTGGCTGGGTCATATCCATCGTGGAGCAGTGGAATACGCCGCCTGGGGTCCGCCGGATCAGGTTTCATTTGGCACAAAAAAAGAGAGTCTATCGTCCTGGTCGTATACCCGATCCGCTTGTCTTGCTGAAGTAACAGTAAAACCGACAGGGAGCATGCGGTCTATAGTGGTGAAAAGCAGGGCAAATCCGATAGACTTAAGTATATACCCGCGCTTTCGTTGGGTTTTACATATAATTAGGCAGTTTTCTCTAGCATTCCCCTATCTTCTGTCGCTTTTTACTAGAGCGCACGAACCGCTAAGTGACTTAAGGATGCAAACCGCCGACAGAGGCGGATGACCTGAAGGGAATGCCAATGATCAAGAAGTTCACCCGGGACGCCAAACGCAGCGACAACAGCTTCAAGCAGATGGTCGACGATATGCCGCTGGCAATCATGACCTGCGAGCTCGAGAACTTCACGATCGACTATGCCAACGCCAAGTCGATCGAGCTGCTCAAGTCGATCGAGCATGCCTTGAACCTGAGAGCAGAGGACATCGTCGGAACCTCGATCGACGTCTTCCACAAGCGGCCGCAGCATCAGCGCGATCTCCTGAGCAATCCGAAGAATCTGCCCCACCAGGCCCGCATCCACATCGCCGGCGAAGTCCTCGACCTCGATATCCGGCCGGTGTTCGACAACAGCGGAGCCTACCTCTACCCCATGCTGGCCTGGAACGTGGTCACCAAGGAGGTGCAGGCCGAGCAGGACACCAAGCGCCTCTTGGAGATGGTCGACAAGATGCCGATCAACGTCATGACCTGCGACCTCCAGGACTTCCGCATCAACTATGCGAACGAGACCAGCCTGAAGACCCTAAAGGGCATCGAAGAGCATCTGCCGATCAAGGCCGACAGCCTGCTCGGCGAGACCATCGACGTCTTCCACAAGAACCCGAGCCATCAGCGCAACCTGCTGAGCGATCCGTCCAACCTGCCGCATAGCGCGCAGATCCGGGTCGGGCCGGAGGTGTTGAGCCTCAACGTTTCGGCCATCAGCGATGCCGACGGCAGCTATCTCGGCCCCATGGTCACCTGGGCGATCATCACGGAGAACGTCCGGCTGGCGGAGAACGTTACCGAAGTCGTCGACGGCATGACGGAAACCGCCCGGCAGATGGACGGCTCGGCCGGCGAGCTGCGCGCCCTGGCTGATCAGGCCTCGCAGCAGGCCAACTCCGTCTCCTCCGCCGCCGAAGAAATGTCGGCCTCGATCAACGAGATCTCCGCCCGCATCTCGGAAGCCTCGTCCATCTCCAGCGAGGCCGTCGGCGAGGCGCAGCAATCGAAGGACCTGGTCGACTCTCTGGTCGAGACGGCAGAGGGGATCGGCCAGATCACCGACGTCATCAACGACATCGCCGATCAGACCAACCTGCTTGCCCTCAACGCCACCATCGAGGCGGCGCGCGCCGGTGATGCCGGCAAGGGCTTTGCCGTGGTCGCCAGCGAGGTGAAGTCTCTGGCGCAGAAGACCAGCCAGGCGACGCAGGAGATCAAGCAGCAGATCGAGCGCGTGCAGGAGGTTACCAGCAAGACCGCCAGCTCCAGCCAGTCGATCGCTGACACCATCGGCAAGATCAACGAGATCGCCACGCAGGTCGCCGCTGCGGTCGAGGAGCAGGCGGCCGCCACCTCAGAGGTGACGCGCAACATCACCGGTGTCTCGGAAGCCTCCGGCAACACCGGTGCCGCCGCGCAGAACGTCAGCGAAGTGGCCTCGCAGATCAACGACTACTCCTCTCGCATGAAGGAGCAGGTCGACGTCTTCCTCAGCAGCCAACGCTAGGGGTGGCGGCGCTTAGAGCTTGGCGCCCGTGAGCAGGCGCGGCAGGTCGCCGACCAGGCCCATGGCATGCCGCATGAAAAGGCGCTTGAGCGGCGGGACCCGGCCGACCGCGGCCAGCCCCAGGTCGCGGGCCAGACGAAGCGGCGGCAGGTCGTTCGAGAACAGCCGGTTCAAGCCGTCGGTGACGACGATGAGGGTCAGGGTGTCGCTGCGCCGCCAGCGCTCGTAGCGGCTGAGCGGCGTCGGCCCGCCGATATCGAGGCCGAGCCGACGTGCATCGACCAGGACTTCGGCCAAAGCGGCGATATCGCGCAGGCCGAGGTTCAGTCCCTGTCCGGCAATCGGATGAATGACGTGGGCCGCATCGCCGATCAGCGCCAAGCGCCGGTCGACGTAACGCTCCGCATGGAGCAGCGACAGGGGATAGCACCAGCGTTGCCCGGCGAGCGTGATCTGGCCGAGCGAGTCCCCAAAGCGTCTCTGCACCTCCGCCGAAAAGCGATCCGGCGAGACCGCCGTCATGCGCGACGCCAGCTCTCGCCCTTCGGTCCAGACCAGCGACGAACGCGGCGTGCCATCGGGGGCATCGGTCATCGGCAGCACGGCGAAAGGCCCCGAGGGCAGGAAGTGCTCGTGGGCCACGTTCTCGTGCGGCAGGCTGTGGTGCAGGGTCGCCACCAAGCCCGACTGGGGATAGTCCCAGGTGGTCACGCCAATGCCGGCAGCCTCGCGCAGCGAGGAGTTGCGCCCTTCGGCCGCCACCAACAGCGGCGCCCGCAGCCTTTGCCCGTCCGAAAGCACGACGGAGACGCCCGCGGCACTGCGCTCGGCCTCGACGATCTCCGCCGGGGCCAAGAGCGTAAGGTTCGGCAGCGCCTCGGCGCGAGCATAGAGCGCCAAGCGTATGGCCTGATTCTCAACGATATAGCCGAGGGGGCGGTCGCCCCCGGCCTCGCCCAGCTCGGCGCAATCGTAGTGCAGGAAGAGCGAGGAAGCCGGCCGGCCGAGCGCCCCGTCGGACACACGGATCTCGCGAATGGGGCAAGCCGCCGCCTCGGCGTGGGGCCAAAGGCCGATCGCCGCCATCATCTGCTGCGAGCCGCGGGCGATGGCCGTCGCCCGCCCGTCGAAGGGTGCCGCCGAAGCCACCGCCGGGTCCAGCCGGTCGATCACGGTGACCGTCATGCCGGCGTCGGCCAGGGCGATGGCCAAGGTCAGGCCGTTGAGACCGCCACCGGAAATGATGACGTCGCAGGCCTGCTCGTCAGTGATTGCCTTGAACATTGGGGCAGCATTCCCAGTCGGCGGCACGCTGTCCAGAGGCGCATTGCCGCAAAGATGCCTAAGAATTAGGCGCTGCATAACAACTGATTAAGAAATGTGCAACACGACCATTCGGCGAGCGGTCTTGTGTCTAGACCTCTCGGTTCATGTTCTTGTTTCACCTGTTCTTTTTGCGCTGCACAAAAGTTGGCACGGAACTTGATACGGCAGCCCTGATGCGGGGGCCGCCGAGCTGGCACGCATGAGCGAGACAACCGCCGACCGGTCTGGCCGGAACGGCGGGCGCGGCCCGGTGACAGGGAAGAGGAGTGAAAAGGGCATGAAGTTAATCGTCGCGGTCATCAAGCCGTTCAAGGTCGAGGAGGTCCGCGAAGCGCTGACCGCCATCGGCATCGAGGGAATGACCGTCAGCGAGGTCAAGGGATACGGCCGGCAGAAGGGCCAGACGGAGATCTATCGCGGCGCCGAGTACGCCGTGAACTTTCTCCCCAAGGCCAAGATCGAGGTCGCCGTATCGGACCAGCTGGTCGAACAAACGGTCGAAACCATCAGCACAGCGGCGCGCACGGACCGCATCGGGGACGGGAAGATCTTCGTCCTCGATCTGTCTCACGTGATGCGCATCCGCACCGGCGAGACCGGTACAGAGGCGCTCTAAGGAGGGGATTGAGAGATGCGCATCACAACATCCATTCTGAAAGGCGCCGCCCCCAAACTGGCTTTGGCCGGCGCCCTGGTCGTGGCCAGCACGGCCCCCGCCTTGGCGGAGGTGCCCGGCGAGTCGGCCTTCATCTTCAACACTCTGTCGTTCCTGATGCATGGCTTCCTGGTCATGTGGATGGCGGCAGGCTTCGCCATGCTGGAAGCCGGACTGGTCCGCACCAAGAACACGGCGATGCAGTGCCTGAAGAACATCGGGCTCTACAGCACCGCCGGCATCATGTTCTACATCTGCGGCTACAGCCTGATGTACACCGACGTCAGCGGCTTCATCGGCTCCCTGGGCGGCATCTTCTACAGCTCGTCCGAAGCCGAGATGGCGCTGCTCAATGCCGACGAGGCGACGCCTGAGCTGATCGCGACGGTCACCGACAACGGCTATTCGGTGCTGTCCGACTGGTTCTTCCAGATGGTCTTCGTCGCCGCGACGGCCTCCATCGTCTCCGGCGCCGTGGCCGAGCGGGTCAAGCTCTGGCCCTTCATGATCTTCGTCGCCATCCTGACCGGCATTCTCTATCCGATCACCGGGTCCTGGACCTGGGGCGGCGGCTGGCTGGCCGAGATGGGCTTCTCCGACTTCGCCGGTTCGACCATCGTGCACTCGGTCGGCGGCTGGGCCGCGCTCGCGGGCTGCATCGTCATCGGTGCGCGCAAGGGCAAGTACGGCCCCGACGGCAAGGTCAACCCGCTGCCGGGTGCGAACCTGCCACTGGCGACGCTGGGCACCTTCATTCTCTGGCTCGGCTGGTTCGGCTTCAACGGCGGCTCGCAGCTGGCCATGGGTTCGGCGGCCGACGTGGTCTCCATCGGCATGATCTATGTGAACACCAACCTGGCGGCCGCGGCCGGCGTGGTGGTGGCCATGATCCTGACCCAGATCATCTACAAGAAGGTCGACCTCACCTTCGCGCTCAACGGCGCCTTGGGTGGCCTGGTGGCGATCACCGCCGAGCCGCTGGCGCCCTCGCCGGGCCTTGCCGTCATCATCGGCGGTATCGGCGGCGCCCTGGTGGTCTTCGCCGTGCCGCTCTTCGACAAGCTGAAGATCGACGACGTGGTCGGCGCCATCTCGGTTCACTTGATCGCGGGTATCTGGGGCACCCTTGCCGTGCCGCTGTCCAACAGCGGTGCCAGCTTCGGCACCCAGATCGTCGGCATCCTCGCCATGGGCGCCTTTACCTTCGTGGCCAGCTTCATCGTCTGGAGCATCCTGAAGGCGACCGTCGGCGTGCGACCGAGCGAGGAAGAGGAAACAGACGGATTGGACAAGGGAGAACTGGGCCTCGAGGCCTACCCCGAGTTCGGGCGCGGTTCCCAGGTCCTCTGAGTTTAGCGTAGGCGTACCAAACTCTTCGGCCCGGCAGGCGCGTCCTGCCGGGCCTTTTTCTTTACGCTCAGGCCCAGTCGGCGGCGTAGACGGCCAGCCACTCGTAGACCAGCGTGGCCCCGGCCAGGGAGGTGATCTCGCCGACATCGTAGATCGGAGCGACCTCGACCAGGTCCATGCCGACGAAGTTCAGGCCACCAAGACCGCGCATGATCTCCATCGCCATGGCGGTGGTCAGGCCGCCGCAGACCGGCGTGCCGGTGCCGGGCGCGAAGGACGGATCCAGGCAGTCGATGTCGAAGGTGAGGTAGACCTTGCGGTCGCCGACGGTCTCCCGGGTCTTGGCGATCACGGCGTCGATGCCGTTGCGATGCACCCAGGGCCCGTCCATCACATGGAAACCCATCGTATCGTCGTTGTGGGTGCGCAGGCCGATCTGGACCGAATGCGCCGGGTCCACCAGGCCTTCCTTCACCGCGTGATAGAACATGGTGCCGTGGTCGACGCGGCCCTCACCCTCGGCGTCGTTCCAAGTGTCACTGTGAGCGTCGAAGTGGATGAGGCTCAGCGTGCCGTGCTGTTTTGCCATGGCCCGCAGCACCGGGAAGCTCAGGAAGTGATCGCCGCCCAGGGAGACGGGCACCACGCCGGCCCCCAGAATGCCGGCGATGTGCGCTTCGATGGCCGCGGGTATCAACTCCGGCCGGCCGTGGTCCCAAAGGCAGTCGCCGTAGTCGACCACGGAGAGGCGGTCGAGCGGGTTGAAGGCACAGCCATAGGGCCGCTCCCAGGCCAGGTTAGAGGAGGCCTCGCGCAGGCCGCGCGGGCCGAAACGAGCGCCCGGCCGGTGGGTCGTGGCGGTATCCAATGGGATGCCGGTCACCGCGACATCGACGCCTGTCAGGTCTTTTGTGTAGCGCCGCCGCAGAAAGGAGAGCGCACCCGAATAGGTTGGCTCGCTGTGGATGCCGCGGTCACCCTCGCTGGTAAAGGCGGCGTCGATCTTGCGCTTGTTGGTCATCGGCGTTTCCCCGCTCTTGTTTGGTCGCGACTTGAATCGGCGGAGACTTAGCGCTTGTCGAGGAAGGCCCGCAAGGCCGCCTCGGCGTGCGGGTCGTCCGGGCCGAAGGCCTCGAGCGAGGCGTTGGCCGGCAAGGAGCCCGCCTTGAGATCGTTCAGCACCTGGTCGAGCGCGGCCACAGGCCGCCCCTCCGACCCAAGCAGGATCAGCGCATGCTGTTTCGAGGAGCGCCAGGCGCCGCCGAGGAAGAGGCGAAAGCCGGCTAGCATGGCGTTGTAGTCGTCGCCCAGCAGGCCGACCGGCGTATCCCAAACGATGCAAAGATTGGCCGCGCCGAAGGCGGCCTGCGCGCGGTCGAGGGCGGCGCGCCAGTCGTCCAAGCTGGCGGGGTCGAGACGCTGGGAGGCCGCCTCGCCACCCTCGTCGAGCAGCGCGACGGTCACACCGGCGGCCGTCTTGGGGTCGAGGTTGCAGACCAGCATCTCTGCCTGGCGCGCGCGCAGCAGCCGGGCGATGCTGGAGATCTTGTCCGACTCGGCATTGACCAGCAGGGCAACGGTCTCGCCGCGTGGGGCGTCTTCGTCCTCTTCAAGCATGCTCTGTCTTCCCCTCGGGTGGATTGCGTAGCAGCAAACGGTTGAGACCGCCCAGCGCGGCTTGCAGCTCGCGATAGGCAGCGAGGAAATCGTCCCAGCTCAAAGCTGGATCCCGCTCTTTGAGTGCTGCGTGAATGGCACCCAGACTGCGCTGGCCGTCGACCTGCCGCAGCATGAGCGGCGCCAGACGCGGCAAGGGCACACGGAAAGGCAAACCGTCGAAGTCGCCTTTCACCGTCAAGTCCTGGACCACCGCATTCGCTAGGGCTTCGGCCTCCAGCTCGATCAGGACCGGCACGCTCTCCGGCCCCTCGATGCAGGCGACCGAGTGAGACCGGCGGGAGAGATAGGCGATATGGCGGCTCTGATTGCCGGCCATCTGCTCGGCCAGAGCAGCACGCGCCGCCGGGTCCAGCGCCGCGAAACGCCGCCTCAGCTCCGGGTCGGCGGTGAGGCCGGCCGGCTCATAGCGCAGCGGCTCGATGAAGCTTGCGAGCTGCAGGCCGGCGCCCTGGGCCAGCGCCAGGAACTCCGGAACGCTGTAGGCCCGGTCCCGCAGGTGGAGCAGCAGGTCGACCAGCTCGGCATCGCTCTTGCGATGGTCGCGCAGATAGGGATTGCGCTTCAGGCGGTTGGTCTCCGGCAAGCCGGCCAAGAGCCGCTTGGTCAGGCTGACCCGCTCGGGCAACGCCATGTCCTCGCCAAGGCTGCGCAGCGCATCCTGCAGCTCATAGACACCGCTGCGGCCGAAGGGGGCGTAGACCATGATGCCGAGCCCGCCCTCGGGCTTGAGAGTGGCCGTCAGCGCCGCGAGGCCGGCATCGGGCTCCTTCAGGTGATGCAGCACGCCGCAGCAGTCGATGTAGTCGAAGGACCCCAGGCCGAGACCCGCCAGCTCCAGCAGCGAGCCGGTCACGAAGGTCACGTTGGTCAGGCCGCGGGCGGCGACCCGCGCCTCGGCGATGGCACGGGAGGCCCGGGAGAGATCGAGGTAGACGACCTCCGCCTGGGCGGCGCCGGCGTCCTTCAGCTGCTGCGCCAGCATCACCGTGGCGTCACCCGTGCCGCCACCGGCGATCAAGGCGCGGAAGGGCTGCCCGAGGTCAAGCTTGCCTTCGAAAAGATAGTGGTCGATCTCGGCCAGGCGGCTCGGCGAGCCGGTGATCAGCCGCTTCTTCTCGTCCCGCGGGTCGCGCGCCGGATAGGGATAAGCCTCGTACTGGGCGGCGAGAGCCGGGTCGCTCATGGCTCCAGCACCACCTTGCCGGTTGCCCGGCGCTCGGTGAGCAGCGCATAGGCTTCGGCGTAGTCCTCCAGCGGCAGGCGGTTGGAGACGAAGGGCTTCAGCTTGCCCTCGCGGTACCATGCGAAGAGCTGGGCGAACTCCTCTTTCAGCCGCTCCGGCGCCTTCCTGCGGTAGGAGCCCCAATAGACCCCCATGGCCGCGACGTTCTTGACCAGCAGGATGTTGGCCGGAATTTGCGGAACCTTGCCGCCGGCAAAGCCGATGACCAGCAGGCGCCCGGACCAGGCGATGGCGCGCAGCGACGCCTCGAAGACATCGCCACCCACGGGATCGAGGATGACGTCGGCGCCGCGCCCGTCGGTCAGCGCCTTGATGCGCTCGCGCAGATCCTCTTCGCGGTAGTCGATCAGATGGTCGGCGCCGTGCCGGGACGCCACGGCCAGCTTGTCGGCGCCGCCGGCGGTGGCGATGACCTCCGCGCCGAGCGCCTTGCCGACCTCGACCGAGGCCAGGCCGACGCCGCCCGCCGCGCCGTGCACCACCAGGGTCTCGCCGGCCTGAAGCCGCGCGTGCCAACAGAGCGCGGCATGGGCGGTGCCGTAGACGATGGGAAAGCCGGCGGCGGTGGCGAAGTCCATCTCCGCCGGGATCTTATGCACGTCGCTGGCGCGGGCCCGGGCCAACTCGGCGAAACCGCCGTAGTCGACCACGGCCAAGACCCGCTCGCCGGGGGAAAGCCCCGTGACGCCTTCGCCGACCTCCTCGATCTCGCCCGCGACCTCCAGGCCCGGCGAAAAGGGGAAGGCGGGTTTCTCCTGATACTTGCCTTGGATGATCAGGGTGTCAGCGAAGTTGACCCCGGCGGCGCGGACCCGCACCACCACCTCACCCGCGCCCGGCCGCGGTGCCGTGGCCTGACCCAGGGAGAGCCGCTCCGGCCCGCCGAACTCGCTGCAGAGAAGAGCGCGCATGCTTATGGGCTGGGGCTCAGTGGAACGGACCTTCGGTGGCGCGCACCTCGCCGACCAGGGTCCCGGCGCGATTGCGCAGCTCGGGATTGAGCTGATGGACCAGCGTCTCGGCGGTTTGCGCGTCGATCACACCGAGGCTGCGCAACAGCGCGCCCGTCGCCACTTGCGAAGCGCGGGTGGCGCCGTCGTCGATCTTGAGCGCCACGCCCAGGCCGAGCTCCGGCAGGGCAGCGCAGAAAACGCCCTCGGCGCCGGTCTTGACCAAAGCGCGGCCGCCGGTGGCGACGATCACGTCGGTGCAGAAGCGGTTGGTACCGGCCACCATCAGCGGCTCGGCCGCCATGGCCTTGCGCACCCGCGCGCAGGCCTTTCGCCGCCGCTCCGGCTGGTCGGCCGGCTTGGCGAAGCGGGCCATGGCCAGGGCCACGTTACCGAGGGGCAGGGCGTACTGAGGAATACCGCAGCCGTCGATGCCGCGCGGCGCGCCGCGCAGGTCCAAGCCCGACATCATCTCCAGAATACCGAGCACGCTCTGCTGCACCGGGTGCTCGAACTTGATGTAGCCCTGCGGCGAGACCCCGAGATGCCGGGCCACGGTGAGGAAGCCGGCATGCTTGCCCGAGCAGTTGTTGTGCAGCGCCTGCGGCGCCTGGCCCTCGCGGATCAGCGCATGGGCGCAGGACTCGCTATAGGGCAGATGCGCGCCGCACTCGAGGTCGTCGTTGCTGTAACCGAGGCGCGCCAGCCAGGCGCGGGCCGTGTCCACATGGGCTAGCTCCCCCTGGTGGCTCGAACAGGCCAGCGCCAGCTCACGGTCGTCGACGCCGAAGGCATCGGCCGCGCCGCTCTCGACCAGCGCCAGCGCCTGCAGCGGCTTGATGGCCGAGCGCGGATAGACGTCGCGCTCGAAGTCGCCGGCCGAGAGCACAATGCGGCCCTCGGCGTCGGCCACCGCGAAGGCGCCGCGGTGGACACTCTCGACCATCTCGCCGCGGGTCACCTCGACCAGCACCGGGTTCTCCGCGGTCTCCGTCTGGCTTTGGCTGTTCGACTGTTCGCTGCTCTGGTTTTTGGTCTGGGGTTCCATGGCTCGACTGCGCGACGGCAAGGCGTCGTCCGGCATGACCTCATTCTCCCTGAAACACACAAGAGGAAAGGTGCCGGAGAGCCAGGCCGGGTGCAACCCGGCTTGCCCCTGCATTACGGCGATGATAGCTCCTCGTTATGAACATGCGCGGCTACTTCGCCATCGGTGTCGAGCGCAGCAGCAAGCCCATGAACCTCGGCAACCTGCTGCGCTCCGCCCACGCTTTCGGCGCCAGCTTCTTCTTCCTGTTGCAGCCGGCCTATGAGGCGAGACAGGTGCGCCGCTCCGACACCTCGGATGCGGCCAAGCATCTGCCGCTCTACGTCTATCCTTCGATCGAGGAGCTGCAGCTGCCGCGTGGCTGCCAGCTGGTCGGCGTCGAGCTGACCGACGAGGCGGTGGCGCTGCCCTCCTTCCGGCATCCGCAGGCCGCCGCCTACCTGCTGGGGCCCGAGCGCGGCAGCCTCTCACCCGAGACGCTGGCGCGCTGCGACCATGTCGTGAAGATCCCCATGAAGTTCTGCATCAACGTCGGCATCGCCGGCGCCCTGGTGATGTACGACCGCATGACCTCGATGGGCCGCTTCGCGCCGCGCCCGGTGGCCGCCGGCGGCCCGCTGGAGCAGCCCGAACCGCACCGCCATGGCGCCCCGCGTTTGCGGCGGGCGAAGCGCGAGGACAGCGAAACGCCGGCTTAGCTTGCGCCCGCGGCAGTGCGCTTAACCCGAGTCAGTAGGAGAGGCGGTTGTGTCGTCGGCGGCCGCCACCAAGGTACCGTACCCTGGCCCGTCGGCAGGGCAGGGGCAAGGCACATGGACATAGCGCGGGCCTTTGTTCGGCTCTTCGTAGATCCACCACCCGACAAACGAAGAAACCGCTGCAAGAATTATCGTACGTCCCACGCCACCGACCTTGGCTGCGATCATGGCCTGATGCATCACTTCGTTGGCAAAATGGAAGTCCTTTTTCCGCGCGCCGTGGCCGGGGATGTCCTGCCAGGCGAGAAAAAGAAAGTCGTGAACGATGGAGGCTTCCAGGTGCGGGCCGACGCGGCCGACCAAGGGGCGCGCCAACCGTGGAACCGAGGCCAGATCCGTGAGCATGCCGCTTGGCACAGTGATCGCAGTTCTCTGCTGCTGGCCATCGATCCGAAAAGAGACGCGATAGTCCGCAGCGACCAAATACTGTGTCTCGCGCTTACGACTGCTGGCGATGGCCTTGTTAGCACGCGCGAGATATAGGTGGTCGTCATAGGAGAAGTCGGAGATCGTGCTCCAGTCGTTCGGATAAAGATCACTCGGAACTACTGGATTATAAGGTTGGAACGGTGTCATGCCGTAACCTCCCTTTTGCCGTTAGCTGCTTTGGCAGTCGGTCCACGCTACTCGACCAAGGGCGTCAAGCTATCCAAAACAGACAAGCGCTGATTGATGGCGTTCACGCGCTCGATGTAGCCATTCCTCGTGTCCGCGGCGAGAGGCCCACCGAGCTTCGTTTCCAGACCGCTGAGTTCCATTTCAAGGGCCTTCTTCTGGGCATCCAGCGAGGCACGGGTCGGTGTCGGCGTCTTCGCCTTGTCAGCTAGTGCAACAATGGCCGGCAAGAAACCACAGGCCACATGATAGCGGCCGGCATCGCGCACCGCCTGATCCACGGAATAGACGCTGGTTGCAGTCCTCCCGCCTTGGTCAACGCGCCGACCTTCAATCTCGCTTAGAATGGTCGCGCGTGAGGTGTCCATCTGCGCAACGATGATGGTGATCAGCTGCTCTTGCAGAATCTCAGCATCCATAATGGCATCTGTGCCGATAGCAGCTGCGCCAACGCCAGCCAAAATGCTCGACGCGAGCCCACCCTGAACGATGGCGGCGGCCGTGCCAGTCAAAAGCGCCGTCGTCTTCAAGGCCACCTTGCGCCCGGCCACTCGGACGAACATGTCGTCTTGGAAATGGGCGCAGGCGACATTTGACCTCTTGATCAGAGTATCCTGCAGGCGATCACGCGCCAGTGCGTTGGTGGTCGCCATCTTGTAAGCCGTTTCAGAAGAATCATCGGGAAACGTGAAGGTGTCGAGATCGAGCGGCTCTTTCGTCGGATCCCCCGCCCTACCCTGCGCGCGTTCGGTCAGATCAACCGGCCGCATCAAGCTACGGGCATAGTCACAGCCCGCAAGCAGCGTGGCAGCGAAGAAAGAGCACAACAGCAGAGCAGACACCGCCTTAACATGTATTGGACGATTGAAACCGACCACTACCTTTGCCCCCCTTGCGCCGACGTTATAGTCGTACACGGCCGGCGCGAATGCCCATGGCTATACCAGCATCCAATCGCCTAATTGCTCAAAATAGACCACTGAACACCTTAAGCGTGTATTACACAAAAAGACAGATGAAATACTACTTTTGCGGTGGATATCTCTTCCAAGTCGCTGGCACGGCAGCGCAAATGGTAAAACGGATCCCGGACAAACGGGCTTCGCCCTTGGCAGGGATGACGGTTCGAGGGAAACCTCCGGCGCCCCAAGCCCACCTCGCCGATTTCTGCCCCTCCAACACAAAGCAGGGTATAGGTTAGCCACTGGCACCACCCCCTGGGGCGGACCACATGACGGATAGCGTAACCGACAGCGCAGAGCTGATTGTGCAGACGGCAGAGAGGTGAACGAGACGATGAGCCTGAAGAGCTACGAGGATTGGAAGCACTGCATCACCCAGCTGTGCGGCATTCCGCTTACGGCGCCCTACATCGAGGAGCGGCTCGGCGCTTTGCGCGACCCGGCGAACAATACGACGGAGAAGTTCGTCGCCATGTGGGGTGAGCCGCATCGTCTGCGCGTCATCGGCTGGTTCGAACAGGCGCAGCAGGAGGTGGGGGGCACGACGACCGCATCCGCGCCGACAGGCCAAGCGGGCTGATGCGGCCCTTCGACCCCACCAACATTCCCGCGATCGTCAATGCCATCGAGCAGGTTCTCGGTGTGGGGCATCCCATCGCCCAGACCGTTCACGCGGCGGAAACCGATCCAGACCTGGCGCGGGAGGCGTGGAACGCCATCGAATCCCTGCCGACCGAGCAGCGCCGCGCCATCGCCGGTATCCTGGCCGGCACGATGATGCCGGGTCTTTAGAGACAGTCGGGAGCCTCCGGTGCCGCACCTAGACCATGAACAGATACGCGCTTTGGTCGGCGATCAGGCCGCTGCCGACTACGAGCTCGACCTGCGCGGCGTCTCTGGGGAGCAAGCCCGTGTCGCGATCGAGGGGATGCTCGAAGGCCAGGGCTTCGTCGAGACAACGACGGTGGTGATCCGCATCGACCCGGCCACGCCGACCAGTGGCGAAACGCTGTTCCTGCCCGTCGGCCGACAGTTGTTGGACGCCCGCCGCCGCGATCTGATCCGCCGTTTCACGCCGCTGCCGGAAGGCGACGGCGGGGGCTTTCACGTCGAGCTGCCCGGCCGTTCGGACCGCTCCGGCGAGGCGACGTGATGCGCGTGCTGTAGATAAAGCCCGCCAATGCGGGGCTTGGTTGGGGCATCTTCTGCGACTTACAACTCATCACGTCTCTTGAATGCCAAAAGCCGGGCGAGAATGTAGTAGCCAAAAGCTGCGAGCTCCTTGTCATCAAAATCCAGCTCGTCAAAACGCGTTTCGTCGTGATCCTTCGAGGTGACAAAACAATCCAAGTCCCAGTGGGACCCATCGTCGCTCTTTCTAGCGATGTCATCCAATGTGATTCGCATCGACCCGTCATCGGTTTGCGCGGCGCAAACAAGCACACCTCGTCTTGGTCTCTCTGTCTTCATCGACGTCCTGCTCATCACTGAGTGGCTATCGTCTGCACGATTGATCTTCGTGGAGTCTATCGGCTGCTCATGCGGCATCGAGCGCGGCCATTGCCGCCTCGTGGGCCTCGACCAGCTTTTGATAAGGCGCGTTCATGATGCGCTTCAGGTACTCATACTCCGGCAGTCCGGCGCGTATGAATAGGTAGTCACTCGGCCCGTCGACCTCGTTCATTTGCCAGGGATACTCGACAAAGGCATTCATGATCAAAGAGTTGAACGGAATCCACGTGAGGGACGCGGACGGCAGCCAAAACCCGCACGAAAAAACCGCTTGTTCTTCTGCGTCAACGCGATGCGATTCGACATAAACGGTCTTTGCATCGCCACTCGTCCATCCTGGATGCGCCTTGTTGCGGTTGTAGAAGGGATCGTAGCCGCACCCACCGATGCTCGGATGGTAAGTCACAAGGCCATAACATCCGCCAAACCGCTTCAAGCGCTCTGAACCCTCGTCAATCCAGTAGTGCCAGGGGATGTCTCCCAGAATCACCAAATCCAAGGGGCGCAGTTCGTGACCGGATTTATCCAGCGGTCGTTTGTCCGTGTGATAGATATCGTCTGACACGAGTGAGTTTCTCCGCGTCTCAATCGCCTTGTGGCGTCATGGGATGTCACCGCTCTTTGGCATGTTTTATTTAGAGTTGCATGTTTTACCCGCCTGAGAAATCTACCCCAGTCTGTATACTGTCTCTTGAAATCCTCATTAGAGTGAGGGCTGTCATCCAGGGACCCTCGAGGACACCGGCGGCGCAGCCCCTCCTCTCGTCACCCCGGACTTGATCCGGGGTCCATTCCTCGGCCAGCGCGAAAGACAACGGTAGTACTAGGGCGTAGCCGCCATCTCGCTTCTCGTTCCACCGCCCAGCCCAGCCACTTCATGCCTTCGGCACCTCGCTGTGCGAGCCCGGACACGCGGGCTTCGCCCTTGGCCGGGATGACAGGCTGACAGAAACCGAAGGCGGCGAAGACGCACGACCAGCCGCCGTCACTCCATCACTCCTCAGGGCTGGCCGCTTTCACGCCCAGCGACTCCGCCTTTTCCCACCAGCAGTCGGCCAACTCTTCGTCTTTTTCCACGCCGACGCCGTCGTGGTAGCAGCGCCCCACGTGCACAAAGGAATCCGAATCGCCGTAGAGCGCGGCGAGCACGTAATACTTGAACGCCTTTTTGGGGTTTTGTTCGCCGCCCTTGCCGCTCTCAAAACCATAGGCGAGATCGTAACAGGCTTCCGGAACCCGCTCCTCAGCGGCCTCCTCAATCAGCTTGATGCCCTTGGCGACGTCTTTCTCAAAATGATGGGAGCCGTGCAGATACCAGCTGCCCAAGCCGTACTTTGCGATCGGGTTCCCCTCTTTCGCTTGGTCTCGGAGAAGCGTCTCGACCTTCCGGTGATCGGGCGCCTCTTTCGCCATCTCATCGTAGGCGGCCTTCAGAGCCTGCCTATGCTGTTTCATCGTTGGCTTCGCCTGGTCCTCTGCCGCCATGGGATGTCACCGCGCTTTGGAGTGTTCTCAGTCAGAACGTATATGGTACCAGCCGGCGCAACCCACCCCGGTGTGCAGGGTTCCCGGTGAAGTTCTCACTGGAGTAAAGGCATTGGTTCAAGGATTCTTGAGTGCGCCGCCGGCGCCTCATCTCCTCTCGTCACCCCGGCCTTGAGCCGGGGTCCAGCCACAAACGCGGAGCGTGCCTAGCGCTGGATCCTCGCGTCTCGACACTGCGTGTCTCGCGCAAGGATGACGTTCGGAAAGGGACCGCGGACCACGCAACACCAGAGGCTGTCACACCGGACTTGATTCTCCTGCGGGCCGAAGCCTTGGCGAAGGCTTGGGGGCCATTCCTCGGCCAGTGCGAGCGACAGCCCCGTGAACGCGGGGCGTAGGCAATTCTAGGCTTTCAGAAAATCAACGACACTTGCGGCATCCGCATTCCTTGCCCAATCGAGCGCGGTTTCACCAAACTCATCTTCGATGGTCTTGTCTGCCCCATACCGCAGAAGCAGTTTCACGATGTCCAATTTGTCATTCGCCGCTGCGCAATGAAGTGCCGTCAATCCAACATCGCCTTTCTCATTAACTTTGGCACCATTCTTCAACAGCAGCTCGACATCCCGGTAATCGCTATGAAATGCAGCGAGATGCAATAGCCTGTCCTCGCCAAGCCCAGGTTGATTGACGTGCGTAATCTCAACACCGTCATAGTCGGTGAACGTTTCCTCATAGCGAGAAAACAGCTCGGCAAGATCGGCATCTATGGACATGCTTGCGCCGAACAGTCTTTATCGTGTTTCCGCTTCATGCCTGTATGCCTTCAGCCTTGCCTTCGAGTTCACCAGTTCTCGTCGACGTACGTTTCGCACTTGCTCAGCAGGTCTTGAAGGTCTGTCGTCTCAGCAGGGCGTCCGATGGCTGAGAGAAAGCCTCTCAGCAAATCGACCAATTGGTCGGCTTGCTCAGGTTTGTCTTCTGCAACAGATATGCTGACGATCGGCGGGTTTGGCTCAATTTTCAGCACTCTACCATCACGATCAAAACCGAGGTAATCCGTGGTCTCGAGGTCGAGCGCCTCCATCGAGTGTTCCGCTCTATACTTCGAGCTGTAAAAGTTCACATCCCATCCTTCGGCGATGATGAACTGTATGGTCGCGTGTGCCATTGGAAGTGATCCTCGCTCGCATCGACCTGGTAGGGCTTCGCCGCCGGCGGTAGCGGCGTCCGTCAGGTCTCTTGGACTAATCGGATCGACGACGTCAGCAGCACGAGGCTGGCCATGGTCTCGCTCCTGCCGTTCAGGCGACATCTCCGTGAGGAAAGTCACCAGGTCGCCCACGGTGTCGACCGGACCCCATTGCAAGGCTTCCTCCACTGGCGGGACCCGACATCCACAACGATGAAGGAGGGCGAGGATGATGTCTTCATCCTTGTCCTCGTCCGCAGCCCCGAACACCCACTCGATGTTGTCGTCGGGATGTGGCTTGAAGTCCTCGACGACGGCCACGTCCACGAGTGCGTCCCAAACTTCATCCAAGATCTTCTGAGGGACGTTCTGCTGCTCGAAGAAGCGTGCGAAATCGTCCTTCGTATAGGACGCGCGAGACTGCATCACACGCATCTGTCTTCTTCGCAACGGCCATTCAACAACACTCAATATCTTCCATAGGATTGATTGTGTCATAGCTCGCTAAGCCCGTCGTGAGTCGAAGAGACCCGATCGCTGTGCAACTCCGCCGCCTTGGTGCCGCTCCACGTCCGGCGCCAATTCGCATTGCCCGACAAGATCTATGCGGCACCCTCTGAGCGAGCATCAGGTCGTCGCCTGACCGCCGGCTCCTTCCACACTTACTCTAGCGCCTACTTTCGTTTAGATTGTAAAGCGATATGGGCGGCGACTTTTTCCGGCCCAACATTTCTACGAAATGTCTCCGCGGTTGTGCCGAACTCGTCTATGATTGATGGATCGGCCCCTGCGGCGAGTAACAGGTCCACGACCCGCACAGACTCCGTACAAAACAACGGTGTTTGCCCCATATCTCCCCTCGCATTGACGTTGGCCCCTGCGGCCAGCAAAGCCGTTACGCCCTCGGCGTCACACCACCCGCTGACGAGGTGCAACGGCGTATCGCCAAAGATGTTCTTGTCGTTGACGCCCAAAGGGGGGTCTTGCAGGAAAAGCGCTGTCTCGTGGCACTTCTCCAGAATGCGCTCTGCCGTCTCGCTCGTCATGACTTCGGGTGAAGCTCTCCGCAGCGTTGTTGTCGCCCAAGTCCCCTCGTTTGCGCGTGCCATGAAGCGATGGGTTGGGCGTAGGTTTCTACCGATTCAAATGATCGACCAGCACCCGAACCATGTCATCGAAGGTATAGACATCCTCCCAATCGGATTGCTGAGTCTTGAGGTCCAGATCCCTCAACAGTTCGGCGATGAAATAACTCACATCATCTCGGCCAAAGCGATGTCTTGCTATGAGAGGGTCGCCGGGCTGAATGGATGACGGATCCGCTATCCAGCCAGTTGCTCGCTCGCGCACGAAATCGAACACCTCTTCGTAGGTCTGCGGTCTTGGCACGGCATAGGCTCCTTCCGTCCCGTTCGTACGTCTGACTGTCGTGGCCGATCATGGCGCGCGGGTCTCATCCGAGGTCCACTTGCCATCGGCCTGATCGCCCGCCACCGGCAGCGCCGGTACCCCACTTTGTGCAGTGGCCTAGGCCGCCCGATACAGGTCCTTCACCGTCTGTCTAAGCGGATGACCTGGCTCTAGTTCCCGCAAAAGAGTTTCGGCGGTGGCCAGCGCAACATAGCGGCTGCGCGGGTGGTTTTTGGCCAACAGCTTTTTGATCGTCGCTACGACTTCAGCCGGCCCATAAGTGCTCGCGATGGCATCGCCGACGGCATAGCGTGCAACTTCTCTTTCATACTTGCAGTGGTTTTCCATAAGGACGTCCAAGAGTGTTGCCTTCTGCTCTTGCGTCAGCATGTCGGCGTTAACGACAACAACGATTAGCCAATCAGCGAGTGCTCCACATCGGCGGAATCGGTTGTTGGTTAGAACCTGTAAGAGGACAGCAAAGCACCGTTCCGGTAGTTCACTCTCTCCGAGACGGGCCATGGTGAAGTCCCAAGCACTGTCCTCCAAAACGCTGTTCAGCCTCCGCTTCGCAGCAAAGAGCTTTTCTTCGATCTCCGCACAGGTCGCAGCGGCTGGTTTCATGGCGTCCCCCATAGGGGAAAACAACCACAGGTTCAATTAAGAAACGGTCGACAGACGAGGGGATCAGGCCGGGCGTGTCGCACCACAGGCTGTCACCCCGGACGCGATAGCGATCCGGGGTCCATGTCGAGGACTGGCGCGGGCCGATGAGTGGATCCCGGCTCGCGGGCTTTTCCCTTGGCCGGGATGACATTCAGTGAGAAAACGAAGGCGACGCAAAGCGCGTGTCATTCGTCCTTGGCGCCAGGATGGTGCTCCCGAAAGATCGGGAGTATGCGCGTCTCGATCTGTTCCATCAGTCGAGCAAGCTCTCGTCTGACCGTGCGGCGCTCCTCTCCTTCAAAGAGCGTATTGGATAAACGAGCCGCCTCGTTGAGTTCGCCACAGGCCTTGTTGACAGCCTGCAAGAACTTGTCTGCCTCTGTGCCGTCGTTCAACCGGGCCGTCTCCTCTGTGGCAGTCTTCTACTCTCATGCGGCTGAGCTAATAGTCACGATCTGGACCCCAGGATTGCCGCTCGACCGAGGACACCAAGAACCTCGCCAGCCCCACAAAGTGTGCTTCCATCGGCAATCCCGCGGGCCGCTACTCTTTCCTCAGCAGCGCGCGTGAATTGGGCTTTGCCGGCTTCTCGGCCAGGTAGCCTTCGAAATCGAACGGGTCAGCGAAGAAACGGTAGTTGTCCATATCCTGAGGGCGTTGGGTCCAGTGACTGGCCAGGCTCGGGTTTTTCTCAAAGCCTTGAAGCCCTTCCTCGTAGCAATAAGCAATGTAGCGACAGGCACTAGACTGCCCGTTCTCCGCCGCGATTTTGATCAAGCGCAGACCAAGGTCAGGATTGGTAATGCCGCCTTCGCCGTCCATAAGCATCGCACCGGCATTCCACATCGCGTCTACGTAGCCGCGACGCACAGCTTGAAGGTACCAATACAAGGCACCTTCGAGAGCTTCTTCTTTTCCTGAATGGACGAGCTTTGCCGCCAGAAAGTTTTGTGAGTCAGGATATCCATCTTCGGCAGCTTGGATGAGGTCTTCGATCTCATCGATAGGCGCGTGATCTTCGTCTGACTCCTCCTCGGGTTTGTAATACTGGTCGATGTCGAGTGATGCCCCGACCTCGGAGAACAGGGTCATCGTGTCGTGCGGAAGATAGAAGCCGTGAGCCTCCTCGCTGCGATAGCAAAACGAGACGACGTGAGGCATCACCCTGATGTCGTCATTTCGGATTTCAAGCAACGCAGGGCGAAGCTGCGCGACCAACTCGTGGAGCTTCGTGATCGCATCTTCATGATTGACAGCATTGCGTTTCGGTGAATGCCAATACTCTCCGGCCTGCTCGACGACACCGTTCCGGAGCCGCTTGTAAAACCCCGTGGTGCCCTTGAGGTCTGGGTCGAGCTTGCTCTGAAACGCCTTCGGCGAGAATACGTCGCCATCAATCGACCTGCCATCAATCGAGACGTAGACGTAGATTTTCATTTGATCACGCCCGCCTTGCATCCATGCATTTGGTTGGTTCACGCGCCTGCACTCGAACTGCGAGGGAACCATCCTTGCAGGAACAATCAACCACAGGTGTCATTAAGAAACGGTCTGCGGAGGAGAGGATCAAGGCCGGACGCGCCGCCCCGCAGGCTGTCACCCCGGACGCGATAGCGATCCGGGGTCCAGCTACAAGCTCGGACCGAGCCTACCGCTGGATCCTCGGGTCGCGCCGCTTCGCGGCTCGCCCAAGGATGACAGTCTGAGAGACACCAAAGGCGGCGCAGCCCCTCCTCTCGTCACCCCGGCCTTGATCCGCCTGCGGGCCGAAGCCTTGGCGAAGGCCTGGGGTCCATTCCTCGGCCAGCGCAGACGACAGCCTTGGTACTGGGGCTTGGCCACTACCTCCCTCCGCGTTCCGTCGTTCCGCACCCTGCCCGGCTATGGATCCCGGCTCGCGGGCTTCGCCCTTGGCCGGGATGACATGCGGAGGGACGGCCGTGTCAGCGGGCCCTAAGCGTAAAGATAACTCCGCTCTTCGCCTTCGAGGGCGATGGCGGTCAGCTTGCCGCCGTAGACGGCGCCGGTGTCGATGCCGATGCGGTTGGGCCGCTCGTCGACCTCGTCGCGCGGGGTGTGGCCATGCACCACGACATAGCCGTGGTCTTCCTCGGAGGTAAGAAACTGGTCGCGGATCCACAGCAGGTCCGACTGCGACTGCCGCTTGAGGGACACGCCGGGGCGAATGCCGGCGTGGACGAAGAGATAGCCGCCCTCAGCGTGATAGGGGTCCAGGTTGGCGAGGAAGTCCTTGTGCGCCTGAGGCACGGCCGCCGTCATCTCGCCGTGCATGCGGGCCAGCACCGTGTGATCGAAGGGATCGCCCGAGCAGTCCACGCCATAGCTGGCGCAGGTCTGCAGGCCACCGTTGATCATCCAGGTCTCGCCGTCCTTGGGCGTCTTGAGAAAGCGCACCATGAAGGCCTCGTGGTTGCCCTTGAGGCAGATCTGCTCGAAGCCCTCCGGCGGGCCGTCCATCAGGCGCTCGACCACGCCGCGGGAGTCGGGACCGCGGTCGACGTAGTCGCCGAGAAAGACGATCATCCTGCGCTCGGCATCATGCTCGGCGGCATCGGCGACGATCTGCTCGACCAGGTGGTCCATGCGCTCGAGACAGCCGTGCACGTCGCCGATGGCATAGAGGCGCAGCCCGGCCGGCAGGCCGGCGCTGTCCGGCGCCTCGTCGGACTCTCCGAACAGACGCGTGAAACCCCTCGCCAGTCCGCTCATGCCGCCTCTTGCGCGCCGGCGTCCACGATGGCGACGATGTCGCCCATGATGGCGTTGAGATCGAAATCCTTGGGCGTATAGACCGCCGCCACGCCGGCCTGCTTCATGGCCGCCTCGTCCTCCGGCGGGATGATGCCGCCGACCACCAGCGGCACGTCGCTCAAGCCGAGCTGCCGCAAGCGGCTCAGCGTCTCCTCGACCAGCGGAATGTGGCTGCCCGAGAGGATGGAGAGGCCGATGACGTGCACGCCCTCCTCCAGCGCCGCGTTGGCGATCTGCGCCGGGGTCAGACGGATCCCCTCGTAGACCACCTCGAAGCCGCTATCGCGGGCGCGCACGGCAATCTGCTCGGCGCCGTTGGAGTGGCCGTCGAGGCCCGGCTTGCCGACCAGCATCTTGAGCCGCCGGCCGAGCCGGCCTGAGACCTCTTCGACCTTGCCCTGCAGCTCGGCCAGGGCTTCGTCCTCGCCGATGTCGGCGGCGCTGCGGCCGACGCCGGTCGGCGCGCGATACTCGCCGAAGACCTCGCGCAGAGCCTGGCCCCACTCGCCTGTGGTGACGCCGGCGTGGGCGCAGGCGATGGAGGGCTCCATGACGTTGCGGCCTTCCCGCGCCGCGGCCTGCAGGGCCGCCAGGGCGGCGACCGCCTTGCCGTCGTCGCGCGCCTCGCGCCAGGCAGCGAGACGCTCCAACTGATCGCGCTCGGCGCTCTCGTCGACGGTCATGAAGCCGCCGTCGCCGGTGGTCAGCGGCGAGGGCTCGCTCTCGGTCCACTTGTTGACGCCGACGACGATCTGCTCGCCCGACTCGATGGCCTTGAAGCGCTGGGTGGCGCTCTCCACCAGCCGCTCCTTCATGTAGCCGGAGTCGACCGCCGCCACGGCGCCGCCCATCTCCTCGATGCGGGCCAGCTCCGCCTTGGCCTCCTCGACCAGGGAGGCGACCTTGGCCTCGATCTCGGGATTGCCGGTGAAGATGTCGCCGTATTCCAGCAGGTCCGTCTCGTAGGCGACGATCTGCTGCAGGCGCAAGGACCACTGCTGGTCCCAGGGGCGCGGCAGGCCGAGCGCCTCGTTCCAGGCCGGCAGCTGCACGGCGCGGGCGCGCGCCTCCTTGGAGAGCACCACCGCCAGCATCTCCAGCAAGATGCGGTAGACGTTGTTCTCCGGCTGCGGCTCGGTGAGGCCCAGGGAGTTCACCTGAATGCCGTAGCGGAAGCGGCGGTACTTCTCATCCTCGACGCCATAGCGTTCGCGGCAGATCTCGTCCCACATCCGCACGAAGGCGCGCATCTTGCACATCTCGGTGATGAAGCGGACGCCGGCATTGACGAAGAAGGAGATGCGCCCGACGACGCGGGGGAAGTCCTCTTCCGGCACCTGGCCGCCGGCCTTCACCGTGTCCAAGACGGCGATCGCGGTCGCCAGCGCGAAAGCCAGCTCCTGCTCCGGCGTCGCCCCGGCCTCCTGCAGGTGATAGCTGCAGACGTTGGTCGGGTTCCACTTGGGCACTTCGGTGTAGGTGAAGGCGATGACGTCGCCGATCAGCTTCATCGAAGGCTTGGGCGGGAAGATGTAGGTGCCGCGGGAGAGATACTCCTTGATGACGTCGTTCTGCACGGTGCCGGAGAGCGCGTTGCGGGCCACGCCCTGCGTCTCGGCGCAGGCGATGTAGAGCGCAAGCAGCCAGGGAGCCGTGGCGTTGATCGTCATGGAGGTGTTCATCTGATCGAGGGGGATGGCCTCGAACAGGCTCTGCATGTCGCCGAGATGGCTGATCGGCACGCCGACCTTGCCCACCTCGCCGCGCGCCAGGACGTGATCCGAGTCGTAGCCGGTCTGCGTCGGCAGATCGAAGGCGACCGACAGTCCGGTTTGCCCTTTCGCCAGGTTGGAACGGTACAGCCGATTGGAGGCCGCCGCCGTCGAATGACCGGCGTAGGTGCGGAACAACCAGGGGCGGTCTTTGGCGTTGGTCGACATGCAATCATCCCAGTTCTGTGCGGCGCACACCAACAGTCTACGCCATTTGGTCACTAATCGGCAAAAAAGTTCGTTTATTCCATAACAAACAGCGTGGATATACAGATATTTCGCATTCTGGCAACGATTTGTAATTTTGCCTATTGCTGCGTTGCAATACAGTGCATTAACGGGTATTCCTCCCGTTCGACATAGGATGGCGGCGGGCGCAGCCGCCCGGCTGCCGACCTTTTGAGGAGATTTGGGACAATGAGTGAAACGGCCGAAGTGGTCCAACTGCACCCGAGCCAGAGCAAGAAGGACCTGTATGACGTCGGCGAGATCCCGCCGCTCGGCCACGTGCCCAAGCAGATGCACGCGTGGGCCATCCGGCGCGAGCGCCACGGCGACCCCGACAAGGCCATGCAGCACGAGATCGTCGACGTGCCGACCCTGGACAGCCACGAGGTGCTGGTCATGGTGATGGCGGCCGGCGTCAACTACAACGGCGTCTTCGCCGCGCTGGGCACGCCGATCTCGGTGTTCGACGTGCACAAGCAGGACTATCACGTCGCCGGCTCCGACGCGACGGGCGTGGTCTGGGCCGTCGGCTCCAAGGTCAAGCGCTGGAAAGTCGGCGACGAGGTCGTCGTCCACTGCAACCAGGACGACGGCGACGACGAGGAGTGCAACGGCGGCGACCCGATGTTCTCGCCCAGCCAGCGGATCTGGGGCTTCGAGACGCCGGACGGCTCCTTCGCCCAGTTCTGCCGGGTGCAGGACCGCCAGCTCATGCAGCGCCCGCGGCATCTGACCTGGGAAGAGTCGGCCTGCTACACCCTGACACTCGCCACCGCCTACCGCATGCTCTTCGGCCACCGCCCACACATCCTGCGGCCGGGCCACAACGTGCTGGTCTGGGGCGCCTCCGGCGGCCTCGGCACCATGGCCATCCAGCTCATCGCCACCGCCGGCGCCAACGCCATCGGCGTGATCTCCGACGAGACCAAGCGCGAGTTCGTGATGTCGCTGGGCGCCCGCGGCGTGATCAACCGCAAGGACTTCGACTGCTGGGGCCAGCTGCCGCCGGTTAACAGCGAGGAGTACAAGAAGTGGTTCTCCGAGACGCGGCGCTTCGGCAAGGCGATCTGGGACATCACCGGCAAGGGCAACAACGTCGACTTCGTCTTCGAGCACCCGGGCGAAGCGACCTTCCCGGTCTCCTCCTTCGTGGTGAAGCGCGGCGGCATGGTCGTGTTCTGCGCCGGCACCACCGGCTACAACATCACCTTCGACGCACGCTATGTCTGGCAGCACCAGAAGCGTATCCAGGGCAGCCACTTCGCCAACCTGATGCAGGCCTCCCAGGCCAACAAGCTGGTGCTGGAGCGGCGCATCGACCCCTGCATGAGCGAGGTCTTCAGCTGGGACGACATTCCGCGCGCCCACATGAAGATGCTGAAGAACGAGCACAAGCCGGGCAACATGGCCGTGCTGGTGCAGACCAAGCGGCCCGGCCTGCGCACCCTGGAAGACGCCATCGAGGGGTAGACGGACTCTGTTCCAGCGCTAGGCGGAGAGGCGGCGCGGCGCTAGATCCGATGCATGCTGCTTTCCCTCGGCCTTCTGGCAGGCTCGGCGCTGCTATTCTACGCCTTCTGGATCGAGCCGCGGCGGATCCGCGTGACCCGCTTGTCGCTCCCGGTCCAAGGGCTCGCGCAGCCGCTGCGTCTCCTGGTGATGGGCGACCTGCAGTCGACCGGACCGCACGAAACGCCAGAGCGCCTCGCCGCCCTGGCGCAGCTCGCGGCGCAGCAGAAACCCGACATCGTCCTTCTGGTCGGCGACTATGCCTGCCGGGGCAAGCTGCTCAACAGCGGCATCGTGCCGCCGGAAATCACCGCCCAGGCGCTAGCCAGCATTCCGGCGCCCATGGGGCATTTTGCCGTGCTGGGCAATCACGATTGGTGGTGGAACGGTCCGCGGGTGCGCAAAGTCCTGACTCAAGCCGGCATCACGGTCTTGGAGGACGATGCCCGGCTCGCCGCGAACGGCACGGCGGCGCTCTGGGTTGCCGGCCTGCGCGATGCAGTGACCCAGCGCTGCGACATCGGCGCAACCCTGGCGACGACCGACGGGCAGGCGCCGGTCATCTTGCTCAGCCACACGCCGGACGTCTTTCCGGCAGTGCCGCCGGGTGTGGCGCTGACCCTGGCCGGCCACACCCACGCCGGGCAGATACGGCTGCCCCTGATCGGAGCGCCCATCGTCCCCTCGCGCTACGGCCAGCGCTACTGCTACGGCCATGTCGTCGAGGAGGGGCGCAACCTCTACGTCACCAGCGGGGTGGGGACCTCCAAGCTGCCGCTCCGCTTCCTGGCGCCGCCGGAGATCGTCGTCATCGATCTTATGCCGCAATCGGGGCAAGCGAACGCCGAAATGGCGTCTTAGAGACTCCACCCATGCTGCGTTCTCGTCGCATCTTCCTGACCGCCCTTCTGCTCGCGCTGGTACTTGTCGTCTACGCTTTCTGGGTTGAGCCGCGCCGTTTGGTGGTCACCGAATACACGCTCCCGGTCCAGGGCCTGAGCGAAGACATTCGCATGGTGGTGATCGCCGACCCGCAGCCCAGCGGGCCGCACTGGCCTGCCGAGCGGGTGCGCGAAGCCATGTCGCGCGCTGCCGCCCTCAACGGCGATATCGTTCTGCTGCTCGGCGACTACGTCTCGACGGTCGGCCTGAGCACCTCCTTCACGAAGCCCGAGGATACCGTCGCCGCGATAGGACAGCTTGGCGCGCCGATGGGCGTCTACGCGATTCTCGGCAATCACGACTGGAATTGGGACGTCGCGCGCATGCGCGAGCTCCTGGAGGAACAGGGAATCGTCGTCCTGGAAGATCGCGCCGTGCTGGCCCGCGCCGACGACAAGGCACTCTGGGTCGCCGGCCTCAACGACACGGCGACCCGGCGGTTCGACCTCGCGGGCACCCTGGCACAGACGGATGAGACAGCCCCGGTTGTCCTGCTGAGCCATTCGCCCGATGTCTTCCCGGACGTGCCGGCCCAGGTCGACCTCACCTTGGCCGGTCACACCCACGGCGGCCAAGTCTACATCCCTGGCCTTGGCCGTCCTATCGTCCCATCGGCCTACGGCGACCGCTATGCCTACGGCCATATCGTCGAATACGACCAGCACCTCATCGTCAGCGCCGGCATCGGCACGGCCGTGCTGCCAATTCGCTTTCTGACGCCGCCGGAACTGGTCGTTGTCACCTTGACCCCTGGTGAAGAAGCACAACAGTCTCAATGATACCTGCAATCGGAAGGTAGACGGCATGTCTCTCAGCCACGCCAAGCTCAGCGAGCCGGAAGCGAGCGTCGCGCTAGCGCATCGCGGCTTCGTTCTGCTTGAGCGCGCCATGGCCGGCTATGAGAGGGCGAAGGAGACCTTCAACAGTCTCTTTGACTCCGAAGAGCTGGATACAAAGTCGGGGTCTCTCCGCATCGACCCGGCGCACGGCCTGGTCACCCTGTTGCTCCGGAACCCTGCCGTAGCAGCCATCGTGGAGGCCGCGGTCGGCGCATCGGCAAGACCGATACGCGCCATTGCCTTCAACAAGACCGGCAACGCCAACTGGTTCGTCCCCTGGCACCAGGACCGCACCATCGCGGTCCGCCAGCGCGACGACGGGGCGCCCGTCAGTCACTGGACCGTCAAGCACGGTGTGCCGCACTGCGAAGCGCCGGTGGCCCTGCTTTCCCGCATGCTCACGCTGCGCTGGCATCTCGATCTCGTAGGGCCGGCAGACGGTGGCTTGCGCGTGCTTCCCGGCAGTCATAACAGCGGGCGCCTCACCACGGCCTGCCTGCGCGATCTCGCCGCGCGGACGCCAGCCGTCGAGCTGGCGGTTCCCGCCGGTACGGTCCTGGCGATGCGGCCGCTGCTGGCCCATAGCTCGCGTCGCCGGACGACCGAAGGGCATCGCCGCATTCTCCATGTCGAACTTGCCGCCGAAGATCCGCCCTCGCCGCTGCATTGGGCTTGGGCCTGACTTGAAACCACTAGGATGACTGAAGCCATGTCCGTCGCCATCGCCGAACAGAACATCGACGAAATCATTCTCCCCAACCTGCTGTCGAGCTGCGCCGCAGCGGTCGCGGCGGCCGAACGCCTCGATGCCGCCGCTCGCGAGGCGGTGGCCGCCAAGGTGCTCGTCGAGGGCCGGGTCAATCCGAAGCTCTTGGAGCAGGAGCAGTTCGCCAGCCACGGCTATGCCTGGTTCGCCACCTACGTCGCCTCCCTGCGCGAGATGCTGCACTGGGCCGAGCGGCTGCAGGCGCGCGGCGCCTTCGGTGAGCTGGAAGCGCTGATGCTGCAGGCCGCCTTCGGCGAGTACCTGAACCAGCTTTGGGGCGGCATCGCGCTCAGCCAGGTGGAGGTGCTGCGCCCGGCCGACATGGGCGTGGCCGATGACGACGTGCATGCGCTCTACACACCGGAGGTGCAGGCGCTGACCGAGCGCGGCAACACGAACGCCGTGCGCATGCGCATCGCCGAGCTGATCGCCGAGGGCCACTTCGGCGAGCGCGATCTCGACGAGACCAACGCCATGATCGCCGAGCAGTTCGGCAAGATCGCCGACGACTACCAGGACGCGGCGCATGAGTGGCACCTGAAGGACGAGCTCATTCCCACCGAAGTGGTCGAGCAGCTCGCCGAGCTCGGCGTCTTCGGCCTGACCGTGCCGGAGGAGTGGGGCGGCCTCGGCATGGGCAAGACCGCCATGTGTGTCGTCACCGAGGAGCTGGCCCGCGGCTACATCGGCCTCGGCTCGCTCGGCACCCGCTCAGAGATCGCCGCCGAGCTCATCCGTTTGGGCGGCACCGAAGAGCAGAAGCAGCATTGGCTACCGAAGATCTCCAGCGGCGAGATCCTGCCGACCGCCGTTTTCACCGAGCCCAACACCGGCTCCGACCTCGGCTCCCTGCGCACCCGCGCGGTCAAGGACGGCGATGTCTACCGGGTGACCGGCAACAAGACCTGGATCACCCACGCCGCGCGCAGCGACGTGATGACCCTCCTGGCCCGCACCAACCCGGACGAGGCGGGCTACAAGGGCCTCTCCATGTTCCTGGCCGAGAAGCCGCGCGGCACGGACGAGCACCCCTTCCCGGCAGAGGGCATGACCGGCGGGGAGATCGAGGTGCTCGGCTACCGCGGTATGAAGGAGTACGAGCTGGCCTTCGACGGCTTCGAGGTGAAGGCAGAGAACCTGCTCGGTGGGGTCGAGGGCGAAGGCTTCAAGCAGCTGATGGCGACCTTCGAGTCGGCGCGCATCCAGACGGCGGCCCGCGCCGTCGGCGTGGCCCAGAACGCGCTCGAGATCGGCCTCAAGTACGCCGAGGACCGCAAGCAGTTCGGCAAGAGCCTGATCGCCTTCCCGCGGGTCGCCGGCAAGCTCGCCTGGATGGCGGTGGAGACCATGATCGCCCGGCAGCTCACCTACTTCTCGGCGCGGGAGAAGGACAGCGAGCGGCGCTGCGACATCGAGGCCGGCATGGCCAAGCTGCTCGCCGCCCGTGTCGCCTGGGCCAACGCCGACAACGCGCTGCAGATCCACGGCGGCAACGGCTACGCGCTGGAGTACAAGATCAGCCGCGTGCTCTGCGACGCCCGCATCCTCAACATCTTCGAGGGCGCCGCCGAGATTCAGGCCCAGGTGATCGCCCGCGGGTTGCTGACGCCGGGACGGAATTAGGGGCATTTATTGTTGGGCGCCTTACGGCGCTGCACTGTTCCGTCCCACTCCCCCACCCGGCCACCCCACTGTCCACAATTCCGTGGGTGGCCGGGTGGGGGAGTGGGACGGAACAGCTCGGGCGCGCCTCCGCAAGGAGAGCCCGAGCAAACCTGGCGCAGGCGCGCCGTATAAAAAAACCTGCGCTCCAGAAAAATTCTAAGCCGCGCTGGCCTTGGCGACCATGATCACCGGCTGGCAGCGCACCGGGAAGTTCATCGAGTTGGCGATGAAGCACTCGCTGTGCGCCCGCTCGTGCAGCGCCTTGGCCTTGGCGGGGTCGCTGTCGGACGAGATGGTGACCTGCGGGTGCAGCACGACCTCGGTCATGCGGCCCTTGCGCGGCTCTTCCAGCATGGTGCCTTCGGCGGCGTCCACGTAGTCGAGCACGACGACACCCTTCACCGCTGAAAGGTGCAGGTACCAGAGCATGTGGCAGGCCGACAGCGCCGCGACCAGCATCTCCTCCGGATTGTGCCGGCTGGGGTCGCCGCGGAAGGAGGGGTCGGAGGAGCCTTCGATGGGCGGCTTGCCGTCCATCTCGATGCGGTGGGCCCGGGAATAGCTTTCGTAGTCGCGGGTCGGGCCCTCGGCCGCACCCGTCCAGGTGACCTTGGCCTTGTAGTGGTGCTCTCGCCCTGCGCTCATGATCACCTCCTTTGGCTGTCCGTCGGGAACCGACTCTGGCATCGGCCAGGCCTTCGCACCATTGCCGGCGGCGAGAGGCTGCCCCCGGCGGACGTCATGCCGGCCATGCCGAGAATTTCCATCCGTTTCTTGTGAAAAACCTTGCGCTCGCGGAACCGGCGAGGCTCGATAGTCCCTAGAATCCGACGGGAGACTCGAGCAGCCATGCTGAACCTGGAACTCTACCTCGCCTTCTGCGTCGCCACGGCGGCGCTGATCCTCATGCCAGGGCCGATCGTCACCCTGGTGGTGGCGAACTCGCTGAAGCACGGCAGCCGCACCGGCCTTGCGACCGTGATCGGCGCCAACAGCGGCTCGGCGATCTTGATCGCCGCGGGCGGCTTCGGTCTGACCACGATGCTTGCGGTCGCCGGCGACATCTTCGAGTGGGTCCGCTGGGCCGGCGTGGCCTATCTGGTCTGGCTCGGGCTCCGGGAATGGCGCAGTGCACTGGCCGGCGTACGCGACGGCGCACTGCCGCCGGACGAGCGGCCCAAGGGCGTCTTCTGGCACGGCTTCCTGGTCGCGCTGACCAACCCGAAGACGATCTTCTTCTTCGTCGCCTTCTTTCCGCAGTTCCTCGATCCGCAGCTCGCAGCCGGCCCGCAGATCGCGATCCTGATCGTCACCTTCCTGGTCATCGCCACTTGCCTGGACAGCATGTACGCCCTGCTGGCCGGCCGGTTGCGCGGGCGGCTGATGGACCCGCGGCGCGCCCGCATCCGCCACGGCATCACCGGCACGCTTCTGATCGGCACCGGCATCGGCCTCGCCTTGGCGCGCCGCAATGGCTGAGCGCTATCTCGCCCTGCTGCACACCGGCGAAGTGCACGTCGCCGGCTTCACCGAGCGCTTTCAGGACGCCGCCCCGGACATCCCTCTGCGGCACGTGGTGCGCGCCGATCTTCTGGCCGCCGCCGAAACGGCCGGCGGGCTGACCCCCGAGATCGCGGCAGAGACGGCGACGGCGCTGAACGCAGCGCTGGAGGAGGGCGCCACCTGCGTGCTCTGCACCTGCTCGACCCTGGGGCCGGCGGTGGAGGCGGCGGCGCAGGAAGGCGGCGGGCCCATCCTGCGCATCGACCGGGCGCTGGCCGAAAAGGCCGTCGCCGAGAGCGATCGCGTTCTCGTGGTGGCGGCGGTGGAGACGACCATCGGCCCCACGCTGTCGCTGCTGGAAGAGGCGGCGCAGGCCACCGGACGCGAGGTCGCCTTCCGCACCCTGGTGCTGCCGGAGGCCTGGGCGCTGTTCCAGGCGGGCGACCAGGCCGGCTATATCACAGCGATTGCCGATGCGATCAGAGCGAACCTCGGCGACGCGGACATGGTGGTGCTGGCCCAGGCCTCCATGGCCGGCGCGGTCGCACCGCTTGATGACCTCGGCGTCCCGGTGCTGGCCAGTCCGCCGCTCGCGGTCGCGCAGGCCATCCAGCTGTTCCGCGAACGCGCGGCCTCGGCCTAGTCCAACGGCTTTCGGAACAGGCCGAGTTGCACCACGATGCGGCCTTCCTCGAGGTTGCGGGCAACGTTGCCCATCATCTCGCCGAAGTGCGCGCCCAAGATAACCTGGAGACTGAGCGGCGGCGGGCCGGACGCCTTCATCGCAGCCTGACGCTCGCGCATCCAGCCGAGCGCCTCGGCGGTGCGGTCGAGCCAGACGTGCTCGCGCAGACCGGCCGCGAGCAGAAGCGCATGCACTTCGGCCGGCGGCAGCAGGAAGGAGGCGCCGGGCTGGCTGGCCCAGGGGGTCGGATAGTGCGGGTCGCCCGTCGGTCCCAGCATGATGTCGTAGAGCGCGAAGCGGCCGCCCGGCTTGAGCACCCGCGCGACCTCCTTATAGACCGCGCCCTTGTCCGGAATGTTCATGGCGACGTGCTGGGTCCAGGCAAGATCCACGCTGGCGCCGCCGAGCGGGATGTTCGTCGCATCGGCGCAAACGAAGGCGGTGCGGCCGCCGAGGCCGGTGGCCGCGCTCAAGGCCGCCGCATCGGCACAGAAGCTGGCCGTCAGGTCGATGCCGAAGACCTCGGCCTGATAGGCGCTGGCGAGCAGGCGGGCCGAGCCGCCGATGCCGCTCCCAATATCGAGGATGCGGGCGCCGGGCTTGGCATCGAGCAAGGCCGCCATCTCCTCGCTGGCATCCTTGCCGCGCAGGTGGAACTGGTCGGCCGGCGCCAGCTCCTTGAAGCTCAAGGGCCCGTCACCCTGCCGCTGTGCGGCGACGAGAGTCAGGATCCGCTCGGCCAGGGAGCCTTCGCGCGCGTAGTGGCCGGCCACGGAGGTCAGGTAGTCGTCGCTCATCGAACCATCATGCTCCACCTTGCTTGACCGTTCGTCTGTTGCCTGCTTCACCCAAAAGATGGACGCCATAACGCTCGACCATTTGCGGGCCGGGGGCAAGGCCGCATTAGCCCGGGCACTTGCGGCCTTGGAGCGACAGCCGCACGCGCCGGCCAATCTGGCCCTGCTCGACGCCGCTTTCGCGGCCGCCCAAGCGCAGGTCATCGGCCTCACCGGACCGCCCGGTGTCGGCAAGTCGACCCTGACCGGCGCGCTGATCGCCCGCTTCCGCGAGGCCGGTCAGAGCGTCGGGGTCATCGCCGTCGACCCCTCCTCAAAGCGCTCGGGCGGCGCGCTCTTGGGGGACAGAGTGCGCCTGGCGGTAAACGGCGAGGACGAAGGGCTCTTCATCCGCTCCATGGCCGCGCGCGACCGCCTGGGCGGCCTGGCCGAGCAGAGCATCGCCGCCATGGTTCTGATGCGCGCCTTGTTCGACAAGGTGCTGATCGAGACCGTGGGCGTCGGCCAGTCGGAGACCGAGATCTCGCTCGCCGCCGACAGCATCGTGTTTTGCGTGCAGCCGGGCAGCGGCGACTCCCTGCAGTTCATGAAGGCGGGGATCGTCGAGATTCCCCACATCGCCGTGGTCACCAAGGCCGACATGGGCGCGGCGGCGCAGCGGGCGCTGAGCGACCTGACCGGCGCGCTCAGCCTCAGCACGGCGAGGGGCGCCTGGCCGACCCGATGCCTTGCCGTCTCGGCCAGCGACGGCAGCGGCCTGGCCGAGCTGATCGAAGCGCTCGAGGAGCACCGTCGCTGGCTGGACGAAGACGGGCGGCTGACCCGCCAGCGCGGCACGCAGACCGCAGCCTGGTTCCGCGAGGCCCTGCGCGAACGCTTCGGCAGCCACGGGCTCGCCCGTCTCGGGCCTGAGGCTCTCTCGCCCCAGGCACGGCCCTTCGGCCGCCTGGCCGAGATCGACTCCCAGCTCGCCTGAGGGCCGCGAACAAAATCCGCACCTGCGGCGGCTGGACCGATTGACACCACAACGTGCATCCCCGACACTGCATTTAGACAACAGCTTAAGTTGTATAAACAAGCTCTGCGTTTCGAGCAGACAGGGGACACGACAGGATGCGATACACCCTTGCACTGGCCTGCGCGGCCGTCATCGGGCTGACGGCGCTGGCCGAGCGGGCGCAGGCGCTCGCCGTCGTCGACGTCAGTCACTACCTGGACCTGCGGCAGAACCCGAACGGGAGCCTCGATCCCCGTTTGCCGATGTTCATCAGCCTGCAGGACGTGAACGGCAACATCACCTCCCCTACGTCGGAGGTGCTGAGCGGGCCCTTGGCCGGGATCTACCCCATGATCAGCTTTGGGCCCTACCTTGGCTTCGGTCAGACGGAGTCTCGACTGGAGTACGGGCGCATCTGGCGGACGTTCAACGATGACGTGACGGACCTCGCCCGCTCCGGCTTCACCATGAGCGTCACCGACGACAACGAGACGGTGACGGCCGAAGTTGGCCCACTGATCGGCCCGAGCGAAACCGCGCAGTTCCTGCCGCTGGTCAGCAACGTGACCACCAGCGGCGATCCGCTGGCGCCGACGGTGTCCTGGACCAACCCCGCCGACATGACCGGTGTCGACCAGATCGTCGTGCGCGTTGTAGACACCGACTCGGTGAACTTTTTCACCGAGGTCTATAGGACGGTCATCACCGACCTCAGCACGACCAGCGTGACCATCGAGGAAGGCTTCCTCTACGCCGGTGACTTCCAGCTTCGCGTGCAGTTGCAGGATCAGGAGGTCGTCACCGATATCCTCAACGGTGTCGAGCGCACCTTGGAGCGAAACGTGAGCCGCTCGACGCACATCAGCGACATTGCCGTCGTGCCGCTGCCGGGCTCGGTCTACATGCTGCTGTCGGCCCTGGCGGTGTTCGGCTGGTTCGGCCGCAAACGCCTGCTCGCCAAGCGCGGGTAGCCACAACGAACCAGAAGAACACACGGGACACGACAGGATGCGGCACACCCTTGCACTGGCCTGCGCGGCCGTCATCGGGCTGACGGCGCTGGCCGAGCGGGCGCAAGCGCTCGCGGTGGTCGATGTGTTCCACTACCTCGACCTGCGGCAGAACCCGAACGGGAACCTCGATCCGCGCCTCTCGATGTTCATCGATCTGCGGGACATCGATGGCGCCATCACATCCAGGACCGTGGATGTGGACGGACCGGCGCCCTTCGACGGCGTCACCTTTCCGATGATTAGCTTCGGCCCAGCCCTGGAGTTCGGTTCCGGCGAGCCGGTCCAACGGGACGGCCGGATTTGGCGGACCTTCGACGACGATTTGACGCCGCTGGCTCAGGCGACCTTCACCATGTCGGTGAGCGACGCCAGCGAGACCGTGACCGGTGTTGCGCGGCCGCTGATCGGCCCCGGCGAGACGGCCGAGTTCCTTCCGCTGGTCACCAATGTGACGACCAGCGGCGACCCCTTGGCGCCCACCGTATCCTGGACCAATCCCGACGACATGAGCGGTGTCGATCTGATTCGTATCCGAATTATCGACACTGACTCCGTGACCTTCTCGACGGAGATCTACGAAGCGGTCATCACCGATCTCAGCACGACCAGCATCACCGTCGACCCCGGCATTCTCATCGCCGGCGACTTTCAGCTGCGCGTGCAGTTGGAAGATCAGGAGACGGTGACCGACGTCCTCAACGGCGTCGAGCGCTCGTCCTTTAGGACGGTGAGCCGCTCGACCAACATCAACGATCTCGCCGTCGTGCCGCTGCCGGGCTCGGTCTACATGCTGCTATCGGCCCTGGCGGTCTTCGGCTGGTTCGGCCGCAAACGCCTGCTGGCCAAGCGCGGCCGTTAGGTTTCGGCCTTCTCGGGCAGCTTGAGCCAGCCGGGCAGGGCGGGCTTGGCCGCCACACCGGCGGCCTCCAGCGCCGCCTCCGCGTGCTCCAGGCGCAGGAGGGCGATGCCGAGGTTGCCCTGCGTGCTCCGCAGGTCCCCGACCTCCCGCTCGCCGACCATCACCGGCGTCCCCGCTGCCGGGGCCTCGCCGTCGAAGGCCAGCGGCATCAGGCGCTTCTTGATCAGGCCGCGGTACTTGGTGCGGGCCGTCAGCTCCTGGCCCATGTAGCAACCCTTGTCCCAGTCGACACCGCCGAGCTCGTCGAAGCCACACTCCAGCAGAATGGCTTTCTCCACCTGCATGTCGCGGCTGCCGTCCGGCAGGCCGAGGGCGATGCGGCGGCGGTCGTAGTCGGCCTCTTCGCCGCTCTTCAGTCCAAGCTTCTCTGCAAGGGAGGCGAGCGCGTCAGCCGGCAGCAGCAGGCGGGCGCCGGCCTCGGCCAAGCGCGGGTCGACGAAGGCGACACCGCCCTCGAAAGCCTGCGCAGCGCCGGGTTGCCCAGGCAGGCCGAGCGCGGTCAGAGCGCCCTCGCCATGCACGACGGCCACGGCAAAATCCTCAAGCGGGCCTGCGATCTCTGCCTTGGCCCTCAGCTTGTAGATCTTCAGGCGCTTGGCGAGATCGGGCAGCCGCTCGCGCTCTCCTTCCAGCAGCAGGTCGCCGTCCTGCGCCACCAGGAAGAAGTCGTGCAGATACTTGCCCTGCGGGGTCAGGAAGGCGGCCCAGATGGCCTGCGCTTCAGTCGCCCTCTCCACGTCGTTGGAAATGACGCCTTGCATAAAGGCCCGCACGTCGGGGCCGCTGAGGCGCAGCACGCCGCGGTGGGCCAACGGGACGATCTCGGCCATCGTCACCTCTGTTGCTTATCTCCTGTGTTCCAGCAGTTAGGAAAGGTGTGCATAGCAAACAAGACTGGCTGGGTTGATGCTTGCCGCGGACGCGGGAACCTGAAACAAATCCCGCACGGGGGATGAGAGAATAAGACGCGAGGCGCACGACCGAACCATGCCAGCTGACTTCGATCTCATCATCAACGGCGGGGAGGCCTTCACGCCGAACGGTTTGGCCCCGATCGACATTGCAGTGAAGGACGGCCGCATCGCCGAGCTGGGCGTCTTCGACCCCGGCCAGGCGGCGGAGAGCTTCGATGCCGCCAACCTGACCGTCCTGCCCGGCGTCATCGACACCCAGGTGCACTTCCGCGAGCCCGGCCTGGAGCACAAGGAAGACCTCGAAAGCGGCAGCCGCGCTGCGGTGATGGGCGGCGTCACCGCCGTCTTCGAGATGCCGAACACCAACCCCTCGACGGTGACGGCGGACGACTTCAACGACAAGCTGGCGCGCGCCGACGGGCGCATGTGGTGCGACCACGCCTTCTATGTCGGCGCCTCCGACGAGAACGCCGAAAACCTGCCGATGCTGGAGCGCCTGCCCGGCTGCTGCGGGGTCAAGATCTTCATGGGCTCCTCCACCGGCAGCCTGCTGGTCGAGGACGACGAGACTCTGCGGGAGGTGCTTGCCAACGGCCGGCGCCGGGTTGCCGTGCATTGCGAGGACGAGCCCCTGCTGCGTGAGCGCCTGGCCCTGGTGCGCGACGGCGCCGACGTCTCGCAGCACCCGGTCTGGCGCAACGAGGACGTGGCCTTCACGGCCACCCGGCGCCTGCTGGGTCTGGCGCGGCAGACCGGCCGGCGCGTGCATGCGCTGCACATCACCACGGCGGAGGAGCCGCCGCTTCTGGCGCAGCACCGGGATATCGCCACCTGCGAGGTGACGCCGCAGCATCTGACCCTCGTGGCGCCCGAGTGCTACGAACGGCTCGGGACGCTGGCGCAGATGAACCCGCCGATCCGCGAGGCGCGGCACCGGGAGGCGCTGTGGCACTACCTGCGCCAAGGCCTGTTCGACGTTGTCGGCTCCGACCACGCGCCGCACACCCTGGAGGAGAAACAGGGCGGCTATCCGCGCACGCCGTCCGGCATGCCCGGGGTGCAGACCCTGCTGCCGCTGCTGCTGGACCACATGAACGCCGGGCGCCTGAGCTTGGCGCGTCTGGTCGACCTCACGTCAGCCGGGGCGCAGCGCATCTTCGGCATCGCCGGCAAGGGACGCATCGCCGTCGGCTACGATGCCGACTTCACGATCGTCGACCTCAAGGCCAAACGCGTCATGACCGCCGACTGGCTGGCCGCCAAGTGCGGCTGGTCGCCCTTCGAAGGCATGACGGTGACGGGCTTTCCCCTGGCCACCATCATCCGCGGCGACATCGTGATGCGCGAGGATGAGCTGGCCGTCAAAGCCAAGGGCCGGCCGGTCCGCTTTGTCGAAACCCTGACCCCGGAGGAGTTGGACGCATGATCCTGAGCCGCATGACACCGCTGCTCAACGTCGAGGATGTCTCGGCCTCGCTCGACTTTTTCCGCAATGCCCTTGGCTTCGAGGTCGAGCAGCAGGCCGAGGACGACTCCGGCGTCATCTGGGCACAGGTGACCCACGGCGACGTGGTCTTCATGCTCAACCGGCCCGATGACATCGAGAGCGGCCAGCGCCGCGCCCGGCCAAGCTATGGCGAGACGGTGTTCTATTTCACCGTGCCGGACATCCACGCCGCCCACCAGGATCTGGTCGAGAAGGGCTACGACCCCGGCCCGGTGGAGCGCCAGGCCTATGGCGTCGACGAGTTCACCCTGCGCGACCCGGACGGCTATGAATTCGCCTTCGGCGCCCAGTTCGGTCACGATGAGGGTGATGACTGACAAAGCAATCGTTGCGGCAGGAGAGAGCGCCGACTGGTCCGGCGCCGTCTTCGCCGCCATGAAGGCCCGCGATGTCCGCACCGTGGCCACCGTGCCCGACGGAGGCCTGGTGCGTCTTCTGAACCTCTGCGAAGACGACCCCGACCTGCGGGTGGTCACCTTGAGCAGCGAGCAGGAAGGGGTCGGCCTGATTGCCGGCCTCTGGCTCGGCGGTCAGCGCGGCGTGCTGTTGATGCAAAGCAGCGGCGCCGGCAACTGCATCAATGCGCTGTCGATGCCGGCCATCTGCCGCATGCCCTGCCTCATGCTGGTGACCATGCGCGGCGAGTGGGGCGAGTTCAATCCTTGGCAGGTGCCCATGGGGCGTGCGGTCGAGAGCTGCTTCGCCGCGATGGGCGTGCACTGCTTCCGCGCCGATGCGGCCGAAGAGGTGGCCGAGAGCTTCGTCGCTGCCGCCGACCTAGCGTTCAACGGCGGCTTCTCCGCGGCCGTTCTGGTCGGCCAGCGGGTGATCGGCGCCAAGAGCTTTCGATGAGCCTGATCGACCCAGACGGACATCTGCTGCGCCGGCCGCTGGTCGCGAGGCTGCTGGCCGCGCGCGGGGAGGCGCTGGTGGTCACCGGGCTCGGCAGCCCGACCTATGACGTGGCGGCGGCCGGCGACCGGGCGGAGAATTTCTATCTGTGGGGCGCCATGGGATTGGCCGCCATGACTGGCCTCGGCCTCGCCCTGGCGCAGCCCGAACGCCGCATCCTGGTGGTCACCGGCGACGGTGAGATGCTGATGGGCGCCGGCAGCCTGGCCGCTATCGCCAACGCCGCCCCGGCGAATCTGGCCATCCTGGTGCTCGACAACGAGAGCTTCAGCGAAACCGGGCGGCAGAGCGGCTTGAGCGGCGGCCGGACCGACATCGCGGCCCTGGCCGACGCCTGCGGCTTCTCAGACAGCCTCACCCTCCGCCGGGAGGACCAGCTTGCGGCAGCCGAAGCGCTGCTGTGGCGCAAGCCCGGCCCGTCGATGGTGGTTGCCAAGGTCGCTCTGGACCAGGATGCGCCGGTGCTTCCGTCACTGGACGGCGCCTTTCTGACGCTCCGCATGAGAGAGCGCCTTGCCAAGCAGACGCAACCCTAAATCACACTAGCAAACTGTATTCAGTGTACATTGACCAGACCGGGTCTGCCTCTAGGTTTGGGGCAACCGCATACACGATGCGGTTGTTTCACGGAGTGCGTGTTTGTTTCACCGTCCGGCCTTGGCTGGACGGCGTGCTGGGCAAGAGAGGGATTGCGGACTTTGAACGGCCAAGCGGACGTCTCATTTTCTTTGCGGGGGATTGGTTGGGCTGCTGTCGCCCTTGTGGCGCTGCAGCTTGGCGCCATCGAAAAGGCTGCGGCGCAGGGCGCGCCGGTGGTCGAGGTGGCCACGCCGCTGACCGAGCGGGTCATCGATTGGGACGAATACACGGGACGCTTCGAGGCCGTGCAAAGCGTCGTGCTGCAGGCCCGCGTTTCCGGCTATCTCGACAAGATCCACTTTCAGGAGGGCGACCGGGTCGAGGCCGGCCAGCTGCTCTACCAGATCGACCCCCGCCCCTTCGAGGCGGATGTGGCGCAAGCCCAGGCGCGGCTCGAGGCCGCCATCGCCCTGCGCGAGCTGGCGCTGATCGAGGTCGAACGCGCGGATGAGCTGTTTCGCCGCGAGGTCGGGCCGCGCAGCGAAGCGCAGCGGCGCCGCGCCGAATACCAGGAGGCGGTCGCCAACGTCGCCCTGGCCGAAGCGGAATTGACCAGCGCCCGGCTGGATTTGGAGTTCACCGAGATCCGCGCGCCGATCTCAGGCCGCATTTCGGCCACCAACCTGGACGTGGGCAACCTGGTCATCGGCGGACCGAACGGTGCGACCGTCTTGGCCAACATCGTGACGATCGACCCGATCGAGTTCGTCTTCACCGTGTCGGAGGCAGACTTCCTGCGCTACGCGCGGCTCGACGCAACGGGTGTCCGCCCCTCCTCGCGGGACTTCGAGAACACGGTCCTGGTGAAGCTGCAGGACGAAGCAAACTGGCCGTGGCGGGGCCGCATGACCTTCGTCGACAACCAGATCGACCCGAACTCCGGCACCCTTGAGGGCCGCGCTACCTTCCAGAACGGCGAGGGCTTCCTGCAGCCGGGCCTGTTCGGGCGCCTGCGGCTGGCCGGCTCGGTCGAATACGACGCGATTCTCATCCCCGATGAAGCCATCGTCTCGGACCAGTCCCACCTCTTGGTCTACGTCGTCGGTGACGACAACATCGTCGCTGAGCGCAGGGTCATCCTGGGACCGCTACACCGCGGCCTGCGCGTCATCCGCGAGGGTCTGACGACGGAGGACCGGGTCATCGTCTCCGGCGTGCAGCGGGCACGGCCCGGCGCCCCAGTTACACCGACCTTGATGGATCTCGCCCTCGGCCCGGCGGAATAGATCCATGCGGCTCAGCCACTTTTTCATCGACCGCCCGATCTTCGCAGCGGTTCTGTCGATCCTCGTGGTGCTGCTCGGCGCGGTCTCCTACTTCAGCCTGCCCGTGGCCCAGTACCCGGAGATCGCGCCGCCGACGGTCCAGGTGACCGCCAGCTATCCCGGCGCCTCGGCCGAGGTTGTCGCCGACACCGTCGCCACGCCGTTGGAGCAGGAAATCAATGGCGTCGAGAACATGCTCTACATGGTCAGCCAGTCCCGGTCCGACGGGCAGCTGACCATCACCATATCCTTTCGCCTCGGCACCGACCTCGACGAGGCGCAGGTGCTGGTCCAGAACCGGGTCGCCATCGCTGAACCCCGCCTGCCTGAGGAGGTGCGGCGGCTAGGCGTGCAGACGCGTCAGAACTCGCCCGACCTGATGATGGTCATTCATATGCTGTCGCCCGACGACACGCGGGATCAGCTCTACATCTCCAACTATGCGCGCACCCAGATCATCGACCGGCTGCTGCGCATCCGCGGCGTCGGTCAGGCGACGATTTTCAGCGAACGCGCTTACTCCATGCGCGTTTGGCTCGACCCGGAGCTGGTTGCCGCACGCGAGCTGACCGCCGGCGAGGTGGTTGACGCGCTACGCGCCAACAACGTTCAGGTGGCCTCGGGTGCTGTGAACCAGCTGCCGGTTCCCCGCCCCGGCGCCTTCGAACTGAACGTCGAGACTCTCGGGCGCCTGGTCGATCCGGAGCAGTTCGAGGACATCGTCGTCCGGGCCGACGAGGACGGCCGGAAGATCCGCATTCGCGACATCGGCCGGGTCGAGCTCGGCGCGCAGGACTATCGCGCCAACGGCTACCTCGACGACAAGACCGCACTGCCCATCGGCATCTTCCAGCGCCCCGGCACCAACGCGCTGGAGACCGCCGACGAGATCATCGCGCTGATGGAGGACCTGTCGGAGGATTTCCCGCCGGGCCTGGCCTACGACATCATCTACAACCCCACGGAGTTCATCCAGGAATCGGTCAACGCCGTCTACATGACGATCTTCGAGGCGGTCGTGCTGGTCGTGCTGGTGATCGTGGTGTTCCTGCAGAGCCCGCGCGCCTCGATCATCCCCATCCTGGCCATCCCGGTGTCTTTGATCGGCACCTTCTTCATCATGTCGGCCTTCGGCTTCTCGCTGAACAACCTGACGCTTTTCGGGCTGGTGCTGGCCATCGGCATCGTCGTCGACGACGCGATCATCGTGGTGGAGAACGTCGAGCGCTATCTCGAAGAGGGCATGTCGCCGCGTGAAGCGGCGCACAAGACCATGGACGAGGTGTCCGGGGCGCTGGTTGCCATGGGTCTGGTTCTCCTGGCCGTCTTCACCCCGGCCGTGGCCTTCATCGGCGGCATCACCGGCCAGTTCTTCCAGCAGTTCGCCATCACCATCGCCGTGGCGACGATGATCTCGGTCTTTGTCTCCCTGACGCTCTCGCCGGCCTTGGCGGCCATTCTCCTGAAGTCAAAGGCCGAGTCCGACGCAAGACCCACCAGCCTGCTGGGCAAGCTCTACTACGTCCTGGCGCTTCCCTTCAGCCTCTTCGCCAAGGGCTTTAACTGGGTGTTCCAGCGGCTCTCGAACGGCTATGCGGTGCTGGTCCGCCAGCTCCTGCGGGCTGCCGCGATCGTGCTGCTGCTTTACGTCGGGCTGATGGGCCTCACCGCCTACCAGTTCGACCGCACACCGACCGGCTTCATTCCCGAACAGGACCAGGGCTACCTGATCGCCGTCGTCCAGCTGCCGGCGGGCGCCTCGCTGTCGCGCACCGATGAAGTCATCCGCGAAACCACGGATATTCTGCTGAGTATCGAGGGGGTTGCGCATACCGCCGGTTTCGCCGGATTCGACGGCGCCACCTTCACAAACGCACCGAACGCCGGCGCGATTTTCTTCACCACCGAGCCCTTCTCAGAACGCGCCGCGAGCGGCCGCTCCAATGAGGTGATCACCGGTGAAGCCTATCAGAAGCTCGCCCAGCTGACCGAGGCCAACATCTTCATCGTCGCCCCGCCGCCGGTACGCGGCATCGGCAACGCCGGCGGCTGGCGGCTCTACATCCAGGACGAACGGGGCCGCGGCCTACCGGCCCTGGAGGAAGCGGTCGGAACCATCGTCGCCCAGGCGAACCAGAGCGACGAGCTGGTCGCGGTCTTTTCGCTGTTCAACACGGCGACGCCGAAGCTCTATGCCGATATCGACCGGGTGAAGTCGGAAGAGTTCGGCGTGCCGCCCGACCTGGTGTTCGAGACCCTGCAGACCTATCTCGGTTCCACCTTCGTCAACGATTTCAACTATCTCGGCCGCACCTACCGGGTCACCGCTCAGGCCGACGGCGAGTTCCGCGACGACCCGAGAGACGTGCTCGACCTCAGAATGCGCTCCGAGTCCGGCGCCATTGTGCCGATCGGCTCGGTGGCCGTGCTCGAGCGCATAACCGGCCCCTACCGTGTGCCGCGCTACAACCTCTTCCCGGCCGCTGCCGTGCAAGGCTCGACGCCGCCGAGCGTCTCAACCGGCGAGGCCATCGCGGAAATGGAGCGCCTGCTCGATGAGCAGCTCCCTTCGGGCTTCGGCTACGAGTGGACCGAGATCGCCCTGCAGGAGAAGCTGGCCGGCGACACGGCGATCTTCGCCTTCATCATGGCCGTTGCCTTCGTGTTTCTGCTGCTCGCCGCACAGTACGAAAGCTGGCTATTGCCGCTCGCCGTTATCCTCATCGTGCCCATGTGCTTGCTGGCCGGCGTGTCTGGTGTGCTGCTGCGCGATATGGACAACAACATCCTGACGCAGATCGGCTTTGTCGTGCTGGTCGGTCTCGCCTCGAAAAACGCCATCCTTATTGTCGAGTTCGCACGACAAGCCGAAGAGCGGGGAAAGAGCCGCATCGAGGCGGCCGTGGAAGCGGCGCGCCTTCGGCTGCGGCCCATCCTGATGACCTCCTTCGCCTTCATCCTGGGCGTCGTGCCGCTCCTGATCGCCACCGGAGCCGGGTCCGAGATGCGTCAGGCGTTGGGCACGGCGGTGTTCTTCGGCATGCTCGGTGTCACCTTCTTCGGCCTGATCTTCACGCCGGTGTTCTATGTCACCTGCCGCTGGATCGGCTCCTTGGGCAAGACGAAGCCGGCTACCTCTGCAGCGCCGGAGGTCACGTCGCCTTAGCCGGGATATGGACGAAGCCCCCCGGATGGCCCAGACTGCCCGCCTAATGTGAGCAGGGAACGAGGCGACCGTGCAGACTCCCGAAGCGGTGCTGGCGGCCTATGTCGCCGCCTGGAACGCCCATGACATGAAGGCCTTCGCAAACCTCTTCTCGGAGGATGCGGACTACGTGAACGCTTATGGCGAGTGGTGGCAGGGGCGCGAAGCGCTGCAAGCCAAGAATACCGAGGCCCATGACAGCTACTACGCCCGCACGCGCCTGCGCACGGAAAACCCGGCGATTCGTTCGCTCAGCAACGACCTTACGCTTGTTCAAGCGCGCTGGGTGCTGCACGGCGACACTCGGGCCCGGCGCGACGAGCGCCTCGGCTTTGTCACGCTGGTGCTGACCAAGGAGGAAAGCCGCTGGCGCATTCGCCTGGCGCAGAACACCGAGCGGCAGCAGCCGGCCCCAAAGGAAGCGGAGGCATTCTCGGGAGAGACGGCGCAGGCAGAGTGACCTGCTGTTGCCGCGCCTTGCATTTGCGGCTGTCCGCTCCTAAGCAACACTCTGCTCCACAACCCCGACAGCCTTAGAGCCAGCACAGAATGGGCATCAACGCTCTCAGCGCCTCCCTTGCCGGCGTTGCCGCCGACGTCCTCGACCGCGACGCCTCTGTCGTCGAGCTCGGCAGTCAGGAGTTGGAGCTGAGCGAGGATTGGCTGGAGGGCTTCGCCAAGACGCGCAGGCAGCCTCCGCATGGCGATGCCATCCGGGCTCTCGGTTCCCAGGCCGATCACATTGGCGATAAGGCCGTTGCCTTCTATGCGGCGCTCGGGCTCGGTGAGTACAGCTCGATCGATATCAACGGGCAGCTAAATAGCCTGCCGTTCGATCTCAATAGCTGTATCGAAGAGCGTTACGCCTTCACGCAGCGCTTCGATCTGGTCACCAACAACGGCACCACGGAGCATCTCTTCAACCAGCAGGCCGTCTTCGACAACATTCATCGGCTGACCTCTGTCGGCGGACTGATGCTGCACACGGTGCCCTTCCTCAATTACATCAATCACTGCTTTTTCAACTACAGCCCGACCTTCTTTTACAATCTTGCTGTTGCCAACAACTACGCTTTGCTAGCCCTCGGAATCGGCGTGAAGGAAGGGCACGCGATCGTCGCAGCTCCGAACGACGTTGAGCCGCTCATTAGGCGGGACATGGCGCTGGCTAACGTTGTTCCACTGCGGTTGTTGCTGGCGCGCCCGCGCTTCAAGACGGGACTTGCCTACTACCGCAAGCGCTTTCTGCGATCAGGCAAGGACCATAAGCTGAGCGATGAGGAGCGAGCCGATCGCTTGGCGTTTGGCAAGGCGCTGGCAGAGCTTATGGATGTTAGGCGGGATCTCATGGTCTTCGCGCTCTTGCGAAAGCCGAGCGAGGCCGCTTTTCAAACACCGTTTCAAGATGTTTATCGCGAAGATATCGCCGAACCGGAAGCCGCAAAGATCTATGCGGTCCCGTCGCGCTAGGCGTAACGCGAGCGACGGTCACTGACTTGGATTTCAGGCATGCAAGCGAACAAGGCGCTGCGTTACCACTTCGGCCGTAACTGGTCGGATTTCACGCGAACGATCGAAGAAAATGAGGTTCACAGCGCCGAGGCTCAGCTTCGATCGCTGCTTCAGCGCGACGATTTGAGCGGATTGCGCTTCCTCGACATTGGCTGCGGGTCCGGCCTGCATGCGCTCGCCGCGCTGCGTCTCGGTGCCGCTTTCGTCCGTGCTATCGACTACGATCCCGACTCGGTGAAGACCACGAAGCAGCTGCTGGAGCGTGAATGGCCCGATAAGAACTACGCCGTCGAAGTTGCCGATGTGTTCGAGATGGCGTCCGAGCCTGTCGACATCGTCTACTCCTGGGGCGTTCTCCATCACACGGGCGACATGTGGCGGGCGATCGATCGGGCTGCTTCCTTCGTCAAACCCGGCGGCTTTTTCGTCATCGCCATCTACCGAAAAACCAAGCTCTGTGGCTTTTGGACCTGGGAGAAGCGGAATTACGTCCGCTTCGGGCCAATCTATCGCGGCGTGGCGGTCGGGCTTTACTTATTCGTCCAGGTCATGCGCGACCTCCTGCGCCTCAAGGACCCGACCAGGCGCTTCCGACATAGACGACCAAGGGGCATGCACTGGTATCACAACATGCTCGATTGGCTGGGCGGGTATCCCTACGAATCGGCCACACCGAAGGAGATCATGGACTTTGTCGAAAAACGCGGCTTTGTTACGCAACAGTCGCTTAATGCAAAGACAGGTGAGCTTGGGCTGCTGGGAAGCGGAAATGTAGAATTCTTGTTTCAGCGCACGTCAGGCCCTCAAAGGAAAACACATCCGTAGCCATTGCTTTGCGGCCGCGTGCCGTCGAAATGCCGCAAAACCGCAAACACCCGAAAATCGCGGAAGCAGCATTTGAGCCGAGCGGAAGAGCTCGCGACTGCCCTGTTGCCGTTGAAGGAAAGATGGAATTCTCAAGGTATGCTCAAGCTGTTTCGCCTGTTTTTCCGCTTTAAGGGCACCAACCCCTGGCTGGTGATTTTCTGCCTGGTGTTCGCCAGCCTGGCCCAGGGCATCGGTATTGCGGGCCTGGTGCCGTTGATCTCCATGGTCAGCGGCGATGAGATGGACGCCAACTCGCCGATCAACAGGGCGATCGGCGAGATTCTCGGCAGCTTCTCGCTGCAAATTAGCTTGGAGGCCCTGCTCGGCTTCGTGCTCGCCATGGTGTTGCTGAAGTCGGCACTGAGCATCATCGCCATGACCTATGTCGGCTATGCCACCGCAGAGGTCAGCAGCCGCCTGAGACGGCAGCTGATCGACGTCCTGCTGCGGGCCCGCTGGAGCTTCTTCACCCACAAGCCGATGGGTCATATCATAAGTGCCGTCGGCGGCGAGTCGACACTATCGGGCAGTCTCTACGCACACTTGGCGCGGCTGGTGGCACATTCGATCCAGGCCATCGTCTATGTCGTGATTGCCTTCGTCGTCTCCTGGAAGCTGGCTGTCGCCGGCAGCCTGATCGGCGCCGTCATCCTTGTTTCACTGCAGGTCTTCGTCCGCATATCGCAGCGTGCCGGCCGCAAGGGCATTCTCCGAACGCGGGAGCTGATCACCGACCTGAGCGACGCGGTTGCGGGTGTGAAACCGCTCAAGGCCATGAACCGGCAAGAGCGCTTCCGCGCCCTGTTCGAGAAAAAGATCTTTCAGGTCCGCAAAGCGATGCGACGCGAAGCGGCGAGCCGGCAGCTGCTCAAGCAGCTGCAGGAACCTATCCTGACGATCTTTCTGCTGGTCGGATTCTACGTGCTCAGTCAGGTGCTTGGCATGCCGGTGGGCGAGGTTCTGGTCATGGGGCTGGTCATCGACCGCTTCGTCAAGACCATCGGCCGCGTACAGTCACAGCTACAGGAAGCACGCGTGTCTGAGGTCGCCTACCACAACGTCGACACGATGATCACATCGGCCGAGGCGGAGAGGGAGCGACATGTCGGCACGAGACAAGCCAGTTTCGAGCAAGGCTGCCGCTTCGACGACATCTCCTTCAGCTATGATGACAAGAAGGTGTTGGACCACCTGAACATCGCCATTCCGGCGAACCAGCTCACCGTGCTGATCGGCCCCTCTGGCGCCGGCAAGACGACGATTACTGATCTGTTGATCGGGCTCTATCAACCGGACTCCGGTGAGGTGCTGATTGACGGCGTCGACCTGCGGGAACTGGATATCAACTCCTGGCGCAATATGCTCGGCTACGTCCCCCAGGAGCTGGTGCTGTTGCACGACAGCGTTCATGTCAACGTGACGCTTGGCGATCCGAGCATCACCGCGGAGGAGGTCGAAGAGGCCCTACGCTTAGCCGGCGCCTGGGACTTCGTTGCCAAGCTGCCGGAGGGCACCATGACCATCGTCGGCGAAAAGGGCAGCAAGCTGTCCGGCGGTCAGCGGCAGCGCATCGCCATCGCCCGCGCCATGGTCAAGAAGCCCAGGCTGCTCATCTTGGATGAGGTGACCAGCGCGCTGGACCAAGCATCGGAGCAGGCCATTTGCGATAACATCAAGACGCTAGCCGGCAAGGTGACGGTACTGGCTGTTTCGCATCGCCCGGCCTGGCTGGCGATCGCCGAACACACCATCACCATAAGCCCGTTCGGAGAGGCGGTAACCGAACGAGCTGCGGCTCAATAGCGGCTGCGTCTCTCCCCTGCAAGTCGGGAAACAATACACGTGACGGTTCAGCCGAAGCACGTCGCCTTTCTATTGAACGACTTGGCACTCGGCGGCGCCGAGCGGGTTATGATCACGCTCTGCAATGCCTTGGCGGCGCGTGGCATCCGCGTCGAGCTGTTGGTGAGCAAGATGCAGGGACCTTTGCTCGGCGCGGTATCCGATAAGGTCGAGGTCACGCTGCTCCCAGCGTCTGGACGCTCACGCTGGATGCCCGCGCTGGCGCGGGTGGCGATCGAATCACCGGAAACTAGCCTCCACCTGCTTGAGGCAAAGCCGCCCAGCTTTGTGCGCCGGCTTCCCGCGCTGCGCGATTATCTCCAGGCGCAGCGGCCCGACGCCCTGCTGTCGACCCTGCGTGGAAACAATATTCTAGCGCTCTGGGCCGCTCACTCGGCCAAAGTCGAGACGCGAATCGTCCTGCGCGTCGCGACAACGGTGTCTGTCGATGCCCAACACGATGCGCAGTTTCTTTCGGGGCCCCTGCCAAGGCAGCTGCGACGTTGGTATCCCTGCGCGGACAGCGTCGTCTGTGTGTCCAAAGGCGTAGAGGACGATCTGAAGAGCTTCCTCGGGCATCCTCTGAAAAGCGTGCGGACGATCTACAATCCACTGGATTTGGAAGCGATCGCCGCCGCCGGTCGGGAGTGCCCAGATCATCCTTGGCTCAAGGCAAGTGGCGACGATTGCATTGTCGCACTTGGCAGGCTCGAACCACCAAAGGACTACGAGATCCTGTTGCGCGCCCTTGCGCGCCTCAATGCTGAGCGGCCCGCCCATCTCATCATCCTCGGAGAGGGCAGTGAAATGGGAAAGCTGAGCGCGCTGGCCGACGAACTGGGGATAGCCGACCGCATCGATCTCCATGGCGCCGTCGAGAACCCCTTCCCGTTCCTGGCCAGGGCCGACCTCTATGTTCTGTCTTCGGCCTGGGAGGGCTGTCCCAACGCGTTGATGGAGGCCATGGCCAGCGGCTGTCGCGTGGTCAGCACCGACTGTCCCAGCGGCCCGCGCGAGCTCTTGCAGGATGGCGCGATCGGCCACTTGGCCCCGGTGGGAGATGTGGAAGCGCTGGCGTCGGCGATGGCAAGCGCACTGGCCACGCCGCCGGCGCCAGAGCGTATCAAAGCCCGCGCAGCCCACTACGCTTTGCCGACAGTTGTGGAGCGCTACCTCGAGGTGCTGTTGCCGGACCGCAATGCAGACTGCGAGTCCGCGGCTTAGAGTACTTTCCGACTGCAAAGCGTTCTAGTTTTGCGAAGCGACCTGCTTCTTGGCATCGGCTTCGATCAGGGCCTCCATGGCGTCGAACTCCCGCCGGATGACATCCAGGTCGTCGGGCTCCAAGACGAGACGTTGAAACGGCGTCGCAAAGGGGAGCGGCTTGCGCGGATCCAAACCCTGTTTCAGTTGGGTCTCAAGGTTCGACACTGTCTTCCCTTCAAGAACCTGCTTGTAGATGACGTAACGACAGCGCTTGCTGAGCCAGCACAGCGTCGTAGGCCCGGAGTTGACCCCGAGGTTCAGGTAGGCGTTCTCATAGAGTGCCATGCGCAGATGAACGTGCCAGGCGGCTTCGGCAAACACCCGCAAGCCCTCCAGGCAAGCCGGTAAGGGGTCCAGTGTCATGTGCGTATCGGGAACGATGACCGCGCGGTAACCGCGCTGCTCCAGCTCCCTGGCAAAGGCGGCCCAGGCCTCCAGGTTGCTGTTTCGCTCCGGCGTAACGCCGAAGTAGCGCAATGTAATCGTGACATAAGGCCGGCCATCGCAGTGGCCATCTTGCCAACGCCGGACCCATTCCTGGGCGGCCGGCGGCGCGGTAAAGCTGGGGATCTCCAGGCCGGCCTCCGCGCGCTCGGCGACAAGCTTTGCAAAGGGCCAGCCACCCTTCAGCACCGGCGTTTCGGGGAGATAGTCTGCAGGAAAGCGCCGTTCGGCGGCCAGCACCGCCAGCTTCGACGCTTCCTTGCGTGAGCTCGCTATCACGTAGCCGCGGGTCGTCGGCAAGAGCCAGACCAAGGGCACGACGATGTCGTGGACACGCTGCCACCGCGCTGCACCGTCAACCACGCGATAGTAGTCTTTGCCTTCCGATCCCGCCTCCCAATCCTCGGACGGAACGAAGATGAAGTAGAGGCCAGCCAGCCCCTTTTCGCGGCGAACAAGGTCGGCGGCCCCTACAACCCAAACCGGGTCGTAGGTGATAGGCCAGTGACCCAGGTCGTAGAAGACGAGCAGGCAATCATCATCGACCGGCAGAGACGCGCCCACTCGCCACAGGGACAAGCGTCTGATGACGAACAGCAAACGTCCAAACCAACGTCCGATTCTACTTTTTGGCGCGCGCAGTGAGCGACCAAAGTCCTCTCTTGCGCGCCGCGAATTTCTAGATATCCAGGCTAAAGCGGCAGGAAGTCGTGCTCGAATCCCCGTGCTCTTACACATTCCCTCCCGTTGAAATTGAGAACTCATGCACCTCGCACACCTGAAAAAGCCCAAAAAAAAGTAAGCTATGCCGCCCGCTATCGCCTAGGTCAAGCGCATGGGACAATCAGCAATAATCGAGATGATAAAACTTTAAGTAATGGGCCCATGACTAAAGATACACAAAAATAAAGGAGACTCTCGGCCCGCTGAGCTGGCCATGATCTCGCTCAAGCTTTGTTCTAACATCTCGCGCCAAAGGCTTGCTCAGGGTGTTGTAGCCGAACCGCAATACCGACGGTAAGCCGGTGGCTTAACCCTGGACTGTGACCTGCTTTTTGGCATCAGCTTCGATCAGGGCCTCCATGGCGTCGAACTCCCGCCGAATGACATCCAGGTCGTCGGGCTCCAAGACGAGACGTTGAAACGGCGTCGCAAAGGGGAGCGGCTTGCGCGGATCCAAACCCTGTTTCAGTTGGGTCTCAAGGTTCGACACTGTCTTCCCTTCAAGAACCTGCTTGTAGATGACGTAACGACAGCGCTTGCTGAGCCAGCACAGCGTCGTAGGCCCGGAGTTGACCCCGAGGTTCAGGTAGGCGTTCTCATAGAGTGCCATGCGCAGATGAACGTGCCAGGCGGCTTCGGCAAACACCCGCAAGCCCTCCAGGCAAGCCGGTAGTGGGTCCAGTGTCATGTGCGTATCGGGAACGATGACCGCGCGGTAACCGCGCTGCTCCAGCTCCCTGGCAAAGGCGGCCCAGGCCTCCAGGTTGCTGTTTCGCTCCGGCGTAACGCCGAAGTAGCGCAATGTAATCGTGACATAAGGCCGGCCATCGCAGTGGCCATCTTGCCAACGCCGGACCCATTCCTGGGCGGCCGGCGGCGCGGTAAAGCTGGGGATCTCCAGGCCGGCCTCCGCGCGCTCGGCGACAAGCGTCGCGAAGGGCTCTATCCCCTCGAAACCCGGCGTTTCGGGGAGATAGTCTGCAGGAAAGCGCCGCTCGGCGGCCAGCACCGCCAGCTTCGACGCTTCCTTGCGTGAGCTCGCTATCACGTAGCCGCGGGTCGTCGGCAAGAGCCAGACCAAGGGCACGACGATGTCGTGGACACGCTGCCACCGCGCTGCACCGTCAACCACGCGATAGTAGTCTTTGCCTTCTGATCCCGCCTCCCAGTCGTCGGACGGAACGAAGATGAAGTAGAGGCCAGCCAGCCCCTTTTCGCGGCGCATGAGGTCGGCTGCAGCCAAGGCCCACACCGGGTCGTAGGTAATGGGCCAGTGACCCAGGTCGTAGAAGACGAGCAGGCAATCATCATCGACCGGCAGAGACGTGGCTGACCGCCATGTGGACAATCGACCGATGGTGAAAAGCAAACGGCCAAACCAACGTCCGATCGGCTTGCCTGGGGACCGCAGCCCACGACCGAAGTCCTTTATCAGGTTTCTGGACTTTCTCATCGTCCATGCCAGAACAACAGGAGCTCGCGACCGAAGCTCCGTGACCTCTTTTGTCTTTTCTGGCGTGCTGCGAGAATCCATTGAGATTTTGACAGTCGGCAATCGAATCCAAGAACAACGGCGCGTCGTTCCGAGAGTGAGGGACGTGATGAGCCTGTTCTTGAGCCGATCCGTCCAATAGTTGCAAGTCATGATCTTCTTGAGCTCAATCCCAGGAGCCGCCGATACATTAGCGCTGTGTTCGGCCGCATAGGGCGCAACTCGGAACCTTCCGAGAACTGCGTTGATCGGCAAGATCTATCTGGAATTGTTCGAGCGATTCACGGCCGTCGACGGCCTGCAGTGCCTGTAAGGCCCGTCCATTGGGGCTGCGTGTACCGGACAACCAGTTGAGATGCCGCGCGAGAGCAGGTGTGCAGCGATAGGCCCCCATGACGAGGGTGATGCGCGGCGTCCGTAAAAAATCGCAATGATATCAGCTGCTCAGTTCTGATTCGTAGAATCGGTTCATAATAGGGAAGTCAAACCCAAATATCGTTCTATGAACAGAAACAATATCACTCTCTTCTATGCTAGGGACGCTCAGGAGAGATTTAAAAAGAATCAGGCATTTTTTATGAAATGCCTTAAACAAAGGATCTTCGTTCAGTGTCGCAAAGGAAATCCCTTCTCGGGTGATCGCCCGTTCCATAAGATCGACGGCCAAGTCCGTGGCGTTGTTCTGCATAAGGAAGACGGCCATGCGCAGCACATCGTGCGCGCGCTCGTCGCCGGAACCAGAGAACAACCTCTCGTTGCCAACGATCCAGACTGCGTCGCTGCTGAAGAGCCGGCCATACCTGCCGGGCAGTGTGAAGCGCCCCGCCTTGTTGCCCGCGCCTGTGTAGTCCAGGTTGAGGAGCTCAAACCCATGATCGAGCATGAACTTGTTCAGGTCTCCGAACAGGGCGGCGCCCTTGTAAAGCTCGGCAAACAAGACCTCGGAACGCAAACCGAGCACTGATTTCCCCAACATCTTGACGGCGCCTTCGAGCACGTCGGACTCGGCCCCCTCCACGTCGAGCTTTATGAAGTGAACGTCTTTACCGTCGAACAGGGAGTCGAGACTGCGCGCAGAGACCTCACGCTCTTCGGTGGGTGTAAAGTCACGCGTCATGTACTCGTGCTGCTCGAGAAGCTCATAGTTGGTCGGGAGCACCGAGTTCAGACCCCTGTGCTCCGCCGCGGTGAACTTCAGCACTGTGTCGCTGCTATAGAGTGCAATCGGATAGACCGTGATCTGTTCGTTGCTGCGGTACTTCTCCGCAAGCCGCTGGGCTTCCCCCTCATCCATTTCGAACAAGTGAAACTCAGCAACATCCTTTAGGTCTACCCAGGTCGGATGCAGCCCATAGCGAGCGCCCGCATCGACAACAACACACTTCACGTTCGTCATAACTCTCACCTGACAATTGATGCGCCATCCGCGGATGGACAGTGACACCGGACACCTTTGAAGCGGATACGCTCAGCGGTAGCTGCCACAAACTAAGGAACCAGCGCTATAAACACGTCTGAGCTCCAGGGAATGTCAGAGGGCGCAAGCACTCGCGTTTGTCGTTCGCTCTGGCATTCCGATAAACGTCCGTTCTCTTAGCAAGAGTGCGTCCGAAAACACGACGTTCAAATCGGCCGCACGGTAGATCGCGAAAGGGAGTCAATCCAGCGCAAAGTGAGTGAGCGGAGCTCGGCTCAGGCGAAGAGATGCCAACCGCTGGCACGGAGATCGACGCGCAGGGTGTCGTCATCGACGAGGCGGCCACGCTCCCCGCGTGCAACCCCTTCTCTTGCGAGTCGACCGAGGCCTGGGAGTCGCACTTCGACCTCATCGGAGCCGCGGGTGAAGGTCCAGACGTCCGACAGAGGCGCTCCGCTCTTGCGATGCTCGGCCAAGCCCATGTCCAGCGCGTGGCAGATCTCCTCCAGAAGAGCCCAATTGATAATCCGGTCATTCCGCTGCCCTAGCTTCTTTGTCATGGGTGCCTCGAGGATCCGCTTGTAGTCCTCGGCGCCTGCCTGTGAGCCGATGAACGTGCCGATGTCCTGCAGCTTTGTGCCTATATCTCCGTAGGCAACCTTCATCGAACTCTGAGAACGCCGGGCCAGTTCCGTCAGAACGAGATCATTGAAGAAGAGCACCAGTAGGCGCCGCACGAAATCCAGAAAGTAGACCTTCTTCCACTTCTGCCCTCCGAGCCGCCGCGCTTTGAGCATCGCGTAGTCAAACTGCTGTCTCACGAGATAGAGTCTGAGGTCCTTTACCGAGCGCTCGCTCATTTGCCCCACATTCTTGAAGTGTGCTTGCGCCTTCTGCTTGTCTTGCGGGACGAAGTTGGGGTTCAGGACGTTCGTGACGCCGCGCGCGAAGGACTTCATCATATCCGCATAAGGCCGCGTGAGATGCACGATCTTGACATCGGGCGTAACGGCCTCACAGAGGGCATCGATCTCGGCGGCTGAGAAGGCTTTATGATAGTCGAGCACGAGCTTCGAGCCCATGATGGGCGCAGTCTCAAGTCGCTCAGCAATCAAGGAGGGGAAGCTTGGGCCGCCCGGCGTCAGCAAGAGATGCGAGTCCACGAGCTCGAAATTGACCGATGGCGCGAACTTCACCTCGAAGTCGGCCGAAACGTCAGGCAGCATGGCCAAGCTGGTGATGAGCCATGTCGAGCCGGAGCGGCCGTTCGAGACCGTTAGAAAATACTGCGGCGTATCGACCATCTAGCCAAAAGGATGGCAGGAGAAGGCCGCTTCGACGTGCTCCTTGAAGACGTCGATAGCGACCGGCTGTTCGAACTGCCCGTGGGCTTTGCGCGCATGCGCCGACGATTTATAGCCAAATGGGCTGTTCATCTTCGCCTTCTTGCGTCTTTCAGTGACGTTCGTTGTCAGGGACGGAGGAAATGCTGCTCGACCTTCTCGATCGCAGCCGCCGTATCCTCCGCCTCGCGCGAACCGTAGCGTTCATTCAGATAGAGATTGAAGGTTCTGTCGCGAACGCTTCGAGCGTTCGGGCATCCGAAGTCGTCGGAGAGGTAAGGCCGTACCCACGGCCAGTCAGCCACCAGATAGCGATAGTGCGGATTGAGGCCGATCCCTTCCGCCCGCACGGCCTCGGCAAACTCCTGCTTCGAAACCGCAATTCGGTCCGTGTCGACGAAGATCGGATAAACGAACGGCGAATCGTCCGGATTGTACCCGTAAGGTCGGCAACACGTGGCGCCTTGGTCGATCAGCTGCGTCACTTGCCGAACGAAATCCAGCCGGCTCGCTCGGGTCGCTTCCAGCCTTTGCACGGAGGCAATGCCAACAGCGCAGGAAATCTCGTCAGTATGCAGATTGAGTGCGGGAAACAGGAACTGAGCCGGGTCTCGATCGTCGAAATCAGGGATCCACCTTGGCTTACCACGATCTGCGTGGGCCAGGGCCTTGCGAAATAGCTGCTCATCGCGGCTGAAAACCATGCCTCCGCACGGACCCGCGATGCTTGTCTTGCGATACATTGTCGAGAAGACAGCAATATCCCCAAATGTGCCGACGGGACGCCCCTTCCACCGGGCAGCGTGCGCCTGGCTGCAGTCTTCCAGCACGCGCAATCCACGCTTGTGAGCAAGCCCCACAATCGTGTCGATCTCGGCCGCGCGGCCAACGGAGTGAACGACCAGCACACAGGACGTTCGCTCCGTAATGCGTGCTTCGATCTCGGCCGGCCCGGCATTGTAGCTGTCAGGCATGCTATCAGCGAGAACCGGCGTTAAACCGTTCAGTATGATAGCCGAGAGCGTGCCGGGGTCCGTGATCGGCGAAACCACGACTTCGCTTCCGGCAGGCAAGTCCAGCGCTGCAAGAGCGATATACAAGGATGCCGTACCGGTTGCCACGGCATCCGCAAAGCCGCCGCCCATCATGTCGACAAAGGATGCGCAATAGCGCTCTTCGAAGATACCCTGATAGCCAGGGTCCACGCCCTGGTCCTGATAGTAGTCGAGTGCCTCTTCGATCAGCGCGCGCTCCTCAGGGCCGTACGCCATACGCGGAGGCATTGGCTCGCTTCGCACGGGCGTTCCGCCCTGAATAGCGAGCAGTGGGCCGGCTGGGCTCAACAGTCGCTCCGGCTTCTCGGATAGAGCGCTCATGCCAAACCCAACCGATCCGCGATCAGGCCCTGGTCCAGCGCCTGCGCTGCCAGCAGTCGCCGATGGTCGCCACCGTGGTGGATGAACGCGTCCAGCGCCTCAGCCTTTCCACATGGGGCCAGGATTTGGGCACCGGACGATGGGCGTTTGCGAATCAAGCTGCAACCAACATCGCAGCTCCCGCTCGGGATGAATGCCACGTGCTTGTCCATAAGCTCTGGATTTCGGATAGGATTTGGCAATGGAGTCAGTTGCCCAATTCTCGAGTGTGATGTCAATAGGGGCCGGTGAAGCTCGCATCGGGCTTGTCTCGCCAGCCCTCCGGCGCAGCGGCTTCCGGCGGGATGCGCATGGGATCAATGGCCAGTTGATCGACGACCGCGGACACGATGTCGTGGGCGCGCGGATAGAATGCATCGGCCAAGCTGGGCGACGTTGGGGATGGTGAGAACGGCAGCGCGACACGCCTGGGCGGCGATTTCATCGAGCCTGACGCCGTCTCAGCCAAACGAGCGACAACCTCAGCCGATATGCCGTACTGCAACCCGCCTGTGTCGGCCACCACCACATGTCCGGTGCGCCGGACCGAGTCGGCGACCGTCGCCATATCCAGCGGCTGCAAGGTCCGGAGATCGACGACCTCGGCGCTGACACCCGCCAATTCCAACACTTCGGCGGCCCTAAGCGCCTCGAGAACCATGTACGACGATGCGACGATCGAGACATCGCGGCCCTCTCGAACGACTTTCGCCGTATCGAGCGACACTTCATAGGCTTCTTCCGGCACGTGACCGCTGATATTGTAGAGCCAGCGGTGCTCGAAGACGACGACGGGAGCGTCGTCGCGGACCGCGGCGATCAGCATACCCTTTACGTCATGGGGTGTCGTCGGCATGACGACCTTCAGTCCGGGAATGTGTGAGAACCAGGCCTGCAGGCTTTGGGAGTGCTGAGGACCTTGGCCCCAACCGCGGCCGATAATCATGCGGAACACCATGGGCGCACGCAGCTTGCCGCCGTACATGAAGTGCCACTTGGCGACCTGATTGACCATCTGGTCCATCGCCAAGATGGCGAAATCGACCCGCATATGGACCATGATCGGGCGCATACCGGTGATGGTGGTTCCCAACGCAACGCCAGTCATGCCACCTTCGGCGGACGGCATGTCCAGGACCCGGTCCGGCCCGAATCGCTCCACCAATCCGCTGGTCGTGCCGAAAATGCCCGTCGGCCCCGGAACCCCGAGACCGAGCAGATAGACTGAGGGGTCGGCCTCCAGACTCTGGGCCAGGGCTTCGTTGATCGCCTTATAATAGCGCAGTTCACGCATCGGCATCGCTTTCGCGGTCAGCTCCGCTCCGGATAGGTGAAGCGGGCGAGATCAGCGGGGTCGGGAAAGGGGCTGGCCTTGGCAAAGGCGACCGCGTCCTCGATCTCCGACTCAATCTCCCATTCCAGCGCGTCGTGACTTCCCGTGTCCAGCAGCCCCTGCGCGAAGAGAGCCGTTCGGGCGCGCTCGACCGGACAGCGCTCCTGCCAAGCCGCAAGCTCCTCTGCAGAGCGATAGCCGAGCGCGATATCGTCGTTCGGTCCGCAGTGCTCGGCCCAGCGATAGGTCTCGAACTCCAGCAACGTCGGCCCCTGTCCGCTACGGGCCCTGGCGACCGCTTGTCCGCCAAGCTCCCAAACGACCTCGATCGCGTTTCCGTCCGCCTTGAAGCCGGGGATCGCATGGGCCTGGCCGATCTCTGCGATATTGCGTCCCGCAGGCTGCCGGATCTCCATCGGCGTGTGCACGGAATAGAGGTTGTTCTCGCAGACGAAGATCACGGGCAGGCGATTGACCGAGGCGAAGTTCAGCGACTCCGAAAACACACCTTCCTCCGTTGCGCCATCGCCGAAATAGACGACCGATACGCGGTCCTCGCCCTTGCGTACGGCGCCAAAGGCCGCCCCAACGGCAATCGGTAGAGTACCGGCGAGGATGGGCGCCGAGGCGATGAAGCCGGCCTGAAGATCGATGAGGTGTTGCGAGCCGCCGCGCCCCAGCGCGCAGCCCGTCGCACGGCCGTAGAGCTCGGCCAGCATAGCCTTCAGGTCGCCGCCCTTCGCAAGGTAATGCCCGTGGCTGCGGTGCCCGCTGAACGCATAGTCGGCTGGCGTAAGATGCGCCGATACGCCGACGGGAACGGCCTCATGCCCAATGCAAAGATGAGTTGGACAACGCATCTCTTGCTCGGGGTAGAGCCTGGCGATGGCTTCCTCGACACGGCGGATGCGAAGCATGCCTCGATAGAGCGCGACCTGAAGCGCGTCATCGATCTTGGCCGTTTCTGCGACCGCAGCGGCAGAGACTTTGCCCAAAGTTAAGCCCTCAGCGTATAGCCGGTCGGCCAGTCGCGGATCTGGTCCAGATAGGTTCTGCCCCATTCCACCATTTCGCCCAAGCCCTCGTGCCAGCCGATCTGCGGCTGCCAGCCGACGGCCTCTTTGAGCGCCGAGGAGTCGAGCCAGTAGCGCGAGTCCTGACCGAGCCGGTCCTCCGACATCTCGCAGAGGTCCTCGAAGGGCATGTCGAGCGCCACCGCCGTCCGCTCGACCACCTCACGGATGGAGGTAGGGTTCTCGGGACCCGCGTTGTAGACTCGGCCTTCCGGCCCGCGCTCAGCCACCAGGTGGATGGCCCGGCCCAGGTCCCGCGCGTGCATATAGGACTTCTCGGCCTTGCCGCCACCGTGCAGCGGCAGCTTGTGACCGGTCAAGCCGCACCAAACGGCCTTGGGAATCACCCGGTGCAGCAGCTGCCCCGGGCAATAGCAGTTGCTCGGTCGGATGATGGTCATGGGAAAGTCGAGAAAGCGGTTGACCGACATGAGGTACATGTCGAAGGCGACTTTGGAGGCCGCATAGGGGCTGCTCGGCTTAATCGGCTCGTCCTCGGTCACCGCATGGTCGACCGAGCCGTACATCTCGGAGGTGCCGATCTGGATGAAGTGCTCCAGCCAGTCGCGCTTCATCAGCTCTTCGCTGAGGCGCGCCAGGGCCATGGAGTTGGTCTCGAAGAAGCGCCAGGAGTGCTTCCAGGAGACAGCCCCCTCGCCTTGCGCGGCGAAATTGACGATGACCTCGGGCTTCTTCTCATCCAGAAGCTCGAGCAGCAGGTCGAGCTCATGGGTGACGTGGCGGGCGTGGTAGCTGTAGCCCTCGCGCTGATCGATGTTGAGCGAGAAGGGCTCGGGCCGCAGCGGGTTGCGGCCAATGCCGATCACCTCGCGCGGCGAAGCTTCGTCCAAGAGGTAGGCCGCCGCATGAATCCCGAAGGAACCGCCGCCGCCCAGAATCGCATAGCCCTTTGCCGTCATACCCTAGCCTGTCTCGATATCAGCCCCGGCCGCTCGAAGGCGCGGCACGGTCGGCTTATGAAATGATCGTCCAGTTGTAGTCGCCCGTGTAGCCGGCCTCGCTGAACAAGGCCAGCCATCCCTCGGGATAGTCGTGGAACTCGGCGGTCAACACCCAGCTTTCGAATACCGCCTTCTGTTCGGGCGTCAGGTAAGAGTCAACCCGCACGAAGGCCCGGCCGCCGGAGAGACGCTGGATTTCCTGGAGCGCCTTGCACGCCCGCGCGCGCGGCAGGTTGTGCACCGCGTCCAGCGAAATGACGCAGTCGAAGCTGCCGTCGGGGAAGGGCAGGTGGTCAGCGCTGCCCAGGTGCAGGCGGCCGATCACGTCCGGGTGGCAATGCATCAGGGCATACTCTGATATGTCGAGGCCGAAGACCTCGAGACCCGGCAGGGCATCGAGCAGGTCTTTGACCAGGTAGCCCTTGGCGCAGCCGACATCGAGCACCCGGTTGCCCGGCTTGAGGTCGAAGTGAGCAACGATATCGTGCGCAACGGGCACCCAGCGCCCATCGTACTTGTAGCCGCCGTAGCCGTAGTCTCGCGGCCCGTCGAAGTACATCTCGCCAAACTCTTTCGAGACGCGGACGACGTCCGGGTCCTTGGCCGCCTCACGCGCGGCGATGTTGCGCTTGGTTTTGGGCAGGGCGCGCAGCAGTTCGACCTGCTGCCCCATCAGGCCGCCTCCAGCGCCGCGCGGTGGGCGAGAGCAAAGCCGTCGGCGGGCTTCGTATAGCGGAAGTCCGGAAAGGCGGCAAAGGTCGCGGCCGGATCGAAGGGGCGGTAGCCGCCGTGCGGCATAGGCCCGACACGCGGCGAGCCCTTGATCGCCACGGCCTGCGGGAAGTGCGAGACCACCATCTCCGCCGCGTCGCGGAAGGAGACGACCTCGCCTGTCGCGGCATTGAGGCTGCCTTGGCTGCGATGGCGCAGAATGCGCAGCGCAAGCTCGGCCACGTCCTCGATGTAGATATGGTCGCGCCGCTCTTCGCCCTCGCCGAAGAGGACGATGTCCTCGCCGGCGGCCGTCAAACGGCGGAAGCGGTTGGGGCCGTAGCCGTTGTGCGGATCGGCCGCTCCGTAGATCAGGGTCGGACGCAGGGTTGCGAAGGGCGTGTCGCCGGCCGCCTCCTGCAGCATCACTTCGCGGGTCAGGTGCATGATGCCGTGCAGGCTACCGGGCGAAGCGCAGGAGCTTTCGCTCAGCGGCAAGGGGCCGTCGGCATAGATGGCGTCCGAGCCGATGTTGAGAACATGCGCAACCGGCCGCGCTTTCAGGGCGTCGCCGAGGGTCTCGATAATCGTCAAATTGTCGCGCAACATCGCCGTGTTCTTGCAGGGCGCGACCGCCGCGACGGCGACCAGGCTGTCATCGGGGCGAAGCTGCTCTGCCAGCCGCGTGCCCGCATCCTCGGCCATGAGATCGACGTCGGCACGGTTGAGCGACAGGTGCGGAACGCCGTTCTCAGCCAGGCGCTTGACGATGGCGCCGCCGACGAAGCCGGTGGCACCGATAACGACGACGCGCGCGGGATTGCGGGGCGCAGTTTCGAGGTGGGTCAGCATGAGATCCGCCAATCCTTTATGCGTTCGCCCGCAGCGGTGGCACGCCGAGGGTCAGATGGTCCAAGCCGGCCGCCCGCATATCTTCGACTGCCAGCACACGGTAGGGGTCGATCACTAGCGTCCCGTTCATGCGGGCAGCGATCTCGGCAGGGGCCTGCGCCCGGTAGTCGGCCCAAGGCGTGAGAATCATCAGCGCGTCCGCACCCTCTGCCGCCGCCAGAGGATCAGGCGCCCCTTCGGCACGCGGATGGCCGGCTTGCTCGGCCGGCACCACCGGGTCGTGCAGGCGCAGGCGTAGCTCGGGAAACTGGGCCAGGGTCGCCAGGGACGGGGAGTTCTTCACCGAGTGGGTGTTCTCCTTGTAGGCCAGGCCCCAGACGGCGACCAAGGGATCGGCACCGAGGCTTGCCTGTTCCCGCCGCAGCGTCTCCGCCGCCCAGTCGCGGCGATGGCGACTGTTGGTCAGCCACGCGGACACCACGCCGCCATCGGTGTCGTGCGCCTCCGACAGACGCAAGACCGTGGCCAGGTCCCGCTCCAAGTTGCCGCCGGCGATGCCGAGGCCCGGGTTGATATAGGCGTAGGGACCGATGCGGCGGTCCAGGCGCAGGGCCGGCACGATCTCCTGCCAGTCGGCGCCGATCGCCTCGCAGACCTCGGCCATGGTATTGGCGGCGGCCACCGAGGCGACCAGGCAGACGTTGATCGAGATCTTCGCCAGCTCCGCGCTCTCGTAGCGCATGGGCAGGATGGGGCAGCCAAAGGCGGAGAGCAGCGCTTCGTAGGCCGGCGGCAGAGGGGCGCTCGGCTCGGCGCAGCCGACGATGTAGCGCTCGGGCTCGCGGGCCCGCTCCACGGCGCGGCCGAAGATCAAGGTCTCGACTTGGTAGAACAGGCGCTCGGCGGGATAGCCGATGCCCCGGGTGAAGCCGGGCGGCACCTGCGACAGCACCACCAGAACGGCCTGCTCGCCAAGATGCGGCGTTGCGCGCGCGATGAGATCGCGCACCGTCGAAAGATCGCTCTCGCCGCGATCGTCGGTCGGCACGTCGGCAGCGATGTAGGCGACATCGCAGTCGGCCAGCCGGGAGAAGTCGCTGCTGAAGCTCTGCCGCCCGCCGTTGCCCTTGAGGAGATCGTCGAGGTCGGGCTCGGTGACCGGTAGTTGCCCGGCCGAAAGCCGCTCGACCAGCGCTGGATCCGGATCCAGGCAGAGGGTCTCGAAGCCTTGGGCGCAAACCGCCGTGGCCGAGACCAGGCCCAGGTGCGTCATGCCGATGAAGGCAACCTTCGGCGTCATGGCGCGGCGCTCTCCGTCACGCGCCGGCCAAGGTCGCGCAGCACCCGGTTGAGCCAGAGATCGCGCGACAGGTCCGTCTCGGCCCCATCCGCACAGAGTCGCTTGAAGTGGGCGTATTCCAGGGCCCAGGTGGGGTCGGCCTGGACCAGGGTGGTCGACTCTTCCGGCGGCCGGCCGCTCGGCCGCACCCTTGTGCGCAGGGTGACACGGCTCGGCCCCCACTTGCAGAGCGACTCGATGTGGGCAGAGCCCTCCTCGCCGAAGAGATCGCAGGTGAAGTGGTTGCGCCAGGACAGCAGGGTCGCCTCGAACTCGAGCTGGGGCGCACTTGCCTTCGAACCGAACACCACATGATCGGGTGCCCGGTTCTCGAAGCGATTGGAGGCGATCATCTCGAAATTGTCGCCGTCGGTCCCGAACCAGAAGTTGGCCGTGTCCAGCAGGTGGGAGCCGAGATCGTGCAGCACGCCGGAGCCCTGGTCACGCCAGGCCGACTCCCGCACCAGCTGGGCCGTGCCGTTGCCGTAGAACAGGCGGCAGCGGTAGAGCCGGCCCAGGCGGCCGGACTGGACGATCTCTCGCAGCCGCATGAAGTGCGGTTCGAAGCGGTGATTGTAGGCGGTGTAGCAGACGACGCCCTTGTCCCGGGCCAGGGACTGCAGAGCGGCGATCTCATCGTCGTCGGCCGCCCAGAGCGGCTTTTCGACCAGCACGTGCTTGCCCTGGCCGATCAGCTCCCGCAGCAGCGCGACCTTGGGCTCGTCGGGAACGCAGCAGAGCGCCGCGTCGTAGTCGGCCGGCGAGACATCGGCGAGATCGCGATAGTCGGCTTCGTCCTGCGCCGGGTCCACGGATGCCACGAAATCGTCGCCGGCCACGGCACGCCGCTTGCGCCCCTGGACGCCGAGGCCGATGACGATCACGCGCATGCGCTTAGGCGAGCCCGAGCAGTCGTTCGATCTTGTCGAGCCTGGCCTGGACGTCGGCGGGCGTGATGGGAACGTTGCCGTCCACCTCGCATTCGCCGGCCGCGGCCAGCACACCGAGGATGGTCGCCTGCACCGACGAACCCGACACCATCATGGCCAGGGTGGCGTAAGCCAGCAGGGCATCGCCGGCACCCACGGGGTCGACCACCTGCTCGACGAAGCTGTCGACCGAGAAGAAGCTGTCCAACGACTCGTGATCGGCGTTGCGGCAGGTCAGGACACCGCGCTCGCTGAGCTTGAGTAGCAGGGTCTTGCACTGCGCCGCGTCGTAGACGCCTGAAGCCAGGCCGCGAATGCCGGAGTCCTGATCGGCGATGGCGAAACGGGCCTCCCGCTCGTTCGGGGTGATCAGATCGAAGCCTTGGAACTCTGTGATGTTGCCCCAGCGGCTGGCGACCTGGCTGTCGGCAACCCGAAACACGCCCTCGGGAATGGCCTCGACCAGCCCCGGAATGGTGCGGCGGTTGAAGATACCGTGGCGGAAATCGCTGAACACAACAGCTTCCGACGGCACCACGGCGATCGAGTCGAGCACGTTCTCCAAGACACCGTTGCTGATCGTGCGGTTGTCCAGCGTATCGACCTTGAGCAGACGATACCCGCCGGCGACGATGGCATTCTTGTTGGTGGTCGGCCGGGTCGAGTCGATCACCGGCCGCACCTCGACACCGGCCTGACGCAGGTCGTCGAGGACGAAGTCCTTCAACTCGTCATCGCCGAGCACGGTGGAGAAGACCACCTCGGCGCCTGCCGCCCGCAGATGCTTCGAGACGACGCCGGCGCCGCCGACGTAGTTGGCGTGGCCCTCGTAGAGCACGCTCATGGTCGGCGTCTTGGTCTGGCCGCCGATCATGGCGCATTGGGTCAGCGTATCGACGATGGTGTCGCCGACCACGTGGACGCGCTTGCCCACCATGCCCGCCAATGTACGGCGCAAATCATCGAAGCTCAGACCCTCGCGCTCCATCAGGGTGGTCAGCTTCTCGAGCTTGAGCGAAGGCGGCGCCAGGTCGATCAGATTGGACGACGAGTACACCACGTCGCCCGGCGTGAAGATGATCTCGCCGCCGTAGCTCTCGACCACATCGGCCTCTTCCGCCGTCTTCGGCGGCAGGCCGTCGGCCACGTACTCGTAGCCCTTGGCGAAGTAGTCCGGCTGGATGATCGCGATGTTGTCCAGCGGCTTGGGGTTCTTGTCGATCACCACGTAGTCGACCATCTCGAACGCGGCCAGGTTCGCCGCCCGCAGCTCCTGCGGCACGTGCGGCCGGTACTTGCCCTTGTCGATGTGCTTGTCGGCGGTCAGGCTCGCCACCAGGATGTCCGCCTTGCTCTTGGCATAGAGCAGGTGGCGCAGGTGGCCGGGGTGCACCACGTCGAAGACGCCGTGGCACATGATGACCTTCTGCTCGCGCGGGCGCGGACCGATCAGGTCCCGCAGCTCCTCCGCGGTGCGTATCTTGTGACCGAAGCGTTCGGTCAGGGACGTACTCATGACTTACCGTCCTCACTCAAATAACTGAACCAGGTCTTGGTCGCCTCGGCGATGCTGTCCGGGGTCCAGAGCGGCGCATCGCGCCAGGTCTCGATATCCGCCAGCATCTCGCGCACCCCTTCGGCGAAGGGCACGCGGGGGCGCCAATCCAGATCCGCTAGGATGCGCGCCGTATCCGCCCAAGTACAGTCCGGCTCGCCCGGCCGCTTGGGGATATGTACCCGCTCGCCGCCGATCAGCTCGGCCAGCCGGTTGACCGACTGCGGGTCGTTGGCGCCCAGATTCCAGATCTTGCCGGAGAGCGGCGTCTCGGCCGCGGCCAGGAAGGCGGCGGCCACGTCGGTGACGTAGACGAAGTCGCGGCTCTGGGTCCCGTCGCCGACAATGGTCAGCGGCTTGCCCGCCAGCTTCTGCTTGAAGAAGACGCCGAAGACCGCGCCGTAGGCGCCCGTCGTGCGCACCCGCGGACCGTAGGCATTGAAGATGCGCACGGAGTTGACCGGCAGGCCGTAGACCTGGTGCCAGTGGAAGCAGGACTGCTCGCCCAGGTACTTGGAGAGCGCATAGGGGTGCTGCGGCGCGATGGGATGGTCCTCGCGCGTCGGCACGTCGGCCAGGCCGTAGCAGGAGGAGGAGGCGGCATAGACGAACTTGCCCGCCTTGGCCCGGCGCGCGCCTTCCAGCACGCGCACGGTGCCCTGCACGTTGGTCGCCATGTAGTCGATGGGCCGCTCGATCGAGGGCACGATGTCGCCGATGCCGGCGAAGTGCACCACGCAGGCGAGGCCGCCGAAGACCGAGCTCTCCGGCTCCAGCTCGCGGATGTCGAGCCACTCCGCGGTCAGGTCGGGATTGCCGGCGTGCTGCGCCAGGTTGGCCTCTCGCCCGCCGGTGAGGTTGTCGATGACTCGCACCTTGTAGCCACGGTCGATCAGGAGATCGACCATGTGGCTGCCGATGAAACCCGCCCCGCCCGTGACCAGGGCGACCGGCTTGTCGTTCATGCTGCCTGCAGTGCCTTCAGTGTGCGGACGTTGTAGTAGCGGTCGTCCTGCATCGGGTTGGGCAGCTTGCCGGCCTGGAAGGCCTTGCAGAGGTCGCGCACCGCATCCTCGATGCTATGGCTCGGCTCGAAGCCGAGCTGACGGCGAATCTTGTCCGAGTTGATGTGGTAGGAGCGGATGTCGTCCGTCGGCGTGGTGACGATCTCGATCGGCGCCCTGTCGGGAAACTCCTCCTCGACCACCCGCTTGACGATCTGGGCGATGTCCATGATCGACATGTTCTGGAAGCCGCAGTTGAAGGTTTCGCCGGCGATCTTGTCGTCCTCAATCTCGATCAGGAGCTTGTAGAGATCGCACATGTCCTGGACGTGCAGGTTGGGGCGCATCTGGGTGCCGCCGAAGACGGTGATCTTGCCGTTGATCACCGCGTGGCTGGTCAGAATGTTGACCGAGAGATCGAGGCGCTGGCGCGGGGCGTAGCCGCAGAGCGTTGCCGGGCGGATGGTGACGCAGACAAAGTCCGGCGACTGCTGGGCGAAGAGCTTCGGCTCGCAGAGGCCCTTGTACTTGTTGTAAAGGGTCAGCGGCACCAACGGATGGTCTTCGGTCACGTTCGGCTGTTCCGAGACGCCGTAGACCGAGCTGGACGAGGCGTAGATGAAGCGCTTCACCCCACTTTCCTTGGCGGCGATCACCATCGGCTCAAAGGCATCGAGGTTGATCGTGGTGCTGAGGCTCTCGTCCAGCACGAAGCTCGCGTCGTTGGAGATGCAGGCGAGATCGATCGCGACGTCGACTCCCTGGAAGGCCTCGCGCAGCGCCGCCACGTCGCGAATGTCGCCCTGGATGGTGCGGAAGTTGGGATTGTCCTTCGGCAGGAAGGCGTCGCCGAAATAGCCGATGTCGAAGGAGGTGACCCGGTAGCCCAGTTCGAGCAACTGCGGACAAAGCAAGCTGCCGACATAGCCGGCGCCTCCGAGAACCAATACGTGTTTCATGCCGCTCCCTCAGTTCGCCGCAAGCAGATGGATGATTGGATGTGCGCCCTTAGGCCGTGGCCGCGCGCGGTGCCGCCGGAACGGCGATGTCGTAGCCGGCCGCGGTCGCATCCCGATGGAACATCTCCACCGTCTCTCGCGAGTAGAGCGAGAGGTCCTTGCCGACCAGCTTCAGCTTGGCCAGCAGGTCATTGGTGACGGTGATGATGTGACAGCCGATCGCATCGGCCTGGAAAATGTTGAGCAGCTCCCGTGGGCTGGCCCACAGCAGCTCCGCCTTCGGCCGCTGGGCCAGCATGACCAGCGCTTCCTGCATATGCGGCACGGGGTCGACGCCGGTATCGGCCACGCGTCCGGCAAAGACCGAGATGATGGCCGGCGTGTCGGGATGCAGCGCCTCGGCGGTTTCGGCCACCTGATCGAGCGTCATCATCGCCGTGACGTTGACCACCACGCCCTGCGCCGAGAGGCTGCCGATCAGCGGCACCGCCGACTCGCCCTTGGTGTTGGTGATGGGAATCTTGACGTTCACGTTGTCGGCCCAGGAGGCGATCTGCAGCGCCTGCCGCTCCATCTCGGCGAAGTCGTCGGCGAAGACCTCGAAAGAGACCGGCCGGTCCGTGATCTCGGCCAGCACCTCGCGGGCGAAGGCCTCGTAGTCCTCGACCCCGGCCTTCCGCATCAAGGTCGGGTTCGTGGTGAAGCCCTTGATCATGGGATTGGCCCGCATCTCCAACATGCCGGCCAGGTCGGCACCGTCGGCAAACACCTTGATCTTCAAATCCGCCGTGCTCGTCATGCTTCGCTCTCTTATCCGCTCGTTCCTATCGCGCACCCAATTGGGCCGTGGCCCGCTTGGCGCTCGCTTCCGTCAAAAACCAATCGGTGGCGGCCGCAAGGCTTTCGAAGGAGGCAAGCTGATCGCTCGGCCTCTCCTCCGCCGTGTAGCCGCGATCGATGAAGAGCGCGGCACAGCCGGCGCGCTTGGCCGCCTCCACGTCGCTCCAACGATCCCCGATCATCACGCTACTGGCGAGATCGATGTCCCATTGCGCCGCGGCATCCAGCAGCATACCGGGGGCCGGCTTGCGCCGCGGGCCTGCTGCCTCCTTGGTATCGGTACAGACCTCGATGCCGTCAAGCGGCAGGGCCCTCGTCAGCGTGTCGTGCATGGCTTCCAGGGTCGTCTCCGAGAGCAGGCCCGTGCTCACGTCCGGCTGGTTGGTGACGACGATCAAGAGATAGCCTGCATCCTTCAATCGTTGCAGCGACGGCTGGGCGTCAGGGTAGAGGTGAAAGTCCTCCAAGCGGCGCGGCGCGAAAGAGCGGCCGTCGCGAAACTCCGGCACCACCAACACGCCGTCGCGGTCGAGAAACACGGCTTGGCGAGATTGCGGCATGCTCGGCCCTGATTCCTCGGCTAACGCGCCGCTACCAGGTGGTCGCTTGCTGCTGCAGCGTCGGATGCGACACCAGGCAGTGCCAAACCACGGCCTGGAAGGCCTCGGTGTGCGGGGTCACATGGTTGGCCGCCACGGTGGGGACGATGACAGCCGCGTCGGCCATCTTCGCCGTGTGGCCGCCATCGCGCCCGACCACGCCAAAGATCTGCAGCCCGCGGCGCTTCGCCTCGTCGAGCGCGTGCACCAGGTTCATGGAGACGTTGCGCTCGGCGTTGCCGCCGCCGACGGAAAACACCAGGACGCCGTCCTTCTCGTTGGCGCGGCTGGTCTTGAGCCAGGCAGCGAAAACCGTTTCCCAGCCCTCGTCATTGGTGCGCGCCGTCAGCTCCGAAACGTTGTCGGTCGGCGCATAGGCCTCGACATCGCAAAGCTTGCGGAAGTCGTTGACCGCGTGGCCGGCGTTGCCGGCGCTGCCGCCGACGCCGAGAATGAAGAGGCGCCCGCCCTGAGCCCGAACCCGGGCGATGCCCTGGGCGATACGTTCGATCTCGGCCTGGTCGATGGTGGCGCAAATCTCCGCCGCCTGCGCGAAGAAGGCCGCTACATGTCCGGAGGTATCAGGTTTCATCGGTCCGTCCAGAATGACACCAGCGCTCGACGGCCTGGGGCCGCCTCTTGCTCTTCGTCCCTGAAGCTTACGAGCGCGCTCGGCGCGTCATCACTTGCGAGGTGGGCGTTCTTATGTGGCCCGCGCGCCGAACCGGTCGCATAGCTTATGCCCGGGGACGGAACAAGGGAAAAGGGCAGCGAGGAATGCAGAGGCTTTTCAAGCGCCCTGCGGCGTGCTCTAGCTTCTTCCCTCCGAGCAAAACGAGCAACGACGTGCAGGACGAGCAAGGCAGGCGACGACCATGTGCGGCATAGCAGGCTATTGGTCGCCCAAGGCGGATGACAGCCAAGACCGGATGACGGCGTTGGCCGAAGCCATGGCGAGCGCCATCCGCCACCGGGGCCCCGACGCCGGTGGCACCTGGTGCGCGCCCGAGGCCGGGATCGCTTTCGGCCACCGGCGCCTCTCGATCATCGACCTCTCGGAGGCGGGCGCCCAGCCCATGACCTCCCACTGCGGGCGCTACGTCCTTTGCTACAACGGCGAGATCTACAACTTCCCGGACCTGCGCCGCGATCTGGAGGGTCTGGGCCACAGCTTCCGCGGCCACTCGGATACCGAGGTGCTGCTGGCCGCCATCGCCCAGTGGGGCATCGAAGAAGCGCTGAAGCGTTCCAACGGCATGTTCGCCTTCGCTCTCTGGGACAAGCGGGAACGGCGGGTCACCCTGGCGCGGGATCGCACCGGCAAGAAGCCGCTGTACTACGGCTGGTCCGGCGGCACCCTGCTGTTCGGCTCGGAATTGAAGGCTCTGGCCGCGCATCCCGCCTTCACGCGGGAGATCGACCGCGACGTCCTGACCCTCTTCATTCAGTACGGCTATATCCCCTGGCCCCACTGTATCTTTCGCGGCCTGCGTCAGCTCGTGCCTGGCACCTGGGTCACCTTCGGCGAGGACGAGCGGGGAGAGCTGCCTGACCCCAAGGCCTTCTGGTCGGCCAAGGACGTCGCGGAAAGCGGCTGCCAGACGCCCTTTGCCGGGAGCCAGGAGGACGCCGAGGAGACCCTGGACGATGTCCTGAAGGCGGCTGTCGGCCGGCGTATGGTGGCCGATGTACCGCTCGGCGCGCTGCTGTCGGGCGGCCTCGATTCCTCGATCGTGGTGGCGCTGATGCAGGCGCAGAGCAACCGGCCGGTGAAGACCTTCTCCATCGGCTTCGAGGAGGAGCGCTACAACGAGGCGGTGCACGCCCGCGCCATCGCAGCGCACCTAGGCACCGAGCACCGCGAGCTGACGGTGACCCCCAAGGACGCGCTCGATCTCATCCCCCATCTGCCGAGCCTCTACGACGAGCCCTTCGCCGACAGCTCGCAGGTACCGACCTACTTCGTCTCCAAGCTGGCGCGGGAGGACCTGACAGTCGCCCTCTCCGGGGATGGCGGCGACGAGCTTTTCGCCGGCTACAACGGGTATTTCCGGGTGTCCAAGCAGTGGGAGGCCGCCGCCGCTCATCCCGAAGGCCTGCGCCGCCTGCGCACCTGTGCGGCACGCAGCGCGGCTACCGCTCTTTGGCGCCTCGCCGGCCCAAACGCCGCCACGCCGCAAAAGCCCGGCAAACTGGCCAAAGCCTTCCGCAAGCTGATGAAGGCGGTGCGCATTGAAGGCGGCAACGATGCGCTCGACGTCTATGTGCGCAAGCGGGCGCGGCATCTGGTGCCGAGCCGCCTGGTTGTCGGCGGGCAGGTGACGCCCACCGTGATGGATGACCGCCGGGACTGGCCGCAGGGCCTCGAGGAAATGTCGTTGATGCAGTGGCTCGACCTGGTCTTCTGGCTGCCGAGCGACGTTTTGACCAAGGTCGACCGCGCCAGCATGGCGGTGAGCCTGGAGGTGCGCTGCCCCCTGCTCGACCCCAACGTGCTGGCTTTCGCCTGGTCGCTCCCGGAGGCGATGCGCAGCGACGGACGTGGCGGCAAGCGGCCGCTGCGCGACGTCTTGGCCCGCTACGTCCCGCCCGAGCTCACCGAGCGGCCCAAGCAGGGTTTCGCCATTCCCGTCGGGGCTTGGCTGCGCGATCCGCTGCGCGACTGGGCCGAAGCGCTCTTGTCGGAGCAACGCCTCCAGCGGGAGGGCTTCTTCGCGGCCAACGAGGTGCAGGACATCTGGCGCCAGCACCTGCACGGCTGGCGGGACCACAATCAGCTGCTCTGGAGCTTCCTGATGTTCCAGAGCTGGGCCGAGGACTGGAAGGTCTCCGCCTGACCGCGAGCTGAGCGGCAGGCCTTGCACTTGTCCGCGGTTGTACGGCGCGGCAAGCTGACGCCGCAGGGCGCGCAAAGCGCCGCCGAAACGAGGGAAGCTGGGGCAGATGAACCGGGCGACGGCAGAAGCCGATCACATTGCGATGGCCGGCGGCTATTCGCTCGCCACCCGCGGCGCCAAGCACGTCATCGACCATGCCCTGCCGCGGGTTCGTGCGGCCATCGAGGCGCTCCCCCTGGAAGAAAACCGCCCCTTCGTGATGAGCGACATGGGCACCGCCGACGGCGGCACCTCGCTCAGCATGGTCGCCGAAGCCCTCGGCATGGCGCGGGCCCGGCAACCCGGGCGGGGCCTCTGGATGGTCTACAGCGATCAGCAGGGCAACGACTACAACGCCCTGGCCGGCAACGTCTTTGGCGAGGCCTCGCCGCTGGCCGCCATCCCCGACTGCCAGGTGACCATGTCGGCGACCTCCTTCTATCGCCAGATCCTGCCGGCCGGCAGCTTGGATCTCGGCTTCTCGGCCACCGCCATGCACTGGCTGAGCCGCAAGCCGGCCGACATCAGCGATCATGTGCATATGACAGGCGCCAGCGGCCTCGAACTGGATGCCTTCCGCGATCAGGGACACCGGGACTGGCGCAGCATCCTGCTGCACCGCGCCAAGGAGCTGGCGCCGGGCGGGCGCCTGGTGCTGGTCAACTTCGGCAAGGACGAGGAGGGTCGCTATCTCGGCAACACCCAGGGCGTGCCCATGTTCGATACGTTCAACGCCCTGTGGCAGAGCTTCGTCGACGACGGGCAGATCACCGCCGACGAGTATCGGGCCATGACCCTTCCGCAGTACTACAACACCGTCGAGGAGTTCTCGGCGCCGCTGACCGACCCGGCGGAGCCGGCCTATCAAGCCGGCCTCAGGCTGGAGTCGATCGAGACGCGGGTGACGCCCTGTCCCTATCGCCTGGCCTTCGAGGAGCATGGGGACGCAGGGCGCTTCGCGCAGGAGTACATCCCCACCCTGCGCTCCTGGACGCAGAGCACCTTCCACGGCGCGCTCTCGCCCACGCGGCCGGCGGAGGAGCGGCGGGCCTTGATCGAAGCCTACTACGGCGCCTACGAGCGCATTGTACGGGAGGCTCCCAGCGGACACGGAATGGACTATGTCCATATTTACATGACCGTCCGAAAGGACGGCTGACAGTAGGAGAAAGCCAAATGAGCGTCGGTTTCGCCGTGCTGATGGGCCTTGGGATGGCCATCACCCTGGGCGTGCTCTTCACCGGGCTGATCGCCATGGCGCGCGGTGGCGAGTTCAACAACAAGTACGCCAACAAGCTGATGCGCGCCCGCATTGTCGCGCAGGCCGTCGCGTTGCTGTTCTTCGCGTTGGCCATGCTGACTGCGAAAGGCTAGGGGAAATGGTACAGCTCACACGCATCTACACCCGCGGCGGCGACAAGGGGAAAACCTCCCTCGGCAACGGCAGCCGGGTGGTCAAGCACAGCCCGCGGGTCGCCGCTTACGGCACGGTCGACGAATGCAATTCCGTCATCGGGCTGGTGCGCCTGCACACCAGCGATGAGACTGACGCAACCCTGGCCCGCATCCAGAACGACCTCTTCGATCTCGGGGCCGATCTCTGCACGCCGGAAGAGGAGGCACCGGCCTATCCGCCGCTGCGCATCACGGCCGCGCAGGTCGAACGGCTGGAGCAGGAGATCGACGCGATGAACGCGGAGCTCGAGCCGCTGCAGTCCTTTGTGCTGCCCGGCGGGACGGCGGCCTCCGCCTACCTGCATCTGGCGCGCACCGTGGCGCGGCGGGCGGAACGGGAGATGACCGCGCTGGCCGATGACGAGGCGATCAATCCCGAGGCCGTGCGCTTCATCAACCGCCTCTCGGACCTGCTTTTCGTGATGGGCCGCTACCTCAACGACAAGGGCCGTTCGGACGTGCTTTGGGTGCGGGGCGAAAACCGCTGAAAACCCGGCGGAAGTGACCGGATTCAGCGCACTTCCAGGGCGATTGACTCGCTATTGTCATAGACCTATGTTGCGCCCGCGAAAAAGCACGCCTCGTTCGACATGGAGACGCGCACAAATGCCGTCCCTGTCCATGGAAAAAGCCCACGACATAAGGATCCGAGGGGGGAAATGAAGGTTCTTGTCCCGGTGAAGCGGGTCATCGACGCTTACGTGAAAGTCCGCGTCAAGGCGGACGGCTCTGGCGTCGAGACGGCCAACGTGAAGATGTCCATGAACCCCTTCTGCGAGATTGCCGTGGAAGAAGCCGTGCGCCTCAAGGAAGCCGGCATCGCCAGCGAGATCGTCGCCGTGTCCTGCGGCGTGCAGCAGTCGCAGGAGACCATTCGCACGGCGCTCGCCATGGGGGCCGACCGCGGCATCCTGGTGACCAGCAATCAGCCGCTGGAGCCGCTCGGCATCGCCAAGCTCTTGAAGGCCATCGTCGACAAGGAGCAGCCGGAGATGGTCATCCTCGGCAAGCAGGCGGTCGACAACGACAACAATCAGACGGGCCAGATGCTGGCCGCGCTGCTCGGCTGGCCGCAGGGCACCTTCGCCTCCAAGATCGAGCGCCAGGACGGTGAGCTCAAGGTCACCCGTGAAATCGACGGCGGGCTCGAGACCCTGACGCTGAAGCTCCCGGCCGTCGTCACCGCCGACCTGCGCCTCAACGAGCCGCGCTATGCCTCGCTGCCCAACATCATGAAGGCGAAGAAGAAGCCGATGGAGACCATGACGCCGGAGGATCTGGGCGTCGATGTCACCCCGCGCCTGTCGGTGGTCAAGGTGACCGAGCCGCCGGCGCGCCAGGCTGGCGTCAAGGTCGCCGACGTCTCCGAGCTGCTGAGCAAGCTCAAGAACGAAGCCAAGGTCATATAGGCGCAGGGAACAGCGAGCATCATGAGCATTCTTGTCATCGCAGAGCAGGCCGAGGGCGAACTGAACGCCCAGACGCTGAACGCGATCGCTGCCGCGAAAGAGATTGGCGGCGATATCCATGTGCTGGTGGCCGGGCAGAACTGCGGCGCCGCCGCGGAAGCTGCGGCCAAGGCCGAAGGCGTCGCCAAGGTCCTGAAGGCTGACAGCGCCGAGTATGCCCACGGCCTGGCCGAGAACCTGGCGCCGCTGGTGGTCAAGCTGGCCGGCGGCTACAGCCACCTGGTCGCCGTGGCCAACACCTTCGGCAAGAACCTGATGCCGCGGGTCGCAGCCCTGCTCGACGTGCAGCAGATCTCGGACATCTCCGGCGTCGAGTCGGCCGACACCTTCGTGCGCCCGATCTATGCCGGCAACGCCATGGCGACGGTGCAGTCGAGCGACCCGATCAAGGTGGTCACCATCCGCACCACCTCCTTCGAGCCGGTCGCGGCCGAAGGCGGCTCGGCCGCCATCGAAGACCTCGAGAGCGTCGGCGACTCCGGCCTCTCCAGCTTCGTTGGCCAGGAACTGACCCAGTCCGACCGGCCTGAGCTGACCAGCGCGCGCATCGTCATCTCCGGCGGCCGCGGCATGCAGTCCGGCGACAACTTCGTCATGCTGGAGCGCATCGCCGACAAGCTGGGCGCAGCGGTCGGCGCGAGCCGCGCCGCGGTCGACGCCGGCTTCGTGCCCAACGACTATCAGGTCGGCCAGACCGGCAAGGTCGTGGCCCCCGACCTCTACATCGCCGTCGGCATCTCCGGCGCCATCCAGCACCTGGCCGGCATGAAGGACTCCAAAGTCATCGTGGCGATCAACAAGGACGAAGAGGCGCCGATCTTCCAGGTCGCCGATTACGGCCTGGTCGCCGACCTGTTCCAGGCGGTGCCGGAGCTTGAGAAGGAACTGGGAAGCTGAGCCGCCGACAGGCGCGCGGGGCGCAGCGGATCACGATCGAAAGACAAGCCATGATCGCCGATAACAAGGATGTACCTTACCCCTCGGAGATCGCCACCGTCGGCGTGATCGGCGCCGGCCAAATGGGCTCCGGCATCGCACAGGTCGCCGCCGTGGCCGGGCTCCAGGTTCGCTTGAGCGATATCGGCGCAGACCAGCTCGGCCGCGCGGTCGAGAACATCGACAAGCACCTGGCGCGGCAGGTCAGCCGCGGGCGCCTCTCGGAAGACGACAAGTCGGCGGCGATGGGCCGCGTTTCGACCGCGACGGAGCTGGACAGCCTGGGCGACTGCGATGTGGTGATCGAAGCCGCCGTGGAAGACGAAGCCATCAAGCGCGAGATCTTTCAGGCGATCTGCCCGCTGGTGAAGCCCGAAGCGCTGATCTGCACCAACACCTCTTCGATCTCGGTCACGCGCCTGGCCTCGGTGACCGACCGGCCAGAGCGGTTCATGGGCCTGCACTTCATGAACCCCGTGCCGGCCATGCAGCTGGTCGAGCTGATCCGCGGCATTGCCACGGACGAGAAATCCTTTGCCTTGGTCCGCGAGCTGGCGGAGCGCATGGGCAAGACCGCGGTGCCGGCCGAGGACTTCCCGGCCTTCATCGTCAACCGCATCCTGCTGCCGATGATCAACGAGGCGGTCTATACGCTCTACGAAGGCGTCGGCTCCGTCGCGGCGATCGACACGGCCATGCGGCTTGGCACCAACCATCCCATGGGGCCGCTCGAGCTTGCCGACTTCATCGGCCTCGACACCTGCCTCGCCATCATGCACGTGCTCTACGACGGCCTGGCCGACAGCAAGTACCGGCCCTGCCCGCTCTTGGTGAAGTACGTCGATGCCGGCTGGGTCGGCCGCAAGGCAGGCCGCGGATTCTACGACTACTCCACCGAGCCGCCCGTCCCGACGCGGTAGCGTTCTCCTCGACTGTCACCCCGGCCTCCGAGCCGGGGTCCAGCCATAAGTCTCAGACGGTGCTTATCGCTGGATCCTCGGGTCTCGCCGCAATGCGGCTCGCCCAAGGATGACATTCAGAGAGAAATAGCGGACGGCGCAGCCCTACAACTGTCACCCCGGCCTTGAGCCGGGGTCCAGCTTCAAGCTCTGCAGTGTTTTCTTGGGCGCCTTCGGCGCTGTGCGGCGCCGGCCCGCACCCCCGCCCGACCAACCCACTAGGGTATCATGCCATGGGTTGGTCGGGCGGGGGTGTGGGCTGGAACCGCATGGCGCGCAAGCGCCCTGGAAGACTCCCTCAGGACCCGTCGAGCGCGACCTTGTATTCCTGAATGGTGTTGCCGCCGTCGACCACGAAAAGCTGGCCGGTGATGTAGCTCGCCTCCTCGCTCGCCAGGAAGACGGCGAGGTGCCCAACCTCCTCCGGGGTGCCGGCGCGGCCGATCGGCGTGTGGCGGCCGGCAACGATCTCCGCCTCGCTGCTGGAAGCGGTTTCGATCCAGCCCGGCGCGACGCAATTCACCATCACGTTGTGCTGCCCGACCTCGATGGCCAGCGCACGCGCCATGCCCAGAAGGCCTGCCTTGGCTGCGGCGTAGACGCCACTGCCGGGAATGCCGACGAGCGGTCCCGTGACCGAAGACATCTGCACGATGCGCCCATAGCGCCGCGCCACCATGCCGGGCAGCGCCGCACGAGTCATCAGGAAGGCGCTGGTCAGGTTGATGTCGAGGCCATAGTGCCAGAGCTCGTCCGGCACCTCGCCGAGAGGCAACGACGGGGTATCGCGGCCCACCTGCACCATGCCGGCGTTGTTGACCAGAATGTCGAGCGGGCCGAGCGCCGTCTCAACCGCTTCGAGCAAGCCGGCAACGGCCGCCGTGTCCGTCAGGTCGGCCGGCTTGGCGAAGCTCTCGCCATCGCCGCCGCCGAGTTCGGCGCGACGGTCATGAATGCGGTCTGTCGTCGAGGTGATCGCAACCTTTGCCCCGGCTGCGCGAAGCAGCCGCGCGGTCGCGAAACCGATGCCGCCGGCGCTGCCAGCGCCCGTGACCAGCGCAACCTTCCCAGCGACGCCTGCCATAGCCTTCTCCCAACCCAGTTAACTGCGCTTAAGGCGCATTCTTTCGGCCAGCTTTCAAGGTTTTGCTGCAGACGGCGCAGCAATCCCTCTCGTCACCCCGGACTTGATCCGGGGTCCATGGTTAGGCCGGGCACGGGTGGTCGAACGATTGGCGCAGGCCGATCAATGCCTTCGGCAACTCGCTACGCGAGCCCGGGCTCGCGGGCTTCACCCTTGGCCGGGATGACGGTCTGAGTGAAAGCGGCGCGCCTGCTTGAGAAGGCAAAGCCTAAGGCCGTGGCGCATACTTGGCGAGGATGCGCTGAAGCGTACGGCGATGCATGCGCAGGCGGCGCGCCGTCTCAGAGACGTTGCGGTCGCACTGCTCGTAGATGCGCTGTATGTGTTCCCAGCGTACGCGGTCGGCCGACATGGGGTTCTCGGGCGGCGGCGGCATGCGGCCTTCCTCAGCCAAGAGCGCGGCCTCCACCTGGTCGGCGTCGGCCGGTTTGGTGAGATAGTCGGTGGCCCCGGCCTTCACCGCGGCCACAGCGGTGGCGATGTTGCCGTATCCGGTCAGCACGATGATGCGTGCGTCCGAGCGTACGTTGCGCAGGGTCTGAACCACATCGAGGCCGCTGCCGTCGCCGAGCCGCAGGTCGACCACCGCATAGGCCGGCCGGCCGAGCTCCGCCCGCTCCTTACCTTCCACCACCGAGCCGGCGGTTTCGACCAGGAATCCGCGGCGCTCCATAGCCTTTGCCAGACGCCCGGCGAGGCGCTCGTCGTCGTCGACAATCAGCAGCTTGGTTGCCGTCGCGCTACTGCTTTGAGGTTCCATCACGTGCATGTCATTCCTTGTACGCGCGCTCACCATAATCAGATGTGGCGCTCATCTCAAATCCGCTGCGGGGCCAGGACACGATCACCTCGGCCCCCAGCTTGCGCCCTGCTTCGTCGGCGCGGTTGCCGAAGGCGATGTCCGCCCCCAGCCGGCCGAGCAGAGTACGGGCAATGAAGACGCCCAGACCCATATGGTCTTCGCGGCCACGCCTGTCGGTGCGGCCGGTCGACACATAGGGCTCACCCAGCTCGGCCAGGATTTGATCGTTGAAACCCGGGCCATCGTCGCGAATGCGGGCCTCGACCCGGGTGTCACTCCAGGACAGCCGCACCTCGACCCGTTCCTCGGCGAACTGCAAGGCGTTCTGCAGCAAAGTGCCCAGCCCGTGCAGCAGCTCCGGCGTGCGCTCGGCCTGCGGCTGCTTGGCCGGGGAGAGGCCGCGCGCCGGGCGAATGTCCAGCGCCACCTCCTCGTTCGCGAAGGGCGCCGCCGCGGCCTCGATCAGGGCCGAGAAGGGCAGGCGGTTGTAGGGCTGGCCGCCGTCTTGCTCCAGGCCCGCGGCGAGATCGGCCAGGATATCGCTGCAGCGCTGGCTCTCTTGCTGCAGCAGCTCGACGTCGTCACGCAGGGGACTGTCCGGCGGCAGGTTTTCGGGCAGCTCCTTCTCCATCTCGCGGGCGATCACCGCGATGGTCGCCAGCGGGCTGCCGAGCTGATGCGCTGCCGCCGCCGCCAGGCCGCCGACCGCATAGAGGCGCTGTTCGCGTGCCAAGGCCATCTGGCTGGCGGCCAGGGCGTCGGTCATCTGGCGCGCCTGGCTGGCGGTCGAGGAGACATAGGCGGCAACGAAGAGCACCGCCAAAACGATCGCAACCCAAATCCCGACGAGATAGATCTGCGGCAGCACCAGGCCGCCGCTGGCCCAGGGCAGGGGCTGATGCCAGACCAGGAGGATACTGGCGCAGGCCACCGCGAAGCCGGCCAGCACCAGAGTCGAGCTGCGCGACAGAGTGGAGGCGGAGACCACCACCGGCGACAGCAGCAGGATGGCGAAGGGGTTGCTGAGCCCGCCGGTCAAGAACAGCAGAAGCGAGAGCTGCGCCAGATCGAAGGCCAGATGAACCGCCGCGGCCCGGTCCGAGAGCCAAGCCTGGGACGGGCTGGTGAAGCTCGCCACGAGATTGAAGACCGCGGCGGCCATGATGACCAAGCCGATGGGCAACGCGGCGATGGTGAACTGGAAGCCGATCTCGACCGCCGCCAGGGCGGTGAGCTGGCCGACCACCGCGATCCAGCGGATCTGCACCAGGGTGCGCAGCCGCACGCGGCCGGAGGTGGCAGCACCCAGCGAAGCCAGGCGCTGCATCCAGCCGGACGCACCAGCGTCGGCGGCGGCCTCCGCCTCCCTGTTCTGGGTGGCCTGTACCTCGGCGAGCTCCCGGCCGAGTGGCGCGAGCTCGCCGCGGAACTCGGTCACGACAGGGAGATCTCTCCCTCGATCACGTGCTCGCCTTCCATGCCTTCCAAGGTCAGCACCATGCGCGCCTTGACCACGTCATCCTCGGTCAGCTCGCCGGATTCCAGGTGCTCACGCACGGCCTGCTCGATTTCCCGCTGGGAGGTGACCCCCACCTTCTTGAGGAACTTGCGTACCTCCATGTTGAAGACGTCCTCGTTCACCCTTAGCTCCTCCTCATCGCCTGTTGGTGGCTCGCCGTCTCTCACGCCGTTGGGCCGCGGGACGGCTTGCGCTATAGTTGGGCGCAAATGGACGATTTGGCAAAGGCCGCGCAAAAAGGACGCGGCCGCCAAGGCAGGAGGACACCCGATGAAACTCACCGAGGCACAGCTCGCCGATTTCGACCGGGAGGGCTATCTCTTCATGCCCGAGCGCTTCACCGCCGCCGAAGCGGCCCTGCTGCGCGAGGAAGCAGACCGAGTCTATGCCCTGGATCGCGAGGAGGTCTGGCGCGAGGACAACGGCGCCCCGCGCACCGCCTTCGCCGCCCACACCTACAACGAGGCCTTCGGGCGCCTTGGCAAGCATCCGCGGCTGGTCGAGCCGGTCATGCAGCTCTTGGACGGCCAAGTCTACATGCATCAGTACAAGGTCAACGCCAAGGCGGCCTTCGACGGCGCCGTCTGGCAGTGGCATCAGGACTACGGCACCTGGGCGCGCGACGATTTGATGCCCGAGCCCCGGGCCATGAACATCGCCGTGTTCCTCGACGAGGTGACGAACGTCAACGGCCCCCTGATGCTCATCCCCAGGAGCCACAAGGCAGGCGTGCTGGAGGCCGGGCACGACCTCGAGACCACCAGCTATCCCCTCTGGACCTTGGATCGGGAGACGGTGACGCGGCTCGCCGAGGAGGGCGGCATCGTCGCGCCGACCGGCCCCGCCGGCTCGGTGCTGATGTTCCACTGCAACCTGGTGCACGCCAGCCCGCCCAACATCGGGCCCTGGGGCCGCTCCATCGTCTATCTCTCGCTCTGCGAAGTGACCAACCACATCCGGCAGTTCCAGCGCGCCGAGTGGATCGCCCACCGCGACTTCGCCCCCATAGAGCCTCTCCCCGACGACTGCCTCGCCGAGCTGGTCGCCCAGCGCGCCAGCCCGCAGGCGGCGGAGTAGGAGCGCAGCGAACTGTCTCATCGCGCGAACACGGCCGGAGCCGTCTTTGCGACAGAGCGGTCAGTTTGACGCCGCAATCTAAGAACGAATAGTGTCAGACGCCAAAAGTGCTGCTCTTCGGTGAGAGCGTCTGAATGGAAACAGCCCTTGGATTGCTGGCCTTTGGAATCTGCGGGTTCTTGCTGTTCAAGGCTGCTGTTTCGTTTTTTAGGATGTGGAACCCGCAAGAAAAGGTCGGCGACAGCACGGAGAACCGGAGCAACTGTTCTTCGTTTTATGAATTATTGTGGCCGTTCTCTCTCTTTATTGAGAATAATGAAGAAAATAAAGAAACACGCCAGCATTTCTGGGATTTCTTGCTGTACTCGATGCTGATGTTCTTTGTCATAGTCGCCTTAGCTTTTGTGCAGTTGTTCTTCGAGTAGCCCGTAGAGTCAGAACCGTGACGATGAAGAGCGACGCCCGCATCCAGAGCAAGTTTCTGAGCTTTATCCTGCGCCACGGCGCGCCGGAGCAGGGCATCGAACTCGGGCCGGGCGGCTGGGCGGCGATCGCGGAGGTCGACCGGGTGGCGTCCTTTCCGGTGACGGTCGAGCGTATCCGCGCCGTCGTGGAGGGCAGCCACAAGGCGCGCTTCGAGGTGTCGGAAGACGGCATGCTGATCCGCGCAACCCACGGCCACTCGGCCGAGGTCGACCTGCAGCTCGCCCCCAAGGCGCCGCCGGCCCGCCTCTACCACGGCACCGCCATGCGGCACCTGGAGGCGATCCGGCGCGAGGGCCTCAGGCCGCAAAGCCGGCAATTCGTCCACCTCCATGGCGAACTGGACACCGCGCAGACGACCGGCGCCCGTCACGGCAAGCCCGTCGTGCTGCTCGTCGAGACTGGCCGAATGCACAAGGACGGACATGCCTTCTTCGAGTCCACCAGCGGCGTCTGGCTGACGGCACAGGTGCCGCCCGGCTATCTGGAGACGCCGGACGAATAGGGAACCAGCCCTTCACAGTTACCTAACGGCCGGTCGCTAAGCCTGGGGCCGGACGTCCCAGCTTGAGGAGCGCGGCCGATGGCAGCCGAGCGATCGAACATCTCCTACTACCACTTCCTGCGGAACAAGGAGACGCGGCACCGCCAGCGGCTCGGCCCCCTGGCGCCGGTGCTTGGGCTCGTCTTGATCGTCGCCTTCGCGCTCTTCCTGCTGCCGCTCTTCCTCTTCATGCTGGTCTTCAACCGGCTGTACTTCTGGCTGCGCAACCAGAAGCCCATCGACCCCAAGCCCTACTTCCATTTCGACCGGCACCGCATCGCCCACCTCGGGCTGATGGACCGGCTCTGGTGCGAGTACTGCGAATGGGCCAACGGCAGCCTGCAGTGGATTTCCGACGTGGTGAAAGAGATCGAGCGCCGCTACTGCCCGATCAAGAACGCCTGCGACCCGCACTGCGCCAAGGCCAAGGCCTGGCGCGAGGACTTCTTGCAGCACGATCACGACCTGCCGGAGCTCAAGCGCTTCTTCTTCGACGGCCGCTACGAAGACATCTCCGAATGCGAGAAGGGCCGGGCTGCGGACAGCGATGAGCGGGCTCAGCGCGGCCCCACGGCGGACCCCAGCGCAAAACCGCAGTGACGGCATGATATGGGCGCCTTCAGTGCCATGCGGCGCCAGCCCGCTCCCCCTCCCGACCACCCAATAGGGTACCATGCCATGGGTGGTCGGGAGAGGGAGCGGGACGGCACAGTGCGGCGCGACAGCGCCCCAGAAGACCGCCCCTCGACAGCCTGTCTTTCCGGCGACTAACCTCCCGCCATGACCATCGAGAGCTGGATTGCCTACATCGTCGCCCTGTCGCTGCTCGGCCTTTCGCCGGGGCCTGCCTGGGCGGCCGTCATCACAACCGGTATCGCCCGCGGCTTTCCGCGCGCCGCCGCCATGGCCCTGGGCATCGCGCTCGGTGATGTGGTCTTCCTGCTCTTCGCCGTCTTCGGCCTGGCCGTGCTGGCCCAGACGCTGGGCAACCTCTTCATCGTCGTGAAGCTGCTCGGCGCCGCCTACCTGATCTGGCTCGGCATCTCCCTGTGGCGCAACCCGCCCAAGGTGGACCTGGACGCGGCACCCCAGGGCGGGCGGCTCGGACCTTTCTTCGGCGGCTTCGCGCTGACTTTGGGCAACCCCAAGGTGATCGCCTTCTACCTCGGCTTCCTGCCCGCCTTCATGGATCTGCAGGCGCTGACCGGCGGCCAACTCCTGTTGGTCGCGGCCACCACCTTCGTGGTCATTGCCGGCTTTCTTTCCGGCTATGCGGCGCTGGCCGCCCGCTCACGCCGCTTCTTCGCCGAGGGAAAGACGGGCGCCTTCGCCCGCAAGCTGCTCGGTCGGGTACTCGGCACCACCCTGATCGGCACCGGCGTCGCCGTCGCCACGCGGTAAGCGAAGCGCCTGTGCTCTATGATAAGCGGGCATAGCTCCCGTTCCCTTTGGGCTTGGGCAAAACCCTGGTCGCTTGAGAAACCGCTCTGGCAGACTGCGTCGAAACAGACAATCGCTTGAGAGGATGTCGACCGTGCCAACGCCCGCCGACCGGCTCTATCGTATCTGCGAGGAAGGTCTCTGCATCGGCTGCGGTCTCTGCCAGGCCATCGCCGGCGACGACAAGATCGAGATCGTGGTCACGCCCGAAGGCGCCTTGCGGCCGCTGGCGGGCGAGAGCCTGGACGACGAAACGGTCGACCTGATCTATGCGCTCTGCCCCGGGACGCACCTGGAAGGCCTGCCCGCGCAAGAGGTCGACCAAGCCAGCATTCAGGATCTCGTGTGGGGGCCGCATCGCAGCGTCGCGAAAGCCCATGCCGGCGACCCGGAGGTGCGCTTTCTGGGCGCGGCTGGCGGTGTCCTGACCGCGCTGGCCATCCACCTCTTGGAGAGCGGTGCCGTCGATTTCGTGCTTCATGCGGCACCCGCCAAGGAGATGCCGTCGTTCGGCGTGCGCCAGATCAGCCGCAGCCGGGCTGACGTGCTGGCCGGCGCCGGCTCGCGCTACGGCCCGACGGCGACGCTGATCGACATCGATGCCGTCCTGGCGCAAGGCCAGCCCTTCGCCTTCATCGGCACGCCCTGCGACATCACCGCTCTGCGCAACCTGGCCCGGCACGACCCGCGGGTCGATGCGCTCTGCCGCATGATGATGACTCCGGTCTGCGGCGGCTTCATGGAGACGCCGGCCCTGGCCAGGAAGACCGAGTCCTTCGGCGTGCCTTTCGAGCGGCTGACCGCGCTCAGCTATCGCGGTCGGGGCTGCCCCGGGCCGACACGCATGGAGCGCGACGACGGGCTGGCGGTGGAGAAATCCTATCTCGACTTCTGGGGCGAGGACGACAGCACCTGGTCGCTGCCCTGGCGCTGCAAGATCTGCGCGGACGGCATCGGCGAAGCGGCCGACATCGCCGTGTCGGACGTCTGGCCGGGCGGCGCCCCGACCCGCGAGGAGGCCGAGAACCATACGCTGGACCCGGGCAGCAACGGCGTGGTCCTCCGCACGGCCCGGGGGCAGGCGCTGTTCGATGCGGCCGTCGCAGCCGGCGCGCTGGTGCGCGAGGCGGACTGCAGCGCCGAGGACATGAGCCTCTGGCAGCCGCATCAGGTCCGCAAGAAGCAGGCCGTCTGGGCCCGCTATGAAGGCATGCGCGAGGCCGGCCACCTAGTGCCGGAGACAGCCCGACTACGCCTGGACGCGCTCTACGCCGCCAACGCGACGGAAGAGAACACCGAAGAGACCGAGGGCACGCGCCGCCGGCTCGAAGCCGGCAAGGCCTCCGAGCCGCGACCGACGCGGCGATCTGGATAAGCCTGGACCGCTGGCCGCCTGACGTCGCCGGCCTCAAAAGGGAATGAAGGGACAGTCGGGCAGCAGGGTCTCGATCTCGTCGTCGTGCCGGACCTTCATGTGCGCGGAGATCACATGGCTGATGCCGGGACCGTCCGACAGCGGCAGATCGACGGCCATGACCTTAATGAAGTCGCGCTCGTGCTGGGTGAGGCGGCCGGAGGTGATGCCGATGAAGGGCGCCCTATCCATCTCCTCGAAGTAACGCAGCTCGCTCGACTTCCAGGCCTCCGGGTCGAGCGACTGGGAGCCCAGGGTCTTGTTCGTGTAGTCGACCCGCCACCACTCAACCAGCTGCGTGCCCCAGAGGGTGAAGCGGAGGTTGAAGGGCTCGCGTTCGATCCGGGCAATGAAGATCTGCCCGAACCAGCCTTTGAAGTCCTTCATCTCGAAGTCGCTGCGACGGGGTAGACGGCCGGCCGCGCCCCTGCGCTTATGCCAGCGCTCGACGAGCTCCTCGAAGGGGCCGAAGAGCCGCGGATGGATGTCCAGCGGGCACATGGCATAGCGCCAATCGACTGCCGTCGTTCTTGGCTTAAGAACTGTGTGGAAATCACTGCGGGATTTCACCGCCCGACGCTCCCGCTACTCCAGTCATCGCGTGGAAACTAAGGGGCGGCCGGACCCGGGCAAGCCAGGACTATAGTACTAGAATACCTCCGGTGGGGGGTGCTCTACCAACGCGGCTCATGGTAGCGATCGAGGGGGATCACCGCGATCGGCACCAGCTCGACCAAGAGCTCCGGCACCACCAGGCCGGGCGTCTGGATGATGATGCTGGCGGGCGCGACCTCCGGCGCCAACCTTTCGGCGCGGACCTTCTGGATGGCCGGCAGATCGGCATGGTCGAGGAAGTAGATCGTCATGGAGACGATGTCTTCCAGCCGCCCACCCACCGCGTCCAGGATCGCCTCTACGTTGTCGAAGGACTTGCGCGCTTGGGCTTCGCAGTCGCCGACGCCGACCACTTTGCCCTCGCTGTCCCAGGCGACCTGCCCGGTGATGTGCAGCGTGCGGCCCTCGGGCTGCACAACGCCGTGGTTGAAGGCACGGCCGAACTGTGGCCAGCAACTCGGGGGGTTGAAGCGAACGGTCATGCTGCTGCCTCCTTATCGCTGTCGCCGCTCTCTTTGCGAAGGATTCGACCGCGCGGCAAGGCGGGCCGCGTCATAGGTCGTATGAGGAGATGGCGATTGCTGCCGCACACGGCAGCTTGCGAAGCTCACATCGATACTGACCAGAGATCAGAGACCCACTGCCGTGACCGTGACCATCCGCGAAGACGATCTGTCGGGGCCGGAGATCGTTGCCCTGCTGCAGACGCACCAGGACGATCAGGCGCTGAGGTCGCCGTCGAACAGCAACCACACCCTCGACCTCGACGGCTTGCGGGCGCCGGACGTGACGCTCTGGTCGGCCTGGCAGGAGGGCGCGCTGCTCGGCTGCGGCGCCCTCAAGGAGATCGCGCCCGGCCACGGCGAGATCAAATCGATGCACACCGCCGCCGAGCACCGGGGCAAGGGCGTCGCCGCCCGCCTGGTCGAGCACATCCTGGCGGAAGCGCAACGGCGCGGCTACCAGCGCTTGAGCTTGGAAACGGGCAGCGCCGAGTCCTTCACGCCGGCACGGGCGCTTTACGCCCGCTTCGGCTTTCGCGACTGCCCGCCCTTCGCAGACTATCCAGAAGACCCCTACAGCGCCTTCATGACCCTGGAGCTCGCCGCCCGCTAAGCGCTGGCCAGCGAGGCGACGCCGAAGAGGATGACGACGGCCCAGGAGAGACGCCGTCGCAGCTGCCCTTCGCCGAGCAGGAGCGAGCCCGCAAGGACGGCCAGCAGGACGCTCAGTTCCCGCGTCGGGGCGACATAAACCACCGGCGTGAAGGTCAAGGCGTAGAGCACCAGGATGTAGGCCAGGGGCGAGAAGACCGCGATGGCAACGACCGCGGCTCGGTGGTTTCGCCAGCAGTGCGCCACCTCGCTGCGGCGCTTCAGAGCCAGCGGCGCCAGCAGGACCAAGCGGCCGAGCGTGGTGGCGTAGTCGATCACCAGCGGCGGTACGAGCAGGCTGGCAACGGCATAGGCGTCGACCACCGTATAGCCGGCAATGAAGCAGCCGACGGCCAGCCCGAAGGCGAGCGAGGACCAGGCCCGCCCGGCGCGCGGCATAGAACCACCTGTGAGACCGAGGACGCCGACAATGACAGCAAGCGCACCGGCCATGGCCTGGGGGGAGAGGCTCTCGCCGAGGACAAGCACCGCGAAACTGACGGAGAGCAGCGGCCCGGTGGCCCGCGCTGTCGGATAGACCAGCGAAAGATCGCCTTTGCGGTAGCCTCTTTGCAGCAGCAGGAAATAGCCGAGATGGAGCAGGGTGCTCGCGCCGATGGCCAGCGCTTCGGCAAGGCCGAAGGCAGGCCGCTCCACCGCCAGGACGATGAGCAGCAGAGGCAGGTACAGCGCGGCGGAGACGAAGGAGAAGAGCCAGATCGCCTCCGGGCCGGCGTTGAGCTTCTTGACCAGCAGGTTCCAGGTCGCGTGGCAGAAGGCGGCTGCGAGGACGAGGGCGAAACCGAAAAGGGACATGGTGACCTCAAGGACGAGTGGATGCCGGGCACGCCGAAGCGGGCCCATCTATCCCCCCTGGCTTTTTCGTCCTTGGGTGTCTGCCGTGTGGCTCATAACGGCGCTCGGTCCTGACCTGCCGCAAGCCTTGCTGCCGCAGCGGAACCCTAGCCGCACATAGATGGACGCAGCTTGTCTATACAAGTCTGCAGCAAGATGCAAGTGCGGTGCTAGGGGGCGAACCTTCTCGGGCGCCTTCGGCGCTGTGCGGCACCCTCCTCTCGTCATCCCGGCCAAGGGCGCAGCCCGCGAGCCGGGAACCATGTGTCGGCCTGCGCCCAGCTCCAAGATGGACCCCGGATCGCTGACGCGTCCGGGGTGACGAGAGTGGTGGCTGCGCCATCTGCGGTCACTCTCGAGCGTCATCCTTGGGCGAGCCGCGACGCGGCGAGACCCGAGGATCCAGCGACAAGCACCGTCGTAGCCTGTCGTGGAGCACCGGCCGTTCAAGTCCATTGTGCGGCAATTTCTCGTAAGCAGATATCTTGTATGCTAGATTCTTGCCTACAATCGAGTAAGCTGGCGGCCATGGACCGCATCGAGGACTGCATCAGCTTTCTGGTCGGCAAGGCCGCGCAACAGGTCGCCGGGCGGGCGCGCGACAAGCTGGCGCCCTATGACGTCACGCCGACCCGCTATGCCGTGCTCAAGGTGCTGTGGGACGAGGACGGGCAGAGCGCCGCCGACGTGGGCGCGCGGCTGGTGATCGACAGCGCCACCATCACCGGCGTGATCGACCGGCTGGAAGCCTCCGACCTCTTGGAGCGCCGCCGGGATGGCGAGGACCGGCGGGTCCAACGGCTCTACCTGACCAGGAAGGGCAAGGCGCTGCAGAAGCCGCTCGACCGGGTGATGGACGAGGTCAACGACGAGGTCAGGGCGATGCTCGGCAAGCAGGCGCCGGGCCTCTGGCGCGGCCTAAGACGGCTCGGTACTGCGGAGGATGCGTAACCTATGGAGTTCGATACCAAGATCGCCATCGTGGTGCGGGAGGATCTGGCCGTCTGGCAGAAGCTCAACGTCACCGCCTTCCTGACCGGCGGCATCGTTGGCGCGAACGAGGGGCTGATCGGCGAAGCCTACGAGGACGCAGAGGGCGGCCTCTACAGCCCGCTGCTCATCCAGCCGGTCATCGTGCTGAGCACGGATGCCGCGGGCCTGCGCAAGGTCTACAACCGGGCCACCGAGCGCGGCGTGCGCCTGTCGCTCTACATCGAGGAGATGTTCCGGACCGGCCACGACGCCGCCAACCGCGCAGCGGTGAAGCAATTCGGGCCGGAGGGGATGAACTTCGTCGGTCTGGCCCTGCGCGAGGACAAGAAAACCGTCGACAAGATCACCAGAGGCGCCAAGCTGCACGGCTGAACTCTTTAGGGGTGCCTGTCATGAGCCAGCCCAAAGCGCTGCTGTTCGACGTCTTCGGTACCGTGGTCGATTGGCGCGGCAGCGTCATCCGCCAACTGGACGCCTTCGGGGCCAAGCACGGCCTCTCGGCCGACTGGGTGGCCTTCGCCGATGCCTGGCGCGGGCTCTACCAGCCCTCCATGGAAGAGGTGCGCTCGGGCCGCCGGCCCTGGACCATCCTCGACGTGCTGCACCGGGAGAGCCTCGACAGCCTGCTGGCCCAGCATGGCTTCGAGGGCATCCCGGAAGAGGTGGTCGCCGACCTCAACAAGGCCTGGCACCGGCTCGACCCCTGGGCGGACAGCGTCGCGGGACTGACTCGCCTCAAGACCCGGCACATTGTCAGCAGCCTGTCGAACGGCAACATCGCGCTCTTGGTCGATATGGCGAAGTTCGGCGGCCTGCCGTGGGACGTGGTGCTCTGCGCCGAGACCGCGCGGGCCTACAAGCCCTTGCCCGCGGCCTACCTGACCAGCGCCGAACAGCTCGGTCTCGCGCCCGCGGACTGCATGATGTGCGCGGCCCACAACGACGATCTTGCCGCCGCCCAGGCGCTCGGCCTGCAGACCGCCTTCATCTGCCGGCCCACTGAGCACGGCCCGGGTCAGACGAAGGACCTGGCGCCTACGGGCGATTGGACCCATGCGGTGGGGAGTATGACGGAGCTGGCGGATGCGCTTGGCTGCTAGCCCGCTCGTCTCGCGCCGAGGAGGCGCCTTCGCGCCGCCGCGCCTCGGCAAGACGCCAATCCTCGTTATGGGGGACCTGCGCGAAGCCCGTGGTGCGCGCGGCTTCGAGAAGCGATGTGGCGATGACTCCGAACATGGCCCGTCCTTTCCCGTGGCGTCGTGATCGTCTTGCCAGAAGAAGGTAGCGATCCGGATAACATCACGGAAACGAATTAACTTGATCGTCTTTATCAGTTTTCTTTATTGATAGACTATGCAACGCGACCTGGAAATCGACCTGCTGCGCGCCTTCGTCGCCGTCGCCGCGCAGGAGAGCTTCACCCGCGCCGCAGCCACCCTGGGCCGCACCCAGTCGGCCGTCTCCATGCAGATCAAGCGCCTGGAGGAGATCGTCGAGCGGCCGCTGTTCGCGCGCAGCAAAAAGTCGGTGGCCATCACCCGAGAGGGCGAGACCCTGCTGGTCTATGCCCGGCGGATCCTGCGGGTGAACGACGAGGCGCTCTCCCGCCTCAGCGAGCCGGAGGCCGCAGGTCTGGTGCGCATTGGGGCACCCGACGACTACGCCACCTGCATCATGCCCAGCGCGCTCTCCTCGCTGTCGAAGGCGCATCCGCGCCTGCGCCTCGAGGTCGCCTGCGACATCGGCATCGACCTGCTGGGTCAGCTGGCCCGGGGTGAGCTGGACCTGGTCTTGGCGACCCACGCCTTGAACGACCTCTCCGGCGAGGTGATCCGCAAGGAGCCGCTGCACTGGGTTGCCGCCTCGGGCTTCTACTGCGACGAAGCCGAGCCCCTGCCGCTCGTGCTTTATCCGCAGGGCTGCATCTGCCGCACCCTGGCGCTGGAAGCCCTCGATCGGACGGAGCGCCCCTGGCGCATTGCCTACTCGACCCGCAGCATCGCCCTGATCAACGACGCCGTGGCGTCAGGCGCCGGCGTTACGGTGATGGAGGCGGCCACGGTCCCCGAGGGCGCCCGCATCCTGGACGGCGAAGAGGGCTTCCCCGCGCTGCCCGAGGTCGCCATCTGCCTGCACCACCGCGCCGACGAGCCGCCGGCCACGGCGCTGGCCGCCAAGCACCTCGCCCAAGCGCTGAGAACGCTCCAGTCATAGAAGGCCGTTCGGCTTTAGGACCCCGAGGGCGCCCAGCGGCGCCGGTAACCCAGTATGCCGAGGCCGGCCATGGCGGAGAGGAAAAGCCAGACGCCAGCCGGGAGCGGCGTCGTGACGATGCGGTCGATGGTGCCCTGGAACTCGTTGTCGAACGCCATGGCCAGCGCGTCGACCGTACCGAAGCTGAGCCCAGCGATGGCAAAGGTCTCCAACTCGAACTCCCCAGGCAGCAGAAGCAAGGGATTGACGACCTGCGGGGTTGGCGCGGCGAAGATGTTGAGCGAGCCGGCGAGGCCAACCTCGGGACCGGAGCTCGCCATGCGGAAGGGCACGTAGACATCGCCGTATGGCGTCACGTTGACGCTCACTGCCCCAATCCCTCTATTGGTGTCGACGATGGGCCGGGTGTTGCCCTCGACCCAGACCTCCATGCTGATTGCCTGATAAGGGCGCCCGTAGATCCCACCGTCCAACGCCAGCGCGTTGTCGCTGTATCTGAAGCGTCCGGTGAAGACGGTGCCGGCTGGCGCGGTGATGCCGTTCAGATCGTCCAGCGCGATGTCCAGCGTGCCGAAGAAGCTGTATTCAATGGTGGCGGCCTTGGGGGCCGAAGGAAGCGCCAGGGCCAGCACGACCGCCACGGCGCCGAGAGACGGAACCAGTCTCATGCCACAATCTCCATCATGTATTCTGTGAGAAAAACTTATTATAGATAGTACACAGAGTTGCATGACGGCGATAGGGTTAATGGTCGCAGCGGCCTTATGGCGCTCCGCTTCTAGGCCTTCTTCGCGGCGGCGGCGGGCAGGTAGCTGAAGGCCCAGTCGTTGTAGCTGCCTTCGCCGCGGTACCAGAGGACCTTGTCCTCGGCCGTCTCGTCGTGGTTCCAGCGGATGGGCTGGCCTTGCTTGAGGGCGCTCATGATCAGGCGCCGGCGCTTCTGGCTCTTGACGATGCGGGCCGTTAGCGCCGTCTCGTCCCACCTCTCCCGCACTTCGGCATCGAAGCCCGCGACCCGCTCCGCGTGGTCGGGATCGCCGGCCAGGTTGATCAGCTCGTCGGGGTCCGCCTCGACATCGAACAGCAGCGCCGGGTCATGGCTGGAAGCGACGTACTTATAGCGGCCGCGGCGGATCATGAAGATCGGGGCGGTGGTGGCTTCGGCGAGATACTCGGCGTAGACGGCCCGCTCGTCGTCCGCCTGCCCGCCATCCAGGAAGCGGGTCAGATCCTCACCGTCCAAGTCCTCCACGGCGCCCGACCAGGGATGGCCCTGAGCCAGGCCGCAGAGGGTCGGCAGGAGGTCGACCAGCGAGGCCAAGGTGGCGACCCGCTGGGGCGCTATCCAGGGCGCGCTCACCATCAGCGGCACGCGCAGGCAGGGCTCGTAGAAGTGCTTCTTGAACCACATGCCGCGCTCACCGAGCAGCTCGCCGTGGTCGGAGGTGAAGACGATGGCCGTGGACTGGGCGAAGCCGCTCGCGTCCAGGCTGTCGAGGATGCCGCCGATCAGATGGTCGATGTAGCTGATCGAGCCATAGTAGGCCCGCCGCGCGCGGCGGATCTCCGCTTCCGAGAAGCGGCTGTCGAGCATGTCGAAGTCCTGCAGCAGGCGGACCGCATGGGCGTCGTGCCGGTTTGCCGACAGCGGCCCGACCCGCGGCAAGGGAATGTCCTCATCTTCGTAGAGGTCCCAGAAGGGCTTGGTGCAGAGATAGGGCTCATGCGGGTGGGTGAAGGAGACCTGCAGGAAGAAGGGCCGGCGGTCGTCGGAGCGGGCCAGGTCGTAGAGGTGCCGGGAGGCGCGGAAGGCGACCTCCTCGTCGTAGTCGATCTGCACCGTCCGCTCGCAGAGGCCGGAGATGGTGACGCCGCGCGCGTCGTTGGTGTCGCGCTTGCCTTCGTCGCCCCAGTTGGGAACCCAGCTGAAGTCGGTCGGATAGAGCTCGGCGGTCAGGCGGGTCTCGAAGCCGTGGAACTGATCGGGCCCGATGAAGTGCATCTTCCCCGACAGTGTCGTCTGATAGCCCATCTCGCGCAGGTAATGCGCATAGGTCGGCACCGAAGCCGGCATCTCCGCTGCGTTGTCGAAGGCTTCGATGCGCGAGGCCAGCAGGCCCGTCGCCATGGAAAAGCGCGAGGGTGCGCAGAGCGGGAAGTTGCAGTAGGCCCGCTCGAAGAGCGCGCCGTTGGCCGCCAGGCGCTCCAGGTTCGGCGCCTTGCAGACCGGGTCGCCATAGGCCCGGAGGGCCTGGGCGGTGAGCTGGTCGACCTGCAGCAGCAGGATGTTCGGACGCTCCTGCATCGCCTACCTCGTGGCCAGGAGATTGCGCAGCGCGCCGACCGGCCCAGTCTCGTACCACTTCTTATGGCCGCGGTCGCGGGCGGAGGCTCCGAAGCTCTGAGAGATGCGGTCGATGACGATGGCGAGGAAGACGATGCCGAGCCCGCCCACCGTGGCGAGCCCCATGTCGAGCCGGCCGATGCCGCGCAGCACCATCTGGCCGAGGCCGGTGACCGAGATCATCGAGGAGACCACCACCATCGAGAGCGCCATCATGATGGTCTGGTTCACGCCGGCCATGATGGTCGGCATCGCGAGCGGCAGCTCGACCTTGTAGAGCGTCTGCCGGTGGCTCGCCCCGAAGGCGCGCGCCGCCTCCACCATGTCGGGGCGCACCTGACGGATGCCGAGGTTTGTCAGGCGCACCACCGGTGGCAGGGCATAGATGAAGGTGACGATGACGCCGGAGACGTTGCCGATGCTGAACAGCATGACGATGGGCACCAGGTAGACGAAGGAAGGGATGGTCTGCATCAGGTCGAGCAGCGGCCGGAGCACGGCCCAGAAGCGGTCGTGCTTGGCGGCGACGATGCCAAGCGGAATGCCGATCAGCGAGCAGAACACCACGCAGGTCAGCACGATGGCGAGGGTGGTCATGCTCTCGACCCAGGCGCCCATCAGCCCGATGGCCAGCATGCAGCCACCGGCGATCAAGCCGAGCCGGCGACCGCCGACCTGCCAGGCGATCAGCACGATGATCGCCAGGATCAGCAGGTCCGGCGCCCCGGTCAGCGCTTCCTCCAGGGCGGTCAGCACGATGTCGAAGGGCACCTTCACCGCCTGGAAGATGAACCGGAAGTTGTCCACCACCCACTGCAGCGCGAGCTCCACCCAGGTGCCGACCGGGACCCACTCTTGGTCGAAGGGGTTCAAGGGATCCATGGCCTCCTCCTCAGCCGCGCAGGGCTCTCAGTGCATCCCGGATGGTGATGCGCCCGACCGCGCCGACGGCCGGGTCCAGCACGGTCACGTCGTCCTGGTCGTCCATGAAGCGGTCGATGATCTCGCCCAGCTCGCTTTCGGGCGTCACCGTCTTCTCGGTAACGGTCCGGCCGTCCAGCGGCGTCATGATCGTCTCCGCCCGCACCAGGGCCACCCGCGAGATGCCTTTCACGAACTCGGCGACGTAGTCGTCCTTGGGGTTGGTGACGATCTCTTCCGGCGTGCCGATCTGCACGATCTCGCCGTCGTTCATGATGGCGATGTGATCACCCATGCGAATGGCCTCGTCGAGATCGTGGGTGATGAAGACCGTGGTCTTGCGGACCACCTTGGCCAGCTCCAGGAACTGGTCCTGCAACTGCCGCCGGATGAGCGGGTCGAGCGCCGAGAAGGGCTCGTCCATCAAGAGGATCTCGGGGTTGGCGGCCAGGGCGCGGGCCAGGCCGACGCGCTGCTGCATGCCGCCGGAGAGCTGATCTGGGTAGTGATCGATCCAGCCCGAGAGGCCCATGGAGTCCAGCGCCGTCTCGGCGGCACTGCGCCGCTCCGCCGGGCCGAGCCCGCGCACTTCGAGGCCGAAGGCGACGTTCTCGCCCAAGGTTCGATGCGGCCAAAGCGCCATGTGCTGGAAGACCATGCCGATGGTCTCGGCCCGCAGCCGGCGCAGCTCCTCCTCGCCCATGGTGTCGACCCGCCCGCCGGCCACGTGAATCTCGCCCGCCGTGGGCTCGATCAGCCGGTTGATGTGGCGCACCAGGGTGGACTTGCCGGAGCCCGACAAACCCATGATGCAGAAGATCTCACCCTCTTTGACCGAGAAGCTGGCGTCCCGCACGCCGAGGACGCAGCCGAAGCGGTCACGCACCTCCTCTTTGCTGAGGCCCTGGGCGACCACCGCCTGCAAGGCCTCCTGCGCGCGTTCGCCGTAGATCTTCCAGACGTTTCGGCACTCGATCTCAGCGGTGCTCATATCCAGGCCCTCCGCTCCACAGGCGGCCGGAAGCAGGGCGCACCCGCGCCTCCGGCCTTGATCCTTGGGTAAAGGCGCGAGGTTATTCGGCTTGCGCCGCTTCGGCGACCCAGGCGTCGAACTGCGTCTGGTTCTCGGCCACCCAGTCCTCGGCCTGCTGGCGGAAGTCGGCCAGCGTGTTCTCGCCGTTCTTCAGCCGCACCTGGGCGGCGTTCACGGCGCTGATCGGGATCTTGACCAGCGAGAGGAACTTGGCGGCCGCCGGGTTGTCTTCCAGGAAGTCGTTGTTGGCGACCACGAAGACGTCGTTGACGGCGAAGCCCGGGTTGGAGCCGTCGGGCTGGCTGGTGTCGGCGTCGGAGTCGTTGGGCAGCGACGAGAAGGGCACGTTCATCGGCGAGACGTCGGTGCCCGGCACCAGCACGTCGCTGATCCAGTTCGGCGTCCAGGTGTAGTAGATGATCGGCGTGCCTTCGTTATAGCGCGTGATGGTGTCGGCCATGATCGCGAAGTAGCTGCCCTGATCGTGCTCCACCGTGTCGCGCAGGCCGTAGCTGTCCAGGTGATGCTCGATGACCAGCTCGCAGCCCCAGCCCGGGTTGCAGCCCGAGAGGTTGGCCTTGCCGTCGCCGTCGCTGTCGAACAGCTTGGCGATCTCCGGGTCCTTGAGCTGCTCCATGTTGGTGATGCCGTGGGCATCGGCCGTCTTCTTGTCGATGTAGTAGCCCTGGCCGGCGCCGCTGATGGCCGGGTTGAGCCGGGTCATGACGGACTCGCCACCGGACTTGTCGAAGAAGGCGTTGTGCAGCGGCTTCCAGTGGTTGACCGTGTAGTCCGCGTCCCCCGAGCTGACCGCCAGGTGCAGCGCCGGGAAGTCCGCTTCCTTCGTCTCGTTGACCGTGTAGCCGAGCTTCTCGAGACCGAGCTGCACCACCATGTGCTGGAACCAGGCGTTGGCCGGCGAGCCCTTGATGGGATTGATCTCGACACCCTTGCCGGGGCCATCCGCGGCCAGTGCCGGAGCGACGGCGAGCCCGCCGAGACCTGCTGCGACAAACGCGATACAGCCGAGTTTCCGGATCATCTCAATCCTCCCTTTGCCATGAGTTCTGCGATGAGCTTTGCGCGCTTCTTGCTGCCTAGCCTAGCGGCCCGCAATCGGCTGTGAAGTTGCAAATCCGCTATCATAGTGTTAATTTTTACTATATGGAAAAACTCCGCAGAGACGTTGCTCTTCTGCGCCGACTCGTCACTTTCGAGACGGTTTCCCGTTCTGAAAATTTTACGCGTGCTGCCGAGCGACTGGGCATGACCCGGGTTGCCGTCAGCCGGCAGATCGCCGAACTGGAAGAGGCGCTCGACGCCCGCCTGTTCAAGCGCAACCACCGCAACGTCGCCCTGACCGAAGCCGGCAAGAGCCTGGCCGCCGGCGTCAATCCTGCGCTCGACGCCATCGTCGAGACGCTGCAGCAGATCCGCGAGGACCGCGGCGACAGCCGCCTGTCGATCACCACGACGGCCGCCTTCGCCACCTATTGGCTGATGCCGCGCCTGATCGATTTCGGCGCCCGCTATCCCGACGTCGAGGTGAACTTCGTGGTCTCGGACCGCTACCTCGATCTGGAGGCGGAAGGCATCGACGTGGCCATCCGCTATTGCCCCGAGCGGCCGAAGACCGGCAACCCGGCGCCGCTGCTACGCGAGGAGATCTTTCCGGTCTATAGCCCGAAGTATCGCTGCACCACGGCACTATCGGCACCGCAGGACCTGCAGTCGGAGCGCTTGCTGCACCTGGCCGGCGTCTACCGGGCCGAGGCACGCTGGCCGCATTGGTTCAAGACGCATGGTCTGGAAGCGCCGGAAGAGAAGACCGGCGCCGTCTTCAACACCTACATCAACATGCTGCAGGCGGCGATCGAGGGACAGGGCATCGCGCTCGCCGGCTTCCCGCTGGTCGACCGCTTCCTGGAAGACGGCAGCCTGCGCGCCATGAAGGGAATCGCGCCGCTGACCCGCGACTACTTCTATCTTATCGAGCGGCCGACGGCGAAAAGCGACGTCGCGCGCTTCTCCCAGTGGATTACTGCGCAGGCCGAGGCGCAAAAGCGCGCTCGCGGCTGAAGCTCTCAACCGAGACTCGCCGCCGTTTCTTGATCAGCACGCGGTCGACCCAGAGGAAGCCGAGGAGGAGCGTCGCGATCACGGCGATCAGCAGTGCTGTGGCCCAACCGCCACCGCCGACGGTGCACTGCAGGCAGACCTGCAGCGGAACGAGCACCAGCCAAAGCGCCGCTCCGAACAGCAGCCACTTGAGGCCCGACAGGGCGTAGAACGCCCAGATATCCGGCCTGCCGAGGCCGAGCCTGGCCCCATTGCCCATCACGCGTTCCATCGCTGCCTCCCCAAAAGTGTTGAGGCGCGATTAAGACCCGGCGCGTGTTAAGGCGCCGTTGAAGGTTGTCGTTACCGGGGCGTTCACCGTTCTTCGGCGCTGGTCGGGGAGTCTCTCTAGGGCGCGCCGGCGCCAGGCGAGACCAGCTTCTCTCCGCGGAGGCGCGCCATGCGGCACCAGCCCACACCCCCGCCCGACCAACCCACTAGGGTACCATGCCATGGGTTGGTCGGGCGGGGGTGTGGGCTGGTGCCGTGCAGCGCCGAAGGCGCACAAGATAGAGTCCGGGTGGGGGACCGGGACGGAACAGTGCAGCGCCGATAGGCGCTAAAAACTCTACCCCCCGCGCTTGGGGAGGACGGCGATGGCGGAGGCGACCGGGGCGTCGACCTCGCCGGCCGACTGCAGCGTGCCGCCGGTGGTGTAGAGCAGGCCGGACTCCACGTCGCCGGAGAGGTTGAGCGCTGCCTGACAGCCGTAGCCGCCCGCTTCTTCCGGCGCGCGCAGAATGTCAGCCAGATGGAACAGCGACACCCGGCTCGTCTGCACGAAGAGCACGCGTCCGGCGCCATCGACGCAGACCACCGAGCGCTCGAAGGCCCGCGCCGGCCGAGAGATGCCGTTCTCGCCGTCGTACTCGACGATCTTGGGCCCGCTTTGCAGCGCCTGGCGGCAGAGGCCGGGGCGGTAGTCCCCCTTGTTGACGATGCGCGCCTTGCCCGGCGGGCCGGCTGCCGTCTCGGTCGACCCGCTCGCGGCCGATGCGGTCCGCCGTTCCGTCTCTGGCATGCAGAACACCCCGCTCTGGGTGCGCGAGGCGCTGTTGAGCCGCGATTTCTGCCGGCCGTCCTGCACCACCAGCCCGGCCGGCACCGGATAGTAGGTCGACTGGCCGAAGCCGCCGTTGATCAAGGCCAGCGCGTTGGTCGCGCGGGCCAGGTCACGCAGGCTGTAGCTCGGATACTTCACGCCCCGTGTGCTGACTGTGGAGTAGGTGTCGATCACTGCGATCTCGACCTCGGCCGGGTCGGCGCGCAGCACCTGGAGGGTGATGGGATTGCGGAGGCCGGCGACCTGAAACCGCTGGCGGCGCAGCTCCAAGCCCGGCTCGAGCGGTTGCCAGGCCGCCTCGTCGCTGGCGACGGCCGGCACCTGCGGCAGTGCCGTCAGAAGTGCGGCGAAGAGGGGCGCCAGAAGAAAGGACCGTCGCATCGTTTGTGCGCTCATGCGTTGGCGTTCTTGACCAGCACGACGCATTGAATGACCGCCCGGTCGCCCTCTGCGAAGTCGACCGGCTGGAAGCGCAGGATGTGCAGGTTGGCGCCCGGCTCTGCATCGAAGCGCAGGTGCTCGGTGATGGTGCCCTGGACCAGGGTGAAGGGGAAGGGGCGCGGCTCGCCGAAGGCACGTCCGCCGAGGGTCACCCGGAACTTGGCTTCAGAGCCGACGGTGGCGGAGGCCAGGATGGTCACCTCGACCTGCTGCTCGGGCCGGGCGTAGAAGATCAGGAAGTTGTCCTCGGCCGGCGCGCGCTCGGAAAAGACGATGGTCTTGGTGTAACCGGAGTCGACATGGGCGCCGATGCTGCGGCCGATCTGCTCGGCGATGGCGCGCTTATGCTCCTCGGTGATCAAAGCATCGTTGAACTGCGGATCGGACAGCAGCTCCGCCTTGACCTGCCCTGCGATGTAGCTGGTGGGATAGATCTCTTCGATCAGCGGGCGAAGAAGGTTGTCCTTCCAGGTGAGCCCGGCAGCGATGAAGAGCGCGAAGCCACCGATGAAGGCGCCGACCAGCAGCTTCATGCCTTTCAGGCGTCGCTGCAGCTCCGCATCGAAGATCTCGCTGACCTTGGCTTTGAAGAGCAGTTCGTCACCGGCGCCGCCGCCGCCGTTCTGATCAGGCATGGTCCCATCCTTCGTCTGCCGCGGCCGCATGACCCCGGTCTGTCGCCCTGCCCACGTATCTGCCTTCTTACGCTCGCTTGGTCCCTTGTCGTTGCAACCCGTCACCCCCAACGCAAAAGCCTGCGCCTTACCGGCGCGCACCGCAAGCTTTGATCATGCGCCGGGTTGGAGCGCTATGAACGACTTCACAGGGCAGCCCACCGGGATTTTCCTTTGGCGTGGAGGGCGCCCGATGCTACCGCCTGAAGCGGGCGCCGGGCTGCGCTCCTCACTCGGAAAACAATGATCGAAGGACAAAAGCATGAGCCAGGACCAGCCGAGCGCGCGCCTCGAAAAAGCGCTGGAGATTCTGGCCCAGCTCAACCCGGCGGCGCCGGAACAGATACGAGACAGCCTGGACGCCTTGGAACCGGGCCTGACCGAGACGGTCTTCGGCTTCGCCTTCGCCGATGTGCTGGCGCGCCCGGGCCTCGACCTGAAAACCCGAGAGATGCTGACCGTCGCCATGCTGGCGGCCATGGCAACCGCGCCCGGCCCGCTGGAGTTTCACATCAAGGCCGCGCTGCGCAACGGCGTCACCAAGCAGGAGATCGTCGAGATCCTGCTGCAGGTCGCCGTCTATGCCGGCGTGCCGGCCTTCATGACCGCGGTCACCGCCGCCAAAAAGGCCTTCGAGGCGGTGGAGGAGGCGTAGACCTTCTCTCTAAGCGTCATCCTCGGGCGCTCCTTGAGCTGCTTGCCTCAAACTCCTCTTGTCATCCCGGCCAAGGGCGAAGCCTGCGTGTCCGGGCTCGCGCAGCGAGTTGCCGAAGGTACGGACAGACTGGGCATGGGACAGCGAACCAGAATGCGGGCAGCTACAACGTCAGGGCTCAACGACCCCGATCCCGCGACGACGGACAAATGGATCCCGGCTCAAGGCCGGGATGACATTCGGTAGGTGCGCAGCAGAGGCATGAGCCGTGACGTCATGCCCCTCTCGTCGGGCCGCCTAAGCCTTCGGATTCTCGATCGTCTCGACCGGGCCGTGGTCGTCGCAGTGATCGCCGTGGGGACGGTGGAGCCGGCCGTCGACGATGTAGTCGACATGGTCGCCGTGCGGCACCGCCTCGTGTCCGCAGCCGGGGCCGTGGACGTGACCGTCTTCATGCGTGACCGGCTGGCAGCGGTCAGGGTTCTGCTCGGTCACCTCTAGGCGATGCTCATCGTAGTGATCGCCGTGTTTGTGGTGCATGTGGCCATCGTGCAGGTAGTCGACATGGTCGCCATGCTTGATCTTGGTGTGACCGCAGTTGTCACCATGCTCGTGATCGTGATTCTCGTGCGTTTCGCACTTCTCGTCGGCCATGCTCCGAACCTCCTGTTTCGCCACCGTTCCATCAGCGTTGAGGGCGCGATCCCGCTTCCGTCCCGGAAAGGAACGCGCACGTGGCTGGAGATTAGCAGATCGGGGAACGGCCGTGTGTGAAGAGTCGGCGACGCGACAAAGGACAGCAGCCCCCCGGTCACCATCCAACGTTGCTTTTGGGATTATGGAAAGACGGCAGATCTGCTAAAATCGATGACCATCGCAGAGCTGTGCACCATACGGGAAGGGGGCCGTTATGAGATCTAGTCTGCTTGCGATTCCGCTTGTTGCCGTGATCGGCCTTAGCGTTGCCGCAGACGCGGCAAAGGCGGATTGCTCCGCCGATATTCAAGCCGCCGAGATGCGCATCGCCGCGCTCACCGGTAAGGAGAAGCAGCGAAGCGGCGCCGCGAAAGCGGCGCAGGACCTCGTGAACAAGGCGAAGGACGCCAGGTCCGAAGGTAAGACCAAGCGATGCGAGAAGCTGGCCCAAAAGGCGCGTGCGAAACTGGAGTGAAAGTACCAGCGACCTCGTTATCGCAGTGGCCGTGACGCAGTAAGACGGCCCGGCACGCCGGGCCGCCACACAGGTTAGAGCCTGCTCACCACGCCGCCGTTTGGACGGGCCAGAGCCAGCGGGCCGCGGCCTAGCCGCGACGCCGCCGCGCCGCGAGGCCGAGCCCGGCGAGGCCGAGACCGAAGAGCGCCAGGGTTCCAGGCTCAGGAAGATTGGACTGCTCTGGAATCAGCGAGGTGTCGAGCCGCTGCGCGAAGCGGTAGCCCGAAAGACCCGTGTCGGCCGGCGCGAGGTTCTGCGAGAGGCTGTTGCCGTCGCTGAAGGAGACCGTCAGCAGCGCGTTGGGGAACAGGATCGTCCGGTAATCCTGAACCACATTGCCCACGTCCGGGTCGACGTCGGCCTCGAACTGGAAGGCATCGCCCGGATCGAAGCCGCCGAAGATGTAGTCGATCGCGTTGCTGCCGACCTGATCATTGGCGTAGTCGGGGTTGGTCAGGCTGAAGCTCAGAACCGTGCCCGTGTCGGTGAACGCGCTCTCAGAGCGGAAGAAGTCGTAGTTGAAGCTGTTGTCGCCGATGGTCAGGTTGAAGCCGGTGATGCTCGCCGTGTCCGAGGTGTTGGTCAGGCGGAAGTCCGGCACGTTGTTGACCCGGTTGGCGGAATTGAACACCGGATTGTTGATGTCCAGCGTGTAGCCGATGACTGAGGCGTCGGCCGACTGGCTCCAGCCGAAGACGCTCACGCCAGCGGCCACTACGGCCGCAAAAAGCCCTGCCTTCATCGTTACTACCCCCTTGCAAAACAGTTCCCGAAGCGCGGGTAACGCACCCCGACGACCCCGTAGGGTGGGGCCATCTCGTCGCGATTGGCTTGTCGCCCTTTCGTCCCCCGATGACAGGGCGAGCCGGCTTGCGCCGCAGCCACGCGTTACCGCTGCGATCTTCTACTCTAGACTCAAATAAAAAACAAGAAGTTTTCTAATAAAGCGATAGATTAACTGTAATCATTTATGTTAATGCCGAAATTATTATGAATAGTATTGGTTAATTATTTAAAAGGAAGATCGCTCATCGCCCCTTATCAAGCCCGGACAAGCCGATGCCGACGGCAATGCACGAAGAGCAATTGAACCGTGGCGGGCGAGAGGCCAGGATGGCCGCAAAACTCGAAGGGAGGACTGGCGAGCCGTGAATCTCTACGCTCTGTTGCAGAAGCGCCTGGCGAATGACGGGCGCCCGGTCCGCGTCGGACTGATCGGCGCCGGCAAGTTCGGCGCCATGTTCCTCGCGCAGGCAGCCAAGGTGCCGGGCATCGAGGTCACCGCCATTGCCGATCTCTCGCCGGAGCGCGCCAAGACCGCCTGCCGCGCGGTCGGCTGGCCGGAAGAGCTGATCGCGGCGACGCAGTTCGTGGAGGACGGTCTGGCGATGATCGCCGGCGCGGGGCTCGACCAGGAGATCGAAGTGGTGATCGACGCCACCGGCGATCCACCGGCCGGTATCGCCCATGCCCTGGCCGCTGCCGAGCACGGCAAGCACATCGTCATGGTCAACGTCGAGGCCGACGTGCTGGCCGGGCCGCTCTTGGCGGAGCGCTGCCGCAAGGCCGGCGTGGTCTATTCCATGGCCTATGGTGACCAACCGGCGCTGGTCTGCGAGATGGTTGACTGGGCGCGGGCCTGCGGCCTTGAGGTCATCGCTGCCGGCAAGGGCACCAAGTATCTGCCGAGCTACCATGCCTCCACACCGGAGACGGTCTGGCCGCACTATGGTCTGACGCCGGAGGCGGCCAAGGCAGCCGGCATGAACCCGCAGATGTTCAACTCCTTTTTGGACGGTACCAAGTCGGCCATCGAGATGGCGGCCATCGCCAACGCCACCGGTCTCACGCCCCCGAGCGACGGCCTGCACTTCCCGCCCTGCGGCGTCGACGACCTGCCCTTGGTGTTGCGGCCCAGGAGCGAGGGCGGGCAGCTCGAAACCAGCGGCCAGGTGGAGGTGATCTCCTCCCTGGAGCGTGACGGCCGGCCGGTCCACCGCGACCTGCGCTGGGGCGTCTATGTCGTCTTCGGCGCCGGCGAGGGGCCGGGCGGCGACTACACGGCGGCCTGCTTCCAGCAGTATGGCCTGGTGACCGATCCCTCGGGCCGCACCTCTGCGATGTACAAGCCCTATCACCTGATCGGCCTCGAGCTCGGCATCTCGGTTCTGTCGGCCGCCCTGCGCGGCGAGCCGACCGGCAGCAGCGAACAGTGGCGCGGCGACGTGGCCGCCACCGCCAAGCGGCCGCTCAAGGCCGGCGAGGTGCTGGACGGCGAGGGTGGCTTCACCGTCTGGGGCAAGCTCATCCCGGCGGCGCGCTCGCTGAGCCTCGGCGCGCTGCCCATCGGCCTCGCCAAGGGCGTGACCTTGACGCGCGACATCGCCGAGGGTGCCACCCTCACCTGGGCTGACATTGCCGTCGAGGGGGACCAGCAAGCGGTTGCCATCCGCCGTGAGATGGAAGCCGCCGCAAGCACCGCGGCCAAGGCCGCCGAGTAAGGGCCGACGAAGGAGAGACCATGCCCGCAGTCCTGGTGACAGGGGGCAGCCGCGGCATTGGCGCGGCCGTCGCCCGGCTGGCCGCCGCGCGCGGCTACGACGTTTGCGTCAACTACATGAGCAACGCGGAGGCCGCCGAAGAGGTGGTGGCCGCCGTCGAGGCCGAGGGGCGCAAGGGCTGCGCCATCCACGCCGATGTGGCCAACCCCATGCAGGTCGAGCAGCTCTTCGAGCAGGCCAGCAGCGCCCTTGGGCCAATCACCGGCCTGGTCAATTCGGCCGGCCTGACCGGGCGCGCCGGCACCCTGACCGAGACGACGGTCGCGGCCATCGAGCGGGTGATCAACGTCAACGTCCTAGGCACCATCCTTTGCAGCCGGGAAGCGCTGCGCTGGATGGCGCGCTCGGCCGGCGGCGAGGGCGGCTCGATCATCAACCTCTCGTCGGTCGCCGCCGAGATCGGCAGCCCCGGCGAGTACGTCTGGTATGCGGCGACGAAGGGGGCGGTCGACTCCTTCACCCTCGGTCTGGCGCGGGAGGTGGCTGACGACGGCGTGCGAGTGAACGCCGTCGCCCCGGGGATCATCGAAACCGACATTCACGAAGCCGCCGGCAAGCCGGACCGGCCCAAGCAGATAGCGCCGGCCATCCCCATGCGCCGCGCCGGCGACGCCGCGGAAGTCGCAGAGCCCATCGTCTGGCTGCTGTCGGAAGCTGCGAGCTACGTCACCGGCGCGGTGATCCGGGTGTCCGGAGGGCGTTAGGTTTTTTGGCGCCGGACGGCGCTGCAGTCCTCATTGTCATGCTTGGGCGAGGCCCACCGGGCTGTCAGGCCCGGGGCCGAGTTCCGAGCATCCACGGTCGGGTTCTGTGCGGGCCGAGAAGTGGATCCTCGCAACTCACCTCTCCGGGCCTGCGACCCTGCGAGGCTCGCGCAAGGATGACATTCTCAGAGAAACCACCGGCGTCGCCGCACCACATGCTGTCACCCCGGCCTTGAGCCGGGGTCCATTTCTCAGCATGCGCGGAACGGAATCACTTAGCGCGGGCCTTGCGGTGGCTTGGCGCCTCGTTCAGCAGTTCGTGCCTAGCGGAACCATGGATCCCGGCTCGCGGGCTGCGCCCTTGGCCGGGATGACATCCCGAGGGAAGCGGCCAATGCCGGTGACCGCTACTCCCACCGACTCGGCATCAGGTCGTCTTCGTAGGGGAAGGTGGAGAGGCGCTCGACGCCGGTCTCGGTGATCAGCACCTGCTCTTCGAGCTTGATTCCCTCGCGGCCGCCGAGCTCGCCCATATAGCTCTCGACGCAGATGGTCATGCCGGGCTCGAAGGTCCCGTCGTAGCCGTAGGCGCCGAAGTCTTCCTGGTAGACGATGGCGGGATACTCGTCGCACATGCCGACGCCATGGTAGACCACGGAATAGCGGTTGGGCCGGCAGCTCTCCGGCAGTTGCCAGGCGCGCTCAGTGGCCTCGCGGAAGCCGAGGCCGGGCTTGAGGAGGGCGATGTTGTATTCGATCTGCTCGCGCGCCAGGCCATAGAGCCGCTTCTGATCGTCGTTGGGCGTGCCGCAGACGAAGCTGCGTGAGACGTCGGCGCACATGCCGTAGGGGCCGATCAGGTCCGTGTCGTAGCTGACGATGTCACCGGCCTCGACGACATGGCTGCTGCACTCCGCAAACCAGGGATTGGTGCGCTCGCCGGCCGAGAAGAGGCGGGTCTCGATCCACTCGCCGCCGTTGGCGATGTTGGTCTCGTGCAGCATGGCCCAGATCTCGTTCTCGGTCATGCCGGGACGCGCGGTCTCGTGCATCCGCGCCATGCCGAGCTGGCAAACCCGCATGGCTTCGCGCATGGCCAGCAGCTCGTCGGGCGACTTGATCACCCGCGCCAGCTCCGCGACCTCCTGCCCGTCGAAGAGCTCGACGCCGAGCGCCTCCAGCGCTTTGGCGCCGGCCAGCTCGAGCTTGTCCACGGCGATGCGGCGGTTGCCGCCGCCGTGCGCGCGAACCAGCTCTTCGATCTCGACGGCGAAGCGACCGGCCTGCTCCTGGCTGCGCGCGCCGGCGCCGAAATAGAAGATCGGAATGGCCGAGCGCACCTCGTCGATCGTCTCGATCCCGTCGGAGAGATGCCCGCAGTTGTGGAAGTCGAAGAGCACCACCGGCCCCTCGGTCGAGACGTAGGCGTAGCGGGCTTGGTTATGCAGGATCCAGACCTGCATGTTGCTGGTGTCTGTGGCGTAGCGGATGTTGATCGGATCGAAGAGCAGGAGACCGGCGTAGTCGCGCTGCTTCAGCAATTCGCGCAGACGCGCCAAGCGGTAAGTCCGCATCCTCTGCCGGTCCGGCAAAGCCGTTGCGCTATCGCCTGAATCCAATGGCGCCATGACCGTCCACTCCCACGCTTGCCAAGTCTGGCGCCTATGCTGAGGTCATGTCTGAGGGCGGATCTCGCCGATGGGCGACAACAAAGACGCCGCGAATCAGGGATCTCGGCTCAGGCCCTTGGCCGCGAGATTGTCGAGGTAGGTCGCCCAGAGCACGTCGTACTGCTCGCCGAGGCGATAGAGGTAGTCCCAGGAAAAAATGCCCGTGTCGTGCAGGTCGTCGAACTTGATGCGCAGGGCATAGGTGCCGACCGGCTCGAGCCCCATGATACCGACATGGCGCCGGCCGCCGAGGATCTGCTTCTGCCCGGGAACATGGCCCTGCACTTCGGCCGAAGGGCTTTCGACCCGAAGGTACTCCGCCGGCAGAGAGAACCTCCGGCCGTCCTCGAAGACCACTTCGAGGCACTTCTCGGCACTGATATAGCGGATCTCCTCGACGTGGTGCTTCATCGAGAAGTCGTTCGGCCCATCTCCCTCACTTGCCATCATCGGACTCAGCGCGCCTCGTCGCTCTCGTCGAGGTGCCGCGCCTCTTCGGTCAGCATGATCGGGATCCCTTCGCGGATGGGATAGGCCAGCCCGGCCTGGCGGCTGATCAGCTCCTGACGCTCGGCGTCGTACTCCAGGGGGCCCTTGGTCAAGGGACAGACCAGGATCTCCAAGAGCTTGGGATCAACCTGCTGCACGCTTTCGTTCATCGTCTCTGTCCTCTCCCCCGCGCCTTCCGAACGGCTTCCAGTCCCTGGCCGGCTCAGTTCGCCGGCCCGCTTTCCGGCGCGGCCGTGGCCATCTCCATAATGGTGACCATGGTATCGGAACGATCGCGCAAGGTCATGGCCTCTAGAAGCGCCTGCTTCTCGCGCGGCTCGAAGGGGCAGATCATGGCCAGCGAGGTCACCAGCCGCTCGTCGGGCGTCCGCTCGATGGCCTCCCAGTCCCCTTCCAAACCCTCGCGAGCGAAATAGTCACGCACCGCGGCCACGAGGCGTGGCCGGTCGATCGTCTCCCCAGCCGCCTCCTCCAGATCGCAGCGATAGGGCGACCACTCTGGCCGGACCCGGCGATAGCCGTGGCGATCCTCCAGAACTTCCGGGATGTCGAAGCGCAAGAGGCCGGTCAAAGTGATCAGATAGCGGCCGTCGTCGGTTTCGCTGAATGCGGTGATGCGGCCGGCACAGCCCGTGCCGAAGGTGGCGCCGCGCCCCTTCTCTCCCGCCGACCTGTCCGTGCCGGCGTCGCTCTCGTCGCTCGGCTGCACCAGACCGATGAGCCGCGGCCCCTCGAGCACGTCGCGCACCATGGAGAGATAGCGGGCCTCGAAGATGTTGAGCGGCAGCTTGCCGCCCGGCAGCAGCAGAACGCCCAACAGAGGAAAGATCGGCAGGTTGTCGGGCAACTCCTCGAATGCGGGGTCGAAGGGATGTCGGCCCATCAGGTCCTCATGAAAACAAAATCGAAGAGAGCCGGCGCCGCGTCTCGATGGTCAGGGGATCGGTCGGCCCCCAGGCCTCGAAGTACTTGACCAGCTCCTTGCGCGCCGCCTCCTCGTTCCAGCCGCGCTGCCGCGAGACGATCTCCAGCAGCTGGTCGACCGCCTCTTCCCGGCGGTTGGCGCCATAGAGCGCCTGCGCCAGGGCAAAGCGCGTCTCGTGATCGTTCGGCGCAGTCTCCAGCTTTTGCGTCAGCTCGGTGATCTCGCCTTCCTCGCCACCGCTGCCGCTCGCCGCCAGCTCAAGCGCAGCCGCGAAAGACGCGATCTCCGGCTTCTGCTTCATCTCCTGCTCGAGCGCGTCGTAGATCTCTTTGGCTTCCTCCACATCGCCAAGCTCGAGCTTGCAGCGCAGGAACCGGCCGAGAGCGACGTCGTTTTCCGGATCGTGCTGCAGGATCTGCATGTAGATCGCCGCGGCGTCCTTGAGGTCACCAGCCTCCTTCAGGCCGTCGGCCTGCGCCATCGCCTCCTCGACCAGGTCCGCGCCGGGATGCTTGGCGCCGCTCTGCTCGATCAAGCGCTGCACGAAGCTCTTGATCTGGCTTTCCGGCAGCGCCCCTTGGAAGCCGTCGATGGGGCGGCCCTGGAAGAAGGCGTAGACGGTGGGTATCGACTGGATGCGCAGCTGGGCGGCGATCTCCTGGTTCTCGTCGATGTTGACCTTGACCAGCCGGACCGCCCCTTTGGCTTCCAGCACGACCTTCTCGATCGCCGGCGTCAACTGCTTGCAGGGCCCGCACCAGGGGGCCCAGAAATCGACAATGACCGGGCGCTCCATCGAGGCTTCGAGGACGTCCTGGCTGAAGGTCGCCAAGCCGCTATCCTTGATGATGTCTCCGGCCGGGGTCGCGTCGGGTCCCCCGGGCGCCATGCCAATAATCGGTTCCATACCTACTCCGATCGCTCGTCTGACTATCGCTTCGCCGGGTCTGCTCCGTCATCGCATCCGCGATGCATCACAGAACTCTCCCGCGCAGTCTACCTTACCTGGACTTTACACAAGAGCGCTGCAAGACGCTGCGGTGCAGTCTGCGAGGGTGACGCGGGACCCAGCTTTGCTACAGCTGCAGAGCCTCCATGTTGAGAAAGATAGGGGGGTGATCGGCCGCGTCCAGGAACCTCAGCAGGTCTTTCGGTGCCATGGCGCAGGTGCGGTCGTTCACCAGTGGGTGGACGTTGAGGACGTCATAGGCCAGCAAGCCCTCGTCCAAGACCATCTGCACCGACTGGCCGTGATCGTTGATGACGGAGAGCGGCGTGACCGAGCCGGGCAGGACGCCGAGATATTGCATCAGCCGCTCGGCGCTGCCGAAGGAAAAGCGCCCGGCGGAGAGCTTCTCGGCCAAGGCCTTGAGATCGACCGCCCGGTCCTCCAAGCAGGTCACCAGCCACATGGCGCCCTTCTTGTTGCGCAGGAAGAGGTTCTTGGTGTGCGCACCCGGCAACTGACCGCGCAGCGCCTTGGACTCCTCGACCGTGAAGACCGGCGGGTGGGTCAAGGTACTGACGGCGATGCCAAGCTCTTCCAGCCGCGCCATCAGTTGCTCGGCGCTCAGCGGAGGCCGGCCGTCGACGAGTTGCGCCTCGGGCGCGGCATTGGTCGTCTGCTCACTCACGGCTTGCCGATTTCCTCATTGTTAACTGCGAGCTGCTAGCTCTGGTCGGCCCGGGACACTACTGCCCGGGGGCTTCCGCGGAAAGCCTTCTCTCGCCGCCCGTGCCGCCGAAATCCCTTGCACTCCCCAGGCGGCGCGTTTATCTAGCGGTCTTTCCAGGATGCGGGCGTAGCTCAGGGGTAGAGCGCAACCTTGCCAAGGTTGAAGTCGTGAGTTCGAATCTCATCGCCCGCTCCATTTTCCTCCCAATTTAGCAAGCAAAACCGGCCGGGCCTCGGCACGCGCGGGCCAATAGGCACGCCTCCAGCAAGAAGCAGGCTTGGCCATCTGTGCCTTTGCGGGACAAAACCAGAATAAATCTGTGCGGACTGCGCGAAACAGGAAATTCCGAGCCTGTCAGCGAGTAAAAGTACCACTTTGGGCATTGTTTCTCGCCTGCATGGTGCTTAGTTTACGCGCCAACGTTCCAAAACCGCCCGCAAAAACAGCGGGAATTTCACAGGGAGACGAAGTAATGCGCTTGGCCGTATCTACAGCAATTTGTGTGTGCATTGGCGCGGCGACGGCAGTCGCCGAGGACCGGACCGGTTGGCCTGACAGCTTCACCGTCGGAACGGCCAGCCAGGGCGGCACCTACTTCGCCTACGGCTCCGGCTGGGCCAACCTGGTCGCTGACGAGCTGGGCATCTCCGGCGGCGGCGAGGTCACCGGCGGCCCGATGCAGAACATGGCCCTGGTGCACACCGGCGACGCGGCCTTCGGCATGACCACCATGGGCCCGGCTGCCGAGTCCCTCGGCGGCAACAATCCGATCGCGCCCGGCATCCAGATGACCAATGCCTGCGCCATGTTCCCCATGTATCAGACGCCTTTCTCCGTCACCGCGCTGAAATCCTCCGGCATCGCCTCGATCGAGGACATTCCGGCCGGCGCCAAGATCGGCTTCGGCCCGGCGGGCTCGACCTCCGACACCTACTTCCCGCGCATGATGGAAACCTTGGGCGTCGACTTCGAGCGCCGCAACGGTGGCTGGACGGACCTGGGCGGCCAGTTGCAGGACGGCCTGCTCGACGTCATCGCCTTCGCCGCCGGCGTGCCGGTGCCTGCGGTGAGCCAGCTCGAGGTTCAGACCGACGTCAACATCATCGAGTTCACCGAAGCTGAGCAGGACAAGATCCTCGGCGAATTCCCGGTCGCGCCCTACACGATCGCGTCCGACACCTATACGACGCTCAACGCGGACGCCCGTTCGGTCTCCATGTGGAACTTCGCCATCGCCAACTGCGAGCTGCCCGAGAGCTTCGTGCATGCGGTGGTCAACGTGGTGATGTCCGACAACGCCCGTATGGTCTCGATCCATCGCGCCGCGCGCAGCACCGTGCCGGCGAACTGGGACAAGAACCAGGTCATGAAGTGGCACCCGGGTGCCGCCAAGTGGTTCAACGAGAACGGCGGCTCCATCCCCGCCGAGATGATCCACGGTAGCGGCAGCTAAGCCGACCTAACCGATACGGCCCCGCATCTCTCACGAGGTGTGGGGCCAGTTTGGGTCTCAAAGGGGGGCGGCCATGTCGAGCGAGCCCGAAAAGGTCATTGCCGAAGGCGTTGACGAAGAGCCGATAGAGGGCAATCGGCGGCTCTACGGCGGTACGACTCTGCACGTCATGGCCGCGCTCACGGCGATCTACGCCGCCTTCCATATGGCCGCGCTCAACGGCTTGTCGATCGAGGGCATGACCGGCGGGCTGATCGATATTCCGTTCTTGCCGAGCTTCCCGCTCGAAACTTGGAACTTCCGTATCGTCCACGTAGCCGGCGCGCTCAGCCTCGGCTTCCTGCTCTACGCCGGCAGCAGCTTCGCCAAGCAGCCGACCGGCGGCAGCCGGACCATGAACCTGCTCGGCGCTCTGCTCATGGCGCCGGCGCTGTTCTCGGTCGCGGTGGGCATCTACTTCGCCTTCGACATCGCCGGCGGCGCCCAGTGGAACGGCATCGACCCCGCCATCAAGTTCAACGAGACTTGGCTCTTCGGCGTGCCGCTGCTCGCCGCCAGCGTCGGCGCCGTCGCCCTCTCCTGGTGGCAGGCGGGACAGCGCCAGAAGGTCGCGACAACCGACCTGGTGCTGGTGGTCTGCGCGATTTCCGTCGCGATCTACCTGATCACCATCTACAGCACCTTGATGCGCAACTCGACGGGCACGCCCTTCGCGCCCATCGGCATCTCCCTGGCCGCGCTTTCCGGGACCCTCTTGATCATCGAGCTGACGCGCCGGGTGGCCGGCATGGCGCTGGTGGTCATCTCGCTGATCTTCCTGACCTACGTCTTCGTCGGGCAGTACCTGCCGGGCTTCCTGCAGTCGCCGGCCATCGCCTGGGAGCGCTTCTTCAGCCAGATCTACACCGACGCCGGCATCCTGGGGCCGACCACCGCCGTCTCCTCGACCTACATTATTCTCTTCATCATCTTCGCCGCCTTCCTGCAGGCTTCGAAGGTCGGCGACTACTTCGTCAACTTCGCCTTCGCCCTGGCCGGCCGCGCGCGCGGCGGCCCGGCCAAAGTGGCCATCTTCGCCTCCGGCCTGATGGGCATGATCAACGGCACCTCGGCGGGCAACGTGGTGGCGACGGGCTCGCTGACCATCCCATTGATGAAGCGGGTGGGCTACCACAAGAAGACCGCCGGCGCGATCGAGGCGGCAGCCTCGACCGGCGGTCAGATCATGCCGCCGATCATGGGTGCCGGCGCCTTCATCATGGCCGAGATCACCGGCATTCCCTACACGGACATCGCCGTTGCCGCGATCATCCCGGCCATCCTCTATTTCGTCTCGATCTACTTCATGGTCGACTTCGAGGCGGCCAAGCTCGGCATGCGCGGCATGAACCAGGACGAGCTGCCCGAGCTCAAGAAGATCGCCCGCCGCGTCTTCCTCTTCCTGCCGATCATTATCCTGATCGCAGCACTCTTCATGGGCTACTCGGTGATCCGTGCCGGCACCCTCGCCACCGCCTCGGCGGCCGTGGTGTCCTGGCTCACCCCGTACCGCATGGGACCCAAGAGCCTGTTCAAGGCCTTCGAACTCGGCGGCACCCTGTCGATTCAGATCATCTCGGTCTGCGCCTGTGCCGGCATCATCGTCGGCGTCATTTCCCTGACTGGCGTCGGCGCCCGCTTCTCCAACCTGCTGCTTGGCCTCGCTGAGGCGAGCCAGCTCTTGGCGCTGGTCTTCGCCATGTGCATCGCCATCCTTCTGGGGATGGGCATGCCGACGACGGCGGCCTATGCGGTCGCCGCCTCGGTGGTGGCGCCGGGCCTGATCGAGCTCGGCATCCCGGCGCTGACGGCACACTTCTTCGTCTTCTACTTCGCCGTGGTCTCAGCGATCACACCGCCCGTGGCGCTCGCCAGTTATGCGGCGGCCGGGATATCCGGCGCCAATCCGATGGAGACCTCCGTGGCCTCCTTCAAGATCGGCATCGCCGCCTTCATCGTGCCCTTCATGTTCTTCTACAACAGCGCCATCCTGATGGACGGCACGACCCTCGAGATCATTCGCGCCGGGGTCACCGCCGTGATCGGCGTCTTCCTGCTGTCGTCCGGCGTGCAGGGCTGGTTCATGGGCACGACGGTCGCCTGGTTCATGCGCATCGGCTTGTTCGCCGCCGCGCTCTTTATGATCGAGGGTGGACTCTTGAGCGACCTGGTGGGCGTCGGCCTCGCCATCGCGATCTGGGCGGTGCAGCGCTTCTTCCACCCGTCGGCCAACGCCACCATCCCCATCCGCGGCGCGGACTAACCGCCGAGCTGAACGTCCGTCAGATTGCAGGTATGCGTGCCTTTGCCGTCCCTGTAGTCCCATTTGACGGCAAACCCCCGTTCGGCATCCATCCAGATGTCCATGGAGGACGTATAGGTCCAGCGGTTGAACAGGCCGCGCATATCCCGATCAGTTCTGATCTTGATCGCGTCGACCGTGCCGAGTGGTGCAACCGCCATGGGACTGCGCTCGGCCACACGAACCGTGATCTCTTCATTAGCCTGCCAGTCGCGCGTTACGGTCTTAGCGTCCACGTCCATCGACGACCCCACCGTCAGCGGATCAAATCCTGCGGTGTCAGCGGCGTCCCACTCCATGGTCCGCTTGCCTTTTCCGTCGCCGTTGTCGCGTTCGTGGTTGAGCATCGAACCCCACAGGCCCAAGGGCTGAACGTTGTAACCACGCTCGCCGTCCGTCTCCATCTCCCAACGCACCTTCCCACCATCTTTATTCGCGAGCTTGTAGACCCGCCCGTCGTAGTAGGGCCCGGTGCATTTGTAGGTGAGCGTTGTGCCGACCTCCGGCACTGGCACGTCTGCCGCCGCGGCGATCGACGCAAAGGCCACAAGCATGGTTGTAGAGATGAGCATACGCATGATTTCGACCCTCCTCTTTCGACCGATGGCATGATCAGGAAGGCGCGGCCATGTCGACGGCCCAGCCGTCCAGGGCGATATTCTACGCTAAGGTTGTGGGATAATATAGCCCAAAAAACGAAATTATTTTAGAAATACAGCTTTGGCTAGATCAACCAAGGGCGCATTCAGGCTTTCCCGCCGATGCCTCTGGCTGCTTTTGGCAACTGCCGGCTTGCGTGCCCGGCAAGCGTCGTGGACAGCCGGGTGGCGATGGCCTCTGCGTCCTTTTCGCTAAGATCGCCGAAGAAGCTCTGGGCGATCACCTTTCGCAGCTTGGCGATCTCCGCGCTGGCCTTGCGACCCTTCGCCGTTATCTCGACGAGGTAGGCCCGCTTGTCGGCATCGTCCTTGCGCCGGACGATGTAGCCCTCCTGTTCCAGGCGCTTGAGCGCCCGGCCCGCATTGCTGCGGTCGATGAAGAGCTGGCCCGACAAGACGTCCTGGCTTGCCGCGCCGCCGGCTTCACGCAGCAAGGTCAAAAGCCGCGCTTCCGTGTGGTTCAGCCCCAAGGCGGCAAAGTGCTGCTCCGCCGCCTGATAGCGGCGGCGCGCCAGCACCCCGATGAGATCGAAAAGCGAAAGAAATCCGTCCAAGTCGCGCTCCCCCTTGACTCTGACTTAGTTTTGCAAATATATGCGTGCGCACGCAACTATTATAACGCAACTCATGAAGGATGCGCAAATGGACAAGCAGGACCCCAGCGACGTCTTCGGCCCCATGTTCCCAGCCATCGCCAAGGATGGCGCGATTGCCCTCGAGGAACTCGGCCTACCGAAGGATGCGGCGATCTTGGATGTTGGCACCGGCGAAGGGAAGTTCGCCGCCTATCTCGCATTGCAAGGCTTCGACGTCCTGACCGGCGAGCCGAGCAGCGACACCACCCACTACGCCGGCCAGGACTGGGCCCTCAATGCAGAGAAGGTGGGGGTGCGGGAGAAGATCCGCTTCGAGGCCTTCGATGCCAGCGAGATGCCCTTCGAGTCGGCCACCTTCGATGCGGTCTTCTTCTTCGGCGTCCTGCACCACGTCGACGAGGCGGCAAGGACGGCCGTGGTCAAGGAAGCGCTGCGCGTCTCGAAAGGTCCGGGCGCAGTGGTCTTCTTCGAGCCGCGACAGGAGCTGCTCGAGCAGATCTGGGCCAGCGACCCAGAGCACCCGCTGCCGGCCAAGCCATCGGACTACCTGTCGGGTCAGCCGGTCCGCGCGCAGCAGTTCGAAGGCACCTTGATGGACATCGTCATCTATCGGAAGACGGATTGACCAGAGACTCGGCCAGCCGCTTATTCGTTCTGCGAATAAGCGTTTCATCGTTCGAATTGGCGCTCTTCCGGCCGAAACGTCACCTTGATGGCAGACGGACACATGACAGGAGCGACCCATGAAACAGACCGAACCCGCCGCCTCGGCTCACGCCGTGATCGACAGCTGGCTCGCGGCCTGGAGCCCCGGCGCGGAGCCCTGGAACGGCGATGCCTTCCGCGCGCTCTTCAAGCCGGGCGCCGGTGCGATCGAGGTGGTCGACGACATGGGCGGGACGACCCTGACGCTCGACAGCGTGGAGGCCTACATCGAGACCTGGGCGCCCTTCATGTCCCAGTTCTCCTATTGGACCGTCGCCCCGCTGGCGCCCGTCACGCTCCGCGTCGCCGAGGACTTCGCCGTCGCCAGCTTCAGCTTCGCGGCGGAAGGCCGCGACGCGGAGGGCCAGCCGATCTCTCCGGCACCAGGTCAGTACGCCACCCTCGTTCTCGAAAAACATGACGGCCGCTGGATGATCGTCCGCGAGCATCTCACCACCTTCACCCCGGCCGACGCGTGAGGAGCCGATCATGCAAACCCGTATCACCTTTCCCAAGCTGCTGCCGATGATCGCCGCCTGGCTGGTCGCCTTCCCGACGATCACCGCCCTGCTGGTTCTCCTGGCGCCTTTCATCTCCGACTGGCCGCTTCTGGCGCGCACCTTCGTGCTGACGCTTCTGATGGTGCCGGTCATCAGCCTCGCCACGCCGGCCGTCCTTCCAATGGTTCGGCGCGTCTTCCAATCGGCCGCCGCCGCCACGACCATCCCGCTACGTAGCGGCGATTGAGTGCGACGGGCGAGCTACAAACGCCCCTTGAGACGCTGGAGCAGATCCATCCGCTCATGCAGCACTGCGATGATGACAACGGTCTCATCACGCTCGGCGAAGAAGAGGTAGTGGTGTCGGCAATGACAGAAGCGCACAGCGCTCAAGCCGGATACGGATCGTGTGTTCGCCGTACCGGCTGCGATCTGCGCGCAGCAGTCATGTAGCTCGTCTTGGTACCTGTCAGCCTGCTCTTCGCCCCAGGTCGCCTCCGTGTAGAGCCAGATGTCGATAAGGTCGTCCCGGGCCGACCGCGTGAAGCGATAAAGCGCCACTACCTCAAGCTTGGCGCCGGGCGCGGGCGTTGCGCTTGATGTCGTCCGCCGTTGCACTGACGACCTCTCCCGCTTCGGCCTCCGCAAGCCGCGGTGCCAAGAGCTGCTTGAGCGCTTGCAGAGCCTCTGCGTCGGTCATGGTCGCAGGATCGGGCATGTCGACCAGAGCACGGCTCAGCACATAATCCTTGATGCTCTGTCCCTTGAGCGCGGCCATGGCCTTGAGCTGGCGATGCTCCTGCGGGCTGAGGTCGATCGAGAGGCGAGGCATAACGGGCTCCACTTTTATGGCGTTCCACAACAATACAACATTTGTTGTTCATGTGGTAGCCATGTAGATACTCGGCACCTTCCTAACGATAGAACTCCACCTTGAAGGCCACCGGGCCGGAGAGCTCCAGGTGATGGGGGACGGCGGGCGCGATCACGCCGTAGTCTCCAGCTTCGATGCGCGAGCGGAAGGCCGGCGGGCCGGGGACGATGTAGTGAAGGCTGCCTTCCAGAACCTGCAGCTTGCCCCAGACGCCCGCTTTCGTGGCGTGCGCCTTGAGCAGCGCCTCCGGCACGCTCTCCGCGGTGAAGAGCGGCGTTTCGCTGTACTTGGTCAGCCCTTCGGGAAAGTCGGTCATCCAGCTCACCGCATGACGAGGTAGAGGATGGCCCAGATGTAGAGGGGCGCGGGGACGGCAACCCACAGCAGGATGAGCGGGAGAATCCGACCCAAGCTCAGGTTCGGGAAGGTCATGGCAACATCTCCGCAAGGGTGAGGAGAAGGAGGGCGGCCAACCCGACGAAGAAGGCCGTGCGGGCGCCGAAGATCACGGTGCCGCCGATCTTGTCGTAGGTCGGGCGCCGCCCCGCCAATTCGTCTTCCCGAATGCCCTGGCGCAGGGCTTCGGTGTAGACGACGAAGAAGCCGACCGTGGCGACCATGCCAAGGACGACGAGCAGTTCGAGGAATGACATCTATCTCTCCTCTCTTTGAAGCTCGGGCAGGCCGAACATCGCGAGCTGGAGGCTCTGGGCGATGCGCTCGGCCCGTTCCATGAAGAAACGCTTGGCGTCCTGGGAGGGCGCTGTGTCTTCGAGCGTCTGGCGGAACAGCGCGAGCCAGATGTTGAAGTGCCAGGGCTCGACGGCCGCGAGCTTCTTGTGCGCCGGCACCGGCTTTCCGGAATAGCGCCCGGCGTTGAAGGCGACCGAAGCCCAGAAGTCCTTCATCGTGCCGAGGTGACGGTTCCAGGTGTCGCCGATGACTTCTTCGAAGATCGGACCCAACAGGGGATGGGCGCGAACGCGGCCGCAAAAAGTCTCCACGAGCAAGGCGATGTAGGCCTCGTCGATGCCCATGGCGGTGGCCTTAGCGCGGATCTGCGCTCGCCGCTCGTCGGCTGTCCTTAGGAGAACTTCGGTCATGCCGCCTCCTCGCCGAGCAACAGCCGCAGCTTGGGGTTCCGCCTGACCAGGTCGTCCAGGGTGTAGCTGTCCAGGACCACCAGAAAGGCCTCCACAGCTTCTCGAAGTACGCGCTGCAGCTTGCAGCAGGGCGTGATCAGGCACGCGCTCTTGCCCTCCTGGAAGCACTCGACGATGGCAAAATCCGCTTCCGTATGGCGCACGACCTCGCCGACGGGGATCTCGCCGGGAGACTTGGCCAGCCGCAGCCCGCCCGAGCGGCCGCGCGCGGCTTCGATATAGCCTTCGCGCGCCAGCAGGCTGGCGATCTTCATCAGGTGGTTCTTCGAGACTCCGAAGCGATCGGCCACCTCGGCGATGGTCACGAGCTCGCCGTCCCGGACCGCCAGGTGCATCAGCAGCCGCAAGGCATAGTCGGATTGCACGTTCAGTCGCATCGCCATCTCCTAATGATGCATCTTATATGCTTCTTTATATTCAGCGACGCAAGGAAAAATGCAGCATAGATGCATCTTTTTTGCGAGGAGCGTCGGATTTACCTGGAAGGACGGCGCGGTAAAGGCCAGTCTGGGCACCTTATGCCTGCCGCCCCCGACCACACACCCGTCACCCGTTTGACCGCCAACGCCGCGCGGCGCATCGCGCTGGCCGCGCAGGGCTTTGGCGAGGCGCGGCCGAGCGCGACCGTCAATGCCGGTCATGCCGGCCGAGTGCTGGACCGTCTCTCGCTCTTGCAGATCGACTCGGTGAACGTGCTGGCCCGCGCCCACACCCTGCCCTTCTTCTCGCGGCTCGGTCCCTATCCCGACGGCCTCTTGGAGCGCCTGGCCTATGGCCGCAAGCGGCGGCTCTTCGAGTACTGGGCGCATGAAGCCTCGTTCGTCCCGCTGACCTACCAGCCGCTCTTTCGCTGGCGCATGGCACGCGCCGAACGGGGCGAGGGCATCTACAAGGGCTTGGCGAAGTTCGGTCGGGAGCGGCGCGATTTCATCGAGGCGGTCTATCGCGAGATCGCCGAGGCCGGCCCGATCAGCGCCGGCGAGCTGAGCGAAGGCGGCAAGGCGGCGGGCGGCTGGTGGGGCTGGAGCGACGGCAAGATTGCGCTGGAGTTTCTCTTCTGGACCGGCCGCATCACCACCGCCACCCGCAGGAGCTTCACCCGCGTCTACGACCTGAGCGAACGAGTCTGGCCGGAAGAGGTGCAGGCGCTGCCGACACCGAGCGTGGAGGAGGCGCAGCGCCAGCTCCTCATGCTGGCGGCCAAGGCTCTCGGTGTGGCGACCGAGCCGGACTTGCGCGACTACTTCCGCCTCACCCCGGCCGACTCCAAGGCCCGCTTGGCCGAGCTGGTCGAGGAGGGCGCCCTGCTGCCGGTCGAGGTCGCCGGCTGGAAGCAGCCCGCCTACCTGCACCCGGAGGCGCGCCGCGCGCGCCGCATCGCCGCCCGGGCACTCTTAGTGCCCTTCGACCCGCTGATTTGGTTCCGCGATCGCGCCGAGCGCCTCTTCGACTTCCACTACCGCATCGAGATCTACACGCCGGAAGCCAAGCGGGTGCACGGCTACTACGTGCTGCCCTTCCTGCTCGGAGACCGCCTAGTCGGCCGGGTCGACCTCAAGGCCGACCGCGCCGGCGGAGTTTTGCTGGTGCAAGCCGCCCATGCGGAGCCCGACGTCCACCACGGGGACGTGGCCGAGGCGCTGGCCGAGGAGCTGGCCCAGCTCGCTCAGTGGCTCGGCCTCGAGCGCATCGCCGTCATGCCGCGCGGCGATCTCGCCGGCAGCCTGACAGACGCCATCGGCAAAGCCGTTTAGGCGATCCGCTCCAGCACCCCGTCCGGCAGCCAGCCCTGCGCACCCTCCGCGTTGGTCGCCATGACGAAGCCGCTCTCGGCGAAATGGATCGTCACCGTCTCACCCAAGGCGATGGTCAGCTCCAGCGCATCGAAGGCGCGGGTCAGCCGCCAGGGCTCACCGCGGCGGTCGAGCCAGGCGAGCGGCACCCAGCCGCCGCGGCCCTCGGGGTCGAAGGCCCAAACCCAGCCCTCGATATCGGTCTGTTGCTCGAAGTCCGGCTGCACCGCCGCCCCGGCGTCGGCGCGAAAGGGCGCCTCGTAGGGCCGGCGATAGGCCTGCAGGGCCCGCGCCCGGCTGCCCTCGGGAAAGATCGTCAGCATGCTGCCACCTTCAAAATCCTATGCTCTGAACTGCAAAAATATGCACAGATTCTGTTTTGCTGTGATTCCTGGACAAGGCGCGGAAGGATACATAGCTTTACTCCGGGAGGCGGCGATGCAGGACTTCGGCGCGGCCTTCGGGCTCGCTTTCGATTTGATCTTATCCGGCAATGCCGACTTGGCGGAGATCGTTCTGCTGTCGCTTCAGGTCAGCCTGACGGCCGTGTTCTTCGCCTGCATCATCGGGCTGCCGCTCGGCGCCGCGACGGCGATCTTCCGCTTTCCCGGACGCGGCGTCCTGATCGTGTTGATGAACGCGCTGATGGGCCTGCCGCCGGTGGTCGTCGGCCTCTTCCTCTATCTCATGCTGTCGAACGCCGGGCCGCTTGGCCCCCTGGCGCTGCTCTACACACCGACTGCCATGATCATCGCCCAGAGCATTCTGGTCGCGCCCATCGTTGCGGCGCTGACCCGGCAGGTGGTTGCCGATCTGCACAGCGAGTACGACGAGCAATTGCGCTCCTTCAGCGTCGGCCGCTGGGCCGCCGTCGGCACGCTGCTTTGGGACGGCCGCTACAGCCTGATGACCGTCGCCTTGGCCGGTTTCGGCCGGGCCATCGCCGAGGTCGGCGCGGTGATCATCGTCGGCGGCAACATCAATCACGTGACCCGGGTGATGACCACGACCATCGCGCTGGAGACCTCCAAGGGCAATCTCGCCCTGGCCCTGGCGCTCGGCATCATCCTGGTCGGTATCGCCGTGGCGGTGAACGCCTCGGTCATGAGTCTCCGTGCCACAGCTGCGAAAGCCGCCTATGCCTGATGGAAGCCATATCGTCGATTTACGGGCCTGCGCGCCAGGTCCGGTACGCGAGATCCTGCCGCTCGAGGCCAAGGACCTGACCTACGAAGCCGGTGGCCATCGCCTGATCGATGGCCTGAGCCTGCGCTTCGAGGACGGCGGCCTGAGCGCCATCATCGGCCCCAACGGCGCCGGCAAGAGTCTCCTGCTGCGTCTGCTGCACGGCCTCATCGCGCCGAGCAGCGGCAGGGTGCTCTGGCGCGGCGAGACGGCGGACGAGACCATTCGCTTACGCCAGGCCATGGTCTTTCAGCGCCCTGTGCTGCTGCGCCGTTCGGTGGCGGCCAATCTGCGCTATGCCCTGCGCCACGGCCGCAACGGCGCGGCCGTCGACGGCAGCGTCCAGGAGTGGCTGTCCCGCGCCAACCTGCAACACCTGGCCGACCGTCCGGCCCGCCTGCTCTCCGGCGGAGAGCAGCAACGCCTGGCTCTGGCCCGCGCGCTGAGCCGCCGGCCCGAGGTGCTGTTTCTCGACGAGCCGACCGCGAGCCTCGACCCCACAGCCACCCTGGCCATCGAGCAGCTGATCGGCCAGGCCAAGGCCGAGGGCACCAAGGTCATCCTGGTCACCCACGACCTGGGTCAGGCCAAGCGCCTGGCCGATGAGGTGCTGTTCCTGCATCACGGGCGGCTGGAAGCGCGCGCCGCGACGGAGCGGTTCTTCGAGACCCCCGAAAGCGAAATCGCCGCCGCCTTCCTCGCCGGCCGCCTGGTCTTTTGACACCCCGACACACCGACAGACGAACCAAGAAGGAGACCCCCCGGATGATCCGTCGCCGCTTTCTCGCGCTCGCTTCAGCGCTGGCCGTCGCCACCGGCTTGGCCGGCACTCTGCAAGCCGACGACAGGTTCATCATCGTCCAGTCGACCACCTCGACCCAGAACTCTGGCCTGCTCGAAGCCATCCTGCCGCAGTTCACCGAGAAGACCGGCATCGAGGTGCGGGTGGTCGCGGTCGGCACCGGCCAGGCGATCAAGAACGCCCGCAACGGCGACGGCGACGTGCTGCTGGTCCACGCCAAGCCGGCCGAGGAGAAGTTCGTCGCAGATGGCTTCGGCGTCGCCCGGCACGACCTGATGTACAACGACTTCGTCATCGTCGGCCCGAAGGACGATCCGGCCGGGATCGCCGGCACGCGGGACATCCTGCCCGCCCTCGAGAAGATCGCCCAGTCGGCAGCGCTCTTCGCCTCGCGCGGCGACGACTCTGGCACCCACAAGAAGGAGCTCAGCCTGTGGCAGGCGGCCGGCGTCGACCCGGCGGCGGCGAGCGGCAGCTGGTACCGAGAGACCGGCTCCGGCATGGGCGCGACGCTCAACACCGCCGTCGGCATGAACGCCTACACCATGAGCGACCGGGCGACCTGGATCGCCTTCCAGAACAAGGCCGACTTCGCCATCGCCGTCGAAGGCGACCCGGCGCTGTTCAATCAATACGGCGTCATCCTGGTCAATCCGGAGAAGCACGCCAACGTCAAGGCCGAGTGGGGCCAGGCCTTCGTCGACTGGCTCGTCTCCGGCGAGGGCCAGACCGCCATTGCCGCCTTCCAGGTCGACGGCCAGCAGCTCTTCTTCCCCAACGCCAAGGAAGGCGGGGGGAGCTAAGGTAAGCGGCGGCCATCCAACACCGACTGTCACCCCGGCCTTGAGCCGGGGTCCACGGTAGGGCTGGGTGCGGACTAACGAACAATGGGCGCGGGCTGACGAATGGATCCCGGCTCGCGGGCTTCGCCCTTGGCCGGGATGACAGTCAGCGGTGCTGGGCCGTCGGTTGGCTCGATCACCTTCCGCCCAGAACCCTCAACTGCCTCAAAACCCGTTGAACTGAACCTCGCCCAGACAAGCAACGTCGTAGCCGCCGAGCTCGGCGGCGCGGGCGGCGAAGGCCGGCGTGCGGCAGAAGGCCAGGAGGCGTTGCATCGGCGGCTCGAAGTAGTGGCGGCGCCACAAGGCGATGTCGTAGCGCTCCTCCACCAGCGGCACGAAATCGAGCCGGTACTGGCGGGCCACCGCCTCGATGGCGAAGCCGGCGTCGGCCTTGCCTTCGGCGACGGCGGAGGCGACGTCCGCCTCGCTGCGCGCCGGCGGTGAGACGAGGGTGATCGCCGCATCGGCCAGCCCTTCGACCTGAAGCAGGTGGTCGAGCAGCAGGCGGCTGCCGGCCTGGCTTTGGCGCGGGATGACCCGGCAGCCGGCCAGGTCGGCCAGCTTCGCGAGACCCTTTGGATTGCCCGGCGGCACCACCAAGCCCTGCTGGCGCCGGGCCCAGCCGATGAGCACGATAGGCAGACCGGGCAGCGCCTGGGCCACGTGCTGGCGGTTCCAGTCTTCGGAGGCCGGCTCGTAGACGTGCATGCCGGCGCCGAGAAGCTCCCGCCGGCCGAGCCGCTCCAAGCCGTCCAGACTGCCGCCATAGAGGGTCGCCAAGTCGCTGCCGGACTCGCGCAAAGCCCAGTCGAGCAAGGGGTCGTGGCTGCCGCCGATCACCGGCGGCACCCGATCGAGGCCGTCGAGATGGTCCCGGTGCTCGACGTGCTTGAGCACCCAGCTTTCGACCAGCCCGCGCGGAAAGAGCAGCTTGCCGGTGATGCGACTGAAGGGGATCGCCTCCTCGCTCACCAGCTCGTAGATCTTACGCTCCTTGAGGCGCAGCAGCTCGGCGACTTCCTTGGTGGTCAAAAACTCCGGCATGACCTGCTCAAGCAAGCACCGTCGCGCGGACGCTTCAAGAGATGCCTGCTACAGCCGGCCCATCTCGAACTCCTGGCAGGAGAGGCCGAGCAGAGAGATGCCCTCTTCCAGGTAGTCGCCGAGCAGCGGCATGCCGAGCAGGTAGGCCGCCGTGCGGTTGTTGTGGGCGTCGGCCGCCTGCTGCCGCACCTCGGCCCAGTCGTCGGCGGTGTAGTCGTCGCGGCCCAGCCAGGCCAGGGTGACCAGATCGATCTTCTCGTCGTAGCTCAGGCCGTCGATGAATTCCGTCAGCTCTTCCTGCACCGGATCGTCGGGATAGTCCTCCAGCACCTCGCGCATGTCCTCGTCGCCGGGGTTGGAGCCGGGCTCCGGCTCCACAACCTCCACCTTGACGTCGAATTCCCGTGCTTTGACGATGAGGAAGCAGACGTGCTCGAGGGCAATGGTCAACAAGGCAACTCTCCCTTTCCTGGGCTTCGGCGATGATTCTTCGACAATTCGCAACTCTAGGCGCCGGCCGGCCGGGGGCCTTTGACACAGGTCATCCGCCGCTTTCAAGGGAGGCGGCATGACCGCCGGCGCCTTCCCTCATCTCTTCTCGCCCATCACTGTGGCGGGGCGGGAGATCAAGAACCGCATCCTCTCGACGGGCCACGACACCAACCTGCCGAGCGACGGGCAGGTCAATGACGCCCTGATCGCCTATCACCGGGCCCGCGCCAAAGGCGGCGCGGGGCTGATCGTCACCCAGGTCGCCGGCGTGCACGAAAGTGCGCGCTACACCAGCCACATGCTGATGGCGAGCGAGCCGGACTGCATTCCCGGCTTTCGCCGCCTGGCCGAGAGCTGTCAGGCCGAAGGCTCCCGCCTCTACGGCCAGCTCTTCCATCCCGGCCGCGAGATCATGGAGAGCGGAGACGGCGCCTTGCCGGTCGCCTATGCGCCCAGCGCCGTTCCGAGCGAGCGCTTCCACGTGGTGCCCCGGCCGCTCGACCTGGCGCTAATCCAGGAGATCGTCGCGGGCTACGGCACCGCCGCGCGGCTGATGGCCGAGGCCGGCTTGGACGGCGTCGAGATCGTCGCCAGCCACGGCTATCTGCCGGCTCAGTTCCTTAGCCCGCGCGTCAACCTGCGCGAGGACGCCTACGGCGGCAGCTTCGAAGGACGCCTGCGCTTCCTGGAAGAGGTGGTCGCCGCCATTCGCGCCGAGACCAATGGGGAGATCGCTGTCGGCTTGCGCATTTCGGGCGACGAGAAGGACCCCGAGGGCCTGGAAGAAAGCGAGTCCCTGGCGGCCATCGAGCGGCTGGCGCCGAGCCTCGACTATGTCAGTGTCATCGCCGGCAGCTCGGCCTCCCTGGGTGGCGCCATTCACATCGTCCCACCCATGGCCATCGAGACCGGCTACCTCGCACCCTTCGCCGCCCAAGTGAAGGCCAAGGTCGCGATCCCGGTCTTCGTCGCCGGCCGCATCAACCAGCCGCAGATCGCCGAGGGCATCCTGGCTACGGGTCAGGCCGATATGTGCGGCATGACCCGCGCCATGATCTGCGACCCAGAGATGCCCAACAAGGCTGAGCGCGGCGAAGCCGAGGAGATTCGCGCCTGCATCGCCTGCAACCAGGCTTGCATCGGCCACTTCCATCTCGGCTATCCGATCTCCTGCATTCAGCATCCCGAAACCGGGCGCGAGCTGCGCTTCGGCACCCAGGCACCGGCCGCCAAGCCGCAGAAGGTGCTGGTCGTCGGCGGCGGCCCGGGCGGGCTGAAGGCGGCAGCGGTGGCGGCCGAGCGCCGCCACGAGGTCAGCCTCTACGAAGCCGCCGGGCAGTTCGGTGGCCAGGCGCTGCTCGCCCAGCTCCTGCCGGGGCGGGCGGAGTTTGGCGGAATCGCCACCAACCTGGTGCGGGAGGCCGAACGGGCCGGCGCCAAGCTCATCAAGAACACGCCGGTCGACGCCGCGCTGATCGCGCGCGAAGCACCGGACGCGGTCATTCTGGCCACCGGCGCCCTACCGCAGGCGCCGCAGCTCGAACTCGGGGAGGACGCCCACGTGGTGACCGCCTGGCAGGTGCTGCAGGAGGGCGCCAACGTCGGCCAACGGGTAGTGGTCGCCGACTGGCGCTGCGACTGGGTCGGCCTCGGCCTGGCCGAGCGCCTGGCCCGCGACGGCTGCCACGTCCGCCTGATGGTCAACGGCCTGATGGCGGGACAGAGCGTCCCCTTCTATGTGCGCGACCAGGCGGTCGGCAGCCTCAACCGTCTTGGCGTCGAGATCACCCCCTACGCCCGGCTGTTCGGCGCCGATGGCGACAGCGTCTACCTGCAGCACACCGCAAGCGGCGAAGCGATCGTGGTGGAGGACGTGGACACCCTGGTGGTCTGCCAGCCGCCGCAGGCCAACGACGGCCTCGCCGCTGCCCTTGGCGACTATCCGGGCGCCGTGCACCTGATCGGCGATTGTCTGGCCCCGCGCACGGCGGAAGAGGCCGTCTTGGACGGCCTGAAAGTGGCCAGCGCGCTCTAGACTTTCGCCATAGACGAAAAGAGGGGTAACGCGAGCTTAAGTTTTCACATCAAGAAGCTATAGTGAACAGCGACCGTACAAGAAGCCGCCTCCAATCCACGAGAGGCCGGCCGCACGACCAAGGTCGAGGAACGCCTATCATGCCCGTCTACCACGAAGACCATCTCGCACCGCTGATCCAGGACGCTGTCCGCGCCGCCAAGAAAGACTGCGCGCCCAGCAACGGCAGCAAGTACAACGGCGCGCTCGCCGGACGCTTCGTCGAGGCCTTCTATGCCAACGTCTCCCCCAGCGACCTGGTGGGAGAGGCCTCGGAGACCCTGGCGAAGGCCGCGCTCTCGCTGCTCGACTTCGCTGAGACCCGCGACGCGCACACGGCCAAGATCCGGGTGCGCAACTCCGACGACTGCGAGGCCAACTGGCGTTCGGTCCACACGGCGATCGAGATCATCAACGACGACATGCCGTTCCTGGTCGACTCGATCACCGCGGCGCTCAATCACATGCGGGCCGAGGTCCGCCTGGTCATCCACCCGATCATCCCGATAGAGCGCGACGAGTCCGGCACGCTGGTGGGCATCGCCAGCTACGAAGACGCGGAGATGTCCGGCCTCCGCGGCGAGTCCTGCATGCTCATCCAGATCAACGAGCAGCCCGAGGCACGCCATGCCGCCATTGTCGAGCGGCTCGCCGGGGTGCTGAAGGATGTGCGCGCCGCGGTCGAGGACTGGCGTGCCATGCGCGAGCGCTGCCGCGAGCTGATCCGCGAGATCGAGCGAAAGCCGCCTAAGCTGCCGCGCGACGAAATCTCGGAGGGCATCGCCTTCCTGGAATGGCTGAACGACGAGAACTTCACCTTCCTCGGCTTCCGCGAGTACAGCTTCGAGGGCAGGGGCAAGTCGGGCGTGGCCCGCATCGACCCGGATGCCGGCCTGGGCCTGCTGCGCGAACTGGACTATTCGGTCTTCGACGGCCTGCGCAATCTGGGCCAGCTCCCCTCCGACGTGCAGGCCTGGGTGAAGTCCCGCAAGCTGCTGCGCATCGCCAAGGGCAACCGCCGCTCGACCGTGCACCGCAATGCCCACGTCGATGCCATCGCCATCAAGAAGTTCGACGCCAAGGGCCAGGTGATCGGCGAACGGCTGTTCATCGGCCTCTTCACTTCGCAGGCCTATTCGCGCTCGCCGCGTCTGATTCCCCTGCTGCGGCAGAAGGTGGACGGCGTGCTGCAAAGCTCGGGCTTCCCGCCCAACAGCCATGACTACAAGTCGCTGCAGCACGTGCTGGAGACCTATCCGCGCGACGAGCTGTTCCAGATCTCCACCGAAGAGCTCAAGCGAATCTCAAGCGGCATCGTCCATCTGCAGGAACGCCAGCGCACCGCGCTCTTCGTCCGCCGCGACGCTTTCGAGCGCTTCGTGTCCTGCCTGATCTTCGTGCCGCGCGACCGCTACGATGCGCGCCTGCGCGGCAAGCTGCAGGACGTTCTGGCGGAGGCCTTCCACGGCCGGATCAGCGCCTTCTACACCTTCCTCGGCGAGATGCCGCTCGTGCGCCTGCATTTCATCGTCAAAACCGAGCAGGGCAACATCCCGCACGTCGACCTCGATGCGCTGGAAGAGACCCTGGCCGAGGCGGCACGCTCCTGGACCGACGGCCTGCGCGCGGCTCTCTTCACCGAGCACGGCGAGCGCGACGGCCTGGAGCTTTTCGAGCGTTACGAGCGCGCCTTCCCGGTCAGCTACCAGGAACGCTTCCACCCCAAGGACGCCGTCGCCGACATCCGCAGCATCCAGCTGGCCGCCGACGAGAACCGCCTGGTCCTCGATCTCTACCGGCCGCACAAGGCATCGCCCGAGGTCATCCATCTCAAGGTCTACGACCAGAACGGGCCGCTCGCCCTTTCCGACGTGCTGCCGATCCTGGAGCACATGGGCCTCAAGGTGATCAGCGAGGTTCCCTTCCAGGTCGACCTGCCGTACGGCGGACCTTGCATCTGGGTGCAGGACTTCAACATGCGCCTGCGCTCTGGCTCCAGCATGGACCTCGAGCATGTGCGCGAGGCCTTCCATGAGGTGTTCCAGCAGGTCTGGAACGGCCGGATGGAAGACGACGGCTTCAACGGCCTGGTGCTCACGGCCGGCCTGTCGGAGCGCGAGATCAAGATCCTGCGCGCCTACAGCAAGTACCTGCGCCAGGTGCGCATCCCCTTCAGCCAGGACCGCATCGAAGAGGCGCTAGCCAACCATCCCGCCATCACGGCACGCCTGGCGGAGCTCTTCGAGCATCGCTTCGAGCCGGTCGGCAAGAAGGGCAAGACCGTCAGCGCCCTCAGGGAGAAGAAGCACGCCGGCGAAATCCTGGAGATGCTGGACGCCGTCACCAGCCTGGACGACGACCGGATCCTGCGGCGCTATCTCAATCTCATCCTGAACACCCTACGCACCAACTATTACCAGCTGGCGGAGGACGGCAGCCGCAAGGACTACGTCTCCTTCAAGCTCGACAGCCGGGACCTGGAGGAGCTGCCGGAGCCCAAGCCGCACCGGGAGATCTTCGTCTACTCGCCGCAGGTCGAGGGCGTGCACCTGCGCTTCGGGCCGGTCGCCAGAGGCGGCCTGCGCTGGTCCGACCGGCGCGAGGACTTCCGCACCGAGGTTCTGGGTCTGGTCAAGGCGCAGCAGGTCAAGAACGCCGTCATCGTGCCCGTCGGCTCGAAAGGCGGCTTCGTGCCCAAGCGCCTGCCGCCACCGGACGCCGGGCGGGAGGCCTGGATGGCCGAGGGCATCGCCAGCTACAAGACCTTCATCCGCGGCCTGCTCGACCTGACCGACAACATCAAGGACGGCAAGATCATCCCGCCCAAGCAGGTGGTGCGCTACGACGGCGACGACCCCTACCTGGTGGTGGCGGCGGACAAGGGCACGGCCACCTTCTCGGATATCGCCAACGGCGTTTCAGTCGACTACGGCTTCTGGCTCGACGACGCCTTCGCCTCGGGCGGCTCGGCCGGCTACGACCACAAGGCCATGGGCATCACCGCGCGTGGCGCCTGGGAATCCGTCAAACGCCACTTCCGCGAGATGGGCAAGAACATCCAGGAGGAGGAGTTCTCGGTGATCGGCGTCGGTGACATGTCGGGCGACGTCTTCGGCAACGGCATGCTGCTCTCGAAGAAGATCAAGCTGATCGCCGCCTTCAACCACCTGCACGTCTTCGTCGACCCGGATCCCGACTCGGCGAAGAGCTGGAAGGAGCGCAAGCGACTCTTCGACCTGCCGCGCTCGAGCTGGACCGACTACAAGGCCTCGCTGATCTCCAAGGGCGGCGGCATCTTCGACCGCAAGGCCAAGTCGATCGACATCAGCCCGGAGATGCGCAAGCTCTTCGGGCTCCACAAGGACAAGGCGACGCCCAACCAGCTGATTCACGCCATCCTCAAGAGCCAGTGCGATCTCTTGTGGTTCGGCGGCATCGGCACCTACGTCAAGGCACGCGAGGAAAGCCAGGCCGAGGCCGGCGACCGGGCCAACGACTCCATTCGGGTCGACGCTGACGAGCTCAATTGCGCGGTGGTCGGCGAAGGCGCCAACCTGGGCATGACCCAGCGCGCGCGCATCGCCTACGACCTGGGCGGCGGCCGGCTCAACACCGACTCGATCGACAACTCGGCCGGCGTCGACTGCTCCGACCACGAGGTCAACATCAAGATCCTGCTGGGCGAGGTGGAGCGCTCCGGCCGCATGAGCCGCAAGCAGCGCGACACGCTGCTTGAGCGCATGACCGACGAGGTGGCGGAGCTGGTGCTGCGCGACAACTACCTGCAGTCCCAGGCGATCACCATCACCCACACCCTGGGCCACCATCTGCTCGACCGGCTGGTCCGCTTCATGCGGAGCCTGGAGCGCGCCGGCAAGCTCGACCGGGCCATCGAGTTCCTGCCCGACGACGAGACGATCGAGGAGCGCCACAAGTCGGGCCTGGGCCTGACCCGGCCGGAGACGGCGGTGCTGCTATCCTATGCCAAGATCGACCTTTACGACGAGCTGCTCGGCAGCGCCCTGCCCGACGACCCCTACATGGTCGAGAGCCTGGAGCGTTACTTCCCCGTGCCGCTGCAGAAGAAGTACGCGAAGGACATCGGGGCGCATCAGCTCTCGCGCGAGATCATCGCGACGCAGGCGACCAACTCGGTCATCAACCGGCTGGGCATCACCTTCGTGCATGAAGTGCGCGAGAAGACCGGCATGGATGTCGAGGAGATCGGCCGCGCCTGCGTGGCCACGCGGGAGATCCTCGACCTGCGCGAACGCTGGGCCGAGATCGAGGCGCTGGACAACAAAGTGCCGGCCAGCACGCAAGCGGCCATGCTGATCGAGTGCGGCCGCCTCAGCGAGCGGCTGGTGGTCTGGCTGCTGCGCGAGGAGACGCACCCGCTCGACATCACCGGCTGCGTCAAGCGCTACCGGGCCGGCGCGCGCGAGCTGGCGGACAACCTGGCGACGCTGCTTTCGCCGAAGGAAAAGCGTGTGTTCCAGCAGAAGGCGAAGCAGTTCAGCGACGCCGGCGTGCCCAAGGCGCTGGCGGAAACCATCGCCGGCTTTGCCGAGCTGTCGCCGATTGGCGACGTGGTGCGCTGCGCCGAGCAATGCAAGCTGCCGGTCGGCAAGGCGGCGACCGCCTACTTCAAGGTCGGCGAGCGCTTCGGCTTCGACTCCCTGCGCCGGGCCTCGAGCCACCTGCCGAGCGACAGCGCCTGGGACAAGCTGGCGGTCACCGCCATCGTCGACGACCTCTATGCCCAGCAGTACGAGCTGACCACCCGGGTGCTCGACGGCGGCAAGTGCGGCAAGATGGAGCCGGCCAAAGCCATCGAGGCTTGGGCCGACACCCGCCCGCAGCAGGTCCGCCGAAGCGATCAGCTGATCGCCGAGCTGGAGACCACCTCGCCGGATCTGGCGATGCTCGCCGTGGCCAACCGCCAGCTCAAGAGCATGGTAGGGTAAGGAGTCTCTGTAAGGCGCTGGCGCGCCGTACGGCACCAGCCCACACCCCCGCCCGACCAACCCACTAGGGTACCATGGCATGGGTTGGTCGGGCGGGGGTGTGGGCCGGCACCGCGCAGCGCCGAAGGCGCCAAGAAAGACTCACCACACCACCGACTGTCACCCCGGCCAAGGGCGAAGCCCGCGAGCCGGGGTCCATGGTTGGGCTGAGTGCAGACGGCCGAACGATTGGCGCAGGCCGATGGATGGATCCCGGCTCAAGGCCGGGATGACGATCGGGGGCGCTGCGCCAGTCGTGACCTCTCTCCCGATGTCACCCTTGGGCGAGCCACGCAGTGGCGAGTTCCGAGGGTCCACGTCAGAACTTGGTGCAGGCGGTTGGGTGGATGCTCGGAACTCGGCCCCGGGCCGAACGGCCCAGTGGGCCTCGCCCAAGCATGACGACTGAGGGTGCGGCGACGCCGCTAGCCCGCAGCCTCTAACGGTTCTTCCTGCTGCAGGTAGGCGAGCAGCGCGTTGAGCGTCCGGCGCCCAGCCGCGGTCGCGCGCAGCGCCTCGTCGTCGAGAACGAGCAAGCCCTCGCTCTCCAATTCCGCCAAGCGCTCGGCCGGCAAGAGCGCCTCCGGCTCGGCGCCGAGCTCGCGGCGGAAGGCGGCGCGGGAGATGCCCTCCTCAAGCCGTAGGCCGCAAAGCAGCAGCTCGCTGAGGCGCTCGGCGCCGGCGATCACCTGCTCCTGGCGGGTGGCGTGGCCAGCGGCCTCGACCGTCTCCAGCCAGGCTTCCGGCGCGCGGTGCTGGCGCAGCGCCAGGCGCCGGCCGCCTTCGGCGATGCGGCTGTGGGCGCCGGGACCGACGCCGAGATAGTCCTGATAGCGCCAGTAGATCAGGTTGTGCCGGCAGGCTGCGCCGGCCTTGGCGTGGTTGGAGATCTCATAGGCCGGCAGGCTGGCCCGGGTCATCTCGTCCTGCGTGACCTCGTAGAGATCGGCCGCCGTCTCGTCGTCCAGGGTCTTCAGCTCGCCGCGGCGCCAGGCACCGTGGAAAGCCGTGTTTTCCTCGATGGTCAACTGATAGAGCGAGAGATGCTCCGGCCCCTCGGCCAAGGCCTGGGCCAGCTCTGCCCGCCAAGCCGGCTCGCTTTGACCCGGCCGGGCATAGATCAGGTCGAAGGAGAAGCGCGGAAAGGTCCGGCGCGCCAGATCGACCGCGGCCAGCGCCTCCGCCACCGAATGGCGGCGGCCGAGAAAGCGCAGCGCCTCGTCGTCGAGCGCCTGAACGCCAAGAGAGACGCGGTTGACGCCGGCCGCGCGATAGCCGGCGAAGCGCTCTGCATCGGCCGAGCCCGGATTGGCTTCCAGAGTGATCTCGAGATCGGGCGCCGTGGGCCAGAGATCGCGGATAGCGGCGATCACCGCCGCCACGGTCTCCGGCGGCATGAGGGATGGCGTACCGCCGCCGAAGAAGACCGACTCGACCCGGCGCTCCGGCACCCGCCGCGCCATCTCGCTCAGCTCGCGCAGCAGGGCGGCGCGCCAGCGGCTTTGATCGACCGCCTCGCGGACATGGCTGTTGAAGTCGCAATAGGGGCACTTGGACTGGCAGAAGGGCCAGTGCACGTAGACGCCGAGCGGATCCAGGGCCTCTGCGCCGGGCATCTGCTTCACCCCTGGAGGTGTTCGAGCAGCTTGGCGAAGGCGCGGGCGCGGTGGCTCATGGCATGCTTGGCGGCCGGTTCCATTTCTCCGAAGGTAATGTCGTGGCCCTCGGGACGAAAGATCGGGTCATAGCCGAAGCCCTGGTCGCCGCGCGGCGGCCACACCAGGTCGCCGTCGACACGCCCTTCGAAAACCTCCGCACCGCCTCCGGGGAAGGCGAGACAGAGCGCGCAGACGAAATAGGCGCTGCGGTCGGCCTTGCCGTCGAGTTCACGCTCAACCGTCTCCATCGCCATGCCGAAGTCGCGATCGGGCCCGGCCCAGCGGGCTGAGTGAATGCCCGGCGCCCCGTTCAGGGCCGGAACCGCCAGCCCGGAGTCGTCGGAGAGGGCCGGCAAGCCGCTGCCTTCTGCGACGAAGCGCGCCTTGAGCTCGGCATTGGCGCCAAAGGTGTCGCCGGTCTCCTCCGGCTCCTCCAAACCAAGCTCTCCCGCCGAGACGACGGCCAGCCCGAGCGGCTCCAGAAGCTCCCTAATCTCCCGCACCTTGCCGGCGTTGTGGCTGGCGATGACGATGCGGTTGCCAGGGATCTCGACACTCATCGCTAGCCCTCGAGCGCGGCGCGCTGCAACGCGAAGAGCTCGGCCACCCCCAGGCGCGCCAGGCTCAGCATCTCCTCGAACTCGGGCGCGGAGAAGGGATGCTCTTCGGCGGTCGCCTGCACCTCGACCAGGCGCTCATCGGTGGTGAGGACGAAGTTTGCATCGGCCTCGGCGGAGGAATCCTCGTCGTAATCGAGATCGAGCAGCGCTTTGCCCGAAACGATCCCGCAGGACACGGCAGCGACCTGGGTGGTCACCGGGCTCTTCTTGATGACGCTGAGTCCGATCAGGTGATCGAAGGCCTGCTGCAAGGCCACGTAGGCGCCGGTGATCGCCGCCGTGCGCGTACCGCCGTCAGCCTGCAGCACATCGCAGTCGATCCGGATCTGCAGCTCGCCGAATCCGGACATGTCCGTCACCGCCCGCAGCGAGCGGCCGATCAGGCGCTGAATCTCCTGGGTACGGCCGCTTTGCTTGCCGCGGCTGGCCTCGCGAGCCGTACGCGTGCCGGTGGACCGCGGCAGCATGCCGTACTCGGCGGTGATCCAGCCCTTGCCGCTGTTCTTCATCCAGCCCGGCACGACGGTTTCGATACTGGCGGTGCAGAGCACGTGGGTATCGCCGAAACGGGCCAGGCAGGACCCCTCGGCATACTTGCTGGCGCCGGCTTCGAGGACGATGGAACGCAGCTCGTTCGGCTTGCGGCCGCTTGGGCGCATAGGTTTTCCCCTTAATTTGAGCCCCCAGCGCATGGGCCGGAAAGCGGATGTTCGTGCGCAAATGGTGCCAGACAGCTCAACAGACCCTGAGCCGACCGCGTTGAAAGCGGCCCGAGCATGGATTAGATCCTGCCGGTGGACCGGATGGCACCTGAAATGAGCAATTCTCAGGAGATAAATGGCGAGCTGCCGGTTGTCGAGCAGCTCAGCGAGCGTTCGCGCGACATTTTCCGGCAGATCGTCGAAGCTTACGTCGAAACCGGCGCGCCGATCGGCTCGCGCACACTGTCGCGCAAGCTCGGGCTCGGCCTGTCGCCGGCGACGATTCGCAACGTCATGGCGGACCTGGAGGAGTTCGGCCTCCTGATGGCGCCGCACACCTCGGCCGGGCGCCTGCCGACCGAGCTCGGCCTGCGCCTCTACGTCCGCGGCCTCCTGCAGCACGGCAATCTCAGCGAGGATGAGCAGCGCAGCATCGAGCAGAGCTTCGCCGGCAGCGGCCAGAGCTTCACGGGCATGCTGGAGGAGGCCTCGCAGGTGCTCTCAGGCCTGTCGCGCTGCGCGGGGCTGGTCACCGCCCCGACCAACGAAGGCCCGCTGAAGCATATCGAATTCGTCGCCCTTGGGCCCGGCCGGGCCCTGGTGGTGATGGTGACCCAGTCGGGTCAGGTCGAGAATCGCATCATCGACGTGCCGCTTGGTCTGCCGCCCTCCTCGCTGGTCGAAGCGGGCAACTTCCTGGCCAACCGCATGAGCGGGCGCCGGCTGCTCGAGGCCAAGCAGGAGATCCTGGCCGAGCTGACGGCGCATAAGGCCGAGCTCGACCAGCTGACCACGCGGGTGGTCGAAGCGGGTCTTGCCACCTGGGCGGAAACCGGCGGCGGCGGCGCGCTGATCGTGCGCGGCCAGGCCCAGCTGCTCGATGACGTCAATGCGCTGGAGGATCTGGAGCGCATCCGGCACCTCTTCTCGACCCTCGAGAGCAAGGAAGCCACCATCAAGCTGATGGAGCTGACCGAGACCGCCGAGGGCGTGCAGATCTTCATCGGCTCGGAAAACGAGCTCTTCGGACTTTCGGGTTGTTCCGTCGTGATCGCGCCGTACAACGATAGCCGCGGCGGGGTGGTGGGCGCCGTCGGGGTGATCGGGCCGACCCGGATCGACTACGCCCGCATCATTCCCATGGTAGACTACACCGCCAAGGTCATGGGGCGTATGGCTGAGCGCGTCCACGGAACAACGAGATAGCACGGGATTTGCCATGAACGAGGGCACCAAGGACAAGCCGATCACCGAAGAGGACGTGGCGCGCGTCCTCGGCGAAGGCTGCGGCGCCGAGCCGGCCGAGCAGCCGGCCGGCAAGGCCGAGGCGCCGGAAGCGGCCGCCAAGCCGGCAGCCGCCGAGGCAGAGCCCGAAACCGCCAAGCCCGCGGCCGGGCGGGCCGAAGCGGCCGCCCACCCGCGCATTGCCAAGCTCGAGGCCGAGGTTGCCCAGCTCAAGGAGCAGCTGCTGCGCGAGCTTGCCGAGGGCGAGAACCTGCGCAAGCGCTTCGCCCGAGAGCGGGAAGAGCAGGCGAAGTATGCCGTGGCACCTCTGGCCAAGGATCTGCTGCCTGCGGTCGACAACCTGCGCCGCGCCTTGGACAGCATTCCCGCCGAGGCCGTCGGCGTGGACGAGCGCCTCAAAGGGCTGATGGCCGGCATCGAGATGACGGAAAAGGCCGTGCTGGACGCCCTCGCCAAGCACCACATCACCGTCGTCGACCCCAAGGGCGAGAAGATGGACCCGCACCGCCACGAGGCCATGGTCGAGATTCCCGATGCCGAGACGCCGGCGGGTCATGTGTCCCAGGTCTTCGAGAAGGGCTATCTGATGCTCGACCGGCTCTTGCGGCCGGCGCGGGTGGCCGTCTCCAAGGGTGGCCCGCCCGCCGCCCCCGGCGCCGGCCCGCAGGCCGCCGGACCGGGCCAAGGCAACGAGCCCGGCACCAAGTTCGACACCAAGGTCTGACGCACGTCGGCACCTTGTGCCGATATACGAATGCTCGGCCGGTGGCGCCACTTCTCTGGTTGTCATGCTTGGGCGAGGCCCACTGGACCGTCAGGTCCGGGGCCGAGTTCCGAGCATCCACGGCAAGGCTTGGCCCAGGCCGAGACGTGGACCCTCGGAACTCGCCACTACCGTGGCTCGCCCAAGGGTGACATTCGAAGACAGACGGTCGATGCCGTGCTTGCCAAGCCCTCCGAGGGTGTTGGGGGAGACAACAAGGTCTATGGCATCGCCCTCTGGGGTCACTCCACAGACTAACCGCGGCTCACCCGTCGCAGAGTAAGATTGACCCGGCGCACGCCGGGCAGCCTGTCCTGCGGCAGCAAGGCGCTGCTGCCTGGATAGATGCGGTCGATCCCGTGGTAGCAGTGACGCGCCGCGCCGCCGAGCACGACAAGCGCGCCGCTGTGCAGCTTCAAGGACCTGGTCGGGTCGCGCCGCCGCCCGCCGCCGATGCGAAACAAAGCCGTATCCCCCAGCGAGACCGAGACCACCGGCGCATCCGCAGCCTCCTCGTCCTGGTCGATGTGGAGGCCCATCTTGGCGCCGGCGCGGTAGAGATTGACCAGACAGGCTTCCGGCGGGTCGGCATAGTCGCCGTGGCGGAACCAGAGGTCGAGCAGCCGCGCCGGGATGGGCGGCCAGGGACGGCCGCTTTCCGGATGCTGCGCTTGATAGCGGTAGCCGCCCGCCTGGTCGGTCACCCAACCCAGCGGCCCGCAATTGGTCATGGTAACGCTGAGCGGATGGCCACTTTTCGGCATGCGCGGCTGATAGGCCGGCGCGGCGTCCAGAACAGCCAGGACATCCGCCAGCAGGGCGGCCTGCTCGCTCTCGTCGAGGGCGGCGGGCAAGACCTTGAAGCCGCTCGGAAAGCCGCCATGCAGGGTGTCCGCGGGCTGCGCCAGCGCCATCGCGGCTCAGCTCTTGTTGCGTTCCGCCGCGCGGTTGGCGAGCCGGCGGAAGAAGAAATAGAGCAGGGCGCCGATCAGACCGAGGATAAACCCGAACTCGGTCACCTGCGGGCTCTTGAAGTAGCCTTCCCCGACCAGAATCAGCAGGCCGCCGACGAAGACGTTGGCCAGCATCAGGTTCTGGATGACGCGATAGATACTGTCCTGCCGGGGGTCGTCTTTGGGGTCTTCCTCGTCCATCTCTCCAGGTCCTAAGGGGCGGGGCGGCAGGCCCCGCGCCAGTCGGACGCAATGTCCGACGAATTCGACATAGGCGACGCAGGCAGCATCAGAAGGCTATTTCACACCGGGAGTGCCTTGAGTCTGCACGGCCTTTTTCCCATATAGCGCCTGTGTCCGGTGGCTTGTTACGCCGGAAGGCCCATGGCCGCCCCACGGGACCACATTCATTCCATAGGGACCCAACCGCGGCGCTTTACAAGGCCGCAAGTGAGGTCTGCTGAAAAAGGAGCGAGAAAGTATGGCAAAAGTTATCGGTATCGACCTCGGCACCACCAATTCCTGCGTCGCCGTGATGGAGGGCAAGGACCCCAAGGTCCTGGAGAACAGCGAGGGCGCGCGGACGACCCCCTCGATGGTCGCCTTCACCGACTCCGGCGAGCGTCTGGTTGGTCAGCCGGCGAAACGCCAGGCCGTCACCAACCCGGAAGACACCATCTTCGCCGTCAAGCGCCTGATCGGACGGCGCTACGACGACCCGACCACCGAGAAGGACAAGGGTCTCGTCCCCTACGAGATCGTCAAGGCGGACAACGGCGATGCCTGGGTCAAGGCGCGCGGCGAGAACTACAGCCCGAGCCAGATCTCGGCCTTCATCCTGCAAAAGATGAAGGAGACGGCGGAAAGCTATCTCGGCGAGACGGTCACCCAGGCGGTGATCACCGTCCCCGCCTACTTCAACGATTCCCAGCGTCAGGCCACCAAGGACGCCGGCAAGATCGCCGGCCTGGAGGTGCTGCGCATCATCAACGAGCCGACCGCCGCTTCCCTCGCCTACGGGCTTGAGAAGAAGGGCGCCGGCACCATCGCCGTCTACGACCTCGGCGGCGGCACCTTCGACGTTTCCATCCTGGAGATCGGCGACGGCGTCTTCGAGGTGAAGTCGACCAACGGCGACACCTTCCTGGGCGGCGAGGACTTCGACGCCCGCATCATCGATTACCTTGCCGACGAGTTCAAAAAGGAGCAGGCGATCGACCTGCGCCAGGATAAGCTGGCGCTGCAGCGGCTCAAGGAAGCGGCCGAGAAGGCCAAGATCGAGCTCTCCTCGGCGCAGCAGACCGAGGTCAACCTGCCCTTCATCACCGCCGATCAGTCCGGTCCGAAGCACCTCAACATCAAGCTGTCCCGGGCCAAGCTCGAGGCGCTGGTGGATGAGCTGATCCAACGCACCATCGAGCCTTGCAAGAAGGCGCTGAAGGACGCCGGCGTCACGGCCGGCGAGATCGCGGACGTCATCCTGGTCGGCGGCATGACCCGCATGCCCAAGGTGATGGAGACGGTGAAGCAGTTCTTCGGCAAGGAGCCGCACCGCGGCGTGAACCCGGACGAGGTGGTCGCCATGGGCGCCGCCATCCAGGCCGGCGTGCTGCAGGGCGACGTCAAGGACGTGCTGCTGCTCGACGTCACGCCGCTGTCCCTGGGTATCGAGACCCTGGGTGGCGTCATGACCCGCCTGATCGACCGCAACACCACGATCCCGACCAAGAAGTCCCAGGTCTTCTCGACCGCCGAGGACAACCAGTCGGCGGTCACCATCCGGGTGTTCCAGGGCGAGCGCGAGATGGCGGCCGACAACAAGCTGCTCGGCCAGTTCGATCTGGTCGGCATCCCGCCCTCCCCGCGCGGCGTGCCGCAGGTCGAGGTGACCTTCGACATCGACGCCAACGGCATCGTCAACGTCTCGGCCAAGGACAAGGCCACCGGCAAGGAGCAGACCATCCGCATCCAAGCCTCCGGCGGCCTGGCCGACGAAGAAATCGACCGCATGGTCAAGGATGCCGAGGCCCACGCCGAGGAAGACAAGAAGCGCAAGGAGCTGGTCGAGACCAAGAACCAGGCCGACTCGCTGATCCACACCACGGAGAAGTCGCTGTCGGAGCTGGGCGACAAGGTCCCCGAGGCCGAGCGCAGCGAAGTCGAGAGCGCCGTCGCCGCGCTGAAGACGTCGCTGGAAGGCGAGGACCTCGACGACGTCAAGGCCAAGACGGAAGCCTTGGCCCAGTCCGCCATGAAGCTGGGCACCCACATGTACCAGCAGCAGGAGGGCGCTGAAGCCCCCGGCGAAGAGGCCCCCGCTGACGGCGGCAGCAGCAGCGCGGACGAGAACGTGGTCGACGCCGACTTCACCGAGGTTGACGACGACAAGCGCGGCAAGTCAGCTTAGCCGATGCAATCCATGGGGCCGGCCGCAAGGCCGGCCTCTTTGGATCTCGTTCTTGCCAAGGCATCGATCGGTGATGCACGAAAAGACCAACAACAAGCGAAACCGTGACGCACTTGCCGCCTTTGGAACGCGGTGGGCGAGCTTAGGCGACCCGATGGCGCCGGCTGGCGCCATGGGTTACTGAGGGCACCGCGACATGGCCAAGGCGGATTTCTATCAGGTATTGGGCGTCAGCCGCACCGCCAGTGCGGAGGACATCAAGCGAGCCTATCGCAAGAAGGCGATGGACCTGCATCCGGACCGCAACCCCAACGATCCGGAGGCCGAGCGCGGCTTCAAGGAAGTGAACGAGGCCTACGCTGTCCTCAAGGACGATCAAAGCCGCGCCGCCTATGACCGCTTCGGCCATGCCGCCTTCGAGGGCGCCGGAGCCGGCGGGCCGGGCGCCGGCAACTTCGATTTCGGCGGCTTTGCCGACATCTTCGACGAGATGTTCGGCGAGTTCATGGGGGGCAGCAAGCGCGGCCCGCGCCAGCAGTCGAGCGGCCGCCAGGGCGCCGATCTCCGCTACAACATGGAGATCACACTAGAGGAGGCCTACAACGGCAAGGAAGCGCAAATCCGCGTTCCCACCACCGTCACCTGCGAGGCCTGCAACGGCACCGGCGCCGAGCCCGGCTCGCAGCCGACCACCTGCCCGACCTGCGCCGGCCGAGGCCGCGTCCGCGCCCAGCAGGGCTTCTTCACCATCGAGCGCACCTGCCCGACCTGCGGCGGCCAGGGCCGCATCATCGAGAACCCCTGCACGTCCTGCAGCGGCACCGGCCGCACCGAGAAGACCAAGACCCTGCAGGTCAACATTCCGCCGGGCGTCGAGGACGGCACCCGCATCCGCCTGGCCGAGGAAGGGGAGGCCGGCCTGCGCGGCGGGCCGCCGGGCGATCTCTACATTTTCCTGAGCCTCAAGCCGCACCGCTTCTTCAAGCGCGACGGCGCCAACCTCTACTGCCGCGTGCCGCTGCCGCTGACCACCGCGGCCCTGGGCGGCACCATCGAGGTGCCGACGATCGACGGCTCGCGCGCCAGCGTCAACGTCCCCGAAGGCACCCAGAGCGGCCAGCAGTTCCGCCTGCGCGGCAAGGGCATGAGCATCATCCGCAGCGGCGCCAAGGGCGATCTCTACATCCACATCGAGGTGGAGACGCCGCGCAACCTAACCCGCCGGCAGAAAGAGCTGCTGCGCGAGTTCGAGGAAGAAAGCGACCCCGCCAGCGCCCATCCGGAGAGCCACGGCTTCTTCAGCCGTGTGAAGGAGTTCTTCGAGGACCTCACCGAGTAGGGGTGGGGGTTTCCAGGCGCAGACCCCGCAGCACCGAAGACCGTCATCCCGGCCAAGAACTTCGCGCCAGCGAAGGACGCGAGCCGGGATCCATGTCGACGTTCCGCGCTGGCTGATGAATGGACCCCGGCTCAAGGCCGGGGTGACAGTCTCTGGTGAGGCCCTCCCTCTTCTTCGGCACCGGCCCACAGCTCCGTCCGGTCGTTTTTCTTTCCCTGTCGGGACTCTGTTCCGTCCCACTCCCCACCCGGCCACCCCACTGTCCACAATTCCGTGGGCTCGCGGAGCGAGGTGCGCAGCAGGGGTGGGGGAGTGGGACGGAACAGAACGGCGCGCCTCCTTACGACGACTGAAGCGATCACAGCAAAGGCGCGCCCTAGAAGACCCCGGTCGCGCCAGCGACCGGTAACATTTTATGAAGATGCCTCTGATAGGGAGGTGGGGTCTCGATCATCCGAGAGGCTGACCCATGTCCCGTTTTCTCATTCACGACGACAATCCCGACGGCCACAAGCTCGAGGATATTCTCGCTGCAATCCGCAATGAGATCATCCACCGGGCGACCAAGATCATGGACGACAAGCGGCCCGAGGCGCAGACGGTGCTGAACAACAACATCACCATTCTCAGCCTCCTGGCGCAGAGCATTGAGCTGGCGGAAGACAGCTCGCGGGTGCTCGACAAGAGCTTCGGCCCGCATAGCGACAAGGGCCCGCGCATCGGCGTGCTCTAGGCCTTCGCCGCCGTTTTTCTCCGTCTTACATAGCAGCCGCGCTGCCTGCCCCTTCGCACAGCCTGCGATAGGCCTTGCAGGCGCCACCGGGCCGGGCTCACTATGCCTGAAAGACAGGTATGGAAAGAGCTTGGGGAGGACATCCGCGGCATGAGCGAGGCGCTTCACTTCGCATCGGCAACGGAACTGGCCGAACGCATTCGCGACAAGCAGGTCGGCTGCCTCGAACTGCTCGATTACTTCCTAGGCCGCGCCGAACGCTTCAATCCCGCGCTCAATGCGATCATCTGGATGGACGTGGAGGGCGCCCGCGAACGCGCCCGAGCCGCCGATGCGGCCCTGGCCAAGGGGGAGGTCTGGGGCCCGCTGCACGGCGTGCCCATGACGGTGAAGGAGTCCTTCAACCTCGTCGGCTCCCCAACCACCTGGGGCATCCCCGCCCATCGCGATAACATCGCAAGCGACGACGCGACCTTGGTTGCGCGCAAGCAGGCCGCCGGCGCGGTGATCTTCGGCAAGACCAACGTGCCGCTTAACCTGGCCGACTGGCAGAGCTTCAACGCCATCTACGGCACCACCAACAATCCCTGGAACACCGAGCGCACGCCGGGCGGCTCCTCGGGCGGCTCTGCGGCCGCCCTGGCCGCGGGCCTGACCGGCCTGGAAGCCGGCAGCGACATCGGTGCCTCCATTCGAAACCCGGCCCACTATTGCGGCATCTTCGGCCACAAGCCGACCTATGGCCTGGTGCCGCCGCACGGCCAGGCCCTGCCGGGGAGTCACGCGCCCTCCGACATCTCGGTCGTCGGCCCCATGGCCCGCAGCGCCGAGGACCTGGACCTGAGCCTCTCGATCGTCGCCGGCCCGGACATCCTGGACGAGGCCGGCTGGCAGATCGCCTTGCCGCCGCCCCGCCGCGAGCACCTGCGCGACTTCAAGGTCGCGGTGATGCCGAGCGATCCCAACTCCGAAGTCCAGCAGAGCTATCAGGACCGCATCGTCGAGGTTGCCGAGCACTTGGCCAAGCAGGGTGCCACCGTCAGCTTCGAGGTCCGGCCGGAGATCGACACCGCCCGCGCCTTCCAGCTCTACCTTCTGCTGCTGCGCGCGGCGACCTCGCGGCGCCAGACTGACGAGGAGTTTACCCACTTCAGCGGGGTGGCGGACGCGGCGGAGGATGCCGACGAGGCCTACTATGTCCAGATGGCACGCGGCATCGCCATGTCGCATCGCGACTGGCTGATGCTCAACAACGAGCGCACGGTGATGCGGCTCAAGTGGCAGGCCTTCTTTCAGGACTGGGACCTGCTGCTTTGCCCGGCCGCAGCCTCCTCCGCCTGGCCGCACGACCAGGCCGGCGAGCGGCACGAGCGGACGATCTCGGTCAACGGCAAGCAGGTGCCGACCACCGACCAGCTTTTCTGGGCCGGCTTCAGTGGCATGGCCTATCTGCCCTCCACCGTCTCGCCGATCGGGCTCGATGAAGCGGGCCTGCCGCTCGGCCTGCAAGCCATCACCGGCCACCTGCAGGACCGCACTTCTATCGCCTTCGCCCGACTGCTGGCGGAGGAGATCGGGGGCTTCAAGCCGCCACCAGGCTACGACTAGAGCCGAATCAGCTAGGGGGACTGAGCCATGACCGCCGTCACGCGCTTCGCCGAATGGCTCGCCGACGTCTCACCGGACCATGGCGAGGAGGCCTACCGCCGCGCCCGCGACGCGGTCTACGACACCGTCGGCTGTATCCTCGCCGGCCGCGACAGCCCTTCGGCTACCGCCGTGCGCGGAGCAATCGCGCCCTGGGGTGAGGGCAAGGCGGCTGTCCTCGGCACAGCTTTGCGCGCGCCGGCGCCCTGGGCGGCGCTGGCCAACGGCACGGCCGCCCATGCCATGGACATGGACGACTGGGACATCCCGGCGGCAAGCCATCCCAGTGCCGTTCTGGTGCCGGCGCTTCTGGCCCTGGGCGAGGAGCGCGGCGCTGACGGACAAGCCCTGCTCGATGCCTACATCGCCGGCCTCGAGGTGCTGATGCGCACCGGCGAGGCCGTCAACCTGCTGCACTATCACCGCGGCTGGCACACCACCTCGACCCTCGGCGCCCTGGCTGCCGCGGCCGGCTGCGCCCGCCTGCTCCGGCTCGATGCGACCCGCGCCGGCCATGCGCTGAGCATCGCCACCAGCATGGCGGCGGGCTTCAAGTCGCAGTTCGGCAACACGATCAAGCCGGCCCATGCCGGCCTCGCGGCCAAGAGCGGCGTGCTCGCCGCCTGCCTGGCCGAAAACGGGCTGACCGCCTCGGCGGAAACACTGGACAGCGACTGGAGCATCCTGACCCTGCTGGCAGGCGATGCAGCCCCCGGCTTCGCTGCGCCTCTGGATAAGCTGGGCGCGCCGCTGGCCATTCTGGAACACGGCCTGATCGTCAAGCGCTACCCCTGCTGCGCCTACATCCACCGGGCCGTGGACGGCCTCTTGAGCCTGCGCGCGGAGCACGGCCTGAGCGCCGAGGGCATGCAGCAGATACGCGTGGCCATCCCAACCAAGAACAAAGAGATCTTGCCTTTCACGCTGCCGAAGACGCCGTCAGAGGCGCGCTTCAGCATGGAATACTGCCTGGCTGTCGCGCTCGACCAAGGCAGCCTCGGGGAAAGAGACTTCACGGCGGACGCGATCACACGCGAGCCTATCCGGGCGCTCATCCCGAAGATCGCCTTCGCGGGTCTGCCGGTGACGGCGGCCAGCAGCGATCTCGCCACCGAAGAGGCCGACCGCGTCGCCGTGGTCGACCAGGAGGGCAGAGAGCACGCGATCGAGGTGCTTTATCCCAAGGGCGACCCACGCAATCCGCTGAGCGAGGCGGAGCTGCAGGCAAAGTTCGAGGACTGCGCCAGAGACGTCTTGACCCCAGAGGCGTTGCGCTCGGCACAGAGCGACCTGAAGGACCTCGGCGCGCAGCCCTCCCTTATCCGCCTGACCGAGCAATTGGTGGGCGACGACCGGACGACAGCGTTGAGCAGCCTCGGCCCGCTGCAGATTTCTTAGCTGCGCTTGGCCTCGAAGGCCGCCTTGGTCAGGCGGAAGAAGGGCGGGCCGGGAGGCAAACGAAGTGCGTCACGCCAACTCCAAACAGCGCTAACGGGCGCTTAAGCCAGGCAATTTAGAGTAGTTTTTTCCAAGAGCTTGGAAGTCACCTGACCAGGAAGCTTTCTACAATGCTATTTCTGGCGCGTGTTTCAGAATACTGCGATCGCTTGATCAAAGAGCACAAGCTCGCGTTCTGTGTTTTTATCATACTACTCATCTCTTTTGCTGAATTCCGAACTCTTTATTTAATTCACCTGATTAATATCGAAGAGTTAGCCAACCAGATTTACGGGGTGCTGACTGGAAAGCCACATTGGAGATCCTATTCAAGTCGGCTTTTGGGACCTCATCTGGTATACACCATCTCTCTTTCTGGTTTTTCATTGAAGAGCTCTTTGATCATATTTCATATTCTCGCAATTATCACCGTCAACGCCCTGCTGTTTTATGTTTTGCTTCTTCTGACAGGGCGCGCCTATCGCCGGTGTATTATTTCCCTCGTTCTGTTCGGATTCTCTCTGATCTTGATACAACATCAATGGCACTACACGTGGGACTACATTGATTTAATTGTATTCACTCTGTTCTTGTATGGCGTGTATTCGTCCAAAAGCACCGCCTATTTCTGTCTGGTATTTCTTCTTGGACTATTGAACCGCGAATCAGCTTTGTTTATTGCGCTGTGGTTGGTCATTGATGCCTTCAAATATGCTTCTGTCGAAAGCGGGGGTTTGAGGTTCAAGCTTTCGCTTCACAACAAATGGCGGTTGCTTGTTGGGGCATCGCTTCTCATTGGAGGCGCCGTCTATACGAAGATGATTCGGTCTTATATGTTCGTCGAATCGTCTTCGCCCGCAGTTGGGCTGGATGAGAAACACCGCTTGTTGGGGAATCACACGAAACCACTCTTCAACATCGAGAAATTCTTCTCCAATTTCCTTTCTCCTTTGGAGCTTCCTGTCTCGTTATTTATTATCGCCATTTTTGTTTTTATACTTTCGACGCTGCACAAGGCACGTGAGGAAACAATCAAGTCGGCTGTTCTGGTGGTGATCATGATCGCTTCGATATTCACCTTCGGCACGATCAATGAGACACGGCAATTCACAATGGTTCTTCCATTTCTGCTGTTCTTCTACGTCACCGAGTGGACCTCGGAAAACGCCCAACAGTCGGAGAGGCCCTAGCCGCGCTTGGCCTCGAAGGCCGCCTTGGTCAGGCGGAAGAAGGGGACCCAGTGGCCCTGGTAGAGCGTCTGGTTCTCGCGGCGCAGACCGATCGCCTCGAGCACCCGCTGCGAGCGCCAGTTGGCGGGATCGGTGATCCCGCAAATCGGGTCGAAGTCCAACACCTCGAAGCCGTGCCGCAGCACCCGAGCCGCCGCCTCCCGCGCCGCGCCGCGGCCGCGGACCGTGGGGTGGAGACAATAGCCGATCTCGATCGGCCCCTGGTCCGACATGGGAAAGAGGCCGCACCAGCCGACCACGGCCCCCGTCCCCTTTTCCTCGATCATCCAGAAACCGCCGATCTGCGGCCAGCCGTCATGCTCCATGCCCTTGAGAAACCAGTCACGGTACTCCGACATGTCCGGGCGCCAGGTACCGTCGCCCAAGAAGGTGCGGCTGGTGATGTCGCTGGCCATCTCCCAGGCAGCCTGCAGGTCGGACGTCCGGCGCGCGCGCATCAGGAACCGCTCGCTTTCGAGCTCGGGCAAGATCTTCAACATGGGCCGCTCTTGGTCATCCAGGGGCGCGCATGCTACCCCCCTCACAGGGTGGAGGGAGAAGCGAAATGAACAACCCAGCCATCGGCGTGGTCGGGTGCGCCGGACGCATGGGCCGGATGATCGCCGGCATGCTGCGAGAGCGCGACGACTGCCGTCTCGCCGGCGCCACGGAGCGACCCGGCAGCGAGGTCGTCGGGCAGGACCTGGGAACTGTCCTGGGCGGCGATGCGCTGGGTCTCGCGGTGCTCGACGATCCTGGGGCGCTCTTCGCCGCCGCCGATGTGGTCGTCGACTTCACCGCCCCGGCCGCCGCGGTTTGGCATGCGGAGCTGGCGGCGCAGCAGGGCTGCGCACTGCTGATCGGGACCACGGGCCTCCAGCCGGACGACTTGGCGAAGATCGCCCAAGCCGCCGAGCGCACCGCGATTCTCCAGGCCGCCAACACCAGCCTCGGGGTCAACCTGCTGCTCGCGCTGGTCCAGCAGGCCGCCGCCAAGCTGCCCGAGAGCTACGACATCGAAGTGCTCGAGATGCATCACCGCCACAAGGTCGATGCCCCCTCCGGCACCGCGCTGGCGCTGGGGGAAGCGGCGGCGCGCGGGCGCGGCATCGCCCTCGAGGACCAGGCCGCCTGGGCGCGCCATGGCCAGACAGGCGCCCGGCGGATCGGCGATATCGGCTTCGCCGTGCTGCGCGGCGGCGACGTGGCCGGCGATCACAGCGTGATCTTCGCGGCCGAAGGCGAGCGCCTGGAGCTGGGCCACCGCGCCTCCAGCCGGGCGGTCTTCGTGGAGGGCGCCGTGACCGCCGCGCGCTGGCTCGCCGGCAAGCCCGCCGGCCTCTACTCCATGCGGGACGTGCTGGGGCTCTAGAGCGCCAGGCGCAAGCTCGCAGGCGGCGCGCCCTCCTTGGCGTCGGGCACGGCGCAACAGGTCAGCACCTCGCCCGCGGCGACCGGGAAGGACGGCTCCTGCACATAGCGGACATCGCCGTCCAAGAGCTTGACCGCGCAGGACCCGCAGGAACCGGAGCGGCAGCCGTAGACCGGCGACAGCCCGGCATCCTCCGCCAGCTCCAGGAGGGTGCCTTTCTCCGGCGTCCAATCCGCCGTGACCTCAGCCTCAGCGAAGTCCACGCTGGCCTCGCCCTCCGCCTCGACCGCCGCAGGTGCCGCGCCCTCGTCCCGCCGCCGCGTCAGGCCGGCCGGCCCGAAGGCCTCGGTGTGGATGCGCGCGTCGGCAATGTTGAGATCACGCAGGCCGTCGTAGATGTCCTGAGTCATGGCGGCCGGACCGCAGACGTAGAAGTCGTAGTCGTCGAAGGGCAGCAACCCCTTCAGGGTCTTGACCGTCAGCCGGCCGGCCGCGTGATGGTCGTGACCCTCTCGGCTGTCGGCCTCGGGTGCCGTCAGGACCAAGCGCAGCTGCACTTGCGGAGAGGCCGCCGCGGCAAGCTGCCGCAGCTCGTCGAAGAAGGCGCGCTCGGCCTTGGTGCGCGCGCTGTAGAGGAACCACACCGGCCGCAGATGCCGCGTGCGCAGGCCCTCGGACAGGAGATGCCGCAGCATGGAGACCATCGGCGTGACGCCGATGCCGCCGGCGATCATCACCACCGGCCGCCGCTCGGCCGCATCGATGGTGAACTGTCCGCGCGGCGCCAACGCCTCGATGACGTCACCTTCCCTGAGGCGTTCATGCAGCAGACGAGAGACGGCACCCTCCGCCTCGCGCTTGACGCTGATGCGGAAGGCCGGGTCTTCCGGCGCGCTGGACACCGTGTAGGTCCGGGTCAGCGGCGCATCCAGATCGGTCCAATCCAGCTTGATGGGGAGAAACTGCCCGGCCTGAAAGCCCGGCAGGCCGCCATCATCGGCCGGCTCCAGATAGAAGGAGCGGATGAGGCTGCTTTCCTCGACAATGCGAGCGACCCGATAGGGCCGGTAAGTGTTGCGCTGCCGTTCGGCCTCCAAACGGGCCGACGCCTCCTGCCAGTCGCCCTGGATCAGTGAGTTGGGCGAGTACTCCCCGAAGCGGAAGGTCATGGGCAGGCCTTGGCGCAAGCGGATGGCCTGGCTCAGGCGGAAGCGCCAGAGCCGCTCGGCCCCGCGGAAGGCGGCGATCTCGTCGGACTCGAAGATGATCTCCACCTCGCCAGCCAGGAACAGCAGGTCGCCGCTTTCGAAATCGGCGAACAGCAGCCCGGCCCGCGGCTCCAGCATCAGGTTGCCCAGGGTGTTGAAGTGCAGGTTTCCGGCGAAGTCCGGCACGGTCAGCGTGCCCTCGTCGTCGATGCGCACGAAGCCGGGCTTGCCGCCGCGGTGCGAGACGTCGACGCCGCGCACGGCGGGGTCGTCTTGCGCGGGGTCGTCACTGCCGGGTGCGGCGCTGGCGATGAAGAAGGTGTCCGCCGCGGCGATCAGGCGTTGAGCCTCGTCATCCAGGCGGCTGAGCTCTTCGCGGGCCGGACGGAAGCCGGCCTCCCGCGGGTCGCGGCGGAACTCCGGCTGCCGGGTCTGAATGTACTGCGGGCAGTTGCCGAAGGCCTGGTCGATCAAGAGCTCGATGCCGCTCTCGTCCAGTGCCCCGACCCGCGCGGAGAAGCGGTTGCGGCGGCGGGTGGCGAACTCGATGCCGAGGCCACCGATCTGCGCGCCGGGGCGCAGGGCCTGCTCGAGAGGGTCGCCGGGAATGGCGGCCGCATCGAGCAGCAGGCGGCCGGGGTCGGGCGACTGGGCGAAGCCCGGCCGCCCGGCCAGAATGGAGGCCCAAGGTTGGCCCGTCTCGTCACGGGAGCCGACCAACAGGAAGGGTAGCTTGGCGTAGAAATCCTGATGCTGCTCGATCAGATGGTCGCGGATGACCTTGCGGCCGAAACGCTCCATCTTCTCGCGCACGCCGAGCCGCTCCTGTAAAGCCTGCTCACCGGCGTGAAAGGGGGAGGTCTCGGTCGGTTGTACGGCTTCCTGAGTCATGGCTAGGCGCTCCCGTGACAGGCCAGGGGTGGTTGACTGTCAGACCTCAGTCTTCTGCATCGCAATGAAGCCGGGCAGGGCTTCGATGCGTGCGAGCCAGGCGCGCACCGCCGGGAAGGGCTCGAGGTCGACACCGCCTTCCGGCGCGTGTGCGATGTAGGAATAGCCGGCAATGTCGGCAATGGTCGGGCTGTCGCCCACCAGGAAGGGCCGCTTGGCAAGCTGGCCGTCCAGGGTGCCGAGCAGCGCGGCGGCTGACTTAAGGGCGCGCTCATGGTCGAGCTTGGCGCCGAACACCGTCACCAGACGCGCGGCGGCCGGGCCATTGGCGATCTCGTTCGCTGCCACGGAAAGCCAACGCTGGATCTCGGCGCGGGTCTTGGGGTCGCGGGGATACCAGCTCTCGGCCCCACGGCTCTCGGCGAGATAGACCAGGATGGCATTGGAGTCGCCGACGATGGTGCCGTCGTCGTCGAGGACCGGCACCTGCCCGAGGGGATTGAGAGCAAGGAAGTCCTCGGACTTGTGCGCACCGTTCATCAGATCGACGTCGATCAACTCGGTCTTCTCCCCGAGCAGGGAGAGAAAGAGCTCGGCGCGGTGGCAGTGGCCGGAGAGCGCGTGGCGGTGGAGTTTGGGCATTGTCTGGGTCCCTTGTGGCTGGGCCGGGTGCGGCATCGCCGCTCCGGCTGTTGTCTTACAAGGACGAAGATATTGCTTTTCCGAAGAATGATAATGGGGTTTTATTGGAACTTATTGTCAATGAATCGTGGACAAAACTATGGACACGCTGGACGCCCTACGGACCTTCATCCAGGTGGCCGAGGCCCAGTCCTTCTCGGAGGCCGCGCGGCGCGGCGGCGTCTCCAAGGCGCTGGCATCCAAGTACGTCGGCTGGCTGGAGGAGCGGCTCGGCGCCCGGCTGCTCAACCGCACGACGAGACGAGTCAGCCTCACCGAAGCCGGCACGGCTTGCCTGCTCGCCAGCCGCCGCCTGCTGGAGGACTACGAAGCTCTGGTCGAGGAGACGACGGAAAGCCAGCGGAGCGCCCGCGGCCTTCTACGCATCACCGGGCCGAAAGTCTTCGGCGAGGATGTGTTGACCGGCGTGGTCGCCGACTTCATGCGCGCTCATCCGCGGATCCAGGTGGACCTGGGCCTGGAAGAGCGCACGGTGGACTTGATCGGCGAAGGCTACGACCTCGCCATCCGCATCGGCCGGCTAACCGACTCCTCCCTGGTTGCCCGGCGCCTGGTCGACTTCCCCTATCTGATCTGCGCCGCGCAGGACTACCTGGACCGCCGCGGCACGCCGCAAGAGCCCGCCGAGCTGGCGCAGCACGACTGTATCGTCAACAGCGCCATCAGTCCGACAGGACAGTGGGAGTTCCTGATTGACGGACGCCTGACACAGATCTCGGTGCCGACCCGGGCGCGGGCCACCACGGCGCGGGCGGTGGCAACCCTGGTGCGGGCCGGCATCGGCGTCGGTCTTTGTCTCAAGTCGACAGTGGCGGAGGACCTGGAGCGCGGCAGCCTCATTCCGCTGCTGATGCCCTACCAAGCCTACGACCGAAGCGTGTATGCTGTCTATCCGCATCGCGCGCATCTGCCGGCCAAGGTGCGGCTGTTCCTCGACCACCTGACGGCGCAACTCTCCACAGCGTCCCACGATAGTTCACGTTGAGCCGGCGCGGGGGAAAGGGTAACTCCACCGTAGCGAACGTTAGGGACTAACAGGTGCAGGACGACCGCCGCAAAGGCCTGTTGATCACCGTCTCGGGCGTGCTGATCATTACGCCAGACAGCCTCCTGGTGCGGCTGATCTCCACCAACGAATGGACCATCCTGTTCTGGCGCGGCCTGCTGTCCGCCATCGCAATCCTGGTGGTGCTTGCCCTCATACAGCGACGACGCTTCCTCCCCGGGCTACTGGCCATCGGCCGCATGGGCGTGGGTCTCGCCGTCATGTTCAGCATCGGCACCGTCTTCTTCATCATCTCCTTGGAGACGACGACGGTGGCCAACACGCTCTTCATCGTCAGCACGGCCCCGGTCTTCGCGGCCATCATGGCCAGGCTCTTCCTGCATGAAGCCGTGTCCCGCCGCACCTGGCTGACCATTGCCAGCACCATGGTCGGGATCTTTATCATCGCCAGCGGCAGCGTCGGCGGCGGGCCGGGCTCCCTCTTCGGCGACCTCGCCGCCCTGGTGACGGCCGTGTCGGTGGCCGCGACCTTCACGGTCGCGCGCCATTCCCGGCATGTCAGCATGGTGCCGGCCATGGGCCTCTCCGGGCTGGTCACGGCGCTGATTGCGGCCACGGTCTCAACGCCCATGGCGCTCTCGCAAGCGGATACAGCCTATCTCGGCCTCATGGGCCTGCTGGTCATCCCGCTCTCCTTCAGCCTGATGACGATCGGTCCGCGCTACCTGCCGGCACCGGAGGTAAGCCTCATCCTGCTGCTCGAGGCGGTGCTGGCGCCCCTGCTGATCTGGCTGGTGCTGCGGGAGTATCCGGGCAACGCCAGCCTGATCGGCGGCGCGATCGTGCTCGGCGCCCTCTTCCTGGCCAACGTGGCAAGCTTCAGGGAACGACCGACACTCTAACGGCTAGCAGACAGCTGGCGCGGCGGGGCCCTGCTTCAGCTTGCGCAAGGCGTCGCCCAATGCCGCGGCGAAGGCCTCCCGCTCCTCCGGGGAGAGGAAGCTGCCGACCGTGACGCTGCGGCCGTGGGAGCTCAGACGCAGGCGACCGTCATGCTCGCCGGGCCGGTCGTACTCCACACGTAGCCAATAGGGCTCGAACTGCCAGGTCTTACGCTCGCCGTGGTAGCTCACCCGCTCCACGGTCAGCCCGCCTTCGGTCAGGCAGAGCCGCTCATACATGCGGGCGTGCCGGTAGTTGATGCGAAAGGCCAGGTAGATCAGCAGCACGTCAAGGCCGAGGAAGCCGACCACCGGCCAGGCGCCGATCAGGAAAAAGACCAGACCCGCGCCGAAGGACACGGAGCAGACGATCGCCATGAGGATGACGAAGCCGCGCGGCCCGAGGCTGCGATGCGGCGTCAGCACGGCGTCGAACAACGGTTTGGGCGCGGCGCTTGCCTCAATCATCCGGAAAGGATAGTGCGGATCCCGATCCGAGACCAGCGACCGAGGGACGCAGCGCGATGACGGCGGCGAGCAGGAAGATGACCAAGGCCCAGATCGAGGGCTTCTTCGACCGGCTCGCCGGGCTTGACCCGGAGCCGAAGGGCGAGCTGGACCATACCAGCCCCTTCACCCTCCTGGTCGCCGTGGTCCTGTCCGCCCAGGCGACCGACGTTGGGGTCAACAAGGCGACGGGGCCGCTCTTTGCGGTGGCCGACACGCCGGAAGCCATCCTGGCGCTCGGCGAGGCCAAGCTGCGCGACTACATCAAGACCATCGGCCTCTACAACAGCAAGGCCAAGAACGTCATCGAGCTTTGCCGCATCCTGGTCAGCCAGTACGGCGGGGAGGTGCCGCAGGACCGGGCGGCCCTGGAAGCTCTGCCGGGGGTCGGGCGCAAGACCGCCAACGTGGTGCTCAACATCGCCTTCGGCGAGCCGACCATCGCCGTCGACACCCACCTTTTCCGCTTGGCCAACCGCACGGGCCTGGCACCGGGCAAGACCGTGCTCGAGGTAGAAAAGTCGCTGCTCAAGCGGGTGCCCAAGGCGCGGCTGCTGCACGCCCACCACTGGCTCATCCTGCACGGCCGCTACATCTGCAAGGCGCGCAAGCCCGACTGCCCGCGCTGTCCGGTGGTCGAGTTCTGCAACTACAAGGCCAAGACTCAGGCGGTGGCGGGTTAGGTTTGCGCGCCTTCTTCTTGGGCGCGCCGGCGCCAAGTTAGCTCGTTGTCTGCTTGTGGAGGCGCGCCGTTCTGTTCCGTCCCACTCCCCCACCCGGCCACCCACGGAATTGTGGACAGTGGGGTGGCCGGGTGGGGGAGTGGGACGGAACAGTGCAGCGCCGCTAGGCGCCAAACAAAACCTAATCAGCTATCCGAGACCGACGCGAGGTCGAGGAGTCGGCTGAGACAGGGGCCGGCTTCGGCCGGCTCGGCGTAGAGGTCGCGGGCCTCGAGGTAGACCACCGAGGGCCCGTCCGCCTCGTCGTAGAGAACGATGTCGAGCACGCACTGCTCGGAGCGGTACTGCCAGACCTCGGCCGGGGCTTCCTTGCGCAGAGAACTCGGCTGGCCCAGCTCTTCCAGCAGGAAGTCCGGCTTGGCACCGATAAAGCGGCGCGGGTCGTTTTCGACGACGGGTTTACTCGGCGGGGATGCCGTCTCGCCCTGTTCCAGCTCGATGGCGATGCCCGGCGGCTTTTTAAGAGTTGCCGTAGGCGGGGCTGCCGAGGGTTCGATGGCCGAGAGCGCGGAGGCCGTCTCCAAGAGGGCCTCCGCGGAAGACGTCATCGTGGGTTGGGGGCTGCGCGTGACGCCAGTCGCGGCGACAACCGCCGCCAGCGCGCAAACGCAGCCCATCAACGCCACCGTACCCACCGGGAAGGTCTTTCGCGTGCCCATCAGCCGTCGGCCCGGCCCGCGCGCTCCGCTCAGCTCTCGGCGGCGACGGCCCGAGGCGGACTGGCGGCCTCAGGCTCTTCGCGCTCGGCTGGCGCAGGTGCCTCAGCCGCTGCAGCCGGCATGGCCGCTGCCAAGTTGCGGCCGTCGATCTCCTCGATCTGGCCGGAGACCTTGCCGCCGCGCTCGATCTCCATCTCCATGTAGCGCAGCGTGCCGATCACCCGGCCGCTGGCGCGCAGAGTCAGGCGAGTCCGGCAGGTCAGCTCGCCCTCGAAGGTGCCGCTGATGAAAGCCTCGTCGACCACGGCGCGGCCACGGAACAGGCCGGTCTCGGCAATCTCGAGGATCTGGCTGTCGCTGAGGTCCGCTTCCACCTCGCCTTCGACCACCAGCTTCTCGCAAGCCATGATCTCGCCGGACAGCTTGATGCCGCTGCCGACGATCAGCTTCTTGCCTTCGCTGGTGTTGGCGCTGGAGGCGGGCTCGCTCGGCCGCTGCTCCGCCTGACGCCGGACCGGCTGGGAGGCATAGTCGGCGGTGCGGCGAATGGGGTCGCGCACCGGCGGCGAGGGCTGCCGCTCCATGCCGGAAGCCGAGTCGGAACGCCCCGCGGCCATGCGTGGCTCGAGCTGCTGATTGGCGTCGGCGCCGCCGCCCTTCTTCTTTGCAAACATGATCTATTCGGTCCCTTTCCTCTGTGGCCTGCTGCCCACGTGACCCTATGCCGTCGCACCCTGCCTTTCGCGGACCCCTTCGAACACGTGAAGGATAAAGGCCATGGCAACGATCGGCATGAACAGGTTGAGCAGCGGAATTGTCAGCAAGATGGCGATCACAACTCCGGCAAGGACAACCCTGCTCCGATGAGCTTTCCGTAACCGCCGGCCGTCGGCTGCCGTCATGCGTCGCACGGCCGCCGTCTCGAAATACTCACGCCCCAGAAGATAGCCATTCAAAAGGTAGAACACCACAACATTTAGGGGTGGGAGGAAAAGTAAGAGCAGATATACGGGTAGCAGCAGCAGATTCAGACCAATTGTGATGCCGGCAAGACGCAGCGCATCGGTCAGTGTTTCGACGACGGGCTGGGCGCGCGCCGGTGGCAAATTGGGATAGTAGCGCGCCTCCACCCGCTCGCAGATCTCCTCCAGCATGAACGAGAGCGCGACGGCGACGGAGGCCGGAAACAAGAGGAAGCTGACCAGCAGAATGGCGCTGAGCGCGCCGCCGGCGAAGAAGACCCGGATGACGCCGAGCCAGAAGTCGGAAAAGTTCTCGCTCTCGGCCCAGGCCAGGAGGCTGTCGCCGCCCCAAGAGAGCAGGTAGTAGGCCACGATCCAAAGCAGGATGTAGCAGGCCAGGGTGAGCGCCAGGGCGCGCCAGAAAATGCGGCGCGAGCCGGGGTCGGAGAGCTGCCCGAAGGCCTTCGACAGGTTAGCCAGCATGTGCCGCGATTTAGAGGGGTGCGGCGGGCTACGCAAGAGCGTTAATGGCAGCCATGGTTCGGCGATAGTGCAGGTCTGTGGCTAAGTCTGGACCCTCGGGCCTTCGCCGCGCCGAAGGGCTTCGGCCCCGCAGGAGGGTCTTCGCCGCATTGCGGCTTGCCCAAGTATGACATCCTGAGAAAGGCCGCGGACGACGCAGCCCCACAGACTGTCACCCCGGCCTTGAGCCGGGGTCCATTCATCGGCCTGCAAGGACTGTCGTCATCGGGCAGGGCCGCGGCGGCTACCCGGCTCTTCGTCCCACAGCCTGCGCCCGATCGGCCCATGGATCCCGGCTCTCGGGCTTCGCCCTTGGCCGGGATGACAGTCAGGGTGGGGCCGTGGACTTCGCCGCACTACGGCATCGCATGGCCGCTGGACGCCAAGCCTTGCGGTCGATAGCTTGCGCGCCGTCACCGCGGACCGAAAAAGGGTTGGGAAACAGCATGGCAGAGCTTGAGCTGGACGTCGTGGGCATCGGCAACGCCATCGTCGATGTCTTGAGCCACGCGGAAGACCGCTTCGTGGCCGATCAGGGCTTGGCCAAGGGCACCATGACCTTGATCGACATGGAGCAGGCAGAGAGGCTCTATGCCGAGATGGGCCCCGCGGTCGAGGTCTCCGGCGGCTCGGCCGCCAACACCATCGCCGGGATTGCGGCGCTGGGCGGCCGCACCGGCTTCATCGGCAAGGTGCGCAACGACCAGCTCGGCGGCATCTTCCGCCACGATATCCGTGCCGGCGGGACCGTCTTCACCACCCCGGCGGCCGACGAAGGACCGCCCACCGCCCGCTGCCTGATCTTCGTCACCCCCGATGCGCAGCGCACCATGTGCACCTATCTCGGCGCCTCGGTCGAGTTCGGCCCCGAGGACGTGGATTTCGAGCTGGTCAAGAGCGCCAAGGTCACCTACTTGGAGGGGTACTTGTGGGACGCCGAGCCGGCGAAGCGCGCCTTCGTCGAAGCCGCAGAGACGGCGCACGGGGCCGGCCGAACCATCGCCCTCAGCCTTTCCGATCCCTTTTGCGTCGAGCGCCACCGCAGCGACTTCATCGATCTCGTGGAAAACCATATCGACATTCTCTTCGCCAACGAGGCGGAGATCACCTCGCTCTATCAGACCGAGGACTTCGACGAGGCCGCCGCGCGGCTGAACGGCAAGGTGGAGATCGCACTCCTGACCCGCAGCGAGAAGGGCTCGGTGGTGGTCTACGGCGATGAGCGCTATGACTTGCCGGCCGTCAGCTTCGGCCCCCTGGTGGACACCACCGGCGCGGGCGATCTCTACGCCGCCGGCTTTCTCTATGGCTACACACAAGGCAAGGACCTGCCGACCTGCGGCCGCATCGGCGCCATCGCCGCGGGCGAGGTCATCACCCACATGGGGCCGCGGCCGGAACGGGACCTGCCGGCCCTTGTGACCGAACATTTGAGGAGCGCATGACCGCCAGCCGCGATCTTCGCAACATTGCCATCATTGCCCACGTCGACCACGGCAAGACCACCCTGGTCGACGAGCTCTTGCGCCAGTCCGGCACCCTGCGGAGCAACCAGCAGGTGGCCGAGCGCGCACTCGACTCCAACGACCTGGAGCGGGAGCGCGGCATCACCATCCTGGCCAAGTGCACCTCGGTGCTGGCCGGGGAGACGCGCATCAACATTGTCGACACGCCGGGTCACGCCGACTTCGGCGGCGAGGTGGAGCGCATCCTCTCCATGGTCGACGGCGCCCTCTTGCTGGTCGACGCCGCCGAAGGGCCCATGCCGCAGACCAAGTTCGTGCTGATGAAGGCGCTGGCCCGCGGCTTGAAGCCCATCGTGGTGATCAACAAGACCGACAAGCCGGACGCCCGGCCCTACGAGGTGCAGAACGAGGTCTTCGACCTCTTCGCCGCGCTGGACGCCGACGAGCAGCAGCTCGATTTCCCCACGCTCTTCGCCTCGGCCAAGCAGGGCTGGGCCATCGAGGGGCTGGAGGACGAGCGCAGCTCGCTGCAGCCGCTGTTCGACCGCATCATTGCGCACGTGTCGCCACCGGATGTGAGCGAAGAGGGCGACTTCCGCATGCTGGCCACCATCCTGGAGGCCGATCCTTTCCTGGGCCGCGTGCTGACAGGGCGGGTCGCCTCCGGCCGGGTGAAGGTCAATGCCGGCGTCCGCGTGCTGTCGCGCGACGGCCAACGCATCGAGGACGGCCGCCTGACCAAGCTCCTGGCCTACCGCGGCCTGAAGCGGGAGCCGGTCGAGGAGGTGGGCGCCGGGGATATCGTCGCCATCGCCGGCCTGCAGGAGGCGACGGTGGCCGACACCATCTGCGCCCCGGGGGTCAGCGAGCCGCTGCCGGCCCAGCCCATCGACCCGCCGACCCTGGCCATGACCTTCTCGGTCAACGACTCGCCCCTGGCCGGGCGCGAGGGCGACAAGGTGACCAGCCGGGTCATCCGCGACCGCCTGCTGCGCGAATCCGAAGGCAATGTCGCCATCCAGGTGACCGAGGCCGAAGACAAGGACTCCTTCGACGTCGCCGGCCGCGGCGAGCTGCAGCTCGGCGTCTTGATCGAGACCATGCGGCGCGAGGGCTTCGAGCTCTCGATCAGCCGGCCGCGCGTGCTGTTCCGGCAAGTGGACGGCCAACGCCAGGAGCCGCTGGAAGAGGTGCAGATCGACGTCGACGAGGAGTTCTCCGGCGCCGTGGTCGAGAAGATGGCCCTGCGCAAGGCCGAGCTGATGGAAATGCGCCCCTCGGGCGGCGGCAAGCAGCGCCTGAGCTTTCATGCCCCCTCCCGCGGTCTGATCGGCTATCACGGCGAGTTCCTCACCGACACGCGGGGCACCGGCGTGATGCACCGCATCTTCAGCGGCTATACGCCCTACAAAGGCCCGATCGCCGGCCGCCGCAACGGCGTCCTGATCTCCAATGGTCAGGGCAACGCCGTCGCCTATGCCCTGTGGAACCTGGAAGACCGGGGCCAGATGTTCATCGAGCCGGGCACCTCGATCTACGACGGCATGATCATCGGCGAGCACTCACGCGGCAACGACCTGGAGGTCAATCCGCTGAAGGCGAAGCAGCTGACCAACATCCGCGCCGCCGGCAAGGACGAGGCGGTGCGCCTCAGCCCGCCGCGCCGCATGTCGCTTGAGCAGGCCCTGGCCTATATCGACGATGACGAGCTGGTCGAGGTGACGCCCAAAGCCATCCGCTTGCGCAAGCGTCTCTTGGACCCGCACGCCCGCAAGCGGGCATCGAAACGCCAAGAGGCCGTTTGATCGCGGAGACTGCGACCTGATCGCGAAAATTTCAGATTCCCGCAGAAAGTTTGCGGAATCCGCGATCTCTCATGTTTCCCAGGCACTTGTCCAGGCCATGCATAGGCCGGGGGCGGGCACGTCGCAGGTGCATAGGTCAAGCGCTTGCGGTCGTGCGCAAAAGGTAGCATCTCCGCCACCAGAATTTCGCAGAGCAAATTCCACTGGAGTGCACGGCAACCATGGAACAACTCACCGACAGGCTCGAACTCCCGGCGAACAGCGTTCAACGGCTGACGATCGTGCCTGAACGAAACCAATGCGGCACCTGGTCTCTGACCGCCTATCTCCAGCACCTCGACGGTGCGCGGGAGGGCCGCAAGGTGGCGACCTGCGAGACCTTCGAGGACTCCTGCTATGTCCTCAAGGACATTTGGTCGAAGATCGCCAAGGCCTGATTGGCCACTTAACAGAGCCTTTCGTTCCTTGTCCGTCCCAGGCGACGGGTCGCGTTGACGACATCGCTTCGTCGCAAGGCCGATTGCCGCCCCTTTGCCGCGGCCGCAAGCTGACCCCGTTGGGAGCGCCGTCACAGGCGCTCCGCGGAAACGGGAGGAAGGCATGGCTGCGTCTTATCCCAGCCTGGCAGACGTCATCGATTGTGATCGCTATCCCATCGAGGATCTCACAGCCGCGCCGGCGCAGACGCTTCTGCCCGAGCTGCGAGCCATGCTCTCCGAGCGCGGCTACTGCTGTCTGCCAGGCTTCCTGCGCGAGGCGCCGCGCAGCGCGCTGGCGGCCGCGCTCGATGCACTGACGCCCGAGGCCTTCCGCGGACCGACGGAAACCACCGCCTACTATGGCAAGGACGCGGAGCACTTTCCGGAGGGCCATGCCAGGCGCCTGCCCGTCCCACGCGAGATGCTGGAATTAGCCTACGATCAGCTGGCGCCGGACAGCCCGCTGCGCACGATCTACCACGCGCCGGCCTTCCAAGCCTTCCTGGCCGCCGTTCTCGGGCAGCCGCAACTCTATTGCTATGAGGACGACTATCAGCCGATCACGGTCTCGATCACGCCGGAAGGCGCGGGACAGAACTGGCACTTCGACGACACGGACGCGGTCACTACGCTGATGGTCCAGGCCGCCGAAGAGGGGGGCGCCTTCGAGTGCGTTCCCAACCTGCGCTCCGAAGAGGACGAGAACTACGACGGCGTCTTGCGCGTGCTGGAAGGCGCACGGGAGGATGTGCAGGTCATTCCCTTCGAGCCTGGCACCATGATGATCTTCCGCGGGCTCTATTCCCTGCACCAGGTCGCCGCCGTGCGGGGCGACGTCAGCCGGATCGTTGCCGTGTTCAGCTACGATTCCCGGCCGGGGCGCCGCGTGCCCGAAGGCCGCAATGCCGAGCTCTTCGGCCCTCGCGTCGTGGCGGGAGCTTAGGTCCGTGGAGGTAGAGCGAAGCGCGGTTCTAGAGGGGAGCGCAGATCAGGCCTGGTCGCTGCTCGCCGATTTCGGCCGGGTCGCCGACTGGCATCCCTTCGTTGCCGAATCGAAGATCGAGGACGGCCTCTCCGGCCGCCACATCGGGGCGATACGCCACCTGACCCTGCAGGACGGCGGCATCATCCGCGAGACGCTCTTGGCCATGTCCGACCGCGAGCGCTATTTCACGTACGACATCCTAGAAAGTCCGCTTCCGGTCGAGAACTATGTCGCCACGCTTCGGCTTTGGCCGCTCAGCGGTGGCGAACGCTGTTTCGCCAAGTGGCAGGTCACCTTCGACACGCCGCCTGAGCGGGCGGAGGAGATGGAAACCGCTGTCGGCGAGGGCATCTTCCTCTCCGGCTTTCAAGCACTCGAAGCGAAGATCGCCGCCGGAAGGACCCCGCGATGACAGATACTCTTGGCAACCGGCACATTTTCGGCGTCCTGGTTCCCGACATGAACACGGTCGTGCAGCCGGAGTTCGACGCGCTGCGGCCGGAAGGCGTGACCAACCAGACCAACCGCTATGCGCCCGCCCCCGATGTGGTCTCGAACAACATCGTCGAGCGCGCGCAAGAACTCCTCGCCTGCAATGCCAAGAGCCTGATCGTCGGCGTGACCACGGACGCCGCGCCTAACGGCCTGCAGGCCCTGGCCCAGAGGGCCGCGGACCTGGAAGAGGCCACCGGCTTGCCGGTCACCACGGGCTCCTTCGCCAACTTCGCCGCCCTCAGGGTTCTCGAGGCCGAGAAGATCGCCATCGTCACGCCCTTCGCGCCGGAGCTCGATGCCAACGTCCGCCAGGGCTACGAAGAACAAGGCTTCGAGGTGGTGAGCATCCACGGGCTGAGCTGCCCGACCCTGCAGGATATCGCCCAAACGCCCCTGCCCGACATCGAAGCCCTGTTCCGGCAGGCCGATGCCAAGGCCGCCGACGCGATCGTGCAGGTCGGCACCGCCTTGCCGGTGATCGGCCTGATTGATCAATTGGAACAAGAGCTTGAGCGCCCTCTGGTCGCCGTCAACGCGGCGACCTATTGGTATGCGCTGCGGCAAGCCGGCCTCTCGGACGGCATTGCGGGCTTCGGCATGCTGTTGCACGATCATTAAGGCGACCGCGCTAGACCGGAGCGGAACGCACCTCTGCGCCCTTCCGGTCACGACCGGGTCATCGCTATAAGGTTGGCATGGCTCTGCCCCACCTCGACGACTCCTACATCGTCTTCGCCATCATGGCCGCACTCTTCGTGCTGCTGGTCTGGGGCCGCTGGCGCTACGACCTGGTCGCCTTCACGGCCCTGATCGTCGCCGTGGTGGTCGGCGTGGTGCCGGGCGACCAGGCCTTCGCCGGCTTCGGCCATCCGGCGGTGGTGATCATCGCCCTGGTGCTGATCATCAGCCGCGGCCTGTCGAACGCCGGCGTCGTCGAGCTGGTGGTGCGCCACTTTGTCGACGCCGGGCGCAGCATCACCGCGCACATCTCGATCATGGCCGGCGTAGCCGCGGGCCTGTCGGCGGTGATGAACAACGTCGGCGCGCTGGCGCTGCTTATGCCCGTCGATCTGCAGGCGGCGGCCAAGGCCAAGCGCAGCCCGGCCCTGACCCTGATGCCGCTGTCCTTCGCCACCATCCTGGGCGGCCTGGTCACCCTGATCGGCACGCCGCCCAACATCATCATCGCCGCATATCGCGAGGACGCGCTCGGCGCACCCTTCGCCATGTTCGATTTCGCGCCGGTCGGCCTGGCCTGCGCCATCGCCGGCGTGCTCTTCATCGCCACCGTCGGCTGGCGCCTGATTCCCCAGGACCGATCGAAGAAGGACACGCCCCAAGAGCTCTTCGAGCTGGAAGGCTACATCGCCGAGGCGCGGGTGCCGGAGGGTGCCAAGATCATCGGCCAGAAGGTGCGCAGCCTGCATCCCGAGGCCGACGAGAAGGAGGTCGCCATCCTCGGCCTCATCCGTGCCGGGCGGCGCCTGCCCGGCTTCGCGCGCCGCGAGGTGCTGCGCGAAGGCGACATCCTGGTCTTCGAGGCCAGGCCGGATGCCATCGACAAGTTCATCGCCAGCATCGGGCTGGAGCATATCGGCGCCGGGCAGATCTTCTCCGACAAGCAGGGCTCCGGCGATCTCGGCCTGATGGAGGTGGTGGTCCCCGCCGGCGCCCGCATCGACGGCCGCTCGGCCCGCGAGCTCAACCTGCTGCAGCGGCAGAGCGTGCTGCTGCTTGGCGTGTCCCGCCAGGGGCAGCGCTTCCGCGACAGAGTGCGGCGCCTGACGGTGCGGGCCGGCGACATTCTGCTGCTGCTGGGCCCGACCGAGCGCCTGACGCCGGCGACCAACTGGCTCGGCTGCCTGCCGCTGGCCGAGCGCGGCCTGCAGGTCACCCGCGACGGCAAGGCGCTGCTCGCCAGCGTGATGTTCGGTGCCGCCATTCTGTTGGCCAGCTTCGGCCTGCTCTACCTGCCGATCGCGCTGGCCGCCGTGGTGGTCGGCATGGTGCTGACCAACATCATCTCCCTGCGCGAGATCTACGATCAGGTGGAGTGGCCGATCATCGTGCTGCTCGGTGCCCTGATCCCGCTCGGCCAGGCGCTCGAAGCGACCGGCGGCACGCAGACCATCGTCAATCTCCTGCTGGAGCTCGCCGCCGGCGCCGGGCCGGTCATTCTGCTCAGCCTGCTCATGGTGCTGACCATGACCCTGTCGGACGTGCTCAACAACACGGCGACGGCGGTGATCGCCGCCCCCATCGCCCTGCAGCTCGCCGAGCAGCTGGACGCCAACCCCGACGCTTTCCTGATGGGGGTCGCCGTCTCGGCCTCCTGCGCCTTCCTGACCCCCATCGGCCACAAGAACAACACACTGATCATGGGTCCTGGCGGCTACCGTTTCGGCGACTATTGGCGCATGGGCCTCCCTGTCGAACTGATCGTACTGCTGGTGTCGATCCCGATGATTCTGCTGGTATGGCCGCTATGAGGGACGGCGGCACCCATAGCTCCTGGCTCTCCGCGGCGGCGATTTATCGCCATCCGCGCGTGCTGGCCATGCTCTTCCTCGGCTTTTCCGCCGGGCTGCCCTTCCTGCTGGTCGGCGGCACGCTCAGCGCGCTGCTCGTTGAGCGCGGCGTCGACATCGTCGCCATCGGCTTCTTCTCCTGGGTTAGCCTGTCCTATGCGCTCAACTTCGCCTGGGCGCCGCTGGTCGACAGCCTCTCGATTCCCTGGCTGACCCGCCGGCTGGGCAAGCGCCGCTCCTGGATGCTGACGGCGCAGATTGCCATCGCCTGCGGTCTGCTCGGGGTCGCTGCCACCGACCCGCTGACCAGCCTGCCGCTCTTTATCGCCGCCGCCCTGCTGGCCGCCTTCGGCTCCGCCACCCAGGACATCGCCATCGACGCCTACCGCATCGAGGCGGTGGAGGAGGAGCGTCAGGGTGCCATGGCCGCCGCCTATCAGCTCGGCTACCGCATCGCCCTCTTGGCGGCCGGCGCCGGCGCGCTTTATCTCGCCACCTACGGGCCGTCGGCGACGCCGGAGGTCGGCGACTGGGGCTTTACCTATATCTTCATGGCGGCGCTGATGAGCGTCGGCATCATCACCACCCTGGCGATCGCCGAGCCCGACCACAAGCCGCGCCCCGCGCCGGACCCGAGCTTGCGCGACCAGCCGGCGCCTGCGCGGCTGCTGCACTGGGTCCGTGCCCACGTGCTGGCGCCGATCGGCGAGTTCGTCACCCGCAACGGCACGACGCTCGGCATCGGCCTCATCCTCTTCATCTGCGTCTTCCGGCTCAGCGACCTGCTGCTCGCCCAGATGGCCTATCCCTTCTATTTCGAGATGGGCTTCACCAAGGCGCAGGTGGCCGATGCCAGCAAGCTCTTCGGCTTCTTCGTCACCATCTTCGGCGCCTTCGTCGGCGGCATCCTGGTCGGCCGCTTCGGCGTGCTGCCGCCGCTGGTGATGGCCGCCGTGCTGGTGCCCGTCACCAACCTCGGCTTCGCCTGGCTCGGCAGCTTCCCGCCCCAGGCCGAAGGGACGAGCACGCTGCTGCCCCAGCTCTACGTCATCATCGGGCTCGACAATCTCAGCGGCGGCATGGCCGGCACCTGCTTCATCGCCTTCCTCTCCAAGCTGACCAGCCGCGAGTTCACGGCGACGCAGTACGCCGCCTTCACCGCCATCATGCAGCTGCCCGGGCGCTTTCTCGGCGGCTTCTCGGGCAAGCTGGTCGACGACTTCGGCTTCACCCAGTTCTTCCTGCTCGCCGCCCTGGCCGGCGTCCCCGCCATCCTTGGCGCCCTCTGGCTGCTCAGGCATGCTCGCCGCCTGAGACGGACCGAGGAGAGGGACGCCCCATGCAGCGCGGCGCAGATCCTGCCTTGAACCAAGCCGCGATGAGCGGAACTCATCACGGCCTGTATGGCGTTCAAACGCCACGCAGGCTTTCCTCGCTTCGCTGCGGGCGCGCCGTCGCGCTTGCCACGCTGCGATGAGCAGCACTCATCCCAGCGTGGTGTTGGAGATCCATCCCGGTGACATCACGGCGCTCGCGGTCGGCGCCATCGTCAATGCCGCCAACGAGCGCCTCTTGGGCGGCGGCGGAGTCGATGGCGCCATCCACCGCGCCGCCGGGCCCGAGCTTCTTGAGGAATGCCGCGCCTTGAACGGCTGCCCCACCGGCCAAGCCAAGGCGACCAAGGGCTACCGCCTTCCGGCCAAGCACGTGATCCACACGGTGGGGCCGGTGTGGCGCGGCGGCGGCGAGGGTGAGGCCGCGCTTCTCGCCGGCTGCTACCGCAACTCGCTGGCACTGGCGCGCGATCTTGCGGTGGGCTCCATCGCCTTCCCCGCCATCTCCACCGGCGTCTACGGCTATCCGCTGGCTGCGGCCACCGAGGTGGCCGTGATGACAGTGCGGGAGGAACTGGCGACGAACCCCGGCGATCTCCAGCGGGTGCTGTTTTGCGTTTTCGGGGACGAGGCCAAGGCGGCCTATGAGGCCGCGTTGGGGCGGCAGGGCTGAGTGAGCCCTTCTGCGCGCTGACCCCGCAACACCACAGACTGTCACCCCGGCCTTGAGCCGGGGTCCATGTCGAAGCCTGCGCCGGCCGATGAATGGATCCCGGCTCGCGGGCTTCGCCCCTGGCCGGGATGACAAATTGCGCTTCCCGCCTAAAACGCCGGGCGGTCGATGGCGTAGCCGGCCGAGCGGACGGTGCGGATGAGGTCCGGCTCGCTGTGGCCGTTGAGCGCCTTGCGCAGGCGGCGGATGTGCACGTCCACGGTGCGCGGCTCGACATAGACGTCGCGACCCCACACGGCATCCAAGAGCTGCTCGCGGCTGAAGACCCGCCCCGGGTACTGCATCAGGTGGCGCAGCAGGCGGAATTCGGTCGGCCCGAGATGGACGTCACGCTCGCCCCGCCGCACCCGGTGGGCCACCAGGTCCATGAAGAGGTCCTCGAAGGTTAGTGCCTCGTTGGTCAGGCTGGGCGCGCTGCGCCGCATGACAGCACGGATGCGTGCCATCAGCTCGGTCGGCGAGAAGGGTTTGGTGATGTAGTCGTCGGCGCCGGCGTCGAGGCCGCGCACCTTGTCGAGCTCCTCGCCGCGCGCCGTCAGGATGATGATCGGCACGTCGCGGGTCTCGGTGCGGCGGCGTAGCTGGCGGCAGACCTCCAGGCCGGACATCAGCGGCAGCATCCAGTCGAGCAGCACCAGGTCGGGCCGCTCCTCGCGCACGACCATCAGCGCTTCTTCCCCGTCGCGGGCCTCGACGATGCGATAGCCATCGCGTTCCAGGTTGTACCGAAGCATCGTAACGAGCGCCGACTCGTCCTCGACGATCAAGATCAAGGGCTTCATGCTTGCGCGTCGGTCCTTTCCGTCGGCGTTGTGTAGCTGCTGGTCTCGTCGAGATCGCCGCGCGGGCGACCGCCTTCGATCTTCTCGCCGGTGATCAGGAAATAGGCGACCTCGGCGATGTTCGTGGCGTGATCGCCGATACGCTCGATGTTCTTGGCGATGAAGAGAAGGTGGGTGCAGCCGGTGATGCTCCGCGGGTCCTCCGCCATGTAGGTCAGGGTCTCGCGGAACAGCGAGTTGTACATGTTGTCGATCTCGGGGTCGCTCTCCCAGACCGCCATGGCCTTGGTGGCGTTGCGCTCGTTGAAGGCGTCGAGCACGTCCTTGATGCGGCGCTGCACGGCCCGGCCCATGCGCGGCACGGAGCCGACTGGCTCGATGCGCGGCAGGCTGTTCAAGGTAATCGACCGCTTGGCGATGTTCTTGGCATGATCGCCGATGCGCTCCAGGTCGCCGGCGATCTTCAGCGCCGAGAAGACGAAGCGCAGGTCGTCGGCCATCGGCTGCCGCCGCACCAGCATGTTGATGACGGCGTCGTTGATCGCTTCTTCGAGCTGATCGACCTCGACGTCGCGGGCGATCGTGCGCGTGGCCAGCTCGCTGTTGCGCTTGGTCAGCGCTTCGATTGCGCCGGCAAAACCGGCTTCCACCTGTCCGCCCATACGGGCGATCATCTCATCGAGCGACGTAATCTCTTGGTCGAATGACGTAACAATGTGGTCGGAGGTTTGCATCTCACCCTGGTTGCTGAACATCCCGATAGGCTGTCGGGTTATCTTAGCCGAAGCGGCCGGTAATGTAATCCTGTGTCCGCTTGTCCTTGGGGTTGGTGAAAATCTCCTCGGTCGGACCGACCTCGACCAGGATACCGAGATGGAAGAAGGCGGTGCGCTGAGAGACGCGCGCGGCCTGCTGCATCGAGTGGGTGACGATGACGATGGTGAAGTTCTGCCGCAGCTCGTCGATCAGCTCTTCGATGCGCGAGGTGGCGATCGGGTCGAGGGCCGAGCAGGGCTCGTCCATCAGGATCACCTCGGGATTGACCGCGATGGCCCGGGCGATGCAGAGGCGCTGCTGCTGACCGCCCGAGAGGCCGGTGCCCGGCTGCTCCAGGCGGTCCTTGGCCTCCTCCCACAGCCCGGCGCGGCGCAGGCTGGACTCCACGATCTCGTCCATGTCGCCCTTGCTATTGGTCATCCCATGGATGCGCGGGCCATAGACGATGTTCTCGTAGATCGACTTCGGGAAAGGGTTGGGCTTCTGAAAGACCATGCCGACGCGGGCGCGGAGCTGCACCACGTCGAGCGAGGGGTGATAGATGTCCTCTTCGTCGAGGCGGATGTCGCCGACGACGCGGCAGCCGTCGATGACATCGTTCATCCGGTTGAGGCAGCGCAGGAAGGTGGACTTGCCGCAGCCCGAGGGGCCGATCAGCGAGGTCACCTCGTTGGTGCCGATGTCCAGGTCGACGTGCTTCAAGGCATGGGCATCGCCGTAGTAGACGTTGGCATCCCGCGCCGTCATCTTCGCCTCGCCGGCCGCTTGCGCGGCCTGGCCGGCCTGATCGGGCGCTGCCCCTTCGGTTTCAGCGAGCGACATTCTCTTCTCTTCCTCTCTTTACCAGCGACGCTCGAAGCGCTTGCGCAGCAGCACCGCCAGGGCGTTCATCAAGACCAGGAACCCGAGCAGGACCAGGATGGCGGCGCTCGTCTTGGCGACGAAGGCGCGTTCCGGCAGGTCCGCCCACATGAAGATCTGCACCGGGAGCACTGAGGCCGGGTCGGCGAAGCCGCCTGGAATATCGACGACGAAGGCGACCATGCCGATCATCAGGAGCGGCGCGGTCTCGCCCAAGGCCTGGGCCATGCCGATGATGGTGCCGGTCAGGATGCCGGGCATGGCCAGCGGCAGGACGTGATGGGTCATGACCTGCAGCTTGGAGGCACCCATGCCGAGCGCCGCCTCGCGGATGGAGGGCGGCACCGCCTTCAGGGCGGCGCGCGAGGCGATGATGATGGTCGGTAGCGTCATCAAGGCCAGCACCATGCCGCCGACCATCGGGGCCGAGCGCGGCAGCTCGAAGAAGTTGAGGAACACGGCCAGGCCGAGCAGTCCGAAGACGATCGAGGGCACGGCGGCGAGGTTGTTGATGTTCACCTCGATCAGGTCGGTCCAGCGGTTCTTGGGCGCGAACTCCTCGAGATAGACCGCCGCCAGCACGCCGATGGGGAAGGAGAGCAGCAGGGTGATCACCAGGGTGAGGAAGGAGCCGACCACGGCACCCCAGATGCCCGCCTGCTCCGGCTCGCGGCTGTTGCCGTCGGTGAAGAAGGAGACGTTGAAGCGGCTTTCGACCTGATCGGTCTGTTCCAGCGACCAGACCCAGGCGGCCTCGCGGTCGGGCAGGCGCCGCTGAGTCTCCGGCGTATCGATCTCGAAGATGTCCCACGTGCCGGCCGGCGCGTCGGCGTCGGAGCGCGGCGGAATCAGCGGCACCACGGTGGCTTCGGTGTTGCCGATCTCGACGATCTTCAGCAGCCCGCCGTTCATCTCGACGAAATAGCTGGGCAGCTGTTCGGTCAGCGCCTCGGCCCCGCCAACCCTGGCCGAGCGGGCTTCGTAGTCGTCGATCTCTGTCTTGATCCGGCTGCGGCGCTCCTGCAGCGAGGCCAGGCTCGCCTCGGCCTGGGCGACCGAGTTCTGCATGCGCTCGATCACGTCCTCGGCGGCACCGGAGGCCTGGGCATCGGCCAAGGTCTTGCTGGCGGCCGCGAGCTGATCGCGCGCCGCTGCGACACCCCGGTCGAGGCGTGTCACCGTGCGCTGCAAGTTGGCGGCGAGGTTGCTCAGCTCCTGCTTGATGGATTCCAGGATCTCGGCGAAGTCGTTCGAGGTGGACAGCACCTTGGTGGTTCCGTCGACCTCGATGATTGAGGCGATGCCATTGGTGGCGTGCGTCGTGAAATCGGACATCAGGCCCTTGCGGTAGACGTCCACGTCCGCCGAGCTCTTCACCCAGACGCTGTAGGTGGTGCCGATGATCGAGGGGTCGGCAAGCACCGCGTCGCGCAGGGTCTCGGATGCTTCGCTGCTGACCAGCTGACGCAGCGCCCGACGATCCCGGCGTCCCTCGACGTTGGGGAATCGCTCGTAGAGCGCGTTGTTGATCAGCGTGCCGTAGCTCGCCCGGGCCAGCACGGCCGGGTCGTTGGTGCCTTCGGGGTCGATCTCCTCTCGGGGCAGCTCGACCTGCAGCTCGATGTAGTTCTGGCTGAAGGCCGGCATCGCCTCGGTGACGATGCGGCCGACCAGAATGAGCAGCACCAGGGCGGCGATGCAGATAGCCGCTGCACCGAAGATCTGGAAGCGCCGTTCCGACCGGTAGCGTTTCTTCAGCCGCGCTTCGGAGAGATCCGGGCGCCGGAGTGCGGCGCTCGTCCCAGCAGCCTGGCCGCGTGAGCCGTTGGTGAGAGCTGCGTCAGTCATATTTCTCTCGATACTTGCGGACGATGTGCAGGGCGTAGACGTTGAGGCAGAGCGTCACCACGAAGAGCACCAGGCCGAGGGCGAAGGCCGCCAGGGTCTTGGCGCTGTCGAACTCCTGGTCGCCGGTCAGGAGGGTGACGATCTGCACCGTCACGGTTGTCACCGATTCGAGCGGATTGGCCGTCAGGTTGGCGGCGAGGCCGGCGGCCATCACCACGATCATGGTTTCGCCGATGGCCCGGCTGACCGCCAGCAGCACCGCGCCGACGATGCCCGGCAGGGCCGCCGGCAGGATGACTTGCCGAACCGTCTCGGACTGGGTGGCGCCCAGCGCGTAGGAACCGTCGCGCAGTGTCTGCGGCACCGCGTTCATCACGTCGTCGGAGAGCGAGGAGACGAAGGGGATGATCATGATGCCCATGACCATGCCGGCGGCCAGCGCCGACTCGGAGGAGACATCGAGCCCGATCGACTCGCCCATGCCGCGGAAGAAAGGTGCCACGGCCAGGGCCGCGAAGAAGCCGTAGACCACCGTCGGGATGCCCGCGAGAACCTCAAGCAGCGGCTTGGCGATGGCCCGCACCCGCGGCGAGGCGTACTCCGACATGTAGATCGCCGAGAACAGGCCCACCGGCACCGCCACCAGCATGGCGATGAAGGTGATGAGCAGAGTACCGGCGAAGAGCGGAATGGCACCGAAGGCTCCGGAGGCGCCGACCTGATCGGCGCGCAGCGCCGTTTGCGGCGACCAGTGAATGCCGAAGAGAAAGTCCCAGAAAGGAACCATCGTAAAGAACCGGCCGGTCTCGAAAAGCAGCGAGAGAATGATGCCGACCGTCGTCAGGATGGCGATCAGCGAGGCCAGGAACATGATGATGGTCGTGACGCGCTCGACCTGATTGCGCGCCCGCAGGGTGATGGAGATGCGCTTGCGCGCGAAGACGAAGCCGATGCCGACAAGCGCCGCCATGACGAGGAGCATGGCGATGCGGCTGACCGACAAGGTATTCGAGTAGCTGTCCGCGGCGGCCTGCAGATCTTGACTGATCGTGGCGCCCACGATGTTGCCCGTCGCCAGCCGCTTGATCTCGCCGATGCGCAGGTTGAGCTCGGCATCGGTCAGCTGCGAGTAGGCTTGCGGCAGGTTGGCTCGGAGAACGCTATCAGCCACCTGTGGCTCGACGACGAGCCAGAGGACCAGCAGGATGATCGCCGGCAGGGCCACCCAAAGCGCGGTATAGAAACCGTGGTAGGACGGCAGCGAATGAAGCGGTTTCGCCGACCCGCCACCGACCGCAAGAGCTTGGCGTTGACCGACGAAGTAGGCCGCAGCTGAGAGGATCAGCAGGACCAGCAGGATTGTCAGCACGTTCATGAGACGGCTTCGCTCTTCTGTGGCGCGCTGCTGGACCGCAGCCGCCAACACCCAAGAATAGTAACAAGCCCCAAAACACGGACCGGTCTGCCGGTGGCGCGCCTGCGCGCCACCGGCGTTCCAGCTAAAAGAACTGACTACATGCTCTCGATGGCACGCAGACCACGCGCGTTGTCGCGAGTCTGGTTGCGCAGGTCATCGGGGAGCGCGATCAGGCCCTTGTCCGCGAGGTAACCCTCGGGACCGAACGCCTCTTCGCTGGTGTACTCTTCGACGAACTCGGCCATGCCCGGAATGACGCCGACGTGCTCTTTCTTGACGTAGAAGAAGAGCGGACGGGACACGGGATACTCGCCGTCAGCGATCGCCTCGAACTCCGGAGCGATGCCGTCAACCAGGGCGCCCTGGATCTGGTCGCTGTTCTGGTCGAGGAACGAGAAGCCGAAAATGCCCAGCGCGGCCGGGTTGGCGACCAGCTTCTGAACGATCAGGTTGTCGTTCTCACCGGCCTCGATGAAGGCGCCGTCCTCACGCATGGCGTCGGAGACGTTGCGGAAAGCCTTCTTGTCGGCCTTACGCATCTCGGCGAGCATCGGGTAGGCCTTGGCGCCATTGCGCATCACCAGCTCCACGAAGGCGTCGCGGGTGCCGGAGGTCGGCGGCGGGCCCAGCACTTCGATCTTGAAGCGCGGCAGAGCCGGGTCGATGTCGCTCCACATGGTGTGCGGGTTGTCGACCAGCTGGCCGTCAACCGGAACCTGAGCGGCCAGCGCGGTGAAGAGCTGCTGCTTGGTCAGATTGAAGAGCTCGGCGCCCTTCTTGTTGGCGAGCACGATGCCGTCGAAGCCAACCTGGACCTCGACAACGCTGATGCCGTTCTCAGAGCAGTTCTCGAACTCGCTCTTCTTGATGCGGCGCGACGCGTTGGTCATGTCCGGGTGCTCGGCACCAATGCCGGCGCAGAACAGCTTCATGCCGCCGCCGGTGCCGGTGGACTCGACGACCGGGGTCTTGAAGCCGGTCTTGCCGAACTGCTCGGCGACCGCAGTGGTGAACGGGAAGACCGTGGAGGAGCCGACGAAGCGAATCTGATCGCGTGCTTCGGCGGTCTCGCTCTGGCCCATGAGAGCCACCGTGGCAACGGCGGCAAGTGCGATGGTTTTCTTGATCAAGAGATTGCTCCCAGTGAGTGGGTTGTTGTTCCTGCCTTTGCGCATGGCAAGCAGGCTCGATCGAGACCGAGCCGGCGCACAGGTCGTAGTACTCGTCTAGGTCACTTATATTGCGAATGTGTGACGGTTTTGTTTCAGGCCCGCCGTGCTGTGTAGAAATTCCTTAGCCTTTAGAACAATGGTTCTTTGGGCCAAGTCCCTTCGTCACGCGCGGCTGGCCAGGCTCTCCGGCTCTTCGGCCTCTTCCGGGGGCGGGGCCGGCAGGTAGACCGAGAAGCGCGAGCCGACACCGACCTGGCTTTCGATCTGCAGATAGCCCCGATGCCGATTGAGGACGTGCTTGACGATGGCGAGGCCCAGACCGGTGCCGCCCTGGTCGCGCGAGCGGGCGGTGTCGACCCGGTAAAAGCGCTCGGTCAGCCGCGGCAGATGCTCCTTGGCGATGCCTTCGCCGAAATCCTCGACGGCGATGGCGACGGCGGGGCCGCCGATGCGGCGGGCAGCGGCATCGTCCTCCGGCGAGAGGTGGCGGGTGGTCACCATCACCTCGCTGCCGGCGCGCCCGTACTTCAACGCGTTGTCCAGCAGGTTGCCGAACACCAGGGAAAGGTCGCTGGCATCGCCGATCACCTTGGTCTCCGCGGCAAGGTCGAACAGGATGCGGATGTGCCGCGCCCGGGCCTTGATCTCCAGGGCCTCGGCAACGTCCTGCAGGATGCCCTCCAGCTCGGCAACATCGCTGGGCGGCGAGTGCTCGCGCATCTCGATGCGGGATAGCGATAGCAGGTCGTCGATCAGCTGCGACATGCGGTTCGACTGCTCGTGCATGATGACGAGAAAGCGTTCACGCGCCTCGCTGTCGTCCTTGGCCGGACCCATCAGCGTCTCGATGAAGCCCAAGAGGTTGGCCAGGGGCGTGCGCAGCTCATGGCTGGCATTGGCGACGAAGTCCGCCTGCAGCTGACGCGTTCGGTAGACGGTGGTGAGGTCGTGCAACGAGACGATCACCGAGACCCCGTCGGAGGTGGGGGCGTCGAGCCCGACGATGCGGGCGCTGAACTGGCGCTCCACCTCGCCCGGCAGACTGAAGGAGATCTCCGCCGAGGTGCGCCTTTCCTCCTCGTCGGCGTGGTAATAGGTGTCGATGGCGGCGAGCACGTCGGGATTGCGCAGGATGGCGGTGATGTCCCGCCCCTCGATCGCGCGCCCGAACAGCGCCACCGCCGCCGGGTTGGCCTGCACCACCTTCTTGCCGCTGCCGAGCAGCAGAATGGGATCCGGCAGGTTGGCCATGATCACCTCGCGGCTGGCCAGCGCGCCGACCAGCTCTTGCCGCCGGGCCTGCCGCTCACCCGCCATCTCGACCAGGGCCGCGTCCAGCTCCGGCGCCAGGATGGGCGACGTGCCCGCCGGCGGCACCGGCATGGCGCTGCCGCGGCCCAAGGCCGTGACGTAGCGATAGAGGCCGTCGAGGTGGCGGAAGTGAGGGATCAGGATACCGAAGAGGGTGATCGAGACCGCCAGAATGCCGCCCAGGGCCAGCTCCCACTCCAGGGTGCCGCCGAGCCAGAGCGACAGCAGAAGGGCGACGGCCGGCGCCGCGAACAAGAGAAAAGCCGCCGGGAAGCGGCGGCTGGGCAAGCTCTTGCCGTTCTCTTCTCCTGGCGACTGGTTCATGCGCGGTCTTCTTCCAAAGCCGGTGCGGCCCTCGCCCCTGCTGTACAGTCTTCCGCGCGCCGCGCCAAGGAAGGCTCTATGACACTGCTGCGAGCCGGCCTGGGGATAACCTACCCCGCGCCGGCCGTGCTGACGCTGGGCTCCAACAGCTCGGCCTCGTGCGCGGCCAGAGCGGCGGCGATCACGAGATCGGTGACCGTGGCGCCGAGCCCGACCACCTGGGCCGGCTTCTCCAGGCCGATCAGGAGCGGCCCGATCGAGGTGACGCCGCCCATCTGCTGCATGATGCGGGCCGAGATGTTGGCCGAGTGCAGCGCCGGCATGATCAGCACGTTGGCCGGGCCCGACAGACGGCAGAAGGGATAGAGCTCCATCATAAGATCGTGGTCGAGGGCGACGTTGGCCTGCATCTCGCCGTCGTACTCGAAGTCGGGCTGCCGCTTGTCGAGGAGGGCTATGGCATCGCGGATGCGTTCGGCCTTGTCGCGGGGCGGCGTGCCGAAGTTGGAGAAGGACAGCAGGGCGACGCGCGGCTCGTGGCCGAGGGCCCGCGCCTGCTCGGCCGACTGAATGGCGATGTCGGCCAGCACCTCGGCCGACGGCAGCTCATGCACCTGGGTGTCGGCAATGAAGATCGAGCGGCCGCGGTGAATGATGATGTTCATGCCGAAGACGTGATGGCCAGGGTGCGGCTCCAGGCAGAGGCTGAGTTCGGCGAAGGAGGTGTTGAAGGGCCGGGTCACGCCGGTGACCATGGCGTCCGCATCGCCGCAGGCCACCATGGCGGCGGCGAAGACGTTGCGGTTCTGATTGACCTGACGCTGGCAGTCGCGGAACAGCATGCCGCGCCGCTTCTGCCGATTGTAGAGATACTCGGTGTAGCGCTCCCGCAGGTTGCCCGTGGTCGCGTTGACGATGTCGCAGAAGTGCGACTCCATACCCATCGCCTGCATGCTGGCGAGCACCCGCGGCGCGCGCCCGATCAGCACCGGCCGGCCATAGCCGGCATTGGCGAAGGCCTGCGCAGCCCGGATGGTCTTCTCCTCCTCGCCCTCGGCGAAGACGATGCGCTTGGGGTTGGCCCGCACCTTGGTGAAGATGGTGTTGAGCGAGGAGGCCGTGGGGTCCAACCGGGCGGAGAGACTATGCGCGTAGGCCTCCATGTCCTCGATCGGCCGCTGGGCGACGCCGGTATCCATGGCCGCTTGAGCGACCGCCTTGGGCACCTCGACGATGAGGCGCGGGTCGAAGGGCGCGGGGATGATGTACTCGGCGCCGTAGCGCAGGCGGCGGCCGGCATAGGCGCGGTCGACCTCATCGGGGACATCCTCGCGGGCCAGGGCGGCGAGCGCCTCGGCGGCCGCCACCTTCATCTCCATGTTGATGGTGGTCGCCCGCACGTCCAAGGCGCCCCGGAAGATATAGGGGAAGCCCAGCACGTTGTTGACCTGGTTGGGATAGTCCGAGCGGCCGGTCGCCATGATGGCGTCCTCGCGGATGGCGCTGACTTCCTCCGGGGTGATCTCGGGGTCGGGATTGGCCATGGCGAAGATGATTGGCTTGTCGGCCATGGAGGTGACCATCTCGGCCGTCACCGCGCCCTTGGCCGAGAGGCCGAAGAAGACGTCGGCATCGACCATCGCGTCCGTCAGGCTGCGCGCCTCGGTCTTGGCGGCATGGGCCGACTTCCACTGGTTCATACCGGCTTCGCGGCCCTGGTAGATGACGCCGCGGGTGTCGCACATGATCACGTGGTCCGGCGTGAAGCCCATGGCCTTCAGAAGCTCAGCGCAGGCGATGCCGGCCGAGCCGGCGCCGTTGATCACCAGCTTGGTGTTGGCCATGTCGCGGCCGGTGAGGTTGAGGGCGTTGATCAAGCCGGCGGCGGCGATGATCGCCGTGCCGTGCTGGTCGTCGTGGAACACCGGGATGTCGAGCAGCTCACGCAGCTGCTCCTCGATGATGAAGCACTCGGGCGCCTTGATGTCCTCCAGGTTTATGCCGCCGAAGGAGGCGCCGAGATAGCGCACGCAGTTGACGAAGGCGTCGACGTCCTCGGTCTCCACCTCCAGGTCGAGACCGTCGACATCGGCAAAGCGCTTGAACAGCACCGCCTTGCCTTCCATCACCGGCTTGGAGGCGAGCGCGCCGAGATTGCCGAGGCCGAGCACGGCCGTGCCGTTGGAGATCACCGCGACCAGATTGCCCTTGGCCGTGTAGTCGTAGGCCGTGGTCGGGTCTTCATTGATCTTGAGGCAGGGCTCGGCGACGCCGGGCGAGTAGGCGAGGGAGAGGTCGCGCTGGGTGGTCAGAGGCTTGGTCGGAGCAATTTCCAGCTTGCCCGCGCGCCCGCGCGCATGAAACTCCAAGGCCTCGAGCTTGGTGGGCCGCCAACCGCTGTCATCCATGGTAACTACGTCTCCCTCGGTCGCTTGCTCGACGCGGCAAGCTGTTCGTTGATCGACCGTTTTACGCCAGGGCGCCGCTCGCCGTCACGTCCCGATATTCGGTACGCCTAGAGCCCTTGAGCGCTGGGGTCGCTGTGATAAGCATCTCGGGATGAGCCGAGCCCTCAGCCAGCAGCCAGAAGCCGACCCGTCACCCGCCGCGCCGCACGGCGCCGCGCAACCGGCGACGCCCATGATGGCGCAATACCTGCGCATCAAGGCGGCGCATCCCGGCTGCCTGCTGTTCTACCGCATGGGCGACTTCTACGAGATGTTCTTCGACGACGCGGTGGAGGCGGCGGCGGCGCTCGATATCGCGTTGACCAAGCGCGGCCAGCATGCCGGCCAGGACGTCGCCATGTGCGGCGTGCCGGTGCATGCCGCCGACGCCTATCTCTCGCGGCTGATCCGCAAGGGCTTCAAGGTCGCCATCTGCGAGCAGACCGAGGACCCGGCCGAAGCCAAGAAGCGCGGCAGCAAGGCGGTGGTCGAGCGCGCCGTGGTGCGGGTCGTCACCCCCGGCACGCTCACCGAAGACGAGCTGCTCGACCCCCGGGCGCACAACTACCTCGCCGCCCTGGCCGAGGCGTCGGGCGGCCTGGCCCTGGCTTGGCTCGACATCTCGACAGGCGATTTCTTCTGCCAGGCTTTGGCGCCGGGCGACCTGCCGGCGGCGCTCTCCCGACTCACGCCCGGCGAGATCCTGCTGCCCGAGCGCCTCCTGGCGCGGGAGGAGGGCGCCGCGCGCCTGTCTGACTGGAAGGACCGCCTGACCCCCCTGCCCGGCAGCCGCTTCGACAGCGCCAACGCCAGGCGGCGCCTGGAGGCGCTGCACGGCGTCGCCACCCTGGATGCCTTCGGTGCCTTCAGCCGGGCCGAGTTGGCCGCCGCCGGCGCGCTGGTCGACTACGTGCGGCTGACACAGCAGGGGCAGCTGCCGCAGCTGGCCAATCTCAGGCAGCTGGCCGACGGCGCGGTGATGGAGATCGACGCCGGCACCCGGCGCAACCTGGAAATCCACCAGGCCTTGAGCGGCGGCAGCGGAGGTTCGCTGCTGTCGGCGATCGACCGCAGCGTGACGGCGGCCGGCGCCCGCCTGCTGGCCCAGCGGCTGGCAGCGCCGCTGACCGACATTCCCGCCATCGAGCAGCGGCTCGACGCCATCGCCTTCTTCGTCGGCCACGACACCCTGCGCGGCCAGGTCCGGGAGACGCTGAGCCGCGCGCCGGACATGCTGCGCGCACTCTCCCGCCTCTCGGTCGGACGCGGCGGCCCGCGCGACCTGGCGGCCCTTCGCGACTCCCTGAAGGGCGGCCGGGAGATCGCCACGCTTCTGCGGGAGCCCGGCCTGCCGCCCTGCCCGCCGGCTATCGCCGAAGCGTTGGAAGCGCTAGCGCCGGAAGACGCTGTCCAAGGCGAAGCACTGGAAACGCTCGGCGCGGAGCTGGCCCGCGCCCTGGCCGAAGAGCTGCCGCCCCAGGCGCGCGACGGCGGCTTCATCGCCCCCGGCTATGCGCCAGAGCTCGACGAGCTCAAAGCCCTGCGCGACCGCTCGCGCCAATTGGTGGCGGCGCTGCAGGCGCGCTACGCCGAAGAGACCGGCATCGCATCCCTCAAGATCCGGCACAACAATGTGCTCGGCTATTTCGTCGAGGTGACCAAGGCCAACCTCGGCCGCATGCCCGAGGGCGCCGAGAGCCCGTTCATCCATCGCCAGACCATGGTCAACGCCACGCGCTATACGACTCTGGAGCTCTCGGAGCTGGAGCAGAAGGTGGCCTCCGCCGCCGAGCGGGTGACCGCGATGGAGCTCGGCCTCTTCGAAGCGCTGAGCGACAAGGTATTGGACCAGGCCGAAGCGCTGGCCAAAGCGGCGCGGGCGCTGGCGGCGCTCGACGTCTCGGCGGCCCTTGCGCTCTTGGCCCGGGACGGCAACTGGTGCCGGCCCAAGGTGGAAGACTCGCTCGCCTTCGACATTAAGGCCGGGCGCCATCCCGTGGTGGAGCATGCGCTGCGCAGCGCGGCCGAGCCCCAGTCCTTCGTGCCCAACGACTGCGACCTTTCCGGCGAGCAGCGCCTCTGGCTGCTGACCGGCCCCAACATGGCCGGCAAGTCCACCTTCCTGCGCCAGAACGCGCTGATCGCACTCCTCGCCCAGGCGGGCTGCTTCGTGCCGGCCGAGAGTGCGGTGATCGGCGTGGTCGACCGGCTGTTCAGCCGGGTGGGGGCTGCCGACGACCTGGCCCGCGGCCGCTCCACCTTCATGGTCGAGATGGTCGAGACGGCGACCATCCTCAATCAGGCCGGCCCGCGCTCCCTGGTCATCCTCGACGAGATCGGCCGCGGCACCGCCACCTTCGACGGGCTCTCCATCGCCTGGGCCTGCATCGAGCATCTGCACGAGATCAACCGCTGCCGCGCGCTCTTCGCCACCCACTATCACGAGCTGACCAGCCTCGCGGCCAAGCTCGCCGCGCTGTCCTGCCACTCCATGCGGGTCAAGGAGTGGGAGAACGAGGTGATCTTCCTGCACGAGGTCGCACCCGGCACCGCCGACGGCTCCTACGGCATCCATGTGGCGCGCTTGGCCGGCCTGCCGGAAGCGGCGCTGGCTCGGGCCGAGGAGGTGCTGCGCAGCCTGGAGTCGGGCGAGCAGGCCGGCGCCGTGGCGCGCCTGGCCGACGACCTGCCGCTCTTCGCCGCCCAGCCGACGCGCAAAGCGCGGCCCGAGGCCGAAGCGCCCGCGCCGAGTGCTGCCGAAACGCGGCTCGGCGAGATCAACCCGGACGAGCTGACCCCTCGCGCCGCGCTCGAATTGCTCTACGAGCTGAAGACGCTCCAAGACAAAGACAGCTGAGCGGCGAGCTGCCGCCAAGATTCAGGCGACCTCTCGGTTCTACGCTAAGTCGTTTTTCTTCAATCTCTGCTTGCGCCCGCTGTCCCAATCCGCTAAATCCGCGCTCCTCACGACATGCGGACCCCGCGAGGGGAACTTCAAACCTGCCCGTCCGGAGCGATCCGGGCGGCGATTGCTATTGGGAGTAAGGATCTCGCCAAACCATGAGCGACGCGCTGATCAGGATCGAGCACATCGAGGACGTGCTCGCTGAGATTGATACCGATAACGGCATCATCGTCTCTGAGCGACCGGACTATAAGGTCATCGACTACGTCTACACCAACGACGACACCTTCAACTCGTCGATGGCCCGGCAATGCCGCGGCCTGAAGTTCGACGCCGAAGGCCGGATCATCGCGCGCCCCTTCCATAAGTTCTTCAATATCGGCGAAAAGCAGCAGCCGCACGAGATCGACTGGCAGGCGCCGCACCACATCCTCGACAAGCTCGACGGCTCGATGGTCCACGGCGTGCTCCTGAACGGCGAACTGCTGCTCATGACGCGCATGGGCCTGATGGACCAGGCCAGAGCGGCCCGGTCCAAGGCGGAGCCGAGCGTGCTGGAACTCAGCCAAGCGCTGCTCGAGGCCGGGATCACGCCGATCTTCGAGTACACCGCGCCCGACAACCGCATCGTGGTGGCCTACGACGACACCCGCCTGACCCTGCTGGCGGCGCGGGAGATGGTGAGTGGCGCCTACCTGCCTTATGCGGAGCTGGCCAAGCTCGGCCAACGCCACGGCGTGCCCGTCGTCGACAACGTCGGCCGGGTCGACGACCACAAGCGCTTCATCGACGAGGCCCGCGGCCTGGAGGGAATCGAGGGCTATGTCATCGCCTTCGAGGACGGCCACCGCGTCAAGCTCAAGACCGATGGCTATGCCCTGCGGCACAAGATGCTCAGCTCCGTCACCCTGGAGAAGAACGTCTTCGCCCTGGTGGTGGAGAAGGCGGTCGACGACGTGGTGCCGTTGCTGGCGCCCGAGGTGGGCACGCGGGTCCGGGAGTTCGAGCAGGAGCTCAACGCGGGAATCGCCCGCCGCTACCAGGAGGTCGAGGCCTTCTTCATGGCGCATAAGGAGCTTGAGCGGAGGGACTTCGCGGCCGCCGCCTTCAAGTCGCTCGACAAGCGCTTGACCGGCGTCGCCTTTGCCATGCTCGACGGCAAGGACGGCCGGGAGTTCCTCTACGATCAGCTCCGCCGGGCCTGCAAGAGCGGCACCACCGTCGATGGCTTGCGCGACCTCTATGGCTTCGCCTGGTCGACCGAAGGCCTCCTCCTGCCTGAAGGGGCCGGTTGAGGGAGCGGATCAGACCCGGGGGATGACCGAGAGGCGGCGCTGCACGCCCTCGGTATCCAGGTAGTCGATCTCGACCCGGTAGGCTTCGGGCTCGGCCACGAGGGGCAGCGGGTCGCTGATCGGGATGTCGGCCTCCGCCTCGCCGGTCAGGCCCAGCTTGCGCGGCGGCCGTCGGCTGCTGCCGAAGAGCTGGCTGATGAAGTCGAAGCTGAAGCTGACTCCGAGCCCTCGGTCTGAGTTGCCGGTCACCGAAACGCCGCGGCCCGGCCCCGGATCCCCGGCTTCCCTTTGCCGCAGGGTCGCCGGGGCCGAGGCCAAGGCGGCCGCATCGGGCCCGGCCAGGGTGACGGCGGTGACCCGCTCGCCGGGCCTGAGGCCAGTCACGGTGACCCGCAGGTTCCGCCGGCTCTGTAGCAGGCGGGCATTGACCTCGGGCTCTCGCGGGCTTGTCGGTCCGCCCTCGTCGCTGCTGCAGGCCGCCAGCAAGATCGGCGCGGCCAACAAGAGCGTGCGGCGGGTGAAGTGCGGCCCCAGGCCGCCGGTCTTTTGCTTTCTTAAGCTCATGGGTAGACCATATAGCTCTAGAGACGCGCATTTCCGGAAATCTGCCCGTGGCCTTGCAACAAAGCCCTACGATTGAAGCGAAAGTCCCGCGCGGCGGGGCGCCCAGCCCCCGTGGCACGCGAGCGCCCGAGCCGCTGGTTACGGTCGACTTCGCAAAGCTCCGCGAGGACGTCGCCAGGCTGACCCGTGAAGCCAAGAACCCGGCCGATGCGCGCGCCGAGGTTCTCGCCTGCTTCAAGCAAGCCTATCAGCAGGGCCGGGACGCCATCCTGCAGGCCTTCATGGAAAACCGGGACGGCCGCCGCACCGCCCGCCGCCTCTCCGATCTCGCCGATCGCATCGTGCGGCTGGCCTGCGAGCACGCCGCCGAGGACCTCTATCCCCTCGGTAATCCCTCCAAGGCCGAGAAGATCACCCTGGCCGCCGTCGGCGGCTACGGCCGGGGTGAGCTGGCCCCCTTCTCCGACATCGATCTCCTGTTCCTGCTGCCCTACAAGATCACCCCGCGCAGCGAGCAGGTGGTGGAGGCGGTGCTCTATCTGCTGTGGGACATGGGCTTCAAGGTCGGCCACGCCACCCGGTCGCTCAACGATTGTCTCCGCCGGGCCCGCGAAGACCACACCATCGCGACCAACCTCCTGGAGACCCGCTACCTCTGGGGCGAAGAGGCGCTCTACGACGAGTTCAAGGAGCGCTACCGGAAAGAGGTGGCCGAGGGCCGCGGCCCCTGGTTCATCGAATCCAAGCTCGCCGAGCGGGACCGGCGTCACCAGCGCCACGCGGAAGGCTCGCGCTATGCGCTGGAGCCCAACATCAAAGAGAGCAAGGGCGGCCTGCGCGACCTCCACACGCTCTATTGGATAGGCAAGTTCCTCTACGGCGCCGAGGAGCCGAAGGACCTGATCGAGGCCGGCGTCCTGACCAAGGAGGAGGCGCGGCGCTTCGACAAGGCACTGGACTTCCTCTGGACCCTGCGCTGCTCGATGCACGTCATGACCGGACGCGCCGAGGAGCGGCTGACCTTCGATCTGCAGCAGAACCTGGCGCCGATGTTGGGCTTCAACGACCACGCCGGCACGCGGGCGGTCGAGCGCTTGATGAAGCGCTATTTCCTGGTCGCCAAGGACGTCGGCGACCTGACCCGGATCTTCTGCGCCCAGCTCGAGGCCGAGCACAATCGCCGCTCGCGCTTCCGCCTGCCGAGCCTGGGACGGCGCCGGCGGGTCCGCGGCTTCGGCCTGGAAGGCGACCGCCTGCAGGTCAAGGACGCCGAGCACTTCCAGAACAACCCGCTCGACCTCTTGCGCATCTTCCTGGTGGCGCAGGAGGAGGAGCTGGACATCCATCCGGCGACCCTGCGCCTGATCACCCAGAACCTCAGGCTGATCGACAAGGACCTGCGCGCCAATCCCAAGGCCTGTCAGGTCTTCCTCGACATCCTCGCCAACAAGAAGAACCCGGCGGTCACCCTCAGGCGGATGAACGAGGCCGGGGTGTTCGGCAAGTTCATGCCGGATTTCGGGCGGGTCGTCAGCCTGATGCAGTTCAACATGTACCACCACTTCACGGTGGACGAGCACACCATCCACGCCATCGGCACCCTGCACGCCATCGAGGCCGGGGAGCTCGCGGAGGAGGCGCCCATCGCGACCGAGGTGGTGCACCGCCTGCACTACCGCCGGGCGCTCTATTTCGCCGTGCTGCTGCACGACATCGCGAAGGGCCGGCCGGAGGATCACTCCATCGCCGGCATGAAATTGGCCCGGCGTCTCGGACCGAAGATGGGTCTCAGCGCCGAGGAGACGGAGGCGGCTGCCTGGCTGGTGCTGCATCACCTCGCCATGAGCGACACCGCCTTCAAGCGCGACCTCAACGACCCCAACACCATCGCCCAGTTCGCCAAGCTGGTGCAGTCGCTGGAGCGCCTGCGTCTCCTCCTGGTGCTGACCGTCGCCGACATCCGCGCGGTCGGCCCCGGTGTCTGGACCAACTGGAAGGCGGCGCTGCTGCGCGATCTCTTCTGGCGCACCGAGGAGTTTCTCACCGGCGGGCTGCTGCACGAGGGCCGCGAGACCCGCATCGAGGGGGTCAAGGCGCGGCTCGGCGAGCGCCTGGAGGAGCAGGGCTGGCAAGCGAACGACATCGAGGCCCACCTGGCACGCGGCTATCCCGCGTACTGGCTCTCCGGCGACATCGACCTGCTGGTCAGCCAGGCGGAGATCGTCCGCGAGGCCGAGCGCGGCAAGCGGCCGCTCAGCATCCACTCGCGCATCGACCAGTATCGCGGCGTCACCGAGATCACCGTCTATACCGCCGACCACCCGGGGCTCTTCTCCCAGATCGCCGGGGCCATCGCCGTGGCGGGTGCCACGGTGGAAGGCGCGCGCATCGCCACCCTGGCGAACGGCATGGCGCTCGATACCTTCTACATCGAGGACGCCGGCGGCGGGCCTTTCGACAGCCCGACCCGTCTCGCCAAGCTCTCAGCCCTGATCGAGCGGGCGCTCTCCGGCCAGCTCAGGATGATCGCCGAGCTTTCCAAGCAGTCTTCCGCCCTGCCCTCGCGTTTCGCCGTGTTCAAGGTCGCCCCTCACGTGCTGATCGATAACAAGGCCTCGCGCCACTACACGGTGATCGAGGTCAACGGCCGCGACAGCCCGGGCCTGCTCTATCGGGTCACCCAGGCGCTCTCCAAGCTCGGGCTCGGCATCCACGGCGCCAAGATCGCCACCTTCGGCGCCGAGGTGGTCGACGTCTTCTATGTGCAGGACGTCTTCGGCGACAAGATCGAGGCCCCAGCCAAGCAGCGCGCCATCCGCAAGCGCCTTTTGACCGCGCTGGTCGAGTCTCAGGCGACTGGGAAGGCCTGAGGGTTCCCTTAGGATGTCATCCTTGGGCAGGCCCAAAGGGCCCGTTCCGAGGATCCACTCATCAGCTTGCACGGAACCCAGCCGTGGACCCTCGGAACGGGGACTTCGTACCCGCCCAAGGGTGACAGCTTAAGGTGAGCCAGAGACAGCACCACAGACGGTCATCCGGGGCTTGACCCGCCTGCGGGCCGAAGCCCTACGGCGCGGCGAAGGCCCGGGATCCATGGCGAGGCTGAGCGCGGACGGTCGAAGGAAAGGTGCAGGCCGATGAATGCCTTCGGCACCTCGCTACGCGAGCCCGGACACGCGGGCTTCGCCCTTGGCCGGGGTGACATGTGTGCTTTTCGGTACTAGACGCCTCTCGCCGCGGCGCCGTCCAGCCAGCGCCAGGCCGGTGAGGCCAAGGGCCAAGAGGGACAGCGGCCCCGGTGCGGAGAGCTCGGTCGGCTGCCGCAGGGTCCAGGTGTTGTCAGTACCGCGGTCGTCGACGCCGGCGGACGCGAGATGGCTGGTCCAGGACATGGACGTATTGGGCCGAAATTCCGCTCCGGCTCCTACGAAAATAAGGTTGACCATCCCCTCACCGCTCACCGCGGGCAGGGTCGCGGAGGCGAACGCCAACACCGTGTCGGCGGGAACGTCGTAGGCGCCGCTGGAGGAGCTGTAGGAGAAGGAGATGACGTCGAGGATCGACGCCAAGTCCCCCGGCGTGTAACTGTCCACCAGGGTCAGCACCGCGCTGGCCTGCCCCGCGCAGCCGCCTGTGCAGGTGCCCGTCCAATCGTAGATCACCACCGCCTCGGCCTTGGGCGCGGTCAAGCCCAAGGCCACGATGGCGGCGGCGAATATCCCAAGCAGTCTCGTCATTAGAATTTTCCCTCACGTCTGCGTTGTGCTCACCCTGTGGTGGCACCGCCGGCAAAAGGCATGCCGGAAGACATCTGGCAGGCGCGTTGCACGCCTTGGAACACCGCCTTAAGCCGGCTCAATTGCCCCTAGGCGGACAACATGGAGGAGTGTTTGCCGACCCGATAAGGAGAATTGCTCAAGGGGGTGGTGCGGAGAATTCCGCCCCTCCGAACGGCCTTTCCGTTCAAGCTTTCAAGCTCATCGGACGGCGCGGAGGTCGCGAGACACGCCGTCCGGCCAGCGCCAGGCCGGCGAGCCCGAGGGCCAAGAGCGACAGCGGCCCCGGCGCAGTGAGGTCCGTCGTGCGCAGGACCCACTGATGTTCATCGCCTCCATCACTGATGCCGGCGGGCGCGAAGAGGCTGAGCCAGCCACCACCGGGCAGGCTATCGAAAAGCGTGCCGGGCCCATCGAAATCTATGAGGATCTGGGCCTGGCCGCTCACCACGGGCAAAATCGAGGGCACCGAGAAATCGTCAAAGGCCGTGTCCGCCGGAATGTCGTAGGTGCCGCTCGAGGAGCTGTAGGAGAAGGAGACGAAGTCGGCATCCATCACCTGGGTGCCCGGCACGTAGGTGTCTTCCAAGGTCAGCACCGCGGTGGCCTGCCCTGCGCATCCGCTGTCGCATAGACCCGACCAATCGTAGATCACGACGGCGTTTGCCTTCGGCGCCGCCATCCCCAAGACCACGATTGCGGCGGCCAGTCCGACCGACAGCGGTGAAAGAATCGCTTTCATGAATACTCCCCAAGTTTCAGTGACCCCAAAGCACGGACCCAGCCAGCGTTGACGATACCGGTCGACCCAGACCTCCCGCGGTAGGTCGGAAACGGACGATGCCCGTTTGCACGGGACTGCCGCGGCGGTGTAGGACCTCTCAGTGCCTCTAAGACTGTTCTTTCACCTCATGCTAGAGGACAGAACAGTCCCAACAAAATGAGTAATCTGACCGGATTTCCATGACTTCAGATCATATTGTGAGCCGTCTGCCCCTCCGCGCCTTGCAGATCTTCGAGGCGGCCGCACGCCATCAGAACTTCACGGCGGCCGGACGGGATCTCGGCATCACGCAAAGCGCGGTCAGTCGCAAAATCTCAGAGCTGGAAGCAATCCTGGGCGCGCAGCTCTTCAACCGCTCCGGCCCAAATCTAAGCCTGACCCGGACCGGCCGCAGTTTGGCCCACCGGGTGTCCTACGCGTTGAATGATCTACAAGCTGCCTGTCTCGACGCCAGGTCGTCACCAGACAGGGGCGTGGTCACGCTCTCCATGCTTCCATCGGTTGCCGCCAAGTGGTTGGCGCCAAGGCTTGGTCAGTTCGCCAGCCTCCACCCAGAGATCGACCTGCGCATCAGTGCCTCGCACAGTCTGGTGGATTTTGCCGCTGACGGAGTTGATGGAGCCATTCGCTACGGACGGGGAAACTGGCCCGGTCTCGAAGCGACGTGGCTCGGTTCGGAGACGGTTCAGCCGGTCTGTTCACCGGCGGCCTTGAAGGCGTTCGGCATATCCACACCGTCCGATCTTTTGCGTGCGCCGCTGATCCACTCCGATATCCCCGAAGACTGGGCGACTTGGTTTGCCGCGGCTGGCATCGGGGACGTCCCGGTGCCAAGAGGCCCTGCGTTTGGCGACGAAACCGCCATATTGCAGGCAGCCGTGGCCGGCCAGGGTTTTGCGCTCGGAAGATCTCTGCTGGTCGCCGATGATCTCGCAGACGGACGCTTGATCGCGCCGTTTGATATCAAGCTGGACGCAAGCTTCAGCTACTGGTTCGTATGCCCAAGCGGCCGCAGCAACGAAGTCTCCACCGTCAGCGACTGGATCTTTCAGGAGTTTGCCAAAGTCGCGGGACAGCAACCGGTCCAACCGCGTCCTCCGCAGGGCACGCGCAGCAAACAACGCGGTCCCTGGATAATCCATGGTCGAGACTAGCCTTGAGCCCAGAAGGCGAGCGAGGGACGACAGATGAAAGCGCTCGTTGTCGGTGGACCAGACTTTCTCAGACGCGCGGTCGTCGAGTCCCAAGCGGCGGGGAAGGATTAGAAGGCCCTATGTCACCCTTGGGTGAGCACAACCGGCCCCTCCGAGGGTCAACCAAACGTCCTGGCGAAGTACCAAGAGGACAGGACCAGGCCGAAGGCGATGACCGCGCCGCGCAGAATGCGCTGGTTGACCCGCTTCGCCAGGCGGCCGCCCTGATAGCCACCGATGGTGCTGCCGACCATCATGGCGGCCGCCTCAGGCCAGGCGATCAGACCGCCTATCCCGAAGATGACGATGCTGAGCAGGGTGAAGCTGACGGCCAGCAGGTTCTTGATGCTGTTGGCGAGGTGAAAGTCGCGCCAACCCATGATCTGCGCGATGGCGAGCAGGATGATCCCGAGACCGGCGCCGAAGTAGCCGCCGTAGATGGATGACAGGAAGAGCGCTGCATAGACCAGTGCTCGGCTCTTCGACTCGCCGGCCAGGGACAGCAGCCATCCGTGCAGATGACCGCCAAAGGCGAAGAGCAGCGTCGCCAGCAGGATCAGAAACGGAATCAGGCCTTCGAAGATCTTCGGGTCCGAGATCAACAGAAAGAGGGAGCCGATGATCGCGCCGAGCCCGGAGACGATCAGCAGCGGCCAGAGCGCGCGGCCGACCTGTCGCAGCTCCTGACGATAGGCGGGAAGGGCGGCGGCGTTGGACGGCAAGAGCGCCAGATAGTTGGTGGCGTTGGCCACCACCGGCGGCAGGCCCGCCGCCATAAGGGCGGGAAAGGTGAAGAGGGTCGCCCCGCCGGCGACCGCATTCCACACGCCGCCGAAAAGACCGATGGCGACGAGTATCGCGACCTGCTGCGCATCCATGCTCCGCTCCCTTGTGCAACGGGGCGGACGCTAGAAGCGGCATTGCATGAATGAAATCGAATAAATACTATCGGCTACATGAACAAAAACGAACGATTGCCGCTGAACAGCGATCTCTTGCGGAGCTTCGTGACGATTGCCGAAAGCGGGAACTTGACCGTCGCAGCCGGGCGGCTTCACCGGACGCAGTCGGCGATCAGCGTTCAGCTCCGCAATCTCGAAGCCGATCTGGGTGTAACGCTGTTCGCGCGCACGCCGAAAGGCATGGTTCTCACCGATGAGGGGGACAGGCTGCTGCCAAAGGCGACGTCGATCTTGTCCGCGCTGAGAGATGCGAGCGCCCTGTTCGAAACCCCGCTGACGGGGCGCATCCGCATCGGCATCCCCGACGATTTCGACGACACCGTGCTCGAAGGCACGCTGGTGGACTTCTCCCGCCGGCACCCCGGCGTCGACGTCATCGCCACCTCGGGCTGCACCTCGGGTTTTCCCGCGGCCATCCGCAACGGAACCCTGGACCTCGCGGTGTACTCAGGTCCGGAAAACGACGCGGGTGAGACGCTTGCGATCGAAACCACGGTCTGGGCAGCCGGCCGGACGGCGCGGCTGACGCCCAACGCGCCTGTCCCACTGGCCATTCTGGATCGGGGCTGCTGGTGGCGGGACCTGCCGGTCAAAGCCCTCGAGGGGCAGGGGCGCGACTACATCGTCGCGTTCAAGAGTGCCAGTTTCGGAAGCCTGCGGGCCGCGATACGGGCGGGCTTCGCCGTCGGGGTTCTGCCCCAGTCCTGCGTGACCGAGAGCGTCCGCGTGCTTTCCAAGGCAGAGGGCTTTCCAAGCCTGCCGAAGTCGCGGCGCTCGATCCTCATCCGACCGGGCGCCTCCCAGGAACTGACGCGCGCCATGGCTGACGCCATCCGGAACGGTCGGAGGGAGCCGCACAGCGCCGAAGGCGCCTAGAAAAATCAGTCTCTTGCGATGGCCTCGACTTCGATCAGCACCGTGACCTCGTCGCCGACCAGCCCGCCGAGGGCGTAGTCCATGCCGTACTCGGAGCGCACGATGGTGGCTTCGGCCGACAGGCCCAGGGTGCGCTTCTGATGGCCGAAGGGATAGGGCGCGTCCTTGTTGAGGGTGACCGAGACCTCCAGCGGCCGGGTCTCGCCGAGCAGGGTCAGCTCACCGGGGATGACGCCGGTGTTCTCGCCGGTCTCCTCGCCGCCGGCGGCGGTGAAGACGATCTCCGGATAAACCTCCACGTCCAGGAAGTCGGCGTTGCGCACATGCCCGTCGCGGGCCTGGTCGTTGGAGAAGACCGAGGCCGAGTTCACGGTGATGACGATGTCGCTGACCGTCCGCGCCTCTGAGTCATAGACGAAGGAGCCCGAGACCTCGGTGAACCAGCCGAGCGTCCGGGCATAGCCGATGTGGTCGACCCAAAAGGCGATCGTCGTATGCGTCGGGTCGAGATCGAAGGTCTGCGGCGCGGCCATGGCGGAGGAGGGCGCCGTAAGCGGGGCTGCGACCAGGGCGGCGGCGAAGAGGGTGGCGCGAAGGGACCCAATACGATTGGACATAGACATCTCCCAGTTGCTGTGCGTTCCCAGGGATATAGAGAGCCAGGCGCGTAACGCCATCCGTTGGGGCATCAAAAGCGCGCCATCCGGAGATTGTCATTGGCTATGGCCGCCGTGACGGCGCGGGCAAGAAGGTCACATTCGATCAAGCGCGCGGCGGCAGCGACCTTCATAGTCGGGGCGAGACCGATCGGAGAGCGCCGTGTCTGTGCTGGACAAGCTGATCTGGCAGATCGAATTCCGTTTGCATGAGGGCCTGACGCTGACGCACTTGTCGAAAGGCTGCGCGGTCAGCCCGCATCACATGTGCCGGGTGTTCCAGCAGGCCACCGGCCTGTCCGTCATGTCCTATGTCCGGGCTCGACGCTTGTCCGAAGCCGCACGGGCCATCGCTGAACAGGACAAAGACATCCTCACCGCTGCGCTCGACTCCGGCTATGCCTCTCACGAAGCCTTCACGCGTGCCTTTGCGCGCTATTTCGGCGTCCTGCCGAGCAGCGTTCGCAAAGCGCGTTCCCTGTCGTCCCTGTCCCTCATGGAGCCAATCGAGATGAAGAAGGATTTGATCGTCGATGTCGCGAAGCCCGAGCTGCGAGAGCGCGATGCCTTTCGCGTCGTCGGCCTGAGTGTGCGGTGCAGCTTCGAGAACACCGCTGCGATTCCGGGGCTGTGGCAGTCGGTCAATGTGCGGGAGCCGGAGGTCGTGGGCGCCGTCCCCGGCACAGCCTACGGCGTCTGCTGCGACTTCGAGGAGACCGGGCACTTCCGCTACCTCGCGGGCGTCGAGGCTACGGAAAAGACGGAGGGCATGGACTTCGTCGACATCCCGGCCAACCGCTACGCCGTCTTCACGCACAACGGCCACATCTCGGACTTTTCGAAGACGGTCTACACGATCTGGAACAAGAGCTTGCCCGACGCTGGCCTCGAACCCGTGAGGGCGCCGGACTTCGAAGTCTACGACAACAGGTTCGATCCGGAGACGGGACGCGGGATCGTGGAGATCTGGATTCCCATCGCCTAGGCGGTTGCCGAGAGCGTCGAAGCGGACATCCGGACGTTTTCGGTGAACATCCGCCTCGTCCGCTCGGCCTCTCGTGTTAGGCTTCTCAGCTCGACGTAGGGGAGCTTGGTATGAGCGGCGAACTTTCCAGCCTTCTTCTTGCCCTGGGCATCTTCTCCGTGGGGTTCATCAGCATTGGGCCGAACATCCTCGCGATCATCGGCACCTCGATGAACCGCGGGCGAAGCGATGGAGTGCGCCTCGCGCTCGGTGTCGGAATTGGCTCTGGCATCTGGGCTACGCTGACCGTCGCGGGCTTGACGGCGCTGATCACCGCATACGCGGGCATCGTCACGCTTCTGAAGATTTTTGGCGCCGCCTACCTTGCGTGGCTTGCCTACAAAGCGTTCCGCTCCGCTGCCACACCTGGGACCGATTTGAAGCCAAAGTCGGCGAAGGGCAAGAACCTCTATCTTCAGGGGCTGTTGATCCAAATGACCAATCCGAAGGCCGCACTGCAGTGGATTGCCATCGTCGGAATCGGCCTCGGTCCGGATGCACCGATCTGGGTGGGCGTGACGCTGATCGTCGTGGCGACCCTGCTATCGGTCTTCGTGCATCTTGCCTACGCGGTGACGTTCTCCACCCAGCCGGTTGTCGTGTTCTATCAGAGAACGCGTCGGTGGATTGAAGGAGCCTTGGGCCTGTTCTTCGCTTTCGCCGCCTACAAAATCGCGACTTACAGAACCTGACTGAGGCGATCAGACAGAACCGGCGCTGCTCTGTCTTTATTGGGCGCGCCTGCACGTCCAAAGCTTATGGCGGACCTGCGGAGGCGCGCCGCACTGTTCCGGCCCGCTCCCCCTCCCGACCACCCATGGCATGGTACCCTATTGGGTGGTCGGGAGGGGGAGCGGGCCGGTGCCGCATGGCGCCGAAGGCGCCGGGAAAACTCAAAACCCCTAACAGCAGGACTTCGCGCTCGGCTCCGCAGCGTCGCTCGCCCGCTCCGTCGCTTCGTTGGCGGCGAGACGGTCGAGGCGGGCTTGTTCCAGCTCGGGGAGGGTCTCGCCGTAGTCGACGATGCGCCCCGTGGTGTGGAAGGTCTCCCAGCGGAAAGCGTCGGGGTCGATCACCCAGACCTTGTCCGCCTTGTGATAGCAGCAGCGGGCGCCCTCTTCCGGAATCGTCGCCTCTCCGGCTTTCTCCAGGCGTGTGGCGATGTCCGCCAACTCGCCCGACTCCTCGACTTGAATGCCGAAATGGACGCTGCCAGGGGCCTCTCCGCAGCGGGTCGAGATCGAGAAGTTGATGCGCGGGTCGTCGCACATCCACTTCGCGTAGTCGGCTTCAAGCACCGTCGGCGGGGCGCCGAACAGAGTGGAGTAGAACTGCACCGAGCGCTCCAGGTCACTCACCTGCAAGCCAATATGGGCGCGCTTCATGGGTCGCGTCTCCCGTCCGTGGTGGTCGTGTTGATTCTATATTTCGATAATCGTCGAAATAATTCAAGATGAAAATTCTCGACCCACCAGAACCTGTCATGCTTGGGCGAGGCCCTCTGGGCCGCAAGGCCTGGGGCCGAGTTCCGAGCATCCACTTATCTGCTAGCGCCAAGCCAATCTGTGGACCCTCGGAACTCGCCACTGCGTGGCTCGCCCAAGGGTGACATCTTGGAAGAAACCAAGGGTCGCGCAGCACCATTGACTGTCACCCCGGCCTTGAGCCGGGGTCCATTCATCCGCCAGCGCAGAATGGAGACATCGAGCGCGGGCGCAGCGGCGGCCTCGCTCATCGGTCCGCCGTTCGTGCCCAGCCCGACTATGGATCCCGGCTCGCGGCCTTCGCTACCGCGAAGCCCTTGGCCGGGATGACAAGAGGAGAGGTGAGCAGGCGTTGTTTGCCTTTACCCGAGCCCGAGCTGCTCCCGGAGCTTCCGCGCCGCTGCCCCCGGCGGCGCGCTGAGGGGTGCGATCACCCGGTAGACCGCAGGCGTCAGGAAGAGGGTGAAGAGCGTCGCGAGGCCGAGCCCGCCGACGACGACCCAGCCGACGGCGATGCGTGCCTCCGCGCCGGCGCCGCTGGCCAGCACCAGCGGGATGCTGCCGCAGACGGTCGAGGCCATGGTCATGATCACGGGCTTCAGACGGATGCGCATGGCGTCGCGGATGGCGCTGTCGACATCACGCCCCTGGCCGCGCAGCTGGTTGGCGAACTCGACGATGAGGATGCCGTTCTTGGCCATGATGCCGACCAGCAGGACCAGCCCGATCTGGCTGTAGTAGTTCAGGCTGCCGCCGGTCAGCCAGATCGCCAGGAGCGCGGTGCCGAGGCCGCAGGGCACGGTGATCAGGATGACCAGCGCGTTGACGAAGCTCTCGAACTGCGCCGCCAACACCAGGAAGACGATGAGCAGCGCCGCGGCGAAGACCAGCAGCGTGCCGGTCTCGCCTTCCTCCAGCGTGGCCGCCTCGCCGAGGAAGACCAGCCGCCCGCCGTCATCGAGGATGGGTTCGGCGATCTCTCGCAGGCGGTCCACAGCCCCACCGAGATCGACGCCCGGGCCGAGATTGGCCTGCGCCGCAACGGCGCGCTGTCGGCCCTCGCGCGTCAAGGTCGCGGCGGCGGCGGACTCGGTGATCTGCGCCACGGTCGAGGCCGGCACGAACTGGCCGTTCGACGCGACGACAAAGGTGTTTTCCAGATCCCCCTGATCGTTCACCGGGCGGCCGCCGGCGACCAGCTTGATATCGATCGCCTGGTTGTCGACGAAGATCTCCGCCACCTCGTCGCCCTCGATCATCGTATAGAGCGTTTCGACAACGCTGCGCGGCGCGATGCCGAGGTTCGCCGCAAGCGCGCGATCGATCGTCAGGCTGAGCTGCGGCTGGTTGATGTCGTAGGTGAGCTGCGGATTGATGAAGGCTGGGTCGCGCGCCATGCGCTCGACCAGCGCGATGGTCAGATCCTCCAGCCGCTCGTAGTCATTGCCGACCACGGCGAACTGCAGTCCGCTTCCAGCCCCGCGAATACGCAGGCTGTTCGGGGACCTGAGCGCGACGATCGCGTCGGGAATGGCGCGCAGCGGACCCTGGAGCGAGGCGGCGATCTCCTGCTGGCTGCGGGTGCGGTCCTCCCAGGGTGCCAGGCGGATGATGACGAAGGCCGTGTTCCTGCTGCCGCGCCCGATGATCGACAGCACCGCGTCCACCTCGCCCGCCTCCCGCAGCGGCGCGACGAGCGCCTCGATCTTCGCCACCTGCTCGGCGGTATAGTCGAGGCTGGCCGAGGGCGGCGCGCGGAGCTGAATGAAGACCGTGCCGCGATCCTCGGGTGGCGTCAGCTCTTGCGGCAGCTGGGTATAGAGCAGCATCGCCGTGGCGGCGAAGCCGAGCGCCATGATCACGACCGGCAGGCGCCAGGCGATGACGCCGGCGATTGCCGCATCGAAGGCCGAGAGCAGGCGGGTCCGTGCGCCGTCGGTCTCGCTTTCGCTTTCTGGCGCCGCCGCCCGTTTCGGCGCACCCGGGTCGAGCTGCGCGCAGAGCATCGGGCAGAGGGTGAGCGCGACGAAGGACGACAGCGCCACCGCGAAGGCAAGCACGAAGCCGAACTCGCCGAAGATGCCGCCGGCTTGGCCCGGCAGGAAGGAGATGGGAATGAACACGGCCGCGAGCGTCGCCGTCGTCGAGATCACGGCAAAGAAGACTTCGCGCGCGCCGACCGCCGCCGCCGCGTAGGCGCCGAGCCCTTCCCGCCGTTTCCGGATGATGTTCTCCAGCACGACGATCGCGTCGTCGACGACCATGCCGGTTGCCAGCACCAGCGCCAGGAGTGTGATGGTGTTGACCGTGAAGCCGGTGATCCAGATCGCCGCCAAGGTGCCGACCAGCGCGATCGGCACCGCGACCGCCGGCACGATGACCGCGCGCAGCGAGCGCAGGAACAGGAAGATGACGAAGACGACGATGACCACCGCCATGGCGATGTTGGTGACCACGCCGGCGATCGCCCGCTCGACGAACACGCCCTCGTCGGAGACGATGATCAGGTTCGCGCCCTCGGGCAGCTCGCGCTGCAGCTGGGCGACAAGCTCGCGCGCGGCGAGCGCGATCGACAGCGAGTTGGCGTGCGATTGCCGCGTGACGTTGAGCCCGACGGCCGGCTGGCCGTTGACCCGCGTGATCTGGTCCAGATCGTCGGCGGTGTCCTGCACGAAGGCGATATCGCCGATCACCGTCTGACGATTGAGCCGGATGGCCGAGATCGCTTCGACGGTCGTGGTCGAGGCCTCCGAGCGCACGACCAGCGCCTGGGTCGCGGTCTCCAAGGCGCCGAGCGGAATGTCGAGATTGGCGCTGGCCAGTGCCTCCCGCACATCGGCGACTGAAATGCCGTGGCTCGCCAAGCGGATCGGCGAGAAGGTGACGCGCATGATGCGGTCCTGCCCGCCGTTGATTTCCACCTCGGCCACGCCTTCGATCGTCGTCACCCGGTCGGACACCATGTCTTCGGCGAGGGTGGTCAGCTCTGCCAACGACAGGGCGCCGGTCAGCGCCAGGCGCAGGACCGGGTCGGCGTCGGCATCGTTCTTCTGCACGATCGGCTCGTCGACGTCGTCGGGAAGATCGCGGCGCACCCCGGCGACCAGCTCGCGCGCGTCGCTGGCGGCGACGGCGGGGTCTGTCGCGCTGCTGAGATCGAGGGTCAGCCGGCTGCGGCCATAGGTCGACTGCGAAGAGATGTTCTCCAGCCCTTCGAGGCGCGCCAGCGCATCCTCCAGCACGCGCGTCACCTCGGAGTCGATGGTGCTCGGCGCAGCCCCGCTGTAGTCAGCAGTGACCGTGATCACCGGCTGCGAGACGTTCGGCAGCTCGCGCACTTCGACCGTGGCGAGCGCCGCCAAGCCGGCGATGACGACCAGCAGATTGACGACGACCGCGAGGATGGGGCGACGCACGAAGAGCGCCGCCGAGCCGAGATCCTGCGGCGTGGCAGACCCCGGCGAACTCTCCGTCATCCGGACGTCCCGCCGCCGACGGGCCCGGCGCGGATGGGTTCGTTGGTGATGGAGAGCTGGGAGTCCGCGTTGATCTTGAAGGCGCCTTCCTCGACCACCCGGTCGCCGTCGGCGAGCGTGGCGTCGACCCAGACCCGGTCGCCCTGGCGATGACGAATCACGACCGGCACCTGCTGGGGCCTGTTGTCGGCGTCGAGGCGCCAGACATAGGCACCGTCGCGGCCCCAGAGGATCGAGACCGCCGGCACCACCGGCAGGGGCTGGTCGCGGCTGATCACCGTGACGTTGAAGGTCATGCCCGGCAGCAGCAGCAGGTCGTCGTTCTCGACCTCGGCGCGCACGCGCACGGTGCGGAACTCGGCATCGATCGAGCTGTCGAAGGCGACCACCTTGCCGTTGAAGAAGCGGCCGACGACGGCCGGCGTCGAGAGCCGCACCGGCAGGTCCAGCGCGATCTTGTCCGCCGCCGTTTCGGGCACCAGGAACTCGACCAGCAGGCTCGAGGCGTCGATCAGCGTGACCACCGGCCCGCCCTGCGGCAGATAGCTGCCGGTGGTCAGGTCGTTGACGTTGATGCGGCCCTCGAAGGGTGCCCGGATGACCCGCCGGTCGTACTCGTATTGAGCCTCGGCGACATTGGCCTGGGCGACGGCGCGCTCGGCGCGCGCTTCGTCGATCTGCGCCGAGGAGATCGCGCTGCTGTTCCGGCGCCGCAGGGCTTCATAGCGCTGAAAGGTCGCCTCCTGCTTCTCCAGCTCAGCCTTGGCGCTGCTCAACAGGATCTCCTGGCTCTGACGCTCCAACGTCACCAGCGGCGCGCGCGCCTCGACGGTGGTGTTGGGCGCGACGTGCACCGTCTCGATCGTTCCGGCGACCTCGGCGGTGACTTCGACCGAGCGGATGGCCTTGCCCGTGCCGATCGAGGTGATGCGATCGCTCGGCGCAGTCAGACGCACGCTGGCCGCGGTGACGATGATGGCGGGGCCGACGTCAATCCGGTCCGCATCGTCGTCCTCTGCCGTAGAAGACTCCGCCGCCGGTTCGGAGCCATCTGCCCCGGACGAGTCTGTTTGGGCCAGCGCTCGGCTCTGCCATCCGGGAGCGGCGCCGAACAGAAACCCGACCATCAGCACGCTGGCTAAGGACGCTCGATACCTTCTATCCAAACTCCAGCTCCCTAGAGCAGTGTCCATCAGTCCGCATCGGCCCAGGGCGGCTCGATGGGCTTGCCGTCGACCCGAACCTCGCCGGCCACGTTGTCCAACACGACGGGATTGTCGAACAGCGTCAGGGTCGGCCGCACGCCGAAGCGGCTTTGCATCCAATCGGCCCAGCCCTCGTTGAACCAGGCCAGCGCGTCCTCCCTGGTGGCGAACTCGTAGATGCCGCCGCCGCCAGCCTCGCTGTTCAGAAAGTACTTCCGCCTGAGGCCTTTGACGTCATGAAAAATCTTGGTCGCCTCGACGGACTGCTTGACGACGAAATCATGATCGCGCTTCGGCTCATCGAGCGGTATTTGAACGAGCGCGATAATCATGGGCTGCAGCCTTCGCGGTGAGTTTTGGCGCCGCGCCAGACTAACCCTCGTGCTGATGGCCCGCAATCGGGGGCGTGGGCTGAGCCTTAGGCGAGGATGACCGTCCGACAGCAGCCTCCAACGTCGCCGAACCACTGACTGTCACCCCGGACTTGATCCGGGGTCCATTTCTCAGCCTGCATGGAATGAGGTTACGAGGCGCGGGCGCTGCAGTTGCCTCGCTCATCGTTCAGCAGTTTGTGCCCAGCCGAACCGTGGATCCCGGCTCGCGGGCTTCGCCCTTGGCCGGGATGACAGTCGGAGCAAGACTGCCACACCACGCCTTGTCGGCGAGTGTCCTACGCCTCACGCGCCAGGATCGGCGCGATGCGTTGTCGATCGAAGTTGGCGCCGCAGAGAAGGACGACATTGCTTTGGCCGGCGAAGGCCGCTTCGTCGGACAGGTAGCCGGCCAGAGCCAGCGCCGCCGCGCCCTCGACAATCATGTTGTCGGTCCAGGCGAGCTGGAAGAGGGCGTCGGCGATCTGCCGCTCGGAGCAGTGCACGACCCGATCGATGACCTCGGTCGCGAGCGGCAGCGTGAGGGCATCGTCATCGAGCCCGCCCGAGCAGCCGTCGGCCAGCGTGTCGAGGTGCTCCGTCTCGACGACACGGCCCGCTTCGATGCTGGCCGCGAGCGCCGCCGAGTTGTCGGCACTAACACCGATGATCTTCGTGCCCGGCGAGAAGGCCTTCAGCACAGCGCCGATACCGGAGATCAAGCCGCCACCGCCCATCGAGACAAAGACGTTGTCGATCTCTCCGAGCTGCTCCAGCAGCTCCAGGCTGATCGTGCCCTGACCCTGCATCACCGTCTCGTCGTTGTAGGGCGAGACGTAGGTATAGTCTTCGTCCTCGGCCAAGGCGCGCGCATGGCGCTCTGCCAGGCCCGAATCGCCCGGATGCAGAAGCGTTCTCGTGCCGTAGCTTTCGATGCGGGCGCGCTTGGCCTTGGCGACCCCTTCCGGCAAGACGACCGTCAGATCGTGGCCTGTCGTCTGCGCCGCATGGCTGCAGGCGATGCCATGGTTGCCCGAAGAGGCCGTGACGACTCGCTTGTCTGTTCCAAGACTGGTCAGCTTCGCCAGCGCGCCCCTCAGCTTGAAGGAGCCGGTGCCTTGAAAGTTCTCGCACTTGAGAAACAACTCCGTGCCTTTCGGCCGGTCCATCCGCGACCGCAAGCAAGGCGTTTGGACGATCGCGGCCCCTATCCGCGACCGCGCGACGACCGATTGCGCTGCCAGCGCAAGAACGGCTTCCGAAGGGCGCATCTGCTTCGCTCTCCCAGGGCTCTCAGTTGAACGTCGGCGCACGTTGTTTGGCGACAGTAGCCCGTCTTGCGCAAGGTTGTTCGCCCGTTGCCTGCGCAAAGCTGATGTGCTGCGGCGGCGAAATGCGGCCTGCAAATGGCTCGTCCAGGATGAAAATGGAAGAAATGGCGGGGAAGGCGCCGCAACAGCGGCTGTCACCCCGGACTTGATCCGGGGTCCATTTCGAAGCCTGCGCGGGATGGGGCCATTAGGCGTCGCCATTGCACTGGGCTCGCTTATCGTTTGGCAGTTCGTGCCCAGCCGCTCCATGGATCCCGGCTCGCGGGCTTCGCCCTTGGCCGGGATGACAAGCGGAGTGGCCGCGCAGGCACCGCCCCCCAACAAACCTCCGGCGCCCGCGGCTCGCCATGCTTTTGCCTTTCCGCGGCGCTGGGTCATGCCCTAGAGCAGACCGCAGAGGTCTGAGAACTGCGCCCAGCGATGTCGCTTCTTCGCTCCTTTGCCACGGTCAGCGGCTTTACCGCGGCGTCCCGCGTGCTCGGCTTTCTGCGCGACATCCTGATCGCCAACTATCTCGGCAGCGGGCCCGTCGCTGACGCCTTCTTCGTCGCCTTCCGTATTCCCAACCTCTTCCGCCGGCTCTTCGCCGAGGGCGCCTTCAGTGCCGCCTTCGTGCCGGTCTTCGCCAAGTGCCTGGAAGAGGAGGGACGGGCGGCGGCCCGGAAGCTCGGCGAGGAGGTGCAGGCGGTGCTGGCGCTCGGCGTCTTCGCCTTTACGGCGCTGGCCATCGTCTTCATGCCCTGGCTGATGCCGCTGATCGCGCCGGGCTTCCGCGACGATCCCGAGCAGATGCAGCGCGCCGTGGAGCTGGCGCAGATCTGCTTCCCATATCTCTTCTTCATGTCGCTGACCGCGATGCTGAGCGGCGTGCTCAACTCGGTCTACCACTTCGCCGCGGGGGCCGCGGCGCCGGTTGCGCTCAACGTCTGCTTCATCGTCTCCCTGCTGCTGATCGTGCCGGCCAGCGAGGAGCCGGGGCAGGTGCTGGCCTGGACCGTCACCGTCGCCGGCGTCGTCCAGGTGGCCATCGTGGTGCTCGTCTGCCGGCACCTCGGCATGGCCCTGATGCCCAGCCTGCCACGACTCTCGCCCGGCGTGCGCCGCATCTTCAAACTGATGGGTCCCGGCGTGCTCTCCGCCGGCGTGCTGCAGATCAACATCCTGGTCGGCACCATGATCGCCTCGCTGCAGGCCGGCGCCGTCTCCTGGCTCTATTACGCCGACCGGGTCTATCAGTTGCCCCTCGGCCTGATCGGCATCGCCATCGGCGTGGTGCTGCTGCCGGACCTGACCCGCAAGCTGCGCGGCGGCGACAGCGAGCAGGCGCTGCACAGCCTCAACCGCGGCGTCGAGATGGCGCTGCTGCTGACCCTGCCGGCGACGGCGGCGCTGCTGGTCATCCCCGTGCCCATCGCCGAGGTGCTGTTCCAGCGCGGCGCCTTCACCGCCGCCGACAGCCAGGCGACGGCGCAAGCGCTCTTTGCCTTCGCGCTGGGGCTTCCCGCCTACGTGCTGGTCAAGGTTCTGCAGCCCGCCTTCTACGCGCGGGAGAATACCGTGACCCCCTTCCACTTCGCCGCCGTGACGGTGGTGGCCAATGTGGTGCTGAGTCTTGCGCTGTTCTTTTGGATCGGCTTCGTCGGCATTGCCCTGGCGACCGCCGCCGCGGCCTGGCTGCAGACCCTGCTGCTGGCCGGCCGGCTGCTGCGCGACGGCAGCGCGCGGCCCGACGGTGCCCTGCTGCGCCGGCTGCCGCGCAGCCTCCTGGCCTCGGCCGTGATGGCGGCGTTGCTCTGGGGGCTGCACCAGGCACTTCAGCCCTGGCTGGCGGCCGGCGAGGGGCCGGCGCTCCTCGCGCTCGCCATCCTGGTCGGCGCCGGCCTTGCCGTCTTCGGACTGAGCGCGCTGCTGTTCCGGGCCATCACCTTGGGTGAGCTGCGGGCGCTGATGCAGCGTCGCCGCAAGCCGGCCGCTTGATTCGCTTGGCCGCTCGCGGCAATAACCCGACCAGCCCTATCGGGCTTATCCTATCCACCTCTCAGCTTTCGTGAGCCCGCGACATGTCCCGCGTTTTCTCCGGCGTGCAACCGACCGGCAATCTCCATCTCGGCAACTACCTCGGCGCCATCCGCCACTTCGTCCCGCTGCAGGACAGCCACGACTGCATCTATTGCGTGGTCGACCTGCACGCGATCACCCAGTGGCAGGACCCGGCCGAGCTGCGCGCGAACACACGGGAGGTGACCGCCGCCTATCTGGCCGCCGGCATCGACCCCAAGCGGGCCATCATCTTCAACCAGAGCCAGGTGCCCGAGCACTCGGAGTTGGCCTGGATCTTCAACTGCGTCGCCCGCCTCGGCTGGCTCAACCGCATGACCCAGTTCAAGGACAAGGCCGGCAAGGACCGGGAGAAGGCGAGCGCCGGGCTCTATGTCTATCCCAACCTCATGGCCGCCGACATTCTGCTCTACAAGGCGACGCATGTGCCGGCTGGCGAGGACCAGAAGCAGCACCTGGAGCTCGCCCGCGACATCGCCCAGAAGTTCAACCACGACTTCGGCGTCGAGTTCTTCCCGTTGATCGAGCCCTTGATCATGGGCGACGCCACCCGGGTGATGTCCCTGCGCGACGGGGCCAAGAAGATGAGCAAGTCCGACCCCTCGGACATGAGCCGCATCACCATGACCGACGACGACGACGCCCTGGCTAAGAAGATCCGCAAGGCCAAGACCGACCCGGAGCCACTGCCCGGACCCGAGGTGCTGGCGGACGACGGCAAGGTCCCCGAGGAGACACGCAAGGCGCGGCCGGAGGCCTACAACCTGCTCGGCATCTACGGCGCCTTGGCGGAGAAGGAGCTGAGCGCCGTCCTCACCGAGATGGAGGGGCAGCCCTTCTCCAGCTTCAAGCAGCAGCTCGCCGATCTCGCCATCGCCACCCTGGGTCCGATCGGCGGGGAGATGAAGCGTCTGATGTCAGAGCCCGAGGCGGTCGATGCCGTGCTGCGCGACGGCGCCGAGCGGGCCCGCGAGCGGGCCGAGCCGATCTTGAAGGAGTGCCAGGACATCGTCGGCTTCTTGCGGCCGTAAACGGCCGCAAGTTTTATTTGGCACCTTCGGTGCTGTGCGGCGCCGGCCCGCTCCCCTGATTCTTTGTTGGGCACCTTCGGTGCTCTACGAAGAATCGGCGCCGGCGCGCCCTAGAGAGACTCCGCGCCACATCAAAACCGCCATACAGCCGCATTTTTTTGCTGCGCTGCGCAAAGGGCGAATTGGCTTTGAAAGCAAAAGCGTATAAGCTGCTCTTGACGACGTTTGGATTGCCGCTTGCTCCAGGTCGTCCCGGGGGCAGCTCGTCCACTTCATCGCAGTGTTCGAAGACGCCCTCACGCTCGCCCGCTTTAACACAAGGCCATGGCGACCGGGTGGAGGGTGAGCCGCCAACCTGGTTTTGATGCAGATCTACCTTCCGATCGCCGAGCTTTCCGTCAACGTGTTCCTGTTGCTCGGCTTGGGAGGATTGATCGGTTTTCTCTCCGGCCTGTTCGGCGTCGGCGGCGGCTTCCTGATGACGCCGATGCTGATCTTCATCGGCATTCCGCCGGCCATCGCCGTGGCGACGCAGGCGAACCAGGTCATCGCCTCCTCCATCTCCGGCGTGCTGGCCCACTTCCGACGCGGCAACGTCGACATCAAGATGGGCCTAGTGTTGCTGGCCGGCGGCTTCGTCGGCTCGACCGTAGGCGTCGCGCTCTTCACCCTGCTGCGCGGGCTCGGCCAGATCGACCTGGTCATCAGCCTGTCCTACGTCATCCTCTTGAGCACCATCGGCGTCATGCTGTTGTTCGAGGGCACGCGCGCCCTGGTGCGCCGCCGCCGCAACGTGCAGCGCCGCAAGCTGCATCAGCATCACTGGGCCCACGGCCTGCCGCTCAAGATGCGCTTCCGCAAGTCGCGGCTCTATATCTCGGCCCTGCTGCCGCTTGGCTGTGGCTTCGTCGTCGGCGTGTTGAGCGCCATCATGGGCGTGGGCGGCGGCTTCATCATCGTGCCCTTGATGATCTATCTCCTCGGCATGCCGACCACGGTGGTGATCGGCACCTCGCTGTTCCAGATCATCTTCGTCTCCGCCAACGTCACCTTCCTGCAGGCGACTCAGAACCAGACGGTGGACATTGCGCTGGCCCTGATGCTGATCGCCGGCGGCGTGGTCGGGGCCCAATACGGCGGGCGCTATGCCTCCCGCATCCCCGGCGACTCCCTGCGCATCCTGCTGGGCGCCCTGATCATGGGCCTCGGCATCAAGCTGCTCTATGACCTGGTGAGCACGCCGGAGGACCTCTATTCCCTGGGAACGACGCTGTGAGCCGGTCACGCGCCCTCCTCCGCCTCGCGCTTTGCGCGCTGCTGCTCTCGGCCGCACTGCCGCTCGGCACGGCCCGGGCGCAGCTGACTACCGATCTCTCCGAGCACGTGGTCGCCATCACCACGGGCTTTGCCGGTTCCAGCGTGCTGATCTTCGGCACCGGCGCCGGGCCGCAGGACGACATCGTCATCGTCGTGCGCGGGCCGGAGAAGAATCAGGTCGTCCTGCGCAAGAGCAACGTGGCCGGCATCTGGATGAACACGGCCCGCATCACCATCGAGAACGTGCCGAGCTTCTATGCCCTGGCCAGTACCCGGCCGCTGCAAGAGATCGCCGGCGAGGCGGTGCTGCAGCGGCACCGGATCGGCGTGGACCAAATCCGCGACCCCAAGCTGCGCCAGAAGGCCTCTGAGAACTTGGCGCGCGAGTGGGAAGAGGCTTTCGTGCGCCGCAAGCAGGCGCAAGGCACCTACAGCGAGTCGTACTATCTCATCCAGCGGCGCAGCGCCGCGCTGTTCCGCGCCGAGATCCCCATCCCGCCCAACGTGCCCGTCGGGCCCTACCACGTGGAGACCTACATCTTCCGCGACGGGCAGATCGTCGAGGCGCAGTCGCAGCCGCTGTTCATCCAGAAGGTCGATCTGGAGGCGGAGGTCTACGACTTCGCCCATACCCAGGCCGGCATCTACGGCCTGCTGGCCGTGGTCATGGCGGCACTGGCCGGCTGGCTGGGGCATGTCATTTTCAAGCGTGACTAGTCAGCCGCATTGCGCCAACAATGCACGCCATGAATGAGGGAAATAGCGAAGCGCCCAGGGACGAGGCTGCGCCGGCGGAGGCCCACCGCCAGCGTATCTTCCTGGTCGTCGTCGACGACAGTCCGGAGATGGACGTGGCCCTGCGCTTTGCCTGCCTGCGCGCGCGCCACACCGGCGGCCGGGTGGCCCTGCTCTATGTGCTCGAGCCCTCGGAGTATCAGAACTGGCTGAGGGTCGGGGACCTGATGCGGGACGAAGCGCGGACTGCTGCCGAGCAACTCTTGCAGAAACTGGCCCGCCAGGTGAACGAGATCGCCGGCTCCATGCCAATCCTCTACCTGCGCGAAGGCCCGCAGCGCGACGAGCTGTTCGCCCTGATCGAGGAAGAGCCTTCGATCTCCATCCTGGTGCTTGGCGCCAGCGAGGAGAAAGGCGGCCCCGGCCCACTGGTCCAGGCCCTGACCGGCAAGTTCATCGGCCGGCTGAGCATCCCGATCACCATCGTGCCGGGAAGCCTGACCGAGGACGACGTGGATTCCCTCAGCTGAGGGGTGACCTTTTCTTTCCCTGTCGGGACTCTGTTCCGTCCCACGCCCCCACCCGGCCGCCCCACTGTCGACAATTCCGTGGGCGGCCGGGTGGGGGCGTGGGACGGAACAGTACGGCGCGCCTCCGGACGCAGAGGGCAAGTCACTACGGAGCCGGCGCGCCCAAGATAGACTCCGGGTGGGGGTGTGGGCTGGCGCCGTCCAGTGCCGAAGGCGCCCTACTAGAACCTCCCGCCTCGGCCCTGCCTTGATCTTGTGAGGGCCGCCCCATACATCGGAGTCTCAGCGAGACACAGCCAACGACACGGTGCGGCAGCATGTTCATTCAGACCGAGCAGACCCCTAATCCCGCGACGCTCAAGTTCCTTCCCGGCCAGACGGTGCTGGAGCAAGGCACGGCGAGCTTCGCCAACGAGGAAGAGGCCACCCGCTCGCCGCTCGCCGAGCGCCTGTTCCAGGTCGAAGGCGTGGCCGGCGTGTTTTTCGGCCATGACTTCATTTCGGTCAGCAAGGACGCCGAGAAGGAATGGTACCTGCTGAAGCCTGCCGTGCTCGGCGTCATCATGGAGCATTTCGTCGCCAAGCGGCCCCTGATGAACGACGATGCCGAGGCGGCGGACGCAGAGGAAGCCGGCGAAGAGAGCGAGATCGTCACCCAGATCAAGGAGCTGCTCGACACCCGGGTGCGCCCGGCCGTGGCGCAGGACGGCGGCGACATTCTGTTCAAGGGCTTCGACCGCGGCGTGGTCTATCTCCACATGCAGGGCGCCTGCTCCGGCTGCCCCAGCTCCACCATGACCCTGAAAATGGGCATCGAGAACATGCTCCGTCACTACATCCCTGAAGTGACGGAAGTGCGGGCGATCAACTAGAGCGCAAGCCGCACAGCATCGGGCTCAGTTCGGGTTGCGGTCGGCGCGGCCAACTCCTGGCCGCGGCACCCTTTGGGCCATTCCGTCCAAGGCGTTCATCACCAAGGGGGTCTCCGTGACAGAAATCGTGAACGACAAGGCGCTCGATGTCCTGTTCCGCCAGGCACGCACGCACATCGCATGGCAGCACAAGCCGATTAGCGACGTGACGCTGGAGGCGCTCTGGGATCTCACCAAGATGGGACCGACCAGCGCCAACTGCTCGCCGATGCGCGTGGTTTTCGTGCGGTCCCCAGAGGCCAAGGAAAAGCTCAAGCCCTTCCTGATGCCGGGCAACGTCGAACAGACCATGGACGCGCCGGTCTGCGCCATCCTGGCCAACGACATGGAGTTCTATGAGCATCTGCCGCGCCTCTTCCCCCATACCGATGCCCGCGCCTGGTTCGCCGGGGAGGACAAGAAAGCGCATGCCGATGCGACGGCCTTCCGGAACGGCAGCCTGCAGGGCGCCTACTTCATGATGGCCGCGCGGGCGCTCGGCCTCGATTGCGGGCCCATGTCGGGCTTCGACAACGCCGGCGTGGACGAGGCCTTTTTCTCCGGCACCACGCTGCAATCGAACTTCCTCTGCAATCTCGGTTACGGCGACCCTGAGAAGCTCTATCCGCGCGGCCCGCGCCTGGACTTCGACGAGGCGTGCAAGATCCTTTAGCCGCTAATGCGTCTTGCCTGCTGGCGCTGGACGCCAGCAGCGGCGCCTGCTCGGCCGCCGTCTGGCGCGCTGGCCACATCCTGGCAGACCGCAACGAGATCATGCAGCGCGGCCAGGCCGAGGCGATCGTGCCCATGGCCTGCACCGTGATGGCCGAAGCCGGCCTCGGCTTTGCTGCGCTCGACGCCCTCGCCGTAACCCGGGGCCCCGGCAGCTTCACCGGCGTGCGCATCGGCCTGGCCGCGGCACGAGGCCTTGCCCTGGCGTGCGGCAAGCCGGTCATCGGGGTGACCGCCTTCCAGGTCTATGCCGCGCAATTGCTTGCGGAGAACCGCGGCCTACCGAGCATTGTCGCCATCGAGTCCGGCCGTGCTGAGCTCTTCGCGCAAGCCTTCGACCGTGAAGGGAACGCCCTTACCGACGCCGCCTGCCTGCTGCCGGCCGATCTCGCCGCGGGCCTGCCGACCGACGAATGGCTCTTGGCCGGCAACGCCGCGGCGCGCATCGCGCCAGCCCTTGCGGAAGCCGGACACCGCAGCCTGGCAAGCCGGGCCTGCGGACCCATCGCGGCCGCCGACGTCGCCCGCCTCGCTACGGAGATGCCTCTGCCCGACGCCGGCGCAACGCCACCGGCGCCGCTCTACTTGCGGCCGGCCGACGTGAGCCTGCCGTCCAAGGCGCTGCTCAAGGGGGCTCGGTCGTGACGCCGCTCGCAGCCGCAGCCCCTGCGCCGCGCGCCCTGCGCGACAGCGACTCCGAACGCCTGGCCGCGCTGCATCGCCGCTGCTTCCCCGAGGAAGCCTGGACGGCGGAGGCGTTTGAGGCGCTGCTCGCGATGCCGGGATGCCACGGCTGGCTGACGACCGAGGACGATAGCGGAGATAGCCCGCTGACCGCCTTGCTGCTGGCCCGTCGTGCCGCGGACGAAGCGGAGATCCTGACCCTCTGCGTCAGCCCCGAGCACCGGCGTCAGATGCTCGCCAAACGGCTGGTCCGCAGACTGATCGAGACACTGTCGCACGACGGCGCCGACGTTATTCACCTTGAAGTTGCAATCAACAACCACGCCGCCCGCGCGCTGTACGGCGGATTCGGCTTTGTCGAGATTGGTCGTCGACCCGACTATTACAACGCCAGGACTCAGGCTGAACGTGTCGATGCCTGTATGCTGCGCCTTCAGTTGTTCGCTTAGTCTTGGAGAATTGGTCGACTCCAAAAACCACCATGCAAACAGATTCCGTTACTATTAGGAACTTCTGTATTCCCCCGAGCTTAAGTTGGTTTTAGGCAAGAAAGAACTTGATCATTGCAAGCTACGACATTATAGAAGGCCCCGAAACAGGTAGACAGGGTCTGACATGTCTGAAGAAAAACAGTCGAATGAGTTGCTATCACTGACGACAAATATCGTCGCAGCGCATGTTTCCAACAATCCGATTGCGCCAGGTGACTTGCCGACGCTGATCCGCAACGTCTATGAGACCTTGTCTTCGGTCGGTCAAGAAGAAGTGCGCGAACCAGACCTCCCGGAACCTGCGGTCCCGATTAAGAAATCGGTCACGCCCAACTACATTGTTTGTCTTGAGGACGGCAAGAAGCTGAAAATGCTGAAGCGTCACCTGAAGACCGCCTACAACATGAGCCCGGAGGAGTACCGGGATAAGTGGGGTCTGTCGAAGGACTATCCGATGGTCGCCCCGAACTATGCGAAACAGCGCAGTCAGCTGGCCAAGGAGATCGGCCTGGGCACGCGCTCGCGCAAAGGCTGAGATGCCGGAGGCGCTGTCGATCGACAGCGACAACTCGGGTTTTTCGCAAAGGGCGTCTTGAGAAAGGCGCCCTTCGGCGTTGCCAGGGCAGCGCGTCCTGTGGCTTTCTTAACGGCAGGCGCCACGAAAGCTTGTATGTAAGAATATGCCGGATCGCATCGAGAAACTCTGCCTCGCCAAGGGCCTGAAGATGACGGAGCAGCGACGGGTGATCGCCCGCGTGCTGTCCGTGTCGACGGATCACCCCGACGTCGAGCAGCTTTATCAGCGCGCGTCCAAGATCGACCCGCGCATTTCGATCGCGACCGTCTATCGCACGGTCAAGCTGTTGGAAGAGGCGAGCATTCTGGAGCGGCACGACTTCGGCGACGGCCGGGCGCGCTATGAAGAGGCGCCCGAGGAGCATCACGATCACCTGATCGATGCCAATTCAGGCGAGGTGATCGAGTTCTTCAACGAAGAGATCGAGGAGCTGCAGCAGAAGATCGCGAAGGAGCTCGGCTACAAATTGGTCGATCATCGACTTGAACTTTATGGCGTGAAGCTCAAACCTGAAGAGAAGTGAGGCGCGCAAGGCGGACGCGAACATTTGCCGCCGATAGAACGCACCCCAAAGAGACTCGCACGGCGAGCCACAGCGGAAGGGACCCGCCGCGGACGATAATGTCCAACGAACTCAAGCATGACACCGAGCGTGCGACGGCAAGCCAACGACCCGTCGACACGCAACTACGCGGCCTGTGGCTGCGCCTAGCGGAGACGCCTGAGGAGATCGAGGCCTCTCAGGCGCTGCGCTATGAGGTCTTCTGCGAGGAGATGTCGGCGCAGCCGAGCGCCGAGATGCGCGCTGCGCGGCGGGAATTCGACGCCTTCGACCCCTTCTGCGACCACCTGCTGATGTTCGATTGCAACAAGCCGGCCGCAGGCCTTCCCGGAGAGGTCGTTGCCACCTATCGCTTCATGCGCCGCCCGCAGGCGACACAGATGGGCCGTTTCTATACCTCGACTGAGTACGACATCAGCGCGCTGGTGGCCTACCCCGGGGAGATCCTGGAGCTCGGCCGCTCCTGCGTCGCGCGGGACTATCGCCGCGGCGCCATCATGCAGCTCCTCTGGGCCGGCATCGCCCAGTACGTCTTCCATTACGACATCGCACTGATGCTCGGCTGCGCCAGCCTGCCGGGCACGGATCCCGAAGCGCTGGCGCTGCAGCTGACCTACCTCCATCGCGCGCACCTGGCACCGCCCGAGCTGCGCGCCACGGCGCTGCCCGAGCTCTACGTCGACATGGAGCGGCTGAGCGGCCAGGAGATCGACGAGAAAGCCGCGCTGGCCGAGCTGCCGCCCCTGCTGAAGGGCTATCTCAGGCTGGGCGGTTTCGTCGGCGACGGCGCGGTGGTCGATCGCGAATTCGGCACCACCGATGTCTGCGTGGTGGTCAAGACCGATCTGGTGACCGACAAGTACTATCGGCACTACGCCCGCAGCGGCCAGGCCCAGTCGAACACGGGCCCCGCCTCGGCCGCGCAGACCACCGAAAGCGAGCCGTAAAGGGATCGCAGGCGATGCTCGGCTCACCCTTCCTGGCCACAAAGAGAGCCGTTCTCTACGTTCTCTTGACCCTGGTCTGTGTGCCCCTGCAGGCGGTCTTGCGCTGGGTTGGCGGCAAGGCGCAAATGCGGTTTCCCCGCTGGTACCACAAAAAGGTGCTGCGCTGCCTGGGCATCACAGTCGACGTCAAGGGCCGCATGTCCACGGTCAGGCCGACACTCTTCGTCAGCAACCATGTCTCCTATCTCGACATTCCGGTGCTGGGCAGCCTGATTCCCGGCGGCTTCGTCGCCAAGGCGGAAGTTGCCGAATGGCCGGTCTTCGGCGTGCTGGCCAAACTGCAGAACACGATCTTCGTCGACCGCCGGGCGAGCCGGGCGGCCGAACAGCGCGACGAGATCACGCGCTTCCTGGATCAAGGGGACCCGCTGGTCATCTTCGCCGAAGGCACCAGCGGCGACGGCAACCGCGTTCTGCCCTTCAAGTCTTCGCTGCTCAGCGTCGCCCAGCAACGCCCCGGCGGCGCGCCCTTGACGGTGCAGCCGGTCTCCATCTGCTACCGCCTGCTGGACGATATCCCCATGGGGCGCTATTTGCGTCCCTACTTCGCATGGTTCGGCGATATGGAGCTGGCCAGCCATGTCTGGGAAGCCATCGGGCTCGGCCGTTTAACGGTGGAGGTGATCTTTCACGAGCCGGCGACGATCGAGCAGCTCGGCGGCCGCAAGCAACTCGCGCGCTATTGTCAGCAGCGGGTGGCCGAAGGGCTCGCTTCAGGCTTGACCGGACAGCCGCTGCCGATCGAGAAGGCCCCGCAGAGCCTAAACAAAGAGGCGGCATGATTCCCGCTGTCACAATTTCCTATGTATAAACGTGGAACAAGCGAGCTGTAGGAGCCTGCTGGTATTGTCTGACCTGACCTTGCAAGACCGCCCTTTCGAGAGCGCTGACAGCGCGCCGGTGAAAGCCGCAGCCGACGGCACCGCCAAGGGGCTCTTCATCAAGACCTACGGCTGCCAGATGAACGTCTACGATTCGGAGCGGATGCACGACCTCCTGAAGCCGCTCGGCTTCGCCCTCTGCGCCGAGCCCGAGCAAGCCGATCTGGTCATCCTCAACACCTGCCATATCCGCGAGAAGGCGAGCGAGAAGGTCTTCTCCGAGCTCGGCCGGCTCAACCGCATGGACGACAGGCGCGCCGCGGCCGGTGGCCGGCGGCTCCTGGCCGTCGCCGGCTGCGTCGCCCAGGCAGAAGGCGGTGAGATCCTGCGCCGTGCGCCTCAGGTGGATCTGGTATTCGGGCCGCAGACCTATCACCGCCTGCCGGAGCTGGTCGCCCGCGCCCTGGGCGGCGAGCGCGGCCTGGTCGAGGTCGACTTCCCGGCCGAGTCCAAGTTCGACAGCCTGCCGCAAGAGGGTCTGGAGCGCGGCCCCGCCGCCTTCCTCAGCGTCCAGGAAGGCTGCGACAAGTTCTGCACCTTCTGCGTGGTGCCCTACACCCGCGGCGCCGAGTTCTCTCGGCCGGTCGGCGAGATCGAGCGGGAGGCGCGCCAGCTGGTCGCCGCCGGCGCTGTCGAGCTCACCCTCCTGGGACAGAACGTCAACGCCTATCACGGCGAGGGGCCAGACGGCCGCGACTGGGGGCTCGGCCGGCTGCTGCGAGCCTTGGCCGAGATCGAGGGGCTGGAGCGCCTGCGCTACACCACCTCCCATCCCATCGACGTGGATGAGGAGCTGATCGGCGCGCACCGCGACCTGCCGCAGCTGATGCCCTTCCTGCACCTGCCGGTGCAATCGGGCTCGGACCGCATCCTCTCGGCCATGAACCGGAAGCACGACGCGGCCCTCTACTACCGGGTGGTCGAGCAGCTGCGCGCGGCGCGGCCGGACCTGGCGCTCTCCTCCGACTTCATCGTCGGCTTTCCTGGCGAGAGCGACGAGGACTTCGCCGCCACCTTGCGGCTGGTCACCGAGATCGGCTTCGCCCAGGCCTACTCCTTCAAGTACTCGCCGCGCCCCGGCACCCCGGCGGCCGGCGAGGCGCAGCTGGCGGAGGACCTCAAGGCCGAGCGTCTGGCCATGCTTCAGGAACTGTTGAACGCCCAGCAGCTGGCCTTCAACCAGGCCAGCGTCGGCAGCCGGCAGGCGGTGCTGTTCGAGAAAGAGGGCAAGTTTCCGGGACAACTCGTCGGCCGCAGCCCTTATATGCAGGCGGTCGCGGTGGAAGCGCCCACGCGGCTGATTGGCCGTATCCTGCCGGTCCAGGTGACGACGGCGCTGCCGAACTCCCTGCGCGGCGAAATGGTGACAGACGAGAGTGCGCTCTCGGCAGCGCCTGAACGGGAACGGCAGGCGTGACAAATCCCGTGGAGACAAAGCCCGTGGAAGCGCCGCTGATACTCCGGTTCGACGACAACCGTCTGGTTGCCGCGCTCTATGGCGAGCACGACCAGAACCTGCTGCGCCTGGAACAGCATCTCGGCGTCACCCTCAGCTCCCGCGGCAACCAGATCGCCATCGCCGGGCCGGCCGACCGGGCGCAGGTGGCGGAGCGGGTGCTGCAGGCGCTCTACCGATGCCTCGAGCAGGGCCGCAACGTCGGCGACGCCGAAGTGGACGACGCGGTGCGCCTGATCCAGGAGAGTGACGAGGGCCTGGAAGGTGTCTCGGCGCTGCACAACGACGACCTGGTTCTGCGCACCAAGAAGCGCCATGTCTCGCCACGCTCACCGCGCCAAGCCCACTTCATTAGGGCCATGCAGCGCAACGAGCTGGTCTTCGGCATTGGCCCCGCGGGCACCGGCAAGACCTACCTGGCCGTGGCCAGCGCCGTCACCGCCATGATGAGCGGCCGGGTCGACCGCATCATCCTTTCCCGCCCCGCCGTCGAGGCCGGCGAGCGCCTGGGCTTCCTGCCGGGCGACATGAAGGACAAGGTCGACCCCTATTTGAGGCCGCTCTACGACGCGCTCCACGACATGCTGCCGGCCGAGCAGGTCACCAAGCGCCTGGAGACCGGTGAGATCGAGATCGCGCCGCTCGCCTTCATGCGCGGGCGTACCCTGAGCAACGCCTTCATCATCCTGGACGAGGCCCAGAACACCACCCCGGTGCAGATGAAGATGGCGCTGACTCGCCTGGGCGAGAACAGCCGCATGGCGGTAACCGGCGACCTCACCCAGGTCGACCTGCCGCGCGGCACGCCCTCTGGGCTGCGCAACGCCGCCGACCTCTTGGCCGGCCTGCAGGGTGTCAGCTTCGTCCAGTTCACCGAAGGCGATGTGGTGCGCCATCCCCTGGTGACCCGCATCGTCCGCGCCTACGACCGGCAAGAGCGGGAAGAACGGGAAGCGGACCTCTTCGAACGACGATGACCGAGCAACCCCGAAGTCCCGCCTGCCCCAGCGCCGACCCTGACGCGGAGCTGACCGTGCAGCAGCACGCCGAGAGCTGGGGAGTCCTGCATCCGGACTTGGAACATCGCTTCCGGCAGCTCGCAGCCGAGGCGCTGAGGGACCGGCCGGAGCGCGGCGAGGTCACGCTCATTCTTGCCGACGACGCCTTGCAGCAAGAGCTCAACCGGCAGTACCGCGGCATCGACAAGAGCACCAACGTGCTGGCCTTCGCCGGCCTCGACCAGACGGCCGGGGAGCAACCGGGCGCACCGGCCATCCTGGGCGATATCGTGCTGGCCTTCGAGACCTGCGCGCGCGAGGCGGCGGAGCAGGACAAGCGCCTGGAGGACCACGCGCTGCATCTGGCGCTGCACGGCCTGTTGCACTTGCTAGGCTACGAGCACGACACGGCGGAAGAGGCCGAAGCGATGGAAGCGGTGGAACGCCGGCTGCTCGCGACGCTGGGCATCGCCGACCCATACGCCGAGATGGCACAGCCGCCATCCGCCGCTCAGGCTGCGGCGGCCCCCTTGGAAGGTCGTGCCGATGGCTGACACCACCGCCAGCAACGGCACCCGCCGCGGCCTCTTGAGCAAGCTGTTCAAGCGGCGCAACGGCGATCAGCAGCTGCGCGAGCAGATCGAGGAGATCATCGAGGAGATCGGCGAGATCGAAGCCGACTCCGGCGGCCCCATCGGGGCGCACGAACGGCTGCTGCTCGGCAACATCCTCAGGCTGCGCAACGTCACCGCCTACGACATCATGCTGCCGCGCGCCGACATCGCCGCCATCGAGGTTGAGACGGCGATCGACGAGGTGCTGAACATCATGGCCAAGGAGGGCCACTCGCGGCTGCCGGTCTATCGCGAGACCTTGGACGACGTGGTCGGCCTGGTGCACATCAAGGACCTCCTGGCGTACCGCCAGCAGCCCGAAGAGTTCGTTCTGGCCGACGTCGTCCGCCCCTTGCAGGTGGTGGCGCCCTCCATGCGCGCCCTCGACCTGCTGCTCGAGATGCGCCTGAAACGAGCGCACATGGTCCTGGTGGTGGATGAGTACGGCGGCATCGACGGTCTGATCACCATCGAGGACCTGGTCGAGGAGATCGTCGGCGAGATCGAGGACGAACACGACGTGGTCACCACGCCGTTCCTCAGAATCGTCGGCGACGGCACCGCCATCGCCGATGCGCGCGTCGACATCGAGGACTTCGAGACCGAAGCCGGCCCGCTGCTCTCGGAAGAGGAGCGGGACGAGGACATCGATACTCTGGGCGGGCTGGTCACCTATCTGCTGGACCGCGTGCCGAGCCGCGGCGAGCTGGTCACCCATCCCCATTCCGGGGTCGTCTTCGAGGTGCTGCAAGCCGACCCGCGGCGGGTCAAGCGCCTGCGCATCCGGAACCTGCCGGTAACGGGAAAGTCCACTGGTGGAGAGTCCGCCCGGGGAGAGTCCGCCGGGGGAAAGTCCGAGGACGCATGAGCGAAGCCGCGAGCCAAGCCGCCGGCGGCACCCTCTCCACCGCCTGGCTGCAGGCTGCCACCTGGCATCGCGCGATGGCCGGTCGCAGGCGCTATGCCTTGGCCGCGGGGCTCGGCCTCTTAGCGGCGCTGGCCCTGCCGCCGCTGCACGTCCTGCCCATCCTGCTGATCGTCTTCCCGGCCTTCGTCTGGCTGCTCGACGGCGCCACCAGCCTACGCCAAGCCTTCCTGATCGCCTGGTCCTTCGCCATCGGCTATTTCGTCGCCGGGCTCTATTGGGTCGGCATCGCCATGACCGTCGACCTCGCCCGTTTCGGCTGGTTCATCCCCTTTTCCACCCTCGGCCTCTCCATCGGCCTCGGCCTCTTCCCGGCGCTGACCATCGCCGCTGCCTGGCGCCTGGGTTGGCACGGGCCGGGGCGCATTCCCTTGCTCGCCGCCGCCTGGGTTCTGGCCGAGTTGCTGCGCGGCTTTGTGCTGACCGGCTTTCCCTGGAATCTGCTCGGCACCGTCTGGACCTTCCATCCCCTGCCGCAGCAGCTCGCCGCGGTGACTGGTGTCTGGGGCCTGAGCGTGGTGACCATCCTGGCCGCGGCGGCGCCGGCCCTGTTGGCGGATGGCCAAAGCAAGACCACCGGCCAACGCCGCGGCAGCCTCTGGGTGATTGCTCCTGCCTATGCCCTGCTGGCCTTGATGCTGGCCTTCGGCGCCCTGCGCCTGATGACCGCGCCTGCCGCGACTCTCGACGGCGAGGGTCCGCGCCTGCGGCTGGTGCAACCGAGCATCCCCCAAGCCGAGAAGTGGGTTGGTTCTCTGCGTCCCGTCCATGTGGAACGCCAGATTGCGCTCTCCCAGCGGCCGGGCTTCGCGGACATCGATCTGGTGATCTGGCCGGAGACCTCCGTGCCCTACTATCTGAACCGGGAGCCTGCCGTACGCCAGCGCCTCGGGGAGGCGGCACCGCCGGACGGGTTTCTCCTCACGGGTAGCGTCGAGTTGGTGCGCACGGCGGACAGCACCGATGTCTACAACGCGCTCTTCGCCCTCGATCCCGTGGGCAACATCGTCGCCAGCTACCGTAAGTTCCACCTGGTGCCCTTCGGCGAGTACGTACCCTTTCGCGACCTGCTGCCCATGGACAAGATCACCGCCGGCAAGCAGGACTTCACCCCCGGCCCGGGCCTGACCTCCTCCCTGACCATTGGCACGCTGCCGGCCGCCTCGGCGCTGATCTGCTACGAGATCATCTTCTCCGGCCGGGTCACGGCGGCGGGCGAGCCGCGCCCCGGCTGGCTGCTCAACCTGACCAACGACGCCTGGTTCGGCCATTCCAGCGGCCCCTACCAGCACTTCGCCAGCGCCAAGCTGCGCAGCATCGAGGAAGGGCTGCCGCTGGTGCGCGCGGCAAACAACGGCATCTCCGCCGTGGTCGACGGCTACGGACGCGTGCTCGGCCGGCTCGAGCTCGATGAGGTGGACATACTGGACGCGAACCTCCCGCCGAGCCTCACGCCGACGCCGTACGCCGTCATCGGCCGTTGGACGGTCGCGATCCTGCTGATCCTCCTGGCGCTCTGGTACTGGCTCTTGGGGTCAAAACCGGAACGTTCATGAGGAAAAGCGAACGGCAGAGTCAGGTATGCAAGGCATGCGGGTCTGATATCGCAACCAATGACCGTTCAAATTAGCGGCTAATTCGACTTTCTTCTTGTAGGGACACTTTGCAGCCTCCTACGATTGCGCCGGCTTCATCCGAAAGTACAACAAGCGAACAAACGGAACGGTAGTGCAATGGCGCGCAAGGTAGCGGGACAAAGGGGCAGTGGCGTCCCCAATCCGGTAGACGTACATGTGGGCGCACGCATGCGCCAAAGACGCACACTCCTCGGGATGAGCCAGGAAAAACTGGCGGAAACCTTGGGCATTACCTTTCAGCAGGTCCAGAAGTACGAGCGCGGCGTCAACCGCATCAGCGCCAGTCGCCTCTATGACCTCTGCAGCATCCTGGGCTGCGATGCCAATTACTTCTTCGAAGACATGGCGAACGAAGTGGCCGCCCGCTCGCCAAAGGGTTTGCGCGGGCTCTCCGAAGCGCAGGCCGCCTTCGAGGTGGAAAGAGACCCCATGGCGCGGCGCGAGACGCTCGAGCTAGTGCGCGCCTACTATCAGATCGGCCAGCAGCCGGTCCGCCGCCGCATCGCCGAGCTGGTGAAAAGCATCGCCGGCGACGAGCGCGAGTGACGGCCCGCGGCGGCCACTACTCGGTTGCCATGCTTAGCCCTTCCGTAATCGCTTGAACCTTACGGTTCGCCTCGTCACATTACCGCCCGTTTCACACAGGCGGGACGAAAAGCGCGTGAGGCGCCGTCCGGCCGGTCTCGCGACATCAGAAGGAATTCAGACGTGCGCCGCGGCAGCTATCTCTTCACCAGCGAATCCGTTTCCGAGGGCCATCCGGACAAGGTCTGCGACCGCGTATCGGATGCCATCCTCGACGCCTTCCTGACCCAGCAGTCGGACTCGCGCGTCGCCGTCGAGACCCTGGCAACGACCAATCGGATCGTGCTGGCCGGCGAGGTGCGCGGACCCCAGTCCATCACCAAGGAGCTGATGGAGGAGGTCGCCCGCGCGGCCGTCAAGGACATCGGCTATGAGCAGGACGGCTTCCATTGGCGCGACATGGCGGTGGAGAACCACGTGCACGAACAGTCGGCGGACATTGCCGTCGGTGTCGATGCCAAGGGCAACAAGGACGAAGGCGCCGGCGACCAGGGCATCATGTTCGGCTACGCCTGCAACGAGACCGACGTCCACATGCCGGCGCCGATCTATCTCGCCCACGCCATCCTGAAATCCCTTGCCGAGGCGCGCCACTCCGGTGCCGAGCCGCACCTGGGCCCAGACGCCAAGAGCCAGGTGACCCTGGAGTACCAGGACAGCAAGCCGGTGCGCGCCACCTCGATCGTGGTCTCGACCCAGCATGACGGCGCGATCGACCAGGACGAGGTGCGGGAAATCGTTCGCCCCCACGTGGCCAACGTGCTGCCCGAGGGCTGGATGTGCCCGGAAGAGAATTTCTACGTCAATCCGACTGGCCGCTTCGTCACCGGCGGCCCCGACGGCGACGCCGGCCTGACCGGCCGTAAGATCATCGTCGACACCTATGGCGGGGCAGCCCCCCACGGCGGCGGCGCCTTCTCCGGCAAGGACCCGACCAAGGTCGACCGCTCGGCCGCCTATGCCGCCCGCTACCTGGCCAAGAACGTGGTCGGCGCCGGCCTGGCCGACCGCTGCATCATTCAGCTGTCCTACGCCATCGGCGTCGCCAAGCCGCTCAGCGTCTACGTCGACACCCAGGGCACGGGTCAGGTCGACGAGGACAAGCTCTCCAACGCCTTGCAACAGATCATGGATCTCTCGCCGCGCGGCATCCGCGAGCATCTCGGACTGAACAAGCCGATCTATGCCCGCACCGCCGCCTACGGCCACTTCGGCCGCCAGCCGGACAGCGACGGCGGCTTCTCCTGGGAGCGGCTCGACCTGGTCGACTCCCTCAAGTCCGCTCTGTCCTAGGAGCCACCACTTCCTCGTCATGCCGAGCGCTGACGAAGGCGACAGGCCCCCTCCGCGAACCTTCGGACGCCGCCGCGGCCGCCCCTTGCGGGCGGGCCGCGACCGTCTGGTCGAAGAGCGCCTGCCCGAACTGGCCATCGATCTCAGCGGCGAAGAGCCGCTCGACCCGATGGGGCTGTTCGCGGCGCCGCGCGAGGCGATCTGGCTGGAGATCGGCTTCGGCGGCGGCGAGCATCTGGCCTGGCAGGCTGAGCAAAACCCCAAGGTCGGCATTCTGGGCGCCGAGGTTTTCGTCAACGGGGTCGCCTCTCTGTTGCGCTACATCGAGGAGCGGCAGCTCGACAACGTGCGCATTCATGCCGAAGACGCGCGGGCGCTGCTCGAGCGCCTGCCGCCGGGCTCGATCGCCCGCATCTTTCTGCTGTTTCCCGACCCCTGGCCGAAAGCGCGCCACAGCGGCCGGCGCTTCATCCAGCAAGCGACCCTGGACCGTCTCGCGGCCCTGCTGCAGCCCGGCGGGGAGCTGCGTGTCGCCAGCGATGACCCGGGCTATGTCGCCTGGACGCTGGCGCATGTGATGCGCCATCCCGCCTTCTGCTGGACGGCGCGGCGGCCGCAGGACTGGCGGCAACGGCCGGACGACTGGCCTGAGACGCGCTACGAAGCCAAGGCGCGCCAGGCCGGCCGGAACCCGGCCTTCCTATCATTCCGCCGCCGGCCCAACCTAACCCTCTCTTGAGGGGGGTGCAGGCTGGTGCCGGGAGCCAGAAAGAACATCGGCACTTGAAAAGTCCCCCTCTCCGGGATTATTTATCGCTTGCCATAGCGGAACGTCGCCTTATGGGGGCGCTACCGCAGATTAAGATGGTGGGCTCGGGCCCGCCATTTTTCGTTAGAGATAGCGTTACGGAAGAGGATCACGGCGCTTGGTGCGCGAGCAACCCGAGGCGATCGGCATGGCCGGAACGGCTCCGGCAACTGGCGAGCTGTCCCACACCAGCGAGGGACTGGCCGCTGTTGTCGAGCAGCTCATTCGGCCCAGCCTGCAGGACATGGGCTTCGAGATCGTCCGCATTCTGCTGATGAGCGGCGGTCAGCGGCAGAAGCTGCAGATCATGGCCGAGCGCGCCGACGGCAGCTTGAGCATCGACGACTGCGCCGAAATCAGCCGCACGGTCTCCGCCCTGATGGAGGTCGAGGATCCCATCGCCGGTGCCTATGACCTGGAGGTCTCTTCCCCCGGCATCGACCGGCCGCTGACCCGGCTCAAGGACTTCGAGCGCTACAGCGGTTTCGAGGCCCGGGTCGAGCTGCGGCTCGGTCAGGACGGCCAGCGCCGCTTTCGCGGACGGCTGCAGGGTTTGGACGGGACCGACATTCTGCTGCGCGACGGCGAGGGCCAGGACTGGCGCCTGCCTTTCGCCGATCTGGCCCGCGCCAAGCTCATCTTGACCGACGATCTTTTGGAGAGCCACGCCGCGGCGGCAAGCGCGGATGCGCCCGCCGGCGAGGCTTAGGTGAACACGCAAAGAAGCGACTGGAACCATGGAAACGAGCACGCTCTTTAGGACAGAACTGCTGCAGGTGGCCGACGCCGTCGCCCGCGAGAAAAGCATCGAGGCCGCCGAGGTCATCGAAGCCATGGAGATGGCCATTCAGCGCGCCGGCCGCGCCAAGTACGGCCAGGAGCACGACATTCGCGCCACCATCGACCGCAAGACGGGCGAGATCACCCTGCGCCGCGTGCTGACCGTCGCCGACCCGGTGGAAGACGAGTTCACCGAGATCAGCCCGACGGACGCCAAAGTGCAGAAGCCGGACGCGGTGATCGGCGACGAGTTGATCGAGCCGCTGCCGCCCATCGACATGGGACGCATCGCCGCCCAGTCGGCCAAGCAGGTCATCGTCCAGAAGGTGCGGGAAGCCGAGCGGAGCCGGCAGTACGACGAGTACAAGGACCGCATCGGCGAGATCGTCAACGGCATCGTCAAGCGGGTCGAGTTCGGCAACGTCACCGTCGACCTGGGCCGCGCCGAAGCGGTGCTGCGCCGCGACGAGTGCCTGCCGCGCGAAGCGCTGCGCAACGGCGACCGGGTGCGCGCCTACATCTACGACGTCCGCTCGGAGACGCGGGGGCCGCAGATCTTTCTCTCGCGCACTCACCCGCAGTTCATGGCCAAGCTCTTCGCCCAAGAGGTGCCGGAGATCTATGACGGCGTCATCGAGATCAAGGCCGTCGCCCGCGACCCGGGTTCGCGCGCCAAGATCGCCGTAGTCAGCCATGACAGCAGCATCGACCCCGTCGGCGCCTGCGTCGGCATGCGCGGCAGCCGCGTGCAGGCCGTGGTCTCGGAGCTGCAGGGCGAGAAGATCGACATCATTCCCTGGTCGTCCGAGCCGGTGACCTTCGTGGTCAACGCCCTGGCCCCGGCCGAGGTCAGCAAGGTGGTGCTGGACGAAGAGCAGGGCCGCATCGAGGTCGTGGTGCCCGACGATCAGCTTTCGCTGGCCATCGGCCGGCGCGGCCAGAACGTGCGCCTCGCCTCCAACCTGACCGGCTGGCAGATCGACATCGTCACCGAGGACGAAGCCTCCCGCCGCCGGCAGGAAGAGTTCCAGAACCGCTCGCAGATGTTCATCGAGGCTCTTGATGTCGACGACGTCATTGCTCACCTCTTGGTTGCCGAGGGGTTCACCTCGATCGAGCAGGTCGCCTACGTTCCGGTGGAAGACCTGGTGGAGATCGAGGGCTTCGACGAGGACATCGCCGAAGAGCTGCGGGCGCGAGCGCGCAACTTCCTCACGGAACAGGACCGTGTGTTTGACGAGAAGCGGCGCGAAGCCGGCGTGAGCGACGAGGTCGCCGCGCTCTCCGGCCTGACGCCGGCCATGCTGGTGGCCTTGGGCGAGCAGGGCATCAAGACCCTCGACGACCTGGGCGACCTGGCCAGTGACGAGCTGATCGAAATGCTGGGAGAGCTGGCGCCCTCCGAGGACGAGATCAACGAGATCATCATGGCGGCACGGGCCCATTGGTTCGACGACGAGCCCGAGCCGGCCGCTGAGGCCACCGAGGCGACCGAAGCCGCCGAAGCCGAAGGCACCGCCGAGCAGGCGGACACGGAAACGGAGACCCCGAACGCCGGATGACAGCCTTGTCGGAACAGCCCAGGGACATGACGCCGCAGGCGCAGGACGAGCGCCGCGGCGGCGCGCGGCGCAAGGACTCGCGCCAGCGCCGCTGTGCCGTGACCCGCGTCCCGGGCACGCCCGACACGCTGCTGCGCTTCGCCGTGGCCCCCGACGGCCGCATCCTGCCGGACTTGCAGGAAAAGCTGCCCGGCCGCGGCATCTGGCTGGTGGCGCGCCGGGAGGTGCTGGAGAAGGCGCTGGCGAAAAAGCTCTTCTCCCGCGCGGCCAACGGCCCGGTCACGGCACCCGCCGACCTCGCCGATCAGGTGGCGGCCGGCTTGCGGCAACGCTGCCTCGAGCTCTTGTCCATGGCGCGGCGCGGCGGCCACGCCGTTTGCGGCCAACATAAGGTTCGGGCCTTGCTGGAACGGGGCGAGGCGGCCATCCTAATGCAGGCGCATGACGCGGCGGATGGCGGTAGGCGGCGGCTCGCGGCGCTGGGCAGCGGCCTTTGCGACGGGCTCTTGATCGACGAGAGCTTCACGGCGGAAGAGCTCGGGCGGCCGTTCGGGCGCGGCAGCTCTGTGCATGTGGCCGTTGCACAGAGTGGAATTGCCGTTAAGTTGCTGGGCGCTTTGCGCCGACTGAGAAGCTTTGAAGAACCCGCCGTCCCTTCGGGCGGCCCCCGCAAGCGCCGGAACCAGAGCGGACCGCAACCGCGCCCGCAAGCAGCCGGCAGTGAATAGCGACGGTAATGACGACGACCAAGGATAAAGAGACGACCAAGAAGCCGCTGACGCTCAACCGGCCCAAGAAGCTGGAGCTGAGCAAGACGGTCGAAGGCGGCCAGGTTCGGCAGAGCTTCAGTCATGGCCGCACCAAGACGGTGCAGGTCGAGGTCAAGCGCAAGCGCACCTACAAGGCGGGCGCCAGCGGGCGCTTGTCGGAGGTCAAGGAGAGCGACAAGCCGCTCGTCGAGCCGGAGGTCGCGGCGCCGGAGGCACCGCCGAGCCTGGACGTCAAGCAGGACAACCTGACGAACGCCGAGCGCGAAGCGCGGGCGCGGGCCATCGAGCGGGCCGAAGCCGAGCGCGAGACCCGCGAGATAGAGCGCGAGGCGCACGAGAAGCGGCTGGCCGAAGAGGAAGCCGAGCGGCAGCAGCGCAAGGCGGAAGAGCAGCAGCGCCTGGCCGAGGAAGAAGAGCGCCGCAAGTCCGTCGAAGCCGAGATGCGTCGGCGTGAGGAGGAGCAGGAGCGCGCCCGTGTCGAGGCCGAACAGGCCAAGGTCGCGGAGGAGACCCGCGCCAAGGCGCCTGACAGCGCGCGGGAGGCCCCGGCCGCCCCAACCGCCAAGGAAGAGGCGCCCGAGCGCGGCAAGCGCGGCAAGGGCGACGCCAAGCCGGCCGGCCGCGGCAAGGGCGAACCGCGCCGCCGCGAAGGCAAGCTGACCATTTCCCGCGCCCTGCAGGACGACGAGGACGGCGGCATCCGCGCGCCCTCCGTCGCCGCCCTGAAGCGCAAGCGCGAACGCGAGAAGCAACGGGCCCGCGAGGCGCTGCAACAAGGAACCAAGGTCGTGCGTGATGTGGTCGTGCCTGAGGCCATCACCGTCCAGGAGCTGGCCAACCGCATGGCCGAGCGCGGCGGTGAGGTGGTCAAGACGCTGATGAAGCTGGGCGTCATGGCGACCATCAACCAGGTGATCGACGCCGACACCGCCGAACTGGTGGTCGAGGAGTTCGGCCACCGCATCAAGCGCGTCTCCGAGCAGGATATCGAGATCGGCCTGAAGGGCGAAGACGACGACTCGGCGGAGATGCAGCCGCGGCCGCCGGTGGTCACCATCATGGGCCACGTCGACCACGGCAAGACGTCGCTGTTGGATGCCATCCGCGCCACCGACGTCGCGACGCACGAAGCGGGCGGCATCACCCAGCACATCGGCGCCTATCAGGTGCGCCTGAAGTCGGGCGACCGCATCACCTTCGTCGACACCCCGGGCCACGCCGCCTTCGGTGAGATGCGGGCGCGCGGCGCCAACGTCACCGATATCGTGGTGCTGGTGGTTGCTGCCGACGACAGCATCATGGCCCAGACCGAGGAGGCGATCAGCCACGCCAAGGCGGCCGAAGTGCCGATCATCGTGGCGATCAATAAGATCGATAAGCCCGACGCCAATCCCGAAAAGGTCAAGACCGACCTGCTGCAGCACGAGCTGGTGCCGGAAGACATGGGCGGTGAGATCATCTGCGTGCCGGTCTCGGCGGTCAGCGGCGAGGGGCTGGAGGCGCTGGAAGAAGCCATCCTGCTGCAGGCCGAGCTGCTCGAGCTCAAGGCCAATCCCAAGCGTCGCGCCGAAGGCACCACCATCGAGGCGAAGGTCGAGCAGGGCCGCGGCTCGGTTGCCACGGTGCTCATCCAGCGCGGCACCCTGCGGCTCGGCGACATCTTCGTCGCCGGCAGCTATTCGGGCCGCGTGCGCGCCCTGCTCAATGAGCGCGGCGAGAGCGTCAAGACCGCCGGCCCCGGCGAGCCCGTCGAGGTGCTCGGCCTGAGCGGCACGCCGGAAGCCGGCGACGAGCTGATCGTCGTCGAGGACGAGGCGCGCGCCCGCGAGGTGGCCGAATTCCGCGCCGAGAAACGGCGCCAGACCGATCTGGCCGCCTCCGGCCGCGGCACGCTCGAGCAGATGCTGAGCAAGATCAAGGAAGGCGAGGCCGTCTCCCTGCCCGTGGTCGTCAAATCCGACGTGCACGGCTCGTTGGAGGCGATCAACGGCGCCCTGGAGAAGCTCGGCAACGACGAGGTCAATGTCCGGGTGCTGCACTCGGCCGTCGGCGGCGTCAACGAGTCCGACGTGACGCTCGCGCGGGCGTCCGAGGCGCTGATCATCGCCTTCAACGTGCGCGCCAACGCCCAGGCCCGCGACTTGGCGCGGCGCGACGGCGTCGAGATCCGCTACTACTCGATCATCTACGAGGTGATCGACGAGGTTAAGTCGGCGCTCGAAGGCATGCTTTCGCCGGACCAGAACGAGGAGTTCCTGGGCTACGCCGAGATCCGCGAGGTCTTCAACATCACCAAGGTCGGCAAGGTCGCCGGCTGCATGGTGACGGAAGGCAAGGTGAAGCGCGGCGCCGGCGTGCGTCTCTTGCGCGACGACGTGGTGATCCATCAAGGCAAGCTGAAGACCCTGCGCCGCTTCAAGGACGAGGTCCGCGAGGTCCAGCAGGGCTACGAATGCGGCATGGCCTTCGAGAACTACCAGGACATCCAGGTCGGCGACCGCATCGAATGCTACGAGGTGGTGGAGGTCGCGCGGACCCTTTAAAGGCGCTCAAGCCGCCCGTCCGCCGCCGCCTTCTTGGAGGCCGGAATCGTGAGTCGTAGCCGTGGAAAAGCGCCCAGCCAGCGTCAGCTGAGGGTCGGCGAAGAGATTCGCCACAGCTTGGCGCGCATCCTGATGGAAGAGGATCTGCATCAGCCGGAGCTGGCTGACCTCACCATCACCGTGACCGAGGTGCGGATGAGCCCCGACCTCAAGAACGCCACGGTCTTCGTCACACCCTTGGGCGGCAAGAGCATGGCGGCGGCGGTCGAGGGCCTGCGCAAGGCCATGCCCTTCCTGCGCCATACCCTGGCCAGCCACCTCAACCTGCGCTTCACCCCGCGGCTCAGCTTCCAGGCCGACCGCTCCTTCGATGAGGCCGAACGCATCGGCGCCCTGCTGCGCCACGAACGGGTGCGGCACGACATCGAAAGCGACGACGGCGTCCCAGAGGACAACCCCTCTCAGGAAGACGAGGAGGTGAGCCGTGGCCCGTAGGCGCAAGGGCCAGGCGATCAGCGGCTGGCTGATCATCGACAAGCCGGCGGGCATGACCTCGACCGAGGTGGTCAACCGCGCCCGCCGCATCCTCGATGCCCAGAAGGCCGGGCACGGCGGCACGCTCGACCCGCTGGCAACCGGCGTGCTGCCGCTGGCCTTCGGCGAGGCCACCAAGACGGTGTCCTATGTCATGGAAGGCGACAAGACCTATCGCTTCACCGTGCGCTGGGGCCAGGCGACCGACACCGACGACAGCGAAGGCAAGGTCGTCGCTGAGGACCCGAAGCGGCCCGACAAGGAAGAAATCGAGGCGCTGCTCCCCAAGTTCGAAGGCGAGATCGAGCAGGTGCCGCCGGCTTACTCCGCCATCAAGGTGGCCGGCCAGCGCGCCTACGACCTGGCACGCGAGGGCGAGACCGTCGAGCTCAAGCCGCGGACGGTCTTCATCGAATGGATGGAGCTGGTCGACCGCCCCGACGAGGACCATGCGGTCTTCGAGGTCGGCTGCGGCAAGGGCACCTACATGCGCAGTCTGGCGCGCGATTTTGGCAAGGCCCTGAGCTGCCACGGCCACGTCTCGGCGCTGCGCCGCCTGGCCGTCGGCCCTTTCCGCGAAGAGGATGCGATTTCGCTGGACTATCTGGAGGAGCTCGCGCAGAGTGCGCGCGCTGCGGAAGCCCTGCTTCCGGTGGAGACCGCGCTGGACGGCATCCCGGCGTTGGCCTTGACCGACATGGAAGCGAGCAAGCTGCGAAGCGGCCAGGCCATTTCAATGCTGGCCCGCAACAACGCAGAACGGATCCGCGGCTTCGAGAATGGGGATGTTCTCTGTGCCATGGCTGCGGGCAAGCTTGTTGCCATATCGCGGCTGGAAGCCGGAGAAATCCGTCCCCTTCGAGTCATCAACCTTTGAGATGCCGCGGAGATAAAGAAACATGTCCATCACTGCCGAGCGCAAGACAGAGCTCGTCAAGGAGTTCGCCCGGTCCGAAGGCGACACGGGCTCCCCCGAGGTTCAGGTCGCCATTTTGACCGAGCGGATCCGGAACCTCACCGAGCATATGCGCGAGCATAAGCACGACTTCCACTCCCGCCGCGGCCTTCTGGTCATGGTGGGGCAGCGTCGTCGTCTGCTCGACTACCTGAAGAAGAAGGAACAGGGTCGCTACGACAGCCTGATCCAGCAGTTGGGGCTGCGCCGCTGATTTCCGGCGGACGGGCCCTGCAGCGCGAGACGCGGGCGATGCGCAGTCGCTTCCCCGGCCTTGTCTCCGCGCGGCTTCCGATCACCTTCTTAGTATCTGCAGGCGCGGCCAAGAGCCGGGTGGCGCCTGTCATGAGCCGGGCCGACGGAAGAGGCACGCGTGCCGTGCTTCCTGCGTGGGTCCGGTCTGCCAATCGACGGCTCGCTCAAGAGAGAAAGTAGACCATGCTGAATCCTCAGAAAGTATCCATCGAGTGGGGCGGCCGCACGCTGACCCTGGAAACGGGCCGCATCGCCAGACAGGCCGACGGGGCCGTGCTCGCCAGCTATGGCGAGACCATCGTGCTTTGTACCGCCGTGGGCGCCAAAAGCCCGCGGGAGGGCATCGATTTCTTCCCGCTCACCGTCAACTACCAAGAGAAGACCTTCGCCGCCGGCAAGATTCCCGGCGGTTTCTTTAAGCGCGAAGGGCGCCCGAGCGAGAAGGAGACCCTGGTCTCCCGCCTGATCGACCGCCCCATCCGGCCGCTGTTCCACAAGAGCTATCGTAACGAGACGCAGGTCGTCTGCACCGTGCTGAGCCACGACATGGAGAACGATCCCGACATCGTCGCCATGGTCGGCGCCTCGGCCGCTCTGACCCTGTCCGGCCTGCCATTCCTCGGCCCGATCGGCGCCGCCCGGGTCGGCTACAAGAACGACCAGTACATCCTCAACCCGACCGCCGATCAGATGCAGGACACCGACCTGGACCTGGTCGTCGCCGGCACCCACGAAGGCGTCCTGATGGTGGAGTCGGAAGCCCAGCAGCTTCCCGAGCAGGTCATGCTCGGCGCCGTCACCTTCGGCCATGAGCAGATGCAGCCGGTGCTCAACGCCATCATCGATCTGGCCGAGAAGGCCGCCAAGGAGCCGCGCGAGGTCGCGGAAGACCCGCCGGCCAAGCAGGCGCTCTACGACGAGCTCAAGGGTGCCTTCGGCGCGCAGCTCTCCGCCGCTTACGGCCATGCCGACAAGATGGAGCGTCACGACGCCATCGACGTGGTCAAGGCCGCCGCCCTGGAGAGCCTGGGCGAGGACGAGGAGAAGCTCGCCCTCTTCGGCAAGGTCTTCAAATCGCTGGAGAGCGACATCGTCCGCGGCGACATCCTCAAGACCGGCCAGCGCATCGACGGGCGCGACACCAAGACGGTGCGGCCCATCGTCAGCGAGGTCGGCATCTTGCCGCGCAGCCACGGCTCCTCCCTCTTCACCCGCGGCGAAACCCAGGCGCTGGTCACCGCGACCCTGGGCACCGGCCAGGACGAGCAGATCATCGACGCCCTGGAAGGCGAGTACCGCGAAGGCTTCCTGCTGCACTACAACTTCCCGCCCTACTCGGTCGGTGAAGCGGGCCGCATGGGCTCACCGGGCCGTCGCGAGATCGGCCACGGCAAGCTGGCCTGGCGCGCCATCCGGCCGCTGATGCCGGAGAAGGAGTCCTTCCCCTACACCATCCGCATCGTCTCCGAGATCACCGAGTCCAACGGCTCCTCCTCGATGGCCACGGTCTGCGGCACCTCGCTCGCGCTGATGGACGCCGGCGTGCCTCTGCCGCACCCGGTGGCCGGCATCGCCATGGGCCTGATCAAGGAGAACGACGACTTCGCCGTGCTCTCCGACATCCTGGGTGACGAGGACCATCTCGGCGACATGGACTTCAAGGTGGCCGGCACCGAGAACGGCATCACCTCGCTGCAGATGGACATCAAGATCACCTCGATCACCAAGGAGATCATGGCGATCGCCCTGGACCAGGCGCGCGACGGCCGCCTGCACATCCTGGGTGAAATGGCCAAGGCCATCGACCACGCTCGCGACCACGTTTCCGACCATGCGCCGCGCATCACCTCCTTCCAGATCAACAAGGAGAAGATCCGCGAAGTTATCGGCACGGGCGGCAAGGTGATCCGCGAGATCGTCGAGACCACCGGCGCCAAGATCGACATCGAGGACGACGGCACGGTGACCGTGGCCTCGGTCGACTCCGATGCCATGCAGAAGGCGATCGACTGGATCCAGTCCATCGTCGCTGAGCCGGAGCCCGGCAAGATCTACAACGGCAAGGTCGTGAAGGTGGTCGACTTCGGCGCCTTCGTGAACTTCCTCGGCACGCGTGACGGCCTGGTTCACATCAGCCAGCTCGCCCCCCAGCGGGTCGGCAAGGTGACCGACGTGGTCAACGAGGGCGACATGGTCTGGGTCAAGTGCCTGGGCATGGACGACCGCGGCAAGGTCAAGCTCTCCATGAAGGTCGTCGATCAAGAGACCGGCGAAGAGCTCGAGGTCCGCGAAGCCTCTTAATCTAAGGGCAGCCAAGCTGCCCTCGGCACCGGCCCACACCCCCACCCGGCCAACCCACTAGGGTACCATGGCATGGGTTGGCCGGGTGGGGGTGTGGGCCGGTACCGTATTGCGCGGCAGCGCAAGAAACAGAGTAACGGCTGCCATGCCCGATAAGCTTGGCAGCCGCTTTTCTTTGCCCGCTACCGTGTGGACCGGAGTTCAGCGGGAGGGCAGTCCATGCAGGAAAGCGATCAAGCCTTCGACGAGCGGCTGTGCCGCGTCATCGCCCAGGCCGACACGGAGTTCTACGACCAGGATTATCTCTGGCAGGCCATGGCGGATGGCGAGGCGGCGAGAGCAGACGCTCTGGCCTGCGTGAGAGACGGCGCCGCCTGGCATCAATTCGTTCCGGCAGAGCCGGGTTCGGGCGAGGCTGGGCGCTTCAAGGTGGTCTGCTTCCGCTTTGCCGAGGATGGCCCAAGCGCCATCGGCTTCGTGGCATGGCTGCATTCCCACCTGCGGACGATGGGCCGCACTGGCGCGATCGTCATTTGCGGGAAGGACGCACGCGACTCGGCCCGGCTGTTCGAGGTCTGTCAGGGCGCCATGGACTATTGGGCCTGCCCGGTCGGCGCCACCGGCGACCGCTTCTTGAGCGTCATCAAGACGCTGATCGAGCGCGGCGAAGCGCTTGGTCCGGCGGCGTAGGGCCCGCCCGTCACCGGCCGGCGGGCCGACGGTATCCTAGGCCCGGTCGCGCGTGCTAGGGGGTGGGAGATGGAGCTTCCCAAGATCATCGGGCATCGGGGTGCGGCGGCCCACGCCCCGGAGAATACCCTGGCCAGCCTGCGCAAGGCGGCGGCCTTGGGGGTGGCTTGGGTCGAGTTCGACGTCATGCTGACCCAGGATCGGGTCCCGGTGATGCACCACGACTACGACCTCACGCGCACCACCGGCTTCGCCCAAGCCGTCGCCCAAACGCCCTACCATCACTTGAGCGCGCTGGACGCTGGCCGCTGGTTTCACGGCGACTTCGAAGGCGAGGTGATCCCGACCCTCGGCCAGGTCTTCCTGCTCCTGGCCGAGCTCGGCCTCGGCGCCAACGTGGAGATCAAGCCGGCGCCGGGCCGCGAACGCGAGACGGCGGAGGTCGCCGTTGCGGAGCTGCAGCGAAGCTGGCCGGCGCAATTGCCGCCGCCCCTGATCAGCAGCTTTCGGGAGACCTGCCTGGAGGTCGCGCAGGCCCTGGCGCCGGAGATCGCCCGCGGCCATCTCTTCGAAGCGGTCCCGCCGGACTGGCAGGAACGCGCCGGGCGCCTCGACTGCTACAGCGTCCACGCCCGTGAAGACCTCCTGGACGGGGAGACCATTGCGGAGCTGCGCAACGCCGGCTATCGCGCGCTGGCCTATACGGTCAACGACCCGGAGCGCGCGGTCCTCCTCGACGGCTGGGGCATCGACGCGATCATCACCGACGACCCACCGGCCATCGCAAAGGCGCTGGGCCTGGACTGACCAAGCAGAACCGGGTCGCTTCGTCTTGTCGTATCAAAGGTAGCAACGGCGCGGAACGGAGAGCCCCCATGGCAAAGACAGTCCTCTTGATCGGTTGGCACCCCGACGTGGTGAACTATGAGAAGTGGCCGGATCTAACGCCGGAGAAGCTGGCGCGCGGTTTGGAGGCGGAGCGTGCCAACCTGACCGACCTGGGGATCGACGCCAGTTGGCTGCTGATCAGGGACGCGGAGAGCGGCGCGAAAGACCTCGCCGACAGGCTATCCGGGGAACGCTACGACGTGGTGCTGATCGGGGCCGGCGTGCGCAAGGACGACGACCACTTCCTGGTCTTCGAACGGCTGGTCAACATCATCCACGAGCATGCCCCGCAGGCGCGCATCGCCTTCAATACCAACCCCTCAGATACCGCCGCCGCCATTCAGCGCTGGATTGCTGCATAGGCTCACTCCACCGGAGCGGGCTCCAAGCCGTAGCTCCGGATGATCTTCTGCGCTTCGCCACTTTCGAAAAGCGCCTGCCACGCCGCATCGAAACGGTCGAGCAAGGCCTGGTCCGCAAAGCTTCGGGTGAAGCCGGCATAGTAGAAGATGCCCTGATGCCCGCCGGCGTAGTGCACCTTGCCCTCCAAGCCCTCGCCTTTGAGGATCTGACGCCCGCGGTCCCGATTGGAGTAGACCGCATCGAGGCGGCCGGCGGCGAGCTTGCGGAAGCCCGACGCATCATCGGGCCGCTCATCGATCTCGATCGGCACGAGGCCCTGCGCCAGCATCTCCTCGCGAATGCCCTGGAGCTGCGTCGCCGTGTTGGAGGGCGCGAAGACGCCGATGCGCAAACCCTGGAGCTGGGCAATGTCGGAGAAATCCAGCGCGTCGTCCGCCTTCACGAAGACGCCGTACTCGGTGCGGAAGTGCGGCGGCGTAAAGCGTATCCACTCTTCCCGCTTGGGATTGCGCCCGATGACCATCATGCCGTCGGCATCGCCGTTCTTCATCAGCTCCTGGGCACGCCGCCAGGGATAGATGTCATAGCTGCAGTCGAGCTCCACCGCCGCGCAGACAGCTGCGATGATGTCGCGGCCCGGTCCCGCGACCTGCTGGTTCTCGCCATAGATGAAGGGCGCGAACTCGAGGGTCACGAAACGTATCTTATCGGCGGCGGCCGCGGGCGCCACGAGCCAGGCGGCCAGAAGCAGGCCGGATAAGAGCGTTGGACGTTGGCTTGATAGCAAGGCGCGCATGGCTTGCCTCCACCCCCAAGATGGCCGTCATCGCGTCGCGGATGCGGTGCGGGCATTAGAGCCGAGGGGAATCCTGTCACGCAATAACATAGACGAACGTCCGGTGGTCCGCTTTGATGGCGGATGGACTGGGGGGCAACAGCGCGGCAATGAACAGGAACCGACAGCAAACGGTTCGCGGCAAGTTCCTTCGCGTCACCATTCCGCTGATCTTCCTGTCGGTCATCGGCGTCTTCGGCGTCATCGAGCTGATGACCCACCGCAACGCGCTGGAACGGCTGCACGAAACCCTCGAAGCCATGATCGTGACCCAGAGCGCGGCCTTAGCCACGCCGCTTTGGAATCTCGACTACGAGCAGATCCAGCTGAGCCTGGAGGCCATCGCGGCGAACCGGGACATTGTCGCGGCCCGCATCTATGGCGAGGACGGCGCTGTCATGCTGGAGGTCGGGGCTGAGGACCCCGGCGAGGATGGCATTCTGCTGCTGCGCGATGTGGTGCATGATGCGGGGGCGGGCCCCAAGACGATCGGCAAGCTGGAGCTGATCGCCACGCCGAGCCATGTCTGGGAACAGACCAAGCTTCGGCTCATGATCGCGGCGGCGATCGCACTCTTGGCGGTGAGCATGGAAGTGGCGGCGGCTCTCTTCGCCCTCCGGCGCATCGTCGCGCGGCCGTTGGACAAGCTCCTCAGCTCCATCAAGCGGTCCCAATCGGGTCAGGAACGTGCCCGCGTCGACTGGCAGAGCAGCGACGAGCTGGGCCAGGTCATCGCCGCCTTCAACGACATGCAGGACCAGCAGGCAGCCTATGAGCGGGACCTGCGGGAGGCGCGCGACGGCCTGGAACGGCGGGTCGAAGAGCGAACGGCCGAGCTGCTCTCTGCCACCAAGGAAGCGACGCGGGCCCGGGGCCAGCTGACGGCGGCGATCGAGACCATCTCCGAGGGCTTCTCGCTCTACGACCGGGACGACCGCCTGGTGATCTGCAACAGCAAGTACCAGGAGCTGCTGCGCCCTGAGGTGGGCGCCGACATCCTGCCCGGCACCCGCTTCGAGGACATCGTGCGCAGCGCGGCGGCACAGGGCCTGATCGCCGATGCCGAGGGGCGTCTCGACGAGTGGATCGCCGAGCGCCTCGCGCGCCACCGGGCACCCGGCGAGCCACATCTGCAGCACCGCAAGGACGGGCGCTGGATCCTGATCAGCGAGCGCAAGACCGAGGACGGTGGCATCGTTGCCGTTTACGCGGACATCACCGAGCTGAAGCAGCGTGAGCGGGAACTGGCCAAGAAGTCCAACGCCCTGGAGCAGCTCTCCAACCAACTGGCCAAGTATCTCTCGCCGCAAGTCTACGAGTCGATCTTCCAGGGCAAGCAGGAGGTCAAGCTGGCGAGCAGCCGCAAGAAGCTGACGGTCTTCTTCTCCGACATCGCCGACTTCACCGAGACCGCCGACAAGCTGCAGTCGGAAGAGCTGACCCAGCTGCTCAACCGCTATCTCACCGAGATGTCTCAGATCGCGCTGGCCCACGGCGCGACGATCGATAAGTACGTCGGCGATGCCATCCTGATTTTCTTCGGCGACCCGGAAACCAGGGGTGTGAAGCAGGATGCCCTGGCCTGTCTGCACATGGCCATCGCAATGCGGGAGAAGTTGGAGGAGCTGCAGCGGTACTGGCGCGAGAGCGGCATCGAGAAACCCCTGCGCTGCCGTATGGGCATCCACACCGACTACTGCACCGTCGGCAACTTCGGCAGCGAGGATCGGCTGGACTACACGATCATCGGCGGTGGGGTGAACACCGCATCCCGGCTGGAGTCCGCCGCAAAGCCGGGCGAGATCTTGATCTCCTATGAGACCTACGCCCAGGTCAAAGACGAGATTCGCTGCGAGGAAAAGGGCTCCATTCAGGTCAAGGGCCTGGCCTATCCGGTCGCGACCTACCGGGTCATCGACAGCTATGAGGCGCTCGGCCAGAGCCGGCGGCGGATCCGTGAAGAGCGGCCCAACCTCAAGCTCGAGCTGGACCTGGATGCGCTGACGCCTGAGGAGCAGAAAGAAGCCGCGGAGATGCTGCGTGAGGCCCTGCGGCGGCTCGGCGATCGCGAGCGCGCCGCCGAATAAAGCTCAGTCCGCCGAGCTGTCCTTCATGCGGGCGGGATGGGGGATGCCGATGGCGTTGTAGCCGCAGTCGACATGCTGCACCTCTCCGGTCACGCCGGCCGAGAGGTCGGAGAGGAAGTAGAGCCCGGCGCGGCCGACCTCCTCCAGGGCGACCGGGCGCCTGAGCGGTGCGTGGTCGCGGGTCCAGCCGTAGACGAAACGCGCATCGGAGATGGCGGAGCCGGCCAGGGTCCGCATGGGCCCGGCAGAGATGGCGTTGACCCGGATGTTCATCGGCCCGAGGTCGACGGCGAGATAGCGCACCGAGGCCTCCAGCGCCGCCTTGGCGATGCCCATGACGTTGTAGTTCGGGGTCACCCGCTCGGCACCGAGATAGCTCAGGGTCAGGAGCGAGCCGCCGCCGTTCATCATGCCCATGGCGTGGCGCGAGACGCTGGTGAAGGAGTAGCAGGAGATATCGAGGGTGCGGGCGAAATTCTCCCGCGTCGTATCGATGTACTGGCCGCGCAGCTCCTGCTTGTCGGAGTAGGCGATGGCATGGACCACGAAATCGAGGGTCTGCCACGCCGACTTGAGCTCGCCGAAGGTGCGATCGAGATCCTCTTCCGAGCTGACGTCGCAGGGCAGCACCAGGTTGGAGCCGACCGAGTCGGCGAGAGGCCGCACGCGCTTACCGAAGGCTTCGCCCTGATAGGTGAAGGCCAGCGAGGCCCCCTGGCCGTGCAGCTCGCGGGCGATGCCCCAAGCGATTGAATGATCGTTCGCGACCCCCATGATCAGGCCGCGCTTACCCTCCATGAGCTTCATTTCGCGATCGCCCCTATCAAGCCTCGAGCCGCTTGAAAGCGAGCGATGCGTTGGTGCCGCCGAACCCGAAGGAATTGGTCAGCACGCAGTTGAGCTCCAGCTCCTCGGCCTGGCCGGTGACGATCGGCATGCCTTCGGCCTCGGGGTCCGGGGTCTCCAGGTTGAGCGAGGGCGAGACGAAGCCGTTCTCCATCATCAGAAGCGAATAGATCGCCTCGGTGGCGCCGGCGGCGCCCTGGGCGTGACCGGTCATCGACTTGGTCGAGTTGATGCGCGGCAGGTCGGCGCCGAAGACTTCCTTGATGGCGCGCAGCTCGGGGCCGTCGCCCACCTGGGTCGAGGTGCCGTGGGTGTTGATGTAGTCGACCCGGGTGTTGCCCATGGTCGAGAGCGCCTGGCGCATGCAGCGCACGGCGCCTTCGCCGGAGGGGGCCACCATGTCGGCGCCGTCTGAGGTGGCGCCGAAGCCGACCAGCTCGGCGTAGATCTTGGCGCCGCGCGCCTTGGCGTGGGACAGCTCTTCCAGCACCACCACGCCGCCGCCGCCGGAGATGACGAAGCCGTCGCGGCCGGTGTCGAAGGGGCGGGAGGCCGCCTGCGGCCGGTCGTTGTAGCCCCCGGACATGGCGCCCATGGCGTCGAACAGCATGGAGAGCGTCCAGTGCAGCTCCTCGCCGCCGCCGGCGAAGACCACATCCTGCTTGCCCCACTGAATGAGCTCGGCGCCGTTGCCGATGCAGTGGGCCGAGGTCGAGCAGGCCGAGGAGATCGAGTAGCTCGGGCCTTTGATCTTGAAGGCGGTCGAAAGATTGGCGGAGTTGGTCGAGGACATGCAGCGCGGCACCATGTAGGGGCCCATGCGCTTGACGCCCTTCTCCCGCGCGATGTCGGCGGCGGCGACCTGGTTCTGGGTCGAGGGCCCGCCGGAGCCCATGATCAGGCCGGTCCGCTCATGGCTGACCTCGCCCTCGGTCAGCCCGGCGTCGGCGATGGCCTCCTGCATGGCGATGTAGTTGTAGGCTGCACCGTCGCCCATGAAGCGCAGCAGCCGGCGATCGATGTGATCGGACAGGTCGATGTCGAGATTGCCTTTGACCTGGCTGCGAAAGCCGTGCTCGGCATAGTCGTCCGCGAAGACGATGCCCGAGCGGCCGCTACGCAGGGAGTCCGTGACCTCGGCGGCGTTGTTTCCGATGCTCGACACAATGCCGACGCCCGTGACCACGACACGACGCAGCGTCATCCCGCTGTCCTTCCGTTGCTGAATTCAGGCGATGAAGAGCCCGACCTTGAGGTCCTTCGCCTCATAGATCCGCTCCCCATCAGCCTTGAGGATCCCGTCCGCGATCCCGAGGACCAGCTTGCCGAGGCGAAGCCGCTTGATGTCCAACCGGTAGGTCACCTTGCGCACCGCAGGCGTGACCATCTTCGTGAATTTGACCTCACCGACGCCCAAAGCGCGGCCCCTGCCCGGCGCGCCGGTGCGCCCCAGAAAGAAGCCAAGCAGCTGCCAAAGGGCATCGAGCCCGAGGCAGCCGGGCATCACCGGGTCGCCCTTGAAGTGAACCGGGAAGAACCAGAGGTCCGGCTTGATGTCGAGTTCCGCCTCGATCTGTCCCTTGCCGAAGACCCCGCCACTGTCGCTGATCACCGTGATGCGGTCGAACATCAACATAGGCGGCAGTGGGAGCTGTGCATTGCCGGGCCCGAACAGCTCGCCGCGGGCGCAACGCAACAGCTCCTCGTAGCTATAGCTCGATTTCTTCTCAGCCACGATCGACGTCATACTCTATACTTTGTCCCTGCGGCCACATATAGCCAGCCCTGGCCGCTTTGGGCGGGAATATAACACCAGCCGGGCGTCCTTGAGCAAGGGTGCTGCATCCTGTCCGTTGCCGTGTCGCGTACGGCGAAGCGTCGCGGCGGCTGACCGCGGCTGCGCTGGCCCGCTGGGGGTTGCCCGTCCGCGTGGCGGCTTTTTGATTAATTCGAAGAAGCACCATAAAGCTTTCGAAACTCTTTCAATCCTCGAACACAACGCCTATATTGCCGTTTATGGCAGAGCGAAAGTATAGAGAGCTTATCGAGCAGCTTAAGACGGCTGGGCTTCGACCCACCCGTCAGCGACTCGCCCTGGGCCGCCTGTTGTACGGCGAGAACGGCGACATGGAAAGGCATGTCACCGCCGAGCAGCTGCATGCCGAGGCCATGGCGGCCGGCGTGCGCGTCTCTCTCGCGACCGTCTACAACACGCTGCATCAGTTCACCGAGGCCAAGCTGCTGCGCGAGGTCGTGGTCGAGCCGGGCCGCTCCTACTTCGACACCAATGTCGACGACCACCACCATTTCTATTTCGAGCAGAGCGGGCGCCTGCAGGACATCCCGAGCGAAGAGCTTGAGCTGAAGTCGATGCCGGAACCGCCGGCCGGTGGCCGCATCCGCCGGGTCGACGTGATCCTGCGGGTCGACGAAAACGGCTAAGTTGCTCTCCTCGTAAGCTTCTTCCCTCCAGAGTGTTGAAATAACAATTAGAACGCTTCTAAGCCATTGACGGCTGCCGCCGCGGGCTTAGTATCCCTGCCGCGGGCGGGGGCGACCTTCCGAACAAGAGAGTAAGGCGCCGTTGCCTGACAGGTTCTGCCACCACAGGCCAGCCCTCGCGACTGGCCTGTCGTGTTGAGGACGGGAACGCTAGACCTCAGGAGAGGAAGGAAAACGATATGTCGCTCAAGGGTTCCAAGACCGAAGACAATTTGAAGGCTGCTTTCTCGGGCGAGAGCCAGGCCAACCGTCGCTACCTCTATTTCGCTCAGAAGGCGGACGTCGAGGGCTACAACGACGTGGCTGCCGTGTTCCGCTCCACCGCGGAAGGCGAGACCGGCCACGCGCACGGCCATCTCCAGTTCCTCGAGGAGGTCGGTGACCCGGCCACCGGTGAGCCGATCGGCGATACCGAGCTGAACCTCAAGGCGGCCATCGCCGGCGAGACGCACGAGTACACCGACATGTACCCGGGCATGGCCCGCACGGCCCGCGAGGAAGGCTTCGACGAGATCGCCGACTGGTTCGAGACCTTGGCCAAGGCCGAGAAGAGCCACGCCGGCCGTTTCCAGAAGGCGCTCGAGACGCTCGACGGCTAACGCCCGCCCGCGTCCGAAATCCGTTAGACAGGGCAACTGGCGGCGGAGCTTTCGCGGCTCCGCACGCCGGTTCGCCTTGGCGGCTTGCCCTGCGGCCTTCGCCGTGCGGGAAGCGCCGCTGCTTTTCATAACCTGCAATTTTTAGGACGACGACGATGCGCGAAGGCAGCCTCGATGCCCCGACGCGGCACGCACTCGATTGGACCGACCCGGACTTTTACGACTGGGACAAGATCAACGCAGAAGCCGAGCGGATTTTCGACATCTGCCACGGCTGCCGCCGCTGCTTCAATCTCTGCGACTCTTTCCCGCGGCTGTTCGATCTGGTCGACGACTCGCCGAGCGGCGAGCTCGATAGCGTCGACAAGGCCGACTACAAGAAGGTCGTCGACGCCTGCACGCTCTGCGACATGTGCTTCATGCAGATGTGCCCCTATGTGCCGCCGCACGAGTTCGACCTGGACTTCCCCCATCTGATGCTGCGCTACCGCGCCGCCGAGCTGCGCGACAAGAAGAACGACCGGGCGGCCGCACAGCTCACCGAAACCGATCGCAACGGCAAGCTGACCAGCCTGATGCCGGCAGTGGCGAACTGGGGCAGCGCCACCAGCAATCACCTGACCCGGCCGCTGCTGGAGAAGGTCGTCCACGTTCACCGCGAGGCGGCGCTGCCGCGCTGCGAAGGCAAGAGCCTGGCCAAAGCCTTGGCCAAGACGCCGCCGACCCGCAATGCCGAGGCACCGGCAAAGGCCCGCAAGGCCGCGGTCTATGCCACCTGCTTCGTGAACTACAACGACCACGGCCCGGGCGAGGCGGCGCTCAAGGTGCTGGCCAAGAACGGCGTCGAGACCAAGATCGTCTATCCCCAGTGCTGCGGCATGCCGCAGCTGGAGCAGGGCAACTTCGCGCGGGTGGCCGACAGCGCCCGCAAGGTCGCCGCCGAGATGCTGCCGCTGATCGACGAGGGCTACGACATCGTCGCCCTGACGCCCTCCTGCGCGCTGATGCTGAAGTTCGAGTGGCCGCTGATCGTGCCGGACGACGAGAACGTCAAGAAGCTCAGCCAGGCGACCTTCGACATCACCGAATACGTCGTCGACATCGCCAAGCGGGAAGGCCTGGCCGAGGGCCTGAAGCCGCTCGACGGCGGCGTGGCCGTCCACGTGGCCTGCCACGCGCGGGCCCAGAACATCGGCGTGAAGGCGCGCGAGCTCTTGAAGCTCATCCCAGAGGCCGACCTCAAGGTCTTGCCGCGCTGCTCCGGCCACGGCGGCAGCTGGGGCGTCTTGAAGGACAACTTCGAAACCGCGCTCAAGGTCGGCAAGCCCCTGGCGCGCGACGCCCTCAAGGCCGAGAAGCGCTATCTCGTCTCCGAGTGCCCGCTGGCCGGCAAGCACATCCTCCAGGGCATGGAGCGCCTGGCCGGCGAGAAGCCCGACGGGCCGCAGCCCAAGGCCGAGCGGGCGCAGCACCCCATCGAGCTCTTCGCCCAGGCCTACGGCCTGTAGCGTCTTTCACCACCGTTCGACCTGACCGCAGGGAGCCAGTATCGTGACCGCGACCGACGTCATGACCAGCAAGCGAGAGATCACCCGCGCCGACATCCTCTCGATGGAGGAGTACGGCGCCAAGCGCAAAGAGCTGCGCAAGGCCCTGGTGGCGAAGAAGCGCCACCGCCGTATCGAGGTCGGCCCGGTCTGCACCTTCTATTTCGAGAACTACGAGTCCATGTGGTCGCAGGTCCACGAGATGCTGTTCATCGAGAAGGGCGGCGAGGAGCAGATCGCCGACGAGCTCTCGGCCTACAACCCGCTCATCCCGCAAGGGCGCGAGCTGGTCGCCACGGTGATGTTCGAGATCGACGAGGAAGCGCGCCGCCGCGCCTTTCTCTCCAAGCTCGGCGGCATCGAGGAAACCGCCTTCATCGAGATCGACGGCAGCACGGCCAAGGGCACGCCGGAGGAAGACGTGGACCGCACCACGGCGGACGGCAAAGCCTCGTCCGTGCAGTTCATCCACTTCCCGCTGACCGAGGACCAGGCCGCGAAGCTCAAGACCCCCGGCACGCGGGTCATCGTCGGCTTCTCCCATCCCAACTACAGCCACATGGTCGTGGTGCCGGAAGCGATGCGCGAAGCCCTGGCCGGCGATCTGGCTTAAGGGCCTAGACGCCCCGCCTGCGCCCAAGCATGGGGCGGCCGCGCCGGCTGACGCGGGAGAGCAGCAGGAAGACGATGCCGAGCACGCCGAAAACGGCGACGGCCGGCGCCTGCAGGATGGTGATGATCACCGGATCCCAAAGCAGCGGAGTCAGGTTGCGCTCGATGCCGGCCTGAAGCGTGTTGAGGCTGGAGGCATCGATCTCGAACCAAAGCTGGCCGAGCGGCCGGATAACCAGGCTCTTCTGTTCGAACGAAGTCAGGCCGTCGCGGATGGCGATCACCAGCGCCACGATCAGCAAAGTCCAGCCCACGATATGTGCCAGGAGGCGCATCGAAGTCCCTTTGGTCGCTGTGGAATCTAGCCCATTGCCTTCGCGTCTGCCCAGAGACTTTATGTAAGGCGCCTGACGGCACCTCGAAAAGCGCCGACGGTTGAGCCCCCCTCTGCTCGTCACCCCGGCCTTGAGCCGGGGTCCATTCTTCGGCCCATACGGAACACTATCGTTGGGCGCCGACGTTACGGCAGTGCGGCTTGTTGTCCTGCTGTCCGCGCCCAGCCAGACCATGGTTCCCGGCTCGCGGGCTTCGCCCTTGGCCGGGATGACAGTCTGAGAGGGACGGCGGGACCTACCCCACCACAAGCTCTCAACCCGCCCTTTAGGCTCGCCGAGAACGCGTTGAAAAGCACCGCCGGCTTCGATAGGGTCCGCAGCCTGCCAGCCGGGGCGCCTCCGTCGCCTCAAGGCTCTGCGGGTGAGGTGGCCGAGTGGTTGAAGGCGCACGCCTGGAACGCGTGTAAGGGTTAATAGCTCTTCGTGGGTTCGAATCCCACCCTCACCGCCACCCTACGCCTTCGGCTTCGGGTGGCAGGCCATCTGGGCCTGTCGCCCGAGGGCGTTTAGGCGTAGGAGTGTCTCCCGAAGCTCCGGGAGGAGCGAAGGGAGGCAGCCTTCGCCAAGAAGCGTTTCTGGTAAGCGACCCACGTTCTCTTCTTATCGAGCGAAGCGAGATGAGCCAGAAGGCTGTCGCGCCGGCGAGCAAGGGGAGCGTTTGGAGATCGATCCTTGTTGCTTTCCTCACACGGCATGGTTTGCCGACATGGCGGCAACGCGACCCGTCAGCCAGTGCTCGTAGTTGGCCGGCAGGAGCAGACGATCGTCCCCAAGCGCGTTCGCCGCTTTCGCGGGCCAGTTGGGATCGGCCAGCAGCTGACGGCCCAGCAGAACCGCATCGAAGGGACCTTCGGCCACGAGCGCCTCGATGGCCGTCGGGTCGCTGTCGAAGCCGGGCGCGGTCTGGGCCGAGCCGACGACCACGGCCTCGGGCAGTGCTGCCTTCAAGGCCTGCGCATGGTCGGAGGTGAAGTTCCGGCCCCAGTCGGGCGCACCGCCATCCGCGACGCCGCCGAAGGACATTGGGTCGAGGATGTCGACACCCTCGGCGACCGCCATCCTGGCCAAAGCCACGCCGTCTTCTGGCACCCAGCCGCCTGGGTGGAAATCGTCCATCGCCAGGCGCAGCGCCAGCGGCTTAGTTTTGGGCCAGACCGTGCGAACCGCGCGGATCACGTCACTTGTAAGCCGGATGCGCCCGGCGAAATCGCCGCCCCATGCGTCGCTGCGCCGGTTAGCAATCGGCGAGTAGAAGCTGTGCAGCAGGTAGCCATGGGCGCCATGAAGCTCCAACACGTCAAAGCCCGCTTCATCGGCGCGGCGCGCGGCGTCCGCGAAGGCGGTCACCACCCGGGCCAGTCCAGCGTCATCGAGCGCCGCTGGCACATGGGTTTTGTTCCCACCGTAGGCCTCGGCCATCGAGCCGACGGTCTGCCACGCGCTTTCTGCCGCGGTGAGGCTGCGGCCGTCGCTTTTCGGCGCGCCGCCCTGCCAGGGAACGGTGGTCGAGGCCTTGCGGCCGGCATGGCCGATCTGGATGCCCGGCGTGCCGCCGCCCAGGCGGATCGCATCGGCCACCGCTGCGTGCGAGGCAATCTGCGCGTCGGTCCAAAGGCCCGGGTCGCTGGGTGTGATGCGCCCCTCAGGCAGAACGGCGGCCGTGCCCGTGAACACGAGACGCGCACCGCCCATGGCTCGTGCACCGTAGTGGATCGGCTCGAGCGGGCCGCTTTGGCCGTCGGTTGCGCTGTACATCGACATCGGGCTTAGGCCGACACGATTGCGCAGCGTCACACCGCGAACGACAAGAGGATTGAAGAGGTGCGCCATTGGGACTGCTCCGGTTCGGTTTCGTTGCACAGAACATGGCAGGCTGCCGGTTGGCGCTGTAGATGGGACAGAAGCACTTCATTCGTGCCAAAATGTCTGTCATTGTCGCGCGATGGATCATCTGGGCGGCATCGGCTTCTTCGTGAAAGCAGCGGAGGCAGGCTCCTTCGCCGGCGCGGCAAAGGGGCTCGGGGTCACGCCCTCGGCGGTCAGCAAGGCCGTCTCTCGGCTGGAGGACCGGCTTGGGGTCCAGCTTTTTCGGCGCTCCACACGCTCCATCGATCTCACCGACGACGGCCGCGCCTTCTTTGAAAGGGCGCGGACAGGTCTGTCGGAGATCGAGGCGGCGGAGGCCTTTCTGCTGGAGCGCAGGGCGGAGCCGGTCGGGCGGCTCCGCGTCTCCGCCCCGGTCGTCTTCGCGCACCGGATTGTTGCGCCGCTGCTGCCGGAGTTCTGCGCCCGCTATCCGAAGCTGGACGTCGAGATACATTCGACGGACGGGCTGTCCGATCTGATCGAAGACGGCTTCGACGTGCTCATCCGGACGCGGGCCCTGCCGGATTCGGCGCTGGTCGCGCGCAAGCTCATCGACACGCGCTTCGTGACCGCCGCCGCGCCGGACTATCTGGCGCGGGCCGGCACGCCAGAGACGCTCGAGGAGCTCGCGGATCACGCCTGCACGGCTTATGTCTTTCCGACCACGCGCCGCCGGTTCGCCTGGCCCTTTGAGCGGGACGGCGAGACGGTGACCCTGGAGCCAAGGGGTGGCCCTTCGTTCACCAATGCCGATGCCATGATCGCGGCCTGCGAGGCCGGCGGCGGCATCGTGCATCTGCAGGACTACATGCTGGCCCCCAGCATTGCGGCCGGCCGGCTGGTTCCGATCCTCGAACAGTTCGCCGGCGACGGCGGCCCGGTGTCGGCCGTCTACTTGGCCACGCGCCACCTGTCGCCGAACGTCCGAAGCTTTGTCGATTTCCTTGCGGACACCTGCGCCCGGAGGCGGCGGTAGAGGCCGCGCGTCCGGCTTGCTCAATAGCGGCTGAGAGCGTCAGTCCGTGCCGACGTCCAAGCCCACCTTGCTGCGCTCCATGACGACGCTGGTTCGGAACCGCCTGACGTTCATGTCGTCGAAGAACAGGCGGCGGGTCAGCTGCTCGTAGTCGTTCATGTCACGCGCCAGGCAGATCAGAGCGAAGTCCGCGTCGCCGGTGATGTAGTAGCACTGCTGCACCTGAGGCTCGGAGCGCATGCGCCGCCGGAAAGCATCCAGCACATCGATGCGCTCACGCTCCATCTCCACCAGGACGAGAAAGGTCATCGCCCAGCCCAGCGAGGCCGGATCGAGAACGGCGGACTCGCGCTCGATCACGCCCGCCTCGCGCAAGCGCTTCACCCGCCGCTGCACCGTGGCCGCGGAGAGGCCGGTCGCGTCGGCCATCCGGTCGAGCGGCGTGCGTGCATCCGTTTGGAGCAGCGCAAGCAGGGTGCGGTCTGCAGGGTCGAGCTCAATCACGCCGCAATCATCGCGCACCGATGGCCTTTCCTGCAAGATCACCGCATGTGAGCCTGCTTGGCTGCAAGGACGGCCTCACGCGACCATGGCAAGCTCTCCCCATGACCAGCTCACTTCCCGATATCGCCGATCCCACCGCACCCGCCCGTTGGCTCGCCCACTGTCCGGCGCACGCGGCAACGCCCGTGCGATCCCTGGATCCCTTGGCGCGGGCCCTGGATTGGGCCTCGCTCCATGCCAAGGACGAGTCGCCGCGCATGAGGCTCGGCTCCTTCAAGGCACTCGGCGGCGCCTATGCCGTTCTCTGCCTCGTCGAGGAGCGGCTGCGCGATGGCCTGGGCCGCGAGCCCGACGCGGATGAGATTGCTCACGCCAAGGACGGCGCGGCTCTATCCGGCCTGACGGTCTGCTGCGCCTCGGCGGGTAATCACGGTCTGTCCGTCGCGGCCGGCGCGCAGGTCTTCGGCGTGGCTTGCGAGGTCTACCTGGCCGAGACGGTACCCGAGAGCTTCGCCGAGCGCCTGCGGGCGAAGGGCGCCAAGGTGGTGCGCGCCGGCAGCGTCTATGAAGAGGCCATGGCGGCCGCCGCCCAGCGCGCAATCGACGAGGGCGTGACGCTGGTCTCCGACGCCTCCTGGGAAGGCGAGATGCGCGTGCCCTCATTGGTGATGCAAGGCTACGCGGTGCTGGCCGAAGAGGTGCGGCAGGCCTGCGCCGCCTCGGGCCGCTGGCCGACCCACGTGGCTCTGCAGGCCGGTGTCGGCGGCTTCGCCGCGGCGATGGCCGCGCACATCCGGCGGACCTGGCCGCATCAACCGGACATCATGATCGTCGAGCCCGACCGAGCCGCCTGCCTCAAGGCGAGCATGAAGGCGGGCCAACCCACGCGCGCCGACGGTCCCGTCTCGAACATGGGGCGGCTCGACTGCAAGGAGCCCTCGCTGCGGGCCTTCGAGGTGCTGAGAGAGGCGGCCGACCGCTTCGTGACGGTCAGCGACGCGCAAGCCCAGGCGGCCGTCGAGCGGGTCGCCTCCCATGGCCTGCCGACCACGCCGTCGGGCGCGGCGGGCCTGGCCGGCATGATCGCGAACAGCCCTGGGCCGGATGCAGAAGTCCTGATCTTCGTGACCGAAGGCGACGTCGCCTGAGCCGCCGCGCGACCTTGGCGAAACACGCCCCTCAACCCAAGAGGACCATCCATGGCCAAACGCTTCATCGTCGAGGTTCCGGGCGTGCCCAAGTCGCCCTCGCCCATCTCTAACGCGGTCGTGGTGGGCGACACCTGCCACATCTCGGGGCAGCTCGCCGTCTACGACGAGGGCTATCGGCCCGGGACGGCGCGCGAGGAGGCCGAGCGCGCCTTCGAGCTGGTCTTCGCCATCGCCAAGGAAGCCGGCTTCGCGCGATCGGACATCGTCTACGTCGACCTCGCCTTCTCCGATCTAGCCGAGCTGCCTGAGGTCAACGCCCTCTACGGCGAGCTGTTCGATCCCCGGCCCGCCCGCACGATCTATCAGGCCGCGGCCTTGCCCTTCGGCGCCAAAGTGAAGGTGCAGGCCATCGCCATGAAGGGCTAGGCCCTCGGCTCTCCCCGGCCGATTGCGGCGGGCCGCCCCACCCGCGCGGCCGAACTCGCCGGCTTGGCCTGGGACGCCAGAGCGGCGTCTGTTAGGTTCGCCGCCAGGGCGCGAATGGGGGCACCGGGCGATGAACAAGCGAACCTTGCTGTCGGTGATCGGTGGCAATTCCCTCGAGTGGTACGACTTCATGGTCTATGCGGGCCTGGCGCCGATTATCTCCAAGGCGTTCTTTCCGCAGTCCGATGCCGGATTTGCCCTGATCCTGACATTCGGCGTCTTCGCGGTCGGCTACCTGTCGCGTCCTCTGGGCGGATTGCTGATAGGCTATTTGGGCGACCGCCTGGGGCGCCGCCGAGCGCTGATCCTGTCCATCAGCTTGATGGCCATTCCCACGGCGGCGGTCGGGTTTCTGCCGACCTACTCGGACATCGGCATCGCCGCGCCGCTGCTGCTGTTGGCGCTGCGCCTGCTTCAGGGCTTCGCGGTTGGAGGAGAGTTTCCCTCCGCCATGTCCTATCTGGCGGAAATTGCGCCGCGCAAGCGCCGGGGATTTGTCGGCAGTTTCGCGATGGGCGGTGTGCTTTTCGGCCTGTTGCTCGCCAATATCGTGACCGTCACGGTCAATACCAATCTGACCGCCGCCGAAATGGCGGACTGGGGTTGGCGCCTGCCCTTCGTGTTCGCACTGGTGCTGGCGCTGCTCGTCCTCTACCTGCGCCTCGGCTTGGCGGAGTCGCCGATCTTTTCCAAGAAACGCAACAGCCCGGACGCGGCACAGAACCCGATCGTCAGCGCGGTTCAAAATCGCTGGCCTGCGATCGTGAAGATCTTCTTCTTCCTGGTCTTCAACAGCATCGCCTTCTACTCGGTCATGGTTCTCGCAACGACCTATCTGTCGAAGACCGCCGGGTTCACCTACGAGTCGGCCCTGATCATATCGTTGGTCGGGAGCCTCGCGATGCTCGTCCTGCTGCCGCTGGGCGGGCACATCTCCGATCGGATCGGACGGCGCAAGACCACGGGCATTGCCGCCTTTCTCGGCCTCGTCCTGAGCTATCCGCTGTATCTCGCCTTCACTCAGGGCTCATTCGGCCTCGCCCTGGCCGCCCAGCTCGTTTTCGTCATGGTGTTGGCGCTTCACATCGGCCCCATACCCAGCCTGATCGCAGAGCAGTTCGGCACCACCCATCGCCTCTCGGGCGTCGCCATCGCCTTCAACCTCAATCTGTCGATCGTTGGCGGCACCGCCCCGCTGCTCAATGAGTTCTTCCTGCAACGAACGGGCTGGGCTGAAGCGCCGAGCATCTATCTGATGATCGGCGCAATCGTCAGTCTGATTGCAATCTACAGCCTGCGAGAAACCGCCGACCGTGACCTCGAGTGAGCGACCCCATGCCGAGACCAGGTCCCTAGCTCTGGCGTTTGCCGCCGTCGATCCGTGAAGCAAGCGGCTTCACGGCGCGGCCCCATCCGTGGAGGATGCAAGCGACTGAGATCTAGGAGTATCGAGAATGAGCGCACTCGGCCTGTCCGCCGTATCGGTTGCTTGGATTGCCCTCCTCTTGGCCGGGCTCTTCGAGATTGGCTGGCCCGTGGGGCTCAAGATCTCCCAGCAGCCCGGCCGCTTTGCGCCCGGCATCGCCTTGGCCGGCGTCTGCATCTTCGTGTCGGGTATGCTTCTCTGGTACGCGCAGAAGACGATCCCCATCGGCACGGCCTACGCGGTCTGGGTCGGTATCGGGGCAGCGGGGACCTTCCTGGTCGGGGTCGCGTTCTTCGGCGATACGGCGACGCTTGTCCGGGTGCTCGGCATCGTGCTGATCGTCGGCGGCGTCGTGACGCTCAAGCTCGGCAGCGTCAGCTAACGGCTTGCGGGATCAGGTCAGCTCCCTTAGCCCGCTCGGCGTCTCGATCTCGGCCCGGTAGCGGAGCTTGGGCCCCCGGACGATCGCCGGCGGACGGTCGATGGCGAGGTCGCGGTAGAGCGCCTCGATGGCGGCCGGATCGGGATGTTCCAGGGTGAAGCCACGGAGGCGGGCGCCGAGATCGGGGATGGCGCCCATGGGCTCGGGCGCCCCGCGGCGGTCGATGATCGAGGGGGCCGCGCCGTCGAGGGGGAGCGAACCGTCCGCGGGGATGGCAAAGGCGAACGAGGGGTCGGCCGGCGGCAGCGGCACCTCCTCCCCGAAGGTCCCGGGGTGGGCGGAGAGAAGGCCGGCCATGTCCGCGGTGCCGGCAACCCAGCCGCGCAGACGCCGTCCGTCGGCCCAGTCCGACCTGACCTGCGCTTGGTCGTCGAGACCGAACCAGCGGGCCTGGCCGGGCGCGATACCCTCCGGATCCCACGCCACGATCTCGAGATAGACCGCGCCGCCGAGCCGAAGCCGGTGATTGTGTGTGCCCATGTAGTCATGCGTCGCCCCGAAGGGCACATCGAGGCCGAGGCAGTCCCGGACATGCGCCACCCCTTCGGCCAAGCTGGGGGCGATGACGGTGATGTGGTCGAGCGTCAGCATGTGCGGAAACCTCCGTTGCTACCCCAGGAGCGCGGTCGATCGGACCTGCCGAGAAAATCGACGGGAACCTATGATCTGGATGGGTCTTCGGCGGGGCGAGTCCCTACCTAGACTACCGTGTGTTCAGCCGTCCAGGAGACCCGACGTGCCACGAGAGACTTTGCAGCCGCCCAAACTGTTCGACAGCAAGAAATGGGGATTCTCGCAGGTCGTCGTCTCGCCGCCCGGACGGACCGTGCATATCGCCGGCCAGGTCGCATGGGATGCGAGCGAGCGCATCGTGGCGGACGACCTGGAGAGCCAGTTCAGGAAAACGCTGGAGCACGTCTTCATCGCCGTTCGGGCGGCGGGCGGAGAACCGGACGACCTCCAGTCCCTTCGCTTCTATATCCCGAACTTCCGGCCGGGAGAGGACGCCGAGACGATCGCGCGCGTTCTCGTCGATGTCTTCGGCACGGAAAACCCGCCGGCCTCCTCGTGGATCGGCGTTCAGGCGCTGGCCCAGCCCGAGTATCTGATCGAGGTCGAAGCGACCGCCATCGTCCCGGACCCCGCATGACTCCAGACGAGATCGCCCATCGTTTCCCGCGGCTCTATCACGTGACCGAGCCGGGCGCGCAGGAGAGCGTGCGCCGGCACGGGCTGCTCTCGACCGTCGCGCTGCTCGATCTCTTCGAGACGCCGGCGGCCGAACGGCTCCCGTTGTTGCAGGCGCGGCGGCCGGATCCCGTGCCGCTCTCCCACCCGGTCCATGGCCAAGCGATCCTCAACGACCAGCGGCCCTTGTCGATGAAAGCGCTGGAGACTTGCCTCGACGACGGCCTCGCGCCGGCCGATTGGCTCGGCCTGCTCAACGGCAAGGTGTTCTTCTGGCCAGACGAAAAGCAGCTACAGCGCTTGACCCAGGCGCGCGCCAACCGGGCGCGCCAGCGGGAGGTCCTCGTCTTCGATACGGCGCGGCTGATGGAGGAGAGCTTCGAGCGACTGCGTCTCTCGCCGATCAACAGCGGCAATACCATGCGACGCCCGGCCCGGCGCGGCCTCGCCACCTTCGCGCTGGCCAAAGACCATGCCTGGGAGGACTGGCGCGGCCTGCGCGGACGCCGCGACAGCGTGGTCGAGATCGCCATCGACCATCGGGTTGCCTCGGCCGGCGATGCGCTCCTGGAGGTCAGGCGCGTCGGCGAGGCATGACGACCGGATTGTCGCGTTTGTTGAACAACCTGCCGATGGTGAACTCACATGCCTGAACTCGCCGACTTCTTGTCGTTCGCGGTCGCACTGGCCGACGCCTCTGCCTGCCACGCCAGAGACCATTGGCGTGGCGACTTCGCCGTGACCTACAAGTCAGATGGATCCTCTTTGACGGACGCCGATCTGAGCATCGAAGCGACCTGGCGGGAGCTCATCCGTCAGCGCTTCCCCTCGCATGGCATCCTGGGAGAGGAATACGGCTCCGAAAGCGGCAGCAGCGCCTACACCTGGGTTCTCGATCCGATCGACGGGACGCGTCAGTTCGGAACGGGGCTGCTGAACTTCGCCTCCCTCGTCAGCCTGTGCCGCGACGGCTCTCCGGTCCTCGGCATCATCGATCTGCCGTTGAGCGGCATGCGATACGTGGCGGCCGAAGGACAGGGCACGCGCTTCGACGGCCGCCCGGTCCGGAGCAGTGGGCAAGGCGACATCGGCTCCGCGATCGTCAGCCTGGCAAACCCCGAGAGCTTCACCGGCGATGCGGCGGGAGGCTACGAGCGGATGCGCGCCTGCGGGCGGCTCAGGGTGTTCGACGGCGGGGCGCCGGCCTATGGCGCGCTCTCGCGCGGACTGATCGACGTTTGCCTCAACGGAAGCGATCTCGACGCCTTCGACATCTGCGCGCTCTGTCCGGTCGTGACGGAAGCCGGGGGCGCGATCTCCGACTGGACCGGGCAAGCCCTGTCGATCGCATCGCGCGGCGTCATCGTCGCCAGCGCCTCTCCTGATCTTCATGCCGTCGTGCTGAGCAAACTCACGGAACTTGTTTGAAAGCCAGGTTGGGTCGGCTTGAACCAGCTCCCATGGCCCGCGGCACCGGTCGGGCCTCCGGGACATGTGACGACAGATTGGTTGCCCTTGCAGTTGTAAAACGACCTGCCGATGGTGACAGCGGGTGGGAACCGTTTCTCGACCGAGAGGGAGTCTGGAAGGTGTCGCACTTCGAGTTGATTGCGCTTGCCGCTTTTATCGTCGCCGCCGTCATCTTCACCGTCAGCATCGGGCTGCTGCTGATGCTGGCGCTGACGCTCTACCGCGAGCGTCAAATGGCGGCCGGAAACCAATAAGGCTCTAGAGTCCGCCCGATGAGTGAGCCCGCAGACGAGGTCGTCGAGCTCTACCGGCGTCATGCGCAAGCCTGGGCGCAGGCCCGCGGCGCGAAACTGATCGAGGGGGCATGGCTCGATCGTTTCACAGCGCTCTTGCCCGAACAGGCGGAGATACTCGATCTGGGCTGCGGCCCGGGCGTGCCGATCGGGCACGCGCTCGTCGCCCGCGGACACACGCTGACCGGCGTGGACGCCGCCCCCGAGATGATCGCGCTCTTCGAGAAGAACCTGCCGGGACAAGAAGCCATCGTGGCGGATATGCGCGCGCTGCGACTACAGCGGCTATTCGACGGCCTGCTGGCGTGGGACAGCTTCTTCCACCTGCCGCCCACGGCGCAGCGCGCGATGTTCCCGGTTTTCCGGGAACATGCCAAACCTGGCGCCGCCCTGATGTTCACCAGCGGCCCCACCTGTGGCGAGGCGATCGGTGCGCTTGAAGGCGAGCCGCTCTATCATGCGAGCCTGGGGCCCGATGAGTATCGCGCGCTGCTGGATCAAAACGGCTTCGAGATCGTCTGTCACGCCGTCGAGGATCCGGACTGCGGCGGGCATAGCGTGTGGCTCGCGCAGCGGCGGTGAGAGGCGTCAGTCTAGCTCGACGACCCCGCAGGCCACGCGGGGTCCCGCGCCGCCGATCGGCTGGGTGATGTGATCGTCCGGGTTCTCGTGGATGACGAAGGCCGAGCCGTCGCTGTCGATCAGGTTCTCACCGGGACCCTCGCCGATGCTGACGAAATGGGTGAAGAGCTCGACCTCTCCGATGCCGTCGGCGCCGATGAAGATGTTCGGCAGGTCGCCCGCTTCCGGGCCATCGGGATTCATCAAGCCGTGCGCGCCTGGCGCCTTGCCGACGTGACCCATGGATGAGGTGAAGCCGTCTTCGGGATTGCAGACCCCGGCGCTGTGCAAATGCAGCCCGTGCTTCCCAGGCGTCATGTCGGACACTCTGATGTGGATAAGGATTCCATGCGGGCCCTGCATGATGTTGGCGAAGCCGATCTCGTCGCCGTTGCCGTCAATCATGACGGCGCTGGCGGTTGCAGGCTCCGCGGCCACGGCGAGGCTGGACGCACTGAGGCAAATGCTGGCCGCCAAGGCGGCGATGCCGATCGATAGGGTCTTCATTGTCTTCCTCCCGACTGTCTTTGGCCTATTGGTCCTTGCCATGACGTTCGGCGATTGAGACCGCGATCGGCCTGGACACCCACGCACGGCAGGTCGTCACGATAAAGCAGCCGCTCCGCAATCAGAAACTCGTTTCCCCATAGCTTTGATAGCCGATGCGAATGAGCGGGCGGATGCGATGGCCGAGCCGTGTCCGACGCGGCGCATCCTTCGACCGGCGGTAAGCCGGCTTAGGCCACCGCCTCCAGGCTCGGGACGGCCGCCGGGTCTTCGAGCGCTTCCCACTCCAGGTCCCCGACATAGCGGTAGGCGAGGCAGCCCTCGGCATCCATCGCAAAGAGGTGCAGCCAGCGATTGTCGAACAGCGCGCGCACCCCGTCGTGGCGCCGCAGGATGTCGGTCATGGCCTCGCGCGGCGCCTCGATGCAAACTGACAGGCGCAGCGGGTCATGGCTGCTCCGCTCGCCGTCGTTCACTGACTGCCAGGGCAGGCCGGCGCGCAGCAGCCCGCCGTTGCCTTCGAAGACACCGATGCCGCCGACCACGTTGTGCAGCAGCTTGTTGCCCGAGCCGAAGGTCTGCGGCGCGACGGTCGAGCCGTAGTACTGCAGGCTGATCCAGCTCGCCACCACCACCGGCGCGGTCATGATCAGCTCCAGCACACCGAAGCCCTTCTCGCTGTCCTGCTTCCAGTCGTAGTCGTGCAGGAAAGCGCGGCCCTCCAGGCTGCGTCCGGCGGTGCGGCTGCGCGGGGCGGCGATGAAGGCCTTGCAGCCGGCCAGCGCCCATTCGGGCCGCACCTCGGCCCAGTCGCGAGAACGCGCGGCAATGTCACCTTCGGCGGCGGCGCGCGGCAGGCGCAAGGCCCGCTCGCCGCGCGTCACCTTGCCGGCCGCCGCCAGCCACTGCCGGACCCGCCGGAGGTCAGAGGCATGCTCGGGCGAGAGCCGGTCCCGGTCGTAGAGCGTCACCGCGTCGGTGGTTGTGTCGTGCAGCGCCGCGACGAAGAGCGTGTCCTCCGGCAGGATGATGCCCCGCGCCACCAAACCCTGGCGCACCTCCGTATCGTTGAGCAGCCCGGCCAGCAGCCGCGCGTTGACCTCTCCCGAGTAGCCGCCGCAGGCGCCGCAGTGCAGCCCGCTGGCATGGGGGTTGTTGACCACGTTGGCGCCGTGGCCGGCGAGCACCACGACCCGGGCGAAGCCGCTGGTCAGCGACATGGCGCGCAGCACCGTCTCCGCCGCGCCGATGCGCGTGTCTAGGTCGAGCGACGGGTCGAAGCGCGGCGCGGGATCGTTGGGCACGGCCATGGGGTTGAGGCCGAGCGCGTCGCGAATCAGCTTGCCGATGTAGACCGGGCCCATGGCCTCGACGAAGGCGAAGGAGGAGACGGCGGCGAGCTTGAAGCGCCCCCAGGCCCGCTTGGCACGCGCGGCATAGCGGGCGGCCAGATCGTCGGCCGCGCTGTCGTGGCTGCCCGAGCAGGAGGTGACGGTGGGGTTGAGCAGCACCGGCAGGCGCAACTCCTCCACGTCCGAGGCGAAGCGGCGATGCTTGGCGAAGACGCCGAAGAAGCCGGCGAAGCCCAGCGTGCGGATGGCGGGGTCGACGGCTTCGAGGGCGCGGCGGAAGACCTCCGAGCGCACGTCGATGCAGAAGGCCATCTGCAGGGCCGGCCGCGTCTCCCCGCCGAGGGGCGCCGGGGCTGCGAGCGTTTCGCCGAGGCCGCGTTGGGCGGCGCGCTCGGCGGCTTCCTGCAGGATGGCATCGACGATCAGGGCTGCGCCCGGCGCGGGCGCGGCCTCGTGCGCGACACGCACCATGCCCCAGTCGTCGGCGATCGCCGCCTCGTGCTGCGCGAACAAGGCCTCTTCCCAGAGCAGCCGGATGGCCAGGAAGTCAGTGATCGTGCTGTCCGACTCCTCGACCAGCTCGGCGCGCCAGAGCTGATAGCGCGCATACTGCGCCCAGCCGCCGAGCGAGAAGAGAAGCTGGTGGAAATAGCTCTCCAGCGCGCGTTCGCTTAGGCCGAGCCGCTGCACGGCGCGGGCGATCGCGTCCCGGGGGTTCTGCGGCGCCTCGGCGACGAAGGCGGCGAAGCCCTCCAGCCCCATGATCTCCGGCGTCAGGTCGTGGGTGCCGTGGGCGCAGAAGGCCGCCCAGGCGCGCTTGCCGCGCGGGGCCGCCCAGAGCGCCTGGCCCTGGTCGAAGTAGCCGCCCGCCCAGGCGCCGAAGCGCTCGGCGAGCAGGCCGGGCCAATCCATGCCGCTGGCCTCGGCTGCGAGATCGGCGATGGTCGGCAGCGCTTCGGGCTCCGGCCGCGCGTCTGCGGCGGCAGCCTTCAGCGCGGCGACGTCGGCCGGCTTGTCGGCATGGGGGGAGGCCGCCAGCGCGGCGGCCAGGTCATCCTCGGTGATCTCGCCGGAGGCAATGCGGCTGAGATACCAGTCGCGCGGCATGGCGACCGGGACCCCGCCGATACGGCCGAGCCGCGCGCCCGCTTCGGCGAGCGTCTCACCGGTTTGTCCAAGGTAGGGATTGACCGCGACGTAGGAGGCGAGCGGCCAGAGCGGCGGGATCTGGCGGGCCGCCGCGTCGCCGGCAGTCTCAAGAGCCGAGAGGTCGATGGGCGCAGTCGTGGCGTCGGTCATCATGGGTCTTGTCTCCTCTCGGGGGTCAGGCGGAGCGGCGGCGGGACCAGTTGCCAACCAGGCGGTCGAACACCGCGTTGGCGTAAAGCCCGTTCGACAGGTGCACGCGCAGGCCGGCGGCGGCCGGGTGATAGGCCCAGAGTGGGAACATGGCCTGAGCGATGGCCACCATGCCGAAGCTGAAGACCGCGAGCGCCAGAAGCGTCCATTCGAGCGGCCCCGGCGCGGGGGTCGGCGGCAGGGTGCCGGCGGTCAGCCATTCCGCGCCGGTCTGCAGGGCGAAGTAGCTGACAGAGGCGACGACGGCGTAGAGCGCGACGCGACGGGTCAGCACCTGCGGCGCCGCATCGGCCAATCCCTGGGCCAGGAGGTAGGCGACACCGAAGATCAGGATGGCGCCCAGGGCGATGGCCTGCGGCGACTTGCCGTCGAGCCCGAAGGCGAAGGCGGTCACCGCATAGATCGCCAATGCCAGGACGAAGGCGCGGGCCACCGCCCAGCCGTTGGGGATGGCGACCGGGCCCGGCCGGCGAATAGCCGCCACCAGGTCCACCGCCGTGCCGGAGGCCAGGAAGGCGTGCGCCTTATAGAGCGAGTGGGCGACGATGTGCAGCAGCGCCAGCGGGAAGAGCGCCAGGCCGCACTGCATGATCATGAAGCCCATCTGGGCGATGGTCGACCAAGCGAGGGAGCTCTTGACCGCCGGCTGGGCCAGCATGGCAAGCCCGCCGAACAGCGCGGTGAAGCCACCCACCATGACCAGAACCGCCAGAATGCCCGGCGCCAGCAGCATCACGTCGGCAAAGCGGATCAGCAGGAAGCCGCCGGCGTTGATCACCCCGGCATGCAGCAGCGCAGAGACCGGCGTCGGCGTCTCCATCACCTCGATCAGCCAGCCGTGGGTCGGGAACTGCGCGGACTTGAGAATCGCGGCGAGCGCCAGCAGGCCGGCCGCCCAGATCGCTCCGGCAGGGGCGACGCCTTCGCGCGCCTCCGTGAGGATCGTTTCGATGTCGGCGGTGCCGTAGCCGAAGAAAAGTAGCAGCGCCGCGCCGATCAGGGCCGCATCGCCGAGCCGCGAGGTCACCGACTTCTTGCGCGCCGCCCGGATGGCCTGGATGCGGCTGCGATAGAACAGCAGCAGCCGATGCAGGCAGAGGCTGGTCGCCACCCAGGCGGCGACCAGGTGGACGAGGTTGCCCGACTGAACCAGCAGCAGCACGGCGGCCAAGGTTGCGGTCATCCAGCCGAGGAAGGCGCCCTGGCGCGCTTCGCCATCGAGATAGGAGCGGGAGTAGCGCACCACCACCCAGCCGACGAAGGCGACGAGAACCAGCATGATGGCGCTCACCGCATCCAGCCGTGACGACAGCCCGACCTCCCCGATGCCCAGCAGCGGCCCGGTGCCGGCACCCTCGACGATCACGATCGCTGCCGCGCCAAGCGCCGCGGCCAGCGCCACCAGGGCTGCGGCCTCGGCGAACTGGGGGACCAGCTTTGGGCGCTGCCCCGGCCGCGTGAAGGCGAAGGCCGCGGCCAGGAGCAGCACGGCGGGGGCGATCAGGGGCACGAGATCGTAGAGCATCGGCAGGTCGTCTCCGGGGACGGGGCGGGGCGGCGGATCGAACGCTTCCGGATCTAGGCCCTGCACAGCATCAAGAAAAATACATTGTTTTGGGCTTTTCGTTCTGTTTCATAGAACGATTATGGCCGAGCTGAACTATCACCATCTGCGCTATTTCCAGGTCGTCGCGCACGAGGGCAACCTGACCCGGGCGGCGGCGCGGCTGAACGTGTCGCAGTCGGCGGTCTCGACCCAGATACGCCAGCTCGAGGAGCGGGTCGGCCAAGACCTCTTCGAGCGCCGCGGCCGGGCGCTGATTCTCACCGAGGCGGGGCGCATCGCGCTCGACCATGCCGACGCCATCTTCGCCACCGGGCAGGAGCTCATCGCCACACTGCAGCAAAGCGGGCGCGCGCGGAAGGCGCTGCGCGTCGGCTCCCTGGCCACCCTATCGCGCAACTTCCAGCTCGCCTTCCTGCGCCCGATGCTCGGCCGGCCCGATGTCGAGGTCATCCTGCGCTCGGGCAGCGCGGTCGAGCTCTACAGCGCGCTCGCTGCCTTGAATCTCGATCTGGTGCTGACCAACCAGCCACCGCCGGCCGACGCCTTGACCTCTTTCATCGCGCAGCGCCTGGACGAGCAGAGCGTCAGCCTGATCGGCGTGCCCGCGCTCTGCCCGCCGGGCCTGTCCCTGGCCGAGCGCCTGGACGAGGCGACCCTCGTCCTGCCGACGGCGGGCAGCGGCCTGCGCATGGGCTTCGATGCCCTGATCGACCGGCTGGGTGTGACGCCGCAGATCGCCGCCGAGGTCGACGACATGGCGATGATGCGTCTCTTGGCGCGGGAAGGGGTCGGCCTGGCCGTGCTGCCGCCCATCGTGGTGCGCGACGAGCTGGCGGGCGGCAGCCTGGTCGAATGCGCCAAGCTGCCCAATCTCACCGAGCCCTTCTATGGCGTCACGGTCGAGCGACGCTTTCCCAACCCGCTGCTCGCCGACCTGCTGCGCGAGACGCGGGTTGGGTCTGCGTAGCAGCGTCAGGCGCTCTGTGCGGCCAGCGCCGCCGGGCCCCGGGTGCGACGGGCGGCGCGGTGCTCTGCCCTGATGAGCCAGACCACCGCGAGTCCGGCCAGGCTGGCGAAGACCAGGCCCGCGGCGACGAAGCCCATGGGCTCCCAGGCCTCCATGGCGGCGCCGAAGGCCGGCGGGCCGCCGAGCGTGCCGAGCTGGTAGAGCACCAGGAAGGCGGCGTTGGCGGCGGCCAGGTCCCTGACCGGCAGGCGCTCGCCCAGGATGGCGAGGCCCAGCGTGTAGTAGGCGCAGGCCACGCCGCCGAGCACGAAGACGGCGACCAGGGCGAGCAGCGGGCTGCTGCCCACGGCGAGGCCGGCCGGGAGGGCCAGGGCCACGAAGCCCGCGATCAGCCCGAGCATCAGCCGCTCGCGCCGCATGCGGTCGGCCAGCCAGCCGAACAGGAAGGCGAGCACGACGCCGCCCCACAGAAAGGCGCTGACCAGATGCAAAGCCGTGTCGGCGCTCGCCTCCTGGCGCAGGGCGAAGTTGGGAAGCAGCGAAATGTAGGAATATTCGATCACACCGGCGACCAGGGCGCCGACCATGCCGATGGGCACGGCGCGCGCGATGGTCAGGAAGCTGCCCGAGGCGTGCGCCTCCATGGGCGGCGCCAGACGCCAGGCCAGCAGCAGCGGAATGCTGGCCAGAAGCAGCGCGGCCCCACCGAGGAAGTAGGGCGCATCGCCGTCCATCGGCAGGACACCGAGGGCGATCGGGCCGGCGCCGTAACCGCCGAAGAGCGCCACCACATAGAGGGCCAGCACCCGGCCGCGCGTCTCCTCGCTGCTGACGCTGTTGATCCAGGTCTCACCGAGCAGCCAGGGGAACAGCAACCCGAGGCCCATCAGAAAGCGCAAGACCATCCAGCCCTCGACGCTTTGCCACAGGGGCAGCAGGGCGAAGCCGATCAGGCCCAGCACGCAGCCGCCCGCCATGGCCGGCACGAATCCGAGGCGGGCCGAGATGCGCGGCGCGAAGGGCAGGAGCACGAGGGCGGCCAGCGCCGGCATGCCGGCGGCGAGGCCGGTCACCCAAGCGGGCGCCCCCCAGGCTTCGAAGGTGAGCGAGGTGAGCGGATAGCCGACGCCGTGCGCCAACCCGAGAAAGAAAGTCGCCACGACGACGACGGCGATGCCGAGCGCGCGATCGTTTCGGCTCAGCAATGAGGTCGAAGCTGTTGCCATGGAGAGTCTCCTGAAGAGTCGTCTGTCTCCCCAGTGCCCAGGGCACCGGAGACTTGATTTCTGCATTGCAAAGATATAAATTCTGCACTATAGAGATTTCAAGAGGACTCGTTGATTTGCCGAGAAAATCTGTGCGGCCCGGCCCCAAGGGCCTGGCACCGGAGGAGATCGTGATGGCCGCCATCGCGGTCTTGGAGGAGGAAGGCCTGGGCGGCTTCAGCGTCCGCAAGGTCGCGGCGCTGATCGGCTGCGACGTCATGGCCGTGCTCTATCACTACAAGTCCAAGGAGGGCTTGGAGCGGGCCATGGCCGACGCGCTCAACGCGCGCCTGGTGCCCGTCGATCCCGAAGCGCCCTGGCGGACCCGCCTGGCCGAGCTGGCCTGGCAGTACCGGGCGCTGGCGCTGACCTTCCCCAAGACCTTTCCGCTGCTGCTCCGCTTCTGGGTCACCGGCCCGGCCGACTACCGCCACGCGGAGATGGTCTACCAGGCCCTGGAGGATGCCGGCCTGTCCGACGAGGAGGTCGTCGACTGCTGCTTCGGCTGGTACGCCAGCGTGCTGGGCCTCGCCGCCGCCGAGGCGGGCGGGCTGCTGCAGCCGGCAAGCGCCGAGATGCTGGCCGAGGTGGAGAGCCTCTCGCCGGGCGACTATCCCATCACCGTCCGCCTGCTGCCGGCCTTCCGCAGGCAGCGGGAGGGCCGTAGCTTCGCCCTGATGGTCGAGGCGACCCTGACGGGCATCGAGCGTACGCTGGTCGGGCGTTCGGGCACGTCCGCAGGCTAAGCTCGCAGAAATCGCCGGCAGAGTTCGTCGGCGAAGGCGTGATGAGCGTGCCAGTCCGCCGCCACGGCTTTGCCGTACGTCACCACGCTGCTCAGGTGTGCTTCTGGGCCATCGCCGGTCGCAACATCGCGGATGGACACGCTCGCGCGTGGCCAAATTGAGAGCGCGTCGTCGATCCGCGCGGCGGCGAGAGCACGCCGAAGCGGAACGATCCGGCCGTGCGGAAGCTCGAGCGCGCACTGTGCGTAGAGCGCCGTGAGATGCAGGATCGCGGACCGCCTTGCCCGCGGGTCCGGCCCCTGGCTGTGTTGCAGCGCATAGGCGTCCGTCAGCATCTGATGCGCGGGCCAGTAGGCGACATCACTGTAGTGCAGGGCCAAGGACTGGTTGAAGCAGGCCCAGCACCCCGCCGAAGCGGAGAGATAGGCATGGGTCGGGCCGGGTGACGGCGCGAAGTCGGCCCCGCATCCCGGGCAGGCAAACATCTCTCTCATCTCTTTGTCTTTGGCTGTCGCCGCGCTTCGGCCGGCTTACGCCGGCACGGCATGCCGTTCTATGAGGTTGGCGGCAGTCTCGGTGCCGCCTTCCTCTGCCATGCGGTCGCCCAGCACCTGCGCCTTGTGCCGAACCTGCGCCGACTGCAGCTCTCGCAGCGCGGCGGCCAAGCGCTCTTGCGTCAGGCGCTTGAGGGGCAGGGGCGCGGGGCCGACGCCGAGCCGGGCGACCATTCGGCCCCAGAAGGGCTGATCGCCGAACAGCGGGCAGATCAGGGTCGGCCGCCCCCAGCGCAGGCCGGCGTGCGTTGTCCCGGCGCCGCCGTGATGCACCACCGCCCGGCAGCGGGGAAACAGCCAGTCGTGCGGAAGGCTGTCGACGATGTGGACGTCATCGGAGGCCGGCACCTCGGAGAGCGCACCCCAGCCCTTGGCGAGGATGGCGCGCGTTTTGGTCTCGGCCAGCGCGGCAAGAAGGGCCGAGGCCGGATCACCGCCCCGGACTTTGGGCATGCTGCCGAAGCCGACGTAGACCGGCGCCGGCCCAGCCTCGAGAAACCGCGCCAACTCGGCCGGCGGCTCCCAGCCTGTCTTCTCCGGCAAGAACCAGTAGCCGGTCACATGCTCCTCCGACCCCCAGTCGGGGGGCTTGGGAACGATGTGGCGGCTGTGGGCATGGAAGCGCGGGACCGCTCCCCCTCCCGGGCGATAGCCGGCCAGGACGTCCAAGCCGGGTCGGGCTATCTCCCCCGGATGCCGGGCGAACCACTTGCGCAGCAGCATCCGATAGGCCAGCCGCATGGCCGCGACCACGGTGCGCCCGGATAAGCGATTGGCCAGCGGGCCGAGATCGGGCAGCGGCAGCAACGGATTGGGAAAGCCGCCGGTCGGAACGTAGGCTGGCTGCAGGAAGGCGGGGAGAGCAACGGCGCCGAGCGAGCGCGCGAGATAGGGCGCCAGGACGGCCTTGGGGTGATAGATGATCAGCTGGGGCCGGACAGCCTGGGCGATCGCCCAGGTCTCGTCGAGCTGGCGCTGCATCACCTCTTGGCTGGCGCGGAAGGCCTTGAGCCAGCCCCGCGGCGACTCCATGGCGGCCTTGATCTCGGGCTGCGCCATCGCCGCCTGCGGGTCGAAGGAGAGCGGTGCCGCCGTCAGCCCATGCGCTTCGATCAAGCTCTCGAAGCCCTTGCCCGTGCTCAGCGTCACACTGTGGCCGCGGGCGGTCAGCACGGCGCCCAGCGCGACGAAGGGCTGCACGTCGCCGCGCGAACCGAGGGTGAGGAGCAGGATGTCGGTCACGACCGCAACGGGCCGGCCAGGCTGGGAACCGCGTTCATTTAGACAGCTTTAGCATGACGGTCCCGATCAGGGTGGTGCCGATCGAGGCCAGGCGCGCGAGGTTGAGGCGCTCCTTGAGGAAGAAGACGCCGAAGAGCACGGCGAAGACCATGCTGGTTTCCCGAACGGCGGAGACCATCGCCATGGGTGCCTGGGTCATGGCCCAGATGACAATCCAATAGGCCACAAGCGAAACCATGCCCGCGAGCGCGCCGAGCTTCCAGGAGCTGCGCAGCGAGTCGGTCACCCGGCCGCGTCGCAGATAGAGCGCCAAGAGAGCGATTGGAATGCCGTTCAAGAGGTGGACCCAAAAGGTGTAGCTGTGGGGCGTCTCGGCAAGACGGGCACCCATACCATCGACCACCGTGTATCCGGCGATGAAAACGCCCGTGCCCACGGCATAGAGCATGGCTCTGGGGTCCCGAAAGCCCTCCGCGCCGCGCGTGAGCGTCAGGCTCATGATCCCCAGCGCGATAAGCACGACCGAGAGGGCTGCCTGACTGTTGAGGACTTCCCCGACTACGACAACGGAGAGGACTGCGACGATCAACGGCGCCACCCCTCGGGCGATAGGGTAGACGTGGCTGAGATCGCCGTAGCGATAGGCGCCGATCAGAAACAGGAAGTAGGCCGTGTTGAGCGCGGTGGAGGCCCAGATGTAGGGCCAGCTTTCCGGCGTCGGCACGGCGACGAAGGGGACGACCAGCAGGGCGACGGCTATCTGGCTGACCTGCATGATGGCGACCAGGACAAGCCGGTCGGCATTCACCTTGACCAGCGCATTCCAGGCCGCGTGAAGCAGGGCCGCGCCAAGCACCATGGCAAAGACGCCGGCCGTCATCGCGATCTCCCTGATGGTCCTGGGTGCCGGTCTCGGCGCGTTTTCCCGATACCGCCGCCGCATGGCGCCACAGCCGACGGCCGGGCGCTGGACCGCAGAGACTCTCCGGCTCCTAAGGAAGAAACTCGGAGTTCCGGTGATGAAGCTCCCATTGGCCCGATTGACTTCTGTGCCAGACGTTCACGAAACGTAGCGTGCCGGAGACGGCGGTCTCGCCGAAGCTAACATCGACGACCCCCTGACCATAGCTGACGATGGTGGCGCCGAAATCCCTGAAGGTCATGTCGGGGGTGTCCGCGCGGGTCACGACGACCGCGCCGCCGGTGACCAGGTCGATGAAACTCGCTTCGTCATAGGTCACGCCGGAGCCGTGCTGATACGCGAAGCCGTCGGCCAGGAGTCGACCGAACGCCTCTCGGTCGGCATCCAGAAAGGCCCGGTAGAAGTCCGCCTCTTGCGCCCGCACCGCCGCTATCCCGGCGGAGGGGGCCTCTGCCCGGCTGTCGTTCGCGCAAACCATCAAAGCGATCGCCAAGGCCGCACCGAAAAGCGCTCTCATCTCATGTCTCCCGAGGTTCGATTAAAACGAGATCATATTTGGTCGATTGACCAAATATGCAGCCTCTCTTATTTGGTTGATCGACCAAAATCAAGACGAGCGCATGCCGAAGCCGAGACAGTTCGATACGGACGAGACGATCAGCGCGATTCGAGACGTCTTCTGGCGGCAAGGCTATGAGGCGACCAGCATCAGCGATCTGGTCGAGGCAACCGACGTGAAAGCCGGCAGCCTGCACGCGGCCTTCGGAACCAAGGCCGATCTCTTCGCGCTCGCCTTTCGCGCCTATGGCGAGCACTTCGATGCCTGCATGGCGACCGGCCGAAGCGGTGGGGACGCCATACGGGCCTATCTCTACGGGCTGCTCGATGCCGTCACCCGGGATGAGCAGCACAAGGGCTGTTTGATCGTCCAGTCGTCGGTCGAGCTGGCGCTGCATACAGAGAGCAACCGCGCCGCCATCAAGGCGAAGATGGATGCGCTACTGCGCTTCTTCCATGACCGCCTGGCGGAGGAGGGGCTCGAGGACGAGCGGCTGGCGGCCCAGCTCTTCGGCGCGACCGTCGCCCTTCTGACATTAGGGCGGAGCGAGACTCCCCGTCATGTGCTGCAGCTCATTGTCGAAGGCGCCCTCGATGCCCTGGCCCGTGGGGAAGACCAAGCATGACGATCGAGATCAGCATTCGCCCGGTCGAGGCGCAGGACAGTCCGCAGATCGGGGCGATCCTGGCCGCCACCGGACTTTTCCCGGAAGAGATGCTGCCGGAGATGATCGCCGGCTATCTCGACGGCACCAAGCGCGACATCTGGTTCCTCTGCCGTGCCGATGGCGAGGCCGTCGCCTTTGGCTTCTGCGAGCCTGAACGCATGACCGAGGGCACCTGGAACCTGCTGGCCATCTCGGTCCTGCCCCAGCGTCAGGGCACGGGTATCGGCAGCGCCATGATCCGCTATCTGGAAGAGCGCCTCGCCGCGCAGGGCGCGCGCATCCTGCTGGTCGAGACCATGGGCACGCCCGAGTTCGAGGCAACCCGCGCCTTCTATCGCAAGACCGGCTTCACCGAAGAGGCGCGCATCCGCGAGTTCTACGAAGCCGGCGCCGACAAAATTGTCTTCTGGAAGCATCTCTAGGCGCCGGGCATCGGGACGATTCGCCGCTGGTCTTTTCGACCTTCCCTTGAGCCGGACGGGCTAGGCTGGCGTTTGCGATGGACAGCTATCTCGCCATCAAGACCCTGCACATCCTGAGCGCGCCGGCGCTCTTCCGGCGGACGCTGGCCAAGCGGCAATGGTAGCGCGCACGCTGATCATCGGCGGCTATGGCAACTTCGGCAGCACCATCGCCCGAAGGCTGAAGGACGAGCCGGCCATCCGCCTGCTGATCGGCGGGCGCTCGCAGGAGAAGGCGCAGGGTCTCTGCGCCGCGCTCGATGCGGAGAACAGTCCCGAACCGCACGCCATCGACATCGATGGAGATCTTCGGGAGTCGCTCGCGCGCATCGCCCCTGACATCGTCATCCACACCACCGGCCCCTTTCAGAGCCAGGACCAGCGGGTGGCCGAGGCCTGCATCGCCCAGGGCTGCCACTACGTCGACCTGGCCGACGCCCGCCGCTTCGTCGGCACGATCGGCATGCTCGACCAGGCCGCCAAGGCCGCGGGGGTTTTGGTGGTCAGCGGCGCCAGCTCGGTGCCTTGTCTGACCGCCGCCTTCATCGACGAAGCGCTGCCCCGCTTCGGTCGATTGGAGGCGCTGGACTACGGCATCAGCGCCGCGCAGCACACCAACCGGGGCCTCGCGACAACCGCCGCCGTGCTGAGCTATGTCGGTAAGCCCTTCGCCATGCTGCGCGAGGGGGCACAGGGCAGGGTCTATGGCTGGCAGGACCTGCACGCGGTCCGCTATCCCGAGCTTGGCGCACGCCTCTTCGGCAACTGTGACATTCCCGATCTCGATCTCTTCCCCGAGCGCTATCCGAGCCTGCGTTGGCAGCGCTTCGCCGCCGGCCACGAGGTCAAGCTGCTGCATCTCGGCACCTGGGCCTTGAGCTGGCTGGTGCGGGCGAGGCTCATCGGTTCCTTGGCCGACTATGCAGAGCCCCTGCTGCGCGCCGCCTTTCTCTTCGACCGCTTCGGCTCGGGCCGCAGCGGCTTTCACATGATCCTCTCGGGCGTCGGGCAGGACGGCAGACCCAGGACCGAACGTGTCTTCCTAGTTGCCCGCTCGGGCCACGGCCCCAACATCCCCTGCATGCCGGCCATCCTGCTCGCCCGGAAGCTTGCCGAAGGCACACTCGACAAACGAGGCGCGATGCCCTGCCTCGACCTGATCGATCTTTCGGAATACCTGGCTGCGCTCGAAGGCCTCGACATCGAGGTGACCCGAAGGATGGACGATGCCTAGGATCTCGCGGCCTTCCCGCCCTATGACAGCCAGCAAGCGCTACTGAGCGGACAGGGAGAGTTCCACGATGCTCGGTCGCCCCCTCACAACGATTGCCATGATCGGGCTCGGCGCAGCGGGCGTTGTCGCTGCCGTCGCCGCGACCGGTCTGTCCGAAGCGCGGCAGGGTGAGACCCCGCCCGACTACACGCAGCTGAACTCGGCCGCCCTGACGGCGGACCAGGCGCCGCACTCGACCCGTGCCCAGGACGGCATGCTTGCCGTTCCGGCGGGGACCTACAGGCTCGGACGAGACGACGGGCCGCGCATCGAGCGGCCGGCTCATCCGGTCGCGCTGAAGGCTTTCCGTATCGACCGCACCGAAGTCACCAATGCTGCGTTTGCCGAGTATCTCAATGCGCTGGCCATCCCCGTCCGCGAAGCCTTCGAAGCCGGCGAGGCATCTCGGGACGGTCTCGCGGAAGACTCGGCGGCGCTGCTGATGGAAGGGCGCCGGGGAAGCGACCTCTACCCGATCATCGCGCTCGACGACGACGAGGCACGCATCGGTTACGAGAATGGCGCCTTCCGTCCCACCCCGGGCTACGAGGACCATCCCGTCGCCGAGACAACATGGGCCGGCGCACGCGCCTACTGCGCCTGGCGCGGCGCCCGGCTGCCGAGCGAAGCGGAATGGGAGGCCGCCGCGCGCGGCAGCGACGCGCGACTCTATCCCTGGGGCGACGCAGCGCCTGACGGGACGCGGGTCTTCGTGTCGGGCAGAACAGGAGTGACGGGCCCGGTCGGCGAACGGCCCGCCGGAGCCTCGCCCAACGGCGCGCACGACATGAGCGGCTCGCTCGCCGAATGGACGTCCAGCCTGATGCGTCCCTATCCCTATGACGCCGGCGACGGACGCGAGGCGCCGGACCAGCGTGGCGAACGGGTCACCCGGGGCGGCGACTACATTTTCGACGCCGAGGTCGAGACGCTTACGGCAACGCACCGCAAGGGCTTCTCCAACGCGCCTGAGCGCGGCCATCGCCACATCGGCTTTCGCTGTGCGGCCTCGGCCGGCTAAGCCGAGCTCACACGAAGAGGAGCCGGAACAGTCAGCGATGGTCAGCGCGGGCCATCGACCTTACATGCCTTGCATGCCCGAGATCGCCTCGCCGCCCTACAGCTACCGCGTCGATAGCGAGGTGCCCCCCTTCGACGACAGCAAACCGCTCTTCGTGTTCGATGGCGTCTGCGTGCTCTGCTCGACCGGGGTGCGCTGGCTGATGCGCCTCGACCGCCAGGGCAAGATCAGCTTTACCGCCGGGCAGGAGCCGCTGGGCCAGGCGCTCTACCGGCACTACGGCCAAGCGCTCGACGGCAGCTATCTCCTGATCGCCGGCGGCCGCGCCTTCACCGCCAGCCGCGGCTACCTGGAGCTGGCCCGCATTCTCGGCGGGCCGTGGCATCTCTTCCGGGCCTTCGCGGTCCTGCCCGAAGGCCTGCGCGACTGGGCCTACGACGGCGTCGCGCGCAACCGCTACCGCTGGTTCGGCAAAAGCCTCCACTGCGCCCTGCTGAGCGAGGAGCAGCGCGCCCGGCTGATCTGACGCGGGCGTCTATAATTGGCATCGGAAGGCTCGTTTCGATATCGGAACGATCGAGTCCGCATCAAAACCCCTTCATTCCGCTACCGCAATAATCAGATTGTTTCGGCGGTGACGCTTGGATGGCGACGTGCAGCAAAAGGTCACGACATCGCCTGCCGGCATCGTTGGCGAAGCACGTTGGCAATGTCGGCAGCACCGCTCTCCACCCCTCGGGCGGATCGGATGCGCAGCGGTCACGGCGCATCCGATCCCTGCCGCACAAGAAGGCCGGTTTGGGATAGGGCTGTGATCATCCGACAGGCCAATGCGGCCCTCAGTCGCGCAAGGCCGGATAGGCGCGGACATAGACCCAGTCGGTGGCCTGGGCCGGGACATGACAGGACTTGCATTCTTCGGCGTAGTCCTGGGTCACGAGGGTTCCAGGCGCATCGGCGGCAAAGAAACCCCAGCCCCAGCCGTCGCCCCACAGCGGATTGTCGGGGTACCTGTCGCTGCTGTCCTTCACCATGACGAACCAGCCTTCGAGGTCGGTCGCGTAGGACACCCGCCCGGTCGTGAGGTCTTCCGTCCCGGCCGAGCGCAGCTCCTTGACCAGCACCGTGCCGTCGGGAAACGCGCCTGTCGCCCGATAGGCTTCGGCGACGCCCGGCTGGGTGTAGACGATGTGCATGCCCTCGGCGCCATCTTCCCCGTTGACGGACCAGCTTCCCAACATCGTCCAATCGGTCCGAAACGGGAGATCGGGCAGCATGATCGCGCCGTTCTCGTCCACGGCGACGTCGAAGCCCGACACCACCGGAGCAGCGTCCTGCGCCGACGCAAGGGTCGCGGCGGCTAGGACGGCGGCCCCGATAAGAGCCGTTGCGCAGATGCGCAGATCTCCCGCTGTCGGAAGCCGCCTCATGGTTTCGCCGCCCGGAGCACAGGGTAGTACTGGGTGAAGACGAAATCGTCCGCCGCGTTCACTTCATGACAGGCGTTGCACGCATCGGCGGGGAAAGCCGTCGCCGTCTCGGCATAGGGCTCGGGTTGGTGGCCGAAAGAGAAGTATGCCCAGTTCCCGGGCTCGTCCGCGAAACGGGCCGCATCCTTCACTTTCAGTTCGAGGCCCGCGAACTCGCCCGGGAAGTAGCCTTGGCCTGACGTTTGGGCGCAGGAGCCGTTACTCGGGTCCGGGTCGCAGTCTTCGGCCTGGCGGAGCAGCACGAGCTCCTTCACAAGCTGCGTCCCGTCCGCCCATTCGCCGGTGCGCTGCCAATAGGCGAAGGCAGACGGCTCGATGTAGACATTGTGGTACTCCGGAAACGGCGCTTCGCCGCCATTGAGCGCGTTGGGGGTCAGCGGCGCGCCGACGAACACCCAGGACCGCCAGTTCTCCGGCCTGATAACGTCGCCATCGGACGTGAACTCTGCTCGGGCGATATCTTGAGCGGCGGCGGGATCTTGAGCGGTGGCCGGCAGGATGCCGGCCACCAGTCCGATGCCGATGGTAAGCGCCAGCGCGGCTGGCCATTGGATGGTGTTGAAGCTCAGATTGGACATCGTGGTCTCCTTTTCTGCGGCGCCACGATGTCAGATCGAATTGACGCTGGGGGTTATCGATTCCATTCCATTTCAGCACGCCGACAGACGCTAGAAAGAGCGGGGAGCCTTGCGTTGCAGAACATCGACCTCAAACGCGTCCGCATCTTTCTTCGGGTCAGCGAGACGCTCAGTTTTTCCGAAGCGGCGCGGTCGCTGAAGATCTCGCAGCCCGGCCTGACGAAGGCGATCGCCGCCCTCGAGAAGGCGGCCGGCGACCGCCTGATCCGGCGCGAAGGGCGCAACACCCACCTGACGCCGCTCGGCAAAGCGTTGCTTCCATACTTCAAGGAGCTCGACAGAAGCGCTTCTCACGCGGAAGAAGCCGTGCGTCGGCTGTCATCGGGCGAGATGATGGTCCTCGAACTGGGCCTCATGTGCACGATCGGGCCCGGCCCGCTTTCGACCTTTCTGGCCGGCTATCAGCTCGCGACTCCGAACCTCGAAGTGATTATCCGCGACCTCAAGCGCGCCGAGCTCGCCGAGGTGCTTCTGAGCGGTGCGGTCGACGTGGCTCTGGTCGGCGCGGAGATCGGCGACGAGCAGCGGTTCCGTCACTTCAGGCTCTATGAGGAGCGCATGGTCGCCGCTTGCGCACGCGAGCACGCCTTTGCGTCGCGGCCGTCGGTCGAACTGGAGGAGGTGCTTCGGGAGGCCTATGTCGACCGCCTGCAATGCGAGTTCAGAGACACCTTCCTCGCCGAAGCGAGCCGGCGCGATTTCGAACCGACCTTCGCCGCGCGCACCGATCGCGAGGAATGGGCCCAGTCGCTCATCGCCAAGGGCGCCGGCGTTTCTCTTGTGCCGGAGCGCTCGACCGTCCTGCCCGATCTCGTCCTCGTGCCGCTCAGCGATCTCCAACTTCAGCGATCGGTCTCCCTTGCCGTCCCGATCGGGCGCGAAGACAACACGACCGTCCAGAGCTTCCTTAGGGCCGCGCGGGCACACGACTGGAATTCGCCCCCCGCAGTCGCCTAGAGCCAGCACCCCGTCCAGTTGATCTGGGGCAGACCTCCGCGGCTCGCATCGCTTTCGCGCCGACTGGTTCAGCGAAGACGTCAGTTCATTCCACTCCCGGAATAACCCCCGAGCCTTAGCAGCGGCGCCTTGCGGCAGAAGGTCACGGCCGGGCGGATCTGAGATTGATAGTGAGTCGCATTCGCAATACTATCTGCCCCGCTGACCCACGCCATCCCGGCGGTCAGTCGAGGCATGGGTCAGCGGCCGGCACAGCGCGCTGCGTGGCCCTGTCCCGCCGCTGAAAAACCTTACAAAAAGGATGTGCAATGTCTCGCGAAACGACGTCAGGTCCTTCGGGTGTTCTTCTGGGCGATCAAGGTGATGACAAGCTCTACCTCTTCGTCGACAACAACGGCGACGGCGATGCCGCCGACGACGGCGAGCGGCTCGTGTTCTTCGACGAGAGCAATGCCAACGGCATCGAAGCGCCCACCACCAGCATCTTCACCATCGATCAGGCCTCCGACGGCGCCGTCTACATCGGCGACGGGACGACCGACAGCGTCTATCGCCTGTTCGATCTCAATCGGGACGGCGACGCCAACGACGAAGGGGAGTCCAGCGTCTGGTTCTCCGGCGCGGACAACGCCGCCGGCTTCACCCTGCCGACACCCAACGGCATCGCCGAGGGGCCGGACGGCGCGATCTATGTGGTGAACGCCGGCAGCCGCAGCGTGCCGCCGGACGCGATCTATCGCACCGAGGACCTCAACGGCGACGGGGATGCCAACGACAAGGGCGAGGCGACCGTCTATCTCGACCTCAGCCAGCTTGTGCCTTCGTCCTCCGCCTTCGATATCTCCTTCATCGGCGACCGCGGTTACCTCTCCGATACGCGCGGCTTCGAGACCGATGCGATCTACACCTTCCGGGACGATGACGGCTCCGGCACCATCGAGGCGGAGGAACTCTCCATCTTCGCCCTCGACGACCCGAACGATGGGCCGATCGACTTCGCTCACGCCGCCGACGGCGAGTCCATCGTGGTCTGGGAGGCGCTGGACTTCGAAACCGGCGTCTCCAGCGTGCTGCGCCTGACCGATCTCGACGGCTCCGGTGCGATCGACCAGCCGAACGAGACGGTCGAGATCTGGAACACCGAAGAACTCCCCTCGGTATTCGAAAACTTCGCCGGCTTCTCCATCGCATCGGACGGCGAAGGACGCCTGGCCCTGACCTCGAACGATTCCGACCGCTTCGGCGACAACGTCTATATCCTCGAGGACCTCAACGGCGACGGCGACTACTTCGATACAGGCGAGACCAACATCCTCGCTTCCCGCGCCTTCGACGACGATGCGCTCGACCGCCCCCGCGCGGTGGAGTTCTACGACTCGCCGCCGGAGCCGCTGCCGATCGCCGAGAACAGCACGCTGGGCGGCGGCAACCACTTCTCGCTGTTTCTCGATGCGGAGAGCAACAGAGTCTATGCCGCGGGCGAGAACGTGCTCGGCCAGCTCGGGCAGGGCGTCGAGGGCTTCGACGTCCCGGCGCCGCTCCCCATCGAGCTGCCGGAAGACTTCTCGGGCAGCATCGTGTCGGTATCGGCCGGCCTGATCCACGGCTCGTTTCTGACCGACGACGGCGACGTCTACACCTGGGGCTTCGGCAATTCCGGACGCCTCGGGCACGGCGACGAGGAAGAGCGCCTGGTCGCCACCAAGATCGAGGGCTCGCTCGACGAGGAAGAGGTGGCCGCCATCGACCACGGCAACGGCGTCTCCTTCGCCATCACCGAGGACGGCACCCTCTACGGCTGGGGCCAGAACAACATCGGCCAGCTCGGCATCGACGACGGCGAGGACAAGCTGGTCCCGACCGCGATCGATATCGACGGCAAGTCCGTCTCGGCGGTGTCGTCGGGTACCGGCCATACGCTGGTGCTCGCCTCAGACGGCACGGTCTACGGCTTCGGCAGCAACCGGGACGGCCAGGCGGCCCCCGACCAGCTCGAAGGCCCGGGCGATCCGGTCAACAGCGTGCTCAGCCCCTCGCAGATCCCCGGGCTGCCGGACAATGTCGTCTCGGTGACCGCCGACACCCAGACCTCCTATGCCGTCACCGCCGACGGCAAGCTCTACGGCTGGGGCGAGAACTCCTTCGGCCAGCTCCTGGTCGGCACCGACAACGGCGACGGCACCTTCGTCCCCACCGACGACAAGGTGCTGGAGCCCGTGGAGATCGACGTGCCCGGCGACGTCATCGACGTGAAGGGCGGCGCACGCTGGGTCGCCGCGCTGACCGACGACGGCGACGTCTACCTCTGGGGACCGAACGACGAAGGACCGACCGGGGGCCTGGACGGCGACCCGGCGCTGGAGAGCGATGCCAGCTTCTTCCCGACCAAGCTGGAGAGCCTGGACGAGGTCACCATCGTCGAGATCCAGACCGGCCCGAACCACATCCTGGCCCGCGCTGAGGACGGCACGATCTACTCCTTCGGCTCCAACAGCGACGGCCGGCTCGGCTATCCCACCGACGGCGCGACCTACGAGCCGCAGGTGGTCGAGCTCGATGGCGACGTTCCGCCCTACCTGCTGGCGGCCGACCCGGGCGACAATGCCCGCGCCGTCGCGCCGGAAGCCCCGGTGACCCTCACCTTCACCGAGGAGGTCTTCGCGCAGGGCGGCGAACTCCGCTTCGTCAATCGGGACGACCCGGAGGACGTGCTCGTGGTCGATGTCACGAACAGCTATCTGGTCGAGGTCGACGGCCAGACCGTCACCGTCTTCGCGCCGGACTTCTTCGAGCCCGACGCCCGCTATGCGGTGGAGATCGAGGACGGCGCCTTCGTCGACGCCGCGGGCCAGCCCTATCCGGGCATCGCGGAAGGGGATACCTCCACCTTCAACTTCTCGGTCGCCGACACGCCGATCGACAACCAGATCCTGGTCGGCACCGCTGCCGATGAGCTGCTGCGCGGCGGCGCGGAGGATGACGCGCTGATTGGCAACGGCGGCGATGACTTCCTGCTCGGCAACGGCGGTCACGACGCCATCCTGGGCGGCGGCGGGGCCGATACCGCCAAGGGCGGCGACGGTGATGACACCATCCAGGGCAGCGGCGGAGATGACTCCATCGAAGGGGGCGACGGCCTGGATCTCCTGCGCGGCGACGGCGGCGCGGACTTCATCGACGGCGGGGGTGACGCCGATTGGCTCTTCGGCGGCGGCGGGCGCGATACCCTCCTCGGCGCCGAAGGGGAGGATCGGCTTCTCGGCGGCGGGGGGCGCGATACCCTGCTTGGCGGTGAAGACGACGACGCGCTCTTCGGCAACGGCGGCCGTGATCTGCTGGACGGCGGCGCGGGCGACGATCGCCTGCGCGGCGGTGGCGGCAACGACACTCTGATCGGCGGGGACGGCGACGACCAGCTCCGCGGGGAAGGGGGCCGGGACAGCTTCCTGTTCGATAGCGACGACGGCCACGACGTGATCATCGGCTTCGACAACCGGCGGGACAGCATCCTGCTGGAGGACGAAGACATCTCCTTCATGATCAGCTTCGACAGCGCCACCGGCGATTCGCTGCTGCAGTACGGCGAGACGACCGTGGTGGTGCGTGATGTGGAGCTGCGCTCGTCGGCCATCGAGTATCAGGACGACCTGGGCGACCCGGATCTCCTGTCCGGCACCACCTGGTGGCAGGAGGACGACGCCCTGGTCTGACGCCAGCCACCGGCCCGCCGCTGCTATCGGCGGTTGGGCGGCTCGCTGGGGAACGGCCGGGGTGGGGGGTCAGGGCGAACGCCAGGGCACCCCGGCCGGAGCGGCCCTCGTTCCGCTATCGCAATGAAGTCATGCGGGCCGGCCGTCTGGTCGGCCCGCTCATTTCGAGCCCGGAACGATCCTTGGCTGCGCTGGGCTGCCGAAGCTCTCCGTCGCCGCGGCGGCCAGAGCATCGATCAGGGGATTGTCGCTCTCGGCCCGCCAAGCGAGGGAGAAGGGCAGGCGATAGGACATGCCCTTGAGCGGCACGAAGGCCAGGTCCGGATGCTTGAACTGGGCCAGCGGCGCAATGACCACGCCCGTACCCATCCCGGCCGCGACCATGCCCAGCACCGAGATCGAGGTCTGCACCTCCTGCACGATGCGGGGATGGAACCCGGCCGCCAGGCAGTCGCTGACGAGGCGGTCGAAGACGTAGGGCCCGATGGCCCGGCTGACCATCACGAAGGATCGCTCGGCGAGATCGGCCAGCTGCAGCGACTCCTGCGCGGCCAGCGGATCGCGGCGCGGCAGCACCGCCAGGAAGCCGGCCGACCCGAGGCTCTGCATCGTCAGGCCGCCGGCGCGAACCGGCGGGTGCAGCAGGCCGGCATCCAAGGCCTCTTCGGCCAGGGCAACCTCGATCGGCTCAGAGGTCATCTCCGTGAGATCGAGAACGACCCGCGGATGCGCCTGGCGAAAGGCGTGGATGAGCGGTGGCGCGAAGCTGAGCGCGGCGATCGGCGTGTAGCCGAGGCGCAACCGCCCCTCATCGCCTTGCCGGATAGGGGCAACCGCCGCGCGGGTGCGCGCCAGGGCGTCGACCGACTGGCGGGCATGGGGCAGGAACAGCCGGCCGCGCTTGGTGAGTCTGGCACCTTTGGCCGTGCGCTCGAAAAGCGCGAAGCCAAGCTCATCCTCCAAACGCTGAATGCGCGCCGTGAGCGCCGGCTGCGACAGGCCGAGCCGCTTGGCCGCCAGACGGAAAGAGCCGCTTGCGGCGATCTCCGAGAAGCACTGAAGGCTGCGCGCATCCATCGTCGATGCGATAATTATTGCTGATCGCTATGGCAAATTAATTCGATTTGATCGATTGCCTAATCGCCCACAGCTGTCCGGCATCAGCGCAACTGCAGCCACGAGGACAGCAACATGGAACGACGAGACTTCATTGCCGGCGCCACCATCGGCGGCGCGGCGACCTTGGCCGCCGCCTTCCCGACCCCGGCCCTGGCACGCGGGAACCAGACCTGGCGCATGGTCTCGCGCTGGCCCGAGGGCTTTCCCGACCAGATGGACGCGGCGCGCCGGCTGGCCGAGCGGCTCGCCACCATGTCCGACGGCCGGCTGACCATCGAGGTTCTAAGTGCCGATGCCCTCGGCCCTTACAAGGAGACCTTCCAGCGGGTCGCCGAGGGCGAGCTCGAAATGGCGCGCAGCCTCTCCTACGACTGGCGCGACCGCGGGCTCGGCTTCGACGTCTTCACCTTCCTGCCCTACGGCATGACCGACGGCGAGCGGGTGATCTGGCACGACCACCTGGGTGGACAGGCGCTGTGGGACCAGCTCTACGCGCCCTTCGGCGTGAAGCCCTTCCTGGTCGGCACCGTGGGCTCCCAGTCCTTCGGCTGGTTCGCCGAGCCGATCACCTCGCTCGACCAGTTCCAGGGCCTCAGGTTCCGCACCACGGGCATCGGCGCCAACATCGTCGAGGCCTTGGGCGGCATTCCCCGCGTCACGGGCCTGGACGGTATCCGCACGGCGATCGAAGCGGGCGAGCTGGACGCCTTCGAGCTGGTCGGGCCTTCGGTCGACATCGCCCTCGACGTCCACCGCTACCTGCCGGTGTGCATGTTCCCCTCGATGGCGCAGACCGCCGGCTCCATCGAGCTGATCGTCAACCGCGAGCGCTGGGAGTCCCTACCGGCCGACCTCCAGCGGATGATCGAGACGGCGGCCCGGGCAGAGCACCATGCCAATGTCTCGGAGGTGCAAGCCGGCAACATCGCCGGATTGGCCCGCTTGCGGAACGAGTTCGGCGTCGAGATCGGCCTGCTGCCCGACGAGGCCCTCATTCGCATGGGTGAGATCACCGGGCAGATCCTCGACGGGCTGCGCAGCGAGGCGGCCCCCGAGCACCGGGCCATTCTCGACAGCTATCTCGAGGCCCGCATGCGGATCCGAAGCTGGCGGGAACTCACCGAGGTGCCCTTCGCGACAGCGCGGCAACTGCCCTTCGACTACATCCAGCCGAGTTGACGCTGCGCGGCGGATGATCCGCTCGCCTCATCCCTCGGCGACGGAAAAGCGCTTGCGGTACTCACCGGGGGTCAGGCCGGTGATCCGCTGGAAGACCCGGCGAAAGGCGCCGGCGTCGTCATAGCCCACCTGCCAGGCGATCTGATCGATGCTCTGTCTTGTCAGCTCGATCAGATCCCGGGCCTTAGCGACGCGCAGCATTTGCAGATAGGCCGTCGGCTTAAGGCCGGTGGCCGCTTGAAAGCGCCTGAGAAAAGTGCGCTCGCCGAGGCCCGCCTCCGCGGCCATGCGGGGAATGGAGAGCTTCTCGCCGCTCGCCTGCGCCAGCCAACGCTGGACCTTGAGCACCGCCGCATCGCCGTGGGAGAGGCGGGGCGCGAAGCTGCTGTAGAAGCGCTGCTGCCGCCCGGCCGGGTCGACCAGAAAGAAACGGGCGGTGGCCAGCATCACGCTCGGCCCGAGGAAGCGCTCGACCAGGCGCAGCCCGAGATCGATCCAGGCCATTAGGCCGCCGGCGGTGATGATGTCGCCCTGGTCGACGATCAGCTCATCGGTGTCGAGGGCGACATCGGGATAGGTTTCGGCGAAGCGCTCCGCCAGCGCCCAGTGGGTGGTCGCCGGCCGGCCGGCGAGCAGGCCGGTGCCCGCCAAGATGAAGGCCCCGGCGCAAATCGAGCAGAGCAGGGTGCCGGTCTCGTGCTGCGCCCGAAGGAAACTGATGAGCGCATCCGGCACGGCCGGGGAGGCGCTGCCGCCCTCCAGGCTCGGCGGCAGAATGAGCGCATCGAGCGGCTCAGGGCCCGCTTCCGCCTCGGCGAAAGGCGGCGTCAAGAGACGCGCGGCGATCTGCGGGCTTTGCGCGCTGCGGTCCTGGGCCAACCGGCTGGCGGTTTCGAAGAGATCGACGAGACCGAGCACGGCCGCGCGCTGAGCGCCGTCGTACTGCACGATGCCGATGATCGGATGGGGGCCGTCCAGTGCCATTTGTCAGTTATAGCATGTCTTCTGTCAGATCTGACAATTCTCTGGGGCGCTCGGCCTCTCCATAGTCTACGCAGTGCCGCGATCGGCGCGGCGCCCCGAGACTGAACACGAGCCTGAAGGAGAGCCCCCATGACCAAGCGTGCTCTGATCGTCATCGATTACCAGAACGACTACTTCCCCGGCGGGAAGTGGACACTGCCCGATGTCGGCGCCGCCGCCGCCAACGCCGCGAAGGTTATCGCCGCGGCCCGCGCCGCCGGTGAGCGTGTCATCTTCGTGCGCCATGAGTTTCCCACCGCCGATGCCCCCTTCTTCGTGCCGGGAAGCGAAGGCGCCAAATTCCATGAGAGCCTGCTGCCGGCCCCCGGTGAGCCGGTCGTCCTCAAGCACAGCGTCAACGCCTTCCGCGACACCGATCTCAAGGCGCAGCTCGATGCCGAGGGTATCGAGGCCGTCACGGTGATCGGCGCCATGAGCCATATGTGCATCGATGCGGCGACCCGCGCCGCCGCCGATTTCGGCTATGAGGTGACCGTGGTCGAGGATGCCTGTCCCGCGCGCCATCTCGAGTTCCAGGGCCGCAGGGTGGAGGCGCCCGACGTTCAAGCCGCTTATATGTCTGCGCTGGCCTTCGGCTATGCGACGGTGATCTCGACCGAAGAGCTGCTCGCCGCCAAGGCCGCCGCCTAGGCCCCGCGTGGCACCACCCCACAGACTGTCACCCCGGCCTTGAGCCGGGGTCCATCCCACGGCCCGCGCCAAGCCCACCCATGGACCCCGGATGTCGCCTCTAGCGAGGCTCCTCCGGGGTGACGTTCTATGGGTGCCGCTGGCGCCGGCGCTCATTGCTCATTTCGCTGTCGGAACGATCAAGAGCCATGGCAGGCCCGCGTGCTATGCCTAAGGCCTGCCGCAGGGGAGGTCGCGCCATGCTCTTCATGGTCATCGAACGCTTCAAAAACCGCGAGGCCGAGGCGGTCTACCGCCGCTTTCTGGCGGAAGGCCGCTTGGCGCCGGAGGGACTGACTTACCTGGACAGCTGGGTCGAGGCCAACTTCGATCGCTGCTTCCAGCTGATCGAGTGCGAGGACCCGGCGCTGCTCCAGGAGTGGGTGCTGGCCTGGCAGGACCTGGTCGACTTCGAGTTCTGCCCGGTGGTGCCCTCCAAGCAGGTCTCGGCGGCCATGACAGCTCGTTTCGATGCCGGAACGGCCACCTGCGACTAACGATGCAGCAGCCAGCGGAAGCGCTTCCGCGTCCGGCGGCTTTTGCCCTCCAGCGGTGGTGCCCTCCAGATTGTCACCCCGGCCTTGAGCCGGGGTCCAGCCACACGCTCATACTGTGCCTACCGCTGGATACTCGGGTCTTCGCCGCGCTGCGGCTCGCCCAAGTATGACGTTTTGAAAGAGACCGCCGGCGGTGCCGAAACGCTTACTGTCACCCCGGCCTTGAGCCGGGGTCCATTCCGCAGCTCGCGCCAAGCCTAACTATGGACCCCGGATGTCGCCTCTTGCGAGGCTCCTCCGGGGTGACAGTGGAAGGTAAAGGCGCCCGCCTCTGCTACATGGCGCGTAAGCGCCTTAATCGTAACCACGATCGAAGCGAACGAGCGAGCCGTCAGCCAGCACCATCTCGCGGGCGTAGATCTCGAGGACAAAGTCGTCGTCGACGAAGCCGCGCACCGTCACCGTCTCGCCGACCTGCGCCGGCACGATGTTGGGGCCGACATAGACGACGATGCTCCCTGTCGCATCGGTCAGGCGGAACTCGTCCTCGTCCAGCAGCCGCTCGACCGCCCCCTGCACCGTGACGCTGCTGCCGCGCTGGACCTCGCCGATCGGGGTGACGCTCTCGGCTACGGCCCAGGAGGCGGTGAGAAGACCCGCCAGACAGGCAAGCGCGACGACGAAGCTCTTGGCGGACATGGGGCGGGCCTTCCGTCAGTCGATGGCGACGAGAAACAGGCCGAGGCCCGCGAGGCCGGCGAGCACCAGCCAGGACCGCGGCATGCGCAGCGCGATCTCCTCGTTCAGCCAGTCGAGCGGGCGATGCCCTTCGCGGGTCTCGGCGCTTTGGATGTCCTTCGTGTTCATCGGCTTTCTCCCTTGCTGTGTAGCGGCTGGCCCTAGCCGGCCGCTGCCATGCTGGGGAGATAGGAAGCCTGTCTGACGGGAACCTGACGGCCCTGAAAAAGCCTCAGTCCGCCGCCGGGAAATCGAGGCGGAAGTCGGCGCCGCCCTCGGGATGGGTGTGCGCGGTGACGTGGCCGCCGTGGGCGCGCAGCACCCGCTCAACGATGGAGAGGCCCAGCCCGCTGCCCGTCACCGACGCGCCAGGGCCGCGCCAGAAGGCTTCGAAGAGGCGCTCCGTCTCGCCCTCCGGCAGCCCGGGGCCGCGGTCGCGGACGGACAGGCTGGCACCCGGCCCAACCGTCACGGTGATCCGTCCGCCGGCATGAAAGACCGCGTTCTCGACCAGATTGGTGAGCGCAAGCGCGATGGCCTCCGTGTCGCCGCGCGCTTGGGCCAGGGGCTCATCCCGCAGCAGCTCCAACTCGGCGCCCTGCCGGATGGCGACGGGGGCGAGCTTGGCGACAGCGTCTTCGGCGATCTCAGCCAGGTCCGCCCGCGCCTCCGCGTCGAGGACCAGCGCGTCGGCATTGGCCGAGGCGAGGATCTGCCGCACGGTCTGGGACAGCTCCGCCATGTCGCTGCGCAGCGGCGCGGCGGCCGGCCCCTCGGGGAGCTGGTCGAGGCGGGCGGTCAGGGCCGCGAGCGGCGTTCTAAGAGCGTGCGCCGCCTCGGCCGCCCGCCGCTTCTCGGCCGAGAGCGCCTCGGTCAGCCGCGCCAGAGCGCGCCGGGTCGCATCGAGCAGATCGTTGATCTCGGTGAGCGCGGTGTCGGGCGGTTTGGCGCTGACGGCCTGGGCCGGGCGCTGGGCACGGGCCCACTCAGCCGCCCGGCTCACCGGCGCCAGGCTGCGGCGAACCATCAGGGCGTTCGCCCCCAAGAGCAGCAGGATCGCGGGGACCAGCGGGACGAGGGTGTGGCCGACCAGCTCCGCCAGCAAGGCGTCCGTCAGGAGGTCGGCCGGGTCGGACCGCACCACCAGCAAGAGGCTGAGCCCCGCCGCGGCTGGCCCGACCTCGTGGGAGGCGACGAGGATGCGTCCGACGCCCTCCGGCAGCCGCGCGATCCAGTCTCCGGCGAAGGGCGTGTCGGCGAGCGCGTCTTGCGGCACGAGCGCCGGGTTCGCCTGGTCAAGGATGCGGCCCGCTGAATCGATCAGCGCGAAGGCATAGGCCTCGGGATGCGCTTCGAAGAGGCCGCGCGCGGTGGGTGCGACCCGGTAGGCCTGGTCGCCTTGCGCGACCAGGGCCGCTTCCAGGCGCGCCATCTCGCGGACGACCATCTCGTCCTGCAGCGCCTCGATGTCCGAGCCGTAGTAAGCCCAGATCAGCGCCAGGTTGGCGAGCAGCACGGCGAGCGCGATCCATGCCAGCCGGCGCGTCAGCAGCCGCGCCATTGGGACAGCGCGCAGGGTCACGGCTGGCCTGCCTCGGGTTGATCCGCCTCGATCAGCCAACCGACGCCCCGCACCGTGTGAATGGAGACCCCGCCCTCGGCGCTCTCGATCGCCTTGCGCAGGCGGGAAATGGAGGCCTCCAGCGCGTTCGGCGTCACCTCGGCGCTGAAGGCATAGACCGCAGCTTCCAGCACACGGCGGGGCACCACCTGGCCCTTGCGCCGCATGAGCTGCTCCAACACACCGACGTCGCGTTGCCCGAGCGGCAACGTCCGCTCGCCGATGGTGACCCGCCGCTGCACGCTGTCGAGCCGCAGCGCGCCGACCGCAAGAACGGTCCCCAGGCGTCCACCCGGGCGCCGCAGGACCGCGCGGCAGCGCGCGATGAGCTCGGGCATCTCGACCGGCTTGACCACATAGTCGTCGGCCCCGCCATCGAGCCCGGCGAGGCGGTCGCCGAGCGTCTCCCGCGCGGTCAGGATGATCGCGGGCACGGCCCGCTCGCGCCGCAGCTCGGCCAACAGATCGAGACCGTCGCCGTCGGGCAGGCCGAGATCGAGCAGCAGGAGATCGTAATCGGCGTTCGCCACCAGGGTGCGGGCCTTGGCCATCGTTGCGGCATGGTCAACCGCGAAGCCGGCGCGCCCAAGCGCATCGGACAGACCCTCGGCAAGAGAGGGATGGTCTTCGACAAGAAGCAAACGCATTGCGGGGACCGTTGAGAGCCTGATCAGCCTTGAACAACAGGCTGCTCAGCGCATCGCCTGCGCCTCTCAACCTTGGGCCGGGAACCGGCCTGCGCCAACAGAAAGAGCCGTTCGTTTCGATAGAGGAACGGCGATCCTGCGCCGGCCTGTCAGCCGATCTCGGCGAAGATCTCCAGAACGTTGCCTTCGGGATCGCGGAAGAAGAGAGTGCGGTGGCCGAAGCTCTGGTCCGCGGGCGGCTCGACGATCTCCACGCCCTTCGCGACCAGCTCCTCATGGCAGCTCAAGACCTCCTCCGGCGAGACCTGGAAGGCGAGCTGCACGGCCGCGCTATCCGATGGCATCGCGCCGTCGTGCCAGCTCCGCCACTGTCCTCTGGGCCGCAAGGTCAGGAAGGTCGTGCCGACTTGGAACCGCACCCAATGAGGTTCGTCTTCCACGAGCGGAAAACCCATCACGTCGCCATAGAAGGCCCGCGCCGCTGCCACGTCGTCGCAGAGGAGGATGAGGTAGTCGACCTCTCGAATTGCTTTCAGGCCCATCGCAGCGTTCTCCCAATTGTGCATCATGGGTTGCTAGCGGCTATGCCGGCCGCTTGGCTATCCGTTTTCCGCGCCAAATCAAGGCGAGGGACCCGAAGCCACGGGCGACGGCTTGGACTCTGAGGCAAAGGCCGGGTTGCGCCTTCGATTCCAAAGCGCCGCCCGCGATCGCCACGGCCGTCGCCCATTTGAGCGCGCCGGGCGATCTCCTAAGCTGCGTCCGTGAGCCAGCACCGTCCGCTTGGCTCGCATGGGAGTTCCCCTGAATGATCAAGCACAGTTCCGCCGCTGCGGCCTCTCTACGCAGCGGCACCGAATGAGCGACCGAGAGCCGAACTGGCGCGACGGCGTGCTGTTTGGCGTGTTGGGGATGCTGGGTTTCAGCGGCACCCTGGTCGCCACGAGGGTCGCAGTCCAGGACCTCTCGCCTTTGGCGATCACCAGTGGCCGGATCGTGATCGCGGCCCTGCTGGCCGCGATCACGCTGGTCGTCTTGCGCAAGACGAAGCTGCCGGAGCGGCGCTTGCTGCCCGGCCTGATCTCCATGGGGCTCGGCCTGGCGGTCGGCTATCCCTTCTTCCTGGCGCTGGCGCTCGAACAGGTGCCGGCCGTGCACGGCGCGGTCGTCACCGGGCTCGCACCGGCCGCCACGGCGATCATCGCCGTCGTGCGAACCGGCGAGCGCCCGCCCTTGGGCTTTTGGATCGCCTGTGCGATCGGGTTTTCCGCTGTGCTCTTCTTCGCAATCGACGCCGGCGGCGGCCATCTCGGCCTTGCCGACGGCTGGCTGTTTCTCGCCCTGCTGTCTCTGGGCTGGGCCTACGTGGAAGGCGGGCGCGTCTCGGCCGAGCTGGGCGGGACCACGGCGCTGAGCTGGGCCATGCTTCTCCTCGCGCCTTTCGCCGCCGTTCCCTTCGTCTGGTCGATGTCGGACGTGAGCCTGGCAAGCGTCGCCTGGAGCAGTTGGGCGGGCTTCGCCTATGCCGGCGTGGTCAGCATGTTTCTCGCCTCCGTGTTCTGGTACCGCGGATTGGCGGCCGGAGGCATCGCGCGCATCGGGCAGATCAACCTGCTGCTTCCCTTGGCGGCGCTCGTCTGGTCGGCCCTGCTGCTCGGGGAAGAGATCACCACGACCGCCGTCGTCTGTGCGTTCGTCGTCTTCGCCGCCATGGTGGTCTGCCTGAAGAGCCGCGTGCGGACTTAACGAGCCGGCCTTGCACGGGCGTCAGCAAACCGACCGCCTACCACCCCGTCGCCTTGTCCCAGACGGCAATATCGCCGTCTTCCATCAGCACATGGTAGCGGTCGTAAGGCGCGGCTGTCATGCAGACATGGTTGGGCAGCACCCTGAGACGGCTGCCGATGGGAAAACGCGCGAAGGGCGGGGCGCCGCCATCCTTGGCCTCGATCTTGCCGTGCTCCTGGCTGACCGCGGCGACGAAGACGTCCTCGGCCACCTTGCCGTCCGGCGTCATCACCCAGCCGTAGCCGGCCTGGGGCAGAAAGTCCTGGGCGCTGACGTCCTTGGAGAGCGCCAAGCCGCCCGCGTCGGTGATGATGCGGTCGTACTGCTTGTTGTGGCCGATCACCGTGGCGAGGACGGTGACGGCAATGTCCTCCAGCTCGCAGGAGCCGAGCGCCATCTGGTCGAGATCTCCGAAGACGTAGACGCCGGGGCGCATCTCGGTCAGCCCCTCGCCGTTGACCGCGTGGGAGGCGGTGGGGGTCGAGCCCGCCGAGACCGTTTCGATGGCGTAACCCTTGGCCCGCAGGCGCTCGGCGGCGCGGACCACCGCGTGGCGCTCGACCTCGGCGACGTCCCGCACGCAGTCGAGATCGCGACAGGCATAGGACTGGCCGCCGTGGGTCAGCACGCCGGCGAGGGCGAGGTGGGGCTGGGCGGCGATGGCGGCGGCGATCTCCATGAGGCTGTCGGACTCGGCCAAGACGCCACCGCGCCGGTCGCCGCAGTCGATCTCGATCAGCAGCGGGAGAACCACATCCTGCGCCGCGGCGGCCTCGCCGGCGGCGGTGGCCGCTTCGGGCGAGTCGACCAGGCAGCGCAGGGCCACCCCGGCGCGCAGCAGGGCGGCCGCTTCGGCCACCTTATGGGGCGCCAGGCCGACGGCATAGGTGATGTCGCGAAAGCCGCGGCCGGCGAAGAAGTGCGCTTCCGCCAGGGTGGAGACGGTGATGCGGCGGGCGTCGTCGCAGGCCAGCGCCGCCACCTCCGCCGCCTTGGCCGTCTTGAGGTGCGGCCGGAGCCCGACGCCGAGCGCCGCCATGTGCGAGTGCATGCGCTGGCAGTTGCGCCGCAGCCGCCCGTGATCGAGCAGCAGGCAGGGGGTCGGGAGGTCTTGCAGAGTCATGACGGGGTCCAGGTGTCGTGTGGCCGCATCATGTTGACATGGGGAAAGGGGAGCCGCCAGAAATTGCCGCCATGAGCAAGGACACCACGCCCCCCAAAGCCACCCGCGACATCGTCACCCACAGCGCCCACGGCGAAAGCTGGGAAGACCCCTACGCCTGGCTGCGCGACGACAACTGGCAAGAGGTGATGCGCGCACCCGAGACGCTGCGCCAAGACGTGCGCGACTACCTGGAGGCGGAGAACGCCTACCTGGAGGTCACGATGGCGCCGACCAAGGCGCTGCAGGAAACGCTGTTCGGCGAGATGAAGGGCCGCATCAAGGAGGACGACTCCTCGGTGCCGGCCAACGACGGCGCCTGGGCCTACTATCGGCGCTACCGCGAGGGCGGGCAGCATCCGCTCTATTGCCGCAAGCCCAGGGACGGGGAAGAGGAGAGCCTGCTGCTCGACGGCGACGCCCTGAGCAAAGACACCTCCTACTTCCAGATCGCCTCGGTCAGCCACACCTACGACCACCGCCACCTGGCCTATGCGGTGGACGACAAGGGCTCGGAATACTGCGAGATCCGCGTCCTCGACCTGGAGAGCGGCGACCTGCTGCCCGAGCGTCTCAAGGACAACAACGGCGCCATGGCCTGGGCCAAGGACGGCCAAACGCTGTTCTATGTGGTGCAGGACGAGAACCACCGGCCCTGCAAGCTGTTCCGCCATCGCCTGGGCAGCGACCCGGCCGAGGACGTGCTGGTCTACGAGGAGACCGACCCCGGCTTCTTCCTCGGCGTCGGCGTCTGCGAGAGCCGGCAGTTCGTCGTGGTCCACACCCACGACCACACCACCAGCGAGTGCTACCTGATCGACGCCGATGCGCCGGAGAGCGCGCCGCGCCTGGTGGCGCCCCGGCTGCGCGATCAGGAGTACTATGTCTTCCACGATGCGCCGCGCGACCGCCTCTTGATCCTGACCAACGCCGACGGTGCCGAGGACTTCAAGATCTGCGAGGCGCCGCTCGACGGGCTCGACCGCGAGAACTGGCGCGAGCTGGTGCCGCACCGGCCGGGCTGCCTGCGGCTCGATCTCATGCTGCTGCGCGACCACTTCGTGCGTCTCGAGCGGGTCGAGGGCCTGCCGCGTATCGTGGTCACCCGCTTCAGCGACGAAGCGGCGCACGAGATCGCCTTCGAGGAAGCGGCCTACAGCCTCGGCCTCTCGCCCGGCTTCGAGTACGACAGCCGCAACCTGCGTTTCGTCTATTCCTCCATGACCACGCCCGAGCGCACCTACGACTACGACCTGGAGAGCCGGGAGCGGGTGCTGCGCAAGGAGCAGGAGGTGCCGAGCGGCCACGACCCGGCCGACTACGTTTCCGAGCGCATCCTGGCGCCGAGCCACGACGGGGCGGAGGTGCCGGTCTCCATCCTGCGCCGCAAGGAAACGCCGCTGGACGGCAGCGCGCCGCTGCTGCTCTACGGCTACGGCTCCTACGGCATCACCATCCCGGCCGCCTTCTCGACCAACCGCCTGAGCCTGGTCGACCGGGGCTTCGTCTATGCCATCGCCCACCTGCGCGGCGGCAAGGCCAAGGGCTATGCCTGGTACCGCGAAGGCAAGCTCTTGAAGAAGAAGAACACCTTCCTCGACTTCATCGCCGCCGCCGAGCACCTGGCGGCCGAGGGCTACAGCCGCCGCGGCGAGATCGCCATCCACGGCGGCAGCGCCGGCGGCATGCTGGTGGGGGCGGCGCTCAACATGGCCGCGCCCGATCTCTTCAAGGCGGCGGTCGCCGAGGTGCCCTTCGTCGACGTGCTCAACACCATGTGCGACAAGGACCTGCCGCTCACCCCGCCGGAGTGGCCCGAGTGGGGCAACCCGCTGGAGAGCCGCGAGGCCTTCGACTACATCCGCTCCTACAGTCCCTACGACAACCTGGAGCCGCGCGCCTATCCGCACATCCTGGCGACGGGCGGTCTGACCGACCCCCGGGTGACTTATTGGGAGCCAGCCAAGTGGGTGGCACGGCTGCGAGAGGTGCAGGGCGGCGACCGCATGCTGCTGCTCAAGACCTACATGGAAGCCGGCCACGGCGGCTCCGCCGGCCGCTTCGAGCGGCTGCAGGAGGTGGCGCTGGTCTACGCCTTCCTGCTGCTGGCGTTTGGGAAGGTGTAAGCGCCGGCTCAGACGACCCACCAACTGTCATGCTTGGACGAGGCCCACTGGGCCGTCAGGCCCGGGGCCGAGTTCCGAGCATCCACTCATCCGCCTGCACGGAACCCTGGCGTGGACCCTCGGAACTCGCCGCTTCGCGGCTCACCCAAGGGTGACATTCTGCGCCCTAAGCGCCGCCACCCGGCCCACTCACACCGGCTTCGGCGAAGGTGGCCATGCCGTCGTGGCAGGCACAGGCGGCCTTGAGGAGCGAGAGCGAGAGCGCAGCACCGCTGGCTTCGCCCAGGCGCATGCCGAGATCGAGCAGCGGGTCCTTGCCGATGGCCTCGAGCAGCGGCGCGTGGCCGGGCTCGGCCGAGCGGTGGGCGACGACGCAGTGGTCGAGCAGGCCCGGCTCAATCGCAAGCAGCACCGCAGCGGCGGCCGTGCAGGCATAGCCGTCGAGCACCACCGGGATGTGCGCCAGGCGGCTGGCGATGACCGCACCGGTGATGGCGGCCAGCTCATGCCCGCCCAGCGCGCAGAGCACCGCGAGCGGGTCGGGCAGCGCCGCCTGGTTGGTCTCCACAGCCTGCTGCACCACGGCGGTCTTGCGCGCGACGCCCGCTTCGTCGAGGCCGGTGCCGCGACCCACCCAGTCAGCCGCTTCGCCACCGAAGAGCGCGAGCGACAGGGCGGCGGCGGCTGTCGTGTTGCCGATGCCCATCTCGCCCAGCGCCAGGACATCGAAGCCGCCTTCCACCGCCATCATGCCGTAGGCCATGGCGCGGGCGCAGTCGGCCTCGCTCAAGGCCGGGCCCTGGGTGAAGTCCGCCGTCGGCTGCTCCAGGGCCATTTCGTAGACCCGCAGGTCGGCCTCCTGCAGCGCGGCAAGCTGATTGATCGCCGCCTTGCCGTCGAGGAAGGTCTGCATCATCTGGGCCGTTACCGCCTGCGGATAGGCCGAGATGCCTTGCGCCGCCACGCCGTGGTTGCCGACGAAGACGGCGATGCGCGGATGCTCCAGGCGCGGCCGCGGGCGCCCCTGCCAGGCGGCGAGCCAGACCGCCAGCTCTTCCAGCCGGCCGAGCGAGCCCGCCGGCTTGGTGAGCTCCGCCTGACGCGCCGCGACCGCCTCGGCCGCGGCTTTGTCCGCCGGCGGCATGCGCTGCAGCAGTGCCCGAATCTCGGAGAGGTCCGGCTCTTTCTCGCTATCCACGTACGGTGTCCTCTATTGCTCGGCCTTTGTGCTTGGCCATTCTTTGAACCATCGTCTCCATCCGGCGCCAAGCCTCGACATGGACCCCGGCTCGCGGGCTACGCCCGTGGCCGGGGTGACGACCGAGGGCGTGGCCAGCCGGCGGTGCAACACCGCAGACTGTCATCCCGGACGCGGGCTTCGCGTTAGCGAAGACCGTGAGCCGGGAACCATTCGTCAGCCTGCGCCTGACATCGAGATGAAGTTCGGCTGGCGGCTTCTTTTTCTTTGGCCCAGTCCGGTGCATCAGCCATAGAAGCAAAGATCACCAAGGTGGCGATGCGGAGAAACTTAGTTGGTCGGCGGCCTTTTCCAACGCTTGTGGCGGGATTGCAAGATCGCCCACATCTTCCTGACGCGCCTGCCCGTGCGCGTCGAAGGGACGATTGCGCCGCAGCAGGTGATCGCCGCGAGCTGGGCCTATCCTCTCGTGGGTATCAGCGTCGCGCTGGTGGCGGCTGCGGCCTACTATCTGTGTCACTGGCTCGGCCTGCCGGCCACGCTCTGCGCCGTCGTGGCGCTGGCCGCCTCCATCGTTTTCACCGGCTGCTTCCACGAGGATGGTCTGGCGGACACCGCCGACGGTTTCGGCGGCGGCTGGACCGCCGAGCGCAAGCTGGAGATCATGCGCGACAGCCGGCTCGGCAGCTACGGCGGGGCCGCGCTCATTCTCTCCATCGTCGCACGCGTGGCGGCCCTGGCTGCCATTCCCTCGCAGGACGTTCTGCCGGCGCTGCTGGTCGCCCACGGCCTGTCCCGCGCCCTGCTGCCGTTGCCAAGTTTTCTCACCGACACTGCCCGCCTCGACGGCATGGCCGCCGAGGCCAGCCGGCCGAAGCGCCGCACGGCGATCCTCGCGCTCGCGATCGGCACGCTCATCGCCCTGTTCTGCCTCGGGCTGCTCAACGCTCTTGTGGCCTTGGCCCTGGCGCTGACCGTCGCCTGGCTGATGACCCGCCTTGCCCGGGCCCAGATCGGCGGATATACGGGCGACGTGCTCGGCGCCATCCAGCAGCTCACGGAAATCCTCCTGCTCTGCTTCGCGGTCGCGCTCTTCAGCTAGCCGAACAAGGCTCGTGATCATGACGGACAGCGTCCTCGAAACGCGCTGGTGGTGGATCCGCCACGCCCCCGTGCGCAGCGGCGGGGTGATCTATGGCAGCAGCGACCTGCCGGCCGATTGCTCCGAGGAGCACATCTTCCGCGGCCAGGCCGCGCGCCTGCCGACCGACGCCGTCTGGCTGACCAGCCACCTGGTGCGCACCAAGCAGACCGCCGAGGGCCTGCTGGCCCATCACCCGGACGAGGCACCGGCTCGCCAGGAGATCGCTGCTCTGGGCGAGCAGAGCTTCGGCGACTGGCAGGGGCGGACCCACGACGAGCTCCGTCTGGCGGACCGCACGGAGTGGCACCGCTTCTGGCTGACCCCGGCCGAGAGCCGCCCGCCCGGCGGCGAAAGTTTCGTCGATTTGCTCCAGCGGGTCAGCGATAGCATCCACGCGGCCAATGCGACCTACGCCGGCCGCGACATCGTCTGTGTCGCCCACGGCGGCACCATCCGGGCCGCCCTGGCGCTGGCGCTCGATCTCCACCCGGAACGCGCCCTGGGCTTCTCAATCGAGAACCTGTCGCTCACCCGCATCGAGCACTTCGACGGTCCGCTGACCCACGGCCATGCGGCGGACGGCGGCTCCTGGCGGGTCAGCGCCGTCAATTCCCTGCCTTAAGCTGCCCCAATCCGCACCAAAAGCGGACTCAATGGCTTGCTCGACTCTGCGGGCCGCCTCCGAGTCGGAGGGCGTGCAGACCGTGCGATCTTCTGCGGTTTTCTCGCGGTTTGGCTGGACGCGAACACCGCGCAATTCGTAGGAACTTCGAAAGCACCATACGAGGCTGTCAACGAGGAGCCACCATGGACCACTCTCTCCACACGCCATCGCGACGCGAGCTTCTGCGCCTGGCATTGGCCGGCGGCGTGGCCGGCGTTGCCGGCACGAGCCCGGCCTGGGCCCAGCAGTCCGACGCCAAGAAAGCCGCCGACCTGGTGACCGAATGCTCGCTGGCCATCGAAGAGATGCTGGCTGCCAAGGAAGAGCCGGCGCTCAAGAACCTACCGGCATACATCGAGCGGGCGCGCGCCGTGATGATCTATCCGGCGATCTTCAAGGGCGGCTTCATCATCGGCGGCGAAGGTGGGAGCGGCGTGCTGTTGGCCAAGAGCGCCGACGGCAGCTGGAGCGACCCGGCCTTCTACACACTGGCCGGCGGCAGCATCGGCCTGCAGATCGGCGGGCAGGTCTCCAAGGTCTGCTTCACGGTGATGACCGACGGCGGGCTCGACGCCATCCTCCAGAACAATTTCAAGTTTGGCGGCGATCTCTCCGTCGCGGTCGGCCCCTATGGCGCCGGTACGGAAGCGGCGACGACCACCAACCTGGACGTCGACATCTATTCCTTCTCAAGCGCCGTCGGACTGTTCGGCGGCGGCTCCCTGGCGGGTGCCGCCATGATCGTGCGCGAGTCCTTCATGCAAGGCTATTACGGCCAAGCGGTCACCGCGCGCCAGATCGTCGTCGACCGAAAGTTCTCTAACCCGCAAGCGAACCGCTTGAGGGGCGCGCTGTCTGTGTAAGGCTGGCCTTGGCGCTGCGCCCTTTGCAGCTTCTCTCAGCATGTCATTCCGGCCAAGGACGAAGCCCGCGTCCGGGATGGCACTTCGAGAGTCGCTGCAGACATCGCCACACCACAAATCGTCACCCCGGCCTTGAGCCGGGGCCCATGTCGACGTAGGGCGCGGGCCGAGGAATGGTTCCCGGCTCACGGTCTTCGCTGACGCAAAGCCCGCGTCCGGGATGACGGTCTGTGGTGATGGGCCGCCGACCCGGGCACTTCTCTAACCCGCAAGCGAACCGCTTGAGGGGCGCGCTGTCTGTGTAAGGCTGGCCTTGGCGCTGGCGGCCCGGCCCTGCGCCTCGAGGACCTCGAGGATCTGGTCGAGCGCCCGGTCGTCCAGGCTGCGAATGCGCTGCGCCAAGAGATTGGCGGCCTGAGTCGCCTTGGGCGAGAGGCCGCCGCTGTCGACCACCACCCGCGGGTGGGAGATGCGCGCCAGCGCCTCAAGCTCCTCCGCCTCGTCCCAGATGATCTGGAAGTACTGGCATATGCGGTGAATGGTTCGGCGGTTCGGCCGCCCGCGCCGGCCGTGTTCCAAGGCAGAAAGGTACGCTGGCGACACGCCCAAACCGGCCGCCATGTCCTTAAGCGATAAGCCGCGTTGCGCTCGCAGCTTACGCAAGCGCGCCCCAAACGGAGTCATTCTGCAGTCTCCCCAAATCCCTAGCCCCAAGCATCCCGCTGCCCTTTCCCCGGGTCCCCGCCGACAAGTGAAGACCCTTCCGACCCGAGGTGAGCAAACGGACGGTTGACTTAACTATACCCCATATTGGAACGCAATGTCAGCAACGACCACAACTCATGCGATTGAGTGTGTGATCAGCCTCACCGTTTGCGGCGCAGCATGACGTAGAGAGCGCCGGTGCCGCCGTCGCGCGGCTGGGCGTAATCGAAGGCCAAAACCCGGCCTCGGTTGGGCGCTTGGTTGAGCCAAAGCGGGACTTTGCCGCGCAGAACGCCGCCCTCCTGCTTGCCCTGACCCTTGCCGGTGATCACCAGCAGAGTACGCCGTCCGGCGTCGTAGCTGGCCGCAACAAAGGCATCGAGAGCGCGGTGCGCCTCCGCCTGAGTCAAGCCGTGCAGGTCAAGCCGCCCATCCACCTGCATCTTGCCCCGCTTGAGACGCTCCGCCGTGCGCCGGTCGACCCCCGCGACCTGGCCGTGGGCCAGACAGGGCTGCCGATGCTTCACCCGATCGGTCTTGGCCGCGGCGGAGGGCAGTGCGCTGTCGCTGGCCGGGCGCCGCGCGGCAGCGGGCTGGGCGCTGGCCGCCTTGCGCCGCGGCGCAGCCTGGCCGCCGTCATCGTCCGTCTGCTTGAGCGGGCTGAAGACGGCATGGCGGTCGCGGCCGCGCAGCGGCTTGGCGCTGCGCGCAACCTGGTGCCAAAGCTCCATGTCCTTGGGCTTATGCGACATCGTCGATCAGCAGCAGGTGCAGGCGCTTGGGCCCGTGGGCGCCCAGCAGGATGGTCTGCTCGATGTCGCCGGTGCGCGAAGGCCCGGTGATGAAGTTGACCGTCCGGGGCAGGCGGCTGTCGTTGCCCGCCTCGCGGAAGCGCTGCCAGGCGTCCTCGTAGCTGCCGACGATCTGGCTGGCGAAGACCACGGCGATATGGGTCTCCGGAAGGAAGTTGAGGGTGACAGGCGTCTCGGGGCCGGAGCGCAGCATCAGGGTTCCCGTCTCCGCCACCGCGGCCAAGACCGGGGTGAGGGAGGTGGCATCGTCGGACCGCGCCGGCCCGGCGCTGACCTCCAGCAAGGGGGCATCAGCCTGCCAGGGCAAGGCGCTCAAGCGGCCGTCGGGCGAAACGCGCAGGCTCTGCGGCAGGTTCTGGCTGCTCAGGTAGGCTGAGACCGCCTTGGGTACCTCCGAAAGATCGGCGAGGCGGTCCACTGTCGTGTGCACGGCTTCCGCCTGCGCCTGGAACAGCGCGACCTGCTCCTGGTGCGGAAGCTGGGCACGGGCCGGCACGGGCCCGCGCGGGTGCTCGGCAAGGTGCGTGGCCACGCGTTCGGCCGCGCCGTCGTCCGCCTGACGTTTCAGGGAGCGGCGGACAGCGCCCAGAATCTGCTCCCGGCCACTCATGCTTTGGAGGCTCCGGACCCGTTCTGCCGCTTGGCCCAAAGCTCCTGAAAGCTCTTGCCCTGCGGCGCGGGGAAGTCGCGGTGGTCAGTCCAGCCGCCGGCCAGGGGCAGGGACTTGAGGCGCCCCTTGCGCCCGCCCAGCGCGCGCAGCAGCCGGGCGTTGAAGCGGTTCAGCATGGCATAGAGCGCCGGCCGCTTGGCGAAGAAGGCCCAGAGCTTCAAGCCGCTGCGCGCCGCCGTCGGCGTCAGGTTGCGCTCGAACTCCTTCTCCCGCCAGTGCCGCATCATCTTGGGCAGCGGAATGCGCATGGGGCAGACCGCCTCGCAGCGGCCGCAGAAGGTCGAGGCGTTGGGCAGGTGCCCGGCTTCCTCGACGCCGATCAGGCTCGGGGTCAGCACCGCCCCGATGGGACCCGGATAGACCCAGCCGTAAGCATGGCCGCCGACCGCGTTGTAGACCGGACAATGGTTCATGCAGGCGCCGCAGCGGATACAGCGCAGCACGTCCTGATACTCGCTGCCCAGCATGGCCGAGCGGCCGTTGTCGAGCAGCACCACGTGATACTGCTCGGGCCCGTCGAGATCGCCCTCACGCTTCGGTCCGGTGGAGAAGGTGGTGTAGGCGGTGAACTCCTGCCCGGTGCCGGAGCGGGCGAGCACTCTCAGGATGATCGAGACGTCCTCCAGGGTCGGAACGACCTTCTCGATGCTGGCGATGACGATGTGGACCTTGGGCAGGCACTGGGTCAGGTCGCCGTTGCCCTCGTTGGTGACGATGATCGAGCTGCCGGTCTCGGCGATCAGGAAGTTGGCGCCGGTGATGCCCACATCGGCGTCGAGGTACTTCTGGCGCAGCATGGTGCGCGCTTCCTGCACCAGCGTCTCCGGCTCGACCAGGTTCCGCTCGGCCGGCAGCTCGCTGTGGTTCTTGCGGAAGTCGGCCTCGACCTGCGCCTTGGTGAGGTGCACGGCGGGCGCGATGATGTGGCTCGGCGGCTCATTGCGCAGCTGGATGATGTACTCGCCGAGATCGGTCTCGGCCGGCGTCACGCCGTTCTTCTCCAGGAAGTCGTTGAGGCCGATCTCCTCCGAGACCATCGACTTGCCTTTGGTCACCAGCTTGGCGTCGACCGAGCGGCAGATATCCAGAATCGCCTGCCTGGCATCCTCCGCCGTGGCGCACCAATGCAGCTTTCCGCCTTGCTCTAGCAGCTTGCTCTCGTAGCGCTCGAGGTAGAGGTCGAGGTTCTCCAGCGTGTGGTTCTTGATGTCGCGCGCGGCATCGCGCAGGCCGTCGAACTCCGGCAGCTTGTCGCGCGCCTTGGCCCGCCGCTCGGTGAAGCCGCGGCGCAGGTTGCCGAGCGCCTCCTGCAGCTGCGCGTTGCCGAGCGCCTTGTGGGCGTTGTCCTTGAAGGCGTGAGCGGTCGAATCCATGGCGTTAGTTTCCCTTGCCTTCGCCGATGGCCGGCTCGTCGAGCTTGCCGGCCAGGACTTCCGCCACGTGCCGCGCCTCGACCTTGGCGCCGCGGCGCTTGAGCTTGCCGGCCATGTTCATCAGGCAGCCGAGGTCGCCGGCCAAGAGCAGATCGGCCTCGCTTCGCTCGATATGCTCGGCCTTGGTCTCGACGATCTTGTTGGAGACTTCCGGATACTTGACGCAGAAGGTGCCACCGAAGCCGCAGCAGACCTCGGCCTCCTGGAGCTCCACCAGCTCCAGCCCCTCGACGCTGGCCAGCAGACGCCGTGGCTGTTGCTTGACGCCCAGCTCCCGCAGGCCCGAGCAGGAATCGTGGTAGGTGACCTTGCCGCGGTACTGGGCGTCCACACCCTCCACCTGCAGCACGTCGGCGAGGAAGGAGACCAGCTCGTGGGTCTTCTCGGCGAGCGCTTCGGCCTGGCGCTGCACCTCCGGCTCGCCCGTGAAGAGCGCCGGGTAGTGCTCCTTGATCATGGCGGCGCAGGAGCCCGAGGGCACCACCACGTAGTCGAAATCCTGGAAGGCCTTCACCGTCTGCCGCGCGATCTCCCGCGTGTCGGCACGGTCGCCCATGTTGTAGGCCGGCTGGCCGCAGCAGCTCTGCGCGGCCGGCACGGCGACCGTGCAGCCGGCGGCCTCCAGCAGCTCCACCGCGGCGAAACCGACGCTCGGCCGCATGAGATCCACGAGGCAGGTGACGAAGAGGCCCACATTGGGGTTCGAAGGGGTCATCAACAGGCGGCTCCAGGCGCAACGGGTCGGCGGTCGGGCTCTCTTAAAGAGATAAGCCATAAGCGCCGGGGGCAAAATAGCAGGAATGCCCGCCCGGCAAAGGGCGGGTTGTTGCGTTCGTCAGGGCGAGACGCGATGCTGTGCGGCACGCTGAAATGGCATGTGGAGGCTCGAGCCCATGGATACGGTTTCCAAGCAGACGGATGGAACTGAGATCATCGGGTTCGACCCGCCCGTCTTCGGGATGCTGGGTCAGAAGCCGGAACTGGTGGTCCAGCAGCCGGACGACGAGCGGCATTGGGTGTTAAGCGAGCCCAACGTTTGGTATCGGCCATTGTTCTTCGACATGACGACCGGCACCCACGCGGAGATCCTGCGCGTTCGGCGCGGCGGAATCCTGAGCCGGCATCGTCATTCCGCGCCGGTCCACGGCTTCGTGCTGAAGGGCTCCTGGCGCTACCTGGAGCACAGCTGGGTCGCACGGGAAGGGTCCTACGTCTACGAACCGCCGGGGGAGGTGCATACCCTGACCGTCGACGGCGACGAGGAGATGCAGACCTTCTTCTATATCGAGGGCCCGGTGTTGTACCTCGACGAGGACGACAACATCGTCGCGATCGATGACAATCTGACCATGATCGAGCAGTGCCGAAAGCACTATGAGGCCGTCGGGTTGGGTGCCGATTTCGTCAACAATTTCATCCGCTAGCACAGGCCCGCTCGATCGCACGGTGTTTGAGCGACCGCGCGTGTGGCTGGACCCTTGGGCAAGGCCCAGAGGGCCGAGACCCGAGGGTCCAGCCACACGCACCGACGACGGTGGTTCAGCTCAGCCCCTGCACCAGGGTGCGCGGCAGCAGCAGCCAGACGCGGCCGGGCTGCTTCATGCGGCCGGCGTAGTGCAGCGCGCCCTCGCCGCTGCCCCAGAAGAAGTCGCCGCGCACCACGCCCTTGATGGCGCTGCCGGTGTCCTGCGCCACCATCAGCCGCTTGAGCGGCCGCTCTTCCGCCGGATAGGTCGTCGCCAGCCAGAGCGGTGCGCCGAGCGGCACGAAGGCCGGGTCGATCGCCAATGAGCGCCCCGGCGTCAGGGCCACGCCCTGGGCGCCGATCGGCCCGTCGCCCTCGATGACACGGAAGAAGATGAAGCGCTCGTTGCGGTGCATCAGCGCCTCGGCCTCGGCCGGGTTGGCGCGCAGCCAGTCGCGGATGCTCTGCATGGAAACCGTCTTGCGGTCGATGATGCCCTCGTCGATCAAAGCCCGGCCGATGGCATAGAAGGGCAGGCCGTTGGAGCCGGCGAAGCCGATGCGAACCCGCTCGCCGTCCGGCAGCACCACCTGGCCGGAGCCTTGCACCTGCAGGAAGAAGACGTCGACGATGTCCTTGGCCCAGATCACCACCGGCGCTTGCCCGTCGATGGCGCCGCCCTCGATCTCCGCCCGCGCGTGGTAGGGCTTGAGGCGCCCGTTCTCGACCCGCCCGATCACGGTCTGCCGCGGCAGATCATCGTCGAAGTCGCCCAGGCGCACCTCCACCAAGTTGGCCGGCCGGCCATAGATCGGCACGTTGTAGGTCTCGTCGCGGGTGAAGGCGCCTTCCAGCTCGGACTCGTAGTAGCCGGTGATCAGTCCCTCAGGGCCATCGGCGCTTTCCAGCGCCACCGGCTGGAACCAACCTTCGAAGTAGGCGCGGGCCAGCTCGCCCGGGGCGCCCTCCGCCGGCAAGGCACGGCAGGCGGGCAGCCAGTCGGCGACGGTGCCGGCGCGGGCGTCCTGACCCATGGGCCGGTCCTCCGGGCGCCGTTCCAGGCGATCGCAGGAGCGCCGCAGCGCGGTCAGGGCCGCGGCGTGGTCGTCCTCGGCCCAGCCCTCGAGCGCGGCGTAGTCGACCGGCTGCCAGAGGGAGACCGGCCGGTCGGGCACACCTTCTTCGGGCACGCGCTCGCAGGCGGCCAGCAGCAATGCCAGAAAAAGAGGAAGAAGCCAGCGGAGGCCGGCCAAGCGTGACGGCTTAGCTCGGAGAGCGCGTGGCGACGAGGGCCCAGTTGGGGTCACGGCTACGGGTGTTACGCGCGAAGGTCCAAATGTCGGTGATGACAGCCACCTCGTTGGGGTCGCCATCGACGATGCGGTGTTCGGAATCGCGGGTCACGTTGACCTGCTCCGAGACGAACTGCACGGTCACAAAGGCGGTACGGCCCTGCAGCTCGGCCTCGACGATCTCCGACTCGCGGATGCCGATCAAGGTCGTCTCCAGGGTCTCGTCGGCCTCTTCCCGCGCTTTGATGCTGCCGGCGAACTCCTCGAAGACGTCGTTGGAGAGCAGCGGGCGCAGGGTATCGCGGTCGCCCTTGGCGAAGGCCGTGATGATCATCTCGAAGGCACCCTTGGCGCCCTCGGCGAAGCCAGCGGCATCGAAGCTCGGGTCGGCCCGCTTGATATCCTTCAGGCCATCGGCAGCGGGGCTGCCGGCAAACTCTTCGTCCAGCGCCTCCTCGCTCAGAGGCTCCGCGTCGTTCGGACGGCTGTCGGGCAGGTGTATCACCTTATCGTTATTTTGCGCCGTCGCCGACTCGCGCTGCTGGAAGGGGTCGAAGTCCGAGCGCCCTTCATGGCCGTCGCGCCGGCCCAGCACGCTGCGCAGCCGCAAAATAAGAAAGGCCGCAATCGCGGCAATGAACACTATGTTTAGGAGGCCGTCGCTCATTCGTCTTTGAGACTCGTCGGGAGGCGGTGCGATTTTGGGCACCCAATGCCCCAAACCCCAACCATATACCGCCTTGTATCTTATCTGCGGACCCTTCACTACATAAGAAAGCGCGAATAAAAGGGCAAGGATGGCACTACTCCTTCTCGCCGCCTTCATCCTGGTTCCCCTGATTGAAATCGGCCTCTTTATCGAGGTCGGCGGGTGGATCGGCCTGTGGCCGACCCTGGGGCTGATCATTCTGACCGCGGTTATCGGCACGGCGCTTTTGCGGCAGCAGGGCCTGGCGACCCTACGCAGAGCGCAGAGCCAGATGGACGCCGGCCAGGTTCCCGCCAAGGAGCTGTTTGACGGCGCCTGCCTGCTGTTCGGCGGCCTTTTGCTGCTGACTCCGGGCTTTTTCACCGATGCGATCGGCTTCCTGCTGCTGATGCCGCCGGTCCGCGACCTGCTGCGCCAGCACTTCGGCAGCCGCATGACCCAGGTCCGGATGCGCCGTGCCGGCGGCGGCTTCGGCCCCCAACCGGGCGGGCCCGGGGGCCCGGGCCGTCCAGGCCCGCAAAAGCCCGGGGGCCCGCCACCGAACCCCGGCCGCGGCTGGTCCCGCCCCAAGCAGCCTGGACCGACCCTGGAAGGCGACTATGTCGATGTGACCGACGATGCCGACGGCCCCAAGCCATCGGACAAAGGCCCCGACAGGGACCGCGACTGAACCTGAGCGATCATGCTTCTCGCCCGTCACGCGCAATCGCACTTCAACCTGCACTTCGGCCGTCACCGGCGCGACCCCGGCATTGTCGACCCGCCGTTAACCAAGACCGGGCGCCGCCAAGCGGAAGCGCTGGCCGAGGCCATGACGGAGCAGTCCATCTCCCGGATCATCGTTTCGCCCTATCACCGCACCTTGGAGACGGCGGAGATCGTCAACCGGCGGCTCAAGCTCCCGATCTCCGTCGACCGGCTGATCGGCGAACGCGCCTTCTTTAACTGCGACATCGGCACCTCGCGCCGGGCGCTGGAACGGCGCTGGCCCGACCACGACTTCGGCGACCTGGCAGAGATCTGGTGGCTGCCGCTGGAGGAGACCGAGGCCAGCCTGACGGCGCGCAGCCAGGCCTTCCGCGCGAAGATGCGGGAGGACGGCAACTGGGGCGGCGCGCTGGTGATCAGCCACTGGGGCTTCATCCGCGCCCTGACCGGCCAGGAGGTCGGCAACTGCCAGGTGGTGGCCTGCAATCCGCTGGACGGCCATCCGGAGGTTCCGCCCCTGGCGCCCCTCATTCCCGCGGTGCAGACCCCCTGAGCAGAGCCGTTGCCGCCTGGGCAATGCCGTGTTAGCAGGCGCCGACCAACAAGAGGAATTCCCATGTCCGATGCAGAGCAACAGGCGGCCGGCGCCGTCGCCGACCAGCCCCTCGTGCTGCATACCCAGTACGTCAAAGACCTCTCTTTCGAGAATCCCAACGCGCCGCGCGTCTTCACCATGCTGCAGCAGCAGGCGCCGCAGATGGAGGTCGCCATCGACGTTTCCGCCAACAAGCTGCAGGACCGGGTCTACGAAGTGGCGCTGAAGCTGAGTGCCAATCCCACGGTGGAGGGCCGGGCGGTCTTCGTCATCGAGCTGGATTACTGCGGCCTTGTCAGCTTCAAGGAGAGCGTGCTGCCGGAGCAGGTGCGTCCGCTGCTGTTCATCGAAGCGCCCTCGATGATCTTCCCCTTCGCCCGGCGCATCATCGCCGACGCCACGCGCGACGGCGGCTTCCCGCCGCTGCTGATCAACCCGATCAACTTCGCCGAGCTCTTCCGCCAGAAGGAGTACGAGGTGGAGGACCAGACGGGTGGTGCCGCGGAGGCTTCTTCGGCCGACGCGCCCGCAGCCGAGAGCACCGCCGAGGCCTCAGGCGACGCGGAAGCCAAGGCTTAGGGCCGCCGTCCCATCACCGACTGTCACCCCGGCCCTTAGGCGAGCCCGGGACGGTATGCCGTCCCGGCTAGCGAGACTTGGGAGCCGGGGCTTGCGTAGCAAGTTGCCGAAGGCAGCCACAAGCTCGAACCGTGCCTACCGCTGGATCCTCGGGTCTCGCCGCGTGGCGGCTCGCCCAAGGATGACAGACAGAGCGATCCGCCTGCGGGCTGAAGCCCTGCGGCGAGGCATCTGCCGGCCGCAACGCCTGTTCTTGCGCGGCCGCCTTCCGGCGCAGCCAGCGCGGGTCGCTGACGGGCGAGACAGACCCACTCGGGAGGACCAGAGCTAAGGCCGAAACCTGAAAAAGACTCCCATTGACCGCAAACACCGACAGCTCCTCGGCCGAAACGGAAGCCCGCGCCGTGCCCTCGCCGCCCCTGGCGGTGGCGAGCATCATCCTCTCGATGGCCTCGCTCGCCGTGGGCAACGGCATCCTCTTCGCCTATGTGCCGCTGAAGCTGGCCTTCACCGGCTTCGAGCCCTGGGTCGCCGGCGCGGTGCTGACCGGGCTTTCGGCGGGTGGCCTCGCGGGCTGCCTTTTCGTCGGCCACATGGTGCGGCGGGTCGGCCATGCGCGCGTCTTCGCCACCCTGGCCGCCGCCGTCGTCCTGTCGGTGTTGCTGATCGCCGTCGGCACGGAGCCGCTGCTTTGGGTGCTGTCCCGCGCGCTTTACGGCTTCGCGGTCGCCGGGCTCTTCGTGGTCAGCCAAAGCTGGCTCAACGACGCCACCGCCAACGAGTGGCGCGGCAAGGTCATCGCGCTCTTCTATATGAGCTACGTGCTCAGCCTCGGCGCCGGCTCCTTCATCCTGCGCTTCGTCTCGGTCGAGGGGCCGACCGCCCTGCTGCTCGCCATCCTCTTCGCCACCCTGGCCATCCTGCCGGTGAGCCTGACGCGCCTCACCGCGCCCGGTCCGCCCGAGGCGGTGCACATCGCCCCCCGCGCGGTCTGGCGCATCTCCCCGGTCGGGCTCGTGGGGCTCCTGGCCGTGGGCGGCCTCACCATGCTGCTACAGGGCTTCGCGCCGATCTATGCCGCGGCCGAGGGCTATCCGCAGAAGGACATTGCGCTCCTCATGTTCCTGATGCAGTTCGGCATGCTGGCGGTACAGATGCCGCTCGGCGCCCTCTCAGATCGTATCGACCGGCGCCTGGTCCTGATCGGCGCCGCGGTGCTGGTCGCCGGCTGCGCCGCCATCGCAACCCAGACCGGGCATCCGCATCTGCTCTGGCTGGTGCTGCTCTTCGCCGTGTGGAGCGGCGCCACTGAGTCGATCTACGCCATCGCCAACGCCCACGCCAACGACCGGGCCGACCCGCAGTACTACGTCTCGCTCTCCAGCACCTTGATGGTCGCCTGGTCACTCTCCGGCCTGGTGCTGCCGGGCATTGCCACGGCGCTGACGCCCATCGTCGGGCCGCGCGCCTTCATGGTCATCGCCCTGGTGGTGGCGGCGGCCTATGCGCTCTTCGTCGCTTACCGCGTGACCCGGCGGGAGCCGGTGCCCGACGCCGAGCAGGAGCCATACCAGCCAGTCAGCGCCCAGGCTCCCTACACCGCCGAGCTGGCACCGCTGCCGGAGGAAACGCCGGAAGCGGCGAGCGACGCCGAGGCCAAGGCCTAGGCCAACGCAACGGCGGCCAACCGCCGATCACCGCTTGCGGGCGGCAACGAGTAAGCCGGCGGCGGTGATCAAAACCATGCCGCCGACGGTCAGGGCGTCCGGCGTCTCGGCGAAGAAGAGAAAGCCCCAGAGAGCGGCCGAGATCAGGTAGGCATAGTCGAAGGTGGCGATGACCGAGGGGGCTGCGATCTGATAGGCGCGGGCGACGCCGACGAAGTAGGCGGCCGAGAGCGCGCCCAGCAAAGCCATGAGGCCCCAGGCCTCCAGCCCCATGGGCGCCCAATCGCCGAGCAGGAAGGGAAAGGCGGCCTGGGTCTCCGCCCCGAGGCCCAAAAGCCAAAGCACGGCCATCGCCATCAGCCCGGTGATCAGAAAGAAGAGCTGGAGCGTGAATGCCAAGGCGAGCGGCGCCTCCGTCTGGCACTTGCTGCGGGTCAGCACCATGGCGACCGCGTAAAGCGCGGCGGCGAGCAAAGGCAGCAGCGTGAACCAGGAAAAGGCCTCGCTGCCGGGCTTGAGAATGGCGACCACGCCGAGAAAGCCGAGCAGCACGCCGAGCCACTGCCGGCCGCTCACCGGTTCGCCGATCACCGCGGCCGAGAGCAGCGCGATCATGATGGGATTGCTGTAGACCGCGACGGCGGCCACCGAGAGGCTGAGCACCGGCAGCGAGGCATAGAAGGCGAGCCAGGTCAGGACCAAGAGTCCACTGCGAACCAGCGCCCACTTGGGCGCCTTGAGCGTGAGCCCGGTGCCGGTGAGGCGCGGCAGCAGGATCAAGATCGGCAGCGCCACCAGCGCGCGGGCGACGAAGACCTGCCAGAGGGTGAGATCGGCGCTGACCAGCTTCACCACCGCATCGGCAAAAGCCATGGTCAGCACCGAGGCCAGGATGATGATGATGCCGAGCGCCGTTCGCTGCGGCCGCTCCGCTTCGCTGCCCGCCATGGGTCCTCGCCGATTGCCGAAGCCCCACGCTAGCCGACGGCGAATTATTCAAATAGGCTTCTGTTCTGCACTAGATTGCTGTGAGAAATCGAACAGTGACCCGCGCACCTTTGGGAGGCTTGGAAGTCTTTCTCGCCATCGTCCGGGAGGGCTCGCTGCGCAGTGCCGCGCGGTCCTTGGGCGTCGGCGCGCCGGCCGTGAGCCACCAGCTCAAGGCCCTGGAGCAGCGGCTCGGCGTGGATCTGCTGGTGCGCACGACCCGCTCCCTGGAGCTGACCGATGCAGGCCGCCGCCTGCTGGCTGGCGCCGAGCCGGCCTACCGCGACCTGCTGGATGCCATCGAAGATAGCCGGGTGATCGGCCGCTCGACCCGCGGCACCCTGCGCCTGACCTTGCCGCGCAGCGCCTACAAGATGCTGATCGCCCCGGTGCTCGCCGACTTCCAGGCGGCCTATCCGGGGGTTTGCCTGGACCTCTCGATCAACGAAGGACTGGTCGACATCGTCAAGGAGGGCTTCCATGCCGGCTTTCGCCTCGGCGATCGCCTGACCCCGGGCATGGTGGCGGTGCGGCTGACCGGAGCGCTGACGCCCTGCTGGTCGGCGGCGCCTGGCTACCTCGACGCCCATGGCCGGCCGCAGCATCCGCGCGACCTGCTGCACCACCGCTGTGTGCGCTACAAGTTCGTCACAGCCAACCGGATCTGGGACTGGCAGTTCGTCGAGGATGGCCAGGTCAAGATCGTCGACCCGCCGACGCAACTGATCTTCGACAGCATGCAGTCAGTCATGCAGGCGGTGCGCGACGGCCTCGGCATCGGCTGGTCCCTGCGGCCGGTGATCGCCGACCATCTGGAGGCGGGCGCGTTGGAGAGCGTCCTGGACCACTATGTCACCGAACTGCCGCCCTATTACCTCTACTATCCGGAGCAGAACCGCCGGCTCGAGCTGCTGCGCGCCTTCATCGACGTGCTGACCGCGCCGCGCGACCGCTACCATGCAGCCTGTCACCCCGGCCCTTAGGCGAGCCCGGGACTGCGAGCAGTCCCGGCTGCGAGCCTTGGCAGCCGGGGTCCAGCCACAAGCTCACACCGTTCCTACCGCTGGATCCTCGGGTCGCGCCGCTTTGCGGCCCGCCCAAGGATGACAGTCTGCGATGGGCAGGTGCCAAAGGGGTCTAGCGGTCGAGCCAGATCGGGTCGGTGAGGCGGCCCAGCATGGCCTGGTGGGCTTCGCGCTCTTCGGGCGAGGGGGCGTGCGGGCGAGGTGGGCGAGGCGCCCGCGCGGCGGACTCTTCCTCAAGAGCCGCCTCGTCCTCCGCATGGCTGCCGAGCGCCAGGCCGAAGCCCGGCTCGCGGCCGCCGCGCAGCTCCAAATAGACCTCGGCCAGAAGCTCGCAGTCGAGGAGGGCGCCATGCAGGGTGCGGTGGGAGTTGTCGATGCCATAGCGCTGGCAAAGCGCATCGAGGCTGACCCGTGCGCCGGGATGCTTGGCGCGGGCCAAGGCAACCGTGTCGACCGCGCGGCTGCTGGGCAGCGGAGGCTTGTTGAGCCGGCCCAGCTCGGCATTGAGGAACTTGAGATCGAACTCGGCGTTGTGGATGACCAGCGTCGCGTCGCCGACGAAATGCAGGAAGTCTTCGGCGACCTTGGCGAAGACCGGCTCGTTCTTGAGGAACTCCTCGGTCAGTCCGTGGACCGCCTGAGCCTCCGCCGGAATGTCCCGTTCCGGGTTGATGTACCAGCGGCGGTGGGTGCCGGTGGCGACATGATTGACCAGCTCGATGCAGGCCACCTCGACGAGGCGATGGCCGGCGTTGGGGTCGAGCCCGGTAGTCTCCGTATCCAGAACGATTTCCCGCATCGGCGCTCTCCTCTCGCAGTCGCCGCGCACTTCAGCGGCGGCGGCGTGGCGGCCAAGCCAGGGGCTGCCTGCCGTCCATGTCCCTGAGGACGGCTTGAAGCTGACACAAGGTGTTGCGTTTGCTCAAGCCAGTTTCCACAACATAATCCGCTCTTCGGCGTTTTTCCCGGTCCGGAACCTGCTGCGCGGCGATGGCGGCGAAGCGCTCTTCCGTCATCCCGGGGCGCGCAAGCACGCGCTGGCGCTGCAGCCAGGCGGGGGCGCTGACCACCACCACCGCATCGCAGCGCGCCGCCGCGTCGGTCTCATAGAGCAGGGGAATGTCCAGCACCGAAAGCCACTGGCGCCGCCGGGCCTGACGGCGCAAGAACTGCTCAGCGCTGCGGCGGACCAGTGGGTGCAGCACGCCTTCCAGTTGGCGGAGTGCCGCCTCGTTCCCGAACACCGCCTGCCCGAGACGGCCACGGTCGACAGAGCCGTCGCGCACCGCCGTGGGGAAGAGCGCGGCGATCTGCGAAACGGCCGCGCCGCCCTTCGCCATCAGGCGATGCACGCTGGCGTCGGCATCATGCACCGGCACACCGAGCTGGCGAAACATGCCGGCGGCGGTCGACTTGCCCATGCCGATCGAACCGGTCAGGCCGAGGATCAGCATCGGTGCCAATGCCTCGACGCCGAAGTCCGTTCGAGGGCGGGGGTACCCCACGGACTGTCATCCCGGCCAAGGGCTTCGCGGGAGCGAAGTCCGCGAGCCGGGAACCATGTCTCGGCTCGCGCCAAGCTTCGAGATGGACCCCGGCTCAAGGCCGGGGTAACAGCTTGGGCAGGTATGACAAGCCAATGGATTGCCTCGTCAATCATAGGCTTCAAACCCATCACCCTATCCGGCGAGCACGAAGTCGCGCAGGGCGGCATCGACCTCGGGCTGGACACCGAACCAGGCCTCGAAGCCGGGGCGCGCCTGATGCAAGAGCATGCCGAGACCATCGACGACCGCGTTGCCCCGTGCGCGCGCCGCGGCCAGCAGGTGCGTCTCCAGAGGCGCATAGACCAGGTCGTTCACCACCGCGTCCGTCGGCAAGGCGGCGAGCTCGAGCGTCAGAGGCGCGTGGCCCTCCATGCCCAGGCTGGTGGTGTTGACCAAGAGACCGACGTCGGCCAAGGCATCCGCCCGCTCCTCCCAGGGAACGACAGACACCCGCTCGCCGAAAGCCGCGCGCAGCCCCTCGGCGCGCTCGGCGGTCCGGTTGCAGAGGCGAAGCTCGCGGCAGCCGCTGTCGAGCAGTGCCACGATGACGGCCCGTGCAGCACCGCCGGCGCCAAGCACAAGAGCCGGCGCCTCCGGCTGCCAGCCAGGCGCGCCTTGTTCCAGGTTCGCAAGAAAGCCGAAGCCGTCCGTATTGCGCGCCAGCACCTCGCCATCGCGAAAGATCAGGGTGTTGGCGGCACCGATGCGCTTGGCGTCCTCGTCCACCTCGTCGGCCAGGGCGAGCGCCGCTTCCTTGTGAGGGACGGTCACGTTGGCACCACGGAAGCCAAGATGAACCAGACTGCGCACGGCCGCCGCGAAGTTCTCCGGCGCGACGGGCAGCGGCAGATAAGTCCCGTCGATGCCGTGCCGCTCAAGCCAATAGCCATGCAGCCGCGGCGACTTGGAGTGGGCCACCGGCCAGCCGAAAACGCCGGCCAAGGCGGCGCGGCCGGAGAGGATCATCGGACCAGCACCCCGTTGGCGCGCAGCACATCGAGCAGCGGCAAGAGCGGCAGACCGAGGATGGTGAAGAAGTCCCCTTCGATGCGGCTGAAGAGTTGAGCGCCCAGGCCTTCGAGCTGATAGGCACCGACCGAGCTCAAAGCCTTGTCGCCGACCGTATCGAGATAGGCCGCGATGAAATCGTCCGAGAGCACCCTCATGGTCATGCGGGCGGGCGCGCCATGATGCCAGATGCGGCTGCCATCGCGCACGATGCAGACGGCAGACCAGAGCACATGGCTGCGCCCCTGCAAGGCACGCAGGCTCTGGACCGCCTGATCGCGGTCGGCGGGCTTGTCGAACCAGCGCTCTTCGCACTCCAGCATCTGGTCGGCGCCGATCACCATGCTACCGGGGTGGCGCGCGGAGACGCGCTGCGCTTTCAGCTCGGCCAAGGTCTCCGCCGTGCGCGCCGCGCTGGCGCCCTCGACCTTCAGGGCTTCCTTGACCGCGTCCTCATCCACCGCCGCCGGCTCGACGGAAAAGCGCAGGCCGGCATTCTCCAGCATGGTGCGCCGGGAGGGACTGGCCGAGGCCAGAACCACCGGCGGCGCCGTCTCTCCCATCGGGAAGGACAGCAGGGACGGGGCCGCGTCGGCGCTCAAGACGCGCTCTCTTGCCGGCGGTCTTTCAGCATGGTCAGCACCGCGGCGGCGGTTTCCTCGATCGAGCGGCGGGTGACGTCGATCACCATCCAGCCCTGCTTGGCATAGAGTCGCCGAGCATCGGCGATCTCCCGCTTCACCGCTTCGAGGTCGGTGTAGTCGCTGTCCTGCTCACCGTCGGTCATCTGCCGCATGCGGTTCTGCCGGATCTGCACCAGGCGCGTCGGATCCTTAGTCAAGCCGACGACAAGCGGACCGGTGGCGCGCAGCAGGCCGTCCGGCACCGGCACGCCCGGCACCAGGGGGACGTTGGCGGCCTTCACGCCGCGGTTGGCGAGATAGATGCAAGTCGGCGTCTTCGAGGTGCGCGACACGCCGACCAGCACCACATCGGCTTCGGAGAGATCGTCGGTCAGCTGTCCGTCGTCGTGCGCCATCGTATAGTGCATGGCCTCGATGCGGTCGAAGTACTCCGCATCCATCTCATGCTGCAGGCCGGGGCGGTTGCTGCTCTCCTCCTGGAACTCCGAGGCCAGCGCCGCCATCACCGGGTCAAGCACGGAAATTCCGGCGACGCCGATCTGTCGGCAACAGTCGGCGAGTTGCCGTCTGAGCTCCTGGTTGACCACGGTGTAGAGAACCGGCCCCGGATTGCGACGCACGCCGTCGAGCACCCGCTCCATCTGCCGCTGAGTGCGGACCAGGGTCCAGGCATGCTCGATGGCGGTGATGCTGCGAAACTGGACAAGGCAGGCGCGGGCCACGGAGTTGACCGTCTCTCCGGTCGCATCAGAGACCAGGTGCAGGTGCTTGATCGGCTGCTGGTTGATCGCTCGATACTCCTCGGGCCTAAAAGGAAACGGGGATAACTTGGAGTCGCCCTTGCCCCCGATTTTTTTGCCCCGCCAACAGACCTTTTTTCGAGACGGCTTATCCCCCTCCGGCGCCTGTGGGAGGGACGGCGGAGAATTCGCTCGGCGCCACGCGGCAAAACCGCTTATCCCCCTTTGTCACGGCAATCAAGCAAGGGAGCGACTCCTGAACCAAGGACGAGTCCCTGCCTGTCGAGCGAAAAGGATGAACAGCGCTGCCGGCGAAGGATAGGGACCTGCGAAAAAAGCGTGAGTCATGGGCATGAGCGAGTCATCCCCAGCTCCCTTCCGCCAACAACAACTCCAACCAAGTTTGATTCAAATTTTTTTTGATTTAACAGGGGAGGGGACGAAAGCAGCCCAGGTGCCCATGACCGATCAGAAACCCTTCCTCGCCGCCCTCACGGGGCAATCCGTTTCCCCGCCGCCCATCTGGCTGATGCGCCAAGCGGGGCGCTATCTGCCGGAATACCGGGCGAGCCGAAAGGAAGCCGGTAGCTTCCTCGACCTCTGCTACACGCCGGACTTCGCCGTCGAGGTGACCCTGCAGCCCTTGCGGCGCTACAACTTCGATGCCGCCATCCTTTTCTCCGATATCCTGGTGGTGCCCCACGGGCTGGGACAGAAGCTCTGGTTCGTCGAAGGCGAAGGACCGAAGCTGGAGGCGCTGACAGGCGAGGCGGATCTTGAGGCGCTGTCTTTGCCGCGCATGGAAGAGGCGCTGCAGCCGGTCTATCAGGCGGTGGCCGGCATCAAGGCCGCCATCCCGCCAAGCACGGCCTTGATTGGTTTCGCCGGCGCGCCCTGGACGGTGGCGAGCTACATGCTCGAAGGCGGCAGCAGCAAGGACTTCGCCACCGGCAAAAGCTGGGCTTACGGCACGCCGGAGCGCTTTCAGCGTTTGGTCGACCTGCTGGTCGAGGCGACGGCGCAGCACCTCAGCCGCCAGATCGTCGCCGGCGCCGAGGCGGTGCAGATCTTCGACTCCTGGGCCGGGGTCTGGCCGGAGCGCCACTTCCGCCGCTGGTGCCTGGAGCCCATGAAGGCGATCACCGCCAAGGTGAAGGCCGCCCATCCGGATATCCCGGTGATCCTCTTCCCGCGCGGCGCGGGGCTGCTCTACGAGGCGGTCGCCAAGGAGGCCGGGTGCGACGCCGTCTCGCTCGACACCACCGTGCCGTTGGGCTGGGCGGCCGAGACTTTGCAGCCCCATGTCTGCGTCCAGGGCAATCTCGACCCGCTGCAGCTCATGGCCGGCGGGGCCGAGCTCGACCGGGCGATCGACGAGATCGTCGCCAAGCTGTCCGGGGGGCCTTTCGTCTTCAATCTCGGCCACGGTATCCTGCCGAAGACGCCGCCGGAGCATGTCTCGCAGCTGGTCGAGCGCCTGCGGGGAGGCTCGCATGGAGCGGAAAACGGCCTATCTAGCCAGTCAGCGCCGGCCACGGCGTGAGTTATGACGGGCCTTACTGAATGTCGAACAGAGTGGGATTGATGGAGGCAGCCGCCCCGACCGCGAAGCTTTCGAGCGCTCTGCCGAGCGGCCATCCGCCGGTCAAGCCGCCGCGCATCGGTGTGCTGCTGCTGAACCTGGGGACGCCGGACGCCACAGACTATTGGTCCATGCGGCGCTACCTCTCTGAGTTCTTGAGCGACCGGCGTATCATCGAGCTGTCGCCGCTGCTCTGGCAGCCCATCCTGCAGGGCATCATCCTGACAATCCGGCCGAAGAAGAGCGGCCATGCCTATCAGGCGATCTGGAACCGCGAGAAGAACGAGTCGCCGCTCCTGACCATCACCCGCGACCAGGCGGAGGGCCTGCAGCAGGTGATGGCCGCGCGGCACCCGGACGTCAGCGTTGCCTTCGCCATGCGCTATGGCAATCCCTCGACCGAAAGCGGTGTGCGCAAGCTGATCGATGAAGGCTGCCAGCGCGTTCTGATCTTCCCGCTTTATCCGCAGTACAGCGCGGCGACGACGGCCACGGCCTGCGACCAGGCCTTCCGCGCCCTGATGAAAGAGCGTTGGCAGCCGGCGGTGCGGACCATGCCGGCCTACTATGAGCATCCGGGTTACATCCATGCGCTGGCCGAGTCCGTCCGCACGCACTACGCGACCTTGGACTTTGAGCCTGAGGTGCTGCTCGCCTCCTTTCATGGCCTGCCGAAAGAGAACCTCGACAAGGGCGATCCCTATCACTGCCAGTGCCACAAGACGACACGGCTCTTGCGCGAAGCGCTCGGCTGGCCGGACGACAAGCTGCGCATCACCTTCCAGTCCCGCTTCGGGCCGAAGGAGTGGCTGCAACCCTACACCGACGTGACGGTGGAGGAGCTTGCGAGCCAAGGCATCAAGAACCTCGCCATCATCACCCCGGGCTTCTCCGCCGACTGCGTCGAGACCCTGGAAGAGATCGACATCGGCGTGCGCGAAACCTTCCTGGAGAACGGCGGGACCAACTTCGCCTACGTGCCCTGCCTCAACGACTCGCAGGTGCATCTGCAGTTCCTGGCCCAGCTGGTCGAGGAGGAATTGGCCGGCTGGCTCGAGGCGCCGGAGCGCCCCGCCGCCGCCACTGCCGCCAGCCGATGAGCCGTCTCGTCGTCTATGGCGAGAGCTACAGCGTCTACGTGCGCATCGTCCGCCTGGTCCTGGAAGAGAAGGGGGCGGACTACCTGCTGGAGCCCATCGACATCTTCGCCGAAGAGGGGGTGCCGGCGGGCTATCTGAAACGCCATCCCTTCGGGAAGATCCCGGCCATCGAGCACGACGGCTTCAGGCTCTACGAGACCGTCGCCATCGCCCAGTACATCGACGAGGTCCTGCCCGGCCCGGCGCTGATGCCGGAGGACCCGCGGGCCCGCGCGCGCATGCGGCAGATCATCGCGATCCTGGACAGCTACGGCTATCGCCCCTTCGTCTGGGACATTTTCGTCGAGCGCGTCCGAAAGCCGCAGGAGGGCGCGGTCAGCGACGAAGCGGTGATCGCCCAAGGCTGCGTCGATGCCCGCACCTGCCTCAAGGCTTTGGCCGATCTGCGCGGCGAGGGCGACCTCTTCCTCGGCGACCGGCCCGGCCTCGCCGACTGCCACGCCTATCCCATGCTGCGCTATATGCAGCTTGCGCCCGAGGGGTCGGCTCTGCTTGAAGAGGCGGGCTGGCCCCTGCGCTTTCTGGAAGCCATGGACCGGCGCCCCAGCGTGGCGGCTACGCGCTCTCCGCTCGAGCCGCAAGACTAAAGACCGCGACCCTGCAGCCCCGAGGTTCCTTCTCAGATGGAAAGCCTTTACGCCGCCTATCCCTACCTGAAGGCGCTTCACGTCATCGCCGTCATCGCCTGGATGGCCGGCCTGCTCTATCTGCCGCGGCTCTACGTCTACCACGCCCAGACCACCCCCGGCTCCGAGACCTCGGAGACCTTCAAGGTGATGGAGCGGCGGCTGCTCAAGTACATCATGAACCCGGCGATGATCGTGTCGCTGCTGGTCGGGCTCTTCCTCTTCGTGCAACAGGAGCTTTGGACCGCCGGCTGGATGCACGCCAAGCTCCTGCTGCTCTTCGGCATGTTCGCCATGCACGGCTTCATGGGCCGCTGGCGCAAAGACTTCGAGGCCGACCAGAACAAGCACTCGGACAAGTTCTATCGGATGATGAACGAGGTCCCGACCGTGCTGATGATCATCATCGTCGTCCTGGCCGTCGCGAAGCCCTTTTGAGGCCCTGTGAAGAGCGTGGGACAAGCCTTATGCTTTACCAAGTCTTGACAGTCTTGCTGCAATCGTTGATTAGCCGCCATCACAACACTTGAGGCGCGCCGCGCCTTTCCTTAAATAACAAGCGTCCGCTCCGTTCTGGAGCCACTGTTCCCCGCCGCGAATAGCTCCGCTCAGACCGGCTACGCTCATGAAGCGGGGGCGGACTTACAAACTGCCGACAACTTTTTCGGGCCTTAGACAGAGCAGCTTCTCAGAACGTGCTGTGTCCAGCCTTTGCCTTATCCTTCCAGACACCGGGCCGACCCCTCGATGAACCTTCAAGAACTGAAAGAGAAATCGCCAGCAGACCTTCTGGCCTATGCCGAAGAGCTGGAGATCGAGACCGCCAGCCAGCTGCGCAAGCAGGAGCTGATGTTCGCGATCCTCAAGCACCTGGCCGAGAACGAGGTGCCCATCTTCGGCTCCGGCGTGCTCGAGGTTCTGCAGGACGGCTTCGGCTTCCTGCGCTCGCCGGAGGCCAACTACCTGCCGGGGCCGGACGACATCTACGTCAGCCCGAGCCAGGTGCGCCGCTTCGGCCTGCGCACCGGCGACACGGTGGAAGGACAGATCCGCGCGCCCAAGGAAGGCGAGCGCTACTTCGCACTTCTGAAGGTCAACTCGATCAACTTCGACCCGCCGGAGAACGCGCGCCACCGGGTCAACTTCGACAACCTGACGCCGCTCTATCCGGACTCCAAGCTGTCCTTGGAGATCGAGGATCCGACGATCCGCGACATGACCAACCGGGTGATCGATCTCACGGCCCCGCTCGGCAAGGGCCAGCGCGCCTTGATCGTCGCCCCGCCGCGCACCGGCAAGACCATGATCTTGCAGAATCTGGCCAAGGCGATCGAGAGCAATCACGACGAGGTCTACCTCATCGTGCTGCTGATCGACGAGCGGCCGGAAGAAGTGACCGACATGGACCGCACGGTGAAGGGCGAGGTGGTGTCCTCCACCTTCGACGAGCCGGCGACCCGCCACGTGGCGGTGACCGAGATGGTGCTGGAGAAGGCCAAGCGCCTGGTCGAGCACAAGAAGGACGTGGTCATCCTGCTCGACTCCATCACCCGCCTGGCCCGCGCCTACAACACCGTAGTGCCGAGCTCCGGCAAGGTCCTGACCGGTGGTGTCGACGCCAACGCCCTGCAGCGGCCCAAGCGCTTCTTCGGTGCCGCCCGCAACATCGAAGAGGGCGGCAGCCTCACCATCATCGGCACGGCGCTGATCGATACCGGCAGCCGCATGGACGAGGTGATCTTCGAAGAGTTCAAGGGCACCGGTAACTCGGAAATCGTGCTCGACCGCAAGCTGGCCGACAAGCGCACCTTCCCGGCGATCGACATCGGCAAGTCCGGCACCCGCAAGGAAGAGCTGCTGGTCGACAAGGGCATGCTCTCGAAGATGTGGGTCCTGCGCCGCATCCTCATGCCCATGGGCGTCACCGACTCCATGGAGTTCCTGCTCGACAAGCTGAAGCAGAGCAAGAACAACGCCGATTTCTTCGACAGCATGAACCAGTAGGGCGGGCCGCGCTGGCGGCACTGCTGCTACCGGCTACCACGTTTCAGACCGCGCCGGCCGCTGGATCCTCGGGTCGCACCGCTTCGCGGCGAGCCCAAGGATGACATCGTGGGTGAGGCCAAGAGCGGTGCAGCACTACAGACTGTCACCCTTGGGCGAGGCCGATAGGCCGAGACCCGAGGGTCCAGCCACGAGCGCAGGCTCCGACCCCAATTCACGCAGATCGCGCCGTATTGAATTCGGTTTGCCGCGTCCTCATGGTTATTTGATCAAGGCGCCGCGAACAATTCCGTCGCGGCCGTTCCCTCGGGAAGGACAGCTAGCATGACACTCCAGATCGGGCAGACTGCGCCCAACTTCACCCAGGACAGCACCGAAGGCCCGCTCAATCTCTACGACTACGCGGGCGACTCCTGGGTCATCCTCTTCTCGCACCCCAAGGACTTCACCCCCGTCTGCACCACCGAGCTCGGCTACATGGCCAAGCTGCAGCCCGAGTTCGCCAAGCGGAACACCAAGATCCTCGGCTTGAGCGTCGACCCGGCCGACGATCACAAGCGTTGGGTGCAGGACATCGCCGACGCCACAGGCGGCATCGTTCAGTATCCCTTGATCGCCGACAAGGACCTCTCGGTCTCAAAGCTCTACGGCATGCTGCCGGCTGATGCGGGCGCCAGCTCGGAAGGCCGCACACCGGTCGATAATCAGACCGTGCGCAACGTCTTCGTCATCGGCCCGGACCGGAAGGTGAAGCTGGTCATCGCCTACCCCATGAGCACCGGCCGGAACTTCGACGAGATCCTGCGCGTGCTCGATTCCCTGCAGCTCACCGCCAAGCACCAGGTGGCGACGCCGGTGAACTGGCAGAACGGCGAGGACGTCATCATCGTCCCGGCCGTCTCCGACGAGCAGGCCAAGGAGAAGTACCCCGACGGCTGGAAGGCCCCGAAGCCCTACATGCGCATCGTGCCGCAACCGGACGCCTAAAGCGGTCCGTAGCGTCACTCGACATGAGTGCAAAGGCCCCGGAAACCTCCGGGGCCTTTTTCTTGGGCGCTGTCTTTGCAGCACCAAAGCCTGTCACCCTCGGGCTTGACCCGAGGGCTCGCGCAGTGAGTTGCCGGAGGCATGGATAGGCTAGGCGCAGGCTGAGAAATAGATCCTCGGGTCAAGCCCGAGGATGACAGGAAGAGGGACGGCATGGTCAGTGCGCTACTGACGAAGTACCACAGACTGTCACCCCGGCCTTGAGCCGGGGTCCATTCCGCTGCCAGCGCCTGTCGTTCGATCATCCGTACCCGGACCAACCATGGATCCCGGCTCTCGGTCTGCACTGGCGTGCATCCCTCGGCCGGGATGACAATCGGAGGGGAACCTAAGCTTCGAGTCTGGTGCTCACCGGCACACCGGCCTTCAGGGTCTGGTAGATGACGCAGAAGCGCTCTGTCAGCTCGACCAGCTTCTGAAGCGTTTTCGCCTCGGCAGGGCTGTCCAAGTGGAAGGTCAGCGTCACCTCGGTGAGGCCGACCGGCACGCTGCGGTCGAGCCCCAGAGTGCCGCGCGCGTCCCACCAGCCCTCGGCGACCACACGGGCGTCGCGCAGCTCGACCTCCATGGCCGTCGCCACGGCTTTCAGGGTGACGCCCGCACAGGCGACCAGCGCTTCGAGCAGCATGTCCGCCGAGCAGGCCTCGCTGCCATCACCGCCGCCAGCGGGATGCAGCCCCGCCTGCTGCTCGGCCTTTCCGCCTTTGACCAGAGCGCTCGGCCGATCGGGCAGCACCTGCGCCTCGGCCCGGGCAGGCACGCGGGCGCTCTCCGGCTTCTCCCGATACTGCGCCTTGAGCGGCGCCTGCAGCGCCCGAAGATCTTCGGCTTTCATGGTGTTCCTCTATCTTGTGCGCCTTCGGCGCTGTGCGGCACCGGCCCACACCCCCGCCCGACCAACCCACTAGGGTACCATGTCATGGGTTGGTCGGGCGGGGGTGTGGGCTGGCACAGAATGGCGCGCCTCCGAAAGAAGACGCCGAGCCAACCTAGCGCCGGCGCGCCAAACCAAAAAACCGGCGCGCCTACGGCAGTAGGACGGTGCTTCCCGTCGTCTTGCGGGCCTCCAGGTCACGGTGGGCCTGGGCTGCCTCGGCCAGCGGATAGGTCTGGTTGACGTTGATCTTCACCGCGCCCGAGCCGACGATCTCGAAGAGCTCGTTGGCGGTGGCCACCAAATCGCTGCGCTTGGCGACGTAGTTCATCAGGGTCGGGCGGGTCAGGAACAGCGAGCCCTTGGCGGCCAGGAGGCCCGGGTTGAACTCCGTAACCGCACCCGAGGCGTTGCCGAAGGAGACCATCATGCCGAGCGGCGCCAGGCAGTCGAGGGAGCCGTCCCAGGTGTCCTTGCCGACGCTGTCGTAGACGACCGGCACACCGGCGCCGTCGGTCAGCTCCCGCACCCGCTCGACGAAGTTCTCCGTGCGATAGTTAATGGTGTGGGTGCAGCCATGCGCCTTGGCGAGCGCCGCCTTCTCTTCGGAGCCGACGGTGCCGATGGTGGTGACGCCCAGGGCCTTGAGCCACTGGCAGGCGATCAGCCCAACCCCGCCGGCGGCGGCGTGGAACAGCACCGTGTCTCCCTGCTTCACCTTGTAGGTCCGGCGGATGAGATACTGCACCGTCATGCCCTGCAGCATCATCGCCGCGGCGGTCTGGTCGTCGATGGAGTCCGGCAGCTTGACCAGCCGGTCGGCCGGCATGATGCGCATTTCCGAGTATCCGCCGATGGGCCCGGCGCCATAGGCCACCCGGTCGCCAGCGGCGAGATCGCTGACACCTTCTCCGACCGCTTCGACCACACCGGCCCCTTCCAGGCCGAGGGTGACGGGCAGCTCCAAGGGATAGAGGCCGCTGCGGTGATAGACGTCGATGTAGTTGAGCCCGACGGCGGTCTGCTTGACGAGAACTTGCCCGGCGCCGGGGGTGGGGACGGAGACCTCTTCCCAGGTGATGACCTCGGGACCGCCGGTCTCGTGGATGCGGATGGCTTGAACCATGGCGATGACTCTCTGTGTATAGGGTTGCGCGTGGAGCGTTCGTGGTTGACGTGGCGTGGGGTTAGCGGAGGTGCGCGGCGAAGAACTCGGCGCTGCGCTGATTGGCCAGCTCGGCGGAGGCTTGGTGGTAATGGTCGCCGCCCTCCCGCGCGAAGGCGTGGTCCTGCCCCTCATAGACATGCAGGGTGATGTTGGCGTTGTTGGCGACCCCGGCCTTGATCGCCGCCTGCGCCTCTGCCGGGACGAACTGATCCTTGGAGGCGACGTGCATCAGGAGCGGGTTCGTCACCTCGGGCACTTCGTGCATCAGTTCGTCGAGACCGACACCGTAGTAGCTGACATTGCAGTCGGTGCCGCTGCGGCTGGCCATCAGGAAGGCGAGCTTGCCGCCCAGGCAAAAGCCGACCGAACCGACCTTGCCGCTGCAGGCCTCGTGCTGACGCAATTGCTCGGCGGCGGCCTTGAGGTCGCCCACGCCGTGGTCGACGTTGAAGGCGTTGAACAGCTCGAAGGCGCGCTCCCACTCCTTCTCCGTCTTGTCGGTCAGCTGGATGTTCGGCTCGATGCGCCAGAAGATGTCAGGGCAGAGGGCGAGATAGCCTTGCCGCGCCAGGCCGTCGCAGATGTCGCGCATCACCTGGTTCACGCCGAAGATCTCTTGGATGACGATGATGCCCGGTGCCGGGATGGTGTCGGGTGCCGCGGCATAGCCGGTGAAGCTGCCGCCATCCGGCGCTTGAAGCGTCATGTCTGTCATGGTGGTGAGGCCCTCCCGATGCCTGTTGGATTTCTTGCCGGCACTCTATGCGGTCGGCCGCCGAGGCGCAAAGTTGTGGGTGTTCTCGCGTGGCACAAGACCTCAAACTGTCACCCCGGCCCACGAGCCGGGGTCCATGTCGATGCTTGGCACGGGCCGATGAATGGTTCCCGGCTCACGGCCTTCGCTGACGCGAAGTCCGCGTCCGGGATGACAGTCGGAGAGTGGCTGCGGACATCGCCGCACCACAGGCTGTCACCCCGGCCTTGAGCCGGGTTCCATGTCGACGCCGGGCTCGGAACAGCGGGTTACAGCTCAAAGCCTGAGCGTCGTGTAGAGGTCGAGCCAGTGAGGGTTGTCGCGTTCGATCAGCTCGATCTTCCAGTCCCGCTGCCATCGCTTCAGCCGCTTCTCTTGCAGAATGGCCGCCTCGATCGACTCGTGAGTCTCGAAATAGACGAGCTGCTTTGTGCCGTGCCGCTTGGTGAAGCCATCGGCCAAGCCTTCTTTATGCTCGTAGACACGCCGCAGGAGATCGTTGGTCACGCCGACGTAGAGTGTCCCGCGCTCTTTGTTGGATAGTATGTAGACATAATAGGCCACCCACCGAGCCTACTTGATCCATGGTTCCCGGCTCACAGTCTTCGCTGACGCGAAGCCTGCGTCCGGGATGACGTTCTGAGAGGTAGCGCAGACGTTGCTATACCAAAGACTGTCACCCCGGCCTTGAGCCCGGGCCCATGTCGACGCTTGGCGCGGGCTGAGGAATGGTTCCCGGCTCACGGACTTCGCTGATGCGAAGCCCGCGTCCGGGATGACAAGAGGAGGGGCGCGCCGACATTGCACCACTCACTGTCACCCAGGCTCCCTAACCCAACCCCCTACAACAACCAGCTCGGTGAGCCTTCCAGGTCGAGCAGCTTCTTCTTGGTGTCGAGTCCGCCCAGGCCGGAGAAGCCGCCGGGCTTGCCGCCGGCGGCGAGCACCCGGTGGCAGGGGATGATCACCGGAATGGGGTTGGAGCCGCAGGCCGAGCCGACGGCGCGGGCGCAACCCTCCAGCGCCTCGGCGATCTCGCCATAGCTCTTGGTCTCGCCATAGGGAATGGCCTGCATGGCCCGGTAGACCTGCTTCTGGAAGTCGGTGCCCCTGGGCGCCAGCGGCAGATCGAAATCCTGCCGCGTGCCGTCGAAGTAGGCGCGGAGCTGGCGGGCCGCCTCGCGCAGCAGCGGGGAGGCGGCCTCGTCGTTCGTCGTGCCGCTTTCGCTCCAGGTCAGGGCCGTGATGGCACCGTCGGCTTCATGGAGAGTCAGCGGCCCGACGGGCGTGTCGGGTACGGTCAGTCGTAGATCTGGCACAGCGCATCCTGGAGGGCGCCCGGCTCCGTGATCGGCAGCGAGCAGGTGGTGCCCCGGCAAACGTAGGCGGTGCTTTTGCCGTCGACCGCCCCTTTGCCGGCGGCGGGGTGACCTTCTGGAAGGCTGGCGCCGGGCTCGAGCACGGTCAAGACCCGATCGGGCAGCGAGACGCTGTAGACGGCATCGAGCAACGCCCCGGTTTGCGGCGCTGCACGTTCGCCGACGATGACGATCTGAATGGCGTCTTGCAGTAGGGCGTTGGCCATCAGCAGGGTCGGGTAGGCGAAGGGGTGCTTGGAGAGATCGCCGGCGAAGGCACCGATGGCGCGTTCCGCCCGTTCGCGATACTCGGACTTGCCGGTGAGGTGGAACAGACGGGCGAGCGCGCCGGCCATCACCGCGTTGCCGGCCGGGGTGGCGTTGTCCTGTGCCGTGCGGCTGCGCACCACCAGGGCTTGGCCGTCGTCGGGCGTGAAGAAGTAGCCGCCGGCCTCCGGGTCTGCGTAGTGACGCTCCACCGTCTCGGCCCAGGCTTCGGCCTGCGCGAGATAGCCGCTCTTGCCGGTCGCTTCGAAGAGCGCCAGGGCGGCGTCGGACATGGCGGCGTAGTCGTCGATGCTGGCCGCGTGCTTGGCGATGCCGTGCCGCCAGCTGTGGCTCAGCCGGCCGTCGCTCTGCATATGCTCCTGGACGAAGGCGAAGGCCCGCTCGGCCGCCGCCAGCCAATCATCCTCCTTGAAGACGGGTGCGCTGCGCGCGAGCGCGGCAATCATCAAGCCGTTCCAATCAGCCAGCACCTTGTCGTCCCAGCCAGGGCGCACCCGCTCGTCGCGGGCGGTCAGCAGAATCTCGCGGCAGGCCGCGAGCTCGGCTTCTTGTGCCGCATCGCCCAACTCAAGGTCATGGGAGCGGTTGAGGATGGTCTTGCCTTCCCAGTTCCCATGCGGATGCACGTCATAGACAGCGTTGAACATCGGCGCCCGGTCCTTGAGCAGGGCGTTAATCTCAGCCTCGGTCCAGACGTAGAATTTGCCTTCCTCGCCTTCGCTGTCGGCGTCGAGCGTGGAGGCGAAGGCGCCGCAGGCGGGTCCGCCCGGGCTTTCCTCGGCCATCATCTCGCGTAGCAGCCAGCCCACCGTCTCCCGCGCGCGCTGCTCGTAGAGCGGCTCGCTCGTGTCCTGCCAGGTCAAGGTCAGGCAGTCGAGCAACTGGGCATTGTCGTAGAGCATCTTCTCGAAGTGCGGCACCAGCCATCGGTCGTCGACGGAATAGCGGGCATAGCCACCGCCCAGGTGATCGTAGATGCCGCCCTGGCTCATCTGGGTGAGGGAGAAAAGCGCCGCGTGGCGGCAGGGTTCGAGATCGCTGCGCAGGGCTTCGGACCAGATCAGCTTCAGAATCGAGCACTGCGGAAACTTGGGCGCGCTGCCCAGGCCGCCGTGGAAGGGGTCGAACTGGCGCGTGAGCTGGCGGGCGATCAGCTCGTTGCTCTCGACACCGGGCAGCACGCCGCGCTGCGCGTCCGACAGTTTCTTCAGGCCTTCCTTCAGGTTGGCGACGTTCTTGCTGATGGTCTCCCGCTGCTCGCGGTAGGCGTTGGCAATGCCGTCCAGCACCTGGGGAAAGCCCGGGCGGCCGTAGCGCGGCTCCGGCGGGAAATAGGTGCCGCCCCAAAAGGGCTCGCCTTCGGGTGTGAGAAAGACGGTCAACGGCCAGCCGCCTTGCTCGCCGAGCAGGGCGACGGATTGCTGGTAGATGGTGTCGATGTCGGGACGCTCTTCGCGGTCGACCTTGATGTTGATGAAGAGCGCGTTCATCTGATCGGCGATTGCCTGGTCCTCGAAGGACTCGTGCGCCATCACGTGGCACCAGTGGCAGGCGGCATAGCCGACCGACAGCAAGATGGGCTTATCTTCCTGTCTGGCCAGTGCCAGGGCTTCCTCGCCCCAGGGATGCCAGTGGACGGGGTTGTCCTTATGTTGCAGCAGATAGGGGCTTGTCTCTTGGGCAAGGCGATTGGTCGACACGATGGGGAAACCTCTCACGTGGTGCGTCTTCTAGGGACGCTTGTCGGATGGCGGCGGGGCGGGTGCTTGCACAACGGGGCCGTGCTCTTGATATAGCGAGGGCGGGGGCGATCTGAAGACGTGTGGCGGCTGCGGTCGCGCCTCCAGCGGCAAGAAAGTCGGATTTCCGCATTCTCAGCGCGGAGATTCAGATAAAAGTGGTTTGGTGAACGCAAGAACACGCAAAGGTAAGGGCATGGGACACATGGCGGATCTGGATCTTCTTCTCTCTCGGCAGTCGGTGTCACCGCGCCTGTTGGAGGAGCCTGTGCCAAGCGAGGCGGAGCTCGAACGGGCCTTTCAGGTGGCGTTGCATGCGCCGGACCACGGCGGTTTGCAGCCCTGGCGCTTTCGCATTGTCCGCGGGGAGAACCGCCACAAGCTGGGTGATCTCTATGCCGAGGCCCTGAAGCGCAAGACGCCGGATGCGACCGAGCAGCAGATCGAGGCCGCGCGGCAGAAGCCGCTGCGCGCGCCCATGGTGATCGTCGTGTTGGCCAAGGTCACCACCGACAATCCCAAGGTCCCGCCCGTCGAGCAGATCGTCTCAGCGGGCGCTGCCGTTCAGAACATGCTGAACTGCTTCCACGCCATGGGTTACGGCGCGATGCTGGTGACCGGTGTGCCGGCTTACGACGAGGGCGTGCGCGCGGCTTTCGGCCTGGCCGACGACGACGCGCTGATCGGCTTCCTCAATGTCGGCACGTGTGCCGACATGCCGGCCCTGCGCGAGCGCAAGGCACCGGCCGGCTACGTCGAGGAGTGGGGTGGCCCGGCGGCATGAGCGCCTGCGTGAGCCGGCTTCGAGCTTGACCACCAGCAGCGACACGATCTTTGCCTTGTCCTCGGCGCCCGGCCGCGCCGGCATCGCCGTGCTGCGGGTCAGCGGGCCGGCCACGGCAGCCGCGATCGAGGCGCTGACCGGGCAGGTCCCTCCGCCGCCGCGGCAGGCTTGTCTGCGCGCATTCCATAGTCCGGGTGGCGCCGTGATCGACCGGGGTCTGTTGCTCTGGTTCCCGGGCCCTAAGAGCTTCAGCGGCGAGGACCTGGCTGAGCTGCAGGTGCACGGCGGCCGCGCGGTGGTGCAGGGCCTCTTGGACGCGCTGGCCGCGCAGCCCGGATGCCGCATCGCCGAGGCCGGCGAGTTCACCCGCCGCGCCTTCGAGGCCGGCAAGCTCGACCTGGCCGAGGTGGAAGGGTTGGCCGATCTGATCGCCGCCGAGACCGAAGCGCAGCGCAGCCAGGCGCTGCGCCAGGCCGACGGCAGCTTGTCTGGACAAGTGGAGGTTTGGACACGGCAGCTGACCCGCGCTCTGGCCCACGTGGAGGCGGAGATCGAGTTCCCCGACGAGGAGATCGGTGAGGATCTCGACCCGGAAATCGGCAAGATCGTTGCGGAAGTGGAACGAGAGGTTGGACTGGCGCTGGCCGACCGCGGAGTGGGGGAGCGCCTGCGCGAGGGCTTCTCGGCTGTGCTGCTGGGAGCGCCCAACGTCGGCAAGTCGAGCCTGATGAACCGCCTGGCCGCGCGGGACGTGGCCATCGTCTCGGAAGAGGCGGGCACCACCCGCGATGTCATCGAGGTCAGCCTCGACCTCGGCGGCTATCCGCTCACCCTGGCCGACACGGCGGGACTGCGCTCGGCGGCGGAGGTTGAGTCGATCGGAGCCATAGAACGGGAGGGCATGCGCCGCTCGCTCGAGCGGGCCGAGTCGGCGGACCTCACCATTGAGGTGCGGGATGCCACGGAGGACATGGAGACTGTTCGGTCAGCGACCGAAGGCCCGGAGCCGGGGCAGTTTATCGTCCTGAACAAGATCGATCTTTCTCCGACGGAGTCAGCCTGTTTGTGTGAGACCGGGAAGATGATCGCCGTCTCGGCTAAGACGGGCGAGGGGCTCGACCGCTTGATCGAGGCGCTGCAGGATCGGCTGCGGGATCTCTCGGAGATCGGGAAGACCTCCCCGGTCATCACCCGGGCGCGCCACCGCTTGGCGCTCGAGGACGGCCGCGCGGCGTTGGTCCGGGGGCAGGGGTCTGACTCGCCGGAGCTCTTCGCCGAAGACCTTCGTCTGGCCCTGCGGGCGCTCGGTCGCATCGTCGGCCGGGTCGATGTGGAGGACGTGCTCGATTTCGTCTTCCGCGACTTCTGCATCGGCAAGTAGGAATGTTTCACGTGAAACATTTGGGACCTCCGTCTCCTCGCTTGACTTGGAAAGACCCGATCCTAAAGTCCGCGCCATGGCGACTTGTGATGTAATTGTTGTTGGCGGCGGGCATGCCGGCTGCGAGGCCGCGGCGGCTGCCGCGCGCATGGGCGCGCGCACCCTGCTGGTCACCCAAGACCCGGCGACCGTAGGCGTGATGTCCTGCAACCCGGCCATCGGCGGGTTGGGGAAGGGGCATCTGGTGCGGGAGATCGATGCCCTCGACGGCATCATGGGCCGCGCCATCGACCGCTCCGGGATCCAGTTCCGTCTGCTCAACCGCAGCAAGGGTCCGGCGGTGCGTGGGCCGCGCGCCCAAGCCGACCGGGCGCTCTATCGCCAAGCCATTCAGGCGCTGCTGGCAGAGCAGCCCAACCTGGAGATTCATGCCGGCGCCGTTGAGGACCTGCTGCTCGATGGGGCAGGGCGCTGCGTCGGTGTCGTCACCGGGGCGGGCGAAGAGCTCCGAGCCGCCGCCGTCGTCTTGACCACGGGCACCTTTCTGCGTGGCGTCATTCATATGGGCGAGCAGCGCATTCCGGCTGGCCGGGCAGGGGAAGCGCCGTCGCTCGGACTCTCCGACACACTGGACCGGGCCGGCTTCGCGCTCGGTCGTCTGAAGACCGGAACTCCGCCGCGGCTCGACGGGCGGACGATCGACTATGCCGGGCTGGAGGTGCAGCCGGGCGACGATCCGCCGGAACCTTTCTCGACGCTGACCGCGCGCATCGAGGTGCCGCAGACGGTCTGCCACATCACCCATACCTCGCCGGAAGGCCACGATTTGATTCGCGCCAACTTGCACCGGGCGCCGATCTACTCCGGGCAGATCGAGTCGAGCGGCCCGCGCTACTGCCCCTCCATCGAGGATAAGGTCGTGCGTTTCGCCGACCGGCCCCGGCATCAGATCTTCCTCGAGCCCGAGGGCCTGGAGGATGACACCGTTTATCCCAACGGCATCTCGACGTCTTTGCCGGAGGAAGTTCAGCAGGAACTGCTCAAGACCATCGCGGGCTTGGAGCGGGCGGTCATCCGCCGGCCGGGCTATGCCATCGAATACGATTATGTGGATCCGCGGGAGCTGCGGCCGAGCCTGGAGACCCGGCGTCTACCTGGGCTGTATCTCGCCGGGCAGATCAACGGCACCACCGGCTATGAGGAGGCCGGGGCCCAGGGCCTGATCGCCGGGCTGAATGCCGCCCGTGCCGCCGGTGGCTCCGACGAAGTCTTCGAGATCGACCGGGCCGAGGGCTACATTGGCGTCTTGATCGACGATCTGGTGACCCGTGGCGTGACCGAGCCCTATCGCATGTTCACCAGCCGGGCGGAGTACCGTTTGCATCTGCGCGCCGACAATGCCGACCAGCGACTGACCGAGCGCGGTATCGCATTGGGCTGCGTCGGCAACGAACGCGCGGGACAGTTCCGGGACAAGCGGGCCGCGCTGGAAGACGCGCGCCAGACAATGGCCGCACTGCAGGCCATGCCGACCGCGCTGCGGGCCGCCGGCTTCGCCATCAACCAGGACGGTCAGGCACGCTCTGCCTTCGATCTGCTGCGCTATCCCAATATCGGCTGGGCGGAACTCAACACCCTCTGGCCGGAGCTGGCAGAGATCTCCGGCGAGGTCCGAAGCCAGATCGAAATCGAGGCGCACTACGCCGGATACCTGGAGCGGCAGGAGGCCGACATCCTGGCCTTTCGCAAGGACGAGGGCCTGCGCCTGCCGGCGGACCTGGACTATGCGGCGGTGCCCAGCCTCTCGAACGAGGCGCGGCAAAAGCTCGATGCCGCCCGGCCGGCCTCCCTCGGAGCGGCCAGCCGCATTCCCGGTGTGACCCCGGCGGCAGTACTGGCCCTTCTGCGCTACGTGAAGCGGCGCGATGGCCCGGCCCGATCCCCGTCCAGCGCGGCGTCCTAGAGTGTTGAGCCAACGCTTCGGTGCTTCCGAGTTTCAGGCCCTGACGAGTGTTTCACGTGAAACACTCCAGCTCTTCGAAAGCTACGCCGACCATCTCCAGCGCTGGTCGCGGGCCATGAACCTGGTCAGCCGCGACAGTCTCGACGATCTCTGGCGCCGTCACTTTTGGGATTCGGCGCAGCTTCTCCCCCTACTCCCGGCGACAGAGGGCGAGCGCCTGGTGATTGCCGACCTCGGCAGCGGCGCCGGTTTCCCCGGGATGGTGCTCGCCATCCTGCAGGCTGGCGATGTGCATCTGATCGAGGCGGACCGCAAGAAGGCCGTATTCCTCCGGGAGGTCGCGCGAGACCTCAAGCTCGAGGTGCGCATCCACGCCCAGCGCATCGAGGCTATGCCGAAGCCTTTCGCCGACGTGGCCACGGCCCGGGCGCTGGCCCCTCTCGACCGACTCGCCAGTTATGCACAAGCGGTTTTGAAAGACGGGGGCAAAGCGCTCTTCCTCAAAGGCCAGGGCGCGGATCGTGAATTGACGCTCTTGCCGGAGCCCGAAAGGATGACCATCGAACAGTTCCCGAGTCGGTCGGATCCGAGCGGGATGATTCTGCGCATAGGAGGCCTGGTGGCGTGACGGCGGACATCGAAAGGCCGGTGGAGTTCAATCCGCCTAGACAGACGACCCGTATCCTCGCGGTGGCCAATCAGAAGGGCGGCGTCGGCAAGACCACGACAGCCATCAACCTGGCGACAGCCCTGGCCGCCATCGACAAGAACGTGCTGCTGGTCGACCTCGATCCGCAGGGCAATGCCACCACCGGCGTGGGCCTGGATCCGCGCGAGCAGACAGCCAGTATCTACGACGTGATCATCGGCCAGGCTCATTTGCTCGACGCCGTGAGGCCGACCGCCGTGCCCAAGCTGTCGATCGTTCCCTCCTCGGTCGATCTCTCCGGCGCCGAGTTGGAGCTGGCGCCCTTGCCGCGCCGGGAGGCGCATTTGCGCCGGGCGCTCGACGGCCAGGCCGGCACCTGGGACTACGTGCTGATCGATTGCCCGCCGGCGCTCGGTTTGCTCACCCTCAACGCGCTGGTCGCGGCCGACGCTGTGCTGGTGCCGCTGCAGGCGGAGTACTATGCCCTCGAAGGACTCAGCCACTTGCTGCGCACCCTCAAAGGCGTCAAGCGGGCGCTCAATCCGCGGCTCGACCTGCACGGCGTGGTCATCACCATGTTCGACCGGCGCAACAACCTCTGCCAGATGGTGGCGCAGGATGTGCGCAGCCATCTCGGCGATCGCGTCTACGAGACAGTCATCCCGCGCAATGTGAAGGTCTCGGAAGCGCCCTCCCACGGCAAGCCGGTGCTGCTCTACGACTTGCGCTGCCCCGGCTCGCGGGCTTACCTGCGCCTGGCTAAGGAGCTGCTGGTGCGAGAACAGAACGGGCTGACGGCGCTCGCCTCCTAGGTGCCGCAAGGGGACGGAAGCATGACCGACGAGAGCAAACGCAGCAATCTTGGGCGCGGCCTGGCTGCGCTGTTGGGTGAGGAGGACGGCGAGGCCGCTGCCGTCGCCGCGGGCGCCCAGCGCGGCCAGAACCAGGCGCCGATCGAGCGCCTGCACCCAAGCCGGGTACAGCCCCGGCAGGATTTCGACGAAGAGGCGATCGACTCCCTCGCCGCATCGATCAAGGAGCAAGGCCTGCTCCAGCCCATTCTGGTCCGCCCCCACCCGGAGCAGCCGGGCGAGTTTGAGATCGTCGCCGGCGAGCGACGCTGGCGGGCAGCCCAGCGGGCCAAGCTGCACAGCGTCCCAATCGTGGTGCGCGAGCTGAGCGACGGTGAAGCGCTCGAGCTGGCCATCGTCGAGAACGTGCAGCGCCAGGACCTCAATCCCGTGGAAGAGGCCCTTGCCTATCGTCAGCTCATCGAGGAATTTGGTCATATCCAGGACCAGGTCGCGCGCGTGGTCGGCAAGAGCCGCTCGCATGTCGCCAACACGCTAAGATTGTTGAATTTGCCCGATACCGCCTTGGCGCTGTTGCGCGATGGCTCCCTAACGGCGGGACATGCCCGGGCCGTTCTCGCCGCAGCCGACCCGGAAGCCCTGACACAGGCCATCGTTTCGGAAGGCCTCACCGTGCGTCAAGCCGAGCAGCGCGCCACCGCTGAGGGCGGCGATCAGGCCGCCAAGCCAAAGAAGCCGCGCGGCAAGGCCGAGAAAGATGCCGACACCTTGGCCTTGGAGCGAGACCTCTCAAGCCAGCTTGGGCTCAAGGTGCTGATCGACCACCGGGGGCAGGGTGGCAGCCTCACCGTTCAGTACAGCTCCCTGGAGCAGCTCGACAGCATCGTCCAGCGGCTGCACTCGACCTGACGCGCCGCGACTAAAAGGCGACCTTCTCCGGTTTGAAGCGAGTTCAGCGCGCCGGTCGCATGCTGCGGGCCAGGCCGAGCAAGGCCCGCGCGCAGATCAGATCGTCGCGGCTGCCGGTCGACTTGCAGGCCGACTCCGCCTCCAACAGCTTGATCAGGGAGCGGCTGAGAAGCCCTTGCGGCAAACGGGAAAGCTGGCGCTTGAAGCTCTCCACCCGCTTCCAGAAAATGGGCGGCCGCAGCGAACGAACCACCGTATCCGCGGATTGGCCTTCTTCGGTCATCAGGCTTCTCGCCCAGATCAACTTTTGATAGTGATTGCTGACGGTACGCAAGATGACGACGGCGGGGATGGCCTCACTGGCGCAGCGCCGCAAGGCACGGTCGGAGGCCTTGAGATCGCCTTCCGCCACGGCATAGGCCAAATCGTCCAGGGTCACCATCGCGCTGTCGCCGACGCAGGCAAGTACGTCGTCCAGTTCCAAGCTGGGGCCGCGGCCGGCCATGTAGAGCTTGAGCTTGTCGAGCTCAAGCCGCGTGAGACGCCGATCACCGCCCAGATTGCCGAGCAGATAGCTCATGGCGTCGCTCGAGACGGTGAGCCCCTCCGCCGCCAGGTCGTCATGGATCAGCCGGCGCAGGTCGCGCTCCTCGTCGCGGTAGCAGGCAATCGCCCCTAAGGTTGCATCCCCCTCGAAAAGACCGCGCAGGCTGGAGCGGGCACCGAGCTCGCCGGCCTCGACCACCAGAAAAGCGGCGCGGGGACCGGCCACCAGGGCCGATTTGATGGCAGCGGTCGTTCCATCGGTGGCCCCGCGCAGCGTGACGGCGCGGGCGCCGCCGGTGAAGCTCAGCGCGCCCAGCTCGTCGGCGAGGCGGGCGGGATCCTCCTTGAGTTGCTCCGGCGTCAGCTCGGCGAGGGCAAAGGGGTCGTCGGGCACCGGCAGGACCGCCTTGATCGCGGCCTTGCCGCGCTCCCGGACCAAGCCACCATCAGGACCGAAGAGAAGCAGCCCGGCGACCTCTCCGGGCAGGGCGGCGATCCAGCTATCCGCTTGCGCCGGCTTGACCTTCATCGAGTGCCAGCACTCAAGAGCTGCGCAACTCGGCGCTGGCGAAATAGCTCGCCAGCTGTAACCGAACCTGCCGCGCGAGGTTGCGCACGTTGCGCTCCCGCGCGCCTTCTTGCGCCACCTCCGTCGCATAGGCCGATGCCAAGACATCGTAGCTGTCGGTGGTGCTTGAGCTTGCATTCAAGAGCTGCTCGTCGCTGCCTTCCCGCAGCAGCCGGAACTCGGCGAACAGGATGATGTCGTTGCGGCTGGCCGTTTCGTCGCGCCGGATGGCGATCTCGTCGATGGTCTCTTCCAGGGTGACGACCAAGCGGTAGCTCGGGTTGCGCGGCTGGCCTTTCGGGTTGAGCTCATTGCGCAAGGCATTGTGCATGAGCTGGCCGAGACGGTCGGTCAGCGGTGTGATGCGGATGGCCGCCAACTGTTGATCGGGAGCCGCCGCCGAGCCGCCGCTCGGGCGATAGAGGGGGCGGAAAGTGCAACCGGCCGCCAGCAGCGGCAGAGCCGCAGCAGCTCTCAACAGCATCCGGCGTTCAGGCAACGACATTGACCACCCTGTTCGGCACGACGATCACTTTGCGCGGCTGTCCGCCCTGCAAGACTTTCTGCACCGCGGCCTGGGACAACGCCATTTCCTCCAGCGATGCCCGCTCAGAATCCTTCGGCGCCTCGAACGTGGCGCGCAGCTTACCATTCACCTGCACCGCGATCACGACACTCGCTTCGGTCAACAGGCTGCTGTCGGCCTCGGGCCAGGCTTCCATGGACAGGAGGCTTTGGTGGCCTAGGCGGTGCCACATCTCTTCCGCCAGGTGCGGCATCATGGGACTGACCAGCCGCGTCATGCTCTCCCAAGCCTCACGCAGGGCCCAGGCGCCACCGGGTCCGCTTGCCTCGAAGGCGGCAATCTCGTTGCTCAACTGATAGAGGCGCGCGACGGCCTTGTTGAAATGAAAGGCTTCGATATCGCGGGAGACGCCCGCGATGCTTTTATGCACGCTCTGCCGCAGCGCCTGCGCGGCGTCATCGAGCTCAGCCGGCAAAGGCGTCGCTGCCGGCGGCAGGTTATCGATCGCTTCGTTGAGCTGGCGCCATAGACGCTGGGTGAAGCGCCAGGCGCCCTCGATGCCGGCGTCGGTCCACTCCATCTCGCGGTCCGGTGGACTGTCGGACAGCATGAACCAGCGCGCGGTATCGGCACCGTAGGTCGCGATGATCTCTTCGGGATCGACGGTGTTGCGCTTGGATTTGCTCATCTTCTCGACCCGGCCCAGGGTGACGGGCTGGCCCTCGAAGCTGAGCGAGCCGTCGGCCTCGCGCACCACCTCCTGCGGCGTCAGCCAGCGGCCGTCGGCGCTGCGATAGGTCTCATGGCAGATCATGCCTTGCGTGAAGAGCCCGGCGAAGGGCTCGTCGACGCCGACATGATCGCAGACGCGCATGGCCCGGGTGAAGAAGCGGGCATAGAGCAAATGCAGAATCGCGTGCTCGATGCCGCCGATGTATTGGTCGACCGGCAGCCAATAGTCGACGGCGCTCCGCACGGTCGGCGTCTCGGCCTGCGGCGCGCAGAAGCGTGCGAAGTACCAGGAGGAGTCCACGAAGGTATCCATGGTATCGCAGTCGCGCTCGGCCGGGCCGCCGCACTTGGGGCAGGAGACGTTTTTCCAGGTCGCATGGCGCGGCAGCGGATTGCCGGGCTGGGAGAAATCGACGTCCTCCGGAAGCACCACCGGCAGGTCGGCCTTCGGGACCGGCACCGGCCCGCAGGTCGGGCAGTGGATGACCGGGATAGGGCAGCCCCAATAGCGCTGACGGGAGAGACCCCAATCGCGCAGGCGATACTGCACCAAGCCCTCGCCGAGCCCCTTGGCTTCCAGGTAGTCGATCGTGCGCTCGATCGCCTCGGCCGGCGGCAGCACCTTCTCGTCGAGAAAGCGGGCGTTGGTGTAGTCGACCGGCTGCTGGTCCGACTTGTCGACAAAGGCGGTTTCCGTGATGAGGAAGACCGTGTCTCCGTCGATCTTCTGCACCGGGTTTTCGGCAAAGGCCGCGGCGTGCTCGCGCGCTTCGTCCTCGCTGGCATCCCGGGCGCCGATCGGGCGATAGGTCTCGATCACCGGAAGATCGTACTTGCGGGCGAAGTCCAGGTCGCGCTGATCGCCGGACGGCACGCCGAAGATCGCGCCGGTGCCGTAGTCCATCAGCACGAAGTTCGCGACATAGACCGGCAGCTCCCACGCCGGGTCGAGCGGGTGAACGCCCTTGAGCCCGGTGTCATAACCTCGTTTCTCAGCGGTTTCGATGGCCTCTTCGCTGGTGCCGAGGCGGTCGCACTCGGCGACGAAAGCAGCGAGCCTGTCGTCCTTCTCCGCAAGCTCGGTGGCTAGCGGATGGTGCGGCGAGACGGCGAGAAAGGACGCACCGTCGAGGGTATCCGGCCGCGTGGTGAAGACCTTGATCGCATCGCTGCGACCCGTCAGCGGGAACTCGATGTGTGCGCCGCGGGACTGGCCAATCCAGTTCTGCTGCATCAGCCGGACTTTCTCGGGCCAGCGCGGCAGATCGTCGAGCGCAGCCAGCAGCTCCTCGGAGTAGTCGGTGATCTTGAAGAACCATTGGGCGAGCTGCCGCCGCTCGACCGGCGCGCCGGAGCGCCAGCCGCAGCCGTCGATCACCTGTTCATTGGCCAAAACAGTGTGATCAACCGGATCCCAGTTCACCCAAGAATTCTTGCGATAGACCAAGTTCGCTTCGAGGAAGTCGAGGAACATCGCCTGCTGATGGCGGTAGTAGTCCGGCGAGCAGGTAGCGACCTCTCGCGACCAGTCGATGGAGAGGCCCATCGACTGAAGCTGCCCGCGCATGGTCTCGATGTTGGCATAGGTCCACTCAGCCGGGTGCACGCCGCGCTCCATGGCGGCGTTCTCGGCCGGCAGCCCAAAGGCGTCCCATCCCATGGGATGCAGCACGCTGAATCCCTTGGCGCGTTTGTAGCGCGCGATCACGTCCCCGATGGTGTAGTTCCGCACGTGGCCCATATGAATGCGGCCGGAGGGGTAGGGGAACATCTCCAGCACGTAGTACTTCGGTCGGCTAGGATCTTCGGCGGCCAGGAAGCAGCTGGCCTCATCCCAAGCGGCCTGCCACCGGCTCTCGATTTCTCTGTGGTTCAGTCGGCTGGACATGTGACGCACCGCTCTATCGAGGCGCCCATTGGGCGCGCTCGCTGTTACGCTACCGAAACCGGCGGGAAGCCTAACCGGGCTGGGCGATGCGAAGCTGCCGCGCCCGCGTCAGGATGGCGTTTTCCAGGTCGACGTTGGTCTGCTCGATAACGCCGGCATCGGCCCAGTTGCCGGTATCGTCCTGGCGCTGGCGAAACACCGAGGCCCGCAGGCCGTCCGCTCGCAGATCGCGGCCTAGGATGTAGACGTTGACCTTAAAGCGCTCACCCGGTGCGTCGGACGGCGTGTACCAGTCGGTGATGATCACGCCGCCGAAGGGGTCGGCCGAGGCCAGCGGCATGAAGGACACCGTATCGAGCGAGGCGCGCCAGAGAAAAGAGTTCACGCCGATGCCGCTGCCGCCGCCGCCGGGCACCTCTTCATCATTGCCGCCGAAAATCATCAGACCGTCTTCGCCGAAGAAGCCGCCCTGCTTCTGGCTGTAGGTCGAGGTTCCGCCGGCGCGGCGGAGGTTGTCGTCATCGGGGAACACGGTTCCCTGGTTCGAATAGTCGCCGCTGCAGGCTGCCAAAGCCAAGGCGCCCAGGCCGACGGCAAAGATCCGGAAGGACATCTTCATTTCCGTCATCTTGTTGTTCTGCCTCTGGATCGGGTTCTAACCGACCCTTGCCACGCGCCGCGCGGAGCGGCCATGGCACAGTTCCTAAGGATAAATAGCGGTCGACAAGGCCTTGTGCCAAGGCCTTTCTGGTTTGGCCCTAGGCGGTCCAGCCCCAGGTTTCCGCCAAGTCGCTGGGAATTCTCGACCAGGCCCGCTCTGCTTGCTCGGGCGAGAACACGGCGCGCCACTCGTCGATTGCGCCGCGGCGCAGGTGCACCGTTTCCGCCGCCGCCGCCAAAGAAAAGGCGCTGGGGTCGATTTCCAGGAAGTCCAGCAGCTCCGAGAAGTAGGTTTCCGGGTCCTCGCGGAAGGTCTCGAAGCGGGCGGCGTGGACCTGCACGCTTGCCGCCTCGCCACGCTTCATCTCGGCTGTCCAGCCGGCAATCCAGGCGAGCGAGAGGGGCAGGTAGTGCTCGATCACCCAGTCGAGCAGCGTCGGGAAGTCGCTCTCCAGCACCTGTCGCGGTGGCACGATCTTGCGCCAGATCGGCGCCAGCAAGCGCATGGAAACGTCGTTCTTGACGAAGTGGGCCCAGGAGAGGCTGGCCTGGCGCGGATCGCGCAGGTTGAGCACGATCTTGCCGAGGCCGCAGGCCGCAAGGCTGTCGAGATTGTGCCGCGTTGCCGGGATGTGCTCCTTGGCGATCAGGCCGCCCTCGGCCATCAGCCCAACGCGGTGCGGGAAGAGGCAGCAGTCGGGAAAGAGACCGAGAGAAACATGGCCCTGCGCCATGCCGAGTCCTTCCGCCAGTTTGTTCCAAATCGATTCGCTGGCGGATTTCGGCAGGCTGTTGAGCAGAATGCCCGGCCGGCCCTGCGCTTTGGCTTCGGCCAGGCGTCGCGCGAAGCTGTCCGGCGCGGCGCGCACCGGATTGATCGGCAGCTTCGGCACGGCGATCTCCCGCTCTGCCTCCGCCTGGCGGCCGCGGGCCAAGAGAAGATTGACCCGGGCGGCGCGCAGCGCATCGCCGCCCTGTCCCTGGGCCAGGCCATGGCTCAAGATGGCGGTGTAGCTCTCGATCGCAGCGTCAAGCAGGGTGTCGCCGTCTTGCTCTCGGCCCAGCTGGTAGGCGATGGAAGCAAGGAAGGTCAGCGCGTCGGGCTGGCCCGGCATGCGGCGCAGGATGTCTTCATAGAGCCGCTTGGCAGCGGCGAGCTGGCCTTGGGCCTGCAGCCCCTTCGCCTCCTGGAGCGCTTGCTGTACCGAAGTTGCGGGTTGGTTGGTGATCACGGGTGTGTAGCCGGAGCGATTGGCGGCGGGGGCCGGGCGTCGCGCCTAGGGTGGCAACGGCAGGGGGGCAGTCAAGGGCGATGCGCCCGCCTATCCTTGACAAAGGCCGCCGGGCCCGCGCTTAGCTTCCGCTTCACAAGCCCGCTAGTGTCTGCAAGCCCAAACGAAAAGAATGAGCGGAATCATCTGGCTCGCGTCCTATCCCAAGTCGGGAAACACCTGGCTGCGCGCCTTTCTCGCCAACTATCTGAGCGACAGCCCCGAGGCCGTCCCGATCAACGCGCTGCCGAAGTTCATCTACGGCGACAGCCATATTCCGCACTACCAGCAGCTCACCGGGCGGCCGCTGGAAGAGCTCAGCGAAGAGGAGCTGGCGGTGCTGCGCGGGCGGGTGCACCTCTGGCTCGCCCGCGCCAAGCCGCACGAGGTCTTCGTCAAGACGCACAGCGCCATGGGCCGAGTCGGCGGCGCCCCCGCAATCACCCCCGACGCAACGGCCGGCGCCATCTATGTCATTCGCAATCCCTGCGATGTCGCCGTGTCCTTCGCCCATCACTATCAGGTCTCCGTCTCGCGTGCGGTGGCGTTGATGTGCGACGACGACAACATGCTGCCGGCCTCGGGCGGCCAGCTCGCGCAGTTTCTTTCGAGCTGGCGCCGACATGTGCTGGGCTGGACCGAAGCCAAGGGCCTGACGCTGCATCTCATGCGTTATGAGGACATGCTGCGGGCGCCGGAGGCCACCTTCGCCAAGCTGGTCGCGTTTCTCGGCTTTCCGCCTGAGCCGGAGCGCCTCGAGAGGGCGCTCAGGTTCTCCTCTTTTCGGGAGTTGTCCGGCCAGGAACAGACGGGCGGCTTCGTCGAGGCCCGGCCGGACGGCAAGAGCGCCTTTTTTCGCGCCGGAGAAAGCGGCCAGCACCACCAGATGCTAGCTGACGCAGACCGGCAACACCTCATCGAGACCAACCGTGATGTGCTTTCCAAGTACGGCTACCTCGATGACAAAGGGGCGTTGGTTTTCTAGGTGCTTAGCTGCCGCTCTTAACTCTGTTGCTATTTTGCCACGCTGTCTGAGATTTACCACCGGCTAAAGCCGCACATTCTTGACCTCTTAACCATTCTCGCGCTGTTTTGGCCACGCTTCCTGGGCGGCACTGTCGACCGGGTGGCAGCAGTACCAAAAGCCACCAATAGCTTGAGAGGCAAGGTGTAATGAAAAAAGCTCTAACGGCCACCACGGCTCTGGTTGCGGCGGGCGTCGTCTCCGCCGGACCGGCCGCGGCCCAGATCGAACTGGGTCTTGATGGCTACATGAACAACTTCTTTGGTTTCGGTGAGATCGATAACGATAACGACGATGTCGACCGGAACTCTACGAACTTCTTCTCCGACGGTGAAGTTTGGTTCGTCGGCTCCTACACCGCCGACAACGGCATCACCTTCGGTGCCAACATCCAGCTGGAAGCCTTCCAGTCTGACCCGGACCACGTTGACGAGAACTTCGCTTTCGTCGAGGGCTCGTTCGGTCGTCTCAACCTCGGTTCCGAGAACTCTGCCGCCTACCTGATGCAGTACTCGGCTCCGGAAGCTGGCGCCCCGCTGAACTCCGGCTGGGTCACGGCCTTCATCCCGCCTGACGGTCAGGTCGCTTCGTTCCGTCATCCGGCGGTGTCGACCTTCCTCGACTACGGCAACGACGAGAACCAGATCTCGTACTTCACGCCGCGTTTCGCCGGCTTCCAGCTCGGTGTCTCCTACGCCCCGACGATCGACGGCGGCGGCGACGGCGCGAACCAGCCGGCCGACACCGACTGCTCGGGCGCCGGTAACGAGTGCGACGGCAGCAACGGCTTCTCGGCCGGCTTGAACTTCGTCGAGTCCTTCAACGGCTTCGACGTGGCCGTGGCCGGTGGTTTCCGGACCGCGACCGAGGCCATTACCGTGGTTGAGAACGGCACCACTGCCCGCAGCCAGACCGACCAGCTGTACCAGTACAGTGCCGGTCTGAACCTGGGCTTCGGCGGCTTCACGGTCGGCGGCTCGTTCGGTCTGGAAGACAGCGACCAGTCCACCGAGGGCCACTCCTTCGATGCTGGCGTCAGCTACTCGACGGGCCCGATCACCGTCGCTGCCACCTACTTCCAGAGTGAGAGTGAAGGCGATCCGGCGACCGACGGCGAAGACGAGCTGATGGCTGCCAAGGTTGCCATCAACTACACCCTCGCCCCGGGCATCATCACCAGCGGCACCATCATGTACGCTGAGTGGGAGAGCGAAGACAGCAACGCTGACAACGATGTCGAAGGTATCGTCGGCATCATCGGTCTGCGCTACAACTTCTAAGTCAAAGTTGTTGTTTGACTGCAGGGGGAGCCTCGCGCTCCCCCTTTTTCTTTTTGCCTTGTCCGTCTGAGCGCCGCCGCCTATGCCGAGCGCATGAGCGACGTGGCAAGCAACCTCGCGCACATTCGCGACCGGATAGCCAAGGCAGCCCGCGGTGCCGAGCGGGCGCCGGAGTCCGTGACCCTGGTCGCCGTCAGCAAGACCCAGCCGGTCGAGGCGGTCGAGGCGGCCCTGGCCGCCGGGCAGCGCGTCTTCGGCGAGAACCGCGTGCAGGAAGCCAAGTCAAAGTACCCTGGCCTGCGCGAGACCTGGCCGGATCTCGAACTCCATCTGATCGGGCCGTTGCAGACCAACAAGGTTGGTGAGGCCGTCGCCCTCTTCGATGTCATTCAGAGCGTCGATCGGGAGAAGCTGGCCCGCGCCCTGGCCAAGGAGATGGACAAGCAGGGTCGCCGCCCGGGCTGCTTCATCCAGGTGAACACCGGCGAGGAACCGCAGAAGGCCGGGATTTTTCCCGAGGAGGCCGAGGCCTTCGTCGCGCTGTGCCGGGACAGCCTGGGGCTGCCCGTTCAAGGCTTGATGTGCATTCCTCCCTTCGAGGAGGAGCCGGCGCCGCACTTCGCCTTGCTGCGCAGCATCGCCGAGCGCAGCGGCCTCACTCAGCTCTCCATGGGGATGAGCGGCGACTTCGAGACAGCGATCGCGCTCGGCGCCACCCATGTCCGCGTCGGCACGGCAATTTTCGGCGCTCGCCAGACCCAGACGCAGCCTGCCTGATAGAGCGCTAGCCTTCTTCGATGACGACCCGGTCGTCGGGCCCCGCCGTGGCGAGCAGTTGCAGCAGCGTCTCGGGCGCGAGCGCGACGCAGCCCTCGGTGGGCGTGAAATCCGGGCGGGCGCAGTGCAGGAAGATGGCGCTGCCCAGGCCCGGCCTTACGGGCGCATCGTTGTGGCCCAGCACCACGATCAGGTCGTAGATCTCATCGTCGCGCCATAGCCGCTCATGGCTCGCCGCATAGGGACGCTGGACCGGCTGGTTGTAGGCCCTGTCCTGCGGCGCGTCGCACCAGCCGTCGTCCTCGGCGATGGCTGAAATCGGCAGGCCGGTTTCCGGTCGTTCCAGTCGGTCGGGACGGTAGAGCAGGCGGCGCATGGGCCAGGCACCGGCCGGGCTGGCGCCATCGCCTTCGCGTTTCTGCTCGGCCGCGATCACGCCGGAGCGGCCGATGGCGCAGGGGTGGCTCTCTCCGGCCCAGCGGGCCGTCCAACGGTTGTCTTCACGAGTGACGACCAGATCCATGCTCTTAGACTACAGCGGGCCGCCGCGGCGGCACAACAAGGTGCCGGGCGGTCATGGCAGGGTCGCAGCCGAGGTTTGCGGCGCCTCTTGCAGCGCCGAGTACTTCTTCAACGCTTCCATCATGCGGGCGGCGAAGGGGCTCTCGGCGCCGGTCTCTCCAGTGATGGCGCTTGCGGCGGCGCCCGCCGAGTCGCCTTCGAAGCCGGCGGGCCCGCGCACGGCCATGCGGCCGCTGTAGTGCTCAGGCCGCACCGGCATGAAACGCTGCGGCGCTACGGTCGCCGCGGCTTCCGCTGCCGGCGCGGGCACGGCGCTGTCGACACGATCACTGCCGCCACCGCCGGCCGGCTGCGGGGCGACCTCCTCAGCCGCCGGCGCGGCCGCCTCCTCGAGCATCGTCCCGCGGTCGCGCAGGAAGGCGCGCAGCGCGGCATCGCCCTCCAGCACGGCGGCCGGCTGGTCGGGTGTCGTATTGACCGGCTTGAGAGGCGGCGCCTCTGCCGCGGCCATCGCTTCCGGTTCAGCCGTGGCTATTGTCTTCGGCGGCGCCTCTGCCGAGACGCCTGCGGCCGGCGTGATCTCCGGCAGCGGCGCGTCGCCGGCGGCTTGCTCGACGGCGGTTTGCTCGATGGGGACTTGCGCCCTGGCCGCAGCCTCGACTTGGGGCGCGGCGGCCAAAGTCTCATCGTCTTCGCCGAACAGCGCCGCGACGACGTGCCCGGTGATTTCCTTTCCGGTCGCTTCCTTGGCGACGGCCTGGCTGGCCGAGGTCACCAGGCCGACCGGCCCGCCATAGATCAGGCCGCCGAGGATCTGGGCGGCCGGCTTGATCTCGTCGCCGGTGATCTCCCGATAGAGCGGCCCGACAAAGGGAAGGTGATGCAGGGGATTGATCAGGTCGATGAAGTCGTCGAAGCCGATCTCGCCGCCGCCCCGGCGCGCCGCTTCCTCGCGCGCGGCCGCGATCTCGCCCACCCGCGGGCGAATGAAAGGATCGAAATCTCCGACTTCGGACATGCAACTCTCTCGTCTAGACGGAAGATCCAAAGCAAGCTTCGGGCCAGCCCGGATCGGCTGAATTCCTGCCTACAGCGGCCGTATCCAGGGCTGCGAGGCGGCAGAAATTGCCGGGGGTTGCTTGAACTTGCCGGCACGGGCATCGATGTTACGCGGCGGCGACGCGACGATGGACTTTGGGTAGGGAGGGCCGGGGCGGCCATGGCGTTGTGGCGAGACTTCGACCGTGCGGGCTTGGATGCCGAGCTGAATCTGCGGGCGCGCACACCCGAGCATGTCGACTATTTCGCCCGCTGGGCGGAAGAGAGTGCGGAGGTTCGGCGCCGCTTGTCCGCGCTGGAGCACATCGCCTACGGCCCGGGCGCGGGCGAGACCCTCGACCTTTTCTTGCCCGACGAGAAACCGGCGCCGCTGCTCATCTTCATTCACGGCGGCTATTGGCAGACGCTGGACAAGGGAGACTTCAGCTTCCTGGCGCCGGCTTTCATAGAACGCGGCATCGCCTTCGCCTCCCTGAATTACTCGCTCGCGCCTGAGGCTCCGATCGGGCAGATGGTCGAGGAGGTCGCCCGCGCCATCGCTTGGCTGCGGGACAACGCTGCCCGCTACGACCTCGACAGCCGGCGCTTCTCCATCTCAGGGCATTCCGCGGGCGGTCACTTGGCCTGCATGGCTTTCTCCGACGATCAGCCGAGCGCACCCGCGCATCTTCCGCTGCGCGCTTGCGTCTCCGTGTCCGGCATCTATCAGCTCGAGCCCCTGCGCCATAGTTATCAGCAGGAGGTGCTGAAGCTGGACGCGGAGAGCACCGCCGCGCTGAGCCCACATGCGGTCATCCCGGCAAGCCCGCCCGGACCCCTGCTGCTGGCCGTCGGGCAGGACGAGCCTGACGAGTTCGTCGTGCAGCAGAGTGAGTATCAGGCGGCCTGGACGGCGGCCGGTCATGAGGTCCGTGCGCAGGTCATGGAGGGCCGGCATCATTTCAGCGCAGTCGAGGCTTTGAGCGAAGCCGGGCATCCGCTCTATACTGGGGTTTGCGATCTCATTGCCGAGCAAGCCGCATAGCCCCGAAAGGGCATAGCCAAGAACGGGAAAAGGAAATCGTGCCGGGCATGGTCAAGAAAAAGATCCTGATCGTCGATGACGATGAAACCCTGCGCTCGACGGTGTCGGAGCAGCTGGAGCTCCACGAAGAGTATGCGACCGTACAGGCGGCGACGGCTGCCGAGGGCATGGAGCGGGTAAAGGAAGGCTACTTCGATGCCATTCTGCTCGATGTCGGCCTGCCGGACATGGACGGCCGCGACCTCTGCCGCCTGATGCGACGCAACGGCGTCAAGCCGCCGATCATCATGCTGACGGCGATGGACAGCGATGCCGATACCATTCTCGGCCTCGATGCGGGCGCCAACGACTACGTCACCAAGCCGGTCAAGCTGGGGGTCCTGCTGGCCCGCCTGCGGGCGCAGCTGCGTCAGCACGATGAGAGCGAGAGCGCCGTCTTCTCCATCGGGCCCTTCACTTTCCAGCCGGCGGCCAAGCTTCTGGTGCACAGCGAGACGGAAAAGAAGGTCCGGCTGACGGAAAAAGAAACGGCCATTCTGAAATACCTGTTCCGCGCCGGCGACCGCACGGTCAGCCGCGATTCCTTGCTGGGAGAGGTATGGGGCTACAACGCCGGGGTGACGACCCACACCCTGGAAACCCATGTCTATCGGCTGCGTCAGAAGATCGAAGCCGATCCCTCGAACGCCCAGATCCTCGTAACCCGAGCCGGCGGCTATCAGCTTTGCCCATAATTATCCACGCTGCGAACTGTGGCCTAGTTCACGATAATCGGGTGAGAATTCGCCTTGGCAGTCACGACTCGACGCTAAAATAACACTGCTATGGCCGATACATCCGTCGATAGCCGTGCCGAGGGCTTTACTGTGCGCTTTTGGGGGGTGCGCGGTTCCATTGCCTGTCCGGGCAAGGAATACGAGCGCTACGGCGGCAATACCTCTTGCCTCGAGGTGCGCTGCGGCGACACGCTGCTGATCTTCGATGGCGGCACGGGCCTGCGGAAGCTCGGCTTGGAGCTGATCAAGGACAGTCAGGAAGGCGCTGGCCTCGACGGCTACATCTTCTTGACCCACACCCATGTGGACCATATCGCCGGCATTCCCTTCTTCGCGCCCTTCTTCTGCAGTAAGAGCAGCTGGAAGATCTGGGCCGGGCACCTGCTGCCGGAGAAGCGCTTGGAGGATGTGCTTTGCCAGTTCATGGCCGACCCCATCTTCCCGGTGCCGCCGACCATCTTCAACGCCGGGATGGAGTTCTGTGACTTCAAGGTCGGCCAGGAACTGGGGCCGTTCGGCGGCGTGACCATCAAGACGGCCCCGCTGAACCATCCGAATGGCGCGACCGGCTACCGCATTGAATGCTGCGGCTCGGCGATCTGCTACGTCACCGACACAGAGCACACCATCGGTGCCTTGGACGAGAACATCCTCGGCCTGATCGACGGGGCCGACCTGCTGATCTACGACTGCAGCTACACCGATGAAGAGTTTCCCAAGTACGTCGGTTGGGGACATTCGACCTGGCAGGAAGGCGTGCGGCTCGCCCGTGCCGGCGGGGTGAAGCAGCTGGCGATTTTCCATCACGACCCCAGTCACGACGACGATGCGATGGACCGCATCGCCGAAGCAGCCGCCCAGACGTTCGAGGGCGCGCTGGTCGCCCGCGAAGGTGACACCCTGACCATCGGCTGATCGGGGCCGAGCAGCACATGGCGCCGGCTCCTGCCCTGTCGAAGCGGCTGCGCCGCCTGCGCATGGGGCTCGCAACCCTGTTCGGCGCGCCGCAAGGCTACTTCATTCCCTATCGCTATGCCGCGGCGACCGAGAATTCAGTCTCCTCCTATCCGGAGGTCGAGGCTCTTTTCGCCGCGCAAGAGTCCCGCTTCGCCAGCTGGCTGGGACGCGCCGACGATCTTGCCGGCGACCTGCGTGCTATCGCCAAGGAGGCGCCGCCGCCCGAGCCGAGCTGGGTCCAGGGCTGGTTCCCGCGGCTCGATGCGGCCATGGCCTACGTCTTCGTGCGCAGCCTGGCGCCGCGGCGCATCGTCGAGGTTGGGTCCGGCCACTCCACCCGCTTCTGCATGCGGGCGCTGCGTGACGGCGGGCTCGAAACGCAGATCACCGCCATTGATCCGGCGCCGCGCGCGGACATCAGCCGCTTGCCGCTGACGCTCCACCAATGCCCGCTGCAGGAGGCGCCGCTCGGCGTCTTCGACGAGATCGCCGCGGGCGACCTCGTCATGATCGATTCCAGTCACATCCTGATGCCGGGGACCGATCTGGATTTCTTCTTCGGCCGCCTGCTTTCGCGCTTGCCGGCGGGAGTCTACCTGCACTTCCATGACATCTTTCTGCCCGACCCCTATCCCGAGAGCTGGACCTGGCGCGGCTATAACGAGCAGCAGGCGCTTCTGCCGCTGATTCTGGGGGGGAACTGGGCACTCGAGTTCGCCTCCCACTACGTACAAAGCCGAATGCGCCGGGCATTCGATGACTCTGTCGTCGGAGGCCTGCCCTGTTGGCCGGGGAGCCACGAAAATAGCCTTTGGCTGCACAAAACAGACGAGGAGCCGGCGTCACGCGAATCTGAATTGTCGTGACGCTTCTCCGAGGCACCTAACGGTATGTCGATGACAAGCCCAACATAGTGGAGGCGATCTGGTGGTAGCACGCTTGTGGCGCGGGGCGCCCACGCCGCTCTTGCCGGACAGGGTCGAGCGCGCGATCTCCGAGCAAGAGGACAAGACGGAACGGCTGATCTCTTGGATCCAGCTGGCCATCGTCTGCACCTTCGGGCTGCTCTATCTGCTGTCGCCCAAGACGGCCAGTCCGGACGCGCCCTTTCAGCCGGTGCCCTGGGTTCTGTCGATCTATCTGGTGCTGACGGTCATCCGCATTATCTGGTCCTATACCCGGCGGCTGCCCGACTGGTCGCTGACCATCTCGATCTTCTTCGACGTCGGCGTTCTGCTCGTCCTCATCTGGTCGTTCCATCTGCAATACGATCAGCCGGCCTCCTTCTCCCTGAAGGCGCCGACGATGCTCTACATCTTCATTTTCATCGCCATACGCGCGTTGCGGTTCGACTACCGATTCGTGCTGCTCACCGGCCTGGTCGCCGCGGCAGGTTGGGGCCTGCTTCTCGTCTACGTCATCTATTCCAACCCGCAGGACATGATGATCACGCGGGACTACATCACGTATCTCACCTCCAACTCGGTTCTGCTCGGTGCCGAGTTCGACAAGATGATCTCGATCCTTGTCGTCTCCGGCGTGCTGGCGGTTGCCCTTTGGCGCGGCCGGCAGCTCTTGATCCGCTCAGTGTCCGAAGGCATCGCGGCGCAGGAGCTCTCCCGCTTCTTCGCGCCGGAGGTGGCGGCGCAGATCAAGCAGTCCAAGCAGGCCATTGCCGCCGGCAACGCGGTCACCCGCCAGGCAGCCGTGCTTAATCTCGACATGCGCGGCTTCACCCGCCTGGCCGGCAGCGAATCGCCGGAGGTCGTCATGCGCATCCTGGGCGAATACCAGGCGCGCATGATCCCGGTCATCCAGCGGCACGGCGGTTCGATCGACAAGTTTCTCGGCGACGGCATCATGGCCAGCTTCGGGGCCGCCAAGCCCAGCGAAACCTATGCGGCCGACGGGGTGGCGGCGCTGGCCGACTGTCTGGCCGAGGCCCGGCGCTGGGAGGAGAACTGCGCCGCCGAGGGCCGGGCCTGCCCCAGCGTCAACGGTGCGCTGGCGACCGGGCCGGTGCTGTTCGGCGCGGTGGGCGACAGCTCGCGCCTGGAAATCACCGTGATCGGGGATGCCGTCAATCTCTCGGCCAAGCTGGAGAAAGCCAACAAGGATTTCGGCAGCCGGGGTGTGACGACCGCCGACGCCTACGAGCTGGCGCTGGAACAGGGCTACCGTCCGCGTCTCGACTGGCCGCAGGTCGAGCACGGCAGCGTCGGCGGCGTCGACCGCGCCGTGGCGCTGCGGCGCTTGGATTAGGGGGTTCTCGTCTAGGCGCTGACGCGCCAAACGGCAGCAGCCCGCACCTCCCTCCATTTGGTTTTCTATGGCGCGCCGGCTCCAGGTTAGCCCGCTGTCTCGGCTCGGAGGCGCGCCGTTCTGTTCCGTCCCACGCCCCCACCCCTGCTGCGCACCTCGCTTCGCGAGCCCACGGAATTGTGGACAGTGGGGTGGCCGGGTGGGGGCGTGGGACGGAACAGTGCAGCGCCGAAGGCGCCTGATAAAGGGTGCAGCGCGCAAATGAGGCAGTCTCAAAAACCTCACACTTTTTCCCCCGCCAGCAGCCAAATCGTAAACTCTCCACTTTTCTCACGCCACGAGCGAAGTCGCAGGACGTAGCTTTACTCTTCCGCGAGACACCTTCGCAGACGTGCCGCTAAACCCTTGTTTTCTTGAAGGCTTCGGCGCTGCGCGACTTTCGCGAACGGACGATCGCACATGGCTGAGACAAGGGAAGTGAATCAGACGGATGCTCCGAACAGCAGGAAGTAGGATCGCCGCAGTGCTCGGCGCGCTGGCGCTAGCGGCCTTCGCAATGCCGGCCAAGGCCAGCTTGATCGGCACCAGCGTCGACATCACCTCGCCGCACGGCAACTGCCTCGGCGTCACGGTCGGCGGCGGCGTCGAGTGCACGATCTCGGACGGCACTCCGGGCCTCGGCAACGACATCGATATCGATATCGAGGATGCGCGTATCGTCTTCGAGTTTCTCGACTTCGATGACGATGGCGGCGATTTCCTTTGGCTTGTGCTGCCGTTTGTTTTCGACGTGGTGATCGACGGGCTGACTTGGGTCGGCGATCCCGGCGTTGCCATTGCGGACATCGCCGTTACCACGGAGCTGTTCGGTGACCCGGATACCGTCGGCAACCCAAACACCATCGACGCGGTCCTGAGCGGCGCCAATCAGGTCACCCTGAACTTCGGCGATCTCGACCTCCTCGACTGCTCGACCGTCCTCTGCGCCCGGCTGACGGTGGACATCACGCCGGTGCACAGCGTCCTGGCGGAACCCGCCAGCCTGGCGCTCCTCGGCCTCGGACTCCTCGGGCTGGGGGCGGCGTTGCGGCGGCGCTAGCGGGACCTGCTCGTTTTGTTGGGCGCGCCGGCACCAGGTTAGCTCCGTGTCTCCTCGCGGAGGCGCGCCAGACTGGTCCAGCCCACACCCCCGCCCGACCAACCCATGCCATGGTACCCTAGTGGGTTGATCGGGTGTGGGCCGGTGCCGTACGGCGCGCTAGCGCCCAACAAAACACCGGTCCAGCGGCGCGGGTTTGCCCGGCGGTGGGGCAACTGCTAAGGCAGCGGCATCAGGTTGAACGCCATAGTCACGGAGGCAGGCGCGCCTTGCCCGACACGCCGCACCCCTTCCGCATCTTCGTCGGCTGGGACAGCCGCGAAGACATCGCCTATCAGGTTTGCCGTCATTCGCTGCTCAAGCACAGCTCGGTCCCGCTGGACGTTCAGCCAATCGTCCAGTCGGAGCTCAGGGCGCAGGGCCTCTACAGCAAGGCGCCGGACAAGCTGGCCTCGACCGAGTTCACCTACACCCGCTTCTTCGTCCCCTACCTGGCCGGCTATGAGGGTTGGGCGCTGTTCTGCGACTGCGACTTCCTCTGGCTGGGCGACGTGGCCGAGCTCGTGGCCCGAACGGACGACCGCTACGCCATCATGTGCGTGCACCACGATCACCGCACCACGGAGACGACCAAGATGGACGGCCGCGTGCAGACCGTCTATCCGCGCAAGAACTGGAGCAGCCTGGTGCTCTACAACTGCGGGCACCCGGCCAACCGCGCGCTGACGCCGGATGTGATCAACCGAGAGGGCGGCGCCTTCCTGCACCGCTTCCAATGGCTCGACGATGACCTGATCGGCGCGGTGTCTGAGACCTGGAACTGGCTGGAAGGTTGGAACGCGCCGCCCAAGGACGGTCCGCCGAAGGTGGTGCACTTCACCCGCGGCGGCCCTTGGTTCGACAATTGGCAGGACGTCACCTACGGCGATCTCTGGCTTGCCGCGCGTGACGACTATCTGGCGGGGCGCCCAAGGGCCGACGCCGACACCGCGGTGGGATGACGCCCAAGACCCTGCAGAAGGCCTATCAGGCGCTGACGGCGGGGCGCCCAGAGGAGACGCTCTCGCTTCTGACCCCGTGCCCGCCGCTGGGACCGGTGCTCCTGCTGCGGGGCGGGGCGCTGGCCAGCCTCGCGCGGCATGCGGAGGCGGCCGAGGCCTTCGAAGCCGCGTTGCGTCAGGATCCCGACCAGCTCGCCGCCGCCTACAACCTGGCCGTCTGCCAGCAGGCCTTGGGACGCTTTCATGGCGCCCGCAAGAATCTCGAGCGGGTGCTGAAGGCGCAGCCCGGCAACCTCGATGCCATGCTGACCTTGAGCGCGGTGCTGAGCGAGATCGGTACGGGCGAGGAGCGCGAGGCCCTGTTGCAAGCCGCCATCGCGCAGGCGCCGGACGACCTGCGCTTCCGGCACAACCTGGCCTATCTCTACTATCAGATGGAGCGCTATGAGGAGGCCGCCGGCTTGGTACAGGCGATTGCCGAGGCGCATCCCGACGACCCGACCGCGATCGATCTTCTCGGCACCATCTGCCTGACGCGCGGCAAGCAGGAGAACAGCAGGCCGCTGCTGGAAGACGCCCTGCGCTACTTCGAGCAAGCGTCGCGCCTCGATCCGGCGCGCGTGGCCATTCGCATCAATCTGGGCAATGCGCTCAACGCGCTGCACGACTCCCGGCCGGCACTGTCGCTGTTCCAGGAGCTGGCCCGCGTGGTCCCGGAGCGGGCCGAGGTGCACTACGGCATAGGAGTGGCGCAGCTCAATCTCGGTCGTCTCGAGGAGGCGCGTAGCAGCTTCGAGAAGGCCGTGGCCTGCGATCCGGAGGGGCCCGAGAGTCAGTATCAGCTCGCCATCGTGTCACTGGCGCTGGGCGACTACGAGACAGGCAGCCGAAAGTTCGAATGGCGCTGGCGGATCAAGCAAGCGCCGCGCTGGCGGTCGCGCAATGCGCCGCTGTGGGACGGCCGTGCCATTCCCGAGGGTCGCCTCCTGATCTGGAACGAGCAGGGCCTCGGCGACGAGCTGCTGCACTATGGCTGGATCGCTCGGTTGCAGGATCGTGGCCTCAAGGTTGCTGTCGAGTGCGACGCCCGCCTGGTGCCGCTCCTGGCGCGGTCCGTCCCGGAAGCCCAGGTCTATCCGAAGGACGACCCGCGGCTGGTCGACCTGGGGCCCAGCGACATCGCGGCACAGTGCCCCAGCGGAGACCTGCTGCTCCGAGCCCGGCCCTGGGAGCACCCCAGACCGGCACCGGGACGCTATCTCGAGCCCGATCCCGAGCGATGCGAGGAGTTCGAGCAACGCTTGGCGATGCTGCATCCCGGCCGCAAGATCGGCATCTCCTGGTTCAGCAAGGGCTCGGGCTTTGGCTTCGGCAAGTCGGTGCCGCTCGACCGCTGGGGAAGCCTTCTGGGCGCGCGGGACGCGCTTTTCGTCAATCTGCAGTACGGCGACAGCGAAGCAGAGTTCGAAACGGTCTGCCGGGCGAGCGAAGCCGCGCACTATTGCGACCCTGAGCTTGACCGCCGCGACGACATCGAGGGGCTCTGCGCCCTGATCGACTCCCTCGACCTGGTGATCACCGTGTCAAACGTGACGGCCCATTTCGCCGGTGCGCTCGGCAAGCCCTGCTGGGTGCTGCTCGGCCCCGACCCCCTGTGGCACTGGGGCTGCGCTGGGGAGGAGGTACCCTTTTATCCTTCGGTTACCGCCTTGCGCGCCAGCGCGCTCGGCGGCTGGGACGGGGTGTTGTCGGCCGCCGCACGGCGCTTGACGGAAGGGTTCGCGCGCTAAGCGGCCGCGGCCGCGGTCCCGGTGGTCTCCAGCGCTTTGAAATAGAGCGGCAGGAACTCGCGGTTGCCGATACGGCAGCCGGCGAAGAGCGTGCCAAGCTGATCCCTGTGGTCGATCTCGGTCATACGTTCGGGCGGCGGTCGGCCCAGGGCTGCGCTTCCTCGATCTGCGCGGCGAGACGAAGCAGCAGACCCTCGGCACCCAGGCGGCTGCCGAACATGACGCCGATCGGCAGGCCCGACTCGCTCATGGCCAGCGGCAAGGTGATCGCCGGGCAACCGGTGTTGTTGTAGAGCGGGGTGTAGGGGATGTGCGCCATGACCCGCGCGGTGAAGACCTCCGGGTCTTCGTGGTCCTGATCGAGGTGGCCGATCTCGGGCGGCGGCGTGCCGAGGGTGGGGGAGAGCAGCACGTCGTAGTGTTGGAAGAACTGGCCGAGCTGCCGCCCGACCATCTGCAAGACCTGGATGGCCCTTGCCATGTCCTTGGCTGAATGGTCCGCGGACATGGCGGCATAGGCCAGGGTCGCGCGCTCGACGGTCGTGTTGTCTGCCGGCCGCCCCATCATGCCGGCCACGGCCTCCAGGTCGGAGGCGGTGTTGGCACAGATTACGACCCCGGTTGCATCGCGCATGGCCTCGCCGTCGATGGGCAGCGTCACTTCTTCCACGTCGTGGCCCAGCGATTCGCAAAGCCGGGCGGCCGCCACCGCCGCCGCCTGGCACTCCGGGTCCACGTCGGCCGGCGTGAAGGACTTGCTGGCCAAGGCGATGCGCAGGCGCCCCGGCGGCCGCCCCAGCTCTTCCAGGAAGGGGCGTTCGGGCGCGGGACAGGCGTAGGGATCGCCCGGCTCGGCGCCATGGGTGGCGTCCAGCATCGCTGCCGTGTCGCGCAGACTGCGGCTGACTACATGGCCGACGGCCAAGCCGTTCCAACCTTCGCCGACGACCGGGCCAACCGGGGTTCGCCCGCGGCTCGGCTTCAAGCCGACCAACCCGCAGCACGAGGCCGGAATGCGAATCGAGCCGCCGCCGTCGGTGGCGTGCGCCATGGGCAGGATGCCGGCGGCCACCGCAGCCGCCGCGCCGCCAGACGATCCGCCGGCGCTGTGCGTCAGGCTCCAGGGGTTCAGGGTCGGGCCGTTGGCCACAGGCTCGGTCGCGGGGTTGAGTCCGAACTCGGGGCTGTTGGTCTTTCCGAAGATGACCAGCCCGGCGGCCTTGCAGCGGGAGACATAGGTGTTGTCGCTGGGGCAGACGAAGCCTTCGAACAGACGGGATCCGTTGGTCAGCCGGGTGCCGGCGAGGAAAGCGTAGAGATCCTTCAAGAGGAAGGGCACGCCGTGGAAGGGCCCCTCGGGCAGGCCTTCGGCGAGCTGACCCTCGGCTGTCTCGTGATCCCAGATGGTGATGGCATTGATCTTGGGATTGACCGCCTCGGCCCGGGCCCGCGCGATCTCCAGCAGCTCGTTTGGCGTCACCGCGCCGCGCGCCACCAGGGCCGCCAGGCCGACGGCATCCTCGGCCATGTATTCCTCGAACTGCATGCGCTGTCCCTCCGCGTCCCGGCGATTGCTCTGGTGGAGAGCTTTGGCAAATTTAATGCGGAAAAATCAAGCGGCCGAGCGTCGCGGCAGATCCGCTATTTGTAAGGGTCGGCTGCGTCGCGCAGGCCGTCGCCCAGGAAGTTGAAGGCCAGCACCACGATCACCACCGGGATGACCGGCAGCAGCAGCCAGGGGGTGATGACCACCGCGTTGATGTTCTGCGCTTCGCTGAGCAGCACGCCCCAGGAGGTCACCGGCGGCCTGAGTCCGAGCCCGAGGAAAGAGAGCGCGGTTTCCGCCAGGATCATGCTGGGAATGGTCAGGGTGGCCGAGGCGATCAGATGGCTCATGAAGCTCGGCATCAGGTGGCGGAAGATGATGCGCTTGGGCGAGGCGCCCATCAGCTGAGCTGCAAGGGTGAAGTCTTCTTCGCGCAAAGATAGCAGCTTCGAGCGCACCGCGCGCGCAAGACCGGTCCAGTCCAGCAAGGCCAGGATGATCGTCAGGCCGAAGAACACGGCAATCGGCGACCAGGTGACCGGAAGGATGGCCGACAGCGTCATGAACAGCGGGATCTCGGGGAAGGAGCGGAAGATCTCGATGACCCGCTGGGTCAGGTTGTCGACCCAGCCGCCGTAATAGCCGGCCAGCCCGCCGATGACGATGCCCAGCATGAAGCTCAAGGAGACGCCGATCAGGCCGATGGTCAGCGAGATACGCGAGCCGTAGATGATGCGGCTCAGGATGTCGCGGCCCAGCCGGTCGGTGCCGAGCAGATAGACCTCCTCGCCTTCGGCCGGGCAGAAGAGATGGACATCGCCCTCGAACAGGTCCCAGAAGCGGTAGTCGTCGCCGCGGCAGAAGAAACGGATGCGATTGATCTTCTCCGGGTTCGGCGTGTACTCGCGCTTCAAGGTCTCCAGGTTCAAGCTGTAGTCGGTGCCGTAGACGAAGGGGCCGATGAGCTCGCCGTCGTGGAACAGCTTGATCGCCTGGGGCGGGTGAAAGATGTACTCGGCGTTGCGGGTGTGCAGGTTATAGGGCGCGACGACTTCGGCGAAGACCGCGGCCAGATAGAAGGCTAGCAGGATGCCCCCGGACCAGAGCGCGAGCTTATGGCGGCGGAACTTCCACCAGATGATCCGCCACTGGGAGGCCATGTAGTAGCGCTCTTGCTCCGGCGTCAGCTTCTCGGTCGCCACCGGATCGAAGGGCGCCTCGTTCACCCAGTGATCGAGCTTGCGCTTGGGCAATTTGCGGCCGCTCATTTGACGGCCTTGCCTTCCAGGCGGATGCGCGGGTCGAGCGCCGCCAAAGCCAGGTCGGAAAGGAAGACCCCGACCACCACCAAGAGCGCCTGGAACATCAGGAAGGAGCCGGCGAGGTACATGTCCTGGCTCTGCAGCGCGCTGACCAGCATCTGTCCGGTGGTGTTGAGATCGAGCACCACCGAGACGATGGCCGCGCCCGAGATGACCGCCGGCAGCAGTGAGCCGATGTCGGCGATGAAGGGATTGATGGCCAGCCGCAGCGGGTACTTGAACAGGAGCTTCAGGTTGCTGACCCCCTTGGCGCGGGCGGTCACCACGTACTGACGCTCCAGCTCATCGAGCAGGTTCGCGCGCAGCCGGCGGATCATCGCCGCCGTGCCGGAGGTGCCGATGACCACGACGGGGATCCAGAGATGCTCCAGCACCGAGCCGACCTTGGCCCAGCTCCAAGGCTGGTCGAGGTACTTGGGATCCATCAGGCCGCTGATCGAGGTGCCGAACCAGCTGTTGGCCAGCCACATGAGCACCAGGGCGAGCAGGAAGTTGGGGGTGGCCAGACCGAGGAAGCCGATGAAGCTCAGCACGTAGTCCCCGGTCGAGTACTGGCGTACGGCCGAGTAGATGCCGATGGGGAAGGAAACGATGTAGATGAAGACGATGGAGGCGGTCGCCACCACCATGGTGAGCCAGAGGCGGTCGCCGATGACCTCGGCGACCGGGCGTTCGTACTCGAAGGAGAAGCCCATGTCGCCTTGCAGCAGACCGAAGGCCCACCAGGCGTACTGCTCAAGGAAAGGCCGGTCGAGGCCGTACTGCTCGCGCAGGAAGTCGATGCGTTGCGGGTCGACGCTTTCGCCCTGCGCCTCCAGCTCGGCGATCATGGTTTCGAGATAGTCGCCCGGCGGGAGCTGGATGATGACGAAGACGATGAAAGAGATGGCGATGAGCGTCGGCACCATCGTCAGAATGCGGCGAACGAAATAGGCCAGCATCGCGTCGCTACCCTCAGGCCGCCACGCGGATCGGGCCGCGGTCCGGGTCGGCGCGGACGAAGTGGCCGTCGCCCAGATCGACCAGCCGCGGATGCGTTTCGCTGTCGATGGTGAAGGGCGCCGGCCAGCCAGCCGGTTCCGAGGCGCGCTCGTCCATCAGATGCGAGAAGTCGAGCCGATGCTCCAGGCTCGGCTCCGGCACCGCCGCGAGCAGGGCCCGCGTGTAGGGATGGACCGGCGACTGGAACAGCAGATCGCGCGGCGCCAGCTCCACAAGACGGCCCCGGCACATCACTGCAATCCGGTCGGCGATGTAGTCGACGACCGCCAGGTTGTGGCTGATGAAGAGATAGGTCAGGCCGAGCTCGCGGCGCAGGTCTTTCAAGAGATTGAGGATCTGCGCCTGGATGGAAACGTCCAGCGCCGAGACCGGCTCGTCGCAGATCAAGAGGTCGGGCTTCAGCGCGAGAGCGCGGGCGATGCCGATACGCTGGCGCTGGCCGCCGGAGAAGGAGTGGGGATAGCGGTTGAGGAAGCGGATATCGAGACCGACGACGCCCATCAGCTCCTTGACCATCTCGCGCCGGCTGGCCTCGTCGCCGACCTCGTGGATGACCAGCGGCTCGCTGATGATGTCGTAGACCGTCATGCGCGGATTGAGCGAGCCGTAGGGGTCCTGGAAGACGAACTGGATCCGGGTGCGGAACTCGGTCAGGGCGTGGTTGTCGAGCTGGTGGATGTCCTGTTCCCGGCCGCGGTCGCTGAAGGTGACCCGGCCGCTGTCCGGCGTCAGGGCCCGCAGAATGATCTTCGACAGGGTGGTCTTGCCGCAGCCGCTTTCGCCCACCAGTCCGAGGCACTCGCCGCGGGCGATGGCGAAGCTGACATCGTCCACCGCCAGCACCTGCTTTTCCGTCGAACTGCTGAACCAGCCGCTTTTGCGGATCGAAAAGGCCTTGCTGACGCTCTCGACCTTCAGAATGGGTAGATCGGGGTCGGCATCCTCAGGCCAGGGCTCTTTCGCCGCGAGCAGCTGCGAGGGCCCCTCGTGCTGGATCTCGCGCAGCGGCACCAGCCGCTCGTCGCGGCCCATGTCGAAGCGCGGCACCGCCTTGAGCAGCGCCCTGAGGTAGGGGTGACGCGGGTCGCGGAAGATGTCCTCGACATCGCCGCTTTCCATCACCTCGCCGCGGTAGAGCACCACCACCTCTTCGGCCACGTTGGCGACCACGCCGAGGTCGTGTGTGATCAGCAGCATGGCCATCCCCAGCTCCTGCTGCAGATCCCGGATCAGCTTCAGGATCTGTGCCTGGATGGTGACGTCGAGGGCCGTGGTCGGCTCGTCGGCGATCATCAGGCTGGGGCGGCAGATCAGCGCCATGGCGATGACCGCACGTTGACGCAGGCCGCCGGACAGCTCGAAGGGATAGGTCTTGATGGCGCGCTCGGGGTCGGGGAAGCCGACCATGCGCAGCATATCGGCGACGATCTCACGGCCCTCCGGGCCGCTCATCCCGCGGTGCAGCTCCAGCGCCTCGCCGATCTGATTTCCGACGGTATGCACCGGCGAGAGCGCCGTCATGGGTTCCTGGAAGATGATCGAGATGCGGGCGCCGCGGATGGCGCGCATGGCCGGGCCGTCCCGGTCGAGCTGGGCAATGTCGAGGGTCTCGACACCGTTCTTCGGGTCGCTGAACAGGATGCGTCCGCCGGTGATGGAGGCGGGGCGCGGCAAGATACCGAGAATGGCCTGGGTGATAACCGATTTGCCGGAGCCTGACTCACCGACCAGCGCAACCGTGCCGCCATCTGGGACGCTGAAGGACACGCCGCGCACCGCATCCAAGCGGCCCTGCGGCAGATCGAAACTAACCCTCAGATCCTCGATCGTAAGTAGGCCAACCACCCTGCCTCCCGTCTTCTCGCCCCCGAGATCGTCGGCCTGTTCACCGTTCTTCGTCCTCTATAACTGTCTTATGTGAAGATGCAAATCGCCCACCAAGTGTTACACGGCCATGTTACATCACCAAACTACACTGGCCGCCGGGTCTCCTTGTCCGGCTCGATACCGAGGCTGAGCATGTTGCCGGCGGTCGAGGGATCGATGCCCAGACCGTTGTGCCGGGCCGCCCGGGCCGCATGCCACAGAATGTCAGGGAAGCCCTCGATCGACGAATCGAAAGACAGCTTCTGACCGTCCCCTTTGAGGGTCAGCTGCATGTGGCCGCCGCTGCCGCTCTTGTGCTCGCGCCGTGTGCCGAAAAAGCGCAGGCGCACATGGTCCAGCTTGGACCAAGGCAGCTCGGTGGTGCCGAAGACCTTGGTGAAGATCCCCTCGTCATTGATCGCCACCTGCAGCAGCTGCTGCCGCAGGGTGCGGAGGCCGAAGGCGAGGAACAGCAGCGACAAAATGAAGAAGAGCACGCCGACAATGGAGAGCTTGTCGTCGAGCGAAAAGAAGACGGTCAGCGCGATGCCAAGGCCGAAGAGGGCGCGCAGGTAGTCGCCGATCAGGCTGCGTGGCACGTGGCGATAGAAGGTCGTGTCGCTCGTCGTCTCGCTCATGGAGCCCCGGGTCGTGGTGTCAGCTCGGGGGGCCGCCTCACGCCCCGACATTATGGTGGTCTGTCCTCGCGGGAAGGGCAAGCGCCGGAGGGTTTACTGGGCGCCTTCGGCGCTGTGCGGCACCAGCGCCGTACCACCAACTGTCACCCCGGCCTTGAGCCGGGGTCCATTCCGCAGCCTGCGCGGCATGAAGTCATTGGGCGCGGGCGTTGCAGGAACCACGCTCATCGTTCTGCAGTTCGTGCCCAGCCGAAACATGGATCCCGGCTCGCGGGCTGCGCCCTTGGCCGGGATGACAGTCTGAGGAAGGCTGTGAACGTCGCCGCGCAATCGGCTGTCACCGAGTCACCGCACCGCCTCGATCGCCTGTCGGAGCGTTTGGGCGGCTGCATCGAGGCTGTGGTGCTGCGCGATACGCGCGGTCGCTCCGGCCGACAGGCGCGCGCGCAGTGCGTCGTCGCGGAGCAGGCGCGCCAGCGCGTTGGCGAAGACCGCCGCGTCGCCAGGCGGAACCAGCAGCCCGCTTTCTCCATCGCCGACCACGTCCGCGACGCCGCCATCGCGCCCGGCCACCACCGGCAGGCCGGCGGCCTGCGCCTCCAGAAGTGCCACGCCGAAGGCCTCGCCGACGGCTGGCCAGGCATAGAGATCGCTGGCTGCAAAGAGAGCGGCGAGCTGGGCCCGATCGAGCCGCCCGAGAAAGCGGTGCGTCCCTTCAGGCAGGCTCACAAAGCCGGCCCGCACGGTTTCCTCGGCCGGGCCGTCGCCGGCGATCAGGACATGGAAGGGCGGCAGGTCGCGTCGGCCCAGCGCCTCGGCCAGAAGGGCGAAGGACTGTGTTTTGACGCCCGGGCGCATCATGGCAGCAACGGCAATCCAAGGCCGTTCGGGGTCGAGGGCGAGTCGCTCCGCCAAGGCATGCCGTTCAGCTTCCCGCTGCTTACGGGCGGCCTGAAAAGGAGCGGGGTCAAGGAAGGGCGCGAGATCGCTGATCCGGGTTCCGAGCGGCAGGCACTCGCGGTTCACTTCGGTCAGGGGAAAGATGACGTCAGACGCGGCAGTGGTCTCGATCAGCGCTTGGTGGCTGCGGTCCCAGGGCCCGCCTGCGCGCTTAGGGGCAACCGAGACCTCGGCGGCGAGGTAGGGGATGCCGAGTTCCCGCGCCACCGCTGGCCCGATCCAGTCCATGGCCTTGTAGTAGAGGTGATAGGTGAACCAGGCGACGGGCCGCTCTTCCGCCGGCCGCCGGCGATAGGTTCGGACCAGCCGCTCGGCAATCCAGCCGCCGGCCCGTTCCAGGCGCGCTTGGCGCTCTGGGTCGCCGTCCGGCTCCCGGCTGCGCAGGCGGCAGGCCAGCTCGACGTCATAGCCGGCGGTTTCCAGCGCCTGGACGAAGAGCCGCGCCGTCTCACGCTCGCCGGAGGGCACCGGGTGGTCCGGCGGCTTCATCGGCGCATAGAAGGCGATGAGGTCCATCGCGAATGCCTTGGAAGCTCTCGTTAAGCTGCAATCAGTGCTTAGGCTGCCGGCGATCTGCGCCGAGGCTGGAAGGGCCGCACGACACGGTCAGGCACGGCGTCGGGATCGAACCAGTCCGCTTCATTTTCTTGAGTTGCATGGCGCTCGACCTCAGCCTCGGTCGCGCACTCGACCTTGGCCCGGTCAACCCGGCCTCGGGAAGGCGCCTTTGATTTCGTCTCATGCGCCATCGTCCTCGATCTCCTGCCGTCGGGCGCGTCTAGTGGACCGAGCCGATCGCTCCAAGCGCTCTTTGTGCAATGCATCAAGTTCATCGCTCACATCAACCGCAAGGTTCCACGTTTCACAAAACAGATAGGTGAACCGATCTGAGTAGCGATTGATGTCCCGCGATCGAAATCTGAACTTCCACAGAGGGTCGAGAACTGGGTGTAACCCGTGCCTGTTGGTGTAGTCTGGGTTCTTGTTGATTTTTCCTGTGTTTCGAATATGCGGAGAAAGGATGAAGCCGTAGCCCTTAATGTGGCTTACAATTCCGTGTGCAATCTCGTTGCGCCGAATGGCTGCTGCGTCGAGAATCTTCAGGTGCTCGTTCAGGCGCTTGTCTAGAGTTCTGGGCAATTGCCTTGAGTGCATGGCCTCTTTGATGACCTTAAGCTTGGTCTGCGTGCTGATAATCGGGCCAAGAGAGTTTTCTACCGCTTGAAGTTGCGGCATGTCGCGTCGCTGGCCAGGAAGTATCAGCGCCGAGTAAAGGCGACATACAGCGGTATCGATCATCGACCATTGGGTTACGGCCCTGCCGATGGACTCGTACAGCGCCTCTTTGGATTTGTCGCCCTTCTTGGTTCGCTTGAAGTGGTCAAAGCTCTCGCGACGAAGTGGTCGATAGTGTCTTGGGAACCTCCATTTTGGGTGCTCCCACGAGGGTGGTGTAATGGTGACCATGGCTCAGAAAATCAAAGACGGAAGTTAGAAGCGCCAGGATGAAATCATGCGGCGGATGCTTGACAAGCCACCGAAGCCAAATTCAGAGAAGGGAAAGCGCGGGAGCACCTCCGCAAAGAAACACTCCCGCACTCCCGCTAAGGCCTCAGAGAAGCCTTAGCACTTGCGAGGCTTACGCCTCTTGTGCTCCTCGACCTTCACGGTCTTGGCGCCTTTGGCGGGTGTTTTGCACCCGCCGCAGTCCTGCTTAGCCATAGAATCCTCCTATAGGCTAAGAGGTGGGAACGAGCCCACCGCTCCGGCGCACGCCACATGCGCCCCGCTGATTGCGCAGCAGGTGTCCGGAGCAGACCTCTAGAGCTTTGGGATCGTCTTGGGAGTCCAGTCAAGAGTGCTGTGACCAGTCGATGTAGACAGTTCGTTTCAACAGGTCGCGCCTAGCCTTGCGGCGCTCAGGCGCTCAAGCATCACGCTGTTACGCGACCGCCGAGGTCGCGGGGCGGGGCGGCAGGCCGAAACGCGCCTTCAAGGGCGCGATGCAGGCCTCCTGCGAGAAGTGGGCGAGCAGCCGCTCGTAGCCGGCGCGGCCGAGCCGCTGTCGCTCCGCCGGTGCGGCGAGCAGGTGGCTGATGGCCTGCGCCAGGGCGACGCTGTTTCCGGGCTCAGTCAGCAGGCCCGTGACCCCGTCCTCGATCAGCTCCGGAATGGCAGAGACATTGGTCGCGATGCAAGGCAGGGCCTGGCTTTGCGCCTCCATAAGCACGTTGGGCAGACCGTCGCGGTCGCCGTCCTTGGCAATGCGGCTCGCGAGCACGAAGAGGTCGGCCTTGCGGTACTCCTCGATCACCCGCGTCTGGTCCTGCGGGCCGAGCCAGGTGATCCGCTCGCTCAAGCCGAGGCGCTCCGCCTGGGCCTTGAGCTGATCCAGGCGCTCGCCGCCGCCGATGTGAACGAAGTGCCAGGCGGGTCCCTCGCCCAACAGGGCCAGCGCCTCGAGCAGGTCGTCGTAACCCTTCTTCTCGACCGCGCGGCCGACGGAGAGCAGGCGCAGCGGCCGGCCACTGGCTTCAGGGTCGAAGTCTCGCTGCGGCGGCAGGGGAAATCGCTCCAGGTCGAGGCCGTGGTAGGTCAGCATCACCTTCTCAGGATGGTCGGTCAGCGCGCGCAGATGTTCCCAGCCATAGCGCGTGCAGGTGGTCAGCCAGGCCATCTCCTCGATCTTCTCGGCCTTGTCCCAGTCGGGCGTGGTCCAGATGTCCTTGGCGTGGGCCGAGCATGACCAGGGCAGCGCGCGGATCAGTGCCGCATAGCGGGTGACCGAGGCGGGTGTGTGCAGGAAGTGGGCGTAGAGCCAGCCGGTATGCTCCGGCATGGCCTCCGCCAGCACGCAGGCCTGTCCGAAGCGGCGCAGGCGGTTGCGGGTCGGGTCGCGTTTCAGATCACGCAGCAGCGCACGCAGGGCGCGCCAGAAGCCGCTGCGGCGGCGCGCCCGCCACAGGGCGCCGAAAACACGCCGAGGCTCCTTGTGCAGGTACTCCGGCAGATAGACGACCGGGGCTTCGATCTCGGCATGGACCGGATGGCTGCGATTGTCCGTGGGGTGCCGCAGGGAATAGAGGGCCAGGGTCAGGCCAGCCTGCTCCAGCGCCCTCAGTTCCTGGGCGATGAAGGTTTCTGACAGGCGCGGATAGCCTTTGAGGATGACCGCGATCGTACTAGAGCACTTTCCGACCATACGGAGCCATTCTGACGGAGCGCCTTTGCGACAAGATCAAGCTTGGGCGCGAAGAGCATATCCCGCGATACGGTCGAGCGGCCAGGCGAAGGGATTGGCGCAAAGGCGCCCGTCCCTCTGGGCTTCCGCCTGGCGGGCGCCCGCTGGCGTGGCGCGCTTGACCGATGCGACGAGGCATCGCCCTGCGCGCGCCAAACCAGCGGTTCGCCAAGCCAGGCGAGAAGCAGAATGGCTCCGTATGGTCGGAAAGTGCTCTGGGGCCGGCAATAGACATGCCCTAAGATGGGAGCTTCAGCGGCTGGCTTGCAAGCCGAGCGGTTTGCGGACCCGGTCGAGCCACTGGCGGGCCAGCTTGATCACGTTGTCGCTGCCGTCGAGCAAACCCGGCACCACGGTCTGCGAGGGCAGGGGCTGTTGCGACAGGGTGCGAATGGCCGTCGACATGGTGGCGGGGTCGCGCACGCCGTCGTCGAGCAGCATGCGCACCAGGCCGAGCTCCTGCGCCCGCTCGGCGCGGATGAACTGCTCCAGGCGCGGCTGGGTGCGCGGAACGATGAGGGCCCGCTTATCGAAGGAGAGCACCTCGCAGAAGGTGTTGTAACCACCCATGCAGACGACGCCAGCGGCGCGTTCCAAGAGGCCGTCGACCTGGGCGTCGAAGGTGATGGCCTCGACATTCGGCAGTCGGTCGGCCCGCGCCAGAAAGTCGTCCTGCAGCTTCGAGCCCATGAAGGGGCCGAGCACCATGACCGCCGGATAGGGCAGCGAGGCATCGCTCTCGTAGGCGCGCAGCACCCAGTCGATGATGTCCTCACCGTCGCCGCCGCCGCCGACGGTGACCAGGATGTAGGGCTCCTTGACCTTCTCCAGCTTCGGCGTCAGGGCGGCCATCGGCGGGCTGCGCCTGAGGTAGCCGGTATAGGTGATGCGGTGCTCGACCGAGGGCGGCAGGTCGAGACCCTCCAGCGGGCGGCAGATCTGCGGCAGGCCGTAAACCCAGATGTCGTCGTAGAAATTGGTGAGCGCCGGGGCGACCTTCTTGCGCTCCCATTCGGGGGCCAGCAGCTCCGGGTCGTCCATCACGTCGCGCAGGCCGAGCACGCAGGGCACACCCTTTCCGCGCAGCAGCGCCAAGGTCTGCTTGACCTCGCCGCGCAGGCCGAGCGGCTCCTTGTCGACGATGAAGAGGTCCGGGTCGAAGATGTCGGCGGTGTGCTGGATGATGGAGGCGCGCATCGCCAGCGTATGCTCGATGTCCAGCGGCAGCTTGAGCGAGACGTAATTCCCGCCGCGCAGCTTGATGACACCGGGAATGCGCACGAAATCGACCCGGTTCTTGAAGCCGAAGCTGCCGATGATGGGAGAGCCGGAGAGGATGAGCACCGAGATGTTCTCGTCCGACTCGACCAGCGCGTGGGCGATCTCGCGGCAGCGCCGGAGATGCCCCAGGCCGAAGGTGTCATGGCTATAGATCAGGACGCGTTTGGGGCGCCCGGGCGCTGTTGTGATCTTGCTCATAGTCTCCGACCCAGTTGAGCTTAGAGTCCAGTCAGCCGTGCCAAACAGTTGTCTTTAACCGATAGTGGGTGCCGCGTCAGGCTGATTCTTCTTGGCCGGGCGCCTGCGGCCGTTAGAGTGCTCCGGTTCGGCGACTAAGCCTTGCGTCCACTTCGGTTTGGCATGGAACGCAATATCTTCAAATACGTCTGGCGGTTTAGCCGCCGCGAGCAGTTGGTGCTTCTGGGCTGGGTCGCCCTTTCCCTGCCGTTCTATTTCATGTCGCTCGATCTGCCCAAGCAGATCGTCAACCAGGGCATTCAGGGCGACGGGTTCGCGACGGCGGAAAGCGCCAATCCCATCGGCGTCATCCGGGTGCCGCTCAGCGAAACGCTGACCGGTGAGAGCATCGTGCTGTTTGAAGGCTTCTCGGCCGATCAGCAGGCGACCCTGCTGATCCTCAGCTTCATGTTCCTCTTCCTGGTCTGCGTCAACGGCGGCTTCAGGTTCGTCATCAACACCGGCAAGGGCCGCATGGGCGAGCGTATGCTGCGGCGCCTGCGCTACGAGCTGTCCGACCGCCTGCTGCGCTTCCGCCTGCCGCAAATCCGGCGCATGAAGCCGGCGGAAGTCGCCACCATGATCAAGGACGAGGTGGAGCCGCTGGGCGGCTTCATCGGCGACGCCTTCATCACGCCCGCCTTCCTCGGCGGCCAGGCCATCACCGCCATGGTCTTCATCATGGTGCAGTCGTTCTGGCTCGGGCTGATCGCCGGCATCATCGTGCTGGTCCAGGCCATCCTGATCCCGCGCCTGCGCGTGCCGATTCTGGAGCTGGGCCGGCAGCGCCAGCTCACTGCGCGCCTGCTCGCCGGCCGCATCGGCGAGGTCATCGAGGGGGCCGGCGAGATTCATGCCAATGACACCTCGAACTACGAGCGTGCCGAGCTGACCTCGCGGCTGGGACGCATCTTCGACATCCGCTTCGAGATCTACCAGCGCAAGTTCTTCGTGAAGTTCCTCAATACCTTCCTGTCCCAGCTCACGCCCTTCATCTTCTATGCCGGCGGCGGTCTCCTAGCGCTCTCCGGCCGGCTCGACATCGGCGCCCTGGTGGCGGTGATCGCCGCCTACAGGGACCTGCCGGGGCCGGTGAAGGAGCTGATCGACTGGGACCAGCGCCGCGCCGACGTGCAGATCAAGTACGATCAGGTGATCGAGCAGTTCCAGCCAACGGAGATCGTCGAGCCGTCCTATCAGGACCCGGACGCCCCGGTTTTGCCGCTGGAAGGCGAGATCAAGCTCTCCAGCGTCACGCTGCTCGACGACGGCGCCAACAAGTTGCTCGACGGCGTCAGCTTCGAGACCCCGATCAAGGAGCACATCGCCGTGGTCGGCGGGGCCAGCAGTGGCAAGGACAGCCTCGGCGAGGTGATCGCCGGGCTGGTGCAGCGCAGCTCCGGCTCCGTCGAGATCGGTGAACACCGCATCGAGGACCTGACCCAGGCGGTGCTCGGCCGCCGCATCGGCTATGTCGCGCCCGACGCCTACTTCTTCTCCCGCTCGATCAAGGAAAACCTGCTCTACAGCTTGACCCACCGGCCGATCCACGCGGCCGACTACGACAAGGAGGCCGCCGATGCGGCGGCGCACCGCCTGGCGGAGAGCCAGCGCGCGGCCAACTCCTCCTTCGACATCAACGACGACTGGATCGACTACGAGGCGGCGGGCGTCACCAACGCGTTCGAGCTGACCAAGCGGGTGCTCTCGGTCCTCGACTGCGTGGCGCTCAGCGACGACATCTACCGCTTCGGCCTCGACGGCGCGCTGGACGTGGAGCGGCGGCCCGAGGTGGCGGACGGCATTCTGGCCGCGCGTCACCGCATGGCGGAGCGGCTGGCGGTGCAGGGCCACGGCGACCTCGTCGAGCTGTTCGACATCGCCGACTACAACCGCAACGCCACCTTGGGCGAGAATCTGCTGTTCGGCACGGCGCGCGACCCCGCCTTCGCCGCCGACGTCATGGTCGACCACCCGGTCGTGCGGGAGGAGCTGAAGGCCAGCGGCCTGGACAAGCACCTGGTCGAGAAGGGTCTGTCGATCGCCCAGACCATGGTCGAGATCTTCGCCGACCTGCCGGCCGGGCACCCCTTCTTCGATCAGTTCAGTTTCATCGATGCGGACGACCTGCCGGAGTTCCGGCTGATCATCGCCCGGGCCGAGAACGTCGGCGCGGCCGCCTTGCCGGAGGCCGAGCGCAACCGTCTCCTGCGCCTGCCGATCTCCTACGTCGAGGCCCGCCATCGCTTGAGCCTGATCGACGACACCTTCGAGCAGGAGGTGCTCACGGTGCGCAAGCGCCTGCGCGAGCGCATCATGCAGGAGGCCCCGGACTCGGTCGCGTTCTATGACAGCGAGCGCTACAACGCCGCCGCCTCGATCATCGATAACATCCTCTTCGGGCGTCTGATCTATGGCCGTGCCCAGGCGGAAGAGACGATCAACGGCTACGTCACCGAGATCCTCGAGGAGCTCGACTTGAGCGATGCTGTGCGCGAGATCGGCCTGGAGTATCAGGTCGGCATCGGCGGCAAGCGGCTGAGCGCCACCCGGCGGCAGAAGCTGGCTTTGGCGCGCGCTCTTCTCAAGCGGCCGGATTTGCTTATTGTAAGTGAGGCCACTGCGGTCATGGACGGCGCGACGCGGTCCGAGTTGTTGCAGAACGTGAGGGAAGAGGCGCGCAATGAAGGCCTCATTTGGATCGTCGAGCGCCCGAGCATGGCGGCCGGCTTCCCGCGCGTCCTGGTGCTAGAGGACGGACGCTTGGTCGACGACGGCGTCTATGCGGAGTTGGAGGAACAACAAGGAGCCTTGAAAGAGCTTCTGACGGCGGACTAGAGCGTAGGGTTAGGACATACTGCTCTGGTTCCGGGGGTTTGAGAGGGAGGAACCTGGTGCCATGACACTGGACGAGGAAGTCGAGGTCCTGAAGCGGATCCCGCTCTTCTCGAAGATCGACAAGCCGAAGCTCAAGCTGCTGGCCTTCACCAGCGAGCGGGTCGTCTTTCACAGCGGCGAGACGGTGTGCCGCCAAGGCGATGCGGGCGATGCCGCCTTCATCATCGTCGACGGCACCGCTGACATTCTGATCAACGGCAACGGCAAGGACATCAAGGTGGCCGAGGTGGGGCGCAATGCCATCATCGGCGAGGTCGCCATCCTGATCGACGTGCCGCGCACGGCGACCGTGGCGGCGACCAGCGAGCTGATCACCCTGCGCATCACCAAGGAGCTCTTCTTCAACCTGGTGCAGGAGTTCCCGGAGATCTCCGTTGAGATCATGCGGGTGCTGGCACAGCGGCTTGAAGCCACCAACGAGAAGCTGCGCCTGGCCAAGGCATGAGCCGTCTCGATAGCGTCATCCGGCGCCTGCAGGCTCAGCGGAGCTGCCTCGACGACGCGGCCGGGCGCATCGCCGGCCTGCCTGGTGTAGTGCTGGAGCTCGGCCTCGGCAACGGGCGCACCTACGACCATCTGCGCGAGCGCCTGCCCGAGCGCGAGATCTACGTCTTCGAGCGCCGAGTGGCGGCGCATCCGGACTGCATCCCACCCGACGACAAGCTCATCCTCGGCGACGTGCGGGAGACGCTGCCCGCGGCGCTCGACCGCTTCCGCGGCCAGGTCGCCCTGGTCCACGCCGACGTCGGCACCGGCGACGTCGAGACCAACCGGATGATCGCCGCGGCAATCAGCGCGGTGATCGGCGACTTTCTCGTGCCCAGCGGTTACCTGGTCTGCGATCAGCAGATCAGCTTCCCTGGCGCCGAGACGGTGCCGCTGCCCGAAGGCGTCGCCCCGGGGCGTTACATCTACCTGCGGAAGCCGTAGAGCGCGGGGCGAGAGTCTTGTTTGGCACCTTCGGTGCTGCACTGTTCCGTCCCGCTCCCCCACCCGGCCACCCCACTGTCCACAATTCCGTGGGTGGCCGGGTGGGGGAGTGGGACGGAACAGTGCAGCGCCGATAGGCGCCAAGAAAAACTCCCCCTACTCGATATCCACGATCACCGGGACGTGGTCGGAGGGCTTCTCCCAGGTGCGGGTCTCGCGGAAGACCTCGTGCGCTTTCACCCGCGGGCCGAGCGGCTCGGTGACCCAGACGTGGTCCAGGCGCCAGCCGTAGTCCTTGGCGTAGGACTGGGCGAAGCGGTAGCCCCACCAGGTGTAGAGCGGCTCCGGCATGGGCACGAAATGGCGGCCGACATCGGTGAAGCCGCCGGCCTCCAGCAGGGTCGCCATCTTCCCGGACTCCACCGGCGAATGGCCGACGTTGCGGACCAGGCGCTTGTGGTTCCAGACGTCGTTCTCCAGCGGCGCGACGTTGAAGTCGCCGGCGATCAGGATGGGCCGGTCCCGCGCCTCGCTCGCCCAGGCCGCCATCTCGTCGAGGAACTGGAGCTTGTGGGCGAACTTGTCGTTGACCGCCGGGTCCGGCTTGTCGCCGCCCGAGGGCACATAGAAGTTATGCACCTCCAACCCCTCGGCCAGCCGGGCGCTGCAGTGGCGCTTGTCGTCCTTGTCACACCAGACTCGCGTGCTCTCGTCCTCGAAGGGCAGGCGCGATAGCAGGGCCACGCCGTTGTAGGATTTCTGCCCGGCGATGACCCGGTGGCGATAGCCGCGCTCGTCGAAGAAGTCGCCGGGGAAGATCGAGTCCTCCAGCTTGGTCTCCTGCAGCAGCAGCAGGTCCGGCGCCTTGGTCTCGATCAGGCGGTCCAGGTGGTCCAGGCGCTGGCGCAAGGAGTTCACGTTCCAGGTGGCGATGCGCAGGCTCATCGGTCTCTCGAATAGCGACAGTGGGGAAAGCGGTGGGGCAGGGGTGCGCTAGGAAACGAGCGCGACCGGACTGGTATAGCGCTCTTCGGCGCGGCGATGCACGGCCTGGCCGAAGGCCTCGAACAGGGTCAGGGAGAGCGCGCAGTCCCAGACCTTGTACTCGGGATGCCACTGGACGCTGAGCACGAAGCCGCGGGCGCCGGGCATGCTCAGCGCTTCGATAGTGCCGTCGGGCGCCGTCGCCTCGACCTCCAGGCCGCGGCCCAGCCCGCGCACCGCTTGCCAGTGCAGCGAGTTGACCTCGGCCTCGGTCTTGCCCCACAGCCGGTGCAGCAGTCCGCCGGACTTCAGCGCCACGGCATGGCGCGGCGCGTAGTTCACGTCCATGTCCGGATCCTTGGGGGAGCGGTGGTCCATCCGGCCGAGCAGCTCGTGCACCCGGGGAAAGAGCGAGCCGCCGAGCGCCACGTTGAGCTCCTGGTGGCCGCGGCAGATGCAGAACAGCGGCACGCCCATGGCGATCGCCGTCTCGATCAGCGGAAAGGTGGTGGCATCCCGCTCCTGATCGAAGGGCGCGGCCTCCTCGCTCTCCTCGTCGCCGTAGCGCTCCGGATGCACATTGGAGGGGCTGCCGGTCATCACCAGCCCGTCGAGGCGGGAGAGCAGCGCCTCTGTCTCAGTCAGATCCTCTAGGGCGGGGATCATCACCGGCATGGCCTTGCTCGCCACAGCGACGGCGCGCACGTACTTGTCGCCGATGGTATGGAACGGCAGGTCGTCGAACTCACGGCGGCAGGCCGGCAGGCCGACCAAGGGTTTGCTGGACACGAACATCAGGGCGCTGTCCTTGAAGCGGGTCGTTCTTGGTTGGAGTGTCAGACTAGCAGTGCTGGGGGGCACTTGTCCCGGCGCTTTGTGGGGAGTCTTTGTTGGGCGCCTTCGGCGCTGCACTGTTCCGTCCCACTCCCCCACCCGGCCACCCACGGAATTGTGGACAGTGGGGTGGCCGGGTGGGGGAGTGGGACGGAACAGCCCAGGCGCGCCTCCGCAAGAAGACACCGAGCTTACACGGCGCCGGCGCGCCCTAGTTAATCGCACCCGCGAAGCTGGAGCCGGCGGTGGCGCGCTCGATGATCTCGCCGCGCTGCAGCTCCTGGACGGAGAGGCTGCGCTCGGTCGAGCCGTCAGGGCGAAAGCGGAAGATGCCGTCGACCCCGGCGAAGCCGTCCGCCTGGGTCAGGCGGGCCGTATCGAAGATCACCGCTTCGCCCACGGCCTCGGCTTGGCGGGTCAAGACGGCGGCCAGCGCCGTGCCGTCATAGCCCAGGGAGGCGACCCGCGGCGGCGTCTCGCCGAACAGGGTTTGGTAGCGGCGGGAGAAGGCCTCCCAGCTCCGCCGGTCGGGCGTGGCGAACCAGGCACCGGCCAGGGAAGGCTCGGTTCCGAGCGAGACGTCGTCCCACAGCATGGTGCCGAGGAACTGCACGTCATCCGGGTCGACGTCATAGAAGGGCAGCAAGGGCGCCACCAACAGGAGCTCCCGCCCGCCGGCCGGGATCAGCACGCTGTCGAAGTCGACATCGCCCAGGGTCTCCTGCTCCATCAGGCGCTGCAGCTCGGCCTGCGACTGCTGATCGTTGCGGCCGGAAAGCCGGCGCCGCTCGGCCAGCAGGGCGGCGCGCCGGGCGTTGTAGTCGGCCAGAACCTGGACCTGCGCGGAGACGTCGGTGGTTCCCGGCGGATAGAAGATCGTCGAGGCCATGAAGCCGCCGTGGCGGGTGATCGCCCGGCGCAGCGCCATCAGCGAGGCCTGCCCATAGCCGTTCTCCGGCGCCAGGAGGGCGAAGCGCGTGTGGCCTTGGGAGACCGCATAGCCCACCACCTGATCGATCTGCGATTCCGGCGTGATGCCGAGCACGAAGACGCCGTCCTGCGCCAGGGTCACGTCGTTGGAGAAGCTGAGCAGCGGCACCACGCCGCCGACCGCGACCGGCGCGGCAGCCCGTGCCGAGGTGGAGAACAGCGGCCCGAGGATGAGCTGCACGCCTTCCAGCACGGCCTCTTGTGCGGCCGCGGCGGCGCCGTCGGGCGTGCCGCCGGTGTCCTTGACCACCAGCTCGAAGCCGGGACCGGCGAGCTCGAACAACGCCATCTCGGCGGCATTGAGGATGGCTTGGCCGACGGGGGCCGCCGGGCCGGACAGCGGCACGAGCAGCGCCACCTTGGCTTCCCCGGGGGCGTAGACGGTGGCCGGGAGCGGCAGTGTGTCGGGTTGCGCTGCTGGTTCGCTTAGCTCAGGTTCGGGCGCCGGCTGTTGCTGTTGCGGCGCGCAGGCGGCGAGCAGCAGCGCGGCGGCCGCCACGACCACGCCCAACGCGCGGCGCACGGCGGGAGGCGAAGGCATGATCGGAGGAAGCGAGACGGATGCGGTCAAAGTCCTTCTCCGGGTCTGAGGGTCGAGCCGCCGGCCCGTCGCCTGGGGTCAAACTAGACCCGGGGCTTTACCTTGTTTCGGTCCCCATCGGCAACCTTGCGGACATTACACTGCGCGCCCTTTCGGTGCTGCGTGATGCCGACGTCGTCGCTTGCGAGGACAGCCGGGTGACCCGCCGCCTGCTCTCCGCCCACGGTATCAGCCAGCGGCTGACCGCCTACCACGAGCACAACGCCGCGAAGGTGCGGCCCAAGCTGATCGAACGCTTGAAAGGTGGCGAAGCCGTGGCCCTGGTCTCCGACGCCGGCACGCCGCTGATCTCCGACCCCGGCTACAAGCTGGTCCGCGCCGTGGTCGAAGAGGACCTGCCGGTCATTCCCATTCCAGGCCCCTCGGCGGTGCTCGCCGGCCTGCTGCTCTCCGGCCTGCCGAGCGACCGCTTTTTCTTCGCCGGCTTCTTGCCGCCACGCTCTGGCGCCCGGCGGCGCGCCCTGCAGGACCTGGCCGGCATTTCGGCCACGCTGCTTTTCTTCGAGGCGCCGCAACGCCTCGCCGAGTGCCTCGCCGACATGGCCGAAACGCTGGGACCCAGCCGCGAGGCGGCGGTGCTGCGCGAGCTGACCAAGCTGCACGAGGAAGCGCGCCGCGGCCCGCTGTCGGAACTGGCCGAGACCTACGCAGCCCGCGAGGCGCCGCCCAAGGGCGAAGTGGTCATCGCCGTCGGCGCGGCCCAGGCGGCTGCGGTGCCGGACGAAGAGGTCGACCGCAGGCTTGTCGTGGCGATGGAATCGCAGTCCCTGCGCAACGCCGTCGACGAAGTGGCGGCCGCCACCGGCCGGCCGCGGCGGCTGGTCTACAGCCGCGCCGTGGCGCTCAGCCGGGAACGAGATGGCTAAGGCGGCAACGCGCGACAGCGACAAGAGACGGCGGGCCTACGGCCGAGGGATCTTGGCCGAGTCGGCCGCCGCCTGGCTCTTGCGGCTCAAGGGCTACCGCATTCTCGCGCGGCGCTGGCGCTCACCGCTGGGCGAAATCGATCTCATCGCCCGCAAGGGCCCAACCCTGGTTTTCGTCGAGGTCAAGCGCCGCGATGCCCGCGGTTTGGCGCTCGAAGCAGTGACGGCGCGGCAGCGGCAGCGCATCGAACGCGCCGCCCTTCTGTTCCTGCAGCGCAACAGAGGCCTTGCCGACTGCGCGCTTCGGTTCGATCTTGTGATCGTGGGGGCGCTTGGCCGGCCACAGCACATCGCCGACGCCTGGCGGCCGACGCGCTAGTCTTAGAGGGATGGAAGGGTGAAGCCGGTGGCATGGTCGAGTGCGAGCGGGCGCGACAACATCGAGGAAGCCTTGCGTCGGGTGGGCGGCCTGGCCGACGCCGAGATCGATCTGGCGGAGACCGCGCTTCTGATCGCCGCCCTCGACACACCCAAGGCATCGCTCGATCGCTACGTCCATCATCTGTCGCTTCTGACACGGGACATCGCGGAAGAGGGCGCGCGCCTGGCCGCGCACGAGAACCTGGAAGGGCGGCTGGAAGCCATCAACAGCGTGATCTTCGGACGCTACGGCTACCAGGGCGACGAAGAGAGCTACGACGACCTGGACAACGCCAACTTGATGCGGGTGATCGACCGGCGCTGCGGCTTGCCGGTGGCGCTCGGCATCCTCTACATCCACAGCGCCCGCGCCCAGGGCTGGCCGATCGAGGGCCTGGCCTTTCCCGGCCACTTCCTGCTGCGCATGGAGTGCGGCGGCGAGCGCGCCATCATCGACCCCTTCAACAAGGGTGAGCGGCGGGAGCCGGAAGCGCTGCGCGGGCTCCTCAAGCTGGTCTCCGGCAACGACGTGGAGCTGCGGCCGACGCACTATGCGCCCTGCGGCAACCGGCAGATCCTTCTGCGCCTGCAGAACAACCGCAAGATTCGGCTGCTGCAGGCCGAGCGCGGCGATGCGGCGCTGGAGACGATCGAGACCATGATCATGATCGCGCCGGCCCAGGCCGATCTCTGGCGCGAAGCCGGCATGCTCAACGCCGAGCTCAGCAACCTGCGCGCCGCCATCGTCTCGCTGGAGAACTTCCTGCAGCTCGCGCCGGGCAACCACCGCGAACGCCCCGCCGCCGAGCAGTACCTGCGGCAGTTGAAGAACAAGCTGAATTGAGGGCGAGATAGTCAGCCGACACCGGTCGCAGCTTGCTCAAACTGTCATCCCGGCCAAGGGCGAAGCCCGCGAGCCGGGAACCATGTGAGAAATCCGCACGGGCTGCGAAATGGGCCCCGGCTCAAGGCCGGGGTGACAGGCAGTGGTGCACCGGCCATTGCGGCCGATCTCGGACTGTCATCCTTGGGCGGGACGGAGGACCGATAGGGACGAACGGACCGTCCCGAGGCTCCACTCATCAGCCAGCGCCTAGCATCTCCGTGGACCCTCGGAACTCGGCCGTGGGTCTGCGACCCTGTCGGCCTCGCCCAAGGGTGACAGGTGAGCGGGGAACGTGCCGCCCCGACCCACATCCATCTTCCCAAACTTTGCAAGCGGCGGCCTGGGTGCTACCTATCGCGCCCGCCGCAATCGGCGGTAAAACCCTCTTCTCCCGCCTGTCCGTTTCGGAGCCGTCATGAGCCTCGCCGTCGCCATTCAAATGGACCCCTTGGAAAGCGTCGACATCGACGCCGACAGCAGCTTCGCCCTGGCGCTGGAGGCGCAGGCGCGTGGCCACGGCCTCTATCACTACCTGCCGGGCGACCTCAGCTTCAGCCACGGCCGTGTCTACGCCAAGGCGCGGCCCTTCCGGGTGCAGCGGGTGCGCGGCAATCATGCCGAGATGGGCGCCGCCGAGAGCATCGATCTTGCCACCCTGGACGTGGTGATGATGCGCCAGGACCCCCCCTTCGACATGGCCTACATCACCGCCACGCATCTCCTGGAGCACGTCCACCCGGACACCCTGGTGGTCAACGATCCCGCCCACGTGCGCAACGCGCCGGAGAAGCTCTTCGTCACCCACTTCCCGGAACTGATGCCGGAGACCCTGATCACCCGCAGCAAGGAGGAGGTGAACGCCTTCCGCGCGCGGGAGAAGGACATCATCGTCAAGCCGCTGTTCGGCAACGGCGGCGCCGGTGTCTTTCACATCAAGCAGGACGATGAGAACCTGGCCGCGCTGGTCGAGCTCTTCACCGAGGACTCCCGCGAGCCCATCATGGTGCAGCGCTACCTGCCCGAGGTGCGGGCCGGCGACAAGCGCATCATCCTGGTCGACGGCCAGCCGGTCGGCGCCATCAACCGGGTGCCGCCGCCGGGCGAGGCGCGGGCCAACATGCACGCCGGCGCCAAGCCCGAGAAGTCCGACCTCACCCCCCGCGACCGTGAGATCTGCGAGGCCATCGGCCCGGCCTTGATCGACCGCGGCCTGATCTTCGTCGGCATCGACATCATCGGCGGCTACCTAACCGAGATCAACGTGACCTCGCCGACGGGGATCCAGGAGATCGACCGCTTCGACGGAGCCAACGTCGCCGGGCTGATCTGGGATGCGGTGGAGGCGCGCCTCTCCGGCCGGCTCGACCGGCGCATGCCGGAATAGCGGGCGCCCTTCAGAACTTCACCGAGAGGCTGATCGAGCCGAAGATCTGCGATTCGTTCTGGCTGTCGTACTGCGGGGAGCGGACCACGGCGGTGTAGGCGATCCGTACGTCGTCGAAGGTCGTTACCAGGCCGGCCTGGGCTTCCGCAACGAAGACCTTTTTATCCACGCTGGCGCTGTCCTGGTAGGTGTTGCCGTCGAGGAAGATGTCGCGCGCCACCGCGCGGCCTTCGGCGCCGGCGAAGAGATACCAGGCGAAATCGCCCGTGGCCTCGAAGAAGCCGCTGCCGCCCACCGCCGGGCGGATGCGCGGCGGCCCGAAATCGCTGCGCAGGTCGTTGCCGAAGCGCAGGGTTGCCCCGATCTTGGCGTCGGTGCGCAGGGTGCCGAGGGTGACGCCGTAGTTGGGGATGATATCGAGCTGCTGGCCGAGCAGGTCCTGGTCCAGCCAAAAGCGCTCCTGCCGCTCCAGCAGTACGGCGAAGGCGACCTCGTCGTTCAGCTGATTGTCCCAGCCGCGCACCTCGTAGCTGCGGATCAGTTCGTGGAAGTTGTTCTGCACCTCCTCGCCGTACGCGTGGGGGCCGACGATGCCGATCTGCACGGCGCCGATGGTCAGGCCGGCGGTGGAGCCCAAGAAGGCGCTGCCTTGGTCTTGGGCGAAGACGCTGTACTCCCCGTAGAGCCAGCCGGCGTAGGGGTGCTGGTCGGAGGGCGGGTTCTCGACCCGGGTGTCTTCGGGGGTGAAGATGCTCTGCCCGATCGCCAGGCCGTAGCGGATCTGGTCGCCCTCGCGGGCGCCGAAGAGGGTCCGGGCGATGGCACCATGCAGGCCATCGTCCAGGCTATCGGGTGGCGAGACGTAGGAGCCGCGCAGGCCGCTGGTGTAGTCGCGGTCGGTGTTGGCGAAGACGTCGTTCTCGACAATGAAGGTCCAGGTGCCGCGCCGGTCCTCCGCGCCCGTTGCGACCCCGCCGCTCTGCGCGATCGCAAGGCCCGGCGTTGCCGAGAAGGCTGCGCTGAGCAGCGAGGCGGTCAGCAGGGCGCGCGGGCGAATTCGCAAGGCTCTCCTCCAGGCGGCGGGGCGGAAGAGGCCCTCTGTAGCACAGTGCGCTGAGTCTGAACGCCCCTAGGGCCGGGCGCTGGCAGTTAGCGGCAGGGCGTCCGCGGCGCTCCGGCTCTTCTTGATCAGCAGCAGGAACCAGAGGATCTCGCTGGCGACGGGGATGAGCAGCAGCACCATCAGCCGACGGGGCCAGCCGACGTCCTGCAGGCGATAGATCGACCAGAAAAGCCAGGCGAAGCCGACCACCCCGCCGACGGCGAGGCCGACCAGGAGGGCGTCGAGGGAGAGCGCGTAAGCCAGGCCGACGGCGGCGCCGATCACCAGCACGGCGACCAGGCTGCGCAGGGCATAGGGCTGGCGCGCCATGCGGCGGTGGCGGTCCGCCGTGGCGAGGGGAATGAGAAAGACGGCGAAGTAGAGGGCGGCGGCGAGCAGCCAGTCGAGCAGGCCGAAGTTTGCAAACATGAGGCGGCGGCGCGTCCCGTTCCCGTGAAAATCCGCTTGTTTGGAACGTCTTACGTAGCGGGCGGCCCGGTAGATCGCTTCCGAGCGCGGGCCCTCAGTCGCCGCCGCCACCGCCTCCTCCGTCTCCGCCGCCGTCACCGTCTTCGCGGTCGTCCTTGTCCTTACGACCGAACTCGACGCTGATCCAAATCACGACCAGTCGGAACAGCAGACCGACCGCAACGAAGACGACGACGATCGCGATGATCGCGAGGGCATTGTCCGTCATTGGCTCAGTCGCCGCCGTCTCCGTCCCCGTCGCCGTCCGTGAAGCTGACCTCTATACCAAACCAGATCAGGACCTGGCGAAGGAGGAGGGCCACACCGACGGTGCCAACGACAGAAACAGCAATGACCGCAATGATCCTGAACGCGTCGTCCATCGTCCCGCACAGCGTCCTTAGCCTCAGACCGCCCCAGCCGCGCGGGGATCGCCGGCTGGCCGCATTGCCCGATACTGCATGCCATCCTTCTAGATTGCGTTAGGGTGAAACGGGCAAGAATATTTAGAACTTAGGGTTGCCAGCGCGCCCGGCAGACGCGACCATGGCGCTGTTTGCGCTTTGTTCTGGTTTGGGGCTGAGGGTTCTTCATGGTCGCGCGCGCCGCAACCGTCGCCTTTCAGGGCATCGAGGTGGTCGAGGTGGACGTGCAGGTGCAGGTCTCGCCCGGCATGCCGAGCTTCCGGGTCGTCGGCCTGCCCGACAAGGCGGTGGCCGAAAGCCAGGAGCGGGTGCGCGCCGCCTTCCACGCCCTGGGGCTCGCCCTGCCGCCCAAGCGCATCACCGTCAATCTGGCGCCGGCCGACCTGCTGAAGGAGGGCAGCCACTTCGATCTCCCCATCGCGCTCGGCCTCATGGCGGCGCTGGGTGCGGTGCCGCCCGAGGAGGCGGCGGGCTTCGTCGCCCTGGGCGAGCTGGCGCTGGACGGGCGCCTGACCGCCGTCGCCGGCGTGCTGCCCGCCGCCATGCACGCGGCGGAGCGGGGGCTCGGCTTCCTCTGCCCCGCCGCGCAGGGCGGGGAGGCGGCCTGGGCCGAGGGGGTCGAGGTGCTGGCCCCCGACAGCTTGGTCGCCGTGATCAACCACTTCAAAGGCAGCCAGCTTCTCGCGCGCCCCGAACCCGCGTTGGCAGAGGCGGGCGAGGCAGGGCTCGACCTCCTGGACATCAAGGGGCAGGAGACGGCCAAGCGCGCCCTCGAGGTCGCCGCCGCCGGCGGCCACAACCTATTGCTCATCGGCCCGCCCGGCGCCGGCAAGTCCATGCTGGCCCAGCGTCTGCCCGGTCTCTTGCCGCCGCTCACCCCGGCCGAGGCGCTGGAGGTCTCCATGATCCACTCGGTGGCCGGCTTGCTAGAGGGCGGGCGGCTCTTGTGCCGACGCCCCTTTCGCGACCCGCATCACTCGGCTTCCCAGCCGGCCCTGATCGGCGGCGGGCTCAAGGCCCGGCCCGGCGAAGTCTCTCTGGCGCACCAGGGCGTGCTCTTTCTCGACGAGCTGCCGGAGTTCAACCGCGGCACGCTGGAGGCGCTGCGCCAGCCCTTGGAGAGCGGCCGCGCCGCCGTCGCCCGGGCGAACGCGCATGTGCACTATCCCGCACGCGTGCAGCTCGTGGCCGCCATGAACCCCTGCCGCTGCGGCTATCTCGGCGACGAAGCCCTGGCCTGCAGCCGCGCGCCGCGCTGCGCCGGCGACTACCAAAGCCGTATCTCAGGCCCGCTGTTCGACCGCATCGATCTCCACGTCGAGGTGCAGGCGGTCAGCGCCGCCGACCTCTCCCTGCCGCCGCCGCGCGAGGCCTCGGCCCAGGTCGCCGCACGCGTGGCGGCTGCCCGGGAGGTACAGCGCGCACGCTACCGCGCGCTCAACAGCGGCCTGCCCACCGCCAGCAACGCCGAAGCCGACGGCACTTTGTTGGAGGAGGTCGCCGCCCCCGATGCGGACGGCCGCCGCCTGCTCACCGAAGCCGCCGAGCGCATGCGGCTCTCCGCCCGCGGCTACCACCGGGTCCTGCGGGTGGCTCGCACCCTGGCCGACCTGGCCGGTGAGCCGGACGTGCGCCGGCCGCACGTCGCAGAGGCGCTCAGCTACCGCCGCATCGCCCCAGCCAGGGGGTAGGCGCGCGTGTCACGCGAGCTCATGGAGAGTTGGCCGAGGGAGCACTGGCTTGCAGCAGTTCCGTTCTGGCGGTTTGCAGGAAGCGCGAGATCTCCAGTCCGACGCTGGCCTGCATGGCGATCTCAAGGTCGGTGTCTTTGGCGAAGGCGGCGTCCAGTTGGTGAAACTGCCAGACGATGACCCGGCTCGGACTCGCGGTCGTGACCGAGACCGATGTCGTGAAGTCCGTATCCCGGTGGAGAAGGGCGATGCCGCCGAGAAAGCGTCCCTCGCCGAGTGTGTCCACGCGCGTTCCGTCCGACTCGACACTGACCTCCCCGTCGACGATGAGCGAGAGAGCGTTCACCGGCTGGCCCTGGTTGAGCAGGACCGTCCCGGCCGGCTCGGATGACCAGGCGCCCATGCGGAAGAGCTTGAAGGCATCGCGCTCGCTCATGTTTGGAAAGGCAAGCTTGTAGAGCCGCCGTTCCTCGTCGGTGAAGGGCACCGGCCGGCGATCCAGAATGAGCTTGGTGATCCAGAAGACGTTGATCGCGAGAAAGACCAGGTTCCAACCGAACGGGGCCCAAAGCGGCTCGGTCTGAAGATAGTAGTAGGGCAGGAGCAACGTGCCGCCGACGACGGTGAGAACCCGCAGCCACAGAATGTCCCGCACCGAATAGGACATCAGGTAAAAAACGTTGGCTACGCTGACGAGTGCATCGAGTCCCAGCATGGTCTCCCCTTATCGCTGCGGGTGTGCGCCGGGGCAGCTTAGCACCGCGTAGCCGCTTGGGCGCGTGCGGCGAGACGAGACGTCGGCCGGCGTTGGCTGGTTACGGAATCCTAGACCGACAGGGCTAGGGTCTGGTCACCGATGAACCAGCCAGGTGTCCGGGCATGGACGACCCCATCGCGAAGATAAGGAAACGCTTGGAGAAGTACCCCGACGCTCGGACCGAGGAGGGCGAGGGTTCGATTCGATTCCTGCCGTCCTCTCCAGATGGCTTTGTTGTCGGCTTCTATCTGGACCGGGACAGCTACACCGTTGCTTTCGAGGGCTGGCATGAGCGCTTTCGCTCGGTCGACGAAGCCCTCAGATGCTTTGCATTCGGACTCTCGGATGCCTGTCGCCTGAAGATCGTATCGAGAGGCGGCAAACCTCATCGCTGGATCGTCGAGTACCTTCGCGACGGCACATGGGTTCCCGACGGCGAAACCGGGCTCTTGCTGTTCCCGTTCTGGCGGACGCCGAGCGTGGATTATCGACAGAACGCGCTCATAAGGTCGGCCCAAGCCGCCTAGGCCCCGTCACCGCAAGCGTCCGGTGGCTCTGAATCGCTGATGTTACTTCCGATTGACCGGAGTTAGCCGGCAAATGACTGGGTGGAAGCCTGAGTTGGGTGCGTCCTTTCGCACCCGTCGGCAAAGTCCGGCGATGCTACGGACCCTTCGGCAGGAGATGCTCAATTCGCTGAAAAAGGAAATCCGGGATTGCGATCAATCCCCCCAGCATCTCGCGAAACTCTGCGCTCCGTCGGGCTTGCTCTTCGATACGATCCGCAAAGATCTCGCTGTGTTCATCAACAATGCTCTGAAGAGGCCCCGCGACTACCATGGTTGCTACGTGGTCGTCTGGATTGCGGGCAAGAATCTCAAAAATGAGTTCCCAAGCCAGTTCCGGCTGTTTGATGGGTAGCCAGATCATCTGATCCATAGCCCACCCATGATCTGTCTCTGCTTGCAGACGCAGTTGCCGCTTGGTGCTGATGCTCGTACGCAGATATTCAATCCATGCATCGATCAACGTTGAACGTTCTGCCGCATCCATTAGGGACTGCCTTTCTGATACGCGATTGCAATAGCCTATCAAGATAAAACCTCTGATGTCTGAATCGGACAGGGACGGCTGCAAAAATCGGCGCCCTGCGGGTCTGTCGGGCCGCTCATCGGTCCGCACCCCGGACCAATCGACGCCCGGTCCGCCGCAAATCAGCGGTTGAATCGCCCATAGCCCTGATAGCGCGTTGCATTCGCAAATGCCCCGCCAATATGGAGGGAGACTCGGGCGAATCCCGGTCGCAGGCACGAAACAGCGGAGGATGGCATGGCCTATTATTTCTTTATGCCGGCGGTGAACATCATGGGGTCCGGCGGACTGGCCGATACCGGCCGGGAGATCCAAGCCCTGGGGTTCAAGAAGGCGCTCATCGTCACCGATGCGCCTTTGCATCAGGAGCTGAAGGCAACCAAGGTCCTGACGGATCTCTTGGACGAAATCGGCGTCGGCTACGCGGTCTATGACGGCGTCGAGCCCAACCCGACCACGGCGCAGGTCGACGAGGGCACCGCGCTGCTCAAGCAGGAAGGCTGCGACTTCATCATCTCTTTCGGCGGCGGCTCGCCCCATGACGCGGCCAAAGGCATCGGGATCCTGGCGACCCATGGCGGCGACATCCGCGACTTCGAGGGCATCAATCAGATGACCAAGCCGATGATGCCCCTGGTTGCGATCAACACGACGGCGGGCACGGCCAGCGAGATGACCCGCTTTGCCATCATCACCGACGAGAACCGCCACGTGAAGATGGCGATCGTCGATTGGCGGACGACCCCGACCCTCTCCGTCGACGACCCCGACCTGATGGAGGACATGCCGGCGTCCCTGACCGCGGCGACCGGGATGGACGCCCTGACCCATGCCATCGAGGCCTATGTCTCGACGGCGGCCACGCCGGTGACGGACTCGGCGGCGCTGCATGCCATCAAGCTGGTCTCCGGCTTCCTGGCCCGGGCGGTGAAGGACGGCCACGACCACGAGGCGCGCGAGATGATGACCTATGCCGAGTTCCTGGCCGGCATGGCGTTCAACAGCGCGAGCCTTGGCTACGTCCACGCCATGGCCCACCAGCTCGGCGGCTTCTACGACCTGCCCCATGGGGTCTGCAACGCGATCCTCTTGCCGCACGTCCAGGCCTACAACGCCCAAGTCGTGCCGGAGCGTTTCGTCGAGATCGCCAAAGCCATGGGCATCGACACCCGCGACATGACTGCGTCCGAGAGCGCCCAGGCGGCGCTGGACGCCATCCGCGCGCTGTCGGCGGAGGTCGGCATTCCCCCCAACCTGGCGGCCTTCGACGTGGTCAAGCCCGAGGACTTCGGGACCCTGGCCGACAACGCCATGAAGGATGCCTGCGGCGCGACCAACCCGAAGCAGCCCATGAAGGACGAGGTCATCGCCCTCTATCAGGCCGCTTACCAGGGGCAGGCCGCCTAGGCGCCTCGCCGCAGTCTGAGTGAACTGGCAGGGGAGGCGGATCCTCGCCGCCTCCCCGTCGCCGGCGCTACCGGCGACCGGCTTCTGCAATCATCCTGTAAACTGATAGACTCTCCGTCATGGCGACGCTGGCGGAGAGATGGAAGCTGTGGGCGGAGCGCATCTGGTGGATCCGGGGGGCGGCCGCGGGCATGGCCATGCTCGGCGCCATCCCGGAGTTCATGGACTTGAGCGAGTTCGAGTTCGTGCGCGCCTTCCATGCCATCATCGTGGGCTGGAACAAGCTCGCCGCTCTATTCGGGGACTGGCTGGGCACGCTCTTCGGCGTCTCCCCGCTCTCGCACCGCGTGATCAACGCGAGCCTCTTCGGCCTGGCCTTCGGCCTGCCGGCGGCTTCGGCCGCGCTGATGCCCTGGTGGCGGAAACGGCGGGCGGGCGACGGCGGCAAGCCGCTCCTCTGCCGAGACAATCACCGGCCGATCGCGCTCTCTTCCTTCTTCGTCGTCTCGACCGCGGTCTGCTTCGGGCTGATCTACTACTTGGCCGTCAGCCTGCCGAAGCTGGGTGGGGCGCCGCAGGAGTACTTCGTCTACGCGCTGCTCTTTGCGCTGGTGCTCTTCTTCATGTTCATGCTGGCGCGTGTCTTCGAGATGGAGCTTCACGAAGCCCTGAAACACCTAAAGGGCTTCCGCAGGGGCGGCGTTTATGTATTCTGCTTCATCGTCGCTGTGGAAATCCTCTACCTGCTCAAGGTCGGTGGCGGCTCCGTCAACGCCTTCGCCTGCGGGATCCTTGAGATGCCAAAGAGTGAGTGCTCATGACCGTCAAACAACTCGCCCTCCATGCGATCTCCGAAAGCCTCAGCGGCCTTGCCGCCGAGCTCGAGACGCTCGTTGCCGCAGCTCCGGCCGGCGCGCCGCCAGCGGACAGCCAGGCGCTGATCGAGGAAGCCCGCTCGGTCGCCAAGACCCTCCTGACCGATGGAGACACGGGCGGTGCCGAGAACCGGGCCGAGACACTCCTGCGCGCGCTGGAGGCGGCCGTCGAGGCCCTGAAGCGCTAGGCGTCCCCCCAGGGGAAGGCTTTTCCGGGCGGATCGGCCGCTCCACTCACTTAGAAATGCTTGTCTTGACGCTCGCTCTGCGCGACTCCTGCGGTGGCGCTAGGCTTACGCCCTGGGCTCAAAAGGAGATAAGACCATGGAGTTGATAGGTGCCGATGGCCCGGTCGTCTACATCGGGCTGTTTATCGTCATAGTCATCTGTGCTGCCGTCATCCTCAAAGGCGCGAAACTCTCCGTCGCGCCCAAGATGCTCTGGTTTGTCGTCGTGGCCGCCGTGTCGGGAGTCGGCCTCTACGCGCTCTGGAACGACCAGTCCGCCCATTACAGCGAGAAGCTGGAGAACCTCAGCCCCAACGTCGCGGCCCTGGATGCCAACACGGAGCTCAATTGGCTGTCCGAGGCGAATTCGATGCTGGTGTGGAGCGTGCGCCACGACGCCGTCTGCCGAAAGGTCACGGCCCGGGCCAACGAGATCTGCAATCTGGAGCAAAACCAGACCTCGGACGGCGCCTTGAGCACGGTCGATGCGGAGTACAAGGAGATCATGCAGAACCAGTGCACGGCGCACCTGGACAAGCTGACCGCCGACTGCCGCGTGCATCTCGGGATAACGGGCCAGTAGCGCGAGGCGGCGAGGGGCGGCCGCAGGGAGCGCGGAAGGCACGGAGGGGAGGATGCGATGGCTTTGTTGACCGCTGAGCAGATCGCGCAGTTCCAGGAGGAGGGCTGCCTCACTCTGCCCGATGCCGTCAGCCCGCCGCAGCTGGCGGCCATGCGCCGCGCCTTCGAAGGCTGGGTGGCGGAGAGTCGCGCCGAGACCGAAGCCTATGGCGAGACCCTGGACGGCCGCCCGCGCTTCGATCTGGAGCCGGGGCACAGCGCCGAGCGCCCGGCCTTACGCCGGGTCGCCTCGCCGACCGAGCTCGATCCCGTCTTCCTCGAGACGCTCCAAACGGCGCCGGTGATCGAGGCGGTCGCCGATCTCTTCGGCCCGGACCTGCGCTTCCATCACTCGAAGATCAATTCCAAGCTGCCGGGCTCGGCGACCACAGTGAAGTGGCATCAGGACTTCACCTTCGACCCGCACAGCAACGACGACGTGATCACCTGCCTGGTCTTCCTCGACGAGGTCACGCTGGAGAACGGCCCCTTGCGCACCCTGCCGGGCTCGCACAAGGGGCCGCTCTACTCCCTCTGGCACGATGGCCGCTTCACCGGCACCATCGCCGACGAGATCGCCGAGCGTTTCGAGCGGGACGCCGTGCTCCATACGGGGCCGGCAGGCGCCGCCTGCCTGATGCACGGGCGGGTGGCGCACGCCTCAACGGCCAACTTCTCGGCTTCGCCCCGCACGCTGTTCATTGCCGTGATCGCCGCGGCGGACGCGGTGCCTCTCTCGCCCAATCCCCTGCCCAGCCGCCACGCAGGCCTGCTGCTCCACGGCCAGGAGCCCGGCCGCATCCGCTCCATCGCCTTCGAGATGGAAACGCCCGAGATTCCCGAAGGCGCGTCCTTCTTCGTGCAGCAGGCGGAGAGCTGATCTCCGCAGAACCGCTTCGTTTGTCGTTGCGTCGCCGTCGCGCAGGCGGGCAAGACCAGTGACGAGCGGACACAGCACATCCATCAGACATCCATCAGTTGGCCCAAATCGGACTGGTTGGCGGTGACGGGAGAAGCTATTGGCTCGACAACAGCTACCTTTGGCAATCTCTAGAGCGGGGCTTTAGGTTAAAGTTGTATCGAGCCCGCTATCGATGCGTTGCTGAAGGGAGGAGCCATGTTCATCGAGGTGTCAACGGCCAATGCACAAGGAAAGTTCTCGATTCGGACCGACAGCATCATTCGGTTTCGGCCTTCATATGGACCATTTGAGCCTCTTAACTGCACAATCATCGACTGTGCGGACCAGCGCTTTGAGAGCAGTGATGACAGTCTAGAGGTCGTCGACAAGATTGGAGACGCTCTACGACTAGCGCGACTCACCACTCCGGTTGGTGAGGCGGTCTTTATCAACGCTGACAAGGCGACTTCTGTTCGGGACTCGACGGGCAATGACCCTCAGAACGCCAAAGCTGTGGTGCGCGTCGCGCAACACAATCAAGCGGTCATGGAGTCCCGTGCGGAGGCCGCGCAGATTCTCGCGAACAGCTGACGCGTTGACCTCGCCTACTTGTCCGCCGGCTTGATCATGCGGCCGAGGTCTTTGCCGCCGAAGATGTGGATGTGGAAGTGGGGGACCTCCTGGTGGGCGTCCTGGCCGTGGTTGGCCAGGATGCGGTAGCCGGGCGCGACCAGGCCGAGGTCGCGGGCTACCTTGCCGACGGCGCGGACGAAGCCGGCGATCTCGGCGTCTGAGGCCTTCTCGGCGAAGTCGTCGGAGGAGACATAAGCGCCCTTGGGCACCACCAGCACGTGGGTCGGGGTCTGCGGGGCGATGTCGCGGAAGGCGAGGGCGTAATCGTCCTCATAGACCTTGTCGCAGGGGATCTCGCCGCGGAGGATCTTGGCGAAGATGTTGTTCTCGTCGTAGCTCACTTATCGCTCCCCTCGTCCGACTGCGTCGTCCTCGTTCGCTGCTCGGTGCCAGCCCACACCCCCGCCCGACCAACCCATGTCATGGTACCCTAGTGGGTTGGTCGGGCGGGGGTGTGGGCCGGTGCCGCACGGCGCGCCAGCGCCTAACAAAAAAGAGCGGCCACCGCAATCGGCGCTAGTCGGACTGGCTCCGCGCCGCCTTCTCAGCGAGACCCGAGGTGCCCTGCCGTGCTTCCAGCGCGGCCCAGACTTCCTCGGGCGTGACGCCGCGGGCAGCCCAGAGCGCCAGGAGGTGATAAAGCAGATCGGCGCTTTCCGCGGCAAGGGCGGCGTTGTCGCCGCGCAGGGCTTCGATCACCGTCTCGACCGCCTCTTCGCCCAGCTTCTGGGCGATCTTGGTCTCGCCCTTGGCGAAGAGCTTGGCGGTGTAGGAGGTCTCGGGATCCGCGTCCTTGCGGGAGAGCAGCACGGCGTAGAGATCGTCGAGGATACGGGCGTCAGGCGATGACATGTCCTTGAAAACCGGCGCTTGTTACGGAGACGGAACGACTGAGTGGTTAGACCGGGCGGACGGGCAGGCCGGCCTCGGCCATATGCGCTTTGGCGCCGGCGATCGTTTCTTGTCCGAAATGAAAGATCGAGGCGGCCAGGACGGCGCTGGCATGGCCATCGCGCACGCCTTCGACCAGATGATCGAGGCTGCCGACACCGCCCGAGGCGATGACCGGAATGGGGACCGCATCGGCGATGGCGCGGGTCAGCTCGATATCGAAGCCGATCTTGGTGCCGTCCCGGTCCATGGAGGTGAGCAGGATCTCGCCGGCGCCCAGCTCGGCCATGCGTTGGGCCCAGGCGACGGCCTCCAGGCCCGTGGGCTCGCGGCCGCCGTGGGTGAAGACCTCGAAGCGGGGAGTTCCGCCCGAGGGTGCGCCGTCTTCGGTCTCGACCCGCTTGGCGTCGACGGCGACGACGATGCACTGGCTACCGAACTTCTCGCCTGCGCGACGCACCAGCTCCGGGTCTTTCACCGCGGCCGTGTTGATCGAGACCTTGTCGGCGCCGGCCAGCAAGAGACGGCGAATGTCCTCCAGGCTGCGAACGCCGCCGCCCACGGTGAGCGGCATGAAGCATTGCTCGGCGGTGGCGCGGACGACGTCGAGGATGATGTCGCGCTTCTCGTGGCTGGCGGTGATATCGAGGAAGCAAAGCTCGTCGGCGCCGGCCGCGTCGTAGAGGCGAGCCTGCTCGACCGGGTCGCCGGCGTCGACCAGGTCGACGAAGTTGACGCCCTTGACCACCCGGCCGTCCTTGACGTCGAGGCAGGGGATGACCCGGACTTTCAGCACAGCTTGAGAGGCTCCATGGGCTCCATCGCCGGAGCGAAGAGGGCGAGGGCGGCGGCGGGCTCGATGCGCCCGTCATAGAGCGCGCGGCCGGAGATGACGCCGGCGATGCCCTTGTCCTCGTGGGGTAGGAGGGCGCGCAGGTCGTCCAGCGAGGAGACGCCGCCCGAGGCGATCACGGGCACGGAGATGGACTCGGCCAGAGCCACGGTTTCCGTGACGTTGGGGCCTTCCAGGGCGCCGTCGCGCTCGATGTCCGTATAGATGATGGCGGCGGCCCCGCAGTCCTCGAAGCGCCGCGCCAAGTCCAGCGCGGGCATGCCGCTGTCTTCGACCCAGCCCTCGACGGCCACCCGGCCGCCGCGCGCGTCGATGCCGACGGCAACCCGGCCGGGATAGGCGCTGCAGGCCTCGCGCACCAGCTCCGGCGTGCGCACGGCCGCGGTGCCGAGGATGACCCGTTCGACGCCGAGCGCCAGCCAATGCTCTATCGTGTGCATGTCGCGGATGCCGCCGCCGAGCTGCACCGGCAGCTCCGTTGCGCCGAGAATGGCCTCGACCGCCGAACCGTTGACCGGGCGGCCCTCGATGGCGCCGTTGAGATCGACCAGGTGCAGCCACTCGAAGCCCTGTTCGAAGAACTGCCGCGCCTGGTCGGCCGGGTCGAGATTGAAGACGGTGGCCTGCTCCATATCCCCCTTGACCAGGCGCACCGCCTGGCCGTCCTTCAGGTCGATGGCCGGAAAGAGGATCATGATGGCGCTTACAACGGCGGCTTCGCCGGCTGCAGAAGCTTGTAGAAGAAGTGGCCGGCCAGCCAGCGGCCCTCGGCCTGGGCGTAGTAGGGGTTGGTGCCCCAGCGCACATAGCCCATGGTCTCATAGAGCTCGATGGCGCGCACCTGGCTCTCGCGCACGTCAAGGTAGAGCACCTGCAGGCCGCGCTCCAATGCCGCTTCCTCGATGGCGCTCATCAGCATGCGGGCGAGGCCGTAGCCCCGGGCCCAGGGGGCCATGAAGACCGAGCTGATCGTGCCGGTCCTGGCCTGGGACTCGTTGTTGCGCGCCGGCAGCGCCAGTTGGGCCGAGCCGGCCACCGTGTGGTCGAGGCGGGCGACGAAGAGCTCGCGCTGCGGCACCAGGAGGACGCCGCGCCAATAGCTCTCCATGATCTCGCGCGGCGGCGGCGACAGCCAGCCGAAGCCGCCGTCGGCCTCGATGGCCGATTCCGCCGCATCGCAAAGGTCGTCTAGGTCCGGTCCGCCGAACTGCGTCAGCCGTTCAACGGCCACGGAAGGGGCTCTCGTTTCCTGCAAGGTCATGGTTGCCATGTAAGAAAATTGGCCAATAAACGCAAACCGGCGGCCTGGCTTTTCTCGGGATGAAATTGGGTCCCGACCAGGTTATCTCGGCCGATCACCGCGGTCACGGGCCCGCCGTAATCCACAGTTGCCAAGCGGTTAACCGGATCCTCCGGGCGTAGGTGATAGCTGTGGACAAAATAGGCGTGATCGCCGCTCTCGATGCCGGCCAGCAGCGGGTGATCGGGCGACTCGATGGCCAGCTCGTTCCAGCCCATATGGGGGATCTTCGCGTTCGGCAGGTCGGGCTCGATCGGCACCACCTCACCGCCGACCCAGTCGAAACCTGGGTGGTTGCCGTGTTCCAGCCCGCGGGTCGCCATCAGCTGCATGCCGACGCAAATGCCGAGGAAGGGGCGCTGGCGCACAGCGGCGAAATCGACCAACGCCTCCCACAGCCCCGGCCGGGCCAGCAGACCCTCGCGGCAGTCGCCGAAGGCGCCGACGCCGGGCAGCAGAAGCCGGTCGGCGCCGGCCACCGCGCTGGCTTCGCCGCTCACCACCACCTCGGCGGGTACGCCGGACTCCCGGGCCGCGCGCTCCAGCGCCTTGGCGGCCGAGCGCAGGTTGCCCGAGCCGTAATCGATCACCAGGACTTTCATCGCTTATCGTCGGAGCGGTTTGGATGGGACGGGGTGGAGGTCAGACCGAGGTGCGGTTGGCAGTTTCACAGCACTCGTCGCGATGACGGCTTTTCTCTCGGCACCGGCCCGCACCCCCGCCCGACCAACCCACTAGGGTACCATGCCATGGGTTGGTCGGGCGGGGGTGCGGGCCGGCACCGTAAAACACTAGAGCGTCCCTTTGGTGGAGGGCACGGCGTCGGCCTTGCGCGGGTCGATCTCGATGGCCTGGCGCAGGGCGCGGGCCAGGCCTTTGTAGCTCGATTCGACGATATGATGGTTGTTGATGCCGTAGAGGGTCTCGACGTGTAGGGTCAGGCCGGCGTTGAAGGCGAAGGCCTGGAACCACTCGCGGAACAGCTCGGTGTCCATCTCGCCCAGCTTGTCGCGGCTGAAGTCCACCTTCCAGATCAGATAGGGCCGGTTGGAGATGTCGAGGGCCACCCGGGTCAGGGTCTCGTCCATGGGAATCAGCGCATCGCCATAGCGCACGATGCCCTTGCGCTCGCCCAGCGCCTTGCTGACCGCCTGGCCCAGCGCGATGCCGCTATCCTCGGTCGTGTGGTGACCGTCGATATGCAGGTCTCCCTCGGCCTTCAGCCGGATGTCGATCAGGCTGTGGCGAGAGAGCTGCGCCAGCATATGGTCGAGAAAGCCGAGGCCGGTCTCGATCTCGTAACGGCCTTCGCCGTCGAGATCGACGGTCACTTCGATGCTGGTCTCGCTGGTCTTGCGCTCAAGCGTGGCTTTACGCGTGGAGGCGGGGCGCATAGGGCGCTTCCTTACGTCTAACACTGTGAAAAGAGCCTGCCTTCTAGCAGCCGCATTCCCGAGACGCCAGATCCGGCGCGGGCGCCCGGCTTTCTTGCCGCTTGAACGCCCGCCGTGCCTGCGCCATCTCTGGCGGATGGCAAACGAGCAGAGCTTACAGTGGCACGGCACCACGATCCTGGCGGTGCGCAAGAATGACCAGGTGGTGTTGGCCGGCGACGGCCAGGTCAGCCTGGGCCAGACCGTGATCAAGTCCAACGCGCGCAAGGTGCGCCGCCTGGAGTCGAAAGGCAGCGAGGGCAGCGCCGTCATCGCCGGCTTCGCCGGCGCCACGGCAGATGCCTTCACTTTGTTCGAGCGCCTGGAAAGCAAGCTTGAAAGCTATCCCGGCCAGTTGACCCGGGCCTGCGTCGAGCTGGCCAAGGACTGGCGCACCGACCGTTACCTGCGCCGCTTGGAAGCCATGATGGCGGTGGCCGACAAGAAGGTCTCCCTGGTGCTGACCGGCACCGGCGACGTGCTCGAGCCGGAGGATGGCCTGATCGGCATCGGCTCGGGCGGGAACTACGCGCTGGCCGCGGCGCGGGCCTTGATCGACCGCGACGAGCTCAGCGCCGAGGAGATCGCCCGCAAGGCCATGGCCGTGGCCGCCGACATCTGCGTCTATACGAACGACTCGGTCGTGATCGAAAGTCTCTAGAACCATGAACGACAGCCCAATGGCAGCCGCCGTTGCCGCCAAACCGGAACCCTCTTCGAGCGCCTCGACCGCCTCGGCCTTCAGCCCGCGCGAGATCGTCTCCGAGCTCGACCGCTACATCATCGCTCAGCAGGACGCCAAGCGCGCGGTGGCCATCGCCCTGCGCAACCGCTGGCGGCGGCAGCAGCTCGCCGAAGACCTGCGCGACGAGGTCCTGCCCAAGAACATCTTGATGATCGGGCCGACCGGTGTGGGCAAGACCGAGATCGCCCGCCGCCTGGCCAAGCTGGCCCAGGCGCCCTTCATCAAGATCGAGGCGACCAAGTTCACCGAGGTCGGCTACGTCGGCCGCGACGTGGAGTCCATCGTCCGCGATCTGCTCGAGGTCTCCATCCACATGACCCGCGAGCGCCTGCGCAAGGAGGTCATGGCCCAGGCCGAGCTCAACGCCGAGGACCGGCTGCTCGAGGCCCTGGTCGGCGCCACCGCCAGCGCCGAGACCAAGGAGAAGTTCCGCCGCCTGCTGCGCAGCGGCCAGCTCGCCGACCGCGAGGTCGAGCTGGAGGTGGCCGACACCGGCGCCGGCGGCATGCCGACCTTCGACATTCCCGGCATGCCGGGTGCCCAGATGGGCATGCTGAACCTCAACGACATGCTCGGCAAAGCCTTCGGCCAGCGCACCAAGAAGCGGCGCATGACGGTCGCTCAGTCCTACGAGGTGCTGATGGCCGAGGAGAGCGACAAGCTGCTCGACCAGGAGCAGGTGGTGGCGCAGAGCATCACCGCCGTGGAGCAGAACGGCATCGTCTTCCTCGACGAGATCGACAAGATCACCGCGCGCAGCGAACGCATGGGCGCCGATGTGTCCCGCGAGGGCGTGCAGCGCGATCTCCTGCCGCTGATCGAGGGCACCACGGTGGCGACCAAGCACGGACAGGTGCAGACCGACCACATTCTCTTCATCGCCTCCGGCGCCTTCCACGTGGCCAAGCCGGCCGACATGCTGCCGGAGCTGCAGGGCCGCCTGCCCATCCGGGTCGAGTTGCAGGCGTTGAGCCGCGGCGACTTCAAGCGCATCCTGACCGAGCCGGAGAACTCCCTCATCCGCCAGTACAAGGCCCTGATGGCGACGGAGGAGCTCGACCTGGTCTTCACCGAAGACGCGATCGACGCCCTGGCCGACCTGGCGGCGGAGATCAACGCCAGCGTCGAGAACATCGGCGCCCGGCGGCTGCATACGGTGATGGAGAAGCTCTTGGAGGAGATCTCCTTCACCGCCAGCGACCGCAGCGGCGAGACCGTCACGATCGATGCCGCCATGGTGCAGGAGCAGGTCGGCGAACTGGCCAAGAACGCCGATCTCAGCAAGTTTATCTTGTAGGGGTTTTTGGCGCGCTTGTGTTGTTGGCGCGCCGGCGCCGAAGGCACCGAGGCGATCCAACCGCCCCTGTCTACACAATTTCGTTAACGGCTTGAACAGACAGGGAACCCGGGCGTTTCGAACTGTGAAGAATCTCTCAGTCACTTAATCAGATCACTAGGTTTTTCGGCAAAGCTGTGCTATAGAGACCATGCAAGGGTGATGTGTATCGTCTAACGACGAACGATTTTGGGGTTTCATGAGCAACATCGACGATAACGCCGCTGAGCCGGGCGGGGGCTCTGCGCAATCGGAACACCGCACAGGTCCCGAGATCGATCTCGGGCGCCGGCGTTTCGCTTGGCTGACCGTCGGAACGGCCACCACGGCCACTCTCATGTCGCGCAGCGCGCTGGCCGGCGGCAGCATGGAGTGCGGCGGCTCTTGGAACCACAGTGCCATGCATTCCATGATGCAGGGCAAGAACTGGACGTGTGATGGCCTGTCGCACACCTATTGGCGCAAAAGCGCCAACTTCGACAACTGGCCGAGTGAGTTTCGCAGAACGGACAATTTCAAGAACGTCTGCACCGCCGCGCCTGCCTTCGACGACCGGCTGATCCGGGTGTTGCGCAAGCGGGCGACGCCTATCCGGCCGGTGCATTGGGACCCCTTCCTGCATCAAATCGATGCCACGGCGCTGAGCAACTACGACAAAGCGCTGATGAACTGCGGCCGCGCCGCGGTCGCCAACATGCTCAATGCGGCGAAGTTCGACCCGAACTTTCCGCTGACCACCAGCGAGGTCGAGTTTGACTTCCGGGACGCTTGGTACGTGCCGGTGGCGCCCGCGACCTTCGAAGAGTGCCAGACCCAGGTCGACACCTGCACTCATCTGCTGAAGTCGGCGAGAAGCCGGTTCGAGTCGTACTACGGCTGAGGCCTTGCGTCCGGACGGTCTGCCGATAGAAGGCTATCGCGACCATCCCGTCATCGAAGATTGCGACGTATATCGCAGCGGCGGCGAAAGCGCGGCGCTGGTCTATCTCTGCGATAGCGGCCATACGCATTTCCTAGCCCCCGAAGATCTTGAGCTACTTCAGCGCATGGCCCGCAGCGGGCAGCCTGAAGGGGATGAGGATCGCTTGAGTCATCTCTGTCGCATGGGCCTGGTTCGCAAAGACGCTCTCCCAGAGGCCGGCCCTGACGTGGACGAGGACGACGAGGCCGAGTAACCTCGCCGCACGTGCCCTCTGAAGCCTCCCGTTAACCAAGGCCTTAGCCGACTTGAGGCAGACTTCCGGCATCTCGCGGCCAACCGGCAACACGGACGTCCCATGGATCTTCTCGGCAGCCTTGCCCCCGGCCGTCTCAGGACCGCGTTGGCCGCCGGTGAGCTTGCCGTCGAGGTCGGTCCCTTTCGCCCGCGCATCCGCTCCAACATCCCCGCGCTAAGCCAGCATCTGCTGAAGTACTACGCGGACTATCCGCTGGTGCCGGCGGACGAGATGGCCGACTTCCAGCTCACCCTCTCGGCCTCCGGCGGCTTGCGCCGCTGGTACCGGCGGCAGGTCCGCTTTCGCTATCAGTCCTACGAGCCCTTCAGCCCCTTGCCGCTCGAGCAGGCCAAGCACGCCTTCGAGTGGGGCTTCAACTGGGCCATCGGCGCCCAGGCCACCCGCTTCCTCATGCTGCACGCCGCGACCGTCGAGCGGGACGGGCAGGCCATCTTGCTGCCGGCCTATTCCGGCTCCGGCAAGAGCACGCTCTGCGCCGCCCTGGTCCACAACGGCTGGCGTTTGCTGTCCGACGAGTTCGCGCTGATCTCGCTCGACGGGCGGGCGCTCTACGGCCTCGGCCGGCCGATCAGCCTGAAGAACGAATCCATCGGCATCGTCCGGCGCCACTTTCCGGCGGCCGAGATCGCCGAGGTGGTCGCCGGCACCCGCAAGGGCACCGTCGGCCTGCTGACCCCGCCTGAGGGCAGCGCCCTGATCGGCAAGCCGGCCGTGCCGCGTTGGATCCTGGCGCCGCGCTTCGAGCCCGACGCCGAGCCGCAGGCCCTGCGGGTCGAGCGGTCCAAGATGGCCTTTTACCTGAGCGGTCAGGCCTTCAACTACCATGTGCTGGGCCGGCAGGGCTTCGAGGCGCTCTGCGGCCTGGTCGAAGCCTGCGACTGTCTGGCCCTGGGTTACGCCTCCCTGGAGCAGGCTTTGGCACTGGTCGAGGAGGCGACCGCGGAGCGCCCGCGCACGGCGCAAAGTGCGGCCGGAGGCGCATAGGGCGATGACGGACAGCATGCTGATCAAGGCGCTGCGCGACCCGACTTGTCTCGCCGGGGCCGGCGCCCGCGACTGGGAGCGGCTGATTTTCGAGGCCGGCGCCTGCGAGCTGACCCCGCGTGTGGCGGCGCAGATCGAGGCGGCGGGCTTGGCAGAGGCGGTGCCCGAGCGGGCGCGCTACCACCTGGACCTCGCCCAGCTGCTCGCCGACCGCCAGCATCAGGCGGTGACAACGGAGCTGGCGGCGCTGACCCAGGCGCTCGCGGAGCACGACCTGCCTTTCCTGCTGCTCAAGGGCGGCGGCTACATCGTCGGCGGCTTCGCCGCGAGCCAGGGGCGCACCCTGTCGGACATCGACATCCTGGTGCGCAAGGAGGACATCCCGGCGGTGGAGGAGCGGCTGGAGGCGGCCGGCTGGATCTACGCCAAGCGCGACCCCTACGACCAAGAGTACTATCGGCGCTGGATGCACGAGCTTCCGCCGATGATGCACATCGACCGGCACAGCGCCCTCGACGTGCACCACACCGTGACGCCGCCCACCTCGGCCATGGCGGTGGAGGGTGCACGCATCTTCGAGCGGGCCGTGTTCGGCGGGCAGACCGGCCATCCGCTGATCGGCCTACCCATGCCGGCCGACCTGGTGCTGCACAGCGCCGTGCATCTCTTCAACGACAGCGAGTTCGATGCCGGCCTGCGGGATCTCAGCGATCTCGACCTGCTGTTCCGGTCCTTCGGCCAAGAGGCGGACTTCTGGCCCGACCTGCTGGCGCGGGCCGAAGCGCTCGGCCTCGGCAGCAGCCTCACTTATGCGGTCAGCCTCTGCCGCGCCTACTTCGAAACGCCGATCCCGGAGGATGCCCTGGCCGGGGTCATGGCGCAGGCGCCGAGCCGCCTGGTGCGCGGGGTTCTTTCGGCGCTCTTCACAGCGGCGCTGAACCCGCCTGAGCCGGCCGGCGAGCCTTGGACGCGGGAGCCGGCCCTCTTCGCGCTCTACGTCCGCGGCCATGCGCTGCGCATGCCGCCCAGCCTCTTGCTGCCGCACCTATTGAAGCAGGCCCGCCGCCGTGCCCGCGGCGAGGAGGAGGGCGAGCCGCTGCCCGCCTGACGCGTTGCGTAACAGAGGCGGTCTCAGCGGGTGATCGCCATTGCCGGGCCGCCCCGCCGACCTTATGTTCCGCCAAATGACGCCGTCTTTCGCGGCCCTCCAGACTTTCTTATCCGTCGAGCATGAGCACCGATCTTTCCCACATCCGCAACTTTGCGATCATCGCCCACATCGATCACGGCAAGTCGACCCTGGCCGACCGCATGATTCAGCTCTGCGGCGGGCTGACCGAGCGCGAGATGAAGGAGCAGGTGCTCGACTCCATGGAGTTGGAGCGCGAGCGCGGCATCACCATCAAGGCGCAGACCGTGCGCCTGGAATACAAGGCCAAGGACGGCGAGAGCTACGTCCTCAACCTGATCGACACGCCGGGCCATGTGGACTTCTCCTACGAGGTCAGCCGCTCGCTCAAGGCCTGCGAAGGCTCGCTTCTGCTGGTGGACGCCAGCCAGGGGGTCGAAGCCCAGACCCTGGCCAACGTCTATCTCGCGATCGACAACGACCACGAGATCGTCCCGGTCCTCAACAAGATCGACCTGCCGGCGGCCGAGCCGGAGCGCATCATGGAGCAGATCGAGGAGGTGGTCGGCATCGACGCCTCGGATGCGCTGCCTATCTCGGCCAAGACCGGTGAGGGTGTCACCGAGGTGCTGGAGGCCATCGTCGAGCGCCTGCCGCCGCCCAAGGGCGAGGCCGATGCGCCGCTCAAGGCGCTGCTGGTCGACTCCTGGTACGACTCCTACCTCGGCGTGGTGGTGCTGGTGCGCATCGTCGACGGCGAGCTCAGGTCCGGCATGAAGGTGCGCATGATGGGCACCGCCTCGGTCCATGACGTCACCGAGATCGGCGTCTTCTCGCCGCGCAAGACCAAGCTCGACCGCCTCGGCCCCGGCGAGATCGGCTACCTGATCGCCAGCATCAAATCCATCGCCGACACCAAGGTGGGCGACACCATCACCGAAGAGAAGCGCCGCTGCGCCGAGCCGCTGGCCGGCTTCCAGCCCTCGGTGCCGGTGGTCTTCTGCGGCCTCTTTCCGGCCGATGCCGCCGAGTACGAGGAGCTGCGCGAGAGCCTCGGGCGTCTGGCGCTCAACGACAGCTCCTTCCTCTTCGAGCCGGAGGTATCGCCGGCGCTCGGCTTCGGTTTCCGCTGCGGCTTCCTCGGCCTGCTGCACCTGGAAATCGTCCAGGAGCGGCTGGAGCGCGAGTTCAACCTCGACCTCATCACCACCGCCCCCTCGGTGGTCTACCGGCTTTATCTGCGCAGCGGTGAGACGGTCGAGCTGCACAACCCCACCGACATGCCCGACCCGACCAAGATCGAGCGCATCGAGGAGCCTTGGATCAAGGCCACCATCCTGGTGCCCGACGACTATCTCGGTGCTGTGCTCAAGCTCTGCGAGGAGCGGCGCGGCGAGCAGGTCGAGCTGACCTATGCCGGCAGCCGCGCCATGGTGGTCTACAAGCTGCCGCTCAACGAGGTGGTCTTCGACTTCTACGACCGGCTGAAGTCGGTCAGCCGCGGCTATGCCTCCTTCGACTATCAGCTCGAGGAGTACCGCGAGGGCGACCTGGTCAAGCTCTCCATCCTGGTCAATCAGGAGCCGGTGGACGCTCTCTCCCTGATCGTGCACCGCAGCCAGTCGGAGTCCCGCGGCCGCGTGCTCTGCACCAAGCTCAAGGAGCTTATCCCGCGCCAGCTCTTCAAGGTCGCCATCCAGGCCGCCATCGGCGGCAAGGTGATCGCGCGGGAGACCGTCAGCGCCATGCGCAAGGACGTCACCGCCAAGTGCTACGGCGGCGACATCACCCGCAAGAAGAAGCTCCTGGAGAAGCAGAAGGCGGGTAAGAAGCGCATGCGCCAGGTCGGCAACGTGGAAATCCCGCAGTCCGCCTTCATCGCCGCCCTCAGGATGGGCGAGGACTAGGGGCCGTTACTCTGCCGCGCTGGACCGTGCCTCAGGGTGCTCCTCGACGCCGAGGCGTGCGGCGGTGTCGCAGACTTCATCCCAGATGGCCTGGGGGATCTCCAGGCCGCTGGGCGGCACGGCGGCGGCCCGTTCGCGCTCCATCTCGCCGGGCAGCATGACGGCCTCGACGCCGTCCTGCGGCGGGCAGGCTTTCACGGACTCGAGGATGGCTTCGGCCGCGTGGGCGTAATCGGCCGGGGTCCGCAGCGAGGCAGCGCTCAGGACGAAGAGCATCCAGTTGAAGTCCTTGGGCGGGCCGAGCAGGGCGCCGCCGACCAGCTCGGCGATCAGGCCGAGGCCGGAGCCCTTGGGGCCGGCCGCCGGCAGCAGCGCGCCGCCCTGGTAGAAATCTTCCGGGCGTTGGCTCGGGCGGCCCTCGGCGTCGATGATCCAGCCGGGCGGCAAGGACTCGCCGGTGGTGCGGTGCACGGCGAGCTTGCCCTGGGCGGCCACGGCAGTGGCGAAGTCGACGACGACTGGTCCGTAGCGTCCGCCCGGCATGGCGAAGGCATAGGGGTTGGTGCCCCAGATCGCCTTGGCGCCGCCGTGGGGCGCCACCTGGCGATAGCCGTTCAGCCCGCCACCGCCGCCGAACATGATCGCCATGAAACCGTGCTCCGCCGCCTGCTCGACATAGCGGCCGACCCGGCCGGTGTGGCCGCAATTGACCAGGCCGCAGACGGCAACCGTGGTGCCGCGCGCCTTCCGCAAGGCCACCTCAACCGCGCGCTGGGCCGCCGGAATTCCGAAGCCGCCGCCGCCGTTGACCTCGGCCCAGGCGCCGTCCTCGTGGGGCACGGTGACCCGCGCCTTCGGGTCGACGCCGCCGGCTTCGATCTGCTCGATATAGCGGGGAATGCGCGAGATGCCGTGGGAGGTGACGCCCTTGCGCTCGGAATCGACCAGGTGATCGGCGATCTGGCGGGCCGTTGCCACGGGCATTCCGGTGGCCGTCAGAATGGCCTCGCTAAAGCGCGAGAGATCGTCGAGGGGAACCTGGGGCACGCACGTCCTCCACTGTCGCGATATGCGCCGCGATATTGTTCTTCGCGTTCGCGCGGGCCGGGCCGCGCGGCGGCGGCGGCAGTCTTGCACGAAGGCCCTTTCCGCGGCTAGGGCGATATTATGGGCACCTTGGTCGTGGCGTTTTGCGCAACGAAACCCTCGGTGCAATGAAAAAGGCCGGCCCCGCCTGGGACCGGCCCTCTCGAACTCTCGCAGGCTGCAGGCTTACTGCAGCAAACCGATGTCGCGGAGCTGACGGGCGTCGAGACCCTTGAGGTCTCTGGCAATGTCAGCCTCCCGGTGGGCGGTGCGGGCTTCCTGGCCGAAGCTGGACAGAAAACCGCTGAGCCCATCCGAAGCGCGGCGAACGAGGTCGCTCGCGCTCAGGCCGGGAATCGTACGGTCGGCGGTGAAGGCAATGCTGGTCATGGCCTGATGCTCCGGGAGGTGGTTGGGCCGGCGGCTACCTCCTGTCGTCCGCCGGTCGCGTCACAGTATGCGACTTTCAGGCGATCTAAGTCTTAACGGGAGCCGGCACCAATGTTGCTCCTGCACCGCATGCATGCCGCCCCAGCATGGCTGGGGTGGGGTTTTTGTTAAGTAATTCATAGGCTTGTCGCAGACGCGACAGTCCGGACGCAAAGCCGATATGGACCGACCCTGCGCGCCGCTCACCAGCGACCCCTAGTCTTTCGGGAAGACCTTGCGGAAGGGCGTGATGACCACGCTTTCGAACAGTCCGGCCTGGGCGTAGGGGTCACCGGCGGCGAAGGCCTCGGCGGCAGCCCGGTCGGCGAAGTCCAGCACCAGAAGGCTGCCGGTCATGGCCGTGCCCTCCTCGTTCGGCAAGGGACCGCCCAGGACGATCTGCTCCGCGTGCTCTTCGAGATAGGCGATATGGGCCGGACGGGTGTCGGCGCGGACCTGCTGATGATCGGGTTTGTCGGTACAGATAATGGCGTAGAGCATTGGGTCTCCGTTTGTTGGTTACTCTTTCTCCGCACGCAGGGGGCGGCGGAGCAAATCTTGGATGCAGGCTTCCAGCGCGGCGTCCTGGTTGACCACCGCATCGACCGCGGCGGCGATCGGCATTTCGACGTCGTGGCGGCCGGCCAGGGTGAGCGCCGCCCCGCAGGTGGCTGCACCCTCGGTCACCGCGCTGCGGGAGTCGAGAACCTCCGCCGCCGTGCGGCCGCCGCCCAGCGCCAGGCCGAAGGAGAAGTTGCGCGAGGCGGTGCTGCCGCAGGTGAGCGAGAGGTCGCCGATGCCGGACAACCCCATGAGGGTCTCGCGCTCGGCGCCCATGGCGGCGGCAAGCCGGGCCATCTCCGCCAGGCCGCGGGTCAAGAGGGCGGCCTTGGCGTTCTCGCCCAAACCCAGACCTTCCACGATGCCGCAGGCGATGGCGACTACGTTCTTCAGCGCGCCGCCAAGCTCGACCCCGATCAGGTCGCGCGAGAAGTAGGGGCGGAAGCTTCCGCCGCCGAGCGCTTCGCCCAAAGCCAGGGCGGCCTCGCGGTGCTGGCTGGCCAGGGTCGCGGCGGCGGGCTGGCCGGCGGCGACCTCGCGGGCGAACGTGGGGCCGGAGAGGGTGGCGCTGGGCTGCGGCCCGAGCGCCTCGGCCAGGACCTGCTGAGGCAAAAGTCCACTGTTCAGCTCGATGCCCTTGCAGCAGAGCACGGTCAGGCAGCCGTCAGACAGATGGGCAGCGGCTTGGGTGAGGATGCCGCGCAGATGCTGGGTCGGCACGGCGACCAGTACCGCCTCGGCCTCGGACAGGGCTTCGCCCAGGTCCAGCGTCGCCGTCAGCCCCCGCGATAGCGATTGGCCGGGGAGATAGAGACCGTTTTCCCGGCGGTCCAGGATATCGGCGACCACGGCGGGATTGCGCGCCCAGAGCCGGGTCCGGCAGCCCTGCCGCACGGCTAGTTCGGCCAGGGCCGTGCCCCAAGCGCCGCCGCCCAGCACTGCGAGGCGCTTCATTGCGGGAGCCCTGCAGAACAAGGTGCAAGACCCACAACAGCGCAGCACCACAGAACGTCATCCCGGCCTTGAGCCGGGAACCATTCCTCAGCCCGCGCCTGAGTCTTGGTTGGGCGCCTTCGGCGCTGTGCGGCACCGGCCCGCTCCCCCTCCCGACCACCCATGGCATGGTACCCTATTGGGTGGTCGGGAGGGGGAGCGGGCCGGAACAGTGCGGCGCGCCAGCGCCATAGGAAGACTCGAGCCGTGGCGACCCTGCGGGAGTGCCCGGCGGTGGAGCGGGCCACGTCCTGGACGCTCACGCTAAAGACTCAAGTTGAAGGCGATGGAGATGCGGGTTGCCTGGCCGTAGTAGGGGCGCACCGCGTGGCTCAGCCAGCTCGGGAAGAGCACCATCATGCCGGTCCTGGGCCGCACCGTTTCGGAGGCGCCGACCGACTGTCCCTGGGGCATGGCGAAGGCGAGCTTGGGGGCATACATGGCCGGCGCCACGCCGCGCGGGTCGTGGGCCTCGAACTCGCCGCCCAGGCTCGGGTCGCCGCCGACGCCGCCGTCGTCGACGTAGTAGACGCCGGACCAGTAGGCACCGGGATGGGTGTGGCTCTCGTTGCCGTGGCCGCTGCGGTTGATGTTGGCCCAGGCGTTGTAGCTCCAGTCGATGGTCACCGGCCGCCCGTCGCGGTCGGCGGTGAGCTGGGTGGCGATGCCCTTGGCCCGCTCCATCAGTCGGGCGAAGGCCTCCCCGCCCCAGCTATCCATCTCCCAGTCCGACTGCCAGCCGCCGAGGTTGGAATGGGCCGTGCTCGGCGTCTCCTGCTCGCGCTTCAGGATGGCGGCCTTCAGCTCCGGGTTCAGGCTGGCCGCCTCCGGCAGCTCGGTCACCGCCACCGGGGTGGCGAAGATCTGCATCACCTGCACCCGCTGCTGCAGCTCGGTCATGGCGCGAGTCCCTCCTGCACAGGTCTGTCGGCGCCCGGCGGCGTCAGCTCGTCCAGCGGCCAGCGTGGCCGGGTCCGGGTGTCGAGGGGATCGTCGGCGCCAAGGCGCAGCCGCTCCAGGCCGGCCCAGGCGATCATCGCCGCGTTGTCGGTGCAGAGCTTCGGCGGCGGCACCACCAGGCGGATGCCCTGCTCGGCCGCAAGGGCCTCGAGCCTCTGCCGCAGGGCCTGATTGGCGGCAACGCCACCAGCCACCACCAGCGGGCCTTCGGCGCCGGTCAGCTCCTGGAAGCGGGCGAGCCCGTTGCGGCAGCGGTCGGCCAACACCTCGCCGACGGCGGTTTGGAAGGCGGCCGCCAGATCGGCCTTGTCGCGTTCGCTCAAGGGATAGTCGAGCCCGTCTGCGATCTGACGCAGCGCGGTCTTGAGGCCGGAGAAGGAGAAGTCGCAGCCGGGCCGTCCGAGCATGGGGCGGGGCAGGCGAAAGCGCTCCGGCGCTCCCTCCTGCGCGGTGGCTTCGACCGCCGGGCCGCCGGGATAGCCGAGGTCGAGCAGCTTGGCGGTCTTGTCGAAGGCCTCGCCGATGGCATCGTCCACCGTGCCGCCCAGCCGGCGGTATTGGCCGACCCCTTCGACGGCGAGCAGCTGGCAGTGGCCGCCTGAGACCAGCAGCAGGAGATAGGGGAAGGTAAGGTCGTCGGTCAGCCGCGGCGTCAGCGCGTGGCCTTCCAGGTGATTGACCGCGATGAACGGCAGGCCCTGCACCGCGGCGATGGCCTTGCCGGTCACCGCGCCCACCATCAGGCCGCCGATCAGGCCGGGCCCGCAGGTGGCGGCGATCCCATCGAGATCGCCGAAGCCGAGGCCTGCCGTCTCCAGCGCTTCGGCGATCAGGCCGTCGAGATGGGTGAGGTGGCTGCGCGCGGCAATCTCCGGCACTACGCCGCCGAAGCGGCGGTGCTCGTCGAACTGGGAGAGGACCAAGTTGGCGCGCAGCCGGCGTGCGTCATCGACCACGGCCGCCGCCGTCTCGTCGCAGGAGGATTCGATACCGAGAACGATCATCGGAACACCATGTGGCGATCTCTTAACGTCGGCCCAAGGGCACGTCGAGTGAGCGTTGGCTCGAGTTAAGTCTCATCTTGCGGTGCCTGCCCGATTCTTGGTTGGGCGCTTGCGCGCCGTACGGCACCAGCCCACACCCCCGCCCGACCAACCCATGGCATGGTACCCTAGTGGGTTGGTCGGGCGGGGGTGTGGGCTGGTGCCGAGCAGCGCCGAAGGCGCACAAGATAGAGTCCAGGCGGGGGTGTGGGCCGGCGCCGAAGAACAATGGTTGCCTGCGATGGAAAAGACGCCTGGGCCACTGCCAAGGCGCTTGCCAGCCGCCCTGCTGCCTACCATCCTGCGGCGATGGAAAGCGGCATTCCCCTCAAGATCGGCACCCGCGGCAGCGCCCTCGCACTGGCACAAGCGGAAGAAGTGGCCGGGCGACTGCGCCGAGCGCACCCGGCGCTTGCAGTCGACGACGCCATCGAAATCAAGATCATCAAGACCACCGGCGACAAGATCCAGGATCGCACGCTTTCCGAGATCGGCGGCAAGGGGCTCTTCACCAAGGAGATCGAGGAAGCGCTGATCGCCGGCGACATCGATCTCGCCGTGCATTCCATGAAGGACGTGCCGACCTTTCTGCCCGATGGTCTGGAGATCGTCTCCATCCTGCCGCGCGAAGACCCGCGCGACGCGCTCTTCCTGCGCAATGGCGCGGACGCCGGCGGCCTGGCCCATCTGCCGTCCGGCGCCGTGGTCGGCACCGCCAGCCTGCGGCGGCAGGCCCAGGTGCTGGCGGCACGGCCGGATGTCACCGTGGTGCCGCTGCGTGGCAACGTCGGCACCCGTCTGCGCAAGCTGGAGGAGGGGCAGGTCGACGTCACCCTGCTGGCGCTTGCCGGTTTGCGGCGCCTGGGTATGGCCGATCGCATCGATCATGTGCTGGAGCCTGAAGAGATGCTGCCGGCGGTCGCCCAGGGCGCCATCGGTCTGGAAGCGCGGGCCGATGACGAAGCGACCCTGGCTTGGCTTGCCGCCTTGTCGGACCAGCGCAGCGGCAAGGAGGTGGCGGCAGAGCGCGCTTGCCTTGCCGTCCTCGACGGCTCCTGCCGAACGCCGATCGCCGCCTTGGCGCGGCTGGAAGGCTTCGAGCTCTGGCTGCGCGGCCTGATCGCGTCCCCCGACGGCAAGACGGTGATCCGCGCCGAGGGCCGGGCCGATGCCGAAGATGCGGTCGCACTCGGCCGCGCGATCGGTGAAGAGATCAAGGGCAAGGCCGGCCCGGATCTGATGAACGACATTCGTGGCGGGTAGCGGCCGTGCGTTTGCTCGTCACCCGGCCGGAACCTGACGCGGAAACGCTGGCCGAGCGCCTGCGCGCCCTCGGCCATGAGGTGCTGGTGGCGCCCATGCTGACGGTGGTGCCGCGCGAGGAGCAGGCTATCGACCTGGCCGGTGTACAGGTGATCTGCTTCACCAGCCGAAATGCCGTACGCATCTTTGCCGAACAATCGCCCGAGCGCGCCATTCCGGTGTATGTCGTCGGGCCCGGCACTGCCGAGGAAGCGCGGGCCAAGGGCTTTCTGGCGGTCCGGGAGGGCGGCGGCGACGGCCGCGCCCTGGTCGAGGCGGTGCGCGACGCTCTGTCGCCCTTGGCGGGCGCCGTGCTGCACGCACGGGGGGCGGCGGTTGCCTATGACGTGGCAGGAGCCTTGCGCAGCGTCGGTTTTACCGTGCGCGAGCAGGTACTTTACGAGACTTTGCCGGTGCCGGCCCTGGCGCCGGAGGTACGGCGGGATTGGGCTGCGGGACGCATCGACGGCGTGTTGCTTTTCTCTCCCCGTAGTGCAAAGACCTTTGCTACACTGTTAATGGACGCCGATCTGGCGGGTGGGGCAAAGCGGGTCGTAGCGTACTGCTTGTCGGACGCCGTCCGAAGTGGTGCGGACTTGCCGTGGCAGGCTGTACGCGTGGCAGAAAGGCCCGACGTACCCGCCATGATCAAGCTGCTTGAGGGAAGCGAGGGGGCGATGGCGGAAGAGCGTAAATCCGACGAACAAGCCAAGGCAGCGGAGGCGGCCAAGCCGACTGAACCGGCTGCGCCCGACAAGCCGACGCCCGACAAGCCGACACCCGACAAATCCACTCTGGGCAAGCCCGCCGACCCTCCGGCGACGCCCAAGCCTGCCGCGCCTTCGCCGACCCCAACCTCTTCTGCCCCAACCTCTTCTGCCGCAGCCACGCCCGCAGCGACCACACCGCCAGCCTCTGCAAGCGCCGCCCCGGCATCGCCCCAGGCCAAACCCGAGGCTCCGTCCCAGCAGGATGAGCGCGGCAACGTCGAAGGGATCATCGCCAAGTTCGGCGGATTGCGGCCCATGGCCAGCAAGCTCGATCTGGCAGTCTCGACGGTCCAAGGCTGGAAGATCCGCGGCCATATCCCCGAACAGCGGCACGACGAGATCCTCAAGGCGGCCAAAGAGCACAGCATCGCCCTCAGCGCCGCCGACCTCGTGCCGCCCAGCGCTCCGGCCGCCGCCGCCGGACAAGCGCCCGCTGCAGCCGCTCCGGCCAAGAGCGCGGAGGCGAAAGCACGCAGCCCGCTGCCGGCGACTGGCCAGCGTTCGAGCACGGATGCCAAGGACCAGAAGGCCGAGACGCCCAAGCCGGCCGCGCCAAGTGCTGCGGCGAAGGATCAGGCGGCTAGTGCAGGGGACAAGCCGAAGGAAGACGCGAAAGCGACGGCCGCCGCCGCTGCACAGGCCTCGCCCCCGGCAGATGCGGCGCGGGCGCATCGTGCAAGGCACCACGAGGAAGAGCAGCGTGCGGCCCATGGCCGGCGCGGCGGCTTTCTGCCGGGTCTCTTGGTCGGCGCCTTGCTGATTGTCGGCGGGGCCGTCGCTGCCGTGGCTCTGCGCGACAGTTGGATGCCGCTGGTTGCCGGGACCCAGGCGCCGGCCGGTGACACGAGCCAGCTTCAGCAGCAGGTGCAGAGTCTTACCAGCGAGCTCGATACTCTGAAGCAGCAGACCGCTGCCTTGAGTCAGAAGGCGGACTCGCTCGAGTCCTCCATCTCGAGCCTGTCGGGCCAGCAGGGCGCCAGCCCAGCGGATGTCACAGCCTTGCAGAGCTCGCTCCAGGCCCTGCAGGCGGCGGGCGAAAAGCGCGCGCAAGATCTGGCGTCGCTCGACAGTGCCCTGAAGGCCATCACCGGCGAGGGCGGGCTTGAGAGCAAGGTAAACGACTTGACCAGCAAGGCGGATGGTTTGACCGCCGCGACGGCCAAGAACGAGGCCGGTGTCGCCAACCTGACCAACGAGGTGCGCACGGTCTCGGGCCAGGTATCGGGCCTGGGTGTCGATCAGCTGCGCAGCGACACGACCGCGCTGTCCAGCAAGCTCGACTCCTTCGATGACCGGCTGGGTACCATCGAGGGTCAGGTGCGCGGCCAGGTAGCTGCCGAGCGCAACGCCATGCTGTTGGCGGTGGGCCAGCTCGACGACGCAGTCGCCGCGGGGCAACCCTTCGCGCAGTCTCTCTCCCTGGTCAGCAGCTATGCCGGCGATCGCGTACCGGCCGCCGCCATGGCGACGCTGCAGAGCCACGCAGCCTCCGGCGTCACCACCATCAGCGCTCTGCGTGTGCGCTTCAAAGACACAGGCGATGCCATTGTCGCCGCCGACTATGACGCAACGGCGGACGAAGGCTTGTTCGGCGACGTGGTGCGCAATCTCTCGAGGCTGGTCATCGTGCGCTCTCGCGACCCGGACGACCCAGGGGCGAACGGCGTGGTGGCCAGAAGCGACGCCGACCTTGAGGCTGGCAACCTGGCCGGCGCGGTGAGCGAGGTCGAGAGTCTGGATGGCCCGCCGGCCGAGGTGGCGGCGAGCTGGCTGGCCGACGCCAAGGCCCGGCTGGCCGTCGACACGGCGCTTGCATCGCTGGCCAAGGCGCTCGATGCCACGGACGCGGCCCCGAGAGCGAGCGCGGCCGACAGCAAGAACAGCGTGCCGGTCAGCGACAGCGGACAGGATACGAGTGCTGCGCCCGCGGCAGACGACTCGGCCGCGACTGCGGCGCCAGCAGCGGACGATGCGGCAGCGACCAGCGCGGCGCCGGCAACCGAGGCCGCAACCACTGCGGCACCGGCGACGGACGATGCGGCAACAACCGGCACTGCGCCGGCCGCGAGCGATGCTGCGACGACGACCGCGGCACCGGCCACTGACGATGCCGCCGCAACCAGCGCAGCGCCGGCGAGCGACGACGCGGCAGAGCCGACCGCCCCGGCGACGGCCCCGGCAACGACTGACACGCAAGGCACCAGCACGGCGCCTTCCACCGATGACGCGACCGCCTCCGGCGACGCGTCGACGAACTAAAGGGGAGGCCACGCCATGCTCTACGTTCGCTCCCTCCTCTACCTGATCCTGGTCGCCGGCCTGGTCGCGGTCGCTGTCTTCCTGGCCGAGTACCCCGGCGTCATGTCGCTCACCTGGCTCGGCTACGAGATCGAGTTAAGCTTTGGCATCTTCCTGGTGGGCGTCGTCCTGCTGATGGTGCTCCTCGCCATCGGCTATTACGTCCTGCGCTATATCTGGCGCTTTCCCTGGATCATGGGCGGAAAGATGCGGTCGAGCCGTGCGCGGCGCGGCCAGGAAGCCGTCTCGCGGGGTATCCTCGCCGCCGCCGCCGGCGACATCGAAGCCGCCGAGGAATGGACCCGCCGGGCCAAGCGCCTGGCCTCCGACGAGCCCCTGACCGGCCTCCTGACCGCGCAGACGGCGCAGCTCAAGGGCGACCACGAAACGGCGACCGCCGTCTTCGTCGGCATGCTGGACAAAGAGGAGACACGGCTGCTCGGCCTGCGCGGGCTGGTGACGCAAGCAGCGCGCGAGGAGAACGACGAGCGTGCCTTGGAGTACGCGCGCGAGGCCTACGCCATGCGGCCGCAGACTCCTTGGGTGCTGGAGCAGCTCTTCGAGTGCTCGGAGAAGGCCCATTCGCTGGACGAGGCCGAGGACGCGGTGCGCATGCAGCTGCGCCATGAGCAGATCGAGCGGCCGGCCGCCAACCGCAAGCGCGCGGTGTTGGCCTATGAGCGCGCCGAGGACGCCCTGGAAGCCGGCGACCTCGACAAGGCGCTGAAGGAGGCCAAGACCTGCCACCGCTTGGCGCCGGAGCTGGCGCCGGGCACGGCCCTCCTGGCCAAGGTGCACATGGCCCGCGGCTCGCATCGCCGGGCGGCGCGGGCGCTGGAGAAGGGCTGGAAGTGGGCGCCGCATCCCGATCTGGTGGCGGCCTACAAGGCCCTGATCCCGGTTGAGCCGCCGCTGGACTGGCTGCGCCGGGTCCGCAAGCTGGTGGCCGAGCGCAGCGGGCACGAGGCGGCGCGCCTCGCGACGGCCGCCGCGGCGCTGGAGGCGGAAGTCTGGCCCGAGGTGCGCCAATATCTGCGCATCGACGGCGGCGAACCGGTCAGCCGCAGCGCCTGCTTGCTGATGGCCGAGCTGGAGCGGCGGGAGAACGGCGACGAGCAGGCGGCCGACGCCTGGATGCTGCGGGCCGAGGCGGCACCGCCCGACCCGGCCTGGGTCTGCAAGGTCTCCGGCGTGATCGTCGAGCGCTGGTATCCGCGCTGCCCGGCCTCCGGCGTCTTCGATAGCCTGGAGTGGCGCCGCCCGGCCTATATCGCTGGCGGCACCACGACGGCGGCGCTGGTCAGCATGACGGCCCCCACCAAGGCGCTGGAAAGCGGCCAGGTGACCGAAGCCGAGGTGGTCCCACCGGAGGCAGAAACGCCTGCCGACGGCAAGGGCGGGGAGGGCAGCAAGGCAACAGCGCCGGTTCCCACCAACAGCGGCGGGACGCCCGCGGCCCCCGCCAATACGGACGCCAAGGACGCCGAAAAGGACAAGGAAAAGACCGCGTCGGGCGTGCCCGTCGCCGCCCAGACAAGTGCCATCAACACGGGCGGGGTCGTGCCAAGCGGTGGCGGCGCGCGCACTTAGCGCTGGTCCTTGTTTCGCGGTGTAAGCCGGAGTCTTGGTTGGGCGCTGGCGCGCCGCACGGCACCAGCCCGCACCCCCGCCCGGCCAACCCACTAGGGTACCATGCCATGGGTTGGCCGGGCGGGGGTGCGGGCCGGCACCGAAGAACAATGGCCACCCACGGAATTGTGGACAGTGGGGTGGCCGGGTGGGGGAGTGGGACGGAACAGCCCAGGCGCGCCTCTGAATGGAGACGGCAAACGTCAGTGGGGCCGGCGCGCCCTATAAAAGACCACCTCGGTTGACCGCAGCCGGGCTTTCGACTAGGTAGCGCCATCTCGCCTTTCGCAAGAAGACGACCCGGCGGCTGCTTGCCACCCGCCTGTCTTCACAAGGCTGTGCCGCAGTAGCTCAGGGGTAGAGCAACTGATTCGTAATCAGTAGGTCGATGGTTCAAATCCGTCCTGCGGCACCATCCGCCTTCGCCGAATTAGGCGAGGCCGAAACTGCGGGGTAAGCGCCACACCGATGGTGTGCGGTTCAGGGCAAGGGGCGCGTGCCCTTACAGTGCGGGAACCGCCTACAGCCCAGGAAGCGCTCTCCAGACTGCTTGTTGGTTCGTTCCACCATCGCACCACCGCATCGAGGGCAGGCTTCGGCAGCGACTGCACGGTTAGATATCTTGCTTCTAACGTAGCGCACGTGAGCCCGGTCGGTCTTGGATCCGGGAGGCAAACGTTTTGCCGAAACGCGTTGAATCAAGCGGGCCACTTCATCTTCAGCAAGAACCTGAACTTGCGTTGACTTCACATGCCGAGCGAGACTGCCAGCGCCGTACATCACTTCGGGCGGCATGTTTGTCTTGAACTCACAGTCGCCAACGAAGACGACGACATTGTGGACTTGGTGAGGTTCGAGATCGAAAAGCTCCTGCATTACTTTTACATGCCAGTTGTTCTGTTTGACCGGATTCCGAAATCGCGCCTTGTGATGATAAATCGTTTGCGTCCACTGCTCCCAGTGCGACTGACCAAATATCCACCCTGTCATGTTTTTGGTTTCTACAACAAAAACACCATAGCGCGAAATAATAAGCTGGTCTATTTGAGTAGTGCCATCGCCTGCCGGTAAAGTAATATCTTTGATTAAATGATAGATTTCTCGATCAAGGAAGAAATCAAGGCCTGTGTTGACCTTGAGTTCACCCATCCTTCCCTTGAATTTCTCGCGCTGTGCAAGCCCCAAAAACAAAAACAGGGCAAGGAGAAGGAGCAGACCTAATATCTCCATAAACCAGCTCAGAGTGGTTGTGACGCCCTAGACTTCGGCCTACTAGTTTGCTGTCGTGCTGTACGAACCTTGGAAACACAGGACACAACCTCAATTGTACTAGGCCGGCTTAGAAAAGTCTCCCGCGCCCAGCCGAAGGACCGACCTGAGAGCCATCCATGGGCGGACGCTGAAGAGGCAGGCTTGGACCAAGTCGTCGCTCAGCACGATCAAGCAAGAAAACCGGACTATCTCTGTGATCATCGAACGTCTCGATCTCGATGCCGCCGTTGCCACGGGCATCATTTCCCGCGACCAGGCCCGGCGCTTGCGGGAGCTCTCGGAGCGGCCGGAGGATGCGCCGGATGAGCGGCTCGACTTCTCGCAAGCCATCGACGATGAGCCTTTCCGCCTGAACCGCGGCTTTCGCGACATCTTCGTAGCGCTGGGTTTGCTCGTGTTCGGGGCTGGCGTGACGGCGCTTGCGGCGAATTTCGCGGTCGATCTCAGTGGGTCCATCGAGTCCTGGCGCCCGGTCGCGGAGGGCAGAAGCTGGCCGATCCTGATCGCGGCCCTGCTGCTCGCCTATGGCTTTGTGCAGGCCGAGATCGTGACCCGCCGCCAGCGACTGCCGCTGTCCAGCGCGATCGCCGCGATCGTCTTTGTTGTCTGGTCGGGACTGCTCTGCGGTGCGATCGCGCTCTACTTCGTGGCCGACGCGCTGCACGGCGGACCGGCAGCCATGCACTCATCCGGCCTCACCGTGCTTTGGGCGGTGCTGGGCGGCGCGATCGCGGGAACGGTCCTGTTCTACTGGCGCTACCGCCTCCCCTTCAGTCTGGTGCTGCTGGCCGGGCTTCTGATCGCGCTCACCTTCGCTGTCCTCGATCAGTTTCTCGAGCCCGGATGGTTCGATCGCATCAGCCGTCCTGTGCTCGGCGGCTGGGGCGTCTTGGTGTTCGCGGCGGCCATGTGGTTCGACATGCGAGACCGCTACCGCACGACACGCCTGTCGGAGTGTGCCTTTTGGCTGCATCTCCTGGCAGCGCCTTTGCTGGTGCACTCCTTCGTCATCGGCGGCGGCTTCAGTCCGGAGGGCGCAGCCTTCGTGTTCATAACCGTCGCCGTGCTGTCCGTCGTCGCCCTGGTGATCGACCGGCGTGCGCTGCTGGTGTCCGGGCTCGGCTATCTGATCGTTGCGGTGTTCCACCTGATCTCGGAAACCGCGCTCTCGGACGGGTACCAGATCGCGATCACGGCGTCTCTGATCGGCGGCTTCCTGCTGGCGCTGGGCCTGGGTTGGACGACGATCCGCGGCGCGTTGCTGAGCGCCCTGCCGTGGCCCTGGCTCACGGCGCGCGTCCCGCCAGCCGGCTAGCGCGGATAGGCCAGGGCGCGGAGCCCTGCGCTCACGCCATCTTCGGGCGGGCGCTGGAGAGATAGGCCTGAGCGAGCACGCCGCTCAGCACGATGGCGCCGCCGACCAGGGTCATCAGCGAGGGCACCTCGTTGATGAAGAGCCAGACCCAAAAGGGGCCGAGGAAGTACTCCAGCATCAGCAGCAGGGTCAGCTCCGCGCCGCTCAAGTGGCGCGAAGCCACAGTGAAGAGCGCGAGCACCACCGAGGAGATGGCGCCGCCCCAGACAATGCTGAGCGTCAGGTCGTGGGCGGAGATCATCAGATCGCCACCGGCCATCACTGCGGCGATGGCCATGGCCATGAAGCCGCCGATCACCACCGAGGGCATCATGTCGACCTGCCGCTTGGCGCGGAAGATGACCACGAAGCCGGCGAAGCTGAGCGCGCCGCCGACGGCGGCGAGATTGCCCAGCGTGGAACCGCTCGAGAGCCCATCGCCAACCATCATGGTGATGCCGACCACGGCGAGCAGCAGAATGCCCCAGGTCATGGCGTCAACCCGCTCGCCGAGCACCAGCCGGGCGAGCACCGCGGTCAGGATGGGGCCGCTCGAGAGAATGAAGACGGTGTTGGCGACCGTGGTGTTGCTGAGCGAAAAGACGAAGAGCGTCTGCATCGCGGCGAAAAGCAGCGCGGCGACCAGGCCCCAGCTGCCGATACGGGCGATGCTGGCGATGAAATCGCCCGGATTGCGCATCAGCATCATGAGCAGCAAGGCCAAGGAGAGCGAGCCGGTGCGGAAGACCACGATCTGCCACTCCGAGGCCTCATGGATGTTGCGCAGGATAAGGCCTCCGAAGCTGTTCAGGAATCCACTGAGCAGCACGAAAAGGACGGCATAGCGCGCGCCGAGCGGCAGTTGGTGTGCGCTGTGTCCTGCAGAGGTCAAGAGTTACGGCTCCGAAGAAATGTCCTAGGCACCGGGCAAGGCCTGAGGTAGGCTACCGACAAAGAGCTTTGCTTTCTTTAATACAACCGGACGCTTCGGGGGTCGCGACCGTGAGACAGCAAGACAATCCCGCGCCATAAGCCCGGCAGCTGTGATTTGGTAAAGATATTTTACCGAAAGTTCACGCTTTAGCCCTTTGATGGGGCGGGAAGCGACAGCGATTAATATTTGAACGCAGGAGTTGTATTTTGGGGCCAGGACCACATGCTGGCTAGAATCTTCGGCTCCCGCACCTCGCGGATCGAAGAAGCCTCGTGGAACACGGGGGCGACACCCAATGTGGTTAAGCGCCGTCAGCTTCCAATCGAGGCTTTGCCGAAGCACGACGAGGTGCTGGATACCGCTTATCGCTATTGGCATTCAAAGCGCCGCCAGGGCCTGCTTCCGTCGCGCAACGACATCGATATTCTGGAAATCACCAAGATCATCAAGCACACGCATCTGATCGACGTTTCCAGCGACAAGACAGAAGATTGGTGTTTCCGGGTGGTGGGTTCAGTGGTCCCGCAGACCTGGCAGTGGGGTTGTGGCCGAGATAAAATCTCAGATTGTCCTTGGCCACCGTACCGCGACATGCTGTTGCAGGATTACGGCGCCGTCAAGTTCACCGGCGCGCCGATGTATCACGAAATCGCGATCCGGGTCGATTGGGTGGCCTATCACTACTCGCGGATTGTGCTGCCCTTCGCCGACGACGGGCGCAGCGTCGACAACCTGATGAGCTGCGTCTTCCATCGCGACACGCCGGACCTCGTCATCTAGCCGAAAAAGCCCCTGAGAGCTTGGCTCCTGCCCGGCGCGTCAAGCCGTGGCGGCCACGGGCAAGGGGTCGATGATCTTGAGATCGGGCGTTCGGGACATGGAGATCGGATAGATCTGATGCTCCGGCAGGGTGCGGATCCGATCCAGGCTCTCCTCGATGTCCACATAGCCCAGGTGCATCTCTTCATATCCGCTGGCCGGCGGATAGTAGCCTTTGTAGGACAGCTCCTGATGGGCATAGCCGTAGATGTCGATCGGCAGCCGCGACAGCGCCAGGCTGCTCAGGTGATAGCCGCAGCTGTAGTCGGCGCCGTAATTCCGGATGGCCAGTGAGCGGCTGAGGTAAGGCAGCACCAGCGACAGCCCCTTGCGGCGCCAGCGGTTGTGGACCCACAGGCCGGCCGCATAGTTCACCTTGCCCTTGATGTGCCGGCTGGTTTCCAGCACCTCGACCTGCTCGTCGCCGACAAAAGCGCGGAGGCCGTTGCGGTCGAACAGCTGGCCGCTGCTCACCAGGTTCGTGAAGTTGTCGGTCTCATAGATGCGCGCGGCAATGCAGGCCACGGTTTGCCCGTTCTGGTCGGTAACGTTGAGCCAGAAGTCCTCCGGGCCGATCGTATGGCGCCTCGGATCGATCGAGGGATTGATCACGCCGGCTTTGTTCATCCGCAAAGTTGCAATCAACTTGTTGAAGTCTTTTTCAACGAACAAGTTGAGACCAAGCTCTGCGATCTTTTGCTGCAACACTTCGATACTGCGCTGCAGCAACCCGAACTGCCTGTCCGATAAACTAAACGATGTCATAGACCCCCCACCTGGTCCGTATTTCGTTTTAACAAAGGATAGCAATCAAGGTTAACCAACTTCAAGTGTAATTTCCATGGCAGTCGATGGCGGTGGGGGATGATTTTGTTGACAGATTCTCTTTTGAGCACAGCACGCTGGCCAAGAAGCCGCGCAAGAAGAGGTTAACAGGCGGGGCTTGAGTCACTGCGCTCCGGTCCCTGTGTAAGAGGTGAATCTACTATTATTGCGGGCTTATTCCTCTCTCTACTTCGCGTAGTCAGGGATATCAGGCTGGGTCGGCTGCTGGAGAGGCACGGCGCGGCGCGCTTCGAGCGGCACCGCAAGCGACAAGCACCGCTGGAGGGCACCATGCCCGACGGGTGCGGAACACACGCCAGCTAGGAAGAAAAACCACCTTAAGCGGTGCCTGCCACTTCGTGCGCATAGGCGATCAACGGCGAGCTGCCGGCAACCGCAAGGCCGCGGGCGGCATAGGCGCCGGCCAGCTTCGTCATTGCCGCCTGAACCGTGGCGATACCGTCCGGCTCGAGCAGCAGGTGGCCGGCAAAGCGCGCCGTCTCGGGCCGCTGCAGCGCCAAGGCCGAGAGCATGGCCGTGAGGCGCGCCTCGTCCGGCGCCAGATAGGGGCAATAGGGCGGGTGGTGCAGGATGGGGCGCAAGGCGGCTTGGCGCACGGCACCATGGCAATCGCAAAAAAGGTGCAGCAAAAGCCGCCCGTCGGCTGCGCCGAACCGCTTGGCGTGCTCGTTCCAGACCTCGCACCAGCACTCCTTGCCCTGGGACCAGCCCCTGAAGCTGCGCAGAAACAAGGTCTCCGCGCCACTCAGGTGGCTGAGCCGCAGCGGCTGGCCGTCGTGTCGCTCCGGCACGCGTTGCGTCTCTTCGAGTGGATCAGGCAGCTTTCGGAGGGGGCGGGGCATAGCGGGGCTCTTCCAGTTCTCGCCAACGGGGCGTTAGGGTTTCGCGAATGCGAAGCATTCTCATTTACGCTTGCCCTGTTGCGCCTGTCAAGCGTGACCCGCAGCACTTCGTGCTGCTTTTTCTTGGGCGCCTTTGGCGCTGCACTGTTCCGTCCCGCTCCCCCTCCCGACCACCCACTAGGGTACCATGCCATGGGTGGTCGGGAGGGGGAGCGGGACGGAACAGCTAGGCGCGCCTCCGTACGTCGACAGCGAGCTTTGAAGGCGAAGGCGCGCCCTAAAGAGAACATCGGGCGTGGGACGGAACAGTGCAGCACCGAAGGTGCCCAAGAAGAGTCGCGCCTAAGAGAACCGCGCTAAACTTGCTGCCCATCCGTCAGAAGCGCTATGTCTCAGGTCGGCCCAGGGGGACAGTGACTGCGGAAGGAACGAGCGCATGGAGATGAGCGGCCAACAACGCATCGCGGCGGAACGAGACAAGGTGTGGGCCGCCCTCAATGACCCCGAGGTGCTCAAGCAGTGCATCCCCGGGTGCCAGGAGCTGACCAAGGAGGGCGACAACGCGTTCTCCGCCAAGGTCCGTGCCAAAGTGGGGCCCGTCTCAGCCAACTTCACCGGCCACGTCACGCTTAGCGACATGGTGCCGCCCGAGAGCTACACCATCTCTGGCGAGGGTAAGGGCGGCGCGGCCGGCTTCGCCAAGGGCGGCGCCAAGGTGAGCCTGGCCGAGGATGGCGCCGGCACCCTGCTGAGCTACGACGTCGAGGCCAAGGTCGGTGGCAAGATGGCTCAGCTCGGCGCGCGCTTGATCGACGGCACGGCCAGGAAGATGGCCGACGACTTCTTCAGCCGCTTCTCCGAGGTGGTCGCACCCACCCCTGCGGACGCGCCTGAGGCGCCCGAAGCCGCCGAACCGGCGCCCGCGCCAACCCCTGCCGCTGCCCCAGCGGCCCAGACGGCGGCGCGCCAAACCACGCCGAGCGAGCAGGAGCGCCGCGTCGGCCTGCTGCCGATTCTCGTTTCCGCTGGCATTGTCGCCTTTGCGTTAATCGTCTTCCAGCTCGTGAAGAACTGACGTGCAGCCCTGCGTCCGGTGTCGATTTAAGGCCGTTTAAAGATCGTTTCCGCAAGATAAGGCGAGCAACTTGGTGCGCCGGCCGCCGGCCGCAAGAGGCCCGGCCGAGCGCGCCTGCGTCCGCGCCTCGAATTCGGATGTCATCTTGTCGAGAAAACGGCCTACGCAACCCGCCGCCAGGCGAGAAACCCGCAACGGGGATGCCCCGGCAGCTCTGCATGGGCAGCGGCTGCCGAACGTGCCGGGGCTCTTCTCCGTCCGAGCTGAGCTGCTCCATTCCGCTATCGAGAATCTGAAGGTCGGGCTGGCCTTGTTCGACAAGGCGCTGCGCCTGCGCCTGTGGAGCCGCGAGCTGCTCACGCTCCTGGACCTGCCGCCGAGCCTGGTGCGAGACGGCTTGCCGATGGAAGAGATCATCCGCTTCTGCGCGGCGCGGGGAGACTACGGCTCCGGCGCGGTCGAGGAGGTGGTCGCCAGGCGCATGGCCCGGGCGAAGTCCCACTTTCCTCTGCTCGAGCATAGCTATCAGCGGCGCACGGCGGCCGGCCGCGTTCTCGAGGTGCGTGGCACGCCGCTCCCCGACGGTGGTCTCTTGACCACCTACATCGACATGACCGAGCGCCATGCCGCCGCGCAGCAGGTGCGCACCATGGCGCTGCAGGACCCCTTGACCGGACTGTCCAACAGGGCGGGCTTCCGGGAGCGGCTGAAGGAAGCCTGCGAGCAGGCAACCCGGACGGGCCGCTCGGTCGCCCTGATGATGATGGACCTCGACAACTTCAAGGATGTGAACGACAGCCTCGGGCATCTTGCCGGCGACAAGCTGCTGATCGAGATGAGCGACCGCCTGCGCGAGTGCGTGCGCAACACCGATCGAGTGGCCCGTCTGGGCGGTGACGAGTTCGCCGTCATCGCCAGCAACCTCGAGGCAAGCGAGGACTACGTCCCGCTGGCGCAGCGGATCGTGGAGTCACTTCGCAGGCCAGCCGTCATCGACGGGCAGACCGTTCACTGCCCGACCAGCATCGGAATCACCGTCTTTCCGCACGACAACGGCGACGTGGACGCCTTGATCCGCAATGCTGATTTGGCGCTCTATGCGGTCAAGGAGGCCGGCCGCAACGACTTCAGGGTGTTCGACCGGCACATGCAAGCGACGGTCAACGACCGCTTGAGCCTGCAGCGTGATCTGCGCTTCGCCCTCGACGGAAAGGAGCTCGAGCTCTTCTTCCAGCCGCAAGTCGATCTCCGCAGCCTGCATCCCACCGGCTTCGAGGCGCTCTTGCGCTGGAACCACGCCTGGCGCGGCTACGTCTCGCCGGCGCTGGTGATTCCGGCTGCGGAACGCTCGAACCTCATTCATGAGCTGACCGAGTTCGTCCTCGCCGAGGCCGCGCGGCAATACTGTGCCTGGCGCCTCGCCGGCCACCGCGGCCTGCGCGTCGCGGTGAACGTCTCGACCCTCTCGCTCAAGCGCAACCTCCTCGTCGATCAGGTGCGGGAGACTCAGGCGCGGTTCGCGCTGCCGAACGACTGGCTGGAGATCGAGATCACCGAAGGCTGGCTCTCGGCCGACGACAAGGCCGCCGCCATGCTCGGGGCGCTGCGCGATCTCGGCGTGACGGTCGCCATCGACGATTTCGGCACCGGCTATTCTTCCCTCTCCCGCCTGCGGGACCTGCCGATCGACAGCCTCAAGATCGACCGCTCTTTCCTCAGCGACGTGGCACGGAACTCCGGCAACGCCGCCCTGGTACAGTCGATCGTAGATCTTGCGCTCAACCTCGGCCTTGGTGTTATCGCCGAGGGGGTCGAGCAGTGCGATCAGGTCGAGTACCTGCGCGCCATGGGCTGCCGTCAGGCGCAAGGCTATCTCTTTGGCAAGCCCATGCCGGCCCCAGACGTTTCGACCTGGCTTGCCACTTGGCATCGGGGGCGCCGCTTGCCTTTGCCACTTCGGGCTTTCAGCGCGGCCTAACGACCACCTAAAAACCACAACAGTAATTCTCCCGATTATGATTAATCGGGCATGAGGTCTTTACTGTGTTTTTTAATGGAATGTTCATTTTAACCAAGACTTTGCGTGCAATTTATGTTTTATTTGAAGGGTCGTCGGCTAGGTCATCCACAGGCAAGGATGGGGACCTCTGTGGGCCTTTGCCGGATGAGGCGGACGGCATTGCAATGTGCGAGGGAAGGGGGTTCCTGATGCGAATCAAGCGAGTTCTCGCGGCGGGCACTTTGTTGCTCGCCAGCGCGGCTTTTGTGCCATCGCCGGCCGGCGCGGCGACCTTCGATGAGAATGTCGACTGGCTCGGCGGCGAGCTGCAGAACCTGTTCCGCGGTGGCAAGATTGATATCGACACATTCTACGAGCGACTGCGTGAGAGCTTCACGCCGGAGCAGGCCAACAACGTCATGGATTATCTGATCCCGCTCCTGGTCAAGAAGGACGAGGACATCGATCAGTGCCAGTACCTGACCGACGATCTCCGCCAAGGCCTGTTCAACGACGACGGCACCGTCAACGGCTCGGCCTTCAATGAGGAGCTGACCGGCGGCATCGAAGAGGACCTGATCGACACTGGCTGCGATCTGGCGCTGATCGAGCCGGGCGCCGGTGACGAGACTGGAGTGGGCACCATTCCGCCAGGCACCCTGCCGCCGACCGACGTCTGCGAAAACGGCGAGACCTGCGCCGGAACGCCGGGCGATCCAGACGGCGGCCCGGACACGCCCATCCCGGCCGACGGCTGCGAAGCCGGCGACGTCTGCGGCTTCACCGCCGGCGCGACCCTGACGGCCGTGCCCGGGGGACAGCCGAACAACCGCTTCAACGTCGCGCTGGCTGTGACGATTGCGCCCAACGAGGCTGGTCCGACCGGCACCACCGACGACTTCGTCGGCGAGACCCTGGCGCTCTATTACTCGGCGGACCCGAACGCGACCTTCGACCCCAATGCCGTGGTCCAGTTCGCGCGGGATTTCCAGGATACCTCGTCGCATCTTCCGGGACAGGCCGAGGACCTTTCGGTCGGCGTCATCGCCTTCGGCTTCAACGAGCGGCAAGAAGGCGCTACGGTCATCCAGACCGACGTGATCGCCGCGGCCTTCGGTCAGGCGGCCGACCCCGATACGATTGCCAATCTCTCGAACGTCACGCTGCAGTATGCCGGCACCGGCGTCGGCAGCATCAACGTCAATGCGGTGACCGGCGGCCAGACCACCGTCGCCGGCGCGCTGGGTGACGTGCGTATCGACACCGGCCACGTCATGATCCTCAATGCCAATGCTGACGGCGACCTGAGCGGCAGCTACAGCATCCTGGCCGGGAGCGGCCTGGATCCGGACGAAGCGGCCCTGTTCGGCCCGACCGGGCTCAACGGCAACTCGCAGACGCAGGTCAACATCGAGCTGAACTCGAACGACCTGACCGTCACCGGCAACCAGTTCAACGCCGGGAACTTCGCCGGCAACATCAACGTGCAGGACCCTCTGCTGACATCGCCGATCACGGTGACGGACGCGGACGGCTTGGGCGCGAACGTGAACGGTATCCTGACCGAGAACGGCGCGGTCGCCGGCTTCGACATCAACGTCAACGACACGGTGGTTTCCACCGGTGCCGCGGCACTGGGTCAGATCAACAACAACTGATCTGATCGCGACTTTGTTTTGCGGGCCGGGCGCCAGTCCGGCTCCCCTTGCCTCTCACCGTTCGTGACGGCCGGCGCGGGTTTCGACTCCGCGCCGGCCGTCCGCCTTTTCGGTATGGCCGTCCGCCTGACTTTCTCCGCGTTACCAGTGACTTTGCCCGTCATTCCGGTGTCTTCTTCGTGATTGCTTAAAGTGTTTCGTGAATTCTCTCGACAAGGCAATGTTGTCTATGGTTAACAACTCCGGTGAGGCAAGGTTCGGAGGGCTTCAGGGTTGCGCTCCTGGTCCAGTGTACGGATTCCATTTGTTTCGGTTGCGTTGCTTGGCAGTTTGATTTACGCGCTTCCGCTTTCGGAAGCAGCCGCGGCCACCGATACTGAAACAACGCAAGGTTCCGCGAGTAATATTGCGGCCGACGTGCCGCGTCTTGTCGGTATAGTCCGCCGCGACGAAGAGACTCGCCTGCCCGGGACTCAGCCGTCGTCCGAAGCCCAGGTGGCGCTGACGCAGCTGGCGCAGGCCGTCGACAGCAACCAGCTCTCCCCCACCTTTCGCGCAATGGCCTTGATGGCGCTCGGCGAGTTCGAGCAGGCCTGCCAGGTGCTCACCGACTCCGGCGTTTCGATAGAGGAGCTGGAGCCTGAGGGACTGCTGCTGCTGGCCCGCTGCCGCGATGCGGCCGGCGACTTCGACGGCGCCATCGCGGCCTACGAGCGGCTGGAAGAAACCGCACCCAACGAGTACATCATCCCGCTCGAGCTCGGCTCCACCTATCAGCGCGCCGGCCGCACGTCCGACGCCCGCCGGGCCTACCAGCGTGCCCTGACCCGCAACCCGCCGCCGATCATCGGTCAGAACCTCGCCGCCATCGTCAGCCAGCTCCGCGCGGCCGACCTCTGGCGCATCGACCTCGAAGGCGGCTTCCTCTACGACAGCAACATCAACAGCGGCCTGAGCGGTGGCGTGGTCGACGTCGCCGGCCTGGAGTTCGATGTTGTTGGCGGTGAGGAGGAGAGCGGCACTGGCTACTACCTGGAGGCCACGGGCTCGGCGCTCTTCCCGCAAGACGAAAACGTCTCGATCCTCGTCCAAGGTTTCGCGGCCACCGACCGCTATCTGACCGACGATGACGATGACTTCGACGAGATGGTCTTCGTCACCTCCGTTGGCCCCGTCTTCCAGTTCGACGACACCACCCTGACCCTGGGCCCGCTGGGCAGCGTCTCCTTCATCGACGATGAGGACCAGCTCTGGCAGGTCGGCTTCCAGTCGCGGGTCAGCCAGGTCATCGACGATCGCTTTACCGGTTTCGCTCAGGCTGTCTATCTCCGGCGCCAAATCCGGAACAGCGATGCGCAGGACAGCGACCGCTACAGCGCCCTAGCCGGTCTCGAGTATCAGGTGACCAACAACTTCGCCGTCGCCGGCGGTTTCGAGGTGGTCTACGAGGATGCCAGCCGCGGCGACTTCACCCACAGCGACATCACCCCGCTGATTTCCTGGAACGGGCAGCTCACCGACGAGCTGAGCTTCTTCGGCTCCTTCCGCTTCACCGACGCGGACTATTCCGAACCGGACCCCACCCTGGACATCAAGCGCGACGACCAGATCTATCGGGTCGACGTCAACCTCGCCTACGATATCAGCGAGTGGGTCTACGACGGCGTCGAGCTGCGCGGCCAATACGAGTACACCGAGCGCGACTCGAACAACCCGCTGTTCGACTTCGACCGCCACGTGGTGCGCATCGGCGTCGGCATCACGTTCTAGGGCTGTCTCTTTCCAGGGCGCGCCTTCACCTTCAAAGCTCGGTGTCTCCGTTCGGAGGCGCGCCGCTCGGTTCCGGCCCACACCCCCGCCCGACCAACCCACTAGGGTACCATGGCATGGGTTGGTCGGGCGGGGGTGTGGGCCGGTGCCGCACAGCGCCGAAGGCGCCCAACAAAAAGTACGGCGCGCCCTATAAAACCCACACCTTTGAATCTGCCCGCCGGCTTGCTAACACGCCGGACTGACAGTGCTCTCAGAAGCAACAGAGAAAAGGGAGGATAGGATGCGGCTGGCATCCAAGGTCGCGCTGGTCACCGGCGCGGCATCGGGCTTCGGCGCCGGCATAGCCCGGCGTTTCGCCGAGGAAGGCGCCAAGGTGGTGCTCGTCGACCTCAACTTGGCGGGCGCGACGGAGGTCGCGGAAGAGATCGCGGGCGCCGGCGGCACGGCCTGCGCGGTGGAAGCCAACGTGGCACGGCGTGCCGACATCGCCACCGCCATCGCCGAGGCAAAGCAGCGCTACGGCCGGCTCGACATCCTGGTCAACAACGCCGGCTGGAGCCACGTCAACAAGCCCCTGCTGGAGGTGACGGAAGAGGAGTTCGACCGCGCCTTCGACGTCAACGTCAAGGCGATCTACCTGGCGGCGCTGGAAGCCGTGCCTCTGTTCCGAGAGCAAGGCGGAGGCTGCATCATCAATACCTCCTCGACCGCCGGACTCAGGCCGCGGCCTGGCCTCACCTGGTACAACGCTTCCAAGGGGGCGGTGAATATCGCCACCCGCTCCATGGCCGTCGAGCTGGCACCGGACCGCATCCGGGTCAACGCGCTCTGCCCGGTGCTCGGCGAGACCGGCCTGACCGCGACCTTCATGGGCAGCGACACGCCGGAGCTGAGGGAGAAGTTCATCGCCACCATCCCGCTCGGCCGCATGTCGCAGCCGCGCGACATCGCCAATGCAGCGCTCTATCTGGCGAGCGACGAGGCCGAGTTCATCACTGGTGTCCTGCTGGAGGTCGACGGCGGGCGGTGTGTGTAGGGGGTCTTTCTAGGGCGCGCCGGTAGTTTTGTTGGGCGCCTGACGGCGCTGTGCGGCGCCGGCCCACACCCCCGCCCGACCAACCCATGCCATGGTACCCTAATGGGTTGGTCGGGCGGGGGTGTGGGCTGGCCCAGAACGGCGCGCCTCCGCGAGGACACATCGAGCTAGCTTGGCGCCGGCGCGCCAATAAAAACACCACAAACAAAAAGGCCCGGGCAATTGCCCGGGCCTTTCTACGTTCGCTTGGACGCTTGTCGGTCCAGTCCCTACTCCTGGTTCATAATGCCCAGGATGTTGAGGATGTGGATGAACATGGTGACGAAGGAGCCGTAGAGCATGAAGGCGCCGAAGATGGCCTTCCGGGTCACCACGTCGTGGCCGTCCGTCTGGTAGTACATGTTCTTGATCTGCTGGGTCTCGTAGGCGGTCAGGCCGGCGAAGACCAGGACCACGCCAATCGAGATCAACAGCGAGAACAGCGTGCTGCCGATGAAGATGTTCACCACGATGGCGAGCAGCAGACCGATGGTCGCCATCATGAAGAAGGTGCCCATGCCGCTGAGGTTCTTCTTCGTGGTGTAGCCCAGGATGCTCATGCCTGCGAACACACCGGCCGTGATGAAGAAGGCCTGCGCGATCAGCATCGGCCCACCTTCGATGAAGTTCGCGAAGGTGAAGATCATCGGGCCGAGCAAGGCGCCCCACAAAGCCGCATAGACCCAGAAGCAGGCCTGCGCTGCGCCGACCGAGCGCGTCATCATGATGCGCGGGGCGAAGAAGCCGAGGCCGAGGATGCCGATGAAGAGAATCCAGAAGCCGCCGCCAGACAGCGCCATCACGATCGGCGGGTTCATCGCCACAAGCATCGTGACGGCCGCGGTGAAGGCCACGCCAAGGGACATGTAGTTGTAGACACGCAGCATGTAGCTGCGCAGACCCTCGTCGATCGCGACGCGGGTCGTATCTCTGGAGTAAACCGTGCTGCGATCGGGACCGATTGCCATGTCTCTACCCCTAGTCCTCCAAGTTTAAATTCGTCAGTTCGGAATATTGGGGAAAACGCGTTAAAATTCAACCGTCACGACGCGGGGAAATAGGGCGGATTTCTCCGAATTCCCAAGCAGAAATCACGGTAACACCTTGGGAATTCCATCAAACGGTCATTGATTGCGCAATTGCACCGCAGCCTTGGCGGACAAGGCGCGCCAGATCCCGGCACCGCCGAACAGCAACACCAGTCCGCAGGCCGCGAGCGTGGTCCAGAGCAGCGGCTCCGGGAAGAAGCGGAAGCTGTTGTCCATCACCCGGGTGACCACGAAGTAGGCGGCGATGGTGCCGACCAGGCCGGCCAGCATGGCGGTCAAGAGACCGAGCAGGCCGTACTCCAAGAGGAAGCCGCGGGCCACGGTCCAGCGGGTGGCGCCGAGCACCTTGAGGACGACCGCGTCGTAGATGCGGCGGTGGTGTCCGGCGGCGATCGCGCCGGCCAGCACCAGAACCCCGGCGGCCAGCGCCAGGCTGGCGGTCGCGCTGAGCGCCACGGCGACGTTGCTCAGCATGTCGGCGAAGCTGGCCACCGCCTCCTTCACCCGCACGGCGGAGACGTTGGGGAAGGCGCGGCTGACGGCCCGCTCGAGCTCCGCCTCCTGGCTCTCGTCCAGGTGCACCGTGGCGATGTGCGACTGCGGCGCGCGCTCCAAGAGGCCGGGCGAGAAGATCATCACGAAGTTGATGGTCAGGTCGGCCCACTCGATGACCCGCAGGTTGGCGATGGTGACCTCGACGTTGCGGCCCAAGAGGTTGATGGTCAGGCGGTCGCCCGGGCCGATGCCCAGCCCTTGTCCGACCTCGGCGTCGAGCGAGACCAACGGCGGACCGTCGTAGTCAGGTGCCCACCAGTCGCCGGCGACGACCTCCATGTCCTGCTTGGGCTCGCGCTGCCAGGTCAGGCCGCGGTCGCCCTGGAAGATCCAGCGAATGCCCTCGGGGATCTCCAGCTCGTCCGGGGACTGGCCGTTCACCTCGACGATGCGGCCGCGCAGCATCGGCACTCGCTCGACCTTGTCGACCTGCGGGAACTCGCCGACCAGGCGGTCGAAGGCTTCGGTCTGCTCAGGCTGAATGTCGATGAAATAGAAGCCCGGCGCTTCTTCCGGCAGGTCCTCCAGCACCTGGCTTTGCAGGTTGGCTTCGATGAGGGCGATGCCGACCAGCACGGTGAGGCCGAGCCCGAGCGAGACCGTCACCTCGGCCGTCGCGGATCCGGGCCTATGCAGGTTGGCGACGGCGAGGCGCAGGCTCGGGCGGCGGATGCGCGGCAGGCGCTTGGCGCACCAGATCACGGCCCGCGCCAAAAGCCAGAAGGCAACCAGCGCGCCGACGGCACCGACGACGAAGCCAGCCGCGAAACGCGGGTCGTTGGCGCCGAGCACGGCCAGGGCGCAGAGCGCCAGCGCGCTGAAGATCAGGGCGGCGATGACCCAGACGGGTGGCAGGCGCCGGTTGGCTTGCAGGGAGGCGCGGAACAGCCGCGCCGCCGGTGTCTGCTGAGCGCGGCCGAGCGGCCAGAGCGAGAAGGCCAGCGCGGTCAGGAAGCCGAAGGCGGCGGCGAGCACGAGCGGCATAGCCTGCGGGTCGGCCACGAGATCGAAGTTCAGCCGCTCGGCGAGCACTGGCCCGGCCAGGAGCGGTATGCCGGCGCCGAAGACCAGGCCGATGGCGATACCGGCCCCTGCCAGGGCAAGCACCTGGATGAGGTAGACCTGGAAAATCGTCGCGGCCGGGCTGCCCAGGCACTTCAGGGTGGCGATGGTGGTGGTCTTTTCGTCGAGATAGCTGCGGATGGCGTTGGCGATACCGACGCCGCCGACCAAGAGCGCGGTGAGGCCGACCAGGGTCATGAACATGGTGGTCTGGCCGATAAAGCGCGCCATGCCTGGGGCCGGGTTGGCGATATCGCGAATGCGCCAGCCGGCGGCCGGGAACTGCTCACCAACCCGCTCGCGGAAGCCGCCAATGTCGTCGCCCTCCGGCAGGTCGAGCCGGTAGTGATGGTAGATGAGGCTGCCAGGAATGATCAGACCGGTTTCGTCCAGGCTGGCCGCCGGGATCATCACCCGCGGGCCCAGGGTGAAGGCGCGCGCCGCCCGGTCAGGCTCCCGCGCCAGGGTGCCGCGGATCTCGTAGGTCAGATTGCCGATGGCAATGCGGTCGCCCAGTTCGAGCTCCAGCCGCGTCAGCAGGCTGTCGTCGACGATGGCGCCCCAACTGTCGCCCTGGCGCGCCAGCGTCTGCTGCAGATCCATCGCCTGCCCGGCCTCGTCCGCCGCCGCGGCCTCGCCGAACAAGGGATATGCGGCATCGACGGCCTTCAGCTCGACCAGCCGCCGGATGTCGGGCTGATCGGGGTTGCTGGCCATGGTGCGCATCTCGGCCGTGTAGGACAGCCGCGCCGACTCATCGGTCAGCCAGGCGACCTCTTGCTCGTCGGCCTCCCGGTGGATGAGGCGCAGCTCCACTTCGCCGCCAAGAAGCGCGCGGCCGTTGTCCTGCAGGCCGGCCAGCAGCGCCTGAGAGAGCGAGCCGACACCGGCGATGGCTGCAACGCCGAGCGCCAGGCAGGCCAGGAAGACGCGAAAGCCGCGGAGGCCGCCGCGCAGCTCGCGGCGGGCGATGCGGAAGGGCAGCCAAACGCCGCTGGTGGCAGCCATCGGCTCTTACTCTCCCGCGGCAGCGAGGCTGGGGCCGGGTGTGGCTTCTTCCAGGGCGCCGTTGCGCAAGCTGACGGTGCGTCCGCAGCGCGCCGCCAGGTTCGGGTCGTGGGTGATCAGCAGCAGGGTCGTGCCGTGCTGCTCCTGGAGGCCGAACAGCAGCTCGATGATGCGCTCGCCCGTCGCCTGGTCCAGGTTGCCGGTCGGCTCGTCGGCCAACAGCAGGCTGGGCTCGACAGCGAAGGCGCGGGCCACGGCAACGCGCTGCTGCTCGCCGCCGGACAGCATGCCGGGATAGTGCGACAGCCGGGCGCCGAGGCCGACCTGCTCCAGCACCTCGGCAGCGCGCTCGAAGGCGTCGCGGCGGCCGGCGAACTCCATGGGGATGGCCACGTTCTCCAGCGCCGTCATGGTGGGAATCAGGTGATAGTCCTGGAAGACGATGCCGATCTCCTCGCGGCGGAAGCGGGCGAGAGCGTCCTCCTCCAGGCCCGCGAGGTCGCGGCCGCAGACGATAACCTCGCCGGTGGACGCACGCTCCAGGCCGGCGACGATCATCATCAGCGAGGACTTGCCGGAGCCCGAAGGCCCGACCACGGCGATGGTCTCGCCGGCGGTGGCGTCGAAATTCAGGTCGCGCAGGACCTCGACCGGGACGGTGCCCGGATAGGTCAGACCGAGATTGCGCAGCGAGATACGGGACTCAACAGAGACTGGGCGGGACACGATGGGCGGCCTATTCTTTGTCGTTGCCATACGCTGCGGTACGGCCTGGAGTCGAATTTGGATTGGCGCGAGGCGCGCCTCCCGCCATATGGACCGCGATCTGTGGGGTTTCAATTGCCGCCCCAGCGCCCTAGCTAGCAATGGACAGTCTGGAACAGCCTATGCCTTGCTCGATTCTCCGTATCCTTAGCGTGATCGTCGCGCTCACCTTCGCGACCGCTGCTGCGGCCAGCGCCGATGGCACACGCCTGATGGCTTTCGGCGACTCTCTGGTGCATGGCTACGGCCTGGCGGAGGACGATACCTTTCCCGCCCAGCTTCAGGTGGCGCTGCAGCAGCAGGGCCATGCGGTCGAGGTGCTCAACGCCGGCAACTCCGGCGACACCACCGCGGCCGGGCTGGCCCGGCTGGACTGGGCCTTGGCCGACAGGCCCGATGCGGTGATCATCGTGCTCGGCGCCAACGACGGCCTGCGCGGGCTCGAGCCGCGGCAGACTTACAGCAACTTGACCGCCATTCTCGAACGCCTGGAGGCGGATGGCTTGCCGGTTCTCTTGGCCGGTATGCTGGCGCCGCGCAATCTCGGCGCGGCCTACGTCGAAGAGTTCGACGGCGTCTTCCAGCGCCTCTCCGAAGAGCGCAACGTGGTGTTCTATCCCTTCTTTCTCGACGGCGTGGCCGCCCAGACGGAGCTCAACCTCGGCGACGGCATTCACCCGAACAAGGACGGCGTGGCCGAGATCGTCAGCCGTATCCTGCCCAGCGTCGAGTCTCTCTTGGACCGTGCAAGCCCACAGAGCTAGGGCGACCGGGCCTCTTCCTTTTTCAGTGTCCAACGAAAACAAATCGGTTTCAGCGAGGATTGAGGAATGGACTACCGACCACTCGGCCGGAGCGGCATTGACGTGAGCGCGATTTGCCTCGGCACCATGACCTGGGGCGAGCAGAACACGAAAGAGGAAGGCTTCGCCCAGATGGATTTCGCCATCGACCGTGGCGTCACCTTCTGGGACACCGCCGAGATGTACGCCGCCCCGCCGCGCGAGGAGACTTACGGCCGCACCGAGGAGATCATCGGCGAGTGGCTGGCCAGCCGCGGCGGGCGAGACCGCATCGTGCTCGCCTCCAAGGTCGCCGGGCCCTCGCCCCGTATGGCTTACATCCGCGGCGGCCAGGCGCGGCTCGACCGGGCCAACATCGAGGCGGCGCTCGAGGCTTCGCTGAAGCGGCTCGGGACCGACTACCTCGATCTCTACCAGCTCCACTGGCCCGAGCGCTCGACCAACTTCTTCGGCAAGCTGGGCTATCAGCACGAGGAGGAAGAGGAGGAGGTCACGCCGATCGAGGAGACTCTGGCGGTGCTCGACGATCTGGTCGCCTCCGGCAAGGTGCGCACCGTCGGCCTGTCCAACGAAACGCCCTGGGGTGTCATGCGGTTCCTCAGCTTGGCCGAGCAGGGCAAGGGCCCGCGAGTCGTCTCCGTGCAGAACCCCTACAGCCTATTGAACCGCAGCTTCGAAGCGGGCCTGGCCGAGGTCGCGATGCGGGAGAGCTGCGGCCTCCTGGCCTACGCGCCCATCGCCGCCGGGGCGCTGACCGGCAAGTACATGAACGACCAGCGGCCAGACGGCGCGCGCATGACCATCTTCCCCAATAACAAGCGCTATCTCACGCCCAACGGCATCGCGGCGACCGAGGCCTATGTGGCGCTCGCCAAGGAACACGGCTTCGACCCGGCGGTCTTGGCCGGGGCTTTCGTCTATCGCCAGCCTTTCCTCACCGCCTCCATCGTTGGGGCGACGTCTCTGGCGCAGCTCGAAACCCAGCTCGTGGCGGCGGAGACGCACCTTTCCGAAGAGATTCTCACGGAAATTGAGCGAATCCACCATCAGTACACTTACCCCTGCCCCTAACGCGCGCGCCAACGCGCCCCTTGACGCGGCGCGGAGAATGCCGCAGTTCGAATCGAGCGGTCTGATAAGGAGGTTTCGTCATGCGCCTGTTCGTCGCTTTGAGCCTGCCTGAGACCGTGCAAGACCGCCTCTCCGACCTCTGCCAGGGGGTGCCCTCGGCCAAGTGGGTCGCGGCGGAAAACCTGCATCTCACCCTGCGCTTCATCGGCGAGGTCGACCACGCCGAGGCCGACGACATCCATGACGCCTTGGAGCGCATCGATTGCGAGGCCTTCGATCTCGACCTGGTCGGGCTCGACACCTTCGGCGAGGGCCGCAAGCTGCGCCAGCTCTGGGTCGGCGTTGATGAGAACCCGGCCCTGCAACGGCTTCAGAGCAAGGTCGAGAAGGCGGTGCAGCGCGCCGGGCAGCCGCCGGAGCGGCGCAAGTTCAAGCCGCACGTGACGCTGGCTCGCTTCAAGAGCAGCCCGGGGCCGAAGCTCGGCGAGTTCGTCCAAAGCTACGGTCTATTGCGCGTTGGCCCCATCCGGGTCGCCGACTTCGTGCTCTACTCCAGCCAGCTCAGCCCCGGCGGCTCGATCTACCGCGAGGAGGCACGCTACCCGCTGAGCCACGGTCCCGCCACGATGGCCGGCCGGCCCCTGGCCGCGGGCTTGGTGGGTTAGCGAGATATTTCTTGGGCGCCTTCGGCGCTGTGCGGCACACCACTCCCTGTCACCCCGGCCTTGAGCCGGGGTCCAGCTACAGGCTCGGACCGTGCCTATGGCTGGATCCTCGGGTCGCGCCGCTTCGCGGCTCGCCCAAGGCTGACAGTCTCAGAGAAGCCGCCAGCAGCAAACCGCTAGACGCCTTCCCTAACCAACTCCTCGAGGATGGCGCTGGTGCCGCGCTCGATGATGTCGAGGCAGTGCTCGTAGTCGGCGCGGGTGCGGCCGAAGGGGTCGGCAACCTCTCCGTCTGCCAGAAACATCCGGAGGTTCGCGGTCGCGCCCCGCGGCTGGAGGCGTTCCAGCTCGCGCAGGTGGCCGTCGTCCATGGCGAAGATGCGGTCGAAGGCGGTGAAGTCCTCGGTCGTGAACTGGCGCGCCACCAGGTCCCTGATCTCGTAGCCCTTGGCCTCGGCGCAGGCGATGGCCAGGCGGCTAGGCGGCAGGCCCACGTTCCAGTCGCGCGTGCCGGCCGAGTCTATGGTCAGGCGATCGCCGATGCCGGCTGCGGCCGCTTTGTGGCGCATCACCGCTTCCGCCGTCGGCGAGCGGCAGATGTTCCCGGTACAAACGAAGAGCAAACGCATGGCCTGACCCCTGCCCAAGTTGAAGCGCTCTGTTATGAGACCTAGAGCTCTATCCGGTTAGATAGAACGAACTCTACATTTCTCCATGCTAGGCAGAAGTCCAAGGGACGTGCGCTGCTTATGCAGCGATGGCGCGCCCATCCTTGCGCCTGGCCGCTCGACCGTATCTCGGGATATGCTCCTCGCGTCCCTCTTGGAGTAACGGGCTTAGCCTCGAACGCAAATGCGCTGGGTCAGAATAGTTTCATCTAACCGGATAAGGCTCTTATCATGCCACAGCGCGAACCGCCCCGCATCGTCATTCTGACCGGCGCCGGCATCTCCAAGGAGTCCGGGCTCGAGACCTTCCGCGATGCCGACGGCATCTGGTCCAAGGTGCGCCTGGAGGATGTGGCGACGCCGGAGGGCTTCGCCCGCGATCCCGAAACGGTGCACGGGTTCTACAACGCCCGGCGGGAGGGTTTGCTCGACCCCACGGTGCAGCCCAACGCCGCCCACGAAGCCTTGGCCCGCCTGGAAGAGGCCTGGCCCAACGAGGTCCTGCTGGTCACCCAGAACATCGACGACCTGCACGAACGCGCCGGCAGCCGGCGTTTGCTGCATATGCACGGCGAGCTCTGCAAGGCGCGCTGCACCTTCTGCGGCGCGACCCACGACTGGCGTCAGGAGATCACGCTGGAGAGTCAGTGCCCGGCCTGCCGCCGCCGCGGCGGGCTCCGAGTCGACGTGGTCTGGTTCGGCGAGATGCCCTACTACATGGACGAGATCTATCAGGCGTTGACCGACTGCGATCTCTTCCTCTCCATCGGCACCTCGGGCAACGTCTATCCGGCGGCCGGCTTCGTTCAGGAGGCGCGCGTCTCGGGCGCCCACTGCGTCGAGCTCAACCTCGAGCCGAGCGAGGGCGCCAGTCTCTTCATCGAGCATCACCATGGCCCGGCCAGCGACGTGGTGCCGCGCTATGTCGAGCGTCTGCTGGCGGAGCTGCCGTGAGCCTCAGCCGGACGCTCGAAGAGGTACGCGGCTGCCAGATATGCGCCGCGCATCTGCCGCTCGGCCCCAGGCCGGTGCTGCGCGCCTCGACGACGGCGCGCCTGCTGATCATCGGCCAGGCGCCGGGCACCAAGGTGCATGAGACCGGCATTCCTTGGAACGACGCCTCGGGCGCGCGGCTGCGCGACTGGCTGCAGATGGCGCCGGAGGTCTTCTATGACGAGGCGCGGGTGGCCATCGTGCCCATGGGCTTCTGCTATCCGGGGCGCGACGCCAAGGGCGGCGACAAGCCACCCCGGCCCGAGTGCGCGCCGACCTGGCATCCGCGCGTCCTGGACGCCCTGCCCAACATCGCGCTCACCCTGCTGGTCGGCAGCTACGCCCAGACCCGCTACCTGCCAGAGACGCGGAAGATGACCATGACGGCGCGCGTGGCCGCTTGGCACGACTTCGGCCCCGCCACAATCCCGCTCCCTCATCCGAGCTGGCGCAACACCGCCTGGCTCAAGCGCAATCCCTGGTTCGAAAGCGACCTGCTGCCGGACCTCAGGGCGCGGGTGGCCGCGCTTCTGCCCGATAGCGCGGCGGCTTAGCGGGTACGCTCCGCTTGTCATCCCGGCCAAGGCCGAAGCGTCAGCGCAGGCCGCGAGCCGGGATCCATGGCGGATGAAGGCGCGAGCGTTCCGAGGCTTGGTACAGGCTGAGAAATGGACCCCGGCTCGGGGGCCGGGGTGACAGGTGGTGATGTTAAGTAGTCTGCGGTGGTTTCCTATTGTCGCCCTAGGGGGAGCCGCGAAGCGGCGAGTTCCGAGGGTCCACATCTGATTGTCGTGCCGGCCAATGAGTGGATGCTCGGAACTCGGCCCTGAGCCTAACGGCCCCGTGGACCTCGCCCAAGCATGACAGTGGGAGTTCTTCTAGCCCATCCCGCCCGCGTAGCAGCCTCGCCCGATCTCTTCGAGCAGGCTCGGTGCCGTGGGCACCCAGCCGAGCTCCTGTCGCGCGCGGCGGGCGCGCACCCGGCTGTTGGAGCCCATGGTGTCGTTGGCCGGGCCTTCTCCCCATTCGGCGGCGGCCTCCTCCAGCGTCATGGGCTCGGTGCGGCGGCCGAGGCCGAGCGACTCGCCGATGGCTTCGCAGACCTCCCGCATGGAATTCTCGCCGTTCTCCGCATAGTAGAAGCCGCCGGCCGGCGCGGCATCGAGGGCGAGCGCATAGAGCGCGACCAGGTCGTCGATGTGGACGTTGGCCCAACGGTTTTCGCCCGGGCCGATGTGCCGCGCGACGCCGTGCGTCTCGGCCAACGCGATCAGCCAGGGCACCTGCATGCTGTGCCGTGCTACCCCGCGGCCGAGGCCGTAGATCAGGCTCGGTGCGATCACCACGGTGCGGATGCCGCGTGCCGCGGCGGCCTTTATCTCATCGTTGAGCGCCACCCGCGCCGCCCGCGCCGGCGAGGGCGTGAAGACGGAGTCTTCGTCGTAGATTTCCTCGCGCAGCGCGCCGCCGGCCCGGTTGCCGACGATGCTCGAGCCGCTGGTGTGGATGAAGGCCTTGCCGCTCCCTTCCAGTGCCGACAGAAGCGCCACGACTGCGCCTGCATGATCCGCGTTGGCGGCATTGATCACCGCATCGGCCTCCTGCGCCGCTTGGGCCAGAACCGCCCCATCGTCGAGGGTGCCGAGCACCGGGGCGATGCCGCGCTCCCGCACCTCGTCCGCCCGCGCCTCGGAGCGCACCAGCCCGGTGACCTGATGCCCTGCGGCCATCATGCGCGCGGCAACAGAGCCGCCGATGTAGCCGCTTGCGCCGGTGATGAAGATCTTCATGGCGTTCCTCCCGCCGCCAGCCTCTTGGCGCTATGGCCTAGCGGCGATCGCGCCCGGCGCCAAGGGGCTTCAAGCGGCCGCGGCACGCCGGAGGACTCATCACCCTCAAAGGCAAGACTTTGATGTGCAACGGGGAATCTCGCTCTTGGCATGACTTGGGATAACGCACCTATGTTAGACGAGGTTCGACGACACGCGCCAAACGCAGCCAGGAGAGCCGAAGACATGCAGGACGCAACGACACGCCGCGAATGGGGAGCAGGGCTTTCCATGGTCGGGCTGGCCGTGCTCTTGCTTACGGCCCTGGCCGGCTGCGCCAATCCCGCGCGGCCCGACAAGATGGCGGTGGACGCAGGCGAGCGCGGCATGGTCGCCGCGGACTCGGCGCTCTACCAGGCGATCGCCGTGGCGAAGGTGGAGGGCGGACTGGAGACCGACCGCTACTGGGGCTACCCGGCGATCGACAATCCCGAGATCGAGGGCGCGCTGCGTCTCTCCCTCGCGAACCACGCCATGCTGGCGGAGGGCCGTGGGCGCTTTACGCTCGATGCGACGCTGGTGGAGTTCATCCGGCCTGCCGGCGGCTTCGACATGACGGTGATGACGGCCACCCACTACCGCCTGACCGAGATCGCCAGCGGCCGGACGCTCTTCGACGAGACGTTGGTGACTTACTTCACCGCCGACTTCACTTCCCACCTGATCGGCGTCGAGCGGCTGAGGCTCGCGAACGAGGGCGCCATGCGCATGAACATCGGTGCTTTTATCGAACGGCTGCGCGAGCAATCCGAAAGCGGCGGACCGCTGATCTCCCTCAACGGACGCTCCCCGGCCGCGCTGACCATCGCCAGCATCGCCGTGGAGGACGCTCGTGGGTCGCCGGTCTCGCCCTTGACCTCCGATCGCTTGGCGGAGGATGCGTCCGCGGCAAGCAGGCGCTAGTCTGTCAGGCTTGGCCGTAGTCCTCTCTCAAGCTCACCGATGCAGCATCCCAACACAGAAGAGTCCCTCGTCCGCGCCTTCGCCGAGCTGGGTCTCGATGCGGGGATGACCGTGATGGTGCATGCCTCGCTCGGCCAGGTGGGCTGGACGGAGGGCGGAGCCCTCACGGTGGTCCGCGCCTTGCTCGCGCGGCTTGGCGCAGAGGGCACCCTGGTCATGCCCGCTGCCACGCCCGAGCTCTCGGAGCCAGACGGTGCTCCGGATGGGCAGGGCATGATCCAAGCGCTCCCGCCGGTCTTCGATGCGGCCACCACCCCCACCAGCATGGGCGCCATCGCCGAAGCCTTCCGCAGCACGCCCGGCACGCTTCGCAGCAACCACCCGCTGAACTCGGTCTGCGCCCGAGGGCCGCTGGCGGAGGAGATCACCAAGGAGCATGCGCTGGCCTTCAGCGAAGCCGAAGGCACGCCCTACGAGAAGCTCTACGAGCTGGCCGCCCACACCCTGCTGCTCGGCGTCGGCTTCAACCGCTGCACCTCGCTGCACTTCGCCGAGTCGCGCGTGCCGCAGCGGCGGGTGGAGATCACCCGCTTTCCCGAGCAGCGCGAGGGCCGCCGCGTCTGGGTCGAGGTGCCCACCATGGGCACCGACGACAGCACCCACTTTCCCGCCGCTGGGGCGGCTTTCGCCAAAGAGGTCGGGCTCGCGCGCGGCCGGGTCGGCCAGGCCGAAGCGCTGTTCTTCCCGACCCGCGCGCTGGTCGACTTCGCCACGCCCTATTTCGCCCGAGTGCTGGGGTAGGATTTTTTTTAGGGCGCGCCTGAACCACCGCAGCATGTTGCTAGATCGGAGGCGCGCCGTACGGCACCAGCCCGCACCCCCGCCCGACCAACCCACTAGGGTACCATGGCATGGGTTGGTCGGGCGGGGGTGCGGGCCGGCGCCGTACAGCGCCGTAAGGCGCCCACAGAAAGGCGCGGCCAAGAAAAGATGACGGCGCAGAGTTGGGCCGGCAGACTGAGCCGGGGTGAGCGCGATAGGGAAAGGAGCCGTCATGCCGCTGATCGACATCCATGTGCTCGAGGGCGTTTTCACCGACGAAGAGAAGCGCGCGCTGATATCCGAAACAGCAAAGGCCTTCGGCGCGGTGGCCGGCCAGGCCATGCAGGACGCCACCTCGGTCCGCGTCCACGAGGTGCCCAGCGGCCACTGGGGCGGCGCCGACGGCGTATGGACCACGGAGAAGGCCTTGGCGCTAAAGTCGAGCTCTTAGTGGCGCGCCATGCATGTCCAGCCCGCTCCCCCTCCCGGCCACCCACGGGATCGTATGCTATGGGTGGCCGGGAGGGGGAGCGGGCCGGCACAGAGCGGGCGCGCCTCTGAACCTATATGACGGACTTTTCTGGTGCAGGCGCGCCTAAGAGACTCTTCGCGCCCTTTCCTTGAGTCGTGTCTTCATCTGCGCCTGCGCCGCCGGCGTGCCGTCGTGGAAGGTGCCGAAGACGGTGTCCAGCGGCACCTCGAGGGTGCCGTAGTTCACCTCGAAATAGCGGTGGTGCATCTGGTGGTGAAAGTTGCCGAGGTGCAGCCGCTTGCGCCCGCCGGACCAGACGCCTTCGAAGCCGGTGTGGGTCACCACGGCATAGAGGGCGAAGAACATAAGGTGGCAGATCAGGTGCACCGGATGGGTCGGCACCACGAAGTGCACCAGCGCCGTGCCGAAATAGAGCACGTGCTCGATGGGGTGCATGGAAAGCCCGGACCAGGGCCCGACGTCGGTGTTGCGGTGGTGCAGCGCATGGAAGCGGTAGAGCGGCGCCGAGTGCAGCAGCCGGTGAATGCCATAGAAGTAGACGCTCTCCCAAATGGGAATGAGTAGGAAGACGGCGACGAACCAGACCGGCCCCCAGATGCCATGGCCCGCCCAGGTCCAGACCGGCGCATAGCCGTTCGCCATGGCCCACCAGATCAGCGCTTCATAGCCGGACCAGATGGTCACGCCGGAGGCGACGGCCCAGAAAACGTTGTCCCAGTACTGATTGCCGAAGCTGAAGGCCCGGCTCTGCCGGGGATAGGGCCGCGGGTCGTACTTCTTGGCCCGGCCCTGCAGCCCATAGCGGTGGAAGACGAGATGCAGCCCCTGGGCCACCAGGGTGACGATCAGGAGGTTGCGCAGCCAGATGCCGGCGATCCACCAGCCCGGCTCCGCCGCTTCTTGCAGGCTCGGGCTGGCCCACGCCCAGACGGCGAAGGAGAGCGCGACGATCGCCATGTTGATGGTCAGCGGGAACCAGCTGCGCCACCACCAGCCGAAGGCGGCACCCAGCCGCGGCGGCCACTGCCAAAGCGGGTTGACCTGCAAGGGCAGCACGTCGGGCACGTGGTTCCACTCGCGCCGAGATGAAGACTGTGATGGAGCTGCGGTCATGCTGTCGCGCGCCTGCCGGCAATGAGAAATTTCCGAAGGCTACGCCGAAAGTGCTCTTCCCTCCAAGAGGCTTTGCAGGGACGATGCCTGCCGTTGAGAACGAGGAGCACCATGCCTGACAGGAACGACGCCGATACCCGTCTCGCCACCTACGGCACCTTGGCGCCCGGGCGGGTGAACCATCATCAGCTCGCCGAGCTGCCGGGGCGCTGGCTCGAGGGAACGGTCGCCGGCCGCCTGGTCGAAGCGGGCTGGGGCGCGAAGCTCGGCTATCCCGGCCTCATCCTCGACCTGGCCGGTCTCGACCCCGCTGCTGAGGCCGTCGCGGTGCACCTCTTCGAGTCGCCCGAGCTGCCCGGCCACTGGCCGCGGCTCGACAGCTTCGAGGGCGAGGGCTACCGCCGGGTGGTCGCCCCGGTCGCCACCGACGAAGGCCCGCTCGCCGCCTGGATCTACGTCATCGACGTGTTTGAGGGGTAGAGGTACTTGGCGCGCTTGCGGTGCCTTGCGGCACCGGGCCCGCTCCTCGTCTGTCATCCTCGGGCTTCAGCCCGCAGGCGGGTCAAGCCCGACCATGACGTTCAGCGTGCGTTGCGCCGCGCGCGCTTTGCCGCGACGCCGAGGCCCAGCAGGCCGACCCCGAAGAGCGCCACGCTCGCCGGCTCGGGCAGCTGGGTGAGGCTGGTGATCAGGTCCACCCGGATCCGGTCCTGCGCATCCCAATGGCCATTGAGGTTCACGGTCACCGAGCTGGCGGTGAAGGAAGCCGTACTGATGCCGAGCCCGCTACGACTGTCCGGGTCATTGAACTCCGTGATGTTCACGCCGACCAAGCCGTCAGGGAACTGGGCCCAGGTCAGGCCGGTGAAGGTCACCGAGAGCTTATCGACGCCAAAGGCGGCGTTTCGCACGTTGTTGTACTGAAACTCGATGAAGCTGTCCTGCACATCGATGATGATCCCCCGGCCGGTACCGACCCCCAGCTCGAACTCCGGCCCGCCGGCCGATACGACGGCGCTCCCAGGCGTGAGACTGACTCCGCCGAAAATCGTATCGAACGACGCGTTGACCGTTTGTCCGATCAGAGAGGCCTGCGCCGCGCCGGCTGTCCCCAAGGCGATCACGGCTGCGCCCACCAAAACCCCAAGCCGTCTTTTCATCCCGTTTCCCTTTTCCACGGATCTCTAGGCCGGGCGGCGGACCCGCCCTGTCGTCAGGGCCGGACCCTAGACGGGACGCCCGCTACCCGCTTGAGGGTGCGTTGGAGAATTCTTGGGGAAGTCGTGGGGATTGGATCGAACAGCTGCCGGGGTAAAGCAAAGGCTGTCATCCCGGCCAAGGCCGAAGCGAGAGCGAAGGCCGCGTGTCCGGGCTCGCGCAGCGAGGTGCCGAAGGCATGGTGAGGCCGGGCGCGGACATCACAGGCAAGGCGCAGGCCGAAGAATGGACCCCGGCTCAGACCCTGCGGGTCAGGCCGGGGTGACAGACTGTCGTGCGGCGAGACCGGCGGCTCACTCCAAACCTAACGCATCACGAAGGGGTTCGCCGGCGCCTCTTCGGAGGTGTTGATCCAGACTGACTTGGTTTCCAGGAACTCCTGGATGGCTTCCATGCCGTTCTCGCGGCCGACGCCGGACTTCTTCATGCCGCCGAAGGGCATCATGTAGCTGATCGCCCGGTAGGTGTTGACCCAGACGGTGCCGGCCTTGAGCGCTTTGGACATGCGCACGGCGCGGCCGATGTTCTGGGTCCAGACGCCGGCGGCGAGGCCGTAGATCACGTCGTTGCCGATGCGGATGGCCTCTTCCTCGTCGTCGAAGCCGATGATCGAGAGCACAGGGCCGAAGACTTCTTCCTGGGCGATGCGCATGTCGTTGGTCACATCGGTGAAGATGGTGGGCTCGACGAAGCGGGTGCCCTTCACACCCGGGCCCGTGGCCGGCTTGCCGCCGTGGACGAGAGTGGCGCCGCCCTCCTGGGCCACGCCGATGTAGTCCATGATCTTCTCGTACTGGGGCGGCGTGGTCACCGGGCCGATGTTGGTGTCGGCCTCCATGGGGTCGCCGATCTTGGCGGATTTCGCGATGCCCAGCAGCTTCTCGACGAACTGCTCCTTGATCGAGTTCTGCACCAGAAGGCGCGAGCCGGCGATGCAGGTCTGCCCCGTTGCGGCGAAGATGCCGGAGACCGCACCCGCCGCCGCGGCATCGAGGTTGGCGTCGTCGAAGACGATGTTGGGGGACTTGCCGCCCAGCTCCAGCGAGACGCGCTTTAGCTGCAGCGCCGCCGCCGAATAGATGCGGGCACCCGTGGTGTCGGCGCCGGTGAAGCTGATCTTGGCCACGTCCGGATGCTCGACCAGCGCCGCGCCCGCTTCCTGGCCGTAGCCGGCGACCACGTTGAACACGCCCGGCGGGAAGCCAGCCTCCACGGTCAGTGCGGCGAACTCCAGGGCCGACGCGGAGGTGAACTCGGAGGGCTTGATGACGATGGAGCAGCCGGCGGCGATGGCGGGCGCTGCCTTCCAGGCCACGAACATGAGCGGCGAGTTCCAGGCGGTGAGCGCGCCGACCACGCCGATGGGCTCGTGGGTGGTGAAGGCCAGGTGGTCGGGCTTGTCGATCGGCACGACCGCGCCTTCGATCTTATCGGCCAGGCCCGCGTAGTAGTACCAGCTCTCCGGATGGTACTTCAGCTGCCCGGCCATCTCGGCCAGCAGCTTGCCGTTGTCGCGCACCTCGATCTCGGCGAGACGCGGGCCGTGCTCGACCACCAGATCGCCCAGCTTGCGCATCATCTTGCCGCGCTCGGTCGCGGTCATGGAGGCGAAGGGGCCCGTGGTCATGGCTGCCTTGGCGGCGGCGACGGCGCGGTTGACGTCTTCTTTCGTGCCGCGCGGCACCTGGGCCCAGACCTCGCCGGTGTAGGGATTCTCGCTCTCCAGCCACTCGCATTTGGCCGGGTCGACATAGGCGCCGTTGATGAAGTGCTTGTAGGTTTTCATGGATGGTCCTCCGAGGTGCCGGGTGCTCTTGCGGCGCGTCCCTTAGAGGATCGAGACCCCGGCGCGGCAATACAAGGGGAGGAGAGGGAGGAGCTGTTGTGAATGGGGTGATGGGTTTCCCCACATATGTCATCCCGGCCAAGGCCGAAGCGAATGCGAAGGCCGCGAGCCGGGATCCATTCATCGGCCCACGCCAATCGTTGGACCGTCCGCACCAGGCCCATCCATGAGCCCCGGCTCAGGCCCTCCGGGTCAGGCCGGGGTGACAGTCGGTGGATGCGGCGATGCCGGTGACTCACCGCCCCGGCACTTCCGTCCTCCGCAGCTCACACAGATACGCCCGCATCGGCACCGAGCCGCTGACTGGGTCGACCGCGTCGTGGCCGATGACGAGATTGAAGTTCGCCGTCTCCGGCCCCACCACCGGGTAGCCCGGCGCCTCGAGCTCGGGGCAGTCCTGCCACCAGCCGTGCTGGCCACAGACCACCTGCGGGTCGAGGGCGTCGTCGAAGCGGGCCCGCGCTTTAGCCGTGCCGTTGGGCGTGTCGATCGAGACCCAGTCGCCGGCTGAGATGTTGCGCGCGGCCGCCGTCTCCGGGTGCATATCGACCTGCGGGTCCGGCGCCCGGCGGCGCAGGCTGGGCAAGCCCCGGTGCTGGCTCTCGCAATAGAGGCTGTCCTTGGTGCAGGTGAGGATGAGCGGGAAGCGCGCGGCCAGCTTGGGCTGGGCGCGCAGGCTGACCAGCGGCTCCTCGTACTCGGGCAAGGCCGTATAGCCGTGGTCGTGCAGCGTCTCGGAATAGAGCTCCAGCTTGCCCGAAGGGGTGGCGAAACCGCGCGGCTTCCCCTCAACCTCTTCGGCGAATTTCCGGTAGCGGGTTTCCAGCGGCACGCGGATGCCTTCCGGATGTGCGCGCAGGTCCTCCAGGGTGACACCGCTGGGTTCGAGCTGATGGCGCCAGGCGGCCTCGATGTCGCCCTCCCAGAAGTCGGCGCCATAACCCATGCGGCAGGCGAGATCGAAGAGAATGCGGATATCGGGCCGCGCCTCGCCCTGCGGCTCCACCAACTGCCGGCGCAGATGGATGAGCGAGCAGGCCGCTTCGCTGATCTCGAAGCCGATCTTGAGGCCCTCGTGCTCGAAGGGTGTTGTCGTCGGCAGCACGATGTCGGCCAGCTCGGCCGTGGGGTTGAGGAAGTGGTCGGTGTGGAGGTGGAACTCCAGCTTGCTCAAGGCCTCGCGCCCGCGGGCGCCGTCGGCATGGGCGAGCAGCAGATTGGAGCCGAAGCTGACCAGCCCGCGTACCGCGTAGGGCTCGTGTTCCAGGATGCCGCGGTAGATCTCGGCCGAGGTCACGTGGTCGTAGAGCCCGGGGCCGAGCGGCCGCTCAGCGCGTCCTAGCGTCTTCTCGCGCTGCGCGGCGCCGAGGAATTCGTCGCCGCCGATGCCGTTGGCCGGCACGCCGGTGAACTGCACGTTGCCGCCCTTGGCATCGAAGTTGCCGGTCAGCGCATAGAGCAGGCCGATGGCGCGCGCCATCTGGGTGGCGTTGGACTGCTGCTCCAGCCCGCTCCAGGCCATGTAGCCGACGGGCCGGGACTCCCACAGCAGGGCCGCGGTGCGTCGGATTTGTTCCGCCGGCACACCGGTCAGGCGCTCGACCGCTTCGGGGTCGTGCGCCGCGACGCTATCGGCCAGGCGCTGGAAGGCCGGGCGGCAAGCCACGGGGCCGGACGGCGTCTCGACCATGACGTCACCGAAGAGCGCGAGGCGCGCTGTCGCCACATCGTACTGGCCCGCGCCGGGGTGATAGGCGACCGGCTGTTCGGCCTCGGCATCCCAGGCGACAAGGTGTTTGTCATCATCGCCGCCGACCACGTCCGACCAGCGCAGCAGCCGCCCGGTATCGGCATGCACCAGGTGGGGGCCGTTGGTCCAGTCGCGGATGAAGGCCTCGTCGTACCAGCCGCGTTCGAGCATGACGTGGATGAGGCCCAGCGCCAGGGCGCCGTCGCTGCCCGGGCGCACGCGCAGCCACTCGTCGGCTCGGCGGGCGAGGCCGGCATGGCGCGGGTCGACCACGATCAGCTTGGCGCCGCGGCCCTGCGCCTGCACCGCGGCGGTGGCGTGGGCGATGCGCGAGACCGTGGGGTTGTAGCCCCAGAAGAGGATGGTGCCGGCGTTCTCCAGGTCGGGCATGCAGTCGGCCGGCAAGCCTGCGCCGTAGTGATAAAGGTTGGCGAGATAGCGGCCCCAGCCGCAGAGCTCCATGGAAATGGAGTGGTTGGGGCTGCCGTAGCGCTTGCGCAGGCGCTTCAGCCAATCGACCGAATCGCAAAGCGCCGAGGTGGAGGGCGAGGCGTTGTTGAAGACCACGCATTCGGGCCCGTGCTTGTCCGCCAGCTCCCTGAGCCGCGCGGCAACCGTATCGAGCGCTTCGTCCCAGCTGATGCGCTGCCAGCCCGGGTCGGCCGCCCCCTTGGGATTGGTGCGCTTCATCGGGTGGGTCAGGCGCTCTGGGCTATAGACCAGCTCGGGCGCGACCTTGCCCTTGATGCAGAGCGCTTGGCCCGTCGGGTGCGAGGGGTCGGCCTCCAGTTTGGTGAACCTGCCGTCCTCCAAGGTCGCCACCGCCCCGCAGCGCGAGACGCAGAGCGCGCAGAAGCTCGGGACCTTTTCGATGCGTGCGTCCGCCGTTCCGCTCACCGCAACCGCCATGCTCGCAGCTCCCTATTGCGCCGCGCTCTCCGGCGCGGCTTGGAGCAGCAATCCTAGCGGCAATGCGGGCTACGTCCACTGAGTCGGTTTTTGTTTTGGCGCGCCGGCTCCTTAGTGGCTTGACGCCGGGTTCCGGGGCGCGCCCGGGCTGTTCCGTCCCACTCCCCCACCCGGCCACCCACGGAATTGTGGACAGTGGGGTGGCCGGGTGGGGGAGTGGGACGGAACAGTGCAGCGCCGCAAGGCGCTCCAGAAAAAGGCGCGCTTCTGCGCGAAGACTGCTACGCTTGCGCGGTGTGATTTCCTGTTGGGCAGGGAGGCTGGAGGCATGGACAAGGGCCGTATGGCGATGATGATCATGGGGGCGCTCGCCGTGATCGTCGTCATCGTGGCTTCGGTCTACATCGGCGAGCGGCTGGAGACGATCGAGGACCGGCTGCAGTTTGCAGAGCCGAGCGGCATGGAGCCCGGGCAAGAGATCGTCATCATGGGCGAGGAGGTTCAGCTCCAGGCCGTCTACGTTCCGGTCTACTCGCACGTCTATTCCGACGGTGGCCGGCCCTTCCTGGTCGAGACGACCTTGAGCGTGCGCAACACCGACCCGCGAGAGTCGATCTTCCTCTCCTCCGTGCGCTACTTCGACACCAAGGGCGAGCTGGTCAAAGACTACCTGCCCGGCCCCCTCAAGCTGGCGCCGCTGGAGTCGACCGAGTTCCTGGTCGAGCAGAGCGACGTCACGGGCGGCTCCGGCGCCAACTTCATCGTGGTCTGGGCGGCCGACACGCCTGTCAACGAGCCCATGATCGAAGCCGTGATGATCGGCTTCCACGGCGGCAACAGCATCTCCATGATCCGGGCCGGCACGCCGATCGAGGGAGTCAACGCCGACGGGACGGTCGCCGGGCGGGAGTAGCTGGCGCCGGGCCAAACCCAAAACTGTCATCCCGGCCAAGGCCGAAGCGTCAGCGAAGGCCGCGAGCCGGGATCCATGGTGCGTCCTGGCGCGGATGGCTGAACATGATGCCGCGTGCCGACGACATCGCGCCTTCCTCTCACCATTCCGTGCTGGCTGAGGAATGGACCCCGGATCAAGTCCGGGGTGACAGGCTTTGGTTCATCTCGGGTCCGGCCCACACCCCCGCCCGACCAACCCATGCCATGGTACCCTAATGGGTTGGTCGGGCGGGGGTGTGGGCCGGTGCCGTGCAGCGCCGAAGGCGCCCAAGAAGACTCCCGGCTGCCGCAGCGCGCGACAGCGGTCGGGCAACACTCTATAAGGACGGCACGACCGGGAGTAGAACCGCGATGCCGTCCAAGCGCCAAGTCATTCTCTATATCCTCGGCTCCATCGCCGTGCTCGTGATGTTCATTCTATTGGCGCAGGACGAGGGCTATCAGGCCATGATGGAGGATGTCGGCCAGGACCTCAAAGAGAGGCCCCTCCCGCAAACACCCGGCGAGTTCCTCGATACGCAAACTCCGGAGCAAGCCCGCCTTTTGGTTTCGGCGGCCCTGGTCTGGGTTGGCGGCGTCACCGCGCTTATCGTCTGGCAGATGCGCAAAGCGGGCTATAGCTGGGGCTATTGCCTCAATCCGCTCAACTTCTCCACGGGGTACTTCGATACCAAGGCCTGGGTTATCTTCGTTGCCCTTGCTGCCGCGGCTCTCTACCTATTCTCGGAAGCCATGCCGCTCTCACCCATTCGATAGAGCAGGGCGCTCAGCGGCCGTTTCCCTAACCCTTCTTGCGGATGCGGTAGGCGCAGCGGCGGGCGCCGGCCAGGATGTGGTCGGTGCGCTCGACCTCCACCTCCTTGCCGAGCACCTTGCGGAAAAGGTTGAGCTCGCCGGCGCAGAGGCCGCTGCAGGCGCGCGCCGCGACGCAGATCGGGCAGTGATTCTCGACCAGCAGAAACTCCCCGTCCGAGCCCTTCTCGGCCTCGGCCATGTAGCCCTCGCGGCTGCGTAGCGCGGCGAGGCCCTCAATGCGCTTTTCCAGCGTGTCGGCCGGTTTGAGCTGCCGCTTGTAGCTCGTGATCTGCTGCTTGGTGCGCGATTCGATGAGCTGGTTCAGCCCCTCGTCGCCGAAGGCCTGCCGCATGGCTGCGAGCAGCTCGGCGTTGAGCGCCGCGTGGCCATCGGGGAAGAAGTCCTCCGCCGCCGGGGTCAGGCGCCAGAGCTTCTTTGGCCGCCCGACCGGCCCGGGCTGCAGGTCGAAATCGACCAGGCCCTCCGCCTGCATCTCATAGAGGTGCTGACGCACGCCCATGGGCGTGATTCCGAGCGTGCCGGCGACCTCGGCGGCGTCGCGCGGGCCCCCGGTCTTGAGCTCGCGCATGATGGCCTGGCGGCGCGATTCCCGCGGCTTTCCTTGCTTCATGCGAATTTTCTAAAGACGAATATTGAATTAGGCAAGGCAGGCAGGTTAGATTATAAAGATAATAGTTTCAAAATAGGAGATCGCCGATGCTGGAGCGTCATGGCGAGTGGGTCGAGGTCGCCACGCTGGCCGACTTCGCCGAGCGCGACCGCCGGATCGTCAAGGTCGGCCGCAAGCAGATCGCCCTCTTCAAGGTTGCCGGCGGGGAGGCCGGCGACCGCTTCTATGCCTGCAACAACCGCTGCCCGCACGAGGGCTATCCGCTGGTCGAAGGCAGCCTGACCGAGCCAGAGGGGAGCTGCGTGCTCACCTGTAACTGGCATAACTGGAAGTTCGACCTGGATAGCGGTGAGACCCTGACCGGCGGTGACCGCCTGCGCCGCTATCCGGTGCTGCAGGAGGGCGAGCGGCTCCTGGTCGATGTGACCGACCCACCGGCGGAGGCGCGCCAGGCCCAGGCGCTGGAGAACCTTCATGACTCCTTCCGCAAGTACGAGGTCGACCGCATGGCGCGGGAGATCGCGCGCCTTGCAGCGGCCGGCGGCGACCCGCTGGATGCCCTGCGCAAGACCATCGCCTGGACCCACGACCGCTTCGAATACGGCATGACTCACGCCGCCGGCGCGGCGCCCGACTGGCTGGCGCTGGCCGACGCGCATGCCTGGGACGCGCCCTCGCGTCTGGCGCCCCTGGTCGAGACCGTGTCCCACTTCGCTTGGGATAGTCTTAGGGAGCCGGCCTATCCCTATCCCACGGAGGTGAAGGACTACGCGCCGGACGCTCTGCTGGCGGCGATCGAGCGGGAAGACGAGACAGAGGCTGTGGCGCTGCTGCGCGGCGCTTTGGCGGCCGGCCTGCGCTATGGCGACCTCTTCCCGGTCTTGGCCCAGGCGTCACTGAGCCACTATCTCTCCTTCGGCCATGCGGCCATCTATCTCGTGCAGTGCGAGAAGCTCGTGGCGCGCCTCGGCTCCGCGGTCGAAGCGCCGCTGCTGCTCAGCTACCTGCGCATGCTGATCAACGGCTCACGCGAGGATCTGCTGCCGGAGTTCCGCGGCTACGCCGCGACGCGCGCCGCTTGGGACGGAAGCGGCGAAGCCGGCGTGACGGCCGCCGACTTCAAGGGCCTCGGCGTGCGCGCCGCCTTTGCGCGGGTGCTGCAGTCCTCCGGCCGGCCGCGAGAGCTTTTCACCGCCCTGTTCGGCGCCTGCGCCTGGCAGCTCCTGCACCTCGACCTTGGCTACCAGAACCGGACCGACGGGCCGGTGTCGCAGAACGCCGGCTGGCTCGACGTCACCCACGGCATCACCTTCGGCCGCGCGGTGCATGAGATCTGCACGCGGCGGCCGGAGCTCTGGCCCGACGGCTTGCTGCAGATGGCCTGCTTCGTGGGGCGCAACAACGACTTCGTCGACGATGCTTTGGATGCGGCGCCTTGGCGCGTGGACCTGCCGGAGCGCTTCTTGGCGGAAAGCTTCCGCAGCCTGTTCGATCATGGCCAGGCCGAGCCCATCGTCTCGGCGCACCTGGTGAAGACCCTGACCGCCGCCGCCGAGCAGCTCGACGGCGAGCCGGAGGCGCCTTGGAAGGATGACCTCTTGGCTGGGCTGAACCGCTTCCTCAACTCACCGCTCAAGCGCAAGCACCTGCTGCGCACGGCGACCCAGTCGCTCGCCTTCGTCGAGGCGGAGGGGTGAGGGGGAGTTTCTTGGCGCTGACGTGCCGCACCTTACGCCTGTCACCCTTGGGCGAGCCGCGTAGCGGCGAGTTCCGAGGGCTCGCGGAGCGAGTTGCTGGAGGCACGGCAGGGTTCCCAGCGGGCTGATGAGTGGATCCTCGGGACGGGCCCGTTGGGCCCGCCCAAGGATGACATTGGGAGAGGGCTCGCGGACGCCGCCGCACCACTGACTGTCACCCCGGCCTAGAGCCGGGGTCCACCCCCCGGCCTCCGCGGGACGCAGTCGTTCAGCGCGGGCTTTGCGGCTGTGCGCCTACTTTGCCTGCTGTCCGAATTTGGCCTGACCATGGATCCCGGCTCGCGGGCTTCGCCCTTGGCCGGGATGACAAGTGGAGGAGGACCGTAAGGTCCCCGACCCTACTTCACGCGCTCTCTTCGAGGCGCTCCATGTCGTCGTCGGAGAAGCCGAAGTGGTGGCCGATCTCGTGGATCAGCACGTGGCGAACGAGGCGCACCAGGTCCTCTTCCGTCTCGCACCAGTAGTCCAGAATGGGCCGGCGGTAGAGGTGGATCATGTCCGGCTCCCCCATCGGATCGCTGGCGCCGCGCTCGGTGAGCGGCACGCCGCGGTAGAGGCCGAGCAGGTCGAAGGGCGATTCCAGGTCCATCTCTTCCATGGTCTGGTCGTCAGGAAACTCCTCGACCTTGACGACCACGTCGCGGGCGTACTGGCGCAGCTCCGGCGGAATGCCCGACATGGCCTCGCGCGCCAGACCCTCGATGTCCTCCAGCGACGGGGGGACGGAGACCTGCCGCATATGCGTCACGCGCGACATTGTCAGCCCCTCCTTCGCTCTAAAGCTCGATGCCTTGGCGGACTGCGCCAGTCCTGGCGGTGTTGAGAGCTTTTGCTCGAAAGCCTTACCCTCACTCATGACTCGCCTTCCTTCATTCTCCTAAGGCCCGCACGCTCCCGGGCAGGGAGCGGGGCCGTTCGCTATTGCATCCGCATGGCGCCGTCGAGGCGGACGACGTCCGCGTTCAGCATGGCATTGCGGCACATACAAAGCACCAGATCGGCAAACTCCTCCGGATGCCCGAAGCGGGAGGGGAAGGGCACCTGACTAGACAGGTTGTCCTGCACCTCCTGGGGCATGTTGAGGAGAAGCGGCGTCGCAATCAAGCCGGGCGCGATGGCCAGCACCCGAATGCCGGAGCGGGCCAGCTCCCGCGCGATCGGCAGGATCATGCCGTTGATGCCGGCTTTGGAGGCGGCATAGGCGGCCTGACCGAGCTGTCCCTCGACCGCGGCGACGGAGGAGGTGGAGATGACGATGCCCCGCTCCCCGTCCTCGTTGAGCGGCTCGCTGCCGGCCATTTCGGCCGCGGCGAGGCGCAGCAGATTGAAGCTGCCGATCAGGTTGACGCGGATGACCGTCTCGAAATCCTCGAGCGCCATGGGCCCGTTGCGGCCGACGACCCGCTTGGCCGGCGCGATGCCGGCGCAGTTGACCAGGACGCGGCAAGGCCCGTGCGCCGACCGCGCTTCAGCCATCGCGGCTTCGGCGGCGGCCGCATCGGCCACGTCGCAAGGCAGGGCCAGGCCGCCGATCTCTTCGGCCACGGCCTTGGCGTTCTCTGCGCTGAGGTCCATGACCCCGACTTTGGCACCGGCCGCTGCCAGGGCGCGCGCCGTTGCCGCGCCGAGGCCCGAGCCGCCGCCCGTCACAATGGCCCCTAATCCGGCCAAATCCATACCATCAATCTCCTTAGGAATAAGCGGGAGGCGAGGCGCTGCCTAGAGCATGCCCTCGATGACACGATCGGGCGGCGTATGCCCGTCGACGAAGGTCTTGATGTTGATAATGACCTTCTCTCCCATATCGATCCGACCCTCGATGGTTGCGGACCCCATATGGGGCAGCAGGACTGCATTGTCCAACTTGATCAGCTTGGGATTGATCGCCGGCTCGTGCTCGAAGACGTCGAGGCCGGCCCCGGCCACCTCGCCGGAGGCCAGCATGCGGGTCAGGGCGTTCTCGTCGATCACCTCGCCGCGGCTGGTGTTGACGATGATCGTCGTCGGCTGCAGCAGCTTGAGGCGCCGCGCCGAGAGCAGGTGATAGGTCGCCGGCGTGTGCGGGCAGTTGACCGAGATGACGTCCATGCGGGCCAGCATCTGGTCGAGGCTCTCCCAATAGGTCGCCTCCAGCTCGCCCTCGATGTCCGGGTGCACCCGGCGCCGGTTGTGATAGTGCACCGAGAGGCCGAAGCCCTTGGCCCGGCGAGCGACGGCCTGGCCGATGCGGCCCATGCCGATGATGCCGAGACGCTTGCCCCAGATGCGGTGGCCCAGCATCGCGGTCGGGCTCCAGCCGGTCCAGTTGCCGGCGCGCACCAGGTGCTCGCCCTCGCTCAGCCGGCGGGAGACGGCGAGGATGAGGGCCATTGTCATGTCCGCCGTGTCCTCGGTCAGGACACCGGGCGTGTTGGTCACGGTGATGCCGCGCATGCGCGCGGTCTTGAGGTCGATATGGTCGACGCCGGTGCCGAAGGAGGCAATGAGGCGCAGCTGCTCCCCGGCCTGGCTAAGAATCCCTGAGTCGATGCGGTCGGTGACCGTCGGCACGAAGACGTCGGCCTCCTTCACCGCGGCGATCAGCTCGGCCTGGCTCATGGGCTTGTCGTCCAGGTTCAGCCGGGTGTCGAAAAGCTCCATCATCCGGGTCTCGATGGGATCCGGAAGGCGGCGGGTAACGATCACGCGAGGTTTAGGTTGCGACATGGCCGGCAAGTCCCTGGGCGGGAGAGAACGAAACGGCGCCGGGCCACGCCAAGCGCACCACCGACCACCAAGGGCGCGGCTTTAGCAGGCTCGCAACACCTTTGTCCAGATTCCCTGCCTTTCGAACGGTCTTCGCGGGCTTGACCGCCCGCGTGGCGCTTCTTAGCAAGCAGCTATGCTTAACGCGAAGGCCGCCCTGATCTGCACCTTGCTTTGCCTGCTGGCGGCCGCCGCCGCGCTGGCCGAGCAGCAGGTGGCGGCCCCGGCCACGGACGAGGCCCTGCCGCGCTTCCTCTCCTTGAGCGCGACCGAGGCCAACCTGCGGGCGGGCCCCGGCACCGATCATCCGGTGCGCTGGGTCTATCAGCGGCGGCATCTGCCCTTCCTGGTGATCGACCGCTACCGCGACTGGTACCAGGTCCGCGATTGGGAAGGCGAAGAAGGCTGGATGCACAAGAACCTGCTGCGCGGGCCCCGCACCCTCAGAGTCATGGCCGAGTTCAAGGAGCTCTTCGAAGCCCCTGACGAGACCTCCGACCTGGTCGCCGTGCTGGAGACCGGGGTGGTCGCCAACCTGACGCGCTGCGAGGAGGGCTGGTGCCAGGTCCGCGTCGGGCGCTTCAGCGGTTGGTTGCGGCCGACGCAGTGCTTTGGTCTCTATCGGGAGGAGTTGGGCGGCTGACGCCCGGATCGCCGCTCGCCGGCGCGCCGGCGGCGCGCCCGCTCTCGTCCAGGGCCGCGGCCAGGCGCTCTTCCACCGGCTGCTGCAGCTGCGCCTCGCGCCGGGCGATATAGAAGGTGGCGGCGATGATGATCGCGGCGCCGACCCAGGTCCAGGCATCGGGCCGCTCGCCGAAGAAGACATAGCCGAAGACCGCGGCGAACAGCAGCTTGCTGTAGTCGAAGGGGGCGACGAAGGTCGCTTCCCCGCTGCGGAAGGCCTTGATGATCATGGCCTGGGCGGCGACGCCGACCAGGCCCACGCCGGCCAACAGCAGCCATTCCTCGAAGGTCGGCGGCCGCCAGGTCGTGACGGCCGGGATGGCGGTGAGCACGATCGAGGTCATGCAGAAATAGAACAGCATCACCGTCTCGCTCTCGCCTTCGGGAAAGCGCTTGAGCAGGGTCGCGGCGATGGCGATGCCCAGCGCGGTGCCGAGGGCGGCCAGGACGGCCAGTTCCGTGCCGCTGCCGATCAGCGCGGTGGGGCGCACGATGACCAGGACGCCGAGAAAGCCGATTAGGGTGGCGGTCCAGCGCCGCCAGCGCACCTTTTCGCCGAGGAACAGCACGGCGAAGACGATGATGAAGAGCGGCGTGGTGAAGCCGAGCGCGACGACGTTGGCCAGCGGCAGGTGCTGCAGGGCGTAGAATCCCAGGATCATGGCGCCGGCACCGGCCACGGCGCGGCCGATGTGGATCCAGGGATGGTTGGTGCGGAAGGCCGAGGGGCCCAGGCTGATCAGGATCGGCAGGAGCGGCAGCACGGCGAAGAAGGCGCGGGCGAAGCCGATCTGCATGAACTCGATGCCGCCGACAGCCAAGCTCTTGGCCAGCACGCCGTTGACCGTGAAGCCGACGGCGGCGGCCGTGATCCAGAGCGCGCCCGTGTGATTCGCGTTCCTGCCCGTCTTGCCGCTCATGCCGAGTTCCTCACGGCCGTTCCTTCGGCGCGTTGGCGGCGGCCTGGATGGTCGCACGGGAGCGGGCGATGGAAGCCTCGCGGTGGGCGATGTAGATGGTGGCGCCGGCGATGATGGCGGCGCCGGCCCAGATCCAGCCGTCCGGCACCTCGCCGTACAGCAGATAGCCCAGCAAGGCGATGAAGGGCAGGCGGGTGTAGTCGAAGGGCAGGATGGCCGAGGCGTCGGCATAGGCATAGGCCCGGGTCAGCGCGAGATGCGCGACCACGGCGACGGCGCCCACGCCGGCCACCAGCATCAGCACATAGGCGCTGGGCCAGGCCCAGTTCGGCAGGGCGATGATGAAGGACAGCGGCGTCAGCAGCAGGTTCATTAAGAGCACGATGGTCACGGTCGAGTCCGTGCGGCTCAGCGATTTCACGATCAGGACCGAGATCGCCATGCAGAAGGCCGCGACGATGGGATAGGCCATGTCCGGGTGCAGCTCCTGGAAGCCGGGCCTCAGGATGACCAGGACGCCGAGGAAGCCCAACAGGGTCGCCGACCAGCGCCGGATGCCGACCGCTTCCTTGAGAAAGAGCGCCGCCCCGGCGACGGCGAACAGCGGCACGGTGAAGTTGAGCGAGACCGCCTCGGCGAGCGGCAGCACGGTGACCGAGGTGAACCAGGTGGTCATCGCCACGATGCCGATCAGGGCGCGTATGACATGCAAGCCCAGGCGCTCGGTGCGCAGGGCGGCGAAGCCCACGGACCGCAGCAGCGGCAGCATGAAAAGCGCGGCGAAGAGATTGCGGAAGAAGGCGATCTGGGTGGGGTGCAGCTCGGCGCTGGCCTCGCGGATCAGCACATTCATGATGGTGAATCCGAAAGAAGCGCCGGTCATCAAAAGCGCACCCTTGACCGGCCCGGAGAGTCGCTCGAACCGGTCTATGACCGCTGCCGCTGCTTGCATGATGGTCAAACTAGAACCGAAGAGGTCTGCGGGCCAGTCCGAAGCCTGCAACGCTGCCTTGCGCAGGGCCTTCCCGAGTCTTCCATGCGGGCCCGGCTTGCTTCGCCGCAGTGGCACGACCTAGTCTGCGCAAAAATTGCAGACAGGGAGGTTGGAATGCCGGCAAGCCCGCTATGGAGCCCCTCGCCCGAGCGCACCGCAACGGCCAATCTGACACGCTTCATGCAGGAGGTCGGGGCGCAGCAGGACGTGAGCTTCGACGGCTATGACGCGCTCTACGACTGGTCGATCAGCCAGCCCGAGGCCTTCTGGCGTGCGATCTGGGACTTCTGCGGTGTGATCGGCGACGGCCCCGGCGATGTGGCTTTGGCGAACCAGAAGAAGATGCCGGGCGCCCAGTTCTTCCCTGAGGCGCAGGTGAATTTCGCCGAGAACCTGCTGCGGCGCCGCGATGACGGCGAGGCCATCGTCTTCTGGGCCGAGGACAAGGTGAAGCGCCGCATGAGCTGGCGCGAGCTTTACGACCAGGTCTCCCGTCTCCAACAGGCGCTTGCGGCCGAGGGCGTCGGGCCGGGCGACCGGGTTGCCGGCTTCATGCCAAATATGCCCGAAACAGTGATCGCCATGCTGGCGACCACCTCGCTCGGCGCCATCTGGTCCTCCTGCTCGCCGGACTTTGGGGTGCAGGGGGTGCTCGACCGCTTCGGCCAGATCGAGCCCAAGGTGCTGTTCTGCCCGGACGGCTATTTCTACAACGGCAAGGTCATCGAGACGCTGGGCAAGACCGGCGAGTTCCTCGCTGGGCTACCGAGCGTCAAGAAGACCATTGTGGCGCCGCTGATCGATGCCGACCCCGCCGGCTATCCGGCCGGCGCCGTCGGCTGGGCGGACTTCATCGCGCCCTTCGAGGCCAAGGAGGTCGCCTACACCCGGCAGCCCTTCAACCGCCCGCTCTACATCATGTATTCCTCGGGCACGACCGGGAAGCCGAAGTGCATCGTCCACGGGGTCGGCGGCACCTTGCTGCAGCACCTCAAGGAGCATCAGCTTCAGTCGGACGTGAAGCCGGGGGACCGCGTCTTCTACTTCACCACCTGCGGATGGATGATGTGGAACTGGCTGGTCAGCGGTCTGGCCAGCGAGGCGACCCTGCTGCTCTACGACGGCTCGCCCTTCGCGCCGGGGCCGGAGGTGCTGTTCGACTTCGCCCAGGCCGAAGGGATGACCCTCTTCGGCACCTCGGCCAAGTACATCGACGCCCTCAACAAGGCCGGCTTCGACGCCAAGGCGGGACACGATCTCCCCGACCTGCGGGTCATGGCCTCGACTGGCTCGCCCCTGGTGCCGGAGGGCTTCGACTACGTCTACCGGCACATCAAGGACGATCTCTGCCTTTCCTCCATCGCCGGCGGCACCGACATCGTCTCCTGCTTCATGCTGGGCAATCCCATCGGCCCGGTCTGGCGCGGCGAGATTCAGAAGCGCGGGCTCGGCATGGCGGTCGAGGTCTGGGACGACGAAGGCCATCCGGTGGTGGGGGAGAAGGGGGAGCTGGTCTGCGTGAAGCCCTTTCCGTGCATGCCCATCGCCTTTTGGAACGATGCCGACGGCGCCCGGTACCGCGCCGCCTATTTCGAGCGCTATCCCGGCATCTGGCACCACGGCGACTATGTGGAGCTGACCGAGCACGGCGGCGTCATCGTCTACGGCCGCTCGGACGCCACCCTCAATCCCGGCGGCGTGCGTATCGGCACGGCGGAGATCTACCGCCAGGTCGAGCAGCTTGACGAAGTGGAGGAGTCCCTGGTCATCGGCCAGGACTGGCAGGGCGACGTGCGGGTGGTGCTCTTCGTGCGTCTCCGACCTGGTATCAGCCTCGACGAAGAGCTGGAGCGCCGCATCAAGCAGCAGGTCAAAAGCGGCTGCACGCCCCGGCACGTGCCGGCGCGGGTGGTGCAGGTCGGCGACATCCCGCGCACCAAGTCGGGCAAGATCGTCGAGCTCGCGGTGCGCGACACGGTCCACGGCCGCCCGATCAAGAACAAGGAAGCCCTGGCCAACCCCGAGGCGCTGGACCTCTACCGCGATCTGCCGCAGCTGCAGAGTTGATAATGGGCACCTAACGGCGCTGAACTGCTCCGTACCGATTCTTGTTTGGCCGCTTGCGCGGCGTACGGCACCGGCCCACACCCCCGCCCGACCAACCCATGCCATGGTACCCTAATGGGTTGGTCGGGCGGGGGTGTGGGCCGGCACCGCATAGCGCCGAAGGCGCCCAAGAAGACTCATGCGGCGCCCCGCCTCATGGCCATGGGAATGCCATGGTCTTATCTAGGCTGTCTAAGACCCGACGTATCGAGGAGCCGTACCGTGCAGGATCGTGCCTTGAACCGCGCCCTGATCGCGCTTGCCGCGGGCGTTTTCGTCCTGCTGATCGGCTTCGGCTTCTGGATGTACGGCCAGCTCGGCTCCGGCGACGTGATGAGCGGTGCCTTCCGGGAAAGCGAGCAGACCCGGGTCGATATCGGCGGCGCCTTCAATCTGACCGACCACACCGGCCGCCAGGTCACGGAGGCCGATTTCGCCGGCGGCTATACCCTGATGTACTTCGGCTTCACCTATTGCCCGGACTTCTGCCCCGCCGCGCTGCAGGTGGTCACCGCCGCCATGGATCAGCTGGAAGAGCAGGACCCGGACGTCGCCAAGGCGGTCACGCCGATCTTCGTCTCGGTCGACCCGGAGCGCGATACGGTCGAGGCCATGGCCGACTACGTGACGCACTTCCATCCGCGCATGGTCGGCCTGACCGGCACCCCGGAGCAGGTCGCCGAGGCGGCCAAGAACTACCGAATCTATTATCAGAAAGTCGAGTCCGACGCGGCGACCTACTACCTGGTCGACCACTCCACCTATCTCTACCTGATCGGCCCCGACAGCTACTACGTCACCCACTTCTCGCACGAGGCCACTTCGGAAGAGGTCGCCGAGCGGGTGAAGGCCGTGATCGACGGCTAAGGGTCGTCCGCGGATTTGGGGCCTGATACCGAGCTGCGATGCGTGAAACTCAGCGCGGCCTGGTGTAAATCGCGGCCGCAAGAAGCGGATAGAGGCCGGCCGGGCCGCGTGCCACATTCTTTGCAGAGGATGAGAAACAGAGCTGCAAGTGAGGGCACGCAAGATGTTACAAGCCATGGACATGGAAAACGGGCAGGCACCGAAGCGCGACAGCGATGCGCCGCAGGCCAGCCGGCAGCAGCTCGATCTGGTGACCCAGGCCTGCGAGATCATCGACGCCCAGGAGGGCGAGGGCCTTACCCTGACCGATCTCGCCGACCGGTTGGGTGTCAGCTCCTGGCACCTGCAGAAGCTCTTCAAGCGGGTAACGGGCGTGACGCCCAAGGCCTACGCGGCCGAGCGGCGCGGCCGCCTGTTCCGCGAGGAACTGAAGAGTCACGGCCGGGTGGCCGAAGCGACCTACGGCGCCGGCTACGGCTCCTCCAGTCGGGTTTACGAGAACGCCGCCCGCCGCTTCGGCATGACGCCGGCGACCTACGCCAAGGGCGGCAAGGGCGCCCGCATCGTCTACGGCCTGACCGACTCGCCGCTCGGCCGCCTGCTGGTGGCGGCGACCGGGCGCGGCATTTGCTTCGTCGCTCTGGGCGAAGCGGATGCCGAGATCGAGGGCGAGCTGCGGCAGGAGTTCCCGGCCGCCGACTCGATCGAGCGCGACCAGATGGCCGTCGAAGCGGCGCTCGCCGCCGTGGTCGACTATCTCGACGGCACCATGCCCCATGTGGACCTGCCGCTCGACGTGCAGGCCACCGCCTTTCAGCGCCGGGTCTGGGAAGAGCTGCTGGCCATTCCGGCCGGCGAGACCAAAAGCTACTCCGAGATTGCTGAGGCGCTCGGCCTTGGCCAGGCGCAGCGCGCCGTGGGCAGCGCCTGCGGCCGCAACCCGGTCTCGCTGCTCATCCCCTGCCACCGCGCGGTGCGCTCGGACGGCCACCTCGGCGGCTACCGCTGGGGCCTGCCGCGCAAGGAGAAGCTCCTCCGCCAGGAGGCCAGCCGGGGGCTGTAGGGGGTGTTTTCTAGGGCGCCTGGGTCCTTGTAGGGCGCGCTGTCACCTTCGATGCACCTCAATTTGGTTCGGAGGCGCGCCATTCTGGGCCGGCCCGCGCCCCCGCCCGACCAACCCTTGGCATGGTACCCTAGTGGGTTGGTCGGGCGGGGGTGCGGGCTGGTGCCGTACAGCGCCGAAGGCGCTCAAAAAAACACTCCACATCCTCACCCCACCAGTCCGGCTTTGCCGAGGCCCTCGCTGACAAGCGTCCTGTCACCTTCGTTCTTGTAAGGCAGGAGCCTGCGCGTTGCGTCGAGCGAGAACGCAGGGTTGAGGCGCCGCACCTCTTCGAGCGCGGCACGGGCCTGTTCTTCTTTGCCCAGATGGCCGTAGGCCGCGGCGAGGAAGACGTGCGGCCAAAGCGCTTGGGGGCTGCGCGACACCGCGCGCTTGAAGGCGGCGACCGCCGGTTCGAAACGGCGTAGGCCGAGGTTCGCAAGACCGACGTAATGCGGATAGTAGAAGGGATAGTGGGGGTTGAGCCGCATGGCGGTCTCGATCAGCGCGACCACCGCCTCGTTCTCCCCAGCGAAATGCAGAGCGCCGGCCAAGGTGGCGTAGGCCTCGGCGTTGCCGGGCTCGAGGTCGATCCAGCGCCGGGCGGTCGCCACGGCCTCCGGGCTGCGGCCCTGAAAGAGGTAAACGGTGCTGAGCGCCTCCTGCACCAGGGGGAGGTCGGCATCCCGTTCGGCCGCACTCTGCGCCAGCGCGAAGGCGCGGTCGAGCGTCGGCTCACGTCCCATGAACCAGTCCTGCACGGAGGTCTCTGCGAGGCCGGCATAGGGTTCGGCATAGTCCGGGTCGAGAGCGATAGCGCGCTCGTAGAGCGCCCGGGCTGCGGCATTACCGTCCTTGGTGAACAGGCGATACTGCTCGCGGGCGCGCAGCACGCAGTCGTAGGCCTCCGTGCTACCGGGCTCCTGACGCTGCGCCGGTGCTCTTTCCGGTGTCACGAGCTTGAGCGCCAGGGCCTCGACGATCTGCGCCGTCACGTCGTCCTGCACGGCGAAGATGTCGGCGAGCTCGCGGTCGTAGCGCTCGGCCCAGAGGTGGCCGCCGCTCTGGCCGTCCACCAGTTGCGCCGTGACCCGGACCCGCGAGCCCGCCTTGCGCACGCTGCCCTCGAGCAGGAAGCGCACCTTGAGCTCGCGGCAGATGGTCTCGAGGCTGGCGCCCTTGCCTTTGTAGGCAAAAGTCGAGTTGCGGGCGATGACCAGGAGTGCTGGCAGACGCGAGAGCTCGGTGATGATGTCTTCGGTGATGCCGTCGGCAAAGTAGTCCTGCTCGGGGTCATGACTCCTGTTCTCGAAGGGCATGACCGCGATGGAGGGCCCCTCGGGCCCCAGTGTCGCGGACGCGGGTGCCGCGGGTGCGAGTCCCTTGGCATCGGGGGCGCACCCGGCCCAATGCCAAATCCGGACCGGCTCGGCGATGTTCTTCAGCGCCTGCGCGCCGCCGTCCTGCCAGTCGGCTTCGGCGCGCCCGCGCACCTGACGATAGGCGTCGTCTGAGAGTGCGATGCCGCCTGGGGCGGCCTGGGCCTCGATGCGGGCGGCGATATTGACGCCGTCGCCGAGAAGGTCGCCTTTCTGAACGACGACGTCGCCGACGTTGATGCCGATGCGAAATCGGATGCGTCGCGTTTCGGGCACGCCATCGTCTTTCGCCGCCAGGCCTTGCTGCAAAGCGAGCGCGAAGCGTGCGGCATCGACGGCGCTGGCGAACTCGATCAGATAGCTGTCGCCGGCCGTGTTGGCGATGCGTCCGCCGTGCTCGGCGAGCAAGGGCTCGACCAGCTCGGACCGGCGATCCCGCAAGGCGCGTAGGGTGCCTTCTTCGTCCTCGCCGATCAGGCGTGAGTAGCCGGCGACATCCGCCGCCAGGATCGCCGCCAGCCGCCGCTGTGATCGCTCCGCCATGGCCGCCAGCTTATCGGTGACGCAGGGAACCGACCAGACGGTGGTCTTTCTGGGGCGTCTGAGTCGTTGTAGGGCGCGCCGGGTCCAGGTGAGCTCGGAGTCGCCCGGCGGAGGCGCGCCGGGCTGTCCCATCCCTCTCCCCCTCCCGACCACCCACGAGGGTACCATGCCATGGGTGGTCGGGAGGGGGAGTGGGATGGAACAGTGCAGCGCCGAAAGGCGCACAAGAAAACGCTGTGCCCCGCAAGCGCCTACTGCGGCCCGCACGGGCGCTGGCGGGTCCGCCAGGTGGTCGGGCAGGCGCGGCGATTGAACAGCGCATCGCGACCCTGGCGGTCTTCCGCGATCTGTTTGCGGACCTCCGCCATATCGAGCTGCGCCGCCCCATCGAGAATTGCGCGCGTTTTGTCGGGTGCGTCCGCCGACAACGGCCCCAGATAGAGCACCACGCGCTCGCGCATCACCAGCAGGCAGCTCTGCTCGGATGCGACGCCGAACATCTTGCCGATGTCCGGTGCCTCGTCGACGTCGATGCGAGCCCAGGTCAGAGCGCTCTCGTCGTCGTGGCTGCCGAGCTGCCGAAGCTGCGCGTCCGCCGCGACGTCGCTGTGATGGAGCAGGCAGGCGACCAGCCGATGCTCGGCCATGAACTGGTGAAAGCTGTCGGTCGAGAGTTCGGTGATCATCGCGTCCCCACAGCGCCGCACGGTCGCGCCTGTTTTCTTAGTATTGTCCCAGCGTAGGGCCCCAAGGAACCGCGATCAACGGGCCCTTGCCCGCGACGCCCTTTGGACTGCGGGGGCGGCAGCGGCGTGCGAGGAGGAGCATTGGCTGACGCCATTCCTGTTTGTCACCCAGGCCTTGAGCCGGGGTCCATGTCTCAGCCTGCACCTGGCTGGTGGATCTCGCGCTTACGTCTGCCATGGATCCCGGCTCAAGGCCGGGATGACAGCCTTTAGTGCTGCGATGTCTGCCGTTTCCCTTGCGATGTCACCCTTGGGCGAGGCCCACTGGGGCGAAGCCCAGGGCCGAGACCCGAGGGTCCAGCGGTAGGCACGGTCCGAGCTTGTGGCTGGACCCCGGCTGCCAAGTCTCGCTAGCCGGAACCGCAAGCGGTTCCGGGCTCGCCTATGGGCCGGGGTGACGATCAGTGGTGTGGCGCCGACCCCGCCTTATCCCCCATATCGGAAGAGCTGTGAGCCGCGCTGGCGCAGCCATTCACGGCCGGACTCCATGTCGTCGGAGAGCTTTTCGCAGAGCGCCCAGAAGGCGGTGCTGTGGTCGGGGTAGGCCAGGTGGGCGACCTCGTGCGCCACCACGTAGTCGAAGGCCGCTTCGGGGGCGAGCAGCAGGCGCCAGGAGAAGTTGAGCTGGCCGGTCGAGCTGCAGCTGCCCCAGCGCGAGCGGGTGTCGCGCACGCTGACGCGGCTCAGCACCTTGGCCCGGCGCGGCAGGCCGGCGGCCTTCTCGCGGGCGCGGTCGTTCAGGCTGCGGCGCGCCTCGGCGCGGAGAAAGTCCTCTATGCGGCGGCTGTGATGCTCCGGCCGGCCGGAAACCCAGAGGCGGCCCGGGCTCAGCCAGACGCCGCGGCGCGCGCCTTTGTCCACGGCCACGCGGTGAGGCTGATCGAGAATCGGCAGCAGGCTGCCGATGGCGAAGGGGATGCGCGGCGGCAGGGCCTGCACCCGCTCCTCAAGCCAGTCCAGGTGGCTGTCGAGAAAAGCCAGCACCTCGCGCGTCGCTAGGCCCTGCGGCGCGGTCAGCGAGATGACCTCGTGCTTGGGGTCGAGGCGCAGGGTCAGGCGCCGTGCCTGCCGGCTGCGCCGGTAGGCCAGCGGCACCGCCCGTCCGGCGAGCTCGAGTTCGCTGGGAAGCCTGGACTGTCTCACGGCGACCCGTGTGCTGGTTTGATGGAGTCATCGGCGCGGCCGCTGTTGTGCACGGCGGCCGGCCGTCGTCTTACCAGATCACTGTGAAGAAGCGCGAAGCGCCGATCAAGTGGCGATCACGTGACGGTCACGCGATGCTCACTTGGGGGCCATCACCATGGTCATCTGCCGGCCTTCCAGGCGCGGCATGGCCTCGACCTTGGCATCCTCGTCGAACTGCTCGCGCACGCGGTCGAGCACGGCGAGGCCCAGCTCCTGGTGCGCCATCTCGCGCCCGCGGAACCGCATGGTGACCTTCACCTTGTCGCCTTCTCCGAGGAATTTTTTGATAGACCGCATCTTCACGTCATAGTCGTGCGCGTCGATGTTCGGGCGCATCTTGATCTCTTTGACGTCGATGGTCTTCTGCTTCTTGCGGGCCTCGTTGGCCTTCTTCGCGGCTTCGTACTTGTACTTTCCGAAGTCGAGAATCTTGCAAACGGGCGGATCGGCGTTGGGCGAGATCTCGACGAGGTCCAAGCCGTCGTCTTTCGCCCGGTCGAGCGCTTCTTCGATGGACACCAAGCCGACGTTGTCACCGTCGGCGCCGATCAGGCGCACTTGGCGCACTCTGATGTCCTCATTGACCCGCGGACCGTCTTTGGTCGGCGGTTGCGCGATAGGAGGTCTAGGTATGGATACGTCTCCATTGGTTGTTGCAAGAAAAGAACGCTCGGCTGCTGTGGAACCGATCATTCACTACACACGATAGATACTAATGCCCGACTAAGGCAATGCCCCCGGCCGACGCCACAGACTTAACGCAGGTCTGGCGGTAAGGCCTCTTCCGACAGTCTAGAGGCTAGCGCGTCGAGCGCAAGAACCTCTTGGTTCTTGCCGCCCAGCCGGCGCAGCGCCACCGTGCCCTCGTCTGCCTCCCGCTTGCCGACCACCGCCATGGCCGGAACCTTGGCGTGGGAGTGCTCGCGAACCTTGTAGTTGATCTTCTCGTTGCGCAGGTCGGTTTCGACCTTGAGGCCAGCCGCCCTGAGCTTGGCGGCGACGGTCTTGGCGTAGTCGTCGGCATCGGAGGTGATGGTCGCCACCACGACCTGAAGCGGGGCCAGCCAGAACGGCAGCTTGCCTGCATAGTGCTCGATGAGAATGCCGGTGAAGCGCTCGAGCGAGCCGAACAGGGCCCGGTGCAGCATCACCGGGCGGTGCTTCTCGCCGTCTTCTCCGACATAGGACGCATCGAAGCGTTCGGGCAGGTTCATGTCGACCTGAAGCGTGCCGCACTGCCAGTCTCGGCCGATGGCATCCCGCAGCACGAACTCGAGCTTCGGGCCATAGAAGGCGCCTTCGCCCGGGTTGTAGCTGTACGCGTATCCCATGCCATCGAGCGCGCCCTTGAGCGCGGTCTCGAGCAAGTCCCAGACGGCATCGCTGCCGATCCGCTTGTCGGGGCGGTCCGAGAACTTGATGCGGACGTCCTCGAAGCCGAAGTCGCGGTAAATGTCCATGATCAGCTCGACGACGATGCGGCACTCTTCCTCGACCTCGTCGGGCGTGCAGAAGATGTGCGCGTCGTCCTGGGTGAACTCGCGCACCCGCATCAGCCCGTGCAGCGCGCCTGAGGGCTCGTAGCGATTGACCTTGCCGAACTCGGAGATGCGCGCCGGCAGGTCGCGATAGCTCGTAATCCCCTGCTTGAAGACCTGGATTCCGCCCGGGCAGTTCATCGGCTTGATCGCGTAGATGCGCCCATCTTCGGTCTCGGTGGTGTACATGTGCTCGCGGAACGTCGCCCAGTGGCCCGAGGTTTCCCACATGGCGCGGTCCATGATCGTCGGGGTCGAGATCTCGACATAGCCGGCGCGGTCCTGGCGCGCGCGCATGTAGTCGATCAGCGCCCGGAACAGCGTCCAGCCCTTCGGGTGCCAGAAGACGGCGCCGGGCGCTTCTTCCTGAAAGTGGAACAGGTCCATCTCGCGGCCCAGGCGGCGGTGGTCGCGCTTCTCCGCCTCCTCCAGCATGGTGAGGTAGGCCTTGAGCTCCTTGTCGTCGCGCCAGGCCGTGCCGGTGACCCGTTGAAGCTGCTCATTGTTGGCGTCGCCGCGCCAGTAGGCGCCGGAGACCTTCATCAGCTTGAACGACGTGCCGAGCTTGCCGGTGGACGGCAGATGCGGGCCCCGGCAGAGATCGAGCCAATCGCCCTGGCGGTAGATGGTGATGGTCTCGCCGCGCGGCAGCTCCTCGATCCACTGCGCCTTGTAGCTCTCGCCAATCTCCTTGAAGTGCCGGATGGCATCGTCCCGGTCCCAGACCTCGCGGGTGATCGGCAGGTCGCGCGCCACGATCTCCCGCATGCGCTCTTCCATGCGCGTTAGGTCCTCGGGCGTGAAGGGCTCGTCGCGCACGAAGTCGTAGTAGAAGCCGGTGTCGGTCGCCGGGCCGAAGGTGATCTGGGTGCCGGGGTAGAGCTCCTGCGCGGCCTGGGCCAGCACGTGCGCCGCGTCGTGGCGCAACAGCTCCAGCGCCTCCTCGCTCTTGCGGGTGACGATCTCGACCGGCGTGTCCTCGGCAATCTCTCGGCCCAGGTCCCAAAGGTGGCCGTTGACCTTGACGGCCAGCGCCGCTTTGGCCAGGCCGGGGCCGATGGACTCGGCGAGCTGCTGGCCGGTGACCGGGCCCTCGAATTCTTTTCTCGCGCCGTCAGGCAGCGTGATGGCAACCATGCCGCAGCCTGGCTCCTTCTGTCTTGCGGGTTGATCTCTCAGGACGGAGCCGGGACTTTAGAAGCTTGCTAAAGAGTGTCAACCGAAGGCTCCCACCGTGCACGTCCCATCCAGTCCGCAAGTCCTTCCCCTGCCCGACGGCGGGCATCTCGCCTACCACCGCGTGGAGGGGTCTTCGCCCGGCCTGATCTTCCTCGGCGGTTTCGCCTCCGACATGACCGGCACCAAGGCGATGTTCCTGGAGGACTATGCCCGTCGGCGCGGCCAAGCCTTCCTGCGCTTCGACTACCGCGGCCACGGCCAGTCTTCGGGCGCCTTCGCCGAGTTCACCATCGGCGACTGGGCGGCGGATGCGGAAACAGCCCTCACCAAGCTGACAGAGGGGCCGCAGGTCGTCATCGGCTCCTCCATGGGCGGCTGGATGATGTGCCTCGTCGCCCTGCGCCAGGCGGCGCGGGTCGCCGGGCTGGTCGGCATTGCCTCCGCCCCGGACTTCACCGAGGACCTCATGTGGGCGCAGTATTCAGATGAGATCCGCGACACCCTTCTGCGTGAGGGCATCTACCGCGAGCCCTCCGACTACTCGGAGGAGCCCTACGAGATCACCTTGGGCCTGATCGAGGAGGGGCGGGACCACCTGCTGCTGCGCCAGCCCATCGCCATCGACTGCCCGGTGCGCCTGCTGCACGGCACGGCCGATACCGCGGTGCCGGTCGAGGTCGGTCTCACCCTGCTGGAGCGCCTGGAAAGCCGCGATGCGACCCTCACGCTGGTGAAGAACGGCGACCATCGCCTCTCCGAACCGGAAGACTTGGAACGATTGGCCCGCACCCTCGACGCGCTGCTGGCGGATTTGGGGTCGGTCTGACGCGCTTGGCTGCGCTGCTTGCCGTCTCTCACAGACTGTCATCCCGGCCAAGGGCGAAGCCCGCGAGCCGGGATCCATGGCTGTGCTGGGTGCGGAGCGGCGAAACGAAGAGGTGGGTGGCCGCAATTCTGCGCCACGAAGGCAGGCTATCGCGCTGGCGGATGAATGGACCCCGGCTCACGGCCGGGGTGACAGGTTGTCGTGCTGCGGCGCGCCGCTTTCGCTCACACTGCCATCCTTGGGTGCGCCGCGCAGCGGTGCGTCCCGAGGATCCACCCATCAGCCTGCGCCAAGCCTTTCCGTGGATGCTCGGAACTCGGCCCTGTGGGCCTCGCCCAAGCATGACGATGTGAAGGAGGCGCTCCCGATCCAGCTTCAGCCAGAGCTGGCCTCGTCCTCCGCTAAGGCCCTAAGCCCCTCCTTGTACGTCGGGTAGGCGAGGGCGACGCCGAGCTCCTCGCGCAGGCGTCGATTGGAGACGCGGCGGCAGTCGAGATAGAAGCTCTTGGCCATCGGTGAGAGTTCCGCGTCGTCGAAGGGCACCAAGGGCGGCGGCGCGATGCCGAGCAGCTCCGCGGCATAGGCGACCACCACCTCCGGCTCTTCCGGCAGGTCGTCGGCCAGGTTGTAGACCGCGCCCGGCTGCGGGGCGGCGATGGAGGCCTCCAGCGCGCGGCAGATGTCCTCCACGTGAATGCGGCCGAAGACGTAGCCCGGCTTCAAGATGCGGCGCGCACGGCCCTGCCGGAGGGCCGTTAGCTGGTTGCGGCCGGGGCCGTAGATGCCAGCCAGGCGGAAGACGTGCAGCGGCAGGCCGTGGCGTTCCAAGAGCGCCCGCCAGGCGGCTTCGGCCTCGACCCGCCGGCGGGAGCGGGCGCTGGTCGCCTGCAAGGCGCTGTCCTCGGTGACCCAGGCGCCGCCGTGGTCGCCATAGACCCCGGTGGTCGAAAGATAGCCGAACCACTGGAGATGCGGCAGGGCCGCCAGGGCTTCGCCGTGCAGATTCAGCACCGGGTCGCCGTCGTCGCGCGGCGGGACCGAATGGAGCAGGTGGGTGACGTCGCTAGCCACCTCGGCGAAATCCGCGATGGGCGACTCGCCGTCGAAGATCAGCGGTTCGATGCCGCGCGCCTGCAGCGCCTTTGCCTTCTCCTCGTCACGGGTCGTGCCGCTGACCCGCCAACCCTCCTGCAGCAGACGCGCAGCGAGCGTTTCGGCGACATAGCCGCAGCCGAAGCAGAGCAGGTGAGGGGTCTTGGCAGGCTCGGACATGGGACTCTTCTGGGCGTTCTCTCTGGCGGGGGCTTGCGGCGACAGCGCCGCCGACCCATAGCTCTGATGATGTTGTATGCCATCTCACGACAGCCAAGAGGCGGCCTCGCGGGGCTGCTCGTCCTGTTGCTTCTGGCGCTGGCGCCGCTGGACCTTGCGGCGCAGGCGCCTGACCCGCGCTACTACAGCGAGGAGGACTACCTGCGCTGCCTCGACCGCGCCAAGCGCGATCCCGAGGGCGCGCTGGAGTTCGCTCTTGCCCGGGAAGCCGATGGCGCCGGGGCGCCGGCCATCCAGTGCGCGGCGGCGGCGCTGCTGACGCTGGGGCGCTACGCCGAGGGCGCGGCGCGACTGGAGCTGCTGGCCGACAGTGTCGTCCTGGCCCAGCGCCCGGCGATGATGGCGGAAGGGGCGCAGGCCTGGGCCTTGGCCGGCCGGCCCGACAAGGCGTCTGCCCTGGCGCGGCGGGCGCTGCATCTCAACCCTGACGACGTGGAGCTTTGGGTCGATCTCGCGCTGTTTCGCGCCGAGCTTGAAGACTATTGGGGCGCCACTGACGCGCTGGACCGCGCCCTCGACCTGGCGCCGGATCGCAGCGACATCCTGGTCTACCGCGCCAGCGCCCGGCGGCTGCTGGAGCTGACAGATCTGGCCCTCGACGACATCGGCCGCGCCCTGGCCATCACGCCGGACGACCCGGTGGCGCTCCTGGAGCGGGGCAACATCCGCCGCCTGAGCGGCGATGTCGCCGGCGCCCGCAGCGACTGGCAGCGGGTGCTCAGCCTGGCTCCCGGCACCGCCGAGGCCTTCGCCGCCGAGTCCAACATCGCCAAGCTGGAGTAGGAGTAGTTTTCTAGGGCGCGGAGTCTTCTTGGGCGCGCCCTAAAAATCCGGGTCGTGGTAGTGTTTGGGCGGGGCGTAGCCGGGCAGCACGTCGGCCAGGATGCCGCGCATGCAGGGCCGCGACTTGATGCGGGCGTACCAGTCGCGCGCCTCCTGATGCTCCTCCCAGGGCACGTCGCCGAGGTAGTCGATGCAGGAGATATGCGCCGCCGCCGTCAGGTCGGCCTGGCTGACGTCGTCGCCGGCCAGCCAGCGCCGCCGCTCGCAGAGCCAGCCGATGTAGTCGAGGTGATAGTGAATGTTCTGCGCCGCGACGCGGACGGTCGCCGAGTCCGGCGTGCCCTGCTTCAACAGCCGCTTCATCATCTTCTCCTCCAGCAGGAGGCTGGAGACCTCGCGGGCGAACTTGGTCTCGAACCAGCGCATCAGGCGGCGCGCCTCGGCCCGATCCATCGGCGTCTCGCCCAAGAGCGGTGGGTCGGGATAAAGCTCCTCGATGTACTCGGAGATCACCGAGGCGTCGGACAGCACGGTGCCGTCGTCCTCCACCAGAACCGGCACCTCACCGGCGGGGTTGAGGCGCAGGAAGCCCTCGCGCCGTTCCCAAACGGCCTCGGTCTTAAGCTCAGCGGTGACGCCCTTCTCGGCCAGGATCAGGCGAACCTTGCGGCTGCCGGGGTCGAGAGGCAGGTGGTAGAGGATGCGCATCGGCGCGGGTGCAATGCCTTTTCAATGGAATAGCAAAAGGCTCTAGCGTGCGCCGCGATGCGCCGCAACTCTCCGTTCGGGTATGGGGTTACGCTGAGTCCCGTGTCCGGGACATGTAGATGAGGCGTGCTGGCTCGCCGCTCGGCCGGTCGACCGGTGCTTCACTGACCCGCTCCACGACGAAGCCAAGGCGGCGATAGAGCGCCTGAGCCCGCGTGTTGTCCTCGAAGACGTCGAGCTCCAGCCGGGACGCCGCCGACTCGGCGAAGACCCAGTCGCAGACCTGCGCAAGCAGCGCGCGGCCCAAGCCCTCGCCCGGCCTGGCGACCGCCATGCGCACCAGATAGGGCACCGCGTCATCCGCCATGTTGCGCAGGATGGCGAAGCCCACGGGCGCGCCCGCGTCATCGTCGGCGATCAGGGTGCGCTTGTCGGGGGCGGCCAGCACGGCCTCATGCTCGGCCTGGCTCCAGCGAAAGATGAACGCGGCGTAGTCGTCGCGCTGCTCCAGCCCGCGGATGAAGGAAATATCCGCCGGCTCCGCGGCGCGGAGCGCGAGCCCGGTCACGAACTCACGCCCGCTCTTCAGCGACCAGCGGCAGGGTGACCGGATGCTCCAGCCGGTTCAGCATCTCCTTGGGCACGATCTGCCAGAAGTGGCGCCGCGCGGTCGCCCACTCGATCAGCAGACCTTCCGCGAAGCGCGACTGGGTCTCCTTCACCTGCTCGGCGATCAGCTCCTGCAGCAGGGTCTCGTAGTGCTCGGTCTGCAGCCGCTGGAAGATGACGCTGTCGCTGTTGATGCGCGAGGGCAGTTGGTCCTCGGGGTCGTAGACGAAGGCCATGCCGCCGGTCATGCCGGCGGCGAAGTTGTAGCCGACCTTGCCGAGAATGACGGCGGTGCCGCCGGTCATGTACTCGCAGCCGTTGGAGCCGCAGCCTTCGACGATCGCCGTGGCGCCGGAGTTGCGCACGCAGAAGCGCTCGCCCGCTTGGCCGGCGGCATAGAGCCGTCCGGCCGTGGCGCCGTAGAGCACGGTGTTGCCGATGATGGTGTTCTTCTGGCTCTCCAGCGGCGAGCGCATGCGCGGCCGCACCACGATGGTGCCGCCCGACAGGCCCTTGCCGACGTAGTCGTTGGCATCGCCGAAGACCTCGAGCTTGAGACCCTGCACAGCGAAGGCGCCGAGCGACTGTCCGGCCGAGCCGCGCAGGCGCACGGTGATGTGGTCGCGCTGCAGGCCCTCCATGCCGAACTGCCGGGTGATCATGGCCGAGAGACGCGTGCCGATGGCCCGGTGCGTGTTCCGCACGTTGTACTGCAGCTGCATCTTCTCACCGTCCTGGAACAGCGATCCGGCGTCGGCGATAAAGGCGGCGTCCAGGGTGTCGGGCACCTCGTTGCGCCCTTCCAGAGTGCAGAACTGCGGCAGGCCGCTGCTGTCCGCGCTGGTCAGGAGCGGGTTGAGGTCGAGGTCGTCCAGATGCGCGGCACCGCGGCTGACCTGGTGCAGCAGGTCGGTGCGCCCGATCACCTCGTTGAGCGAGGTGACGCCCAGGTCGGCGAGGATCTCGCGCACCTCCTCGGCGATGAAGCTGAAGAGGTTGACCACCTTCTCAGGCGTGCCGGTGAACTTGTCGCGCAGCGCCTGGTCCTGGGTGCAGACGCCGACCGGGCAGGTGTTGGAGTGGCACTGCCGCACCATGATGCAGCCCATGGCCACCAGCCCCGCCGTGCCGATGCCGTACTCCTCGGCGCCCAGGATGGCGGCGATGACGATGTCCCGGCCGGTCTTGAGGCCGCCGTCGGTGCGCAGCCGCACCCGGTGGCGCAGCTTGTTCAGGGTCAGCACCTGATGCACCTCTGAGAGGCCCATCTCCCAGGGAATGCCGGCGTACTTGATCGAGGTCTGCGGGCTGGCGCCGGTGCCGCCGCTGTGGCCCGAAATCAGGATCACGTCGGCCTTGGCCTTGGCCACGCCGGCCGCGATGGTGCCGATGCCGCTCCGCGCCACCAGCTTGACGCAGACCTTGGCGTCCGGGTTGATCTGCTTGAGATCGTAGATCAGCTGCGCCAGGTCCTCGATCGAATAGATGTCGTGGTGCGGCGGCGGGGAGATCAGCATCACCCCCGGCGTCGAGTGACGCAGCTTGGCGATCATCTCGGTGACCTTGAAGCCGGGCAGCTGCCCGCCCTCGCCGGGCTTGGCGCCCTGAGCCACCTTGATTTCGATCTCGCGGCACTGGTTGAGGTACTCAGCGGTGACGCCGAAGCGGCCCGAGGCGACCTGCTTGATGGCCGAGTTCTCGTTGTCGCCGTTGGCCCGCGGGGTGAAGCGCTGCGGGTCCTCACCGCCCTCGCCGCTGTCCGACTTGGCGCCGATGCGGTTCATGGCGATGTTGAGAGTCCCGTGCGCCTCGGGCGAGAGCGCGCCGAGCGACATGCCCGGTGTGACGAAGCGCTTGCGGATGGCGGTGATCGACTCGACGTCGTCGAGCGCCACCGGCTCGATGCCTTCGCTGCGGAAGTCCAGCAGGTCACGCGGGGTCGAGGGCGGCCGGGCCGCCATGCCCGTGCTGAAGCGCTTGTAGGTGGCGTAGGAGTCGTTGGCGACGGCGGCCTGCAGGGTGTGGATCAGCCCACCCTCCCAGCTGTGCGCCTCGCCGCCGCGGCGGTAGCGGTAGAAGCCGCCGACCGGCAGGGTGATCGCCGCCTCGTTCCAGGCGCGGGCGTGCAGCTCCAGCAGCTTCTGCTCGATGCCGGCCAGGCCGATGCCGGAGATGCGGCTCGGCATGCCGGGGAAGAACTCGTCGACCAGGGTGCGCGACAGGCCGACGGCCTCAAAGTTGTAGCCGCCGCGGTAGGAGGAGATCACCGAGATGCCCATCTTGGACATCACCTTGAGCAGCCCGTCGTCCACTGCCTTGATGAAGCGCTGGACGCATTCCTCGAGACCCATCTCGCCGAACAGGCCGCGCCGGTGACGGTCGGCGATGGACTCCTGCGCCAGGTAGGCGTTGACCGTGGTCGCGCCGACGCCGATCAGCACGGCGAAGTAGTGCACGTCGAGGCACTCGCCCGAGCGGACGTTGAGCGAGACGAAGGTGCGCAGCTTCTGCTGGGTCAGGTGCGTGTGCACCGCGCCGGTCGCCAAGATCATCGGGATGGGCGCGCGCTCCGGGCCCTGCGCCTTGTCGGAGAGGATGACGTGCAGGCAGCCGCCGCGCACCGCGTCTTCGGCCTCGTTCTGCACCCGGATGATGCCCTGGCGCAGGGCGTTCAGCCCGTCGCCCGGGGCGAAGGTGCAGTCGATCTCGACCGCGCCGGCGCCCATGTAGCTGCGCATGGCCTCGAACTCGGCGTTGGACAGCACCGGCGAGTTGAGCTGCAGCATGTCGCACTGGTTCGGGTCCTCGGCCAGGATGTTGCCGAGGTTGCCCAGGCGCGTGGCCAGGGTCATCACCCGCCTCTCCCGCAGGGAGTCGATCGGCGGGTTGGTCACTTGGCTGAAGTTCTGTCGGAAGAAGTGGTGCAGGCCACGATACTTATCCGAGAGCACGGCGAGCGGCGTGTCGTCGCCCATGGAGCCGACGGCCTCTTTCTCCATCTCGACCATGGGGTGCAGCAGCAGCTCCAGGTCTTCCAGGCTCATGCCGTGGGCGAGCTGGCGGCGGCGCAGCTCTTCGGTCGAGAAGTCGACCGGCTCGCCGTGGTCCGGCTTGATCAGGTCGTCGATCACCGTGGTGCGGCTGGTCCAGTCGCCGAAAGGCCGGCGCTCGGCCAGGAGATCCTTCAGCGGCCGGTCGTGATAGAGCGTGCCGGTCTGGAGATCGACGGCGATCATCTCGCCAGGGCCGAGGCGGCCCTTCTCCAGCACGCTCTCTTCGTCGATGCGCACCATGCCGGTTTCCGAGCCGGCGAAGAGCAGGCCGTCGGCAGTGACGGTGTAGCGCAGGGGGCGTAGGCCGTTGCGGTCGAGCCCGGCGAGCAGCCAGCGGCCGCCGTAGGCGCAGATGGCGGCTGGGCCGTCCCAGGGCTCCATTACCGTGTTGCAGTAGCTATAGAGCGCCTTGTGGCTGTCCGGCAGCGGGTCGCTGTGGCGCCAGGCCTCGGGGATCAGCATGGTCTTGACCATGGGGAGGTCCCGCTCGCAGCGCACCATCAGCTCGAAGACCGCGTCGAGCGCCGCCGAGTCCGAGCTGCCCGGCTGCACCACCGGCTTCACGTCCTCGACCCGGTCGTCGAGCGCGGGTGAGGCCAGGCGGCATTCATGCGCCTTCATCCAGTTCACGTTGCCCTTCAGGGTGTTGATCTCGCCGTTGTGGGCGAGCACGCGGAAGGGCTGGGCCAGGCGCCAGGTCGGGAAGGTGTTGGTCGAATAGCGCTGGTGGAAGATGGCGAAGTTGGAGACGAAGCGCTCGTCGTTCAGGTCGGGATAGAAGACCGCGAGCTGCTCGGCCAGGAACATGCCCTTGTAGATGATCGAGCGGCCGGACAGGGAGCAGATGTAGAAGTCCTTGATGGACTCGGACTCCACCGCCTTCTCGATGCGCCGGCGGATGACGTAGAGGTCGACCTCGAACTCCTCGGCGCTCATGCCCGGCCGGGCCGCGATCATGATCTGCTCGATCTCGGGCCGCGTGGCGTTGGCCTTCTCGCCGATCACCTCGGTGTTCACCGGCACCTGGCGCCAGCCGTAGATGGTATAGCCGTCGCGCAGGATCTCGCGCTCGACGATGACGCGGCAGCGCTCCTGCGCCTCGTAGTCGGTGCGCGGCAGGAAGACCATGCCGACCCCGATGCGGCCCTCTTCGATCGCATGGCCGGTGCGGGTGATGTGCTCGCGGAAAAAGTCCTGTGGAATCTGCAGATGGATGCCGGCGCCGTCGCCGGTCTTGCCGTCGGCATCGACGGCGCCGCGGTGCCAGACCGCCTTCAGCGCTTCGATACCGGCCACGACCACGCGCCGCGAGGGCGTGCCGTCGATCGAGGCCACCAGGCCCACGCCGCAGGCGTCATGCTCATCGGCCGGGTCGTAGAGGCCGTGTTCGGCCAGATGGGCGGCATTCAACTGATAGCGGTCCGTATCGCTCATTCCTAAACCTCGGCAAAAAACGTTTCTGCGGTGCGTCTTTGACGCGGCGCTAGATGCGCGGTTCCTGCAGCCCGCGCTCCTTCAGCTTCGGTAGCAGCTTGTTGTAGGCATCCAGCGCCACTTGCTGTCCCCAAAGCCCGCCCAGCTGCATCGACTCCTGAGTCAGAACAGGAAACTTGGCGATCATCTTCTGGCCCAGAGGGGTCTCGTAGAAGGCGATCAGCTCGTCGATCTCGGCCTCGGTGAAGTGCTCCGCATAAAGCCGTGCGGAGAGCTCCATGTACTCGGGCATGCGGTTCTTGAACTCGGGCAAGAAGTACTCGTTCATCAGCTCCCGGATGACGGGGCCGTCCTCCGGGTTGGCCTGAATGATGATGCCGGTGATCTGATCGATCATCGGGACGATCATTTGCTCGATCGTGCTGTCAGCGCCGAACAGGCCGATCAGGCGTTCCGCCTTGACGACGGCGGGCGGCTTCTCCTCAGCCTCAAGAGTCTGCGGCGCGGTGATCGAGACGGCCGCGAACAGGAATGCGGCTGCTGCGGTGAGGGTCCAACGCGTGATCATCATTCCGCCGCCACGGCATGGGTCGGGGCGCTGGCTGCGCGGTTCTGGATGTAGTCGTGGATGCCGGCGGCGGCGTCGCGCCCGTCGCGGATCCCCCAGACCACCAGGGAGGCGCCGCGGACGATGTCGCCGGCGGCGAAGACTCCGGACTGCGATGTCATCAGCGAGGGGTAGGCGACCTTGAGCGTGCCCCAGCGGGTCACCGGCAGCTCCGGCTCGCCGAAGAGATGCGGCAGGTCTTCCGGGTCGAAGCCCAGCGCCTTGATCACCAGGTCGGCCTCGACGCTGTAGGCCTCGTCTTCCTTGATCTGCGGCGTCTGGCGGCCGGTGGCGTCCGGCGCGCCGAGATGCACCTGGGCGGCGCGCACGCCGCTGACCCGGCCGGCCGCATCTCCGAGAAAGGCCAGCGGTGCAGACAGCCAGACGAACTCGACACCCTCCTCTTCAGCGTTGGCCACCTCGCGCTGGGAGCCCGGCATGTTCTGGCGGTTGCGGCGGTAGAGGCACTTCACCGATTTGGCGCCCTGGCGCACGGCGGTGCGCACGCAGTCCATCGCCGTGTCGCCGCCGCCGATCACCACGACCCGCTTGCCCTCGGCATTGAGGCTGCCGTCCTCGAAGGCCGGCACGCTGTCCCCCAGGCCGCTTCGGTTGGAGGCGATGAGGTAGTCGAGCGCCGGCACGATGTTCTCGAGGCCGACGCCGGGCGCTTGGATCTCGCGTGGCTTGTAGACGCCAGTGGCGACCAGAATGGCGTCGTGCTTGTCGCGCAGCGCCGCGAAGCTGATCGTCGAGCCGATCTCGGTGTCGAGGTGGAAGTGGACCTCGCTGTCGCGCAGCAGCTTGGCGCGCCGCTCGACCACCTCCTTCTCCAGCTTGAAGTTGGGGATGCCATAGATCATCAGGCCGCCGATGCGGTCGTAGCGATCGTAGACGTGCACCTGGTAGCCCAGCTTGCGCAGCTCCTCGGCCGCGGCCAGCCCGGCCGGGCCGGCGCCGATGATGCCGACGCTCTCGGGCCGCTCGCGCACCGGGCGAACCGGCTTGACCCAGCCCTTCTCCCAGGCGGTGTCGGTGATGTACTTCTCGATCGAGCCGATGGTCACCGTGCCGTGGCCGGACTGCTCGATGACGCAGTTGCCCTCGCACAGCCGGTCCTGCGGGCAGATGCGGCCGCAGATCTCAGGAAAGTTGTTGGTCGCCTGGCTGACTTCGTAGGCCTCTTCCAGCCGGCCTTCGGCGGTCAGCATTAGCCAGTCGGGGATGTTGTTGTGGACCGGGCAGTGCACCTGGCAGAAGGGCACGCCGCATTGCGAGCAGCGGGCGGCCTGCTCGCCTGCCTTCTGCGGCGCGTATTCGTCGTAGATCTCCTCGAAGTCCTGGCGCCGCGCGGTGACATCCCGCTTCTCCGGCGTCTGCTGCTGGACCGAGACGAACTGCAACATTCGACTGCTCATAAGGCACGACCGCTCATCTTGTTGCGCAATAGCTGACCGCGCGGAGGGAGAAATTGCCCTCCGCTAACCGCGTTATAGGCGACAAGCGCCAGGAAAGCGAGGGGAAAAACGGAAATAGGTCAGTATAAGATAACTACTACGCTCGCCTGACCGAGGTTTGTGACTGCGCCAAACGGGCTTGAATCTCGCAAACGCAAAATAGGACAGCTTTGTGAACTAAATCGTCTCTGTCGCGACGCGAAGCGGCCTTGCTATAAGCCGCGGCAAACGGGCCAAACGCGTGGGCTGCGCGAATTAAGGGGCTGATTACGTGCCGCTTTACCTGCTTGCGATCCTGGCGGTCGTCCAGGGCATCACCGAATTTCTCCCGATCTCCTCGTCCGGTCATCTGGTGATCACCTGGAAGGCCTTCGACGCGCTCGGCTATACGGGCGCAGAGCAGACGGCGGCGGCACGGCTCGATCTGGACGTTGCCGTGCATGTCGGCACCTTGGCAGCGGTCTGCCTCTATCTCGCCGGCGATCTCTGGCGCATGCTGCTTGGCGCGGTGATGCCCGCCAGGGCAAAGGGCCGGGCCGCGCGGCGTCTGATCGGCCATATCATCCTGGCCACCATCCCTGTCGTCATCGTCGGCTATTACTTCAAGGACATCATCGCGACGGACCTGCGCAGCCTGGAGGTCATCGCCTGGACGACGGTCGGCTTCGGCGTCCTGCTCTACATCGCCGACCGCTATGCGCTCCGAGTCCGCCGCATTCAGGATATGAACGTCTCCCAGGCGCTGATCATCGGCCTGGCGCAGGTTCTCGCGCTTGTACCGGGCACCAGCCGGGCCGGTATCACCATGACAGCCGCCCGCATGCTGGGCTATGAGCGCACCGAGGCAGCGCGCTTCTCCCTGCTGCTGGCCATCCCGACCATTGCCGGTGCCGGCGCGTTGGTCGGCCACGATCTCTACCAGACGGGCAACCTCTCGCTCGGCGTCGACGCGGCCATCGCTGCCGGACTCTCGTTTGTCACCGCGCTGATCGCAATCGCCCTCATGATGCGCTGGCTGCGCCACGCCAGCTTCGGCCCCTTCGCGGTCTACCGCGTCTTCCTCGGCGCGGTATTGCTCTGGTTTGTTTATCAGTAGAGCAGTCTTCGTGTGCGCCTAACGGTGCTGCACTGTTCCGTCCCACTCCCCCACCCGGCCACCCCACTGTCCACAATTCCGTGGGCTCGCAGCGCGAGCGGCCGTAGGCCGGGTGGGGGAGTGGGACGGAACAGCCCGGGGGCGCCTCCGAATGGAGACGCCGGGTTAAGCCGGCGCCGGCGCGCCCCACCAAAAAGATAACCCTACCCCCCGGCGGGGAAGGGGCGCTGGCTGTTGAAGCGGCCGCCGGGGCGGTAGCGGTCGAGGTAGGTCGGGATGATGACCTCGACCGAATGCGGCTCGATGCCGAGATCGGCCAGGGTCAGCGCGCCCGGCTCGACGATGTTGTCCCTGCGCAGCAAAGCGACCTGGTCACGGGTCAACATCGGCTGCGGCAGCTTCTCGAGAAAGAAGGCCTGGATATCAGCGACCGAGAAGGGCAGCGGCACCAGCAACCGCTTCCGGTTGATGGCCTGCAGCATCAGCTCGAGCAGCTGCTTGAAGCTGTAGACCTTGGGGCCGCCAAGCTCGTAGGTTTTGCCGGCACAATTGCTGTCGGTCAGGCAGGTGACAGCCGCATCGGCGACGTCGGCAACATAAACAGGCTGAAAGCGCGTATGTCCGCCGCCGACCAGCGGCAGCACCGGGGAGAGGCGCGCCATGGCGGCGAAGCGGTTGAAGAAGTCGTCCTCGGGGCCGAAGACGATCGAGGGGCGCAAGATACGGGCCGTGGGGATGGCGGCGCGCACCGCCTCTTCCGCCGCGGCCTTGGAGCGGGCGTACTCGGCCTCTCCCGCCGCATCGGCGCCGAGCGCCGACATATGCAGATAGTCGGTGATGCCGGCTGCGGCCGCCGCCTCGGCGGCCCGCTTGGCGCCCTCGTACTGCACGGCGGCAAAGGTCTGGCGCCCGCTCTCGAAGAGGATGCCGACCAGGTTGATCGCCGCATCGGCCCCGGCAAGCGCTCGCTCGACCGAAGCCTGGTCGCGCAGATTGCAGGCGACCGGCACGATCTGCCCGACGTCGCCGGCCGGCTTGAGGAAAGCTGCCTTATCCGGATTGCGCACGGCGACGCGGATGACCCAGCCGTTCTCCGCGAGACGCGGCACGATGTAGCGACCGACGAAACCGGAGCCGCCGAAGACCGTCACCGTTCCTGCTGTCATGCCTTTGCCTCCCGCTGTCGACCTGCACCGGCCGGCCCCATGGCTTCCCGACCCCAGAGCCTCCCGGCCAAGGTGCCGTTGACATGGCCTAGGCCCCCTATATCTTGCGGTCAGCTTGGCCGGTCAAGCGCCGTCGAAGATCATGCCCGACGGCCGCGCGAGGTTACATCAGTCGTGTCCATAACCCTGTATCTCGATGATTTGCCCGACGGTCTCGATCTCGGGAGCAGTGTGGCTGTCGACAGCGAGACCATGGGCCTGAGACTGCAGCGCGACCGCCTCTGCCTGATCCAGCTCTCCTCCGGCGACGGCACCGCGCATCTGGTTCAGTTTCGCTCCGGCTCCTATGCGGCGCCCAACCTGAAGCGCCTGCTGCGCGACGAGCAGGTCACCAAGATCTTCCACTACGCGCGCTTCGACCTGGCCGCCATCCGGCTCTATCTCGAGGTCGACTGCGGCCCGGTCTACTGCACCAAGATCGCCTCAAAGCTGGCGCGCACCTTCACCGACCGGCACGGCCTCAAGGACCTCTGCTCCGATCTGCTCGGCGTCAGCCTGTCGAAGCAGCAGCAGTCGTCCGACTGGGGGGCGGAAGAGCTGACTCAGGAGCAGCTGCGTTACGCTGCAAGTGATGTGCTCTATTTGCATGCCTTGCGCGAGCGCCTGGATACCATGTTGCATCGAGAGGGGCGCATGGCCTTGTCGCGCGCTTGCTTCGAATTCCTGCCCCACCGGGTGAGCCTCGACCTGCTGGGCTGGGAGGACACCGACATCTTCGCGCATTGATCGCGGGTGTCCGAGCAGGGATGGCGCAGCGCCGCTGCACGTAAGGACTTGAGGCGGCGCGTGTACTGCGTCTCTTATTGGGAAAGGAAGGTTGGATTTGAGCATGGTCGTGGCCGTTACGCAGACACCCGCGGCAATGGGGCGCGTCGAGAGCCTGGCGCGCGCAGCGGAGGTCTTGCGCCTCGAGGCGCAGGCGCTTGAGCAACTCGCCCGGGATGTGGGCGACAGCTTTATCGAGGCTGTCGAGATCATCGAGCAGGTCAAGGGCAAGCTCATCGTCACCGGCATGGGCAAGAGCGGGCATATCGCCAACAAGGCGGCGGCCACCTTCGCCTCCACCGGCACGCCGGCCTTCTTCGTCCATCCCGGCGAGGCCAGCCACGGCGACCTCGGCATGGTCACCTCGGACGACGTGGTGGTCGCGCTCTCCAACTCCGGCAACACGCGAGAGCTCAACGACATCATCGCCTATTGCCGGCGCTTCTCCATTCCGCTGATCGCCATCGTCGGGCGGGAGCAGAGCATTCTCGCCGAAGCGGCCACCGTGGCGCTGGTGCTGCCGAAGGTGCCGGAGGCTTGCCCCAACGGCTTGGCGCCGACCACCTCGACCACCGCCTCCCTGGCGCTCTGCGATGCGCTGGCGCTGGTCCTGCTCGACCGCCGCGGCTTCACGGCCGAGGATTTCGCGCTGTTCCATCCGGGCGGCGCCTTGGGTAAGAAGCTGCTGCGTGTGCACGACATCATGTTCGACCGCAGCCACCTGCCGCTCTGCCACCCGGACACCTTGATGAGCGAGGCGCTCCTGATCATGACCGAGACCGGCTTCGGCTGCATCGGCGTGGTCGAGGACGAGCTCCTGGTCGGCATCATCACCGACGGCGACTTGCGCCGGCATATGTCGAGCGACCTCCTGGCCCGCAAGGTCGAGGAAGTCATGACGCGCAACCCGCACACCATCCGCCCCGATGCCCTGGCCGTCGAGGCGCTCGCGACCATGAACGGCCCGGACACGGGCAAGCCCTTCACCAGCATGTTCGCGGTCGAGGAGGGCAAGCCGGTCGGCTTCCTGCGCATGCACGACATCCTGCGCGCCGGGGTCGCCTAGGGCATCCGGGACTCGAGCGATGAGCGAGGCGAGCGGCCAAGGTGGGATCCACTTTCAACCGCCCGAAGATGCGCCGAGCGAAGCGGCGAAGCGTCACTTCACCTATGACGCCCGCGCCCCTGAGAGCCAGAAGGTCGAGGCGCGACGCTACAAGCGGCGCATCATTTTAATCCGCCGCCTGCTTCCTCTCGCCGCCGTGGTGCTGGCGGTCGCCGTTCTCTTCGCCCCGCAGCTGCAGCCTTTTCGTGACATCTTCACCGGGCAGGGGGCGCTCTTGGATGTGGGCAGCGGCGGCGTCGCGCTGGTCTCGGCGCGCTTTCGCGGCACCGACAGCTCCGATCGTCCCTATAGCCTGACCGCCGAGCAGGTCCATGAGCGCGCCGGCGAAGAGGAGCAGTACGACTTGGTGAACCCGCAGGGCGACATCACCTTGAGCGACGGCGCCTGGCTCACTCTGGGCGCCACCGACGGCCTCTACGATCGCATGGGCGAGCATCTCTCCCTGGTCGGCGACGTCAGCCTGTTCCACGACCAGGGTTACGAGATGCACACCGAGACGGCCGAGATCGACCTGGTCGGAAATCGGGCCTGGGGAACCTCCCCGGTGACTGGCCAAGCCGGGATTGGCGAGATCGTCGCCGAGGGCTTCCGCCTGGAAGATGGCGGTCAGCGTATCCACTTCACCGGCAAGGCGGAGCTTTTGCTCTACCCCGACGCGGAGGGCTTCCCCCAGTGAGCCGTTCCCCAGTGAGCCGTTCCCCAGCGAGGCGATTTCCAGTCAGCCGGTTGATTGCTGCCATGGCGCTTCTTTGCGCCTATCTCGCTGCGCTGCCGAGCAGCGCGCAGAATGCGGTGAGCGCCGGCAACTCGGCCCTGCAGATCAACGCCGACAACGGCATCGAGTGGCGGCGCGACCAGCGGGTCTACATCGCCCGCGGCAACGCCGTGGCCCAGCGCGAGGACTTGAGCGTCAGCGCCGACCGCCTGCTGGCCTACTACCGCGAGGTGGCCGGGGAGACGCAGTTCTACCAGATCGAGGCCCAGGGCAACGTCAAGGTGGTTCTGCCGGAGGACGTGGCCTACGGCGATCTCGGCGTCTACTACAGCGACCAGAAAGTCGCCGTCTTGACCGGAGACAATCTGCGCCTGGACATGGCTGACGGGAGCGTGGTGCGCGCCCGCGACAGCCTGGAGTACTGGGAGGACTTCGAGGGACGGCCGGTTGCCGTGGCCCGCGGTGATGCCTCCATGCAGGGCGAGGAGGACCTCATCGAGGCCGACACGCTGACCGCAAGCTTCACCAATGACGCCCAGGGCGGGCGGGTCTTGGACCGGGTCGACGCCATCGGCAATGTGCGGATCCGGACACCGAACGAATTCGCCGTTGGCAATGAGGGCATTTACTATGCTATCGACGACCGAGCCGTGTTGGCCGGTGACGTCAAGATCACCCAGGGACCGAACCAGTTGAACGGCGACCGCGCGGAAGTAGACTTCGAGACTGGAGTCAGCCGCCTGCTTCCCGGCTCCGGCACGCGGGTGCAGGGTCTTCTAGTGCCTCAGCAGTCGGACGCCGACGCCGAGGACGACGAATAGGAAGGGCATGAGCACAAGGCGCAAGCCTGATAGTGGCGCCAGGGTCAGGGAGGCCGATATCGAGGAGATCGAGCGCACGCCGCGCTTGATCGTCGACAACCCGGGCCTCTGTGCGCTCAATCTGGAGAAGTCCTTTAAGCAACGCCCGGTTCTGCGCGGGGTGTCGCTGACCCTGGAACGCGGCGAGGCGGTCGGGCTGCTCGGCCCCAACGGCGCCGGCAAGACCACCTCCTTCTACATCATCACAGGCCTCTTGGCGCCGGACGCCGGCGTCATCACGCTGGACGGCGAGAACATCACCGGCCTGCCGATGTACCGCCGGGCCCGCCTTGGTATCGGCTATCTGCCGCAGGAAGCCTCGATCTTCCGTGGCTTGACGGTGGAGCAGAACATCCTGGGGGTGCTGGAGCTGACCGAGTCCAGCCGGCAGAAGCGCCAGGCCATCCTCGAAGATCTGCTCTCGGAGTTTTCCATCGCCCACCTGAGGCGGACGCCGGCCATCGCCCTGTCCGGCGGTGAGCGGCGGCGCGTGGAGATCGCCCGGGCGCTGGCCTCGCGGCCGTCCTTCATCCTGCTGGACGAGCCGCTCGCCGGCATCGACCCTGTGGCGGTCAACGACATCCGCGATCTGGTCAGCCACCTCAAGGACCGCGGCATCGGCGTGCTGATCACCGACCACAATGTCCGTGAGACTTTGGACATCGTCGATCGGGCCTATATCATTCACGAAGGCCGGGTCTTGATGGACGGCACGCCCCGTGAAATCGTCGCCAACAAGGACGTCCGGCGCGTTTACTTGGGCGAAAGATTTAGCCTCTAGTCGTTAACATTATGGCTGTAACGCAGCGGCTCGAGCTACGCCAGTCCCAGACACTGGTCATGACGCCGCAACTGCGGCAAGCCATTCAGCTATTGCAGTATTCCAGCCTCGAGCTGAACGCCTTCGTCGACCAACAGCTGGCGGAGAACCCGCTGCTCGAGCGCGATGAGGCACAGGCCGGCGAGGCCGATCCCCGCGAGGCCGAAGGCTCTGCGGACGAGCCTGCCGGCGACGACTACGGTGACGGCGAGCCGGTGCCGGACAGCCTCGACCAACTTGCCACGGCCGAGTTCTCGGAAGACTCAGACCGCCCCTTGGACAGCGAGCCGGTCTACGACGACAACAGCCCCTCGGAAGGCGAGAGCAGCATCGACTGGAGCCGCCGTGGTGCCGGCGGCCAAGACGGTGAGGGCGGTGAGCGCTCCATCGAGGAAGCCGCCGACGAGACGCCGGACCTGCGCAGTCACCTGTTGCAGCAGATGCCGGTGGAGATCTCCGCCCCGGCCGAACGCATGATTGCCGCCTACCTGATCGACCAGGTCGATCCGAGCGGCTATCTCACCGTCGACATGGCTGCGTTGGCCGAGCAGCTCGGCCTGCCGGAAGAGCGTCTCGAAGCGCTCAGGCTGCGCCTCCAGTGTCTCGAGCCGACGGGGGTCTTCGCCCGCGATCTCGCCGAGTGCCTGGCGCTGCAGCTCAAGGAGCGCAACCGCTTCGACCCCTGCATGGCGGCGCTGCTCGACAACCTCGCGCTTTTGGCCGAGGGCAAGCTGCCGCAGCTTCGCTCGCTGTGCCAGGTCGACGAGGACGACTTCGCCGAAATGCTGGCCGAGATCAGGGCGCTGGACCCCAAGCCGGGCCTGCAATTCGATCTTCAGGCGGCCGAGGCCATCATCCCCGATGTGCTGATGCGCGCGCGCCCCGACGGCAGCTGGCTGATCGAGCTCAACCCCGATGCCATGCCGCGCCTGCTGGTCAACCGCGGCTACTACGCCTCCGTCGTCTCGCGCTGCCGGGACCGGGCCGAGCGCAACTATCTGACCGAACAACTGGGCGCGGCCAGCTGGCTGGTGAAGTCGCTGCATCAGCGCGCCACCACCATCATCAAGGTGGCGAGCGACATCGTGCGCCAGCAAGACGCGTTCTTCCGCAAGGGTGTCGCCCACATGCGGCCCCTGACCCTGCGCGACGTGGCCGAAGAGGTCTCCCTGCACGAATCGACGGTCAGCCGCGTGACGGCCAACAAGTTCATTGCCACGCCGCGCGGCATCTTCGAGCTGAAGTACTTCTTCAGCACCGCCGTTGGCGGAGAGGGCGAGGACGCCCACGCGGCCGAATCGATCCGGCACCGCATCCGCAGCCTGATCGACGCCGAAACGGCCGACCGCGTGCTCTCCGACGACGCCCTGGTGAAGCAGCTGCGGCAGGAAGGCATTGCCGTGGCCCGGCGCACGGTCGCCAAGTACCGGGAGACCATGCGCATCCCCTCCTCGGTCGAACGCCGCCGCCTGAAAGCGGCGCGCAGCGGCGATTTGGGGGCCAGTGCCCCCAATCCTTAACTGGTAGGATTGGGGACAGAATTGGAACCAACCTGAGGCCGGAAAAGACATCAAGGTTTCTAGGGGTTTGCCCACTCTTATCCCATTGAAATTCGTAGATAAAATTTCCCAAGTCGCCGCCGAAACTGTGAAATTCAAAGGCTGATCGGGGGCCGATTTTGGTCCCTTTCGTTGGCCTTGTGGGTGTATTGACAGGCATCAGTGGCAGACCTAATGTCCCGGCCCTTGAGCCCGGGCAGTGATGGCCCCGAGGGCTCGCGGGCCGATGGGCGCGCAAGAAGAACAACGGTTCAATTTCACGAGCGATCTATGCAGCTGTCGGTCCAAGGAAGGCAGATCGACGTGGGCGATGCCTTTCGTGAACATGCCAGCCTCAGTTTGGGCACGGTTCTCGGTAAGTACTTCGGTGACGCGATCGATGTCAGCGTAACCTTGTCTCGGGAAGGGCACTTGTTTCGCGCCATGGTGTCTACCCATATCGGCAAGGGTATCGAGCTGCACGCCAGCGCTGATGCGAACGAGCCTTATCCGGCCTTCGATCAAGCGGTAGAGCGCCTGTCGAAGCGCTTGCGCCGATACAAGCGGAGGTTACGCGATCACCATCGCGACCTCGAGCAGGTAAGCGGGCCGGAGGCCGAGCGTCTGGCGGCCCAGCAGTACGTTTTGCAGGTAGAGTCGGCGGAATCGGACGAGGAAACCGAAGCCGACAGTCAACCGGCGGTGATCGCCGAAATTGAAACGGAAATACCGAGCCTGACCGTCAGCGATGCGGTCATGAGAATGGACTTGGCGGACATTCCGGCGCTGCTGTTTCGCAACAAGGCGCACGGTGGGCTGAACATGGTGTATCGACGCCAGGACGGCCATGTCGGTTGGGTCGACCCGCGCGGCAACCGCTCGACGTCCTGAGCGGGCCCGCCAGGGAAGCGACAAGAAACGGTGACTTGATGGAAATCGTAGACTTGCTGGGGCCGGATGCTGTGGTGCCGTCGCTGCGGGTGACGAGCAAGAAGCAGGCCTTGCAGGAGCTTGCGCGCAAGGCCGCGCAGCTCACCCACCAGCCCGAGCGCGTCATCTTCGACGTGCTGATCGAGCGTGAGCGTCTCGGCACCACCGGGATCGGCCACGGGATTGCCATTCCGCACGGCAAGCTGGCCAGCCTTGACCAGCTCTATGCGGTCTTCGCCAGGCTGGAACGGCCGGTCGAGTTCGAGGCCATCGACGAGCAGCCGGTCGACCTCATTTTCCTGCTGCTGGCGCCGGAGAAGGCGGGTGCCGATCACTTGAAGGCGCTGGCCCGCATTTCGCGGCTGCTGCGCGACCGCGGCGTATGCGAGAAGCTGCGCGGCACCGACAGCGCCGACGGCCTCTACGCTTTGCTCTCAGAGTCCGCCGCCAGCCACGCGGCGTGATCGTCTAGGTGCCTTTCGGCGCTGTGCGAGCGCCCTTCACCTCGACATGTCACCCCGGAGGAGCCTCGTCAGAGGCGACATCCGGGGTCCATGGCTATGCTTCGCGCGGGCTGCGAAATGGACCCCGGCTCGGGGGCCGGGGTGACAACCGATTGGTGCTGTGCCGCCCAGCGTTAGAAGGATCCTATAACTGCTGGCGAAGCCCCTAGTGCAAGCTCAGCGGCTCCAGGCCGTGCTGCACCACCGCTGCCCAGGCGGCGTCGCGGTTGGCGGCGACGGCCAACTGCTTGCCGTCGGCCGCGCAGATGGCGAAGGCCGGCATGGTCGCTTCCTGGCCCTCGTCGGTCTTGCCTTGCAGCTCGATGGGCTTGATGTAGGCGAAGGCCTCCATCCCCAAAGCCGCGAATTCCTGCTGTGAAAGCGGTTTTTGCATGGTTTCCTGAACAGACATCATACCCTCCTTGAGCGACCCTCCCGCCGCGCATGGCCGGCCGGTGAGCCCTCTTCGTTGTAGTTACTACGCTGTAAAGCCCGGTTTAATCCCTCGCGCCTCACTCCCCGTCCTTTGGGCCTTGGGCGCCTTGTTTGCCGGGGGTTCCGATCTCGATCCTCCGGACAGCGGCGTGCTGCTCGGGCCGCTGCAGGTCGATGTGCAGCAGGCCGTGCTCCAGGCTCGCTTCCGTCACCTCGATACCGTCGGCCAGCATGAAGCTGCGCTTGAAGCGCCGCGCCGCGATACCGCGGTGCAGGTAGACGGCCTCTTCCGAAGCTTGTTGCCGGCCCTCGATCACGAGTTGGTTACGTTCGAGCTGAATAGATAGATCGCTCTGACTGAAACCGGCCACGGCCAGGGTGATGCGCAGGCGATCTGCGCTCAGCTCCTCGACGTTGTAGGGCGGATAGCCATCAGTGCCATGCTTCGAAACCTGGTTCAAAGCATCTTCAAGCTGATCGAAGCCGAGCAGCAGGGGCGAACTAAACAGGGTCGAACGCGTCATCTCGCGCAGCCTCCTCCTTCGAGCAAGGTTGCCGGGTGGCGCACGGCGTTCGTCGCGAGCACCGTGCCGGCGGCCCGTCACGGCACCGCCGGACTGTTAAATGGTCGCCGCGCCCGACGCGATCAAGAGAGGCCGGAGCGAGCCGCCGGCCCGGACCAGGCCGGCCGAATGGGTCAAAAGGGCGATGGCGAGGCTGCAAGAAGCGCGTTGTCTCGTTCGCGCGTCAACGTTATCCATACCATTGTGCCTTAAGGCTTTCAGCTCACGAAGGAGGAGCTTATGCCGCACCGCAGCCGGTCCTTGATCGTCGCGCTTGCCGCCCTTTTCGGGGCGCTCTGCTTGGCGCCGGGTAGCGCGTTGGCGCAGCCCTCCCTGCCGATCGAGCTTAACAAGCTGGAACAGAGAGAGAACGACGCCTGCCGCGCCTACATGGTGTTCCAGAACAAGCTGGGCGAAGCGATCTCCTCTCTGCGCCTCGATCTCATCCTCTTCCGCACCGACGGCATCATCGAGACCCGCCTTGCGCTGGATGCCGGGCGCATGCCGGACCAGAAGACCGTGGTGAAGCTCTTCGATATTCCCGGGCTGAGCTGCGCCGACATCGGCCAGATGCTGCTCAACAGCGTGCTGCAGTGCGAGACCGCCACCGGTGCGCGGGACGACTGCATCTCTCTGGTCGAGACCTCCTCCCGCGCCAACGCCAGCTTGCGGAAGTAGCGAAAAAGCGCAGCAAGCGGCCGCATAAGGCATCCACCGCCGGTGGCCGCCTGCAATCTTTTCTAAACACGCCCGTCACAAAAGCTAAATGACCGGTCCGTAGAAGCCCGGGCAAGAGGGCTGCCGTGCTGCATCGCGCGGACAGTCCCTGCCGACCAGGCGCGACAAGGACATGGGGACCGGGACATGAGGGCGGACACCGCCTGTAAACGACAGTTCGAGGCACGATGACCGCGACTGGTCGTGATGACGATAACGTGACGCGCTTCAACGGCGCGGCCGCATCCGCTTCGGCTCTGGGCTCCGCCACCAGCCCCATGGCAGCCCCCGTCGCAGCCATGGAAGTGCGTGACGTCACCAAGTTGTTCGGCGATCTCGCTGCGGTCAATCGGGTCTCCTTCTCTGTCGCTAAACCGCAGATGATCGGCATCATCGGCCGCTCCGGCGCCGGCAAGTCGACCTTCCTGCGCATGGTCAACCGGCTGACCCCGGCCAGCGCCGGCGAGGTCCTGGTCGAGGGGCGCGATGTCCTGAAGTTGAAGGGCGCCGAAATGCGCCGCTGGCAGCGCGACTGCGCCATGATCTTCCAGCAGTTCAATCTGGTGCCCCGGCTCGACGTCGTCACCAACGTCATGCTCGGCCGGCTCAACCAGCAGGGCACCCTGCGCAGCCTGTTCAGCATCTTCAGCCGCTCCGACGTCGACGACGCCCTGGCGGCGCTCGACCGCCTCGACATCGCCGATCAGGCGCTGCAGCGGGCCGAAACCCTCTCCGGCGGACAGCAGCAGCGCGTGGCCATCGCCCGCGCGCTGGTCCAGGGTCCGAAGATGGTGCTGGCCGATGAGCCGATCGCCTCGCTCGATCCGCTGAGCGCCGAAGTCGTGATGGGCGCGCTGCGGCAGATCCACGAGGAAGAGGGCCTCACTGTCATCTGCAACCTCCACACCCTGGATACCGCCCGCAACTACTGCGACCGGGTGATCGGCATGCGTGCCGGCGAGCTGGTCTTCGACGGCCCGGCCAGCGAGCTCGGGCCCGAGGTGGTGCGCGATATCTACGGCGCCGAAGGATACCTCGACGAGTCGGTGACATCGACAGCCTTGGCGGGTCACCGCAGCGAGGCTGCACCGGCAGTGCCAGAGGCTACGGCCGTCGGTTCGTCGGCTGTTTAACCGACCCAGCGACAAGAGAACTGGGTCAACACAGGGTCAGTAAAGGGAGAGTCCAATGAAGCTGATCAATCGTCTGGCCGCCGCGGCGGCCGTCTGTGCGCTGATGTCCGGTGCCGCCGTCGCGGAAGAGATCACCGAGTTCCGCATCGGCATCCTTGGCGGTGAGAACGCCTCCGACCGACTGCGCTCCAACGAGTGCCTGCGTGAGAAGACCGAGGAGCTGCTCGGCGTCGAGACCAAGCTCTTTGCGCCGGCCGACTACAATGGCGTCATCGAGGGCCTGCTCGGCGGCAACCTCGACCTGGCCTGGCTCGGTGCCTCCGGCTACGCCAAGGTCTACCTGACCAATCCCGATGCGGTGGAGCCGGTGCTGGTCAAGATCAACACCGATGGCTCCTACGGCTACTACTCTATCGGTTTTGCCCGCACCGACCGCGAAATCGGCGATCTCGACGACATGAAGGGCAAGGTCTTCGGCTTCGGCGACCCGAATTCCACGTCGGGCTACCTCATCCCCTCCATCGAGATCCCCGCCTCGGGCTTTCCCATGGAGCCGGGCGAGTACTTCGGCGACGTCAAGTTCACCGGCGGCCACGAGCAGACCATCGTTGCCGTCTACAACGGCGACATCGACGCCGGCGTGACCTGGGCCGACGGCCTGGGCGAGTGGGAAGACGGCTTCAACAGCGGCGCACTGCGCAAGGCGGCCGATGCCGGCCTGGTCGACATGACCGAGCTGACCGAGATCTGGCGCTCCAAGGTCATCCCCGAGGGCCCGATCGTCGTGCGCAAGGACCTGCCCGAGAAGGTCAAGATGCAGGTCGTTGGCCTGATGGCCAGCCTCGAGTCCATGGACCCCGAGTGCGCCTACGGCGTCATGGCCGGTGAGATCAAGGGCATCGCCCCGATCGACCACAGCGCCTACGAGGCCATCATCGAAGCGCGCCGGCTGAAGTCGCAGTAAGCGGCACGCAGCCTGTTTCACTGAACCGCGAGGGAGCGCGGGCCCGGCGTCCTGCTGGGTCCGCGCCCTTCCGTTACCGCTTTTCGCCAGCTCCCCATGTCGGTTGCCGCCCTACAGGAAGAGATCCTCCACCTCGAGAAGCGCCGCCGTCTCTATACGGGCGTGATGATCCTGGTCACCGCGGCGGTGATCATCGCCGGCTACGGCCAGGCCAACTCGATGAACTCCGGCGGCTTCATCCCGGGGCTCAGCAAGTTCTTCGACTATCCCGGCGAGATCGTCATCGAAGCCTGGCAGTCCGGCGGCGCGTTCTTTCTGCTGCTGATCAAGTTCCTGCCGGCGCTGATCGAAACCCTGAACATCGCCCTGGTCGCCACCATTCTCGGCGGCGCTGCCGCCATGATGATGGCCTTTCTCAGCACCCGCGGTCTGGACGTCTGGCCTTGGGCCATCCCGATCGTCCGGCGCAGCATGGACTTCATGCGCGCCTTCCCCGAGCTGATCATCGCGCTGTTTCTGATCTTCGTGCTCGGTACCAGCCCGGTGCCGGCGATGATCGCCGTCGCCTTCCACACCGCGGGCGCTCTCGGCAAGCTCTTCTCCGAGGTCAACGAGAACATCGACCGCAAGCCGATCGAAGGCTTGAAGGCCTGCGGCGCCAACTGGCTGCAGCGCCTGCGCTACGCCGTGATCCCGCAGGTGGCGCCCAACTACATGAGCTATTTCCTGCTGCGCCTCGAGATCAACGTGCGCGCCTCGGCCATCCTCGGCTTCGTCGGCGCCGGCGGCATCGGCTCGGAGCTGCGGCGGACCATCGGCTGGGGGCAGGGTGCCGGTGACGAGACCGCCGCTCTCTTCGTTCTGCTGTTCCTCTCCATCGTGGTGATCGATCAGATCTCCTCCTACCTGCGCCGGCAACTGGTCGGCAGCGAAGCACGGCACTAGGGGGAGGGCACGATGGCCAACGCGGCAAGCACGCTCGACCTCGGCGCCCAGCGCTCGTCCGCCATCTTCTCGAAAGTGCGGCGCAAAGCCTGGGGCGGCTTCGTCGTGCTGGCCGTCGTCTTCGTCTATCTCGCCTACACCTGGAACGCCTTCGATGTCTCCGGCCTCTTGGCCAAGGCGGAGCCGGACCGCGCGTTGATCCTCGGCACCGACTCGGTCGCCCATAAGGTGCATGTGACCAAGAGCCTGCGCAGCGGTGAGCTGGAGATCGCTATCGAGGGCGAGCGCACTTCGCGTTATCAGACCCCGCCGCCTTGGGTCGCCTTGCCGGACGACGAGCGCGTGCGCGTTGATCTCGGCGAGGGCCACATCGCCGAGATCGTCGGCAGCCGCGTCATCTTCGAGGTGCCCGGCTATGGCACCATCGAGGCCGAAGCGACGGCGGATGGCGTGGAAACCACACTCCCCGGCCCGCAACCCGAGTGGATGCGGCTCAACCCGCGCAAGTTCGACGCGCGGCCCACCCTGGGCAAGCGGGTCCAGGTCTCGCGCAGCAAGATCGAGGTGCATCGCTACTTCTTCGGCTGGGAGAACTTCTTCTTCCCCTTCAACTCGCCGCTCTCGACCCTGTCGTTCGGGGAGCTGACCGACCTCGCGTTCTCCAGTGAGCGGCTCGACCCGGATTACTCAAACGCCGGGCTGATCTTCCAGACCTTCTGGGAGAACCCGGACTGGCAGCACGGCAATGTCTTCGTCGCCCTCTTGGAGACCATCCTGATGGCGGTGCTGGGAACCTTCACCGCCGCCTTCGTCGGTCTGCCGCTGGCCTTCCTCGCCGCCTCCAACTTCACGCCCTCGCAGGTGCTGCGCTTCTTCGTGCGCCGGGTGTTCGACTTCTTGCGCGGCATCGACATGCTGATCTGGTCGCTGATCTTCATCCGCGCCTTCGGCCTCGGGCCGCTGACCGGCGCCTTGGCGATCGCCTTCACCGACACGGGCACGCTGGGGAAGCTTTTCTCGGAAGCCTTGGAGAACATCGACAACAAGCAGGTCGAGGGCGTGCGCTCGACCGGCGCCAATCGGCTGCAACGCTACCGCTTCGGCGTCATTCCGCAGATCCTGCCGATCTTCGTCTCCCAGGGGCTCTACTATCTCGAGTCCAACACCCGCTCGGCCACGGTGATCGGCGCGCTGGGCGCCGGCGGCATCGGTCTTTTGCTGGTCGAGACGATGCGGACCGCCCGCGACTGGGAGAACACCCTCTACATCATCGTGCTGGTGGTCATCCTGGTGATGCTGATGGACAGCGCCTCAAGCTGGCTCCGGCGCAAGCTGATCGCCGGGCGGGAAGACCGCCGCGCGCGCACCGCCGAGGCCTCGGCGCCTTAGCTGCTGGGTGCTCGCGTTCGACTTGGTCAGTGATACTTGGGGATCGGCGCGCGCCGCTTACCCGGCGCGGGATTTCCACCCCGCGGTGCGCCACTGGCGCCCCTCGCCCACTGCGTAGGACGGTGGAAATGGTGGAGCCAAGCGGGATCGAACCGCTGACCTCTACAATGCCATTGTAGCGCTCTCCCAGCTGAGCTATGGCCCCACCGAGGTCATCACGGGGTGCAAGCTGCGCCCCGAAGCCCGGGAAATTAGGAAGCGAAGGCCCGATTGGCAAGACCCAATCTGGCGCCAAACCACGCTATGCGGTTCCGGCCCTCGTTAGTCTTGTATGGCGCGCCTGCGCCATCGACGACTGGCGTTTCCGTTCCGAGGCGCGCCCGGGCTGGTGCCGCACAGCGCCGTCAGGCGCCCAAACAAGAATCGGGACGGAACAGTGCAGTGCCGCAAGGCGCCTATCGAAAGCCTTCTAGGTCTCTTCCTCGTCCTTGGCGACGGGAACGTCGCCGATATCCTCGTCGTCGCCGCCCAGGTCCTCGGTGTCTTCGATCACGGCCTCTTCCACCTCGTCGTCGGCGACCTCGAGATCGGTCTCTTCTTCGAGCTCGGTCTCGGCTTCGGCCTCGGCTTCGGCGGCCTTGGCGCGTGCGCGCTCGGCTTCCTTGTTCGCCTTCTCGCGGCTGGCGGTGCGGCCGCGGCGCGATTTCAGGATCGCCTCCGGATCGAACTCGGCGCCGCAGGACGGACAGACGATGGGCGTGCGGCCAAAATCATAGAATTTGGCGCTGCAGCTTTGGCAAATGCGTTTTGTGCCCCATTCCGGCTTCGCCAAGACAGGTCTCCTCATGGCTTTTCGCGCTGGGCTCGGTCGCGCTCTTCGCTTGGCAGGACCCGCCGCTTTTCCGTCTGACCACCTCGGCCCCGGCTATCCGATCACAAGGACGGAGGGGACAGGGTCGATAAGGCCGTGAAGGGAAGCGGACAGGCGTCAAGCCCACATAGGTGGTAAACGCTCCAGTGCAAGACGGCGCGGGATTTGCCATGAAGGCTGAGTGCTGTCAAACGTGCCGTCGGTCGCGTACTGGACCGACCGTTTCTAGAGCTGAGGGGAGAACCGTCTTGGAGGCTCGCGCGCTCTCCAGCGTCGCGCCGGCCGAGGGCCCGCAAGGTATGGCGTCGTCGCCCAGCGAGGCGCTCGCTGGCACGGTCCGCGTGCCCGGCGACAAGTCGATCTCCCACCGCGCGCTGATGCTCGCGGCGCTGTCGGTCGGCGAGTCCCGCATCGAAGGACTGCTCGAGGGCGAGGACGTCCTCAACACCGCGGCCGCCATGCGGGCGCTGGGCGCCGAAGTGGAGAAGGATCCGGCGAGCGGGCTCTGGCGAGTCTGGGGCCGCGGCGTCGGCGGCCTGAAGGAGCCCCAGGACCTGCTCGACTTCGGCAACAGCGGCACCGGCGTGCGGCTCGCCATGGGTGTCATCGCCGGACAACCCATCCACGCTGTTCTCAGCGGCGATGCTTCGCTGCGCGGCCGGCCGATGGCGCGAATCATGACGCCGCTCGGGCAGATGGGCGTGACCTTCCAGGCGCGTGCCGGCGGCCGCTTGCCCATGGCCATGCAGGGGCCGGAAACCCTGCTGCCTATCGAATACGCGCTGCCGGTCGCCTCGGCCCAGGTCAAGTCGGCCATCCTCTTGGCCGGCCTTGCGGCGCCCGGCGAGACCCGGGTGATCGAGCCGCAGCCGACCCGCGATCACAGCGAGCGCATGCTCCGCCATTTCGGCGCCAGCGTCGTGGTGGAGGAGTTGCCGGAGGGCGGCCGCCGTATCGCCCTGAGCGGCCAGCCGGAGCTTATCGGCAGCAGCGTCACCGTGCCGGCTGACCCTTCGTCCGCCGCTTTTCCCATCGTCGCCGCTTTGCTGCTGCCCGGCTCGGACCTGCGTCTCTCAGAGGTCTGCATGAACCCGCATCGCAGCGGCCTGATCGCCACCTTGCAGGAGATGGGCGCCGATATCGCGGTCGAGAACTTGCGCGAAGAGGGCGGCGAGCCCATGGCGGACCTGCGGGTTCGCGGCAGCCGTCTGCAGGGCGTCGAGGTGCCGCCCGAGCGCGCGCCCTCGATGATCGACGAATACCCGGTCCTGGCTGTCGCCGCGGCCTGCGCCAAAGGGACCACCGTGATGCGGGGTCTCGGCGAGCTGCGGGTCAAGGAAAGCGATCGCCTCGCCGCCGTCGCCAAGGGGCTCGCGGCCTGTGGCGTGGCGGTCGAGGAAGGCGCGGAGAGCTTGACCGTGCAGGGCGCCGACGGACGCCCGCCCGGAGGCAACAACACGGCGATCGAGACCGAGCTCGACCATCGCATCGCCATGAGCTTCCTGGTCATGGGCCTGGCGTGCGAGCGGCCGGTGCGGATCGACGATGCCGCGCCCATCGCCACCTCCTTCCCCGGCTTCGTCAGCATGATGAGCGCGCTCGGCGCGAAGATCGACACGCCGTGAGCAGGGGCTGGCCTTCGTGATCATTGCCGTCGATGGGCCGGTCGCCGCCGGCAAGGGCACCCTCGCTAGGGCGCTCGCGGCCAAGCTCGGCTTCGCCTACCTGGATACCGGCCTACTGTACCGCGCCGTCGCCGCCTTAACCCTGGCCGCCGGTCAGTCGCCGGACGACGAGGCGGCCACCGAAGCCGTCGCGCGCGGCCTGAGCCCGGCCGACCTGGAGCGGGACGATCTGCGCCAGGAGGCGGTCGGCCAGGCGGCCTCGCTGGTCGCCGCCCAAAGCCCTGTGCGCGCCGCCTTGCTCGATTTCCAGCGCCGTTTCGCCCAGGAGCCCCCCACCGGCGCCAAGGGCGCGGTGCTCGACGGCCGCGACATCGGCACCGTCGTATGCCCCGATGCGGCGATGAAGCTCTTCGTCACGGCAAGCCCGGAAGTCCGGGCCGAGCGCCGCTATCGGGAGTTGCTTGCGCGCGGCGAAGAGACTATATACCCGCGGGTCCTGCAGGATTTGAAGGAACGCGACGCACGCGATCAAGCGCGTGCCGTGGCACCTTTGAAGCCCGCGGACGACGCCGCAATCCTGGATACCTCCGAGCTCGACTCGGACGCGGCGCTCCAGGCGGCCATGCAGATCCTTCAAGATAAGGGCCTTCGCTGAGTAGCCCCCTTGATGCGTTCCATGGTCGGCAGCGACTGGCTGTTAGCGGACCGTTAACGATAAGCCCTCACCAGGCATCCGTCTGGTGCTGGGAAGACCGCCGGAGCCAACCGGTTGGCCTGTGACAACGGATTACTAAAGAGGATGATAACGCATGTCTGATGCCACTCCGGCACAAGAAGTCCAAAAAGAGAGCTTTGCCGCTCTCCTGAACGAACAACTAGGGGACAGCTCGTCCCTCGAAGGGAACGTCCTGCGCGGCACGATCGTCGCCATCGAGAACGACGGCGTTCTGGTCGACGTCGGCCTGAAGAGCGAAGGCCGCGTCGCGATGAAGGAGTTCACCAAGGCCGGCGAGGACAGCGAGCTGCGCGTCGGCGATACGGTCGAGGTCTACCTCGAGCGCATGGAAGACAAGAACGGGGAAGCCATGCTTTCCCGCGAAAAGGCCCGCCGCGAGGAAGCCTGGAACCAGCTCGAGAAGGCCTTCGCCGCCAACCAGCGCGTGACCGGCCAGATCTTCGGCCGCGTCAAAGGCGGCTTCACCGTCGATCTCTCCGGCGCCGTGGCCTTCCTGCCGGGCAGCCAGGTCGACATCCGTCCGGTGCGCGACGTGACACCCTTGATGCACACGCCGCAGCCCTTCCAGATTCTCAAGATGGACCGCAGCCGCGGCAACATCGTGGTCTCGCGCCGCGCGGTCATGGAAGAAGACCGGGCCGAGCAGCGCAACGAGCTGGTCGCCAACCTCAGCGAGGGCCAGGTGCTGGCCGGCGTGGTCAAGAACATCACCGACTACGGCGCCTTCGTCGATCTCGGCGGCGTCGACGGTCTGCTGCACGTCACCGACATCTCCTGGCGCCGCATCAATCACCCGAGCGAGGCGCTCAGCATCGGCCAGCAGGTCCAGGTGCAGGTCATCCGCTTCAATCCGGAGACGCAGCGCATCTCACTGGGCATGAAGCAGCTCGAGGCCGACCCCTGGGAGGGTGTGGCCGCCAAGTACCCGCTGGGCGCCAAGCTAATCGGGCGGGTCACCAACATCACCGACTACGGCGCCTTCGTCGAGCTGGAGCCGGGCATCGAGGGCCTGGTCCACGTCTCCGAGATGAGCTGGACCAAGAAGAACGTCCATCCGGGCAAGATCGTCTCGACCTCTCAGGAAGTCGAAGTCGTGGTGCTCGACGTGGATGAGACCAAGCGGCGGATTTCGCTTGGCCTCAAGCAGGCTCAAGCCAACCCGTGGGAGCACTTCCAGGAGAAGTACCCCGCCGGCAGCGAGCTGGAAGGCGAGATCAAGAACATCACCGAGTTCGGCCTTTTCGTCGGCCTGCCCGGCGAGATCGACGGCATGGTCCACCTCTCCGACCTGGACTGGAGCCGGCCCGGCGAGGAAGCGATCAAGGACTACGAGAAAGGCCAAGAGGTCAAGGTCAAGGTCCTCGACGTCGAGGTGGAGAAGGAGCGCATCTCGCTCGGCATCAAGCAGCTCAGCGAGGACCCCTTCAAGGGCGCCACCGAAGGCCTCAAGAAGGGCGACGTGGTCACCGGCACCATCAGCCAGGTGGTCGACAGCGGCATCGAGGTCACCCTGGCCGACGGTGCGACCGGCTTCATCCGCAAGGGCGACCTGGCCCGCGACCGCAGCGAGCAGCGGCCCGACCGCTTTGCCGTCGGCGAGAAGATCGACGCCAAGGTCACCTCGCTCGACCGCAAGACCCGCCGCATCACGCTCTCGATCAAGCAGCTGCAGATCGACGAAGAGAAGCAGGCCATGGCCGAGTACGGCTCGGCCGAGTCCGGCGCAAGCCTGGGCGACATCCTCGGGGCCGCGCTGTCCAAGGCGCGCGCCGACCGCGAGGAGGAGACGCCGAAAGAGGGCGAGGACGACAGCGAGAAGTCTTAAGCACAGGCGTCAGACGACGCCCTGCAATCAAAGTCATTGAACAATCCCCGCCGGCGCGCGTTCGGCGGGGATTTTCTTTGTGCTATAGTACTTTGCAGTGGCACGCTTTCTTGACCGGGGATTAACCCTCTGGCAGGCTCAGCCCACGTGGGTTGGGTGATAAGGGCGGTGGCCACAACCGCCGCCGCTTTGCCTGCTGGATGGGGAGGTCGAATGACAAAGTCGGAGCTGATTCAGCGCATTTCCGAGCAGAACCCGCATCTCTATCATCGGGATGTGGAACGGATCGTCAGCACGATCTTCGATGAGATCTCGGAGGCCTTGGCGCGGGGCGACCGCGTCGAACTGCGTGGCTTCGGGGCCTTTTCGGTCAAACAGCGGGAGGCCCGGATCGGGCGCAACCCGCGCACCGGCGATGCGGTGGCCGTGGGTGAGAAGTTCGTGCCCTTCTTCAAGACGGGCAAGCAGCTGCGCGAACGGTTGAACCTGGGCGGCGGTTGAGCCTGCCGCGAAGCGACGCGGTCGGCATCGAGCAGAGGGAACGACATACCTTGAGAGCATTTCGCGGTCTGTTCGCACTTCTGATACTGCTGCCTCTGGCTGCGATCGTGGTGATCTTCGCGATTCACAACCGCCACACCGTGTCCGTTGACCTCTGGCCGCTGACCATGGAGGTCACGCCGCCGCTCTTCGTTCTGGTGCTCTGTACCTTCTTGGTCGGCTTCTTGATCGGCGGCGTGGTGGCCTGGCTGTCAGGCGGGCGGTCCCGGGGCCGGGCGCGCCGGGAGCACCACCGGCTGATGGATATGGAGCGGGAGGCGGCCGCGAAGAAGCAAGCCGAAACTGCAGCGACGACCACGACCACCGGCCTTCCGGCCATCGCCAAGAGCTAGCTCGCACACACAGCATAATCGTCATGCGCATCGTTGCCCCCGAAGAGGTTCGGGACAGCCTGGATTTCCCGTCGCTCGTGGCGCGCTTGCGTGAGAGCTTCCGCGGCGGCGCCACCGTGCCGGTGCGTCACCATCACACCATCCCGAAAGCCGAGGAGCCGGATGCCACCCTGCTTCTGATGCCGGCCTGGCAGGACGGCGGCGACGTCGGCGTCAAGGTGGTCACCGTGACCCCCGGCAACGGCCAGCGCAGCCTGCCCGCCGTGATGGGCGTCTATCTCTATCTCGACGGGGTCAGCGGCGCGCCGCGTGCGATCATCGATGGCCCCATGCTGACCCTGCGCCGCACGGCCGCGGTGTCGGCTCTGGCCTCGGACTACCTCTCGCGCCGCGATGCCGAGAGCCTGGTCATGGTCGGCTCCGGCGCGCTGGCGCCGCACCTCATCGAGGCGCACGCGGCGGTGCGGCCGATCCGCCGGGTGGCGATCTGGAACCACCGGCCGGAACGGGCGCAGGAGCTGGCCGACGCGCTGAGCGGCGGGCCGCTCGTGGTGACCGCCGTGGCGGATCTGCAGGCTGCGGTGGGCGAGGCCGATATCATCTCCTGCGCGACCTTAAGCCAGACGCCCTTGGTTCAGGGCGCCTGGCTCAAGCCAGGCCAGCACCTCGACCTGGTCGGCGGCTTCACGCCACTCATGCGCGAGGCCGACGACGAGGCCGTGCGTCGCGCGCAGGTCTTCGTTGACACGCGGGATGGAGCGCTTAAGGAAGCAGGCGATATCGTCGAGCCGATCGCCCACGGCATTCTGACGCCGGAGGCCATCGTCGCCGACCTCTTGGAGCTGTCGCGCCGCGACGACCCGCTGCCGCGGGACGCCGAGACCATCACCTTCTTCAAGTCGGTCGGCAGCGCCCTGTCGGACTTGAGCGCGGCGCAGCTGCTCGTCGAGCGCTTGTAAAGCATCGGCCTCCGCCGGGACGCGGGCGCGCCGAGCATTTGGAACACGGACGGGACATCATGACCATCGCACAGGATCTCGAGCGGGCCATTCTTCACCACCGCAGCGGCCGCCTGGCCGAAGCCCAGCAAGGCTATCAGAACGTGCTGGCGCAGGAGCCGGAGAACGCCGACGCGCACCATCTGCTCGGTCAGCTGCTCGCCGGGGCGAACCGCGCGACCGAAGCCGTGCATCATCTTGAGAAAGCCGTCGAGCTGTCGCCCAACGAGGCCTTGTATCTCCGCTCCCTCGGGCTGGCCCTCAGGCGGCAGAATCGCTTCCGCGAGGCCGCCGAGACCTTCATGCGGGCCGACCGGGCGAAGCCCAATGACCCGGTGATCAAGACCAACCTTGCCGACACCTTCTCCGCCGCCGGGCTCTATCAGCAGGCCGTGCCGCTCTACCGCGAGGCCCTGGCGCTGCAGGCGGACAGCCCGGCCATCCGGCGCAACCTGGCCCAGTGCTTCAGCTTGATGGGGCAATACGACGATGCGGTGAAGGAGTTCGAGGCCGTCCTGCAGAACAACCCGGACGACACCGTGAGCCGGACGCGGATGGCCGATGTGCTGCGCGAGCAGGGCAAGACCGACCAGGCAGTCGCCGCCTATGGCGAGGCCAGCGAGCACGGCGGCGACAAGGCCGAGCTCTTGACCAAGACCGGCATCGTCTTGCAGCAGGCCGGCCGTTTCGAAGAGGCCGAGTCCTATTTCCGCAGCGTGATGGATGGCGACTCCAGCTTCGCGCCGGCTTTGCTCAACCTCTCGCGCCAGCATCGCTTCGCCCCTGACGATCAGCTGCTCGGCCGGCTGGCCAGCATGCTGGCCGAGGGCGTGCGGGAGGATTGGCGCCCGCAGATCGAGTTCGCCCTGGCCAGGGCCTGCGATCAGATCGGCGAAAGCGACCGCGCCTTCAGCCTGCTGCAGTCGGCCAATCGCAGCATGGCCGCGACCGCGCCTTACGATCCCGCTCCCTTCGCCGCGCTGGTGGAGGGCCTGATCGAGAACTGCGGCCATGCCTGGCGCGCCGGCCTGGCCAGCCACTCGGCGGACGAGCGGCCGGTCTTCGTGGTCGGCATGCCGCGCAGCGGCGTCAGCCTGGTCGACGAGCTGCTCTGCCGCCACCCGCAGGCCAAGCGCAACAGCGATCCGGGGCTGATCGAGCTGGTCACCGGCGAGGTCTGCGGCGGCGGCCGGCTGACCAGCGGCTTCGGCAGCAAACTCGCCACCATGGTGCCCGGTGAAGCCGCCCGCCTGCAGGCCCGCATGACCGCGTCCCTCGATGCCGAAGGAGATGCGCAGCGCATCATCACCTCGCGGCCCGGCTACTACATTCACCTCGGTCTCATTGCCCTCATGGCGCCTGGCGCCCGTGTCATCCACTGTCGGCGGGATCCGGTCGATACCTGCCTGTCGATCTACTTCCAGGACTACCGTCAGGGCCATCAGTACAGCTACGATCTCGAGCAGACGGCGGTCACCTACCTGGCCTATCGGCAGCTCATGGACCACTGGCTGAACATCGGCGTCCTGCCCATCCACGAGATCGACTACGAGAACCTGGTGACGGCGCCGGAGGAGGAGACGCGGCGCATGCTCTCCTTCCTCGGCCTGGAGTGGGATCCGCGCTGCCTGGAGCCTTCGATCGACAGCGGTCCCATCCGAAGCGGTGCCCTCTGGGAGGTCCGCCAACCGATCCATCAGCGCTCGCTGCGCCGCTGGGAGCGCTACGAGGACCACCTCGACCCGCTGTTCGGCGTGCTCGCCAGCCTCCTGCCGCAGGAGGAGGCTCTGCCGGCGGAAGAGATCCGATAAACAGTGAGGATTGCCACAGAGTTTTAGGGAGAATTTTGGGGCAGCCCTCCAACCGCGGTGTCAGTGCGCTATATTGCCAAGGGGTTTGCGGCAAAGACCGCAAGGCGACATCGGGAGATCAGCCATGTTCTTCAGTTCCCGCAAGAGCTACGAGATGCCGGGGGCGGACGAGGCTCTGCCAGGCCGTGAGACGCCGATCGCGACGGCGGACAGCCACTTCGTCAACCACCGCCCGCTGAAGCCGCCTTTCCCTGACGGACTGCAGCAGGCGATCTTCGGGCTCGGCTGCTTCTGGGGCGCCGAGCGCGGCTTCTGGGAGACTCCCGGTGTCTATGTGACGGCCGTCGGCTATGCCGCGGGCCTGACGCCGAACCCGACCTACGAAGAGGTCTGCAGTGGCCGCACCGGCCACAACGAGGTGGTGCTGGTGGTCTTCGACCCGGCGCTGCTCCCCTTCGAAGAGCTGCTCAAGGTCTTCTGGGAAGCGCACGACCCGACCCAAGGCATGCGCCAGGGCAACGACCGCGGCACCCAGTACCGCTCGGGCGTCTACGTCTTCTCGCCTGAGCAGCGCCAGGCGGCGGAAGCCTCCAAGGCGGCCTATGAGCAGCGGCTCAAGGCCGCGGGCTTCGGTCCGATCACCACCGAAATCCTCGATGCGCCGGAGTTCTACTACGCCGAGGACTACCACCAGCAGTACCTGGCGAAGAACGTGAACGGCTACTGCGGCCTCGGCGGCACCGGCGTCAGCTGCCCCATCGGCCTCGAGGTCAAAGCCGCCGAGTAGGGCGGGGCTCCTTTCTCTTTCCTTCGTTGTCACCCCGGCCCGTAGGCGAGCCCGGGACTGCCTGCAGTCCCGGCGTGCGAGCCTTGGCAGCCGGGCCTTGCCCAAGGGTGACATTCTGAGAGAAACCGCAGACGGCACAGCCCTCAAACTGTCACCCCGGCCTTGAGCCGGGGTCCATGGATAGGCTTGGCGCGGGCCGAGAAATGGATGCTCCTGTCAAACACGAGCATGAGAGATGAGGAGCGTCTGCCAGCTCACACGGGATCTTGCGCGAAGGCGTTGAGCGCTTGCGGCGAGCCGATGTGCACGATCCGCAGGCGCTCCCTGCGGCGCCCGATGGCCTCGACCAGCTTCGGCCTCATCTCCCTGTGCAGCCACCACATCATCCGGTAGAGGCGAAGCGTCACCGGCCACATGGGGCAGCCTTCGGGCCCGTCCGGCCTGCCGAAGAAGAGCGACTTGACCTGGCGCTTGGTGGCCCACCAGAGGTGAACGCGAAAGGGGTGGTCGACGAAGATCACCGTGTCGCAGGCGTCCAGGCGCGCTTCCACGGCATGCCAAGGCCCATAGCCGTCGATCAGCCAACGCTCTTGGGCGATAAGCCGGTCGTGAGCGGCGCGGAACTCGGCGTCGGGGGTCGGCACCCAGTTCGGCCGCCATTGGATCCTGTCGATGGCGAAGTAAGGCAGCCCGTGCATCGCACAGACGGCCCGGCAGAGGGTCGATTTCCCGCCGCCGGCATTGCCGATCACCATCACCCGGGTCATGCCGTTGTCATAGACCGTTCTAGTGCAGGCGCATAGCCGAACCTAGAGAAACGCGAGGACCGTGCGCTTCACCTCCTCCGGCGCCTCGAGCTGCGGCATATGGCCGACGCCGGTCAGCGTGGCGAACTCGGCGTGCGGCATGAGCGCGTGGAGCGCTTGTCCGCGCGCGAGTGGAATCCAGGGATCGTCCTCGCCCCAGACGATCTTCGCCGGGCAGCGGAGACTGCCGTACATCGGCTCGACCTCGGCGGTGTAGCGTTCGTCCGCCTGCGCGAACTGGCGATAGAAGCTCCCGGCCCCCTCGTCGGTAAGCCAGGGCGCCACCAGGTTCTCCAGATCCTCGGCCGGAATGTCGCTGATCAGCGCGCCCTTGATATAGGCCTCGACCAGCGCGCGATGGATATGCGGCGGAAGCCCCTGGAAAGCCTCCACGTGCTTGCCGACATGGTCGAAGAAGTCCGAGCCCCAGGGGCGCATGGCCACCACGTTCATCAGGACATAGCGCTCGTAATCGCAGCCGTGCAGCAGGTGCGCCCGCAGGGTAGTGGCGCCGCCGAAGTCGTGCGCGACGACCCGCGGCCGCGACAGCTCCCAGTGGTCGAGCATCTCGGCGAAGACCTGGCCCTGCACGTCGAGCGAGGTCCGCTGCTCGGCCCGCTTCTCCGAGCGGCCGTAACCCGGCATGTCGTACCAATGAACGCGGAAGCGCTCGGCCAGCGCCGGGATCACCCGGTGCCAGGAATAGGATGACCAGGGCCAACCGTGTGCCAGCACCAGGTCCGGACCTGCCCCGGCCCGGCCGGCGGCGACCCGGCCGGCGCTGGTCTCCACCGTTTCGCTGAGCGTCCAGTCGCCCATGCTGTCCGCCTTCTTACAGCGCCTCCAGAAGCGCGGCCTTGAGCGTGTCGTACTCGCGCTGAGGAATGCCGGTCATCGCCGCATCCCGCGTCGTCACCTCGTCGTCGTAGCGTTCGGGCGCGGCAAAGAGGGCGCCCGGCGCCGTGAACTGGCTGTCGGTGAGGTCCACCCGCCGCCCCTCGATGCGATTGTAGTAGTGCCAGACCTCGGGCAGGCGGGTGCGGAGAATCTCGCCGCCGAAGAGGTCGTAGATCACCGCGGCGGTCACGTTGCACTGACCCAGCGCGGGGTTCTCCGGCTTCCACTGGACGGCCGTTTCCAGCGACCAGGCTTCGGGAAGCGCCGCGCGCAGGCGGGCCTCGTCGTAGGCAAGGGTCGTGGTCATCAGGTCAGTGGCAGCATCACGTGCTGGGCGTAGGCCGGGCGTTCGGCAAGGCGGCGGTAGTAGGCCTCGACCCGTGGCAGGTTGGGCCGGTCAAAGGGCAGACTGAGCCAGCGGTGCGTCACGGCACCGATGGGAATGTCGGCCATGGTCATGGGCTCGCCGAGCAGATAGTCGTGGCCGATCAGCCAGTCCTCCAGGATGCGGAAAGCGTCGGCGCAGGTGCGCTCGGCAGTCCGCACGTCGGCCTCCGTGTAGTCCGGGCTGTTGCGAACGAGCTTGTGGAAAGCCGGGGTGATGGCGGGCAGCAGGGTCGAGACCTGCCAGTCCATCCACATGTCGGCCACGGCCTGCCGCTTCGGGTCCGCCGGGCAGAGGCCGTCCTTAGGGCCATAGTTGGCGGCCAAGTAGCGTACAATGGCGTTGGACTCCCAAAGCGCCAGCGCGCCGTCCTGCAGGACCGGAATCTTGCGGTTGGGATTGAGCGTGCCGTACTCCGCCGTGTCGAGACCGCCGTAGGCGCCGCCCACGTTGACCTGCTCGTGCGCCAGTTCCAGCTCAGCCAGGGTCCACAAGACCTTCTGCACGTTGATGGAGTTCACCCGCCCCCAAACCTTCAGCATCTCAGTACTCCCCGTCGTAAGCGCTGTACGTCTCTGTCTTTATCGTCCCAGAGCCCTCCGCGCCAGATGGAACCGGCGACGGCCTGTTTTGTTGGGCCGCACTTGTTTCCTTGGGCGCCTAACGGCGCTGCACTGTTCCGTCCCACTCCCCCACCCGGCCACCCCACTGTCCACAATTCCGTGGGTGGCCGGGTGGGGGAGTGGGACGGAACAGCTCGGGCGCGCCTCCGCAAGGAGAGACCGAGCGAACCTGGTGCAGGCGCGCCCTAGAACAAATAGCAGGAATGCGCGCCAAGGACTGCGCACTAGACTGACCGCGGGAACCTAGGGAAGGATAGGGCGCCGCCTCCGGAGGTCGGCCGGGTGCCATGTCGTGCCTTGGGCCGGCCCGGTTGTGTGGCGGGCAACGATGGTGTCAGGCCGGCGCGACTCGGCAGAAGCGAGGATCATTCTTTGTTCCAGGTAGATATTGGGATTCGCATTTCGGTCACCCCTAGCCCTGGCGCCTGCTGTCCTATCGGGTCCAAAAGTTCGCGTTTTGTCCTGTGGCCAAGCCCAACAGAATCACGTTATGTTCCGGGCGATCAGGAAGGAGTGTCGCGCCATTAAGATCTCAGCGGTCAGCCGCAGCGAAGGCTTGAGGTTCTTCCCGCCCGGCAGCGGCGTCTTCTTGCGTCAGCGCCTGGCGGAGCTGTTCGGCGTTGCCCTGTTCATCGCCGGCGCGCTGCTGCTCGCCGCGCTCATGACTTTCGATCCGGCCGACCCCTCGCTCAACCACGCGACCGACCGGGCGCCAGGCAACCTGCTCGGCGCCGGCGGCGCCATCGTCGCCGACTTCGCCCTGCAGGGTCTGGGGGCGGCCAGCTTCGCCCTGCCGCCATTGCTCTTCGTCTGGGCCTGGGTCTTGGTGCTGCGCGGCCGGCTGCCGCGCTGGCGCTGGCGGATCCTGGCGCTGGCGCCGCTGCTCTGGCTCGCCAGCCTGGCGCTGGCCGGCCTCGGCAAGCCGGAGAGCTGGCCTCTGGTCAGCGGTCCCGGCGGCGCCCTCGGGTCACTCTCCCTGGGGCTTCTACTGCAGGTTTCCCTGCTGCAGCCCGTTGCGATGTTGATCGCGCCCCTAGCCGGGCTCTTGGCTGCGCTCGGCTTCGCCTGGCTCCTCGGTCTCGACGCCAGCCAGTGGCAGGCCATCGGCCGCGGGATCACCTGGCTCTTCCTCGGCGCCCGCCGAGGATTGAGCCGCAGCCTGGGCCTCGGTCTGGGCTTTGGCCTGGGACGGCTCGGCCGCTTGCGAAACCGCGGCGGCGAAGAGCGGCAGGAGCCGGTGTTCGAAGCCCAGGCCCGCCGGGCTTCTCCGCCGGATGTACAGGAGGCCGCGACGGCAGACCCCGTGCCGCCGCTGGTCGCGCCGCAGCCGCCGGCGATGCCGAAGCGCAAGGCCCGCAAGGCACCGCAGCCCCAGCCCCAGCTCGACCTCGGCGATCTTATGGGCGGCAGCCCCTATCAGGCGCCGCCGCTCGACCTCCTAGCGCAGCCGAAGCCGGGGGAGCGCAACGTCGCTTCGAGCAGCGCCAGCCTGGAGATGAACGCGCGCCTCCTGGAAGGGGTGCTGCAGGACTTCGGCGTGCGCGGCGAGATCGTCAAGATCCGCCCCGGCCCCGTGGTCACCCGCTACGACCTGGAGCCGGCGCCCGGCACCAAGACCAGCCGGGTGGTGGGTTTGGCCGACGACATCGCCCGTTCCATGGCGGCGATCTCGGTGCGCGTGGCCGTGGTGCCCGGCTCCAGCGTCATTGGCATCGAGCTGCCCAACGCCCAGCGGGAGATGGTCTACCTTGGCGAGCTCTTGGGCGCGCGCGACTTCACCGAAGGCTCGGCCAAGCTGCCGCTGGTGCTGGGTAAGGACATCGGCGGTCAGCCGGTGATCGCCGATCTCGCCCGCATGCCTCACCTGCTGGTGGCCGGCACCACGGGCTCGGGCAAGTCGGTGGCGATCAACGCCATGATCAACTCGCTGCTCTATCGCCACGGGCCCGACCAGTGCCGCTTCATTCTGGTCGACCCGAAGATGCTGGAGCTCAGCGTCTACGAAGGCATCCCACACCTCTTGGCGCCGGTGGTGACCGAGCCCAAGAAAGCGGTGGTGGCGCTCAAGTGGACCGTGCGCGAGATGGAGGAGCGCTATCGCGCCATGAGCCGCCTGGGCGTGCGCAACGTCGAGGGCTACAACGCCCGCATACGCGAGGCGCTCAAGAAGGGCGAGGTGCTGACCCGCCGGGTGCAGACCGGCTTCGACCCGGACACCGGCCAGCCGATCGTCGAGGAGCAGCCCTTCGATCTCGAGCCCTTGCCCTTCATCGTCGTGGTGGTCGACGAAATGGCCGACCTCATGCTGGTCGCCGGCAAGGACGTGGAGGCCGCCATCCAGCGCCTGGCGCAGATGGCGCGGGCCGCCGGCATCCACCTGATCATGGCGACCCAGCGCCCCTCGGTCGACGTCATCACCGGCACGATCAAAGCCAACTTCCCGACCCGCATCTCCTTCCACGTCACCTCCAAGATCGACAGCCGCACCATCCTGGGCGAGGGCGGCGCCGAACAGCTGCTCGGCATGGGCGACATGCTGCATCTCGGGAGCGGCGGCCGCCTCTCCCGCGTGCACGGCCCCTTCGTCAGCGATCAGGAGGTCGAGGACGTGGTGGCCCACCTGAAGGCGCAGGGCCCGGCCGACTTCATCGAGGAGATTACCGAAGGCGGCGGCGGTGAGGATGACGACGGCGGTTTCATGATCGAGGCGGAGGACAGCGGCGACGAGCTCTTCGACCGCGCCGTCGCGATCGTGGCACAGCACCGCAAGGCCTCGACCTCCTTCATCCAGCGCCAGCTGCAGATCGGCTACAACCGCGCCGCCCGCATCATCGAGGAGATGGAGCGCCAGGGCATGGTCGGCGCCGCCAACCACGTGGGCAAGCGCGAGGTCTTGCTGCCCAACCACGGCAGCGAGGATTAGGGTTTAGGGGTTCTTGGTTGGGCGCCTTCGGCGCTGCACTGTTCCGTCCCACTCCCCCACCCGGCCACCCCACTGTCCACAATTCCGTGGGTGGCCGGGTGGGGGAGTGGGACGGAACAGAACGGCGCGCCTCCGTGAGAAGACGTCGAGCTTTCAAGGTGAAGGCGCGGCCAACCAGGACTCAACCCTGCGCCCAACCAAGACCCAGCCCGCTTCTGCCTTGCTCTCACCTGGAAATCGTCGCATTGCGGGGCCACCTGCTGGTCACGGGTGGATTTTCACACCACTTTGTGTTTGTGACCGGAGACAGCGTCGCACCATGATCGACCGAACTGCTACATCGAACTTCAGCCGCCGGCTTCTCTTCGGCCTCTTCGCCATCGTGCTGGCGGTCGGCGCTATCGCGGCCGTCTCGCCCCATGCGCGGGCTCAGACGTCGCTCGGCGCCGAAGAGCTGAAGCAGCTGCGCGAGATCGAGGCTTATCTCAACGGCATCAGCACCCTGACCTCGCGCTTCGTGCAGGTGACCTCAGAGGGTTCCTATGCCGAGGGCGAGGTCTCCTTGGCCCGGCCCGACCGGGTGCGCTTCGAGTACGATCCGCCGGACCCTGTGCTGCTGATCTCCGACGGCGACGAGTTCATCTACTACGACAAGGAATTGGAGCAGGCGACCTACCTCTCGCTGGAAGACACGCCGCTCTGGTTCATCATGCGCGAGGAAGTGGTCTTCGATGACCGCATCCGGGTGATCGATCTCGCCCGGCGCGGCAATACCCTCTACCTGACCCTCGAGGATGCGCGCTATCCCGACCTCGGCCAAGTCACCCTGCTGTTCAGCGAGGGGCCGTTGCAGCTCCGCCGCTGGGACATCCGCGACCCGCAGGGCATCGTCACCGAGGTGGCGCTGATCCGCCCGAGCTTCGACCGGCCGATCGACCGCGATGTCTTCAGCATCCGCCAGCTGCCCGGCATGTCCCCTGAGGAGCGCCTGCGCCCGCAGGGGCGCTAGAGCGCCTGGACCACTCCACCGGTTCTACCGTCATGCTTGAGTGGAGCTGCCTGGATCGCGGTATCCGCAAATGAAAACCCCGGCCAAAAAGCCGGGGTTTACGTCTAAGTATGTCTGAATCTTGAAGGTGCTTTCCGGTCCGCTTACGCGGCCGAGATGTCCTCCAAGAGACCGTCAGGCAGCCGCCTTGTTGCGGCGCCGTCCGGCCAATGCCAGGCCGGCGAGGCCGAGGCCGAAGAGGGAGAGCACGCCCGGTTCGGGCAGCTCGCGCAGCGACCAGTCGTACTCCGTGCCGCCGTGATCGATGCCAAGGGAGACGAAGAGGCTGGACCAGGAGCCCGCCGTGGTCGAGAAAATCCGACCGACGTCGGTGAAGTCGAAGCCGATCGTCGCCGTACCGCTCATCGTCGGCAACACGGCCGGGCCGAAGATCAGTTCCAGACCCGCGTTGCCTGGAACGTTGTAGGAGCCGGCATTCGAGCTGTAGGAGATGGAGACGAAGTCCGCAGCCATCACCTGGGTGCCCGGGACATAGGTGTCCGCCAGGGTCAGCACCGCGGTGGCCTGGCCGGTGCAGCCAAACTCGCACGCGCCCGACCAATCGTATATCACCACGGCGTGGGCCTGCGGCGCGGCCATCCCCAAGGCCACGATCGCGGCGGCCAACAACCCGCCCAGTCTAATCAACATGCTCGCCCTCCCATGAGCCACACCAAGCCTTCGAGGATTCTTAAGCAATTCTTGTGCCACGGAAGAATAACACGCCGATTCAATGTGTTAACGAGTCGCGGTGAGGTGAGAGGACAGTAAGTTGTAAGACGTAGAATACCATTGCGTTCGGGGGAAATAGGCGAGAATCTCCCGAAATCGCATCTACAGCATTGATTCTTAAGCTGAATTTCTTTCTCGGCACACTGTAAAGGATTCCGACAATCCCTGGTCGTGTCCCCGGCGGCATCGTCAAGGCCGCCAGACTGTCCGCTATGGCGAGCTCTGCTGTGCCGGCTGGTTCTCGACCTTGCTCATGTCGGGCGGCTGCTGGCCGAAGGGCAGCAGCAGCAGCGCACCGAGGTTGCGATCCTGGTCGTGTTCCACGCCGATCCGCATGTCGGGTCTTCGCTGGGTCGGGCTCAGGCTGCGGAACAGCCGGTCCCAAAGACTGAGCAAGGTTCCGTAGTTGGAGTCGGTGTCGCTGCGCACCGCGTGATGGTGGATCCAGTGAATGCCGGGCGTGATGATCACCCAGCCCAGCGCCCGCTCCAGCCCCTTCGGCAGGCGCACGTTGGAGTGCTGGAAGATCGCGGCGATCAGCACGATCGTCTCCTGCAGGATGATGGCCTCGAAGGGCATGTCGAGCATGACCACCACCATGCAGCGGAAGGCCGCGCTCAGCAGCACCTCGCCGAAGTGAAAGCGCACGGCGGAGGTGCTGTCCAGCCGCCGGTCCAGGTGATGCACCTGATGAAAGCGCCAGAGGAAGGGGATCTCGTGGTTGGCCCGGTGCCACCAGTAGATCAGCAGGTCCAGGATCAGGATGTCGAGGACCAGGAACCAGCCGCCCTTCCACTCCTCCGGCCGCCAGCCGAGGCTGTAGCTCGCCGCCAGCAAGGTCAGCGGCAGGATGATGAAGCGGGACAGCACGGTGTTGCCGAGCCAGAGTCCGCCGTTGCGCAGCAGGCGCTGCCAGCCGCCGGCGGCTTCGCCGGGCAGCGGGCCGGGCGGCTCAGCCGCCGGGCTCATCCGCTCCCAGACGAAGAACAGCACCAGCCAGGCCAGGACGGCGCCTGCCTTCCAATAGGCCAAGTCGTCGGCGGGAAGCTCCATGGCAGAATGTATGGGGCCCGCAGCACCCGGCGGCAAGACACGGGGTCGTTATGTAGCGCGCTGACGCCCGCGCGAATTGACCCCGCGAAGCTGGCGGTGTTATCAGGGCGCAACGCTTTGAAGTTGAAGTAGTTTTAACAGTTTCGCCGTGTCGTTTTAGGGCAACGCCGAGCCGATCGAGAGGAAGATCGCGTCGCGTTAGGCTCGTTTAAAGCGTATTCGGCATATCGCTTGCCACGTCAGAAACCGAGGCCGGAATTCGACCGCCATGATCAGCCACCCATTCTCAGCGACCCGCGTTGCGTGGGGCCCGCGTATCGCGGGCAAGCGACTCGCCTCTTTCGTCTGCTTGGCCTTCCTGGTTCTGCTCGTGGGCTGCAAGTCCACCGAAACCCCCGGCCTGTACGTCTCCGGCGCCGAGGTGCAGCACAGCGCCGAAAGTGGCAATGGTCTGGTGCTGGTCGGCATTCGCACCAACGACGGCAATCCACTCTACTGGAGCATCGGTTTCCGGCTGACCGGGGCGGTCGAGGTCTACTGGCGGCGTTTCGACCCCGAAACTGACAGTCTGCTCCGCGGGCGCAGCAACCTGTACCGCAGCTTCCGCCACTGGTGCTCGAAGTACGGCAATCATCCGGCCTGCAATGACGATGACTATACGCAGGTGCAGTACAATCTCAGCGAGGTCGTGCCGGGCCGCTATCTGCTCGAGTCGGTTCGGGTGACGGAGAAGACGGGCGCCAGCTACCTCTCGGCCGAGCGCAGCCTGTTCAGCGAGAACAGCCCGAACAAGCGCTTCGCCAGCGGCGTGCATCCGGGCTTCGAGGTCAAGCCGGGCGAGGTGGTCTACATCGGCGACTACGTCTTCGACGTGAATGGCGAGCATGCCAAGTTCCTGCGCGTGGAAAGCAATCCCGAGCAGGCGAGGGCCGCACTGGCGCTCTATCCCAATGTCCAGGGCGAGATGCTCGTCCGTGTTCCGGAGAAAAGCGAATGATGCCTTTTCCGTCTTTGTACCGGGTTGCGCTTATCGCCCTGCTGCTCGTGCTGGCCGCCTGCTCGCGGCCGCCGACCAAGTACGAAGGCGACTTCTACTCACCTGAAGCCGAGCAGGTCGGTGAGAACCTGTTTGAGATCAAGGCCTGGGGGAACAGCAACAACTCGCAAGCACAGGTCGAGGCCTACGGTCTGGTCAAGGCGGCCGAGACGACGCAGGCGAATGGCCACAGCCACTTCAAGATCGTCGACAACGAGTTCATCAAGACCACCGCGCACCTCAACACGGGTGGGAGTTTCACCAGCGGCTATGAGCTGACCTTGGATATTGAGACCTTCCCGGAAGCCGCCGTCCCGGAGGACGCACAGGGCTTTTTCCCGGCCGCGACGATCATTGAGAAGCTCGGCCCAAGCGTCCGGGCGGTGCAGTAAGCGGACAAACGTCTCCGCCGCGCCATTTTTGTTAGGCGCCTTCGGCGCCGTACGGCACCGGCCCACACCCCCGAGGGCAGCTTTCTAGGGCGCGCCTTCACCTTCGGGGCTCGTCATCTCGGTTCAGAGGCGCGCCATGCTGTTCCATCCCGCTCCCCCACCCGGCCACCCACGGGATCGTACGCTATGGGTGGCCGGATGGGGGAGCGGGATGGAACAGTGCAGCGCCGAAGGCGCTTTAGAAAACAACCGCCGACGCGCCAAGATCTATTCCGAGACCCAGCCGCAGGCCTGGCGGTGGCCCATGGCGCAGGCCTGGCGGAAGAGGCGCTGCGCCTCGGCCGGGTTCTTGGGCATGCCGAGCCCGCTGTTGTGCAGCACGCCGAGATTGCTGCAGCCCCGCGCATCGCCGCCTTCGCAGCCGCGGGCGTAGAGCTGCGCCGCCTGCTGCAGGTCTTGGTCCACGCCGAGGCCGGCGCGGTAGAGGTAGCCGAGGTTGCTGCAGCCCCGCGCGTCGCCGCCGCGGCAGCCCAGGCCGTAGAGCCGGGCTGCTTCGCCCAGGTCCTCGGCCACGCCCAGCCCTTCGCGGTGCAGGTAACCAAGACTCGTACAGCCGCGCGCATTGCCGCCTTCGCAGCCTTGCCGGTAGTGCGCGGCCGCCGCCGTCGGGTCCGGCGCCATGCCGATACCGTGTTGCTGCAGATTGCCAATGCTGGTGCAGCCGTTGGCGTGGCCGAGACCGCAGGCGCGCCGGTAGAGCTCGGCCGCGGCCTGGGGGTTCTGCGCCACCAGGATGCCCCGCTCATGCAGGACGCCGAGGTTGGTGCAGCCAAGACCGCTGCCGTTCTCGCAGCCCAGGCGATAGAGCCGTAGGGCCTCGGTGCCGTTCTGCGCCACGCCTTGCCCGGCTGCGTGGAGGAAGCCCAGCGCGCTGCAGCCGTTGGGGTCGCCGCGCTCACAGCCTTGCCGATAGAATTGCGCCGCCGCGCCGAAGTCCTGCGCCAGGGCGAGGCCGCGCTGGTGCAAGAAGCCCAGGTTGCTGCAGCCGGTGCCGCTGCCGCCCTCGCAGGCCAGGCGGTAAAGCCGCACGGCCTCGTCGAGGTCGGCCTCCGTGCCGATACCGCCGGCATAAAGAATGCCAAGGTTGCTGCAGCCCCGGGCGCTGCCGCCCTCGCAGCCCTGGCGATAGAGGCGAACCGCCTCGGCCGGGTCCTCTGCGGTGCCGACACCGTGCTGATAGAGAAAGCCCAGATTGGTGCAGGCATTGGCGCTGCCACCCGCACAGCCGAGGCCGTAGAGCCGCGCCGCCTCCTGCGGGTCCTGCGCCACGGCCAGGCCGCGCTCATGCATGTAGCCGAGATTGCTGCAGGCCCGCGCCTCGCCGCCCTCGCAGGCCTGGCGGAACAGGAGAACGGCCTCGGCGGGGCTGAGCTCTTGCTGCTCCAGGCCGCGCTCAAGGCAGTCCGCAAGCGCGCTGGCCTCGCACTCACCCTGCAGCTGATCGAGCCGGTCTCGCTGGTCCTCGTTCAAGGCGGCCTGGGTGGCGCCGGCGAAGAGCAGGACGAAGAGGGACGCGAGGAGGGCGCTGCGCATGATGGTGGCTCGGGTTTTTTTCTGGATGGGCAGGCTACAGTCAGCGCCTGCCGCCGCGCCAGCCGGCCTGAGCCGCGCTTTGAGAACAAGTTCGTGAGGAAAGGGCCGTCGGCGATGCCACACCAATGACTGTCACCCCGGACGCGAAGCGAGCCGGGGTCCATCTCGAAGCCAGCGCCCGGCTTTCGGATTCCGCGCTTACGTCTCCCATGGTTCCCGGCTCGCGGGCTTCGCCCTTGGCCGGGATGACAGTCTGTGATGTATGGCCAGCGCTCGCGGCATGCCAGCGCCCACAACGCTCCCCCTACAAAACCCCCGAGCGGAAGGTGAAGCGAGCGACGTCGGTGGACCAGCCGCGCAGGTCGCGGATGGTCAGCACGCCCTTGGGCCCGCCGGGCTCGGCCGAGACCGAGTCGGCATAGTGCTGCAAGGCGGCAAGCAGGCAGCGGCATTCCTCGCGCCAGGCCTCGCCGTCGATCAGCGGTGTCAGCTCGGCCAGGAAGTCGTCGAGCGGCAGGTCGGGCTCTTCGCGCCAGAGGCGGCTCAGCACCATGTTGGCGAGGCCCGGGGCGCCGGTGGTGATGGCGAGCAGCGCCATGGCGGCGCGGTACTCGCCGCGCGCGCCCTCGTCAACCAGGAAGGTCTTGCGGTCGAGCGGCGTGCAGGCCGCCTTGATGATGCGGTAGGCGTTGACGAAGCGCTTCAGCCGGCGCGGCGAGCGGCCGACAGCGGCGGCCAGGCCGAGCATGTAGGCGCGCTCGTGCGCCAGGATCTCCAGGTCTTCCGGCGTCACCTCGGGTGGAGGGGTTGTGTCGGTGGAGGGTGCCTCGGCCTCAGCATCGCCGGAAGCGGGCGTTTCGGCGGTGACAGTTGCGCCGGGCGCGGCAGTTTCCGACTGAGCCGGCGAACCCGTTTGATCCTGTCGCGTGCCAGCCGCTTCCTGAGCCGGGGTGACGCTCTCCGTAGAGATCGTTGGGTCGGACTGCGTCTCGGACTCGGGCGTCTCAACTACTGGTGTCTCAGGCACGGACGTCTCGGGCGCTGAGCCAGCGGCCGGCTCGGCTCCAGTGGGTTGCGGTTGGGGAGCTTGCGGCTGGGTTGGCTGGGGCTGAGGCGGCGCAATCAGCGAGGCGATGAGGTTGCGGCTGCCGACCTCGGTCATGGGCGGCAGCCAGAAGGGGACCTGGAAGATCTTCTCGACGTAGTCCAAAGCCGAGGCGCGGTCGCCCGGTTGGTGAGGCATGTCCGGCTCGTCGCCGAGGGCTCCTTCGATCTCGCCCTCGGCCTCGGCGTCGTCCGGATCCTCCTCGTCGATGTCCCGCTCGTCAGGCAGCGCGCCGGTCAGAAAGTAGACCGCCTCGGCCAGATGCTTGGGGAAGCGGGCGTGCAGGGAGCGCACCACCCAGCGCACGTCGACGCCGACCACCACGACGAAGAGCGGAATGGCGAGCAGGAGGTGCACCGCCTCCAGCACCTTGACCACCTGGGTGTCGGGGCAGCGGTCGAGGTCGTCGATGTAGAGCACGATGCGGTCGAGCTGCACCTGCTGGCCGATGCGCTCGGCGATCGCGGCGGCCCGTTGCGGGTTCTCCCGCTCGGCCCGGCGCTCGGCCATCAGGCCGCTCAGCCGCTCGAAGTCCTTGCGGATGGTGGCGGTGATGCCCAGGCGCTTCTCGTAGTCGCCGGTCTCCATGCGCTTGCGGATGAACTTGGCGATGCGCCGGGCGGAGGTGCTGTCGGCCAGGGCCTGCTTGGCTTCGGCGACCTTGGCCTCGGCGTCGGCCAGGGCCCTGCGCTTGGCGGCCGCCGCGTCTTCCGCCTGCTCCATCGCCTGGCGCGCCCGTGCCAGCGCACCCGCCGTCTCGACCTCCTTCTGCTTGACGCGCGCGGCGAGCGTGCCATCGAGCGCGCGCCGCACCGCATCCAGGCGGTCGAAGACCCGGCTCGCCGTGCGCAGCCGCGCTCGAGCCCAGGCGACCGCGAGACCCAAGAGCGCCACGCCCTGAGTCAACAAGCCGACCAGGGTCGCACCCTCCGGCAGGAGGGTCTGCAGCCCGACGATCAGCAAGCCGCCGAGGACCAGCACGGCCAGCGCGCCGAGCCCCAGCGTCAGCCAGGCGCCGGTCGTGATCGGCAGGCGCAGCAGCCAGTCGAGCGCGCCGCCGGCCCGCCTGGCCTGGAGGCCGGCATCCTCGACCAGGGCCAGGGCATCGTTGATCGTGGCGTCGCCTTTCTCGACCGCGGCCTTGAGGCCAGTCAGCCCGAAGGCGCTTTCCGCTTCGCCGGCCAGCGCGACGACCTCCGCACGCTCGTCGATGGCAGCAAGCGCGGTGTCCTTGACCGCGGCGACCACGTCGAGGGTGGAGAGACGGGTGACTGTCTCCTGCTCGCCTTCGAGAGAGTCCTCCGCCTGCTTGAGCTCGCCTGCCGCGATCGCCTTCTCGGTTTCGGCCTCGACCAGCTCTTGCTTGGCTTCCTGGTAGCTGGCGACCGCGAGATCGAACTGCTCGATCAGCGGCGTCAGGTCGGCGGCCTCGTCCGGCTCCTTGCGGGCGGTGATGTAGGCTTCGAGCTGAACGAAGATGCTCTGCACCAGGCTGGCCCAAAGGTCCGTCTCGGCATAGTCCCAGGCGTTGAAGTCGATGGAGGCGATGTACTCGCAGTACTGCCGGCAGCCGTCGGTCCGTCGGCTGTCGTCCTTGGCCAGCCGCGCGATGTCCTTCTTCAAGAGGTTCATGAAGAAGCTCTTGCCCGAGCCCCAGTCGCCGAAGACGCCGACCGACAGCGGCGGCTCCACGTCGCTGGAGGCGATGACGCTGGCCAGGGCGGTGGCATAGCGGGTGACGTCCAGGCGGTCCTCGCCGGCGGCCCGGTCGCCGCTGAAGCCGGTCGGCCGGTAGTCGGCCTCGCCCATCAGGATTCGCTCCCAGGCGGCGACTTCGGCGCGCGGCACCCGGTGGCGCAGGCCATAGAAAAGCGCCTTGCGCATGGCCCGCTCTTCCAGGCCGAAGCGGGCGAAGATGTGCCGGCCGACCTCCTCGTCGTCCGCCTCCCGCGCCTGCGAGCCCCAGCCTTCGAGCACCAGAGCGGCGAGCAGGTGCCGCACGCCGATCTCGGGCGCTTCCGTCCATTCGGCGAGCCTTTGCGCTCGCACGATCACCTGCACGGCGAAGGGGCTGAGCTCGGGCAGCGCCTCGTTCGCATCGAAGGCTTCGCTGCCGGCGGCCTCGACCGGCAGAGCGGCGCCGGCATAGTCCTTGGCCCAGTCGTCCAATCCTGGATCGCCGCCTTGTCCCTGGCGCAGCGCCTCCTCCAAGAGACTGCCTTCGCCGGCATCGTCCGGCTTGTCGCCCCAGCCGCAGCTGGCCAGCACGATCAGCAGCACGTTGCCGGTCAGGGTGCTGCGGCGCTCGTCCTGCTTGGAGAGATTGCCGACGAGAGCGATGCCGCTGCGCAGGATGTGGCGCGCGCCTTGGGAGAAGGCGAAGTCGGAGAGGCGCATTTCGGCGCTGTCGCGAGAGGGGCTCCCGGTCTCCGCTTGGCGATCGCTCGCATAGGCGCCGACGTTCCAGAGACGAAGCGTACCGTCTGTACTGCCCGAGACCAGCGTTCGGTTGTCTCGGCTGAAGGCGACGGACGTCACCCGGCCTGCGTGGCCGCTGCGCCTTTCACGCAGCTCGCCGGCCGAGTTCCAGATGCAGACGGTCGTGTCTTGGCCGCCCGTTGCGATCGTCCGGCCGTCGGGGCTGAAGGCGATGGCGTAGAGGGCGCCCCCTTCCGCGGATGCCGTCTGAAGCAGAGCCGGGCCGGCGATGTCCCACAGGCGCATGGTGGAATCATAGCCAGCCGAAGCCAGCAGGCGGCCGTCGGGGCTGAATGCCAGGGCTGAGATCAGGTTCTCATGGCCGGCGAGGTGTGTCGTGAGCTCGCCGCTGGCCACATCCCATAGGCCGATCGTTCCGTCGTTTGCCGGTGCCGCGAGCGTGCGGCCGTCCACGCTGAAGGCGACGGACTGGGCCCAAGCCGCCGCCCCTTCGAAGCGTCGAGCGACGTCTCCACTTTCCAGATCCCACAGAACGAGCGTGGCGCCCTTGCCGCCAGCGGCCAGGCTTCCGCCGTCAGGGCTGAAGGCAAGCGACAGGACTTCGGTTTCTAGGCCGCCCAGCGTGCGGAGCAATTCGCCGCTCTTCGGATCCCAAAGGCTGATGGTTGTGTCGCTGCTGGCGGAGGCAAGCACTTCGCCGTCCGGGCTGAAGGCAAGGGACGACACGATGCTTCCATGGCCGGATAGGGTGAAGCGCTCGGTCCCCCTCGCGGTATCCCAAAGGTGGACCGAGGCGTCTTCGCCTGCCGAGGCCAGCATCGTGCCATCGGGGCTGAAGGCAACGGCGTAAACCTCCCCGTCGTGCCCCTCCAGCATACGGCGCTGCGGGCCGCCCTCAGGCGGGGCATCGCGCTCCGGCAGGCCGTCTTCCCATAGCGGCGTTTCGGGTTGGCCGGGTGCCAGCGCGACGTTGTGGGCCGCGCGCATATGGTCTTGGAAGGCGGCTGCCCAGCGCTCGCCATCCAGCTGCCACTCGTCGATCTGCTTCTGATGCACCTCGGGTGTATCGAAGACATAGGCGGCCATCAGGTGGCGCGGACCGAGCTGTCGCCGGACGCTCTCGGTGCCCTGCGGCAGGTAGCCGATGGCAGCACGCACCATGTTCCTGGCCGAGATCGAGGCGTCCGGCTTGCCGCTCGGCCAAGTGCCGGCGTCGGCCTGGGCCCGCAGGGTCGTAGCCAGAGTGCCGGCCATAACGAAGGTGCCGTCCTCGACAGCAACGGCATCGGCGCAGCCTTTGGAGCCGACCAGCGTCGGGATATCCGCCTTCACCTCGCGGCAGTAGCCTTGGAACCACTGCGAGACGTCGTCGTCGGCCAGGAGGAAGCCGATCAAGAGCGAGGTGTAGCTCAGGAAGACGTCGTCTTGTACCGCGCCCGCCCAGGCGGCGAGGCGCACGACCCGCTCCAGCTTGGGATCCATCACATAGCCGTAGGGCAGGAAGTCCCAAGTGGTGGGCTGCTCCGGCGTGCTCTCGGGCGTGCTCCGTTGCGCGCTGTCCGTCTCCCCTCGACGTGTGGCTGCGCCAATCGGGCCCTCGGGACCTCCCGGCGCAATGCCAAGGCCGTAGTGCGTCAGGACGAAGTTCCGGAAAGCCACGGACCAAGGCTGCGTATCGAGCTTCCAGGTCTCGAGGCGCGATTGCCGCTCCGGCGGGGTATCGAAGACATAGGCGGCCATCAGATGCCGTGTGCCGATCGGCTGCGTGCCGTCGCCTGATAGATAGCGCGCGGCGCGCTCGAACATCCGCGCGGCTGTTACGGTGCTGCCGGAGTTCCCGCGCGGCCAAGCCTCGGAGCTCACCTTCCGGTCCAGGTCCTCGATGATCTCGCCATCCGTGCCCCGGTATGCCTGCGCGCCTGCGACATCTGCGCCGATCTCGGCGCAGTAGGCTTGGAACCAGCGCGACACCGGGTCGTCGGACAGCAGGAAGCCCACGAGCAGCGACTCGTAGGTCAGTGAGAGGGTCTCGTCTTCGTCGGCGCCGACCCAGGCGGCGAAGCGCACCAGGCGCTGCAGTTCCGCATCCAGTTGGTGGCCCTCGGGGACGAAGTCCCAATGGGGCGTGCTTTCGGCTGCGCTCCGCTGCGCCAGGCTCTCCTCGGCCTTGGCCAGTTCTTCCTGGGTGTCAAGAAAGCTCGATGATCCACCCGCTTTGGAGAGCTCGGCGGCGACTCCGCTAAGGTCCGGCGTGCCCATCTGGGTCAGGCCCGAAGAGAGCTCGCTCAGGCGCGAGAGGTCCGTAGCGGAAACGCTCGACCCTTTGTTCGAGCCAGATGACGTGCTGGTCGACTTGCCTGACGGTTTGCTGGGCGGCTCAGCCATGAGGGCACTGGGACATGGTGGGGCCTGTCCTCTCCTTCGGCCCGGCCGCGTTGCGCCGCGGGCCCATAAAGAACAGCGATCATAGCGTAAATCCCGTGCCTGTGCAGGGGGTGATCAAAGGCGGCTCGCCGAAGGATGACGTTCAGAGAAAGGCCGCAGACCGCGCAGCACAGCGAGCTGCCCAGTGGCCTTGGCCGGGATGACAAAGAAAGGGCAGCGCGAAAGCCCGGTTTAAACTGTAACGATTCTTAAGGATTTTCGTATACTCCCTGTCAGTCCACGTGACGTACAGATGGTCTGTATGACCGATAAAGAGAGCAAGGCCGAACGCTACGCCCGGACCCGCGCCACCCTGCTGGCCGAAGCGCGCGCGATCTTCAGCAGCCAGGGCTTCGCCGGCGCGGGCACGGAAGCCATCGTGCGCGCCGCCGAGGTGACCCGCGGCGCGCTCTACTATCACTTTGCCGACAAGCAGGCGCTCTTCGAGGCGGTGATCGCCGAGGAGTCCCGACTGGTGCTGGAAAGCCTGCTGGCCCAGAGCGCCGACGCCAAGGACCGCTTCGAGGCTTTGGCCTTCGCCTGCTTCGCCTACATCCAGGCCTGTTTGGAGCCGGGCACCCGGCGGATCTATCTGATCGACGGGCCGGCGGTCCTCGGCTGGTCGCGCTGGCGCGAGATCGACGACCACTTCAGCGGCGCCGAGCTGCGCCGCAGGGTCGAGCTGCTCCTGGAGGAATGCACAGGTCATCGCGACCCGGAGATCGTCACGCTCTTGATCAGCGGGGCGATCAGCGAAGCGGTGCTTTGGCTGTCGGAGACCGACGACCCCGACGACTACGCGCGGGTCGAGGACACCCTGGGTGAGATGCTGCGCAGTATCTTTGCCGTGCCGGAGCGCTTCGACGAGGAGCCCACCCTCAAGATCCCGCCGCCCAAGCCGGCGGCCTAGGCCGTCTTAGGACCAGGGGCCGGGCTGGCGGCTGCCGCCGCCGCTCTGAGGAATGCGCGAGGAGCCGCGCTCCGCCTGTGGGGTCGTTGTCCCGCCGCCTCCCATGCCGCTTCCGCCCATGTGTTTCGCCATCTGCTGCAGGCGGGCCACCCGGTTCTGGGTGTTGGGGTGGGTCGAGAAGAGGCTGTCGACCTTGTGGGCGTGCAGCGGGTTGATGATGAACATGTGCGCCGTCGCCGGGTTGGCCTCGGCGGGATTGTTGTCGATGCGCTGGGCCGCGTTCTGGATCTTCTCCAGCGCCGAGGCGAGCCACAGCGGCTGGCCGCAGATCTCGGCGCCGACCCGGTCGGCTTCGTACTCGCGGGAGCGGGAGATCGCCATCTGCACCAGGCCGGCGGCGAGCGGCGCCAGGATCATCACCAGAATGACGCCGATCAGGCCCAGCGGGTTGTTGCGGTTGTTGCCGAAGAAGATCGCGAAGTTGGCCAGCATGGAAATGGCGCCGGCGATGGTCGCGGTGATCGTCATGATCAGCGTATCGCGGTTCTTTACGTGGGCCAGCTCATGCGCCATGACCCCGGCGATCTCCTGCCGGTTGAGCCGGCTCAAGAGACCCGTGGTCGCCGCGACCGCCGCGTTGTCCGGGTTGCGCCCGGTGGCGAAGGCGTTCGGCTGGTCCTGCTCGATGATGTAGACCTTGGGCATGGGCAGGCTCGCGCGCTGCGCCAGATCGCGCACCATGTCGTAGAACTCGGGTGCCTGCTGGGGGCCGACCTCCTTGGCGCCGTACATGCGCAGGACCAGCTTGTCGGAGTTCCAGTAGGCGAAGAGGTTCATGGCGACGGCGATGCCGAGCGCCGCCAGCATCCCCACTTCCCCGCCCAGCATGAAGCCCACGCCGACGAAGAGCGCGGTCATCACGGCCATCAGCATGAAGGTGCGGGTGTAGTTCATGTTCCTCGGGAAGCTTGGCGGAATGGCGTCATAGTGCCATATCTGACGTATGTTCGATCTCTTCAAGAGCCATACGCCCAAGCCCGCAAAGGGCGCGCCTGAGGCTTCGAAAGACTCGCCCGAGCGCGCGCCGAAAACGACGGCGGAGCCTCCGCAGGACGCTGCCAAGGCAGAGAACGACAAGGGCGAGACGCCGGCGCAGGCTGACGAGCGCGGCGGCCCCAAGGGCCTGGAGCCGACCCGCTACGGCGACTGGGAACGCAAGGGCATCTGCTACGACTTCTAAAGCGCCTTACGGCGCTGCACTGTTCCGTCCCGCTCCCCCTCCCAGTTCTTTCTAGGGCGCGCCTTCACCTTCAAAGCTCGTTGTCGACGTGCTCAGGCGCGCCATGCGGTTCCGGCCCGCACCCCCGCCCGACCAACCCATGCAATGGTACCCTAATGGGTTGGTCGGGCGGGGGTGCGGGCTGGCGCCGAAGAAAAACGCCCGCCTACTTCCAGTGCGGTGGATAGGCCTCGGCGTAACCGGGCAGCGCCTCGATACGCGCGGCCCAGGCGGCGAGTTTCGGGAAATGCTCGGCGAGCGGATAAACTCCCAGCTCGTGCGGCGCGGCCTCCTCACGCCCCGCCGCGCGCATCAGCTGCATCACCACGGGATAGGTTGTGATGTCCGCGGCGCTGAGCGTTTCGCCGGCCAGCCAGGGCTGTGCCGATAGGGTCGTCTCGAGACGCGCCAGCTCCTCCCGCACCGGCTCGGCGGCTTCGGCGATCTGCGCGGCGAAGGCCTCGCCCTTGCCGCGGAACAGCGGCCGGGTGATCTGTCCCACCGGCCCGCGCAGGTAGGCGTCGCATTCGGAGATCGTCTGCCACACCCGTGCGGTCTCCGCCGGGTTGCTGCCGAACAGCGGCGGCGCGGGATGGGCCGCGTCCAGGTAGGCGAGGACGGCCAGGGTCTCGCAGACCGTCGTGCCCGCCTCGACGAGCACCGGCACCTGACCGCGCGGATTGACGGCGAGGAACTCCGGGCTCTTCTGCTCGCGCTTGGCGTTGTCGAGCCGCCTGGGCCTGTAGGCGAGCCCTTTCACCGCCAGAGCCAGCATCGCCGTCCAGCAGGGCGGCGAGCCAGAGATGAAATAGAGGTCGCGTTCGCTCATAAGGCTCCCCTTCGCTGGCGCCGAGATACGGCGCTTCCCTTACGGCGTCAGCAAGCGGATAGCCAGAACCGTGGCCAAGAAACACAGGACCCAGAGCACGATGGGACCGGCCGGTCCTGCGAACTCCAAGGGCCCGAAGCGCAGGGAGACCGGCCCCTCCGAGGTCTGCTGGAAAGCCACCACGACGGCGAAGGCAAGCGCCGCCGCCATGGGCAGGCCGATCACCAGCCCGAAGTGCTCGAGTACGAAGGCAGCCCAGGTCTCATGGCCGAAGGTGACGTCGCACAGCCAGCCGAAGAAGATCGAAAAGAGGCCGGCGAGCAGCATGGCCCCGACGGCAAGCTGTAGCCGCCGGCTGCTGGTCACTGTCGCGTCATGCATGCCCACCTCTTGCGTGGCGCGACCCCACCCCATGCATAGCCGATCGGAAATTCTACGCCATGACGATGGTCATTTGAAGCGGGGTGGGTGGCGTTCAGACCCTCATACTGTCATCCCGGCCAAGGGCGAAGCCCGCGAGCCGGGAACCAACTTGCAGCGGGCGCGGACTGAAGTGGTGCTGTACAGGCGTCGAACACTCCACCCGTCTCTTTTTCCTGGCGCGGCCGAGACATGGACCCCGGCTCAAGGCCGGGGTGACAAACGGGAAAGCGGCACCGCCTGTGGGCCTTGCTCGTCTGCCAATGAGGCAGATGCGACAAACCGGTCGCAAGTGCGAAAGCGAACCATTCCGCTACGCTCCCATCATTTGCCAAAATCGAGGCGGTGGCCATGCTGACGGACGCACAAATCGGGTTTTATCGCGAGCAGGGCTATCTGCTGGTCGAGGATGTCTTCACGGCCGAGGAGCTGGCCGAGCTCAACCGGGTGACCGACGGCTTCATCCATCGCGCACGCGGCCTGACGGCAAGCGATGCGACCTTGGACCTGGCGCCGGATCACAGCGCCGAGCATCCCAAGGTACGGCGGGTCAAGAATCCGACGCAGCAGCATGACGCCTACGACCGCGCCATGCGTAACCCGCGTCTGCTGGCCATCCTGCAGGACCTCTTGGGGCCGGCCGTGCGCTTCGACCACGCCAAGCTCAACATCAAGCCGGTCGGCGGCGGGGCCGCCATCGAGTGGCACCAGGACTGGGCCTTCTATCCCCACAGCAACGACGATCTCTTGGCCGTCGGTGTCTTCCTGGAAGACGTAAAGCCGGAGAGCGGCCCTCTGATGGTAATGCCCGGCAGCCACAAAGGCGCCGTCTACGACCATCATCACGAGGGCGTCTTCGTCGGCGCGATCGATCCGGCCGTGCTGTCCGCGGACAGGGAGCGTGCGGTGGCGTTGACCGGGCCAGCCGGCGCGGTCACCTTCCATCACGTGCGTACGCTGCACGCCTCGACCGAGAATCTTGCCGCGCGCGAGCGTCGCCTGCTGCTGTTCTCCTATGCCGCGGCGGATGCCTGGCCCTTGGTGCCGGAGGAGTCCCTGGAAGCCTTCGATGCCCGTATGATCGCCGGCGCGTCGACCTTGGCGCCGCGTATGGAGGCCTTGCCCGTACGCCTGCCGCTGCCGCGGCGTCCCGAGACGGACTCCATCTTCGATGACCAGGAACTCGTCGCCGGGCGGTCCTTCGCACAGGCAACATAATCTCCTGTGGTGTCATCCTTTTGTAAATAAAGAGAGTTTTTAGGCGATACGGCTATCGCTCTGGCCGGCGCAGGCCATTTGCTGCATTGCACAAAGGTCGAAGGCTCCCCTATCTTAAGAGGACCGCGCCAAAGGAGAGCCGCTGCGCCATGTCCGTCCGCAACCTCGAAAAACTCTTCAAGCCGGAGTGCGTCGCCGTCATCGGTGCCAGCAACAGGCCGGGCGCTGTCGGCAACATCGTCATGCACAACATCCTGGCTGGCGGCTTCGAGGGACCGGTGCTGCCGGTCAATCCCACGGCCGAGGCGGTGGCCGGCGTCCTGGCCTATCCGGACGTAGCCAGCCTGCCGAAGGTGCCGGACATGGCGGTCATCTGCACGCCGCCCGAGCCCATCCCAGGCTTGATCGATCAGCTGGGCGCTCGCGGCACCCGCGGCGCCATCGTGCTGACCGCCGGCCTCGAGACGGCCAAGACGCCCGAGGGTCTCTCGATCTCCGAGGCGATGCTGAAGGCCTCGCAGCCCTATCTGTTGCGCCTCTTGGGGCCGAACTGCCTCGGCGCCCTGGTGCCGGGTATCCATCTCAACGCCAGCTTCGCCCACCTGCCGGCCCATGAAGGCGGGATCGCCTTCGTCTCCCAGTCCGGCGCGCTCTGCACCGCGGTGCTCGACTGGGCGCGGCTGCACGACGTCGGCTTCTCCCACTTCATCTCGCTCGGCAACATGGCCGACGTGGACTTCGGTGACGTGGTCGACTACCTGGCCAACGACCCCAAGACCAAGGCCATACTGCTCTATATCGAGGCGGTGACCGACGGGCGGAAGTTCATGTCCGCCTGCCGTGCCGCCGCGCGCAACAAGCCCGTGCTGGTGATCAAGTCCGGCACGGTGGCCGAGAGCGCCAAAGCCGCGGCGACCCACACCGGCGCATTGGCCGGCAGCGACCAGGTCTATGACGCGGCCTTTCAGCGCGCCGGCCTGCTGCGGGTCTACGACTTCGAGGAAATCTTCACCGCGGTCGAGACCTTGGCGCGTGCCCGGCCGCAGCACGGCGAGCGCCTGGGCATCATCACAAACGGCGGCGGCATCGGCGTCATGGCGATGGACGAGTTGATCCAGCAGGGCGGCGTTCCGGCCAGCCTTTCGGACGAGACCATCGAGCAGCTTCACGGCGTGCTGCCGGCCACCTGGTCGCGGGCCAACCCGGTCGACATCATCGGCGACGCACCCGGTGCGCGCTATGCCGATGCCTGCCGGGTGATGCTGGAGGCGAAGGACTGCGACGCCGTCCTGGTCATGCACGCGCCGACGGCAACCGCTGACAGCGTCGAGGCGGCCGAAGCGGTGATCGACGTCGCCGAGGACGCCAAGCGCAACCTGCTGACCTGCTGGGTCGGCGGCCAGGCCATCATGCCGGCGCAGCGCCGCTTTCGCGAAGCCGGTCTGCCAACCTACGGCACGCCGGCCCAAGCGGTGCAGGCCTTCGTCCACATGGTCAACTATCGCCGCAGCCAAGAGCTCCTGATGGAGACGCCGCGCTCGGCGCCCAGCGAGTTCGTGCGCGCCAAGGACACCGCGCGCTTGGTCACCGAGAACCGCCTTACCAACGACGGCAGCGACATGATGAGCGAGGCCGAGGCCAAGGCCATCCTGTCGGCCTATGGGATCCCCACGGTCGAGACCCACATCGTGCGCTCACCGGAGGAGGCGGCGGAGAAGGCGGCGCAGATGGGCTTTCCCGTCGCCCTCAAGATCCTCTCCGACGACATCTCCCATAAATCCGACGTTGGCGGCGTCGATCTCTTCCTCGACTCGCGGCAGACGGTGCTGGCGGCGGCGACGCACATGCTGGACACGGTGAGCAAACGCGCGCCCGAGGCGCACCTCCAGGGCTTCACCGTACAGCACATGGCCGACCGGCCCGGCGCCCACGAGGTCTTCATGGGGGTGACTCAGGACCCGGTCTTCGGCCCGGTCATCCTCTTCGGCCACGGCGGCACGGCGGTGGAGGTGATCGCAGACCGCGCCGTGGCGCTGCCGCCGCTCAACATGAAGCTGGCGCGCGACCTCATCATGCGCACGCGCATCGCCAAGCTGCTGCAGGGCTACCGCCACCGCGCGGCGGTCGACATGGACCAGCTCTGCCTCACCCTGCTGCAGCTCTCTCAGCTGATCATCGACATCCCCGAGATTATGGAGGTCGATATCAACCCGCTGCTGGCGGACGAGAAGGGCGTCCTGGCGCTCGACGCCCGCATCCGGGTCGGCGCCGTCAACGGCAATGGCGTTCGGCGTCTGGCCATCCGCCCCTATCCGGAGGAGCTGGAGGAGCACTTCGCCTTGCGCACGGGGCGCGACGTGCTGTTCCGCCCCATCCGCCCGGAGGACGAGCCGGACCACTACGCCTTTCTCTCACAGCTGACGCCGGAGGACGTGCGCTTCCGCTTCTTCGGTCAGGTGGGGCAGCTGCCGCACTCGCAGATGGCGCGGCTGACGCAGATCGACTTCGACCGTGAGATGGCCTTCATCGCCAGCGCGGCCCTGCCGAACGGCGAGCGCGAGACCCTCGGGGTCGTGCGCACCATCACCGACCCGGACAACGAACGTTGCGAGTTCGCCATCGTCGTCCGCTCAGACATGAAGGGACATGGCATGGGCCGCGCGCTGCTGGCGAAGATGATCGGCTATTGCCGGGCGCGCGGCACCAAGTACATGGTCGGGCAGATCCTGCGCGACAACGCGGCCATGCTGCGTCTCGCCAAGCGCCTCGGCTTCCAGCAGACCTCCGCCCAGGACGAAGGCGTCGTCGAGATGGTCCTCGACCTGCAGGCCGCCGAAGCCGCACCGCCGCGACAGGCGCGGATGGGTTAACGCTCCTGCTGTCATGCTTGGGCAAGCTGCGCAGGGTCGTAGACCTAAGCGGCGCAGTCCCGAGCATCCACTCATCCGCCCGCACGGAACCCGCCAGTGGACCCTCGGAACTCGCCGCTCCGCGGCTCGCCCAAGGGTGACAACCAGAGAGAAACGGCAGGCGTCGCCGCACCTCCTCACGTCACCCCGGCCTTGAGCCGGGGTCCATGGTGAGGCTGGGCGCGGACTACCGAACGAAGGGCGCAGGCTGATACATGGATCCCGGCTCGCGGGCTTCGCCCTTGGCCGGGATGACGATTTGAGAGAGCCCTTCTGTTCTTAGCTAAGCCGCCCGTACCGCTTCAGCAGGTCCAACAAAGGGCCGTGGGGCAGGGCGAGCACTTGGCGGCCGTCGAGCCCGGTCATGGTCTCGTTCGCCACCATGGCGTTGACCACCGCTTCCTCGCTGGCCCGCACCACCGCGAGGAACAGCGGGTCGAGGGCGGGGTCTGGAATGAAGGCGAAGCTCTGCGCTGCGGCCGCTGTCGCCTGCATGGCCGCTTGGTTGGCGGTCGAGAAGGCCAGGAAGATGTCGCCCGAGCCGTGGTAGGCGATCGCGCCGCCGCGGGCGATGCCGAGCCCGACCCGCTGGGCGAGCCGCCGGAGCTGATGCGGCATCAGTGGCGCATCGGTCGCGACCACGGCGATGATCGAGCCGTCGGTTCCGGGTGAGCTGGTTATGTCCTGCTTCACCCGGCCTTCGGTCAGGTGCTGGCCGACCGGCACGCTGGCGATGGTCAGGTCGGGCCGCTGCCCGAAGTTCGCCTGCACGAAGACGCCGAGGGTATAGCGCGCATCCTCGAAGGCGACCTCCCGCGAGGCGCTGCCCGAGCCGCCCTTGAACTCGTAGGCGATCATGCCGGTGCCGCCGCCGACGCTGCCTTCCTCGATGGCGCCTTCGGCGGCCTCGTCGATGGCGGCGAAGACATGCTCGGCCGTCACATGGAAGCCGTTGATGTCGTTGAGGTAGCCGTCATAGGTCTCGGCGGCGACGGGGAGCGAGAAGTCGTCGATCGCGTCGGGGATGCGCTCGGCCATCCAGCGAATGCTGGCGTCGCGGGTGATGCCGCAGGAGTGGGTGTTGGTGATGGTGATCGGCCCGCCGCAGACCCCGGCCTCTTCGATCCAGACGAAGCCGGTCATCTCGCCATTGCCGTTCAGACTGTGCACGCCGGCGTAGACCGGTGTCGCAAGCCCCTCCCGCCCGCGCGGCAGGATGGTCGTCACCCCGGTGCGGACCGGTCCTTGGCCGATGACAAGCGGCCCCTCGCCGCGGATCAGCGTGGTGTAGCCGACCGCGACACCGGGCACGTCGGTGATGGCATTGCCGGAACCCGGCAGGCCCGCGAAGGGAATGCCGAGACCGCGGGCTCGAGGCTTGCCGGCGGGCGTCTGCCGCCAGGCCTCAGGCAGTTTAACGGTCACCGTGGCGCGTTCTCCTGCTGTAAAGCGCCCAGAGCCCTCACGAGCGGTTCTGGCGGTTCTCGATCAGGTCGTCGACCACGCCGGGGTCAGCCAGCGTCGAGGTATCGCCCAGGTTGCCGTACTCGTTCTCGGCGATCTTGCGCAGGATTCGGCGCATGATCTTGCCCGAACGGGTCTTGGGCAGGCCCGGCGCCCACTGCAGCCAGTCCGGCGTGGCGATCGGTCCGATCTGGCCGCGCACCCACTTCACCAACTCGCCCTTCAGATCGTCGTGCGGCTCTTCGCCGGCGTTGAGGGTGACATAGGCGTAGATACCCTGGCCCTTGATGTCGTGGGGCGCGCCGACCACGGCGGCCTCGGCCACCTTCTCGTGCGCCACCAGGGCCGACTCCACCTCGGCGGTGCCCATGCGGTGGCCGGAGACGTTGATCACGTCGTCGACCCGCCCGGTGATCCAGTAGTAGCCGTCCTCGTCCCGGCGGCAGCCGTCGCCGGTGAAGTACTTGCCCTGGTAGGTCGAGAAGTAGGTCTGCATGAAGCGCTCATGGTCGCCGTAGACCGTGCGCATCTGCCCAGGCCAAGAGTCGACGATGCAGAGGTTGCCCTCGCAGGCGCCCTCCAGCGGCACGCCCTCGTTGTCGACGACCTGCGGCTGGACGCCGAAGAAGGGCAGGGTGGCCGAGCCGGGCTTGAGGTCGATGGCGCCGGCCAGCGGTGTGATGAGAATGCCGCCGGTCTCCGTCTGCCACCAGGTGTCCATGATGGGGCAGCGGCTGTCGCCGACCACCTCGTGGTACCACATCCAGGCTTCCGGGTTGATCGGCTCTCCGACCGTTCCGAGCAGCCGCAGGGAGGCGCGGGAGGTCTTCTTCACCGGCTCGTCGCCGTCGCGCATCAGGGCGCGGATGGCCGTCGGCGCGGTATAGAAGATGTTGACCTTGTGCTTGTCGCAGACCTCCCAGAAGCGGGAGACGCTGGGGTAGTTCGGCACGCCCTCGAACATCAGGGTGGTGGCGCCGTTGGCCAGCGGGCCATAGACGATGTAGCTGTGCCCGGTGACCCAGCCCACGTCCGCCGTGCACCAGTAGATCTCGCCCTCGTGGTAGTCGAAGACGTACTGGTGGGTCATGGAGGCATAGACGAGATAGCCGCCGCTGCTGTGCAGCACGCCCTTGGGCCGGCCGGTCGAGCCGGAGGTGTAGAGGATGAAGAGCGGGTCTTCCGCGTTCATCTCCTCGGGCGGGCAGTCCGGGTCGGCCGCTTGGGTCGCCTCGTGGTACCAGATGTCGCGTCCGTCCTGCCATCCGACGTCGCCGCCGGTGCGCTTGACCACGATGGAGGTCGTCACCGAAGGGCAGGTCTCCAGCGCCTTATCGGTGTTGGCCTTGAGCGGCACCTTGCGGCCGCCGCGCAGGCCTTCGTCCGCGGTGATCACCATGCAGCACTCGGAGTCCTGGATGCGGTTGGCCAGGCTGTCGGGCGAGAAGCCGCCGAAGACCACCGAGTGGATGGCGCCGATGCGGGCGCAGGCCAGCATGGCATAGGCCGCCTCGGGGATCATCGGCATGTAGATGCAGACCCGGTCGCCCTTCTTGACGCCGCGCGCCTTCATGGCGTTGGAAAGGCGGCAGACCTCTTCGTGCAGCTGCTTGTAGGTGATGTGCTTGTCTTCGCCCGGGTCGTCGCCTTCCCAGATGATCGCGGTCTGGTCGCCCCGGCTCGCCAGGTGGCGGTCGATACAGTTGGCGGCGACGTTCAGGGTGCCGTCTTGGAACCACTTGATGCTGACGTCGGGCACCTGGAAGTTGACGTCCTTGACCTGGGTGTAGGGCTTGATCCAGTCGACGCGCTTGCCGTGCTCGTTCCAGAAGCCTTCGTTGTCCTCGACCGATTGCCTGTACATGGCCTGGTACTTGGCCTTGTCGATCAGGGCCGTCTTCGCGACCTCTTCCGAAACCGGAAAGTTGTGTACGTCGAACATCGCCTCGCGTGCTCCCTGTTGCCTCGCTCTCTTTCGCCGCGACGTATCTCGCGCATGCCTTTAGGGCCGTTGCGACCTGCGCGGCGTTTCACCGCCGATGTTCTCGCATGCCGGGCCTAGGAAGCAAATTGTTCTTTTCGCGCCATGGTGCTGTGGGTGGCTGCGGTTTCACCCCAAACGTCATCCTTGCGCAAGACACGCAGTGTCGAGACGCGAGGATCCAGCAGTAGGCACGGTCCGAGCTTATGGCTGGACCCCGGCTGCCAAGGCTCGCGCTCCGGGACCGCATGCGGTCCCGGGCTCGCCTAAGGGCCGGGGTGACAGTTTGCGGCGCTGCCCGCCAGGAAGCCCTTAGCCGTGTTGACGTTCAGAGGTTGTCGGCTGGCGCATCGTGCCAGGACACCCAGCCGTCAGCCTCCAGCTTCAGCGCGATGGGCGTCAGGCTATCGCCGGCGCAGGGGCCGGAGATGCAATGGCCGCTGTCGATCTCGAAGAGCGCGCCGTGGGTGGCGCAGATGATGTGGGTGCCCTTGGCATTGAGGAAGCGGTCGGGATTGAATTCGAGCGGCGAGCCAAGATGGGGGCAGGCGTTCTCGTAGCCGTAGACTCTGTCGCCCACCCGCACGAGGAAGATCTCCCGCCGGCCCGTGCCTTCGCCGAAGACGAAGCCCTTGCCGCCGTCCTCGTCGATCTCCGCGATGCGGCAGAGGCGGCGGCCGCTCATCTCCGGACTAAGCCCCCCTCAGGCCTTCGTCTTGCCCATCTTGCAGATGGTCTTCCACTGCGCGGCGGTGATCGGCATCACCGAGAGACGCGACTGCTTGATCAAGGCGATGTCCTCCAGCTTGGGCTCGGCCTTGATCTCGGCCAGGCTGACCGGCTGCTCGAACGGCCGCAGCGCCTTGAAGTCGACCATGCCGAAGCGCCCGCTGGGGTCGGTGCCGTCGGGGTAGTACTCCTTCGCCACCTCGACGATGCCGACGATCTGCTTCTCCTTCACCGAGTGATAGAAGAAGGCCTGATCGCCGGCCTTCATGGCCTTCATGTTGTTGGAGGCCTGGTAGTTGCGCACGCCGTCCCACTCGGCGGTGCCGGCCTTGACGTGGTCCTCCCAGGACCAGGTGTTGGGCTCGCTCTTGATCAGCCAATAGGCCATGGTCTTCTTCCCTCTTGCCGCCTCGCCCGCGGACCTGTTGTGCGGACTATTGTCTCGTGCCGCGGCGGCGCAAGTGATAACTGGGAATGCGTAGCGGGAAAAGAGCGGCAAGCCGCGCGTCGCTGGACCAAGGCGACGGTGCTTGCCCGTTTGTGTTCGGAAACCATGGCGACATCCACCCAACTCGGACCGGCCCCGGCGCGCATGCAAGGCAAGTGGCGCGCGCTGTCGCTGCTCGCGCTTTGCCAGATCGCCGCCATGGCGTTGTGGTTCTCGGCGACGGCGGTGATCCCCGCGCTCGAGACCGAGGGGCGGCTCAGTGCCTTCACCCAGTCGCTCTTCACCTCGGCCGTGGCCGTCGGCTTCGTGGTCGGTTCGCTGGCCAGCGCCTTTCTCGGCCTGGCCGACCGGCTCGACCCGCGGCGCTTCATCATGCTCTCGGCTCTGGTCGCCAGCCTGGCCAATGCCGGCATCCTCTTTGTCGATCCCGGCACGGCCTCCGGACAGACGGGCATCGTCCTGCTGCGTTTCGCCACCGGGATCTGCATGGCCGGCATCTACCCCGTCGGCATGAAGATCGCCGCCTCCTGGGCGGTCGACGACATGGGGCTCCTGGTCGGCTTCCTGGTCGGCGCCATCGTGCTGGGCTCGGCCTCGCCGCATCTCTTCAACGCGCTCGGCGGGGTGGACTGGCAGTTCACCATCGCCGCCGCCTCGGCCGCCGCGCTCTTCGGCGGGCTGATGATCAACCTGGTCGGCCTCGGCCCGCGGCAGGAACGCGCCGCCGGCTTCCAGGCCAAGTACGCCCTGGTGGCCTGGCGCAACCGGCCGCTGCGCCTCGTCAACCTCGGCTACCTCGGCCACATGTGGGAGCTCTATGCCATGTGGGCCTGGATAGGCGGCTTCCTCTCGGCCAGCTTCGCGCTGAGCATGAGCCCGGAGGCGGCCGCCCTCTGGGCCAAGCTGGTTACCTTCGTCACCATCGCCGTTGGCGCCTTCGGCTGTCTCGCCGCCGGCTTCCTGGCCGACCGCCTGGGCCGCACCACCCTGACCATGCTGGCCATGGCGGTGAGCGGGAGCTGTGCGGTGGCTATCGGCTTCGTCTTCGGCGCGGCCCCTTGGCTCCTGATCGCGATCTGCATCGTCTGGGGTGTCTCCATCGCCGCCGACTCGGCGCAGTTCTCCTCGTCGGTGGCGGAGCTGTCGGAGCGCAATCTGGTCGGCACCATGCTGACGGTGCAGACCAGCCTCGGCTTCCTGCTCACCCTGATCACCATCCACCTCATGCCCTATGCCGTGGAGTGGCTCGGTTGGCGCTATGCCTTCCTGCCGCTGGCCATCGGTCCCTTCCTCGGCGTCTGGGCCATGGCGCGGCTGCGCGCCCATCCGGACTCCGTCCGCTTGGCGAACGGAAACCGCTAGCGAACGCGACCTGCATGGCGGCCATCGCCGCAGGGCCGCTTGCCAGGTCCTGCAAATCCACTAGCGTTCCAGGCACCACGGCGAAAAGGGAGCGCGGAGCGGTGCAGCTACAACTGGCAACCTGGCAGGAGGTCGAAGGCTATCTCAAAAGCTCGACCGCCATCATGATTCCCATCGGCTCGACCGAGCAGCACGGGCCGAATGGCTTCATCGGTACCGATGCGCTCTGCCCCGAGGTGTTGGCCAAAGCGGTCGGCGAGGAGACCGGGGCGCTGGTCGCGCCGACGCTCTCCATCGGCATGGCCCAGCATCATCTCGGCTTCTCCGGCTCCATCACGCTCAGGCCCACCACCCTGATCGCCGTGGTGCAGGACGTGGTGAACTCGCTCGCCCAGCATGGCTTCGACCGCTTCTTCTTCCTGAACGGACACGGCGGCAACATCGCCACCCTGAGCGCCGCCTTCAGCGAGATCTACGCCGAGAGCAGCCTGGGGAAGGCGGACAGCAACCGCCCGCCCTTGGTCTGCACGCTGCGCAACTGGTGGGACGGCGGCGGCATCAAGCGCCTTTCGGCCGAGCTGTTCGGCGACAAGGAAGGCTCCCACGCCACCTGCTCCGAAATCTCGCTGACCTACTACGCCTATCCGGACCATGTGAAAGAGGCGGAGATGACGCCGGGCAAGGCGCCGGTCGGCCCGATCTACGACAGCAGTGACTACCGCCGCCGCTTCCCCGACGGGCGCATCGGCTCCGACCCGACCCACGCCAGCGTCGAGGCCGGCGAGCGCATCTTCAAGACCGCGGTCGAAGAGATCGCCGGCGACTGGCGGCGGTTTGCGGCCAATGGTGCGGAGGCCTAGTTAGGCGCCTTCGGCGCTGTGCGGCGGCGCTCCTCAATTTGTCACCCTCGTGCTTGACACGAGGGTCCATGGAAAGGCTTGGCGCAGGCCGAGGAATGGATGGTCGGATCAAGTCCGACCATGACAGTTGGTGGGTATGCATTCGTCTTCAGTGACCCCGCCGGCGTTGCAGCACCACGAACTGTCACCCCGGCCCTTAGGCGAGCCCGGGACTGCTTGCAGTCCCGGAGCGTGAGCCTTGGCAGCCGGGGTCCAGCCACAAGCTCGGAGCGTGCCTACCGCTGGACCCTCGGGTCGCACCGCTTCGCGGCACGCCCAAGGGTGACATTCGAGTAAGAAAGGCCGCGAGAGCGCTACTGCGCCAGCTCCACCGCGTAGGTGGCCAGCGGCGGCTGGGGCTCGACCAGGCCGCGGCGCTGCAGGAAGGCGGCGAAGCGCTCGTAGCGGCCCGTGTCGAGTGCTGCGGGCCGCAGGGCGAAGCGCGGCAGGGTATCCCACCAGGCGCGACGGTTGAGTTCGTCGTCCAGGCCGGACTTGTAGGCCTTGAAGATCTCCCAGCTTTCCTCCGGGTGGTTGATCACGTAGGTCACGCCCCGCTCGATGGCGCCGATGAAGGCGGCGATGCGTGGGTCCTCCAGCCTGTCGTTGCGGGCCACGACGATCAGCTCGTCATAGGCCGGCACACCGTGCTCCTCGGGATAGAAGGCGCGGCCCTGATAGCCCTCGATCTCGAGCTGGTTGAGCTCGAAGTTGCGGTAGGCGCCGATCACGGCGTCGACTTGGCCGCTCAAGAGCGCCGGGCTGAGCGAGAAGTTGACGTTGATCAGCTCCACGTCGTCGAGCGTGATCCCGGCGTTCTCCAGCATGGCGCCGAGCACCGCGTCCTCGAAGCCGCCGACGGAATAGCCGACCTTGCGGCCCTTGAGGTCGGCGACGGTCTCGACCGGGCCGTCCTGCAAGGCGAGGAGGGTGGTCAGCGGCGTGGCGACCAGGGTGGCCACCCGGGTCAGCGGCAGGCCCTGATCGACCTGGATGTGGAGCTGCGGCTGGTAGGAGACGGCGAGATCGGCGCGGCCGGCGGCCACCAGACGCGGCGGGTCGTTGGGGTTGCCCGGCTCGATCATCTCGACCTCGAGACCGGCTTCGGCGAAGAAGCCCTTCTTCTCGGCGATGATCAGCGTGGCGTGGTCGGGATTGACGAACCAGTCGAGCAGGACGGTGAGCTTCTCCGCCTTGGCGACGCCCGGCAGGGCCAGGACGGCCGTCAGGATGAGAGCGGCAAGGGCTTTGGAGAGAGTGGGCATGGGTCTGGACCTCCGCTGTGACACAAGGGAGATCCGGGGTGTGACGAAGGATAAGGAAGAAAGGTCCCGTTCCCTGCGCCGGCATTACCCGGATCAGGTTCGAAGGGTCACGGCGGGTGTCTGTCCCAACCGACTCTCAGCCTCTTGCGAGGCCCCCCTAGGAACAGCTCGAAGGATTGGCGCCGGCGGCGGCTGAGTCAAGCGGGGTGGGTTTTTCCTGGGCGCTTCGCGCCAGCCCCCCCTCCCGGCGCTGCGCGCCGACCTCCCCCTCAAAGGGGGGAGGTGTAAGGGAGTGCGGCGTCATCACAATTCCCTCCCCCCAACGAGGGGGAGGGTTAGGGTGGGGGGTGTCCGCGGAGCGGACAAGAGAAGGCGCTTCTGCACTCAACCGGACAGCAGTGGCTCAAGGCCGGGGTGACGAGTTGTGATGCGGCAAGGCTGTCGCCGCACGACGTCGCAAAGCGCCCAAGAAGAAATCAGGCCAACGCCTGCGCCAGGAAGCCCTCCAGCCGCGATCACTTGTTGCGCGCATCCCTGATCGCCTGGCGGGTCTTGGTGTGCTGCGAGATGCTGCCGATGCGCCAGGGCGGAACCACATGGCGCCGGCGTCGGCTGGGCAAGGGTTGGAAGCCGTCCCCTTCCTTCGGCTCGTCGGTGGGATGGTGCTTGAACTGCGCGGCGCGGTGCATGGCCAAGGCCTTGCGCGCCCCTTCCATCGTGGCTGCCTTCGCCTCGAGCTTCCTGACCCGCTTGATTTCCTTGTTGACCCGTTTCAGGGCGCCGGCGAAGGCCTGCTTGCGCTGAAGCGGTTGCTCGGCGGTTCCGGGAAAGCTCCCTCCGCGCTGAGCCACCTTGCCACGCAGCTCTCTGCGCTTCTGCCGGGCCAGGGTCCGCTCCCGGTCGCGCAGCTTGCGCAGACGGTCCCGCGTCTCGTGCAGCTCCTCATTGTCGAGCTGATAAATGAAGGGGTGATGCGTCTTGCGAACCAGCAAGTACTCTTCGAAGTCCAAAAGGCTGCGTTCGAACTTGCAGGGAAGCGACATGCGGAGTGCCTCACGTTTCGATAGCGAAGAAACGGCAATGGAGCGGGGACGGAACAGTGCAGCGCCGGAGGGCGCCTAAGGCAAGAACAAGCCGTTAGGCCAGCGCCTGCGCCAGGAAGCCCGACAGGCGGCGGGCGAAGGCGGCCTGATCGAGCGGGGTCTCGCCTTCCATGATGCGCGCCTGATCGAGCAGCAAGTGCGATGCTTCCTCGATGGTTCCGGCATTGCCGTTGCCGGCCGCAGCCATCTTGGCCAGCGACAGGATCAGCGGGTGCTTGGGATTGATCTCCAACACGCGCGGCGCCTCCGCGTCCAGGCGGTGATGCTGTTTCAGAAGGCGTGAGAGGTGCAGGTCCATGTCGCCGTCGTCGGCCACCAGGCAGACCGGGCTTTCGCGCAGGCGGTTGGAGATGCGGACGTCCTTCACGCTGTCCTTCAGGGTCAGCTTGATGAAGGCGACCAGGGTGTCGAGGCCGCTGCTCTGCTCCTCGTTGGGCTCCTCCTTGTCCGCCGTCTCGCTCTCGCCCTCGATGTTGTCGAGGTCGGCGCCGCCGCGGGTGACGGACTTGAAGGGCTTGCCCTCGTAGTCGCCCATGGAGGGCATCCAGAACTCGTCCACCGGGTCGGTCAGCAGGAGCACCTCGACGCCCTTGGCGCGGAAGCCCTCGAGCTGCGGGCTGCGCTTGAGGGCGTCCAGCTCATCGCCGCTCAAGGTGTAGATGGCGGTCTGCCCCGGCTTCATGCGGGCGATGTAGTCGTCCAGGCTGACCCAGCCGTCGCCTTCCGTGCTGCGGAAGCGGGTCAGCTTCACCAGGCGGTCGCGCTGGTCCAGGTCCTCGTAGAGACCCTCCTTCAAAACCGGGCCGAAAGTCTCCCAGAACTGGACGTAGCTTTCGGGCTCCTTCTCGGCCTTCTTCTCCAGCTCGGCGAGCACGCGCTTGGTGATGGCGCGGCGCATGCGGCCGAGCAGCGGATTGTCCTGCAGCAGCTCGCGGCTGATGTTGAGCGGCAGGTCCTCGCTGTCGACGATGCCGCGCAGGAAGCGCAGATAGGGCGGCAGGATGGCCCGGCAGTCGTCGGTGATGAAAACCCGTTTCACGTAGAGCTTGACCTCGTTGCGACGCTCCGGGTCGAAGAGGTTCATGGGTTTCGCCGAGGGGATGAAGAGCAGGCCGGTGTATTCCATCGCGCCCTCGGCCTTGAAATGCAGCCTGTCCCAAGGCTCGTCAAAGGCGTGGGCGACGTGGTGGTAGAACTCGCGGTACTGCTCCTCGCTGATCTCGGACTTCGGCCGGGTCCAGAGCGCGCCGGCGCTGTTCAGCGTCTCGCCCGGGCCTTCTTCCTTCACCAGGGTGATGGGGATGCCGATGTGGTCGGAGTAGGTCTTGACGATGCGCGCGAGCTCGGTCGGCTCGAGATAGCTCTTGGCGTCTTCCTTGAGGTGCAGGGTGATGCGGGTGCCGCGGGCCGGCGCATCGTCGCTCTCGGCGACGGTGTAGCTGCCCTTGCCGTCGGACTCCCAGCGCCAGCCCTGCGTCTCGCCGGCCTTGCGGGTCTCGACCGTCACCTGATCGGCGACCATAAAGGCCGAATAGAAGCCGACGCCGAACTGGCCGATCAGGTCGACCTCCTTGGCCTGGTCGCCCAGCTCGTTGAGGAAGGCGGCGGAGCCGGAGCGGGCGATGGTGCCGAGGTTCGCGACCAGCTCCTCGCGGCTCATGCCGATGCCGTTGTCGGCGATGGTGAGGCGCCGGCTCTCCGGGTCGCTCTCCAGGGTGATGCGGAAGGTGGGATCGCCGGCCGTCAGCTCGGGGTTGGTGATGGCTGCGTAGCGCAGGCGGTCGCACGCGTCGGAGGCGTTGGAGATCAATTCCCGCAGGAAGATCTCTTTGTTCGAGTAGAGCGCGTTGGCGACGATGTCGAGGAGGCGGCTGACCTCCGCCTGGAATTCGAGCTTCTCTTCGGTCGTCATGGCAATCCGCCGTAAGTCCTGCTGTTGACTGTTAATGAAACCAATTTCCAGCGCATATGTGATTTAGCGCCTGTCCACACAAGTCGGTCTTTCGGAGCCTGGTGCGCCGGGCGAAGCCTGCCTGCTGCGACAAGCTGTCCGGCTCTGCGTTCTGATATCTGGGTTGTCGAACAGCGCATTGCTACCGGTCCACGACCGTCGCGACTGGCAATCGCTTCGCTGTCTCGATTCCCTCTCTCGGCGGCCTAAATCGCGTAAGCCGCTTCCGCGACGCGGCAAAGCCTTGTATTTGAAAGAGCCAGGCCCGAATTTGGGGATGTTGTCATGGCTGGGCGTTCTCGCATTCTCGCCGTCTTAGGCCCCACCAATACGGGCAAGACCCATCTTGCGATCGAACGCATGCTGGCCCGGCAAAGCGGCATGATCGGCTTCCCCCTGCGCCTCCTGGCGCGGGAGAACTACGACCGGGTGGTGCGCGCCAAGGGCGCCAGCCAGGTGGCGCTGATCACCGGCGAAGAGAAGATCGTTCCGCCCCGCGCCCGCTACTTCCTCTGCACCATCGAGGCCATGCCGCTGGAGCGGGCGGTGGATTTCCTGGCCATCGACGAGGTGCAGCTCGCCGCCGATCTGGAGCGCGGGCACGTCTTCACCGACCGCCTGCTGCATGCCCGGGGCCAGGAAGAGACCATGTTCCTGGGCTCCGACATCATTCGCCCGTTGCTGCGCCGCCTGGTGCCGGACGCCGAGGTGACCTCGCGGCCGCGGCTCTCGCAGCTGAGTTACGCCGGGCATCGCAAGCTCTCCCGCCTGCCGCCGCGCAGCGCGGTGGTGACCTTCTCGGCCACCGAGGTCTACGAGATGGCGGAGCTGCTGCGCCGGCAGAGGGGCGGCGCCGCCGTGGTGCTCGGGGCCCTCAGCCCGCGCACCCGCAACGCCCAGGTCGAGCTCTTCGAGAACGGCGACGTCGACTACATGGTGGCGACCGATGCGATCGGCATGGGCCTCAACCTCGGCGTCGATCACGTCGCCTTCGCCAAGCTGGTCAAGTTCGACGGCATCAGCCCGCGGCGCCTGCAGCCGACGGAGCTGGCGCAGATCGCCGGCCGCGCCGGCCGCTACATGAACGACGGCAGCTTCGGCACCACCGGCAGCGCGCCGGGCCTGGACGAAGAGCTGGTGCAGGCCATCGAGGAGCACAGCTTCGAGCCCCTGACGGCGCTGCAGTGGCGCAACCGGGCGCTGGATTTCCGCTCGCCGAAGGCGCTGCTGCGCAGCCTGGAGCGGCGCCCTGAGCGGCCGGAGCTCATCCGCGTGCGGCCGCCCGAGGACCAGGCCGCTCTGGCAGCCCTGGCCCGCGACGAGCAGGTCGGCGAGCGCGCGCAGGAGCGGGACCGTGTGCGCCTCCTCTGGGAGGTCTGCCAGGTACCGGACTTTCGCAAGACCTTGAGCGAGCAGCATGTGCGCTTGCTCAAGACGCTGTTCAGCCACCTCACGGAAGGCGAGGGCCACCTGCCGGAAGACTGGGTCTCCCGCCAGATCGCCAACCTCGACAAGACCGAGGGCGACATCGATGCGCTGGTCACCCGCATCGCCCATGGCCGCACCTGGACCTTCATCACCCATCGCGGCGCCTGGTTCGATGACAGCGAGCATTGGCAGGAGCGGGCGCGGGCGCTGGAGGATAAGCTAAGCGATGCCCTGCACGCGCGCCTGACTCAGCGTTTCGTCGACAAGCGGACGGCGACCCTGGTGCGCCGGCTGCGCGACGGCGGCCGCCTGCTCGGCGCGGTGCAGACCGGTGGCGACGTGGTGGTGGAGGGGCAGCATGTCGGCGTGTTGCGCGGCTTCACCTTCCATCTCGACCCGACCGTGGGGCAGCAGGACCGCCGGCCCGTGCTGGCCGCGGGGCGCCGTGCCCTCTGGGAGGCCATCCCCGGCCGGCTGCGCAGCCTGGAGCAGGACGAGGACGACGCCTTCGCCCTGTTTGAGGGCGGCAAGCTTTCGTGGCGCGGCGAGGTCATCGCGCGGCTCAGGCGCGGCGACAGCGTGCTGGCGCCCCGGATCGAAGTGCTGCACAGCGAGTTCCTCGACGGCCGGGCGCGGGAGCGGGTGCGCCTGCGTCTCGATGCCTGGCTGCGCCGACGGCTGCGCGACCGGCTCGGCCCGCTCTTCGCCTTGCGCGAAGCGGCGCTGGAAAGCCCCGAGCGTGGCTTGGCCTTTCAACTCTCCGAGGCGCTCGGGCTGCTGTCCCGCCGCTCCGTCGCCAACGCCTTGAAAGCGCTTGATAAGCCGGCGCGGGCGCGGCTGCGCGGACTGGGCGTCGTCTTCGGCATGGAAAGCCTCTATCTGCGCAAGATCGGCAACCCCGAGGCTCAGGCCATGAAGGCCCTGCTCTGGCGCCTCTGGCACCACGGCGAGCCGCTGGCGGAGACGCTCAAGCTTGGGGCCTTGGTGCGGCAGCCCGAGCCAGCGGATGCCGACTTCTGGGCGGCGCTCGGCTATGTCGTCGTCGAGGGCGCGGACCGCAGCCTAGCCATCCGCGCCGACCGCCTGGAGGCCTTGGCGCGGGACGCGCGCAAGCTGAGCGCGGCCGGCCCCTTCGTGGCCTCGCAGGCGCTCTGCCGTATCATCCGCGGCGGCCCGGAGGATGCCTTGGTCGCCCTGCCGGCGATCGGCTACTGGGCGGTCGAGGAAGAGGGCACGGTTACTTTTCACCGCCGGCCGCGACGCGGCGCCAAACGGCGCGCTTCCCTGGCGCAAGCGCGCGGCAAGCCGGCCTCCGGCAAGGCCCGCCCAGCCCGCAAGGACAAGTCGGACTCACCCTTTGCCGTGCTGCGCGATCTCAAGTTCGGCGCATGAGCGAAGAAGACTGGGTCCGCGCCGACCGCTGGCTGTTCTTCGCCCGCTTCTGCAAGAGCCGCAGCATTGCCGCCCAGCTTTGCCAGTCAGGCCGCCTGCGGATCTCCGGCCAAGTGGTCAGCAAAGCCAATCACAAGCTGCGCGTGGGCGACGTGGTGAGCTTCTCCCAAGGGCGCTTCGTCCGCATTGTCCGTGTCGAGCGCCTGGGCGAGCGCCGCGGGCCGGCCAGCGAGGCGCAGACGCTCTATGCCGACCTCAAGCCCCTGTCCGAGCAGACGCCGGTGCCGCGCAGCGCGTCGTCGGGCCTGCGGGAGCGCGGCGAGGGCCGCCCGACCAAGAAGGACCGCCGCGCGCTGGATAAGCTGCTGGGGTCTGAGTAAGCGCGGGAATTTTTCTAGGGCGCGCCTGCTCCTTCAAGGCTTGTGTCTTCGTGCTGAGGCGCGCCGTTCTGTTCCGTCCCACTCCCCCACCCGGCCTACGGCCCCTCGCGCTGCGAGCCCACGGAATTGTGGACAGTGGGGTGGCCGGGTGGGGGAGTGGGACGGAACAGTGCAGCACCGAAGGTGCCCAAGAAGACTCGCGGCACTCGATGCCCGTTTCTCTCAGACTGTCACCCTTGGGCGAGCCGCAAAGCGGCGAGACCCGAGGGTCCAGCGGTAGGCGCGGTCCGAGCCTGTGGCTGGACCCCGGCTCGCGGCATTCGCTCCCGCGAATCCCTTGGCCGGGGTGACGGCCAGTGGTGTTGCGCCCCTACTGCTTCTCGAACCGCAGGAAGAAGTTGTTGGCCGGCATGTCCGTCACGGCCGCCAGCGTCAGGCCGTGCTGCCTGGCCAGGTCCTCCACGGCCTCCATCTCGCGCACGCCCCAGGCGGGGTTTTCCATCCGCAGGCCGCGGTCGAAGGCGACATTGCTATCGGCGGTGTGGCGGCCTTCGCGCATGAAGGGGCCGTAGAGCAGCAGCGGCGCCCCGGAGGGCAGCACCTCCGCGGCCCCGGCGATCAGCGCCTCGGTGACGAACCAGGGCGCGATGTGCAGCAGATTGACGCAGAGGAGGGCGTCGGCCGCCTCGACCGCCCAGGGCCTGCGGGTCACGTCGAGCGCCAGCGGCGGCGCCAGGTTGGTCAGGCCGCTGTCGTCTCGATAGGCGGCGATGCTCTCCCGCAGCGCCGGGTCGGGCTCGCTCGGCTGCCACTCCAGGCCAGGGAAGAGAGCAGCGAAGAAGCTGGCGTGCTCGCCTGTTCCGCTGGCGATTTCCAGCACGCGACCCTCGGCCGGCAAGGCCGTCTTCAGCTGTTCGGCAATGGCCTGGCGGTTGCGCAGGGTGGCGGGGGCATGGCGGCGCGGGTCAGTCATGATCGTCTTCTCGTTGAGCAGCGGGCCGCTGCCTCCTAACTAGTGAGTCTGTGGCAACCGCTGGGGGCAACCGCCGGGCGCTGCGGGTCGGGGCCTGTTGAAGAATCCCGTCCGAGTGTGCTAGGCGCCCCTGCCGGTCGTGATGGTGAGGATTGGCGTGACAAGTCGAGTGGGAACTCTGCGATGACCTATGTGGTGACGGAAGCCTGCATCCGCTGCAAGTACATGGACTGCGTCGAGGTCTGCCCGGTGGATTGCTTCTACGAGGGCGCCAACATGCTGGTCATTCACCCGGACGAATGCATCGATTGCGGCGTCTGCGAGCCTGAGTGCCCGCCGGAAGCCATTTTGCCGGACAACGACCCCTCCGCGGATGCCTGGCTGGAGCTGAACACGACGTACAGCGAGACCTGGCCGAACATCACCCGCAAGGGCGAGGCGCCGACCGACGCCGACCAGTTCAACGGGCAAAGCGGGAAATTCGAAAAGTTCTTCGACCCCAATCCCGGTGTCGGCTCTTAACCATTCCGACTGAGCCGTTCTAGACAAAGCGCCGAGACGGTAACGATTACAAAGCCTAAGCGCTCTGTCCACATTGTGAAGCCCGACCAAATTGTGTATGATAAGGGGCTGCCCGGGGAAAAGCCGGGCGCCAAAAATTGCCGTCACGCGATAAGGCGGCGGACAACAAGAGTGGTGATGCCGAATCTTAAGTTGGGGGCGATCTCGGTTTATCTCCACAGTGCTTGGGCGCTGTTGGCTTGCTCACTCGTTGGGCGAGGCAAGGATGCGCGTGTGGGCCGCTTTGTGGCGAACGAGAACGATAAGGCTGGAGTGCGACCGAACCCATGGCAAAGAAATGCGAGTTTTCGCCCGGTGATTACGTTGTTTACCCCGCTCATGGTGTCGGACGCGTCACCGACATCCACGAGCAGGAGATTTCCGGCATCACGATCGAGCTGATCGCGATCCAGTTCGACAAGGACCGCATGACTCTGCGTATTCCCGTCGACAAGGCCCACTCCTCGGGCCTGCGCCGCCTGTCTTCGCGCAAGATGATGGACGATGCGCTGACGACCCTGAAGGGGCGCAGCCGGGCCAAGAAGACCATGTGGAGCCGCCGGGCTCAGGAATACGAAGCCAAGATCAACTCGGGCGACCCGGTTTCCATCGCCGAGGTGGTGCGCGATCTGCATCGCGCCGACGATCAGCCCGAGCAGTCCTACAGCGAGCGGCAGATGTATCAGGCGGCCCTGGAGCGGCTGGCGCGTGAGCTGGCGGCCTTGGAAAAGATCGACGAGGAAACCGCTGCCCAGAAGCTGGAAAAGCTGCTGAAGGCCGCGTAACGCAAGCTCCGGACCGCTCTGCCTGAATTCGTTCTTCACCCGCTTCGCCTGAAAGCGGCTTGCCACTGCCGCAAGCCGCCAAGTAGAAGGCGAGGAGTCTTTCGGGGTGTTCAATGAACGATCAGAGGTTCGCGGCGATCACAGAAGCGCGCCGCGTTTGGGCCATCGGCGCCATTCACGGCGAAGCCGCGCGACTGGAGCGCATGCACGAGTCGATTGCGGAGCGGTTCGAGCCCGGCGACTGCATCGTCTATCTCGGCAACATGCTGGGGCGCGGCCCCGACGTGGCGGCGACCATCGATCTCCTGCTGGAGTTTCGTCTGGCCGTCATGGCGGTCGACCCGCGTGAGGCGCAGAGCGTGTTCTTCCTGCGCGGCAGCCAGGAAGAGATGTGGCAGAAGCTGCTGCAGCTGCAGTTCGCCACCAACCCAAAGAGCGTCATGGCCTGGATGCTGCAGCACGGCGTCGAGGCCACCCTGCGCGCCTACGGCTGCACGGCGGATGAGGCGCAGCACCAGGCCTCGGTGGGCACCGTTGCCCTGACCCGCTGGACCCTCGGTCTGCGCGAGCGCATGCGCGGCCGGCCGGGCCACAACGACTTGATGAGCGCGCTGCGCCGTGCCGTCTTCGATGATGAGGCCGGCCTGCTGTTCGTCAGCGCCGGCCTCGACCCGACGCGGCCGCTCGAGGCGCAGAAGGACAGCTTCTGGTGGGGCAGTGCAGCCTTCGACCGGATCGATGAGCCCTACGCCGGCTATCATCGTGTCGTGCGCGGCTTCAGCCCGGAGCGCCCGGGATTTCACTTCACCGACGTAACTCTGACCCTGGACGGCGGCTGCGGACGCGGCGGCAGCCTGCTGAGCGCCTGCCTGCTGCCGGGCGGCGAGATTGTCGAGACCCTGGAAGCCTAATAGGGTTCGTCCTGCAATGCGCAGGAGGAGCGACGCCGTGACCATCGCCTATCTGGACCATGTGAACATTCGCACCGGCGAGCTCGACCGCCTGGTCCGTTTCTACTGCGACATCATCGGGCTGGCGGAGGGACCGCGGCCCCCCTTCGACTTCAACGGTGCCTGGCTCTATTGCGGAGACAAGGCTGCCGTCCATCTGATCGAGGTGGCCAAGACGCCACAGGCGGAAACCCCATCGCTCGAGCACTTCGCTTTCGTCGGCGGCGACCGAACCGCCTTCGTCGGCCGTTTGCAGGCGGCGGATTATCCTTTTGAGAGCTTTTTCGTTCCCGGGACAGACATTGAGCAAATCCGCCTGCAGGACCCGGACGGGAACCGATTTCACGTGGATTTCACCGGAACTTGAACGGGGTCACGTCGGCTCATCCACGGCAATTCTTGATCCACTCCCCACCTCGTTACGTAAGAGTTAAAACGAGACCAGGGCGGGAGAGTTCGATGGCGCGCACAGAAAGCGCAGAAGCGGTCAGGGCCGAACGGAGCTTTATTCGCTATTCTATGGGTCAGCCGCTGTTGTCGCGCGAGCGCGAACGCGAGCTGGCGATCGCCTGGCGGGAAGAGGGCGACAGCGAAGCTCTGCACCTCCTGACCCATAGCTATCTCCGGCTAGTCATCGCCATCGCGGCCAAGTTTCGCAACTACGGCCTGCCGATGAACGATCTGGTCCAAGAGGGCTCGATCGGGCTGATGCAGGCGGCCGAGCGCTTCGATCCCTACCGCGAAGTGCGTTTCTCCACCTACGCTTCGTGGTGGATCCGCTCCGCCATCCAGGATTTCGTCCTGCGCAACTGGTCGATCGTGCGCACCGGTACGACCGCCGCGCAGAAGTCGCTGTTCTTCAACCTGCGGCGCCTGCGTGCCCGCATCGAAGAGCAGTCGGGCCAGATGCTCGACGAGGAAGGCCGCCAGCGCATCGCCAGCGAACTCGCCGTCGACATCAACGATGTGCGCATGATGGAAGCGAGGCTGAGCGGCTCGGACCACTCTCTCAACCTTGCCGTCGGCGAGGATGGGGAAGACGAGTGGCAGAGCTTCCTGCCGGACGAGCGCCCAGACCCGGAAGAGAATACGCGCCAGTCGCATGACGTGGCGGTGCGTCACGATTGCATCGCCCATGCTTTGGGCGAGCTGGACCATCGCGAGCGCATGATTATCGAGCAGCGGCGCCTGCGCGACGAAGGGGCCACGCTCGAAGAGCTCGGCCGCGAGCTGGGCGTCAGCAAGGAGCGCGTGCGGCAGCTCGAGCACCGGGCGCTCGGCAAGATGCGTGTGGCGATCGCCAGCCGCACCGAAGCGCCGCGGGATCTGCTCCTCGAGAACGCCTGAGCTTCTGCCGAAGGGTCAGTCGAGCAACGCGATCAGCCGGTGGTCGGTGATTTCGATCAGCGGGCCGTCCCTGTCCTGAACCCAGCCGCGCAGCAGCACGCGGCGGCCGGCCAGATCTTCGACCGTGCCGACCCTCTCTTCGAACAGGACACTGGCGCTTTCATCCAGGCGCACGGTGACATCGCTCTTCCAGTGGTTGCCGAAGTTGAGATAAGCACCGCGGCGCACCCGATTGGCGCTGACGATGCGCCCGATCATCACCTGAAAGCGGTCGCCTTCCACCTGCTCCGGCACTGCCGGGCGGATGCGGTAGTCGGGATGCGCCCAAAGCCCGCGCCCGTCGCGCCGTGCCAGGCCTTCGGCCAGAACTATGGCCTCGGCCAGGTCTGCCTCGTCGGGCAGCGAGACGAAACGGGCCTGCCCCTCCTGCAGCAAGACAGCCTGAAGCAGCCGCCCGTCGGCCAGGTAGGCGTGGCGGAGCAGGCGGCCGTAGCGGTCGCGGCCTTCGCCCTGCAGGGCGAGGCGCTGCCCGGCGACAAGGCGCGAGAGAGCTTGCCGCGCTTCCTCCGCCGGCAGCCAGGCACTGCCGGCTGCCAAGTGGAGCGGTGGCACGGGAGCCTCGATGTGGGCCAGGCGCACCTCGCGGCCATCGGCCAGAGTGAAGGCATGGCCCGAGTGCACCTCGGCCACCACGGCAGCAGCGGCGCTCTCGTCGGCCAAGCCGATGCCGGCACGCGATAGCAGCAGCACCCCCAATCCTATGCCCAAAGCACGACGCGATAGGGCTATGCGGCGCTTTCGCTTGATGACCGGAGCGCTACGGGGCAAAAGCTGAGCCATGGCTCGTGCGGACCTCTTTCCAGCCATCGAACCCTATCAACGCGGCACACTCGCCGTCGACTCGCGCCACACGCTCTATTGGGAGCAGGCTGGAGAGCGCGATGGCACGCCGATCGTGTTTCTGCACGGCGGCCCGGGCGCCGGCGCCAACGCGGAGCACCGGCGCTTCTTCGACCCGCAGGGCTATCGCATCGTCGTCTTCGATCAGCGCGGGGCCGGGCGCTCGACACCCTTGGGCGACATCGACGGCAACACCACCCAGCACCTGATCGAGGATATGGAGCGGCTGCGCAGCCATCTCGGGCTCGATCGCTGGCACGTCTTCGGCGGTTCCTGGGGCTCGACCTTGGCGCTGGCCTACGCGCAAGCGCATCCTGAGCGGGTCAGCGCCCTCATCCTCAGAGGTATCTTCCTGTCGGGGGCCAGCGAGATTCACTGGTTCCTCTATGGCCTGCGCACCATCTTCCCGGAGCCATGGCAGCGCTTCGCCGGCTTCCTTCCCGAGGAAGAGCGCAGCGACATCCTGGACGGCTACTATCGGCGCCTGCTGGACCCCGACCCCGACGTCCATATGCCGGCGGCCCGCGCCTGGAGCACCTACGAGGGGGCCTGCTCGACCCTGCTGCCCAGCCCCGAGACGGTTGCCGCCTTCGGCGAGGACAAGATGGCCTTGGGCCTGGCGCGCATCGAGGCGCACTACTTCCGCCACCGCAGCTTCCTGGCGGAGAATCAGCTGCTCGACAATGTCGCGCGCATCAAGCGCATCCCGGCCGTCATCGTGCAGGGACGCTATGACATGGTCTGCCCGATCGTCACCGCCGATGCGCTGCATCGCGCCTGGCCCGAGGCCGAATACCGCATCGTCCCGGACGCCGGGCATTCGGCCATGGAACCGGGCGTGCGGCGCGCCCTGGTCGAGGCGACCGAGCGCTTCAAGACGCTGCCTTAGCTTGATGAGCGCGTGGTTGGCCTGCTGCATCGCCCTGATGCTGCTCGCCGCTGCCGGTCAAGCCGAGGCGCGGCAGCAACTCGCCAACATCTTCTACGAGGACGACCGGCAAGCGCGGGAGCGTAGCCTGGACGGGGATTTTGCCGCCATTGGCGCCCTGCAGATCCTGGACGATGGCCGTTGGAGAGGGCGGGGCACCGCCATCCTGGTCTCCCCCTGTCACGTGCTGACGGCCCACCACATCGCTTTCGGCAGCGGCCGCACGCCGGGAGAGCCACGCAGCTTCGCTTTCGGTCCGCCGCGCGACGGCGAGCCCTTCGGCGAGCGGGTGCGCGCCTTCGCCGTGATCTGGGGCAACCGGGATCGGCACGTTCATGAGGACTGGGCGCTGCTTAGGCTCGACCCCTGCATCGGCGATAAGGTTGCCTGGTGGCCGCCGGTTTCCATGTCCGCCGAAGAGGTGGTCGCCCTGCCGGACGGGGTCATGCTCGCCGGCCTTCCGAGCGATCGGGACATCGACCAGGTGTCCGTCGACCCCAGCTGCCGCGTGGTCGGCCAGGACAGGCGCCTGCCGTCGGCCTGGCTGCATGACTGCGCCACGCGCATCGGCGATTCGGGCGGGGCCCTGTTTCACATCGACGAAAGCGGAAAGCCCGCGCTGCTCGGCGTGGTTCACGCCGAAGGCCAGCGCCGATCGGAGATTTTGACGGTCTGGACGCCCGCCCACAGCAACTTCGCAGTGCCGGTCGCCAACTTCATTGACCGAATTCATCCCTACCTGGCGGGCGCCCAGTAAGGGCCAGCCCGGCAGGCCGGAGGGCGGCATGCGGCAAAAAACACCCAGAAAGCGCTGTTACAGATAAAAATTATCACCTTAAGTGGATAATGCTCGCCATTAAGTGTCTCTTTAAACCGAAGTTCTAGTGTGAGGCCCGGTAACACACTGAAAACTAAGGTCTTACTGCGATGCTCTCCGGCCTCAACGCGCGCTTCCACCTGTCCCATCGAATCTACAGTCTCGTCGCCCTGTCGGCCGTCACTCTGATTCTCCTGACCGGCTATATGCTGATGGAGATGCGCGGCGATCTCGTTGCGCAGAAACAAGGGATGGTGCGCGCCGTTGTCGAGAGCGCCACCAGCGTCGCCGAGTCCTATCAGGCCCGCGCGGCGGCCGGCGAGATGAGCGAAGAGGAGGCGCAGCGCAGTGCCCTCGACGCCATCCGCAGCATGCGCTACGGCGACTCCGACTATCTCTGGGTCAATGACATGCAAAGCGCCATGGTCATGCACCCCATCAAGCCGGAGCTGAACGGCAAGGATCTGAGCACCCTGGAAGACCCCTCCGGCTTCCGCCTCTTCGAAGCCTTCGTCATCCTCGTACGGGCAGAAGGCTCCGGCTTCGTGTCCTACCTCTGGCCCAAGCCGGGTTTCGAGGAGCCGGTCGAGAAGGAGTCCTATGTCGCCGGCTTCGAGCCCTGGGGCTGGGTGATCGGCAGCGGCGTCTACATTGACGACATCAACACCCTCTTTTGGCATCGCGTGCAGTCCATCGGCGCCGTCGTCGGTCTGATCTTCATCGGCATCATTGCCTTGTCGGTGATCGTCGCGCGCAGCATCACCGGGCCGGTTCAGGCCATGAGCGAATGCATGGGGCGCTTGGCCAACGGCGACCTCGACGTCGACATTCCGGCGCGGGAGCGGACTGACCAACTCGGGGCCATGGCCGCTGCCGTCGGCGTGTTCAAAACCAACGCCCATGAGCGCCTGCGCCTGGAGAAAGAGCAGGAGGAGGCGGAAGCCCGCGCCGCCGCGGAGAAGCGCCAGGCCATGCTGGAGCTGGCCGACGGCTTCCAGGCCAGCGTCGAGGGTGTGGTCGACTCAGTTTCCTCGGCAGCGACCGAGCTGAATGCCACCGCCGAGTCCATGTCCCAGATGGCGCAGCGCAACGAGTCGCAGTCCTCAGCCGCGTCTTCGGCCTCGGACCATGCCTCGAACAACGTTCAGGCCTTGGCGGCCGCGGCCGAAGAGCTGTCCTGCGCCATTCAGGAAATCAGCCGCCAAGTGACCCAGTCCACGGCCATGACCAAGGAAGCCGCCGACAATGCCCAGCGCACCAACGTCGAGGTAGAGGGCTTGGTCGAAGCGGCTTCGCGCATCAACGAGGTCATCAGCCTGATCTCCGACATCGCCGAGCAGACCAACCTGCTGGCGCTCAACGCGACCATCGAGGCCGCGCGGGCCGGCGAGGCGGGCAAGGGCTTTGCCGTCGTCGCCTCCGAGGTCAAGAACCTGGCCAACCAGACCGCCAAAGCAACGGAAGACATCTCGCAGCAGATTCACGGCCTGCAGAGCGCCACCACCGGTGCCTGCGACGCCATCCGTTCGATCGGCGAGATCATTTCCAAGGTCGACGAGGTCGCTGGCTCTATCGCCGCCGCGGTGGAAGAGCAGACCGTGGCGACGCAGGAGATTGCCCAGAACGTGCAGGAAGCCTCCGCCGGCGTCAGCGAAGTCTCGCAGAACCTGGTGGGTGTCGCCGAGGTGGCGTCGGAAACCGGCGGTGCCTCAGGCGAGGTCCTGCAGTCTGCGACCGAGCTCTCGCAACAGTCCACCGTGCTGCGCAACGAGATTGAGCGCTTCCTCAACACCGTGCGCGCGGCCTAGCAGCCTCACTGTCAGCATCAGGGTCGGGGGGCAGCCCCCGGCCCTTTTTGTTTGGCGCCTTACGGCGCTGCGCTGTTCCGTCCCACTCCCCCACCCGGCCACCCCACTGTCCACAATTCCGTGGGCTCGCGAAGCGAGGTGCGCAGCAGGGGTGAGGGAGTGGGACGGAACAGCCCGGGCGCACCTCTGAACGTCTACAAAGAGCTTTCAAGGTGAAGGCGCGCCCAAGCAAGACTCCCGCAGGCGCGCCCCAGAAGGACCCGTCGCTCAACCCTGCAGGCGGTGCAGCGCCGCGACGCTCCGGTTGCCCCGGTCGTCTTCGCAGGAGAGCCGCTCGACCCGCTCGGCCGGCAGACGGACCAGCGCCGTGGTGCCGAGCCCTTCCATGCTGTCGAGCAGGAAGCGCCCGCCGTGCTTCTCGATCAGCCGTCCGACGATGGCCAGACCCAGGCCGGTGCCTTCGATCTGCCGTCCGTCGCGCTGGCGGCCGCGCTCGAAGGGCAGCAGGATCCGCTCCAGATCGTCCTTGGCGATGCCCGGTCCGGTGTCGGCGATGCGCACCTCCAGGGAGGCGTCGGCCTTGAGCGCGGAGGAGAGCGTCACCCTGCCGCCCACCGGCGTGAAGCGCAGCGCGTTCGACAGCAGGTTGATCAGGATCTGCTTGAAGGCGGTCTCGTCGGCGAACAGTGTCAGCGGCTCGGGGGGCAGATAGACCTCGAGCTGCAGCTCTGCCTTGGCCGCCTGCTCCTCGAACAGGCCGGCGACCTCGGCCATCACCTCGCCGAGATCGAAGTGGCTTTCCTTCAGCTCCTGCGCATCGACTTCCAGGCGCGAGAGATCGAGCAGGTCGGTGATCAGCGCGAAGAGATGCTGGGCGCTGGCCCGGATGTGCCCGATGTAGTCGCGGTAGCGGCTGGAGCCGAGCGGGCCGAACGCGCCCGAGAGCATCATGTCTGAGAACCCGAGGATGCCGTTGAGCGGCGTGCGCAGCTCGTGGCTCATGTTGGCGAGGAACTCGGACTTGACGCGGTTGGCCTCCTCGGCCGCGCGCAGCGCGCGGCGCAGCTCTTCCTCATAGCGCTCGACGGAAGAGGCCATGCCGTTGAAGCTGCGCCTGAGGTGCAGGAACTCGGTCGGCACCATCAAGCCGCGCATCGGCGGCACGCGGGCTTCGGCGTCGCCGTCGGCCATCCGCGCGGCGGTGCGCGAGACCGCGTGCAGGCGGTTGGTCAGGCTGTTGGCGATCAACCAGCCGACCACCGCGGCGGCGAGCAGGCCGGCGATCACGACGATCAGGGCGCCGCGCCGGATGGAGGTGAGCTGGGTCTGAATCTCCTTGACCGGCTGCTGCACGATGACTCCCCAGCCGGGGCCGGAGACCGCCGCATAGCCGGCCAGCATCCTGGTATCCAGGCGCGGTGAATAGAAGGCCGCGACACCGAGGTTGCTGGTCTGCAGGTCGTAGGCCGGCTCCATGTAGGAGAGGTCCTCGATCAACTCCTCCCAGGGCCGGTGCGGGTGGGCCAGAGTGCGCCCGAACTGATCCAGGATGATGGCCCGGCCATGTCTGCCGAACTGGGCGTTGCGGGCGACGAGCTGCAGGTGGCTGGTCGCCAGGGCGGCGATCAGACGCTGGCCGCCGCGCTCGGCGGACATATAGAAGCGCGGCGTGCCGGTCGGCCCCCGCAGCGCGCCGCTCAGCCCGATATCGCCGCCGGTGCCGAGCCTCATGAGGTCCTGGACGTGCTCGGCCGGCGGCGCCTCGCTGCATTCGCCGTGGCGGAAGCAGTGGCCCGTGATCAGCGCGCCGCTCTCGGTGTCGTAGAGCCAGATCTGCAGAAAGCCGTGTTGGCGATAGACCGGTGCGGCATGCACGACCGCGTCGTCTTCGGTCAGATAGTGGAACAGCGTGTCGAAGCCGACCTGCAGGTCCTCATAGAAGTGGGAAAGGCCCTGTGCCAGGGTGTGGGCCAGGAAGAGGTGCTTGTCGCGGGCCATCTCCTCTTCGCTTTCCAGCGCCCGGGTGTGGGGCCAGGCCCAGAACAGCAGCACCGGCAGGCCGGCGGCTAAGAGGAAGGCACAAAACAAGAGATCGCGCAGTTTCATCAGTCTCTCCGGGCTCTCTCGGGAGCCTGCCCGTCGTCACTGCGCCTGCCCTGCGAATCGCTGCCCAGACCGATTGCCCCTTCTACCGCTCTAGACCTGCCACTCCTGGCGCTTCTTTGCCGGCTCGCGTGTTGCGCACCTCAGCGAGCCTTTCGGATTTCCCCGACCCACGGCGAGTTTCCGCTAAGCAAAATGAAGAAAGCGTTAAGGATGAAGGCTTTGTTAAACGAAACTAGGAAAAATCTGCCGGGTAAGGGTGAGGCTGTCGGGCCTGCGGCGCTATCTCCTGCCGCACTCTGAAGTTATCCTTGGGTAAGCCGCGTAGCGGCAAGACTCGAGGACCTAGCGGCGGGCACGCTTCGTACTCGTGGCTGGGGTGACGGGCGACAGCGAAACGCTTCTGGTCCAGCGCGACAGCCTTCTCGCTGATCTCGCGTCAGATGTAGCCTCGGTGCTTACCAGCTTGGCTCTGATCGAAACGGAATTGACGAAGTGACAAGTCGGTCCTTGAATTGTGGCTTGCCGATCAAATCAAGCATCCGTCCTATCGTACCATGGGCAAATTCGGAGGACGCCATGGGCCCGAGTAAGATAGTCGTGAGTAAGTTATCCATAGAAAGATCAGGAGCCGAGATGCCTTCGATGTGTTCGAGTTTTAGCTTGAGTTTAGGTTCGACGCGCCGCGGCCCGTTCACGTACCCAAGACGCTCTTTCATTAGCTGCTTTCGATCGAGTTCACTGAAGTAGACGACCCTCCACTCCTTTTCTTCGCGGAAACCGGAGTGCTTCGTGAAGAGGGCTACTTGCTTCAGCCTGGTAAAATAAGCACCAGCGACCAAGTACAGTTCGTCGTCGGTAATATTTATTTCCCTAAGAAACCCTGCTACCCGCTCGGCTAAGGTGCCGAAGTAAGATAACTGCTGTTGGTAGGTGCCGTACCGAACACGATCAAGAACAAATGGACTTCCATCGACTAGTGTCAGCTTCGATGTATCAAAAACTAGAGCTGCTCCATTCCCATTACCACCGTATCCGCGCCACATCGAAAGTAGTCCGTCATTATCATTGCAATCGTGTTCTGAAAGGCAAAAGATATAGCTGTCTTTTAGATGATGTTTTTCGAAATCTATTTGGTATGCCCGGACTTGACTGTGAAATTTCTCGAATCGGTCTGTCGTTCTAAGAGATTTTTCCAATATCCTAGAATTCTGCTGTAGTATTTGAAGGCCGCTATCTATCCCAAAATAGACTTCGTCGATATCATTCATAAGCAGCGGATGGGAGAACCAAATTTCTTCATTGGCCAGAATCTGCTCAAGCACCTGCATCGAAGTATAGTGGGCGAGATGGGGCCGCTGTCTTTGAATCTCTCCAAAGAACGGTGGGTCATCCTCCAGTGCATTCCAGATCTTCAGATACAGCTCGTCGCGAGTCATCGCAAAACTCTGGGCTTCTGTGCTCGTGCACCTACCGGTAAGCACTAAGTCCTGGCGACACTAGGGGGTTGAGCCGATTCGCGGCGAGTCCGATGCGACAGCCAAGCTCGCTGCCAATTAGCAAGCAATTGCAGGCTGGAAGGCGCAACTGGTTCAGTTTGAAAAGTATGGCATTGAAAGACCGATCACCCGGCCAGAGGCAACATCTCAGTACTGTCGCTCGGCTGTGATGGGCTGGGCAGTTTCAATTCCTGACTCTCCCAGGAAATCCTTGAGTGCTTGGTACTGCTCCCGATAAGAGGGCGCTTTGATCACCTTCGGGCTGAACAGGAAACTCAGCTCAGAAATCGCTGCGCCATTATCCCGCCAAAACAAAGGCTCTAGAAGTCCCAGCAGCTTTCTTGCTGTCTGAAGTTGTTTTTCGACGTTCCGTGTATGTGCATTAATTGCAAAGCGAAGCGATCCGAGCACGATGTCAACGATGCTGGGTAGGTGAGATTGGCCGACCGACGAGTAGTGAAAGCCGACTATTTTCGTGAGGCGTATCTCATGCGCATAGGGCATGCCCCGCACCCCAACTGAGAACTTCTCAGTTAAGTGAGCCTCAATCTGGTTCCCTTGGTCGTTGAACCGGTCAATAAGAACGAGGCCAGGGCCATTCCAGCGGTTTAGCAAGCAGTCGAAATGGAAGCACACCGCATTGATTCCGTTCCGTCGCGCTTCATCAGGACTCGTGGCTATGTCGTGCAGGATGACATAGACGATCAGCTTAGCACCGTGCGTCGTGGCAGCCTCTACCATCGCCTGCTTCAGCCTCAGGAACTCCTGGTGTGAGAGGCTGTCGGGGCCTGGATTGAACTTAAGCCGGAAATCACGTGGCACTCCGGCGCGAGCCCTAATTTCGTCGATCGCCTGCGACAAAGCTAGGATGCGGTCAGATGCAATAGCCAACCCTCCGTAAATCAGAAAGTCGCCCTGCCGCTCTGACATGTTGCTCTCGTCGCAGTAGAGTACGTACATGCTTCTAGCTCGAACAATTGAAGGGTCAGCCGCAACACCGACTCGGCAACAATGAAGTGCGCCTTCAGATCATCGAATGCTACTTCAGAAGAGTCTTGCGCGGCTGTGTTTCGAGCCTTCCGATGTCGGGAAATCTGAGTCTGTAGACAGCTTCGCGGCTCAAAAGATACTGACCCATATCGAACTGTCTCAGAAGTGAGTGTTCTAGTTCCAAGGCTTGTTTTGCAGTGTCCTAGGAGTCGGTTAGTCTCTATCAGTACTAGCACTCGTATCTGATGACTCTGGTGGACTGCTCTCTAGAATTCCCTTTGCAACTGTGAAGCCCGATAAGCCCCTGCGACTCTATCGCTACCGGCCTCTTGGAATCTCAGAGGAGCGAGATGCTCAAGAGTTCGCGTCCGTTCGAGATTCGTATCTTTGGTTCACAAGATTCGGCGATCTGAATGATCCGGCAGAACTGGTCGACTTCAAGGTCGCCCCGCCGGAGCCGGCGCTGTTGGCTGGCCTTGAAAAGTTAAGATCGGGCCTTGGCAAAGCAGCTCACGTCGCCGCTAACAAGGCGAGCTTTCTTGCCATCAACCTAATTCCCAAAGGCTCTTCTTCCGTCTGTTGCTTCTCTGAGGATTCGATTCATCAAGCGATGTGGGCCTATTATGCCAATGGTTTCAAAGGAATCTGCATCGAGTACGATGTTGCACGGCTCCTCTCACTAGTGGACGTCTCGTTTGGCAATCGGTTGTACAAGGTGGGCTACAGGGTCGAGCGTACTCTAAACTCAGAAGACTATGCCCCATCGGCAGACGAAACTGCTGGCTATCAGAGCTTCTCTACGAAACACACCGACTGGCAGCATGAACGAGAGTGGCGCCTGGTTCAGAAGGATAAGTTCGGGGCGTCATATCACACCGCAAATGCGATATCCGCAGTTACAATCGGACCAAGGATCTCAGAAGAGAACGAGAAGGCTATCTTCGATATTGCTAAGACGAGGGCGTTTGAGGTGAGGCGTGCAGAGTTCGAGGGACACACCCTCGACATCAGACCGGTGGAGACCGAGCGCGACTCCAAACCACAGACGCTATGCCAAATGTCTGATTTTGCTGAAGAGGATCATGCCAAGTTGCTGGCACAGGGGATCGATAGGAAGTCTCTCGACCGGGCGGTCCAGAAGCTTCGGACCTATCCCGGGGCATCTGCGCTCAGTCATTTGGCGCTGGATGGAGAAACGGGATCAAAACTCTATGCTCACCTTTGGTTCTCTCTGCCGGACGACAAACAGAAGATGAAGCAGATCCGCTTCAACGTTGAAGGTGGGATAGTTTCCGAGCACTTTGAGTACGCATGAGGTTGGCATTGCGTCGGCCTCTGACACTGGCCCGCACCGCTTATCCGGTGCGGGGATTTCCAACTCGCGGCGCCCTACGGTGGATGGCCTGCCGAGCCGAAGCAGCGAGGTGTCCGCCTGCGCGTCTTCGGCGCTACGGCGCGACAGCCTTCTCGCTAACCTCGCTTCGCTCGATAAGCTGCGAAGGCTGGTGACCCCGGCAGGATTCGAACCTGCGACCTACAGATTAGGAATCTGCCGCTCTATCCAGCTGAGCTACGGGGCCGGTCCATGGTCGGTGCCGCTTTCGGCGTCTCGCGCTATAGCATTGCCGCAGGCAGGGGGGAAGGGCGCGGATTTCCGCGCTCGCCGGGCGATTATCGCTCGTTTAACGATCAGAACCGAGTGGTTCGCAATTTAGACCCAAAAAAGCTGTGATATTTTAGCGCCAAAGCCATCGGGCCGTTGCGGTAGGAAACAGCAAGCCTGCAGACTTGCCGATGGCCTGGCATCAGCGCGACGGCACATTTCCCTGGTTTCCTATGAAGCCACGTGGCGCATTACGATAAGTCGCTGTTTTAAATTATAAAAAGTCGGGCCGCACATCAGCCAGTGGCTTCTGTTCCAAGCATTCATTGAACAGGAGACGTCTTATGGTTGCGAAATCCCGTAAGCCCAAAGGGGGCGGCGACCGTCCCTTCCGCATTCGATTGAACGAGTTCGAGGCCGACGACGAGCGGCCGCCGCTCGACCTCTCTTTCTGGGTCGGCCGCAAGCTGCTCGGCCGCTCAGAGATCGCAGAGGACGGCCAGGTCAAGATCGACCAAAGGCTTCTGGCGGCTGCCGAGACCGTGCGGCTCGGCCCCAAAGAGGCCGACCTCGACTGCCTGTCCGAGGTGGGCCTGAACCTCAGGCGCGATGTCTTTGCCAAGTCGCTCGAAGCGGGCGTGCTCGATGTGGCGCGGCAGCGTTGGATTGCCTGGCGCCTCAACACCCACTGCGCCACCGGGCGGGTGCGGGTCTGCCGGCGCAGCCGCTGGTGGTTCGACGATCTAACGGTGCTGGCCGCCCGGCCAATCGCCCAGCCGGTCAGCCGGGCCAGCCTCACGACCTCTTCGGCGATCGCCAGCCGCGCGGTCGAAGCCCCTGTGGTGCGCCGGGCCTCGCCCTTCTCGTCCATCGATGAGCTGATTGCCTGGCCGACCATCTGCAAGCCGATCTGCGACGGCGTGGTCGAGGTCTATCGCCGCATCTGCTGTTGCGATCCCTGGATCGTCTACGACCCGCGGCTGGAAGAGCTCATCCCGCAATTGGAAGACCTGGTCGACGAGATTCCGGATCCGATACCGGATCCCTGGCCCGGCCCCTTCCCGGACCCACGGCCGACCCCGCGCCCCGGGCCGCGTCCTGGCCCCGGCCCGGACCCGGTGCCGATCGACCTCGGCCCCTTCTTCAAGGAAGGCGCGCTCGACGAGATGGCGCTGCGCGCCGGCGAGGACCTGGCGGCCATCCGTTCGCTGCCGGCCGAGCAGGTGCCCGAGTACATCAACGCCCGGCCTTACCTCTTCTGCCGCAGCTATTCCTGCGGCGCGCCGGTCAAGGTCGCCGAGGGCAACCTGACGGTCGACGGCCGCTTCAACATCTGCTGGCGGGAGTTCCCGATCTTCCTCCGGCTCGGCTGCCACCGGGAGTACGCCTACATCGTCAAGCAGCCCTTCGGGCCCTTCATGATCACCGTCTACAACGGGGTCGCGGCCAATGACTGGTACGATCTCGACGATGACCCGACGCTGACGACCTACAGCCCCTGGGCCTATGGCTGCCGCGTCAATCCGGCGGGCAACTTCGTCTTCCTGAACGCCATCGCCGATACGGGGTCGCACGAGCTGATCACGCCCGATGCGGACGGCGCCCTTTCGGTGGCGCCACCGGCACAGGCCAGCGGCCTGGTCTTCCCCAACGCCGGCACGGCGCCCTCCGGCGTCACCGAGCGGAACTGGGGCGGCACCCTGAAGCTCAACTACACCATCTCGGAAGGGATGCAGGACGTCGGCGCCAAGTACTACCGCATCGGCGTGACCGAGGCGGACGCCTTCGGCAACGCGGTCGGCGGCACCGACTATCTCACCGCGGGCCTCTCGTGGAACAAGGCGGTGCCCGACGGCGGCGGTGGGGTCGACATCGTGCCGGTCACCCTTGGCCCCAACACCGTGGGCGGGCAGACCGGGCTCTACCTGATCCCCTACGACACCAATCCCACCACCGAGTGGCTGGACGGGCAGTACCACGGTTTCCTGGACACCAACGATGCGCGTTGGAGCGACCCGACCAAGCGTCACCTGGTGACCATCGAGATCTTCGATAACGCCGGTCAGCGTCTACGGCCCAGCGGCACGCCGGCCAGCGGCTTGGGCGGGGCGGAGACGGACGCCGCCTTCACGTTCCGCCGTCGCTTCCAGGAGACGGGGGCGACCGACAACGTGCCCTTCGGCGCCCTGACTCACCTCTTCTGGTGGGACAACCGGCCGGTCTACGCCAAGATCGAGGACCTGCGGAAGGACGGCCTCCAGTTCAACGACGAGTGCCTCTTCTTCGAGGGCTCGGCCGGCAGCACCTTCAGCGTCGGCTACCGGGCCTTCCACGAGAACGAGCTCTTCCAGTACCGCCACCGGATCACCTGGAAGCGTGGACTCTCGGGCGGCACGGGTGTGCTGCAGCCCTATACCTCGACCAATGCCGGCGGGCCGCCGCTGGCCGCTCCGGTCGGGATCAGCGGCAGCAACACCTATGCCCAGATGCTCGACACGGCGACGAACCCGAGCCGAACCAAGTGCGCCTTCACGATCTTCCTGACGATCCAGAACAAGCTGACCGACGGCGACGACTGGGGCTTCCTGCAAGCCAACGACTCGGCGGCGGTGGCAATCGAGATCACCTCGTGAACCGGGTTCGGCGCCACACGGGATAATGGGTCCCCAGTGAGACTAAGGCGGTCGGGCGCGTGCCTGGCCGCCGCCCTTTTTTGCCCGCAGGCGATGGCGCGGTCTTCGCGTCCGACGCAGCCGCGTTAACACTGTCGGTAAACTTTACAGTTTTTGCGAGAATCCACGGAATCCGCCAAAAACTGTCAGTATATTTTACAACGTCCGTTCTAAATCGCGACGGAGAATTGGGCTAAGCCGTTGATATAACATAACACCTTTCAATTGGCATCGTTCTTGCTTTTTGGTTAATCGAGCACCGAGAACAACGCCGACAGGCGTGCAGTGACCCGAGATCGGGCACGCGATGCAAACACACCCCGTATAGGTGCCGGGCGGTCAGGCTGTGGGGGTCCTGGCCGCCCGATTTTGCAGAGTGCTCTCCGACCCTATGGCACGGTTTTCACCAAGGACGGTCTGACAAGGCGTCGTTGGTGTCCCTCAATCATCCGGCTTGTTGCGGCGAAGAGTCTGCAAGCGGTCGGATGCGCTCTCTCGTCTCGCCAAGTCCACAAGCTCGTTCGACTCGACCGTCTTGCCGATCGGGAACAAGGCCGCGCCGGCGAGCTTTATGTGCTGGAAGGCGAAGGGGATGCCGATGATCGTGAGCGCCAGAGCGACGGCCCAGAAGATGTGCGACAGGGCAAGGATCCATCCGAACAGGACAAACCAGATCACGTTGCCGATCATACCAAGGGGGCCGGTTCCGATATCATCTTCGCCGCTCAGGTCCTTGCGAGAGATCACGTCTCTGCCGAAGGGCGCGAAGTTGAAGTTGCCGAGCATGAAGCAGGCGCGCGCCCACGGCAGACCGATGATCGTGAGGGCCATGATCAGCCCGGCGAGATACCAAAGCAGGCCCGACACCAGACCGCCGAGAACGAACCACAAGATGTTCAACACAAGGCTCATCGATCGTCACTCCGCCAACGCGCGTCTCTTTGAGGGTGTCACAGCCAGCCGCCGGACTTCCATTGTCGAGGAAACAGAAAGATCCGCAACGGTTAGCGGCGCTCGAGATGCGCGGACACAGCCGCCCAAGCCTCGTCGGTGATCGCTTCGACCGGGCGCAGGCCGCCATCCGCCGCGCGGCAGTCGATCACCTCCCAAGGTCCCAGCAAACCCAGCGCGCCGCCGCTTGACCCTGCGGCCTCGGCCAAGCGCAGGTAGGCGGTGCGCACGGCGCCGAGAAAGTCGCCGTCGCGCTCGTGCTGGTCCATCTCGCCTTCGACGAAGTCGCGGGCGGCCTTCTTCAGCACGTTGTCCTGGGCCTCGGCCGGCGAGAGGTCGAGCAGCAGGGTGAGGTCGGGCCGCGGGATGGCGAAGACGCCGTACTCGATCTCGGCGATGTCCTCGGCCAGGACTCGGGCGGTCTCCGGCGCCAGCCGCGCGGTCTGATAGGCCATGTTGGAGGCGGCATAGCGGTCGACCACCACCAAGTCGTGTTCCGCCAGCAGCTTGCGGAGGGCGGTTGCCTCCTCGAAGCGCTCGGCGGCGAAGAGCAGCGCGGGAAACAGCGGATGGCTGGCTTCCTTGGGGCCGTAGCGGCCGTTGAGATAATCTGTGATCAGGCGGGAGAAGAAGGACTCGCCGTAGCGCGGAAAGGCGAAGCTGGCGACCGAGAGGCCGGCGGCCTCGGCGCGCGCTACCAGCGCCTTGGTCTGGGTGCCCTTGCCGGCCCCATCCAAGCCTTCGATCGCCAGGAAGAAGGCCCGCTCGCCCCCTTGGGGCGCGAGCTTCGGCTCAGGCACCGGTACGGCGTTGGGTATAGACGCTCTGACCGGTCGTCAGGGTCCAGCCGACCAGCTCCTTGAGCACCTGGCCCAGGGCCACGTCGAAGGCGTTGATGATCTCGTCCATGCGGTCGGCCTTGGCCGGGATCAGGGCGCTGAAGCTCTTGTTGCCGACGATTTCGCGCCGCGGCATGGCCACCAGGCGGGACGCGAAGGCGACATGAGCGTGGGGCAGGGGGTTCTGATGGAAGTACTCCGCCTGGAACTCGCGCACCTCGGTCTTGAGCAGGAAGTCGGCGCGGAGGCCGATCAGCTCGCGGCCAACCGAGATAATATGGCCCGAGTTGTCGAAGGACTCGAGCATCAGGGTCTGCAGCATCTGCGGCACCCGGTCGGTCCAGTTGGCGCGGGCGTAGTACTCGATCTGCACTGGGTTGCGCATCAGCGCGATGCGCAACTGGCTGAGGCCCGCGTTGGCGACGGGCGTCTCGACGACCAGCTGCCAGGTGACCGTCGGCAAGCCCGGATCGAAGGTGCTTTTCGGTGTCAGGCGATAGTAGTTCGGGTCCTGCCGCTGGCCAGGCAGGATGTTGAGGTCCGCGCAACCGCTCAGCGCCAGGGCCGCACCGGCGCCGAAGCCGGCCAGCAGCCGCCGGCGCTCGGGTGAGGCTGTCGCCTCCGGCGCACCAGGGGGATCAATTCGGTGGTGTTTCATAGCCGCCTTGCGGATCTCCGAAAATGAAGCGCGCCGGGTCGCGTTCGACCTCGGTGGAAATGCGGTTCAGGTTGTCGATCAGGACGCGCGCCTCGACCAGCATGGCACTGAACTCGTAAAGGCCGGTGTTGACGAAGTCGGAAATGCCGGGGCGATTCTCCTTGGCGATCGCATCCAGCTCTCGGCCCAGGGAGGCAAAGGACTCCGCGGTTTCGCGCACCTCGGCCAGCGTCGCCCGCACCTCCTTTTCGCTATCCAGCAGGGTCTTGTCGAGATTGCTCGACAGCCGCTCGATGGAGACCAGTGTGGCGTCGGCGCTGCCGATCAGATTGGTGATGTCGTCCTTCAGGCTGCCGGACACGTCGACGAAGCTCTCGCTCGCCCGGTTGACGTTCTCCAAGGTCTCCGACGCGTTGACGATCATCCGATCGATCTCCTCGCGGCGGCCGGACAGGGTGTCGCTCACCTCGCGCAGGTTTTCGATCGTATCGCTGATGTTGTTCACGTTGCGGTCCGAGAACAGCAGCGTCGCCCGGTTGATCAGGGTCGTGATCGCAGCGGTGATCTCCGGCGCTTCCTCCATGATCGCGCTGAGCGCGGAGGGGCTGGCGCGGATCACCGGCGGCGGCTCACCTTTGACCGGACGCAGCAGGGGGGCGCCTTCGGTCCCGCCGCTCATCAGCACATAGAGGCCGCCGGCCAGGCCTTGCAGCTCCAGGGTGACCTTGGTGTCGGTTCGAACGGGCGTGTCGGGTTTGACGTCGATGAGGACGTCGACCTGGCCGGGCACCTTGGGGTCGAGGGCGATGCTCGCCACCTGCCCGACCGGCACGCCGCTATAGCGCACCACGCTACCTTCCGTGAGGCCGGTGACCGAGCCGTCGACGACAATGCGGTAGCGCAGGGTGTCCGCCTGTCGGTCGAAGCCGGCGAGCCAGATGATGAAACCGACGGTTCCGATGGCCAGGACCAGCACGAAGAGACCGACCAGGAAGTAGCTGGCACGCGTCTCCATGTCTTCAGCCGTCCTCTGCTCGTTCTAGACTGGCCGCGGCGGCCCGCCCTCTTGGCCCTCCGAAATAATCTTTCAGCCAAGCGTTGTCCATTGCGCTGAGTTCTTCAATGGTGCCCACAGTAATCTTTTTATCGAGTAAAACAGAAACACGGTCGCAGACTGTGTAGAGACTGTCTAGATCATGCGTAACCATGACGACAGTGAGACCCAAGGCGTTTCGCAGCCCCAAGATCAGTTGATCGAATTGGCTTGCGCCGATGGGATCGAGCCCGGCGGTCGGCTCGTCGAGGAAGAGAATGTCGGGGTCCAGAGCCAAGGCACGCGCCAGGCCGGCACGCTTGCGCATGCCGCCGGAGAGCTGCGAGGGGTACTTGTGCGCTGCATCCGGAGGCAGGCCGGAGAGCGCGATCTTCACCTCGGCGATCTCCTCCATCAGAGAGGTCGGTAGATTCGTCTGCCGCTTCAGCGGCACCTCGATGTTCTGCATCACCGTGAGAGACGAGAAGAGCGCTCCGTCCTGAAACAGCACGCCCCAGCGTCCCTGCAGCGAACGCGTCTCGCGCCGCTCGAGTCCGCGCATCTCCTGGCCCAGCACCATGATGCGGCCCGCCTTGGGGCGATTGAGCCCGATGATACTGTTGAGCAGCACCGACTTGCCCGTGCCCGAGCCGCCGACCAGCCCCATGATCTCGCCGTAGCGCACCGAGAAATCGAGATTGTCGTGCACCACCTGGGGGCCGAACTGGTTGACCAGTCCGGTGACTTCGATGGCCAGGCCGTCCCTCTGTGGCTTTGCGCCGTTTCCGCGTGCCGCCCCGTTTCCTTGTTCTGTCGCGGTCGCCATCAGATGCCCAAGATCGAGAAGAGGATGGAGAAGAGGGCGTCGAGCACGATGACGATGAAGATCGACTCGACCACGGCGCGGGTGGTGCGCTGGCCCACGGACTCGGCGTTGGAAGAGACCTGCAGGCCCTCGTAGCAGCCGACCAGGGCGATGATGAAGCCGAAGATCGGTGCCTTGATCATGCCGACCCAGAAGGTGTGGAGCTGCAAGGCGCCGCTCAGTTGCTCGACGAACTGCCGCGGCGAGATGTCGAGCAAGGTCCAGGCCATCACGCCGCCGCCGAACAGACCCATGATGTTGGCGTAGAAGGTCAGGAGCGGCATGACCAGCGTCAGTGCGATGACTCGCGGCATGGCCAGCACGAACATCGGGCTCAAGCCGATGGTCCGCATGGCGTCGACCTCCTGGTTCACCTTCATGGTGCCGATCTGCGCGGTGAAGGCGCTGCCGGAGCGGCCGGCGACGATGATCGCCGTGATCAGCACACCCATCTCCCGCAAGACGGCGACCCCCACCAGGTTGACGGTGAAGATCTGGGCGCCGAAGCGCGCCAGCTGATCGGAGCCTTGGTAGGCCAGCACGACGCCGATCAGGAAGCTCAGCAGACCGACGATGGGCATCGCCTCCAGGCCGGCCTTCTGCATGTGGTAGACGATGGCGATGGGCTTCAGCTCGGCCGGCCGGCGGGCGAGGTGGATCGCACTCATGATCGTCTCGCCGAGGAAGCTGATCAGTGCGGTCGCATCTTGGGCGCGGGCGAAGGTGCCTTCGCCGATGTTGCTGACGAAGGTCTTGAATGTCGGCGGCTCAGGCGGTGTGGGCTCGCATTCGCTGCCGTTCGCCACCGCCCGGATCAGCACCTCGTCGCTGTCGGACACGCCGTGGTAGGTGACCTCCAGGCCGGCCTGCTCCAGCCGGCGCTGGCAGCGCACCGCAAGCCAGGCGCCGGCGCTGTCGAGCGCTTCGATGGCGCCGAGATCGAAGACCGCGTTGCGGTGGCCGTTCGGTTGAACGCCCTGCAGATCGCGGTCCACCCCGGCCAGGCTTGGCGTCAGCCAGGACCCGAGGAAGCGCAGGCGGAGGCTCTTGGCGTCCTCACTGACCTCGAGGCTGGCCGCGTCTTGCGCTCGCTGCTTCAGCATGGGGCGCCTTCAGAAGCGGCGAGCACGGCGGAGAGCTCGCGCTGATGGGCGGCCGCGGCCTCCGGCCCGCTGTCCGGCCCGTCATAGCGCGACAGCTCGTGCAGCATGGCGAAATAGCCGCGCTGCGGCAGCGGCCCGGTGCGGCTGACCACCAGGGAGGCGAGGAGCGGACGGCCCGCTGCATGGTCTTCGCGCATCATCGTTTCCAGCATCTCGGTCATACGGTGGATGCGATGGGGTGGCGGAAAGTTACTGCGTTCCGCCAGCTCCGCATAGGTCACCGTGCGCCCGGCGCGCGCCAGCGCTTCCAGCTCGGCGCGCAGCCGGGCGAGGAGTGCCACCTCATCCGCCATGGCTGGCTGCCTCGATGGTTTGGCGATGCCAGAGCAGCATCTCGAACAATTGCTCAGCCTCGTCCGCTGTACGTACGCCGTGAATCGGAAGAAACTCGGCCATGTCCCTGCCGCTGTAGCGCCCCATCAGATTGCCGTCGACCAGGATGAGATGGAGACGGGCCAGCTCGTAGGCCCGCTGATGGCAGACGCTGCAGCGCTCCTGAAACAGGCCGCCGCCAAGGAGCTGACGGCGAAAGGCATCGATTAGCACGGCGGCTTGGGATGCGCTCACGCCGCCCTGATGGCGTTTGAGGAAGGCAGAGAAGTCGCCGCGCACCTTGGTGCCGGCAACCGTCGTTCCGACGAGTTGTAGATGCCCTCGAGCAAAGTCCGCGGCGTGGCCGTGGCAACGGGTGCAGCGCTCCTCGAAGAGCTGGTGCGGGTCGATGCCGGCTTCTTTGCCGGCCATAGCCTGCGCAAGCGGCAGCGCTAAGAGCTGTAGCCCGAGCAGGGCCAGGAGCAGCCGGCGAAGGGCCCGTTTGCCTAACATAGACGCCATTCTGGCATGGCGGATCGGCGCCGTGAAAGCGTTGCCCCCTCCATGGTGCCATGCTAGCCAACTGCGCCAATTCGACAAACATCCGACAAACAAGAGAGCGCTTGCGAGGAACCCCATGAACAGCATCCACCACTTCATTGGCGGTAAGGTCGTGCCTGGCGAAAGCGGCCGCAAGCAAGCGGTCTTCAATCCGGCGACCGGTGAGCAGATCGGCGAGGTCATGCTGGCCAGCAAGGCCGAGGTGGACAAGGCGGTCGATGCGGCGCAGGCCGCTCTGCCGGGCTGGTCGGCGACGCCGCCGATTCAGCGGGCGCGGGTGATGTTCCGTTTCAAGGAGCTGGTGGAGCGGAACCGCGCCGAGCTCGGCGAGATGCTCTCCAAGGAGCACGGCAAGGTCGCCAACGATGCGGACGGCGAGCTGACCCGCGGCATCGAGGTTGTGGAGTTCGCCTGCGGCATCCCCCATCTCCTCAAAGGCGATTTCAGCGAGAACGTCGGCACCAACGTCGATGCCTATGCCATGCGGCTGCCACTCGGCGTCTGCGCCGGCATCACGCCGTTCAACTTCCCGGCCATGGTGCCCATGTGGATGTTCCCCATGGCGATCGCCTGCGGCAACACCTTCATCCTCAAGCCTTCGGAGCGCGACCCCTCGGTCGGCATCCGTCTGGCCGAGCTGATGATGGAGGCCGGTGCGCCGGCCGGCGTGCTCAATGTGCTCAACGGCGACAAAGAGGCCGTCGACGGCATCCTGACCCACCCGAACGTCCAGGCGGTCAGCTTCGTCGGCTCCACGCCCATCGCCGAGTACGTCTATCACACCGGCACCCATCACAATAAGCGGGTGCAGGCCCTGGGCGGCGCCAAGAACCACATGATCGTCATGCCCGATGCCGACATGGACCAGGCGACCGATGCCCTGATGGGCGCCGGCTACGGCTCCGCCGGCGAGCGCTGCATGGCGATCTCTGTCGCCGTGCCGGTCGGCGACGGGACCGCCGAGGCACTGCTCGAGCGCCTGGCGCCGCGGGTGCGCGGCCTCAAGGTCGGTCCCTACCACGATCCGGACGCCGAGATGGGCCCGATCGTCACCAAGCAGGCGCACGAGCGCATCGAGGGGCTGATCGACAGCGGCGTCGAGGAAGGCGCGGAGCTGGTCGTGGACGGCCGCGGCCTCAAGCTGCAGGGCTACGAGAACGGTTATTTCATGGGTGGCTCGCTGTTCGACAAGGTCACCACCGACATGCGCATCTACAAGGAAGAGATCTTCGGCCCGGTGCTCTCCATGGTGCGGGCCGACAGCTACGGCGACGCGCTGCAGATGGTCAACGACCACGAGTACGGCAACGGCACGGCGATCTTCACCCGCGACGGCGATGCGGCGCGGGACTTCGTCATGAAGGCGAAAATCGGCATGGTCGGCGTCAACGTGCCCATCCCGGTGCCGGTGGCCTACCACTCCTTCGGCGGCTGGAAGCGCTCCCTGTTCGGCGACCATCACATGCACGGCCCCGAGGGCGTGCGCTTCTACACCCGGATGAAGGCGGTCACCAGCCGCTGGCCGACGGGCATCCGCTCCGGCGCCGACTTCTCCATCCCGACGATGCGGTGACGCGCGTTGCCTGAAGGAACTGGCGTCCTGCGCGACCCGGTCGCCCTGGCCCAAGCGCTCATTCGCTGCCCCAGCGTGACGCCCGTCGAGGGCGGCGCCCTCGACCTTCTGGAACGAGAGCTGTCCGCGCTCGGCTTCCAGTGCCATCGCCTGACCTTCTCGGAAGACGGCACGCCGGACGTGGAGAACCTCTACGCGCGGCTCGGAACCGAGGGGCCCAACCTCTGCTTCGCCGGCCACACCGACGTGGTGCCGGTGGGCGACGAGCAGTCCTGGAGCGCCGGGCCTTTCGATGGCGAGATCAGGGGCGGGGAGCTCTTCGGCCGCGGCGCCACCGACATGAAGGGCGCCATCGCCGCCTTCGTCGCTGCGGTTGCCGCCTATCTCGCCGAGCGCGGTGCGCCCGCCGGCTCGATCAGCCTTCTGATCACCGGCGACGAGGAAGGCCCCTCCATCAACGGCACCCGCAAGGTGCTGCAGTGGCTGGCAGAGCGCGGCGAGCGGCTCGACGGCTGCATCGTGGGCGAACCCACCAACCCCGATGCGCTGGGCGAGATGATCAAGATCGGCCGACGCGGCAGCCTGCAAGCCCAGCTCGTGGTCAAGGGGGTGCAAGGGCACACCGCCTATCCGCACCTTGCCGACAATCCGGCGCACCATCTGGTGCGCATGTTGCACGCCGTGACGGCCCAGCCGCTCGACGAAGGCACCGAGCATTTCCAGCCCTCGACCTTGCAGATCTCGACCGTCGATATCGGCAACCCAGCCGGCAACGTCATTCCGGCCCAGGCCAGCGCCGCCTTCAACATTCGCTTCAACGACTCCCATACGGGCGCTGCGCTAGAGGCTTGGTTGCGCGAGGCCTTCGACGGGGAGATCGCCCAGGCGCCGGAGGCCAAGTACGAGCTTAAGGTCCGCGTCTCCGGCGAGTCCTTCCTCTCGCCGCCGGGTCAGCTCTCCGATCTGCTGGGTGATGCCGCCGAGGCGGTCACCGGGCGCCGGCCAGAGCTGTCCACCACGGGCGGCACCTCGGATGCGCGCTTCATCAAGGACTACTGCCCGGTGGCGGAGTTCGGCCTGATCAGCCAGACCATGCATCAGGTCGATGAGCGGATCCCCACCGCGGCGGTGGAGGAGCTGGCGGAGATCTACCGCCGGGTTCTGGAGGGCTACTTCGCCTGAGCCGGTCTTCCCCGTAAGCAGACTCTGTCGCCCTTGGGCGAGCCGCGAAGCGGCGCGTTCCGAGGGCCCACTCGTCGGCCACTACGACAATCGGGTGTGGAGCACGGACGGAGCTGTCGCCGCGACATCGCTCATCCTTTCGCGGCCAGCCGCTCCGTGGGTCCTCGGAACTCGGCGCGGGGGCTTCGCCCCGTGCGCCTCACCCAAGGACGACAGGGGAAAGGGCTCCCTTCGCCTGGGCTTTCCTTCGCAGTCAAATGCGCTTTCACCGAAAGCCGAGCCACTTCAACTGACGCTCACACCTTTCTGCTTGAGGCGCCAAAGCAGCTGCTCGAAGCGGTCCTGGCCGAAGAAGGGCTCGTCACCCACCACGAAGGTCGGCACGCCCCAGTGGCCGGCGGCATCCAGCGCCTCGCCGTTGGCGATGATCTCGGCGTGCAGGTCCTCGCGCTGCGCGTCGGCCGAGGCTTCGAGCGCCGCCAGGTCGAGGCCGGCCGCGGCCATGGCACGGGCGAGGTGGTCGCCTTGATCCCAGTTTTCCGTGCCGCCGTCCCAGAGCAGACGCATGACATGATCGAGAAAGGGCATGCCCTTGCCTTGGCGGTTGGCGAGCAGCGCCAGATAGGAGAGACGGTAGATGTAGGGCTGCTCGGGGCTGGCGTGGCGGCCGTCGGGCTCGAAGACCACCGGGTCGGGGCGCGGCCGCGCGAAAGTCAGGCCGAGAAAGGCCGCTGTGCGCCGGCCATCCATAAAGAAGTAGTCGGCCCGCAGGTCGGCTTGCGCTGCGAAGCGCTCAGGGAAGCGGAACACGCCTGGCAAGACGATGCGCAGATCGAGCGCGACCTTGGGGTTGGCGGCGAGCGCAAGCGCGCGGTCCAGCACGAAGTAGCAATAGGGGCTGCGCATCGACCAGTAGAGCGTGACGGGGACGGGATCGCTCATGGCGCAGACGGCTCCAGGATCTTTTCCATGTGGCAGTTCCTCAGGACTTGGCCGTTGCGCGCGACCTCTTGCTCGGAGATGCGTTGAAAGCCCTTTCGGGCGAAGAAAGGCTGCGCCGTCAGGCTGGCATCGGTGGTCATCCTGCGGTGCCCGTCGGCACGGGCTTGCTCTTCTGCGGCGGCAAGCAACGCGCTGGCGATGCCTCGGCCCTGATGGTCCTTGTGCACGAAGAGCATATGCAGATGCCCCGCCGCGGTCAGCTCGGTGAAGCCGGCGAGTTCTCCGTCGATCTCGGCCAACTGCGTGTCGTTCTCCGCCTGGCGGTCGGCCCAGACCGCCTCGTTGATCTCCGCCGGCGCCCAGGCGGCGAGCTGCGCCGGCTTGTAGTCGCGGCGGTTGACGCTGTGGATGGTCTCGCGGAACAGGGCGATCAGCGCCGGCGTGTCGCCGTCCCGGTAGGGGCGCAGGGTGATGGTCATCAGCGGCCGCCGCGCAGCACGAAGAGGAAGAGCAGGCTGTAGGCCAAGGCCATGACCGCGGGCAGCCCATGGGGGCCGAAGAGGTCCATGGCACCGCCGCCCAGCGGCCCGCCGAACAGACCGCCGATGCCCCACATCAGCGCGAAGGCCGCGTTGCCGGCCAAGAGCAGCTCCCCGGTGAAGCGGTCGCCGAGCTCGGTCAGCGCCATGGTGTAGACGCCGAAGCCGGCGGCGCCGAGGCAGAGCACCACCGGCCAGACCAGCGGGCCGGCATCGACCGCGGTGGGCAGCAGAAGGCAGAGGCCGACCGTGGCCAGCGCGCAGCCGCCCATCACCTTGCGCCGCCCGATCCGGTCGGCGACCCAGCCGAGCGGGATCTGGAAGAAGATGTTGCCGGCGCCCAGCGCCGCCAGCCAGAGCGCCGCCGCCTGCTCGCTGTGGCCGAGCGCCAGGCCGTAGACGGGTAGGAGCGCCAGCGCCGCCTGATCGAAGAAGGCCAGGATGCCGACGGCCAGGATGAGAATCGGGGCGAGCGGGATGAAGCTGCGCACCGAGGCCTCGCGGGTGATGGGGAACTGCGGCAGCCGCCCGCCCAGCGGCAGCAGGACCAGCGCCCCCAGAACGCAGATGCCGCCACCGACCAGGAAGGGCGCGAGGCCTTCCGAACCGACCTGGACCAGCAGGAAGGGACCGAGCGAGAAGCCGGCGGCCAGCACGGTGGTGAAGAGGCCCATGACGCGGCCGCGGTTGTGGTCGTTGGCTAGGGAGTTGATCCACATCTCGCTCAAGACGAAGAGCGTGCTGGTGGCGATGCCCATGAAAAAGCGCAAGGGGAACCACGCCCAGATGTTGGGGTACAGGCCGTAGGCGAGGAACAGCGCGCCGGTGGTGAGCGCGCTGCCCACGGCCAGGCGATGGGTGCCGACGATGCGCGCAGCGTGGGGAATGAGAAAGGAGGCGGCCACCAGGCCGAGCGGCAACATGGCGGCGTTGATGCCGATGGCGCTCGGGCTGTGGCCCTGGCGCTCCAGGACCAGGGAGAGCAGCGGGTAGGAAAGGCCGAAGACGATCGCGAAGATCGAAATGGCGGCGATCACCGCCATGAGGAGCCCCCACTGCGTCCGCACCACCACCGCTTCGTCCGACATCTCCACCTCCTGTCGGCCTCTCATATCTCGGGGCCTGAGGGCCGACCATCCGCAGTGGGGGCAACCGTCCCATGCCCCAAGGGCATATCCGCTGGGCAGAGCTAAACTTGTGGCACGTCAGTCGTAGCGGACTTCGGTCAGATAGAGACCTTCCGGCGGCGCGGTCGGTCCGCTGGCCTTGCGGTCGCGGGCAGCGAGCGCCCGGGCTACATCTTCGCTGTTCCACTTGCCCTCGCCGACCAGGCGCAAGGTGCCCACCATGTTGCGCACCTGGTGGTGCAGGAAGGAGATACCCTTTGCCGTCACCTCGATGACGTCGCCGTGCCGCTGAACGTCGAGACGATGCAGCACCCGCACCGGGCTCTTGGCCTGGCAATAGCTGGCGCGGAACGAGGTGAAATCGTGCGTGCCGACCAGCGCCTGGGCGGCCTCGTGCATCGCTTGCTCATCGAGCCGCTGGGGCACGAACCAGGCGCGCCCTCGGTCGAGCGCCAGGCGCGCCGGGCGGTTGACGATGCGGTAGAGATAGCGCCGGCCAGTGGCCGAGAAGCGGGCGTGGAAGTCCTCGTCGACCGTTTCGGCCCGCAGCACGGCGATGGGCAGAGGTTTGACGTGAAAGTTGATCGCCAGGGGCAGCTTCTCGGGCGCAATGGGATTGGGCAGGTCGAGATGGGCGACCTGGCCCGTGGCGTGCACGCCGGCGTCGGTCCGCCCGGCGCCGTGCAGCACCCGGTGCTCGCCGCAGATCGCCGTCACCGCCTCCTCGATGGCGGCCTGCACCGAGGGGCCGTTGTCCTGGCGCTGCCAGCCGACGAAGGGCGCTCCGTCGTACTCGATGGTGAGCTTGTATCGGGGCATGGGACTCTGGCCTAGGCCAGCTGAGTGCCCGGCGGAATGGCGAAGCCGCGCAGCAGAGCAGCCGTCTCCATCGGCGCCTTGCCCGCACGCTGGACGCGCAGCGGCCGCAGGGCGCCCTTGGCGCACGCCACCGCCAAGCGTTCGTCCAGCACCTGTCCGGGCGGGCCGCTGTCCGCGGTTACTTCGGCCGCCAGCACCTTGATGCGCTCTTCGCCGACCTCGAAATAGGCACCCGGCCAGGGGAAGAAGGCCCGCACCTGACGCTCCAGCGCCTCCGCGTTCCGTTGCCAGTCCAGCCGCGCCTCCTCGCGGCGCAGCTTGTCGGCGTAGGTCACGCCGTCCTCCGGCTGCGGCTCGACGGTGCCATGCCCGCCTTCCAGCGCCTTGACGATCAGCCCCGCGCCGAGCGTGGCCAGCTCGTCGTGCAGGCTCTCGCCGGTGGTCTCTGCGGTGATGGGCAAGCTTTCGTGCAGCAGCATGGCGCCGGTATCGAGGCCCTCGTCCATCAGCATGATGGTGACGCCGCTCTCCTGATCGCCGGCCAGGATGGCGCGCTGAATGGGCGCCGCGCCACGCCAGCGCGGCAAGAGCGAGGCATGCACGTTGAGGCAGCCGCAGAGCGGTGCGTCGAGTATGGGCTTGGGCAGGATGAGGCCGTAGGCCGCCACCACCGCCACGTCCAGCGCGAGCGCCCGAAAGGCCGTCTGCTCTTCCTTGGACTTCAGTGTACGCGGTGTCCGTACGGGCCAGCCGTGCTGCTCGGCGGCGGCCTGCACGGGGCTCGGCCGCTCCTTCTGGCCGCGTCCCGCCGGGCGCGGCGGCTGGCTGTAGACGGCGACGATATCATGCCCGGCTTCGGCCAGCGCGAGCAGGCTCGGCACGGCGAAATCGGGCGTACCCATGAAAGCGATGCGCATGGCACTGGGTTAGCGGCTGCGGCGGCAGGAGGAAAGGCTTGCCTTCTCTCAGAATGTCATCCTTGGGCGAGGCCGACAGGGTCGAAGACCCGCGGCCGAGGCCCGAGGATCCACTCCTGGGTTTCGTGCGGGCAGAAGGGTGCCTTCGGCAACTCGCTACGCGAGCCCGGACACGCGGGCCTCGCCCTTGGCCGGGGTGGCGATGTGTCGTGCGGCGATGCCAGCGGCTTCTCACAGACTGTCATCCCGGACGTGGGCTCCGCGCTAGCGGAGACCGCGAGCCGGTATCCATGGTCAGGCTAGGCTCGGACAGCGGGATAAGAAGGCGATTGGCTGCAACCCCCGCGCTGAACGACTGCATCCCGCGCAGGCCGCAGAATGGACCCCGGCTCGGGGGCCGGGGTGACAGCCTGTGGGGCGGCGACGCTGGCGATTTCTCCAACGATGTCATCCTTGGGCGAGCCGCGAAGCGGCAAGACCCGAGGATCCAGCAGTAGGCACGGTCCGCGCTTATGGCTGGACCCCGGCTCGCGGGCTCCGCCCTTGGCCGGGGTGACGAGTGGTGAAGACGTCGCGGGTCGCTAAGCGACTGCGGCTTCCTTGTCGGTCCGGCGCGCCTGCTCCTTCTTCAGCTTGGTCAGCTTGCGCAGGATCATGTTGCGCTTCAAGGCCGTGATGTGATCGACGAAGAGAATGCCGTCCAGGTGGTCGATCTCATGCTGGATGCAGACGGCGAGAATGCCCTCGGCATCGATCTCGCGCAGCTCGTTGTTGCGGTCGAGATAGCGGATGCGCACGCTCTCCGGCCGCACAACCTCGGCGAAATGCTCCGGCAGGGAGAGACAGCCTTCCTCGTAGCTCGCGTCGGCGTCCGCCACAGAGACGATCTCCGGATTGGCCATCTGCAGCGGCTGCGGGTCCTCGCCCTCCCGGGCGACGTCGACCACGATGACTCGCTTCAGCACGCCCACTTGCGGCGCGGCCAAGCCGATGCCGGGGGCCTTGTACATGGTCTCCAGCATGTCATCCATCAGCTGCTGGATCTCACCGTCCACCTGCTCCACCGGCAGGGAGAGGCGCTTCAAGCGAGGGTCGGGCGCAACGATGATGGGCAGCAGGGCCATGGCGGTCTCGGGCTATACGTCCGGCGTTTAGAATCGTTCGAAAGGCATATGTAGGCGTTTGACCGGGCTGGTCAACGTCGGCCAGGCAAGGCTCTAGACGTTGGCGTAGATGCCCGCCGCCTTGACCTCTTCGCCGACATAGGCCTCGAACTGCCGGAAGTTGACCTCGAAGCGCTTGGTCAGCTCCCGCGCCGTCTGGTCGTAGGCGACCTTGTCGCTCCAGGTCGACTTGGGGTCCAGCACCTCCGGCGGAACCTCCGGGCAGCTCTGCGGGATGGCCAGGCCGAAATCGGGATGGCGCACGGTGCCGACCCCGCTCAACTGCCCTTCCAAAGCCGCGCGGACCATGGCCCGGGTGTGGGCGATCTTCATGCGCTCGCCGACGCCGTAACGGCCGCCGGTCCAGCCGGTGTTGATCAGCCAGCACTTGGCGCCGGTCTTGGCCATCTTGTCGCCGAGCATGCGGGCATAGGTGCTGGGGTGGCGCGGCATGAAGGGCGCCCCGAAGCAGGTCGAGAAGGTCGCCGAAGGCTCGGAGCCGAGGCCTTTCTCCGTGCCCGCCACGCGGGCGGTGTAGCCGGAGAGGAAGTGGTACATCGCCTGCTCCGGCGTCAGCTCGGAGATCGGCGGCAGGACGCCGAAGGCATCGGCCGTCAGCATGACGATGTTGTCGGGCAGCCCGCCCATGCCGCTTTCGGCGATGTTCGGGATGAATTCGATGGGGTAGGAGGCGCGGGTGTTCTCGGTGAACACGGCGCTATCGAGATCGAGGGTGCGCGTCGCCGCATCCATGGCGACGTTTTCCAGGATGGTGCCGAAGCGCCGCGTGGTGGCGTAGATCTCCGGCTCCGCCTCGGCCGACAGCCGGATGACCTTGGCGTAGCAGCCGCCTTCGAAGTTGAAGATGCCGCGGGAGGACCAGCCGTGCTCGTCGTCGCCGATCAAGGCGCGCGTCTGATCGGCGGAGAGCGTCGTCTTGCCGGTGCCCGACAGCCCGAAGAAGATCGCCGTGTCGCCACTTTCGCCGATATTGGCGGAGCAGTGCATCGGCAGCACGTCCCGCTCCGGCAGCAGGTAGTTGAGCACCGAGAAGACGGACTTCTTGATCTCGCCGGCGTAGGAGGTGCCGCCGATCAGAACCAGACGGCGGCTGAAGCTTACGAGGATGAAGCACTCGCTGTTCACCCCGTCCTGCGCCGGGTCGGCGTGCAGGCCGGGCACCTGGACCACGGTGAACTGCGGCGCGAAGGTCTCTGCCTCCTGCGGCGCGGGCTGGATGAACATGTTGCGGGCGAAGAGGTTATGCCAGGCGTTCTCCGTCACCACGCGGACGCTGAGACGATACTCGGGGTCCGCGCCGGCGAAGCAGTCCTGCACGAAGATTTCCCGGTTCTGCAGATAGGCCTGGGCCTTGCGCCACATGGCCTCGAAACGGTTCTCGTCGATGGCGACGTTGACATCGCCCCACCAGATATCGTCGCGTGAGGCCGGCTCATCGACAATAAAGCGGTCCTTGGGAGAGCGGCCGGTGTGCTGCCCGGTGTAGGCCAGCAGGGCGCCTCCGTTGGCGAGCACCGCTTCGCCACGGCGCAGGGCCTGCTCGTAGAGCGCCGGTGCCGTCAGATTCCAATGGACTGTCTTGAGATTGTCGAGACCGCTTTGCTTGAGCCAAAGCGCGCCCGCCGCCGTTTCGACGTTGCTCAAAGCTTTTTTCCTCCCATTGAACCTCCCCACGCGGAGAGGCCCGCCCAACCTCACCAACCAAACCCGTTATATGGCGTCGGGTATGGTCCAGAGCAAGCAAAGCCTATGGTTAACCGATTGACGGCCGCCGCCGCCGTTGCTGCCGTGGTTGGCCAGGGCTGTGACCAAGCTGGCCAGCGGGCGGCTGCGGTTCGGGCGCAGTCTCTCGCGAGAGGCGCAGGGCCGGTCCGCGATGTCTCTTCCTTGTCATTGATAAGCCTAGTGAATGCACCCACCTCAATGCGTTAAGCTCAAGCAATCCCATCTTCGCCCCCTGGGTGCCGCAAATCCGCCACGGTGAAGACCTATAGGACTCTGCTATGTCACAACCCGCATCTATGGAGCGTGCGCCGGCCTCGGCAAACGAGGAAGTCTGGAGCACGCAACCGACCATCGCCCTGGTGGACGATGATCGCAACATCCTGACCTCGGTTTCCATGGCTCTTGAGACCGAGGGCTTTCGCGTCCGCAGCTATACCGATGGCTCCGAGGCATTGCGCAGCCTGTCTATACAGCCCGCCGACCTCTGCGTCCTGGATATCAAGATGCCGCGCATGGATGGCATGGAGGTCCTGTCCCGCCTGCGCGAGAGCTCGAACGTGCCGGTCATCTTCCTGACCTCCAAGGACGACGAGATCGACGAGCTGCTCGGCCTGCGCATGGGGGCCGACGACTACATCAAGAAGCCTTTCTCCCAGCGCCTGCTGATCGAGCGGATACGCGCCCTGCTGCGGCGTGAGCGTACAGCCAAGGACGACGGCGAGGAGGGGCGCGAGGCGGCCCTTGTGCGCGGCGATCTGATGCTCGACCCCGGGCGACACCTCTGCACCTGGCGGGGCAAGCCCGTCAATCTGACGGTGACCGAGTTTCTCATCCTCCAGGCGCTGGCTCAGCGGCCTGGTCACGTAAAGAACCGCGACCAGCTGATGGATGCGGCCTATGGTGAACACATCTATGTCGACGACCGGACCATCGACAGCCACATCAAGCGGCTGCGCAAGAAGTTTCGGCAGGTTGACTCGGACTTTTCACAGATCGAGACTCTTTACGGCGTCGGCTATCGATACAAGGAAGGCTGAGGCGCTGAAACCGGGCCCGGCAAGCTGCGCCAAAGACGAAGCGGGCGGGCCGTCGTGATGAACGTGGCGGCGGTCAGATGAGCGCTGATACAGTAGCCGAACTCGGCAGCCTGCGGCGCGAATCGCTCCCGGCGCGGGTGCCCGAGGTCGACGACGCACAGGATGCGAAGGCGCAAGCCAAGCAGCGCAGCGCTGAGACGAAGCGCTTGCGCCCGCGGCGTGCGCCCTGGCGCTCGCCACTGACCCGCCGCATCCTCCTGGTCAACGTGCTGGTGCTGGTGGTGCCGATCCTCGGCTTGCTGCACCTGGACCAGTACCGCCAGAGCCTGATCCGTTCCGAGCTCGATGCCATGGTCACCCAGGCGCGGACCTTCTCCCTGGCGCTGGGCTCCACGGCCATCCGTGACGGACAGAACGGGCAGCAAGTGCTCTCGCACGAGAGCATCCGCCAGCTCATGCGCGTGCTGCTGGGCGGCACCGGCGTGCGGGCCCGGGTGTTCAGCCGCGACGGCCAGATGGTCGGCGACTCCTTCCTGCTCAGCGGGCCCGGCGGCCAGGTCAAGGTCATCGAGCTGCCGCCGCCCGATCAGGGCTCCCCGCTGGTGCGCTATATCAGTGAGATCTATGACGTTCTCTTCGAAGGGCTGACCGGCCGCTTCAACGCGCCGCTCTACAAGGAAAACCCCATTCAGCGGGCGGCCGACTACAGCGAGGTGCTGGCTGCCCTGCGTGGCGATGCGGTGGGGACCGTGTGGGCCGACCAGGATGGCGGGCTGCTACTTTCCGTCGCCGTGCCGGTGCAGCGCTACCGCCAGGTTCTCGCGGCCTTGATGATCACCAAGGACGGCGGCGACATCGAGCAGGCAGTGCGCGACCGGCGGCACGACGTGCTGATCGTCTTCGGCATCGCGCTGACCGTCACGATCTTCATGTCCTTCTACCTCAGCCGCACAATCGCCTCACCCATTCGCAAGCTGGCCGAAGCGGCGGAGCGGGTGCGTCTCGGCAACGCCGGCGGCAACGGCATCCCGGACCTGCAAAGCGGCAACGATGAGATCAGCGATCTTGCCAGCGCTTTGAAGGACATGACCTCGACACTGCAGGACCGCCTGGTCGCGATCGAGGCCTTTGCCGCCGATGTGGCGCACGAGATCAAGAATCCCCTGTCGTCGCTGCGCAGCGCCGTCGAAACCGTGGCCCGCATCGAGGATCCCTCGCAGCAGAAGAAGCTGATGGCGATCATCGTCGACGACGTCCAGCGGCTCGACCGCCTGATCAGCGACATCTCCGATGCCTCGCGGCTGGATGCGGAGCTGGCCCGCAGCGAGTCGGAAACGGTGGATATCGGCCGGTTGCTGCAGGCCATGATCGAGGTCCACAAGGCAGGTTCCAGCGAGCACGGGCCGCGCTTCTCCCTGCTGCTGCCCGACAAAGAGAAGCTGGAGGTCAACGGCATCGAGCTTCGACTCGGCCAGGTTTTCCGCAATCTCCTGGCCAACGCCATCTCCTTCTCGCCCAAGGATGGCCTGATTGCGCTGGCCGCCCGCCGCGAGCGTGACGCCGCCGGCCGCCCCTGGATCACGGTGACGGTCAGCGACGAAGGGCCGGGGCTGTTGGAACAAAAGCTTGAAGCGATCTTCGACCGCTTCTATACGGAACGCCCGGAGGGTGAGAAGTTTGGCACCCACTCGGGGCTTGGGCTGAGTATTTCTCGTCAGATCGTCGAGGCGCACGGCGGCGAGATTTTCGCACGGAATCGAGAGAAAGACGGCGGCAAGACCGGCGCCATATTTACGGTACGCCTGCCAGCGGAATAATCCATGCCGATCGAACGCCTGCACGGCACCTGCATCGCGATAGAGACAGATCAGGGGCCGCTCGGTGCGTTGCTGCGCGCAGCCCCCGGCGGCGGCAAATCGGACCTCGCCTTTCGCCTCATCAACAATGGCGCCAAGCTGGTCGCAGACGACCAGGTTGAGCTGAGCAACGAGAACGGCGTCGTCATGGCGCGCGCGCCGGAGAACCTGAAGGGGGCTCTGGAGGTCCGCGGCTTCGGTGTCGCAGCCGTGCCGCATGTGGAGCGGGCGCCCATCGCCCTGGTGGTCGATCTGGTCGCGGCCGATGAAGTCGAGCGCTTGCCGCCGGACCGCACGGTAGAGCTCGCCGGCCAAGCTGTCCCGGTCATCGCACTGGCTGCCTTCGAAGCCTCGGCCGAGGACAAGGTGCTGCTCGCCCTGCGCGCGCGGGCCAGCGCCATGCCGCAGTCGCCGAGCGCGGTGACGCGCGGCGAGCAGGCGGGTGCGGCTGCCGAAGGCGCCGTCAAGGTCGTGCTGGTGACCGGCCTGTCGGGCGCTGGCCGGACGACGGCGCTCAAAGCCCTGGAGGACCAGGGTTACGACGTCATCGACAACTTGCCGCTCCGACTGGTGAACCCGGTGATCCGTCAGACATCCGAGGTGCAGCCCTTGGCGGTCGGTGTCGATAGCCGCAACCGCGATTTCTCGCTCGCCGGTCTTGCGCGCACCATCGAAGAGCTGCGGGCCGACGACAGGGTCGCGCTCAGGCTGGTCTTTCTCGAAGCCGACGAGGAGACCCTGCAGCGGCGCTTCACCGAGACCCGCCGGCGCCATCCCATGGCCGAAGGGCGGCCCCTGCGGGACGGGCTGGCGGCCGAGCGCAACCTGCTGGAGCCCGTGCGGGCGAAGGCTGATGTGGTGCTCGACACCTCGCTGATGACGGCCCGCGATTTCGCTCAGAAGTTGACCGGCGTGCTCGACATCGATGCCAGCGACGCCATGACCATCTTCGTGACGTCCTTCTCCTTCCGCCGCGGCATTCCGCGCGAGGCCGATATGGTCTTCGATGTTCGTTTCCTGCGCAATCCGCACTACGAGCCAGAGCTGCGCAACCTGACGGGGCTCGATTCCGAGGTCGCCGACTTCGTCGCTGCCGACCCTGGCTATCCCAGTTTCTTCGAGCACCTGACCGGTCTGATCGAGCCGCTGCTGCCGCGCTACCAGGCCGAGGGAAAGAGCTATCTGACCATCGCTTTCGGTTGCACCGGCGGGCAGCATCGCTCGGTCACCCTGACCGAGCGCTTGGCGCGCTGGCTGGAAAGCAAAGAATGGCCCTGCACGGTCGGGCACCGCGATCTTCCGGCGGACGCGTGACGGCGGGGGCGCGGTCGGTTACCAATTGGCGATCCGCGACGGGCCAAAGAGCACGACTCGCCAAAGATCAAGGGGCCCTAGGAGAGAGGCCCCGCAAGGAGACGCTATGATCGGTATCGTCCTCGTCACCCACGGACGGCTGGCCGAGGAGTTTCTCGCCGCAACCGAGCACGTGGTCGGCCCACAGGACGCGGCGGAAGCCATTTGCATCGGCCCCGACGACGACATGGAGCAACGGCGCGCGGATATCATCGCCGCCGTCGAGCGGGTGAACGGCGGCAACGGGGTGATCATCCTGACCGACATGTTCGGCGGCACGCCGTCCAACCTGGCGATCTCCGTCATGCAGCCCCAGACGGTAGATGTGGTCGCCGGGGTCAATCTGCCGATGCTGATCAAGCTTGCCGGCGTTCGGGCCAACAGCGATCTCGCCACCGCCGTGTCTCAAATTCGCGAAGCCGGCCAGAAGTACATCCACGTGGCTTCGCAGCTACTTGCCAACGGAGTCTCCGGATGAGGCAGGCCTCCGCCGAGAGCCAGCCCTTGGTCCGCCAGGTGACAATCGTCAATCAGAAAGGATTGCATGCCCGGGCGGCGGCAAAGTTTGTTAAGCTGGCGGGGACCTTTGAAGCCGAGATCACGGTGATCAAGGGCGACATGGAGGTCTCGGGCCTGTCTATCATGGGCCTGATGATGTTAGCGGCCGGCCCCGGTTCGTCCCTAGAGCTGCGCATAACCGGCGCACAGGCGAAGGAGGCGATGGCGGCGCTGGCAGACCTGGTGGCGCGAAAGTTCGATGAAGGCTGAACCCAAGAGCCAGAGCGCGCGCGAGAGCCGCTTCGAGGGACTCGCCGTCTCCCCCGGTATCGCCATCGGCCCGGTCCACCTGCATCGCGCCGGCGCGGTTACGGTGGTGCAGCGCACCATCGCCGCCGAGGAGCTGGAGACCGAAAAGCAGCGTTTCCTGGACGCGCTGGAGCGCGCGCGCCTGCAGCTGGACCGGATCCGGTCCAAGGCCGCAAGCCTGCATGGTGTTGCCGGTGAAGAGCTCGGCTTCCTTTTGGAAGCGCACCGCCAGATGCTGTCCTCACGCCGCCTGATCGACGGGGTGCTGCAGCACATCTCCGGCGCCCGCATCAATGCGGAGGCGGCGGTCGAAAGCGAGGTCAGTGCGATCTCCGCCAGCTTCGCCGAAATGGACGACCCCTATTTCCAGGCCCGCGGCCGCGACATCGAGGATGTCGGCCAGCGCATTCTGCGGGCTCTGAGCCGGGTGGCGCTGCGCGGTTTCGGGGGGCTTGCGCAGGGCAGCATCGTGGCGGCCGAGGAGATTACCCCGGCTGATGCCGCGCTGATGGACCCGCGGCAGATCGGCGGCTTCGCCTGCACCTCGGGCGGCATCGAGGGCCATACGGCGATCATGGCGCGCTCTCTCGGCCTGCCGGCCGTGCTCGGCGTTTCCGGCTTTCTCGAAGCCTGCCAGTCCGGCAGCACCATCGTGGTGGATGGCTCGAGCGGCTGCGTCGTGGTGAACCCCAGCGAGGAGACGCTGGCCAGCTACAAGGACATCCAGGCCGCCCTGGCGGAAGAGATCGCCGTGCTGGCGCGCTTGCGCGACCTTCCGGCGGTGACCCGGGACAGCCGGCGCATCTTGCTGCAGGCCAATCTGGATCTGCCGCGCGACGCCGGAGAGGCCATCGCCGCCGGGGCCGAAGGGGTCGGCCTGCTGCGCACCGAGTTCATGTTCATGAACCGGGAGGACCTGCCGAGCGAGGACGAGCAGGCGGAGGGCCTCTGCGATGTGGTGCGTGCCATGGCTGGCCGGCCGATCACCATGCGCACCCTCGATGTGGGCGGTGAGAAGCTGGTGTCGGGCCTCGATGTCGATCAGGCCGCGGGCGCCAATCCCGCGCTCGGCCTCCGCGCCATTCGCCTCTCGCTGAAGCAGCCCGAGCTCCTGGAAGTCCAGTTTGCAGCCATGCTCAGGGCCGGGGCCCTTGGGCCGGTGCGCATCCTGCTGCCCATGATCAGCAGCATCGGTGAGGTGCGGGCGGCGCGCGCCTGCCTCGAACAGGTGGCAGAGCGTCTCAGGCGCGAGGGCGTCACCATTGCCGACCCTATGCCTCCGCTCGGCGTGATGATCGAGGTGCCGGGCGCCGCGCTGGCCGCGGACAGCCTGGCGCGGGAGTCGGACTTCTTCGCCATCGGCACCAACGATTTGATCATGTATACGCTGGCGATCGACCGCGGCGAGGAGCGGGTGGCGCACCTTTACGACCCGCTGCACGCGGCGGTGCTGCGCCTCATCCACTTCGCCGTCGATGCCGCGCTGCGCCACAACAAGCCGGTGTCGGTTTGCGGCGAGATGGCTGGCGACCCGCGCTATACCGCGCTTTTTGTCGGTCTCGGCGTGCGCGAGCTCTCCATGCACGCCAAGGCCCTGCCCCGGGTGAAGGACCAGATCCGCCGCATGAACTGCGCGGCGGCGGCCAATTTGGTGATGGAAAGCGTGATTCGCAGCGATTCGCGGGACGTGGCGCGCTTGCTGGATGTCTTCAATGCGATGGCGGGCGATAGCTAAATCGGATAAGGCACCCCATCTATAATCCCATTATTGGCTGATCAATCTCGCCCCTATATCTCCGTGATCGGGGTTCCCCCCTTTGCTATAGAGTGATTATGTCGCAACAGCGCAGCCCGAGTGACTACATCTACGTCGCCCTGGACACGGCAGAGGCCGCCAGGGCGCGCGCCCTTGTCGACGACTTGCGCGGCAAGGTGGGCGGCTTCAAGGTCGGAATGGAGTTCTACACCGCACAGGGCGCGCAGGGCGTGCGCGATACTCTGGGCGACGTGCCGATCTTCCTCGATCTCAAGCTTCACGACATTCCCAATACGGTGGCCGGGGCGGTGCGTGCTCTGATCGGCCTCAAGCCCAAGATTCTGAACGTCCACGCCTCCGGCGGCACGGCCATGATGCAGGCCGCGGTCAAGGCGGCGAAGCAGGCGTCGAAGAGCCAACGGGTGCCCGTCCCTTGGGTCATCGGCGTCACGGTCCTGACCAGCCTCGACGAAGGTGATCTGGGCGCCATCGGCCAGAGCATTCCGGTGGCCAAGCAGGTCGTTCGCCTGGCGACCCTGGCCAAGGATGCCGGCCTCGACGGCGTGGTCTGCAGCCCGCGCGAGATTTCGCTGGTGCGCGGCGCCTGTGGCCCTGACTTCAAGCTGATCACGCCGGGAATTCGCCCGAGCTGGGCGGTGCGCGGCGATCAGAAGCGTGTCATGACGCCGCGCGATGCGGTCTCTGCCGGTGCCGACGTCATCGTCATCGGCCGGCCGATCACCGGCGCAGACGACCCCGTCAGCGCCGCGGAACGCATTGCAGAGGAAATCGAAGGCGTCACCGTGTGAGCGGCGCAGGTACGTAAGCCATGAACCAGTCCGCTGCCCCACCGCCACAGCCCGTTCGCGAGCTGCCCATCGCAGAGACCATAAGCTCGGCCTACAAAAGCGTTTTCGAGAATTTCGCCGTGTGGCTGCGCATCATGCTGGCCCCCGCCATCCTGTCTGTTCCGATCGCTTATTTCGGCCAGATGCTGGTGGCTGAGGAGCAGGCGAGATTGACCGAGATGGGGCTGGAAGGCCCGGAACTGACAACGGCCTTCATGAGTGCGGCTTGGGCCGAGCTTCTCCTGGCCAACCTGGTGTCCTTCGTGCCCTACGTCTTGTTCGCCGTGGCCTGGCACCGCTTCTTGCTGCTTGGCGAAAAGCCGGCTTCGCCGCTGTCGGTGCTCTTTCCGGTGGCGCGCCACATTCGCTTCTATTTCTACACCCTGCTGTTGGTGCTGGTGATCGGCGTGGCTGCCGCCCTTGTCGGAATCGTTGGGGCCCTGATCGCGGCGCTGCTGTCCGGTGCGGCAGGGGCGAACGCCTTGCAGGCACCGCTTTTCCTGCTGCTGTTCGTGGTGACTCTCTATGTTACGGCCCGGCTGCAGTTCACCTTCCCTGCCCTGGCGGTCGACGAGAAATACGGCTTCGGGGACAGCTGGCGCAACACGCGTGGACAAGGCTGGCGCTTCCTGCTCGCCCTGTCCTGCTGCTTTTTGCCGCCGCTGTTCTTCAGCCTCTTCATGACCCTGCTTCTCGGCGGTGTGGAAGGCGTCTCCATCCTGTTCTTCATCAACAGCTTCGTGCTGGCGGCGGTCGGCCTGCTGACGACGGCCATCGTCATCTCCGCGATTTCGGCTGCGTTCCGCACCTGCACCGGCTGGATCCCGCCGCCTGCGCCCCAGCCGCCAGCCACCGTATAGAGCCGTCATGTCCATCGAAGTGAAGCTCTGCGGGATCAAAACGCCGGAGGCCATGGATGCCGCGGTCGAGGCCGGCGCCAACATGGTCGGCTTTAACTTTTATCCACCGAGCCCGCGGGCCGTGGAGCCGGACGTGGCGGCGGGCCTTGCCCAAAGGGCCGGCGCGAGGACCCTCAGGGTCGGCCTTTTCGTGGAGCCGGACGACGAACTGCTGGTCAGGATGACGCAGTCCGTCTCGCTCGACCTGCTGCAGCTACACGGCGACCTCCCGCCCAAACGCATCGCTGAAATCCGGGAGCGCTTCGGTCTGCCGGTGATGCTGGCGCGGCCCATCGCGCGCGAGGAAGACTTGCAAGGGGTTGCGCCGTTCGAACCGCTGGTCGACCGCTTTCTGTTCGACGCAAAGCCGCCCAAGACCATGAAAGACGCGCTGCCCGGCGGCAATGCCATCTCCTTCGACTGGCAATTGCTTGCGGGACGCAGCTTCCGGCGGCCCTGGATGCTGGCCGGCGGTCTGACGACGGACAACCTCGCGCAAGCTGTAGAGATCAGCGGCGCCAAAGCCGTCGACACCGCCTCCGGCGTCGAGGATGCGCCTGGGAGGAAGAGCGTGGAGAAGATCAAGGCCTTCGTCGCAGCGGCCCGCGCGCTCTAGCTCTGTCTAGAAGGCGGATTGCGGTCGAGGCTCGCTTGCGGCAGTCTCTGCCGCGCTTTTCGAGATGGATGAACGAATGACACAACCAGTTCCCGGTGGGACGGGCGCCCCCAACACCTATCGCGCAGGCCCCGATGAGCGCGGCCACTTCGGCAACTACGGTGGCCGCTTCGTGGCCGAGACCCTGATGCCCCTCATCCTCGAGGTCGAGCAGGCCTACGAGGCGGCCAAGCAGGACAGCGCCTACAAACAGGAGCTGGACTGGTATGCGAAGCACTACGTCGGCCGGCCGAGCCCGCTCTACTATGCCGAGCGCCTGACCGAGCACCTGCGTCTGCAGTCAAGGAACGGTGGCGGGGCCAAGATCTATTTCAAGCGCGACGAGCTCAACCACACCGGCAGCCACAAGATCAACAACTGCATGGGCCAGATTCTGCTGGCCAAGCGCATGGGCAAAAAGCGCATCATCGCCGAGACCGGCGCCGGTCAGCACGGCGTCGCCGTGGCGACGGTCTGCGCCCGTTTCGACCTGCCTTGCGTCGTCTACATGGGTGAGACCGATATCGCCCGGCAGCAGCCCAACGTCTTCCGCATGAAGCTCTTGGGCGCCGAGGTCCGGCCCGTCACCAGCGGCACCGGCACTCTAAAGGACGCCATGAACGAGGCGCTGCGCGACTGGGTCGCCAACGTCGAGTCGACCTTCTACATCATCGGCACGGCAGCGGGCCCTCACCCCTATCCGGCGATGGTGCGGGACTTCCAATCGGTGATCGGGCGGGAGACCCGGGAGCAGGTTCTGGAGGCGGAGGGGCGTCTGCCCGACTGCCTGGTCGCCTGCATCGGCGGCGGCTCCAACGCCATCGGGCTGTTCCATCCCTTCCTCGATGACCGGGACGTGCGCGTCATCGGTGTCGAGGCGGCCGGTATGGGCATCGAGACGGGCGAGCATGCCGCGTCCTTGAACGGCGGCCGTCCCGGCGTGCTGCACGGCAACCGCACCTATCTGCTGCAGACGGGCGATGGCCAGATCATCGACGCCTATTCGATTTCCGCCGGCCTGGACTACCCGGGCATCGGCCCCGAGCACTCCTGGCTGCGCGATATCGGCCGGGTCGAGTATGTCTCGGTGACCGACCAGGAGGCGCTGTCTTCCTTCCAGCTCTGCAGCCGGCTCGAGGGCATCATTCCGGCGCTGGAGCCGAGCCACGCCCTGGCCCACGTGGAGAAGATCGCCCCCGACATGGCGCGCGACGACATTCTGGTGATGAACCTCTGCGGCCGCGGCGATAAGGACGTCTTCGCCGTTGCCGAACGCCTGGGTGTGCAGCTGTGAGCGGAGAGCAATCGAACCTGAGCCGGCTGGAAGCCCGCTTCGCCGAGCTCAAGGCGGCCGGACGCGGCGGCTTCGTCACCTTCGTCACCGCCGGCGATCCCGATGGCGAGACCAGCCTTGCGCTGCTGCGCCGTCTGCCGGCCGCCGGCGCGGACATCATCGAGCTCGGCATGCCCTTCTCCGACCCCATGGCGGACGGCCCGGCTATCCAGGCCTCCTCGCTGAGGGCGCTCAAGGCGGGGGCGACCCTGGCCAAGACCTTGGAGCTGGTGCGCCGCTTCCGCGAGGAAGACCAAAGCACGCCGATCATCCTGATGGGCTACTACAACCCGATCTACAGCATGGGCGTGGAGGCCTTTCTGGCCGAAGCCACCGCGGTCGGGGTCGACGGCCTGATCATCGTCGATCTGCCGCCCGAGGAAGACGACGAGCTTTGCCAGCCGGCGATCGAGGCCGGGCTGCACTGGATCCGTCTCGCCACACCGACCACCGACGACGCCCGCCTGCCGGTCGTACTCTCGCGCACCTCCGGCTTCCTCTACTACGTGGCCATCATGGGCATCACCGGCACCAAGTCGGCCGGCGAGGAGGAGATCCGCCAGGCGGTGGCGCGGCTCAAGGCGCATAGCGACCTGCCCATCGCCGTCGGCTTCGGCATCAAGACGCCGCAGCAGGCAGCGGCGGTCGCCGACGCGGCCGACGCCGCGGTGGTCGGCTCGGCCCTGGTCGAGCGGGTCCGCGCCAATCTCGATGACGAGGGCAGGGCGAAGGAGGGGCTGGTCGACGACGTCGCCGGCTTCGTCGGGAGTCTGGCCGCTGGCGTGCGTGGCGGGCGGGAAGCCGCATGAGCTGGCTCACCAACTACGTTCGCCCGAAGATTCGGGCGCTGGTCGCCAAGAGCGACGTCCCGGACAACCTCTGGACCAAGTGCAACAACTGCGGCCAGATGATCTTTCATCGCGACCTGGCCGCCGGCAACAAGGTCTGCCCGAACTGCGATCATCACATGCGGCTGACCGCCGAGGAGCGGCTGAAGCTGCTCTACGACGGCGGCAGCTACGAGCTGCTGGAGCTGGCGGAGACCGTGCAGGACCCGCTGCGCTTTCGCGACCAGCAACGCTACACCGAACGACTCAAGCGGGCCCGCTCTTCCACCGGCCTGGATGATGCCATCCAGATCGCCGTCGGCGAGATCGGCGGCCAGTCGGCCGTCGTCGCGGCTTTCGACTTCCGCTTCATGGGCGGCTCCATGGGTGTTGCGGTGGGCGAGGGCTTCCTGACCGGCGCACGCGCCGCGGTCGAGCGGAACGCGGCCTTCATCGCCATTCCAGCCTCGGGCGGCGCCCGCATGCAGGAGGGGATCCTTTCGCTCATGCAGATGCCGCGCACGGTGATCGCCGTCGAAATGGTCAAGGATGCGGGCCTGCCCTACGTCGTCATCCTGACCGACCCGACGACAGGCGGCGTCACCGCCTCCTTCGCCATGCTGGGCGATGTGACCCTGGCTGAGCCGGGTGCGGTGATCGGCTTTGCCGGCACCCGGGTCATCGAGGAGACCATCCGCGAGACCCTGCCGGACGGCTTTCAGCGGGCCGAGTACCTGCACGAGCACGGCATGGTGGACATGGTCGTGCCGCGGAGGGACCTGCGTGACACCCTCTGCCGTCTGCTCGACCTGCTGATGGTGCCCCAGGCGCCAGAGGCGGCCGAGGAGCCCCCGACGGAGACCGCTGTAGAGACCGCCGAAGCTGAAGCGAGCGAGGCGCCGGACGAAGCCGCCGAGGCGGCGCCCGAAAGCAGCGCGGAAACGGACGCTGAACCAGCTCCAGAGCCAGAGGACAGTCAGCGGGCCGCCCAGTGAGCGATGGCAGCGACGCCGTTCTCGCACGGCTGACCAGGCTTCATCCCAAGATCATCGATCTCTCGCTCGGGCGGGTCGAGCGCCTGCTCGCGCGTCTCGGCCACCCGGAGGCGGCGCTGCCCCCCGTGGTGCATGTCGCCGGCACCAACGGTAAGGGCTCGCTGATCGCCTTCCTGCGCGCCATGCTGGAAGCGGCCGGCAAGCGCGTTCACGTCTATACCTCGCCGCATCTCGTCCGCTTCCACGAGCGGGTGCGGCTCGCTGGCAGCTTGATCGAGGAGGCCGAGCTGCTCGCTCTCCTCGAAGAATGCGAGGCGGCCAACGGCGAAGAGCCGATCACCTACTTCGAGATCACCACGGCGGCGGCCTTCCTGGCTTTCGCGCGCAGCCCGGCGGACTATCTGCTGCTGGAAACTGGCCTGGGCGGCCGCTTGGACGCCACCAACGTGGTGGCTCAGCCGCGCCTGACGGCGATCACCCCGGTCTCCATGGACCACATGCAGTACCTCGGCAACAGCCTGGCGGAGATCGCCGGAGAGAAGGCCGGGATCCTGAAATCCGGCGTCACCTGCGTGGTCGGCGCGCAGGCGCCTGCTGCGGAAGAGGTGATCGTGGCGCGAGCCGAGTCTGTCGGCGCGCCGCTGTTTCTGGCCAGTCGCGACTGGTCCTGGCGCCAGGAAGATGAGCGTCTCGTTGTCGATTTCGGTCGGGAGTCGATCGCGCTGCCCTTGCCGCGCCTGCGCGGCCGGCATCAGCTGGCCAACGCGGCCCATGCGGTCGCCTGCATGGCGCAGCTCGGGGACGCGTCCGTGGCGCCCGAGCACTTGGCGCAAGGCCTGCAGAGCGTCGAGTGGCCCGCCCGCATGCAGCGGCTCACCCGCGGGCCCTTGTTTCAGGCGCTGGGCGAGGGATGGCAGGTCTGGCTCGACGGCGGCCACAACGGTGCTGCCGGCACGGCTCTGGCCCAAACGCTTGCTGCGGACGCAGGCAATGGCGAAGCGCCGCTGCATCTCGTCTTCGGCATGCTCAACACCAAGACCAGCGACGCCTTCCTGCGGCCTTTCGCCGGCCTGGCGGAGAGCGTGAAGGCGGTCGCCATCCCGGGCGAGCCGGCCTCGCTCTCGGCCGAAGAGGCGGCACAGGCAGCCGATGCCGTCGGCCTTCGGGCAACGACGGCCGAAGACGTGCCGGCGGCCGTGCGCCAGATCGCCGAAGCGCATCCGCCGGACGGGCCGTCGGGCCGTATTCTCATCTGCGGCTCGCTCTACCTGGCCGGGCAGGTCCTGCGCGACCACGGTTAGGGCCTACGCCCCACAGACTGTCGTGTATGGGGCCGCGGACGGTTCCGCACCTCCTCTAGTCACCCTTGGGCGAGGCCCGAAGGGCCGAGTTCCGAGGGTCCACGGCCGGGTTCCGTGCTGGCTGACGGGTGGATCCTCGCAACTCGCCTCTTCGGGTCTACGACCCTGCGAGGCTCCCGCAAGGATGACACTGTTGATAATAGCGGGCATCTCAGCACCATAGCCTGTCACCCCGGCCTGGGGCCGGGGGCCATCTCGAAGCCGGGCGCAGGCCGAGATAGGGATCCCGGCTCGCTTACGCGGCCGGGATGACAGTCGTTGGTTCTGCTCGTGCTGAGAGTCGCTCCGCCTAGCGGAAACTACTTTTAGGACGTGCTTGTTTTTTGCTGAGAGCCCTTGCCGGAGATCTTCCGGCCGAACCTGGCTCTAGAGGTTGGACTCGACCCAGTCTTTCAGCTGGTTCTTGGGCAGGGCGCCGACCTTGGTCGCGGCAACCTGGCCCTCCTTGAACACCATCAGGGTCGGGATGCCCCGCACGCCGTACTTCTGAGGCGTCGAGGGGTTTTCATCGATATTGATCTTGGCAACCGTGATTTGCTCGCCGAGCTCGGCGGCAATTTCTTCCAAGGCAGGCGAGATCATCTTGCAGGGACCGCACCACTCCGCCCAGAAGTCGACGACGACCGGCCTGTCGGCCTGGAGGACGTCCTGATCGAAGCTGCCGTCCGTGACGGGTCTCGTGGCCATAGACATCACCTCATTTCGTTAAAACCGGGGCGCAGCATCAGTCGGGGGATTCGCCGCGCCAGACCCGTATATGAGAAGGGGTTGCGCTTACCGTCAAGGGACGTGGCGGTCCAGCCAGTCCTGCGCGATGGGCATGATCCGCGGCCCGTGGGTCCAGAGCAGCAGGCACTCCACTGGAAGATTTGGATAAATTCGCCTGATCACCGCGCGGTAAAGCGCCAGCTGGCGCAGATAGGCGGGCGGAACCCCTTCAGCATACTCCGGCGGTGGACGGTTGGTTTTGAAATCCAGGATGAGGACCTTGTCCGGCAGGATGACAAGGCGGTCGATCTGCCCCGAGACCACCTGCGGGCCGCTGTTCGTCTCGACCAGGCCGCTGACCGCCACCTCGGGGCGTCCCTCGGGCCCGAAGAGAGCGGCTGTTTCCGGCGTCTCCAGCACTGCAAGGGCTTCCGCTGCCCAACTCGCTGCCGTGTCCGCATCCAGGCCGTGGACAGGATTGGCCAGGAGCCGCTCCGCGGCGTCTTGGCGCGCCTCCGGCGGCAGGGCCGGTAGGCTCTGCAGCAGCCTGTGGATGAGCCGTCCGCGCAGGGGGCCGCTGCCGGCTTCGTCGAGCGGGGAGAGGGCCGGGGGCTCCTCCTCGCCGCGCGAGGGAGCCAGAGGTCTCGGCGGCTGCGCCTCGGCCGGCGCTGGGGCGCCAAGGTAGGGCGGCGGGACCAACTCGCCGGCTTCGGCGGCGCGGCGTTCGGCCTCGCCTTCGCGCTCCGAATCGGCAACTTGCACCCCTTGCAGGACCAGCCCGCCCTCGCCCCAGCCGGCGCCATCCAGTGCGGGCGCGTCGAGGGGAAGGGTGTCGGCCAGCCGCCGCATGGCCAGCCGCGCCAGGTCGTACCAGGAGCCTTCCGGCACGGCGCCGCGGTTGTTCCAGCCGCAGACATAGAGACGGTCGCGTGCCCGGGTCAGGGCGACATAGAGCAGCCGGCGATACTCGGCCTCGGCCGCTGCGTTCTCCGCCAGCAGGGCGTCTTCGGCGGCCAAGGCCGCGAGCGCCTTGCGCGGCAGCCAGAGCGGCGCGCCTTCGGCCGAGGGCCAGAGCAGCCGCGGCGCCTTGCTGGAGGCGGCCCTGGCGGCGTCGGGGAGGAAGACGACCGGCGCCTCCAGGCCCTTGGCGCCGTGCACGGTCATCACCCGAACGCCGCGGCTCTCCACCTCCATGTCCCGCTTGATGGTGGTGGTGCGGCTTTGCAGCCAATGGAGGAAACCCTGCAGCGAGGGCGCATGCTGGCGCTCATAGAGCAGGGCCGCGGAGAGGAACTCGTCGAGCGGGTCGGCGGCGTCTTCGCCCAGGCGGGCGAGCAACGCCCGGCGCGCGCCGTTGGCCAGCAGCTCGGCATAGAAGGCGTAGCTGGAGCCGAAGTCGGCGCGGCCCATCCAATGGCTGAGAAAGGCGTGCGCCTCAGCGAAATCCTCGCGCTCCTGGCGGCGGCTGCGCAGCGCCTCCCAAAGAGACCCGTCCCGGCCATAGGCGAGGGCGAAAAGTGCTTCCTCCGAAAAGCCGATCAGCGGCGAGCGCAGCACGGTCGCCAGGGTCAGGTCGTCTTCGGGCAGCAGCATGACCTCGCCGAAAGCGATCAGGTCCATGACCGCGAGCTGCTCGGTCAGCACCATGCGGTCGGCGCCGGCGACGGGGATGCGGCGGCTCTTGAGCGCGCGGATCATGGCCTCGAAGAAGCGCTTGCGGCTCTGCACGAGGATGAGGATGTCCTCGGCCCGCACCGGCCGCGCCACGGAGGAGAGCCAGGCCTCATGACCTTCGCCGTCCGGTTTGGCGTCCAGCCAGCCGGCGATGCGCGCGGCGATGGCTTCGGCCAGGCGGATGTCCGCCGGCTCGGCGCCGCGGCGGGTGAGGGGCGGGGTCCAGGGCTCTTCCTCGGTGTCCCGTTCCTTGAGCGCCAGGGGCCAGAGCTCGACCCGGCCGGCCTGCCCGACCCGCACGGCCTCATGGGCGATCCAGTCGCCGTCCAGCGCGACGCCGCCGTGCACGGCCGGCTCTTCGAAAACGGCGTCGACCAGGCCCAGCACCGCCTCGACCGAGCGGAAGGAGTGGCTGAGCGGCACGCTGCTCCAGTCCCGCTCGGCAGCTTTGACCCGCAGGGAGAAGGTTTCGCGCATGCTCACGAAGCTCTGGGGGTCGGCGCGCTGGAAGCGGTAGATCGACTGCTTGACGTCACCGACGACGAAGAGCGTGCGGTCGAGCGGCCGGCTCTTGTCCTCATAGGCGCCCTCGCCGACGAAGAATTCCTGGGTCAGCGCCTCGATCACCGCCCACTGCTCGGGGCTGGTGTCCTGCGCCTCGTCGATCAGCAGGTGGTCGATGCCGCCGTCGAGCTTGAACAGCACCCAGGCGGCGCGGCCCTGCTGGGAGAGCAGGCGCTTGGCGGCGAGAATGAGGTCGTCGTAGTCGAGCAGCGCCCGGCGCTGCTTGGCCCGCTCGAAGCCCTCCAGAACGGCCAGGGCGAGCTGCAGGAGCGCGGCAGAGGCCTCGGCGAGCTGCAGGGCCTTGAGCCGCTCGGTCAGGGCCTTGAGCCGTTCGGTCTCGGCGGCGATGACCTCTTCAGCGCTGGGCAGCCGCGCCAGGGTCGCCTTGTTGGCAAAGCGCTTCAGGGGTTCGCCGCCGGCGGTGAAGTAGGTCTTGCGGTAGTCGTCGAAATAGTTGCGGCGCAGGTCCGGCCGGGCGGCCAGCCAGGCGCCCATGGTCGCGGCCTTCTTGCGCTCGGGATCGCTGCCTTCGGCCATCACCTGACAGAGCTCCCGTAGGGCCGGGCCGTTGAAGGCCTCTTCCAAACAGGCGGCGGCGATCAGCGGCTCGGCCCGTTCGTCCGGCGCGAGACCCGCGCTTTGCCAGACCTCCCGGCGCAAGGCCTCGGGCGTATCGAGACGCGCGCGGAGCCCGCGCAGGCGCTCGCGCTCGCGCAGCAGGCTGTCGAGCAGGCCGGCCAGCGTGCCCTCGTCGGTCTCGGCGCTGACCCGGGCGATCGCTTCGGCCAGTGGTCCTGCGGCGCGGGCGAGCACCCGGTCGCGCTCTTCGGCCAGCAGCTCCGCAGCTTCCCGTTCCTCTAGCAGGGTGAAGTTGGGGGCGATGCCGGTCTCCAGCGGGAAGCGCCGCAACAGCGACTGGCAGTAGGCGTGGATGGTCAGGATCTGCAGGCCGCCGGGGGTGTCGAGCACGCGGGCGAACAGGCGCCGGGCCAGGGTCCGCTCGCGCTCTTCCGGCGGTCGGTCGAGCAGGTCCTGTAGAGCGGATTCCAGCCTTCTATCGTCGCAGGTCGCCCAGCGGCGCAGGTCGTTGGCCAGTCGCTTGCTCATCTCCGCTGCGGCGGCGCGGGTGAAGGTGATGGCAAGCAGCCGCTCGGGTGCGGCGCCGGCCAGGAGCAGCCGCAAGACTCGGTCGATCAGCACCCGAGTCTTGCCGGTGCCGGCAGCGGCGGCGACCCAGACCGAGCGCTCCGGATGGCTGGCCTCACGCTGTATCCGGCTGGCGGCCCCGGTGCGCAGTTTGCGTTCGGCCTGGGCGCTCATAAATCCTCCGGGGCGGTCAGGGACCACTCCTGCAGGCGCTCCAGGTGGGCGTAGTCGTTGAAGCGCGGCTGGCGCTCGGCGGCGGGCACGGCGTGATAAGCCGTGTCCGGATCGGCGAAGGCGGCGATCAGGCCGCGCAGGCCGGCGACGGCCTCGTCGGGCAGGTCGCGCTTCGTGAGGTCGATGGCCTTCTCTTCGCCGATTTCCTTGCCACCGGTCAGGCGCCAGAACAGCAGCTCCTCGGTGCGTGCCGGGCCGATCTCGGCGAAGGCGCCGCGCGCCGCCATGGCCGCCTCCAGGGGAAGCTGCGGCGCCAGGCCCTTGGCGATGTCGGCCGGGCTTGGCGGCGTGCCGGTCTTGTAGTCCAGGATGGCGAGGCCGCCGCCGGTCAACCGCTCGATGCGGTCGGCCCGCGCGCTGAGGGTGAAGCCGTCGAGCGCCATTTCGCCATCGAGCTCGCAGAAGATCTCCTCCAGCCGGCTGCGGCGCCCGGCCTCTCGGGTTGCGACCCAGCCGGCGATGCGCGCGAAGCGCGGCCACCAATAGGCCTGCACCGCCGGGTGCAGGGCCAGGGCGCGAAAGACTTCGGCGCCGATCTCCAGCAAGGCGGCCTCCGGATTGGGAGGCAGGTCGCGCGGATAGCGCCGCACGAACTCCTCCATCGCCGCATGGATGAGGATGCCTTTGTCCGAGGCGTCCGGAGCGGCATCCAGCGGGTCGAGCCTGCGCAGGCCGAGCACGTAGCGGGCATAGATGGCGTAGGGGTCGCGCATCCAGGTCTCGATCTGGGTCACCGAGAGGCGCTTGGGTCGCGCCTCCAGCGGCGGGGCAAAACCGGCCGGGGCCATGGGGCGCGGCGGACCGTCGGTTGCATCCAGCGCCGCCCCCCAGGCCTGGTAGACCTGCGTGCGGTCGGCCAGGGCGTTGGGGATGCCGCAGGCCTGCATCAGCGCCTCCAGCCGCAGCAGCCAGCGCGAGGGCACGCTGGGCCCGCCGGCGCTGCGCGCGGTGCGGGTCAGCACCACCTCGCGGGCGCCCAGCGCCTGGACGAAGTCGTGGGCGGCCAGGCCCACGGCGCGCTCCACCGGCGGCAGGCCGAAGTCGCGGCGCATGGCGCGGCTCAGCCAGGGGCCGGGGTCCGTCTCGCGCGGCCAGACCCCCTCGTTGAGCCCGCCGAGCACCAGCAGGTCCGGCTGTACCAGCCGCGCTTCCAGGGGGCCGAGGATGGCGAGGCGCGGATGGCCGCCGTAGTGCGGCCGCACCACCTGCCCTGCCAGGAGGCCGGTGAAGAGCTCCGCATAGTCCCTAAGGGTGACGGGCAGGCGGGCGCTGCCCTTGGGCCGGCTGGCCTGGACGATGTCGCCGAGGAACAGCGCCAGGGTCTCGCCGGCCTCGCCGGCCCAAAGCCGTGCCTCGCCCGGTTCGCCGCTGGTCGCGCAGAGCGCTTCGGCCGCGGCGATGTGCCGGCGCAGAAGGTCGTCCAGCTCATCGCTGTCGCCCCCACCAAGCGCTGCCAGGGGGCCGAGTCGTTCGTCCAGCCGGTTCAACAGGTCCGCAATCTCATCGGCCTGCCGCTCGCTGAGGCCGCTTTCTTGCCGCCGATGAGCCAGCGCGGCCCGCAGGCCGTCCAGGCCCGGCGCCGGGCGGGGGCCGCGCAGCAGCTTGCCCTCCAAAATCCGCACGCGGGAGAGCAGAGCGGTCCGCGCCAGGCCGCAGCCGGCGAGCGGATGCTTCACGGCGGCCAGGAGGGCGACCGGCGCGAAGTCGCTCGCGACCATCTCGATCAGCAGGCGCAGCAGGGTGGCCGGCGCGCTGGCCGCAAGGGGCTGGCCGGCCGAGTCGTCGATGCTGAGGCTCCAGCGCTTCAGCTCGCTGGCGACCCGTCGGGCGAGATCCCGGTCGGGGGTCACCAGGGCGGCGGTGCGGCCGGGCTGCTCCACCGCCTCGCGCAGCACCAGCGCGATGGCCAGCGCTTCCTCCTGCTCGCTCTTGGCGTCGATGCGTTTCAGCCCGTCCAAGGCGGCGGCCGTCTCCCCAGGGTCGAGCCGCTGGCTGCGATCGCGCCAGTCCGCGGTGGCTTCTGCAGGGGCGAGGGCTAGATTGACGAAGGCAGCCCGCTGGGCCGGCTGCGCCTCGACCTTGCCCCAGGGCCAATCGGCGACCTCGTCGCGGGTCCTGCCGAGCTGGGCCAGCAGCCGGGCCAGGCCGTACTGGGGATGCTGCGGGTCTTCGGCGATCAAGTGCCAGGTGGCCTCGTCGGCGCTGCGGTCGAGGCCGGGCAGCACCACCTCGCCGGCGGGCAGGCCGGCGATCGTTCCCAGCAGCGCCGCCGTGGCGGGGATGGAGCCAGTCGAGCCGGCGGCGACGATCGGGGTTGCCGGCGGCGAGTCCTGCCACTGCCGCGCCTGGGCTTCCAGGAGCAGCCGGCGCCGCTCGGCCGGTCCGACCGCGCCTTCCTCGGCCTGGATGGCGGGCCAGGCCGAGCCTGCGATCTCGAGGAACTGCAGCGTCACCTGCCAGTGCTCGGCCAGGCTGTCGGGCGCCAGACGCTCCAGCTCGGCGAAGGACAGGCCCTCGGTATCGACCTGGTCGATCAGGCGCGCCAGCTCTCGTGCCAGCTCGACGGCCTGGGCCGGACCGATGCCGTCGCCCCCGTCCTGGCGCCGCGACCAGTCGAGCACCAGACGGGTCAGCAGGAACTCCCGCCGCAGGGGCGGCATGGCGGGTGGGATGCTGAGCTGCTCGGCCGCCGCGATGCCGGGGTCTTCGCCCAGCGCCAGTTCCTCGTCGTCGACATCACCGAGGGGGCGGATCTGCGGCAGGATGAGCGGTTGGCCGTCGCTCGCGCGCAGGAAGGCCTCGCGCAGGCTGCGGCAGGCCCGCCGGGTCGGCAGCAGGACCAGAAGATCGGCGCGGGACAGGGTGTCGGGAAAGCGGGCGATCAGCCCTTCGGCCAGGGCGCCGAGGAAGGAGACGCCGGTCGGAATGTTGCCGATCTTGGCCGCGTCGGTCACCCGGCCAGGTCCAGCGAGCCGAGCTCGTAGGTGAGGTACTCCTCGACCTCTTGGATCGCCTCCGGCGTGCCGACATGGTACCAGAGCCCGTCGTGACGCAGGCCGAAGAGGCGCTCCTCCATGATCGCGATGTCGTAGAGCAGATTGAGCGAAAACGGCCCGTCCGGCGCGCCGGCAAAAAGACGCGGATGCAGGATCTGCACCCCGGCGAAGACGAAGGGCGCAATCTCATATTCGTGGCGCCGGCGCAGCTCGCCTTCCGTACCCATGACGAAGTCGCCCTTGCCCTCGTAGCCCACCGCTGTGACCGTCGGCTGCAGCAGCAGCAGCGCGTCCATGCGCTCCTCATCCCAGGCGTCCAGCAGGCGGGAGAGGGCCGGGACCTGGCCGTCGAGCCAGATGACGTCGCCATTGGCGACGATGAAGGGCGAGTCGCCGAAGTGGGGCAGGGCCTTGGCCACGCCGCCGCCGGTGTCGAGGATCTCGGGCTCGTCGGAAAAGCGGATGCTCGGCGTCGCGCGCTTGGAGAGATGGCTGCGCAGCTTTTCGGGCAGGTGGTGCAGGTTGACCACCGCGTCGGTCACGCCAGCCTCGGTGCAGCGATCGAGCACGTGATCGATCAGCGGCTGCCCGCGAACCTCGACCAGCGGCTTGGGAATCTTGTCGGTGATCGGCTGCATCCTTTTGCCGAAGCCGGCGGCCAGGATCATCGCCGGCGGCACAGCCCCGGCCGCACCATCTTGCTTCGCGCTCATACTTTTTCGTCTTCTGCAAAGGTCTTCAGCCAGTCGAGGCGCTCGGCCCGCCAGGCCCCCCGTGGCGTGAGTGTTGCTCTACGGCCATGGTTGCTCGCATAGGCGAAGGCCAGGTCCAGCCGGGTCTCGGGCAGCAGGGCGCCCAGGCGCTCAGGCCACTCGATGAGCATGGCGGCCTGGGCAAAACCCTCCTCCAAGCCCAGCTCCAGGCTCTCTTCCGCCCCGCCGAGGCGGTAGAGATCGACGTGCCAGATCTCCAGGTCGCCGCGCCGGTAGGTCTGCACCAGGGTGAAGGTCGGGCTCGGGACGTCTTCCGGCCCGCCGGGCAGGGCATTGATGAAAGCGCGGGCGAAGCTGGTCTTGCCGGCGCCGAGATCGCCGAACAGTGCATAGACGTCGCCTTGCCGCGCCTGCGCGGCCAGGCGTCCGGCGAGGGCCGCCGTCGCCCCCTCGTCGGGCAGGTCGAAGACGGCGCTCTCGGCGGCGGGAAGGGCGTTGGCCGGCTGCGTCATGGGCAGGCTTCTAGCGCTCCGGGCGCCTCCCTCGCAAGCTGTTGGATTGGTTCTTTCTAGGGCGCGCCTTCACCTTCAAAGCTCGTTGTCGACGGGCTGAGGCGCGCCGCACTGTTCCGTCCCACTCCCCCACCCCTGCTGCGCACCTCGCTCCGCGAGCCCACGGAATTGTGGACAATGGGGCGGCCGGGTGGGGGAGTGGGACGGAACAGAGTCCCGACAGGGAAAGAAAGACCACCGGGAGGGGGAGCGGGCTGGCACAGTGCGGCGCGCCTCCAACTGAGGCCATGAGCGACTCTGTTGACGGCGCGGCCCAACATGGAAACGCCCCGCCCATCAGTCGCGGGCCCGCACCACTCTCCGGTCGATGAAGACGATGACGGCGAGGACCGCGGCGGCCAGGGCAACGAGCAGGACATCGGCCAGCCAACCGTCGAGCGCACTTTCCGCCAGCGCACGCTTGGCCGGCAGCAACACCAGCCACAAGGCCGTCATGTAGCCCAGCCACTTCAGCCAATGCAGGAGCTGACGCCGCCAGCCGCCTTGCGGCGCCTCCGCTTCGTCATCCTCGGCTCGCTCGTCCGCCCGTTGGGTCATCGTCAGCATTCTAGCATGACTCCGTTACGTCTTTGCCGGCTAGCCGGGTGTTTTCTAGGGCGCCTTCGGCGCTGTGCGGGCCGGCGCAGGATGGGCGCGCCTCCAATTGAGGTGATGGGCTACCCTGGCAACGGCGCGCCCAAGAAAGAGCCATCGGGCGGGGGTGTGGGCTGGAACCGCATCAAGAAGAGGCCGCTGTTGCCAAACAGCGGCTGGCTCGCCAAGTTTCCGCGCCGGTGATGTGGAAGGAGAGCGAGGCCTGTGAGCGCGGTAGAGACGGCAAGGGTGCACGGCAACGAAGACCGGAACCTGGTGGAGTGCGACGTGGCCATCGTCGGCGCCGGGCCGGTTGGGCTCTTCGCGATCTTCGAGTGCGGCATGCTGAAGATGACCACCTGCGTGATCGATGCGCTGGACAGCGTCGGCGGGCAGTGTGCGGCGCTCTATCCCGACAAGCCGATCTACGACATACCCGGCTTCCCGCGGGTCGACGGCCAGGACTTGGTGGACCGCCTGGCCGAGCAGGCGGCACCCTTCCATCCCAACTATCGCTTGAGGCAGCGGGTCGAGACGGCCGAGCGTCACCAGGACGGCTGGCGTCTGACGACCTCGGCCGGCACCCGCATCGAGGCCAAGGCCATGATCATCGCCGGCGGAGCTGGCGCCTTTGGCCCCAACCGCCCGCCGCTGGAGGGTATCGAGGCCTACGAGGGCGAGAGCGTCTTCTATTACGTCAACCGGCCGGAGCGCTTCCGCGACAAGACGCTGGTGATCGCCGGCGGCGGCGACAGCGCGCTGGACTGGACGCTGGCGCTGGCCGAGATCGCCGCCAAGATCTACGTCATTCACCGTCGCCCGAAGTTCCGGGGCGCGCCGGACTCGGTGGCCAAGCTGCACAGCTTGGCCGAGGCGCCGGAGGGCAAGGTGGAGCTGGTCATCCCCTATCAACTCGGCTCTCTCGAGGGCGCGGACGGGCGTCTCGAGGCGGTCGTGGTGCGCGACTTCGAAGGCGGCAACCGCCGGTTGGAAGCCGACGCCCTGCTGCCCTTCTTCGGCCTCTCCATGGACCTCGGACCCATCGCCGAGTGGGGGCTCAATCTCGACAAGCACCATATCGAGGTCGACCCCACGACCTGCGCCACCAACCTGGACGGCATCCACGCCGTCGGCGATATCGCCACCTACCCCAACAAGCTGAAGCTGATCGCCACCGGATTCTCGGAGGCGGCCATGGCGGCGCACGCCATCTATCCGCGCATCTTCCCCGACACCGAGCTGCACTGGGAGTACTCCACCACCAAGGGCCTGCCGGGGAGCTAGGGGGTGTCCCCCCGCGTTTGCGGTTCCCAAGAACTGTCATCCCGGCCAAGGGCGAAGCCCGCGAGCCGGGATCCATGGTTGGGCTGGGCGCGAACCGCGGAACGATGAGCGAGGCCGCCGCAGCGCCCGCGCCAAGTGCCTCCATTCCGCGCAGGCTGAGAAGTGGACCCCGGCTCAAGGCCGGGGTGACAGCTGGAGTTGCTGCGCCGTCTGCAGCTTTCTCTGAACGTCATCCTTGGGCGAGCCGTTGTGCGGCGAGACCCGAGGATCCAGCGGTAGGCACTCTGCGAGCTCGTGGCTGGACCCCGGATGTCGCCTTTCACGAGGCTCCTCCGGGGTGACAGTCTGTGGTGCGGCGCGCCAGCGCCCAACTAACGCTTCCCGACCTCTGGGTGCCACCACTTGGGCCGGAAGGAGCGGTAGCTGTGCTGCGCGTCCGGGACGATCAGGTTCGGCCGGTCGAGGGCGCCGATGACCAGGGATATGTTGTCGTAGCCCTCGTCGACGGCACAGATCCCGCTGCCGCAGACAGGGCAGCTGCCGCGCCGGGTCTTCTCGGAGGACTGGAAGTACTTCGGCTCGCCGCCCGGGCCGGTCCATTCGAAGGCGGCGAGGGGGAACTCGACCCAGGCCACGGTCGGCGCGCCGCTCCAGCGCCGGCATTGGGTGCAGGAGCAGAGGTGCGGGAACGCGGGCTCTGCCGTGACGCGAAAGCGGATGTGGCCGCAGAGGCAGCCGCCTTCGTAGGTTTTCGCCTTGGCCATGCTTGCTCGTTCCCCTTCGCGCTATCGCCTCGGCTTCAGCATGTAGTACCGAGCTGCGGTGAGTGAAACTCATTGCAGCTTGGCAAGCGCGACTGCACGTCCGCAGCGAAGCGAGAAAAGCCTGCGTGGTATAAGGTGGCAGGCTCGCCTGTGCGATCCCTCTCAACGCTGCTGTTGGCGTGCTATGCAAATTCGATAGGCGCTCCACGTTTTCGCATAGGCTAGCCTTCGAGGAACTTCGCTCCCAACCCTCGACGAGCAGGCCCTATGTTCTTCGACAGCCGACTTTGGATCTTCACTCGCGGCGTGCGCGGCCGCATTTTCGCCTCCGCCGTCATCGGCCTTTTGTCCAGCCTCCTCGGCGTGGCGCGCCTGGCGCTGCTCGGCTGGCTGCTGGCCATGGTCTTCGCCGGCGAGCCGCTCGGCACGCTGCTGCCGGCCGCGGCCGCGGTGGCTGTCCTCATCCTGCTGCGCGGCGGGGTCGAGTACTGGCGCATCGCCATGGCCCACGACACGGCCTCGCGGGTGCAGCTCCACATGCGGGCGCAGCTCTACGACAAGGTGCTGTCACTCGGGCCGGCCTACTTCGGGCTGACCCGCAGCGGCGACGTCATCACCTCGTTGGTCGAAGGGGTCGAGCACCTGGAGGTCTACTTCGGGCGCTATCTGCCGCAGCTCCTGGTGGCGGCGCTGACGCCGCTGGCGATCTTCGCCTTCGTCGCCTTTCTCGACCTGCCGGTGGCCGCCGTCTTTTTGGGCTTCGCCCTGCTCGCTCTGCTGGCCCCGGCGATCTTCCAGCAGTGGGACAGCCGCGCTGCGCTCGCCCGCTCAAAGGCCTACCGCGCCTACGCCGCCGAGTTCCTCGATGCCGTGCAGGGTCTGGCGACCCTCAAGGCTTTCGGCCAGAGCGGCAGCCGCGCCAAGCTCCTGGCCGACAAGGCGGACAAGCTCTTCAAGAGCACCATGGGCGTCCTGATGACCAGCGCCATGACCCGTGGCATCACCGACTGCTGCATCGCCCTGGGTGCCGCCCTGGCGCTGGCGCTTGGCGCCTGGCGCTACGAGGAGGGGCTGCTGTCGCTGGCCTCGCTGCTGGTCATCCTCATGCTGGGTGTCGAGGTCTTTCGCCCGCTGCGTGAGCTGCGCGAGCTGCTGCACGCCGGCATGCTGGGCAGCTCCGCCGCCGAGGGCGTCCTCGGGCTGATGAAGCAGGCGCCCTCGATCACGGAGAGCAAGGGCGCTGCGCCGCTGGCAGAGCCGCTCAGCCCCAGCATCGCCTTCGAAGACGTGCGCTTCAGCTATGCGGGCGGCCGTGGCGTCGCCCTCGACGACCTGAGCTTCAAGGTCGCGGGCGAGCGGGTCGGCGTCGTCGGGCCGAGCGGCAGCGGCAAGTCCTCGGTTCTCAAGCTGCTGCTGCGCTTCTACGATCCGCAGGCCGGCAGTATCCGGGTCGGCGGGCGAGACATTCGTGACCTCAGCTTCGAGGCCCTGCGCAGCCAGTTCGCCATGGTCAGTCAGGACACCTACCTGTTCCACGGCACCGTCGAGGACAACCTGCGGCTGGGCAAGCCCGACGCGACCCAGGAGGAGCTGGAGGCGGCTGCCCGCGCCGCCAACGCCCACGCATTCATCGAGGCCCTGCCGCAAGGCTACCGCACCGTCATCGGCGAGCGCGGAATCCGCCTCTCCGGCGGACAGCGCCAGCGGGTCGCCATCGCCCGCGCGCTGCTGCGCGACGCGCCCATTCTCATCCTCGACGAGGCGCTCTCCGCGGTCGATGCCGAGAACGAGGCGGTCATCCAGGAAGCGCTCGACCGCCTGATGGAGGGCCGCACGACCCTCACGCTGGCCCATCGCTTGTCCAGCGTCATCGGCTCCGACCGCATCCTGGTCATCGAGCACGGCAAGGTGGTCGAGCAGGGCAGCCACAAGGACCTGGTGGCCCAGGGCGGGGTCTACAGCCGCCTGATGGCCGAGCAGCTCGAAGAGCGGGCCGCCGAGGCGGATGACCCGATGCTGCCGGCGGCGCTGCAGACGACTCCGCCGCCGGAGGTTGCTGCGGAGCCGGTGGCCGGGGCCGAACCCGAGAAGCTGGAGTTAGCCGAGGATGCCATCGTCCGCGCCGAGGGCCTCGGCTGGGGCGGCGTGCTCAAGCAGCTCCTCAGCTTCATCGTGCCCTGGAAGGGTCGCCTGACGCTCACCTTCCTGCTCGGTGTGGCGCGGGTGGTGGCCTTCATCGGGGTCGGCGTGCTCTCCGCCCTGGCGGTGGCCGGGCTGAAGGCCGACGAGCCGGTGGATGGGCTCCTGATCGCGCTGCTGCTGCTGGCGCCCGTCGCGGGCCTGCTGCACTGGCTCGAGTCCTGGATCGCCCACGACATGGCGTTCCGCCTCTTGGCGGATCTCCGGCGTCTGCTCTTCGCCAAGCTCGATGCGCTGGCGCCCGCCTTCCTGGTGCGGCGGCGCACCGGCGACCTGGTGTCCATGGCGACCCACGACGTGGAGATGGTGGAGTACTTCTTCGCCCACACCGTCGCCCCGGCCTTTGTCGCCGTGCTGGTGCCCAGCGCCGTGATCGCCACGCTGCTGGTCTTCGACTGGCGTCTGGCCGCGGCCTTGGTGCCCTTCCTGGCCTTGGTCGCCCTGACACCGATCTTCCTGCGCCGCCGCATCGACCGTCTGGCGGCCAAGACCCGCGAGTCGCTGGGCGACCTCAACGCCCAGGCGGTCGACAGCGTTCAGGGCCTAACCGAGATCCTGGCCTTCCAGCAGGGTGGCACCAAGCGCGCCCAGTTCCTCGAGGGCGTGAAAAAGCAGCAGGACCTGCGCCTGTCCTTCCACCGCGAGCTCTCAGCGCAGTCGGCCTTGGTCGAGGTGGCGACGGTGTTCGGCGGTCTCGCCATCGTGGTGACGGGTGCGGTCCTGGTGCAGCAGGGCGCGGTCGACCCGGCGCTGCTGCCGCTCTTCACCATCATGGCCATGGCCGCCTTCCTGCCGATCTCCGAGATTGCCGAGGTCGGCAAGCAGCTTGCCGACACCCTGGGCGCCACCCAGCGCCTCTACGCCGTGGAGCATGAGCCGGTGCCGGTGACCGACGGTCCGCTGGAGGCCGTGCCACTCGGTGACGGCAGCACGGCGGGGGGCGTGGAGGTCGCCTTCCGGGACGTCGGCTTCACCTATCCCGGCCAGCCGCGCCCGGCACTTGAAGGCGTCAGCTTCTCCGTGCCGGCCGGGGCCAGTGTCGCGCTGGTTGGGTCCTCGGGGGCGGGCAAGACCACGATCGCCCAGCTGCTGCTGCGCTTCTGGGACCCGCGGCAAGGCGCCATCGATCTTGCCGGCCATCGGCTGGATGCCTATCGGCTCGATGCGCTCCGGCGCTGCGTCGCCCTGGTCGCGCAGGACACCTACCTCTTCAACGACACGCTCGGCGCCAACATCCGCATCGCCCGGCCGGAGGCGAGCGAGGCGGATTTGGCCGACGCCGTGCGCCAGGCCGCTCTGGACGACTTCGTCGCCGGGCTGCCCCAGGGGCTCGATACGCCGGTGGGCGAGCGCGGTATGGCGCTCTCGGGCGGGCAGCGCCAAAGGGTCGCCATCGCCCGCGCCTTCCTGAAGGACGCGCCACTTCTGGTGCTCGACGAAGCGACCTCGCATCTCGATGCCTTGAGCGAGCGGGCGGTGCATGGCGCGCTGGCGAAGCTGATGCAGCACCGCACCACCATCGTCATCGCCCACCGCCTTTCCACCGTGCGCGACGCCGACTCAATCTTGGTCATGGACAAGGGCCGGGTGATCGAAGAGGGGCGGCACGATGACCTGCTCGCCCGCCGCGGCCCCTACGCGCGCCTCGTCGGCCGGCAGCTCGCCGCGGGGCAGGTCACCGACGGCCGTGCCGCGGAATAACCCCGATTGTCACCCTTGGGCGGGCTGCAGACTGCGCCGCACCACAAATCGTCACCCCGGCCTTGAGCCGGGGTCCATTGATCCGCCAGCGCGAACCTCTGCCTTGGTGCGAAGCCATTGCAGCCATCGGCCTTTTCGTTCGGCCCCCTCGCACCCAGACCACCCATGGATCCCGGCTCGCGGGCTTCGCCCTTGGCCGGGATGACGGCCGGTTGAAGGGCCCCGCACCGAGCGCCGCCTAAGGCGCATCCAGCCAGTGTTTCGGCCCGCCGATGGGCGGGCGGAAGTAGAGGATCATGCGGCCGTCCGGACCGGCCTGTGCGCCCTCCTGCCAGGGTGCCACCCCATGTAGGGCCAAGCGGTGCACCAGGTATGCCTCGCCGGGCCGGGCGGTGATCTCGACCCGGGGGCAGGTTTCGAAGATCTGGCGCCGCAGGGCCTGATAGGCCTCGGTCACGTCCTGCTCGGGCCAGGCCTCGTACGGGACATCGCGGAAGATCTCGCGGAAGCCGGCGCGCATCATCTCGTGCGAGCCTTCCCAGATCGAGAAGGGCGCCGCGTCCGGGTCGACCTCGACCAGCGGCAGGCCGAGGACGAAGCCATGGTATTCGCGCAGGTGCCGGCGGCGCTCCGGCCCCTCGCGCAAGAGGCCGTCGAGATGCGCCGCGTCGCGCTTCACCCGGTAGCGATGGAGGCTCTCGGTCTCCTCGGGGTCCTGCTTCGGATAGCCGGGATAGCAGACCGAGACCTGTCCCCGGTCCCAGTCAAAGGCGCGCAGCGCCGGGTCGCCTTCGCCGAGCGCCTTGTGAATGAAGTCGATGGCTCGGCCTGCGACGGGCGGCACGCCGTCGAGCGCCCCCGAGGCGTCGTTGGGCAGCACGTGCACGCCGGCGAACCAAGTGCCGCCGTGGCGCAGCCATTCGGCGTTGGCCGGGTCGCGAACGCTCTCCCGCGCCGCCGGCAGTGCCGCCTGCACCCAGGCGAAAAGCACGGGGTCGAAGGCGAAGCGGCACCAGCCCTTCTCGAAGAAGGCCTGCAGCAAGCCCTCTTCGCGCGGCGCAGCGTCGTGGTCTGTCGCGGGCGTCAGCATGCCGCGATTGTCTCGTGCCGCGCAGGATCTGCAAGGCCCGTCAAACGAAGAGGAGAGATGCCCTGAGCGCTTCTCAGGGCCGTCTCTCGAAGGCCGCCGTAGTGGTGTTCGCCTAGGCGGCTTCCTTGCCGAGGCGCGCGATCTCACCCCTCGTCCACGCCATGGCCTCGTCGCTGAGCGGCAGCTGAGCGACGATCTCCTTGCTATCGGCGCGGGCGATGCGGGCGGTCAGCGCCTTGCTCAAGCCCGGGCCCGAGACCTGAATGACGGAGCCGGCAGGTGCGGCGTGGCCCGGTGTCAGGCGGATGTGCGCGGCGGAGATCTCGACCAGCCGGGCCGAAACCTCTCCGCCCTCGATGGTCGCGGTGACCGGCAGATCGACCCGATAGCTCTCGAGCTGCGCCTCTTGGCCGCCGCCCTCGCTGCCCATGATGGCCGAGAGGAAGGTCTCGACCTCACCGCTCAGCGAATTGGCTTCGCTGTTCAAGTCTTGGGCGACCCGCTGCAGATCGTCGGCACGCGCGCCGGTCGACGTGGCCTGCTCGCGCATCTGATCGACGCTCTCATTCACCTGAGAGGCGCTCCCGGCGACCTCCACGATGGTGCGGGAGATCTGCTCGGTCGTGGCCTCTTGCTCGGTGATGGCCGAGGAGATGGCGGTCGAGAACTCGAACAGGCTGTTGATGGTGTCGCCGATCGTCCGGATGGTTTCGGCAAAGCTGCCCGCCGCCTGCTGGATGCTGCGGACCTGCGTGCTGATCTGGTCCGTGGCGCTGGCGGTCTGGTTGGCGAGGGATTTGACCTCATTGGCGACGACGGAGAAGCCTTTGCCGGCCTCGCCGGCGCGCGCTGCCTCGATGGTGGCGTTGAGCGCCAGGAGGTTGGTCTGCTCGGCGATGTCCGTGATCATGCCGACGACGGTGCCGATCTGCTCGGCCGCCTGGGTCAGCTCTGCCACCTGGTTGGTCGAGCGTTCGGCCTCCTGCTGAGCCTTGTCGGCCACCGCAGTGGACTCGCTTGACTGGCGGGCGATCTCCTTGATCGAGGCCACCATCTCTTCCGTCGCGGCACTCAGCTGCTGGGCGTTTTGCGCGGTCCGCTCGGACTCATTGCGCACATTGGCCGAGACCTTGACCGTGGTGTCTGCGTCGCCGCGAACCGTTTCGGCGTTCTCCGCCATTTCGCCCGAGGACTTCGAGACGATGTCGAAGATGCCGCCGATGCTGGCACCGAAGATACCGACCAGCTGATCGAGCTCCTGCTGCCGGCGGGCCTGAAGCTGGCGTTGCTCGTCAGCCTCGCTTTCGGCCTGGCGGCGCTTCACCGCGTTCTCGCGGAAGACTTCCATGGCCTCGCCCAGGGCTTGGATCTCATCCTCGTAGGGACTCTGCGGCGTCTCCACGTCGATCTCGCCGTCGGCCAGGCGCTGCGCCGTTTCGGTCAGCGCGCCGACCGGCCGGGCGACGCTGCGATGCAGCCAGAAGCCCAAGCCGGTGCCGATGACCAGCGCCACGATGCTGGCAATCACGATCATCAAAAGGCCTTGCTTCTCGTCGGCCAGGGCCTGGCGGGTCGCGGCCTCGGTGAAGCCGGAAACCTCCAGCAGCAGCTCCTCGATGGCGTGATCGAAGTGCTTTTGTTCCTCGGCGATGCGCTCTTCTTCGGCATGGAGATCGTAGTTGCCGCCGCTGGTCGCGTGCTCGACGAGCTCCAGGACGTGCTTGTCGAATTCGGCGTGTTCGACCTCGAGCTGCTTGAGACGCGCCTGGACGGAGGCGAACTCTTCGCGGACCGCCGGGTCATGGCCGTAGGTCGCGCCGTGCTCGGCGATCTTCTCGCCTTCCACCAACTCCGTGTCGACCTTGTGGGCCAGCGTTTCGAACTCTTCGACCAGCGTGGCAAGGTCGTAACGCGGCGGCGCGCCGCGTTCTGCCTCGATGGTGGCGACGATGCGTTCGGTCAGGATGGCCTGCTCGAGCTGATGGATCGTGACCAGCTGCAGCATACGGGTGAGCGGCATGTCCTCTTCGGCGATGTCGCTCAGCTCAGTGCCGATCTTGTTCATGGTCAGGATGCCGATGCCGGCGACGGCGGCGAGGAGCAGACCCAGCCCGGCGAGAAGGACAATGATACGGCTGCCGATGTTGAGTTGGCGCAGTGCGGTCATGGAGAGAGTTCCCTTGGCAGGTCGATCGCGGCAGGCAGGCCGCCGCAGTGGGACGTGAGGACTCTGACGGCTTCGTCAGGCGACGCGGGTCTTGGCGCTGCCTTCACCGGCCAGTCGCGTCACCGTGTCGAGCAAGTCTTGGCGCGAGAAGGGCTTGGCGAGCACCGCGCTTGCCATCTCTCGGGCCAGCAGCAAGGCCGTTTCGGCATTCACCGAGTTGCCGCCGCCGGAAATGCCGAGCACGGGGACGCCCGGGTTTTGCTGCTTCAGCGCCATGATGACTTCGGAGCCATCCAGGTTCGGCATGATGATGTCGGTGATGATCAGGTCGAAGCGTTGCGCCTTGGCCCGCTTCAAGCCCGCTTCGCCGTCTTCGGCTTCGACCACGCTGTGACCGGCCGTCTGCAGGACGGTCGCGAGCGAAGAGCGCACGCTCGCCATGTCTTCGATCAAGAGGATGCTTGCCATTGTCTCTTCCTCACTCCGAGGGATGAACGGGAATAAGCAGACGAAAGGCGGTGCCTTTGCCCGGCGTGCTGCTCGCGTGGATACGACCGCCCCAGCGTTCGACGATCCCGTAGATCGTGGAAAGGCCGAGGCCGACGCCCTGTCCAGGCGCCTTGGTGGTGAAAAAGGGTTCGAAGATGTGCCTCAGGGTTTCGCCGTCCATGCCCTGGCCGTTGTCGACGACCTCCACCTCGACGAAGAACGATGGCCCGCCGGAAGGCCTTGAGGACAGGGCTGCCTCCCCGTTGTGCGGTGGCGCCGCCTCCGACGCCAAGCTCAGGCTCACGCAGATCCGGCCCTCGCTGCCACAGGCATCGGCCGCGTTCTTGAAGAGATTGGCCATGACCTGGAAGAGCGCGGTGCGGTTGATGCGCACCGCGACCTTGGCGCAAGCCTCGGTCAGGCCGAAGCCCTGGCGCTCGATAGCAAGGCTTGAGGGCACGTACTCGGCGGCGAAGTCGACCGCCTCCTCGACCACGTCGCGCGCGCCGTAGAGCTGGTCGGCAACCTCGTCGCCACGGGCGAACGAGAGGATCTGGCTGACGACCTCGCCGGCAAAGTTGGTGTTCTCCAGAATCCCGCCGACACAGCGCGCATAGCTCTCGCCGCGCGGGGCAGGCCGGTCGTTGAGCATTTCGGCGTAGAGCTTGATCGGTTGCAGCGCGTTGTTCAGCTCGTGCGCGACACCGCCTGCCAGGCGTCCGAGGGTTTCCATCTTCTGGCGCTCGTTCTCGAGGCCGAGGCGCCCGATGTCGTCGGTGATGTCGACCTGCATGCCGAGGTAGCCTGCGAGCCGGCCGCCTGCGTCATGAACGGGGGAGAGCTGGAAGCGATTCCAAAAGCGGCTGCCGTCCTTGCGGTAGTTGAGCAGAAGGAAGGTCCCCGGCCGCTCGCTCTGCAGCGTCTCGCGAATTCGGACGAGGGTCGTCCGGTCGGTCTCCGGCCCTTGTAGAAAGCGGCAGTTCCTGCCGTCGACCTCCGCCACGCTGTAGCCCGTCATGGCGCTGAAGGCCTGATTGGCATAGATCAGTGGCAGGTCGTCCTGCTGCGCATCGGCCAGCGTTACCCCGAAACTGCAGGTCTCGACGGCATGGAGCATCAGAGCCGCGGGCAGGCGGCTCGGGCTGGCGGGGCCTCTGAGTTTGGCAGACGGTTCCATCAACTAGGATACACAACTTAAAGTAATATGGTCTGATCATCAGACAATTTGTGAAAATAATATTATGTCTTAGGTACTTAAAATGAGTTATCGGCTCTTTGTACTTAGGTCATAGACAAGAAAACAGCATGTCTATGTAATTTATCGTCGCCTTAAAAGTGTGTCTTTGTCTGGCAATGAGCCCGTCAAATTCGGTCGGGAGCTTGTCTCAGGAAGTCGGCGAAGGCGCGGGTCTTGGCCGGCAGGAAGCGCCGCGAGGGAAAGACCAGCCAGACGGCGCTGTCGAAGGATGGACCGGCCGCCTCGTAGTCCGGCAACACCTCGACCAGGGCGCCGCTGGCCAGATCGTCGCGCACAGTCCAGTCGGCCATCAGGGCGAGCCCCAGTCCCTGACGGGCGCAGAGCCGAATGGCGGCGGCGTTGGAGAGGGTCAGGGCCGGTGTCACCGCGACCTCCTCCGGCTGCGCATCGAACGCTCGGCGGAAGCGCCAGAGCGAGCGGTAGTCCTCGAAGGAGAAGGCAATGCATGGATGCTCGGCAATGTCGGCCGGCGTGCGGATGGGTGGTGCGTCGGCGAGGTAGTCCGGGCTCGCCACCACGCGGTAGCGCACGGGCATCAAGCGGCTGGCGACCAGACTGCTGTCGGCCAAGGGGCCGTGGCGCACGGCGAGATCGATGCGCTCTGCCAGGATATCGAGCGTGGCGTCCGATAGCAGCAGGTCGAGCTGGATGTCCGGATAGCGGGCGCGAAAGGCGGCGAGGCGCGGCACGATGCAAAGCTGCCCGTAGGAGACGGAGGCGGTGACCCTGAGCCGACCCGCCGGTCCCTTGGCACGGTCGCGGGCTTCGGCCTGCGCCGCCGCGAACTCCTCGATCAGCGGCAGGATGCGGCGATAGAAGGCCTCGCCGGCATCGGTGGGTTCGAGCTTGCGGGTGCTGCGCTGGAAGAGGCGGACCTCCAGAGCCTCCTCCAGGCCGGCGATGGCCCGTGAGATGGAGGAGGGGGCGAGGTTCCGCTCCCGCGCCACCGGCGCAAAGCCCCCGGCCCGGTAGACTGCCGCAAAGGTTTCCAGCTGCTCGATCTCCATTCGTGCATAATTCGCATCAATCAATTGCTTCGTCGATAGTTTATTGCGGTCTGCCGACCGGTAGAATTCGGCCTAGTGTTAATTGCAACAAGCCGATGAACCGCTTTCGGGAGACTCATTCATGAGCAAGATCGCTTTTCTGGGCCTCGGCGCCATGGGGTCGCGCATGGCGGCGCGCCTGCTGGCGGCGGGCCACGAGGTCACCGTCTGGAACCGCAGCGCCGAGCGGGCTGCCCCGCTGGTCGATCAAGGCGCCCGAGCCGCCGCCACGCCAGCCGAGGCCACCAAGGGAGCCGAGGTGGTCCTCGCCATGCTGCGCGACGACGGCGCATCGGAGGCTGTCTGGTGCGACCCCGAGACGGGCGCGGCCGCGGGCATGGCGGAGGGTGCGCTGGCCATCGAGTGCAGCACCCTGACCGTCGACTGGACGCGCCGTTTGGGCGAGGCGTTAGCCGCGCAGGGCGTCCGCTTGCTCGATGCGCCGCTAGCCGGCTCCCTGCCGCAAGCGGAAGCGGGCAAGCTGATCTTCTTCGCCGGTGGTGCATCGGTGTCCTTGAAGGCCGCGCGGCCGTTGCTGCTGGCGATGGGGGCGGCCGTGCATCATGCCGGTGAATCGGTCGGCAACGGCATGGCGATCAAGCTTATTGTCAACGCGCTCTTTGGCCTGCAGGTCGCCGCCGTGGCCGAGCTCCTCGCGCTCGGCGAGGCCTTGGGCGTGCCCAAGCAAAACGGCGCGGACATCCTCGGCGAGACGCCGGTGCTCAGCCCGGCCGCCAAGGGCGCGGCGGCGGCCATGGTCGCGCGCGCCTTCGCGCCCATGTTCCCAATCGACCTGGTGGAGAAGGATTTCGGCTATGTCGCGGCGACGGCCGGGGCGGCGGGCGCCGCCGTGCCGCTGAGCGAGGCGGCGCGGGCGGTCTTCGCCAAGGCCAGGGCCGCCGGCTACGGCGGCGACAACATCACCGGTGTGGCGCAGCTTTACTGAGAGCTGAGGCGCAGGCTCGACAGGCAGCCGGCAAGAGGGAGGCCGTTCAGCCGCCGGCGGCTGCTGCCGCGTCGCCGTCCTTCTCTTCGTCGCCCAGAGCGGCCGTCGGCTGCTCGGGTAAGACGCAGCTGACCTCGGTGCCCTCGCCGGGGTGGGAGGCCAGCTCGATGTGCCCGCCGTGCAGCTCGATCAGGCTCTTGACCAGCGAGAGGCCGAGACCGGCGCCGTGGCCTTGCCCGCGCCCGCCGGCACGCTCGAAGCGGCCGAAGACTCGCGCCTGGTCTTCCTCGGGGATACCGATGCCGGTGTCGCGCACGGTGAGGTGCAGCGTGCCGTTCTCCCGCCAGGCGCAGACGGTGACCTGGCCGCCGGGCGGCGTGTACTTGAGCGCGTTGGAGACCAGATTGAACAGCGCCTGGCGCAGCCGGCGCTCGTCGCAGGTGATGCAGCCGATGTCCTTCGGGCAGTCGATGGCCAGGGCCAGTTGGCGGCTGCGCGCACGCTCGGCGGCGAGCATCTGGGTCGAGGCCAGAAGCTCCGCGACGTCGACCGAGTCCATCTCGAGCTGCAGGTAGCCGGCTTCGATGGAAGCGAGGTCGAGGATGTCGTTGATCAGGGCCATCAGTTGATCGGAAGATTTGACGATGGCCTCGGCGTACTCCTTCTGCCGCTCGCTCAGGCTGCCGTAGTACTCGTTGCCGAGGATCTCGGCGAAGCCGGTGATGGCGTTGAGCGGCGTGCGCAGCTCGTAGGAGATGTTGGCGATGAACTCCGACTTCAGGCGGTCCGCCGTCTCCAGTGCCTCGTTGCGCTCACGCAGGGCACGCTCGACCTGGATGGTGTCGCTGATGTCGACATAGGTGAAGAGGCTGGCACCGTCGGGCAGCGGCACCTGGGTCCACTCGATCGCGCGGCCGTCGGTCAGATCGAAGCGCCCGCGGCCTTCCTTGGCCTCGCTGGCCCCGGCCACCAGGCGTGACCGGTAGTCGTCCCAGCGGTCGTCGGGCACGCCGAGCAGGTCCTGATTGCCCTCGATCAGCTGGCGAACGTGCGGCTCACCCTCCAGCGCCTGCGGGGCGAAGCCCCAGATCTCGCGGTAGGGCGGGTTGTGCAGCTTTAGCCGGCCGTCGGCGCCGAACACGGCGACACCTTCATAGAGCTTGTCGAGCGTTTCCCGCTGCACCGCCACCAGGGTGTTGTAGGTGCGCTCGAGATACAGCAGGTCGGTGACGTCCTCGAAGGTGAAGAGCGTGCCGCCCAATGGGTGGGGCGTGGTCGTGGTGCGGATGGTGGAGCCGTCCGGGAGATGCAGCAGCTCTTCCTTCGGCTCGATCAGGTTCTGGATGCCGCGCAAGTTCTGGCGCCGGTACTCGGCGAAATCCGCCTGCTCGGGAAGGCGCCGGCGCTCCCTGAGATAATCCCAGACCTCGGTCAGCATGGGCTGGGTGGCGAGAAAGCCCTCGTCGATCTCCCACAGCCGGATGTAGGCGGCGTTGGCGAAGACCAGCCGCAGCTCCGGATCGGTCATGGCGATGGCCACGTCCAGGTTCTCCAACACCTCGCGGTGCGCGTCGACGTGGCGCTTCAGCTCGGCGCTGCGCTCTTCCAGCTCGGTGAGGTCCCGGGCAATGCCGAGCTGGCCGCCGCCCGGCAGGGGGCATTCGCTGATCTCGAACAGACGCCGCTCGCCGTTGGTGACGGCGTGGACGCGCAGGCTCTGCACGGCGTCTTCCTGGTGCGCCCGGGCGGCCAGGTTCTTGAGCTTCAGGCGGCCGCTGCCTTCCGGCAGCTCGGCCTGCTGCTTGCGGGCCTCCTCAGCGCTCATGCCGACAGCGGCCAGATGGGTGCTGTTGAAGTCGGCGAGGCTCAGCGTCTCGTCGCGGATCCAGATGGGCAGCGGCAGCTGGTCGATGGCGGCGCGGTAGCGTTGCGCCTTGTCCTCGGCCTCGCCGAGGGAGGCGGAAAGGCGGTCGCGTTCGCTTTCCGACTTGCTTTGGGCGGCTTGCGCCGCCTCGAGCGCGGTCGCGCTCTCCGCGCTGGCCTGCTCCGCGTCGCTGAGCGCGTCCTCGGCCGCCTCGCGGGCCCGGCGCTGGCTCAAGGCAAAGATCACCGCCGCCCCCGACAGGAGGATCGAAGCGGCCGTCAGGCCTATGAGCAGACTATTCACCGCAGCCAAATACCAAGCCGGATTCTGGAATAGTTAACTCCTGGCCCGGCAAAGGTTAATTTAACCCTAAAGCATCGCGGCTTGGAACAATTTAGATGGCCGGACGGGGTAAACCGTCCGATCCAGGCCAGATCGTGCGGCTCTGCGGCCACCGGCGCCCCGGCGCATGACATCCTGATCGATCGCGCCGGGGATAGCTGCGCCGGGCCTAGTAGCGGTAGTGCTCGGGCTTGAACGGCCCGTTCTCTTCGACCCCGATGTAGGCCGCCTGCTCGCGCGACAGGGCGCTCAGCTTGACGCCGATTTTCTCGAGGTGCAGGCGGGCGACCTTCTCGTCCAGGTGCTTGGGCAGGATGTAGACCTCCTTGCCATAGTTGGCACCGTTGGCCCACAGCTCCATCTGCGCGATCACCTGGTTGGTGAAGGAGGCGCTCATCACGAAGCTCGGGTGGCCGGTGGCGCAGCCCAGATTGACCAGGCGGCCTTCGGCCAAGAGCACGATCTTCTTGCCGTCGGGGAACTCGATCTCGTCGACCTGGGGCTTGATGTTGTCCCACTTTAGGTTCTTCAGGGCGGCGACCTGAATCTCGTTATCGAAGTGGCCGATGTTGCAGACGATCGCCCCGTCCTTCATGTCGCGCATGTGGTCGATGGTGACGATGTCCTTGTTGCCCGTGGCGGTGACGAAGATGTCGGCCCGCGGCGCGGCATCCTCCATGGTCACCACCTCGTAGCCTTCCATGGCTGCCTGCAGGGCGCAGATCGGGTCGACCTCGCTGACCAGCACGCGCGCACCGGCATTGCGTAGAGAGTCGGCGGAGCCCTTGCCGACATCGCCGTAGCCCGCGACCATGGCCACCTTGCCGGCCATCATCACGTCGGTGGCGCGTCGGATGGCGTCCACCAGGGACTCGCGGCAGCCGTACTTGTTGTCGAACTTCGACTTGGTGACCGAGTCGTTCACGTTGATGGCGGGGAAGGGTAGGCGCCCCTCGGACTGCAGCTGATAGAGCCGGTTGACGCCGGTGGTGGTTTCCTCGGTCACGCCGCGGACCTCGGCAAAGGCCTTGCCGTACCAGCCCGGCTGCTCGGCGACGCGCTTCTTGATGGAGGCGAAGAGCGCCTCTTCTTCCTCGCTCTTCGGCTCGCCCAGCGCATTCGGGTCCTGCTCGACCTTGGCGCCGAGGTCGAGCAGCATGGTGGCGTCGCCGCCGTCGTCGAGGATCATGTTGGCGCTGCCACCGTCATCCCACTCGAAGATCTTGTGGGTGAAGGCCCAGTACTCGTCCAGGGTCTCGCCCTTGTAGGCGAAGACCGGGGTCCCGCCGGCCGCGATGGCGGCGGCAGCATGGTCCTGGGTCGAGTAGATGTTGCAGGAGGCCCAGCGCACGTCCGCGCCGAGCGCCTTCAGCGTCTCGATCAGGACCGCCGTCTGGATGGTCATGTGCAGCGAGCCGGCGATGCGCGCACCTGCCAGCGGCTGGGTGGCGCCGTACTCCTCGCGCAGGGCCATCAGCCCGGGCATCTCCTTCTCGGCGATGGCGATTTCCTTGCGACCATAGTCGGCCTGGGCAATGTCGCGGACGTAGTAGTCGTTGGCGGCGGTCATGCGCGCTCCGTTCGGCTGTTCGACTCTGCTGTGGAGGAATTCTCGGCGCCGATCTAGCAGGCACCGCGAGCGGGCGCAACACCATGAGACGAAAGGCTCACACAGCCAACAGCCCGGACGTTGGGCGGCCGCTGTCTGCGATGTTGTCCGACACAGATTCACCGGCTTTTCCCTCACTGTGACGAGGTCACCAACGTTGATTTCCTGCCGCCCGCCCGCAGGGGTGCGCGCCCGCTGTTGACAAAGAAATGAATCTGAATTCATATTCATTTCATGAAGACATCGAACCGACCGGAGCGCCGGAAGGCCGAGTTTCTCGCGGCCGCGCGGCGCATCGTCCGCGACAGCGGGTTTCGGGAACTGCAGATGGCGACGGTCGCTGCGGGCGCGGGGGTCGCGGTCGGAACGATCTATCGCTACTTCCCCTCCAAAGCCGAGCTTTGCGCGGCTCTCGTCGCGAGCGTGTCGCAACGCGAGCTCGACGTCATGACGGCGATTGCCGATGGCGACGGTTCCGCCGATGAGCGCCTGCGCGGGGCGGTCGAGACGTTCTCGGCGCGCGCCTTTCGCTCAGGTCGTCTGGCCTACGCGATGATCGCCGAGCCGGTGGATCCCGCCGTCGAGGACATGCGGCTGCGCTACCGGGCGGATATCAGCCGCCTGCTCTGTCGCCTGCTGATCGAGGGCGTCGCGGAAGGAACGCTGTCGCTGCAGCATCCCGAGACGGCGAGCGCCTGCATCACCGGCGCCTTCATGGAGGGCGTGATCGGCCCCCTGGCACCCGGTGAGGACGCGACGGCCGCCGAGATTGCAGACGCCGTCGCGCAGATCGGCGACTGCTGCCTGACCGGCGTGGCCGGGTCCAACGTGGTCCGCCTGGATGCCAAAGACGCAAGAGGACGCAGATGACGATCACCACGGAGAGGCAAGCGCCGGTCACGGGCTTCCACACGCACGAGGTCTACAATCAGCCGGGAGATCTGGCCGACTACGATCCCTTCGGCGGCGATCGCGTCCTGCGCGCCGCCGTTGCGGCGTTCGGTGCCGAATGGGCCGAAGATCGCCTCGAAAAGGCGGGGACGCTGATCGGCTCGGCCGAGGTGCAGACGCTGGCGCGGCAGGCGAACAAGGTGACTCCCGAACTCGTCAGCCACGACCGCTTCGGCAATCGCGTCGACGAGATCGAGTTCCATCCGGCCTGGCACCGGCTGATGACCTTGGGCCTGGAGACCGAGACCCACTCGCTGGCCTGGACGACGCGCCGTTCGGGCGCCCATGTCGCGCGGGCCGCTCTCTCTTATCTCTGGAATCAAGGTGAGAACGGCATCTGCTGCCCGATCGGCATGACCTTCGCCTCGGTCGCGGCATTGCGCCACGCTCCCGAGATCGCGGCCTATTGGGAACCGCGCATTCTCCGAAACGCCTACGATCCCCGGCCGCTGCCAGCGGAGAGCAAAGCGGGGCTGACCGTCGGCATGGCGATGACCGAGAAGCAGGGCGGTTCCGATCTTCGACGGACCCAGACGATCGCGCGACCGACCGGCGCCGCCGGAGCGCTCGAGCCCACGCATCTCCTGACCGGTCACAAGTGGTTCTTCTCGGTCCCCCAGTCCGACCTCTTCTTGACCCTCGCACAGACCGACAAAGGGGTTTCCTGTTTCCTTGCGCGGGGATGGCGGCGCGACGGCGCGCGCAACCAGCTGCAGATCCAACGCTTGAAGGACAAGTGCGGGAACAAATCCAACGCTTCCTCCGAGGTCGAGTTCCGCGATCTGGAGGCAATGCTGATCGGTCAAGAGGGCCGCGGGATCCGGGCTATCATCGAGATGGCGCATCTTACGCGCCTCGATTTTGCCGTGGGGTCGGCCGGCCTGATGCGCCAGGCCCTCAGTCAGGCGATCCACCATACGACGAACCGGACCGCCTTTCAGCGCCGCCTCATCGATCTGCCGATCATGCGGAATGTGATCGGGGATCTGGCGCTGGAAAGCGCGGCGATGACCTGGATGACGCTCCGCCTGGCCGCCACGCTCGACCGGGAGGCGGACAGCGAGGCCGAGCGCCTGCTGGGCCGTATCGCGACTCCGGTGGCGAAGTACTGGGTCTGCAAGCGGGCGCCGGGCTTTGTCGCCGAAGCCCTGGAATGCCATGGCGGCAACGGCTTTATCGAAAACCACCTGATGGCGCGCCTCTATCGCGAAGCACCGCTGAATGGAATTTGGGAAGGCACCGGCAACGTGATCTGCCTCGACGTGGTTCGGGCGATCCAACGCCAGCCGGAGACGGTCGACGCGTTTCTCGATGAGGTGAGGCAGGCCGCCGGCGAGCCTGCCCTGGACCAAGCCGTCGCGGCCTTGGAGCCGCTGTTGCGTGAGCTGCCGACCCAGGAAGGCATGGCACGGCTGGCCGTCGAGCGGATGGCCACGGTCCTGCAAGCAAGCCTCATGGTGCGCCATGCCCCCTCCGCCCATGCCGACGCCTTCCTGGAACGGCGCCTTCGCAGCGCCGGTCTCGCCGCCAGCCACGGGCACTATGGGGCTGGCCCGGCCATGAGCCCCTCGGCGGATCTGATCGAACATGCGTCCGTCTCATGAGCGGCCAGGCGCTGATGCTGTTCGCTTTGACGGCATTGCCGCTGATCTGCACGCCCGGCCCCGACATCTTGTTCGTCGCTGCGCAGTCCGTTCGCGGTAAGCGGTCGGAGAGCCTGCGCGCGCTGCTCGGCGTCCTCAGCGGCTATCTGGCACACGCCGTCCTGGCCAGTCTCGGCGTTGCCGCCATCGTCGCCAGCTCACCGCTTCTGTTCGAAGCAATCCGATGGCTTGGCTTCGCCTATCTGCTGTTCTTGGCGGTGCAGATGATGCGGGCCGCTTTCACTGTGCGCGCAGCTTTTGCGATCGGCGACGGCGGGAAAGCCTCGCTGGCGAAGGGCTTTCTCACCAGCTTTCTCAATCCAAAGGGTCTGCTGCTGTTTCTCTCCATCCTGCCGCAGTTCATCGACCCTGCCGGACCCGTGGCCGCTCAAGCTCTGGCCCTTTCCGGCGTGTTCATCCTGCTCTGCGCTCTCGTGTACGGGACGGTGGGCTGGCTCGCCGGGCTGGCAGGCCGACGGGCGGCCGTTACGTCCGTCGGACAGCGATGGCTGAACGGCGTTGCCGGCTGCCTGCTTGGTTTGGCGGCCGGACAGCTCGCCCTGACCCAGCGCTAGGTGCCCGCTCGATGAGGCTTTGCCGTAGCGCGTGTATCTTAGATTGCGGTTGGCGGTGAATGGCAGCGCCCGCGCTTGACGCCTCGGCCCGAATACACTTACCTGACAGAGGTTTCGACCGTTCCGGCCGTCGGAGAGGGCGGCCGCGCAAGAAGGGCGGCGGGACACAGACATAAGGGAGGCGCCTTCGGCAAGGCCGAAGCGGCGGAACGCTTGGGCGGGCCGCCGGGCGAAATGCCAGCTGCGATCTCCTCTTGAGGGCGGTTGGCGATGAGCGAGACGCAAGACAAGAACCAGCTGGACACCTTTCCCAAGCTCCTGCAGCACCATGCGAAGGTGCGGCCGACCAAGCCGGCGATGCGGGAGAAGAGCTTCGGGATCTGGCAGACCTGGGACTGGGCCCACTGTGCGGACGAAGTTGCCGCGCTGGCCTGCGGCCTGGCGGCCAAGGGCCTGAAGCGCGGCGAGCGCATCGCCATCATCGGCGACAATCGGCCGCGGCTCTATTGGACCATGTGCGCCGCCCAGGCGATCGGCGCCATTCCCGTCCCGCTCTATCAGGACTCGGTGGCCGACGAGATGGCCTTCGTGCTGGACCATGCCGAGACCCGCTTCGCCATGGCCGAGGACCAGGAGCAGGTCGACAAGCTCTTGGAGATCATGGACCGCTGCCCCCGGCTGGAGCGCATCATCTACGACGACGACCGGGGCATGCGTCACTATGACCAGCCCTTCCTCGACTCCTACGACTCTTTGACCGCGGAGGGCCGCGCCTTCCGGAGCGAGAACCCCGGCTTCTACGAGGCCGAGGTCGCCAAGGGCAAAGGCAGCGACGTCGCCATCTTCTGCTACACCTCCGGCACCACCGGCGAGCCCAAGGGCGTTGTGCTGTCCTGCGACAACGTGCTGATCACCGCGCGCAACGCCGCCGAGCTGGAAGGCTTGTCGGAAGAAGAGGACCTGCTGGCCTACCTGCCCATGGCCTGGGTCGGCGACCACATCTTCTCCTACGCGCAAGCCTATGTGGTCGGCTTCGGTGTCTCCTGTCCCGAGTCCGGCGCCACGGTGATGCATGACCTGCGCGAGCTCGGGCCGACCTACTTCTTCGCGCCGCCGCGGATCTTCGAGAACATCCTGACCAACGTGATGGTGCGGATGGAGGATGCCAGCGCGCCCAAACGCCGGATGTTCAAGTACTTTTTGGATGTGGCCAAGCGCTGCGGCGTCGACATCCTGGACGGTAAGCCGGTCTCCTTCAGCGACCGCCTGCTCTACAACCTGGGTGAGGTGCTGGTCTACGGGCCGCTCAAGAACGTGCTCGGCCTTACCCGGGTGCAGCTGGCCTACACCGCCGGCGAGGCCATCGGTCCGGACATCTTCGACTTCTACCGCTCCCTCGGCATCAACCTGAAACAGCTCTACGGTTCCACCGAGGCCAGCGTCTTCATCACCATCCAGCCCAACGGCGAGATCTTCGCCAACACGGTGGGCAAGCCGGCCCCCGATGTGGAGGTCCGCATCGCCGACAACGGCGAGGTGCAGTTCCGCAGCCCGGGCGTGTTCCGCGAGTACTACAAGAACGAAGACGCGACCCGGAACACCAAGACCGAGGACGGCTGGGTGATGACCGGCGACGCCGGCTTCTTCGACGACCGGGCCCACCTGCGCATCATCGACCGGGCCAAGGACGTCGGCAAGCTGGCCGACGGCACGCTCTTCGCGCCCAAGTTCATCGAGAACAAGCTGAAGTTCTTCCCCAACATCCGCGAGGCGGTGGTCTTCGGCGACGGGCGCGACTATGCCGCCGCCTTCATCAATATCGACCAGCAGGCCTTGGGGAGCTGGGCCGAGCGCAACAACGTGGCCTACGCCTCCTACCAGGAGTTGGCGTCCCACCCGCGCGTCGGCGATATCATCAAGGAGCATGTGGTGCAGGTGAACCGCGACCTCTCACAGGACAGCCACCTGGCCGGCTCGCAGCTCAAGCGCTTCCTCATTCTGCACAAGGAGCTCGACCCGGACGACGGCGAGCTGACCCGCACCCGGAAGGTGCGGCGCCGGATCATCGCCGAGCGTTACGAGCCCTTGATCGATGCGCTCTACTCCGACCGCGACCGCGCCTCCATCCACGTGGAGATCACCTACGAGGACGGGCGCAAAGGCGTGATCGCCGGCGAGGTGTCGATCTACGACAGCGAAACCTATCAGCCGGTGAAGGCGGCGGCGGAATGAACGACGTTATAGTGGACCAGGCCCCGATGACGAGCGAGCTGAGTACCGATCAGAGCGGCGGACCAGTCACGGGGCCGCGCCTGTTCAACGAGGTGCTGCTCGAGGTCAACAACGTCTCGCTGTCCTTCGGCGGCGTGAAGGCGCTGAGCGACATCTCCTTCGACATCAAGAAGGGGGAGGTCCGGGCCATCATCGGGCCCAACGGTGCCGGCAAGTCCTCGATGCTGAACTGCATCAACGGCTTCTATCACCCGCAGGAAGGCACCATCACCTATAAGGGCAAGGAGCGGCGGCAGATGCGCCCGCACGAGGCGGCCAAGACCGGCATCGCCCGCACCTTCCAGAACATCGCGCTGTTCCGCGGCATGAGCACGCTCGACAACATCATGACCGGGCGGCTCCTGAAGATGAAAAGCAACCTCTTCTGGCAGGCGCTCTATTGGGGGCCGAACCTCAAGGAAGAGAACGAGCACCGGGAGAAGGTCGAGCACATCATCGACTTCCTGGAGATTCAGGACATCCGCAAGACGCCGGTCGGGCGCCTGCCTTACGGCCTGCAGAAGCGCGTCGAGCTCGGCCGGGCGCTTGCCATGGAGCCGGAGCTGCTGCTGCTCGACGAGCCGATGGCCGGCATGAACGTCGAGGAGAAGGAGGACATGTGCCGCTTCGTGCTCGACGTGAACGACCAGTTCGGCACCACCATCGCCCTGATCGAGCACGACATGGGCGTTGTGATGGACATTTCAGATCGCGTGGTGGTGCTCGACTACGGCCGCAAGCTGGCCGACGGCACCCCCGACGAAGTGCGCAGCAACCAGGACGTGATCGACGCCTACCTCGGCGTCAGTCATTGAACCGCGGGGCACCGGGCAAGACAGCGGCGATAGGATAGGGAGCGAAAACGACGATGGGGGTCTTACCCGTTCGGACCATTGGGATCTGGATGCTGGCCGTGCCGCTTGCCATCCTGGCGATCGGCCTCGCCTTCAAGGGCATGGCGGCCGCGAACCCTTCGTTCTTCTTCACCTGGCCTTACTTCATCGAGGTGCTGATCGCCGGCTTGCTCCAGGGCGTGATGTACTCCCTGGTGGCACTCGGCTTCGTGCTGATCTTCAAGGCCTCGGGCATCTTCAACTTCGCCCAGGGCTCCATGGTGCTCTTCGCCGCGTTGACCATCGTCGGCTTCATCGAGATGGGCACCCACTGGACCATCGCCTTCTTCATCACCGCCGGCATCATGGTGCTGCTGGCGATCTCCGTTGAGCGGATTGTGCTGCGGCCGCTGGTCAACCAGCCGCACATCATCCTCTTCATGGCGACCATCGGGATTTTCTTCTTCCTCGACGGCTTCGCCCAGACGATCTGGGGCTCGGACGTCAAGGTGCTCGATATCGGCATCCCCAAGACGCCGATCACGGTCATGGAGAATGCCAATCCGAGCGACCCCAACGATCCCTGGCAATACGGCATCCTGATCAATCAATACGACCTGATCGCCGCGGCGATCGGCGCCGTGCTGGTCACGGTGCTGGCGATCTTCTTTCAATACACCCGCACCGGCCGTGCGTTGCGCGCGGTGGCCGACGATCACCAGGCGGCGCTGTCGGTCGGCATTCCGCTCAAGACCATCTGGGCCATCGTTTGGTCGGTCGCCGGCATCGTGGCGCTGGTTGCCGGCATCGTCTGGGGCGGCAAGGCGGGGGTGCAGTTCTCGTTGGCCCTCATCGCCTTGAAGGCGCTGCCGGTGCTTATTCTGGGCGGCTTTACCTCGATCCCCGGCGCCATCGTCGGCGGCTTGATCATCGGGGCCGGCGAGCAGCTGGCCGAAGTCTTCCTCGGGCCGCTGTTCGGCGGCGCCATCCAGGACTGGTTCGCTTACATGCTGGCCTTGTTCGTCCTGCTGTTCCGGCCACAGGGCCTGTTCGGCGAACGCATCATCGAGAGAGTGTAGCGCAATGCTTTACCGCGAAGCCGGACAGTTCAAGACGAGCTACGGCGCCGATCAGGCGATCTTCCCCATCCTGCAAGACAAGCTAGGGATGATCGTCATCCTGGCGCTTGCCGTGGTCGTGGTCCCGCTCATGGCCAGCACCTACATGCTGAACTCCATTCTGATCCCCTTCCTCGTCTTCTCGATGGCGGCGATCGGGCTCAACCTGCTGACGGGCTATTGCGGGCAGCTCAGCCTCGGCACCGGCGGCTTCATGGCCTGCGGCGCCTTCTTCGCCTACAAGCTGACGACCGCCTTTCCCGAGCTGCACATCGTCTTGGTCTTTCTGCTGTCCGGCCTGGGCACCGCAATGGTCGGCATCCTGTTCGGTATCCCCTCGCTGCGCATCAAGGGCTTCTATCTCGCGGTCGCGACGCTGGCGGCGCAGTTCTTCCTCGTCTGGATGTTCAACAAGTTCGATTGGTGGACGAACTACAGCGCTTCCGGCGTCATCTCCGCGCCGCCGCGCGAGGTGCTGCCGGGTGTCTTCATCACCGGCACCGAGTCCGAGCCGATCAACAAGTACTACTTCCTGCTCGGCTTCGTCGCCGTCCTGGCGCTGATTGCCAAGAACCTGGTGCGCAGCCGCATCGGCCGCGCCTGGATGGCCATTCGCGACATGGACATCGCCGCCGAGATCATCGGCATCCGGCCGCTCTGGACCAAGCTCTCGGCCTTCGCCATCAGCTCCTTCTACATCGGCATCGCCGGTGCGCTCTGGGCCTTCGTCTACACCGGCTCGGTGGAAGCCTTGGCCTTCGAGATCAACCGCTCCTTCCAGGTGCTGTTCATGATCATCATCGGGGGGCTAGGCTCGATCCTCGGCTCCTTCCTCGGCGCCGCCTTCATCGTGCTGCTGCCGATCCTGCTGAATGCCGGCATGCTGGCCATCGATCCGACAATTTCCTCGGCTTTGGTCTCGCACATCGAATTCATGATCTTCGGCGCGCTGATCGTGTTCTTCCTGATCGTCGAACCGCACGGTCTGGCGCGGCTTTGGGCGCTGGCGAAGGAGAAGCTGAGACTCTGGCCGTTCCCATACTAGTTCAAGTGTTTCCTCCCGCGCTCGGTGCCGTTGGCGGCGGTCCGGGTGTGGTGCTAGCTTAACCGCCAAGGACGGCCATCACACCGTCCGAGCCAAACAACGATAGGGAGGTGATCTGTGATGAGATCGAAGTTTATGGCGCTCGCGGTCGCGGGCATCACGGCCGCGGCGACAGCGGGGACTGCGCTGGCCGCGGACGAGCAATACGTGCCCATGCTGGTCTACAAGTCCGGGGCCTATGCCCCGAACGGCATTCCCATCGCGCACGGTTGGGAAGACTATCTGAAGATGATCAACGCGCGCGATGGCGGCGTGAATGGCGTCCAAATGACCTGGGCAGAGTGCGACACGGCCTACAACAACGACCGCGGCGTCGAGTGCTACGAGCGCTTGAAGCAGCCGACCGCGGCCGGCGTGCAGCCGCTGTCCACCGGCATCACCTACGCGCTCATCGAACGCGCCACGGCTGATGAGATTCCCATCTTCTCGTCCGGCTACGGGCGGACCTCGGCCGCCTACGGGCCTGTCTTCCCCTACGTCTTCTCGGCGCCGCTGACCTACTGGTCGGGTGCCGACGTGATGGTCCAGTACATCGCGGATCAGGAAGGCGGCGACCTCAAGGGCAAGAAGATCGCCCTGGTCTATCATGACTCGGCTTACGGCAAGGAGCCGATCGCGACCCTCGAGCGTCTGGCTGAAGAGGAAGGCTTCACGCTGCACCTTCTGCCGGTGGCCCATCCGGGTCTCGAGCAGAAAGCCACCTGGCTGCAGATCGGCCGTCAGATCCGGCCGGACTGGACCCTGATGTGGGGCTGGGGCGTGATGAACTCCACGGCCATCAAGGAAGCCGCGGCCGTCGGCTATCCCATGGACCGCTTCATCGGCATCTGGTGGTCGGGTGCGGAGCCCGATGTGCTCCCGGCCGGCGCCCAGGCCAGCGGCTACAAGTCTCTCGGCTTCCATGCGCCGGGCAGCGACTATAAGGCGCTGCAGGACGTCCTGCAGTACGTCTACGACGGTGACGAGGGTGCGGCCCGGCTGCGCGGCTGGGGCGACGTGCTCTACAACCGCGGCATCTTCTCCATGGCCATGCAGGTCGAGGCCATCCGCACGGCCCAAGGCATCCACGGCGAGAAGACGCTGACTGGTGCCCAGGTGCGTGACGGCTGGGAGACGCTCGACCTCAATGACGCCAAGCTCGCGGAGCTCGGCTTCGAGGGCTTCACCAAGCCGGTGCAGATCACCTGCGAAGACCACGAGGGCGGCGGCCAGGCTTTCGTCCAGCAGTGGGACGGTGAGCAGTGGAGCATCATCTCCGACTGGTACATGCCGCGCCGCGACGCCCTGCGTGAGGCCTACAAGGCCGATGCGCTGGCCTATGCCGCGGAAAAGGGCATCACGCCGCGCGACTGCAGCTGAGCCCTTAGCGAGAGGACGAGGAGAGCGGCCGTGGCAGCGGTGATGGAAGAGGAGAGCGAGGTCGGCGCGCAAGCGGCCCTGCTCGACGTCAACAACATCGAGGTCATCTACGACCATGTGATCCTCGTTCTCAAAGGCGTTTCCCTGTCGGTTCCCGAGGGGGGCATCGTCGCCCTCCTCGGGGCCAACGGGGCCGGTAAGACAACCACCTTGAAGGCGATCTCCAACCTGCTGCGCGCCGAGCGCGGCGAGGTCACCAAAGGCAGCATCGAGCTGGCCGGCGAACGGGTGCAGGCCCTGACGCCCAACGACATGGTCAAGCGCGGCGTCATCCAGGTGATGGAAGGGCGCCACTGCTTCGAGCACCTGACGGTGGAAGAGAACCTGCTGACCGGCGCCTACACCCGCGGCGGTGACCGGGCCGGCATCCAGCAGGACCTGGAGATGGTCTACGGCTATTTCCCGCGCCTAAAGGAGCGGCGCGGCAGCCAGGCCGGCTATACCTCTGGCGGCGAGCAGCAGATGACGGCGATCGGCCGGGCGCTGATGAGCCGGCCGAAGATGATCCTGCTCGACGAGCCCTCCATGGGCTTGGCGCCGCAGCTCGTCGAGCAGATCTTCGAGATCGTCAAGCGCATCAACGAAGAGGAGGGGGTCTCCATCCTCCTTGCCGAGCAGAACACCAACATCGCCCTCAAGTACGCCCGCTACGGCTACATTCTCGAAAACGGCCGCGTGGTCCTCGACGGCGAGGCCAAGGCGCTGCGCGAGAACGAGGACGTCAAGGAGTTCTATCTCGGGCTATCCGGCAGCGACCGCCGCAGCTATCGCGACGTCAAGCACTACAAGCGCCGCAAGCGCTGGCTGTCCTGACCTCAAACGCGCGAGCCCCTATGGCCGAGTACTACGACGCGCTGGAAACGCGCAGCCCCGACGTCCGCGCCGAGGCGACGCTTGCTGCCCTCAAGGCGCAGCTGGCCCACGCCAAGGCCGAGAGCGCGGCCTACGCCGATCTGCTCGCCGATGTGGAGCCGCAATCCTTCACCAGCCTCGGCGATCTGGCGCGCCTGCCGGTGGTGCGCAAGGCCGCGCTGATCGAGCGGCAGGCCGCAGAGCCGCCCTTCGGTGGACTGAACGCCATTCCTCCCGGCTCCGCCGGACGCATCTTCACTTCGCCGGGACCGCTCTATGAGCTGGAGGGGCGGGTCAGCGACTACGGGCGCATGGCCCGCGCGCTGTTCGCCGCGGGCTTCCGGTCCGGCGAAATGCTGCACAATTGCTTCGCCTACCACCTCACTCCAGGGGGCTGGATTCTGGACGCCGGCGCCCGCCAGCTCGGCTGTGCCGTGATCCCCGCAGGTGTCGGACAAAGCGAGCAGCAGGCCCAGGCCATCGCCCATTTGCGGCCCCAGGGCTATGTCGGCACCCCGGACTTCCTCAAGGTCATCCTCGACAAGGCGGCGGAGCTCAGCCTCGACTGCAGCTCGATCACGCGGGCTCTGGTCTCGGGCGGCGCGCTCTTCCCCAGCATGCGGGCCGAGTACCAAGAGCGCGGTGTTACCGTGCTGCAGTGCTATGCGACCGGCGAGCTCGGCCTCATCGCCTATGAGACCGAGGCCGACCAGGGCATGGTGGTCGATGAAGGGGTGATCGTCGAGATCGTCCGGCCCGGCACCGGCGAGCCGGTTCCCGAAGGAGAGGTGGGCGAGCTGGTGGTGACCAACCTGCAGCCGGCCTATCCGCTCATTCGTTTTGCCACCGGCGATCTCTCGGCGGTCAAGCCGGGGCTGAGCGCCTGCGGCCGGACCAACCATCGCATTGCCGGCTGGCTGGGCCGCGCCGATCAGACCACCAAGGTCAAGGGCATGTTCGTCCATCCCGAGCAGGTGGCCGAGGTGGTCAAGCGCCACGCCGCGATCGGCAGGGCGCGCCTCGTGGTCACCCGCGCCGGCGAGGCCGATGAGATGACCTTGCATTGCGAAGTGACGGAGCGGCCCGAGGGCCTCGCCACGGCCATTGCAGAGACCCTGCAAGCTATCTGCAAGCTGCGCGGCAAGGTGGCTCTGGAGGAGGGCGGCGCCTTGCCCAACGACGGCAAGGTGATCGAGGACGCCCGCGCCTACGACTAACCCGGCTGCAATCGCGTCCGGCCATGGCCGACAGCCTCTTTGATATCGCGGATCGCGCGCTCGATACCATCGCCGGCGGGCTCGACTGCCTGCACGGCGATGCCGAGGGGGTCGCCGAGACTCTGGAGCGGCTGGGACAGCAAGCACGCTCGCGAGAGCTGCCGCCCCAGCCGCGGCAGGACCCTGCCTGCCGCCACCTGGCCGACGGGCTGGCGTCAGCGCGGACGGTCGACGCTGGGCTTGCCGAAAGCCTAGCGGCGCTGGCGCCCCTGCTGCACTGGCAGCGTATCCCCGAGCACGTGCCGCACCCGCCGGACCCCTTCATGGACGACTACGCCTTCGCCAAGATCTTCGGCCCCCAGGGCGTCTATCCCGGCGAGGACTTCATGATGGGCCTCTTCATCATCGGCCCGCAGCAGTTCTATCCGACCCATCTGCACCAGGCGCCTGAGCTCTATTGGCTGTTCACCGGGCCGACCGAATGGCGTTTCGGCGAGGAGCTGTCTTGGGAGGAGAAGCCGGCCGGTGCGCTGCACTGGCATGGACCCTATCAACCCCACGCCATGCGGACCGGCGCGGTGCCTTTCTTCGCCCTCTGGGCCTGGACCCGCGATATCCACGGCGACTACCGCATCGTCGGTGCAGAGGATTCGGCGCCGCTCCATCACCCGGAGTGAGCATTGCAGCGCGTCGGAACGACTGTCTGAGAGAAACCGCAGGCGTTGCCACACCTCCTCTCGTCACCCCGGAGGAGCCTCGTGAGAGGCGACATCCGGGGTCCACTTCACGCCCCGTGCCTGGCATAGACACGCCTTCGGCAACTCGCTATCGCGAGCCCGGACACGCGGCCTTCGCTCACGCGAAGCCCTTGGCCGGGGTGACAGTTAGTGCAGGTGTCGGCTTGCCGAGCCCTGAGCCGCAGACAAGGGGTGAAGGGCCGAAAGGTAGGCAAACTGAGCCTTTTTTGGGCTTTTGAACGCGACACAATTCCGCCCAAATTCGGGCTCAGCCCAACCACAATCAAAATCCAATATAGTTAACAGGGAGACTTCCCCTCTCTGTTAGAGGCATACCAGTCGGCCTCACCAAGCCCCCCATCACGACTGGTAGGCGGTCGCCGGTTCCGACCCCCGGCGGCCGCCACTTTTTTGTCAGGCTTTCGGGCCCGCCGCGGCTTTGCTATAGCCAGCGATCTTCTAGCTTTGGGTTGGGCTCCACCAAGAGCATGGGACATTTGAAGGCCGAAGGCCTGGCCTGCCTGCGCGGCGGACGGCCCGTGTTCGCCGATCTCTCATTCGACTTGCCGCCGGGGGAGATTTTGCTGCTGGTCGGGCCCAACGGCAGCGGCAAATCGAGTCTACTGCGCGTCCTTGCCGGCCTGCTGCGCCCCGCCCTGGGGCAGCTCACCTGGAACGGTGAGCCGGTGCAGCGTGACCTCTTGGCGTACTTCAGCCACCTCCACTATGTCGGCCATCAGACCAGCCTGAAGCCGCGGCTGACCGTGCGCGAGAACCTGGCCTTTTGGGCCGATCTGCGCGGCGGTGCGAAAGACAGTGTCGTGGAAACGGCGCTGGAGCGTCTGGCGCTGGAACGATTGGCGCCGCAGCCCGCCGAGGTGCTCTCTTCGGGGCAGCGGCGGCGCCTCGCCTTGGCGCGGCTTCTCGTCGCACCAGCGGCGCTCTGGCTGCTCGACGAGCCGACCGTCGGGCTGGACGACGCCAACATCGGCCGCCTGCGCGGTGTGATCGAGGAGCATCGCGCCGGCGGCGGCGCGGCCGTCATCGCCACCCACCTGGACCTCGGTCTGAACCACGAGCAGACGCTTTCGCTCGCCGACTTCGCACCCTCTGCCGAGATGGCGGAGGCGATCTGGTGAACACCTTTCTGGCGGTGCTGCGGCGCGACCTGCGCCTGGCGCTCAGGCGCAGCGGCGATCTGGCGACGGTCGTGCTGTTCTTCATTCTGACGGCCTCGCTCTTTCCCTTCGGCGTCGGGCCGGACCCGAACCTCTTGGCCCGCATGGCCCCCGGAATCGTTTGGGTGACCGCGCTTTTGGCCGTGCTGCTGTCGTTGGAGCGCATCTTCCTGGCCGACTATGAAGACGGCTCGCTGGAGCTGCTGCGCATCTCCCCGGTCTCGCTCGAGCTGGTGGTGCTGGCCAAGATCACCGCCCACTGGCTGACCACCGGGCTGCCGTTGACCGCCGCGGCCCCCATTCTCGCCATCCTCTTCAACCTGCCCTCGGAGGCGCTGCCGACCCTGCTGCTCACCTTGCTGATCGGCACGCCGACCCTCAGCCTGGTCGGCGCGGTCGGGGCGGCGCTGACCCTGGGCGCGCGGCGTGGCGGCGTGCTCATTCCGCTTCTGGTCCTGCCGCTCAACGTGCCGGTTCTGATCTTCGGCACCGGGGCGGTGGATGCTGCCATCAGCGGCTTTCCGGCGCAGGCCAGCCTGGCCTTGTTGGGGGCCATTGGCGCTCTCATGTTGTTCGTGGGACCGGTCGCCGCCGCTGCCGCGGTACGACAGGCTGTCGAATAGCAGGCCGAGTGCCGCTTCACGGTCTCCCATGTCGTCGAACACGACACGGGAGCCGCGAGATCGGTGAAAGCCGACTGTGCGGCACTCGCGCGCAGGCACCTGCCTTGGCAGGTAACTCTAGTAACTCTAAAAGTAGGGACTAGGCCTTTGATAACGCGGATTTGAGCGAGATCATTTGAGGGCCGGTGGTTGACCCGGTAGATCCGTATGGACAGGCAAAGGTAACGAGAAGCAATAGAAGAGCCGACAGGGTGAGCGAAACGACCTCCACCGCGCCGCAGGCGATCGCGCCGAAGCGCTCCTTCCATTACTTCGCCAATCCGGCGCGTTTCGTGCGCGTCGCCGATGCCGTGTATCCCTGGTGCTTCTATGCGGCGCTGCTCTGCCTCGGCGTTGGCTTCTATTCTGCGCTCTTCGTTGCCCCCGCCGACTACCAGCAGGGCGAGACCGTGCGCATCATGTACGTGCACGTGCCGGCCGCCTGGATGGCGCTCTTCATCTACGCCAACATGGCTCTTGCCAGCGCCTCGCTGCTGATCTGGCGCCACCCGCTGGCCGGCGCCTTCGCCAAGGCCGCCGCCCCGATCGGCGCCGCCTTCACCTTTCTCGCGCTCTTCACCGGCGCCTTCTGGGGCAAGCCCATGTGGGGTGCCTGGTGGGTTTGGGACGCGCGCCTCACCTCGGTGCTGATCCTCTTCTTCATCTATCTCGGCCACATGGCCCTGGTCGACGCCTTCGATAACCCCGACCGGGGGCAGAAGGCGGCCGCTGTGCTCTGCTTGGTCGGCGCCGTGAACTTGCCGATCATCAAGTTCTCGGTCGACTGGTGGAACACGCTGCATCAGCCGGCCAGCATCACCAAGCTTGGCACGCCCAGCATTCACAGCAGCATGCTCTGGCCGCTTCTGATCATGGCCATCGGCTACATGCTGTTCTTCGCCTGCCTGGCGATCGTCCGAACCAAGAGCGAGCTGCTCGCTGCGAAACAGCGCAGTTTGAGCCTGCGCGCGCTCCACGCGGGGGGAGGGGACTAGGGCCATGCAGGCGCTGCAGGACTTTCTCGCCATGGGCGGCTATGCCGCCTTCGTCTGGCCCTGCTTTGTGGCCACCCTGGCGGTCATGATCGGGCTGTACGTCACCTCGAAACAGCGCTTCGCGAAGCTGCAGTCCGAAGTGGCGGCGCTCGAAGCTCTGGATAGCCCGAGACAGGCCAGGCGGCGCTCATCCTCCGAGGAGACTCGCTGATGTCGGGTATCGCGAGCCGCAAGAAGCGGCGGCTGTACATCGTCTGCCTGGGTTTGCTGTGCCTTGGCGTCGCGACCTCTCTGGTGCTGACCGCCTTCGAGGACAGCATCGTCTTCTTCTATTCGCCGACCGATATCGCCGAGAAGGGTCTGGAATCGGATCGCTATGTGCGCATCGGCGGCCTGGTCGAGGAGGGCAGCGTCGAGCGCCATCCCGGCAACCGCATAGAGTTCGTCGTCACCGATCTCAGCAACCGCATCCCGGTGACCTACAGCGGCATCCTGCCCGACCTTTTCCGCGAGGGGCAGGGCGTCGTGGCCGAGGGCAAGCTGGACGGCGATCAGATCTTCGTCGCCCAGGAGATCCTGGCCAAGCACGACGAGAACTACATGCCGAAGGAAGTCGCGGAAGCGCTGCAGAAGTCGGGACAGTGGAAACCGGAAAGCGGTGAAGCGCCCCCGCGATGATCTCGGCCCCGCGCTCCCCCTCCCCGTTTGACCAAGAGGTGATCCGGTGATCGTCGAGATCGGCCATTTCGCGCTGGTGCTGGCCCTGGTTGCCGCCTGCGTGCAGGGCAGCGTTCCCTTGATCGGCGCCGAGCGCAACCGGGCGGACTGGATGGCCATCGGCACGCCGGCCGCGCTGCTGCAGTTCGTCCTGCTCGCGATCAGCTTCGCCTGCCTGACCTACGCCTACGTGGTCAGCGACTTCTCGGTCGTGAACGTGGTCTCCAACTCGCACTCTCAGAAGCCGCTGCTCTACAAGGTCACCGGCGTCTGGGGGAACCACGAAGGCTCTATGCTGCTTTGGGTGCTTATCCTGGCGCTGTTCGGGGCGCTGGTCGCGCTCTTCGGCGGCAACCTGCCGGCCGGCCTGCGCGCCCGGGTGATCTCCGTGCAGGGCTGGATCGGCATCGCCTTCCTGGCCTTCACGCTGTTCACCTCCAATCCCTTCGAGCGCATCTTCCCGCCGCCGCTCGACGGCAACGACCTCAATCCGCTGCTGCAGGACCCAGGGCTCGCCTTCCACCCGCCCATGCTCTACGCCGGCTATGTCGGCTTCTCCATGGCCTTCTCCTTCGCCGTGGCGGCCCTGATCGAGGGACGCATCGACGCGGCCTGGGCCCGCTGGGTGCGGCCTTGGACCCTGGTTGCCTGGGTCTTCCTCACCGGCGGCATCGCGCTGGGGAGCTGGTGGGCCTACTACGAGCTCGGCTGGGGCGGCTGGTGGTTCTGGGACCCGGTCGAGAACGTCTCCTTCATGCCCTGGCTCCTGGGCACCGCGCTCTTGCACTCGGCGATCGTGGTCGAGAAGCGTGAGGCCTTGAAGATCTGGACGGTGCTGCTCGCCATCCTGACCTTCTCGCTCAGCCTGCTCGGCACTTTCATCGTCCGCTCGGGCCTCCTGACCTCGGTGCACGCCTTCGCCACCGACCCGGAGCGCGGCGTCTTCATCCTGGTCATCCTCCTGATCACCATAGGCGGCTCGCTGGCGCTCTTCGCCATCCGCGCGCCCTCGATGAAGTCCGGCGGGGTCTTCGCGCCGATCAGCCGCGAGGGCGGGCTGGTGCTCAACAACCTGCTGCTGGCCACGGCCACGGCAACGGTCTTCCTCGGCACCCTCTATCCGCTCTTCGTCGAGGCCTTCGATGGCAGCCGCCTGACCGTCGGCCCGCCCTTCTTCAACGCCACCTTCGTGCCGATCATGCTGCCGCTGATCGCGGCCTGCGCCATCGGTCCGCTCTTGGCCTGGAAGCGTGCCGATATCGCAGGCGCTCTGGGGCGGCTGAAGTTCGCCGCCGGCGCCGGCATCCTGGTGCTGCTTGCCACTTTGATGTTCGCCGACGACGGGCCTTGGCTCGCCATTCCCGCCATGGGCCTCGCCGCCTGGCTGTTCTTCGGGTCCGCCAGCGAGTGGGCCGAGCGGGTCAAGCTGTTCCGCGCGCCTTTCGCCGAGACGCGCCGGCGCGCGGTCCATTTGCCGCGTTCGGCCTACGGCATGACCCTCGCGCACATGGGCCTCGCCATCGTCATGGCAGGGATCATCGGCGCCAGCGCCTGGAAGCAGGAAGACATCCTGGTGATGCAGGACGGCGAGAGCGTGGTCTTCGCCGGCTATGACGTGACCTTCCTCGAGATGCGGCGCATCCAGGGGCCGAACTACATCGCCGAGCGGGCGCGCATCCGTGTCGAGCAAGACGGCGAGCAGATTGCGGTTCTGACGCCGGAGAAGCGCTTCTATCCGGTACAGGGCATGCCCACCACGGAAGCGGCCATTCATACGACGTGGCTGTCCGATATCTATATCGCTCTCGGCGACGAGGGTGAGACTCATGCCGGCGCTGAGGGCTGGGTCGTGCGTCTCTACTACGAGCCGCTGGTGCCCTGGCTCTGGGTCGGCTCCCTGGTCATGATGCTCGGCGGCATGGTGTCCTTGAGCGACCGGCGCCTGCGCGTCGGTGCGCCGCAGCCGAAGGCGGCAAAGCCGCCGTCCGGCCGGGCCGTGCCGGCCGAATAGAGGTTACGATGCGTCAGCGCCTGCTCGTCTTTCTGCCCCTCCTCGCCTTCCTGGTGCTGGCCGGCTATTTCCTCTGGGGCCTCAATCCGGACCGCGATCCCAGCATCGTTCCCTCGGTGCTGATCGATAAGCCGGTTCCGGAAACCAACCTGCCAGCCCTTGCCGGCCTGCTGCAGCCCGGCATCGAGCCCGCCAGCTTCACCATCGGCGAGCCCGTGGTGGTCAACTTCTTCGCGTCCTGGTGCATTCCCTGTCGGGCCGAGCATCCGCTGATCGCGCGCCTGGCGGAGCAGGAGGGGCTGACCGTCTATGGCGTCAATTACAAGGACAAGCCGGACGCGGCCTTCGCCTGGTTGGAGGACCTCGGCAACCCCTATCATGCCGTCGGCGCCGACGGGAACGGCCGTACGGGCATCGACTGGGGGCTCACCGGCGTGCCGGAGACCTTCATTATCGACGGCGAGGGGGTCATCCGCTACCGCCACGTCGGCCCCATCGACACGACCATCCTGGAAGAGCGCATCCTGCCCTTCGTGGAGACCCTGCGGTGAGGACACTGCTTGCCGCACTGCTCTGCTGGTCGCTTGTCGTTCCGGCCGCCTTCGCCGTGCAGCCGGACGAGATCCTGGCCGACCCGGCTTTGGAGGAGCGCGCGCGCGATCTCTCCAAGGAGCTGCGCTGCGTGGTCTGCCAGAACGAAGCCATCGACACCTCGAATGCCGGCATGGCCCGCGACATGCGCGTGCTGTTGCGCGAGCGTCTGGTCGCCGGCGACAGCGATGACCAGGTGCGCGACTTCTTCGTCGCCCGCTACGGCGACTACGTCCTGATGAACCCGCCGATCAAGGGCTCGACCTACGTGCTTTGGTTCGGCCCGGCGGTCGTGCTGCTGCTCGCGGCAGTCTTCGTCTGGCGCGCGGCCCGCCGGCGCAAAGCGACCGCGACGCCGGCCGCGGAACTCTCGTCCGAGGAGCAGGCCCGCCTCGACCGCTTGCTGGGCGACCGGGACGGCGCATGAATATCCTCTTCACGGGACTGGCGGCCGCCATGGTGGCGTTCGCCGTCGGCCTTCTGCTGTGGCCGTTGCTGCGGGCGAAGTCGGTGGCTTCTGCTTCACGCAGCGACCATGACGTCAGCGTCTACAAGGACCAGCTCGCCGAGATCGCACGTGACCGCCAGCGCGGCGTGATCACCGAAGCCGAGGCCAAGGAAGCCGAGCGCGAGGTCCAGCGCCGCCTGCTGCTCGCCGCGGACGAGGCCGAGCGCACGGTGGCGCCGACCGCGCGGCGCGAGTGGCTGACGCCGGCCGCCATCGCCGTGGTGACGCCGGCTGCCGCCATCGGCCTCTATCTCTGGCTCGGCAATCCTGGCATGCCGGGCATGCCCTTGGCCGAGCGCCAATCTGAGGTGACGCAAGCGCAGCACATGGAAGCGGCCGTGATGCAGCTCGCCCAGCGTCTCTCCAACGACCCTTCGGACCTACAGGGCTGGGCCATGCTGGGCCGCGGCTACATGGCCATGAACCGCTATGCCGATGCGGCCAACGCCTTCCGCCAGGCCAAGGAGCGCGGACTGGACGGTCCCGAGATCAACGCGGCCCTGGGCGAGGCCCTGACCGCCGAAAACGGCGGCGTGGTCACGGCCTCGGCCCGTTCGGCCTTCGAGCAGACCTTGCAGCAGGCGCCGCGCGAGCCCCGCGCCCGCTACTATCTCGCCCTGGCCGCCTACCAGGCCGGTTACCCCGAGGATGCGTTCCAGGCGTGGCTGGCGCTGCTGCGCGACAGCACCGCGGACGCACCTTGGGTGCCGCTGCTGCGGCAGAACCTCACCGAGCTTGCGACCGAGCTCGAGATGCCGGCGGGCAGCCTCGATCTCTCGACGGCCCCGCCGTCCGCTCCCTCGGGGCCGACCCGGGAGCAGGTCGAAGCCGTGGAGAACATGACGCCGGAAGAGCGCGCGGCGATGATCGAAGGCATGGTCGGCAGCCTGGCCGCGCGGCTGGAGGAAGAGCCGGACAACCTGGAGGGCTGGCTGCGTCTGGCACAGTCCTATCTGGTGCTCGGGCGCGAGCCCGAGGCTTTGGCGGCCTTGCGCCGCGCCGAGCCTCTGACGGAGGCGCTGCCGGCCAGCGACGAGCGGCGGCGCCTGGTCACCGAGGGCATCGCACGCCTGCAGGCGGCCTCCGGCCAAGAGTGACCCGCTTTGGGTTTGCCGTAAGGCGGGTGGCGTTTTACGCTCTTTCCCTTGTTAGTGGGAAAGGCGGTCGAATGGCGGAAATGGCGGCCGGTCAAGCGGCAGAGCACACGACGCTTCGGGTCGAGGACATCCACAAGAGCTTCGGCTCCCTCGAGGTGCTGAAGGGCCTCTCGCTGGATGCAGGCGACGGTGACGTGATCGCGCTCATCGGCTCCAGCGGCTCCGGCAAGAGCACCTTTCTGCGCTGCATAAACCTCTTGGAGATCCCGGATGCGGGCCGCGTCTATCTGCGCGGCGAGCTGATCGAGATGACCAAGACCAAGCAGGGAGACGCGCGCCCAGCCGATCGCAAGCAGGTCGACCGCATCCGCTCACGCCTCGGCATGGTGTTCCAGAGCTTCAACCTCTGGAGCCACATGACCATCCTGCAGAACGTCATGGAGGGGCCGGTGCAGGTGCTCGCCCGCGCCAAGGGCGAGGCCAAGGACCATGCCATGGGGCTGCTCGACAAGGTCGGCATCGCCGATAAGGCTACGGCCTATCCGAGCCATCTCTCGGGCGGGCAGCAGCAGCGCGCGGCCATCGCCCGCGCTCTCGCCATGGACCCGGACGTGATGCTGTTCGACGAGCCGACTTCGGCCCTCGACCCGGAGCTGGTGGGGGAGGTGCTGCGGGTCATGCGACAGCTCGCCGAGGAGGGGCGGACCATGATCGTGGTCACCCACGAAATGGGCTTCGCCCGCGACGTCGCCTCCCACGTGATTTTTCTGCACCAGGGGCGCATCGAAGAAGAGGGGCCGCCGGACGCCATGTTCGGCAACGCCCAGTCGCCGCGCTTCCAGCAGTTCCTCGCAACAACAAGGAATTAGGGTCTGGATCGTGCCCCTAGACTCTGCATAGTCTTTCAGTGGTTCCACGTAAAAGCGCCGGCAGAGCAGCGACAGGCGGAGCCGGCCGAACAGGACAGGGAGTTGCAGTGATGAGATTGGCCAAATTGACCCTTGCGGTTGCCGCTGCGGCGCTAGCCATGGGGATCTCGCTGGCGCAGGCGGCCGAGCCGCTGCGCATCGGTGTGGAGGGCGCCTATCCGCCGTTTTCCTGGAAGGAAGCGGACGGCACCCTGAAGGGCTTCGATATCGATATCGCGATGGCGCTCTGCGACCGCATGGGCCGTGAGTGCGAGCTGGTCGAGCAGGACTGGGACGGCATCATTCCGGCGCTCTTGGCGCGCAAGTACGATGCCATCATCGCGTCCATGTCGATCACCGAAGAGCGCAAGAAGCGGGTCGACTTCACCAAGAAGTACTACAACACCCCGGCGCGCTTCGTGGCGGCCGCGGACACCAGCATCGAGCCCACGCCGGAAGGCATGAAGGGCAAGACGGTCGGTACCCAGCGCGGCACCATCCATCAGTGCTACATGGAGAAGGTCTTCCCGGACACCGAGCTTCGGCTCTACGCGACCCAGGAGGAGGTCTTCCTCGATCTCAACGCCGGCCGCATCGACGCCTCGATCTCCGACTCGATTCAGGCCAAAGAGGGCTTTCTCGCGACCGATGACGGCAAGGGCTACGACTTCCTCGGCGGCGTGCAGTACCTGCGCGAGTGCCATGGCGACGGCGCCGGCATTGCCGTGCGCAAGGGCGAGGATGAGTTGCGCGAGGCTCTGACCCAGGCGATCCAGGAGATCCGCGCCGACGGCACCTATCAGCAGATCAACGATCGCTACTTCGACTTCGACGTCTACGGTGCGACCGAGTAAGACGAGAGACAGCGGGCAGGGGTGCTACGGCGCCCCTGCCTTAGTGTCCGGCCCGAAGCGGCTTTCGGGCCCAAGAAGAGCCTAGCCGCATGGACGTCGTCCTCGAATACCGCGACCCGATTCTTAGAGGCGCTGGCGTTACCATCTTAGTAGCGCTTTGCTCCGTGATACTGGCGGTGGGGTTCGGGCTGTTGGGCGCCTGGGGCAAGCTTTCCGGCTCGCCGGTCGCCCGCCGCGTTTGCGGCAGCTACACCACCCTGGTCCGCGGTGTGCCCGACCTGGTGCTCATGCTGCTGCTGTTCTATGGCGGCCAGCAGGTGCTCAACGATCTCGGGGCCGCCACCGGCTGGTGGACCTATCTCGAGATCAACCAGTTCGTCGCTGGGGTCTGCACCATCGGCTTCATCTTCGGCGCCTATATGACGGAGACCTTCCGCGGCGCTTATCTCGCCATTCCGCGCGGCCAGATCGAGGCCGGCGTCGCCTGCGGCATGAGTCGCGGCAAGCTCTTCCGCCGCATCCTCTGGCCGCAACTCGCCCGCTATGCCTTGCCGAGCTTCGGCAACAACTGGCTGGTGCTGCTCAAGACCACGGCCTTGGTCTCGGTGCTCGGGCTCAACGAGTTGGTGCGCGAGTCCTTCGTCGCCGGCCGCTCGACCCGGCAGCTCTTCACCTTCTTCTTCGTCGCCCTCATCATCTATCTCATTCTGACCGCTATATCCGATGTTGGACTGCGCTGGCTCGAGCGGCGCTACAGCGTCGGCGTCAGGCGGAGTTGAGCCATGGCTGACGAGCGCGCGCCGAGCATCCTCGAGAGCATCAGGCAGTTCAGCGAGAACGCCTCGCCACTCGACTTCATGGTCATCCTTGAGCACTGGGACCTCTTCGCCGAGGGCCTGTGGATGACCACCAACCTGGTGGTTCTCTCGCTGCTGATCGGTGGCTGCCTGTCGATCCCGCTGGCGGTCGCCCGGGCCAACCGCACGCCCGTTCTCAACCAGATCATCTGGGGCTACGTCTACGTCTTCCGGGGCACGCCGCTCCTGGTGCAGCTCTATCTCATCTACTATGGCCTCGGCCAGTTCGAGGCAGTGCGCGACAGCGCCCTCTGGCCCATCCTGCGCGACCCCTGGTGGTGCGCGCTGATTGCCTTCACCCTCAACACAGCGGCCTACACCACGGAGATCTTCCGCGGCGGCATCGAGGCGGTGCCCGTCGGCGAAGTGGAAGCGGCCAAGGCCTGCGGCATGCCGCGGCTCAAGCGCCTGCAGCGGGTGATCCTGCCGAGTGCCTTCCGACGCGTCCTGCCGGCCTACTCCAACGAGGTGATCTTCATGCTGCACGGCTCGGTCGTCGCCAGCACCGTCACCATCGTCGACATTCTGGGTGCCGGCCGCGAGCTCAACGCCAAGTACTACCTGGCCTACGAGGGCTTCATCGCCGCAGCGGTCCTCTACATGATTCTGGTCTACTTCATCTCCCGCGGCTTCAAGTTCTGGGAGAAGAAGTGGTTCGCCCACCTGCGCCCGCGCGAGGACGCCGAGGCCGAGGCCAAGCAGCCGGGCGCCACGGCGCCACAGACGGCCCTGGTCCGCTAAAGCGGCTTCAACAGAGTTTTGGGAGGGGGCGGCTTAGGCCTGCGGCTGCTGAGCCGCCGCGTTCTCCAGCACCAGCAGAGTGCAGAGCAGCATGTGCTCGAGCTCGCTGCGGTCTGACTCGAAGCTGACGCCGATGCGCTGGCCGTTCTGCCAGGCCCTCCGGGCGTAGAGGCACTCGCCGTCGCGCACCTCGAAGGCCAGGGTGCCGCCCAGGTCGAGCAGCTCCGGCACGTCGATCTGCATGCCGCTGCGCGAGATGTCGCGCAGCCCGCAGCGAACCTGCCGCTCGCCCCGGCGCAAAGAGACAGTGGAGTGAAGTGGCAGATCGAAGCGCGGTGTCCGTCGCCGGTCCTTGCCCGTGATGCTCACGGGAATGACGGGTGGGCCTTTTGGGTTTCGCATGCGCTGTCGTCCGCTTGGTTCAGTCGAAGAGCTTGTCGATTTCGTCTTGGGTGATGCCGCCGCTGATCTGCGGGCCGTTCATCAACTGCTCGTCTTCGGTCAGCCCTGCGCCGGCATCGGGGACCGGCAGGTCGGTGAAGGCCTCGATGCCCCAGATGTTGATTAGGGCCAGGATGCGCTCCTCGATGAAGCGCAGCGTGTTCACGACCTTCTGGATGCGTTGGCCGGTGATGTCCTGAAAGTTGCAGGCTTCCAGAACCTCGATGATGTGGTTGGCGATCGCTTCGCTGCGCTCGGTGACATCCGTGTCATCGGCGTGAAAGTTGGCGATCTCGCGCACCAGGTTTTCGATCTGCTCGTTGGCGTTCAGAATCCGCTGGGTGGCAGACTCCGTCGCCGCGACGATGGCGTCGAGCTCGTTGGAGGCGGTCTTGACCCGGTCGTCGTCGGCCATGGGGTGCTTGATCGCGGCGATCTCGTTCTTCGCCTTGGCGACCGAGCGCACCATCTGAGCGATCTCGACGCGAATGTCGGCATCGTCGATCACGGGCTCGGCGGCGGCGCCGCCCGCGCCGGCCATGGGGGCCTGCTCGACCATATGGCGCAGCGCGAGGATCTCCCGCAGCAGCGTGCCGTTGTCGATGTCGTCGCCGGTGACTCCTTCCACCTGGCTACGACGGCGGCGCATCTGGCGCTCGGCGGAGAACTCCTTGGCCACGGCTGACGTCATGTATCTCACCTACTTACACGGAATACGGGTATGCCGAAGGATCTCCGGCTCGTTCGATAGTGTGCCCAAATGGTTTACGATCTGTTAGCAGCGGTTAAGGCCGACTGCGGGCTGTTACCGGGGTTGCGACGGTAAGCCAATGTTCATCGCGGCCGTGCTAGGACCCTGTCGGATCTGGCCCCTATCTCGCTAGCGCGGCAAAGCTGCACGGCTTGCTTGTGGCGGGGTGAACAAGGACAGGACTGACGTGAGCTTAACGGCGCATATCCCGGTTTTCTTGGCCGTCGGCCTCTTTCTGTTCGCGGCGGTGAACGATCTGCGTGAGCGGCGCATTCCCAATTGGGTCTCGGTTGCGCTCTTGGCGCTCTATGCCGCGCTCGCCATCGCCGATCCCGAGAAGATGTTGATTTGGCAGTCGCTTTTGACCGGGCTCGCGGTCTTCGCCGTGCTCTTCGGGCTGTTCCACTTTGGCTACATGGGCGGAGGCGACGTCAAGCTTTGGAGCGTCGCGGCAGTGCTGATGGGGCCGCACTACGTGGTGCCGATGCTGGTCCTGACCACCCTGACGGGGCTGGCCATCGCCCTGCCGTACTATCTCTCGCGCATTGTCATGCGGGTCCGGCTGCTCACCCTCTGGGAGTGGATTCCGGTCTGGTCGGTCAAGCATGAGAAGCTGCCCTACGGCGTCGCCATCGCCTTTGGCGGCTCGGTCTGCTTCGCCCTGCGGATGGGCACGATCTCGCTTTAGGCGGGGTCGCGCCAGTTAGCCGGCCGCGAGCAGATATTCACAAGCGCTTCTTGGCGAAGGCACGTCCAGACCCGGTTTTCAGGTACGTCTCGAAGGCCAGAGCCTTGGCTTCATCAGAGAAGGCTACGTAGGTCTTCAGGCGCCAGGGCGCGAACTTCGCAGTGTGCGGCACCTCTTTTCTGTTGTGCCGTTTGAGGCGCCTCTCAAGGTCATCAGTCATGCCGGTATAGAAGCGGTCAGCGCGATCGATGCTCTGAAGGATGTAGACGTATTTCATTCTGGTCTGGCCCGCCATTTCCCGAACTGCTGTCCAGGCTTTGGCGCGGCAGCCTTCGCATTCTGCGCCGAACAATCTCAGTCCGGCCTGCCGAGCCGTAGCAGCGACGTGTCCGCCTCCGCTTCTTCGAAGCTACGGCGTAACAGCCTTCTCGCTAATCTCGCTTCGCTCGATAAGCTGCGAAGGCTGGTGGAGCCGAGGGGAATCGAACCCCTGACCTCGACATTGCGAACGTCGCGCTCTCCCAACTGAGCTACGGCCCCATTTCCAGCAGAGGCGCGGATAATGGGAAGGGGTGTGAAGGCTGTCAAGCGTCGGCACGCAGCCTGTCTCAAAGCGCCGCCTTGCTGCCCTGACGGTGCCTTACGGCCACAGTCTGCTCTATTGCCACAGCAGAGTGCCTTGCCTAATTTCGGCACTGCCGCATGGCGGAAACCCGCAGGAAAAGGCTGTTCATGAACGTCATTCTCGCCCCGATCATCGAAGTGCTGATGCTGGCCATCAACCTCTATGTCTGGCTAGTGATCGCCTCGGCGATCTTGAGCTGGCTGGTTGCCTTCAACGTGGTCAACACGCGCAATCAGTTCATCTACACGATTGGCGACTTCCTGCACCGCATTACCGAGCCGGCGCTAAGGCCGATCCGCCGCTTCCTACCCAATCTCGGCGGCATCGATATCTCGCCGGTTATTCTCATTCTGGTGCTGTTCTTCGCTCAGAAACTCTTAGAGAACGTCCTCGCCTCGCTCTGAGCCGACGAGCGCCACGCGGGCTTGCGTGGGCGCCTCCGGCTGTGCTGCAAGACTGCGGTCTACTAAGGCGCCGGCAGGGTCGGTCGGAAGGCCTTTGCCGCCGCTTCCAGGCAGGCGGTTTCGCGGCCTCGGGCAATGCTGCCGGCAAGCGGAAAAAGCATGAGAAGGGAAGGGCATGAGCCAAGCGACAGCGCCCGTCGGGCAAGCTCAGGTGATCGACGGAAAGGCCTTCGCCGCCGGCTTGCGCAGCCGCGTCGCGGAAGGCGTCAAGAGCCTTCAGGCCAGCCACGGCGTGACGCCGGGCTTGGCGGTGGTGCTGGTCGGCGAGGATCCGGCCAGCCAGGTCTACGTGCGCAACAAGGGCAAGCAGACGATCGAGGTCGGCAAGAAGTCGGTCGAGCACAAGCTGCCGGTCGAGACCGAACAGGCGACGCTCCTGGCGCTGGTGGATGAGCTCAACAAGGACGCCTCCATTCACGGCATCCTGGTGCAGCTTCCCCTGCCCAAGCAGATCGACGCCGAGGCCGTGATCAACGCCATCGACCCGGCCAAGGACGTCGACGGCTTCCATGTGGTCAACGCCGGCCGCCTGGCGACGGGCCAGAGCGCCATGGTGCCCTGCACCCCGCTCGGCTGCCTGATGATGCTGAAGCACCATCTGGGCGATCTGAGCGGCGCCAACGCGGTCGTCGTCGGCCGCTCCAACATCGTCGGCAAGCCCATGGCCCAGCTTCTGCTCAAGGAAAGCTGCACCGTCACCATCGCGCATTCGCGCACCCGCGACCTGCCGGCCGTCTGCCGCGGCGCCGATATCCTGGTGGCCGCCGTCGGCCGGCCGGAGATGGTGCGCGGCGATTGGGTCAAGCCCGGCGCCACGGTGATCGACGTCGGCATCAACCGGCTGGAGCCGACGGAGCCCGGCGGCAAGGGCCGTTTGGTCGGCGACGTGGCCTACGAGGAGGCGGCCGCGGTGGCCGGTGCCATCACCCCGGTGCCCGGCGGCGTCGGGCCCATGACCATCGCCTGCCTGCTGGCCAATACCCTGACCGCGGCCCATCGCAGCTTGGGCTTGCCCGACCCTCAGCTCTGACCGCTGTCGTCCTCCGGTGCGGCGCTTTCCGGCGCCGGGCGCGGCAGTGACAGGCGGATAAGGCCCTTTACCGGCACGAAGGGGTCGACCGGCTTGCCCTTGCGCAGGATGGAGATGCGGCCCTGGCGCGCCAGAAACAGCGCCTGCTGCCGGACTCCGGTGATGTAGCGCCGCCAAAGGTCGGGCGGATCGGACTTGCGCGCACGGCGCTCGGCGAACGCCCGTGCCGCCTCGCTGGGGCAAATCGACTTGTCTGGCCCACGCTGCCTCACCAAGTGCAGAATGATTTCGGCCAATGGGTCCAATGTCTCAGGTTGGGACGAGGTGGACTGTTCCATCTAAGAAGATCCGGTTCTAAGAGGGGGGACATGATTGGAAGCCTGAATGCGCTCCTTGCGGCAAGCGTTCTCTTTGTCGCTTCGCATTTTCTCCTCTCCTCCCGCCCGCTGAGACCGCGCCTCAACAGCCTTTTGGGCGAGACCGGTTTTCGCATCCTCTATTCCGCCGTCGCGCTCGGCTCCTTCGTTTGGATGGCCTACGCCTACGGTGCCGCCCCCTACTATGAGATTTGGCCGCCCCTGCCGGAGCTGCGCTGGATTCCGGTCTTCGTCATGCCTTTCGCCTTCATTCTGGCGGTGGCCGGGCTGACCACCAAGAGCCCCACGGTGCTCGGCGGCGAGGCCCTGGCGAGCTCGCAGGATCCGGCGCCGGGCATCTTGCGGATCACCCGCCACCCCTTTCTTTGGGCGGCCACCTTGTGGGCGGCCTCCCACCTGCTGGCCAAGGGGGATCTCGCGACGCTGGTGCTCTGCGGCGCCATCATGGTGCTGAGCCTGGCCGGCATGCGGCATATCGATCTGCGCCGGGAGGCCGCTTTGGGCTCGGCCTGGGGGCCGGTGGCCATGACGACCTCGCTCATCCCCTTTGCCGCCATCGTCACCGGGCGGACCAAGATGGACTGGGCCGGCCTCGGGGTTTGGCGCGTGGTCGCCGGTGTGGCGGCCTATGTCATCTTCCTGCACCTTCACGGCCCGCTGTTCGGCGTTGCCGTGCTCCCGAGCGGCTGAGCGCCGAACGCGCTCCTACTCCGGCTTGCGGAAGGTCATCATCCGGGAGAAGTAGGTGACGTCGATCTCTTCCTCGACCAAGCCGGCGTCGGTGAAGAGCGCGGTCAGATCGCAGCCCACGTAGCTGCTGTAGTAGGGCTCGTGGAAGGCCACCGGGAAGTATTCCAGGAGGCCGTCGTATTCCGGCCGGTCGCCCGTCTGGATCGAATCGATCAGGATGAAGACTCCGCCGGGTTTGAGCAGGCGGGCGATCTCTTGCGCCACCGCCGGGCGCACCTTTGGCGGCAGCTCGTGAAACAGATAGACGCAGGTGATGACTTCGAAGGTGTCGTCAGGCAGGCCGCTCTCCTCGGCCGCCGCCTGGACGAAGTCGACACCGCGCCAGGGCGCCAGGTTGCGCTGGGCCTCGGCCAGATAGTCTGGGCTGAGGTCCAGGGCCGTCACCGCTAGGCGCGGGTAGTTGGCCTTGATGAAGGTGAGGAAGCGGCCCGTGCCACAGGCGACATCGAGCAGGCGGGCGCCGCGGCTTGGCCGCTCGGTAAAGAAGTGGTGCAGCGGCACCAAGGCTTGCCGGCGCATGGCGTCGGCGCCGCCGCCGAACAGCACCTCGACCTGGTGGTCGTAGAGCCTGGCCGAGCGCTCGCTGAGCCAGCCGTCGCTCTGGAAGTGGAAGTTCTGCAGATAGTAGCGGGGATAGCCGTTTTCGGCGTCCTCCTGCTGCCGTACTTCGTCGTGCTGGCGCTGGTGCCGCCGCCGCTCCACTCGGGGCAGGTCGCGGAAGTAGGCCTCGGCGCCCAGCAGCGCGTCGACCGCGTCGCGGCCCAGGTCATGCGGCGCCCGGTAATAGCCAGCCTCGATGTTGGCCATATCCCGCTGCATCAGCTGGCGCAGGTCCTCCAGGATGTCCGCCGTCTTCGGCGTCGCGCCCTCGATCGGCCGTTTTGGCTGAACCGGTTTGGTCAGCCGGGCCGAGAGCCAATATTGACCGAAGTAGAGGCCGATGCGGGCGGCCTGCGACAGGGCATAGCTGCTGCGGAGTATCGGGTTCATAGAGTGAGAATTGAGTTTTTCGCGGACGCCGTCAATTGCCTCGGGCAGACTGTCGCGGCCGTACTTTCCTTATGGTCTTGCTCTCATTTCTCACTGCGTTATGACGAAGGCGAACACTCCCGCTGGGATCGTCTCGCAAACAGGCGAAAAGCCGCAACAAGGAGGCAGAGATGGCGCGCTTTAAGACATTGGATGACCTTTCGCCGGCCGGGAAGACCGTTCTGGTCCGGGTCGACTACAACGTTCCCATGAAGGACGGCCAGGTGACCGATTCGACGCGCATCCAGCGGTCGCTGCCCACCCTCAAGACGCTGCTGGAAGGCGGCGCCAAGGTGGTGCTCCTATCCCACCTCGGGCGGCCGAAGGGGCAGGTACGTGACGACATGAGCCAGCGCCCCTTGGTGCCGGCCATCGAGGCGGCCCTTCCCGGCGCCAGCGTCCATTTCGCCTCCGACTGCATCGGCCAGCCGGCCCAGGACGCCATCGCCGCCGCCGAGCCCGGCAGCCTCGTCCTGCTGGAAAACCTGCGCTTTCATCCCGAGGAAGAGAAGAACGACAAGGCCTTCGCCGAGGCTTTGGCCGCATCCGGCGATCTCTACGTCAACGATGCCTTCTCCGCCGCCCATCGCGCCCACGCCTCGACCGAGGGCCTCGCTCGCCTGCTGCCGGCGGCTGCCGGGCGCCTGATGCAGGCCGAACTCGAGCATCTGGCGCAGGCCCTGGAGAGCCCCAAGCGCCCGGTAGCGGCGCTGGTCGGCGGGGCCAAGGTCTCGACCAAGCTGGAGCTGCTCGGCAACCTGGTCGACAAGGTCCAGCTGCTGATCGTCGGCGGCGCCATGGCCAACACCTTCCTGCTCGCCCAAGGGCACGATGTGGGCAAATCGCTCTGCGAGCACGACATGACCGACACAGCCGCCGACATTCTCGCCCGGGCCAAGGCAGCCGGCTGCGACGTGCTGCTGCCAGAAGACGTGGTGACGGCGACGGCCCTGGAGCCGGGCGTTGCGACGGCGGTCTGCGCCAACAACGCGGTGCCGGCCGACAGCCTGATCCTCGACGCCGGCCCGAAAGCGACGGCGAACATCATTGCGCGGCTGGGCGACTGTCACACCCTGGTCTGGAACGGCCCGCTCGGTGCGTTCGAAGTGCCGCCCTTCGACGAGGCGACGGTGAAGGTGGCGCGGGCCGCGGCAGAGCTGACCGATCAGGGCCGCTTGCTGACCGTGGCCGGCGGCGGCGACACGGTGGCGGCCTTGAGCCACGCCGGGGTGGCCGAGCGTTTCACCTACATTTCCACCGCCGGCGGCGCCTTCCTGGAGTGGCTGGAAGGCAAGCAGCTCCCGGGCGTCGTGGCGCTGGAGGAAGCGGCCTAGAGCTGCAGCGCTGCCAGTAGATCGGAGCCGCTGACCCGCACCCAGGTGACCAGCACCAGGGTGGCGAAGCCGGCGGCGACACCGAGCAGCAGGTTGCGCCGGGTGAGATAGAAGCTGGCCAGCGCCAGGGTCGCCGCCGCCAGGCGGTCGAACAGCGGCGCCTCGGCCAGCGGCCCGGAGGGAAAGATGATCATGCGCGCGATCAGCGCGGCGAGCAGCGCGTAGGTGACGCAGGAGAGCCACTCGAAGAGCGGGCTCTCCACCTGCAGCCGGCCGGCCAGCAGCACGCCGAGAAAGCGCGAGACGTAGGTCGCCAGCGCGCCGACCAGGAGCGCGAGGTAGGGCAGCATCTCCTGGTCGATCATGCCCACCTCCGGCCGATCAGGTAGCCCAGCGTGCCGGCGGTCAGCCCGGCGATGAGCAGCGACCAGTCGGGCACCACCAGATGCAGCGCCGGGCCGGCGACGGCGCCGAGCAGCAGCGCCATGGCCCGGCCGCGGTTGGCCAGGTCGGAGGCGAAGACCAGCATGAAGTAGATCGGGTTCAGGAAGACCAGCCCGAGCGAGACGTGGAAGGGCACCAGGCCGGCGATGTAATAGCCGACGCCGCTGGCGAGAATGCAGGAGCTCCAAAGCACCAGCGACATGCCGATGAAGAAGGGGTAGCGCCCCTCGGGCGGCATGGCGGGGAAGCGGCGCATGGCTTCTGCCCAGCCGGTCACGGCGATCCAGTGGCAAGCTATGTAGAGCTTCCAGCGCGGCGTGCCGGCCTCGTTGAAGTAGGGCATCAAGGTCACGGTCATGGGCAGCAGGCGCGCATTGGTCAGCCAGACGGCGAGCGCGATGACCGCCAAGGGCGCCCCCACCGCATAGAGCTCGACCAACGCCACCTGTCCTGGCAGGGCCCAGCCGGTCATGGTCGAGATGATGCCGTGAATGAGCTCGAGGTTGCTCTCGCGGATCAGCGCGCCGAAGCCCAGGAAGCTCGCCGAAAGCACGATCAGCGGCACACCGACGCCACGCCGGACGCCATGCCAGAAATGCTCGTCGCGAAACAGGCTCTGCCCCTGGCGTGCGGCCATCGCTCTCCCACGCGGGCGAACGCCGTCCGCGCACCAACAGTTTGAATGGGTTAGATCGGGGTTAAACTACGGCAGGAGCGCGCTGCTGCCCAGGGCCGGGGGGTGCAGGTCAGGCCTGTGCGATGCGGGAGGCCGGGAAACGCACGGTGACGCAGGTGCCCTTCTGTGGCTCGCTGTCAATCTCCAGCTTGCCGCCGTGCAGCTCGATCAGGCCCTTGGACAAGGACAGGCCGAGGCCTGTGCCTTCGTAACGACGCGACAGACTGCTCTCGACCTGGCCGAAGGGCATCAGGGCGATGGCCACTTCTTCGTCGGTCATGCCGATGCCGGTGTCCTTGACGCGGATGAGGAAATCGCCGCGCTCGTCGATCGCCGTGTTGACCACCACCGAGCCGCCGGCCGGAGTGAACTTCACCGCGTTGCTCAAGAGGTTGAGCAAGACCTGCTTCACGGCGCGGGCATCGGCCGACAGGTTCGGCGTGTGCTCGCTCAGCGCCAGGGTCAGCTTGACGTCGTTCTCCGCCGCACGCTCCCGCACCAGGCGGAAGGCCGACTGAATGACGTTGACCACGTCGACATCCTCTTCGTTGAGCTCCATCCGCCCGGCCTCGATCTTGGAGACGTCGAGGATGTCGTTGATCAGCTCCAGAAGGTGGATGGCGCACTGATAGATGTCGCGGACGTAATCCTTGTAGTTCGCGTTGCCCAGCGAGCCGAAGGCTTCCCGCTGCATCAGCTCTGAGAAGCCGATGATGGCGTTGAGCGGCGTGCGCAGCTCGTGGCTCATGGTGGCGAGGAACTCGCTTTTCGCCCGGTTGGCGCTCTCGGCCATCTTGCGCGAGCTTTCCAAGGCGGTTTCGCGCGCACGCAAATCGGTGATGTCCTGCGCCGTGCCACGGAAGCCGCGGTGAGCGCCGCTCTCGGGCTCGAAGACCGGGACGCCGCTGAAGCGGAACAGGCGGACGCCGCCGTCGGCGTGACGGAAGCGTACCTCGATGTCGCGGAAGGGGCGCCGGGCGTGCGGGTCGCTGAGCTCGCTCGGCAGGGTCGCACCCTCGCCGATCAGGTTGTTCAAGGGCCGGCCGATCATGGCCCGCGGATGGAAGCCGAGCGCCTCGGTCACCCGGTTCGAGACGAAGATCAGGCGCAGCTCGTCATCGACCTCCCAGATCCAGTCGGAGACCAGGCGGGCGACGTCATCGAAGCGCTCTTGGGTGCGGCGAATCTCTTCGGCGATCGTCGAGTCGGGTGCGCTGGGCAACAGCAGGCCGGCGACCACCTCCACCTGACCGCTCTCGTCGAGCAGCAGGAAGCTCTTCGCCGTAAAGATCTCTTGCTTGTCTTCCGGGCCGATGGCCAGCAACAGCGGGGCGGCTTCCTGCCAGCGGCCTTCGGTGTCGCTGCGCCGCTGGGTCGCCTGCTGGATAATTTCGCCGAGGAAGTCTAGGCGCGGGCTCTCGTCACGGACGATCAGCCCACTGTCGGTCATCGCCGGCAGCAGGGCTGAGAAGGCCTTGTTGGTATGCAGAAGCCGGCCGCCCGCGTCGGCTACGAAGGCAGGGCCCGCTTGCTCCAGCAAGTGGCCGCAGGCGGCAACGATCGTATTGTAGCTTTCGAGCGACTTGACGGCAGGGTTGCCCACCCTCAGCCCTCGCCCGGCGGGGCCGGGCTCGCCGACGTTCCTGTCGCGAACCTGAGGATATATTGCCACCTCGTCCCCCAGTACAAAGCCGGGCCTCTGTTATCGATAAGTATAATAACTCAGTCTTTGTATAAAATGAAGCATTACGAGGCGACGGCAAGGGATTTTGTTTCCTCTATACGCTCCAAAGCGTCGATGTAGTCTGGGTCACTACGCCAACGGGCGATAACGCTGTTTGCCGTGTCGCTCGCTGCTTGGTCGTATAGCTTCAGGACACCGGCCAGCTCGCCGGGGTCGACGATCTGCTCGTCGCGCCGGCCGACGCGGCTCAAGAGAAAGATCGACGTGAAGGTCGGCTTGTCGATGCCGAGTGCCTTGCAGAGGATCGCCAGCGGCTGTCCGCCGGACTGATAGACCAATCGCTTCAAGGCGCTCGGTGCGATGCCGCTCCATTCGCTCAGCATGGCCTCGAAGAGCTGAATCTCACCCTGCCTCAGGACCTTGAGCAGCATCTCGGCGTTGAGATGGCCCCGCTCGCGCAGCTCGCGCGCCAGCTTCTGGGCGGCGTTCGAGCCCTGCTGCGCATGACGAACCTGCGCCATTTCCTTGGCGCCCTCGATGGCGCACTTCTCGACCACCTCGTCCAGCGCGCGGGGGTCGAGCCCGTAGCCGTCGACCAGAGACTGGCGCAGGGCGGCGCCGACCCAGAGGTACATGCGCTTGGCCAGCGTATCCGGCAGGTCGTGGCGCCGCACCAGGGGCTCTTGAAAGCTGTCGACCCGCTGCGACTGCTCGACCAGATATTCCATCGTCGCTTGCGAGAGCTCGGCGCCCGCGTTCTCCAGCAAGGTCCGCACCACGTCGTCGGTACCCGCCTCGACCAGAGCGTCGGAGACGACGGCGCTGACCTTGCGCCGGCGGGCGATGGCCAGCTGGTGCTCGGTCGTGCGCTGGTGAACGATCTCGATCAGGTCGTTGTCGCGCAGCAGGTCGCAGCGCATGAGGACCGGCTTGGCGACCAGGATATCGTCGCGCGCCAGCTCCTTCATGATGTGGGGCGGAACGTTCTCGTTCTCGGCCAGCTGCTCCGCCAGGCGGGCGCGGACGTCAAGCTCGACCTCGCGCACCAGCTTCTCGAGAATGTCGGACATCAGCGCCCGTTCACGCTCCGAGAGAACGCTCGCACCACTGTTGAAGAGATCGGCGATGATCTGGACCAATTTGGAGCGACTTTCCATAGAGCGTTGGCGGGCCAGCGCTAGGAGATAATCCAGCTCTGCCGGTCGAATGTCTGCAGCCTGTTGCATGGTTTTTGCCCAGCCATACTTGGAATACCTTTCCTATGCCTAGTTGAAGCTAAGGCTTCCGGCTTGAATTTTTTGTTAATGCTTGAGACGCTTAGAGCAACCGGCGGCAGGATGGCCAAGCTGGGCTTTGCCCGAAACGCGGCCCGTATTTAGCTAAACGTTTATCAATTGGCGCTAATCTGCGGCGAGCGGCCAAAAATCTGGCCTTCCGACGTCAACCATCGCTGCTTCCTCATTTGTCTGCGACACCCCCACAGTTCGATCTCGGTAGAAGCCTGAGCGACGCGCTTCGGCTTCTGCAGCAGGGCCCGACACCGGCCGGGCAATCCGCTCCGCCCGCTGCTGGCCAAGTCCCTGGCGCCACCAAGACGACAACCGGAAACCAGCCGCGTCCGGCGTCGGACGCCCACGCCAGCACGGCCTTTCAGCAGCGGCTCCAGGCCGCCCTGGATGCCGGCCAAGACGGCCAGGTCCGCCCACGCGGCAGCTACGTTAACCTCTCGGTTTGAAGATTGGTTTGGCGCCTAACGGCGCTGCACTGTTCCGTCCCACTCCCCCACCCGGCCACCCCACTGTCCACAATTCCGTGGGTGGCCGGGTGGGGGAGTGGGACGGAACAGAACGGGCGCGCCTCCGTAAGAAGAGGCAAAGCGAATAGGCGCCGGCGCGCCAAATCAAAAAACGGCGCCCAACAAACCCACCTACTCCGCGGCTTGCTCCTGGCCCTTGCTGTCCAGGCGCTCGGCCCTGACCAGCAGCTTCGCTGGGCGCCGGGACCGGGCCTCGTCGAACAGCTTCATGGTCTGATCGACGTAGTTGGTCACCCCGTCGATGCTCTGGCAGAAGCGGCGCAGCTCCGGTGTCATCTCGGCCTCGAACATGCGAATGGGGCGGGCCGGGTTGTAGGTCTCGAAACGCAGGTAGAACCAGGGCTCGCCGCGCTTGAAGGTCAGCACCTTCTCCGGCGAGCGCCACTCGAAGGCCCACATCATGATGCGCGGCCAGGCGTCGATCGGGAAGCGCCCGCCAATCAAGAGGCCGGGCCACTGCTCTTCGCGGTAGTGGAAGTAGGGCGGCACCTGGTTCATCCACACCAGCTCGTCGGAGAGGAAGCGGTAGGGCGCGTTGATCTGGACCACTGGATAGCGCCGGTCGCGCCAGCGGTCCGGGCCCATCAGATGGACGATCTTGGAGAGGTGCTTGAGGGTGACCGTGGTGTTCTCGGTGTCGGCCCGGGCGATCTTCAGATTGCCTTGCTCGTCTTTGCGCAGGCGCAGGCTCACGTCATAGGGGCAGGGCACCTCGAAGGTCTTGGACTCCATCTCGATGACGGCGGGGCAGTGATTGACGCCCTTGCTGCTGGAGGGCGCCTCGCGGCTCGGCTTGCGGGAGATGGGGCGCGGCGCGCCATAGATCAGCCCGGCCTGGTCGGTGTCGACCAGCCAGCCGATCTCGCAAAAGCGCGAGGGCTTGGCCGGCTCAGGCTGCTCTTCCCGCTGCCCAAGCGCGGCGAACCTGTCTTTCCAGCGGCTCAGCATGCCGGTCACTCCTCGGCCCCTGCGAAATGCTGCATTCACCTGTGATTGATAGGAGCTTAGCCGTAAGCAAGAGGCTAACAAAGCGCCTTGGCGGGGGCGGAAGGGCGCAATAGGGTATTCCCTGATGACCGAGCCGAGCACGCCCCCACCGCCCCAATTCAATCGCCAGGTGCCTGCGGGCGATGACCGGGAAAGGCTGGTCTGCGGCAGCTGCGGCTTCGTCAACTACGAGAACCCGAAGATCGTCGTCGGCAGCGTGGCGAGCTGGGACGACCGGATCTTGCTCTGCCGCCGGGCGATCGAGCCGCGTAAGGGCTACTGGACCCTGCCGGCGGGCTATCTGGAGCAGCATGAGGCGACCGAGGCTGGCGCCTTGCGCGAAGCCTGGGAGGAAGCGCGCGCCAAGCTGGAGATCGACCAGCTTCTGGCGGTCTACGCCATCACGCGGCTGAGCCAGGTGCAGCTGATCTACCGCGCCCGGCTGGTGACGCCGGAGGTCTCGGCCGGCCCGGAGAGCGCCGAGGTCGGGCTCTTCACCTGGGATGAGATCCCCTGGGACGATATCGCGTTTCCCTCGGTCCACTGGTCGCTGGGTCACTACAAAGAGAGCCTGGGCCTGACGGCCTTCGCCCCCTTCGGCAATCCCGAGGGCAAGACCGGCGCCATGGGTGAGGTCAGCCCCGCGCGTACGGAGGGGTTGTAAGGGGAGTTTTAGTTTAGGCGCGCCGCACTGCACCAGCCCACACCCCCGCCCGACCAACCCACTAGGGTACCATGGCATGGGTTGGTCGGGCGGGGGTGTGGGCTGGTGCCGTACAGCGCCGCTAGGCGCTTTACACGTCCAGCAAACTATCCGCGAAGTCCTGGGCGTCGAAGGGGCGGAGGTCCTCGACGCCTTCGCCGATGCCGATGGCATAGACCGGCAGGCCGAACTTCTCGGCCAACGCCACCAGCACGCCGCCGCGGGCCGAGCCGTCGAGCTTGGTCAGCACCAGGCCGGTGATGTCGACCATCTCCTTGAAGGTCGCCACCTGCTGGATGGCGTTCTGCCCAGTGGTGGCGTCGAGCACCAGCAGCACCTCGTGCGGGGCGCTGGGGTCGATCTTCTTGATGACGCGGGAGATCTTCTGCAACTCCGCCATCAAGCCTTCCTTGTTGTGCAGGCGCCCGGCGGTGTCGATCAGTAGCAGCTCGCGCTTTTCCTCCTGCGCCTGCTTGATGGCGTCGAAGGCCAGCCCTGCGGCATCGGCGCCGCTGTCGCGGGCGATGACCGGCGCGCCGACCCGCTCGCCCCAGATCTGCAACTGCTCGATGGCGGCGGCGCGGAAGGTGTCGCCGGCGGCCAGCATGACGCTGCCGCCCGCATCGGTGTAGGCCTTGGCCAGCTTGCCGATGGTGGTGGTCTTGCCGCTGCCGTTGACGCCGACCACCAGGATGACGTGCGGGGTGTGGCTGTCGTCGACGTCGAGTGGCTCTGCCACCGGCTCCAGGATCTTGGCGATCTCCCCGGAGAGGGCGCGGCGCACGTCCTCGGCGCTCACATCCCGATCGAAGCTGGTCTTGGCCAGGCTGGCGGAGAGCTTGCCGGCGGTGCTGACGCCGAGATCGGCGGCGATCAGCACCTCCTCTAGTTCCTCCAGCGCTTCGTCGTCGAGCCGCCGGCCGGTGAAGATGCCGGCGATGCCGCCCGTCAGCTTATCGGACGAGCGGGCAAGGCCGGACCGGAGACGCTTCAGCCAGGAGTCGCTCACAGGGCCTCGGCGATCAGCTTGGAGTTCTCGCGCCCCGTGACGCGGACGGCCGCAAGCATGCCGACGCCTGCGGCGCTGCTCTCCGGCAGGCGAACCTCGGCGAAATGGCGGCTGTGGCCAAAGCCGGGCTTCTCGACCAGCACCTCGGCTTCGCCGCCGCGCTGACTATCGAGGAAGCGCTGCTGGGCCGTCTCCCCCGCCTCGCGCAGGCGCTGCGCCCGTTCCTTCCGCTCGGCCTTGGGCACCGAGGGCATGCGGGCGGCCGGGGTGCCGGCGCGCTCCGAATAGGGAAAGACGTGCAGGTAGGTCAGGTCGCAGTCTTCGACCAGGGCCAGACTGTTCGCGAACATGGCCTCATCTTCGGTCGGGAAGCCGGCGATCAGGTCGGCGCCGAAGACCACGTCCGGACGGGCCTGGCGGGCGCGTTCGCAGGTGGCGATGGCATCGGCCCGCAGATGGCGCCGCTTCATGCGCTTCAGGATCAGGTCGTCGCCGGCCTGTAGCGAAAGATGCAGGTGCGGCATCAGCCGCGGCTCTTCGGCGAGAAGGCGGAAGAGGTCCTCGTCGATCTCCACCGGGTCGAGGGAGGAGAGGCGCAGGCGCGGCAATTCCGGCACCTGGGCGAGCAGGCGCCGCGCCAGCTGGCCGAGCCGCGGCTGGCCGGGCAGGTCGCTGCCGTAGGAGGTGATGTCGACGCCGCTCAGCACCACCTCGCGGGTGCCCTGGCTGACCAGATGACGAACCTGGCGCACCACCTCGCCGATGGGGACGGAGCGCGAGTTTCCGCGGCCGTAGGGAATGATGCAGAAGGTGCAGCGGTGGTCGCAGCCCTGCTGCACCTGCAGGAAGGCGCGCACCCGGCCTTCGAAGCCGTCGATCAGGTGCCCCGCCGTCTCCCGCACACTCATGATGTCGTTGACCGCCACGGGCGGGTGGTCGCCGGGGGCGAAGGCGGCGGGGGTCAGCTTCTCCTCGTTGCCGATCACCCGGTCGACTTCGGGCATGGCGGCATAGCGCTCAGGGTCGATCTGCGCGGCGCAGCCAGTGACGATGATCTCGGCCTCGGGCCGCGCGCGCCGGGCCTTGCGGATGGCCTGGCGCAATTGCCGCTCCGCCTCCGCCGTGACGGCGCAGGAGTTGAGGATGACCGCATCGCTCAGGCCCTGCGCCTGGGCATGGCCGCGCATCACCTCCGACTCGTAGGCATTGAGCCTGCAGCCGAAGGTGACGATCTCGACTGCCCGGTTTTCGGGCTCCCGATCATCCTGGTTATGGCGCGCTGCTGCGATCATGGGCGGCGTTATATGGGGCCGGACGGGCCGAAGTCCAGCGAGGGAAGGGGGTACCACCTCTGTCGCTGTCACAGCCAGATCACGGCGAGTCGCGGATCTGCCTTATTCAATCCCCTAATGGACGGTCGGTTATTCGGTGCTTTTGAACAGAGGAGCCTGTCTTATGACGAGCCATTCGCCTTCCTTGCGTGCTCTCAAGCTGCCCTTTGCCGCCGTGGTCATCCTGGGCCTGGCCGGCTGCTCAGGCTTGAGCGACACGGAACAGCGGGTGCTGTCGGGCGGCGCGATCGGTGCGACGGTGGGCACCGTGGGCACGGTCCTCACCGGCGGCTGTGTCGCCTGCGGCGCGGCCATCGGTGGTGCTGCGGGTGCCGCGACCGGCTTCGTCGTCGATCAGATCGAAAAGAGCGACCGCTGAAGCCCTTCGTTGCCGGGCTTGGCGCTCACATCCGCGTCATCTGGCCATCGTCAGACAAGTCGAGCCCTGGCCTAACGGCCTGATCGTTATAGGTATCACTGCAGACGAAGCTTCAATCACACGGAGTTATTCGATGAGCGCCAAAATCGCGGCGGTTCTCTTCTCTGCGCTGCTGGCCCTGTCGGCCTGCGCCAGCACCGGCGGCCAGAACAGCGACCCGGATCCCAATGCCGAAAGCAAGCCCTTCGACCACGAGCTGGACGTGCGCGGCGGGGGCGGTTGACCCTGGCTTAATACCGGCGTTGGCCCTACCTTAGGGCCATGCCGGAAAACCTCTATCAGGACTTCCTCAGCACGCTGGAAACGGCGCGCGAGGCCTTGCAGACCGACACGCCGCCGATGCGTGTTACCTCCGACTACACGCCGGCGGGCGATCAGCCGCAGGCCATCGTCGAGCTGACCGAGGGTATCGCGCGCGGTGACAGAGACCAGGTGCTGCTCGGCGTCACCGGCTCCGGCAAGACCTTCACCATCGCCCAGGTCGCGCAGAACCTGCAGCGCCCGACCCTGGTGCTGGCGCCGAACAAGACGCTTGCGGCGCAGCTCTATGCCGAGATGAAGGGCTTCTTCCCCGACAACGCGGTGGAGTACTTCGTCTCCTACTACGACTACTACCAGCCCGAGGCCTATGTGCCGCGCAGCGACACCTACGTGGAGAAGGAGTCGACGCGCAACGAGCAGATCGACCGGATGCGCCACTCGGCCACGCGAGCCTTGTTCGAGCGGCGCGACGTCATCATCGTCGCCTCGGTCTCCTGCATCTACGGCATCGGCTCGCCGGAAACCTACGCCAACATGGTGCTGACCCTGCGCCAGGGGCAGAGCATCCCGCAGAAGGCGCTGCTGCGCGCGCTGACCGAGCTGCAGTACCGGCGCAACGACACGGACTTTCAGCGCGGCACCTTCCGGGTGCGCGGCGACGTCATCGAGATCTTCCCGGCCCACTACGAGGACCGGGCCTGGCGTCTCTCGCTGTTCGGCGACGACATCGAGTCGATCCACGAGGTCGATTCCCTGACCGGCGAGAAGACCGACACCCTGGAAGCGGTGAAGGTCTACGCCAACAGCCACTACGTCACGCCGCGGCCGACGCTGGTTCAGGCCATCGAGCAGATCAAGCGCGACCTCAAGGTGCGGCTGGAGGAGTTCACCGCCGCCGGCAAGTACCTGGAGGCCGAGCGTCTGGAGCAGCGCACCACCTTCGACCTCGAGATGATGGAGGCGACCGGCGCCTGCGCCGGCATCGAGAACTACTCGCGCTATCTCTCCGGCCGGCAGCCGGGCGAGCCGCCGCCGACGCTCTTCGAGTACCTCCCCGAAGATGCGCTCCTGGTGGTGGACGAGAGCCACGTCACCGTTCCGCAGCTCAACGGCATGTACAAAGGCGACTACAGCCGCAAGTCCACCCTGTCCGAATACGGCTTCCGCCTGCCGTCCTGCACCGACAACCGGCCGCTCAAGTTCGAGGAGTGGGACATCATGCGCCCGCCGACGGTCTTTGTCTCGGCGACACCGGGCAAGTGGGAGATGGCGCGCAGCGGCGGTGTCTTCGTCGAGCAGGTGATCCGCCCGACCGGCCTGATCGACCCGGTCTGTCTCGTGCGGCCCACCGAGCATCAGGTCGACGACCTGATCGCCGAGTGCAAGGACGTGGCGTCCAAAGGGCAACGCGTGCTGGTCACCACCCTGACCAAGCGCATGGCCGAGGATCTGACCGAGTACCTGCACGAGGCCGGCGTGCGCGTGCGCTACATCCACTCCGATGTGGATACACTGGAACGCATTGAGATCATTCGCGATTTGCGGCTCGGCGTGTTCGACGTTCTGGTCGGCATCAACCTGCTGCGCGAGGGCCTCGACATCCCCGAGTGCGCCCTGGTCTGCATCCTCGATGCCGACAAGGAAGGCTATCTGCGCAGCGAGACCTCGCTGGTGCAGACCATCGGCCGCGCCGCGCGCAACGTCGAAGGCCGCGTCATCCTCTATGCCGACAACATGACGGACAGCCTGACAGCGGCCTTGCAGGAGACCGACCGCCGGCGGGCCAAGCAGTCGGCCTACAACGATGAGCACGGCATCACGCCCGAAAGCGTCAAGAAGGACATCGCTGACATTCTGCAGAGCGTCTACGAGCGCGACCGCGTCACCGTCGACACCGGCGAAGCGGGCGTGACCCACCTGGTTGGTCACAATCTCCGCGCCGTGATCGACGATCTGGAAGCGCGCATGAAGGCGGCGGCCGCGGACCTGGAGTTCGAGGAGGCGGCCCGCCTGCGCGACGAGATCAAGCGCCTGGAGGAGGCGGAGCTTTCGGCCTCGGGCAGCATCGACCTCAAGGACCTGGAATACGAGAAGGGCTCCGGCCTATTCGATGGCCGCACCTCTATCCGCGACCGCATGAGCAGCAAGGGCGTGCCCGGTGAGGGCAAGGTCACCGACATCGAAGCAGCCCGCGCCAATGCGCGCGCCGGCCTCGGTGGGCGCAGCCGTGGCAAGAAGACCCGCCGCCGCCGCGGGCCGTAGTTCGAGGGCCGTAGGCTGCAAAACCGCAAGATTGCGGAATCTTCTTAGCTTGGCCGTGCCTATCCTGGTGCTTTCATCGGAGCCGCGGGCAGAGGCTTCGATCGCCCTTACGCTCTTGGCATGCGCAAGCTTCAGTTCGGTACCGTAAAGCAGGTTAGAGAGGGTGTTCCCGACTTTGGAGGCCGCTATCAGGCCGGCCGCGTGGTCATTGGCCACAATCAGATGGAACCCTACGAGATCAACTTCCGTGCATCGCAGGACGTGGTCTCGATCCCTCTCGGCGTCATCGAGGGCGTCCGCGCCTACAACTCCGACCGGCTGGTCAAGCTCGCGGTGCATCCCGGCGACCTGATCTTTCACCCCAGCGGCGCCACGGTCTATGTCGACGCGCCGCGCCGGGTGGCGGAGTTCCTGACCTTCGCGATCGATCCAGTGCTGAGGCAGGAGATCGAGGAGGAAAACGGCGCCAAGGGTTTGCCGGTCGATGAACCACGCAGCCGGACGCTCAAGGGTTCGACCATGGCCATCGGAATCGCGCAGATGGCGCGCCGTTTCATGCTCGGCGGCCAACCGGGCGGTCGTCTTGCCGCCCAGTCCCTCGCCATACTGGCCCTCACCGAAGCGCTGTCGGCGCCGGCCGGTGCGATGCCGCGCCCTCCCAATGCCTTCGCCGTGCGCAGCCTGCGCCGTGTGCTCGACTACGTCGAGGCCAGGCGGGACTGCGACATCGCGCTCACCGATCTGGCGCAGGTCGCCGGATTGACGACCTATCACTTCGCACGCGCCTTCAAGCAGGCGACGGGCATCACTCCGGCCCGCTATGTCATGGAGCGTCGCGTGGCGCTGGCGCGCGAGCTTTTGGCTGGTACGGGCGACAGCCTCGCCGGGGTGGCCCATGATGCGGGCTTCGCTTCGCAAAGCCACATGACCGACAGCTTTCGTCGCTTGCTGGGAACCACCCCGGGACGCTACCGGCGCGAGATGCGCGCCTAGGCGATGACTTCGATCAAGCCGCCAGGAGGCCGTGCGGGTCGATGACGAACTTGGAGGGGCTGCCCTGGTCGAAGCGGGCATAGCCCTCAGGCGCTTCGTCCAAGGTAATCACCTCGACGTTCAGCACCTTGGAGAGGTAGGGCATACGCTCCCACAAGATGGCCTCGGTCAGCATCCGGTTGTAGTTCTGCACCGGCGCCATGCCTGTCATCACCTGGATGGACTTGGTCCACATCTTCCCCCAGTCGAGATGCAGCCGGCCTTGGCCGGCGTCCGCGTCACTCGGTGCCGGGTCGGCGCCGACATAGATGCCGGGCACGCCGATCTTGCCGCTGGCGCGGACCACATCGAACAGGCTGTTCAGCGCCGCGTGCGGCCGCTCGCTATCCGCTTCACCGCCCAGGCCATGCGCCTCGTAGCCTACGGCATCGACGCCGGCGTCGACCTCGCGCTGGCCGAGGATTGCCTCGATCTGGTCCGGCAAGGGTGTGGTTTCACGCAGGTCCACGGTCTCGAAGCCGCCGTCGCTCAAGAGCTTCAAGCGATCGGGGTTCTGGTCCCCGACGATCACGCAGGCCGCCCCCAACAGCCGCGCCGAGGCTGCGGCGCAGCGCCCGACGGGACCGGCCCCGGCGATATAGACGTGGCTGCCCGGCTTGACCCCGGCGGTATAGGCGCCGTGGAAGCCGGTCGGCAGGATATCGGAGATCATCGTCAACTCGTGGATCTTCTCCATTGCCTGCGCCTTGTCTCGGAACCGCATCAGCATGAAGTCGGCGTAGGGCACCATGACGTACTCGGCCTGACCGCCGTTCCAGCCCTTGAGGTCGAAGCCGAAGGCGCCGAGGTCCGCATCCGGATTGACCAGATCGTTCTCGCATACGTCGGAGCGCGCTTCCTTGCAGTTGCGGCAGCGCCCGCAGGCGACGTTGAAGGGCACGGAAACCAGATTGCCGATCTGCAGCAGCTCGACATCCGCGCCCATCTCGACCACCTCGCCGGTGATCTCGTGGCCGAGCACGTGGCCCTCGGGCACCAGAAAGCGCCCACGGTAGATATGCTGATCCGAGCCGCAAATGTTGGTCGAGACGACCTTGAGGACGACGGCGTGCTCGAGCTTGCGGCCGTTGTGCTCCAGCTTGGGGTAATCGAAGGTCTCGACCCGAAGGTCTTTCGTGCCGTGGTAGACGACACCGCGATTGCCGGACATGACGCGTTCCTTTCGCACAGGGTTGGATGTGCGGCAGGTTCGCCAAGATGGCCTCCGGCGTATTCTCCGATCGAGCGACCTTTTCCGTGAAATTGCCGTCGCAGAGGGATTTAGAGGGCTAGTCGATCACGCGGTAGCCGTTGCCGGTGGCCTGCAGCCGCAGCCGCTCATTGCCCCACGTCAGGGTCTGGGGTCCGCGTGTCTGCCGGCTGGAGATCGCGTAGCGGACGTGCACCACCAGGTCGGTGGCCTTGCCGTCGGCCTCCTGCGGCTTGTCGTAGACGAGGCTTAGCCGCTCGACCGAGCGTGCGCTTTGCGTCCAACGCAGATGGTTGCGCACCGCCTGCTCGACCTTGGCGCGGTCGACCACCGCCACGCCGGCCGCATTGGGCTGTGGCGGGGCGCTTGCCGCGCAGCCGCCGAGCACCGCGAGCAGCAATAGGACAGCGAGTTTCGGGACGATGCTGAGGACAGGCATGCCAGGAGGATAACGAAGCCCGGCGGTGGCGAACAGGGACCAATCGACTGTCGCCCAAAACGGCAACGGCCCCACTGCCGAGGGCGCTTGGCGCACCCGGCAAGTGAGGCCGCTGAAAAGCGTCAGATCAGGAGGCTTAGGCAGCCCACTTGATCTGGAATTCGACTTCCTGCTTGGTCTTGCCACGCTCGTGCTCGATGTTGAACACGGCGCCGGCCGGGACCGAAACGCGCTCGCCGGCAATCTGGATCTTGAAGCTCTTGCCGTTCTCGACCGCGTCGGCGAAACGACGCAGCTTGGACGCGAAGTCCTTGGCCGAATAGGCCTTCTCGAGATCGCGCTGCAGCTTGCGAGCCGGAGACATGGTGCGACGCGCCGCCGGCTTCTTGTTGCCGATGGTGCGCTTGGCAACCGTCTTACGAGCGATCGGCTTCTTGGCAATCGTCTTCTTGGCGACCGTCTTACGAGCGATCGGCTTCTTGGCAATCGTCTTCTTGGCGACCGTCTTGCGGGCGACCGGCTTCTTGGCAACGGTCTTCCGGGCGACCGTCTTGCGGGCGATCGGCTTCTTGGAAACGGTCTTCTTGGTGATCGTCTTGCGGGCGACCGGCTTCTTGGCCGCGACCTTCCGGATCGGCTTCTTCGCGGTGGTGGTCTTCCGCGCCGTGGTGGTCTTGCGAGCCGTCGTGGTCTTCTTGGCCACAGGCTTCCGGGTCGTGGTGGTCTTCCGCGCCGTGGTCTTGCGAGCCGTGGTGGTCTTCTTGGCCACAGGCTTCTTGGCGGTCGTCTTGCGAGCCGTCGTCTTCTTGGCCACCGGCTTCTTGGCCGCGGCCGAACGAGTGGTGCTCGTCCGCTTGGTTGCCGGGCGCTTGGCGGCCGTGCGCTTCACGGTGCTGGTCTTGGATTTGGTGGTGGTACGCGACTTGCTGGCCGTGCCGGCCTTGCGAGTCGAGGTCTTCTTGGCAGTCCCAGCCACGGCGGCAGGGGTCGCCTTCTTTGCGGTCGCTTTCGCCATCGCTTTAGTAGCTCCTTAGATAGCTTCTTCGCCGAGGGCGGGCCGGACCAAGTTGCAGGGAGCAGCCGAGCGGACCCACCTGGAGTTAACGCCTATAGGCACCGTTTCCCAATAAAAGGTTAACGACAGGTCTGAATTCGTGTCCGGTGGCGGCTCTACACGGCTTGGTGGCTGTCTCGTGGCGGGCGGGCAATCGTGCTACAGTTCGGCAACAATAGAAGTCGAACGGACAGGGTACGGTTATGGACCATGCGCACTATGAGCGCAGGCTGTTGGCACTTCAGCGCGAGCTGTCACTCCTACAGACCTCTTACGTGAAGCGCGGCTACCGCGGCATCGTAGTGCTGGAAGGCTGGGATGCCGCGGGCAAGGGGGGGCTGGTGCGCCGCATGGGCTGGTGCGTCGACCCGCGCTACTTCCGGGTCTGGTCGATCGGCGCGCCCAAGGACCATGAACGCCGGGAGCACTGGATCAAGCGCTTTTGGGACAAAATTCCGGAGGATGGTCATATCGCCGTCTTCGACCGCTCCTGGTACGGGCGCGTGCTGGTGGAGCGCATCGAGGGCTTTGCCGATGAGACCGACTGGCGCCGCGCCTACAGCGAGATCGTGGCCTTCGAGCAGACCCTGACCGACGAAGGCTACCGCCTGGTCAAGCTGTTCCTCGACATTTCGCCGGAAACCCAGCTCAGGCGTTTCCAGGAGCGCTTCGCCAATCCCGAGAAGCGCTGGAAGATCACCGAAGAGGACCTGCGCAACCGTGCCCGCTGGCAGCAGTATCAAGAGGCGTACGCGGAGATGCTGGACAAGACCTCCGGCGAGAGCACGCCCTGGCTCAGGCTCGACGGCAACCATAAACGCAAGCTGCGCCTGCACGCCTTCCAGGCCATCATCGCGGGCCTGGGCAATGGCGTGGAGGTGCACGAGCCGCAGGTCTCGCCGCTCTTGGAAGCCTTCTTTCAAGAGCCGCGCTGAGGCCGCGGTCCTCAGAGCAGCTTCGCGGTCACCACCACCTCGATCAGGTAGCCCGCATCGAGCCCGGCGCCGACGCAGGCGCGCTGCGGCCAGTTTTCCTCCGGGCCAATCCACGGAATCCATACGGAGTCCATCTCGGGCTTGGTCGCTATGTCGCTGAGATAGACGGTGGCCTGCACCAGCCCGGCCTTTCCGCTTCCGGCCTCCGCCAGCACCCGGTCCAGCTCTTCCAGCGTGTTCCGCGTTTGCGCGAGAATGCCGTCCGCACAGTTCGGATCGGTCGCCACGGCATAGACGAGACCGTCCGAGACGACGGCCGAGCATCGGCCCTTACCTTCCACCGGAAATCGCTTCGCCACACCACTCTCCTCGCCGGCTAACGAACCTTTGCTGCGCGCTGCCTCAAGCCAACAAGCGTTCGGTTCTGTAAATCACTCTAGAATCGATCGATGACGGTAATGCCGCTGCCGCCATAGCCGTCCATGGCGGCAAGGGCGGCGCCGGCCTCTTCCAGGGGGATCGTCTTGGTGACCAGCTGCGCCGGATCCAGGCGGCCGCTGGCGATCATGGCGAAGAGCGCCGAGAAGCGCCCGGCGGCGATGCCGCGCGTCCCCATGATGGCGATTTGGCGCGCGTATACCAGCTCGAGCAGAGGCAGGCTCGGTTCGGCGTGGCGGCCGAGCGGCATGCCGATCTGCACATGGCGGCCGAGGCGGGCCAGGCCACGGATGGAGTTATGAAAGGTCTCGGTGATCCCCAGCGCGTCGAGCGAGACCTGGGCGCCGCCGCCGGTCACCTCCCGCACGGCCTCGCCGGCGTCCGACAGGCCGGCGACGTTGAGCGTCTTGCTGGCGCCGAGCTCCGCAGCGAGGGTCAAGGCCTTCTCGTTGACGTCGACGGCGAGGACCGGGGCGCCGAGTGCTGCACCGATCATCACCGCGGCCAGGCCGACGCCGCCGCAGCCATGCACGACCAGCCACTCGCCGGGCTGCAGCTTGGCCCGGTCGACGATGGCGCGGAAGGCTGTGGTCACCCGGCAGCCCATGCCGGCCGCTTCGACGAAGCCGATCTCCTCCGGCAGAGCGACGAGGTTGAAGTCGGCGCGCGGCAGAGGCAGCCGCTCGGCGAAGGCGCCCCAGGCGGTGAAGCCGATCACCGCCTGATCGCCGCAGACGGTCGGGTCGCCACCCAGGCACTCATGGCAGTGGCCGCAGGCCAGGATGAAGGGGGCGGTCACCCGGTCCCCGACCTGGAAGCGGTGGCAGTCGGGCCCGACCGCGATCACCACGCCGGCGAACTCATGGCCCGGCACGTGCGGTGGGGTAACGTCCGGGTCGGCGCCTTTCCAGGCGTGCCAGTCCGAGCGGCAGACGCCGCAGGCCTCCACCTTTACCAGCACGCCGTCGTCAGGGCAGACGGGCTCCGCCACCTCGCGCACCTCAAGCGGCGCATTTGCAGTCTCGAAGACAGCGGCTCTCATGATGGCTCCTCCCCCGGCAAGTCAGCCTGAAGCGGAGAGTCTAGTCCAGCAGCTCGGCGCTGTCGCGGATTGGGAAGCCGGTCGCCTCCTTCACCGACTCCATGACCACCACGCTGTGGGCGCTGGCGACACCGGGGATGGTGAGCAGGTCGCGGCCGATCATGCGGCGGTGGTCTTCCATGTCGGCCACACGGACCTTCAAGAGATAGTCGAAGGCGTTGGCCACCAGGTGGCATTCGACGACCTCGGGGATAGCGCCCACGGCGTCGGCGAAGGCGGCATAGGCTTCCTCCGAGGCTTTCTCCAAGGTGACCTGAACGAAGACCACCTGGGCGGCGTTGAGCTTCCTGGGATTGAGCAGGGCCACGTACTGCTCGATGAAGCCCTCGCTTTCCAGGCGTTTGACCCGCTCCAGGCAGGGCGTGGGACTGAGGTGCACCCGGCGCGACAGCTCTGCATTGGTGATGCGCGCGTTGGCCTGGAGCTCGCGCAGAATGGCGAGATCGCGGTCGTCGAGCTGGCGCGCGCGCCTGCGGGTCGAGGCTTCATCGTTGGCCGGGCGGTCGAGCATCAGGCTCATGGCTCTTTCCAATCTAGAGATCGATGACCAGGTTGCCGCGCGGGCGGCTGCTGCAGATCAGCACCTCGCCCTCGGGCGGCGGTGCGGCCGGGTCGTTGAAGTAGTCGACCTCGCCTTCGACCAGCCTGCACGAGCAGGTCTGGCAGACGCCCGAACGGCAGGAGTACATGGGCGAGAGCCCGGCGTCCTCGGCCGCCTCCAGGATCGACTCGGCGCTGTCGTCCCAGTCGATCACCACACCGGAACGCGCGAAGGTGACGGTGACGCCTTGAGGCAGGGTTCGGCGCTCGGGCGGTGGCGTGGCGGCCTCGGCCGAGGCCGCGTTCTCCAGCGCCAGATCGACTCCGGCGCCGAAGTTCTCATAGAGAATGCGCTCCGCCGGCACGCCCATCTTGCGCAGGCCGCGGTAGTGGTCGCGCAGGAAGCCGAGCGGCCCGCAGAGGAAGAAGCAGCAGTCCTCGGGCAGGCCGAGGGAGAGTGCGAGGCGCAGGTCGACCCGGCCCGTGCTGTCGAAGCGCTTTGCGGCGATGTCGTCTCGGCTCGGCCGGCTATAGCGAATGTGGGTGCGGATCCAGGGGCGTTGCGCGGTCATGGCCCGCAAGGGATCGCGAAAGGCCTGCAGCCGCCCATTGCGGGCGCCGTGGATGAAGACCACGGGGCGCCGGTCGTCGCTCAGCACCAGCCGCTCCAGCATGCTCATCACCGGGGTGATGCCGACGCCGGCGCTGATCAGACAGACCGGTGCCTTGCCGGCGGCATCCAGCACGAAGGCGCCGCGGGGCGCGCCGATCTGCAGCAGGCTGCCGAGCATCACCGTGTCATGCAGGTAGTTGGAGAAGACGCCGGGCGGCAGGGTCCCGTTCAGCGCCCCTTCCTCGCGCTTCACAGAGATACGGTAGAATTGCGTGCTGCCGGGGGCGGTGGAGAGGGAATAGGTGCGTATCGGTGCCCGCCGCTCGCCGCTGTCCGGCGCCTGGACGGCGAGATACTGCCCAGCCTTGTAGCCGGGCAGCGGCCGCCCGTCCTCTGGTGTCAGCCAAAAGCTACGGATGTTCTCACTCTCGTCGCGCATGCCCGCGACGCGGAACGGGCGCAGGCCCGGCCAAGCCAAGCCGCCGGTCTCGGCAGGGTCCCGTTCCAGCGGCGTCTGCTGCACGACGTTCATGGCCGTAGTGTAATTCGCTATGCATTCGTTTATCAATAGCATGATCAACTAAAATATTTCAATAAGATGAGTGGAAACGGGTGAAAATCGGTTCGATTCGTCGATTTTCCTGACGGCATGATGCAGAAACGGCGAATATCACGAGAATTCTGAAGCGGAAATCGCCCCTAGATCGCCTATGACGAGGAATAAGGGTATGTGAATGGGACAAAGCAGTGATTTATCCGTATTTATGGCTGTAAAATAGAGACACATCCTGCGGTCTGGCTGCTACCGTTCTGCAATAAGAGACCCTCGACGCCGGGAACGCGCCGCGCAGCGGTAGCGGAGAGGCGCGAAAGCGGGGGTCCAGCAGGGCCGGCAACAGAGAACAGGGAGACCGCGCGATGGCCGTCACGCCGATGAAGAAACCGGCGCAGAAAGAGGTGAAGCCCCGACAGCGACCAGTCATGAAGGTGCCGGCGCAGGGCGACGAAGGTCTCTATAGCCAGGCCTGGTATCCGATCTGCCGCAGCGGAGAGGTCGAGGCCGGTCAGGTCATTCCGCGCCGCTTCCTCGGCGGGCAGGTCGCGGTCTATCGCGGCGAGGACGGGCGGGCTCGCGTGGTCAGCTCTTACTGCGCGCACATGGGGGCCGATCTCTCCGGCGGCCGCGTTGAGGGCAATACCCTACGCTGCGCCTTCCACGGCTGGCAGTACGGCGAGGGCGGCAAATGCGTCGGCACCAGGATCGGCGCCCAGCCGCCGGCCAACGCCGCGATCTTCGCTTTTCCGACCCGCGAGCGCTGGGGCCTGATCTTTGCCTTCAACGGCGAGGAGGCGCTTTGGGAGTTGCCGGACCTGCAGCGCCCCGACGAGGAGCTGATGCTGATCGAGGCCCCGATCACCAAGATCGGCTGCGACCCGGAGATGATCACCGCCAACGCCTTCGACTGGCAGCACTTCGCCACCCTGCACGACTTCCACTCGGCCGAGGACGCGCCGGATACGGTGATCGACTGGAGCGACTATTGGTGCGGCTTCACCTTCGTCGGCCATCACTGGCTGGGTGAGGAGACGACCTATCGCATCGAGATCCACGGCACCAACTTCTACACCCAGCAAGGCACTCTGGATGGCTACTGGTACGCCATGCTGAACCCCATGGGGCAGCCGGGTCCGCAGGAGATGGAATTCTACATGCAGATCCTGGTGCCCAAGGGCGACGGCACGCCCGAGAGCGACACCCGGGCACGCTACAAGGGCGAAGCCATCCGCGACATGGAGATGCGCTTCATCGCCCAGGACATCCCCATCCTGAACAAGCTGCACTTCAAGCCTGGCTACCTGATCAAGGAAGACAAGCAGTTCGTCGAGTACCTGACCTGGCTGCGCAAGTACCCGCGCGCCAACCCGGCCATCCACTACCTGAGCTGACCCACCGAAACGGGCCGTCACCCGGCGGACCGCTGCTGGCAACAAACAAGAACAGGGAGACTAGAGAATGATCATCGCCAAGACCGCATTGCTGCAGGGCGTTGCCGCCCTGGCCCTCGCCGGTGCCATGAGCGTGACAGCGCCGGCCGCCTGGGCGACCGAAGAGCTCAACTTCATGACCTGGTGCGACCACGACGACCCGGCGATCATCCGCCCCTTCGAGGAGGCCAACGACGTCAAGGTGAACGTGAAGGTCTACGAGCTGACAGGGGCTGCGATCTCCTTGCTCGAGCAGTCGCGCCCCGGCGACTGGGACGTCATCGTGGTCGACAGCGCCGACGTGGTGCGCATGGGCGAGGCTGGCTGGCTGCAGCCGCTGAACAAGGCGGATTTCCCCTATGACGACATGTTCGAGGGCGCCAAGACCCCGCATCTCCATGAGTCGCAAGGCCAGCTTTGGGGCGTGCCGGAGAAGTTCGGCTTCAACACCCTCGCCTTCGACACGCGGGCCGTCGGGGCCGAGAAAGGCCTCTCGCTGGATATGTTGTTCGACCCCGAGATGAAGGGCCGCGTCGGCGTCTACGACTACTATCTGCCGGTGATCAAGACCCTGGGCCTGCGCAAGGGCATTGACCCGCGTGACTTCGACATGGCGGCCTTGGACATGGTGCGCGCCGACCTCTTCGCGCTGAAGGACAACGTCAAGCTGGTCGGCGATATCGTCGCGACCCAGACGGCGCTGGCCACTGGGGACGTCGACATGCTGGTCGGCGTGGCCGAGTTCGTTGCGCCGCTGCAGGGCGAGAAGCCCTATCTCGACTGGGGCACGCCCAAGGAAGGCGGGCTGCGCTGGAGCCAGTCTGTCGCCATCTTCAAGGACTCCGAGAAGCAGGACCTGGCGCTCAAGTTCGCCCAGTACCTGATGAGCCCAGAAGGGCAGGCCCGCGTCGCGATGGCGTCCTGCTACAACGCCATGCCGGTCAACTCCAAGGCCGCGCTGACCGACGAGCAGAAAGTCAGCCTGCGCTGGGAGGAGATCGACGACTACCTCGAGAACACCTACGATTACGGCGCCGTCGATGCCGAGCTCGACGAAGCCATGCTGGAGCTTTGGACGGAGTTCCTGGCCCACTGATCCGGCGTCGGTCCGAAGGGGTGACGGAATACGAGAAGGATGCCCGCGCAAGCGATCGACAGCTCGATTGAACCGCTGCCGAAGCGCGGCGCGCGCCCCGTCACCCTGTCGCGCGGCTGGCTCTACACCCTGCCGGCGCTGGTCTTCACCGCCGTCTTCTTTCTGGCCCCCATCGCCATCATGCTGTGGCACAGCCTGCTGCAGCGGAAGGCCGGGCGCATCCTGCCGGACCCGACGACGGCGAACTACGAGAAGTTCTTCGAGAAGTCCTATTTGATCGGCTCGCTGGTCAACTCGCTGGAGCTGACCTTCGCGACCATCGCCATCGGCCTGCCGCTCGCCTATGCGCTCGCGGCCACCATTGCTTTCCTGGTGCCGCGGCGCTGGCAGCTCGCCGCCCTGGTGCTCGCCGTCCTGCCCTTCTGGACCTCCTACGTGGTGCGCACCTACAGCTGGCTACTGCTGCTCTCGGAGCAGGGGGTGTTCAACGGCTTCCTGCTCTCCATCGGCCTGGTCGAGGAGCCGATCACCCTGGTGAACACCCGCACCGGCGTGCTGATCGTCTTCGTGCACTACTTCGTCATGATCATGACCCTGACGATCTATGTCAGCCTGCAGGCGATCCCGCCCAACATCATCCGCGCCGCCCGCGACCTCGGAGCCAAGACCTGGCACGTTTTCACCGATATCGTGCTGCCCATGAGCGTGCCCGGCGTCATGGTCGGCGTCTTCCTCACCTTCGTACTGGCCATCGGCGACTATGTGACGCCGCAGATCATCGGCGGCAGCCGTGAGATGATGATGCCGCAGGCCATCGTGCTGCAGGTCGGCCGCCTCGCCAACACGCCCCAGGCAGCGGCATTGAGCTTCATCCTGATGGCGGTGGTGATCGTCGGCGTCGTCGGCTTCTCCCGCTGGCTAAGGGTAAGCCGGTCATGAGAAGCGTCTTCGACCAGGGCCTGACCGTGGCCGGCGCACTCTACGGCAGCGCCTTCTATCTCTTCATCTTCTCGCCGGTCCTGGTGCTGGTGCTCTTCTCTTTCCAGGATGGCACCTTGCCGATGCCGCCGCTCCACGGCCTGACGCTCAAGTGGTATGCCGCCGCTCTGGCCGACGACAACAAGATGGATGCGCTGGTCAACTCGCTGATCGTCGGGCTGGCCTCGGCCTCGCTCTCCTGCCTGCTCGGCTTCTTCGCCGCTTATGGTCTCGCGCGCTACCGGCTACGCGTTTCCAATGCCATCGCCTGGGCGCTTCTGGCGCCGGCGACGCTCTCCTATCTGATCGTCGCCATGGGCCTCTTGATCTTCTTCGGCGAGATCCGCATGCCGCGCTCGCTGCTCACCGTCATCATCGGTCACGTGGTGATCTGCCTGCCGATCGCCTTCGCCATTCTCTACAGCCAGATCGGGGCGAGCCAGGTGAACCTGGAGAATGCGGCCCGCGACCTCGGCGCCAAGGAGTGGCAGGTGTTGGCGCTGGTCGTCGTGCCGGCGCTTTTCCCCGCCTTCGTCGCTGCCTTCGCGCTCTGCTTCTCGCTCTCCTGGGACGAGTTCATCATCGCCTTCCTGCTCTCGCAGTTCGACGCCACCCTGCCGGTCGAGATCTGGACCTCGGTGCGCTCGGGCCTCAACCCCGTCATCAACGCGACCGGCACCATCGTCTTCGGCCTCTCGCTCGGGCTGTTCCTGGTGACCGTTGCATTCCTGGCCGCGAACCGGGGAGGCAAGCGTGGCTAGCGCCGTGGAGCTCCATGCGCTCAGCAAGAGCTACGGCGAGGTGCAGGCCCTGTGCGCGGTCGATCTCGCCATCGAGGATGGCCAGTACGTGGTGCTGCTCGGACCTTCGGGCAGCGGCAAGACGACGATGCTCTCCATCCTCGGCGGCTTCGTCGCGCCGAGCGGCGGCAAGGTCACCATCCACGGCCGCGATGTCACGACCATGAACCCGGCCGACAGGCCGACAGCGACGGTGTTCCAGGACTACGCCCTTTTCCCCCATATGTCGGTGCGCAAGAACGTCGCCTTCGGCCTGCGCATGCGCAAGGTCGGCAAGGCGGCGACCGACGAGGCGGTCGACCGTATGCTCGACCTCGTCGGCCTCGGCCATATGTCCGACCGCCGCATCGAGCAGCTCTCCGGCGGTCAGCGCCAGCGCATCGCGCTGGCCCGGGCGCTGATCATCGAGCCGGAGGTGCTGCTGCTCGACGAGCCGCTCGGCGCCCTCGACCTCAACCTGCGCCGCCGCATGCAGGAGGAGCTGCACCGCTTGCAGCGCAAGATCGGCTCGATCTTCATTCACGTGACGCACGACCAGGAAGAGGCGCTGAGCGTCGCCGATCACATCGTCCTCATGCACGACGGCCGCATCGAGGACCAGGGCCCGCCCAAACAGATCTACATGCAGCCGGCGACGCCTTTCTCCGCCGCCTTCATGGGCAAGACCAACCTGCTTCCGGCGCGCGTGCTCTCGACGACAGAGGAGGGCGTCACCGTGGAAACGCCGCTCGGTCCGCTCTTGTGCCGCGGCGCCCAGCCTCATCCGGTGGGGGCGGCGGTGCAGGTTTCGCTCCGGCCGAGCCACCTCAAGTTCGCCAACGGCGGCAGCGAGCAGGCGCTCGCCACCTGCCGCGTCATTGAGGTGACCTTTCAGGGCGACTACACCCGGCTCAGCGTCGTGCCGCTGGGCGCCGAGGGGCCGGAGATCGTCGCCGCCGACTCGCCGGACAGCCCCATCGCCGCCGGCGACGAAGTGCAGCTCTATGCCGATACCCGTCACGCCGTTCTGCTCGACGGCCCGGGGGAGGCGTAGGGTGTGGCGCGCGTTCCGCGTCGGCCTAAGCCGTCACTTCCGAGAGGAAGCGGGCGAAGATGGCGTTGTACGCCTCCGGCTTGGCCCAGAAGGGGGCGTGGCCGCCGCCGGGGATGATATGCACCTGGCCGGACCAGAGGTTCTTCCAACGCAGCGCCTCGAGATAGCCGTTGTCGAAGAACTCCTCGTCCGAGCCCTGGATGACGGCGACCGGCTTCGGCCAGCTTTCCACCGCCGCTCGCTGGTCGCAGCCGACACTACCGGTCCAGGCGTTGAACATGGTATGCCGCGCCCGTCCGTCGGTGCGCTTCACCGCCGCCAGCAAATCCGGGTCGAGCGGCAGGTCGACGCCGCAGGTGTGCGTCGCATAGGCGACGGCGTCTTCGTCCGAGAAGACCTCCTTTGAGGTGAAGGACATGTGCGGCAGGGGCGTGAAGGCCCCGCCGACACTCTCGGCGCCTGGGCCGCAGGGCGGCGTGCCGCTGAAGGTCAGCGCCGTCATCTCCGGGCAGATGCGCGTCATCTCGATGCCGATATGGCCGCCGAGCGACCAGCCCATGACCACGGCATGAAAGGCGTCACGTGCGCCCAGCACGTCCGCCGCCGCCTCGGCATAGGCCGGCTGGGTGTAGGTCGTGGCCGGGTCCGCCGCATCGTCCGAATCGCCGTGGCCCGGCAGGTCCATGGCGATGATGCGGTAGTGCGCCCCCAAGGGGCCCTCGAGCTGATGGCGGAAGACCTTCCGGCAGTTTGAGTTGCCGTGGATCATCAGCACCGGATGGCCGCTGCCCTCCGTCTCGCTGATGGCGATCTTGCCGTGCCGCGTTTTGACGAACCCATCCCGTACCGCCATGCCAGCTCTCCCGCTCGTTTCTCAGGCTGTGGATTTCGAACGCTTGCGCGCGCCGCTTGGCTTGCGGTTGCCGAGCCGCCGGGCGAGGGCGCCGTGGGCGTGGCTCAGCGCCTGCCAAATGCCGCGCGGGTAGAAGATCAGGACGGCGACGATCAGGACGGCGACGATCATGTGCCGCCAGGGGCCGAGGTCGATCATCGCTTCCGAGACGAAGGTCAGCAGGAAGGCGGCAACGATGGGCCCGTAGATCGTCGAGGTGCCGCCGAGCAGCAGGATGCTGAGCAGTAGGGAGAGCAGGCCGATGCCGAAGGCGTCGGGGGCTGCAACCCGGATGTAGGCGCCGAAGTAGCCGCCGGCGATGCCGGTGAAGAAGGCGCTGGCGGCCAGGGTCACGATCCGAAGGCGGGCCAGGGAGACGCCGCGGCTGACGGCGTAGTCGGCGTTGTCGCGCAGGGCGACGATGGCGAGCCCGGTGTTGGACGTGACCAGCCGCCGCAGGAACAGGGTGGAGAGGATCAGCAGGATGACGGCGCCGTAGTAGTAGCCGAACTTGCCGTCGCGCAGGAAGTTGTAGCCGGGCAGCTTGAGCGGCGGCAGGGCGACCATGCCCATCATGCCGCCGGTGATGTCCGACTGGCTGACAATCAGCTGCAGCACCAGCTCGCTGAAGGCGAAGGTGACCAGGATGATGTAAACGCCGCCCAGCCGCAGGATGGGAATGGCCAGCACCAGGGCGGCGAGGACGGCCAGGATGCCAGCGGCCGGGATGGCGAGCCAGGGCGAGACGCCGAGCGTCTTGGCCAGGATGCCGTAGCCGTAGACGCCGATCGAGAAGAAGGCCAGGTGGGCGAAGTTGAAGATGCCGCCGTAGCCCAAGCTGAGGTCCCAGTTGGAGGCGACCACGGCATAGATCAGCGCAAGGATCAGCAGGTGGCGGGTGTAGGTGTCCTGCGCAATCCAGGGCAGGGCGAGCAGCAGGCCGAGGCCGGCGGCGATGTAGAGCTTGGGCAGGAGGCGCTCGATCGACATGCCGCCCCTACCGTCCGAACAATCCGGTGGGGCGCAGCATGAGCACGGCGATCATGACGCAGAACAGCACCGCCTGGGCCCAGTAGATGCCGAAGGCGAAGACGGCCACCGCCTCCATCAGGCCGATGATGTAGGCCGCGCGGATCGGGCCCGAGAGGGTGGCGATGCCGCCGAAGATGACGACGATCAGCGCCTTCACCATGGGCTCGGTCCCCATGGTGGGTGACATGAACTTGATGCCGCCGAGGAAGATGCCGGCGAGCCCGGCCAGTGCGGCGGAGAGCCCGAAGGCCAGCGCGAAGAGACCGTTGACCGGGATGCCGACCAGGAGCGCTGCATCGCGGTTCTGCGCCACGGCCCGCAGCGCCGCCCCCAGGCGGCTGCGCTGCAGGAACAGCCAGACGGCAAGGAGAATCGCCGGCGCAACGGCGATAATCGCCGCCTCATGCGCCGAGAGCCCGACGCCAAGGAAGCTGATGTTGCCCTCGACCAGGGGCGGAAGCTGTTTGGCCCGCGCGCCCCAGGTCAGCAGGATTCCGTTCTCGATGAAGGTCGCGGCGGCCAAGGTGGTGATGACGGCGATCAGCACCAAGCCGTCGCGCGCCAGAAAGGGCCGGACCAGGATGGACTCGGCCAGGCAGCCCACGGCGATCAGCCCGGCCACGGCGACGGCGATGCCCGCCGCGAGACCGAATCCCAGGCCCTGCTGGTCGGCGACCCACCAGGCCAGGTAGGCGCCGAGGGTCATGAAGATCCCGTGGGCGAAGTTGAAGATGCCGAGGGTTGTCCAGACCAGCGCCAGGCCGACCGCCATCATGGCATAGAGCGAGCCGAGCACGGCGCCGCTGACTAGGATGTAGAGTAGGGTCTCGACGGTCATGCGGCCGTCCCCTGGCCGAAGTACATGGCCATGATCTGATCGTGGCGCAGGCCTTGCTCGGCCGAGATCTCCATCTTGGCCTCGCCGTGGTCGATCATCACCAGGCGCTGGATCAGGCTGAGCAGGAACTCCACGTCCTGCTCGACCAGGATCATCGGCACGCCGCCGGAGGAGATCTCGGCGATGGCGTCGCAGAGCTCGTCTTTGATCTTGGGGGCTAGGCCAAGCGTCGGCTCGTCGAGCATCAGAAGGCGCGGGTCGCCCATCAGGCCGACACCGATGGCCACCATCTGTCGCTCGCCGCCTGACAGCGTCTTGACCTGCTGCGCGCGGCGTTCTCCGAGCTTCGGGAAGAGGGCGAGCACCTGCTCCAGATTGGCATTGGCCCGGTCCCGCGCGCGCGGCGAGAAGGCGCCGAGGCGCAGGGTCTCCAGGACCGACATGTCGGGAAAGAGCTGGTTGCCCTGGGGCACGTGGATAAGGCCGAGGCCGACGATCTCCTTCGGCGAGAGCCCGGAGATCGTCTGTCCGCCGAAGTGGATTGCACCGCTCCATAGTGGCAGGAGACCCGAGATGGCACGCAGCAGGGTGGTCTTGCCGTGACCGTTCGGCCCGAAGAGGCCGAGCCGCTCGTGCTCTCCGACGGTGAGGGACACCCGGTGCAGCACCTTGACTCGGCCGAAGCCGGTCGAGACCTGCTCGATCTCAAGAAGCGGCGGCATCGCCGGCTCTCCTGCGACCGAGGTAAGCCTCGATCACCTGCGGGTCGCGCACCACCGCTTGCGGCTCGCCGACGATCAGGATGGTGCCCTGGTTCAGCACCATCAGGCGCTGCGAGAGGGAGAGCAGCGCCGGCAGCACGTGCTCGATGATGACGATAGAGATGCCGTGCTCGTTGAGCCGGCGGACGATGGCCACCGTCTCTTCGATCTCCGGCTTGGTCAGGCTGGAAGCCGGCTCGTCGAGCAGCATCAGCTTCGGGCCCATGACCAGGGCGCTGGCCAGCATCAGGCGCTTGCGGTCGAAGACCGAAAGTTCCGATGCCAAGCGCGCGCCGTCGTTCCGCTCGAGCCCGACGAGGTCTAATGCGCGCTCGATGCGTCGGTCGATTTCGCTGCGCGGCAGGCGCTCGCCGCCGAAGGCCGCCCCGATCAGCATGTTCTGGCGCGCGGTCAGGCTCTCGAAGGCGGTCTCGCGCTGGAAGGTGCGGGCCAGGCCGAGGCGGGCGATGGCGTGCGGCCCGAGCGCGCCGATGTCCTGGCCGGCGAAGCGGACGCTGCCGCCGTCTGCGGAAAAGGGGATGGCGGTGATGGCGTTGAACAAGGTGCTCTTGCCGCTGCCGTTGGGGCCGGCGATGCCGAAGATCTCGCCTTCGCCGACCTCGAAGCTGGCGTGGGAGACAGCGTTCAGAGACCCGAAGGACTTGCTGAGGTTTCTGACCTCTAGGATCGGCTGCATGGTTTCTCGAACGGCACCGGCTCGGACGAACGCCGCGCCCCGCCCGCGGGCCGCAACACACGGGCGGGGGGCAATCGGCGGCGTGCTATTGCGACATCCAGGGGGGAAGCTGGAAGTCGCCCGTCGAGTACTTGTCGGGTGAGATCAGCACCCGCTCGCCGTCCCAGATTTGGTAGAAGAGCAGGGGCATGTAGTCGTCCGACTGCAGGGCCAGGTGGGTCTTGGGGTCGAACTTGACCGGGCCTTGCGCCGACATGCGCTCGGTCTCGCCGATCGCCAGGCCGATCGCCATGTGGTCGGTCGGGTCGCCGACCTTGCGGACCGCATCGAAGTAGGCCTGCATCATCTCGTAGAGACCCACGCCGTAGTAGCCGCTCTCCACGCCCCAGCGTTCCTCGAAGCGTTTTAACAGCTCTTGCGCGCGCGGCACCTTTGGCGAGTCGATGACGCCGCCCAAGAGGTCGTAGATCACCCCGGTCGAACCCTTGCCGGTAAGCTCGACGAACTCCGGCACCGACGGCGCGTACTGCAGGAAGACGACGCTGTCGGTCGGATCCTCGAGGAACTGGTTGAGGAAGGAGGCCGAGTTGCCCGGCAGGTAGTCGGTGTTGATCACCACGTCGGGCGGGTCTTGCCGCACCTTTGCCAGCATGGCGCGCCAATCGTTGACTTCGCCGAAGGGCACCAGTTCGTCGACCGTGATGGTCCAGCCGTCCGCGGCGAAGGTACGCTTCATGCCCTCCGAGATGGTCTTGGAGTAGGCATTGTCCGAAGAGATGATCGCGACCGTCTTGTTTCTCAGCGTGATCTTCCCCTCTTCAGCCAGCTTGTTGATGAAGGGCGGCACGCCGGTGTCGTAGCGGTCGAACGACGGCGTCCAGGACCAGCAGCACCAGTAGCGGTCGGGGTCCGGCGCGATGATGGCGCGCGTCTGGCCGGAGGGGCCGGCGATCATGAAGGGCATGTCGGCATCGGCCATCAGGTCGATCTCGAAGTTGGTGATGCTGGCATAGCCGGTGATGATGAAGTGCACGTCGCTGTCGCCGAGCAGGCGCTCGACCGCGCTGGTCACGTTGTTCGCGCTGCCGTCCTTCACGTCGGCCGGCACCACCTCGAAGGTGTAGCCGGCGACTCCGCCTGCGGCGTTGACCTCCTCGACGGCCATGGTCGTGCCGCGCACGAAGTCCTCTCCGTCGGCGGCGGCGGGCCCGGTCAAGGGGGCGAGCACGCCGACCTTGACGGTTTTTGCCGCCGCTGCGTCCTCAACGCTCAAAGCGCCCATCAGCCCGCCGACCAGGGCCAGCATGGCGGCGCCGCGCAAAAGGCCTTGCCCCAGGCTGCGGCGCGCGATCCGGAAAAACGATCCTTCCATGTTCCCACGGTCCTCCACTTGCTGTTCGGTCCGCTCGTTTCCTTTCGGGGTCTTTGGCGCCGGCGGAGCCGGACAATCGTCAGGTCCCGCGGGCGTGCTTGCGCCCCCTCGAACGGGGCCCGGCTCTCCGCAAGCCGAAGCGCACGGCGGTGGCTGGGCCGCGAACCATTCAACACGGCGGCCGCTGGGGGCGCAGCTAGCAAGGTTGCTAGTTTTTCAGGGGTTGGCTTTTTGGGAGTTGGAGGCTGGCTCTAGCCGAGCAGCCGTCGCTCGTGGGCGATGAAGGCGGCTTCCACCTTGTTGGCGGCGTCGAGCTTTCGGGTCGCTTTTTGCAGGTGGTAGTTCACCGTCGCCGAGGAGCGGCCGATGATCTGCGCGATCTCCCAACTGGTCTTGCCGCGCGCGGTCCAGAGCAGGCAGTCGCGCTCCCGCTCGGTCAGGCGCACCTCGGGTTCTTCGCAGTCCTCGATCAGGCTGTCGGCCGCCAGCGCGTGCGCTTGGAAGGCGAGCGACTGGGTGAGGGGAGCGGTCTCGGCCACCAGCTCATTGAAGTCCTTCACCCCGACATCGGAGGACACCGAGAAAACCGCGCACTCACCGTCCGGCCCGTAGACCGGAATGGTCATGCCGTGGACGATGCCGAAGTCGCGCGCCTCGCCGAAGAAGAGGCGCTGCCGCGCAGCCAGACGCCCGACATAGCCGCGGCTGCCCCAGAAATAGGGCCGGCGCAGCTTCCCGCCGACCACGACCACCGGGTCCAGCATGTGATAGTCGCGATTGAGATAGCGGCTGCGCCACTCGTTGGGATAGTTGGAGATGAAGATCGGTTTCTGCGGGCCGGAGATCGGCCGGCCGGCGGCGTGGGAGGCGATGTAGGAGTAGTAGCGGTAGCCGAGCCCCTTGATGGAGCTTTCCAGCAACTCCGCAAGCGCCTCTTCGGCGGCCAGTCCCTGGGCCAGCTTCTCTTGAAATCCTTCAAGGATCTCAACTCTTTGCGCAGGATATGCCATCGAGCTCGATCGAACTGCGTAAGGGCCGGTCCCGCATTCAGTGCGGCAGCCTAACAGTCTGAAGGCTGGGATTTCCCTTGTCTATCTCTTAGTAGGCGCGCGCCTGGCGGTCGGCCCGCCTTGAAAATCCTCCCCAACCACACTTTGTCATTGTGCTGTCATTACACACAATTATTATAAGTCTTTAAGGGGCGGCACGCCGAACTGGCTTGGGCAAGGTCCGCCGTGGTGCTTGGAGGGGACGACATGACAAATCAGACGAAAAGATGCGCGCGCGGCTTGGCGGCCGCTTTCCTGGGCGCTTTGACTTGGGCGGCCTTTGCCGGCGCGGCGGGTGCCGTCGCCATCGACCCGGGCGTGGACGGGGAGACCTTCACCAGCCGCGACTATAGCTTCAGCGCGCTGGACGGTCAGGCGACCGATGGCTCGACCGTGATGTTGGACTTCGTATTCAGCCCAAAGCATCTGACGGTGCAGCCGGGGTCGTTCAGCGCCAGCATTGCCGTGGTCTATTCGGGCAGCAACTTCACCCCGCTGGCGACACCCGTGCTCTCGAGTTTTTTGTCGGATGAGAACGGCAACAACATCCTGAGCCATAGCCCGCCCGCGTTCTCTTTCGGCTTCGGGACCAACATCTCCTATATTTTCAGCTTCGACGTAGCGGGTCCGGATCCCCTGACGTTCCACGATATCCACTTCACCATCGGCCTGCCGACCGGCAGCGAGACCATCCAGAGCGCGCGGCTTTCGCTCAACGGCGACGGCTTCACCGTGGGCACCACGCAGCTCCCGGAGCCGGCGACCATTGCGCTCTTCGGCTACGGGCTCCTCGGCCTGGGCCTGATCGTGCTGCGGCGGAAGCGGGCTTAGTCGCGGCTGCCTTCTGCGGGCCGTCGGACTCGCGTGATCGCGCCAGACCAAACCCTAGAACGTCAGCTTTAAGCCTTCGTGGCTGGCGACGAAGCCGAGCGAGCCATAGAAGCGGTGGGCGTCCGTGCGGCTCTTGTCGGCGGTCAGTTGCACCGTCTTGCAGCCTTTCTCGCGGCAGCGCGCGATGGCCCACTCGAACATCTGGCGGCCATAGCCGCCGCCGCGCGCCTCGGCGCTGACGCGGACGCTCTCGATCTGTCCGCGCAGCGCCCCCAGGCGGGACAGTCCGGGAATGAAGGTCAACTGCAGGCAGCCGACGATCTTCCCATCGACTTCTGCGACCATCATCTCGTTCTCGGGCGACGAGGCCATGGCATCGAAGGCCTCGTAGTAGACCTCGGAGAGCGGCTCGCTGAGATCTTCTCGCGCGGCGCCAAGCGCATCGTCGGCCAGCAGGGCGACAATCTGCGGCACCTCGTCGCGACGGGCGAGGCGCATGGTCAGGAGAGGTTTTTGCTCTTGGTCTAGGAGCATGGTCGGAAGAGTCCTGCTGTCTTAAGGCTTTCTTAACTCTGATACGTCAGTGGTCTTATCTTTAGGCCAATAATCCCACATAGATTATGTGGAAACTTGAGGCAGCTCAGAGTATTCTGCGGTTAAACCGGTGATAATCCGCAGAAAAAAGAGGTGTCTTACGTCATTCGACTCCCACCCCCACAGGAGACAATCAATGGCTCAAGCCAGCACGCGTAAAAAAGCCAATGGAAACGGCCAAAGCTCAAACCCGGCAGACTTCACGGCTATGTTCGCCGAAAACGGCAAGACCTTCGAGGCGGTCGCCGAGGCCAACAAGGCCTTGATGCAGGGATGGTCCGACATCAATCAGGAACTGATGCGCTTCTTCGGAGAGCGCTTCAAGCAGGACATGGACTGCACCCAGTCGCTGATGGGCTGCAGCCGGCCCGAAGAGTTCATCGACGTGCAGCGCGGCTTCATGGAGCAGGCGATGCGCGACTATTGGACTGAAGCCGAGAAGCTCATGAACATGGCCAACGGCATGGCGCGCAACGGCTGGGCCCCGGTCGAAGAACGGGCGGTCCACCTGGCCGAGAACGGCCCAACCGGTGCGGACGTGGCGAAATAGCCTGACGCTGAAGAACTCCGAACTGTCGGCGCGGCGGCATTCCGCTGCGCCTTTTTCTTTTCCGCTGCGCTCGGCGGGTGCCCCCGCTATCTTGGCCACCGGTCCGACCATGTCAGGAGGAGACGGTAGCCATGGCAGAGACGACGGCGCTGATCGTAGGGGCTGGCGCGGGGCTTTCCGCATCGCTGGCCCGACTCTTCGCGCAGGAAGGGATGCAGGTGGCTCTGGCATCCCGCAGCGTCGACGACCTGGGCGCGCTTTGCCAAGAGACCTCCGCCCGCGCCTACCCTTGTGATGCCGGCGAGCCGGAGCAGGTCGCCGAGCTCTTTCGTGCTGTCCGTTCTGACGTCGGAACGCCCGGGGTCGTCGTCTACAACCCCAGCTTCCGGGTGCGCGGGCCGCTGGCCGAACTCGAGCCGGCGGATGTCGAAAAGAGTCTGCGCATTTCTGCTTTCGGGGCGTTCCTGGTCTCGCAGCAGGCTGTCCGAGGCATGCTGGAGCTTGGCGGCGGCACCATCCTCTTGACCGGTGCCTCGGCCGGTGTGAAGGGCTATCCCCTGTCAGCGCCCTTCGCCATGGGCAAGTTCGCCCTGCGTGGGCTGGCCCAGTCCATGGCGCGGGAGCTGCAGCCTCAGAACATCCACGTGGCCCACGTGGTGGTGGACGGTGCCATCGCCAATTCGAACCGTGCGGGCTATGAGCCTGACCCTGCCAATCCGGACAGTCGGCTCGATCCCGATGCGATTGCCCGGAGCTATCTCGATCTCCATCGCCAGCACCGGAGCGCTTGGGCTTGGGAGATCGAACTCAGGCCCTGGGTGGAGCGTTTCTAGCCCGCCCCACCGTCAAACTGAACGATCAGCCGAACTGAACGATCGGCGCCTTAGCTCGCCAGAGAGGCGTGGCCCGGGCCGACCGGCTCATTGTCTTGCCTGTCGGTGGTCTTGGCATCGGCCTGGCCGAAGAGCGCCCGGAAGACCGCCTTGAAGACATCGGCGAAGGCCTTGGACCGCTCGGCCCGCGCCTTGGCCATCAAGATATCCATGTCGAGGCCGGCATAGGAGCTGGTTGGGTTTTGCATGGCTCATTCCTTTATCAAAGCTTAACGGCAATCTGCGCCGCTGTTCTTGAAACGTAAGATATGTCTTGCGTTTTCGGCTGACAAACGAGATTTTGTGCAATGCGACGTGAGGAAAACTAAACTGAACTATGGCCGCTCTGCCACCTTTGAACGCGCTCCGCGCCTTTGAGGCGACGGCCCGTCACCTGAGCTTCTCCCGGGCCGCCGAGGAGCTGAACGTGACGCCCGCCGCCGTCAGCCATCAGGTCAAGGCGCTGGAAGAGGCTCTCGGAACCAGCCTGTTCCGCCGGCTCAACCGGGCCATCGAGCTGACCGAAGCCGGCCGCCTGCTGTTCCCCGACCTGCAGGAGGGCTTTCAGCGCATCGGCGAGGCCGTCGCCAAGCTCGACCGCCTGTCCGACGACAGGGTCCTGGTGATCAGCACCGGGCCGGCCTTCTCGGCCAAGTGGCTGGCGCCGCGGCTCTACCGCTTCCTGGAACAGCACCCGGAGATCGACGCGCGCATCTCCGCCAACCTCGGTCGTTCGAACTTTGGCGCCGACGGCGTCGACGTGGCCATCCGTTTCGGCGGTGGCGAATACAGCGGCTTTCATGTCGAGCCCTTGGTCGAAGATAGCCTCTTGCCGCTGTGCAGTCCGGCTCTGCTGGCCCGGGGGCCGGCGCTCAAGACAGCGCAAGATCTACGCCGGCATGTCCTGATCCATGACGATTCGCTGAGCTTTCGTGAGAACCATCCCGGCTGGGGCGACTGGCTGAAGGCGGCTGGCGTCCGCGGCGTCGACGCTTCGCGCGGCCTGCGCTTCAACCATGCCGACCACGGCATCGATGCCGCGGTTGAAGGAGCCGGAGTCGTGCTGGCGCGCAAAGTCATGGCGGCCGGCGACCTCAAGCTCGGACGCCTGGTCGCGCCGTTCTCACTCGAGATCCCTGTCGGATTGGCTTTCTACCTGGTCACGCCGCGTGGCGCCGAGACCCGGCCCAAGACGGCCAAGTTCCGCGATTGGATCAAGCGCGAGATGGAGGAGTTCCGCCGCTTGCTGGCCGACCTGCCGATACCGATGCAGGCTGCCGAGACGCCGGGTGGTACATCCGATCAGGGTGCGTTCCGTCCTGCAGCAGATCGTTGATCGCGGTCTTGGATCGCGTGTAGCGCGCTAACTGAGCCCGACTGCGGCGACGCGATCGCGCATCTCAATTCGTTCTCTTGCGTTACGTTATATTATAACATAACTCAGAGCAGAGCTGCTCAAGCGCTGATCAGCTAGGGCAACACCCAAGCCTGATCAGCTCATCACGTTGCAATGCACTCGGAGGAAGCACCCATGGCTGCCATCGACCAACGCCTTCCGGTCACCGTGCTCTCCGGCTTTCTCGGCGCCGGCAAGACGACACTGTTGAACCGCGTGCTGAACAACCGCGAGGGCCGGCGCGTTGCCGTCATCGTCAACGACATGTCTGAGGTGAACATCGATGCCGACCTGGTGCGCGCGGACACTGAGCTCAGCCGCACCGACGAGACGCTGGTCGAGATGTCGAACGGCTGCATCTGTTGCACGCTGCGCGACGACCTGCTCGCCGAGGTGCGGCGCCTGGCCGGAGAGGGGCGGTTCGATTACCTGCTGATCGAGTCGACCGGCATCTCCGAACCCTTGCCCGTCGCGGCCACTTTCGACTTTCGCGACGAGGACGGCGAAAGCCTGTCCGATGTCGCGCAGATCGACACGATGGTCACCGTCGTCGATGCCGTGAACCTGCTGCGTGACTACTCCAGCCACGATTTCCTGCGCGACAGGGGCGAGACGCTGGGCGAGGAAGACGACCGCACGCTGGTGCATCTTCTCACCGACCAGATCGAGTTCGCGGATGTGGTGATCCTCAACAAGGTCGCCGATGCGGAGCCGAGTCAGGTGGACGCGGCACGCAAGATCATTCGCAGCCTCAACGCCGACGCGCGGATTATCGAGACCAGCTATTCCGATGTGCCAGCGGATGCCATCCTCAATACCGGGCTCTTCGATTTCCAGAAGGCGCACGAGCACCCGATGTGGGCCAAGGAGCTCTACGGCTTCGCCGACCATGTGCCGGAGACCGAAGAGTACGGCGTGACCAGCTTCGTCTACCGGGCGCGCAGGCCCTTCGTGCCGGAGAAGATCAAGGCCGTCCTGAACGCCGAGATGCCCGGCGTCATCCGTGCCAAGGGGCACTTCTGGATGGCGACGCGGCCCGACTGGGTGGTCGAGTTCTCGCTCGCAGGTGCGCTTTCCTCCATCAAGCCGCTCGGCACCTGGTGGGCGTCCGTGCCGAAGGAGCGCTGGCCGGACCATCCCACCGCGCGCGCCTATATGGACGCACACTGGCAGGAGCCCTGGGGCGACCGGCGCCAGGAGCTCGTCTTCATCGGCAGCGGCATCGACTGGCCCCGGCTGAAGGCGCGGCTCGATGCGGCCCTGCTACCTGCCGAGGCCGCCGGCGGTCCCGATGCCTTGCCCGATCTCCCCGACCCCTTCCCGCTGTGGCGGCGTGTCGAGGCTGCGGAATGATGCTTGCTCGAGAGATCGTGCAGGAGGCCCCCGTGGCTGTCCGCGTGGCGGACACACCCGAGGGTCTGTCAGCGATCCAAAACCCCGACTGCGCCGCCGCGATCTGGCACCGCCGACCCATGCCGGGCTGTCAGTCCTGGATCGACGCATTGGCGCCGGAGCAGCTGCCGAAAGCGCGCGTGGTCCTCGAGCCTGGGACGGTGCGTGAAGCGGTCAGCCGGATCTGCGATGCATCCGGAACGCCGGATTGCCGGGAACGGGAACGGCTGATCGACGACACCGCAGCGCTTGCCGACATCTTCATGGGGCTGACGCCTGCACCCTATCTCCGGCTGCGCTTCGACGTCGTTACGACGAATGCCTGCCGGAAGTTCCACATCGACGCCGTCACCGCCCGTCTCATCTGCACCTACCGTGGAACGGGCACGCAGTACGGCATCTCGATCAACGGAGCCGAGCCTCGACGTGTCTTCACCGTGCCCACCGGCGCCCCGATCTTGCTGCGCGGCACGCTCTGGCCAGAGCGACCGAAGGCCGGCCTGCGGCACCGCTCGCCGCCGATCGAGGGCACGGGCGAAACGCGGCTCGTGCTTGTCCTCGATCCGATCAGCGATATGGATGACGAGTGCGAATTCGCATGACTCGCGCTCTGCAGGGTGCCACCTGAATGCGCTACGCCGTCATGGCGGGCAGGCGCCTTACGCCTTTCATGAACTCTTGGTAAGAGGCTTGCCGCAGCACAAGGGGGCGGTGAGGAAGCGGGACTCCGTCACGTGGATACAGTCGACATCATCATCGTCGGTGGCGGTTCCGCCGGATGCGTGCTGGCAAATCGCCTGAGCGAGGACGGCCGGCGGTCGGTGATGCTGCTTGAAGCCGGCGGGCGGGACTGGAGCCCGATGATCCATATGCCGATCGGCTATGGCCATTCCTTCTTCAATCCCCGCATCAACTGGAAGTACGAGAGCGAACGCGATCCCGGTATCGCCGATCGTCAATCCTATTGGCCGCGAGGAAAGGTGCTCGGCGGCTCAAGTGCGATCAATGCCATGGTTTGGGCGCGCGGCCTGCCCAACGACTTTGAAGACTGGGTTGCGGCCGGTGCCGAGGGCTGGGGCTGGGACACCGTCCAGCGATACTACAAGAAGCTCGAAAGCTGGTCGCGCGGCGGAGACGCGGTTCGCGGCGGCGACGGCCCCCTAGCCGTTCAGGACATTGCCGATCAGGTCCATCCGCTCTGCAACGCCTACCTTGAGGCCGCGGGTCAACTGGGACTGCCGACGACCGATGACTACAACGGCGTCGAGACCGAGGGCGCGGCGGTCTATCAGCTGAGCACGCAAAACGGCGTCCGGGCATCGACCGCCAGATGCTACCTGAAGCCGGCCCGGGGGCGGAAGAATCTGACCGTCGTCACCCGCGCCCACGTGACGGGTATCGACATTGAAGATGGCCGGGCGACGGGGGTGCGCTATGTCGCCAACGGCCAAGCACGCAGCGCGTGCGCCCGCGCAAGCGTCATCCTGTCGGCCGGGGCCATCAACTCGCCGCAGCTTCTGCAACTCTCCGGTATCGGCCCGGGGGCCGTCTTGTCCGACAAGGGCATAGGCGTGAAACACGAGATGCCGGCGGTCGGCCGGCATCTGCAAGACCACCTCGGCGTCGATTTCCATTTTCGGTCCCGCGTCCCGACCCTCAATGAGATGCTGCGCCCCTGGCATATGCGGGTTTGGCTCGGGTTTCGCTATGTGATGACCCGTAAGGGGCCCTTGTCGCTCAGCGTCAATCAAGCGGGCGGTTTCCTGAAGACCCGGCCGGACCTCGCTGCGCCCAACGTGCAGATCTACTTCAATCCGGTCAGCTACACCCGCAGGCCCAAGAACAAACGGCCCCTGATGAGTCCCGATCCCTATCCCGGACTCATGATCGGCTACAGCCCCTGTCGCCCGACCAGTCGGGGTGAGATCACCATCCGATCGAACGATCCCTTCGAGCAACCGGTGATCAGACCGAACTACCTCTCAACCAACGAGGATGTGGTGGACCATCTCGAGGCATCCCGCTTCATCCGTCGCCTCAGCGAGGCGCCGGCCATCGCCGCGATCATCGAAAGCGAAGTATCGCCCGGTGCCGACACTCGGAGCGACGAGGGATACCTGGAGCACATCCGCAGCCGATCCTGGACGGTGTTTCATCCCTGCTCCACCTGCCGGATCGGCCACGACCAAAAGGACTCGGTGGTCGACCCGCGCCTTCGGGTCCACGGCGTCGACGGTCTGCGGGTGGTTGACGCATCGGTCTTTCCAAACGTCACGTCGGGCAACATCAACGCGCCCGTGATCATGGTCGCCGAGCGCGCTTCAGACCTCATTCTGGAGGACTTGCGATGACCTGGACCAGGTCGATCGAGGCCTTCTCGTCTGCTGCTTAGTCGCGCAGCAGGTCGTTGATCGAGGTCTTGGCCCGGGTCCTTTCGTCAACCCGCTTGATGATCACCGCGCAATAGAGGCTGGGGCCCGGCGTGCCGTCGGGCAGCGGCTTGCCGGGCAGGCTGCCGGGCACCACCACCGAATAGGCCGGCACCTCGCCGATGAAGACTTCGCCGGTGTTGCGGTCGACGATCTTGGTCGAGGCGCCGATGAAGACGCCCATGGAGAGCACCGCGCCCTCGCGCACCACGACGCCCTCGACCACCTCGGAGCGGGCGCCGATGAAGCAGTCGTCCTCGATGATCACCGGGCCGGCCTGCAGCGGCTCCAGCACGCCGCCGATGCCGGCGCCGCCGGAGAGGTGCACGTTCTTGCCGATCTGGGCGCAGGAGCCGACGGTGGCCCAGGTGTCGACCATGGTGCCCTTGTCGACGTAGGCGCCGAGGTTGACGAAGCTCGGCATCAGGATGACGCCCGGGGCGATATAGGCGCTGCGCCGCACGATGCAGTTGGGGACCGCGCGGAAGCCGGCGTCGCGAAAGCGGTTCTCGCCCCAGCCTTCGAACTTGGAGGGCACCTTGTCCCACCAGGGAGCACCCCCCGGGCCGCCGGGGATGGCATGCATGTCGTTGAGCCGGAAGGACAGCAGCACCGCCTTCTTGAGCCACTGATTGACCTTCCAGGTCCCGTCGGCCTCGCGCTCCGCCACCCGGGCTTCGCCGTCGTCGAGGGCGTTGAGCGCGGCCTCGACGGCTTCCCGGATCGGGCCGCCGGTCGCCGTGTTGACGAGGTCCCGGGCCTCCCAGGCCTCTTCGATGACGTGCTCCAGCTCGCTGCTCATGACTGTCCCTTCGTCCGCCGGCTTGTGGTTGGTTTTCGAGCGCTGTGCGGCGGCGACCATGGTTAACGGGGCATGAACCGTCAAGCCTGCAGGCCGCCATAGCTTAAGGCGGGATTAAACGCACGGCATTACAGTCGCAGGCGGTATTGGCGCAGGCGGTATTGGCGAGGACCGCACGATCGCGATGGCGAAATCGGCTGGAGAGGCAAAGCGCACCTCGGTGTCCGCCGAGGTCAAGCGGGTTTTGGAGACGGGCGACGAGGCCGACCGCGCCGCGCTTGCGGTGCGTGGCGACGTCCCGCCCGAAGTCCTCTATTTCCTGGCCGGGGACAGCTCCGCCAAGGTGCGCAGCGCGGTTGCCGGCAATCTCGCGACCCCCGCCCAGGCCGACCTCAATCTCAGCCGCGACCCGGACGAGAGCATTCGTCTTGTCCTGGCGCGAAAGATCGCCGCCTTTCTGGCCCAACCGGACGCTGTGCCGAGCCCCGATCAGGCCCGCCTGTTCAACGAAACGCTGGGCGCTCTGATCGGCGATCGCGCCGTGGCCGTGCGCCGCATCATCGCGGTGGCGGCGGCGGCGCATCCGGGCCTGCCGTCCGATCTGGTCTACCGTCTCGCGGAGGATGAGGACGACGCGGTGGCCATCCCCGTGCTGCAGGACTCGCCGGACCTCACAGAGGCGCAGTTGGCGGAGTTGGTCGCGCGCTACGCCGAAGCCCAGCAGAGGGCCGACGACGTGCGCGAGGGCGAAGCCCGAATGATGGCAGTCGCCGGCCGCAAGGTCGTCAGCATGGATCTCGTCGCCCGGCTGGTCGAGAGCGACGACGACAAGGTGATCGAAACGGTCATCGAGAACGACGGCGCGGAGATCTCCGAAGACACCTTGGAGGACCTGGCGGAAAGGGCCGAGACGAAGCCGACTTGGCACGCGCCTCTGGTGTCCCGGCCGCGCCTGAGTTCCAAGGCGGTTCTGAGCCTGGTGCGCTACGTCGCGGAGGGCTTGCTGCGCGCCCTGCGCGGCCGCGAGGATCTCGATGCCCACACCCTGTCGGTCGTGGAGCAGGAGATGAAGACTCGGCTGAGCCGCTCTATCACCGGCTCGCGCGCAGCGGAGGATGACGACGAGAAGGCCATGACCCGTGCGGCCGAGCTCCTGGCCAAGGGACGCCTGGACAGCGAAGAGCTGAGCGAAGCCTTGATGAACGGTGACGAGACGCTGGTTGCCGCCGGGCTCGCGATCCTCTCCGACTACAACATGGCCTTCGTCCGGCACGTGCGGGCCACGAAGTCCGCCAAGGGCGTCGTCTCGCTGGCCTGGAAGGCCGGCATGACGCCGCGCTTCGCCGGGCAGCTGCAGGCCACCTGGGCTCATATCCCGCGGGCGCAGATCCTACCCACCACCGACGGCACCTTCCCCCTCAGCAAGGACGCCATGGAGTGGCACCTCGAATTCCTGGAAGACATGCGAGAGTAGGGGGTGGCGCCTCGCCGTCGACGGCGCGCCACGACCGAATGTCGACCCGGCCCTTAGGTGAGCCGGCGTGACTGGTAAAGGTGCTGCACCGCCTCACGACAAGCTGTCATGGTCGGACTTGATCCGACCATCCATTCATCGGCCTGCGCCTCTCGTTCGACGGTTCGCGCCCAGCCCAACCATGGACCCCGGATCAAGTCCGGGGTGACAGTCGGGGGTGCGGCGCCTGCCGCGAGCCGGGATGACGTTGGGGGGGAGGACTAAGCCCCCGTGTCGGGCACGGAGCTGCGGCGCTGGCCACGGCGCTCTTCCTGATCGCCGAGGGCTTCCTTGGCGAGCTCGGCGATGCCGCCGACCGCGCCGATCACGTTGGCCGCGTCGAGCGGCATGAAGAGGATTTTCTGGTTGGGCGAGTTGGCGAACTGGCCCAGCGCATCGACGTACCGCTGGCCGAGGAAGTAGTTGACCGCCTGCACGTCGCCGCGGGCGATGGCCTGAGAGACCATGGCCGTCGCCTTGGCTTCGGCCTCCGCCTCGCGCTCCCGCGCCTCGGCGTCTCGGAAAGCTGCCTCGCGCCGGCCCTCGGCCTCAAGAATGGCGGCCTGCTTCTCACCCTCGGCGCGCAGGATCGCGGACTCCCGATCGCCCGAGGCATCCAGCACCTGGGCGCGCTTGTCGCGTTCCGCCTTCATTTGCCGGGCCATGGCGTCGACCAGGTCCTTCGGCGGGGTGATGTCCTTGATCTCGATGCGGGTCACCTTGACGCCCCAGGGGGCGGTGGCCTCGTCGACGATGGTCAAGAGCCGCGTGTTGATGGCGTCGCGCTCGCTGAGCAGCATGTCCAGGTCCATCGAGCCCATGACGGTACGAATGTTGGTGGTGGTCAGATTGAGGATGGCGCGCTCCAGGTCGCGCACCTCATAGGCGGCGCGCGCCGCTTCTATGACTTGAAAGAAGACCACGCCGTCGACCTGCACCAGGGCGTTGTCCTTGGTGATGACCTCCTGGGAGGGGACGTCGAGCACCGTCTCCATCATGTTCATCTCGGCGCCGATGCGGTCGACGAAGGGAATGATGAGATGCAGGCCCGGCGTCAGGCTGCGGGTGTAGCGGCCAAAGCGCTCGACGGTGTAGTTCATGCCCTGGGGAATCGAGCGCACGCCCATGAAGACGAGCACCAGCGCGAGAAGCACGAAGGCGATCACGAAGATCGAGAATCCGGTCAACTCGAAGCCTATCATCTCGCTGAAATCCTTGCCGTTAGCCGTCGCCCGAGGGATACCCGGACGTTAACCATGGGGGCGTTAATAGAGCATGATCGCCGCGCTGAGAAGCGCTGCCTAGGCGGGCTGGTTTTAGGACGCCAGGCTTAGCGGCCGGCGATGCCTTGGCCGCGGGCCAGGAAGCGCAGCACGAAGCTGTTCCAGATGGCATAGCGGTCGTCCGGCAGCGCGTAAGGGCTGCAGCGCTGAAAGGCGCTGCGGGCATTGCGTGCAAAATCGGCGAAGCCCGGGTTGTCCACCATGCGCGCGACGTCGAGGATATGGGCGTGAGCGACCGCGCCCGAGCGGCTCAGCTTGACTTCCATCTCGACGACGAAATCGGGATTGCTCTGCCCGGGACGGCCGAGGCGCCAGCATTCCCTGATCTGCTGGCGCAGCAGGCGAACGACCTCCCACAACGCCGGGTTGGCCTCTGCCTGGGCGGCCTCGTTGCCGACCATCGCCAGGTTGTCCAGCAGCTGATTGCCGGAAACCCGGCCCTGCCAGCGGGGCTGGTACTGCCGGGTGGGGTCGCTGGGCAGCGCCGCGCTCTGCTGTGGCTGGGCCGGTTCGGCCGGTGCCGGCCTGGGCGCTGCAATGATCTCTTCTTCGATGACCACCGGCCGCTCGGCGATGCTCTCCGGTCGGCGCGGCGGCAGGAGGTTCGGGGCGGGGCGGACCGGCTCTGCGAGCAGCAGGGGCTGGTTCGGGTCCTCGGCCGGCGTGGGCTCGGGACTCTCTGCCGCCGGCAGTTGCTCCACGGTCGGCGGCGCCGTCGTGACCAGTGGCTCGGCGGCGGCCTGATCCAAAGGCTCGAGCGGCTCCGGCGTGGCATCTGCTGTGGCAGTGGGCTCTTCCGGCAATGCGGGCACTAGGGGCTCGCTCGGTGCCTCTGCCAGGCTTGTCTCGACCGGCTCTGCCTCGGCCAGGTCTGCTTCAGCCACGGCCGTCTCGGGCGGCGTGGCCTCCTCTGGCTGTGCCAGGACGTCCTCCGGCGGGGATGTCAGCTCGACCGGCTCCGTGGTTTCGGCCAGCGCCGGCTCCTCGGTCTCGGCGGGTGGCTCTTCCGGCGCCTCGACCACTGTCTCCGTTTCTTCGATGGCTGGGGCTTCCGGCTCCGGCGCTACCTCGCTCTCGGCCAGGACCTCCGGCTCCGGTTCCGGCGCCGCCTCTTCCTGCGCGGCCTCTTCGGCTAGCTCCTCGGGCAGCTCCTCCGGCAGTACCTCGGGAGGCTGCTCCGCCACATCTTCAGGCACCGGGTCCTGAAGCTCCGCGCTCTCCAGCGCATCCTCGCTGATCACCTCATCGATCTCGACCTCGATGGCCGTAGCACTGTCGAAGTAGGTGAACTCGACGAGCGGCTGCGGGGTTTCCCGCTGATGTTTCGGCTGAATGGCCGGCAGGGTCAGCAGCAGGACCAGCACCGCGGCATGGAGCAAGCCAGAAAGGGCAAGGCCGCTACGCATGATCGCTGCTTTCTCCGTCCTCTGCTTGGTCCCGCCGGGCCTGGGCGCCTCAGGGGAAGATCTCTACGACAAAGCGCTCGGTGGGAACGCCTGCCGCTGCCAGGAACTGCTCCAGGGTCACGCCCTTGGCGCTGGCGAAGAGCTGGTCGCCCTTGCGGTCGTCGCCTTCCGCGTAGGATTGGAAGATGCGGGCGTTCTCCGCCGTATCGGCGAGCTGATAGCGGGTGGCGAAATCGCGCCAGTTCCGCGTGGCGTTCAGGCAGGGCCTGTAGGAATAGGGATTGTGCTGGCAGGGCTCCGCCTCGAGACCCTGGGCGCTGTCGCTACTGCCGAGGGAGGCGACCTCGTCGCTCAAGGCCGAAGGGCGATAGGCATAGGCTGGAACCGGCAGGCCCTTCGAACGGGCGTAGATCGCATCCGCCTTCTGGAAGTCGCCTTGGGCATAGGAACTGAACATGTTGGCGATGCGCCGGTTGTTCGGCAGGCCGTGGCGGGCGACGAACGACTTGAAGCGCTTCAGGACGTCGGGGCAGGGCCGCGGGCCGTAGGGGTCTAGGTCGCAGCCGACCTCCGAGCCGACATGGGCGCCGCCGAGGTTCATGTTGCGCACCTCGTCGTGGAGGGCGAAAGCGCTGGTGCTGCTCGGCGCGGGCAGCCCGCGCGCCTCGGCCATCAGACGATCGCCAACAGCTTTGTCGTGATGCTTGTAGGCCTGCAGGATGGCGGCCGTCTCGGGATCGGCCTGCAGGCCGTGAACCTTGGCGAACTCGTCGAGCAGCCGTTTGGCGTCGACGCAGGGCTTGGTGGCATAGATGTTGTAGATGCAACCCTTGCCCTGGTCGCCGAGAAAGCCGCCGCGGCGTTTGCCGTCGCGCGGGACCGGGCCGTGGTTGACGATCACAAGCTGGCCGCCCTGTTCCTTGAGCTCGAAGAGCCCGCGGTAGGCCTGTCCGGTCCACCATTGCCGGCTGCTCTCGAAATAGATGATGAGAAAGAGGCTGTCGCCCGTCGCGTCGTGAAACGTCCAGCTCAGGTTGGCCACATTGCTTGGGCTGTTCGTTGCGTTCGGCGCCAGCCTGTGCACGTCGTTGTATTTGCCGAGGTGATCGAGAAAGTCTCTCTCGTTGTCGTCGAAGTAGGACTCGAAAGCCGCCTCATCCTGCGGCAGATCCAGGGCCGCGGCCGGCGCCGAGAGGCCGAAAGACAGCAGTCCGACGAGAGCCAGGCACCGCAGCGCCTCGTGGCATCGCGCCAGCCTGCGGCCTAAAGCTGTTTCGCTGCCGTCTCGCTTGACGCGCATTGCTGCCACTTCCCTCTGGTCCCCAAGGCGACAACACCCCGTCAGCGCCCTTGACAACTATAGCGCAACTGGACGCTCCACGGAACCGAACATTGGGCCGGCTCGGCTGGCCCGGGCTGATAAAAGTAATCAGCGGGCGAACTCTGCTGCCGATTAACCTAAATATTATGCAAAATGGCCGAGAAAAGCCGGAAAGTGTCGCATTTTGTTGTTGAACGAAATTGTAACATACACGAAATTTAAAGGGTCACCTCGGAATAGAAGTATGAGGTGAAGTGAAGGGCTAGAGAGATGCAACAGTACTGGGTGGTCGGGGGCGAGTACAAAGACACGCGCTTCGATCGAATCCTCGATGGGCATGAGGAGTGGTTCGGCCCCTTTCGCAGCTACGAAGAGGCGAAGAAGGAGTGGTCGAAGCACGCGTGGCAGTCGGTGGACGACTGCCATGTCCGCTACCGCATCGAGGCGATCGACAAGGACGTGCCGCCTCCCTGTACAGACTGACATGGCTCGCTAGACGCGATGCCGTGGCCGCTGCCGGCGGATGACGAAGGCCGCCTGGCGTTGGCAAAGGGTTACCCCTTTCCTGCGCCGCGCCGGTCCTACCTCTTCGCGCACGGACGCACGCGGCCGATTGAAGAAGCCCACTACGATGACCGCACGCCGGTCATCGCCCACGGCTCCAACCGCTCACCGCAACAGCTCGCCCGCAAATTCGACGGATACGACGGCCGTGACGGCGAGATTCCCGTCACCTACGGCTGGCTCGCCGACTACGACGTGGTCTACTCGGCCCACGTGACCAACTACGGCGCCATCGCTTCCAACCTGCACCACAGCCCGGGCTGCCATGTGCGCATCGCCGTGACGTGGCTCACCGCGCGGCAGCTCGATCGCATGCATGCGACCGAAGGCGCCAACTACCCCTTCGGCCGCTTCACCGAGGTCGCTATCGACAAAGAGGCGGGCCCGGGCCCAAGCATGAGCGAAGCGCGGATCTACATCAGCCGGCACGGCTGCCTGCAGCACGCCGGCGCGCCGATCGGCCTCGCCGCGCTGGAGAACCGCAGCCGGGCCTACGGGACGCTGGCGCAGCTCGATGCCCTGGCCCTTGTCCGCGACCGCTATCACGCGGAAGAGGAGCTCGACCGCCACATCCTGCGCAACATCGCCGAGGCCAAGCGGCGGCAGGCTCTGATCGCACGCATGGCGGCGGAGGCTACGCCGAGCCACGTCCCTCACTTTAGTGTCCTGGACGACGAGCTCGGCGACGGCTAGATCCAGCGGGTTGGCGCGACCTCGCAGGATTTCGACATGGACGATTTGACAGGACAGCCGCAAGACGGGCTGCAGCCACTCGACGGGCCGCGCCATGGCCCTGCGAGCGGCGAGCCCGCCAAACAGCTCATCGTGTTGCTGCATGGCCTGGGCGCCGACGGCAACGACCTGATCTCGCTTGCGCCTCTGCTCGGCCAGGTGTTGCCGGACGCCGCCTTCGTCTCCCCCAACGCACCCTATGCCTGCGACATGGCGCCTTTCGGCCGGCAGTGGTTCAGCCTGCAGGACCGGTCGCCCGAGGCGATGTACGCCGGCGCCGAGCGGGCGCGGCCCCTCCTGGCAGCTTTCCTCGAGCAGGAACTGGCGCGCCACGGTCTCGGCATGAAGGCGCTGGCGCTGCTCGGTTTCAGCCAGGGCACCATGATGTCCCTGCACACGGCCTTGCGCATGGCCGAGCCCGTGGCCGCTATTCTCGGCTACTCAGGATTGCTGATCGCGCCGGACCGCCTGGCGGCCGAGATCACCGTCCGCCCGCCCGTGCTCCTGGTGCACGGCAGCGCCGACGAGGTCGTGCCGGCGCTCTCCATGCCGGCGGCCGAGCTGGCGCTCACGGAGGCCTCCGTCCCCGTGCAAACGCTGCTCTGCCGAGGCCTGGGCCATTCCATCGACGAAGAGGGTTTGCGCGCCGGCGTCGGCTTCCTGCAGGGCGCCCTTTCCGGGGCGCAAGACGGCTAGTGCCAGCGGGCGCGTCGCTCCGCCGCGCGCGCAGAGTCTTGAGCTTGCCACGTTCTGCAAATATCCTCCCGGCAATGTTATGGTTGAGTGAAATCTCAATCTGTTCGAGTCCCAACATCTTGTGTTGAGATTCGGGCCGGACTATACGGGGCCTCAAGATGCAGTACCCGAAGTCGCAGGTGGTCTTATAGTGGAGATGGAGGGCTAACGGTGTCGATCGCCCAGGCGCACCCGGCCTTGGTCCTAAATGCGGACTTTCGACCGCTGAGCTATTTCCCGCTGTCGCTTTGGTCGTGGCAGGAAGCCATCAAGGCCGTCTTCCTCGACCGCGTGAACGTGCTCTCCGAATATGATCGGACGGTGCGCTCGCCTTCCTTCGAGATGCAGCTGCCCAGCGTCATCGCGCTGAAGGAGTATGTGCATCTGGACCGGCGGCCGGCCTTCACCCGTTTCAATGTCTTCCTGCGCGACCGCTTCCACTGCCAATACTGCGGCGACCGCTTCCGCACTGAGGACCTGACCTTCGATCACGTGGTGCCGCGCTCCCGTGGAGGCCGCACCACTTGGACGAATATCGTCACCGCCTGTCAGTCCTGTAATCTCGATAAAGGCAACCGGCTTCCTGGCGAAACCGGCATGTTCCCGAGGACGCGACCTGTCCAGCCTAGCACGTTCCAATTGCAGGAAAATGGGCGGGCTTTCCCGCCTAATTTTTTGCACGAAAGCTGGAACGACTTCCTCTATTGGGACAGCGAGCTGGAGTCCTAGGTCGCGCCGGGGTCGCCCTCACGGCCCTGTGGTCTTGCAGACACAAAACGCGAACATCTGCGCTGTCCGACTCGGCGTTGGCTGCTAGCGTCGCGCTATGACGAGCGACCGACTGGCCGATCTTTTCGCGCAGGGCGACCCGCTGATCCTGATCGCCGCCGCGGCCGTGCTGTTGGGCGGCTTCTGGCTCGCCCGGCGCTTGGCCCAGCTCTCGGCTGACAAGCGCGCCTCCGAGCAGGCCCTGCAGGAGTCGGCGCGCTTGTCGGAGGAGCGGGCAGCGGAAACCGAGCTGCGCCTCAAGATGATGGCAGAGCAGCAGGCGACGCAGCAGAGCCAGCTCATCGAGGCCCTGCGCCGGCAGGAGCGGGCCATCGGCCAGTCGCTCGACCAGCGCATCAACGGCTTCGCCCGTCAGGTCAACGACCGCTTGCACCAGACCTCGAGCCAGCAGAGCACGACCCTCAACGAGCTGCGCGAGCGGCTGGCGGTGATCGACCGGGCCCAGCGCAACATCACCGAGCTCTCGAGCCAGGTGAACGGCCTGCAGGACATTCTCTCCAACAAGCAGGCGCGCGGCGCCTTCGGCGAAGTGCAGTTGCGCGACATCGTCTCCAGCGTGCTGCCGCCTTCGGCCTACGTCTTCCATCCCAAGATGGCCGACGGCAAGGTGCCGGACTGCCTGCTGCAGCTTCCCAACCCGCCGGGGCCGATCGTCATCGACGCCAAGTTCCCGCTGGAAAGCTACAAGGCGCTGGCGGAGGCCGCCGACGATGCGGCCCGCCTGCAGGCCTCCCGCAGTTTCGCCCAGGACCTGAAGAAGCACATCAAGGACATCGCCGAGAAGTACATACGGCCCGGCGAGACGGCGGACTCGGCGCTGATGTTCCTGCCCAGCGAGGCGGTCTATGCCGAGCTGCACGCGAACTTCTCCGGCCTGGTCGAGGAGTCCTTCCGGCAGCGTGTCTGGATCGTCTCGCCGACCACGCTGATGGCCACGCTCAACACCGTACGCGCCATCCTGCGCGACCTGCACATACAGGAGCAGGCGGGCGCCATCCGGACGGAGGTCGAGCGCCTGCTGGCCGACGTCACGCGCCTGGGCGACCGGGTGCAGCGGCTGGAAGGCCATTTCGATCAGGCCGGCCGGGACATCCGCGAGATCCGCATCTCGGCCGATAAGATCTCCAAACGCGGCCTGCGCCTCACTGACCTGGAGCTGGAGGAGGTCGCCGCCGAGCTGCCCGAGCCGGCCGTCGGCCCGCGCCTGGTCGAGAAGACGCCTGCGGAGTGAGTTTTTTTGGCGCGGCGGCGCCAGATTGGCTCGGTGTCTCTTCGCGGAGCCGCGCCGTTCTGTTCCGTCCCACTCCCCCACCCGGCCACCCACGGAATTGTGGACAGTGGGGTGGCCGGGTGGGGGAGTGGGACGGAACAGTGCAGCGCCGAAGGCGCCCAACAAAGAGCCCAACGCCACGTTCTCGCCCAAAGCGGGCCGCTAGACTTGGTCCTGACAAAAGCGTGACCGACAGGGGCTTCGGCTTCTGTTATGATCCCGCTTCCCTGCTCCTGCGGGGCCGCACCGCGAAGAGAGACCGCCATGCGCCGCTGCTTCCTTGCCCTGATTGCCGGACTGTTGATCGTTCTGGCCGCGCCCGATAGCCAAGCCCTGAGCGTCGATGAGATGGGCGACGTGGTGCAGCGCCTCGATCCCGAAGCCCAGGGCGGCGAGAGCTATTGGCGATTCAAGATCGAAGGGGTCAGCCTGACCCTGGTCTTCGATGAGGGCCGGGACCGCATGCGGGTGATCGCCGTGATCGCGCCGGTCAACCAGTTGACGCCGGAGCAGATCGTGCGCTGCCTGCAGGCCAACTTCGATTCCGCCCTCGATGCCCGCTATGCGCTGGCCCAAGGCGTGCTGTGGAGCGCCTTCATCCACCCGCTCGGCAGTCTCGACCGGGAGGAGCTGATCTCCGGCATCGGACAGACGGTCAACCTGGTGAACTCCTTCGGAACCACCTACTCGTCCGGCGCGCTGGTCTATGGTGGCGGAGACAGTCAGCGTCTGCAGCGCGAGCTGATCGACAAGCTCTTGGAGCGCGGCCAGCCGATTTAGCTTTTCCCGCTGACGCGGGGCACTGTTCCGTCCCCGCTTCGCGCCTCGCTACGCGAGCCCCCACCCGGCCGCAAGGTTCTGCTTTACATCGGTGCCGGCCCGCACCCCCGCCCGACCAACCCATGCCATGGTACCCTAGTGGGTTGGTCGGGCGGGGGTGCGGGCTGGTGCCGTACGGCGCGCCAGCGCCTACGAAGACATCCCTTCCTTCATCTGCGCCTTGAGCTGGAGTGCGGCTCGGGCGTAGCCGCCCTCGGCGCCGTCCAGGAAGTGCATGTGGTCGTGGGTCAGGGGCGAGGGGACGATGCAGGTCATCAGCGCCGCCGACTGCTCCCAAAGGCCGTAGGCCAAGACGCCGCGCTGATGCGCCTCTTCCAGCAAGTCCTTCGCCTTGGCCAGTACGTCGGGCCCGCAGTCCACGGTCATGCGCAGCATATCGTCGAACTTGCGGAAGTCGGTGTTGGCCGCCGTGTTGGTGCGGTAGGCGAGAGGGTCGAAGCCGGCCACTTTCCACTTGGTCTTGTCGAGCACCCAGGCGATCAGGGTGATCAGCCAAATCTTGCGCTTCTGCTTGCCGAGCGCTGTGTCGCCGCTGCGGCTGGCGCGGGCTTCCAGCTCCAGGCCGGCCGGAGGCCAGTTGAAGCCCGGGCCGATGGGTGGCACCGGATGGCCGCCGCGCTCGTAGCGGCCGATCAGCGCGACAAGCTGGCGGGTTACCGCGACGAAGCCCGGGTCTTCGGCCGAGCCCAAGGGCGCGACCAGCAGCGAAAGGATGCAGCCGCGCGTCTCTTCGATCGGCGTCCAGCGGCAGGAGAGACCCGTGAGGTCCGGCCGCGCGCCGGGCGGCGCCATCGGGATGGCGTAGGCATCGCGCTTCATCTGCTCTTCGGCCCAGGCCAGGCCGCGGCCCGCGAACATGGCGTAGCAGACATTGTCGGAGGCTGCGAAGCGCGCCATCAGCACGTCATGCCCGGCGGCGCGGACGTCGTCGACCGGAACCATGGCGGTGCGCAGTTCGAGCCCCAGCTCTTCCTCGACCCAGCGGGCGGTGCGGGCCAAAGCCTCGCGGGTGGCCTCGGCATCCTCCGCCGGCACCGCCAGGCTGGCGCCGTCGCCGCCGAAGACGAAGGGGAAGTTACGGTGGCCGACGGCGTTCATCACGGCCGAGATCGCCGTGGCACCCGCCATGTTGACCCGCTTGTATTGCCCGGCCTCGATGGCCTTGGTCGAGCCCACCACATCGGTCAGGCCCAGCCACCAGCCTGCCGGCAAAGGCCGGTAGACCTTGGCATCGACCACCTGAGCAAAGTCATAAAAGGGCGCCGTCCCGAGATAGAAGCCCTCGGACTCCCTGCCGTCCGTCCCGTCCATGGCCCGCTCCCGTCCTCCCCGACGTTTTGAGGGTTATACGGTCCTCAACTGCTATTTGGGGGCTGGGCTTCGCAGGTTGTGTGATCAGGCTCGCAATCCCGGCACCGCTGCGCCGCCTGAGCGATAATCGAACAGCGCGGTGGCGGCTCTATTGCCGGTACTTCTCCGGCATCTGAGGGTTGTTGGCGGGGTTGGTGTCGTGCTTGGCGAGGCGCAGGATCCGCTCGCCGTCGACCAGGGGCGCGAGCTCCGCTTCCAGCGCCTCGGCCTTGTCCCGGTCGTAGACCTCGTCGCCGCCGACGTAGAGCGTGAAGGCCTTGAGGTACTTCGCCTTCTTCGCAGGGTCCTCAATCGTCGCCTTGGTCCAGGCGTAGAGCGGATAGTTTTCGCGCCCTTCGCGCTCCGCCGCGCTGACGTAGTCGGCAAAGGCGTCGTACTGGCACTTCAGCGCCGCCTGGTGCTTGCCGAGAACGTCCGAAAGGGGCGCCAAGGCCGGGTCCTCACCCCTGCCGCGCGCGGCGGCAGAGAGGGCGTCATCCAGATAAAGCCTCAGCTGGTACTGCCATTCCTCGGCCATGCGCGTTCCTCTCTTGCTGAATACACCCGCTGCCCGCGGTTCCGGTCCGGGATGCTAGTGGTCCGAAGTCGCAGCGGCAACGTGACTGCGACGGAAGGCATCAGTCATCCGGCGCCTCATCCCAGAAGCCGGGCGGGAGGTAGTCGAGCATGCCGTGAAAGCCGAGCATCGGTTCGTCGTAGGGGGGCAGGCTCGGGTCGCCCACGCCTTCTAGGCAGAAACCCTGGATGTCCCGTTCCAGCGTTTGGGTGGCCCGCGCTTCGGCCGCTGCTCTCTGCTCCTCGGTCAGAAAGGCCACTGCCTCCTTGACGGCAACGGGCGAACCCCAGACCAGCAGCCCACCTGACAGGTAGGCGAAGTGGGCAGCCTCCTCGTGGTTTCCCGCTTCACGCTCCATGCGGGCCAGCATCATGGCGGAAAAGTGCATACCGTCTTGCAAGGCCTGCAGCGCCAGCTCTCGTGCGCTTTCCAACGGTCTGTCGATGGGCTTCTCAAGCTCCTGGAAGAAGAGATAGTGCACCATGGAGAGGTAGTGGGTCCCAGCGGCATTGCCGGCCCGATGGGCCCTGCGGAGATGAACCGTGGCCTGGGTGACATCTCTCTCGCCGAGCTTGGCACCGAGATAGATATGACCCAGCGTCGTTGAGGCTCGGGAACTGCCCGCGCGCTCGGCCCTTCGCAGAAGGTCGAGGATGACTGCCCTATGCTGCTGCCTCTCCTTGCTTTGGTAGAGGATGTGGGCACGGCCATAGAGAGCTTGGGACTGCTCGCCGGCGCTTTCGTACCAGGCCGTGGCGTCGCCGCGTTTTAGCCCGCAGTGGCGGTTGTAGTGCAGGTACCCTAGATTGATGCGCGCGCCGATGTCGCCTGCTTCCGCCTTGTCCTTGTAGTGCTCGACGATGTCGCAGGAGCGGCGCTCGCGTTGCAGGGCGACGATCAGCTTCGCGTCGGCTGAGCGAAAGGCTGGTGGGACGCGGTCCAAGTCCCCGGCCTCGACGTTGCGCATCAACTCCTTGAAAGCGACCGTGCAAAGCTGTCTGCCGGCCTCGAAGATGTTCGCAGAGGCAATGGAGGTGCCGGCCATCACAGAGATGAGCGCAAAGGCTAGCGGCCGCACCACCCGCAAGCGGGAAACGATGTCTCCTGCCACCATCTCTCTTCGCTGGCCCACTGGTCCGTCGACAGTCCGACGCACAGCCTAGCGATCTTAGGTGGTCTTAGTAAGGCAGGCTCGGTCGCCTCGACTCAGCCGCGCAGCACGCCGCCGCAGTGCTTCTCCACCTGGGCGACGATCTTGGCCGAGACGGCCTCAAGCGCCTCTTCGGTCAGGGTCGCTTCGCGCGGCTGCAGGGTGACGGCCAGCGCCAACGACTTCTTGCCGTCGCCGAGGGCGGCGCCTCGGAAGACGTCGAAGAGATCGACCTGAGCGATCAGCGCCTTGTCGGCCCCCTTGGCGGCGCGCAGCACCTTTTCCGCCGGCACGGTCTCGTCGACCACGAAGGCGAAGTCGCGCTCGACCGGCTGAAAGGGCGCAAGCTCGGCGGCGGCCTTGAGCTTGCCGGCCTTCTTGGGCGGCGGCACCTGCTCCAGGAAAACCTCGCAGGCGACCACCGGCCCCTTGAGGTCGAGGCGGCGCAGGATGCGCGGATGCACCTCGCCGAAGGCGGCCAGCACTTTGGGGCCGAGGCGGAGCTGGCCGCAGCGGCCTGGGTGGTACCAGTGGGGCGCGTCGGTCGAGACCTGCAGGTTCTCCACCGGGGCGCCGACGGCTTCCAGCACGGAGATGGCGTCGGCCTTGGCGTCGAAGGCGTCCAGGGGCCGCGGCGGGGCGTTCCAGTGGCGCGGCCCGCTTTCTCCGGCACGTACCACCGCCGCCGTCCAGTCCTGCCCGTCCGGCGCATCGCCCTTGTAGAGCGGTCCGATCTCGAACAGGCCCACGTCGCCGTGGCCGCGGTCGGCGTTGCGCTGCGCGGCCTGCAAGAGGGTGGTCAGCACCGAGGGGCGCATCACCGAGAGATCGGTCGAGATGGGATTGTCGAGCTTGATCGCCGCGTCCTCCCAGCCGAAGAGCTGAGCGGTCGGCTCGTCGATGAAGGAGTAGGTGACGCACTCGTTGAGGCCGGCCCAGCAAAGCGCGTTGCGCGCCGCCGAAGCGCGGCGCTGCCGTTCGGTCAGGGCGGGGCGGGGCAGCGCGGTTTCCCGCGGCAGCGGCGTCACCGGGATGTCCTCATAGCCCTCGATGCGCAGCACCTCTTCCACCAGATCCGCCTCGCCGACGATGTCGGGGCGCCAGCTCGGCACGCTGCAGGTGAGTGTGCGGTCCTTGCGGCTCGTCACCGGGAAGCCCAGGTGCTCCAGGATGGCGACCTGGCGCTCGGCCGGGACGGCGACGCCGCCCAGGTTCTCGCAGCGGTTCTCGCGCAGGGCGACGCTGCGGCTGCTGTCGGGGATTCCGCCGGCGGAGACGACTTCGCTCGTCTCGCCGCCACAGAGCTCCAGCACCAGGCGGGCCGCTACCTCAGGGCCCCAGTTGGCGCTGTCCGGGTCCAGCCCGCGCTCGAAGCGGTAGCGCGCGTCCGAGATGATGCCGAGCTTGCGGCCGCTGGCGGCCGTGCGGACCGGATCGAAGAGGGCGACCTCGAGGAAGACGTTGGTGGTCTCCTCGGTGCAGCCGGAGAGCTCGCCGCCCATGATGCCGCCGATGCCCTCGATGCCGTTCTCGTCGGCGATCACCGTCATGCTCGGGTCGAGGCTGTAGGTGCGGCCGTCGAGCGCCAGCACCTCCTCGCCCTCGCGCGCCATGCGCATGGTTGGGTTGCCCTTGACCTTGTCGGCGTCGAAGACGTGCAGCGGCCGGCCAAGGTCGAAGGTCACGTAGTTGGTGATGTCGACCAGGGCGGAGATGGGCCTGAGGCCGATGGCCTTCAGGCGCTTCTGCATCCAGGCCGGGGAGGGACCGTTCTTGACGCCGCGGAAGCTGCGTCCGGCGACGTAGGGGCAGGCCTCCTGCAGGTCGGCCGGCAGGTCGCGCACCCACTTGAGCGGGCTCTCGAAGGTCCCTTCGACCTTGGGCGCGTTGAGCGGCTTCAGCCTGCCGAGGCCGGCGGCGGCCAAATCGCGCGCGACGCCGCGCACGCCGAGGCAGTCGCTGCGGTTCGGTGTGATGGCGATGTCGATGACCGGGTCGTCGAGGCCGAGGATGGGCGCGATGGGCTGGCCGGGCTTGAGGTCGCCGCTCTTGCCGTCGGGCGCCAGGTCGATGATGCCCTCGTGCTCGTCGGAGAGTCCCAGCTCGCGCTCGCTGAGCAGCATGCCGTTGGAGTCGACGCCGCGGATTTGCCCGGATTTGAGCAGCAGATCGGTGCCGGGGACGTAGCTGCCCGCGGCCGCGAAGACGCCGTACATGCCGGTCCGCGCGTTGGGCGCGCCGCAAACCACCTGCACCTCGCCGCTGCCGGTCTCGACCCGGCAGACCCTGAGGCGGTCCGCATTGGGGTGCTGGCTCGCCTCGATGACGTAGCCGACGACGAAGGGCGCCAGCTTCTCGGCCGGGTTCTCCACGCCTTCCAGCTCGAGCCCGAGCATGGAGAGCTTCTCGGCGATCTCCTCGAGGGAGGCGTCGGTCTCGAGATGGTCCTTCAGCCAACTGAACGTGAATTTCATGGCCTACAGCCCCCGCACCATGGACGGCGTTTCCAGCGGCACGAAGCCGTAGTGACGCAGCCAGCGGATGTCGCTGTCATAGAAGGGCCGGAGGTCCGGCATGCCGTACTTCAGCATGGCGATGCGCTCGATACCCATGCCGAAGGCGAAGCCCTGGTACTTGCTCGAGTCGATGCCGCAGTTCTCCAGCACCTTCGGATTGACCATGCCGCAGCCGAGGATCTCCAGCCAGTCGTCGCCGGCGCCGATGACCAGCTGCCCGCCCTTCTTGCTGCAGCCGATATCGACCTCCGCCGAGGGCTCGGTGAAGGGGAAGTAGCTCGGGCGGAAGCGCACCGGCAGATCGTCCACGCCGAAGTAGGCGCGGCAGAACTCGATCAGGGTGCCCTTGAGGTGGCCCATGTGGGTCGACTCGTCGATCACCAGCCCCTCGACCTGATGGAACATGGGGCTGTGGGTCGCGTCATGATCGGCACGGAAGGTGCGGCCCGGCGCGATCACCCGGATGGGCGGCTTGGTCGCCTGCATGGTGCGCACCTGCACCGGGCTGGTGTGGGTGCGCAGCACCATGCGCGAGCCGTCGGCCTTCTCCGGGAAATAGAAAGTGTCCATCTCCTGGCGCGCCGGGTGCTCGGGCGGAATGTTGAGGGCGTCGAAGTTGTGGAAGTCGTCCTCGATGTGCGGGCCTTCGGCGACGGAGAAGCCCATCTCGCCGAAGATCGCCACCAGCTCTTCCATGGTCTGGCTGATCGGGTGGACGAGGCCCACCTCGCGCGGCCGCGCCGGCAGGGAGACGTCGAGGCGCTCCTCCGCCAGGCGGCGTTCCAACTCCACCTCTTCCAGCTCCGCCTTACGCGCCTCGATGGCGCCTTGCAGGGCGTCCTTGACCTGGTTGAGCGCCTGGCCCTGAGCCTTGCGGGCCTCGGGGTCGAGCCCGCCGAGGCCTTTCATCAGCTGGGTGATGCGCCCCTTCTTGCCCAAACCGGAAACGCGCAGCGCCTCCAGCGCCGCGAGATCGGGGGCAGCCTGCGCCGCCGTCAGCAGCTCGCTCTTGAGGCTGTCGAGATCCGTCATGTTCTGCCTGAAGCCGCCTCGCATGGCTCCGCGGCGGGAACAGAGCTGAACGAGGAAGAGGTCGCTTTCGGCCCGCCGTCTCTCGTCTCTCCCCTGGAGAGACGAGCGTGAAGCCTTAGCCCTGCCGGGCCGCCGCCGCTTGGTCGACCAGGGCCTTGAAGGCCTCCGGCTCGCGCACGGCGAGGTCGGCCAGCACCTTGCGGTCCACTTCGATGCCGGCCTTGTGGATCCCGTCCATAAACTGGGAGTAGGTCATGCCGTGCTCGCGGGTCGCCGCGTTGATGCGCTGGATCCAGAGGCCCCGGAAGAAGCGCTTGCGGGTGCGGCGGTCGCGGTAGGCGTACTGCCAGCCTTTCTCGACCGCCTGGACGGCCACCCGAAAGACGTTCTTGCGCCGGCCGTAGTAGCCGTCGGCCGCCTTGACGACCTTCTTGTGCTTGGCGTGGGCGGTGGTGCCGCGCTTGATACGTGCCATCGTCGCGCTCCTCTGCCTTAGCCGTTGGGGAGATAGTTTTTCTTCACGATCTTGGCGTCCGCGTCCGCCAGGATCATGGTGCCGCGCGCCTTGCGCTTCATCTTCTGCGGCCGCTTGCGCATGCCGTGGTTCAGGTAAGCGGAGCCGACCTTGACCCGGCCGCTTGCCGTGAGCTTGAAGCGCTTCTTGGCGCCGCTCTTGGTCTTCATCTTAGGCATTTCGTTTCCTTCTCTCTGGTCGGCGCGAAAAACGCCGTATGTAAAGGCGGCTGGGCATGCCTATGGCCGTGCCGCCAGAATTCTCCGAATTTCGGAAAGCAGGTCTTATATAGGGACGGCCTGGGCCGCGCAAGTATCAGCGCGCGTTCTCGGGGTTTTCCCGCAGATAGAAAACCAGGTCCAGGGGCGGCGGCTCGGCGCCGGCCTCCTTGACCAGGGCGTGGGCCTGACCGCGGTGGTGGGTCTGGTGGTTGAAGACATGGCCCAAGGTCAGGGCGAAGGGGGTGGTGACGTCGTCCGGCGAGACCATGGTGCGGTAGCTCAGGCTCCCGGCCAGCACCTCCTCCGTCAGGCCCTCGGTGAAGGCGAGGAGCCGCGCATCCTCGGCCTCGCGCGCTTCGCGCAGGCTGTCCAAGGTCTCGAAGGCCCACTCATCCAGGGACTTGGGCACGGGCCCCTCGCCCTCGAAGCGTTGCAGCCAGAGCCGGTCCCCGATCAAAATGTGGTTCAAGGTGCCGAGCAGGGAGCCGAAATAGGCGCCGGGGCGCGGCTTAGCGTGCTCTTCCGTCGGCAAGGCGGCGACGGCGTCGTAGAGGCGCGCATTGGCCCAGCGGTTGTAGCGGGCCAGACTCTGGAAATAGTCGGGCGTCATGGGACGTTCCTAGATTATGGGGCCTAGATTGCGGCGCCTAGATTAGGCGGGCGTGCCGTTCTCTGAGGCGCCTTCGGAGTTGCGGAGTTTCTCGATGGCGTCCTGGGCCAGGATGCGGTGGACGTTGGTGATGTGGTTGGAGACCAATCGGTAGGCGCCGAACAGCACCGCGGCGTCGTCCGAGTAGCCGAGCAGCGCGATCCAGTCGGGCAGCAGGTCGGTCGGCACCACGAAATAGGCCAAGGCCGCCATCAGCGCCGCCCGGACTTGCAGCGGGGTCTGCTTGTCGATGGCGCAGTAGTAGACCGAGACCAGCTCGACGGCGAAGGGCAGCTTGGTGAAATTGCGCTTCAGCTTGCCCCAGAAGTCGCGCTTCACCTTGGCGCTGTCGCGGGCATAGGCCCCCGCGTCGAAGTCTTGATCTCCGGGAGGCATGTCCTTGCTCGCAGTCATCTCAAAAACTTGGGGGTCGTTGCTCCGTTTGGCAATCGCCTTGTGCGCCGAGACGTAGACTACTCTGCGGCGCAAACCGCCTCGGCCAGGCCATAATCCACGTCGTCGAGCCGGCGGATCCTCGGCTTTGCGCCGCAGAGCGGGCAGTCCGGGTCGGCCGAGACCTTGACCGTGCGGAAGCTGCTTTCCAGGGCGTCATAGAGCATGAGCCGCCCGCTCATAGAGCGGCCGATGCCGAGCAGCTCCTTGACCACCTCGATGGCCTGCAGGCTGCCCATGGCGCCGGCCAGCGCCCCCAGCACGCCGACGTCGGCGCAGGACTGCTTGGGGTCGGCGGGAGGCTGCTCCCCGAAGAGGCAGCGATAGCAGGGGTTGGCCTTGCCGTCCTCACCATGGCCCTGGTGTGCCCGATAGGTGCTGAGCTGGCCGTCAAAACGCATGATGGCTGCGGAAACCAGCGTGCGCCCGGCCAGATAGCTGGCGTCGTTGACCAGATAGCGGGTGGCGAAGTTGTCCGAGCCATCGGCCACCAGGTCGTAGCCGGCGAGGATGTCGAGGGCGTTGTCTGGGGTGAGGCGGACATGGTGCGGCTCAAGCACCACCTCCGGATTGATCTCCTTGAGCCGCGCACGGGCGCTCTCGACCTTGGGGCTGCCGACCTGGCTGCTGTCATGCACGACTTGGCGCTGCAGGTTCGAGAGATCGACAACGTCGTCGTCGACGACGCCGATATGCCCGACCCCGGCCGCCGCGAGATAGAGCAGCAGGGGGGAGCCGAGCCCGCCGGCGCCGATCACCAGCACCCGGGATTGGAGCAGCTTGAGCTGGCCCTCCTCGTCGATCTCAGGCAGGACGACGTGGCGCGCGTAACGTTCGAGCTGGCTGTCGCTAAGTTCGATCATGCCTGAATCTAGTGATCCAAAGCGGGCAAACGCAATGGTCAGCGCTTGCTTTAAGTGCTAAGCAGGCCTTCCGACAGGACCACTATCAGTAGAGAGCGCACGCAAAGCTGCGCCTCATCGGCATCGGCTCACCTAGGAGGCATACCCGTGTTGCAGACGTTCCATCGCACCTCGCTTTTCACGGTTTTCTTTCTGGCGGCGCTTTTTCTGGCCGGGGCGCAGATTGTTGGCGCCGGCCCGGCTCTGGCGGCGTCAGATGATGACAAGAAGACACTGATGGAGGCCGCGGCCGAAGAGCGCGACGAGGCCATCCAGGCCGGCGAGCGCCTGCTGGCGGACATCGACAGCCGGCTGGAAAAGGTCGAGGCGGAGATCGAAGAGGCCTCGGCCGACGCCAAGGCGCGCTGGTCGGCGGAACGTGAGCGCCTTTCGGCCATGCGCCAGGATGCGGACGCGCGCCTGGAAGGGCTGCGCGCCAGCACCAGCAATGCCTGGGACAACTTCAAGCAGAGCTTCTCCGAGGCTTATGACGACCTGGAGCAAGCCGTCCAGGAAGCCCAGGACAAGTACATCGGCCAGTAGGCCGCCGGTCTCTTACTGCTACAGACCCTCGAAGAGCTGGGTCGAAAGATAGCGCTCGGAAGACGAGGGCAGAATCACCAGGATACGCTTGCCGCGGTTGGCAGGTCGTTCGGCCAGCTCCAGGGCCGCGGCAAGCGCAGCCCCCGAAGATATGCCGATGGGCAGGCCTTCCAGCTTGGCCGCCTCGCGCGCCTGGCGGAAGGCGGTGTCGTTGCTGATCGGCAAAACCTCGTCGATCAGCTTGGTGTTCAGGTTGGCCGGGACGAAGCCCGGGCCGATGCCCTGGATCTTGTGCGGGCCTGCCGGGCTGCCGGACAGAACGGCGCTGTCCTCCGGCTCGACGGCGACCAGCTGAAGCTGCGGCAGGCGCTCCTTCAAGAGACCGCCGGCGCCAGTCAGGGTGCCGCCGGTGCCGCTGCCGGCGACGAAGATATCGAGCTGTCCCTGGGTGTCGCGCCAGATCTCCTCGCCGGTGGTGCGCCGGTGGACGTCCGGATTGGCGGGATTGGAGAACTGCTGCGGGATGACCGCATCGCCGAGCTCGGCAACGATGGCTTCGGCCTTGGCCACGGCGCCCGCCATGCCCTTGCCGCCCTCGCTCAAGACCAGCTCGGCGCCGAGGAGCTTGAGCATCTTGCGCCGCTCCTCAGACATGGTCTCCGGCATGGTCAGGATGAGGCGGTAGCCCTTGGCGGCGCAGATGAAGGCCAGGGCGATGCCGGTGTTGCCGCTGGTCGGCTCGACGATCGTGGTCTCGGGCCCGATCTCGCCGGCCGCTTCCATGGCATCGATCATGGACGCCCCGATGCGATCCTTGACCGAGGAGAGCGGGTTCATGAACTCGCACTTGCCGAGCAGTTCGCAGTCGAGCCCATGGGCCTCTGTCAGGCGTGACAGGCGGACAAGCGGCGTGTCTCCGATGGTTTGGGTCAGGTCGTCGTAGATCCGGCCCGCGTGGCCGGCGCTTGCCATCCCTTGCTGCCCTGCGAGGCTAAGCGGCTGCGTGGCATCGTCTTTCGGTTCGACGCTGCGAGCGGTCGTCTTCATGTCGGTCCGTTCGTTCAATGGAGGAGGAGCAGAGCTGGCGTGTGCGATAGCACCCGTCAGATGGCGAAGTCTCCTGCCGGCTCCGTCGCGTGATCGGCGGTGATGCCCTTCTGCTTGGCGCGGCGGCAAAGTTCTTCGATGGTCAAGGCATCGAAGCGCCCCATCATCTCGCTCTGCATGTCGCTCCAGATGGGGCGGATGATCTTAATGCCGATTTCCGAGCCTACGGTTTCCTGCACCGGGTCGGGCATGCCTTCGAGCTGCCGCACGATGCGGATGATCTCGCCGACGGTCACCCGTCTTCGCTCCCGCGCCAAGCGATAGCCGCCGCGCGGACCGCGTTGTCCGGCCAGCACTTGGTGATGCACCAGCTGCTGGAGCACCTGTTCAAGATAACGCCGCGGAATGCCCTGACGGCGGGAGATATCGGTCGAGCGCACCGGCCCCGAGGCCGAGTGATAGGCAATGTCGACCACAGCTTCGATGGCAAAAAGTAGCTTTTTTGAAAGTCTCAACATGTTCCGTGTTCACCTCAAGCGGACGTCGAGCTGCCGCGGAGCGACCGTACGCCGGTCGACCCGAAACCGCCTTCGCCTCGTTCAGTTGCTTCCAAAGTGTCCTGTTCTTGCCAGTCCACCCGCAGATACGGCGCGATGACCATCTGCGCGATACGCATCCCGCGCAGAATTGCGAAGTCGTCCTCGCCGAGATTGGCCAACAGCACCTTGATCTCACCCCGATAGTCGGCGTCGATGGTGCCAGGCGCATTGAGGACGGTGATGCCATGGTTCAGCGCGAGACCGGACCGTGGCCGGATCTGCGCCTCGGTTCCCGCTGGCAAGGCGATCGTCAGACCGGTGGGCACCAGCGCCCGATCGCCGGGAGTGAGCGTCAGCGGATCCCCGACCGCCGCCAGGAGGTCTAGGCCGGCAGAATGCTCCGTCGCATAGGCCGGCAGATCCAAGCCCTCACCATGGGGCAAGCGGCAAACCGGCAGCCGCAGTGGCTGCCTTGTCGGCTCAGAGTCGCTCATGCACGCCGGCTTTCGAAATGGGCGGCGACGCGCTCGGCCAGGCACGCAGCGACTTGCTGCTTGCTCATGCGCGGCCAGCTCTCGCTGGTGTCGGCGGAGATCAGATGGATGCTGTTGTCGTCGCCGCCGAAGGTGCCGCTCTCGGCGCTGACGTCGTTGGCCAGGATCCAGTCGCAGCCTTTGCGCTGTCGCTTGGCCGTGGCGTGCTCGACCACCTTCTCCGTTTCCGCGGCAAAGCCGACGACCAGTCGCGGTCGCTTGGGCCCTGCCTCGGCCAAGGTCGCCAGAATGTCGGGGTTGGCGGTCAAGGTGAGGCTCGGAGGGGTGCCCTCGCCCTTCTTGAGCTTCTGATTGGCAGCCGCGGCGACCTTCCAGTCGGCGACGGCGGCGGCGCAGACGGCAACGTCGCTCGGCAAGCTGTCGAGGCAGGCGGCCAGCATCTCTTCGGCCGAGCGTACGTGCTTCACTTGTACGCGCTCTGGGTCCGGCAGGTTGGTTGGGCCGGAGACCAGCGTGGTGTCGGCGCCCAAATCGGCCAGGGCCCGGGCAATGGCGTGGCCCTGCTTGCCGGAAGAGTGGTTGGCGATGTAGCGCACCGGGTCGATCGCTTCGTGCGTCGGGCCGCTGGTGACCAGGGCGCGCAGGCCTTCGAGGCGGCTGCCCGCTTGAAAGAAGCGCTCCACGGCGGCGACGATCTCGTCGGGCTCAGCCAGGCGTCCCGGGCCGTACTCGCCGCAGGCCATGTCGCCTTCGTTGGGGCCGACGAACAGAGTGCCGCGCGCCTTGAGGTTGGCCAGATTGGCTTGCGTCGCCGGATGGTCCCACATGCGTACGTTCATGGAGGGCGCCACCATGACCGGCTTGTCGGTGGCCAAGAGCGCGGTGGTCGCCAAGTCGCTGGCCAGGCCTTGGGCCATGCGGGCGAGAATATCGGCTGTGGCGGGCGCGACCAGCAGCAGATCGGCGTCGCGGCTGAGCTGTATGTGCCCCATCTCGGCTTCGTCTGTCAGCGAGAAGAGCTCGCCATAGACCTTGTCGCCGCTGATGGCGGAGAGCGACAGCGGCGTCACGAACTGGGCCCCTCCGGCAGTTAGAATGCAGCGCACCGCAATGTCCCGCTCGCGCAGGCGGCGAATGACCTCGAGGCTTTTGTAAGCCGCGATCCCGCCTGAAACGATCAGCAGGACGCGCTTTGCGGTAGACATCTGATCAATCTGTATATTTTCGCATGGCTTGTGTTGAAATATGTATGACGCCTCTACGGGCTGACAAGAGTCGATTTACCATGCATTTGGTAGTTTAAAGCTATAGGGCGAAATCAGAACGGCTATGACTGAATTGCGAATCGATCCCGAGCGCCTGTGGGACAGCCTCATGAAGATGGCTGAGATCGGCGCCACCGAGAGAGGTGGCTGCTGCCGTCTGGCCTTGAGCGACGAGGACAAGGCGGGCCGCGATCTCTTCGTCGCCTGGGCGCGGGAGGCCGGCTGCGACGTCAGCATCGATGCCATGGGCAACATCTTCGCGCGCCGTCCGGGGCGTAAGAAATCGGCCCTTCCCGTCGCGACCGGCAGCCACCTGGATACCCAACCGACCGGCGGGCGTTTCGACGGCGCCTACGGCGTGCTGGCCGGCCTGGAGGTCGTGCGCGCGTTGAACGACGCCGAGATCGAGACCAAGGCGCCTTTGGAGATCGTGGTTTGGACCAACGAGGAAGGAACGCGCTTTCCCTTTGGCGGCAGCAGCGTTTTCGTCGGCCAAGCCTCCTTGCAAGCCGCTTATGCGGCGCAGGACGTGGACGGCCTGAACTTCGCCGAGGAGCTTGACCGCATCGGCTATCGCGGCCAGCTGCCCTGCGGCGGACGGCCGCTCGACGCCTACTTCGAGGCTCACATCGAGCAAGGCCCGGTGCTGGAAGCCACCGGCGAGACCATCGGCGTGGTCACCGGCGCGCGCGGACAGGCGCGCTTCGACATCACCGTCACGGGCCAGGAGGCCCACGCCGGCACCACCCCTATGCCGGCCCGCAAGGATGCCCTTGTCTCCGCCGCGGAACTCATTCGCGCCTTCAACCATCTCGGGCTCGCGCATGCGCCCTCAGGCGTGTGCACCGTGGGACGCATCGCTTGCTCGCCCAACGCGCGCAACACCATTCCTGGCCGGGTCGATTTCACGATCGACCTGCGGCATCCGGAGCGTCGGGAGCTCGATGAGATGATCCTGGAAATCCGCGCGCTCTGCCGGGCGGAGACCGAGCGGACCGGCGTCATCGTCGAACTCCGGCGGGTCGACTACGAGGAGCCGGTGGAGTTCGACCCCAAGTGCATCGCAACGGTGCGCGATGCGGCCGAGGCGGCGGGCCACGGTTCGCACGAGATCTTCTCCGGTGCCGGCCACGATGCTTGCTATCTGGCCCGGCTCATGCCGGTCGGCATGCTCTTCATCCCCTGCAAGGACGGGCTGAGCCACAACGAGCTGGAAAGCGCGACCCCGGAAGACTGCGCCGCCGGCACCGAGGTGCTGCTCCGCAGCCTGCTGCAGCAGGCGAAACGGGCCTAGTCGATAATCACGATCAGGGCGAGCAGGGCGATCGCCAGCCACATCAGCCCCTGGTTCCACTCGAACCCGCCACGGCGCCGGCCGTTGGGGTCTGCCAGGGAGCGGGCAAGCTCCTCTTCCGCCATTTCGCCGAGGCGCTCCAGGCGCCGCAGATTGTAGGGCATGCGTTCCAGGATCTCGCCCAGGTCCTGGCTCGCCTCGCGCAGCCGGGCCTGGGGGCCGCGGTGCTGCGCCACCCACTCGACGATCAGCGGCTCGGCCAGCATCCAGATGTTGAGGCTGTCATCGAGCTTCCGGCTGACACCTTCGGCCATCAGCATGTTCTTCTGCATCAGCAAGAGTTGCGGCTGCACCGGCACCTGGAAGGAGGCGGTGATCTGCAGGATCTGCCCCAAGAGGCGGGCGAAGGAGATCTCGCCCAGCGGTCGGCCGAAGATCGGCTCGCAGACGGCGCGCAGCGCCTGGGCGAAGAGCTCCTCGGGCTGGCCGGCCGGGAGGAAGCCCGCCTCGACGTGCACCCGGGCGAGGCGGCGGTAATCGCGGGCCAGGGTGGCCAGCAGCATGTCGGCCAGGAAATTGCGCATCTTGCGGTCCAGCCGTCCCATGATGCCGAAGTCGACGACGACGATGCGCCCCTCTGCATCGACCCACATGTTTCCGGGGTGCTGGTCGCCGTGGAAGAAGCCGTCGCGGAAGACCTGCTTGAAGAAGATCTCCGCCGCGTTCTCCAGGATCAGCCGCAAATCGTGGCCCGCCGCCAAGAGGGCCGCCCGGTCGTCGAGCCGGATGCCCGAGACGCGCTCCATGGTTAGGACCCGTTGCGCCGTGTAGTCCCACTCGATCCTGGGAATGCGATAGCCGGGATCGTCGGCGAAGTTGTCCGCCAGCTCGCTGGCCGCCGCCCCTTCCAGCCTGAGGTCCATCTCGACCTCTGAGAGCCGCCGGAAGATGGCAACGGACTCCACCGGTCGAAAGCGCCGAGACAGCGGGACGACCCGCTCGAGAACCGCGGCGCCCCAGGCCATGAGGTCGATGTCCATCAGGAACTCGCGCTCGATGCCCGGGCGCAGAACCTTGACGGCGACCTGCACGACTTCGCTCTCCTCGTCGTCCTCCGCTTTGGGGGTCTCGAAGTCGTCTTCGGTGGCGTCTCGGTCTTGCAGGGCGATCATCGCGCGCCGCCGCTCGATGGTGGCGAAATGAACCTGCGCCAGAGAGGCGGCGGAGACCGGCTCCGCCTCGAAGCTGACGAAGAGCTCCGAGATCGGCTGGCTCAGGCTGCGCTCTATCACGCGCTGGGCTTCTTCGCTCGCGAAGGGCGGTAGACGGTCCTGCAGGCGAGAAAGATCTTCGGACAGGGTGTTGCCGATCAGGTCGGCGCGGGTCGCCAGAAACTGTCCGAACTTCACGAAGGCGGGACCGAGCAGGGTCAGCGCCCGCGACAGGCGCTCGCCCGGCCGCCCGGTGCAATCGCGCGCCGCCAGGCGGCGCACCAGGCGCAGCAGGCGCTGGTTGACCAGCGTGTCCTCGAACACGGCGAAGGCGTCGCAGCGCGCCAGGGTCCAGAGAATGCCGAGCACGCGGAAGGACAGGATGGCGGCTTTGATCATCGCTGCGGCCGGTGGGGTCAGCTCGTTTCGGGGTCTTCTACAGGCGCCAGCCCGAGTGCAAGGCGGCGACGCCACCCATCAGGTTGCGGTACTGGACACGCTCAAAGCCTGCGGCGGCCATGCGCTGCGCCAAACCCTCCTGATCCGGAAAGCGCCGAATGGACTCGACGAGGTACTGGTAGGACTCGCGGTCGCGGGCGATCACCTCGCCCAGCCGCGGTATGATGCGGAAGGAATAGAGGTCGTAGGCATCGCTCAGCAGAGGCAGCGCGACCCGGCTGAACTCCAGGCAAAGAAAGCGCCCGCCTGGCTTGAGCACGCGCCAGGCCTCGGCCAGGGCTTGCTCCGGATGGGTCACGTTGCGCAGGCCGAAGGAGATCGTATAGGCCTCCCTGCTGCGATCCTTGAGCGGCAAGGCTTCGGCATCGGCGCAGAGCCAGTCCAACCCCGTGAGGATGCCGCGGTCCACGGCCCGGTCGCGTCCGACGTTGAGCATCTCTTCGGTCAGATCGCAGACCAGGATATCGCTGTCCGGGCAGCGCGCATTGATGCGAAAGGCGATGTCGCCGGTGCCGCCGGCCATGTCCAGGACGCGCAGGCCGGGGCGCGGCGCCAGCCAGTCGACCAGCGCGGCCTTCCACAGCCTGTGCGTGCCCGCCGACATGACATCGTTCATAAGGTCGTAGCGCGAGGCAACGCTGCGGAAAACGCTTTGCACCATGGAGGGCTTGTCGGCTGCCGCGACCTTGCGGTAGCCGAAAGAGACCGGCGTTTCGCCGGACGTACGCTGTGGGTCGCTTGACGATTCGCCTGTCATAGGCGGCAAGATAGCCTGCGGCCGGCAAGCGCACCAGGGGTGCGTCCCGGGGGTGCGTCATTGCGGCTCGGTCGCGTTTTTCATTCGCTGTCCGTCTTTCACAGAGGAACGCCCCTTTGCCCGAATTGCCCGAGGTCGAAACCGTCTGCCGCGGTCTGCGCCCGGTGTTGGAGGGGCGGCGCCTGAGCCGGGTGGAGCAGCGCCGGCCCGACCTGCGCTTCCCCTTTCCGCCAAACCTTCCGGAGCGGCTGGAGGGACGCCGCATCGCCCGCATCGCGCGGCGGGCCAAGTACATCCTGATGCATCTTGAGCCGGCCGCTGCGGAGAAGGACGCCGAGGAGGAAGTGCTGCTGTGCCATCTCGGCATGTCGGGCCGCATGACCCTCTGTTCCCCGCCTTTCGAGCCCTTCGACAAGCATGACCATCTGGTGCTGGAGACGGAGGAGGGCGGGCAGGTCCGCTTCAACGACGCGCGGCGCTTCGGCTTCGTCGATCTCTTTCCGGCGCCGACACTGGACGAGCATCCGATGTTGAAGGAGCTCGGCCCCGAGCCGCTCGGCAATGCCTTCCACGGCCCGGCGCTGGCGGCAGCGCTGCAGGGTAAGCGCACGCCGATCAAGGCGGCTCTGCTCGACCAGCGCGTCGTCGCCGGTCTCGGCAACATCTATGTCTGCGAAGCGCTGTTCGACGCTGGGCTCTCACCGCGTCGTCAGGCCTACACCGTGCAGGGCGCGCGCGCCGACCGCCTGGCGGCGGCCGTGCGCGACGTGCTGCGGCGGGCCATCGAGGCCGGCGGCTCTTCCTTGCGGGACTACGTGCAGGCCTCGGGCGAGCTCGGCTACTTCCAGCACCAGTGGTCCGTCTACGGCAAGGAAGGCGAGCCTTGCCCCCGCTGTGAGCAGGACCCCGCGGCAAAGACGCCTTGCAGGATCGCGCGGATCGTTCAAAGTGGCCGCTCGACCTTCTATTGCGGGCGAACTCAACGATGAGCTTGCAGCTCGGTCCCTTGCGTTTGGCGGTCTTCCTGCTCGGTGTGTTGCTGTTCGCTCCCGGGCCGGCGCCGGCAGAAGCGCGCTTTGCCGAGGCCATCCCCGACTTGCCGCTGATGGCCGGTCTGGTCGAGCTGCCGGGAGCGGTGGTCTTCGACAAGCCAAGCGGGCGGATCGTCGAGATGGAAGCCCAGGGTCCGCTCTCGCAGCCGGAGGTCGAAGCCTTCTATCTCCGCACCTTGCCGTCGCTCGGGTGGGAGCCCGCGGGTGCCGGCCTCTACCAACGGGCGCAAGAGCAGCTCCGTTTGGCTTTTCAGCCGGCGGCGGAGCGCCTAACGGTTCGCTTCATTCTCTCGCCGCGCGAGTGATGGGCGCCGGGGGATGTGCGCTGGGGCGATGGGCGCTGTGCGTTGACCCTCTAGAGGCGAGCGGGTAAGTCCCGCACCCGACTCCACCCCCTCCCAACGACAACAGCGCACAGGCAAGCGACATCCCATGAGCTACGAGAACATCCTCGTCGAGAAACGTGGCGCCGTCGGCGTCATCACCTTGAACCGGCCGCAGGCGCTCAACGCGCTCTGTGCCGCCCTGATCGATGAGCTCGGCCGAGCCCTGCGCGACTTCGATGCCGATTCCGGGGTCGGTTGCATCGTCGTGACCGGTTCCGAGAAGGCCTTCGCCGCCGGCGCCGACATCAAGGAGATGAAGGACAAGACCTTCCAGGAGGTCTCGGACCAGGACTTCATCACCGACGACTGGGAGGTGGTGACCACGATCCGCAAGCCGGTGATCGCGGCGGTGGCCGGTTTCGCGCTGGGTGGCGGCTGCGAGATGGCGATGATGTGCGACATCATCATCGCCGCCGACACGGCGAAGTTCGGTCAGCCCGAGATCAAGATCGGCACCATCCCGGGCTCCGGCGGGACCCAGCGCCTCACGCGGGCGGTGGGCAAGTCGCTATCCATGTACATGTGCCTGACCGGCGACATGATCACGGCGGAGGAAGCGCTGCGCGCCGGCCTGGTGGCCAAGGTCGTGCCGGCCGATGAGCTGATGACGGTGACCATGAAGACGGCCGACAGCATTGCCGCTCTGTCGCAGCCTGTCGTTCGCATGTGCAAGGAAGCGGTCAATCGTGCCTTTGAGTCGAGCTTGCAGGAAGGCGTGCTTTTCGAACGGCGGCTCTTCCACAACACCTTCGCTCTGGAAGACCAGAAGGAGGGCATGGCGGCCTTCGCTGAGAAGCGCAAACCGGACTTCAAGCACCGCTGAGTCCACCCGCGCCGGGCGCAAAAAACCTCAATGACGGCGCTTGACGCTTGGCCGCCGTCTGACTTATAGACCGCGGCTTGTTCTAGCGCGAAGCTCAAAGGTAAACATGGCAAACCACAAGTCAGCCGAAAAGCGCAACCGACGGAATGCGCGTAAGGGCGTTGTCAACGGCGCCCGGCGCAGCCGCATCCGGACCTACGTCAAGAGGGTCGAGGCGGCGATCGCTGCGGGCGATGGCGACACGGCGGCCGCCGCCCTCAGGGCGGCGCAGCCCGAAATGCAGCGCGGCGTCTCCCGCGGCGTCATGCACCGCAACACCGTGGCGCGGAAGATCTCCCGCCTCTCCGCTCGCATCAAGGCGCTGTCCTCAGCAACCTAGCTGATTGCGGCTGCGGCCTATTTCGCCGGCACTGGCCCGATCGGCCGCTGCCGGCTTTTTGTGTTTCGCGAAGTCGTCATCAATGTGTCACCTCACAGTAAAGGAATTGGGTCCTTGGTTAAGGCGCCTCCCTTCTGGCGGTGTTTTTTTTGCCTTATTTCGCCGGCGGGAATCGTCGGGATTCCACAGACTTGACCTTCGTTGCTGAGAAGGGAACAGCGGCGGGTCCCGGCGTTCTCTTTATGGCCTCTTGCCTCCGTTCGGAATGACAGCTAGGTTACGAGTATCGGTCGCCAAGCGACACAGTCATAGTCGCAAGCGGTCCAGATAAACGGTGCGCAACCATTAATAAAACACAGGTGCGCCGTCCCAACGGGAGGTACAAGCCACAAATTATAGGCATAGAGATCGTCATAAATATTAGACGATGCGGTGTCTTGTGGGAAATGTACCCAAACTATAGTGTGCGTCGGTACGAGGACGTGAGCGTATTACATGTCCTCAGGGGAGTATATCTAGTCTAAGGGGAAGAAGCATAGTAGAGCGGATCGCAACGGTGACGAGTAGACCTCACCGAGGTTTACTGCCGGAGCGGACTCCACAGACGCAAACATATTTAGAGACGGACGGTCGGGGCATTGCACAAGATGAACGCGGATGCGGAAGGACTAGGAAGTTATTCAGGAAATGCTCGTTCCCTCGAACAAACATGGGCCGCAATCAGGGGCCGCTTAAGGCAGGAAGCCGGGGAGGCTGCGTATCGCAGCTGGCTGCGTGAGCTGGCGCTTGGCTCGGTTCGCGGCCAGAAGGTGCGGCTTACCGTGCCCTCGCGCTTCATGCGTGACTGGATTGCCGGCAACTACGGCGAAGCACTTCTGAGAATTTGGCAGGACGAGTTGCCCGAGGTCGAGGCGGTTGACGTGGTGGTCACGCCACGCGCACCGGCAGCCCCCATGGCGGGTGCCGGACAAGTGCCGCATACACCCATTGTACGCGACGACTTCAATTATCCGCTGCCGGACGCAAAGGAGGCCGAAGGTCTCGACGGCTTGAACGGCAAGGCGGGCGCCGACAAGGCCGAGAAGGTCGTCAAGGAGAACGGCTTCTCCTCGACGCCGGCGCCGAACGAGCTGCGCGCCATCGAAGCCTATGGTGGCCCGCTCGACCCGCGCTTCACCTTCGACGCATTCGTGGTGGGCAAGTCGAACGAGCTGGCCTATGCCGCCGCGCGACGGGTCGGAGAGGCCGGGCAGCCGCCGTTCAATCCGCTGTTCCTCTACGGCGGCGTCGGCCTCGGCAAGACTCACCTGATGCACGCCATCGCCTGGCAGATTCAGCGGGCACAGCCGAGCAAGCGGGTCATCTATCTCTCGGCCGAACAGTTCATGTACCAGTTCGTGCGCGCCGTACGCACGAAGGACACCATGGCCTTCAAGGAGATGTTCCGCTCGGTCGACGTGCTGATGATCGACGACGTACAGTTCATCGGCGGACGTGAGGCGACGCAGGAGGAGTTCTTCCACACCTTCAATGCCCTGGTTGATCAGAACCGGCAGGTGGTGATCTCCGCCGACAAGAGCCCGAGCGATCTGGAAGGCGTCGAGGAGCGCATGCGCTCACGGCTCGGCTGGGGCCTGGTCGCGGACATCCACCCGACGACCTACGAGCTGCGCCTCAGCATCCTGCAGGCCAAGGTCGAGCGCTCCGGCGTCGAAGTACCGTCCAAGGTCATCGAGTTCCTTGCGCACAAGATCACCTCCAACGTCCGCGAGCTGGAAGGGGCGCTGACCCGCATCATCGCCCACGCCTCGCTGGTTGGACGGCCGATCACGCTGGAAGCGGCGCAGGAGCTGCTGCTTGACCTGCTGCGGGCCTGCGACCGGCGGGTGACGATCGAGGAAATCCAGAAGAAGGTCGCCGAGCACTTCAACATCCGCGTGGCTGACATGCATTCGGCCCGCCGTGCCCGCGCCGTGGCCCGCCCGCGGCAAGTTGCGATGTATCTCTCGAAGCAGCTTACCGCCCGCTCTCTGCCGGAGATCGGCCGGCGCTTTGGCGGGCGCGACCACACCACGGTGATGCATGCCGTCCGCAAGGTGGAGGAGCTGATCGCGCTCGACAGCGGCTTTGCCGAGGACGTCGAGCTCCTGCGGCGCATGCTCGAAACCTAACGGCGCTTCGGCGGGGAGTCCCCAGTCTCGGGGGCTCCCGCAGCACCCCCTAGATGGCCACAGTTCGGCCCTGCGCGGGGCCGGCCAAAGGCCTTTGCGCATCGGGGGGCTATGCTATAGTGGGCGTTCCCGATTCGCGGGGCTTTGGCGGCTGCGGCAACGAGGTGCCGGGCCGGCCTTGGAAGAGCCGATTCGAACCAATCTCTGATTTCTTGGAACGCCATGAAGCTTGTCATAGAACGCGCCGTCCTGCTGCGATCCCTTAGTCATGCTCAGTCCGTGGTTGAGCGGCGCAACACCATCCCCATTCTTTCGAACATTTTGCTCGGTGCCGAGGACAACAGCCTGGCGCTGACCGCCACCGACATGGACTTGACCATCGTCGAGCAGGTCGACGCGCGGGTCGAGCAGAGCGGCGCGACGACGGCGCCGGCGCATACGCTCTACGACATTGTCCGCAAGCTGCCCGACGGCTCCGAGGTCGAGCTTTCGCTCGATGCCGACGGCGGGCAGCTCTCGATCCGCAGCGGGCGCTCGAACTTCTCCCTCGCCACCCTGCCGAAGGAGGACTTCCCTTCGCCGGGCGGTGGAGATCTGCCGCATAACTTCCGGCTGCAGGCGGCCGAGGCCATGAACCTGGTCGACCGCACGCGCTTCGCCATCTCGACGGAAGAGACGCGCTACTACCTCAACGGCATCTACCTTCACGCCGGCACGAACGAAGGGCTGGACGTGCTGCGCGCGGTGGCGACCGACGGGCATCGCTTGGCCCGCTTCGAGATGCCTCTGCCGGACGGCGCCCAGGGAATCCCCGGCGTCATCGTCCCGCGCAAGACGGTGGGCGAGCTGCGCAAGCTGATCGAGGACAGCGAGGACAGCGTGGACATCGGCCTGTCGGAGACGCGCATCCGCTTCAACTTCGGTCGCAGCGAGCTGACCTCCAAGCTGATCGACGGCACCTTCCCCGATTACGAGCGGGTCATCCCGACCGGCAACGACAAGCTCATGGAGGTGGATTGCCGCAGCTTCCGCGAGGCGGTCGACCGGGTCTCCACCATCTCCACCGAGAAGAGCCGCGCCATCAAGCTCAGCATGAACGACGGCGCCCTGACCCTCTCCGCCAACAGCCCCGATGCCGGCAGCGCGCAGGAGGACATCCCGGTTCAGTACGAGGGGCCGAAACTCGAAATCGGCTTCAATTCACGCTATCTATTGGACATCGCCCAGCAGATCGAGGGCGAAGCGGCACAGTTTGTTTTGGCCGATCCGGCGTCGCCGACCCTGGTGCGCGATACGACCGATGTCAGCGCGCTCTACGTCATCATGCCGATGCGCGTGTAGCGGAGAGCTTGGAGGCGATTTGAAGGCAAGCGCGGCGGTTCATTCGCGGTTCGCAACCAATGCTGAACAGCAGCCTTGGTCCGCGCCGCAGCTTTGGGTTTCGCAGCTTCGCCTCTCGGCGTTCCGCAATTTTCGCTCGGCGGAGCTGGAGGCGGTGCCCGGCCCGGTGCTCCTGACCGGCCCGAACGGCGGCGGCAAGACCAACGTCTTGGAGGCGCTGTCCTTGCTGGTTCCAGGGCGCGGCCTCAGGCGTGCCAGGCTGTCGGAGCTTTCGAGCCGCTTGCCGGCCAACCAAGCCGGCGCAGCGGACGGGCTCTGGGCGGTCTCGGCCGTGGTGGAAACGCCCCAAGGGCAGCGCCGCGTCGGCACCGGCTTGGACCCGAAGCCGCGCGGCGAGGCTCAGCGGGAGCGCCGTGCGGTCCGTATTGACGGCGAAGATGGCGGCAGCCAGCAGGCCTTGGGCGAGATCCTGGCCGCCGTTTGGCTGACGCCGGAGACCTGCTGGATTTTCCAGGAGGGGCCGGGGTCGCGGCGGCGCTTCCTCGACCGCCTGGCGGCCGCCTTCCAGCCGGCCCACAGCGGGCGCTGGACCGCCTATGAGCAGGCGATGCGGGAGCGCAGCCGGCTGCTCAAGCAGGGCCAGGCCGATGCGAGCTGGCTTGCGGCCTTGGAGCGGACCATGGCCGAGCGCAGCGTCGCGCTGGCAGCGGCCCGGCGCGAATTGCTGCGGCGGCTCTCCGCCGCCACTGCCCAGGACGAAACCGGCTTTCCCCGGCCGCTCTTGGGCCTGTCGGGCGAGGCGGAGGCTTGGCTGGAGGCCGAGGCCGCGGTCGATGTGGAGGAGCGTTTGGCCGAGGCTTTGGCGGCCTCGCGCCGTCAGGACGCGGAAAGCGGCGGGGCCGCCGTCGGCGCCCATCGCTGCGATCTCCTGGTCTCGCGCCAGGAGGCGGCGGGCCAGCCCCAGCTGGCGGCTGGGCTCTGCTCGACGGGCGAGCAGAAGGCGCTTTTGGTGGCGCTGGTGTTGGCGCATGCGCGCCTGGTCGCGGCGGAGCGTGGGGCGGCGCCCCTGCTGCTGCTGGATGAGATCGCGACGCACCTGGATGCGCCGCGGCGGGCCGCGCTCTTTGCGGCACTTGCGGGCTTGGGCGCCCAGGTCTGGATGACCGGCAGCGAGATGGCGCCCTATCGCGAGATCGCCGGCGCGGCGCGGGTCGTCACCTTCGAGGGCGGCGTGCCGCGCGTATCCTGAGGTGCCGCGTGCAACGAACCGATAAGAAAATGGACGAGCAGTTGAACGAACAGATCGAAGGTGCGGACTACGGGGCGGAGTCCATCAAGGTGCTGCGCGGGCTGGAAGCCGTGCGCAAGCGTCCCGGCATGTACATCGGCGACACCGATGACGGCAGCGGCCTGCACCATATGGTCTACGAGGTGGTGGACAACGCCATCGACGAGGCGCTGGCCGGTTACTGCGACCGCGTCGAGGTGGTGCTGAACGGCGACGGCTCGGTCACCGTGCGCGACAACGGGCGCGGCATTCCGGTGGACATCCACGAAGAGGAGGGCGTGTCCGCCGCCGAGGTCATCATGACCCAGCTCCATGCCGGCGGGAAGTTCGACCAGAACTCCTACAAGGTCTCAGGCGGCCTGCACGGCGTGGGCGTCTCGGTGGTCAACGCACTCTCCGAGTGGCTCGAGCTTAAGGTCTGGCGCGAGGGGCATGAGCACCTCCTGCGCTTCGAAGATGGGGAGGCAACGGCACCCTTGGCGGTGGCCGGCGAGGCGCCGGACCGTACGGGCACGGAGGTCCGCTTCCTGCCTTCGCCCGTGACCTTCACCATGACCGAGTTCGACTACCCGACCTTGGAGCATCGCCTGCGCGAGTTGGCCTTCCTCAACCCCGGCGTCCTGATTCTGCTGGAAGACAGGCGGCATCCCGAGCCGGTGGTGGCGGAGCTGCACTACGAAGGCGGCGTGATGGCCTTCGTCGAGTACCTCGACCGCACCAAGACGCCGCTGATTACGCCGCCGATCCGCATCGAGGGGGAGAAGGACGGGATCGTCCTGGACGTCGCCCTGCAGTGGACCGACAGCTACCACGAGACCATGCTCTGCTTCACCAACAACATCCCGCAGCGGGATGGTGGCACGCATCTGGCTGGCTTCCGCGCCGCCTTGACGCGGCAGGTGAACGGCTACGCCCAGAGCTCCGGTCTGGCCAAGCGCGAGAAAGTGGCCTTGACCGGCGACGACTGCCGCGAGGGCCTGACCTGCGTCCTCTCGGTCAAGGTGCCGGACCCCAAGTTTTCCAGTCAGACCAAGGACAAGCTGGTCTCCTCCGAGGTGCGGCCCATCGTCGAGTCGCTGATCAACGACAAGCTGCAGCAGTTCTTCGAGGAGCACCCCGGCGAGGCCAAGCGCATCGTCGGCAAGGTGGTGGAGGCGGCGGCGGCCCGCGAAGCGGCGCGCAAGGCGCGGGAGCTGACCCGCCGCAAAGGCGCCCTCGACATCTCTTCCCTGCCCGGCAAGCTGCAGGACTGCCAGGAGCGGGACCCGTCGCGCTCCGAGATCTTCCTGGTCGAGGGCGACTCCGCCGGCGGCACCGCCAAAATGGGCCGCGAGCGCCGGACCCAGGCCATCCTGCCGCTGCGCGGCAAGATCCTGAACGTTGAGCGCGCCCGCTTCGACAAGATGCTCTCCAGCCAGGAGATCGGTACCCTGATCACCGCGCTCGGCACCGGCATCGGCCCGGAGGAGTTCGACCTCTCCAAGCTGCGCTATCACAAGATCATCATCATGACCGACGCGGACGTGGACGGCTCCCACATCCGCACGCTCCTGCTGACCTTCTTCTTCCGCCAGATGCGTCCGATCATCGAGGCCGGACACCTCTATATCGCCCAGCCGCCGCTCTATCGGGCCAAGCGGGGCGACTCCCTCGAGTACCTGAAGGACGACCGCGAGCTGGAGGACTACCTGATCGAGCAGGCCCTGAGGGACGCGGTGCTGACCTTGGGCGACGGGGTGCAGCGCGCCGGCGAGGACCTGCGCGCCCTGGTGCGCCAGGCGCTGACCGCCAAGCACCTGATGCAGCTCATCGTGCGCAAGGTGGGGTCCTGGGATGTGGTCGAGCAGGCGGCCGTCGCCGGCGCGCTCGATGCAGCCCTTCTGTCGGACGACGCGCGGGCGGCCGAAGCCGCTGCCGCCGTCGCCAGCCGGCTCGACATGCTTGCGCCTGAGGAGCAGCGGGGCTGGAACGGCAGCTTCGAGAACGGCCGCCTGGTGTTCAGCCGCAGCCTGCGTGGCGTCACCGAGCGGCGCGAGATCGACGAGCTGCTGCTCAATTCTTCGGAGGCCCGACGGCTCGCCACCATGACGGATGCCTTTGCCGAGCCCTATCGGGCGCCGGCGACCTTGCTCGGCAAGGATCGGGAGGCGCGTATTGGCGGCCCGGTCTCGCTCGCCGACACGGTGATGCAGTGGGGCCGGAAGGGTGTCAGCGTTTCCCGCTACAAAGGCCTCGGCGAGATGAACGCGGACCAGCTCTGGGAAACGACCTTGGACCCCGAGGTGCGCTCGCTGCTTCAGGTGCGGGTCAACCAGGCCGAAGATGCCAGCGGCCTCTTCGAGACCCTGATGGGCGACGTGGTCGAGCCCCGCCGCAACTTTATCCAGCAGAACGCCCTGGAAGTCGCCAACCTGGACGTTTGAGCGGGTGCTTTCCGACTCTTCGGAGAGCAGCCGTCAGCATCGCCGCGACCACAGCTGTCACCCCGGCCTTGAGCCGGGGTCCATTTATCGACCCGCGCGGACTGCCCTCGTTGCGCACGGGTGTGGCAGCAATCCAGCTCTCCGTTCCACTGACTGGACCCAGCTTGCCCATGCCTTCGGCAGCTCGCTGCGCGAGCCCGGACACGCGGGCTTCGCCCTTGGCCGGGATGACATACTGAGGGAGATCGCCGACGGCGCCGCACCGCTCGCCGGAACGCGCGAGCTAGGCGGATCAGGTCGCGGCGGAGGCGCTGGGCGGGGCTGGAACCTCGCAGCCGGTGACGCAGCAGCGGCCGGGTTGCTTGGAGACACGCTGCCCCTCGTCGAGCACGCCGCGGTCGAGCAGGCGTTCGACCAGCGCGACCCGCTCCATCACCGGGTAGTTGCGCCAGATCTCGCGCTTCATGGCTTCCGGCGAGCCGCCACCGTGCAGCGAGATGATCGAATACCAGCCGCCCTGGTTGGAGGCGGTCAGGTCTTCCATCAGGCGCGAGACTTCCAGGCGCTGGGCTGCCGGAATGTCGGACCGGCCGGCGAGCACGGCGGAGAGCGAGGCTTGCGTTTCCGGGTTGTGGTCCTCGTCCGGGCCGGGCAGTGCGACCACCAGACCGCCGGAGACGCTGTGGGCAACCCGATGCATATCGTAGATCTTGGTCGCCAACAGCAGCTTGCCGACATTGGCGAAGACCGGCTCCGGCATGGCCGAGCCGGCGGGATCCTGCACGCAGTAAAGCGAGGCGGCTACGCCGCAGGCAAAGAAGCTCTCGACGATGGTGATCAGCTCGACCATGTCGTCGCGCACGTGGCGGTGTCGGTCGGGGTTGAGACCGTTGGCCTCGATCATCAATGCGCCGGCGCCGATCAGGAGGTCGCCGAAGCCGGCACGGGCGCCAATGCAGGAATGACGGTGATGATTGGCGTAGGAGGTGGTGAGGAAGCCGCCCTCCTCGGTCTCGCCGGCCAAAAAGACGTTCTCGTGCGGGACGAAGACGTCGTCGAAGATCACGACGCCGGTCGATTGGCCGTACTTGGCTGAGAACTTCGCCGACGCCTCGCCAGGGCGCCCTGCGCGGCGCGCCACAATGGTGACGCCGGGGGCATCGACGGGCACGGCGCAGGCCACGGCGAAGGCGGCATCCTCCGTCCGGTGGGTGCGGCAGGGCATGACCAGGAACTCGTGCATATAGGGGGCGCCGGTGACGATCGCCTTGGTGCCGCGTATGACGAGACCGTCCGGCCGCCGCTCCTTGATATGAACATAGACATCCGGGGTGGCCTGATCGGCGGGGCGCTTGCTGCGATCGCCCTTGGCGTCGGTCATGGCGATGCCGAGCGAGAGGTCCTCGTCCTGCGCCCGGTGCAGGTAGGCGAGGAAGCGCTGGTGATAGTCGGTGCCGTGGGCTTCGTCGCAGCGGCGGGTCGCTTGGAAGAAGGCGTTGAGCGCGTCATGGGCAAGATAGCGCTGGGCGCAGCCCGACTCCTGGCACACCAGCCGCACGGCCTCGAGCTTGTAGAGCAGATCGGTCGCGTTCTCGTCGATGTGGAGCATGCGGTTGACCGTTTCTCCCGACGTGCCCTGCCGTGCCGTCATGAGCGGTCGGTGCTCGGCCCGCTGGACGAAGTCGTAGGTCACGCCGACGCCGGCGATGCCGGGGGCGAGCAGGGGCTCGTCGGCCACGCTGTCCACCGCCGCGCCCTCGACGAAGACCCTGGGCCGGTAGCGGCGCAGCGACTCGCGGTAGTCCTCGGCGGTCATCAGCATGGCGAGGGTCTCCTCCAGGTTTGCAGTTCGGCAATAAAAAAATTAAACAGTGTTCGAATTTTCGTCAATCGATTATTGTCTTGGCGATGAGCGAGGGCAGCGAAGCGGTGGGAAGACAGGCTGAGGCCCGCGGCCATGGCCGCAAGCAGGCGGTCGATGCCATGAAGCGCGGGCTGATCCTGGACGCCGCGAAGCGGGTCTTCGCGGCCGAGGGCTTGGAAGGCGCGAGCCTGCGCGCCATCGCCGCCGAGGCCGGCTACACGCCGGCGGCGCTCTATTTCCACTTCGATTCGAAGGAGGCGATCTACGCCGCCCTCTTGGCGGAGTCCCTGGACCGGCTGCAGGACATGGTCGACGGCGCCGTCGCCAAGGCGCGCACGCCCAAGACGCGCATCCGCGCGGCGGCGTGGGCCTTCTACGACTTCTATGCCGAGAAGCCCCAGGACTTGGACCTCGGCTTCTATCTCTTCCGCGGCGGCATGAAGCCCAAGGGGGTTGGCCGCGACCGGGATACCGCGCTCAACGAGGCCTTGGCGCGAAGTCTGCAGCCGATCGCCGATGCGGCGCTGACGCTCGGCCGTTCAGAGACCGAAGCCCGGGCAATGGCTGCCGACGTCTTCGCCCATATCGTCGGACTGCTGTTGCTGCACCTGACTGGCCGTTTGCGCCTCTTTGCCGCCGCGCCGGAGGCGCTGCTCGAGCAGCATCTCGGCCGTCTGCTGGCGGCTCCGTAGGAGGCTTCGGCCAATGCCCGCGGCCGGAGAGCGGCTCGCAGGCTTCGCCCTTGGTCGGATTGCAGCTTCTACTGGAGTGTGGTTCACTGACGAGAATTCACAATAAATCTGTGGGTAGTTGAGTCGCACTTGGTCCGTGGGGTGGGGTGTTCGGGTCGGGAGGTCGTGCCCATGGCTCGCTTGCTCTCGCCGAGAGTCTATCGCTTCGGTGGCGCTTCCGCAGTGGGGCTCGTTCAGCTCCGGCTTTGGTCCGGCCTGCTGTTCGTCCTCGTCCTCTTGGCGTTCACCGACCATGCCCAGGCGCAATGCTACGAGACCGACTGGTTCTCGGAGGAAGGCCAGGCATCCGCGTTCTGCCGCAACGGCTACGCTGTCAAAGGCGTGCGCTGCGGCGGCGGCTGGTGTGACAACAAGAGACTCCAGTGCTGCCGCTACAGCGGCGGCATCGATCGCCAGGCGCAGTTTCAATGGTCACGCCGGTTCTCCGAAGAAGGCCCGGCGAACTACGCCATCACGCGGTCGGGATACGTCGCCGGGCTGTCTTGCAACGGACGACGCTGCGACAACCTGATGATGAACTTCCTTTATTCTCCGGCGATGCGTAATTCGGGACGATGCCGTTTCATGCCGCCCTTCTCGGAGGAGCAAGGCCTGCGCAGTTGTCCCGGCCAAGCCTTCGTTTCGGGGATCCGCTGCAGCGGTGGCTGGTGCGACAACCTCTCGCTCTATTGCTGCGATCGCCAATAGGGTGCGGCGTCCGATGGCGAGGAATCGGGGGTGACAAAGCAAGGATAAGGACATGACGGGCGAACACGTCGACGTTCTCGGTCAGGTCTCGCGCTTGGCCCTGCAGTTCGGTCCCTTCCTGTTCGCGGTTCTCGTCCTGCTGTTCATTACCAGCAAGGCGGGCCGCTACTACCGGGAAGTCTGCGAGCGCCAAGAGCCGCCAGCGGGCGAGGCCGAAATGCGGTCCAGCCGCTTCGTCTATTACCTCTCCTGGATATCAGGATTCGTGCTGGTCGCCGTCTCGGTGGGCTGGTGGCTGCTGCAGTACAGTCCGCAGCCGCGCGACTACATCGGTTTTCGCATTCTGCGCATACAGCCGGACGACGAGCTGGTGATGCCGCGCACCAGCGAGGTCTTCGTGCGTAAGCAGATCTTCGATGGCTTGGCTGAGGATGGCGGGGCGACGGTGCGCCTCGAAGACTACCATTTCCTGGTGCCTGTGACGCGTCAGCCCGACGAGCAGGGATTTCTCATGATCCAGTATGTCAACGTACCAAAGGACGTCGACATGGATTTCACGCTGGACTACGAGGAGCTGGAAGACCGGGTGTTCAAGGTGGTCGTCAAAGACGGCCGGGCCATCCTGCACGACGTTCGCCAAAGCCAAGACAAAAAACAGAACCAGGGCGAGGACTAGCGCCGCGGCCTGTGCCACATTCTCGCCGGCTTAAGGCGGCAGTCCCTTACGATGCTTGTGTGCAAGGCCGATCTTGGGGGCTTTGGTCGGGCCGGCGCTTCGCCATTGCCGCGGATTCGCGGCATGGTGTAGGTAGCCCTGACGAACCTCCACACATTGATTCTCTAGCGAAATGGCGAGTACTCGAAAGTCAGCCAGGCCAAAGGGCGCGCCCAGGAGCGGGCCCGGGCCCAAAGCCAAGAAGGCGAGCGGCAAGAAGCCGGCGGCCAGGCGCTCGCTGCGCTGGCGCCTCGCGACTTGGAGTCTGGCGGCCTTCGTCTGGGTCGGCATCGCCGGCATCGGTGTGCTGGCCTACTTCGCCTACGACCTGCCGGACGTCGGCAAGATGGCGGAACTGGATCGGCGCCCCAGCGTCCGCGTGCTGGCCGTCGACGGAACGCCGCTCGCGACCTACGGCGACCTCTTCGGCGATCCCCTGCGCGTGGCCGAGCTGCCGCCGCACCTGCCGCGCGCGGTGCTGGCGGTCGAGGACCGGCGCTTCTATGAGCATTCCGGCGTCGACCCCTTTGGCCTGCTGCGGGCCATCGTGGCCAACATTCAGGCCGGCCGCGTGGTCCAGGGCGGCTCCTCCATCACCCAGCAGCTGGCCAAAAACCTCTTCCTGACGCCGGAGCGCACGCTCAAGCGCAAGGTTCAGGAGGCGATGCTCGCCTTCTGGCTGGAGAACCGCTTCAGCAAGGACGACATCCTCAGCCTCTACCTCAACCGGGTCTACTTCGGCGCCGGGACTTACGGCGTCGATGCAGCGTCGCGGCGCTTCTTCGGCAAGTCGGCGCGGCAGGTCAATCTCTACGAAGCGGCCATGCTGGCCGGTCTGCTCAAGGCGCCCTCGCGCTACAACCCGGCCAACAGCAGCGAGCGGGCGCACCGCCGCACCACCATCGTGCTCTCGGCCATGGCCGATGCGGGCTTCATCACCGTGACCCAGGCCGAGCGGGCAGCGGATGAACGCAACCACGGCCGCGCCTTCGGCGGCATCGGCGGCCGGCATTTCGCCGACTGGGTCCTTGGACGCGCCACCGGCTACCTCGGCGAGATCGACGGCGATCTGGTGGTCAGGACCACCATCGACCCGGCCCTGCAGCGCATCGCCGAGGAAGAGGCGGCCAAGATGTTGGCCGGTCCCGGCCGCGAGCGCGGTGCCAGCGAGGCGGCGGTCCTGCTGCTCTCGCCGGACGGCGCCATCCGCGCCATGGTCGGCGGCGGTTCCTACAACGACAGCCAGTTCAACCGGGCGACCCAGGCCCTGCGCCAACCCGGCTCCGCCTTCAAGACCTTCGTCTACCTGGCGGCGATGGAGCAAGGCATGCGTCCGGAGGATCGGATCCTCGATGCGCCCATCACCGTCGACACGCCGGTCGGCCCCTGGATGCCGAAGAACTACACCGGGCGCTACCACGGCGAAGTGACGCTGAGGGAGGCCTTTGCCGGATCCTACAACACCGCGGCGGTGCGCCTTTCGCAAGAAGCGGGCCTTGATCGCACCACGGCTGTAGCAGCCCGCCTCGGCGTGACCTCGCCGCTCGAGCCGCTCCCCGCCGTGGCCCTCGGCGCGGCCGAGATGTCGCTGCTCGAACTGACCGGCGCCTATGCCGTCTTCGCCAACAGCGGCTATGCCGTCTGGCCCTTTGCCATCGAGAAGATCACCAGCCCGAGCGGCGTCATTCACTATCGCCGCGAGGCGCGCGGGCTGTCGCGGGTGGTGCAGCCGCGGGTGCAGAACGCCATGCTCGACCTCATGACGGCGACTGTGTCTTGGGGCACCGGCAAGGCCGCGCAGGTTGAGGGCGGTGCCCGTCCGGCCGCCGGCAAGACGGGCACCAGCCAGGACTTCCGCGACGCCTGGTTCATCGGCTTCACCGCCGAGATGGTCGGCGGCGTCTGGCTGGGCAACGACGCCAACACGCCGATGCAGAAGGTGACCGGCGGCAGCCTGCCGGCGCAGCTCTGGTCGAACATCGTCACCCGCGCTCTCAAGGGTGAGCCGATGCGGCCGCTGCCGCGCGAGAACGTCGTGGCGGAAAGCGAGCGCGCGCCCGCACCGCGTCGGGTCGCCGATCGCGCGGACGAGGACTCCGGCGGCGGCTTCATCGACCGCATCATCCGCACCCTGCGCGGTGGCGACGCCGAGAAGAGCGGCAGCAGCCGTGGCTGGGACCAGGGCTTTCCTGGGGATGACCGCTAAGGCTATGCTCCGCGGCTGATGCGGACGGCGGGGGCTCGTCCGCCGACCTCGAAAGCACAGTCAGACATGAAGATGCGCAAGAGCGATCCCTGGATGTCGGCGGACGACTACGGCCGCAGCCTGCGCGGCTTTGGCGTCAATCTGCTGGTCCGCCAGGTGAGCGAGGCGCTGCCGTTCTTCGAAGAGGTGCTTGAGGTCGAGCTGGTCTATGCCGATCCGGACTTCGCCGTGCTGCGCCATGGCGCGGCTGAGTGGATGCTGCATTCAGACCATACCTATCAGAGCCACCCCTTGCTGGCCCTGACCGGCGATGGCGCGGTCCGCGGCGCCGGGGCTGAGCTGCGTCTCTACGACATCGACCCGGACGCCGCCGAGGCCCGCGCCAAGACGGCCGGCTATCACGTGCTGGCGAGCAGCGCCGACAAGCCCCATGGCTTGCGCGAATGCTACATCGTCGACCGCGACGGCTACGTCTGGGTGCCGGGGCGCCCCCTGGAGTGACACCTCTTGGCTAAGACGAAAGCGCGGCCGGCCGCACCCCCTGCCGCGCGCAGTGTGGCTCTGGCGTTGGTCGGGCAGGTGCTGGCCCGGCGCAAGCCCTTGGACCAGGTCTTGGTGGAAAGCCGCGACCTGGCCCGGTTGGAAGCCCGGGACCGGGCCTTCGCCCGCTTGCTGGTCGTCACCCTGTTGCGCCGACTGGGGCAACTCGACGCCGTCCTGGCCCACTGCCTGGAACGCCCGCTGGCGCCCGCCATGGCGCGGACGCGCGGCATCCTCCGTCTCGGGGCCGTGCAGCTCCTGTTCCTTGGCACCCCCGCCCACGCCGCCGTGTCCGAGAGCCTGTCCCTGGCCGAGGCGGTGGGGCAAGGCCGCAACAAGGGACTGATCAACGCGGTCCTGCGCCGCATCGACCGGGAAGGCGAGGGGCTCCTGGCTGAACAGGATGCCGCGCGCCTCAACACACCTGACTGGCTGTGGCAAAGCTGGTCGGCGGCCTACGGCGAGGAGACGGCACGGGCGATCGCCGAGGCTCACTCGGGCGAACCGCCCCTCGACCTTAGCGTCAAGCAGGACTCTGACGCCTGGGCCGAACGCCTCTCGGCCGAGCGTCTGCCAAGCGGCAGCCTCCGTTTGGCGAGCAGCCAGGGCGCGGTCGAGCGCTTGGCCGGCTACGAGGAGGGCGCCTGGTGGGTGCAGGATGCCGCGGCGACGCTGCCCGCGCGCCTGCTGGGTGATGTGACGGGCCGCAGTGTCGCTGACCTCTGCGCCGCGCCCGGCGGCAAGACGGCACAGCTGGCGGCGGCAGGAGCCGAGGTCGTCGCCGTCGAGCGAACCCCCGGCCGCGCCCGGCGTCTCGAAGAGAACCTCGCGCGCCTGCAGCTTTCAGCCGAGATCGTCGTCGCCGATGCACGAAGCTGGCGCCCGGAGCGGGCCTTCGATGCCGTGCTGCTCGATGCACCCTGCAGCGCCACCGGCACCCTACGCCGCCATCCGGACATCGCCTGGCTCAAGTCGCCGGAGGACCTCACGCCGCTGGTTGCCTTGCAGGACGCGCTGCTCGACGCGGCCGTGGAGATGCTGGCGCCCGGCGGCTGCCTGGTCTACGCCACCTGCTCGCTGCAACCGGAGGAAGGCCCCGAGCGCATCGAAGCCCTGTTGGCCCGCGCGCCCGGCCTGTCTCTCGAGCCGGTCGAGGCAGCGGAACTGCCTGGCCTGCCCGAAGCGGCCACCGACGAGGGCATGCTCAGAACCTTGCCCTGCCACTGGCCTGCGCTGGGTGGCCTTGACGGCTTCTTCGCGGCCCGATTGAGGAAGACTGTGTAGCGCCAAGAGCGGCTCGAAAGCAGCAATTTCCTTGCATGCGCCGCTTTACCCGATTCGGGGGCACTTGCTAGCTAGCCCCAATGATGCCAAAGGCCGCCGGCAGCCTTGTGACAGCGTCAACGAGAGAGTTCATGCAGCAGAGCATCAAGATTGCCCCCTCCATCCTGGCCGCGGACTTCGCGCGCCTGGGCGAGGAGGTGCGCGCCATCGAAGCCGCCGGCGCCGACTATGTGCATGTGGACGTGATGGACGGCCACTTCGTGCCCAACATTACCATCGGCCCGCAGATGGTCGCGGCGCTGCGACCCCACTCCGAGCTGACCTTCGACGTGCATCTGATGATCTCGCCGGTCGACCCCTACGTCGCCGCCTTTGCAGAGGCGGGCGCGGACATCATCACCGTGCATCCCGAGGCCGGCCCGCATCTCCATCGCACCATCCAGCTGGTGAAGTCCCTTGGCAAGAAAGCCGGGGTTTCGCTGAACCCGGGCACGCCGGTTGCCGCCGTCGAACCGGTGCTGGAGATGCTCGACCTGGTGCTGGTGATGAGCGTCAATCCGGGCTTCGGCGGTCAGGCCTTCATCCCCGGCTCGCTCGACAAGATCGCCGCCCTGCGCCGCAGCATCGATGCGGTCGGCAAGCCCATCGATCTCGAGGTCGACGGCGGCATCAACCCGCAGACGGCGGCTCAGTGCATCGACGCCGGCGCCGACGTGCTGGTCGCCGGAACCGCGACCTTCAAGGGTGGCACAGACGCCTACGCCGGCAACATCCGCACCCTGCGCGGAACGGAGACCTGAGGGCGCGCGGATGGCGGAGCAGGTCCTCGACAGGCCGCTGATCGGCCAGAAGACAACGCCGAGCCAGCGAAAGCGGCGCAACCGCCGCCTCAAGCGCGGCGAACGCCGCCTTGTCGATGTTGCCGAAAGCCCGGTCACGCGCCTTGGCGCCACCTTGCGCCTGCCGCGCAGTCTGCTGCTGGGCCGGCTCGGCTATGCCTTGCGCGAGCCCTTCTCGCACCTCGGCCTCGTGCCCGGCTCCGGCGTTGCCCTTGGCAGCCGTCAGGCTCATGCCCCGCTCTGCACCCCGGCCGACCCCTGGCCCGGCGATACGGACAGCGGCATGGCGCTGGTCGGCGGCCAGTATCGCTTCGCCGGGCTGACCGTCGAGGCGCCGGACGGGCCCTGGACGGCGCCGGACTCGGTCGAAGACTGGCGCCGGGAGCTGCACAGCTTCTGCTGGCTGCGGGACCTGCGCGCCGCCGCCATCGACCCGGCCCGCCGCCACGCCCGCGAGCTGACCGGCCAGTGGCTGGAGCGGCATAGCGGCTGGTCGCCCCTGACCTGGGAGCCGCTGGTGCTCAGCCGCCGGCTTGCCCACTGGCTCGGCCAGTACGAGTTCTTCGCCGCCAGCGCCGAGGCCGAGTTCCGCCAGGCGCTGCTGACGTCGGCGCAGCGCCAAGCCCGCTATCTCGCCTCCGTCCTGCCGGCCGGACTGTCCGGCGCCGAGCTGATCTGCGCCATCAAGGGTTTGGTGCTCGCCGGCGCGTGCCTGCCCGACACGGAGTTTGCCTTGCGGCGCGGCATGGCTCTGCTGCGTCGCGAGCTGGCGCGGCAGATCTTGCCTGACGGCGGCCACATCGAACGCAGCCCGGCCCGGCATCTCGCTGTGCTGCGCGACCTGCTCGACATCCGCTCGGTGCTGAGCACCGCCGGGCAGGAGCCGCCGGCCGAGCTCGATGCCGCCATTCAATCCATGACGCCGATGCTGCGCCTCTTGCTGCACGGCGACCGCTCTCTCGCGCTGTTCAACGGCTCGGGCCAGGAGCGTGACTACAAGATCGATCTCGTCCTGCAGCGCGCCGACCGCTACGGCCGCGCCCTGGTGCAGGCGCCGCACAGCGGATTCCAGCGCCTGCAGGCCGGCCGCACCGTGGCGATCGTCGATGCCGGCGTGCCGGCCCCGGCCGGCTATGACAGCCGGGCCCATGCCGGAACCCTCAGCTTCGAGATGAGCGTCGGCAAGGAGCGGCTGATCACCAACTGCGGCGCGCCCGGCGTCGGCGCCTCGGCCCAGGCCCTGCCGGCCACCTGGAAGCGCTTGATGCGCGCGACCGCCGCCCACTCCACCCTAACCATCGACGACAGCAACTCGGCCTGGCTTGGCGCCACCAGCTACCTCGGCGGTGCCGGTCTCGCTGAGCGCCCGCAGGACGTCACCTGCCGGCGGGAGGAGACGGACGGCGCCACCCTGCTGGACATGAGCCAAGACGGCTACCGCTCGACCCACGGCGTCATCCATCACCGGCGGCTGTTCCTCTCGGCCGCCGGCGACGACCTGCGCGGCGCCGACAGCCTGACACCGGTCGCCATCGTCCATCGCGGCCGGCGCCATCGCTACGCCGTGCGCTTCCACCTGCACCCGGACGTGCGCGCCAGCGTGCTGCAGGACAAGCACACGGTGCTGCTGCGTCTTGCCAAGGGCGGCGGCTGGCGGCTCCATTCCGATGCGCCGGTGGTGGAGCTGGAGGAAAGCGTTTATGTCGGCAGCGGCGCCCCCCGCCGCTGCGAGCAGGTTGTCTTGAGCGGCAGCTTCTGCAATGAGCCTGTGGCCATCCGCTGGGCGCTCCGCCGGGAAACCTGAGCCACTCGCCGCCTTTCCGGCGCCGTCCGCACTCTCGCTCGCATTGTTTGGAGGGAAGACCGTGTCTGAGCAGCCGATCCGCCGCGCGCTGATATCCGTGTCCGACAAGTCCGGTCTGGTCGACTTCGGCCGGGCCCTGGCTGCGCAAGGGGTGGCGCTGGTCTCCACCGGCGGCTCGGCGCGGACGCTCCGGGAGGCCGGGCTGCCGGTCACAGAGGTGGCCGAGGTGACGGGCTTTCCGGAGATCATGGACGGGCGGGTCAAGACGCTGCATCCCGGCATCCACGGCGGTATCCTGGCCCGCCGCGACCTGGAGAGCCACCTCGCCGCCATGCGCCAGCATGGCCTGCAGGCCATCGACCTCGTGGTGGTCAACCTCTACCCCTTTCGCGAGACCGTGGCGCGCGGCGCGCCCTGGACCGACTGCATCGAGAACATCGACATCGGCGGCCCCGCGCTCATCCGTGCGGCGGCCAAGAACCACGACTTCGTCACCATCGTCACCGAGCCGGAGGACTACGACGCCGTCCTTGGCGACATGGAGCGTCTTGGCGGTGCGACGGAGCTCGCGACCCGGCGCCGGCTGGCCCAGCGCGCCTTCGCTCACACCGCCGGCTATGACGGTGCCATCGCGGACTGGATGAGCCGGCAGGCCGGCGAAGACCTGCCGGACAACCTGACGCTCTCGGCCAAGCGGCTCGCCACCCTGCGCTACGGCGAGAACCCGCATCAGGGCGCCGCGGTCTACAGCGACGGCAGCGGCCGGCCCGGGGTGGTCACCGCCCGGCAGCTCCAGGGCAAGGAGCTGAGCTACAACAATCTCAACGATACCGATGCGGCCTATGAGCTGGCCGCCGAGTTCGAGCGGCCGGCCGTCGCCATCATCAAGCACGCCAATCCCTGCGGCGTGGCGGAGGCGGAGACCTTGGAAGAGGCCTACCGCAAGGCTCTGGCCTGCGACCCGGTCAGCGCCTATGGCGGGATCCTGGCGGTCAACCGTCCGCTCGATGCCGCGACGGTCGAGGCTCTGGCAGGCCTCTTCCTGGAGGTGGTGATCGCGCCGGCCATCGAGCCGGCCGCGGCGGCGGCGCTGGAGAGCCGGCGCAACCTGCGCGTTCTGGATGCTGGCGGCCTGCCTGATGCGCAGGGCGGCCCCTATCTGATCAAGAGCCTGGCTGGAGGGCTGCTGCTGCAAGACCGGGACAGCGGACAAGTTGACCCGGCGGACCTCACGACCGTCACCAAGCGCCCGCCGGATGCGCGGGAGTTGGCGGATCTGCTGTTTGCCTGGCGGGTGGTGAAGCACGTCAAGTCCAATGCCATCGTCTTCGCCAAGGAGGGGGCCACCGTCGGCATCGGCGCCGGGCAGACAAGTCGGGTGGACGCGGCGCGCCTGGCGGCCCAGAAGTCCGTCGAGCTGATCGGGGTGGAGGCCTCGAAAGGGGCCGTTGTTGCCTCCGATGCCTTCTTTCCCTTCGCCGACGGCTTGCGGGCGGCGATCGAGGCCGGTTGCACGGCGGTCATCCAGCCAGGCGGCTCAGTGCGCGACCAGGAAGTGGTGGCGGCCGCCGATGAGGCCGGTTTGGCCATGGTCGTCACTGGCATGCGCCACTTCCGGCATTAGGGCCTGAACCAGCCAGACAAGGCGAAACGTTAAAATCTTAAGAATTGGGTAAAGATCTGAGCCTCGCGACTCGGGGTTTTCTTGCTTGTGTGGGGCATTTTTGTGATCGTTCCTCATGCTCTTTGTTGGGCTTGCCGGTCAGATGTGGTAAAAGAAACGTCATCGGGCCGCCCGGCTCGACCGTTTTCGTTGGGGGTGTTGTGCCGGGCGACCGATGACGTTGGGGATATAGAAGGTTCGGATGTCTTCGTTGTTGTCCACCTATCGCCATGCCGTGCAGCAAGCGGTCGGGCGAATGCACGCGGCAGGCATACCCGCCTTCCAAGGCGTGGATGGCCATCTCGCGGCGGTCTATCCGGACGGCACGATCCGACGATTGAAGCCGTTGGCCATGAGTGGCCAGCGGAGCAAGGTGCAGCTAGGGAACGGGGATGCGGCCAACAGCGACAATACTCGCTGGTCCGAACGGGGCGGGGAAGTCCACTCTCGCTTCGGTTGAATTTGCCCGCGAGATTGAAAGCGGCTGCTTCCTCTTCGCCAACGATGCGGACGAGGGCTCCTCGGTCTATGGCGAGCGCTTGGCGCCCGAGGAGCTGACCGGCCGGCTCAATCAGGCCGCCGGCCTGGTGCGGCGGCAGACCAGCTTCGTGCTGGAAACCAGCCTCTCGTCCACGGCCCTGCTCGACTTTCTGCCCGGCCTGCGGCAGCAGGGCTACGACATCTTCCTCTTGTTTCTTTTCCTCTCGGACCCGGATCTCTCGATCTTCCGGGTTGCGCAGCGGGCGCAACTCGGCGGGGCCTATGTGGCGGCAGACCTGGTGTTGCGGCGTTACCAAGCCTGTCTGCGGCATCTGCCGGCCTACATCGATGCCGTGACCTACGCCAAGGTCTTCCTCTCCGACGCGGAGCCGCGGGAGATCCTGACCAAGAGCATCGACGGCTTCCGCGCCCACGATCCGGACATGTGGCGCACCATCGAAGATCGGCTGGGTTAGCCTCGATTAGGCCCAACCTCTTTGTTGTCATGCTTGGCACCGGCTGAGGAGTGGGCGGTCGGATCAAGTCCGACCATGCCAGTTCTTGGGGGCCCGTCATGCTGGAGGAGAGCGCCGACGGCACCGTCCCTCCGGCTGTCATCCCGGCCAAGGGCGAAGCACGCGAGCCGGGATCCATTCATCAGCCCGCGCCGAGCGGCGACATGGACCCCGGATGTCGCCTCTGACGAGGCTCCTCCGGGCTGATGATAGAGGTGAAACGCGCGAACGCGCCGCTACTCCGCCGTCCAGGTACGGGCGAGAGCGGTCACTTCCTCGACCAGGAAGTCGACGAAGCGCCGCACCTTGGGCGAGAGAAAGCGCCCCGGCGCATAGACGGCATAGATGGCGCTGTCCGGTGCCGGATAGTCCGGCAAGACCACTTCCAGCCGCCCGTCGCGGATGTCCTCGCCGACCAGCCAGAGCGGCATCAGGGCGACGCCGAGGCCCGCCAGCACGGCTTCGCGCAGCGCGCCGGCGTCATTGGCCTCCAGGTTGCCGCTGACCCGGATCTGCTCGCGGCCCTGCGGCCCGTGAAACTCCCAGTCGTGCCGTTGGGCGCGGTAGGTGTAGGTCAGGCAGTTGTGGTCGAGCAGGTCGGGCGGCCGCTGGGGACGTCCGTGGGCGTCAAGATAGCTGCTGGCCGCCACCACGATGCGGCGGTTGGGCGCGAGCTTGCGGGCGATCAGGCTGGAGTCCGCCAGCTCGCCGATGCGCAGGGCGAGATCGAAGCCTTCCTCCACCAGGTCGGCAAAGCGGTCATTGAGGGTAAGATCGATCTGCACCTCGGGATTGACGTCAAGAAAGCTCGGCAGGCGCGGCGCCAGATGCATGCGCCCGAAGGCGACGGGAACCGAGACGCGCAGCAGCCCACGGGGGTTGCCGGCCATGTCGGTCACCGCCCGTTCGGCCTCGGCCAGGTCGCCCAGGATCCGGTCTGCCCGGGCGAAGAAGGCCTGGCCCACATCGGTCAGGGAGATCTGCCGCGTGGTGCGGTTGAAGAGTCGCGCGCCCAGACGCTCCTCCAGGCGGCCGATCTGCTTGCTGACCGCTGAGGGGGTGAGGTCGAGGCGGCGGGCGGCCGCGGAAAAGGAGCCTTCCTGCGCGACGCGCACGAAGACCGACATCTCGGAGAAGTTGCCCGTCATCTTGGCGGCACTCTCATATGTGAACAGAATTCCATAATGATATGCATTCAGAGTGAATTATCAATATGTGCGAATAGTCGTAGCTTATACGGCACGTGAATGCCTCGCAGGTTGTCGCAGGAGGACAGACCATGCTGAACAGAGCCGAACACGACCGTATGACCTTCGATCATGCCTTGCCTGAGGGCTTCGAGCAGATTGCCATGGAGGCCCACATTGCCCGCGGGCGTATGCTTCAAGCCAAGGCGATGCGGCAGGGCTTCGCCACCGCCTGGCAAAGCTTGCGGCACCTCTTCGACTTCCGCCTGGGGCTGTCGCATCCGGCGAAGGCCGATCACGCCTGATGTGGTGGGGCGGGCTCGCGGCCGCCGGCCTTGATCGGCAGCAGCAGGATAAGCCCGGCCAAGAAGAGCACCAGGATGGTCGCCATGCCCCAGCGCTGGCTGTCGGCCAAGACCGTCACCGTCCCGACCAGGAAAGGTCCGAGAAAGGCGGTGATGCGCCCGGAGAGGGCGTAGAGCCCGAAGATCTCGGCGGTGAGGTGGGGCGGCGCCATCAGCGCCATCATGCTGCGGCTCGCCGCCTGGGCCGGGCCGACGAAGATGCCGAGCGCGCAGCCCAGGACATAGAACCAGACCTTATCCTCGATCAGCAGCAGCGCGCCGCCCAGGATGAAGAGCGCGCTGACCGAGATCACGATGGTTCGCTTGGCGCCGAACCAGTTGTCGATCCAGGCGAAGCCGAACGCGCCAAGCCCTGCGAAGACGTTGAGCAGCAGAGCGAAGATCAGGATCTCCTCGGTATCCATGCCGAAGGTGCCCGCTGCATAGATGCCGCCGAACTGGAAGAGGGTGTTGAGACCGTCGGTGTAGAGCATCCGGGCCAGCAGGTAGCGCGGGATAGGGCCGAAGCCGCGGAAGCTCTTCAAGGTCTTCCAAAGGGTGCCGAGGCCGACCGAGACCGCCTCATGCAGCGGCTTGTGGCTGCGCGGCTGATCGGGGGTGAAGAGGAACATCGGCAGCGCGAAGATCATGAACCAGATGGCGACGAAGGGCCCGGTGGCGCGCACCTGCTCGGCGGTCGATTTGTCGAGGCCGAACAGCGGCGGATCCGCCTGCACCAGCAGCACCAGGCAGAGCCCGAGACAGGCCAGGCCGCCGGCATAGCCGCAGGCCCAGGCCCAACCTGAGACCAGGCCAACCCGGTGGCGCTGCACCAGGCCGGGCAGCATGGCGTTGTAGAACACGGTCGCCACCTCGAATCCGAAGTTGGCGATGCCGACCAGAAGCATCGCCCGGATGGCGTCCTCGGCTTCCGGCATCACCGTCCAGAGGGCGAAGCCGGAGACGACGCAGACCACCGAGAAGCCGAAGATCCAGGGCTTGCGCGGCCCGTTCTGGTCGGCAATGGCGCCGAGGATGGGGCTGACGACGGCGATGGCCAGGCCGGACAGGCTCAGCGTCCAGCCCCACCAGGCGGTGCCCGTCTCCTCGTTCGGGGCGATGGCGGTGGTGAAGTAGACGGCAAAGACGAAGGTGATGATGACGGTGGGAAAAGCGGAGTTGGCCCAGTCATAGAGGCACCAAGCGGCGAGGGCGCGCCTGCTGACGGGTTGGCTTTCGCTCATGGGCGCTCCTGCTCACCGGTTGCCGAAGGGGGCTGCGGAGGACGATCCGTGGCGCACAATCCGAGCTTTCCACGGCGCCGACAAGACTTGTATTTCTGCCACAGCGGCGTGAGCCGCGCTCGGCCGGCAGAGGACCGGGCCAACCGCAGCGAAGAGGCGCCCTCATGATCGTCACGACCACGGATAGCTTGGAAGGCAGGCGTATCGTCCAGTACCTCGGCGTCGTCTCGGGCGACTGCATCATCGGTGCAAACTTTCTCAAGGACTTCTTCGCCCGGGTGCGCGACGTGGTCGGCGGGCGCGTCGGCAGCTACGAGAACGTGGTGCGGGACGCCAAGACCAACGCCGTCGAGGACATGGTGGAGATGGCCGAGAAGATGGGCGCCAACGCCGTGGTCGGGGTCGATCTCGACTACGAAGCCATCGGGGAATCCATGCTGATGGTCAGCGTCAACGGCACGGCGGTAATACTCGAATAACGCCGTGGCTGTCCTCGAAGCGGTCGACGGCGCGTCGGAGGCGCCGGCAGCGCGGCCCGTGCTGAAATGGGCCGGCGGCAAGCAACAGCTTCTACCGCAGCTCCTGTCCCGAATTCCGAAAACGTACGGCCGCTATATCGAGCCCTTCTTCGGTGGCGGTGCTTTGTTCTTCGCCTTGGTGCCAAAGAAGGCCGTCATCTCGGACTCGAACGCCGAAATCATCAATCTCTACAGGCATTTGGCTAAAGACGCCGGTGCCGTGATCGCGGCCATGGACGGCCATGCGTACAACGAGACGCACTTCTATAGCGTACGTGCGCAAGCTTTTGACGATTTGTCGCCGATCGAGGCCGCCGCGCGTACGCTCTACCTCAATCGGAGCTGCTTCAACGGGCTCTATCGGGTCAACCGGCAGGGGGCCTTCAACGTGCCCTTCGGCCGCTACGACAATCCACGGCTCTGCGATCCAGAGGGGCTGGAGGCCGCCGGCCGGGCCTTGGCCGCGGCCGAGATCCTCTGCGCCGATTATCTGGAGGTTTTGGCGGAACAAGCACGGCCGGGCGACTTCGTCTATCTCGACCCGCCTTATCTGCCGGCTGGGGGCTACGCCGACTTCAAGCGCTATACCAAGGAGCAGTTTCGCGAGGCCGATCATCGGGCGCTGGCCGAGGAGGTCCGCCGCCTGGCGTCGCTCGGCTGCCACGTCCTGCTGAGCAACGCCAAGCACCCCCTGGTGTGGGAGCTCTACGGCGACTTCGACATCGAGGTGGTGCCCGCCCGGCGCAACATCTCCTCCCGCGCCGCGACCCGCCGCGGCGAGGAGGTCATCGTCACCGTCGCGCCCTGACAGCCATGCCGCTCGACAGCCCCCAAGCCGCAAACGATCAGCTCACGCGCTTTCCGCCGACCCGCTACATGGGCTCCAAGGAAAAGCTGCTGGGGCCGATCTGGGAATTGGCGAGTGGCGTGCCGCACGACAGCGTGCTCGATCTCTTCTCCGGCTCCGGCGCCGTGGCCTACCTCTTCAAGACGCAAGGCAAGGCCGTGATCGCCAACGACTACATGGCCATGGCCCGCACCGTCGCCCGCGCGACCCTGGTCAACAGCCGGGTCACGCTCACCGATGCCGATCTCGATCGTCTGCTGAGCGACCACCCGAACCCCGACGGCTTCGTCGCCCGACACTTCACGGGGCTCTATTTCAGCGACGCGGAGAACCACCGCATCGATCATGCCCGCGCGCAAATCGCCGATCTGGACAGCGCCGACGCACGAGCGCTGGCCATGGCGGCGCTCATTCGGGCCTGCATGAAGAAACGGCCGCGCGGCATCTTCACCTATACCGGGCGGCGCTACGACGATGGCCGGCGCGACCTGCGCCTCAGCTTGGAAGCGCAATTCCGCGAGCAGGCGGCGCTGTTGAACGCAGCCGTCTTCGACAACGGCCGCAGCCACCGCGCGCTCTGCGCGGACGCCATGCAGGTCATGACACAGGCGGACCTGGTCTACATCGACCCGCCCTACTTCTCGCCCCTTTCGGACAACGAGTACGTTCGGCGCTATCACTTCCTGGAGGGCCTGGCGCGCGGATGGCGCGGCGTGGAGATGCAGTGGCACACCAAGACGCGGAAGTTCCGCAGCTATCCCACACCCTTCTCGAGCCGGGCCGGGGCTTGCGCCGCCTTCGACCGCTTGTTCCGGCGGCACCGGGACTCCACCATTCTGGTCTCCTACGCCTCCAATGCTCAGCCGACCAAGGAGAAGCTGTTGGCGCTGCTCAAGCGCCACAAGCGGCACGTCGAGCTGGTGGAGGTCGACCACCGTTACTCCTTCGCGACCCAGGGCGAGACGGCCAGCGCGATCAAGAACGGTGTGCGCGAGTACCTCTTTCTCGGCCGATAAGCGGAAAATCCGCAGCTTTCTCGCAGGTTTGTGAGGCCCCTCACAGCATCGGGCGCCCGTTAGGGTTAAATCACACTCAACACCACGATGCTGAGGCGGGACAGATGTTTGGGAAAAGCAGGAGCAAGAACGGGACGACAGGCACGCAACGCCTGCTGCTGACCGCCAGGGAACGTCCGCAGGTCCGGCGCGGTATCGGCTGGATGTTCGGCCGCCGCAATCCCTTCACTTTGATCTTCGGCGCCTAGCGCTTCCCTTCGATCTGCCTGCTCCGAGTAGCACGGCATCCTCCACCCGGCATGTCGCTCGAAGGTGTTGGAATAGCCCGCCTACAATCCTCTTTTGTCACCCCGGAGGAGCCTCGTCAGAGGTGACATCCGGGGTCTATCGAAAGACCTGGCGCGGGCCGTGGAATGGACCCCGGCTCGCAGGCCGGGGTGACATTCGGAATTGCTGCGCGGCCGCAGCGCTAAGGCCGTTTCTTTCAACCGATTCGCCGGGTAACTACGCGCCATGACCGACGAGGCGCGACTCTTCGAAATCTTCCTGGACATTCAGCGCGGCTTGCCGCGGCAAGGCCCTGGCTGCGCCGAGGCGACCCGCGAGGCGCTGGCGCTCTGCGGCGAGCTGCCCGATGGGCTGAGCGTCCTCGACGTGGGTTGTGGCCCCGGCCTGCAGAGCATGACCTTGGCCCAGGCGCTGGACAGTCGCCTCGGGCGACCCATCGCGGCGCTCGACAAGCACGGCGAGTATCTGACGCAGCTCAAGGCAAGTAGCGCGGCGCGGGGGCTCGGCGCGCAGATCGCGCCGATGCAGGGCGACATGGCCGCGCTGCCCTTCGGCGAGGCAAGTTTCGATCTCATTTGGTCGGAGGGCGCCGCTTACATCATGGGCTTTGCCGATGCCTTTACCGCCTGGCGGCCGCTGCTGCGGCCTGGGGGCTGCGTCGCGGTGACCGAGCTGACCTGGCTGGTGGCGGAGCCGCCCGAGGAGGCCGCCCGCTTCTTCGCCGAAGAGTATCCGGCCATGACCGACGTCCCGACCAATCTGGCGAGCCTACAGGCCGCCGGCTACGAGGTGCTCGGGCACTTCACCCTGCCCGATGCGGCTTGGTGGACCGACTACTACAGCCCGCTGGAAGCGAAGCTGCCGGCGCTCCGCGCCCGCTATGCCGAGGACGCGGCAGCCCGCAATGTCCTCGCCGTCAGCCAGCGGGAAATCGAGATGCGCCGCCGCTACCCCGACAGCTACGGCTACGTCTTCTTCGTCGGCCGCAAAACGGGCTAGGCCGCCCGAGGAGCTTTCACAGGTCGTCACCGGACAGCTTAGTCTCGCACCGTACCCATGGCTGGATTCTCGGGCCTTCGCCGCGCAGAAGGGCTTCGGCCCCGCTGGCGGGTCTCGCCGCGTTGCGGCTCGCCCAAGAATGACGTTGAGAAAAAGACCGCGGACGCCGCCGCACCACAGACTGTCACCCCGGACTTGATCCGGGGTCCATTCATCGGCCTGCGCGGGACGTCGTCGTAGGGCACCGCTGTGGCGGCTACCCGGCTCCTCGTTTCACAGCCGCGCCTGCTCGGTCCATGGATCCCGGCTCGCGGGCTCCGCCCTTGGCCGGGATGACAGTCATTGGATCGTCATCCCTCGTACGGCTCCACTCGGCAGAGGGGCCGGTCTTGACCGCTAGACGGTCTCCGCCGGCGCCATGCCCTTGGCGGTCAATTCCTCGATGGCCTTTTCGCTCTTCTCCAGTCCGTCGAGGCCCATGCCGCGCAGCACGTTGGGGGCTTTGGTGAACTGGATGTTCGTGTAGCCGACAATCTCGATGCGGTTTCCCCAAGGGTCGAGGAAATCTAGGAAGGGCCCTTCGAGAGGCTCGATGCCCAGTTCGTCCAGCCGCTGCCGCACGGCTTCCTTGTCGTCGACCACCAGACCGAAGTGGCGCTCGTCGTCGGCCGCCTGGCGCCGTCCCTTGGAGAGGGCGAGGAACTGGTCGCCCAGATCGATGAAGGCCATGCTCTCGCTCTTGCCGCGCAGGGTGAAGTCGAAGATCTCGCCATAGAAGGCCAGAGCTTCTTCGATGTCGCCCACTTCCAGCGCCACATGGTTGAAGCCCAGGGCGCGTGCTTTCTTGCCGCTCATGTTGCTGCTCCTATTAGTAAAGCAATTGCTTTATAATATGGCGAGACGATGGGCTCTGCCAAGCCGCGTGTCGGGCGCGGCGGTGAACAAACTCACAGAAGGCGATAGGCCAGCACCTGGTTGGTGATATGCGCCTTCTCCGGCACCTCGGCGAAGACCGAATAGACGGCGCATTCGCCCTCCCGGCGCCAGATGCCGCGCGCCTCAAGCTCGTCGGCCTTGGCCAAATAAGCATCGCCCTTGCCCTCGTCGCAGCGGATGCTGAAGACGACCTGGCCGCCAGGCCGCACCACGCGGCAGATCTCTTCGAAGCTCTCGGCCGGGGCGTGCTGGGCGGTGAAGACGCCGGCGGCCACGGCAGTGGCGAAGCTGCGGTCGGGAAAGTCGAGGCGCTCGCCCAAGGCCATCTTGCGCAGGTCCGTGTAGGCACCGCGGTCCCTGGCCTTCGCCAACATGCCCTCGCTGATGTCGAAGCCGGAGATGGGGCCATAGCCGAACCAGGAGAGCCACTGGCCCAAGCGCCCAGTTCCGGCGCCACAGTCCAGCAAGGGGCCGGCGTCCGGTGCCACATGGCGGCAGACCAGGGCGATCACCGCGGTCGGCGCGCCATGACCAAGCGCCGTCAGGTCGTCGTCGTAGCTCGCCGACCAATCGTCATAGACGGCGGCCAGCTCTTCGGGGGATTGGGCCCGATAGACCGCGTCGAGATGCTTCTGCGAGTTGGTCATGCTTGACGCGCTCCTTTCAAAGTCTCGCCCTCTCGCTCTTGCCTAGAGGGCATCACTGGACCTATTTATAACCCATAATCCCTACCCCGCGGACTCGGTCGCAACCCTGTCGCGGGGCGCAGATCGGGTTCCGGGCGGGAATGCCGCCGTTGGCGTCAATCCTCGCGTGAACCAGCAGCACGGCTGTGATATCTGCGCCCGAACGATAGGCCTGCGGCGTCATCGCCTTCTCCAAATTCGGCGTGCCGACAGGTCAAGCATGGAGAAGACACGATGACTCTAGGACAAGACAGCCTTAAGACCCGCCGCACCCTGTCGATCAACGGCAAGGACTACGACTACTTCAGCCTGGAGGCGGCGGCTGGCCAGATCGGCGACGTCACACGCCTGCCGTACTCGCTGAAGGTGCTGCTGGAGAACCTGCTGCGCTACGAGGACGGGCGCAGCGTCACGGTCGACGATATCCAGGCCATGGCGGACTGGCAGAAGGAACGGCGCAGCGACAAGGAGATCGCCTATCGCCCGGCGCGGGTCCTGATGCAGGACTTCACCGGCGTCCCGGCGGTGGTCGATCTCGCCTCCATGCGCGAGGCCATGCGGGAACTGGGCGGCGACCCTAAGAAGATCAATCCGCTTTCACCGGTCGACCTGGTGATCGATCACTCGGTGATGGTCGACTACTTCGGCGGCAAGGACTCCTTCGAGAAGAACGTCGAGCTGGAGTTCGAGCGCAACCGGGAGCGCTATGCCTTCCTGCGCTGGGGACAGACCGCCTTCGACAACTTCCGTGTGGTGCCGCCGGGCACCGGTATCTGCCACCAGGTCAATCTGGAGTATCTCGCGCAGACCGTCTGGACGGCTGAGGAGGAGGGGCGCACCGTCGCCTATCCCGACACGCTTGTGGGCACCGATAGCCACACCACCATGGTCAACGGCCTGGCCGTGCTTGGCTGGGGCGTCGGCGGCATCGAGGCCGAGGCGGCCATGCTCGGCCAGCCCGTCTCTATGCTGATTCCCGAGGTCATCGGCTTCAAGCTGAACGGCCGGCTCAAGGAGGGCGCGACGGCGACCGACCTGGTGCTGACCGTCACCCAAATGCTGCGCCAGAAGGGCGTGGTCGGAAAGTTCGTCGAGTTCTATGGCCCCGGCCTCTCGACCATGACCCTGGCCGACCGGGCGACGATCTCGAACATGGCGCCGGAGTATGGCGCCACCTGCGGCTTCTTCCCGATCGACAAGGAAACCCTGCACTACCTCGCCTTCACCGGGCGCGACCCGGACCGGGTGGCTCTCGTCGAGGCCTATGCCAAGGCCCAGGGCATGTGGCGGGAGGACGACAGCCCGGACCCGCTGTTCACCGACAGCCTGGAGCTCGACATGGGCACGGTCGAGCCGTCGCTCGCCGGACCCAAGCGGCCGCAGGACCGGGTGCCGCTCTCAGGCATGGCAGCCAATTCGACCGAGGCGATGGAGAACGGCGGCGTAGAGGACATGGAGGCGAGCGTGCAGGTCGCGGGCGCCGACTACAGCCTCAGCCACGGCGATGTCGTGATCGCCGCCATCACCTCCTGCACCAACACCTCCAATCCCAGCGTGCTGATCGGCGCCGGCCTGGTGGCCAAGAAGGCGCTGGAGAAGGGCCTGAGCGTCCGACCCTGGGTCAAGACCTCGCTGGCCCCGGGCTCCCAGGTCGTCACGGACTACCTGGAGGCTGCCGGTCTGCAGGAGTCGCTGGACAAGCTCGGCTTCGACCTGGTCGGCTACGGCTGCACCACCTGCATCGGCAACTCCGGCCCGCTGCCCGAGCCGATTTCCGGGGCCGTCGAGGCCGGCGATCTGCATGTCGCCGCCGTGCTCTCCGGCAACCGCAACTTCGAGGGCCGGGTCAATCCGCAGACCCGCCTGAACTACCTGGCCTCGCCGCCCTTGGTGGTGGCCTACGCCCTGGCCGGCAACACCCGCATCGATCTCCTGAAGGAGCCGCTCGGAGAAGGCTCTGACGGTCAGCCCGTCTTCCTCAAGGACATCTGGCCGACCAACCAAGAGATTCAGGCGGTGATCGAAGCCGTGCTGACACCGGAGATGTTCAAGTCCCGCTACGACAACGTCTTCGAGGGGCCGGAGCAGTGGCGCGAGATCTCGCCTGAAGGCGGCATCACCTACGAGTGGGATCCGGGCAGCACCTATGTGCGCTTCCCGCCCTTCTTCGAGGAGATCGAGGCCGAGCCGGGCGCGCTGCACGACATCGAGGGCGCACACATCCTGGCCGTGCTCGGCGACTCCGTGACCACGGACCACATCTCGCCGGCCGGCAACATCAAGCACGACAGCCCCGGCGGCGAGTATCTCACCGGCCATCAGATCCGGCCGATCGACTTCAACTCCTACGGCGCCCGCCGCGGCAATCACGAGGTGATGATGCGCGGCACCTTCGCCAACATCCGCATCCGCAACGAGATGGTCCCGGGCGTCGAGGGCGGCTTCACCAAGTACGAGTACGACGTCGTGCCGATCTACGACGCCGCCATGAAGCATCAGGCCGAGGGCCGGCCGCTGGTGGTGATCGGCGGCAAGGAGTACGGCACCGGCTCCTCGCGCGACTGGGCCGCCAAGGGTACGCGGCTCTTGGGCGTCAAGGCGGTGATCGCCGAGTCCTTCGAGCGCATCCATCGCTCCAACCTGGTGGGCATGGGCGTGCTGCCGCTGCAGTTCAAGGACGGGGCGAGCCGCCAGAGCCTTGGTCTGACCGGCGAGGAGACGCTCGACATCCTCGGCGTCGAGGCCGGCCTCAAGCCGCGTATGGACCTGACCTGCCGCATCACGCGGACGGACGGCAGCGTGGAGGAGATCCAGCTGCTCTGCCGCATCGATACGGCCGACGAGCTGGAGTACTACCGCAACGGCGGCATCCTCCATTACGTGCTGCGTAATCTGAACAAAGAAGCAGCTTAGCCCCACAGACTGCTAGGCGAGCCCGGAACTGCGTGCAGTTCCGGGCCGCGAGACGTGGCAGCCGGGATTTAAGTTTTTCTTAGGCGCCTTCGGCGCTGCACTGTTCCGTCCCACTCCCCCACCCGGCCACCCCACTGTCCACAATTCCGTGGGTGGCCGGGTGGGGGAGTGGGACGGAACAGAACGGTGCGCCTCCGTAAGGAGACACCGAACTTCGAAGGTGACGGCGCGCCATAGAAACAGGCGCTAACGCTCCAGGTAGATCTCGACCCGGCGGTTGCGGGCTTCGGCGACGCCGTCTGCGGTCGGGACCAGCGGGTTCAGCTCACCGAAGGCCGCGGTGCTCATGATCTCCCGCGGCACGCCGGCCTCGCTCAGCGCGTCGAAGACGCTGCGGGCCCGTTGCTCCGAAAGCCGCAGGTTGCTCTGCGGGTTGCCGGTCCGGTCGCTGTATCCGGCGATCCGCACGCCGCGCACGTCGCCGGTCTGCACCGCGCCGGCAACCTCGCGCACGATCGCCTGGTCCTCATCGGTCAGACGCATGCTGGAGGTGGCGAAGAACAGCGTGAAGTCCGGCGTCAGCTCGGAAAGCGGCGGCGGGGGCTGCTGCGCGGCCAACGCCGCCACGGCTTGGGAGAACTCTTCGCGGCATTGGGCGAGATTGTCTTCAGAATCGCCCTGCCGGCTTTCTTCGACCCAGCAGTCGTAGCTCGTTTGCGCCCGGGCCAGCATGGCCGGGGCGATGAACGCCATCTCTTCGTCGAGGAAGCCGATCAGCTGAAGATGGGCTTCCTGCACGTCCGGGGCAGAGGTCGGGCTCTCCGGCGCCACGGCCTGACCCTGCGCCGCGAGGTTGCCCTTGTCGGCATAGAAGCGGGCCGCATCCGTATTGCCGCGGTAGTCCGCCTCGGTGATGGCGAGTTGCTCGTACTGCAGCGCCAGAAGCTCCTCGAAGAAGGGTTTGCCCATCTCGCGCTGCTTGAGTTCATCCAGCTCCGCGACATCGGGATAGCTGGCGCAGGCCGAGGCCAGGAGGGCGAGGGCCGGTACCAACAAGGCGCAGCGGCGCCCAAGCTGCGTGAGAAGCTCTCTGTCTTTCCGCATTCCGACCCGTTTCCTCTTCGTCATCAAAGCTGTCGACGCCCTGCACACTAGCTGCCGGAAGCCGGTGAGGCGACCCCTGTCGTTGAAGCCGTGCCGTATGGCTCGGCGCCCGGCGTCTCGGCTTCGGCCAGCTCGGTGCTCAGCGTCTCCACCACACCGTCCGCCAGGCGATAAAGCTCCGTTTGCCGCACCGAGTAGCCCAGAACGTCCGGCCCCCTGACACCGAGATAGAGACCGCGCAGCACGCGACTCGTCAAGCCGTGGCTGACCGCGATCAGAGGCGCGCCGTCGCGGTGGGCGTTCAGCCAGTCCTCGGCGCGGGCCTCCAGCGCAACCAGGCTCTCTCCCCCTGGGGGCACATGGTTCCAGACATCGGCCTTGCGCGCCCGCCATTCGTCGTGGGCGCGTGCCTTGATCTCCTCGCGGGTCAAGCCCTCCCACTCACCGAAGCCCACCTCCATCAGGCGCGGTTCGAACTCGATGCTATGAGGGTCCAGCGACAGGGCTTCGGCCACCAGTACGGCGCTTTGCCAGGCCCGGTAGAGTGGGCTCGAGATCAGCCGTGCCCCGGTGAGGTGTTCCTGCGCCAGGCGCTGGCCCATCGCCTTGGCCTGCGCCACGCCGGCGGCCGTCAGCGGCGCATCGCCGTGACCTTGGAACCGGCCGGCCCGGTTCCACACGGTTTCTCCATGGCGCAGCAAATAGATCATGGCCTCGTGCTTGGCGTTGTGTAGCGTAGCCTCCCGATCACCTAGCCGGGCGCTTGGCTCACCGCAATGTGAAATTCGCCTAACGAAGGCTTGGTTTTTTTCACCCTGAATTGAATTCATCGCGTCGCCTGGAGAGGTTACTCTAGTCACCATGAAGCTAACCCGCAGACTCTTCCTGTCGGCCTCCGCGATCGCGGCGCTCGGCGTCCCGACCACTCGGGCCGGTGACATGGCGCCCGTGGTGGTCGAGCTCTTCACCAGCCAGGGCTGCAGCTCCTGTCCGCCAGCCGATGCCCTGCTCGGGGAATTGGCCGAGCGGGAGGACGTGATCGCGCTCTCCTGCCATGTCGACTATTGGAACTACATCGGTTGGGAAGATCCTTTCTCCAGCCCGCAGATGAGCGAGCGGCAGCGCGCTTACGCCCGCTATCGCGGCGAGCGCACGGTCTTCACGCCGCAGATGTTGATCGACGGACAGCACAGCGTCGTCGGCTCGCGGCGCGGCGCGGTCCAGCGGCGCATTGAAGACACCATGATGGACGGCGCGCCCCGCGTGCCCGTGCGCATCGGTGAGGGCGGCGAGGTGACCGTCGGTGCGCTGGACGGGGGCAACAACCCCTCTGCCACCGTCTGGTACGTCGCCTTCGATAGCAAGCACGAGACCGACATCAGCCGCGGCGAGAATGCCGGCCGGCGCATTGCCTATCACGGGGTGGTGCGGGAGTGGACGCGCCTCGCCGCCTGGATGGGCGAGCCGCTGGAGCTCCAGATCGATCTCGAAGCCGCCCGCGACCGCGGGCGCGGCGGCGTTGCGGTGATCGTGCAGCAGGACGGCGTCGGCCCGATCCTGGGCGCGGCGCAGAAGCGCTTCAGCTAGGCTTTAGTCCAGGCTGCGATGAGCGGAACTCGTCGCAGCGTGGTGTTAGATCCGGCTCTGACGCTGGAGCAGCCTGAGGCGTAGGGCGTTCAGGCGGATGAAGCCCTCGGCGTCACGCTGGTCGTAGACCGCGTCCTCCTCGAAGGTCACATGCTCCATGCTGTAGAGGCTGTCGGGTGAGCGTCGGCCGCAGACCATGACGTTGCCCTTATAGAGCTTGAGGCGGACGTCGCCGATCACCTTCTCCTGGCTCTTGTCGATGGCGGCCTGCAGCATCTCGCGCTCCGGGCTGAACCAGAAGCCGTTGTAGATCAGCTCGGCGTAGCGCGGCATCAGTTCGTCCTTCAGGTGCATGGCGCCGCGATCCAAAGTGATCGATTCCATCGCCCGATGCGCATGATAGAGGATGGTGCCGCCCGGCGTTTCGTAGATGCCTCGACTCTTCATGCCGACGAAGCGGCCCTCGACCAGGTCGAGGCGGCCAATGCCGTTGGCGCCGCCGAGTTCGTTCAGCTTGGTCAGGAGCTCCGCCGGAGACATGCGCACGCCGTCGATGGCGACTGCGTCGCCTTGCTCGAACGAAATCTCGACGAAGGTCGGCTGATCCGGCGCGTCTTCGGGCGAAACGCTGCGGGAGTAGACGTGCTCGTCGGCCTCGACCCAAGGGTCCTCCAGCACTTTCCCTTCGGCGGAGATATGCAGCAGGTTGGAGTCGACCGAGAAGGGCGCCTCGCCGCGCTTGTCCTTGGCGATGGGGATCTGGTGCTTCTCGGCGAAGTCGATCAGCCGCGTGCGGGAGGTCAGGTCCCACTCGCGCCAGGGGGCGATCACCTTGATGTCCGGCTCAAGCGCATAGTAGCTCAGCTCGAAGCGGACCTGGTCGTTGCCCTTGCCCGTGGCTCCATGCGCCACCGCGTCGGCCCCGGTCTGCCGTGCGATTTCGATCTGGCGCTGGGCGATCAGCGGCCGGGCAATGGAGGTGCCGAGCAGGTAGCAGCCCTCATAGAGTGCGTTGGCGCGGAACATGGGAAAGACGAAGTCCTTCACGAAGGTCTCGCGCAGGTCCTCGATGAAGATGTTCTCCGGTCGAATGCCCAAGAGCTCGGCCTTGCGGCGCGCGGGCTCCAGCTCCTCACCCTGGCCGAGGTCGGCGGTGAAGGTCACCACCTCGCAGCGATAGGTTTCCTGCAGCCATTTCAGGATGACGGAGGTGTCGAGCCCGCCGGAATAGGCGAGCACCACTTTCTTGACGTCGGTCATGGAGCCCTTCGGTATGCTTGTCACTGCGCGTGCGCGGGACACCGACCCCGCGCAAAATCGGCGCAGTATATTCGCCGTCGGCCAAGCGACAAGGCGGTGCTCGCCAAAGCGCCGCGCGGCAAGGGAATGTCAGCTCTGCTCGCCGCCGAAGTCTTCTGCCGGGTTTCCGGCGCGCCGTTCGGGTGGGTGGTCGCCCATCTCCTTATCCGAGGGCGAGTAGCGCTCCTCGGCCGATGGGGCGATGAGGCCAGAGCGTACGTGCAGATCCCGCTGCGGGAAGGGAATCTCGATGCCCTCCTGGCGGAAGCGCTCGAGGATCTCGAAGCGCATGCGGCTGCTGGTCGAGAGCACGTAGTCCATGTCATTGAGGAAGAAGCGCAGGCGGAACAGCAGCGCGCTGTCGCCGAAATCCAGGAAGTCGACCACTGGTGAGGGATAGCGCGATACCATCGACTCCTTCTCGGCGATATCGAGCAGCACCCTGCGCACTTGTTCGGCATCGCTGCCGTAGCTCACGCCAATTCGAATCTCTCCGCGGCCCACCCGGTTGCCGTGAAACCAGTTCTTCACGGTGCCGGAGATGAGGTCCGAGTTGGGGATGATCACCGAGGCGCGCTCGAAAGTCTCGATCTCGGTGGCGCGGACCTTGATGCGTTTGACGTAGCCCTGCTCGGTGCCGACCACCACCCAGTCGCCAACCTTGATCGGGCGCTCGACCAGCAGGATCAGGCCGGAGACGAAGTTGTTGACCACCGACTGCAACCCGAAACCGATACCGACGGAAAGGGCGCCGGCGACGATGGCGAGGTTGGAGAGGTCGAGGCCGAGCTGCGAGATGCCGACCGCCGCGGCAATGACGAAGCCGACATAGCCGACACCGATGCGCAGGGAGTCCTGGATGCCCTTGTCCATGCCGGTGCGCGGCAGGAGGCGCTCGCCGAGAAAGCGCTGCAGCAGGCGCGCGAACGACAGGAAGAGCAGAAAGAGAAAGATGGCGATCAGGACGTTCGAGAAAGAGATCGTCACATCGCCAATACGGAAGCCGAAGAAGGCGAGTTCCAGCCAGTCGCTCATCTCCGCCGAGCTGACGCCCCAGCGCAGCATGACGACCGGTACGGTGATGAACAGCAGGGCCGCATCGAGCAAAAGCCCAAGCCAGAAGTCGATCAGGTCGCATGCACGATCGCTCAAGGCCAGCGAGCGACGCAGCGTTTTGCCGACACCGCTTTCCGACGACAGCGCATAGGCCATGATCTCCTGCAGCAGCTGCCGCAGCATCCAGGCCAGCAGCAGAATGCCGCCGGTGATGACGACCTGCCGGGCGACGAAGCGCGCCAGCGGGACATAGCCGAGGGCGCCGGCGATGGGGATGGCCAAGGCAAGCGCAGCGATGGCCAGGGGGAACCAGCCATAGCCAGTGCCCTTTCGCTCCTCGTCCGATTCAACGTCCCGTACGCTACCGGCAAGCTGCTGCTCTTCGGCATCATCGCGGGCCCAGAGCTTGGCCGACGCCAGACGGAACAGAAGAACCGAGTAGAGAATGGCAACGATGAAGCCGTAGAGCGAGAACAGCTCGATCGAGGCGTTCATCGTAAAGAGCAGCGTCTGGAAAACGTGATCGAGCGCTAGAACGACCGCGATGGCGTTGAACAGCCGACGCAAGCGGCTGGCCTGCTGGTCGTTGACCGGCAGCAGCCGCCAGTTGCGGAACCGCGGCGAGAGCACGGTGCGGGACAGGGCCGTGACCAAGACGATGATGATCCCACCCCAGAGAGCGGCGAGCCCCAAGCGGCCGAAGTCGCCTTCCAGGAGCTGCAGGCGGTCCAACACCCCATAGACGACGAGCAGGGCGAGGATGGGGAGCAGCGCGCGCACGCTGCCGACCCAGGCGGCGCGGGCTATTCTGTTGATGTAGCTCGGGTTTTCCAGCGCCGTCGATGCGATGGGCTGGCGCAGTAGCCAGCGCCTGAGCGGCCAGCCGAGAACGAACGCCAGGCCAAGACCGGCAAGGATGAACCAGAGCGCCCGGCTGAGGCCGGTTTCCACGAATCTCCGCAGCCAGTCGACAAAGCCGTCCGCGGCCGTCAGCGCGATGCGCTTCGCTTCCGGAAGGCCCTCTTGCCAGATGTCAGGGGTCAGCGGCGAACTCTCGCGCTTGAAGACCTCGTCGAGGAAGCGGTCGCGGCGACGGTCGCTGATAAAGTCCAAAAGACGTGAGGTCTCGGCAACCACCAGCTCCAGGCGCCGGAGGGTGGCCACGGCCTCCGCGGTCTCGGCGTTTCTTTGCACGCGCTCTTGGGCAATCACGTCGGCTTCGGGCTCTGCGCCTTCTTCCGGTGGCGGCCCAAGATCGCGAAGCCGCTCCCTTGCTATGCCGACCTCGTCGGTCTGCGCCGGCACCTCGGCACGGGCCGCGGCGCGCAGCTCTTCGATCCGGATGCGGATCTCCTCCATCCGGACCTCTTCGACCGGTCCCTCCAACTCCTCCTCATAGATGTCGATCAGCGGGTCCCAAGCATCGAGCAGGACATCGAGCGGCTGGGCTGGCCGCTGGGCGGCGGCCAGGTTCAGCAAAAGAACCAGCGGCAACGAAAAGATGAGGAAGTAGAGAAGCGGTCGCACCGTTTGTACGCCTATTGGCAGGGGACGCTCAGCAAAGCACGCCCGAGAGAAGCTCGGGGGTCAAGCGTCGGCGCGCACGGCCGGTTGGGGGTCGCGCAGGGATTTCTTGAGCTTCTCGCTCGCCGACTTCAATTGGCCGCAGGCTGCCATGATGTCGCGCCCGCGCGGCCGGCGTACCGGGGCAGACAGGCCCGCGGCGAAGAGGCTGTCGGAAAAGCGCTCGATGGTGTCCCAGTCGCTGCACTCGTATTCGCTGCCCGGCCAGGGATTGAAGGGGATGAGATTGATCTTCGCCGGAATGCCCTTGAGCAGCCGTGCCAGCTCCCGCGCCTCGGCCTGGGAGTCGTTGACATCCTTCAGCATGACATACTCGAAGGTGATGCGCCGGGCATTGTGGGCGCCCGGGTAGCTGCGGCAGGCGGCGAGCAGCTCGGCCAGAGGATACTTTTTGTTGAGCGGCACGATCCGGTCGCGCAGCTCGTCGGTCACGGCGTGCAGCGAAACCGCCAGATTGACGCCGAGCTCTTCGCCGCAGCGCGCCATCATCGGCACCACGCCGGCGGTCGAGAGCGTGATCTTACGGCGGCCAAGCGTGATGCCGGCCGAGTCCATCACGATCGTCAGGGCCTGCGCCACGTTATCGAAGTTATAGAGCGGCTCGCCCATGCCCATCATGACGATGTTGGTCAGGCGCCGGCCGTCCTTCGGCGAGGGCCACTCGTCCAAGGCATCGCGGGCGATCATGAGCTGCCCGAGGATCTCCCCTGGCGTCAGGTTGCGCACCAGGCGCTGGGTGCCCGTGTGGCAGAAGCGGCAGGTCAGGGTACAGCCGACCTGACTGGAAACGCAGAGGGTGCCGCGGTCTTCCTCGGGAATGAAGACCGTCTCCACCTCGTTGCCGTCGGGCAGGCGCAACAGCCATTTGTGCGTGCCGTCGCTGGAGAGCTGATGGGTGGCGATCTCCGGCCGCGCGACGTGATAGCGCTCGGCCAACTTGGCACGAAAGGCCTTGGACAGGCTGGTCATCTCCGCGAAGTCGCAGGCCCCGCGGTGATAGATCCAATGCCAAAGCTGCTCGGCGCGGAAGCCTGGCTCGCCAAGCGCCGCGATCTCGGCCTTGAGGGCCTCGCGCGACAGTCCGACCAAGTCCTTAGGCGCGGTTGCCTCAGAGCTGCGCTGCGGGTCGATGGCCGGGAGGGCCCCGGCGGCGCTGTCCATAGCGGCGGCTCCCTTCGTCTCCGCAGGCCTTAGTAGCCGCAAGCGTCGTTGATGGCGCGATAGGCCGCGGTAAAGCCCGACAGAGAGTAGGTGTCTGTGGTTTCCGTGCCGCGTGAGGAGACGCCGCGCACGACCATACGGCCGCCCTTGATCATCTCGTCGATCAGCTTGTCGTCGGTGTCGCTGTCTCGCGCCCAAGCGCCGTCATCCTTGGTGTAAAGGGTGAAGGCGGAGGCGCCGTCGACCGAGACTTCGACCACGCTGTCCGGCTTAAAGGTATAGCCGGCGACGAAAGAGACCTCGCCCCGGCGATTCTCGGCGGGCCGGTGGGAAACCAGCGCGAAAATCTCGCCGCGCCGGGTGTAGTTGCCTTCGTCCTTGGTTGGCTGCGCCGACATGAAGCAGACGGGCTCATCGCCTTCCTTGGCAGTAAAGGCGCTCCAGTCACGAAAATCGCCGATCCGCTCGATCACCTGCGCGAGCGGCTCGCGGCCGAACAGGGTTAACGCCAGACTCAGAGCAAAGAGCGCAAAGAAGACACGCATCGCTTCACCATGCAAAGGACAGTGGGAGAATCGCAAAGGGACTTATGGCGCGAAACGCCAGTTCGACGCAACAAAGGCTAAACGGAAATTTGCCGCGACCATGGCAGGCCGGCGACTTGTTTAGGAGGGGCCTGGACTCGCCTGACTATCCCCGGCCGACAGTGATCCAGCCGCCGCCAGCCTGCGTACTGGGCTGTATGATTGGACAAGCGACCGCTGCAGTGCAGAGTGGCGCCGAGCCGACACGGCAGGCAAATGCCTTGCCGAGGCCAGTTTCGGGTCGTACTGGAAGTCGGGTGTCGATAAGCGATGAGAAGAGCGATATCCGGCAGCGCCTGGAACAGGCTATGGCGGCGGTCGCAGACAAAAGAGATACAGCGGCCTTCGCCGAACTGTTCGATTTCTTCGCGCCGCGGCTGAAAGCCTATTTCCTGCGGCAAGGCGAGGATCACGGCCAGGCGGAAGAGCTGTCGCAGGAGGCGATGCTCACCGTTTGGCGGCGGGCGGAGACGTTCGATGCGTCGCAGGCCAGCGTGAGCACCTGGGTGTTCACGGTCGCGCGCAACAAGCGCATCGATGCGCTGAGGAAGTCGTCGCGCCCGCAGCCGGATATGGATGACCCGGCGTTCGCGCCGGACGGGCCGGAATCGGCAGAAGCCATCCTGGCCCGGGCCGAAGAAGAGGACATGGTGCAGGCAGCAATCAAGAAGCTGCCGCCGGAACAGTTGGATGTTGTGAGAAAGGCGTACTTCGAGTTCAAGGCGCACAGCACGATCGCGGAAGAGACGACGCTCCCGCTCGGGACCATCAAGTCGCGCTTGAGGTTGGCGCTGGTACGTCTACGTAAAGAGCTAGATGAGGAGTTGATCTAGGTATGTTGTCGACACAACGAGGGGGCAAACCTGGCGCACCCACGGGCTACGTTGGGTCGGAGGAGTTGCTGTTCGGGCGCGCGATCGGCGCCTTGCCCGAGTCGGCAAGCCTGGCCGTCGCCGCCCACGCGGCGCTCTGCCCCGAAGCCAGTAGCATCGTGCATCACCACAAGGCCGTGGCCGGTGCCCTGATCGAAACGCTCGAGCCGGCGACCCTGAACGACGGGGCGCTCGACCGGGCTCTGAGAGCCATCGAGGCGGAGGGTGATGTGCCCAGCGCGCCTATCGCGGCGGAGCCTGTGCGGGACGGCTTGGACCTTCCCGAGGTGCTGCGGCGCTACGTCGGCCCGGATATCGAAGCTTTGCGCTGGAAGGGCATCATGAAGGGCGTTCGGGAAGCCGAGCTGCCGGTCAGCGACGGCGCGATCTGCCGTACGCGGCTGATGCACATCGACTCCGGCCGACCGGTCATCCAGCACAGCCATCAGGGTCTCGAACTGACCTTGCTGCTCAAGGGGGCCTACGGCGATTGCACCGGCGAGTATGCGCGCGGCGATCTTCAGGTGGCCGATGAGGAGATCGACCATAAACCGGTGGCCTTCGGCGGCGAAGACTGCCTCTGCCTGGTGGTCACGGACGCCCCGATCCGCTTCACGGGTCCCTTCGGGCGGCTGCTTAACCTCTTCGTTCGCTACAAGTAAGCGGCTGCGTCCGCTGACCGCTTGACGCTATTCTCCCGGCGCTCGTCGAGGAGGATAGCGTGGCGGTGGATGCGTTTTGGCTCGATCACCTCATTTATGGTTTGGCGTGGGCGTCCTTCGGGTTGGCCCATAGCGTCCTGGCGCGTGGCGGCGGAGCCGCCTTGCTCCGTCGGGTTTTCGGAGCCGCGGAACGGCTGGCTTATAACGGCATCGCCGCGATCCATCTCTTCGCCATTCTCCTCATCGGCCATTGGGTGCTGGGCGCTCAGCCCGGCTTTTCCCGCCCGGAATGGCTGGCTTGGCTGCAGTGGTGCGGCCTGGCGCTCGGCTTGCTGGTCGGTCTCCGGGGGCTCGGCAGCTATGATCTCGGGCTTTTCGCCGGCACCAAGCAGTTGCGTGGAGAGGGTGAGGGTAAGGATGAGCCTTTAGCGACCACGGGGCTGCATCGCTACGTCCGCCACCCGCTCTACTCGGCGCTCTTCCTCTGCCTCTGGGGTCTGGTGCAGGATCCCCTGAGTCTGGCCACGGCTGTCTGGGGCTCGCTCTATACGCTGATCGGCACCTACTTCGAGGAGCGCAAGCTGATCTCCCTGTACGGCGCTGCCTACGAGACCTATAGGCGCCGGGTGCCCGCCTTCGTTCCCTGGAAAGGGAACGCGCTCTAGCCGGCCGCGATGATTCGCTCCTGCGCCCAGGTCAGGGCCAGGGCCACGGTGACCACCGCAACGATGGTCGAGATCAGGACGGCCGCCGAGGTGCGGCGCGGCGCCACCCCGTACTGCTGGGCGATGACGAAAACGTTGCCGGCCACCGGCATGGCGGCGACCACCGTGCCCAGCGCCACCGTGACCGGCGGCAGGCCGAAGGCGGTGAGGGCCAGCCAGGCCGCTAAGGGATGCAGAAAGAGCTTCACCAGGGTCATGGCGGCGATGCCGCCCAAGGCGCCTTCGACTCTGCGCCCGGCCAAGCTCAAGCCCAGGGAAAAGAGCGCCGCCGGTCCGGCCGCGCCGCCAAGGAAGTCGGCGAAGGTGCCGAGCGGGCCGGGCAGGCCGATCTGGGTCGCCGAGAGCAGCAGGCCAATGGCGATTGAGATCAGGAAGGGATTGGCGACGGCCCCGATGAAGGCTTGCCGCACCACGGAGAGAAGGCGCCCCGAGCCCCGGGCGGCTTCCAGAAGCGCGACCGAGAGCGGCAGCAAGACGACGAGGTCGACGACCAGGGCCGCCGCCAGCGGGCCGGCTGCTGCTTCCCCGAAGGCTGCCAGCATCAGCGGCAGGGCAAGAAAGCCGAGGTTCCCGACCGAGCAGGCTTGTCCGAAGATGGCCATGTCGCCCAGCCGTCCGGCGAAGAGAAAGCGGGCGAGCAGCGCGCCGACCAGGAAGACGGAGAGCCCGGCGACCAGCCAGGCGACCAGGAAGTCCTTGTTGAGCAGGACCGAGAGCGGTTGCCGCGCCAGTGCGCCGATGACCAGGGCCGGCATGGCGAAGTAGAAGACGAAGACGTTGAGGTGCCCGACGCCCGCCTCGGGGATGAGCTTGCGCCGGCCGGCCAGGTAGCCGAGCCCGACCACGGCGAAGAAGGGCAGCGTCAGCGTGACGATCAGCTCCAAGGCGACAACAGACCTTTGTTTCGGAGGAGATTCGAGGCGGGTGGCCGGAGCCTAAAGCGGGTCGGTCAGGCTGTGAAGCCGCTGGGCGGCCAGTCGCGCGAACTTGAGGGTGACCGCCTTGCGCCTGGCCGGCGCCAGGGATGCCGTGGGGCTCGGCCGCCGCTCGGCCGCGCCATAGCCGTCGGCGACCAAGAGACCGGTTTCCGGCGGCAGCACCGCCAGCGGAAAGTCCGGTGCGACGGCGAAGAAGAAACGCTGACAGAAATCGAGGTACTCAGGCCACTTGCCGTCGGCGCGGTAGTCCGCGAGAGAGGATTTCACCTCGACGATGACCAGTTCGCCGTCCGGGCCCAGCGCCAAGACGTCGGCCCGGCGCCCGTTGCGCAGGGTGAACTCGGTGAGACAGGCGTAGTTCAGGGTATCGAAGTAGCGGCACACGCCGCGGGTGATCAGGGCCGCGCCGAGCGTTTCGTTCTCTGTTTGTGCCGAAGCTGGGGTCACCAAACGCTCGCCTCCCTCTTGAGAGCACGAGCTTAGATCAGAGGAAAACAAAAGTCGAACATCTCTTGTCCGACGGGCCTCTTTGGGTGGCGCGATTGAGACCTCAGTCGCTGCCGAGCAGGGCGGCCCGCACCGTTTCGAACTTGTTGGCCAGATGGTCCTTCAGAATGCGGGAGAGGCGCGGGCCGTCGCGCGCTTCCAGCGCCGCCATGATCTCCTCGTGCTCGGCCACCGCCCGGGCCCAGCGCGCGGCCGACATGTTGGCCATGTAGCGGGCCCGTCGCACGCGCCCGGTCAGGCCGCGGTGCAGGCTGGTGAGGGTCGGGTTGCCGGCGGCTTGCAGGATGCGCTCGTGGATTTCCTGATTGCGCCGGAAGTAGGGAGCCAGCTCACCACGCTCATAGTGCTCCACCATGGCTTCATGCGCCTCGCGAACGGCGGCAATCTCCCGGTCGCTGATGCAGGCGCAGGCGAGCTCTCCGGAGAGCGCTTCCAAGGCGCCCATCACCGGGAAGGTCTCTTCCAGATCGGCCAGGGTGATCTGCGAGACCACGGCCCCCCGGTTGGGGCGAAGCTGCACCAGTCCCTCGGAGGCCAGCACCTTCAGGGCTTCGCGCAGCGGCGTGCGGGAAACGCCGAAGCGCTCGCAGAGCTGCTTTTCCGGCACCTTGGCGCCGGGCGCCAGGTCGCCCTCGACGATCAGGTGGCGCAAGCGGTCGGTCAGCTCGTCGTGCAGGCTGCGCCGCCGAATGGGCGCGACCGCATCTTCGCTACCGCTCTGCTCCATGCTCGTGAAACTGTCGCTCATGCTCGCGTCCTCAGGAAAGGGCATCCGCCAGGACGCGCGCCACATGCTTGGCGCCGCGCCCGCTGCCGTCGGCGATCTGGTGCCGGCAAGAGGTGCCGTCGGCGATCACGACCGTCGTGTCCTCCGCCTGCCGTACCTTGGGCAGCAGGGAAAGCTCGGCCATGGCCATCGAAGTATCATAGGTGTCCTTACCATAGCCGAAGGCGCCGGCCATGCCGCAACAGCTCGACTGCACCGTGTCGGTTTCGAGTTCTGGGACCAGGGCCAGCACCTTCTCGACGGCCCCCATGGCGGCGAAGGCCTTCTGATGGCAGTGGCCGTGGAGCAGCGCCTTGCGCGGCCCTTTGGAGGCGAGCGGCAGGTTGAGCCGGCCAGCTTCCGCTTCCTCGGCGAGGAACTCTTCGAACAGCTTGGCGTGGCGGCTGAGCAGCGCGCTGTCTTCGCCGGGCAGCATGGAGAGGAACTCGTCACGCAGCCCGAAGAGGCAGCTCGGCTCCAGGCCGACCACCGGCACGCCGCGCGTGGCGAAGGGCAGCAGCGCCTCCAGCATGCGTTTGGCCTCGGCGCGCGCCGCCTCGACCAGACCAGCCGAGAGATAGGTGCGGCCACAGCACAGTGGGCGGCCGCCGTCCTTGGCCTCGGCAAGATGCACGCGGTAGCCGCCGGCGACCAGGACGCTCAGTGCCGCCTCCAGGTTCTCTGGCTCGAAGTAGGTGTTGAAGCTGTCGGCCAGCAGCACGACTTCGGGGCCGTCGGCCGGTCCGAAGGCCGTTTCGGTCTTGCGGAAGGGCTTGCTGCTCCAGCGCGGCATGGGCCGTTTTGCGCTGAAGCCGGCAAGTTTTTCACTCAAGGCCGCCAAGCCGGGAATGCGGTCGCGCAGATTGACCAGCCAGGCGATGCGTGACGCGTAGGGCGCATAGCGCGGCAAGTGGGCGACCAGCTTGTCGTGCAGGCTGAGGCCCTTCTCTTTGGCCCGGGCGGACAGCACCTCGATCTTCATCTTGGCCATGTCCACGCCAGTCGGGCACTCGCGCTTGCAGGCCTTGCAGGAGACGCAGAGCTTCATGGTCTCCATCATCTCGTCGGAGGCGAAGGCGCGGGGGCCGAGCTGCCCGGAGATGGCGAGACGCAGGGTGTTGGCGCGGCCGCGGGTCAGGTCACGCTCGTTGCGGGTCACCCGGTAGGAGGGACACATGACGCCTGCATCCATTTTGCGGCAGGCGCCGTTGTTGTTGCACATCTCCACGGCGCCCTGGAAACCGCCGCCGGCGCCGTAGAAGCCGGACCAGTCGAGCGCCGTGCGCATCTCGCCGACGCCGTAGCCGGGCGCATAGCGGAACAGCTCGCGGCTATCCATCTTGGGCGGGCGCACGATGCGGCCGGGGTTCAGAAGCCCTTGCGGGTCGAAGCGGTCCTTGACCTCCTCGAAGTCGCGGACCAGGCGTGCCCCGAACATCTCTTCATGGAACTCGGAGCGGACAAGGCCGTCCCCGTGCTCGCCGGAGTGTGAGCCCTTGTACTCGCGCACCATCTCGAAGGCCTCTTCGGCGATGGCGCGCATCTTGCGCACGTCCCCGTCCAGCTTGAGGTTCAAGACCGGGCGCACGTGCAGGCAGCCAACGGAAGCGTGGGCGTACCAGGTGCCCTTGGTGCCGTGCTTCTCGAAGACCTGGGTCAGGCGGTCGGTGTATTCCGCCAGGTCCTCCAGGCGCACGGCGCAGTCCTCGACGAAGGAGATCGGCTTCCCCTCGCTGCGCATGGACATCATGATGTTGAGGCCCTGCTTGCGGACCTCCCAGACGGCTTTCTGGAAGTCCGGGTCGATCGCCTCAACCAAGCCGCCACAGTGGGCCGGGTCCTTGTCCCAGGCGAAGCCGAGATCGCCCATCAGCTCCTCGAGCGCCTGGAGGCGGCGCAGGTTCTCGTCCTGCTCCTCCTCGGCGAACTCGACCAGCAGCAGCGCATCGGGGATGCCGCGCACGAAGCGCTCGACCACCGGGCGGAAGATGTCGATGTCGCGCGACAACTCGATCATGGTGCGGTCGACAAGCTCGACTGCGGTCGGCCCAAGCTTGACGATGTGCTGGGCGGCATCCATCGCCGCATAGAAGGTCGGGAAGTGGCAGATGCCGAGCGTCTTGTTGCGCGGCAGGGGGGAGAGTTTGAGCTCGATCTCGGTGGAGAAGGCGAGGCCGCCCTCCGACCCGACCAGGAGGTGCGCCAGGTTGTTCTCAGGACCGTTCGGGATCAGCGCGTCGATGTTGTAGCCACCGACCCGGCGCATCAGGTCAGGGAAGCGGGCGCGGATCTCGTCCTGCTCGCGGGCGCCGAGCGCCAAGAGGTCGGCGAAGAGATCGCGTTCTACCGAAGGCTCGTTGACCCCGGCGAGATCGTGCGGCGTTGGCCCGAAGCGGATCACGTTGCCGTCGGCCAGCAAACCCTCGATGGCGATCACGTTGTCGCGCATGGTGCCGTAGCGCAGGGAGCGGGCACCGCAGGAGTTGTTGCCCGTCATACCGCCGATGGTGGCGCGGGAGGAGGTCGAGACATCGACCGGGAACCAGAGGCCGTGCGGCTTCAGCGCCTTGTTGAGCTGGTCGAGCACGATGCCCGGCTCGACCCGGCAGCGCGCCTCTTGCGAGTCGATCTCCAGGATACGGTTGAGGTTTTTGCTGCCGTCGATCACCAGGCTGCTGTTGACGGTCTGCCCGCACTGCGAGGTGCCGCCGCCGCGCGGCAGCAGCGACACGCCCTCGTCGCGCGCGATGGCCAGGGCCGCAGCGACGTCTTCGCTATCCCGTGGCACCAGCACGCCTTGGGGCATGATCTGATAGATCGAGGCGTCCGTCGCATAGCGGCCGCGGCTGAAGGCGTCGAACAGCACCTCGCCACGGCAGGCACTGCGCAGCTTGTCGGCCAGAAGGGTGTTGGGGCGCTCGGGCATGGAATTACGGCTTGACTTGTTGCTGTCGAATTGCATTCATAATGCATTATTACATCGAAGCATGCTTCCGGCAAGGCGCCAAAAGGCCGCGTCGGCGAACAAGAAGGGAACAAAACGGCGATGGCCAGACCAGGGCGGCACTTCTTGCAGATCCCGGGACCGACCAACGTTCCCGACCGCGTCCTGCGGGCCATGGATTACCCGACCATCGACCATCGCGGGCCGGAGTTCCGTGCGCTCGGCCGCCGCGTGCTGGATGGCGTGAAGACTGTCTTCCAGACCGAAGGCGCTGTCTTCATCTACCCCGCTTCGGGCACCGGCGCCTGGGAAGCGGCGCTGATCAACACCCTGTCGCCTGGCGACCGGGTCTTGATGTATGAGACCGGGCACTTCGCCACGCTCTGGAAGAAACTTGCGGACCGGCTCGGCCTGGTGCCCGAGTTCATCGAAGGCGACTGGCGCGGCGGTGCCGACCCGCAGGCCATCGAAGAGCGGCTGCGCCAGGATACAGCGGGCGAGATCAAGGCTGTCTGCGTCGTCCACAACGAGACCTCGACGGGCGCGACTTCCCGCATCGATGAGGTGCGGCAGGCGATCGACGCGGCCGGCCATCCGGCGCTCTATATGGTGGACACCATTTCCTCGCTGGCCTCCATCGACTATCGGCACGACGCCTGGGGCGTCGACGTCACCGTCGGCGGCTCGCAAAAAGGCTTGATGCTGCCGCCGGGGCTGTCCTTCAACGCGGTGAGCGAGAAAGCGCTGGAAGCTTCGAAGACGGCTGGCCTGCCGCGCGCCTACTGGTCCTGGGACGAGATGCAGGGGCCGAACGCCGAAGGCATGTTCCCCTACACACCAGCGACCAACCTGCTCTACGGCTTGGCCGAGGCCATCGACATGCTGCACGAGGAGGGCCTGGAGAACGTCTTCGCCCGCCACCAGCGCCACGGCGAAGCCACGCGCCGCGCCGTGCAGGCCTGGGGCCTCGAGGTGCTCTGCCGCAACCCGCGCCACTACTCCGGCTCGTTGACCGCCGTGATGATGCCCGAGGGCCACGACGCCGACGCCTTCCGCAAGGTGGTGCTGGAGAGCTTCGACATGTCGCTCGGCAACGGGCTCAGCAAGCTGGCCGGGCGGGTCTTCCGCATCGGCCACCTCGGCGACTTTAACGACCTGATGCTGGCCGGTACCCTGTCAGGCGTCGAGATGGGCCTGGAGCGCGCAGGCGTTCCTTACCGTCGGGGCGGGGTGCAAGCCGCGCTCGATTTCTTGAGTAGTCAGGAGCAAAGCGAGGCGACGACCAAGGCAGCTTGACGTCCGTCTCGGACAGCAATTTACGGCCAAAGAAAAACCGGCCGATACCCGTGGGAGGAAAAAATGAAACTCATGTCACTTGCTTTCGGAGCCGCCATTGCGACGGCTCTGGCTTTGCCGGCCGCGGCCGATCAAATCATCCTCAAGTTCGGTCATGTCGGGGCGCCCGGCTCGCTCTTCGCCGAGTCGGCGGAGGAGTTCGCCCGCCGGGCCAACGCCAAGCTCGGCGACAAGGGCGAGGTGCAGGTCTTTGGCTCGAGCCAGCTCGGCAAGGACCGCGAGCTGCTGCAGAAGCTGAAGCTCGGGCAGGTCGATTTTGCGCTGCCGTCGTCGGTGATGTCCTCGGTGTCCGATGAGTTCGGCGTCTTCGAGATGCCCTACATCATCAAGGACCGGGCGCACATGAACAAAGTCGAGAACGCGCTGATGGACTCGGTGCTGCAGCCGGCCGCCAACGACAAGGGCTATCGCATCCTGGCCTTGTGGGAGAACGGCTTCCGCCACATCACCAACAACGAGCGGCCGATCAACACGCCGGCCGATCTGGATGGCTTGAAGCTGCGCACGCCGAAAGGTGCCTGGCGGGTGAAGATGTTCCAGTCCTATGGCGCCAACCCGACGCCGATGGCCTTCTCCGAGGTCTTCACCGCGTTGCAGACCGGCGTGATCGACGGGCAGGAGAACCCCTACGCCCAGATCCACAGCGCCAAGTTCCAGGAAGTGCAGGACTATCTCTCGATCACCGGCCACGTCTACACGCCGGCCTACGTGCTGGTCAGCGACAAGCACTTCGGCGATCTGCCCGAGGACGTCCAGCAAATCCTCGAAGAGACGGCGCGGGAGACCCAGGCCTACGTCTACGCCCTGGCAGCCCGCATGGAGACCGAGCTTCTCGCCGATCTCGAGGCCGGCGGCATGAAGGTCAACGAAGCCGACAAGGCGGCCTTCATCGAGGTCAGCAAGCCGATCTACGAGGAGTTCTCCAGCAGCGTCGAGGGCGGCGGCGAGCTCGTCGATACCGTCATGGGACTGGCCAACTAGGTCTGTCCCCCGTTTTTCTTCGGCTTTCGAAGGTCTCGGGGGCTTGGGCCAGCCCAAGCCCCCTCGGCCTCCCGAGAGCCCAACATCAAGCAATAACGCAACGGGAACAGGGTGATGCGGCTGAAGCTCGCCCGTTGGCTCGATCAGATCCTGCAGTGGACCCTGATCGTCCTGATGGTGTCGCTGACCGTGGTGGTCGTGCTTGCGGTGATCTTTCGCAAGCTTGGTGCGTCCTTGTCCTGGTATGACGAGGTCGCGGCCATTCTGCTGGCCTGGGTGACCTACTACGGCGCCGCCCTGGCCGCGCTTCGGCGGCGGCACATCGGCTTCGACGGCGTGCTGCTTGCGCTGCCGCTGCCGCAGCGCATGTACGCGGTGGTCTTCGCCGAGATCTGCGTCATCGGCTTCTTCGCCCTGCTCGCCTGGACCGGCATGATCGTGCTGCAGGTCCTCGAGGGCGAGACCCTGGTCAGCCTCACCTGGGTGCCCATCCAGCTCACGCAGTCCGTCATCCCGATCGGCGCGGCCGTGTTCATCATCGCCGAGCTGACCAGCCTGCCGGAGTATTGGCGCCAGGTGCGCGCCGGCCACTCGCTGGAGCATCCCGAGATCGTCGAGGAGAAGCCAGGCCAATGATCGTCGCCGGCATCTTCCTCGCGCTGATCGTCATGATCTGCTTCAACGTGCCGATCGCCGTTGCGCTCGCCATCTCGGCCATTCTGGGCCTGCTCTACATCGAAGGCACCGGTAGCCTGGTGACCGTCGCGCTCGACATGTACGACGGCTCGACCAAGTTCTCGCTGATCGCTATCCCCATGTTCGTGCTGGCCGGTGCCATCATGAACGCCGGCGGCATCTCCAAGCGGCTGATCGCCTTCGTGTCTGCCCTGCTCGGCTTCATCCGAGGCGGCCTGGCGATGGTCAACATCGGCGTTTCGCTGTTCTTCGCCGAGATCTCCGGCTCGGCCGTGGCCGACGTGGCCGCCACCGGCTCCATCCTCATCCCGGCCATGAAGCGCAAGGGCTATCCCGGCGCGCTTGCCGCTTCGGTGACTTCGTCCTCCGCCTCCCTGGCGATTATCATCCCGCCCTCCATCCCGATGATCCTCTACGCCGTCTCGGCCGAGACCTCGGTGGAGCAGCTCTTCGTCGCCGGCGTGGTGCCGGGGCTGATCGGCGCGGCCGGCCTGATGGGCGTCGCCTACTGGTTCGCCCGGCGCTACAACCTGCCGATCGAGGAAGCCTTCAACACGGCGCACCTCAAGCGAACCTTCCTCGATGCGCTGCCGACCTTCGCGCTGCCGGTCATCATCCTGGGCGGCATCTTCGGCGGCATCGTCACGGCGACCGAAGCGGCGGGCCTCGCCGTGCTGGCCTCGCTGGTGATCGGCGCTTACTACCGCGAGCTCGACTTCAAGCACCTCAAGGAAGCGATGCTGGACGGCGGCGTGCAGACTGCGGTGGTCATGCTGCTGGTCGCCGCTTCGGTGCTGATGGGCGGCTTCCTGACCCGGGCGCAGATTCCGCAGGACCTGGCGCAGGCCATCATCGACTTCACCGACAACAAGTACGTCATCCTGCTGATCCTGAACTTCCTGTTCCTGGTGATCGGCTTCTTCCTGCACTCGGCCGCCGCCATCATCCTGGTGGTGCCGATCATCATCCCGCTCATCCAGCAGGCCGGCATCGACCCCATTCACTTCGGTCTGGTGGTGACCCTGAACCTGGCCATCGGCCAGCAGACCCCGCCGGTCGCCTCGGTGCTGATCACCGCCTGCTCGATCGCCCGGACCAACATCTGGGAAGTGACCAAGGTCAACATCTACTTCATCGCCGTGCTCTTGACGGTACTGATGATCTGCACCTACGTGCCGCAGGTGCCGCTGTTCCTCGTCGAGCTGTTCTACCGTTAAGCCGAGAGAGACCTAAGCCATGAGCCAGGAGATACTGGTCGATCGCGACGGCTTCATCGCGACGGTCACGCTCAACCGTCCCGACAAGCTCAACGCCATGACCAAGGGCATGTGGCGCCGCCTCGGCGAAGTCTTCGAAGAGCTCTCGGCCGACGACGGGCTGCGTTGCGTCATCCTGCGGGGGGCGGGCAGCAAGTCCTTCTCGCCGGGCAACGATATCGCCGAGTTCGAGAACGAGCGCTCCAACGTCGAGCAGGCCCGCGCCTACGGCAAGATCATGGCCCGCACCCTGGGGGCATTGAAGGGCTGCCGCCATCCCACCGTGGCTCTGATCGAGGGCATCTGCGTCGGCGGCGGCATGGAGATAGCCGGTTGTTGCGACATCCGCATCTGCGGCACCTCCAGCCGCTTCGGCGCGCCGATCAAGCGGCTCGGACTGGTCATGGCCTATGCCGAGATCTCGGCGCTGCTGGATCTGGTCGGTGAAGCCTATGCCTCTGAAATCCTCTACGAGGGCTCGGTCTTTGGGGCCGAGCGCGCCAAGGAGATGGGCATTGTCAACCGGGTGGTCGCCGACGACAGGGTGGAAGAGGAGGCTTATGCTGCCGCCCGCCGCATCGCCGAGGGTGCGCCCCTGGTGGCGCGCTGGCATAAGAAGTTCATGCGCCGGCTGAAGGATCCGACACCGCTCAGCGAGGCAGAGCTCGACGAGGGTTTTGCCTGCTTCGGGACGGAGGACTTTCAGATCGGCTATAAGGCATTTCTCGCCAAGGAAACGCCCGACTTCAAAGGCTCTTAGAAGATGTCAGAGGTGAAGGGCCCGCTCGCCGGCGTCACGGTGATCGAGCTGGCGCATATCATGGCCGGACCGGTCTGCGGCCTGATGCTGGCCGACATGGGTGCCGACGTCATCAAGGTCGAGAAGATGAACGGCGATGACTCGCGCCGTTTCCTGCCGCCCGACATCGGCGGCGAGTCGGCTGCCTTCATGATGATGAACCGCAACAAGCGCGGCATCGCCCTCGACCTGAAGCACGAAGAGGGCAAGGCCGTTCTCCGGCGCTTGCTCAAGACCGCCGACGTGGTGATCGAGAACTATCGACAGGGCACCATGGAGCGCCTCGGCCTCGGCTACGACAGCCTCAGGCAGGAGAACCCCGGCCTGATCTACTGCGAGATCTCCGGTTTCGGGCGCAGCGGCCCTTACGCCCAGCGCGGCGGCTTCGATCTGATCGCCCAGGGCATGAGCGGGCTGATGGCGATCACCGGCGAGGGGCCGGGCCGCCCGCCGGTCAAGGTGGGGGCACCGGTCACCGACATCACCGCCGGCATCCTGGGGGCCATGGGGGTCGTGGCCGCCTACGCCAGCCGGCTCAAGACGGGGCAGGGTCAGCGGGTCGACACCTCGCTGTTCGAGGCCGGCATCGTCCACACCTATTGGCAGTCGGCGATTGCCTTCGCCACCGGCACCTCGCCGGGCCCGATGGGCTCGGCCCATCCGCTCAACGCGCCCTATCAAGCCTTCGAGACGGCCGACGGCTGGCTCACCGTCGGTGCCGCCAACCAGACCAACTGGGAGCGCATGTTGACGGTGATCGGGGCGCCGGAGCTGAACGCCGATCCGCGCTTCTGCGACAATGCCAAGCGCATGCAGAACCTGCCGGCCCTCGTCGAAGCCTTGACGGCCATCTTCCGCGGCAAGACGACCCACGAGTGGTTGGCGGCGCTGGAGGCGGCCGGTATGCCCGCCGGCCCCGTGCTCTCCGTCGGCGAGATGCATGCCGACCCGCACAGCCAGGCGCGCGAGATGGTGGTCGAGGTCGATCACGCCACGCTGGGCCCGGTCAAATCGCTCGGGCTGCCGGTGAAGTTTTCCGAGACGCCGGGTGGTGTCACGCAAGCGGCCCCCACCTTGGGCCAGCACACTCGCGCCGTGCTCGCCGACTACGGCTATGGCTCGGCCGAGATCGATGCCCTGATCGCTGAAGGTGCCGCCAAGGGCTGACGCGCCGCCACAAGGTGAAACCTGCCACAGTCTGAAGCCTAAGAGCGGCTTGCGCTGTCGGGCGTCGGCGTTTCAATTTACACTCCCAGTTCGCCCTAGGGCCGCGGCGCATGCACAGCCGGCGGGTCCTGCGGGTTTTTGCAGTGGGCACGGCCGAGTGTTTGGTGATGGCTCCCAGCCTGAATGATTGGCTCGAGCAGATTGGCCTTGGGCGCTACGTCGCCGCGTTTGAGGCCAACGACATCGACTTCGACGTTCTCTCGCACTTGAGCGACGAGGACCTGCTGGCGCTCGGCCTGTCGCTCGGGCATCGGCGGAAGCTGCAGGCGGCGCTCTCGCGCTTTGCCGAGAGCCAAGATGCCGGTCTAGTGCAGGCTCACGGCGGCGACGGCGCGATCGCGGATACGCTGGTCCGGCCGCAGGCAGCCTTCGCCGAGCGCAAGCTGGCGACCCTGCTGTTTGCCGATGTCGTCGACTCCACAGCGCTGATCGGTGATCTGGACATCGAGCATGCCGCCGACATGCTCGGCCTGGCCGTGCGTCTGATGACCGAGGCCGTGCACCGCTATGACGGCACCGTCAACAAGGTGCAGGGCGACGGCATCATGGCGATCTTCGGCGCTCCGCGCGCCTATGAGGACCATGCCACGCGCGCCTGCTATGCCGCCTATGAAATGCGCGAGGCGATCGCCGCGCGGACCGAGCTGGGCATTCAGATTCGTGCCGGCCTCAACAGCGGCGAGGTGCTGGTGCGCGGCGTGCAGGTCGACCTGACCCACGAGTACGACGCGATCGGTCCGGCAGTGCATCTGGCTGGCCGCATGGAGCAATTGGCGGGCCCTGGTGAGATCTTTCTCTCAGAGACCACGGCCCAGCTTGCCGCCGGCATGGTCGAGGTGGAGCCGCAAGGTCAGCTCGAAGTGCGCGGTCTGAGCGAAAGCGTCTCCGTGTTCAGCCTCATTGCGACTTCGGGCAACTGGTCGCGTTGGGCCCTGCGCGCCAGCCGGGAGCTGACGCCCTTCGTCAACCGGCAGGCGGAGAGCGAAACCCTGATCCGCTACGCGCAGCGCGCGGCCCGGGGTGAAGGGCAGGTGATCAGCCTGGTGGCGGAGGCCGGGACCGGCAAGTCCCGCTTGGTCTATGAGTTCTCACGCGTTCTGCGTAAGCAAGGCTGGTTCGTCTGGTCGGCTGACACCTCGCCGGTCATTCGCGCGTCTCCCTATCTGCCGATCGCCCGGCTGCTCCGGGGCCTGTTTCGTATCCGCGAAAAGGACGACCCTGTCCGCGTTGCCGCGCGCTTGCGCAAAGGCCTGGCGGCGCTCAGCAAGGACCTCTTGGTCCACACGCCGGCGCTCCTCTTCCTGCTGGACGGCCAGGGCGGTGGGGCCGAGTGGCAGGCGCTCGACGGCAAGGAGCGGCAACGGCGCATCGCCGCGGCCTTGCGCCACTGTATCCTCCTGTGGGCCCAGCGCCATCGCACCGTCATCGTGCTGGAGGATCTGCAGTGGGCGGATGGTGAGACGCTGGCGGTGGCGGAAGAGATCATCGGGGCGCTTTCGGGAACGCCGCTCTTGCTGCTCTTGACCTATCGCCCGGACTTTCATCCGCCCTGGCAGCAGCGCAGCTATTGCCACGCCTTGCGCCTGAACGGCCTGAATAACAGCGACGCCGACGAGATGATGACCCGGCTGCTGGGGCAGGATCCCAGCCTCGAAAGCCTGCGGCCGCGCCTGCTGCAGCGCTCCGAGGGACGCCCGCTGTTCATCGAGGAGACGGTGCGTGCGCTGATCGAAACCGGTGTCGTCGCCTCAGAGAGCAACGGCTATCGGCTGATGGCCGAGGATGGCGAGATCGAGATTCCCACCACCGTGCAGGCCGTCATCGCCGAGCGCATCGATGCCTTGCCGAGCGATCGCAAGTACCTGCTGCAATGTGCCAGCGTCATCGGGCGCAGCTTCCCGCGCCAGCTGTTGCAGGATCTGGGTGGCTGGGACGGAGCACTGCTCAGGCGGTTGCTGACCGAACTCGAAGCCCAGGAGTTCCTCTTCCAGAGCGAGGTCTTTCCCGAGCCGAGCTATGCCTTCAAACACTTGCTCAATCGCGAGGTCGCCTACGGCAGTCTGCCGCGGGCGTCGCGCAAGGAGCTCCACGCGCGCCTCGTCAGGCTTATCGAGTCGGCGGACTACTACAAGCGCGAAGACCGCCTCGAGCGCCTCGGTCACCATGCCTTCTCTGCCGAGCAGTGGCAGGAAGCGGCCGCCTATCTGATGAAGGCGGCCGAGCGGGCCTTCGATCAGTCGGCCCACCAGGAGTCGGTCATGCTGCTGGAACGGGCCCTGCAGGCGCTCAGCCATCTGCCGGAGAGCCAGAAGGTCCTGGAGACTCAGATCGACGCCCATATGCGGATGCGCGCGGCTTACGGCGCCTTGGCGCAACTGGCCGAGAACCGCAATCAGCTCGCCGAGGCCAAGCGCCTGGCCGAGCGCATGGACGATCGCACCCAACTGGCGCGCATCGCCACCCACGAGTGCATCCTCGACTACCTGCACGGCGACATTCGCGATGCGATCGCATCGGGCGAGAATGCCGTCGCTTTGGCCGAAGCCGCCCACGACCCCGGCTTGCGCCTGGTGGCGCACCTCTTTCTCGGCATCGCGCATCGCTTCCGCGGCGAGTCGGCGCAGTCCAGCGCGTTGCTTCGGCGCTGCTTGCCTGAGTGCCTCGAAACCCCGGAGCGGCGCCACGGCGCGGCTGGGACGACGGCCGTGCTCTACCTCGCCAATCTGGCCCAGTCGACGGCCAATCAAGGCCTCTTCGAAGACAGCCAGCGCTTCGCCGAGCAGGCCTGCGAGCTGGCCCACCGGATCAGGCGGCCATTCGACATCGGTATCGCCGAGCGGGTCTATGGCCACAGCCTCTTGATGCGTGGCGAGGCCGCGGCGGCCATCCCCTACCTGGAGCGCGGTCTGCATGCGGTGCGCGACGCCGACATCCAGATTTTCATTCCCTACAACGCCAGCTTTCTTGCTTTTGCCTACGGCCTGACGGGACGGCTGGAGGATGCGCGCTGGCTGATCGAGGAAGCGCTGGAGCAGCTTCTGACCGGCGGCTTCACCAGCTACCGCGCCTTTCCCCTGGTCTATCGCGCCAAGTTCCTGCTGATGGAAGGAAAGCTGGAGCTCGCCCAGACGGCGGCGCAGGCCGCCCTGAGCTATGCTCACGACGGGGGCTATCTCGTGGCGGAAGCCTCGGCCTTGGCCGTGTCCGGTGACATCGCCGGTAAGACCGGTGACGATGCCGAGGCCGAAGCCTTGCTCCGTCAGGCCATCGCGCTTTTCGAGACGCTCGGATTTCAACCCGGCCTGGCCAGGGCGCTGCATGCCATGGCCAAGCTTCAGCGGCGCCTCGGCCACGACGAGTCGGCGCGCGAGTTCGCCGATCGCGCCTCGCATCTCTGGCGCGAAATGAGCCTTGCCTCACCCTTCGAGTAATGGTCTCTGCTGGGGTCTTCTGCCTCGCCAATGACGCCGAGACCCCATGCCCACGTCCGCGCATTCCTATCGCTTTACCGACGCCTTGGTCCGGATGCCGGCCAGCAGCGTGACCCAGGGTCTGCGGGCCGTGGATACCGGCGCGCCGGACCCGGATGCGCTGGCCAGGGAGCACGCCCGCTACCTCGCTGCATTGGACGCCGCCGGCCTTGCCGTCCATGTGCTGCCGCCGCTCGAGGATTTTCCCGATTCCGTCTTCGTCGAGGACCCGGTTCTCTGTCTCGGGGATCTTGCCGTGCTGCTGCGCCCCGGCGCGCCCTCCCGTCTCGGCGAAGTCGGCGCGATTGAGCCGGAGTTGACGCCTTTCTTCCCGGAACGGGCCCGCATCGATGCGCCCGGCTTCGTTGACGGTGGCGACCTGCTGCTGACCGAACGGGAGCTGGTGATCGGCCTTTCGCAGCGCACGGATGCCGAAGGCGCCCGGCAGCTTGCCGAGATCGCTGCGGGTCGCGGGTTGAGCGCACGAGAGGTCACCGCGCCGGCCGAGGTGCTGCACCTCAAGTCGGCCTGCGCGGTGCTGGATGACGAGATCCTGCTGGTGACGAAGGCTCTGGCGGAGAGCGGGGTTTTCTCAGGCTATCGCTGCCTGGTCGTGCCTGCGGGGGAGGATTACGCGGGCAACGCCGTACGAGTGAACGATGTCGTGCTGCTCGCCGAGGGCTATCCCGCAACCGCCGAGATGCTGGCGCAGGCCGGCTATCGGGTTGTCGCGCTGCCGACCGCGGAGGTGCGCAAGCTCGATGCCGGCCTCTCTTGCATGTCGCTGCGCTTTTCCCGCTGATCTGCCGCTCTTGGATGGTCTGCAAGCGCCGCGGTCACGCGCTTGATGCGTGGAAAGCCCCAGTAAGTTGAGCGTTCTGCACCGGCGTGTAAGGTTTTGCGGCTATGGCCTTTCGTGCTGATGGGTCTCGGAGAGAACAGCCTCTTGCTGATCGCGGACTGCGGTATCCTTGGCGGGCAGCGCCGCCTGCGGGCGCTTGCCCGGCGGGCGTTGCTGCTTGTGTCGCTGTGCTGCCTGGCGGTAGAGGCGTCCTTCGCCGACGAACACACCACCCGCCGCGATGATCTCACGCGTGGGGGGCCGACAGAACAACAAGCGCCGGTCGTCGTCGACGGCGTCGTCTACCGCACCCAGATCACCGGCGACGCGCCGTCTGAAGTGATCTCGACGTTCCAAGGCGTCTCCGCCTTGATCACCATGAAAGGGCGCCTGCCCAGAACAAAGGGCATCCTGCGCCGCCGCCTGCGCGAGGATGAGACTCTCTTGGCCGAAATCCTGCGCTCCGACGGCTACTACGACCAGCGGATCAAAAGCAGCATCGAGGACGACCCCGAGGGCAACGGCCAGCTCGTAACCATCGATATCGAGACCGGCAAGGTCTTCACGCTCAAGGCTTACGAGGTGACCTATAGCCCGAAGGAGGAGCCCGAGCCGCCGGTCATTCCGCTCAGCGACCTGAACCTGAAGCTAGATCAGCCTGCCGTTGCCGCCGATATCACCGCGGCCGAAGGCCTGCTGCTGCGCAGCCTGCGGAACAACGGCTATGCCTTTCCCGAGATCACCAAGAAGCGCTACATCGTCGATCACACGACAACCGGCATGCGCGCCGAATTGACCGTCGATGCGGGACCGGAAGTCACCCTGGGCAAGCTGACCATCACCGGCTTGGAGACGGTTCACGAGGACTACATCCGCCGTCTCGTCGCCTGGCCCGCCGGCGTAAAGTTCGATCAGTCGCAAATCCAGCGGGTGCGCGCCGTACTGGTGCGCTCCGGCCTGTTCGACGGCGTCACGGTCAAGGCCGCCGACAAGGCGGATCCCGACGGTTCGGTGCCGGTCACGGCGGAGCTGCAGGAACGGCCTCAGCGTTCGGTCGGCGCCTTCATCGGTTTCTCCACCGACGAGCTTGGTAAGGGCGGTGTCTTCTGGGAGCACCGCAACCTCTTCGGCAATGCCGAGCGCCTGCGCGCCGAGCTGGCCGGCTCCTTCATCCGGCAGAGCGCCTCGCTGTCGCTGCGCAAGCCGGAGTTTCCCATCGAGGGCGGCGCCCTCCTGGGTCGGGTCGAGGTGGCGCAAGAAACCGGCGATGCCTTCGAGGGCGAGACCGCCATCGCGTCGCTGGGCTACGAGCAGAAGTTCAGCGACGTCCTCACCGGCTCCGGGGGAGTCGATTTCGAATACAACGACTTCGACAAGCGGCCGGACGACGAGGTCGGCAAGACGCAGACCTTTTCCTTTCCCTTTGCTCTGACGTTCGACAATCGCGACGACGTGCTCAATCCCACCAAGGGGATACGGGCCAGGGGCGGTGTGGAACCGGCTGTCTCGAGCAGCGAGGACGACGTCGCCAACTACGTGACCAACAGCCTGAGCGTGTCGGGCTACCAGTCCTTCTTTGAAGGCGACCGTTTGATCCTGGCCGCGCGAGTCGGCGTCGCCACGATCTATGGCGCCGAGCGCAACGAGATCCCGGCGAGTCAGCGCCTCTACGCCGGCGGTGCCGGTTCGGTGCGCGGTTACGCCCTGCGCTCCCTGGGGCCGTTGGACGATGACAACGATCCCTTGGGCGGCCGTTCGCTCTTCGAGATCAATCTGGAGACCCGGATTCGGGTGACCGAGACGATCGGCATTGTTCCCTTCCTCGACGGCGGCGGCGTCTCGGAAGACGAGATCGAGAACTTCGACGACCGTATCCGCTGGGGCGCCGGGCTGGGTCTGCGCTACTTCACACCCGTCGGGCCTCTGCGCCTGGATGTCGCCGTGCCGCTCAACAAGCGGTCGAGCGACGACGAGTTCCAGTTTTACATCTCCCTCGGGCAGGCCTTCTAGATGGATCCGAGCAGCACCACACCGCCCAAAAGGAGCCGCTGGCGACGCCGCCTGCTGATCGCTTTTGGCGTGCCGTTGCTGTTGGTCGCCGTCGGTCTCGGCGCGCTCTTTGCGGTGCTGCGCAGCGAGTCCGGGCAACTCTGGCTGGCGCAGACGCTGAGCGAGACGCTCTCCGACGCAGAGCAGACGATCGCCATCGAGGGATTGTCCGGCCGCCTGCCAGCTGAGTTGCAGCTCAAGGCGGTGCGGATCGGCGACCGAGAAGGAACTTGGCTGACGTTGCAGGAGGCGCGGCTCGCATGGTCCCCCTGGGCCCTGCTGCGCGGCCGTCTTGAGATCGTCTCCCTGACGGCGGAGGAGCTGGAGGTGGAGCGGGCGCCGATTGCCCCAGCGGACGCGGAGCCGGCGGCCGGCGAGCCCTTCGCGCTGAGCGACTTGAGTCCGCCGCTGCCGATCCTGCTGGAGGAGCTCTACATCAACCGGCTTCTGCTGGGTGAGTCGCTGGCCGGCGAGGCCTTCGATCTCAAGGTGGACCTGAACGCCGAGGCCGCGCCGGAGAGCGTGGCGCTGAAAGGCAGCATCGACGAGCGCGGAGAGACCGGCTTCCTTGCGCGGCTGGACTTCGCGGTGGCACCGCAGGACAACCAGCTCACCGCCTCGCTGAACCTGACCGAACCGCCCGGTGGCCGTCTGGCCAAGCTGCTCGGCACCGAGAGCGAGAATCCGATCTCGGTGGACTTGAGCGGCGAGGGCAGCCTCTCGCACTGGGACGGGGCCTTCTTCGCCGATCTCGGCGACGGGGCCGACGCCGCCCTGACCATCAGCCTCAGGCGCCACGACGCCCTGGACCTCAATGTCGATGGGACGCTGCGCCCGGCCATCCTGCTGCCGGCGGAGGTGGCCGTCTTGGCCGCGCCGTCGGTCGATGTCACGACCAAGCTGTCGCTTGGCGACACGCAGATCGATATCGACAGCCTGTCGCTCGAAAGCGGTGCCTTGGGCCTGCAGCTTACCGGCCAGCTTGGGCTGGAGGACGAGAGTGTCTCGCTGCAAGGCGCGCTCGATCTCCACGACACCTCTCGGCTGACGGACCTTATCGACCCCCTGGTGGTCGGCAACGGCCGCGCCGACTTCACCGTCCGCGGCAACCTGGAGACGCCGGCGATTGCCCTGCAGCCGCAGCTCGAGCTGGTGTCCCTTCCGGGGCTGTTCCTGCAGAGGATTTCGGCCGATTTGGGCGTCACTCTCGAAGGCCAGCCCACGCTGACCCTGACGGCTTCGGTAGAAGGCTTCAACGCCGACGACGCCACGCTGCAGGCCTTGATCGGCGACCAGGCAAGCCTCTCGCTGGCGGCCGAGAGCGATGGTGCCTTCCGAGAGATCGCCCTGTCAGACCTCAGCCTTTCGGCGGCCGGATTGGACCTGGAAGGGTCGAGCCGTAACGAGCAGAGCGACGCCGGCCTGCGCATCGTCCCGGAGCTGCGTATCGACTTGAAGCAGGTGGATGGAGGGAGCCCACTGCCGGTCTCCGGGGCGTTCGAGCTCTCAGGAGACGTGACGCTTGGGCCGGACGACAGCGTGCAAGGCGATCTTCAGCTTGCGGGTCTCGCGCTTGAGAGCAGCGAAGAACAGATTGCCAAGCTGATCGGTCCGACACCCAGTCTGTCAGTCACCTTCGCGCGGCAGGACGGCACCGTGAGCGTCACGCCGCTGACCCTTGAGACAAGCGATCTGCAGGCGAACTTCACCGGACGCTTGCAGGAGGCCGAGGGCGACGTCAGCGGCCGTCTCGAAGCGGAGGTCTCCAACAGCAGCGTGCTGAGCCCCGAGCTCTCCGGGCCGCTGAGCCTCGCCGCGGACATCTCGGGCAACCTGGACAGTCCCGGCGTCGCCGTGACCGCCAACTCCAATAGCCTGGTGGTGCAAGGTAAGCGCCTGCCGGCCTTGTCGGCCTCGGCCCGGATCGCACTGCCGGCGGACAACCAGCTCACCGTATCGGATCTAGACGTTGCGCTGGGCAAGGCACAGCTCACCGGCGAAGCCGAGGTCGATCTCGACAGCACCTTGGCGCGCGGCGAGGTGAAGTTCAGCGCGCCCGAGCTGACCGACCTCGCCGCGCTGGCCGAGCTGTCATTGACCGGCAGCCTCGATGCAACGGCGCGCCTGACCCCCGAAGGCGGGCAGCAGGGCTACGCACTGCAAGCCGAAGCGCTGAGCGTGGACTTCGACGGCATCACCTTGGGCAAGGCCGATCTCACCATCGACGGAACCCTGACCGACGACGGTGCCTCCTATCGCTACACCTTCGAGGCACAGCAACTGCGTCCGCCGGAGTTGGAGATCGCGCGCTTGACGGTGGAAGGCGAGGGCTCGCTGTCCGAGGTCGGCTTCGATGTCACGGCCGAGGGGCGCCACCGCCAAGCGTTGAGCTTGGAGGCGAAGGGCAAGCTGGCCCTCGCCGAGGCGGAGACCACAGTATCCCTGGAGAGCCTGAGCTTGGACCATGGCCAAGACGCCGTGACCTTGCGTGAGCCGGCCGAGCTGCGCGTGGGCAGCCAGGGCTATTCCGCCAACCTGCAGGCCGCCTTCAACGAAAGCGATATCTCCGCCAAGGTCGATGTCGGGCCATCGGCCGCGAACATCGACCTTTCGCTCGACAAGCTGGAACTATCCCCTGTCGCCGTCCTGGCCGATCTGCCGGAGCTGGAAGGCACGCTCTCGGCGACACTCAAGCTCTCCGGCCCGCCGACCCGGCCGCAGGGCGACTACAGCATCGAGCTTTCCGGCATTGCCCTTGGCGGGGAGACCGATGTGCCGCCGCTCGATGGCAGCTTCAAAGGCAGCTACAGCGGGCGCCGCCTGACTTTGGACGGAGACCTTGCCGGCCTGTCGCAAGAGGCCGCCCAACTGTCACTGGCCGTGCCATTGGAGCTCTCGCTTGAGCCCTTCGCCGCCAACGTGCCGGAGAGCGAGCCCCTCGAAGGCAGCCTGAACTGGAACATCCAGCTTGCGGCTCTGGGCGACGAGCTCGATCTGGATCAGCATCTGATCAGCGGCAATCCCAAGCTCGACCTGCGTGTCGCCGGAACTATGGCCGAGCCTGAGTTCTACGGGAGCTTGGAACTGTCCGATGGGCGCTATGAGAATCTCGACTACGGCACCTTGGTCGAAGACATCACACTCGACGCAGAGCTGGAGGGTGACAGCATCCAGCTGAAGACGCTCTCAGCCAACGACGGGTCCAACGGGCGGCTCTCGGGCGAAGGCAGCGTCGCCCTGCGCAGCGACGCCGACTCCAACCTGCGTCTCTCTCTGAACAGCTTCCGTGCCGCCCAGGGCGACCAGCTCTCGGCGCAGCTCTCGGGAGACGCGACGTTCTCCGGAACGTTGCTCAATCACAAGATCGCCGGCAACTTCACGACGGAGAATGTCGAGGTCGATATCGGCCAGGACCTGCCGCCCAGCGTCGTTACCCTTCAGGTCGAGGAGGTCAACTTCACAACGCAGGACGGTGCGGGATCCCAAGAGGAAGCGGCCTCGGAGGAAGACGAGGAGAGCGACGAGCCGCCGATCGCCGACACCGCGCTCGACGTGACGCTGCAGGTGCCGGGGCGTCTGTTCGTGCGCGGCCGCGGCCTGGACTCCGAATGGCGGGGCAACTTCACCATCACCGGGACCGCGGAGGATCCGCGTATCGATGGCCGCTTGGAGCCCGTGCGTGGCATCTTCAATCTCGGCGGCAAGACCTTCACGCTGGAGAAAGGCAGCATTCGCTTCCTGCCGGAGCAGAGCGAGCCTTTCCTGGACCTCGCCTTGACCTACAAGACGACCGAGCTCACCGCGCGCATCACCATATCCGGCACCGCGGCGGACCCGAAGATCGACCTGAGCTCCGATCCGGAGCAGCCGCAGGAGGAGATCATCTCGGCCATTCTCTTCGGACGAAACACCGGGCAGCTCTCCGCTGTCGAGGCGCTGCAGGTGGCTGAGGCGGCCGCCACTCTGTCGGGCGGCAGCGGCGCCCTCGATCCGCTCAGCAAGGCCCGCCAGATCCTGCAGCTCGATACCCTCACCGTGACGACCGATGAAGAAGGAGAGCAGCGCCTGGATGCCGGGACCTACCTTGCCGACGACCTCTACGTCGGCTTCGAGCAGGGCCTGACCGCGGAGTCCGGCGCCGCCAAGGCGGAGTACGAAGTCTTTCCGAACATCTTCCTGGAAGGACGCACCTCGGCCGACTCGACCAGCGATGTCGGTGTGCGCTGGCAGCTCGACTACTGAGCCGCTTCCCCGGTTTTGATCGGCACGTCGGTCAGCAGGCGGAAGGCCTCGAGCGGCGCCTCGCGTCCCTTGGCCGCCAAAGCCCCAACCGGCTCCAAGTGGAAGCCGCCATCAAGGTGGCTGGCGGTTTCTGCACTGACCATGATCTTCACGGCATCGTCACCGGGGATGGTCTTGGCGAGGCCCTCCAAACGCTGGGCGCTGTTCACCGTGTCGCCGACGACGGTGTAGTTTACCCGCCCGGGAAAGCCGACATTGCCGACCAGGGCCGGGCCGCTGTGGATACCGATGCGGATGCGAACCTCCGGCTCGCCCTTCCCGCGGCGCTTGGCGTTGTCTTCCTCCATCGCGGCGGCAATGGCTAAGGCGGCCCGGCAGGCGCGCTTCTCCATGTCGGGTTGACGCTCAGGGGCGCCCCAGATCGCCATCACCGAGTCGCCGATGTACTTGTCGATGGTGCCGCCGGTGTCCTCGATACAGCGGCCCAGCAGCGCAAAGTGGTGGTTGAGCAACTCGGCTACTTCACTCGCCGACATCTGCTCGGAGTCACTGGTGAAGCCGACGATGTCGGTGAACATCACGGTGATCCGGCGCTCGTCGGAGGCGACCTCGCCTTCGCCTTTCAGGGCGATCAGACGGCGCACCAAGGTCTGCGGCACGTAGGTCGCAAAGATGCGCAGCGCGCCGGTCATGGAGTTCATCGAGTCGGAGGCCCGATCGATCTCGGTCAAGTGGCTGCGCGGCAGGGACTTGACGTCGTTGAGATCGAGCTGCTCGACCCGGCCTGCCGCCTCGGCAAAAGCCCGCACCGGGCGGCTCAGCCAACTCGCTAAGAGAATGGACAGGGCGGCAGAGATCAGCACCACGCCAAGCGCGACATAGGCGAGCAGCTCCAGGCGCTCGATCTGCACGTCGCCCTGCGCTGTCGGCAGGTAGAGGCCTACTGTCCAGGCGACCGGGCCGTAGTCGTCGATGTCGGCCAACAGCGCATAGTAGCTGTCGCCGGGCGCTTCGAATCGACGGACCTCGACACTGGGTGGCAAGAGCGCGCCGAATTCCAGGTCGAGCTTTGACTGAGATCGCCAGATCTCGGTCAGCACGGGGTCGGGGAAGTCCTTCAGCAGCGGCAGTGGCTGCTCTTCGCTTAGTCCCGGAAATCCGGGATGCAACAGAGGATGCGCCAGCACGAAGTCGCGATCGTAGAGGATGAAGGCCGTAAAGTGCCCCTCGTTTCGCAGCTCATCCACCATACCGGCGACGAAGTGCGACAGCTCCTCGACGGAGATGACGAAGACCAGCGAACCGCGGAACTGGCCATCCAGCCAGATCGGACGATGGAAGTTCAGCAACGCATCCTGTCGCTGCTGGCTGTAGAAGAAATCGCCCCAGAAGGGTTCGTGCGTCGTCGCGGCGGACTCAAGCAGGGCCTCGACCTGCGGATCGCCGCTCCAGTCCAGGACCTCTACCTCGTCGGGGCCGTCCCGCCGTGTGACGCGTAGGAGCCGTGCGTCGGGGGCGACGAAGGCAACGCCCCGCAACTGCGGTAGGGCAACCATGGATGACTCGAAGCGCTCGGCCAGCAACGGCCAGTCGTCGACCAGGTCCGGGCGCCGGTCGATCATCTCGGCAAGCGCCGCGGAGTAGGCGGGGATCGGTTCCAAGTGCCCGGCGAGGGTGTCCCTCAGCGTATCGGTGATCAGCTGGACGTTCTCGGCCAGCAGCTCCTCCGTGTTGCGCTCGGCCACGCGAAGGCCGACGAAGAGCACCGCACCGGACGACAAAAGCGCAACCAGCAGCATGGTTCCCGCCACAATCACGGAGAGAGGCAGGCTCAGTTTGCGCATCGTCACGAAGGGGCTGTCCTCAGCAGTGGCGGATTCGGTTTAATACCTTTGATGGCCGGCATAAAGGGCTGCCATTCGGCCGCCTTGAATAACACCATCGCTTCGTTGTTGTGTCATTTGAGATTCTTTGGTAATATATTTGTGACATAGAGTTTGGGGCAATCGGCGGGCCAAAGAAGTCGCGCCGTTAAGCTTGGGGATTGGGGATATGATTCGGACAACTTCTGCGCTGTTTGGCGCTTTTGCGGGTGCTGCAATTCTCCTGAGCGGTGGGATTGCTTCGGCGACGCCTTTGGCGCCGGCGACCTATGCCATCAGCGACTATGGAGCCGGCAGCGGCGCCCACGGCGTATGGTTCCGCCGCTTCGACAGCACCTCCGGTGTAACGCGCTTCAGCTTCACCAACGGCCAGTTCTCGGTCGGCGGCACTTCGGCCGCGCTGACCGGTCGCATCACGCAAGACAGCGACCCGGCCCGTGCCTTCGACATCAACATGTCGTTCACCAAGGTGGACGATGTGACGGCGGCGACCCTGAACGGCAAATGTGAGCAGGGTGGCTGCGACACCACCGACTGGCACTACTTCAACCTGGACATGGGCATGTTCACGGGTGTCGGCGACCTGCTCGGCCTCGACCTGAACCTCACGCAGATCCCGGTCTCCGGCGCCTATCCCTGGCAGATCGGCATCGGCGCCAACAGCAAGAACTTCAACTTCGGCGGCGCCATGTGGTTCGAGTGGGACGTCAAGCAGAACACCAGCGGTGTCTCCGTCTGTACCTCTTCGCTGGACTGCGGCAACGACTAACACGGCGACTTCAACGTCAACCTCTCGCTGCTGCCGGGCATCACGCCCAGCGATCTGCCGGAGCCGATGTCTCTCAGCCTGATGCTGGCCGGATTGCTGGCTTTGGGAGGCATGGCGGCCCGCCATCGCCGTGCCGGCTAGACAGCCGAACGAAGATCCCGCGAACAGGGCCCCTCGACGGACGTCAGGGGCCCTTCGTCGTTCAGGGATGCCTCCGCCCCAAAGAGTCCACAGCGTCAGTCACACGCGCGACACAATATGGTAGGACACTCGCCTTGGTAGGCAGGGTCAGGGAGTTCGGGGTCCATGACCACCCAGAAAGCGCTTCATCGACCACAGTATCTGGTGGCCAGCGGTGCCGTGCAGCCCGCCGTCCTTGAAAAGCGACGGCACGTCAGCCGCCTGCTGATCAAGCTCGTAGCTGCGGCCGGCACGCTCTGGCTGATCGCGGCCGTCGTCGACTGGAGCGCCCAGGTCGTTTGACTCTTCCATCGTTGGCCCAGCCGGCGCCCGCTGTCTGTGCCGAGGCATACCGCATTAGTGCGCGCGGCCTCGCTGTCCAGGCTCAAAAGAGCTGCGAGCGTGAAGTTTTTCACACAAATGAACTGTTTTGTACCGAAACCCTCAAGCGGTCTCGAGGCTGTGTGAGCCGGGTCACTGATTTCCACTCTGTGTGCGCGTATTTGGAAATTATCGGGAAATTGAGGGCGCCCGGGCGCCTTATTTGAACAAGACCCGGTAAGGATGGGGAACAATGTTGACCACCTACGGTACGCACCTCGAGCATTTCAACGCAGATTATCCTTACACCAAGCCAGCAAGGCAGCGCGTCGGCTTCAAGCTGAACCGCGTATCCAAGACCCTGTTTGACGGTTTTGCGTTCTTGATTGGCTTCCTGCTGCTTGCACCTTGCTTGCTGGTGCTGTTCTCCCCGCTGATTGCCTCAGTGATGGATTGACCTGCTGAGGCCGGGCGGCGCGAGACCAAGTGACATGGGGTACGCCCCTTCAGGGGGCACATCGGGTGACTTTAGGCGCGGGGGCGCGCCTCGGTTACCCCAGGATCGAACAAAGGAACGGGACGAGTGGAAGACCAACGCGGCGAAAGCCTGTCGACGCGCAGTGCGCGCAGTGCCGAGATCTATGACTCGGCGATCAATGCCTTCAACATTTACCGCGGCGATCCGGTCGCGATCATCGACGAGGCGCTGGAGGAGGATCCGGATTTCGTCTCCGGCCACATCCTCCGCGCCCAGGTGCACATCAGCATGTGGGAGCGCAGCGTCCTGCCGGAGATCGAGGTCAGCCTCGATCATCTCGACGGGCTGCACAACAGCAGCAACGCCCGCGAGCGTGCCCATGTAGGGGCCATCAAGCAGTGGGCCTCCGGCGACTGGGACGGCATGCGCAGCGCGCTCGACCGCCTGTCGGCCGAGTATCCCCGCGACATGCTGGCCCTGCAGATCGGGCACCTGTCGGATTTCTACCACGGCGACCGGGAAAACCTGCGCGGACGCGTCTTGCGTGCTCTGCCGGCCTGGAGCCGCGAAGACCAGGGCTACGGCATCCTGCTCGGAATGCTGGCCTTCGGACAGGAGGAAAGCGGGAGCTACAGTCAGGCCGAGGAAAGAGGCCGGCAGGCGCTGGACATCAATCCGGAAGACTGCTGGGCCCAGCATGCCGTCGCCCATGTCTTGGAAATGCAGGGCCGCCAAGCCGAAGGCATCGCCTTCATGGAAGACCGCCAGGCCAACTGGGCGCAGGAGGACAACGGCTTCGCTTTCCACAACTGGTGGCACACGGCGCTCTACAATCTCGACCAGGGCAACGCCGCCCGCGCGTTGGAGATCTACGACCAAGGCGTGCGCCCGGAGCCGTCCGAAATTCAGCTCATGATGCTCGATGCGGCCGCCCTGCTGTGGCGCATGCATCTGCAAGACCTCGATGTCGGCAATCGTTGGGAAGAGCTCAGCAAGCTCTACCAGGAAGCCGACGAGGACGGCTTCTATGCCTTCAACGACATGCACGCCATGATGAGCTATGTCGCAACCGGCCGCGGACAGGCCGCCGCCGGATTGCTGACGGCGGTTGAGCAGGCGGCGACGGGCGAAGGCACCAATGCCAAGATGACGCGCGAGGTCGGCCTGCCCATCGTGCGCGCCATCGAGGCCTTCGGCCGGGGGCTCTATGAGGAGAGTATCGATCTGCTGATGCCGGTGCGCTACCGCGCCAACATCTTCGGCGGCAGCCATGCCCAGCGCGACATTGTCCACCGCACCTTGATCGAAGCCTCCCTGCGCGGCGGCCAGACGGAGCTTGCCCAGGCGCTGATCAACGAGCGCACGGCGCTGAAGCCTCACTGCCCCTTCAGCTGGCGTCTGCAGCAACGGGCCCAGGCTTAACTCATTGGCGGCGGCCGCCGGGGCTGACGGCCGTTCCGCTCAACTGATCGGCTGACCGAACTTGGGGGTCCGGCAGCCAGACGTCGCCCCGTAGCGCAGCAGCGTTGCGGGGCGACGTTTGGCTGCTTCGCTGGGCGCCGGCATAACGATGATCGAGAAAAGGCCCCGCAGCGCACAGGCACTGCGGGGCAGACGCTTGCTAATGGGTCAGCAGCCTAGGCCGCGGCTTTGGTCTTCTCCAACTCGACTTCTGCCTTGAGACCTTTGATGCTGTTAATGCGGCTCCCGACAATCCAGTCGCCCTGGCGGTAGTCGTCGAAGAACACCCAGACCCGGTTGTAGGCCTCGGCCTCGTCCCAGGACGTCTCCTCGATCTCGTAGACGGCGCGCGCCACCTCTTCGCCCAGGCGGTGCTTGCTCTCGTTGTCGAGCAAGGTCTGCAGGGTGGTGAAGGTGAAGCGATAAAGCGGTTTGGGCGGCTGGCCGGATGCCTGTGTGATGTGCTGCGCCGGCAGCTCGTGAAGATAGATCCAGGTGAAGGACTCGGCGAAGGGGCTGCCCGCGAGGCCTTCGTAGCGGAGGGCGATTTGCCCGACCTTGTCGAGGAGTTGGCTCTTCGCGTCATCGCTCAAGGTGTCGTCCGAGATGGTCAAGTCGATGATCGGCATCGTCGATCTCCTTGTCGTATCACGCTCCGCGCGGCTTGTAGTCGGCGGCTTGCAGGGCCACCCGACGCCGCTGACCGGCTCGCGCTCGGCCGCTCGGGCGTGCTTTCGCTGTGTTGGGTTGAGCCGGTCAGGCGGTGGCTGGTCTTGGTTGCCCGCGCTCCCAAAGGCGCCAGGCGACCCAGAGGTTGATCAGCACGAAGAGCGGGACACCGATCATCGGCGCGATCGACATGGGATAGGTCATGATCGCCCGCGCATCGGGCTCTGCCGTGAAGAATTGCAGCGGGCCGGGCAGCCCGAGCTGAATGAGGATCGGTGCCGAGGGCACGATGATGAGAGCACCGATCAGGTTCCAGATCAGGAAGCCTCTCTCGCCCATTCGGCCACGCCGCAGCCGCTGGGCGACCCAGAGGGCGGAGAGGCCGAACAGAAGGTCCGGAATGCCGACGAGATACTCGAAGTAGGCCGGAAACTCGCCGATCGCCGTCTTGTAGGCGGTGCCCAGTGCGCCAATGCGCAAGGCCTGGACCCAGGCGAACCAGTGAAGCGGCGTGCGGTCCACCGCCTCACGGGCAAGCTGACGCAAGGATCCGAAGACCAGCAGCGGCCCGACTGCGACCGTCACGGTGACGACTTGCAGCCAGAAGCCCGGGTAGAGCTGCAGAACGTCTTCACGCAGATAGAAGCCTTCGGCACCGAGATAGCTGGTCACAACGGCATAGGTGGCCAGCCAGGCGACGTAGAGGCTGGCTGTCCAAGCTGCGCGAGGCTGTCCTAAGAGCCGCGCGCTTCGAACCGAGAGTGCGAGGAGGAAGCCTAGCTCGACGGTGACAAGAAGTGGTGTGAGCGACATCGCATGCTCCTTCTTGGGACGACACCCTTCACCAGCTTTCGGCGAAGGGGCGGACGACCAGGTCGAAGCTCCAGGTTGAGCGGCTCTGGTGTGCCAGGTGATAGACCTCCTCGGCGATGTCCGCCGGTTGCGCGAAGTAGTCCTCACGCGCGTGCGCCCAGTCCGCCGGCGGCTGCAGCCAGTGGGCCTTTTCTTTCTCGTGATCGAGCCAGGTCACGTCGATCGCGGCATCGATGGTGACGTAGCCGACATGGATACCTTTGGGTCCGAGATCGCGGGCCAGCGCTTCGGCTAAGACTCGTTGGGCTGCCTTGGTCGGCGCGAAGAGGGCGTACTTGGGCACGCCGCGATGCGAGGCGGTGTTGCCCGTCACCATGATCGCGCCCTGGCCCGCTGCAACCATGTCCGGCGCGAGGGCGCGGGCGAGATAGAGCAGGGCCGTGGTGTTGACCCGGAAGTTGCGCTCCAGGTCGCTGGGGTCCGCGTCGAGAAAGGTGTCGAAGGTATGGGCGACCGCGTTGTGCACCAGCACGCTGGGCGCCCCCATCTCGCGCTTCACCGCGGCAAGGGTTTCCAGCAGAGCGTCGAGGTCGCCGACGTCGCAGACGTAAGCCTTTGACCTGTCGATCTCCTCTTCCAGCGCCGTCAGTCGCGTGCCGTTGCGGGCAATCATCGCCACCCGGTAGCCGCCGGCGGCGAAGCGGCGGGCGAGGGCGGCACCGGTCGAGTCGCCGACGCCGGTGATCAGGGCGACGGGTTGGGTGTTCTGTCCGGTCTGCATGATCAGGCCGCCTTGTGCTTGGGGCCGTAAGGGGCGCCGTACTTGGCGTCAGCCCTGCCGGCCTTCAGGACATCGTGGAGTGCGTCATCGACCTCGTAGGTGCGGACCCATTCTTCCTCGCCGGCCTCCATCAACCGGCTTGAATGCGGTGACTTGGCGCGCCGGCGATAGCGCACCAGGGCCATGCGGCAGGCCTGGCCACCGAAGTCATGGGCGTAGGCACTCTCACCTTCAGGCACGAAGCGGGCGCGGTAGAGCTTCCAGTACTGGCCGTCGTGCTCGTAGATCGAGAAGCTCAGCTCGTGGGTGTCGTACTGCCAGTGCCAGCTCTCGCTGTCGTAGATCTTGTGCCAGTCTTTCAGTTGGCTGCCGTCTGAGAAGCTCGTGCCACGAGCCGTCCATTGCAGAGTGTCGGTCATTGGGATTTCTCCTTTCTCTTTTCAGAGCAATTGCTATGAAATAGATCAAAAAAATTTACTTCAGCAGCGAGACCGCGGTGCGGATGTGGCGGCGGGCGTAGGCGGCTCCACTGCCCGCGCGTAGGAGGAGCGCCAGGCTGTAGACCGTCGTCGCCAGGAACTCGGCCAAGGCGTCGACATCGCGGTCGGCCGCCAGCTCATCGTCTCTCTGGGCTTCAGCCAACCGGGCGCGGAAGCCGGCGCGCAGTTGTTTCATGTTGGCGTGCACCTTGCAGGCCGCTTCGGGATCCTCGGGCGCCAGTTCGACAGCCGTGTTGCACATCAGGCAGCCGATGGCTCCGCCGTGCCGCCTGCCGATGTTCAGCAGATGCTCGTAAGTCTGTTCGACCACGTCGGTCAGCGCGCCGGGTTGCTTGAGCCGATCGAGGATCTCGGCCGTGACCGTGTCGCGGTAGCGGTCCAGCGCCGCCAAGAACAGGCCGTGCTTGTTCTCGAAGACACCATAGAGACCGTAGTAGTTGACCCCTGTGGCCTCCACCAAGTCGCGGATCGAGGTGTCATGATAGCCCTTGGCCCAGAATTGGCGCATCGCCTTGTCCAGGGCTTCCTCAGGTTCGAACTCGCGTGGTCGGGCCATTTTTATTCCATATCGAATGCTATGGAATAGCTAAGCACGATAGGTGCGGTGTTCAAGAGCCGTGCCTCAATCGTGCGTTAGGCAGAGGTCTCGATGTCGATCAGCGCCCGGACCGCCGGCCGTCTGTCGAGCGCCCGCCAGGCAATGGCGGTCTCGAGCGCGAGCTCGCCCTGCGCGCGCCGGCCGATCTCCTCGAAGTCGAAATTGGGAAAGCCCTCGACGACAATCGCCGGGCCATAGCCCGCCGCCGAGAGCACCAGCGAGCCGACCAAGGTGTCGGCGTCGACGGCCGGCGCCGGGTCTGCGGCCGCAGCCATCCGGCCCCACAAACGATCGACCTCGCCCATCAGCACCGGTGCTTTGTGGCGCGGCACGCCGACCGGCGGGCGTGTGAGGCCATCGGGGTGATAGTCAATGCACACGAGATCGGCTCGGCAGAGGGTGCGCGCACTGAGGCCTGGTGCGTGCAGTGGCGGATGCAGGAAGGCGACGTCGATGCTTGCCTGCTCGAGGTCGCGCTCCAGCGAGTCGGTTGTGCCTTCGCTCAAGGTCAGCCGCGCTGTGGGGTGCGCCTTGCGGAACCGTTCAAGGATCGGCGCCATGACTTGGTGCGCGGCGATTTGCGTGAAGCCGATGCGCAGCACGATCCCGAAGCCGTCCTGGGCGGCGCGCGCCGCTTCCACTGTGGCCTCTGCGGCGCCGAGCGTCTGACGTGCGCCCTCGACGAAAGCCAGGCCGGCCGAGGTTGGCGTGACACCGCTGCGGTCGCGGTCGAACAGCCGTGCGCCGACTGCCGTCTCCAGCCGGCGGAGGCGAGCGGTCAAGGCCGGCTGTGTGACGCCCAGGCGCCGGGCCGCCCGCCCGAAGTGGCGTTCCTCGAAGAGCGCCACGGCGGCGGCGTGGTCCAGCAGGTCGGGCATATCGATAATCTTAAGTGATCGAACTTATCACCCAAATCCATTGCATAGGCCGAGCGCGCGATCAACTACCAGCCTGTCCCACAGCCAGTCGATCCAGAGAGGGTGCCATGCTTCGATTGCTTCCCGCCTTGCTCCTCCCCGCCGCCGCGCTGCTCATGGCGCCTGCCCAAGCGCAGCAGCCGCCGGGATTCGATGGCCGTTACATCGCGGCGATCTCGGACGGCGACATGCGCGCCTACGCCTACATCGACGGCCGGCTTGGGCCTCGGCGTGGCCCGGACGAGCTGGCCCTGGTTGCGCTGCCTTTGGTGGGCGAGACGACGACCGCGCGGATTGAGGTTCCGAACACGGTCATCAATCCGGTCTATTCGATCGCGGCGTCGCCTGACGGGAACACGATCTTTGTCGCTGAGACCCATACCGGTCAGGAGGAGGGCGACGAGACGATCGGCGACCTTCAGGCCGGCACCACGCTGCGCGCGATCAACGTCAGCGATCTCTCAGCACCCAAGGTCATCGACTCTGTCGAGGTCGGGACCCGGCCCATGGGTGTGTCGGTCAGCCCGGACGGTCGCACGCTGGTGCTGGCGACGAAAACGTCGGAAACGCCGCTCACCTTCGTGACTTTCGCCGAGGGCGCGTTTGGCACCCCGGTTCAGTTCGGCTTCGAGACGCTTACGACGATCCCGGAGCTGCCCGATGGAGGGCTTCTGCCGCATCACGCCGAGTGGCATCCGAGCGCCGATATCGTCGCCGTCACCTTCGCGCTCCGGAACCAGCTTCGCTTCTATAGAGTGGCGCGGGATGCCAGCGGCGACGTCACCGGCATCACCCTGTGGGGCAATCCGGTCGTCACCTCGAAATGGCCGATGTCCGGCAAGTTCAGCGGCGACGGGCGGCACTTCGTGACCAACGACCTGAAATGGGGTCCGGATGTCCAGGGTTTCTATGTCAACGCGCCCGGCTCCGAGCTGACGTCCGTCCGCCTTGCCCGGCCCGAAGAGACGGAACCGCGGCACATCGTGGTCGGCGGTGCGCCGCTGCCGCGCCATGCCGAGAGCATCGCCTTCTCCAACGCCGGAGACCTCATCGCGACGCTCAACATCGGCCAGACCTGGCTCAGCGAGGACGAGCCGGGGCACTCGCTCTCGAGCCTCAGCCTCGTGGCCTTCGATCCCGAAAGCGGCCAGATGCGTCCGCTCGGCGACTGGGAGATGCCGGGGATCTTGCCTGAGGGCGTCGCCTTCGATGCGGACGACAGCCACCTGGTCGCGGGCATCTTCGAATACGAAGGCCCCGAGCCGCGGGCCAGCGCGCTGGAGATCTGGCAGGTCAAACGCCACCCCGGCCGCGACCCGCGCCTGGTGCCGACCGGTTTCGCCATCCCGACTGGCCCCGGCGCCCATTCCCTCATCGTCGTCAATTAACGAACCCCTGGAGGCATTCATGAAACCGACAGTTCTTGTTCTCGCGCTGACCCTCGCTGCCGGCACTGCGGCCGCGGACGATCTAGCCGGCCTCTCAACAGGCTTCGATGGGCTGGATGCGCTCGACGCCTGGTCGGAGCACGCGCCGGAAGGCTTTACGCCCAAGTGGCAGCCGCCGCGCATCGAAGAGGGCATGCTGGTGCTGGAGCCGATCTCTGGTGGCTGGTTCGAGGAGCTGCACGGCGGCCATCTCTACCGCGTGGTCGACGGCGACTTCATCGCCACCACGCGCATCCGGGTGACCGGGACTGAGGCGGAGCTGCCGCAAACGTTGTTTTCGCTCGCCGGTCTTTTCGTGCGGGCGCCGCGCGAGGTCTCTGCTGCGAGCTGGGCGCCGGGACGGGAGAACTGGCTGTTCTTCTCCATCGGCACATCGGCGCCGGCCGGCGAGCCGCAGTTCGAGATCAAGACCACCACCAACTCGCTCTCGACGCTCAAGATCCGGCCCTCGCCGACAGGATGGGTGGAATTGCGTATCGCGCGCCACGCGGAGCTCTTCACGTTGCTGCACCGCGCCGAGGGTGAGGCCGAGTGGACCATCGCCGACCAGATGATCAGGCCCGATCTCCCGCAGGTGCTGAACGTCGGGCTGACGGCCTACGCCGACTGGGGCTCGGTCCAGCCGATCTATCCCGATGCCATGCGGGTCAACACCCAGGGCACGCCGGAGAACAAGGCCGACCTCATCGCCTATGTCGACCGCATCGACTTCCGCCGCCCGGCGGTCGGTCGTATCCCCATCGCCAACATCGATGCGCCCGCCTTCATCGAGGCGATCGAGGCCCGGCGGGTCGACCTGCTGGCCGACTAAGGACTTGGCGATGCGCAAAAGCTTGGCAAGCGCCGTTGGTGCCGTGGCAATGCTCACGACGGCCGCGGCGCTGGCCCATCATGGCTTCGGCGGCGCCTATGACCGCTCGGCGCCGATCTATCTCGAAGGCACCGTCGAGCAGGCCTACTTCGGCTATCCCCACGCCGAGCTGGTGCTGCGCGCCGACCCCTCCGCGAGCCCCGCCGATCTGCCGGACAATGCGGCCGAGTTCATGCCAGGCCTCGGCGTCTGGCAGGCCGATCTCGGCGAAGCGCCTGAGGTCGAGTTCCCGCCCGTCCGGCGCTTCTTCGATCTGGCGGATCGGATCGAAGTGGGTGACCGCATCGCGCTGATTGTCTTGCGCAACTGCGAGCCGCCGCACCAGCTGCGTGCCCAGTGGGTTGCGCCGGAGAGCGGTCCGCCCGTCGTGCGCTCGGGACGCATGCAAAGCGAAGTGGAGAGCTGCTGAGCGAGGCGCTCGGCGGCTCTCGACTTCCCCCTAAATCTGACTGCCTAAGCGCTGCGCGCTCCGGCCCTGCATGGCGACATGCGGCCGGGCGCGCGGCTTTGTGCCGTTCTTGCCCGACAACGCACCCCGGAAGGCCGCAAGGAGTCTGTCGACAAATCGATTGACAGTGACACTGTGACGCGCCAATATCATATATCAGCACTGTTGTATCATTATACAGCACAATAATCCAAGGGAGACCATGTCTATGACGAAGACTCTGAAGTCGCTCCTTGCGGTCATGGCCTGTGCGGCGTTCGTGCCGAGTGCCCTTGCCGCGGAAAGCGCGACAATCAAGATGATCGAGGAACGCGGGACGATGCTGTGCAGCGGCCACAACGGCAGCTACTTCGGCTTCGTCGAGGTGAACGATAAGAACGAGTGGCGGGGCCTCGATATCGATCTCTGCCGCGCCATGACGACGGCCATTCTGGGCGATCCCAACAAGGTCCAGATCGTGCCGCTCAGCTGGGCGCAGCGCTTCCCGGCCCTGCAGTCGGGCGACGTCGACATCATCATCAAGGCGACCGGCTGGACCATGGGGCGCGATACCGAGCTCGGCCTGCAGTTCAGCCTGCCGTACTTCTTCGGCGGCACGCAGCTCATGGCCCATTCCGATCTCGGCATCACCCAGGCGACCGAGCTCGAGGGCGGCACGATCTGCGTCGAGGCCGGCACGACGATCGAGCGTATCGTCGCCGACTACCTGAAGACCCTTGGCGTCGAGCACACCATGATCTCTTATGAGAAGGCCGCCGAGCTACGCGCCGCATATCTGGCCAATCGCTGCGATGCCTTCGCCGGCTGGGGACCGAACCTGGCGGTGCTGCGCGCCACCGAGATCGACAACCCGGACCAGCACATCATTCTGCAGGACCAGCTTTCCAGCGAGCCGATCTCGGCCGCCATGCGTCAAGGCGACGAGGACTTCGTCGACTTCACCAACTGGATGCTGGCCGCGCTGCTGCTGGCGGAAGAGCACGGCGTCACCATGGCCAACGTGGAAGAGATGGCGGCCAACCCGCCCAACCCCACGGTCGCCCGTCTGCTCGGCTCGACCCCCGGCATCGGTGAGCGCCTCGGCCTCCGCGAGACCTGGGCCCGCGAGATGATCGCCGCGGTCGGCAACTTCGCCGAGATCTATGACCGCAACCTCGGCAAGGATTCGCCCTACAAGCTTGAGCGTGGCTTGAACAACCTCTGGAGCCACGGCGGCGTTCTCTACGCGCCGATTCTCGACTGATCCGCCGAACATAGAGGGCCACTCGCTCGCGGGTGGCCCTCCCGCCATCCGGAAAGGATAGCGTCATGGCAGAGGCACTGATTCTCCGCAGGAAGTTCAATGCCAAGGACTTGGCGATCCAGGCGCTCTTCCTGGCCGTTATCGTCGTCATCGTTGCCGAAGCCATCTCCAGCGCGCGCACCAACCTGGCGGAGATGGGCCTGTCCAGCGGGCTCGCCTTCCTCGACCGCGCGACCGGCTGGTCCTACTCCTTCTCGCTGATCGATCACTCGATCGACGACAGCTATCGCAAGACCCTCTTCATCGGGTTCCTCAACACGCTGTTCCTCGGCCTGGTGTCCATCGTGCTGGCGACCGTCCTCGGCTTTGCCGTGGGCACGGCGCGCGATGCCAACAACATTGCCGTGCGCAGCTCGGCCACGATCTTCATTCAGCTCTTCCGCAACATACCGCTCATTCTACAGCTGGTGTTCTGGTACGCCGTGCTGATCCACATGCCCGGGCCGCGCCAGGCCATGTCGATCGCCGATGCCATTTTCATTTCGAACCGCGGTGTCATGGTGCCCGGCCTGACCATCCCCACTGTCGCCGGCATCGGCCTGACGGTTTTCGCTGTCGTCGCCGGCGTCTTGATCGCGCGCCTCTCCGCCATGCGGGCAAGCCTGAAGTTCCTGGCCTGGCTCGCCGCTGTGACCGCGCTGACCCTCATTCTCTGGGTGACGCTGGCACCGGAAGGGGCGGGGCTGGTCTCGGTCCCGGAATTGAAGGGCCTGCGTTTCGTGGGCGGCTTGCCGCTGCCGATCGAGTTCGTCGCCATGGTGATCGGCATCACCCTGTATGGTGCGGCCTATATCGCCGAGGTCGTGCGCGGCGGCCTGCAGGAGGTGCCCAAAGGCCTGATCGAGGCCGGCCGGGCGCTCGGCCTGCAAGAGGGCATGATCTGGTTCAAGATCAAGATGCCCATGGCGTTGCGCACGATTGTCCCGCCCTTGGGCAATCAGTGGGTCTTTCTGATGAAGGCGACCACCATCGGCGTGGCCATCGGCTTCAGCGACCTCTTCATGATCGTGTCGACCTCGATCACCCAGTCGGGCCAGACGCTCGAGCTGATCGGCATCCTGATGGCGGCCTTCATCCTCATCAACTTCACGCTGGCGCAGCTGGTCAACCTGCTGAACGCCCGCCTGCGTCTGAAGGGGCACTGAGATGACCGATATCGCCGCAGCCCCCCCGTCATCGGTCGGTTCGGCCTCTCACTGGCTGAAGAAGCACGCCTTCAGCTCCCTGCCGGCCTCGATCGCGACCGTGCTGTTCTTCGCGCTGCTGCTCTACATCGCCTATCTGGTCCTCGACTGGGCCGTCTTCGGCGCTGTCTGGAGCGCAGAGAACGCCGATCAGTGCCCCACGGCGCACGGCGCCTGCTGGTCGGTGATCGACGCACGCTACCGCCTTATCCTTTTCGGCCTCTATCCCTACGACCTGCATTGGCGATCGACGCTCGCCTGTGTCGCCATCGTGCTGATCGTCATCTTGTCCTGCATTCCGCCGTTCTGGTCGCTGAAGCGCCTTGCGGTGCTGTGGGTCGTCGGCTTCGGCGCCTACTACCTCTTGATGGAAGGCGGCCCCATCGGCCTGCAGCAGGTCACCACGGACCAATGGGGCGGCCTGTCGCTCACCCTGTTTCTCTTCTCCTCGGTCGTCCTGATCGGCATGCCGATGGGTCTTGGCTTGGCGCTGGCGCGACGCTCCAAACTGCCGGTGATCTCCTACGGCGTCTCCATCCTGATCGACTTCATTCGCTCCCTGCCGCTGCTGACCACGTTGTTCACGGCGGCCGTGGTGGTGCCCATCCTGCTTCCGGACTGGCTGCACGGCGACAAGATCTGGCGGGTGATCATCGCCTTCGCGCTCTTCTTTGCCTGCTATCAGGCTGAGGTCTTTCGCGGCGGCTTTCAGGCCATTCCCAGGGGGCAGTTCGAGGCGGGGCAGGCACTCGGCCTGCACTACTGGCAGATTCTGGGGCGCATCGTCCTGCCGCAGGTCTTCCGCCATTCCCTGCCGGGCACGATCAACATGGTCGTGGTCACCTTCAAGGAGACCGCGATCGTGATCATCATCGGCTTCTTCGAGATCCTGGCCTCCGCCAACGCCGCCTTCGGCACCGGCGAATGGGCGCCTTACTACATCGAGGTCTACGTCTTCGTCGGCCTGATCTACTGGGTCTTCATTTTCTCGCTGAGCCAGTACGGCGAGTACCTGAAGCGCCGCATGTCCGTGGCCAAGCGATAGGGAGACGTGAGGATGCCCGACCCGCAAGCGAACGCAGTCGAAATCCGCAACATGCACAAGTACTACGGCGCTTTTCACGCGCTGAAGAACATCGACCTCACGGTGAAGAGCGGCGAGCGCATCGTCATCTGCGGCCCTTCGGGCTCAGGCAAGTCGACGATGATCCGCTGCATCAACCGGCTCGAGGAGCATCAGTCCGGAACCATCACGGTGCTCGGCACGGAGCTCACCGACGATGTCCACAACATCGACGAGATCCGCCGCGAAGTCGGCATGGTCTTTCAGCACTTCAACCTCTTCCCACATATGACCGTGCTGGAGAACTGCACCCTCGCGCCCATGCTTGTGCGCAAAGCCTCGCAGCGCGATGCCGAGGCCGAGGCGATGGGTTTCCTGGAGAAGGTCAAGATTCCCGACCAGGCGCTGAAGTACCCGGGTCAGCTCTCCGGCGGTCAGCAGCAGCGGGTCGCCATCGCCCGCGCGCTCTGCATGCGCCCGGAGATCATGCTGTTCGACGAGCCGACCTCGGCCCTGGACCCGGAGATGATCGCCGAGGTGCTCGACGTCATGGTCAACCTCGCTCAGGAGGGTATGACCATGCTCTGCGTGACGCACGAGATGGGCTTTGCCCGCAGCGTCGCCGACCGGGTGATCTTCATGGACCGCGGAGAGATCGTGGAAGAGGGAGCGCCCGGCCCCTTTTTCGACAATCCCCAGAATGAGCGGACGCAGCTGTTCCTCAGCCAGATCCTTGGGCACTAGCCCCCGGGGGACTAGTCCAGCGTGACGCGCCCGCCCGGCGTATCCAGGGCAAAGCAGAGTGAGCGGGGACCTCTACTGACCTGCGCGAGGTGATCGACGGCGAGTTGCTCGAGAACGCCGGCCAGCCACTGCGGGTCCGGATGCGAGAGTTGCACGCTGTGAAGCGCCACGCCGAGGTCCTGCATCCCGCTGCTCGGATGAGGGCCGGGCGACCATTCGATGAAGGCTGGCAACAGGCCGCCCTCGGGCAGGCTGCCGTCCTTCGGTACGGTCAGCCGCCACGTCCGGTCCCCGCGCGAAAAGGGGACCACCTCCCCGAGATCGATGGGGCTTCGCGCGACGATGCCATCGAGATCGTCGGTGCCGACCACCCAGCAGAGCGCCCGAGGCCGCTGGCCGAGACGGGCCTGCGTCTCGGCTTCGTCCAAGGTGAACCAGCGGGCCCGGCCCGGCGGCGGCGCCTCGGGGTCGATGGCGATGATCTCCAGGAAGCTCTTGCCGCCCGCCTGCATGACGCAGTTGTGGGTGCTCATGGCGGCATGCTTGCCGCCGCGCGGCACGGTGACGCCGAGCGCGCTCTCCACGGCCGCGACGCCTTGGTCCAGGTCGGCCGCGCCGATTGCGAAATGATCGATCTTGTTGTGCATTGAGCTGAGCCCTTTCCGAGGCTAGTCGAGATGCTTCAGCGCGCGGGAGAGATCGTCGATCAGATTTTCGACGGTCTCGTTGCCGATGCTGAAGCGCACCACGCGCCCCTCTTCCGTCCAAGGCTGCGCCGTGCGATTGGGCTTCACCGGCAGCACAAGGCTCTCGAAGCCGCCCCAGCTGACGCCGACGCTGAACATCTCCAGGGCGTCGACGAAGGCGTGCAGCTGCGCATCGCTGCAGGGCTTGAAGAGGACGCTGAACAGCCCGGACGCGCCACTGAAGTCGCGCTGCCAGAAGGCATGCCCGGGGCAGTCGGGAAAGGCCGGATGCAGCATCTTGAGGCTTTGCGGCTGCTCCGCCAGCCAGCGCGCCACGGCCATGCCGGCGTCTTGGGCGTGGCGCATTCGCATCTCCAGCGTGCGCAGCCCGCGCAGGGCGAGGAAGACATCCTGCGCGCCGGCCTTGTCGCCGATGTCGAGCGCCATTTTGCGCATCTGCGCATAGCGCGCTTCGTTGCAGACGATGAAGCCGATCATCGCATCCGCATGGCCGCAGATGTACTTGGAGCCGGAATGCACCACCACATCGACGCCCAGCGCCAGCGGCTGGCAGAACACGGGCGTGGCCCAGGTTCCGTCGAGTATGGAGACCGTGCCGTGGGCCCGTGCGACGCCGGCGATCGCGGGAATGTCGGGGACCTCGAAGGTGCCGGAGCCCGGCGCCTCGAACATCACGGCGGCCGTGTTGGGCTGCATCAGCTCGGCCAGGCCTTCGCCGACCATCGGGTCGAAATAGGCGACCTCGACGCCGTAGCGGGTCAGCACGCTGTCGCAGAAGCCGCGGGTCGGCCCGTAGACATTGTCCGCCACCAGGACATGGTCACCGGCCCTGGTTGCGCCCATCAGCGCTAAGGTCACCGCGGTGAGGCCGGCCGTGACCGACACGCAGCCGCTGCCGCCTTCCAGGGTCGCCATCATGCGCTCGAGCGCGAAGCTGACGGGGTTGCCGTAACGGCCGTAGTATAGGGTGCCGTGCTGATAGCGGTCCGCCCGCGCCGCTTCGAACTCGGCGAGCGTGTCGAACAGCAAGGTGGAGCTTTGATCGATCGGCAGGTTCACCGAGCGGCCGCTGACCGGGTCGCCGCGTCCCAGGTGCACCAGCGCATCGCTCAAGGAAGCGTCCTTCACAGGCCTGGACCCCATGCTTCGAGTGACCTAATAGGAGATGACAAGCTTTTCTTGGCGTGTCAATATTCAATATAATTGTACTGAATAACAGAACAGACTATGTCCAATCGCGACCCACAACGCCAACCGCTGCTGACCGCGAGCCACTGGGGCGCCGGGCTGCTCGACATCTCGAACGGGCGGCTGATGTCCGTTCGGCCGCATCCGGACGACCCTGACCCCTCGCGCATCAACGACAATCTGCCGGAAGGCCTCCATGGCCGCGCCCGGGTCAGGCGCCCGGCCGTGCGCCGCAGCTATCTCGAGCAGGGGCCGCACGCCCGTTCCGGCGAGCGCGGCCAAGAGCCCTTCGTCGAGGTGAGTTGGGACCGGGCGCTCGATCTCGTCGCCGGCGAGCTGACCCGCATCCGCAACGAGCATGGCAACGAAGCGATCTTCGCCGGCTCCTACGGCTGGGCCAGCGCGGGGCGCTTTCATCATGCGCAAAGCCAGCTCAAGCGCTTCCTCAATGCCGCCGGCGGCTTCGTCCGCTCGGAGGGCAACTACAGCTACAACGCCGCCCTGGTGCTGATGCCGCACATCGTCGGCAACTACCGCGATCACGTAAAGCAGGCGACCCGCTGGCGCGTGGTCGCGCGGGACGGCCGGCTGGTCGTTATGTTCGGCGGCGTTCCGCTGCGCAACGGGCAGATCTCCGGTGGCGGCGTGGGCCGGCATCGGCTGCGCGACGAGTTGGTGGCCTGCGCCGAGGCCGGTGTGGAGTTCGTCAACTTCAGCCCGCTGCGCAACGACGCGGCGGAGACCCTGAACGCGGAATGGCTGCCGCCGCGCCCCGGCTCGGACAGCGCCATCATGATGGGCCTTGCGCACACGCTGCTGAGCGAGGGGCTGCACGACCAAGACTTCCTGGCGCGCCACACCGTCGGCTTCGAGACCGTCGCGGCCTATCTCAGGGGCGAGAAAGACGGCGTGGCGAAGGATGCGGACTGGGCGGCCGAGCAGTCCGGAATTCCGGCCGTGCGGCTGCGCCGGCTAGCCCGTCATATGGCGGCGGGGCGCACGCTCGTGACCACCGCCGTCGGTCTGCAGCGCGCCGACTTCGGCGAGCAGCCGCTTTGGATGACCGTGGTTCTGGCGGCCATGCTCGGTGAGATCGGGCTGCCCGGCGGCGGCTTCGGCATCGGCTACGGCGCTGACGCCAGCATCGGCACCATGGACCGGCCGCTCCACTGGCCCTCCTTTCCGCAAGGCGCCAACCCGGTCGAGACCTTCGTGCCGGTGGCCATGGTCTCCGACATGCTGCTCAACCCAGGCGGGGCCTACGACTACGACGGTCAGCGCCGGGTCTTTCCCGACGTCCGCATGGTCTGGTGGGCCGGCGGCAATCCCTTTCACCATCACCAGGACCTCAACCGCCTGCGCCAGGCCTTCCAGAAACCCGAGACGATCGTCGTCAACGAGATCAGCTGGACCGCCACGGCGCGCCATGCGGACATCGTGCTGCCCGTCGCGGCCCCGCAGGAGCGCAGCGACTTCGGCGCCGGCAACCAGGACAGCAGCCTCATTCCCATGCCCAAGGCGCTGGAGCCGGCCGGCGAAGCGCGCACCGAGTTCGACATCTTCACCGAGCTGGAGCGGCGCCTGTCGCTCGGCACGCGGTTCAGCCGCCGGCTGAGCGCCGAGGAATGGCAGCAGGAGATGTGGGGCGAGATGCAGGGCCGGGCCGCCGCCCAGGGCCACAGCCTGCCGGACTGGCAAGACTTCCTGCAGGGCGACGTCGTTCATTTCGACGACCCGGCACCGGATGCCGTCTACCTCTCGGCCTTTCGCGCCGATCCGGAGGCCAACCCCCTGGCGACCCCGAGCGGCAAGATCGAGCTCGCCTCCGAGGTTATCGCCGGCTTTGGCTACGAGGACTGTCCCGGTCACCCGGCTTGGCTGCCGCCGCGCGGCTGGCAGAGCGGCGAGGCCAAGGCCTATCCTCTGCATCTGCTCTCGGGCCAGCCGGAAACCCGGCTGCATAGCCAGTACGACTGCGGCGACTTCAGCATGAGCCGCAAGGTCCAAGGCCGCGAGCCGATCCTGATCAACCCGCAGGACGCCGCCGAGCGCGGGCTCGCCGACGGCGACGTGGTGACGGTCTTCAACGAACGCGGGCGCTGCCTCGCCGGCGCCATGGTGACCGACGACATCTGCCAAGGCGTCGTCTTCCTCTGGACCGGCGCTTGGTACGATCCCGATTTCGATGACGCCCATCATCGGGACCGGCACGGCAATCCAAATGTGCTGACGCACGATCTCCGCACCTCGCGCCTGTCACAGGGGCCAGCGGCGCAGTCCGCCTTCGTCGAGATCGAGAAGCACGACGGCCCACTGCCCAGCATCGAGGCCTTCGAGCCGCCTCTGGCCAGGAGCAACCGGTGAGGCAGATTGCCCGGCACGGAGCGGTTTGCTAGGACCGCAGGCGAGGTTTGCCGAATGAAAGCCGTATCCTTGAAGGAAAAGCCCGAGAGCGCCAAAGCGGAGCGCCCCGTCCGGCTCGATTCGACCCTGTCGAAAGGGTTGCAGATTCTCGAGGCGCTGGCGAAGTCGCAGAACGGCAAAGGGGTGACAGAGCTCTCCCGCGAGCTGGAGCTCACCAAATCCAACACCTTCCGTCTGCTGCAGACCCTGACGGCGCTGGGCTATGTGCGGAACTCGGAGTCCAAGGCCTACTCGGCCACCATGAAGGTCTGGCAGGTCGGCCACGCGGTGGTCGAGAACCTGGACCTGCCCAGCATCGCGGCGCCGGAGATGCAAAAGCTCTCGAAGGCGACGGGGGAGACGATCTACCTCGCCGTGCCCGAGGGGCTCTCCGTGCTCTATATCGACAAGATCGACAGCCAGAAGCCCATTCGTTCATGGAACCCGATTGGCGGCAGCGCGCCTCTGCACTGCGTCGGGACCGGCAAGGCACTCCTGGCGGCGGACTACGGCCGGCTGCGGGACCAGGTGCGCGGCCACCTGACCCGCTTCACCGATCGGACCCTGACGTCGCTCAAGCGCCTGGACGCCGACATGGCGAAGACCCTGGCGCGCGGCTATGCGCTCGACACCGGCGAGTACCGCGAGCGCATCTTCAGCTTCGGCGCCGCCGTCCGTCTGCCGAGCGGCCGTCCCGTCGCCGCCATCGGCGTTTCGGCGCCCGATGTGAACCTGAGCGAAGGCCGCGAGGCAGAGATCGGCGAGCTCGTACGGCAGGCCGCCGACGGCGTGTCCGAAGCGCTGAAGACTCTCTAGGTCCCGTCCGACTTCGGCTCGGGAAAGGCCACGGGTCCGCCCTGCTTCTCCCAGTCCGAGAAGCCGTCTTTCAGATGGGCCGCCGGGAAACCCATGTCCTTGAGCGTCGCGACGCTGAGGGCCGAGCGCCAGCCCGAGGCGCAGTGAAAGACGAAGCGCTTGCCCTCGCCGAAGATCTCTTTGAAGTAGGGGCTCTTGGGGTCGACCCAGAACTCCACCATGCCGCGCGGACAGTGGAAGCTGCCCGGGATGAAGCCGGCACGCTGCCGCTCACGCACGTCCCGCAGGTCGACGAACACGACCGATGGGTCGTCGAGCATCGCTAAGGCATCTTGCGTCTCGATCTCCTCGATCCGCTTGCGCGCCTCTGCCACCATCTCGGCCGCAGAGGTCGATAGCTGCCTCATCACCTTGCTCCAATTGTGCTGTTATACAGTACAAGCTTTTTATATATTGACACAATAAACTCTATCGCTCAAGCTTGCTAGCGCATGGCAATTGCGACGTTTCGGTCCCTTTGCCGGCAGGCCAGAGGTAAACTGGGAAGCTGACATTATGGCACAGGCAGCGGCGATATCGCTGTGGGATGCATCGGCGGAGGAGCCTGCGCTCTCGTCCCCGATGACCGGCGACTGCGCCACGGAGCTGGCCATCATCGGCGGCGGCTTCACCGGTCTCTCCACGGCCTTGCACGCTGCCGAACGCGGCATCGACTGCCAGGTCTTGGAGGCGCGGCAGATCGGCTACGGCGGCTCGGGGCGCAACGTCGGGCTGGTCAATGCCGGTCTTTGGCTGCCGCCGCAGGACGTGCGCAAGAAGCTCGGCGAGACGCGCGGCGCTGCCCTCATCAAGACGCTGGGTGAGGCGCCGGGCTACGTCCAGTCGCTCATCGAACGCTATCAGATTCGCTGCGAGGTCACCCGGACCGGCACCATCCATGCCGCCCACTCGCCCAAGGGCTTCCAAGACCTGGCGCGCCGCGCCGAGGAGTGGCACCGCCTGGGCGCGCCGGTCGATCTCCTGTCGCGCGAGGCGGTCGGGGAGCTGATCGGCAGCAAGGCCTTCTACGGCGGCCTGGTCGATCAGCGGGCCGGCACGATCAATCCCATGGGCTACGTCCGGGGGCTCGCGCGGGCGGCGCAGAATGCCGGCGCAAAGGTCGCCACCGGCGTGACGGCCAAGAAGCTGCACCGTGAAAGCGACGGCTGGGTTGTCGAGACCGACGCCGGCAACGTCAGGGCCAAGTCGGTCGTCCTGGGCACCAATGCCTACTCCGACGATCTCTGGCCCGGGCTGAAGGACACCTTCACGCCGATCCACTATTTCCAGCTCGCCACCGAGCCCTTGGGCCAGCGGGGCAGCGCGATCCTGAAAGGCGGCCAGGGCTTGTGGGACACCGGCCCGATAATGTTCTCGCTGCGCCGCGATGCCTTCGGGCGGCTCATCATCGGCTCCATGGGAACGGTCATCGGCGGGATGCACGGCCTGTCCCGCCGCTGGGCTGAGAAGACCTTGCGGCGGCTTTTCCCGGACCTTGGCAAGGTCACCTTCGAGGAGTGCTGGGACGGTCAGATCGCCATGACTCCCGATCATCTGCCGCGCATTCACCGCCTGGCCGAGGGGCTCTATACGCCGATCGGATACAACGGCCGGGGGATCACGCCGGGCACCATTTTCGGTAAGGCTATGGCCGAGCTCCTGGCGGGCGGCAAGGAAGAGGACCTGCCGCTGCCGATCACCGAGCTCAAGCCGGTCAAGTCGGCGCCTCTCATGTCGCGCCTCTACCAGATGGCTTTCACCGCAAACCAGCTCTGGAAGAGCATCTGAGAGGGGACAGAGGCGCCATGGCCAACCCCGAGATCCGCGTGGGCGTCGACATCGGCGGCACCTTCACCGACGTTGCCTTGGAGCATCCCGGCGGGATGGCGACCTGCAAGGTGCTGACCAACTACGCCCAGCCCGAGCAGGCCATCCTCGACGGCATCGAAACCGCCGTCCGCAACGCCGGGATAGCCATGGCCGACATCGGCCAGGTGATTCACGGCACCACCTTGGTCACCAACGCCCTGATCGAGCGCCGCGGCGCCAGGCTCGCCTTCATCACCACCGAAGGCTTCCGCGACGTGGTCGAGATGCGCTCGGAGAACCGCTTCGAGCAATATGACCTGAACCTGGAACTGCCCAAGCCGCTGGTCGCGCGCGAGCACCGCTTTACGCTGAACGAGCGCATGGCCGCCGAAGGCAGCGTCCTGAAGGCGCTCGAGCCCGCTGAGCTGGAAGCTCTGGTCGCAAGCATCGCGGCGGGCGGCTACGACGCCGTCGCGGTGGGCCTCATCCACGCCTATGCCAACCCGGCGCACGAGCGGATGGTCGAGCAAGCGCTGCGCCGGGCCATGCCCGATCTCTCGATCTCGCTCTCCTCGGTGATCTCGCCGCAGATGCGGGAGTTCGAGCGCTTCAACACGGTGATCGCCAACGCCTATGTCCAGCCGATGGTCGCCGCCTATCTCGGCCGGCTGGTTGCGCGTCTGCGCGAGCACGGCGTCACTGCGCCGGTCTTCATGATGCACTCCGGCGGCGGGCTGATCAGCGTGGAGACGGCGGCCGAGCAGCCCGTTCGCTTGCTCGAGTCGGGCCCCGCCGGCGGCGCCATCTTTGCCGCCGACTTCGCGCGGGCGCACCGGCTGCCCAAGGTGCTCTCCTTCGACATGGGCGGGACCACCGCGAAGATCTGCCTGATCGAGGAAGGCACGCCCAAGACCGCCAACACTTTCGAGGTGGCGCGCACCTACCGCTTCAAGAAGGGCTCGGGGATGCCCGTCTCGACGCCGGTGGTCGAGATGGTCGAGATCGGGGCAGGGGGAGGCTCCATCGCCCATGTGGACAGCATGGGCCAGGTCCGCGTGGGACCGCGCAGCGCGGCCTCGGAGCCGGGGCCGGCCTGCTATCAGCGCGGTGGCGACAAGCCGACGGTGACCGACGCCAACCTGACGCTGGGCCGTCTCGACCCGGAGAACTTCGCCGGCGGGGCGATCCCGCTCTCCGGCGACCTGGCCTGGACTGCCCTCGACGCGCACCTTTCGAAAGAAACGGGATTGGAGCCGGATGCGGCCGCCTTCGCCGTCACCGAGATGGTCGACGAGAACATGGCCAACGCGGCGCGGGTTCACACCGTCGAGAACGGCCGCGACGTCGAGGCCTTCACCATGATCGCCTTCGGTGGCGGCGCGCCGCTCCATGCCTGCCGCCTCTGCGAGAAGCTTGGCATCACCTCGCTGATCATCCCGCCCGCCGCCGGCGTCGGCTCGGCCGTCGGTTTCCTGAAGGCGCCTTTCTCCTATGAAGCGACCAAGGGCTTCTTCCAGCGCCTGGATGCCTTCGATGCGGAAGCGGTGAACCACGAGCTTGCGGCCTTGGAACGGGAAGCGCTCGGCTTCGTCACCGCGGCCCCCGGCCGCTTCACCACCGAGACCAAGATGACGGCGATGATGCGCTATGCCGGGCAGGGCTGGGAGATCCCGGTCGTGCTGCCGTACCGCCCCTTCACGCCGGGCGACACGGCGCAGCTCCGCGCGGCCTTCGAGGAGAGTTACCGGACCCTCTTCGGCCAATTGATCGACGGCTTGGGGATCGAGGTCACCAACTGGTCGGTGACGGTGGCCTCGAAGCTGCCGGAGCGGGCGGAGGTCTCTCCCATCTTCGAGAGCCAGGACCTGCCTGCGAACGGCGCGCGCAGCTTCTTCGATGCGGCTTTGCGCCAGACGGTCGAAGCGGCGGAGATCGAGCGCGCCAAGCTCGCACCTGGCATGACGGTCGCCGGCCCGGCCGTGGTCGTGGAGGACGAGACCTCGACCATCGTCACCTCGAGCTACAGCGTGACGGGGCAGAACGACGGATCGCTGCTGCTGCGGCGTAAGGAGGCCGTGCAATGAGCGCTGAGACCATCGACTACCAGATCATGTGGAGCCGCCTGATCGCCGTCGTCGAGGAGCAGGCGACGACGCTCATTCGCACGGCCTTCTCCACCTCCGTCCGGGAAGCCGGCGACCTCTCCGCGGGCCTGTTCGATCTGCGCGGGCGGATGATGGCGCAGGCGGTGACCGGCACGCCGGGCCACGTCAACGCCATGGCCGAAAGCGTCCTGCATTTCGTCGAGGAGATCGGCCGGGAGAACGTGCGTGAGGGCGACGTCTACCTGACCAACGATCCCTGGCTCGGCACGGGCCACCTGCACGACGTGACCATGGTCACACCGAGCTTCCGCCACGGCCGCCACATCGGCTTCTTCGCCTGCACCGCGCATGTGGTGGACATCGGCGGGCGCGGCTTCGGCCCCGACGCCAACGACGTCTACGAAGAGGGCCTGAACATCCCGATCACCCGCTTCCGGGATGCCGGCACCATCTCGAATATCGTCGTCAAGTTCATCCGCGCCAATGTGCGGGCGCCGGACGCCGTGATCGGCGACCTCCACTCGCTCGAAGCCTGCAATGCCGCCGGCGATCGTCGGCTGCAGGAGATGATGAACGAGTTTCGTATCGCCGACCTGGAAGGGCTCTCCGACTTCATCATCGAGACCAGCCGTAAGGCGACGCGGGAGCGCATCGCCGCCTTGCCGGACGGCAGCTACGACAACGACATGCATGTCGACGGCTACGACGCGCCGGTCCACATGAAGGTGAGGCTGCAGGTCGAGGGCGACAGACTGGTCGCCGACTTCGCCGGCACCAGCGGGATGAGCGGGCTCGGCGTCAACGTGCCCATGGTCTACACCCGCGCCTATGCCTGCTATGGGCTGAAGTGTGCCATCGCGCCGGAGGTGCCGAACAACACCGGCTCCCTGGAGCCCTTCGAGATCACGGCGCCCGAGGGCTGCATCCTCAATGCCCGCCGGCCGGCGCCCGTCTCGGTGCGCCACGTGCTGGGACACTTGGTCCCCGACGTGGCGCTCGGCGCTCTGCACAAGTGTCTGCCGAACGCGGTCCCGGCGGAAGGCGCCAGCGCCCTCTGGAACATTCAGATCAGCGCCCGTCCCCTGGACCGGGACTCCGGGCGTCCCGGCGCCGAGATGCTGCTGTTCAACTCGGGCGGAACCGGCGCGAGGCCCAGCCTGGACGGGCTCTCGGCCACGGCCTTCCCCTCCGGCGTCAAGACCATGAGCATCGAGGCGACCGAGCACACCGGGCCCATCGTGGTCTGGCGCAAGGATTTGCGGGAGGGCTCCGGCGGCGCCGGCGCGCACCGCGGCGGCCTCGGCCAGACCATCGAGATCGAGCCGCGCGAGGGCTACGAGTTCTATTTCAATGCCATGTTCGACCGCATCGAGAACCCGGCCCGGGGGCGCAGCGGCGGGCAGGCCGGCGCGGCCGGGAACGTGGCGCTGGCCGACGGCACCAAGCTGCGCGGCAAGGGGCGTCAGAAGGTGCCGGCGGGCGCCCGCCTAGTCCTCAGCCTGCCCGGCGGCGGCGGCTACGGAAGTCCCGCCGAGCGGCCGAAGGATAAGGTCCGTGCCGATCTGACCGCCGGCTACATCAGCGCAGAGCAGGCCAAGGCCGACTACGGCCTCGACGACCTTTAACCAGCGGACGACGTTATGAACGAAAGACCCATCGCCCTTGTCACCGGCGGCGCCCAAGGCATCGGATATGCCTGCGGCGAAGCCATCGCCGCAGACGGCGCCAGCATCGTGCTGGCGGACATCAACGCAGACGGCGTGGTGGCCGCTGCGGACAAGTTGGGCAGTGGCGCGGTCGGACTGGCCTGCGACATGGGCGATCCGGAGCAGATCGCGGCCCTGTTCGACCGGATCGAACGCGAGATCGGTCCGGTCTCCATCCTGGTCAACAATGCCGGCATCGCCGCCCCCGGCGACTTCCTGGAGACCTCGCTGGAGCAGTTCCGCAAGGTCATCGACGTCAACCTGATCGGTACCTTCGTGGCGCTGCAACGTGCGGCCAAGACCATGGTGGCGAACGACATCCAGGGCTCGATCGTCAACATGTCCTCGGTCAACGCACAGGTCGCCATCCCCAGCATCGCCGCCTACTGCGCCTCGAAAGGCGGTGTCATGCAGCTCACCAAGGCGACGGCGCTGGCGCTGGCACCGCACAACATCCGGGTCAATGCGGTCGGTCCCGGCTCGATCGACACGGAGATGATGGCCGGCGTCAACGCCAATCCCGAGGCCATGAAGATGGTGATGTCGCGCACCCCGCTGAAGCGGGTCGGCACGCCGCGCGAAATCGGCGACGTCGTCGCCTTTCTTGCCAGCCCCAAGGCGAGCTATATCACCGGTGAGACGATCTATGTCGACGGCGGGCGCCTCGGCATGAACTATACCTGTTGAAGAAGGCCGACAGAGCAGCCATCGGCATCTCAGGGAGGAAGGGAAGCATGTTCGATCTCGATAGGTTCATCGAGGACTGCGTTCGCGCCAGAGCCGAGGACGACAGCCACAAGGCCGTGCGCGAAGTGGTGGCCGCGGCCGTGTCGGACCCCGGCCGTGTGGCCACGGCGCTCGGCGAGCCGGCCGGAGCGGGCTTCGAGCCCCTCTACCAAAGCGACGAGCTGACCATCCTCAACTTCACCTGGGCGCCGATGATGACCCTGATGCCCCATAATCATAACATGTGGGCGGTCATCGGCCTCTATAGCGGCCGCGAGGACAACATCTTCTGGCGCCGGGAAGAGGGCCGCATCGAGGCGGCCGGCGCCAAGGCCCTGATGCCGGGCCAAGCGGCGGCGCTGGGCAAGGACATCATCCACTCGGTCACCAACCCGATCGAACGGATGACCTCGGCCCTGCATGTCTACGGCGGCAACTTCTTCGCCCCGGGGCGCAGCGAGTGGGACGCGGAGACGCTGGAGGAGCACCCCTTCGACTTCGACAAGAGCCGGCGGATCTTCCGGGAGGCGAACGCCCGCTTCGACTTGACCAAGGGGCAGGAAACGGCTGCCTAGGCCTGCCGGCGCGCCCCAGCGAAAGGACTGATCATGCTTGCCCTCGAGGGAATCAAAGTCGTCGAGTTCTGCGAGATTGCAGCCGGCCCCTTCTGTGCCATGCTGTTGGCGGACATGGGCGCTGACGTCATCAAGGTCGAGCGCCCGGCCGGCGACGCCATGCGGAGCTGGCCGCCGGTCAACGAGGGCTACAGCGAGAACTTCGCCTCGATCAACCGCAACAAGCGCTCGGTGGTGCTCGACCTCAAGACACCCGAAGGGTTGCATGCGGCCAAGGCGATCATCCTCGACAGCGACGTGGTGGTGGAGAACTTCCGGCCCGGAGTCATGGCCCGTTTGGGGATCGACTACGCCAGCATGTCGGCCGAGAAGCCGGGCCTGATCTACTGCTCGATCTCAGCCTTCGGCCAGGAGGGACCGCGGTCCAAGCAGGGCGGCTTCGACCTGACCATGCAGGCCATGTCCGGCATCATGAGCATCACCGGGGAGCCGGGCGGGGATCCCATCAAGTGCGGCCTGCCGCTCTGCGACTTCGTGGCCGCGCTCTATGGCGCCTTCGCCGTCACGGCGGCGCTGCACCAGCGGCAGGTCACCGGCAAGGGCCAGAACGTGGATGTTTCCATGCTCGGCACGTCCCTCGGTGTGGCGGCGCTGCAGACCAGCGAGTACTTCGGCACCGGCCGGGACCCGCGCAAGCTCGGCTCGGCCCACCCGCGCAACGCGCCCTACCAGGCCTTTCGCGCCAAGGACGGCCACTTCGGCATGGCCGCCGGCAACAACAGCCTCTGGCACAGTGTCTGCGACGTGGTGGCGCTGCCCGAACTGAAGGAGGACGAGCGCTACCTGACCCCCAGCCTGCGGGCGCAGAATCAAGATGCGCTCCGGGTCACGCTGGAAGAGGTCTTCGAGACCAAGGAGGTTGCCCACTGGCTGGCCGCTTTCGCCGAAGTCGGCGTGCCTTGCAGCCCGATCAACAGCTACTCGGAAGCCTTGAGCGATCCCCAGGTCGACTACATGGGCTGGGTCCAGGAGATCACCCTGCCGAACGGCAAGGTCACCAAGACCTTCGGCTCGCCTCTGCGCATCAACGGCGCGACGCTGCCGATCGCCGCCAACCCGCCGGGTCTCGGCGAGCATACCGAGGAGGTTCTCGGCAAGCTCGACGCCGCCAACCTCAGCACCCCGGTGATGTCGGCTTAGCGCGATGGACGAGGGGGCTTCCGCCGAGCCGGTGCTGCGGGTCGAACGCTCGGAGGGCCTGCTGGCCCTGACGCTGAACCGGCCCAAGCAGGGCAATGCGCTGAGCCCTGCGCTGGTCGAGGCGCTGATCGAGACTCTCGACAGAGCCCAGGACGTGCGCCTCTGCGTGTTGCGCGGCGAAGGCCGGCACTTCTGCACCGGCTTCGATCTCTCGGACCTCGAGGCCTTGAGCGACGGCGATCTGTTGTGGCGCTTCCTGCGCATCGAAACGCTCTTGCAGACGGTGCATCACGCCCCCTTTCCGGTGGCCGCTTTCGCGCAAAACCAGGTGGTCGGCGCCGGCGCCGATCTCTTCGCCGCCTGCTGGCAGAGGATTGCCGCGCCCGATGCCAAGTTCCGCATGCCGGGCTGGAACTTCGAGCTGGCGCTCGGCACCCGCCGCCTGACCCGGCTGATCGGCCAGGACGCCGCGCGGGATCTCCTGATCGACACCAAGGTGCTGCCGGCGGAGGGCGCGCTGTCCTGCGGCCTGGCGAGCGAGATTGCAGCGCCGGATGCCTGGCCGGCTATGATCGATGCTCTACTGGAGCGCGCCTCCGCCCTGCCGCCCGATGCCCTCAGCGCGCTGTTCCAGGTCACCGGCACGGACACCCGCGACGCGGACCTGGCCGAGGTCGTCAGGACGGCCGGCCGCCCCGGACTGAAAGAGAGAGTTGCCGCCTACCGCAATAGGGTGTTAGCCGCTAAGGCCGAACGCGCCGCCGGCCGGCGCTAGTCTCTCGACAGCAAGGTTGTTTCGGTGAGCTCTTCCTCAGGCTCCTCTTCATCGCGCCTCTCCGAGATACGCAAGCGCGGGGCGGTCTTGGCGCCCGGCCTGCTGATCTCGGCGGTGCTGGCCATCGCCGCCCAGTTCCTCTCCGATCACTACGGCGCGCCGGCCATGCTGATGGCGCTGCTGCTCGGCATGGCGCTGAGCTTCCTGGCGGAGGAGGGGCGCTGCGTCCCGGGCATCGAGTTCTCCGCCCGCAGCGTCTTGCGGCTTGGCGTCGCCCTGCTGGGTGCCCGCATCAGCTTCGATCTGCTGGCCGGGCTGGGCTGGCAGGTCATCGCCTTGGTGATTGGCGGCGTGATCGCCACCGTGCTCTTCGGCCTGATCGGCGCGCGGTTCCTGGGGCGCGGCTGGCGCCTCGCGCTCCTGACCAGCGGCTCGGTCGCCATCTGCGGCGCCTCGGCGGCCATGGCCATCGCCGCCGTGCTGCCCAAGAACCAGCACTCAGAGCGCAACCTGATCTTCACGGTGCTGAGCGTCACCCTGCTCAGCACGCTGGCCATGATCGTCTATCCCATCGTCGCCGGCGGCCTCGCGCTCGACGACCGCGCAACGGGCATCTTTCTCGGCGCGACCATCCACGACGTGGCCCAGGTGGTCGGCGCCGGCTTCTCGGTGTCGGAGGAGGCGGGAGAGACCGCGACGCTGGTCAAGCTCATCCGCGTGAGCCTTTTGGCGCCCATGGTCCTGATCTTCGGGCTGGCCATCGTCGCGCTCGGCATCAAGCAGTCGAGGGAGGGCGGGCGCCCGCCGCTCGTTCCCGGCTTCATCCTCGCCTTCCTGGCCCTGGCGACCCTCAACTCCTTTCAGGCCATTCCCGAGGTGATCGCCGACGAGCTGGCGGCGGTTTCCCGCTGGGCGCTGCTGACGGCGATCGCGGCGGTCGGCATGAAGACCTCACTGAGGCGCATCCGCGACATCGGCGGCCAGGCGATCGTGCTGATCGTCGCCGAGACGCTCTTCCTCGCTGCCTTTATCCTCGCTGGGCTGCTCTACCTCGTTTAGCGACGCGGTTGCCGGGCCGGGCGCCTAACAGTCGGGCGGCGTCGCCCTGTTGCACGGCAAGCAATTCTCCATTCGGTCCGGGCTCCATTAAAGACCGAAGCTGCGAACGCCACCTCCGAAGGGCCGCTTTGAACGGAAAGGGAGGAACCGGCGATGAAGGATTTTGCATCTGACAATCTGATGGGCGGAGGTGGCGCGAGAGGGCGCAACACTCTCCTGTCGATACCGGCGCTCGCACTGGCTCTGGGCCTGTCGCTCGGGGTGGTCGTGGCGGCCGATGCGGCACAGGTCGAGGTTCTCGACCCCATCGCCCTGCCCAGCGGGTTCCTCTATCCCAACGGCATTACGCAGGCGCCGGATGGCACGCTGTTCGTCGGCTCAGTGGTCAGCGGAGAGATCGTGACTGTCGGGGATCAGGGAGTCGCGCGTTTCGATGCGCAGGACCCCTCCGTGTTTGCGGGCACCGCTCTTCGCATGGACGCCAATGCCAGGCGCGTTTGGGGCTCCTCCCCCGATTTCCTGGGGGTCGAGCAGCCGGATGGCAGCATCCATCGGCGCGCTCATCGGATCTTTGCCCGCGACGTCGACACGGGCGTGGTCGACCTTGTGATGCTTGTGCCCGACGCCGGCTTCGCCAACGACATCGCCATCGGCGCTGACGGCACGCTGTTCATCACCGACACGAGCATACCGCGCATTCTTACGCTTCCGCCCGGTGCCAACCGCCTTTCGGTTCTTCTTTGGGATGGGCGCCTTGCCTCCGATGGCGAGGGGGTCGACGGCATAGGCGCGGCCGGAATCGCCATCGCCGCCGACGGCCAGAGCCTCCTGGTTGGGCTCTATGGCGCGGGCACCGTGTTCGCGATCGAGGATACCGGCTCGGGCAACATGGAGGCTCGCCCGATCGAGCTCCAACGGCCGCTCGAGAATCCCGATGGATTCACCATCGACCGGAACGGCAACCTCTTGCTGGTCGAGGGCAGCGTCGCCAGCGGAAACGGCCGGCTGACCCGCATCGTCGATCCCCTGTCCGCCGGCCCCCGGCCGGTCGAGACGCTGGTCGATGATCTCGACATCCCGGTCAATCTGCTGATCGACGCGGCCGATCCTTCGCTCGTCTATGTGACGGAGTCCGGGCTGGGACACCGCTTCACCGACAGCCGCCGCGCGGACAACCCGCCGGACGTGTTCTATGTCCGGCGTTACCGGCTGAACTGAGGCGGTGGAGCGAAGGCCGCTTCGCGTGAGAAGGTGGAAACCAGGAAGTCAACGAACACCCGGATCTTGCTCGGCACGAAATCCGAGGCTGGATAGACCGCATAGATCCCCGTCTCCGGGACCTGCCAGTCATCCAGCACCGGAACGAGACGCCCGTCGTTCAAGCTCTCGCGCGTGATGAAATCGGCGAGCAGCGCGATCCCCTGGCCAGCGAGGGCCGCTTCATACAAGGCAAGCGCATCGTTGCAGCGCAGCGCTGGTATGAGCGGCACTCGCACCACCTCCTCATTGCGCTGAAGAGTCCAGGCCTCGCCCCCGCGCAGGTAGGAGAAGTGCAGGGTCCGCTGCGTCCGCAGGTCCTGCGGGCTACGCAGGGCCGGGGACGATGCGAGGTAGTCCGGCGCAGCCACCAGGCGCCGCACATTCCGGGCCAATCGACGGGCGACCAGGCCGGAATCTTCGAGGCGGCCAATCCGGATGGCGACGTCGACGCGAGACCCAATCAGATCGACATTCTGGTCGCCATACATCAGGTCGATCTGGAGTGCGGGGTTCTCCTGAAGGAACCGAGGCAGGGCGCGCGAAAGATAGAGGCGGCCAAAGCTGGCAGGTGCGGAGACCCTCAGGAGGCCGGTCGGCCGATCACCGAGCGAGCTGGCCATGGCATCGGCCGCTGCGATGGCGGAAAGGATGTCTTCGCTTTCGCGCCAATAGAGCGCGCCGGCATCGGTCAGCGCCACCCGCCGAGTGCTCCGCACGAAGAGCGCGACGCCGAGACGCTCCTCCAGGCGTTGGATACGCCGGCCGAGCGACGAAGGCGTCAGGTTCAGCTCGCGCGCGGCCGCTGCGAAGTTGAGCCGCCGCGCGCTCTCGACGAAGGCCCGCATCAGCGCTATGCGGTCGTTGTCCAGTTGGGTCAGCATCTTGCTAGACATAGGCAGGAGATAATTGCGCCGGACGCAATTGAGAATGGTATCTGCGAGCAATTATCCTGCTGCGCCCAACCTGCGCCGTCTCCTCTCGCGACGCGGCCGCCCACCGCAGCGTCGCTGGATTTCGCGCTTTTGGGTCGCTCTTGGAGGACCAATCAGATCCCCTGACCAGGAATAGGGCAGTCGCTGCAGGTCTGGACGGCACAGAGGCGGCAAATGCGGTGCTTTGCCATCTCGCTATCAGGCAGGTTCGTCAGGACCTTTGCGAGCAAGTCACCGAGAACCAGCCGCTCGTCAGCGGAGAGCCCCTCAAGAGCCGAGTCCAGCGTATCGAGACGACGGTCCATCAGCCGCTGACGCAGCTTGCCGCCTTTTGGCGTCAGATGCAGCGCGACAGCCCGGCCATCCGCGGCCTTGCGTCGCTCGACGAGACGGTCCTCTTCCAGGCGGTCGATCAAACGCACGGTGCCGGGATGTGAAAGATCGAGAACCTGGCGCAGGATTTCGACGGACAGCCCAGGGGCATATCCAAGAACGACGATTGCCGCAGCCGACTCACCAGAGCGATCGAAGGCCTGTTTCATGCCCGACTTGATCCGGTCGGTGATTGCCAGGGCAAGCGCACCCAGCAGATTCGTCGTGCGATCCATCTCGGCAATCTATGCGCGGCGCATAAAATCTGCAATTGGAGGATTGACGGATATATATGCGTCACGCAGATTTTTTTGCGGCAGCACATTTCTTGAGGCGTAGCTATGACCCCCGAACGCATGTACGAACTCGCCGCCGGACTGGGCGCCGCCAAGAACCGGCAGGATGTGGCGGCCGCCCTTACCTTCATGCACGACGACATCGAACTGACCTCGCCGGCCTGGGGCGCCGTCGCCCGTGGCAAGGCGGAGAATGCGGTCCTGCTCACGCACTTCTTCGCCAACTATCCGGACTACGAAGTGAGCTTCGAGGGCTACGTCGCCGATGGCGAACGTTTCGTCGGTTGGGGCAGGGTCCGCATGACGATGGCTGCCGACGCGAGCGATGCGAAAGGTCTGTCGCCCAACGGCCGCCGTATCGAGATCCCGGTGACCATCCGGATGACCTTCAAGGACGATCTGATCGCAACCGAGCACTTCCTGTGCGACCTGGCGCAGATCGCCGCCCAGTCCGGCATCTCCGTCGACGGCATGTGGACGAACGTCTTCGGCGCCTCGCCGCACTCGACCGCGGCCTGAAGGCGGAAGATCGTCATGCTTGATAGCCTGAAAGCGAGCGAGGTGGATTGGGATGCGGACAGCCCGCCTGGCCTGGCGTTCCTCTTCGAAGCGCGCGTGAAGCTCCATGTTCCGGCGATGGACGTGGGGCCGACACCCGACGGCAACCGCATGATTTTCCTGGTCAAGGGCGGCACGTTCGAAGGGCCTCACCTGCGCGGGCGCGTGGTGCCGGACGCAGGTGCGGACTGGATACGCATCCGGCCGGACGGGACGGGCGTGCTGGACGTGCGCTTCTGCCTGGAGACGCACGACAAAGCCCTGCTGTATCTCCACTGGCAAGGCCGGTTCTGGTCGGCGCCGGAAGACGCCGCTTATGCGCTCGATGTCGAGAAACCGGACGATCCGGCCGGCGCATGGCGCTACTACTTCCGCACGGCGCCGCTGTTTGAAACCGGCGACCCGCGCTACGCCTGGCTCAACAACATCATCGCCGTCACGAAATCCAGAACCGGTGACGGAGGCCCCATCCATCGCGTCTTCGCCGTGACGTGAGCGCCTAAGCTATGCGCTCAAACGACTCGCGCCGATGAAGAGGACGTCATCGCAGACATAGAGACGCCCTCATAGTCTTGGGTCGACCGGCTCTGTCTCCAAGGCCAACACGCCGAACACGCATTCATGCACCTTGGCCAGTGGCGCGTGGCGGGCGAAGCGCTCCAGGGCTTCGAGACCGAGCGTGAACTCCCTCAGCGCCAGCGATCGCTTCCGGCCAAGGCCGCGTTGCTTCAATCGCTCCAAGTGCTGTGGCACGTCGTAGTCCGGCCCGTAGATAATGCGCAGATAGTCTCGCCCCCGGACCTTGATCGCGGGCTGGACGAGCCCTTTCGCGCCGCGGGTGATGAAGCTCAATGGCTTCACGACCATGCCCTCGCCGCCCGCCGCGGTCATCTCATCCCACCATGCTGTTGCCGCGGCACAAGACGCCTCGTCAGTCAGGTCCACCTTCCGCCACTGCGTCGCCATGAGGATCGGATCCTCGGTGGCGGTGAGCTCGGCGAGCGCGTTCATGTGCCAGTCATGGGGCTTGTCGGTATGGACGCGGCCTTCGCTGGCCAGGAGATGGAAGGGGGCGATCTTGAGATCGGCCACGCCAGCGACTGGCCAGACATACTGGTTGTATGCGTCAGTGAACGCATCGGCCGCCTTGCGGCGTTCCCGCGTTTTTTCAAAGTCTTCCGCAACGTCCATGCCCCGCGCAACCGCCGCTTGCAGCGCGTCGGCCGCGAGCGACAGGCCGAGCTTCGCTGCGCTGCCGACGGGCGCATACTGGCGTGTGATCAGGCTCTGGGCCTTCGCAGACCAAGGCATGATCTCCATGTCGAGGCAGACCCAGCTCGCATCGAACCTCTCCCACCATCCGGCCCCGTTGATCGCGGCGCGCAAGCGGTCGAGCACTTCACTTTCGGTTTCGGAGTCGAAGAACGGCCGCCCAGTCCGCGAGTAGATGATCCCCGTACGCGCGTCGGAGTGAAAGTGCGTGCGGGCGGCTTCCACATCGCGGCACACGACGGCGACCGCGCGCGAGCCCATATGCTTCTCTTCGCAGACGACCTCGCCGAGCCCGCGGCTTCGATAGAATTCGAAGGCCTCTTCCGGCCGCTCGAGCCAGTCCTCCTGGCTGCTGGTCTCGACCGGCGACATGGTCGGCGGCAAGTAGATCAGCCATCGCGGGTCGACTGCGTAGCGGCTCATGGTTTCGAGCGCGCCTGCCGCGTGGGCTTCGGATACCATCACCAGCCCGCCGACGCTGGTTTCGATCGAGCGTTTGCCCTGGACGTCGCTGAGGCGGATCGCTGTCGGGTCCCCTTGGGGCTCGGCCTTCGCGAGCGGCTTGACCGGCTCGAACCAGACCTTCTCGGCGGGAACGTCGACCAACTGCAGCTCCGGCCAGCGCAGGGCCGTCAGCTTGCCCCCGAACACGCAGCCTGTGTCGATGCAGATCGTGCCGTTGATCCATTCGGCCTCCGGCGTGGGCGTGTGTCCGTACACCACCTTCGCATGGCCGCGATATCCGGCCGCCCAATCGGCCCGCACGGGTAGACCGAACTCATCCGTCTCACCGGTCGTATCGCCGTACATGGCGAAGCTGCGCACAGCACCGCTCGCGCGGTTCTGCATGTCTTCCCGCAGGCCGGCGTGAGCGACCACGAGGTCGCCGTTCTCGAACACGTAGTGGCTGATCAAGCTATCCAGCCAGGTGCGCATCTCTTCAGCGAAGCCCTCGGGCTGGGTCTCGAATTGCTCGATGGTTTCGGCGAGCCCATGGGTAAGCTTGACCTTCCGGCCGTTCAGCTTGCGGACCAGTTTGTTTTCGTGATTGCCGTTGACGCAGAACGCGGTGCCCGCTTCCACCATGCCTTTCACCAAGCGCAGCACGTCGGGGGAGCGGGGACCGCGATCCACCAGATCACCGACGAAAATCGCGCGCCGACCGTCGGGCGGCGTGGTTACGTAGTTTCGCCAGCCTGGCTCGCCCTGCGCATCGACCGTATAGCCGAGCTTCTCGAGCAAGGCTTCAAGCTCACCCGCGCAGCCATGGATGTCCCCGATAATGTCGAAGGGCCCGCGCTCGTTGCGCTTGTCCGGCCACAGCGGCGCGCGCTCGATTGCCTCGATCGCGTCCATCTCTTCGGGACTGTCGAAGACGTGCAGCATGCGCACCCCCTCGCGCTTGTGAAGGCTCGAGAAGCCCCGCTTCAACGCGCGGACATGATTGCGCACCACATGGGAGCCAAACTGGCGGTTCGGGCGCAGATCGTTTCGTGCCTGGCAGATCTCCGCATCGACAAAGAAGACGAAGCCGACCGGAAGAGCGTGGTGCTTCCTCGCCAGCGCGATGAACCGCGCACGATCCTCTGGCTTCAAGTTCGTCGCATCGATCACGGTCAGCCGGCGCGCCGCAAGGCGCATGTCGGCGATGTACTCGACAAGCTCAAAGGCCTCGGCGGTGGCCGACTGGTCCGTCTCGTCGTCAGCCACGAGTCCGCGGCAGGTATCGGAGGAGACGATTTCGGTCTCCTTGAAGTGCTTCTTGGCAAACGTGGACTTTCCGCATCCGGACGGGCCGATAAGCAAGACGAGGCAGAACTCGGGGATGGAGATCGAGGTGCGGTCGGTCATGCGGTGCCTCCCCGCGTGAACACCCCGATTTGCGTCGGATATCCGTGGTCCGGATGCGCCTCTCCGACACCTTCGAACGCGGCCGAGTAGCCGCGCCGCGCGCAGACGCCGGCAGCCCAGGTTTCGAACTCGTGGCGCGTCCATTCGAAGCGGTGGTCGGCATGGCGGAGCTCGCCAGGGGCCATGCCCTCGAACAGGGCATTGTATTCAAAGTTCGGCGTCGACACGATGACCGCACTTGGGCGCGCCACGCCGAACACGACGCGTTCCAGAGCGTCGAGGCGCTCTGCGTCGATATGCTCGATCACTTCGATCAGGGTGATCGCGTCGTAGCCCTTGAGCCGATCGTCGTCGTAAACGAGCGAGCCGCGTACGATGTCGATCCGCTCGCGCTGGCTCGGCGACATGCGGTTGAGCTTCAGCTGCCGCTCGGCTTTCTCCAACTCGATGGTCGAGACTTCGACACCAAGGATGCGCTCGAAGTCGCGTTCCTTCATCAGCTTGGAAAGAAGTCGGCCTTCGCCGCAACCAAGGTCGCAGACCTTGCGCGCGCCGGCCCGCTTAAGGGCTCCCTTCACGGCTTCATAGCGCTGCGCGTTGAGGCCGAGGGGCTTCTCGAGCGCTTCTTCGCCCTTCGCTGCGGCTTCGTCTTCGGAGTCCGCATCGTCGGCGGCCAAGCCGAACTTCTCGTCCAAGACAGTGAGCGCCTCGCGCGCATAGCGCCGCCGTCGGAGATAGCGGTTCGCGACAAGGTCCCGTTCGGGATGCGCCTGCAGCCACGCGCCACCTTTCGCGATGAGCTTCTCGACCTCGTCGTCGCCCACCCAATAGTGCTTGTAGTTGTCGAGCACCGGAATGAGCACATAGAGATGGGTCAGCGCGTCGGCGAGGCGCAGCGTCCCGGTCAGGCGGAGCGTGCGGTAGGGGCTGTCGCCCCAATCGGGATGCTGATCGTTGAGCGGTGCAGTCTCGGATTCGACCTCATAGCCCAAAGGCTCGAACAGTCGTCGCACGATGTCATCCCCGCCGCGACAGGGAACCGGGGAGACGGTCAACGCCAGGGGCATCGTCGAGGCTGCCAGCTCTTCTCGCTCAGGTGCGCGCCCAACCATGGCGTCCCTCAGGGTTCGGGCCATGGCGACGCTCAGGAAGGATGACGCCGCGTAGGGCCGGTCGTTGACGTAGTGATCCAGCAGGGATTGGCCGTCGCCGCTCTTGCGGCCGCGAACGAGCTGCACCGGATCCACGTCGACCAGCAGGACAGCCTCACAGAAGCCTTCATCGGCGGCGGGGTAGAAAATCAGCGACTGGCCAACGCTGAGATCTGCGCGATGGACATTGGCCGGGTTCTTCCGAAGCAGGAAACCAAGGTCTGTCGCGGGCCGGTGGGTGGTTGCGATCTTGAGTAGCATGGCGGCGTGATAGGTGTGGGCGTCGCCAAAGGCAAAAGTAATTCTGTCGATGCTGTTCTGCTTTGGCGCCTGGTATCCGCTTCTTTAGCCGCACCGGGTAACGAACAAGTAAAGTTGTAACGCTCGCAAAATCTCAAAATCAGAGATGGTTCACCCGCGCGACGGCTTCGAGCGGTCGCTATTGCTCCTGGGCAGATACGGCGTCGATCCGCGCGGGGTCCCCGACAAGCGCGACAAGCGCCAGCCGGGGATGCCCTATACGTGCAGTTTCTGGATCAGAGGCTCGTCAATTCAGAAGCTCGGCGACCGGAATCGGCTCCGAGATCGTCCACTCGCCGATGATGCCCGGCTTGCCGTCCTTGACCTCCGAGATCAGCATGCGGGCCCGGTTCTGATGGTGCAGCTCGCTGGTGAAGGTGCGCGGGCCGAACAAGGTCGGCTCATCCCGCATCTTCTCCAGCTCGGCGACCACGGCGGCGCTCTCGAAGGTGCCGGCGCGCTCCACCGCCTTGGCCCAGACATCGATCAGGACATAACCGGGATAGGTGTACTGGGTGGCAGGACGGGCGCCGTAGCGGGCTTCGTAGGCCTGGTTGAAGGCTTCGACGTCCGGGTTCGGGTCGTCCCCATGCACGGAGCCCTGCACCGGCACGTAGAAGTCGGAGAGGTTCGGCACGGCCTCCAGCCAATAGCTGCCGTCGACCGCCGAGCCGTTCAGAATCTTCGAGTTGATGCCGGCGGCCCGGATCTGCTTCACCGCGCTCGCCGCCCCGGGGATGTAGGAGCAGAGCATGATCGCGTCCGGCTCTTGGTCCAGCCCCTTGATGCGCGAGATCTGCGTGGCGATGGAGGCATCGTCATTCTTGAAGGTGTCGCGGCCGACGACCTCGACGCCGTCGAGCCGTTCATCCATCCAGTTGGCGCCGTCGCAGATGCCCTTGTTGTACTCGATGGTGGTGTCGAGCAGCTCGTAGACGGTCGTCACGCCCTTCTCCTTGTGCGACCACTCGATCATCGTCGCGCCCTGCACGGCGGCCAGGACCGAGGCCGAGAAGGAATAGGGCCCGACACCCTGGATGCCGGCTTTCACGTCCTCGGCGCAGAGGAAGAAGGAGATCTTTCCAGCGGACTGCGCGGCCAGCGCCGAGGGCGCGCCGAAGTCGTAGTCGCAGGAGACGATCATCATCTCCGCACCCGCATCGAGCACTTCCAGTCCGGCCTTGGCCGCCTCGGCTCGGTCCGTCTTGGTGTCCGCCTCGACGATCTTGATCTGCCGACCCAAGAGGCCGCCTGCTGCATTGATCTCGTCGATCCGGATCAGAGCCGCCTCCTGCGCCGGTTTGTCGTAGGCTTCGAGCCAACCGGACTTGGCTGTGGCAATGCCGATGATCACCTCATCGGCCAGCGCGGTACCGGCACCGAATGCGAGGCTGCTCGCGATCAGCGCGCTGAGTGTAAGCCTGCTCTTTTGCATCCTATCTCGCTCCTCTTGCTTTGCTGCGGTCAGATTGCGGGTTTGTGGCGCCGCTCGGCCTTGGCCGGGCTGCGAGTCCACGTGAATTCACGGTTGCCGATCAGCCCCGCGGGCCGGCGGATCAGGACGAGGATCATGGCGATGCCGATCGCAATCTCCTGCGAGCCGGCGGGCAGGCTGAAGCTGGCGTCGCCGACCGACACACCCTTCTCCAGGGTGCGGAACAGGCTGATCAACAGGGTTACGAACACCACGCCGGTCACGGCGCCCGAGAGCGAACCCATGCCGCCGAGGATCAGCATGGCGAGCGCCGTGAAGGTGACACTGAGAAAGAAGGCGTCGGGATTCACGACCCCGAGGAAGTGGGCGTAAAGCGCGCCGGCCACGCCGCAGAGAAAGGCGCTGCCGACGAAGGCGATGGTGCGTTGAAAGACCATGTCGATGCCCGCGGCCGCCGCCGCGACCGGCTCGTCGCGCGCTGAACGCAGCGCCAGCCCGAAGCGGGACACCGAGTAGGCATAGGCTACGAGAATCGCCGCCGAAGCGAAGAGCCAGGAGGTCCAGATGTTGGTTTCGGTCGGGATGCCGACGATGGAACTGGTGCCGGCCGTCCAGGCGTCCCAGTTGGAGTAGACGTTGTTGACGATCGCCAGGAACGCGAAGGTGGCGATCGAGGCGGCAATGCCGGAAAGACGCATCAGGACCAGGCCGACGGGCACCGCCACCGCGGCGGCAAGTAACCCCGCCAGCAGGACTGAGGGCAGAAACGGCAGCTGCGCCTGCGCCAGGATCTCCGGCAGGCCCTTGATGGTGAACTGCTTCATCATCGGCGGCACGGTCAGCCAGGCGGTGGCGTAGGCCCCGATGCACATGAAGCCGACATGGCCGAAGCTGATCACGCCGGAGTTGCCGACGAAGAGATAGAGCCCCACCACCAGAACCATCTGCACGAACATCTCGGTGAAGGTTCGGGTGGTGACGCCGGAGGCGAAAAGATCGATCGGCACGACGATCAACAGCCCTGCTCCTATGAGCAGAAGCGGAGTCGAGATGTTGCGGAGGAACACCGAGCTACGCTGAGCCATGGCTCACACCCGTTCCGACGAAGGGCCGGCCCGGAACAGGCCCTCCGGCCGCCAGATCAGACAGGCGATGACAGCCAGGTAGAGGAAGGCATCGCGGAAGGGGCGGATGTCCAGCGGGAGCAGCAACTGCAGCGTGACGGAGATGGCGCCGAGCAGGAAGCCTGCGAAGACCGCGCCCTGCAGGCTGCCCATGCCGCCGATGACCGTGGCGACGAAGGCGATCAGCATGATGGGCAGGCCCATGCGGATGTCGGCCGTCCCGGTCTGTGAGACGAGAACCAGCGCGATGGCTCCGGCCAGGGCGCCACTGATGCCGAAGGCGAGCAGGATGATCCGGTTGGCACGCACGCCCAGCATGCGCGCCATGGTGAAGTTTTCGGCAGCGGCCCGCATCTCCAGCCCGAAGCGCGTGCGCTTCAGGAAGAACACCAGCCCTAGCAGCAGCAGGACCGTCACCAAGACAGTCAGCACTTGCAGCAGCGGGATGCTGGCGCCGAAGAACTCGACAGGCAGGCTCAGCTCCGGCCAGAGGCTGACCGACTTCGGGCGGCTGGAATAGCTGACCAGCAAGACGTTTTGGATGACGATGCCGAGGGCGAAGGAGGCGATCATTAAAACCGCCGGGTTGGCGTTGCGCAGCCGCCGGAACACCACGACTTCGGAGGCGATCGAGAGCAGCGCGCCGACGCCGAGCACCGAGAGGACGATCAGCCAGCTCGGCAAGGCGCCGAGCAGCATCCCGGTCACCACCTCGGTCGAGGGGATCAAGAGAGCGAAGACGCAAAACGCGATGTAATGGCCGTGGGCGAAGTTGATCAGCCGCATGACCCCAAAGATCAGCGCTATGCCGAGCGCGCCCAGCGCGTAGATGCTCCCCAGGCTGATGGCGTCGAACAGCGGTTGCAGCAGGCCGGCCATGCTCAGGCAGCCCCTTCGTAGCCGAAGTAGGCGTCGCGCAATGCCGTGCCCTGCGACAGCGCGACGGCATCGCCGGACAGCGCGATCTCGCCGTTGCGCAGCAGGACCAGCCGACCGCCCATCATCGAGGCACGGACCGTGCTCTGCTCGACGATCAGCAGGGAGAGCCCTTCCTTCGCCCGCAGCACGGCAAGGGACTCGTAGACCTGGTCGACGATGTTGGGCGCCAGGCCGAGTGAGGGCTCGTCGATGGCGACCAAGCGAGAGCCGGTCATCAGGGCGCGGCCGATCACCAGCATCTGCTGCTGCCCGCCCGAAAGCAGACCGGCCGGGATGGAGCGTCGCTCCCGAAGAACCGGAAACAAGTCGTACACGACCGTCAGCTCGGCGGCCGCGTCGCTCGCCGAGGGGCGCAGGCCGCCGGCGAGCTTGAGGTTCTCCTCGACGGTCAGGCCGGCGAAGCAATCGCGCCCCTCCGGCACCAGCGAAAAGCCGAGCCTGGCGATGACCTCCGGCGCCAGCGCCGCGATCTCCCGGCCAGCCAGCCGGATCCCGCCTGCGGTTGGCCGGACCACGCCGGCGATGGTCTTCAGCAGGGTCGACTTGCCGGCGCCGTTGGGACCGGCGATGAACAGCGTCTCGCCTTCGTCCACCGCCAGGTCGATGCCGCGCAGGACGGTCGTACGGCCATAGCCGGCGGTCAGCCCGGCGACGTCGAGCAGGCTCATAGCACCGCCGCGTCGCTGACGATGTCCGCCTGCGTCCCCATGTAGGCATGCCGCACCGCTTCGCTGCAGCGGATGGTCTCCGGATCGCCGGCTTCGATGATCTGGCCGGAATCGAGCACGGTGATGTGCGAGCAGATGTTGAGCACCAGGCCGATGTTGTGCTCGATCACCAGCACGCCGCAGTGGCGCTCTTCGGCGATGCGGAGGATCAGGCGGCCCAGCGCCTCCGCTTCATGGACCGACATGCCGGCGGCCGGCTCGTCCATCAGGATGAAGGCCGGGCGGCCGACCAGCGCGCGGCCGATGCCGACGCGGCGCTCGTCGGTGTAGGGCAGCGACCCGGCCAGCTCATCGGCCAAGTCCGCGATGCCGATCCACTCGAGCACTTCTTCGGCCAGCAGCTCGGCGGCGCCCCGGTCCAGACCGAGGCCGAGCCCGGCGACCTCCAGGTTTTCCAGAACGGTGAGATCCTTGAACAGGCGGCCGCCCTGAAAGGTGCGGGCGATGCCGCCGCGGCGAACCTTGTGGGGCGGCAGGCCGTTCAGTCGCTCGCCGTCCAGCCTGTAGTCGCCGGCCGTCGGCGCCTGGAACCCGGTCAGGATGTTGACCAGTGTGGTCTTGCCGGCGCCGTTCGGCCCGATCAGCCCATGCACCGCGCCGCTGACAAGCTCCAGCGAGACGTCCGACAACGCGCGCAGCCCCGCGAAGGAGACCGCGATCCTGTCGGCGATGAGACGCGGCGGACTCATCGTTACGCCGCGTCGGCCGGCGTCAGCACGTAGGAGCCGCTCTCGTGCAGCTCGGCCTGCCAGCCCGGCTCGATCACGACGGTGGTCGTAATCTCCTCGATGATCGCCGGGCCGGTGACCACGCTGCCCGCGCCCAGCTTGTCGCCATCGATGACCGGAACCCGCTGGCTCGCGCCGTCGGCGGAGAAGATCGCGTTGCGGGTCCCCTTGATGGCCGCATCGACGTCCGTGCCCGCAGCGAGGGTCGCCACCTCCGGCTTGTCGACCAGCCCGTAAAGGGTGCTCTCAAGGTTGACCACCTCGACGACGCTGTTCGGCTCCGCGTAGGTGTAGAGCTGCTTGTGCCGCCGGTGGAACGCCTCCTTCAGCTTCTCGATCCCGGCGGCGTCGATCGCGAAGTTGCCGACCTCGACGGTGCATTCGTGGACTTGGCCGACGTAGCGCATCTCGAGGCTGCGGCGGATCTCGATGCGATCCTCCTCGAAGCCGTCGGCCTTGAGATGGGCGACGCCTTGCGCCTCGATTTCCTCGAACAGCGCGCCGATGCGCTGGACAGCCTCGTCGTTGTCGAGCCGCACCGGGCAGGTGGCCATGTAGTTGTACTTCACGTCCGAGATGATCTGCCCGAAGGCGCAGAGACCGGAGGCCAGCTTGTTCACCAGGATCTTCTTGATGCCCATTTCGCGGGCCAGCGCGGTGATGTGCGCGCCCGTTGCGCCCCCGGCACAGACCAGCACGAAGTCCCGCGGATCGTAACCGCGCTCGATGGAGACGCGGCGGATGCCATTGACCATGTTGGCGTTGACGATGGTGAACATGCCGTAGGCCGCCTTCTCCAAGGTCAGGCCCAAAGGCTCGGCGATCTTGGTCCGGATGGCCTCTTCCGCTTTCTGCCGGTCGAGCGGCAGACGCCCGCCGACCAGTCCGTCGGGGCTGAGGTAGCCGAGCACCAGGTTGACGTCCGTCGTCGTCGGCTCGGTGCCGCCCTGGCTGTAGCAGGCCGGACCTGGGTCCGAGCCGGCGCTCTGCGGGCCCATCTGCAGCAGTCCCATATCGTCGATCCAGCCGATCGAGCCGCCGCCCGCACCCAGGGTCTCGACCTGGATCATCGGCACGCCGATGCGGTAGCGCAGGAAATCGATGTTCTTGTTGAGGTTCGACTGCCCGCCATAGGTCAGCGTGATGTCGAAGGAGGTGCCGCCCATGTCGACGGTGATCACGTTCTCGTCGCCGAAGGGCTTGGTGACGTGCAGGCCCGCGGTCGGCGCCGAGGCCGGCCCGGAGTTGATCGCGTAGACCGAGCGGTCGGACATGGCCTCGCCGATCGCCAGGCCGCCGTTGGACTGGAAGTAACGCACCGGGTACTGGGCGCCCTGCTCCCGGAAGTAGGAGTCCACGGAGGTGACGTACTTCTTCAGGATCGGCGCCAGATAGGCGTTGGTGATTGCCGTGGAGGTGCGGGTGTACTCGCGGATCTGCGGATAGAGCAGCGAGCCCAGGGTGACGATGGCATCGGGCATCATCTCGCGGACGATCTCGGCGGCCCGGCGCTCGTGCTCGGGCCGCAGCACCGACCAGACGAAGGAGATCGCCACCGACTCGACGCCCTCGCTCAGGAAATGCTCGCAAGCCTCCCGCACCTGCTGCTCGTTGAGGGGCGTGCGGATCTCTCCGGTCGAGAGCACGCGCTCCTCGACCCCGCGGCGCAGGTAGCGCGGCGCCAGCATGACCGCCGGCGGATACTCGGCGTCATAGCGGTAGCCGTCTTCCTTGTGGCCGTTGCGGATCTCGATGGAGTCCTCATGGCCCTTGGTGCAGATTAGCCCGGTCTTGGCGCCCTTGTGCTGGATCAGGGCATTGAGACCCACCGTGGTGCCGTTGATGCAGAGATCGCACTTGGAGATGATCTCGCCGATCGAGGCGCCGAGATCTTCGGAGATCAGCGTCAGTCCGTTCCGAATCGCGAGGGTCGGGTCGGCCGGCGTGGAGAGCGCCTTGTAGAGCCGGGTCTCGCCGCTCTTTTCGGCCAGGACGAAATCGGTGAAGGTGCCGCCGGCATCGATGCCGAGCCTGTAGTCGGTGCGCATGGGTCTGCTCTTCTTCGGATGATCGCGGTCAGGCGGCGCTGGCGCGCAGGGCCTCGGTCGAGGCGAGGTCGACCTTGAGAGAGGCTTCGTCGGCGATGACCACGCCGTAGTCCTCCCTGGCGCCCTGGACGGAAACCAGGCCGTTGCGGACGTCTTCGATCACCTTCTCGACCGGGCGTTTCATGGCATCGCCATAGCCGCCGCCGCCGGGGTTCATGTTGGTGACCGACTGCCCCGGCTTGATGCTGCCGATGATGTTGTCGCGGACGATCTCGGACTTGCCGTCGATCTTGCGTTCCAGGCGGCCGACCTTGGTGTCGATCATCTTCGAGGTGGCGCCGGACGCGCCGAGCGCCGGAATGCGCCGCCCCTCGCCGAACATGATGAAAGTCATCTCATCGTCCAGCGGCTCGACCTCCCAGGCGGTGCCGGAGCCGCCGCGGTAGAGCCCCGCACCGCCGCTGTCCGTCATCAGGGAGTAGCGGTGAATGATGATGGGATAGGAGTACTCCAGAAGCTCTACATCGCCGGAGGTGAGGGCGCCGAAGGCGCATTCCGGGCCGCAGGCGTGCCAGCCGTCCTGGTACGGCGTGGCCCCGGCGCCGGAGATGATCGTCGCCAGCACCATGGTCACGTACTCCTCGTCGTGACGCTTGTCCCAACCGGCGATGTTCAGGCCGTTGGCGTGGCCCCAGGAGGCCGCGACCTTCGAGGGCATGGCCTCCTCGAAGGCCAAGCGCACCGCATCGGTCAGCGTCTCCATCGGCGTGGTGGTGCAGTTCATGTGCGGCGCCGGCTCCTGCGCGTTGCACAGGGTGCCCTTGGGGCCCATGTCGACCGAGACGCAGCGGTAGAGCCCCTCGTTGTAGGGCGGCGGGAGCTGGGCGAACATCATCAGTCCGAGGTAGACGCCGGAATAGGAGTTGCCCTCGTAGGAGTTGATGAAATAGGGGATCTGCGGCGGGCTATCGATGCGGATATGGCAGGCGTCGTCGTCAATGGTGACGGTGGCCTTGATCTCCAGGTCGCCGAAGCCATGGCCCGCGTCCTCGCAGATGGCCGTCCCGTGGTAGGTGCCGTCCGGCACGCTGCGGATCAGCGACCGCATCTGCCGGTCCGCCATGGACTGCAGCTCTTCGATGCAGGCCGCGACCTGCTCCTGGCCATACTTGTCGAGCGTGCGGATCAGGTTGCGCTCGCCGACCTGGCAGGCGCCGATCAGCGCGTTGAAGTCTCCTTCCTGATCCTTGCGCGCGCGCATGTTGGTGAGGATCAGGTTGAGGACGTCGTTGCGCGGCTGGCCGCGGTCCCAGATCTTGACCGGCGGGATGCGCAGGCACTCGGCATAGATCTCCTTGGCGTCCGGATTGTACCCGGCGGGGACCGGGCCGCCGATGTCGGTCAGGTGGCCCTTGCAGACCGTCCAGTAGACCAGCTCGCCGTGATAGAAGACCGGCTTGTACATGCAGACGTCGATGCCGTGACTGCCCATGTAGGCCGGGTCGTTGTGCAGGATCAGATCGCCTTCGTGAATGTCGTCGCCGAAGTAGGCCTGCACCGCCTTCATTGCCGGGATCAGCGAGCCGAGATGGATCGGAATGTCCTGGCCCTGGAGGATCATCTCGGGCTTGGCGTTGAACAGGGCCGTGGAATAGTCGTGGGCCAGATTGAAGACGCTGGAGCGGGCGGTCTTCTCGAGCGACAAGGTCATCTCGCGCTGGGTGGTCTCCAGAATGCCCCGCACCACCGACAAAGTGATTGGATCGACCTCTGGAGTTGTTTTCGTCGCTTGTACCGCTGCGTCGTCCGGCATGGTTTCGCTCCTCTTGCCAGGCGCAAGAAGAGCGGTCTGCGAACCTAGGGGTTTCGCCGATTTTGCCTCCCTGCGCGGCCTTGTTCGCCGTCTAAGCTGTCAGGCTTGCAGGACCTCTGCCCCCAGGTCTTTGCGCTGAGCGCTCATTATTTTGATCAGGCGTGCACAATCGGGCGGCCTCGTTTGCATTGCGCAAAGGCTGCTCTAAGCTGGTCCTGAGGAGGACTGGACGTGCGAACAGTGATCACCACGAAGGGCGTGAGGCCGGAAAGCCGAAGCACCCACTGGCATCAGACCATTGCGGCAACCTACTTCCCGCTCGACCTCCAGTTCAGGAACCCCGACCGCTTCAACGGAGAGATTACCGGTTGGCGTCTTGGCAGCGTTTCGCTGTCTCGGCTGCGTTCGGAAGCCCTGCTTTATCGCCGCCTGCCGAAGCACCTGACCTGCGAAAACAGCGAGGAGCTGCTGATCACCATCCCGACCGTGTCGGACGTCGAGTTCGCACAGTGCGGCCGAGATGTGCGTGCCGGCCCGGGCAGCTTCATTCTGGAGCGCAGCTACGAGCCCTATGACTTCAGCCACAGTCAGACGGCGGAGCTCTGGGTCATGAAGATCGGTACCGCGGCGCTCGAAGGCCGGCTGCGCGCGCCCGACCGCTACTGCGGCATGCAGTTCAACGCAACCAACGGCGCCGGCGGCCTGTTCGTCGACATGCTGCAGCACCTGCCGAAGCGCTACGGCACCATGACCGACGAGGTGCGCGAGGTGGTCGGGCAGCAGCTCGCCGATCTGCTCGCGCTCGCCCTCCATACCGACGAGCGCACGCTGACATCCGGGGCCTCGTCGGTGCGCAGCGCGCATCTTTCGCGGGCCGAGCGCTTCGTCATGCAGAACCTGCACCGCAACGACCTCGACACCGAGATGATCGCCAACGAGTGCGGCATCTCCGTGCGCTATCTGCATCAGCTCTTCCGCGATACCAATCAGACCCTGGGCCAGTGGATTCGCGACATGCGGCTGGAGGCTGCGCGCGAGGACCTGCGCACGGCCAGCAAGAAGATGACCATCGCCGAGATCTGTTACAATCGCGGGTTCAGCGACCAGGCGCAGTTCTGCCGCAGCTTCAAGTCGCGCTTCGGCTGCACGCCAAGCGAACTCCGCCGCGAGGGCCTCGACGTCGACTAGGCGGCGTCAGTCAGGACTGCGCTCGCTTCAAGCTTCGGTATGACCGAAAGGAGTGGCGGCGGGCCGTTCCCCCGATGCCCCTAGTCCTGACTCGGTCTCGAGAAAGGCGAGCCATAGCTCCATGCCCTGGCCCGTCTTCGCGGACAGCGACAGGACGCGTGCTTCGGGGTTCACCTCGGCGATGTTCGCGCGACAGGTGGCTTCGTCGAAGTCAACGTGAGGGGCAAGGTCTATCTTGTTGATGATCACGACCTCGGCCGCGCGGAACATGTGCGGGTACTTGACCGGCTTGTCCTCGCCCTCGGTGGTGGAGATGACCGCGACCTTCATGCGTTCGCCGAGATCGAACATGGCTGGGCAAACCAGGTTGCCGACGTTCTCGATCATGAGGATCTCGCCGGGCATCAGGTCGAGGCGCTCTACCGCCTTGGCCACCATGTCGGCCTCCAGGTGGCAGCCGGCGCCGGTGTTGATCTGCACCGCGCGGGCCCCGGCGGCGCGAATGCGCTCGGCGTCGTTGGCGGTCATCTGATCGCCCTCGATGACCGCGATGCGGGCCCTGCCGGATAGCTCTTCGATGGTGCGTTCGAGCAGCGTCGTCTTTCCAGCCCCTGGCGAACTCATCAGATTGAGCGCCAGCACGCCGCGGCCTTCGAACCAGCCTCGGTTGCGGGCGGCGATGTTATCGTTCTTCGCCAGGATCGCCTGCTCGAGGGAAATCACCTCGCCATTGGGGCCATGCACATGCGGGACGTCATGGTCATGGTCGTGATCGTGGCTGTGATCATGGTCGTGGTGATGGTGGTGATCATGCCCATGTTCGTGATGGTGATCATGGCTATGGGCGTGATCGTGGCTAGGGGCCGTGCCCGCGATGGCGCCGTGGCGCAGCAGCGTCTTGTCGCCCTTCTCCGGGTCGGTGAGGGTGACCGCGTTGGCCGGGTCTGAGCATCCGCAGGTTCCGCACATCAGGCTGCCTCCTCCACTTCGTAGGTCTTGATTAAAAAGCTGTCTCCCTCGGCTTCGAGGAATTCCAAGGCCGCTCCCTCCAGCACCGTCCCCTCGGCGACGAGGTCGAAGCAGAAGCTCAACGCTTCCCGTTCGACGCAGGCCAAAGGGCCGATGGCGACACTGACCTTGCGCACGCGCCGGCCGGCCGCGTGCTCGGCAACGATGGAAACGATGTTCCGGGTCAGTCCGAGCTCATGCATCAGACGCCCGCTCCCCAGGCCATGCCAGCCGTCTCTGCCATGACGTTGATACCCAAGATAATGGCCAGCGAGGCTGCCGCGATTGAAATCGCCTTGTGAACCCACTTAGCCCGCTGCTCGGCGGCTCCGAGTGGCCAAGCGGCGACGAAGGAGAGCGCCGCCATGCCGAGGATGGAGCCGAGCCCGAAGACCGCGACATAGCCAACGGCCGTCCAGGCATCGCGGGTTGCCGCAACGGCAAGCGCCAAGAGCCCGGCCGAGCCGGCCGCACCGTGCACCAACCCGACGCCGAGCGCGCGTAGCGGGAAGCCCTCTGGGTGGCGATGGTCGTGCGGGTCGCGGCTATGCGGAAGGCTGGCATGCTCATGGCTGTGGGCATGGATGTGCGGGCGGCCGCCGTCGTGACTGTGGGCATGGAAGTGGACGCGGCGCTTGTACATCCGCCGCACGACATCGAGGCCGAGCAGAACCAGCATGACGCCGACACCGAACTCGAGAACTGCCGACGTCCGCTCGGTCAAGGTCATTCCGAGGAGGATGACCGCCGCGCAGATGGCAAAGAGCGTGATGGTGTGACCAAGACCCCAGACCGCGCCACGCAGCGCCAGGCCGCGCTTCGAGGCTGGTTTATTGGCCGCCATGGCGCCGACCGCCGCCAAGTGATCGGCCTCCAAGGCGTGCTGCATGCCGACCAAGAAGCCGAGCGCGAGAAAGCCTCCCATGACGCACTCCCCTCAGCAGATCCGTGGAAGCTGGTCGCCGACGAGCATGTCGACCACCCGCTGTCCACCAAACAAGGTATTCATGACCACGGCGCCCGCTGGGCCCGGCGCGACCCGCCCGATCGCGGCCGCATCGCGCCCCGCCGGATGGCCACGCATGGCGGCCAGTGCAGCGTCGGCCTCGGCTTCCGGCACGACAAGAACCAGCTTGCCTTCGTTGGCCAGGTAGAGCGGGTCGAGGCCGAGGATCTCGCAGAAGCCCTTGACCTCCTCGCGCAGCGGCAAAGCCGTCTCGTCCACCTCGATGCCGACGCCGGCCGACTGGGCAAACTCGTTGAGCACGGTCGCCACGCCGCCGCGGGTTGCATCGCGCAGGCAATGCACGTCGCTGCAAGCCGCGAGGATGGCGTCGATCAGCCCGTTGAGAGGTTGGCAGTCGCTTTCGATCGGCGAGTCCAAGGCCAGGTCGCCACGCGCATCCAGAATGGCCGCGCCGTGGTCGCCCAGCAGACCGTTGACCAGCACCACGTCACCAGGTGCCGCCCGCTGGGCGGCGATTTCGGTGCCTTGCGGGATGACGCCGACCCCGGCCGTGTTGATGAAAAGCTTGTCGGCGGCACCCTTGTGCACGACCTTGGTGTCGCCTGTGACGATGGCCACGCCGGCCTCGTCTGCGGCAGCGCGCATGGAGGCTGCGATGCGCCTCAGGTCATCGACCGGAAAGCCCTCCTCGATGATCATGCCGCAGCTGAGATAGAGCGGCCGTGCGCCGCTTACGGCGAGATCGTTGACCGTGCCGCAGACCGCAAGCTTGCCGATGTCGCCGCCGGGAAAGACCAGCGGGTCGACAACGTAGCTGTCGGTCGTGAACGCGAGGCGATCACCTTCCGCCTGCAAAGCGGCGAGATCGAAACGCGCCTGGTCTTCAAGCGGGGCGAGCGCCGGGTTGTCGAACGCGCCGACGAAGACATCGTCGATTAGGTCGCGCATGGCCTTACCGCCGCTGCCGTGGGCCAAGGTGACGGTCGGCACATGAACCTGACCGCGGCGCTTGCGAAGCGAGCCGGCCGCGGCAAGGCTGTCTTTTGGGAGCGGTACGTTCATGTCGAGAGCTCCCTCATTCCGCTGCCGTCTGCTGCCCGCTCGAGAGCTGGGCCAAGTCCAAACGTCCGTATTGATAGTAGGCGGCGCAGGCGCCCTCGCTCGAGACCATCAGGGCGCCCATTGGTGTCTCCGGCGTGCAGGCCTTGCCGAAGACCTTGCACTGCCAAGGCTTGATCACGCCCTTCAGTACCTCTCCGCACTGGCAGGACTTGGGGTCGGCGATCTTAAGCTGCGGCAGGGCGAACTTGCGCTCGGCATCGAAGGCGGCATAGGCCTCGCGGATGCGCACGCCCGAATGATCGATCGAGCCGAGGCCGCGCCACTCGAAGAACTCGCGCAGCTCGAAGACCTTGGCCACCGCCTCCAGGGCGCTGTCGTTGCCATCGCCCGGGACGATGCGGTTGTACTGGTTTTCAATCTCGCAGCGGCCCTCGGCGAGCTGCTTCAGCAGCATCCAGATGGACTGCAGGATATCGAGCGGCTCGAAGCCGGCCACCACCAGGGGCCGGTGGTAGCGCTCGGCGATAAACTCATAGGGCCGGTTGCCGATCACCATGGAGACGTGCCCTGGCCCGAGGAAACCGTCGATGCGCAGGTCGGGCGAGTCGAGAATCGCCTTGATGGTCGGAATGATGGTGATGTGGTTGCAGAACAGCGAGAAGTTGGCGACGCCTTCGGCCTCGGCCTGCAAGAGGGTCAAGGCGGTGCTCGGCATTGTGGTCTCGAAGCCGAGCCCGAAGAAGACGACCTCGCGGTCCGGGTTGTCCTTGGCGAGCTGCAAGGCATCGAGCGGCGAATAGACCATCCGCACGTCGGCACCCTCGGCCTTGGCCTGCATCAGGCTCTTCTTGGAGCCGGGCACGCGCATGGCATCGCCGAAGGTGGTGAAGATGACATCGGGCTGCTCGGCGATCGCGACACAGTCGTCGACCCGCCCCATGGGGAGCACGCAGACCGGGCAACCCGGACCGTGCACCAGCTCGATCTCCTTCGGCAGCATGGCCTCAAGGCCATAGCGGAAGATCGAATGGGTATGGCCGCCGCAAACCTCCATGATCTGCAGGGGCCGTTGCCGGCAGATCTCGATCTCGCCGATCAGGGTCTCGATCTCGCGGAACAGGAACTTGGCCTTGGCGGGGTCGCGAAACTCGTCGACGTACTTCATGGCCTGTCCTCTTGAGCTTTGTCGCTAGACAGAGTGCCAAGGCCGCCACGCTCATCGGCGAGCAGCGTGTGCACCAGGTCCCAAAGAATGTGATAGATCGCCACGTGGCATTCCTGGATGCGGTGGATGCTGTCGGTCTTCACCACCAAGCAGTGATCCAGGCTGGCGCTCCGCGCCATCTCGCCGCCTTCCATGCCGGCCAGGCCGATGGTGGCGAGGCCCATCTCCTTGGCCTTGTCGAAGGCGGCCATGAGGTTGGCGGAATTGCCGCTGGTGGAGACGCCGATCAAGCCATCGCCCGGCCGGCCGTGCGCCACGATCTGGCGCAGATAGACATGCTCGAAGCCGACGTCGTTGCCGACCGCCGTCATCACCGCGATATCGGCCGCCAAGTTCTTCGCCGGCAATGCTGGGCGGCCGGCAGTCACCGGATGCTGAAACTCGACGGCGATATGGGCGGCATCGCAGGAGGAGCCGCCGTTGCCCATGGTGAAGAGCCGACCTTGCTTGCGGTAGACATCGGCGATGGTTCGGGCTGCCGCCACGATGGCTTCGGCGTTCTCTTCGAAGAAGCGCTGCTTGACCTCGACCGAATGCTCCGCCTTCTGCCGCAGGGAGTCCAAGAGACCAGAATCGAGCGCATCCTCGTCGTGCCTGCGACCTTGCAGGAAGGGATAGAGGTCATCGAGGGCGCTCTTGCCGGTCATGACATCACGCCTTCCCGGACGCCCGCATGGCTGCCAGCTCTTCCTGGACCTCTCCGAGCTGGTTGAGAATCTCCAAGGTCTCTGCCGCCTGGCGCTCATCGATGCGGCTCATGGCGAAGCCGACATGCACCAGGACCCAGTCCCCGACGCAGTCTTCGACCGAATGGGATTCATCCACGATGCAGGCGAGATTGACCTGGCGCTTGACGCCGCCGACATCGACGAGGCCGAGCTTCTTCGAGGCATCGCTGATTTCCACGACCTGGCCCGGAATTCCTAGGCACATGGCGTTTCCCTTCGGGTCTGTTGTTGGGCCAAGGCAACGACGGCTTGGCCGAGTGCGAGGCCACCGTCGTTCGCCGGCACCTGGCTGTGACTGAGCACGGTAAAGCCCTTCGCTTCCAGCCCGCGATGAACCAGATCAAACAGCGTTGCGTTCTGGAAGCAGCCGCCGGAGAGCGCGATCGTCGGATAGCGGCGCTCTTCGCCCGACAGACGTGCCGCCATGGCGACGATCACCTTGGCCAACCCGCGATGGAAGCGCGCCGCGATCGTGCCAACCGGCGTGTCGAGATAGAGATCGCCGAGCAAGGCCCGCCAGGCGGCGAGCGGCTCAACATAGGGCAAGCCTTTGCCGCCGAGCAGCGGGATAGAGAAGGGGTAGGCCAGATCTTCGGGCTCTTCGAGCGCGGCCGGGTCAATGGCAGCCTCGAACAGCATGGCGGCCTGTCCCTCGTAATCCTGTGCTTCCCAGGCGAGCCCGCAGAGCGCCGCGGCGGCATCGAAGAGGCGACCGCAGGAGGAGGAGAGCGGCGCGTTCAGACCCTTGGCGACCATGGCATCGAGGGTCGCGCGCGGAGCGGCCTCCAGGCGAGAGAATGCCGCGAGCGAATTGAAGTTCATGGCGAACTCTGCCCAACCCATCTCAGCCATGAGATGGGCGTAGGCGTTGCGCCACGGCTCGCGCACGGCGGCAGCACCGCCCGGCAAGGGAACCGGCTTGAAGCACCCCAGGCGCTGGAAGCCGCGGTAGTCGCAGGCCAGGAACTCGCCGCCCCAGACGGTGCCGTCGGCACCGAAGCCGAGGCCGTCGAGCGCGATGCCGAGCACCGGCTCGCCGTCTAGCGGCCAGCCGTTCTCGGCCATACAGGCGGCGATGTGGGCGTGGTGGTGCTGCACGGAGATCAGCGGAAGGCTCTGCTCCGCTGCCATCTCCTGTCCCTGCTTGGTGGAGAGGTAATCGGGATGGCAGTCGACGGCGATGACTTCAGGCCGATGCGCGAAGAGATCGCAATAGAGCGCCAGATTTTGCTGGGCATCTGCCGCGGTCGCTGCGTCTTCCAGGTCGCCCATGTGCTGGCTCAGCACCGCTTGGCCATCCTTGATCAGGCAAAAGCTGTTCTTGAGCTCGCCACCCAGGGCCAGGATTTGTGTCTCGCCGTCGAAGCCCTCGGGCAGAGCAAGAGCCGAGGGGGCATAGCCGCGCGCCCGGCGCAGCAAACGCGGCCGTCCAAGATCGACCCGCACGACGGAGTCGTCGATGCGGTTGGCGATGTCCCGGTCGTGCATCAAGGCGAAGTCGGCGACCTCGGCGAGCCGGTCCCGCGCTTCTTCGTTGCGGGTGCACTGCGGCTGGCCGGAGATGTTGCCGCTGGTCATCACCACAGGCCGCTTCATGCGGCGCAGCAGCATGTGGTGCATGGGGGTGTAGGGCAGCATGAAGCCGATGCGGTCCAGGCCGGGCGCTACGGCATCGGGCAGAACTTCACCCTGCGCGTCGAGCAGAACGATGGGCGCCTGCGGGCTGGTCAGCAGGGCTTCCTCTTCCGGTGACACCGCGCAGAACCGGCGGATGACCTCCAGGTCTCGGGCCATCAGCGCGAAGGCCTTGCCCCGGCGCCGCTTTCGCGCGCGCAGGCGCTCCACCACGTCCGGCTTGGTCGCATCGCAGGCGAGATGAAAGCCGCCGATGCCTTTGACGGCAACGATGTGGCCCATCATCAGCATGCCGCCAGCTGCGTCGACATCGTCGAGCATAGAGAAGGCTTCGTGATTTACCGTGCCGCCGCCGAGATGTTCGACCCAGGCGCGCGGGCCGCAGCTGTGGCAGGCAATCGGCTGGGCATGGAACCGGCGGTCGGCCGGGTCCTCGTACTCGCCCTTGCAGGTCGGACAGAGCGGGAAGTCCCGCATGGTCGTGTTGGTGCGGTCGTAGGGTGCACCCTGCACGATCGAAAAGCGCGGCCCGCAATTGGTGCAGTTGGTGAAGGGATAGCGGTAGCGGTTGGCGAAAGGATTGCGCACTTCGTCGAGGCACTCGGCGCAGGTCGCCACATCGGGCGTCACGGAGACGCGCATCTCACCAGCTGCCGAGGCCTCGATCTGGAAACCCTCGGGCGCCGGGGCGTCCAGAGGCGCGCGGTCGATCAGATCGATGCGCGCCAGGCTCGGCGCCTCGGCCAGCAGGCGCTCGGCGAAGCGGTCCAGCGCCTCGCCCCAAAGGCGGATCTCGACGCCCTCGCTCGTGTTGCGAACGTGACCGGCGAGGCCGAGTTCGTTTGCGATGCGCCACACGGTTGGGCGGAAACCAACGCCCTGAACCTGGCCGCGCACGGTGATGGCTTCACCTCTCACGGCGCCAGCCTCCAGAGCAGCACCCGGTTGTTGCCGCTGTCGGCGACGGCAACTGTGCTGCCCAGGCTCGACAGACCATAGGGCCAACAGAGCGTATCCCGCCCTGCCACGCCCCAGGCGTTGTCGCCCTTGGAGGCGAAATCGGGTTGGCCGGTCAGACGGTCTGCGGCGCTGCCGGTGCCCTCGTCCAACCAGCCCAGCAAGCGGGAATTGGCGGTGTCGGCGACGAGCAAGCGGTCGTCTGCCACGGCCACGGCATAGGGCATGTTGAGCGCTGCCGCAGTGGGATAGTAGGCGGCCATGTTATGGTCGCAGGTGAGGGCATCGGCCTGTCCTAGGACGGAATCGCAGGGCGCTGCGTTCGCCGAAGGCAGACCGTCCCACAGCATGATGCGGTTGTTGCCGGCATCGGAGACGGCGAGCTTGCCGCGCCATTCGGCAATGCTGTGCGGCCAGCGCATGCCGAGCGGGCCAATGTCGCCGCCGGCGTTCTCGTCCCGCGTCTCGAAGTCTCTTTGGCCGAGCACCAGGTCGGCCGGCTGCCCCGTATGCCGCGGGTCGTTCCAGATCAAGACCCGGCGGTTGCCGGTGTCGGCGACAACCAAGCGGCCATCGATCACAGCGACACCATAAGGCCAATGCAGACTGGCTGCAGTGGGATGGTCGGCGCCGCGATTGGCCAGACCATCGGCCGAGTTGTCTTGACCCAGTACGATGTCGGCGGGCTGCCCGCTTTCCGTCGGCAGTTCGCGCCACAAAAGCACCCGGTGGTTCCAGGCGTCGGCGACGGCCAGGCCTAGGCCCCAGGCGCAGATCCCGGTCGGGACATTGAGGCTGGCCGGACCAACTTCGCCCTTGGCATTGCGGCCCTCGCGGCTGAAGTCGGGCTGGCCGATCAGGATATCGGCAGGCTGGTTGTCGTCCTCCGGACAGAGCCGCCAGCCCAGCAAGCGGTGATGTCCGGTGTCGGACACCCACAGCGAACCCGAGGGGTGCAGGCAAACGCCGCGTGGGCCGAAGAGCGCTTGGCGGGACGGCGCGATGGGCGCGGCCAGCGCCTCCGGCGTCCATCCGAGGATCGTTTGGGGTCCGGACCGATCCAAGAGAGGCGCCCCGGCGACGGCCGTACCCGGGGCCTTCACCGGCTCGAAGGAGGGAGAGAGCGCTGCCCGCATCACATCACCGCGTCAGACGCACTTCGACGCGGTTGCCAATCACCCGCACGCCATGCGGCTGCAACTGCACCTCGGGCGCGGTCAGGCATTCGCCCGACTCGAGCGAGTACTGAAAGCCGTGGTAGGGGCAGGTGATGAGCCCCTCGGCGATCTCACCGCCGTCCATCGCCATGCCCATGTGGGCGCAGGCATTCTCGAAGCAGGTCACTCGGTCGCCGAAGCGCGAGAGCAGAACCGAGTGCTGCTCGATGGTGACAATGCGCGTTTCGCCGTCGGGGAGTTCCGGCAGGCTGGTGGCGTAGGACCAGCGGTCGTTCTGATAGGCTGCGAAGGGCGAGGTAAAATGAACCGTCTCCGCATCGCCGCCGCCGAGCCCGCGGGCCTGCCGGATCTCCTCGATCTCCGGCACATGCTCCTGGATCGCTTTCTTGACCCCGCCGTAGAAAGTCAGGGCCGAGGCCGGGCAGCCATCGCAGGCGCCGAGAAAGCGAACCTCGACGGCCGGCGGCTCGATGGCCACCAACTCCACGTTGCCGCCGTGGCCGGCCAGCATTGGGCGAATTGTTTCGAGCGCCGCCTCGACACGCTCGTGCAGGCTGGGCTTGAGAATTCCGTGCCGCCGAAGAACGGCATAGACCAACTGGTCGCTGGCAGCGTCGCGCAGCGCGGCGGCCGCGGCGGGTTCCGATTTCAAAGCCCTGATCATCCGGCGGAAGGCCTCGGCGTTCAGCGCGTCGACGGCGCGCACCCGGGCGGCGGCGGCATGGGCATGCTGCTCCGGCCAGTCCTCGGCCAGGGCTTCGAGCGCTTCGATATCGGAGAGTAGCGAGTCGAGATCGCGGCGGTCATTATCGACCTCGGTCGCGGCCGCCGCAGGCTCGTTGTGCTCGCTCATCTCTGCCGGGCGCTCCATAGCCTTGCTCCGCTAGGCGTACTTCAGGTCCTTGAAGAGATAGGGCTGCAGCAGGCCTGACACCGCACCCCCCGCGATCGCGGCAACCCAGAGCGGAGCCAGCTGAGCCACAACGATCAGGACGACCGCACCGGCACCGGCGCCGATCGCGAGATGGCGCATGACAAGCTTGTTGTCCTGGAACAGCTTGCCGGCGAAGAACAGCTTGCTGGAGTGCATGACCATTTCGAGCATCGGCTTTCTCCTTCTAGATGAGGGCCGAGATGACCAGGCCGATGATCACGGCCACGGTGCCCGACAGCAGGCCGTAGAGCGACCCCATGTATGCGGCCAGTTCCTTGCCGAGGGCCTCGCCACCGATGCGCATGCCAGAGAGCGCACCACCGGCCATGGCGGCAAGAATGCCCAACACAAGGGCAATTAAGAGCGTCGCAATTTCCATTTCGTCCTACTCCAACTAAGCGTTCCGAGTTATCGAGAGCCGTTGGCTTTCTGCGCCATTGGCTGCTGTTCCGCTGCGATCTCATCGATGGCGGACTGCACCGCGGCGGCTTTCTCCGCCTCGCCAAGCTGCTGAAAGAGCTGCTGCGCGTCCCGATAGAGGCGCAGAGCATTGGCCAGATTCTCCGAATTGCCCTTTTCCGGATGCCCGAGGTCATCAGGCAGGTTGGCGAGACAGTTGGCCTTGTTTGCGATGGTGTTGGCGTACTCCGCCGGCATGTCACGCGCGGTACGGACCTTCAGCGCTTCGTCATAGGCATCGAGCGCTCTAAGGCTGTTCTCCACCCGATGGCTGGAGGAGACATACTGCAGGGCGTTGCCGAGGTTGTTCTGCAGCATGGCGTACTCAGCCGGGTGATCGACCAGGGTCACCACCGACAGGCCCTCCTCAAAGGCCTGCACCGCCAAAGCTTCCCGCATCTTCGCCTTTTCGTCGGTGAAGGGGATGGAGAGGAAAGCGGTCGCCAGGTTGTTCTGCAGAATGGCGAATTCCTTGGGGTGGCGCGTCCGGTCGAAGGTGCGCAAGGCGCGCTGGTAGGCAGCGATGGCATCCTGGATGCGCGCACGATGGAGGCCGGCCAGGGTGTGCAGGGCCAGACCTAGGTTCATTTCCGCTTCGGCGATCTCTTCGTCCGACCCTTCGGCGACCAGAGTCGCGAGCGCCGTCTCGAAGCTGTCCCGCGCCTGCTCCAGGGTACCCCCGTCATCGGCAGGGACGGCCATAAGGGCCGTGCCCATGCGGGCGCGGATACGGGCATTGAGCAGCGACAGGCTGGCCGGAGTGACCTCGAGGGCCTTCTGGTAGAGGTGCACGGCAGCGAGGAGATCTTCTGGCGCTTGCGGCTTCTGCTGCAGGCCCATGGCGATTTCCATGAGCATCTCGCCTTTCTCAGCGGCACTGGCTTCCGCCTCATCCACCGCCCTGAGTGCCGCCCTGACCTGATCTTCGGTTCGACTGCGTGCCGTCATCTGGGTTTCCTCACCTGGCGATCTCGCGCCGCCAATCTTGCTTTGCACATAGTAAAGCCAACTCGCAGACAGCTGTCTACAAAGTTTTTCATTATGCAAACTTTGTTTGCAGTTTTAGGCCGAGAGAGGAACCAGCAAAGCACCCTGCTCGGATGACCAGCGCGCGGTCAGACCAGAGGACTCCCAGTCCCCCAAGCCATTGGCATGAAAGACATCGGGTGCCGAAGCGACGCGGTCGCCTGCGGCATTGCGTATCTTCAGGAGGCAACCGCCGGCCGCCATCTGCCGCACCGGGAGGATCTGCAGCGTCCCGTCTCGGATCAGCAGAATCACGGCTTCGACCTCTGGGAAGTATGTGCGGTAGGTTTCGGCTGAGAGGTAGACGGCGCCGGCCCGCACATCGACTGTGGCCGTCACGTCCAACTCCCCTCCGCGAAGTCTTGCGCCAGCGCTTCGATCTGCTCCGCAACGCGGTCGGCCGCGGCGGAGACGGGCTTGCTCAGGCTCAGCCCCATTTCGAGGGTTGCGGCCTCGATCAAGAAGACCTTCACCTGCTTGGGAAACGCGGCACCGTAGATCTTTCGTCCGGCGTAGAGCGCATGGTCCCAGCGAAAGTCATGCAGATTGAAGCTCTGCTGAGGCGGCGCCTCTAGGTACTCGCCCGGCACGTCGTAGATAGCCCCCGGCTCGGACTCCGGCGCGCGCGCATCGACCACGACCAGATGAGAGGCGCCTTTGGCGCTGTACATGACGCCCATGCCATCGGTGCCGGCATCATGCAGCACGACGCCGTCTGGTAGCGGTCGCTTGCGCAGGCGCGCGATGACCTCTGGTCCGACTCCGTCGTCGCTCCGGTTCGGATTGCCGCAGCCGATGACCGCCAAGCTCATATGCGCCATAACCGACAGGACCACTCGGGCAGCACCGGGATCATCAGTTCCGGCAGCTCGCAGAATTGCCGATGGATGAGATAGTACATGCAGGTCTCGCAGGACTGCTCGATGTCATCCGCCTCGATGACGTGATCGGTGACGCCGGCGACCACAAGCTTCTGCGTCAGGTCGTCTCCGGCTTCGTCCTGCAGACGGGCGACGACCTCGTTGACCATCTCAGAGGTCTCGGCCCGCGGCCAAGCCTCGGTTTCCAAACCGGACTTCAGCTTCGCTGCGATCTCGTCCCTGACCGCGTCGTCAGGCTCGAGTGCCTCGGCCTCTGCCATAGCGACCTCCTCAAATCCGCCAGAGCCGGCACCACCAATCGGGTTCGGCCGGAAGGCTCAGCTCGGGCAGGTCGCACCACCGTTTATGAACCAGATAGTACATGCACTCCTGGCAACGCATCTCGTCCTCGCCGTAGGGCTTCAGCAGCCAGCCGCTGACGACCAGCTTGGCCCGCAACTCGTCCGCGCCGAACTCACGCAGCTCATCCAGGATGGCCGCGAATTCCCTGTCAGTCTCGGGAAAGGGCTCGACCTTGGTCGCGAGGCCCTCGTTCAGCAGGTCTTCGATCATGCGGAGCAGGGTGACGTGATCGGCTTCGGACGGCGCCACGCCATAGCGCGCTATGTAGTCCTCTCTTTCGGCGATGACGGGATCCTTATCGATCGCCTCGACCATCGCACCCTCCCTTCTCGGTACGCATTATTTGTTATTGGGCAAAATCGGGGGGCAATAAGCCCCCCGTTTCAGTTATTTGATCATGCCGTACGGAAACGTGCCAGCTCTTCGCCTGACGCGGCATCGTGCGCATGGACCGTGCAGACCAGGCAGGAGTCGTATGAGCGGCAGACGTGGCCGACCTCGACCGGATCGGCCGCATCTTTGACTGGCGTACCGATCAAGGCCTCCTCGATCGGACCGCGCTCGCCATCCGTCGCGCGCGGACCGACGTTCCAGGTCGTGGGTGCGATGATCTGATAGTTCTTGATCTTGCCGTCCCGCACTTCGATCCAATGGCAAAGCGCACCACGGATGGCTTCCGTTGCGCCCCAACCCCGACCGTCCTTTTCGGTCGGCTTGATGTACCACTCGTCGTTCAGCTTGAACTCGCGCAGAATGCGCTCCGCCTCGCGGTAGAGCTTGCAGAGCTCATGCATGCGGGCGAAGTGGCGCAGCAGAATCGAGGGGCCGCCCATCTTGCGGTACATGTCGAGCAGGAGCGGGTCGCTATGCTGCCAGCTTTCACCGTGCGAGCCGCCGGCAATGAGCTGTCGCGCGAGCGGCCCGGCTTCCAGCCGTCCGTTCTCGGCATGGCGGACCGCGGTGCACCAGGAGTACTTGCCGTCAGTATCGATCGGGTTCTTGCCCACCGGGTTGGTCACGCGGTCGAAGGGATGGACCTCGCCGGCCTCGTTGTACCAGGCATGGAGCATGTCCTCGCGTGCGAAGGACTGGTCCATCACCTTGTGCGTGTCGCTGGCGCCGTCATAGACGCCTGACTTCATGATGACCGCCGCATTCCGACCTTCGATCGTCGGGTTCTGGTACCTGTCTTCGTGCGGCAGATACCCCCAGCTGATGAACTTGCCGTGACCGCGGCCATAGTTCTGCAGGCCGATCTCCATGCCCATGCGCCAGTAGAGGCCGAGGTCGGAGTTCGCATGCTCCGGCCGCTCATCGAGCCAGGCCATGAAGTCGTCGTAGGACTGAATCTCCTCGTAACGCTCCATGGAACAGCCGAACCACAGCGGCTCGATCCAGTTGCGCCGGAAGTGCTCCAGGATGGACCAGGCCCGCGTCACGTCCGTCAAGGTCGGGGCGCACATCACGCCGCCAGGAACCATGTAGGAGGAGTGTGGCCACTGCCCGCCCATCAAGGCGTAGATCTCGACCGGGCGGCCGGAGATCGTCACGCCGGCCTCATAGGAGGTGCCGGTGAAGGGCGCGTAGCGCTTCACGGCTTCCTCGAAATGCTGGCTTGCGGAGTAGTTCTTGTTGGTGAAGTCGATCATGAACAGGCCGTAGTGGTGCCGCGGCAGGGACTGCAGGGACTCCACAAGCTGCCCGAGGTTGCGGGCCAGAATGGCGTTGCGCGGAACCGTGGCGCCCCAGGCCGTGTCCAAGGCCCAGGCAGCGCAGGTCAGATGCGATGCACCGCAGATGCCACAGGCACGCGGCGTCACCACCAGCCCCGCTTGCGGGTCCTTGTCCCGCAAGATGACTTCGAAGCCGCGGAACAGCTCGGCATGGGTCCAGGCGTTGGTGACGACGCCGTCTTCAATATCGACGCGGACATCGAGATCGCCTTCGACCCGGCCGACCGGCGAGATATCGAGCGTTTGAACTGCTGACATGTTTCTCTTTCCTCCCTGTTCGCCGGATCAAACGACGAAGATGTCTTGTTCGGCCCAGGCCGGCGCCGCGCCTTTCGCGGCAGCGGTGAGCTTGATGTAGCCCTTCTTGTCGACGCCATCGGGCAGGTCCTTGGGCACACCCATGACCGTCTGGGTCTTGAAGACCGTTCCCGGTGCCAGATCGAAGAAGGGGAACTCGGGCTCCGTGCAGCCCAGGCAGGGCATGCCGGCACGGGTCTTGGAAGAAACCCGGTTCCACAGGATGCGGTTGCAGGGGCTGTGGGTCATGGGCCCGCGGCAGCCGAGGTCGTAGAACAGGCAGCCCTTGCGCTGGCCGAACGCCGTCGCCGAGACCTTGTAGGCGAAATGCATGTTTCGGGTGCAGCCGGTCTGCGTGAAGCTGGAGAAGAAGGTCTTCGGCCGCTGGAACTCGTCGAGGGTCAATTCACCGCCGCGGCCCGTCGCGACCGCCACAAGGATCTGCGTCACCCAGTCGGGGTGTGCAGGGCAGCCGGGGATGTTGATCACGGGAAGCCCCGCCTTGGAGGTGAAGCCGGCACCGAGCGCGCCACCGTGCTGGCGCTTGAGGAACTGCAGGCCTTCGCTTTCGGACGGGTTCGGCGCTGTGGCCGGGATGCCGCCCCAGGTGGCGCAGTCGCCGATCGCGACGACGAACTGAGCCGCCGCCGAGAGCTCCTTGACCCACTCCTTCATCGGCCGGCCGCAAAAGCGGTTCCACTCGCCGGTTCCGTCAGGGGCGTTCACAACGGTGCCTTCGAAGACGAAGATATCGAGCTGAATCTCTCCCGAGATGCACTTCTCGAGAATGGCTTTCACGTTGTCGCCGAGCTCGAGCCCCAACGAGGGTTGCCACAGCACGTTGATGCCGAAGTCGGTGACCAGGTCGCAGGCGCTCGGTTCCTCGGCATTGAGAAACGACATGGTGTTGCCCGAACAGGCGCCGCCCTGGAGCCATAAGAGATTGGCCATCGATATCCTCCCTATTCATCCCGATCCGTCTCCGGTCCAGGCAGCGGATGAGGGCCGCCAAGGACCTTGGGGGAAGAGCAAAGCAATTCCGATGCCAAGTTAACGATTTCGATAGGAAGTGTTTTTTCTCAACATGTTGCCGGGTCATGCCGTCGGGCGGCCGACGAAAAAACAGCGCGACTGTAAACTAAGTTGCTTGTTGAGAGTGTAAACTTGGCTTGCAGCCGTTTAGCCGTGTCGATTGCCGCAGACCGGGCATTCGGCCTCGCCAGGGCGGCCGTACCAAACGCCGCGGCAGTGGCTGCACCAGTGTCCGTGGCAGCCCTTGCCGTCCGGGTCGACCTGGCGGGCGAGCGGAGTCAATCCAAGCTCCTTGACCGGGCTGCGCCTGTTCTTTCCCGGCACGCGAGACTGCGGAAAACGGATGACACGCGGCGGCTCGTCGCTCACCGGCAGCGAGGGTCCCGGGCCCCGTTAGGCGTCCTGCAGGCCATAGCGCTTGATCTTGTTGGCCAAGCCGACTCGCGACAAGCCCAGTTGATCGGCTGCACGGCTTTGATTCCAGCGATGACGCTCAAGGGCTTGGGTTACGATGCGCCGCTCCAGGCTCTCAACCATCTCCTTCAGGCTGGCGCCCTCTGGCTCGAACATCGCCTGGTCGGCCGAGGCCATGGTCTGCACGCTGCTGATCGCCGGCGAGAGATGGCGGGTCAGCAAGTAGCCGCCTTGGTCCGCCACGGCGACCATGCGCCGAACCTCGGTCTCCAGCTCCCGCACGTTGCCCGGATAGGAGTAGGCCTCGAGTTTATCGAGCGCGTCCTTCGCCACACCGAGCACCCTATGCCCGACCACGCCGGCATACTTCTCGATGAAGAATTGAACCAGCGCCGCCACGTCCTCGCTGCGTTCGCGCAGTGGCGGGATGTCGAGCTCGAAGCCCTTGAGGCGATAATACAGATCGCGGCGGAATTCGCCGCGCTCCACCAATTCATCGAGCCGCCGGTTGCTGGCCGCGATGATGCGCACGTCTGCCCGGGTGACCTTGTCCGAGCCGAGTGGCTTGACCTCGCCCTCTTGCAGAAAGCGCAGCAGGCTGACCTGAAAGCTCGGTGAGATCTCCGAGATCTCGTCCAGGAACACGGTGCCGCCATCGGCCGCGCGGAATAGCCCGAGCCGGTCCGAGACGGCGCCGGTAAAGGCGCCACGCACGTGGCCGAACAGCTCCGAATGCAGCGTGCTTTCAGACACGCCGCCGCAGTTCTGAACGTGCATCGGCGAGTTCATGCGCGTGGAGTTGAAATGGATCGCGCGCGCAAGCAGCTCCTTTCCGGTTCCCGTCTCGCCGTGGATCACCACCGGCAAATCGGTTTGGGCCGCCTGCTTCGCTTCGGCGCACAAGTCGGCCATCTTCGGGCTGACGTAGACGAGCTTCTCGAACTGCGACCAGCCGCCTTGGACTGATTGCTCCTCGGCCTGGGTGAAGATGCCGTCGTCGATGGAGATCTTGAACTCTCGGCTGAGCAAACGATGGCGGCGCGACAGCTCGCCGAGCTCCAGCGCGCGCTTGGCGACCAGTCTCAAGAGTTCGGCCTGGACCGGCTTGACCAGATAGAGATAGGTCGCTGCGCGCCGCGCGATCTCGGCCGCTCCGTCGGGGTTATCAGGCTCGGCGATGAGGACTCGTGCCACCGAAGGCTGGGAGATCCGCGCGGAGATCAGCGCGTTGTCGAGATCGTTCGCGAATGCGCTGGCATCGGCCACCAGGAGATGTGCTTCGATCTGCTGTAGGCGGTCTGCTACGTGGGCTTCGTCCTCGCAGAGAATCAGCCGATAGTCGGACTCCGCCCCGAACGCGCTCTGCGCCGCTGCGATCACGTCTGGATCGTCGGACACCAGAAGCACGGTGTGGAGAGTGCCCACCAGCCAACTTTCTTTACAGATTGAAAATCAACATAGCATATACCGAGTCATGACGAGAGGGTCAACCGGCGCGCATCTCCGGCAAGCGAGGATCGACGGCGTGCGGGAGCGCGCCGTGAACCGAAACGCGCTGGTATCAGCGGAGAGGCGACAACGCCTAACTTGAGCTCTTGGAAGAATGGCGGAGCTAAGGGGAGAAAGTTCGAACTCCCCAGATGCCTTGTTCGAAGAACTCGAAAACTGGAACAAGCATCTCGCACATTTAGATCATAGCGATCTGAGGTGCGATCATGAGCACCCCGGATAAGCGTAATACCCTAGAATCAAACGGAAAAAAGGCGCTACCGCCGTTTTCGTTGCGCTTGTCTTCTGAGGAGCGGGCGGCACTCGAACGCGCGGCGGGCAGGAAACCGCTCGGGGCGTTTATCCGGGAAAAGCTGTTCGACGGAGAGCTGACGCCGCGCCGCACAAGAGGCCGGAGACCGGTCAAGGACCATACGGCCCTGGCCCAAGTCTTAGGCGCGCTCGGCCAGTCGCGGCTCTCCAGCAATCTCAATCAACTGGCCAAGGCGGCGCATATCGGCGCCTTGCCGATCACCCCGGAGCTGGAACAGGAACTCGGCGAAGCCTGTGCCGAGATCCGCGCGATGCGCGACGATCTCATGCAGGCGCTCGGGCACAAGGTCATGGAGGATCCGTCATGATCCTCAAGGGCTCTCAACGCGGCGGGGCGTTGCAACTCGCCCGCCACCTTCTGCACGGCGATGAAAACGAGCATGTCGACGTGCATGAGCTGCGCGGCTTCGCAGCCGAGCGGTCTCTCTCCAATGCGCTGAACGAGATTGCGGCGATCGCCAAGGGCACGCGCTGTAAACAGTGCCTCTTCTCCCTAAGCCTCAATCCGCCGGAGAATGAGACCGTCCCGGTCGAGGTCTTCGAGGGCGCTATCGGACGGGTCGAAGAAAAGCTCGGGCTGACCGATCAACCGCGCGCCATCGTCTTCCATGAAAAGGAAGGACGGCGGCATGCGCATGTCGTGTGGTCGCGGATCGATATCGAAGAGATGAAGGCGATCACGCTCTCCCACTTCAAACTCAAGCTGAAGGACATTTCCAAAGAACTGTTTCTTGAGCATGGCTGGCGGCTGCCGGAAGGTCTGCGCGACAAAGACAAGCGCGATCCCCTCACCTTCAGCCGTGAAGAGTGGCAGCAAGCCAAACGCACCAAGCAGAATCCGAAGATCCTGAAACAGCAACTCCAGGAGGCTTACACGATCTCCGACTCCCGCGCCGCGTTCGAGCATGCGCTCGAAGAACAGGGCTTCTATCTCGCACGCGGAGACCGGCGCGGCTTCATGGCCATCGATTATCGCGGCGAGTTGTATGCGCTCTCACGCTGGACCGGACGCAGAGCCAAAGAGCTGAAAGACAAGCTCGGCGATCCCTCGACGCTTCGCTCGGTGCAGGAGACGAAAGACCTAATCGCCTCTCGCATGACCGGGAAGATTGAGAGTTACATCGATGAGGTCGAGCGCATCCTGAAAGGCAAGATGGCGACCACCGCGCTTAAGCGCGCACAGATGAAAGAGCGTCACCGCGCCGATCGGCAGGACCTGAGGGAGCGACAACAAACACGGGCGGCACAAGAAGCGAAAAACCGGGCCGGACGGTTCCGCCGCGGCGTGAAAGGCCTCTGGGACTGGATCAGCGGCAAGTCGAAGCAGATCCGTAAACAGAATGAGCAAGAGGCGGAACGTGCCGCGCGGCGGGACTCCGAGGAACGGGAGTCCCAGATCACGGCGCAACTGAAAGAGCGCCGCGCGCTGCAAGCCGAAATCAAAGACGCGAAACGCTCACACGGCGAAGAGATCGCCCGGCTCAATGTCGATGTCGCCGACTACCTGCGTCTGGCCGGGAAAGAGCCAGAAGCAGAGCGTGCTCCTATCGTCGGGCGGCAGCCGGAGATCACGCGCGCCTCCAATCGCGGCGGGCCAGAGATTGAGCGGTGATGAGAAAGCGCATTTCGGTGCTCGAAAAGGTCGATCTTGAAATTGCGAGCCGTATGTCAGGCCTCCAATCCTTAGCGGCCACCCCTCCCAGATATGCGAGATGCAAACCGTCAGCTATGTGCTGCCCCTCTGCTGAACTCGATGGCGTGACAAGCTGTGCCAGTGAATCGACTTCGGTCGAGCCTGGAATGTTTGCAACCTTGCACTGGCAGTAAAACCTATAGCGATGCCTGGTGAAACGGACCTGTTCTTCTTTAGGGATGCCATTTTATATAGACATAATCGCAAATATCTCTATAGTGTATTCTATTTAAAATTGTGCACTTAAGAATACAACACAAGTGAGGTCCCATGTTAAAAAGAGCATTTATAGCGGTAGTCTTATCTATTGGCGTGGCAGGAGAGAGTCTTGCGCAAGAACAGAGCATTATTCCTGAATTTAGCGATATCGAAGCGGCACCGCGCATGTATGTACCTGATTCTGAACCCGACTCAAGGCAGAAACAATTTGACAGATTGCTAGATGGATTGATTGACGAATACTCGCTCACTGGAGACGCAGCTATTGAACTGAAGAAATCGATGGAGGCGATGTACTTCTATAGGGGGCTTAATGGAATATACAACGGTTGTAGCTTCAATGGTTCTGGGTACGACTGCCCTATTATGTATCCTCCGCCTATTTTTCAAAGTAATATCGTTTTGGAGCCCGACTGTGAAATTGGCACTGAGGACTACCTGGACTGCTTGCGCAAATCCTCCTTCGCGATATTGCCTCTCATATGCAACGGGATATGGGAGTATCCAGAGAATGCTCCAATAGACGCAATCAGGAAGATGGTTCGAGATGGAACGCCGCCCTTAGAGCTACAGAAGGAGGACCGCAACAAGTTGATCCAGTGGATCTTTTCTGATCGCGCACGCACGCGCGAACGGCTAGGTCCGACCAAGCATTCGTCACCCTTTCAAAGTAAAGAAGAAATAGAAGAAATAGAAATAATGGCGGCCGGAGATGGAAGAGTACTGCTAATTGGCATTATAGGCAACATAATAGCACACCACTTAATAGAATTAGGGGGCGAAATCTATAAGGAATACTCAAGACCTCCCAGCATTCCGCTCGACCCGTGGATTGAGAACATCACCGAGGCAGAATTGGATGAAGTTCTTGAAAGTCGCCAAGAGAGTTTGAAGCGATTTGATGATTGGTACAATAGTGGAATTTACGGAGACAACCCTTGGCTGATGGAACAACTGAAAAAGTCGAGAGTCTTACTCCAAGGAACGGTGGACAAGCTGAAGCACAGAAAAAAAGAACTTGAGTGGCAAAGGGAGCATGGAGAGTCTTTGAGACCGCCTAGAGGCAACAAGCCGAGCGCGGTCGGGGGTTCTTCAAAAAAGGGCGACCGATCACCTTCGGAAAACAGGGAGAACAGGGGCGATATTGCAGATGCGCACGAGGTGAGGGAACTACTCCGCGAACAGCGTGAACGAGAACAGCGAGAGCGCGCCGAACGCGATCGACTTGAAAAAGAACGATTGAATAAACAGAAAGACCAAGCAGATAAAGCACCCACAGAAAAGCAAGAAAAAGGAAAAGAGGAAAAGATCGAAAAAGAGAGCCCGCCAACTCCTATCGGCCCCATTTTGCCCAGGCAAGTGATAGATGAAGGAATGCAGCAAAAGCCCACTGATTCTGGGCTATCCAGTTCTCGCACCGTTCGACCTGCTGTCTACAACGAGCTGATGGAAGCATGTGGCCCACTAGCCTCGAACTAGGTATTACCGCTTGGCTCGTTCTTTATTCAGTGTGCAGAGTCTAGACACTCACCCACACCGATAGATCCAGCGCTCACCGGCGATCTCTAACTCTCTGAAGCCGTCCAGCTCTAAGTCGCGGGCGATTGCGTCATAGTCGATGTAAGGGGCAAGCCTGGAATCGACGGAGCCGAACCACTCATCCTCGACACAATCCTCGGCGAAGGCCCTCAGGCTCTTCGACGGAAAGAGATCCACGGCGTAGTTCTCCGGGTCGTCGCGAAACAGATCGAACTCGGCACCGATCTCCCGCGCGATGACAATGAACTTGGTCTTCTGCTGCTCGCTCCACTCCTCAATCACCTCGAGAAAGCGAAAGATGTTGGCGGGGTCGAGATCCCAGGCTTTGGCAAGTGCCGCGTCGAGCTCCTCTCCGTCCACGAACAGGATCTCGAACTCACTCACCGGATGACCGCTGTCATTCGTGATGGCGGCGGTCTTCTCCCGGTACTCTGCGGCAGTTTCGAAAATGACGCCGGGGGCGGTGGGGTCGTATGGATTGGCGTAGAATGTCGTCATGGCAATGCTCCTCTCTTTGAAATTCCGGTTGCGCCTGCAACCGGTTGGCTTCCGCCGAGGAGCGGGGGTGCAAGCGCAAGGAGGCTCCGACCGAGGGGCCCCGCAACACGGGGAGACGGTGGGATGCCTTGCGCGCGCGGGGGCGGCAGCCCCTAAACTTCACTGCAATTGAAGACTGGTTCTTGCACCGGCATTCCGGTGCAGCGACTGCGCGGCGTGCGCTCAGGCTTCAAAGAGCAATCCCTTGTTCGTTGATGTCTGTGTCCTTCCGTCCATGCGGAACCTTCTGGGGCCTTGAGCATGGATGGAAACGGGGCCGAAAGGCTCCGATGGGCGGGGCCTCCAACTCCAACACAAGGAGACTGCAATGAAACTGATCTTGCACTTCGACCTCACCATCCGCTGCACCGCTGAGATCAGCGCGCCGGATCTGAAGGTCTTCAATTCAGTGGCGGCATCCCTGCGGCAAGCGCCAGGCCTCCCGGCCTGCTGCCCGCGCGGCTAAACGCCTCTACCTTCTCGCGGCGGACCCTCTCCGGGTTCGTCGCTCACGAAACGGACCCGGTAACACCGCGTGCGGCGGTCCTTGAGAGAAGTTGACGCAGTTCGGCGAGGGTAAGCCAAGGACGTTTGGAGTGTACCATTCGATGACAGTTGGCGCAGAGCAGTGCGAGGTCGACGAGCTTCGTTTTCGACTTCGGACGAAGAGTATGAACGGGTCTCGTGTGATGGGCCTCGATAAAACCTTGGCCGCGCACCCCATACACCGCCTCGAAGTCAAAACCACAGGCCTCGCATACGATCTTTCCGTGTTCCGCTAGCGCGAGCGCCTTTTTCTTTTCCACAAGACTTCGACTGCGTTCACGGCGCTTATGCAGACTAGTCAGAAGGTCGCCCTCCTCGGCCACTACGAACTGGTCGTCATCAGCGGAGACGGCAGTTGAATCTCCGTCGTTAACCGCGGCAACGATCGCGGCTACGGTTCTTCGGAGCTTGTCCTGGTTGCTCGCGAAGTCTCTCCATACCTCCTTTTCGTCCTTGTTTCCTCTTCGGAGGCCCACCCTACCGCTATTCGCGTAGACGGAATCGAAGCGGCGGAAATTCATGACCTTCATGTAGACACCGTTGGGGTTACGGTAGTTTTTGTTCCTGCCCGAGATGGACCGCCCCATGGTGTTGAGAAGCCGCGAGAGTTCCATGACCTCGGTGCTCTTCTTTCCTGGTGGATTGCCATCGAACCGGATGTAAAGGTCCAACGCGAGGATCAGCTCATCCCGTGTCCAGAGTGGGTTTCGCATCGATATGCCTGATCTCCGAGGATATGATGGCGTGGCTTTGCGAGAGACTCATACCGGCCAAGTTAGTCGAGCCATATGAGTTGCTCTATCTCAAGCTTTCGAGCCGCGCTCTCGACGACTTTCCTGGTGGGGGGATCTGGGTACTTCGTGGCCGCCTCGAAGAGAACGGCCGCGTAAGGGCGGCCGCCAGACTCGAATGCCCGTTCGTGAAGCGCCATGAAGGTTAGTTTCCAGTCATTCGCCCTGCTCCAGGCAATGACCCGTCCGTCACTCAAACGGCGGCCGTGAGGCTTGATAAATGTCTGTTCGGTGGTCGTGTCGGCGGCAATTCCGAGAATGCGTAACACGCGATCTGGATCGGCCATGCGCTCTCGTGTGTAGTCCTTGAGAAGCGTGTCCTTGATGTAGACGCGAACCTGGCGGGGATCCATGAACGAGGCGAGCCGCCCGCCGAGGGATGGCGTCTCGGTCCACATGGTGTATTGCCGCGCCTTCTCGCTGGCGGATAGTGAAGCCCAATCCAGGCGGTCGGCTTCTTCCCAGAGGCTTTCCTTGATCTCACCGCGAACGTTATCCGGGATACTCACTCAACTGCTCCCGGTAGCGGAACCCTTGGAAAGTCGAAACGTGGAAGCTCTAAAGTCGGGTCCCCTTCGCGAAGCATCAGGTCGGCCTGGTCCTTCATCCACTCCAGCATGAAGCTCCCTGCGGACTCGTCTCGAAAGTTCACCAAGTGATGGCCAAGGGTAAGGCGCTCCATGGGGCCGGCGGACGCCTTCTCGAGCTCGATTAGCTCGGCGATACGCCGGAGGTCCGTGACGAAGTCGAGGACAACCACCTTGTCCTTCTTAGGGCTAACACGCAGACCGCGGCCAATCTGCTGCACGAAGATGCGGCGGCTGTGCGTCGCGCGCATGAAGACGATGAGATCCACGTCAGGGACGTCGACACCTTCGTTGAACAAATCCACGCTGGTCAGAACATCCAGTTGCCCCTTGCGGAACGAGGCCATCAAGCGATCGCGCTCACGTGCTTCCATCGTCGAGGACATGGCTTCCGCTTTGAGATCGAAGCCGCGCAGTGTGGCGGCGAAGGTCTCCGCGTGCGCCACGGTCGGAGAAAAGACGATCGCGTTCTGGCGATTCTCTTGCCGGAACACGTCCGCGATTTGCCTCGCCGCCTCCTCGTCGCGAATTGGAATTATGAGCCGCTTATTGAGTTGAGAGAGCGAGTAACTGTGAAGGGACCGGTCCTGAATGAATTTCCAATCGAGGTTGTCCGCGAGCAGCCTGTAGTCGACATCGCATAGATACTTTTTCTGAAGCCCGTAAGAGATCCCATGGCGAACGAGAGGGCGGCCAAGGAGGTCCTCGATATCAAAAGAGTCGCCGCGCCATGGCGTGGCCGTGACGCCACCAAGCATTGGTGGGGCGAGTGCGTCAATCGCGCGCCGAAAGGTAGGTGAGCCGATATGGTGCGCTTCGTCGACAAGAACGAGGCCAAAGCCCGGGAGATCTTCGATACGACCAATGATACTCTGGACGGTGGCGAAGGTGATTCCGTCCCAAAACGAAGGGCTTTCTTGCGAGGAAAGCATGTGAGTCGGTATCCACTTCGGGAGCTGATACCAGAAGCCGAACTGGAGTTGACGGACAAGTTCGCGCTTGTCCGCTAAAACCAAGACCCGCCCTTCGGGTATCAGCGAATCTCGATAGAGATCAGCGACAACTTCCGCCATCACCACGGTTTTGCCCAGACCCGTGGCGAGCACGATTTGAGCGCGGCCGGTATCCAGCAACCCATCGCGAAAGGCTTCGAACGCTTCTTGCTGATAAGGCCTTAGCGCCTTTCGTGTCTTGGGGTACTCCGGCAGCCGCGACACCATCGCTTGAAGTCGTACTGGGTCCAAGACTTCGACAGTAATCCCAAGCCGCGCGTACCGCTCCACTTCATTTAGCAGTCCGCGCCCTGGACGGCGAGACGTGGCGACAATCAAGCGGTCCGCCTTATAGAATTTTCCTGCCTCGACGATTTCTTGAACAGCGTCTTTCTTCGGCGGTGAATTGGATGAGTGTTTGCACTGAACGATCCAGATTTGACCGTTCTTCACACCGAGAACATCCGCACCCCTATCTCCGCGTCCAGCAACAATCCGAACATCGTCAAATCCAGCTCCTATAAAGAGACGCGCGACATCGCGCTCGAACGCCTGCCACGGACCATTGAGTAGTCGCCGGTCGTCGAGGAAGGCGCCGGACATCAGAAGTACTCCATATCGGGCCTGAGTAGTTGAAGAGACATGCGCGCCCGAATGAGTTCCTCGCGTGAGGTGGCGGCGAGATCGCTCGCATCCTGTTCGGCTAGCCAAATGGCGTCGGTGATGAGGCCAGCGTAACGGGAACGGGTGGACGCACGGGCACCATCAGTGATTTCCTGATCGCCGTAATCGAGCGTGTCATAGGGGTCGTCCCAAATTCGACCATCGAAACAGTATTCTGGGTGGTTTTCGATAGTTAACCGGAGAATCTCGTAGGGCGCGTATTGGAGGAAGCCACCATCGGACGTGACATCCGTTGGTTTGATCTTTCTCGCCGCGAGCGCTCGCATGATCGCGTTCTGCTCGCTAATCGAAAGACCGTTGAACAGGGCGGCGCGCTCTTCCTCGGGACAGTTTTGAGCAAGCGCCTTCGCGATATCGGTCAGGACCTGCGTGGCCTCACCGGACATTGCTTGCGGATCGATCAAAGTGTCGCCGCCATAGTCTTGTCTGAGGTCCGAGAGTATGTTGCCGAGCCGCGGTGTTTCCGTCGTCGTGCGTAACGCTTCACCCGTCATCCAGGCGAGTTGCGTCAAGAGCGCATCGCGCGGCGTCATCGTCATCGAGCGAAAAATCGCGTGATCGGTACGAACCAAGAAGTGATAAGTTCGCGTCGCGACATCGGCGAGAGGCATGCTCCATGGCGCGTCGACCGGGAGTTCCGGATCACTGGATTCCACTTCGTAAGCCGTGACGTTCCAGGAAACACCAGACGTCTGGTGAGTGTATTTTCGAGATAGACTAGGGATTTCACGTCGCTCGGGATCAGCGGTGGGTTGTTCCTCGTCGCTGGCCTGCCCACCGTCATCCGCCCCACCGTCGGCATCTCCTTCGTCATCCCCATCGTCGAAGAACCCTTCCGGAGACGCCGTGTCGGGATCCTTGTCACCATCGGGCGATTTGGGCTTAGCGCCGTAGAGGAGTTCGCGTTCGGCTTCCTCGATAAGCTCCCACCATTTCGTGTCATCCTCGTACTCGGGGTTCCCATCATGGAAAGAGGACGCCATCTCGGTCGCCCTCTCATTATCCTTGACCACCATGATGCGTTTCCAAGCACCAGCGCTCTTATTGTGAGGGCTGCTTCGGCGAAACGCCTTGAACAGTTGAAACAAGGGGGCGTCATTACTGGAGAACCCAAGACTTCGAGCTTTCTCCGGTCTGAGAGGACCTTCCCCCCGGACCAATCGCATCATCTCATCCCAGGAAGGATCCGTGCGGTCGAAGTGATCCTTCGCGTAACTCACGCGGCAATGATCGATGTGGATTTCACCGACAATCCGGCCACGTCCACGTTGATCATCGATTGGATATTCGCGCTCCTCCGACTCATCATCGCGCCAAAGGAAGAGGTCCTTGTTATTGATCTCGATCTTTCGGCCATTGCGAATGAAATCGAAGCCAAAATCACTTTGGTGCAGGTAGCGCTGTATACCGATCCAGCCATGGACCCTGCGGCCACGCTCGATGATCGTGCCAACAGAGGTACATACCGGGCACGGTTCGCCTTCCTCATACTCGAGAGTGATCCAATTCATGCAATGAGTGCAGTACAGGCGGGACGCCATCGGATAATTGATTGGAATGACGGCGTGCACTTCCCCTAGCTCCGGCATGGATACGGACCGATCTTCGTTCCAAGTGCAATGCCGCCTGCCGACGACACGCTTGTTATTCAGAAAGAGATTGAACGAGAGCGGCACACCGTTCGGGCGCAGCATGGAGGAATAGGTCTGCGATAAGCGCTTTCTGACAATCGAATGGTTCGCGGTTCTGGCAAGCCAACGTCGTTGCTCCTCCTTGAGCCGCTTGATCGTGACCTTTGTTCCATGTTGTTCGGGGTCGGGCTTCGGTTGGCGGAGGTGCGCCGTGCGAAAATGACGTTGGCGGCGGAGCTGGTCGAAGTCGATTTCGAGCCCATGCCATTCCGGGTCTCCGCGTCGAGTCGTCCAGACTTCAGTCACCGAACCCAAGCGGGCGGTCGCGATGTTAAAGCCCATACCGAACAAGCCCAAATTATCGATCGGATTGTTCCCAGACCATCCCGCGCTTACCGCGTGCTGCAAGACGTCTGGGGTCATTCCCGTGCCGTTATCAATCACTTGGACCAGGGCCCCTTCCTTGTCGGTCGTTGGCAGAATGACATCGACGCGCGGGTTTTCGAGTTGAACTCCCGACCGGCTTTCATTCAGAAAGCCATCAATGGCGTTATCAATCAGCTCCGCGAGACACCTCCACTGATCGAGGCTGATTTCTCCCAGCATCGGAAGAACACGAGGGTCCGGCCGCAGATCGAACTCGTCCTCAACATTCGACACGTCGCTGATTACTTCGCTCATTAAAGGCTCCTTAATCTAGAATGAGCTCTTAACTTTTCATTCCTAGGTTCTATTGATAAAATGAAATCAAGTATTTGCCAAGTGGCAAGGCGAACCATAAGTGGAATACCCGGAGCGTTCACACAATCATGGACACGAGCGAGACAATGAAGCAGGGCTCGGAATCATGCCTTGAGCGCCTTCGCCCTTTTGTTGATGGAATGATTGAGCGGCTAGCGTCCACCCGATTTCGGGAGGATCCGATCGCCGGGAGAAAGTACTCACGCGCCACGAGCATTATCAGTTCGGCATACAAGAGACATGGAAAAATCCTCGAACGTGCCTTGCTTGAGGCATTGAAGGATCGTGCGAGTTTTCAGGTATGGCAGGAGGATGCCTTCAAGCTGTCGCATGAGTCGCTGAAACAGCTTCGCATTCATGATCGGGTCGAGAAATGCTTGACGATAGACTTACCCTATGGGGAGTGCGAAAGGACCACTCTTATTGATGTCGTCGTTTTCGATGAGCGGGAAGGAACGCTTCGATCTTACAATGTAAAGCGTGGCAATGGCTCGTATGACGCAGGAAAACGCCGGGCGATCCTTGGTGAGCTTCTGCGAACCAACATGCTGCTTAGGGACTATGGGCGGAAAGCCGGATTCGAGCCGACCGTGGCGGAGGCTAGGATCATTTTCTATTACGGTCTTCGCTCCATTCCGGAGCCAATGTCACTCATCGGAAACGAATTGGATGAGCATTTCGGCTTTCATGTTCGGGAGTCGATCGAGGCCGTGAATTCCTACTTCACGGACCGGTTGCACGCGCTGATCGAGGCGGAGTGACAGAGACAAAGGGGATACCCCTTAGCCAAGAAGCATATTGGCACTTCACCGACTGCTGTCTCCGTTCGAGTCCTCCAACTCTTCCTCTTGCGCGGCATCCTGTTGGAGAATTCGCTTGGGTAGCTTGGCGAGCGGCCGTCCCGCGAAATAGTCGTCCACGCGCTCAATCAGGAAATCGGCGCTGATCCCGCTATCGGCGAGTTTCTCGGCGAACTTGCGGCCGGGGTGGAGCACGTCCCAAGGAGACTTGTATTGCGTGGCGCGGCGACGCCCTGGATCCTTGTTGCCAAACCCGTCAACGACGAGATTCCAGACTGGCTTGAAGGTCTCGATAAGCATGTTTTCGCCGAGTGGAATCCAAATATCCTCGACCACCAGATGACGGACATGAAAATCCGCGAGGTCTAGATTCTCGCACTCTTCGACCGAGGCAGCGTGTTGCCGGAGTCGATCCGCGAGCGCGCGGCCGACGGACGAGTCCTTGGTGAGGCCGCCTTTTCGGCCACCCTTCGGGATGGCCTTGCCGACATAAATCGGCGACTTGAATGCACCAGCAGCGTTGGCCGTCGCGAGTGGCGCGTATGCTGGGAAGTTTCCAGTGTAGTAGATGACATAAACCCCCGCGCCCTGAATGTAGTCAGCCGCGCCAAGCGCGTCGCAAGCTCTCACAAGGAGTTCGGTCTCGATGCTGCGGGCGAGATTGAGCTTGTCGAGCGGGTTATAAGGTTCCCGACTCATCTAGCCGTCCCGAGATGCCGGGCGACGTCTTGTCCGATGGTGCGCGCGAGTTGGACTGGGACGGCGTTGCCAAGCTGACGCATGGTCTCGGTCCACGATCCATGAAACAGGAAATCATCCGGGAAAGTCTGAAGGCGGGCGCTCTCCCGCACCGTGAAGTAGCGGATTCGGCCATCGGGACGGAGCAACATGTTCTCGCCTCCCGGCACGCCATGCACACCCGCCTTTAACGTCTTGGCCGGTTCATCGAGCGGGCTGCCGGTGTGTCCCGGGTACGATCTGGCGCCGGGCTGGTAGCGATGATTGAGAAACGCGCCTTCGGCGTTCCGATCAACCTCGGGATCTGGAATGTCGCTAATCGCGTCGCGAACGGTGCGCCACGGCGAGGTCGGCGGAGGAGAGTCTTGGGTTCTGAGCCGCGCGGGTAGCCGCGGGGTCTTGCGGTCCTTGCGAGGGACTCGGTGCCGCTCCCAGTAGTCGCCATGGACTTGATCCCAAAGAAGCGCGTCCTTCGAGTGCGTCGCGAGTGGAAAGTGCCAACTTATGCCAAGATCCTCGCGGAATCCGACAAAGAATACGCGTTCTCGTCGTTGCGGCACGCCATGATCGGCCGCGTTCACGATCTGAGTGACGACCCGGTAGGTTAGACCGGAGGTGCTACCGCTGGTGTGATGATCCTCCAGACGCGCGAGATGGTCATCCCAGCGTTCGTCATCGCGTGCCGTGACGTCCGGATGGGTGAGCTGAAGACGGATGTACTCGAAGTAGTTACGGAAGCTGTTGCGCGTTAGGCCCTTGACGTTTTCGAAAATGAAGGCGCGGGGCCGGATTTGACGCACGGCCCGAATTGCTTCCGGGAACATGTCGCGTGCGTCATCATGGGCGCGGTGCTTGCCGCCAAGCGAGAACGGCTGGCACGGTGGTCCTCCCGAAACTAGCTCGACAAGACCCTCATACACCGAGAAATCGACCGCGCGCACGTCGCCTTGGGTGAGCTTCCAGCCACGGACCGCTTCAATGCCGCGCGACTGATTTTCGCGAATCGTGTCGCAGCAATACGTATCCCACTCGATGACATTGACCGGACGAAATCCGGCCTCATGCAATCCGATTCCAAGTCCTCCCGCCCCGACGAAAAGTTCAATTGACTTCATCATTCAAGAATGACCTGATTCTACTAGAAAGTGAAGCCTCGTCCTTAAGTTCGCACTCCCAAACGACCAGGAAGCGCCATCCCATTGTCTGAAGTTTTTCTTGGTTGAGCCGGTCACGGGCTGCGTTCGCTTCAAGCTTGGGGAGCCAAAACTCTAGACGGGACTTCGGAAGGCGCGCGAGTTTGCATGCGGGATCGAGGTGCCGGTGCCAGTAACACCCGTGCACATATAGTACCTTTTTGCGCGACGGAAACACAAGATCTGGTGTGCCTGGAAGGTCGCGCCGATGCAGCCGATAGCGATAGCCCATGCCGTGCACCAGCCGCCGCACCTTCATTTCGGGCTTGGTGTCCTTGCCCCGCACGAGACTCATGCGGTGGCTTCGTTCTTTCTTGGTCAGCGTATCGGTCATGCAAAGCGCGACTCCACTCGTTCCTTGATAGCTGATTCGGGGCGGCATTGGGAATGTGGGTCGAGTTGGTCGTCTCCATGGGCGAAACCATGGTGCGGGTCCAGACTGCATAAGTCTGGTCGAGGGTTCCAAGGGGCTCTGAAATGCCCTTTGGTCGATGAGGTCCAGGGGAGAGCGACGTCTCCCCGGTCTCAATGAAATTGCCTCAATGGAATTGCCATGGGGGTCTTGGGGGAGCTTGGAGGCTCCCTCAAGTGGTGATGCACCGGCCACACGGTGTGAGGGATCAATCGGCGATACGATTGCATGGCGCGGGAATGGGCTCGATGCCCTGAACCGCGCCATTACGCCGGGGGGATCCAACGGGGGCGCGCAGACACGCAGTGTCGGAGCGGGCCCCCTTGGCAAGATGGTGTTGTAGTACAACACACATCTTGCGGTCTGCGGTATCGGCCAAACTGGCAAGATTTTGAGGCACTGCACAAAACGGATGGAAATGGATGGACAAATGGAGGTGAAGCTTTACGCGCTGCGGTGCAGCGTTCGTGGATGATGGCCCTTCCGGGCGTGCGCAACATGACGTAGTATCCTCAACCGGTGATGGTTGAACGCATGGCGGTTCAATTGAGACCGTTGGCGCTCATGGAGCCGGGCTGAAGGGGAGAGCGCGTCATGAAGCAGTTACTGACACTCACCATTTGTATGTTGGTGTCCAGTCTGGCGGTGGCCGATCCGATCGAGATCGAAGCGGTGCCGCGCGGGGTCGATGACGGCGATACCTACGTGATGCACTTCCGCTCGCAGGGTGTCGATACGCCGGAGAAGGCCCAACAATGCGAACGCGCCGATGGCACCTGTTACGCTTGCGGTCAGGACGCCAAGCAGGCGTTGCTCGACATGATCACCTATGAAGAAAATGGGCGCGAAGAGCGCCATAAGCTGACCTTCAAGATCTGGACGGTCGGCACGTATGGCCGTCCGATCGTCACCGCCTATCACGGCGACAAAGACCTGCATCTCGAACTGATTCGGCAAGGATGGGCGGTTGCCTATCGCCAGTATCTCCCCGCGTCTCTGAAGGACTCTTACATCGCGGCGGAAACCGAGGCGAAGGCCGCCAAGCGCGGCATATGGCAGGGCAACTTCATCGAACCGCAGAAATGGCGGCCGCGTGGCGGCGGTCTGCGGCTGCCGTGCGAGGAGTAGGTCTTCGGTCCGCCAGGGAGAGCTATGTCATTCGAACAAGAAAAGCCGCCCGGGGATGCCGGGCGGCTTCTTGGTTGAGAGCGCCGAGGCGTTACTCGGTTTCGCGGCTCTCATTGGGGAAGAGGTAGATGTCTTCGCTGACGATCTGGGTGCCGTGCAGGCGAAGGCAGATGCCGTCCTCGCGGTTCCAGGCGGCGCCGATCCGCTCGAAGCGTTCCTTGCGGCCGACAAGCTTCGGCGACTTGGCGATCCAGTCGGGCAGAGCCCCGTTCTCGCGCTTGGTCTTGGACGGTTGGTTGGTCGTGGTCATTGGGTTTCTCCTTGAGTTGAAGGTGGTCGGGCCGGACCGTCCGGCCTTGTGCAAAAGGCGTCCGGCGGACAGTGAGAAGGGTCCGGGTCAAATGGTTTTGTGGGGGACCGGCTAGCGGCGCTTGCCCGCATGCGGGTTAGCAACGCTGCCGGGTAAAACCATTCGACGCGGCCCGGCTGTCCGCCAGCGTGCACAGGAAAGGCCGAAGGTGCCGATCAGAGCGGCGGTTCAAACGAAGAGAAAACCCGACCGCGCGTATCCGACCGTGAGAGAGGCGCATACGGGGATCAATCGCGGCTGAGACGTCCGATGTTGAGGCGATTGCCGGACCGGTTGCCGCAGAGCGTGCAGCGGAGCTTTTGCTGGAGATCGAGGACGCGGCTGTATCCCGGAAAGCGGCGGCGCAATGTGGCAGGATCGAGTAATGCACTATGGCCGCATTCCGAACAGCTCACGCGAAACCGGTCCCAGCGCCCGAGGTCCTCAAGCCGCAAACTATAGAGCGGCCCGAGCGCAATGTTCCTAATATGTTCCATGTGCCGACGATACGAAGAGTCGGCACCAGGAGTCCAGATCGCGGCGCGATCCGGGGCTCTTTCCCGGGCTTTGCCCGCCCGGCGCCCGGGGCGGCGGAGTCCGTGCGGCATGCTGCGCGCAAACGTCTTCGATGGGCGAAGACCGTGAAGCTCAGGAGATTGGAAGCATGCTCAATGGCACTCAAATGCACCCCCTTCCGCCGCAGCGGCGGGCCGGGGCGGCGCAGGAAGATAAGAGAGAAAGAGAACCCTGGCCCTACCTGAACCTGGCACGGAGTCTGGCGCTCCTGTTTGCGGGTCTGGTGGGGCTGTCGGCGTTTTGGGGCCTGCGCCACTTGCTGGCGGCGGAAGGCGGGTTATCCTCGTGGCTGATCGCGGGGTGTCTCGGCGTCGTGCTGGCCGCGTTGTTGGCCGGGGCATGGCACATGCTGCTGAGCCTGGCCGCCACGGTTCAACAGGATGCGCCAAAGATTGCGAAGGTCATCGCCGGCGGCCTCGGCCTTACGGGCGTGCAGATCGCGACGACGAGCTGGTTCCTGGCGACCGCCATCGGCGGTGGCGCGGCGTTGCAAGTCCATCAGACGGCGCACCTGAATCAACTCGCCTCAATCGCCGCTTACGTCCAGCAACGCAGCGAGCAAGACCGGGGAATTCTCTCCGCCCTGTCGCAAACCGGAGGCGCCTTGCAGGGGCTTGTCGCGTGCGAAGAACGCCGTGGCTGCCTCTCCGGGCAAATCGGCAGTGGCCCGGTGACAGCGGAGCTGGGTCGCTTGGCGCAATCCTTCGAGCGTGGGCGGCAAGAGTTCGAGACAGCCCTGAACCGTCGGCCCACCCTGCTGGCCGATGTGCGCGATCAACTCGACCGGGCGCATCTGGCGGTGCGAAGCGGTGACGAAGAGGCCTTCGGCACAGCCGTCAATACGGCGATTGCCGGATTGAGCGGGGCGCGCGCCGCCGATCCGCTGCAGGGCCTTAGTGGGTTTGAGGATCAGAGCGCCTGGCCGGAGGTGCAGGCCGTCCTCAGCCGCCTGCGCGGAACGCTTGGGACTGCGGAGTCCTTGGCGGCGGCTCCTGTTCTGTCCCCCTACACGCCGCTTGATCGGGCGAGTGCGGTGATCGAATACGCGGATGAGGTCGCCTTTGCCTGGGTGATCGCGGTGGTGATCGATGCCCTGCCCTTCACCTTGCTGCTTCTGGTCCTGCTGGCCGGACATTTGCGCAGCGCCCCGGCGATGGATCCGCCGATGACGGGGACGGTCGGGGTGGAGCACGACACGCAAGCTGGTGGCGGGTTTCCAAAGCCCTGGGTCGTGGCGACGCCGGAGATGCGCGGTCCGACGGAACCGCTCTATGCAAGGAGCGTCCGACCGCCGAACGTTTGAGCGAGTCCCGTTGGGGAAAGGGCCGCCGCAGTCTTTGTGGCGGCTCTCTCTTTGTTGTCGTGGTGGCAACGAATCTTATAGAGCTAGATTGATTTCGGTTGTGAACGAGGATTAAACTGCAACTTATTTAATCCGGCGGTGGGAACAGATCATGCAACTCTCACAAGCAACTCGCCGACAATCGATGGCAATCAAATACTTTCTCGCTATCGGGATATCCGCAGCATGGCTCTTCCATTGGCAAATTGCGATTGCCGAGATCAAGCACCCAATGTTGTTGGCATCAGTGGGGGGAAACACAAACGACCTTGGGATCGCCTTCATAAATATGGAAGGACAAGAAGTCCTCGATACAATTTACATGCCCTATCACGATACCGCAGCCAAAAACCATGACTGCTACCAAGACCTGCCTGACCTTCCACGTAATCCTCTTCCAGCAAAAACATTAGTTGTACAGACGGAGGTGGATCTGGAAGGCAATCTCAGTCGGTCGGACTTCGTGAAGTTGGCCGGCAAGGTGCGCCTCATCAGAGAAAAGCAATACTCAGCGTCCGAAGCTTTTGAGCAACATGTTCTGCCAAAAGAAGGGCTTCGTCGTTTTCTACGAGAGCCAGCCGATGAATGTTTGCTGGAAGGGACAGTCGCCATTCAGAAAGTCTTCATGGTTAAGGGCCGGTACCAAGAAGGCTATACCGTGGAAGTCACGGGTGAGATAGAAGCCGATCTTGTGGAGGCGTTGAAAGACGTAATCAAATCGTCTTGGGGACAGAGGATACTCAAGAAATTGAACTTGACCGCTGCGGTTAGAGGAAATATCCAACGTCATGAGGAAGCTGCCGTTGAAATGAATCAGCTTGCGAGAATCGGGTTTGTTCCTCTCATGATCTCGCGGAATGATTTGGATGAAAAGATTGCGCTTGGCACTAGGTTTCCTTTCAAATTATTAGTGTCACGGGAAGAGCGTGACGGAGTGGTTGAATACAAGGTCAACGAGTCAGAGTGTCACTTAGCCGATGAGTTTGAAATCGATCAAGTACTTAGACGCTTTTATGCATCTCTAGGCCAATCGGACGATAAAAAAGACTTCATAGAGTTTAATTCTGGCGATGAAGTGCACGCCAGATATGCTCATATCGTAAATATTATTCGGATAATTAAGCAAGAATGCTCAGGCCGCACCGATCTTTGGGAGAACATCATTTCTCCGCAGCCTATAGACGGTGAGCAACCGGACGACATCGACGAAGACGGTGAGAGACACAAGCCCGCAGCATAGCAGGTTCCTTAGCGCCCCTTCGCTTTGCGAAGGACCTTCATCGTCTGCCGCAGGAACGCGTCCGCCTCTTCGATCGCCTGCTTCCGTGCGGCGGCGCGCGCGGCAAGCTGCCGGTCGCGCTGTTGCAGCATTTCCGATTTGCTGCGCGCCGGATTCTTGATCGGATCGAAGAGTCCGGCAAAGCGCGGGCTGTCGAAATAGCTCTCGCGCTTCAGGGCGAAGGGCCGCTCGCCCTTGATGCTGACGATCTGGGTCATCGCCTCGCGGCGGAAGAGCCGCTCGATCTCATCGGGGAGCAAGAGCGGGCTGCGCTGGATCTGTTCATTGTGAGAGCGGGTGGTGCTGGCGCTCTCGCCGCTGGACTGCGGATCGAGGAAGAGATTGAGCGCTCCGGCGGCCATGCCGACCGGTCCCCGGCTCCCGAGGATCGACCCGACCCTTGCGACATCGCCGGGATCGCCGGTCGAGGCGGTGATCGAGGAGTTGATATTCTCGACCATGCGCGAAACCTCGCCCTCGCCAAGTTTCTTGGAGAGGAAGGTCAGGGTCGAGTCATCCGAGTTGGCGAAGGCCTGGATCCCCCCGGCATTGCCGAGGAAGGTTTCCCAGCCGTGACGATAGTAGCGTTTGAGTTGGCTGAGATCCTGCAGGATCGCCCAGAGTTTCACCCCGAACCCGGCCGCATACCCGGCCGCATGCTCCAAGGTCTCCATGTGCTTCAGGGAGGCGAACTCCTCCAGCAGGAAGAGCACCGGATGACCGGTCGCGGGCTCGTCGTCGATCTCATACATGCGCTCAAGACAGGCGGTAATCATCAACCGGAGCCAGCGCCCGCAATCATGCATGCGCTGCGGCGGCAGGCAGAGATAGAGCGTGACGCCCTGTGCATCGGTTTTCAGGCGGTCGAGATCGACGCTCGAATGTGAGAGCACGCTGCGCATGGCGCGGCGCTCCAGGAATTCGAGATTGCGGCGTGCGGTCGAGAGGACCGCACCGCGTTCGCGGTCGCCCATAGCGATGAGCATGGTGGCGGCCCCGGCGATGATGCCGTCGCATTCCTCCCGCTCCAGCATCAACTGCAGCAGATAAGTGAAGGAATCGGGATCGTCCGGTTCGGGGGACACGCCGCCCCGATCGGCGGCGAGCTGATCCACCGCGCCGCGCATCAGGAGATCATAGACGGCGATCAGGTTCCGCCGCGGGTTGTCCCGATAAACAAACACAACAAACAGGATGAGTGCTTTGATGAAGAGCTTGGCGGACTCATCGAAATGCGCGTCTTCGTCCTTGCTGCGCACGATCAAACTCTCGGCGATGGCGGCGGCGCGATCGACCAGATCGGGATCGTCCGGGTGCAGAAGATCGAGCGGGTTCCACCCCGCCTTTAACTCCTCCGGGAACTTGGTAGTGTCATAGGGATCGAAGACGCAGACCGTCTGGCCCATTCCGTCGCAATGCTTGGAGCCGTAGCCGCGCCGGGATGCGGTGATCTTCGCGTTCTCGCCCTTCGGATCGATACAGATAATCGAGCCCGGATAGAGACAGAGATTCGGGATGATCGCCGAGGTGCCTTTCCCGGCCCGCGTCGAGCCAAGGGTGACCATGTGGCGGTCGTCGCGAATCCCGACCGGGATCTCATCGGTCTCATTGAGTGTGACAATGTGACTGTCGAGCTGTGCCACGACACGTGCCGTCCACTCCGGGGCAAGAGACGTATCGGCGGTGAGCTCGGCGCGAAAGGCGTAAAGCCGTTCGAGGATCGGACCGGCGTCCGCATGCGGGACCGGAACCAAGCCGAGATAGAGGTCGCCGGGCTTGTAGTCATAAGCGGCAATCTCTTCAACGTGCGCCCACCGCGCGGTGGCGATGGGCGCATTATAGGAGCGGGCGTCTCTGCCGCGCGGCAGGTCCATGAGGTCTTCCCTCTACAGAGACGGTTCGAGCACAGGATGCGGGCCGCGCCGATGAAGCCGCGCCTTGATCGTGGCAAAGCGCTCCGGGTTGGGCGGTTCCGGCGCCAGGGAGCTATCGCCGCTCCCGGATTGCTGCACCTCGGACTCGGCTGGCTTCGGTGCAGCATTGTCAGGACCTCCCGAGAAACTCTCGCGTGCCCGGGGGCCGGGAGCGGGCGCAATCGTCTCCGCGACCGAACTTCGCTCCAGCATTCGAAGATCGCCCGTCATGACGAGCTCCGCCGCGTGTAAACCCGGCTGCGCTCAATCTCGCGCAGCGCATTCCGGTAGTAGGACTCCGCCGCCTGATAGCAGATCGCGCCGAGCTGGGCGTCGAAGGCCTGCGCCATCGCACAGCGCCCCGTCCACACCGCATAGTCGCTGCGCAAATCGGCGAGCTTCTCGGCGATGCGCTGCTGTTCGAAGAGTTCGAGCTGCTTGAGGTTATCCTCGCGCATGATCTCTCCGTAAAAATCCGCCGCCCCCTGCCCGGCGAGAGTGAGCGGCTTCAAATGCTGCGGCAGAAAGAGCTGCCCAGCGACGACACCGGCACAAACCCAAACGAAGAGATTGAGGCCGCCGCCGCGCCGCTTCTGCGCGGGACGCTCATTTAAAATCGCTCTTGGGTCGGCGGGCGCCGGAACCCCCGGCGCAGAGGGCGGGGGCATAGACGTCGGACTTTGCGAGCGTAAAGGGGACGTCATTGAGATCTCCTTGTCGATCCGCACGCCGCCCGGTGCGGCGTGTCATGCCCCTGGTTCTAAAGGCACATGACGCCCTCTCCGGGCGGCGCCTGGGAAACTCGGAGTCACTCCTCATCCTCATCCGCGTCATCCTCATCGGCCCGCAACAGGCAATAGAGGTAGATGACTTCGAGGCGCTCATACTTGCGGGAGTAGTGCTTCGGTTGCGTGCCGCAGGGGGACGACGCCAGGAAGTTGGACATCCACCGCATGTCCGGATCTTCGAAGAGATCGTCGACGTCAGGCACCTCAAAGGGCGTGCCGTCATGGCGTAAGAGTAGCTCGTGATGGTCATAGAGGAGCGTCAGTGCATCCAACCAACCGCGGCGGCTTTGAATGCTCTCTTCATGTTCGAGACGTGCCGGTTTCCAGAGCTTCCGCCGGTAGAACTGGCGATTGCGAAGCCTGCGCCGGGGTGGAGTCCTGTACTTTTCGCGACGCTTGGTCATGATCGGTCATCTCCTTGCGGAACGCGGACAAAAATTGCCCAGGACAAAATATTAGCGAAGGGGCTGTCAAGCGCACAATGCCTAAAACCGAAAGCGCGAGTTTTGAGGGGCTGAGTTTCTTGCGGAAGCAGGCATGGCGTCGCCGGAGCCGGACAGCGGAGACACTGCCGGGAGGCAAACACCAAACGTCAGGTTGAGAAGCGGAGCGCCAGTCCCGATGCCGTCACGTCAGGGAGCGGCCGTCGTCTCGCGCGGTGTCAGGCCCTAGAGATATTGGGGAAAGCCGCCGCCTATGCGGCGATCAACGTCCCATCCAGCACAAGCTGATCTTCATCGGTCAGGCCGGTGACATTCTCGATCGTGGCGATCTGGGTGCCGGCGCCAAAGCTGCCGGTGCCGGTGGTGTCCACTTTGACGACTGTGTCGGACCCGCTATCGGTGAACTCGACAAAGTCGGTCAGGAGATCGGTCAGCGGATCATAAGCGGTCAAAACATCAGAGAGATCGATCGCGTCATTGTCCAACGCGACGAAGTCATGGACCGTATCGATACCGCTGAAGGCCGTGGCGCTCTCAAAGACGAAAGTATCAGCGCCCGCTCCGCCGTAAAGATCATCCTGACCATCTCCGCCGTATAGAACGTCATCTCCTGCATATCCCTGTATGTAGTCTGCTCCGCCTTCGCCACGGAGTGTTTCATTACCCGACCAGCCATAGACGACATCGTTGCTGCTCGTTCCGGTGAAGGTCAGGTTGTTGAGAAGGTCGAGGACGGTCCCGTCGTCAAGAACGGCGGTTTCGATTACCTCGCCCGTCCCGTCGAACTGATCATTAAGATCAAGGAGCGTCGATCCAACGTAAAAATGAAGGTGGCTTGCAGTCTGAGCTGGGTTCCAGAAACGGATATCGGCTTCGGTAATGCCTGCGCCGAGCTGCAATTGGTCGGTGCCGCCTTTGTCGATGAGATCGTCGGAGCCATCACCAAGGTTCCAGACGTAGGTGTCGTCCCCGAGCCCCCCGACGAGATTGTCGTTTCCGCCAAGACCAATCAGCGTGTTGTTATCGCCGACGCCATAAACGATCTCGTTGCTGCTCGTTCCGGTGAAGGTCAGGTTGTTGAGAAGATCAAGGACGGTTCCATCGTCAAGAACGGCGGTTTCGATCACCTCGCCTGAACCGTCGAACTGATCTTCGAGATCGATCAACGTCGAGCCGACATAAAAGTGAAGATGGCTTGCAGTCTGAGCTGGGTTCCAAAGACGGATATCGGCTTCGGTAATGCCTGCGCCGAGCTGCAATTGGTCGGTGCCGCCTTTGTCGATGAGATCGTCGGAGCCATCACCAAGGTTCCAGATGTAGATGTCATCGCCTAGTCCGCCGATGAGGCTGTCATCGCCTCCAAGGCCAATCAGCGTATTGTTGTCTCCAGCGCCATAAACGATCTCGTTGCTGCTCGTTCCGGTGAAAGTGAGATTGTTGAGAAGATCGAGGACGGTCCCGTCGTCAAGAACGGCGGTTTCGATCACCTCGCCTGAACCGTCGAACTGATCCTCAAGATCCAGATATGTGGATCCGATGTAGAGATGGAGATGGCTCGGGTTTGTAGCGGAGTTACCCCCATTCCAAAACCGAATATCGGCTTCGGTAATGCCGACGCCGAACTCGATCTTATCGATGCCACCTCTATCGATGATATCGTCGGAGCCATCACCAAGGTTCCAGACGTAGGTGTCGTCCCCGAGCCCCCCGACGAGATTGTCGTTTCCGCCAAGACCAATCAGCGTGTTGTCGTCTCCAATGCCATTCACCGTATCGACACCGCTTGTTCCGGTGAAGGTCAGGTTGTTGAGAAGATCGAGGATAGTCCCATCATCTAGAATGGCGGTTTCAATCTCTTCATTCGTTTCATTGAACTGATCTTCGAGATCGAGGTATGTGGACCCGATATAGAGATAGAGATGGCTCGGGTTTGTGCTCGAAGTGGGATTCCAGAGCCGAATATCGGCTTCCGTGATGCCGACGCCGAACTCGATCTTATCGATGCCACCTCTATCGATGATATCGTCGGACCCGTCTCCCAGGTTCCAGATGTAAGTGTCGTCCCCGAGCCTGCCGATGAGATTGTCGTCTCCACCGAGCCCGATCAACGTATTACTGTCGTCAACGCCATTGACCGCGTCGATACCGTTTGTTCCGGTGAACGTCAGGTTGTTAACGAGATCCCATTCCGTGGAGTCAGCAAAGACCAACGTCTCAACTTCCTCATTAGTACCGGAGAAATGATCGTTGATAGTAATCTTATGGCTACCGACTGTAATCGCTAAATCATTCAGATCACTTGATGCTCTCATTAGTGTAACATCAGACTGCGATATGGCAGATCCGAAAGATATCCGATCGATCCCCCCGTCATCCCTGATAGTGAAGTCACCATTATTGAGATGGTAGATATACAAATCGCCGTCATCTGACCCGATGAAATTGGTTGTAGTGCCGGTCAATAAATGGACGTAATCGTAAACTGCCGCTCCCTCAACTGTCGCGTTGAACGGGTTATAGGCGGCGTTTTCGGAGATAACCGCAGCAGCTTCTGTTTGAACCAGAAACTGCGCCGTGAAGTATGCAAAGGCACGCTGATAGGCGTCCTTCAGAGGGTCGGCTTGCCCAGCACCGGCAGGATCCGAACTGCCGCTGATATTCACCCAGTCAACGTCGTAGAGTTCTTCTAGAAATGCGAGCTGACGAGCATCGATGTGTGCGCCGCGGCTTGTCGGATTGACGGTATCCACACCGGCCCATTGCAGCATGACTGCTTCAAGCTTATCGGCCAGGTTGAAGCTTGCGGACAAGACGGTTGTTGTATCGGCCTCGACAATCTCTTTGACCTTCGTAAGTAGGTTTGAATCGAGGCTCATACCGACACTGAGCGCAGGGATTGTGCCGAAGCCGCGTACTTCCGGCAGGAAGTAGACGCGGTTATCAACCGTATAGTCTGCGCTATAGAAAGAATTAATATTATCAATATCGAAATACGCATCAACAACTGTTCTTGTATTGCCATTGATGACGAATGTGCTTTCTTGCTTAATCTCGTTTCCGGCAATTGTATAATTGACGTTTGTGTAGGTCGTCGAGATAGAGGTGATTCCAAGGTCAGAAAGCGTATAGAGTTCGCTTGAATCGCTGTGCCCGTCTTCGTCCACGTCGATCCATACAAGCAGATCACCGAATTGAGTGTCAGCGTTTGTGATGGCATCGTCCCCGTTTGTGTCATAGGCGTCGAGTGCGACGAATCCGTTTGGGCTTCCAGTTTGATCGCCGAACAGCTCAGAGTGGTCGGTGATGATGCCGTCCCCATTCGTGTCGATTGCCAATAGACCATCTCCGCCGGTGATCCAGCCGGTCAGCTCTGCAAAGTCATCCAAGTCGGCATCCCAATAGACCGCGTTGCCGACGTCTTTAGCTTTGAGCTCAATGCCGTCTCCATCGATATCTAGAACAAGGGGAGAAGGCGCATCTGTGGCTGGAATTTCGAGAGTTGGGGGTATTACTTTATCTGTACCAGGCGTAACACCATCTACTGGATTGTCTTGCGGCGGTTCAAAAGGGTTGTTTAAGCCTGGATCGCTGGGATCAACAAAATCGCCTGGGGCCGGAGGAAGAAAGTTCCCTCCTCCATCAGACGGAAACTGATCAGCGTATTGCTGCATTAAATGATCCATTAATTGTTGGTTCGGCGTTAGCGTATCAAGCGCATTCATGTAGAAGCTTTTGAGGTCCACGGGCAGTGGGAAGCCTCCAAACAATTCTTGCAAAACAACTATTGCCGCTACCGCTCCTTTATGATTTGGCGGAATATCCGGATCACCAAATACGTCGAATGCTTCTGAAGCGGCCTGACCCATGTTGAGAATATTCAAATACCCAAGTAGATCTAGATTATCGAAGGCGTCAGCCGCATTATTTGCTGTATCTTCCGCAAATCCCTCTAAGGTATCAATAAGATCTCTTAGGTCACTTTCTGCCTGGTCTACATCTTTTGTCATTTGTATACTCCTTGATTATTGGTGATTAAATTCTTGGCAAGATTTGGATTCTGGCGCTTTTTTACAAAGCGTCCTCTTAAAAGCTGTTCGAAATTCAAGGAAATCTGGATGCACACCGTCGACTGTGCTGGCTATCCATAATTTGATAGCTTCACTGATGTTCTGTTCTACTCCATATCCCATGCTGTACTGAAATGCGAGAAATTGCCCCGCAGGGTTGTGATTGTTCTTGAAAGCGCGTTGAAAATATTCACTTGCCTTGTTATAGTTTTGTGGCAGATCTGTGCCCACAAAATATGAGTATCCGATAAAGTACTCCACATCAGAATTAGATACCTTATCTAATGCACCAAGAAATAACTGAATTGCTTTTGCTCTATCCTTTGGCACACCGAAACCGTGCATGTAAATGCGCCCAAGTTCAATCGAGGCTTTTGCATCACCGCCTTCATGACCGGCTTTATACCATTTGACGGCTTCTTCTTCGTTGCCCTTCTGAAATGCAATATACCCAAGGCCCCCATATGCGCCTACGTGGCCATTCTCTTCGGCGCGTTTGTACCAGGCTTTTGCTTCGTCGAGGTCTTTTTCAACCCCCTCACCAGTCAGATAATGGTGCGCTAGATTGAACTGCGCGTTCTTGTGACCAGATTCAGCGGCAAGGCGATAGTATTTGACGGCTTTTTCTTTATCAATTTCGATATTGCGCCCAGAATTGTATGCGAAGCCTAATTTGTACTGTGCTGCAGCATCTCCGGCCTCGGCCTTCTGCTGAAGTAATGCAAACCTCTCCTCTGGCGACAACCGCAGGGGCTCTTTTGAGGCCGTTTCAGATTTCGTGATCTGATGAAGCCATGCTCCCGCACGTTCTTGATCAGTAAAAAGAAATAAGGTGCCTCCAAAAACTAGAAGAAGGGCTACAAGTAAAGAAAGTCGCGATTTATTCAAGTTTCCCCCAATCATTTCTACTTACATAACCACAATTTAAAATCGGTGACAACAGCACAATGCAATGTATTTTGTTGTTTTTTTGCGCCTCTTGGTTGATTTATTTGAATTTATGTCAATAGAAATTAGGCGATTTGCAAATAAAACAGTGCGATACCGCTCTCATAAAATGAGAGAAATCTGTTACAGTAGCTTGCGATTACTTGTGGATAACTCTCTAGAGTTGTTTCTCTTCTTTGGTATCCGGGCCCTGCGGCCCTCTCCCGGCGGCAGCTTCCCCGAGGTTTCCCACCGGGCGCCCGGAGGGGTGAAGAGAGCGGCTATGATGGCCGCATGATTAGATCCCGCCCTCTCTCCACAGTGCGCCGCAGCACATCTAGTGCCGTCCATGACTTGTCATATCAACCTATAGTTGCTATACTTAAGTTAGATGACAGGCGGGCAGATCGCGCTCTCAGAGCGGGATGCCGGCCTTTTTTTGTGGGCGCGTCGAGGAGAGGAGCAGGCGGAGACAGGCGACCGGAGAATTGAGAGGAACGCTGCATGAGTGACAGCAAAGACCGGAAAGACGATTTCGAGAAGGCCGTTGAGGAGACGGGCAAGCGCGTCTCTCCCTCAGAGCGCCGCGTGCTGCAGGTCGATGTCGCGAAGTATCAACGGCTTCTCGATAGTGAGGATCTGAGCGAGGCGCAGAAGAGGCAACTGATCGAGACGCTGTGGTCGATCATCGTCAGCTTTGTCGAGCTGGGCTTCGGTGTCCATCCGGTGCAGGACGTGTGGACAGAAGGCTCTGAAGGCGGCTCGGAACCTTCCGTACCGCAAGCAGATCGTGTATACTTGGAGCATGGTTTAAATGAAGATTTTCAAGACGTTACCGGCGAGCGCAAACCGCCGGGCGTGTAGAGAGTAGAGCAAGAGATGAATGGAAGCGAAGACCAGACACAGACAGAGGAGCGCGCGCTGATTTATTGCCGTGTCTCCAGCACGGCCCAAGTCCGGCGCGGCCACGGGCTCGACTCTCAAGAGTCCCGTTGCCGGGAGCATGCAGCCGCACAGGGATATCCCGTCGATGCGGTCTTTCCGGACGATGTCTCGGGCGGCGGTGACTTCATGAAGCGGCCCGGTATGGTCGCGCTGCTCAGTTATCTCGATGCGCAAACCGACCGAAGCTATGTCGTGATCTTCGATGACCTGAAGCGCTTTGCTCGCGACACCGAGTTCCATATGAAGCTGCGGCGCGAGCTGAAGGCGCGCAATGCCCGGGTCGAATGCCTCAACTTTAAGTTTGAAGACACCCCGGAAGGCGAGTTCATCGAAACGATTATGGCGGCGCAAGGCGAACTGGAGCGGAAACAGAACCGCCGTCAGGTGATCCAGAAGATGACGGCCCGTTTAATGGACGGGTACTACGGCTTTTCTGCTCCGTATGGATACAAGTACGAGAAGGTGCCCGGGCATGGGAAGATGATTGTCCCCGACGAGCCGCGCGCTGCCATCGTGCGTGAGGCCTTCGAGGGCGTGGCGACGGGACGCTTCCGCTCGGCCGCCGAAGTCAAACGCTTCCTCGAAGCGCAAGCCGATGTGCCGCTGAATAAGCACGGTGTGCTGCGCTGGCAGTTCGTGGTCGATTTGCTGCGGCGGTCTCTCTATGCCGGTCTGATCACGGTCGAGAAGTGGAACATCCATAATCATCCCGGCAAGCACGAACCGCTGATCTCCTATGAGACGTGGTGCAAGGCGCAAGAGATGATGGACGGAAAGGCGATAGCGCCCGCCCGTAAGGACATCAATGCGGACTTTCCGTTGCGGGGGTTCGTGCTCTGCGGCGATTGCGGCAAGCCGTATACGGCGTGCTGGTCGAAGAGCAGGACCGGCAAGAAGCATCCTTACTACCTCTGCATTCAGAAGGGCTGCCCGAGCGAGAACAAGTCCGTTAGGCGCGCTTACGTCGAAGACGCGTTCGAGGACACCCTAAAAAGTCTGCGGCCTGCGCATACGCTCTTTGAGTTGGTGCGGGAGATGTTCAAAGACGCCTGGGAGCTGCACCATGGCCGCGCCGCCGACCGGCAAGAGCATTTGCGGCGGCAGGCGCTTGGGCTTCAGGATCGGATCGACCGGCTGCTGGACCGGATCGTCGATGCGAAGAACGACAGTGTGGTAACGGCGTATGAAGCGCGCATCGACCAGATGGAGCGCGAGAAGCGACTCCTTCAGGAGCGGCTTGAGAATTCAGGGCGTCCGAGACGGGCCTTCGAGGAGATGTTCGAACTCGCCCTCGATTTCCTGTCAAACCCTTGGAAAATATGGGATATTGGACGTCTCGACCTGCGCCAATCAGTGCTCAGATTGGCGTTTTCGGAGCCTTTGGTCTATGACCGAAAAGAAGGTCTTCGAACCCCAATTTTGACCTTACCTTTCAAGGTGTTAGGTCAGATTTCAACCGGCAACTATGATTTGGTGGACCCGACAGGATTCGAACCTGTGACCTCTGCCTTCGGAGGGCAGCGCTCTATCCAGCTGAGCTACGGGTCCTTCGGCATTGAGAGGGCGTAAAGAGCGCTCTCACAGCTGCGCGGAGCCTAGTCGATGGCTCCCCGGCGGTAAAGCGGATTGCGGACAGGTGGCGGCCGCTTGCCGCAGCGGTGACAGAACAGTTTTGTTCCGGGGAATTCCTGCTTTAAGCTCTTGATCCAAGGGCCGCAGAGCTGCCCGCGCTCCCCACGGCAGATCATCTCCGACAGGCGCGGGTAGACGAGAAGCGGCCCAACCACGACAGGAGGCACTCTCATGCAGCTTCGCTCGCGCAGAGTCAGCGCAGCCGTGGCGACGGTCGTCGCCCTCGCTCTGGCCGCTCCCCTCACGACCCCGGCGGTTCTCGCCGACACGCCCGACGACACCCTGGTGATCGCCACGCGGATCGACGACATCGTCACCCTCGATCCGGCAGAAGCCTTCGAGTTCGCCGGCACCGACGCGCTCAACAACATCTACGATACCCTTGTAGAGTTCGACCCCAACGACTTCGGTCCCCTGGTGCCCGGCATCGCCGAAAGCTGGGAGCTGGCCGACGACGGCGTGACCTACACCTTCAAGATCCGCCAGGGCCTGAAGTTCCACAGCGGCAACCCGATCACCGCGCACGACGCGGCCTTCTCGCTGCAGCGGGTGATCAAGCTCAACCTGACGCCTTCCTTCATCCTGACCCAGTTCGGTTTCACGCCTGAGAATGTCGAAGAGCTGGTCAAGGCGACCGACGACTACACCCTGGTGATCAAGACCGATAAGCCCTACGCGCCGAGCTTCTTCTACAACTGCCTGACGGCGCCGGTGGCTTCGATCGTGGACATGAAGCTGGCGCTCGAGAACGAGAAGGACGGCGACCTGGGCCACGAGTGGATGCAGACCAACAGCGCCGGCTCCGGCGCCTACATGCTGAGCCGCTGGAAGCCCAACGAGTCCTATGTGCTGCAGGCCAACCCCGACTATTGGCGCGGCGACGTGGCCATGAAGCGGGTCTTTGTGCGGCACATCCCGGAGTCGGCGACCCAGCGCCTGCTGCTCGAAAAGGGCGACGTGGACATCGCCCGCAACCTCTCGCCCGATGACATCAAGGGCATCGAGGGGGCCGAGGGCGTCAAGGTCATCGACGACCTCAAGGGGCGCATCATGTACATCGCCCTCAACCAGGAGCATCCGGTGCTCGGCGACCCCAAGGTCGTCCAGGCCATGAAGCACCTGATCGACTACAACGGGATGGCTGGCTCCTTCCTGAAGGGCCAGTACATCCCACATCAAGCGTTTTTGCCGCGCACCTTCATGGGCGAGATCGAGGACAAGCCCTTTGACCTGAACGTCGAGAAGGCCAAGGCGCTGCTCGCCGAGGCCGGCCACGGCGACGGCTTCGAAGTCAAGATCTTCGTCCGCACCGCGCAGGAGCGGCTGGAGATCGCCCAGTCCCTGCAGAACACCTTCTCGCAGGCCGGCATCACGGCCGAGCTGGTCACCGGCACGGGCAAGCAGATCCTGGCCGAGTACCGCGCCCGCAAGCACGAGATCTATCTCGGCGCCTGGGGCCCGGATTATCCCGACCCGCACACCAACGCCGACACCTTCGCCCACAACCCGGACAACCGCGGCGAAGCCAAGCTGACCGGCAAGCTGGCCTGGCGCAACGGCTGGAACATCCCCGAGATGACCCAGATGACCGAGGCGGCGGTGCTTGAGAAGGATGCCGACAAGCGCGAGTCCATGTACCGGGACATCCAGCGGCTGCACCAGCAGACCTCGCCTTTCGCGCCCATGTTCCAGCGCATCATCCAGGATGCCATGCGGGACAACGTGAACGGCTTCCTGGGCGGCGGTGCGGTGCACGACGCCACCTATTGGACCGTCACCAAGTAAGCGCCGGGACTAGTTGTCGGTTCCAGCGCACACGGCCGACGGCGGAGGCGAGAGCACCTCAGCTCTCCTCCGCCGCTGGCTGTTTCCAGCCGGGCGGCTGATCGCTTCCCTGGCGGTCACCTTTCTCGGCCTGCTCTTCATCACCTTCATCATCGGCCGGATGATCCCCATCGATCCGGTGCTGGCCATCGTCGGAGAGCGGGCGAGTCAGTCGACTTACGACCAGGTCTATCGCGAGATGGGGCTCGACCGGCCGCTCTACGAGCAGTTCGCAATCTACGTCTGGCAGGTGCTGCAGGGCGATCTCGGTACCTCACTCCTGACCGCCCGGCCGGTGGCCGACGACATTCTGCGTGTCTTCCCGGCGACGCTCGAGCTGGCCACGGTGGCGACCATCATCGGCGTCATCCTCGGCATCCCCATGGGGGTGATCGCCGCGGTCAATCAGGGGCGCTGGCAGGACCAGGTGGTCCGGGTGGTCGGGCTCTTCGGCTATTCCATGCCGGTCTTCTGGCTCGGCCTCATGGGGCTGCTGATCTTCTACGGCGTGCTGGACTGGGTCTCCGGGCCCGGGCGCCTGGACATCTTCTATGAGGACATCGTCCCGCCGGTCACCGGGGTCATCCTGATCGACAGCCTGCTCGCCGGGGACTTCGAGGTCTTCAAGAACGCACTGAGCCACCTGGTGCTGCCGGCCTCGGTGCTCGGCTATTTCTCGCTCGCCTACATCAGCCGCATGACGCGCAGCTTCATGCTGGAGCAGTTGAGCCAGGAGTACATCGTCACCGCCCGGGTCAAGGGCGTCTCAGAAGCGCGGGTCGTCTGGCGCCATGCGCTGGGCAACATCATGGTGCCGCTGATCACCGTGATCGCGCTCTCCTACGCCAACCTATTGGAGGGCTCGGTGCTGACCGAGACGGTCTTCGCCTGGCCGGGCCTCGGGCAGTACATCACCAACGCGCTGCTCTCGGCCGACATGAACGCCGTGCTCGGCGGCACCATCGTGGTCGGCATGCTGTTCATTGGCCTCAACCTTCTCTCCGACTTCCTCTACCGGGTCGTGGACCCGCGCGCCCGATGAGCGAGCTCGCCGCCGGCCAACCCGAACGCAAGGGCCTGCGCGCCTGGCTGACCAGCGATACGCCCAGCTCGCGCGGGCAGGCGCGGGCGGTGCAGCTCTATCTCGGTTGGCTCGCCTTCTCGCGCAATCCGCTGGCCATGCTCGGCCTGGGCATCGTGCTGGCGCTGGTGATCGTGGCACTCTTCGCGCCGCTCCTGGCGACCCATGACCCGCTGGCGCAGCAGCTCGACAAGCGCCTGCTGCCGCCGGGGACCGACGGCTTCCTGCTCGGCACCGACGAGCTTGGCCGCGACATCTACAGCCGCCTGGTCTACGGCGCCGGCATTACCCTCTACATCGTCACTCTGGTCGCCATCACAGCCCCCCTGGCCGGCCTCCTGGTCGGCACGGTGGCCGGCTATCTCGGCGGCTGGGTCGACGTCGTGCTGATGCGCCTGACCGACATCTTCCTGGCCTTTCCCCGGCTCATCCTGGCGCTCGCCTTCGTCGCCGCCCTGGGGCCGGGGGTGGAGAACGCGGTCCTGGCCATCGCCATCACCTCCTGGCCACCCTATGCCCGCATCGCCCGGGCCGAAACCCTGACCATCCGCAAAAGCGACTACATCAGCGCCGTGCGGCTGCAGGGTGCTTCCAGCCTGCGCGTCATCTGGGGTCACGTGATGCCGCTCTGCGTCTCCTCGGTGATCGTGCGGGTGACCCTGGACATGGCCGGCATCATCCTGACCGCCGCGGGCCTCGGCTTCCTCGGCCTCGGCGCCCAGCCGCCGACGCCGGAGTGGGGGGCCATGATCTCCTCCGGGCGCAAGTTCCTGCTCGACCAGTGGTGGGTCGCCACCATGCCGGGCCTGGCCATCTTCATCGTCAGCCTGGGCTTCAACCTGCTGGGCGACGGCCTGCGCGACGTGCTCGACCCGAGGAGCGCCAAGTGACGCCGCCCGTACCCCAGACCGCGCATCATCCCGAGCCTCTGCTGACCATGGAGGACCTCTGGGTCCGCTTCCACACCCGCACCGGCATCGTCGAGGCGGTGCGCGGTATCGGGCTGTCGGTCGGGCGGGAGAAGCTCGGCATCGTCGGCGAGTCGGGCTCGGGCAAGACCATGACCGGCCGCGCCGTCCTGCGGCTCATCCGGCCGCCGGGTGAGATCACCGCCCGGCGCATGGACTTCCAGGGGGTCGATCTGCTGGCCGCCGACGAGCGGCAGATGCGGCAGATCCGCGGCGAGCGCATCTCCATGGTGATGCAGGACCCGAAGTTCTCCCTCAACCCGGTGATGACGGTCGGCCGGCAGATCGAAGAGGCCTACCGCACGCACACCAAAGCGGGCGGTCGCGAGGCGCGGGAGAAGAGCCTGGAGATGCTGGACGGGGTCAAGATCCGCGACCCGCGCCGGGTCTACGACCTCTATCCGCATGAGGTCTCCGGCGGCATGGGTCAGCGCATCATGATCGCCATGATGCTGATTCCCGACCCGGAGCTTCTGATCGCCGACGAGCCGACCTCCGCCCTCGACGTGACGGTGCAGATGCAGGTTCTGGCCATCCTCGACGACCTGGTCAGCCAGCGCGGCATGGGCCTCATGTTCATCTCCCACGACCTCAACCTGGTGGCCTCCTTCTGCGACCGGGTGGTGATCATGTACGCCGGGCGCATCGTCGAGACCTGCCGCGCCGACCGGCTGGAGGAAGCGCAGCATCCCTATACCCGCGGCCTACTCGCCTCTCTGCCGGAGGTCGACCGGCCGGTGGCAACACTGCCCACCCTGAACCGCCAGGACTCCTGGCGTGAGGAGCCCGGCGTCGATGCCTTCCTCTGAGCCGGGTGCCGCGCCGCTTATCGAGGTGGAGGGCCTCGACGTCGTCTTCGGTTTTGGCGCCCAGGCCGTGCACGCGGTGCGCGACGTCTCTTTCCAGGTCATGGCCGGGGAGACCTACGGCCTGGTCGGCGAGTCGGGCTCCGGCAAGTCGACGGTGCTGCGGGCGCTCTCCGGGCTCAATCCCGACTGGACCGGTAACCTGCGCCTGAGCGGGCTGGCTTTGGGGCGGGAGCGGGACCGCGGCTTCTACAAGCGGGTGCAGATGGTCTTTCAGGACCCTTACGGCTCGCTGCATCCCCGGCATACCGTGGACCGCGCGCTGGGCGAGCCGGCGCGCATCCACGGCCTGGACCGCGTCGACCGGCGCATCGAGCAGGTGCTGCTCGACGTCGGCCTCGGTCCGGCTTTCCGCTTCCGCTATCCCCATCAGCTCTCGGGCGGCCAGCGCCAGCGGGTGGCCGTCGCCCGCTGCCTGATGCTTGAGCCGGAGGTGCTGCTGCTCGACGAGCCGACCTCTGCCCTCGACGTCTCGGTGCAGGCGGAAATCCTCAATCTGCTCGGGCGTCTCAGGCGGGAGCACGGCCTGACCTACATCCTGGTCAGCCACAACCTCGCGGTCATCGCCCAAATGTGCGACCGCCTGGCGGTGATGAACGCTGGCCGCGTGGTCGAGGAGATGAGCGTCGCCCAACTGCGCGCCGCCGAGCCGACCCAGCCCTATACCCGGCAACTGCTTACCGCCAGCCGCGGCTACGACCGCGCCGCCGCCGAGGCCATGGAGAGTTTCGATTAAGCGCATGAAATTCCAGTTGACAGTCTTCCCGACCGCAGAGGACATCAAGCTATGGGAAAGCCTGAGCCCTGAACAGCAGCGCGCCATCATTGCATGGGAACTCGACGAAGCGGAAAGAGGCGGCGCGGCGGAAGACGCTTCGTTGGACGACCTGATTTCGCGGGTGCGGGCCAGAAGGCGCTGATGTGGCGGTGCAGGAGAGCTTCGACTAGGTCGGTTCTCGGCCGCCGCCGGTCAAAGCCTTCAAGCTCTCAGGGCGCAGGCGGCTGATGGCCAGGCCGGCGAAGATCAGCACCAGGCCGACCCAGGCGCTGACCCCCGGCAAGTGGCCGAGGAAGAGCCAGGACCAGAAGACGCCGAACAGCGGGATGAGGTAGGAGACCTGGCTCAGGAAGGTGACCCCGGTCTCGCGGACGAGCTGGTAGCGCAACAGGGCTGCGACGCCAGACGACACCAGGCCGAGGAAGATCATGGCTATCCAGGCTTCCGCTGAGATGCCCGTGAAGCTGGGGCGGTCGATGAGCAGAGCGATGGGGACCATGTAAAGCGCGGCCATCAGAAGAGCGGCGGCGCTGCTCGAAACCGGCTCCAGATGGCTGACCTTGCGGGTCAAAAGCGAGCTGACGGTGAAGCCGAGGGCGGCGAGCAGGATGGCCAGCTTGCCCCAAAGCCCCTGATCGACGCCCTCCAAGGCCTGATTGCCCAGGATGAAGAGAATGCCGGAGAAGCCGAGCGACATGCCGATGACCTTCGCCCGGGTGATGCGGTCGTCGGCGGTCAGCCAATGGGCGAGCAGCAGGGCGATGAAGGGCTGCACGCCGAGCAGGATGGCCGCCAGGGCGGAGGAGATAAACTGCTGGCCCCAGGCGATCAGCAGGAAGGGCAGAGTGGCGTTGAACAGCCCGGCCAGCAGGAGCAGCAGCCAGTCGCGCCGCGCCTTGGGCAGGCCGATGCCGGTCCAGAAGGCCAGGGTGACGAGCAAGGCGGCGGAGAACACGAGGCGGGAGGCCGCCAAGGTCAGCGGCGGGAAGCCGCGCAGAGCGATCTCGACGCAGAGAAAGGCAGAGCCCCAGATCGCGCCGAGCAGAACCAGCTTGAGGCTGTCTCCAAGCGTCGGCGTGCGGATGGGCCTCACGAGCCCTCGTTCCCAGCCTGCTCCTGTGTTGCGCCCTGGATCGTCCCGGTCCGCTGGGCGAAGTTCTCGGCGGCGTAGCCATCCGCGCGCGAGGGCAGGGGCCCGTTGCGCGGTGCCGGGCTCTCGGTCCAGGCCAAAACGTCCTGGATTACGATTTCGGCCTGCAGGTCGCGCAACAGCAGGTGCCAGCCCTCGGGATAGAGGGCGGCGGTGTGCGGCGCCTCCGGCGGTAGCCGCTGCCAGAAGGTCTCCACCGGCTGGCGCGGGATGATCTCGTCCTTCTCGCCATAGAGCAGCAGCGTCGGCGTCCGCAGCCCGGGGGCCGCGGCCAGCGCCTGGTCCATCAGGCTGACGACGCCTTCAAGCGTGTCGATGCGGGTCTGCTTCAGGAAGAGGGGGTCTCGGCCGAGGTCGCGTAGCATCTCGATGTTGTCTGAGGCCTGGCGTCCCAGGCCTTCGCCGCCCGGGCTCCAGCCGGGGAAGAGGCGCACGGCCAGCCAGAGGGCGGCCCGCTGATACCAGGGCTGGGTGCTGCGCGCCCAGACCGCCGGCGCCGAGAGAATGAGCCCGTCGACCTGCGCGCCTTCTTGGGTCACGGCGACCACGGCGACGGCACCGCCCATGGACTCGCCGAGCAGGAAGACGGGCTTGCCCGGGTGCCGCTGGCGCAGCAGGGCGATCGCCGTCGCGGCGTCCCGGGCCAAACGCGCACCGCTGGCCCAAAGGCCGGGATGGGCGCCGTCGCCGAAGCCGCGTTGATCGTAGGCGTAAAGCGCGACCCGGGCCGCGGTGAAACGGGGTGCCGGGAGCGCGAAGGCCCGCGAGTGGTCGTTCAGGCCGTGCAGGGCGAGGATGACGACCCTTGGCTCGCCCTCGGGCAGCCAACGCCGCAGCGGCAGCCGGTAGCCGTCGTCGCTGACCAGATTGAACCTGTCCCCGGCGGGGGGCTCGATGGCTTCGGCATCGTCCGCATCCGAAACCACGGCCGGAGACGGCTGTGCTGCCGTCAGCCGCGGTGCGGTCGGGCCGGGGCCAGGGGGTAGGCTTTGGGTTGCGCAGGCCGTGAGCGCGAGCAGGAGCAGGGCGGCAAGGCCGCCGATCAGCCGCCTAGGCGTCACGTCCGCGCGACTCATCGGCGCGTGCGTCTTTGGCGGATACGTCTTCGGCGGGGGCGCGGGTGAGCTGCAGGAAGATGTCCTCCAAATCCGCTTCCTCGGTACGCAGATCGATCACGGTGAGGCCGGCTTCGCCAATCGCCGTCAAAATCTGTGCGACCGGGCTGTCCTTCACGCAGTAGTGGACCAGGAGGCTGTTGGGCGCGCTGAGTTTGACGTTGAAGGCATCCAGGGCCGGCGGCACCTCTTCCAGCGCTCGATCGACCACGATGGTCAGGTCCTTGCTGTCGAGCTGGGCTAGCAGGTTGGGCGTGGTGTCGTCGGCGATCACCCGGCCATGGTTGATGATCGCGATGCGGTCGCAGAGCTCTTCGGCTTCTTCCAGATAGTGGGTGGTCAGCAGCACCGTGGTGCCGCGGGCGTTCAGGGCCCGCACCTGCTGCCAAAGCTGCTGGCGTAGCTCGATATCGACGCCGGCCGTCGGCTCGTCGAGCACCAGCACCGGCGGGTCGTGCACCATGGCCTTGGCGACCATCAAGCGCCGACGCATGCCGCCGGAGAGGCTGCGGCTGTAGGCCTCCGCCTTGTCCGCCAGCCCGAGCGCCCGGAGGATGCCCATGGTCTCCCGTTCTTTGGGTGGTACGCCGTAAAGCCCGGCCTGCAGCTCCAAAAGCTGGCGCGGCGTGAAGAAGGGGTCGATGTTGAGTTCCTGCGGCACCACGCCGATGGCAGCGCGGGCGGCCCGTGGCTCGCGCTCGATATCGTGGCCCCAGATCTCGGCGTGGCCGCTGGTCTTGACCACCAGCCCGGCCAGGATGTTGATCAAGGTCGACTTGCCGGCGCCGTTCGGCCCGAGGAGCCCGAAGAGGCAGCCGCGTGGCACGTCGAGGTCGACATCGATCAATGCCTGCTTTGCCGGCGACTTGCCGGCGGCGCGATAGGTCTTATTGAGGCCGCGGATATGAACCGCAGCCTCCGGACCCTCCGCTGGGGCCGTTTCGCTGGCTTGGGATGGCGCGCGCTGCGCCGGAGAGCTATCTAGCATTACGCGAGCCTAAATATGCCCGGGGCCGGGGAGGGTCCAGCCCCTTTCGCGCATGGCACCTGTCGGTTGGCGTTGCAGCAGACAGCGGCACCTGTTTAACGGCCCATTGATCGTCGCGTGCGATGGGATATCATGCGCGCCGCCCAAGGGGCGCGGAAAACCGGGAGCGAGCCAGGCATGGAGCCACCTGAGATCATCACCGTCGACTCGGACGTCGTCGCTTGCGACGGCGGTGGCGGCGCGCTGGGCCATCCGCGCGTTTGGCTCAACATGGAAGGCAAGGGACAGATCGACTGCCCCTACTGCGGCCGTCGATTCATTCTCGAAGAAGAGCGGGAAGCGGCGCAGTAGGCACGGGCCCTTTCTCGTCTGCTCGCCAAACCCCTTTCTACACAGACACTTCGCAAGATCGTGAGGCGGTGATCGCGCTCACAGAGGCGCCGCGCATGCGTCGCCACCTCTACTCGTGAGGGCAGGAAAGCCTGCCGCAACGAGACAGAGGAGACATCCGATGAAAGACCAACACAGCACGGCCAAATCCGACCGCATCGACGCCTTGATGCCTGTGCTCGGCACCCTTTTCACCGGCCTTGCCTTCGTCGTCACGGCGATCGCTGCCCAGCCGGGCATGATGTCCTAGTCCCTGACAGCCAGTCATCTCCATGCGGCGCCGAGGCTCTTCCCGGCGCCGCCCACGGCGATCTCGACAGCCCGGTGCCGCTGCGGCAAGGTCCTCCCACTCTTGGGACAAGGCAGCCGCCATGAAGCACCTCTACCTCGTCGATGGCTCGGGTTACATCTTCCGTGCCTATTTCGCGATACCGCCGCGCAGCACCAAGGCCGGCGTGCCGACCAACGCGATCTTCGGCTTCACCAACATGCTCATCAAGCTGCTGCGCGACAGCCAGGCAGATGGGCTGGCGGTGATCTTCGATGCCTCCGGCACCTCGTTCCGCAACGACATCTACGACGAATACAAGGCCAACCGGGACGAGCCGCCGGAAGACCTGGTTCCCCAGTTCGCCGGCATTCGTGAGGCCACCCTCGCCTTCAATCTGCCCTGCCTGGAGCTGCAAGGCTACGAGGCGGACGATTTGATCGCCACCTACGCCAAGCTGGCGCATGAGAAGGGCATCGAGGTCACCATCGTGTCCTCCGACAAGGACCTGATGCAGCTGGTGCGGGACGGCGTCGACATGCTCGATCCCATGAAAGACAAGGCGATTGGCCGAGCCGAGGTGATCGAGAAGTTCGGCGTGCCGCCTGAAAAGGTGATCGACGTGCAGGCTCTGGCCGGTGACTCGGTCGACAATGTTCCTGGCGTGCCCGGCATCGGCGTCAAGACGGCGGCGCAGCTGATCGAGGAGTACGGCTCCCTCGAAGAGCTGCTGCAGCGCACCGGCGAGATCAAGCAGCCCAAGCGGCGCGAGCGCCTGACCGAGAACGCGGAGATGGCGCGGCTTTCCAAGCGCCTGGTGACCTTGGATCAGGATGCGCCGGTGGCGGAGATCGACGGCCGCGCCTCGCTTGACGAGTTCGGCCTCTTGGAGCCGGAGCCGAGCAGCCTGCGCGCCTTTCTGGAGAAGTACGAGTTTCGCTCGGTGCTCACCCGTCTTGCCGACAAGCTGGGCGAAGGCGACCTGGTGCCCGACCACCGCGAGGCCGGCAAGGAAGGAGTGCCGGAGGCGTCGGATGCGCCGGCGCAGTACAGCCTGGTGCAGGACATGGACGCGCTGAAGGCCTGGGTCGAGAAAGCCCGCGAGGCGGGCGCTTTCGCGGTGGATACCGAGACCACCAGCCTGGACGCGCAGCGGGCCGAGCTGGTCGGCGTGTCGATGTCGGTGGCGCCAAAAGAGGCCTGCTACATTCCCCTGGCCCACAAAGCGCAGGAGAGCGGCGACGAGCTGGAGCTGTCGGGCGGCGAAGCGCCGAAGCAGATCCCGATGGAAGAGGCACTGGCGCTGCTCAAGCCGCTGCTCTCCGACCCTTCGGTGCTGAAAATCGGCCAGAACCTGAAGTACGACATTGGCGTGTTGGCGCGCTACGGCGTGGAGGTAGCGCCGCTCGACGACACCATGCTGCTGTCCTACGTGCTGGACGCTGGCCTGCACGGCCACGGGATGGACGAGTTGGCCGAGCTGCACCTCGGGCACAAGACGATCTCCTATTCGGAAGTGGCCGGCAAGGGGAAGAGCCAGGTGACCTTCGACCGGGTGCCGCTCGACAAGGCGCTCGACTACGCCGCCGAGGACGCGGACGTGACTCTGCAGCTCCACAAGGCCCTGAAGCCGCAGCTCGTCCCGGCGGGGCTGGTGACCGTCTACGAGACCATGGAGCGGCCGCTGGTGCCGGTGCTGGCCACGATGGAGCGGACCGGCATCAAGGTCGACCGCGCCATCCTGCGGCGCCTCTCCAACGAGTTGGCCCAGCAGGCCGCCGAGCTGGAAGAGGAGATCTACAAGCTGGCCGGCCGCGCCTTCACCATCGGCAGCCCCAAGCAGCTCGGCGAGATCCTGTTCGACGAAATGGGCCTGGAGGGCGGCAAGAAAACCAAGACCGGCGCCCACGCGACCGGTGCCGACGTGCTGGAGACCTTGGCCGCCCAGGGCCACGATCTGCCGGCCAAGGTGCTCGATTGGCGGCAGATCACCAAGCTCAAGTCGACCTATACCGACGCCCTGCAGGACCAGATCAATCCCGACACCGGTCGGGTGCATACCTCCTACAGCCAGGCCGTCGCTTCGACCGGGCGGCTGTCCTCGACCGACCCGAACCTGCAGAACATTCCGGTACGCACGGAAGAGGGCCGCAAGATCCGCACCGCCTTCGTCGCCGAGGAGGGGATGAAGCTGGTCTCGGTCGACTACAGCCAGATTGAGCTGCGCCTGACCGCCCACATCGCAGAGGTCGACGCCCTCAAGCAGGCTTTCGCCGACGGCGAGGACATCCACGCGGTGACCGCCAGCCAGGTCTTTGACGTGCCGCTCGCTGAGATGGACCCCATGACCCGGCGCAAGGCCAAGGCCATCAACTTCGGCATCATCTACGGCATCTCGGCCTTCGGGCTTGCGAACAACTTGCGCATTCCGCAATCCGAGGCCAAGGCCTTCATCGAGGCCTATTTCGCGCGCTACCCCGGCATCAAGGACTACATGAACGCGACCAAGGCGCAGGCGCGCGAGCGCGGCTATGTGGAAACGCTGTTCGGCCGGCGCATCCACATTCCGGCGATCAAGGAGAAGAACCCTTCGCGCAGGGCCTTCGGTGACCGGGCGGCGATCAACGCGCCCATCCAGGGCACCGCAGCCGACATCATCAAGCGCGCCATGATCCGGATACTGCCCGCCTTGGAGGAGGCCAAACTCTCGGCCCGTATGCTGCTGCAGGTGCACGACGAACTCTTGTTCGAGGTGCCGGAAGCCGAGGTCGAGAAGACCATTCCCGTCGTGCGGGAGGTGATGGAGAACGCCAACCTTCCTGCCGTTCAGCTCTCGGTGCCGCTGGTCGCCGACGCCGGTGTCGGCGACAACTGGGACGAGGCGCACTGACCGCATGCAAGCGCAAGCGAACACCCCCAATCCTCTGCAGCAGGCCCAGGCGCTGCTGAAGGCCGGCCGCATGGCCGAGGCCGAGCGGCTCTACCGCCGTGTGCTGGCCAGTCAGCCCGGCCACCCCGGCGCGCTGCACGGCCTGGCGCTGCTGGCTCAGCAGGCCGGCGATATGGCCGCTGCGGAATCCCTGCTCGAGCAAGCCGTTGCAGGCAGCCCCAAGAGCCCGCAGCTCCACAGCGCTCTCGGCCTGGTCCAGCAGGCGCACGACAAGCCCGCGGCGGCGGCCGAGAGCTTTCGCCAGGCCATCGCGCTGCATGCGCAGGACTTCGCCAACTACGGCAATCTCGGCAATGCGCTGCAGGACAGCGGCGACCTGGAGGGTGCCATCGCTGCCTACCGCAACGGCCTGGCTTTGCGCCCGGGGCACCCAGGCCTGGCGACCAACCTGGCGGCCGCGCTGCTGAAGCGGGGCGATGCGGCGGAAGCCCGGCAGCAGCTCGAAAGCGTGCTCGCTCAAGACCCGCAGAACGTGCGGGCGCTGGCCTATCTGACCACGGTCTTGCAGGAGCTGGGCGCCGAGGCGGAGGCCGACCGTCTCTTGAACTTGGAGCGCCTGACCTGGCGTGGGGCGCTGTCTGTGCCGCAGGGCTACGCGAGCCTTGAAGCCTTCAACGAGGCCTTGGCCGACGCCATCCGCGAGCATCCGACCCTCACTTGGTCGGCAGACCCCAAGCGGCGCGCCGTGCGGGAAGGGGCGGTCACCGGCGACATCCTCAGTCAGCCGACGGGCACCATCGCCGACCTCAAGCAGTCGCTTTGCCAGGCCATCGACGCCTACATCGCCGGACTACCGGACGAAGCTGGGCATCCCTTCCTCGGCCGCAAACCGCGGACCTACGCGCTGCTCGGTTGGGGCAACGTCTTGCGCGCCCAGGGTCATCAGGCGCCGCACGTGCATAATCTCGGTTGGCTCAGCGGAGTCTATTACGTCACGGTGCCCGAATTCGGCGATGGGACGGACACGGCCGGCGCGCCCGAGGGGTCCATCGAGTTCGGGCGGCCCGGCTACGACCTGCCCATCCGCTTCACGCCGAAATGTGCGCTGATCGAGCCGGTTGCCGGGCAGGCCATCTTCTTCCCGTCGTACTTCTGGCACGGCACGGTGCCCTTCGCCCGTGACGTTGAGCGAATTTCCCTCGCCTTCGACCTGCGGATTACCAGCTAGAGGGCGGCCGCGCTAGAGGCTGACCTGCTCGTCTTCCTCCACGGGCGGCGGCGTCAGCGGGCCTTCCCGGAAGGTCTCATCCTCGACGACCTCCGTCTCGCTCTCTTCCTCTTCAACCGCACCCGGTTCGGCCTCGGTCGGCTGTCCGGCAGTGGGCGACTCCGGTGCCGCTGTCCTGCCGCGTAGCGCCACCGGCTCCTCGATGATGCGCACGTAGTCGCGGCCGAACTGGACGATGACCGGGGTGCCATCGGCGATCGGTTGCGCGTCGCTTTCCCGGTTCTGCACCAGGGTCACGACCTTGCCGTCCGGCATCTCGACGACGTACTCGTAGCCCTTGCCGCTCAGAGTTTGCTTCTCGACCAAATAGCCGGCACCGGCGCCGATCAAAGCGCCGATCACCGCGGCCAAGCCGGCATTGCCGTCGCGGAAGCCGAAGCCCGCGCCGGCCGCACCGGCGGCGCCACCGATAATCGGTCCGATGGAGGAGGGGTTGCCCTCGATGTCGATCTCGCGAGACGAGATCACCGTCGCTTTCTCTGTACGGAGAATGCGGCCGACATCGCCTTCGTCATAGGTGTTTGTGGAGGAAGTCGCGCAGCCTGTTGCCAGCAGCATCATTACCGCGGCAAGCGACCAACGCACTGTTTTGCCTGCTCTTGTCATCGTTCCCAAGCCCGTCTGTGATTCCAAGCGCACCACGGCGATCCCAACTTTACGAGCCGAATGCGCCCGACATCCCCGAATTCTCCGTCCGCGGCGTGGCGACAATCCGCTCATCTGGGGCTCTTGCCTAGGTTGGCGCTTGCCGCAAAGCTGACATCTCCGGGAGTTAGCGATCTGATTTCCCGGCCAAATAGGACGGTGGAACTATGGCATTCTTCTGGCCAAACGGTAAAGCCACGCCGCTTCAAGACTCGCCGCACGACTTCCAGGAAGAAGAGCGGCGCGGCCTTCGGCTCGCAACCATCGGGCAGCTGGTGGTGTCGGTCCTGGTCGGCGCCTACTTCTTCCAGTCCGGCACTTGGGAAGTCACCGGCTTCGCCGTTCTCGTCGCCATGGGCTTCGTGGTTCTGGCGCTGATCAAGCTGGTTCTCTTCTCTCCGCAGCGCTACCGCGCCTGGTACCCCTTCCCGATCCTGGTGCTGGAAGCGGCGCTGATCATTGTCGCCATCGCCGCGCCAAACCCCTTTTCAGAGAATCCTTGGCCGATTCAGATGAAGTTCCGGCAGGACAACTTCATTTTCCTGTTCCTGCTGCTTGGCATGACGGCCTTCAGCTACCGGCCGCGTTTGGTGCTCTGGGCCGGCGCGGCCGCTGCGATCTGTTGGCTGCTGGTCAGCTTCCTCATCGACAGTTTGCCGGACACGCATGGCTGGAGCGACTATCCCACCGACGCGCCTCTGCAGGAGCTTATGACGGCCTACCTCACGCCCAACTTCTTCTCCTGGGAAGGGCGGATCAAAGAGATCCTTGTGCTGGTGCTGACGGCCGCGCTCCTGGCCGCCGCGGCGGCCCGAGGGCGCATGCAGGTGCGGCGTAACATCGCCGCCCGCGCCCAGCGGCAGCGGCTCGAGTCCGTGTTCGGCCGCTTCCTGCCGGAGAGCGTCTGGCGCTCGCTGATGGCCGACGGGGAGGGCCTCAAGCCGCAGCGCCGCGAGGCCACGGTCATGATCGTGGACATCCGCAACTTCACCGAACGCGTTCGCGGCACGCCGGCGGACGAGCTCTTTCCCATGCTGACCGCCTTCTTCGAAGCGGTCGAGCAGAAGATCACGAGCCAGGGCGGCGTGCTGCTGTCGTACAACGGCGATGCTGTCTTGGCGGCTTTCAACCTGCCGCTGCAGCTGGACGACTATCGCGACAACGCGCTCGAAGCGGCCCGCTCCGTGGCGCTGCTGGCGGAGGAGGAACGCTTTGGCGGGGAGCTGATCTCCGTTCGTATCGGCGTTGCCACGGGGCCGCTGACGGCCGGCCTCGTCGGAGGAACGGCGCGCGCCAGCTACACCGCCTACGGCGACGCGGTGAATCTGGCGGCGCGCCTGGAGGCGCTCAACAAGGAAACCGGGACCACTATCCTTGCCGACGCCGAGACACTCAACGGACAGTGCTCCCTCCCCGGTCACGCGTGCCTCGGGGAAAAGGAGATCCGCGGCTTCGGCAAGCCGGTCGAGGTCTGGGGCATTGCCCATCAGCCTGCATTGGAGTCCCCGCAAGCCGGTGTGGAGCAGAGGGCCGATGAAGGCGAGCGTCCGGCCCCACCGCCGCAGTAGCATGCGAGTGACTGCACTTTGATAGAAAGCGTCAATGCAAGGCAACAAAGCAGCGATCTGTAGCATGACTGCCATAGAAAGCCGCTAGGCCGTCTCCGCAACAGCAGGCCGCAAGACGCCTGCCCATGAGCCATGAGAAGAAAACGGAGAACGGCATGCTACGCTTCGACCCGGAGCAGTACTCCTGTCGTGCGGAAGCCTTCGAGGCGTCCGACGATATTCCCAGCAACCCCGTCCTGGCCAAGGGCCGCGCGACCATCGGCGACGTCATCAACGAGCGCTTCTCGCGCCGCGGCGTTTTGCGCGGCATGCTCGGCACGGCCGCCATCGCCGGTTTCGCCACCAGTGTCCCTGCGCTCTTGTCGCATGAGGCGAAGGCACACGGCGTGCACAACTTCCAATTCACGGAGATCAACCACGGGGTCGATGAGACGCACCACGTGGCGGAAGGCTACAACGCCGATGTGTTGATCCGCTGGGGCGATCCGCTGCACGAGGATGCGCCGGAGTTCGATCCGCATAACCAGAACGCGGACGCACAAGAAAAGCAGTTCGGCTACAACAACGACTACATCGGCTTCGTGGCGCTCGAGCCACACGAAGGCGAAGAGGCGCGCGGGCTGCTCTGCGTCAACCACGAGTACACCAACGAAGAGGTCATGTTCCCGCAGATCGGCCGGCAGGACCGTTCGCTGGAGAAGGGCGGCAAGGCCTTCTTCAACATGACGCCGGAGCTGGTGGCCATCGAGCAGGCGGCGCACGGCGGGACTATCGTGGAGATCTTCAAGCGCGACGGCCAGTGGGCCTATGACCGCAATGCGCCCCGCAACCGGCGCATCTCCACGCGCTCGACCCAGTGCATGATCACGGGCCCTGCCGCCGGTCACGAGCGGATGAAGACCAGCTGGGATCCGACGGGCACCCGGGTGATCGGCACAGTCAACAACTGCGCCGGCGGCATCACGCCCTGGGGGACCTACCTGATGGCCGAGGAGAACTTCCACGGCTACTTCCTGGGCGATCTGCCGGAAGGTCATCCCGAGACGGTCAACCACGAGCGCTATGGCGTGCCGGGCGGCTGGTACGCCTGGGGCATGTACGACGACCGCTTCAACCTGGCGAAGGAGCCGAACGAGCCCAACCGCTTCGGCTGGATGGTCGAGGTCGATCCCATGGACCCCGGTTCCATTCCCATCAAGCGCACGGCGCTCGGCCGCATGAAGCACGAGGGCGGTGAGAGCGTGGTCAACAAGGATGGTCGGGTCGTCATCTACATGGGCGACGATCAGCGCTTCGACTACGTCTACAAGTTCGTCACCGCCGGCACCTACGACGACAGCGACCGCAAGGCGAACATGGGCCTGCTCGACGAGGGCACGCTCTACGTCGCCCGCTTCAACGCCGACGGCACCGTGGATTGGCTGTCGATGGTGCAGGGTGAGGGACCGCTGACCGCAGCCAACGGCTTCAACAGCCAGGCGGACGTGATGATCGAGACCCGCCGGGCCGCCGATCTGTTGGGTGCCACGCCGATGGACCGGCCGGAGGACGTGGAGCCCAACCCGCGCACCGGCAAGGTCTATGCCATGCTGACCAACAACACCCGGCGCAAGGCGGATCAGGTCGACGCAGCCAACCCGCGGGCCGAGAACGCCTTCGGTCACATCATCGAGATCACCGAGCCGGACATGGATTTCGCGGCCACCAAGGCGACCTGGGAGATCTTGGTCCGCTGCGGCGACCCCACCAAGGCCGAGGTCGGTGCCATGTGGAACCCGGCGACCAGCGAGAGCGGTTGGTTCGCGGCTCCGGACAACTGTGCTGTCGACGGCCAAGGCCGTCTCTGGATCACCACTGACCAGGGCACCGGCTGGTCCAAGACCGGCACAGCCGACGGTGTCTGGGCAATGGAGACGGAAGGCGAGCATCGCGGCACCGGGCGGATGTTCTTCCGCGTGCCGGTCGGCGCCGAGATGTGTGGGCCCCTATTCACGGATGAGGACCGGGTGCTCTTTGTCGCCGTGCAGCACGTCTCGACCGACGGCGCCAAGGACTACGAGCCCTTCGGCCGCAGCTCGACCTTCGAGGATCCGGCGACCCGCTGGCCCGATTTTCAGGACGACATGCCGCCGCGCCCCTCGGTGGTGGTCATCACCAAGGAAGACGGCGGGGTGATCGGCAGCTAGCCGACGCTTCTCCGGAGATTGTTTGGGGAGGGGCGGCCTTCGGGCCGCCCCACTTCTATTGTCACCCCGGAGGAGCCTCGCGAGAGGCGACATCCGGGGTCCATGGATGGGCCGGGCGCAGGCCGATCGATGGACCCCGGCGCAAGGCCGGGGTGACAGATTGTGGTGCTGCGCCGTCCGCAATCCCTTTTCCAACGTCATACTTGGGCGAGCCGCGCAGCGGCGAAGACCCGAGTATCCAGCTTTCGGCACGGTCCGGGCTTGTGGCTGGACCCCGGTTCACAGCTTTCGCTCACGCGAAGCCCTTGGCCGGGGTGACGAGAGGAGGGGCCGCGCAATCCGAAGCCTCTCTCAGGACGTCATACTTGGGGCGAGATGCGAAGCGGCGAAGACCCGCCTGCGGGGCCGAAGCCCTTCGGCGCGGCGAAGGCCCGAGTATCCTGCGGTAGGCACAGTGCAGGCCCTAGCCTTCCACCAACTCTCGCACGAAGGTGGGGAGCGCGAAGCACGCCTGGTGAACCTCCGGGTTGAGATAGCGCAGCTCCAGGCCCGCCTCGCGGTAGCGCGTCCTCAGAACCTCAAGGGGCACGTCCCGCAGTCCACTCCGGTTGCTGCCCCAGCCAAAGGCCATGGCGCCGCCGATGTAGGTCGGCACTGCGGCGAGATAGCAGCTGGCATCTTGGAAGATATCCCGGAAGGCACGCATGGTGGCGCGCAGCTCCTCGGGCTGCAGGAAGGGGACGCCGTTCTGGGTCACCAGGACGCCGTCTTCGTCCAGCGCGGTCTTGCAGGCTTGATAGAATTCCGGGGTGAAGAGCGCCTCGCCTGGGCCGATGGGGTCGGTCGAGTCGATGATGACGACGTCGAAGCGCTCGCCGCAGTCGGCCAAGTAGTCCTTGCCGTCGGCGATGACCAGCTCGAGCCGCGGGTCGTCGAAGCTGCCCAGCGAATGGTTGGGCAGGTGCTCGCGGCAGAAGGCGATGACGTCGGCATCGATTTCCACCTGCACCACGCGGTCGATGGTTTGGTGCTTGAGGACCTCGCGCAGCATGCCGCCGTCGCCGCCGCCGATGATCAGTACGCTCTCGGCCCGGCCGTGGGCGAGAATGGGCACGTGAGCCATCATCTCGTGATAGATGAACTCGTCGGCTTCGGTGGTCTGCAGCACGCCATCGAGGTAGAGCACGCGGCCGTAGGTCAGGTTCTCGGCGACCAGCAGGCTTTGGTGCTCCGAGCTGCGCTCGTAGAGCAGCTTGTCGAGCTTGAGGCAGAACTTGCAATCGTCGTAGAGCGTCTCTTCCGCCCAGCGGCTCATCGTCTCTCTCCTCTGTGGCCGGGTTCACAGATGCATGCCGCATTGCTTTGACGTAGGACCTACATCCAACGCAACACTCTAGTGCTGTTGCAAAGGGAAAGGACGCCATCCGATGGCTGAGATCACCGGTTTCCACGCCCACGTCTATTTCGACGAGGGTACGGTCGCGCAGGCGCGCACGCTCTGCGAAGAGGCGGCACGGCGTTTCGGCGTCACCATGGGGCGCATGCATGAGCGGCCGGTCGGCCCGCATCCACGCTGGAGCTGCCAGCTCGCCTTCCCGCCGGCGCTGTTCGGCGAGGTGGTGCCCTGGCTGGCCCTGGAGAGAAACGGCCTCACCGTCTTCATCCACCCTGAGACCGGCGACGACCTCGGCGATCATCGCGACCGCGCCATCTGGATGGGCGAGATGCTGCCTTTGAACCTGGCGATGTTCCAGGCGAAAGAAGCGACCGCGTCTTAAGGCGGCGACGTCCAAGTCGGGCTCAGTCGCCGGCCTCTCGGACCTCTTCCGGCAAGTGGCCGAACTCTTCGATCAGCTGGTGATAGAGGCCGCGCTTGAAGGAGACGATCTGCTCCGGCACCCGCGAAAGCTCTTCCCAGCGCCAGGCGCGAAACTCGGCGTGCTCGCCGAATATATCGATCTCGGCATCGCTGCCCAGAAAGCGCAGGGCGAACCACTTCTGCCGTTGGCCGCGGTAGCGTCCTTTCCAGAGCTTCGGCACCAGCTCGGGCGGCAGGTCATAGGAGAGCCAGTCGCCGGTCTCGCCGATGATCTCGGCGTTCCGGGTGCCGATCTCTTCCTCTAGCTCCCGCAAGGCCGTATCGCGCGGGTCTTCGTCCTTGTCGATGCCGCCCTGCGGCATCTGCCACGCGGCACTGATCATGTCGCTGCGCTGGGCGACGAAGACCTGGCCTTGGCGGTTGAAAAGCACCATCCCGACTCCAGGCCGGTAGGGCAGGGCGGCGATCTCCGCCGGCGTCAGGACCAGCGTCGCATCGGGGTTGTAGCTGCGGCTCATGGAGCTCCTTGCGCGCCTAGCGGACCGGCGGCTGGCGGTTGACCACGGCCGAGATCGGCGCCAGCACCACGCCGCGTTCGGCCAGCTCGGCAATCCAGACGTTGAGGCGCTCGATCGTCACCGGATAAGGCTGCGCCAGGGCGACCGCGGCCCCCTTGGTAAGGGCCAGGCGCTCGATGCGGTTGAGCTTGGCGTCGATGGCGGCCCGGTTGGCCGAAGGCTCGTCGATCATGTCCTCGCTGTAGGCCGCGGGAACCTCCAACTCGCGGGCCAGATCGAAGCCCAAGCTGCCGGCGGTCGCCCGGTCGTCGACGAACAGCAGGCCCTGCTGGGCGATGTCCTCGAGAACCGGGCTCAAGGACTGGCGCCGGGTCAGCAAGCGGGAGCCCATGCGGCCGGTCAGCCCGACGAAGCTGTTGCCGCGCGACAGCACCCAGTCGAAGCGCTTGCGGTTCTCCTCCTCGCTCAGCACCGTCATGATGGCCTGCGGGCCGGGGTCGTCGAGCGGGTAGGTCGAGGGCTCCATATAGAGGTCGAGCAGGACCTCATGGCCGTTGACCCGGGCCAGCCCGATCCAACTGGCCAGGTTGCGCGCGTAAGGGCTGAAGGAGAGCGAGACCTCCGGCGGCAGGGAGCGGATGGCGGCCTCGGTCACACCGTCCGACATGCCGAGACCCGTCATGACGATGGCAACCCGGGGGCGGCTGTCCTCTTCCAGGAAATAGGCCGAGAAACGCTGCCAGGGCGGGGAGGCTTCGTTGGCTGTCTGCGCGGCGCTCGGCGTCTCGGGGGCCCGGAAGGCCTGCTGCACGGGTTCTTGGGCCGGCGCTTCCTCCGTCATGGTCTCTGCCTCGACGGGGGCAGGGGGGCTCTCCTGCTGAGCAGTTTGCGGCGGTTCTGGCGGCGCAACGCTGGCAGTGTCCGGCTCAGTCGGCTGATCTTGGCTCGGGACCTGTGCGCTGTGCCCATTCACCTCGCTGGTCGCCGCCACCGGCTGCATGACATCCTGGGCCTCCGGCTCGCGCTCTGCGGCCTGTCGCGCCGTGGTGTCGTCGGATGCGCTGTCCGTCGGCTGGCTGGCTTCGTTGGGCGAGGCTGCGGCCTGGGCGCTCTCTTCGCCCGCGTCTGCCGTCGGTTGCTCGTCGTCTTCGGTCGCGGCGGTGTCTTCGCTTTGTGGGGGCTTGGCTTCCGAGGTGGAGGCTGGCTCCGACGGGGTGATTGCCTCCGGCTCGGCTTGCTCTGCTGCCGCCTGTTCAACGGCCGCGTCTTCGCCGGCCGGCTGCTGCTCCGCGGCTTCTTCCTGCGGGGCTGGGGACTCGCTGAAGGCGACGACATAGCCGGTCAGGCTGCCGGCGAGGAGCAAGAAGACTCCCCAGGCCGCCAAAGCGGTCCCTAGTCCGCGACGCTGATCTTTCCAGATCGACAAAGCTGCTCTCCCCGGCGGCTTGGTCACCGGGCCATAGCACTATGTCGCGAGCCTGGCTAGCGCCAGGCTGCGACGATACAGCTAGTGTTTTAGTTGGTGTTCGTCGTTTCGCCTTTGAACAGCGACAGGCCGCGCAGCAGGTCGACGGCGCGGGCCAGCTGATAGTCCGTAAGTGCCTGGTCTTCCCGCGCCTCGGCTTCTGGGGTCTCGCCCTCCTCGCCGTTGTCGTTCTCAAGATGCCCGCGCAGGCTGGCTTCGTTGCGGTTGGGCAGCTGATCTACGTCCTCGAGGCGCGCCTGCTCGACGATGATGTCCGGGTCGATGCCGCGCGCCTGAATGGAGCGGCCGCTCGGCGTGTAGTAGCGTGCGGTGGTCAGGCGCATGGCGCCGTTGCCGGGCAGCGGCATCACGGTCTGCACGGAGCCCTTGCCGAAGGAGGGAGTGCCCATGACGATGGCGCGGCGGTGGTCCTGCAGCGCGCCCGCGACGATCTCGGAGGCCGAGGCTGAGCCGCCGTTGATCAGGACCACCAGCGGCAGGCCGCCCGTCAGATCGCCGGTGGTGGCGTTTTCACGCGTGGCGTCGTCCGTCTCGCGTCCGCGGGTGGAGACAATCTCTCCGCGCTCCAGGAAGGCGTCCGAAACGTTGATCGCTTCGCGCAGCAGGCCACCGGGGTTGTTGCGCAGATCGATGACGAAACCAATCAGCTCGTCGCCCATCTCGGCCTTCAGCTTGTCGATGGCCAATTCCAGGCCGGGCGAGGTCTGCTCGTTGAAGCGGGTGATGCGGATATAGCCGATGCCACCCTCTTCGCTGCGGCTGCGCACGGAGCTGACGGTGATGCGGTCGCGCACCAGGGTGAGGTCGAAGGGCTCCTGCTCGCCGCGCCGGATGGTTACCTTGAGTTCCGTGTTGATCGGGCCGCGCATGCGCTCGACCGCTTCCGACAGGGTCAGCCCGAGCACCGCTTCGCCGTCGAGATGGGTGATATAGTCGCCTGCTTCGACGCCGGCCCGGCTGGCCGGTGTATCGTCGATCGGCGCCACCACCTTGACCACGCCGTTCTCCATGGTGACCTCGATGCCGAGCCCGCCGAACTCGCCCTTGGTCTCGACTTGCATCTCCTGGAAGTTCTTGGCGCTGAGGTAGCTCGAATGGGGGTCGAGATGGGTCAGCATTCCGCGGATGGCCGCCTCAATCAAAACTTCGTCATCCACCTGCTCGACATAGTCGGCGCGGACCCGACTAAAGACCTCGGCGAAGAGTTTCAGCTTGTCGTAGACATCGCCTTCGTCGGCCTGCGGTCGGTCGATCAGCGCCGGCGCCAGGGTGATGACGAAGACTGCGGCGCATGCCGCTATAGAGACTCTTTTCCAGATGGTCATCAGCCTTGCTTTCTCGCGTCTAATTGAGCGACCCAGGGGAGCGGATTGATAGGCTGCCCGTCGCGTCTTAACTCGAAGTAAAGTCGGTGATTTACAGCCTCGTCTATCGCCATGGCTCCGATCGGTTCCCCGGCCAAGAGCCACTGGCCGAGCACGGCATCAATGCGGTCCATTCCCGAGAGTAGGCTATGATATGCACCGTCGTGTTCGATGATCAAGATGAGGCCATACCCGCGAAAAGGTCCCGCATACACCACTTTGCCGTCGAACGGCGCCACGATCTGCGCGCCGGAACGCGTCTCGACCGTCAGCCCTTGTACGCCGCCCGAGCCAGCCTCGTTACTGGGCTCGTTGAATTGGGCGACAATGCGACCGCGGGCCGGCCAGGTCAGGGTACCTTGTTGGTCGGGAAAGGACCGCAGGTTGGCCGGGCGCAGGTCGGCCCTTAGGGTGGCCTCCTCGCCCGCGTCGGCGAAAGCCACCGATTCCTGAAGCTGCTCCTCGGCTTCGGCCGCTTGGCGGCGAGCCTCGTCTTCTTCAGCCTTGCGCGCCGCTTCCAGGCGCAGGGTCGCCTCGACCAGGCGTTGCTGCTCGATGACGCGGCGCCGCGCCTTCTCCTCTTCGCCAATGCGCTCGATCAGGTCGCGCAAATCGTCGGCCTGGTCGGCCAGGGTCGCGACTCGCTGCTGGGCACCCTGGGCGCGCCGGCGCAGGCTGGACTCGAGCTGGGTCTTGCGGCCGATCAGGCCGAGCAGCGCCTTCTGTTCGCGGGCCAGGTCGCGCGCCGTGTCGTCCAGGCTCTGCCGCTGGGCAACGATGTCTTCGCGGAGCGATTCGAGCTCTCGGAGCTCGCCGCGCAGGCGGGTCGCCTCCTGCTGCAGCTGCGGCGCCGCATAGTTCAACAGCATGGCGCCGCGGACGCTGTCGAGCGGCGGCCGCGGGGCCAAAAGCAGGGCGTCCGGCGGTTGCAGGGCGATGCGCTGCAAGGCGCCCAGCACCTGGTCGAGGCGCAGGCGCGTGACTTCCATGCGATTGAACTTGCGCAGCGCCTCGCTCTGCATGACCGCGACGGTGACTTCCAGGGCGCTAAGCTCGCTTTCCAGGTCCTGGGTGCGGCGGGCCGCGGAGATGGTGGCTTCCCTGAGCGCCAGAATTTCGCCACGAACCTGCTCCGCCTGGCGGGTCAGCTCGGCGCGGGTCTTGGCGCCTTCGTCCAGCTCGCGCTCGATGGAGCGCAGTTTCTTCTCGACCCGGTCCGATTGCTGGGCGTCGGCCGGAGCGACGGCCAGGATGGCGCCGAGGATGGCCGTCGCTAGGCCGCAGGTGAGGCGGCCTGCTCCGCCGCAGGCTTTCGTGGGTGGTGCGGCAGCGCGTCCTGCCACTACTCGGCGGCCCTGCGCGCTGCGCGGCCCGGAAGCAGAGAGCGTCCTTCCATCTCGGCCGGCTGCTCGACACCCATAATGTCGAGTAACGTCGGCGCGATGTCGGCGAGCCGCCCGTCCGAGAGCGGTCCGTCCTCGGCTGCGCCGCCGATCAGGACCGCCGGCACCTTGTTCATGGTATGTGCCGTATGCGCCTGTCCGCTTTGGGGATCCTGCATCATCTCGGCATTGCCGTGATCGGCAGTGACGAAGAGGGCGCCGCCGGCCTTGCGCACCGCGGCTTCCAGCCGGCCCAGGCAGGTATCGACGGTCTCGATGGCCTTGATGGCCGCCTCGAGAACGCCGGTGTGGCCGACCATGTCCGGATTGGCGTAGTTGACGACAATCAAGTCGAAGCGGCCGCTTTCGATGGCCTCAACCAGCCTGTCGGTCACCTCGACGGCCGACATCTCCGGCTTGAGATCGTAGGTTGCGACCTTGGGGCTCGGCACCAGGATGCGCTCCTCGCCGGCGAAGGGCTCTTCTCGCCCGCCGTTGAGGAAGAAGGTGACGTGCGCGTACTTCTCGGTCTCGGCGATGCGAAGCTGGCTCAGGCCCAGCTTTCCGGCGGTTTCGCCCAGCGTGTTGGTCAACACCGGTGGCGCGAAGAGGCTGGGCAGCAGCTTATCAAGCGCGGCGGAGTAGGACACCATGCCCAAACAGGCGGCAAAGCGGATGGGCGTGCCGCGGTCGAACTCGGCGAAATCCGGGTCGATCAGGGCATGCAGCAGCTCCCGCGCCCGATCAGCCCGGAAATTGCCCATCAGAATGCCGTCGCCGTCCTGCATCCCGCGGTAGCTGTCGATCACCGTCGGCTGGATGAACTCGTCGTTCTCTTCCCGTACGTACCCGGCCTCTATCGCCGCTGTAGCGCTGGCGGCATGAAATGCCGATTTCGCAGCGACGATGGCACTGTACCCCTGGGATACGCGCTCCCAGCGCTTGTCCCGGTCCATCGGGTAGTAACGCCCGCTGACCGTTGCGATCTTTGCCTTGGGCGCCATCTCCTCGAAGCGCGCCATATAGTCCAATGCGCTGCGCGGAGGCGTGTCTCGGCCGTCTAGAAATGCGTGTACGCATACGGGTACGTCCGCCGCGATCAGGACGTCGGCCAGCGCCGCCAAATGGTCTTGATGGGAGTGGACGCCGCCAGGCGATAAGAGGCCCATGAGATGGGCCGTGCCGCCGCTGGCCTTGAGCTTGGCGACGAAGTCGCCGAGGGCCGGCATTTCAGCGAGCGTGCGGTCCGCCACCGCCTTATCGATGCGCGGCAGGTCTTGCAGCACGATGCGGCCGGCGCCGATATTCATGTGGCCGACCTCGGAGTTGCCCATCTGGCCGGCCGGCAATCCGACCTCGCCTGCGGAGGCATCGAGAAAGCCGCGCGGTCCGTCCTGCCATAGGCGGTCCCAGACCGGCGTCTTGGCTTGGGCGATGGCGTTGTTTTCCGATGCCTCTCGGTAGCCGAAGCCGTCCAGAATGCAGAGCACGACGGGCCGGGGACGTTTCCCCCCCGGCTGCCCGCGTGGTGCTTCGCTGCTGCTCATCGGCCCGGGTTCCTCATGCCTGCGCTCCTGCGTGCCGGTGTCAATCCCTGTGATAAGGATGCCCGGATAAAATGCAATTGGCCCTATATAGCTGTTCAGCGATCATCGCGCGCGCAAGGTCATGGGGCCAAGTCATTGCGCCGAGGGACAGCAAAAGGTCGGCCTTGCCGCGCAAGTCTGCGCCATGGCCATCCGCGCCGCCAATCAAGAAGGTGGCATCCCGGACGCCTTCGTCGCGCCAGCGGCCCAGGATTGCGGCGAGGTTGCGGCTATCGCAAGTCTTGCCGCGCTCATCGAGCACCACTGTCCGCGCACCGGGCGGCACCGCGGCCAGCAGCCGCTCGCCCTCGTCCTGTTTCTGTTTTTCGGGGGTCGCGGCCTTGCGCTCGGCAACATCCTTGAAGCTCAAGGGGCCAAGAGGCTGCCCGGCGCGCAAACGCCGGCTGTAGAGCTCACAAAGCTCCTTGCAGGGCGCGCTCCGCAAGGCGCCCATGGCAATAACGGTCAGACGCATGGGTCTCGGCGGCGGTCCACTACGGCCCGCCGCAGCCACAAAAGTACGCTAGGCGCGGGCGCTGCGCTCGATGAGCGGCATGGCCCACATCTTCTCCAGATTGTAGAAGGCGCGCACCTCGGGACGGAAGACATGGACGATGATATCGCCCGCGTCGATGAGAACCCAGTCCGCCTGCTGCTTACCCTCCAGCCTCACACCGGTCACGCCGGCATGCTTGAGCTTCTCATGGAGATGCTCGGCCATGGCGGCCACCTGACGGGCCGAGCGCCCGCTGGCGATTACCATGTGATCGGCAATGGAGGTTTTTCCGGCAAGGTCGATGACGACCAGGTCTTCGGCCTTATCGTCATTCAGCGATTGAGTGACGAGGTGCAGCAACGCCTCGGACTCAGGGCCGAAGTCGGGCAAGGAGGCCCCTTCGGCGGTTGGCGCGTGTTGCGCCGGTATCGCAGTGTTTATCGTCGGATCTCCATATTGCACGGGCGGTTGCTCCGCCGAGCCCGCGACACAATAAAACCCTTTCGGCGGTGGAGGGCCGTTCGGAACGCATCAGTGTTGGATACTAAGGCTAGCAAAAACTTACTCAGCCACATCCCCACGATTGCGCAATGCCGTCGCCGACAAGGGGTTCAACCGCATCCGGCGGATATATCCCCAGGCCGGTGGCTCCCGCTTCGCCAGGGTCTTGACCGCTCTTCCGGTCAGGCGTGCCCAAGCGAATTGGCGAGCTGCCTTAGAGGCCACAGCGTTTAAAGTGTAGGAAGGCCGATCGAAAACCGCAATGACGGATCGGTGAAAGATTTCTTTCCAATTCTGCCAGCGGTGAATCTGGGCCATGTTGTCGGCCCCCATGATCCAGACGAAGGTGACGCCGGGAAAGCGGGTGGTCAGCGCGCGGATGGTATCGGCCGTGGCCTGGGTGCCTAGGGTGCCCTCGATGGCGGTGACGATGAAGCGGGGGTGGCGTGCCTGCCGCTGGGCGCTGGCCATGCGGGCCTTGAGGGGCGCCATGCCATGGCTGCCCTTCAAGGGATTCTGAGGGCTGACCATCCACCAGACCTCGTCGAGCGACAGCCGTTTGAAGGCGAGCAGCGCGATGTCTCGGTGTCCGGCGTGGGCCGGGTTGAACGAGCCGCCGAGCAGGCCGATGCGCATGCCGGGGCGCGGCAGATGCCCGCCGAGCGCGCGGCCAAGCGCGCTCCGGTTCGCGTAGGTCGCTTTGCGCCCGCTCCGTCTCATGACCGCTAGGAAGACACGCCTGAAGCCGCGCAGGCAAGAGGAAGCTGTCGCGATCCAGGGCAGCGTTGAACAGGCCGCGGCGAGCGGCTACCAGGGAGCCGGCCGTTTCAGTCCCGCGGAGTTCATCATGCCCGAGAATCCCCTGCTTCAGACCTTCGCCACCCCGGTCTACCAGCGCGTGCTGCCGGGAACTGAGACGGTCAACAAGGGCTTGCGGGAGCTCATCCTCAGCCGCATGCCGCAGGATTGGCAGCCCTCGCGCAGCGTCATGGGCGGTTGGCATTCGGGCCTGGATTTCTTCAACTGGGGCGGCCAGGACGTCGCTAAGCTCACGCACTGGGTCCAGCAGGGGGTGGGGGAGATGAGCCGCGAGTGCCTGCGCGGCAAACTGGAAGGGGCCGAGGTGACGCTCTTCGGCTGGGCCAACGTGCTGTTCGACGGTGGCTTCAACAAGGTCCACGACCACGGCGAATACACTTGGTCCGGCGTCTACTATGTCGACATCGGCGAGGCCGGCAGCGACCCCAACAACGGCATCCTGGAGTTCATCGACCCGCGCAGCGGCGTGGCCGAGGCCATGAAGAAGGTGGTGCGTATCCAACCGACCCCCGGCGGCCTGGTGGTCTTCCCCGGCTGGCTCAAGCACTACGTGCTGCCCTACCGCGGCAGCGCGCCGCGCATCTCTGTCGCCTTCAACGTCAAGATCGTGCTGAAGGCGGCCGCCGCCGCCACTGCTACGGCCTAGTCTGGCCGCTTCCCCGAACCTTGTACTTGTAAGAGGTGAGCTGCGCTGCGCCGACGGGGCCGCGGGCGTGCAGCTTGCCGGTGGAGATGCCGATCTCCGCGCCCATGCCGAACTCGCCGCCGTCGGCGAACTGGGTCGAGGTGTTGTGCATGACGATGCCGGCATCCACCCGCTCCAGGAAATGGGCGGCGGCGGCCTCGTCCTCGGTGACGATGGCTTCAGTGTGGTGGGAGCCGTGGCGGTTGATGTGGGCCACCGCCTCCTCAAGCCCCTCGACCACTTTGATCGAGAGGATGGGCGCGAGGTACTCGGTGTCCCAGTCCTGGGCCGTGGCCGGCTTGACCCGCGCATCCAGGGCGCAGACCGCCGCATCGCCGCGCAGCTCGCAGTCCAGGGATGCCAACTCCTCCAGGATGGGCGGCAGAACTTCGGCGGCGACGGCACGGTCGGCGAGCAGGGTCTCGGTGGTGCCGCAGATGCTGGTACGCCGCATCTTGGCGTTGACCGCGATGGCCTTGGCTTTGGCCGGGTCGGCGCCTGCATGGATGTAGGTGTGGCAGAGGCCGTCCAGGTGGGCGAGCACCGGCACCTGGCTCTCGCGCATCACCCGCTCGGTCAGCCCATGTCCGCCGCGGGGGATGATCACATCCACCAGGCCGCTCATGGCCAAGAGATGGCCGACGGCGGCGCGATCGGTCGTTGCGGGGCGCTGCAGGCTCTCGGCCGGCAGCGCAGCCTCGGCGAGGCCCTCGCGCAGGCACTCAAGGATGGCGCCCGAGGAATGGAAGGATTCCGAGCCGCCGCGCAGGATGGCGGCGTTGCCGGACTTGAGGCAGAGCCCGCCGGCATCGGCGGTGACGTTGGGCCGGCTCTCGTAGATGATGCCGATAACGCCGAGCGGCACGGAGACGCGGTCGATCTTGAGGCCGTTGGGCCGCTCCCACTCGGCGAGGACCTTCCCGACCGGGTCGGGCTGTTCGGCGATCGCTTCCAAGCCCGCAGCCATGGCCTCGACCCGCTCCGGCGTTAGGGCCAGGCGGTCGAGCATCGGCGCGCTCAAGCCCTTGGCGCGGCCGACCTCCAAATCCTTGGCGTTGGCGGCCAGGATGGCTTCGGCATTCCGGCGCAGCGCGGCAGCGGAGGCCATCAGCGCCTTATCCTTCTGCTCGGAGGAAGCGAGAGCGAGCTGAGCGGCGGCCGCCTTGGCGGCGCGGCCCATGGCCAGCATGTCTTCTTCCAGCTGGTCTTTCATGACAGCGTCGGCGTTCATTCTTCGGTCCGTTTCCCTATCGTTCCGCGCTCGATGACAGCACCAGGTCGTCGCGGTGAATCAATTCCTCGCGCCCAGCGTAGCCGAGGATGGCCTCGATGTCGTGGCTTTTGCGGCCGCGGATGCGGGCGGCGTCGGCGCTGGAGTAGGCCGAAAGGCCGCGGCCGATTTCCCGCCCGTCGGCGGCCTGGACGATGACCAGGTCGCCACGCTCGAAGCGGCCGCTAACGGCGGTGACCCCGGCCGGCAAGAGCGACTTGCCGCCCAGCAGGGCGCGCTCGGCACCGGCGTCGAGGCAGAGGCTGCCGGCGGGCTGCAGCGCCCCGGCGATCCAGCGCTTGCGCGCGGCACGCGGCTCGACGGCGGCCTGAAACCAGGTGCAGCGGGCGCCTTCCGTCAGACTGCGCAGCGGATGCAGGCCGCGCCCGTCGACGATGGCCATCTGGCAGCCGGCATCGACGGCGATCTTGGCGGCGGCGAGCTTGGTCACCATGCCGCCGGAGGAGTAGCCGGGCGGCGCTTCGCCGGCCATGGCCTCGATCTCCGGCGTGATGCGCTCGACCAGCGGCAGGTGCGCCGCATCTGCCTGCCGGCGCGGGTCGGCGCTGTAGAGACCGTCGATGTCGGAGAGCAGAATGAGCGCGTCGGCGTTCATCATGGCGGCGACCCGGGCGCCCAGGCGGTCGTTGTCGCCGTAGCGTATTTCCTGGGTGGCGACGGTGTCGTTCTCGTTGATCACAGTAATGGCGCGGCAGCGCAGTAGGGTGGTCAGGGTGTTGCGGGCGTTGAGGTGGCGCCGCCGCTCCTCGGTGTCCTTCAAGGTCACCAGCACCTGGGCGACGGTGATGCCGTGGCGGGCCAGCGCGTCCTGATAGGCGTGCGCCAGCACGATTTGCCCGGCGGCCGCCGCTGCCTGCTTCTGCTCCAGCTTCAGGCGTTTCGGCGGCAGGGAGAGGAGACCCCGCCCGACGGCGATGGCGCCGGAGGAGACCAGTAGCACCTCCTTGCCGGCGTGGTGCAGGGCGGCCACGTCCTCGGCCAGGGCTGTCAGCCAGTCCTGCCGGATGCGGCCCGCATCGGGCTCGACCAGCAGGGCCGAGCCGATCTTGACGACCAGCCGCTGGGCCTGGTCGAGCCGCTCCTTGCTGTCGCTCAGGGCTGCCATTCCCCAACCGCCGTCTCGCCGGAAGCGCCGTCCTCCTCCGCCAGCTCGAAGGCCTGGGCGGCGCGGATCGGCTCCAGCAACGCCCGCAAGAGCGGCTTCACGCCGCGCCCGCTGACCCCGGAGATGAGGTGCGGGGTGACGCCGATCTCTTCGGCGAAGCGCTGGGCCACCGCTTCGACCTCCCGGTCGTCCAGGGCGTCGCACTTGTTGAGCGCCAGGACCTCGGGCTTGTCGCTCAGCTCGGCGCCGTAAGCCTCCAGCTCCTCCCGCACAGTGCGGTAGGCGGCCAACGGGTCCTCCTGCGTCACGTCCACGAGATGCAGCAGCACGCGGCAGCGCTCGATATGGCCGAGGAAACGGGTGCCGAGGCCGGCACCTTCGTGCGCGCCCTCGATCAGACCGGGGATGTCGGCCAGCACGAACTCCTCGTCATCGAGGCCGACCACGCCGAGGTTGGGGTGCAGGGTGGTGAAGGGATAGTCGCCGATCTTGGGCTTGGCGCGGGACACGGCGGAAAGGAAGGTCGACTTGCCGGCATTGGGCAGGCCGACGAGGCCGGCGTCGGCGATCAGCTTGAGCCGCAGCCAGAGCCAGAGCTCCTGGCCCGGCGTGCCCGGGTCGGCGCGGCGCGGCGCGCGGTTGGTCGAGGACTTGTAGTGGGTATTGCCGAAGCCGCCCTTCCCGCCCTCGGCGATCACCACGCGCTGACCCTCCTCGGTCAGGTCGGCGAGCAGCGTCTCCTTGTCCTCGGCGAAAACCTGGGTGCCAACCGGCACCTTGATGACCAGCGGCTTGCCCGAGGCGCCGGTGCGGTCGCGGCCCATGCCGTCGACGCCGCGCTTGGCCTTGAAGTGCTGCTGGTAGCGGAAATCGATCAAGGTGTTGAGTCCCTGGACGGCCTGCAGCACCACGTCACCGCCGCGCCCGCCGTCGCCGCCGTTCGGCCCGCCGAACTCGACGAAGCGCTCGCGCCGGAAGGAGACGCAACCGCTGCCGCCGTTGCCGCTCTTCACGAAAATCTTGGCTTCGTCGAGAAACTTCATGCCGAGCCGTCCTGTGCGGCCAGATAGTCGCGTCGCTCCAGCATCATCAAGGTTACCGTGGTCTCGCAGTTGCGCGGCCGCGACCAGCGCTGCTCTGTGCCGGCGTCGCGAAAGCCCAGCTTGGTCAATACCTTGCGCGAGGCCAGGTTCTCGGGCAAGTGGCCGGAGCCGATGCGGTCCAAGCCCATCGCGCCGAACCCATGGTCCACCAGCGCCTTGGCCGCTTCCGTCATGTAGCCGCGGCCCCAATAGGGCTTGCCGAGCCAATAGCCAAGCTCGAGCTGATCCCAGCCCTCGCGGGTGTCCAGGCCGACGGAGCCGATCGCAAGGGCTTCGGAGCTGCCTTTCTCGACGAGAACCAGATTGAGCGATTCGCCGGCCACCACTTTGGGCCGCAGCTCGGCAATCCAGTCCAAGGCGCCGCCCTCGGGATAGGGGTAGGGCACGCGGCCCAGCATTTGCGTCACGTCCCAGTCCCCGATCAGCCGCGCGATCGACGCGGCATCCGCCTCCTCCGGCAGGCGGAGAGTCAGACGCTCCGTCTGCAGTTCGACGGTGAGGGTGGTGTTGTCGTAGCTGTCCATGATCTTCGTGCTTCAGGCATGAAAAAAGGGGAATGGCGCGCCATCCCCCTCAATTCGTTCCGCTGTGGGAAGGCGCTACTCGGCAGCCTCCGCCGGCATGGCCGGCTGAACGGAGACGAAGGTCTTGCCACCGGCGCGCTTCTGGAACTTCACGTGGCCGGGGACCAGCGCGAAGATCGTGTGATCGCGGCCCATGCCGACATTGGTGCCGGGATGCCACTTGGTGCCGCGCTGGCGGATGATGATGTTGCCGGGGACGACCGCTTCGCCGCCGAACTTCTTGACGCCGAGGCGCCGTCCGGCGGTATCGCGCCCGTTGCGCGAGCTGCCGCCTGCCTTCTTGTGTGCCATGCTCTACTCCTCCGTCGCCTGAGCTTCGGCCTCGGGAGCCGCGCTCTCGGCCTCGACGGCCTCTTCGGCCGGCTTCTCGGCCTTGGCCTTCGCCTTCTTGGCCGGCTTCTTCTTACCGGCGGCCAGAATGTCGGTGATCTTGACCACCGTCAGCTCCTGGCGGTGACCCTTCTTGCGGCGGTAGTTCTGCCGGCGCTGCTTTTTGAAGACGATGATCTTCTCGCCGCGCGTCTGCTCGACGATTTCGCCGCTGACGCTGGCGCCGTCGACCAACGGGGCGCCGACCTTGGTGTCGTCGCCACCCAGCATCAGCACCTCTTCGAAGGACACGCTGCCGCCGGCTTCGCCGGGCAGCCGCTCGACGGTGATCACGTCGTCCTTGGCAACCTTGTATTGCTTGCCGCCGGTCTTGATGACTGCGAACATCGTTAACCCACTTTCTTACGGAAAAACGCATCGGGCCCGCGCGGTGGCGGGCGGAAGCGCGAAATATAGGCAAAGCGCTTGGCTTGTCAACGCGCGAGTCGGACGTATCTGCGCGCTCAACGCGCAATCCGGGCTTGACGTCCGACCCCGCCTGAGGTGATGGTACGGCCCAGCGCCGATTTGAGCCAGATTGCGGGCGCTTTAGAAATCGCAGCTAAACCGGCCAGACGCAAACCGCCCGGCAACGCTGTGGCGGTTTTTCTTATTGGAGCGCAACGATGGACTATGCGGGTGAAATCTCTGTCCTGGACGCCTGGAAGCGGCTCGAGGAAGAGCCGAATGCCGTGCTGTTGGACGTTCGAACCTTGGCTGAGTGGCAGTTCGTCGGGCTGCCGGATCTCTCCACCACAGGCCGTCAGGCGATCACCATCGAGTGGCAGCAGTTCCCCAGCGGGCAGCCGAACCCGAACTTCTTGGTCCAGGTCGAGGCGGCCGGCATCTCCCCCGGGCAGACGGTGCTTTGCCTCTGCCGCTCTGGCGCCCGCTCGCTGAGCGCGGCGCGCCTCCTGACCCAGGCCGGTTATGGCCCCGCCTACAACATCACCGAGGGCTTCGAAGGCGGTAAGGACGCGGAAGGCCATCGCGGCAAGCTGGAAGGCTGGAAGGCGGCAGGGCTGCCTTGGCAGCAAGGCTGATCGGGCGGGAGACCCGGCCATGACCACGACCCTCAAGACGGACCAGAGCATGCCTTTCGACAACGACCCGGCCGGGGCAAGCGGCCTCGACCCCCAGACTATGCTGGTGCGCGGCGGCCTGGACCGCAGCCCCAACCGGGAGACCAGCGAAGCGATCTATCCCACCTCGGGCTACATCTATCCAAGCGCCGAAGAAGCGGAAGCCGCCTTCAAGGGCGAGGCCGAGTGCTACATCTACTCGCGCTACGGCAACCCCACGGTGCGGCTGTTCGAAGAGCGCCTGCGCCTCCTGGAAGGCGCCGAGGACTGCCGCGGCACGTCTTCTGGCATGGCGGCGGTCTACGCCGCCCTCGCAAGCCAGCTCAAGGCCGGCGACCGTCTGGTCTCCTCCCGGGCGCTGTTCGGCTCCTGCCATCAGATCGTGGCCAACATCCTGCCGAAGTTCGGCATCGAGAGCGTCCAGGTGGACGGGCGCGATCTCGAGGCTTGGCGTGCGGCCCTGGCCGATGGTGCCCGAGTGGTGTTCCTCGAGACGCCGTCGAACCCCATGCTCGATCTCGTCGATCTCGAGGCCGTCTGCGATCTCGCGCACAAGGCCGGCGCCACGGTGGTGGTGGACAACGTCTTCGCCTCACCGCTGCATCAGCGGCCCATGGCCTTCGGCGCGGACATCGTCGTCTACTCGGCGACCAAGCACATCGACGGGCAGGGGCGCTGTTTGGGCGGTGCGGTGCTGGCGACCAAGGACTTCATCAAGGAGACCTTCGAGCCCTTCTACCGCCACACCGGCCCCTCGCTCAGCCCCTTCAACGCTTGGGTCCTGGCCAAGGCGCTGGAGACCCTGGAGCTGCGCATGCAACGGCACTGCGAGAATGCCTTGGCGCTGGCCCGCCATCTGGAAGAGAAGAACGGCATCCTCAGGGTGCTCTATCCCGGCCTGCCCTCCCATCCCCAGCACGAGCTGGCGCTAAAGCAGATGAGCGGCTTCGGCACGGTGGTCACTTTTGAGGTCGATGGCGGCAAGGAGCGAGCCTTTCGTCTGCTCAACGCCCTGCGCCTGGTCGACATCTCCAACAACCTCGGCGATGCCAAAAGCCTGGCCACCCATCCGGCGACCACCACGCACCAGAAGCTGACGGAAGCGGAGCGGGAGGCGCTCGGCATCACGCCCGGCACCATCCGTGTCTCAGTGGGGCTGGAGGCGATCACAGATCTGCGCCGCGACATCGACCAAGCCCTTGCGGCATAATCGCTTCCGCGCCATGTCAGACTTGCCGTCCGATTAGCACAGCGAAGCGATTCCACGACCATGAGCCTTGTTCCCGTCACCATTCTCACCGGTTTCCTCGGCAGCGGTAAGACGACCCTGCTGCGTTCCCTGCTTGGGCGCGAGGAGCTTGCCCGTACCGCCGTGATCGTCAACGAGTTCGGCGAGATCGGCCTCGACCATCTTCTGGTGGCCGATGCGAAAGAGGACATCGTCGAGCTCAACAGTGGCTGCCTCTGCTGCACCGTGCGCGGCGATCTGATCGAGACCTTGGGACGCCTGGAAGCGCGCCGGCGCGACGACGGCAAGGAGGCCTTCGACCGCATCGTCGTGGAGACCACGGGCCTCGCCGACCCGGCGCCCATCATCCACACCCTGACGACCCACGAGCGGCTCGCCGCCAACTATCGTCTCGACGGGGTGGTCACCGTCGTCGACGCAGCCAACGGCAGCGGCACCTTGGACTGCCATCAGGAGTCGGTGAAGCAGGCGGCCATGGCCGACCGCCTGGTGCTGAGCAAGACGGATCTGGAGGAGGGGCAGGCCGGGCGCGAAGCGCTGGAGGTACGCTTGCGCGGTCTCAATCCGGCAGCCGACGTTATCGTCGCCGGGCCGGATGCGGTTTTGCCCCGGCAGCTCTTCGATGCCGGCCTCTACGACCCCTCCACCAAAGCGCCGGACGTCGCCCGCTGGCTGCGCGAAGAGGCTTATGCGGCCGGGCCCGACGACGGATCGCATCACCACCATCATCACGCCGGCCACGGCCATGATCATGGAGATGGGCACGACCACGATCATGGGCATGATCACGGCGACCATGCGCATAGTCACGACCCGAACCGCCACGACGATCGGATCCAGGCCTATTGCGTCGTGCGGGAGGAAGCGATCTCCGGCGCCGCCTTTTCGCTGTTCGTGGAGATCCTGACCATGAACCGCGGGCCCGACCTGCTTCGGGTCAAGGGCATCGTCAAGCTGGCCGAAGATCCTGACCGGCCGGCGGTAGTGCACGGCGTGCAGCACGTCTTCCATCCGCCGGTCTGGCTCGATTCTTGGCCGGACGAGGATCGCCGCACCAAGCTGGTCTTCATTACGCGCGACATTCCCCGCGCCTGGATTGACCGCTTGCTGGATGCCCTCAGCGAGGATAAGCCCGCCCTGGCCAGCTGACCTCGGCAGGGTGATGCTCTGGGGACGGCGTTTTGCCGCCCCGGCATTGTGGCGACTTTGTACCGAGCACTCTCGCCCCTATTTGGAGAGTCGCAGGAGACAGGCGATGACCGAGACCACCGAAGCCAATCTGCCCAGCCTCGAAGAGGTCTTCGAGAGCTTCGAGTTCCTCGACGATTGGGAAGAGCGCTACCGCTATATCATCGATCTGGGGCGGCAATTGCCGGCTTTCGAAGACTCGCTGAAGACTCCGGAGCACAAGGTGGAGGGCTGCGTCAGCCAGGTCTGGCTGGTCGCCTATCCCGACGGAGACGAGGCGCGGCGCCTGCATTTCCGTGGCGACAGCGATGCCCACATCGTGCGCGGGCTGATTGCCATCCTGCTGACGGCCTTTTCCGGCAAGCCGGCTGAGGAGATCGTCGCCGCCGATGGGCGCGCGCTCTTCGACAAGCTGGGCCTCGGCGGGCATCTGAGCCCGAGCCGCAGCAACGGCCTCTTCTCTATGGTGCAGCGCATACGCACGCTTGCCGCCGCCCACGTGGCGGAAGCACCGGCTTCTTGACGAAAAGCTGGGACGCGCCGAGCCCTAGAGCTTCCAGTCAACCATAATGTTGATCGGCTCCGGCAGATCGCCGTTGGCTTGGCGGTAGGCTTGGACGCCTTGTGGATTGCTCAAGCCCGCATGCGGCAGCATGGTCGCCGCCGTGCCGGCGGTCTGCGCGGCCAAGAGCGGCCCGGTTTGCAGCAGGCTCTTGGCGGCATCGAAGGCATGAAACGGCTCCCGGCTGGCGGGGCGGGCCGCCTGCGCTTTCGGCACACTCTCATTGGCGCTGGAGTTCTGCGGTCGCGCGCGTTCACTCGCCGTGACAGGCTTAATCGTCCCGTGGCTGCGGAAGGCAGCGGGATTGATCAGCTCAATGGTCGTGCGGGGAGTCGCCATAGTCCGCACACTGTACTTAATAGTTTGTAAAGAAGCAAGACTCGGGTAAATAAAATTTTCTGTATTGTTAACTATAATTGTTATTCGGCGGCGTTAATAAAGATAAAATCTGTTGCCACAGCCCACAAAGCGATCGCGAAAGCTGCGCTATTACTGCGCGTCTTTAATCTTTCTTGTCGGTGAGCTCGGTCAGCCGCCGCTGCAGCACGTCCACTTGCTTCTGCAGGGTGTCGAGCTGGTCGGCGCGTGAGGCCGGCTGGCTCTCGTCGGCAGTCCCGCTGCCTTCCTCCTGGCCGGCGAAGGGAGAGAACATGCGCATGGTGCTCTCTAAGAGCGCCATGTTTTTCTTGCCCATCTGCTCCAGCTGCTCGAGGCCGAACATGCCGCCCATGGACTTCTGCATGGCCGCCGTCATCTGCTCTTGATTGGCGGCGAAGCTCTGCATCATGGTTTCCAGGTACTTCGGCAGCATCCACTGCATGCCGTGCCCATAGAAGCTGATCAGCTGCCGCAGGAAAGAGATGGGCAGCAGGTTTTCGCCCTTGGCCTCTTCCTCGACGATGATCTGGGTCAGCACGGCGCGGGTGATATCCTCGCTGGTCTTCGCGTCGTAGACGACGAAGTCCACCCCGTCCTTCACCATCTGGCAGAGGTGGTCGAGGGTGACGTAGCTGCTTGTCGCTGTGTTGTAGAGCCGCCGGTTGGCGTATTTCTTGATGGTAACCGGTTCGTTTTCGGCGGAGGGTTTATTGGCCACCAGCTCTGTCCCGTCCTTAACCGTGCGACGCCAAAGGCTTGTCGCGTCAAACGCGCGGATATTGTGCGCTGCGGCAGGGTCTGTCAACTTTGGGCAGGGCGGCCGCTGTCCGGTCGGGTTGGGCCATGCGAGACCGAAGGGCGATGAGCGAGGGCGAGAGTGGACGCGACGAGAGAGAGGCGCAGGCGCGCTTGATCGCACGCCGCTATCTCGAGCTTTGGCAGGACCAGGTCTCGGCGCTCTTTTCCGATCCTCAGGGCCTGGCGCAGGCCGGGCGGCTGATGGCCGCCAGCCTGACACCGGCGCCGGAGCAGGTCTGGACGCTGTGGCGGGACTTGGCCAATCTACAGGCCGGTTCGCAGGGAATGGGACAAGAGCGCCATGACCGAAAGCGGACAGGCAACGGCGTCGACGAAAGCCCGACGGGAACGCCGGCTGGGCCCGCGCCCGCTGCCGCTGCATCTGCTGGCAGCGACGAACGCCTGGACGAGCTCCTGGCTCGCTTCCAGGCTCTGGAAGAGCGAATCGCTGCCCTGGAGTCCGCAGTTCGCGCAACGGGCGGCAGCCCTCGTGCGCGAAAGCGCGTCGCTCCCCGCCGACGACCTGCAAAGGGCGCTTGAACAGGAAATCCTGGATCGCTCGGAGCAACTGCTCGCCGCCATCCAGGTCTATCGCACGCATAGCTACCGCCGGCCGCCGACCGACGCCCCCGCGGTCTGGTCGGAAGGCACCACCCGGCTGCTCGACTACGGCAAGGGAGACGAGGGTGCGATTCCGGTGCTGGTCGTCCCCTCGCTGATCAACCGCAGCTACATTCTCGACCTGACGCCCGAGAGCAGCCTGCTGCGCTGGCTGGCCGGGCAGGGTTTGGCGCCGCTGCTGGTCGACTGGGACGCGCCCGGCGAGGTGGAGCGCAGCTTCTCCCTGACCGACTACATCGCCGGTCGTCTGGAGGCGGCGCTGGACCACTGCCTCGCCCGCTTCGATCGTCCGGTGATGGTGATCGGCTATTGCATGGGGGGGCTGCTGGCCCTGGCCCTGGCGCTGCGGCGCCAGCGGGACGTGGCCGGCCTCGCGCTTCTGGCCAGTCCCTGGGACTTCCATACGGTCAAACAGCAGGCTACGGCCGCTCAGGCCAGTCTGCTCACCTTCGGGCCTTGGATAGATGTGCTCGGCGAGCTGCCGGTCGATGCCATCCAGTCGCTGTTCGCCGCCATCGACCCCCTGGACGGCACGCGCAAGTTCCTGGCCTTCGGGCGTATGGACCCGGACAGCGATCGGGCCCGGGCCTTCGTGGCGCTGGAGGATTGGCTGAACGACGGCGTGCCCTTGGCCGGTCCGGTGGCGCGGGAGTGCCTCGGCGGCTGGTACGGCGAAAACAGCACTGCACGCCTGGCCTGGCGCGTGGCCGGGCGCGCCGTCGACCCACGCAGCCTGTCCGTCCCTTGCCTTTGCCTGGTGCCCGGCCAGGACCGCATCGTGCCGCCGGCCTCGGCCGCGGCGATCGCACCGCTGATCCCGCAGATCGATCTCAGGGAGCCGGCCATCGGCCATATCGGCATGGTGGTCAGCCGCCGCGCGCCGGAGACCATTTGGGGACCGTTGGTCGACTGGCTGCGCGAAACAGACGCCGGCGCAGGGCTGAAACGCTAGCAGTCGTTGCTCTTGGCTTACTTGCTTTGCCGACAGCTGCCTTCTATGTTAACGCTATTGTGCAGTGCAGCATTGATAAGCGCGGCAAACCGCACCTTGGGGTGCTTTCCGTTCATGCCCATGTGCATGCCTAAGTGCATACCCCTGTGTTGGTGAGCCCGCCGCAACGAAAGCGAAGGAGGAACGGTCCAGATGAGCGAAGTCGTAATTGCCAGTGCCGCGCGGACCCCGGTCGGGGCGTTCAGCGGCGGCCTGTCGAGTGTCCCCGCATCCTATCTCGGCACCGTTGCCATCAAAGAGGCGATGAACCGCGCGAGCGTTTCCCCGGACGATGTCGACGAAGCCATCATGGGTCAGATCCTGACCGCGGGCACGGGCCAGAACCCGGCGCGTCAGGCGGCCATGGACGCCGGCATTCCTCAGGAGAAGACGGCCTACCAGATCAATCAGCTTTGCGGCTCCGGCCTGCGCACGGTGGCGCTCGGCTACCAGGCCATCCGCAACGGCGACAGCAAGATCGTCGTCGCCGGCGGCCAGGAGTCCATGAGCCAGTCGCCGCACTGTGCGCATCTGCGTAACGGCACCAAGATGGGCGACGTCAAGTTCGTCGACACCATGATCAAGGACGGCCTCTGGGATGCCTTCAACGGCTATCACATGGGCAACACGGCCGAGAATGTCGCCCGGCAGTGGCAGCTGACCCGCGACGAGCAGGACGCGTTTGCCGCCCGCTCCCAGCAGAAGGCAGAGGCGGCGCAGAACGCCGGCCGCTTCAAGGACGAGATTGTTCCGGTGACCATCAAGACCCGCAAGGGCGACATCGTGGTCGACACCGACGAGCATCCCAAGCACGGCACCACCGCCGAGTCCCTTGGCAAGCTGCGCCCGGCCTTCGACAAGGAAGGCACGGTGACCGCCGGTAACGCCAGCGGCATCAACGACGGCGCCGCCGCAGTCGTTCTGATGTCGGCCGAAGACGCCGAGGCGCGGGGCATCACGCCGTTGGCCCGCATCGTCTCTTGGGCGACCTGCGGCGTCGACCCGGCCATCATGGGCACGGGGCCCATTCCCGCCAGCCGCAAGGCCTTGGAGAAGGCCGGCTGGACCGTCGACGATCTCGACCTGGTGGAGGCCAACGAGGCTTTCGCGGCGCAGGCCCTGGCGGTCAACAAGGACCTCGGCTGGGACACCGACAAGGTGAACGTCAACGGCGGCGCCATCGCCCTTGGCCATCCCATCGGTGCTTCGGGTGCGCGTGTCCTGGTGACCTTGCTGCACGAGATGCAAAAGCGCGATGCCAAGAAGGGCCTCGCCACGCTTTGCATCGGCGGCGGCATGGGCATCGCCATGTGCGTCGAGCGCTAGAGCGCGCTTAACCGGTGCTTTCGGGGCCAGAGAGCTTTCGCCTCTGGCCCCGCAACCCATTTCAGGCTTTAATTCAGCAGTCGGTGGCCGTCTTCTACAGGCGGTTGCCTGCGGCCGCGTCTCGGCATCGAGGCGGATAAAGCGATAAAGCGAACAGGGAGGGAAGTAAGCTCATGGCTCGTTTGGCACTGGTGACGGGAGGAACGCGCGGCATCGGGCGGTCGGTTTCCGAGGCCCTGAGGGATGCGGGCTATCGCGTCGTCGCCAACTTTGGCGGCAACGAGGAAGCTGCGGCCAAGTTCACGCAAGAGACCGAAATCCCGTCCTACAAGTTCGACGTTTCCAACTTCGATGCCGTCAAGGCGGCCGTCGACCAAATCGTTTCCGAGCACGGCCCCATCGAGGTTCTGGTCAACAACGCCGGCATCACCCGCGACGGCACCATGCACAAGATGACCTTCGAGCAGTGGGAGGCGGTGATCGACACCAACCTGACCTCTTGCTTCAACTGCTCGCGCTGCGTGATCGAGTCCATGCGCGACCACAGCTTTGGCCGTATCGTCAACATCGGCTCGATCAACGGACAGGCCGGCCAGTACGGGCAGGTGAACTACGCCGCCGCCAAGTCGGGTATCCACGGTTTCACCAAGGCTCTGGCCCAAGAGGGTGCAGCCAAGGGCATCACCGTCAACGCCATCGCGCCGGGCTACATCGCCACGGAAATGGTCCGCGCGGTGCCTGAGAAGGTGCTGGAGAAGATCGTCGGCCGCATTCCGGTCGGGCGCCTGGGCGAGGCCGAAGAGATCGCGCGGGCGGTGGTCTTTCTGGTCGCCGATGAGGCCGGCTTCATCACCGGCTCGACCCTCTCCATCAACGGCGGCCAGCACATGTACTGAGCCGCGTCGACACGGCGGACTCGAAAAGGGCTCTCCCATCCGGAGAGCCCTTTTTCCTTGGAGACCGTGGCAGTCCGGTTCACCACTCGCCGGTGTTCTGCATGGAGCTCCAGGGCTCCTTCTGCGGCAGGGGGTCGCCTTCCTGCAGCAGCTCGATGGAGATGTGGTCGGGCGAGCGGATGAAGGCCATGCGGCCGTCGCGCGGCGGGCGATTGATGGTCACGCCCTTGTCCATCAGGTGCTGGCAGGTCGCGTAGATGTCGTCGACCTTGTAGGCGAGATGGCCGAAGTTGCGCCCGCCCGTGTAGTCCTCCGGGTCCCAGTTGTAGGTCAGCTCGAGTTCCGGCGAACTCTCTTCCTTGGCGCGGCCGTGGTCCTTTGGCGCCGTCAACATGACGAGCGTGAAGCGCCCCTGCTCGCTGTCGTACCGGCGGGTTTCGACAAATCCCAGCTTGTTGCAATAGAAGTCCAATGAGGCGTCGAGGTCGGTAACCCGAACCATGGTGTGCAGATAACGCATGAGATGCTCCTCTGACCTTAGGTGTTTTTTCTGAATCTGCCGCCGGATCGCCGATTTGCAAGTCTGCTGCTTTCGGCCTCGGTGGGAAGCCGCTAGAGAATGCGAACGTCACGGGTGCCGAACGAGAGATGCGACCTGGTCTCCTGATCTTCGACTGCGACGGGGTGCTGATCGACAGCGAGGCCCTGGCGTGCCGCGTCGTTGCCGAAGAGCTTGCGGAACACGGCATCGTGCTTTCGCCCGAAGAGCTCGATGAGCGCTTTCCCGGCTTCACCGACCAGCGCATTGCAGAAATCTTGAGGGCCGAAACGGGATGCAGCCTGCCCGATGACTTCCACCTCCGTGTGGCCACGCGAACGATTGCACGTTTCGAGCAGGAGCTTGAAGCCGTCCCGGGCGTGCAGACGCTGCTTGCCGGATTGAACGGCCCGCGCTGCGTTGCGTCGAACTCGCTGGTAGAGCGGCTGCGCTTTTCTCTCCACTGCACGGATCTGCTTCGGTTCTTCGCCGGGGAGGCGGTGTTCAGCAGCGAGATGGTGGCACGCGGCAAACCCGCGCCCGACCTGCACCTTCACGCCGCCGCCGAGATGGGCTTCGCACCCGGCGGCTGTCTGGTGATCGAAGACAGCGTGACCGGGGTGACGGCGGCAAGAGCGGCCGGCATGGAGGTGATCGGCTTTACCGGCGCCAGCCATGTCGGAGCCGGCCACGGCGATGCTCTGATTGCCGCCGGCAGCCGCGAGATTGCCGACAGCATGGACGACTTGGCGCGGCTGCTGTCTGCCTAGGAGCTGCCGGCCGGCCGAGGCGTCGGCCGCCAGTCTGGCGGAGCCATCTCGAAGCCGGCGAATTCGAAGGCTGGCGAGACGGTGCAGCCGACCAAGGTCCAGGCCCCCAGCGACTCGGCCGTTTGCCAGGCATGCTTCGGAACAATGAGTTGCGGCCGCTGCCCGCGCGCCAGATCGGGACCAAGGTGGGCGGATTCAGCGTCGTGGCCGTTGGGCGAGATGGTGAGGACCAGCGGCCCGCCCGCGTACCAGTGCCAGATTTCCGCGGCATCGACCCGGTGCCAGGCCGAAACATCACCCGCCTCCAGCAGGTAGTAGATGGCCGTGCCAGCGCCCCGTGCGCCCTCTGCGGATTGGTCGCGCCAAGTCTCGCGATAGTGCCCGCCTTCGGGGTGAGGCTGGAGGTCGAGCAGCGCCACGACCTCCTTTGCCGAAAGCTGGCTGTTGGACGTCATCTCAGCGGGATTACTTCGGTGGCTCTGTTTCGACCAGCGACGGGCGCTGGGAGAAGCGCTCGTACCAGGCCGCCAGCTTGGGCCGTCCCTCGCGCCAGCTCATGTCGGGAAAACGCAGGTCCAGATAGCCAAGTGCCGCTGCCCAGGCGATGGTGCCCTGGCTCGGCCCGGCCTCGGCGTCGGGTGCGGTGTTCTCCATCGCATCCAGAGCATGCACGATGCGCTGCCGGCGCGCCGCAATCCAGTTGGGATCCTGGAAGCGCTCTTCCTTGAGCCCGGTCTCGTAGCGCAGGCCCACGGCGGTATCCAGGATGCCCTCGGCCAGGGCCGCGTCGCGCAAGTCGCTCCAGCGGGCGGTTCCGTTCGCCGGCGTCAGCGGCGTCGCGCCGTCCAGGCTCTCCAGGTACTCGCAGATCACCCGGGAGTCGTAGAGCACTTCGCCCTCGTCGGTCTCCAAGGTCGGCACGCGCACCAGAGGGCTGACCTTGGCCAGATCCGCATTGGGCGCGATGGGCGTGGTGGCAACCGGTTGCTCGGTCACGCGGTCGGTCAGGCCCAGCTCCCGCACGAGAATACGCACCTTACGGGCATAGGGGGAGGTGTCGGAACACCAGAGCTTCATGGTTCAGGTCCCTGTCTCTTTGGTTTCGGTGAGATGTCAGAAATTGTCCTTGCGCCGGCGGACCTCGGCGAAGACCGCAACCGGGTCGCTGCCCGAGAGGCCGACGTTGGCGGCGAGGCTCGGCAGATCGGCGCGCAGGAAAGGATTGGTCGCCAGCTCTTCCCCCAGGGTCGAGGGCACCGTCGGCCGGTCTGCTGCCCGGGCTACGTCGATCGCGCGCGAGCGGTCTTGCAGCGCCTGGTTCTCCGGCTCGACGGACAGGGCGAAGCGCGCGTTGGCCTGGGTGTACTCGTGGGCGCAATAGACGCGGGTCTCCTCTGGTAGCTTGCGGAACTTCGACAGAGAGCTCCACATTTGCTGCGGCGTGCCTTCGAACAGCCGCCCGCAGCCCAGGGCGAAGAGCGTGTCGCCGCAGAACAGCGCCGCGCTTTCTTCGAACCAGTAGGCGATATGCCCGCGGGTATGGCCGGGCACGAAGAAGACCTCGGCAACCGCTTCGCCGAGGGCGACTCTGTCGCCTTCCTCGACTTCCACGTCGATGCCGGGAATCCGGGCCCGGTCGGCCTTGGGCCCGATGATCGTGCAGCCGGTCGCGGCTTTGATCTCCAGATTCCCGCCGACGTGATCGCCGTGATGATGGGTATTGAGGATGTGGGTGATGGTCCAGCCGAGGCGATCGGCGGCTTCCAGCACCGGCGCGACGACGGCCGGGTCGACAACGGCGGTCTGGCCGCTGGCGCGATCCCGTGCCAAATAGACATAGTTGTCGCTGAGGACGGGTATCTGGTGAATATCGATTTGGGACATCGGCTGTTCCTCCCCTTGCGGACTTTAGCGCGCGCGCTGTTGCCCGCAAGGCGGGCCAGACCGGCGCTTTCGACAAGGCTGCTGCCATTCCATGTATAGCGACGTCGTCCAACTGCGAGACTTTTATGCCAGCCGCACGGGGCAGGTCGCGCGCCACCTCATCCGCCGGGCGGTCCGCTCCTTCTGGTCAGACGTCAAAGGCGACAGCGTCCTCGGCCTCGGCTATGCCGTACCCTACCTGCGCCAGTTCCGCGGCGAGGCCGAGCGGGTTGTGGCCTGCATGCCGGCGCAGCAGGGGGCGATGCACTGGCCGGCGGAGGGCCCCTATGTCGTCGCCTTGGGCGAGGAGACTGAGCTACCCTTCGCCGACTCCTCGATCGATCGCATTCTTCTGGTGCACGGCATCGAGGAGAGCCACTACGTGCGTGAGATGCTGAGCGAGATCTGGCGGGTTTTGGCCGGACAAGGCCGGCTTCTGGTGGTGGTGCCCAACCGGCGGGGGATCTGGGCGCGCCTGGAGCGAACGCCCTTCGGCCATGGCCAGCCCTTCAGCCCGCAGCAGATCCGCAATCTCTTGAAGAACAACGCCTTCATTCCCGAGCGTGAGGAGCAGGCGCTGTTCATTCCACCGACGCGCTCACCGGCGCTGTTGCGCGCGGCAGCGGCTTGGGAGCGGGCAGGCGGCCGCTGGTTCCGCCGGTTCGGCGGCGTCAATCTGGTGGAAGCCAAGAAGCAGGTCTTCGCCGTGCGTCCGGCGCGGGCCGTGGCGCGCCGCCGCCGTGTGCTGATCGCCGTACCTAACCCGGCCCTGGCTGGTGGGACCGCCGGAGCAAGAACATCCCATTGCGCCCCAGCCAGTTTGCCCGCCAGAGATTGTTGATCTCCCGTGCCTCTTCGCCGTCGCCGAGAATGAGCGCCCGCTCAATCTCGATGCCGCAGCGCTGGCAGAGTTCGACGAAGTCGAGAATTGTGCAGAGGTGGATGTTCTGCGTCTCGTACCAGTGGTCGGGCAGCGATGGGGTCACCGGCATCCGCCCGGCGAACAGCAGGCGCAGGCGCACGCGCCAGTAGCCGAAGTTGGGAAAGCTCACGATGGCGTGGCGGCCGATGCGAACCAGCTGCTCCATCACCTTGCGAGGGTCGTGGGTGGCTTGCAGCGTCTGGCTCAGCACCACGTAGTCGAAGGCGCCGTCGGGATAGTCGACCAGGTCCGTATCGGCATTGCCCTGGACGACCGACAGACCGCGGCTGACGCTGGCGTTCACCCCGGCCTGGCTCAGCTCCATGCCGCGGCCGACGATGCCGTGCTCGCGGGCGAGATACTCCAGCAAGGCGCCGTCGCTGCAGCCGACGTCGAGCACGCGGCTGCCGCTCTCGATCATGTTCGCGATCAAGCGAAAATCGCCGCGCACCACGTGGGCACCACGCGCCGTCAGACGCTGCGGGTTGGGTTCTGCCGTGGCGAGCCTTTGCTCGATGCCCTCTCCGACGGCGCTCATGTCACTCGATCGTCCGTGTGGTCTGGGGCGCAGGGGTCGGGCAGGCGAAGATGGGCGACCGGCAGACCCTTGAGCTCGGCGCAGCCGTTGAGGAAGCCGTGCAGGGTCTCGAAAAACTCGAACTCGCGCAGCAGGAAGGAGTCATGCCCCTTGTCACTGCGGATCTCGACGAAACTGACATCGGCCGCCGCGGCGTTGAGGGCATGCACGATGGTCTTGGCCTCGCTGGTCGGGAACAGCCAGTCGCTGGTGAAGGACACGACGCAGTAGCGCACCTTGCTGCCCAGGAAGGCGTTGGCCAGGACTCCGCCGTAATCCGCGGCCAGGTCGAAATAGTCCATCGCCCGCGTGATGTAGAGATAGGAATTGGCATCGAAGCGGTCGACGAAACTGCTGCCCTGATAGCGCAGGTAGCTCTCCACCTGGAAGTCGGCGTCGAAGCCGAAGGAGAGGCTGCTGCCGGCCTGCAGCTTGCGCCCGAACTTCTGGTGCAGGGCCGACTCCGAGAGGTAGGTGACGTGCGCGGTCATGCGGGCGACGGCCAGTCCCCGGCGCGGCACGGTCCCGTGCTCGAGGTAGCGCCCGCCGGCCCAGTCGGGATCGGCCATGATGGCTTGGCGGCCAACCTCATGGAAGGCGATGTTCTGGGCGGTGTGATGGGCGGCCGTGGCGATGGGAATGGCGGCAAAGACCCGTTCCGGATACTTCGCGGCCCACTCCAGCACCTGCATTCCGCCCATGGAGCCGCCAACCACGGCAAAGAGCTGATCGATGCCCAGATGGTCGATCAGCAGCTTCTGGACGCGCACCATGTCGCCCACGGTGACCATGGGGAAATCGAGCGCCCAGGGGGTCCCGGTCTCCGGATTGACGTCCCGCGGCCCAGTGGTGCCCATGCAGCCGCCGAGCACGTTGGCGCAGATGATGCAGTAGCGTTCGGTATCCAGCGGCAGGCCGGGGCCGACCATATAGGCCCACCAGCCAGGCCGGCCGGTCAGCGGATGGGTTTCGGCGGCGAAATGATCGCCGGTCAGCGCATGGCAGACCAGAATGGCGTTGCTCTTGTCCTGGTTCAGCTTGCCATAGCATTGATAGGCCACGGTAATCGGGCCCAAGTCCAACCCGCTGTCGAGCTTGAGCGCCTCTGTATGCGCCACCACCGCCTGCTCCCCGGCCAGGTTTGTCGCAGGTTCGGCTTGACGTTGGGGGCTGGGCCTGCCCTTGCTGGTCATGTCGTCTGGGGCCGTGGCCACTGTAAAAATACCTTTCCAACGGAACCGTGAAGGCGCGCAATAGACGCGCTGGTTTACTTATCTGTCAATGGCTTGGGTTCTGCAGTCAAGCGTATCACAGCACAGACTTTTCTTTGATTTTGACCGTTCTACGGACTATCAGTTAAGGGCTCTCGCCAATAAGATGGAAACAAGAACCGTGCCGGAAGCGACGCTCGAGGATCTGCGCCGTGAAATCGATGACCTCGACCTCGCGCTCCTGGATCTTCTGAACAAGCGCATGGCCGTCTCGAAGCGGGTCGGCCACGCAAAGGCCCATGGTACGCCGACAGTCCGTCCAGGTCGAGAGACGGTCGTGCTGCGCCGGCTGCTCGCCGCCAATCGCGGCAACCTGCCAGCGCCGGCTCTGGTGCGTATCTGGCGCGAGATCTTCTCCGCCTCGGCTGCCGTCCAAAGCCGCCTGACGATCTGCGTCCTGGGCATCGACGGCGAGGACATCCTGCACCGCATCGCCCGCAATCACTTCGGCGTCATGGCGACGATCGTGGAGCGCGGCTCCTGCCAGCGCGTGCTGACCGCGCTGGCCGATCAGGAGGCGGAGATCGGCCTACTGCCGGTGCCGGAGAGCGACGCCATCGACATGTGGTGGCGCCACCTCTATCGCACCGGGCCGCGGCGCCTCTTCATCGTCGCCCGTATCCCCGTGCATGAAGCGGCGGCACCGAACGTGCGCGGTGCGCCAGAGGCGCTGGCCGTCGCCGCGGGCCCGCCGGAGGAGACCGGAAATGACCGCAGCCTGCTGGTGGCCGAGAGCGATGGTGAGCTCAGCCGCTCGGCCTGGCGCGACCTGCTGACCGGCGTCGACCTCTCGGTGCGAGAAACGGCGGTCGTCGTCGAGCCGGACGGAGTCTGGCTGCACTTCGCCGAGGTCGAAGGCTTTGTCAGCGATGGCGACGATCGCCTCGAGCAGCTTGTCGATGCCTCGGCGGGTCGCATCGGCGCGGTCAAGGCCATCGGCGCCTACGCGGTTGCGCTGGATGCGCAAACCCGCTGAGATCTTGCGCAATGGACACCTTGGTTCCTCGTCCCGGGATTCTTGAGATCAGCCCCTACGTCGGGGGCGAATCCAAGCTCGCCAGCGGCCGTCGCGCGATACGGCTCGCCGCCAATGAAAACCCCTTCGGCCCCAGCCCCAAGGCAGTCGAGGCCTACAGCGGCCTGGCCAAGGAACTGCACCGCTATCCCGAAGGCGGCTGTTTGGCGGTGCGGCGCAGCCTCGCCCGGCTCCACGGCCTCGACATGGAGCGGATCGTCTGTGGCGCCGGCTCTGACGAGCTGATCGCCTTGTTGATGCGGGCCTACTGCGGCCCGGAGGACGAAGTGGTCTACAGCCAACACGGCTTTCTGATGTATCCCATTTCGGCCCGGTCCGTCGGCGCGGTGCCGGTGGCGGCGCCGGAGCGCAACATGCGCACCGATGTCGATGCGCTGCTCGATCAGGTGACCGACCAAACTAAGGCAGTCTTCCTCGCCAATCCCAACAATCCGACCGGAAGCTACATCGCCGTCTCTGATCTCTTCCGCCTGCGTCGCCGCCTGCGTGAGGACATCCTGCTCGTCATCGACGCGGCCTACGCCGAGTACGTCATGACGAATGACTACGAGCCCGGCGTGAAGCTGGTGGACATGTTCCCGAACGTCGTGATGACGCGGACCTTCTCGAAGATCTACGGCCTGGCGGCGCTGCGCTTGGGCTGGGCCTACTGTCCTCAGCCGGTCGCGGATGTCCTGAACCGCATTCGCGGACCTTTCAACGTCAGCCTGCCGGCCCAGGCGGCGGCGGTGGCTGCCTTGGAAGATCAGGAGTACGTGCGGGCCGCACGCGTGCACAATTCGCGCACCATGGCCTGGTTCCTGCAGCAGGCAGCGGAGGTGGGCGTCGCCACCAAAGGCGGCGCCGGTAATTTCGCGCTGATGCAGTTCGAGGATGCAGCGAAGGCCGCCGAGTTCCTTAAGCAACAAGGTATTCTGGTGCGCGGGATGCACGCCTACGGCCTGCCATATCACCTGCGCGTCACTATCGGAACGGAAGCGGAGATGCGAGAGCTGCTCGAAGCTCTGCGCGCCTACATGTCATGAGCGAACCGCAACTCTTCGACCGGGTCGCCATCGTCGGCTGCGGTCTGATCGGGTCTTCCCTGGCGCGGGCCATCCAACGCGGTGGCATGGCGGGACAGATCAGCGCCTATGCAAGGCGCGCCGAGTCCCGCGACAAGATCATGGAGCTCGGCATTGCCGACAGCGTCCACGAGACCCCGGCAGAAACGGTCGAGGGCGCCGACCTCGTCGTCCTCGGCGTCCCCGTAGGGGCCAACGAGACCGTGGCACAGGCCATGGCGCCGTCCCTTGCGCCGGATGTGGTCGTCACCGACGTCGGTTCGGTGAAGCAGGCAGTGATTCGCGACGTCAGCCCCTATCTCGGGAGCGGCATGCATTTCGTGCCCGGGCATCCCATTGCGGGAACCGAGCACTCGGGCCCGGAGGCGGGCTTCGCCGACCTCTTCGAAAACCGTTATTGCATCCTGACACCGCCGCCGGGCACCGATGATGGCGCGGTGGAGCGGGTTGCCGCCTTGTGGCGCCGCTGCGGCGCGCGGGTGGAGCTGATGGATCCCCGGCACCACGACAAGGTGCTCGCCATCACCTCCCATCTGCCTCACCTTCTGGCCTACACCATCGTGGATACGGCGGCGAACCTGGAAGAGAGCGAGCGGGCCGAGGTCATCCGCTACTCGGCCGGCGGCTTCCGCGACTTTACTCGCATCGCTGCCTCGGACCCGGTGATGTGGCGCGACGTCTTTCTCAACAACCGCGATGCCGTGCTGGAGATGCTGCAGCGCTTCAACGAGGACATCTCTCAGCTTCAGCGGGCCATCCGCTGGGGAGAGGGCGATCTGCTGCAGAGCATCTTTCACAAGACCTGTGAAATCCGCCGCGGTGTCATCGAAATGGGCCAGGCAGGCACCTTCGATGCGCGGGAGCCGACAAAACAAGACAACGGCTGAGGCCAGCCCGAAGGGCGCTTTTCGTTGACCGCACGGAGCGTGGCGCCAATATCGGCGCTATGCCGAGGAACAAGCGCGACGACGGGGATCCGCCACCGCTGCAGGTGCCAGACCTGAGCGACCTGCTGACGGATCCCGTGGTCCGGGACCGCCTTGCGCCGCCGCCCGGGCAGGACTTCTGGGTCTACGGCTACGGCTCACTGATGTGGCACCCGGGCTTTCCTCACCTGGAGGTGCGGCAGGCGCTGCTGCATGGCTACCACCGCCGCTTCTGCGTCTATTCCCATCGTTATCGCGGTACGCCCACGCGGCCCGGTCTGGTGCTCGGCCTCGACCGCGGCGGTTCCTGCCACGGCATGGTCTATCGCGTGCCGGCGGCCGAAGGGCAGGCGGTGATGGACTATCTTTGGGAGCGGGAGATGGTCACCGGGGTCTATATCCCCAAATGGCTGGGGCTGCGCACGCCCCAGGGCCCGGTCACGGCGGCCACCTTCGTCGTCGACCCTGCCCACAAGCAATACACCGGGCGCATCACACCCGAGCAGACGGCGCAGCTGATCGTGCAGGGCGTCGGTCAGCGCGGCCACTGCCGCGAGTATCTCAGCGCCACCCTGGGCCATCTCGAGGCGCTGGGTATCCATGATCGCTCGCTGCACCATCTGCAGCGTCTGGTCCACAAGCGCTTTGGCGGCGAGGGCGACGAGCGTTAGTCAGACGTGCCCTGTTCGACTGCCGGGGCTCTTTCCGACAGGCCGAAGAACTGCGCGATGGCGTCGAAGTCGATCAGGAAATAGCCGAGGATGATGATGATCAGGAAGCCCAGGAACGGTGTGTACCAGGGCTTGGGGATCGGATTGTTCTCGCCGCAGGCCGGACAGACGTCCTGGTCGACCTCCAGCTTGGTATGGCAGCGCCTGCAGAGGCGTCGCTCAGCCATCGATCTGCTCCGCCCCTAGCTGCATCGCGAATAGCCGCAGTTGGTGCAAAGATCGCAGCCTTCCTGATGAATCACCGCTGCGGCGCCGCAACGTGCGCATTGGCTTGGCGGACTCATCGCGGCAGCGCGCGCGCCGCCTTCGTTTCGCGCGCCGCCGTCCTGCTGCTGGAGCAGTGCTTTCGGCAGGCTCTCATCTTCCTGCGGGCTGGGCAGGAAACCGATCTCCCGCATGTGCCGCTCGATCACGTCGCCGATGGCGGCCAGAAGCGAGGGCACGTAGGCACCGCCCATCCAGGCGCCGCCGCGCGGGTCGAAAACCGCCTTGAGCTCCTCCACCACGAAGGCGACGTCGCCGCCGCGGCGGAAGACCGCCGAGATCATCCGCGTCAGAGCCACCGTCCAGGCGTAGTGCTCCATGTTCTTGGAGTTGATGAAGATCTCGAAGGGCCGGATGCGTGGGCCAGCGGGCGTCTCCTGAACGATGTCGTTCATGGTGATGTAGATGGCGTGGTCGCTGCCCGGCCAGCGCAGCTTATAGGTCCGTCCCGGTAGGGTCTCCGGCCGGTCGAGCGGCTCGGTCAGCTGCACCACCGGGCCTGCCCTGTCGACCTGCGCCGGCAGCGACGGTGTCGTCGTCTCCAGCACGGAGCCTCGGATGGCGCTCGGTCGGTAGGTGGTGCAGCCTTTGCAGCCCAGCTCATAGGCCTTGAGGTAGACGTCCTGAAAGGCCTGGAAGGAGATCTCGCTCGGCAGGTTGATGGTCTTGGAGACCGAGCTGTCGATGTAGTCCTGCACGGCGGCCTGCGTGGCCAGATGGTCCTCGGGCCTTAGCACCTGGCTATCGACGAAGGCCTCCGGCAGCTCGGCCTGCTCGCCATGTAGCTGGCGGAACAGCGCCAGCGCCGGGTCACTGACCGAGATTTTCTCCCGGCTGCCGTCGCGGCGCAGCAGGTTGCGCGTGTACTCGAAGGCGAAGACCGGCTCCAGGCCGGACGAGAGGTTGCCGGCCAACAGCGAGATGGTGCCGGTGGGCGCGATCGAAGTGACCAGGCCGTTGCGGATGCCCTGCTCGGCGATCTTCTCGCGCAGCGGGGCGGAGAGCTTGGCGACGTCGTGGGCGGCAAGAAAGGCCTTCTCGTCGTAGAGCGGGAAGCTCCCCTTCTCCGCCGCGAGATCGCACGAGGTGTCGTAGGCGCTGTCGCGGAAGGTCCTCATCCAACGCCTGACCTCGGCCACAGCGTTATCGCTGCCATAGGTGAGGCCGCAGGCGATGAGGGCGTCGGCCAAGCCGGTGACGCCGAGGCCGATGCGCCGCTTGTCCTTGGCCTCGATGTCCTGCGCGGCGAGCGGGAAGCGCGAGGCATCGATGGCGTTGTCCAGCATGCGCACGGCAACCTGAACCAGCTTCTCGAGGCCGGCGACGTCCAGCTTCGCATCCGGCGTGAAGGGGTCGCGCACCAGCTTGAAGAGATTGACCGAGCCGAGCAGGCAGGCGCCGTAGGGCGGCAGCGGCTGCTCGCCGCAGGGGTTGGTGGCGTGAATGGTTTCGCAGTAGGCCAGATTGTTGCGGGCGTTGATGCGGTCGATGAAGATCACGCCGGGCTCGGAGGCCTCGTAGGTCGCCTGCATGATGGCGTCCCAAAGGTCTTTGGCCCGCAGAGTGCGGTAGGTCTCGCCTTCGAAAACGAGTGCCCAGTCGGCATCGTCGCGCACGGCCTGGACGAAGGCATCGGTCACCAGGACCGAGAGATTGAAGTTGGTCAGCCGCCCTGCCTGCTGCTTGGCGCGGACGAAGTCCTCGATGTCGGGATGGTCGCAGCGCAGGGTGGCCATCATGGCACCGCGCCTGGAGCCGGCGGACATGATCGTCTGGCACATGGCGTCCCAGACATCCATGAAGCTGAGCGGTCCCGAGGCATCGGCGCCGACGCCGCGGACCAGGGCGCCCTTCGGCCGCAGGGTCGAGAAGTCGTAGCCGATGCCGCCGCCGGCCTGCAGGGTCAGCGAAGCCTCCCGCAGGTGCTCGAAGATTCCCGACATGTCGTCGGGAATCCGGCCCATGACGAAGCAATTGAACAGTGTCACCCGGCGGTCGACCCCGGCGCCCGAAAGGATGCGGCCGGCCGGCAGGAAGGCGAAATCGCGCAGGGCCTCGTAGAAGCAGTCTTCCCAGGCGCCCGGGTCCCGCTCCACGGCGGCGAGCGCCTTGGCGACGCGGCGCCAGGTCGCGTCGATGTCGGCCTCCAGCGGATGGCCTTCGTCGTCCTTCAGGCGGTACTTCATGTCCCAGATCTGCTGGGACAGGGGCGAAAGCGTGCTCATGGCCTCGAAGCTCTTGCTACCCAGGGGGACACTATAGTCCCTCCGGTCCTAAGAAGGCATATCTTCTGAAAAGCCCCGGGATTCCCTCGTTTTCGGCCCATTCTCATCCACCAGTCTTGCGCTTGCGTTTTCGATGCGCTCCCTAAGCTCGGTCATGAAGGCCTCGCGGGGCAGACCGGGTGGAATGGGGGGCAGGAACTCCAGTGTGATGGTGCCCGGGCGCTTGTAGAAGGCTTGCCGGCCCCAGAACAGCCCGGAATTCAGCGCGACGGGCACGACCGGCAGCTTGAGGGACTTATAGAGCGCGGCGACACCGGCGTGGTAGGGCCGCTGCTCGCCCGGGGGGGTCCGGGTGCCTTCCGGATAAATCACGATCGGCCGGTCCTCGGCGATCGCAGTCTTGGCCTTGGCTACCATGTCCTTCAGCGCCTTGGCGCCGCCGCGGCGGTCGATGGCAATCTGGCCGCTACGCTGGAGATACCAGCCGAAGAGCGGCAGGGAGAGCAGTTCCCGCTTCATTACGCAGCTGGCGAAGCTGAGCGCGATGTTGGGCAGCACCATGGTCTCCCAGGCCGACTGGTGCTTGCAGGCGACGAGGCAGGGGCCGTCCGGCAAGTTGTCCCTGCCGACGATGCGATAGTCGAGGCGGCAGATCAGTTTGAGGCCGAACAGGGTCAGCCGTGTCCAGAGATGGCTGTAGCGCATGACCCAACGCCACGGCATGGCGAGGATCGGCAGGCCGACCACCGCCATCACCGCGGTCAGCAGATAGAAGTAGAGGTTGAAGAGCAGGGAGCGAAGAAAGGTCATGTCCGTGCCGACAGCGCATTCAGCAGCTCGACGAAAAACAGGCGCACGCGGGTCAAGAGGAACTTATTGTATTCCTGAAAGATGTCATCGGCTGAGCGGGCCCAGTAGCCGATCAGGCTATGCCGTCCCTGCTGACGATAGACAGGATGCGGGACGATGGTCTGGTCGGGCATGGCATGGTGGAACAGCAGCAGGCTGCGCGGCATGTGCTGGGCCGAGGTGACCAGCGTAAAGGAGTCGAAATCGTTCGCCTTAATCCAGGCGGCGGTTTCTTCCGCGTTGCCGACGGTATCCTGCGCTTCGTAGCCCAGGGTGATGCAGCAGAGCATCTCGTCTGGTTGGCGTTGGGCCATCTGCAGGAGCTGCTGCACTTCGACGCCGCGATAGACGCCGGAAATGAAGAGCTTCCGTCCGCGCTCCCGGTCCAGCAAGTCGAGACCCTCGGGGATGCGGCCCACGGCGCCGGTCAGCACCACGATGGCGTCGGTTGGCGGCTCCTGGCCGTCCGGCCCATCCCAGGGAATGATCTGAACGAACCAGTAGAGACCACCGAGATAGGCGGCTGCTAGAAGCAGCAGGATCGGCAGGAGCCGCCGCCGCCTGCGTCTTCGCTTGTAGGCCGCCATCAGCCTCAACGGCTCCGTTTACAGACGCGCGAGGTGGCGCAGCACCGTGATGCGAGCCGTCAGCGCAGCCACGGCGGCGAAAGCCAGCGGCAGCGCGGAGACCGGCAGCCAGGCACTCAGGCCGACCTGAAAGGGCTGGGCGAAGCTCTCGTCCGCCGTCACCAAGGCATAGCTGATCGCCGTGATCGTCAGGCCGGCCCCGAGCAGGCCGGCAAGCGCGCCGAACAGCGCTGCGCGCAGGGAGTAGTTCTGGAACTGGACGGCAATGTAGAGGTCGCGGGCCCCCATGAGATGCAGGAGCTCGATGACGCTGCGGTGGATGGTGAGACTGGTCTGGGTCACGAAGATGACGGCCAGCACCGCAGCCGCCATGACCATGAGCAAGACCACCGCGGCGACCAGCTCGATCGAGTCGGCCAGCCGGATGGGGCCGACCAGCCAACGCTGATGGGTGTCGACGTAGGTGCCGGGCGCGACCTCCTCGAGGCGCTGGCTCAAGTCCTGCAAAACCCCGTCCGAGAGTTCGCCGCTGTCCAAGGTGACGGCGATGAGAACGGGAAAGCGCATTTCGGCGACCAGCGTCGGGTCATCGATCCAGGGCGCCAGAATATCGGCCATGCCCGCGTCATCCAGCACCTCTGCTTCGCGCAGACCCGGCGTATCGGTCAGCACCTTGAGGATCTCGTCGAGGCGCAGCTCATCTTCCACACTGTCCGGGGGCTCGACGTGTGGCACCTGAATAGTCAGCCGCCCTTCCAAGCCCTGGTCCCAGCGCTCGGCCAGGGCGTTCACCAGCAGCGCCGCGGCGAGCGACAGGGTCGCGAGAAAGGTCATGAAGCCGATGAGCCAGGGCAGGAACCGGACCGACCTTTCCCGCCCGAGAGGAAGCTGAAGCGGCGGCGTGCCCTTCATCCGCCGGCGGCCCCTGCCGCAACGGGATTGGAGGCGTTGCGCCGGCCAAGGTTCAGCACACCGTCATCGATGCGATAGAAGGGGTAGGGAAAGCGCTGCACCAGGGCTTGATTGTGGGTCGCGATGAAAACCGTGGTGCCGTTCCGATTGAGCTCCTGAAACAGGAAGAGCAAGCGCATGGCGAGTCGTTCGTCGACGTTGCCCGTCGGCTCGTCGGCGACGAGCAGGCTCGGCCGGCCAATCACTGCCCTTGCGATGGCGACGCGCTGCTGCTGGCCGCCGGACAGGGTTGCCGGATAGGCCTCGAGACAGTCCGCCAGCCCGACCCACCGCATGAGCTCGGCCACCTTGGAGTCCAGCGCGCGGCTGGATTCGCCGGAGAGACGTAGAGGGAGGGCGACGTTCTCGAAGGCGTTGAGGTGGGGCAGCAGGCGAAAATCCTGAAACACCACGCCGATTCGACGCCGCATGAGGGCCTGCTCATCGCGGTCCAGCGTCTGGACATCGCGGCCGAACAGCATAACCCGCCCTTTTGTCGGCTTGTTGGCCATGTAGATGCAACGCATGAGCGACGACTTTCCCGCGCCGCTGGGCCCGAGAAGGAAGTGGAATGACCCAGGCTCCAACTCCAGGTCGATTCCATGCAAGACCTCGGGGCCTTCCCGATAGCGCAGTGAGACCCCTTCGAGACGAACCACGCCCCTTTCGCTCCCGATTCGTTGCGTTGGAGACCCGCAAGATGACATTTCGGATCAGCCAGGTAAAGCAAGAGCCCGCGCCGTCTGGCGCTTGCTTCGGCGTCGAGCCAATGCGTATAAGTCGGATTTGCTAATTTACCAGGACGTTGATTTTTCATGGACGTCTCTTGCCCGAATTGCGCCACGCGCTTTCGCATACCTGAAGGCGCCATCGGAAAAGACGGACGAACTGTTCGTTGCAGTAAGTGCGGGCACACATGGCATCAGATGCCCGTCGTGGCCGAGCCGGAGGACAGCGCAAAAGCCGACTCGGCTGCCGAAGAGGCAGTCACGGCGGACGACGCGGAGGCCGAGGACAGCCCGCCCATTCGCCCTGAGATTCTCGCCGCAGGCGGCGAGATCGATACGCCGCCGCCGATCGGTGGCGACCTGCTGTCGGATCGTCCGAGCTTTGAGGCCGAAGCGGCAAAGAGCAAGTCAGGTTCGGGCTTGGCGACCGCGCTTTGGGTGCTGCTGATCGTTGTTGTGGTCGGGGCGCTCGCGGCGGCCTGGTTCAAGCGAGACTGGATCGTCGTCAACTATCCCGCCGCGGCGCCCATCTACGAGCGGCTCGGACTGGCCGAGGCCGAGGCGCCTTTGCCCTTGAGGATAGACGACGTCACCTCGATCATACGCCGGGTCGACGGCGAGCGCCGCTACATCATCACCGGCCTCATCCAAAACACCTCCGAGGCGCCTCACGCCATTCCGCCGATGCGCGGGCTGATTCTGGGTGAGGGCGGCGAAGAGCTGGTGCGCTGGGACTTTCAGGCCGGCGCCGAAACGCTGGCGGGGCAAAGCAGCCTGACGTTCGAGACCTCGGTGGCTGCGCCAGAGGGTGCCCAGAACCTCAACATCGAATTCGTCGTCGAAGAGTGATGGCGAGGATTCTCGTTGCGGAAGACGAGGAGTCGGTCCGCAGCTTCGTCTGCCGTGCGCTGGAAGGCGAAGGCCATGACGTCACCGGCGTGCCCGATGGCAGCGAGGCGCTGCGTGCGCTTTCGGGCGAGCGTTATGACCTGCTGGTGACGGACATCGTCATGCCGGGGCTCGACGGAATTGCGCTCGCGCTCAAGACGACCAAGGATTATCCGGAGATGCCAGTGCTGCTGATGACCGGCTATTCAGCCGAGCAGCAGCGGGCGCACAACATGGAAGAGCTGGTTGCTACCGTCCTGCTCAAGCCCTTCTCGCTCAAGCAGATCTGCGATGCCGTCGCCGGGGCGTTAGCGAGTTAGAACTGGCGCAGCAGACGGTCGATGTAGTCGAGCTCGATCAGCGGCCGCTCCGGGTCGCTGCGCCGCCGCCGCAGCTCCATCAGGATCTCGCGGGCCCGGCGAATCTCCATCTCGTCCGGCACGGTGACATCCTCGTAGGTCTGCGCGCCGGCATTGCTGGAGCTGCGGCCCAAGGGATCGCGGCCCTGCCCAGGGTTGCTGCCGAGCTGTGAGCCCTCGGAGCCTTCGCCGCCCTGCATCTGCTGGGCGAAGCTCTCCAGCATGGCCTCCAGTCCCTGGCGTAGCTGATCGAGGGCTTCGGCCTGCGGGTCGATCGCCTGGCGGGCATCGCCTTGGTTCAGCGCGTCACGCGCTTGGCTCATGGCGCGCTCCGCATTGCCCAGAGGCTGCGGAATGTCCCCCATGCGCTCGGCGAAGTCACGCATCAGCTCACCGAGCTGGCGGCGCAGCGCCTCTTGCGCCTGGCTCAGCTGCGCGGTCGGGTCACCGCCTTGGGGCTGTTGGCCCTGCTGCGGCGAGCCGAACTGGCCAGGCTGTTGGCCCTGTCCCGGCTGCCGGCCGGAGCGCTGACCCTGGCGACCCTCCTGACCCTGCTGACTCTGCTGCCCTTGCTGATTCTGCTCCTCGCTTCCCAAGCCTTGCGACTGGCGGAAGCTCTCGTCCATCAGCTCCTGCTGGCGGCGCATCATCTGGTCCAGGTCGTTGAGCATGCGGCGCGCTTCTTCGAAGGCGCGGTTCTGCTGAGCGGCCATCGGGTTGGTCTGCAGATTTTCCAGCACCTGCTGCAGCTGCTCCAGCATCTGGCGCGCCTGGTCGCGCATGCCGCTCTCGGCCAGCCGGCGGGCCTGCTCCAGCATGCGCTGCAACTCCTGGCTCTCCATGACCTGGGCGTTGGGCGGAAGCTGCGGCAGCTCACCCTGCTGCTGGTTCTGCATCTGCTCCTGCATCTGTTGCGCCAAGGCCTGCAGGTAGTCATCCAGCGCCTGCTGAAGCTCGTTCATCAGCCGCTCGATCTCTTCGTCGCTGGCGCCTTCTGCCAAGGCCTCCATCAGCTGCCGCTGCAGCTCGCGCAGGCGCAGTTCGGCGATGGCCGCTTCGCCGTCCTCGATGCGCAGGGCCGTCTCCCAAAGCAGGCGCTGTACGCGGTCGATGGCTTCGGGGCGCCTGATGTTGGCCAGCTCGCGCTCGGCGATGACGATGGCCAGGGTGACCAGCATGTCGTTGTGATAATGGCTGGGCCTGGATCCGATGGCCGAAAGCGCTTCCACGACCGGGCCGCGGTCGTCCGGCGCGACGGTCAGCCGCTTGCGCTGCTCAATCAGGGCGCGGGCCACCGGGTGGTTGAAGATCCGCTCCGGCAGCACCATCCGGAAGCCTTCGCTGCGCCCGAGCTGCTCGATTTCGTCCATCGCTTCCAGAACGATCTCGACCTCCAGCCCGGCCCAGGGGTGCGGGGTCAGGTCATGAAAACTGCGCCCGTCGGCCGATTCCGCGCTGATACTGGGGAGCGGCAGGGAGAGCACGAGCGGCTCTTCGTCCGGCCGTTCGACCAGGCCGATGCTGGCGTTGGCCTGGGTCACCCCGTAGTCGTCCTCGGCCAGGTACTCGATCTGAAGCGAGTTACGTACGGTCTTGGACGGCGGCGAGAGGTAGTCGATGGTCGGCGGCAGGTCGGGCTGCAAGGAGAGGGTCCAGTTGGCCAGCGAGCGACCACCTTGGCGGATTTCCAGCGGGCCGTCCTCGGACAGATCCCGCGTCAGGCGAAAGGCGGTCAGGCCCTGACGCTCAAAGGCGTCCTCTTCCTCACCATAGGCCAGGATGGGCGCGCTCTGGCCGCCGACCACCTGCGCTAGGATCTGGCTGTTGATCGGGGCTTCGATCGTCCCGCCCTGGGCCACCTCCAACGCGCGGGGCACGGCGCCGGTGTAGGCTGGCGGGTTGACCCATACGGTCACCGCGCTGGCCGGCGCCACTTCGTTGAGCGACAGGTTCGGGGTCAGAGCCGCGGCGAGGCGACCGCCGATGTTGTCGTAGCTGTTGGCGACGCCGATGGCCAAGAGGCAGCCAAGTCCGGCCCGCAGGCCCCAGCGGTCGACCAAGGTCCAGCTCGTCCGAGGCGGGGCGACGCGCAAGGAGGGCAGTTGGGCGAGCAGCTTCTCGCGATGCCGCTGCCAGAGAACGCGGGCCACCGGCGCATCGCTGACCAGCGAGTCGTCCAAGCCCTCCAGCGGCCGGTGCGGCAGTGCGTTGTCGCGTTCGAGCCGCCTTTGACCCTGGCGCCGGTCCGGCCAGGCCAGCCGGCGAACGGCGCGATAGAGCGAAGACAGGAACAGCAGCGCGAAGAGCACCAGGAAAGCGCTATGGAGCCATGGCCCGAGCATGCCCGGCACGCCGAGCAGAGCGAGCCCTATGAACAGTCCGGCAACGGCCAGGGGCGGCCAAAGCGCGGGCCAGAGATCTTCCAGAAAAAGCGCGAAACGCGCCGCAAAAAGCCGGATCCGAAATGGCGTGGACTCGGCTTCTCTACGCATCGCGTGCTCCCATGTTTCGATCTCTCTGCCGCGTACCCCGGAAAGCCGCGCGATCGGCGTCAGGCATGCACCTTTTCCAGCCAGGGCGGCAGCGCTTCCTGCCGCAGCATCGCTTCATAGTCCAAGCGGGGTTTAACAACCGCAAAATCCCCTCCACGGACCAGCACCTCGGGTGCTGGAAGCCTTGAATTATAGAGTGACGACATTGTGGCGCCATAGGCGCCGGCCGCGCAAATCGCCACAAGGTCGCCCGGCGCGAGCTCCGGCAGGGGCCGTTGCTCAGCGAAGATGTCGCCGCTCTCGCAGATCGGACCCACAACATCTTGTGGCAGCAGCGCTGTATTCGGCGCCGGCTCCGTCACGGGCAGGATGTCATGCCAGGCATCGTAGAGGGTAGGGCGGATGAGATCGTTCATCGCCGCGTCCAGAATCAGGAAACGGCGGTTTACGCCCTGCTTGGCATAGAGAACGCGGCTGACCAGCAAGCCGGCGTGACCGACGATGGCCCGCCCGGGCTCGAAGATCAGCGGAATGCCGAGATGGCCGACCGCCTGCTTGGCGATTTCCGCGTAGGCCGCGAAGTCCGGCGGCGTGCCCTCCTCATAGGAGATGCCGATGCCGCCGCCGAGATCGAGGCGGCGCATGTCGTAGCCGGCCTCCCGCGACGCCTGGAAAAGCTCGGCCAGCCGGCTGAAGGCGGCGGCGTAGGGCGAGAGATCGGTGAGCTGGGAGCCGATGTGGACCGCCAAGCCCTCGAGGCGAATGTGGCTGAGGGTTGCGGCCTGTTTCATGACGTCCGGCGCCAGGGCGATGTCGATGCCGAACTTGTTCTCGGAGGTTCCCGTGGTGATCTTCGCGTGGGTACGGGCATCCACGTCCGGATTGACCCGCAGGGCGATTGCGGCGGTCCGGCCGAGGGAGGCGGCGACCTCGTTGAGGCGCAGTAGCTCGTCGCGTGACTCTACATTGAACTGGAGAATGCCGGCTTCGAGTCCGGCGCGCATCTCCTCCGCCGTCTTGCCGACACCGGCGAAGACGATTTTCTGCGGCGGAACCCCGGCCAGCAAGGCCCGGCGCAACTCGCCTTCCGAGACCACGTCCGCGCCGGCCCCCTCATCCAGCAGGGCGCGCATGATCGCCAGGCTGGGGTTGGCCTTCATGGAGTAGCAGATCAGCGGGTCGAGGCCGGCCGCGGTCAGGGCCTGCTTCAGGTCGCGCAGCTGGCCGCGCACCGCACCTTCCGAGTAGAGATAGAACGGCGTGCCGACCTCGGCCGCCAGGGTTTCGATGGCCAGGTCCTCAGCCCAGAGCTGGCCGTCACGATACTGGAATGGCTGCATACGTTATTGGACCGGCTCTATGGTTCGGGTTCTTGGCGCCAGGGGATCGTCGATCAGCGGGGTTCCGCGCGGTGCCAGCCGTGAGCCGGCACGGTCCTCTTCCCTGCCGCCGGGGACGACCGTCTCCGGGTCCGGGTAGGGCAGGGGATAGGTGTAGAGGTCGTCCTCGCCTTCGGGCGGAACCGGATTGCCCTCGACCCCGCAGCCGGCGGCGAAGAGCAGACAGGCCAAAGCCAGGCAGGCGGTTCGCGTCATCTCGCTCAGCCCTCCAGAAAGCGCTTGCGCGCCTCGGCCACCGCGTCCAGCACCCGCGCTGGCGCCGTGCCGCCCTGGCTTTCGCGGCTGGCAACCGAGCTCTCGACGGCCAGGGCCTGATAGATCTCGTCCGTCAGGCGTGGCTCGACAGCCTGCATGTCCGCCAAAGACAGCTCATCCAGCCGGCAGCCTTGGCGCTCGGCCAGGGCAACCAGGGAACCGGTGACATGATGCGCCTCGCGGAAGGGCATTGCCAGCCTGCGCACCAGCCAGTCGGCCAGGTCGGTCGCGGTCAGAAAGCCGGCTTGTGTCGCCGCCAGCATCGCCGGGCGCTCGGCGCGCAGGTCGCGCACCATGCCGGCGGTCGCCGCCAGGCAAAGCCGTAGCGTGTCTGCGGCGTCGAACAGGGGCTCCTTGTCCTCCTGCATGTCCTTGTTGAAGGCCAGCGGCAGGCCTTTCATCATCGTCGTGAGCGCGATCAGGCTGCCGATCACCCGGCCCGCCTTGCCGCGCACCAGCTCCGCCGCATCCGGGTTGCGCTTTTGCGGCATGATCGAGCTGCCGGTGGTGAAGGCGTCGCTGAGCTGAATGAAGCCGAAGCCGGGCGAGCACCAGAGCACGATCTCCTCGGCGAAGCGCGACAGATGGACGGCCAGGATGCTGCCGGCGGCCAGGAACTCCATGGCGAAGTCGCGGTCCGACACCGAGTCGAGGCCGTTGGCGGTGGGCCGGTCGAAGCCCAGGGCCTCGGCGGTGCGCCGGCGATCGATCGGGAAGGAGGTGCCGGCCAGTGCCGCTGCGCCCAGCGGGCACTCGTTGAGCCGCTTGCGGGCATCGGCGAAGCGGCCACGGTCGCGGCCGAACATCTCGACGTAGGCCAGGAGATGATAGCCGAAGGTGACCGGCTGCGCTGCCTGCAGATGGGTGTAGCCAGGCATCAGGGTCGCGGCTTCCTTCTCGGCCTGGTCCAGAAGGGCGGCCTGCAGGTCGCTGAGCCCGTCCTCGATGCCGTCGATGGCCTGGCGGACCCAGAGCTTGAAGTCCGTCGCCACCTGGTCGTTGCGCGAGCGGCCGGTGTGCAGGCGGCCCGCGGGTTCCCCGATGATCGCCTTCAGGCGCGCTTCGACATTCATGTGAATGTCCTCCAGCGCTTGCGAAAACGTGAAGTCGCCGCGTTCGATTTCGCCACGGATCTGCTCTAGACCCTGGCGGATGGCGTTGCCATCTTCAGCAGTGATGATGCCTTGGGCGGCCAGCATCTCGGCATGCGCGATGCTGGCGTCGATGTCCTGGGCATAGAAGCGCCGGTCGAAGTCGATGGAGGGATTGATGGCCTCCATGACCGCGTCCGGTCCGCCGGCGAAGCGTCCGCCCCACATGGCGTTGGCGGCGGGCGTCCCTCCGGCCTTGAGTTCGTCGTTCATGGCTCAACGATGTAGCGAATGTTGCGGATGAGAACAAAGCTCTTTGCAGTCTGTCTGGTCCTCCCCACCCTCATGGCCTTGCCGGCAGTGGCCGACGGCGGTCCCCCGCTGGGCGAGCAGTTCCGCGACGGCTTCCGGACCTTTGAGGAGCTGGCGCCGGCCCCGAACACGGCTTTCGCCGGGGCGGAGGGTGTCGAACTCACAATGGAAGACTTCCAGGGCCAGGTGCTGCTGGTGAACTTCTGGGCCACCTGGTGCGCGCCCTGCGTGCGCGAGATGCCGTCGCTCGACCGGCTGCAGGCTGCGCTGGGCGACGAGGGCCTCAAGGTTCTCACCGTGTCCAACGACCGTGGCGGCGAGCCGATCATTCGCCGCTTCTACGATGAGCACAAGCTGGAGAACCTCGGGGTCTACAGCGATGCGCGCAACAAGCTCGCGGCGTCCTTCGGCGTCCGCGGCCTGCCGACGAGCTATGTCATCGGCGCGGACGGCACGCTCCTCGGCATCTTCGAAGGCCATGCCGAGTGGGACGAGGCCGATGGCGTGGCTCTCATGCGCTACTACCTGGACAAGGCCCGCAGCGCCGGCCAGCTCCAGGCGGGCGCCAGCTAGATCGAGTCATCGCCCGAGGTGCGCACCTCCGTTGATCGGAATCACTTGCCCCGTCACGTGTCCTGCCTCCGGGGATGCGAGAAACGCCACCACAGCGGCGACGTCATCCGGTTGTCCTGCACGTTTTGTGAAGGTTGCCTCGGTAAGGGCCGACCGCCGATCATCGGAGAGCTTCCCACGAAAGAACTCCGTGTCTTCGATTAGCCCTGGCGAAACGACATTTGCGGTGATCCCCCGTGGGCCATAAGACCGTGCGATGTCGGCGGTCCATGCTTCGATTGCGGCCTTGGCCGCGCCGTAGGAACCACCCCCGCCCGTGCGACCGGCAATCGATCCGATCGTGACGATACGGGCATCATCAGCAAAGCGAGCCTCGAGCGCGTTGGTGACCAGAACAGCCGTCAACACGTTCGCATGGAAATTCGCCAGCCACTGGGATGCCAACTGGGCCAGTCGAGCGGCCGTTTCCGTTTCCTCGACCGTGTTCTGAGAACCGGAGTCGACGAGATCGGTATTGCCGCCTGCGTTGTTGACCAGCACATCGATGCGGTCCGGCAGTTTGCCGAGGGCGCTTGCCACATCATCCGGCTCAGAGGCGTCGAACGCCACCGATGTCGCTCCGATCGCTGTTGCGACGTCGTCCAATAGCTTGGCACGCCTGCCCGTGATGAAGACTCTGTCGTCCTGAGCGGCGAAATGCTTGGCGCAAGCGCGGCCGATACCGGTTCCGCCGCCCGTAACTACGACTGTCCGTGGCATGATTGTTCCCGAAACGGTGAGTTGATCGGGATATAGTTAAGGCCTAAACATCTTTCGTCAAGAGCAGATCGAAACGACAAAATGCAGAAAAACGTAACCGGCCGAGATGCGCCTGACGGCATCGACCAGATTCAGACGGAGTGGGCTCGTATCCGACCGGATCTGCCCCTGAGGTCGATCGGTGTGATCACTCGGATCTGGCGGATTGCTAAGCTTCTTTCCGAAGACCGACGCCGCACGATGAATGAACTGGGCATTGAGCCCGCACTTCGTGATCTCTTGGCCAATCTCCGACGATCCGGAGATCCCTACCGTCTCAGAGTGCACGAACTGGCTGCCCGTTGTCGGGTCAGCAAAAGTGCGATTACCCAACGTGTGGCGCGTGCGGAAGCTGCTGGGCTGGTGCGAAGCACGCGCTCTGGGGCAACCGACAACATGAAAGGTATGGCGCACGCGGCAGCGCAAGATCAGAGGGCGGTTTGGATAGAACTGACGCCTGAGGGAAAGGACCTTGTCGATTCCACCGTCGAGTCACTTCTGCGCCACGAGGACTCGTTGATCGAGGAGCTGGGGGAGCAGGATATTGCCGATCTATCGATCATCCTGCGGCGGCTGCTCCACATACTCGAACAGCGTTGACTGAGTGTACGTACCCGCAAATGCAGCCATCGGCTGGCCCTGGTTGAGCTGTTAGTAGATCTCGTCAGCGTCGATGATGCGCCGAGCGGTTTCGTAGGCGAAGCCCTGTTGGGCCAGCTTTGCCAGGTCCTTTTCCCGGTGTTCCGAGCGGGACGCAGCGGGGCGGAAGGGCCCGAGACGACGGCGGCGCGCGAAGGCCAAGGCGGCGGCCGTCTCCAGGTCCGGCTCCTCCTCGCGCAGCTTGGCGAAGGCCGCCTGCACCTCCTCCTTGTCGAGCCCCTTCTTCGCCAGGTCCGCCTGGATGCGCTGCTGCGACCAGCCGCGGCGATGTAGGGCGCCGGCCCGATCCAAGGCGTATTGGCGGTCGTCGAGCAGGCCGAGCCCGGTCAGCGAGGCCACGATCTCGTCGATGTCCGCGTCGCTGCAGTCATGCGCCAGACCCCGATGCTCGGCCAGCAGAAGGCGCCGCTGCAAGACCTGCCGGAGGTTTCCGGAGGAGCTGGCATAGCGCTCGAGATAGCGAAGGGCAGCGCGTCTCAGGCTCTCCCGGGTCGGCGGCTTGAGCGCTCTCTTTCGGCGGTCTTGGCGCGAAGCGGTCATCTTGCGGGAGCCTAGGCGCTGCGGTTCGGCGTGGGCAAGCCATGCGCGGCCTGCGCTTGCTCTCCACCACGGCGGACTCTATGTCTCAGCGGCGCCTGCCGGGGGTCGGCAGAGCATCACGACATTCGGACTGGTCGCGGTGGGGTCGCCGGCGGCCTCCGCATTCAATTGCATGGAAAGGTGGGGTCATGGGGCCACGCAGCTATGGGGCGGTGAACTGGCTCGGGCTTTGGACGCTCTACGTCAAGGAAGTGCAGCGCTTCCTCAACGTGGCGACCCAGACGGTGGTCGCGCCCATGGTGACCTCGCTGCTGTTCCTTGCCGTCTTCACCCTCGCTTTGGGCCGCGGCGGCACGGAGATCGACGGCTTTTCCTACGCGGTGTTCCTGGCGCCGGGGCTGGTGATGATGACCATCATCCAGAACGCCTTCGCTAACACCTCCTCCTCTATTTTAATTGCCAAGGTGCAGGGCAACATCGTCGATGTCCTGATGCCGCCGCTTTCGACCACCGAGTTCCTCGTCGGCTATGTCGCCGGCGGCGTCACCCGGGGACTGATCGTCGGTCTGTCTGCCGTGATCGGCATGTGGATCTTCGTGCCCTTGCCGCTCGCCGACCCGCTCTTCGCTCTCTATCACGCCTTCTCCGCCTCGCTGATGCTGGCGCTGCTCGGCTTGATCGGCGGCATCTGGGCCGAGAAGTTCGACCATATCGCCGCCGTGACCAACTTCGTCATCGTGCCCTTCTCCTTCCTGTCGGGCACCTTCTACTCGGTCGAGCGCCTGCCGGAGGGCTGGAACCTGGTGGCGCACCTCAATCCCTTCTTCTATTCCATCGACGGCTTTCGCTACGGCTTTCTCGGGCGCCACGACGGTGACCTGACGCTCGGCCTGTTCATCACGCTGGGTGTGAACATCGGGCTGTGGCTGCTGGCCTACCGCATGGTCGCTGTCGGCTATAAGCTGAAGCCGTGAGCCCGCCCGAGGCCGACGCCAACTATCCTCCGCTGCCGAGACCCGGTCGGCCGCGCGGCCTGGCACCGGTCCACTGGCAGGGCATCTACACCATCTGGCTGCGCGATCAGCGCCGTTTCTTCGGCGACGCTCTGGAGTGGATCGGCGGCTACATGATCTCCAGCCTGCTCTTCGTCACCGTCTTCGATCTCGCCTGGACGGCGGACTTGGAGGCTTGGCCGGGTGTCTCCATGACCAGCTTCATCGCACCGGGCGTCACCGCCTTCGCGCTTTTCGCCACGGCCTTTCAGGCCACCGCCGCGGCACTGGTCTATGACAAGTTGGAGGGCATGCTGGCCGACGTCCTGATGGCCCCTCTGATGGCCTGGGAGATCATGACCGGCATGCTGCTCAGCGCCATGACCTGCGCCCTGGTCAACGGTTTTCTGATTCTGCTGGTGATCAGCCTCTTCATCGAGCTGCCCATGGCCGAGCCCCTGCTGACGTTGGGTTTCGCCCTGCTCGGCGCGCTGCTCTTCGCGGCCCTTGGTCTGATCATCGGCATCCTGGCCCAGCGCTGGGATGGCTTCTCTGCGGCGGAGACCTTCATGCTGCTGCCGCTCGGCCTGCTGTCCGGCAGCTTTTTCTTGATCGACAGCCTGCCGGCGCTCGGCCAGACGATCATGGCCTTCAATCCGGTCTACTACGCCATCGATGGCTTCCGTGCCGGCGTCATCGGCCAGGCGGAAACCTCGCTATGGCTTGGCGCTGCCGTGCTGCTGGCGGTCGATCTGCTGCTGCTTGTCGTCTGCTGGCGCCTGCTGTCGACGGGCTACAAGATCAAGCCCTAGCCGGGAACCTGAGGCCAGCCCTGCGAACATTGACAGAGAAGGGCAGGGAGCGGCACTTTGCGGCTTGGTGGCGCCCGACTGCCACCTTCTATCCCTGCAACAGCGGTCTCCCAAGGAAGGAGAGTGATCCGGTGAGCAATGCCTTGATGAGCAACTACGGTGAGAGAACCCTGGCGTTCGAGCGCGGCGAAGGTGCGTACCTCTACAGCACCGACGGCCGACGATTCCTCGACTTCGCCAGCGGCATCGCCGTAACGGCGCTCGGTCATTGCCATCCGCATCTGGTCGCCGCCCTGCAGGCGCAGACCGAAACGCTTTGGCACACCTCCAACCTGTTCCGCATTCCGGGTCAGGAACGCCTGGCCGAGCGGCTGGCGGCGAACTCCTTCGCCGACCGGGTGTTTTTCTGCAACTCCGGCGTCGAGGCCTTCGAAGGGGCGGTCAAGCTGGCGCGCAAGTACCAGGACGACCAAGGACAGCCGGGGCGCTGGCGGGTCATCACCTGCGAAGGCGCCTTCCACGGCCGTTCGCTGGCGGCCATCGCCGCCTCGGGCAACGAGAAGTACCTCAAGGGCTTCTCGCCCGTCGCGCCCGGCTTCACCACTGTCGCGTTCAACAATCTCAATGAGTTGCGCGCGGCGGTCACTGATGACACTGCAGCCATCATGATCGAGCCCATTCAGGGCGAGGGTGGCATCAATCCGGCGCAGCTCGACTATCTGGAGCGGCTGCGCGAGGTCTGCGACGAGTTCGGCCTGCTGCTGATCTTCGACGAGATCCAGTGCGGCATCGGCCGCACGGGCAAGCTCTTCGCCCACGAATGGTGCAGCGCGCGCCCGGACATCATGCTGCTGGCCAAGGGGCTCGGCGGTGGATTCCCGGTCGGCGCCATCCTGGCGACGGATGCGGTCAGCGCCTCCTTCACGCCAGGGAGCCACGGCACCACCTTCGGCGGCAATCCGCTGGCCATGGCGGTGGGCAACGCGGTGCTCGACGTCTTATTGTCCGATGGCTTCCTGGACAACGTGGTGGCCCAAGGTAAGGCCCTGAAGGATGGCCTCTCCGCCATGGCGCAGCGCCATCCGGGCGTGATCTCCGAAGTCCGCGGGGCCGGCCTCATGCTGGGTCTCAAGCTTTCGGTGCCCAACATGGACTTCATCGCCCGCCTGCGCGGCGAGGGCATGCTGGCCGTGCCCGCCTCCGACAACGTCGTGCGCCTGCTGCCGCCGCTGATCATCGGCGAGGCGGAGGTGCAAGAGGCGCTGGACAAGCTGGAGCGCTGCTGCCTCGGCCTGGCGGAGGCCGCTTAGCCATGGGGCTACCCCGGCATTTCCTGGATCTGGACCGCCTGGATAGCGGCGAGCTGAGGGATATCCTCGATCTCGGCAAGGCCTGCAAGGCCGGTGAGAGGGGCGATAGCAAGCCCCTCGCCGGCAAGGCCGTGGCCATGATCTTCGAGAAGCCCTCGACCCGCACCCGCGTGTCCTTCGAGATCGGCATCACCCAGCTTGGCGGCCAGCCCATCGTGCTGGAACCGAGCGGCACGCAGCTCGGCCGCGGCGAAACGGTCGCGGACACGGCCCGCGTGCTGTCGCGCTATGTCGACGCCATCATGATCCGCACCACCAAGGAGGAGAAGCTCCTGGAGCTGGCAGAGTATGCCAGCGTGCCGGTTATCAATGGCCTGACCGACCGCACCCATCCCTGCCAGCTGATGGCCGACGTGATGACTTATGAGGAGCATCGCGGCCCCATCGCCGGCAAGACGGTCGCCTGGTCGGGCGATGGCAACAACATGGCGACCTCTTGGATTCAGGCAGCCACCCGCTTCGACTTCCAGCTCAAGATCGCCTCGCCGGAGCCGCTCATGCCGCCCTACGACGTGCTGACCTGGGCGGCCGACGAAGGCGGCGAGATCACCGTGACCTCCGATGTGAAGACCGCGGTGACGGATGCCGACTGCGTGGTGACCGACACCTGGGTGTCGATGGGTGACGACGTGGGCGATTCCATCCGCCGCCACAACCTGCTGCGCCACTACCAGGTGGACAAGGATCTGATGGCGCTGGCCAAGCCGGACGCGATCTTCATGCATTGCCTGCCGGCGCACCGCGGCCAGGAGGTGACCGAGGACGTGATCGACGGGCCGCAGTCGGCCGTCTGGGACGAGGCGGAGAACCGGTTGCATGCGCAGAAAGGCATTCTGCTGTGGTGTCTGGGCGCGTAACACCGGGGATCAAGTCGCCGGAACCGGGCGATTTGGTCCACCCCTTCATGATCGAAAGCTCGGGCATTCGCGGCCGGCTGCTGCGTTTGGGTCCGGCGCTCGACACCATCGCGAGTCGTCCCGGCTATCCCGAGACGGTCGGCCGCCTGTTGGCCGAGCTGGTGGCGCTCGGCGCCACCCTGGCCAGCACCTTGAAGTACGACGGCTCCTTCACCCTGCAGATCAAGGGCAGTGAAGCCGTGCGCACCATGGTGATGGATGCGACCAGCGACGGCGCGCTGCGCGGCTATGCCGGCTACGATGCCGAGGCGGTGGCGGCGCTGGAACAGGCCGGGACGCCGCTCACACTGCCTGACTGGGTGGGCAAGGGGCACATGGCCTTCACTGTCGACCAGGGCGAGTTCACCGAGCGCTATCAGGGCTTGGTGGCGCTGACCGGGGAAAGCCTGCTCGACTCGCTGCTGCACTATTTCCGCCAGTCGCAGCAGGTGAATGCCGGCATTCTCGTCAGTGTGCAGCCGCCGCAGTCCTCCGCCTCCGGCGGCTGGCGTGCCGCTGCTCTGTTGATCGAGCAGGTGCCGGACGACAATGCCCCCAAGTTCGACCGTGTCGATGACGAGGACTGGCGCCGCGCCCTCATCCTCATGGCGAGCTGCACGGATGCCGAACTGGTCGAGCCATCCTTGGCGCCCAACGACCTGCTTTATCGCCTGTTCCACGAGGAGGGGGTGCGGGTTTTCGAGCCGCGCCCGGTCAGCGTCGGCTGCCGCTGCACCGAGCAGCGCATGGAGCGGGTACTGCGATCCATCGACCGCTCAGAGTTGGAAGAGTTCAAGGTCGACGGCAAGGTCGTGCTGACCTGTGAGTTCTGCGCTCTGGACTTCCCCTTCGACGACGGCGACCTGGACCGTCTCTATCGTACAGACCAGGAAGCGGCCAGCTAGCGCCGCACCCCGGCCGACTAGGCCTATTCTTCCGCGGCCCAGTCCCAGAGGCGTGCCATGAAGCGCTCGCAGAGCTCGACCTGGGAGAGCGCGATGAACTCATTGGGCTGGTGCGCCTGGTCGATCGAACCAGGCCCGCAGATGACGGCGGACATGCCCGCTTCCTGAAACAGGCCGCCTTCGGTGGCGTAGGAGACCACGCCAACCGCATTGGCACCGGTCAACTGGCGCACCAGCGCTTCAGCCGGGCCGTCATCCTCCGGCGACAAGGGGGGAACCTTGGCGCGGTCGATCAGCTCGATGTCGGCTTCCGGGGCGAACTCGCGCAGGGCCGGCAGCGCCTCTTCGTCAATGAAGCGGCGCACGGCGGCGACGATGGCCTGGTCATCCTCCCAGGGCACGGCGCGAAACTCCCAGATGAAGTTGCAGGACTCCGGGATGATGTTGAGGGCCGTGCCGCCCTCGATCAGGCCCACCTGAAAGCTGGTATAGGGCGGCTCGAAACCGCTCTCCGGCCGTGCCTCTGCCCGCTTCTCCTGCGCTAGGCGATCGATGAAGGCGATGATCTTGCCGGCGGCGATGATGGCGCTGGCGCCGCGGTGCGGCTGGCTCGAGTGGGCCGCCTTGCCTGTGATCCGCACCTCGAAGCCATGCACGCCCTTATGGGCATTCACGATCTGCATGTCGGATGGCTCGCCGATGACGGCGACCTGCGGCATGGGCAGGTTCTCGCCGATATCCTGCAAGAGCCGACTAACGCCGATGCAGCCGACTTCCTCGTCATAGGACAGGGCGAAGTGGATAGGGCGCTTCACCGACTTGGCGACCAGGTCCGGCAGCGCGGCCATGGCGATCGCCAAGAAGGACTTCATGTCGGCGGTGCCGCGGCCGTAGAGCAGGCCGTCCTTCTCGATCACCTCGAAGGGATTGCTATGCCAATCCTGCCCGTCGACGGGCACCACGTCGGTATGTCCGGACAGCACGACGCCGCCGGCCACGTCCGGCCCGATGGTGGCGAAGAGGTTGGCCTTGCGCTTGTCGTCGTCATAGGTCCGCCGCGTGGTGGCGCCATAGCCGGTGAAGTAGTCCTCGGCGAAGTCGATCAGCGCCAGGTTCGAGTCCCGCGAGGTGGTGTCGAAGCCGACCAGGCGGGCAATCATCTCTTGGCTGGAGTAGCGGGCGTTGGGCATGGGAGTCAGTCTCCTTCTTTGGGCGCGGCGCTAGCCCCGCCAGAAATGCGGCGTGAACAGCACAAGAATGGTGAAGAGCTCCAGTCTTCCCAGCAGCATGCCGGCGCACAAGAGCCATTTGGCGGAACTCGGCAGGGACGCGAAGTTGCCTTCCGGCCCGATGATCTCACCGAGACCCGGCCCGACGTTGGCGATGGCCGTCGCGGCGCCTGAGAGCGCGGTGATGTAGTCCAGGCCCAGGAATCCGAGCGCGATCGCGAGAAAGGCGAAGCTGACGGCGAAAAAGAAGAAAAAGCTCATGACTGAGAGGCCGACGGACTCCGGAATGGGCTTGCCGTCGTAGTAGGCGAGGAAGACGCCGTTCGGCTGGGTCAGGCGCCGGAGCTGGGTGCGCGCCGTCTCGTAGAGGATCTGAAAGCGGAAGATCTTGATGCCGCAGGTCGTCGACCCGGCGCAGCCGCCGACGAACATCAAGAGGAAGAAGGTGATGACGGCGAAGCCACCCCACTGGTCGAAGCCGGCCGTGGCATAGCCAGTTCCGGTCATGACAGAGATCACGTTGAAGCTGCTGTAGCGCAGCGCGTCAATCCAGGTCATCTGGTCGGTGCGCTGGAGGTAGAGCGCCATGAGCAGAATGGCCAGCGCCAGCACCAAGAGCATGATGCGCACCTGGCTGTCGCGGGCGAAGGCCAGGAGATTGCCGCGCACGGCCTGCAGATAAAGCACGAAGGGAACGCTGCCCATCACCATGATGACGCAGATCGCCGCATCGATGCTCGCCGAGTCGAAATAGCCGATGGAGTCGTCCCGGGTCGAATAGCCGCCGGTGGCGATCGAGGTCATGGCGTGGGCAAAGGCATCGAAGCCGTTCATGCCCAGGAGATAGAGCGTCAGGGCAGCCAGGAGCGTTAGCGCGCCATAGATCGAGGCGATGCCGGCGGCGATGGTGGCCGCGCGCGGCAGCACCTTGTCGGTCTCGAAGGCCTCGACCCGGAAGAGCTGCATGCCGCCGACCCGGAGGATAGGCAGCACGGCGATGGCCATCACGATGATACCGATGCCGCCGAGCCACTGCAGGATGGCGCGCCACAGCAGAATGCCGGGCGGGGCGCTCTCCAGGCCGACGATCACGGTGGAGCCGGTGGTCGTCACGCCTGACATGGATTCGAAGAAGGAGTCCGTGACGCTGAGCTGCAGCTCGCTGAACATGAAGGGAAGCGCGCCGAAGACGGCGATGACCAGCCAGGACAGCGCGGTCATCACGAAGGCCTGGCGCACGTCCAGGCGGTTCCAGCTGCGGCGGGTCGACAGGGTCAGCGAGACGCCGACGAAGAGCGTCACGGCAAAGGCGGTGACGAAGACCTGCCAGTCCGAATGGCCAAGCACAGCATCGACGGCGGCCGGCACCAGCATCGCGCACGCCAGGATAGACAGCAGTATGCCGACGATAAAAAGGGCCGGTCGCAGATCCATTTCGTCAGGCGGTCACGCAACTTGTCAGGAGGAGCGCCGTGCGGCAGTCGCGCGGTGCAACGGGACTGTCGCCTACCCTAACAAAAGCGCTTGGCCGGTCCAGACATGACGGACCGCCGGAACGATAAATTCGTCAACAGCGCCAGTGGCCTCCGGCTGCTCAGCCGCCGCTCATGGAGCTGCGCGGATTGCCGATCAGCGAGAGAAATTCCCGGCGCGTGCTGGTGTCGTCGCGGAATTGGCCCAGCATCCGGCTGGTCACCATGGTCACGTTGGACTTGTGGACTCCGCGAGTGGTCATGCACTGGTGCGCGGCTTCGACCACGACCGCCACGCCCTTGGGCTTCAAGACTTCTTGGATGCTGTTGGCGATCTGTGCCGTCAGCTTTTCCTGGATTTGCAGCCGCTTGGCGTAGATGTCGACGACCCGGGCCAGTTTGGAGATGCCAACGACCCGGCGGTCGGGAATGTAGCCGATATGCACCTTGCCGATGATCGGCACGACATGGTGCTCACAATGGGACTCCAGGCGCACGTCGCGCAGGGTCACCATCTCGTCGTAGCCTTCGGTCTCGGCGAAGGTCCGCTCAAGCAGCTCTACAGGGTCGGCTGCGTAGCCGGCGAAGAACTCCTCATAGGCGCGCACGACACGGCTCGGCGTATCGCGCAGGCCCTCACGCAAGGGATCGTCGCCGGCCCAGCGAATAAGTGTTTCGACGGCGCGTTCCGCTTCCTCGCGCGACGGCCGCTCGGTCAGAGCTTTTCCATCCTCGAGATTTGCCAGTTCGATCCGGTTACTCATGGACTGTATGTCACCTTCATTGCTCCAGGAAACAGGAGGCCAGCTGCCAAGTCTAGCGCGGCCGGCGCCCGCTTCCACCTGTATTTCGATAGATCAGAGTCAAGCGCGCGTGAGGCGCGTTTCAGTTCAGTCTGCCTTGCAGCCCCGGACTATCCAGGGAAAAGGCAGGTATGGCGACTTCCAAGGCGCCGCCAGCCAGCGGTCCGTCCAGCCTTACCATGTTGTAGCGGCCCTCCATGAAGCCGCTGTTGGTACCCAGCGGCGTTCCGCTGGTGTACTCGAATGCTTCTCCAGGCGACAGAACCGGCTGCTCACCGACCACGCCTGGGCCGCTGACTTCCTGCGTGCGCCCCATGGAATCGGTGATGCGCCAGTAGCGGCTGACCAGCTGTAGGGTCTCGGAGCCGTTGTTTTCGATCCGCACGTGATACGCCCAAACGAAGCGGTTCTTCTGCGGTTCCGACTGCTCTTCCAGAAAAACTGGTTCCACCAGGATACGGATACTGTCCGTGGTTTGCTCGAATTGCACCATTGTCGCCCAAACGCCTCAAATCTCCACTGGAAGGTAGGTCTTCTTCGGGCGATTGAAAGGGACTTCTCCGCCGCACATAAGAAACCGGCGCCGCCCTGAGGGCGACGCCGGCTCTTTAGTGTCGGTAAGACGCTGACTTACTGCAGAACGATCGTCACGCGACGGTTGGCCTGCAGGCGGACACCGTCAGCCGTGGGAACGGCCTGGTCTGCCTCGCCGCGTCCCGCGATCGAGATGTTCTGACCCGGAACGCCGCGCGTCTCCAGTCCAGCGGCAACCGCTTCGGCGCGGCGCAGCGAAAGACCGAGGTTGTAGTCGGCAGAACCGGAGCTGTCGGTGTAACCGGTCACGGCAAAGTCCGTGATGCCTTCGGCCAGGGCGACGGCGACGGCTTCATCGAGGACCAGCTGGCCCTGATCGCCGACTGCAGCGCTATCCCAGTCGAAGTAGATGATGAAGTTGGCCGGCGCAGCCATCGGCACGCCCGGCGCCATCAGCTCTTCCAGTCGAGCCAACGCCGCGTAGAACTCGTCGCGGCAAGCAGCGATATGGTCGGGCTGAATGTTCTCTTCCTGCTGCTCGATCCAGCAATCGAAGCGAACCTGCGCGATCGCGGCTTCCATCGGGAAGCTGCTGCGCGCCGTCGCGTCGAGCAGGCTCAGCAAACGGGCCCGTGCGTCGTTCAGTTCGCCGACGAACTGATCAGGAACGTGCCAGTCGGCAACGATCTCAGGCTGAGGCGTCTGGCCTGCGCCCGCGGCGTTACCCTTGCTCGCGAAGAGGCCGGCGTCGATCCAATCGCCCATCTCGTCCGCTTCGAACAGCGCGAGTTGCTTGTACTCCTCGAACAGAGCCGCCTGGAACGGCGTCGCGTTCGGTGAAGGTGATGCGCCGCGGATGTCTTCCACAGCACGAATGCCGGCACAGCCGGCCAACAAAGCGATCATAGCGAACGCGCCGAGTAATTTAAGTCTCAGCATGTCTTCCCATCCTCCGTCGCAATGGCTCTCGCCTCCATCGACAAGTGCCTCCCCCGAAGCCACCCGCCTGGACACAGCTCCAGGCGTTGGCAATTGAGCACGGCCTCAAGCTAAGCGTCTTGTAATTCCGGGTCTGCGCCATGTCAAAACAATCCTAGGCCTTTAACCAACGATTTTACCCATAAGTCGAAGAAGGTATTTCCCAAGTAGCTGGCGAAAAATCAGCTGAGACCTGGGTATTGAGCCACTTGTGGTGCGGCGGGGCCACAGAATCGGCCTTAAATTGTCTCATTTTGGCGATCAGGGGTCGCGTGGAGATCAACGACCCGTCCGCCGGCCGCAGCGGCATCCTCCGGGTCGTGGGATACCAAAAGGGTCGGCAGCGCGGCTTGCCGGGCATGCTCGAAGACGAAATGGCGGATTCGCTCGCGCAATGCCGTGTCCAGCTTGGAGAAAGGCTCGTCGAGCAGCAGGCAGCGCGGCTGAGAAAGCAGCGTGCGCATAAGGGCCGCACGGGCGCGCTGGCCCCCCGACAGCGTGGCCGGGTCGCGGCGTCCCAGGCCGGTCAATCCCGCCCTGTTCAGCGCCGCCGATACCTGCTCCCAGCGCTGCTGGCCCTGGATGGACCGCGGCAGGCCGAACGCGAGGTTCTCGGCAACCGAGAGATGGGGAAACAGGAGATCGTCCTGAAAGAGGATGCCGACTTGCCGCTGCTCCGGCGACAGGTGGGAGATTTCCTGCTCATCCAACAGTACCTTGCCTTCCGCCACGATATCCCGTGGCAGCGTGCCGCAAATGAAGTTCAGCAGGCTCGATTTGCCCGAGCCGCTCTCGCCCATGACCGTGACGATCTCGCCGGCGGCAATCGAGACGTCGAGGGGGGCAAAAAGCGGCCCGTGTGACAGCGACAGGCAAACATCGGCCAGTCGGAGGCTGTGGCGCTCGGTCATCGGTCCTGGTCCGCCATAGGGCTCATGCGCTCATGCCGCTGCGCATGGCCCGCCGGTTGCGGTAGAGCAAGGCAGGAATGGCCAGAGACGCGGTGAAGACGATAACCGGCAAGGCTGCTTGCAGTACCGCGAAAACCGCAAGGGTGCGCCGGTTGGCGCCGGCACTAAGGGCGACTGCCTCGGTGGTCAGCGTCATGGTGCGGCCGGCGCCGGCAAAGAGTGTCGGCAGGTATTGGGCGACGCTGACGGCGAAGCAAACGGCCAGCGCTATGAGGGTCGGGCGCAGCAGAAGCGGCAGCTTGACCCGCCAAAAGACCCGGCTGGGCGATGCCCCCAAGCAGGCGCCGATGCGCGCGTAGCGCGCGTCGAGACTTCGGAAGGATGCGGAGAGCGCGAGGAAGGCATAGGGCAGGCAAAACAGCAGATGCCCCCAAACGACGGACAACATCATGCCGTCGAGGGAGAAGTAGGTAAGGAAAACCTGGAAGCCGAAGAGGAAGGCAATTTGCGGGACGAGCAGTGGAAGATAGAGCAGCCACAAGGCGGCCGTGGTCATGCGCACATTGGCCCGGGCCTCGTGCTCCAGGCAGGCCAGGGCGAGGGCCACGGCGCCGGCGGCACTGGCCGCCCCGACGGCCAGGGTGGTGAGCGCGATGGCGGCGGCATCCGGAAGGTGGCTGCTCCAGCTTCGCAACGACCAGGTTTCAGGCAGTAGATTGGGAAAGCTCCAGCGCCAGGCGAAGGACCAGAGGACCAAAAGCAGGATGCTGGCATAGCCGAGCAAGGTCGTGAGCGAGATTGCCGTGCTGGCCACCAGCGGTGCGCTTTTTTCGACGGCTGAGCGTTGTCCAGCGGACAGCCAGCCCCGTGCGGCGTGCGCCACCAGCCGCTCCAGCGCGTAGAGCGCAAGGATCGCAGAGAGCACGATGCCGAGCTGCAGGGTGGCGCCGGCCGCGGCGACGAGCCGCAAGGAGAGGTCGGGGTCCGAAAACAGCCGAAAGACCAGGACGGCCAGGCTGGGTGGCACAGTGGGTCCGAGGATGATCGCCATGTCGACGACCGACAGGCTGTAGGCCAGCACGGCATAGAGCGGCAGGCGGAGCTTCGGGTAGATGGCGGGCAGCACAACCTTGAGCCAGGCGACGAAAGGGCTGTAGCCCAGGCTGCGTGCGGCGGCCAGGCGCCCTTCTGCCTGCGACTGGCTTAAGGCGCCCAAGGTCATCAGCAGCAGAAAGGGGGCTTCCTTGATGGCCAGGCCCAGCGCCAGGGCCAGCCCCCAAGGGTCCTGCACCAGGGCCAGGTCCGGAGGGCGCTCGAAGCCGGTGGCCCAAGGAGAGAGAAGCCGCATCCCGAGACCGCTCGGCGCGAGCAGGAAGGCGAGGCCGATGGCCAGGGCGGCATGCGGAATGGCGAGCAGCGGCGAGAGCAGCGTCCGGATGGCGCGAAAGACCGGCCGGTGATGGCAGGTGGCGACGAACAGCAGGACCGTGCCGGCTGCGACCGCAGTGCCGAGCAGGCCGCTCAGCAGGCTGACCCCGATCGCGGAAGAGAGGCCTGGATAGGCGAAGAGCTGCCGCCAGGGCTCGAAGCTCAAGGCCTCCCGGCCGATCGCCGGCAGATAGCCGAAGGCCGGCAGCCAGGTTCCCAGCAAGCCGACCGAGATCGGCACCAGGAACACCAGCACGGTGAAGCTGGGCGCCCAGTCGAGGCGCTTCAACGACCGCCTGAAGGCCCGGGCCGGCGCTGAGTGCGGCGGCGGGGGTGTCAGTTCCCGTAGCGCTCCAGCCAAGCCGTCTCAATCCTCGTCATCCAGCTGGGATGGGGCTCGAGAAGGGTCGGCCCGAGCTCATCCGGAGAGAGCGTTGCCGGGCCCTTGGGCAACTCGTCGAACAGCCGGCGTTGCTCAGGCGTGAGCTTGCCCATCGCCAGGACGGTGTCGTCCCCCCAATGCTCGGTGTTCTGCTTGCGCGCCTGCGCCTCCGGGCTAAGCAGGAAGTTGGCCAAGACCTGGGCGCCGGCCTTGGCGCTCGCGTTGTAGGGAATGGCGACGAAATGCGTGTTGCCGAGGGTGCCGTTGTCGAGGACGAAGATGCGTGCGCTCTCCGGCAGCTGGCCGTTGGCGATCAGCGACGAGGCTTCCGAGGGATGGAAGGAGATGGCGATGTCTATCTCGCCGTCGTCGAGGAGCTGGCGCAGCGCCGGGCCACTGGCCGGGAAGCTCTCGCCATCGCGCCAGAGATTGGGGTGGAGCGCGTCGAGATAGGCCCAGAGCGGCGCGGTGACCGATTGAAACTGGGTGTCGTCCCGAACCGGGGACTGCAGAATGTCGGCGTCCTCGGCAACCTCGATCAGTACCTGCTTGAGAAAGGTCGAGCCGATGAAGTCGGGCGGCGCCGGATAGCTGAAGCGCCCTTCATTGGCGGCAGACCAGTCGAGAAACGCGGCGATGCTGCCCGGGGTCCGCCCGGTGCGCTCACTATCGTATATGAAGTTGATCTTCGCCATGCCCCAAGGAGATTCCAGGCCTTCCGTCGGCACGGTGAAGTCGATCTTGGTCGTCGGTTTTCCTTCGACGTCCACCAACGCCCAGTTGGGCAGGGACTCGGCGAAGGGACCGAACAGCAGGCCGTTCTCCTTCATGGCCGCGAAGTTCTCGCCGTTGAGCCAGATGAGATCGACCGAGCCGTCTTCGTCGCGGCCAGAGACCTTCTCCGCCAGCACGCGGGAGACGGCTTCCGCCGTATCGCTCAGCTTCACGTGGACCACGCGAACGCCGTAGCGCGTCTCGAGCTCGTCCGCGACCCAGTCGATGTAGGCGTTGATACGCTCGTCGCCGCCCCAGGCGTTCCAGTAGACCGTCTGGCCCTTGGCCTCGGCGAGCGTGCCGTCCCAGCTCGGGTCGGCTTGGCTCGTCTGCGCTCCCAGCGCTCCGAAAGCAGCCAAGGCGAGGCCGGCGATTAGCATTCTCAGCATGGCGGGCACCTCTTCCTTTGGGGCCGGCTTTGTTCCCTTGCGGGATAGCCTGCATGGATAGGGGAGAGAGTCTGTGCTGAAAAGGGCCGATTGGGCCTTGCCGCGAGCCGGCCCGCGCCACTCGACAAAGCTTGGCACGCGACGCTAGTGTTCCAGGAGCGGGCGGGTGTAGCTCAGTGGTAGAGCAGTAGCTTCCCAAGCTACGTGTCGAGGGTTCGATTCCCTTCACCCGCTCCAGACCGCACTTGGGGCCGGTTTTCGGGACCTTAGGACGCCTCGGCAGGACGTGCGTTTTCGAGATCGTAGCGGAACTTCGAGACGATCTGCTCAACGGTGCCGTACTGAAAGCGCCGGTCGATCTTCACCAACAATTGAATGAGCTTCTCGGTCAGGTCCTGGGACCATCGTACGCCCTGGGCGCTGCCGCTGTCTTCGCGCGTCTCGCGGATGAAACGCGCGCCGACCTGCAGCGGCACATAGAGGATCTCGGACAGCTTGGTTCGCGTGAAGAGCTTCCGCAGGCCTTCCGCGCCGCCGTAGTACATGATGGCGCGCGCGTTGCGCACTGAGATGCCCGCCAGCTCGGCAAAGGCGGCCTCGAAGAAGGGGACGTAGCCCTCCAGCAACGTTCGCAGCAGCAAGGTCTCCGTCAGCTTCCCCTGGCTGCGCAAGTGGCGGACCAGATTGATCAGCGAATCCTCGGTGGTTTCTTCGCAGGTCCGTTCCGTCAGAGTCGCTTCTCGTGCGCAGTCGACCATCTGATCGGCGAGGAAGGGCGGAATTCCTTGCGAGCTGACCAGGCGTTCGAGGATGTCTGCGGCGGCGATGTCGATCAGCTTCGCCGTCACCGATGCCGGCAGATGGATGCGCTCGGCCATCGCCAGCCGGAGGGCCGGCTCGGTCTCCGCCTGCGCCATGATCAGGTGGTACTGCTCTTCGGTGATCTCGCTGCCGGCATTCTCGACCACCGCGCTGGTGACCTCGGTGCGGTCGGCTTCCAAGAGCGCACCGACCACGCAGCTGCCGACCTCTTCCCGTCCGGCAATGGCGAGCTGCTTGTCCAGATTGCCCTCCTTGACGACCTCGATGAGGTCGTTGTCCGAGAGAACCTTGGTGGCCTTCAGGATCGGCAGAGCGACGGTTTCAACGTCGTTCGCCAGCTGGCATGCCAGGCTGCGCGGCAGCAGCGAGCTGTTCATCACGCTCTTCGCCACGGCGGCGCGAACTTGCTCTTGGATGTCCCGCGCCAGGACCATCAGTACGTCGATGGCCAACTCCAACTCGCCCGTATTGAGGCGCTCGTTGGCCAGCAGACTGCCGACAGCCTGCGCAACCTCGACCCGCGCGTTCTCCTGACCGCTGCTTAGCAGTTCGTCGACCAGTTTCGAACTGAGAGGGTGAGCGTTGCTCTGCGCTGGCGTGCTGCTGTCGTGGGGCATGTGCCCTCGTCGAAAGACATTTTGGAAACTAGGGTTACACAGGGTGACGTGCCGCAAATTAAAGATGTGTTGATGGGGCGTTTTGTTCATCTGATATCGTGGTAGATCACGTGTTTGACTTTGCCCGCGGCAAGACATGGCTGTGTCGCGAATGAGCGGGCGCATCAGGGGCGAGTTGATAGCCTTCCCGCGCGGCGGCTGTTGAGAGCCGCCCGTCTTTTTTGGAGGTCTGCATGCTGGCGGCCTTGGCCCCCACTTGGGCGCTCTTCCTGGGCTTACTGCTGATGACCCTCGGCGCCGGGCTCCAGTCTGTCCTCCTCGGCGTGCGTGCTGGCATGGAGGGCTTCCCAACCGTCCTCACCGGCCTGGTGATGACCGGCTACTTCATCGGTTTCTTCGCCGGTTCCTTGTTGGCGCCGCAGATGATCCGCCGGGTCGGCCATGTGCGGGTCTTCGCCGCCGTGGCCTCGCTCTGCTCCGTCGCAGCACTGGTGCATGCGCTGCAGGTCGACCCCATCAGCTGGACGGCGATGCGCTTCGTCACCGGCTTCAGCTTCGCGACGCTCTATATCGTCGCCGAAAGCTGGATCAACGACCGGGCGACCAACGAGACGCGCGGGCAGATGCTGGCCATCTACATGGTGGTGCTGATGCTCGGCTTCGGTGTCGGCCCCTTCATGGTCAACCTGTCGGATCCGCAGGGATTTCCGCTCTTCCTCTTCTCCTCCATCCTGGTGTCCTTGGCGCTGGTGCCGGTGCTGCTCAGCCAAAGCCCCGCGCCGCTCTTCTCGGAGCCCGCCAAGATCTCGCTGCGCGCGCTCTATCGCGCTTCCCCGCTCGGTGTCGTCGGGGTAGTCGCCATCGGCTTGGCCAACAGCGTGCTCATGTCCATGGCCGCGGTGTACGGCAACGACATCGGCCTCAGCGTGGTGCAGATCTCCTACTTCGTCGCGGCCATCGCCATCGGCGGGGTGGTGGTGCAGTTCCCGGTCGGCCGGTTGTCGGACCGTTTTGACCGCCGGCTGATCATCACCGCCGTGACCTTCGGCGCTGCTCTCGTCGCTCTCGCCGGCGGATTGATGACACAGGTGGCGCTCGGCGTGGGCGCACATCCGGTCGAGGCCACGCCGGTGCTTGGCGAAAGCCGGTCCGACCTTGTCTGGCTCTTGCTGCTGATCGCCCTGACGGGTGGGCTTTCGCTGTCGATGTACTCGCTGGTGGTGTCGCATGCCAACGACCACCTGGATCCCTCCCAGATGGTCGCAGCCAGCGCCACCCTGTACCTCGCCAACGGCGTCGGCCTGACCATCGGGCCAATCCTCGTTGGTGGCCTCATGGAGACCTTCGGGCCGGCAGCGTTCTTCCTCTTTCTCGCTGCCGCACATGCGGGCCTCGGGGTCTTCGCGCTCTACCGCATGACCCGACGGGCCGCTTTGCCGCTCGATGAGCAGGGCGAGTACTGGCCGATGATGCCGGAAGCGGCGGCCCTGGCCGGCGAGCAGATGGCCGAGGCGGCAGAGGAGCAAGCCGAGGAGTTGGCCCAGGAGGACGAGGAGCCGCCGGCCGAAAGCCAGGCAGCGCGCGCTTAGCTCCGATACTTGTCGAGGTTGCTGGCCTGGAAGGCGGGCTCCGCCGCCATTCGGTCGCGCCAGGCCGCCAGCTTCGGATACTTGGCATCGTCGGTCACGCCGGGACAGACGAAGCCGATGAAATCGTAAGCCACGGCGGCGGTGATGTCGGCCTGCGAGATCTTGTCGCCCAGAAACCAGCCGTCGGCCGGCGCGCTGCGCTCGACCTCCTGCAGAGCGCCCCGGCTTTGGTTCTCACAGCGTTCGACCCACTTCGGGTCCTGCTTGCCTTCCGCCTTCATGCGGCGCTCGTAGAAGGAGGCGACGGCCTTCTCGGTCGCGCTCAAGGCCTGGCTGATGCTCTGCAGCGAGCGGCGTCGCTCCTCGCCGTGCTTGGGAAGCAGCGCCCGGTCGTCGCCGGCTTGTTCGTCGAGGTAGTCGAGGATCGCGCTGCTATCGACCAGGGTCTCGCCGTCGTCGGTGCGCAGGGCCGGGACCCGGCCTGCCGGATTGAAGCCCAGGATGTCCTGGAAGTCGTCGGTGGTGGAGAACTCCCGGCGCTCGCAGGGGACGTCGAGCAGCGCCATGGAAACCAGCACACGGCGGGTAAAGGGCGAGAGATCGCGGCCGACCAAAATCATCGATTGCCTTCCCTATTCTTGTGCGGAGTCACGTGCGGTGAGATCAGACCACCGCCGTACGGATGCGATACACTGCCAAGAGGGCAAAAGAAAGGAGGGCGATGGCGCCGGCCTGGTGCAGAACCGCCAGCGAGATCGGCACCACGGCGAGCAAGGTGGCAATGCCGAGCAGGTATTGCACCGCCACGGCTGCTGCCAGGAAGTGCATGGCCAAGCGTTGCTTGGGCCGCAGCGGCAGGCGCCAGGACCAGAGCCACAGCACGGCGGCCGCCACAGCGGTCAGGGTTGCCAGCAGACGGTGGTTGAACTGGACCGCGGCGATGGTCTCGAACCAGTTCAGCCAGAAGGGGCTGACGCTCAGGTAGTCCACCGGCACCAGATGGCCGTCCATCAGCGGAAAGCTGTTGAAGATCAGCCCGGCGTTGAGCCCAGCGACAAAGCCGCCCGAGACGATCGTCAGGCCCGCCAGCGCCAAGAGGCCGCGCAGCCAGCCGCCGAGCGTTGCGCTGCGGGCGGCGCGCTGCGGCGGGTCTTCGGTGAGGCGAAAGACCAGCCAGAGCAGGTAGCCGTAGATCACCAGGGCGAGGGAGAGATGCAGGACCAGGCGGTACTGGCTGACGTCGGTGCGGGCGCCGAAGCCGCTCTCCACCATGTACCAGCCCATGGCGCCCTGCAGGCCGCCGAGGAAGAGCAGGAACCAGGCATGCGGCTTGAGCCAGTCCGGCAGAGTGCCGCGCCAGAGGAACCAGAAGAAGGGCAGGGCATAGACCAGCCCGATCAAGCGGCCCCAGAGCCGATGGATGTACTCCCACCAGAAGATCTCGCGGAAGGTCTCCAGGGTCATACTCGAATTGTCGATGCGGAACTCGTCGGTCTGCTGATAGAGCGCGAAGACCCGCTGCCACTCCGCTTCGCTCAAGGGCGGCAGGATGCCCGATATCGGCGCCCACTCCATGATCGAGAGGCCGGATTCGGTCAGCCGGGTGATGGCGCCGATCAGCGCCATGGCAAAGATCATGGCGCAGCAGACGATGAGCCAAATCACCACGGCCCGCGGCGATGCTTGCTCTTGTGTCGTTACAAAGCTTGAGGTGGCGACCATGCCCGTACGCGCGTTCCTTCAGAGAGAACTGCGCGCAACATAGGCAGCGCGAGCCGGCGCTCCAAGCGCCTCGGCGCGCTCTACCGCGCCTGCGCGACCCTTCGCCGCGACTGGTCCTGGCGTCGCGGTGCGCCGCCCAGGCTGGAGCACTGGCCGGCGGCGGACAAAAACGTCAGTGCAGCGTCCAGAAGAAGTCCGCGTGGCTCGCGTCGCCTTCCGTGATCATCGGCACCTGGGCGACGCGGACCGAGTGCAGGGCGCCGTCCAGGTTGCTCTCCCAGAAGAGCAGGAACTTTTTGATCTCCGGAAACTCGGGTGCCAGGTCGTAGGTCTGCCATACGAAGGTTTGCAGCAGTTTCGGATGATCCGGCATCCGATAGAGGATCTCCGCCGTGGTGAGGCGGTAGTCCTGTAGCTGACAAGCTAACTGTGCCAAAGCAAGGCCCTCCTATCCTCAAGAGTCCAAATGCTGCTTGATGATGGGCAGGCGCGCAATAAAAAAATATTAAATATCAGGCAGTTAGCAGCCGGCGGTTTAGAATGCTGCCAAAGGGGCGTTAACCACTACATCGCAGGCATATGGCGGGCCCGGGCGCCGCGCTCGATGGCTGCGGCCTCCAGGCGGCCGATGTCGAGGCGGTGGCGCAGCAGCTCCAGAAGGCGCAATTCCTCCTGCGTCGCCAGGCCGTCGGCCGCGACGATATCGCAGGACAGCGCATAGGCCGTCTCCCGCAAACGCTCCGGCAGGGACTCCCAAACCGCATCGAAGGCCTTCTCTAGGCCCTCGGGGTCTTGCAGCAGGTCGGCGCACTCGCGGGCGATTTGCGGCAGCTTCTCCATGTCGAAGCCGCTGAAGACCGGGAGCATCTTCACCGTGTCGCCGATCGTCTCCAGTTCGCGATCGGTCATGTCCGAGTCGGCGGCCGATGAAATCACCATGACGTAAATAAGAGCGCTTTGTGCGTCGATCATTCTGCGGGTAACCCTCTGATTGAGCCGGCGCAAACTATTGTCAGCCCCTTCGACCCGTCAAGCGGCGAAAGCGTGGCAGGCTTCCCGCCGGGACGAAGACGTGGTCCGCGATTTCGGCTCGACAGGCGCGCGGGCCCGGATCACAGTGCCGGCCATGCAAGCGATCGTCGCCGTGGTGTTGCCGGTCTTCGGTATCATGCTGGCCGGCTACCTGGCCGGCCGCGTGCGCCTGCTGGGCGCGGAGAGCAGCCAGGCGCTCAACGCCTTCGTCTTCTACATCGCGCTGCCGCCGCTCTTCTTCCTGTCGCTGGCCCGCTTCGATGCGGCGATGCTTGGCGCGGCCGTCGACTTCGCGCTGGCCTTCCTGGCCACGCTGTTCGCCATCTTCGGCATCGCGATCGTGATCGCCAGCCTGCTCTTTCCGGGGCGCCTGGGGGCGCTGGCGCTCAATGGCATGTCGGCGAACTTCGCCAACACCGGCTATCTCGGCATACCGCTCATGGCCATCATCTACGGGGACAGCGCCGTGCTGCCCGCCGTGCTCGGCAGCCTGGCGACCGGCGTCGTCATGATGGCCGTCGGGGTGGTGTTGGTGGAGGCCGATCGCAGCGCAGGCGGCAGCGCGCTCGCCATTCTTCGCCGCATCGGCGTCGGCCTGATCAAGAACCCGCTCATCATATCGGCCGTCCTTGGCGTGGTCGTTCGCTTGCTGGAGCTACCGGTGCCGCAGCCGGTGGTGCGCTTCTGCGAGATCCTCGGCGCCTCCGCCGGCCCCTGCGCGCTCTTCGCCATCGGCCTCTTCATGGTCGGCAAGTCCTTCACCGCCGACCTCTTCGAGGTGATGATCGTGGTGGCGCTCAAGCTGCTGCTGATGCCGTTGATCGCCTACTGGCTGGCGTTTCATGTCTTCGAGCTGGAGCGTTTCTGGGCCGAAGCCACGGTCATCCTGGCCGCCCTGCCCACCGGCGCCTTGGTCTTCGTCCTGGCGCAGCAGTACGAGATCTACGTGCAGCGCGCGACGGCCGCCATCATGATCTCGACGGTGTTCTCGGTCGTCACCCTGTCGATCGTTCTGGTGTACTTCGGCCTGGGTTGAGGAAGTCGCCGGCGGCCCGAACGGTCTCGGCCAGGCCCAGGCGCTCGACCTGGGTTTCCGGCGGAAAGGCGCTCAACAGGCGGCTCGGCATCATGGGGTCGAGCAGGACGAAGACGCCCTGGTCGTCGGCCCGCCGGATCAGACGGCCGAAAGCTTGCCGCAGCTTCTGCCGCGTCAAGCGGTCGTCGTAGCCGCGGCCGCCGAAGGCCGCCCGGCGTGCCTTGTGGCGCAGGTCGGGGCGCGGCCAGGGCACCCGGTCGAAGACGATCAGCCTGAGCGAACGGCCTGGCACGTCGACGCCGTCGCGCACCGCGTCGGTGCCCAGAAGGCAGGAGTCGACCTCGCTGCGGAAGATGTCGACCAGGGTGCCGACATCCATGCCGTCGACATGCTGGGCCAGCAGCTCCAGGCCCGCCTGCTCCAAGGGCGCCCGCAGTCTCTGGTGCACGCCGCGCAGGCGGGAGATCGCGGTGAAGAGGCCGAGCGCGCCACCGCCCGAGGCGAGGAACAAGGCGCGCAGTGCGCCGGCGACGGCGTCGAGATCGTCCTTGCGCACGTCGGTGACGATGAAGGCACGGGTCTGGTTGCCGTAGTCGAAAGGAGAGGCGACCTGCAGCCGGGTCGGCGGTTCCGGCAAGTGGCGGGTGCCGCTGCGCGCCTCGGCCCAGTCCCAGTCGATCTCCCCTTCGGTCGAGCGGTTGGTCAGGGTCGCCGAGGTGATCACCGCCCCGTGGCACTGGCTGAGCAGCGTTTCCGCGAAGGGTTGGGTCGGGTCGACCCAGTGGCGGTAATAGCCGACGTCGATCTCGCGGCCGTCGAACCGCTCGACCCCGAACCACTCGACGAAGGACTCATCGAGCGCGCCGTGCAGGCCGGCGAGCATGTCCTCCCAGGCCTTCACCTCCATGGCGGCGCGGCGCTGCAGCCCGCGCGCCAGGGCATCGAGCCGCCGGCGGGCATCGCTCTCCAAGGTCTCGGACTGCTCGTCCAGGAGCTTGGCCAGCCGCCTCGCCATGGCTTCCATCGGCTCGCGCAGCGCCTTGAGCGCGACCGCCAGGGCATCGCCGCGATCCAGCAATTGCTCGACGGCGGGGCGCACCTCGCACTCCGTGCTGTAGGGGTCGCCGGAGCGGTTGCCGCGGGCATGGACCTGCTGACGCACCAGCGCCAGGAAGGCCTCGACGGCGTTGGCCGGCTGGTCGCGCAGGCGCTGCCGCCAGCCTTCGCCGGGCAGGCAGGTCGCCGCCTCCAGCACCGCTTCGAGCTGCGTCGCTAGCTCCTCGTCCTCCAGCGCCAGGTCGTCGAGGCGCCGGCGCAGGCCGCGCATGCGGCTCTCGCTGCGCGCCGTCTCCGCGCCGAGCAGCCAGCGCCGCAGCTCTTGCGTTTCCAGGCCACTGAGATGGGCGGCGAAGGCGCCGTCGGCGGCCTCGAAGAGATGATGCGCCTCATCGAAGACGTAGCGCAGCGGCAGGTGGCCTTCGTCGCCACCGAGCGCCGCCTGGATCATGACCAGGGCATGGTTGGCGATCACCAGGTCGGCATGGCGGGCGCGGCGCACGGATCGCTCGACGAAGCACTTCCGGTAATGCGGGCAGGCGGCATAGATGCACTCGCCGCGCCGGTCGGTCAGACGCCCGGCCCGGCCGCGGCCGATCAGGTCCGGCAGCCAGCCGGGGAAGTCGCCGCCGACCATGTCGCCGTCGCGGGTGTTGGCAGCCCAGCGGGCGAGAAGCGCCATGGCGAGATTGTCTTGGGGCAGGAGACCGCTGCCGCGCGCGGCCTCCTCGTAGTTCAGCAGGCAAAGATAGTTCTCGCGGCCCTTGCGCAGCACAGCCCGACGGGCGCGCTCCTTGGGCTCGGGGAACAGCCGCCGCAGCTCGCCGTCGACCTGCCGCTGCAGGTTCCGGGTGTAGGTCGTGATCCAGACCGGGGCGCCGTTGCGCTCCGACCAGAGGCTGGCCGGGGCGATATAGCCCAGGGTCTTGCCGACGCCCGTGCCGGCCTCTGCCAGAACGACGTGCGGCTCCCCTTCGACCTCCCGCGGCTCGAAGGCGACGGTGAGGGCGCTGGCGTAGTCGGCCTGCTGCGGCCGCGCCTCGGCGTCTTGCCCGAGGAGCTGGCTGAGCCGCCAGCGCGCCTCCTGCGGGTCGACGGGCTGCGAGCCCGGCGGGTCCTCGTTGCCGGGGTCGCTCCACTCGGAGAGACCGCGCCAGACGTCCAGGCCGGCGCCGGGCAGGGCGGCCGGCTCGGTCTGGTCGCGGAACAACGCGAGCAGAAAGGGCGCCCAAAGCCAGCCGCCGCGCGCCAACGCGGGCAGCAAGGCGATGGTCTGCCGGTCGCCGGCGGCGGCGCATTCCCGCAGCAGCAGCCCGGCGGCCTGGCGCAGTGCCGCGGCCTGCTCGGCGAGGGTCACCGGCTCGGGAAGGGCCAGCGCCTCGGCCAGGCCGCGCGGTGTGGGCGTGCAGAATGCGGCCGGACGCACGAAGGCGTAGAGCTCGAGAAGGTCCAGCCCGGGCAGGCTTTCCCGGTCCAGCCGTCGGCGCACGCTCGGCAGATGGCAGAGCAGGGGCGGCGTCTCTCGCGCCAGGCGCTCGGCCTCGCCGACGGGCAGATCACGCCCTCCGTCATCTCCGGCGTCCCAATAGGCCGCGGTCTGCCGTGCGATCAGCACGGGCGCGGCGGAAATCTGATTGGCCAGGGGAGAAGAGGGCGACATGCCACGTAGTATGTTGTAAGGGCGGGTGACCATGGACCGACCAGAAGACTGGCGCAAACTCCTCGCGGGTGAAAAGGCGGCTTGGGATCGCTTCGTGCAAGGGCACGCAGGCGTGATCTTTGGTGCCGTGCGCGGGCAGCTCGTGCCGGCCGGGCGCAACGACGACGTCGAAGACGTGGTGCAGGAGGTCTTCCTCAAGCTCTGCCGCAACGATTTCAAGCTGTTGCGCAGCTACGACCCGGAGCGGGCCAAGGTCACCACTTGGCTGACGGTGATCGCCACGACGACGGCGATTGACCACCTGCGCAAGCAGCGTTCCGGCCAGCGCTCCATCGAAGAGGTGCCGGAGGTTGCCCTGTCGGTCGAGTCGGAGCCGGTGATCGCCCCGAAGATCCCCGAGGGGCTGCTGTCGGCGCGGCAGTCCGCGGTGATGACCTTGCTGTACGATAAGGAGATGGAGGTGGCCGAGGCTGCTGCCTTGCTGGGTGTCGACCCGCAGACGGTGCGCTCGATGCATCACAAAGCGTTAACCAAGCTGCGCGGCCATTTCCAGAAAGAGCTCGAGTGAAGGATCCGAGGGATAGGGTTGAAGGGCGCTGCGTAAGAGAGATCGAGGTGTAACGATGGTTGAACGAAGCGATGACGATGCTGCCGTCTGGCGCCGAGCGAAAGACGAAACGGCCCAGGGCAAAGCGGCCTTGAACGGCTCGCTCGCCCGGCCGGATCCGCTCATGCTGGCTGCCTTCCTGGAAGGCCGCGCCGGCGACGAGGAGCGGCGGGCGGTCGAGGCCTGGCTGGCCGCCGATCCCGAGGCGCCGGCGCTGATGCATGCGCTGCGCAGCCCGGTGGAGCCGGAGGCGGTACCTGAAGCGGTGCTGACCCGGGCGCAGGATATCGTTCGCCCACCGGCCAAGCCAAAGCGAGCGCCGGGGGGTGGCTGGCTGTCCGGCCTCGGCGGCTTCTTCGCCGGTGCCGGTCTCCAGTGGGCCGCCGTGGCGGCGGTGATGCTGGTGGTGGCCGCCAGCGGTTTCGAGATCGGACGCAGCGGCGGCGCCGCTCTTGCCGAGGGGTCGACCAGAGCAAGCCTCTCCGCGGATTTCGACACACTCGACGATGCTCTGCTGTAGGTGATTTTGATGCGCGCTCGTCTGCCCTGGATCCTTCTGGCCATCTCTCTGGTCCTCAACGTCGCCATCGTCGGCGGCCTGCTCTACGAATGGCAGGACGACCGCTTCGGGCGCGGCTCGGAGCGTGCCATCGAGCACTTGAGCGAAGAGCTCGATCTCACCGCCGATCAGCAGCAGTTGCTGCGGAACGTGATCGACGGTGTCGTGGAACGGCGGCAGGCGCGGCGCGATGCGGAGCCATCCCCGCAGCGCCAAGCCCTGGTGGATCTGCTCGCTGAAGAGAGTTTCGCCGAAGCCGAAACAGAGCGCCTGCTGAACGAGATGAGCAGCGAACGCAATCAGCTATGGGTCGAGGTCTCGCGCGATATGCATGCCTTCGTCAGCGCGCTGGACCAGGAACAGCAGGCCGCGTTCCTCACCATGGCCAAGGAACGCGGGTTCTTTCGCGACCTCTTCAGGAGCGGTCGCAAGCGGCGGAACTAGCGCTCCGCTCAAGCTCGATTGACGCGCAATTGCCGTCTGCCTAGGGTCCGCGGCACTTCTAGCAAGAGAACAGAAGCAGTCGGACATGACGAGCGAGCGCGAACTGGCCGCCGCGGCCAAGGCATGGCCCTTCGAGGAAGCCCGCAAGGTGGTGAAACGCCTGGGCGGCAAGACGCCCGACAAGGGCTATGTCCTATTCGAGACCGGTTACGGTCCCTCGGGCCTGCCGCACATCGGCACCTTCGGTGAGGTGGTGCGCACCACCTGCGTGCGCCAAGCCTTTCAGCGCCTCTCCGACGTGCCGACCAAGCTCTATTGCTTCTCCGACGACATGGACGGCCTGCGCAAGGTGCCGGACAACATCCCGAACAAGGAGATGATCGCCCAGCATCTCGGCAAGCCGCTGACCGATATCCCCGATCCCTTCAGCAACGAGTACAGCTCCTTCGGGGCGCACAACAACGCGCGCCTGATGGCGTTCCTCGACGCATTCGGCTTCGACTACGAGTTTCAGTCCTCGACCGAGTGCTATCGCTCGGGCCGCTTCGATGCGGCCTTGCTGCAGGTGCTGCGGCACTACGACGAGGTCATGAAGGTCATCCTGCCGACCTTGGGCGCCGAGCGGCAGGCGACCTACAGCCCCTTCCTCCCGATCAGCCCCAAGTCCGGCAAGGTGCTGCAGGTTCCGATGCTGGAGCGCGACGAAGACGCGGGCACGGTCGTCTTCGAGGACGAGGACGGGACCAAGACAGAGCTGCCGGTGACCGGGGGGCACTGCAAGCTGCAGTGGAAGGTCGACTGGGCCATGCGCTGGTATGCGCTCGACGTTGATTACGAGATGTCCGGCAAGGATCTGATCGATTCGGTCACCCTGGGCAGCAAGGTCTGCCGCATTCTCGGCGGCCGGCCGCCGGAGGGCTTCAACTACGAGCTCTTCCTGGACGAGGAGGGGCAGAAGATCTCCAAGTCCAAGGGCAACGGCCTCTCGGTCGAGGAGTGGCTGACCTATGCGCCGCCGGAGAGCCTGTCGCTCTTCATGTTCCAGAAGCCGCGCAGCGCCAAGCGGCTCTACTTCGATGTTATTCCGCGCGCCGTCGACGACTACCTGACCTTCCTCGGCAAGTACGGCGAGGAGGAGCCGCCGCGCAAGCTGGAGAACCCGGTCTGGCACATTCACAACGGAACGCCGCCCGAGCGGGAAACAGGCCTCAGCTTCAGCCTGCTACTCAATCTGGCCAGTGCCGCGAACGCCTCGGATGCTGACGTCATGTGGGGCTTCATCAGCCGCTACGACCCGGCCGCGACGCCGGAGAGCGACCCCATCCTGGCCAAGCTGGTGGACTACGCCATCAACTACTACCGCGACTTCGTGAAGCCGCAGAAGCGCTACCGCGCGGCCGATGCGACAGAGCAGGCTGCCATGCAGGACCTGCTGCAACGCTTCGCGGCCCTGCCCGAGAACGCCGATGCGGAGACCATCCAGAACGAGGTCTATGCAGCCGGCAAGGACGCCGGCTTCGAGAACCTCAGGGACTGGTTCCGCGCGCTCTACGAGGTGCTGTTCGGGCAGAGCCAGGGGCCGCGCTTCGGCTCCTTCGTCGCGCTCTATGGCCTGCGAGAGAGCGAGGCGTTGATCCGCGAGGGGCTCGCTCGCAGCGAGACGCCGGCTGCCAGCGCCTGAGGTGTCAGCCGCATCCGGGGGAGCGCCGCGTTAGGCGGCGTGCGCCCACTCCCAATAGAGCTCACGGGCGCGGCGGTAGACCGGGCCCGGCTGCATGTCGCGCTGCTCGATGCGGGTGATCGGCATGACCTTGCCGTAGTTGCCGGTGCTGAAGATCTCGTCGGCTTCGAGGAAATCGTCGTAGGTCAGCACCCGCTCATGCACGGGAATGCCGGAGTCGCGCAGTAGCTTGGCGACCCGCTGGCGGGTGATGCCGTTCAGGAAGGTGCCGTTGGGGATGGGCGTGTGGGCCTCGCCGTCCTTGGCCATCCAGAGGTTGGCGGTGGCCAGCTCGGCGACATGGCCCATGGCATCCAGCACCACGGCGTTGTCGAAGCCGCGCTCCTGCGCCTCGCGCAGCGCCCGTCCCGAGTTGGGATAGAGGCAGGCCGCCTTTGCGTCGGTTGGCGCCTGGGCCCGGGTCGGGCGGGCAAAGCTCGACAGCATGATGGCGCTACCGTTCGGTTTCGGCAGCGGCGCCTCGTGCAGGGTCAGGCAGAAACGGGTGGTCTGGGGGTCGGCGGCGACGAAGCCGCCCTCGGCCCAGAACATCGGGCGGATGTAGAGCTCGGCATCCGTGGCGAAACGGGCCCGGCCGTCCTCGACCAGCTCTTCCATCTCACCGGCGCTGAGCAGCGGGTCGAGGCCCATGACCTTGGCCGAGTCCACCAGCCGCTGGCAGTGTAGATCGATATCCGGCGCGACGCCTTCGAAGGCACGAGCGCCATCGAATACGGTGGAGGCCATCCAGAAGCCGTGGGTCATGGGACCCATCAGCATGGGGTTTCCCTCCAGCCACTGGCCGTCAACGTAGTGCCACGCCTGCATCAGCCTCTCCCCGGGGTTTGGCAAAGTCTCTCGCAAAAAGGATAGCCGTTCCCCCGAGGGGCGCAAACCCGCCTTTCGCGCGACGGGCGACGGCGCATGTGGACAGCTGTGAGGATCAGCTCACTTCCGGGCAAGATTGCGGCGCCAGACCCGGACGGTGCCCCGTCTTGCACGGCGCCGCGTCGATTGGCCGCCCCTGCGCAACGCAGTTGGAAGACAGACGAGCCGCTCTCGACGTCTTGCATGGCTGGGTTGCAACAGGTTTTTGGTTTTCGCCTGAGTCTCTACTGGCTGGCCCAGATGATGCGGGACATCCAGGCGACCTCGCCGGCGGAGAGCACGCGCTCCTCCTCGGCCGGATTGAGCGAGATCAGCTCGACCCGCCGGGCGGTCATGCGCCGCAACTGCTTGGCCATGACCTCGCCTTCCAAGGTCTTGACCACGATGCGATCGCCGCGGCGGATGCTGGCGGCCGGCGACACGATGATGGTGTCGCCGTCGCGATAGACCGGCTCCATCTCATCGCCGGCAATCTCCAAGGCGAAGGCGTTGGGGTCGCCGATCTGGGGAAAGAGCACCTCGTCCCAGCCGGTGCCGGTCGGGTAGCCGGTCTCGTCGAAGAAGCCGTTATGTCCTGCCTGTCCGTAGCCGATAACCGGAATGCGCTGGGCCAGGGCACTGGCGTTCTCTTCTCCGATCAGGCTGACGAACTCGGCGAGCGAGGCGCCGGTTGCCGAGAGAATCTTGGCCACCGATTCGGTGCTCGGCCAGCGTTGCTTGCCTTCGCTGGTGACGCGCTTGCTCTTGTTGAAGGTGGTGGGGTCGAGCCCGGCTCGGCGCGCTAGACCGGAGGGCGAGAAGCCGTACTTCGCCGCCAACTGGTCGATTGCCCGCCACACATCAGCATGTCTCAGCATGGGAAGATGATCTCATGGACTGCAGGCAAAATGCACTAGGAACAAACAGCTATTATGGGTGCAAGGATTTGGAAAAAGATTGAGTTCCAGTCCTGTTCTGCATAGGAACATCAACCTTTCGGCTCTGCCTCTACTGCCAGGGGATAACACGAACCGTGCGAAGAGACACCTATAATGTGTCGCCGATGCGGTTGATCAGCCTTTCATTCCGCTGCCTTCAGCCCCTATCCGGTTGATAAACAACCTTAGGGGATCGTCTGGCATATCAGTTGCGCTCTCTAGACCTCGGTCCAGGGGCGCACGTCGCTGCCGTCGAAAAAGCGGCTGTAGCGGAAAGGAGTCCGATCGATGGTCTCGGGGCCGCCGCCGACCATCTCGGCCACGACCTTGCCGGCGCCCGGCCCGATGCCGAAGCCGTGGCCGCTGAAGCCCGTGGCCAGGTGCAGTCCAGGAATAGAATCGACCGGCGAGATGATCGGGACCGCATCCGGCGTCACGTCGATCAAACCGGCCCAGCGTTCTGCCACTGTGACATCTTTCAGCACCGGATAGACGCTCTTCAGGTTGGCGAAGGCCTCGTTGAGGATGGTGGCGTTTGGCGGCGGGTCGAGAACGCGGGTCTTCTCGAAGGGGGTGACCTCGTCGTTGCGCCAGCGGGTCGGGCGCAGCAGCTCGTCGAAGAACTGGCGCTTCAGGCGAACGCGCAGCCGCTTGCGCTCCATCTTGTAGGCGGCCAGGAAGCGGTGGCCGTAGCGCAGCAGATTCGGCGTGACCAGGAACTCGGTGGCATAGCCGTGGGAGACGGTGTAGCCGCCGTCCTCTCGCCGCCGGATGGCGACCTGCTTCGACCAGACGGCGCCCTCGGTCACCACCGGCGCCGGCGAGGTGCGCAGCACCGAGGAACGGATGTTGAGCGCCGGCAGTTCCAGGCCGAGGTTGCGGCAGAAGAGGGTCGACCAGGCGCCGCCGGCGAAGACCAGGGTTCCGGTCTTGATGGTGCCGCGCTCGGTGACGACGGCGGAGAGCCGTCCGCCTTCTGTCTCGATGCCGCGCACGGCGCAGTCGGTGACGACGTGGGCGCCCAGGCGTTCGGCCGCGCGGGCGATGATCGGTGCCGCCTTCTTCGGCTCGGCCCGCCCGTCGCTCGGCGTGTGCAAGGCGCCGGCCCAATTGCGTCCGGCATCGGGCAGCAGGCTCTTCAGCTCCTGCGCGGAGACCAGCTTGGTGTCGAGCTGATACTGCTTGGCGATCTCCAGCCAGGATTCGTAGGAGGCCATGTCCGCTTCGGTCTCGGCCGTGTAAATCACGCCGGTTTGGCGGAAGCCGAGGTCCTCGCCGATCTCCTCGCCCAGGCCGCGCCAAAGGCGCAGGCTTTCCATGATGGTCGGCAGCTCGGCGGGATCGCGCCCCTGCTGGCGGACGTAGCCCCAGTTGCGGCTCGACTGCTCGCCGGCGATTCGGCCTTTCTCACAGAGCGCGACCGAGACGCCGGCCTTGGCCAGGTAGTAGGCGGCGCTGACGCCGATGATGCCGCCGCCGGCAATCACCACGTCCGCCTGGGCCGGAAGCGCCCTGCCCGAATTCCCTGTCGCCTCTGCCATGCCTCTATGCCCCGGTTCCACAGCCGATCGGTCAAGCTTTCAGCTTGGCCGACTGGACGGCATTTCGCTAGGGTCCCCCGCGTCATGACAGCTTTGATTTTTCATGTTTGCAAAAAGGCGGACTGGGAGGCCGCGCAGGCGAGCGCCGCGTCCTACCGCGGTTCGGCCGACGATCTGCGCGACGGCTTCATCCACTTCTCGGCCGCGGACCAGCTCGAGACCTCGGTCGCCAAACACCGCGCTGGGCAGACCGGCCTACTGCTCTTGGCCGTGGACCCCGAACGCCTTGGCGATGCCCTCAAGTGGGAGCCCTCGCGGGGCGGGGCGCTCTTCCCGCACCTCTATGGGCCGCTCCTGGCCGACGCCGTGGTCTGGGCCCGCGACCTGCCGCTTGGCGACGATGGGCACCACGTTTTCCCGGATTACTCCAAGTGAGTCTCTATCGCCTGCTGCGTCCGCTGCTCTTTACCTTGGATGCCGAGCGCGCCCATCGGCTGACGATCTGGGCACTGCGCAACGGCCTGGTGCCGGGTGGTGGCGGACACAAAGGGGCTCCGGTCACGGTCTGGGGCAAGACGGCGCCCAACCCCATCGGCCTCGCCGCCGGCTTCGACAAGAACGCCGAGGCAATCGAGGCGCTGTTCCGCCTCGGCTTCGGCCTGGTCGAGATCGGCTCGGTGACGCCGCGCCCGCAGCCCGGCAATCCGCAGCCTCGGGTTTTTCGTCTGGTCGAGGACCGCGGCGTGATCAACCGCCTCGGCTTCAACAACGAGGGGGTGGACGCGGTCGAACGGCGCCTGGCCGCCTTTCGCGAGAAGGGAACGGCTCCGGGCCTGCTCGGGGTCAACCTGGGCAAGAACAAGGACAGCCCCGAGGCCGCGCCCGACTATGCCATCGGTGCGAAGCGCCTGGCGCCCTACGCCGACTATCTCGTCATCAACGTCTCATCGCCCAATACGCCGGAGCTGCGCGCTCTGCAGAGCCACTTCGAGCTGGAGCGGATCATCGAAGCGACCCGCGATGCCATGAGCGCGAACCCCGTTCCCTTGGTCGTCAAGATCGCTCCGGACCTGAAGCAGGCGGACAAAGAAGAGATCGCCGTTGCGGCCCTGGACGAGGCGCTCGACGGCCTGATCGTCAGCAACACCACCGTCGCCCGTCCACCGGATCTCACTAGCTCGCAACAGGGTGAAACCGGCGGCCTGAGCGGCCGGCCGCTTCGGCGTCCCTCCACCGCGCTGCTGGCCGAAATGCACCGGCTGACCGAAGGCAAGATTCTGCTGATCGGCACCGGCGGCGTCTCCAGCACCCAAGACGTCGAGGCCAAGCAGGCGGCCGGCGCCACCCTGGTGCAGCTCTACACGGGACTCGTCTACAAGGGCCCCGGCCTGCCGGCGCGGCTGGTCGCAGGACTCGCCGCCAATAGCGCTGGGCCCTCCTAGACATTACCTTACTGGGGCAAAGGAGATGTCTGCCCCGCCATGCGCCTGGCCAGCTTCAATCTGGAGAACCTCGACGACGCCCCCGGCGGCGAGCCCGCCTTGGAGGAGCGGCTGGCCGTGCTTCGGCCGCAACTTCTCAGGCTCGATGCCGATCTCCTGGCCCTGCAGGAGGTCAACGGCCAGAAGGACGGCAAGGGCCCGCGCAGCCTGCGCGCCCTCGATAGACTTTTGGAAGACACGCCTTACCGGGACTTCCACCGGGCCACGACCATGGGGCTGAACGGCAACGGCCCAGCCGACAAGCACAACCTGGTGTTTCTCAGCCGCTGGCCCATCGCCGCCGCGCGGCAGATCCGGCACGAGAAGGTGTCGCCGCCGATGCATCGCCTGCTGACGGCGGAGCCGCCGAACGAAGAGGCCGAGGCCGTGCAGTGGGATCGCCCACTGCAGCATGTGGAGGTGGCCTTGCCCGGCGGCGCCCGGCTGCACGTGATCAACCTGCATCTGCGCGCGCCGCTGGCCGCCCACATTCCCGGGCAGAAGAGCGGGCCTTTCGCCTGGAAGAGCGTCGCCGCCTGGGCCGAAGGCTTCTATCTCGCCGCCATGAAGCGTTGCGGCCAGGCCTTGGAGGTGCGGCTACTGGTCGAGGCGCTCTTCGATGACGATCCAACTGCGCTCATCGCCGTCTGCGGTGACTTCAACGCGGAGGATCGGGAAACGCCGCTGCGCATCATCCGTGGCGACCTGGAAGATACAGGGGCGGGGATTCTCGCAGCGCGGTCCCTGGTGCCGCTGGGCCGCAGCCTGCCTCGCGCGCAAGGCTTCACCGTGCTGCATCGCGGGCAGCCCCTGACTCTCGATCACCTGCTGGTCTCGAAGAGCCTCATGGCGACCTATCGCTCCATCGAGGTGCACAACGAGTGGCTCGGCGATGAGTTGGTGGACTACGCGACGGTGAGCCACAGCCCGGAGTCCTATCACGCGCCGCTGGTTGCCACCTTCGATCTGGCAGCTCTGACCGGCGGTCTCAGCAGACCCTAGCCTTTCGGGGATTGGTCTCCCCGGCGCGCGCCGCTATATCCAGGCCGTCTTTCTCCAAGCGACAGCGTGCCCATGAAACTGACCACTTCCTTCGCGGACCTGGCCCCCGACTATGACGGCTTCATCGTCGACCTCTGGGGCGTGCTGCACGACGGCGTCACGGCCTTTCCTCATGCGGTCGACTGCCTGACCCGGCTGCGTCAGGACGGCAAAGCGATCGCCATCCTGTCCAACGCGCCGCGCCGGGCGACCGAGGTCGAAGCCAAGATGAATGAGCTCGGCATCGCCCCAGGGCTCTACGACCTGGTGCTCTCATCCGGCGAGGTTGCCTGGCGCCATCTCAAGCATCGTCAGGATCCCTGGTACGCCGCGCTGGGCAACCGCTGCTTCCATCTTGGCCCCGATCGCGACCGCGGTATGCGCGCAGGCTTGGACTACATCTTCGTCGAGACCCCGGCCGAGGCGGACTTCTTGCTCAACACCGGGGCGCACATGGCGGAGGACACGGTCGAGACCTACGCCCACGAGCTTGAGGCTGGACACGCCAATGGGCTGCCCATGGTCTGCGCCAACCCCGATCTGGTGGTGGTGCGCGGCGGCAAGCGGGAGATCTGCGCCGGCCGCTTGGCGCAGCGCTATGAAGAGATGGGGGGTGAGGTGCGCTACCACGGCAAGCCCCACCCGGACGTCTATGACGAGTGCCTCAGCGCCCTGAACGGCGTGGCGCGCGACCGCATCGCGGCTGTCGGCGACTCCCTACGCACGGACATCGCGGGCGCGGCGTCAGCCGGGCTGGCCTCCATCTGGGTGCTGGGCGGCATTCACGCCCAGGAGCTGCAGCTCAACGACGGCGCTCTGCCCTCGGCGGAAACGCTCGATGCCTGCATGGACATCGTCGGCCAGACACCGACGGTCGCCCTGCCGCTCTTCAAGTGGTAGCTCTCGTTTAGCGCGAAGGGCGACGCTGCCGCAGCAAGGGTCGAACCTCGGGCGCGCTGTCACCGTCATAGAGCACCTGGTAGCGCCGCTCGTCGCAGCTGACGTACCAGAGCGTCCAGTCATCCCCGGAACGAAGAATGTCCTTTTGCGCGTGTGCCACCCGGTCGCAGCGGTTCCCGGACTGCTCGATCGTGGCGCGCAAGGTGTCGTTGCGGGTGGATGAGGCCTCAGCCGTCAGCGGGATGGCGGCGGCAAGGACGACAAGGCCAAGGAACGTTCTACGCATAGCTGCACCCTCCTGAGATGACATTCAGATGGGTGGCCGTGGCCCGAGCGCCAGTCACGGAATAGCGCGCTCGTGAAGCGCGTCACACAGCCAGCCACAGTGGTTTAGAGGTAGTCGAGCGGCAGCTCGGTGGTGTGCTTCACGTCCTCCATCACGAAGAAGGAGGAAACATCCGAGAGCGGCACACGGGCGATCAGCCGTTGATAGAGCGCGTCGTAGGCCTTCATGTCCGGAACCACGGCATGCAGCAGGTAGTCGATGTCGCCCGTGGTGCGGTAAACGCCGAGGATCTCGGGGATGTCCTGTACGGCTTTCTGGAAGGTCTGCAGCCAGTCTTGGCTGTGCTGATCGGTGCGCACGGCAATGAAGGCCGTAAGCCCGACATTGAGCTTCTCGGCATTGAGCAGGGCGACCCGGCGCTCGATGTAGCCCTCCTGCTCCAGGCGCTGGATGCGCCGCCAGCAGGGTGTCTTCGAGAGCCCGACCCGCTCGGCCAGCTCATTGAGGGATATCTCCGCATCCCGCTGCAGCGTGGCCAGAATACGGCGGTCGATCGAATCGAACGTCATTCTCTGTATCTACAAAAATTGAGAACAATGTTCCTCATGCTAGCGGATATCGCAGGAAAATGGGGAAATTTTTCCGAGAATCTTATGCTAGCGTCCTCTTGTTTGGTGACGGGAGGACGTGTCGATGACCGAGATGATTTCCAGGGCTTTTACCGCGCATCCGGCCTCTGTGGGCGAGACCTACAGCGAGCATTTTCGCTTTGCCTCGCGCTTCTCCTTCCGGCTGCTCGGCGCCGGGCTGGCCGCTGCCGTCCACGCCATCATTCCCTGCCTGTTCGAGAAGACGGCGAGTCGCATGATCGCCGAGATGTACCGGCAGACGCACAACCGCGGCTAAGGCGCGCCCGCCTTCCACTAAGGTCCCCGTTCCGGCGGCGTGGTTGGACAGTCCCGCCGGCAAATGATTAGATGCAGCGCAGCAATGGGGCTTTGGAGCGCGCATCATGGCGGACTTCGACAAGAAGACACGTGAGGACTGGCAGGCCGCCGCCGAGGGTGAGCTGAAAGGCAAGCCGCTCGACGGACTGACGTGGCAGACGCCCGAAGGCATTGCGGTCAAGCCGCTCTACACTGCTGAGGACTTGGACGCGATCGCCGCCGACCCGGGCTTGCCGGGTTTCGCGCCCTTCACCCGCGGCCCCCGTGCGACCATGTACGCCGGCCGGCCCTGGACCATCCGGCAGTACGCCGGCTTCTCGACTGCCGAAGAGTCCAACGCCTTCTACCGCGCCAACCTGGCGGCAGGACAGAAGGGCCTTTCGGTCGCTTTCGATCTCGCCACCCACCGCGGCTACGATTCCGACCATCCACGCGTCGTCGGCGATGTCGGCAAGGCCGGCGTGGCCATCGACTCGGTCGAGGACATGAAGATCCTCTTCGACGGCATTCCGCTTGACGAGATGTCGGTCTCCATGACCATGAACGGCGCCGTCCTGCCGGTGCTGGCCAACTACGTCGTCGCCGCCGAAGAGCAGGGCGTTTCCCAGGCTAAGCTCACCGGGACCATTCAGAACGACATCCTCAAGGAGTTCATGGTCCGCAACACCTACATCTATCCGCCCGAGCCTTCGATGCGGATCATCGCCGACATCATCGAGCACACGGCGCATCACATGCCGCGCTTCAACTCGATCTCGATCTCCGGCTATCACATGCAGGAAGCCGGGGCGACGGCGGTGCAGGAGCTCGCCTTCACCCTGGCGGACGGCATGGAGTACGTGCGCGCGGCCAAGTCCAAGGGTCTGGACGTCGACAAGTTTGCGCCGCGCCTCTCCTTCTTCTTCGCCATCGGCATGAACTTCTTCATGGAGGTGGCCAAGCTGCGCGCCGCGCGCGCGCTCTGGTCCGAGCTGATGCAGCAGCACTTCGCGCCCAAGGATGCGCGCTCGCTGATGCTGCGCACCCACTGCCAGACCTCCGGTGTCTCGCTGACAGAGCAGGACCCCTACAACAACGTCATCCGCACCACAGTCGAGGCCATGGCCGCCGTGCTCGGCGGCACCCAGTCGCTGCACACCAACGCGCTGGATGAGGCGGTGGCGCTGCCGACGCCCTTCTCCGCCCGCATCGCCCGCAACACCCAGCTGGTGCTGCAGGAGGAGACCGGCATCACCAAGGTCGTCGACCCGCTGGGCGGCAGTTACTACGTGGAGAGCCTGACCCACAGCCTGGTGACCCATGCCCGCGCCCTGATCGACGAGGTCGAGGGCTTGGGCGGCATGACCAAGGCGGTGGAAAGCGGCATGCCCAAGCTGCGTATCGAGGAGTCGGCCGCGCTCAAGCAGGCCCGCATCGACCGCGGTCAGGAGGTCATCGTCGGCGTCAACAAGTACCGTGCCGATGAAGAGTCCGAGATGGAAATCCTGGACATCGACAACAGTGAGGTGCGCCGCAAGCAGGTCGAGCGCATCAACACAATCCGTGCCAATCGCGACGAGGCCGCCTGTAGCGCGACGCTCGATGCCTTGAGCGAAGCGGCGCGCGAGAACAGCGGCAACCTGCTGGCGCTCTCCATAGACGCGGCCCGCGCCCGCGCCACCGTGGGCGAGATCTCCGATGCCTTGGAGCGGGTCTACACCCGCCACCGGGCGGTCATCCGCTCGATCTCCGGCGTCTACGGCGGTGCCTACGAGGGCGACGAGGGCTTCGAGCGCATCCGCCGCGAGGTCGAGGTTTTTGCCGAGCAGGAGGGCCGGCGCCCCCGCATGCTGGTGGTCAAGCTCGGCCAGGACGGACACGACCGCGGCGCCAAGGTGATCGCCACGGCCTTCGCCGACATCGGCTTCGACGTCGATCTCGGCCCGCTGTTCCAGACGCCAGAGGAAGCGGCGCGCCAGGCGATCGAGAACGACGTCCACATCATCGGCGTGTCCTCCCAGGCCGCCGGGCACAAGACTTTGGTCCCGGCGATGCTCGAGGAACTAAAAAAGAACGGGGCGGGCGATATCGTTGTCGTTTGTGGTGGCGTGATCCCACCGCAAGACTATGATCAGCTCCTCAAGAGCGGCGTTTCGGCGATCTACGGGCCGGGAACGAACATTCCCCATGCCGCGCATGAGATCCTCGGCCTGCTGCAGCAACGCCGGGCCGCCGCCTGACGGAGCAACCGTTCGGAGGTGTGTATGCGCAGCCCCAGGCGCATGCAGCGGAACGCGACTCTGGTCGCCTCCGCGATCAGCGTAGCCTATCTTGCCGCTGCGCTGCTGTTCATTGACCGCAGTTTCGGCTTCGCCAATCTCGGCCAGCTTCAGGTCTTTGAGGCCGGTGCCGTGATGGCCGGTCTCTTCGTGCCGATCGTCTTCGTTTGGTGCGTCGCCTTTTTCATCTCTCAGACCAGCAGCGTCAGCGAGTCGGTCGAGGAGCTGCTCGCCCGGCTCGATGAGCTGACCTATCCGCCGGACGCGGCGGTAGAGAAGGTGCAGGCGATCACCAATTCCCTGCGGCAGCAGGCCTTCTACCTGCGCCAGACCAGCGATGAGCTGGTCGAGCAGCTCGATACAGCGCGGCGGGGCTTCGAGTCCCAGTCGAAGGAGTTGGTGGGGCTGAGCAGCCAGGCGGCCGAGCAGGCGGTGAGCCTGGGCAGCGCCCTGAAGGAGCAGAAGGACGAGATCACCGAGGCCCATGACCTGGTCCGGGAGCAGCTCGCGGCGACCCGCAGCGCTACCGAAGAGCAGGTCGATGCCCTGGAGCAGGCGGCGCAGAAGGCGCGCGATGCCGCCGAGGAGATCTCCAGCACCCTGAGCGGACCGATCGGCAAGTTCTCAGAAGCGGCCGAGCGGGCGATGACCGAGACCTCGGAGGCCGGCAAGCTGCTCAACCGCTACGGCGGCGAGATCATTCTCTCGACCGAGCGGGTGAAGGAAGCGGCCAAGTCGCTGCGCAACGAGCTGGAGGGTGACGCCAAGGCGGTTTTCGTCGCCGCCTCCAACCTGACCAAGGAGTCGAAGCGCTTTACCCAGGACGTGCAGGAGCAGCTTGGCCAGCTCACCTCGGCCTTCGAGCTGACGGTCAACCAGGCCGACTATCTCAAGGCCACAGTGGCCGGTCAGCGCGAGGACGTGGAGAAGCTGACCAGTGAGATTGGCGACAAGGCCAATGCGGTCAACAGCAGCCTGCAGTCGGCGGCGCAGGAGGTGCGTAGCGCCTTCGATTTCTCGCAAGGCAGAGCCAAGGAGCTGGGCACGGAGTTCGAGGAGAAGGCCTTGCTGCTCGGGCAGTCCACTGACGAAGCAACGGCGCGCATGCGCGACGCCGTCGACAAGGCCAACCAGGAGCTCACCGCCATGGGCCAGGCGGCGGTCGAGAGCTACAGCGAGCTGGCCAACCATGCGAGCCGCAAGCTGCACGAGGCGGGCGAGCGCGTGCGCCCGCACGTTCAGGCGCTGACGGCCGCCTCGGAACGCGCCGTCGAGCGCGCGGCCAAGGCCGGCGACGTCTTCAAGACCCAGGCGGGCGAGCTCAACAAGGCCGCGGATACGGCCGGCAAGCAGATCGAAACCCTGGGCGAGAAGCTGGTCGAGCTCTCGGCGCAGATCTCGGAAAGCGCGCGTCAGGCGGGCGAGCGGAACAAGGACTTCGCGGCTTCCTTCGAGACCCACAACAGCGCTCTCCTGGAGGCGAGCGCGGCTGCGCAAAAGGCCTCCAGCGCCCTGCGCACCGCGGTGCGTGAGGAGGTCGAACGGGCTGCCGGGCTGACCCGCGACCTGCAGCGGCTGGCCAACGAATCCCAGGCCGTCGCCAACGAACAGACCCAGAGCCTGCAACAGGCCTCAGAGCACGCCCGGCTGAGCGGCGAAGAGTTCCGCGAGCGGGTCGTCGATCAGGTCGGCTCTCTTTTGGAGGCCTCGGACAAGTCGCTCCACCGCCTGAAGGACATGGGCGAGATGCTGGAGCATCGCTCGATCCAGATGAACCAGGTGATCGATGCCGTGCTCGGCAAGTCGCGCGACCTCGATAAGGTGCTGGCGGCGCAGTCCGGCACGTTCCGGGAGACGGTGGACTCCATCGCCGACTCCCTGTCGCAAGTGGGCACACAGTTCATCGCCCAGACCGATGCCCTGCGGCAGGCTTCGGACGAGGCCAGCAAGCAGGCGGTGTCGCTGCGCAACAGCGATCTGGAGTCCCGGCGCGATCTCTTCCTGCGCACGGCCACGGTGATGATCGAGGACCTGAATTCCACGGCCATCGATCTCAACAAGATGCTGGACGTGGAACTGCCTGAGGAGCTGTGGAAGCAGTACCGCAAGGGCGACCGCTCGGTCTTCGCCCGCTGGCTCAGCCGGCCGCGTGAGAACGGCTTCAAGATCAGCGAGATTTCAAAGCGCTATGAGCACGACGAGCGCTTCCGCAATCAGGTGACGCGCTACATCAACCAGTTCGAGAGCCTCTTGAGCCAGGCCGCCAACTGCGACCCGGAGCACGTGCTGAGTTCGACCTTCATGACGGCCGATGTGGGAAAGCTCTACTACCTGCTCAGCCGCTCGATCAGCGAGCCGCAGTAACCGCCAACCTGCCCCGATAAAAGACAGGTTGAGCCCAGGCGCTGGACCTGAAATCTTCCTGCTCCAGTTTTGAGTGAGAGTTTCAGCAGCGAGCAGAGGACGAACGGGGCGTGCGCGCGCTGGGTACCGACAAACTTTCCTTGCCGCAGGCGGACCCGGGGCGGAGCCATCGGGATACGCTGAGGGACCTGCTGCCTTATCTCTGGCCGGCCGGGGAGCCTGAGCTGCGCCTGCGCGTCGTCCTGGCCATGATCTGCCTGGTCGCCGCCAAGGGCTTCGTCGTGGTCATACCGCTGCTCTACAAAGAGGCGGTCGATGCCCTTACCGCCGCGGAGAATCCCGAGGTTGCCCTGGTCGCGGTGCCGGCCACCATCATTATCGCCTACGGCGTCGCCCGGGTGCTCTCGCTCAGCTTCCAGGAATTGCGCGACGCCATTTTCGCCAAGGTCGGCCAGCGGGCTATCCGCCGCGTGGCACTGCGCACCTTTGAGCATCTCCACGCCCTGTCTCTGCGCTTCCATCTCGAGCGGCAGACGGGCGGCCTCTCCAGGGTCATCGAGCGCGGCACCAAGGCCATCGACACGCTGCTGAGCTACACGCTCTTTTCGATCCTGCCGACCTTCGTCGAGCTGGCTCTGTCTTGCGGCATTCTCTGGTGGTTCTTCGGTTTCGAGGTGGCCGCGATCACCTTCGTGACGGTGGCTCTCTATATTGCCTACACCTACCGCGTGACCGAATGGCGCCTGCACCTCAGGCGCCGCATGAACGACACGGATACGGCCGCCAACTCCAAGGCGATCGACAGCCTGCTCAACTACGAGACGGTCAAGTACTTCGGCAACGAGCGTCACGAGGCCGGGCGCTACGACATCGGCTTGCAGCGCTACGAGGGCGCGGCGACCCGCTCCAAGAGCAGCCTTGCCATCCTCAACATCGGCCAGGCCGTGATCATTGCCTTGGGCGTCACGTCTCTGATGCTGTTGGCCGCTCACCGGGTGGTCTCCGGCAGCATGACCATCGGCGACTTCGTCGCCGTGAACGCCTACATGATTCAGATGGCGCAGCCGCTGAACTTCTTCGGCTTCGTTTACCGCGAGGTGAAGCAGTCGCTGACCGACATGGAGACCATGTTTCAGCTGCTGCTCTTCAATGCGGAAGTGCAAGACAAGCCGGGCGCGCCGCCCTTGGCCGTGTCGGGCGCGGCAATCCGCTTCGAGAACGTTTCCTTCGGTTACGATCCGCGCCGGCCCATCCTGAAGGGCGTGAGTTTTTCCATCCCGGCTGGTCATACCGTGGCCGCCGTCGGGGCGAGCGGCGCCGGAAAGTCCACCCTCTCTCGCCTGCTGTTCCGATTCTACGAGGTCAGTGACGGGCGGATTACCATCGACGGGCAGGATATCCGGGACGTCACGCAGGACTCGCTGCGTGCGGCCATCGGCATCGTTCCGCAGGACACGGTGCTGTTCAACGACACGATCGCCTACAACATCGCTTATGGCCGCCCCGATGCGAGCCTTGAGGAAATCGAAGAAGCGGCCCGGCTTGCCCATATCGATCGCTTTATCGCCGCCCTGCCGGACGGGTACGAGACCATCGTCGGCGAACGCGGACTGAAGCTCTCGGGCGGCGAAAAGCAGCGGGTCGCCATTGCCCGCACCGTGCTCAAGCGGCCGGCCATCCTGCTGTTCGACGAGGCGACCTCGGCGCTCGACACCAAGACCGAGCGGGAGATCCAAGCCAACCTACGCGAGGTCTCCAAGGGGCGTACAACCTTGGTGATTGCCCACCGCCTCTCTACCATCGTGGACGCTGACGAGATTCTGGTGTTGGATGCCGGCCGCATCGTCGAGCGCGGGCGGCACCAGGATCTCCTGGCGGACGACGGCCACTATGCCGCCATGTGGCGACGCCAGCAGGAATCCGCGGACGACGGCTTGGTGCCGGCGCAGTAGGGGTGTCGTGGTGACAAAGGGAAGGGGGCTATGGACGAGCGGGAGCGCCTTTTGCGCGCCGCCATGTCGGGGCGCTTGGCTGAGGTCGATAAACTGGCCAACGGTTTGGGGGATCTGCCGACCAAGGATCTTGCAGTCGCTTGCGCGCTTTGCCGGGCCGACGACGCTTTGCCGCTGATCGCCGCCGCGCCGGACGTCAACCAGGCTCTTGCGCCTTTCGACTGGCCGCCCTTGCTGTACCTCTGCTTTTCCCGGCTGCAACGGCGGGCTGAGGCGGCCGCGGCCGCCTGCCGGATCGCCGAGGCGCTGATCGGGCGCGGCGCAGGTGTCAATGTTCGCAAGCCGGAGGGCTCGGCCGCGCATCCTGAGACCGCGCTCTACGGTGCGGCCGGAATCAACGCCAACGCCGAACTCACGGCGCTGCTGCTCTCCGCCGGCGCCGACCCGAACGACGGCACCGAGGAGATCGGCGCCGAGACCATCTATCACGCAGCCGAGCTGCCGGATAACCGCTGCCTCAAGCTGCTCCTGGCGGCAGGCGTTTCGCGGGACAAGCTGTCCTATTGCCTCGGCCGCAAATTGGACTTCGAGGATCCGGAAGGCACGGCCCTGTTCCTGGAGGCCGGCGCCGATCCCAACTTCGTGACGCCGTTCGGCACCAGGGACACGCGCGTCCATAAGGCGGTGCGGAACGATCGCTCTCTTACCGTTCTCGATCTCTTGCTCGCGGCCGGAGGGCGGACGGATCTGCAGGATGCCGAGGGCGTGACGCCTTACGCGCTCGCAATGCGTATGGGCCGGACGTTTCTGACAGGGCGCTTGCTGCAGGCGGGGGCGTCTGCCGAGGAGGCAAGCGCCCTGGACGTCTTTCTCGGCGCTTGCGCCCGCGGCGATCGCTCCGTCGCCGGCTATCTGATCGAGCAGCAGCCGGATCTTCTGGCGCAGGCCTCGACCAATCATGCCGGCCATCTTGCAGCCGCCGCCTTTGAAGGCCGGCGCAAGGCGGTCACCCTGATGCTCGACCTCGGCTTTCCGCCCGACGCGCGCGGCGAGTTCGGCTCAGCCCTCCACATGGCCTGCTGGCGCGGCCATGTGGAAACGGTGCAAGCGCTGGCAGCGGGTGGCGCGGATCTGGAGCTGGCAAACGACTTCGGCGGCACGCCTCTCGACACGGCGGTTTTCGCCGCCTTCAACTGCCACGACCCCCAGGGTGGCATGACCACCTGGGGCCTGCCGGAGGACGTGCGGCACGGCGACTATCCCGGTGTTGTCCGCGCCTTGCTCGAAGCCGGCGCTGACGTCAGCGTGGTCGAGGATTTTCCGACCGGCCGGGCCGACATCGACGCGGTCCTGGCCGAGTGGCGCACTTAGCCTCTACGCTTTCCCTTACAATCCGCGTGGGCTAAGCCAGAGGCGCGGGAGGTGCGGTGAGACGGGCGCTCTACATTCTGGTCTTTCTCGTGATCGCGGGCGGCGCAGCCTATTTCCTCTGGTCGCGCGCCAGCGGTCCCTTGGTGCTGGTCGTCGAGGCCGAGGTCGGCCCGGTTATCGAGGTCGTCTACGCCACGGGCGACGTCGAGCCGGTGCGCCATGCGGAGATCGCCAGCACGGTGACCCAGCGCATCACCGAGGTGATGGTCGAAGAGGGGGATGAGGTGGCGCGTGGCGACGTTCTGGCCACGCTCGACCGCAGGGAAATCGAGGCCAAGGTCCAAGAGCTCGAAGCGCGCCTGGAGCTGAGGCGCAGCGAGGAGGAGCGCGCACTCAAGCTGCACGACCGGGGCTTCACCAGCACCGAGCTGCGCGATCAGGCGGTGAACGCATCCCGCGTCGCCGCCGCCGCCTTGGAGGTGGCCCGGGCGCAGCTCGATGAGCACAGCATCAAGGCGCCCATCGACGGCCGGGTCCTGCGGCGTGACGCAGAGGTCGGCGAGCTGGCGGTCACAGGAGAGCGGCTGTTCTATCTCGGAAAGCTGGTACCCTTGCGCATCGAGGCCGAGATCGACGAGGAGGACATTCCCAAGGTCGAGCTCGGCCAGAGCGTGCTGGTCAGCGCCGATGCCTATCCCGGCGAGGTGCTTGAGGGTGTCGTCGCGGAGTTGACCCTTCAGGGCGATCCCATCGCGCGTACTTATCGCGTACGTATCTCCCTGCCCAAGGATACGCCGCTGATGACCGGCATGACGGCGGAGATCAACGTGATCGTCCGTGAAAGCGATCAGTCGATTCTGGTGCCGGTCGATGCTTTAGACGGCCAAAGTCTTTGGATTGTGCAGGATGGCGTGGTGTCGCGCCAGCCCGTCCGTGTCGGCGTGATCAAGGACGACTGGGCGGAAGTGCTGTCGGGCATCGAGCCCGGCGACCAGCTCGTCCTCAATCCTTCGCCGCGTTTGGTCGATGGAATGAGCGTACGTACGCGTGATGCTATGAGTTGAAACCCGACGGTCCGTACAGCATGGAGCTATTGCTGGAAATCAGCCTCGGACATTTGCGGCAGCGCTTGCGCCAGACGCTGGTGTCGGTCGGCGGCGTTGCCCTGGGTGTCGGTTTCTACATCGCGGTGGCGGCGCTCATGCAGGGCAGCCAGGACGACTTCGTCCAGGAGCTGGTCGACTCCATGCCGCACATCACCATCAAGGATGAGTTCCGCAATCCGACGATACAGCCCGCCGAGCGCTTGCTCGGTGAGGAGGCCTTGGTGGCCATGCACGGGCTCAAGCCGCGCGACGAGGTGCGAGGTCTGCGCGACTACCAGTCGATCATGCGCACGGTCGAGCGGCTCGACGGTGTCGAGACCGTGGCGCCGGCTCTGGTCGGCAGCATCATCCTGCGCTATGGCGCCAAGGAGTACGGCACCAGCCTGATCGGCATCGACCCGGAGCGCGAAGGGCTGGTCACCAATCTGGAAGACGATCTCATCCAGGGCTCGCTGGAGGAGCTCGATGCTTCGGCCGACGGCCTGATCATCAGCCGCAGCACGGCCAACCGCTTGGGTCTCGCCTACGGGGACCGCCTCTCGGTCGTCACCACCGCCGGGCAGGTGCGCAGCATGAAGATCGTCGGGCTCTACAAAGGCAGCTCCAGCCCCATGGCCGGGGCGGCGGCGGGCCCCGCCTATGTCGAGATCCGCAAGGCTCAGGTTCTGCTCGACAAGCCCAACACAGCCAACCAGGTGCGCCTCAGGCTTGCCGACTACGAGGCCGCGCCGGACTACTCCCGCCGCATCGAGGCGCGCATCGCCTACAAGGCCGAGGCCTGGCAGGAGGAAAACCAGACCATCCTCAGCCTCCTGGTGATCCGCAATGCCATCCTCTACGCCATCGTCGGCGCCATCCTGGTGGTCGCCAGCTTCGGCATCTTCAACGTCATCTCCACCGTGGTGATGGAGAAGCAGCGCGACATCGCCATCCTCAAGGCGATGGGCTTCAGCCGGCGCGACGTGGAGATCCTCTTCCTGGTCGAGGGCATGATCGTCGGCATCGTCGGGGCGCTGATCGGCTGGGCTGTCGGGTGGGGCTTGGTCAACCTCCTGGCCACCATCACCTTCGAGGTGGAGGGCGATATCGAGCGCTTCCCGCTCGACCACTCCGTCCTGCATTACGCCCTGGGCTCGATCTTCTCCATCCTCTCGGCCTCACTGGCGGCCTACCTGCCGGCGCGCAAGGCGGCGAAGCTGCACCCGGTCGACATCATTCGGGGGGCCGCATGAGCGACGCCGGCGCGACCAGGGATATGGCGGGACCTCTGATCAAGACGGAGGGTTTGACGCGCGTCCTGCCCGGGACCGTGCCGGTGACCCTCGTCGAGGACATCACCATGTCGGTCGAGCCGGGCGAGTTTCTGGTCATCACCGGCCCCTCCGGGTCCGGCAAGTCCTCGCTGCTCTACCTGCTCGGTCTGCTGGATCTTCCGACCCGCGGCGAGCTTTGGCTCGAGGGCACCCCGACCGGCGGCTTGAGCGAGCCGGAGCGCGCCGCGCGCCGCTTGCAGTCCATCGGCTTCGTCTTTCAGTTCCACTTCCTGCTGCCGGAGTTCACCTCGCTACGCAACGTCATGCTGCCGATGCAGCGATTGGGGCGTTACGGGGAAGGGGAGTGCCGCAGGCGGGCGAAGGCACTTCTGGAGACCTTCGGGCTCGGCGAGGCCCTGCGCAAGCGACCGGGCCAGCTCTCCGGCGGCATGCGGCAAAGGGTGGCCATCGCTCGGGCGCTGGCCAATGACCCGCCGCTGGTGCTGGCGGACGAGCCCACCGGCAATCTCGATAGCCGCAACAGCGAGATCGTCTTCGAGGCCTTCCTGCGCATCGCCCGGGAGGAGGGGCGCACGGTCATCGCCGTCACCCACGACGAGGACTTCGCGAGCGGCGCCGACCGCCGTATCCACCTGGTCGACGGGCGCATAGCGCCCCTGCCGCACAGCGCGGCGGCGTGAGCAACTCGGCTTGCCGAAGCGCCGGTGCGCTGGCAGTGGTTAGCTCCATGAGTCAGGATCTTGCGCGCGACCTCATGGCCGGCCAGCGCCGGGCGCTCGCTCGGGCGATCACCCTGGTCGAGTCGAGCCGCCACGATCATCGCTTGGAGGCGGAAGCGCTGCTGAGCACCGTCCTGCCGCAAACCGGCGGTGCGGTGCGCCTGGGCATCTCCGGCGTGCCCGGCGTCGGCAAGTCGACCTTCATCGAGTCCTTCGGGCTCTTCCTCATCGAGGCCGGCTTAAAGGTCGCCGTCCTGGCGGTCGACCCCTCCTCGCGGCGCAGCGGCGGCTCGATCTTGGGCGACAAGACCCGCATGGAAGAGCTGACCCGGCGCGATGAGGCTTTCATCCGTCCCTCCCCGGCGGGCGAGAGCCTGGGCGGGGTCGCGCGGCGCACGCGGGAAGCGATGCTGCTCTGCGAGGCGGCGGGCTATGACGTGGTGATCGTCGAGACGGTCGGCGTCGGCCAGTCGGAGACGGCGGTGGCCGACCTGGTCGATCTCTTCCTGCTCTTACTGCTGCCGAGCGGCGGCGACGAACTGCAGGGCATCAAACGGGGCATCGTCGAGCTGGCCGATCTGGTCGTGGTCAACAAGGCGGACGGCGCGCTGGTCGAGGCCGCGCGCCGCGCTGCCGCCGAGTATCAAAGCGCGCTGAGGATGCTGCGGCCGGTGACTCACGACTGGCAGGTTCCCGTCCTGCTCTGTTCCGCCCTGGAGAGCCGGGGGCTGGAGGAGGTTTGGGCCCGCATCGGGCAATACCGCGCGCTGCAGCAAGACAGCGGGTTATGGGAAGAAAAGCGGCGAAACCAGGCCAGCGCCTGGCTTTGGCGTGAGATCGAGGAGAGCCTGCTCAGCGCCCTGCACCATCACCCCACTGTCGCCGAGGAGATTGCCGGCATGGAATCCGCGGTCCGCGAGGGGGATGTGACGCCCTCGGCGGCGGCCCGGCGCTTGCTGCAGGCTTTCGGTATCGGCTCATCGGGCTAAGAGTGATTTCCAGCGCGATTTATCGGCCTGCGTGACTTGACCCGCGCCCTGCTTGCCCGTATATCCCACGCTCTGCCGGGCGCCCAAGGCGCCCGATTGCTATTTTTTGGACTTTCTTCAGGAAGCAACCATGGCTCGACGCTGTGCCTTCACCGGCAAAGGCGTGATGAGTGGCAACAACGTCAGTCACGCCAACAACAAGACCCGCCGCCGTTTTCTGCCGAACATTCAGCAGACGGCGATGTTCAGCGATGCGCTGGGCCGTATGGTGCGCCTTAAGCTCTCGACGCGGGCCATCCGCACGATCGAGCACAACGGCGGCCTCGACGCCTTCCTGCTGTCGACGCCCGATCGTAAGCTCGGCGTCGAAGCCGTGCGCTTGAAGCGCAATATCCGCAAGGCGGCCGAAGCGGCCAAAGAGGCAGCGGCCAGCTAGCCCTTTCGGCCTGCCGAAAAGAAACAAGCCCGGGTGTTGCCCGGGCTTTTTCCGTTTGTGGTGCTCCAATTCGGCTAAATTGCGTAGCCGCCGTCGACATTGATGGTCGCGCCGGTGACGTAAGAGGCTTCGCCGCTGGCCAGGAAGGCGGCAACGTTGGCGATCTCCTCCGGCTTGCCGTAGCGACCCAGCGCCGTGGTTGCCTTCAGCGGCTCGGCGAACTCGCCATCCTCCGGGTTGAGGTCGGTGCCGATGGGGCCCGGGTGGATGGTGTTGACGGTGATCCCTTTGGCGCCCAGGTCTCTCGCCCAGCCCTTGCCCAGGACCGCAACGGCGGCCTTTGTCGCGCCATAGACGGCCATGTTGGGGAAGGGTTGGCGCTCGGCGACCGAGCTACCGATGTTGATAATGCGCCCACCCTCGCGGATCACCGGGGCCGCCTGATGCGCCACGCGGAAGACGGCGGCAACGTTAGTATCGAACTGGCGGTCATAGGTCTCCGGCTCGGCCTCTCCAATGGGACCGACCTCGAAGATGCCGGCGTTGTTGACCAGGATATCGAGGCCACCGAGGCGCTCGACCACGGTGGGAATCAGCTTGTCCAACTCCTCGGTTGAGTTGGCGTCGGCGCGAATGGCTTCCGCCTTGACGCCCTTGCTGCGCAGCTCTGCAACCAGGGCCTCTGCCTTGTCGGCCGAGCGGGCGTAGGTGATGGCGACATCGGCGCCTTCTTCGGCGAAGCGGGTAGCGATGGCGGCGCCGATGCCCCGGCTGCCGCCGGTGACCAACGCCACCTTGTTCTCCAGTTTCTTGCTCATGGGTTTTCTCCGTTTGCGTGCGACTGACGGAGAGGTGGTCGACAAAAAACAATAGTTCAAGACTTTCGAACTATTGTTTTTAGAGCCGACTGTGCCTAAGTTCACAGGCATGAGACGGCTCTATCATCCGGCACTCGACGAGATGGCGCTGAGCGACGTGCTGCATGCGCTGGGCGACCCCATTAGGTTGGGTATCGTCCAAAAACTAGCCGAGGCCGAGGAGCTTTGCTGCGCGGCCGCAGTCGCGCCGGATCTGCCGAAATCAACGGTGTCCCATCACTTTCGCATCCTGCGGGAGGCTGGGCTTATCCGCACGCGCAAACAGGGTGTCTACTACCTCAGCAGCCTGCGCCGTGCAGAACTGGAGGCGCTGGCGCCCGGTCTCCTGGATGCGGTTTTGGCTGCGGCCGGAGAGGTTGCCGCGGCAGCTTAAGCGGCGGCTTCGGCCGCGATCAGCTCGGCGGGGTCGCCTTCCGTCACATCGCCGCTTTCGATGACGCGACAGCAGACGCCGCCCCGCCAATCGCGATCCAGCGCCTCGCGCAAGCCGCGCCGTGCTTCATCCATGCGGTGGCAGGGCTCGGTCTCTTCGGTGATCTCCAGAAGAGCGCCGCCGATGCGCAGGCGCTGCCCCTTGCTGTTGGCCAGGGAGGGGAGGCCCTCGACGAAGAGGTTGGCCCGCCGTGTGGTCCAATCGAGGCTTTCACCGAGCTCGGCGCAAGCCGCTTCCCAGGCCTCCTTCGAAAGGACCGTTACCTGACGTTTCTTGAAGAGCTTGCCGCTGTAGTCGCCGGACAGGCCGCTTTCGACCTCGATGCGTGCCGCCGTCGCGGTTTCCATCGGGGCTTCACTCTTGGCCTTAAAGGCGATGCCGATCAGCTTTGCCATGCTCTTCTTCCTCTCACTTACTCGCTCAAGACCTCGAACATCACCAGCAGCGTCCGCTGGATGGCACTGAAGTTATCGTCAGAAACGACATAGACCAAGGGGGCGCCGTTTTCGCTTTCGCGCAGGAAGATGCCCTCGAAGTTGTCGATGGTCAGCGGCGGACGCATGGTCGCCAGGGTGGTCGCCTTGATCGCCGCGCCCGGGGCGAGCTGAGCCGGGTCGAAGCGCGCGATGCGAATGGTGAGGCCGCCGACCGGCGACCAGTGACGCTCGGAGACGTAGACCAAGCCGTCGGGACCCATGGCCATATCGGTCGGCTGGGTCGGCTTGGGGCGGACGTAGTCGAAGGGTTGCCAGGTGTCGTCCTCGCGGATGTAGCCGCGGTACACGGCATTCGGCCCGGACAACGAGACGGCGCCTTCGCGCAGGGCGATCAAGCGTCCGTCCGGCAGTTCGGTCATGGCTTCGAGTGCCTGGTTCGAGCCGCGCGGCAAGTCGCCCGGAACGTCCATGATCTCTGCGGTCCCATCCGGCAATGGGCCCGATGGATAGGTGTGGATGCGGTGCAGCTGCTCGAAGGCCACCGCCCAGCTTCCGTCGGCACGGCGCACCAGGGCTTCCGCATCCTGCCGGTTCGCCCGCCGCGAGATCGGGTTGCCGCGCTCGTCCTTTAGCCGGCCGAGCTTTGCGTCCTCAAAGCCGGCGAGCCAACCGCGGTCGTCATAGACCAGCTTGCCGGCCAGCCAGTTGCCCTCGTCGGTCAGGAGCACGATGTCCTCGCCGTCTGGCGCGACGTAGATGCCCGAAAGGCCGCCGAAGCTGCGGGAGGGCGACGTCAGCTCCAAGCCGCCACGCCAGGCCAGGGAATCGATCCGCTCCTGGCGCGGGGCCTCGGGATTGAGCTTGCGTTGGATGACCCGGAGGTCGAGCGGGCCGCCGTCATCGGCGACCGCCGCAGGCGCCGCGAGCAGCGCCAAAGCGAGTCCGATTGCGCCGAAGGTCCTAAGCCCGCGCAGCCCGTCAGGCATGCGCGCGGCGCCGACGGCGGGCACCCGGTGCTGCGCGTCCTGCGCCGGGCAAGTCCTCTTCGAAGAGCTCGGCCAGCTTCTCCATCATGGTGCCGCCGAGCTGCTCGGCATCGACGATGGTGACCGCGCGGCGGTAATAGCGGGTGACGTCGTGGCCGATGCCGATGGCCACCAGTTGAATGGGCGAGCGCGTCTCGATGTACTCGATGACGTCGCGCAGGTGGCGCTCCAGGTAGTTGCCGGAGTTCACCGAAAGGGTCGAGTCATCGACCGGGGCGCCATCGGAAATCACCATCAGGATGCGCCTCTGCTCGGAGCGGCCGAGCAGGCGGTTGTGGGCCCAGAGCAGGGCCTCGCCGTCGATGTTTTCCTTCAGGATGCCTTCGCGCAGCATCAGGCCGAGGTTCTTTCGCGCGCGGCGCCAGGGGGCGTCGGCGGACTTGTAGATGATGTGCCGCAGGTCGTTGAGACGACCGGGATTAGCCGGCTTGCCGGCGGCGATCCAGCGCTCCCGCGACTGGCCGCCCTTCCACATGCGGGTGGTGAAGCCCAAGACCTCCACCTTGACGCCGCAGCGCTCCAGGGTGCGGGCCAGGATATCGGCGCTCATGGCCGCGACCGAGATCGGGCGGCCGCGCATGGAACCGGAATTGTCGATCAACAGAGTGACGACCGTGTCGCGGAACTCCGTGTCCTTCTCCATCTTGTAGGAGAGGGAGTGGGTCGGGTTGACGATAACCCGCGCCAAGCGCGCGGTATCGAGCAGCCCTTCCTCCAGATTGAAGTCCCAGGCGCGGGTTTGCTGCGCCAGCAGGCGCCGCTGCAGGCGGTTGGCGAGGCGGCCGATCACGCCCTGCAGGTGGGCGAGCTGCTGGTCCAGCATCTGGCGCAGGCGCGACAGCTCCTCGGCGTCGCAGAGCTCCTCGGCCGAGACCACCTCGTCGTGCTCCAGGGTGAAGACGTGATAGCTGTCGCCGCGGTCGTTGCGCATGGCGTCCCAATCGGGGCGTTGGCCGGGGTTGCCCGGCTCTTCCTCGCCGCTGCCGTCGCGCAGCTCGCCTTCGGCCTCGACACCTTGCTCCTCACTGCCGTCGCCCTCGCCGGACTCGTCGAGCTGGGCCTCCTGCATGGCGGCGGCATCGGCGGCGTCTTTCTCGCCGCCTTCGCTCTGGGCGTCGTTGGGCTGGTCCTCGGCGCTGTCGTCGCCCTGCTCCTCTTCGCCCTGCTGGCTCGGGTCCGGCTCGACGCTGGCATCGAGATCGAGATGCCCGAGCATCTCGCGGACGGCGTGGGCGAAGGCCTCCTGGTCGTCGACCAGCTTGGCCAGCTGCGAGAGGTCCTGCATCACCTGCGGGTCCAGATCGCTGCGCCAGATATCGGCCACGTGCTTGGCCGCCGGCGGCAAGCCCTGGCGGCTCAAGGTTTCGCGGGCCAGCAGGCCGATAACCTCGGCGAGCGGGATCTCATCGCGCTGCTGAATGCGGTGATAGCCACGCACCCGGCAGCGATTCTCCAGGGCGCTTATCAGGTTCAGCTCGCAGCCCGTCATGTTGCGAGCACCGATGGCTTCGCAACGTGCTTGCTCGATGGTGTCGAAGATCTCGCCGGCGGTGCTATCGCCCGGGCGGTTGCTGGCGTGGGTCCGGTCGTCGTGGTGGCGCAGGCGCAGAGCGATGCGGTCGGCCTCGCCCCTGACGAGCGCCACCTCATCCGGCGGCAGGTTGCGCGAGGGCATGGGCAGGCGCAGCTCGTTGCCGGCCAGGCCCGGCGGGCTGGCGGCGAAGTTGGCCGTCAGGTCTTCCCGCTCGGCAATGGTCCGTGCCGTCGCTGCCGTGGCGCGCTTGAAACGCTCGATCGGAGTCTCGGCCTTATCCATAGCCAGGATACAATTGTCCTCGTGGCTTGGTCGCGCGGCGCTCGCCGGACGCTGTTAGTTCGCCGTCACCTTGAAGCCGCTTTCGGGCAACTCTGTGCCGAAGCAGCGCTGGTAGTACTCGGCCACCACCGGGCGCTCGACCTCGTCGCACTTGTTGAGGAAGGTAAGGCGGAAGGCGAGGCCCACATCCTGGAAGATGCGCACGTTCTCGGCCCAGGTGATCACGGTCCGCGGGCTCATCACGGTGGAGATGTCGCCGTTGACGAAGCCGCTGCGCGTCAGGTCGGCCAGGGAGACCATGGCCGAGATCATCTTGCGGCCTTCTTCGGTGTCGTTCTCCGGCGCCTTGGCCAGGACGATGTTCACCTCTTCGTCGTGCGGCAGGTAGTTCAGGGTGCTGACGATGTTCCAGCGGTCCATCTGGCCCTGGTTGATCTGCTGCGTGCCGTGATAGAGGCCCGTGGTGTCGCCCAGGCCCACGGTGTTCGCCGTGGCGAAGAGGCGGAAGGCGGAGTGGGGCCGGATGACGCGATTCTGGTCCAGGAGGGTCATCTTGCCCTCGACCTCCAGCACTCGCTGGATGACGAACATCACGTCAGGCCGGCCGGCGTCGTACTCGTCGAACACCAGAGCTGTCGGGTGCTGCAGGGCCCAGGGCAGCAGGCCCTCGCGGAATTCGGTGACCTGCTGGCCGTCGCGCAGCACGATGGCGTCCTTGCCGATCAGGTCGATACGGCTGATGTGGCTGTCCAGGTTGACGCGAATGCAGGGCCAGTTGAGGCGCGAAGCGACCTGCTCGATGTGCGTCGACTTGCCGGTGCCGTGGTAGCCCTGGATCATGACGCGGCGGTTGAAGGCGAAGCCGGCCAGGATGGCGAGCGTGGTCTCCCGGTCGAAGAGATAGGACTCGTCCAGGTCCGGGACGTAGTCGCTCGACTGCGAGTAGGCGGGAACCTCGAGATCACTGTCGATGCCGAAGGTTTGCCGGACGGACACCTTAATGTCCGGGCCACCTTCGGGAAGGCTCGGCCCCTCCATGTGAACGTCAACGGTCATTCAACTCATTCCTTATCGATCGGTCGCCGTACTGCCGCACGGCATACGCGGCCGCAGCTCTTGTGATGAGAGCTGCCGCACGCGGGTCTCAGGCAAGCGGGCTTGCATTCTTCTCATGACATGGACGTCTTTTGGCTTGTGGCAAAGGCGAGTCTGCTATGCAAGGCTCTTGAGGGTCGCATAGGCTTGGTTGATGCGTTTCAAACGTTCCTCGGCCTTGGCATCGCTGCCGTTTGCGTCCGGGTGGAGCTTCTTGGCGAGAGATTTATAGCGGGCCTTAATCTCTTGCAGCGTTGCGCCCGGCTCAAGCCCCAACACCGACAGCGCCCGGCGCTGCGCCTTGCTGAGAGTCGGACGTGGCGCGCCGTCCTGCTTTCCTTGCGTGCGGCCCGCCCCGTCGCTGAAGTGGCCGAAGGCCTCGTCGAAATGAAACTGCGCCGTGGATTGCCAGCCGCCGAGGCTGCCCAACCGCCAGGTCGGGCGCTCCCAGGTGCTGTCCGCCCGCCGCGATGCCTCGATTTGCTCTTCGTCCATGTCGGCGAAGTAGTCCCAGGCCGCATTGTGCTCCCGAACGTGGTCGAGACAGAGCCAGACGTAGCTGCGTCCGCCCCGTGGCGACAGCGGCGCGCGGTAGAGACCGGCCTGATCGCAATCGGGATGCGCGCAGGGGCGCACTTGGCTGTGCTCCTGCTCCAACGGCGCCGCGCTCGCGAAGGGGTCTCGCTCATTCATGAGACTAAGCTATGGTCTCTGCCGGCCGCCCGGCAAGGTCTGGCGTGGAGGCTTGTTGCACGGCAAGGTGAACATTACGTGAGAGCCCCCGGATAACAGCTTGAGCCTACGGAGATCGCGGCGTGACGGTGAAAGAGCAGATCGAAAGCAAGCTTACCGAGGCCTTTCGGCCGAGCCAGCTCAAGGTCGTCGACGATTCCGACAAGCACGCCGGCCACGTGGGCGCGCGCCCGGAAGGCGAGACTCATTTCCGTGTCCATATGACCAGCGACGCCTTCGAAGGCATGAGCCGACTGGAGCGGCAGCGCGCCGTTTACGCGGTGTTGTCGGAGGAGATGGCGGGCCGCGTGCACGCGCTGCAGCTTAGGCTGTCCTCGGTCAGCGAGGCCGCCAACGCGCCCTAGTCGCCGGTGTAGAAGGCCGGCCAGCTTTTCTTGACGATCTCGCCGTCACTGCGGAAGGCGTGGCAGCTATTGAGCAATGGCGGCGGCTGATCGGCCGGGCGCTCTTTCTGCTTCTTGGCGCGCACCGGATAGAGCGTTTGGAACGCGACGGTCGCCATCGCCTGCAGCATCTCGACCTGATGGGTGCAGCCGTGCACGCCGCCGACCCGCTCGCGGATCGCGCGCCGCCAGCCGAGCCCGACCGTCACGCCGATCATCTGTTTGAAATTCGCGGTTGCCGCCGCGCAGACCCCGAAGGGCCCGGAATCGGTGACCACCTCGATGTCATGGACGAGAAACTCCTCGTCGATGGTCAAGCGGATGCTCATGTCATGCAGCGGCTCACCGGCCTGAATGGTGCCGCGATAGTCGTTGGGGAAGGAATAGCTCTTCACGTCGACCATGCGGCCTTCGATATCCCATAGGCCGTCGGCGCGGCGATAGCCGCCGAATTCGTAGCTGCGTCGGTGAAAGGGCTCACGATCGACGGGCGGGGAAAGCGGCATGGATCCTCCGTTTGCTGCGCCGCAGCGAGCCTAAGAGGGGCCTATGGGCGCAAGCAAGTGCTAAGTCCGGAACCCAGGGTCGCGTTGCGACGGCTTGGTTCTCCTCGCAAAGGCTTGTCGTGCCGGGGCAGAGACACAAAGCTAAGGGCCTGAGCAAAACCGATAGGCGGGCGGATTATGGAAGAGCTGGTGGCGCGCTTGGCGGCCCAATTCGGCCTGACGGAGGGCAAGACACGCGGGGCGATCGGCGTCCTGCTCAAGCTGATCGAAGCCCATGCCGACCCGAAGGACGTCGCACTCCTGCTCGAGAAGCTGCCCGGGGCGCAAGCCCTTCTCGACGCCGCCAAAGGCCCCGAGCGACCGCAAGGCGGTGGCCTGTTCAGCTCGCTGGCCGGGGCGCTGGGTGGCGGCGGAGGCCTGATGGCGACCGCAGCGGACTTGCAGAAGCAGGGTGTGGGGCTGAGTCAGATGCGCCCCTTCATCACCGCCTTTGCCGAACAGGCGGAGGAAACGGTCGGGCGCGATGTGGTAGAGCGCATAGCTGCCTCCATTCCGGGCCTGGAGCGCTACCGCGCTTAACGTCTTTGCTTTGCTGGTATTCGGCTAGATGGGCAGGCCCTAGGCGGTGCGCTTGAGGGGTGGCCTTTCGACAGCTTCTTCGGCCGGCATGACGCCGGTGACGGTGGCGACCGATTCGATCGTTTCCATCAAGGCGATCCGCCGCTCGCTCGGCAGGCTGCGCAGCACTTCCTCGATCGAACGCAGCGGCCGATTCAGGTAAGGACTAGTAAACCTTTCCTCCAGCGTCTTGTCGCTCATGTCCTGTTAGCTTCCCAAATCTTGTGTTTTGTTTGGTGATGACCCATCCCAGGGCACTACATATAGCTGTCGTCCCAAAGCAGTTAACAAAGCGTTAAGAGCCTTTTCCTAGACCCTGAAGGCCTTGTGGGTACATTGGGACAACTCTGATTAGCCGTTGAAATTGCCGAGGTTTTGATCGGGGTTTTTTACCCGGGATAAGCCTGTGACCAACGGGCGAATCGGGCCGAGTTGGCCCCTGAGACGATGCACTCCGTGCGCGACTCGGCGCCAGGCTCACTATTCGGTCTTGCCGTCAGCGAGAGAACAGGCGCCTGGCAACCACCCTTTAACGCTTTTGCAGGGCCGACCTGTCACTCCCTTGACTGAGTTTGGCTGCTATGGTCCATCAGCGCCGCGCGATGGCCCCCGGTGTGCCACCCATTTTTTTTCCCACTTTCGATTGGCCAGCCTGATGAAGCATCTCGACGAGCTTGAAGCCCAATCTGTCTATATCCTGCGGGAGGCCTACCATGGCATCGACCCGCTGGTGATGCTGTGGTCGCTGGGCAAGGACTCCAACGTCATGCTGTGGCTGGCCCGCAAGGCCTTCTTGGGGCACGTGCCCTTCTCGGTCCTGCATGTGGACACCGGCAAGAAGTTCCCTGAGATGTACGCCTTTCGGGAGCGCTATGCCGAGGAGTGGAATCTCAAGTTCCTCAAGGAAGAGTGCCCGCCGGTCGAAGAGATCGATCCCTCCCTGCCGCCGGCTGCGCGCTCGGCGGCCCGCAAGACCGCCGGCCTGAAGACCGCCTTGGAAAAGCACGGCTTTCGCGGGGTCATCGCCGGCATCCGCCGTGACGAGCAGGCTACCCGTGCGAAGGAGCGGGTGTTCAGTCCGCGCGGCGAATCCGGCCAATGGGATTTCCGCGATCAACCGGCAGAGTTTTGGGATCAGTACAAGACCGACTTCCCGCCCGAAGCGCACGTTCGCATCCACCCGCTGCTGCACTGGACCGAGCTCGACATCTGGCTCTACACCAAGCGCGAGGGCATTCCGCTCATCTCCCTCTACTTCGCCAAGGACGGTAAGCGCTATCGCTCGCTCGGCGACCAGGACATCACCTTTCCCGTCGACTCCAATGCCTCGACCGTCGACGAGATCATCGCTGAGCTGAAAGAGACCAAGGTGCCGGAGCGGGCGGGCCGGGCCATGGACCACGAGCGCGAGGACGCTTTCGAGCGCCTGCGCACGACCGGCTACATGTAGGCGAGCCGGTTACGAAGGATGCCTGATATGAGTCAGAGAACCCCGCAGTCTCTCCATCTCAACGAGCCGCTGCGCATCGTCATCGTCGGTCATGTGGACCACGGCAAGTCGACCTTGATCGGCAGGCTGCTGTTCGACACGGATTCCGTGCCGGAAAGCAAGGTGGCCGAGGTTGAGGCGATCTCCGCCCGCCGCGGCATGGTGACCGAGTGGTCCTTCCTGCTCGACGCCTTCCAGGCGGAGCGCGATCAGGCTGTCACCATCGACACCACGCAGATCTGGTTCAAGAGCGCCAAGCGCAACTACGTCATCATCGATGCGCCGGGCCACCGCGAGTTCCTCAAGAACATGGTCAGCGGCGCCGCCACGGCGGACGCTGCGGTGCTGGTGGTGGATGCCGCCGAGGGCGTGAAGGAACAGACGCGCCGCCATGCCTACTTGCTGCACCTCTTGGGCGTGCGTCAGGTCTGCGTCGTGGTCAACAAGATGGATCTGGTGGACTATGACCAGGCCCGCTTCGACCAAGTGGCAGGCGAGGCACGCGACTACCTTGCGGACATCGGCGTCGCCGTCAGCTATGTGCTGCCGGTTTCGGCTCGCATGGGCGACAACCTTGCGCAGCCGGCCGCGAATCTCGCCTGGTTCGACGGTCCCACCATGCTGCAGTCGCTCGACAGCTTCCAGAGCGTCTCCCGGCCGGCTGGTCAGCCGCTGCGTTTTCCGATTCAGGATGTCTACAAGTTCGACGAGCGCCGCATCCTCGCCGGTCGCATCGAGTCGGGCGTGCTCCGGGTCGGCGACCGGCTGCTGTTCTCCCCTTCGAACCTGACCGCGCACGTCGCCTCCATCGAGAGCTGGAGCACGCCGGCACCGACGGTCGAGGCGCATCCCGGCGAGTCGATCGGTATCACGTTGGATGAGCAGATTTTCGTCGAGCGCGGAGAAATCGCCAGCCATGAAGCTGACGCTCCGCAGCTCAGCAACGTGTTCCGCGCCACCCTGTTCTGGCTCTCTAAAGACCCGCTGACAGTGGGCAAACGCTACAAGCTCAAGCTCGCCACCCGCGATGCGAACGTTCAGGTCGAGGCGATCGAGAAGGTTATCGATACCGACTCCCTCGCCGGCCGCGCCGCCGAGGCGCTGGAACGCAACGGCGTCGGCGAGGTGGTGCTGCGTGCTCGCACGCCGCTGGCGCTCGACGAGTACCGCAGCCTGCCGAAGACCGGCCGTTTCGTGCTGGTCGACGGTTATGACACCGTTGGCGGCGGTGCCATCTCCATGGAGGGCTATCCCGACCAACGCCCGGCACTCCACGTCAAGTCGACCAACATCACACCGGTCTCGCACCGGGTCTCGGCCGGCGAGCGAGCCAAGGTGGTCGGCCACGCCGGCGGCGTCCTGTGGTTCACCGGGCTCTCCGGCGCCGGCAAGTCGACCTTGGCCATGGCGCTTGAGCAGCATCTCTTCCAGCGCGGTTATCAAGTCTATGTGCTGGACGGTGACAACGTCCGGAAGGGCCTCAACGCCAACCTGGGCTTTTCGCCTGAAGACCGGGCCGAGAACATCCGCCGCGTCGGTGAGGTGGCCGCGCTCTTCGCCGATGCCGGCATCATCTGCATCGCCTCCTTTATCTCGCCCTACCGGGCCGACCGGGAGCGGGCGCGAGAGGCGGCCGGTGAGCGCTTCCATGAGATCTATGTGAAGGCCGACCTGGCGGTCTGCGAGCAGCGGGACCCAAAGGGCCTCTACCGGCGTGCCCGGTCCGGCGAGATCCCCGAGTTTACCGGCGTTTCCTCGCCGTACGAAGCGCCGGAAGGCGCGCAGCTCACGGTGGATACCGGCGAACAGGGCATCGAGGACTGCCTGAAGGCTCTGGGCGACTACGTGGAGAGCCGCTTCAACCTCCGGCGCAACGGCGGCTGATCTGCCCGGCCACAACCCAGTGCAATCTGGGTGAAACAGGGACGGCGTAGAAGCTTCGCGTATCGTAACGCATGAGCGCCGGCTGAGCGGCCGGCACTCTGCGCATTCCGAACGGCGTCGAAGCGGGAAGCGGCGGTCCATGCGCCTCGTGGTCAATCCAGCATTCTTGTTTTCCGACCAGGGTGACGGCGCAGCCAACGAAGACACCGCCGGCTACTATGCGGGCAGAGGGCGCGTCGACCTGTGGATGATCGACGGCGCAACCCCGGTGACCGACGTGCGCTACGTTCCCGGCGCAGACAGCGATGCGAGCTGGTATGCCGGCTTCCTGTCGAGCCGCTTTTCGAACTACGCGCAGCTTTGCGTGTCTCCGAGCGAAGTCCTGAAGCGCTCGATCGCCGATGCGCGTGAGGCCTATACGGCGATCGCCGGTCCGCTGGAGGGCATTCCACGATTCGCCTGGCCCTTGGCGGCGGTCACCTACGTTTCCGTGACAGGCGACGGCGGGCGGCTTTACGCGCATGGCTTGCATTTCGGCGATTGTCCCGTTTTCCTTGGGCTGCCTCATGGGACGTCGCGCGCGCTTTGGGACACGGAGTCCCATCTGGCGGAGCAGGCGCAGCATGCATCCGCGACGACGCGGGAGCAGGCAACCCTGCGTATTCAGCAGCGCCGTGCGGAGCAACACGCTGACCCGGCAAGCGCGATCGCCGGCTTCGACCCGGTTTCGGTGGACTTTGCCGAGCAGTCCTCGGCCGAGGTCGAGGCGCCTTTGACGATCGTCCTTCTGACCGACGGGACGGCGCGCCTCTACAAGGAATACGCTCTGATGACGAGCGCCGACTTCATCGGTGCAGCGAGCACATCTCTCGGTGCGGCGTCTCTACTGCCGCGGCTGCGCCATGCGGAGGCCGAGGGTCAGGGCGAAGCGCACTACAAGCAGCGCGATGACGCGACGCTTCTCGCCGTTGCCATAAGCCTTGCCAAGACATGAGGTCTTCCAAGCCAGGCTCGGAAAAGAAGAAAGGCGGCTGAGAAGCCGCCTTTCCGTGAAACGGGCCAGTCGATAGCCCAATGGCTTTAAGCCGTGCCCTTAAACGAGACGCAAGAGGCTGCTCCAGCGTCCGCGAAAAGTGCCAAGGCTCATCGACAGGGCACCAGTATCACTTGACATTGGATCACCTCCTTTCTGCTGTTGAAGACCGGGACTGACTATGACTGCTGCTTCGTTGCCGGGACAAGCGGAAGATTAGCCTATCTCGCCCGTCGGTGTTCCGGATGCAGGCTGCGGCCCAGGATGTGCTCGCTGCCGCCGATCACATCGATGCTGGAGCCGATGATCAGCGGGTCGGTGCGGTCCACGACGGCGTGGTTCTTCTCCGAATAGGGCAGGGTGCTCAGGAAGTGACGCATGCAGTTGAGGCGGGCGCGCTTCTTGTCGTCCGACTTGACGATGGTCCAGGGCGCATCCGCCGTGTCGGTATAGAAGAACATGGCCTCTTTGGCCTCGGTGTAGTCGTCCCACTTGTCGAGCGACTGCCGGTCGATGGGAGAGAGCTTCCACTTCTTCAACGGCTCATGCTCGCGGGCTTTGAAGCGGCGGCGCTGCTCGGCCTGGCTGACCGAGAACCAGTATTTGAAGAGACGGATACCGCTGCGCACCAGCATGCGCTCCAACTCCGGGGCCTGGCGCATGAACTCCAGGTACTCGTTGGGTGAGCAGAAGCCCATGACCCGCTCGACACCGGCGCGGTTGTACCAGGATCGGTCGAAGCAGACGATTTCGCCGCCGCTCGGCAGGTTCTGGATATAGCGCTGGAAGAACCATTGGCCCTTTTCGCGCTCGCTGGGCTTGTCCAGCGCGACCACATGCGCGCCGCGCGGGTTGAGATGCTCCATGAAGCGCTTGATGGTGCCGCCCTTGCCGGCAGCGTCGCGGCCTTCGAAGAGAATGACGATCTTCTCGCCCTGGGCCCTGACCCATTCCTGGGCCTTGAGCAGCTCGACCTGCAGTTCCGCCTTTCGTTTCTCGTAGACGCGGCGGCGCATCTTCTCCTTGTAGGGATACTCGCCGGTTTCGAAGAGGCGTCGGATCGCGTCCGGGTCGCGCCGCATCGCACCCAGTTGGTGGATAGCGCCGCCGGACGCTTCATGCCCAGCCTTCTCTGCGTCCAATTGGGTCTCGGGCTGCTGCACGGGGTCGTTGCTTGGTGCGGCCTGTTGTGCCGGAGCGCGGCGGCGCGAGGTGGCTTTGGTCGGCTTTGCCTCTTTCTGCTTGATCGCGCCGTTTGCGCCGTTCGGTTTTGGCAGACTCGGGCTTGCCGAGGCGTCGGCTTGGGTCTTCTGCATAGGTAGGGCCCCTCTTGGACAAATTCCTATCCGGGCAGGCTAGAGGGCATTCCTATCCATGACATTGATTTCCATCATAACCATGTGAAAATTGGTGGTTTTTTGCTCCACCAAATTGACCGTTAGGCAGTGGCGGTCTGTCCGGCCGAGCACGGTGATGTCTGCGCGTCGATCACCCGATAGGACGGAAAGCGCAGGCATGCGCAGGTGCCGCCCGCCGCCAGCTCCGAAAGCCCAAGCTCGGCGCCATGCAGCTCGGCCAGGCGCTGGACGATCGGTAGGCCGATGCCGGCCCCTTCGTGCATACGGTCCCAGCCCGTGCTGAGCTGGCTAAAGACCGATAGGGCGTCATCCAGCGCACCGGGGGCGATCCCGACGCCCGTGTCGGTCACCTCGATGGCCAGCCGGCCCTCGTCGTCCAGTCCATAGCTCAGGCGGACCTGACCGCCTCGCGGGGTGAACTTTATGGCGTTGCCGAGCAGCTCGAGCAGCATAAGCTCCAAGTGCGACGGGTCGGCCTTGATGGAAATCGGTGCGGCCGGCGGCGCGAAGTTGACCGAGACATCTGCGATCATCAGCTCACCGGACAGCGTGTCGATGCAGCCCGTGGCCAAGCCCCGCAAATCGACGGTCCCGTCCTTGATCACAACACGCCCCTGGTCGCAGAGCACCAGCAGGCGGTCGATCAACCCCAGCTGACGTTTGCCGCTGGTGGCGATCTTCTCGGCGAATTCCTTGTAGTCGGGCGGATGGATGGGGCCCATCAGCTCTTCGAGGATGCAGTCGGCAAAGCCGATGATGGCGTTGAGAGGTGTGCGCAGCTCGTGGCTCATCAGGGCGAGGAACTGAGCCTTGGCGACCTCGCCAGCCTCCGCAAGTTTTTGTGCCTCCTGCACGCTCTCGCTCAGTTTCTGCATTGCTTCCCGCGAGCGACGGCGCAGCTCGATCTCGTCCTCGACAATCCGTGCGAAGGCCTGCAAGGAGTCGCGCTCCTCCTCGCTGAATTGGTCTCGTGGCCGATCATCGACGATGCAGAGCGTCCCAATGGCGGCGCGATCGACGATCAGGGGCGCTCCGGCGTAGAAGCGAATGAAGGGGGCTTCGGTCACGAAGGGATTGTCGGCGAAGCGCTTGTCGCGCGTGGCGTCGAGCACGACCATCACGTCGTCCTGGTTGATCGCGTGGGTGCAGAAGGCGACGTCTCTCGGCGACTCGCTGGCGTCCAGCCCGCAGGCGGCCTTGAACCACTGTCGGTCCCGGTCGAGCAACGAGATCAGCGCAATCTGAACGCCGAAGTGGCGTTGCGCGAGCTGGGCAACGCGATCAAACCCGGGCTCAGGCGCGCTGTCGAGGATCGCCAAGTCCTCGATCACGCGTAGCCGGTATTCCTCGTTGTAGGGTTTTGGCCAAGTGTTGCTGCTCATTCCGATACTACAATAAAGAAGCGATAAGATTGCTTTAATTGGGCCGTCAGAGACCCGATAGTTGTGTGACTTAAAGAAGAAGAAGGCGAGCAAAACCAAGCCAGAGTTTAAAACAGTGGTGGTGTTGACGCTCAAAGTCCCTTTTTTTATTGCGAGAGTTGACCTCGCAATAGTTTGGAAAGAGCTAGAGGCGGCAGGACGCGCGTCAAGCGGCGCAAACCGCGGGGCGGTTCTAGCAATCTCGCGATGCATCATCAGGTTGCGATGGCTATGCGGTGGACGATTTGACCCGCTCGCGCGCGCCGTGTCAGATGCCAGCCGGAGTGAGGACACACGCGTGCTGCACGTTGCCATTGGCCATAGCGCCGACATCGATCAAGAGCGAGCCGTCGCCGAGGCCATCGAGCGGGCCAAGCGGCAGCTTGGCGCCGCCGAAGCCGAGGCCGGCATCCTGTTCTCGGCAGCCGCGCTGGACCTCCCCGCGCTCCTGGCCCAGATCGGCGGCGCCTTCCCCGACACACCGATCGTCGGCTGCACGACGGCCGGCGAGGCCTCACCGGCACTCGGCTTCCAGGATGACTCGGTGCTGCTGATTCTCTTCTCCTCGCCGGACATCCGCTTTGCCACGGCGCTCATCCATTCGCCCGCGAAAGACCCGAAGAGAGCGGCCGAGGGGGCGAAAGAGCTGCGTCGGCAGCTTGGGGGCGAGAGCCCGCATCTCTGCTTTCTTTTCGGCAGCTCGATGCAGGGTGATCCTGAGCTGGTCATCTCCGCGCTCGCGGAGGGCTTCGGCAAGGAGGTCCCGATCATCGGCGGCGCCGCGGCGAGCTATCCGCCCGGCGAGCATCAGCCCTGCCTCTTCTATGGCCGTGAGATCTACGACGACGCGGCCGTGGCCCTGGCGCTCAGCGGACCGCTCGAGCTGACGACGGCGATCGAGACGAGCTGGCATCCGATCGGCAAGATCGGTCAGATTACCTCCACCGACGGCCACACGGTCCACTGCATCGATGATGCCCCGGCGCTCGACTTCTATCGCAGCACCTTGGGGGCCGATGCCTATCTCTTTCTCGGTGCGCCCATGGCCGTGCTGGATGCCGAGGGCGGCATGAAGGTGCGCTCGCCGATCACCTTCGACGATGAACAACGAAGCATCGATGTGGTCGGCGGCGTCGCCGAGGGTGACCGGGTGCAGCTTGCCTTCGCCACGGTTGATGACGTGCACCGGGGCGCCAACGCCCTGATCGAGCGCACGCTGGAGAGCTTTCCCGCCGGCGATGCGCCGGCGCTGGTCTTCTTCTGCTCCTGCGCGGCCCGCAAGATGTTTCTGGCGCTGGACGTCTCGACGGAATTCGAGCAGCTGCAGAGCAAGGTCGGGCAGTCCGTGCCCGTGGTCGGTTTCTATGCCTACGGCGAAATCGGCCCGCTGGAGCGCGGCGGGGCCTCGAAGTTCCACAACCAGTCCATCGTCTCGGTCGCGCTCCGGTGATGTCCGTCCAAGAGATCGAAAGCCGCGTCGCGGACCTGGAGCGGGAGAGGCGCCGCTTGGCGCGGCAATTGCTGCGCTGTGAGCAGTCGCTGCGCCTGCTGCAGGAGGTTCAGCGCGGCAACACCAATCTGCTGAGTTCGCTGTTGCACGAGATCGAAGCAGAGAAGGCCAAGTCCGATGCGCTGCTGCACAACATCCTGCCCGATGATGTGATCGGGCGCCTGAACCAGGGTGCGGAGACGATCGCCGATACCATCGGGTGCGCCTCTGTCGTGTTCACCGACTTCGTCGGCTTCACCACCGTCTCGGCAGAAATGAAGGCCTCCGAGCTGGTCGCGCGGCTCAATGCCCTCTACAGCGCCTTCGACGAGGCGGCACAGCGATCCGGGGTCGAGAAGATTAAGACGATCGGCGATGCCTATCTCGCGGCGAGCGGTCTGGCCGGTGACGAGCCTGAGCATGCCGAGCGGGCGACGCGTTTCGCCCTGGAACTCCGAGACATCGTGCGGGCGTGGAATGCGGACGGTCGTTCCCCCTGGCAGATGCGGACCGGCGTTCATAGCGGCGGCCTGACCGCCGGTGTCATCGGGCGCCACAAGTTCGCCTATGACATCTGGGGCGACACGGTGAACGTGGCCAGTCGGGTCCAGAGTGTCTGTCCGGCCAACGAGGTGCTGGTTTCCGAGGCCACGGCGCAGCAGCTCTCGCCGAGCATCGCCTTGTCGGATGAGCACGAGGTGGAGCTGAAGGGCCGAGGCCGCGCCAAGGTGTTTCGCGTCATCGGCACGAGGCAGGCGAGTGTCTGAGATCGAACGGGGTTTCCTCGAAAGCGAGTATCGTGCCCGGACCGAGCGCGCGCAGGCCCTGATGGCGGAGCAGGACCTGTCGGCGCTGCTGGTCATGACCGAACCGGAGGTGCGCTACTTCACCGGCTATCTCACCCGCTTCTGGGAAAGCCCGACCCGGCCCTGGTTCCTTGTCGTGCCGTCGGCGGGACAGCCCATCGCGGTTATCCCGGCCATCGGCGCCGATCTGATGGGCAAGACCTGGCTGACGGACATGCGCACCTGGAGCGCGCCGGCGCCCCTGGACGACGGCGTCACGCTCTTGGCCGACTGTCTACGAGAGGTCTGCGGCACGACCGGGCGTGTCGGTGTCCCGATGGGCCCGGAGACCTGCCTCAGAATGCCGTTGGCCGACTTCCAGCGCGTGCAGAACGCCGCCCCTGGCCTGAGTTTCCAGGATGCAACGGGAATCGTGCAGGCACTCTGCCGCGTGAAGTCTCCGGCGGAGATCGAGAAAGTCCGGGAGATCTGCCGAATTGGCGGCCGTGCCTTCGACCGCATGGGCGAGATTGCCGGGACGGGGCGGCCGCTGAGCGCCGTCTTCCGCGACTTCCAGATCGCACTGCTGCAAGAAGGGGCCGACTGGGTTCCCTATCTGGCCGGCGGGGCCGGGCCTGGCGGCTACGGCGACGTCATCTCGCCGCCGAGCGATGAGCCGCTCGGTTCAGGCGATGTCTTGATGCTCGATACCGGCGCCCTCCGCGACGGCTACTTCTGCGACTTCGACCGGAACTATGCGATCGGGCAGGCCTCCGACGAGGCCAAGCGCGCCTACGAGACGCTCTATGCCGCAACCGATGCCGGCTTGGCTCTGGCCAAGCCGGGTGTGACTTGCGCCGAGCTGCACCGCGCCATGCTGACGGTGATCGCCAAGGCCGGCGGCGGCGAATCCGAGGTCGGCCGCATGGGCCACGGGCTCGGCATGCGGCTGACCGAGTGGCCTTCGGTGATGCCTGGTGACGAAACGCCGCTCGAACCCGGCATGGTCATGACCCTGGAGCCGGGATTGGAGATCGCCCCGGGCCGTATCATGGTGCATGAGGAGAACCTGGTCGTTCTCGACGACGGCTGCGCGCTGCTGTCTCCGCGCGCCGCTCCTGAGCTGCCAGTGCTTTCCTGACGCCGTTTCTAGGCCTCAGTCCATACCGCCAGCTCATAGCCCTCCGGGTCGGTGAAGTGGAAGCGGCGGCCGCCCGGGAAATCGAAGACGGGTTTGACGATACGCCCGCCCGCCTGCTCGATACGGCGCTGACTGTCGTCGAGGTCCTGACTGTAGAGCACGAGCAGCGGCCGGCCGGGCGAGACACTCTCCGACAGCTCGAAACCGCCCTTCCGTTCGCCATCGGTGAACTCGCAATAGCTCGGCCCGAAATCGGTGAAGCTCCAGCCAAAGGCGTCGCCGTAAAAGGCCTTCGCCCGTGCCATGTCGGTCACCGGAAACTCGATGTAGTCGATACCGTGGTGCCGATGCGCTGTCTCGCTCATGCCGGACGCTCCTGCAGATTGTGAAATTGTGCCGAGCTTTATCAGGGCCGTGAGGCGATTCGAAGAGCAGGGTTCGATGATTTCCAAGCACATCTTGCGGCCGTTACCGTTCCCAACGACGGTGGCCAAGTGCTTCTAATTACACAATCTTTGAGTGCATCTTGTTGCGCGCGGCGCCACGAGACTGTCGCCGTTGTCACAGATGCATGCTATGTGGGTTCGACTAAAGGCGAACGCGGCAAGCACGCCAACAGCCGATGACAGGGAGCGGGGAAGATGGCCGAGGCACGGAAGTGGTTGGACCCGGAGCGTCTGGACGCCTTACTGTTCGACTTGGATGGTGTCATTACCGACACAGCAGCCGTGCACGCCAGTTCTTGGAAGCGGCTGTTCGACGAGTATCTCGAAGCCCATGCCGAGCAAAACGGTCACTCTTTCGAGCCCTTCGATGCCAAGGGCGACTACCTTCATTTCGTGGACGGCAAGCCACGCTATGACGGCGTGCGCAGCTTCCTTGCATCGCGCGGCATCACGCTGCCAGAGGGTACGCCGGACGATCCGCCGGACAGCGAGACGGTCTGCGGTCTGGGCAACAGAAAGAACGGCCTGTTCCGCGACCAACTTGCCCGGCAGGGGGTGCACGTCTGGGACAGCTCGGTCGATCTCGTCGACACGGCCAAGGCCAAAGGGCTCAAGGTCGCCATTGTGTCTTCCAGCAAGAACTGCTCCTTGGTTTTGGCGGCGGCCGGCCTCTCGGACCTCTTTCCGGTTCAGATCGACGGCGCGGAGCGGGAGCGCACCGGGCTTGCCGGCAAGCCGGAGCCTGACATGTTCCTGGAAGCGGCAAAGCGTCTCGGGGTCACGCCGGACCGCGCGGCCGTGGTCGAGGACGCCTTGGTCGGCGTCGACGCCGGCCGCAACGGCAACTTCGGCCTGGTTATCGGCGTCGACCGTGGCGAGCAGCCCGATGCCTTCAAGGAGCACGGCGCCGATCTGGTCATCCACGATTTGGGCGAGCTGACCGTGGGGACGGGACCGCAACTGCATCGGCATCTGCCCTGGGCCATGGACTCCATGGACGATATCGTCGGCCGCATCGGTGACGGGACACTTGCGGTCTTCCTCGACTACGACGGCACCCTGACCCCGATCGTCGCCCGGCCGGAGCTGGCCGTGCTCTCGCCGGAGATGCGGGAGACGCTGACACAGCTAGCCGAGCAGTGCCTGGTGGCCATCGTCAGCGGCCGCGGGCGGGAGAACGTCGCCAACCTGGTCGAGCTGCCCGGGCTGGTCTATGCCGGCAGCCATGGCTTCGACATCGCCGGCCCCGACGGTCTGGTCAGCCATCATCAGGAAGGCCAGCGCTTCGTGCCCATGATCGCCAAGGCCGAGAAGGCCCTGCGCGAGAAGGTCGGCGGCATCGAAGGCTGCCTGATCGAGGGCAAGATCTATGCCCTTGCCGTCCACTATCGCTTGGTCGACGAGCATCTGGTGCCGACCATCGAGACGGCGGTGGACGAGGTGGTGGCCGGCCTGCCGGAACTGCGCAAGACTGGCGGCAAGAAGGTCTTCGAGGTTCGGCCCCGCATGGACTGGGACAAGGGCAAGGCCGTGCTCTGGCTGCTCGATGCGCTCGGTCTCGACCGACCCGAGGTGACGCCGATCTACATCGGCGACGACCTGACCGACGAGGACGCCTTTGCGGCGCTGAAGGGCCGCGGGATCGGCTTGCTGGTCTCCGAGCGGCCCCTGCCGACGGCGGCGGACTACCGCCTGCGCGACACCGAGGAGGTGGGGACATTCTTGCGGTCTTTGAGTGAGATCCTCAGCCGGAGGCCGTCATGAGCGGCTGGTCGCTGGTCTTCGACGCTTATGACCCGCCGTCGGAGAAGCTGCGGGAGGCGCTCTGCGTTCTCGGCAACGGCTACTTCGCGACCCGCGGAGCGGGGGCCGAGTCCGATGCCGATGAGGTGCACTATCCGGCGACCTACGTCGCGGGCTGCTACAACCGCCTGGGCAGCCAGGTCGGCGACCGGGTGATCGAGAACGAAGACTTCGTCAACGTTCCCAACTGGCTGTCGCTTGGCTTCCGCATCGGCGACGGCCCTTGGTTCGGCTTGGACCAGGTCGAGGTTCTGTCCTATCGCCAAGAGCTCGACATGCGCCGCGGGCTGCTGCTGCGCCACCTGCGCGTCCGGGACGGAGATGGGCGGGTCACCGCCATCTCCGACGAGCGCTTCGTGCACATGGGTCGGCCGCATCTCGCCGCCCATAAGCGGCGCATCGTGGCGGAGAACTGGGCCGGGCCCCTGACCATCCGCAGCGCCCTCGACGGTCGGGTCATCAACGGCGGCGTCGCCCGCTACAGCTCGCTGAACCAGCGGCACTTGGCGCCGCTTGCGACGGGAAGCGACGGCGACACGATCTGGCTGAAGGCGGAGACGGTGCAGTCGGAGGTCCGCATCGCCGAGGCCGCGCGCACCCAGCTGTTCCGGAACGGTCGGGAGGAGACTCCGCCGCGCGAAACCACGGAAGAGCTCGACCGGGTGGCCCAGGACATCACCCTGGCGCTTGGCGAGGGCGACGAGGTCGTCGTCGAGAAGGTGGTGGCGCTCCATACCTCACGCGATGCCGCCATCTCGGAGTGCGGCCTGGCGGCGCGCAACAGCCTGGTGAGCGCCGGAAGCTATGACGAACTGCTGCGCGAGCAGGAAGAGGCCTGGGGTTACCTTTGGGATCAGTGCGACGTGGACATCGAGCCCGATTCCGCGACCGAGGCAGGCTCGGTGCAGACCATCCTGCGCCTGCACATTTTCCACCTGCTGCAGACGACGTCCCCCAACAGCCGCGATCTCGACGTCGGCATTCCGCCGCGCGGCCTGCACGGCGAGGCCTACCGGGGCCACATCTTCTGGGACGAGGTCTTCATCTTCCCCTTTCTCAACCTGCGCATGCCGGAGATCACCCGGGGCCTGCTGCTCTATCGCTACCGGAGGCTCGACGAAGCCCGGGCCGCGGCGCGGGCCAACGGCCTCGCGGGGGCCATGTATCCCTGGCAGAGCGGCAGCGACGGGCGGGAGGAAAGCCAGCAGGTCCACCTCAATCCGGTCTCCGGACGCTGGATCCCGGACAACAGCTCGCTGCAGCGGCATGTGAACGCCGCCATCGCCTACAACACCTGGCAGTACTACCAGGCGACGGACGATTTCGATTTCCTCTGGTCCTACGGGGCCGAGATGCTCCTGGAATTGGCGCGCTTCTGGGCCAGCCTGGCGACCTACAACGAAGAACTCGGCCGCTACGAGATCCTCGGCGTCATGGGCCCGGACGAGTACCACGACGGCTATCCCGACAGAGACGAGCCCGGACTGGACAACAACGGCTATTCAAACGTCATGGCCGTCTGGGTGATCTGCCGGGCCATGGACGTCCTCGACATCCTGCCTGCGGGCGACCGCAAACGCCTGGTCGAGAAGCTGAAGCTGAGCGAGGAGGAGACCGTCCGTTGGGACGACATCAGCCGCAAGATGCGGCTTGTCTTCCATGGCGACGGAATTCTCAGCCAGTTCGAAGGCTGGGATAAGCTGGAAGAGCTCGATTGGGAGGGCTTGCGGGCCCGGCACGGCGACATTCGCCGCCTCGACCGGGTGCTCGAAGCGGAAGGCGATACGCCGAACCGCTACAAGGCCTCCAAGCAGGCCGACGTGCTGATGCTGTACTACCTCTTCTCGGGCGAGGAGCTGCGCGGGCTGTACGAGCGGCTCGGCTATCCCTTCGACGAAGCAACGGTCGAACGCACCATCGAGCACTACATCGCCCGCACCTCGAACGGCTCCTCGCTCAGCGAAGTGGTTAACGCCTCGCTCCAGGCGCGCTCCGATCCGGCCGCCTCCTGGCGGCTCTTTTGCGATGCCTTGCAGACGGATGTGGGAGACAAGCCCAGCGGCACGACGCGAGAGGGCATCCATTTGGGCGCCATGGTCGGCAGCGTCGACATCGTCCTGCGCGGCTATGCCGGCATCGAGTTGCGCGGCGATGCGCTTTACATCGACCCGCGCCTGCCCGAGGCCATCGACCGCATTCGCCTCCAGGTCCGCTTCCGCGGCCATGCCCTTCGCCTGGACCTGCAACGCGAGCGCCTGAACGTCGCTGTCGAGCGCTGCGCCGGCGATGTGGTCAAGGTCAGCGTGCGCGGGCAGCCGCACGAGCTGACCGCTAGCGAGATCAAAGAGTTCCCCAACTAAAGGCCAATCTGTCGCAGGGGCACTTGGCGTTTCGCTTTCTGCTCCCGGCAGGGTAAAGTGACGCACGTGCTAGATAAGTTGTTGCTGCCGGACGGCCAACACCTGGGGTCAAGAATGCGATCGCCTTTCGGGAGGCGCTAATGCCGACGACGACGTGCGGGCGGACCGCCCGTTTCGTACTTCCGTCTTTTCTCGCTTTGCTTTTGGTCGCTTGCGAAGAGCCCAACACCTACGTTGAGCCGCCGCCGCCCCGCGTCACCGTGGCATTGCCGCTGGTGCAGGACGTGACGGAGTACCTCGAGTTCACCGGCCGCACGGTTCCCTTCGCCTATGTCCAGGTGCCGGCCCGCGTGCCCGGCGTGCTTGAGACGGTCCATTTTCAACCGGGGTCGCACGTTGACGCCGACGATCTGCTGTTCTCCATTGATCCGCAGGAGTACGAGGCGGCCGAGCAGGCAGCCAAAGCCGAGCTGGCGCGCGCGGAAGCCCGCGAAGTCGAGACTCAGAAGGCGCTGACGCGGGCTGAGACCTTGATCACCCGCGGTAACATCTCCCAGGCCAGCCTGGATGAGGCCTCGGCCGACCATCTTGCGGCCAAGGCGGAGGTGCTGGTCCGGCAGGCCAACCTGCGGCAGGCCCAGATCGATCTCGGCTACACCCAGGTTCGCGCGCCCCTGTCCGGACGCGTCGGCCGCAACCTGGTGGATGTCGGCAACCTGGTCGGTCAGGGCGAGGCGACGATCCTGACGGACATCACGACTTACAACCCGATGTACGTCTACTTCGAGGTCAACGAACGCGATCTTCTGCGCTATTTAGAGCGGAATCGAAGCGACACAGGACATACAGGCGAGGCGGCCAGCCGCGACGATGAGGAGATCGAGGTCGGCCTCGCCAACGAACAGGGCTATCCGCACAAGGGTATGACCGACTTCGCCGAGTCGCAGGTGGACCCCGATACGGGTACCATTCTGGTGCGTGGCATCCTGGACAACCCCGGCCGGGAACCAGAGATTCTCCCCGGACTCTTCTCTCGGGTGCGAGTCGCGGTGGCTCAGCGCCCCGACATGCCGCTGGTTGCCGAGCGGGCCATCGGCTTCGATCAGAGCGGCTCTTACCTGCTGGTCGTCAACAGCGAGAACACCGTCGAGAAGCGGAATGTCACGCTGGGCACGCTGGTAGACGGTTTGCGCGCCATCGAAGACGGCTTGGCGGACAGCGACCGGGTCGTCGTCAACGGGCTGCAGCGCGCGCGCGTCGGTGCCGAGGTGGCGCCGGAAGAGGTCGACATGGCGAGCTTGTCGGCTTCGGCGCTTGAGGCGGCCCTGAAGGCGGAAGACGCCGCGAGCGAAGAGGGATCCGCCAGCGGATCCCGTCCGACCACGGACTAGATCGGCGGGTTCGGCGCAAGATGTCGAAGTTCTTCATCGAGCGGCCTATTTTCGCCAGCGTGGTGTCGATCGTCATCGTCATCGCCGGGCTGGTGACGCTGTTCACCTTGCCGATCGCCCAGTATCCCGAGATCACGCCGCCGACGGTGTCGGTCAGCGCCGTCTATCCCGGCGCCAACGCCAGCGTCGTGGCCGAGACCGTGGCCGCGCCGATCGAGCAGGAGGTCAATGGCGTCGAAGGCATGATCTACATGTCGTCGACCAGCGCCAGCGACGGCTCCTACAACCTGACCGTCACCTTCGAGGTCGGCAGCGACTTGGATCTCTCGCAGATCCTGGTTCAGAATCGGGTGGCCCTGGCCGAGCCGCGCTTGCCGGAGGAGGTTAAGCGCGAAGGCATCAACACCAAGAAGCAATCGACCAACATCGTTCTGATCATCTCGCTGTTCTCGCCGAACGACCGCTACGACGAGCTCTTCCTCAGCAACTTCGCGACCCTGCAGCTCCGCGACAGCTTGAGCCGCATCGACGGCGTCGGCGAGGTCACCGTCTTTCCATCGAGCGACTACAGCATGCGGATCTGGCTCGACCCGCAGCAGCTTCGCTCACGCGGCATCACCACCCAAGAGGTGCTCGATGCCATCCGTGAACAGAACGTGCAGGTGGCGGCCGGGCAGATCGGCCAGCCGCCGGCGCCCATCTCCCAGAGCTTCCAGCTTTCCGTCAACGTTCTGGGGCGGCTGACGGACGTCGCTCAGTTCGAGAACATCATCGTCAAGACCTCGGAGGATGGCCGCGCGGTCTTCCTGCGGGACGTCGCCCGCATCGAGTTGGGCGGCCAGAACTACAATCTGGTCTCACGCCTCGACGGCGCATCCTCCGCCAGCATCCTGATTTATCAGCTTCCCGGCTCCAATGCCCTGCAGGTGGCGACCGACATTCGCGCGACCATGGAGGAGCTGTCCGGCCTGTTCCCCGAGGACGTCGAGTACACCATTCCGTACGACACGACCCTCTTCGTCGACGCGTCGATCAAGGAAGTCGTCATCACGCTGTTCCAGGCCGGCGGGCTGGTCTTCCTGATCCTCTTCATCTTCCTGCAGGATTGGCGATCGACGCTGGTGCCGGCCGTGGCCATTCCGGTTTCTCTGATCGGCACCTTCGCTGTCATGGGGGGCCTCGGATTCTCGCTGAACATGCTGACGCTGTTCGGCTTGGTGCTTGCCATCGGCGTGGTGGTGGACGACGCCATCGTCATCGTCGAGGCCACCTCGGCGCATATCGCCAAGGGTCTGAGTCCCCGTAAGGCGGCGATCAAGACCATGTCCGAGGTATCAGGGGCGGTGGTCGCCACCAGCCTGGTTCTGCTCGCCGTGTTCATTCCGGCTGCCTTCATGCCGGGTATCACCGGCGAGATGTACCGGCAGTTCGCCCTGACCATCGCCGCGGCGACGGTGTTCAGCACGATCAATGCCCTGACCCTGAGCCCGGCGCTCTGTGCCCTGCTCTTGCGGCCACAGAGCGGCAAGAAGAACGCCTTTTTCCGTGGTTTCGATCGCATGTTCGAGAAGGCGGGGTCCGGATATGCCACGGTGGCCCGTACCCTCTTGCGGCGCTCGGCTTTCGCCATGCTGCTGTTCGTCGGGCTTCTCGGGATCACGGGCTGGCAGTTCGATCGCCTGCCCACCGGCTTTCTCCCACTTGAGGATCAGGGCTACCTGATCGCCAGCGTCCAGCTTCCCGACGGTGCCTCGCTGAGCCGCACGGAACGGGTGCTCGACCAGGTCGATGCCATTGCCGAGGGGACGCCCGGCATTCAGAACTGGGTTTCGCTTGGCGGCTTCTCCCTGATCGACGGCACCAATGCCGCCAATGCGGCAACGCTCTTCTTCGTCTTGGATCCCTGGGAGGAGCGCAGCGATCCCTCGCTCAGCCAGTTCGCCATTCTCGGCAACGTGCAGCGGCAGTTGTCCGAAATCCAGGAAGCGATCGCCTTCGCCTTTCCGCCGCCGGCCATTACGGGACTGGGTGTCTCCGGCGGCTTCCAGTTCCAGCTTCAGGATCGCGGTGGCGTGGGGCTGCCCGAGCTCGGGCGGATGGCTCAAGAGATCATCGCCGACGGCAACGCCCAGTCCGGCCTGACCAACCTGAACACCACCTTCCGGGCCGAAGTGCCGCAGCTCTTCGCCGAGGTCGACCGGACCCAGGCCAAGAAGCTCGGCGTCTCTCTGGATGAGGTCTTCGGAACCCTCCAGGCCTATCTCGGCTCCGCCTATGTGAACGACTTCAATCGCTTCGGCCGTACCTGGCAGGTGAAGGTGCAGGCCGACCACGACTTCCGCCTGACGCCGGAGGACATTCGCCAGCTCGAGGTGCGCAATGCCTCCGGGCAGATGGTGCCGATCGGCACCCTGGTCGATGTCGATTACATCACCGGGCCGCAGACCATCCTGCGCTACAATCTCTATCCCACCGCGTCCATCACCGGCCAGGCGGCGCCGGGCTTCAGCTCCGGGCAGGCTCTGTCGCTGATGGAAGGCATGGCCGATGCCAAGCTGCCGCTCTCGATGGGTTACGAGTGGACCGGCGTCTCCTATCAGGAAAAGCAGGTCGGCAGCGAAGCCATCGTCATCTTTGCCTTGGCGATACTGCTGGTCTTCCTGGTGCTGGCGGCCCAGTACGAGAGCTGGACCAGCCCGGCCGCCGTCATCCTGGTTGTGCCGCTTGCGGTGCTGGGAACGGTCCTGGCGCTCGTGATGCGCAACTTCGACAACAACGTCTATACCCAGATCGGCATCGTTCTCTTGATCGGTCTTGCCAGCAAGAACGCCATTCTGATCGTCGAGTTCGCCCGTGCCGAGCGGGCAAAGGGCAAGGAGCCCTTGGAGGCCGCAGCGGCTGCGGCCATGCTGCGCTTCCGGCCGATCCTGATGACGGCCATCTCCTCCATCGCGGGCTTCATGCCGCTGGTGGTGGCTGCCGGCGCCGGTGCCGCCAGCCGTCAGGCCGTCGGTACAGCCGTGGTCGGCGGCATGGCGGCGGCAACGATCATGTCGCTGCTCTTGACCCCGGTCTTCTATCTCCTGCTGCAGCGGCTGAGCGAGCGCGGCAGCGCATCCCCGGGAGAGGGCAGGGCGCCTCCCAAGGAAGAAGCGGCGCCGGCCGAATAGCGCGGCGTCTGGCGCGGCCGCGCGGCTGCGAGCCGGCAATCCGATAACGGCGACACTGCGTATCCTGTTGCATGCAGCAAGAACGAGTGCATGGCTCGACGACCGAGCCCGATCGACTGACCGTGTACTATGACGGAGCCTGCCCGCTCTGCCGCCGCGAGATCGACTTCTATCGGCGGCGCAAGGGCGCAGAGTCGCTCGATTGGGTCGACGTCAGCGAGAGCGACGGGGAGATGGTTGCGCCAGGCCTGAGCAAAGCCGAAGCCATGGCACGGTTTCACGTGAAACGTGGCGACGGGCAGCTTGCCTCTGGCGGTCTCGCCTTCGCCCAGCTCTGGGCTGCTCTGCCGGGCTTCCGGCCCTTCGGCCGGGTTCTACAATGGCCGCCTTTGGCCTGGCTGGTGGAGCGGGGTTACCGCCTGTTCCTCAAGCTCAGGCCGCGCCTTCAGGCCCTAGCCAAGCGTGCGTGAGTATCCTCAAGCGTGTCCGGCTTGTGGGCTGCTGCGGGTCGAAGCGGCAACGGCTTCCTGCGCGCTGGCCAGCAGTGTCGCAGAGAGATGCCGGGTGATCTCTTCCGGCGCATGCACCATCGCGGCGCGAACGGCCAAGGCCATGGCAACCGCCTGCAAGACATCGCCGTTGCTCGTTTCGCCGCCCAGGGCGACGTCCTTGTCGATCGCCTCGAGCACGGCGGAGAGCAGTTGGCCGACCCGCACGGCATCGACGGTCTCCGCATGCAGCGGAAACTCGATATCGAACACATCGCCCATGCTGGTCCGGGCGCGATAGGGAAGCCGCTTCATGGTGCGATCATGACCTCTTGGCGGGCTCTTGCGCGTCCGGCCCCGCCGTACCTGCTTCGTTGATGCTGTCGGCGACCCTCTTGGCGAAAGCCGAGGTGGCCACGAGATAGGAAATCAGCATAGGTGCCTCCCTGCTGTTGCGATGAGGGCTGATTCTGCCCAGGAATGTCCCAAATCAGCTAGGAAAGATTACGGCAGCGGAATGCGTTCAGATTGCAGGGAGTAGCGGGCGAAGTGATGACGACCACCTTGGCCGACATCCGGGAAACCGTGGAAGCTGGAGGCGAGACGCTCTACGAGGAGCTTGCCAGCGCAGTCATCCACGCTGTCGGTGCCGTCCTGGCCGCCGCCGCCCTTGCCCTGCTGGTGGTGCTGGCCTCCTTCACCGACAGTGCCATGGCCATCGTGACCAGTGCGATTTATGGCAGCACGGTCTTTCTGACTTTCCTCTTCTCCGCCCTCTACCACGGCATCTGGCACGGCTCGACCAAGGCGCTGTTCCTGACGCTCGATGAGTGTTCGATCTTCTTGCTGATCGCCGGCACCTACACGCCCATCGTGCTCCTGGCCTTACCGCAGCCGCTGGGCTGGTCCCTGTTCGGCGTGATTTGGGCCATGGCGGCGCTGGGAATCGCCTTGCGCCTCTGGATAGGCCACCTTCATTGGAGCCTGATCCCCGTTTTCTTGGCCATGGGCTGGCTCGGTGTGATCTGGGGCGACACGCTGTTCGAGCAGCTTGGCAATGCCGGCGGTTGGCTCCTGCTCGCAGGCGGATTCGCTTACACGGGCGGCCTGATCTTCTTCCTCTGGCGCAGCCTGCCGTTCAACCATGCCATCTGGCACTTCTGCGCCCTCGGTGGCGCCGTCTGCCATTTCCTGGTTGTGGCCCTCTACGTGCTGCCGAAAGGCGCCTAGAAAACGCCTGCTTCGGCAAGCAGCGCCGCGACTCTCTCGACCGGCACGCCGAGGTTGGAGCCGCCGTACTCTGGCAGGATGGCGCTGTTGACGGCCACGACACGGCCGCGCATGTCCAGCACCGGCCCGCCGCTGCCGCCGTGCGTCGTCTCCGCGTCGTAGACGATGGCATCGTCCCCGGCCTGAGCAACGATGCCCCGGCTCGAAAGCGGCGCGATCTTGCCGGCTTCCGCCAGGCGGCGGGCGATCAGCCAGAAGTCGAGGTCGCCGCTCTCTTCCAGCTCTTTGACGAAGGCCTCGCTCGATTGGGCCAGCATGGAGCGCAGGCCAGTCGGATAGCCCATGACGATCACCTCGGCGCCCGGCGCGGGTCGCGTGTCGGCGAGCGGCAGGCTGGGCAGCGGCCGGTCTGCCTCCGTGCGGCGCAGAACGGCCAGGTCCGTCTCCTCGCTCACCCGCAGGATCTCCACCGGTTCGGACTCCGCCTCTCCCGGTCGGTAGAGCAGGAAACGCACGATCACCGGCTCCATACCCTGCTCCGCCATGCCTTCGACGTCTGTGTCGACCTCCCAAGGAAGGGCCACATGCCGGTTGGTGACAATGACGCCCTGGTCGCCGACCACGAAGCCGGTGCCCGTCATCTGCCGCTCAGCGATGGGGCCGTCCCCGTCCAAGGTCAGGAAGGGTTTGCCGAAGGGCGAGATCATCGGGCGCCCGAGATTGTCGAGCACCAGGCGCAGCATGCGGCCGCTGTCGCGCTCGCGGAAGCCGTAGGCGCCTTGCAGGAAGACCACGGACGGGCTTGAGCCGGCAATCACCCGCACGGCCGCTTGCGAGCGCTGCTCCAATGCGGCGAGGCGCTCGGACGCAGAGGTGAGGCTTTGTCCCAGCTCCTCACGCAGCGCAGAGAGATCCTTTGGCGTCAGACTTTCGTCACGCGCCCGCGTCAGGGCATCGGCAAAGCTGTCGATGCGGGCGGATCCGCGCTCGATGCGCTCGGTGAGCAGGGTATTCAGCCGGTGCTGCTGATAGGCCAGCACGCCGAGCGCGACGATGGCCAGCACAACGCCGAGGCGGAACATCAGGGTGGTCTGGCCAGCAAGCTGCCGCAGGCCCTCGCCGGTGGCGCGCGCCAGGCGGACGACCAACGGCTTGCGGCTGGACCGGACGTAGGCGACTTCGTCACTCAGGATGTCACCGACCGACTTGCGTTGCGGCCGTCCTTCCTGAAAGACCCTGAAGCGGGACAGGGGCCCCCGTTCGCCGAACTCGATAGTGTCGCGGTGCGTGAGATTCACCTCTCTGAGCCGTGCGCCGTTGACCCAGAGCGGACTTCCCTCCGCAGCTTCGATCCGGAAGCTGTCACCGGTCGGAAAGAGCCGCGCGACCAGCTCATCCGGAACGTCCGGCGGGTGCGCAGGAGTCACGCTCAGCTGACCGTCTGCGCCAAGGGTCACGTCCAGTGGCATGGGGGCGAGCCAGACGACGGATCCGCAGCTTGCGCCCGAGAGATGCTCGAGTGCGGCGACAGTTGAGACGGCCCGGCCTCTGCGCTCCTGCGATCGATCGGTGGCTGGGGCGTCGTTCCGTTCTGCGGTCTGCGGTTCGTCCATAGCGGCCTCAGTCCTCCGCTCAGCCCGTGTTGCATCCTATCAGAGGATCTGAGGATTGTAGCCAATGGCCAGAATTCACTGCTCATCACAGTTATTTGGCGATCGGTGTTGGTGGCTGGCAGGCATCGATAGACCGCATTGGGTTACCCCATAAGCTGCAGGTAAGATCACGCCATGTCCGACTCTTCCTTTGAGGCCGACCCGGAGGGTCTCAGGCAGGCGCTGGAAGCGCTTTTGGCGCCGCCGTCGTCCGAGGGTGCGCAGCCCTTGCCGGGCGCCTTGCCTGAACAAGGCTATGGTGAGCAGGCCGTGCTCGATCGCCTCTCGCCCGTCGTTCTGGGCGGCGCGCGACGCCTTGGTGCCCCAGATGCCCTGGCCCATATGGACCCGCCGACACCCTGGATTGCCTGGGCGATGAGCTTGTGGAACGCCTCCCTGAACCAGAACCTGCTGCATCCGGACGTGGCGCCGGTGGCCCGCGACCTGGAGGCGCGGGTGGTGGACTGGCTGGCGCCAGCTTTCGGCATGGACGGTGGTCACATGACACCCGGTTCGACTCTCGCCAACCTGACCGCGCTCTGGGCAGCCCGGGAGCTCAAGGGCGTGGGGCGGGTGATCGCATCGGATGCGGCGCACCTCTCTGCCGCCAAGTCGGCTCACATCCTCGGGCTGGACTATCAGGCGATACCAACCGACGCGGCCGGCTGTCTCGACGCAGGGTCCTTGCCGGACGACCTGTCTTCCACGGCACTGGTCTTGACCGCCGGCACCACCTCGGCCGGGGCCATCGACGATCTCGCCCTGGCCGGCCGCGCCGCCTGGACCCACGTCGATGCCGCTTGGGCCGGGCCTTTGCGTTTCTCCCGCCGCTACGCTGCCCGCCTGGACGGCATCGAGCAGGCAGACTCCGTCGCGGTCTCCGCCCACAAATGGCTGTTCCAGCCCAAGGAGTCGGGGCTCATCTTCTTCCGTGACAACACCGCGGCGGAGGCGGCCATCTCATTCGGCGGCGCCTATCTCGCCGTGCCGAACGTTGGCGTGCTGGGCTCCCACGGCGCAGTGGCGGTGCCGCTGCTTGCCACCCTGATGGCCTGGGGTCGGGCCGGGCTCGAAGCGCGCATCGACCGCACCATGGCAACGGCCGAGACGCTGTGGCAGCGCTTGGACGATCATCCCGCGGCCGAGCTCTACGGGCCGCAGGTCAGCGGCGTCGTGCTCTGGCGGCCCAACGACGGCCGCAGCGCACAGAGCATTCGCGAGGCCTTGCCGGTCGGTCTGGCATCTCTCACCACGGCCGACGGCAGAGACTGGCTGCGCCAGGTGGCCGCCAACCCCAATGCCGATATTGAGACGATTTGGCCGGCGATTGCGCGTGCGCTCAGATAGAAGCGCGTTGTTCTCAAGTGAAGCCAAGACATCGTCACCAATGCAAAAGCAAATGGCGTTCGAATTCACACTTGCTATTGTGGAAAAAGCAAAGCTATTATTAACAATAGTATTACGTGATTTTACGCATCAATTTGGAGAGCCGTGCGGTCCGCAGTGCTTGCCGTTCGGCAAGGGGGGTAACATGCAGCATTCGGCGCTATCGACTTGCGTCGCAGGGTTACTGACCATTGCTCTCGCATCCTGCGATGCAACCCACATGAAGACCACGCAGCTCTCCGAAACGGAGGTGGTCGGCAACACGGCCGATCTCCGAATGATCTTCCGAGACACGGCCAGTTACGACCGGGCCGAAGGTCACATCATTCCGACGCGCATTCTCTGTGCCGAGCCCAGCCCCGACGTTGCCAAGGTGATGGAGGCCGCATTGAGCAGCAACATCGGTCTCAGCATCCCGGGGCAAGGTGCCGGCTCCGCGGCAGCCTCAATCGCCACGGCCGAGGCCCTGGCCCAACTGGGTGAGCGCTTGGCGACAATCCAGCTTCTGCGCGATGGCCTCTACCGGGCTTGCGAGGCCTATGCCAATGGTGCCCTGACGGAAACCGGCTACATCGTCATGCTGAGCCGCTTCGACGATAGCATGGTCACGATGATGCTCGGCGAGCTCGCCGCGGGCGCATTCGGCCGCAGTTTGGCCGCCCTTGGCGGGACCGCCGATGCGGATGCGAAAGGCACCGCCGTCAGCCTGCTGCAATTGGCCGAAGATGCCGACCAAGCGGCAAAGCTGGCGGAGGAACAAGCGGCGGCAAAGGAAGCAGAGGCGGCAAACACGCAAGATCCGGCCGAGGCACAGAAGAAGACGGAAGAAGCCGAAGCGCTGCGGAAACTGGCCAAGGCTCAAGTCGACGTCGCCGCCACCGCCAAGGTCACTGCGAGCGCCACAGCGGCGGGCGCGATCTCTCACCAGCCGGATAAGGACGTCGCCGAACAGATCGCCGAAATGCAGCGGAAGTACATCGAGAACATCAATTCGGATTCTCTCGTTGTCGCTTGCATCCACGCACTCTCGCGCGCCGATGGTGCGACCTCACCCATGGGGCGAGCCTGCTGGACCAATGGGACGGGTATCCTCGCTACGATCATGAAGGATCAGTCCGAGCTGCTCGAAGCCGTCAAGCTCCGGCACATCAGTGAGCGCGATGCCGAGTCCTTTGCCGAAGCCGTCAAAAACATGGAAACAATCATGAAGGCCACCAAGGAGCTGGGGAGCGCCGCAGGGGGCCAGCCGCAGCAGTGAAACTGAACTCCCGCCGGTGGGTCGCCGCTAAGCCGGGATGACCCAGCTGCGGCCGCGCGGCGTCTCGATGTACTCCGGCCAGCGGAAGTCGAGCGGCGGGTCGTAGTCGCAGAGCGGCGCCATCCATTGGCTGCCGCCGATGCCGCCGCCGGTGCGCGCTTCAAACTCTGCCTTGGCCTCGGCGAGCAGCGCCGGCTGCTCCAAGAGATCGAGCACGGTCAGCGCGATGGTCTTGGCGGCACAGGCTATCATGGGGTCGATGCAGGGCGCCAGACCGCCCAGCGCATTCATCACCCAGTGAGGATAGGCAGTGCCGGGCTCAGGCGCGGCCAGAGCAGGCCGGCCGATGTAGAGCCGCACCGTCGGCGCGTGCCAGCAAAACTCGGTGTAGTCGTCCGAGGTGAAATGCGCCTGCCAGGGCGGGATCTCCCGGCGCAACTCCCGCTCTGCCGCCTCCGGCTCTATCAGCTCTTCGATGGCCGGCAGGAAGGGCGTCTCCATCGGTTCCAGGCCCAGGTTGCGCTGGATCTCCTGGGCGAGGCGGATCGCCTCTCCTTCGAAGCGGGGCGGCCCGACCTGCTCCAGATTGCTGTAGGTGAGCCGCGCCATGGCGTGGTTGGCGAGGCCGGGACGCGACTTGGCCACCCAGTCGCGCCGCCAATTGCAATGCGACAGGCGCGCGGCGCTCTCTGCGTAGTGGTCCAGCGCGCGGACGACCTGCTCTGCCATCTCCAGGGTTGGGACCCTGGCGAAGTACATGATCTGCGCCATCTGGGCCGGCAGGTTGTCGGCCGTCGCCTGGCCGGCGTTGAGGATGACCTCGTTCATCGACCAGCCGGAGGCGTTGGGCAGGATGTGCTCCTTTAGCGCCTTGCCCGAGAGGTACATCTGCACCACGGCGTCGTTGGCACCGGGCGCCCGTACGGCGGCGTGGGAGGCGGCGATGGGTGAGTCGCTGCCCGCGCTCAGCCACGTCTCGGGTTCGTCGCAGGTGAAGCTGTAGATGAAGCCGTAGCCGACGCTGCAGTGGGTGTCCCAGCGCACGGTGTTGCAGAGCGGCAGCATGTAGAAGGGATGGAAGCTGATCGCCGCATCCAGGTCGTCGTAGTAGCCACGGGCGGCGTGGATGGGCTTGGAGCCGCGGACCTTCTCCGCCGGCTCGCCGAACAGCTTCAGGCGCCCCGGAATGCCGTGCCGCTCCATGGCCTCCTTGGCGGCAAGGAAGCCGCCGAGGGCGCCCATGCCGAGGGCGGAGTGCGGGTCGGTGTGCCCGCCGGCATAGGGGCTAAGCCCGTCGCGCGGGCGCTTCACCGTGTCGGCAGCCTGGCAGTTTCCGGGCACGCCGTCGTATTCGACGTAGCCGCCGATGGTTGGTCCGGCGCCATTCTCCCAAACGGCGCAGAAGGCCGTGGGCATGCCGCCCGAGTCGGCTTCAACCGTGAAGCCCTCGGCCTCCAGGCGCTCCACATACCAGGCGGCCGAGCGGTACTCCCGCCAGGCGGTTTCGCCGAAATCCCAGATGGTGGCGTTCCACTCGGACAGCGCCGGCATCTTGGCCTCGACCCAGGCGGTGGCCGTCCCCTTGGCGTGCGACATCGAGGTCTCAGTCCTCCAGGAGGAAGCCTTGGCGATGGGGTAGCGGCTCCTTGCCGACAACCTTCACCACCGTACCGCCGGCGTAGACGTACTTGTCCAGGCGGCGCGACAGGACGAAGCCGTCGTTGCGTGCATGGATAGGCGTGTTGGCAGTCGCGAGATCGACGGCACCGGGGTCCATGACTTCGGCGACCAAGTCGCCTGTCTTGACCGGGGCACCCAGGTCGACCCGGTAGCGGATGATGCCGGCCTTGGGGCTGCGCAGGCTGTCGGTGGCCCGCAGATCGGTCGCCTCGCAGAGCGCTTCGGGCAAGGGGCCGGGGTCGCCCGAGATGTAGCCGCGGCGCTGCAGCGTGCGGAAGATGCCGGCGGCGTCGGCTTCGGCCATCTCGTCGAAGACGTCGGCCCAGCCGCGCAGCTCCACCGTGGTGGCCTCACAGACCGGCGGGATGGGCTTGTCGGGAAAGCGCTTGGCGAGGCGGAACCAGGGCCCGGACATGCTCTCGTCGAAGGAGGCGCCGCCGGAATCCTCCGCCGTCATCACCGCGCGGGCCCCGAGGTCAGCTGCCAGGTCGGAGAAGCTCGGCCAGTGCTGCGGCGCAATGAAGAGGTGCATCAAGGCCTCGTTGTCGCAATGCATGTCGAGCATCAGGTCGGCGGTGCAGGCCTCGCGCATGAGCGCGACACGCAGGTGGTCGATCTCCTTGAGCGGCTCCAGCGCATCGATCGCGGCGACCATGGCCCGGCGGATGAGGGCGACATTGGCGGCGGCGTCATCGGTGAGCGCAGGGCCAATCTCATCGGCCGCCATGGCGGCGAGGTCGGGCCAATTGCGGTTGAAGTTGCCGTCGCCGATCATCGCGTGGCGGCCCAGCTGGCGGCCGTTGACGAACTGCTGGATGCCGATCGGGTTCGCGTAAGGCATCAGGACGATCTCGCCCTCGATCTGCCCCGCATCCTCGGCCGCGTCGAGCAGGCGCCGCAGATGATAGGCGGTCAGCATCGCCGGGGTTTCGTCGGCGTGGATGGAGGCTTGGATGTAGGCCTTCTTGCCACCCGTCTCAGCGACAGGCTTGCCGTAGCGCAGGCGCAGCAGGCGGCGCTCCGTCCCCGCCCCCGGCCAGCTCAAGGGCACGATCTCGCAGTGTCCCGGCATCCCACTCTCCCTGCCTGCTTGTTGCTTTATCGCCCGAGGATAGCGACCCGGCAGAGGCTGTCTATCGCTCCGGCCATGCGTTTAGCGTGATCGAGTCCTGCCCGCGTCGCGGACAAGCAAGAGAAACGAAAGCGAAACTGCTTCGCATTAGCTTGAAGAATTTGAGCCTGGGAGGCCGCCGTGAGCGTTGAGCCCTTGAGAGACCGCCGCCGGGGCGGACGTGATGCCCGCCGGGCACTGCGCGCCGAACCGCTTCCCCATGCCGAGCGCCCGGTCAAAGGCGGCCTGGAAGGTGGCCGCTACCAACCGCTCAGTCAGCGCGATATGGAACGCATTCATGACGCGGTGCTGGAGATTCTGGCGACCGTTGGCCTTGGCCAGGCGATACCCTCCTGCGTCGAGGCGGTGACGGCCGCCGGCGGCGAAATGAGCGACCAGGGCCGCCTGCTGCTGCCGCGGTCCCTGGTGGAAGACACGATTGCCAATGCGGCACGGCGCTTCCCGCTCTATGGCCAGGACCCCAAGCACGACATGGAGCCCTGGGACAAGAAGGTCTATTTCGGCACTGCCGGGGCCGCCGTCCATATCGTCGATCCGGTGACGGGCGCCTATCGCGATTCGACCTTGAAAGACCTCTACGACATGGCGCGGCTGGTCGACTCGCTGGAGCATATCCACTTCTTCCAGCGCATCCTGGTCGCCCGCGACATGACGGACCCCTTCGACCTGGACTTCAACACCTGCTACGCCGCCGTGTCGGGCACCACCAAGCACGTCGGCACCAGCTGGGTGCACGAAGACCATGTCAAAGAGTCGCTGAAGATGCTGCACGAGATCGCCGGCAGCGAGAAAGCCTGGCGCGCGCGGCCCTTCGTCAGCCAAACCAACTGCTTCGTCGTGCCGCCCATGAAGTTCGCCGAGGACTCCTGCGGCGCGCTGGAGACGGCGGTGCGCGGCGGCATGCCGGTCCTCCTGCTGGCCGCAGGCCAAGCGGGCGCCACCAGCCCGGCTGCCATTCCGGGCGCCGTGGTGCAGGAGGTGGCCGAAGTTCTGGCCGGCTTGGTCTACGTCAACGCCGTCGTGCCCGGCGCGCCCGCCATCTTCGGCACCTGGCCCTTCGTTTCGGACCTGCGCACCGGTGCCATGTCCGGCGGCTCCGGCGAGCAGGCCTTGCTGATGTCGGCCTGCGCCCAGATGGCGCGCTTCTACGATCTCACCGGCGGGGTCTGCGCTGGCATGACCGATTCCAAAGTGCCGGATGCCCAAGCCGGCTTCGAGAAGGGCTACAACTACGCCCTGGTCGGCAACTCCGGCGCCAATCTGGTCTACGAGTCGGCCGGCATGCATGCCTCGCTGCTGGGCTGCTGCATGGAAAGCCTGGTGATCGACAACGACGCCATCGGCGCCGCGCTGCGCACCGTGCGCGGTGTCGAGGTGACCGACGAGAGCCTCTCGGTCGAGGTCATCCGCGACGTCTGCCTCAACGGCCCCGGCCACTACCTCGGCCACGCTCAGACACTCGGGCTGATGCAGAAGGACTACGTCTACCCCGATGTGGCCGACCGCATGAGCCCGAAGGAGTGGGAGGAGTCCAAGCGCGAAGTGATCCTCGACCGAGCGATGAAGCGGACCCAGGAGCTCCTGGCCAGTCATCACCCACGGCACATCGCGCCGGAGACCGACGCCCGCCTGCGCGCGGAGTTCGACGTCAAGCTGCCGCGCGAGGCGATGGAAGCCGGCTGATCGCCCCTCGGTGCTAGTTCGAAAGGTCAACGGAGCGGCGGCTTCTCCCCACTTGCGCCGGCTAGGTCCTTGTCACATGGTCACCTTGTTGAGACGCGCAGCCTCGCTGCGCGACGGGGTCGCTTGTGCAAGGGGGACGGATGAGCGAGAGCGAAACGCCGGCTGCTGGCGGCGACGCGGCAGAGCCGCCGGAAACCGAAGCGAACCGGGACAAGTCCGGCTTGGCGGGCCTGCGCCGTATCACGCTCATTGCCATTCTGATCGCCCTGGCGATCTTCATCTACTACGTGATCGCGGACCGGACGACGCCGTTCGCCGGGGACGCCCGTGTGCAGGCCTTCGTGCTCCGAGTCACGCCGGAGGTCACCGGCCAGGTCCAGTTCGTCGGCGTCATCGACAACGAGGTGGTGGACGAGGGCGCGGTGCTCTTCCGCATCGACCCGATCCCCTTCGAGGCAGCGGTCGCTCAGGCTGAGGCACAGCTCGGGCAGGTAGGTCAGACTCTGGGCGCCTCGACCGCGTCGGTGGAAGTGGAGCAGGCCAAGCTCGATGAAGCCCGCGCCGCCGAAGCCAATGTCCGCGCCCAGTCCAACCGTGTCCTGGAGCTGGTCAAGCGCGGCGTCTACCCCCGAGCGCGAGAGGACGATGCGCTGGCCGCCATCGACGAGGCACGCGCCGTCGTGGAGAGCGCCGAGGCGGATCTGCGCCGGGCGCAGGAGGAGCTCGGCCCGGAAGGACAGGACAACCCGCAGATCCAGGATGCCTTGGCGGCGCTCGAGCGGGCGCGCTTCGACCTTTCCCGCACCACCGTCTCGGCGCCCTCAGCCGGGGCTGTGACCAACCTTCAGCTTGCCGAAGGCCAGACCGTGGTCGCAGGGCACGCGGCCATGACCTTCATCAGCCGCGACGATGTCTGGCTTCTGGCGGCCATGCGCGAGAACAGCCTCGGCGTGCTCGAGCCGGGCCAGACCGCCGAGGTCGTGCTCGATGCGCTGCCGGGCCGTGTCTTCGAGGCCACCGTGCGCAGCATTGGTTGGGGCATTGCCGGCGGCTCGGTCGATCCCTCCACGGGCCTGCCCAAGACCAGCGACGACAGCGGCTGGCTGACCGATCCGCAGCGCTTTCCCGTGCATCTGGTGTTCGATGTGGAGCGCCCGCCGGTCGGTGCGCGCTATGGCTCCAAGGCGGCGGTCATTGTCTATGCCGGCGGCAATCCCATCATGGACGCTATCGCCTGGCTCAGGATCCGCCTGATCGCGCTTCTCACCTACGTGTCCTGAGCCCATGCCTGGCGCCCCGGCCGCATCGGACCTTCAGAACCGCGCCCTGCGCATGGCTCTGGCGGTGACTTTGGGGCTGGTTGTCGAAAGCCTCAGAGGGGCGATGCTTCCGCCCCTCGCACCGGTGATCGCCATCCAACTGCTGGCCGTGGCACCGCGCCCGCCGGGCGCGCGGCTGGTCTTCGTGATGCTGGCGGTGACGGGCGGCGCGGCGCTCTTTGCCTACCTCGTCGCCTTTCTCACGACCGACAACGCCGGTCTCTACGCCATCGGGGTTGGGCTGCTCTACCTCTGGGGCTTCTATCTCGCCTTTCGCCCGGCGACCGCGATGATTGGCACCCTGGCCCTGACCATGAGCATCGTGGTCACCTCCATGGCGGCGGCGTCCACGACCGTGGCCTTGGTTCTGGTGGTCGAGCTGGCGCTCTCCGTGGCCGTCGGGTTCGCCCTGGTCTTTCTGGCCCATGCGGTCTTTCCGCATCGCGGCCTGCCGGCGCAGGCGGCGGCAGCGCGCCCCGACGCAGACAAGCCGCCACCGATCGAACCGCTCCCACGGGCGCTTCTCGGTGCCGGCATTCTTCTGCCGCTGCATCTCTATCTCACGGCCGACGGCGTTGCCGCGATGGTCGTGCTGCTGACCACGGCCACCATGCTGCGGCAGCCGGGCCTGGCCGAGTCCCTTCGCTACGGTCTGGCCTTCGCCGCCGGCAACGCAGCCGGCGCATCCCTTGCCGCGCTCAACGCTCTGCTGCTTTCGCTCTACAACCCGCCGATCTTCCTGGTCGCGATGACCGCCGCCAGCGCCTTGCTCCTGGCCTCCCAGGTCGTGCGCGGCCGCCGCCACGCGGCGATCTTCCTGCCCGGCTTCGTCGCCTACACCATGCTTTTCGGGCTCACCCTGTCGCCGCTTCCGCTTCCTGACGATGTCGCGGTGCTGCAGCGCGTGCTGCAGATCGTCGGCGCTGCGCTCTACGTGCTGGCCGCCGCCAGTTTGTTCTTGCCGCTTGCCCTGCGCCGGCGGCCACTCAATCGAGAAGCGGCGCTGCGAACAGAAGGCTGAAGATGCGCGCGTCGGTTTGTGCTAACAGGCGGCAAGCCATCCCTCGGACCGATGCGCGCCGCTGAAGACGGTCCGAAGGAACCTGGTTGCGAAGGAGTCACCCAATGGATTTTTCCCCCATCAATCTCGCGCTCGTGGTCAATCTGCTTCTGCTGCTGCTGATCGGCATGGGGCCGAAGATCGCCTTGGTACCCTTCCTGGAGAAGACCAAGCGCTTGGAGCCTGAGCGTCAGCGGGAGGTCGGGGTGCGCATGGTCAAGACCGCCGTGGTGGCGGCGCTGGTGATCTTCGCGATCGGGGCACTCTTGATGAAGCTGCTGCACGTCTCCAGCGGCGCGGTCAGCATCGCCGGCGGGATCGTGCTGATGCTCTTGGCGCTCAAGATGGCGGCCGGTCCCGACAAGGAGCCTGAGGAAGAGCACGACTCGCCGATCGACCATCACCAGATGGCCATCTACCCGCTGGCGGTGCCCTATCTGCTCAATCCCGTGGGCATGGTGGTCTTGATCGTGGCCTCCAGCAGGGTGGATTCGATTGCGGCTGCCGCCCTTGTGGTGGCGCTGGTGCTTCTGGTTGGCGCCTTCGACTACCTGATCTTTCGCAACATCGACCGCCTGTCCAAGCGGCTCAATCCGACGACCCTGATCATCTCGGAGGTCGTCTTCGGCATCCTCCTGACGGCGCTTGCCGTGGAGCTGATCGTGCGGGGACTTGCCGGGCTCGGGCTGATCGAGCTCGCCTTGGGTCACTGACGGCGGGCGGAGGTAACACGCCATGCGGAGGTCCGTCGTTGCCTTGCTGTTTGCCGCCGCTGCGCTCGCCGCCTGCGAGACCCGTGACGACGCATCGGCCCCGCAAGCCTTGACGGCCGACGAGATCGAGACGGCCCTGGTCGGCAACACCCTGGTGCGCCTGATGGGCGGTCTCTTCTTCTCCTGGGAGTACAACGGCGTCCACGCCGCCGACGGCACTATGGAGGGCCGGGTCCGCGGACCCACCGAAGTCGAGCGGGTGCCCGGCACCTGGGAGGTGACGAGCGACGACCTTTACTGCCGCACCTGGTCGAACAACTGGGGCGACGGCCGGCGCGGTTGCTTCCGGGTCTCGCGCGCAGGCGAGGAGCTGATCTTCGAGCACGTCTCCGGCACCAGCGGCGGGCAGCGGCGCTACGCCTATGAGTGGCGGGCCGGTGTGCCCGAGGACTTCTAGCCGCCCCCGTCCATGTCTTGCTGCTGATCTCTCGCGCTCGTGGCTACATCTCTAGGGTCTGCACGATTTCCTTGAACTGCAGCGCATCTTTCTCGCGAATGCCAAAGAGCCCTCGTCCTGTAGGGAATTCAGACTCAAAGACGGAGTCATGTATGAATTTCCGGGGGCCAGAAAGGAACCTTGGGTCATCTTCTGGGCGAGGATAAAGAGTAGGCTCTACTTTGGCTTGGAAAGCAAAAGAGCAATGGCCAAACATGCAGTAGTTATCGGACTTTGATATTGTGAGTCGAGGAAATCTCTTGTTTTGGGTTTTGGACTTTTTCCGTTCGCGGATATGGTCTCGATAAAGCTCGTAAGTGACATTTCTTGAGTCGCTGATTTCACGAAACAATCTCCTCACCAGCCTCACTGACAAATAAACTATAAGAAGTATAACAAGAATCTGGAGTATTCTTTGTTGGTCGAGAGCAAAGGCCACTGCCGTCAGCCACGATGCAAATAGAGTAAAAAAGAAGACCGACGGGCCATTGCGGAAGATGAAATAAAAAATGGGACAGGGTTTAGCCTGCCACAGAGGCTCTGTCTTGTCCTCGCTCATCGCTTGTCGAACCCCACGTACCCCTAGTGCCCCAGTGCCCAGACGGTGTCCGTTGGGCTGTGAAACAATCTAACATAGTTTGGCTTGCCGGGCACGCGTGGCGGACCGCTAGTAAGGCGCCGAAAGCCATGCCACGCGGGGGGCGAATCCGCGGCGAGGGCGCTATATACTGCCCATGGCAATGCAGGATCTCGTTCCAGACGACGCGGCAGACCCCGCGCGCTTTCCCTATCTCGCGGCCCTCAACCAGGCGCAGCGGGAGGCGGTGGAGGCGCTCGACGGCCCGGTGCTCATGTTGGCAGGCGCTGGCACCGGCAAGACGCGGGCGCTGACCACGCGCCTTGCCCATCTGCTGTTCAGCGGCCGCGCCATGCCGGGGCAGATCCTGGCGGTGACCTTCACCAACAAGGCGGCGCGGGAGATGAAGGAGCGGGTGGCCCACCTGCTCGGCCGCCATTCGGTCGAGGGCTGGTGGCTCGGCACCTTCCATGCGCTCGCCGCGCGCCTCCTGCGCGAGAACGCCGAGCATGTCGGCCTCAAGCCCAACTTCACCATCCTCGACACCGACGACCAGCTCCGCCTGATCAAACAGATCCTGGCCGCCGAGGACCTCAACGAGAAGACCTGGCCGGCGCGCATCCTGCTCGCCATCATTCAGCGCTGGAAGGACAAGGGTCTCTCGCCCGACCGGGTGCCGGCGGCCGAAGCCGGCGAGTTCGCCAACGGCCGCGCCATCGATCTCTACCGCGCCTATCAAGAGCGCCTGGCCGACCTCAACGCCTGCGACTTCGGCGACCTCCTGCTGCATAACCTGACGCTGTTCCAGAACCATTCCGACGTGCTGGCGCGCTATCACCACCGCTTCCGCTACCTGCTGGTCGACGAGTACCAGGACACCAACGTCGCCCAGTACCTCTGGCTGCGGCTGCTGGCCCAGGAGAGCAAGAACATCTGCTGCGTCGGGGACGACGATCAGTCGATCTACGGCTGGCGCGGAGCGGAGGTCGGCAACATCCTGCGCTTCGAGCAGGACTTTCCCGGCGCCAAGGTCATCCGGCTGGAGAAGAACTACCGCTCCACCGGGCACATCCTGGGGGCTGCTTCCGGCCTGATCGCCCACAACGAGGGGCGGCTCGGCAAGACCCTCTGGACCGACGGCGAGGAGGGCGAGAAGCTGCGGGTGCGCGGCCTCTGGGACGGCGAGGCCGAGGCCCGCTTCGTCGGCGAGGAGATCGAGGCGCTGCAGCGCCAGGGCGACTCGCTGGCGCAGATGGCCATCCTGGTTCGCACCGGCGCCCAGACCCGTGAGTTCGAAGAGCGCTTCATCACTTTGGGGCTGCCCTATCGCGTGGTCGGTGGCGCGCGCTTCTACGAGCGCATGGAGGTGCGCGACGCGCTGGCCTATCTGCGGGTCATCCATTCGCCGGACGACGACCTGGCGTTCGAGCGCATTGCCAATAAGCCACGCCGCGGCCTGGGCGATGCGACGCTCAAGACCCTGCACGCGGCGGCGCGCGGCCAGCGTATCTCCCTGATGCAGGCGGGCCGCCGGCTGATCGACACCGACGAGCTGCGCCCGCAAGCACGCAAGGCGCTGGCCGACCTCATTCGCGACTTCGACCGCTGGCGCGACGAGGCCACGCGCATCCCCCATCCGGAGCTGGCGGAGATCGTGCTCGACGAGTCCGGCTACACCGCCATGTGGCAGAACGACAAGTCGATCGAGGCGCCGGGGCGGCTGGAGAACCTCAAGGAGCTGGTGACGGCGCTGGAGGAGTTCGACAGCCTGGCCGGCTTCCTGGAGCACGTCAGCCTGGTGATGGAGAACCTGGAGGAAAGCGGGCAGGAGCAGATCAGCCTGATGACCCTCCACGCCGCTAAGGGCCTTGAGTTCGACAGCGTCTTCCTGCCCGGCTGGGAAGAGGGGCTCTTTCCCAACCAGCGGGCGCTCGATGAGACCGGCGGCCGCGGTCTGGAGGAAGAGCGGCGCCTGGCCTACGTCGGGCTGACCCGCGCCCGCAAGCGGGCCATCGTCAGCTTCGCCGCCAACCGGCGCCTGCACGGCAGCTGGGCCGCCGCTATTCCTTCGCGCTTCGTCGAAGAGCTGCCGGCCGAGCACGTGGCGCAGGAAAGCGACCAGGGCCTCTACGGTGCCGCGCAGGCCACCTGGGGCGGCGGCCGTTTCGGCGGCTTCCAGGACTGGGGCGGCAGCCGCACCTCGCCCGGCATGGCGCGCGCCCAGCGCTACCGCGACAAGAGCAAGCCCTTCATCGAGGGCGTCGCGACCGTGGTACCTGAGCTGCCCGGCGAAACCGCCTTCGCCCGCGGCGAGCGGGTGTTCCATCAGAAGTTCGGCTATGGCGAGATCCTGGCCGTCGAGGGGGAGAAGCTGACCATCGCCTTCGACAAGGCTGGCGAGAAGAAGGTCATGGCCAGCTTTCTGGTGCCGGCGGACGCGGCCGGGTGAGCGACCTGACAACCTGGCAGATCACGCTGACCGTACCCAAGGCGATGGCGCCCGGGGCGGAGGCCGTGCTGGAAGGCCTCGGTGGCGCCATGGTGACGTCCCACGAAGGCGAGTCGCGACAGATCGATCTCTACCTGGAGCGCAAGGAGGCGCCGGACGCTGCCGCGCTGGCCGCGCTCTTGAGCGAAAGCCTCGGCGCGGCGGTGGATGCACCGTCGGTGTCTCGCGTGGTTCAGCGCGACTGGGTGGCGGAAAGCCAGCGCCATTTCCCGGTGCTCGAATTCGGCCGATTTCTGGTCTACGGCAGCCACCATGCGACGCCCAAAGCCTATGGCCGGCTGCCGCTCCTGATCGACGCTGGCCGGGCGTTCGGCACCGGCCATCACGACTCGACGGCGCTGGCGCTGCTGCTGCTCGAAAGGCTGCGGCCGCGCTATCGGCAGCCAAACCTGCTCGATCTCGGCTGCGGCTCGGGCATTCTCGCGCTGGCGGCGCTGCGCTTGTGGCCGGGTGCCTCCGTGCTGGCCGCAGACATCGACCCGCAGTCGGTCGCGGTGGCGCGCGACAACCGGCGGATCAACCGCATCGCCGGCGATATGCGGGCGGTGGTTAGCAATGGCCTGCGGAACGCAGCGCTGCAGCAGGCTGCCCCCTATGATCTCGTTCTGGCCAACATCCTGGCCCGGCCACTGCTGATGATGGCGCCGGACATCGCACGTGCCTTGGCGCCGGGCGGTCATCTCATCCTGGCGGGCTTCCTGGAGGGCGACCGGACGCGGTTGGAGGCGTGCTATCGCGCGCTCGGTCTGGCCCTGGTGGCACGGCAACGCCGTGGCGGCTGGACGGCGCTCTTGCTACGCAAGCGAGTCTGTTAGTGGTGGCAAGTGTGGAGCTGGCACAGCCCTGCCGGGCTGTACCATCGTAGCCTAGTGGGTTGGTCAGACCGGGGTGTAGCCTGACAACCAGGCAAAAAAAGACGGTGGCTTGTCATCCAAGCCACCGCTAGCTGAGAGGCAGACCGAGAGGAAAGCTCAAAACCTCTCGGTGCTTTAAATATGGGCTGCACTACCGGCAACCTCTGTGAAGACTATCTCATATCCGGACGTTTTGTTCTCGATTTGACGAAAAAGCGGCAAAGCTCTGGCCTTAATTTCATCCTGCTGCTGCTACACAAATATCACGGCAGGTGCTCGACGAGTCGGAGCATAGGCGCTAAGTCTTTGGATAAGAGTAGAAAATCCTTAACGGGGACGGGCTGATGACAAAAGAGCGCGTAGCAGCTTTAAGGCAGGCGCTAGAGCAGGAACAGCTCGGCGGCTTCATAATTCCCCGTGGCGACGAGCATCAAGGCGAGTACGTGCCCGCACGCGCCGAGCGCCTTTCCTGGCTCACCGGCTTCACCGGATCGGCCGGCATGGCGATCGTATTGCGGGACAAGGCGGCGATTTTCGTCGACGGGCGCTATACGCTGCAGGCGCGTGATCAAGTCGACGGCGAGACCTTCGAACAGCGGCATCTGGTCGAGCAGCCGGCCGAGCGCTGGCTGGAGGAGAACCTCGGCGGCTTGCCCTTGGGCTATGACCCCTGGCTGCACAGCGAAGATCAAATCAAACGCCTGGCAAAAGGGGCTGAGAAGGCCGGTGGCGGCTTGCGTCCCTGCGAAGAGAACCTGGTGGACCGCATCTGGGTAGATCAGCCGGGACGGCCGGGCGATCCGGTCCAGTTGCACGATTCCGCCTTTGCCGGGGAAGGCAGCGAGGCCAAGCGTACCCGCTTGGGTGAGGCGCTGGCCGAGCAGGACATTGCCGCCGCGGTGCTCAGCCTGCCGGACTCCATCGCCTGGCTGCTCAACGTGCGCGGTACCGACGTGCCCCATACGCCCTTCGCGCTCTCCTTCGCCCTGCTGTACGCCGACGGCCGGGTGACCTGGTTTATCCAGCCGGAGAAGGTCGACGAGACCGTGCGCGCTGCGCTCGGTAATACGGTCTCCCTGGCCGCGCCCGGTGAGCTGGGCACGGCCCTGCACGGCTTGGCCGGCAAGCGCGTACGCGTCGACCCGGCGACCGCGCCCTTTTGGGTCGTACAGCGCCTGGAGGCGGCCGGCTCCACGATCGACCGCGGTCCGGACCCCTGTCAGCTTCCCAAGGCCTGCAAGAACGAGACCGAGCGGGAGGGCGCGCGCGCCGCGCACCGGCGCGACGCCGTCGCCGTGACCCGCTTTCTGCACTGGCTGTCCCAGGACGCCCTGGCCGAGGGTGCCACCGAATCGTCGGCCGCGGCGCGTCTGCAGGCTTTTCGCGCCGAGGACCCCTCGTTGAGGGACCTGTCCTTCGAGACCATCCCGGGCTCGGGTCCCAACGGCGCGCTCTGCCACTACCACGTCACGCCGGAAAGCGACCGCAAGCTGCAGAGTGGCGAGCTCTTCCTGGTGGACTCCGGCGGCCAGTATCCCGACGGCACCACCGACGTGACCCGTACAGTGGCGATGGGCACGCCGAGCGAAGAGATGTGCCGGAACTTCACCGCGGTGCTGCGCGGCCACATTGCTCTGGCCACGGCGCGCTTTCCGCGCGGCACCACCGGCCATCAGCTCGATATCCTGGCCCGCCGCCCGCTGTGGGACCTGGGTCTCGACTACGACCACGGCACCGGTCACGGCGTGGGCAGCTATCTCTCGGTCCACGAGGGGCCGCAGCGCATCTCCAAGGCGCCCAACAAGGTGGCCATGGAGCCCGGGATGATCGTGTCCATCGAGCCCGGCTACTACAAAGAAGGCGTCTACGGCATTCGCATCGAAAACCTGGCTTTGGTCGGCCCGGCCAAGGAGGACGGCGACGAGCGTGAGATGCTGGGCTTCGAGACCCTGACCTTTGCGCCGATCGATCGCAGGCTGATCGTCCGCGAGATGCTGATGCCGCCGGAGCATGCCTGGGTCGATACTTATCATGCGCGCGTGCGCGAAATCCTGGCGCCGCAGCTCACTGGTTCGGCGCGTTCCTGGCTCGAAGAAGTCACGGCCCCGCTCTAGCGCAGAGGCGTCAATCTTAACTCGGCAGCTTTGTGTCGTTTTCGTGATAAGCTGTTGATTTTACAGGTTTGAAAGGATCACAAAGAGAGAGTGAAGCCGAGTGCAAAGGCGAGCATTAGCAGGAGACGGCGCTATGGCCCTCGGCCGCAGCCGACCCAGACCTTCGACACGTGATTTGGCGCGCGTGCAGCGCCTGCACCTGCAATGGTTGGCCGGTGAGGAAGAAGGACGGCGCGCGGATCTTAGCTTTTGTGACCTTTCCGGGCGCTATTTCGCAGACTGGAATCTGGCCAGTGCAAAGCTTGTTGGCGCGCGGCTGACGCGTGCCGATTTGCACGGTGCCAACTTGGAGCGCGCCGACCTCTTCGGCGCCGATCTCAGCAACAGCGATTTCCGCGGCGCCAAGATGGCGCGCGCCGATCTGCGCGGCACGATTTTGCATGACAGCAAGTTCGATGGCGCAGACCTCAACGGCATCAACATGCGTGAGGGCACGCTGCTCTACCGCGCGCACGGCGCCATGGAGGAGGCGCGCAACGGCCCGGTCACCGGCCGGGTCTCGATGCAGCGGGCCAGCCTGTTCCGCGCGCGCATGGAGGGTGCCTACCTGGCCCGCTCGAATCTTTCTCAGGCCGACCTGACCGGCGCGCGGCTGTCGTCGGCCGTGCTCAGCGGCGCCAACTTGCAGAGCGCCATGATGCGCAATGCTGACCTCACGGACTCCGACCTGAGCGGCGCCAACCTCAGCCGCTGCGACCTGACCGGCGCCACCCTCGACCGCGCCAACGTCGAGGAGTCGAACATGGACGGCGCGGTGCTGATCGGTGCCAGCCTCGAGGGTTGCGACATCGGCAAGGCGACGCAGCGCAATACCATTCTGGCGCGGCCGGTCTCGCCGGCCTTCTCGGACATCATGGTCTCGGTGCGTGCGCACGGCCGCTGGCTGGAGAGTGACGGCCGGGACGGCGAGCGGGCGGAGCTGGAAGGGCTCGATCTGTCCCAGTGCGATTTGCGCGGCATCAACCTGAGCGGCGCCATCCTGCGCGGCGCCAACTTCCAGCGCTCGGTGCTGAACGACGGTCTCTTCGTGCTCGCTGACCTCACCGGCTCCAATCTCTCCGGCGCTTCGCTGGTGCGCGCACGGCTGAGCGGGGCCAACCTCAGCCGCGCCAACCTACGCGGCGCCGACTTGAGCGACGCCTTAGTCGACACCGCGCCTATTCATGCGGCTTTCGGCGACATGAAGGGCAGCGAGGTGGCGGCCAGCTTGAGCGGTGCCGACCTCACCCGGGCCGTGCTCTACCAGACGACCTTGAGCGGAACCGTGCTGGCGCCCGACCAGCTCGAAGGGGCCTTTGTCGAACGGGTGCGCTTTGCCGCCGCCGCCGCAGAGGACGATGACGAGAACGGCAATGGCAACGGCAACGGATCGTCTGGCGGGCCGAAGGGTCGCGCGTGAGCCATTCAGTGCAGCTAGGCGGAGTCTCCGCTCAGTAGGGCGAGCCAAGCCTCCTCGCTGAGCGTCTCCACGCCGAGCTCTTGCGCCTTGCGGGCCTTGGAACCGGCGTCCGCCCCGACCACCACATAGTCGGTCTTCTTGGAGACCGAGCCGGCAACCTTGGCGCCGAGCGATTCGGCGCGGGCCTTGGCCTCACTGCGGGTCATGCGCTCCAGGGTGCCGGTGAAGACCACGGTCTTGCCCGCCACCGGAGAGCCACCGGCGACGGCCTCCAGGGGCTCCACGGTTTCCAGCGCTGCTTCCAGGTCGCCGATGACCTTGAGATTGTGCGCCTCACCAAAGAAGGCAGCGATGTCGTCGGCGACGCTCATTCCGATGCCCTCCACGTTGCACAGCTCTTCATAGGCTTCACCGACCTCGGCCGGCTTCTTGGCATCCGGCGCCTGCTGCCGCTCCGCCGCGGCCTGCACCATGGCCTGGTGCCAAGCAGTCAGATCACCGTAGGTGCGGGCCAGCAGGCGGGCGGTGGCCTGGCCGACCTGGCGGATACCGAGCGCGTAGATGAAGCGGTCGAGGCCGATGCGCCGGCGCTCTTCGATGGCGCGCAGCAGGTTGGCCACCGACTGGGCGCCCCAGCCTTCGCGCTTCTCCAGCGCCTCCTTGCGGTCTTTCAGGTGGAAGATGTCCGCCGGCTCCTGGACCAGGCCTTCCTCACGGAACTCCTCGATGTGGCGGCTGCCGAGTCCTTCGATGTCGAAAGCCTCACGGCCGACGAAGTGGATCAGGCGCTGCACCTGCTGGAACGGGCAGGCAAGCTCTCCGGTGCAGCGGGTCACCGCTTCTCCGGGCTCGCGCCGCACCGGGGTCTCCAGGGCGCAGGGGCAGTGGGTGGGGAAGACGAAGGGCGTGCTGTCCGCCGGGCGCTTGTCTTGCACCACCGAGACCACTTGAGGGATCACGTCGCCGGCCCGCTGGATGATCACATGATCGCCTTCGCGGATGTCCTTGCGGGCAATCTCGTCTTCATTGTGCAGCGTGGCGCGGGAGACCACGACGCCGCCCACGGTGATCGGCTCCAGGTTGGCGACCGGGGTGAGGGCGCCAGTGCGGCCGACCTGGATGGTGATCTTGTGCAGCAGCGTTTCCGCCTGCTCGGCGGGGAACTTGTGCGCGGTGGCCCAGCGCGGGGCGCGGCTGACGGCGCCGAGACGCTCCTGCCAGTCCAGGCGATCGACCTTGTAGACGATGCCGTCGATGTCGTGAGGCAGTTTGGCCCGCGCGCCTTGCACCTCGCGATAGAAGTCGAGCACCTCATCCAGGCTGTGGCAGAGGCGTGCGGGCTCATTGATCTCGAAGCCCCAGGCGGCCATGCGCTCGCGCGCCTGCCACTGGGTATCGCCCAGGGGTTCGCTGGTTTCGCCCCAAGCGTAAGCGAGGAAATGCAAAGGCCGCTCGGCAGTGACGCTCGGATCTTTCTGCCGCAGAGAGCCGGCAGCGGCGTTGCGGGGATTCTTGAAGGTCTTCTTCTCGGCCTCTTCGAGGCGACGGTTGAGGTCGAAGAAGTCGTCGCGGCGCATGAAGACCTCGCCCCGGACTTCGATGATTGCCGGCACCTCGCCTTTCAGCTGGAGCGGCAGATTGCTGATGGTGCGCACGTTCGCGGTGACGTCCTCGCCGACCGTGCCGTCGCCGCGAGTGGCGCCAGTGATCAGACGGCCATCCCGGTAGAGCAGCGACATCGAAAGGCCATCGATCTTGGCTTCCGCGACGATGTCCACGACATCCGTCTCACTCAGGCCGAGAAAGCGGCGCACGCGTGCGAGGAAATCGGCGACGTCCTCATCGGTGAAGACGTTGGAGAGGGAGAGCATGGGCACCCGGTGGGTGACCTTGGCGAATCCGGCCGCCGCTTCCACCCCGACCCGGCGGTTCGGACTGTCGGCGCGCACCAGTGCCGGAAAGCGCGCTTCGATCGCGTCGTTGCGCCAGCGCAGCTTGTCGTAGTCCTCGTCCGAGACCTCCGGCTGGGCGTCCTGATAGTAGAGCCGGTCGTGGTGCAGGATGGTGTCGGCCAGGCGCGCCAGCTCCGCCTCGGCCTCCGTCTCGCTGAGGGCCTCGACCGGCTTCTCGTCTGTCACCTTTGCGCTCATCGCGCCGCCCCCATCAGCCGCTTGGCCGCAGCCCGTGCTTCGTCGGTCACCTCGCTGCCCGAGAGCATGCGGGCCACTTCCTCGCCGCGCTCGGCTGCCGGCAGGGCGGCGACCACCGTCTCCGCCCGCTCCGCCGCAATCTGCTTTTCGACCCGCCAGTGATGCAAGCCCAGTGCGGCGACCTGCGGGCTGTGCGTTACCACCAGGACCTGCCGGTCCTTGGCTAGGCGGTCCAGCCGCTCGCCAACGGCGGCCGCCGTGGCACCGCCGACGCCGCTGTCGACCTCATCGAACACCAGGGTGCCGGCCGGCGAGAGCCCGGCGAGCACGACCTTGATGGCGAGCAGAAGGCGGGAGAGCTCGCCGCCGGAGGCAGTCTTGGCCAGCGGCGCGAAGGGCGCCCCCGGATTGGTCGCCACTTGAAAGGCCACCCGTTCCGCGCCCATCGCGCCCCAGTTCTCCTCGTCGAGCGGCTCGAACTGTGTGGCGAAGCGGGCTTTTTCCAGCTTCAGGGCTGGCAGCTCGGCGCTGACGGCCTTGTCCAAACGTTTGGCGGCCGCCTTGCGGGCGACCGTGAGGGCCGCGGCCTGCTCCTGGAAGCGGAGCCGTGCGTCCTCGGCGGCCTCTCGCAGCCGCGCGACCTCTTCGTCGCCGAGCTCGATGCGCTCCAGGCGCCGTCGCTTCTCCTCGCACAGGGCCGGCAAGGCCGCGACCTCCGTGCCGTACTTGCGGGCGGCATCCTTCAAGGCGAAGAAGCGCTCGTCGATCTCGGCCAGCCGCCGCGGGTCGTGGTCCAGGTCCGCGGCGAAGGCGTTGAGCAGGCTGAGGGCCTCGGCCAGCTCTGCCGCCGAGCGGTCGAGCGCCGCAATGGACGGGTCGAGCTTGCCGGCGGCCTTGTCGGCCACCCGCTCCAACAGGCGCTGTGCGTTGGACAGCGAGGCTTCGGCGCTGCTGCCGCGCTGCGCGAAGCCGCCGATCTCCTCCTGGGCGGCACTGACCGCTTCGCCGAGCCGCTCGGCATGCATCATAAAGGCGCGCTGCTCGGCCAGGCGGTCCTCTTCCTCTTCCTCCGGTGCGAGAGCGTCGAGCTCTTCCACCGCGTGGCGAAGCTCCTCCTCTTCGCGCTTGACGGCGGCAAGCTCACCGCGCGCGCTCTCGAAGGTCTGCTGCGCCTCTCGCCAGGCGGTCCAGGCCACCTCGCATTCGCGGCGCAGGGAGAGTGAGCCGCCGAAGGAGTCGAGCCAATCACGATGGGTCGCCTGGTCGAGCAGGCCGCGCTGCTCGAACTGACCCTGCACCTCGACCAGCAGGTCGCCGACCTGGCGCAGCAGACTTACCGAAACTGGCTGATCGTTGATGAAGGCGCGTCCGCGTCCGTCCTGCCCGAGACGGCGGCGCAGCACCAGCATCCCGTCCTCGCAGTCGATCTCCTGTTCGCCGAGCAGCGCCAAGGCCGGATGGTCCCGTGTTACCTCGAAGGCAGCGGTGACGCTGGCCTGCTCGGCACCGTCGCGCAGCAGTCCGGCATCGGCGCGAGCACCGAGGGCAAGGCCCAGGCTGTCGAGCAGGATGGACTTGCCGGCGCCGGTCTCACCGGTCAGCACCGTCAGGCCTGGCTCCAGGGTCAGATTGAGGCTTGTGATCAGAACGACATCGCGGATCGAAAGTGCGACCAGCATGGCGCGGCGGTTACAGCATCCAGTCGAGCCAGCCGCCGTCCTCGTCCGTTGGGTTGGCGTACTCGAAGCGCTCGCCGGTCAAAAGAGCATAGCTGTCGGCGTACCAGTCGCTGCCCGGGAAGTTGTAGCCCAGCACGGCGGCGGTCGACTGGGCTTCGCTGTAGACGCCCAGTGCGAGATAGCACTCGACCAGCCGATGCAGCGCTTCCGGCGTGTGCGTGGTGGTGTCAAACTCCTGCACGACCCGCTGGAAACGGTTGATCGCCGCCAGGTACTCGCCCTGTCCCTGATAGTAGCGGGCGATCTCCATCTCCTTGCCGGCCAGATGGTCGCGCGCCAGATCGATCTTCAGGCGGGCGTCACGGGCGTACTCCGACTGCGGGAAGCGCCGCACGACCTCCTGGAGCGACTCCAGGGCCAGCTTGGTCATGCCCTGGTCGCGCCCGACGTCCGAGATCTGTTCGTAGTAGCAGAGCGCCCGGAGATAGTAGGCGTAGGCGATGTCGCGATGCCCCGGATTCAGCTGAATGAAGCGGTTCAGCGTGTTGATCGCGTCGTCGTAGTTGTTGTCCTGGTAGTCGGCGAAGGCGGCCATGATCTGCGCTTGGGGCGCCCAGACCGAATAGGGGTGTTGCCGCTCGACCTCGTCGAAAAGCTGCTTGGCGACCACGTTGTTGCCGTTGAGCAGAGTGTCGTAGGCTTCGTTGTAGATCTGCTCTGGCGGGCGCTCGATGTAGGGGATTTGATCATCCGACGAGCCGCAGGCAGCCAGCGCCAGACTGGCGGCCAGGCAAACCAGGGCAAGCTTGATGCGGCGATAGCGAGACAGATCGCAAAGCATGGCGGCGGTCGCGACTCCCATTGGAACGCCGGAACTATAGGGTCAGGCCGGGGTGTCGACAAGTCGCTGCCGTCGCAGGCTTGAAGGATCTTCAGGCAAAGAAAAACTCCCCTGGGAGGGGAGCGCGCAGAGCCTGTCAGGCCATCGTAGTCTTGTTATGGAAAGCACGGTGGCCCGCCGTCTGGCGGGCCACCGGGACAGGATGGAAGCGAGCTAACCTGCCTCTTTTCGGCCTGGCCTAGTTGGCTTGGCGACGCAGAAAGGCGGGGATGTCCAGGAGGTCTTCTTCGTCCTTCTGGGCGTTGCCGGCCGCGGGGTCCATTCCGGCGAACGAAGGTTGCCGCGGGTTGGCTCCCTCGGCCTCTCCGCTGCCCTGAGGCAGCGGCTCTTCACTTTCACCGAAACGCGGCTCGCTGCGGCGCGGCCGGGGCTCCTGTGCCCGCGGCTCCTCTTCGGAGACCTTGGGCAGCAGGCCGGTGGCCTTGGCGAAGAGGCTGAAGGGGCGGCGCCGGCTGCTGCTTTCGCTGCTGCGCTCGGCAGGTTCGCTGCGTTGCGGCGCAGGAGCGGCCGCCTCCGCCGAGCGCTCGGCCCGGTAGCTCTCCTGGCGATAGGACTCCGCCCGTGCCGGCTCGGGACCGCTTGCCGTATAGGGGGCGGCAGCCCGCTGGCCGGGATGGCGGCGCGGCGCTTCCTGCGGTGCAGGAGGCAGAAAGGCATCGCGCTCTTCTGCCTGCCTGGCAACCGCCCGGGCGATCCGCTCAGCCGCGATAGCCGACTCGCGGCCTTCCGCCGTGTCCGCCTCAGGCATCTCCTGTTCGGCGACCACGATTTCCTCTTCCTCCACGTAAACCTGCTCCTCGACCGGCTCGGGCTCCGGTTCCGGCTGCTGGGCCAGAGGCTCGCGCTGCCGCAAGGCACTGGTGCCAGGGGCGGCGGCCGTGCCGCCAAGCGACTGGCCGCGGGCCTGGCTGCTGATCACGCTGAGGTTTACCGGCTTGGGCTGACGCGCATGGTCGGCCTCGATGCCGGTCGCCACGACGGAGACCCGCATGCTGCCGTTCAGGGTCTCATCGAAGGTCGAGCCGAAGATGATGTTGGCCTCGGGGTCGACCTCATCGCGGATCCGGTTGGCGGCCTCGTCGACCTCGAACAAGGTCATGTCCATGCCGCCGGTGATGTTGATGAGAACGCCGCGGGCGCCCTTCATCGACACTTCGTCGAGGAGCGGGTTGGAGATCGCGGCCTCGGCGGCGGCGATGGCGCGGCCGTCGTTCTCGGCCTCGCCGGTGCCCATCATGGCCTTGCCCATCTCGGTCATGACCGAGCGGATGTCGGCGAAGTCGAGGTTGATCAGGCCTGGCATGACCATGAGGTCGGTGACGCCCCGAACACCCGAATAGAGCACGTCATCGGCCATCTTGAAGGCGTCCGCGAAGGTCGTCTTCTCGTTGGCGATGCGGAAGAGGTTCTGGTTCGGGATGATGATCAGGGTGTCGACGTACTCGGTCAGCTCCTGAATGCCGTTCTCGGCGATGCGCATGCGGTGCACGCCTTCGAACTGGAAGGGGCGGGTGACCACGCCAACCGTCAGGACGCCGATTTCACGCGCCGCGCGGGCGATGACCGGCGCTGCACCGGTGCCGGTGCCGCCGCCCATGCCGGCGGTGATGAAGACCATGTTCGCCGCCTCGAGATAGGAGGCGATGTCGTCCAGCGCCTCTTCAGCGGCGGCACGCCCGATCTCGGGCTTGGAGCCGGCACCGAGACCGCCGGTGATGTTGCGACCGAGCTGGATGCACTCTTCGCAGATCGAGCCCTTCATCGCCTGGGCATCGGTGTTGGCGACCAGGAAGTCGACGCCTTCCAGGTTGGAGCGGATCATGTTGTTCACCGCGTTGCCGCCGGCGCCGCCCACGCCGATCACGGTGATCCGCGGACGCAACTCGTCGTCCGTCGGGGGTAGGGACAGGTTCAAGGTCATCGCTCGCCTCCAATAGCCACTCTCGCGGGCCGTTGCGCCGGCCTTCCTGCCGGTAAAGTCTGCTCCGGAACGCTCCGGAACCTCGGGTTCACAACCATCAAAAATGCTCCCTCAGCCAATGGCCGATGCGGCCGACCAGGCCGGCGGCCTCGGCCGGCTGGCGCCTGGCTTCAGGCGGTACGTCGGTTTCCGCCATCAGGGCGTAGCCGAGCAGCCCGCTGCAGGTGGCATAGGCCGGGCCAGAGGTGGCCTCGGGGAGCCCCTTGATCTGAATGGGCTTTCCGATGCGCACCTGCTTGTCGAGAATGAGGCTGGCCAGCTCGCGGATGCCGCTGAGCTGCGAAGCGCCGCCGGTCAGCACGACGCGCCGGCCGCCGATCTTGTCGAAGCCGCTGGCCTCCAGGCGCGAACGCACCAGCTCGAAGACCTCCTCGAGGCGCGGCTGGATGACGCCGACCAAGAGCGAACGCGGCACCTGATGGCTGTGGCCGCTGTCTTCCTCGCCCATCAGCGGGACGTCGATCAGGTCGTGCTCGTCGGCATGGCTGACGATGGCGTGGCCGTGCAGCGCCTTGAGGCGCTCGGCGTGATTTAGGTTGGTCGAGAGGCCGCGGGCAATATCGTTGGTGACGTGCTGGCCGCCGACCGGCACCACGTCGGTGAACAGCGGGCTGCCCTCGAAGAAGACGCAGATCGAGGTGGTGCCGCCGCCCATGTCGATCAGGGTGACGCCGAGCTCCTTCTCGTCCTCGACCAGGGAGCCGCGGGCGGCGGCCAGGGAGGAGACGACGAAGCGGCCGATGTCGAGATGGCAGCGCTGGATGCAGGTGCCGAGGTTGCGCACCGGCCCGGTCGCCGCGGTGATGATGTGCATGTTGACGCCGAGGCGCTCGCCATACATGCCGCGCGGGTCGCGAATGCCGCGGCTGCCGTCGATGCTGTAGGAGGTCGGGATCGAGTGAATCAGCTGCCGGCCTTTTTCCGGCTGGCCGCTGACGCCTTCGATCTGATGGCCGCGGCCACGCGCCCGGCGCAGGTCCTCGTTGGTCACCTCGTGGCCGTCGATGTTGACCTCGACCGGCACGATGCGGGAGGCGGGGAAGCCGCCGGAGAGATTGACGACCACCTGGTCCAGAGTCTCGCCGGCCATCTGCTCGGCGGCATGCACGGCGTTGAGGATGGCAATCTCGGCCGCTTCCATGTCGACCACGGCGCCGGCCTTGACCCCGCGGCTGACCTGCTGGCCGATACCGATGACCCGCGCCAGGGGCTCTTCGCTCTGGGCGTCACGCTCCTCACGGGCGATCATGCAGCAAATCTTGCTGGAGCCGACGTCGAGCGCGGCGTAAAGCCCGCCTCGATTCTTCTTCGGTCCTTTGCGCATGGTCGCCACCGGTCAGCCCTCCTTACGCGCGCTCGCCGGGGCCGAGCATTTGCAACGGCAGCTCGCCCGATCGGGTACGCAGAATGACCCGGTCCTCCTGTCGGAGGTCGATGAAGGTAAGATCACGTTCCAACAGCCCATGCTCGCGATTGAGCGAAGCGAAACGCCGCCACGCCCCCGCCGCACCTTGCTCGGGCAACCGCACCTCCAACCCGTTTTCGAACTTCAAGTTCCAACGGCGCTGCCCGACCCGTACGGCAGCCGCCAGTTTGCCAGATAGCTCCGGAGTCTTGGCTAGTAGCAATAGCAGATCTTGTGCATGTTTTGGGGCATCAGGCCCTACAACTAGTGGCAGGGAGGTAAATTGCTTGGGTGTGGCGCCGTCGATCACGTCGCCCTTGCGGCCGATCACGGCCAGTTTGCCCGCGTTCTGCCAAAGGGCGAGAGGCTCGTGCTCCTCCAAACGCAGGTAGAGCACATCGGGCAGGCGGCGCTCGACCGAGGCGCTGCGGACCCAGGGCAGGGCTTCCAGGGCCATTCGCGCATTCTGCGGGTCGAAAAACAGCAGCGGAGAGCCGGGCTCTACGTCCAAGGTTTGGAGCAGCAAGGTCGGGTCGCTGCGCTGGCGGCCTTCGACCTGCACGTCGCGCAGCGCAAAGCCGGCGGCGACGCTGCCGCGCTCGAGAGCGGCCACGGCCGCGTTCGCCTGGCGTTCGAACCAGCCGTCCAGCCACAGCCCGCCGGCGATGGCCAGGAAGGCCACGGCGGCAAGACCCAGACCGAGCCGTTTCGGGCCAACGGCCCAAACCGCGCTCAAGGCCCGCCGCAGGCGTGAGGGCCGCTGGCGGTTCGGGCGGCCGCGCTTCGGCGTGGCTCTCGGGTTCACGCGTCGCATGCGGCTTGCTCCACCATCCAGTCGACAAGCTCGACGAAGGAAATCCCGACGTACTTCGCTTGCTCGGGCACCAGGCTGAGCGGCGTCATGCCCGGTTGCGTGTTGATCTCCAGCAGGTAGAGGCCGGCCTCGCCGAGGGTCTCGTCGTAGCGGAAGTCGGCCCGGCTGACGCCGCGGCAGCCCAGCGCCTGGTGCGCGGTCAGCGCCGTCTGCATGGCCTGCTCGTAGACCGGCTCGGGCAGGGGCGCCGGGACGATGTGCTCGGTCAGCCCTTCGGTGTACTTGGCGTCATAGTCATAGAAGCCGCGCACCGCGCGCAGCTCGGTCACGGCCAGCGGCCGGTCGCCCATCACGCTGACGGTCAGCTCTCGCCCGGCGATGAAGGGCTCGACCAGCACCTCCTCGCCGTAGTGCCAGCTGGCGTCGTCGAGAGGCGGCTGATTGCTGCGCTCTTCCATGATGGTGACGCCGACGCTGGAGCCTTCGTTGATCGGCTTGACCACATAGGGGCGGGGCATCACGTCGCTCGCCAGCACCTGGCGCTTGCTGTAGACGCCGCCCGAGGGGCAGCGCAGGCCGGCGGCGGCGAAGACGCGCTTGGCCATGACTTTGTCCATGGCCAGGGAGGAGGCCAGCAGGCCGGAGTGGGTGTAGGGGATGCCGAGCAGGTTGAGCAGACCCTGGATGCAGCCGTCCTCGCCATAGCGGCCGTGCAGCGCGTTGAAAATCACATCCGGCGCAGGGGTCAGCGCCTTGAGGAGCGCCGGCACGTCGCCGGTGACGTCAATCGCCTGGACGTCGTGGCCGGCCTCGCGCAGGCCCTCGACACAGTCCTTGCCGCTGGTCAGCGAGACTTCGCGTTCGGCGGAGATACCGCCCATCAGCACGGCGACGCGCTTGCTCATGCCGCACCTCTCGGTGAGATGTCGGATGCTGGCACGCCGATACGCTTGATTTCCCACTCCAGGGTGACGCCGCTGGTGTCGTGAACGCGGCGGCGGACCTCTTCGCCCAGGGCTTCCAGATCGGCGGCGGTGGCGCCGCCGGTGTTGATCAGGAAATTGCAGTGCTTTTCGGAGACCATGGCGTTGCCCTGGCGCAGGCCGCGGCAGCCCGCCTGGTCGATGAGCTGCCAGGCCTTCTGGCCCGGCGGGTTCTTGAAGGTGCTGCCGCCGGTGCGGCTCTTGATTGGCTGGCTCTCGCTGCGGGCGGCCTGAATCTCCGCCATGCGGCGGTCGATGCTGCCGGGGATGTCGGCGCAGCCGGCCAAGCGGGCTGCGACGAAGATCCAGTCGGCTGGGATGCCGCTGCTGCGATAGGCGAAGCCCATTTCTTCGCGGCTCAGGCGCCTGAGGGTGCCGTTGGGCTCCAGGGCCTCGGCCCAGACCAGCACGTCCTTGATCTCGCGGTCGTAGGCGCCCGCGTTCATGCGCAGGGCGCCGCCGATGGTGCCGGGCACGCCGCAGAGAAACTCGAGGCCGCCGATGCCGACTTGACAGGCGCTCTTGGCGACGTTGACGTCGAGGGCGGCGGCCCCGGCGATGATGTCGTTGCCGTCCGGCTCGATCTGGGCGAAGTCGCGGCCCAGGCGCAGCACCACACCGGGCACGCCGCCGTCCCGGATCAGCAGGTTGGAGGCGACGCCGATCACCGTCACCGGCACCTCCGGCGGCTTCTTGGCGAGAAACTCCATGAGGTCCGCGCGATCGGCCGGGCGGAACATGACCTCCGCCGGCCCGCCGACGCGGAACCAGGTGATGCCGTCGAGCGGTGCATCGGCCGTCAGGCGGCCGCGCACCGCGGGCAGGCGCTCGATCAGGGGGCTCTTTGGCAGGGCCGCCATGGCGTTCATCTCCCGGCCTCCGCAGTTCCGGCCTTGGGCGAGGGCGCGAGCTCTTCGAGCTGCGCGGGCAGGGCGTTCGCCCAGGCGGTGATGTTCCCGGCGCCAAGACAGACGACCAGGTCGCCCGGTTGGGCCATTTCGGCGATCATTCCCGGCAGCGCGTCAGGCCCCTCCAGCGCGTGGACGTCGCGATGGCCGCGGGCGCGAAGGCCGGCCATGAGGCTGTCGCGGTCGGCGCCTTCGATGGCGATCTCGCCCGCCGGGAAGACGTCGGCGACGATGACCGTGTCGGCGTCGTTGAAGCAGGTGCAGAACTCTTCGAAGAGGCCCGCAAGGCGCGAATAGCGGTGGGGCTGCATAACGGCGATGACCCGCCGCTCGGTCGCCTGGCGGGCGGCCTTCAGCACCGCGGAGATCTCCACCGGGTGATGGCCGTAGTCGTCGATCACGGTGACGCCGCGCCATTCGCCGGTCTTGGTGAAGCGGCGCTTTACACCGCCAAAGCTGCCCAGGCTGCGGCGGATGACCTCCTCGCTGAGGCCCATTTCCAGGGCGACGGCGATGCCCGCCAGGGCGTTCTGCACATTGTGCTGGCCCAACATGGGGAGTGCGATGTCGCGCAGATGGCTGCGCCGGCCGGTGAAGCGGTCGAATACGGTCACATCGAAGCGGGAAACACCCGGCTCCAGGCGCAGGTTCTCTCCGTGCACCTCGGCCTGTGGGCTGAAGCCGTAGGTGACCAGCCGGCGGTCGTCGATGCGGCCTATGAGCTGCTGCACCACCGGGTGGTCGATGCAGACGGCGGCGAAGCCATAGAAGGGAATGTTCTCGATGAAGGTCTCGAAGGCATCGTGCAGGCGCTCGACGCTGCCGTAGTGGTCGAGATGCTCCGGATCGATGTTGGTGACGATGGCAATGGTCGCCGGCAGCTTGGTGAAGGTGCCGTCACTCTCGTCGGCCTCGACCACCATCCAATCGCCGGCGCCGAGACGGGCGTTGGTGCCGTAGGCGTTGATGATGCCGCCGTTGATCACCGTGGGGTCGAGGCCTGCGCCGTCGAGCAGAGCGGCGACCAGCGAGGTGGTGGTGGTCTTGCCGTGGGTGCCGCCGACGGCAACCGACCACTTGAGGCGCATCAGTTCGCCCAGCATCTCGGCCCGCCGCACCACGGGCAGCAGGCGCTCACGCGCCGCCTGGACCTCCGGGTTGTCGCGCTTGACCGCGGAGGAGACGACCACGACCTGCGCTTCGCCCAGGTTGGCGGCGTCGTGGCCGATGGAGACCGGGATCCCCATCGCCCGCAGGCGCTTGACGTTGGCGCTTTCGCTCAGGTCGCTGCCTTGAACCGGGTAGCCAAGGTTGTGCAGGATCTCGGCGATGCCGCTCATACCGATGCCGCCGATACCGATGAAGTGCATGTTGCCGAGGTCGAGCGGGAGCGCTCTCATTACGCGGCCTCCTTGATGCTCGGGTCCTGCGGCTCGCCGTTGCGCCGCGGCGGCTCTTCCGCCGGCAGACGGCCTTCGGCCAGGTCGGCCAGGCGCTCGGCGGCATCGAGCTTGGCGAAGCCGCTGACCGCTTCGCCGGCCGCGCGCAGGGCTTCGCCGTCGCTCAGTAGTGTGGTCAGCCGTGCCGTCATTTCGGCCGGGGCGAAGCCGCGCTCCGAGAAGACCCAGGCACCGCCGGTCGCGGCAAGCTGGCGCGCGTTGGCGGTCTGGTGGTCGTCGGTGGCGAAGGGGTAGGGCAGCAGCAGCGCCGGCCGACCCGCAGCCGCAAGCTCGGCGATGGTGGAGGCGCCGGCGCGGGCGATCACCAGATGCGCCTCGGTCAGGCGCTTTGGCATGTCGCCGAAGAAAGGTGCCAGCTCTGCCTCGATGCCCAGGTCCTTGTAGCGTGCGGCGACTTCGTCTGCGTCGCCGCGCACCTGCTGGACCAAGCGGATGCGATGGCGCTGCTCTTCCGGCAGTCCGGCCAGGGCGGCAGGGATGATCTGGCTGAAGGCGCTGGCCCCCTGGGAGCCGCCGGTGACCAGCAAATTGAGCGGTCCGCCGTCCTGCGGCAGCGGATAGGGCTTGCCGAACAGCTCCGCGATCTCGGCGCGGACCGGATTGCCGGTCAGGACGCACTTGTCTCGGCAGGCGGCAGGCAGCCCGGCCACCTGGGGGAAGGAGGTTGCGATGTGGTCGGCGGACTTGGCGAAGAGGCGGTTCACGCGACCGGCGTAGGCGTTCTGCTCATGGATGAGCAGCCGGGTGCGGGTGACTGCGGCGGCGGCCGCCGTCGGTGCTGCGGGATAGCCGCCGAACGCGATGACGGCACCTGGGCGTAGCCGGCGCAGAATGCGTGCAGCTTGCAGGCTGCCCAGGGCCAAAGCGCCGATGCCTTTGATCTTGGCCCAGGTGCGGCCGCTCAGCCGGGCGGCGGAGATCCGGTGCAGGGTGACCTGCCGCTCGCCGTCGCCGAAGCCGGCACCGCGGGTGTCGGTAACCAGGTGCACCTTGTGGCCGCGGGCGGTCAGCGCGCGCGCGGTGGCGGCGGCCGGGAAGATGTGCCCGCCGGTTCCGCCGGCCGCCAGCACCAAGGTCATGGCTTCGCGTCCCGCCTCGGTCATCACGCTTCCTCCTGCGGCGGACGCTTTCGCGTCAGGGCGAGCAGCAGTCCCATTCCGCCAGCCGTGGCCAGCAGCGAGGTGCCGCCGTAGCTCAGGAAGGGCAGAGTCATGCCCTTGGTCGGAATCAGATGAAGAGCCGAGCCCATGTTGATGAGCGCCTGTAGTCCGAATTGCGCCAGGAGGCCGCCGGCCGCGAGGAGGACGAATAAACTCTCCTGTTGCAGGAGTTGTCCGAAGCCGCGCAAGACCACAAAGGCGAAGAGCAGCACGATGACGGCGCAGGCGATCAGGCCGAACTCTTCGCCGGCGACGGCGAAGACGAAGTCGGCATGGGCATCGGGCAGGAAGTGCTTCACTGTGCCTTCGCCGGGCCCCTGGCCGAACAGGCCGCCGCTGCGGAAGGCCTCCAGCGATCGATCGATCTGGTAGCGGTCGCCGGCTTCCGGATCGAGGAAGCTGTCGATGCGTAGGCGCACGTGCGGGAGCAGGAAGTAGGCGGAGACCAGAGCCGTCACGGCGCCCGCCCCGAGGATGGTGACCGCGGCGATCGGCAGGCCGGCGAGAAAGAGCTGGATCCCGAAGACGGCGGAGAGCAGCAGGGTTTGGCCGAGGTCCGGCTGCAGCAACAAGAGACCGGCGGCGAGCAGGAACAGCCCGATGGCGATCGTCTGGCCGGGGAACCAGGGCTCCTCTTTGCCAGCCGCGAGCATCCAGGCTGCGGTGATGACGAAGGCCGGCTTGAGCGGCTCTGAGGGCTGCAGCGAGAAGCCGAAAATGTCGATCCAGCGGGTGGCGCCCTTGATGGTGTCGCCGACCACCAAGGTGAGCAGCAACAGCGCCAAGCAGACGGCGAGGCCGACGACGCCAAGCCGGCGCACCCAGGTTGGGGAGAGCAGCGAGGCGACGATCAGAGCAAGGCAGGCGGCCGGCAGTATGAGGAGCTGCTGGTGGGCCAGCGAGAAGGGGCCAAGTCCGATGCGCTCGGCCACCGCGGGCGAGGCGGCCAGGGTCAGCACGCCGCCGAAGCCGAGCAGGATGAGGAGCGCGGCCAGGCTCCAGCGGTCCAGGGTGAACCACCAGCGGCCGATGACGCTGGTGTCGCCGCGTCCATAGGCCAGCATCATGCCCGTCCCCCCTTATGCAGGGGTGGGCCGCCGTCTTCCGGTGCGCTGCGCTCGCCGGGCAGGTCGCGCACCAGCTCCTGAAAGGACGCGCCGCGCGCCTCGAAGCTGTCGAATTGGTCCCAGGACGCGCAGGCCGGAGAGAGCAGAACGACGGGGTCGCTCCCGGAAGCCGCTTCGGCTGTCGCCGCCTTGCTGGCTTCCATCACCGCCCGGTCCAGGGTGCCGCAGCGCACGACCGGCACCTGGCCATCCAAGGTCTTGGCAAAGTCCTCTTCCGCTTCGCCGATCAGATAGGCGGCGGCAATCCGCGGGAAGTAGGACTCCAGGCCGCTCAGGCCGCCTTCCTTGGCTTGGCCGCCGGCGATCCAGTGGATGCGCTCGTAGCAGGCGAGCGCCCTCGCGGCGGCATCGGCGTTGGTGGCCTTCGAATCGTTGACGTAGCGCACGCCGTCGACGATCTCGACCAGCTCTTGACGATGGGCGAGACCGGGGAAGCTGCGCAGGCAAGCGGCGATCACCGCTTCGGGCATGCCGGCTGCCTTGCAGGCGGCATAGGCGGCGGCTGCGTTCTGCCAATTGTGCGCACCCGGCAGGTTGGCGATGCTGCCGAGGTCGATGGCGGCGACTGGCTGGCCGCCGGTGGCATCGTGCAGCAGGCCGTCGACCACATAGACGCCGCCTTCGACCGGGCGGGTCGAGGAGATCGGGATGAGGTCCTGGTCGCCGGCGCGCCGCAGCTCCTCAAAGATGCCTTGCGAGATCTCGTCGTCGACGCCGACCACCGCGCTGCGGGGGCTGGTCTGGCGCCGGAAGATGTTCTTCTTGGCGGCGATGTAGCCTTCCATGCCGCCGTGCCGTGCCAGGTGGTCAGGCGAGATGTTGAGCCAGACGGCGACGTCGAAGGTGATGGAGAGGGTGCGCTCCAGCTGGTAGCTCGACATCTCTAGCACGTAGGAGCCTTCGCTGCCTGCCGGCTCGAGCAGCAGCACCGGCTCGCCGATGTTGCCGCCGACTTGGGCGTTGCGGCCGCCCAGGGTCATGATGTGGCCGATCAGCGCCGTCGTGGTGGATTTGCCGTTGGTGCCGGTGATTCCGATGAAGTTGGCGTCCGGCTGGGCGCGGCCAAGCAGCTCGATATCGCAGATGATCTCGACGCCATTCTCGCGCGCCAGGGCGGCCACCGGATGGGGTTCCGGAAAAGTATGCGGGATGCCAGGCGACAGGATGAGGCTGACCAGCTCGTGCCAGTTGCAGCGCTCAAGGTCGACCAAAGGGATCTCCTGCTGCGCGGCGGCGGCCCGGCGGTCCTCGTAGTCGTCCCAGGCCCAGACGTCGGCGCCGCTGGCCATGAGGGCGCGCGCCGTTGCCAGCCCGGTCTTGCCGAGCCCCATCACTGCGACGGAATAGCCGTGGTAGAAGGGGAGTTCGATCATCGCGTCCCCCTCATCGCAGCTTCAAGGTGGAGAGCCCGGCCATCGCCAGGATGATGGCGATGATCCAGAAGCGGATAACGATGGTCTGCTCGGCCCAGCCCTTCTGTTCGAAGTGATGGTGCAGTGGGGCCATGCGGAAGACCCGCTTGCCGGTCAGCTTGAAGGAGACGACCTGGACGATGACCGACACGGTCTCCAGCACGAAGAGCCCGCCCATGATGACCAGCACCAGCTCGTGCTTGGTGATCACAGCGATGCCGCCGATCGCTCCGCCGCAGGCCAGCGAGCCGGTGTCGCCCATGAAGACCATGGCTGGTGGGGCGTTGTACCAAAGGAAGCCGAGACTGGCGCCGACCAGGGCGCCACAGAACACGGCCAGTTCGCCGGTACCGGCAACGTATTGGATCTGCAGATAGTCGGAGAAGATGACGTTGCCGACCAGGTAGGCGATGAAGGCGAAGCAGCCCGCGACGATCATCACCGGCACGATGGCGAGTCCGTCCAAGCCGTCGGTCAAGTTAACCGCGTTGGAGGCGCCGATCATCACGATGATGGCGAAGGCGCCGTAGAGCCAGCCGAGGTTGATCGCCACTGCCTTGAAGAAGGGAACGGTCAGGTGGGTGGCGATCTCCGGGGGAGAGATCGACACAATCCAGATCGTCGCGATCAGTGCGATGACGAACTGGCCGAGCAGCTTCATGCGCCCGGGTAGGCCGCGGTGATTGCGCCGGGTCAGCTTGAGATAGTCGTCGGCGAAGCCGATCAGGCCGAAACCGACGGTCAGGAAGAGCACGGCCCAGACGAAGCCGTTGCTGCGCGTCCAGAGCACGGTGGAGAGCACCAGCGCCAGCAGGATGAGCACGCCGCCCATGGTCGGCGTGCCTTTCTTGGTCAGGAGATGGCTTTGCGGGCCGTCCTCGCGGATCGGCTGGCCCTCGTTCTGCTTCGACTTCAGCCAGCGGATAATCCAGGGGCCGAGCACAAAGGAGATGAAGAGCGCGGTGACCGTTGCGCCGCCCGTCCGGAAGGTCAGATAGCGGAAGACGTTGAACAGCCCGAAATCGTCGGCCAGCGGGAAGAGAAGGTAGTACAGCATCGTCCCGGTTCAGCCCCCCACGGCACTTTCCGCGGCCGGACCGGCCAGCCCTTCGATTGCATCGACGATGAGCGCCATGCGGCTGCCCAGCGAGCCCTTCACCAACACCAGGTCCCCAGGCAAGAGCGCGGCTGCCACCTGCGGCGCCAGCTCGGCCGAGGTGGTGGCGTGCGCGCCGCGCAGCCCTTTCGGCAGGGCGTCCTGCAAAGCGGCCATCTCCGTTCCGCAGGTGAAGACCAGGTCGAGACCGGCCTCGGCGATCGGGCCCGCCAGCTCCCTGTGATAGCGGCTGGCGTCGGCGCCAAGCTCCAGCATGTCGCCGAGCACGGCGATGCGGCGGCCGCCGTCCAACTGGCCAAGCACGGCCAGGGCCGCGGCGACCGAAATGGGATTGGCGTTGTAGCTGTCGTCGATCATCAAAAGCGTGCCGCCGGCGGCGAGGGGGATCTGCTTGCGCGCGCCGCGGCCTTTCATGGCCTTGAGTTCGGCAAAGCCCATCACCGCCGTTTCGAGCTCGACGTCGAGCCCGACCAGCGCCGCGACAACCGCCAGGGAATTCGACACCCAATGTTCGCCCGGTAGAGGAAGCGGATAAGCGATGCGCCGGCCCAGGGCCGATGCGGTCACCAGACTGCCCTCGGTGCTGAGGGCGGCGTCTTCCAGGCAGATATCGGCGTTCGTGTGGCGCCCGAAGGTGAGGATGCGCTTTGCACCGCACTCTTTCGCCGCGGTCTGCAAACGGTCGAAGTAGTCGCAGTCACGCGGCAGAACGGCGATCTTCGGACCATCGAGGCCTTGGAAGATCTCGGCCTTGGCATCGGCGATGCCGGCGCGCGAGGAGAAGAACTCAATATGGGCAATGCCGATGTTGGTGATGATGGCCAGGTGGGGGCGTACCATCTTGGTCAGCTCGGCAATCTCCCCGGCGTGATTCATGCCCATCTCGAAGACGCCGTAGCGCTCATCCGGCGCGAAGCGCGACAGGGAGAGCGGGACACCCCAATGGTTGTTCAGGCTGCTGGCGTTGGCGTAGCAGGAGGCGATCTTGCCGAGGCAGGCGCGCATCGCCTCCTTGGTGCCGGTCTTGCCGGCCGAGCCGGTGATGCCGACGATGCTTGCCTCGCTGCGGGCGCGGGCGGCCTTCCCGAGCGCCACCAGCGCTTCGAGGGTATCGCCCACCTGCAGCAACGGTGCGTCGGGCGATAAGCCGCTCGGCCGCCGGTGAATCATGGCCGCGGACGCGCCGCTTTCCAGCGCGCCGACGACGAAGTCGTGTCCGTCGAAGTTCGGGCCAGCCAGCGCGACGAAGAGGTCGCCCGGCGCCAGGCTGCGGCTGTCGATGGAGACGCCGCTGACTTTCCAGTCGCCCTGGGCCATGCCGGCGGTCGCCTTGGAGGCCTCGGCAGCGGTCCAGAGAGGCGCGTCGCTCATGCCGCGTCCCCTCCTTCCGTCGTTCCGCCCTGGACAGCGATGGCCGCGCGCGCTTCCTCGCGGTCGTCGAAGTGCAGAGTCTCTTCGCCGACGATCTGGTAGGGCTCATGCCCCTTGCCGGCGATGACCAAGAGGTCGCCTTCATCGAGCTGTGTCACGGCAGCGCCGATGGCCTCACGCCGGTCGCCGATCTCCTCAGCGTCCGGGGCGGCCGCCAGGATGGCGGCGCGCACCTGAGCCGGGTCCTCGCCGCGCGGGTTGTCATCGGTGACGATGCTCCGGTCGGCCAGCCGGGCGGCAATCTCACCCATCATCGGCCGCTTGCCGGGGTCCCGGTCGCCGCCGCAGCCGAAGACGACCCAGAGGCGCTTGGCGCAATGGGGCCGCAGGGCCTGCAGCACCGCCTCGAGCGCGCCGGGCTTGTGGGCATAGTCGACGAAGACTTGGCCGCCGCGGGCGGTGCGGCCGACGTATTCCATGCGTCCCGGCGCGCCCTTCAGACAGGGGATGGCGGCCATGAGCGAATCGGCATCGGCGCCTTCGGCCAGCGTCAGGCCCAGGGCAGCCAGCACATTGCTGGCCTGGAAGGTACCGACCAGATGGACCTTCGCTTCGTGCAGTGCGCTGTCGTGGCGGAAGCGCAGGGCCAAGCCGTCGGGCAGGGGCTCCGCCGTCTCCAGCCGCAAGGCCGCCGCGCCGCGACCGTAGTCGATGACCGGACAGCCGCGCCGCTCGGCAATGGCGGCGAGCGGGGCGAACTGCTCGACTTCGCGGTTGAGCACCGCGGTGCCGCCGGGCGCCAGCAGCTCTTCGAAGAGGCGCGCCTTGGCGGCGAAATAGCTCGCCATGTCCGGATGGTAGTCCAGGTGGTCGCGGCTCAGGTTGGTGAAGGCTGCGCTGGTCACCCGCACACCGTCCAGGCGGTACTGGTCGAGGCCGTGGCTGGAGGCTTCCATGGCAAGATGGGTGACGCCGGCATTGCTCAAGTCCTTGAGCCAGCGCTGCAGCGCGACCGGGTCCGGGGTGGTCAGAGCGGCCGGCCCCTCGATGATCGGCGGGACCAGCCCCAAGGTGCCGAGGCTGACGCTCTTGTGTCCCTGCGCTGCCATAAGCTGCTGGGTGAAGCAGGCGACCGAGGTCTTGCCGCTGGTGCCGGTGACGGCGGCGACATGGGCCGGTTGTGCGCCATAGAAGGTGGCGGCCATCAGGGCGAGGCGCCGGCGCGGGTTCGCGTCGGTCAGGAAGGCCAGGGCCGGGTGACCTTCGGGGCGTGCTGTCCCCTCAGGCGCCAGCACGGCCGTCGCGCCGCGTGCCAAGGCATCGCCGATGAAGCGCCGACCATCAGTCAGGCTGCCCGGCAGGGCTGCGAAGAGAAAGCCGGGCTCGACCGCACGGCTATCCGCCGTCAGTCCGCTGATATCGAGCCCTTGCATCGCTTCGTTCATTCCTTCGCAGTCCACAGCAGGCAGCAGGTCGGCCAATCGCAAGCCGGCTACCTCCGCAAGGCGACCGGGACGGTCGTTGCCGTTTCGATCAGGTCATCGCTTTCATCGCGCGGGCTGATGCCGAGCAGCGGCGCAATGCGCTGCACGATGCGCCCAACCAAGGGGGCCGCGACCCAGCCGCCGGTCGCATAGCCGTAGGTGTGCTTCTGCGGTTTCGGTTCGTCGATCGTCGCCAGCACGAGGTAGCGTGGCGCGTCCATGGGAAAGGCACCGACGAAAGAGGCCATGCGGCGGTCGCGGTCGTAGCGGCCGTCGACCAGCTTCTCGGAGGTGCCCGTCTTGCCGCCGATGAAATAGCCCGGCACGTCGGACTTGCCGCCGGTCCCGCGCTTCACCACCAGGCGCATGAGCCAGCGCATGGTTTCCGAGGTCTCGTCCGTCAGGACGCGCTCGCGGGGGCCTTTGGCGCCGCCCTTGATCAGGCTGGGCTCCACCTTGTAGCCGCCATTGACCAGGGTTGCGACGGCGGCGGCGGTCTGCACCGGGCTCACCGCCAGGCCATGGCCGAAGGAGATCGTCATGGTGTTGGCATCCCGCCAGACGCTTGGGGCGAGGGGCCGGCCGTTTTCAGGCAATTCCAAGGGTGCCCGCTCCAGCAGGCCGAGCGCCCGCAGGTAGCGCTGCTGCCGCTCCCGGCCGAGGGCGACGGCAACCCGCGCGCTGCCGATGTTGCTGGAGTGGACCAGCACCTCGGACAAGGAGAGCCAGCGGTTCTCCGGCTTGAAATCGCGGATCATATGACGGCCGATGCGGATGGGCTCGCTGGCATCGAAGCTGTCGGTCAAGGTCGCGGCGCCGCTGTCCAGCGCCATCGCGGCAGTGAAGAGCTTGAAGATGGAGCCCATCTCGTAGACGCCCAGGCTGGCCCGGTTGAAGCGCCTCGACTTGTCGGCTTCCGCCGGCGCGGCCGGGTCGAAGGTCGGCAGGGACACCATGGAGAGCACTTCGCCGCTGTCGACATTGAGCACGATGGCGGCACCGCCGATCGCCTCGAACTCCTTGATCGTTGCCGCCAGCTCTTCGGTCACCAGATGCTGGGCCCTGAGGTCGAGCGAGAGGTCGAGCGCCGCTCCGCTGGACAAGTCCCGATCCTGGCTGCGCTCAATGCCGCTCAGGCCGTGGGTATCGATGTCCGAGAAGCCGACCACATGGCTGGCCAGCGGACCGTGGGGATAGAGCCGCTTGGGCTGTTCCATCAGGTCGAGGCCCGGCAGAGCCAACCGGTGCGCTGCCGCAGCTTGCCGTGGCGAGAGGTGGCGCGACAGATAGACAAACTGTTGCCCGCCGCTCAGGCGCCGGGTGATCTCCGTCTCGTCCATCTCAGGGAGCAGGTCCGCAAGACTGCGCGCGGCCGACTGCACGTCACGGATTTCGCGCGGGTTGGCGGTCAGGGAGTACATCGGTGCCGTGGTGGCGAGGACGACGCCGTGGCGGTCGCGAATATCGCCGCGCAACGCTTCGCCGCTCTGCGCGTTGACGGCCGCGAGGGCGTGCGCGGTGCCGGCCATGTCGCCGATCGCGAGATCGCCCATGCGTGCCATGACTCCGAGGAAGGCCAAGGCGAAGACGGCACCCACCGCGACCAAGCGCGACTTGCCGACCTCGAGGTCGCCGCGGCGATGGCCGTCCAGGGTGGCGCTTAGCTCGCTCTCCGGCACGGCATCGTAGCCGCAGGGCGTGACCCGGCTGTCGGCCGAGGTTTTGGAGCGGCCCATCATTGCTGGTTCTCCGTGGAGGGCTGCGCGGTCTGCCTGATCAGTGGCAGTCCGGTCACCGGATTGATGTAGCGCGGGTCGCTGCCCAGCGCGGACGGGGCGGCGCTTTCGGCCGGCGGAGCCAAGAGCTTGCGGTCGGCCACCGGCTCACCGACGAGCGCGGGCTCGCCCAGCACCGCACCGCCCAGTGGGCCGAGTGACAGCCTGTCCAGCGGCGGCTTGCGCTTGGGCATCGGCACGCCCTCTCTCGCCAAGGCGAGCTCCAAGAGCTTGTCGTCGTCCAGCCGCATGGGCAGGGCGGCGAACTGGGTGATCTGGCGCGGCCGCATCGGCAGGAAGGAGAGGTGCTCTTCCGAGAGTGCGGCGAGACGCTCGGGCCGGTTGAGGTAGCTCCAATCGGCCTGCAGCGCGCGGAGCGCATCGGATTCCGTCAGGATGGCAAGGTCGATGTCGGCGAGCTCGTCTTCCAGCAGCCGCACCTCCTGCTCCACCTTGAAGAGCATATGGGCGGCGACGGCGATGGCGAGCAGCCAGACGGCGAAAAGCCAGCGTGTCATGCGGTGTCTCCCGGCCAGGCGGCGGCCTCGCTCCGCTCGGCGGCACGCAGCCGGGCGGAACGAGCACGCGGGTTGGCTTGGCATTCCCGCTCGCTGGGGCGGCGGGCGCTGCGGGTGATGAGATCGAAGCTGGGCGGCCGTTCGGTCTCGGCCAGCGGCTGATGACGGGATGCCTTGGGCGCGCGGCCGCTATGGGCCTGCAGGAAGCGCTTCACGATCCGGTCTTCCAAGGAATGAAAGGAGACGACGGCGAGGCGGCCGCGCGGCGCCAGCATGCGCTCGGCGGCGGCCAAACCGCGCTCCAGCTCACCGAGCTCGTCGTTCACATAGATCCGCAGGCCTTGGAAGCTGCGGGTCGCCGGGTCGATGCCGTCGCGGGCCGGCTTGACGACGCTGCGGACAATGTCGGCCAGGGCGCCCGTGGTTTCGATGGGCTGTTCGCGGCGGGCGGCGACGATGGCGGCGGCGACCGCGCGGGAACGGCGCTCCTCGCCGTAGCGCCAGAGAATATCGGCCAGCTCTTTTTCCGGCAGTCCGTTCACCGCATCGGCGGCGCTCGGCCCGCTTCGTTCCATGCGCATGTCGAGCGGCCCGTCCTGGCGAAAGGAGAAGCCGCGTTCGGCCTGGTCGATCTGCGGGGAGGAGAGGCCCAGGTCGAGGGCAATGCCGGCGATGGCGCCGCCATGTTCCGGGACCAGTTGCTCCATGTCCGAGAAGCGGCCCTGGCGGAAGTCGAAGCGTCCCGCCGCATCCCCTTCGAGCGTCGCGGCTTCGCGGGCAGCCTCGGGATCGCGGTCGATGCCGAAGACCTGCGTTGCCGCGGCGGCCAGGATGGCGCGGCTGTAGCCGCCGCGCCCGAAGGTGCCGTCGATGTAGATACCGCCGTCGCGCGGCGCCAAGGCCTCGAGCACTTCCGCCAGCATGACGGGCGCATGCTCTTGAGCCTTGTCGGTGCGTGTCTCTGTATCGCGGGTCACGCGCCGTCCCCCTCGATGCTGTCGAAGAGGCTGTCGAGAGTTTCCGGGTCGTCCACCTGGTTGCCGCTCTGGAACTTGTCGTGATCGGCGGGGCTCAAGACCCGGAAGACCCGGTACATGCCGCAGAAGTAGACCTGGTCCTCGATGCCGGCGCTGGTCATCAGGTCGGCCGGCAACTGGACGCGCCCCGTGCCGTCCCACTGAAGCGGGCGGGCTTTCGGGAAGATCTGCGCGGTCAGTCTTTCCCGCTGACGGGAAAAAGGTGCAATCTTGTCGAGATGGCGGCCGATCCACTGGAAGTGGGACAGGCCGCAGCCTTCCAGACCGAGCCCGTGCAATGCCGGATAGACGACGACGCCCTGAAAAGGCTCCTGCCCCAAGGCCTGACGGAACAGGGAGGGAATCGAGACTCGTCCCTTGCGGTCCACCTTGTTCTCGTGGGTCCCGAAGAAGATGACCTCGTTGTCCAATCCACTCTCCTGGGGCGGCGCTCTGCATGCCTTTGTCCCGTGCGGTTGTCGTCCTGACGTCCGGAACTCCCGATGGCTTTGGTCCCCCGCCTTTGGGCAAACGTTGGGTTAGTGTGCCCTTCTGTTGGGACATCATGGGATATCATGGAGATTTATGGGGCGTCAATTAACGAACTCTGAATCACTTGGCATGTTCTTGTTTTGATCTTGTTTTTGACGAGAAATTCTGCCGCCGGCCAAGAATTGTCATGGGACGGGTAGGGCTTTGACTGATCGCGGGGACCAGTCAAAGCGGCAAATGTTCTATTTTTGTTCAGGAAAAGGCGGCACCAGACGGCCTGTAAGCCGGGTTCTGTCCAGCGAAGGCCGTTTCTTCGCCTGGATGGCCATTCATCTGGGACGCCCGTCGCCGGACGCCTCGCGCAACCGACCCGAACGGCGACGCGGGAACACGTCTGTCAGCGGCTTGCGCCCTGACCGGCCGCTCCTATTTGGTTTTGCTCCGGGCGGGGTTTACCCTGCCGTCTCCGTTGCCGAAGACGCGGTGCGCTCTTACCGCACCCTTTCACCCTTACCCGGCGTCCGCTGGCCGAAGCCGGTGGCGGGCCGGGCGGTTTGCTTTCTGTGGCACTTTCCCTGGGCTCGCGCCCGCCGGGTGTTACCCGGCGCCCTGTTCCCGTGGAGCCCGGACTTTCCTCCCCCTGCGCCAGGCGCAGAAGGCGACCATCCGACCGTCTGGCGCCTCACAGGTATGGAACGGGCGCCAAGCCGTCAAGCGCGGGCGGCGACGGCCCGCAACAGCGCCGCCGTCTCGCCATCCAGGTCGCCGTTCACCGCAGCCGGCCGGAAGCGGCGCTGGAAAGCGCGCAGCACGGCGGTGAGATCGTCATCGAGATAGCCGTAGCCGATCTCGCCGAGCAGGCGCTTGGCGTCTTCCTCGTCTATCTCGCCGCCGTCACCTTTCGCTTCGGGCCACAGACCCAATCCGGCGGTCGCGAGACGCGGCCAGTCGAAGAGCTCGCCCGGGTCCTCCTTGCGCAAAGGGGCGACGTCGGAATGGCCGAGCACCCGCCGCCGCGGGATCGCATGGCGCGTGACCAGGCAGAGCGAAAGCTCGATCAGCGCTGTCATCTGCGCCTCTGGGAAGGGCCGGTAGCCGAATTCGTGTCCGGGATTGACCAGCTCGATCCCGAGGGAACAGGCGTTGATGTCGGTTTTGCCTTGCCAGCTGGCCACACCGGCGTGCCAGGCCCGGCGATGCTCCGGCACCAGACGGAAGACACGCCCATCTTCCTCGATGAAGTAGTGGGCGCTGACCTTGGCGGCCGGATCGCAGAGCCGCTCCAGGGCTGCGTCGCCAGTTTCCATCCCGGTGTAGTGCAGCAGCAGGATGTCGATGGCGCCGTCTTCAGGCCTGGCATCGTGGTTGGGGGAGGGGTGGTCGTGGATGAACACCATGATAACAGGCCCTAGACCATCTCGGTCTTGGGGTCGGCCGTCTTCGGCCGGCGTATCAGGATGATGCCGACCCCGGCGATGGTCAGCAGGCCGCCGACCGCGATCTGCCAGCTCAGTACCTCATTGAGGAAGAGAATGCCCGACAGCACACCCCAGACTGGGATCAGCAGCGAGAAGGCCATGATGAGATTGACCGTGTAGCGCTTGAGCATGCGGTACCAGAGGCCATAGCCGAGAACCATGACGGCGAGGCCATTGTAGGCGACGGCCAGCCAGCCGTCCCAGCCGCTAGCAGTGATGGCTTGCCACTGCCCCTGTTCCAGAATCAGCGAAGCGATGAGCAGCTGCGGCACCGCGAACAGCGACATCCAGGCGCTGATGGTCCAGCCGTCGAGCGCCTCCAGCCTTTTCACCTGCACGTTGGAAACGGCCCAGATGAGAGCGGCGGTGATGACCGCGAGCAAGGCGATGAACTCGCCCTGGGGCCTCGGCATGCCGGCGATCAGCGCTACGCCGGCAAAGGCGATGGCCATGCCAAGCCCCCGGCGCCAGCCGAGCGTATCCTTGAACAGGAAGGCTGCGAGGATGGCGGCGAAGGGAACCTGAAGCTGGATGGCAATCGCGGCGGATGACACATCGACATACTTCAGGGCCGAGAACATCAGGGCGAAATGCAGGAAGCCCAAGGTCACGGAGACACCGAAGACCGGCAGCCAGTAGCCCTTCGGCGGCTTGACGAAGGGCAACAGGGCGACGGCGACCAGGGCGAAGCGCAAGGCGATGAAAAGCAGCGGCGGAAAGCTCTCCAGACCGAACTTCACCACCGCGAAATTCATGCCCCAGATCAGGGTCACGAAAACGAGGATGGCAATGTCGCGTGGGTGAAGCTCGAAGCTCACGGTCTAACAGGGCCCATGGGTCGCCCTAGTTGAAGCCGCGCATCTTCTGGATGCGCTCGTAGGCCTCGTTGATGGTGGCAAGCTTCTCGTTGGCGATCTGGATGAATTCCTCAGGCATGCCTTGGGCGACCAGGCGGTCCGGGTGGTTCTCCCGCACCAGGCGTCGGTAGGCGGCCTTGATCTCTTCCTCGCTTGCCGCGTGCTCGACGCCGAGCACCTGATAGGGATCGCGGCTGTCCGGCCCCATGTTTGACGCGCGGATGCGCGCCCAGTCGGCTTCGTCGAAACCGAAGCAGGTGGCGACCTGCTCCAGGAATGCAAGCTCCGGCTCGGTGACCTGCCCATCGGCGCGCGCGATATGGAACAGACCGTCGAGCAGCTCTTCCAAAACGCCGAGGTTGCCGGCGAACATGCGGCCGAGCTGCTTGGCGTAGGGCTCGAAGCCGCGCGCGTCCTTGCGCGCCTGGTTGAAGACCCGGCCGACGTTCTTCATCTCCTCGGGCGGGACGTGGAAGACCTCCTTGAAGGCGGAGACCTCGTCGCGCGTCACCTTGCCGTCGACCTTGGCCAGCTTGGCGCCCAGCACGATGACGCCGACCGTAAAGGCGATGTTCTTGGTCGCATCGTCGCTCTCGGTCTTGGCGGCTTCCGGCCCGGTGCTCTCGCGCATCATATCGACAGCGTGACCGGCCAGTCCGCCGACCAGCGCGCCGATCGGTCCGCCCAAGGCAAAGCCAGCCCCGGCCCCTATCATCTTGCCCCAGATACTCATCGCAGCTTTCTAGCGTGGTGATCCCGATGTCCTATCATTATTGCGCCGGCGCGATCTAGGACCTTCAAAATTCGCAAATCACCCCTGATTCATCGTCTGCCTGGCGCCGCGACTCCGGCGTCGCTGCCCGGCTGTGTGGCGCGCGCAAGAATGTGGCGCCCGGAGCATCCTCCATGTTCGGTCTGCCTGCCAAGGCTCGGCCCGACGCTCACAATCTTTCTTTCTCAATGTGTTACACGTTTTGTTCGTTGATTCCAGATAGATGCCTGGTGAAATGGCAATACGGCACGGCGGACGAGCGTCGGCGCCTCGGGAGAAAAACGCGATCGTTGGAGGCGTCTTCCTGCAGCCCTATAGGGAGACGACCGTGTCAGCCATACGCATCCTGCCGCCCTATGAGAGGCGGCTTCTCAGCGACCATCTCAATCGACTGGACCGTGAAGACCTGCACCTGCGCTTCGGCGGCTATCTCTCGCCATGCGCCGTCGAGCGCTACGTGGACAACCTCTCCTGGATGAGCGGCGTCGTCCTGGTGTGGGAGGTCGACGGCGAGGTGCGCGGCTGCGGCGAGTTGGTCAACGACCAAGCGGTCTTGCCCAGCGCCGCCGAGTTTGCCGTCACCATCGAGCGTGAATGGCAGGGCCAAGGCGCCGGCCTCGCCCTCATGCATGCTGCGCTTCTGGTGGCCCGCAATCGCGGGCTCAGGCGTGTTCATCTGCTCTGCCTGGCGGAGAATCCGCGCATGATGCGGCTGGCCCGTGCCTGTGGCGCCAAGCTGACGTGGGAGGAGGGCGAGATCATGGGCGAGATCGCTTTGCCGCCGGCCAATCCCTTCAGCCTTGTGCAAGAGGGCGTGCAGCTGCTCGGCGGCCTGGCCGCTCACAGCCTGCACGACGTTCGTCGATCAGCCGCGAAGACGGCACGCTAAAGCTTGAGCGCCTGGGCCGCTGACGGGGCGTGAGCGAGCAAGGCCCTGGACCGCAGCGCGATTGGGTGGAATGCTGTCGCATCCGGACCGAGATGCAGGCCACTCGCTTGGCAAGATCGAGCCCTTGGGGTGCGTCCCGGACGACGCCAATCGCGCCGCAGAGCGCGAAGGTCAGCACACTGCCAGGGAGTTGCTCATGTTCTCTAAAATCCTCTGCGGGGTCGACGGCTCCGAACCTTCAATGCGCGCGGCGCAGACGGCGGCCGAGCTGGCGCATAAGTTCGGCGGCAACTTGATCTACCTGATGGTCACCAAGGAGTTTCGACTGACCGACGAGGCCAAGCAGTACGTGGAACTGGAGCAGCTCAGCGGCGAGCCGCAATACGTTCTGGAGGAATACGCGGAGAACTGCCTGCGCGAGGCCGCGCGCATGGCCAAGGACATGGGCGTGGCTAACGTGCGCAAGGAGGTCAAGACCGGCAATCCGGCCAGGACCATTGTGCAGGAAGCCGATTTGATGAAGGCCGACTGCATTGTCATCGGCGGCCGCGGCCTCGGCGACATCGGCTCCATCCTACTCGGCTCCGTGTCCCACAAGGTGACCAGCCTGGCGAAGTGCACCGTCATCACGGTGCGCTAGTTCCTCCTGTTTAGGCGGCGCCGGCTTTGACGATTTCTTTCTGCGGGTCATAGAACGGGAAGGGCACGGCGGTGGCTTGGCGCGGCCCGCCGGGAACCTCGACGCTGACACTGCCGCCTTGCGCCACCGCGTCCTTGGCAAGCAGCGCCAAGGCGATGTTCTTCTCCAGCCGTGGCGAGTAGACGGCGGAGGTGACCTTGCCGAGCACCGCGCCGTTGGCCCCATGCACTGGCCAGGCTTGCTCGTTGCCGGGCAAGGCCGGCCCGGCGATTTCCAAACCGATCATCTCCCGGCGCGCACCTTCGGCGGCGATGCGCCGGAGTGCGGGCAGGCTGACGCAATCGCTCGGGAGATCGAGGGACACCAGACGCTCCAGGCCGAGCTCGAAGGGGTCGACCGTCAGGTCCATGTCGGCGCCATAGGACAGCAGACCCGCCTCGATGCGGCGGATGGTCGAAGGCGCGCCCGGGCGAATGCCATAGCTCTTGCCAGCCGCCATGATGCGCTCCCACAGCTCGTCGCCGCGGCTGCCGTCGCAGAGGAAGATCTCGTAGCCCAGCTCGTTGCTCCAGCCGGTGCGCGAGACGACGAGGGGAATGCCGTCCAGCTCGGTCTCGCGGAAACGGAAGTACTTCAGCTCCTCGATCCAGTGACCGAAGAGACCGTGCATGACGTCGCGCGAGTGGGGGCCTTGGACCTGCAGGGGCGAGACGTCCGGCTCGCCCACGTGCACGTCAAAGCCGCCGGCGGCGGCCAGACCTTTGGCCCAGAGCAGCACGTCGCTGTCGGCCAGCGAGAGCCAGAAGCAGTCATCGGCCAGCTTGAGCAGGACGGGATCGTTGACGATGCCGCCGGTCTCTTCGCAGAGCAGGACGTAGCGGCACTGGCCGACCTTCGTCTTGGAGAGATCGCGCGGTGTCATGTACTGCACCAGACGGGCCGCATCCCGCCCTTTGATCTCCACCTGGCGCTCGACCGCGACGTCCCACAGGGTCACGTTGTTCACGAGATGCCAGAAGTCGGCCTCCGCACCCTCATAGTAGACCGGCATGTACATGTGATTGTAGACGGTATAGCTCTGGCAGCCCCAGCGCCGAGTGGCCTCGAAGAAGGGCGACTTGCGGATCCGCGGACCGATGGGAATCTTCGGCAGCTCGGCAGAGGACATGGCGAGGGGTGCTCCGGTTGAAGGCTCATGTTCGAGGCGTGAGATTAGGGCCCGATAGCCCGCCAAGACAAAGCAATTTAGTCCCTTCATTCCGTGCGGGCAGCGACCGGCTTCGACGGCCCTTGACCTTGCGGCACCTGCGCCCTTTTGTGCCAAGCCGGGCAAGCGAGGCTTGCCGAGTGGTGAGGAGGACAGGCGCTTATGGGTGCGGCAGAGTGGCAGTTCTGGATCGATCGCGGCGGAACCTTCACCGATATCGTGGCACGGCGCCCGGAAGGCGAGTTGGTCACCCACAAGCTGCTGTCGGAGAACCCGGAGCAGTATAAGGACGCCGCCATTCAGGGCATCCGCGAGTTGCTGTCCCTGCCCGCCGGCGCGGCCATTCCGAGCGCTGCGATCGAGGCGGTCAAGATGGGCACCACCGTGGCCACGAATGCGCTGCTGGAGCGCAAGGGCGATCGCACGGTGCTGGCCATCACCGAAGGTTTCCGCGATGCGCTGCGCATCGGCTATCAGAACCGTCCGGATATCTTCGCCCGTCGCATCGAGTTGCCCGAGCTGCTCTACGAGCGCGTGATCGAGGTGCCGGAGCGCATGTCGGCCCACGGCGACGAGCTTCAGCCGCTCGATGTCGAGGCCACCCGCCGTGGTCTGCAGGCGGCCTATGACGACGGCATCCGCGCCTGCGCCATCGTGCTGATGCACGGCTATCGCTTTCATGGCCATGAGCGGCAGGTGGCGGAGATTGCCCGAGAGATCGGCTTTACCCAGATCTCGGTCAGCCACGAGGTCAGCCCTTTGATGAAGCTGGTCGGGCGCGGCGACACGACTGTGGTCGACGCCTACCTCTCGCCCATCCTGCGGCGCTATGTCGATCAGGTGGCCGCCGAGTTGGAGGGCGACGGCGCCTCGGCCGTGCGCCTCATGTTCATGCAGTCGAACGGCGGCTTGGCCGACGCGGCCGCCTTCCAGGGCAAGGACTCCATCCTGTCCGGTCCGGCCGGCGGTATCGTCGGCGCCGCGCGCACGGCCTCCCTCGCCGGCTTCGATCAGATCATCACCTTCGACATGGGCGGCACCTCCACGGACGTGGCCCACTATGCCGGCGAGTACGAGCGCGCCTTCGAAACGCTGGTGGCCGGCGTGCGCATGCGCGCGCCCATGATGCAAATCCACACGGTGGCGGCGGGCGGCGGCTCCATCCTCAACTTCGACGGCGCCCGCTACCGGGTGGGGCCGGAGAGCGCAGGGGCCAACCCTGGTCCGGCCAGCTATCGCCGCGGCGGGCCGCTGGCGGTGACCGACTGCAACGTCATGCTCGGGCGCCTACAGCCCGACTTCTTCCCAAAGGTCTTCGGCCCGCAGGCGAACGAGCCCCTCGATGCCGAGGCCGTGCAGGCGAAGTTCGCCGCCCTGGCAGATGACATCGAGACGGCGACGGGCAACCGGCGCAGCCCGGTGGAGGTCGCCGAGGGCTTCCGCCGCATCGCCGTCGAGAACATGGCCAACGCCATCAAGAAGATCTCGACCCAGCGCGGCTATGACGTCACCGAGTATACCTTGCAGTGCTTCGGCGGGGCCGGCGGACAGCATGCCTGCGATATCGCCGATACCCTGGGCATGACCTCCATCTTCGTCCATCCCTTCGCCGGCGTGCTCTCGGCCTACGGCATGGGTTTGGCGGATCTGCGCGTGCTCAAGGAGCAAGCCGTGGAAGAGGCTCTGGTCAGTGGCTACGCCGATGCCAAGGCAGTGCTCGACCGCCTCCAGGACGAGGGCGTCGCGGAGATGGCGGCGCAAGGCATCGACGCAGAGCGCATCACCGCGCTGCGGCGCCTCCACCTGCGCTACGAAGGCACCGACATGGCGCTGCTGGTGGCCGACGGCTCCGTCGAAGAGGCCACAGCGGCCTTCGAGGCCGCTTACGAGCAGCGCTTCGGCTTCGTCATGCGGGAGAAGCCGCTGATCGTCGAGGCGGTCTCGGTCGAGGTGATCGGCGCCACCGAGGACATGGACACACGAGTCGCGGCGACGGCGGGCCAGGTCGATCTGCCCGAGGCGGAAGCGCGGGTGCGGGCCTTTTTCGCCGGCAGCTGGCACGACACGCCGATCTACCGTCGCGAGACGCTGGTGCCGGGCAGCCGCCTGGACGGCCCAGCTATCCTGACCGAGGCGACGGGCACCACGGTGGTCGATCCGGGCTGGCAGGCGACCGTCGACGGCCACGAAAACCTGGTGCTCAAGCGGGTCGTGCCGCTGGAGCGTGAGGCGGCGGTCGGCACCACGGTCGATCCCGTGATGCTGGAGGTCTTCAACAACCTCTTTATGTCGATCGCCGAGCAGATGGGCTCGACGCTCGAGAACACCGCCTACTCGGTGAACATCAAGGAGCGGCTGGATTTCTCCTGCGCCATCTTTGCGCCGGACGGCAATCTGGTGGCCAACGCCCCGCACATGCCGGTCCATCTCGGCTCCATGAGCGAGTCGGTCCGCGCGGTCATTCGCCAAAACGGCGACGAGATCGCGCCCGGCGACGTCTACGTGCTCAATGCACCCTACAACGGCGGCACCCATCTGCCGGACATCACCGTCATCACGCCGGTCTTCGACGAGGCCGGCGAGCGCATTCTCTTCTATGTGGGCAGCCGCGGCCACCACGCCGATGTCGGCGGCCTCACGCCCGGCTCCATGCCGCCCGACAGTCGGTTGGTGGAAGAGGAAGGCGTGCTGATCGACAACTTCAAGCTGGTCGACCGCGGTCACTTCCGCGAGGCGGAGATGCGCGCGCTGCTCGCCGGCGGCTCCTATCCGGCGCGCAACGTCGATCAGAACATCGCCGACCTGCAGGCGCAGATCGCCGCCAACAACAAGGGCGTGCAGGAGCTGAAGCGCATCATCGAGCATTTCTCGCTGGAGGTGGTGCACGCCTACATGGGCCACGTGCAGGACAACGCTGAAGAGCAGGTCCGTCGGGTGCTGGACGTGCTGGCCGACGGGCGCTTCACCTATCCTCTCGACAACGGCGCCGTGATCGATGTGGAAGTGACGATCGACAAGGCGGCGCGTAGCGCCCGCATCGACTTCTCCAAGTCCTCGGCCCAGCTCGACAACAACTTCAATGCGCCTTCGGCCGTCTGCCGGGCGGCGGTGCTCTATGTCTTCCGCACTCTGGTGAACGACGAGATTCCCATGAACGAGGGCGTGCTCAAGCCGCTGGAGATCATCATTCCCGAAGGCTCCATGCTCAGGCCGCGCTATCCCGCCGCAGTGGTGGCCGGCAACGTCGAGACCAGCCAGTGCATCACCGATTGCCTCTACGGTGCGCTGGGGGTGATGGCCGGTGCCCAGGGCACCATGAACAACTTCACCTTCGGCAACGCCAACTATCAGTACTACGAGACCATCTGCGGCGGCTCCGGTGCCGGGCCCGACTTCGACGGCACCTCTGCGGTGCACACGCATATGACCAACTCGCGCCTGACCGATCCCGAGATCCTGGAGTGGCGCTTTCCGGTGCTGCTCGAGTCCTTCGAGATTCGCCGCGGCAGCGGTGGCGCCGGCCGGCACAAGGGTGGCGACGGCACCCTGCGCCGCCTGCGCTTTCTGGAGGAGATGACAGCCTCGGTGCTGTCCAACCATCGCAGCATCCCGCCCTTCGGCTTGGAGGAGGGGGCGCCGGGCGAGTGCGGGCGCAACACGGTGCTGCGCGTCGATGGGTCCGAAGAGGTGCTCGAGGCGGCCGACAAGACGGTGATGCGTTCAGGCGACGTCTTTGTCATCCAGACGCCGACCGGCGGCGGCTTCGGTCCGCCGGAAAAGCGCGCCGCCTCGGTCAAGGACGCGGCAGAGTAGCTCCCAACGAAAAAGGCCGGCTCGCTAGAGCCGGCCTTTTGCATTCAACATCCGCCCGGGCGGTCAGTGCATCTTGGACCAGACCTGACGCTTGATGGCGTAGAACAGCGCCGTCAGCACCAACAGGAAGATCAGCACCTTGATACCCATGCGCTTGCGATCCTCGAGCATGGGCTCGGCGGTCCACATCAGAAAAGCGGCGAGGTCCTCGGCCTGCTGCTCGACCGTCGCGGCCGTACCGTCCTGGTACTCGACGCCGTCGTCGAACAGCGGTGGCGCCATGGCGATGAGGCCACCCGGAACCTTCTCCATGATGGGCTCCCCGGTGTCTTCGTCGATCTCGCCGGTCGGGATCTCAAGCGAGCCCGGGAAGTAGCGGTTGTAGTAGAGGTTGCCCGGGTCGACGCCGGCGGGCGGATCCGTATAGCCGGTCAGCAGGAAATAGAGGTAGTCGGAGCCGTTCGCGCGGGCCTTGGCCATGAGCGACAGGTCCGGCGGGTAGGCACCGCCATTGGCGAACTCGGCCGCCTTCCGATTCGGGAAGGGCGAGGGGAAGTGGTCGAAGGGCAGACCGGCGCGCTCGAACATCTCGCCTTCGTCGTTCGGTCCGTCGACCACGAAGTACTCGGCCGCGAAGGCCTTCACCTGGTCCGCGTTGTAGCCGAGGCCGCCGCTGTTGTTCCCGCTGTCGGGCCCGTCGCCGAGGTTGCGGAAGCTGATCAGCCGCAGGCCGTGACAGGCCGCGCAGACCTCTCGGTAGACCTGGAAGCCACGCTGCAACTGCATCCGGTCGAAGGTTCCGAAGATGCCGTCGAAGGAAAAGTCGTGGTTCGGCACATCGATGGCGCCGGCGGCATGTGCGGCCTGGGGCATGCCGATGCCGAGGCTGAGCACAGCGGCGGCAAGCAGACGGCCGGGGCCGAATTTCAACAGGCGGCGGTTCATCGCATGGTCTCCGGTGAGTGCTCGGTTGATCGGGCCGGGGCGGCTGCCATGCCTCCGCCGCCAAGGACAGGCTCGCTGATCGAGGCCGGCAACGGCATGGGACGCTCGAGCCGGCTGAGCATCGGCAGGACGACCAGGAAGTGGACGAAGTACCAAACTGTCGCGACTTGGCCGATCTCGGTGTAGGGGCTCTCTGCCGGCATGGCGCCGATGTAGCCGAGCACCAGGCAGTCGATCACGAAGATCCAGAAGAACCATTTGAAGTACGGACGGAAGCGGCCGCTGCGGATCGGCGAACTGTCGAGCCAGGGCAGCACGAAGAGCACCGCGATGGAGGCGAACATGGCGATCACGCCGCCGAGCTTGGCCTCGATCAGCACGATGCCCGTAAAGGGGATGCTGATGTCGAAGGTGACCGCCCGCAGGATCGCGTAGAAGGGCAGGAAGTACCACTCCGGCACGATGTGCGGCGGGGTCACCAGCGGATTGGCTTCGATGTAGTTGTCCGGGTGGCCCATGTAGTTCGGCGCGTAGAAGATGAACGCGGCGAAGAAGATGAAGAAGACACCCAGCCCGAAGAGGTCCTTCGTCGTGTAGTAGGGGTGGAAGGGGATCTTGTCCTGCGGTCCCTTGGCGTCGATGCCGAGCGGGTTGTTCGACCCGAAGCGGTGCAGCGCCCAAAGGTGCAGGAAGGCCACGGCGGCGATCACGAAGGGCAGCAGGTAGTGCAACGCGTAGAAGCGGTTGAGGGTCGGGTTGTCGACCGCGAAGCCGCCCCACAGCCAAGCCACGATCGCATCGCCGATGCCCCAGGGAATGGCCGAGAACAGGTTGGTGATCACCGTGGCGCCCCAGAAGGACATCTGCCCCCAAGGCAGCACGTAACCCATGAAGGCGGTGGCCATCATCAGCAGCAGGATGATGACGCCGAGTGCCCATAGGATTTCTCGCGGCGCCTTGTAGGACCCGTAGTAGAGGCCCCGGAAGATATGGATGTAGACCACGATGAAGAAGAACGAGGCGCCGTTCATGTGGATGTAGCGGATGAGCCAACCGTAGTTGACGTCGCGCATGATGCGCTCGACGGAGTCGAAGGCGTAGTCCACATGCGGCGTGTACTGCATGGCCAGCAGGATGCCCGTGACGATCATGATCACCAGGGCGATGCCGGCCAGCGAGCCGAAGTTCCACATGTAGTTCAGATTGCGCGGCGTAGGATACTCGTTGAGCTCCTTGTTCATCATCGTGAAGATCGGCAGCCGATGGTCGATCCACTTGATGACTCCGTTGCCGATACCGCTGCTGCTGGTGCTGCTCATCACGCCTGCTCCTAGCCGATCTGCACGACGGTTTCTTCGACGAACTCGTATGGCGGCACCAACAGGTTGGTGGGCGCCGGGCCCTTACGGATGCGTCCGGAGGTATCGTAGTGCGAGCCGTGGCAGGGGCAGAACCAGCCGCCGTACTCGCCCTTCTCCTCACCGACCTTCTGGCCCGAGGGGATGCACCCGAGATGCGTGCAAACACCGACCATCACCAGGTACTCCGCCTTGATCCGCCGCTCTTCGTCGGTCTGCGGATCGCGCAGTTCGTCCAAGGGAACGACTTCGGCTTCGGAGATTTCATCGACTGTGCGGTGGCGGATGAAAACCGGCTTGCCGCGCCAGGTGACCGTGATGGCCTGGCCGACTTCGATCGGGGAGACGTCGACCTCGATCGAGGCCAATGCCAAGACGTCGGCCGAGGGATTGAGGGAATCGAGCAGCGGCCAGGCAACAATACCCACACCGACCACACCGGCGGCGCCGCCCAGCAGATAGATGAAATCCCGCTTGCTTTCGTCCGTATCGTCCCGCGGTGGGTTCGTCGCCTCAGCCATCGTCTCTGGTATCCTTCTCCGACCGGGATGATTGTCTTCTTTGGTCTTCGCCGCTGAACGGTCGCTCTGCGGCTATTGCTGTACAATCCTGCTATACATCTTGACGGCTGCCTGGGAAATTCTCCGCGACACGCTGCCGCATTCCAAAAGCCTACCTCATCTCTGTGGTCATTGGCTTCGGCTTTGCGGCCAACCAGCCTTTTCCTTGCTTGCCGAGCGGTATAGATGACAGCGCCCTGTGGCGTAAAGCCCACCTGAGCAGAGCTTAACAAGCCCGCAGTTCTTATGCGCCTCGCTCTCTATCAGCCGGACATTCCCCAGAACACCGGAGCCGTGCTGCGTCTGGCGGCCTGCATGGGTGTCGGCGTGGACATTATCGAGCCTTGCGGCTTCCTGCTCGACGACCGGCGGATGCGGCGGGCCGGCATGGATTATCTCGATGCCGTGGACTGGCGCCGGCATCCCGGCTGGGGTGCTTTTCGTGCGGAGCTGGCCGGCGGTGGAGCCAAGCAGCGCTTGATCCTGCTGACCACCGGCGCTGAGACTCCCCACCACCAGTTCGAGTTCTCGGCGCACGACGTGTTGCTGCTCGGTCGCGAGACGGCAGGAGTGCCGCCGGAGGTCCATGCCGCTGCCGACGCCCGCATTCGCGTGCCCATGCAGCCGGGCCTGCGGTCGCTCAATCAGGCCACGGCAGCCGCTCTGGTCTTGGGCGAGGCCTTGCGCCAAACTGACGGATTTCCTGATGATGGTGCGGGAGGGACGACGGAGTGAGCGAGCAGGTGGAACAGCGTAAGGCGCAGGCGGCGGCCTGGTTCGCAGAACTGCGCGACAAGATATGCCAGGCCTTCGAAGCGCTGGAGGATGAGCTCCAGGGCGCGGTCGAGGAGCGTATGGCCGGCATTGCACCCGGGCGCTTCGAGCGCAAGGACTGGCAGAGGACCGATGCTGACGGTTCGCCCGGCGGCGGCGGCACCATGTCGGTCATGCACGGCCGCGTGTTCGAGAAGGTCGGCGTCAACATCTCCACCGTCCATGGCCGCTTTTCGCCGGAGTTCGCCAAGCAGATACCCGGTGCCGAGGAGGATCCGCGCTTTTGGGCCAGCGGCGTCTCGCTGGTGGCGCATATGCACAGTCCTTTGGTGCCGGCCGTTCACATGAACACGCGGCACATCGTAACCTCCAAGAGCTGGTTCGGCGGCGGCTCCGATCTCAATCCCATGTTCCCGAACGAGAAGGACACCGCGGACTTCCATGCCGCTTTGAAGGCGGCCTGCGACCGCCACGACCCGGAGTACTATCCCCGCTTCAAGGCCTGGTGCGACGAGTATTTCTTCATCAAGCATCGCAACATGGCCCGCGGTGTCGGCGGCATCTTCTACGACTATCTGGAGAATGACTGGGCCGCCGATTTCGCGTTCACCCAGGATGTCGGTCGTGCTTTCCTCGAGGTCTACCCCGCGCTGGTGCGTCGCCACATGAACACGACCTGGAGCGAGCACGAGCGCCAGCAGCAGCTGGTGCGCCGCGGCTACTACGCCGAGTTCAATCTGGTCTATGACCGCGGCACCAAGTTCGGCCTGATGACCGGCGGCAATGTGGAGGCCATCCTGATGTCTCTGCCGCCGGTCGCAACCTGGCCCTAGGCCGTCGCCCAACCTTACAGCAGAGCGTTTCATGGCTGACAGCAGGCATCACGATCTCCTCTTCCGCAACGCGCTGCTGCTCGATGGCACCGGCGGGCCGCCCTTGACCGGCGATCTCGCCGTCTCGGACGGGCGTATCGCCGCCATGGGCGATCTCTCCGACCATACGGCTGATGAGACGGTCCATGCATTCGGCCTGGCGCTCGCGCCCGGCTTTATCGATGTTCACACCCACGACGACCGGGCCGTTCTCGCTGGGCCCGAGATGACGAACAAGGTGAGCCAAGGTGTCACCACCGTGGTCGCCGGCAACTGCGGCGTCAGCCTCGCGCCCTATGACTCCCCGAAGGCGCCGCCGCCGCCGATGAACCTGCTCGGCAGCCCGAGCGACTACGCTTTTCAGACGGCCGATCACTATTTCCAGGCCTTCGAGGCACGCCCCGCCGCGGTGAATGTCGCCTTGCTGGTCGGCCATACCACGCTGCGGGCCTGTGCCATGGATGCCCTCGACCGGGCAGCGACGGCGGATGAGATTGAGGACATGGGAAGCCGGCTGGAGGCAGCGCTCAAGGCCGGCTGCATCGGGCTCAGCAGCGGCCTCGACTATCCGCCGGCGGTGGCCGCGCCGACGGAAGAGGTGATCGCGCTCGCCTCGCGGGCGGCGCCCTACGGTGCCCTCTACACCACCCACATGCGCAACGAAGGCGATGAGGTGCTGGAGGCCATCGAGGAGACGGTGCGCACCGGTCGGGCCGCCGGCCTGCGCACGGTGATTTCGCACCACAAGTGCGCCGGCAAGCGCAACCATGGCCGCAGCCGGGAGACCTTGGCGCGCATCGCCGATGCGCAGAAGACCATGGCGCTCGACCTCGACGTCTATCCCTATATCGCCAGCTCGACCGTTCTCATCCCGCGCTTTCTCGACCGCGATCCTGATCGGGTGCTGGTCACCTGGTCGGACTCCCATCCGGAGATGTCGGGCCGCGACCTGGCCGAGATCGCGGCTGAGTGGGGCCTGCCCGAGGCGGAGGCGGCCGAGAAGCTGGCGCCAGCCGGTGCCATCTACTTCCAGATGGCCGACGACGACCTCGAGCGCATCATGGCCTTCCCCGGGGCCATGATCGGCTCCGACGGCTTGCCGCACGACCGCCATCCGCACCCGCGGCTATGGGGCACCTTTCCCCGTGTGCTCGGCCGCTACGTGCGGGAGCGCAAGCTGCTCGGCCTGGCCGAGGCAGTGCATCGCATGACCGGTAAGTCGGCGGAGGTCTTCGGCTTTGCCGAGCGGGGTCTGCTGCGCCAGGGCTTTATCGCGGACCTGGTGCTGTTCGACCCTGAGACGGTGATCGATAAAGCCGACTTCTCGACCCCGGCGGAGCCCGCAGATGGCATTCTGCAGGTGCTGGTCGGCGGCACGGCCGTGTGGCAAGACCGGGCCGCCACCGGTGCCCGGCCAGGGCGCGTCCTTCGGCGCGGGCAGCCCAGCTAACCCGCTTGGGCGATCAGCGTTTTGGCGCGTTCCAGCAGGGCTTCGCGGTCGGGCCGGAAGCGCTCGGCAATCCACCACTCCTCCAGGTCGCGCATCAGACGGCCGAGGCTCGGCCCCTTTTCTGCGCCGAGCGGAAGCAGGTCGCGGGCGGCCACCGGGAAGCGCTGCTCCTCCCAGGCAGTAACGAAGGAAAGAGCCGCCGCCAGGCCTTCGGTGTCGCCGCTGGTCGCCGCCGAGAGCTGCAGCAGGTCCAGGACATGGTCCTTGCCATGGCGGTAGCAGGCAGTTGCCAAGACGGCCGGTGAAGAGCCCCCCCCGATGTGCAGCGGTGGTTCGGCGAGGAAGACCAGACGCTCTTTTTGTGAGTTGGAGAGGCGGAGGTCGTCGGCCATGTGGCGTGCCTGTTCGGCAGTTTCGCGCAGCATGGCCGCCAGCCGCAGAATGGGATCGGGCTTGCCGCCTTCCAGATGGATAAGGCGGTCGAGCGTACCGAGCGTCCAGTCCGCACGCAGGTGCCCGGACAGAATGCCGTGGCTGTGCATCAGGCGCAGCACGGGAACAGGATTGGGGGCCTCCAAGAGACGCAGCAGCTCATCTCGGACGCGCTCCGCCGAGATACGGATGAGCTTGGGTGCTGCTGCGACCGCGGCGGCGAGGCCCGCGGGGTCAGGCTCTCCATGGCCATAGTGCGCCTCGAAACGAAAGAAGCGCAGCAGGCGCAGATAGTCTTCGGCAATGCGTTTCGCCGGGTCGCCGACAAAGCGCACGCGGCCAGCGCGGGCATCGGCGACGCCGCCGAAGTAATCGGTCACCGCGCCCTCTGGGGTGGCGAAGAGCGCGTTCATGGTGAAGTCGCGGCGCAGCGCGTCCTCCCGCCAGTCGTCGGTGAAGGCGACCACGGCCTGGCGGCCGTCGGTTTCCACGTCGCGCCTAAGGGTGGTGATCTCGAAGGGGCGCTTGCGGGAGATGGCGGTCACCGTGCCGTGCGAAATGCCGGTCGGTACGGCCTTCAGCCGGCTCGCCTCGATGGCTTCCAGCACCGCATCCGGCGGGGCCGGGGTTGCCAGGTCAATGTCGCGCACCGGCCGTCCGAGCACAGCGTCGCGCACGCAGCCACCGACGAAACGTGCCTCGATGCCGCGGGCGACGAGCGCTTGCAGCACAGCCTCTGTCGCCGGGGCGGTCATCCACGGCTGATCGGTCAGGCGATAGGTCTCGCTCATGCGAAAAGATGCGGTCAGAAACTACCGTCGTAGACGAAACGATGGACGACCAGCGCCGCTGCGCTCAGCATGACGCCGCTGCAGATCAGCAGCGTCCAAGGCGCGTTGGCCCAGTTCGGCAAGGTGCCGGCTTCGCTCCGCTTCGCCTTCCAGCGCGCCAAGACGGCGTACAGCCCGAAGACGATCAACGGGGTCAGCAAAGGCAGCACAACAAAGAGGAACTTCTTCAGCATGGTGCTCAGGCTTTGGTCTCGTTGAGCCACTCTGCCAAGTTGTTGAGCATGCCGGCCGTGGCTCCCCAGATATAGTAATCCTGGTAGGGATATACGAAGAAGCGCCGCTCCTCGCCGCGCCATTGACGGCTGTGAATCTCGCGAGAGCCGTCATTCAGGAAGAAAGCCAGGGGCACCTCGAAGATCTCGGCGACCTCGAAGGGATCGGCCTTGAGCTGAAAGGGTGGGCGAACCAATCCAACCAGCGGCGTGACCTCGAAGCCGGTGCGCGTGACGTAGGTATCGAGCTGCCCAATCAGCTCGATCCGCTCGGGTGGCAGGCCGATCTCCTCGCGGGTCTCACGCAAGGCCGCTTCTTGCGGGCCGGCGTCTCCGGGATCCACCCGGCCACCGGGAAAGGCGATCTGACCAGCGTGATCGTTCAGATGATCCGTGCGACGGGTGAGCAGCACCTGCGGCTCCTCGGCCTGCAGCACGATGGGGACCAGGACCGCGGCTGCGCGCAGTCGTGCGCTGTCGTCGTAGAGCCCCGGGTTGAGCTCGTGATCGCCCCGAAGGTCGCTGCCGGATGAGGCCTTGCTTGGTGTCGCCAGGGCGCTGCGCCGGCCGGCCGGGCGGCGCCGGCCCAAACGGCGGAGGATCTCCGTCTCGCTCAGCAAGCCGGCGCCGAGGGGGTAAGAGCGAAGAACTGATTGCTGCTCCATACGCCGAACCGCTCCTCCCCGTCTTGCTGCACCCACTGCCCTTCTTCGACCAGGTGGTAGTAGGCGGACCGTGCCACTCGCGCCTCCAAACCGTCCCTTACCAAGATATAGGGACGCGGCTCCCCGCTTGTCGGGTCAATCGCCACCCGCAGCGGATGCTTGGGCCCCATGATCACCCAGTCGTTCAGGTTGGTGCGCAGAGACAGCTTCCGTTCCGGACCGCTGCCGTCGCCCGCCAGTTCTACAGCCACGAAGGGTACATCCTCGACGTCGATTCGCCCGCGCTCAACCGGCGTTACCAGCCAGTAGCTGCCGTCATCTTCCCGCCGCAATACGCTCGCAAAGAGTTTGACGAGCGGCAATCTGTTAATGGCTGACCCGCGATAGTACCAGGTGCCGTCCCGGGCGATACGCATTTGCAGGTCCTGAGCCGGTAAATTCCCGGTGATTTGTCCAGTGATTTGAGCAAAGCGCGACTCGTCGGAATGATCATACTGACCTATTCTCTCAGATTGCTGCCGGACTCGATCGTCGCTCATTTCACGCCCGCACTGTCCTGTCCGAATCAACCATAGAGGAGTGGCCCGTGACCGTTACGACCCTGGCTGACAAGAGCGCTGAAGAGGCCGCGGAGGCCCTTGCCGGTTCGTTCGAAGGCCTTGCCACCCGCATGGCGGACGTCCGCCGCAGCATCGGCCAGGTGATATTTGGTCAGGAAACGGTCGTCGATCAAACCCTTATCTCCCTCCTGGCAGGCGGCCACGTGCTGCTTGTCGGCGTGCCCGGCCTCGCCAAAACCCGCCTGGCGGAGACCCTCGGCACGGTGTTCGGCTTGAGCGAGCGGCGCGTGCAGTGCACGCCGGACCTGATGCCGGCGGACATTCTCGGTTCGGAGGTGCTGGAGGAGAACGACGCCGGAAAGCGCCAGTTCCGCTTTATCGAAGGGCCGATCTTCACCCAGCTCCTGATGGCCGACGAGATCAACCGGGCTAGCCCGCGGACCCAGTCGGCGCTGCTTCAGGCGATGCAGGAGCATCGGGTCAGCGTGTCTGGCAAAACCTACGAACTGCCCTCGCCCTTCCATGTGCTGGCGACCCAGAACCCGCTGGAGCACGAAGGCACCTATCCGCTGCCGGAGGCGCAGCTCGACCGCTTCTTCATGGAAATCCAGGTCGACTATCCGGACCTCGATGCGGAACGCGAGATGCTGATCACCACGACCGGCCTGGAGCAAACCTCGGCTGATCCGGTGATGACTGGCGAGGAGCTGATCGCCGCGCAGAAGCTGGTGCGCCAGGTGCCGGTCGGCGAAAGCGTGGTCGAGGCCATTCTCGGGCTGGTGCGCCGCGGCCGGCCCGGTGAGAGCGATCTGCCGGAGGTGCGGGCACAGGTCTCCTGGGGTCCCGGCCCCCGGGCCAGCCAGTGCCTGATGCTGGCGGTGCGCGCTCGTGCCCTGATCGAGGGTCGCTTGGTGCCGTCCGTCGACGACGTCCTTGCCTTGGCGCCCGCCGTGTTGCGCCACCGCATGGGATTGAGCTTTGCCGCACGGGCCGACGGTGTCACCCTTGAGCAGATGATCGAGCGCCTCGCGGCGCCCTACGCGTGAGGAAGGTCCGAGCGACGCGCGTATGAACACGGCGGAACAGCTCCATCTGCAGCACGACAGCGAGCTGCTTGCGGCGCGCCTGCCGCCGCTTCTGCTGGCGGCGCAAAGGGTGGCTGCCACAGTGGCGCAAGGCGTCCACGGGCGGCGGCGCGTCGGCCAGGGGGAGACCTTCTGGCAGTTCCGCCAATACGAGATGGGCGACTCCCCGCAGAGCATCGACTGGCGGCGCACCGCCAAGAGCGAAGGGGTCTATGTCCGCCAGATGGAGTGGGAGGCGGCGCAGAGTGTCTGGCTGTGGCGCGACCCGGCACCCTCCATGTCCTGGCGCTCCGGCAAGACGCTGCCGCTGAAGCGCGAACGGGCCGAGCTTCTGCTGTTGGCTCTTTCTGTGCTCTTGCTGCGCGCCGGCGAGCGCGTAGCCTTGCTTGGCGGCGAGCGACGACCGTCGGGCAACAAGGAAGCGGTTGCTCGCTTGGCGGCCGCGCTTTTGACCGAAGCCGAGCCGGAAGCCAGTGAAGGCTCGCCGGTCGGTCTGCCGCCGGAAGTCCTCTTGCCGCGCTTCGGCCAAGTCATCTTGATCGGCGACTTCTTGGCGCCTCTCGAAGAGATCGAGGCGCGCATCTGCCGCTTCGCCGAGCGCGGCCTTAAGGGGTTGGTCATTCAAGTGCTCGACCCGGCCGAAGAGACACTGCCCTACGAGGGACGCGTACGCTTCTTCGGTATCGCCGAAGAGAGCGACTGGCTGGTCAGCCGCGTCGATGAAGTCCGCCAGGCCTATCAAGAGCGTCTGGCGGCGCAGCAGGCCGGCTTGCTCGAAATCCTGCAGCGCGTCGGCTGGCGCACCACCTTTCACCGCACCGACCATCCGGCGCAAACAGCCCTTTTGGCGGCTTATCAGGCCCTGTCTGCAGAGGAGGGCCTGGTCTGATGCTGAGCCTTGGCGCTCTGGCCTTCGCCAGCCCCTGGTTTCTGCTCGGCTTGCCGCTCTTGCCGCTGCTGTACTGGCTGCTTCGGGTAACGCCGCCGGCGCCGGCCCGCATCAGTTTTCCGGCCGTGCGTCTGCTGCTCGGTCTGCGTCCGCAGGAAGAAACCCCGGCACGTACGCCTCTCTGGCTGGTGCTGCTGCGCATCGCGATCGCAGCGCTGATCATCCTGGCGCTGGCTCGGCCGCTGCTCAATCCAAGCGGTCTGGGCAGCGGAAACGGTCCGCTGCTGCTGGTGATCGACAACGGCTGGACCGCGGCACGCCAGTGGCGCAGCCACGTCGAGGAGGCGGAGCGTATCCTGGCGCAAGCTGAGCGCTCCGGCCGGCCTGTCTATCTGCTGACCACGGCGGCGGCCGATCCCGGCAGCGGCGATGAGCTGCTCGAGCCGCTTCCGGCAGGGCAGGTCCGTTCGCGTGTCAGCGGACTTCAGCCGCGGCCTTGGGCCGTCGACCATATCGCCGCCGCGGCGCGGCTGGAGACTCTTGATCGCGGCACCCAGTCGATCTGGTTGTCCGACGGCCTGGAGCATGAGGGGACCGATCTGCTGGTCGAGCGCCTCATGGACATTGGCGGGGTGACCATCTTCCGCGAGGAGGGCACCGACTTGCCAAGGCTGGTGGTGGCGCCGGACAGCGAAGGTCTGGTGCTGCGCCCCACGGTGACCCGGGCCGACGACGGGCCGCAAGAAGCCGCGACCCTGCTGATCAGCGGCGCCGGCGGAGAGCCGATCGGAGCACTGGAGGTGATTTTCCCGGCGGGTGAGACGGAAGCGGTTGGTGAGCTCAGGTTGCCTGCCGACCTGCGCAATCGCATCAGCAGCATCGCCCTGGAGGGCGAGAGCGGCGCAGCCGCGCGCTATCTGCTCGATGAGGCCTGGCGTCGCCGTTCGGTCGGCATTGTGGCGCCGGGCGGCAGCGAAGCACCGCAGCCGCTGTTGAGCGAGGTCTACTATCTGCAGCGGGCTTTGGAGCCCTTCAACGACATGCTCCGCGGCGATGTCGACGAGCTGCTGGAGCAGGAGATCTCGGTGGTGCTGCTGCCGGATGGCGGTCAGCTCGATTCGGCGCGGCTCTCCACCTTGGAGGATTGGGCGGAGGCCGGCGGCATGCTGGTGCGCTTCGCCGGTCCGGCCCTGGCTGAAGAGGCCGACGACCTGGTTCCGGTGCAGCTGCGTGGTGGTGGCCGGACTCTCGGCGGCGCCTTGACCTGGGACACGCCGGCTCAGCTCTCGCCCTTCGACGACGGCAGTCCTTTCAGCGGCCTTGCTGTGTCGGACGAAATTGCGGTGACCCGCCAGGTACTGGCCGAGCCGACCTTGGACCTGCCGGAACGGACCTGGGCAAAGCTGACCGACGGAACGCCCATCGTCACCGCTGAGCCGCGGGGCGAGGGCTGGTTGGTGCTGTTCCATACCTCCGCCAACACCGAATGGTCGAACCTGCCGCTCTCCGGCCTCTTCGTCGAGATGCTGCGCCGCTTGGTCGATCTCAGCCAGGGCGTGGCCAGCATCGAAGCCGGTGGCCCACCGCTGGTGCCGCTACAGGTCATGGATGGCTTCGGCCGCCTGTCGCCGGCCCAGCCTTCCGTGCTGCCGATCGCGCCGGAAGATCTGGTGGCCGGCCGCTTCTCGCCGGAGCATCCGCCCGGGCTCTACGGTGAGGAAGGTGCCAGTCGCGCGCTCAACATTGGCGATGCGGAGAACGAGATGCTGCCGCTCGGGCCCTTGCCGGCGCGCATCCAGGAAGAGAACTACCGCCAGACGGCGGAGACGGATCTTTTCGCCTGGCTGCTGCTGGCGGCGCTTTTGATCGGACTGGCGGATTTCGTCCTCGGCTTGCGCCTGCGCGGCCTCGGCTGGCGGCCGGAACGCTCGTCCAGTACAGGGGCCGCGGCGACGACGGCGCTTTGCCTACTCGCTCTGCCGCTGCTTGCTCTGACGCTTTGGCCGGCGGCGGCCAAGGCAGCCGATGAAGACATCGTCGAGGCCTTGCGGGAAACACGCTTCGCCTACGTCATCACCGGCATTCCGGCTGTCGATCGCATGAGCGAGGCGGGGCTCACCGGCCTGTCGCGCCTGCTGCGCCAGCGCACGGCCATCGAGCCGGGCGACCCCCAGGGCGTCCGCCTTGGCCGCGACGAGCTCGCTTTCTATCCGCTGCTTTACTGGCCCATCTCTCCCGAGCAGCGGAGTCTGGACTCAGCCGCCCGCGAGGCCTTGAACGAATATCTGCTCTATGGCGGCACCATCCTCATCGATTTGCGGGAGCAGAGTGCCGCCGGCCGCGGGGTGCTTGGCGACCGCAGCCAGAACGGTCAGGCGCTGAGGCGTTTGACGGCGGGTATCGATGTTCCGCCGCTGACGCCGGTGCCGCCGGATCATGTGATGACCAAGGCCTTCTATCTGCTGCAGGATTTCCCCGGCCGCTTTGACGGTGGCTCGCTCTGGGTGGAGAGCCCCGACCGGGCGGACAACGACGGTGTCGCCTCTGTCATCATTGGCAGCAATGACTGGGCTAGCGCCTGGGCGGTCGACGAGTACGGCATCCCGCTGGCCGCGGTGGTTCCCGGTGGCGAACGTCAGCGTGAGATGGCTTTCCGCTTCGGGGTCAATCTCGCCATGTACGCACTGACTGGGAACTACAAGGCCGATCAGGTGCACGTGCCCTTCATTCTCGAACGTCTCGGGCAATAGGGGGCGGTCGTGCTGGACAGCGTCAGCGTCACCTTCGCCCCTCTCATTCCGGTTTGGCTGATCTGGCTGGCCGCCGTCCTGGGCGCCGCCGTCGTGCTCTGGGCCGTTTGGCTGAAGGCGCGGGGCTGGCCCTGGCGGGCGATCTTCATCGCCGCCGCGGTCCTGGTGCTTGCCAACCCGGCCTTCATCGCCGAGGAGCGGGAAGCCATACCCGACCTCGTCTTCGTGCTGATGGATGAGAGTCAGAGCCAGAATGTCGCGCCGCGCCCCGAGCAGAGCGAAGAGGCGCTGAGCGAGCTGCTGGAAGAGCTCGATGCCTTGCCGGACACCGAGGTCCGCGTCCTGCGCGCCGGTGCCACCGGGCCCGAGGGCACGGCTGCGGGCACCCAGCTTTTCTCGGCGCTGCGCCAGGACATGGCCGAAGTTTCGCGCCAGCGCATCTCCGGCATCTTCATGATCAGCGACGGCCAGGTGCATGACGTCCCGGCCGAGTTCGAGAGCCTCGGTATCGATGCGCCGGTCCATCTGCTGCGCAGCGGCAGCGGCCAGGAGCGCGACCGGCGCGTGACCGTCACGCAGGCGCCGAACTTCTCCATCATCGGTCAGCCGGCCTCTCTCCGCCTGCGGGTCGACGACCTGCCGGAAGCGGCCGTGGGCAGCACGGTGGCGCTGCGCGTGCGGGTGGATGGCCGGGCGCCGGAGTTCATCGACGTAACCGTCGGCGAGGAAGCCGAGATCCCCATCGTGTTGGAGCGCCGCGGACCCAGCGTGGTGCAGGTGCAGGTCGACGCCCTGCCGGACGAACTGAGCCTGGCCAACAACGCCGTCGCCGTGGTGGTCAATGGGGTGCGCGAGCGCCTGCGGGTGCTGCTGGTTTCCGGCGAGCCTCATTCCGGCGAGCGGGCTTGGCGCAACATCCTGAAGTCCGACCCCTCGGTCGACCTGGTGCACTTCACCATCCTGCGGCCGCCGGAGAAGCAGGACGGCACGCCGATCCGCGAGCTCTCGCTGATCGCCTTTCCCACCCGTGAGCTCTTCGAGGTCAAGCTCGACGAGTTCGATCTGATCATCTTCGACCGCTACCGCCGGCGCGGCGTGCTGCCCGGCCTCTACCTTGAGAACATCGCCCGCTACGTGGAAGAAGGCGGGGCGGTGATGCAGGCGGCGGGTCCGAGCTTCGCCAGCCCGCTGTCGCTCAGCCGCACGCCGCTCGGGCGCCTTCTGCCGGCGCAGCCGACCGGCGACGTGATCGAGGAGGGCTTCAAGCCGAATTTGACCGACACCGGCTGGCGCCATCCCGTCACCACGGGGCTGCGCGGCGCGCCGCCCGAAGGCACCGACATCCAACCGGCCTGGGGCCGTTGGTTCCGCCAGATCGAGACTCAGACGCAGACTGGTGACGTGCTGCTGTCCGGCATTGCCGAGCGGCCGCTGCTCATCCTGCAGCGGGTCGGTGAGGGGCGCGTGGCCCAGCTCTTGAGCGATCAAATCTGGCTTTGGTCGCGGCACTTCGAGGGCGGCGGTCCGCAGTCGGAGCTGGTGCGCCGCATCTCGCACTGGCTGATGAAGGAGCCGGACCTGGAAGAAGAGAGCCTGCGCGCCGAGGTGCGCCAGGACAGCCTCCATATCGAGCGTCGCTCGCTGTCCGAAGCGCCGGTCAGCGTGACGGTCACCGGTCCGGACGGAGAGGTCGAGACCCTCGACCTGATTCCCCGTAGCGGCGGCCGCGCCACCGCCGATCTGCCGATCGAGGACTTCGGCCTCTATGAGGTGACCGACGGCACCCGCACCACCTTGGCCGCGGCCGGCCCGCTCAACCCCATCGAGTTTCGCGACCTGCGCGCGACCGATGAGCTGATGGAGCCCGTGGTGGCCGGCAGCGGCGGGGCTTTCTGGCACCTGGCCGAGGGCCGCGACATTGCGGTGCGCAAAGTCGGCATCGGCCGCGACCGTCACGGCGGCAATTGGCTTGGCATCGTGGGGCAGGACGCCTACCGCGTCGTCGGCTTGCGCCAGTTCCCCGTCATGCCGGCGCTGCTGGTCGCTCTGCTGACGCTCGGCGGGCTGCTGATCGCCTGGCGCCGCGAAAGCGCCTAGCCAGCCTTCTCGAAGATATCGCCGTTGGTGCTGGGCACGGCTTTGCCGGGACCGATCAGGCCGCTGACGCCTTCCAGCGCGCCAGGGGTCATCTCCAAGACCTGGAAGCGGCGCGGGTCGACCGGGCCAGGGAGCACCAGGCCGCGGGGCGTAGCTTCGACGAAGCCGAAGGGCTGGTAGTACTCCGGCTCACCGACCACGACGCAGAGGTCGTATCCCAGGGCCTTGCCTCTGTTCAGGCCGCGGCGCACCAGGGCCCGCCCAACGCCGCGCCCCTGGAGGCTCGGCTCGACCGCCAAGGGGCCAAGCAGGATGGCCGGCGTGCCTTCGATATCGATCGGCCAGAAGCGCAAGGACGCCAGCAGCTCGCCGTCATCGCCCAAAGCAACCTTGGACAGAGCCGGAACCGCCTTAGCCTGCTCTCGCAGCCGGTAGACCGTCTTGCCAAAGCGATCGGGCCCGAAGGTCCGGTCCAGAAGGTTATCGATGAGAGGCAGGTGGTGAGGTGCTTGGACGACGATTTCGAAGTTCATGACAGTGACCCATGACCGGAGGACGACAAAGGCGGTTGCCGCCATCCCACCCGTGGGCGGATGCGGCTAACGGCGGAAGGTCCTCGGTCGTCGTCGCAAAGTCATGACAGGCTTTCGTCGCCAAGTTCGTTTGATGTCAGGAGGATATCCGTTCTTCGCCGCGCGGCGTCAAGAGAAAACACGGCTTTCCTCCACTTGGCCCCGGCTTTCCAGCAGGCCGGCGAGCAAAACCAGCAGGCAGCCCACGGCTTCGCGCCAGCCGAAGGGCTCTCCCGCGATCAGGGTAGCGGAGATCGCAGCCACCGGAATCTCCAAGAGCAGGATGATGGAAACGCGGCCGGCATCGATGCGGCCGGCACCCCAGAGCATGAGCCAGGTGGCGGGCAGGATCCAAAGCGCGCCGACCAGGGTGGCGGCGAGCAGCAGCAGCGGTGACATGGCAAGCAGGGTCCCCGCTTCGCCTCTGACAAGCACCATGACGGCGCTGCCGACGGCGACGACCGCGAAGCAGGACAGGGTCAGGGGCAGGCCGGAGATGACCGGCCAGCGCCGGGTCATCACGAGGCTGCCGGCGAAGAGCATGCCCGAGGCCAGCGCCAGCCAGTCCGCCGTCTCCCGCGGCAGCGGCCAGCCGCCACCCTTGCCGCTCAGGACGATCATGGCGCCGGCCAGTCCGCAGAGCACAGTCGCTGCGCGACGCGGCCCGAAGCGAACGCCCAGGAACAGCACCGACAGAATGCTGGCCCAGATCGGTGTCAGGTAGAACAGCAGCGAAACCCGCACCACCTCGCCCCACAGCAGCGCCAGGTTCCAACCCAGCAAGGCCAGGCCCATCAGCAGGGTGGCGAAGAGGAACGGGACGGCGTGTATCTTGAGCGGGCCCTGCCAGCAGTGCCTTAGATACGGCAGCGCCACCAGGGCCAGGACGAGATAGACCGAGAGGTTGACCTGGAAGCCGCTCATGCCGGCCTCTTCCAGGCGCCGCAGCGGCAGCCACCAGACGCCCCAGAGCAGGGCCGAGCCGGCCACGGCCACGGCGGCCAATCCGGCCCAACGTGCGTCCTGGCCGCTCATGCAACAGCGCAGCTGTGCGGGAGCATCTCTGAGGGCATAGGCTGCGCTGCTGCTCCAATCATAATTGTTTCTGCGAGAGAAACAGAAAGTTCATATGAAGCCGTATTTTCCTCTGAATGGCATCACTTACATCAAGGACAACGACCAACACAATGCGCCAACAGAGGAGGCGGCACGATGACCAAGGTTCTGGTTCTTTACTACAGCATGTACGGCCACATCGAGACACTGGCCGAAGCGGTCGCCGAGGGCGCCCGGGAAGTCGAAGGCGTCGAGGTCACCATCAAGCGCGTCCCCGAGACCATGCCGCGCGAGGTGGCCGAGAAGGCCGGCGCCAAGCTGGACCAGGCCGCCCCGATCGCCGAACCTTCGGAGCTCGACCAGTACGACGCCATCATCCTCGGCACGCCCACCCGCTTCGGCAACATGGCCGGACAGATGCGCACCTTCCTCGATCAGACAGGCGGCCTCTGGGTCAACGGCAAGCTGGTCGGCAAGGTCGGCAGCGTCTTCACCTCCACCGGCACCGGCGGCGGGCAGGAAACCACGGTCACCTCCACCTGGAACACCATGGTGCACCACGGGATGGTCATCGTCGGCCTGCCTTATGCGGGGCCGGAGCTTGCCGACATCAGCGAGCTGAAGGGCAGCAGCCCCTATGGCGCCGCCACCATCGCCGGCGCCGACGGCAGCCGCCAGCCGATCGCAAAGGAGATCTCCCTGGCGCGCTTCCAGGGCAAGCACGTGGCCGGCATCGCCGCCAAGCTCGCCGCCTGAGCCCGGCACGCTAGATAGCAGGACAGAGCAAGGAGACGACCATGGGCCTCTTGATCGACGGCGTCTGGCACGACCGCTGGTACGACACCAAAGCCTCCGGCGGCCGCTTCCAGCGGCAGGACAGCAGCTTCCGCAACTGGGTGAGGCCGGACGGCGCGCCCGGCCCGAGCGGGGAAGGCGGCTTCAAGGCAGAGCCGGGGCGCTACCACCTCTACGTCTCCTACGCCTGTCCCTGGGCGCACCGCACCCTGATCTTCCGGGCACTCAAGGGCCTGGAGGACGCCATCAGCGTCGATGCGGTGCATTGGCATATGGCCGAGCAGGGCTGGCCCTTCCGCCCCGAGGAGGAGCTTGCAGACAGTCTGTATGCCAGCGAGGTGCTGCATCAGATCTACACCCGCGCCAAGTCGGACTATACGGGGCGGGTCACCGTACCAATCCTCTGGGACAAAGAGCGCGAGACCATTGTCAGCAACGAGTCCTCAGAGATCATCCGTATGCTCAATAGCGCGTTCGTCGGGGTGGCCGGCAACGACCGGGATTTCTATCCGGAGGCGCTCCGGTCCGAGATCGACGAGATCAACGACCTCGTCTACGGGACGGTGAACAACGGCGTCTACCGGGCCGGCTTCGCCACCACGCAGGCCGCCTACGAAGAGGGCGTGACGGCGCTGTTCGCCACCTTGGACAAGCTGGAGGAACGCCTAGCCGGTCAGCGCTACCTGGTCGGCGATCAGATCACCGAGGCCGACTGGCGGCTCTTCACCACCTTGCTGCGCTTCGACCCGGTCTACGTCGGGCACTTCAAGTGCAACCTGAAACGCATTGTCGACTATCCCAACCTCTGGGCCTACACGCGGGAGCTCTACCAGGTTCCCGGTGTGGCCGAGACGGTGAACATGGAACACATCAAGAGCCACTATTACGGCAGCCACGGCACCATCAACCCGACCGGTGTCGTGCCGCTCGGCCCGGAGATCGACTTCACGGCACCGCACGGACGGGACAAAGCACTTGCGGCCTAGTTGCCGTGCAGGGAGGGCGCCAATTCGCTTTCGAATAGCATCAGGCGCGCCTGAACATCCGGGTCCTCGCAGCCGCGGCGGAAGATCAGATCGTTCATGCTCTTCTTCGCTTCCTCGATGATGGTCAGCCGCTTGCCGGCCCCGATGGTGCCGTCGATCTCGAAGTTGATCTCCTCGCCTAGGGCGTTCTGCTCGGCCGGTGTGAACTCGCGCTTATCGCAGCGCTGCGTCGCCTGGATGGCCTCCTGATAGGCGCGGTACTTGGCTTCCATCTCGGTGTCGTCCGCCGCCGCACCTCCGGCGCAGAGAATCGTGGCGGCGGCAATCAGGCAGAGTCTCTTGATCATGGTCTCTCTCCCAGAGTCGATTGTTCGGTCGATTAGAAGCCGGCGCCCGGCTGCGCCAGATAGGCGTCTTCTTCGGGCGTGCAGGGCCGGCCAAGTACCGCGTTGCGGTGGGGGAAGCGCCCGAAGCGAGCGATCAGCTCCCGGTGTTTCTCGGCGAAGACGAGCCAGTCGGGATTTTCGTCCAGTTGGCTCATCAGCCGGCAGCCGAGTTCCTGATCGGCCAGGTCCTCGCTGTGCTCGAAGGGCAGGTAGAGGAAAACGCGCTGGACTTGGGTGAGCCCGCTGTCCAGTCCGTTCTCGACAGCTTCGCGGGCCACGCGACGGGCCTGCGCGTCAGTCGCGTAGGCCTGCGGCGTTTGGCGGTAGATGTTGCGTGGCACCTGGTCGAGCAGCAGAACCAGAGCCAAGGCGCCGCGCGAGGTCGCGGCCCAATCGTCGAGAGTGCCCGCCGCCGCCTGCCGACGCAGGGGGCCAAGGGTTTCCTCGACCAGCCGGTCGAAGTCGTCGCCGCCGTTGAACCACTGCTCCTTGCGCCCCTCGGCGAACCAGAACTCCAGCACGTCCTCGGCACTCCCGGCTGCGCTGTTCGTCGGCGACTCCATGCTTTCCCGTCGGTCGTTGGCCTGTGCAGTCTCGCGACAGCTATACCCCTTTCAAGGGGAGGGGCAAGGCGCCTTGCCAGGCCTGCAGTTTCCGCAGGGTCCGGGCCGTTGCTTTTGCCAGGAGCATGGGATAGTCCGGCGCTATCGGAGTCTGAGCGGGTAGGGGCCGGAGCGACCATGAAAGCCAAAGTTCACGTCACGCTCAAACCAGGCGTCCTCGACCCTCAAGGCAAGGCCGTGGAAGGCGCGCTCGCCGCGCTGGGCTTCGCCGGTGTGGAGAGCGTGCGCCAAGGCAAGTTCCTGGAGATCGAGCTGGCTGGCGACGACCGGGACGCGGCCGAGCGGCAGGTTGCCGAGATGTGCGAGAAGCTGCTCGCCAACACCGTCATCGAGAAATACGACGTCGAAATCGGAGACTGACCCAATGGGCTTGCGTTCCGCCGTCATCGTCTTCCCGGGTTCCAACTGCGACCGCGACGTGGCGGTGGCGCTGGAGCAGTCGACCGGCCAGGCGCCGGCCATGGTCTGGCACAAGGAGAGCGACTTTCCCGAAGTCGACCTCATGGTGCTGCCCGGCGGCTTCTCCTACGGCGACTATCTGCGCTGCGGTGCCATGGCCGTGCACTCGCCGGTGACTCGGGAGGTCAAGCGCCGCGCCGAGGCCGGGGTGCCGACCTTGGGCATCTGTAACGGCTTTCAGGTGCTGACCGAGATGGGCCTCCTGCCCGGCGCCCTGCTGCGCAACGCCAATCTCCACTTCGTCTGCCGCGACGTGCACCTGCGGGTCGAGAACACCCAGACCCTCTTCACCCACCGCTACGCCAGCGACCAACCGATCCGCATCCCCGTCGCCCACCACGACGGCAACTACTACGCCGACGAAGCGACGCTGAACGAGATGGCCGACAACGGCCAAATCGCTTTTCGCTATGTCGACGAAGAGGGCGAGGTGACAACGGACGCCAATCCCAACGGCTCGCTCAAGAACATCGCCGGCGTCTTCAATGCCTCGAAGACCGTGCTCGGCCTGATGCCGCATCCGGAGCGGCTGAGCGACCCGCTGCTCGGCGGCAGCGACGGCCGGCCGCTGTTCGACGGCGTGGTCGAGGCCTTGCAATGAGCCAGGCGGCCTTGGCCCAAACCGACGAGGTGACGCCCGACGTCGTTGCCGAGCATGGCCTGAGCGAAGAGGAGTACGCCCTCGCCAAGCAGATCATGGGCCGCGCGCCCAACCTGCTAGAGCTGGGCATCTTCTCGGTCATGTGGTCGGAGCACTGCTCCTACAAGTCTTCCAAGAAATGGCTCAAGACCTTGCCGACCGACGGCCCTCAGGTCATCCAGGGGCCGGGCGAGAACGCCGGCGTGGTCGATATCGGCGAGGGGCTCGCGGCCGTCTTCAAGATCGAGAGCCACAACCACCCGAGCTTCATCGAGCCTTATCAGGGCGCGGCGACTGGCGTGGGCGGCATCCTGCGCGACGTCTTCACCATGGGCGCGCGCCCGGTGATGAACCTCAATGCCCTGCGCTTCGGTGCACCCGAGCATCCCAAGACGCGGCATCTTCTGGCCGGCGTGGTCGCGGGGATCGGCGGCTACGGCAATTGCGTCGGCGTGCCGACCGTGGGAGGCGAGGTCAATTTCGACCCCGCTTACAACGGCAACATCCTGGTCAACGCCATGACCGTTGGCGTGGCGCCGGCCAACCGCATCTTCTATTCGCGGGCCGCGGGCGCTGGGAACCCGGTGGTCTACGTCGGCTCCAAGACCGGGCGCGACGGCATCCACGGCGCCACCATGGCCAGCGCCGAGTTCGACGAAGCTTCGGAGGAGAAGCTGCCGACGGTGCAGGTCGGCGATCCCTTTACCGAGAAGCTCTTGATCGAGGCTTGCCTGGAATTGATGGCGACCGACGCCATCGTCGCCATCCAGGACATGGGTGCGGCCGGCCTGACCTCCTCGTCGTTCGAGATGGCCTCCAAGGGCGGCATGGGCGTTGAGCTGGATCTCGACCGGGTGCCGATGCGCGAAGAGGGCATGACGCCCTATGAGCTGATGCTCTCCGAAAGCCAGGAACGCATGCTGATGGTGCTGCAGCCCGGCCGCGAAGAGCTGGCGCGGGGTATCTTCGAGAAGTGGGACCTGGACTTTGCCATCATCGGCCGCCTGACCGAGAGCGGGCGCATGGTGCTGCGCTGGCACGGCGATGTGGTCGGCGATCTGCCGATCGACCCTCTGGCCGAGGCATCGCCCGAATACGACCGCCCGCACAGCCCTGGCGCGCCATTGGCACAGCTCGACACCTCGGACGTCCCGGACGTCGAGGATCTCGGCGCGACGCTCACGACACTGCTCGGCTCGCCGGACCTCTGCAGCCGGCGCTGGGTTTGGGAGCAGTACGATCACATGGTGATGGCCGATACGCTCGGCAGCGGCCGACCCGGCGGCGACGCAGCCTTGGTGCGCGTGCACGGCACCAGCCGCGGCATCGCGGCCTCGACAGACTGCACGCCGCGCTATTGCCTGGCCGATCCGGTCGAGGGCGGCAAGCAAGCGGTGGCCGAAGGCTACCGCAACCTCTCGGCCAGCGGTGCCACGCCGCTCGCCGTTACCAACAACCTCAACTTCGGCAACCCCGAGAAGCCGGAGATCATGGCGCAGCTCGTGGGGGCCGTCCAAGGCATGGGCGAGGCCTGTCGGGCGCTGGAAACCCCCGTCGTCTCCGGCAACGTCTCGCTCTACAACGAGACCGACGGACGAGCGATCAATCCTACGCCGGTGATCGGCAGCCTCGGCCTGATCGAGGACGTTGCCAAGGCCGCGGGCATCGCCTTCGCCGCGGAAGGCGAGACCTTGCTGCTGATCGGCGGCGATGAGGCAACGGACGGCCATCTCGGGCAGTCGCTCTATCTGCGCGACATTGTGGGGCGTGCTGACGGGCCCCCGCCCGCGGTTGACCTTGCGGCCGAGAGGCGGAACGGCGGTTTCGTGAGAAAACAGATCATCGGAGGCGGCATCATGGCCTGCCACGACATCTCAGACGGGGGGCTTCTGGTGGCCGCCGCCGAGATGGCTTTGGCTGGCCGCATGGGCTGCACGCTCGAGCTATCGACGCCGCCGAGCCACTGGGCCGCCTGGGCCTTTGGCGAGGGCCAGGGGCGCTATCTGGCGACCAGCGCGGCGCCCGACGCCGTCATTGCGGCCGCAGCCGAGGCCGGCGTCCGCTGCATGGCGCTCGGCCGCACCGGCGGGGATTCGTTGAAAGTGGCAGGCTGGGCGCCCATATCACTGAGCGGTCTGCGCGCGGCCCACGAAGGCTGGATGCCTCGCTACATGGGCGCAACCGCGTAGGTCCAAGAGTTAGACACGCTTGAAGGGAAGCCATGCGCCATGCCGATGAATCCGGCTGAGATCGAAGACCTGATCAAGACTGGCATTCCCGACGCCAAGGTTACCATCGAGGATCTCCGCGGTGATGGAGATCATTACGCTGCCTACATCGTTTCGGAGGCCTTTCGCGGCAAGAACCGGGTGCAGCAGCATCAGATGGTCTATTCCGCCCTGCAAGGACGCATGGGCAACGAGCTGCATGCGCTCGCGCTGCAAACATCGGTTCCGACGGAGGAGTAAGCAGAACAATGGACGGCCATACCATGGATAATCCGGTCTTCGAGCGGATTCGCCAGGATGTCGGCGAGAACGACGTGGTGCTTTACATGAAGGGGACCCCGGTGTTCCCGCAGTGCGGTTTCTCCGCTGCCGTTGTGCAGGCGCTGACGCATCTCGGCATCAAGTTCCGCGGCATCAACGTGCTTGAGGATCCGGGCCTGCGCGAGGGCATCAAGGAGTTTTCCAACTGGCCGACCATTCCGCAGCTCTACATCAAGGGCGAGTTCGTCGGCGGCTGCGACATCGTGCGTGAGATGTTCCAGAGCGGCGAGCTGACCGAGCTGCTGTCGAGCCACGGCATCGACGCACGCCCGGCCGCCTAGCGCGCCACACGCCTGCTGGTCATCCCCGCGCCCTTTGCGCGCGGGGCACATTGTCTGTGAACGAGGAGTCCTGGCATGACCGCCTGCATCGTCGGCTGGAGCCACGCGCCGTTCGGCAAGCATGAGGATGAGGACGTCGAGTCCCTGATCGCGAAGGTCGCGACGCAAGCGGTCGCCGATGCCGGTCTTGCGCCGGAAGAAATCGACGAGATCTACCTCGGGAACTTCGGCGAGGACTTCTCGCCCCAGGGTTTCCCCTCCTCGCTAGTGTTGCAGACCAACGACGCCTTCCGCTTCAAGCCGGCGACGCGGGTCGAAAATGCCTGCGCCACCGGCAGCGCCGCCGTTCATCAGGGCCTCAAGACGATCGCTGCCAAGCAGGGCCGCTTCGTGCTGGTCGTCGGTGTCGAGAAGATGACGGCGCTGGGCGGCAGGGAGATTGGCAACACGCTGCTCAAGGCCTCCTACATCAAGGAAGAGTCGGACATCGAAGGCGGCTTCGCTGGTGTCTTCGGCGTCATCGCCAACAACTATTTCCAGAAGCACGGCGACCAATCCGATGCGTTGGCTGCAATCGCTGCCAAGAACCATCGCAACGGCGTCGCCAATCCCTACGCGCAGATGCGCCGCGACCTAGGCTACGACTTCTGCCGCAACGAGTCCGAGAAGAACCCCTATGTCGCCGGGCCGCTGAAGCGCACCGACTGCTCGCTGGTCTCAGACGGGGCGGCTGCCTTGGTACTGACGGACGTGGACACCGCGCTCGGCATGGACAAGGCGATCGTCTTCCGGTCCGCTGTGCAGGTGAACGACTTCCTGCCGCTGTCGCGCCGCGACATCACCCTCTTCGAGGGCTGCGAACAGGCTTGGAAGCGGGGACTCGATCAAGCCGGCGTCGGCCTCGAGGACCTCTCCTTCGTCGAAACCCACGACTGCTTCACCATCGCGGAGCTCTTGGAGTACGAGGCCATGGGCCTGACGCCGCGCGGTCAGGGCGCCAAGGCCGCTTTGGACGGCTGGACGGAGAAGGACGGCAAGCTGCCGATCAACCCCTCCGGCGGCCTCAAGTCCAAGGGCCATCCGATCGGCGCCACCGGCGTCTCCATGCATGTCATGAGCGCGATGCAGCTTTCCGGCACGGCCGATGACATGCAGGTGCGCGATGCAAAGCTGGGCGGCGTCTTCAACATGGGTGGGGCGGCCGTGGCCAACTACGTCTCTATCCTAGAGCCTCTGCGCTAACTCCGAATTTCTATCCGTACGCGCACGCCCGTCCGCTATTGCCGGCCGGGCTTGCAACTTTGCCGCGCCTCGCCTCTGATAGGCGCGGCTTACGTGTGCGTGGAATGGGAAGGGTGAGGCATGTTCAAGGCGCTATTGCTGGAGAAAACCGATGACGCGGTCACCTCGCGCATCACAGAGATCGACGAGACTGCGCTGCCTGACGGCGACGTACTGATCGACGTCAGCCACTCGACCCTGAACTACAAGGACGGGCTGGTCATCAATGGCAAGGGTGGCCTGGTCCGCGACTATCCGCATATTCCGGGGGTCGACCTGGCAGGGCACGTCGCCGAAAGCAGCCACCCCGACTACAAGGCCGGCGACGCCGTAGTTTCGACCGGCTGGCACGTAGGCGAGCGACATTGGGGTGGATATGCCGAGAAGGCCCGGCTGCGCGGCGACTGGCTGGTCAAGCTCCCCGAAGGCCTGTCACCGCGACAGGCCATGGCCGTGGGCACGGCGGGCTTCACCTCGATGCTGGCGGTCATGGCCCTAGAGGAGCAGGGCGCGACGCCGGACGGCGGGCCGCAGCTCGTGACCGGTGGAGCCGGCGGTGTCGGGTCGGTCGCCATCGCCATCCTGGCCAAGCTCGGCTTCGAGGTGACCGCCTCCACCGGACGGGCATCGAGCCACGACTACCTGAAGGACCTTGGGGCCAGCCAGATCGTTGATCGAAACCAGCTTTCCGATGGTCCTTATCGGCCGCTGGACAAAGCGACTTGGGCCGGCTGCATCGATGCGGTGGGCGGCACCACGCTGGCAACCGTGCTCTCTCAGATGAAGCATAGCGGCGCAGTGGCCGCGGTGGGCTTGGCCGGCGGCAACGAGCTGAACACCACGGTCATCCCCTTCCTGCTGCGCGGTGTGAAGCTGATCGGGATCGATTCAGTTCTCTGCCCCAAGCCGAGGCGGGAGGCGGCCTGGCAGCGATTGGCCAGCGACCTGCCGCTGGACAAGCTGGAGGCGATGACCTCGACGGCCAGCCTTGAGGACTTGCCCCGCCTGGGCCGGGAAATTCTCAAAGGCCAGGTCAAAGGACGCGTGGTCGTCGAGTTGGGTTGAAACGCACCGGCGGTAGGTCGTTCTGCCGGAAGCTGCACAACCTCTTAAAATTATGTTACAATCGATGCGAATTTGTGACGTTGTGCGCCGGTTGGGCGACCGGGAGCCGCGTCGTGGGAAAGCTATGGGGCCAGGGCATGGCAGGAGCACTATCGCGCATGGGCGCAAAAGCGCTGTTGGTCGGCTTGCTGGCCGGGGGGCTCGTCGCCTGCGGTTCGACGGAGCCTGACCTCAACTGGTCTAAGCCCATAGCCGGCAAGGGCTCCGCCATCGCCCAGTGCTATCGGACTTTGGCGCAGCCCGACTGCTCGACGACGCTGCTGCCCGACCAAGCGAGCCGCGCTGTCGGCTGGTTTGACAGCGGCCGGCCGGGCGCTGGGCCTCCGGCAACAGAGACGCAATGACAGCAAGCAAGGCGGTTGTTTTGCGGCGATTGCGGCAGTGCGCCATTGCGTGCGTTGTCTTGCTTGTTGGCTCGTTCCTTCCTGCCTTGAGCTTGGCCGAGCCCGGGCCTCGCTGGGAAAGCCTCCCCTGGTCCGATCGCATCGGCGCCGCCTGGTTTGAGAGCCAGGCCCAAGCCGGCGATGCCGAGGCCCAGTATCGCCTAGGCGAGATCTACGAAGCCGGGCTTGGCGACACAAAAAGCGACGAAGCCAATGCAATCGCCTGGTACGGCAAGGCCGCCGAGCAGGGGCACAGGCGCGCGGCCTTTCGCCTCGGCCGATTGCTCGAGCGGGAGCCGGGTCAGGCGGAGGCCGCTGCGGCCGCCTATAGCCAGGCGTCTGAGGCCGGCGTGCCGGAGGCCACCTATAACCTAGCGCGCCTCTATCGCGACGGGGTCGGAGTCGACCGAGACGTCGCGAGGGCGGCCACGCTCTATCGGCAGGCCTATGCAGAGGGACTGACGCGGGCAACGCTCGACTTGGCCCAACTCTCACTGGTCGGCGTCGAGCGGGACGAGGTCGTCGCTCTGGCCTGGGCTTTGCGCGCTCGCGATGAAGGGGTTCCCGAGGCGGCGGCCTTCGCCGAGCGTCTCAGCGCCCTCCTTGCGCCTAAGGCGCAGGAAACGGCCGCTCGGCTGAGCGGCGACCTGCCCCGTCCCTAAGCCACGGCTAGCCGAAGAGAGTCGGCGCGGCTTCCCTGTTCGTCACTTCGTCGTCGGTCGAGCGGTAAGGTGGCCCGACAGGGGTGACCAGGCTGGAATCTGTCGGATCGCACTTCGGGCTGCCCACCCGAGAGGCAATCGGCAAGGCTTGCATAGCCTCTGCCGGGAAGGGCGCCAGCAAGCGATCGATCTCCGTGTCGCCGGCCTGGAGCCAGCTCTCGTAGTCCTTCGGTCCCAAAATGACTGGCATGCGCCGCTTTGGGTGCAACTCGGCAACCAATTCGTTCGCCCTTGTCGTGATGATGGTGAAGGTCAGGCGCGATTCCTCCCCTTCCGGGCTGCGCCAGAGCTCCCATAGTCCCGCAAAGGCAAAGGGGCCTTCTTCCGTCAGTGTGATCCGGTAGTACTGCTTGCCGTCGTCTGGCAGGGGCAGCCGCTCATAGAAGCCTTCCGCCGGCACCAGGCAGCGGCGCCGGCGGAAGGCCTCGCGGAAGACAGGCTTATCCGCCAGCTCCTCGCCGCGCGCGTTGAAGGTGGCATAGCGCAAGGTCGGCGTCTTGGACCAGTGAGGCACCAAAGACCAGCGTCCCAGGACCAGCTCGCGCCCCGGCGTGCTCCCAGGCTCGGCGCCGTCCACCGGCTTGGCCAGACGGACGATGGGCGCCGGATCGGTTGGCGCGATGCGGTAGCTCGGTGGAAAGTTCGGCAGATCCGCGACATCGAACAGCCGGCGCATGGCGTCCGGATTGCTGGTCATCTGATAGAGATTGCACATGCCGGCATTCTGCCGGCTGCAGCGGCGATAGACTAGGCGCTACGTGGACCGGGCCAGGCTGTGAGGTCAGTTTCCAGGGTGGTCCAATGATCGATATCGGGCGCCCCAAAGCTGTGCAGCTTGGGCAGGCTGCCGATTTCGCGATAGCCGAAGAGCCTCTTATACCAATTGATGACTGCCGGCAGGTCGCAGTTCGTCGTCAAGGTTTCGGCGCCTGCCGCCTTGGCCGCCGCCATCCGCTGCACCTGCAGTTGCCGCCCGATGGGGCTTCCGCGGTAGTTGGGGTGGACCGCAAGCAGTGTCGTTTTGGCGGCATGCGGCCCAGTCATCTTGTAGCCGCCAACGCCCGCGACTCCCTCGCCGTTGCGGACAACGAAGGTGGTTTCCAGGGCCAAGCCAGGCATCTCGGGCGAGGGAATGTGATGCAGATTGGCCGTCTGCAGCACGCAGAGCATTCCGGGCCAGTCGAGCGGATCGGCCGTCTCTATGACGTAATTGGTCATGGCGCAATCAGGCTAGCATCTGCAGCTTTCTCGTTCGCTAATAGGCAATTGAATGTCGGCAACGCTTGCCATCAGCGGCCAAGCCTTCATAGACTTCCGGGTGAGTGAGGTCGGTCGGTCGCTTCTAGGCGATAACTCGTCGCATCACCCTCAAGGCGACAGGCACTGATCGCGACATAAAAGACACTTGCCCTGCGTGGCGTTCCAGAACGGGACGCCCGACAAGAACAATCGGGGCGGGAAACGGACAGGAGGCTCAAGGATGAACGTCAAGGATCTGCAAGGGCTTTTTTCACGCGGTCGGATGTCCCGCCGAGATTTCCTGGCGCAAGCGAGCGCTATGGGCTTGACGCTTTCGGCTGCCGGCACCCTTGCCGATCAGGCCCTGGCTGCGACACCGAAGAAAGGTGGCCGGCTGCGCGCCGGGCTTGCCGAAGGCGGCACCACCGACTCGCTGGACCCGGCGACCTACACCGACATCTACATGATCTCGGTGGGCTTCGGCACCCACAACAGCATCACGGAGATCGGGCCCGATAACCAGCTGACCGGCGACATCGCCGAGAGCTGGGAGGCGACGCCGGACGCCAAGACCTGGACCTTCAAGCTGCGCAAGGGCATCGAGTTCTCCAATGGCAAGACGCTCACGCCGCAAGACGTCATCGCCTCGCTCAACCATCACCGGGGCGAGGACTCCAAGTCTGCGGCGAAAGCCAATGTGGACCCCATCAAGGACCTGAGAGCGGACGGCGACGACGTGGTCGTCATGGAGCTGCACGGCAGCAACGCCGATTTCCCCTATCTGCTCGCCGACTATCACCTGCTGGTCATGCCCGAGGTCGACGGCAAGGCCGACTGGAAGAACTATGTCGGTACCGGCGCCTACGTGCTGCAGGACTTCGAGCCCGGCGTGCGGACGTTCCTGACGCGCAATCCGAACTACTGGAAAGAGGGGCGCGGCAACTTCGACGAAGTCGAGCTTCTGGTCATCGCCGACGTTGCGGCTCGCCAGTCGGCCCTGACCTCAGGTGAGGTCGATGTGATGAGCCGCGCCGACCGCAAGACGGTTCATCTCCTCGGCCGGACGCCCGGAATCGAGATCGAAGAGCAAACCGGCTTCCTGCACTACACGGCGCCGATGGACACCACGCGGGCGCCCTTCGACAACAATGACCTGCGGCTCGCCCTCAAGTACGCCGTCGACCGCGAGCAGCTCTTGAGCACGATAATGCGCGGCCACGGCACGCTGGCCAACGACCATCCGATTGCGCCATCGGTGCCCTTTGCGGCGACCGATATTCCGCAGCGGAGCTACGACCCGGACAAGTCGAAGTTCCACCTCAAGAAGGCCGGCTACGACTCCATTTCGCTCGACCTCTCGGCCGCGGACGCCGCCTTTGCCGGCGCCGTCGACGCTGCCGTTCTGATGAAGGAGCAAATGGCGCCGGCCGGAATCGACATCAACGTGGTGCGGGAGCCGAACGACGGCTACTGGTCGAACGTTTGGATGAAGAAGCCTTGGTGCATGTGCTACTGGGGCGGCCGACCGACCTGCGACTGGATGTTCTCCACCGCCTATGCGGAAGGCGCCAACTGGAACGACACCTTCTGGAGCAACGAGCGCTTCAACAAGCTCCTGGTCGAAGGGCGCTCCGAGCTCGATGCCCCCAGGCGCGCCGAGATCTACGGCGAGATGCAGCGCATCATCCGCGATGACGGTGGCGTCATCGTATGGGGCTTCGCCAACTATCTTTCGGCGCGCTCCGAGAAGGTCACGCACGGCCCCGACGTCGCGTCGAACTGGGAACTCGACGGCGGACGCTACGTCGAGCGTTGGTGGATGGCGTAGCGACCGCCTGAGCGCACGTCATGGCACAGATTCTAAAAATGGTGGGCCAGCGCCTTCTGCTGGGCTTGCTCACCCTGTTCGTCGTCTCCCTGATCATCTTTCTCGGCGTTGAGCTTCTGCCCGGCGACTTGGCCCAGGCGATCTTGGGCCAGGCTGCCACGCCGGAAACGGTGGCTGCCTTCCGCAAGGAGCTGAGGCTCGACCTGCCGGCCTACGAGCGCTACTTCGAGTGGCTCGGCGGCATGCTTCAGGGTGACTTTGGCCGATCTCTGGCGAACCAACGCGAGATATCGGAACTGCTGGGGGCCCGGCTTGAGAACACCTTGTTCCTGGCCGGCCTGGCGGCGGTGATTTCGGTGCCATTGGCGCTGACCCTCGGCATCCTGGCGGCGCTTTATCGCAACACGCTCTACGATCGCACGGTCAACGTCGTAACCTTGACCTCGATCTCCTTTCCCGAGTTCTTCGTCGCCTACATTCTCATCCTCTTCCTGGCTATCCAGGCCGGCATCTTCCCGAGCATCTCCAACATCGGGCCCGATATCGGCTTCTGGGAGCGGGTCTACCGCACCATGTTGCCGGCGCTGACCCTGACCCTGGTGGTTGTGGCGCACATGATGCGGATGACCCGGGCGGCGATCATCAACCTGCTGGCCAGTCCCTACATCGAGATGGCACGGCTCAAGGGGCTGTCGCCCAGCCGCATCATCATCCACCATGCGCTGCCGAATGCCCTGGCCCCGATCATCAACGTGGTGGTGCTCAACATCGCCTACCTGATCGTCGGCGTGGTGGTGGTCGAGGTGGTCTTTGTCTACCCCGGCCTCGGGCAGCTCCTGGTCGACTCGGTCTCCAAACGAGACCTGCCGGTGGTGCAGGCCTGTAGCCTGGTCTTTGCCATGACCTTCATCCTCCTCAACCTTCTGGCCGACGTTTTGTCCATCGTGACAAATCCGCGGCTGCTGCATCCCCGGTGAGGTGGAACCATGGCTGCTGCACTGAAACTGCTCCGCCAAGCACCCCTGACAGCCAAGTTCGGGTTGCTGGTCATCGTGACGTACATCGTCGTGGCTATGTTCGCGCCGGCGATCGCTCCCTACGGAGAGACCGAGGTGGTGGGCGCCGAGTACGAGGAGTCGAGTTCGGAGTTTCTGCTCGGAACCGACAATCTCGGGCGCGACATGCTCACCCGACTGGTCTACGGCGCGCGAAACACAGTGGGAATCGCCTTCGTCACCACCTGTCTCGCGTTCCTCGTCGGGGGCATCCTGGGATTGCTCGCCTCCACGCTGGGGGGATGGGTCGACCAAGGCTTGGGGCGCGTTGTCGACGTCCTGATGGCGATACCACAGCTGATCTTCGCGCTGATGATATTGACCATCGTCGGTACCTCGGTCACCTCGCTGGTGCTTGTCATTGCGTTGCTCGACTCGACCCGTGTGTTTCGATTAGCACGCGCCGTTTCCATGAACATCGTGGTGATGGAGTACGTCGAGGCGGCGAAGCTGCGCGGCGAGGGACTCTGGTGGATCATTCGGCATGAGATTCTGCCGAACATCATGCCACCGCTGGTCGCCGAGTTTGGCCTGCGCTTCTGCTTCGTCTTCCTCTTCATCAGCGCACTGAGCTTCCTCGGCCTGGGCATTCAGCCGCCGACGGCCGATTGGGGCAGCATGGTGCGCGACAATGCCACTCTCATCACTTACGGCATCACCACGCCGCTCCTGCCGGCGGGTGCCATTGCCCTCCTGACGGTCGGCGTGAACTTCGTCGTCGACTGGTTCCTGCACAAGACGAGCGGACTGAAAGAATGAGCGACAGCAGCGACGCCAAGAAGGGCGATGTCCTGCTTGAGATGCGCGGCCTGCGCATCGAAGGCCGTGCCGAAGAACAGTGGAGTGAGATCGTCAAAGGGGTCGACATCACCCTGCGGCGCGGGGAGGTGCTCGGCCTGATCGGCGAGTCCGGCGCCGGCAAGTCGACGATCGGCTTGGCGGCCATGGGTTTCGCACGCGACGGCTGCCGGTTGTCCGGCGGCACCATCGACTTCGACGGCATCGACCTGATGACGGCGAGCGAGGATACCAAGCGGGAGCTGCGAGGCGCGCGCATCGCTTATGTCGCGCAGAGCGCCGCGGCCGCTTTCAACCCTGCCCATCGCTTGATCGATCAGTACAGCGAGTCGCCGACGCAACACGGCGTCTTCGGTCGGGCGCAAGCAGAGGCCGATGCCAAGGAGCTCTACGGCCGTCTCCAGTTGCCCAATCCAAACGAGATCGGCTTTCGCTATCCGCACCAGGTGTCGGGCGGCCAGTTGCAGCGCGCCATGACGGCTATGGCCATGTCCTGCCGCCCCGATCTGATCATCTTCGATGAGCCCACGACGGCGCTGGACGTGACCACCCAGATCGAAGTGCTTTCGGCCATTCGCGATGTCGTCGAGCAGTTCGACACCGCGGCCATCTACATTACCCACGACCTTGCGGTGGTGGCGCAGATGGCCGACCGCATCATGGTGCTGCGCTACGGCAACCTGGTCGAGGAGTCCGACACCCGGGACATGTTGTTCAATCCCCAGGAGGATTACACCAAGTCGCTTTGGGCCGTGCGCAGCTTCCGCAAGGAGCCTGTGACCGAGCCAAAGGCCGAGGTGCCGATCCTGGAAGTCGACAACGTCACGGCCGCTTATGGCGACACGCCTGTGCTCTTCAACGTCGGCTTCGCTTTGGAGCGGCGGCGCACGGTAGCCGTTGTGGGCGAGTCCGGCAGTGGCAAGAGCACAACGGCGCGGGTCATCACCGGCTTGCTGCCGCCGAGCGAGGGGCAAATCCTCTATCAGGGAGAGGCCTTGCCGAAGGACTTCCGTCAGCGCAGCAAGGATCAGCTGCGCCACTGCCAGATGATCTATCAGATGGCGGATACAGCGCTGAACCCGAAGCAGCGGGTGCGCGATGTCATCGGTCGGCCGCTCGAATTCTATCTCGGCCTGAAAGGCGCCGAACGCGAGAAGAAGGTCCTCGAGCTGCTGGACATGATCGAACTGACGCCTGACTTCGCTGGACGTTTGCCGAGCGAGCTATCCGGCGGTCAGAAGCAGCGCATCTGCATCGCCCGCGCCCTGGCCGCCGAGCCGGAGATCATCATCTGCGATGAGGTGACCTCGGCGCTTGATCAGCTGGTTGCCGAAGAGATCCTCAAGCTGCTCGACCGGCTGCAGCAGGAGCTCAATCTCGCCTACATGTTCATCACCCACGACATTGCGACGGTTCGGGCCATCGCCGACGAGATCGTCGTCATGCTGCAGGGCCGGGTGGTGGAGAAGGGCGAGAAGGATACGGTCCTTTCGCCGCCGCATCACGAGTACACCGAGCTGCTGCTCTCCTCGGTGCCGGAGATGGACCCGGATTGGCTGACCCAGCTCCTGGAGCAGCGTGCTCGTGGAGAGGTAGTGTCCTCGGCGCCGACGGCAGGCTAGGTTCAGGCAGGCTCGGAAACAAATGTAATTCTTCTTTACTTAGACAATAGTAGATCTTCAGAAGCAGATAAATCAAAGTTCAGCGCATCTCCAGCTATCCCGGCTTGAGAATCGTCAGAGAAAAATACTTGAACTGTCTTGATACAGACATTTAGAGGCTCTGAAGCAGTAACTTCTAGTGTATAGGAACCGCCAGCCCTGTAACCAAAAGAGGGATTAATCTTCAATAACTCATCTATTGATACGTTACCAAAGAGCTGTACCTTATCTTCATCTGAGAAATTGAACTTAATGTTTCTCGACAGAATTGAATCGCGAACAATGAAGTATCTACTGTTTTTCTCACGAGGCAATTTAGAAATAAACTCCTTCAAACTGTTCCACACGGTATCGTCCATTTGTACCCAAACAGCACTCTTCGAAAAAGAAATGTATGTTGTCTGTTCGGAATTGAATTCTGCTCCAACTTTTGTCTCGGCAAACTCACCTAGCGCAGCTAAAAGCGTAGCATTAGCATCAACGGAGAAAACTGCATTCGTGCGATACTCGCCAAACACGGTCTCATAATCTTTAAGAAGAGGTTTAACTTCTTCCGACATGTCTCTAGCCAAGTGCTCGATACCATCCATGTCTCGCCGAAATATGTACCCAGGGCTATAGGCTGCTGTCGGAGCACTAGTACAAACATAGCCTTGCGGAATAAACGTTTTGGAAAAGCGAGGTGCAAGAGGAACCGGATGAGAGCAGCCGACAAGAATCGAGACTAGCCCTACCGAGAGAAAGATAGTTTTGTAAGTCACTGTGACGCTCCCTTCATTGCTTTTGCAAATTCGCGCTCAATAAACTGATCTAAGTGATCGACTCTCTCCTCGGCCGAAGGGTAACATTCACCATGAATTTCGCCTTGATCAACGTATCCTAAAAAAAGTCTATAGCCAGGAGAGCTATTTGCGAGAGCTTTAAAAATAAATAAGTAAAAATATTCTTCGTTTATATTCAGAGTTTTTGTATCAGGGTCAGTATTTCTTTTGATGATTTCTCTTGCATAGTGCCGTTTTCGTAGTATTGGTTCTATTGCCCAAATTCCTATTCTGTCAGCTATAATCTCATCTTTCTTTTTCTCCTCGCAAGAAGCATTTGGTGGAATTGGATATGTTAAATGATACAATTCATGCCCCATTACCCAGAGCACGGCCGCCTCGAAGTTAAAATTGTGGGTTATCATCCCCGCAATGGTTTCCAAAATATAAATAAAAGTAGCATACTCCTCTCTTTCTTTTTGGGTAACTTTGGCCCAGTCCTGTGGGAACACGTGGCGTTGGGAATGCTCCACAATCTCCAGCATTTTTTCATGGTTGCGTTGTCTAATATTCTCAAATACGAAATTGAAATTTTCTATTACAAAGTCTTTGCAAACCTGCTCAAAGAAACTTAATGAAAATTTTAGAAAGGGATAACCGGCGTGAATATCTGATACAACTGGGTAGCGTTGTCTGGGGTCTATTTGTAAGGTTGGAGGTTCAAAAAGTGGACTTCTGAACCTTCTGTCCCGCTTCCGCCGGAGGTCCTCATCCGAGCTTTTGAATCCCGCCCAGTTACTAAAGAAATCAACGTTCCTTAGGTTGGCTACAAGTCGGCTAACCTGTCGGCGAAGGAGCTTTTCTGTTCTATCTTTCCAAGTGAGACTTTTTCTATCGGTGCATGTTTGAAAGTACGGCAATTGATCATACAATTCTTCGGTAAATACGGTAGCATTTTCAATCGAATCAACTTCATGCTGGAATCCGGAAAATTTAAAGTCGCTCCGGCATTTGAATGCGGAGTAATGATAAGCTGTATTTTGTGGGCAGACTTGCAGAATAGCTTGATTGCAAGAACACAAAAGCAGAAGTAGAATAACGCTCGGTAGAACAGCAAAAGTGTTCTTTGGCGCGGAAGAAAAGTGACATCTGGAAAACCAAGTCATGTCGAGCTAACTCCAATCAGAGCTAGGCTGCGCAACTCTAGCGTTTATTTTGGGAATGTCAACTTTAGGCAGATGATTTGCAGTGCTGCGGTCGTCTCCCTCTTGGCTAAGACGTCACCACCTTGATCTCGTCCACGCCGGCCAGGGTGTCCCCTTGGCCGAGATCGTTGATCAGGCGAAAGACGTCATCGTTGAAGCGTCCGTAGGGCATGGTGGAGGCGAGGCGATCGACGCTGTCGTTCGACTCGACGGGCACCACGATGACGCGGAAGGGTTTGATCTTGCTGGCTTCCTCGGCACTCAGGCGGCGGAAGCTGTAGACCGAGTCGCGGATCGCCGAATCGAGCTGGCCGGCGACCGACACCGGGGTGGCATAGAGCATGCGATAGACACGGCCGCTGTCGGCCTCGATGGCGACCAGGCGGAAGGAGATGTCCCTGCCGTCCTGGCGTTGGCGCACTGTCGCTGTCGCTCCCTGCAAGCCGTTGACGGTAATGGCCTGCTGGTTGCTCAAGCGCGCACCCTTGGCCCATTCGTTGCTGATGTAGCCGGCAGGGTCGCGGCTGTTCTGCATGCGCGCCATGGTGAAGATCATCTGCGCGCCCTGCGGGCCGCGGGCGATGACGGCGTTGGGCTGATTGATCAGGCTGTAGCCTTGCGGCGCCTTGAAGGCGAAGCGCAGTTCCGGATGCTCGAAGCTGTTGCCGCGGACGATGCCCTGCTTCGGCGAGTCGCCATAGATCATGCCGTTGATTTCCTGGAGATACTCGGCGCGATCCAGGCGGCCGTCGGGAATGTAGGCATTGGCAGCCAGGCTACCGGCTTGGCGCACCCGCTCGGCAGGCTGCGGGTGGGTCGCCATGATGTCGAAAGAATCGACGGAGTCGGGCGAGCGGCCGGCCATCTCCGCATCGAGCCGGCTGTTGTCGCGCAGGGTCGCCAGGAAGGCGACCATGGCCTCGGGATCGTAACCGGCCCGCGACATGTAGCGGATGCCGAGCTCGTCGGCTTCCAGCTCCTGCGAGCGGGAGTAGCCCTGGATGGCGACGGTGGCCGCTGTGCCGGTCAGCTGCTGCCCGGCCTGCGCCCCGAGACTGCCGCCCAGCACGGCGCCCAGGATTGTGGCGCCCATGACGCCGATTTGCGCCGCCTGGGCGCTGGCGATGCGCTCGGCCGTGTGGCGGGCGGTGACATGACCAACCTCGTGCGCCAGAACGCCGGCAACCTCGGCCTCATTGCTGGCCAGTGCCAGCAGGCCGCGGGAGATGGCGATCTTGCCGCCCGGTAGTGCGAAGGCGTTGACGATGGGCGAGTCCAGCACCGTGAACTCGTAGGGCAGGTCCGTGACTTCGGAGCGAGCAGCGACGTCGTTTCCGATGCTGGTGATATAGCTTTGCAGGCGCTGATTCTCGTAAGCGCCACCGAACTGCGCCACCAGCTTGGGATATTCTTCCTGACCCAGCCGAATTTCGTCGTCCCGGTCCATGAAGCCGGTGAAGCTGGTGTCGCCTGTCGCCGGGTTCGTCGAGACGCAGCCGCAGAGCGGCACGAAGGCGGCTCCCGCCAGAAGCGCTTTGTTGAAATGCCTGCGACTGCAATTCATGGCTGCCTCCTCACCCCTGCAGCGTATGGTCCCGTCACCGCGCAGTCTGCCGCGAGATTGGGGCCGAATCTAGAACCCCACTCAACCCTTGTACTACGGTTACGGCGTGGGTTTTCTCCCCGCCCTATTGACGGCCGTCGACGATCATCAGCCGAGGAAGGACTTGCATCGCCTCGCTCGTTGCGCTGAGTGAACGCGATGACGAGCGAAGCCGTTCCCAAGTTGAGCGAAGCAGGCGCGGAAAAGGAGCTGCGCGTCCGCAGCGGCCCGAGCACCTGGCTGCTGATGGGACGGAAGGAAGGCGACAACCGCCAGCTCCAGGCTTTGGCCGAGAGGCTGGGCTGGGCATACGAAACCAAGCGGTTCGCCTACCGCCGGAGTGAGTTGCTCACCAACCTGTTGCTCGGACCAAACCTTCACGGAATGCGCGCTGCGCAGTCGAGCCCCCTCGGCCCGCCCTGGCCGGAGCTCATCCTGACCGCCGGCCGACGCAACGAGCCCATCGCCCGTTGGATCCGGCAGCAGTCCGGAGGCCGGACCAAACTGGTGCACCTCGGTCGCCCCTGGGCGCGGCCGGAAGCCTTCGATCTCATCGTCACCACGCCGCAGTATCGTTTGCCGCCGCGTGCCAACATCCTCGAGAACGAAACAGTCATTCATGGCTTGGAGCCGGAAAGGCTTGAGGAGGCCGCCCGGGCCTTGCAAGCCAGGCTGTCGGAGATGCCGCGGCCCTTGATCGCGGTCCTGGTGGGCGGCAGCGCCGGGCCCTTTACGCTGGATGCGGAGAACGCGCAGCGCTTGGCTGACGAGGCGAAGGCGCTGGCCGAGCGGCAGGGCGGCACATTGCTCGTCACGACCAGCGCCAGAACGGAGCCGGAGGCGGTCGAGGCCTTACGGCGGGCGCTGCCAGGAGCCGGTCTGTTCTATGCTTGGAAATCCGGCGATGCAGAGAATCCTTACCTCGGCCTGCTCAGCCTAGCGGATGTCCTGGTCGCGTCGGGGGAGAGCATCTCCATGGCGACCGAGGCCTGTGCCACCGGTAAGCCGGTCTATCTCTTCGACCTGGGACGTAGCTGGTTCTCCATGCGCCGTCCGGCCCGTCTGCCGAGTCTATCGGAGCTTCTGGCTGATTTCGACCGTCGCGCCCTTATCTATCGACTAGCGCTTACCTTTGGGCCGCGGCGCCTTGTGCGCGACTTGCAGGTCGTGCCGGAGCGGCTGGTCGCCAGCGGCCGGGCGGCTTGGCTCGGCGATTCGGCGCCGGCTGGCAGCCCGCCGCCCCTGCGGGATCTGGAGCGGGCGGCAGAGGCTGTGGAGAAGCTGTTCGCGGATTGACCATAATGCGCCGCTGAGACGTGTTAGTATCGGCGGCAAAGAGTGTATCGCCCACGCTCTAAGCGCGTTGGGGCGTAACTAGGGAGGGACGAGACCGTGATCATCTATCCCGACATCGAGCTTATGGACGGAAAGTGCGTCAATGTTGCCCGCGGGCGGCATGAAGAGCCTTTCGTCTTTCATGTCGATCCGATCAAGACAGCGCTCGACTTTCAGGAAGCCGGCGCGGAATGGCTGCACGTCGTTGATTACGACGGTGTCTACCAAGGCGGCCGTCACAATGCCGAGTTGATCTGCGACATCATCAAGGCAGTGGAAATCCCCGTGCAGGTCGGCGGCGGCATCCGCACCATGGCCAGCGTCGAGTGGTGGTTTGAGCATGGCGCCACACGCCTTGTCCTCGGAACCGCTGCCGTCAAGGACCGGAACTTCGTCAGAGCCGTCTGCGCGCAATACCCCAAGCAGATCGTCATTGCGATCGACAGCCGAGGCGGCCGCGTCGTGGTGGAAGGCTGGCAAGAAGAGACCATCTACACGCCGTTGGAGGTGGCCTCGGACTTTCAGGAAAGCGGTGCAGCGGCCATCATCTACGCCGATGTCGACCGCAGCGAGGAGCTACCCGAAAGCGCCTTCGCCGGTACGACCGAGCTGGCTTGCGACCTCTCCATTCCGGTGATCTCGAGCGGCATGGTGCAAAGCCTCGACGACATCGCGCGGCTCAACAACCTGCCGAACATCGCCGGCGCCGTCATCGGCCGGGCCCTGTTCCGCAAGACTTTTAGTCTGGAAGACGCTCTTGCCGTTGCCGCCCAGAAGCCGACCCAGGCCGAGTTCGTGCGGACGCTTTAGCGTTAGCCTGGACTCAAGCCGCCACTAAGCGAACAGCGGCTTCATCTCCAAGGTCGGCGTCCGCTCCACCACCTGCAGGGCGTCGTGGCGAACGTGGTTGTGCTGCATCTCATGCTGCAGCATTGCCTCAGTGACGATGCCCTTCTCCAGGCACTCGCGCAGCAGGCCGAAGAAGAAGCGCTCCTGGTTCGGATCCGGATGGCGGCGGTAGTGGCCGAGCAGCCCGTAGTCGCCGAACAGACGGCGGCGTAGCCGCATCAAAGCGCCCCAGCCCGGCAGGAACCGCACCTTCTCAGCCGGGATGAAGTCGACGGGCAGGCCGGTCTTCCAGGGCTGCGTCATGCGCTTGGTGTTGTGCAGCAGGCGGGTTTCCGGGGTCAGCTTGTCGAAGTCGTTCCAGTAGGTCTCGAATTGCCCGATGGTTTCCGGATCTTCCATGCGGAGGGAAATCCAGGACAAGTAGTCGCGCTTGCCTTCGAAGAGCTCGGGGAACTCGCGCTCCGGGTCCCAGTGGGTCAGCTTGGCGCAGTCGAGCAGCATGACGCTGGAGGCGAAGGCGCCCTTGATCGCCTGGCCCCGGCCGCGCGTCCGGCACATGATGGCCTTGCCTTGCATGTCGCGCGTGAGCAGCGGGTAGATATCACCGGCGGCGAAGATGTCCGGGTCGATGACCACGGCGCGGCCCTGGTAGCCCATCAGCTTGGGCGGCATGAAGCGCAGCGGCGTAAAGGACTGCAGATCCTCCATGCGCCAGGTCCGGGTGGTGCCGCCGCGGCGAAACTCCTGCCCCTCGTACGCGCGCATGAAGGAATAGTCTTTGGTGTGGATGAGGGCGACGTCGAACTTGTCGGCGTTGGGCGAGTTGCGCTTCAGGGCGTACTCAGCGACCAGGGCACCGACGATCTGCTTGTGATTGGTGTGGATGAAGACGCAGGGTTTCATGGCTGTGCGATCTTTGTTGCCGAGCACCATGTCGGTTAACAAAAGGCCGGGCATCTCGCAAGTTCAGCCCCGGCTCGGGCAAGGCAGCCTATGCGCTGGCGCGCTGACGCGGCAGCTGTGCTTCGTCCTGCTCAGCGTACTCACGCTTCAGGTAGCCGAAGCCCGGACGCAGGCGGCTCTCCACCAGCGCTTCCATCTCAGCCAGTTGCTCGTCACTGAAATAGTCGCGATAGCCGCCGACTTTCGCACGGCGGACCTTGAAGCTGTCCGGTTCCCGCTTGTCGCCAGGCGCCATGCGCCGGCCGGAGAGCCAAAACACGTTCTTCGTCTCCATGCGCCGCATGTTCTCGATGGAGGCGAAGCGCACGGCCTCGGCGATTTCCGCGCTGTTCGGTGCTTGACCTAAGAAGTTCAGCACCTGTGACAGTTCGCCGGCTGTGTCGGCCTGAAGATCTTCGTAGCGCACAATGAGCAGGTCGCCGACGGCGTCGGCCTCCTGCCGCCAAAGGTTCAGGAAATCGACAACGGTGTTGAGCCCGCCGAACTCCTCCATCACAAAGTCGAACAGTCCAACATCGTCGCCGTGCGCTGGATAGCCGTTCAAGACCTTCTTGATCGGCCGCATCCGGTGCTTCCACTGAAAGTACTGGGAGACGGCCGTGTCGTAAGGGTTGCGGACCAAAAGGACGACTTTCTTGCCGTAAAAGTCCGCCTTGTTGTCCCCGTTGCCGCTGTAGTCCTTCAGATAGTTGTCATGGGTGAAGAAGAGGCGCGGTGCGGCGGGGTCCCTGCGGTGAAAGTTGTTGAAGCCGATCAAGCTTTGCTCCGGCAGCCCGAGTCGCTGCTGGAAGAAGCGGGACAGCAGAATGCGCAGCCAGGTACGCCCGCTCTTGCCGAAGGATGCAATCACGAAGTCGGCGTTGCGAAGCTTGCGGTACTCTTCACGCCCGCGCAGCCACCGCTCCAAAGCGATGCGCCGGCTCTTAGGCAAGACGAAGAGAAGGCGGGGCAAGAGCTCGCGCCAAACCCGATCTAGAAAGTAAGACATGGTGACTGCTGATCGTGAAAGCTGGAAAAGCCTCGCAGCATGCAAGGAAAGACCGTGAGGGTGTGCCTGTCGAAAAGGCCGCGAAGGGCGTTGGCAGCCATGAGGCAAGCTCTATAGCCAGCGGCCCGGCGTCTGGCAACGCCGACCTGAGACATCGGCCCGTCCTTGGCAGAGTGTGAGCGGTGCAGTTTTCGAATGGCTCGATCTCGATAGCGCCAAGCGGGATTTGCAGGAGACGGCAAGAAGGCAGCCGGCACGGCGCCCCAAGCTAAAGCTCTGTTTTCTCTGAGAACAGTGCGCGTATGCGTGTAGCGACTTCGGGCAGCTCTGACGGGAGGCAATGGCCGCCTTCCGGGAGCGCCCCACCAAAGGGAGCGGCATACCCTTCGGCAATCAGGCGATCGTGCAAAGCCGAGAGGTTGCGCGGATAGCTGACCACGCCGAGTCGATAGAGCAGGCGCCCTATGCCGCGTGCCGCCGGATGACCGGTCTCTTCATCGATGGCGCGGCCAATGAACTGTAGCCCGCGGCGCCAGAGATTGCTTGGAGGCGGCTGACGATAGATCGCCAGGGGACGGCCAAGACCGGCCACCTCGACCAGCATGGAGATGCTGTCGCCGGTCACCACGAAGACGTCGCCATGGGCCAGAAGCCCAAGATAGGGGTTCTCCTGCGCCTCGGGAGTCCAGCGGTGGAACTGGGCCTCCGAAGGCACAGCTCTGGCCAGGGCATCCGCAATGTCCGGCGGCGTTCGTCTGCTGGTGCTGACATAGAGACTGCCGGAGGCTGCCCTGGCCATGGCTGCCGTGCGCTCCAGCAGGTCGAGCGCCAAGGCCTTGTCGAAGCGCAGCACCCTTTGTGGCCCGCCGACCAGCAGGACGAACAAGGGTTTGGGCAGGCCGGCAAGCCGCGCCTGCCAGGCCTGTGCGGCGCATGCCAAAGCCCCCTGCTCGACGCGAACAAGCGGATAGGCGAGCGGCATGACGTTCGGTGCCGAGGGCACGCGAAACTGGCTCGGTGCAATCACCAGGTCGAAGCGCTCGAGATGGCGCTGCGGCCTGCCAAGGTAGACGACGCGTGTCCGGCCGCCCGACTGCGCCTTGATCCACAGGAGAACCATGGCCATGCGCCGGCCCGCCGCGATCGCCAGCTCCGGCCAGGGAGGGCGGAGTTGGTCTGCGCTGGCCGGGTCGATATGCTCGAGCGAAGGGCGCATCGCCGGTTTGGCGGTGCGAAAGCGCTCACGCACCACCATGTCCATCTCAGTGGTGGACCACCCGAGCGCGTTGGCGATCAGGCGGGCTTGCGCCGTATCACCGAGTTTCTCGCTTGAGAGGAGCCAGGTCTTGGCAGAAGCAGGCATTAAGAGCTAAGCCATTGGCGAAGAAACAGTCGGCTATCACGGGCAGATTGCTGCCACAAGCCGATGGCAGGGTCCGCTGTAGATTGGACAAGGACTGCGGGAGCGCCCGCCTTTGAGCACGATCGATCGATACATTCTTGGCCGAGTCGTCTGGAAAACGGGGGCGATCTTGGCCGTTGGCCTGCTTGTTCTGATGAGCGAGCGATTGCTCCGGCTGTTCGACCTCTTCTCAGGCCCAGACGACGTGGTGCGCTATCTGGGGCGCATGCTCGTGCTGCTGATGCCGCACTACATCGGCATCGTGCTGCCGGCCGCCTTCTTTTTTGCCGTCCTCCTGACCTTCTCCCGCTTGAGCAAGGAACAGGAGCTCTCTGCGCTCTTGGCATCCGGCACCTCGCTGCCGCGCTTGTCCAAGCCAGTCGGCCTCTTGGCCATGGGTATGGCTTGCTTGGCTATCGTCCTGCTCGGCTACGCACAGCCCCACGCGCGCTATGCCTACCGTTCCATCAAACACAGTCTGGCGCAGACGTCGCTTGGCCTCGCGGTCAAGGAAGGATCGTTCCTGCAGATCGATGGCTTGACCTTCTTTGCCGAGGCGTCGCTCGACCAAGGCAACCGTGTGCGCCTGGCGCGTATCTTCGTGCTGGACAGCGAGAACGGAGCAGATCGACGGCTGACCACCGCGCAGGAGGGCGTGCTGATTCCGGCCGGCGAGTCGGGTGAGCCGGTGCTGCGCCTGGATGACGGTCTGCGACTCGACTTCGAGCCTGACGGCAGCATGTCCATGGTCGACTTCGAAGAGTTTCGCTGGCCGCTATCGCGCAGCCCCGTATCGGACTACCGGGCACGCGGCAACGACGTGCGGGAGCTGACCTTCCCGGAGCTTTTCGCGGCCTCCGCCGACCCGCCCCCCTATCTGACGCCGGGCGAGATCAGCGCTGAGCTTAATTCGCGCCTTGTCATTATCGTATCGACCCTCGTGCTTGCGGCGCTCGCTGTGGCCATGGGCGTGGGGCGGGGCTGGCGTCAGCGAGACCTCAGCGCCTTTATCGGCTTGGTCCTGCTGATCGTGTACAACGAATCGCTCGAGTTCGGAGAGAGCATGGTGAAACGAGACCAGGCGCCGGCTTGGCTGGCGATCTGGGTTCCCTTCATGATGCTCACCACGGCGACCATCGTGACTTATCGCGAGGCGGCCTTCCGCTTGCCGGCCGGGCGAGCGAGCCTCGGAAATCGCTTGCTCGACCGGATTGCCGCGTGGCGCCAAGCCTGGAGCCAGGCCGCGAGGCGGCGCGCATGAGCTGGATCTTCTGCCGCTACATTGCGGCGCTGCTTCTTGGTCGACTTGTCCTGATCGCCGGCGGCATGACGGCGGTCATCGTCTTCCTCGACTTTCTCTCGGACGGCGATCAGGTGATTGCCCAGAGCGACGAGCTGCTGCTTCCGATCTTGCGCTACTCCGCTTTGCGGCTCCCGATCATCCTCGCTCAGGTGCTGCCGATCGCCGCCTTCTTCGCCGGCTGCTTTACTTTCGCCCAGCTTTCGCGCCACAGCGAGCTCGCGGCGCTCCATGCCGCCGGCGTTCCTAAGGCGCACTTGGCGATCGCGGCCTTGCCGGCGGCGCTTCTCGTCGCCGTGTTCCAGTTCATGATCGAGGACATGGCGGTGCCCCGGGCCACCGCTGCGCTACAGTCTTGGGGCATCGGCGACTACGTCAGCGGCGGAGAGGGCGAAGAGCAGGCCTACTGGCTCCGCCGTGGCAATGACATCCTGCGCTATCGCGGGGCGGACGCGACGGACCATGTCCTGCTCGACGTGACCATCTTCCGGCGGGACGAGACGGGCAATCTGACCGAACGAATCGATGCGCCGACCGCACTCTACGATGGCGGGCGCTGGCTGCTGCAAGACGCGGAGGTGACCTCAGCCAGCGACGTGACCAGAACCAGCTATGCCAGCTACGAATGGAACACCTCGCTGTCGCCCAGCTTGCTGGAGGCTGTGGCATCCCACCCCAGGGTCGCCTCTCTCTCGGCGCTGTTGCAGGCACAGTCGCAGGCCGGAACCGGCAGCCAGCCGGACTATGTCTTCCGGGTTTGGCTCCACGAACGCATCTCGCGTCCGATTTCGACCATTCTGCTGGTGATGCTGACCATTGCTCTGGCGCGGCCGTCGGGTCGCGGGCCGGGTGGCGGTTGGTGGATCGCCATCTCGATGGGGATCGGCTTTGCGCTCTGGTCGCTCGACGGCTTGATGCTGAAGCTTGGCGAGCACGGGCTTTTGGTGCCTTGGGTCGCGGCTTGGGTGCCGACCTTTGTTGTCGCTTTGGCCGCAGGCTGGATCGCGCTCTACGTCGAGCACCGAGGAAGCTGGCGCGATGGTCGTGCCCCGCAAACCTCCGTCGCGGGGCGGAGCTGAACGAAGTGCCGCTCGCCCGAGCGGCAAGCGCGCGCTCAGGACTCGAAAATGATCTGGACCCGGTCGGAGGCAAAGCGCGCAATGCCGAATTCAATCGGCTTTCCCGCTGTGTCGACGTTGACGCTTTCGGTCACCAGAATCGGTCGGCTTCGCGGTTGCTGCAGAGAGACGGCCTCGTTGGCATCGGGCAAGCGGGCGATCACCCTGGTGGTGCGCCTGCGGTAGTCTGCGCAGCCGAAGGACGCCAGTGCCTGACTGATGGAGAGCTCTCCCTTCAGCTTGTCCGGCAGCTCGGGAAAGCGGGCATGGGGGAAGTGGTGGCTGGCGAATGTAATCGGGCGATCGTCGGCTTGCCGCAGCGTATCCACGCGGTAACAGGCGGCACCTTCCTTGATGTCGAGATAGCGGGCCAGCTCCGGTCCGGCCTGGATGACCTCGCTCGACAGGACGCGGCCGACCAGACTGCGCGCCTGATTGCCGACGATTTCGCTGAAGCGCGTCCGGGCGCCGATCAGATAGTCGAGAATGTGCTCTTCGACGAAGCTGCCGCGCCCTTGCTCGACGCGGATCAGGCCCTCCTCAGCCATGGTCGAGAGCGCCCGCCGAACCGTATGGCGATTGACCGCAAAGCGCTGAGAAAGCTCGGATTCGCTCGGCAGCTTGCTGCCGGGTTGAAAGGCGCCGCTTTCGATTTCCTCGGTCAGGGCATTGTATATGAAGCGCCAGAGGGTAAGGCCGGCTTGCCGTTCCATTGTATCCCTCGTCCAGAAGAGCGTGTCACCAAAGCTTCAAAAAGCTGCAGTTCCAAGTCAGGCCGCATTCTGATAGTCAGTATGTTAGATATCCGGACAACTAGACAGATTGTCAATAGGTATATTGGATGACTTCTGACACTGGTAGCCAGGGCGACGCTTCTCCGGACTCGGCGCAACGTCAGACGTGGCTCTCCATCCTGGCGCAGGCGTCGCCCGAAACAGTGGCGGATGCCCTGCACGCCGTCACACCTCTGCCTGCCTATCACCTGCTGCGCGCGCCCGAATGCGGCATGGTCATGTTGCGCGGCCGCGCCGGTGGCTCAGGGCGCCGCTTCAATCTCGGCGAAGCGACTGTCACCCGCTGTTCGGTCAAAGTCGATGGCGGTGCGGTCGGTCACGGTTATGTGCTTGGGCGAAACCCGCAACATGCCGAGCATACCGCCCTGCTCGATGCTCTACTGCAAGACCCTTCGCGTCATTCGGCGCTGTGGGCCAGCGTCATTGCACCGCTGGCGCAGGCGCGAGCCACCGAGAAAGACAGCAAAGCGCGCAAGACAGCGGCCACCCGGGTCGACTTCTTCACGATGGTTCGAGGGGAAAGCGAATGACGTCCCAGCCCAACCCGGCCGCCGAGATTGCCGCGGGGTTCGGCAATCCCGTGCTGGACAGCCAAGCGGCGTTTCGTGCGATCTTGGACGCCATGGCGCACCCGGGGCGCATCGACAGCCTTGCCATTGATCTCGACCCGCCCACCCCGCTTGCGCCCGCCAGCTTGGCGGTCATGCTTAGCCTTTGCGACCATGAGACACCGCTTTGGCTCGATGATGCGGCAGCAGGGTTTGCCACATCGCTGCGCTTCCACTGCGGGTCGCCGCTCGTCAAAGCAGCAGACAAGGCCGCCTTCGCCCTTTGCTGCGGCCCCCTGCCTGCGCTAGCCGGCTTTGCGCCGGGGACGGCGGAGTATCCGGAGCATTCGACGACGGTGATCTGCCAGGTCTCGGCCTTGGGTCACGGCGTGCCACTGAGCTTGCATGGACCGGGCATCGACGGCCGCACCACCCTGGCTGTCAGCGGACTGCCGGACGACTTGTGTGCGCAATGGCAGGCGAATGGTGCGCTCTTTCCTCAGGGCGTCGACATCATCCTGACCGAGGGGCATCGGCTTGCCGCCTTGCCTCGCAGCGTCAAGATCGAACCGGAGAACTAGGCATGTATGTAGCTGTAAAGGGCGGTGAACAGGCGATCGACAATGCCCATCGCCTATTGGCCGAGGAGCGGCGGGGTGGCCGTGAGCACCGCGAGCTATCGGTCGCTCAGATCTCTGAGCAACTGGCGCTGGCGGTCGACCGAGTGATGGCAGAGGGCTCTCTCTACGACCGGGAGTTGGCGGCTCTGGCGATCAAGCAGGCGCGCGGCGATATGATCGAAGCGATCTTCCTGCTGCGGGCCTACCGAACGACCCTGCCACGCTTCGGATACAGCGAGCCGCTGCGCACGGACAGCATGCAGGCGCGGCGGCGCATCTCCGCCACCTTCAAGGACTTGCCCGGCGGCCAACTGCTCGGCCCGACCTTCGACTACACCCATCGCCTGCTGGATATGAGCTTATTGGGTGACGACCAGAGATCTGTCGAACCCGCAGCCGAACGGGAAAGCGAAGGTGGCGATGCGCCGCTGCCGCGGGTCGTCGACCTGCTCAACGACGAAGGCCTGATCGAGACAGAGACGCCGGACGATGACCTCGGTGTCGGCGACCTGACGCGCGAGTCTCCGACCTTTCCAACGCAGCGCGACGTGCGGCTGCAAAACTTGGCGCGCGCAGACGAGGGCTTTCTGCTCGGGCTCGGCTATTCGACCCAGCGCGGCTACGGCAACAACCATCCCTTCGCGGGCGAGATACGCATGGGCGAGGTCGCCGTCGAATTCGTGCCGGAGGAGCTCGGCTTTGCCGTCGAGATCGGCGAGATCACCCTCACAGAGTGCCAAATGGTCAATCAGTTCCAGGGGTCCGAGGTGGCGCCACCCCAGTTCACGCGTGGCTATGGCTTGGTGTTCGGGCAGAGCGAGCGTAAGGCCATGTCCATGGCGCTGGTCGATCGGGCCTTGCGCGCGGCGGAGCTGGGCGAAGAGGCGGAGAACCCGGCGCAGGACGAGGAGTTCGTGCTCTATCACAGCGACAATGTGCAGGCGACCGGCTTCGTGGAGCACCTGAAGCTGCCCCACTACGTCGATTTCCAGTCCGAGCTGACGGTGCTGCGCAGGCTGCGCGCAGACTTCGAACCGCTTCCGGGAAGCGTGCCGGAGGCCGCGGAATGAGCGTCAGGAGCCTTGCAAAGCCGGCTGAGGCGAAGCCGCCACAGGAGTCCGGCTACAACTACGCCTACCTCGATGAGCAGACCAAGCGGAGCATCCGCCGCGCGCTGCTCAAGGCTGTCGCCATCCCGGGCTACCAGGTTCCCTTCGGCAGCCGCGAGATGCCCATGCCCTATGGCTGGGGCACCGGCGGCGTCCAGGTAACGGCCAGCATCCTCGGCCCGGACGACACCCTGAAGGTGATCGACCAGGGCGCCGATGACACCACCAATGCCGTCAGCATTCGCCGTTTCTTCGCCAAGACGGCTGGCGTGAAGACGACCACGCGCACGGAGGAAGCGAGCGTCATTCAAACACGCCACCGCATCCCGGAGACACCGCTGAAGGCCGACCAGATCGTCGTCTTTCAGGTGCCAATCCCCGAGCCGTTGCGCTGGCTGGAAGCCAGCGAAGCGGAAACGCGCAAGATGCATGCACTGGAAGAGTACGGCGTCATGCACGTCAAGCTCTACGAGGACGTCGCGCGTTTTGGCCGGATCGCGGTGGCCTACGACTATCCGGTCAAGGTGGCCGGGCGCTACATCATGCGGCCGAGCCCCATTCCCAAGTTCGACAACCCCAAGCTCGACCGCTCCCCGGCGCTGATGCTGTTCGGGGCGGGGCGAGAGCAGCGCATCTATGCGGTGCCGCCTTACACGGAGGTGCGCAGCCTCGACTTCGACGATCATCCCTTCGAGGTGGAAAGCTGGCCGCAAAGCTGTGCGCTCTGCGGCGCGACCGACAGCTTCCTCGATGAGATCATCGTCGACGATCGCGGCGGGCGGCAGTTCGTCTGCTCAGACAGCGACTACTGCGAGCGCCGCCGCGCGGCTGGGCACAGGGGCAGCGCATGAGCGAGACACCGCTTCTCAGGGCCGCCGCGCTCACGCGGCTGTACGGCAGGCGTGTCGGCTGCCGCGACGTGAGCTTCGATCTCTGGCCCGGCGAAGTGCTCGGTGTGGTCGGTGAGTCGGGGTCCGGCAAGACCACCTTGCTGAACTGCCTCTCGGCCCAGCTTGAGCCGAGCGACGGTCAGGTGCTCTACACGCGGCGGGACGGACGTCAGGTGGACATCTTTGCCCTCTCCGAAGGCGAACGGCGCCTGCTGCTTCGCACCGAATGGGGCCTAGTGCGGCAAAATCCGCGCGACGGTCTGCGCATGGCTGTCTCTGCCGGCGCCAACGTCGGCGAGCGCTTGATGGCGGTGGGCGCCCGCCACTACGGCGACATTCGCGGCCAAGCGCAGCACTGGTTGACCGAGCTGGAGATCGATGCGGACCGCATCGACGATTTGCCGCGGAACTTCTCCGGCGGCATGCAGCAGCGTCTTCAGATCGCCCGCAACCTGGTGACCTCGCCACGCTTGGTGTTTATGGATGAGCCGACCGGCGGGCTCGACGTCTCTGTGCAGGCGCGTCTGCTCGACCTCATTCGGCGCCTGACCCGCGATCTCGGCTTGGCCTGCATCATCGTGACCCACGATCTCGGCGTGGTGCGCATGCTGTCGCATCGCCTCCTGGTCATGCGCCGCGGCGAGGTGGTCGAGGCGGGGCTGACCGATCAGGTGCTGGACGACCCTCAGCACCCCTACAGCCAGATGCTGGTTTCCTCGATTTTGCCGGTATGAGCGCGATGACGGAACAAACCGACCCCATGGTCGCCATCGAAGGGCTTCACAAGACCTTCACCTTACATACACAGAACGGGGCGACCATTTCTGCTTTACAAAACGTGGACTTGAGAGTGTCCGCGGGGGAATGCGTCGTTTTGCGCGGTGCATCGGGGGCAGGGAAGTCCTCACTTTTGCGATGTGTGTACGGCAACTATCGTACCGGCGGCGGCGCGATACTGGTCCGTCACCAGGGAGCGATGGTGGACGTGGCGAAAGCGGAGCCGCGGACGATTCTGGCCATGCGGCGCACGACCATGGGGTTTGTGAGCCAGTTTCTGCGCGTGATACCGCGCATTCCGACTTTGGATCTCGTCATGGAGCCGCTGCTGACCGCAGGCCGCAGCACTGAGGAGGCGGAAGAGCGGGCGGCCGCGATCTTGGCGCATCTCAATTTGCCCCAGCGCTTGTGGTCTTTGGCGCCGGCCACTTTTTCCGGCGGCGAGCAACAGAGAGTTAACATAGCCCGCGCCATGGTGTGGGATTATCCCGTCCTGCTGCTTGACGAGCCGACGGCATCCCTGGATAGGGAAAACCGCGCTGCGGTCGTCGAGCTCATCTTGGCGGCACGGTCCAGGGGCGCAGCGATTCTTGGCGTCTTTCATGACCGTGAAGCCGGGGATGCGGTGGCGACCGATACGATAGAACTGACGGCAAACCGGTTGGCAGCATGATTCCAGAGCGCGTTTCCTATCCCGAGATCAACATCTCGAATGCCACGTTGGTCTTGAAGGACCAGGTCGTCCGAGGCTCCCTGTCCATTCGCGATGGCTGGATTGTCGCGATCGACAGCGGCACTCTCTCCCGCGCGCCGCACCACGACATGCAGGGCGACTACCTCTTGCCCGGGCTTGTCGAGCTGCACACCGATAACCTCGAAGGGCATCTCGTGCCGCGGCCCAAGGTGGCCTGGCCGCCTTTGCCCGCCGTGCAGGCGCACGATGCCGAGATCACGGCGGCCGGCATCACCACCGTGTTCGACTCCCTGCGGATTGGCGACGAAACCGGCGAGGACAACTGCAAGCGCCTGCTGCAGGCCAGCCTGGAAGGCATCGACGCAGCCGAGCGTGCCGGTGCCCTGCGCGCCGACCATCACATTCATCTGCGCTGCGAAGTCGGCTGCGCCTCCGTGGTGGAGGATGCGGAAGCCGCCATGGATGAGCCGAGGGTTTCGCTCATTTCCCTCATGGACCACACGCCGGGCCAGCGGCAGTTTGCCAATCTCGACGCCTACCGAACCTACTACCAGGGCAAGATGAAGATGAGCGATGAGGAGATCGACCGCTTCATCGCCAAGAAGATTGAGGACAACACGCCGCGGGTGGACGCCAACCGTCGCCGCATCGCGGCGCTTGGCCGCGAAAAGAGCCTGATTCTGGCCAGCCACGACGATGCCACCCGGGCGCATATCGAAGAAGCCATCGAGCTGGGTGTGACCCTGGCGGAGTTTCCGACCACCGTGGAGGCGGCGGAGGTTGCGCACCGCTTCGGCCTTTCCAACCTGGCCGGAGCGCCCAACCTGGTTCGCGGCAAGTCCCATTCCGGGAACGTGGCGGCCCGGGAGCTGGCCGACCGCGGCCTGCTCCACGGCATCGCCTCCGACTATGTGCCCAGCTCGTCCCTCTTGGGACTGCTCAAGCTCCACGATGAGGCTGGTTGGAGCCTGCCGGAGGCTGTTGCCACCGCTACGTCCGCGCCGGCCCGTATGGCCGGCCTGGACGACCGGGGCGAGATCGCGCCCGGCCTGCGCGCTGATCTGGTGCAGATCAGCCGCCATGGCAGCGGTGTCGCCGTACGGTCCGTCTGGCGCCTTGGCGAGCGCGTTCTCTAACGGCAGCCGCGGGCGGCTGCTGTGTCTTTGCAAACCCAGACCGTGGCCCGTGCCGCCGTTTACTTTGCCCCAGTCGAGACCAGTCTTCTGGCCGAGCGCGCCGAGGCTTGGTTTCGCGACCCTGCGGCAAAGGACATTACCGGCTCGCCCCGGCACTACGGCTTTCACGCGACCTTGAAGGCGCCCTTCCACCTGGCGGAGGGAGAGCCGATTGAGCGTCTGCTCAACGCCGTCGAGCGCTTCGCTGCGGCCCGGCGTTGGGTTGAAGGGCCGCCACTGCGCGTCGAAGCGCTCGGCCAGTTTCTCGCTCTTGTACCCTCCGCCCCCGACCCCCGCGTCGAGGCGCTGGCCGCCGACTGTGTGCAGGCCTTCGAGCCCTTTCGCGCGCCCTTGACGCCGGACGAGCTGTCTCGCCGTCGCGCCGCTGGGCTCAGCCCCCGGCAAGACCGCTATCTGGAGGAATGGGGTTATCCCTATGTCATGGAGGAGTTTCGCTTCCACATGACTTTGACCGAGCGCTTGCCGGACGCCGGTACGCGGGCGCACTGGAAGGCCCTGCTGGAGACCCATTTCGCAGCCCTCGGCGATCAACCTTTGGTGCTCGACGGTCTCTCGGTGTTTGTTCAGGAAAGCGTGGACAGTCCGTTTCAGCACTTGGCGCGCTTCCCCTTTGAGGCGCGCTAGACGAGCCCGGTAAGGCAGCTCGCGCCTGTGGCCGGATTTCCCTTGCCAAGTGAGGGCTTCGGCTTTCCGATCCGGGGAGCCGGCCGGCCGTCGGCCGACATTTCTGTGCGAGGGTAAGAATGATATTCGAGCAGGATTGGCCCGTTGCGAGCCCGCTTCGTGCGGCGCTCCGCGCGGATACCCGTACCGACGAGACTGAGGTCGTCCGGCGCCTGGCCGATGAAGCCGCCTTCACAAGCGAGCAGCGGGACCGCATTGCCGAGCAGGCGCGCCGCTTCGTCACGGCGGTCCGCAACACCCGGGTGGGGCAGGGCGGCATCGATGCCTTCCTGCACGAGTACGAGCTTTCCTCCAAGGAAGGCGTGGTGCTGATGTGTCTGGCCGAGGCGATGTTGCGGGTGCCGGATGCCTATACCGTGGACAAGCTGATCCGCGACAAGATCGGCACGGCGGAGTGGGAGCGGCACCTGGGCAAGAGCGAATCGCTCTTCGTCAATGCCTCGACCTGGGCGCTGATGCTGACCGGGCGCGTCGTGCGGCTCGACGAAGGGGACCGCCGCGATCTCACCGGAACGCTCGGGCGGCTGGTGCATCGCAGCGGCGAGCCGGTCATCCGCAATGCCATCAACCAGGCGATGCGCATCCTTGGCCGCCAGTTCGTCATGGGCCGCAGCATCGAGGAAGCCCTGAAGCGCGCTGAAGCCGACGAGGCGCGCGGCTACAGCTACTCTTACGACATGCTGGGCGAGGCGGCGCGCACCATGGCCGACGCTGACCGCTACTACGCCGCCTACCGCGATGCCATCGAAGCTATCGGCGGGCGTGCGAAGAAGGGCGTGGACGCCAATCTCAATCCCGGCATCTCGGTCAAGCTCTCGGCTCTGCACCCGCGCTACGAGTTTGCGCAGCGTCGCCGTAGCCTCGATGAGATCGTGCCCAAGCTGGCCGAGCTGGCGGCGCTGGCCAAGGCGAACAACATCGGCCTCTGCGTCGATGCCGAGGAGAGCGAGCGTCTCGACCTTTCGCTGGAGATCATCGAGGCCGTCTCCGCCATGGAGCACCTGGCTGGCTGGCAAGGGTATGGCTTGGCCGTGCAAGCCTATCAGAAGCGTGCCTCACGGCTGATCGACTGGCTCGCCGACATGGCCGAGCGGCACGGGCGACGCCTCAACGTGCGCCTGGTCAAGGGCGCCTACTGGGACAGCGAGATCAAGCACGGGCAGGAGCTCGGCCTGCCCGGCTACCCCGTCTTCACGCGCAAGGTCTCGACCGACGTCTCCTATCTCGCCTGCGCGCGCAAGCTGTTGGCCCAGCCCGAGCGCTTCTACCCGCAGTTCGCCACGCATAACGCCCACAGTCTGGCCGCGGTGCTGGAGCTGGCCGGCAATCGACCACGCGAGAGCTTCGAGTTCCAACGGCTACACGGTATGGGCCAAGCGCTCTACGAAGAGGTCGTTGGCGAGGAGCGTCTCGGCGTGCCCTGCCGCATCTATGCGCCGGTCGGCCGCCACGACGATCTCCTGGCCTACCTGGTGCGGCGGCTGCTGGAGAACGGTGCCAACACCTCCTTCGTCAATCGCATCCAGGACGACCACCTGCCGGTCGACGAGATCGTCGCCGACCCGGTGGCTCAGGTCGCTCGGTTGGACAGCATCCCCCATCCGCTGATTCCCTTGCCTCGGGACCTCTATGGCAAGGAGCGGTTCAATTCGGCCGGTTTCGACTTGGCGGCGCCGGACGTTCTCGAGCCCTTGGCCAAGGACATGGACGCGGCCGCGAAGCAGCCTTGGCAGGGTGGTGCGCTGATCGGTGGGCAACTGACCGGCAGCAAGACCGTCGAGCTGCGCAACCCGGCCGACCGGCGCGAGGTCGTGGGACAAGTCGGTGAAGCGAGTCCGGAGGATGCCGACCGGGCTCTGTCGCGGGCGCTCCGTGCCTTCCCGGACTGGTCGCGCAGCGAGGCGGACCAGCGCGCGACCGCATTGGAACGTGCGGCGGACCTGATGGAGGCGCGCTCCGCCGAGCTCATGGCGCTCTGCGTCAAGGAGGCCGGTAAGACCCTGAACGATGCCTTGGCGGAGGTGCGGGAGGCGGTGGACTTCCTGCGTTACTACGCGGTTCGGGCGCGCAAGGACTTCTCAGAGCCGGAAAGCCTGCCGGGGCCGACGGGGGAGCGCGACGAGATCTCCCTGCACGGGCGCGGCGTCTTTCTTTGCGTCAGCCCCTGGAACTTTCCGCTGGCCATCTTCACCGGTCAGGTGTCGGCGGCGCTCGCGGCCGGCAACTGCGTTCTGGCCAAGCCGGCCGAGCAGACGCCCCTGATCGCCACCTTGGCCGTACGGCTGCTGCACCAGGCTGGAGTCCCGGAAGATGTGCTGCACCTTCTGCCCGGTGACGGTGCCAGCGTCGGCGGACTCTTGGTCGCCGACCCCAGGGTTGCCGGCGTCGCCTTCACGGGCTCGACCGAGACCGCCCGCATCATCCAGCGCGGCTTGGCAGAGCGCGACGGCCCCATCGTTCCTTTCATCGCCGAGACCGGCGGGCAGAACGCCATGATCGTCGACTCCACCGCGCTGCCGGAGCAGGTCGTGCGAGACACCATCGATTCGGCTTTTCGCTCGGCCGGTCAGCGCTGCTCGGCGCTGCGCGTGCTCTATCTGCAGCAGGAGGTGGCCGATAGAACCCTGACCATGCTCAAGGGCGCCATCGCTGAGCTCAAGGTGGGCGACCCGGCATGGCTGAAGACCGATGTCGGGCCGGTAATCGATGAAGAGGCGCGCGACATGCTGCTGGGCCATGCCAAGCGTATGCAAAACGAAGGGGCGCTGCTGGCCAGCGCCAGCCTCGGCGAGGACTGCGCCAATGGCACCTTCGTTGCGCCCTCGGTCTTCGAGATCGACAGTCTGAGCCGTCTACGGCGGGAGGTCTTCGGCCCGATGCTGCACGTGGTCCGCTATCGGGCAGACCGCTTGGACGATGTCATCGAGGCGATCAACGGCACCGGCTATGGCCTGACCCTCGGCGTCCACAGCCGCATCGACTCGACCGTCGAATACGTGCGTCAGCGGGCGCACGTCGGCAACATGTACGTCAACCGCAACATCATCGGTGCGGTGGTCGGCGTGCAGCCCTTCGGCGGGGAGGGTCTCTCAGGCACCGGGCCAAAGGCGGGCGGACCGCGCTACCTGCACCGCTTCGCCACAGAACGGGTGATCTCCATCGACACCACAGCGGCCGGCGGCAACGCCTCCCTCATGTCGATGGAGGAGGGCTTGCCGGTCTAGTCCCGTTCTTACTGCGCGGCGGCGGATAGCGGCGGGGCCAGTCTGTCTTCGGCCACGCGGTCGGCGGCCAAAGAAGTCGCGACGCCGTCCTGCTCAGCCCGTTCGAAGATCGCCAGCAGCGTGTCGTAGATGCGGTCGACGGTCCGCATGGCCCGCGTCTCGTCGTAGACCGGGCCACCCGGGCGGGTCTCGTGCGCGATGACGATGATGCCGCCGGCGTTGATGGCGTAGTCCGGCGCATAGAGGATGCCGGCTTGGCGCAGCGCTTCGCCGTGGCGTTCCTCGGCGAGCTGATTGTTGGCGGAGCCGGCGACGATGCGCGCCTTGAGGCGCGGAATGGTGTCGTCGTTGATCGTCGCGCCGAGGGCGCAGGGCGCATAGATGTCGACCTCTTGGTCGTAGACGGCATCAAGCGCCACAGCCTTGGCTCCGAACTCTTGCACGCAGCGCTGGACGGCCTCTTGGTTGATGTCGGTGACCAAGAGCTTGGCGCCCGCAGCGTGCAGCAGCCGGCAGAGGTGATATCCCACGTTGCCCACGCCCTGCACGGCGACGCGTAAGCCGGTCAGGTCGTCGCGGCCCAGCTTGGCCTTCACTGCCGCCTTCAGGCCCATGAAGACGCCCTGCGCCGTTGCCGGCGAGGGATCGCCGAAGCCGCCGGCGCGGGTTCCTGCCACATGCGGCGTGACCTCACCCATGATCTCGACGTCCTCGACGCTGATGCCGACGTCTTCGGCCGCGCGGTACTGACCGCCGAGGCTGTCGACCAGTCGGCCCATGGCGCGGAACAAAGCCGGCGACTTGATACCGGGGGCGCCCAGAATGACGGACTTGCCACCGCCGAAGGGCAGGTTGGCGAGGGCGGACTTGTAGCTCATGCCGCGCGAGAGCCGCAGAACGTCGGTGAGGGCATCCTCCTCACGCTCGTAGTTCCACAGGCGGCAGCCGCCGACCGCCGGGCCGCGGCTGCTGTCATGGATGGCGATAATGGCTTTCAGTCCACTGGCGGCGTCATGACCGAACAGAACTCTTTCGTGGCCGTCGAACTCCGGATGATCAAAGAGCCACATGGTCGTTTCCTCGCGCAGTATTCAGACTGATTAGTCTAAGGATCGCGCGAATCCATTAGGTATTCAATTGAAACCACCGGCTTGTGATCAGAAAGACGGAAATAGTCGCCAAGTCGGGCGACAATCGACAGGAAGTTTCCGTCGCGGTCGATGAACGGTCAGGATCTTAGTTTGCTAACCAATCCGTCCTGCGGCCTCCAGGTCACCGGCGATGCAGGCCTGCATCAGCGGCGTCAGGTTCCCGGGGGTGAGCGGCAGGGGATTGCCGCCAGCGGTCGGGTCGACCGCTGCCATGGCGGCCAGCTCTTCCGCGCGAGAGGTCTCGACGCCCAGGCTCGCAAGAGTCTCGTCGATGGCCAGCACCTCCCGCAGTGCCAGAACCCAGGCCATGAAGCTCTCGAAGCTTGGGTCCGGCAGGCCGAGCCAGGCGGCCAGCCGCGTGATCTTTGCCTCGATCACCGGGCGGTTGAAGGCCAGCACATAGGGCATCACCACGGCGTTGGTGAGGCCGTGGTGCGTGTCATAGACAGCGCCGACGGGGTGGGAGAGGGCGTGGATGGCGCCGAGCCCCTTCTGGAAGGCCGTGGCGCCCATGGATGCGGCCGCCAGCATGCAGCCGCGGGCGTAGACGTCGTCGCCGCTTTGGGTCGCCACCGGCAGCCAGTCCTTGACCAGACGAATGCCCTCAACGGCGATGCCATCGCACATGGGATGGAAGCCGGGGGCGCAATAGGCCTCCAGGCAGTGGGCCAGGGCATCCATGCCGGTGGCTGCGGTGATGTGAGGCGGCAGGCCGACGGTCAGCTCCGGGTCGGAGACGACGATGGCCGGCAGCATGTTGGGATGGAAAATGATCTTCTTGGTGTGGTCGCGCTCATCCACGATCACGCCGGCGCGGCCGACCTCGGAGCCGGTCCCGGCGGTGGTCGGCACGGCGATGATCTTGGGCATGTCCGGGTTGGCGGCCTTCCAGTCGTCGCCCCTATCCTCGAAGTCCCAGATCGGCCGCTCCTGGACGGCGGCGAAGGCAATCACCTTGCCGGCGTCGAGCGCGCTGCCGCCGCCGAACGCGATGACCCCGTCGTGCTTACCTTCCTTATAGGCGGCGACCCCGTCTTCCACGTTCTGGCCCACAGGATTGCCCTTCACGGCACTGAACAAACCGGTGGGCACGCCGGCCTCGGCATTTCGCATCACGACGTCCTGCACCATGGGAAGCGCGGCCAATCCGGGGTCGGTGACCAGCAGTGGGCGCTGCATGCCGAGGCTCTGGCAGGCCCGGGGCAGGCCCGCAATGGCGCCCGGCCCGAAGCGGACCTGTGTCGGGAAGCTCCACAGGGATCTCAGGTTGCTCGGGTCCGGTGTCATGCTCATCGCGTTCCTCTCTCCGTTATCGTTTGTTCTTGCCGGGTGCCTCTCGGGCTTCGCCTGAGCCGTCAGTGGCCGCGACCGCCGCGGCGGGAGCGCATGATGGTGCGGGACAAGAGAATGACCGGCAGCAAGCCCGCGCCGACAATCATCAAAGAGGGCGTTGCCGCTTCGGCTAAGCGCTCGTCAGATGCCAGGCGGTACGCCTGAACCGCCAGGGTGTCGTAGTTGAACGGCCGCATGATGAGAGTGGCCGGCAGCTCTTTCAAGACATCGACGAAGACCAGCAGCAGTGCCGTGAGCACACTGCCGCGCATGAGTGGCAGCAGCACCCTGGCGAAGGTACGTGTGGCGCCGGCGCCGAGGGTCAGGGCGGCATCGTCCATGCTGCGGGAGATCTTCCCGAAGCTGGCTTCGACGGTGTTGAGAGACACGGCGAGGAAGCGCACCACATAGGCGAAGATCAGCGCCGCGATGGTGCCCGTCAGCAGCAAGCCGCTGGAAACGCCGAACTCGGCCCGCAGCCAGCGGTCCAGGCCGTTATCGAAGGCGGCGAGGGGGATGAGGATGCCCACGGCGATCACCGAGCCCGGCACGGCATAGCCGAGGGCGGCGACGCGGGTCGCCAGACGCGTCGGCCAGAACGGCATGCGGCGCACGCCATAGGCCAGAAAGAGCGCCACGCTCACGGCGACCACGGCGGCAATGCTGCCCAGAGTGAAGGTGTTGCCGAGCAAGGTCAGGTAGCGCGGGCTGAAGATCTCCTGCTCGTTGATCGCATGCAGGTGCAGCATGAGGCCAACCGGCAGGAAAAAGCCGAAGATGACCGGCAAGGCGCAGATCACGAAGGCAGCGGCTGCCGCCCAGCCCTTCAAGCGAAAGCGCGGCAGGTCGCGCATGACGTTGGTCGTCTGGTGATACTGGGCCACGCCCCGCTGATGCCGCTCGAGCCACATCAAGGCGGCAACGAACAGCAGGAGCATTCCGGCCAGACGGCCGGCGGAGACCGGATCGCTGAGGTCGAACCATGCGCGGTAAATGCCGGTGGTGAAGGTGGGCACGCCGAAATGGGCGACCGTGCCGAAGTCGGCCAAGGTCTCCATCAGCGCGAGCGCGGTGCCAGTGGCGATCGCTGGCCGGGCGAGCGGCAGGGCCACCTTCCAGAAGCTGGCCCAGGCGCTGCGTCCGAGGGTCCGGCTCGCCTCCAGGACGCAGACCGATTGCTCGAGAAAAGCGGCGCGGGTCAGAAGGTAGACATAGGGGTAGAGAACCAGCGTGAAGACCACCACCGCGCCTTCCAGGGAGCGGATGTTGGGGAACCAGTAGTCCCGCGGACCCAGGCCGGTCACGTCGCGCAGCAGGCTCTGCACAGGGCCGGAATGCTGCAGGAAGTCGGTATAGACGTAGGCGATGATGTACGCCGGAGCGGCAAGCGGCAGAATCAGCAGCCATTCGAACCAGCGGCGCCCGGGGAAGCGGCACATGGTGACGAGCCAGGCTGTCGCCACGCCACCGAAGAGCACGCCGAGGCCGGTGAAGAAGGCGAGGCGAAGGGTATTGCCGATGAACTGCGGCAAGTTCTGATCCAGGACACGCGACCAGCTCTCGCCACCGGGCTGGAGGAAGCTCTCAAGCACGCCGAGCACGGGCAGGGCAAGCAGTCCCGCCAGAGCCAACGCGGCGAGCGCCGGCAGCAGCCTACGCCGTCCGCGGCGAACGCCAGAGGGCCCGTCTCCGGTGGGTTGGTAGCCGATGGCCGGTGCGCTCAAGACCGCTCTCGTTTCCTTGCCGTTGCGAAGCATTCGTAAAGGGAATGCTTACTGTCTCCGGCAACCACGATCAATCGGCAGGCGCTGTGCGATGGCTTTGCGCATATCCCTGCAACTTTACCGGTTAAATCGCGGGTTTGCATGGTTGACGGCCCAGCGCGGCCAACGCTTACCAAATCGCTTAAGTAAGGCGTTCTTAATTACTGTCTGAGAGGCTCGGCGCAGTCATTTTCAGGCCCATCTCCGCCACTCTTTGGCGGTCTAGAACAACAGCGCTGGATAGCTCATAGCATGGATGATTTGCTGGCTGAGTTCCTCACGGAGAGCAACGAAGGTCTCCAGGTTCTCGACAACGAGCTGGTCAAGCTCGAACAGAACCCCAACGACCCGGAGCTTCTGTCGAACATCTTTCGGCTGATGCACACCATCAAGGGAACTTGCGGTTTCCTTGGTCTGCCCCGCTTGGAGGGTGTCGCGCATGCCGGAGAGAACGTTCTCGGCAGGTTGCGCGACGGCGAGATTACCGTGTCGCCCGAGATTGTCTCCCTCATCCTGGAGTGCCTCGACCGCATTCGGGAGATCCTCTCGGCGCTCGAAGCCACCGAGAGCGAGCCCGAGGGCGATGATGCGAACTTGATCAGCCGTTTGAACGCGGCGGCCGAGGGCAATGCGAGCGATGCCGGGGCGCCTGCCGCCGACGAGCCCGCGCCGCAGCCCGAGGAAGTCGCTGTTGAGCAAGAGGGCTCAGACGCCGACGCAGCAATGGCTGAGATGTTCGAAGCCGAAGCCGGCCCTGACGCCGCCACTGAGGCCGCCCCCGAGAGCGAAGCGCCTGTCGAGCCGCAGGTCGAGCCGACGCCGGAAGTCGCGAAAGCTCCGCCGAGCGCCCCGGCGCCGGCCTCCGCTGCTACTGCCGAGGCCAAAGCGACCAAAGAGTCGGCGGTCGCCAATCAGTCCATTCGCGTTAACGTCGATCTGCTGGAAGACCTGATGACCATGGTCTCCGAGCTGGTGCTGACGCGCAATCAGCTGTTGCAGATCCTGCGGACGCAAAAGGAAAGCGAGTTCGGAGGTCCGCTACAGCGGCTGAACCACGTGGTCTCGGAGCTGCAGGAAGGCGTGATGAAGACGCGCATGCAGCCGATCGGCAATGCCTGGGCCAAGCTGCCGCGCCTGGTGCGTGACCTGTCCCACGAGCTGGGCAAGAAGATCGAGCTCGAGATGCGCGGCGCCGATACCGAACTCGATCGCCAAGTGCTCGATCTGATCAAGGATCCGCTGACGCATATGGTGCGCAACTCGGCCGACCATGGCCTGGAGCGCACCGAGGATCGTGTCTCCACCGGCAAGTCGGAGACCGGCACCATCGTTCTCGAGGCCTATCACGAAGGCGGTCAGATCATCATCAAGATCTCCGACGACGGCCGCGGCATCAACATCGACCGCGTCAAAGAGAAGGCCATTACGAACGGATTGGCCACCGAGGCCGAAATGGAGATGCTGAGCGATCAGCAGATCAACCAGTTCATCTTCAAGCCGGGCTTCTCCACGGCCGAGGCCGTGACGGCTGTTTCCGGCCGCGGCGTCGGCATGGACGTGGTGCGCACCAACATCGAGAAGATCGGCGGCACCATTGAACTCACCTCGACGCAAGGCGAGGGCAGCTGCTTCACTATCAAAATTCCGCTGACGCTGGCCATCGTCTCTGCACTGATCGTTGCCTGCGCCGGTGAGCGCTTCGCCATCCCGCAGCTCTCCGTGGTCGAGCTGGTGCGCGCCTCGGGCGCCTCCGAGCACAGCATCGAGCGCATCCAGGATACGCCTGTCTTGCGGCTGCGCGACAGGCTGCTGCCGCTGGTCCATCTGCGCGACCTGCTGCACCTCGAAAACGACTTCACCGAGCTCAGCGAGGAACAAGAAGACGTGCGCCGTGACGACTTCATCGTCGTGGCCCAGGTTGCCAACTACTCCTTCGGCATCATCGTCGATCGGGTGTTCGACACCGAGGAGATTGTCGTCAAGCCGGTTGCGCCGATCTTGCGTGAGATCTCCTTGTTCTCCGGCAACACCATCCTTGGCGACGGCTCGGTCGTGATGATCCTCGACCCCAACGGCATCGCTTCTGTCACCGGCGAGATCAATGTCACCGACAAGGCAGAGGAAGACGCCGAGAAGGAAGTGGCCCGCGCCGAGGACCGCGTCGCCATGCTGCTGTTCCGGGCCGAAGGAAGCACGCCCAAGGCGGTCCCGCTTTCCCTCGTCGCGCGCCTGGAGGAGGTCGATCTCGCACAGGTCGAAGCCTCGGGCGATCAGCGGGTGGTCCAGTATCGCGGCCAACTCATGCCGCTCTTCACCATGGAAGGCAGCGAAGAGCCGACGAGCGAGAGCGGTCGCAGGCCCGTCGTGGTGTTTTCGGAGCAAGGCCGTAACCTCGGCCTGATGGTCAACGAGATCGTCGATATCATCGAGACCCCGCTGAACGTCGAGTTGAGCGGCGAGTCCGAGGGCTTTGTCGGCTCGGCCATCATCAACGATGCGGCCACCGAGGTCATCGACGTCGGCTACTACGTCAATCTTGCCTTCGACGACTGGTTTGGCGCCGGGCGCAACGCCTCAGCCGATTCAGGCAACGGCCGCCGCGTGCTTCTGGTGGACGACAGCGCCTTCTTCCGCAACCTGCTTTCGCCGCTCCTCGATGTCGCTGGCTATGAGGTCACGACGGTCGAGAGTGCCGTCGAGGCACTGCAGCTTTGCGAGGAGGGTAAGGACTTCGACGTCATCATTTCCGACATCGAGATGCCGGGCATGAGCGGCTACGACCTAGCCGAAGCCCTGAAGACCAAGCGCTGGGCCGAGACGCCGATCGTCGCGCTCTCCGCCCACTCTTCTCCGGGTGACATCGCGCGCGGCCGGGAAGTCGGCTTCGCGGACTACGTCGCCAAGTTCGACCGAGACGCCCTGTTGTCGTCTCTTGATCAAACGATTTCCGAGATGCGAGGTGCAGCATGACGGACGCGCAGCAGGATATGGCTGGGACGGATCTGTCGAACGATTTCGTGACCTTCTGGATCGCCGAGCAGCTCTTCGGCATCCACGTCCTCAAGGTGCAGGACATTCTGGCGCAATCCAAAACCACCCGCGTGCCGCTGGCGCCGCCGGAGATTGCCGGCTCGCTCAATCTGCGCGGCCGTATCGTGACATCGGTTGATGTGCGCTGCCGCTTGGGTCTGCCGCCCGACACCTCCGAGGGGGGCGGAACCAGCATCGTCGTGGAGCAGGATCACGATCTCTACAGCCTGCTCGTCGACTCTGTTGGCGAAGTCCTGACCCTTGCCGCCGACTCCTTTGAACCGAACCCGCCGACCCTCAGTCCGGCAATTCGGCAGTACGCCACCGGGATCTATCGCCTGGAGAAGGAACTGCTGGTGGTTCTGGATGTCGATCGGCTGCTCGACTACGGCCGCTCGGCGGCGGCCTGACACGCCCTTGTTGCTGTTGGAGACGGAAGATGAAGTCGTGCCTCGTCGTAGATGATTCCAAGGTTGTGCGCATGGTCGCGCGCAAGATTCTGGAAGGGTTTAACTTCAGCATCACGGAAGCGGAAGACGGTCAGAAGGCGCTCGACGAGTGTCGAGCCAATATGCCGGACGCCGTGCTGTTGGACTGGAACATGCCGGTGATGAGCGGCATCGAGTTCTTGCGTGAGCTGCGCGCCATGGATGTTGCCGACCAGCCGGTCGTCGTTTTCTGCACGACGGAAAATGACATGAAGCACATCCAAGACGCCATTCAAGCCGGTGCGAACGAGTACATCATGAAGCCCTTCGACAGCGAGATCATCCAGTCGAAGTTCTCCCAAGTCGGTTTGATCTAAGGGCGGGGGCCGGTTCCTCCATCGCGCCGGTCATCACATAAACCCCCGTCTAGGCAGCAGGCATGACAAAAACGCAACACCCCATCGAAGTCATGTTGGTCGACGATTCGGCCGTGATACGCGGGCTTCTGTCGCGCACCCTGGAGAGGGATCCGGACATCTCCATCGTGGCTTCCGTCGCGAACGGCAAGATGGCGATCGACAGCCTCAAGCGGAAGCCGGTCGACGTCATTGTCCTCGATATCGAGATGCCCATCATGGATGGCCTGGAGGCGCTGCCTAAGCTGCTGGCCACGCAGCGCGGTGTGCAGATCATCATGGCCTCGACGCTGACCCGGCGAAACGCCGACATCAGCCTCAAGGCCATGCGCATGGGTGCATCCGATTACATTCCGAAGCCGACGGCCAATTCTGAGATTCACTCCTCGGACGTCTTCGGCCGGGAGCTGACGGATAAGGTGAAGGCGCTTGGCGCGATTGCCCAGCGCAGTCGTCCGGGTGGCGCGCGGCCGGCCGCAGTGGCGCGCGCCGTGCCTACGCCCAGCCGCCCGGCCGCGGCAGCGCCGGCCAAGGAAATCTCCTTGCGGCCCTTCAACAGCCTGTTTTCCCCGGACATCATCGCAATTGGGTCTTCCACTGGTGGGCCGCAGGCGTTGGCCAAGGTCTTGGGCGGACTGCCGGCCGTGCGCCAGCCCATCCTGATCACTCAGCACATGCCGGCGACCTTTACGTCGCTGCTGGCGGAGCACCTGGACAAGATAACGCCGATGGCGTGCCGAGAGGCAGCCGACGGCGACCCGCTGCTGGGCGGCGAGGTGCTGGTTGCGCCCGGCGGTCATCACATGACGGTGGCCGAGCAAGGGGGCGAGCGGGTCATTCGCCTGAAGGACACGCCGCCGGAGAACTACTGCCGACCGTCGGTGGACCCGATGCTGCGCAGCATCGTGTCTTTGTTCGGCAGCCGGGTGCTGGTCGTCATACTGACCGGTATGGGGGCAGACGGGTGCAAGGGCTCCGAGTTAGTGGTCAACAGCGGCGGGGTCGTGGTCGCGCAGGATGAGGCAAGCTCGGTTGTCTGGGGCATGCCCGGTGCCGTGGCCACGCGGGGGCTCTGCTCGGCGGTCGTGCCGCTCGGGGATATTGCAAACGTTGTGCGTAAGCTAGTTATGAGGTCCGCCGCATGAACCCCAGCGATTTCGAACTGATTGCCGGGCTTCTCAAGCAGCGCTCCGGTCTGGTGCTGACGCCGGACAAGGGCTACCTGTTGGAGAGCCGCTTGAGCTCCGTGGCGCGCCGCTGGGACTTCAAGAGCTTCGACGAGATGATCCAGTCCATCCGCGCCAAGCGTGATGAGAAGCTGCTGGGCGAGATCACCGAGGCCATGACGACCAACGAGTCGTTCTTCTTCCGCGACAGCAAGCCTTTCGATCAGTTTCGCGACCTCGTCTTGCCGCATCTCTTGACCGCCCGAGCGAGCAAGCGGAGCTTCCGCATCTGGTCGGCGGCATGCTCGACCGGGCAGGAACCCTATTCGCTGGCGATGCTGCTGAAGGAGGCCGACAGCAAGCTGGCCGGTTGGCGCATCGAGATCATCGCGACCGATCTTTCGAACGAGGTGTTGGATAAGGCCAAAGAGGGTCTCTACACACAGTTCGAAGCCCAGCGCGGCCTGCCGATCACCCTGCTGATGAAATACTTCACCCAGTCCGGCGACCACTGGCAGATCTCGCCAGAGCTGCGCAAGATGATCACCTTCAAGCCCTTCAATCTGCTGGAAAGCCCAGCCGCGCTCGGGCACTTCGACGTGATCTTCCTGCGCAACGTGCTGATCTACTTCGATCCGCCGACCAAGAGTAAGATCCTCGAAGGTATGTCGCGGCAGTTGGCGAGCGATGGCTTTCTCTATCTCGGCGGTGCGGAGACGGTTCTCGGCGTCTCCGATAAGTTCAAGCCGAAGCAGGGACAGCGCGGCATCTATGAGCTGGCCCAGAACGAGGGCGCCCTGGCCGCCGCCAGCTGACGGGGCCTAGTGCCAAGACGCGCAGCCGCAAAGCCAGCCGACGGCACCGTCATCATCGGCGAGGGGCAGAACGACGCCTGATGCTCTGCGTTTCAGTCCGATCGCGCTGGAGTACTGCAGGCGGTAGTAGACCGGCGACACGGTGACCCGCACTTCGTCGAGAACCCGGCGCAAGGCGTCCGCGCTGGGGTTCTGACTCTCTACCTCCGACAAGCAGTGTCCCCTGAGGTCGGCGCCGTACTCTCTTTCGTGCAGGCTCCCGAAGATGCGCCAACGATAGTCGCTGCCCCCGTCCAACGCTTCTAGCAGCACGATCGACGGCAATAGCTTGGCACCGAGCTGCACAGGGTCGAGCGACTGCCGAAAGGGAGGTTTTCCTGGCCAGGAGCTCCATATCTCGACGAGGGACCTGGCGGCTTCGAATTGGGCATCGCGACGAATGTCAGGCTCTTGGAAGGTGATCAGCGCTTCCGCGAAGCCGGGTTGCTCCGCTATGACCGCCAGGGAGACCTGCAGCCTAGCCTTTTCGTGCCAGGAGTCCTTGTCGTTCATCCGCAACTCGGTCGCTTCCTTGCTCTCACCTCGCATAGCATTTTGCGAGCGGAGGCAGCCTTCCGATAGTCACCGAAGTTCTTGAGGATATTGAATAAAAAATCCTGAATTTTCAAGGGAGATAAGCTATTCGCCTTGTCCGCCGCCGGTCGTCGTAAGCGGCGGAGCATGAAAGCTGGAGGTGTGTCGGCAACCCCGACCTACATCCGCTGTTCCAGGCGCTGGCCGGCGAGAGGAATCTCGCGCTCGCCGTAAACCTGGTAGAGCCGGGTGATCCCAAAGGGATCTGCCAGGCGCTCGCAGACCGTGCGCGCGCGTTCCGCAGCGTCCGCATCGCCAGCGGCAAAGGCCTCCAACAGCTGCTGATGGGTGCGCTGCAGTTGCTTGAAGTCCTCGCTGGCGGCGACGCTTTCGTCACCCAAGAGAGTATAGACCCGCGTGGTCCCAGACTTGCCGCGCAGCTGGATCGCGTCGACTTCGAGCAAGGCCATCTCGGGAACCTGCTTGGCGGTGTCCTCGCCGATCAGGATACGCAGGCCGAACGTCTTGGTCTGTCCCTCGATACGCGAAGCGACGTTCACCACATCGCCGATCACCGAGTAGTTGAAGCGCTGGCGGGAGCCCATGTTGCCGACCAGGCAGGTGCCGGTATTGATGCCGACCCCGAAGTTGAGCGGTTGCGCCAGGCCTTTCAGCGGGCCTTCGCGTTGGGTGAGCTCGGCATTGAGTACGTCCAGCGCACGCGACATGGAGAGTGCCGCCAGACAGGCGTCGCGCACATGGGTATCGTCGGCGATGGGCGCATTCCAGAACGCCATGATGGCATCGCCGATGTATTTGTCGATGGTCCCATCGTGCTCGAGGATGGCCGTCGTCATCGCCGTCAGATACTCGTTGAGCAGCGCCGTCAGGGCCTGGGGATCTTTGAGCGGGCCTTCTGACAAGGTGGTGAAGCCGCGAATGTCGCTGAACATGATGGTCATGTTTCGCAGCTCGCCACCCAGCCGGACCTGGTCCGGCTCCTCGGCCAGGCGGTCGACCATGACCGGAGAGAGGTAGTGGCTGAAGACTCTCCGAACCTGCTGCCGCCGTCTTTCTTCAATGCCGTACTTCAGGGTGATGAGAGTCAGAAAGATTGCCAGGGTGGAGAGGGCCGGCACGACGCCGTCGATGACGATCTTGTCGTAGGTATAGAGGTACCAGGTGGACAGCAGCACCGTGGCCGTGCTGGCCACCAGTAGGACCACGCTCCACTTGGCATCGATCAGCGGAACGGCGACGATCAGTAGACCGCCGACAAGCACCACGAAGAAAAGCTCCGCGGCGATGGCGTAGTTGGGGCTGATGATGTGGTCTTGCGCCAGAACGGACTCGAGAAGCTGGGCGTGCAGTTCGACCCCGGGGATGGCGGCGTGAAGCGGCGTCGCCCGAATGTCGCCCAAGGCGGTCGCCGAGGTGCCGAGCAGCACCAGACGGCCGGCAAGACGCCTGCGGTCCACCAGGCCGGTCAAGACGTCGGCAGCAGAGATGTATCGCCGGGCATCCGTCTCGCCGAGATTGAGCCAGATACGCCCGTTGCGGTCCACGGGTATGGCGATCTGCTGAATGATCACGCTTTCGAGGCCGGCGTCGTTGCTCCGCGCGGCGATGGTCTTTTCACCGGTTGCGACGCGCAGCATTTCCAGCGTCAGGCTCGGCTGGATATCGTCGCCCACGCGGACGAGAGCGGGTACGCGCCGTATCAGTCCGTCGGGCTCCGGCACCACGGAAATCAAGCCGATACCCTGCGCCGAGGCTTCGAGGACGGGCAGATTGCGGATCATGTCGTCGAAGCCAAAGAGGTAGCGGCTGGGGTCTCCGCCGATGAAAGCGACCGATGGCGACCGCGCCGGTGCCCGGTCATCGGCCGAGAGATCGTCCTTTCGGCCAGACTGGCCGAGCACGATGCGGCTGCGCTTAAGGGTCGCGGCCAAGCGTTCCTCATTGCTCGGCAGGAAACGAAGGCGTTGCGCCGTCGCCGGGTCGATCGGCTCCACCAATCCGGCAATTTGGGCTGGCGACAGCCGGTCCGCCTCGCCGAAGATCATATCAAGGCCAACGACGACGGCCCCGTACTCCATCAAGCGGTCGAGCAACTCGGCGATCAGCGTACGCGGCCAGGGCCACTGTCCGAGCTCCTCCAGGCTCCGTTCATCGATGTCGACGATCAGAACGGGATAGGGGTAATCCTCAGGTAGGGTTCGCGGCGATAGCTCGGTGTAGAAATCTGTCGCCTTCAGCCGCAGCACCTGCAAGGCCACGGGGTCGGCCAGGCGCAAAGCAACCATGCCGATCAGCACCGCAAGCCCGGCAAACGGAAGAATCCAGCGTGCCGGCAGGCGTTTCATGCGCTTCAGCATGCGCCGGTCCCGGTGGCCCACTGCAGCCGGCGCCCGCTTTCCCTTATAGGATCTCGTTTTGCGGCCTCGCCCATCGAAGCAGCCTAACGAGATCGGCCCGGTCTCGCACCCTCGTTCTCTGCCAGGGGCGCTCTGCCCCTAAAGCCGGGTCAGATGCCGCGGCCGCCCCCAATTGCGGGCCTGCTCGACGCAGCGCGCGACGTCTTCTTCCAGCATCAGTCCGTCCGCGACCAGGCGCTCGGCGGCGGCGCGCACGGCCGCAAGGTAATCTTCGGGCGTGGCGTAGCGCTCCTGGATGGCGCGGCGGGGGTCGGCGGTGAAGTGGCGCTCCTCCAGCGTGTCGGGGAAGGGAATGTAGCTGCCGGTGAACTCGTGGTTCGCGCCGGTGCCGAAGCCTGGTGCCCGCACGTTCCAGCCGGTGTAGGTGCCGAGCGGCGCCTGAACCATGGGCGCGCGCACGCCGGCGCGGTCATTGCCATCCTCATCGACGGCGGGAACCATGATCGTATAGCCCTCGGCATCGATGATGTCGGGCGGCTGCTTGGCCAGCAGTCCTTTGTCCACGTCGGGTCCGAAGTCGAAGAGCGGCAGGCTGGCCGGTCCGGCCGTCAAGGTCACCCCGGCGATGGCTGGAAAGTTCGCCTGCCAGTCTTCGTAGCTTTGCAGCGTTCCGTCAGCGCGCTGGGGGATGCGCGAGTCCGGCGGCGGCGTGCCGTCGCTCGCCCAGCGGTCCATGGCGTCGAGCATGGCGCGGAACAGCATGGAGGTCTGCACCGGATTGACGAACTGCTGGCAGACACCCTTGCGCGGCGCGCCGATTTGCGGGTCGGCAAAGTGCTGGGAGCTCGACCACATGTAGACGCGGACGGTCTCAGGCTGCGGCAGGTCGTTGCCTCGGGTGTCGGTGTGCACCAGGGAGCCCTTGCGCTGCCAATACTCGGAGGCGGTCTGGGTGTGGAGGATGAGTGGGTCGCTTTCCGGCCGCTTTAGGATCGCGTCGGTCTTGCCGGTCAGATGGTCTGTCGTTTCGCTGTATGAAAAAGGGAAGCGGTCGGCGATGTTGAAGTGATCTTCGTACTGCTGGCCGGCTGGCGAGACGATGCTGGCGAAGCGGTGGTTCATCCACATCAGGCCGGCGCCGGAGACGTGCGGCAGCAGGCCGTCGAAAACTTTTCGGCCTTTCGCGTCGACGTTATAGCCGTTGTAGATGAAGTCGCGGATGGCGCGCCCGGTCTGTGAGCGACCCCAGCCGTAGGCCTTCTCGATGGACCCGAGGGGATTGGCTGCCCCGGCGGCATCGCGTTCCTCGTGCTTCAGAAAGGCGATCAGGTCGCGCACGGCCACGTGGCCCAGCCCGCCGACGATCGGATCGCGCGCCTCATAGATGATCTCGTAGATCCAGCCCGGCTCGAAGCCCTCGGCCAGATAGACGTGGGTGTCCGAGGGGGCGATACCGACTTCCGCCGCAGCCCCTTCGCCGGCGACGCCGAAACCGGCGAGCACCTGGGCGAACTGCCAGCGCTCCGGCGCGATCTCGATGCGCGGGTCGTTGGGATAGCGTCGCTTCGTAAGGCGCGCCTTTCGGGTGTCGAGGGAAACGCTGGGATAGCTGCGGGTCGAGGCGCGCCCAGACAGCGGATAGCAGAGGGCCGGCGCTTCGGGGATGAACTCCTGTCGCACGATACCGGTGATGGGGGCGCCGTTGTCGGTGACGGTCGGCACGTCCAACACCACCCGGTCGTTGCCCGGCAGCAGGTCCGCTTCCCAAGCACTCCAAACGAAGCTGTAGCCGCGCCGGAAGAGATAGCCGTTGCCGGCATGGTCGAGTGAAGAGGGGTCGTTGGAACCGACGGCGTCGTTGAAGAACTGCAGCGCGCGAAGGTTCCCTCGGTTGCCCCAGTCATAGAAGACACGCTTGTTGCCGCGCGCCGGATCGACCGGCTTGAGGATGAGGACATCTGCGGCAAACTCGACCTTGCCGTCTGCGTTCCGCGGTGCCTTGTCTAGATCGACGATGCCAGCCTGGGCGGCGGCGTCAGGGTCGATGGCGTGCAAGGCGCTGCCGCGCAGTCGCTCGTAGGGACCGCTGTCGCCGAAGGTCATGCCGTCAGCGAAAGTGCTGCGCTGGCCAATGCTTAATGTGATCTCGTTGGTCATCCCTCTTCCCACGCTCTTCTTGATTGTTCCTCTGGTCGCTTAGCGGCCGGCTTGCAGCATGCTCTCGACCAAGTCCTGCACTGCAAGCGCGTCTCTGAAATCGGGCATGCTGTGGCGCTCGCCGCGGTACCAGCGGCCGAGGTTGTCGAGCATCCGGCGATAGCCGTCCTGCCGCGGGTCGGTGATATCGGTCAGCTGAGCCTCCCAGCCCGCGCCACCGTTGATGCTGAGACGGTTCCAGTCCGACAGCCGATAGGCTGTCTTGCTGCCCCAGACGGTGAACTCCACTCGGTCCGGCGCGCTCGATGCCGGCCCACCGACTCCGCCGGCGAACGTCACCGGAATGCCGCCGCAGTCGAACAGCGCCAGGCTTTGACGTTCGGCCGAGATGCCGTCGCCCGGATAGCGGTTGATGGCCTGGACCAGCCGGGTTTCGCCGAAGAGTTTGCGGGTGAGGAAGGCGTAGTGAGAGAAGGTCTCTCGCACGAAGCCACCTTGGTCCCGTTGGCTCAGCCACGCGGCCGGCTCCTGCCAGTCGCGCGGCCATTGGCAGAAGTGCAGCCGGATGTCGACGGCCTCTACCGTTCCGACGATGCCGTCGCGCAGTGCTGACGCCATGGCCTCGACCGGCGCTGCTTCGGCAAAGGGAAAGTTGACGGCTGTCTTGAGACCGGCAGCCTCGACCGTCTCGACCAGGTCGCGGCTCTCCGACAGATCGACGCCAAGGGGCTTTTCGCAAAAGATCGGTTTGCCGGCACGCACAGCGGCGAGGGCGTGCTCTTTGTGATGTGCGGGCGGGCAGGCGATGTAGACGATGTCCGTCGCCGGATCGTCGATCGCGGCTTGCGCTGAGCCGGCGATCGACAGAGCCGGCAGAGCGACTTCAAAGCGCCGGCAGGCGCCTGGGTCGGGATCCCATGCTAGACCGGGACGAAAGCCACCGTAGCGCCGCATGCTCTCCAGCATTCGGTGGCCCATTACGCCCAGACCGATAAACGCGACACCCGGCTCCACTTGTCTCTCCCGCTCAATGTCGACCCAGCCTGCGGTTCTACATATGCCTCTCCTTGTCGGCGAGCCCGCAGTCAGACTGGGACATGGCAGGATTGCGAAATGTGGGGTTCGGCCAAGCCGACCGACTGTACTTATGTCTTAGCTCCACCCGGCCGGAACGGTTCCATCGGATCGAGAAACGTTCTAGAGTAGCCGATGATGGAAAAACGCGCCCGCCTTGGAACGTTTTTCGCCGGCCCCCTGCCGCTGCTTGCGATGGCCGGTATCCTCTTCCTGTTGTGCACGAGTGCGAGCCTGGCTCAGGGCGACAACGTGGTGGCGCGGGCCAGCCTCTATAAGCCGCTTCAGTTCGGGTTCCCTTACTCCATCCGCCTCTACGAAGACACGCGGGCCGGTCGAGTCGCCGTCGATGCGTTGACGGACGAACTCCAAGGGAAGGGTGTGTTCATCGACCCGGAAGGTGTCTTCCGTATCGACCTGTCCGTAGAACGGGTCAGCGCCGCCTTCGATCAGGCCGGCGGCGACCTCGGCTATGTCGGCACCGGCGAGCGGGGCTTGGAGCTGACCATGAACATCTGGTCTTCGCGGCAGGATTCGCTGCTTGGCGGCCGCCAGCAGAAGGGCCGCACAACCTCCGAGCCGCTTATCCACCTCAACGCCATCGTGCGCGACAACGAAACCAGAGAAGTGATCTGGCAGGGCGATGCGCTGGCTCCGATTGTGCGCGCCGACGAGGAGGGCGCCGCCCTGGAGGCGGCCGAGGCCATGGCTCAGGTCTTCGGCAAGTCGGCCACCTATCCCGAGTAGCGACCGGTTTTGTCGAGCCGCGCCGCGGACATCACTCTATCCATGGCATAGCTGCCCGGCAGGCGGTGGATCGAAACGCGGCGGATCGTTGGCTTCAGAGGCCGGGACCGTCCGGGCCAGGCCGCAGGTCCTGGCCGAAGGCGATCAGGTGGCCGTCCGGGTCCCGCACGTCGAAGTCCCGGCAGCCGTAGGGCATATCTTCCGGACCTCTGGGAATCTCCACGCCTGCCTCCGCGAACTCGCGGTGCAGCGCTTCCACGTCGTCGATGTAGACGTAAGCGGCCCAGTACTGATTGACCGGGAGCGGGCCAGGGTCTCGCGATTGGTCCAGCATGATGGTGACCGTGCCGCGCCCGACGATGCAAAAGCACGGTGGCTCCCCCCAGAGCTTGCCGCCGTCAAAGCCCAACTTTTCGGCATAGAAGTCCCGGCTGCGGACCGGGTCGCGTACCTGCAAGACGGTGGAGGAGCGGATACAGGTTGGCGCTGCCATGTCTTCACCCTGTCTACCTAGGCCCATTTCACTTTGTGATTGAAGCATGTTGTTCGAGCACCCGACTCTACGTGTCGGCCTGTTCTGATCAAGCGATGAACGCTCCGGTGAGTTGCCCAGGATCACACAGAAGACTGGCGGCCGTCATGTCCGCTCGTTCATAGTCGTTATTGCTATCGAGCGCTGTTCCAACGGATCAGGCGCGCTCATCTCGAGTGAAGAGAAAGCGATAGCGAGGTTCTGATGCGAAACACACCATTGTCACGTCTGACAGCTGCAGCCCTCTGTGCCGGCTTCTTGCTTTGGCCTCTCGCTTCCGGTGCGGAGGAGGTCGCGGCCGCCGATGCGGAACCGCTTTGCCAGCCAGGTGAGCGTTTCGACCGCGGCCTGCAGCGGTTGAACGAGATTACCCAAGGGCAGGGACAGGCGGTGGTCGACTCGCTGTCCCGCACATCCCCCGATCTAGCCCGCTACATCATCGAGTATCCCTACGGCGATGTCTTTTGCCGTGACGGCTTGAGCGATCAGCAGAGACAGATTGCCACCATCGCCGCGCTTGCCGCCATCGGCTATACGAACCCCGAGTTGAAGGTGCACATCCACGGTGCCCTCAACGTCGGGCTGACCGAGGAAGAGGTTGTCGAGATAATGATCCTGATGTCGGTCTATGCGGGCTTCCCCGCGACGATCCACGGTCTGCGCGCGGCCCAGGAAGTCTTCGACGAGCGGGCATCCGCCAACGCCGGAGGCTGAGTTCTTCAGTTCCTGGTTTGCATTCTCAGCGACGTTGCCAGCGAGGTCCGAGGGCGTGAGCCCTTGGGCCTTGCGCCGCTCTGTCGGGCCAAGCTGAGGCAAGTTCTAGGATCTCGATATCGGAAGCTGGTGCCGCGGAGTGGAATTGAACCACCGACCCCACCCTTACCAAGGGTGTGCTCTACCCCTGAGCTACCGCGGCCCTTTGCTGAAAAGATGGCGGACCATGCCACCGCCCGCATAGCATGGCAAGCGGCTTGCCGGCGAGTGCTACGAACGTTCTCCCAAGCTATGGTTTGTGGCTGGTTAACGCCTTCGCTCTTATCATTTGGTCACAAGCTGCCTTGACCCTGCCTGATTCCCTGCGCAACAAGACTTCAATGAAAGTGAGCGCCCGTGACCGAATCCTCGCTGAGCAAAACAGCGCCGCCACGGCAGAGCAATGACTCTCCATCAGCCGGCGACGAGCGTCGAGAACGTTCGGCTGCTGCGCTGCGCGCGAACTTGAAGCGACGCAAGCTTCAGAGCCGCGACCGCCAAACGCAGGCGGACGAGAGTGGAGATAAGCCGCCGAAAGCGGACGTTTAGCGCAAGGTCGCCGGCGGAAATCCCGCCCGCTCGTTCCCCAACCAGACGAAAGCGATTGAATGGATAAATTGTTGATTCGCGGCGGTCAGCCGCTCCGTGGCCAGATTACGATCAGCGGCTCCAAGAATGCAGCCCTGCCGATCATGGCGGCGAGCCTGCTGAGCGAAGAGCCGCTGCGGCTGCGCAATCTGCCGAAGCTCGCCGATATCGCCTCCATGCGAAGCCTCTTGGAGCAGCACGGCGTGGCCGTGACGCCGGTTCACGCGGTGGAAGAGGAGGCGGCCGGCGCCGATTTCCAGGCCGAACGAATCCGCTCGACGACGGCGCCTTACGAAATCGTGCGCAAAATGCGCGCCAGTGTGCTCGTCCTGGGCCCGCTGCTGGCACGGGAAGGCAAGGCTACGGTGTCGTTGCCAGGCGGCTGCGCCATCGGCACGCGGCCCATCGATCTTCATCTTATGGGCCTGGAGCGCCTTGGCGCCGAGGTCTCCTTCAACGACGGCTATGTGCACGCCGCAGCGCCCAACGGCTTGCGCGGCGCCGAGATCGTCTTCCCCACCATCTCCGTCGGTGCCACTGAGAACCTCTTGATGGCGGCAAGCTTGGCGCAGGGCGAGACACGGCTGGTCAACGTGGCGCGGGAGCCTGAGATCGTCGACCTGGCCCATTGCCTGCAAGCCATGGGTGCTGACATCGAAGGGGCCGGCAGCGAGACGATCCGTGTGCGCGGCAAGGCGCGGCTCCACGGCGCGGAGCATCGCATCATCCCCGATCGCATCGAGGCCGGCACCTATGCCATGGCGGCGGCAATCACCGACGGCGAGCTGGAGCTGCTCGACGCCCGGGAGAGCGACCTTCTCTTCGTCATCGAGACCCTCGAGCGCTGCGGCGTCAAGGTGACGCCGACCAATCGCGGCCTACAGGTCAAGCGTGCCAACGGCCGGCTTGCGGCCGCGGATATGGAGACCAGCGAGTTCCCCGGCTTCCCCACGGACCTGCAAGCCCAGTTCATGGCCCTGATGAGCACAGCCGACGGCGTCTCCAACATCGAAGAGCGAATCTTCGAAAACCGCTTTATGCATGTTCCTGAACTGACGCGCATGGGCGCACAGATCGCCACGCAAGGTGCTTGCGCAAAGGTCACCGGATGCGAGACACTAACGGGCGCGCCGGTCATGGCGACCGATCTGCGTGCCTCGGTTTCGCTGGTTCTTGCCGGTCTCGCGGCGGAGGGGCGCACCGAGCTCAACCGTGTCTATCATCTTGATCGCGGTTATGAGCGTTTGGAGGAAAAGCTTGGCGCTTGCGGCGCGCAAATCGAACGGGTGCCGGCCTAGGGTGCGCGGCCGGCAGGACGCTCTGTGGTCTGCAACGGGGTCGGTGGATGGCGGACGTCAAGCCGCTTAAGCTGCGCGCGCGCTCGGTTGCCGACATGGATGTGTTGGCAGCCTGCCTGCAGGATGCGCTGGTGCCTCTGCGCGATGTGACCTATCGGCACGGTGAGCGGCGCTTCATCATGGTGCTCAACCGTTTCATGTGGGAGCAGGATGGCCAACTGGTCGATGCCCTACAAAGCGCTCAGTTGGAGACGGTCGATGCCAGTGGCGGCAATGGAAACGGGGGTGATGCCGCGTTCGAAGAGAGCGAACCGCGCCCCTTCTTCTACCGAACCAACAGTGCGCTGACCTTCGAATCGGTGCGTGCCGTCACCGCGAACCGCATCAATCTCGCGGACCGCAACCAGCTCCTCAGCTTACTGACGATTGCCACCGAGCCGCGCAGGATTACCCTGCACTTTGCCGACGAGCAGGCGCTTCGGCTCGAGGTCTCAAGCATCAAGGTTCACCTACGGGACCTGGGTGAGCCCTGGCCTACACCGGCAAGGCCCACGCACGAGGACTGAGCCGTCTAGCCAGTCGGCGCTAGCGGGCCTGGACGTCGGCGGTCCCGCCGTCTACATCAGCCCAACTTATTATCGCCTTTTGGCTTGCTTTGGAGAGACGGTTCGCGTGCCCGATCCGATACCGCAAAACGCGTCGTTCGCGGCCAATCAACGTCTGGTTTTGGCCGTGCCCAAGGGCCGCATCCTGTCGGAGCTGCACCCACTGTTGGAGCGCGCCGGTCTCGCGCCGGAACCGGCCTTCAACGACAAGGACAACCGGCAGCTTCGCTTTGAGACGGCGAATCCGACTGTCGAGATCATCCGGGTCCGCTCCTTCGATGTGGCGACTTTCGTGGCATTTGGCGCCGCCCATCTCGGGGTCGCCGGCAACGATGTGTTGATGGAATTCGACTATCCGGAGGTCTACTCCCCCGTGGACCTCGGCATCGGCCATTGTCGCTTGGTGGTCGCAGAGCCTCGCAGTCTGCGGGAGAGTGACGACCCGACGCGTTGGAGCCATATTCGCGTGGCCACCAAGTACCCGGAGATCACCCGCCGTCACTTTGCAGCCCGCGGCGTTCAGGCTGAGAGCATCAAGCTGAATGGCGCCATTGAGCTAGCACCGAACCTCGGTCTCTGCCGACGGATGGTGGATCTGGTCTCGACCGGCGCGACCCTCAAAGCCAACGACCTGGTCGAGGTAGAGGAGATCGCCAAGGTGACCTCACGGCTCATCGTCAACCGCACGGCCCTGAAAACCCGTGCCGACGAGCTCAATCATTGGGTCGATTGCTTCCGCGAGATTGCCGATGCCGCTTGAGCTCTCGACAGCAGATCCCGGCTTCGAAGAGGCCTTCGCACGGTTCCTATCCGCACGTCGTGAGGCGGAAGTGGATGTGTCGAGCGCTGTCTCCGAGATCATCGCTCAGGTGCGGGCCCGCGGTGACGCGGCGCTCTTCGACTACACAGAGCGCTTCGACCGCTTGTCCCTGACAAGCGACAGCCTGCGCATCGGCGTGGAGGAGATCCAGGCAGCCGGTGCTTCCTGCGACGAAGCGACCTTGTCCGCGCTGCGCCTGGCGGCGGATCGGATCCGCAGCTACCACGAGAAGCAACTACCGCAAGACCTGAGCTATCGGGATGATGCCGGCGTGCTGCTCGGCCACCGCTGGACGCCGGTCGCGGCGGTCGGTCTCTACGTGCCGGGCGGCCGGGCAGCCTATCCCTCCTCGTTGCTGATGAATGCCATCCCAGCCCGGGTTGCCGGCGTCAAGCGCCTGGCGGTTGTCGTGCCCACGCCGGGCGGCGAGATCAATCCGCTGGTCCTGGCCGCTGCACAGGTCTGCGGCATCGATGAAATCTATCGCGTCGGCGGGGCGCAGGCGGTGGCGGCTCTGGCCTATGGCACTGAGAGTGTCGCGCCGGTCGACAAGATCGTCGGCCCGGGCAATGCCTATGTCGCTGAGGCCAAGCGTCAGGTCTTCGGCACGGTCGGCATCGACATGATCGCAGGCCCGTCCGAGATCCTGGTAGTGGCGGATGGGGAAAATGACCCAGCCTGGATTGCCGCGGACCTCCTGAGCCAGGCCGAGCACGATCCCACCGCGCAGTCTATCCTGCTGACCGACTCTGCCGACTTTGCTGCGCAAGTTAGTGAGGCCGTGGACCGAGCGTTGAGTGACATGCCGCGCCGAGAGATCGCTGGGGCGGCTTGGCGCGACCATGGCGCCGTCGTCACCTTGCGCGGTCTTCAAGAGGCCGGCGCACTGATCGACCGCATCGCGCCGGAGCACCTGGAGCTGGCGGTGGAACAGCCGGAGCATCTGATGGAGAGCTTCAGCAACGCCGGCGCCATCTTCCTGGGCCGGCATACGCCGGAGGCCGTCGGGGACTATCTCGGCGGTCCGAATCACGTGCTGCCGACGGCGCGCTCGGCGCGCTTTTCCTCAGGCCTGTCGGTCTTCGACTTTCTCAAGCGCTCGTCGATATTGGGATGTTCGGCAGAAGCGCTCAGCGCCCTTGCGCCGGCAACCATCGCTTTGGCGGAAGCGGAGGGTCTGCACGCCCACGCCCGCTCGGTTTCCTTGCGCACAAACCGCCCGGCGCGAGGCTAGCGGCGATGTCCGAAAGCCGGCTGGTCAAGATCACGCTGGATGAAAGGACGCTGGTGCGGCGCTCGGCCGAGGTTGAGCATGAGCGCGCCGTGGCGATCTACGACCTCTTGGAAGAGAACCACTTTGCCCCGGAGATTGCCGAGGACGGACCCTTCAGCCTGCACCTGCGGCTCGAAGAGAACCGGCTGATCTTCGATATCCGGGATGAAGAAGACAGCCAGACCATGCACGTGGTGGGCGTGGTGCTGAACCCCTTCCGCCGGATCGTGAAGGACTACTTTACCGTCTGCGAGAGCTACTTTTCTGCGATCAAGACGGCCAGTCCCTCGAAGATCGAGGCCATCGATATGGGCCGGCGTGGGCTGCACAACGAAGGGGCTGCGGTGCTGCGCGATCGCCTGAACGGGCAGATCGATATCGACGAGGATACAGCGCGCCGCCTGTTTACCCTGCTTTGCGTCCTGCACATTCGCGGATGACAGCGCGATGGATGCGCTGCCCGACGCCGTGCTTTTCGCCTGTTCGCAGAATTCGGTGCGCTCACCGATGGCGGAGGGTTTGCTGAAGCACTTTCTCGGGCACCGGATCTACGTTGATTCTTGCGGGGTGCGAACCAGCGAGGTGGACGGCTTCGCGGTGGCTGTGATGGAAGAGATCGGCATCGATATTTCCAAGCATCGTTCCAAGAGCTTCGACGATCTTGAGGACACCTCTTTCGATCTCATCCTGTCGCTCTCGCCGGAGGCACAGCACTCGGCCGTCGAGCTGACCCGGACCATGGCGTGCGAGGTCGAGTTCTGGAACACCTTCGACCCAAGCATGGTCGAGGGCAGCCGGGAAGCCCGGCTCGACGCCTACCGAAAGGTGCGCGATCAGCTGGAGACGCGCATTCACCAGCGTTTCTCGTTCGACCTGAAGCCCGTGTTCTAAGGGGCTATCGTTTTTCACATCGGCGCTGTCTAAAATGGCCGGGCGACACGCTCGGGTGCCGCAAAACCTGGTTGGAGACTGCCGCAGAGACCTGACCCCTATGTCGAAAGAGGATCTCATCGAGTTTCAGGGGACTGTCGTCGAACTGTTGCCTAACGCGATGTTCCGAGTAAAGCTCGATAACGAGCACGAAGTGCTGGCTCACACGGCAGGCAAGATGCGCAGGCATCGCATACGTGTGCTGGCTGGTGACCGGGTTAACGTCGAAATGACACCCTACGATCTGACTAAGGGACGCATCACCTTCCGCTTCAAGTAACCCGCGTGTGTCGCATTGGGACTTTAGCGACGCACCGTCCGAGCGCCTCATGACCCTTCTGAAAGACGCCTCCACGACAGGCGGCCAACAACTCTCGGCCGCACCATTGGTTTTGGCATCGGCCTCACCGCGCCGTCTCGCGCTGTTGCGTCAGATCGGGTTGGAGCCTGCGGAGGTCCTGCCTGCCGATCTCGATGAAACGCCGCTCAAGGGAGAGCTGCCGCGTGCTCATGCTCAGCGTCTGGCGCGGGAGAAGGCGCAGGCCGTTGCCGCGCTGCGTCCGGGTGCCTTCATCCTTGCGGCCGATACGGTGGTGGCGATGGGACGCCGCATTCTCGGCAAGGCAGAGGACGCCAGAGAAGCTCGGCGGCATCTGCGTGGCCTGAGCGGACGGCGCCATCGGGTGCTTGGCGGGATCGCCGTCATCGCGCCCGACGGGCGCCGGGCCGAGCGGCTCGTGACCACCGTCGTGCAGTTCAAGCGGCTGAGCGAAGCTGAGATCGCTGCCTATCTGGCCGCCGGCGAGTGGCAGGGCAAGGCCGGCAGCTACGCCATCCAAGGCCAGGCCGCGGCCTTCATTCCCTCGATCAACGGCTCCTACACCAACGTAGTAGGCCTGGCGCTGGCCGAGACGGCGGGTCTGCTGCGCGGCCTGGGATACCCGATGTGAGCGTCACCGCGCTTCTGTCGGTGCTCGGTCCCGAGCGGCGCTGTGTCCTGCTCGACGCTGACGGGCAGTTGCAGGAAGTGCTGATCGAGCCGGGCAGTGACGGCCTTCGTCTGGGCGATGTCTTTCTTGCCCGCGTGACAGGGCGCGATTCTGGCCTGCAGGCAGCCTTCGTCGACTTGGGCACGGGACTGCCGGCCCTGCTGCAGGCGGAAGGCAAATCCGACAGCCTGCCGCCCGAAGGCGCCAGCCTGGCCGTGCGGGTCACCCGAGCGCCATCTCCCGGCAAGGGCGCGCGCGTCAAGCGAAGCGCCGAACCACCCGCCGACGATGGCGGCAAAGTGCCAAGGTCGCTCGCGCGGGGAGAGGACCCGCTTCTCGCATTCCTGCTGCGCCGGCCCCTAGAAGCCTTGCTCTGTGATGACGCTGAGACGGCGCGACAGCTCTCGACGGCAGCGACGGAGCTCGAAAGCGCCATGGAGGTCGTGCCGGCGCCGGCGATCTCGGCCGACATCGAAGAGGCACTGGACGATCTTCTGGCTCCGGAGGTTGCTTTGCCGGGAGGCGGCAGCTTGCTGATCGAGCCGACCCGGACGCTGGTGGCGATCGATGTGAACAGCGCCGGCCATGGCGCGACGCGCGGCGGGGGCAGCCGGCGGGCTCTGGAGGTCAACCGGGAAGCGGCGCGTGAGATCGCGCGGCAGCTGCGCCTGCGCAGTCTCTCCGGCCTTATCGTCGTCGATTTCCTGGCGCTGAAGGCGCCGAAGGACCGAGACGCAGTGCGCGACGTTCTGCTCGCGGCACTGGCCGACGACCCGGAACCGACCCGTGTGTTCCGCATGTCGCCCTCGGGTTTGCTGGAGATGACCCGGCGGCGCAGCCGCCCGGCGCTGCACGAGCTCCTGACCACCGCCGGCCCGCTGGTCGGCGGTGGGGTGCTGACGCCCGAGGCTTGCGCCATGGCCGCGCTTCGGGCGTTGCAGGCAAGCGGTCCGGCGGCCCGGCCGCGCTTTTTGGTGTCGCCCGGGGTTGCGATGGCGCTCGACCAAGGCCCGGCCGCCGCCGCGCGCCGCTGGTTGGAAGCGCGCCGAGGCCTTGCCGTTGCCATCGAAACGGACGCTGTGCGCCATGACGAGGCCTGGGAGCTTTTGTTATCCTAGCCTCTCACGCATTCTCCCATGCAATGACCGACTGAAAGAAGGGGGATTCCTTGCCAAGCCCGTCGACCAACGCCCTGCCGGCTTGCCCGATTTGCGGCAAGCCCGAGGCTGGCCGCTATCGCCCTTTCTGCTCCGCGCGTTGCCAGGAGGTCGACCTCGGGCGGTGGCTCAAGGGCGGCTATCGTGTGCCGACCGAGGAGCGACCTGAGGGCTCGATCGGCGGACCCGAGGATGACGAACTAGCGGGGCGGGAATGAGCGCCGCTGTTGTTCCTCTGCGCATTGCAGGCATCTGCGCGCTCTTGAGTCTCCTAGTTCTTGCCGGGGCAGCGCGCGCTCAGGCCATGCCGGCAGAGGTGCTGGACAGCGTGGTTTCCGTGCTGCCTGACTGGCCCGGCTTTGCCCGCAGCGGCCAAAACCAAGGCGGCCACGACGTGCCGGAGGGCAGCGGTGTGGTCATCGCCGAGGGCGGCTACATCGCGACGGCTTTGCATGTGGTGGAACGGGCGACCGGCGTGCGGGTGCGCCTGTCCGACGGTCGCGTGCTGTCGGCCCGGGTGGTCGGCGGCGATCCGGCGACCGATGTCGCCGTCCTCAAGGTCGAGGAGGATCTTCCGGTCATCGCCCTCGGCGCGGAACCGACCCTCGGCAGCCAGGTCTGTGCCATCGGCAATGCCTTTGGTCTGGACCTCTCGCTCACCTGCGGCGTGGTTTCGGCGCTGCATCGCAGCGGCACCGGCTTCAACCCCATCGAGGACTTCGTGCAGACCGACGCGGCCGTCAATCCAGGCACGTCAGGCGGAGCGCTGGTCGACGGCGAGGGCCGGCTGGTCGGCATGATCTCGGCCATCTTCACCCTGCAGTCTGACGGTGACATCGGGGTGAACTTCGCCGTGTCCACGCCGCTGCTGATGCGGGTGGCCAAGGATCTGATGGAAGGTGGCCGGGTCAGGCGGGTCTTCAGCGGACTGATCGTCGAGAGCTTGCCTGACGCGCTCCGCAGCACGCTGGCAGGGGTGCGCATCCGTGCGGTGCGGCCGAACAGCCCGGCGAGCAAGGCGGGAGTCCAGGCGGGCGACCTGCTCCTGGCGGTGGGCAAGCGGCCGGTGCGGCGGCCAAGCGACGTCTCCTCCGCCTTCGGGCTCAAAAGGCCCGGCGATCGCGTCATGCTGAGCTTGCAGCGCGATGGGGCGCCGCTGATGGCCGAGGTTGTACTGGTTCCTTAACGCTCTTGTGCTATTGGTTTTCGGCTTGGCCGGAAGGAGTGCGCTTTCGTCGCCCTTCTGCCGCTGGACAGGCCGCCCGGCAGGCCTTATAAGCCTCCCCTCGTTGCCCAGGTAGCTCAGTTGGTAGAGCACATGACTGAAAATCATGGTGTCGGTGGTTCAATTCCTCCCCTGGGCACCATTCCTCTCTGATTTCAGCGAATTTTGGCGTTGGCCGCGGCTTTTCGGCGCCTAGTCCCGCCGTTCTTCGAGCTGTGCGGCGACGAAGAGGTCGGCGGCGGCCGGGCTGCAGGCCATTGGCGTGTCATGCAGCACGGCAAGGCGCATCAAGGCGCGGAAATCGTCGTCCTGAATGTGGTGCACCTGCGGGTCGGCGAAGAAAACCACGGCATCCAGCTCTCCCGTGGCGATCAGGGAGCCAAGCTGCTGATCGCCGCCCCAGGTGCCGCGGTGCAGGCGACGGATGGTCAGTTCCGGGTGCGCTTCCCGTAACATCGCTCCGGTGCCGCCTGTGCAGACCAGGCGATGCCCTTGCAGCGCGCGGGCGTGGCGTGCCACCCAGGCTTTGAGCTGGGCTTTGCGCTCGTTATGGGCGACCAGGGCGATACGCAGCGGCGCTGTTGAGAAGCGCGCAGCATGCTGGGTGATTGCAAGAATGGAGCGCACTTGGGCCGTCAGGCCTTCGCCCTCGGCGGGAAAGTCGCCGCTGAGCGCTGCGGTGCCGACGGTGAAGCCGGCGGCACCGGCCGCGGCGACGGCATTGACTCGCTCTTGCCGGTCGATGCTGCCGGCCATGATCACGGGCTTGTCGACGGCGGCGCAGACGGCTGCCATCAAGGCCGGCACATCACCCTCGAAGCGGTAGGCCAAGAGGTCGAGGCCGTGCACCCCTTCCAAAGCCGTCAGCGCCTTGGCGCTGGCGACGATGTCTTCGACGGGGCCTTCCAGCACGCTGGGGTGGCCGGTGATGTGGCCAGCGAAGGGGTAGTAGCGCAGGGGATGGTCGCGCAGGATCTCGACGACCTCCTCGGCCCGTGTGCCGCCGAGGAGGCAGTCGACCTCCAGGGCGATCGCGGACTTGGCGGAGGAAAGCTCACTTTCCGCATCCAGGCTGACGACCTCGAGATAGGAGCGGCCGCCGGCATCGCGGATGTCGCTGGCCAGGAGCTTCAGCTCTTCGGGCGGCAGGCCCACGTCCTTGAAGCCGATGTGCCGCGCGCCGCCGGCCAGCACCTCCTCCAGGCGCCTACGGGCATCGGGGATGGTGCGGTCGTGCGCCGTCAGCATGAAGATGAAATCGAAGGCCATGGTGCAGCTCTCCCCGCCTTGGCCGGGATGGTGAGCGCGCCGGCCTTATCAGGCTTTAGCGTATCCCGTCCCGTCCTTCGCCCATCATCGCCGCCAGGGCGCCAGCGGCAAGAGAGAAAGCAGGGCCGAGATCGCCAGCAGCTGAAATGCCGCTTCAAAGCCGCCGGCGTAGGAGGCGACGAGGCTGAAGAGGACCGGCCCAACAATGAACCCGGCGAAGATGCCGAGCGAAAGGACGCTGTTGGCTTCCGGCACCTGACCGTCTGGGGCAAGGCTGGTGACCTCGGCAATGAGTATGCCGTTCCAGTTTCCGATCACCAGGCCGAGTACCATGACGCAGAGCGCCACGAGCAGCAGTGGGCTCGTTGGCTGGAGAAGCGAGAGCAACGCGATGGCTGCAGCACCGGAGACGGCCGTAATCGCCAGCATGCCGAAGCGGCCGGTGGCGCTGTCGGCCAGCCACCCAGAGGTGATGCGCCCCGGAATGCCGACGGCTTGAAAGAGTGCATAGAGCGAACCGGCGGTAGCCAGGGAATAGCCCAGACCGGTGACGAGGTAGGTAACCAGGAAAGCGTTGGCACTGCCTTGGACGACAGCGAGAAGCGCTCCGAAGATCATCAGGCGGAGGATATCCTGCCGGCCCGCGAGTGGCAGCAGACCGCGCAGATCGAGCAAAGGCCGGTTCCTGCTCTCCGTTTCATTCGGTATCTGTGAGGTCAGATCGCGGGGAAAGAGCTGGATGGCCGTGAGGCACAGGACGCAAAGCACGGCCAAGCACAGCAGGGCGGCTTGCCAGCCCCACAGTGCGGCCACGGCGGGCAAGAGCAGACCAGCCAGGATGGCGCCAGCCGGCATGCCGGCCTGCTTGATGGCAAAGGCAAGGGTCAGTCGCTTCGCGGGAACGCTTGCATGGAGCAGCGCCGCGCTGGCTGGTGCGTTCGTGCCGAAGCCAAGGCCCAACATGAGGCCTGCCGCCAGAACCAGCCACCAGTTCCCGAAGAGGACGATCAGCAAGGCGACGGCGCAAAGCGCCGCACCAAGCTGAAGGCAACGGATTGGGCCGGTTCGGTGGGTCAGGCCGGCGCCGAGGAGGTAGAACACCACAGCGCCGGCCGCCACGGCCGAGGAATAATAGCCGACGTAGGATGCCGGAACGCCTGCCTCGGCCGTGATCAACGGTCCGAGGACAGGCACGGCGACATCGGCGGCAGTCGTGGCCATCTGGACCGCCAGGGCAGCAGAAAGGGGTCCGTACCAGGACCTCACTATCTGAAGCGCCTTGGGCCCGACTTTCCGCCGCCCGCGTCTTCAAGGCTCGCTGCAAGCATGGCGGCACGCTAGTGCATGGCGGCGAAACCTGGAAGAGCCCTCAAAGCCCAGGGGCGCCTATCGGCGCGTTCGATCAGGCAAGCTTGGTTGTGCCGATGGCGAAGCTGTCGCGGGCCAGCATCGCATCTGCCCAACGCTTGGAATGGGGCAAGTCCTCCGGCAGGGCCTTCTCCATCATACGACACACGAAAAGTGCCGCCATGCCGGTAATGTCGGCGATCGTGAGCTTGTCGCCGGTTACGAAGGGCCTGCCGTCCGACAACTGGCGGTCGAGCCACGCCCAGTTCTTGTCGAACAGGCGCATCTGCGAGTCGGCATAGGCCGGCAGTTGTTCGCACTTGTCGGCGAAGAACGGGATGGTGTGACGGCCGACGTTGCCGATCGGCCCAAAGATCTGTTGTTCCATGCGCCGATTCCACATTTCGACCCATGCTTGGTCGTAGGCATCCTCACCCATCAGGCGAGGGGCGGCCTGGCGTTCCTCGAAATAGCGGCAGATCGCGACACTCTCGGTCAGAATGTTGCCGTCGTCGCATTCGAGCACGGGCAGCTCCCCGAGCGAGTTAATGGCCAAGAACTCTGGTGTCCGCGTCCCGCCGCCCAGGACGTCGACTTTCTGTCGCTCGACCTCGATACCCTTCTCGGCCAGAAAGGCGCGAACGCGCAGCGAATTGGGCGTGACGGCGTCGTATAGCTTCATGGGTCTTCCTCTTCACAGATCGTGTTGGATTTGATACTCAACTTATCGGTTGATTATTCCAGGTAGAGAAAAGAGTCAACCAGTCAGTTGAGTAAGGATGCGAACCAGCAATGCCCGATCTGAATCGCGTTTTCTCTGCGCTGAGCGATGAGACCCGTCGCGCGATTGTCGCCAGGCTATCCCAAGGAGAGACTCCGCTGTCCGACTTGGCCGAACCCTTCGACATGTCGCTGACGGCTGTTTCCAAGCACGTGCGCGTGCTCTCGGATGCCGGCCTCGTCAGCGTCAAGAAGCGCGGGCGAACGCGCTACTGCCATTTGGAAGCAGCGCCCATGAAGGACGCTGTGGATTGGCTCGATCACTATCGAACGTTCTGGGAAGGGCAACTCGACTCGCTGGCCCGCTATCTGAACGAGGAAGAGCGGACATGAACTTTCTTCGCAGCGAGGTCGGCGATGAGCCCGTGATCGTAGAGGGAACACTGCGAGGCTCTGCGGCGCGGGTGTTTCGTGCCTGGACCGTGCCGGAGGAGATCGTCAAATGGTTCGGGTTGAAAGCCGGCGCGGTAAGCTCTGCGGAAATCGATCTTCGGGTCGGTGGCCGTTGGCGCTTTGTCATGGAAGACAACGAGATTTGCCGCGCGAGTCTCGAGGGCGAGTACCTGACAATTGAACCTGGCCGGAGTTTGGCCTTCAGCTGGCGATACCGGCGCGAGTACCCCGACGGTCGGCAAGAGACGACGTCGGACTCGAAGGTGACCATCCAGTTCCAAGACGACGATGGCTACACCCAGATCTCTCTTCGCCATGAAGGCATCGTCCGGGAAGACGGCCGTTCGGGCGTTGGCATGGGATGGAACGCCAGCTTCCGGCAACTCGCCGAGTGGCTATCGGAATAATCGTTGCAGGACATGCAGCCGGCACCGCTTTCGGCCGACACAAAGCGCTAGCGCAGAGGACTGGTCTCGTTATCCGCCGCGGCGGTTTCTCTCCAAGAAATCCTCATAAAAAAAGTCGGAAATCTTCAGGCTTACACCGCGGGCCGGGGGTAAATGGGGTGCCTCACCGTCGCTGGGCTCGTGATTCCTTCTTCTCCAGCAGGGCAAGGCCGCGGCGGCGGAAGAGACTCATTCACAGGCAATGCCGAGAGGCGGCCGGACCGCTCCAAGCGGGCGCCGGCACCGTCTCTTCATCACAAGGAAAAGCCATGCCAAGACCTTTGACTGTATTGCGCTCAGCCGCCGCTGCCTGGGGGGCGGGTGTGGCGCTCTCTCTCGCCGTGGCGAGTGGTGCCCTGGCGTCGGACTACGCGAACTCGCACCTCTTGATCGAAACGGCTCAGCTGGCCCAACAGCTGGACGAAGAGAACCTTCGCATCATCGACGTCCGTTCGGCAGCGGACTTTGCCAAAGGGCACATTCCGGGTGCGGTGCGTCTCGGCGCCGACGATGTGATCGACCCCAATGCGCCGATCGCCGGACATCTCCGCTCGCCGGAGGACATGGCCCAGCGTCTCGGCGCGCTCGGCATCGACAAGGACACCTTCGTGGTGCTCTACGACGACAAGGGCGGTTTCCACGCCTCCCGCCTCTTCTGGATGCTGGAGCATTTCGGTCACCGCAAGGTTGCGCTGCTCAACGGCGGTATCCCGAAGTGGCTCAAGGAAGATCGTGAGATCAGCACCTCGGCATCGCCGGTCGAGCCCAAGCGCTTCGTCGTCAATCTGGTGCCGCGCCGTTCGGCCAGCGCCGACTGGCTGCTCGAGCGTCGCGATGACCCGAACACGGTGGTGATCGATGTCCGGCCGACCAAGCTCTACAAGGCCGGCCACATTCCCTGGGCACGCAGCATTCCCTGGAAGCAGAACCTGACCGAGCAGGGCACGCTGAAATCGGCCGAAGAGCTGCTGGCCCACTTCGCCGCACACGGCGTGACCCCGGACAAGAACGTCGCGGTTCACTGCCAGAACGGCAAGGCCTCGGCGCACAGCTACTTCACACTGCGGCTGCTCGGTTTCGCGCAGATCCGCAGCTACGACCGCTCCTGGGCCGAATGGGGCACGGCGGACGATCTGCCCAAGGCGTCCGACATCGCCGGCTAAGCCAAGCCAGTCCACCGCCCCAGGGCTCTCGCGGCCTTGGGCGGTGGCTGGGTCTTCAGAACTGGAATCGACGTTATGAACATGATGCAAAATCCCCTGCGGATGAAAGCGGCCGCCACCTACGATGCGGCCTCCGACCGCTTCGATGCCGCGCCGCTCGGCTTCTGGGCGCGCCACGGCCAACGGGCGGTCGCCCGTATCAGGCTCAAGCCCAAGGCCTGGGTGCTCGATGTCGGTTGCGGCACCGGCGCCTCCGCCCTGCCGGCCGCCGCCGCGGTCGGTCTGGACGGTCAGGTGATCGGCATCGACGTGGCCGAAGGGATGTTGGCCGTGGCGCGGGTGAAAGCCGCCGCGCAGGGCTTCGAAAACACGCATTTCGAGCAGGCCGACATGACGACCTTGGCCTATGAGGAGGGAACCTTCGACGCCGTCGTCAGTGTCTTCTCGATCTTCTTCGTGCCGGATATGGAAAGACAGGCCAGGGCTCTTTGGCGTTTGGTGCGCCCCGGCGGCCAGCTGGCGGTCACGGTTTGGGGGCCAGACGCTTTCCAACCTTTGGCGAAGCTCTTTACCGAGGAGCAGCGCCGCGTACGGCCCGAGGCGCCGGAGCCCGTGCGCCCCTGGGAGAGGCTGACCCAGCCCGAAAACCTGCGTGCTCTGTTGCGTAAGGCGGGTGCCCAAGAGGCAGCGATCGAGATTGCCAACGACAGGCAGTCACTTGCGCGGCCGGAGGATGCCTGGACCCTGATCATGGGCTCCGGCTACCGCTGGGAAGTCGAGCAACTTGCTGTGGAGAAGCGCGCTCTCGTCAAAGAGGCACTGCTGCGGCGTGTGGCCGAGGGCGACATCGACAAGGTCGAAACGTCAGCCTTGCACGCGGTGGCCCGCAAGCCTCTGTAGTCCAAGATGATCGCTTGCCCGGTTGCGCTTGCGCGGAGCCGGGCCCGATCTCTTCTGCCGAAGCGGTGCGTTAGCCCATCCACTCCTCGGACGCGGCAGCCCGGATGCGCTGGGCCTGACGCTGGCCGGCGACGATCTCCATCTCGCGTAGCTGAGAGATCAGCACTTCACGCTGCTCCGGCGTCGAGCGATGCACCATCTCGATGATCTGCCGGATGGAGCGCAGCCGCTCCGGCCGCAAGGCCTCCTGCCATGCAATCTCACTCACCGTCCTAACCTCCCGGTCCCCAAGAAGCCCACGACCCTCGGGGGATATCCTGCAAGCACTCGGGCTGTTCTGTCACGCACCATTTAGTCGCAAATTGCGGCAGCCAATGGATCGCAAAACGTCTAGGCCGCGGTGACGGTCGCGCGACCACTCAAGGCCGACTGCAGCGCCGCCGGCTCCATGCCGAGCGAGAGCGCCGCTGCCAACGCCAGCAAGTTAGCCATCGATGCAGTGGAGTCGCTTGAGGACAATTCGAAAACAACGGCCTGTGACAGCGCGTGGCCCTGCGGACGCAAAAACGCGCGGGGAGTTTCGGGCGTGTAGAACAGCCAGTCGCCCTGCACGTCGGCTAAAGGCTCGCCCTGTCCAACCCAGAGGACGCGTAGCTCTGGATGGCGCCGGGCGATGTCGGCCCGCGCCGGCGCGGTGGCATCCAGCACCAAGGCTGTACTGGTTAATGAGACGACGAGACCGGCTACATCGTCATCTGCCATCGTGCTGTCGATGACGGCGACGTCGCAGGTATCCCACGCCAGGCCCTCCTTTCGGGCTTGCGTCGGTTCGACTTGCAGCACGGCGGCCTCGACCGCCGGGTCCTGCAGGATAACGGCTGTGTCGCGCGCGCCGAGGTCCTTGGCGGCCGTAAGCCGCTCATCGCCCAGATGCAGGCCGTCCTGGGTGGCGCTGCCGGCAGCGACGCCGCAGGCTGCCAAGAGGCTGCGCAGGTTCCGCGCGATCTCGGGCGCCGCTTCGCTCATCAAGGCGATCAAGGGAATGCGGCCGCGCTGCGGCGCCGGGAAGAGATGATCGATGATGGCTCCGGCCACGTCGCGCGGCGGTGTCGGCGTGATGTAGTGGGCGCGGGGCGAAGGGAAGTTGTTCACCTCATTGACCGCGCAGGCGACGCTCCTGATGTCTGCTGTGATGTCCGGGCTGAGCAGGTCCACGCCAGCCATGTCGAGGCCGAGGCAGCGGGCTGCTCGCTCAATGACCTCGACCACGCTGGGATGCACCTGGTCGGTGACGTCCTCCGCCGTGCCCCCGAGCGAGAAGTTGCCGGCGGCCCGCAAGGCAATCCGCTGGCCCGATTCGGGCATGCTCTCCGGTGTCAGGCCCTGGCGGGCGAGCATCGCCTGCATATCTTCGTCAAGGACCAGTCTTTGGACCCAGGCGGCGTAGGGGCTGTCCCAGTTTGCGCGCCGTTCGTTCTCTGCCGCGATCAGCTCCGCAACGCTCTGCCGTCCATCACCGATCACGTGGGCCGGGACGCGACGGGCGGCCGCGATCAGCGTGCCGTCGATCACCGTCAGGCGGAAGTCCTCGCCGGCCACGTGGTTCTCGACCAGGATCTCCTGGCCCGCCTGCTTGGCTTTCTCGACCGCCGGCGGAATCTCTTCGGGCGAACGAATGTTGGCAGTGACGCTGTCGCCCTTGCTGCCAGTGCGCCCCTTGATGACCAAGGGGAAACCGATGTCCTCTATGGCGCGGTCCAGGTCGGCTTGGCTCAGCACTTGGTGCTGCTTGGGCACTGGCACCCCGACCGACGCCAGCAAGCCAGCGGTGAAGGTTTTGTCCCGGGCGATCAGGTTGGCGATCAGGCTGGTCGAATCGCCGAAGCACTCGACCATGCGGCGACGGTGGCAACCTTGGCCGAGCACGGCCATGGGGCTGTCGGGAAAGTAAGGGCTGACCGGCACGCCGCGCTTGCGCGCGCATTCGGTCAGGAGCGTCGTGATGTTGTTGAACTCGCGGCCCTGCCGTTCCTTTGCGAAGCGCCGCCAGAGGCGCGCCAGCTCCGTCCTGGTCTGTTCCGCATCCTCGGGCTGCTCTGCATCGAACAGCAGCCGCATGGCCTCGCAGGCGAAGAGCGCCGAGAGACGTGCGGGCCGTGGCCATTCTGCCTCGACGAACACAAGAGTGCGTCCGGCCTCGGACGCTGGCTCGCGCCAGTGCTTCAGGTCCGGGTTGAGTGCCATGCCTTGCGTGAAGTGCGCCACGAGGCCGATCGCAGCCACGCCGTCCAACTCGTCTTCAGCCTCGGCCAAGTCGGTCAGCAGGGAAGCCATGGCGGCCCAGCGTTCGCCCTTGGGCCAGATCCGCTCCAGACGGGACGAAAGCTCAGTCGGCCGCAGTGGTGGTGTTCCTTCCTCCGCAATCTCCAGCCGCACCAGCGGCCTGCGGCTGTGCAGGTTCGGCCCGATGAAGACCGAGAGGCTGTGGCGCTTCATGGCGCGGCCGCCTCGGCACCTGCGACCTCGGTCAGGCGCAGTACCTGTATCTTCCGCCAGGCCGCTTCGAATCTCCTATCAGGCAAGACCAGCAGCAGGTCCCCTGGCCGGACCTGCTGGAAGGCGATTTCCATGGCCTTGCCTTCGTCGGGTTCGACGGTAATCGCCTCAGGCGCGATGCCGGCCCCGACCAGTCCCTCGCGAAGCCCATGTGCGACTTCGTCGGTCGTGCGCGCTATCCCCGGGCGCGGAGAAGAAGAAACGATGAAGCGATCGAAGGAGGGCGCGACCGTTGCGGCAAGTTGCGCAATGGCTTCCTCGCGCTGCCGGGTGGGCGTCACCAGAAAGCAGATCCGCCGGCCTGCAGCAGGCATGCCTGCGACGACGTCGCGGATCTTGACCATGCCGTCCACGTTGTGCGCGTAGTCGAGGACGATGCGGGCGCCGTCCACATCGCGGATATTGAGCCGGCCGGGCGAATCTTCGAAGCTCAGCGAGAAGCCCGATAGGGCACGGCGCAGCGCGTCGAGCGGGAGCGCCATCGCAAGCGCGGTAGCAGCGGCCATCATGGCGTTCTCGACATTATGGCGCGCGCTGCCGTCAAGGGCTGCCGGGATATCGCCGACGCGCAGGATCTCCTGCCGTTGCTCGCCGGCGCAATGGACGAGCCGGGCTTCCGGACCCTCGCCCTCAAGCAGCACAGCCCGGCCACCCTCTGCCAAGTGCGACTCGACAAGGGCGTTCGCCGGCTCGGTCGTGACCCACCAGATCGGGGCCGAGGCGCGCGCTGCCATGGCACGGCAGTAGGCGTTGTCTGCATTGAGGACGACGGCGCCGCGTGCCAGCTCGACGAGCAAGCCCTTGATCTCTGCCAGCTCCTCGACGCTCTCGACGTTGTCTTGGCCGATATGGTCGGCGCTGATGTTGGTGACCATGGCGACGTCGCAGGCGTCCCAGCCGATGCCTCGCTTGATGATGCCGCCGCGCGAGGTCTCCAGCACCGCCGCTTCGACGCGGGGGTCTTGCAGCACCGAGCGCGCGCCGACCGAGTTGGCGAAGTCCCCCTTTAGCACCAGCTCCTTGCCGACATAGGCGCCCGAGGTGGTGGTGAGCGCCGTGCAGTAGCCGGCTTCGGTGAAGGCGCGGCTCAGCATGCGGCAGGTGGTCGTCTTGCCGTTGGTGCCTGTGACGGCGGCGATGGGAATCTGCCCGCGCTCGGGTGCCGGCATCAGATAATCGACGATGGCGCCGGCGACGTCGCGCGGCGTCTCGCAGGCGTAGTGCGGCCGCAGGTTCGGGTGGTGGTTGATCTCCAGAATGACGCCGCCTGTTTCCGACAAGGGGCGGGCGATGTCGCGAGTCAGAACGTCGACGCCGGCTATGTCGAGTCCGATCGTGCGGGCAGCGCGCTCGGCCAAAGCCACCGTTTCCGGATGCACCTCTTCGGTGACGTCCTCCGGCGTGCCGCCCTGGGAGACGTTTCCGGTGCTGCGCAGGCGGACCTCTTGCCCCATCTCAGGCACACTGTCCGGCGTTAGACCTTCGCGAGACAGCATGGCCAACGTGTCGGCATCGAGGTTGAGCGGGATCAGCCAGCGACCGTAGCCACTTCGCTCATGGCGGCGTCTGTTCTCCATGGCGACCAGCTCGGCGACGCTGCGCTTGCCGTCGCCGACCACGTGAGCGGCCCGACGTCGTGCAGCGGCGTTCATCTTGCCGTCGACCACCAGCAGCCGATAGTCGGTCCCTTCGATATGCTCTTCGATCACCTGCTTTCCGGCGAAGCGTCGGGCCTTGGTAAGGGCCCGAGTCGCGTCTTCGGCCGTGTGGATGTTGGCTGTCACGCTGCTGCCCTTCGACCCGGTCTGGCCCTTCACCACGAGAGGGAAGCCGATCTCCGCGATGGCCGCTGCGACGTCGCCCTCGCGCTCGATCAAGCGCTGCCGGGGCACCGGAATGCCGACGCGGCGCAAGACGCGAGACGTCAGCGCCTTGTCGTTCGACGTGTTGCTGGCAAAGGCGCTGGTCAAGTCGCTGGCGCTCTGCGCAACCCGCATGCGGCGTTTGCCATGGCCGAGCAAGGCGAAGCGCTGACCGCGCACCAGTTTCCTGATGGGCACGCCGCGTTCGCGCGCCGCCTCCAGCAGAACGATCGTGTTCTCGGTGTAGGCCATGGCCTTGCAGCGCCGCCGGGACTCGGTGAGTGCCTCGGCCAAGGACGCACGCACTTCGACAAGTCGCTTGCTTTCCCATGCGGCGAAGAGCAGTCGGGTTGCAGGCAGCGCCAAACGCACGGCCTCTTGCGCGACGTCGGGGTCGAAGAAGGCGATCAGAATATCGATCGTTCCCAAGCGGCGATTGCTTTCGACCCGCGTCGGGAAAACCCGGCCGAAGGGCTCGAACTGCAACGCTCCGACAAGAGCGGCGAGGACGTAGGCGGCAGAGACATCGCCTGTGTTGGACAGTGACTGTCGAACAGCCGCGCGCACCTCTTGCCAATCCGATCCCTCAGGCAGGCGTTCGTCGATGCGCTGAGCCAGGCTCTCCGTGTTTAAGGTCGGCAGACTCGATGGCTCGAAGCGGAGGCGAAGCAGCGGCCGCTTGGCATGGACGTTGGGGCCTTCGAAGAGCGTGATGCTGACGGGCTTCATTGATCCATGTCTTTTCCCCGCGCGTGGGAGGGCAATAGCATCGCAATGGTTAGGCGATGGTAATCGCCATGTTAAGGAAAAGCGCAGCTGCCCGGGTGAGCGTCGGGCAAAGGGCTGCGCTCAGGATTCGCAAGGCGTTCTAAGAGGGCGAAATGGACAGAAAGCTGGTGATCGGCGCGGTGATCGCTGTCGGCGCGCTGATGGTCGTGCCCGGCGTGGCCGCTGCGGTGGCGCGGGCGGCAAGACCGGCGGTGAAGGCTGCGATCAAGGCCTCGGTCGTCGGCTACCGCGAAGTCCAGCGGGCTGGCATGGAGGTCTACGAGACCGCCGAAGACGCCCTGGCCGAAGTGCAGCACGAGCTGGCTGAGGGTGAGGGGCAGCCCAAAGGCACATCCGGCGGTGACGCAGGCAGGCCGGCCAACGGCAGTGGAAGCCGCGGGAACGGCGGTCAGGCCTAGGGGCAAGTCCATGGCGCAAGCGCTCTATCTCGTCCACCAGCTCCCGGGCCGGGTGCGGCTGCGTCCGAGAGGCACGGCGCTGAGCCCGGAAGAGCTTTCGCTCCTGACCGAGGCGATGGCGAGGCTGCCCGGCGTGATCGCCTGCGTCGGCCGGCTGGTAACCGGCAGCCTGATCGTCGAGCATGACGGTGACTTTTCGCGGATTGCCGAGGATGCGGCCTCTCAAGGGCTTTTCGAGTTGGCGGAGGCTCCAGAGCCCAAGCCCGTGGGTTTGATCGCCGAGGAGGGGCTGACCTACGCCGATCTTCGCTTGCGCGAGCTGTCCAATGGCCAATTCGACCTGCGCTCGGCCCTGGGAACGCTCATCCTCGGGCTCGCCGTTCTGCAGCTTGCGCGCGGACAGATCGTCGGTCCGGCCATGACCTTGCTGCTGCAGTCGATCGATCTCCTGGCCGGGCGTCGCTAGCCCGCTGCCTCTTTGAGTGCCGCTGCTTTCTCGGTTCCTTCCCAGGGCGCCTCAAGCTCTTCGCGGCCGAACTGCCCATAGTAGGCCAGCCGTTCGAAGAAGTGGCCACCGTGGCGGCTGGAGAGCCCCCAGAGGCCGAGGTCGCGGGCAATGGCGCCGACCCTGAAATCGAAAACCTCACGCAGGGCCTCGGCGATGCGGGTGTCCTCGACTTGGCCGCTTCCGAAGCTATCCACCTCCAAGCTGATCGGCGCGCTGCGGCCAATGGCGTAGCTGAGCTGCACTTCGCATTCCTGGGCGAGGCCGGCGGCCACCACGGTCTTGGCGGCCCAGCGGGCGGCATAGCTGGCCGTGCGGTCGATGCGCGACGGGCCCTTGCCGCAGAGCGCGGCCCCGCTTTGCCGCACGAAGCCGCCATAGCCATCGATGCCCAGCTTGCGGCCGGTCAGCCCGGCATGGCTGCCCGGTCCGCCTTCGCCTTGGCCTTCGCGAGGATTGACCAGGACGGTCGTCTCTTCGTCCGGCTGCAGGGGAGCGTCCTCAAACAGCGGCGCGATGACGGCCTCGCGAATGTCCTCTTCCAACCGCCGATGGTTCGGCAGGCGGTCGGGCCAGAGCCCGGTCGTCACGGTGACGGCGTCGATACGGCAAGGTTGCCTGTCGCGGTAGCCGACGAGGACCTGGCTCTGGCCGTCGGGCGAGAGATAGTCCAGTGTCCCGCTCTCCCGCGCTTCGTCGAGCCGGCGGGCCAGGCCATGGGCCAGCATGATCGGCAGGGGCATGAGGGGCGGCGTCTGCCGGCAGGCATAGCCGAAGACGGTCACCTGATGGCCAGCACTCAGCGTGTCCAGCGCATCGTCGGTCAAGCTGTCGAGCTCCAGCCAGCGCGCATCGACCTCGGGAAGCTGCGACAGCGAGGTCATGACGGTGCAGTTGTCGATCTGAAAGCTGCCGCGGATGTAACCGGCTGAACGGATGACACGGCGCGCCAGGTTGCCGAGATCGAGCGGCGGCTCGTCGCGGAACTGGGCGGCGAGAAAGACGATGCCCCCGGCGATGGCGCATTCCGCATTGACGAAAGGCTGTGGCACCTCGGAGGCGAGAAAGGCATCGACCACGGCGTCGCTGATGCGATCGCAGAGCTTGTCCGGGTGACCGGCCGTTACCGATTCGGAGCTAAGGGCGAAGTCTTTCATGGGGTCTGCTCTTCCTTGCGCCGGCTATGGTCGGCGAGGCTGTGGCGCACTTCGGTGATGAAGAAAGGAGCGGCGGCGGCCAGTAGGGAAACGGCAAGATCCCGTCGCGGCATGGGGCCGAGGCCGAGGACGCGACCGAGCCGGCCGAAGGCGAAGGGCAGAACCTGCAGCGCCAGCGCGCCGGCCAGCGCCATGTCGAGATTGCGGTTGGCGAACAGCACGGAGAGGAACGGCTTGTCCCTTTGCGGTTTCTGGCAGGTCAGGGCATAGAGCAGCTGGCCAAGCGCCAGGCTGACGAAGGTCATGGCCCGTGTGGTTGGCCCGGGGCCGTGGCGCCGCAAGCCGTAGAAGTGCGCGATCAGGGACGCCAGAGCGATGAGGCTGGCGTCGGTGCCCATCTCGCGCAGGTCCTTGCGGCCGATGACGCCTTCGCTGGAGGAGTGGCCTGGGCCCTCCATGGTGCTGCGGCTGGGCGGCGCCAGCGAGAGGCCGAGCCCGGGCAGCACGTCGGTCACCAGGTTGAGCCAGAGCAGCTCCATGGGTGTTTCGATCTCGTCGGGGCCGTGCAGCGCCTCGACCAGGCCGACGAGAATCTCGCTGACGTTCGTCGAGATCAGGAACTTCAGGGAGCGATGCATGTTTTCGTAGATGTCGCGCCCCTGGCCGATGGCGCCGACCAGGCTTTCCAGGTCGTCACGTTCGATGACCACGTTGGCCACGTCGCGCGCCAGGTTGGTGCCTTCCTCGCCCATGGCGATGGCCACGTTGGCGGCCTTGAGCGCCGGACCGTCGTTGATGCCGTCTCCTGTCATCGCGACCACCGAGCCATCGGCCTGAAGGGCCTGGACGATGGCGAGCTTCTGGTCGGGCGTGACCCGCGCGAAGACCTGGGCGCGGCGGGCCAGGCCTTGCAGGGCTTCCTGGGGCAGGCGGCCGATATCGGCCGAGTCGAGCAGCTCGATGGGCGCGCCCTCGGCAAGATCCAGTTCGCGCGCCAGGCCATAGGCGGTGGCGCCCTGGTCGCCGGTGATCATCACCGTGCGGATGCCCGCCCGATGCAGGGCCTTGATCAGCGGCTTGGCGCTCGGTCGCAGAGGGTCTCGCAGGCCGGTCAGGCCAAGCCAGACCAGACCCGGCAGCTGGCCGTCCTCACGCGGCGCACCGATGCCTTGCGCGAAGCCCAGGACGCGCGCCGGGCGGGCGGCCAGATGGTCGTTGAGCGCCAGAATGGCTTCCTTGTCTTGCTCGCTGAGCGGCTGAATCTGACCGTCGATCTGCCGTCGGTCGCACAATTGCAGCAGCTCGTCCGGGCTGCCTTTGACGGCGATCAGCGGCTTGTCGCGGTCTGGCTCGCGGTGGAAGGTCGCCATGTAGCGCCGGGTCTCATGCCGCTCGAACGTATGGACCCGTGGCAAGGAGGTGCGCAGTCCGGCGCCGTCCAGGCCTTGCGCAATGGCGAAGTCCTGTAGCGCCCGCTCGGTCGCCGAGGAGCCGTCGACTTCTTGGCGACCATCGACCATGACGATCTCCGCGTCGTTGCAGAGCACGGCCACCTTGAGCAGCGCCTGCAGGTCGGCACCGTCTTGCGTTTCCGACGGCGCGCCCTCCAGTTCCATGGGCCCCTCGACGCAGCCGGCGGTCGCATAGGCGACGATGCGCATGCGGTTCTCGGTCAGGGTCCCGGTCTTGTCGAGGCAGAGGGTCTCGATCGCGCCAAGAGACTCGACGGCGTTGAGCTCGCGTACCAGCACGCCGCGATAGCTCAGGCGCTTGAGGCCCAGGGCCAAGGTCGTGGTGGCGACAGTGGGCAGGCCCTCTGGCACCGCCGCGACCGCCAAGGCTAGCGCATCCTTCAGCATCGGTAGGGCGGGATAGCCGCGCAGCAGTCCGATCCCCATGAAGAGGCCGCAGGCGGCCAGGCTGCCGAAAGCCAGCTTGCGGCCGAGCTGATCGAGATCCTGCTCGATCGGCGTCGGCGGCCGCGCCGTGTCCATCGACAAACGCTGCACTTGAGCCAGCACGCTGGCGGTGCCGGTCGCGGTGGCGACCACGATGCCCTTGCCGCTGGTCACCAGCGTGCCGGCGTGCAGCATGTTGCTGCGGCCGCCGAGCGGGGTCTCGGGTTCGAGCAGCGCCAGCGGCTCCTTGCCGACGGGGATGCTCTCTCCGGTCAGGGCCGATTCGTCGACGCTGAGATTGCGTGCCTCCAGCAGACGCGCGTCGGTCGGCACATAGAAGCCCGGCTGCAGCACGTAAATGTCGCCGGGGACAAGATGCGCGCTGGGCAGCAGTTGGTCCTCGCCCGCGCGCCGGGTGAGCGTCTCTTGCGGGCCTTCCCGCATCAGGCTGGCAATGGTCCGCTCGGCGCGCGCTTCCGTGACGTAACCGATCGCAGCGTTGGCGGCGACCACGACCAAGGTGGCGGCAGCGTCGATCAAGCCGCCGGTCGCTGCCGAGACCACGGCGGAGGCGACCAGGATTCCGACCGGCAGGCTCGCCACCTGCTCGCGCAGCATCTCCAGGGAGGTGCGCCCCTTGCGCTGAGGCAAGAGGTTGGGCCCGTAGCGCAGGAGTCGGGCCTCCGCCTCGGCCGCCGACAAGCCTTGCGCCGCCGCGACGCTGAAATGGGCCAGCACTTCCTCTGGGCTCATGGCGTGCCAAGGGGTGTCGTCAGCCTCTTGCAGTCCCGCCTGCGGAACTGTTTGTGCCTGTGGCTCGGCTGTGGTTTGCCGTGCCTTGGGTCGGGACTCGGCGCTGTCTTCTTCCGGAAGTTCGAGGTGCCGCCGAATGCAGGCCAGCAACTCGTCGAGGCCGAGAGCGCTGTGGGTCTGGAGCAGCAGCGTGCCGGTGCGGGGGTTGGCCGAAGCGCTGGCCATACCGTCGAGGCGCCGCAGCTCGACCAAGAGCGCTGCCGCCCGGTCGCCGCGGTCGAGAATGGCGAAGACGCGCAGCCGGTAGCGGCCGGCGGCTGTGGCGCTCAGCGTCTCGATCTGGCTGTCGACGGACACCTGGGTAAAGACCCTTCCTGAGGCGCTCGGATCCGCGACATGCCTAGCCGGCGCCCTGCGGTGACACTATCCGTTCGAGAGGCCCGCCTTGCCGTTGATTTAGCTCAAGGCGTTGCCCCCACGCGCGGCTGACTAATTGTGATCAGGCGACGGTGACCTGAGGTTGCCGACGCCGGCTCGGACCTACAGCAAGCGATGGTCGTTTCACGGCTGTGTCGATTAGAACCATCTTGGCGCCGATCAGCGGCCAATATGACCCCGATGAAACGGGCTCCCAGGACGAGATTGTGCTGGAGACGGCGTTCAACGTCGGCAGGGCCTTCAATGCCCATGTCGAGGTGCTTTGCATCGAGTCTCAGCCGCCGCCCTCGGGCAACCAAATTGCAGAGTGGCTGCCGGGGCTCGGCGCGGCCGAATTGTTCGATATCATCGAAGCGCAAAGTGAGAAGCGGCAGCAACGAGCGAACGCGTTGTTCAAGGCCATGGCGGCGCGCTTCTCGGTGTCGCAAAGCACGCGACCGGGCGGCAACGTGGGCTTCTCGACGCGCTTCGTCGAACGCTTGGGTGAACTGCATGAGTACGCCGCTCGACGCGCCCGCGTCCACGACCTCGTCGTCGCCGGGACACCGCCCGCGGACAGCGGCTCCTCGATATCGCCGTTGCTCCAGAGCCTGATCCGCGAAAGCGGCCGACCGGTTCTTATCGCGCCACGCCATGCCTCGCTCGCTGTGGGCGGTGGTGCTGCCGTCGCCTGGAACGGCACTGCGGAAGCCTCGAGAGCGCTCGCCTTTTCGCTGGATTTTCTGCAACGGGCGGAGAGCGTGACGGTTCTGAACGTCGTGGAGGATGGCGTGCCGGATCCGAGCGAGGGCGACGCCGTGGAATATTTGGCTTGGCACGGAATCCAATCACGCGCCAAGGTCCTCGACACCAACGGACGCTCTGCTGGAGATGTGCTGTTGGCGGCCATGGAAGAGCTCGGCGCCGGCCTGTTGGCCATGGGGGGCTATACCCGAAGCAGCCTGGACCGGCTGTTCTATCGCGGGGCGACACCGGCGGTGCTGCGGCGCGCGGAGGTCGGCGTCTTGATGGTCGATTAGTGTTTGCCGGGTACTGGTCGGACGGCGCCACTCACGAATCGTGACGGGAAAGGAATTCATGACAAAGCGTACAACGGGCCGCCCCAGCGTCTTCCGGACATGGACTTTGGCAACGGGTTTTCTCGCTGGACTTGGCATGGCAAGCGGTCTTTTCGCCATGCCTGTCGAGGCGCAGACAGATGACGGTGACCCGAGCGAAGACGTCGTGCCTCGTATCACCGGCCAAGCGGAGACGCCGCCCTATCTCCTGACCATTCCCGACGCCAAGCGCGGCCGGCACCTCTTCGTCAGCAAGGGCTGCGTGGTCTGCCATTCTCTGAACGGGGTGGGCGGCCAGGTCGGCCCGGGCCTCGACCCGGACCCCTACCAGACCTACGTCGACCCGCTGGAGTTCGTCGCCGGCATGTGGCGTGGCGCCACGGCGATGATCGTGCTGCAGGAGATGGAGCTGGGCTACCAGATCGATCTCAGCGGCGACGACATCGCCCACATCGCCGGCTTCTTGCACAATTGGGACGAGGTGCAGTCCTTCAACGAGGACGACGTACCCGAGTTCGTCCGCCGCTGGATGGACGAAGACGCCATCCAACGCTTGGAAGAGGGCTTGGTCGACGAGTAGGGCGCCTGCCGATCAGTCCGGCCGGTTGAGCCGGGCGATCAAGCTCGAGGTGTCCCAGCGGCGCCCGCCCATGCTCATCAGCTCTGCATAGAACTGATCGACAAGGGCCGTCACGGGAAGCTGCGCGCCGTTGCTGCGGGCTTCGTCGAGGCAGATCGAGAGGTCCTTGCGCATCCACTCGATGGCGAAGCCGTAGTCGAACTTGCCGGCCACCATGGTTTCCCAGCGATTCTCCATCTGCCAAGACCGCGCGGCACCCTTGGTGATCACCTCCATGACGGAGGGAATGTCGAGGCCCGCCTTGCCGGCAAAGTGTAAGCCCTCGGACAGCGACTGGATGAGGCCGGTGATGCAGATCTGGTTGACCATCTTGGTCAGCTGCCCGGCGCCGGCATCACCCATCCGCTTCACCGCCTGGGCGAAGCACTGCATAACCGGCTCGGCCTTCGCGTAGGGGGCTTCATCGCCGCCGACCATGACCGTTAGGCTGCCGGCTTCGGCGCCGGACTGGCCGCCGGACACGGGTGCGTCGAGGAAGTGCAAGCCACGCTCCTTGGCCGCGGCATAAAGCTCCCGGGCGACCTCGGCCGAGGCGGTGGTGTTGTCGATGAAGATGGACCCGGCCGCCATGTCGTGGAAGGCGCCTTCCTCACCGATGGTGACGGCGCGTAGATCATCGTCGTTGCCGACGCAGCAGAAGACGAAGTCGGCACCGGCGGCCGCGGCACGGGGCGTCGGGGCGGTGCTGCCTGAATAGTCGTGGCACCAAGTCTCTGCCTTGGCGGCCGTGCGGTTGTAGACCACAAGATCGTGCCCGCCCTTCTGTTGAATGTGGCCGGCCATGGGGTAGCCCATGACGCCAAGCCCGATCCACGCAACCTTGCTCACCTCTGCCCTCCTCGATTGATCGTTGGCCGCTGGATGTAGCGTCCCGGCTGCCATCCAGGCAATGTCCTAGTCGCCGTGACCGCCCGGCGGATGGCCCTCCGGCGACTCGCTGCCACGACGGTACTTGAAGGTTCCCTCGCCCCTGCCGATCAGCACACCCTCCTGATCGCGCAACTCGCAGTCGGCGAAGAAGACGCTGCGCCCGCCGCCAATGCGCCGGCCTTTTGCGCTGAGCAGGGCGCCCTCGCGGGCTGCGGCAATGAACTGAGTGGTCAGCGACAGGGTTAGGGACCGTCGCACGTTGCCGGGAACAACGCAGTAGTTGCCGGCGTAGCCGCAGGCCGTGTCGATCAGGGTCGTGACCACGCCGCCGTGCAGCACGCCGCTGCGATTGAGGTGCTTGCGCTGCACCTCCAACGTGATCTCGGCATAATCCTCTCGCCAGTCCGTCAGCTCGTAGCCAAGCAGGTCGGCAAAGCCGCCTTGGAAGCGGATGAGGTCGCCGTGGGCGCTCTCGCTCATGTCTGCTTAGCGCCTAGGTCTCGTTGAGAAGCTGCTCGGCATAGCCGACGATATCCGTCGGCTGATAGCGCGCGTCGCGGATCAGCTGATCGAAATAGCGGCTGAGCACGCGCACCTGCTCCGTCGCCGTGAAGACGAAGTACATGCCGCCGAGGTAAAGCGCCGCGCGTTTCGGCCCGAAGACCGTGAAGGGGGCGGAGAAATTGCGCAAGCCGTCATAAAGGAACCAGCGAAAGGTTGGATAGAGCTCGTCGGCCAAGTGAGCGATTTGCTCCAGCTGCTCGCGGCGGGCCTCCTTGGGTAGGTCGCTCCAGATGCCTTCGCCGTTGGCAAAAGCCGATATCGACTGGAAGGAGCTGACCGACTCGATATCGGTTTCCGGCTTGCGGCTGTAGGCGAGGCGGGCTTCGGCCTCGTCCCGCTGCATGTCGGTGATGCGGTCACCGAATCCCTCATACTCGTACTGAATGACCGCCTCGGTCTTGAGCAGGTCCGGCAGGGTCGAGGGCACGTAGCGGATCTTGTAGCCGATGGCATCGGCGTGCCAGCGGCGCAGGCGCTCATCCAGCGGGCTGGCCGCGCCGTGCGTGATCTCCGGTGCGTCGCCAACGAACTCGGCGGCGAGCTGCGGCGTCTGGCTCAATCCCAGCAGCCAGTCGACGCTGAGCTGCGTCGTGCGTGCGATATTGAGCAGGGTTTCGGAGCGGGGCAGCCGCTTGTTCTCCGGCGAGAGCAGCTGAGAGAGCGTCGAACGGTCGAGTCCGGCCCGCTCAGCGAAGGCTGCGCGGCTGTCCCCGGTGGCTTCGATCGTTTCCTGAAGGCGCTCCCGAAACAGCGCGACAACTTCTTCCCGGTCCATTCGGCGAGGCTTACCACGCTTTTTCGGGCGCAGCCAATGCCGGGACTTCGAGTGGAATCTGTTGCGTATTATCCGCAACGGTGATATAAATCTACGCAATTGAAAACATACTGCACTGCGGGGTTGAAATTTATCGCAGTGCAAAAACAAACTGGTGCAGCGGGGACAAAACAAATGAGGGCTGGAGTAGACATCGGCAAAGCGCGATCGGTTGAATGGCCGACCATTCTCGTGGCTGTTGCGATCTACACGAGCTTCGGGCTGCTGACCTGGTTCCACGACGCCATTCCCGTTGCGCTGCTCGTTCTTGCGGGCGGCTACGTGGTGGCCTGGCAAGGCTCCTTGCAGCATGAGGTGGTGCACGGACACCCGACCCGCTGGTCGCTGGTCAATCGCCTCTTGGTGTTTCCTTCTCTTTGGCTCTGGCTGCCCTACGAGCTCTACCGCGATCAGCATCTGCGCCATCACCGCGACCCCTACCTCACCGATCCCATCGAGGACCCTGAGAGCTTCTACGTCACGCCGGCCCAGTGGGAGACCCTGAGCCCGGTCGGGAGGGCCCTGCGCCGCGTCAACAACAGCTTGTTGGGCCGGCTGCTGCTCAGTCCGCTGCTCTGCTTCTGGAGCCTCTATTCGACTCTGCTCAGGAAGGGACCGACCGCGGTGGGCACGCCGCGTATCTGGGCGGTCCATCTGCTGTCGGTGGCCTTTGTGCTGGGCTGGGTCATGGCCGTCTGCGGCATGCCGCTGTGGGCCTATCTGCTCTGCTTCGCCTATCCGGGCATGGTCCTGACTTCGCTGCGCTCCTTCCTGGAGCACCGGGCGGCAGACGACCCGGCTGAGCGCACCGCTATCGTCGAGGCTGAAGCGCCGCTCGCCCTGATGTTCCTCAACAACAACCTGCATGTTGTCCATCACGAGGCGCCCTGGCTGCCCTGGTACGCCATTCCGCAGCGCTACCGCGAGCAGCGCGCGCGCATTCTGGCCGACAATGGCGGCTACCTCTTCCGCGGCTATTGGGAGGTCGCCCTGCGTTACCTGCTGCGGCCCAAGGAGCCGGTCGTTCATCCGCAGCGGCAAGCCGTCTAAAGCGGGAGACCGGTCGAGAGTTCTGCAGGCGGTGCATCGAAGCTGCGCAGTTTCGCTGCTTGCCTCGCTTCCGCCAGCCTTCCAGGCTTTGCGCTCGTCACGGGCAGGAGGACGGCGCTATGGCGAACGACAGGATGACAGGTGGCTGCCTCTGCGGCGCGGTCCGCTATGAGATCCGGGGCGGCCTGCGCGAGGTGATCGCTTGCCACTGCGGTCAATGCCAGAGAACCCATGGCAACTTCGCCGCCTACACGGCGACCGCGGTCGAGAACTTGGTGTTCGTGGAGCAGCGCGGGCTTGCCTGGTACCAGTCCTCCGACACGGCGCGGCGCGGCTTTTGCCGCGAGTGCGGCGCCAGCCTGTTTTGGGATCCGCTGCCGAAGGACTACATCGCCGTATCGGCCGGCACTCTTGATCAACCAAGCCGGCTCAAGCTGACCAAGCATATCTTCGTCAAGGACAAGCCAGACTTCTATGAGATCACCGATGGCCTGCCGCAATTCGAAGCCAGCAGTTTCACCTGAGGTGCCGGGGCGGTGATCGCAGCCCTGCCGATGTACAATCTGCCGAGCTTGCGCTGGGCCCAAGACGCCTTCTGGCAAGTGCTTGCAGAGGCGCTGCGGGCCGAAGGCTTCGAGAAGGTGCCGGAGCGCCTCTCGCGGCCTGACGATCTGGCGGCGTTCTGGCGCGCGCCGGAGCTGCTCTTCGCACAGACCTGCGGCTATCCGCTGATGACCATGCTCGCCGCCCAGGTCCGTCTGATTGCCACGCCGCTCTATGACGCGCCCGGCTGCGAAGGCCACCTCTATTGCAGTCATATCATCGCGCGGGCTGAGGATAGGGAGAGCGATCTCGCCGCGTTCCTGGGCCGACGTGCGGTGATCAACGGTTGGGAGTCGCACTCCGGCATGAACGCCCTGCGCCACAGCTTCGCGCCCCTGGCTGCCGGGCGGGACCGCTGCTTCGGCGAGGTGCTGGTGAGCGGCAGCCACCATGGATCCATGGCCACGGTCGCCGAAGGGCGGGCCGATATCGCCGCCATCGACTGCGTGTCCTTCGCCACCATCGCCGAGGCTGAGCCTGACCTGATGGAGCGTCTCTGCATCGTGGCATCCAGCCGGCTTGTGCCCGGGCTGCCTTTCATCACCAACGGCAATGCCAGCGACGAGCAGGTGGCCGCTCTGCGCCGCGCGCTGCGGGTTGCGCTCACCGAGCCGGCAGGCAGCGAGGCGCGCCAAGCCTTGCTCTTGGCCGGCGCGGTCGATACCAACGAAGACGATTACCAAGCGATCCTGGACATGGAGCGGGAGGCTGCGGCGCTCGGCTATGCCGCGCTGCGTTAACTCCGTTCCGGGACAAGCAACAAGAAGAAAGAGAAAGGGAAGCGATGAGCGATCTCTGCGACCTTACCGCAGTCGAGCTGCGCCGCATGATCGGCGGCAAGGAGATCTCGCCCGTCGAGCTCTTGGACTCCTGCCTGGCGCGCATCGCGACCGTCAATCCGACCTTGAACGCCGTCGTCTGCATGGACGAGGCGGCGGCCCGCGAAGCTGCGGTGCAGGCAGAGCAAGCTGTGATGGCTGGGGAGGCGCTCGGGCTGCTGCACGGCCTGCCTATCGGCATCAAGGACCTGAACGAGACGCGGGGCCTGACCACGACCTTCGGCTCACGCCTCTTTGCCGATCATGTGCCGGCGGAGGATGACAGCCTGACGGCGCACACCCGCCAAGCCGGCGGCATCATTCTAGGCAAGACCAACACGCCGGAGCATGGCGCCGGCGCCAACACCTTCAACGCGGTCTACGGCCATACCGGCAATCCCTTCGACCCGGATAAGTCCTGTGCCGGCTCCTCCGGCGGCTCGGCGGTCGCCGTGGCGGCCGGCATGGTGCCGCTGGCCAGCGGCTCCGATTACGGCGGTTCGCTGCGCACGCCAGCCTCTTTCTGCGGCGTGGTCGGCCTTCGGCCGACACCGGGACGGGTCCCGGCACTCCGCGGGCAGCTTGCCTATTCGCCCATGTCGGTGGATGGACCGATGGCGCGCACTGTGGCCGATTTGGCGCTCTACCTCGATGCCTTGGCCGGCTTCGACCCGCGCGACCCCTTCAGCCGGCCCGTCGCTGGAGAGGGTGGCGAGACCATGCAGCCTGCCGGACCGGCAGACCTCGCCTCGCTCAAGATCGCGCTGTCCGAGGACTTGGGCTTCGCGCCCGTCGACGACCGGGTACGCGCCCTGTTCCGCAATCGGGTCGAAGCACTTGATGGTTTGCCGCTGCGCTGTGAGGCGCGTGACCCGGATATGCTGGGCGCCGACCGGGCCTTCGAGGTCATCCGCGGTATCGGCTTTCTTGCGGCGCATATCGAGAAGTATGGGAAGCACCGCGACCTGCTCGGTCCGAACGTCATCGCCAATGTCGAGTTGGCGCAGACCTACACGGCGGAAGACGTGGCCTGGGCCTCGGCCCGCCACACTGAGATCTTCCGGGGTTTCCTCGAGTTCATGCAGGACTTCGACGTGCTCGTCACCCCAGCCGTTGCCGCGCAGCCTTTCGACAAGCAACAGACCTACGGGCCCGATATCAACGGAGAGCGGCAGCCGACCTATATCCATTGGGTCGGCATCTCCTACGGCATTACCTTGAGCGGCCACCCGGCCTTGGTGATTCCCTGCGGCGTCGATGACGACGGCCTGCCTTTCGGCCTGCAGCTGGTTGGCCATCGTTTCGGCGAACAGCGCCTGCTGGCCATCGGCGTGGCGCTCGAGCAAGCCTTTGCCGACATGGAAGCTCTCCGCCGGCCGCAGCCGCATATCCCGTCCTTGATGGCCGCAGCCTAGCAAGGCCTCTGCCGCGGCTTGAAGGGCGCGTTCTGCGCTGCCTGAAGGGCTGGGGTGGTGCCGGCGGCAGGGATCGAACCCGCGACCTACCGCTTACAAGGCGGTTGCTCTACCAGCTGAGCTACGCCGGCGCTCCCTGCGATATCTGCCTTTCCCTGCGGCTGAATGCAAACGCTCTGTTTCAGGACCGCCGGCGGCCACATTCCCCCCAACTCAATAATAGTTAATGTATTAACTAAAGATATTAAGTAATTTCTCTCAAACTTTATCTTGATTTTGGCTTATGCGTTGATTTTTTCGAGAAATTGCCTAAAATAGAGAACGGATAGAGGGTTGTATTGTCTTTGGGGATAGGGGACAGCGGCCTGTAAGAAGAATAACGGCATCGTGGGGCGATGCCTACTGGGGTAAGTCTTCTTCGCAGCGGTCCGCCTCTTTCCCGATCTCCAAGCCATGCTTGCTGTTGGCTGGGCGCCTTGCACCCAGGCCGGCAGAGGTCTGGCTCGGGCCCGCGTCTTCGCATCAACACGACGCGGAGCTCGTGGGGAGGTTCCGCACCGCGCGCGAGTCGCGGGGGAGAGGTTGACCGGCGTCTTTCCCGAGCGCCGACGGCCTTTGGCCCGAGTCAGGGAGCGGTGCGTCGGCCGGCGTGTGGGGCTCCGGTCGGCGCCCGCTCCACTTTTTTGCGCTTCCTCGGCATGTCAGGTGGCGAGGACATGCTTCCACCCACCATGTACTGGATGAGACCGGACGCCGATCAGGTGGATGGGCGGTTGTAGCCGTTGGACCGAGCATGAGAGCACTGGTGTTGGAGGACAGGCGCAGGCTGAGCCTGCGAGAGATCGAAACGCCCGAGGCCGGCCCGGGCGAAACGTTGGTTCGGGTCGAGGTCGCCGGTATTGGCGGGAGCGAGTATCTCGGATTCGCCAATCCGGGCATCAGGCCGCTTCCCAACATCATGGGGCATAGCATCGCAGGCACGACTCCTGACGGGCGTCGCGTTGCGGTGAACCCACTGCGTGGCTGCGGCAGGTGCGCGGCTTGTTCACAGGATCTGGCGCAACTCTGTGAGTCTTGGTCTTTGATCGGCGTTCAGTCAGATGGCGGTTTCGGCCAGGTCGTTGCGGTGCCCTCGGAGTCCCTCGTCGCGCTCCCGGATGATCTGCAATGGGAACAGGCGGCTTTCGTCGAGCCCTTCGCCAATTCGGTCAATGCCTGGGAGATCTCCGGCGGAGGTGCCAGTGACCGCGTTGCCGTGATTGGAGCTGGCGGCCTCGGCCTGGGCTTGACGGCTTGCGCGTCGAGGGTGGGCTGCCAGACTCTTGCCGTATCCGATCTGTCGCCGAGCCGGCTTCAGGCCGCGCAGGGTCTTGGCGCAACCCATGTCGGCGATGCCCTGGTTGATCGCTACGACATTGTCTTCGACACCGTTGGCTCGACAGACACCAGGCGCGCGGCGCTCGAGGCGACCCGCAGCGGAGGTCACTGCGTCTTCCTCGGCTTTGCCTCAGCACTGACGGAGATCGATGTTTCCGCCGTAATACGCCAGCAAAAGCGGCTCAGCGGCGCTTTCGTCTATTCTTCGCGCCAGTTTGCGAAGGCACTCGAGCTTGCGCCCAATAGCCACCCGGACTGGGTGCGGAACGTGTCATTCGATGACGTCGCCGTGTTGCTGGAGCGCTATCTGTCCGGTGACTTCTCCGTCGTGAGAGCGGCTCTTCGACCAAACGCCTAGAATTAGCGGCACATCGCCACAAAGCTGGACGTGCACTCCAGTTAGGGCTTGAACGACAAAGGCCGGCGGGCCTATCCCAAGCTGACGACCTGCCGGTCGAGCGAAGAGAAGTAAGCCGAGAAAGAGCCTCACAAATGGTGCAGACCCCACGTCCCGCTCCCATGTTCCCGACCTATCTTTGGTCGACCAGCATCGACGAGGAAACTCGTGCGAGTTTGGATCCGGCCATCGACGCGACAGTGCGGAAGATTCTCGCCGAGGAACTGGCCAAGCCGCTGATCAAGACGCACCAGACCCACCAACAACTTCACCACCTGCCCGAGTTCGCTCCGCTGATGGCAGCGGCAGTCGAAGCCGGGGAGGCCATTCTGGACGCTTTCGATGCGGAACAGCGGGACATGGTGATGACCGGCTGCTGGGCCAATCTCGGCGTGCCGCAGGCGAGCCATGTCGCTCACCATCACCCCAACAACTTCCTCTCCGGCGTCTACTATCCCGTGGTGCCTAGCGGCGGCGACCGGATCATCTTTCACGATCCGCGCCCGCAGACGCAGATCATCGTGCCACGCTTCAAGAAGTACAATCAGTACAACGGCTCTGGCGTGACGGTGGGCATCAAGGCCGGTGCCATGCTGCTTTTTCCCGCATGGCTGACCCACTCGGTGCCGTCCAACAACAGTCAGGGCGAACGCCTCTCCATCGCCTTCAATCTAAACTTCACCCAGTTCACCGAGACCGTCAGTCCGCCGCGCTGGGAAGGCACCGGGGTGATGTAGCCGGGCCGGTCGGCGGAACCTACTGCGTCGCCCTCTCGGCGGCGGATTGTTGCGCCTTTTGCTCGGCGATGAGGCTTTCCAGCCGCCCGCGACTGACCGCACCTTCGACGATCGCATCGCCGAAGACGAAGACCGGTGAGCCGCGCAAGCGCAACGACTCGGCCAGGCGATTGTTCGCCGCGACACGCGCGGCAATCTCGGGGCTGGCCATGTCGCGGCGCAGACGTGGGACATCGAGGTCCAGGCTCTCAGCCACCGAGACGACCAGCGCTTCGCCCGGCTCGCCACGGGTATCCATGAGAGCGTCGCGAAAGCGCGCGTAGGCGCCCTGCCGGCCGGCCGCCAGCGCGGCGCGGGCCGCATACTCGGACTCGGGGCCAAGCAACGGCCAATCGACGATGACGTGCTTCAACTCGTCGTCGTCCTCGACCAGCTCGGCGATGATGGGCGCGATGACCCTGCAGTAGGGGCATTGGAAGTCGAAGAACTCCACCAGCACGAAGTCGCCGTTGGCATGGCCCAGGTTCGGCAATCCTGGGTCCGAGAAAAGGCCGCTGCGGATTTGCTCCGAGGTCAGGGGCTCGCTGACTGGCGCCTCGGCGCCGGCGAAGTCGGGCATGGGGATTTGCAGAAAACCGTCGCCGCTGCGGCGTACGCTGGCCAGTCGGTAGAAGCCGAGGTCATCGGGGCCGACAAGTTCCAGGTCTTCCTCTGATCCCTCTCGGCCGCCGATGAAGAGCACGCCGACAAGCAGAATGAAGAGCAGCAGCCAGCCCTGCGTCGCGCGAGACAGCGTGCGGCCCTTGGGCGCCTTGGACTTGTCGGGCTCGGGCGACGGCGGTTCGGGCGCTGGCGGCTCGGCGTCGCCTGTCTTAGGCCGCTCAGTCAAGCGCGCCTCGCCCGCCGGTCGTGCTCAGGAGCGGTCCGTAGAGGTCTGGCCGGCGATCTCGGAACAGGCCCCAGGAGGCCCGAAAGGCATGCAGCTCATCCCGGTCGAAGGTCGCGGTGATGACCGTCTCTTCCTCCTGGCCCGCCTCGGCCAGCTTTGCGCCGGTCCCATCTGTGATGAAGGAGGAGCCGTAGAAGTTCATCTCCGCGCTCTCCGCCTGCTCGCGCCCCACCCGGTTGGCCGCCACGACCGGCGTGCAGTTGCTGGCCGCGTGCCCCTGCATGGCGCGCTGCCAGTGCTCTCGCGAGTCGAGGCTCGGATCCTGCGGCTCGCTGCCGATGGCGGTGGGAAAGAAGATCACCTCGGCGCCCTGCAAGGCCAGGCAGCGTGCCGCCTCGGGAAACCACTGATCCCAGCAGACTGCGGCTCCGAGCCGGCCGAAGCGAGTGTCGACCACGGTGAAGCCGCTGTCGCCGGGGCTGAAATAGAACTTTTCCTGATAGCCCGGGCCCTGGGGAATGTGGCTCTTGCGATAGAGACCGAGCGCCCGGCCGTCCGCATCCAGCCAGCAAAGCGAGTTGAAGTAGGCGTTGTGATCGCGCTCGAAGAAGGAGACCGGCAGGACGACCCGCAGGTTTTGCGCCAGCGCGCTGAAGCGGGCGAGCAGGGGATTGTCCTTGTAGGGCTTGGCCAGGGCGAAATGCTCCCGCTTCTGGTCCGGGCAGAAATAGGGGGTCTCGAAGAGCTCCTGCAGCAGGATGACCTCGGCACCCTGGGCTGCTGCCTCGCAAACCAGGGCTTCGGCCTTCTTGAGGTTGGCCTCGCGATCCCAGCTGCAGCTCATCTGCGTCGCGGCCACGGTGATTGTCGTCATCGCTGATTCTCCGCCGTTGGCCGCGCCGCCGGCCGCTCTAGCCCACACCCAAATCGTCGGCCGTTTGATCCAAGGAGTGCTTCAGCCGCGCGACCACCTGGTCGATCTCCTCCCGGCTTATAGTCAGCGGAGGCGACATGATCATGGCATCGCGTACGGCACGGATGATCACACCGTTATCGAAGCAATGGGTCCGGCACTTCACGGCCGGCTCTGCATCACTGGGGAAGCGGCGGCGGGTCGCCTTGTCCTGCACCAGCTCGACGGCGGCCAGCATGCCGATGCCGCGCACCTCGCCGACCAGCGGGTGGTCGGACAAGCTCTGCAGGCGCTCCTGCAGGTAAGGGCCGGTATCGCTCTTGACCCGCTCGACGATGCCTTCCTCATCCAGGATGCGGAGGTTCTCGAGGGCCAGGGCGCAACAGACGGGGTGGCCGGAGTAGGTATAGCCGTGGGCGAACTCGCCGCCCTCATAGCCGACCAGGGCCTCGCCCACTCGGTCGTGCACCATCACGGCGGACAGCGGCAGATAACCCGAGGTGATCTGCTTGGCCATGGTCATAAGGTCGGGCTCAATGCCGTAGGCTTGGCTGCCGAACCAGTCGCCGGTGCGCCCGAAGCCGCAGATTACTTCGTCTGCCACGATCAGTACGTCGTACTGGCGGCAGATGCGCTGCACTTCGGGCCAATAGCTGGCCGGCGGGACCAGGACGCCGCCGGCGCCCTGGACCGGCTCGCCGATGAAGGCGGCGACCTTGTCCGGCCCCACCTCCAAGATCTTGTCCTCAATGGCCTTGGCGGCCTTGAGCCCAAACTCCTCGGGCGAGAGATCGCCACCGAAGTCGTACCAGTAGGGCGGCATGACGTGATGGAAGCCGGGCAGCGGCAGGCCGAAGCGCTCGTGCATCGGCCGCATGCCACCCAGGCTGGCGGCCGCCATGGTCGAGCCGTGATAGGCGTAGTCGCGGCTGATGAAGTCGGTCTTCTCCGGCTTCCCGACACAATGCCAGTAGTGGCGCACCAGGCGCACCACGGTGTCGTTGGACTCTGAACCGGAGGAGCCGAAGAAGGCGCGGTTGAACCCATCCGGCGTCAGCTCGGCCAAACGTTCAGCCAGCTCCACCGCCGGCGGTACGGTCGTCTGGAAGAAGCTATTGTAGTAGGGCAGCTCCTGGAGCTGGCGGTAGGCCGCCTCGGCCAGCTCGTTGCGGCCGTAGCCGACCGCGACGCACCAGAGCCCAGCCATGGCGTCCAAGAGCTTGTGGCCTTCCGAGTCGGTCAGCCAGCAGCCCTCCGCCTCGACGATGATGCGGTTGCCGCCGGCCTCCTGGCGGGCGAGGTAGTCGGAAAACGGCGAGAGATGGTGGCGCAGGTCGAGCTGGCGCCAGCGCGCGGTGGAATTGCGGTCGGGTTGAACGTTCATGCTGTCGCTCCGAAGGAATGCCAGTAGCAGAAGGACGAAAACCGCGGCCGGCCTGCTTGCAGGTGGGCCATCGAGGGGTCCTTCGGTGCTAGGGGTTGAAGTCGATGCGTGCGCAAAGGATCAGCAGCTCGCTGTGGCGGGCGCGTGGCGCTGATCGGAGCCGTACTTGCATGCAAAGAGCCTAGCAGGCTCAGACGTTGAGGAGAAGGTGCTCGCGCTCCCAAGAGGAGATGACCTGCTGGTAGGCGTTGAGCTCGGCGTCCTTAACTGCAGCCAGGGCGTCGATGAACTCCTCGCCGAACACCTCCTTCAATGCGCGGCTGCCGTTGAAGCGGTAGATGGCGTCGTAGAGCGTGCGCGGCAGGGTGTGCGCCAGCTTGTAGGCGCTGCCTTCTTGCGGCCTGGTCGGCTTCAGCTTCTTTTCCATGCCGATGTAGCCGCAGGCCAAGGTCGCGGCTATGGCGAGGTAGGGGTTGGCATCGGCTCCGGCAACCCGGTTCTCGACCCGGCGCGCCGACGGCTCGGAGTGCGGCACGCGCAGGCCCACGGTCCGGTTGTCGTAGCCCCAGTGGGTGTTGATGGGGGCATCCATCCAGGGCATCAGCCGGCGGTAGCTGTTCACGTTCGGCGCCAAGAGCGGCATCACCGCGGGCAGATAGCGCTGCAGGCCGGCGATGTACTGCAGGAAGCGGCTGGTGTCGCGTCCGGTCTTGGTGGCGAAGAGGTTGCGCCCGGTGTTGGCGTCCAGCAGCGACTGGTGCACATGCATAGAGCTGCCGGGTTCGCCCTGCATGGGCTTGGCCATGAAGGTCGCGTAAACCTTGTGGCGCAGACCGGCCTCTCGCACCGTGCGCTTGAATAGGAAGGCCTCGTCAGCCTTGGCCAGCGCCGTGCCGTGGTTGAAGTTCATCTCCATCTGCGCCGGGCCGCTCTCGTGCGCCAAGGTGTCGATGTCGATGCCCTGCGCCTCGCAGAAGTCGTAGACGTCCTCGAACAAGGGGTCGAACTCGTTGACCGCATCGACGCCATAGGCTTGGCGAGCCACTTCACGCCGGCCCGAGCGGCCGATCGGCGGCTGCAGGGGATAGTCGGCGTCCTCGTTGATCTCGACCAGGTAGAACTCGAGCTCCGGCGCCACGATGGGCTGCCAGCCCTTGGTCTCGTAGAGCGCCAGCACGTGCTTGAGCACGCTGCGGCTGGCATAGGGCACGACGGTGCCGTCGAGGTAGTAGGCGTCGCAGATGACCTGCGCCGTCGGCTCGTCCGGATACCAGGGCACGATGCGGATGGTCGAGGCGTCCGGCTGCAGATAGACGTCCTGGATGGCTGGGCTGTACACGCCCGTCTCTTCGTCTGGGTAGGAGCCGGTCACCGTCTGCACGAAGACCGCTTCGGGAATGCGCAGGCCGTTGCCGCTCAGGCCCTTCACGAACTTGCCGGCCGGCAGGATCTTGCCGCGTGCGATGCCGGCGAGGTCGGGGATGATGCACTCGACTTCTTCGATGCTGTGCTCGGCAAGGAACTCTTGAATGTCGGCCATGAGAATCACTTCGGGGAGTTTCGCGGGCGGCAGTGCCCGCCGCACGATAGCGCCTGAGGGTTAAAGCACAAACATTGAGCGGGGCTCAGGCCGCGCTAGGCCTCGACAACGAACCAAGACGCCATCCCCGCGGCCTGATGCTCGAGCATGTGGCAGTGAATCATCCAACTGCCCGGGTTGTCGGCGACGAAGGCGACGCTGCGCTCCTCCTGTCGCTCGAGCAGAACCGTGTCTCGCCAGCCTTGTTCGGGGAGAACGGTACCATTGCCGTCGAGCAGGCGAACGTGATGGCCATGCAGATGGATGGCATGGGGCCAGGCCGTGTCGTTGACCATTCGGATACGGACGGTCTGGCCCAAGCGCGCGCGGAACAGCGGCTCGTCGGGCCGTCCGGCGATGCCGTTGAAGGCCCAAACCTGTCCGCGCTGAACCAGCTCCCGCATCGAAAGAGTCTCGCCCTTATAGTTGGCCTGGCGAAGGCCGCCCATGGCGCCTCCGGCCATGATCAGCGGCACGTCGATGGCGCCAGCCAAGTCGATCTTGTCGTTGAGGGGGTTCGCGGCAAGGCTCGGAACATCATCCAGCGGCATCTGCCGCCGTCGCTGTTCTGCGTGGTAGACAAAGCGCCCGGCGACCAAGCGGCCATCGCCGGTCACCTCTGTGATCGCGGCGTCTGCGCCTGGTTCCAACCTCATGTCGATGATCAGGTCGATCCGTTCGCCGGGGGCAATGCGGAAAACGCCGTCGTGCTGCCGATGCGGCGCCACTGGCTGGCCGTCGTAGGCGATGACGATGGGACTGTGACCCTCGAAGCGCAGGTTCATGATGCGGGCCGTGGCCGTGTTGCAGAGCCGCAAGCGAATGCGCTCGCCGGCTCTCACGGGCATCTCAAGGAAATCCTCGCCGTTCAAGGTCAAGGTGTTGCCGAGTCGCCCGGCATGGCTCCAGTCCCGCATATGGCCGAAGCTCGCCTCGTGTATGGCGCCGGCCTCGTCCAGACGCCAGTCGTCGACCACCAGAGCCAAGTCCTGGTCCACGACCGGCGGGGTCTCCTCATCGACGATGAGCAAGCCGTAGAGGCCACGTGACACCTGCTCCCAGGAGCGGTTGTGCGGGTGGTACCAAAAGGTCCCGGCATCCGGCACGACGAAGCTGTAGTCGAAGGTTTCGCCCGGTTGTGCCGGCGCTTGGGTCAGGCCGGCCACGCCGTCCATAGCGTTGTCGATACGAATGCCGTGCCAGTGGATCGTGGTCGGCTGCGGCAGATCGTTGATAAGCCGCGCGTCAAGGCGGCTTCCCTGAGGCAGGCGCACGATAGGCCCGGGGACGCTGCCATTGTAGCTCCAGACCGCCGTGCTCGGCTCGTCCTTGGGCAGGAGCTGCGCCTGACCTGGGCCGGCCCTCAGTGAGACCCTGTGGCCATCCGTTGCGCTGTGCGCTGGGAGAGGTAGCTGCGCCAGGGTGAACGCCGCACCGCCGGCAAGAAGCAAGCGACGACGCGTGATCGCTTGCCCAAGAGTGGCACTGGCGCTGACTGCCATGGCCTTACAGCCGCAGAGCTTCCTCGGGCGGCGTGTAGCTCATGCCATGGGCCTGGGCCACCGCGCGGTAGGTCACCTTGCCTTCCGCCACGTTGAGACCGGCCATCAAATGAGCGTTCTCGGCCAGGGCCAGGCGCGCGCCTTTGTTTGCCAAGTCCAAAACGAAGGGAAGGGTGGCGTTGTTCAGCGCATTGGTCGAGGTGCGGGCGACGGCGCCCGGCATGTTGGCGACGCAGTAGTGAACCACGTCGTCGACCACATAGGTCGGGTCGTCGTGGGTCGTCGCCCGGCTGGTTTCGAAGCAGCCCCCTTGGTCGATCGCGATGTCGACCAGCACGGCGCCGGACTTCATCTCCCGAACCATAGCCTCGGTCACTAGGCGCGGTGCGGCGGCACCCGGCACCAAGACGGCGCCGACCACCAAATCGGCACCTAGCACGTGCTGCTCAATGGCATCGACCGTGGAGTAGATGGTGTTCAGCATGGGCCCGAACTGCAGATCGAGCTCATAGAGCCGGTCCAGATTCCTGTCGATCACCGTCACATGGGCTTCCAGGCCCATGGCCATGCGCGCCGCGTTGGTGCCGGCGACGCCGCCGCCGATCACTACGACGCGGGCAGCCGCCACGCCAGGGACGCCGCCCAGCAGCATGCCGGCGCCGCCTTGCTCCTTCTCCAGACAGTGGGCGCCGACCTGGATGGACATGCGCCCGGCCACCTCGCTCATCGGCGCCAAGAGCGGAAGGCGGCCGTTTCTGTCTGTGACCGTCTCGTAGGCGATGGCAATGGCGCCGGAGTCCACCAGGCCCTTTGTCTGCTTCAGATCCGGCGCGAGATGCAGATAGGTGAAGAGCACCTGGCCCTCGCGCAGCATCGCGCATTCCTTGGGCTGCGGCTCCTTGACCTTCACCACCATGTCGGCCTTGGCGAAGACCTCGGCGGCGTCCGCAGCGATGGTCGCACCCGCGCGCTCATAGTCTTCGTTGGAAAAGCCAATACCGGTTCCGGCGTTGGTCTCCATGATGACCTGATGGCCGTGATGCACTAGCTCCCGTACGGAACTAGGGACCAGGCCGACGCGATACTCTTGTGTTTTGATTTCCTTGGGAACACCGACGAGCATGCTTCCACCCATTGTCTTCTTTTCGTTGGTCCGGAGGCGCGGCGCCGTCCGGGTTCAGGGGCAATGCCCCGGTCTTTTGGACGGACTCATAAGGACTCAAGCCGGCGGGCCAGGCAAGCGTTGCGACCTGGCAAAATGACGACGGGCCATTGGCAAATAGCAGCAATGCGAAACCCCGCCGGAGGGCGGTCCGGCGGGGTCTCAAAAGTGGGAGGAAGAACGGCCTGCGGAGGCTAGTTGCGGTTCTTCTTGCTGTGCATCTCGGCCAGCGCTTGCTTGAACTCCTCGTTACTAACTTGCCCGTCGCCGTTTCCGTCCATGCGCATGAAGCGCTCTTGGCTTTGGGCGTCGAACTCGCTCTGTTGGATGATGCCGTCGCCGTCGCCGTCCATGCGGTCGAAGCGACGGTTGACCCTGCGCTGGGCCTCGTCCTTGGTGACGGAGCCGTCGCCGTCGCGATCCCAGCGGGCGAAGCGCTGGGCGCTGGTTTCGTCGAACTCGCTCTGGCTGATGACGCCATCGCTGTTGCTGTCCATGCGCTCGAAGGCGCGGTCGGCTTTGTCGGCCGCCGAGGCGACACCGAGAGACAAAGCCACGAAGAGGGCCGAGACGCCGGCCGCAGTGAGAGGAATAGCCATTGTTATTGTTCTCCAGAGTTGGTCTCTGGCGATGATTACGGGGGCTCTGCAGCGGCTATCCCCAACCTCTATGTGAAATCCTCTTAATGTTGGCGCGCGAGAAGCTCGTAGAGCGCCACGGCGGTGGCGACCGAGAGGTTGAGCTCCTTGAGCGGTCCGGGCGTCGGTAGGCTCAGGAGGAGGTCGCAGCGCTCCCGAGTCAGTCGCCGCAGTCCCTGACCCTCGGCGCCCATGACCAGGACAAGCCGCTCTGGCAGCGAGGCTTCGGCAAGCGTTTGTGCGCCCGTCGAGGCGAGGCCAATGCACCAGTAGTCCTGCTTCTTCAGGTTCTCCAGGGCTTGGGCGAGGTTGGGAACTTGGACATAGGGCATGCATTCCATGGCGCCTGACGCGCTCTTGGCCATGGCACCGGTCTCTCCCGGTGCGTGGCGCTGGGTGGTGACCACGGCTGCCGCGCCAAAGGCGGCGGCGGAGCGCAGAACGGCGCCGATGTTGGCCGGATCGCTTGCCTGATCGAGACAGACCAACAGGCGGCGGCCCGCATCGCCGCGGGCGACGTCCTCGAGGCGCGGCTGCTCCAGTGGCAGGGTTTCAAGGGCATAGCCCTGATGGACTGCGGTCGGGCTGGCGAGGGTGTCCTCGATCTCGCCTCGACGTGCGATCTCGGGCTCAGGGGCCCGCTCTTGGCCGGCGGTCCGTTCGGCAATCACCTCACCATCGCGGCGCGCGACGTCCTCGCTCAAAAGCAAGCGCCGAAGGCGTCTTTTGCGGTTGCCGAGGGCGGCCAGAACCGCGTGGCGGCCCCAAAGCCAGTGGCCGCCGCCCTTCGCGGCGCGGGCCTCTATGGGCGGCCTGCCAGGGCCCTGGGAGGCCGCTGGAGCCCGAGCTCTCTGCTGTGGCTTGCGCCTGGCCAACTGCTTCACTATCCTTCTGCGTACAAGCTGGTGTCTGTTTCGCCGCGGCCATCGACCGGCGAGCAGTCTATTGTTGGCTTTCCGGTTGACAGCAAGGTAAAAATCGCGCTAAGGGCCTGCGCTCTTGGCCGAATGCTTCAATCCGAGACAATGGCGGCTTCCCGGAGGGGTGCCCGAGTGGTTAAAGGGGACGGGCTGTAAACCCGTTGGCTTAGCCTACGCTGGTTCGAATCCAGCCCCCTCCACCATGTCTTGGCAAGGAGTCCGCGGCCGGCGGCTGGTTCTGGTGAAGACGGGTTTCTTGTTTAGAGACGGGCCTTGCGCGGGTGTAGCTCAATGGTAGAGCCCCAGCCTTCCAAGCTGGTTGTGTGGGTTCGATTCCCATCACCCGCTCCAGTTGCAAAAGAGTGGCTGCCCAGGCCGGGTTGGCGGGGCGGCCCGTTTTGGTGCGCGGGCCTTTTGGCCATCAGCGCGCCTTGATTGTGGGGTAGCTTTGGAGATCGGGTAGGTAGGCGATGGCGAAGGCGAAGTTTGAGCGGACGAAGCCGCACTGCAACATTGGGACGATTGGTCACGTCGATCATGGCAAGACGACGCTGACGGCTGCGATCACGAAGGTTCTGGCTGAGTCCGGCGGTGCCGAGTTTGCGGCCTACGACGAGATCGACAAGGCGCCTGAGGAGAAGGCGCGCGGCATTACGATTTCGACGGCGCACGTGGAGTACGAGACGGACAACCGTCACTACGCCCACGTGGATTGCCCTGGCCATGCGGACTACGTGAAGAACATGATCACGGGTGCGGCGCAGATGGACGGTGCCATCCTGGTGGTGTCCGCTGCCGACGGCCCGATGCCGCAGACGCGCGAGCACATCCTCCTGGCCCGCCAGGTCGGTGTTCCGGCGCTGGTGGTGTTCATGAACAAGGTGGACCAGGTGGACGACGAGGAGCTGCTTGAGCTCGTCGAGCTCGAGGTTCGCGAGCTCTTGTCGTCCTACGAGTTCCCGGGCGACGACATTCCGATCATCAAGGGGTCGGCTCTGGCGGCGCTTGAGGGCACCAACGACGCGATCGGCAAGGATCGGGTTCTGGAGCTGATGGCGGCGGTCGACGACTACATCCCGCAGCCTGAGCGTCCGAAGGACATGCCGTTCCTGATGCCGATCGAGGACGTGTTCTCGATCTCTGGCCGCGGCACCGTGGTGACGGGCCGTGTTGAGCGCGGTGTTGTGAAGGTCGGCGAGGAAGTCGAGATCGTCGGCATCAAGGAGACGCGCAAGACGACGGTTACGGGTGTGGAGATGTTCCGCAAGCTGCTCGATCAGGGCGAGGCTGGCGACAACATCGGCGCGCTGCTGCGCGGTGTCGGCCGCGAGGACGTGGAGCGCGGCCAGGTTCTGGCCAAGCCGGGCTCGATCACGCCGCACACGAAGTTCAAGGCAGAGGCCTACATCCTGACCAAGGAGGAGGGCGGCCGTCATACGCCGTTCTTCACCAACTATCGTCCGCAGTTCTATTTCCGGACGACGGACGTGACGGGTGTTGTGCAGCTTCCCGAGGGCACCGAGATGGTGATGCCGGGCGACAACGTGGCGATGGAAGTGGAGCTGATCGCCCCGATCGCCATGGACGAAGGCCTGCGCTTCGCCATCCGCGAAGGCGGACGCACTGTCGGCGCTGGCGTCGTCGCATCCATCATCGAATAGCCGCTTAGGACAGGGTCGAGAAAGCAACGGAGGTTTGCCGCGCGAAGGAGTGTAGCTCAACTGGCAGAGCACCGGTCTCCAAAACCGGGGGTTGGGGGTTCGAGTCCCTCCACTCCTGCCAGCGATGAGGGGGCGCAAGGCGCTCGCTGCGCGACGGCTTAAAGCGAGAAGGTCATGGCAAAGATCAGTCCAGGACAGTACGTGCGCGAGGTGCGGCAGGAGATCTCCAAGGTCACCTGGCCGACGCGCAAGGAGACGGTCGTCACCACGATCGCCGTGTTCATCATGGTGACCTTGGCCGCCATCTTCTTCCTGATCATCGACCAGATCCTCGCCTGGCTCGTCTCCCTCATCCTTGGCGTTTGAGGGTCGGAACCATGGCAGCGCGCTGGTACGTCATTCACGTCTATTCGGGCTTCGAGAAGAAGGTCGCCGAGGGAATCCGCGAGCAGGCCGAGCAGCAGCACATGGATGACCTCATCCTCGATGTGCTGGTGCCGACCGAAGAGGTCGTCGAGCTGCGCCGCGGACGCCGCGTCAACAGCGAGCGCAAGCTCATCCCCGGCTACGTCCTGGTCAACATGGAGCTGACCGACGAGAGCTGGCACATGGTGCAGAACACGCCGAAGGTCACCGGTTTCCTCGGGGCCAAGGGCAAGCCGGCACCGATCTCCGACCGTGAGGCGCAGGAGATGATGCGTCAGGTCGAAGAAGGCATCGAGCGACCGCGCCCGGCCGTGATTTTCGAGATCGGCGAAGTGGTGCGGGTCTGCGACGGACCTTTCACTTCCTTCAATGGGACCGTGGAAGAGGTCGATGAGGAGCGCGGGCGCCTCAAGGTGGCGGTGTCGATCTTCGGCCGTTCGACGCCGGTGGAGTTGGAGTACGGGCAAGTCGAGAAGACCTGACTGCTCGAGAGTAAGGCCGTTTTGGCCTGTTAACCGCGCGGGAGGCGACCCGAAAGTCCAAGGGAAACCGGACCGCGCAGCCCTGTAACGCAAGAAGGGTAGAGAGATGGCAAAGAAGATTGCGGGTTACATCAAGCTGGAGATTCCGGCTGGGCAGGCGAACCCTTCGCCTCCCGTCGGTCCGGCGCTGGGCCAACGCGGCCTCAACATCATGGAGTTCTGCAAGGCCTTCAATGCGGCGACGCAGAGCCTGGAAGCCGGGATGCCTATCCCGGTGGTGATCACCGCCTACAGCGACCGTTCCTTCTCTTTCGAGACGAAGACGCCGCCGGCGGCCTTCCTGCTGCGCAAGGCAGCGGGCATCAAGAAGGGCTCCGCCGTGCCGAACCGCGACAAGGTCGGCAAGGTGACCATGGATCAGGTGCGTGAGATTGCTGAGACCAAGCTCCAGGATCTCAACGCCTACGACATCGATGCCGCGGCCCAGATCATCAAGGGCTCGGCGCGTTCCATGGGTATCGAGGTGGTGGAGTAAGGCCATGGCAAAGACTTCGAAGCGTCTGCGCGCCGTGCGCGAAGGTGTGGACCCCAACGCGCAGATCAGCCTGGAAGATGCGATCAAGTTGGTGAAAGAGCGGGCGACCGCCAAGTTCGACGAGACGGTGGAGATGGCCATCAACCTCGGCGTCGACCCGCGTCATGCCGACCAGAACGTGCGCGGTGTCGTCAGCCTGCCGAACGGCACCGGCAAAAGCGTCCGGGTCGCCGTCTTCGCCAAGGGCGACAAGGCTGAGGAGGCCAAGGCGGCCGGTGCCGACATCGTCGGTGCCGACGACCTGGCACAGCAGATTCAGGACGGCAATTTCGACTTCGACCGGGTCATCGCCACGCCGGATATGATGCCGGTGGTCGGCCGCCTCGGTAAGGTCCTCGGCCCGCGCGGCCTGATGCCAAACCCCAAGCTGGGGACGGTGACGCCGGACGTCACCGGGGCGATCACGGCGGTGAAGGGCGGCCAGGTTGAGTTTCGCGCCGAGAAGGCGGGGATCGTGCATGCCGGTATCGGCAAGGCCAGCTTCGACGAAGGCAAGCTGGTCGAGAATGCTCGGGCCTTTTTCGACGCCATCGTCAAGGCCAAGCCCAGTGGGGCGAAGGGCACCTACGTCAAGCGGGTGTCGCTCTCCTCGACCATGGGCGCGGGTGTGAAGATTGAGGTTGGCAGCCTTTCGGCTGCCGCCTGAGTGAATGCGTTCGGGGGTGGGCCCTGCGGTCCGTCCCCGGCGTATCGGAGGCAGATGCGCAAGTGCGCGTATCCGCCTCTTCCTGTCCGAGACTGCAGGTGTTCCGGCTTGACCGGGGCTTAAGTCCACCAGGGGCCTGCATAGACGGGGGCAATGGGCTTTTTTCCAGCCGATCCGGCCGTGGCCGGAGGCGGAGAAAGGCTTGAGCTTCCGGGACAGGCGAACCGGCTCCACCGGTCGTCAAGCCGGAGGGGCCATCGTGCAACAGGGCAGTCGCCGGTGTGGCGGTTGCCCGATTGGAGCGGAGATACCGTGGACCGAGCACAAAAGGAAGCAGTGGTCGCCGATCTCAGCGCCAGGTTCGCCGATTCCGCGATTCTTGTCGTCACGCAACAAAGCGGGATGACCGTATCGGAATCGTCGGCCCTGCGTGAGCAGGTACGCGATGCAGGTGCATCGCATCAGGTGTCCAAGAACCGGCTCGTGAAGCGCGCTCTGGAAGGCACGAAGTTCGCGGCGTTGTCAGAGCTGATGAACGGTCCGACGTCACTCACGATGTCGGCCGATCCGGTGGCGGCAGCAAAGGTCTGCGTCGAGTTCGCGAAGAAGAACGAGAAGCTGACCATCGTCGGTGCGGCGTTTGGCGAGCAGATGCTCGACCCCGAAGGGGTCAAGGCATTGGCCAGCCTGCCGTCGCTCGATGAGCTGCGGGGCAAGATCGTGGGTCTGTTGCAGGCGCCGGCGGGCAAGATCGCCAGCGTGCTGCAGGCACCTGGCGGTCAGCTGGCCCGGGTCATCGCAGCCTACGGCGCCAAGGACGAAGCGGCCTAGCGGGGCGCCCTAACGGGTCCTCTTTTTTTAGAAGCTCAAGCCTAAAGGGATTGAAAAATGGCTGATCTGGACAAACTTGTCGAAGAACTTTCCAAACTCACGGTCCTCGAGGCCGCCGAGCTCTCCAAGCGTCTGGAAGACGAGTGGGGCGTTTCGGCTGCCGCGCCTGTGGCTGTTGCAGCAGTCGGCGGAGCCGCCGGCGGCGACGCAGCTCCGGCCGAGGAGAAGACGGAGTTCGATGTGATCTTGGCCTCCGTTGGAGACAAGAAAATCAACGTTATTAAGGAAGTTCGCGCCATCACCGGCCTTGGCCTGAAGGAAGCCAAGGACCTGGTCGAGGGTGCGCCGAAGCCTGTCAAGGAAGGCGCAAGCAAGGACGAGGCTGAGGAGATCAAAGGCAAGCTCGAGGGCGTCGGTGCGACGGTCGAGCTCAAGTAGTGCGCGTATTCTGATCGCGGCGGAACCGGCCGGAGTGGAACACCGCTCCGGCCGGCCCGCCGTGCTTTTGTTACTTTTTTGAGACCAGGCGGCCGTATATCGGGCCGCCGCAGTGCAGACGATGATGCGGGGTGGCTGCCTTTAGGCGCTGCTCCGGCGAAGGAAACGAGGAATTCAGATGGCGCGATCGTTCACTGGCCGCAAGCGTGTCCGCAAGTCTTTCGGGCGCATTGCCGAGGTCATTCAAATGCCCAATCTGATCGAGGTTCAGAAGAAGTCCTACGATCAGTTCCTGCAGCTGGGCATCAAGCAAACCGATCGCACCGACACCGGCCTGCAGGAAGTCCTGAAGTCCGTGTTTCCGATCAAGGACTTCTCCGAGCGGGCCGAGCTGCAGTTCGTGACCTTCGAGCTGGAAGAGCCGAAGTACGACGTCGAGGAATGCCAGCAGCGCGGCATCACGTTCGCCGCGCCCCTCAAGGTCACCCTGCGCCTCGTGGTCTGGGACGTGGACGAGGAGACCGGCTCTCGTTCCATTCGCGACATCAAGGAGCAGGACGTCTACATGGGCGACATGCCCTTGATGACGAACAACGGCACCTTCGTCATCAACGGCACCGAACGCGTGATCGTCTCCCAGATGCACCGCTCGCCGGGTGTCTTCTTCGACCACGATAAGGGCAAGACCCACTCGTCGGGCAAGTACCTCTTCGCCGCCCGGGTCATTCCCTACCGCGGCTCCTGGCTCGACTTCGAGTTCGATGCCAAGGACCACGTCTATGTCCGCATCGACCGCCGCCGCAAGCTGCCGGTGACGACCCTGCTCTATGCCCTCGACAGCGCCAAGACCGCTGAGCTGCGTGCCGAGCGCAAGGCGGAAGGCCGTGTGCTGGAGCCGAACGAGGCCGTCGGCATGAGCAAGGACGAGATCCTTGCCAGCTTCTACGACGCTGTCTCCTACAAGAAGAGTAAGAAGGGCTGGCGCACTGCCTTCGACGCCGAGCGCTTGAAAGGCCAGAAGCTGATGGCCGACCTGGTCGATGCCAAGACCGCCGAGGTCGTGGCCGAGACCGGACAGAAGCTGACGCCGAGGCTGATCCGCAAGCTGACCGAGGCTGGCCTCAAAGAGATGCTGCTGCAGGACGATGAGCTCTACGGCTCCTATCTGGCGGAGGACATCATCGACGAGGAGACCGGCCTGGTCATCGCCGAGGCCGGCGCCGAGCTCGACCAGGAGTTGATGGAGCAGCTGAGCGAGCTGGGTACCAAGACCCTCTCTCTGCTGGCCATCGACCATCTCAATGTCGGCGCCTACATCCGCAACACCCTGGCGGTCGACAAGAATCAAACCCGTGAAGAGGCGCTGGTCGACATCTACCGCGTCATGCGCCCGGGCGAGCCGCCGACCATGGAGTCGGCCGATGCGCTGTTCCACAGCCTCTTCTTCGAGGCCGAGCGCTACGACCTCTCCGCCGTGGGTCGGGTGAAGATGAACTCGCGCCTCGGCTTCGAGACGGACGACCAACTCCGCGTCCTCCGCAAGGACGACATCATCGCTATCCTCAAGATCCTTGTGGGTCTGAAGGACGGCCGCGGCGAGGTCGACGACATCGACCACCTGGGCAACCGCCGGGTGCGCTCGGTCGGTGAGCTGATGGAAAACCAGTACCGCATCGGCCTTCTGCGCATGGAGCGTGCGATCAAGGAGCGCATGAGCTCGGTCGAGATCGACAGCGTCATGCCGCACGACCTGATCAACGCCAAGCCGGCGGCAGCTGCGGTGCGGGAGTTTTTCGGCTCCTCGCAGCTCTCGCAGTTCATGGATCAGACCAACCCGCTTTCGGAGATCACCCACAAGCGGCGCCTGTCGGCGCTCGGCCCGGGTGGTTTGACCCGCGAGCGCGCCGGCTTCGAGGTGCGCGACGTGCATCCGACCCACTACGGCCGCATCTGCCCGATTGAGACGCCGGAAGGCCCGAACATCGGCCTGATCAACTCGCTGGCGACCTACGCCCGGGTGAACCAGTACGGCTTCATCGAGAGCCCCTACCGCAAAGTCGAGAACGGCAAGGTCAGCGAGGAGGTGCACTACCTCTCCGCCATGGAAGAGGGGCGCTACACCATCGCCCAGGCCAACGCGCCGCTCGACAAGAACCGCAAGTTCACCGAGGACCTGGTGTCTTGCCGCCGCGGCTCGGACTACATCATCGCCCGCGCCAGCGAGATCGACTACATCGACGTCTCGCCGAAGCAGCTCGTCTCCGTGGCAGCCGCGCTGATTCCCTTCCTGGAGAACGATGACGCCAACCGCGCGCTCATGGGCTCCAACATGCAGCGTCAGGCCGTGCCGCTCATCCAGACCGATGCCCCGATCGTGGGAACCGGCATGGAGGGCACCGTGGCGCGCGACTCCGGCGTGGCCATTGCGGCCCGCCGCAGCGGTGTCATCGACCAGGTCGACGCCACGCGTATCGTGGTGCGCGCCACCGACGAGAAGGATGGCAGCGAGGCCGGCGTCGACATCTACAACCTTCTGAAGTTCCAGCGCTCGAACCAGAACACCTGCATCAACCAGAAGCCGTTGGTGAAGGTCGGCGATAATGTGGCCAAGGGCGACATCGTTGCCGACGGTCCCTCGACGCAGCTCGGCGAGCTGGCGCTTGGCCGCAACGTGCTCTGCGCCTTCATGCCTTGGAACGGCTACAACTTCGAGGACTCCATCCTGATCTCCGAGCGCATCGTGCGCGACGACGTCTTCACCTCGATCCACATCGAGGAGTTTGAGGTCATGGCCCGCGACACCAAGCTGGGCCAGGAGGAGATCACCCGGGATATCCCGAACGTCGGCGAGGACGCGCTGCGCAACCTGGACGAGGCCGGCATTTGCTACATCGGTGCCGAGGTCGCCCCGGGCGACATTCTCGTTGGCAAGGTGACGCCGAAGGGCGAGTCGCCCATGACGCCGGAAGAGAAGCTCTTGCGGGCGATCTTCGGCGAGAAGGCCTCCGATGTACGCGACACCTCGCTGCGCGTGCCTCCGGGTGTCGGCGGCACGGTGGTCGAGGTGCGGGTTTTCTCCCGCCGCGGCGTTGACAAGGACGAGCGTGCCCTGGCCATCGAGAAGGCCGAGATCGAGCGGCTGGCCAAAGACCGCGACGACGAGCGGACCATCCTGGAGCGCAGCTTCTACAACCGCTTGAAGGACATGCTGGTCAATCAGACCTCGGCCAGCGGGCCCAAGGGCATGAAGGCCGGCACCAAGATCTCCGAGAAGGTGCTGTCCGACTACACGCCGGGCCAGTGGCGCCAGATCGCGGTGAAGACCGACGCCCGCCAGGCGGAGATCGAGGAGCTGACCGCTCAATTCGACGAGTCGATCAACGCGCTGACCAAGCGCTTCGAGGACAAGGTCGAGAAGCTGCAGCGCGGCGACGAGCTGCCGCCGGGCGTGATGAAGATGGTCAAGGTCTTCGTCGCGGTGAAGCGCAAGCTGCAGCCGGGCGACAAGATGGCCGGCCGTCATGGCAACAAGGGTGTGATCTCGCGCATCGTGCCGATCGAGGACATGCCCTACACCGAGGATGGCCGCCCGGTCGACATCGTGCTCAACCCGCTGGGCGTGCCCTCGCGCATGAACGTCGGGCAGATCCTGGAGACCCATCTCGGCTGGGCCTGCGCGGCCATCGGCCGCCAGATCGGCGAGATGGTCGAGGAGATCGGTCGTGGCGCCAAGCTGGAGGTCCTGAAGGATCGCCTGAAGCAGGTCTACGGCGACGAGCGCTATAAGGCGGAGATCGCCAACCTGAGCGACGACGAATTGCTCGAGCTTGGCAACAACCTTTCGCATGGCGTTCCCATCGCAACGCCCGTCTTCGACGGCGCGCGTGAGCCGGACATCGTCACCATGCTGGACCAGGCCGGTCTCGACGTCAGCGGCCAGGTCCCGCTCTGGGATGGGCGCAGCGGCGAGCAGTTCGATCGCAGCGTCACGGTCGGCTACATCTACATGCTGAAGCTGCATCACCTGGTTGACGACAAAATCCATGCCCGCTCGATCGGCCCCTACAGCCTGGTCACCCAGCAGCCGCTGGGCGGCAAGGCGCAGTTTGGCGGCCAGCGTTTCGGCGAGATGGAGGTCTGGGCGCTGCAGGCCTATGGCGCCGCCTACACCTTGCAGGAGATGCTGACCGTCAAGTCGGACGACGTGGCGGGCCGTACGAAAGTCTACGAGGCCATCGTCAAGGGCGAGGACAACTTCGAGGCCGGCGTGCCGGAGTCGTTCAACGTCCTGGTCAAGGAACTCAAGTCCCTCGGCCTCAACGTCGATTTGATGCAGAGCGAATACTAGAACGCGTCACCACCCCGCCCGTCGGGCGGGGTGGCAACACCACCGCCGAACGTGGAGAGCGCTAGATGAATGAATTGATGAACCTCTTCGGCCAGCCCCAGGGCCTGCAGAGCTTCGATCAGATCCGTATTTCGATCGCCAGCCCGGAGCAGATCCGCTCTTGGTCCTATGGCGAGATCCGCAAGCCGGAGACCATCAACTACCGGACCTTCAAGCCGGAGAAGGATGGCCTGTTCTGCGCGCGCATCTTCGGTCCGATCAAGGACTACGAGTGCCTCTGCGGCAAGTACAAGCGGATGAAGTATCGGGGCATCATCTGCGAGAAGTGCGGCGTCGAGGTCACGCTCAGCAAGGTTCGGCGCGAGCGCATGGGGCACATCGAGCTGGCCAGCCCGGTGGCCCACATCTGGTTCCTCAAGTCGCTGCCCAGCCGCATCGGTCTCCTGGTCGACCTGACCTTGAAGGAGCTGGAGCGGGTTCTCTACTTCGAGAACTTCATCGTCACCGAGCCGGGCCTGACGCCGCTCAAGCGCCTCCAGCTTCTCAGTGAGGGCGAGTACCTGGATGCCCAGGACGAGTACGGCGAGGATGCCTTCACGGCGAAGATCGGTGCCGAGGCCCTGAAGGACCTCTTGGGTGTGCTCGATCTCGACGAGGAGCGCGAGACGGTCCGCACCGAGCTGCGTGAGACCAACTCGGAAGCCAAGCGCAAGAAGCTGGTCAAGCGCCTGAAGCTGATCGAGGCTTTCCAACAGTCCGGCGCAAAGCCGGACTGGATGATCCTCGACGTGGTGCCGGTCATTCCGCCCGAGCTGCGCCCGCTGGTGCCACTCGACGGCGGCCGCTTCGCGACCTCGGATCTCAACGATCTCTATCGCCGGGTCATCAACCGGAACAACCGCCTGCGCCGTCTCATCGAGCTGCGCGCGCCGGACATCATCGTGCGCAACGAAAAGCGCATGCTTCAGGAGTCGGTGGACGCACTGTTCGATAACGGCCGCCGCGGCCGCATCATCACCGGTGCCAACAAGCGCCCGCTCAAGTCCCTCTCCGACATGCTGAAGGGCAAGCAGGGCCGCTTCCGCCAGAACCTGCTCGGCAAGCGCGTCGACTACTCGGGCCGTTCGGTCATCGTGGTGGGCCCGGAGCTCAAGCTGCACCAGTGCGGCCTGCCGAAGAAGATGGCGTTGGAGCTCTTCAAGCCCTTCATCTACTCGAAGCTCGAGCTCTACGGCATGGCCTCCACCATCAAGGCGGCCAAGCGTATGGTCGAGAAGGAGCGGCCCGAGGTCTGGGATATCCTGGAAGAGGTCATCCGCGAGCATCCGGTGTTGTTGAACCGGGCGCCGACCCTGCACCGCCTCGGCATCCAGGCGTTCGAGCCGGTGCTGGTGGAAGGCAAGGCGATCCAGCTTCACCCGCTGGTCTGCACCGCCTTCAACGCCGACTTCGACGGCGACCAGATGGCGGTCCACGTGCCGCTGTCGCTGGAGGCGCAGCTCGAAGCTCGTGTGCTGATGATGTCGACCAACAACATTCTCAGCCCGGCCAACGGCAAGCCGATCATCGTGCCCTCGCAGGACATCGTGCTCGGCATCTACTACCTCTCAATGGAAGCCGAGGGCGAGCCGGGCGAAGGCATGGTCTTCGGCGACATGGGTGAGCTGGAGCACGCCTTGCATTCCGGCGCCGTCTCTCTGCATGCCAAGGTCAAGGTGCGGCGCGAGAACATGGGCGCCGACGGCGAGATCCGCATCGAGCAGGTCGAGACCACGCCAGGTCGCATGATGCTGGGCTCGGTGTTGCCCCAGTCGCCGCTGGTCTCCTTCGACCTGCTCAACCGGCAGCTCACCAAGCGTGAGATCAGTGAGGTGATCGACGTCGTCTACCGCCACTGCGGTCAGAAAGAGACAGTCATCTTCTGCGACCGCATCATGGCCATGGGCTTCGGGCAGGCCTGCCGCGCCGGCATCTCCTTCGGCAAGGACGACCTGATCATTCCGGAAACCAAAACCGGCCTGGTCGAAGAGGCCCAGGACCAGGTCAAGGAGTTCGAGCAGCAGTATCAGGACGGTCTGATCACGCGCGGCGAGAAGTACAACAAGGTGGTCGACGTCTGGTCGCAGTGCACCGACAAGGTCGCTGACGAGATGATGAAAGCCATGGCCGAGAAGAAGGGCCGCAACATCAACTCGGTCTACATGATGGCGCACTCCGGCGCCCGTGGCTCGGCAGCGCAGATCAAGCAGCTGGCCGGCATGCGGGGCCTGATGGCCAAGCCGTCGGGCGAGATCATCGAGACGCCGATCATCTCGAACTTCAAGGAAGGCCTGACCGTGCTCGAGTACTTCAACTCGACCCACGGCGCGCGGAAGGGTCTGGCCGATACGGCGCTCAAGACCGCCAACTCGGGCTACCTCACCCGTCGTCTGGTGGATGTGGCGCAGGACGCCATCATCATCGAAGAAGATTGCGGGACCACCAACGGTCTGACCGCACGTGCGGTGATCGAGGGCGGTGACGTGATCGTTCCGCTGGCCGACCGCATTCTGGGCCGCACGGCGGCCCAAGACGTCGTCCATCCGCTGAGCGGTGAGGTGGTGGTCTCGGCCGGCGAGCTGATCGCCGAGAGCGAGGTCGAAGCCATCGAGACCGCAGGCATCGACAGCGTGCAGATTCGCTCGGCTCTGACCTGTGAGTCGCAGGGCGGCATCTGCGGCAAGTGCTATGGCCGCGATCTGGCCCGCGGCACCGAGGTCAACATCGGCGAGGCGATCGGTGTGATCGCCGCTCAGTCGATCGGTGAGCCGGGCACCCAGCTGACGATGCGGACGTTCCACATCGGTGGCGCGGCGCAGCGTGGTGCGGAGCAGTCGAGTGTCGAGGCTTCGCAGGACGCGCTGGTCGAGATCCGCAATCGGAACGTCGTCGCCAACTCTGAAGGCGTCAACATCGTCATGGGCCGCAATCTGGAAATCGTGCTGCGGGACGATAACCGGCGCGAGCGGGCCATCCACAAGGTGCCTTACGGTGCGCGGCTGCTGGTCGACGACGGCCAGACCGTGACCAAGGGCGACCGCATGGCGGAATGGGATCCTTACACCATCCCCATCATCACCGAGAAGGAAGGCACGGCGAACTACGTCGATCTGGTCGACGGCATCTCCATGCGCGAGGTGATGGACGAGACCACGGGTATCTCCAACCGCGTGGTCATCGACTGGAAGCAGCAGCCGCGCGGCAACGATCTGAAGCCGCGGGTCACCCTGCGTGACGAGAAGGGTGAGGTCGTGGCGCTCGCCAACGGCATCGAGGCCCGCTACTTCATGTCGGTGGACGCCATTCTCTCGGTCGACAATGGGGCGCACGTGAAGGCGGGTGACGTCCTGGCACGTATCCCGCGGGAGTCGTCCAAGACTCGTGACATCACCGGCGGTCTGCCGCGCGTCGCCGAGCTCTTCGAGGCGCGCAAGCCGAAGGACCACGCGATCATCAGCGAGGGCGAAGGCCGCGTCGAGTTCGGTCGCGACTACAAGACCAAGCGGCGTGTGGTGGTGCGGCCCGAGGAAGAGGGGGCGGAGCCCGTCGAATACCTCATTCCCAAGGGCAAGCATCTCTCGGTGCAGGAAGGCGACTTCGTGCGCGTCGGCGATCTCTTGATGGATGGCAACCCGGTGCCGCACGACATCCTGGAAATCCTGGGTGTCGAGGCGCTCGCCGAGTACCTGATCTACGAGATCCAGAGCGTCTATCGCCTGCAGGGCGTGAAGATCAACGACAAGCACATCGAGGTCATCGTTCGCCAGATGCTGCAGAAGGTCGAGATCTCCGAGGCCGGCGACAGCACCTTCTTGGTCGGTGAGCAGATCGACCGCGAGGAGTTCGACGAGGTCAACGAGCGGGTGATCACCGACGGCGGTCAGGCAGCCAAGGCCAAGCCGGTGCTGCAAGGCATCACCAAGGCCAGCCTGCAGACTCGCAGCTTCATCTCGGCCGCCTCCTTCCAGGAGACGACCCGTGTGCTGACTGAGGCTGCGGTCAACGGCAAGATGGACCGACTGATCGGCTTGAAGGAAAACGTCATCGTCGGCCGCCTGATCCCGGCTGGCACGGGCTCCGTCATGAACCGTCTGCGCCGCATCGCGGCCGGGCGCGATCAGGAGTTCGTGGAAGAGCGGGAGAAGCGGGCGGCGCTCGAGGCGGCCGAAGAGGTCACCGAGGGCGGCGATCAGGCGGAGCCCGCCTCCGCGGCCTAGCGCTTCGCGAGTCGTTCGGGTGCCGTGCCCGGTGCAGCTGGCGCTGTCGCAAGCATAGGCAGCCGCCAGGGCGCGTAATCGCCTGTTACTTTGTTTCGCCAAAAGGCGGAAAAGAGGCCGATACTGGCGTCTTTTCCGCCTTGGCTCCAAATCGTCCCTGTTGGGTCGCAATGTCCGTGACAAAGACTTGACAGTATAGGGGCGCCTCCATAAGTTCCGCGGGTTCCGCGAGGGGACTGGTGGTAGGCCCAGAACAGCGGCCTAGACGCGGTCTCAAAGGAATCTTGAGGCACACATAGGGCTCCGGCCCGCATGCGTCGAAACCGACGAGAGCAAGCCCGTTTGCTCTCTTCGGTCTTTTTTGTTGAATGGCTCGGGCAAGGACAGAACTCTATGCCAACGATTAACCAGTTGATTCGTAAGCCGCGCGAGGACAAGCCGGTGCGCAACAAGGTGCCGGCAATGGAGGCTTGCCCGCAGAAGCGTGGTGTGTGCACCCGGGTCTACACGACGACCCCGAAGAAGCCGAACTCCGCTTTGCGCAAGGTGGCGCGTGTGCGCCTGACCAACGGCTTCGAGGTCACCAGCTACATCCCCGGTGAGGGCCATAACCTGCAGGAGCACTCGGTCGTCCTGATCCGCGGCGGACGCGTCAAGGACCTGCCGGGTGTCCGCTATCACATCGTCCGGGGCACGCTCGATACCCAGGGTCTGTCCAAGCGTCGGCAGCGCCGGTCCAAGTACGGCGCCAAACGGCCGAAGTAAGGAGCGAGAAAGCTATGTCGCGTCGCCGTCGTGCCGAAAAACGAGACATCAACCCGGACCCGAAGTTCGCGGATGTCGTGCTCAGCAAGTTCATGAACAACATCATGCGTGCCGGCAAAAAGTCGACCGCCGAGGGCATCGTCTACGGCGCCTTCGACCGCATCTCCTCGCGCGGCGGCAACGATCCGCTGCGGGTTTTCCATGAGGCGCTCGACAATGTGCGCCCGGAAGTTGAGGTGCGCTCGCGCCGTGTTGGTGGCGCCACCTATCAGGTGCCGGTCGAGGTTCGGCCGACCCGGGCGCAGGCGCTCGCCATTCGCTGGCTGATCACCGCGGCGCGCAACCGTTCCGAAACGACCATGACCGACCGGCTGGCCGGCGAGCTCATGGACGCGTCGAACAACCGGGGCGCTGCGATCAAGAAGCGCGAAGACACCCATCGCATGGCGGAGGCCAACCGCGCCTTCTCCCACTATCGCTGGTAAAGCTGAGATCTGGACGAGAGACTGGTCATGCCCCGCGTAACGCCCCTCGAAAGCTATCGAAATATCGGCATCATGGCGCACATCGATGCCGGCAAGACGACGACGACCGAGCGCGTCCTCTACTACACCGGCCGGTCCCATAAGATCGGCGAGGTCCATGACGGCGCCGCCACCATGGACTGGATGGAGCAGGAGCAAGAGCGGGGGATCACCATCACCTCGGCCGCGACGACCTGCTTCTGGAACGACCACCGCATCAACATCATCGACACGCCGGGCCACGTGGACTTCACCATCGAGGTGGAGCGCTCTCTGCGTGTGCTGGATGGCGCGGTCGCCGTCTTCGACTCCGTGGCTGGTGTCGAGCCGCAGTCCGAGACCGTCTGGCGCCAGGCCGACAAGTACGCTGTGCCGCGCATGTGCTTCATCAACAAGATGGACCGCATGGGCGCCGACTTCTATCGCTGCGTCGAGATGATCATCGATCGCTTGGGTGCCGTTCCCTTGGTGACCCAGCTGCCGATCGGTGCCGAGTCCGATTTCCGCGGTGTCGTCGATCTTCTCAAGATGAAGGCGATCATCTGGAAGGACGAGTCGCTGGGCGCCGAGTTCGAATACCTCGACATCCCCGAGGATCTCCAGGACCAGGCGGCCGAGTACCGCGAGAAGCTCATCGAGCTTGCGGTCGAGCAGGACGATGCGGCCATGGAGGCCTACCTTGAGGGCAACGAGCCTGACGAGGAGACGCTGAAGGCCTGTATCCGCAAAGGCACCACGGGCTTGGCTTTCGTGCCGGTGCTCTGCGGCAGCGCTTTCAAGAACAAGGGCGTGCAGCCGCTGCTCGACGCCGTTGTCGACTACCTGCCGAGCCCCCTCGACGTGCCGCCGATCCGCGGTGTCAAGCCGGGCACCGACGAAGAGACGGTGCGCAAGTCCTCGGACGATGAGCCGGCCTCTGCGCTGGCCTTCAAGATCATGACCGACCCCTTCGTCGGTTCGCTGACCTTCGTGCGCATCTACTCGGGCAAGTTCAACAAGGGTAGCTCGGTTCTCAACACGGTGAAGGACAAGCGCGAGCGCATCGGCCGCATGCTGCTGATGCACGCCAACCACCGCGAAGACGTGGAAGAGGCCATGGCGGGCGACATCGTCGCCATCGCGGGCCTCAAGGAGACCACGACGGGGGACACGCTCTGCGACCCGGTCAAGCCAGTCATCTTGGAGCGGATGGATTTCCCGGATCCGGTCATCGAGGTTGCCGTCGAGCCCAAGACCAAGGGTGACCAGGAGAAGATGGGCGTGGCCCTTTCGCGTCTGGCGCAGGAGGATCCTTCGTTCCGTGTCTCGTCCGATGCCGAGAGCGGTCAGACGGTCATCAAGGGCATGGGCGAGCTCCATCTGGAGATCATCGTCGATCGCATGCGCCGCGAGTTTAAGGTGGACGCCAACGTCGGCGCGCCGCAGGTGGCCTATCGCGAGACCATCACGCGCCCGATCGAAGTCGACTACACGCACAAGAAGCAGACCGGCGGTTCCGGTCAGTTCGCAAAGGTCAAGCTGTCCATCGAGCCGCTCGAGCCGGGCGAAGGCTTCATTTTCGAGAACGGCATCGTCGGCGGTTCCGTGCCGCGCGAATACGTGCCGGGCGTCGAGAAGGGCCTCGTGGCCTCCAACGATTCTGGCGTGGTCGCCGGGTTCCCAGTCATCGACTACAAGGCGCGCCTGATCGATGGCCAGTCGCACGACGTGGACTCCAGTGTCCTGGCTTTCGAGATCGCCGCTCGCGGCGCCTTCCGCGAAGGCATGCCGAAGGCGGCGCCGGTGCTGCTCGAGCCGATGATGCGGGTCGAGGTGGTGACGCCGGAAGAGTACATGGGCGACATCTTGGGTGACATCCAAAGCCGCCGTGGCATTCCCAGCGGCATGGAAGATCGCGGCAATGCCAAAGTCATCACCGCCATGGTGCCGCTCGCCAACATGTTCGGTTACGTCAACACGCTGCGCTCCATGAGCCAGGGGCGTGCGCAGTACACCATGCACTTCGATCACTACGAGAAGGTGCCTCAGTCGGTGGCCGAAGAGGTCAAGGCCAAGCTGGCTGGCTGAGCCGCGAGCCCGGGGCTTTAGCGTCAACAAGGAACGTCAGGAAGTAAGGACAAGAAGCGATGGCGAAGGCGAAGTTTGAGCGGACGAAGCCGCACTGCAACATTGGGACGATTGGTCACGTCGATCATGGCAAGACGACGCTGACGGCTGCGATCACGAAGGTTCTGGCTGAGTCCGGCGGTGCCGAGTTTGCGGCCTACGACGAGATCGACAAGGCGCCTGAGGAGAAGGCGCGCGGCATTACGATTTCGACGGCGCACGTGGAGTACGAGACGGACAACCGTCACTACGCCCACGTGGATTGCCCTGGCCATGCGGACTACGTGAAGAACATGATCACGGGTGCGGCGCAGATGGACGGTGCCATCCTGGTGGTGTCCGCTGCCGACGGCCCGATGCCGCAGACGCGCGAGCACATCCTCCTGGCCCGCCAGGTCGGTGTTCCGGCGCTGGTGGTGTTCATGAACAAGGTGGACCAGGTGGACGACGAGGAGCTCTTGGAGCTTGTCGAGCTCGAGGTTCGCGAGCTCTTGTCGTCCTACGAGTTCCCGGGCGACGACATTCCGATCATCAAGGGGTCGGCTCTGGCGGCGCTTGAGGGCACCAACGACGCGATCGGCAAGGATCGGGTTCTGGAGCTGATGGCGGCGGTCGACGACTACATCCCGCAGCCTGAGCGTCCGAAGGACATGCCGTTCCTGATGCCGATCGAGGACGTGTTCTCGATCTCTGGCCGCGGCACCGTGGTGACGGGCCGTGTCGAGCGCGGTGTTGTGAAGGTCGGCGAGGAAGTCGAGATCGTCGGCATCAAGGAGACGCGCAAGACGACGGTGACGGGCGTTGAGATGTTCCGCAAGCTGCTCGATCAGGGCGAGGCTGGCGACAACATCGGCGCGCTGCTGCGCGGCGTCGGCCGCGAGGACGTGGAGCGCGGCCAGGTTCTGGCCAAGCCGGGCTCGATCACGCCGCACACGAAGTTCAAGGCAGAGGCCTACATCCTGACCAAGGAGGAGGGCGGCCGTCATACGCCGTTCTTCACCAACTATCGTCCGCAGTTCTATTTCCGGACGACGGACGTGACGGGTGTTGTGCAGCTTCCCGAGGGCACCGAGATGGTGATGCCGGGCGACAACGTGGCGATGGAAGTGGAGCTGATCGCTCCGATCGCCATGGACGAAGGCCTGCGCTTCGCCATCCGCGAAGGCGGACGCACCGTCGGCGCTGGCGTCGTCGCATCCATCATCGAGTAACAAGAGTTGGCATCGCGGCTCGGGGGTTCCCCGGGCCGCAGCCGCGAACGAGCGCAGAGTCATGGAAAACCAAAACATACGAATTCGCTTGAAGGCCTTCGATCACCGGGTGCTCGACCAAAGCACCGGGGAGATCGTCAACACGGCCAAGCGGACGGGCGCGCAGGTGCGGGGCCCCATCCCCCTGCCAACCCGGATCGAGCGGTTCACCGTCTTGCGCTCGCCGCATATCGACAAGAAGAGCCGCGAGCAGTTCGAAATGCGCACTCACAAGCGCCTGCTCGACATTGTCGATCCGACGCCGCAGACCGTGGACGCGCTGATGAAGCTCGACCTGGCGGCCGGCGTCGAGGTCGAGATTAAGCTCAAGGGTTAGCGGCATGCGCACAGGAATGATCGCACAGAAGCTTGGCATGACCCGCGTCTTTGACGCGGCGGGCAGCCACGTGCCGGTGACGGTGCTCAAGGTGGATGCTTGTCAGGTGGTCGCGCAGCGCACGGAAGAGCGGGACGGCTATACCGCCCTGCAGCTCGGTGTCGGCGGCCGCAAAGCCTCCCGCACCAACAAGCCGCAGCGTGGGCAGTTCGCCCAGGCCAAGGTGACGCCGAAGCAGAAGGTGGCTGAGTTCCGCGTCAGCGCGGACGCTCTGGTCGATGTCGGTAGCGAGATCGCGCCGAGCCACTTCGTCGACGGCCAGTTCGTCGATGTGGTCGGCACCTCGATCGGTAAGGGCTTCGCGGGTGCCATGAAGCGGCACAACTTCGCCGGTCTGCGCGCCTCGCACGGCGTGTCGATCTCGCACCGAGCCCACGGCTCGACCGGTCAGTGCCAAGACCCCGGCAAGGTCTTCAAGGGCAAGAAGATGGCCGGTCATCTGGGCGACAAGCGCGTGACGGTTCAGAACCTGCGCATCGTTTCCACCGACGATGAGCGCGGCCTTATCCTGGTGCGCGGCGCGGTGCCCGGCTCGGAGGGCGGCTGGGTGCTGATCTCCGACGCCAAAACGCGTGCGGTGCCGGAAGACCTGCCGTTCCCGGCTGCACTGAAGGCGGCGCCTGAGGCCGAGGAGCCGGAAGCCGAGGCACCGGTTGAGGAAGCTGCCCCGGCCGAAGAGACGGCAGCCGAGGACAGTGCGCCTGCTGAGGCGGAGGCTGCGCCCGAGGGTGATGCCACGCCTGAGGCGGGCAGCGAAGAGCAGAAGGACTCGTGACCATGAAGCTCGAGGTCACCAAATTGGATGCCGGTTCGGCCGGCGAGATCGAGCTGTCGGACGAGGTGTTCGCCCTGCCCGTGCGCCGCGATCTTCTCGCCCGCGCTGTCAACTGGCAGCTCGCCAAGCGGCGCGCCGGCACGCACAAAGCCAAGTCGCGCGGCGAAATCGCCGGCACCAGCAAGAAGGCCTTTCGCCAGAAGGGCACGGGCCATGCACGGCGCGGCAACATGAAGACCAACATCATGCGTGGTGGCGGTGTCGTTCACGGTCCGGTGGTGCGCGACCACGGTCACGAGCTGACCAAGAAGGTGCGCAAGCTGGCGCTTAAGACGGCGCTGTCGGCCAAGGCGGCCTCCGGGCAGCTCCGCATCCTGGATGCGGCGCAGACCGAGACACACAAGACCAAGGCCCTGGCCAGCGCCCTCGACAAGCTCGGCTGGTCCAGCGCGCTGATCCTGGACGGTGCTGAGACCTCGGACGAGAACTTTTCCCGCGCGGTGCGCAACATCCCCGGTGTCGACCTGCTGCCGCAGGAGGGTGCGAATGTCTACGACATCCTGCGCCGCGACACCCTGGTCCTGACCAAGGACGCTTTGACCGCGCTGGAGGCGCGCCTGAAATGAGCCGAGGACGCCCCCGTAACACCAAGCCGATCACGGTTTCCAGCGAGCGCTCTTACGAGCTCATCCGCCGGCCGGTCGTGACTGAGAAGTCGACCATGGCGACGGAGCATAACGCCGTGTTCTTCCACGTGCCGCTGGACGCCAGCAAGCCGGAGATCAAGGCTGCCGTCGAGCAGCTCTTCAAGGTCAAGGTGAAGAAGGTCAACACCCTGCGCAACAAGGGCAAGGTCAAGCGCTTCCGCGGCATGCTGGGCAAGCGGCCGGACCGCAAGAAAGCGATGGTCACGCTCGAAGAGGGCCACTCCATCGACGTGACGACGGGAATCTAAACCGATGGCACTGAAGACATTCAATCCGACGACGCCCGGCCAGCGCCAGCTGGTGCAGGTCGACCGTCGCGAGCTTTGGAAAGGCAAGCCGGTCAAGACCCTGACCGAGGGCCTGACCAAGTCCGGCGGCCGGAATAACTATGGCCGCATCACCGCGCGGCGGCGCGGCGGCGGGCACAAGCGCAGCTATCGCATCGTCGACTTCAAGCGCCGCAAGTTCGACGTGCCGGCGACGGTCGAGCGCCTCGAGTATGACCCCAACCGGACGGCCTTCATTGCGCTCATCAAGTATGAGGACGGCGAGCTGGCTTACATCCTGGCGCCGCAGCGCCTGGCGCCGGGTGATCAGGTGATCGCGGCCGAGAAGACCGACGTGAAGCCGGGCAATGCCATGCCGCTTCGCTCGGTGCCGATCGGCACCATCGTGCACAACGTCGAGCTCAAGGCCGGCGCTGGCGGCAAGCTGGCGCGTTCCGCCGGGACCTATGTCCAGCTCGTTGGGCGCGACGCCGGTTATGCCCTGCTGCGCCTCTCCTCGGGCGAGGTTCGGATGGTGCGCGCGGAGTGCATGGCCACGGTGGGCGCGGTTTCGAACCCCGACCAGGCCAACATCAATCTGGGCAAGGCCGGCCGCAAGCGCTGGCTCGGCAAGCGCCCGTCTGTGCGCGGCGTCGCCATGAACCCGGTCGACCATCCGCACGGCGGCGGTGAAGGCCGCACCTCCGGCGGCCGCCATCCGGTGACCCCCTGGGGCAAGCCGACCAAGGGGCGCAAGACGCGCAACAACAAGAAGACGGACTCGCTGATCGTGCGCCGTCGCAAGAAGAAGTAGGGAGCGGGCACGTGGCACGTTCAGTTTGGAAAGGCCCCTTCGTCGACTCTTATCTGCTGGGCAAGGCAGAGAAGGCGCGCGGCTCGGGCCGGAATGAGATCATCAGGACTTGGTCGCGACGCTCGACCATCATGCCGCAGTTCGTCGGCCTGACCTTCGGCGTCTACAACGGCAAGAAGTTCGTTCCCGTCCTCGTGACCGAGAACATGGTCGGACACAAGTTCGGCGAGTTCGCGCCAACGCGCACCTTCTTCGGGCACGCGGCCGACAAGAAAGCGAAGCGGGGACGCTAAGATGGGTAAGCCTAAGTTCGAGCGGGCGCTTGGCGACAATGAAGCGCAGGCCGTCTCCCGCATGATCCGCACCTCGCCGCAAAAGCTCAATCTGGTGGCCGGTTCCATCCGCGGCCTCTCGGCCGAGCGCGCCCTGGCGGAGCTCAGCTTCTCCAAGCGCCGCATCGCCGAGGAAGTGCGCAAGGCGCTGCAGTCGGCCATCGCCAATGCAGAGAACAATCATCAGCTCGACGTCGATCGACTTTTCGTCGCCGAGGCTTCGGTCGGAAAGTCGATGCGCATGAAGCGCTTCCGCGCCCGGGCGCGCGGTCGCGTCGGCCGCATCGTCAAGCCCTGGAGCCGGCTGCGCGTGGTCGTGCGCGAGCGCGAGGAGGACGAGTAATGGGTCAGAAGGTCAATCCGATCGGCCTGCGTGTCGGTATCAACCGGAGCTGGGACTCCCGTTGGTTCGCCGACAAGGGCTACGGCGACATGCTGCACGAGGACCTGGAGCTGCGCAGGTTCCTGCGCAAGCGCCTGAGCCAGGCCGGTGTCTCGCGCATCTTGATCGAACGTCCGGCCAAGCGCGCACGGGTGACGATCTACACGGCGCGCCCCGGCGTGGTGATCGGCAAGAAGGGCGCCGACATCGAGAAGCTGCGCGGCGACCTGCAGCGCAGGACCGGTGGTGACGTCAGCCTCAACATCGTCGAGATCCGCAAGCCGGAGCTGGACGCCCAGCTGGTGGCCGAGAACATCGCCCAGCAGCTCGAGCGCCGCGTTGCCTTCCGCCGCGCCATGAAGCGCTCGGTGCAGTCGGCCATGCGCATGGGTGCCGAGGGCATCCGCATCAACTGCTCCGGCCGTCTGGGCGGCGCCGAGATTGCCCGCATGGAATGGTACCGGGAAGGCCGCGTGCCGCTCCACACCCTGCGGGCCGACATCGACTACGGCGAGGCCACGGCCAACACCACCTACGGCACTTGCGGCGTCAAGGTCTGGATCTTCAAGGGCGAGATCCTGGCGCATGACCCGATGGCCCAGGAAAAGAAGGCGGCCGAAGCGGCGCAGGGCGCCGGGAACCGCTAAGGGCCGCCGGAGAACTGAGGAACAACAACGATGCTTTCACCGAAGCGCACGAAATACCGGAAGCAGCATAAGGGCCGCATTCACGGCCTGGCGAAGTCCGGCACCTCGCTCAACTTCGGCGCCTATGGCCTGAAGGCCGTGGAGCCGGCGCGTATCTCGGCGCGTCAGATCGAGGCCGCCCGTCGGGCCATCACCCGCCGCATGCGCCGCGTCGGCAAGCTCTGGATCCGCATCTTCCCCGATGTGCCGGTCTCGCAGAAGCCGGCCGAGGTGCGTCAGGGCAAGGGTAAGGGCTCGCCGGAGTGGTGGGCGGCCCGGGTCAAGCCCGGCCGGGTGATGTTCGAGCTCGACGGTGTCAGCGAAGAGATGGCGCGCGATGCCTTCCGTCTCGCTTCGGCCAAGCTGCCGATCCAGACGAAGTTCATCATGCGCCACGGTGAGGGGAACTGAGGCCATGAAAGCGGCCGATCTGAGAACCAAGAGCCACGACGAGCTCAAGGACGAGCTGCTGTCGCTGCGCAAGGAGGCGTTCAACCTGCGCTTCCAGCAGGCGAGCGGGCAGCTGGAGAACACGGCACAGGTCCGCCGCGTGCGGCGCGACATTGCCCGGGTAAAGACCCTCCTGCACGCGCGCGTGCAGGCGGACAATAAGGAGTAGAGGGCACATGCCACGCCGAGTGCTTCAGGGCGTCGTGGTGTCGGACAAGATGGACAAGACGGTTACCGTTCTTGTCGAGCGCCGCGTCATGCACCCCTTGTACAAGAAGTTCATCAAGCGCTCGAAGCGCTACCACGCGCACGACGAGGCCAATCAGCACAAGGTCGGCGACGTGGTGCGCATCAGCGAGTGTAAGCCGATCTCCAAGACCAAGACCTGGGAAGTGATCGCCGAAGAAGCCGGCGTCGCGGCCGAGGGCTAGGAGAAGCGCTATGATTCAGATGCAAACCAACTTGGAAGTGGCCGACAATTCGGGCGCGCGCCGGGTGCAGTGCATCAAGGTGCTGGGCGGCTCGAAGCGCCGCAGCGCGGGTGTGGGTGACATCATCGTCGTCTCGGTCAAGGAGGCCATCCCGCGCGGCCGCGTCAAGAAGGGCGACGTCCATCGCGCGGTCATCGTGCGCACCGCGAGCGACATCCGCCGCACCGACGGCAGCGTCATCCGCTTCGACGGCAATGCCGCCGTGCTGATCAACCGGCAGGGCGAGCCGATCGGCACCCGCATCTTCGGCCCGGTGACCCGCGAGCTGCGCGGCAAGAACTTCATGAAGATCGTCTCTCTGGCGCCCGAGGTCCTGTGATGGCCAAGAAATTCAAGATCAAGAAGGGCGACCGCGTGGTCGTCACCACCGGCCGCGACAAGGGCAAGACCGGCGAGGTGCTGCGCGTCGACCGCAAGGACGATCGCGTGCTGGTGCAGGGCGTCAACGTCGTCCAGCGCCATCAGCGCCCAACGCAGTTTTCGCCTGGCGGCATCGACCGCAAGGAAGCGCCCATCCACATTTCCAACGTGGCCCACGCGGACCCGAACGACGGGTCGCCGACGCGGGTCGGCTGGAAGCTGGATGGCGAGCGGAAGCTTCGCTACGCGAAGCGCTCCGGCGAAATGATCGACAGTTGAGGTAGGGGCGAGATCGATGGCCCGATTTAAAGAACACTACGAGACGGTCGTGAAGCCGAAGCTCAAGGAGCAGTTCGGCTACAAGAACGACATGTCGGTCCCACGCATTGAGAAGATCGTGCTCAACATGGGCGTGGGCGAAGCCGTGGCCGACAGCAAGAAGCTGCAGGCGGCGATGCAGGACCTGACGAAGATTTCCGGCCAGAAGCCGGTATCGACCAAGGCGAAGAAGTCGATCGCGACCTTCAAGCTGCGCGAGGGCATGGCGATCGGTTGCAAGGTGACCCTGCGGCGGGAGCGGATGTACGAGTTCCTCGACCGCCTGGTGACCGTAGCGCTGCCGCGCTCCCGCGACTTCCGCGGCCTGTCGCCGAAGGCTTTCGACGGCCGCGGCAACTTCGCCATGGGCGTCAAGGAGCAGATTATCTTCCCGGAGATCGACTACGATCAGGTGGACGAAGTGCGCGGGCTGGACATCGTGATTTGCACGACGGCGGCCAGCAACGAGGAAGCCAAAGCGCTCCTCGAGAATTTCGACATGCCGTTCCGGACTTAGGGCGAGGGCAAGGCGAGATGGCAAAGAAGAGTATGGTTGAGCGCAACAAGAAGCGCGAACGGCTGGCCAAGCGCTACGCGGCCAAGCGGGCGGCTCTGCGGGCGGTGATCGACGATCGCCAGACCGAGCCGGAAGAGCGCTTTCACGCCGTCATGCAGCTGGCCAAGCTGCCGCGGAACGGCGCCAGGAACCGAATTCGCAACCGCTGCCAGGTGACCGGGCGGTCGCGTGGCTACTATCGCAAGCTGAAGATGTCTCGTATCGCCCTGCGCCAACTGGCGTCCTTCGGGCAGATCCCGGGCATGACCAAGGCGAGCTGGTAAGGACTTCGCGCAATGACCATGAGCGATCCCCTCGGGGACATGTTGACCCGCATCCGCAACGGACAGCGGGCGCGCAAATCGCAGATCGCGGCACCCTTCTCCAAGCTGCGGCTGAACGTGCTCGACGTGCTGAAGCGAGAGGGCTATATCCGCGACTTCCGGACCGAGAAGGACGTAAGCGGCTTCGATCAGATCGCGATCGAGCTCAAGTACTTCGAAGGCGAGCCTGTGATTCGGCAGATCAGCCGCGTCTCGACACCGGGCCGCCGTGTCTATTCGAAGATCAAAGAGCTGCCGCGCTACTACAACGGCCTGGGCATCACCATCCTGTCCACGCCGCGTGGCGTGATGGCGGACCATGAGGCACGCGACGCCAATGTCGGCGGCGAAGTCCTCTGCCGCGTGTTTTAAGGAGCAGACGAGATGTCTCGTGTTGGCAAGAACCCGGTGGCTGTGCCGAGCGGCGTCGATATCAAGATCGACGGCGTGATCGTGACCGCCAAGGGCAAGCTCGGCGAGTTGAGCTTCCGGGCCACCGAGGACGTGGAGATCACGTCCGCGGACGGTCAGGTCTGGGTCAAGCCGCGCAACGACAGCAAGCGGGCCCGCGCCATGTGGGGCACGGCCCGGGCGCGCATCAGCAACCTGGTGCAGGGCGTCTCCGAAGGCTTCACCAAGAACATGGAGATCACCGGCACCGGCTACCGCGCCTCGGTGCAGGGCAGCAATCTGAACCTGCAGCTCGGCTTCAGCCACGACGTGGTCTATCCCATTCCGCAGGGCATCACGGTGAAGTGCGAACGGCCAACCGCGATTTCCATCAGCGGCGCCGACAAGCAGGCGGTCGGGCAGATGGCGGCCGAGATTCGCGCCTTCCGCCCGCCCGAGCCTTACAAGGGCAAGGGTGTCCGCTATGCCGACGAAGAGATCCTCCGTAAGGAAGGAAAGAAGAAGTAATGGCCAAACGGATTTCATCTCAGCAGGCGCGCACCATGCGGGTGCGCAGCCGCCTGCGCCGCAAATCCTCGGAGCGTCCGCGCCTTTCGGTCTTCCGATCCGGCAAGCACATTTATGCCCAGGTCATCGATGACCAGCAGGGTGTGACGGTGGCGTCGGCCTCCAGCATCGAGAAAGACCTGAAAGGTCAGCTCAAGACCGGCGCCGACAAGGCGGCCGCTGCTGCCGTGGGCAAGCTGGTCGCCGAGCGCGCGGCCGAGAAGGGTATCAAGGAAGTGGTCTTCGATCGCGGAGGCTATCTCTATCACGGCCGCGTCAAGGCGCTGGCTGACGCCGCCCGTGAGGGCGGACTGTCGTTCTAATCGAGGAAGGTAGTCTTAAGCTATGGCCCGAGGACAGAGGGAAGAGCGCGGCGGTCGCGATCGCGAAGAATCGGAGATCGTCGACAAGCTGGTCAGCATCAACCGCGTCGCCAAGGTCGTTAAGGGCGGCCGGCGCTTCGGTTTTGCTGCGCTCGTCGTGGTCGGCGATCAGCGTGGACGCGTCGGTGTCGGCAACGGCAAGGCGCGCGAGGTGCCGGAAGCCATCCGCAAGGCGACCGAGGCGGCCAAGCGCGGCATGATCCGTGTGCCGCTGCGTGAGGGACGCACCCTGCACCATGACTTGGCCGGCCACTTCGGCGCCGGGCGTGTCATTCTGCGTGCCGCCCCGGTCGGCACCGGCATCATCGCGGGCGGCCCGATGCGCGCCGTCTTCGAGTGCCTGGGCGTGCATGACGTGGTCGCCAAATCGGTTGGCAGCCAGAACCCGCACAACATGATTCATGCGACCTTCGAAGCCTTGTCGCGGGCCCAGAACCCGCGCATGGTGGCGCAGCGGCGCGGCAAGAAGGTCAGCGATATCGTCGGCCGCCGCGAAGAATACGGCCGTCAGGGCGCCGAAGCGTAAGGAGAGGCGCGATGGCCAAGAAAAAGGCGACTTTGAAGGTTAAGCAGATCGGCAGTCCGATCGGCCGGACGAAGGATCAGCTGGCGACCCTCAAGGGTCTCGGCCTCAACAAGATGCACCGGGAGCGCGAGTTGGAAGACACGCCGTCGGTGCGCGGTATGATCAACAAGATCCCGCATTTGGTCACGATCGTCGAGTAAGGGACCGGTCAGGCTAGGTCCCCGCTTGCAAGGCCCGGCGAGGGCTGGAGAAGGTAAGAGAACGATGAAGCTGAACGAGCTGAGCGACAACCCAGGTGCCCGGCGCCCGCGCAAGCGGCTTGGGCGCGGTGCCGGATCCGGTCTCGGAAAGACCTCCGGACGCGGCCACAAGGGCCAGAAGGCACGGCGCGGCGTGGCCATCAAGGGCTACGAGGGCGGCCAGATGCCGTTGCATCGCCGTCTGCCGAAGCGCGGCTTCACCAACATCTTCCGCAAGACCTATGCCGAGGTGAACCTCGGCCGGCTGCAGAAGGCGATCGATGCCGGCCGGCTCGACGCGGCTAAGCCGGTCGATTCCGAGGCGCTCAAGGCCGCGGGCTTCTTCAAGTCCCCGCGAGATGGTGTGAGTCTGCTTGCGAAGGGCGAGCTGACCGCCAAAATCAATATCTCCGTCACTCGTGCTTCCAAGGCCGCCGTCGCGGCGGTCGAGAAGGCGGGCGGCAGCGTGACCATTGTCGCCGGCCGCAAGGCAAGTGAAGGCGAGAGTGCGAGCAAAGATGCCAAGGTGGAGAGCGCCGGCGACGCAGATGCCGGAGCGGAAGCCTAGGCGCAGCCAAAGCCGGCGGCCGCAAGCGGTACGCCCGAGGAGATCATAAGGCATGGCGTCTGCTGCGGAACAACTTGCTGCCAATTTCAATTTTGGGGCTCTGGCCAAGGCGACAGAGCTCAAGCAGCGGATTTACTTCACGCTTTTGGCCTTGGTGGTCTACCGCATCGGTACTTACATTCCGGTGCCGGGTATCGATTCCGCCGCCATGGAGGCGATTTTCGCCCAGCATCAGGGCGGCATTCTCGGCATAGGCAACATGTTCGCCGGCGGCGCACTGGGCCGCATGGCGATCTTTGCCCTCAACATCATGCCTTACATTTCGGCAGCCATTATCATGCAGCTGCTGACCGCGGTCTCGCCGACCCTGAGCGCCCTCAAGAAGGAAGGCGAGTCGGGCCGCAAGAAGATCAACCAGTATACCCGCTACGGCACCGTCCTGTTGGCGGTGTTCCAGTCCTACGGTATCGCCGTCGGATTGGAAGGCATGCAGGGGCCGCGCGGTTCCGCGGTCATCGACCCCGGGCTTTTCTTCCGCGCCACCACGGTGATCACCCTGACCGGCGGCACCATCTTCCTGATGTGGCTGGGCGAGCAGATCACTCAGCGCGGCGTCGGCAACGGCATCTCTCTAATCATCTTCGCCGGCATTGTCGCCAACCTGCCGCTTGCCTTGGCTCAGCTCTTCGAGCTTGGCCGAACCGGCGCCATGTCGACGCCCTTCATTCTCTTCATGATGATCATGGCCGTGGCCGTGATCGCCGTCATCGTCTTCATGGAGCGGGCCCAGCGGCGCCTGGTGGTGCAGTATCCGAAGCGCCAGGTCGGCAACAAGATGTTCGGTGGCGAGTCTTCGCACCTGCCGCTGAAGCTCAATCCCGCGGGCGTCATACCGCCTATTTTCGCGTCATCGCTGCTGCTGATGCCGCTCACCGTCGCCGGTTTTTCGGGCACGGAAGGGCCGCAGTGGCTGACAGTGATCACCACCAATCTGGCGCACGGGCAGCCTCTCTATATGCTGCTCTATGTTGCACTGATCGTCTTCTTCGCCTTCTTCTACACGTCAATCGTGTTCAACCCGGAAGATACGGCCGATAACCTCAAGCGGCATGGCGGCTTCATTCCAGGCATCCGGCCCGGCAAGAACACCGCCGAGTACATCAACCATGTGACCATGCGATTGGTGACGGTCGGCGCGATCTACCTGGCAATCGTCTGTCTGTTGCCCGAGATCTTGGTTGCGCAGTATGCCGTTCCCTTCTACTTCGGCGGTACGTCCCTCCTGATTGTGGTTACGGTGACTATGGACACCGTGGCGCAGATCCACTCACATCTGCTGGCTCATCAGTACGAGGGGCTCATAAAGAAAGCCAAGTTGAAGGGGAGGCGAGGATGAATGTGATCCTCATGGGACCGCCAGGTGCGGGAAAGGGCACGCAAGCCAAGCGCATAGAAGAGACGTACGGCATTCCGCAGCTCTCGACCGGTGATATGCTGCGGGCCGAAGTGAAGTCGGGCTCAGAGCTCGGCGAAAAGGCCAAGGGCATCATGGATGCCGGTCAGTTGGTCCCGGACGATCTGATCGTCGCCATGATCTCCAACCGCATTAGCCAGCCCGACTGCGCGAAGGGCTTCATCCTCGACGGTTTCCCGCGCACGGTAGCCCAGGCCGAGGCGCTGGACGTCATGCTCAAGGACAAGGGCTTGACGCTCGACAAGGTGATCGAGCTGGAAGTGGATGACGAGGCCTTGGTCCGCCGCATCGTTGGGCGCTTTACCTGCGCCAAGTGCGGCGCCGGCTACCATGACGAATTCAAGCCGACGAAGACGCCCGGTGTTTGCGACGTTTGCGGCAGCACCGAGTTCACCCGTCGGGCGGACGACAACGAAGAGACGCTGCGGGCCCGGCTCGAGGCGTATCACAAACAGACCTCGCCGATTGCCAGCTATTACGCCGAGAGTGGCACCCTGACAGGCATCGACGGTATGGCGGGCATGGACGAGGTCACGGCCCACATCAAGGCCATTTTGGGTAAGAGCGCCAGCGCCGCTGCTCAGTAGTGAGCGGGCCGCGGAGATCGCTGGCAACACTTGACGGAGCCGCTGCGGAGGCCTATGTTCCGGCCTTCCCCGGCCGCGCATGCGTGGGCGGGGTTTTCCTGTTGCAGCGGGCTTGAACTGAGGAGAGTAGAGCGTGGCGCGTATTGCGGGTGTTAACGTCCCGACAGGCAAGCGAGTGGAAGTCGCCCTGACCTATATTCACGGGATCGGTCATACCAAGGCCAAGGAGATCTGCAGCAAGGTCGGCATTCCGCAGGAGCGCCGGGTCAACGAGCTGACCGACGAAGAGGTGGTGCGCATTCGCGAGGTCATCGACGACGGCTATCTCGTCGAGGGCGACCTGCGCCGCGAAGTGGCGATGAACATCAAGCGCCTCATGGACCTCGGCTGCTACCGCGGCCTGCGTCACCGCAAAGGCCTTCCGGTCCGCGGCCAGCGCACCTGCACTAATGCACGCACCCGCAAGGGCCCGGCCCGGCCGATCGCCGGCAAGAAGAAAGCCAAGTAGCCGGCCCCTCACGCATAGCCCGATACAGACTGAGCGACGAACACGATCATGGCAAAACCTCAAGCATCCCGCGTGCGGCGGCGCGAGCGTAAGAACATCACCTCCGGCATCGCGCACGTGGTGGCAACCTTCAACAACACGGTGGTGACCATCACCGACGTGCAGGGCAACGCGATCTCCTGGTCCTCGGCGGGCAGCCAAGGCTTCAAGGGCTCGCGCAAGTCGACGCCCTATGCCGCGCAGCTGGCCGCAGAAGACGCCGGCCGCAAGGCGCAGGAGCACGGCGTCAAGACCCTGGAAGTCAACGTGAAGGGCCCTGGCTCCGGCCGCGAGTCCGCGCTGCGGGCGCTGCAGTCGGTGGGCTTCTTCATCACCGCTATTCGGGATGTCACGCCCATCCCGCACAACGGCTGCCGGCCGCCCAAGCGCCGCCGCGTCTAGCCGAAAGGCTCCGCGCCCGGTCCGACGGATAGCCTTGCGCGTCTGAGCAGCGCGCAAAGGCGGGACAGGACCGTTGGCGTTCTGAAGCTGCTGCCGCTCCGCGGCATGCGGCCGCTTTCTCAGTAAACGCTCATACCGACGAGGCTAATCCCCGTGCTGCAAAAGAACTGGACCGATCTTATTAAGCCCAACAAGCTGGACATCCAGGCCGGCCCCGACGCGCGCCGCTACGCCAAGATCGTAGCGGAGCCGCTTGAGCGCGGCTTCGGCTTGACCCTGGGCAATGCGCTGCGCCGCGTTCTGCTGTCCTCGCTTCAGGGCGCTGCCGTCACCGCCATCCAGATCGATGGCGTGCTGCATGAGTTCTCCTCCATTCCCGGCGTTCGCGAGGACGTCACCGATATCGTCTTAAACGTGAAGGGCCTGGCGCTTCGCATGCACGGCGAGGGCGTCAAGCGCATGCGTCTGCGGGGCGAGGGCCCGGGCGAAGTGCGCGCTGGGCAGATCGAGACCGGCGCCGACATCGAGGTGATGAACCCGGATCACATCATCTGCACCCTGGACGACGGCGCGCGCCTCGACATGGACCTGATGGTGACCATCGGAAAGGGCTACGTCCCCGGCTCCCAGAACCGGCCTGAGGATGCGCCGATCGGGCTCATCCCCGTGGACTCACTCTTCTCCCCGGTCAAGCGGGTCGCCTACAAGGTGGACAACACCCGCGTTGGCCAGGTGACCGACTACGACAAGCTGATTCTCGAGGTCGAGACCAACGGCGCCATCTCGCCGGAGGACTGCATCGCACTCGCCGCGCGCATCCTGCAGGACCAGCTGCAGCTCTTCATCAACTTCGAGGAGCCGCGCACCCGCGAGATCAGCGAGGAGCGGGCGGAGCCGCCGTTCAATAAGAACCTGCTGCGCAAGGTCGACGAGCTGGAGCTCTCCGTGCGCTCGGCCAACTGCCTGAAGAACGACAACATCGTCTACATCGGCGATCTGGTGCAGAAGACCGAGGCCGAGATGCTGCGGACCCCGAACTTCGGCCGCAAGTCGCTGAACGAGATCAAGGAAGTGCTCTCCCAGATGGGCCTGCACCTCGGCATGGAAATCCCCAACTGGCCGCCCGAGAACATCGAGGACATGGCCAAGCGGCTCGACGAGCCCTTCTAATGGATTGCGTTTATCGGCCGCCCAACAGCAACGGGCGGCCGACTTTTTTGAGCCACGGTGGCTCCCCCCGTCGTACCGGCCCGGATGCGCCAGGGCGGCGGGATCGTCAGATCGGCTTCGTGCGCGAGGCCCGGATAGTCAGGAGAAACGTCCATGCGCCACGGTAACAGCGGTCGTAAGCTCAATCGCACCGCCTCTCATCGCAAGGCGATGTTCGCCAACATGGCGACCTCGTTGCTCAAGCACGAGCAGATCATCACCACGCTGCCGAAGGCGAAGGACCTGCGCCGGGTCGTCGACCGCCTGATCACTCTGGGCAAACGCGGCGACCTCCATGCCCGGCGCCAGGCGGCGGCCGTGGTGCGGGAAGACAAGGTCGTCGGCAAGCTCTTCGACGAACTGGCTGAGCGCTACAAGGAGCGCAACGGCGGCTATACCCGAGTGCTCAAGGCCGGCTTCCGCCGCGGCGACATGGCGCCGGTCGCCGTCATCGAGCTGGTCGACCGCGATCCCGATGCCAAGGGCACGGACTCCGGCCCGACCGCCGAGACCGAGACCGAGGAAGAAGACGAGAGCTGAGCTCCTATCCCGGATATGAGAAGTAAGGGCCGCTTTTGCGGCCCTTTTTCATGGGCTTAGGCGGTTCGGAGGTGTTCCGAGATGCTCCAAACGCCCACCAAAATGAAGCAGACGCCCGCGATCAGCTTCAGCGGGACGGCGCTCAAGTAGCGCTCGGCGCTTGCACCGAGTGCCACTGCAAGCGCCGTAGAGGCAACCAGCGCAGAGCTGGCGGCCAGAAAGACCACATAAGGCGATCGCTGGGCGTCTGCCGCGAAAAGTAGCGCGGCGATCTGCGTCTTGTCGCCGAGCTCGGCGAGAAAGACGATGGCGAAGACGGCGAAGAACGATTGCATTGTTGGCCTCCCAGGGAACCAGCGAGACAACAGCGATCATCGACCAGCCGGTTCCCAGGTCCGGTCGATGTTCGCCATAGGTCTCGCCAAGCCTTGGTAGGCCGCCTGTGCCATGGCTGGCGCCAAGTCTGTTGACACAGGCCTTTCTCGCGGAAAGCGGCTACTCCCCCATGGGGCAGTGGCATGAAGCGCGGCTTGGTGCTGGACGTCAAGCGCTTGACGCTTGAAGGCGTCAGTGCTCGTGCCGGTGCGGCGTGAAGCGACCGTTGGCAGTTTCCACGGCGAAGCGCTGCAGCATGCGGCCGGCGCGCTCTTCGCCGAAGAGCTCGATCAGCTTGCCGATCAGCAGGCTCTGGCAGGTCGCGACCATGACATCACCGGCAATACCGGCCTCCTCGCTTTCCTGCCAGGCGCGGGCGAAGATCGCCGAAGCCTGCGCCCGGGGATCCGGGGTGTCTTCCATGACAATACGCTAGAGCTGGGTCGGATTCGGCGCGTCGCCGTAGACCTCTTCGGGGTCGAAGGTCTTTTCCTGCTCTTCGAACGTCAGCTTGACCGGTGCTTCGCCAAGGCTCTCGCCGAGCGGCAAGGAGCGGTAGAAGCAGGAGCGGAAGCCGACATGACAACTCGCTTCCTCGCCCGGCATCTCGACGCGCAGCCAGACGGCGTCCTGGTCGTCGTCGATACGCATCTCGACCACCTTCTGGACGAAACCGCTGGCGGCGCCCTTGTGCCAGAGGCATTGGCGGCTGCGGCTCCAATAGTGGGCCTCGCCGGTCTCCACGGTGCGTTGCAGGGCCTCGGCATTCATGTAGCCCAGCATCAGCACCTCGCCGGTCTTGGCCGAGGTGGTGACCACCGGCAAAAGGCCGTCGGTATCGAACTTGGGGGCAAGCTCGTCGCCCTCTTCCACCTGTTCGACGGTAAGGCGCGGCGCGAAGCCGCGCTCGGTCGCTGTATCCTTGGTGGCGCTCATCAATCGCTCGCGTTCGTGAAATCTCCTATCTGAGTCGATAGTGGTCCCGACCCAAAGGGTCAAGTCAGGCCGCCGCAGCACTGGCCTTCGGAGCCGGGTCTGGACGACGGCCTGGCGAAGTGCCAAATCCACTCCAATGACTGATCTCAAGGACCTCTACAGCAAGCGGGTGATGGAGCTGGCCTCCGAGATTCCGCGCCAGGAGCGGCTTTCCGCACCCCAAGCGACGGTGTTTCACGACAGCCCGATCTGCGGCAGCCGCATCACGGTCGATCTGGTCGTCGAAGCGGGACGGATTGCCGACTATGGCCACACGGTGCGCGCCTGCACCTTGGGACAGGCCTCTTCCTCGATCATGGCCCGCCATGTGGTCGGCCGCAGCACCGAAGAGCTGCGCAAGACCGCCAAGGCGCTTCGGGCCATGCTGAAGGAAGGCATGCCGCCACCCGCGGGCGAGTGGGATGACCTCAAGGTGCTGGAGCCGGCGCGGGACTACAAGGCGCGCCACGGCTCCATCCTGTTGCCCTTCGAGGCCGTTGTGATGGCGCTCGACGAGATCGAGACGGGCAAGGGCGCAGCCTAGGCTTCGCGTGGCGGTCCTGCTAAAACGCTCCCCGAGGAAACAATAGAAACGAGCAGGGCAGGCATGACGTCGCTTAGCTTTCAAACCACAAAATCCGCCCTTTGCGAACCGGGTGCCTCGGGCAAGCTCGGCGAGTTGCTGCGCGACATGGGCGCCAGCAAGGTTCTGCTGGTCAGCGATCCTGGCGTCATCGGTGCCGGGCTGACGGACAGCGCCAGGGCCAGCCTGGACCAGGCCGGCCTGTGCTTCGAGCTCTTCGGCAATGTGGTGGCCGACCCGCCGGAGAGCCTGGTCCTCGATGCCGTGAGCATGGCACGGGCCCACGAGGTCGACGCCGTGGTCGGGCTCGGTGGCGGCAGCTCCATGGACACCGCGAAGCTGATCGCCTTTCTCGCCGTCAGCCAGCAGCGGCTTTCGGAGATATACGGCATCGGGCAGTGCCGGGGGCACCGCTTGCCGCTGGTGCTGCTGCCAACCACCGCCGGAACCGGCTCAGAGGTGACGCCGATCGCCATCGTCACCACGGGGGAAAGCGAGAAGAAGGGCGTGGTCTCGCCGCAACTCCTGCCCGACTTGGCCATCCTGGATGCCGAGCTGACCCTGGGCCTGCCGCGCCATGTGACGGCGGCGACCGGTGTGGATGCTATGGTCCACGCCATCGAGGCCTATACCAGCAAAATCAAGAAGAACCCGATCTCCGATGCCTTGGCGCGGGAGGCACTGACCCTCTTGGCCGCGAACCTGCGCAGGGTCTGCGAAGAGCCGGGCGATACCGCGGCCCGTAGCGACATGCTGCTCGGTTCCATGCTCGCCGGCATGGCCTTCACCAATGCGCCGGTCGGCGCCGTTCACGCCCTCGCTTATCCGCTGGGCGGTCACTTCCACGTGCCGCACGGCCTCTCCAATTCCCTGGTCCTCACCGAGGTGATGCGCTTCAACGCGCCGGCGGCGGCCGAGCTCTACAGCGAGATCGCACCCCTGATCTTTCCGGAGCTGGCCGATGTGGAGGGCGAGGCGCGCAATGAGGGTCTGATTGCCGGCCTGGAACGCCTGATTGCCGACGTCGGCCTGGAAACGCAGCTCCGGCAGGTCGGCGTCAGCCACAACAATCTGCCCATGCTGGCCGAAGACGCCATGAAGCAGACCCGCCTCTTGGTGAACAACCCGCGCGAGGTGACCTACGAGGACGCGCTGGCCATCTACGAGCGGGCGCTTTAGGGCCTCCGAAATGCAGAACCCGGCCGATGGCGGCTTCTTCATGCCGGCCGAATGGGAGCCCCATGCACGCTGCTGGATGATCTGGCCCAGCCGCCCCGAGGTTTGGGACGACATGGAAGCGACCAAGAGCAGCTATGCTGCCGTGGCCCGTGCCATTCGTCTCTTTGAGCCGGTTACCATGGTCGCCAATGCGGACGACGCCCGGGAGGCGCAGGACTTCCTGGGCCCGGCGATCGAGGTGATGGCGGCACCCGTCGACGACTCCTGGGCGCGCGATGTCGGTCCCTGTTTTCTGATCGACGGCAAGGGCGGGCTGGCCGGCGCTGACTTCCGCTTCAATGCCTGGGGCGGCAAGTACCAGGGCTACGACAACGATGACCGCTTAGGTGGCAGGCTGATCGAGGCCGCCGGCGCGCAACGTTTCGCCTCGCCGCTGATCGCAGAGGGCGGCGGCATCACGGTTGACGGCGAGGGGACGCTGATCACCACGGAGTCCTGCTTTCCCAACGCCAACCGCAATCCCGATTGGAGCCGCGATGAGATCGAGGCTGAGCTGAAGCGGGCGCTGGGCGTGGCGAAGGTGATCTGGATTCCCGGCGATCCCGACGAGAAAGAAACCGACGGCCATGTGGACGGCATCGCCGCCTTCGTGCGCCCTGGCGTCGTGCTGGTCGAGGTCGTCGAGGACCCGGACGCGCCGCACTACGCCATCATGCAGGAGAACCTGCAGGCCCTGCGCGGCCAGCGCGATGCCAAGGGGCGGGAGCTTGAGCTGATCGTGATCGCCGACGCCTCGGAAGCCGAGTCCGACTGCTGGCGTTTCTGCCGCTCCTACGTCAATTCCTACATCGCCAACGGTGGGGTGGTGATGCCCTGCTATGGCGTGGACGCCGACCGGGCGGCAATGGAAGCCTTCCGCCGCATCTATCCTGAGCGCCAGGTGGTGCCGGTCGCCATCGACGATGTCGCCATCGGCGGCGGCGGCATCCACTGCATCACCCAGCAACAGCCGCTTGTTTAATCGTCTCTGTTCCGTCCCACTCCCCCACCCGGCCGCCCCATTGTCCACAATTCCGCGGGTGGCCGGGTAGGGGAGTGGGACGGAACAGCCCGGCGCGCCGCCGTACGGAGAGGACAAGGCGAATAGGTGCCGGCGCGCCATCCAGAGTACGACGGAGGGGGTGCGGGCTGGCGCTGTACGGCGCCGCAGGCGCCCAATACAACAGCGCAGCGTTAGCGCCCTAGGGCTTCAAGCCCGAGACGGATCATCTGACGGCAGCGGAAGATCACCATCTCCTGCCAGTCGGGATAGCGCGGCGCGAAGTGAGTGCGAATGTCTTCCTTGATGCGCTGGGTCTCCTCCGAGTCCCAGTCGACAGGTCCGATGTTGTGCAGGGCATGGTCCTGCCGCAGGACGCGCAGGCCGTTGCTCGGCGGATAGGTGCCGAACTCGAGGGCGACGCTGGAGACGATGTCTCCCAGCGCATTCATCCAGCCGTGTTCGGCCAAGCCCACCTTGGGCACGGAAGAAGAGGTGCCGAGGTCCGGCTGAGTCACCGACGGGCCGTACCACTCTTTGGCGCGTTCCACGTTGATGCTGCCCGGTGTGTGGCCGCAGATCGGCTCGCCGTAGCCGTAAGGGCCCAGTCCGGTGTGGTAGTCCAGCACCGCCACCAGCTTCCGCTCCGGCAGGTCGTAGTCGGCGATCAGCGCCTCCAGGGTGCGGCGTGACCAGGTCGGCTCCGTGCCGCCATAGAACATGCCGCCCTTGTGCTTGTACTGCCCGCCGGTACGCGCCTTCATGAGTTCTTTGCGTCCGTGCTTCGTCTCGTAGGCAAGGACGCGGGCATCGGCTTCCATCAAGGTCGCCTCGTCGAGTGCGGCCGGCACAAAGGCATCCGCCAACTCGTCGTAGCCTGGGTTCTCGGGCAGGGGCTGGGAGAAATCGACGAAGTTCCGGTTGAGATCGACGTTCTCTTCCGTCACGCGGCGCAGCCAGGCAAAGCCGTAAGGATTGATCGCATGGACGATCAGCACCGCCACGTCATCGGGCAGGTCGCGGCCGCCGTTTTCCAGCAGCCAGTCGATCTCTGCCGCCGAGCCGGGGAAGCCCTCCACGCCGTGGGTGGCGCTGACCATGACCAGAACGTTGCGTGCGTCCTTGGGACCGAGCCAAAGCGTGTCGGTCGCGATCTCGCCGCCATCCGGTCCACGGTTGGGGTTGAGATAGGGCTTAATGCTCGCGCCGCGCAGTGCCGCCGCCGCGATCAGGCGCGTGCGGGCTTCAGCATAGGTTTCGGCAAAGGCTCGTCGCGCCGCCGCGTCCAAGTTCATTCTTGTCCGGTCCTTGTTGTTGTGGGGAGCGGTGCCGAGAGTCGGCCGTTACTGGGCGGCCGCTGGAATGTCGGAGGGCCGCTTGTCGATACCGGCCTGGATGATGGCCTGGATGCGGGCGCGCTCCTCGCCGACCAAGGGCAGGCGTGGCGGGCGAGTCCACTCGCTGCCTTCGCCGGTCATGGCGTTGGCCAGCTTGATGTACTGCACCAGCTTGGTATGGCAGTCGAGGTGCAGGAGCGGCATGAACCAGCGATAGAGCGCGCGCGCTTCGTCCATCCGGCCGGCGGCTGCCAGGCGGTAGAGCTGAACCGCTTCCTGCGGGAAGGCGTTGACCAGGCCGGCGACCCAGCCGTGCGCGCCCAGCATCACCGATTCCACGACGATATCGTCGACGCCGCAGAACAGCGTGAAGCGGTCACCGACCTGGTTGATCAGGTCGGTGATGCGGCGCACGTCGTCGGAGGACTCTTTGATGGCGACGATGCTCTGGCACTCGGCCAGTTCCTCGAACTGCTCGGGCTTGAGATCGACGCCGTAGGTCACCGGGTTGTTGTAGACCATGATCGGCAGGTCGGTGTTGGCGGCCACGGTCTTGAAGTGGGTCACGTTCTCCCGCGCATCGGCCTGGTAGACCATGCAGGGCAGCACCATCAGGCCGGCGCAGCCAGCCCGCTCGGCCCGCCTGGCGTGCTCGATGGCGAAGGCGCTGGTGTATTCTGCCGTACCGGACAGGACCGGCACCCGCCCGGCGGCGGTGTCGACCGCCGTCTTCAGCACGGCTTCCTTTTCCTCCGGCGCCAGCGACGCGTTCTCGCCCAAGGTGCCCAGCATGACGAAGCCGTCGACCCCGGCGTTCAGCATCGACTCCACGTGCCGTGCCGTGCCGTCCAGGTCGAGCTGACCGTCCTGCTTGAACTCAGTCATCAGGGCCGGAAAGACGCCTGTCCAATCGCTCGCCATCTGGTTTTCTCCCTCGGTTCTCTCAGTTCTTTACGGTCAGCACCGGCGTGCCGAGCGCATCCAGATCCGGCGTGATGCCGAGACCCGGTGCGCTCGAGGCCTGCATGGTACCATCTTTGCGCTGCGGTGCGCCCTCGGCGATGCGCTGCGTGACATAGCTGTTGAAGTCGGTCGCCGAGAGGCGCAGGGCCTCGGGCGTCGAGTGCGCCAACTGGGCAATCGCTGCGGTGACGATATCGCCGCCCCAGGTGTCCTCGATGGTCATAGCGATGCCCAGCGAGACGCAGAGATCGCGCAACAGGCGCGCCTTGGTCAGGCCGCCGACCTTGGAAATCTTGAGATTGATGGCGTCCATGGCGCCGTCCGACCAGGCCCGCAGCAGCATCTCGAGGCCATCGATGTTCTCGTCCAGCACGAAGGGGTGGCTGGTGCGGCGACGGATGGAGAGGCACTCCTGATACCCGGCGCAGGGCTGCTCGATAAAGACGTCCAGGTCGGTGACGGCGCGCACCACGCGGGCAGCGTCCTGCATCAGCCAGCCGGTGTTCGCATCAGCCACCAGCAGCTCGCCGGGCTTCATGGTAGCGGCCACAGCACGAATGCGGGCGATGTCGACGTCGGCTTCGCCGCCGACCTTGAGCTGGAACTTGGTATAGCCTTCGGCGCGGTAGTGATCGACGCGCTCGGCCATGCGCTCCGGGCTTTCCTGACTGATGGCCCGGTAGAGCGCGACCGACTCGCCGAAGCGGCCGCCAAGCAAGGTCGTAAGCGGCAGTCCGGCAGCTTTGCCCAGGATGTCCCAGCAGGCCACGTCGAGGGGCGACTTGGCGTAGGGATGTCCTTTCAGGGCCGCGTCCATGGCCAGGTAGATCTTGTCGGTCTCTCGCGGGTCCAAGCCGATCAGATGCGGGGCGATCTCGGCGATGGCGGTTCGTGCCCCGGCCGCGAAGGAGGGCAGGTAGACTGGGCCGAGCGGACAGACCTCGCCGTAGCCCGTCAGGCCCGCGTCGGTCTCGACGGCGACCACAGTGCTGTCGAAAACCTCCACCGACTTGCCTTGCGCCCAGCTATAGCGGCCCTCTCGCAGGGGCAGGTCGACTTGGTAAACGCGAATCTCGCGAATCTGCATAGGCGCTTCCGAATGTGGCTTTGCGCGGAGGAATAACCGCTTGCTGCGGTGCGCAGTGTCCATCGCTGAAGACAGCGAATCAACTCTCCAAGACGCAGCTCAGGCCTGCGGCCGTCCTTTGCCGAAATCGCGCCAGGCCATCACCATCCGGGTCGCTGTCGTGATCCAGCAGAGCGTGCCGAAGATCACTGCTAGCCACACGAAAGCGGAGGGAAAGAGGCAGAAGAGCACGAAGACCGCAATGGTCTCGCCGCCCTCGGTCAGGCCGCCGAGGTAGTAGATCGACTTGCGGCCCTGACGCTCTGTGGTGATGCCCCGCTTGGCGGCGATGGTGGCATAGGCGAGGAAGGAGCTGCCTGTGCCGATGAAGCTGAACACCAGGAAGGTGGCGGCCACGGCATTGCCGGGCTCTGCCAGGGCAAAGCCGAACGCGATGGCCGCATAGAAAATGAAGTCGCAGACGATATCGAGATAGCCGCCCAGATCACTCGGGCCCAGAGCACGGGCGACGGCACCATCCAGCCCGTCGAACAGGCGGTTGAGCAGAATGAAGATCAGGGCCAGCCAATAGGCCTGATACGCCAAGGCCGGCAGGGCCAGGAGGCCGATCGCGAAGCCGGCGAGGGTGATCTGGTTGGCGGTAACGCCGACGCGCGCCAGCCGATGACCCAGCCGATTGAGCGGCGGGTCGATCACGCGGCGCAGGGTGGCATCGAACATCGCGTCAGGCGCTGGCCGGCGACACCATGTAGGCGATGAAGGGGCTCTTGGGGCTGAAGCGGTCATAGAGGCTGCGGCCGCTGTAGTTGTCGTCCGCCGTCAGCCAGCGGCAGCTGGTCCAGCCCTCCTCCCGGCAGACCGCCAGCAGCGCATCGATCAGTTTCTGCCCGATGCGCTGGCCGCGCACCGTTGGGTCGACGAAGAGATCGCTGAGATAGCAGATGCGGCTGGCGCGCAAAGTGTAGGGCATCTCATGGAAGTGGGCGAGACCGACGATCTGCCCGCTTGGCTGCACCGCCAAGAGGCCGCGCACCATGTGCTGCGGGTCCAACAACCAGTCCCAGACCTCATCGAGGTCCCGGTCCTCTTGGGGGACGCGGTAGAAGTCCAGGTAGCCGGTGAAGAGCTCGCCCCAGCGCGCCCGGTCCTCAGGCGCCGGTGCCCGGCAAATCAGTTCTTCTGTCATTAGACGCGTCCCTCTTGAAAGCCGGTCAGGAAGGCTTCCAGGTTCTTCCCCAAAACGGGGCTGAGATAGCCGCCTTCCTGCACCAGGAGGGTCGGGATTGCCATTTGTGCAATGCGTTTGGCAATGGCGGTGAAGCCCGGCGTGGTCACCGTCATGCCGTGCAAGGGGTCGTCCTCGTGGGCATCGAGGCCGAGGGCGATGACCAGGTAATCCGGCGCGAACTGCGCGATGCGGCGGCAGGCTGTCTCCAAAGCCGCGAGAAAGGCCTCGTCGCCGCTGCCGACCGGTAGCGGCAGGTTGAGATTGTAGCCTTCGCCATCGGCCATCCCCCGCTCGGCCGCATGACCCCAGAAGTAGGGATAGTAGTCGGTGGGGTCGGCGTGAATTGAGACGGTCAGCACATCGCTACGCCGGTAGAAGATGCCCTGGGTCCCATTGCCGGCATGCACGTCGACATCCAGGATGGCGATGCCGCCGCCGTCCGACAGCAGGCTTTGCGCCGCGATGGCGCTGTTGTTGAGGAAGCAGAAGCCGCCGGCCATGTCGGCATAAGCATGGTGACCTGGCGGCCGGCAAAGCGCGTAGACGCCGTCCTCGCCCTCTAGGAGGCGATCGGCTGCGTGAAGGGCGCGTGCGGCGGAGGCCAGCGCCGCCTCATAGGTCTTGGGACCGATCGGGCAGGCGGTGTCGGCTTGGTGATAGCCGGCACGCCCAACGATGGAGCGGGGATAGCCTGCGGGCGACCGGGCCGGATGAATGTTCGGGATGATCTCTTTGCCGGCGTTGGGCAGGGCCTGCCAGGCTTCGTAGGCGTTGGCCAGGAAATCGAGGTATTCCGGCGTGTGCACCGCCGCGATGGGCCCGAGGGCGACTCCCGCCGGCGCCTCCTGCTCCAGTCCGGCCCGCTTCGCTGCTTCGAGCAGGAACTGTGCCCGCTCCGGCTGTTCGGCGCTGCTCTGCACCTGCCCTCGTACTAAAAAGAACGCCGGGTCGTGACCTTCGTCCCCGCCACCATAAATAACCTTCATGACCAGTCCTCGCCTCAATTCACACAACGCATAGCTGGGCAGCACCCCGTGGCCCGGCGATTGAGAAGGGGTGCGCCGCTGTGGCAAGTTCTGGCGACAAGCGCCGCTCGGTTCAAGACAGGAGACCTCGCAGATGGAAGCACGCTCCGCCCCCGACATTTCCGCACGCTGGAGCAGCGAGGAATGGCAAACGCGCGTCGATCTCGCCGCCTGCTACCGGCTGGTTGCCCATTTCGGCATGGACGACTCGATCTATACGCACATTTCGGCACGTGTGCCGGGGCGTCATGACCACTTCCTGCTGAATCCCTTGGGTCTGCGCTTCGAGGAGATCACGGCAAGCTCTCTGGTCAAGATCGACCTGGACGGCGCGCTGGTCGAACCGACCGAGTACGACGTCAACGCGGCCGGCTTCACCATCCACAGCGCGGTTCACGCAGCGCGGCACGACATCCTCTGCGTGCTGCACACCCATACCGAGCCGGGCATTGCCATATCCTGCCTTAAGGACGGGCTCTTGCCGCTGAATCAGTGGTCCCTGCAGTTCCACAACCGCATCGCCTATCACGACTACGAAGGCATCGCGCTGGACCTGGACGAGCGGGATCGCCTGGTGGCGGACCTTGGTGCGCTCAAGGTCATGATCCTGCGCAATCACGGCCTGATGACGGCTGGCGGCAGTATCGGCGAGGCCTTCATCCTGATGTACAATCTGAACCGAAGCTGCGCGACGCAGCTTGCCGCCCAGGCGACCGGCGCGGAGCTCGTCATTCCCTCGGCGGAGGTCTGCGAGAAGGTGGCGCAGCAGTACGAAGGCAGCCACGAAAGCACGCAGCGGCGCCAAGCTTTCGAGAAAGAAGAAAACGCGGGTCAGCAGCGCGAGTGGGCCGCTTACATGCGGCTGCTCGACCGGGTCAATCCAGGCTACGAGGCATAGAGACCGTCCATGACCAACCTTGCAATCAACAGCGACCGTCTCTGGGACAGCCTGATGGAGCTGGCCAAGATCGGGGCCACGCCGAAGGGCGGCGTCTGCCGCCTGGCGCTGACCGATCTGGATAAGGAGGGCCGTGACCTCTTCATTCGCTGGTGCGAGGAAGCCGGCTGCACCATCAGCATCGACGGCATCGGCAATATCTTCGCCCGCCGCCCGGGCCGGAACAACGACCTGCCGCCGATCATGACCGGCAGCCACCTGGACAGCCAGCCGACAGGCGGTCGCTTCGATGGCGCCTATGGTGTGATGGCGGGCCTGGAGGTGATCCGCACCCTCAACGACATGGGCTACGAGACCGAAGCGCCGATCGAGGTGGTCGCCTGGACCAACGAGGAAGGCAGCCGCTTCGCGCCGGCGATGCTCGGCTCGGGCGCCTTCACCAAACAGCTCGATCCCGCATGGTGTCTCGAGCGTGAGGACCAGGACGGCAAGACGGTGATCGAAGAGCTGAAGCGCATCGGCTATGCCGGCGACAAGCCGATCGGCGAGCACGACTGCGGCGCCTACTTCGAGGCGCATATCGAACAGGGCCCCATCCTGGAAGCGGAAGAGAAGACCATCGGTGTCGTCAGCGGCGCGCAGGGTCAGCGCTGGTACGAAGTAACGGTGCGGGGCCAGGAGGCGCACGCCGGTCCCACGCCTATGGCGCGCCGCCGCGACGCCCTGGTCGGTGCGTCCAAGATGGTGCAGGCGGTCAACGAGATCGGCCTGGAGCACAAACCGCTGGCCTGCTCGACCTGTGGCATGATGCAGGTCATGCCCAACTCGCGGAACGTCATTCCCGGCCAGGTCTGGTTCACGGTGGACTTCCGGCACCCGAACGACGAGGTGCTGAGTCAGATGGACCGGGCGTTGCGCCTGCGCTTCACCGAGGTGGCCTACGCCCACAACCTCGAGCTCGACATCGATGAGATCTGGTCCTTCCCGGCTACGCCCTTCGATGCCGAGTGCGTCGCGGCCGTGCGCAAGGGCGCCGAGGAGGGCGGCTTCGCGCACATGGATATCGTCAGCGGCGCCGGCCACGACGCGGTCTATATGGCCCGGGTTGCGCCAACGGGTATGATCTTCGTGCCCTGCGAGGACGGCATCAGCCACAACGAGATCGAGAACGCGACACCGGAAGACCTCTCGGCAGGCTGCAACGTGCTGCTGCGTGCCATGGTCGAGATGGCGGACCGCCCCCGCCAAGCCAAGGCCGCCTAGGCGGGCAAGGAAAGGCGATGGCAGCCTACGACCTGGTGATCAAGGGCGGAACGGTTGCGACCGCCGGCGACACCGTCACCGCCGATGTGGCCATCCGTGACGGGCGCATCGTTGCTCTGGCCGAAGACCTGAACGGCGGCAGCGAAGTGATCGACGCCCGCGGCAAGCTGGTTCTGCCCGGTGGTGTCGACAGCCACTGCCACGTGGCGCAGGTCAGCTCCGGCGGGTTGGAGACGGCGGACGACTTCGAGTCCGGCACTCGATCGGCCATGTGCGGCGGCACGACGACGATCATTCCCTTCGCGGCCCAGCACCGCGGCCAGTCCCTGCGCCAGGTGGTGAAGGACTATCACGCCCGGGCCGAGGGCAAGGCCCATGTGGACTACGCCTTTCACCTGATCATCTCCGACCCCAACGAGCAGGTCTTGGGCCAGGAGCTGCCGGCTCTCATCCATGACGGCTATACCTCCTTCAAGATTTACCTGACTTACGAGTCCCTGAAGCTCGACGACCGCCAGGTCTTGGAGGTCTTGGCTTGCGCCCGGTCCGAGGGTGCCATGGTCATGGTCCACGCCGAGAACCACGACATCATCGGCTGGCTGACCGAAAAGCTGATCGCCAGCGGCCGGGCGGCACCCAAGTATCATGCGGTCGCCCATGCCGCCGTGGGTGAGGGGGAGGCGACGCAGCGAGCCATCGCGCTGTCGGAGATCACCGACACGCCGCTTCTGATCGTCCACGTCTCGGCACGGGAGGCGATGGAGCAGATCGCCGCGGCTCGGTCGCGCGGGCTCCGCGTCTATGGTGAGACCTGTCCGCAGTATCTCTTCCTCACCGCCGACGATCTCGACCGGCCCGGCTTCGAGGGCGCGAAGTACATTTGCAGCCCGCCGCCGCGCGACGCTTCCAACCAAGTGCACATCTGGAACGGCATCGCCAACGGGCTGTTCGAGGTGGTCAGCTCCGACCACGCGCCCTATCGCTTCACCGGCCCCGACGGCAAGCAGTCGGCCGGCACGGAGGCAGACTTTCACAAGGTGGCCAATGGCGTTCCCGGCCTGGAAGTGCGCTTGCCGCTGCTCTTCTCGGAAGGGGTCGGCAAAGGCCGCATCAGCCTCAACCGCTTCGTCGAGGTGGCCTCCACGGCGGCGGCCAAGCTCTACGGCCTCTATCCGCGCAAGGGCACCATCGCGGTCGGCGCCGATGCCGACATCGCCATCTGGGACACCGAGCGCCAAGTCACCATCAGCCAATCCATGCTGCACGACAATATGGACTACACGCCCTATGAGGGGCGCGAGGTGACCGGCTGGCCGGTGACGGTGCTGTCCCGCGGTGAGGTGGTCTGGCAGGATGGCGAGATCTTGAGCAAGCCGGGGCGCGGTGCCTTCCTGCCCTGCGACAAGCCGGATCCGGCCCGGCCCAAGGGACAGCCACACTGGGAAGCCGACTAGGCCTCAAAGGCAAGAAGAACAGACAGGGACGTAGAAGATCATGGCGCGTGTCCTTCGCATCGGCGGGGCCCAGTTGGGACCCATCCAAAAGGCAGATAGCCGCCAGGTGGTCGTCGCCCGCATGCTGGCCCTGCTTGACCAAGCCAAGGAGGCTGGCTGCGATCTGGTGGTCTATCCCGAACTGGCGCTGACCACCTTCTTCCCGCGTTGGTACGCCGAAGACATCGCCGAGATGGATGACTACTTCGAACGCGAGATGCCGAACGACGCGGTGAAGCCGCTGTTCGACCGGGCGAAGGACTATGGCATGGGCTTTTGCCTGGGCTACGCGGAGCTGGTGGAAGAGGGCGGCGAGACCCACCGCTTCAACACCTGCATCCTGGTCGACCGGGACGGCAAGATCGCCGGAAAGTACCGCAAGGTGCACCTGCCGGGCCACGCCGACTACGACACCAGCCTGCGCTGGCAGCACCTGGAGAAGCGCTATTTCGAGCCGGGCGATCTCGGCTTCCCCGTCTGGCGCAGCATGGATGCCAACTTGGGCATGTGCATCTGCAACGACCGCCGCTGGCCCGAGACCTACCGGGTCATGGGGTTGCAGGAAGTGGAGGTGGTCATGCTCGGCTACAACACCCCGGTCGAGAACCAGCACACGCCCGACGAGGCGCCCGCGCTGCGTATGTTCCACAACCAGATGTCCATGCAGGCCGGTGCCTATCAGAATGGCACCTGGGTGGTGGGCGTCGCCAAGTGCGGCGTCGAGGACGGCCACGACCTGATGGCTGGCAGCGTCATCGTCAGCCCGGACGGGGAAATCGTCGCCGAGGCCAAGACGCGGGAGGACGAACTAATCGTCGCCGACTGTGACCTCGACAAGTGCACGCTCAACAAGACGACGATCTTCAACTTCGCGGCTCACCGCCGGCCCGAGCACTATCGTATGATCGTCGAGCGCACCGGGTCCGAACCGCCTGCCGCCGAGTGATGGTCGCGACTGCCGGGCCGATCCTCGTCGTCAATCCCAACAGCACGGTCGCCGTCACCGAAGGCATCGATCGTGCACTGGACGATCTGCGCGGTCCGGAGGCGCCGGAGATTCGCTGCGTGACGCTGGCCGAAGGGCCGCCGGGCATCGAAACCCAGGCCCAGATCGATGGCGTGGTTGCGCCGCTCTGCCGACTAGCGGCGGACTTGGAGGACGAGGCCGGTGCCTTCGTCATCGCCTGCTTCTCAGACCCTGCCCTAGCCGAACTGCGAGCCGCCAGCACGCGGCCGGTCTTCGGCATCGCCGAGAGCGCCTATCGGCAGGCTGCCGAGGGTTCCGGGCGTTTCGGCATTCTCTCCATCGTCGAGGCCTCGGTGGGCCGCCACCGGCGCTATCTCGAGCGCCTCGGCCTGCTAGATGCCTTGGCCGGCGACCGTCCGGTCGAGATCGCGGTGGACGCTTTGGCTGACAACCCGAAAGCCTCGCTTGCTCGGATGACGGATGTCGGACGGCTCGTCGTCGAGCAAGACGGGGCCGAGGCGCTGGTGCTCGGCTGCACCAGCATGGCGCCCTTCAAGGACGATCTTTCAGCGGCACTGGGGGTACAGGTGATCGAACCGTCCCAGGCGGCTGTCGCCGAGGCGATCGCGGCACAGCGCTAAGCTTGGAGCTTCCGCGCAAAGAGGAAGCTCAGGAAAGCGAAAACACCTGCCGTCACCAGGCAGCCGGCCAAGCCCAGATACTGATAGCTGAGGCCCGAGAAGAGTGTGCCGAGCAGGCGGCCCGTGGCGTTTGACATGTAGTAGAAGCCCACGTCCAGGGTCACGCGGCTGCCGTGGGAGAAGGCCAGGATCAGGAAGGAGTGGACCGCCGAGTTGATGGCAAAGACCGCGCCAAAGATCAGCAGGCCGACGACCAGTGTTGCCGTCAACCAGTCGGCCGGCCCGGGCGACATGGTGGCAAGACCGGCTAGCGCGAGTGGGATGACGCTCAGGCCCAACGCCCAGCGTTGCGCCAGCGGCACGACCTTGGACAGATCGGCATCCCGCTGCTTCAGGAGGCGCGGGGCAATGGCTTGCACAAAGCCGTAGCCGATGATCCAGAGCGCCATGAAGCTCCCGATCATGAAGAAGGCCTGACGCATGCCGGCCTCGGTCCCGTCGGAGAGCACCTGATAGAAGTAGATCGGGATGCCGACGACGAACCAGACGTCGCGCGCGCCGAACAGGAAAACCCGCGCGGCCGAGAGCCAGTTGACGTTGGCCGACTTGGAGAAGACGTCGCGGAAGGGCACCTTGGCCTTGCCCTTGGGCAGGCCCGGCGGCATCGCGATGGCCACACCGATCAGGATCACGCCGAGCGCGGCAGCCATGGCGAAGAGCGCATTCTGGAAGCCGATCAGCGCCAAAAGGCCGGCGCCAAGCAGAAAGCCCAGGCCCTTCACTGCGTTCTTGGAGCCGGTCAGTAGCGCCACCCAGCGGAAGAGCTGGCCATGGGCGTTCTCCGGTACCAGCAGCTTCACCGCGCTCTTGGAGCTCATCTTGGTGAGATCTTTGGCGACGCCGGCCACGCCCTGCACCAGCATGACGAAGACCACCGAGAGCGCCAGCGTCCAGGTCTCGTCGAGCTGGGTCAGGGCCAGAAGGGCGCCGATCTGCAGCGCCAGGCCGGCGTAGAGCGTGGCCGTTAGACCGAAGCGCGCGGCAAGCCAACCGGCTGACAGGTTGGTCACCATGCCCATGAACTCGTAGAGCAGGAAGAGGTAGGCAAGCTGAATGGGCCCGAAGCCGAGCACGTGAAAGTGCAGCAGCACCAGCATGCGCAGGGCGCCGTCGGTCAGCATGAAGGCCCAGTAGGCTGCGGTGACGACGGCGTAGGCGGCGAAGCCGCCCTTGGCCTGTGCGCTGCTTTGGCCTGTCGTTTCGCTCATGCCGCGATCCTCTAGGTGAGGGAGGCCGCCACCATCCGGGTCACGTCGGCGAGGCGCCAAGCGTAACCCCACTCGTTGTCGTACCAAGCATAGACCTTCACCTGTGTCCCGTTGATGACCATGGTGCTGGGCCCGTCGACGATGCCGGAGCGCGCATCGTTGATGTAGTCGCTGGAGACGAGGGGGCGCTCTTCGTAGCCCAGTATGCCTTTGAGCGGACCGTTCTCCGCCGCAGCCTTGAACAGGGCGTTGACCTCCTCCACGCTGGTCTCGCGCTCCACCTCGAAGACGCAGTCGGTCAAGCTGGCGTTGAGCAAGGGTACGCGAATGGCGTGGCCGTTCAGGCGGCCTTCGAGCTCGGGGTAGATCATGCCGATAGCCTTGGCCGAGCCGGTCGAAGTGGGGATCAGCGAGTTAAGCGCCGAGCGGGCGCGGCGCCAGTCCTTGTGGGGCCGGTCGACGATGGTTTGCGTGTTGGTGACGTCGTGCACCGTGGTCATGGTGCCGTGGCGGATGCCGATGTTCTCGTGGATGACCTTGACCACCGGCGCCAGGCAATTGGTCGTGCAACTCGCTGCCGTGACCAGATGATGTTCGGCTGGCTGATAGAGGTGGTGGTTGATGCCGTAGACCAGGTTGAGCGCCGGGTCTTCTTTGATCGGTGCCGAGACCACCACCTTCTTGACCCCGGCCGCGTAGTAAGGCGCAACCTTAGCCGGGGTCTTGAAGACGCCGGTGCAGTCGATCACCAGTTCGACGCCGAGATCGGCCAGCGGCAGGTCCTCGATGCGGCTCGCGGTCTGAAAGCCCATGCGCCGGCCGTTGACGGTGATGCTCTGCCCATCCTGTGCGAAGTCCGCCGGCCAGCGGCCATGCACCGTGTCGAACTCCAGGAGATGGGCGTGCAGGGCCGCGTCGCCGTCCTTGTCGCTCAAGAGGACGATGTCGCCGTCGTAGCCCTCGTCGATCAGCGCGCGCAGCACCAGTTTGCCAATACGGCCCATCCCGTTGATGGCCAGCCTTGCCATGGAGGCTTCCCCTTCGACCGCTCTTTCACCGCCGCCGGGCTTAGCGCAAAGCTCAAGTCAGGCGCAATCGCGCTGCGCGGCTTTGTGTGATTTTCTGCAAGCAAGACCTCGTTTAAGCTAGGGGCATGCATCGAGAGGCTGTCACAAGCGAAGAAACCCTGCCGGTCATCGACATGGCGCCGCTGTTTCAGGCGGAGCATGCCGATGCGCAGCGCCGCGTCGCGGAGGCCATCCGCGCGGCTTGTCGGCAACAGGGCTTCTTCTTCCTTACCGGGCATGGGGTCCCGCCGACCCTGTTGGCTGAGTTGGAGGCGGTCAGCCGCCGCTTCTTCGCTCTGCCACCTGAGGCCAAGATGGCCATCCCGATGGCCAAGGGCGGGCCGGCGTGGCGCGGCTATTTTCCCATCGGCCAAGAGCTGACGTCCGGCAAGCCGGACATCAAAGAAGGGCTCTATTTCGGCAGCGAGCTGCCACCAGAGCATCGACGCGTGCAGGCCGGCTGGCCGTTGCATGGTGCGAATCTCTGGCCTGTAGAGCTGCCGGAGATGAAAGACACCGTGCTCAGCTACATGGCAGCGGTCAGCCGGGCGGCACAAGTCCTGCTACGCGGTGTCGCCATGGCGCTTGGCCTGCCAGCCGACTATTTCCAGGCCACCTACACCGCGGAGCCTACGGTGTTGTTCCGCATCTTCCATTATCCGGCCACCGCGCCCGAAGGCATCGATGCCAGTCAGTCCTGGAGCGTTGGCGAGCACACCGACTATGGCCTGCTCACCTTGCTGGCCCAGGACGAAAGCGGCGGCTTGCAGGTCAAGTCGCAAGGCCGATGGATCGCCGTGCCGCCTTTGCCGGGCACCTTGGTCTGCAACATCGGAGACATGCTGGACCTCTTGACCGGCGGCTGGTTCTGCTCGACGCCGCACCGGGTCGACAACCAAAGCGGCCGCGGCCGACTGTCCTTTCCGTTGTTCTTCGACCCGGACTTCGCCGCCAAAATGCAGCGGCTACCTGCGGGAAATCTCGCCGACGCGGCCGGCTACGAGGCAGGGGGAGGAGACCGCTGGGACGGCGCCGACCTGCAGGCCTTCGAAGGCACCTATGGTGACTACCTGATGGGCAAAGTCGCCAAGGTCTTCCCGGAGCTGGGTCGTAAAGTGCTGTAGCTAAAAGAGATTCTTGGCATCCGAGGAGAAGGTCGGGAAGGCGAAGAGCGTCTCCTTGAAGCGCGCGGCGGTAATGCCATTGCTCATGGCCATGGCGAAGAGATGAATGAGGTCCTCGCCCTGATGGCCGACTATGTGCGCGCCGACAATGCGGTCGCTCTCCTCTTCCACCAGCACCTTGGCCCAGGCGACGGTTTCGGCGTAGCTCTTGCCGGAGAACCAGCCGGTCATGTCGCTGACCGAGACTTTGACCTTCAGACCCCGCTCATCAGCCTGCTTTTCGCTCAGGCCGACGGTGCTGAGCGCCGGGACCGTGTAGACGCAGCTCGGCACCACCTCGTAGTTCGGCTTGACGCTCGGCCCCTCGACGATGTTGCGGCCTACCAGGCGCCCTTCGTAGGTCGCCAGCGGCGATAGCTGGGCCGAGATGGTGAGGGCGTCGCCCGCGACCCAAACCGACGGGTTGGAGGTCGAGCGAAGGTAGTCGTCGACGGCGATGCGAATGCCGTCATGGGCCACGTTGCCTTTCTCCAGATCGATGCTGTCAACATTGGCGACCCGGCCCGCGCCATTGACCACGCGGTCGGCTGAGACGTTGTGTTCGCCTTCTGCGTCTTCGTAGGTAACGGTCAGTTTGCCGTCGGTCTTCGCCACCCCCTTGACCGTGACGCCCGTCTTCACGGTGATGCCCAGGCGCTCGCTCTCGCCCTGCACCGCCGCCACGGCGTCCTCCTCGATGGCGGGCAGGAGGCGTGGCATGACTTCCAGGATGGTGACCTTGGCGCCGGCACGGGCGTAGACGTGGCTGAACTCCATGGCGATGACGCCGCCGCCGATGAAGACCACCTCGGCCGGGAGCGTGCGTTCCGAAAGCACGTCGTCGGAGGTGATCATGTGCTCTGCGCCGGGGATGGGCAGCGGGCGGGGCTTGGAGCCAGTGGCGATCACGATGTTATCGGCTTCGATGGTCTCACCGTTGACCTCGATGGAGTTCGGCCCGGAGAACTTGCCGTTGCCCTTGAAGATCGTGCCGCGCTTCTCGGCGAGGCCCTCCATGGCGCCCGGGATGAAGCTCACCATCTCCTTTTCCCGGTCTATCAATTTGGCCCAATCGAGCTTCGGTTCGCCGACATCGATGCCGTGCGCGCCGGCGATCTCGATTTCGTGCAGGGCGTGGGCCGCGGCGACCAGCACCTTCTTCGGTGTGCAGCCCCGGTTGGGACAGGTCCCGCCAAAGTCCCATTCCTCAACGAAAGCGACGGATTTGCCCGCCTCCGCGGCGATGGCGGAGACACCGAAACCGGCATTTCCGCCACCCAGAATCACGATATCGAAGCGCTGTGCCATGTCGTGCTCTTCCCTCTTCGCTGTTGCTAAGGACCTAGCACTGCTCAAGCCTTCTGTCCGTGCAAAAGTCGCGGCCTGTCACCTGCGCGTGAGCGGTGAACTCGCTCACAGATGTTTTGAGGTTCCCATACGTAAGTATGCTATAAGGGCGGCCGAGAATACTCTGGCCGCACGGGAGTTTAAGGGCTCGCACGCCTTGGGGCCGCGGCACGATGAGAGGACACGCAAGATGATCAATAGACGTACCCTGAAGTTCGCCACCCTGGCCGTTTTGTTTCCCCTACTCATCTTGGCCGGCTGCACCACGAACAACAGCACGTTCGGGCCGAAGACGGGCATCGGCGGCGCCCTCGGTGCAGCGGGCGGCGGCCTCCTGGGTGCTGCGGCGGGTGGCGGCACGACCGGCATCTTGGCGGGTGTTCTGCTCGGCGGCTTGGCCGGTGGCGCGGTCGGCAATGTGCTGGACCAGAACGATCGTGAGATGGCCAACCGCACCTCGCAACAGGCTCTGGAGTCCCAGCCGACCGGCCAGGCGAGCGTCTGGCGCAATCCGGATAGCGGGAACTCCGGCAGCATTACGCCGACCCGCACCTATCAGGCGGGCGACGGCCGCTACTGCCGTGAGTTTCAGCAGACCGTGACCATTGACGGCCAGGAGAACCGCGCTTTCGGCACGGCCTGCCGCCAGCCGGACGGCTCCTGGCAGATCATCAGCTAGTTAAGGCGTAACACTGTTCTTCGGTGCCGGCCCGCACCCCCGCCCGTCCAACCGACTAGGGTACCATGGCATGGGTTGGACGGGCGGGGGTGCGGGCTGGTTCCGTATAGCGCCGAAGGCGCTGAGAGAACTAAGAGCTCGAACGCGCCAAGATCGGCGCGATGCGCTCGAAGGCCCAGTCGATGTCGTCGCGATTGATGACCAGTGGTGGGGCAAAGCGAATGGTATTCACGTGGGTGTCCTTGCAAAGGACGCCCTGTTCCTTCAGCGCTTCACAGTAGGCGCGGGCACCGCCCGCCTCGGGCTCGAACTCCACGGCGACCATCAACCCGCGGCCGCGCACCTCGCGGATAAGATTGTTGCGGATGTCCTTCAGGCGCTCGACAAAATAGGCGCCCATGCGCTCGGCATTCTCGATCATGCCTTCCTCGATCAGCACCCGCACCGCCGTGCGGGCCACGGCGCAGGCCAGCGGGTTGCCGCCGAAGGTGCTGCCATGCTCGCCGGGCTGCAGCACGCCCAGCACCTCCGAGTTCGAGAGCACGGCGGAGATGGGATAGAAGCCGCCTGAGAGCGCCTTGCCGACAAGGGTCAGGTCCGCCTCGATGCCCTCGTGCTCTTCAGCCAGGAGCTTGCCGGTGCGGCCTAGGCCCGTCTGAATCTCGTCGAGGATGAGCATCACGTTGTGGCGGCTGCAGATCTCCCGCACCGCGCGGAGGTAGCCGTCCGGTGGGATGATGACGCCGGCCTCGCCCTGTATAGGCTCGACCAGAAAGCCCACCGTGTTGGGCGTGATCGCTTCCTCCAGCGCCTCGGCATCGCCGAAGGGGATGATCTTGAAACCGGGCACGAAGGGGCCAAAGTTGCGCCGCGCCGTCGGGTCCGTGCTGAAGCTGACGATGGAGAGCGTGCGGCCGTGGAAGTTGTTGCGGCAAACAATGATCTCCGCCTTGCCGTCCGGCACGCCCTTGACCTCATAGCCCCACTTGCGGACCGCCTTGATGGCGCTTTCCACCGCTTCGGCGCCGCTGTTCATGGGCAGCACCTTGCTGGTGTTCGTCAGCGCGCAGATCTCCTGATAGAAGAGCGCCAACTGGTCGTTGCGGAAGGCGCGGGAGGTCAAGGTCAGCTTGCCTGACTGCTCGATCAGCGCCTCGCGGATCTTCGGGTGGCAATGCCCCTGGTTGACCGCCGAATAGGCCGAGAGGCAGTCGAGGTAGCGGTTGCCGTCGCTGTCCCAGACCCAAACGCCTTCGCCCTTGGAGAGCACCACATCGATCGGCTTGTAGTTGTGCGCGCCGAGGTCGAGCTCGATTTCGGCCAGGTCGGCTTCGTCGTGGGAGGTGCCCGATAACATCATCTTGGATCCGCTTCTTAGTCTCTGTGCAAACGATCAATTGAACGAAGATTTGTGCCGGCTCAAGATCTGCTCGCCGAACAGGCTGGCGACCAGTTCCACCATCAAGAGGGCCGTGGCGTTCTGGTGGTCCAAAGCAGGGTTGAGCTCGACGATGTCGAGCGAACCGAGCAGCCCGGAATCGTGCACCATCTCCATGCAAAGCTGGGCTTCCCGGTAGTTGGGTCCGCCGGTCACCGTGGTGCCGACACCTGGGGCAATGCTGGGGTCCAGGAAGTCCACGTCGAAGCTGACATGCAGATGACCGCCGCGCCGGGCTGCCGTGTTCAGCGCCTCTTCCATCGCCGCTCGCATGCCGAGCTCGTCAATGCGGCGCATGTCATAGACTTCGTGCCCGCTTTCGACCACCGCGCGCTTTTCGATATGGTCGACCGAGCGGATGCCCAGCTGAATCAGCGCTTCCGTTTCCAGCATCGGCTCAGCGTGGCCAAGTCCCATCAGCTCCGGCGGGCCTTTGCCGCAGAGCACCGCCGCCGGCATGCCGTGGATGTTACCTGAAGGCGAGGTTTCCGGCGTGTTGAAGTCAGCATGCGCATCGAACCAGAAGACCGTAAGCGGCTTGCCTTCTTCCGCACAGTGGCGGGCAACGGCGGCGATGGAACCGACGGCCAGGGCGTGATCGCCGCCCATCATGATCGGGCAGTCGCCTGCCTTGAGGGCCGCATAGACGGCGTCATGGAGGGCCTGGCACCAGGCGACGGTCTCGGACAGATGGCGATAGCCGTCAATTGTCTGCGCGTTGGGATTGGCCGGGCCGGCGATGTTTCCCAGGTCGACGACCTCACGTCCCAGCCGGCGGAGCATCAGGTCGATTTCCGCGACCCTCAGGGCCTCCGGTCCCATGGAGCTGCCGCGATGGGCAGCGCCGATATCCGTCGGCGCCCCGATCAATGCGATGGTCCGCGCGTCCCTTCCCTCGTTCATGCCGGTTCTCTCTCGCCTGGGCATTAAAGACGTGGCTGATAGCATACACCAACGCTGCTGGAGCGTCTTCCTTAGCGAAGCAACTTCCTTTGGTGTGATTTGTCACCGGACGACACGTCTCGGTGAGCGGCGTTGCGCTTGAATAGGGACGGCAACACCTCATGCTGAACCAAAAGACCCTGGGCGGCTGGAGGAGCGTCATGGTGCGACAAGAGATCCTGCAGGCTTTGAGCAGGCGGGACGTGGCGGCGGCGATGGCCGTTTCGCCTGTGCTGACGTGGGCTGGTTTAGGCGTGGCCCAGGCTCAGACTGCTCCGTCGGACGTCGCCGAACTGAGCCGCACGCTGATGTTCGGAAGCAGGCAGGACATTATCGACTCCGTCGATACGCTGACCGCCCGCGGCAACACTGACGTAGCAGCTGCCATGATCCTGGCGTTGCGTTTCCGCCGCAGCGAAACGCGGGTGCTCTCTGAAGGCCTCCAGACGCTGACAGGGCACGACGCTTTCGGCTGGTTCGATTGGATGGTCTGGCAGGAGGCTCACCCCGAGATCACCCCGCATCCCAGCTTCGCTGCCATGAAGCGCGAGGTCTTGGGCCGGCTGGACCCGGAGTTCCTGCGCTTCCTGCCCAATCAAGACACGCTCGACAGCATGAAGATCCGCCTCGAGGAGATCACCTGGGGCGGCGTCGTCGTGGATGGCATTCCTTCGCTCGACAACCCCACCCACGTCTCGGTTGCCCAAGCCCACTATCTGCTGGACGACGATTTGGTGTTCGGAGTCGAGATCGCCGGCGATGCGCGCGCCTACCCCCTGCGCATCATGGGCTGGCATGAGATGTTCAACGAGGTGATTGGCGGTGTGCCCTTGGCGCTGGCCTACTGCACCCTCTGCGGCGCCGGCATTCTCTTCGAGACCCAGGTGGAGGGCCGCGCCGAGCCTTTTATCTTCGGCTCATCGGGTCTGCTCTACCGCTCCAACAAGCTGATGTTCGACCGGGCGACCGACAGTCTGTGGAACCAGTTCACCGGCGAACCGGTGGTCGGGCCGCTGGTCGACAGCGGCATCACGCTCAAGATTCGGCCGGTCGCCATCACCTCCTGGAAGCGCTGGCGAGAGAGCCATCCCGATACCAAGGTGCTGTCGCTGGAGACCGGACACCGACGCGACTACGGCCCCGGTGTCGTCTATCAAGACTACTTCGCCAGCGATGACCTGATGTTCCCGGCCGTGGTCGATGAGCGGCAGCACAAGCAGAAGGACTACGTCTTCGGCATTCGCGACGTCGGTCAGTCCAAGGCCTGGCCGATAGAGGCCTTCTCCGGCGGTGCCGTGATCAACGATGCCATCGGCCCAAGAGAGCTGGTGCTGATCGGTGACGAGACGACCCGAACGGTCAGAGCCTACGAACGCCGGGGCCGGGTGTTCGAATCAGCGGGCAGCAACGCTACCCTCCAGGCATCCGACGGCATCTGGCAAGTCGGAGAGGAAGAGCTGACCGGTCCTGACGGTACCCGACTGCCGCGCGTTCCGGGCCACATCGCGTACTGGTTCGCCTGGAACGGCTATCTGGGCGCCGAAAGCGAACTCTACGTCGCCCACAAGGAGTAAAGGCGCTACCGGCTGCCGGCAGGCTTGTGGGCGGTTTGTTTGGTCAGCTTGTCGAGCGGAAAGCGCGCCAACTCCTCCAAGAAGAGAAGCAAACGATCGGCCGCATGAGCGACCAGGCGCCGGCCCAGATCTGCGCTGGCTTGCGTGGCATCGCCCACCGCGCCGCTCGGGTTGAGGTCCTGCGTCATCCAGGCGAAGGCGGTTTGCCCGAGCGGAGAGAGCAGCGCGTAGTCCTGCGCCATCTCCTGCGAAAGCGAGCGGAAGTCGGCGATCTTGTCCTGCCGCACCAAGTCGGGCCGGAGATGCAGCATGATCGCCGTCTCCAGCGCACCACCGTGGATGCCGTGGGCCAGCTCTTCGTCCTCCGGCATGCCCTCGTCCGGCAGGCCGAGGCGCCACCAGTTGCACCAGGCGACCAGCATGCCAAGCGTCACCCGCAGGTCTCGCGCAACGATGTCGAGCACCTGCGGCTGGCCGCCGTGGCTGTTGAAGATCAAGAGTTTGCGGAGGCCTGCCCGATGCACGCAGTGGCCGATCTCGCCCCAAGCCTTGGCCAGGGTGTCGGGCGCGATTGTCAGCGTGCCGGGAAAGGCGAGGTGCTCCTCCGAGCGGCCAATGCTCTGCTCTGGCAGGATGAGAAACGAAAGGTCGCTGGGCGCCTTGGCCGCCGCTTCGGCAAGGATGCCTTCGTTGATGGTGGCATCGACCGACAAGGGCAGGTGTGGTCCGTGCTGCTCGATGGCCGCAACGGGCAGGATAGCGACGGTCTTTGCCGGGTCGAGCGCTGCGAAGTCGGCCGTGGTCAGCTCGGCCCAATAGCGCCAAGGTGCTGTCATGTGAGGGGAAATCTCTGAAAAACGAACTGCATGGCCGCACTATGCGCGAAGTTATGCGCGTTTGGTAGGGCCCTCATTCCTTGCTGCGGAAGAGGCGGGCTCCTAGCTTCGAGCCGACCAAAATGAATAGGCAAGCCGACATGACCGGGCCGCAGACGGCCTCGAGAGGCGGGGCAGGTGGCTGGCAGGCCGTGGTCCTGGTATTTTTGCCTTTCGCCGGCGGCTATTTCCTCTCCTACCTGTTCCGCAGCGTCAACGCGGTCATCTCCGGGCGCTTGACGGAAGATCTCGGCCTCAGCGCCACAGACCTGGGGTTGCTGACCGCGGCCTACTTTCTGACCTTCGCCGCCTTTCAGATTCCGCTGGGCATGCTGCTGGACCGCTTCGGGCCACGGCGGGTGCAGTCCGTGTTGCTGCTCTTTGCCGCCGCCGGCGCTGTGCTCTTCGCTTATGGAGAAAGCCGGGACACCCTGCTTGTGGGGCGCGCCTTGATCGGGCTCGGCGTGGCCGGCGGCCTCATGGCCTCCTTCAAGGCCATCGTCCTCTGGTTTCCCGAGGCGCGCTGGCCTCTGGTCAACGGAGCTTTCGTCGCCATGGGCGGGCTCGGCGCCATGGCCGCCACGCAACCCGTCGAGTTGGCCATGCAGAGCCTGAGCTGGCGGGAGGTCTTCTGGGTCTTGGCTGGCATGACGGTGCTCGTGGCCCTGACGATCCGGCTGGTTGTTCCGGAGCGGGAAGGCGGGGCCGCGCGCCACAGCGCGAGGGAGCAGCTGCGCGGCGTCGGCGAGGTGTTTCGCAGCGGCTATTTCTGGGCCCTGGCCCCGGTCACCTGCCTCACGGTTTCCGCCGGCATGGCGCTGCAAGGCCTCTGGGCCGGTCCCTGGCTGCGCGACGTGGCCGGCTTCGACGAGGCTGGGATGGCGAGCCAGCTCTTTGTCGTTGCCGCCGGCCTGACCGTGGGGTCCCTGATGATCGGAGTGGTCGCCGACTTGGCGCAGCGCGCCGGCATCTCCTTGGTGCGGGTGATCGCCTTCGGCGTGCCGCTCTTTTTTCTGGCGCAAACGCTGATCATCCTGGAGGTGGCGCCGCGCGGCGGCTGGCTTTGGCCCTTCTTCACCCTGACCAGCAACGTGGCCATGCTGGCCTACCCTCTTTACTCCAGCTACTTCGGCATGGCGCTCTCGGGCCGGGCCAACACGGCGATCAACATGCTCGCCTTCTTCGCCGCCTTCGGATACCAGGCGGCAGTCGGTGTCATCCTGGACTTTTGGGAGCCGGTGGCCGGCGTCTTTCCGCCGGAGGCTTATCAGGCCGCCTTCCTGGCCTGCCTGGCGTTGCAGCTCTTGGCCTTTGCTTGGTTCCTCCTCCGGCTGCCGCGGCTACGTCGCGCATGACGGCAAACGCGGAGAAGTCCGGCGACCGGGGCGATCTGCGTCTCGCTCAGGTCATGCTGTTCATCGCCCCCTGCTTCTTCGTCAGCAATATGCTGGTGGCGCGAGCGGCGGCCGACCTGGTGCCGCCGGTTGCTTTGGCAGTGGGCCGCTGGGGCTTCGTCGTCCTCTTGATGCTGCCTTTCACGGCGGCGGTGCTTTGGCGTCATCGCCAGACTGTGCTCAAGGAACTGCCCGATCTCATGCTGCTCGGCGCCCTCGGCATGGGTGTCTGCGGTGCCTTCGTCTACATCGCGGCAGACACCACCACGGCCACCAATATCGGAATCATCTATGCCGCCTCGCCGGTGCTGATCGTGCTGCTGGCCCACTATGTCTATGGCGAGGCCATGAGCGCGCGCCAGGGCGCAGGCCTGACGCTGGCGTTGCTCGGGGTGCTCATCATTCTCTGCCAGGGCAGCCTTGGCGTACTGACCTCGTTCAGCTTCACCGTGGGCGACATCTGGACGGTAACGGCGATGATGGCTTGGGCGGTCTACAGCGTCTTGATCCTACATCGCCCAAGCAAGCTGGCCGTTCTGCCGCGCTTCGTGGCGATCGCCGCCTGCGGCGTGATCTGCATGCTGCCCTTCTTAGTTTGGGAGGCGCAGTGGGAACCCACAACGCTGAACGGCCGCACCCTTGGCATCATGCTGTTCCTGGCGGTGGTGGCCTCCTGCTTCGCCTACCTCTCCTACACCTACATTCAGCGCAAGCTGGGCGCTTCGCGTACCGGCCTCCTGATGTACCTGATGCCGGTCTACAACGCGGTCTTGGCGGTGACGCTGCTGGGCGAGCAACTGGCCCTGTTCCACCTGGCCGGCGGTGGCCTGGTGCTGCTCGGTCTGCTGTTCTCATCTTTGCGCAGAAAGGCTTAGGTCAGGGACTCGTCAGCACGCTGAGCCCGTACTCCTGTCCCGCATCGCTGAGCCAAGCCCAGAGATACTCGGCAAAGCTCGGCCGCACCATCAGGCGAAAGCGCAGCTCGGACGCCGTATCGTCCCGGTCCAGGATGACCTCGGCCTTAGCCACTAGGCTCTGGGCACAACCGCCGTTGGGGAAAGCCTGAGGATGGAGGTCGAGCGGGCAGCCCTTGGACAGCAGGTCGATGCTGCGGGGGCCGCTCACCTCGATCGTGGTGTAGTTGTCGCTGACGTCGTTGATCGCGACATGCTGGCCGGAGAGGCCTCTCTCTAGAACTTCGAACGCACTTTCCATCACGCCGATCAGATGTGCCTGGTCCGGCGGGGCCACCGCCAGCCATTCGTCGGGACCGAGCCAGAGCAGGCGCAGGTCGCCCTTGCCCGGCAGGGCGCGGCAGGCAAACGGCAGCGACGTACCGACAAGTTCCTCGACAGCGCGGGCGAAGCGCTCGTCTTGCGACGGGCCGCGCAGATTGATCGCCGTCTGAAAGGGAATGCTACGCAGGGCCACACCTTGGTCGTCGCCGCGCGCGTCTGTCGCCAGAGCCCCGAGGCCAAGCTGTGCCAGGGGCGAGCGTCTCAAGTGGGCGTTAGGCACGGAGTCGCTCTCCTTCCGGATCGAAGAACACCGGGCTGGTGATGGTGCAGGCGATGCGGCCGCCGTCCAGCATGGGGGCGAAGAGCTTCTCGCCCTGCTTGGCCTGTCCGCCCTTGACCAGGGCCAGTGCGATGGAGTGGCCGCAGTTGGGGCTGTAGTAGCTGGAGGTGACATGGCCGACCATCGTCATGGGCGGTTGCGACTTCAACTCCTCCACCAGCTGCGCGCCTTCCGGAAGCACGGTTTGCGGATTCTCGGTCAGCAGGCCGACGAGCTGCTTTCGGTCGTTCTTCAGTATGTCCGGCCGCTTGAGCGAGCGGCGGCCGATGTAGTCCTTGGTCTTGGAGAGGATCCACTGCATGCCGAGGTCGATCGGGGTCACCGAACCGTCGGTCTCCTGGCCGACGATGATGTAACCCTTCTCGGCCCGCAGCACGTGCATCGCCTCGGTGCCGTAGGGCGTGATGCCGTAGGGCTCGCCGGCGCGCATGCAGGCCTCCCAGACCGCGAGGCCGTAGCTGGAGGGCACATTGATCTCGAAGGCCGCTTCGCCGGTGAAGGAGACGCGGACCACGCGGGCCGGGGCGCCCGCAACCTCGCCCTCGCTCAGGCACATGTGCGGGAGCGAGTCGGGCGAGAGGTCGATGTCGGTGAGCTGGGCCAGCACGGTGCGGGCATAGGGACCAGCGAGCGACACGGTGGCGAACTGCTCGGTCACGCTGGTCAGGTAGACCTTGAGCTCCGGCCACTCGGTCTGCAGCCACTCCTCGAGATGCCCCATCACGCTGGCCGCGTTGCCGGTGGTGGTGGTCATGAGATAGCGGTTTTCGCCGAGGCGCGCGGTCACGCCGTCGTCCATGACCATGCCGTCCTCGCCGAGCATCAGGCCGTAGCGAGCCTTGCCGACGGCCAGTTTCTTCCAGGCATTGGTGTAGACCCGGTTGAGGAACTCGGCGGCGTCCGGGCCTTGGATGTCGATCTTGCCCAGGGTGCTGGCATCCATGATGCCGACCGCCTGGCGTACCGCGGCCACCTCACGGTTGACCGCCTTGTGAATGTCTTCGCCCGGCTTGGGATAGTACCAGGCGCGGCGCCACTGGCCGACATCCTCAAAGGCGGCGCCGGAACGGGCGTGCCAACTGTCGATCGGGGTCTTGCGCAGGGGATCGAGCAGGTCGTCGACGTCGCGGCCCATGAAGACGCCGAAGGTGACCGGCGTGTAGGGCGGGCGGAAGGTGGTGACGCCGACTTCCGGCAATGGCTTGCCGAGGTGCTCGGCGACGATGCCGATGGCGTTGACGTTGCCGAGCTTGCCCTGGTCGGTGCCCATGCCGGTGGTGGTGTAGCGCTTGACGTGCTCGATGGAGCGATAGCCTTCGCGCAGCGCGAGCAACAGGTCCGCGGCCGTGACGTCGTTCTGCTGGTCGACGAAGGCCTTGCCGCCGTGGCCGGTCGGCGCAGTGCTCGGCACCAGATACATCCAGCGGGCGGGCAGGAAATCCTCGCCGTCCGCATCGGGCGCTTCAGCGTCCGGTGCTTCGATGCCGAGGCTGCGCACTGCTGCTACGCCTGCCTCTTGGCCCTGGCGCAGGCAGTCGCCCAAGGGGTAGATGCCGTTGACCGCGCCGGCGCAGCTCAGGCCCTTCGGCCCGCCGGCCTCCGGCACGAAGCCGGCGATGTCCTCGCGCCAGGTGATCTTGCCCTTGGCTTGGCAAAAGAGATGCACTGTCGGGCTCCAGCCGCCACTCACCATCAGCAGGTCGCACTCGATCTCCTGAGGTGCGCCGCTGATCGACTTTCCGTCGCTCGAAAGGCGCGCCGCGCTGACAGAGGTCAGAAGCTTGCGCCCCTTGGTGGCAACGACCGCATGGTTGGCCAAGATGCGCAGGCCGCGCTCCTTCGCCGCTTCCGTCAGCGGACCGCTCGGCTCCTCGCGCAGATCGACCACGGCAGCCACTCTGACACCTGCGTCCAGCAGATCGAGCACGGCGCGGTAGCCGCCATCATTGTTGGTGAAGAGCACCGCCCGCTCGCCGGGCGCGACGCCATAGCGCTTGACGTAGCTCGACACGGCGGAGGCCAGCATCACTCCCGGGCGGTCGTTGCCGCAGAAGACCAAGGGCCGCTCGATAGCACCGGTCGCCAGCACGACCTGCTTGGCCCGCACCTTCCAGAGCCGCTGACGCGGCAGCTCGCTCGGCCGCTCGTTGGCCGGCAGGTGGTCAGTGAGCTGCTCATGCAGGGCGACGAAGTTATGGTCAAAGTAGGCGAAGGCGTTCGTCCGGGTGAGGACCCGCACCTCGGGGCTCTCGCGCAGCTCCCGTTCTGCCGATTCGACCCAATCGAGCGCCGGCTCGTCATCGATCTCGCTCTGCGGCTCGCTCAGCAGGCGCCCGCCTAGACGGCTGTCCTGCTCGGCCAGGATGACCCTTGCCCCGGCGCGGGCGGCGACAAGCGCTGCGGCCAGTCCGGCCGGGCCGCCGCCCACCACCAGCAGGTCACAGTGCGCATAGGTCTTGTCGTAGCGGTCCGGGTCTTTCCCGGTCGGCGCCTTGCCGAGACCGGCGGCGTTGCGAATGACCTCTTCGTAAGTCTCCCAAGCGCCGGCCGGCCACATGAAGGTCTTGTAGTAGAAGCCTGCCGGGAAGAAGCGGGAGAGGGCGCTGTTCACCTCGCCCACGTCATGCTCCAGCGAGGGCCAGGCATTCTGTGGCATGGCGGTCAGGCCTTCGAAGAGCTCGACCTGTGTCGCCCGCAAGTTCGGGTCGGTGGCCGGGTCGCGGCCGACCTGGATCAGGGCGTTGGGCTCCTCCGGCCCGGCGGTGACGATGCCGCGCGGCCGGTGGTATTTGAAGCTGCGGCCGACCAGGCGCTTGCCATTGGCCAGCAAAGCGGAGGCTAGGCTGTCGCCTGGATGACCGGTCAGCCGCTCGCCGTTGAAGGTGAAGCTGATGGTCTTGCTGCGGTCGATCAGGCCGCCCTCGGCCAAGCGATACTTGCGCGCCATTGTCTTGCTGCTCGAGTCAGACATAGTGGCGCTCGTCGAGCTTGGGCGGAGCTGAGCCCATCGGATAGATCGCCAGAATTTCGTAGGTCAGGGTGTCGCGGGCGACATTGAACCAGCGGCGGCAGCCGTGGCTGTGGACCCAGCGCTCATAGAAGACGCCCTTCCTATTGCCCTGCATGAAGAGGTAGTCGGCCCACTGCTCGTCGTTGAGGGCATCCGGGTCGGCCGGGCGCAGGATGTGCGCTTCGCCGCCGTAGCTAAACTCTTCTTCGCTGCGCAAGCCGCAGTAGGGGCATTCGATGAGCAGCATGCCGCTTTCTCCTGATAAAGCCGAAACGTGCGCCCGGTCAGTGGGCGACGGCGGCTGCGCCGTGCTCGTCGATCAGGTATCCGGTCGTGAAGCGGTCGAGCCGGAAGCCTTCGTTGAGCGGGTGCGGCTCGTCCTTGGCAATGGTGTGGGCGAAGACGTGCCCCGAGCCCGGCGTCGCCTTGAAGCCGCCGGTGCCCCAGCCGCAGTTGACGTAGAGGCCGTCCACCGGGGTCTTGGAGATGATCGGGCTGGCATCCGGGCAGACGTCGACGATCCCGCCCCAGTTGCGCAGCATGCGCAGCCGCCGGAGCGATGGGAAAAGCTCGCAGATCGCGGCCAGGGTACCTTCGGTCACAGTCAAGCTGCCGCGCTGGCCATAGCCGATGTATTTGTCGACGCCGGCGCCGATGACCATCTCGCCCTTGTCCGATTGGCTGAGGTAGGCGTGGACGGCGTTGGACATGACCACGGTGTTCATGTGCGGCTTCACAGGCTCGCTCACCAAAGCCTGCAGCGGCAACGACTGCACCGGTAGGCGCACGCCCGCCATCTCGGCCAGCACCGAGGAATGGCCGGCCGCGACCAGGCCGACCTTCTTGGCGCCGATGTAGCCCTTGGCGGTCTCGACGCCCTGCACGCGGCCGTTGGAGACCCGGATGCCCTCGACCGGACACTCCTGAATGATGTCGACGCCGAAGGAGTCGGCGGCGCGGGCATAGCCCCAGGCCACGGCGTCATGCCGTGCCGTGCCGCCGCGCCGCTGCAGCGAAGCGCCCAGGACCGGATAGCGGCCGTTGCCGCGGAGGTCGATGATCGGACAGAATTCCTTGACCTGCTGCGGCGTGAGGAACTCGGAGTCCACGCCATTCAGGCGGTTGGCATAGATGCGGCGGGACAGTTCGCGCAGGTCGTGCTGGTTGTGCGCCAGGTTCATCACCCCGCGCTGGCTGAACATGACATTGAAGTTCAGCTCCTGGCTCATGGTCTCCCAGAGCTTCAGGGAGTGCTCATAGAGCCCGGCGGACTCGTCCCAAAGGTAGTTGGAGCGCACGATGGTGGTGTTGCGCCCGGTGTTGCCGCCACCCAGCCAGCCCCGTTCCAAGACCGCGACGCGGCCGACTCGGTGCTCCTTGGCCAGATAGTACGCGGTGACCAATCCATGGCCGCCGCCGCCGACGATGATGGCGTCGTAGCTCCCCTGCGGCTCTGGCGAGCGCCAGGCAGCCTGCCAGTTCTCATGATGGCCAATGGCGTTCCTGGCCAAGGAGAAGATCGAATAGCGCGCCTTTTGAGCCACCTCACACCCCGCGAAGCTCGTTAACTCTCTGCCCGTCACCCTATGACGTATGTAGCGTGAATGCGACGGCCAGGCCAAGGGCAAGCCCTCGTGTTTCCTAGCCGCAACATCCACGCGCTCGTGAGCGTGCGGCGTCAAGTTTTGTCACTGCGACATCTTGATTTTACGGCCCGATTGCGCGTGGAATCCTCCACCGGCGCCGCCGCAGAGGCACTGATAAGAAAAATGAGGGCCAGGAACGACCTATGTTAGGCAATGCACCGCGGGAGCTGCCGCAGCTCTTCGGCTTCATACTGGTGCCGGAATTCTCCATGATGGCGGTCACCGCGGCGATCGAAGCCATGCGCCAGGCCAATCGGCTGAGCGGCCAAGAGCTTTACGGCTGGCGGCTCTACACCCCGGACGGTGCCCCGATACGCGCGTCAAACGGCCTCTTGTTGCCGATCGATGGCGATCTGGAGGCGGCGAGCGGGCTCGACACGATCGCGGTCTGCGGGGGGACTCAGATCCACTTGCAGGATACCAGCCGGCTCTGCCCCTGGCTGCGCAAGATGGCGCGGCGCGGCGCCGAAGTCGGGGCGATCTGCACCGGTAGCCATATCCTCGCCAAGTGCGGCCTACTCGACGGCTACACCTGCACCATCCATTGGGAGAACTTGGCGGCACTGGTCGAGCAGTTCCCGGAGATCCAGGTCACCAACGAACTCTTCGAGATCGACCGCAACCGCTTCTCCTGCGCGGGTGGGGTCGCGGCGATGGACATGATGCTGAACGTCATCTCGCGGCAGCATGGGCATGAGCTGGCCGCCGCGGTGGCCGATCAGTTCATGCACGAGCGGATTCGCGATCACCACGACCACCAGCGCATGAGCCTTCCGGCGCGGCTCGGCGTGCGCCATCCGAAGCTGCTGTCCGTCGTCAAGCAGATGGAAGACAACCTGGAGGAACCGTTGGCCCGCTCGGAGCTGGCCGAGGCGGCGGGCCTTTCGACCCGCCAGCTCGAGCGGCTCTTTCGCAAGTACCTGCAGCGCTCGCCAGCGCGCTTCTATCTGGAACTCCGGCTCAACAGGGCTCGGCTGCTTCTGCTGCAGACCAACATGTCGGTCATCGACGTGGCGCTGGCCTGCGGCTTCGTCTCAGCCTCTCACTTCTCGAAATGCTACCGAGACTTCTTCGGTCACACGCCGCGGAAGGAGCGGGGGATGCCGGGGGGCGAAGCGGGTGGCGAGCTGAGCGACGATCCGCAGTCGGCGGTGGGCTGAGCGGCAGAGGGCTTCTAGCAGACGCTAGAGGCTGGTGTCGCTGCCCTCGTTTTGGCTCCAAGGCTTGCGGGCGAAGACCCGCCGCACCATAGGCTCGAAGGTCTCCAGCGGCTCGTTCTCGTAATCTGGGTCGAAGCAGTTCTGGTCGTACTCGGCGCAAAACTTGGCGCAGTCGTCGAACCAGGGATGGTCCCGGTGACGCTCACGCGCGTCCCGGTCGCCGCCGAGATGATGCCAGAAGTAGTAGCCTTGGAAGATCCCGTGATGCTTGACGATCCAGTAGGTCTTCTCGCTGACGTAGGGGCGCAGGACCGCTGCTGCGTAGTCCGAGTGGTTCTCGGGCGCCACCACGTCGCCGATGTCGTGCAATAGCGCAGCGACCACCATCTCCTCGTCGGCACCATCCCGCAGCGCGCGGGTGGCGCTTTGCAGGCTGTGCTGATAGCGGTCGATCTTGTAGCCCAGCATCGGGCCGGCCATCATCTTGAGCTGGCCCAGAATGTGGTCGACCAGGTGCGCTTGATGGTAGGCCGTGGCCTGCTCTTCCAGGAAGGCGTACTCCTCCGCCGTCCCGTCCTGCATGTTGATGAAATCGATCTGGTCCATCGCCGCCTTATCCCTTCGGTTGCGGCGATAGATTAAGCGATCTCGCGATCCACTTTGAAGCCGTTTTCCTTGCGGTCGATGGTGAACGCCCCATCGACAACTGCATAGCTCCAAGCCGCCGAGCGCCGCATTCCGCCAAGCGGGTACATGTGGACGTGGCTGATGCCACAGCTCGGATCGCCGGCATGGTAGCGGGCCAGATCCAGCACCAGCTTGTCCGGTGTGCTGACGGTCATCAGCTTGGTGACGTTGCGGGCCTGTTTGGTGATGAAACGCATGGAGTTGCCAATGCCGCAGTTCTTGGCGTGCATCAGCAGGGTCTTGATGGTCGCCAGGCCGGGCACGCCGATGTGGATCGGCAGGCGGTTGCCGGCGGCACGGATGGCCCGGTCCCAGGTGATGATGGGCTCGGCCTCAAAGCAGAACTGCGTGGCAATATAGAGATCCGCCTCGCTGTTTTCGGCATAGGCGTTTTTCCAGGCCAGGGCCGCGCTCAGCTCGCGCTCAGGGATGTCCGGATTGCCTTCCGGGTGGCCGGCGACGCCGATGGTCTTGATGCCGTGCTTCTCGAAAAGGCCGGTCTCCAGAAGCTGCATGGAGGACTCGAAGGGGCCGAGCGGGCTGTCCACGGCGCCGGCCAGGGCGACCACTTGATCGACGCCAACCTCGCCTTGCAAGCGGCGCAGGTAGTCCTCGAGCGCCGGGCGGCTAGGAACGGAGCGGGCCGCGAAATGAGGCGCGGGCTTGAAGCCTTCCTCCTTCAGGCGCTTGGCCGTGGCGATGGTGTCGGCGAAGTCCGAGCCGGGCAGGAAGGTCACGGCAACCATCGTGCCGGGGCGCAGATGCTCACGGTAATCAGCGGTCTTCGCCGAGGCACCGGGCGTGGTCTCGATCGTAAAGCCGGCCATGAAGTCGATCACGGCTTGCTTGAGATCGATTGGTCGGCTCACCGCCTGCTGCATGTCTGTCGCCACGTTTGCCAACATCCCAACATTCCTTCCTCTCACATCCCGCCGCTCTCAACCTCACTGTTGAGAGGTCTTTCGAGACGGCAGCGATGATAGTGTCGCGTGGGATAGGTGCGCGGCCACATTCACGCTCGTGCAACGCCGACTGACGCTCGCCGTTTTGCGACTTCGGGAGATTGGCGGTTAGCAAAGAAAAGGCCGGGGAACTGCTGTTCCCCGGCCTCCGTCCAGGAGCGGTGCGCCGGCCTCTAGAGGTCCTTGGCGGCCGTGTGCTCGATGTCCGGCCAGTTGCGTTCCGCCTTATCGATATTGTCGTCGAGGTCTTCGAGGAATGTGGCGTAGATCTCTTCATTGAGATTGAGATAGAGCTTGCCGTCCTCGATCTTCCAGAGATGCGGGTCGCCGTCGAACTTCTTGCCGACTGACACGCCGAAGGCACAAAAGCCGCCATATTGCGGGAGGTAGCGCTCGGGATCGTCCTTGAAGGCCTCAAGGTGTGCCTCGCTGGTAAAGCGGTAGGCAACGCCTTCATGCACATGTGCGAAGGCGTCCAGTCCGCGCATGGGCCTGTCCTGGGTGAAGTAGGCGACGGGGTCATAGCCGTGCATGGCCAGCGGCGCACCTGCGATGGAATGACCTGGAACGACGTTGATCTCATCGGCGGCATGGGACGGCACGGCTGCCCCGATCAAGGCCGCTGAGACAAGGCTCGCCATAGCAAGCTTTGTGAGCATCATGACTGAATCTCCCTTTGGTTCGGATGCTGCCCGGCAATGCGACGCGGGCAGAAACTCGGACGTGGGGCTTCTGGAGATTCAGCCAATATTACCTGAATTGTTTGGTTTCTTGGGCAAACTTCTCAGGACGAGCTGCAAAGAATCACTCACTTTCCCTTGCCGATCGCATCTCCCGCGGGCTGCGTCCGTAGCGACTCGTGAAGGCGCGAGAGAAGGCGGCCGGGGACCGGTAACCCACGTCGGCCGCGATCTGTTGTATCGCCGTGCGGCTGCCGGTCAGCAAGTTCATGGCTTTCTGCAGGCGCAGGTTGGCCAGATAGCTCATGGGCGGGCAGCCCATCAGCGACTGGAAGCGCTCGGCAAAGCGGCTGCGTGACATGCCTGCTTCTCGGGCGAGGCGCTCGATGGTCCAGTCCTGCGCCAAGCTGCGGTGCATCAAGTTCAGCGCCTTGCCAATACGCGGATCGGTCATGGCCTCGACAATTCCAGCCAAGGTCGAGTCGCGTTCTGCGCAGGTTCTTACAGCCTCGATAAATAGTGCTTCGGATAGGCGGTTGACCGAGGCGGTAACACCAGGCGGACCGGCAAACATCTGGCGAACGATCAGACGCATCAGCTCGTCGGTCCAAGGGGCCCGCGCCCTGTCTTCAGCCGTAATCAGGAGATGGCTGGGTAGCGCTCTCAACAGCGGATGGTCGGCTCCGTCGGCAAAACTGAGATGTCCGCAAATGAGCTTTGTTTCTGCGCGGCCCTCGCTTTCGGCAGCATGGGCGCCGCTATAGACCAGCAGCCCATCGCCCTTGTAGCCAGCCCGCTGCAGAACGTCCTCAAGCCGCGCCGCTTGTTGTCCGGGACCGTGGCAAAGCACGTGGGCGCTGCCGTTTGGAATGACGATCAAGTCGCCTGGCTCGAGCAGCACCGCGTGGCCATCGATTTCGACGTAACAGCGCCCTTGGACGGCGAGATGGAAGCGCGTGGCATTCCCATAGGCCGGCACGGCGACTGCGAAGGGCGGGTTGAAGGCCGCGCGAAAGTACAGGGTGCCGCGCAGTTGGAGAAGATCGAGGATGTCGCTCAGAACATCCATATTGCTGTTCCTCCTGACGCATCGGACGATAAGATAAAAGTTCTTCCAGTATGCGTCGAGAGAGCCGGAGACTGAGATGTTTCGCATGAAACGCGTCTACGCGATGCCTGCGTCTGAAGACGGCTTCCGCGTGCTGACCGACCGGCTGTGGCCGCGTGGTCTGAAGAAAGAGGCCGCCGCGGTCGATCTCTGGCTGAAGGAGGTCGCCCCTTCGACCGAGCTGCGCAACTGGTTCAAGCACGAGGCCCCGCGCTGGCCGGAGTTCCAAATCCGTTATCGGCAGGAGCTGGCCATGCCGGAGCGCCAAAGCGCGCTTCAGCGGCTGCGAGAGCTGGAGAGGGAACATGGCACGGTCACGCTGCTCTTCGCCGTGCGCGAGGAGGTGCAGAACCACACGCAGGTTCTGATGGCCGAACTAAACGACGAGGCTTAGAAGCGCAGCACCAGCTGGTCGCCGCGCACTTCGTAGCCTTTGAGGCGGTTCAGGAAGCTCATGCCCAGGAGCGGCATGTCGAGCGGTCCCTCGAGAACGGAGGCTTCTACGTTATCCAAACGCAGGCGCCCGGATTGCACGCGACGGAGCGCAACCGGAGCGCCGCGGACGATGCCGTTCGCCGTGTGATAGCGCTTGGTGTAGTCCTTGTCCTGCAGCTGCAGGCGCAGCTTCTTGGCATGCTCGGCGCCCAAGGCAACGTCGGTGGCGCCGGTGTCGACCAGGAAGGTCATGTCGACGCCGTTGACCTTGGCGGTGAGGTAGTAATGGCCACCCGGCCCACGGGGCAGAGAAAGCTCACGACGGATGTTGTCGTCAAACGATGTACCTTGAACATCGACGGCGGCGTTCTGCAGCTCGGCGCCCCCTTGACGGTCGCGGGTCTCCGGTGCCGACGGCGCACTCCTGGTTTCCTGGGTGGTCTGCTGAGTCTCGACATAACCCTCGGCCACCGCGCCCGGCAGCCGTTGCATGCGCTCATGCATCAGCAGCACGGCAGTCAGCAGAATTGCGCTCATGAAGAGAATGGATCGCATCGCATCGGCCCTCGGCCTTGTCGCATCCGTGGGAGGCAATTCTACAGTTCAAAGGTGAAGTGCCCGCTAAGGAGTGGGAGGCATTTTAGGCAATGCCGTTAACCATGGCTCGCCGAGCGGTTTGGTTTTCCGCGGTGGCGGCCTCTAGTTTTGGTTAATCCTGCCCTCGGGTCGGAAGGCGTGGAAGACAAAGGCGAAGGTCAGGTCATAGACCGCGTCCTGCCAGTCGCCCGAGGCGTCCTGTCGCTGCACCACCACATTGCCAATATCCCGACCCTCGGCAATCTGACGGCTGTCGAGCGCCGAGGCCTTGCCGGCGCGCCAGCTCAGGCGCAGGCCATTCCGCTCGATGGTCTCTCGTTCCCGCAGCAGCTGGAGGGTCCAGGCCTCGTCGCCGACGGCCACTACATAGGCCATAGGCTCGAGTCCCTCCGGCATGCTGCCTCTGTAAAGGAAAGGCGCGGCCGCGCTGTCGTAGCCGACGTAGGGGTTGCTGCCATAGCGGCGCATGTCCGGATCGTTGGGCACGAGCACCTGGCCGCCGGGATGGCGTTGCTGGAAGCTGGCCCAGGACTCCAGGCGGGCCGGCAGCATCTCGAGTTCCTTGCCGGTCATTTCGCCGACGATGGCCATGCCGAGGAACTGCTGCCACCAGCTTTCGGTCTGGCGGTCGTACATGACGAGATCGGACTTGCGCAGCTTGCCTGTGGTGCCGAACTCCAGAACCAGCCCCTCGACACGTCGGTCGAAGACGATGGCGGCATTGCACAGGGGGCAGTAGGTGACGGCGACCGGGACCCCTGCAATCTCATCGTTGACGATCTCATGCCAGGTCAGGATGCGCAGGGGATAGGCGCGTGCTTCGCCGCCGAGGGCGAGGCCGATCACCGGCTCGCGCGGGTCGAGGCTGTCTTCCTCCGCCACCGGGATGAAGGCCGGCGCATCGATGGATGGGATGCCGTCCTTGGGCGGGCCGCCGGAGCGAATTTCGGAGAAGTCCACCGCTGACTTCGAGAAGTCCGTGTCGGGCCACGCCCAAGTCCAGGAGCGCGGCGCGATCTCGCTTGCAGCTGCCGAGCTTGCCATTGCCATGAGGGTCAGGGTGACTACGGCTGCGGCGAAGAGGGAGTGCAGTTGCATCCGGCGCATGGCTTCGCTCCACGGCGATTGCTTTTTCGACCTTGCACGGCAGTCTAGCTGCGCGGCGGGGCGGCAAACTTCATAACACCGTCATCGCAGCGTGATCGCCGTGGTGGAGGAGAGGCAATGCAGTTAGACGGCAAGGTGGCCCTGGTCACCGGTGGTGCGCGTGGGATTGGCTTGGCCTGTGTGCGGGAACTGGCCGTGGAAGGCGCCAAGGTGCTGTTCTGCGACGTCAACGCGGAAGGCGGAGAAGCAGCAGCCGAGAGCCTGCGGCAAGAGGGCTTGGAGGTTGCTTTCACCACCTGCGACGTCGGCGACAAGACGCAGGTCGATGCACTGGTCGCCGAGGCCGTCTCCCGCTACGGGCGGCTCGATGTTGCCGTCGCCAACGCCGGCATCGTCCATGCCGCGGAGTTTCTCGACCTTTCGGAGGACGACTTCGACCGGGTCATCCGCGTGAATCTCAAGGGGGTTTTCCTGACCGGTCAGGCGGCCGCGCGCCAGATGGCGGCGCAGGGCCATGGCGGCACCATCGTCAACATGTCCTCCGTCAACGCGGTGATGGCCATCCCGGCAATCACGCCCTACGTGGTCGCAAAGGGCGGCGTCAACCAGCTGACCAAGGTGATGGCTCTGGCGCTCGCCGACCATGGCATCCGGGTCAACGGTATTGGTCCTGGCTCGATCGCGACCGAGATGGCCGAGGCCGTGCTAGCCGATCCGGAGAAGCGCCGTGCCGCGCTCTGCCGCACACCCATGGGGCGCTTCGGCGAGCCACGCGAGATTGGGCGAATCTGCGTGTTCCTGGCGAGCGGAGAGTCGAGCTACATCACCGGCCAGATCATCTATCCGGACGGTGGCCGCTTGGCGTTGAACTACACGGTGCCGGTGAAGGACTAGACGTTAGATACCGGCGCTGGCGCGCCTTGCGCCGGTGCCGGCCCGATATCTCTAGTAGCTCTCGCCGAAGCCGGCAGGGGCCTCGTCGATGGGCGGCAGCTCTTCGCCGGTCGGGGCAGCAGGCTCTGCCGGCCCTTCGAGCTTGTCTCTCGCCTTTCCGGCCTTCTCGACGGCCTGGTTGAGATCGACCTGGGTGCAAAGCCCCAAGAGCACCGGGTCGCGCGGCCGAATGTTGGGCGTGTTCCAATGGGTGCGCTCGCGCACGGCCAGGATGGTCGCCTTGGTCGTGCCGATCAGCCTTACGATCTGGCTGTCCTTCAGCTCCGGATGATTGCGCAGCAGCCAGGCAATGCCGTCCGGCTTGTCCTGGCGTTTGGCGACGGGTGTGTAGCGCGGGCCGGCGGTGCGCTTCTTCGGCTGCGGCAAGTCGCGCTTTAGCATGCGCAGCTTGCGGTTCGCGTCCTGCGTACCGAGCTCGATTTCTTCCTTGGTCAGCTGGCCATTCGCGATGGGGTCCAGGCCGCGCACGCCGGCGGCGACCTGCCCATCCGCGATCCCCTGTACCTCCAGAAGGTGCAGGCCGCAGAAATCCGCGATCTGCTCAAAGGTGAGGCTCGTGTTCTCGACCAGCCACACGGCGGTCGCTTTCGGCATAAGGGGTTGGTTCGCCATAATCTTCTCCGTCTCGGCGCCGAGCCTTTGGCCGGGGCCGCGCTCCCTCTCGGAAGCTCATCACCATGTTGGGATAAGAGCTATATAGGCCGCCAGGAAGGGCAACGAAAGCCCCTTTCGCCAGAGCCGTCATCAGGCCGTCAAGCGAAAGGGCGCTGCCCTAGGCGGTCAGAATGATCTTCCCAACGTGGGTGCTGCTCTCCATCAGGGCATGGGCCGCCGCCGCTTGATCGAGCGGAAAGGTCTTATGCACCAGCGGCCGGATGCGGCCGGCGGAGATTAGGGGCCAGACCCGGGCTTCCAGGTTGGCGGCGATCGCGGCCTTGAAGCCGATATCCCGGGGTCGCAGGGTCGAACCGGTGATCGTCAGGCGTTTCAGCATCACCTTGAGAAAATCGATCTCGACCTTGGAGCCGCCGAGGAAGGCGATGAAGACCAAGCGGCCGTCCGGTCTCAGCAGATCGATGTCCTTCGCGATGTAGGGGCCGCCGACCATGTCGAGGATGACATTGGCCCCGCCGGTCAGTTCTTTGGTGCCCGTGAACCAGTCCTCTTCCCGGTAGTTGAAGGCTTTCTCGGCACCGAGCTCTTCGCAGATTCGGCACTTCTCCGCGCTACCCGCTGTGGTGAGCACCCGTGCGCCGAAGGCCTTGGCAAGCTGGATGGCGGTGGTGCCGATGCCGGAGGAGCCGCCGTGGACCAGGAAGGTCTCCCCGGCCTGCAGGCCGGCCCGGTCGAAGACGTTTGACCAGACGGTGAAGAAGGTCTCCGGCAGGCCCGCGGCCTCGACTGCCGTCAGGCCATCGGGAAAGGGCAGGCACTGAGCCTCCGGCGCAATGCAGTACTCGGCGTAGCCGCCGCCACTGACCAAAGCGCAGACCTGGTCGCCCGGCGAGAGCTGTCGAACGGCCGGGCCGCAGGCAACTACCTCGCCAGCGATCTCCAGTCCCGGAATATCGGGTGCGCCCGGCGGCGGTGGGTAACCGCCCTTGCGCTGCAACACGTCTGGGCGATTGACGCCGGCCGCTACAACCTTGATCAGGACATGGCCCTCTCCCGGTTCTGGCATCGGTCGTTTCGTAGGGCGTAGAACGTCGGGCTCGCCGGGCTCGACGATCTCGATGGCTGTGATTTCTTGCGGCAGGCTGGACGTCATGGCGCGGACTTGCTGCTTCTCGGCTTGGTTTTGGTCTGCTGTCGTGGGCGGTGTAGTATGGCGGCTACCAGCAAGGCAAGGAAACGGGAGGAAGACCATGGACCCGGAAGAGTTCGAACCGCGCAAGGCTATTGCCAAGCCTGTGGACCTGGACAACCTGGGCGTGGAGGAGCTGCGCGACTACCTGGCCGAGCTGGAAACCGAAGCCGACCGCGTGCGAGCCAAGATCGCCAGCAAGACGGACTACCGGGGCGCCGCAGAGTCCTTTTTCAAGCCCTCGCAATAAGAACGCACACTAAAAAAGTACACCTAAACCTTGAGCTGCTAAATTAGGCATTTCTTCAGCATCCTGAGTTGTTATGCGGGCATTGAACGTTGCCACGACGGCTATCCCGCCTCCCAGCAATAGGGTCCATCATGCCGAGCGAGTTGCGAAAGATCATCTTCGAGCGCCGCGAGCTCTATGATGCCATTGTTGCTTACAACCTCCGCAGCAAGAACAAGCTCCCGGTCGGGGAGCTGCAGCTTGTCGAGGTCGGCCAGGATGACGAGGTCTTCGCTGTCTTCCACATCATCAATCTCTCCACCGGCCAAGCGATCGAGAAGCGGCTTGGCGCCTCCTATATCGCGGCCGCGCTGCTGACCTATTGCAAGAGCAAGCGCATCCCGGTCTCTCGCAGCTTCCGCAAGTCGCTGACCTGTCACGAGGGCGATGTGGCGCTGATGATGACGAACGCGCGCCGCACCACGTCGACGGAGAATGGCGCCGATCAGTCGCAAGCGGCGGCTTAGAGCGTTCCTCAGCACTTCCTAGCCACTTTTTCCTAGGGCCAGCGGCTTTGGGATGTCCTTGCACGTCGTGGCATGATTAACTGATCTCCAGCCTAGAACTGTGCGCCCGGCTTCGCCCCGGACCTACAGTCAGAAATTGTAAGCCCCGGCTCGTCGCGACGACCGAGTAATGCAAGGGGCGGAGAACGGGAGGTCAGGCCATGCAGGAAGCGGCACCGAGCGGTGCGTCGTGGTTGGGCAGGTTTCCCGAGCTCATGGTTTTGTCCCAAGACGATCGGGATCTGCTCGGCGAGCGGGCCGCCGTGGTAAGCCTGCCGCCGGGGCAGACGATCTTTGCCCCCGGCCATCCGGCCGAGCAGTTCCTATTGGTGCTCGACGGCACGGTCAGGGTCCAGCAGTCGGCGGCCAGTGGCCGTGAGATCGTTCTCTACCGCGTGTCCAGCGGCGAAAGCTGCATTCTCACGACCGCCTGTCTGCTTTCCCAAGACAGCTACTATGCCGAGGGCTTGACCGAGACGCCGGTCACCGCGGTCGCCGTGCCGCGCGCGGCCTTCGATGCGCTGATGGCCCGGTCCAGCCAATTCCGACAGTTCGTCTTCTCGAACTACGCCCAGCGCATCACGGACCTCCTGCATGTGGTGGAGGAGGTTGCCTTTGAGCGCATCGACAAGCGCTTGGCTCAGCGCCTGCTCGAGCGAGCCGGGGAAGGCGGAGAGCTGAACACGACCCATCAGGACCTGGCGAGCGAGCTCGGCTCTGCCCGCGAGGTGGTGAGCCGTCACCTAAAGGAGTTTCAGCGCCGCGGCTGGCTCGATCTTTCGCGTGGGCGTATTGCGGTGGTCGATCGCGAGGCGATCGCCGGCCTGGCGGCCGCCGACTGAGCTTCAACGGCGCAGACCATCTGCGTTCACATCTTCGTGACTAAGTCACAGACGGCCGCTGCGGGCGTCTCTAACGTGCTGCGCAATCAAAGTCGTCAGCATAGGAGATCGCGTATGCGAGCGAACGTTGGAACCATCGACCGGGCCCTTCGCATCGTCGTTGGCCTTGTCTTGATTGCCCTTGTCTTCGTCGGTCCGCAGACCGCCTGGGGCTGGCTGGGCCTGATCCCCTTGGCAACCGCCTTTATTCGTTTCTGCCCGCTCTATCGGCTGCTCGGCATTTGCACGACGCCAAAAGCTGCCGCCTGAGCCAGCGGCGTCAAGAACAACAATCGGGAGGAGCAAAGTATGAGTCTTGAGGTCAAAACCTTCTTCGACGACGCCACCTTCACCGCAACCCACGTGGCTTGGGACCCTGCAACGAAGCGGGCTGCCGTCATAGATTCGGTCCATGACTACGACCCCAAGTCCGGCCGCACGGATACGGCCTCGGCGGACGCGCTCATCGCGTTCGTTGAGCAGGAGGGCTTGGGCGTCGATTGGATTCTCGAGACCCATGTGCACGCCGACCATCTGACGGCAGCGCCTTACCTCCAGCAAAAGCTGGGCGGTCGCATCGGTATCGGCGCGCAGGTTGCTGTCGTGCAGGGTGTCTTCAAATCGGTGTTCAACACGGAAGACACCTTCGCCACAGACGGCCGACAGTTCGACCGCCTGTTTGAGGACGGTGAGACATTCCCGATCGGTGACCTGACGGTCCAGGTGATGCACACGCCGGGACATACGCCCGCCTGTGTCACCTACGTGGTGGGCGATGCCGCTTTCGTCGGCGACACCCTTTTCATGCCTGACTTCGGCACGGCGCGCTGCGACTTCCCTGGCGGGGACGCGCGCCAGCTTTACAAGTCGATCAAGCGCATCCTCGCGCTGCCGCCTGAGACGCGCTTGTTCCTCTGCCACGACTACGGGCCGGGCGGCCGTGCCTACGAGTGGATCACCACCGTTGCCGCTCAGCGCGAGAAGAACATCCACGTCAACGACAGCGTCGACGAGGACGCCTTCGTCGCCATGCGGACTGAGCGCGATAAGCAGCTCTCCATGCCCGTGCTCATCTTGCCGTCCGTGCAGGTCAACATGCGCGCTGGTGTCATGCCGCCACCAGAAGCCAACGGCATCAGCTATCTCAAGCTTCCGGTCGACGCCCTCTAGGGCGCTGCGACCGTTGGGAGGAACCAATGGAAATCAAGACAATCGACAAGGAGATCTCTGTCTCTCCGCAGATCGCGCCGAGCGATCTGAAAGCACTGGCCGAGGCCGGTTTCAAGGCGGTGATCTGCAACCGGCCGGATGGTGAAGGCAACGACCAGCCGCTGTTTCACGAGATCGAAGAGGCGGCACAGGCCGCCGGTCTCAGCGCCCACTACCTGCCGGTCGAAAGCGGCAAGGTGGATGACGAGGATGCCGCGCGCTTCGGCGAGCTTTTCGACAGTCTGCCTAAGCCGGTCTTCGCCTACTGCCGCAGCGGCACTCGCTCCGTGACGCTCTGGTCGCTGTCGCGAGGCGGCAAGCTGCCTCTGCCGGACATTCTTCAGGCGACCAGTGCCGCCGGCTACGACATGTCGGGTGTGGTGCGCCGCATCGCCAACCACGGGCGGACGCCGGACGAGGCCATCGACGCGCGCCATGAGGTCGTGATCGTCGGCGCGGGCTCGGCCGGTATCGCCGTCGCTTCCTCGCTTTTGGCGCGCGACTCCTCGCTCGACATCGCCATCATCGACCCGGCCGACATCCACTACTACCAGCCGGGCTGGACCCTGGTGGGCGGTGGCGTGTTCGAAGCTGGGGACACCGTGCGCACCCTGTCATCCGTGTTGCCCTCCAAGGTGCATTGGATCAAGGCGGCTGTGGCGGCTTTCGAGCCCGAGCGTAACGTGGTGGTGCTCGAGGGCTGTCGCGTCGTCGAATACAAACGCCTGATCGTCTGTCCCGGCCTGAAGCTGGACTGGCACAAGGTTGAAGGCCTGGTGGACACCCTGGGCAAGAACGGGGTGACCAGCAACTACCGTTTCGATCTCGCGCCCTATACCTGGCAGCTGGTGCAGCAGATGCGGGAAGGCAAAGCGCTCTTCACCCAGCCGCCGATGCCCATCAAGTGCGCGGGCGCGCCACAGAAGGCGCTTTATCTCTCCGCCGATCATTGGAACCGCAGCGGCTGCCTGAAGGACATCGACATCACTTTCTACAACGCCGGCGCGGTGCTCTTCGGCGTGAAAGAGTATGTCCCGGCGCTGATGAACTACATCGAGAAGTACGACGCCCAGCTCCAGTTCAACCACAACCTCGTCGCCATCGACGGCCCGGCCAAGAAGGCTTGGTTCAAGAAGACCGACGCGGAAGGTGGCACAGAGACAGTCGAGCGCGAGTTCGACATGATTCACGTCTGTCCGCCGCAGTGCGCGCCGGACTTCATCCGGGTCAGCCCGCTGGCCGACGCGGCCGGCTGGGTCGACGTCGACCAGAACACCATGCGCCACAAGACCTTCGAGAACGTCTGGAGCCTGGGCGACGTGATGAATGCGCCCAACGCCAAGACGGCGGCGGCCGCACGCAAGCAGGCACCCATCGTCGCCCAGAACGTGATGAACGACATGCACGGCAAGAGCGACGTGAGCCACTACGACGGCTATGGCTCCTGCCCCCTGACGGTGGAGCGCGGCAAGATCGTGCTGGCCGAGTTCGGCTACGGCGGCAAGCTGTTGCCGAGCTTCCCCAGCTGGCTGATCGACAGCCAGAAGCCGAGCCATCTCGCCTGGTTGCTCAAGGAGAAGATCCTGCCCCCGGTCTATTGGGGCGCCATGCTCAAGGGGCGCGAATGGCTGGTGAAGCCCGAGACGGTGAAGCCGGAAGTCGTCAACTGAACTGACAGCGTTGAAGGGCCTTTGGGGGATGGAGCGTTTCTTGCCCGCCTGGTCGTGGCTGCGCCACTACGACCGCAGCCGCTTCCAGGGCGACGGGATGGCCGCGGTGATCGTCACCATCATGCTCATCCCCCAAAGCCTGGCCTATGCGCTCTTGGCCGGCCTGCCGCCGGAGGTCGGGCTCTACGCCAGCATGCTGCCGCTCGTCGGCTACGCCCTCTTCGGCAGCTCCAATGCCCTGGCGGTCGGGCCGGTGGCCGTGGTCTCGCTGATGACGGCGGCGGCGGTCGGCGAGCTGGCTGCTGTTGGCACGCCCGAGTACCGTCAGGCCGCGCTCGTCCTCGCTGGGCTCTCTGGCGTTATGCTCCTGGCGCTGGGCGTTCTGCGGCTCGGGTTTCTCGCGAGTTGGCTGAGCCACCCGGTCATATCCGGCTTTATCACCGCCTCCGGCATCCTAATTGCCGCCAGTCAGCTCAAGCACATTCTCGGCATTCCGGCTGGCGGCCACACGCTGGTGGAAATTGTCGCCTCGCTCGCCGAAGGCATCGGACAAGCCAACTGGCCGACGCTGGTCATCGGCGCGGCGGTGACCGCCTTTCTTTTTTGGGTACGAAGCCGCTTGAAGCCTCTTCTCGTTCGGCTTGGGGTCGGTGTCCGCACCGCCGACTCGGTCGCCAAGGCCGGGCCGGTGGTGGCGGTCATCGCCACCATCCTCGCCGTCGACCTGCTCTCGCTGGATGCACAGGGAGTCTCGGTCGTGGGCGCGGTGCCGCAGGGTCTGCCGCCCCTGACGCTGCCGTCCTTCGATCTGGACCTTTGGCGCCAGCTCTTCGTCTCAGCGCTCTTGATCAGCGTGATCGGCTTCGTCGAGTCGGTCTCGGTGGCGCAGACCCTGGCCGCCAAGCGGCGTGAGCGAATCGACCCAAACCGTGAGCTGCTGGGCCTTGGGGCAGCGAACGTCGCTGCCTCGGTCACTGGCGGCTATCCGGTGACCGGAGGCTTCGCACGCTCAGTGGTGAACTTCGATGCCGGCGCGCGCACGCCGCTCGCGGGTGTGCTGACCGCCATCGGCATCGGCCTCACGGCGCTCTTGCTGACCCCGCTGTTCCATGCCCTCCCGAAGGCGACCCTGGCGGCGACCATCATCGTGGCCGTCCTTTCCCTGGTCGATCTCGGCGCCCTGAAACGCACCTGGGCCTACTCCAAAGCCGATTTTGCGGCCATGGCCGCGACCATCGCGCTGGTGCTGCTGGTCGGCGTCGAGGCCGGGGTGGTTGCTGGCGTGGTGCTCTCCATCCTGCTCTATCTCGCCCGCTCGACCCGGCCGCATATCGCCATCGTCGGCCAGGTGCCAGGCACCCATCACTTCCGCAACATCAAGCGCCATAAGGTCATGACCAGCCCCAAGGTGCTCAGCGTTCGGGTCGATGAGAGTCTCTATTTCGCCAACGCCCGCTACCTCGAGGACAGGCTCTACGACGAAGCGGTCGCGCGGGAGGGTATCCGCGATGTGGTGCTGATCTGCGCCGCGGTGAACGGCATCGACGCCAGCGCTCTGGAAAGCCTAGAGGCGCTTAACGATCGACTGAATGCGGCCGGTGTCCGCTTCCACCTCTCCGAGGTGAAAGGTCCGGTGATGGACCGCTTGAAGCGCTCTCATTTCCTCGAAGAGCTCACCGGGCAGGTGTTCTTGAGCCAGTGGGACGCTATGGCGGCCCTGGATCCGGAGACCACCCGCGCTGCCGAGGCGGGCGAGCGGCCGGCGCTATCCGCCGCCGCTTTGTAGTTGGCTCGGCTCCAGCCCACACCCCCGCCCGACCAACCCTTGGCATGGTACCCTATTGGGTTGGTCGGGCGGGGGTGTGGGCTGGAGCCGCAGAACAGTGGCTAACTAGCTTTCCGCTTGGGCCGGGCGACGAAGAGCAGCCAGCCAATCGGCCCGAGCATTAGCACCAGAACAAGCCAGCCGATGCGTGGGCTCATCGGGCAGCCGGCTTCAGGCGGCATGCGCCACGGCCCGGCTCGGCGCGAAAGGATGACGTGCAGGAGCGGCAGGCCCCAGCCGACGATCAAAATGCTCCAGGCGATGATCTGTTCGTTCGTCATTGGGTCTTAGTACCAAATCTCCATGGCCAGGCCACGGCCATCATGCTCCGGCTCTTCCGGTAGGCGGAGCGCACGTCCGGCAACGTGATCCCGGGCCAGCATCAAGCAGGCGGCGGCATCCAGATAGTCATCGCGGGCGACCTGGTTCCTTGGAAAGAGGGCGAACCAGTCTTCCGAGGCCGCCAAGCCGTTTGCGCGGAGCAAAGCCAGGCGCGCCTCACGCCCCTCCGCGCTCTTTTTGCTCGGCAGGGCCGACCAGCCGCTGCGGCGGTGGAAGATCACTTCGGGATGGGCCTCGATGACACGGTCTTGCTCGCTTGGCGCCAGGCAGGCGTCGATCTCGAAGATCTTGTGGGCGATGTTCCAGGCTTGGTGGCTCAGGCCCTTGCCTTCCGTGGCCTTGCCGAGGGCGTTGGCCTCCGCCCAGTCCTCGCAGTCCCGCATGTAGCGGCGTGGCGGCGTGAAAACGCTGGACTTGCGTCCGGCCGGCAGAAGCTTGCGGGCTGCTGGCTCGCACGCCCGCTGGCCGGCTTCGGCCAGGCCGATAGGCATGTCGACGGCAATCATGGCGATCTTTGGCTCGGAAAGGCGCGCTTGAACGCTTCGCCATGAGGCAGCCAGGCTGAAGCGAACCTCGGCAAGCCTGCCTGCAGCCGTCATCTCGGCGTCCGCCATCAGCCAGCCGGCGGCGCAGCCATCGACACCAATGCAGAACAAATGGGCGCCATCGGGCCATGGTTCCTGTGTTAGGCGTCGATCCATAAAATTGCCGTTTTTGTTAACCTTTCTTTAGAAGTTGGCTATTAATGTGATAGCTGAGGGTAAGCAGTGCGATGGTGCTTATCCTCTTGGTCGGATGACACATCCGTTCCTTGTGACGCCTCCCTGTTGACTTGCCGCCGGCATTTGCCGGCGGCATTTTTCTGCTTTGCGACAGGATCTTGCTTCACGCGCCTTCACGACATTCGAAAAGCTGTGAATGCCTCTTGACCCTATCTGGACGGCGAATTACGGTCCCGTGCGTTAGGCAAGTTGACAGGGTAAGGCTAGAAAGAAATTGAGGGGCCGCCACCGGCAGGTGAGCGGCCCTCGTTTTTTCGAGGGAGGGCCAAGAGGGTGAGTGAGTCCAAGTTTCTCAAGCCCGACACTTTGGCGCTGCACGCGGGCCAAAGGCCCGACCCGGTAACCGGGGCGCGCGCCGTGCCGGTTTACCAGACCACCTCCTATGTCTTCCGCGATGCGGATCATGCCGCCTCGCTGTTCAACCTCGAGCGGCCTGGCCATATCTACAGCCGCATCTCCAATCCCACCGTCGCTGTCCTTGAAGAGCGCATTGCCGCCCTCGACAACGGCGTGGCTGCGATTGGCACTGCCTCTGGCCATGCCGCGCTCTTTCTCGCGATCGCGACCCTGATGGGCAGCGGTGGCCACATTGTGGCGTCCAGCGCGCTTTACGGCGGCAGCATCAACCTCTTCAGCCATACCCTGCCCCGCTTCGGAATCGAGACCACCCTCGTCCATCCGCGAGACCTCGCCGGTTTCAAGGCTGCTATTCGGCCGGAGACTAGGCTGATCTTTGCCGAGATCGTCGGAAATCCTGGGCTCGAAGTCTTGGACATCGAGGCACTGGCCGAGATCGCCAATGCGGCCAAGCTGCCGTTGGCCATCGACAACACCTTCCTGACACCCGTCCTGATGCGGCCGATCGACCACGGCGCCGCCATGGTCGTCCATTCGGCGACCAAGTGGCTGGGCGGTCATGGGCTCGCCATTGCGGGCCTTTTGGTCGACGGCGGCCGCTTCGACTGGGAGGAAAGCGGCCTCTTCCCGACCCTCACCGAGCCCTACGAGGGCTATCACGGCATCGACTTCTCCGAGGAGTTCGGACCTTCGGCCTTTGCCATGCGCGCCAGGGCCGAGGGCCTGCGCGACTTCGGTGCGACCATGGCGCCGCAAACCGCGCTCTACATTCTGCAAGGCATCGAGACGCTGCCACTGCGCATGGCGCGCCATATGGAGAACACGCACAAGGTCCTCGAGTTTCTGAGCGGCCAGGAGGCTGTCGGTTGGGTGCTGCACCCGGCTATGGAAAGCCACCCGGACTACGCTTTGGCCAAGCGGCTCCTGCCCAAGGGGGCCGGCTCGATCGTCAGCTTCGGCGTCAAGGGCGGGCGCGAGGCCGGGCGCAAGTTCATCGAGGCCTGCCAGCTCTGCTCGCATCTTGCCAACGTCGGCGATGCCAAGAGCCTGGTCATCCACCCGGCCAGCACCACCCACTCGCAGCTTACGACTGAGCAGCTTGCCGCCGGCGGGGTGGGGGAGGACATGATTCGCCTTTCAGTCGGCCTGGAAGATCCCGACGATATCATCGCCGATCTGCGGCAGGCGCTGCGCGCCTCCCAGCGTTAGAGACCAGTCCATGGACTTTCAGGTGAGAGGCGAACGCTGTTTCGCCGCGACCGGCGGGCAGGCCTTTACCAGCGACAAGCCCGCCGTGTTCCTGGTGCACGGGGCCGGCATGGACCACTCGGTCTGGGTTTTCCAGACCCGCTACTTGGCCCATCACGGCTGGTCGGTGGCGGCGCTCGATCTGCCTGGACATGGCCGTTCGCAGGGCTCGCCGCTCGCGTCCATCGATGCCATCGCCGATTGGCTGGTCGAGGCCATGGATTCCTTGGGTGTTCCCAAAGCCGCCCTGGTCGGCCATTCCATGGGGGCCATTGCTGCGCTTTCCACTGCCGCTCGGCATCTCAGCCGAGTCAGTGCGATCGCCTGCTGCGGCGTGGCGGCCAAGATGCCAGTGCATCCCGATTTGCTCGCCGCGGCCGAAGCCAACGAGCAGGAGGCGATCGACATGATCAATGCCTGGGCTCACGGCAGTGCCGCGCACGTGGGTGGGCATCCTGCTTCCGGCCTCTGGCTGCTCGGCGGTGGCGATCGCCTCCTGGGCCGGGCGCAGTCGGGTGTGCTCCATGCCGATCTTGCCGCCTGCAACGCCTATGGCAATGGCATGGCCCATGCGGCGGCGCTCAGCTGTCCAGCGCTTTTCCTGCTCGGCGCGCGTGATCGTATGACCCCGGCCAAGGCCGGCCGGGCCCTGGCGGCAGCAGCACCGCAAGCGGACGTGGACGTCATCGACAACTGCGGGCATATGATGATGACCGAGCGCCCGGAGGAGAGCCTTCAGGCGCTTGCCCGTTTCCTCGCCGCAAACGCCGGCAGCCAAGACAAAGAGCTTACAGATGCAGCAGGCGCCGGCCGAGCGTAGGGCCTACAGTCATTTCCTCTCCATCCCGACCCGCTGGATGGACAACGACATCTATGGCCACGTCAACAACGTGGTCTACTACAGCTATTTCGACACCGTCATAAACGAGTACCTCATCCGGGAAGGCGGGCTCGACATCCACAACGGCAAAGTGGTCGGAGTCTGCCCGGAGAGCTTCTGCCAGTTCAAAGACTCCTTCGTCTTCCCCGAGACCATCGACGCCGGCCTGGCAGTCGCCAAGATGGGCCGTTCCAGCGTCACCTACCTGGTGGGGCTGTTCAAGCAGGGCACCGAGCAGGCCGCGGCGCTTGGCCATTTCGTCCACGTCTTCGTGGGACGGGAGGACATGCGCCCGGTGGCGATGCCTGATAGCATACGGACCTGCTTGGAACCTTTGGTGATCGAAACCAACTAAAATCGTATGACTGCTGCACGGCTCGATATCAGGTGTTACGACGCCGATGGCGTGAGCCACAGCCATGCGCACCATCAGGCCGTGTTGCCGCTGAGAGGTGACATGGAGATGGAGATCGAGGGGCAGGGGGGTGTCGTCTCGCTCGGCCAAGTGGCCTTGGTCGCCGAGGGCTGGCGCCACAGCTCGGCAGCCGAGGGCGAAAATGCCTTTCTCATTCTCGATCGACCGTCAGCTGTCGGCGGAGAGGACGAGGAGCGCTTTTGGGACTTGGGGCTGAAGAAGCCTTTCGTCGCCGTGGATAGCGCCTTTACGACGCTCTGTCTCGCCGTCGCCGAAGAAGTCTCTCAGCTTGGAGAGGCGGTTGCCGTGCGTGGGCCGGCAGGCAGTTTCCTGCTGCAGTCTCTACAGCGGCGTGTGCTTGCAGAGCGGCCATGGAGCCGGCTGCCGGCCGGCGAGCGGGCCCGCCGCATCATCGAGATGCGTTGTTGCGACCCTGCCCTCGACATGGCGGAGCTTGCCGACGCGGTGGGGCTCAGCGCCAGCGCTTTGCACCGGCGATTCAAGGCGCAGTACGGCCTGAGCCCCATGCGTTACTTGGCCGAGCAGCGCATGGAGCGCGCCGCGCGCCTTCTCGCCACCGGCGAACTGCCGCTGGCCGAGCTCGGGATTTCCGTCGGTTATAGCGACCAGAGCGCCTTCACCCGGGCGTTCCGCCGCCATCACGGTATGCCGCCGGCGCGCTACCGCACCGCGCTGCGCCAGAAACGGCACAGAAGACGATAGTCCCGGTCAAGACGCGGCCACTCCGTTCGTCCTAGTCTTGCGCCAAGAGGACTGAGACCAAGGAGGCCGCCATGGCCAAACCCATCACTGACTACAAAGCCCTGACTTTCGACTGCTACGGCACGCTGATCGATTGGGAGAGCGGCGTCTGGGATGCCCTGCAACCACTCTTATCAAAGGCTTCGGAAAACGCCGACGCCGAACTCCCGGGCCGGAGCGCTGCGCTCGCCGCCTTCGGAGAGGAGGAGAGCCGCCTGCAAGCCGAGCAGCCCAGCTTGCTTTATCCGCATCTTCTGGCGGAGGTGCACAAGCGGATGGCGCAGCGTTGGGGCATGGACACGAGGAGCGAGCTGGACACTGCCTTTGGGCAATCGATAGCAGCCTGGCCGGCTTTTCCCGATACGGCGGAGGCCCTGCGTGCGCTGAAGCGTCACTACAAGCTCGTGATCCTGTCCAACGTCAACCGGGCCGGCTTTGCAGCCTCGAACCGCAAGCTGGGCGTTGCCTTTGACGCGATTTATACGGCCGAGGACATCGGCTCATACAAGCCTGATCGCCGCAACTTCACCTACATGCTGGAGCACTTGAAAAGCGATCACGGCTTGGAACCGGGTGACATTCTGCACACGGCTCAAAGCCTCTTTCACGATCATGTGCCGGCCAGCGATTTCGGCCTGGCCAAGGCCTGGATCGACCGGCAGCTCTTGGCAAAGAGCGGTGATTGGGGGGCGACGGCCCAGGTCGCCGAGCGGCCTGAGGTCGATTTCTACTTCACCAGCATGGGTCAGATGGCAGCGGCCGTCGATGCCGCCTGAGTCGAAAGAGCACCTGGCAAAACAAAGACCGGGCCCTATGAGGGCCCGGTCTCCGGCTTGAGAGGTAAGAGGTGCGGCTGGGTTACTCGGCCGCGTTCTCAATGATGTTGGCGTTACCGTTAGCGCTGACGCTGCGAATGTTGATCTGCCGGGGCTTTTTCTCCTCCGGCACTTCGCGCTCCAGGGCGACGTGCAACAGGCCGTTCTCGAGCTGTGCGCCGACGACCTTGATGTGGTCGGCCAGCTGGAAGCTGCGGCGGAATGCACGGGTCGCGATGCCGCGATGCAGGAACTTCTGCGCGCCGTTCTCTTCCTTCTGCTTACGGCCTTCGATGGTCAGACTGCCCTCTACGACCTCGATCTTGAGATCGTCATCGCTGAAACCGGCCACCGCCATGGTGATGCGGTAGGTGTCGTCGCCAGTCTTCTCGATGTTGTAGGGGGGATACCCGTTGTCGTCTTCCAGCCGACCGGATTGATCCAGCATGTTCATCATGCGATCGAAACCGACGGTGGCGCGAAGCAAGGGGGAAAAATCGTAGGTACGCATAATCCATATCCTCCGTTGAGCGATAGTTTGGTCGGCCCTCCTATCGGCAGGACCGTGGGATTGCTTGACCGAAAGGACCCGAATGGCATCTCGACCGGTCGAATATCTAGCTGGGTATGAGGGGGTTGTGCTTCAAGCCCTTGAACGGCCAAAGGCTTTGTTAACTCCCCGTTGCTTTGATCGCCGCGGTTGCCGGCCCTGCTCGAGCGGACCTAAGTATCCCTTAAGCGCTCCGGCCCTTTGGCGAGGTTGTCGTGTCCCAGTCTGACGCCGCAGTGACCTACCTGCGCAGCACCTTCGAGGAGGCGCTGGCGCTGACGCGTGAGTCGCGGGACTATATCGCCTATCAGCTGCCCCGAGACCGGGAGCCGCTGGAGCCAGCGGCGCAGATCGCTGCCTCTTGCGAAGCCATGCGAATCACGGCACGCCTGACCCAGGTCATGTCTTGGTTACTGATTCGGCGTGCTGTGGAGGCGGGAGAAATCGCACCGGAAGCGGCGGCGGACCCCGATAACCGGCTGAGTGGCCAGGATGTTTGCGACCCGATGGAGGCCAGCCCCTTCTCGTTGAGCGAGATCCAGGACCAAGCCCTGCCGCCGCGTCTCGATGAGCTGCTGGCGCGCAGCCTAGCGCTTTACCAGCGCGTCGCGCGGCTGGATTCGCAGCTAACCTGAATTTGTCCCGATAAGTTGTGTCGGACGGTTCGGCCGACAGTCTTCGGTGCTGGCTAGGACTTCTTAATGCCCAGTCCGCCGAAACGCTTGTTGAATTTCGCCACCTGGCCGCCCGTATCGCTGATCCGGTGAACGCCCGTCCAGGCCGGATGCGTCTTCGGGTCCACGTCCAGGCGCAGCCGATCCCCGGACTTGCCGTAGGTCGAGCGCGTGGTCACCTCTGAGCCGTCGGTCAGCACCAGGGTGATCTCGTGGTAATCGGGGTGAATGTCCTTTTTCATGCTCGTCTCCGTCGCGCGAGGCGCGGTTATGACGCAAGCGGCACAGGAAGGCAAGAGCGATGCGCGACAGGGCGTCGCTTGCCGCCACAGACCCGCTATGCGATTAGAAGCGCACAGTTTACATAGTCTTTACGGCAAGCGTTGAGGTCCTCAACAGGGCAGAAATGACACGGTTCGGCGGTACGGCGGGTCGGCCGACGACCGCAGGGCGAGCGGCGGCTGAAGAAGAGGCTCCCCGCAGTCGGGACTTGAGGCCACTCAAGCACCTTTGGCCTTACATCAAACCCTACATGCGCACCGTCGGCGCGGCAGCGGTCGCCTTGGTGGTGGCGGCCGGCACCTTGCTGGGCCTTGGGATGGGGCTGCGCAAGCTGGTTGATGAGGGGTTTCGGTCCGGCGATGCCGCCCTGCTGGATCAAGCGGTTCTGGTGATGCTGGGCGTGGTGGTCATCCTGGCCGCCGCCTCTTACGCCCGTTTCTTCCTGGTGTCCTGGCTTGGCGAGCGGGTCGTCGCCGATATCCGCAAGGCAGTCTACAGCCGCACACTCAGTCTTTCGCCGGCCTTCTTCGAGATGGCCAAGACTGGGGAGGTGCTCTCTCGCCTCACCACCGACACGACCGTGTTGCAGGTCGTCGTCGGCAGCTCTGCTTCCATCGCACTGCGCAACACGCTGCTGTTTTTCGGCGGTCTGGCCTTGCTGATCGTCACCTCGCCGAAGCTGACCGGCTTCGTGCTGCTGGTGGTGCCGCTGGTGGTCCTGCCTATCCTGATCTTCGGGCGTCGCGTTCGGCGTCTTAGCCGCGCCAGCCAGGACCGGGTGGCCGACGTCGGCGCCTATGTCGAAGAGTCGCTGGGTGCGGTGCGCACCGTGCAGGCCTTCACCCATGAAGAGCAGGACAAAGCGCATTTCGGCGCGCGCGTGGAGGACGCCTTCACGACCGCCGTCGAGCGCATTCGCGCGCGGGCACTGTTGACCGCTTTGGTGCTGCTGCTGGTCTTCGGCGCCATCTCGATCATTCTCTGGATCGGCGGGCGCGACGTCATGGCCGGCGAGATCAGTCCTGGCGAGCTCTCGGCCTTCATCTTCTATGCCGTGATCGTCGCCGGTGCCGTCGGCGCCATCAGCGAAGTGCTGGGCGATTTGCAGCGGGCGGCCGGCGCCGCCGAGCGTCTGATCGATCTGCTGCACACCGAGCCCGAGATCAAGGCACCGGACAATCCCGAGCCGCTGCCGCCCGGTAAAGGTGCGCTCAGCTTTGAGGACGTACGCTTCAGCTATCCCGCGCGCCCGGGCCAGTCGGCCTTGGAGGGGCTGTCCTTAACCGTTTCGCCGGGGGAAACTGTCGCACTGGTCGGTCCTTCGGGGGCCGGCAAGAGCACCGTCTTTCAGCTCTTGCTGCGGTTCTACGATCCGCAAGAGGGGCGGCTGACCATCGAGGGCATCGATCTGCGGCGCCTCGACCCGGTCGACCTGCGCGGCGCACTTGCCCTGGTGTCGCAAGAGCCGGTCATCTTCTCCGAGGACGTGCTGGAGAACATCCGCTACGGCCGGCCTGACGCCAGCGACGAAGAAGTGAGGGAGGCCGCGGCCACCGCGGGCTGTGCCGAGTTCGTCGAAGCCCTCCCGCAGGGCTATCAAACTTTCCTGGGCGAGAAGGGCGTGCGCCTCTCGGGCGGTCAGCGCCAACGTATCGCCATCGCGCGGGCTTTGCTGCGTGACCCGCGCGTGCTGCTGCTCGACGAAGCCACCTCGGCCTTGGACTCGGAGAGCGAGCGGCTGGTCCAAGCGGGTTTGGAGCGCCTGATGAGCCAGCGCACGACCTTGGTGATCGCTCACCGCCTCTCCACCGTTATGAAGGCCAACCGCATCCTGGTGATCGACCACGGACATATCGTCCAGTCGGGCACGCACGCGGCCCTTATGGCCGAGAAGGACGGTCTCTATGCCCGACTCGCGGCGCTGCAGTTCGACCAGGGCCACGCGCTGATCGACGTAGACCCAGTTCCGACGCCCGTCGCCGCGAAGTAGTGGGGGCTTTCAGGGGCGCTGGCGCGCCGTTCGGACCCGGCCTACACCCCCGCCCGACCAACCCACTAGGGTACCATGCCATGGGTTGGTCGCGCGGGGGTGTAGGCTGGCACCGCAGAACAAACGTCCAGCGCGCTAGCGCTGGGTCAGCTTCATCTCGATGCGGCGGTTACGGCGCAAGGACTCTGGGTCGCTGCCGGCCGCTATGGGTTGAAACTCGCCAAAGCCGGCGGCGACCAAGCGCTCGGCCGGGATCCCTTGGGCGATCAGAAAGCGCACCACGGAGAGAGCACGGGCGCTCGAGAGTTCCCAGTTGGAGGGGAACTCCTCGGTGGCAATCGGACGGTCATCGGTGTGGCCATCGACGCGCAGCACCCAGTCGATGTCCTCGGGAATGCGCTGGCCTACATCGATCAAGGTGCGGGCGAGCTGTGTCAGCTGCTCGCGCCCCGCTGGTTCGAGGTCTGCCTCCGCCGTCTCGAACAGCACCTCGGACTGGAAGACGAATCGGTCGCCGACCACTTGAATGCCGGCCGTGTCCCCCAACACCTCGCGCAGCCGGCCGAAGAACTCCGAGCGATAGCGCGCCAGCTCCTGCACTTTGGTGGCCAGGGCGACGTTCAACCGGCGACCGAGGTCGACGATCTGCGTTTCTTGCTCGCGATTGAGCGCTTCGGCCGCCTCCAGCGCCGCGTTCAGGTCGCCCAGCTGCTGGCGCAGTGCAGCGAGCTGCTGATTCAGCAAGATGACCCGTTGCTCGGCCTCCTCGGAGAGGGCTTCCAAGGCGTCGGAACGCTCACCGCTTTCCGTCAACTGCTGGCGAAGATCTTCGACTTCCGCCTGCTTTTCGGTGAGCTGGGCTTGGGTGTTTTCGGCATCCGCCGTGGCCGACTCGAGCGTGGCAACGCGCGCTTCGAGATCGTCGCGCAAGGACTTGAGGGCAGCAATCTCACCAAGCTGCACCTCGATGGTGCGGCGGTCAGTTTCCGATCTTTGCCGCGCAGCCTCCAGCTCGCTGCTGTTGGCAAGATTCTCACCCGCCAAGCTGTCTCGCTCATCGCGTAAGCTGCCGACCTCGCTCCTCAAGCTGGCAAGCAGTGAGTCCAACGTGCCGCCTTCGTCTTGGCTGAGGCCGAGCTCGGCAGCCAAGCCAGCAGCCTCGCTCTCCACGGCGGCGATGCGCTCGGCCAGGGCGCCGCTCTCTTCGCTCGTCTCCGCTAGCTGGGCGTTCAGGCTGTCGCGCTCGGCTTCTAGAGCCAACAGGCGCTCCTCCAGAGTCTCGATGGCGTTGGCGCCCGCAGCCAAGCGGTCCAGCAACTCTTGCTCGCGGGCCTCGGCCGCCAAGAGCCGTTGCGCCAGTCCGGCACGTTGGGCCTCGTTCTCGGTCAAGGAGGCCATGAGATCGCTCCGCGTTTGCTTCAGCGCGGCGAGCTCTTCGTCCAGAGTGGCGCGGAGAGTCAGCAGCGCCTCGCGGTCCGCTTCGCTTTCTGCCAACGCCGTCGTCAGAGTCTCCTGCTCCTCTTTTGCGCCGCTCAACGCGCTTTCGAGGCTTGCCACCTGCTCTGCGAGATTGCCGCGCTCCGCATCGCTGGTTTCGAGCGCCTGGGCGAGTTCGCTGCGCGCCTCGTCCAGCTGCGCCAATTCCCTGTCGAGGCGGGCCCGCTCCTCCTGGACTTGGCGGATTCGCTCGAGCAGCTCGGCAAGCTGCGTTTCCAGGGCGGCAAGCGAGGTCGTCAGCCGCTCCCTCGTGCGGCTCAGCGCCTCGACTTCCCCCTGACTGGTCGTCAGCGCCTGTTGCAGTGTGTCGCGCTCCTCTCCAACCGCTGTCAGGCTCTGGCTCAAGGCGGCGGCACGCTGCTCGGTCGCCTCCAAGGTGCTGGCCAGAAAGCCCCGCTCGGCATCGAGATTCTCGATCTGCCCCTTCAGGGCCAAGCGTTGGTTGCTCAAGGTCTCGATCTCGCCGCGCAAACTCGCCCGTTCGGCTTCGAGGGCGGCCAAGCCGGCACCAAGCCGGTTGCTCTCGGTAGAGCGTGCTTCCAGGCTCGCCCGGAGCTCTTCGCGTTCTTCGGTCAAGCGGTCTTGGCTTTCGCTGAGCTGACCGATCTCCAGCAGCGCAGCCTGCAGCCGTTGGTCAAGCGCGCTGCGCTCCGCATCCAGCATGCCGACCTGTGCCGCCAGGCGGTCGCGCTCGGCCTGAGAGCCGCGCAGCTCTTCCGAGACACGGCCGACCGTCAGGCCAAGGTCTGTGTTGACCTGCCGCTCGAGCGTGAGCAGCTCGGCCAGCTCATCGATCTGACTGTTGAGGCGGTCGAGCTGCGCTTCCCGACCGGACAGGCGCAGGCTGAGAAAGAACTGTCCGGCGAGAAAGACGAGCAGCACGAAAATGACGACGAGCAGAATGGTGGCCAAGCCGTCGACAAAGCCGGGCCAGATATTCACGTTGCGGCTACGGGTGCTCCTACCGAAACCGTACAAGGCGCCTGCCCAATCTTATCGTTTGCTGCGAAACGGCTGCCCACGTTTCCGCACCGCTCGCGTCGTTTATCCGTTCGACTCCTCGGCCAAGGCCGCGATCGTGCGCGCAAGCAAGCGTATCTCGCTGCGGATTTGCTCGACCGCCTGGTCGCGTCCGCTCTGCAGCTCGTTCGCGATCTTGGCCATGTTGAGGTGCATGCTGCGGATATGGTCGCGCGTCGCCTCGTCCAGGACCTCGCCGCCGGGACGGGTCTCGAGGCTGGCCTCGCCGAGGCGGGCGAGAAGCGCCTTCATTTGGGTCTGAGTTTCGGCCAGATGGCGCATGACCTGCTGCTCGGTGCGCATCTGGTCGGTCAAGGTGGTCAGGCGGTCGGTCAGGACGGCGAGGTTGTTGTTCACCACCATCCGGTCTTCCTCGCCGCGTGAGATGGTGCGCTGCAGATTGTCCAGACTGTCCGCGGTCTGCTCCAGCAGAGCCTGTACATAGGCCGGCACCGAACCTTCGCCGTCTCCGGGGGCGCCGGCTCCGCCGGAAAGCTTCGTCATGCCGGAGAGCCATTCCTCCAGCTCGTTGAGGAAGCGATTGTGCGCCTGGGTGGACTGCAGCTCGAGAAAGCCGACGATCAGGGAGCCGGCCAAACCGAACAACGAGGAGGAGAAGGCTGTGCCCATGCCGGCGATCGGCCGTTCCAGGCTGCGAATGAACTCGGCGAAGAGGGCGGCGGAGTCAGAGCCGCTCTCGCCACCCAAAGTGCCGACGGCTTCGCCGACGGAGCGCACGGTTTCCAGCAGCCCCCAGAAGGTTCCAAGCAGGCCGAGGAAGATCAAGAGTCCGATGACGTAGCGGGAGATGTCGTGGATCTCATCGATGCGCATCTGGATGCCGCCGTGTAGCGTGCGCATCGAAACGGCCGAAAGGGTCAGGCGTCCGCGCTTCTCCCGCAGCATGTTGGCCATGGGTCCAAGCAGCCGCGTGTCGGGTAGCTCGCTGATCGTGCCCGGGAAAATCAGTCCGCCGCTGCTCTCCCGCTGCAGCTGCTCGACGAAGTTGATCTCGCGGTTCAGGGCGATGACCTGCCAGAAGCTGTAGAGCAGCCCGAACAGCAGCACGCCCAGGATCATGCCGTTGAGAACGGGATTGGCCCGGAAGGCGGCGAGCAGTTCCTGATGCAACACGGCGGCCGCAGCGCCGGCCAGCAGCAGAAACACTAGCATCCACAGCAGATAGCGCAGGGGGCGGCTCATGGTCGGCGTAGCCCGGACTGAAAGGGCGCCGTCCAAAGGTCGGCTCAGCGCTGGACCGGCAGAACGTCGACGCGGTCGACCGAACCGTCGGGGCCGCTCATGCCCAGTGCGCGTACTTCGACGCGTACGGAGCGGATTCCTTGGTCGATGAAATACTTACGGACCTTGAGGGCGCGCTGGAGAGAAAGGCGGCGCGCCTTGTTCGGGTCGCTTGCCTCGCCGCTCGCGTAGGCCTGAACGCGCACTGCTGCGCGATCGTCGTTGCGCAGCTGATCGACCAGCGGAGTAAGCAGCGCCTCCTGGTTTCCGTCGAGATCGATCTGGGTTGTTCCGAAGGGAATGCGCACTTCGCCGCCGCTCCGGACGCTCGCTGGAGTCAGGGCCGCTTGCTGCGTTGTGGCGGCGGGCTGAGAGGTGACAGCTGGCTGCTCTGCGCCGCTCGCACCTTGTGCCGGCTCTGATGTGATGGGCGTATCGCTGCGGGCCAGTGTCTCGGCGGTTTGGCTGCCCGTCGCCAGCGGTGCAGCCTGCTCCGCGTCGCTGGCCGTAACAGGCTCAGGGGCGGGCGGCGGCGGGGGCGCGGCCGCCGGTGCCTCGCTTGCCTGCGATGCTCCGGCCTCATCGTTTCGGTCCGCCAAGAGGCCTCCACTGGGGCTCGGTCCGCCGGTGAACAAGGTCTGGCGAGGCTCTTGGCCGCTCAGCCCGACCGTCGGGACCATCGGCTCGGCCTCATCGCTGAAGCTGGGCAGTGGTGCGGGGGGCGGCAGCTCCATCTCGTCAACGCTTGCGTTGGCTGTCGAGGCCGTCTGTGTGGCTTCCGTTGCCGCCGCGCTGGCCTCAGCTTCAGCTTGCGGGGCAGGCTCCGGCGTCGCCGCCACCTGGGGGGGCTCCGGCTCTGGCGGTGGGGGCGCTGCCGCTGCCGCTGCAGCCGGCTGCGGCGGGGGAGGAGGTGGCTTTGCGGCCGGTGTTGCCGGTTGCGGCCGGGTCTGACGTGCCGTTTGGCTTGGCGCCTGGCGCGTCGGTGCCGGGGTGGCGCGGGCTGTTGCTCTCGGGCGATCGGCGCTGCGCGGCATCGGTGGCACAGAGCGGAGCGCTTCCGCAGAGGGAGGCGGTACGGTTAAGGTGCTGCTTGGCAGCTGCGGCGGGGGGAACAGCAAGGCCCCGCCGTAACGGGAGTAGCCGCCCGGATAGGGGTAAGCGCCCGGTGTCGCGCTGGATGGAGGCGCATAAGGTGAGCCGGCACCAGCTGGACCCAGGCTGTCGAGCACGGATTCGTTGACGATGACGGAGTTGTTCCCGCCCCAGGCGGTTTGCGCACGCGGCGCTTCGCTCGCAGCCGTCAGTCCGAGGCCAAGCGCACAAAGAAATGCAATGGCACGGCCTTTCGCCGTTCTCTCGGTTATCGCGCGGTCCACCATGACCACCTTGTCTCTCCCTGTGACTCGTCCCGGCGGATGGACCTAGTCACAATCTGGCTTAGACCCTTGGTTGGGATCACGCAAGTGGTGTCACGTATCAAGCTGAGCGTCTGGCAGGCGCAGCGCCGGGCGCCCCTTTGCCAACGAGAATGCGCTGTAGATCGCTGTGCAGCGCATTGTTGCTCGCCAGAATAGAGGGGCTATCCGAGCGCACGTCCTTGCCGTTCAGCTCAGTGACCATACCCCCTGCCTCGCGTACGAGCAAAATGCCAGCCGCGAAATCCCACGGGTGCAGGCCACGCTCCCAGAAGCCGTCGTAGCGTCCGGCGGCAACGTAGGCCAGGTCGAGCGAAGCGGTGCCCCATCGCCGCACGCCGGCAGAGACCGCCATCACGCCCTCTAGCTCGGCGAGAAAGCCCTCGTGGCCGTCGAGCCCTTTGAAGGGGATGCCTGTCGCGAAGATGGCGTCGGCCAAGTTGCGGCGTGAGGAGACCCGGAGGCGCCGATCGTTGAGAAAGCAGCCTTGGCCACGCTCTGCCGTGAAGAGCTCGTCCTTGATGGGGTCGTAGACGAGGGCGGCGATGATCGCGTTGTTCTCTTCCACGGCGATGGAGATTGCCCAGTGCGGCAAGCCGTGGAGGAAGTTGGTGGTGCCGTCGAGTGGGTCGACCACCCAGCGCCGCCGCGGGTCGCGTCCCTCGCTGGCACCCGACTCCTCCATCAGAAAACCGAAATCAGGTCGGGCGCGCGACAGTTCCTCGCGCAGGGCCTTCTCTGCATTGAGATCGGCTGCGGAGACGAAATCCGCCGGGCCTTTGCGGGAGACCTGAAGGTTCTCAACTTCCCCAAAGTCGCGTTTGAGGCCGCGGGCTGCCTTAAAGGCGGCCTTCGTCATGACGTTGATCAGTGGGGAGCGTGTCTTCATAGCCACCAGAAAGTCTGTCCTGCCGATGCGTCCAGAGTGGCTAGTCCTTGGCCCGCTCCACGTAACTACCGTCGGCCGTATTCACGACCACGCGGGTGCCGGCCTCAATGTGCGGAGGTACCATGACCTTTATGCCGTTTTCCAGCACCGCCGGCTTATAGGATGAGGAGGCCGTCTGCCCCTTAACGACGGGGTCGGCCTCGGTGATTTCCAAGGTCACCTGCTCGGGGAGCTGCACCGAGATGACCTCGCCTTCGTAAGACATCACGCTGACGTTCATGCTTTCCTGCAGAAAGGGCAGGGGCTCGCCGACCAAGTCCTGATGCACCGAGACCTGCTCGTAGTTCTCGTTGTTCATGAAGGTCAGCATATCGCCGTCGGCGAAGAGATATTGATAAGGCGCCTCATCCAGGCGCACCCGCTCGACCGACTCGTCTGCACGAAAGCGCTCGTTGAGCTTGGTCCCGTCGCGGATGTCTTTGAGCTCGACCTGCGCAAAGGCGCCGCCTTTGCCGGGCTTGACGTGCTGCAGCTTCACGGCGCGCCAGAGACGCCCTTTGTGCTCGATGACGTTACCGGGCCGGATCGCATTACCGTTGATCTTCATGACTCACCTTAGATGCCTTGATGGCGCTGCGCCTACGGCAGCACTTGGCGCCGCCTATCGAACACCTCTCCGCGCCGCAGTTGCGGCGGCCGCCGAGGTGCTGAAAAGGGGGCCGCATGAAACGAAAACCCGCCCTGGTGTGGCGGGCGCGCGGACCATACTCAAGCAGTGCCGGCCCGGCAATCGGAATAGCTTTCCCGAGAGCCTGGGATGAATCGAGGGAGGCGGCGGCAATTGCCGGATGGGAAGGCGGAACGCTGCCCGCTCAGTCGCCACCCCCGTCGTAGTCATCGACGCCCTGGTCGATGGCATAACAGGCCAAGCGCACGGTCTTGGGAATTTTAACCTTCTCTCCGTTGCGCTCGCCTTTTTCGTAGTATTGAATCATGCGCGGCTTGAGGCCGAGTGCCTCGGCGGCCTCCTTCTGGGATAGCTTCAGGCGCTTGCGCCAGCGTTTGAACTTCCGGGGTGTCACGCTGCAGCCCTTTCAGCGTAGTCGATTAGTGGCAACCACATCTCCTGCGCCAGCTTAGCGCGGCTATCGCGCCTGTCGAATATGCTGAGGCCCGTCTCGGCCGCATCCGTGTAGAGCACGGTGTCCGGCAGGCTGATCACCGGCTCGTGGTCGAGGCTGCGCAGGAAGTCGGCCAAGGTGCGGCTGGCCCGAGAATGCACGCGTGTCCGGTTTGCCACGACGGCAATCTGCTTCTTGCCGTTTCGGATCGGCTTGAGCGCCTCGACCTGCGCCAAAAACGCCGACGCGGCATGCTGATCGAAGGCCGAAGGCAGAATGGGGACGATCACGATGTCCGCCTGCTTGAGCAGCAGCTTGAAGTCCTCGGTGGTCAAGGCGGCTGGCGCGTCGATGATCAAGCGCTGCGTCTTCTTACGCACGCCGTCGATCTTCTTGGACCAGTCGATGCCTTCGATGCGCGGCATCTGAGCCGGCCGGCGATCAAGCCACCCAAGGCTGCTGTGCTGTCTATCCACATCGGCCAGCGCGACTCTCAGGCCGATCTGGGCGAAGGCGCCGGCCAAGGTCGTGGCGATGGTTGTCTTTCCGCATCCGCCTTTGGCGTTGGCGACGAGAATGGAACGCATGGTTGTGGCTCTCTCCTTCCGGCGCAGCTCAACGAAAGTCTAAGGACAGAAAACTTGTCTCAACAAGTTTCCTCTTGAAGAAGCGCAATGAGTGCGCATATAGTACGCACACAGTGCGTTTCGACAAGCGCAAAACAGAGACTCTCCGGCCGCGTGCCGGTCTATCAGACGGGAAAGGATAGGGGCCATGCTTGGTCATCTCATTTACGGCAGAGGCTATCTGCTGCGCCCATACCTGGCGAAGAGAAACCGTCATCATCCCTGGCGCTCTTTCTTGCCGGGCTGGCGTAAGAACAGCGGTGCCGACGCCTAGGCGCTGGCAGCAAAAGACACTCTTCGACGCGCGGTCCTCAACCGCGCGTCTTTCTCTTTAGTCTGATTTTTCGAGTCGAGAGCCTTCCGTCACCCGGCCTGGTCGGCCAGCGCCGTCAAGGCGGGGCCGGCCAATTCCAGAATGCGGGCGTCATCATCGATCGCCCCCAGGCCGGCATAGAACGCGCGAGCCTCACGGTTGCAGGAGCGCACACCCCACCAAAGGCTGACGCAGCCGCGCTCGCAAGCGACATGCGCCACCTGGCGCATGAGGGCTCGGCCTGCACCACCACCCCGCGCGTCCGAGGCAACGTAGAGATCGAGCAGCCAAAGGGAACGGCCGCCGCGCTCCGTGTCGTAGGCGGCTTGATAAGCGGCGTAACCGATCAGCCCGACGCTTCCCTGAGCCACCAGCAGGTCATAGGCAGAGTCCTCGCCAAAGCCGTCGCGTAAGACCAGCGCCTCGGAGTAGATGGCCTCCAGCCCCTCATGCAGGTTGAGATCGTTCATCAGTCGGGCGACCTCGACAGCATCGGCTGGGGTCGCCGGGCGAACGGTCCAAGGCGTGTCGATCATCGTGCTTCAGAACTCTAGGCGTCCATAGAGATCATCGAAGGGAATCATGACGTGGGCCCGATAGGCGGGTCGCTCCGTCAATTCAGCATACCACCGCTCGACGTTTGGCAGCTTTGGGCGTTCGATGGGGATGTTGAAGTAGCGGTAGAGGCAGGTTCCCGCCGGTATGTCGGCGAGGCTTAGCTTGTCGCCAAGCAGATAGGGCCGATCGGCAAGCACGCCGTCCAAGAGGATTAGGTGCTGCGCCGTCCGTTCTAGCTTGGCGGTCACCTTCGCCATGTCCCGCTTTGCCTCCGGCGTGCGGTATAAGCCCCAGAACACACCAGTCAGAAAGTCAGGCTGCAGGGCGGTCTGCGACCAGTCCATCCAGCGCTCGGCCAGGGAGCGCTTGGCGGGGTCGTCGCTCCAGAAGGCCGGCCCGCCATAGCGCGCCGCGAGATAGCGCAAGATGGTGTGGGACTCCCAAACGCAGAACCCATCATCGTCGATGAGTGGCACGCGACCGTGAGGGTTCTTGGCGCGGAAGGCTGGGTCGTCCAGCCCGCCGAATGTGCCGCCCAACTCGATATGCCGGTGTGCAAGGCCGAGCTCACCGATGAGCCACATGACCTTCTGCAGATTGAAGGCGCTCTTTCGTCCGTACACCGTAAGCATGTGCCAGCTCCCTACTCGAAGCTCGCCTCGATATCCGCCTGCGTCTGGTCGCGCATCCACTCCGCTGCCCGCTGCAGGAGCGTCCCCCGCTCTCGCGCCGCATAGAGCTCCAGGTTCCAGAGTTCCCAGGCACGCAAACGCCACTGCGCCTGCACCCGGCCGCTCATGGATTCAACCATGAAGCCGCGAGCGCTGGCGTCCGCCAAGGTCTTCTCCACCTTGGCCTCCAGCTCAGCACGGTGGTGATGCTCCGCAGCGTCCGCCGCCTGCCGCAAGGCATCGGTGACGTCCCGCGGAAGTTCGTTCCAGTAGCGTAGGTTCACCATCAGCACGAAGGCGCCCAGGCTTTGGCCGACGATGCGGTGGGACTGCATGCCGTCGGCGCCGCCCGGCGCATTCAGCTCCGAAAGCCGGCTCATCTTGAACTGAGGCTCGGCATCCGGGCGCGGTGCAGGCAGCGGCACGCCCCGCAGAAAGGCAATGTAACCGACCATGGGAGGTTCGGTTGTCGCCACTTGCCGTCCGGCCAGCTCACCAGGCAGCCGTGCCGATGCCCGTGCGCTCTGCAGCAAGCCCGGCTCGTCTGCCGGCCACCAGAGGGCTTGGCCGCCGAGGCGGCGTATCTCCTTGTCGAGCGCGCTGCGCAAGGGCGCTCCTGGGGCGAGGGCGTCATCGCGGCCGGCCGTCGAATCGAAAATGACCGGCACCTGCAGAATCGACAAAGAGACCTTGGGCTCCTCGATTTCCTTGAGGGGAAGGAGGGCCATCTCGATGGCGCCGGACCCGAGAGCCTGTGCCAGGTCCTGCTCGCTGTAAGCGCCTTCGCCGGTCAAGAGCTCGATCGTGAACGCGCCGTCGCCGGCGCGTTCTGCCTCCGCCTTGAAAGCCGCCAGGCTTGCTGCCAGCGGACTCTCGGGCGGTTGGTCGAACCCTAGGCGTAAGACGTAACCTTGGCCCAGCGACGGACCGGCGGCGAACAACAGCGCGCTGCAGACTAGGGTCAAGCGTAGAAGCTTCATCAGGGCGACCGTCTCAACCGACGACAAGACATGCAGTAGGCGATGCGCCGCTGCTTACCACGGCTCTCGCTAGAGTGGTATTGCAGATTGCTGCTCAGGCAGCTTGCCGCAGCTCCAGTCCGGCGGACTCCTCGAGCCCGAGCATGAGGTTGAGGCTCTGCACGGCGGCACCCGATGCGCCTTTGCCCAAATTGTCGAGCTGGGCCGCAAGCAGCGCCCGATGCCCGTCCTCGCTGCTGAAAACGTGGAGACGCAGCAGGTTCGTGCCGTTGAGCGCCTCCGGGTCGAGCTCGCCCGCTGCTCCGCTGTCCGCCAAAGGAGTCACGTCGACATAGCGGCGTCCAGCGTACCACTCGGCCAATACTGCCTGCAGGTCCGCTGCGCTTGGCGCGCCTTCCAGGTCGGTCAGATGCAATCCGATCTGAACCAGCATGCCTTGGGCGAAGCGCCCGACGCTGGGCACGAAGAGCGGCGGCCGGGCGAGCAGGCCATAGCGCTCCATCTCCGGCAGGTGCTTGTGCTTCAGCGAGAGGCCGTAGAGATAGTGCGCCGGTGCCTCTCCTGCCGCCTCGCCCTCGAAGCGTTCGATCAGACCCTTGCCACCACCCGTGTAGCCGGAGACGGCGTGAATGGCGACGGGGTAGTCGGCGGGCAGCAAGCCTTGGGCAACCAGGGGGCGGAGCAGGGCAATGGCGCCCTGCGGATAACAGCCTGGATTGGCGACAAAGCGCGCACTGGCCACCTTGGCTTCATGGCCCGGTTCCATCTCCGGAAAGCCGTATACCCAGCCCTCAGCCACCCGGTGGGCCGTTGAGGCGTCGATGATCCTTGTGCGGTCGTTTTCGAGGAGAGTGATGGCCTCCCGCGCCGCGGCATCGGGCAGGCAGAGGATGGCCAGATCCGCGGCATTCAGAAGCTCGGCCCGGGCGGTGGCATCCTTGCGGCGGTCCTCGGGAATCGACAGCAAGGTCAGATCGCGTCGGCCGGACAGACGCTGCCGGATTTGCAAACCCGTGGTGCCTGCTTCGCCGTCGATAAAGATCTTCGCTGTCATGGCTTGGTCCGCCGTTGTTGCAGGACACCAGACTTATTGCCACTTCGGTTCGAGCGCAAGTTCAGGCCAGCTCAGACTCCGTTTCCCGCAGCAGGCGATGAAATGCGGCTACGGCGGCTTTTGGACCCTTGGGCGCCGTCCAGACGGCCTGGCCCACCATCAGAAAATCGGCGCCGGCTTCGACCAGCGCCGGGGCAGTCTCCAAGGTGATGCCGCCCCAGGCGATGCAGGGCACCTCCATCAATTCAGCCCACCAAGTGATGGTCTCCAACTCGTTCGAGTCGAAGATGACATAGTCCGCCCCAGCTTCACCGGCGACCATAGCGAGATGGCGCGAGCTGTCGCAGTTGGCGCCGACGATGACGTCCTCGCCCAGGGCCTGCTTAACCGAGCGGATGGCCACGGGGTTGGGCGGAAGCTGGAGTCCGTCGCAATCCGCCTTACCCGCAACATCGGCACGGTTCTCGACCAGCAGCGCCACGTCGCGCTTCTGCGTCAGCGGGCGGACCGAGTCGAGAACTGCGCAGAGCTGCTCCTCTGTTGCGCCCTCGTCGCGCAACAGAAAGGCTGCCACATCGCCGCCGCTGAGCGCTTTCTGCAACGTCGGCAGAAAGGCCGCCAGCTCAGTTTCGCCGGAAGCCAAGCCCGGCGGGGCGACGAGATACAAACGACAATCGGACACGAGGATCTTTTGCTTATGCGCGGCGTGCCTGGTTAGCCCGGATCAGAACTTGCCCTGGTAGATCTTGATGATGTTGTCGAGCATCGCCATGGCGTCGTCCCGGGGGCGCTGGAAAGTGTTGCGCCCAATGATGGAGCCGTTGGCACCGCCCTTGGCGATCAGGCGAATCTCGTCATAGACCGCATCGGTGCCTTTGGCGCCGCCGCCGGAAAAGACGACGATGCGGCGGCCGTTGAAGGAGGCCTGCATGACGTGGGCGATGCGCTTGTCGAGGCTGGAGAGGTCGAAGCCGGCGGCCTCGATCGCCTTCTTCGCCTCGGGCTGCTCGATGTGGTCGGTTGGCGGCTTGACCTTAATGATGTGGGCACCGAGCAGGGCCGCCATATGGGCCGCGTAGGCGCAGACGTCGATGCCGGTTTCGCCGGCTTTGGAGAGGTTGCCGCCGCGCGGATAGGACCAAACGACGACAGCGAGGCCAAATTCCTTGGCTTCTTCGGCCAGCTCGCGAATCTCCTCGATCATCTCGAACTGCTCTTCGGAGCCAGGGTAGATGGTAAAGCCGATCGCGGCGCAGCCCAGGCGCAGAGCGTCATGGACGCTGCCGGTGATCGCCTGGTCTTTGCTGGTGGCGTGACTGTTGGAGCTGTTCAGCTTGAGGATCGTCGGCACAGCGCCGGCGAAGCTGTCGGCGCCGGCTTCGAGCAGGCCGAGCGGCGCGGCAAAGGCGCTCAGCCCGGCATCGACCGCAAGCTGATAATGGTAGTGCGGGTCATAGCCAGCAGGGTTGGGCGCAAAGGAGCGGTCCGGGCCATGCTCGAAGCCCTGATCGACCGGCAGAATGACCAGCTTGCCCGTGCCGCCTAGCTTGCCGTGCATCAGGATGCTGGCGAGCTTCGCCTTTGTCCCGGGGCAGTCGCTCTCGTAGTTGGCGAGGATACGCTTGACGCGCTGAGTGATTTTCATGAGGCGGCTCCCGGCTGCTGGACTGTCGTTGACACGGCGTTGACTGGCTGACCGGCAACCTCGGGCCTGCGCGCCAGCCGCCGGTTCACGAAGGCTTGATAGAGAAGGCAGCAGCGCATTTCAATCTTGACCGTAAAGTGTGTTTTTTCGCCAAAGCCAGGCGCGGCAGGCGGCGAAGGGGTCGGGTTGGTCCAACAGGTCGAAGCAGTCGAAGGCTTCGTCTGTCACCTCGGCACCGAGCTGCTGGGCGATGCTGGCGAGCCTCTCGCCGACGTCCGGCCGTCCGGTAAAGCGAATATGGTCGACGCCGGCACGCAGGGCGCGCAACGCCGTCCCGGCTTCGTCCGAACAATCGAGATAGGCGGTGAAGACGGCCTGAGGATAGGCCGATGTCGCCTGGCGCAGCATTGCTAGCCAGAACAAAGGGCCCAGGCTTGCACCGGCGCCACTTGCCGAGACGAGGACTAGCCCTTCTGTCCCATCCGAGGCCGCGGCTAGTGCCGCCTCGACGTGCTGCAAGGAATGAACGACAAGAGCCGGGCGCAGCGAGACGGGGGTGCTGACCCTTTCCGTCTCGCCGGCCCGTTTCGGCACTACGCGCGCTTGCGCCGCTAGATCAGCTTGCCGAGCGCGGCAGCCGTATCGCTCATGCGACAGGAGAAGCCCCACTCGTTGTCGTACCAGGTCATCACCCGCACGAAATCACCCTCGAGCACCTTGGTGCCGTCCATATCGAAGATCGAACTGGCCGGGTGGTGGTTGAAGTCGACCGAGACCAGGGGCTCGTTGTTGACGGCGAGAACGCCTTTGAGCTTGCCGCTGGCAGCCTTGGCCATCGCCTCGTTGATGGCTTCCACATCGGCCTTCTTCTTCAAGTTGACCTTGAGATCGACCAGGCTGACGTTGGGTGTCGGAACACGGATGGCGACGCCGTCCAGCTTGCCGGCCAGCTCCGGCAGAACCAAGCCGACGGCACGGGCGGCGCCGGTGGAGGTCGGAATCATCGACACGGCCGCCGCACGGGCGCGATGCAGGTCCTTATGCAGGGTGTCCACCGTCCGTTGGTCGCCGGTGTAGGCGTGAATGGTGGTCATGAAGCCCTTTTCGATGCCGTAGTTCTGATGCAGCACGTGCGCCACTGGGGCCAGGCAGTTTGTGGTGCAGGAGGCGTTGGACACCACCTTGTGGCTCTTCTTCATCTTCTTGTCGTTGACGCCGTAGACGACGGTGACGTCGGCATCGCTGCACGGGGCGGAAACCAGAACCTTCTTTGCTCCGCCTTCAAGATGGGCAGCAGCCTTGTCCCGGCTGTTGAAACGGCCGGTGCACTCCATGACGAGATCGACGCCCAGCTTCTCCCAAGGCAGCTTTGCCGGGTCTGTCTCGTTCAAGACGCGAACGGAGGTGCCGTTGACCTTCAGGGTCGACTTGGTGGCCTGCACCTTGCCGGGGAAGGGGCCGTGCACCGAGTCGTACTTCAACAGGTGGGCGTTGGCCTCAACCGAACCCAGATCGTTGATCGCAACGAACTCGATGTCTTTGCGCCCGGACTCCAATGCCGCGCGAAACACCATTCGACCGATGCGGCCGAAGCCGTTGATGCCAACCTTCAACGCCATCTCCCAATTCCTCCCACGTTGTGGGCGGCCCGTCTCTTTCTCGGTGCCGACCCGGTGTTAGTGACATTACTCCTACAACCAGGCCTTGACCTTATCGGCAAGATCTTGCGCCGTGATCTCGAAGTGCTTGTACAAATGGGCAGCCGGTGCCGAAGCACCAAAGCTTCTCATGCCGAGAAATCCACCGTCGCTGCCGACCCAGCGTTCCCAGCCGAGCGGCGAGGCCGCCTCGACCGCGAAATGGAGAATGCCTGGGCCGAGCACCTCATCGCGGTAATGCTGCGGTTGCGCGGAGAAAAGTTCCCAGCTCGGCAAGGACACCACCGCGGCGAAGACCTCCTCGGCTTCAAGCAGGCGCTTGGCCTCCAGCGCAACCGAGACCTCTGAGCCGGAGGCGATCAAAGTGACCTGGCGCGGACCGTTGGCGGACTCGAGGATGTAGCCGCCGTAGGCACACCAGTTCTCGTCATGGTGCTCCTTGCGCACGTTGGGCACGCCCTGTCGGGTCAAGGCGATGACGGAAGGCCCGTCTTGGTTCTCCAGGGCCAGCTCCCAGCACTCAGCCGTTTCCACCAAGTCCGCCGGACGAAACACCTTTAGGTTTGGAATGGCGCGCAGGGCAGCGAGCTGCTCCACCGGTTGGTGGGTCGGCCCGTCCTCGCCAAGGCCGATCGAGTCGTGGGTCATGACGTAGATGACGCGCTGCTCCATCAGAGCCGAAAGGCGGATGGCCGGACGGCAGTAGTCGGTGAAGACGAGGAACGTGCCGCCGTAGGGGATGATGCCGCCGTGCAGAGCCAGGCCGTTCATGGCCGCGGCCATGCCGTGCTCCCGCACGCCGTAGTGTACATAGGCGCCGTTGAAGTCATCAGCCGTGATGACCGCCTGGCTTTTGGCCTTGGTGTTGTTGGAGCCGGTGAGATCGGCAGAACCGCCGATCAGCTCAGGCAAGACGGGCGCCAATGCCTCAAGCACGCGCTGCGAGGCGACGCGGGTCGCGATGGACTCCGGCGTCTCGACGGCCTGTTTCTTGACGCTGCGAATGGCTTCGCCGAGCGCATCCGGAAGGGTGCCGGCCTGCCGCCGCTCGAACTCGGCACGCTCGTCTTCCGGCTGTTTGGCCAGGCGTTCGCGCCAAGCAGCGGACTCTGCTGCACCGGCGGCACCGATCTCGCGCCAAGCGGCAAGATTGTCCTCCGGCACCTCGAAGGGCTCGGAGGACCAGCCGAGGTGCTCTCGCGCTGCGGCGATCTCTTCCTCGCCGAGCGGGGCGCCATGGGTCGCGGCCGTGCCTTGCTTGTTGGGGGCGCCGAAGCCGATCTGCGTACGGCAGGCGATCATCGACGGACGCTCGTTCTTCTGAGCTTCCTCGATCGCCGCGGCAATCGCCTCGGCGTCGTGACCGTCGACCCGCTGGGTATGCCAGCCGCAGGCGTCAAAGCGCGCGACCTGGTCGTCGGAGACGGCCAGATCGGTCGGCCCATCAATCGAAATGCTGTTGTCGTCGAACAGCACCGTCAGCTTGCCGAGGCGCAGATGGCCGGCCAGGCTGATCGCTTCGTGGCTGATGCCCTCCATCAGACAGCCGTCACCGACGATGGCATAGGTGCGGTGGTCGACCAGCGCGTCGCCGAAGCGAGCGTTGAGGATGCGCTCTGCCAAGGCCATGCCAACGGCATTGCCGAGCCCCTGGCCGAGCGGGCCCGTGGTGGTCTCGATGCCGCCAGCCACACCGAACTCCGGATGGCCCGCTGTCTTGCTGCCGAGCTGCCGGAAGTTGATCAGCTCCTCGATGGTCATGTCCGGGTAGCCGGTGAGGTGCAGCAAGGAGTAAAGCAGCATGGACCCGTGCCCGGCGGAGAGCACGAAGCGATCGCGATCCGGCCAATCAGGCGAGGTTGGGTCAAACTTCAGAAAGCGCTGAAACAGAACCGTCGCTACATCCGCCATCCCCATGGGCATACCGGGGTGACCGGAGCGCGCTTTCTGCACCGCATCCATCGATAAGAAACGAATCGTATTGGCCAAGTCGTCGTGCGTCATGGCTTCGGCCAAATCGTCCTGCTGTGCCGTCAAAGCTGTCACCTTAGCTCGCCTTCCCAATCAAGCCTGAACTGTGGAATGTCATCTGAAGCCGGGCCTTGCCCGGATGTGCCGCGTTGGGCCGCGCCCCTCCGCAGCAGAGCCGACCGGACTCTGTTGTAGGAACTGGTGGCGCCCTATCCAAGGTTTATGATCGTAGCGCCCAGCGCGAACCGCCGGGAAGGGGCTCCGTAGCACGGCAGGCGGCACAATGCCTTTGCCATACCAGGGGGTCAACTGATCGGCGAGCCGTCCGGCATTTGGAGAGGCCGGCCGGCGGCAAGCGGGTTGTCCACTCCCCGCATCAAGAAAACTTTTGAATCAATGCCATGGCGGGTTACACTAAAGCGGGGTTTGCGAATGGAAGACTATGTACCGACGTCGTTTAGCTGCGAAGGGAAGGCGGGGGTAACAGATGCCGACCATCGATGAAGCACAAATGCGCCTGACTCGAGCGATGGACCGCTTGGAACGCGCCGTCGCCGGCAAGGCAGAAAACACGGAAGCGATCAAATCGGCGCTGCTCGCCGCCAAGCGCGAGAGCGAGGCTTTGAAGGACGTCGTCCATCTGGTCTCGCAACGTTTGGACGGTGCGATCTCGCGCGTCGACAAGCTGCTTGACGAGGGGCGTCATGGCCAGAGTTAAGGTAACGGTGGCGGGCCGGGCCTACGACTTGGCCTGTGACGACGGTGAGGAAGGTAAGGTTGCCGAACTGGCGGCCATGGTCGACCGGCGGGCCAGCGAGCTGATGGCCAGCATCGGCAGCATCGACGAGCGGCGGCTGTTTCTTATGGTCGGTATTTTGTTGGCTAACGATCTGCAGGCTGCCGGAGGGCAGGGCAAGGCGTCCGGGCTGACGACCGGTAAGATGAGCGCCAAAGAGAAGGAGGCCGCAGCGGAGTGCCTCTTCGGAGCCGCTGGGCAACTTGAATCTCTTGCCGCACGCATCGAGGACGCCTAGGTAACCGGCTTTCAGTCGTGCTGCGGGGTGCGTCAGGCATCTTCTATCCCCGGGGCCACTCTTCTCCAAATGGGAGCTGTCCCTGTTCGGGCCCTGGTCCGGATATCACGGCGCCCACCTGCTGATGCAGGCCTTGGAGGATGAAACCGCCAACGGCCCACGCGGCACGACCTGATTTGCTGACTAAGTGGCCAATGCCATAGCGGAGGGGGCGAAGCCGGTGAGCAGCAGCTTGGCGGAAGAGAAGATCGTCTTGCGCAAGGAGATGGCCCGCCGACGCCGGCAAGCGATGGACAGCGCGCCGGTGGATTTTGCCGAGCGCCTCCTCGCAAGCTTCAGCGCCGTTGACCTTCCGCCGCCGACGGTCGCGTCCGGCTACTTGCCCATCCGCAGCGAGCTCGACCCGCGCCCACTGATGGCACATCTGGCGGCGGCCGGCTGGCGTCTCGCCCTGCCGGTGGTTGTCGCCGCAAACAGCCCTCTGCTCTTTCGTGCTTATAGCTTCGGCGATAACCTTGTGCGGGGCAGCTTCGACACCGAGGTGCCGGCCGAGGACAAGCCGGAGCTTCGGCCGCAGCTTCTCCTTGTGCCGTTGCTGGCGTTCGACCGCAGCGGCTATCGCCTGGGCTACGGCGGCGGTTTCTATGACCGTACCCTGTATGAACTGCACAGGCTGCACCATGTCCAAGCGGTGGGAGTCGCCTTTGCCGCGCAGGAGATCGAGCAGGTGCCGAGAGATGCCATGGACCATTGTCTGGACTGGATCGTGACGGAACGCGAAGCCATCGCTGTCGACCGCGAGGCGTAAGGGGCAGCCGTGATCAAGCTTCTTTTCTGCGGCGATATCGTTGGCCGCCCTGGGCGGGACGCAATCGTGCGCGAGGTGCCGGCCCTGCGCCGCAAGCTGGGGCTCGACTTTGTCATCGCCAACGGAGAGAACGCGGCCGGCGGCTTTGGCATCACTCGGAAGATCTGCGACGAGCTGCTCGCCAACGGTGTCGATGTCATCAGCGGCGGCAACCACAGTTGGGATCAGCGCGAAGCCCTCGGGTTCATCGATGCCGAGCCACGTCTGCTTCGGCCGATCAACTACCCGACCGGAACGCCGGGCCGCGGCCTTGCCAGCTTCACCTTGCCGGATGGGCGCAAGCTGATGGTCGTCAGCGTCATGGGCCGGCTCTTCATGGATCCCCTCGACGACCCTTTCGCTGCGCTCGAGAAGGTGCTGACGCAGTATCGTCTTGGGGTCGGTCTTCATGCCATCGTGGTGGACTTCCATGCCGAGGCGACCAGCGAGAAGATGGCCATCGCGCACCACCTGGACGGCCGTATTTCCTTCCTGGTCGGGACCCATACCCATGTGCCGACCGCCGACGCCCAGATCCTGCCTGGCGGCACGGCCTATCAGACTGATGCCGGCATGTGCGGCAACTACGATTCTGTCATCGGCATGGACAAGACGGCCCCGATCGCCCGCTTTGCGCGCAAGCTGCCCACAGAGCGGCTGAGTGTTGCCGATGGCGAAGGGACACTGTGCGGGGTCTATGTCGAGATTGAAGAGCGCAGCGGGCTCGCCCAGCGCATCAGCCCGGTGCGCTTGGGTCCACGGCTGGAGCCGATTGTGCCAAGCCCGGCGGCGTTGGAGAACGCCGAAGTCTAGTGACGAGTTGGAGACTACTTTCGGAGCGCGACGGAAAGAAAGCGGCCGACTTCCTTGTCCAGCACGGCGGTGCGCTGATCGATATCCTGCGCCAGAGCCCGTGCGCCTTCGGCCGCCTGGCCAAGAGACGGGTCGCCGTTGTCGCTGAGGCTGCTTTCCGCCGCTTTGAGCAAGGCATCCAGAGCCGGCAGGGCATTCTGCGCGGTGAAGTCGGACACCAGCCTCTGCGCCTCGGCAAGCTGGGCGCGCGCTTGCTGCGGGTTGGCGCTCGGCAAGTCCTCCGCGAAGGGGGGGAGATGGACCAGTTCAGCCATAGAACCTCTGCCTTCCGTCACCGGCCCCTGCCGCTTCGGCGGCAAGGACCTTCGGCGGCCATACTGGAGCGCATTGCTTAAACTCGCCTTAAGCATCTGGTGGGCGCGCCGGGCGCCCGATAGCCCAGTGAGGCGGGGGCTTTGACGACGCGGGCAAGCTTGCTAGAAGGCGGCACGGCTGGGGTAGACTGTCGACCCGCGCCACATTTGCAGTTGCTCGATGGAGAGGCCATGGCTGGCCATTCACAGTTCAAGAACATCATGTACCGCAAGGGCGCGCAGGATAAGAAGCGCGCCAAGATCTTCGCGCGCCACTCGCGTGAAATCCTGGTTGCGGCCAAGTCGGGATTGCCCGAGCCGGACAAGAATCCGAGGCTGCGTGGCGCCATCGCTGCGGCCCGCGCGGACAATATGCCTAAGGATAACATCGAGCGAGCGATCAAGAAGGCGATCGGCGGCGACGACGACACCAACTATGAAGAAATGCGCTATGAGGGCTACGGCCCCGGCGGGGTCGCTATCATCGTCGAGGCGCTGACCGACAATCGAAACCGTACGGCGGCGGAAGTGCGAACGGCCTTCTCGAAGCATGGCGGCACGATGGGGGAAACCAACAGCGTCGCCTTCATGTTCGAACGGGTCGGCCGCATCGTCTACCCGCGTGACGTGGGCTCCGCCGATGAAGTCTTCGAGGCGGCAGTCGAAGCCGGCGCCATGGATGTGGCGTCTGGCGAGGAGGAGCACGAGATCTTTACCTCGCCGGACGATTTCTCGGACGCGCGCGACGCCTTGACCAAGCGCTTCGGCGACCCTCAAGCGGCAAGCCTGGATTGGCGACCAAACACGACAACGCCGGTGGATGAGGACGCTGCCGGCACGCTCATCAAGCTGATGGACGTGCTCGACGATAACGACGACGTCCAACGTGTCGCCGCGAACTTCGAGATCAGCGACGACGTCATGGCCAAGCTGACGGCTTAACAGAGCCGCCGTCTTGCGCGCGGGCGCCCTTGGGAGAAACGCGCGGAATGCGCATTGTGGGACTAGACCCCGGGTTGCGAAAGACCGGCTGGGGTGTGATCGACGCTCGGGACGGGCGGCTCTCCCACGTGGCCAATGGCGTCATTCGATCGAATGCGGAGGGCGATCTGGCGGCCCGCCTCGTTGAGCTCAAGCAGGGTATCGATCAGGTGATCGCGAGCTACGGCCCGAGCCATGCTGCGGTCGAAGAGACACTGGCCAACAAGAATCCCTCCTCCACTTTGAAGCTCGGCATGGCCCGCGGCGCGGCGTTGTTGGCCGCGGCACTCGCCGAGCTTCCGGTCACGGAATACCTGCCGATGATCGTCAAGAAGTCCGTGGTCGGCACCGGCCATGCCGGCAAGCAGCAGGTGGAGACCATGGTGCGTCATCTGCTGCCGGGTTGCGAGATCGCCTCACCCGATGCCGCCGACGCCCTGGCCGTTGCCATCTGCCATGCCCATAACTTGGAGACGCGTCTCGGTTGGTCATCCAGCCTGGGTGGCATGGCGGTGGGAGGGCGCCGGAGATGATCGGCAAGCTCTCTGGTCTTATCGACAGCGTCGGCCAGGACTCCATGATCCTGGATGTCGGAGGTGTCGGTTATCTGGTCTTCGCCTCGGCCCGCACCTTGGACAGGCTGCCGCCCTCCGGAACGCCTGCGAGCCTCCTAATCGACACGCATGTGCGCGAGGACCACATTCATCTCTACGGCTTCTCGGAGGCGGAAGAGCAGACCTGGTTTCGTCACCTTTCGTCGGTTCAGGGCGTGGGCGCGCGTATGGCACTGGCCATCCTCTCGGTGCTACCACCGGCCGATCTGGCCCAGGCGATCGCCGCCCAGGACCGCACGGCGCTGACCCGGGCAAACGGCGTCGGCCCCAAGATCGCCGGGCGCATTGTCTCGGAGCTGAAGGACAAGGCTGTTCATGTGGCGTTAGCCGCCGGCAACGCGGCGGCCCGCCCAATACAGCCGGCGCCATCGGGAAGCGCGGCGACGGCTGATGCGGCACCGGCCCTGGCAGAAGATGCCGTTTCGGCCCTGGTCAATCTCGGCTACGGGCGCAGCGAGGCTTTCTCGGTCGTCTCCAAGGTGCTGCGTGCGGGCGAAGACGCGCCGCCACTGGAGAGTTTGATCCGCGATAGCCTGCGGGAGTTGGCCTCGTGATCGATGGCGCCGGCGAAGAGCGCTTGGTCGATCCGGCAGCGCAGGAGCCTGAAGCTGAAACCTCCCTCCGGCCGCAGCAACTGTCGGACTTCGTCGGTCAGGCGCAGCTGCGTGCCAACCTGAAGGTCTTTATCGAAGCGGCGCGGGCCCGGCAGGAGCATCTCGACCACGTCCTGTTCCATGGGCCGCCCGGCCTCGGCAAGACCACCCTGGCCCAGATTGTCGCCCGTGAGCTTGGCGTCGGCTTCCGCGCAACCTCGGGACCTGTGATCGCCCGGGCCGGAGACCTGGCCGCGATTCTCACCAATCTGCAGCCGCGCGACGTGCTCTTCATCGACGAGATCCACCGCCTCAACCCGGCTGTCGAGGAGATCCTCTATCCGGCGATGGAGGATTTCGAGCTCGACATCATTATCGGCGAGGGGCCGGCGGCCCGTTCTGTGCGCATCGATCTGCCGCCCTTTACTTTGATCGGCGCCACCACCCGCAGCGGGCTGATTACCCGGCCGCTTCGCGAGCGCTTCGGCATTCCCTTGCGGCTCAATTTCTATACCCATGACGAGTTGGCGTCGATCGTGCGCCGGGGTGCGACTGTTTTGGGCTTTAGCCTAAGCGACGAAGGTGCCACCGAGATTGCGAGGCGCAGCCGCGGAACGCCGCGTGTTGCCGGGCGCCTGCTGCGCCGCGTTCGGGACTTCTCGGCGGTGGAGGGACAAGAGCTGGTGGATGCAGCTAGCGCTGATCGCGCTCTCTTGCGCTTGGAGGTCGATCACCTTGGCATGGATGCCATGGATCGGCGCTATCTGCTCTGCATCGCTGAGCATTACGGCGGTGGTCCAGTCGGCGCGGAAACCATTGCCGCAGCACTCTCCGAGCAGAGGGACGTGATCGAGGAGGTGATCGAGCCCTATCTGCTGCAGCAGGGGCTCATCCAACGCACCCCGCGCGGCCGCATGCTGACGGTTGGTGCCTTCCGCCACATTGGCTTGGAGCCGCCGCCGGCCGGCCCAGGCCAGCTCGACCTGCTCGGACCGGACGCTGTAGGGGAAGATGATCCCGGGCCCTCGACCGCATGACGTCAGACGGTGACCCCCAACGCCTTGGCAAAGACGGGTCGGGTTGGCTGGACGGCGACAACCATATCTTACCGGTTCGCGTCTATTATGAGGACAGCGATGCCGCCGGCATCGTCTACCACGCCAACTACATCAAATTCGCTGAAAGGGCGCGTAGCGAACTCTGCCGGTTGCTGGGAATCGATCAAAGAGCTATGCGGGAGGAACGTGGCGTCGTTTTTGCCGTTCGCGAGCTGGTGGCCGACTATCGTGCGCCTGCACGGCTCGACGATTTGCTCCAGGTGCGATCGCAGTTCACGGCTCTTTCCGGCGCCAGTTTGTGGGCTCGCCAGTTAGTCGAACGTGAGGGAAGTATGCTTGTCGGTCTCGACGTCAAATTGGTGTGTCTGCGGACCGCCGATGGCCGTCCCACACGTCTTCCCCCCGACGTTAGAGCGATATTCGCATCTATTACACAGAATCGCCGAAATTCATAGCCAGGAGAGAGAGTATGGAGACGACGGCTGTTGAAGGAGCGGCGCTAGGAGCCGCGGCGGCGCATGATTTGTCTGTCTGGGGACTCTTTCTTCAGGCCGACATTGTCGTCAAAGCCGTCATGGTGATGCTGGTGCTTGCGTCCTTTTGGACCTGGGCAATTATTTTCGAGAAGGCCATCCGGCTGCGCCGGCTGCGGCGCAGTGCCGACCAGTTCGAAGAAGGCTTCTGGTCGGGCGGCTCGCTCGATCAACTCTATGAGAAGCTCGACAATGCACCACCCGACCCGATGTCGGTGGTTTTCGTCACCGCCATGCGTGAATGGCGGCGCTTTGCCGCCCGCGGGGGTGGCGGTGGCGGCAGTGCGGGTGCGGCCGGCGGTGATCCGGCGGCCCGGCAAAGCGTGCGCGACCGTATCGAGCGCGTTATGGACATTGCTGTGGGGCGGGAGATGGACCGCTTGGAGCGGCACATGACCTTCCTGGCGTCGGTCGGCTCGGCGGCCCCCTTTATCGGCCTTTTCGGGACTGTCTGGGGTATCATGAATGCTTTCACCTCGATTGCGGCAGAGGCGAACACGAGCTTGACCGTGGTGGCGCCGGGCATTGCCGAAGCGCTCTTCGCGACGGCTTTGGGTTTGGTGGCAGCCATCCCGGCGACAATCGGCTTCAACAAGCTCAATCACGAGCTTTCCCGCTACGGCACGCGCCTGGATAGTTTCGCCGGTGAATTTGGAGCCATCCTGTCGCGCCAGCTCGAGGAGCGCTGAGCCATGGCCGGGGGCATGATGGAAACGCGGCGCAACCGTCGCGGCCACCGAAGCCGGTGGCGTCCCATGGCGGAAATCAACGTGACGCCTTTCGTGGATGTCATGCTCGTGTTGTTGATCGTCTTCATGGTGACGGCGCCGCTGTTGACCGTCGGCGTGCCGATCGACCTGCCCCAAACGGAGGCTCAGAACATCTCGGAGCCAGTCGAGCCGTTGGTCATCTCCGTCAATCGGGAAGGTCAGATCTTCATTCAGGAGACGGAGGTCTCCCTCGATGCCCTGGTGCCCAGGCTGATCGCTATCACTGATTCTAATCCCGAGGCGCGCATATACGTGCGCGGTGACCGCAGCATCGCCTATGGCTGGGTCATGCAAGTGATGGGGCGCGTGAACAGCGCCGGTTTTCGCCGCGTCGCGCTGATTGCGGAGCTGCCGCGCCCCGAAACGGCCTTGCAGTAGGCTTCGGCGAGGAAGGCGAAAACGGGCGTGAACCCTGTCGATACCATTCTTCCGATGCGAACCGGCTACGTTTGTTCTTTCGCTTTGCACGCCTGCGTGCTCGCCGTTGCCGTCTACGGATTGCCGCTCTATTCGCGTGAGTACATGGTTCAGTCTGCCGTCCCTGTCGATTTGGTCATGTTCGACGATGTGAAGGAAGCCGACTTGGCATCCTTGCCGGAGATCAGCGACCTGACGCCTCAGGACCGGCTGGTGCAGGCCGACGAGATTGCGCCGCAGGTCGTGCGTCCGAACGATCTGGCCGAGGAAGTCGAAGACCAGGCTGCCACCGAGCTCGATAGCGTCGAGCAGGCGGAGCCACCGGACAGCCCGCCGCCGGACTCGGCTGTTGCGCCCGACATCTCGACTCTGCCGGCACTGGACGACCTTGCGGCCGCTGAGACGCCTTTGACGCAAGAGGCGCAGGAAGCCGAAGCCGCGCCTCTCAAGGCGGCGGACGATCCGGCGCCGCCGCCGCTTCCGGTGTCCAGGCCCGAGGCGCTGCAACTTGCTGAACTGGTTGAACCTGAACCAGAGCCCGAGCCGGAGAGCGCAACGCCTGCGGTGACGGAACTGACCGAAGCGGTCGCTGAGGAGCCGGAGACGGAGACGACTCAGCAGCTTGCGGCTTTGGCGCCGCCGATGCCGCAGCGCCGGCCAGAGTTGCCGCAACGGGCTGAGAGGAAAGAGCCGGAGAGCCAGAACTCCAACCGGCTCGCTTCAATCCTGCGCAATGTACAGAAAAACCTACAGCAGCCTCAGGCGCAGGCGGCCACGAGCGCGGCGCAGCCGGCGGCGGTGCGCCAGGGCGATGAGGCGTCCAGCAGCCGCTTGGCGGGCCAGGTGCGGCGGCAGGTGCAACCCTGTTGGAGCTTCGATGCAGGGGCGCGGGATCCGGCCTCGCTGATTGTCGAGATGCGGGTTTTCCTCAATCCCGACGGCAGCTTGAGCGGCCAGCCGGAGGTTCTCGATCGGCAGCGCTATCTCTCCGATCCGTTCTTCCGCAGCGCGGCCGAGCGTGCCCAACGTGCCGTTCTCGACTGTCAGCCGTTCAACTTGCCTAGAGAGTCGCATTCCCTCTGGAGCAGTCTTCTCATTCGTTTCAATCCCGCGGAGGCATTTTGACGATGCGCCCTTTGCGAGCGATTTTTCCAATCGCCCTTCTTCTTGTTTTCACTGCTGCGCCGAGCCGGGCGGAGCTTTTCGTCGACGTGACGGGCCCCAATTTCGAGCCCTTGCCCATCGCGATCACCGATTTCTATGGGAACGACGAAGGCGCCGCGCAGATCGGACGGGACGTGAGTCAGGTCATCGCCGCCAACTTGGAGCGTAGCGGCCTGTTCAAGCCGATTGATTCGCGTGCCTTTATTCAAGACATCGACAGCTTGCGGGCCGGCCCACGCTTCGGCGACTGGCGCGTCATCAACAGCGATGCCCTGGTCAGTGGTGCTGTCGAGCTGCAGTCGGACGGTCGGCTGCGAGTCGAGTTCCGCCTCTGGGACGTGCTCGCTGAGCAGCAGATGACCGGGCTCGCCTACGTCAGCACGCCGGCGAACTGGCGGCGGGTCGCGCACATCGTCTCCGATGCCATCTACAAGCGCCTGACCGGCGAAGAAGGCTATTTCGACACGCGTATCGTCTACATTGCCGAGAGCGGGCCGCAGAACCGGCGGGTGAAGCGCCTGGCGATCATGGATCAAGATGGTGACAACCACAGCTACTTGACCGACGGCTCGACTTTGATGCTGACGCCGCGCTTCTCACCGACGTCGCAGGAGATTACCTACCTCGCCTACGTCAACGATCAGCCGCGCGTCTATCTGCTGAACCTCGATACCGGTCAGCAGGAGTTGGTCGGCAACTTCCCCGGCATGACCTTCGCGCCGCGCTTCTCGCCGGACGGCAACAAGATCATCATGTCGATGGCTGAGGGCGGCAACTCTGACATCTACACCATGGACTTGCGCACCCGGCAGGTCGTGCGCTTGACCAACGATCCGGGGATCGACACCTCGGCCTCCTACGCCCCTGACGGCCGGCAGATCGTCTTCAACTCCGACCGCGGCGGGCAACAACAGCTTTATGTGATGAATGCCGACGGGACTAACGTGCGGCGGATCAGCTTTGGCGAGGGGCGCTATGCCACACCGGTGTGGTCACCGCGCGGAGACCTCATTGCCTTTACGCGAATCCATCAAGGCACCTTTTATATCGGGGTAATGAAACCCGATGGCAGCGGCGAGCGAATGCTCTCGAGCGGTTTCCTGGTGGAAAGCCCGACCTGGGCCCCGAATGGGCGGGTCTTGTCTTTCTTCCGGCAGGAGCCTTCCGACTCGCAGGGTCGCGTGCGCAGCCGCCTCTACACGATCGACCTGACCGGCTTCAACGAGCGGGAGGTGACGACGCCCATCGAGGCATCGGATCCCGCCTGGTCTCCCTTGATTCCCTAACGGAGCGATCTCTATAGTCCGCGCGCATGCGAGGCATTCACCATACTCGAGAAAGCAGCAAAATCGGCCAAATGCCCCTATTAACGCTGCGTGAACGCCAGTTGCCGTATGCCGGGGAATGCCGCATTGGAGCACCCACCGTCCCCACTGTCTGATCAAAGGATCTTACCCATGCGCTTAACCCTCCTGTCGCTTGCCCTCAGTGCCCTGGTCGTGGCTGGTTGTGAAACGACGCCCGATAGCACAGCGGACCAGGACGGCGCTCAGTCCTCTCAGCAGCAGGTCACTTCGGCCCCCCAACAGGGCGTCCAGGCCATCCCGGGTTCCCAGGAAGATCTGGACATCTTGGTCGGGCCGCGGGTGTTCTTTGACTTCGACTCCTCGGCGCTGCGCAGCGATGCTCAAGCGACGGCTCAGAACTTGGCTGCTTGGCTCCAGGCCAATCCCAGCAAGCGGCTCCGCATCGAAGGGAATACCGACGAGCGCGGTACGCGCGAGTACAACCTGGCGCTTGGCGATCGCCGAGCCGAGGCGGTCCGCAGCTACCTCATCTCTCTCGGCGTCAGCGGCAATCGCCTGACGACGATCAGCTACGGCAAGGAGCGGCCGATCAGGCTCGGCTCGACCCCGGAAGCCTGGGCGATGAACCGAAACGCTACCTTTGTTGTGCTGAACTGAGGTCCCTCCCTCCGGCGTTGAGCCGCCGAGGCTTAGTTCTGCCTCATTGGGGGTCCAACATAAGCGGGTCGGGGTTGGGGCACCTGCTTTTGGAGTGATCGCCATGCCGACAATCAACCACGGGCCCTGGGCGGCCAAATCCGTGGTCCTTCTGGGTCTGTCTGCTGCTTTGATCATGGCCGGCTTAACCGCCGGCCATGCCTCGGCAGATGGCGCTGGCCCCGCCGCGGAGCTGCAGCAGCTCAAGGCAGATCGCGACGTGCTGGCGGCAGACGCCGACCGCCTTTCTTTCGCACTGCAGGATTTGAGGCAGCTGGCCCAGGCCAGTACTGACAGTGGCGGGATTGCTCCGACCCAAGCGGCACGCTTTGAGTTGCGGATGAACGCCTTGGAAGAGGCGCTGCGCAAGACGACGGGGCAGGTTGAGCGGTTCGATTTCCGGCTTCAGCAGCTTGAGAATCGCATGGGGAGCATGGACGAGCGGCTGCTCGCTGTGGAGCGCAGCCAGCTCGAGATGCAGAGTGGCACGGCGGCCGATGCGGCCGCAGACAGCGGTGCCGCCGCATCGGAGGGAGAGCAGCAGGCTCTCGCCGACCCGTCGCAAGATGCGGGGTCTTCGATCGCCTTGCCCAATGGCTCTCCCGAAGAGCAGTACGAGTTTGCCTTCGGTCTTTTGCGCCAAGCGAAGTACGCCGATGCGCAATCGGCTCTCGAGCAGTTCCTGCAGGGCAACGGCCAACACAGCCTGGCCGGCAATGCCAAGTACTGGCTGGGCGAAACCTTCTACGTTCGCGGTGACTACCAGTCCTCCGCGCTCATCTTCGCCGAGGCCTACCGAGAGTATCCCGATAGCCAGAAGGCGCCCGACAACCTGCTGAAGCTTGGGATGTCCCTGGCCAATCTGGGCGATGTCGAGAACGCCTGCGGGACGCTCTCCGAGTTGCTGCGTATCTATCCTCGCGCCGCGAGCTCCATCCGCGGCCGCGCTGAGCGCGAGATGCAGCGTATGGAGTGTCCCTGAGGGGCATCGTAGGTCGGCCGTGGTTGAGCCGTCCCCGCCAAGCGAGTCCGAATTCCAGGCGTTTATGCAGGCCTGCGGGCCGTTCGAGCCCGCGCCCCGGATTGCCGTGGGCGTTTCCGGCGGAGCCGATAGCCTTGCCTTGACGCTCCTGCTGCACACCTGGGTCGAGAGCAGGGGCGGCGGGCTTACGGCGCTGACCGTCGATCACGACTTGCGTCCCGGCTCGGCGGAGGAAGCTGCCGAGACTGGTCGGATACTGGCGGCTCGCGGGCTGAGACACGTGGTGTTGCGTTGGCGCCATGACGGCCCCCAGCAGGGCATTCAGGCGGCTGCGCGAGCAGCGAGACTGCAACTGCTCTCCGAATGGTGCGAGCAAGAAGGAGTCCTCCACCTTGCGCTGGCGCACCACGCGGCAGACCAGGCGGAAACTCTGGTCCAGCGGCTTTGGTCGGGCAGCGGCCTGGCTGGTTTGGCCAGCATGGCACCCGTCCGCGAGCTGACTCACTGCCGCCTGCTGAGACCCTTGATCGCGATCTCTCCCGAACGGCTGCGCGCCACTCTGATGAAGGAGGGTGTGTCCTGGTTCGAGGACCCCAGCAATGACGACAGCCGCTTTGGACGGGTTCAAGCGCGTCAGTTCCTACGGGATCGCAAGAAGCCGGCGCGCAGCCGCGAAGCAGCGCTCGGTGCCGCGCAAGCGCTTGGCGTATTGCGTAGTCGACTGGAGGCTGGGTGCGCCGAGCTGGCGGCGGAGGCCTGCCGGCTGCATCCCTTGGGGCACGTCGAGCTTTTCGAGGCGCCAATGCTTGCTGCGCCGCCTCTTATTGCCGAGCATTTGTTGCGGGGGCTCTTTCAAGCCATTGGCGGAACCGCTTATCCGATGTCCGAGGACGAAGCCCAAGCAGCTCGCGCCTGGTTCGCCGACAAGCCGGCGCAAGAGCGCTTCGTGGCTGGTCGTTGTGTGATGCAGCGCCGCGAGGGCGGCCGATGGCTGCTCTGCCGCGAGCAGCGTGACCTGCCGACACTCCTCTGCGAAGGACCTGGCCCTTGGCTTTGGGATGGCCGCTTCCTCTTGGTCCGCAGTGCGCGGCAAGACGCAGGGGACGCCGAAGATGCGCCGTTCCGCGTGCGGCCGTTTCGCCCACAGAACTGGGGGGATTTGGTCTCGACGCATTCTTTGGCTGCACTGGCGCCAGTTCCGACGCAGGTGCTGGCGACTTTGCCGTCGTTGGATGATGAGGGCAGCAAGGGCCGTTTACCAAACATCTCGGGCGTCGAACTGCCACCGGCCCTTCTGCGCCAAGGGGTTGCAGCGCGCTTTCGACCGGCGCAAGCTGTGGTACAGGGGCCTTTTACGGTTGCTTAGCGAGGGGGGGCGACACTATCTAGTTTGGCAGGCTGCGCCCGAAAACTACATTAATCTAACGACAGCGTAGGCCGACGAAGGCGACGGAAGGAAATTAGCCTTGAACATCAGCCGTAACATGATGCTCTGGATCGTCATCATCCTTTTGCTGGTGGCGCTCTTTAACTTGTTCCAGGGCTCAAACGTTCGTTCGGGGCGAGAAGAAGTTTCCTACTCGCAGTTCTCCGACTACGTGGAGCAGGGACAGGTCTCGAAGGTCGAGCTTCAAGGCGACAATGTCTTCATTCAGCTCAACGACGGCCGCCGGCTGAACACGGTCAAGCCCGAAGATCCGGGCCTGATCGAGCGGCTTCGCGATAGCAACGTCGAAATCGTCGTGCGCGAGGAAGAAACCGCCAATCCGCTGCTCAGCATCCTGATTTCCTGGTTCCCCATGCTGCTGCTGATCGGCGTGTGGATCTTCTTTATGCGTCAGATGCAGGGCGGCGGCAGCAAGGCGATGGGCTTCGGCAAGTCGAAAGCCAAACTGCTGACCGAGAAGCAGGGCCGGGTCACCTTCGACGATGTCGCCGGTATCGATGAGGCCAAGCAGGAGCTGCAGGAAATCGTCGAGTTCTTGCGCGACCCGCAGAAGTTCCAGCGCCTCGGCGGCAAGATCCCCAAGGGCGTGCTGCTGGTCGGCCCTCCAGGCACCGGTAAGACCCTGTTGGCGCGCTCGATCGCGGGCGAGGCCAACGTCCCCTTCTTCACCATCTCCGGCTCCGACTTTGTCGAGATGTTCGTCGGCGTGGGCGCCAGCCGCGTGCGCGACATGTTCGAGCAGGGCAAGAAGAACGCCCCCTGTATCATCTTCATCGACGAGATTGACGCTGTCGGCCGACATCGTGGCGCGGGCCTCGGCGGCGGCAACGACGAGCGCGAGCAGACCCTCAACCAGTTGCTGGTGGAGATGGACGGCTTCGAGGCCAACGAAGGCGTTATTCTAATCGCCGCGACCAACCGTCCCGACGTGCTCGACCCGGCTCTCTTGCGGCCTGGCCGCTTCGACCGCCAGGTGGTGGTGCCGAACCCCGACATCTTGGGTCGTGAGAAGATCTTGCGTGTCCATATGCGCAAGGTCCCGCTTGCTCCGGATGTGGACGCACGCGTGATCGCGCGCGGCACGCCAGGGTTCTCCGGCGCCGATCTCGCCAACCTGGTCAACGAAGCGGCACTGATCGCCGCCCGTCTCAATAAGCGGGTGGTCACCATGTCTGACTTCGAGGCGGCCAAGGATAAGGTGCTGATGGGTGCCGAACGCCGCTCCATGGTGATGAGCGAGGAAGAGAAGGAACTGACGGCTTATCACGAGGCCGGTCACGCCATTGCTGCGCTGTTCGTCCCGGGCAACGACCCGCTGCACAAAGTTACCATCATCCCGCGCGGCCGCGCATTGGGCGTCACCATGACCCTGCCGGAGCGCGATCAGCTGAGCTACAAGAAGTCCAAGCTCGAGGCGCTCCTGGTGATGATCTACGGCGGGCGCATCGCGGAGGAGCTGATTTACGGCCCTGAGCACGTGACCAACGGTGCCTCCGACGATATTCGCAAGGCGACGCAAATCGCCCGCTCCATGGTCACCGAGTTCGGCATGTCCGAAAAGCTCGGACCGCTGCGCTACAGTGACAACCAGGAAGAGGTTTTCCTCGGCCATTCGGTGGCACGGCATCAAAACGTCTCAGAGGCGACGGCGAAGGTCATAGACGAGGAGATCCGTCGCTTCGTCGACGAGGCGGAGCGACGTTGTCGCGATGTGCTGAGCGAGCACGTCGACGACCTGCACGCCTTGGCTCGCGGGCTGCTGGAGTATGAGACCCTGGACTCCAAAGAGGTGGAGGCGCTGCTGCGCGGCGAGACCATCGATCGCGGCAACGACACCGAGGACAAGCCCAGTGGCGGCAAACGCTCTTCGGTGCCGTCCAGCGGTACCTCAAAGGACAAGGATATTCCGGGCGGCCCGATCGGTCCCGAGCCTGAGCCGGCCGGCTGAGTCGGGAGGGGCAGGGCTCCTCCCTTCACTTTAGCCTTTTCATACTTGCTGGCCGTACGCCATGCGGCACCATCCCTTCTACCTGATTCCTCGCGCGCTCTCCGCCTCTCCGCTGGAGGGCGCGCATGCTATCGGCAATCTGGCCTGGGCCAGCGCCTTCGAGCTTTGGGACGGCAGCGGCGCCCGTCGTGTCCTTCTGCCTGCCGTAGAGGTGCCATCAGATAAGCTGTACGCCCAATTGCCTGCTCAAGACGGCAGCGCTCGACGTACGTACGTCGACGATGTCCTTCAGCGCTTCTCGGCACCGCGGACGGCGGTGGCTGGACTTGATCTCGACCGGCCGCGCATCATGGGCGTGGTCAATGTCACCCCGGACAGCTTCTCGGATGGCGGCGACCGCTTCGACAGCGGACGGGCCGTGGCCGATGGCTTGGCCATGATCGAGGCTGGAGCAGACATCATCGATGTCGGAGGCGAGTCGACTCGGCCAGGTGCTGCGCCCGTTCCGGTGGATGAGGAACTGCGGCGTGTTCTGCCGGTGGTCAAAGCGCTGGCGGAGCAGGGGGGCAGGGTTTCCATAGACAGCCGTCGGGCGCGCGTGATGGCCGAGGCGGCGTCCGCAGGCGCGGCACTGTTGAACGATGTCACCGCGCTTTCGGGCGACCCGGAGAGCCTATCGGTTGCTGCGCAGAGTGGCCTGCCTGTCGTGCTCATGCACATGCAGGGTGAGCCGCAGTCCATGCAGGCCGCTCCGCTGTACGACCATGTCTCGCTGGATGTCTTCGACTACCTTGCGGAACGGATTGCCGCCTGCGAGGAAGCCGGCATCCCGCGCAACCGTTTGATCGTCGACCCCGGAATCGGCTTCGGCAAAACGCTGGAGCACAATCTGCAACTCCTCGCCGACTTGGCGCTGCTGCACGCTACAGGTTGCGCTGTTCTTCTCGGTGTCAGCCGTAAGTCCTTCATCGCCAAGATTGCAGGTCCCTGTGAGGCTAAGCAACGCCTGCCCGGTTCCCTCGCAGCGCTGCTCAACGGCATACGGCAAGGCGTACAAATTGTGCGCGTTCATGACGTCGCCGAAACACGTCAAGCTCTTGCTGTATGGTGTTGCATGGATGTCTCAGTTTTGCCTTAGCTGTTGTTTACCTTTGCCCGTTACCGTCGTGGCGATCGAATTTGAGAGGGACTTCGGATGGCTCGCAAGCTGTTCGGCACAGACGGCATCCGAGGCCGTGCTAACGAAGAGCCGATCACGGCGCACACCATGCTGCGCCTGGCCATGGCTGCCGGCGCACGCTTTACTCGGGGCGATCACCGTCACCGTGTGGTGATCGGTAAGGATACCCGTCTGTCGGGCTACATGCTCGAGCCGGCGATGACCGCAGGCTTCGTCTCCGTGGGCATGGATGTGGTGCTGGTCGGGCCGATGCCGACCCCGGCAATCGGTATGCTGACGCGTTCCATGCGAGCGGATCTGGGCGTCATGATCTCGGCCTCGCACAATCCCTACTACGACAACGGCATCAAGATCTTCGGGCCGGATGGCTACAAGCTGTCCGACGACATCGAGTACTCCATTGAAGCGTTGATGGAGACCGGCCACGAGCTCGCAGCGGCCTCCAGCGCGCAGCTTGGCCGCGCCAGCCGCATGGATGATGCGACCGGCCGCTACATCGAATTCTGCAAGCAGACCTTCCCCAAGGCGCTCCGTCTTGACGGCCTGACGATCGTCGTCGACTGCGCGCACGGTGCGGCCTATCGCGTGGCCCCGACGGTCTTGCGGGAGCTCGGCGCCGATGTGGTTGCTCTCGGCGTTGAGCCTGACGGCTTCAACATCAACGACAACGTCGGCGCCACGGCGACCGCCAAGCTGCGAGAGGCGGTGGTGGCCAACAAGGCTGACATCGGCATCGCGCTGGATGGTGATGCCGACCGGGTCATCCTGGTCGACGAGGGTGGCCACGTGATCGACGGCGACCAGCTTATGGCGTTGATCAGCAAGTCCTGGTCGGCGCAGGGTCGGGTCGCCAACGGCTGTCTCGTCTCGACGGTGATGTCGAACCTGGGCTTGGAGCGTTTCGTCAACGGCCTGGGCGTCGAGCTACACCGAACGCCTGTGGGCGACCGCTACGTTGTCGAGCATATGCGCAAGAACGGCTGCAATATCGGTGGAGAACAGTCCGGGCACATCATCCTGACTGACTTTGCTACCACCGGGGACGGTCTCATCGCCGCGCTGCAGGTCTTGGCGGTGATCGTCGAGATGGAGCGGCCGGCGAGTGAGGTCCTGCGCGTCTTTGAACCCTTGCCGCAGGTTCTGAAGAATGTCCGCTTCGGTCAGAGCGAGCCATTGGAACTGGCCAAGGTGCGGGACGCCATCAAGGCCGGCGAGATTCGCTTGGGCGAGCAGGGTCGTCTGGTCATTCGAAAGTCCGGTACTGAGCCCGTGATTCGGGTCATGGGTGAGGGCGATGACCGAGACTTGGTCGAAACGGTGGTCGAGGAGATCGTCGAGACCATCGCCCAGGCCAGCGCTGCCTGAGTATCGAAGGCGCTTGGATATGACACACACGGTCCTCGTTATCGGTCAGGTTGATGTGCTGGGACAAAGCGCAGCACCGGCCTTCTACCGGGCCTTGGCGGCCGCCGGCTTAGACGCCACTCAGGTCGTGACCAGCATTGAGGCGTCAGGAAACCCCGTGGCGCCGGGTGACATGGAGGTTCCGGCCGCTGTGATTGCTTGGCAGATCGAGGAAGCTCTCGCACACGGGTCGCCGCAAATGGTCTGCCTTGGAAAGCTGACCAGCGAGGAGCAGGTCGAGCTTGTGGCCAAGCATCTGGCGGGCTGCTTGAAGGAGGTGCCGCTTTTTTGCGCGCCGTCCTTCGTCGAGGACAGCAAGAGCCGGAACGTATCCTTGCGCTGCATCGCCCATTGGAAACGGCGTCTTGCCCACGAAGTGGACTATCTAGTGGTCGGGCCTGAAGACGCGGAGCTCTTGGCGGGGACCGAGGTCAACGATACCGAGGCGCTTGTACCCACCGCTGCCGTGTTGACGACGTTGGGCTGCGATACGGTGCTTTTGGACGGGCGCTTCCCTGGCGAGCCAATGCGCATCCAGGTCTTGGCCGATGACGAAGGCTTGCATGTGAACGAGGCCGCCGTGATCGCCGAAAGTCGTCAGGATTATTCAACCGCAACCCTGGCCGCCAGTTTCGCCAGTGGGCTGCTGGGCGGATTTGACGCCGTTGCGGCTTTTGAGCGGGTGCAGGAAACACTGGTTGACCAGAGCGCCCTCAGCCGCGATCACTCTTGCGATTCGAAGGTTCGCAGGCTGATCGGCTGACAACACTATGCGTTCTCCCGTTTTGGTGATCGCCGGGTCCGACTCCGGCGGTGGCGCCGGTATTCAAGGTGACCTCAAGACCATCACCGCCCTGGGCGGACATGCTGCGACAGCGATCACTGCGCTGACGGCACAGAACACGCGCGGGGTCGCCGGCATCCATGAGATCGAGCCGGCTTTCATCGCCCAGCAGATCGCCGTGGTCCTGGAGGATATCGGTGCAGCCGCGATCAAGACGGGCATGCTGCACAGCCCCGCCGTCATCGAAACGGTCTGCAGCAGCCTGGCACGCTTGGCGCCTGATACGACGCTGGTTGCCGACCCGGTGATGGTGGCGCAGAGCGGCGACAGCTTGCTGCAGGATGACGCCGTAGCAGCGCTTCAAGAGCACCTTCTGCCCATGGCGAGCGTGTTGACGCCGAATGTCCCCGAGGCCGAACGCCTGCTCGGCGGCCGCATTGACAGCGCAGACGACTTAGAGGACGCCGCCCGACGCTTGCTGGCGCTGGGGCCGCGGTCGGTTCTTTTGAAGGGTGGTCATCTGCCGGGTGACAAAGTGCGCGACGTCCTGATCACCGAGGGCGCGAGTGAGGTCTTCGAAAGCCCACGGGTGGCAACCAGCAACAATCATGGCACCGGCTGTGCGTTGGCATCGGCCGTCGCCACCGGCCTGGCGCAAGGGCGCGACCTCAAGAGCGCGGTGGAGCGGGCGCGCCGCTTCGTGTGGCAAGCCTTGGCCGCGTCTGAACCGTTGGGTTCCGGCAGTGGCCCGCTCAATCACGCCCATGCCATCCCGCCATACGGCGAGGCGGATTAGGGTTTCTCGCTACATAAGCGGGAGCCCCGGCCCCACCTCCGGCCCAAGGGGTACGAGTGCGGCCAGCCGACCGAGCGCGCTTTGCAGGTCCTCACGCGTTGGCGCGGCGGCGAGGCAGACGCGCACGGCGTGAGGCACTTCCTCACGGCCAATGGCGAAGACCTCCGCGTCGGCCACACCGACGCCGGCGCGATAGGCCGCATGGACGAAGCTGCCGGAGCGCCAGGGGCTTGGCAGCTCGAGCCAAAGATGGAGCGGCGTGCCGCCGGTCGGTCGTTCGGCATCAGGAAAGTACCGGCGGGCCACCCCCTGACGGTATCGCGCCTCCTCCCGCATTGCCTTGGCGCTGCGCGCGGCAATCCCGCTTTCGATCAAACGCTGGCCGATGTCGTGAGCGAAGGAGTTGGCGCAGTGGGTTGTCGAACGCATGGCGAGGGTCAAGGCATCCAGCAGACGTTCCGGCGCGCGCATATAGCCGACACGCAGGCTGGGCGCGACGCTCTTGGAGAGCGAACTGATGTAGATGCTGTGCTCCGGCGCCAGCTGCGCGAAGGGGCAGGGCGGCTCGTCGAGCAGGAAGGAATAGATGCCGTCTTCGATAATCATCACATCATGGCGCCGGCAGATCTCCGCAATCTCCCGCCTGCGTCCAATCGGCATGATGCGGTTGGTCGGGTTCTGCAGGGTGGGAATGCAGTAGAGCGCCTTGGCCTGTGTCGCGCGGCAGGCCGCGTCGAGCGCGTCCGGCAGCAAGCCCCATTCGTCCATGGCCACGCCGCGCAGCCGCAGCGATAGGCTTCGGGCAGCTGATTTGACGGCGAAGAACGTCAGCTCCTCGCAGAGCACGATGTCATCCGGCCGGGTCGTCGCAAGCAGCGCCATGAAGATGGCATGCTGGGCGCCGTTGGTCAGCACCATCTCTTGCCAGCGCGTATCGAGCCCCTCCGCCGTAAGATGCCCGGCGATGGCTTGCCTTTGGTCGCGGCCTCCGATCAGGTCGAAGCGATACTGCAGACGTTGTCCGAGATTGCCTTCGCTGGTGACCTCTCGGATGGTCGCGCCTATCTCCGCGGCCATGGGCGGTTCTGGCGGCCAGTTTGACGAGAGGTCGATGAAGCCTTCGCGCGATACGAGTTCCAGATCGGAAGACCGCCGGCGCACCGTATCGAAGGGAGCATCCCGTCGGGACTGCTTGACGAAAGTGCCGCGGCCGACCTCGCCGACAACCAAGCCTTGCCGCTCTGCCTCCGTATAGGCACGGGTCACCGTGCCCACGGTCACGCCGAGCTGGTACGCCAGCTCCCGCTGCGGCGGCAATCGCTCGCCGGGGCCCAGGCGGCCTTCTGCGATATCGCGGCTCATGGCGCTGACGATGGCCTTGTAGATCGGTCGCTGCTCGGCCAGCTCCGGAAGCCAAATTGTCATCGTGGCAATGTTCCGATTGCAATCATTTAGAGTCCGTACATAACTCGTATTGCATCAATTGTCATTATCAATCTGAATCAGAAGGAGGAATTGTCATGGTGACAATAGCAAGACTCTACCCGGGACCGTCCGGGTTCCGGGACTATGTGCGGCGGATAGAGCGGCGGACTGCCGAGTTGCTCCGCGCAGCCTTGGAAGCTCTCTACCAATGGGACGGCGCCTATCGCGAAGCCCTGCATCTCAGGGAAATGGATGATGCGACCTTGGCCGATGTCGGCTTGACCCGTCAGCAAGTTAATCGCGCAGCGGACCGCATGCTATGGCGTGTCTGATCTCAGCCGCACTCTTAGGGGCGAGACCCGGCTGCTTTCCAACTGCCGGTCTCGCCCTTTCCATTTCAGCATAGGTCATTATCACCCTGGGTTTCTCCGTCCGTCCCAGCTATGACGCCTGCCGACGCTACAAACGGAGAGTCAGGGATGACGGCGCAAACGCCGCTTTACTTCGATGATTTCAAGGTCGGCCAGCGCTTCACGAGCCGCGGCGCGACCCTGTCGGAAGCACAGATCCTCGATTTCGCTTGGCAGTACGATCCGCAGCCCTTCCATCTGGACAAAGAGGCCGCCGCCCATTGGGGCTACGACGGCCTGATCGCAAGCGGTTTTCAGACCCTCTTGGTTGGCTTCCGACTGTTCTATCAAGAGAATGTTTGGAATGCGGCTTCGCTGGGTTCACCCGGCATGGACGAGCTGCGCTGGCTGTTGCCGGTACGCCCCGGCGATACCATCCATACCGAGGCAGAGGTGCTCGACGTGCGGGCCTCGCGCTCTAAGCCCGACCGGGGCATCATCAAGATGCGCTACGAGATCTTTAACCAGCGAGGCGAGGCGGTCATGACCTTCGTCGGCACCAAGATCTTCCGCCGCAACCGCCTCGACCCGGAGGCGTCGGCGGGAAGCTGAGTCGTTAAGTCAGGTAAATCAAATCGTTACCTCGGTCTTCGTCGTCGAATTGACGCAGTGCAGCATAAACTCTAGGCTCGCGCTCTCACCTGCCCTATGCTTCGTGCTTCCATTCCGCAGAAGCTCAAGACAATGACAGAACCTACCGATCACGCGGCGCATCCGGCGCTGCGTCCAGCCAATCCCGCATTCTCGTCCGGTCCTTGCGCCAAGCGCCCGGGCTGGTCGCTCGCCAATTTGGAAGGGGCGTGGCTCGGCCGGTCCCACCGCGCATCCGGCGGGAAGGCCAAGCTGAAGCAGGTAATCGAAGAGTCGAAGCACCTGTTGGGCCTGCCGGATGGCTGGCACCTCGGGATCGTCCCGGCCTCCGACACCGGCGCCATCGAGATGGCGCTCTGGTCGCTGCTCGGTGCCCGGCCGGTCGATCTCTTGGCTTGGGAGTCCTTCGGTAAGGCCTGGGTCACCGACGTGGTCAAGCAGCTCAAGCTTGCCGATGCGCGGGTGCTGGAGGCGCCTTATGGCAGCCTGCCGGATCTTTCCCAGGTCTCGCCGCAGCACGATGTGGTCTTCACCTGGAACGGCACCACTTCCGGCGTGCGGGTCCCCAACGGCGACTGGATTTCGGCCCATCGCGAGGGCTTAGCGATCTGCGATGCCACCTCGGCCGCCTTCGCCATGAACCTTCCCTACGACAAGCTCGATGTGGTGACCTGGTCCTGGCAGAAAGTGCTGGGTGGAGAGGCGGCGCACGGCATGCTGGCGCTCAGCCCAAGAGCCGTCGAGCGGCTGGAGAGCTACGCGCCGCCCTGGCCGCTCCCTAAGATCTTCCGACTGACCAAAAGCGGCGAGCTCAACGAGGAGATCTTCGCCGGCGCGACGATCAACACGCCCTCCATGCTGGCGGTCGAGGATGCGCTCGACTCGCTGCACTGGGCGAAGGAGATCGGCGGTCTGCCGGCGCTGATCGGCCGCAGCGAGGCCAATCTCAAGGCTGTCGCCGAGTGGGTGGGCGAGACGCCGTGGGTCGAGTTTCTGGCCGAGGAGCCGGATACCCGATCCTGCACGTCGATTTGTCTTAGCATCGTCGACCCCTGGTTCCAGGGGCTAGAGGCGGCCAAGCAAAAGGCGATCACCAAGTCGGTCTCCGAACTCCTGGAGGTCGAAGGCGTCGCCTATGACATCAATGGCTACAGAGACGCGCCGCCGGGACTGCGTATCTGGGGCGGAGCCACGGTCGAGCTGGACGATATGCACCGACTGTTGCCTTGGCTCGACTGGGCTTTCGCCCAGGTGCGGGCGCAGCGAACAGCGGCATAGGGCAAGGAAGCACGATGGCTAGAGTACTGATTGCCGACAAGTTGAGCCCCAAGGCCGCGGAGATCTTCGAGGAGCGCGGGGTCGAGGTCGACACCAAGGTTGGCCTGTCACCGGAAGAGCTGATCGCCATCATCGGCGACTACGATGGCCTCGCCGTGCGCTCTGCCACCAAGGCGACCGCTGACGTATTGGAAGCGGGCAAGAAGCTGCGTGTGATCGGTCGGGCGGGCATCGGAGTCGATAACATCGACGTGGCAGCGGCGACCCAGCGCGGCATCGTCGTGATGAACACGCCCTACGGCAATGCCATCACGACGGCCGAGCACGCCATTGCGCTCATCTTCGCCTCGGCTCGCATGATTCCGGCGGCTGACCGCTCGACCCAAGAGGGCAAGTGGGAGAAGTCCAAGTTCATGGGCGCCGAGCTGACCGGCAAGGTTCTCGGTGTGGTCGGCTGCGGCAACATCGGTTCCATCGTGGCTGAGCGTGGGCTCGGCATGAAAATGCGCGTCATCGCCTACGATCCCTTTCTCTCGCAAGACCGGGCCGATGACCTCGGGGTCGAGAAGATGGAACTCGACGATCTTTTGCGACGCGCCGACGTGGTCACCCTGCACGTGCCCCTGACCGATCAGACGCGCGGCATCATCGACAAGGCGGCCATTGCCAAGATGAAGCCGGGTGCACGCCTGATCAATTGCGCCCGCGGCGGCCTGGTGGTCGAGGCCGATCTCAAGGAGGCGCTGGAGTCCGGGCAGCTCGCTGGCGCCGCGCTCGACGTTTTCGAGGTCGAACCGGCCCGCGACAATCCACTCTTCGGCGCCCCAAACTTGATTTGCACGCCGCACCTCGGCGCCTCGACCAGCGAAGCGCAGGAGAAGGTGGCGCTGCAGGTTGCCGAGCAGATGGCCGACTACCTGACCAACGGAGCCGTGTCCAACGCCCTCAATATGCCGTCACTCACGGCTGAGGACGCCAAGCGTCTCGGCCCCTACATGCAGCTGGCCGAGCAGCTCGGGTCCTTCGCAGGCCAACTGACCCAGACCGGCCTCAAGAAAATGAAGATCGAATACGAAGGTCATGCCGCAGAGCTGAACTGCCGGCCGATGACCCAGGCAGCGCTGGCCGCTTTGCTGCGGCCCATGCTCGATGCCGTGAACATGGTCAACGCACCGGTCATCGCTCGGGAACGTGACATCGACGTCGAGGAAGTGAAGCACGAGCGCGATAGCGACTATCAGACGCTCATCCGCGTGACGGTCGAGACCGAGCGCCAGTCGCGGGATCTTGCCGGTACCCTGTTCGGCGGAGACAAGCCGCGATTGGTGGAGATCAAGGGCATCCGCATGGAGGCGCAGCTCGCCAGCCACATGCTCTACATCACCAACTGGGATCGGCCTGGCGTGATCGGCGGCTTGGGCAACATCTGTGCCCGGCACGACATCAACATTGCCAGCTTTCACCTGGGCCGGGCCGAGCTTGGCGGCAACGCCATCGCGCTGCTGGAGATCGATCAGCCGATGGGGGCTGATGCATTGGCCGAAGTCCAAGCCATGGAGCAGGTCATCCAGGCCAACCAGCTTCAGTTCTAGCGTCAGCCGCCTCCCGCCACGTCGTCAGTGCGGCGGCGCTGGGCCAGCTGCAGGATCCGGTCCGTACAGAGCATCGACACGATGATGGCGCCGGCGAAGACATAGATTCCGGCATGGACCTCCACATCGGCGATCAGGGAGAGCTTGACGGAAACGACCACCAGCGCCACCACGAAGACGTCCAGCATGGACCACTTGCCGCAGATGGCGAGCCAACGGACTCGCCGCGCCAGCTCCGCTTCGTCGAGACGGTCTGCCGACCAGAGCGAAAGGGCAACCGCCAGCTTGGCGAGGGGAAAGATCATGGAGAACGTGACCAGAACGAAAGCCAGCAGAGTCTCGTCGTGGCGCCAGAGTTCGATCACGCCCTGGAGGATGGAGATCTCATCGGACAGGAAGAAAAAGCGGTGAATGGTCATCAGCGGCAACAGCCAGCCGAGGACCAGCAGGGCGGCGCAGGCGAGCAGCATCGCCCCGAGTGCCCTCTCCGGGCCACGGGCCGTGTCGGCAAGCAGACCTCCTTTCACCAAGGCGAGCATGGCTCCGCTTTTCCTCTCCCTCTCCTTTGCGGCACATCCAGCTTGGGCGGCAGCGCGATCATGAGCCTTTTACACCGCAGGCAAAGCCGGTAAATCAGGCGGGTTTGTCGAGCCGCTCGACCCAGTCAATCACCGAGATCGAACCCCTAAGATGGTGAACTACGCCGAAGAAAGCGACGGTTTTGGGGCCCTGTTGCCCGCCGGGCTAAGTGACGGCCTGCCGCCTGCCGCCACCCAGGAAGCCGACTTGATCGAGCACTTCATCGCAGCCTTCTCACGCCGCGGCTACGACCGGGTGAAGCCGCCGTTGGTGGAGTTCGAGGAGACGCTGTTGGCCGGCACCGGGTCCCGCGTCGCCAATCAGACCTTCCGTCTCATGGATCCAGTGAGCCAGCGGATGATGGGGGTGCGGGCCGATATCACACCTCAAGTTGCCCGACTGGCCCTGTCGCGCCTGTCCCGGGCGATGCGGCCCTTGCGCTTGACCTATGCTGGGCAGGTCCTGCGGGTGCGGGGCACGCAGCTTCGACCGGAGCGGCAATTCGGCCAGGTTGGCGCCGAGATCATCGGCTCTAACAGCGTGCGCGCCGATGCCGAGGTTATCGTCATGAGCGCCGAGGCCATGATCTCGGCCGGCGTGCCCGAGCTGACAGTCGATATCGCCCATCCGGACTTGGCGCGATTGATCTGCGAGGGCTTGGATATCGAGCCGGAGGAGCTGCGCGAAGCGCTGGATAGGAAGGACAGTGCCGCCGTATCGAAGGCGGCGGGAGAGCACTCGGCATTGTTCGGCGCGCTGCTGCGGGCCGCCGGGCCGGCCGAAGCTTGTCTCGTCGCCTTGCGGGCGCTCGGCCTGCCGGACGCGGCGCGGCAAGAGCTCGATCACCTCGACGCCTTGATTTCCGCGATCCGCGAAAGCGCGCCGCAGTTTGCTTTGACCATCGACCCGGTCGAGCGACGTGGCTTCGAGTACCAGAGCGGCGCTTGCTTCACGTTCTTCGCGCGCGGTGTCCGTGGAGAGTTGGGGCGCGGTGGACGCTATCATTGCAGCGGCGGGTTGGAGCCGGGCGAACCGGCTGTCGGCGCCACGCTCTACCTCGACAGCTTGTTGCGGGCGGTGCCGAGAAAGCAGCCTGCCGCTAAGCTCTATCTGCCTTTCGGCACGACGGCGGCGGTGGGTGCTGCGCTGCGGGAGGAAGGTTGGGCGACAGTGAGCGCATTGGAGGCGGAGAGCGATGCCGATGAAGCCGCTGCCCGACTCGGCTGCCGTTACATTCTGCGCGACGGCGCGGCGCAAGAACTCGAGAGTTAGGACCTGGAGACATGGCAAACGTTGCAGTGGTCGGCGCCCAGTGGGGTGACGAAGGCAAAGGCAAGATCGTGGACTGGCTCAGCGAGCGGGCCGACGTGGTGGTGCGCTTCCAAGGCGGTCACAACGCAGGCCATACGCTGGTCATCGACGATGTCACCTATAAGCTCTCCCTGCTGCCGTCCGGCATCGTGCGCCCGGCCAAGCTTGCCGTGATCGGCAACGGCGTCGTGGTCGACCCTTGGGCTCTGTTGAAGGAGATCGAGTCTCTGCGTGCCCAGGGCGTTGCCATCACCCCCGACAATCTGAAGATCGCCGACAACGCCTGCCTTATTCTGCCGCTCCACGCCGAGCTCGATGCCCTGCGCGAAGATGCCAGCGGCGCCGGCCAGATTGGAACCACCCGGCGCGGGATTGGCCCGGCCTACGAGGATAAGGTAGGCCGGCGAGCCATCCGCATTTGCGACCTGTCGGACCTCGATCACTTGGACGAGAAGCTGGAGCGCTTGCTGGATCATCACAACGCCCTGCGCCGCGGCTATGGTGCGCCGGACCTCGACCCGGCCGCTCTTCGCCGAGCTTTGGCGGAGGTCGCCGATCAAGTCCTGCCCTTCGCCGCCCCGGTCTGGTCGGAGCTGGACCGCCTCCGGCGCGGAGGCCGACGGATCCTTTTCGAGGGCGCGCAGGGGCAAATGCTCGACATCGATCACGGCACCTATCCCTTCGTCACCTCGTCCAGCACCGTGGCCGGCCAGGCTTGCGCCGGCTCCGGAGTCGGGCCGAGCGCTGTCGACTATGTGCTGGGCATTGCCAAGGCCTACACCACACGCGTGGGTGCTGGTCCTTTTCCGACCGAGCTGCACGACGAGATTGGCCAGCGCATCGGCGAGCGCGGGCATGAGTTCGGCACTGTCACCCAACGCAAGCGCCGCTGCGGCTGGTTCGATGCCGTGATGGTACGGCAAGCGGTGAAGACCGGTGGCATCGATGGCATCGCGCTCACCAAGCTCGACGTTCTCGACGGCATGGAGGAGATCCGCATCTGTGTCGGCTATAGGCTGAACGGTATGCCGCGCGATTATCTGCCTGCGGGCCAGGTCGGTCAGGCCGAGATCGAGCCGATTTACCGTAGCGTCGCCGGCTGGTCCGGCAGCACGCGTGGCGCGCGGAGCTGGGGCGACTTGCCGGCGGAGGCAATCAAGTACATCCGCTTGGTCGAGGAGCTGATTGAGACGCCCGTCGCCCTGCTGTCGACCAGTCCGCAGCGCGAGGACACCATTCTGGTCACCGACCCCTTTGCCGATTAACAGAGTCCAAGGGGGAAGGCGGTCTCAGGCCATATCCTCTTAACCATTGCTTTCCGGTCGCTGTGAGATTCTGCCGCTGAGCGTGTAGCGGGTTTCTTTGACCCGCAAGAACGACTTTGGCGAGCGTCGACCTCCATGCAGCGCGGAACGCGACCGAACAGGGTGAAGTTGCCGTGATCTCGATTGCCGGCAACTACGAGGTGGACCCTGGGGCAGAGCTGCCGGCTTTCGATCAGCCGGGGTGCCCGGCCTATGCGGTCGAAGACAATCGCCAGCCTGACAGGGCGCTCTTCGCCTTGAAGACGCCGCGCCATATGGCGCCGCGCCACGACCTCATGCGATATCTGATGCGGCTCGGCGCCTTGCCTTTGGTCAGGCCGGTCGCCCTCGGCATCGGCGTGTGGCCGACCAGCCAGGAAGAGCATCTGATCGTGGTCTACGATCAGCCGGGCGGACCGCGGCTTTGCTCCAGCAAAGCCCCGACATTCAAACCACTGCGCGAGGACGAACTGCAGGAAGCGATCGTCGAGCCCGCGCTGTCCGTCCTGAAGGAGTTCAACTCGCGCGGCTACACGCACCGCGCCATCCGGGCGGACAACGTTTTCTACGACAGCGCAGACAAGAGCTGCCTGATGCTCGGCGACTGTGTCGCCCTGCCGCCTGCCATCAACCAACCGGTGCTCTATGAAACGGTAGAGGGTGCCTTGGCCAATCCGGCAGGCCGTGGGCCGGGTTGGATCGCCGATGACCTCTATGCGCTTGGCGTGCTGATCGCGGTTCTGCTGTCCGGCGGGCAGCTGTGCGAGGGCATGAGCGACCAGGAGATTATCCAAAGCAAGATCGCCAACGGTTCTTATGGCGCCCTGATCGGCCGCAATCGGCTGTCTATGCCGGTCATGGAGCTGCTACGGGGGTTGCTTTGCGACGTCATCAAAGAACGCTGGACGCTGAAGGACCTGGTGGCTTGGACCCAAGGGCGCCGCCAGACGCCGAAGCAGCCCATGCTGCCCAAGAAGGGCAGCCGTCCTTTCGAGTATCGCAAGCAAACCCTTTGGACCGCCAAGGCGCTGTCGGCTGCGGCCGGCGCCGACTGGGACATGGCGCTGGAAATCAGCCAGGATACGGTGCTTGCCGGCTGGTTCAGCCGCAGTCTTGGCGACAGCGAGCGGGCCGAGCGACTACAGACACTGCTGAGAAGCGGTCTCCCGTCGGCTAGCGGCGGGCCGCCGCACCGGCTCGTCAGCGAGACACTGATCGCAATCGAGCCTGAGGCGCCGCTGCGATACCGTGACCTTTCGGTCTATCCGGAGGCCGCAGCTCAGCTTCTGGGTGTCGAGTGGGACCAGCAGGAGCGGCGCCAGCGTGTCGCCGAGATGATCCGGAACCGACTGCCGAATGCCTGGTTTGACGGGCAGAAAGGCGGTGGTGCAGAGCACGTTCTGCTGCGCAAGAGCTTTACGACCATGCTGCAGCACATATCCCAGCCGCGCCTGGGATATGGCTTGGAGCGCGTGCTCTACGAGTTCAATCCCCATTGGCCCTGCCGCAGCCCTCTGTTGGGCGGCGCCTACGTCTACAGCCTGTTGCAGCTTCTACCTGCCTTGGAACAGGTCGCACGGGAAACCTCCGAAGAAGACAAGCGCGAGCCGGTGGACCACCATATCGTTGCCTTTATCGCTGCTCGCGCGCGCCATCTGCCGGAGCGTGTGCTCTCGTCCCTTGCTCGGCACGACAACCCGATGACCTATCGCTTGGCTATCCTCTATCTCTTCGCCGAGCTGCAACGAGAGACATCGGGCGAGCCCTGTCCCGCCTTCGCCGGTTGGCTAGCGCGGCTGACCGGACCCATCATCGAGTCCTATAACAGCGGGGAGGCGCGGCGCTCTGCGGCCAAGGCGATCAAGAAGGCCGCCGATAGCGGCAACCTCAGCGACCTGGCGGCTGCAGCGGACAATCCGCAGCTGCGCGCCCGCGATCAGGCCGGGCTGCAAGCGGCGGTAAAGGCCTGCAAGGATATCGACGAAGAAATCGACTGGCTTCAGTCCGGCGCCATGGTCAGTGACGACTTTGTGCGGGAACGATCTCAAAAGCTCGCCGCCGTGGTCTGCGGCTGTCTATCGAGCGCAGCTTTCCTGATGATGACGATCTACTACGTGGCCGCCTAGGAGACAGTCAGCGTGAAGAAGGCTATCCCCAAGAAGTGGCTGCTTGTCATTGGCCTGCTGAGCTTGGTCTTCCTGCCGACCATGCTCGTGCTGGTCATCTCGATGCTGCCGACCTTGGCCGCGCTGGCTATCGACCGGACCAAGGAACGCTATCTCGCCATGGGCATCGGTGCCCTGAACTTCTGCGGCTGCTTGCCTGCGATCGTGATTCTCTGGACGGAGGGGCAGAGCCTGACAGTCGCCCTGTCCATCCTCAGCGATGTCATGCTTTGGCTGGCGCCCTACGGCGCCTCAGCCGTCGGCTGGCTGATCTATCTGTCGACCCAACCGATCATGGCCTCTTACTACAGTGCGACCGCGAGCCAGCGGCTGGAGGATCTGCGCGGTCGCCGTGCCGAGTTGATCGAGCAGTGGGGCGATGCACTCGCCGAGCATGAGGACTTGGAGAGGCCCGGGCCTTCCGGGCCGCCGGATGCCACCGGCTCCGAAGTAATCGAAGGCGAGGTCAGCCGACAGCAAGTCGCTGTTCGATAGCGGCGTTCTTGATCGCCTTTTGCAGCTTCTCGAAAGCGCGCACCTCGATCTGGCGTACCCGCTCCCGGCTGATGCTGTAGACTTGGCTCAGCTCTTCCAAGGTTGCCGGGTCTTCCTTCAGGCGCCGCTCTTGCAGGATGTGGCGCTCGCGATCGCTCAGGTTCTTCATCGCGTCCTCCAACAGGGCGCGGCGCTTATCCATCTCGTCGCGCTCGGCCACCAGGGTCTCCTGGTCGTCGCGGTCGTCTTCCAGCCAGTCCTGCCACTCGCCGTCGCCGTCCTGACGCAGCGGCGCGTTCAGCGAATGATCCGGGCTGCTGAGGCGCCGGTTCATGCTGACCACGTCCTGCTCGGAGACGTTCAGAGTATCGGCGATGTGGGTCACTTGCTCGGGATGCAGATCGCCTTCGTCGATCGCCTGCATCTGTCCCTTCAGCTTGCGCAGGTTGAAGAAGAGCTTCTTCTGCGCTGCCGTGGTGCCCATCTTCACCAAAGACCAGGAGTGCAGGATGTACTCCTGTATGGCCGCACGGATCCACCACATGGCATAGGTTGCCAGACGGAAGCCACGGTCGGGATCGAAGCGCTTGACCGCCTGCATCATGCCGACGTTGCCCTCGGAGATCAGCTCGCTGACGGGCAGGCCATAGCCGCGATAGCCCATGGCAATCTTGGCGACCAGCCGCAGGTGGCTAGTCACCAGCTTGTGGGCTGCCTCGGTATCGCCATGCTCGGTCCAACGCTTGGCGAGCATGAACTCCTCGTCAGGCTCGAGCATCGGGAATTTGCGGATTTCTTCGAGGTACCGGCTGAGATTGCCCTCAGACGTCAAAGCCGGAATACGCGGTGCCGCCATGGTGTTTCTGGTTCTCCCTAATCGGCCGATATGACCTCTAACAAAGGCTACGAGGGCAATATGGCTAAAAGGTGACTGGATTAGTCATATTTAATCCCCTAAGGGCTCAGTTTGTCAAGCAAAGCCTTGAAAATTGGGGTGTAGGGGCTTTCGAAAGTGAGAGTTTCTTCACTGATCGGATGGCGAAATCCAAGCGTGCGGGCATGCAGCATCTGACCCTCCAATGCAGCGATCTCTGTCGCCAAGGGGCCAGGTAGAGGCTTCAGGCGGGCTGCCGTGCCCCCGCGTCCATAGAGCGGGTCGCCCAGCAGCGGATGTCCCTTCGCCGTCAGGTGCACGCGTATCTGGTGCGTCCGCCCGGTCTCCAGCTGGCACTCGACGAGAGAGACTCGGCCCTCTTGGAACCTGCCTAAGACCTTGTAGCCGGTCGCCGCCAGCTTTCCGCCACGCTGCAGGACCGTCATCTTCTTTCGGTTCTTCGGGCTGCGTCCGATGTTGCCTTCGATGCGCCCGCTGGGCGGTTGGGGCGTTCCCCAAACCAAGGCATGGTAACTGCGCAGGATACTGCGTTCTGCGAACTGTTCGGTCAGTGCCGCCTGCGCAACGTCGGTCTTGGCCGCGACCATCAAGCCGCTGGTGTCCTTGTCCAGGCGATGGACGATACCCGGCCGTGCAACTCCACCGATACCCCGCAGGCTATCGCCGCAGTGGGCGATCAGCGCGTTCACCAAGGTGCGATCCGGATTGCCGGGAGCGGGGTGGACCACCAGCCCCGCTGGCTTGTCGATGACGATCACTTCCGCGTCTTCATAGATCACCGAGAGGGGCAGGGGCTGCGCTTCAGGCTCTGCTGCTTTGGTCGGCGGAATGGAGAGTACAAACTGTTCGCCGGCCAGAACCTTGCGCGAAGGCTGGCGCAGCACCGTGCCTTCGCTCTCCAGGTTGCCGTCCTCGATAAGCTGCTTGAGGCGCGACCGGCTCATGTCGGGCAGGCAGCCGGCAAGCCAGCGATCCAGTCGCTCGCCGGCATCTTCTGGCGCGACGGCGAAACGATGCATTTGCGGTTCGGCGCGGAAGAGACTATCGCTCATCGCCGAAAATGCAGCAGGAAGCGGGGAGCGGCGCAAGCCTATGCCGGTGAGGGCCTTGAAAGCGCTGGTGATCGGCATGGCCGTTCTCATCGTGGTCGGATTTGCGGTGGTGGTGGCGACCATCGCCCAGAGACTCTCGGGCTTTGCGCGGGAGGAAGGGGCGCCCATCGGCGATATTGCCCTGCCGGTGGCCGAGGCCTGCAGCCTGGCGGACGTGAGTCAGTTGGATGGTGATCTGGTCGCCGTCCGCTTGGACGGGCCGCGCTGGGAGGGGTGCGCGAGCATCCTCTTGATCGATCTTGAGGCCGGCAAAGTCGTTGGGCGCCTGCAGGCGGACGAGAAAGCAGGGGATCCCCCAACGGACGAGTGACAAGGCTTCCATGAATTTCGCCTCCGACAACGTCACCGGCGACGTGCGACTGGTCGATGCCTGGAGTACGCCCCAAGAGAACGTCGATGCCCTGCTTGTCGAGGCGGCAGGGTTGGCTGAAACGGTCGAGGCGGCAGAGTATGCTATCTAAGGCGCCATGCGGACTTGCACCGCAAAAAACCCAGATCCCCTTGAACGCATGGCCCGGCTGCGTTACATCCACCGCCTCGTTCAGGCCCAGCGTCCCCTTCGTCTAGTGGCCTAGGACATCGGCCTCTCACGCCGAAAACAGGGGTTCGAGTCCCCTAGGGGACGCCAATTCATCGCTTTCATCGAGAAATCGCAGATCTTGCGGGCGCAGTGTCTGGTTGGCTCGGTCGTCGCGTCCTCGCCCGTTCGTCAGTTGCGCAGGCGTCTTTTCAGTGCACGAAACATCGGCACCTCTTCGCAGAGATGCCAGATCAGCGTTCGAACGCCGCTAGGGAAGTCGCCACCCGTCAAGTAGTAGTGATAGTATCGCTGGAGTCTGTCGTAGTTGTTGGGATAGGCTCGCATCCATTTGGGGAGCTGGTGGATGCGCGATTTGTATGAAATCCCGTGCCAGTTCAGCTCCTGATTGCCATGAATGAAGATCGTTCCGTCGAAACCACAGAAGACATAAGTAATGTGCGATCTCTCGCGACGAATAGAATCCGGCGAGTTGTCCGAGATATTGAACAGCGGAAAGTAACGCTCATCGACGAGAAGAACATTGGTCCGAGTGGTTGCAACCGCCTCGTAGCCCTTCGACTTGCCGAGCCTAATCATGGCGGCAAGACTTGCTCCTTGGGCAACGTTCGGGTTCTTCTCTTGAACAAAATCGATATGGCTTGGGATAGTATGATTGAATTCGACAACAACAACTTTCGGCTTGTATCGTGTCATGGCGGCAAAGACATGATAGTCGTTGCCGTCGATGTCGATTGACAGCACGTCGAAGGTCTTCGGTATCGCAGTGGGCTCAAGTAATGTATCGAGGTTGTCATTCTCTTCAAATCCAACGAAAGCATTTAGGGTGATGATCTCCGATCTATTCTTATAGGTTTTGTCTAAAGTCGCAAATTTCTCGGGATTGGCTTCGATTAAAACCGCGCTGTACGCCTTATTTTCTGTTAGATTATATGTATTGCTTAAGTGCTTGCCGTCCCAGGCGCCAAATTCAACGCACCACCCATCGGATTCGCCAAGCGTTTCCAGTATTTTCTCAATGATTCCATCCTCCCCACTTTGGGAGGTGACATTGTTTTCAAATTGATTGAGCCACGTCGGATAGTACTCCATTGTACGCTCCCAATTGCTCCCGTGTACAAAGAAATAACGAGCAACTGCTGGCTTTTATGTGAAGCTGGCCGATACGCCTACTTGCTGATGTTCAGCCCTCCATCTGCCCTTACAGCCACCTCTTCCGGTTGTCGAGAATTCGCGGTAGAGGACGCTTGGTCCCGTCAGCGGCACCAGCCTAGTCTGGCGTTGCGGCAGAACCTTGTCACTCAAGTCACTGAGTTGATGCAGATCGGCGGCAGTGCTGACAAAAGAAGATCAACCTTGTCACGGTTCTGTGAGCTGCCTCACGGACGGCGTTTTCTGCAAGGCTACCATGTCTTCGGAACAGGAGTGAGGACCCATGGCAAGCTGGCTCAACGATCCTGCCGTCAAGGCGCTGTTGCCCCACAGCAAGCTGCTTGAGGAAGCCTTCGGCCTGACCGAGGCCGAGGCCAAAGCGCCTGTCGGAAACGAGCGCAAGGACTGGGCGGTCCGCCGGCATTCCCCGCGCGCACTGGCCCGAAAGAGACCGAACCGAGTGAATCCGTCTCGCGCGGTGAAGCCGGCGGCATAGCGTCCCGTTGCGTCCTACCCAATCGGGCCTTCAAGATCAGCGTTCCACGTCTCGCTGGGAGCGCTCCAACCTCAATGCAGCGCGACTGGGCCGAGCTTTGCCAGCTTGTCGGGATTGCGCATGATGAAGATGTCCGTGACCTTGCCGGCTTCGTCGTAGGCAAAGGTAACGATGGCCACCGTCGCGCCGTCCTGCTCCAAAGCGACAGCGCGACCGCCGTTGATGTCGGCTGCTTGCCAGTCGAAGTCCGCCCAGAAGCTATGCAGGCCCTTGGCAATGAAGCCCAGGACCTTGTCTTGTCCGAGCAGGACCTTCCGGGCAGCTGGCACCCTGCCGCCGCCATCGGCGCTGAGGCGAATGTCATCCGACAAGAGCGTTGCCAGCTTTGCCGTAGCACCGCTGGTAACGGCAGCCTTGAAGGCTGCCACGAGCTCGTCCTGCCGTTCCGGCGGCGTGCGGTGCCGGACCTTGGCCTTTTCGACGTTGGCGCGCGCCCGGGACACCAGCTTGCGGCAGGCGTCTTGCTCCATCTCCAGCGTTTCCGAGATCTCCTGATAGGAGGCGTCGAAGATGTCGTGCAGCAGATAGGCTGCCCGCTCCTTCGGCGTCAGCCGTTCCAAGACCAACAGAAAGGCCGTCGTCAGGGAGCTCGCCCGCTCGAGGTCGCACTCCATGTCGCTATCGGTTGGCGTGTGTATGGGTTCCGGTAGCCACGCGCCGATGTAGCTCACCCGGCTGCGGTGCGCTGCGCGCAGGAGGTCGAGGCTGCGCCGTGTGCAGACCGTCGTCAGCCAAGCCGCCGGATTCTCGATCTCTTCAAGGTTGGCGGCGTCCCATTTCAGGAAGGTGTCCTGCACCGCATCCTCAGCGTCGGCTAGGGTGCCGAGGATGCGGTAGGCCAGTCCGAGAAGCTGTGGGCGCAGCGCAGCGAAGGTATCGGTCGGGTCAGTTCGCGCCATGCCTGTGCGCCGCAATGCCAATGCGGTTCCAGAGATTGATCATGGCGATGGCCGCGGTGAGCACGCCGATTTCCTTGTCACTGAAATGCGCGCGCAGCTCGGCGCGTAGCGGTCTCAAGTCCACCTTCGGATCGAGTGTCGTCAAGGCCTCTGTCCAGGCCAGCGCAGCCCGTTCCCGCGCGGTGAAGTCCTCGACCTCATCCCAAACGACCAGTCGGTCCAAGCGCTCGTTGGTTTCACCGTCTTGCCGCGCTTCTTTGGTGTGCATCTTGACGCAGAAGCTGCAGCGATTGAGCTGCGAAGCACGCAGCTGCACCAGATGGTGAAGGCCTCGCTCCAAGCCGTGCCCGTCCATGGTCTCGTTGACCCGGGCCATCGCCTGCAGGATGTCGGGGATTTCGCGTTCGTAATTTACCGCGTTCTTGTCGCTCATTGTCGTCCTCTGTCATTGCTGAGAATGGAGTTTCAGCCAGGTGACGATTGAGCAAGCGTCTTTGTGACGCCAAGCGATGTAGGTGCGGGTGGAGGCCCGCCCGGCCGAGGTTGGTCGACCGGCTCTATTCGGCTGCAACCGCTGAGCTGGTCTTCATGTTGCCGCCGATCTTCGCCTGATAGAGCGCGGCAATGGCGCAGGATGCCAAGCGTGCCTGCTCGTCGTCGGCACGGCTGGTCAGAATGACCGGCACCTTGGCGCCCATCACCAAGCCGGCGCCGTGCGCCTGCGCGACGAAGACGAGCTGTTTGGCCAGGAGGTTGCCCGCCTCCAGGTTCGGCACCACAAGCACATCGGCGCGGCCGGCGACCAGGGAGGTGATGCCCTTGGTGCGGGCGGCGCCCAGGTCCATGGCATTGTCCATGGCCAGCGGCCCGTCGACCAAGCCGCCGCGGATCTGGCCGCGCTCGGCCATTTTCGAGATGATCGCCGCGTCCAAGGTGGAAGGGATCTTCGGGTTCACCGTCTCGACGGCGGAGAGGATGCCCACGTGAGGTTCCTTGACGCCCAGGGCCTGGGCGAGGTCGATGGCGTTCTGCACGATGTCGACCTTCTCTTCGAGCCCGGGTGCAATGTTGATGGCCGCATCGGTGACCATCAACAAGCGGTCGAGCCCAGGTACATCGAAAGCAAAGATGTGCGAGAGGCGGCGCTCTGTCCTCAGGCCATGGGCGCGGTCGAGCGCGGCGCGAAGCAGCTCATCGGTATGAAGCGCGCCTTTCATCAGCGCTTGGACCTCTCCCCGCCCGGCCAGGGTGGCCGCCAGTTCGGCCGCTGCTTCCGCATCGGCGGCATCCCGGATCTCGGCGCCGCCCAAGTCCAGGCCGGCGCTGCGCGCCGTCTGGCGAATGGCGGCTTCCCGTCCGATCAAGAGCGGCGCGATCAAGCCCTGTTCGGCCGCCAGCAAGGCGCCGCCTAAAGCGGTCGGCTCTTCCGGCGCGACCACGGCGGTGCGCAGCGGGGGCAAACCTTCGCAGGCGTCCAGCAGAGTCTTGAAGTGCCGGTAGCGGCGCACCTCGAGGTCTGGCACGGACTCGCCTTCAATCTGCACTTTTTGGGTCGGTGCGTAGACCTCGGCTTCGCCCTCGGCGACCAGATCGCCGCCACGGCCGGTGACGACAGTCGAGAGCTTGACCAGGTTGTTGCCCAGCTTCTCGAGCACCTTGACGGTGATCTTGAGTTCGTCACCCACATGGGCGCGGTCCAGGAACCGGAAGCTCTGTGCCTTGTAGAGGGTGCCGGGGCCAGGCAGCACGTTGCCGAGCACGGCGGAGACCAGGGCGCCGACCCACATGGATGGAGCGACGGTCTCCGGCTCGCTGCCTTCGGGCGCTTCGCCTTGGTTGCCGGGAAGATGCAGCGGGTTGAGGTTTCCCGATGCGTGGGCGAAGACGTAGAGGTCGTTGCCTGTGCAGACTCGCTTGATCGTCGCCTCGTCGCCGACCTGCAGCTCGTCGTAAGTTTTGTTCTCGCGCATGGCCCTGTCAGCTCCCCGCTGTTGGTGCCTGAACCTAGCCGCGGATATGGTATCCGCCGTCGATGTAATGCACGCCGCCGGTGACGTTGCTCGCCTCTCGGCTGGCGAGAAAGGCGGCATACGCGCCGACGTCTTCTATGCTCGCGAGCTCCTGCGTCGGCGCACGGGCCGCCGCCCGTTCCAGAAGCTCATCGAAATCGGCGATGCCGGAGGCCGCACGTGTCTTGAGTGGGCCCGGCGAAAGCGCATGGACAGAGATTTTCTTGGGACCTAGCTCGGCCGCCATGTAGCGAGTCACCGACTCTAGCGCAGATTTCACCGGCCCCATGATGTTGTATTGGTCGACCACCTTCTCGGAACCATAGAAAGAGACCGTCATGCAGGTGCCGCCTTGGGGCATCAGCGGCTCCGCGCTGCGCACCATGCGGACGAAGGAATAGACCGAGATGTCCATGGCCGTAACGAAGCCCTTGCGCGAGCAGTCAATCACACGGCTATGCAGGTCGTCGCGCGGACAGAAGGCGATGGAATGGAGGCAAATGTCGATTTTGCCCCAGGTCTGCCGGATGGCGTCGAAGAGCTGCGAGAACTGGCCATCCTCACGAACGTCGAGCGGCAAAACGATCTCGGCGCCGAGTGCTTCCGCAATCGGGCGGACGTGCTGTTCGGCGCGTTCGTTCAAATAAGTGATGGCAAGGTCAGCGCCTTGGTCACGAAACGCCTTGGCGCAGCCATAGGCAATCGAACTGTCGTTCGCGATACCGATGACCAAAGCCTTCTTGCCGGCCAAGTCGAACATGCCTTGCTCTTCCGAATTGTGCACTGCGGAATCTAGCAAGGGGATATGACATTTCTAGGTTCGTTGCGCCAGCGTCGTTCGGCTTCTGGCGCCCGGAAAAGCGCTCTAGCTGAGCGTCACCTCGACCTTGCCGTCTGAAGCGCCTGACATTTCTTCCAGCCTGCGCGCCATGTCGTGGATTTCCCGCATGTGGGCGGGGTCACCGGACTCCACCTGCCGCAAGAGTGCCGCGGCAATGGCGAGCAGCCGGCAAGGGCGCCCTTCTTCGGCGAGGTGCTCGCGGACCAGCGCCTTGATCTGGTCGTAAGCAGACTGTGTAGTATTGGTCATAGTGCGTTTCTAGCTAGCGCAGTCAGTTTAGTTGCCAATGCTTGGCCAACAGCGGTCGCAAATTCACGTAGCACCATAACTGGCGCCGAATAGCGACACGATTAACGCGCTGTCTCCCGAATCCCGACTTGGGCAGTCCGCGCGCCTTATATGGTCCCAATTTTCACTGGGGCGCGTATCGCGCTAACTGCCTGTGATCCCGAGGATAATCGTTGAAATGGCAAGGCTTCTCAAGCCCATTGTCATGATTGCTTCGCAGAATTGACCTGCAAGCAACTCAACTGTTGAAGATTTGTGTGTGTTTATCGAGGGTTGCGTGTTGCGCACGCTGTCGGGGAGAGTTGGCTGTGGTTGCTCGTTAGGACTGTTTTGTATGCAATCCCGAGCGCGGGATGCGGCCCTCAAGCGGATAGGCCGGGTCATTGTAGCCCGGCGTCGAAGGATGACCCGTGGTAACCAGTGAGTCGACCAGGGCTTCGTCGTCAGGGGTGAAGGCATAGTCCAGGCCGGCGAGATAGTCGCGCCACTGCTCGAACGTGCGTGGTCCGGCGATGGCGGCTGTCACAAGTCGGTTGTTGAGCACCCAGGCTAAGGCGAACTGCCCGGGGGTGATGCCACGGGTTTCGGCATGTTGGCGCATGGTCTGGGCAATGATCAGCGACTCCTCGCGCCACTCGGTTTGCATGATGCGCTTGTCCTGAGCGCCGGCGCGCGTATCGGCGGGAGGGGTTTCGCCCGGCGCGTACTTACCTGTCAGCACACCGCGGGCGAGGGGGCTGTAGGGAACGACGCCCAGGCCGTAGTGATCGCAGGCCGGGAGATGCTCGACCTCCGGCATGCGGTTCATGGCGTTGTAGTAGGGTTGGCTGACGACCGGGCGAGGAATGCCGAGCGAGTCGCACAGGCGGCAGAGCTCAGCCACCCGCCAGGCCCGGAAGTTGCTGACGCCGAAGTAGCGTACTTTACCGTCCGCCAAGAGTTGGCCCATGGCCTGCGCCGTCTCCTCCAGCGGCGTAGAGAGGTCTTCTTTGTGCAGGTAGTAGATGTCGAGGTAGTCGGTCGCCAGGCGCTGCAAGCTGGCCTCGCAAGCTTCCATCATCCACTTGCGGCCTAGGCCCCGCATGTTGGGCGACTTGCCCATGGCATTGCCAAGCTTGCTTGCCAGGACCCAGCCGTCCCGGTCCTGCGCCAAGGCGCGGCCGACGACGCGCTCCGATTCACCCTCGTTGTAGACGTCCGCGGTGTCGATGAAGTTGACGCCCCTGTCGCGCGCATCGCCGATGATCCGAAGCGATTCCGCTTCATCGGTGCGGCCCCCGAACATCATTGTGCCCAGACAGAGGCGCGAGACCGTAAGACCGCTGCGGCCCAAGCGTTCAAACTGCATCCTTTATCACTCCCTCTGATCTGCTCGCACCGTCATATCGGTCTCGGCACTGCCGAAGCAATGCAGGGCAGGACGGCGCTTTTCCGAAAGCGACGATGATCTGCTACGCTGGCGCGTTGGAGGAAGGCCATGAGCGAACGAAGCGACCTCGATCTCGCGGACGTGCGCGCGGCGCTGGAGGCCGAGCGAGACAGCCTCGGCGATCTCAGCAATGCGACGGCCGAGGAACGTCGCCCTGTAGAGCTCGACCAACAGAGCGTCGGACGCCTTTCGCGCATGGATGCGATGCAGGTTCAGGCTATGGCGCAGGCCGTGGAGGGGCGCCGCCGTCAGCGCCAGGCCCAGATCGATGCAGCCTTGAAACGGCTGGACGAGGGCGAGTACGGCTACTGCGTGGTCTGCGGCGAGGACATCCCGAAAAAGCGCCTGGAGGTCGATCTCACGGCGGCGCGCTGCGTCGACTGCGCATCCTAGCCGGCCAGCCGCCGCATCAGCTCTTCGTGCAGGCTCCCTTGACGGCTGCACAGCTCGCGATACCAAGCAAGGCGGGCCTTGGTCTGTGTCGCCAGCATCCGCTCCTCGCGGCAGTAAGCGTAGGCCGCCGCGGCCATAGCTTCGCGCGCTGGGGCATCCTCGATCAAGCGACGCAGGGCCGCTTCCCAGGATTCAGGCTCGCGCGCGATAAGGCCGCGCTCTCCATCGAGGATGCGGTCTTCGTAGAGCAGCGGGGAGGCGATGCAGACTGTGCCGCGGCTGGCGCACTCGATGAACTTGACGTCGCTCTTGTAGCGTTCGGCCTCGTTGCCCGCTAAAGGCAAGAGGGCGACATGGGCACCGCCGATGGCCCTGAGATAGCTCGGATATGAGAGCTGTTCTCGAAAGCTCTTGCGGTCCTCGGCTACGTCCAGGGCGTCGTAGAGCTTGCGGTTGTGAACGATAGCGATCTGGGTTCGCGGGTAGTCCCGCATCACGCGATTGAGCAGCGGTGCCAGCCAGGGATTGACGTCTTCGCGGTTGAGGGCGGCGAAGATGATGCGCAGATGCCGCTCTGATTTTTGCGGCAGCGCCGGCAGTGCGAAGAGCGCGTTTTCAAAGACAGCGACGTTCGAGTTGTAGGCCTTGAAGGCCTCGGCAAGCAGCGGTGTCGACGTCTGCACAGCATGTACGCAGCGCATCGGCAGCCAGGGGTTCAAATCCCACTTGGCTTTGATTGCGGCGGGCAGCAAGTCGGGATGATCGTCCCACTCGGCAACGAGGGTCCAGCCCTGCTTCGAAAGCGCTTTGATCTGTTCGGTCCAGCCCTCGGGATGGAGCACGATCTGCCGCTGGATGATCAGGACCTTGTCGCAGTTCTCGGGCAGCTTCGGCAGCGTCAGGGTCTTGATGCTGCTGGTGGTGGAAACGTCAGGCAGACTGTTGAGCGCCGTCATGGGCTGCTCGGTGCGCACGCTCATGAAACGCGGCACCATGACCAGCTGGTGGACATAGAGGGGCGGGCTCGACGAGCCTTTGACGGCAACGACTGCGTATCCAGCGGTGACCAACCGCTCCCGTAGCGCTTCCGCGTCAATCCCGAGCGGCCCAGCGGCTCCGTCGGCGGCGGCGAGAAGGCCATTGCGCTGCGGCGTTTCCGCATCCTGATCGGGAAGACGTACCACCTTGGTGGGCTGCAGTCCGGCCTCGGTCAGCAGACTGCGAGCGCGTCTTAGGGTGAAGAACCGCTGTCGTTCCGGTCCGGGCAACGCCGCTTCAGCATCGTTCCAGCGGTCCTGAAGCAGCCCGCCGATCATCGACCAGTGACCAGCGTTGGCGAAGGTTGCGATGACGGCTGCGCCGTCCCGCAGGTGCCGCACGGCCCGTTCCAGAAGCGCGGCCGGCTCGGCAGTACGGTCCAGCAGGCCGTCGAGCAGCAGGCAATCGGGCCGAGCACCATCCAGTCGCGCCTCGAGGCCTCCGTCCGTCGAGACCTCGGTCGCGGCGATCGCGATCCATCGGCCGTTCGGGCAGCGCTCCTGCCAAGCGGCCGCCAAAGCGGCGCTCTCGTTGTCTAGCGCCAAGACGCAATCGGCCGTCACCGGAATCAGGTCGAGCAGCGCGGGTGCGGTTGGCTGGACGGACTCGGTCATCGGTTACCGCTTGGCTGGTTGCGTCGGCAGTTTGCCGGGGCAGTCTTTACCGAAGATTGCCTGTGGCATCACAAGTCCCGGAAAACGGACCGTGTGCAAGGCTTGTTGGTTGGTACCCTGCGGCGTATTGGCTGCTGTTATGCCCCACCATGGCATTGTTTTCCCGCGAGTCATCGGCGAATATGCGGGCCGTTTTCGGGGCGTGGAGGTGAACGCGCCCGTCTTCGACCGGGCTCCTGCCTGTCCCAGTTGGACCTGCCCTCAAGGGCCCGGGGCAAGCCGAGGAATAACGATGCTGCATGCGCGGCGGTAGCGCTGCGCCAAGAACCGCGCGGGAGGAAACAGTGACGGCTGTGCGACAGGGGCGGGCTCAACCCGCGCTCGATCTCTCGCCGAAGGTGTCCGACGAGATCCGCCGAACAACCTGCTACATGTGCGCCTGCCGCTGCGGCATCAATGTCCACCTGCGCGACGGCAAGGTCCGCTACATCGAGGGCAACCGCGACCACCCGGTCAATAAGGGCGTGCTTTGCGCGAAGGGTTCTGCCGGTATCATGCAGCACTACGCGCCGTCACGCCTTCGGAAGCCTCTGCTCCGGGTTGGCGAGCGCGGCAAGGGTGAGTTCAAAGAGATCGAGTGGGAGGAGGCGTTGAGCCTCGCCACCGAATGGCTCAAACCCGTCCGTGCCAGCGACCCCAAGAAGCTGGCGTTTTTCACCGGGCGCGACCAATCGCAAGCTTTGACCGGCTGGTGGGCGCAACAGTTCGGCACCCCTAACTTCGCCGCCCACGGTGGCTTCTGCTCGGTCAACATGGCGGCTGCCGGCATCTACACCATGGGCGGTGCCTTCTGGGAGTTCGGCTCCCCGGACTGGGAGCGCACAAAGCTCTTCGTGGTGTTCGGCGTCGCGGAGGACCACGACTCAAACCCGATCAAGATGGGCCTCTCGCGGCTCAAGGCACGCGGCGCCAAGATCGTCTCCGTCAATCCGGTGCGGACGGGCTATTCGGCGATCGCCGACCAGTGGCTCGGGGTGCGTCCGGGCACGGATGGCCTCTTGGTGCTCTCGCTCATCCATGAGCTGCTGCGCAACCGCAAGGTCGATCTCGACTACCTCATCCGCTACACCAACGTGCCCTGGCTGGTGCTGGAAGACGATGGGCTCTTCGCCCGCGATGCCGAAGGCAAGGCACTGGTGCAGGACCGTGAGAGCGGCGCTCTGGTGGCGTTCGATGCGAAGGGTGTGAAGCCGAGCTTGCACGGCACGGTCACGCTGCCTGACGGGCGAAAGGCGCGTCCGGTCTTCGAGTTGATGGCCGAAGCCTACCTCGATGAGCGCTATGCGCCGGAGCGGGTGGCCGAGGAAACCGGCATTTCGGCCGAGCGCATTGTCGCTCTCGCCGAGGAGCTGGCCCGCGTCGCTTTCGAAGAAGAGATCACCATCGAGCAGCCTTGGGTCGACTGGAAGGGCGAGCGACACGAGCGCTTTATCGGCCGCCCTGTCTCCATGCACGCGATGCGTGGCATTTCAGCCCATTCCAACGGCTTCCAGACCTGCCGCGCCATTCACGTTCTGCAGATCCTGCTGGGCAGCGTCGATTGCCCGGGTGGCTTCCGCTATAAGCCGCCCTACCCGAAGCCGCCGGCGGTGCATCCGCGCCCGGCCGGAAAGCTCGGCGAGGTCGCGCCAAACCAACCGCTGACCGGTGCACCGCTCGGCTACCCGCTCGGGCCTGAAGACCTGCTGGTCGACGAGGCGGGGCAGCCTATCCGCATCGATAAGGCCTATTCCTGGGAGGCGCCGTTTTCGGCCCATGGGCTGATGCACATGGTGATCTCCAACGCTCACGCTGGCGATCCTTATCCAGTCGACGTGCTCTTCATGTACATGGCCAACATGGCCTGGAACTCCAGCATGAACAGCCGCGGCGTCATGGAGATGCTGGAGGCGAAGGACCCGGAGACCGGCGAGTACCGCATCCCCAAGATCATCTATGCGGACGCCTATGCCTCGGAGATGGTGGCCTACAGCGATCTGGTCCTACCCGACACCACATACCTCGAGCGCCACGACTGCATCTCTCTGCTCGATCGGCCGATCTGTGAGCCTGACGCCGTCGCCGACTCCATTCGCTGGCCGGTGGTTGAGCCGGACCGCGACGTGCGCGGCTTCCAATCCGTGTTGATCGATCTCGGCGGGCGACTCGGCCTACCCGGCTTCGTCGAGGCGGATGGCAGCCCACGGTACCGCGACTACGCCGACTACATGGTTCGGCATGAGCGCAAGCCCGGCGTTGGCCCCTTGGCCGGCTGGCGGGGCGAGGACGGCAAGGATTGGGGCACGGGCGCGCCCAATCCCGATCAACTGCAGCGCTACATCGACAACGGTGGCTTCTGGACCGGTGAGATCCCCGAGGAGGCGCTCTACTTCAAGTTCGCCAACGCGGCCTATCAGGACTTCGCCGTGCGCATGGGCTTCTACAACGCCTCCCAGCCCATGGTCTTTCAGCTCTATTTGGAGACCTTGCAGAAGTTCCGCCTGGCGGCCGAGGGCAAGGCAGAGCCGCAGCCGCCGGAGCACCTGCGCGAGCGCATTGCCGATTGCTTCACGCCGCTGCCGAGCTGGTACGCTCCTTTCGAGCAGGCGCGCCTGGAGGACGACGACTATCCCCTCCACGCGATCACCCAGCGGCCCATGGCCATGTACCACTCCTGGGGCTCGCAGAATGCCTGGCTCAGGCAGATCCACTCGAGCAATCCGCTTTTCGTTCCAGGCGCGCTTTACGATGAGCTTGGTCTGGAGCCCGGCGACTGGGTCTGGGTCTCCTCCCACCACGGCCGCATCAAAGTGCCGGCTGCGCGCATGGAGGCGGTCAACGACAGGACGGTCTGGACCTGGAATGCCATCGGCAAGCGGGCCGGCGCTTGGGAGCTCTCGCCGACGGCACCGGAAGCCAAGAAGGGCTTTTTGCTCAATCACCTGATCCACGAGCTTCTGCCGCCCAAGGGGGACGGCCTGCGCTGGTCCAACTCCGACCCGATCACCGGCCAGGCGGCCTGGTACGATCTGCGCGTCCGCATCGAAAGGGCTCCGGCCGACGAAGCCGCGGTGAGCGAGCCCCAGGTGCCCGCACAAGAACGCTTCGCTGGGATGCCGGTGCCGCCGCGCGAGTTGCGTTACGGGCAGGAGTGGGACGAGGAAACGGGCGCATGACCAGCTTGCCGCAACAGACCGACAAGAAGCTCGGCCTCGTCATCGATCTCGACATCTGCGTCGGCTGCCATGCCTGCGTGGTGAGCTGCAAGGAATGGAACACGGGGGGCTATGGCGCGGCTCTCTCCGACCAGGACCCCTACGGGGATCATGTATCCGGTTCCTGGCTGAACCGCGTGCACAGCTACGAGGCGGGGCAAGGAGCGAGCGCGCGTGTCGTGCATTTCCCCAAGTCTTGCCTGCACTGCGACGATGCCCCTTGCGTAACGGTCTGCCCGACCGGGGCGTCTTACAAGCGCAGCGAGGACGGCATCGTCCTGGTCAACGAAGACCGTTGCATCGGCTGTGGCCTCTGCGCCTGGGCTTGCCCCTATGGCGCACGGGAGATGGACATCGCCGAAGGCGTGATGAAGAAGTGCACCCTTTGCGTTGACCGCATCTACAACGACAACATCCCCGAGGAGGATCGCGTTCCGGCCTGCGTGCGGAGCTGCCCGGCCAATGCCCGGCACTTCGGCGATCTCGCCGACCCCGGATCGGAGGTCAGCCTGATGGTTCTGGCCCGCGGCGGTTTCGATCTAATGCCGGAGCAGGGCACCAAACCGGTCAATAAGTACCTGCCGCCGCGTGAGCGTCCCGCCGAGTCGTCATCCTGTGGGAGAAGCAGCGCAACGGAACGCGAGAGCACAGCCGATGCCACTGGGTTCTTCCGCTGGCTCGACCAGGCCTTGGAACGGATGGGCTGACGCTGCGCCATGCACCCGGCTTTCTCTGTCATTGCTTTCACTGCGCTTTCCGGCATGGGCTACGGCCTCGCCATGGTGCTCGGGGTTGGGCTGCTCAGCGGGGCGTCGCTCGGTGGCCAAGTCGGCTATGTCATCGCGCTCTTGCTGATCGCCGCAGGCCTTGTCAGCTCCACCTTTCATCTCGGCCATCCTGAGCGAGCCTTGTGGGCTTTCACCCAGTGGCGCTCCAGCTGGCTGTCCCGTGAGGGTGTGATGGCCGTCATCACGTTCCTGCCACTTGGCCTCGCCGCTTTGGGTTCTCTCTTCTTCGCCGCCGACTGGCAGCCAGTCGGCTGGTTGGCAGCGGCCGGCGCTCTGGCGACGGTCTATTGCACCGCCATGATCTACGCCTCGCTCAAGACCGTGCAGCAATGGGCGAGCGGCCTCACCGTTATCGTCTACTTGCTGTTCGCCCTTGCCGGCGGCCTGTTGCTGGCCAGCGGCCTCGCCGCCATGGATGTGGCCATGGGCCATGCAGGCCATAGCTGGAGGGGCTTGCTGACGCTCGCCATGCTCGTACTGCTCTGTGCTTGGGGCGCCAAGGCGCTGTGGTGGCGCCGTGCTGGGCAGGAGCACTCGGCCTCGACGATCGAGAGCGCGACGGGTCTTGGCCATCTCGGCAAGGTGCGGCTCCTGGAGCGGCCGCATATCGAAGAGAACTACCTGACCCGCGAGATGGGGTTCCGTGTCGCCAGGAAGCACGCGAGCAAGCTACGACGGATGGCGTTGCTCTTCGGCCTTGCACTGCCGCTGGCGGCGCTGCTGATCGCTCTGGTCATTCCAGATGGCTTCGCCGCCGCCTTGCTGCTGATTGCAGCTCTCAGCCAGCTGCTTGGCGTTCTGATCGAGCGCTGGCTGTTCTTCGCCGAGGCACGCCACACGGTGATGCTCTACTACGGCGACGAACGCGCCTGACGCGAACAGAAAGCGGAAGATACAGGCGTACGTCTCACCAATCTCTCTTATTTGCACGTTCCGCGTGGGTATTTTGCCAGAACGATCTTGAAATTGGGCAAGGCTGCGCCATTTGCTTTGTGCTTGGGCGTTGTAAAAGTCGCCACAGGTACACTAAAAGCCGGTAGCGCCGGCAGCGCTAGCCGAGGGGCCGCCGTCAGAATGCGGCACTGCGGTGTTTCGAACAGTGGAGGAGAACCTCGTGAAGAAGATTTCCGTGAAGTTGCTGGCAGCGGCCAGCATTGCCGCACTCAGCTTGGGCACGCTGCAGGCGAAGGCCGAGGAAGCCGAGTACATCCTCTCGACCGCCTCGACCGGCGGCACCTACTATCCGGTGGGCGTGGCGCTTTCGACCCTGGTCAAGGTCAAGTTGCAGCCTAAGCAGAAGATCGGCATGTCGGCCATCAACTCCGCCGGCTCGGGCGAGAACGTGCGCCTGCTGCGTGAGGACGAGGCTCAGTTCGCCATCCTCCAGGGCCTCTTCGGCTACTACGCCGCCACCGGAACCGGTCCGGTCGAGAAGGACGGCCCGCAGAAGGACCTCCGCGCGATCACCATGCTCTGGCCGAACGTGGAGCAGTTCATCGTCGCCAGCGATGATGCATCGAGTGGCACCGTCTCCGACTTCGTCGCGCTCAAAGGCGAGAGCATGGCGCTGGGCCGCCAGAACTCCGGCACCATTGGCTCCAACGCCACCATTCTCTCGGGCTTCGGCATCGACATCGACAACGACTACACCTTGGTCCATGCCGGCTACGGCCCCTCCGCTGAGGCGCTGCAGAACCGCCAGGTCAAGGGCATCAGCACCCCGGCCGGCGTGCCGACCGGCGCGGTCAGCCAGCTCTTCGCCACCATGGGCGATGACGTCAAAATGCTCGACTTCACCGACGAGGAGCTGGCCAAGGCCGACGGCGGCAAGGAGCTTTGGACCCGCTACGTGATCCCGGCCGGCACCTATCCGGGTCAGGGCGCGGACATCAACACCATCGCCCAGCCGAACTTCCTGGCCGTGCGCTCGGATGTGCCGGAAGAGCACGTCTATCTGATCACCAAGACGGTCTATGAGAACCTGCCCTTCCTGCAGGCCATCCATCCGGCGACCAAGGCCATGGCGATCGAGAATGCCATTGCCGGTATTCCTCTGCCGCTTCATCCCGGTGCCATCCGCTACTACGAGGAAGTTGGCGTCGAGGTCCCCGACCGCTTGAAGCCGCAAGGCTAATCTGGCTCAGTTCGTTTTACCGGGGGGCCGGTGAGGGGCGGTCCGGCCGAATCTTGGCCGGCCGCCCTCCTGCCTTTTCAGTGCCCCTTACGCTGACCCGGCCATACCGGAGATAGGGGGCAGGCATGTCGGCGCAGACTTCTGACGACAGCGAAGATCTGGTCAAGCGCAGCTTTGGCCGCGGCATGGGGTTGGCTGTCAGCGCCTTCGCCATCTTCGTCTCGCTGGTTCATCTCTTCCTGGCGATCTTTCCCTGGCTGTCGGAGATTGATCGCAACATCTTCCACTTCGCCAGCTTTTCGCTGCTCTGCGCCCTGATCTTTCCTATGGCGCGGCGCCGCTGGTCGGCGACCAGCCGGCTGGGCTTCGCCATTGATCTGACCATCGGTCTGGCCACGGCCTTGGCGGCGACGTACCTCGCCTTCGCGCTCAATCCGATCTACGAGCGCGGCGTGCGTCTCAATACCTTCGATTGGATCGCCAGCTGCGTCGTCATCCTCGGTGCCATCGAGCTGACGCGGCGCGCCGCTGGACTGGTTATTCCCATCCTCATCGTGCTCTCGCTGACCTACGTGGTGGCTTGGGGTAGCTGGATTGACGGTGTCTTCTCCTTCCCGGGCCTGTCGTGGGAGACGATGCTGTTCCGCTCGATCTACGGCGACGAAGCGTTGTTCGGCACCATCGCGCGCATCTCCTCGACCTACGTCTTCCTTTTCATCATCTTCGGCGCTTTTCTCATCCACTCCGGCGCGGGCGAGTTCGTCATCGACCTCTCGCGGGCCATCGCCGGGCGCTTGGTCGGAGGGCCGGGCTTAGTTGCCGTCGTGGCTTCTGGCCTAACCGGGACCATCTCTGGCTCGGCCATCGCCAACACGGCCTCGACCGGCGTCATCACCATCCCGCTGATGAAACGCGCCGGCTTCCAGCCGAAGTTTGCCGCCGGGGTGGAGTCCGCCTCGTCCACCGGCGGACAGCTCATGCCGCCGATCATGGGCGCCGGCGCCTTCGTCATGGCGAGCTTCACCCAGATCTCCTACGAGCATATCGTCGTCGTCGCCGCACTACCGGCGCTGCTCTACTTCCTCTCGGTCGCCTTCTTCGTGCGCATCGAAGCCCGGCGCCTCAATTTGCAGCCCATGGCCAACGAAGGGCGCACCCTCGGCGCTGCGCTGCGCGACGGTGGGGCCAGCTTCATCATTCCCATCACCGTGCTGATTGCCCTCCTGGTTTCCGGCTTCACGCCAACCTATGCCGCCGTCATCGGCATCCTGACGGTGATCGCCTCAAGCTGGCTGACCAAGCGCCCCATGGGCCTGCGCAGTGTCCTGAAGGCCTTGGACATGGGCGCGCGCAACATGGTGACGTCCGCCGTGCTGCTGTGCTCGGTCGGGCTGATCGTCAACGTCATCGCCACGGCCGGGGTGGGCAACACCTTCAGCCTGATGATTGCCGACTGGGCAAACGGCGTGCTGCTGATTGCCATCGTGCTAATTGCACTGGCCTCTCTGGTGCTCGGCATGGGGCTGCCGGTGACGGCCGCCTACATCGTGCTGGCCACGCTGTCGGCCCCGGCGCTCGCCGGCATGATCCAGGATTTCGTGGTGATCGAAGCCATCGCCGCCGGCACCTTGCCGGATACGGCCAAGGCGGTGCTTATGCTCGGTGCGCCCGAGGCGATCACCATGCTCGCTGGGCCCGTACCATACGAGCAGGCTCAGGCTCTGGTCGGCAGCCTGCCCTTGGAGGTCGCTGCCCCCTTGCGTGACCTGGTGGTGCCGCCGGAAGCAGCCATGGCGGCCTTGCTCTCGGCCCACATGATCATCTTCTGGCTCAGCCAGGACTCGAACGTCACGCCACCCGTCTGCCTGGCGGCCTTCACCGCCGCGGCCATCGCGAAGTCGCCACCGATGTCGACCGGCGTGCAGAGCTGGAAGCTGGCCAAGGGCCTCTACATCGTGCCGGTGCTCTTCGCCTACACGCCGATTCTCTCGGGCGATTGGGCGGCGGCCTTTCAGGTCTTCGCCTTCGGGGTAATCGGCATTTATGCGCTGGCGGCAGGCATGCAGGGCTGCATGGAGCGGCCGCTGGCATGGCCTATTCGGATCCTGGCATTGGCTGCCGGTGTCGCCTGCCTCTGGCCGGGGGACCTGACCATCAACATTGCCGGTGTCGCCGCCACTTTCGCGCTCCTGGCCTTCAACCTGCGCTTCGGCCGCGTGCCCGAGCCGGTCACCCCGGCGGCAGAGTAGAGCGCCTCGGCAAAACGAAACGGCGGCCGAAAGGCCGCCGTTTGTTGCGCGTGAGAAGGGCTGTAAGCCGTTAGGTGTGCTGGCGTCTCCGCCGAGCGAAGGCGAGGCCGGCGAGGCCAAGGCCGAAGAGCGCCAGGGTCGCTGGCTCGGGTAGACCAACGTTCACGTCGATGGCAACGCGGCCCAGCTCGGTACCGTCAAGCACCGAGGCAGTCAGGATGTAGCTGTACTGGCCGGGCACGTCGGGATCGAAGGGTCCGAAACTCGGCGGCGTGACACCGGGAACGGCCGGGTTTCCGGCAAGAAAGCCGAAGAGATTGTTCTGGCTGCCCTGAAGCACGCTGTCGGTAACGAAGACGATTTCGATTGTCCCAAGCTCGGATTCCGGGGTGTTGAGGCCGGGATCGAAATCGTACTTCAAGGTGAAGATAAAGTTCTCCAAGGTCTGCCCTGTGGGCGCCTCGATGTAGAAGTTGAAGTTCCAGAGAGCGCCTTCGGTGCTGCTGGGATTGCCCGGGCCGCCGAAGTTGGAGCCTGGCTCCGCGCTGTAGGTTCCGGCCCCGTTGTCCCCGACGGGCGGATTGGCGAAGCGCTCCGTCGCGCTCAACGCCAGAATACCGGTTCCATCGAAGCTCGACTGCGCCACGGCATCATTGGGAATGCCCGAGCCTCCGAAGGTTGCCTGCGGCAGCGGGCCAAAGGTGTCGAAGGTCGGCGTGGCCGACGCCGTGCCGGCGAAGCCAAACGCGGCCGCAGCGAAAATCGCCGCACTACACAACGCCTTAACGTCACGGAAAACAGAGCGAAACTGCACCATCTGAGGCCCCCCTCTCAGCATCAATCCATCAGCAGTCCTTGGGTTACACCAACCGGCGACGTCGCCTGTCAATCGCTACGACGTCAGCTTGAAGGATACGGCGCGAAAACTTGGGGATATTAACGTTTTAGGCCCTTGAAAAGCCGTTTTCGCCGCCGCGCTAAGGGTTGCAGGCGACCACGACCTCCTCGCAGTCACCGCCGCCTTGGTCGATGCAGAACTCAATGGCGGCCTGCTCGGCCCGGTCCGGCTTGCGGGCGATACTGAGCCCCGGGCGTCCGATCTCGCCGGGGGCGATGCCGCCACAGTGGCCGGGCCCGAAGGCGAGCACCTGGACACAGTCTTGTTCGGCGCAGGCCTTGACGGCATCGCGCCGGGCCGTCTCCGGGTCGGGGCGCTCGGTCGCCATGCTCCAGCGTCCTGTCTGGTTGGAGTAGGCGATGGCGCCGTAGAGGCCGGAGTCGCTGACGACGCCGTCTTCGTCACCGAACAGGGAGCAGCCGGACAGCGTCGCCAACAGGGCGAGCAGGCAGAGGGCCGTGCGTGTTTGTCTCTTGGTCATTCTCTGGCGTTTCGTGTGTTAGCCACTATGCAGGATCGATTGTTCCCAAAGCTCCCGAAGTATGACAAGCCGGCGGTGACGCGAAGGTGCATTTGGGCACAGTCTGCCCAACCTTCGATAACAGCTAAGGGAGACGCCAGGCATGACGCTGGAGCTGAATAGCCGCGCCGATTTCACCTTGGATGTGGCGCGTCGCGTAGCACTCGAGGGAGAGGGGGTGGTCTTCGGCGAGGCCGCCGTCGCACGCATGACCCGCTGCCGCGAGAGCTTCATGCGCCTGCTCGACGACCCGGAGGTGGTGATCTATGGCGTCACCACCGGCTTCGGCCATCAAGCGCACAAACGTCTGACGCCGGAGGAGCGTTTGGCCCAAGGGTCGCGAGGCCATCATGCCCCGGCGACTTCCTTCGGCGAGCCTTTGCCGGAACGCGTGGTGCGCGCCGCGGCTCTCGCCCGCCTGACCAACTACGTGGAAGGACACGCGGCCATCTCGCCTCACGTGGCGATCAAGGCGGCGGAGATGCTGTCTTGGTCCGAGTTGCCTCAGGTCCCGGCGCTCGGCAACGGCTCCCCCGGCGAGATCCAGCCCTTGGCGCATCTCTACGCACCGCTGATGCATGACACGCCTCTGGCCGAGAAGGACGGTCTCGCCCTGGTCAACGGCAGCCCTTTTGGCACAGCGCTGCTGGTCGACGGCGCCTTTTCCGCCCGCAGGCGCTATGAGCTGGCACTCAAGGTCTTCGCTTTGGCGTGGGAAGCACTGATGGCGCCTTTGGCCCACATTGACCCGGCGCTCGATAGCCTCTGGGAGGATCCCTTCGAGGCGCATGTGTTGCAGAGCCTGCGCGCCTACCTGGAGGGCGCGCCGACGGAAGGGCGGCGCTATTACCAGGCGCCGGTCTCCTGGCGGAATGTGCCGCGCACGCTCGGATATGCCTTCCGCGTTGCCGAGCAGGTAGAGGCGACGGCAGAGATCTCCTTGCGCGCGGTCTCAGACAACCCCGTCTACATTCCACCCGATGAAGCCAACCCGGACGAACCATTTGGCCGGGTGCTCTCCAACGGCGGCTACCACAATGCCAAGGCTTATCCCTTGCTCGACGATCTCGCGGCTGCCAGCGCGGATCTTGCTCTGCTCTGCGAGCGGCAGGTCACGAAGCTCTTGGACGGCAACATCTCGCGCCTACCGCACAACCTGGTCGAAGACGCCGGGGTCTACATCGGCTGCACCGCCTTTTCGACGGTGGCCTATGCCGAGCAGGCGCGCTATGCGGCGCAGCGGACCTTTCTGCCCGGCGCCGAGGGCGGCGGCTTTGGCCAGAACGACGTGGCCGTGCCGACCTTCTTCGCCTGGCGCAAGGAAGGCGAGGCCGGGCGCAGCCTGGACTCGGCGCTGGCGCTCTTGGCTGTGGTCGCCAACCAGGCCTTGCGCATCACCGGGCGGGAGGCGCCGCCGCGTCTCAAGGATTTCTCGGCCGAGATCGACCGCCATTTTCCACCGCTGACAGAGTCGCGCTTGATGGGGCCGGACCTGGAGCGCCTTCAAATACATTTCACGGAGAGCCTTTATAGCTGAAGGCTTTGCTGCAAAGAGGGGAGTGCTCGAGGTCGTGAGTGGCGGAAGCAATGGGAGCGCGCGGGAGGTCTTTCTCGCTTTCCTGCAGCAGGGCTGCGTGTCCTTCGGCGGGCCGGTCGCCCACTTGGGCTACTTCCGCAAGGAGTTCGTCGAGCGCCGCGGTTGGCTGAGCGAAGGTGACTATGCCGGCCTCGTGGCGCTCTGCCAGTTCCTGCCCGGACCGGCGTCGAGCCAGGTCGGCATGGCGCTCGGCCACCGGCGCGCCGGCTGGTGGGGGGCGTTGGCGGCCTGGGTCGGCTTCACCTTTCCCTCGGCGCTTCTCATGTACTTCGCCGCCGTCGGCCTGCCGCTGGTCGGTGCCGGCGGTGGCTGGCTGATCGGCGTCAAGCTGGTCGCCGTCGCCGTGGTCACCCAGGCGGTCTGGCAGATGGCGCGCAACCTGGCGCCGAGCGGTCTGCGGGCCGTGATGGCCTTGTCCGCGGCGGCCTTTTCACTGCTCATCCCCGGCTTCGCGGGGCAGATCGGTGCCATCCTGCTCGGCGCCTTGGCCGGTTGGCTCTTCCTGCGCGAGGCCGATGCGGCCAAATCGGACGAGGGCGAGGCGAAGGGCTTCGTCTTGCCGAAAGTCGCCTTGGCCTGCCTCGTCGCCTTCGCCGCGCTGCTGCTCGCCGCCTTCGCCTTTTCCGGCGAAGGTGCCTTCGGCCTCTTCTCCTCCTTCTATCGCTCCGGCGCCCTGGTCTTCGGCGGCGGTCACGTGGTGCTGCCCTTCCTGGAGGCTGAGAGCGTCGGCCGGGAAGTCATGGAGCGCGACACCTTCATCGCCGGCTACGGCTTGGCTCAGGCCTTGCCCGGGCCGCTCTTCGCCTTCTCGACTTTCCTGGGCACGGCACAGGAGGTTTCGCCGGGCGGCACGCCCTGGGGGCTTCTCGGCGGCCTCATCGCCCTGGTCGCCATTTTCCTCCCCGGTGCGCTGCTGCTCTTCGGTGCCTTGCCCATTTGGGACTGGCTCAAGGGGCGGAGCCAGGTGCGCGCCGCCTTGGCTGGCGTCAACGCCGCCGTGGTCGGGCTGCTGCTCGCGGTGCTCTATGATCCGCTCTGGACCAGCGCCGTCACCACGTCGCTGCAGTTCGCCGTCTTCCTCGGCCTCGCCGCACTGCTCTTCGTGGTGCGCTGGCCGGCCTGGGCCATCGTGCTGGTCGGAGCCGCGGTGGGTGCGGTTATCCTCTGACCGCTTTCAGGATCTGGCCGGTGACGGCGAGGTAGCCGGGGGCGGTCACCTTGAGCCGCGGCTTCAGGACGTCGTGCGCTTTCGGCAAAGCGTGAAACGGCAGGCCGGGGTAGGCGTGGTGCTCCACGTGGAAGCACATGTTCCAGCAGAGAAAGCGCAGGAGAGGGTTGGTGTAGGTGGTGCGGGTGTTGGCGTACATGTCCGGCACCTGCGGGCAGAGGGTGTGCTCGGCGAGGAGATAGAGCCGTAGGAAAGGCTGCCCCAGCAGCACGGGAAGGACCCAGTAGATCAGCAGTGCATCGCTGCCGACTGCGATCGAACCAATGGCCAGCACTGCATAGGCGAGCAAGTGCCAGCGGGCTTCCCTTACGATGGCAGTTTTCTGGGCATCGGGAATGAAAGCCGCGTCGACCCGTCCCAGGGCATGCTGGACGAGAGCCTTGCCGTTTCCGAGCCAGTAGGTCGCGCCGCTGATGTGCCAGGCCCATTGGCCCAGCGTCTTCGGCTTGGGTGTGATGAGCTCCGGGTCGCGCTCAGGGTCTTGGGTGTAGCGGTGATGGGCGAAATGGAAGAGGCGGAAGTAGTCGGCCGGCAGCAGCAGAAGGAAGCCGGCCACCCGTGCCACGGCCTGGTTGAGCCGGCGGGACTTGAAGGCGGTACCGTGGATCGACTCGTGCAGCGGAGCGAAGAGAAAAATCAGGACGATGCCCTGGAACAACATGGCTGGCCACAGCCAGACTGTGCCATCCGCCACGGCTATCAGCAGTGTGCCCGTGACGATCAGGGCCAGATGGGGGAGGAGGTGCAAAAGCCCGGCGCGATCGCTCGTGACCAATAGGCTGCGAAGCGCCGCCCGCTCCTCCTTACCGAGCTTGCGCTCGCTGTCGCCTATGGTCTCAGCGAGGGCCATGGTGTCTGGGTTTCCCTATCCGACCAGCGCAGCGTGATGGTGGCGCAGGTGGTCTTCGATGAAGCTGGCGATAAAGAAATAGCTGTGGTCGTAGCCCTCTTGCATGCGCAGGGTCAGGGCTTGGCCGACGTCCTTGCAGGCGGTTTCGAAGAGCCCGGGCCGCAACTGCTCTTGCAGGAAGTTGTCGTCGCTGCCTTGGTCGACCAGCAGACCGGCCTTTGACGGAGTTTTGCGGACCAGCACGCAGGCGTCGTAGTCCTGCCAAGTCGCCTCGTCGTTGCCGAGATAGCCGCGGAAGGCCTTCTGACCCCATGGCACCTGGGTCGGCGCGACGATTGGGGCGAAGGCCGAGCAGCTCTTGAAGAGATCTTGGTTCTTGAGATGGATGGTCAGTGCGCCGTGGCCGCCCATGGAATGGCCCATGATGCCCATACGAGCCAGGTCGCCATGAAAACGCGCCTCGATGATCGCAGGAATCTCTTTGGTCACGTAGCTGTACATGCGGTAGGCCGCAGACCAGGGTGCCTGGGTTGCATCGAGATAGAAGCCGGCACCGCTGCCGAAGTCGTAGCTCTCGTCCTCGCCAGGGAAGCCTTGACCGCGCGGCGAAGTGTCCGGGGCGACAACCAGAAGGCCGAGCTCGTTGGCCACTCGTTGGGCGCCTGCTTTGACGGTGAAGTTCTCCTCGGTGCAGGTCAGGCCCGACAGCCAAACGACCACCGGCACCATCTCTCCGTCGATCTCCCGCTGCGGGCGGTAGATGGAGACCCGCATGGTTCCATTGCAGGCCTCGGAATGGTGACTGAAGACGGTCTGCACGCCGTCGAAGGAGCGGTTGGCGCTGACGGGCTCGAGCGCGGTGATGTCGGTCATGGAGGGCTTCGTTCCTGTCGGGCTTAAGGATGGGAGGATGGCATGACGACAATCTGGGTCAAGCTGACATGCCGCGGCTGGGTAACGGCGAACACCACCGTTCGAGCGATGTCTTCTGGCTGCAGACATTCATCGTAAGAATCGTAGAAGGACTGTCCGATCTCGCGGTCGCCCCAGCGAGTCTCGGCGAAGTCGGTGCGTACCACGCCGGGCAGAATCTCCAAAACACGGACTCCGGCATCTAGATAGTCCAAGCGAAGCGCTTGGCTGAAGCCGTGCACGGCGAACTTGCTGGCGTTGTAGGGCGCGCCTTTGGCGTAGGCGGTGATGCCGGCGATGGAGCCCAGGTTGACGATGTCGCCGCTGCCGCGCGCGATCATCTGCGGCACCACCGCATGGGTCAGACGCATGAGGCCGATGACGTTGGTCTCGATGATGGCGGCCCACTGCCCGACATCGCCTTCGTGGAAGGGGCGACGACCCCCGATGTCGTGGCCGGCATTGTTGACCAGCAGATCGATCGTTTGCCAGTCCTCCGGCAGGCGCTCGAAAAGGCTCTCAACCGATGCTGGGTCGGTGATATCGAGGGTCACGGGCAAGGCCCCGTCACCGATCCCAGTGGCTAGCGCCTCCAACGGGTCCGCACGGCGGCCGCAGACAATCACGCGATAGCCAGCCTCCGCGAGGGCGAGAGCCGAGGCCCGGCCGATACCCGTGCCGGCGCCGGTGATCAGGGCTGTTTTCATGGCGCATCCCTCTCAAGCAGAAGGGGCGCTCTGAATAAGAGCGCCCCTCTCGTTGCGTGCGGCGCGTCGCAGCGGCGCCTAGTAGACGACCACGCTGCGGATGCTCTTGCCTTCGTGCATCAGGTCGAAGGCATCGTTGATCTGCTCCAGCGGCATGGTGTGGGTGATCATGGGGTCGATCTCGATCTTGCCGTCCATGTACCACTCCACGATCTGCGGCACGTCGGTGCGACCCCGGGCTCCGCCGAAGGCGGTCCCGCGCCAACTGCGGCCTGTGACGAGCTGGAACGGCCGGGTCGAGATTTCCTGCCCGGCGCCGGCGACGCCGATGATGATCGACTCGCCCCAGCCCTTATGAGCGCACTCAAGCGCTTGGCGCATGGTGTGCACGTTGCCGATGCATTCGAAGGAATAGTCGGCACCCCCGCCGGTCACCTCGACCAGATGTGCGACCACGTCGCCATCAATCTCCTTCGGGTTGACGAAGTCCGTCATGCCGAATTTCTCGGCCATAATCTTCTTATCCGGGTTGAGGTCGACACCGACGATCTGCGTCGCGCCCACCATGCGGGCGCCCTGGATAACGTTGAGACCGATGCCGCCGAGCCCGAAGACGACGACGCTGCTGCCCGGCTCAACCTTTGCCGTGTTGACCACCGCGCCAATGCCGGTGGTCACGCCGCAACCGATGTAGCAGATCTTGTCGAAGGGGGCGTCCTTACGCACCTTGGCCAGGGCGATCTCAGGCAGCACGGTATAGTTGGCGAAGGTCGAGCAGCCCATGTAGTGATAAAGCTTCTCGCCTTTGCGGGAGAACCGGCTGGTGCCGTCCGGCATCACGCCTTGGCCCTGCGTCGAGCGGATGGCTTGGCAGAGATTGGTCTTGGGATTGAGGCAGTACTCGCACTCTCGGCATTCGGGCGTATAGAGCGGAATGACATGATCGCCGACTTCGACGGACGTCACGCCCGGCCCAGTCTCGACGACCACGCCGGCGCCTTCGTGCCCCAGGATGGTGGGGAAGAGGCCTTCCGGGTCCTCGCCGCTCAGCGTGAAAGCGTCCGTGTGGCAAATGCCGGTTGCCTTGACCTCGACCAGCACTTCGCCCGCTTTCGGTCCCTCGAGCTGAACCGTTTCGATTTCGAGCGGCGCGCCAGCTTTGTTGGCGACCGCAGCGCGAACGTCCATGCTTCCCTCCCTCTCTTCTTTCTTGGCAAAACAATCAGTAAACGGGCGCAAGTTTGCAGGTCGGCTGAAGCAGGGTCAAAGGCAAACTGCTGGCGATACACCTCGCTTCGCTGCGCACTCGCAAAGCGGTCATGAAGGCGTCGTTGAAAATGATCTGGTCTCTGCTGATCTTCGCCCTCGTGACCTATGCGGTCATCATGGTCGGGCTGTTTTTCATGCAGCGGCAGATGATCTACCAGCCGGATCGGCGCGACTTCACGCTCGCCATTCCGCCGGAGCCGGGCTACCAGGTCATCGACACCGAGACGGCAGACGGCCTTCGGCTGCGCCACCTTTGGGCCCCGCCGGAAAGCCCCGACGCGCCAGTCTTCCTCGTCTTTCATGGCAACGCCGGCAATGTCAGCCACCGCCCCGGCAAGTTTGCCTTCCTGGACGGCAGCGGCGCCGGCATTTTGCTGACCGAGTATCGCGGTTTTGGGGGCAATCCCGGTAGTCCCGACGAGAAGGGCCTCTACGCCGACGCTCGCTCAGTCCTAGGCTGGCTTGCCGACGCTGGGGTCCCGCCAAGTCGCATCGTGCTTTACGGTGAGTCCTTGGGGAGCGGCGTTGCCACCAAGATGGCAGCTGAGCTGACCGCACAGGGAACGCCACCGCGCGCGCTGGTCCTCGAGGCCCCCTACACGTCGGTTCCTGCCGTGGCGCAGCGTCGCTTCTGGTGGTTGCCCGCCACACTGCTGACTTTGGATCGATTCGACAGCCTTTCGCGCATCGCCGACGTCGACACGGAGATCCTTATCCTCCACGGCACTGCCGACCGTGTGGTGCCCTACGACATGGGGGTCGCGCTGGCCGAAGCGGCCGGCCCGCGTGCGCGCCTTCTGTCGATGGAGGGCGCCGGCCATATCGAGTTGCTGGACATCGAGGAGGTCCAAGCGGCGTTGCGGGGCCTGGTGAGAGCCAGCACCCCAGTTCTGCCCGCCAGCGACTAGGCTGCATCATAACGAAAAGTTTACTTAAGAATTTAAGCATATAAATTTACAGTTGCGAGTCGATAATGCTTTCGGCGGGAAAGCGACGTGGGATGTCTGGGGTGATGGCCGGGGGACGGCGGGCTTTAGCTCAAATTTTACCGGTATTGCTTAGAAGCAGGGCCGCGACCGGCAGCGGAGGGATCGCGTCCATGAGGGCTGTCTTTTTTGTCTCTATCTTGCTGTTGGCGAGTCTCTCGCTCGGCCTTGCGAGCAAGGACGCGCGGGCCGAGGCGGTTATTCCTTCGCCTACTGCGATTACGTTCAACGACTTTTTTCTCGACTTTGTCGACGACAACGAACTGTCCGTAACGCCGCTTGGCACGGCGGATCTCAGCGTGCCTGTCCTTACGCTGCCGGTGACCGGTGTGACGGTGCTCGGTACTTTGGAACAGGTTGCTGTAGAGCACGAGGGGTCTGGCTTCGGCATTAGCGGTGGGCCGCTGAACCTAAGCGTCAACCTGCAGAACCTAGTGATCGATACCTTAGCCCTGAACATCATGGGCGATCTCGACGTCAACGGGCTGGTTCCGCCGAGCACGCCTTTGACGCTTTTCGAGCTGGTCGGTGGCCAAACTCAAGGCGAGCTGGACTTGTTGGTCTCTGCCGACCTCGCTGGCATCATGTCCACGTTCCTCGGCATTGACGATCTCTCAGGCGCGAACATCGCGAGCTTGACGGCGCCGCAGGCCGTACCTCTGCCGCCGGCGGCTTGGTTGTTCCTCACAGCGCTTTGCAGCGTTTTCATCTTCCGCAAGATGGCAAGCCGCGCCTGACCGCCGCTCGAGCGGCGGCAGAGTTGGGCATCTAACGGGTTGAGACGGCTCCTTCCGGTGCAAAGGCATCCGGTAGGCTGGCGAGCAAGGTGCCGCGCGCAGTGACATCTTCCGGCAAAGGCAAGCCGAACTCGACGCGGAAGTCGCCGTCATAGGGCCCGACGAACAGTGCCAATTCGCCTGCCAAGGGTGCCACGCGTGCGGCTTCGTCGAAGCTGTGGCCGAGTCCGGCGATGGTGAAGCCAGGCGCCGCACTGGTCGCTTCCAAGTAGCCTTCGACGGACAAACGCACGAGCGGCGTGGTTGCGCCCGGGAAGCGGCCCGGCTGGAGCTGCTCGGTAATGAAGAGCGGACCGGAGCGCTGACCGATTGCTGTGACGAAGCTACCCGCAGGTGGGCGGGGCGTGGCGCTGGGCAGTATCAGCCGCATGGTTCCCAGACGCTGCCTGCCGTCCGCGCCATCGTGAACGACGCCAGCCAGCACCATGGGGCCGCTGTCCTCCACGAGATCGATACGCGAGGCGCTGATCTGCGTTGGGCTTCGCCATGCGCCGGAGACGGCGATACGCTGACCCTGCCGCAGGCGGAACGGGCGTCCGTTCCCGGTCAGGAGCGGTGCATTGGGCTCTACAACCACCTCCACGCCCAGGCAGCTGAAGCGCTGACGATCCTGCGCGACAGCCTCGACCGGGCCGACGAGGGGTTGGAATAGGCTGATGGTCTGAGCGCTCAGTCCGCCGTCGGCCTCAAGGGCAACCATGGCCAGCGAATGGCCAGTTCCCAGCTCGGCGACTTCGCGGCGGCCGAATGCATCGGTCAGGGTAGTGCCGGCGCTTGCCGCGACTCTCAGGCCGTTGATCAGCAAGCCGTCGCGGTTCTGCAGGGTGCCAATGATGCCGGTGCCCCCGACGCCGCCTTCGACCGGGCGTTGTTCACCTTCAGCAGACTGGGCCAGCGCCATTCTGTGGCCGCAGGTCGCGAGTGCCGTGAGGCCGAGCCCCAAGAGGACTGTCCGTCGTTGCATGCCTTTCGCCATTTTCCCTTCCCGTCCTCAGTCCTCTTCCGGCGGCCGCTCATCCACGCGGTAGAAGTAGATGCCGAAGCGGAACCTCTGATGGGCTCCTTCCTTGCCGGCATCCTGCGACTGTTGGCTGTAGCCGACCCGGTTGAGCTCAGACAAGGCTTCGCCGCCGAGGGTGCGTGCTTTGGCCTCGATCTCGTCCACCGATTTACCGGACAGGTTGTTGTAAAACACAGCTCTCTCAAAGAACGGCGGCTTGCCCTCTGCCAGCACATTGTCCGTCGCAGCCGCTACGTGGTCGCCCAGGTTCTCGGTGAAAAAGTGCAGCCGGTCGTCGCTGCCGTTCTGGTCCAGATAGGCCTCCGCCTGCAGCGTCACGCGCTGCTCACCCTCGTCCAGCGACACCAGCCGGCGGTGGAGCAATTCGTCGAGGATGGTCCGGGGCCTGACGTCGCGGGATATCGAGGCTACGAGGCGATCGAATGACGCGCCTTCGTCGGCCTGTCGCGGCAGAGGTAGCGGCCGACCCTCTGCATCGGTCGTCTCCGGGCTGGCCAGCCAGCGGCCGATCACCGTGGCGATCAACGTGATTCTCCGGCCAGGGACGCCGTCACCCACGTCGTTACGTCCGCGCAGCTGCCGGACGTCTTTGCGGTGGACTCCAGTCAGGACGCTGACGCGGCTGTCTGTTACCGGCTCTTCGTCCAAGCGGAAGTCGCGTTCGGCAACCTCCACATAGAGCTCTTTGAGGATCGCATAGAGGCTCGGCGCGGTAATCCCGCGCGCGATCAACGCCTTCACCAGCGGCCGCAGAATCCGTCTGGCGGCCCCGATCCAGGCTTCCCCTTCATTGCTCTCTGTCGACCTTGTCATTGAGCAAAAACTAGTGCGCGTGGGAAAAAGTCACACAGCTGTAGTTGACCTTTTTGCATACCGTGCCATATCGTCTCACGCAAACGTGGGAAAATTTCCCACGTCTTTCAAGGAGGTCTAATCCATGTACGTGAAGACTTTGTTAATCGCTCTCGTCGTCGCCGCGGTGGCTGGGTGCGCCTCGCGGAACGAGTCAGCTCCGGCGGCCCAAATGGATATTGTTGATACCGCAGTGGCGGCGGGCTCCTTCAACACGCTGGTCACGGCGGTGCAGACGGCCGGTCTGGTCGATACCCTGAAGGGTCCCGGGCCTTTCACCGTTTTCGCACCAACCGACGAAGCTTTCGCCAAGCTCCCGGCCGGCACCGTCGAGAACCTGCTGAAGCCGGAGAATAAGGACCAGCTCGTTTCCATCCTGACCTACCACGTGGTCCCCGGCGAGACCTATGCCGCCGACTTGGCCGGCAAGCAGCTGCAGGTCGCGACCGTGGAAGGCGAGAGCGTGGACATCGACGGCACCAACGGCGTCACCGTGGACGGCGCCTCGGTCATCCAGGCCGACGTGCGCGCCACCAACGGTGTCATTCACGTCATCGACGAGGTCATCCTGCCCTAGTGCACTGGGCGCAGGATCACACCGCAGCGGGCCGTGCCGTCGCCTGAGCAGGGAGGCACGGCCTTGGCTGCTTTAACCCAAAGTGTGAACAGCCAAGGAGGCGAACAATGCGAAGATTGCTTGCTTTTGCTGTCGTCAGTTTGGCCCTTGCCATCTCGGCCGGAACGGCCAAGGCAGCGGCCATTACTGGCGGCACAACCGTCGTCACTTTCAATCAGACCCTTGTCGACTTCGTTACCGACAACTCCATCACGCCGGCCGCCGTCGGCACGGCGGATCTCACTCTGCCGGACATCACCTTTCCGATTACCGGCGGCAGCTTCGACACGGGGCTGATTGAGCATGACGGGTCCGGCCTCTCGCTGACCCGCAACCTGGGTGGCGTTGATTTCGTTCTCTCTCTCGAGAACTTCCTGATTGATACCAACGCGCCCAACATCTCTGGTGTTGTTACCCTGAACGGTCTGCCCATCGGTGGCGGTCCGCTGCCTTTGTTCGAGTTGGCTCCCTCCGGCAGCGTGCCGGGGGCGTTGGACGTCGCGGTCAGTGCCACGGCCGCTGCGGCGATCACGGGCCTTCTCGGTGCCCCGATTCTCGACGGCACTGTCATCGGCACGGCCGTCACCTCGCCGGTTCCTTTGCCGGCGGCGGCATGGCTGTTCCTCTCCGCTATCGCCGCGGTCTTCGGCTGGCGGAAGTTGCAGTCGCGGTCCGGTGCAACCGCATAGTTAGTCTTGGGGTTATGGGGCTGCGGCGGGCTAGGGCGCCGCAGTCTTTTTTCGACTACGACGCCGATTTCAGCTCTGCATAACGGGCCGGCGTATCCACATCGATCAGCACGGCGTCGCTCGCCACCGGTACCTCGGCCACCAGCTCCGGATAGCCCTTGACGATACGGCGCGCGCCGATGTCGCCGGTCACGTCGCCGATCTCATCGAAAAAGCGTCGAGCCAGCAGAACCGGGTTGCCGCGCTCGCCTTGCCAGGTCGGTATGCAGATGGCCCGACCCTCGATCGGATTGAAGGCGGCAATCAACTGGTCGATCACCTTGGCAGCCACCCGTGGCATATCCCCCAGCACAACCAGGGCACCGTCCAAATCCGATGGCAGCTTGGCCAGACCGGCGCGCAGCGAAGTGCTGAGCCCCAAGGCGAAGTCCGGATTGTGGGCGTAAGCTACCTCGGTGCCGGACAACGCCGCTTCGACAGCGTCCCGGTCGTGGCCAGTGACCACAACGCAAGGGCCGGCTTGCGAGGATGAGACAGCCTCGACCGCCCAGCGCAGCATCGGCTTTCCGTCTACTTCGAGCAGAAGCTTGTTGGCTTCGCCCATGCGGCGCGACTGGCCGGCAGCCAAGACCACCGCGCCGATGCGCGGCGCCCGCGGAAGTGCGGCTGCGGTTACGGCTTCATCCCGAGGCAGTGGGCGTCCACCGATCTCCTTCAAGAGGCCGCCAGCGCCCATCTGCATGACGTCCTGCCGCGTCACATCGAGGCCAGCGATCAGCCGTTGCAGCACCCAGTCGAAGCCGTTCAGCTTTGGAGAGCGGGCGCAGCCGGGTAGGCCAAGAATGGGCGTTTCTCCCTTGCGGGCGAGCAGCAGCAGGTTGCCTGGGTCGACGGGCATGCCGAAGTGATCGATCGTGCCGCCGGCAGCCTCGATACCGGCCGGCACGATGTCGCGCCGATCGACGATGGCCGACGCACCGGAGATCAGCACCATGTCGGCGCCCTGAGACAGGGCCTGCTCAACGGCTTCGCCGACGGCGCCGGTCTCGTGCGAGACCCGCGTTTCGCCCGCCAGGGCGCAGCCCAGGCCTTGGAGCCGCGCTGCGGCGGCCTCCCTGGTCTTGTCCAGGATGCTCGGCTTGAGTCCGGGCAGAGTGGTCTGAATGAGAGCTACGTGCTTTTCCGCAAAGGGGGCGACGCACACCAGCGGCCGGGCTGCCCTCAGGATTTCCAGGCAACGGGTTAGGCTATCCTGCCGCACGGCAAAGGGGATGATCTTCACCGTGGCCAGGAGCTGGCGCGGGCCGACAGGCTCGTAGGGCGCAAGGCTGGCAATGGTCACCGCCTCATCCACGGCATTTACCGCGTCCAGCACTTCGCGGTCGATGACCAACAGGCCCGCACCATCCGCAACCAGATTGCAGCGTCCGGTAAAGGCGGCCGTCAGAGTGGCGCCGGAGCCGAGCGCTGCTTCGGCCAGCTGCGTCGCAGCCTCGTCCTCGTGGACATCGCCATCTTCCAGGCGAGCCGCGATGACCTCCGGGACGCCGGCGTCCTGGAGGCGCTCGACATCCTCGGCCGAGAGGATTCGACCTTTCTTGAAGGCGATGCGCCCTTGCTTAACGCTATGGGCCAAGATGGCGCCCTCGGCCTCACCGAGCGGCGTGGGTCCGAACAGCATGCTGTTCCGCCTAGTCCTTGTAGTTCGCGTATCGATAGAAGATCGGTTCCGCAGGCCGGCGGATCAAGCGAGCAGGCGGGTGCGCTAGGGCCGGCCCATGGCTTCGTGCCACCAGATCTGCAGGGCAACCAGCGAGTGCTCGCTGTTGACGCCGCCGGCGGGGTCGACCATCAGCGGCCCCGGCCGGTAACCCTTGCTGGCCAGGCCGCGCTGCACCGACTCGACGATACGCACGTCCTCCGCGACGGTGGTCTCAAGGTCCTGATCGGCGGCGGCGAGCTGGTCGTCGCTGGCTTCGCCGTCCATGAAGTACCAGTCGCGCAGGATGCGGGTGCGGCCGGTGCCGTCGGGTATCCAGCGGTAAAGATTGACCACGCCCCCCGGGTAAACCTGGATGGAAGAGAGCGGCCAGAGATACCAGGAGGAATAGCCTTCTGCCTCACCCGGGCTCTTGTGTTCGTACCAGGCCTTCTCTGCCGGCGCTGCGTCGGCTCGGTGACGCAGGCAGTACTCTTGCGGCTCGATACGGTAGGACTTCGCCGCGACCACGCCGCGGGTAAAGGCGGGATGCGCGACCTGGCAGTGGTAGCACTCGCTGTAGTTCTCGACCGAGACCTTCCAATTGCAGTTTTCGACCAAGCTGACCCGCCGCAGCCGGCGTAGGCGTTCACCCTCCGGCACGTAGGCACGGAACTGTGCTTCCAGCTCGCCATAGGCCTCGGCGACGGGCGGCGCGGACTCGTCCAGATTGACGAAGAGGAAGCCGCAGAGGCTTTCGAGCCGCACGCCGGTGAGGCAGATGCGGCTGGCATCGAAGCCGGGGACCTGCTGCTGGTTCGGCGCTTTACGTAGCCGGCCATCGAGATTGTAGGTCCAGGCGTGGTAGGGGCAGACGATGGCGCGTACCGAGCCTGAGTCCTTGAGCAGCTCATGGGCGCGGTGCTGGCAGACATTGTAGAAGGCCTTAAGGCCTTCCTCCCGGGTCATGATGACGAAGATCGACTGTCCGGCGATCTCGCAGGTGAAGTAGTCGCCCGGTTTCTCCAGTTCGGTGACATGGCCCACCAGCACCCAGCTGCGGTGAAACAGCTGCTCGATCTCTCTTTCGTAGACCTCCTGGTCGAGATAAGCGCTGGGTGGCAGCGCCCTCGGCGGTTGCCCCAGGGATGAGGTCCCGGACGTCGGAAAGGCTGATCTCATGGCGCGCCTCGGCAAGAGATGAGTGTCAGCCGATGAGCCTGTTGGGCGCCCGGTGGTTTGTCTTGCGTGCCAGCGAAGCGATGTCGCGAATCAGCCAGAGCCTGCGACGCTCTCTAGGCGGCCTTGATGGCGGCAGGAAGGGGCGGGCCATTGCGGAGCGCTTCGGTCATTTGCGCGACGACCGAGACGGCAATTTCCGCCGGGCTCTTGGCGCCGATATCCAGGCCGGCGGGTCCGTGAATGCGCGCGAAAGCCTCGGCGCTGACCCCCTCCGCCGACAGCCGCTCCCAGCGCTTGGCGTGGGTTCGCTTGGAGCCGAGCGCGCCGATGTAGAAGACCTCGCTTGCCAAGGCTGCGAGCAAGGCCGGGTCGTCGAGTTTTGGATCGTGCGTCAGGGTCACCACGGCGGTGCGCAGGTCCAGTCGCAAGGTCTCCAGCGCATCGTCAGGCCAATCCCGCAGCAGGGTGATCCCCGGAAAGCGCTCTTCAGTCGCCCAGGCGCGGCGCGGGTCGACGACGACCGTGTCGTAGCCGCAGAGCTGGGCCATGGGCACCAGGGCTTGCGAGATATGCACGGCGCCCACGACGATCAGGCGAAGGGGCGGCAGATGAACCTGCACGAAGAGCTCTTCGCCCATCAGCAAGCCGCTGCGGTCGATAGCCAAGGCCTCGCGCGCCTCTTGGCGCTGGGCGGCGGTCAGCTCCAGATCGCCTTGCCAGTCTTCGCCGGCCAGAAGGGCCTGAGCGCCCGACGTCAGATCCGTCACGACCGCGGCCGGTGTCTTGGCAGCTTTGGCTTCCAGGAGGCGTTGCAGAAGGGCGCGCCTCATCAGTCGAGCTTCTCGACGAAGACCTTGACGTTGCCGCCGCAGGCCAGACCGGCCTCCCAGGCATTCTCGTCGCTGACGCCGAACTCGAGCAGCGTTGTCTTGCCGCTCTCCATGGCCTCCAGCGCCTCATGCACCACGGCACCCTCGATGCAGCCGCCGGAGACCGACCCCAGCATTTTACCGTCCTGATCGACGGCGAGCTGGCTGCCGACCGGTCGCGGGGAGGAGCCCCAGGTCTGCACAACGGTGGCGAGCGCGACCTTGCGGCCTGCCTCACGCCAAGCCAGGGCCTGGGTCAGAACATCCTCGCTGGAAGGGTAGATGTTGGTTTCGGGCGGGGCCTCAGTCATGCCTCTGTCCTTTCCAAGTCCGCATGGTCGAGCCAGTCGCTGACGCCTTCCTGCCTCCGCTGTGGCGCGTGGCTCAAGACGGCCGTCAGCTCGGCCAGGGAGTCGAGATTGTGGATGGGGCGGAAGTCGTCGACGTGGGGCAGGATGGCCTTGGCGCCGCGGGATTTGGGCTGATAGCCCTCGTAGCGCAGCAAGGGGTTGAGCCAGATGAGTCGCCGACAGGACTTGTGCAGGCGCTCCATCTCCACCGAAAGCGTTTCGGCTCCGTCGCGCTCCAGCCCGTCGGTGATCAACAGCACCACGGCCCCCTGGGCCAGCACACGCCGCGACCAGACCTTGTTGAACTCGGCAAGGCTAGGAGTGATGCGCGTGCCGCCCGACCAGTCGGTCACCGCACCGCCGATCTTGTCGAGCGCCAGGTCCACGTCCTTGTGGCGCAGATGCCGAGTGATGTTCGTAAGGCGCGTGCCGAACAGAAAGGAGTGCACCCGGTCGCGGTCGTTGGTGATGGCGTGCAGGAAGTGCAGGAAGAGCCGCGAATAGCGGCTCATGGAACCGGAGATGTCGCAGAGCACCACCAGCGGCGGGTGGCGGCGCTTGGGCTCCTTGCGCTTCAAGGGGATGGTGTCGCTGCCGCTCCGCATGGCGGCACGGAGCGTGCCGCGCAGGTCCGTGCGGCTGCCGCGCTCGGACGGGCGGAAGCGCCGGGTCGGCAAGGCCATGATGGGAAGACGCATGGCGGCAATCGCGCGCTTGGCGGCCTCGACTTCGGCCGTGCTCATCTTCTCGAAGTCCTGCGCGCGCAGGACCTCCTTGTCCGACCAGCTCATCACCGCATCGATCTCGATGCGCTCCTCGGCCTTCTCCTGTCCGCGGCCGCCGCCCGGCTGCTGCGGCGCTAAGGCTTCGGCGACGCGCCGGTTGATCTCCTTGGCATCGGGGCTCTGCTTCAGCGCCTCGGGCGAGATATCCGGCAGGAAGAGATTGCGCATCCGGTCCAGGAACTGCGGATTGCGCCAGAAAACGTGAAAAGCCTGATCGAAGACCTCGCGCTGGTCGCGCCGATTGACGAAGACGCAGTGCAGCGCCCAGTAGAAGTCCTGCCGGCTGCGCAGGCCGAGCGCCTGCACGGCTTCCAACGCCCTGAGCGCCTTGCCGGGCCCGACCGGCAGGCCGGCAGCACGCAGGGTGCGGGCGAAGAACATGATGTTCTCCGCCAGGCGGCCGCCGTCTTCGTGGTCGCTGCGCAGGTTTTCCGGCAGGCGGGTGGCTTCGGCAAAGGGCGAGGACTGAACCATGCCGTTGATTTTGGCGCGCCCGAGAGAGGACGCAAGCCATAGCCGGGTTGTTGAGCAAACAGGGGGAGCCGCTAGTCCACCAAAGCGTCTGCGCGCACACCGGCCTGTTCGTGATGGATCGGCAGAACCCGGCCGTAGATCTCTTGGGTCCGGGCCAGGCTGCCGACCATGCCGGGTTGCCGCGCCCAGGAGGGAATGGCGACATAGCGATCGTGATTGCCGGTCACCTCCGTCACCCGATGCAGGGTGAAGCGGCCCTTGAAGAGCTGCATGTCGCCGGGATGAAGCTCCAAGGTCCGTACACGCGTCCGGTCGCCAGAGAGCACCTCGGCGACGGCCTCGTAGCATTCATCTTCGGTGCTGCGGATGTCCGGCGCATACTCAAAGAGGCCGCCGCCTTCCGGCGCCTGGATCATCAAGGTCACGGTGAACTCGTTGGTGTCGAAGTGCCAGGGGAACTGGTCGCCGGGCCGCATGACATTAAAGGGCATGGAGGCGAGGGGGTCGGCGTAGCGGTGCAGCGGCGCGATGCCGAAGGCCTCTTCCAGGAAGCCGGTCATGGCGCGCCAGCCATAGAGCGCCCAGAGATCTGAGCTCTCGGGGATGAGGTCGGTGCAGACGAAGCCGTTGGTCCGCTCCTGAAAGCACCGGCGCGGGTGGCCGTCAGGCAGACTCGGATCTTCAGCTGCAAAGTAGGGATTGTGCCAGCTGCTGGTCCGGTGGGCCTGCGGCGCAAGCGCGGCGGCCTGGGCGGCGATGCGGGCGACGGCCTCGGGCCTCAGGAAGCTCTCGATGGAGCAGCAACCGTCCTCGGCCAATTCCTCACGGCAGAAGGCGAGCAGCTCTTTGTAGATTGGCTTGTCAGGGTCGTGCAGCGGAAATCTGTCGAGATCGACGACGTCCTCGGGAACCTGATCGTGCATGGCCGGGATCCTCGCAAGGCCGCCGCTGCCGGGCGGCAAGGCGAGAATCTTAGGTCGTCTCGGGTCTGGTGCGCCGTTCTCTCGGCGTCACGCTTGTCGCTGCTAGGCGGCGGCGCGCCGCCGGCGCCAGCCGAGCCATCCGAAGACCGCGATGGCCGAAGCGAAGAGCGGCAGGGCCGCAGGTACGGGAACGGGAGCGACGAAGGGGTTGTAATCGGTGCCTGAATCCGACGTGAGAATCGCTTCGATCAATCTACCAGATTCATCTAGAACCCGGAACTCGCTCAGCCCGGAACTGGGAAAGACCTCCGCAAGTTGATTGGGTCCAAACAATCGCAAGTCGGACCGCAGCTCGTAGGTCAGATATTCGCCGAAGACGATATCGAACTCACCGCTCACTGTTCCGGCAAAGTCTGCCGCTTGTCCGCTTCTGTTACGAACGCTTACGAGGCCACCAGGGAGGAGCCTTGGCGAACCTAGGCTGTTGCCAGATTCGTCAAACAACTCAAAATCAGTATCAAGAAGCAGTTGTCTGCTTAAGGTAGAGTTCGAGCCAGACCTAGTGAGCTGAGCTACTTCGAACGTCCAGGATGGTTCGGTAAAGGGCGTATCGGATGGGCTCGGTGAAATGTGACCGTTGAAGTCGAATGTGAAAGCTATCGTGCCGGACTGACCGAGAAGCGAGCTATCCAGCGGCATTGCCAATATGCTGTCCCTTGCCGACCATACTGGGCCAGCGGCAGGTATCCCCGAGTTTCGATCGTTTTGCGGAGCGCTGCTGTCCGTCTCGCCTCGCATCTCAAGGGTGGTGTAGGTCCCACTTACTTGGACGTTGCCTCCGTTCTCAGAACAGCTGTTGGGTGACTTGAAGCCGCCAGTGCTGGAGCTCGAACCAGGGCAAAATGCGGAGTTGATGAAGTTGTCGGGTAGAACTGGTTCGGCGTAGCTCGCCGAAGCAATGCAAAGCGCCGCCAACGCACCAAGAAGTGATCGCATCGTGGATGCCCTCGTGACCCCAGTGAGCCGATTTATAGTTCAAGTTTCTAGAGAATACAATTACAAGGCGTAAGCGTAGATTGAGCTAGCTGCTTTGGTCTGAGGGCTAAACTTGCGCTGCCATCTGGCGCTTGACCTCGTCGAGCAGGCGCGCCGACTCGCTGCCTTCGATCTTGGCGATGTCGTCCTGGTATTTGAGGAGCACGCCGAGGGTATCGTCGACCGTCTGAGGGTCGAGGGCGACCTTGTCGAGCTGGGTCAGGGCATCGGCCCAGTCGATGGTCTCGGCGATCCCGGGCAGCTTGAAGAGGTCGCCTTTGCGCAGCTCCTGCACGAAAGTGACGATCTCTCGAGAGAGGGCTTCGGGCGCGCCGGGCGCTTTGACACGCAGGATCTGGTACTCGCGCGCGGCATCCGGATAGTCGAGCCAGTGGTAGAAGCAGCGGCGTTTCAGGGCGTCGTGGATTTCGCGCGTGCGGTTCGAAGTGATGATGACGATGGGCCGCTCCGGCGCCTTCACCGTGCCCAGCTCGGGGATGGAGACCTGGAAGTCGGAGAGGACTTCCAGCAGGAAGGCCTCGAAGGGCTCGTCGGTGCGGTCCAGCTCGTCGATCAGGAGCACCGGCGCGCCGCCGTCCTGCGGCATGAGTGCCTGCAGGATGGGACGCTCGATCAGGAAGGACTCATCGAAGATGTCCTTGGCCAGCATGTCCCGGTCTCGGTCGCCGCTGGCCTCGGCCAGCCGGATTTCGACCATCTGGCGTGGATAGTTCCACTCGTAGACGGCGGAGGCGATGTCCAGCCCCTCGTAGCACTGCAGGCGTAGGAGGCGGCGGCCGAGAGTGTCAGCCAGGACCTTGGCGATCTCGGTCTTGCCGACGCCGGCCTCGCCCTCCAGGAAAAGCGGCCGGCCGAGCTTGAGCGCGAGGTAGAGCACTGTCGCCAGACTACGCTCGGGCACGTAGCTGCCGCGGCTCAAGAGCGCCATGGTGTCGTCGGCGGAGGACGGAAGGGCTTGGTCGGCCAAGGCGGCTCTCTCAGATGACGGGTGAGGCTCTATTTCTGCGTCCAGTTGCCGCCGGCGTCACGGATCCAGGTGCCGGTCGCAGCCTTACGAATGATCTCTTGGGCGAAGACGCGGCCGACCTGGTCGACCGAGACGCCTTGCTCCTGGGCGCGCCTCTGATAGACCTCGCGGCGCTGAGCATTGATCTGGGCCACGACGCCGGCGACTGAGCTTTCGCGGACTTCCATGTAGCCGTCGAAGCGCTCTCCGGCCTGACCCGAGCGACGCAGATCCTCGGCCGACTGTGCGTGAGCCACACTTGGCAAAGCTGCGAGCGGCAGGGCGCACATGAGCCCGGTAAGGCGTGCCAAGAGATCTCGTCGTCGCATAGGCATGGTCGCTCTTGTCCTACGATCTTGCGAATTTGGGCGCAAGCCTGGGCGGCTGCGGGGCTGCCAAACGGCGATTAGAAGATGTCTTCGTTCTCTTCGATGTCTTCGCGCGCCTGCTCTTCCAGGCGCACGCGCACGTCGGCATCGAGCTTGATGTTGAGGTTTATGGTGATGGGCTCCTGCGGCGCCTCGACCTTGACGGTGGGCGTGCAGCCAGCGGCGGCAAGAAGCGCGGCCGCCAAAGCCACCGGCGTCCAATGATGGATCCAACCGCTTGTCACTGCACTCGCCGTCGCCATTGTTGTTGTCCTTCGAACCACTTTGCCGGTGTGCCGGCGCCGAACGCAAGCCCGGCTATGACTCTTACGATGGTTAGCGAGAAAGTCTCCACGCCCGGCGTACAATCTCGTCGGATAGGCGGGTCCCGTCCTTGATCGCGGAGATAAAGGGCTCCGGGTCGCCGATCAGGCGGATGTTGAAGCGGAAGGGGTAGTTGTCGAGCACATTGGGATTGGCGCCCTCCAAGGTGACGGCCAGCGTGCTGTCTCCGCTCGCCGGCTTGTCGAGGCGCAGGGCCAGATCGGTGAAATTGAAGTCCTCCAAGGCGTCCAGAGTGAGCTGCATATGCTCACCGGCGTTGGCGAGCGCCTGACGCGTGGTCTGGGAGTTATAGGCGATGCGCCCAGGCGCATCGGCGCTGACCTCACCACCCTCGACAATCACGGTGTCGCCCTCCAGCTGCACGGGCAGCTGTCCTGACAGCCGTCCTGTGCCTGACAGGCCATCGACCTGCAGTCGCTCCAAAAGCAGCGCAAGATCGATATCCTCGACCTCGACACGGCCCGGATGCACGATCGTGCCGGGCTGCACGATCTGCTCCTTCAGCCGCAGCAGGCCTCCGGCGATACCACCCTGAGCCTCTTCCAGTTGCAGCGTGGGGATAGCATCCGGTCCTTCGCTGCTGATGAGGAAACGCCCCTCGATATCCACCAGGTCTAGCTCCCCGCTGCCGGCACGTGTGGCCGAGAAGCGCTGCAGGCCGTCCGAAGCCAAGGGCAAAAGGCTGGAAAAGGCGATCTCGCTGTTCAGCCCATCCACGAAGAGCTCGCCGTAGGTCAACGAGAGTTGAGTGGCTTCGGCCACCGCGGAGCCCGACACGGCGTCATCCTGCCATGCCAGCTTTGCCGTCGCCGAGAGCGTGCCGCTGGCGTCCTTTATCTCCGTCAGCAGCGGCGAAAGCGCCGCCGGCTGCAGGCCGCCGGGCAGGAAGGTGACAACAGGAACCGCGACTTCGGCCTCTCCGCGCCCCTTGACCAGATCGTGAGAAAAGTCGGCTGTGGCGGCCACGCTTCCCGTCAGCGCTGCGCGGGCTTGCCCGGTGACGCGATCGTTCCGCAAGCGCCCTTGGCCCGACAGAGTCAGTTGAGACGGCACCTCGGGCGCGACGGCCTGTGTCACGCGGGTCGGCGTCAGTGTCGCCGTGATGATCTCTCCTTCTATCTCGAAGGAAAGGGCCGCGCGCGCGGCGCTGACGGCCGGTTCGCTCAGCGACAAGCTATTGGCGACGAGGCGTCCTTCGCCGTCTGATGCAGCGCCACCACGTCCTGCTATCGATAGGGAGATTTCCGTCTCGCCTAGATCAACGTCGCGCTCTGCTGCGCGCAGACGCAGCGGCGGAAGCGCGCCCTCCACGGTCGCTGTCCAGGCGCGCTCATCTGTCATCGCCAATGTGGCGTCACCCTTTGAAAGCGTGAGCACGACGGGTGTCGCGAGTTCTATGGGCAGGCCTTCGGCGCCCGCGAACTCAAGCTGGGTTGGTGCCGTGAACTCCAGTTTCAGTGCTTGATCTTTAACGCGCGCCGAGAATGAGCTGTCCAACGTCACATCGCTTAGCGCCCTTTCGTCGAGCTGCAGGCGGTCGGCGTCGAGCGCGAGATGCAGACGGGCGGCAAGTTCCTCTGGCTGGCCCTGCAGTACGCCACTGGCGCGAAGCGTGCGGATCGCCTGACTCTCCCAGGAAAAAGGGCTGGTCGCCAGTGTAACCTCAGTCTGTTCCAGGCGAGGGGGCGTTTCACCGTCGGGCAGCGCCGCCGCGCCGCTGGAGGTGAGCACCAGACCGCTCACGGCCCCGGTCGTCCAGGCACGCCCGTCTGCTTGCCATGCCACCTCCAGACCGCCATCGCCGGAGGGCGCCAGTGCGAGGAGCGGCAGGCCCGCTTCCTGCTGGGTAAGGCGGAGCACGAGGCTGTCGCCGACGAGCCCGGCGAGTTCCGGCTGTGCGACGAGGGTGGCCAGGTCGCTGCCGTCTTCGCCCGTCAGACTTGCAAGAAGGGAGCTGGGGACGGAGATCTTGCCATCGCTATAGGTCAGGCTCGTCTCGGCCGAAATCTCGATCGGGGTCCTCGTTTCCGGGTGGCGGCAAAGGCAGGCAATATCCAAGCGACCAAGCTCCGCCTCGACCAGGTTCTCGCTTTCCGGGTCGACCTGTGCGTGGCCGCTTGCCGAAAGCGTCAAGGCTTTTCGAGTCTCGCCCGAGACGTCCGCAGCGACTGCCAGCTCAACGCGCAGGGGTCCACCTTCAGCGGGCTGCAGTCTCACCAGCGGGTGTTCCTTGTCCCCCGCCGCAAGCGTGATGGTCACGGTTTCCTCTGGCAGTCCCAGCAGGGCGAGAGCGTCGCTGATGGGCGCTGGCACCTCGTCGGAAGGCCGCGCGGTGACCTGCACTTTGCTGCCGGCGCCCAAGGTCAGGGCTTGGCCGTCATGCACGAAGTCGAGCCCGACCTCTCCGTCACTCCGGTCGCTCCAGCCCGGTACGGCTAAGCCACGAAGACGAACGTCAAGGTGCGCCTGCATCGGCAACGCGGCCAGACGTGCTAGGGGCGAGGCCTGTTGCAATGCCCGAAGCGGCAGCGCCGCATCGCTCTTGAGGCTGGTGGACGCTTGGACCGTCCCGGTTTGATCAAGCCGAACTTTGTCGGGCAGCAGGCCGTTGACAGGCGGCAAGAGTCCCGCAGTTGCCTTCAGCTCAAAGTCTCGAACAGTCTTGTCGTCGAGGGTTGCCGAAAAAGCGGCTTCCGCTTTGCCGAGAGATCCGTCTGTCGTCAGCTCCACGGAGGCAGACCAGGGGCTGTCTCCCTCAACTGTCGCATTTGCCGTGAAATCCCAAGCAAACTCTTCGTTGCCTCGCTGGACAATGAGCTGGCCGTCGGTGACCGCCAACCGCCTCGGAAGGACCGGCAGCGGCCAGGGCAGGGCGTCTTGTGTTGCGGCTTCGGGCCCGCTGTCTCCCGGCCCGGTTTCGTTGGCCTCTCCGGCGTCCTGCGTGGCCGCGTCGTCGATCACGATGCGAACGACCGGTGCCACGATCTCCACGGAGTCGACCTCGCCCCGCAACAGCCCGCCCAGTGTGTGGCGAACGCGCAGCTCCTGCGCAACGACGACCTCTGCGCCCGGCTCACCCAACGTCAGCTCGCGCAGCACCAGCTCTTCAAGGGAGATCGTTGCCACTTCGGCCGCGATGGCCTGGTCCGAGCCCGACAAGGCAAGTTGCAAGGACCAGTTGGTCAGAGGCACGCGCAAAACGACGGCCAAACCCGCCAAAATGCCGAGCACCACCAAGACCACAAGCGTGCGCCGCAAGAACCACATGGCAACAAGCTAACCCGCTCGACGCCCGCCCGGAACAGTCGTTCGCCATCCGGCGCGGCCTTGTTCGACGTAAGCAGGCTTGTGCCGCTTGCCGGGACTTGCCAAAACCACAGAACCAGCCAGTGTTGTTGGAACAGGGAGAGGACGGGGCGTTTGACTGTTCGTGTGCATTGTCAGAGCGCGGTCTTTGGTGCGGCGCTCTGCGCTCCGGTTGCGCTCCTCGCGAGCCCCGCCCTGGCGGCTGCGGAGGGCGCAGCCCACGGCGAAGGGGTTCCGCATCTGGATGGTGCCGAACTTGGCTTGGTCTGGGTCATTCCCTTTGCTGCCATCCTGCTCGCTATCGCGTTCTTTCCGCTTTTGGCGCCGCGCTTCTGGCACAACAACTTCGGTAAGATCTCTGCCATCTGCGCCCTGGCCTTCCTGGCTCCTTTCACCGTTCAGTTCGGCTGGGAGCTGGCGTTGTTCGAGCTGCTGCATGTGGCTCTTTTGGAGTACATTCCCTTTATCGTCCTCTTGCTGGCGCTGTTTACGATCGCTGGCGGCGTGCGTCTGAAAGGGCGCTTGCAGGGCACGCCTCTGGTCAACACCGGAATTCTGCTGTTCGGCACGGTGATCGCCAGCTGGATGGGCACCACCGGGGCCGCCATGCTGCTGATCCGTCCGGTTCTGCGGGCCAACGAGTGGCGCCGTCACAAGGTCCATATCGTTGTCTTTTTCATCTTTTTGGTGGCCAATATCGGCGGCTCGCTGACCCCACTCGGCGACCCGCCGCTCTTCCTCGGCTTCCTCAAGGGCGTCGATTTCTTCTGGCCAACGGTCAACATGCTGCCGCCCATGCTGATGGTCGCCAGCATTCTGTTGGTGGTCTTCTACATTTTCGACAGCTACTACTACCGCAAGGAAGACCAGAGCGAGGCCCCGAGCAGCGCCGAAGACGACGAGCCTCTGGGCATTGAAGGCGGCTTCAACATTCTGCTTCTGGCCGGCGTGATCGGGGCGGTGCTGATGAGCGGCGTCTGGCGCCCCGGCATCGGCTTCGAAGTCTTCCATGTCCACGTCGACTTGCAGAATCTCGTGCGCGACGTCGCGCTCATTGCGCTTGTGTTTGTCTCGGTCGCCATGACCAGCCGGGAGAGCCGTAGGCGCAACGGCTTCAGCTGGTTTCCCATTCTCGAGGTCGCCAAGCTCTTTGCCGGTATCTTCATCACCATCGTGCCGGCCATCGCCATCCTCAAGGCCGGCGAGCGTGGCGCCCTGGCGGAGATCATCAACGCGGTCTCCAGCGACGGTCAGCCGGTCAACTACATGTACTTCTGGGCGACCGGGATCCTTTCCAGCTTTCTCGACAACGCCCCGACCTATCTGGTCTTCTTCAACACGGCCGGCGGGCGGCCGCAGGTCGAGCTTCTCATGACGGAGTGGAGCAATACGTTGCTGGCGATCTCCGCCGGCGCTGTGTTCATGGGGGCCAACACCTATATCGGGAACGCACCAAACTTCATGGTGCGCTCGATCGCGGAAGAGCGCGGCGTCGCCATGCCCAGTTTCTTCGGCTACTTGGGCTGGTCGATTGTCTTCCTGTTCCCGCTCTTTGTGCTGACGACCTTCGTGTTCTTCCTATAGGCAAACAAGGCGAGCCCTGCTTAGTGGGCCATGATCACCGGCAGGCGCATTTTTTTGAACATCTCGCGCGTGACACCGCCGAACAGCAGCTCGCGCATGCGCGAATGGCCATAGGCTCCCATGACCATCATTTCCGCCTGGCGCTGTTCCGCCTGCTCGATGAGTGTGTCCGCGACCGAGCGATCGCTTGACGGCACCAGCTCGGCGTCTGCCGTGACGCCATGGCGTTGCAGATAGCCGACCGCCTCCGTGGCGCTCAACATGCCCTCTTCCGACTCGTCGATACTCAGCACGGTCACCAGCTTGGCGCGCTTGAGGAAAGCCAAGGAGCCGCGCACGGCACGGACGGACTGGTAAGTCATCTTCCAGCAGACGAGGACGTGCTTGGGGTCAAGCTCGGCGTCGAAGTTGCGTGGCACGATCAGGACAGGCGCCCCGATATCCATCACCAATTCCTCTGCCAGACGCACCCTGAAGTGGTCTTCGAAGTGGAGCGGCTGGTTGAACTGGCTGACCACAACGAGGTCCGAGACGTGGGCATGGTAGCGCAGGTGACCGAGATGCTCGCCGTCCTCGACAATCCAGGTGTGATCGACGGAGGCCCGGTCCGCCATGTCTTTGAACTCGGTGCTCAGACGTCTTGCCCGGGCGCGGCTCGCTTCGTAGGCCGACTCGAGAAACATGGATGACGCAGCCCGGCCGGCCACGGCCGCAGGCATGGCCAAGGGTTTGGTGATAAACAATGCGGTGACGTGTGCATTGTGGATTTGAGCGAGCTTAAGGGCGACCTTCAGGCGTCTCTCGCACTCTTCGTCATCGGCGAGATGAACCAGAATGGTATTCACATCCATGTCGCACGGGCTCCCTCTTCGCGGGGATTTCGTTGCTCCCCATCATCCCAAGCTACTGTGCTGCGAAATAAGAGGCAATGCAGCGTTCGCTTGTGTGCTTTCTAGATAGGAAACGCGACGAACTAACGGTCGCGCTCGCTGCGCCAAGGTGTTAGTCGGCTGCCGAGCCAGCTGACGAAGGCATAGAGGCCGATGGCGATGACGGCGAGAACGAGTAAGGCGGCGAACATCAAGTCGATCTGCATGCGGCCGCTGGCATGCAGCATAAGGTGACCGAGACCGGCGCTGGCGCCGACCCACTCGCCGACCACCGCACCGATCGGCGCGACCGCCGCAGCGACTCTGAGGCCTGAGGCGAAGGCCGGCAAGGCAGCCGGCAGTTGGACATGGAGCAAGGTGGAAAGACGCGATGCGCCCATGGTGCGAGCGAGATCGAGCTGGCCCGGGTCGGCGCGGCGCAGGCCGTCGAGCAGGGCGGCGGTCACTGGGAAGAAGATAATCAGCGCGGCCATGGCGACCTTGGAGGCGAGGCCATAGCCCAGCCAAAGCACCAGGATGGGTGCCAAAGCGAAGACGGGGATAGCCTGGCTGATCACCAGGAGCGGCAGCAGCCAGGCGCGCAGTCCCTTGGAGAGCACCATGGAGATGGCGAAGAGGCTGCCGAAGATAGTGCCGAGCAGCATGCCGAGCAGGATCTCGGTCAAGGTCACGCCGGCGTGGTGCAGCAGTAGAGGGGCATCTTCGACGAGCTTGGCGGAGACCAGCTCCGGTCCGGGCAGAATGTACGGCGGCACGCCGCTCAGCCACACAACGGCCTGCCAAAGGGCGACCAAACCGAGGGCGATGACGAGGGGGCGCAGGTTTGCGCTCATCACGCGGCCTTTGCAGCCTGGAGGCTGGCCATGAGCGCGGCATGGGCTTCTCCCATACCGACGGCCTGCAGGTCGCGCGGTGGCGGGCCGGCAGGTGGCGCGACTTCGCGCAGCTTTGCGGGCTTGCCGGCGAGAAGCAGGATACGCTGACCGAGGCGCAAGGCCTCCAGAGGGTCGTGGGTCACCAGGAGCACCGTACGTCCTCGGAGCCGCTCGGCCGCCAGCGCCTGCAATCCGTGACGGGTGACGGCATCGAGGCTGGAGAAAGGTTCATCCATCAGAACGATGGGGCGGTCTTCATAGAGGGTGCGGGCCAAAGCGACGCGCTGCCGCATGCCGCCGGAGAGCTTGTCCGGCCGAAGGGCGATGGCATCGGCGAGGTCGAGCTCCGCGAGAAGGGCTTCCGCACGTCTTTTGTCGGCCATTTGGCCGCGCAGGCGCGCGCCAAGCAGCACGTTATCGCGGGCGTTGAGCCAGGGCAGCAGCAGGTCGTGCTGCGCCATGTAAGCAAGTTTGGGAGCCACGGCGTTGCCGTCCGGCAGGGTCACCGTCCCGCTGGCTTCCTCCGCCAAGCCGGCGATGAAACGCAGCAAGGTCGACTTGCCGACGCCTGAGGGGCCGAGCAGGCAGGTGATGCGGCCCGGCTCCAAGACCAGGTCGAGATCGGTGAACAGCTCCTCGCCGTCGAACATCACGGCTGCCCCTGCGATGTGCACAGCAGGGGCAGGCTGATGCGTGTCTGTATACGAGGCGGGCGCACTGTCCATCTTGTTCGACATCTAGGGAGGCAGTGGCTGCGATAGCAAGGCCGGGTGTGCTGTGGCTTGATGCAGCAGGGCCGCTCGCCCATGTCGTGCCTCATGACTTCGCGGCCGAGCCAAGACGCTCTGTTTCCGGACCCTGCCTTGTATCCGCGCTTCATCGGCAGCGAGATCTATCGGGCTTCGCGCTATGGCGCGCGGCATCCGCTGTCTATTCCGCGGGTCTCGACGGTGATCGATCTTTGCCGGGCGCTTGGTTGGCTGCCTGACGATATCTACATCGACAGCCCGCGCGCGACCGCCGAGGATCTCGCCCGCTTCCACGACCGCGACTACATCGCCGCGGTGCAGCGGGCCGAAGCCGAGCAAAGCTTGGATGACGCAAGCCGCCAGCGCTACCAGCTTGGCCTCAACGGCAACCCGATCTTTCCCGAGATCTTCAGCCGCCCGGCGACGGCCTGCGGCGGCTCGTTGCTGGCTGCCCGACTGCTGAAGACCGGCGGCATCATCTACAACCCCGCCGGCGGTACCCATCATGGGCAGCCGGGCCGCGCCAGTGGCTTTTGCTATTTCAATGACCCGGCGCTCGGCATCCTTGCCCTGCTCGACCACGGCATCGATCGCATCTTTTATCTCGATCTCGATGCCCATCACGGCGACGGCGTGCAGCAGGCCTTCGCCGGCGATCCGCGGGTCTTCACCCTCTCTCTCCACGAGGCCGGCCGTTGGCCGATGGCCGAGGGAGGCGCCGGTGGTCTCGAGGACACGGCAGGAGGGACGGCACTCAACTTGCCCCTGCCGCAAGGCGCCAACGACAGCGAGTTCGAGTTTCTGATCGATACGGTGGTGCTGCCTCTGATCGACCGTTTCGCGCCTCAGGCCTTGGTCGTGCAGGGTGGCGCCGACGCCCTGGAAGAGGATCCGCTCAGCCGCCTGTCACTCTCAAATCAGGCCCTATGGCGTGCTGTTGCAGCGGTGCAGCCGCTCGCTCCGCGTCTGCTGATGCTTGGCGGCGGCGGCTACAACCCCTGGTCCGTCGCTCGCTGCTGGACAGGTATTTGGGGGCTGTTGAGCGGCCAAACCTTGCCTGGGCGCCTGCCGCCGGAGGCCGAGGCTGTCTTGCGTGCCCTCAGCTGGCGCCACAGTCGCGGGCGCAATCCGCCGGAGCATTGGTTCACCACGCTGGCTGACAGACCGCGGGGAGGCCCTATCCGGGCAAACCTGCGTGATGTTGCGCGGCGGGCGCTTGAGATCGCGGCACCGCTATGCTTGGAAAGCGCCGAGTCTTGAGCGGCACGTGTTCAGCGATGTGGGGAGACGGCATGCCTGTCAGTCTAGATGCGAGGGCGGTGCAGGCGGCGGTGGCACCCATCGTCGCGTTGCTTCTGTTTCTGTTGGCTGGCGTTTCGGCGGCACAGAACCAGCCGTCCGTCACCTTCGACACGGCGGAGATTGCCGTCGAGACGGCCGCCGGTGAGCGCCACGTCTTCCAAGTGGAGTTGGCGGTTCGGCGCGAGCAGTTCGGTCAGGGACTGATGTTCCGCCAAGAGATGGCGGATGATGCCGGCATGCTCTTCATTCTGCCGCGTCCGCAGACGCTCAATATGTGGATGAAGAACACCTATCTGCCCCTCGACATGCTGTTCCTCAACACCGGGGGGGAGATCGTCAAGATCGCCGAGCGGACGGTGCCGCTGTCGACCGATCGCATTCCATCTGGAAGGCCGGTCAAAGGCGTGCTGGAGGTCAACGCCGGTACCGCTGAGCGCTTGGGCTTGGCAGTCGGCGATCGCGTGCTGCACCCAGCCTTTCAATAGCCGGGCCGCGTCTCGCGGGTGATGAGCGCCTTAGGTGCTCGGCCCTTCGTCCGGCTTCATGGCGATGCTCTTCCAGCCTTCGCCGGCTGCAACCAGGCAGCTCCAGCCCTTCGCCGAGGTGACGATGATGGTCCAGGTGCCACCGCCGTTGGTGCTCAAGACCTCGACCAAGCCGCCGTTGCTGGTCACGCCAATGGCGACCGGCGACTCTTTGTACTTCTTCTCGAGGTAGCTCACCACCGACTCGCGCTGGCTGCACTGCGGCATATCTGCGGCGGCCGGCTTGCCGATCAGAACGGCACCGGCTGCGAGGGAAATGAGTGCAAGGCTCCGTAGCATGGCCTGCCCCTCCTTAGCGTCCAAGTGGCGATCCGGCCCCCATCCAGCGGGCGGCCGCATCCGGGTTGATCCTTCAGAGGCTACAGAGACGGCATGAAGACGCGCTTAAGGGGTAGTAACTCTATGGTTAACGTCGCTTTTTACTTGGGGTTTTTATGTCCAATACGCGGAAAATTATCTAAGCCTTTGGCGTGGCTGGAGGAATTTCCGCCTTTTCACTGTGACTGGCGGTTTCTAACGCCAGGAAGGACTGGATTATAGTTTGCGCGCCAAGGTCAAACCGTCGCCGATTGGCAACAGGGACAGCTCGATCTCTGCATGCTGGGCCAGTTTTCGGTTGAGCGCGCGGATCGCCTTAGTGTCGGCGTCATCGACGGTCGGGTCGATCACCGAGCCGCCCCAGAGCACGTTGTCGACTAGGATAACGCCGCCGGGGCGCAGCAACGCGAGGCAGCCGTCGAAGTAGCGCTCGTAGTTCTCCTTGTCCGCGTCGATGAAGGCGAGGTCGAAGCTGCCGGAGGCACCTTCGTTGAGCAGGGCCTCGATGGTATCGCCGGCCGGTGCCAGCCGAAGTTCGATCTTCTCGGCAAGGCCCGCCCGTTGCCAATAGCGCCGCGCGATCGCGGTGAAGTCTTCGCTGACATCGCAGCAGAGCACCCGACCGTCATCGGGCAGGGCTTGGGCGAAACAGAGCGCGCTGTAGCCCGTGAAGGTGCCGACCTCGATCACCCGCTTGGCGCCGATCAACCGGGTCAGCAAGCCCATGAACTGCCCCTGGTCCGGGGAGATCTGCATGGCCGCTTCCGGCATGCGATTGGTCTCTGCTCTCAGTTCGGCAAGAATCGAGTGCTCCCGCAGGGAAACCTCGAGCATGTAGTCGTACAGCTTGTCGCTCAGGTTCAGGGTACGCTTGGACATAAGAGCTTCGCCTCTAACACACTGTCGGAATGAATGGTCTTCCGTTGTAAGGACGGCGGCCACGAAAGCGAACGCCATTCCTGCATCGCCGCCTTGCCGGTGGGACGATGTCGCAATCAACCGACCGACAAACTGGCGCAGATTATTTAGATTGACTCATAGCTAAATGACTATGTAATTTTATCGCGTGAACGATCTTGTAGAGCAGACCAAGGCGATCGCCAGCGACGCGAGGATGGCGATCCTCGACTGGTTGAAGGAGCCGAGGCGACACTTCGGGCACCAGGTGTCCGGAGATCCGGAGGAGATCGGCGTTTGCGTCACTCTGATCGCAGCCAAGCTGGGCATGAGCCAGCCTACGGTGAGCCGCCATCTCGAGCTCCTGAGGCGCGCCGAATTCGTCGACGTCAACCGGATCGGACGCTGGTCTTACTTTTCCCGCAACGAAGCGAAGATCGCTGCGTATCTGAGGACGATCGATGACCGACTTTGAAAGCGCCGACGCGCTGCTACTGCCGGGCTTCGAGCGAAAACTGCTCGACGCAGGCGAGGGCGACGTTCGTGTCCTGATCGGCGGCTCGGGGCCGCCGCTTCTGATGCTGCACGGCGACCCGCAAACCCATCTCTGCTGGCATCGCATGGCACCGCGCCTGGCGGCCGACCACACGGTCGTCCTTTCCGATCTGCGCGGCCGGGGCGAAAGCCACAAGCCGCGCCCCACGCAGGACCATGCGCCCTATGCGAAGCGCGCCATGGCCGCGGAGCAGCTCAGCGTCATGACGGCGCTCGGCTTCGAGAGTTTCGCCCTGGTTGGCCACGATCGCGGCGCCAGGGTGGCGACTCGCCTGGCGCAAGACCATCCGGACCGCGTCAACCGACTCTGTGTGATGGATATCGTTCCGGCGGAAGATCTCTATGAGGGGACCACGGCGGCACTCGCGCAGGACTACTTCTATTTCTTCTTCCTGACACAGCCATCGCCCCGACCGGAACGTTGGATCGCAGGCGACCGAGAGGGCTTTTTGCGCGACCTTCTGCTGGGGCTGGGTTCTAGCGGCTCGCCCTATGACCCGAGCGCGCTCGAACTCTATCTCGCCTCAGCCGGCGACGAGGCTTCGGTCGCGGCGATGTGCGAGTGCTTCCGCGCCGGCATCACCCGCGACCGCGCCGACGACAGGGCGACGCTGGCCGGCGGTGAGAAGATCGCTTGCCCGACGCTGGTCATGTGGGGCGAGCGGGGCGTCATGGGCCGGCACTTCGACGTTCCGGCGATCTGGCGGCGATGGGCCGACGCGCCCGAATTCGCCGCCTTGCCCTGCGGCCACTTCATTCCCGAAGAAGCGCCCGAGGAAGCGGGCGAACGGCTCGCGGACTTCCTTAGGGCAAATTGAGGGCGTAGGAGCGAGAACGCCACAGGCTCTGTTCGGCAGCGCCTGTGGCGGCTCTGAGAGGTGTTGGGCTCAATTCCGGCCGGCCATAACGCCGCCGTCGATGTCCCAGATGATATCGGCGGGCACTGTCACTGATTGGAGAGCGGGAAGAACTCGCGGGCTTGGCCCGTAAGGGCCATTCGGGCGATGGATGCTCGCGACATCGGCAAACGGGCCGAGGCCCTGCGTATCATCGCCACCCTGGAAGGCGTGCTCATCCCGGCCCGCAGCCTGGATGACGTTGCCGCCTTCGCTGCCGCCATCCGGGATCTGGCGACGGCTTGAGGTAACTCTGGGGGGACCTCTCTAGGCGCCGCTGCTTTTCAGCGGCGCCTGGACCCATCTCGGATGTTATGTAGAGGGGCTCTGAGATGCCGCTCGCATCCCCGTTCCCGTCAAGCCCGAAGGCCTCTTCCAAGAGGTCCTGGAGCGGCAGCAACGCTTGCAGCGCCGGATCGTTCGACCATGTTTGCGTCTTGCTCATGGGCTCACAGATAGCGCAGGTCGGCTTACGGCGCCTCTTCATCGCTAGTGAAGGGGGATATTGGTGAAGCTCGTGTCGGTAACTCGCTTCAGCGGGTCGAAGCGGCACCCCGACACATGATATTGTGTGCGCCGACTATCGGTCTCGCATCGTGCCTTAGTACGTACAGGCATAAAATATCTGATGCGATATAGCAGATCCAAAAGCGACGTTGGTCCTTTGGACGTGTAGGAGATCGTCCATGAATGGCTTAAGATCATCGCAAACAGCCTTTCCGTGATCACCGTCAGCCGCTAGGATACTAGGCGTCAGGCAGGACCGTCGCAAAGAAAGCTTTTTGATCAATACGATCAGAATTTCTGATCCAAGTGGAAGCAGACCATGAAGCTGCCGCCGCTGAACGCGCTCCGTGCTTTCGAGGCCGCCGCCCGCCATGGCGGCTTTCCGGGCGCTGCCGAAGAACTCTGCGTGACGCGTGGCGCCATCAGTCACCATGTGAGGCTGCTCGAAGAGCACTTGGGTGTGGCCCTGTTTCGCCGTTTGCCCCAGGGCATAGAACTGACGGAGCAAGCCAGGCAGCTGCTGCCCGTCCTCACCGATGCTTTCGAGCGCATCGGCGAGGGCGCGCGGCGCATCTCGTCGGACCGCTCGGACTTGCAGATCGTTTGTCCGCCGACGATGTCGGTTCGCTGGCTCATTCCCAAGCTTAGGAGCTTCCAGGCCCGGCATGCGGACATACGGATCCGTCTCACCGCAGATTTTGGCGATTGGGACGCGATAAGAAGCGGTGCGTTCGACATTGGAATCTGCATCGAGAACTACAACGGGCCCGTCAGCGACTTTCGCATCCAGCCGCTCTTTCCAATGCTTGTCGTACCGGCCTGCGCGCCGCAGTTGATGGAGGGGCCGAACGGGCTTCGCCAACCGGAAGACCTGGCGCGGGTCACCTTGCTGCACGAACACCCGGACCGTGACGAGTGGACGGGCTGGCTCAATGCGAATGCTGTTTGTGGCGTCGATCCGCAGTCGGGCGAGGTCTTTCCCAACCTCGACATGGCGGTCAAGGCGGCCGTCATGGGCCATGGCGTCGTACTGGCTGACTTGGTTCTGACACGCGATGAGTTCGAGACGGGCCAGTTGGTCATGCCTTTCGGCAGCCGCGCGTCTTTGACCAGCTGGGGTCGCTACTGCCTTGTCACTCTGCGCGCGAGGTGGCGAGACCCGAAGGTCCAGGCCTTTGCCTCTTGGGTATCGGAGGAGGCAGAGAAGGACATCGAGACCTTGGCGCTGCGGTCGCGCTTTCCGGATTGGGTCTGACCTGACCTTAGTCTTGTACCGGCACACCACAGGTGCCTTCGGAAGGGCACCTGTGGCGTCTTCTGCTCTCGAGTTTCAATTCCGCCCGGCCATCACGCCGCCGTCGATGTCCCAGACCGCACCCGTCACCCAGGCGCTGTCCTCGGACAAGAGGAAGTCGACGGTCTTGGCGATGTCCTGGGCGCGGCCCACGCGGCCGATGGGGTGGAAGGCATTGAAGCCACCGGTCAAGGTCTCCTCGATCTTCTCCGGCTCGATGAAGGCGCCGTAGATCGGCGTCACCACCACTGCCGGGGAGACGGCGTTGACCCTGATGCAGTGCTCGGCCAGCTCCATCGCCAGGTGTTGGGTCAGGCTGTGCAAGCCGGCCTTGGCCATGGAGTAGGCGGAGGAGGGCGTCGCCTTGACCGCCTGCTTGGCCCACATGGAGCCGATGTTGACGATGGACCCGCCGCCGTTGGCCTTCATGTTGCGGGCGACTGCTTGGGTGATGAAGAAGGTCGCCTTGTTGAGCGCCATGTACTTCTCGTAGTCGACCGGGCTGTGCTCCAGGAAGGCGAGCGGCTTGAAGGCGCCGGCGGCATTGACCAGGTGCGCGATCGGCCGGTCTTCGTCGTCGAGGCGTTGGATGAAGGCGTTCACGGCGTTCGTATCGTAGAGACCGAGGCTGACGACCTCGATGGCCCCGCCGGGCGTTTGCGCCAGGTCTTCCCGCGCCTTCTCCAGCTTCGCCGGGTTACTGGCGACCAGCATGAGGTCTTGCCCGCGGGCGCGCAGGAGGCGCGCCGTTTCCAGGCCCATGCCGCTGGAGCCGCCGACGATCAAAGAAACGCTGTTCCGTCCGTTGCGAGAGGGGGTGCTCATCATTTCCATCTCCATATATCTAACGATAGGTAGGTAATTGGCTGTCCAGGCATATGGCGTTGCGATAGTCTTGTTCAACCCCTACCTATCGATAGATTGGAAAAACGTGAGATATGCCATGATCGAGCTTGCGAAAGCGGCGGCAGCTGCTCGTTCGGCCAAGGCCGAGGAAATCCTTGATGTGGCGGAGCGCATGGCGCGCACCGGCGGTTACAACGGCTTCTCCTTCCGGGAGATCGCCAAGGCGGTCGGCATCAAGTCGGCCAGCGTACACTACCATTTCCCCGGCAAGACTGAGCTCGGGGTGGCGGTGGCGCGGCGCTATACCGAGCGCTTTCTGGCCGGCCTCGGCGCTCCCGACGAGCCTGGTGCGGAGCCTGAGGCGCTGCTCAAGCGCTATGTCGCGGCCTACCGCAGCTCACTGGTCGACGATGGCTTGATGTGCCTCTGCGGGATGTTCGGCGCCGAGATCACCTACCTGCCCCAGGCGGTGGCCGAGGAGGCGAGACGCTTCTTCGAAGCCAACATTGCCTGGCTGAACGCGGTCCTTGTCCGAAAGGGCGGGGGGAAAGACACGCGGGCCAGGGCTCTGCGTATGATCGCCACCCTCGAAGGCGCGCTGATCCTGGCCCGAAGCTTGGACGACGTCTCTGCCTTCGATGCGGCGACGAATGACCTAGCAGCGGGCTGAAAGGCCTTAGCGGTCGAGCTGTGCCCTAAGAAAACCCAGCACCTCTTGCCGGGGTGCTGGCTCGTCGAGCAACTCGTGCAGGCTGGCCAAGGGTGGATCGCGGTAGACGATGGAGCGGCTGCCATTCGCCTTGTCGATGAAGGGGGTGCAGTCGCCGCTGGTCCATTCGTCTTGGAACCAAGGGTCATCGGCACCGACCAGGGTCAGCACCGGCTCCCGCGGGCCGGCGCCAATGCCTTTGTATTCGGGCCAGCCGGCATGGCAGGTCCACCCCTCGACCACACGGGCTTTGACCGCCTGCTGGGGATTGGCCGGTTTGAAGGTGGCGGTGGTGATGCCGCCTTCGCTGAGGCCGACGAGAAAGATGTTGTCGGAGTCGACCAGCGGCAGGTTGCGGGCTTTCTCGATGGCATGGCCCGCATCCTGCTGGCGCATGCGCAGGGTGGGACGATAGAGGCCGCCTTGGTGAGTCTCCTCGTCGCAGGACAGCGGGTACTTTTCGCGGGCCAGACTGATCGGGGCGATGACCAGAAAACCGTTGTTGGCGAGAAAGCCCAGGCGTTCGTGCGTGCCGTACCAGACGCCGCTGCAGCCGTGCAGGTAGATTACTGTCGGGAGTGGGCCTTCAGGGCCCGGGTCCGGCATGGCCGTGAGCTCTGCCACGTCGATGCTGACTGAGCCGCCCTCTGGGCGAGGTAGGCGCACCAGGGCCGCCTGCCAGCTACGGGCCATCTCCGCCGGGTCGGACCAGTCCGACTCCCGCATGTCCTGAGGATTGGTGAAGGTCTTGGTAGTGTTGCTCAGGCCCGGATCACCGGCGAACGCCGCAGCCGAGAGGCCTGAGAAGAAAGCAAGGCTCAAAAGAAGTCGGCTTGGTTTCACCATCGCTTTCCTGCCATCGCGGTCGGTTCGAATAATCCCTACGGATTACGCGGTTACCGCGATGGCGCGCAGCGAACAAGGGCACCAACTGCCGCAGCCTTGCTGGCGCTCTTGCCTAGGCGGCTGCGCTTTCCAGGGCCGGCTCAGCAGCCTTGGCATAGAGGGGCTCGGAATGGGCGCTCATGTCCTCGTCCGCGTCGAGTCCGAAGGCCTCTTCCAGGAGATCCATCAGCGGCAGCATCGCTTGCAGCGCAGGATCGTTTGAGTAGGTGTCGGTCGCGTTCATGAGCTTAGAGGTAACACACGCCCCATCACAGCGCTGTGAGCCGCCTCACAGAGCGCGCCTTTCACTCATCTCTCATCCTTCGTTCATGTTCCCGACAGGCTGCGTTTCGAAAAGGGACTTAACCTTCTCTTAAGGACTTCAGTCCGCCCCACAGACGCAAGCTCATAGGAGATTGGGAACATGAACCTCCGCGAAGTCGCGCTCTCCCCCGTGCCCCCTACCGCCAAATGGTCCTTCACAACGCGCCGCGTTGCGCGGGAAGACGTCGCCGCGCTCGATGCGAACGTCCGCTACGCCACCTCTGGCGACCTCGTGCTCTGCCGAATCTCGGAGATCAATCAGCACAAGAAAATCCAGTTGGCGAGCCGACGCTACTCATTGAGCTACCCCGAAGACCTGGTCGTGGTCTGCGTCGGCGACCGCTATGCCCCCGACCAGTTCGAAGGCCATGCCGAGATCAGCATTGAACGTGCCGATCTGCTGGCCGCCGGCGGTGTCATCGGCAGCATGCGGGCTTCGCACGGTCGCATGTCGAAGCCGACACAGGTGAAGCCCTTAGGTCTGCTGAGAGATGCAGAGGGCGAGGTCATCAACATTGCGCGCTACGCTCTGCCGCCAGCGCAAGTCCCCAACCATGTCACGGTGCTCGGCGTGTTCGGTGCTTCCATGAACGCGGGCAAGACGACAGCGGCCGTCAGCCTGGCCCATGGGCTAAGCCGGGCCGGCTACTCTGTCGCTGGCGCCAAGGTCACGGGCACTGGGTCCTTCGGTGACCTTAACGCCTTCGAGGACGCCGGGATTCCAGCGCTCGATTTCACCGATGCCGGAATGGCCAGCACCTTTCGCATGCCGCACCGACGCATCGAGCAGGGTTTCGAAACTCTGGTGGGCACGGCGGCGGCGCGCGGTGCCGAGGTCATCGTCGTCGAAGTTGCCGACGGCGTGTTCCAGCAAGAGACGGCCGCGCTGCTCGCCGGCTCCGCCCTGAGCGACCGGTTGGACGGTATCCTGTTTGCGGCTCCCGATGCACTGAGCGTGATGGGCGGTATCGACGTTCTGCACCGCTGCGGCCATCGGCCCTTCGCCGTCTCCGGGATGGTGACCTGCTCGCCACTCGCCAGCGAGGAGGCTGCAGCGGCCACCGGTATTCCAATGGTCTCGCGGACGGAACTCTGCGACCCGGAACGTGCTGCACGACTGGCTGGCCCAGTGCTTCGCGGTGGTGTGCCGCTCGTGGAGAAGACTGCGGCGTGAGCCGCTCCCCGCCGATCTGCTTTGAGCGCCGGTCGCGGGATGAGGCTGTAGCCTCGCTACCTGGCGCCGGCGTCTCTCGGGACACGTCCTCCCTGTTCCACGGCGTGAGCTGCCACAGAATCCCCAGCGCACCGCTTTCAGCCCTCCTCGGCTTCGCCGCCGCAGGGGGGCTGATTGCTGCGTGCCTATCGCGATCCAACGGTCGACCAGAGACCACCGTGGCAGGGGGGCATGTGCTCCTGTCCCGCAAGCCGCCGTGCGCGGCAGGAGGCTGAGACATGCGCGAGACAATAAAAATCAGGGTGCAAAGAATGAAAAACATCAACGTCATAAACGGCATCGCCATGGTGATGCTTTTGTTCGCCGTGGGCGGCGCGGCGATCGCGATATGGACCGCCAACCGGGCTGAGCATTTCAGCGAGCGCATCACCTTGGCGCATCGCTCCTACGAGCAGCATTTGGAGCTGACCTCCAACACCTACCAGCTCTTCAAGCAGTACGGCGACGCCATGCTGATCGGCGATCTCGACCAGGGCCAGGGCGAGGCGGAATTAATTCGTCGTATCCGCGGGAATATATCCGCCATCCGCGGCGTTATCGGCGAAGAGATCGAAATGGTGGGGGAAGAGGAAATCGAAGAGCTGGAGCTGCTCGCGAGAATCGAGCGCAAGATCGAGGACCTGATCGGCAAGTTCGAAGTGGTCGCCGGCGCCGAAGCCGGCCAGGAACTGCGCATGAGCTGGAGCCAGTTGTCCGCCATTCTCGACGACGAGATCGACCGGGATTTCCGCAGCATGATCGACGAAGCCTTGGAGGAAGAGCTTGAGGAAGTCGAGGAGACTCGCGCCGAAGCGCAAGCTCACGCGCTGCTCGCCGAGCGTTTGGCCATCTCTTTCGCGATGCTGGCCGTCGTCGTCACCCTGCTGTCGCTTCGCACTTATCGCCACCAGGTCGCCGGCCCTCTGGCGCAGCTGATGGGCGGCGTCCGCGCTTTCGCCAGCGGCCAGTTCTCGGTGCCCATCGGTTTGACCGGGCGCAATGAGATCTCGGAGGTTGCACAGGTGCTGGACGGTATGGCGAAGATGGTTGAGCAGCGCACGCGCTCCCTCACTGAAGAGAATGTCGAGCTGGAAAAGGCGGTGCGCACGCGTACCAACGAGCTCGAGCGCCTCTTGAAGGAAGCGCAAGCGTCGGAAGCCAACCGGCGGCAGCTGATGGCCGATGTCAGCCACGAGCTGCGCACACCGCTGACCATCATCCAGGGTGAGAGCGAGATCGCGCTGCGCGGCGCCGACAAGTCGCCGGATGAGTACCGCGATGCACTCATCCGGGCGCGCGACGCCGCCGCTCACACAACCCGGCTGGTCAACGACCTCCTGTTCATTTCCCGCACTGAGTCCGGCGCCGCTCGCCTGTCGCTGGAAGAGGTCGATCTCTGCGCTCTGGTCGACGAGACGATCGGTATGACTCAGACTGGGGCTCATCTTCTGAGCGATGGCGCGCGCGCGATGGCCAACGTGGACCCGGTCCGCGTGCGTCAGAGTCTAATCGCCCTGTTGCAGAACGCGCGCCATCACGGCGGCGCCGAGATTGTCGTGCGGTTGATGTCCTCGCCGCTCGGCTATCGCATCGCTGTCGAGGACAATGGGCCAGGCATGACCGACGTCGAGAAAGAACGCGCCTTCGAGCGCTTCTTCCGAGGATCGAATGCGGCCGAAAACTATTCGGATGGGGCGGGCTTGGGCTTGCCGGTCGTCCGCTCCATTGCCGAAGCGCATGGCGGGCGGGCTTGGCTGGAGGACCGCCCCGGTGGTGGAACAGTTGCCGTTGTCGACTTGCCGAAACGGCCGAGGCTGAGAGCTGTGTCGTGAACCTGCTGCTTGTGGAAGATGAGAACCGTGTGGCCGATTTCATCCGCCGGGGCCTAAAGGCCGAAGGCTGGATGGTAGAGCATGCGGGCGATGGGGAGACGGCGCTGGAACTGCTGCAGCAACGCAGCTTCGACGTAATCGTTCTGGATTTGGTCCTGCCGGGCATCTCAGGACAGGACGTCTGCCAGAGACTGCGCGCGCGCCGCATTCTGACTCCGGTGCTGATGCTGACGGCGTTGGATGCCACCGACGAGCGCATCGCGGGCTTGCGCATCGGCGCCGACGATTATCTGCCCAAGCCTTTCTCCTTCGAAGAGCTGGTCGCCCGGCTCGACGCCCTGCACCGCCGCGCCCACGACTTTGCGGCTGAAGCGACCGGCAATCTGCTGTCCCACGACGGTATCGTCTTCAACCGCAGCTCGCTTCTGTTGACCATCGACGGCACCGAGGTCGAGTTGTCCGCCAAGGAGCGGGAGTTGGTGACGCTGTTCCTCTCCAACGAGAAGAAGGTGCTGAGCCGCGAGCGGATCCTCAGCTCTGTTTGGAGCGCGCAGGAGGATCCGCTGACCAACGTGGTCGATGTCTACATCGCTCGCCTACGCAAAAAGCTGACACCCTACGGCCACCTCATCGCGACCGTACGCGGAGCCGGCTACCGCTTCGGCTAGGACAGGCGCGCGCCGGCAAGATCAAGTAAACTGCGCAAGGCCGTAGCCGACCGACCAATTCTCTTTCGGCGAGTCGAGAACATTCACGAAGAGGTCTTCCGGCCGGATGCCGGGGCGTTCTCCAAGTAACTCCGCAAGCCGCCTGAACAGAGCCTTCTTCTGCTCTGCGGTGCGGGTATCGAAGACGACAATGCGAATGTAGACGAGATCGTCGCTGCGAGTGACGCCAAAGGCGTTGCCGTAGCGGAAGTTCGCCGCGTCATGCTCGGTCATGGTCATGAACTGATCGTCCTCAGGCACGTCGAGCGCGTCTCGCAGCGCCCGATACAGAGCGTCGAAAATTGCCTGTCGGTAGGCCTCCGGCTTTCCGGCGCGCAGTGAGATATGTGAGATCGGCATCGTTGGTCCCCTCCATTCGTCTCGGACCAACGCTAGATGCCTTTCTGTCATTTTGATATCGTATGAACTGTGATATCAGAGATAAGAAAGTAAAATGATTGAACGCCCTCTCGATCTGGATGCCGTCAGGGCCTTCGTCCGTATCGCCGAGCTTGGCAGTTTCACGCGCGCGGCCGAGGCCACCCGGACAACGCAATCCGCGGTCAGCTTGAAGCTGAAGCGGCTGGAAGAGCGGCTGGGCTGCCGGCTCGTTGAGCGCACGCCGCGCCATGTGCAGCTTTCCGCGCGCGGGGAGGCCTTTCTCGAACATGCTCGAGAGCTCCTGGCAGCACAGGATCGTGCCCTGGCCATCGTTTCAGAATCCCGCCAGCGTCTCACGATCGGCATCAGCGACCATGTGGCGGGGCCGGAGCTTCCCGCGTTGATCGCGCGCATGAACGCGCAAGACCCGCAGCTCGTGATCGAAATCCGGATAGGGTCCTCCGGCGACCTGCTGCAAAGTTACGACCGACGAGAGTTCGATGCGGTCATCGTCCGCCAACAGGCCGGTCGGAATGACGGCGAACGCCTCGCGGAAGAAAAGTTCGGCTGGTTCGCGGCGCCGCATTGGCAGTATCGCGCGGGCAGTCCGCTGCCGCTTGCCACGATGCCAGAGCCTTGCGGCGTGCGGGTCCTGGCCGGGCAACTTCTTGATGAGGCGGCTGTGCCTTGGACGGAAGTTTTCGTCGGCGGCGGGGTTGCGGCTGTCTCTGCGGCCGTTATGGCCGGGCTTGGTGTTTCGGCCTTGGCGCGGCGCATGCTGCCATTCGGTGCGGTCGATGTCGGCCCCAAGCTGGGGCTTCCTAACTTGCCGCGCTCGCCAATTCTCCTCCATTCGAGGGTCAAGGAGGACCGGGCGCGCAATGCGCTTGTTGCGCTCTCTGCCGCCTTAAGGAGCGCGGTGCGCGACTAGTGGAGGAGGCTCGACAGATGTTGCCCGATCACCCTGTCAGACCGACCCTGCGGGTGAAGTCGTTGGCGAAGACCTTGCCGACCGCTGCGCTCTCCAGCAGAGCCGCCCGGCTGTCCTTCCACTTCTGCACATTGTTGCCGTAGGCCGCCTCGACCCGGGCTGGGTTGAGGAAATCGTTGACCTTGCCCCAGTGCATGGTGAGGGGGATGCCGGCTTTTTCGATGTTTGCCCAGACCTGGTTCACGTACTGCTGGGACTTCGGTGTGAAGAGCCCGTCGATCTCCATGACGCAGGTCGGCTCGAACTTGGTGAAGCCAAGCAGGGCCTTGGTCCCTTTGACGAAGCGCAGGGCAATCAGCATGGGCAGAACGGTGCCGAAGGACTTGTAGGTATCGAGCGCGATGTTGAGTGCGTCCAGCGAGCGGTCGAGCGGCACGCCGACACCTGAGGCAAAGACTTTGCCGACGACCTTCTCGCCGCGGAAGAGATCCTTGAAGGCGCCGGTGACCTGATAGGGGGCCAGCTCGTTGTCGACTTGGGTATTGATCAGCGGCTTGGCGAGGTTGGCGACCACGGAGGGCAGCAGTTCCACCACGTTGGCCATCAGCTCAAGGCCGGACGCGCCAGGGCCGGGCGCGCCATCGTCCCAGTCCGGCGGCTGATAGTTGGGGGTAAAGGGCCGCTCGAACATGAAGAGCACGGAGGCCTTCTGGGCTGGGATCTTGTCGTTGGGGTTCACCTCCACCTGGAAGTGATAAAGCTTGGAGGCTGGCTGCGGCAGGCTGAGGCCGGAGAAGTCCAGGCTGGTGATCGCTTTCTTCAGCCCCGCGCCGAAACTGCGGAAAGAGCGATGGGCATCAAGCAGGAAGAGGTCCCGCGCCTCGATCATCACGCCGTGGATGATGCCGAAGGAGCCGAAACTGACCAGCGCCGCATCGAACAGCGTGTCGTCGCGAATCAGCTCCGCGCCCAGTGCCTCGGCAAACTTTGGCCGGACCACGGGATAGGACGCACGCTCCAGGAAAACGTGCTTGTTGGGCCCGGTCACCAGATGAAGGCCAACCACGAAGTCCTGGGTGGCGCCGAACTTGAAGGCTGAGCCGTGGGTGCCGGTAGAGATCACGCCCGGCAGAGTCTGACCGTTGTTGGAGCCCGATGCCTTGAGCGACAGACCGTCGCGGAACAGCACTCGGTTGATCTCTGAGATCGAAAAGCCACACTCCAGGAAGCGCAGCTTGTCCCGCTCCCCGGCATAGCTCGTAGAGACCTGGCTGGCCGGCAGGGTGAAGCCGACGCGCAGCGCTTTGTTGCTGAGCAGCCAGTGCTTCGAGACCGCAACCTTGCTCAAGGACCAGGAGCTGCCGAAAGCGCGGAGCTCCTTCTTCTTCTTCACCGCTTGGGCGATCGTTGCCTGCAGCTCTTTGGTCGCTGCGTTGTAGGTCTGCAGCCGCGCGTCAGCCGTGCCCGCTGGGCGGAAGACGTTGAAGGAGTACAACCCCTCAATCTTCTGCTCGAAGGTCTGATGCCGACCGATCCAACTGTCTTTGGGTGAGAAGGTTGACCGCTTGGGAACGCTTGGCATGTGCTGCCTCCTCTCTGCCTCGCGGGACGACACGGGCAGTGACTACAATGTGCTATTGCGCTTCGGGGAAGCCTCCGAGGTCACCGCCAGGCGCACGACAGCGGTAGCGAACTTCGCCTGGCATCCAGATCCCCAAGGTTACGACGCCGGCCAGGTCGTAGAGAAAGTTGTCCTCCACGATCACGTCGTTCAGTCCGTCCTCGCAATCGGCGGCGACGACCTGGGGATCCAGCACAGCGCCCCAGAAGTAGGCGTGGACCATTCGGGTCTCGTAGGTTTGCTCAAGCGGATCGGAGTCCGGCGTGCGGACCTGGTGGCTGGCGCAGCCGGCCACCGTGGCAGCGAGCAGAACTGCGCCAATTGACAGCCGTCTTCGGTGACGGCGCACGGAATGACTTGGTAGCCTCATAGTCCCACCCCCTCGATACAGCTGCGACCTGCAGTCGGCCGGCCCGTTCAAGGCATGAGCAGGCCGAGGCCACATGCAGCGCGGCGTTATGGTAACGCGCAGTTACGAGTCATTCCTGTGACATTCCCACTGGCGCAACTGTCATCAGCCTGAATTTGCGATCTGACAGTGGGAAAACGGAGGTTTAGGCTTGGTCTTTCAGCAGCTGCGCGCGCAGGAAGGCGACGTTGACCACCAGCCCGGGCAGGAGCCATTGGAAGAGGCGGCAGACGTCGCGGACCTCCTCAAAGCCGGCATCTTGCTCCGCCGCCTGACGTAGGGCGACGGCGGTTAGCTTGCCCGGGTTGGGCAGACGGCGGCTGACTTCGGCCAGGCAGCGTTCGTGCACGGCTTGGCACAGCGCTTCATGTTCGGGTGAGCCGGCAACCCGTCGCAGGTCGTCCCAAGCCAGTGCCCAATAGCTCGGCCAGCGGGCGAAGGCGCGGTAGTCCGTGTTGACGAACGGCAGCCCCAGGACTCGCTTGATGTCTTGATAGACAGCCTGGGTCGGCGCGTCAGCATGATGTGCCTCCATCAGCACGAACGGCACAGCGACATCGGGCCCATGTCGACCTTCGAAAGCGGGAGCCGCTTCCGGCTCTTTGGCGCCGGCCATCTCGCCGCTCTCCAGGAGATAGCGGGCGAGTGTCGCCAACAGGACGTAGGGTTGGTTGCCGTGGCTGAAGATCTCGACTGTCTGTCGGATATCAGCGATCTCCCGCGGCGCGTAGCCCAGGGTGGCGAGACGGTCCGTGATGGCAGGTGGGGCGAGTTTTTCGACCTCGGCCTCGACGAAGACGCGGTTGCCTTGAAAGGCCTCGACAAATGGCCGGCTGGCGGCGAGGGCTCGTGTGCCCTGCCAAAGCGTCTTGAAGAAGGCTGGATAGTGGGCATAGGCCATCGTCACCACGCCCATCCAAGGGACTTGGAACACCTGCTTCATGTCCTCGTACCACTGCTTGCGTTCGCCCGCGACGCGGTACTCAGGCAGCGGATGGATGGCAGGGATAGGCTCGGGCTTCAGGCGAGGCAGCGGCGGCATCAGGGTTCCATTTGTTCGAAGAGCAGGACGAGACGGAAAGGCTGCATAGCCCGCGTGTCAGAGGCAAGCGGCAGTTCCAGTCGTTCACCTCAGGCCGAGAAAGATTGCCGGGCTTGCGCAGTCACCGGATTTGGCGGAAAAGCAGTGCGGCAATGGCGCCCGGGGAGTAGCTCAGCCTGGTAGAGCACCTGCTTTGGGAGCAGGAAGTCGCTGGTTCGAATCCAGTCTCCCCGACCATCGGCCCGCTCTTCCGCGGCCGTTTTCCGGCGCAACATCGCTCCAAGAAAAAGTGGGATGAATGTCCCCATTTGGGGGCATCGGCCGTCCGTCGCTTTCTGTTAGCGTCCTGATCGTGTGCTTGGGGACTGTGAGGAGCTAGGGGAGGACGCACAGGGCAATTTCCGACCGCATGCGTAGATTGCGCGATCGGCTGACGCCGCGCTTGTCCAAAGTGCGGCGAGACCGGTCGATGCTCTAGTGCGCGGACAACCCGCGGTGGGACGCCTGTGGCGCCAGCTTCCTCGGTGGGGGCGAGTCAAGACCCCGACGACCTTGACAAGGCTCGTCCCCGTCGGCGGCGGCACCGGCGCCATCACCCCCTTTGGCGCCGGTGTTGCCTTTCTGGCGTCGGCAAGCCCTTGAAGCTATTCGGCGAAAGCACTGCTGCCATCAAAGCGGCAGTCTTTGCGGCAACTGCTGCGATCAGTCCTTGTGGCTCATGATCGCGGTCCCGGCCACCAGACTTCCAAACGTGACTGAAAAGAAGACGAACAGCAAGAGTAGCGCCTCGATCCAGGCATCGGCCTGCCCAATCAGCGTGGTGATTCCAAACATGTCCGTCAGCAGTATGGCTGCAACGAGAGTGCAGCCCAGTGCAACGCCGCAGAGGCTGTGGAAGGCGAGGAACTTCAACAGTCTTGTCTCGGGCTTGTGAGGACCTGCGGCAGGCATATCACCCTCTTTCGTGCTGCGGTGAATCAACCATCCCCAAGCTTATCATAGGTTCGCGACGCAAGTCAGTGCGGCGCATTTGCCGGCTAGCCGTTGTTCCGATGCTTGTTGAAATGTGAAATTGGGGGCAAACTCCCGCCCGCGGAAATGGGGGCCGGTCGAGGGTCACATGTGATGGCCGGCTGTTGTATGTAGAAGAGGCGGCCATGTTCGATCTCGACCGTTTCATTGACGACTGCCGGCGAGCGCGCGCCGAGGGGGAGAGCCACAAAGCTGTTCGCGAGATCGTTGCGCAGGCCTGCTCCGCGCCAGAGGAGATGCTACCGGCACTGGGTGTTCCGGAGCGTGGCGGCATCCAGAAGCTCTATCACGCCCCTGATCTCACGGTTATCAATGTCGTCTGGGGGCCGCGCATGACGTTGCGCCCGCACAATCATGAGATGTGGGCTGTCATCGGAATCTATGGCGGCCGAGAGGACAATGTCTTCTGGCGGCGCTTGGAGGGCGACCGAGAAGGGTGCATCGAAGCCGCTGGCGCCAAGGCGCTCTCCACCGGCGATGCCGTGCCGCTTGGCCGAGACATCATTCATTCGGTGACCAACCCAATCTCCAAGCTGACCGGTGCCATCCACGTCTATGGCGGCGACTTCTTTGATGTTACCCGCAGTGAGTGGGATCCGGAGTCGCTGCGCGAGGTGCCCTATGACATGGAGGAAACCTTGCGCTTGTTCGAGGACTCGAACCTTCTGCTCGACCGCGTGCAGAAGTGATGCGAGTCGATGCGCCGAGCACCGAACGAATTGACTTGGCATCGCTGTTGCCCGGGATGGCTGAGCGAGGGGTGCACACGGCACTCTATCGCCTTTGGTTGAAGAAGCGAGCCGCAGTGTTGGCCGAGCACCGGGGTGAGCTGCCAGGAAGGCGTGAGTTCGACCCGCTGGAAATGCCGGAGCTCCTACCAAATCTCACGCTTTTCGATGTTGAGACAGCGCCGCTGCGCTTTCGCATTCGCTTGGTCGGTACCGCAATCGTGGCGGCCATGGGAAAGGACACAACCGGCTTCTATCTCGATCAACTTGACCGCATCGAGTCCGTCGAGCGCCGCGCCCGCGAGTTGGTAGAGAACAAGAGCCCTTACTTTCTTGCCGATCAGCCGCTGAGCTGGACCCATCGGGACTACAAGACCTATTCGGTGCTTGGACTTCCCCTGGCGGCCGACGGCAAGACGGTCGATATGCTGCTCTACTCGATGCTGTTCACGTGAGAGAGGGAGCTCCCTCTACCAACGTGTCCGTTCCGACTCGCGAAGCGCTCTTCTCCCAACAGGCTGCCGAATCGCTTTACGCCGAGTTAACCATACCTGTCGTATTTCTGTCATATCGATAGCCGAAACAAGGAAGTCAGGCATCTGGCCTTCGTCCGGTCCCATCCGGGTTTTGGCCCTACCCTTTCGTCTCGAATAGGAGGGGGTTGTTATGGCGAGTTTCAAAGTCGCTGCTTTGGCAGTCTCCCTTGCGATCGGCCTGAATGCGCCGCTGTCTTGGGCTGGCGAGGAGGGCAACTTCTCGCCCTACATGGTCGCCGGCACCGCCAAGGCTCTCGATGGCAATCACATCATGGTCGACGACATGGAGGTTAGGCTGTGGGGCATCGTAGCGCCCGAGCGTAACACCTGGAGCGGTGCCGCCGCGGCCAGCTTCCTGTCTGCATCGATTGACGGCACGGATGTGCGCTGCCGTCTGACCGGCAAGCGCATCTACAAACGGCCAATCGCCGTCTGCTTCCTGCCGGATGGTCAGGATGTCAGCGCCCTGATCGTGGCCGAGGGCCTCGCCCTGGACTGTCAGCGCATGAGCGGTGGACGCTACGCGCACCTGGAAAGCAATAAGCGCCTACCTTATCCCAGCTACTGCATGTGAGTAGCAAAGTGCTCTGACCGACGCGTGGCAGCGTTGTGCGGCGGTGACTTTGCTATCACCGCAACCACATGATATCTGCAGGCTCTTGCGTGGAATGTTTGCGCAGAGGCAAACACCCGACCTAGTGCGGCCGGGTACCCTCGGCGGCTTGGTTCCTCGTGACTGTCGCTGTTATGGTTCACGTTCGACTGATCCTCGGCATGCTCCGCTTCGAAAATCTCAAGCTCGACTACGAGCCTTATCCTATTGGCGTTGCACGCCCTGTGCTGGACGAACAGGACTACGCCGAGATGGTGGCGTCCTTTCCGACCTTCGAGCAGCTGAAAGGCCGCGACCATATTGGCAAGCAGTTCGTACTGTCAGAGACCGTTCGTGGGCCGCTTTACCGCAAGATCGTGTCCGCAACGCCGGTTTGGCAACGGTTTCACGACTACATCAAGAGCGAAGCTTTTCTGGTTGAGCTGCTCGGCAGCCTGCGGGCCGGGGGCGTCGATCTCGAGCTCTCGCCACGCGCCGTCAGCACCTGGAAAAGGGTGAAGCTCGCCACCCGCACACTGTTTTCCCGCCGCCCGCCTAAGCATGTGCCGACGTTGAGCAGCCGCTTCATCTTCGCTGCCATGCCGACGGATGGTGGCAACATCCGGCCGCACACCGACCATGCCGCTAAGGCTATCACTCTGGTCCTGCCCATTGTCGGACCGGAAGGCTGGGACGATAGCCTGGGCGGCGGCACCAGTGTGGTTTGGCCCAAAGACAAGACGCGCATCTACAATCAGCGCAACGTCAATTACGATTTCGAAGACTTCGAGACCTTGCGGACCTATCCCTTTGGAGCGAACCAGGCGCTGGTCTTCATCAAGACATTCAATTCTTGGCACGCCGTTTGGCCGATGACCGGGCACGACCCGAAGGCACTGCGCAAGACGGTCGTGATCAACGTGGAAGCCTACTGAGCCCTTCCCGACAAGCTACCTGGTCCGGCGCTCATCCAGCCAGTCGCGGAGCTGCATGGCCCAGTAGGTCAGCTGAACCGCAGCCTGGCCGAGCTTGCCGCCGACCGGCTGTCGCGGATAGGGGCGGAAGAGCTTCCAGCGGTCGTCCTTCTCGGCAATAGCGCTGGCAATCAACACTCCGGCCATGGCCGTCGTGTTGAGGCCATGCCCACCGAAGCCTGTTGCCATCCAAAGACCATCCTGCGGCGGCCCTTCTCGGCGAGCGTCTGCGCCGCAAGGCCCGATCAGCGGCATCTTGTGCAGGGCATAGCCCATCAGGCCCGACCAGGCATAGGCGAGCTGCAGCCGGCTGAGCGAAGGATAGACACTGCCGACGTCCTGCTTCAGCAGACGCCCGAGCGCCTTAGGCTCCGCTCTTCGCGTCGTTATCCGTCCACCCCAAAGCAGCCGGTCGCGGTATAGGCGATAGTAGTCGCCGGCCCGCCGCTCGTCGCTTATGGCATAGGGAAGAGATATCACCCGCTGCTCCTCTTCATTGAGAGTGCGGCTGGCAATCATGTATGTGGCGATCGGCAGAATGGCGCGCGTGAGAGGCGGAAAGAGGTGGCCCTCATAGCCGCTGGTGCAGAAGACAAGCTCGCGGGCGCTCACCCGCCCGCCGGCAGTGCACTGTACGACGTGACGGGCGCCCTCCCGTTCGAGAGCCAGGGCACGGGTGGCCTCATAGATTGTGACACCGGCTTGCTCTGCTTCGCGTGCCAGGGCAAGGGCGTAGTTGAGGGGGTGCAGATGAAACCCCTCCGGGTCTTGAAGGCCTTGGAAGTAGCGCTTCGTTTGCAGCGCCGCCCGGACACGATCGGTCGGCCAGTAGACCATCGCGTGCTCGAAATCGTTTTCCATGCGGTCGCGCATCCGCATTGCGCGATCTGCGCCCTCGACGCGCAGGACTGAGAGGCGACCTTCGATGAGGCCGATGCCGGCCTCGGCCTCAGCAGCGACCCTTCGCCGTACATAGTCAGCTCCCTCTCGGGACAGGCGGTAGAGCGCCCGCGCATCCTCCAAACCACTCTTGGCGACGATCGCCGAAAGCCCTTCGGAATAGCCGGCGCTAACAAAACCGCCATTGCGGCCGGAGGCGCCCCAGCCGATGCGATTGGCCTCCAGCAACACCGTCGCTTGGCCACGGCGCTGCAGCTCGAGAGCTGTTGTAAGACCGGCAAGCCCACCGCCTATAACGCAGACATCAGATTCGATCGGGCGTGCAAGGCTGCGGCGCTCCGCCGCCTCACACATCGTCGCGGCGTAGTAGCTCTGCGGGTACGGCGCGGCCTGATGATTGGGGTGCCGGGACAGAGACTGCGGGCCAAAGGTGGGCGAATTGGTGGTTTCGGGCATGGCGCGATGGCTCAGGGGAACGGCCGTGGTGTCTCACCGCTGACTGGGCTTGGCAAGCAAGCGTTCGGCGGATGGCAGAGTTTCGGGGCGGGCGGCTGTACGCCGCGGCGCGGGCGTGCTAAGGGCCGCCCAGCGACCCCGTCGAACTCCGGAGTGATTCGCCTCATGAATGGGCCTCAAAAGCCTTGGGAAAACCTAGCGCGCGTGACGAGCGAGACGGAGCTGGAGGCGCTCTACGGCGCGCCAGGGCCGACTGCTCTGGTCAAGGAGATCGATTACATCTCGGCGCACTATCGTGCCTTCATCGAAAAGTCGCCGTTCGCCATCCTGGCGACCAGCGGCCCGGAGGGCTTGGATTGTTCGCCCCGCGGGGATCCCCCAGGGTTCGTCCGCATCCTCGATGAGAAGACGCTGGCCCTGCCGGACCGCCGCGGCAACCGTCGCTTGGACAGCTTGCGCAACATCGTGCGTGACCCGCGCATCGCCCTTATCTTTCTCATCCCTGGGATTGGCGAAACCTTACGGATCAATGGTCGTGCCGAACTGGTCGTTGATGAGAGCTTCTGTGCGGACTTCGCCATGAATGGCAAGGTGCCGCAGTCGGTCATTCTCATCACGGTAGAGCGCACGTACTTCCAGTGTAAAAAGGCCTTGGCTCGTTCGGGCCTTTGGACGCTCGAGGCGCAGGTACCGCGCGATGCGCTGCCGAGCGCCGGTGAAATCCTTCAGGCCTTGATGCAAGAACCCTTCGACGGCGGCGCCTACGACCGGGACTATCCGGATCGGATGGCGCGGACCATTTACTAGCCTTCACCCCGCCCGAAAACTCCGGGTGATGATCAGCAAAGAGCTATGAACGCAATTTCCAGTCCCGTGTACAGCCGCCAGTCGCCGAGCCGGCGCTATCAGGAGCTGCTGCGGCTGTACAAAGAAATGCATGATGACGGCGCCCGCATGAAGGGTAAGACGGCCGAAGACACTTTCCCCGGCAAGAGCATGCCGCGCCATGCCGAGGCCATTCGCGAGCTGATCGATTTGACCGCGGCGACCAGCCTGCTGGACTACGGTTGCGGCAAAGGCCAGCAGTACCGCTGGCGCGATATCAAGCTATCGGATGGCCAAGTCGTCGAGAGCTTGATGTCCTACTGGGGCAATCCAGAGGTCGCAAAGTACGATCCCGGCTATGAACCCTATAGCCGCCTGCCGGAAGGCAAGTTCGATGGCGTGGTCTGCACCGACGTGCTGGAGCATTGCCCCGAAGAGGACTTGCCGTGGATCCTCGACGAGCTCTTCACCCATGCGCGTCGCTTCGTCTATGCCAATGTCGCCTGCTTTCCGGCCAAGAAGCGCCTGCCGAGCGGAGAGAACGCGCACGTGACGGTGCGCACCCCGGAATGGTGGGAAGGCCTGATCATCGGCATCGCCCATCGCCACCCTGGTGTGCGCTACCGCATTTTGCTCGCAACGAAGCCGTTTTACCGCCGTTTCGCCAAGCGACTGGGCTTGCCAAAGACGTCCAAGCGCATATTCGAGGGAATGGCGCGCTAGCGCTTCTGTTCTACCAGAGCGCGGATGCGCTGGCTGACCCGCTCGAGGTCGTCCGGCGCCGGCGCAGGGTTTGGTTCTGCTTCGACCTGGGCGGAGGCCCAACCCTGGCTGATGACCCAACGGCGGAAGTAATCCAAGTCCCGGTGGTAGCGCAGCCGTAGGCGCCGGTTGGCCCAGTCGCTCATCCGCCGGTGCAGGGGGCCGAGCTGCGCCGCGCCGGGGTAGAGGCCATGAACCACACGCTGCGCCAGTCGCTTCAGCCGCTTTATGCGAGTGAGCCGCTGCGGCAGCGGATAGACGCTGACCGCTTTGCCGAGGTGGATGATCTCAGAGATCATCGAAGGGCTATCTGCGGTAACCACGAAGCGGTCGCAAAGCGCGAGCAGGGCGAGATAGGGGTTCTCTGTCTGGCCGCGGCTCCAGCTATGCAGGAAATCGTCGGGCCCAAGACCTGCTTCAATGCGCTGTAGGGCGCTTTCCGGTGTGCGTGGGCTTGTTGTGACGAAAAGCGTTCCGCCAAGGCGCTTCGCATCGGCCCGGCAGTCGTCCATGAGCTTGTCGACGGTCGCATCGTCCATCACGAAGGGGGGCGTCGGCCCCCCAATCATCACGGCAATCCAGGGGCGCGGCCGTTGTTGGAAGCGCGGTAGCCAGGCGGCGGCGGCCTCGTCGAGGGCGCCTGCATCGTCTTTTCTGTGTAGCGGCAGCCTGAGACGCAGCACGTTGTCGCGGTTTGGTACGGCGTGCTGTGGCGGCACAACGACGAGATCGAAATCGTCGATGCCATAAGGCCGATTGAGTTGAACCAACTTCGTGCGGCCGCCGGACTGTTGCTTGATCCACCGGGCCACCGGCTCCTGCTGCCAGCCGGCGCTGATCACCACGTCGGGCCAAGGCGGTTGAAGCAAGTGGCGGCAAGCCGGGTCCAGGCCGTCGCTGCTGGCCTCACAGGGTTTTTCCCGGATGGCGTCGGCCTTGGCGGTGAAGCGGAGCTGCTTGACCTCGTAAGGCCAGCCGAGGGAGCGGGCGATCACCTGGCTCTGACTGTCGTCGCCTCGCTTGTCGCTGATCAGCACCCAGACGCGAGGTGTCTCCTGGGCCTTTTCCTCCCTCTCGTCCGCGGCGGCTGCCGCCGAACCGTCCTCCAAGCCCGCAGCGCTATGTTGAGGCGGTTGGTCGGTCACGGGGAGAGCCTGGGGCTGCATCGACATTCGCTGGTTCGACGCCGGTCGGGAGGGAGCCAGCCGACAGGACGCCGATCTTCCTAAGGAAGTGCCGGGACGCGGCGGATGAGCTCCAAAGCGTCATGGCGCAAATGGTTGTCGGACATCTCCCGGCGCAGTTGCGCTTCGCTCACCTTGCCGCTGTCCAGGCACTCGCGCAGCAGGCCGAACACCAGATTCTCCTGATTCTTGTCAGGGTGCGGCTTATAGCGACCTCGGGCAGGCAAGCCGCGCAGCAGATTGCGCAGGTTGCGCAACCAAGCGAAGTTAATGCCGAAAACGACCTTGTCGCTTTGGTTGAAGTCTACGGGCAGGCCCGTTTTCCAAGGCTGCGTGCGGCGCTTGGTGTTGTGCAGCATCTTGGTTTCCGGTGTCAGAGTGTCGAAGTCGTTCCACTGGTTCTCCAACGTACCGATGTTCTCTTTCGGCTCCCGGTTCAGGTTGACCCAATCGAGATAGTCCCATTCGCAGGTGAACATGTCTCGAAAGGTCTCCTCCATACGCCAGTGCGTCAGCTTGGCGCAGTCCAGCAGCATCACGCTGGAGGCGCGGTAGCGCACCGTGCCGTCCTCCCAGAAACGCGTACGGCAGAGCAGTGCCTTGCCGCCCATGTCCCTGTTGAGGAGGTCCCAGACGTCGGCGACAGCGAAGATGTCCGGGTCGATCACGACCGCCCGTCCCTGATAGCCCATCAATTCCGGCGGGAGAAAGCGCAGCGGTGTGAAAGACTGCAGGTCGTCGTTGCGCCAAGTCCGCGGATTTCCGTCGAACAGGTAGCGTTCGCCCTCCTGCTCGCGGAAGACCGGAATGTCCTCCTGGAGCATGATTCGAACATCGAAGGCATCGGCATGCCTGGAGTTGCGCTTGAGCGCATGCTCTCCGATTACGGCGCCGAGGTATTGGCGGCGGTTGGCCTGAATAAAGACGCTTGGTTTCATGGACGCTTCGGAAATAGCCCAGTAGTGAGGCGCTCTTGGCGTCTCACGCAACAGCTTCCCTAGTGCAGAGAGGCGCGCCCTGTCAAGGAAAGGGCCAGCCGCGTGGGTCGCGTTCGGCTTGAGCCAATCGTTAGAAGGGCCAGCCGTCAGGTCTTGCTTTGTGACTTGCTTCGGATCGGTGCAATGCGGCGGCCAAGAGCTCGCGGGTCGATGCTCGGTGAGCGCGCCGTCGAAGGCCGGCTCGGACCGGCAGGAACAGCTGTGAGTGATGGGCCGGCTTTGGTTGGGCCCTCATGGCCGTCTTCTGAGGGGGCGGCGCGCAGCGGGCGTTCGGCCGTCGCATCGGGCGGCAGGCTGAGCGCCTGCCTCTTGCTCACCTCTCGCGCTGGCGTGGTGGCCTCCGTCAAGTGATGCGTCTTCGACTGGTTTGCGGGTGCCATCGTTGCACGCCCGCCCGCAACGGCAGGCCGCAGCGCACCGCTGCCATTGGCCGAATGGGCGGATTCGTCCCGGCTGTCGCCTGGATGCGTCTTGTAAGGATTGATTGTGCCCTTTTGGCGGTACTTGACGACCTCGTGGACGACGTTCGGCGTGATGGATTTCTGGTCGTCCGCGTAGCCATAGACCAGGGCCATCTCGCAGAGCGTGTTGATCAGCCGGGGAATGCCATGGGCGTAGTGATGGATGGCCTGGCAGGCCTCGTCGGTGAAGAGCCCCGGGTCGCCACCTGCGGTGCTGAGGCGGTGGCGGATGTAGTCGGTGGCCTCATCCAGGGTCAGCGGGGTGAGGTGGTAGTCGACGGAGATACGCTGGGCGAACTGCCTGAGCTCGGGCTTGCGCAGGGTCTCGGCGAGCTCGGGCTGGCCGATGAGGACGAGCTGGAGGACGTGGTCCTTGCCGGCGTTGAGGTTGGAGAGCATGCGCAGCTCCTCGAGGGTCTCGGGGCTCATGTTCTGCGCTTCGTCGATGATCAGCAGGGTGCGCCGGTTCTCGGCGTACTGCTCGATGATGAAGGTGATCAGGCTCTCGTAAAGCTCGACCTCATCCTTGTCCCGGTAGTTGAGGCCGAAGGCCATGAGGATCCACTTCAAGAGGTCCTTGATGTTGGGATGGGTGTTGGTCAGATAGCCGACGGTGAACTGCGGGTCGAGGCTCCTGAGCACGTGACGCACCAGCGTGGTCTTGCCCGAGCCCACCTCGCCGGTGATCACCGTGATCGAGCCGGTCAAAGTCAGACCGTACTGCAGCATCGTCAGACCGTTCTGATGCCGCTTCGAGAGGTAGAGGAAAGCAGGGTCCGGCGTCAGCGCAAAGGGCTTCTCCGCCAAACCGTAAAAGCTCTCGTACATCTTTCTTCCCCCACCGAGCCTCTTGCTGGTGTCTGGTCTTTCTCGCCGTCCCGCTTCTTCCTCAAATCACCCGCGACAGGAGGTGAGCAGGCGGCACGGACTAGGAGCGCGGCAGCGCAACGAAACGCTGCAGATACTCAACTGTATCCGTAATAGTAGTACCCGCCGGCCCCGGTCTTGGTCTTGTTGAGAACGCTGCCGATGAGCTTGTCGGGCGGGATAAGCTCAAGACAGCGCCGGATGTCCGGCTTTGGTGTCTTGTTTTCTTCGACAACCAAGAGCGCGCTTTCTATCAGCGGCGCGAACGACAGGAAGTCGTCTGTGGCGAGCAGGGGCGGCATGTCATAGACGACGATGCGATCCGGATAGCGTGTGCGGAGCTCTTCGGCGAGGCTCCGCATCCTAGGAGAGGAGAGGATCTCGCTGGAGAGCTGCAGGGGCCTGAGTGTCGGCAGGAGGACCAGTCGTTCAATGCCCGGCCGCAGAAGGCAGTCGGCAAGGGGACGGCGCTCCTTGAGGTAGTCGCCGAGACCGTAGGGCGGCTCCACCCCGAAGTAGCCTCCGATAGAGGGGCGACGCAGGTCCAGATCGACCAGCAAGACGCTGCGATCGACGTTAAGGGCAAGGGAGATCGCGAGATTGCAGGCGACCAGGCTCTTTCCCTCGCCGGAGTTGGCCGAGCAGACAGCCAGGGTCGAGGCGCCCTTCTCGGTCATACGGTGCAGCACTTGCGTGCGCAGCAGGCGGAAAGTGTCGGCGAGAGCCGAGCCGTTGTCCTGAGCGACCAGCCTGTTTTCGCTCAGTTGCGTCGGCGCGCTGGGCATAAGACGCGTACGGGACTCCGCCTGCTTGGAGGCCATGTGGGCGGCGCCCTCGGCCTCCGTGTTTGCTTCGCCGGCAGAGCGAGCTGCGGCTCTTGTATGCTCGGCGACTTCGAATTCCTGCTCGATATGCTGCGGAACCTGGCGGCTGTCAGGCGCGCCGCTCGCAGAGCCGTGGGACGTACCAGGCGAGGGGTGGCCCTGCTGGATGGCCTGGCGCTGGTTCCGCGCCTTGTCGAGGGCTTTCTGGATGCGGTCCATGGGTCGATCCCTCTCCTTGCCCCTAGAGGCTATCCAGCTTGTTGAGGACGCGGAAGTAGAGCACGTCCAGGGGCTGGTAATAGGTCTCGACAGCCCAGAGAATGGCGGCAATCAGGGCGGCGATACCGAGCAGCAGGCCGACCCTGGTGAGCCACCGTCTGCGCTTGTCGGCGCGATTGGCGATGTAGGGAAGCGCAACGAGCGGAGCCATGCCGGTCAGCTGAGCCAGCTCGGCGGCCGAGTGAATGCTGTTGTCAAAGAGCTCGGTGAGGAACACGGCAGCGCCACCGAAGAGGCCGGCCAGGAGCGCGCCGAGAGCCAGGATCAGAGGGCGGTTCGGGCGAACCGGCTCGGTCGGTGCCAGTGGAGGCTCAATCAGGCTGAAGCGCTCACCCTTCTTCTCGGCTTCAACCGACTCGGCGAGCTCTGCCTCAAGCTGCTTGGACTTCACTTCCTGGTGCTTGAGATAGGTGTTCTCATAATTGCGAGTCAGCAGGGTGTATTCCCGCTCGACCTCCGGGATGGCGGCGACGCAGGCCTCGAGCTCGGCCTGACGCGCTTTCAACTGTTCCTTCTGACCGGCGAAGGAGGCGATCTCCTGGGCAATGGTCTCGAGCTGGGCAGCGAGCGTGATGTAGGCCGGGTTGTCGGCTTCCTGCTCGTCGGCCGGCCGATTCCTTGCAATGGCCAGCTCTTCCTCGAGCTGAGTCCGCTGGCGCAGGAGGCCCTTCATCTCAGGATGGTCGTCAGTCATGCGCTTCCTGGCCTCGACGATCTCCGCGTCGAGGGCATTGATCTCGCGGCGAACATCTTTCGCCGAAAGGCTTGCTCCGGAAGCGGTCAAGGCAGCGATCTCGCGCTGGGCAGCTTTGACGTCAGGGTGATCGGCGCCGTAGCGGCCGAGCAATCGGGCGCGTTCGCTGCGTAGCTGCTTGAGCTGAAGGTCGGGGGGCAGGAAGCGGGGGTCGAGCTCGGCGCGCGGATCCATGCGATCGACCTGGGAGAGGCGCGCGCGCAGAGAGATCTGCTGCTCGCTCAGGGTCTGCTCACGGCGCTCGACTTCGAAGAGTTCAAGCTCGTTGCGGTCCAAGAGGCGCAGGTTGAAGGCGCGCTGCTCGGGCAATGAGCAGGAGTACTGGCGCTTGAAGACAGCGAGCCGTGCTTCGAGGTCGGCAAGCTCGCGGTTGAGGCGCTCGGCTTCCTGCTCGAGAAAATCCGTCGTTTGCGCCGTGCGCTCGCGCCGGTCGCGAAGGTTCTCACCGAGATAAAGCGAGACCAATTCGTTGGCGATTTGCTGCGCGCGGCGGGGATTGGCGTGGTCGAAGGAGAGCTGGAAAGCGATGGTGGCCTTGGTCGGCAGGCCCCGTCGCGGATCGATGATATCCGCGGAGATGAGCTCCATGGCGACATCTTCGCGCAGGGTATCGACCACCTCGGTGATCGGCTCGGTCCGGCGTGCCTCCGGATAGAGATCATACTTGTTTATGATCTCGATGAGATTCTGCGTGGTCATCACCCGCTGGGTGATGACTTGCACCCGCTGATCGGCCGCCGCTCCGATGGTCGACGTCACGAAATCACGCGGGATATCCGGCTCTTCGATCAAGATGGTTGCGGCAGAGCGGAAGGTCGGCGGCCAGATAAAAGCGGCGACCACCGCCAGCAACATGATCAAGCACGCCGGGATGAGAAAATGCCAGCGGCGGCGCGCCAAGAGCGCCAGATAGTCCTTGGGCGATGAAAGCGCGTCGAACATGGCTCCCCTCTGACGCAGAAATAGCCCCGAAACCAAACTGGGAAACTTCTGTCACACTCAAAAAATCGCTGCAAAATCCTCGCCATGCCAAGGGGCAAGAGTAAGGCAAGGTTTCCGAACGCATCCGCCTCTCGGTAAGCCGTCAAGGCGGCAGCCTTTCTATAGCCACTGAAGATTAAGTCTTTCTGTTTTTCGCGAAAAGTGACGCTTTATTGCAGTTTAGCCATAGTCGGGGGCGGGGTGGCGGCCTGCTTGCGCCGTTTCGGTGCGCCCCTATAGTTGCTCTGTTGCAACTCTCCATCGAGGTCCTTCTCGCCATGCCCCCTCGCGTTTCGCCGTCGGTCGCCGCAATCGCAGCCTGCTGTCTCGCCACTGGTCTTTCGACCGGTAGCGCTACCGCAGAGCCCGAGATCATCGGCCAGCCGGGCGGTGAAGACGTCGTAACCGTTCGGGTTGGAAAAGCCGAGGACTCTCGCCAAGAGTTGCCGATCTTTCCAGGTATCTCTGGCAGCACGGCCGGATCGCAAGGCATTTCCATGTTGCGCGTTGTGATTCCGCCCGGCGCGCGCGCCAAAGCCCACATCCATCGTGGCTATGAAACGGCTATTTACTTGCTTCAGGGCCGGGTGCTGACCCGCTATGGCGAAGGTTTGGCCAAGAGCGTGGTCAACGAGCCCGGAGACTTTATCTACATTCCGGCCGACGTTCCGCACCGCCCGGAGAATCTGAGCCTGACGGAGCCGGCCATTGCCATCGTGGCTCGCACCGACCCGAATGAGCAGGAGAGCGTTGAGCTCTACGAAGTGCCGGACGAGTAGGGACCTCGAGGCGTCGCAACCCGTCTCTCAGAGTAAACTTGTTGACGCCTCGTGAGCCCGATCAGATCAGCTGGAAGTCGTTCTGGCCGAGATTGAAGCTGTCCTCGATCAGGATGCTGCCGGCGCCCTCGATCTCGATCAGCGAGCCATCGGTCGTCTCGGCAATCGCCAAGTCCTGGAACAGGATGCCGTAGCCTTCCAGCACGATGACGTCGCCTTGGCCGAAGTCGACGATCCGGTCGTTGCCGAATTCGCCGATGAAGATGAAGCTGTCACCGCCGCGGTCGCCCTGCAGCACATCGGTTCCGGCGCCGCCTTCCAAGCTGTCGTCACCCCAGCTGCCAATCAGGAAGTCATCGCCCTCACCGCCGATGAGGACGTCATTGCCCCAGTTGCCTTCAAGCTTGTCGTCACCCGCGCCGCCATCAACGCTGTCATCGCCCCAGCCGCCGGAGAGGTCGTCCTCTCCATCATTCCCTTCGAGGGTATCGTCGCCCCAGTCACCGCTCAGGCTGTCGTCGCCCTCCATGCCCATCAGGGAGTCGTCGCCCCAGCTGCCGTCCAGCGAATCACCGGCAATGCCGCCTTCCATGACGTTGTCGTTGGTGTCGCCGACCAACAGCATTGGCTCGTCATCGTTCGGGGGCGGCAGAACGGCTTGCGTCAGGTCGATCTCGGCATCGTCGAAGATCAGGGTCTCAATGCCCTGGCCGGTCACGCTGCCTTCGGTGCCGGTCACGGTAAAGCTGCCGTCTTCGCCTCGCGTGACGTCAAACTCTGCCTCCGCGCCATTCAGGGTCAGGCTATCGTTGCCCGCGCCGCCGTCGACGCTGTCGTCGCCGGTGCCCGCGTCGATGCTGTCGTCGCCATTGCCGCCGATCAGCGTGTCGTCGCCTTCACGTCCGATCAGCGTGTCGTTGCCGTCGTCGCCGAACAGGCGGTTGTCACCTGAATCTCCGGCGAAGCGGTCATCGAAGATGCTGCCGTTGAGGTTTTCGATGCCTTCGAGCTGATCGACTTGAATGCCCTTGGCGAGATCACCGTCGAGCGAGAAGGCCAGGAACTGGGTGAACTGCGTGGCGTTGAAGTTGTTGTCGGAGACCAGCACGAGGCTGAGGCTGCCGTCTTCCAGCACCGGGCCGAACGTCAGGCCTTCGATGTTGTCGAGCGTGATGCCGAGCTCTTCGAGATCGAACAGCAAGGTCTTCTCGAGTGGGACGTAGTCCTGCCCAGCCACGCCGCCCAGGTCCGTTACATCCGTCGCGTTCTCGATGTCGGCGAGATAGATCTGGACGCTGTTACCGACGCCGACAGAGAAGGCGCGCTCGATCATCAGAAACTGGTCGTTGTTGATCGCCAGGATCTCGACCAGGCCGTTGGTGGCGAAGCTGCCCGGGGGCGCCGGTTCATTGGGGATGGGGCCGGTCTCGTAAATGAACTGGCCGACGGCCTCGCCCGTCTCAATGTCGAACTCGATAATGCGGGTCGGGCTGCCTTCGGTCAGGGAGGCGGCCGGGCCGTCCTGGAACAGCGCGTTCTCGGTCGCGGCAAAGAGGCTGCGGCCGTTGGCTGAGATCGACAGGCTCTCGAAGGCCAAGTTGTTGCGAATGCCGCTGGAGCCATCAGCGGTCGGGCTGAAGCCTTCGGGCAGATCGAATTCGCGGATGAACTGGCCAAGGCCGTTCATCTCCCAGACGAAAGGGTCGACCAGGTTATTGGCGTCACCCTCGCTCGACCAATAGAACGTGCCGGTTGCCGGGTTGAGGCGGAGACCCTCCGGGTCCAACTCGCCAGGACCGAACAAGCTGTCGTCCTGGTTCAGGAGCGGGGTGACGGAGTTGAAGGTGACGCCGTCGAAGCCCTCAGAGTCCAGGTCGAGGTCGAGATTGTAGAAGCGCGCCGGGTTGATGCTGCTGCGGTCGTCGCTGATCGCGAAGTAGGTACCGGAGTTCGGGTCGTAGTCTATGGAGGAGAGGCCGCCGATCTCGGTGCCGAGAAACTGCTCGCCAGTCGGCAGGGTCTGCTCGCCGAGGAAGACCAGGTCGACGTTGGAGGCCTCGCCGCTCGCGAGGTCAGCAAAGATGCCGACCGAGGAGTCGACGTAGTCGGCGGTGTCGCTGCCTTCGCCGCCGTCCATCAGGTCGCTGCCAAGGCCGCCTTCGATCGTGTCGTCGCCCTCGCCACCATAAAGCTCGTCGCGGTCCTCGCCGCCGAGCAGCAGATCGTCGCCTTCGCCGGCAACGATGCTGTCACGGCCTTCGTCACCGTCGAGGCGGTCGTTGCCGGCGCCGCCGTCCAGCAGATCCTCGCCGGTGCCGGCCAGGATGGTGTCATTGCCGGCGCCGCCGGAAAGAACGTCGTTGCCTTCCGCATCGACGATGCGATCGTCGCCGTCACCCCCGGACACCTCGTCTTGGCCAAAGCCACCATTGAGGCGGTCGTCTCCCGCGCCGCCGTCCAGACTGTCGTCGTCCTGGTTGCCGTTCAGCGTGTCGTCACCGTCGCCACCGGCCAGAATATCGTTTCCGAAACCACCGTTTTGGCGGTCGTTACCGTCGCCGCCATCCAGCGCATCGTCGCCGTCACCACCGTTCAGGGTATCCTGGCCTGCATCGCCGCTCAGCTCGTCTTGACCGTCGCCACCGACCAGGCTGTCGTCGCCATCTCCGCCGGCCATGCTGTCATCGCCGCTGCCGCCGCGCAGCGTGTCGTCACCCAGCCCACCGGCGGCTGCATCGTTGCCTGCGCGCGCCGTGATAACGTCGTCCTGGTCCGTGCCGGCCAGGACGTCGTCGAAGGGTGTGCCGTTGATGTCCATGGCTCAGGAAGTCCCCCTTGCGCGCGGAGTTTTTGAAACGTGCTACGCAGGGGTGTCCTGAAGCTTCGTGGCATGCGGCTTACGCGCATATGAAAAGTCGGTGTCGTGTCACGAGACGTTAACCTGGCGAGGCCTGCGCACGTTCAATGTCGTGAATCGCGGGAAGAATGGCCGCCCGGCACCCGCAGTTCGGGTTTTTGACATTGCTGCCCGAATTGCGGCGGACCTGTCGGGTGTGCTCTGCTATGCCCATGCCATGCTGATCGAATCGCTCAACGAAGACGCGCTCTATGAGGCCCTGCTGAAGCGCGATCCCGCCTACGAGGGCAGGGCCTTCGTCGGTGTGACCTCCACTGGCATCTTCTGCCGGCTGACCTGTCCGGCGCGAAATCCCAAGCGTGAGAACTGCCGCTTCTTCGCCACGGCCGGAGAGTGCTTGCAGGCCGGCTTCCGTCCCTGCAAGCGCTGCAGCCCGCTGGCGCCGGCGGCGGAGACCGACCCGGCCATCCGCACCCTCTTGGCGGCGCACCAGAAGGAACCGAACCGGCGTTGGCGCGAGGCCGACATCGAGGCCATGGGCTTCGACCCCTCGACTGTCCGGCGCGCCTTCAAGCGGCAGTTCGGCATGACCTTCCTGGAGATGACACGTCTCTCGCGCCTCTACGACGGATTGGACAGCCTGTCCAACGGCGCCCGGGTGATCGATGCTCAGCTCGATGCCGGCTTCAGCTCGCCCAGCGGTTTCCGTGCTGCCTTTGCAAAACTACTTGGCCAGCCGCCAGGCGCCTTCAGCGGGCACGAGCTTCTCAAGGCCGACCGTATCGATACGCCTCTCGGCACAATGATCGCTGTCGCGGACAAGCGCAGTCTGCATCTGTTGGAGTTTGCCGAGCGCAGAGCGCTTCCCGGCGAGCTCAAGCGTCTGCTCAAGGCCGCGCGCGGGCAGCTCGGTATCGGCCGCTTCGAGCCGGTCGATCAGATCGAGGCGGAGCTTGGCGCCTACTTCCGTGGCGAAAGCGCCGACTTCGAGACGCCGCTTACCTTCCACGGCACACCCTTTTGGCGGGCCGTGTGGGATGAGTTGCGCCGTATTCCGCCGGGTGCGACGCGCAGCTACAGTCAAGTGGCTGAGGCCATCGGCAAGCCCACCGCTGTCCGCGCCGTCGCACGTGCCAACGGTGCCAACCAGATCTCCATCGTCATCCCCTGCCACCGCGTCATCGGGGCCGACGGCTCCTTGACCGGCTATGGTGGCGGGCTCTGGCGCAAACAGAAGCTGATCGATTTAGAGCGAGCCCTCGCCGGACACGCTTGATCATCTGCAGCCAAACCGGCCGATACAAAAGGACCAAACCAACATGACGCAAAGCGAGAAGGCGCAGCAGTTCGCTGCCCTGCATGTAAAGGGCAAGCCGCTGGTGCTCTACAACATTTGGGATGCCGGCAGTGCCAAGGCGGTGGCAGAAGCGGGTGCCAAGGCGGTCGCTACCGGTAGCTGGTCGGTGGCGGCGGCCCAGGGCTACGGAGATGGCCAAGCCCTGCCGTTGGAGCTGCTCGAGACCATCGTTGGTCGCATCACTGCCAGCGTCGATCTGCCGCTCAGCGTCGACTTCGAAGGCGCCTATGCGGCCGAGCCTGAAGGCGTCGCCGGCAACGTAGCCCGCATCATTGCTGCCGGCGCTATCGGCATCAACTTCGAGGATCAGGTGGTTGGCGGCGAGGGCCTCTACCCTATCGAAACGCAGGCGGCCCGTGTGGCGACCGCGCGCAAGGCCGGCGAGGAGGCCGGGGTGCCGCTCTTCGTCAACGCCCGCACGGACCTCTTCCTGAAGGAGAAGGACGCGGCCCGTCACGGCGACTTGGTGGCGGAAGCATTGGAGCGCGCTGCGGCTTACCAGGAAGCCGGCGCCAGCGGTTTCTTCGTGCCGGGGTTGAGCGACCTTGCCCTGCTGCAACAGGTCTGCGACGGCACGGCCCTGCCGGTCAATGGCATGAAGATCGCCGCGTCGCCGAGCGTCGCCGAACTGGCGGCGCAGGGTGTCGCCCGCATCAGCCACGGTCCGGCACCTTACTGGCAGGCCATGAAGGACTTGGGCGGACACGCAGACGCCATTTACGGCGGAGGCGCTTAACCATAAGCGCCTCATCCAGGCCCCCAAATGGGGGTATCGGATACCAGCGCGGTCCTGTAGAATCCTGTCCCGATAGTCCGAGAGGGCATATTCGGCTAGGGGGAAGGACGGGATATGTTTCGCGCGATCGCAACCGCTGCAGCGGTGCTCGTAAGCTTGGCTGCGGCAAACGGGGCGCAGGCCGCCGCCGCTATCTACGAAGGCACATGGGAGAACCTCACGTTCGGCAGCAGCGATGCCGTGACCATCACCATCGATCTCGACCCTGCGTCACCGTCTTTGGTCATCGACTTCGACGGTCCGGTCTTTGGTCAGGGCAACCCTGACCCCTTGAACCTGACCGGAACCTCCGACGGCACAAATGCCAACTTCGGTACCACGGGCGACAGCTTCTTCGGTGACGTCGCCTTGACCATCACCGGCAGCGTGGTGAACGCAACGGTCTCGAACGTTCCCAACCCTGGCATCGACCAGGCGACAGTGGACTCCATCGCCATGGCCGGACTGACCGACGCGGTCATCCAGCTCAACTACACTGTCTTCTTTGCGGGCGGAGGCGGACAGGCGGTTGGCGTGATCGATGCCGCGCGGGTCAATCCTATCCCGCTGCCCGGCGCCGTTTGGCTCTTCGCATCAGCCCTGGTCGGGCTCGGTGCATTTCGAAAGCTGAGATACGCCGGCAGCCGCTAGAGCGCTTCGCGGTCGTTTCTTCGGGCCTTCAGCCGAGCCGCTCTCCTTCGGCTTGGCGCATTGCCTCAGCGACGAGTCGGTCTCGAGGGTCGGAGGAGGCAGCGAGGCCTGTCATCATTCCGGCGCGGTCGGCCTCCGGCTTGTGCTGGTTGAGCTTCCAGGCGCCTTCCAGGCGTTCGACGGTCATCCGCAGTCCAACGATGGCGCGCTCGAGGCCCTCTATGAAACGCGCCGGTGCATCCTCGACCTGCCAGGGCTCGGCCCGACCATTTTCTTTGAGTGCTGTCAGCTCTCTCAGATGACGGCCCAGTTCCCCTTCACCGTTGAAAGTCGTAAGCGGGCCGTGAGCATGGACCGCGATGTAGGTCCAGGTTGGGACCACCTTGCCGTGCTCGCGCTTTGAGGGGTACCAGGCCGGCGAAATGTAGGCCTGCGGGCCTTGGAAGATTGCGACCGATGGACCGGCGCCAGCGAGTGCCTGCCAATGGGGATTGGGCCGCGCGACGTGCGATTCCAAGATGGCCGGCCTCTCGCCGTCAGCCGGCTTGAAGACCATCGGCACGTGAGAGACCTGAAGGCCGTCCGCGGTCGGCGTCACCAGGCTCGCGAAGACAATGGTCTCAATCGCTTGCGCCAAGACCTCCGGGCGTTCCTCGCGAAATCTGGTCGGGGCGTACATCGTTGCTTTCCCTCTCGCTTCAGCGTTGGCCATTGCTATGGTGCGCGACCCAAGGTCTATGCGTTTACCGCTCCATTGAGCCTGTCGAAGCCCTCGGCCAGATCCTCGATCAGATCATTGGGATTCTCCAGCCCGATGTGAAGGCGCAGGCAGGGGCTCTTGGATGTCCAAGGCACGGCGCTCCGATAGCCTTGCATGGGAATGAGACGCACCAAGCTCTCAAAGCCGCCCCAGCTGGCGCCGATACCGAAATACTTCAGGTGATCGACCATAGCGAAGACCGCAGGGTCCGACACCGGCTTGAGCAGCACGCCCATCAGCCCAGAGGCCCCAAGGAAGTCCCGTTGCCAAAGGGCATGGCCCGGGTCCTCGGGCAGGGCGGGGTACATCACCCGCTCGACCTCGGGCCGGCTCTGTAACCACCGGGCGACGCTCAGCGCATTCTCCTGGTGGCGGTTGAGGCGTACCTCCATGGTGCGCAGGCCACGCAGCGCGAGATAGACGTCGTCTGGTCCCGTCGAATAGCCGAGGTCTTGCACATTGCGGCGTACGGCACCGTCGGTCGCTTCGGTCGTGACCAAGACGCCCAGCATCGCGTCGGAGTGACCGACGATGTACTTTGTGCCTGCATAAATCGCGACGTCCACGCCGCGCTCGATTGCCGGAAAAAACAGCGGCGTCGCCCAGGTGTTATCCATCAAAAGGGGAACTCCGGCATCGCGGCAAACCGCGGAAAGCGCCGGAATGTCCTGGACCTCGAAGGTATAGGAACCAGGGGACTCGGCATAGACCAGCTTGGTGTTGGGGCGGAGTTGCCTGGCCAGATCATCGGCGGCAAGCAGCGGGTCGTAGAAGGTCGTTTCGACGCCCATCCGAGCGAGGAATCCGTTCGCGAGCGTGCGGGCCGGGCCGTAGACCGTGTCCGCCATCAGGAGGTGGTCCCCCTGACCGACGAAAGCTGTCACGGCGGCAACGACGGCTGCGAGGCCCGAAGGCAGCACCATGCCGCGATGGCCGCCGTCCAGCGCGGCCATCGCATCTTCCAATGCAAAGTGAGTCGGCGTGCCGAAGCGACCATAGGTCACAGCGCCCTGTTCGTAGCGCCGCTGCGCGCCGGCCAGCATGTCCTCCATGGTCGGGTGAATGATTGTGGAGGCGCGATAAACCGGCGGGTTGACGACACCATGCTCGGACAAAGGGTCGCGGCCAAGATGGGTCACACGGGTTTCGACACGCGGTTTGGCGCCGGGGGGGTGGTCAGGGGGCTGGCTCATCTCGCTTAGGCTGTTTCCTGGGAATAATGGCCGATCACTGACATTGGCGTGAAGAAAGCAGAAGGGGCAAGCCCAGCAGCGGTCTGGCCGGTTGCTTTTGCGTCCAGAATGTTACACAGTTCCGCCATGGTCTGGACACGCGGACCAAGGTGCCGCTGGGTGGATTTGGTGCGTGTTTCGTCCATCTAACGAAGGATAATCCAACAACACAGGGAAGCTTGGATCATGCGTTTGACCACTATTCTGGCCACCGCGGCTGCGGTGGCGACTGTGTCGGCAGGGGTCGCTGCCGCCGATACGCTTGACGACGTCAAGGCCCGTGGCTCGCTGAGCTGCGGCGTGACCACCGGCCTCGCCGGTTTCGCCGCACCGAACGATCAGGGCCGCTGGGAGGGGCTCGACGTCGATATGTGCCGCGCGGTTGCCGTCGCCATCTTCAACGACCCGGACGCCGTGACCTTCACGCCGACCACCGGTAAGGACCGCTTCACGGTTCTGCAGTCGGGCGAGATCGACATGCTGGCCCGCAACACCACCTGGACCTTTAGCCGCGACGTCAATCTCGGCTTCGAGTTCCTGGGCGTGAACTACTACGACGGCCAGGGCTTCATGGTCCGCAAGGACTTGGGCGTCAATTCGGCCAAAGAACTCGACGGCGCCGCGGTCTGCATCCAGACCGGCACGACCACCGAGCTGAACCTCGCCGACTTCTTCCGTGCCAACAACATGACCTTCGAGCCTGTTGTTGTTGAGACGGGCGACCAAGCCCGTCAGGCCTACGAAGCCGGACGTTGCGACGTCTACACCACCGACGCATCGGGCCTCGCTGCCCAACGCGCTGGCATGAGCGACCCGAGCGCTCACAAGATCCTTCCGGAGATCATCTCCAAGGAGCCTCTGGGTCCGCTGGTTCGCCATGGCGACCATCAGTGGGGTGACGTTGTCCGCTGGACTCTCAACGCCATGATCACTGCCGAAGAGCTCGGCGTGACCTCGGCCAATGTTGAAGAGCAGGCCGCCAACCCCTCAAGCCCTGAGGTGGCGCGTCTTCTCGGTGTTGAAGGCGATCTGGGCGAGCAGCTCGGCCTGTCGGGCGATTGGGCCAAGAACGTCATCGCACGCATCGGCAACTACAGTGAAAGCTTCGAGCGCAACATCGGTGTCAACACGCCGATCGGCTTGGAGCGTGGCCTCAACGCGCTGTGGCGCGACGGCGGCATCCTCTACACGCCGCCGTTCCGCTGAGCCGATTAACGGGCTGAACTGTTAAGAGTTAAGGGCGTCCCTCCCCGCGCGACCTCGCGGCGGCGGGGCGCCCTTCCTCTTTTCCGGCCCGGCAAACTCTCCCGGTAAGGCGGTTGAGGACAAGGCTCTAAGACCTGTCTTTGACAACCGTATCGGTAGTACGGGGCGGTCGGCGGCCGTCTGGCCTCCCAGTGGGAGTCCAGCGCGGGGGAGACCCGAGGAGGGGACATGGCCACTGAAACTATTGCAACGCCACGGCGCAGCTCGCTGTGGACCGATCAGAAGTTCCGTTCGATCTTCTTTCAGGCGCTGACGATCGGCATTCTCGGATTCGCGATCGCTTACATCGCGCACAACACCGCGACGAACCTGGAGAATCGAGGCATCGCCTCGGGCTTCGGCTTTCTGTCCAATACCGCGGGCTACGAGCTCGAAAATACTCTTATCCCATACGACTCTACCGACACGCATTTCCGCGCTTTCCTGGTCGGTCTGACCGGAACGCTCTTTGTTGCATTCTTCGGCTGTATCGTCGCCACTGTCTTCGGTTTCATCCTCGGCGTGCTGCGGCTATCGCACAACTTCCTGATCAACCGGGTCGCCTATACCTATGTCGAGATCGTCCGCAACGTTCCGCTGTTGCTACAGATCTTCGTTTGGTGGGCCATCCTGCTCGCCTTGCCGGTGGTGCGGGAGAGCTTCTATCTCGGCTCCGGCATGTACTTCTACAACGGCGGTTTGAAAGCGCCGTCGCCGATCTTTGGCGATCTCTTCTGGATGACGCCGGCCGCACTCTTGGTTGCTATCGGCGCTGCTATTGGCGTCGGGCGCTGGGCGAAGAAGAGACAAGATGCGACCGGGCAGACCTTCCCGGCCTTCTGGACCGGCCTTGGCTTGATCTTCGCGCTGCCTGTCATGACCTTTTTTGCCACCGGCGCGCCTCTGGAGTGGGAATTGCCGACTCTCGGTCGCTTCCGCTTCTCCGGCGGCCTCGCCATCACCGACATGTTCTTGGCGCTTCTTATCGCGCTCGCGGCCTATACAGCCGCCTTCATCGCGGAAATCGTGCGGGCCGGCATTATGGCGGTCAACAAGGGCCAGACGGAGGCGGCCTACGCGCTTGGCCTCAAGCCGAGCTGGACCCTTCGCCTGGTGGTCATTCCCCAGGCGCTGCGCGTCATCGTGCCGCCACTGACCAGCCAGTACCTGAACCTGACGAAGAACTCGTCGCTTGGCGCATTCATTGGCTATCCGGAGCTGGTCGCCACCATCGGCGGCATCACCCTCAACCAAACCGGCCAGGCGGTGGAGTGTATCCTCATCACCATGGCGGTCTATCTCACCATCTCGCTGTCGATCTCGGCCTTCATGAACTGGTACAACCGCAGCATTGCGCTGGTGGAGCGCTGAGCCATGTCGATCGAAGACACGAGAGAAGGCAACCCGGCCCACCCGGCCGGTCAGCACCCGGACCTACCGCCGCCTGCGGGCACCACGGGCACGATTGGCTGGCTCCGCGAGAACCTCTTCGCCGGTCCCATCAACACCATCGGCACCGTTATCACGCTTGTCGTGCTCTACATGTTGCTGGTGCCGCTCATCCAGTGGTCCATAACCGATGCGGTGATCAGCGGTAGTGATCGGCACGGTTGCGACATCGGGCGCTTTGCCGCCAACATCGGCAACGCCTATGACGATTTCAGTCGTGACAACCTGGCGCTGGATCCAAATCAAGAGGGATTAGATCCGGAGACCGCCCGGCTTTGGGCAGCGCGCCAGAAGAGAGCTGAGGTCGACCTTACGACCGTCGGCTCCATGCTCGGCAACTTCGACAACACCTATCAGATTATGGTGCGCGAGGGGACGGTGCCGGCGGACTTGCTGGCGATCGTCGACCAAGTGCGCCCGCTCGAGCTGCAGCCGGCCCTTCTGCAGGCCATTCAGGAACAGGACCTGCCGGCCGTCGACAACATCGTCAACGAACTCCAGCCGTTGATCTCCTGGGGTCAGGGGCGCGACGGCGCCTGCTGGGTGGTGATCAAAGAGCGGGTGCTCATCTTCATGATGGGCTTCTACCCGCGGGATGAAGCCTGGCGGCTTATCGTGGCGGCGGTGTTGCTCGTCGGGGCGGTGGCGCCGCTGCTGTTCGACAAGATGCCCTATCGGAAGCAGTTGCTCTTCGTGACGGCGACCTTCCCGCTGACCGGCTTCTGGTTCGTTGTCGGCGACTTCCCGACGATGATCTACTGCTGGATCGCTTTCGCCATCTACTGGCTGGATCCGAACCGAATACGCGGGCCGACGATTGCCGCAGCCTTGGTTCTGCTGAACCTGATCTACTACTTCGGGCTTTCGGACAGCAACGATCTGCTCTCGACGATCATCGGTCTGAAGTTCCTCGACTTCCGCTATGTCCCGACGGGCGAGTGGGGCGGCCTTCTGGCCACCATGGTCAACGGCGTGGTCGGTATCACCGCGTCACTGCCGATTGGTATCGTGCTGGCACTCGGCCGACGCTCAAACATGCCGATCATCCGGGCGCTCTGTACGGCCTTCATCGAGGCTGTCCGCGGCGTGCCGCTGATCACGGTGCTGTTCATGGCGGCCTTGATGCTGCCGCTGTTCCTGCCGGAGGGCGTGAGCTTCGATAAGTTCCTGCGCGCTCTGATCGGCGTGGCGCTCTTCTCTTCGGCCTATATGGCCGAGGTGGTGCGTGGTGGCCTGCAGGCCATTCCCAAGGGGCAGTACGAAGCGGCGGAGGCCATGGGGCTGACCTATTGGCGCAGCATGCGGCTCATCGTTTTGCCGCAGGCACTGAAGATCCAGATCCCGGCGATCGTCAATACCTTCATCGGTCTCTACAAGGATACGACCCTGCTCAGCATCATCGGCATCCTCGATGTGCTGCTGGTCGCCACGCAGACCAACACGCGCGGCGATTGGGTGGGCTTCTCCTCGGAGACCTATTTCTTTGCGGGCTTCATTTTCGTCGTCTTCTGCTTCGGAATGTCCCGCTATTCGATCTTCCTTGAACGCAAGCTGCATACCGGACACCGGTCTTAGCGGGGGCGCCCAGGTAAGGGCTAAGGAGAAAATACATGGAAGAAATGGAAAATGTCGTTGTTGATCGCAGCCACATGCAGATCAGCGAAGAGATCGCGATTCAGATCCAAGCCATGCACAAGTGGTTCGGCGAGTTCCATGTGCTGAAAGACATCAACCTGACGGTCAACCGCGGTGAACGCATCGTCATCTGCGGCCCGTCGGGGTCCGGCAAGTCGACACTCATTCGCTGCATCAACCGGCTGGAAGAGCATCAGCGCGGCGAAATTGTCGTCAACGACGTGGAATTGACCGACGACCTCAAGAATATCGCCGAAGTGCGCAGCGAGGTCGGCATGGTGTTCCAGCACTTCAACCTCTTTCCCCATCTGACAGTGCTGGAGAACTGCACCCTGGCGCCCATCTGGGTCCGTCGGATGCCGAAGGCGGAGGCCGAGGACATCGCGATGCAGTACCTGGAGCGGGTGAAGATCCCGGAACAGGCGCTGAAGTACCCGGGGCAGCTCTCGGGCGGTCAGCAACAGCGCGTGGCGATCGCCCGGTCGCTTTGCATGAGCCCGCGTATCATGTTGTTCGACGAGCCGACCTCGGCCCTCGACCCGGAGATGATCGCCGAGGTACTCGACGTGATGGTTGGCCTGGCCGAAAGCGGCATGACTATGCTCTGCGTCACCCATGAGATGGGTTTCGCCCGCAAAGTGGCGAACCGTGTGATCTTCATGGACGGTGGCGAGATCATCGAGCAGAACGAGCCGGAAGAGTTCTTCACCAATCCCAAATCGGATCGCACCAAGCTCTTCCTCAGCCAGATCCTGCATCATTGAGCAGCGCAGTTGCTAGGGCCGGGCGGTGGGTCCGGCAGCCATGGCACAGCCTACCGGGGCAGGCGCTCTCTTAGTCGCAGTGGCCGTTGTGGTCGGCCTCTTGCTGTCGACTGCGCCCCGCGCCGAGGCCGAGCGCCTGGATACCATCTTGACCCGCGGTTCGCTGATCTGCGGGGTGGTTGAAAGCGGGCCGGGGTTGGCCGAGCAGTCCGGTGAAAGCGAGGTCTGGCGCGGCTTCGATATTGATGTCTGCGCGGCCATTGCCGCCGCTATGGTCGGGGACGTAAAAGCCGTCGAAATTGTCGCGCTCGCTCCCAATGCCGCGACGTCTGCCTTGGAAGAGGGCCAGGTCGATCTTCTGGTCCGTGCCGTGCCGCGTGGGCTTAGGCAGCGGCTCCAGGCAGAGTTGTTGTTCACCGCGCAGGGCCTGATGGTTCGCCGAGGCAGCGGTCCGCGCAATTTGGCTGGCCTTGGCGGGCAGGCCGTCTGCGTCCAGAACGGAGAGACGCGGCAGCGGCTGACCGCCTATCTCGCCCGCAGCGAGCCACCAGCCCAGGTCTTCGGCTTTCCGAGCCTGAAGCAGGCGACGCTCAGCTTCATCGGTGGGGCCTGCGCTGCCGTGTCGGGCCCGCGCATCGAGCTGGCCCTGATCAGGCGGGAACTGGAGCAGACCCCTCGCTCCTTCGAACTGATCGGAGAGCTGATGGACCTGGCACCCAGCGGTCCCATCGTGGCGCCAGGCCAAGAACGTCTCGGCCAGGCGGTACGCTGGATAGTCTTTGCCCTCTTGGAAGCCGAACGCTTGGGCGTTACCCGCCGCAGCTTGGCTAACGACGATGTCGCACAGCATGAGAATCCAGCCGTTGCGCGCCTGCTTGGCGCCGGGGGGCATCTCGATGCGCTCGGTCTGCCGGACGGTTGGAGCCGCCGCGCCATCGCGGCCGTTGGCAACTACAAGGAAGTCTACGACCGCCACCTGGGGACCTTGTCACCCCTGCGTCTGGAGCGTGGCCCCAACGCCCTACAAGAGGATGGCGGCCTGCTGCTCCTGCCTTCGATGCAGTAGAAGGGGTCAGCGCTTCCCGGCATCCGAAGGGAGAAGGCCGGTGAGGCGGGGATCGTCGATCTCGATCTCCTTGCGCTCGTAGGGCACGAAGCCGAAACGCTGGTAAAGCGGTAGCGCACTGTGATGATCGAGGGTGCAGGTGTTGACCGTCAGGCGCTCCGTGCCGTCGGTCCAGGCGAGATCGATGGCCGAGGCCAAAAGGTATTGCCCCAGACCGCGGCCGATGTACTCCGGGATGAGGCCGAAGAAGGCCAGGTCCACCGTCGGCAGGTCGCGCCTGTCGATCTCGACAAAGCCCGCTGGCGCGCCCTCAACGTAGAGCACGTACACTTCGACCGCCTGGTCGTGAACGATCGCGGCCAGGGCGTCATCGCTCATGGCACGGCGCTCGTACCAAATCCAGGGCTCGCCGACGGTGTTATAGAGGTAGCGGTAAAAGGAAATCGTCGGCCAGCGCGCGCGGATCAGCGCCGTTGCCGTGTTGATGGGCGGCCGGACGTGGGCCAGGTTGGGGCGCTCGCGCATCTCGAGGTAGGTGATGGTGACCGCAAGCTTGCCGGCTTCCTGCCGCTCGGCGTTGTCATCGTGATCTTCAGGTGGCGTGCCGCGGTCGATCAGCCAGCGTTGGCGCAGGACGCAGGGGTTGAGCTCGTAGCCGATCGCCTCGTAGAAGCCCAGTGCCTCTTGGTTGGTCTGTCGGATCATCAGCTGCACCTTGGGAATGCCGTGCTCCCTCAGCCAGTCCTCGCTCGCCTCGACCAACGCACGGGCAAGCCCCTGGCCGCGCGCTTCTGGAGAAGTCGCGAGATAGTACAGCCACCCTCGGTGTCCGTCGTGGCCGACACAGATCGAGCCGGCAACCTGCCCTTCATGAAGTGCGACCAGAACAGCGCTGTTGTCCTTCGCAAGGAAGAGATCCAGGTCGCTGTCCGGATTGTTGTACCAGCGGGTCAAGCCGCAGTCGCGCCACAGCGCGATCATGGCCTCCCGGTGCTCCGGGGCGAAGGGGGTAATCTGTGCGTCCATGGTGCGGTGGTCTCGGCTCACTCCGAGCCTGTGGCGATGGGCGTATCGCCGGGCCGACCCCAGTCGGACCAGGAGCCGTCATAGAGCGCGTGATCGCGGTGACCGGTCAGCTCGAGCGCAAGGCTCAGAATGGCGGCCGTCACGCCGGAGCCGCAGGTCGTCACCACCGGCTTGCCGTAGTCGACCCCGGCTTCGGTCAGCTTGGTTTTGAGCTGATCGCGGGGCAGCAGGGTGCCGTTCTCCGGGTCGAACAGGCTGCTGTAGGGCAAGCTGCGGCTGCCGGGGATGTGCCCGGAACGCAGGCCCGCTCGGGGCTCCTCGCCCTCGCCGCGGAAGCGCTCGCCTGAGCGCGCGTCGAGCACCAGCTCGCGGCCGTTGGTCAGATTGCGCTGAATCTGCGAGCGATCCCGCACAACAAGGTCGTTGAGCCGCGCGGTGAAGTGCCGCTCACGCGGCAGGCCGGGGTGATCGTCGAGCGGGCGCCCTTCCGCTTTCCATTTTGGCAAGCCGCCGTCTAGCACGGCCACGTCCTTATGACCGAAGGCGCGGAAGGTCCACCAGACGCGAGGCGCCGAGAACATGCCCTGGCGGTCATAGACGACGATGCGGTTGCCATCGCCAAGGCCCAGCTTGCGCACCCGGCTGGAGAACTTCACCGGATCTGGCAGCATGTGGGGCAGGTCAGAGCTTTCGTCGGCGATATCGTCGATGTCGAAGAAGACGGCGCCTGGGATGTGCTCTTGAGTGTACTCGGCCTTGGCGTCGCGTGGGTCGCCGGGCAGATAATAGGTCGCATCGACCACGCGCACGTCGGGCGCCGACAGATGCTTGGCCAGCCACTCGGTCGATACCAGGCCGCTGTTGTCCTCCACTGCTCGTCCTCCGCTCTTCTCGGCTTGGGGGTAACCTTGGGGGAAGTGCCCTTAGGCAACAAGATGGTTGCCGTGGAATAGCCGAAGTGGGCCTGGCTGTCAGGAGGCGAAACGCAGATTGATGCGCCGGTTCTGCCGGCCCTTGTTCTCGATCTTACCGACCTCGATGGGGCCGATCTCACCTGTTTCTCGCACGTGGGTGCCGCCGCAGGGCTGAAGGTCGACCCCGGCGATGTTCAAGAGGCGCACGCGGCCGCTACCCATCGGCGGCTTGACCGACATGGTGCGAACCAGGTCCGGCTTGGTTTGCAGCTCTTCGTCGGTGATCCACTGGGGCGTCACCGGATGGTTCTCCGCGATCAGGCGGTTGATCTCCTGGGCCAGCTGCTCTTTGTCGGGCTTCTCCTCCATGTTGAAGTCGAGCCGTCCCTTGCCGTCGCTGATCTGCCCGCCGGTCACATCGCCTTCGACCACGGCGCAAAGCAGATGCAGACAGGTGTGCATCCGCATCAGACGGTGGCGACGTGCCCAGTCGATCTCCGCCGTGACGCTGTCGCCGACCGAAAGCGTTGGGGCATCCGGAGCAGCGATGTGCACCACGTCCTCATGGTCTTGGCCCTTGCGGGCATCGACGATCTCGATCGTGCTGCCGTCGGCCAGAGTGAAGCTGCCGATGTCGCCTGGCTGGCCGCCGCCTTCCGGATAGAAGACCGTGCGGTCCAGGCGGATACCCTCCTCGCCGACGGCGGTCACCTTGGCCTCGCAGGAGGTGAGATAGGGGTCGTCGCGAAACAGCAACTCCATGGAAGGGGTGCCTCTTTAGCCGTTGAGCCACTCTGGGACCGGCAAGTCCTTGCTGCGCAGGAACTCCGGGTTGAAGAGCTTGCTTTGATAGCGTGTGCCGTAGTCGCAGAGGATGGTGACGATGGTATGACCGGGCCCAAGCTTCTTGGCCAGGCGCTTTGCGCCGGCGACGTTGATGCCGCTGGAGCCGCCGAGGCAGAAGCCTTCTTCCTCCAGCATCTGGAAGCAGAGGGGGATGCCCTCGCTGTCCGGGATCTGGAAGGGCTCATCGACCTCCAGGCCTTCCAGGTTGCCGGTGATGCGGCCCTGGCCGATGCCTTCGGTGATGGAGCTTCCCTCAGACTTCAGCTCGCCGGTGGTGAAATAGCTGTAGAGCGCCGCCCCCATGGGGTCGGCGAGGCCGATGACCACGTCCTTGTTGCGCTCGCGCAGGGCCATGGCGGTGCCGGCCAGGGTGCCTCCGGTACCGACGGCGCAGATGAAGGCGTCCACCGTGCCGCCGGTCTGCTCCCAGATCTCCGGGCCCGTGGTATCATAGTGCGCCTGGCGGTTGGCGGTGTTATCCCACTGGTTGGCATAGAGCACGCCGTTGGCTTCGGTCTCGGCCAGGGCTTCGGCCGTGCGTTTGGCCACATGGACGTAGTTATTGGGGTCTCGGTAGGGGGCGGCCGGGACCTCTTTCAGCTCGGCGCCGCAGAGCCGCAGCATGTCCTTCTTTTCCTGGCTCTGAGTCTCCGGAATGACGATCAGGGTGCGGTAGCCGCGGGCATCGGCGACCAGCGCCAGGCCGATGCCGGTGTTCCCGGCGGTGCCTTCGACGATCAGCCCGCCGGGCTTCAGTGCGCCGCGCTTCTCCGCGTCCAAGATGATGTGCTTGGCGGCGCGGTCCTTGACCGACTGGCCGGGATTGAGGAACTCCGCCTTGCCTAGAATGGTGCAGCCGGTCTCTTCGGAGGCGCGCTTCAATTTGATCAGCGGAGTCCGGCCCACGGTGTCCATCAAGCCGTCGCGGATGTCCATTTGGGGCCTTCCTGTCAGGGATCCTTCCATGCAGGAAAACCTAGCTATGGGCTTCTTGGCCTACAAGAGCCGCAGGGCCGGGTTGCACAGTCGTGAACGGACCTAGGACATATTCCACAAGGTCGAAAGACTGCGTCGCAGCGGTTTAGGCCCACTCTTGGCGCAGAGTCTCGTGGTTGAGGCGCAGCCACTGCAGCGCGATTAAGGTCATGGCATTGTCGATGCCACCGCTATCCATGCGCTGCCAGATCTCTTGGCAGGGGTAGACCTTGGCCATGATGTCTTCGTGCTCATGGTCCAGTCCGAACTTGCCGCCAGCACTGCCGCTGTCGACCTGGGCGACGAAGAGCGTGACCCGTTCGGTGGAGCCGCCGGGGCTGGGGAAATAGCTGGCGATCTCCTTCATGCGGCGGGCGGTCAGGCCGGCCTCTTCTTCGAGCTCCCGGTGGGCCAGCTCTTCAAGCGTTTCTTCCTTGTCGCAGATGCCGGCCACGACCTCGAGCGGCCAGGACGCGCCGCCGGCCAGATGCGAGGGAATGCGCACTTGGGAGATCAGTACCACCGCGTCGGCCGAGGGATCGTAGGGCAGGACGCCAGCGACAGGGTCGCGCCGCACGATCTCCCGCACGACCTCGCCGGACCAGCCGCCGTTGAACAGCCGATGGCGGAAGGTGCAGCGCCGGACGCGGTAAAAACCATCGTACTGTGGCTTTTCTTCCAAGAGCTCGACGCCCTCGGGGCCGAAACCGGGCAGCGCGTCCATCTTGTCGCTGGCGTCATACGACGAACCGTCATGGGCCATGCGCGGCTTTCCCTTCCTGCTGCTGTGCGAAACCTCGGGCGTGACATGCCCTCTTCCGCGCGGCGCCTCAAGGGATTTGGGGTGTGGACGACCCGCCCGTAACCATTCTCGGCCATGGCCAATCTCACTGACATCGGGCAAAGTCCGCGCCGGGCGTGGCGGCTCCAGAAGCCCCAGGAAAAGCGACAAAGAACGGGAGGATACTCATGGCGCGCGGCGAGAAGATCACTTTTCCCGGCAGCAGCGGCGGCCAGCTGGCAGCACGGCTCGATCGGCCTCAAGGCCCCATCCGCGCCTACGCGCTCTTCGCCCACTGCTTCACCTGCACCAAGGACATCTTCGCCGCCGCCCGCATCGCCGAGGGCCTGACCAGCCACGGGATTGCCGTGCTGCGCTTCGACTTCACCGGCTTGGGCCATAGCGAAGGAGAGTTCGCCAACACCAACTTCTCCTCCAACGTCGCAGACCTGGTGGCCGCCGCCGACTACCTGCGCCAGAACCACGGGGCGCCGACCATCATCGTCGGCCACAGCCTGGGCGGGGCCGCGGTGCTGGCGGCCGCCGGCGACATCCCTGACGCCAAAGCGGTGGCGACCATCGGTGCACCGGCCGACCCGGCCCACGTGGCTCACCACTTCACCGGCGCGCGGGAGGAGATCGAGGCGCAGGGCGAGGCCGAGGTGCTGCTCGCCGGCCGGCCCTTCCGCATCAAGAAGCAGTTCCTCGAGGATATCGAAGGTCAGCGCCTGGCTGAGCGCGTCGCGAGCTTGCGCAAGGCGCTCCTGGTCTTCCACGCACCACTCGACCAGACCGTCTCGATCGACAACGCGGGTGCCATCTTCGTCGCCGCCAAGCACCCCAAGAGCTTCATCTCCCTCGACAAGGCCGATCATCTGCTGAGCCGGCGGGAGGATGCGATCTATGTCGCCGACGTGCTGGCCGCCTGGGCTGGGCGCTTTCTGGAGGATCAGGCAACGGCCGCGGCCGATGGCCCGTCGGCGGAAGAGGGCGAGGTGTTGGTCCGCGAGTCCGGCCTCGGCCGCCTGACGCAGGAGATCGCCGCCGGCCCGCACGCGCTCTTGGCCGACGAGCCGGCCCGCTTGGGCGGCAACAACAGCGGACCCACGCCCTACGATCTGCTGCTCTCAGGCCTCGGCGCCTGCACCACCATGACCCTGCGCATGTACGCCGATCGAAAGAAGTGGCCGCTGGAGCGGGCCTCGGTCTCCCTGCGCCACAATAAGATCCACGCCGAGGACTGCGCCGACTGCGAGACCAAAAGCGGCAAACTCGACCACATAGACCGAGAGATCACCCTCGAAGGGCCGCTCGACGAAGAGCAGCGCGCCAAGCTCCTGGAGATTGCCGACAAATGCCCTGTCCACCGCACCCTCCACAGCGAGGTCAAGATCGACAGCCGGCTGAAGGGATAGGCGCGCCGCATGGTCGCTGCGCCGTGGACGCAGAGCGCCGACAGCGCGCACGCGCTAAGCTGAAGGCGCGACCAATCGAAATGGCAGGGAGCCGAAATGAGCTTTTCGGGAAGTAAGGCCGCGCCGAGGGCTGAGAACGTGAGCCACCGGCTGAATATGGTCGACCCAGACACGCCGGCCGATGCCATGGCCGAGGCCTTGCTGGAGTGGGGCTACGTCATCCTGCCGGAATTGGCGGTCGAGACGGCGCGGCGGGCGCGGGAGGAACTGGCGCCCTACATCGACGGTGCCGCCTTCGGTCACGACGACTTCCTGGGTCAGAAGACCAAGCGGGTCGGCGGCATTCTGCAGAAGTCGCCGGCGGCGCGTGAGCTGGTCGTGCACCCGACGGTGATGGCGCTCTGCCAGCGCATCCTGCTGCGCTACGCCGCGCGCTTTCAGCTCAACTTCTCCGGCGTCATGCATCTCGCACCGGGTGCTGCCGCTCAGGCGCTGCACCGTGACGGCAATCTCTATCCCATCAGCCACCCGGGAATCGTCACCCTGACGCCGGCCATGTGGGCGCTCTCCGAGTTCTCGGCGGAGAACGGCGGCACCCAGCTCGTCCCCGGCAGCCACCTTTGGCCGGCGGAGCGGGAACCAAGGCCCGAGGAGGTGGTGAATGCCGTCATGCCGCCGGGCTCTGTACTGGTCTACCTCAGCGGGACTATTCACGGCGGCGGGGAAAACCGGGGCAGCACACCGCGCACCGGCCTTGCGCTGCAGTATAGCCTCGGCTGGTTGCGGCAGGAGGAAAACCAGTACCTCGCCAACCCGCCGGAGGTGGCCAAGGACTATTCTGAGGCCCTGCGCCGGCTGATCGGCTACGACTATGGCGGGCCTTACCTGGGCTTCTTCCAAGGCGATGACCCGCACCGGGTGTTCGAGTCAGGCTACGAAGGCCCGGCTCTGCGCTCGACTGAGGCAGTGGACGCCGCCGCCGCGCGCGTGGAGTTTTTGCAAAGCGCCAACGCGCCGCTGACGGCGGAGCGCTTCCGGGAGGAGCGGGAGGAGTAGGGGACACCTCGACTGTCATCCCGGCCAAGGGCGAAGCCCGCGAGCCGGGATCCATGAGTGACGAGAGCGCGAACCGTCCAATGCCGGGTACGGGCCGATGAATGGATGGTCGGGTCAAGCCCGACCATGACAGTCAGTGCTTGGGCGCGCGTCCTAGTGGAACATCTCGGGGCTACGCGCTGCGAGCTGCTGATAGATCGGTTGGAAGTGGAGCCAGCCGATGTATTCGCTGCCCACATGCTCTCGGCTGTAGCGGGCGCTTTCCGGCGGCACCGGGATGGGTTTGTGGCCGCTGGCATCGACCATGAGCTGCTGATGGCAGCAACGCTCCAACGCGATGAACCAGAACGCCGCCGCGTCGATGCTGTGACGACTGGCGGTGAAGAGGCCGTGGTTCTGGTGCACCGCCGCCTTGACGCCTTCGAAGGCCTTGGCGATGCGCGGGCCAGCATCGTCCTCGACAGCCACCGCCCCGGCATCCTCGCGGATCACGGCGTGATCCTCGAAGAAGGCGCAGGCGTCCTGGGTGATCGGCTCGAGCGGCCGGCCGAGCGCGGCGAAGGCCACGCCGTAGAGCGTATGGGCGTGGCACATAGCGAGAATGTCGGGATGCTCTTCGTGGACTGCGGCGTGCAGCACGAAGCCCGCGCGGTTCACGGCGTAATCGCCTTCGACCACCGTGCCTTCGTGGTCGACCAGGATGAGATTGGAGAGCGTCACCTGCTCGAAGTGGACCGCCATGGGATTGGTCCAATAGAGCTCGGGCCGCTCGGGATCGCGGATGGTCAGATGCCCGGCGAAGCCGTAGTCCAGGCCGTGGACGGCGAAGGCGCGGCAAGCGGCGACCAAGCGCTTCTTGCGGTCGAGGCGCTGCTCTTCGGGCGAGTTGAAGGCCGGCTCCTCGGGAAATTTCAGGCCGGGCTGCTCCGGCTGATAGATCGACGTGCGGTTTCCGAGATCGAGCATGGGCGGTTTCCTCGCGGTCTGAGTGCGGCGTTCTGCATAAGGTGTGGTGGCGCATCCCGGTTGGCTAGCCTTTTTGCGATCCAGGCTCAGAGGCCAATTGCTTCGATTGTCGATGCCTAGGCGGGAGTCTAAATTTGCGCGCCACCCAGCCCCTCGACACCTAAGAGCCCGTCCGAATGTTCGCACAGACCAGCATCATCAATCCTTTTCCCATTCCCGTCTGGATCCACCAGGTCGTGCCGGAGCAGGCGGCGCGCATCAACGAGGCGGCGCTTAAGCTGGTGGCGGAGGCCAAGGCCGCCATGCCGCCCATGCAGCCGAGCCAGCAGTGGCAGACGCCCAACGATCTGCAGACCCGGGAGGAGCTCGGGGAGCTCAATGGCCTCGTCGAGGTTGCGACCCGCGGCATCCTCACGCAGCTCGGGGTCGAGTACGGCTCCTTCATGATCACCGGCTGCTGGGCCAACATCCTGCCCAAGGGCTCGCAGCCCCATCCGCGGCACACCCATCCGAACAACTACCTGAGCGGTGTCTACTACGTTCAGGTGCCGCAGGGCGGGGAGGGCATCGTCTTCCACGACCCCAAGCCCCAGACCAATGTCATCGCGCCGCGTGTCCGCAAGCCGAACCCCTTCAACTCGCGCAGCGCGACTCTTCCGGTTCAGCCCGGCATGCTGGTCATGTTCCCGGCCTGGCTGGCCCATTCGGTGCCGGGCCACGACGGCGAGCACGACCGGGTGAGCGTCAGCTTCAACGTGATGTTCACGCAGTTCGCCGAAGAGCTGAGCAAGCCCCGCTGGACCTTCGAGGCGCCTTCATCGGAGGACATGGAACCGACCTCCTAGCGGGCCGGGCGGCTTACCAGCTGCCGCCGCCGCCGCCGCCCCCGCCGCCGCCGGAGAAGCCGCCGCCGCCCGAGCCGCTGCCGCGGGAGGGCGCGGAGGTAGAAGAGACAGCACTGCCGAGGTTGCGATCAAAGCGGTCGGCGTCGAAATGGCCGCTGCCATGATACCAATTCGGCATGGTCGTGGCACCGACCACGCCGGCAAACTGAGCGCTCCACTGGTGCGCCAAGCCCAAAGCAATGGCGTAGGGTAGGAGTTTCTCGAAGAGCTCCGGCGTGCGCTCCGGCGGATTGAGCAAGTTGAGCCGCTCTTCCTCCGCCGTACCAAGATAGAGCGCAAAGCCCTCTATGTGGTCGAGCAGTTTGCGCCCGGCCTTGGTCGGCCTGGCCATCAAGAGATGGAAGAGTGCGATCAGAAATCCGAACACAGCGCCGGAACCGAGCAACACCACGTCGAGCTCTCCCCCTGCTCGCGTCTGCAGTTCCGCGAGAAGGGTCCGGCCGCCGAGAAAGACACCGACGCCAAAGGGCACGATAAAGAGCAGGGCGCCTATCAGCTTGCCGAAGCCGCGCGGCAGGCTAATGCGGGTGTTGAGCAGGCTTGAGACAACAATGCCGATAAAGCCGGCGGCGGCGCCGGCAATCAGCCATTGGCCCAGCCGGTCGAATGCGCTCGGTACGTTCTGCCAAATCAGCAGCAGCAGCACTGCAACAGTGACGACTCCGACACTCGCGCCAGCCAGCGTGTAGAGCCAGTTGCGTACGAAACTCGCGCCATAGTGCTCTTCCTTGAGCTGGTCCTTGAGGGCGTGACGCGCCTTGTCCATGCGCTTGCCGTTGATCTTGTCCCCGGTCAGCTCCAACTCGCCGCCGAGAGAGAACATCTCTCCGTATGCGGCGCGCTCGGCAGGGCTCAGGCCCTTGTCGCGCGATCCAAGCGGCACAAGCTTGTAGTCGCGGCTCGAAAAGAAGCCGTCGGCCCCCTCCTCAACGATGCGCAAGGCGCCCTTCACGGCCATGCTGACGATGGCGGCGGTTATGCAGCGGTTATCGAAGCCTTGCTCTTGGATGTAGCGCGCGGCGGCGGGACCGATGCCCTTCGGCGGCCCGAACTCGGGATAGATGGCGCCGCCCTTGGGGTCGCGGCCGACGACAAGCCAGCAAACCAAGAGTGCAAGGGCGCCGGCCAAGGTGCCTGCAACGCCGGCCGCTTGGTCATAGGACAGGCCGAAGATCTCGTGCCGAACTGGCTCTCCGACATCGACGAGACCCGGTGGCCAAGTCACCCAGACGGTGAAGCCCTCTCTCGGTGCGAGCGGCACCGTGGTGCGGGCACGGAACAAGCCGTCGGCGATCTCAGTTACTTCGGCGTTCTGGTCTTCAGAACCAAAGGCACCCGTGTAGGCGGCATGTAAGAGAATCTTTGCATCCTCCGGCAGGATCACCGTGACACTGGCTTGCCGAATGGGGAAGGGCCAGTCATTGCCGGTGACATTCCAGACCAGCTGGTCGGAGTCTTCGAACTCCGTCCGTTGAGTCCTGGACCGGATTACAAGATTGCGCGACGCATACAGTTGCCCTTCAGTTCGGTAGCGCAGCACGTAGGTCTGCTCCGAGGGGGCAGGTAAGATGACATCGGCATCGCCGATGCGGACCCGGGCAAGATCGTTTCTTTGCTGAATGTAGTGAGGCTCCTTGCGGCCGTTGCGCGTCACCGAGAGCACCTCGAAAGTGACGGGTGCACGCTCGTTACCCCCTGTCGGGCTGGTCAGCGGGAAGTCCCGAAAGATGCCGCGCTTGGTGAGCCCTGCGCCGAGCCGGTAGTCGATGGTCTCGGTGACATCGAGGGTGCCGTCGGGCAGCACCCGGACCTCTGCGTGGAAGCGCATGATCTCCTCGGAGGCCTGCGCCGCTAGTGGAGATAGCAGGCAGCAGAGCAGCGCAATAGAGGCGAGCAGGGCGGTGGGTTGATGGCGCATCATCATGGGTGTCACGTCCACCGACTCATGCTTGCGCCCAGTCGCACAAAGCTTCGGTTCCGCCTTTGTTTGGATCTGTCCGACGGTGTGGCGATCATCGCATCCGTGAAGTGATCGATGAACTCCACGGCGTCGAAGCGATCGCCGCAGTACCACGCTGGCCGATAGTCGCGGCCGACTACGCCTTTGAACTGAGCGCACCAGTCGTCAGCGAACTTCAAGGCGACGGCGTAAGGCAGCAGGCGCTCGAAGAGCTCTGGAGTGCGGTCTGGCGCAGAGCGGTAGTCGGGGCGCTTTAGAGTGCTGCCGTGAAGATAGAGGCAAAGACCCTCGATACGGTCGAGGAGCTTACGCTCCTGCTTGGTGGGAGCGACAAGAAGCTCGTTGAATAGGACGATGAAGAAGCCGAAGAGAGCGCCCGAAGCCAGAAGGAAGAGATCCACCTCGCCGGTATAGTAGTCTTGTCGGGCGAGGATGAACCAGTAAGCGATGCCTAGAACGACAGCGCTAACGGGAACTACAATGGCAACAAACAGCAGAACATCATGGAGGCCAGCTTTCACGATCGTCGGCGCGAACCAAGCGGCGGTGAAGAAAAAGGTAACGATGCCGAAGCTACCGGCGGCTATCAGCCATTGCACTGATGCGTTGTGGGTCAGGTCATTGCTCGGTGAGATAAAGGGAACGAGGAGCCAAGCGAGGAGGCCGAGGACTCCACCGACTGCTGTGTAGCCGACATTTCGCAGATAGGGCGTGCCGCCGCGTTCTGCGATCAACCGGCGCTCCAGCACGGCCTCCGATCGGTTCGTGCGTTTGCTGTCGGACGACTTGGCTCCGAGTAGAAGACTCTCTTTCGATGGAAAGAGTGCGGCGTATGCGGCCTCCTCTGGGTGGGTCAGGACCTGGCCATCTGTCCCTAAAGGCTCGAGCCGAAACCTTGGTTGCGAAGAGCTGTCCGCCGGCGTTTCTTCGACGATGCGCAGGGCACCTTTGACCGCCATGTTAAGAAGTGCAGCAATGAAGCAGCGGTCATCGAAAAAGCGGTTGTAGAGAAAGCGCACGGCCGCGGGGCCCATGCCGTCCGGCGGCTCGAACTCTCGTCTCGGGGGGGCGCGTTTTGGGTCGCGACCGACGGCGAGCCAGAAGATGAAGAGGGTCAGGGCCGTGACCAACGGCGGCAGAAAAAGAGCCAGCCGCTCTTGTGGGATTCGGGCTAGCAGCGTCGGTGGTTCGACGGTGACCACGCCCTTGGGCCAAGTCAATGCGACGGCAAAGCCCTCCCCGGGTTCGAGAGTTGCCCTGGTCTCGGCACTGTAAAGGCCGTCATAGGCCCGAGAGACTTGGTGGCCTCCGCCCGGCGCGCGACCGGTGCCGGTATACGCAGCATGCTCCAGAAAAGGCGCAACCTCGGGCAAGAACACCGTTGTGCTGGCCGCACGAATCGCGAAGGGCCAGCCGCGCCCCGTTACGTCCCAGAGCAGACCGTCGAACTGCTCGGACTCCTGGATATGACCGTGCGTGCGATAGCGGATCTCATAGACCTGCACCGAATTGGCCGGCAGGACGTCATCGCTGTCTCCAATGCGCAGCTCGGCCATGCCGTCTCGGCGGTAGAGCTTGTGGGTTGTTGCCTGGCCGGCTCGCTTGACGGACAGGAGGTTGAAGGTGACTGGGAACAGCTCTCCCCCAGCCGAGCGTGCGGTCAATGGAAAGCGGCGAAACAGGCCCCAGATGTTCGATGCTTCTCCAACCCGGTACTCGACGGTCTCGGTCACATCGAGCGTGCCATTGGCCTGCACCTGGATATCGGCATGAAAAGAGAGGATCTCTTCTGAGGCCCAGGCTGACGGTGCGAGCACCAGGCAGAAAAGAGCAGCGACAAGTGCGACGAAGCAGGCCACACGGGCCCGCGCGCGCATCAGTCGAACTTCACCACCGGCACGGCGCGGTGGTGCGGGTCCTGAATCTCGAAGTACTCGGCGCGCTGAAAGCGGAACTGCTTGGCGATCAGGTTGCTGGGAAAGACCTCGATCAGGGTGTTGAGATGCCGGACGGCGCCGTTGTAGTAGCGCCGCGCTTTTTCGATCAGGTCCTCGGTCTCGGCGAGCTGTTCCTGCAGTTCGCGGAAGTTCGCATCGGCCTTGAGATCGGGGTAGTCCTCGGCCACGGCGAAAAGCCGGCCGATGGCGGCGGTCAGAAGGTTCTCGGCCGCACCGGTTGCCTCCAGGCCTGAGGCCTTTCCGACCTGGGCGCGCGCCTCGGTCACCTCTTCGAACACCTTGCTTTCGTGGCGGGCGTAGCCCTTCACCGTTTCGACCAGATTGGGGATGAGGTTGGAGCGTCGTTTGAGCTGCACCTCAATGCCGCTCCAGCCTTCCTCCACCAGGTTGCGGGCGCGCACCAGGCGGTTGTAGAGCACCACGGCAAACAGCGCGACGGCCGCCAGGGCGGATAGAATGATCGGCAATGTCATGTCCAAAGTCGGGCCCTCGCCTTTTCCGCTGCCAGGACGCACAACAGCATAGCGGCCAGGTGCCTCGCTACCATGCTTTGGTTGTGGTCTGCTTAACCCCACTAGGTTTGATGCTGAGAGCCTGTCGCATCAAGTGCGGCGGTTCGGCAGGGCAGCCACAGCCCATGACAGAGAGCCGAGGCCGGCCTCCTAATAAGGGCAGGGTTGTTTACCTATTACACTGAAGTTTTGTGTGGTAAATTTCGCAACAATTATGTAATCTAATTGTCATTGACGTGCTTGGTGCAAGGGGATCCCACCATGACTTTCAATCCAGAGGGCGCGACTTTCACGGTTGGCGGCCAAGCTGGGGCTGCTGTGCACGCCGCCTTGAAGGGGCGGAGCATGCGGCGAGATCTGACGTTCATGGCTAGCTTCAGGGTGAACGGCGGCAAATGAGCCTGCGGGCGAGGCTGGTTCGACGGCGGCCGTTCGTGGGCGTGCTTGGGGGTGCTCATTTGGGGAGTTAAGGGACGGCAGAATGCCGTCCGACGGGGCTAAGAAAGGCGGCGGTGACCTTGCGGTACCGCCGTCCTTTTCATCAGGACGAAGAGGTCTCCTGACTTACCTCTCTGAGACTCTCGATGAGCTTAGGGTCGGACAGCACGCGGGGCGCCTTGTTTTGCCCGCCGAGCTTGCCGCGGGCCTTCATCCAGCGGGCGAAACCGCCTGGCGGAACCTGCTCAAGAAGTGGCGCGTCCATGCCGAAGCCGCCTGCCCGGTGGGCCCGGTAGTCGAGATTGATTTCCGAGAGCTTCGCATCGATGGCCGCTGCCGCGCGCTTCAACGGTTCCTCGTCGATGGCCTTGGTGAACTCGATGAACCAGAGATGGCGGCCGCGCGGGCTCTCGGCGTTCGGATAGAGCGCGGTGACCGAGAAGTCGACGAGCTGCGCGCCGGCCGCGTCCGCAGCTGCGGCGGCCGCCTTCTCCATCTCTTCGGCGATGACGTGCTCACCGAAGGCGGAGAGGTAGTAGGACGTGCGGCCGGTGACCAGCAGGCGCGGCGGGTCGAGGTCTACGAAGCGCACGGTGTCGCCGAGAATGTAGCTCCAGACCCCTGCACAGCTCGACAGCACGACGGCATAGTTCACCCCTGTCTCGGCGTTACCGATCCAATGGCGTGTCGGGTTTTCTGAGTCGAGTTCCTCGAGTGGAACGAATTCGTAGAACAGACCGTTGTCGAGCAGCAGGCGCATGCCCTCGCCGACACCGCGATCGGCGACGGCCAGAAAACCCTCGCTCGCTGGATAGACCTCGCGCAGGTCGACGCCGGTTCCTGCAACGTAGTCCGAGAATCGGGCGCGGTAGGGTTCGAAAGCGACCCCGCCGTAGACCGCCATCTCCAGGTTTGGATAGAAGTCGGTCAGTTTGCCATCGGGCTTGCCGTGCAGCGTCCGCAGCTTGTCGAAGTACAACAAGAGCCAACTCGTGGTTCCGCCTAGGGCACGGATATCTTGCGTGACGGAGTCCTTTGCCAGCGCCGCCGTCTTCTCTTCCCAGTCCGCAATCTCTGCCAGCTCCGGCGGCGGATAGTAGTAGGGCTTGGCCCAGGCCGGGACGCGGCTGGCGGCAATGCCGCTCAGGTCGCCGCAAGGGATGCCGTCGCGTTTGGTCATGGCGACGCTGCCGCCCAGCATGAAGCTCTTGCCGCCGAGCATGCGGCTATTGGGTTTGTTGGCGAAATGCAGGGCGACCATGGTGAGTGTGGCGCGCTTGTTGGACGCGACCATCTCCTCGGTGATCGGCAGGAACTTCGTCTTGCCGGAGCTTGTGCCAGAGCTTTCTGCCAGGAAGCTGACGGACCCGGGCCAAGTGGCGTCCGTCAGTGTCGGGAAGCTGTCCTTCCAGTAGCTCTCCCAAAAGGCCTCGTAGGAGCGCAAAGGCACGGCACGTTGAAAGGCTTCCGGGCTGCGGATATCCGCGAAGCCGTGGTCTCGTCCGAAGCGGGTGAGGCAGGCACGCCGCAGAAGCCGCTGTAGCTGTGCCGCCTGAGCCTTCGCCGGGTCGAGTGCATTCATGCGGCTGAGACGCCAGCGTGCGTAGAGCCGGGCAAGCGGTGTGGCGTCAAACACGGTGCTTACTCCCGTCGGCTGCCCCGGCTGCTGGCGCGAGCGAGACAATATGGGGGAAGGCAGCCGTGACGGCAGCCGAAGTCATGGGCATGCGGATGTAGTTTCCTGCGCGCCAGAGGTCGTATTGATCGTTGAAGTTGGCGGAGCCGATCCAGCCATCTTGACCGCCGAGCAGACAAAAGTCGTTGGCGTCGGGATCGGCAAAGTCCGAAACGTGACGGGCGACGGCGCCCAAGCCAACGCGGTGGATGCCGCGCGACACACCGTGTGCCGTCTTCATCAAGGTCTCGTTGCCGCCGCCGACAGCATCGTCGGCGAAGCCGTAGCGCTTGCCGATAAACGGTGCCCGCGCGAAGGGATGCTCCAGGCGTAGGCGATGGATGGCCCCCCATGTACCGTGCTGGGCGAAGTCCTCCTGCGCCTCTTTGGCCGCCTGAGCGGCCGCTGTCGCCAATCGCGCCTTGGGCAAGCTGACGAGATCACGCTTAAGCAAGGCCGTGAGGTCCCAGGAGGCGAGATAGAGGTCGCGGTCGCTCGCTCCATGCAGCGTATGCAGTAGGTGATGCACCATAAGCTCATAAGCCAGAGCGCCCTTCGACTCCGCGTCGTGGCGTCCGTCCCATGCCGCGAGCGCGGCTATGACCGGCAGGCTCGAAGCGGCTTCATCCTCGAGCAACTCAAGCATGAGCTTGGTAAGATACGGCGCGGACGGCATTGCAACGTCGCGCTGCAGTAACTTGAGGTTCTCCGCGGATACTCTGCCGGCCTGTTCCAGCAAGGTTGCCATCCGTTGAACCCGATCGTCGGGGGAGAAGAAAAAGCCGACGGGGACGTCGTGGGCTGGCGGTCGGTTGTTGGCTGAGACGACATAGCCATCCGCCGGCGCGAAGCTGGCAGGAAACTCGCTCCCCACAACGATGGAATGCCAGTGCGTCGAGAGCGCGCGGTTCTGCACAAGATCTTCCGGCGGCCCTGAGGGTCGACGTGGCAGATGGGCAGCCACCGCGCGACCGACTTTACCGCGTGCGTCTGCGTAGACCATGGTTTGCGCCGGTGCGGCAAAGCCGTCGAGCGCCGATCGGAAAGCCTCCCAATCCTTGGCTTTGAGCACGCCCAGCATGGCGGTGATCTCGTCGTTCGGCTCATGACCGATCCAGCGCATGGCCAGCGGGCGTTCAGGCGACATGCCGAGCAATGGTGCATCCGAGATGATCGGTCCGTACTCAGTGCTACGCAAAGTGACTCGTGCCTCGCGGCCCCAGCGCACCTTTATCCGCTCCTCGCGCACCGTGATTTCGGAAGGCGCTAGGTCGGAGACGTCGAAGAGATCGCTGCTCGCTGCATGCAGGCTGGTGCCGCCCCAGGCGATGTCTGCGTTGCGACCGAGGGCAACGATCGGGACGCCGGGAATCATGAAGCCGACCGCGTGAATGCCAGGTGCCTTGACGCCAGCGATGAGCCAAAGGTTGGGCAGAATGACGCCGAGGTGCGGATCGCTAGCGATCATCGCCGCGCCGCTGGCAGACTTTTCAGCCGCCACGGCCAGCGAATTGCTGCCGCCGCGGTTGACTGCAGCGAAGCCGATCTCGAAAGGGTCGCCTTTGCCCGAGAAAGACGGTGCGGGTACCTCGCCTTCGGCCATTAGCCTTTCCCAGGCATCGGGCCAGTTGCTGCGGTCTCGGTGCGGCAGTAGGCGGCGCCAGACCTTCCACGAAAAGTCGCTCGCAGCCAAACGGCCAATGGCAATGAGATCGGCGAGGGTCCATGGCTCTGGCGCAAAACCGAGGAGGCGAAACTCTTCCGGCTGCTCGTCGGCAGAGGCAATCACGGCATTGACGCCGTCGCGAAAGCCCTCGAGCCAACTCTTGGTCTCTGGCGGAAGGCGCTGCTCTATCTCGGCGACAGGCCGAGCGAATCCGACGATGCGCAAGCTTCGGTCCATGTCGACGGCCAGGGGGCCGAGCATCTCCGAAAGTCGGCCCCAAGCAAGCCGACGCATGACCTCCATCTGGAAGAGCCGCAGATGGGCATGGGTCACGCCGAGGCCGACGGCCAGGTCGCGCTCAGAGCTGGCCTCGATGTAGGGCACCTGCCAGTCATTCCAGCGCATGTCTATGGGTGCGTCGAGCGGCAGCCCCTCGCGCGGCAAGGCGGCCAGACGCTCGGCCGTTGACCAGCGCCGGCGCTTTGGCTCGGCGAGTCGAAAACCAGCGTAGCGGAGAGCTAGGCGCGCTAAGCCGACCCAGGGGCGTTTTGTGCCGGTCATTGTTGGATGCAACGGGAGATCGAGGTTTTCACGGACTTGGCAGGTTCTTCAATCGCGGGTCTGTGCGGTACCACAAGACTTAGGGCGCCGGCCATTCTCAAACCAATCCTACGAGGCAATTCGATGACGCCCAGATCGTCGATCACTCAAGTGATGACCGTCATTTGACCACCTGCGCGCCGTAAATTCGCCGAATTAGCGAACCAATTAAGTAGTCGGTCTTGGAGCGGGCTTCGTCGCAACTCTATCGACGCGATGCGACCTGCCTATCTATAGTTTGGTATTATAGTAGACCGGTTGCCGTAATTGGCGGTGACCGCGCCAAAAATCAGGCCCTGCCTGCCATGTTGGTGATGAACAGGGCCGTTACAGGGACGGTGTTGGGAACTGTGGGTTCCGAATACATAGCGTCGGATGACGTATGGTTTCGAGTCTGCAAACGCGGAACCTTAAGCCGTTTGCCGAGCCCTTTGGAGCTGCCTGCTGCTTTGCCTGTTCGGCGGCCCCGCTTCAGTACCTTTTGGGAAAACGACTGCAAAGCAGTGCGGCATTTGCAGCGGCATCATGTCGCGAAATCGCAGGCTATCCGGCCCGACGACGCGGCGGCTTCATAGATGGGAGAAAGAAATGGCCAAAAAAGTCTACCGCGATAGCACCGGCAAAAGGGTTCACCCCTACGTGCCGGAAATCAGTGACCTCTATCAGCGAGGTAAAGTCAGCCGCCGGGATTTCTTGCACACCGTGACGATGCTCGGTGTCTCGGCAGGCGCCGCTTACGCTTTCGCGGACAAGGTCGACGGCATCAGCAGCTTGAACCCCATCCGTCAGGCCCATGCAGCCAACAAGGGCGGCGTCTTCCGCTCATCGATGCGGGTTCAGGACATGTCTGATCCCGCTGTCTTCGATTGGATCCCGCGCTCCAACCAGGCGCGGCACATTGTCGAGTACCTGACGCGCACCGGCTCGGACAACATCACCCGGCCCTATCTCGCTGAAAGCTGGGAAGCCAACGACGATTTGACCGAGTGGACGCTCAACCTGCGTCAGGGCGTCAAGTGGTCCAACGGCGATGACTTCAATGCCGATGACATCATCCACAACTTCAGCCGCTGGCTCGATCCCTCAGTCGGTTCTTCCAACATCGGTCTCTTCGTTGCCATGACGACCGACTATGACACCGGTCAGAAGAACGACGATGGCTCGCCTGTCATGGGCAAGCGCATGCGTGAGGGCGCGATCGAGAGGGTCAACGACCATACCGTCAAACTCCACCTCAATTCGCCGGTGCTCTCCATCCCGGAGAACCTCTACAACTACCCCACGGCCATCGTGCACCGGAACTTCGATGACGACGGCGGCAATCTGGCCAAGAACCCAATTGGGACCGGACCCTACGCTCTGGCCGAGTATGAGATCGGCAGCAAGTGCCGCTTGGTGCGGCGGACCGACGGCCCCTACTGGGGCGCCGAGCCTTACCTCGATGAGATCTTCTACATCGACCACGGCGATGACGAGAACGCCGGCGTAGCCGCCCTGGCTTCGGGGCAGGTCGATCACATGCATGAGCTCTTCATCGACACCATGGACGTCATCGAACGGCTGCCCAACGCCATCTTGCACGAGGCACCAACGGCGCAGACCGCCGTGTTTCGCATGCGCGTCAGTGAGAAGCCCTTCGATGATATCCGCGTGCGCCAGGCTGTCGCCCTGACGATGGATCACCAGAAGATCCTCGAGCTGGCTTACCGAAGCCGGGGGGTGATCGCCGAGAACCATCATGTGGCGCCGATTCATCCCGAGTACTTCAAGCTGCCGGAGATGAAGCGCGATCTTGCCAAGGCCAAGGCTCTGCTCGCCGAAGCCGGCCATCCGAACGGCATCTCGATCAGCCTGGACGTCAACAACGATCAGGCCTGGGAAGTCTCGGCGGCGCAAGCCTTCCGGGAGCAGGCGGCTGCCGGCGGCATAGACCTCAAGCTTAACATCATGCCGGGCTCTCAGTACTGGACTGTTTGGGACAAGACGCCCTTCGGTCTGACCGGCTGGACCCACCGTCCACTCGGCGTGATGGTGCTCAATCTCGGCTACCGCAGCGGCGTGCCCTGGAACGAGACGGCCTACAACAATCCAGCCTTCGATGCGGCACTCGACCGAGCCAGCGGCATCCTCAACGTCGAGGAACGGCGCAAGGCGATGGAGGAGGTCGAGACCATCCTTCAGAACGATGCGATCATCGCGCAGCCTCTCTGGCGCTCGATCTTCACCGCGACCTCGACGCGGGTGAAGGGCTATCGGGCGCACCCGACGCAGTATCATCAGTTCCAAGAGGTCTGGCTCGAAGGCTGAGTCGAGAACCCTGAGTGTCGATGCGGCGCGTTTCCTTCGCGGAAGCGCGCCGCATCGCGTTTCGACAACGACCGTGGGTCGCGTCTGATCTAAAATTTCGTCGCTCTGATCATTGTCTGGACTTGGGCGCGGGTGCGAAGCTCTTCGGTGAATTGCTCGCCGGCTAGGGATGAGCCGATCATGCTGCCGCTCAGCGCCATCCACTCCAACGACAACCAAGCTAAGCTTGGCACCCCGCGCTTCGCGTGCGGCTGGTACGAGACGTTGCCTGAACCGCTTTCTCCGTGCGTAGCGGCGGGTGATCTGTCCTTTGACATGGCGGTGGTGGGTGCGGGCTTCACCGGCCTTGCCTGCGCGCGGCGCCTCGCTGAGTTGCATCCCGAGGCGCGTGTCGCTCTCATCGAGGCTGAGCGGCTCGGGGCGGCGAACTCCGGCCGCAACTCGGGCTTCCTACTCGACATCTCCTTCTACGAGGACACAACGTCCGCCATCCAGTCTGCTAAGACTCGACTGCAAGAAGCCGGCCTTCGCGAACTCAACCGCGTGGTGACCGAGCAGGAGATTGCCTGCGAATGGCAGCCTTGGGGCAATCTCTATGGCGCGTTAGGAGGAGAAGACGAGGTCTTGCTCGATCGCATGGTCGAGCGCTACCGCGATGCCGGCAAGGCGCCGGAGCACTGGTCGCCCGAGCAAATGGCAGAGGTCACCGGCTCGGCCCGTTTCGTCCGCGGGCTTTTCCATCCTGGCACCGTCCTCGTCCAGCCGGTGAAGCTCATCCGTGGTTTGGCCGCCACGCTCCCACAGAACGTTACGCTCTTCGAGAACAGTCCGGTGGAGACCGTCGCGCGCCGCAACGGCGGCTATGACTTGCACACGGCGCGGAGCCAAATCTCTGTTGAGCGGCTCTTCCTCTGCACAAACGGCGGAACTCCGACGCTTGGTCTCGGCAAACACCGGCTGCTGCCGGTCGGTACCTTTGCTGCCATGACGCGGCCCTTGGTATCCGATGGGCCGCTTGCCGACACCGCGCCCTTCGGTCTGCTGCCCGTGCTGCCTGGCGGCGCCACCTTGCGCTTCACGCTGGACCGGCGCCTGATTGTTCGCCAGGGCGCAGCCTTTGCGCCAAGCGGCTATGTCAGCGATGCGGATTTAGATCGTTTTTTGAACGAGGCTGGCAGGACCCTTGCGCTCCATTGGCCGGAGTTGGCTCGGACGGCCTTCGACTATGCTTGGGGCGGCATCATGAGCTTGACGCGCAACAACGCGCAGCTCTTCGGCGAGCAAGAGCCGGGTCTATTCGTTGCCGCCTTTTGCAACGGCGCTGGTAACACGGCGGGAACCGCCGCCGGAAAGCTGTTGGCGGAGCTTGCTGCTGGTGAGCAGAGCGACCTGCTGGTGGATCAGATGAGCCTGCCGCGCCCGACGCGCCTGCCGCCCGACTTCGTGAACGGCTTCGTGGTGCGGCATCGCATTGCGCAGGCAAGGCGGCGACTGGAGCGGATCTACGCCACCGTTGATCACCCATCCCCGAGTCAAGAAGGGAGGCGGCAAGCATGACCCGACGTGGCAGGCGATCTCCGCGAGATCGCGTCAAACAGGCCTTTGAGCAACTGCCCTACGGCGCGTTTCGGCACCACTTTCCGCCCTTTGAGGTGCTGCGCGAGGAGGCGGTGGAGGCCATTCACGACACCGCAATGGATGTCCTTGAGACGGCCGGTCTGCAAGTGCTCGATCCAGAGTCGCGCCGTATCTTCCGCGAGGGTGGCTTCCAGGTGGACAACCGTGCCCAGCGGGTGCGCTTCGATCGAGAAGGCCTCATGGAACTGGTTGCCAAGACGCCAAACAGAACCGGGGTGCGCGGTCGCAATCCGGAACGACGAGTCGAGATCGGCGGCGGCTGTATGGCGGTCACGGCAGTGGGTGGTCCGCCCTTCGTCTCCGACCTGGAGCATGGCCGCCGCGCCGGCAACGAAGCCGACATGCGCAGCTTCATCAAGCTCACGCACATGCTGAACGTGATCGATATCGAGGGCGGCCTTTCGGTGGAGCCTACGGATCTGCCCGCGGAGACGCGACATCTTGATTTCTACCTCGCCTGCTGTGAGCTGACCGACAAGCCCTGGAAGCCGCTCAGCGCCGGCCGCCACAAGGCGGAAGATGCGATCGCCATCGCCAAGATCCTATTCCAGGAAGACGAGGAAAGCCTGGCTGCCGACCCGGTTTTCTTCGTCAACACAAACACGAACACGCCGCTGATGATGGACGCCGACATTGCCCAGGGCATCATCGCCTTCGCCCAGATCGGCCAGCCAATCTGCGTCACGCCCTTTGCGCTCTCTGGCGCCATGGCGCCCAGCACCATCGCCGGGGCGCTGGCTGTGCAGAACGCGGAGACCCTGGCCGCCTGTGCTCTGGTGCAGCTGGTCCGGCCGGGCTGTCCCTACATCTACGGCGCTTTCACCAGCAACGTGGACATGCGCACCGGCAGCCCCGCCTTCGGCACGCCCGAGTACGCCCTGGCGGCGCAGGCCAGCGGCCAACTCGCCCGGCGTTATGACCTTCCCTGGCGCTCCTCCAACACCAATGCGTCCAACGCACCTGACGCCCAGGCGGCTTACGAGACACAGATGTCGCTCTGGGGCGCGATTACCGGCCACGCGGGTGTGCTCAACCAGGGTGCCGGCTGGTTGGAAGGGGGCCTGGTCGCCTCGTACGAGAAGCTCATCCTCGATGCCGAGATGCTGCAGATGATGAAGGTCTGGTCCCAAGGATTCACGGTGGACGAGGCGGCGCTCGGCCTCGATGCCATCCGCGAGGTCGGGCCCGGCGGCCACTTCTTCGGTTCGGCTCACACCTTGGAGCGCTACGAGTCCGCTTTCTACCAGCCGCTGCTCTCCGATTGGTCGAACTATGAGAACTGGCGCGACGCCGGGGCCAAGGATGCGACCCAGCGCGCCAGCGATTTGTGGAAGGCCATGCTCGCCGACTATGAGGCCCCGCCGCTCGACGAAGGTATCCGCGACGGACTTGCAGACTACGCTGCCCGCCGCAAGGACGCACTGGCGGCTTAGTCTGTCTCGCTGGCCGCGCGGCGGGCGATAGCGTCGACGTGGATCTTGGCGCAGTCGACGATCTCGAAGCCGTAGTCGTTCCCATCGAAGACCAGGGCCAGGTCCGTGCCGCCGAGCATGATCGCTTCGGCGCCCTGGTCGTCAACCAAATGTCGGCTGGCCTTGAGGAACACCTCGCGCTGTTCGGGCGTTACCGCACCGGCCGCCGCCATTGCGGCGTAGGCCTCGTGCACAGCACCGAGTTCGTCGCCCGCCGGCGCCAGGAGCTGGGCAGCGTGGACGCGACCGTAGAGCCCCGTCTCCATGGCTATCCGGGTCCCGAGCACACCGACCCGCCGGAGGCCGCGTCGTTCAAGGTTCCATTCGACCTCTTCGATCATGTCGATCACTGGAAGCGGTGAGGTGCGCTTGAGGTCTTCGATGCAGAAGTGCCCGGCGATCGAAGTGATCACGATGACATCGGCTCCAGCCGACTGGAGGCGCTCCGCCAGACGCCGAAAGATGTCGGCTTGCGCCGCCGCATCGCCCGCGCCCTGGTTCTTGAGCAGGGTCTGCGCTTCGGCGTGCACCATGGTCAGCTCGAGCGCGAAGCCGCGCTCGGCCGCCGCGGCGATCAGACCGCGATAGTAGGTGTCTGTGGCGGCCGGACCGATCCCACCGACGAGCCCGATGTGCATGGTCTTTGTCTCCTTCACTTGCTTGCCGTCGCGGGACACTTCCTGACATGGTTAGGTGGCGCAAGCGCCGCTAACGTAAAGCCTTGCTGCACCGGAGGCGAAGATTCTGAACAGCTCGCTGTGGTTGGGGCTGATGGAAGCAAACCAACGGTTTCTGATGTATCGGCGGAGCGCGCCTGGGCGAGGACAAGACTACCACGATCGAGAAAAAGCCCGCTTCCCTCTTGGGGAGAGGTCGGGCACAAATCGCATGTACCATCCCCGCCAGGTGTCGTGCTGCAAGAGGGCCGAGAGACCATGCCGGACAGCAAAGCCCAAGACGTGAATGCGCCAGAACAGACGGCAGCAAGCAGCCCCGCGCCTGACCGGCCTTTCCGCTTCTACGACAACCGGCAGAAGTACCTGATGTTTGTCACCACCACGGCCGAGAAGTGGGCGGTGGTGGAGCATATCGAGCCGGAGCTTGATCGCTTAAGGCCGACACCACCCTGCCTGCGCGTCTTCGATGCTGGGGTAGGAGACGGCACTGTATTGTCCGGCGTGCTGCGCCGCCTGCACGAGCGCTTTCCCACCGTGCCATTTCTGGTGGTTGGGAAAGAGATCTCCCTGGAGGATGTGCGCCTCTCCCTCGACAACATGCCTGACCGCCTGGTCGAGCATCCCGAGACGGTGCTGGTCTTCACCAATCTCTATTACTACGAGGCGCCGTACCTCGAGCCGGCGAAAGCGACCGAGAAGGAGCCGGTGCGCCTCGACGTGCGTCTCAGCGGCACGACCTCGAGCGACTTCGAGCGGCAGATCAGGGCGATGCAGGACGATATCGCCGACCTCTGGCAGGTGGTCGCCAGCCCCAAGACCGGCAACCCGCGCTACGTCACACCGACGGTGCTGACCGTCAGCCGCCAGGACCGTGCCTTCGTTCTCGACAGCGTCATGCCGAAGCCGGGGCCGGGCATGGAGTATGACCTCATCCTGGCGGTGCAGCCCTATCGCGCGCGTCTCGCGGCTGAGCGCAAGGTGGACTACGTGCTTGGACCCATGGCGGAAGCCCTGGCCGAGTGCGGCGTGATGATCGGCGTGCAGGCGACGGGGCAGGATCCGGGCATGGATATCGTGCGCGAGGTCTGGCCAAGCGAACGACCTTTCCAGACGCCGGGGCCAACCCTGGTGCGCCTCTTGATGGAGCGGCTGGCCAAGACCCAGCCCGAGCGCCGCTACCTGGAGCGTACGGGAGCGGGGGAGACCGGGTTGTTCCGCTATCACATGCACACCATGCCCTCGGAGCTTGGTGAGAGCATCGGAACCTCCACCCTGATGGCGGCTTGGAATGCCGCGGTCTATGTGGCGCAGATCGATGACGAGCGACTCAACGACGCCATGTCCGACAACGGCTACCTCGCTGCCACCGCGGAGGTCCTGGAACGCTATGGCGGGCTCTGGTTCATCGATGAGATCTTCTCGGTGCAGCGCCTGCCCAAGCGGTGACACCCGAATTGCTGACCCGACCCGCACGGACGGTTGATTGTGCTCCGGCCTTCGAGGTGGTCGTGATGGAGCTGCTTGGGGCCTAGCCGACGCTGCTAGTTCTCCGTCTTGCCGAGCCAGCGGTAGAGCAGTCCGCCCAACCCGCCTCCGATCAGCGGTGCCACCCAGAAAAGCCACAGCTGAGCCAGGGCCCAGTCGCCGACGAAGAGCGCTTGGCCTGTCGAGCGCGCCGGGTTGACCGACGTATTGGTCACGGGAATGGAGATCAAGTGGATGAGCGTCAGCGCTAGACCGATAGCGAGCGGTGCGAAGCCTGCGGGCGCCCGCGGCTCGGTCACGCCCATGATGATGAGCAGGAAGAATAGCGTCAGCAGCACCTCAGCGACGAGCGCAGCACTTATCGAGTAGCCTCCCGGCGAGTTCTCGCCGAAGCCGTTGGCCGCAAATCCAGTGGCGAGCGTAAAGCCCTCTTGGCCGGAAGCGATCAAGTAGAGAGCCGCCGCCGCGGCAATGGCACCTGCCACCTGCGCCACCCAATAGAGCGGCAGGTCTTTGGCCGGAAAACGACCACCAGCCCAAAGGCCCAGAGTGACAGCCGGATTGAAGTGGCCGCCTGAGATATGGCCGACGGCATAAGCCATGGTCACCACCGTCAAGCCGAAAGCGAGCGACACGCCGAGCAGCCCGATGCCGACCTCCGGAAAGGCCGCTGCCAGCACGGCCGAACCGCAACCGCCGAAAACCAGCCAGAATGTACCGAGAAACTCTGCGCCCAAGCGCTGCGCCATAGGCATCGCGACCCCCTTTTCTTCCCTAGACCCGAAGCATACCTCGGCGGGTGCCCCACTTCGCCCCCGCATGTTACCAGCTATGCTAAAGTACTAGTGCCTAGGCCGGTTTGCGCGCGATGGGAAGTGACAGGATTAGGTCAGGAATGAGAAGTCCCGCCCACCGGCCGGCCCGTAGCAAACCTCTTCTGGGAACAACTGTGCCGCGTGAGCCTAGCTGCATGCGGTAGACGGCCCGACACCAGCGAACTAACGAAAAACCCTACTAATCACGGGTAATCCGAGCTCTCTTCCAAGGTCCGAAGGAGGGGTCGGTCTTGGAGCGCGTTTCGTCGCAAATCTGAAACTCCGAGGTGACGTAGACCCCTAAAGTCTGATAGTCTTTTTGCCGATCTGCCGTTCTACGCGGTAGGCGAGCAAAACAAGCCCCAGCAAAAAATGGATCAAGAAGGGGCGCGATCAGGGATGGTTTTGAGACTGTGGGTATTGGGAGCATAGCGCCGCGAGGCGCCCCATTCCGTCGGATATTTCGTGATGCGCAGATCTTGCGGCGCCACAAGCGATTGTGCGCGCTTCGGTCCGCTTTGCCTGCCTACGGACGGTATGGCTGAGCCGCGCAGAACACCCCTTCTCCATTGGGTGGGCCTCTAAGGCCGAAGGTCTCCTCTGCGTCGCCGGCGCGGAGGTCAACAAAAAAAGGGAGCAAAACATGGCCAAGAAAATTTACACCGATAGCGCCGGCAATAGGGTTCACCCCTACGTGCCGGAGATCAGCGATCTGTACCGGCGCGGCAAGGTCAGCCGCCGGGATTTCCTGCACACTGTCACTCTGCTCGGCGTTTCTGCCGGCGCAGCCTATGCCTTCGCCGACAAGGTGGACGGTATCGAGAGCCTCAATCCCATCCGCCAGGCGCACGCGGCAAAAAAAGGCGGCGTGATGCGTTCATCCATGCGGGTGCAGGACATGTCGGACCCAGCCGTGTTCGACTGGGTGCCCCGCTCGAACCAGGCCCGCGGCATTGTCGAGTACATGACGCGCACTGGCTCTGATAACATCACTCGGCCCTATCTGGCGGAAAGCTGGGAAGCCAATGACGAGCTGACGGAGTGGACCTTCAAGCTTCGCCAGGGTGTCAAATGGTCGAATGGTGACGACTTCGGCGCAGACGATGTCGTCCACAACTTCAATCGTTGGCTCGACCCCGCCGTCGGCTCATCGAATATCGGCCTCTTTGCCGCTATGACGACCGATTACGACACCGGTCAGAAGAACGACGACGGTTCGCCGGTGATGGGCAAGCGCATGCGCGAGGGCGCGATCGAGAAGGTCGACGACCATACGGTCAAGCTCTACCTCAACGCTCCGGTGCTCTCCATTCCGGAGAACCTTTACAACTACCCGACCGCCATCGTGCACCGGGACTTTGATGACGCCGGTGGCAATTTGGCCAAGAACCCGGTCGGAACCGGCCCCTACGCCTTGGCTGACTATGAGATTGGTAGCCAGTGCCGCCTGGTTCGGCGCACCGATGGCCCGTACTGGGGCAACGAGGTCTTCCTCGACGAGATCTTCTACATCGACCACGGCGACGACGAGAATACGGCGATCGCCGCCCTCGCCTCGGGGCAGGTAGACCACATCTTCGAGCTCTTCATCGACACCATCGATGTCGTCGAGCGTCTGCCCAATGCGGTTCTGCACGAAGCGCCAACGGCGCAGACCGCGGTGTTCCGCATGCGGATGAGCGAGGCGCCCTTCGACAATCTCCTGGTGCGTCAGGCCGTTGCGGCGACCATGGATCATCAAAAGATCCTTGATCTGGCCTACCGCGGCCGCGGCGTGGCGGCGGAAAACCACCATGTGGCGCCGATCCATCCAGAGTACTTCAAGCTGCCGGCGCTTACCCGCGACATCGAGAAGGCCAAGCAGTTGTTGTCGCAGGCTGGCTACCAGGATGGCATCAGCATCAATCTCGACGTCAATAACAACGCTGCGTGGGAAGTCTCGGCTGCCCAGGCCTTCAAGGAGCAGGCGGCTGCTGCCGGCATCGACATCAAGCTCAACATCATGCCGGGTGCGCAGTACTGGACCTTGTGGGACAAGACGCCTTTCGGCCTCACGAGTTGGACCCACCGTCCGCTCGGTGTGATGGTGCTGAACCTCGGCTACCGCAGCGGCGTGCCGTGGAACGAGTCGGCTTACAACAGCCCGGCTTTCGATGCGGCGCTCGACAGGGCCAGCGGCATCCTCGACGTCGAGGAGCGGCGCAAGGCCATGGAGGAGGTCGAGACCATTCTGCAGAACGATGCGATCATCGCGCAGCCTCTGTGGCGTTCGGTCTTTACCGCGACCTCGAAGCGGGTGCAGGGCTACAAGGCGCACCCGACGCTGTATCATCAGTTCGAGACCGTCTGGCTCGACGGCTAACACCTCAGTACCAGGCAGCGGGCACCAAGGCGTGCCCGCTGCCGACTTTACCCAGCGGAACGGCCGGGCGGGCCGCTTCCGCCAATAACAATAACAAAAGAACACGTAACAAGAGAACGAGAACAGGGGCGGAGTTAGGCGATGCTGGTTTTCCTCGCGCGGCGCACGGTCCAGATGCTGCTGGTCATGATCGGCGTCTCGATCCTGCTGTTCCTGCTTCTCGAAATCGACATCGACAATCTGGCCATCAAGGTCCTTGGTCCGTACTCGCTGCCCGAGGCGCGGGAGCTCTGGCTAACCGAGAACGGCTACCGGGATTCCATTGTTGTAAGGTACTTCCGCTGGGTTGGCGGAGTGATGGTCGGGGACTTCGGGAACTCGGTGATCTACCGTGTGCCGGTCTCCGAGGTCCTATGGCCGCGGCTTGGCAACACCGCGATTCTGGGTGGTCTGGTCCTAGCGCTGGTCATTCCGCTCGCGCTGTTCTTCGGCGTTCTCGCCGGTATGCGCGAAGGCGCTCTGCGCGACCGCGTCATCTCCGTTTCCTGCATTCTGACGACTTCAGTGCCTGAGTACGCCAGCGCTCCGCTTCTGACGGTGGTCTTCGTCTTTTGGCTCGATCTTCTGCCCGGCACCAGCAACATGGTTGGTGGTTTCCAATGGCAAGCCATGGTCCTGCCGGTGATGGTGCTGGTGCTCTATGACTTCGGCTACGTGGCGCGGATGACTCGCGCTTCCATGGCCGAAGTCATGACGACCCATTACATACGAACAGCGATCTTGAAGGGCCTGCCTTACCGCGTCGTCATTCTCAAGCACGCCCTGCGCAACGCCCTGATCGCCCCCTTCACGGTCATCATGCTGCAGCTCAACTGGCTGCTTTCCGGCGTCATCATCACGGAGTTCTTCTTTTCCTACAAAGGCTTCGGTGCTCTGCTGCTGGAGGCATCGTTGAACGGCGACATATTCGTCATCGAAGCCTGCGCCATCATATCAGTGGTGGTGGCCGTCGGTTCGCAGCTCTTGTCCGACCTGGGCTATGCCGCCCTCAACCCGCGCATTCGCATCCATTGAGGGGGCCGTCATGACAGATATCACACTGCAAAAGTCCGAAGCCCGCGAGTCCGGCCTTCTGCGCATCCTCAAGGGCATCGCTCTCCTGCGCGAAAGCCGCGTCGGGATGGCCGGTGCCATCTTGGTTCTCTTCTGGGTCTTCATGGCCATTTTTGCGGACCTCTTTCTGGCGCTTGGGTTGGTCTTTCCGCCCAACTCCATTTTCGTGCCTCTTATGGAGCCGCTGTCCGAGTTCATCGCCGAGCCGGGTCAGAGTTTCGACGGCCTGGGTGGTCCTGTTGAAGAGGTCTGCAGCCTGATCACCAGCGGTGCAAATGAGGGCAAGTACTATTGCGGGACGTTCTGGTTTGGCACCGACATGCTGGGGCGGGATCTCTGGAGCCGCCTTATCTTCGGCGCCCAGCGGGTGTTGTTCTACGCGCCGATTGCCACCATCGCCGCCTATGCGGTTGGCATTCCCATGGGGCTCGCCGCCGGTTACAAGCGCGGCAAGACTGACGACATCCTCTCCTACATCGGCAACGTCATTCTGGCCTTCCCGCCGATGGTGCTCTTCGTCGTCATCATCTCCGTGCTCGGTTCCTCCGGCCTGAACGTCATCCTGGCCGTCACGCTGGCTTCGGCCCCCGGTGTCATGCGTATTGTCCGCGGCATCACCATGGACCTGCGCAACCGCGAGTACGTCTTCGCTGCCGAGACCCGTGGCGAGCCTTTGTGGCGCATCTTGCTGATCGAGATTCTGCCCAACGCACGGGGGCCTATCATCGTCGATGCCATGCTGCGCATGGGCTACGTGATCATTACCATCGGCGCACTAGGCTTCCTCGGTCTTGGCCTGCCCCCGCCCGACCCCGACTGGGGCGGTATGATCACCGAGTTCCGGGCCATGATCATCGCCTTCCCCTACATGACGGTGGTCCCCTGTATTGCGCTGTCGTCGTTGGTATTGGGCTTCAACCTGCTGGCCGATGGCCTGCGCGAAGTCTCACTCAGGGACTGATGGCAAAGGGATTGGGAGGCAGCGATGCGCTCTAGAAACAAAGAGTTCAGCGGCGAGGTGATCCTGGAATGCAACAAGCTTTGCATCTCCTACTTCACACGCGCCGGCGAAATTCCCGCGGTCATCGATTTCGACATGAAACTGCATCAGGGCGAGTCCGTCGGCCTGGTCGGTGAGTCGGGCTGCGGCAAGTCCACCGTTGCCCTGGCGATCATGCAGTACCTGGGCAACAACGGCGGTATCGTCGGCGGCGAGATCCTATACAAAGGCCGTGACATGACTCAGATGTCGGAGGAGGAGCTTCGGCAACTGCGCGGCAACGAGATCGCCATGATCTATCAGGAGCCCATGGCCTCCCTGAACCCGAGCATGAAGCTTGGCCGTCAGCTCATGGAGGTGCCGCTCTTCCACGAGGACAATATCACTGAGGCCGAGGCGGCCGACCGGGCCGAGCAGGTGCTGGCCAGCGTCAAGCTGCCGGACCCGCGCCGGGTCATGAACTCCTACCCGCACCAGATCTCAGGCGGTCAGCAGCAGCGCGTTGTCATCGCCATGGCGCTGCTTTCCAACCCTTCGCTTCTGTTGCTCGACGAGCCGACCACGGCGCTCGACGTCACGGTGGAAGCCGGCATCGTCGACCTGATCGCTGAGCTCGGCGAGACATTCAACACCGGCATGGTCTTTATCTCCCACAACCTTGGCCTCATCCTCGAGACCTGCGACAGGGTCAACGTGATGTACTCCGGCGAGGTAGTGGAGGAGGGCCGGGTGGACGAGGTCTTTGACCACATGCGCCATCCCTACACCCGTGGCCTCTTCGGCTGTATCCCGCTGCCTGGCGCGGACAAGACAGCGCGTCCGTTGGTGCCGATCCGCGGCCAGCTTCCCTTGCCGCACCAGCGCCCGCGCGGCTGCTACTTCGGGCCACGCTGCGACTTCTTCGAGGGCGGTCGCTGCGATCAGGCGCAGATTCCCATGCATGAGCTGCCCGAGCAGCCGGGGCATTCCGTGCGCTGCGCGCGCTGGAGCGAGATCGACTGGTCGACCTACAACCCCGAGGGCGTCTCGACCGACGTCATCGAGCCGGGGCCCGAGGTGCTGCACATCCGTGGCATGCGCAAATATTACGAGCAGCATGACAACTCCATTGCCGCGCTCATTCAGGGCAAGCGCACCCGTTACGTGAAGGCGAACGAGCGCATTTCCTTTGATGCCCGCGAAAGCCAGACCGTGGCCATCGTCGGTGAGTCCGGTTGCGGCAAGTCGACTCTGGCCAAGGTGATGATGGGGCTGGAGACGGCGACCGAGGGAGAGATCGTCTTCCGCGGCAATGACGTCGCCGAGAAGGCGGTTGAGACCCGCTCGCCGGAAGAGATCGGCTCGATGCAGATGGTCTTCCAAAACCCCTTCGACACGCTGAATCCGAGCCACACGGTCGGCTCTCAGCTTTCGCGCGTCATCCGTAAGTTCGGCGTCGAGAGCGATCCCGACAAGGTGCACAACCGGGTGATGGAGCTCCTGGACCTGGTCAAGCTGCCGCGTGATTTTGCGCGCCGTCGGCCGCGTCAGCTCTCAGGCGGCCAGAAGCAGCGTGTTGGTATTGCCCGCGCCTTCGCGGGCAATCCCAGCCTGGTCGTGGCCGACGAGCCGGTCTCGGCGCTCGACGTCTCGGTCGCCGCGGCGGTCACCGGTCTCTTGATGGATATCCAGCGGCAATACCGCACGACGCTCCTGTTCATCAGCCACGATCTCAGCCTGGTGCGTTATCTCGCCGACCGGGTGGTGGTGATGTACCTCGGCAACATCGTCGAGCAGGGAACCACGGACGAAGTCTTCGCGCCGCCCTATCACCCTTATACCGAGGCGCTGCTCTCGGCCGTGCCGATCGCTGACACTTCGATCGAGAAGAAGCGCATCATCCTCGAAGGTGTGCTGCCCTCGGTGGTCAACCCGCCCAAGGGCTGCCCCTTCAATACCCGCTGCCCGCGCAAGATCGGCGACATCTGCGAGACCGAGAAGCCGCCGGAGATCGAAGCCTCCGCCGGCCACACGATCGCCTGCCACATCCCGCTCGCCGAGCTGGAGGCAGTAGAGCCGGTCATCGTCCAGGTCGACAAAGACGGCAGCACGCCGCCTCCGGAACCGGCCCGAGAGTCCGCGGCGGAGTAGATCGGCGGCTTCTGGGGCATGATCCGCAACTTCTCCCACCCAGCACGCCTGGCTTGGTCACCTTGCCATTGGCCTGCCCCTCACGCCTCGTGGCGGTTGGTCCAGTGCTCGAGAGCGAAGCGGGCGCGGACGCCGAGGTCGAGGAAGGGGCGGGGTGGTAGCTGATCCGGTTCGCCCAGGCTTTCCATGTCGGCGATCAGGGGATTGTCGCGGTCCGTTGCCATGTCCGCGGCGAGCAGGCCGCCGATGGTGCCCTTTGTGACTCCGACCGCGTTCTGGCAGACCGCCGACCAGATGTTTGGCGCCAGTTGCCCGAAGCCGGGTGAGCCGTTGCGCGAGAGGCAGACGAAGCCGCTCCAGGTGTGCTCCATCTCGACATCGGGCAGCATGGGAAAGCGCTGATCGAAGAGCGTCTTGTGGCGGCGCTTCACGGCGGCCAGCTCGGCGGCGGAGATGCGCTGGCTCGGGCAGTAGGTCAGACCGTGACGCACCACGATGCGGTGGTCGGGCGTATAGCGCATGGTGATGCCGACGAAGGCATTGGCTGGGGTGAGGCCCCAGGACTGGGTGACACCATAGGCCTGGCGCTCAGCATCGGTCAGGGGACGGGTCAGGCTACAGTGAGCCACCAGGTGCAGGAAGCGGCGCGGGTAGAAGCCGAACTGCTCGGAGAAGCCGTTTGCGGCCAGCACCAGCTTCGGCGCGCGCAGACTGCCGCCCGGGGTGGTGAAGTGGATACCGTTTTGGAAGTTCGCCTCCGTCACCGGTGAGTTCTCATAGAGGCTGACGTTGGCCGGTAGACTCTCGGCGAGGCCGCGGGTCAGCGCGGCCGGGTTCATCAGGGCGCCGCCCGGCGTATAGACCGCGGCGGTGAAGTGGGGCGAGCCGAGCGTCTCCCGCAGCTCGTCCTTTTCGACCCAGCGGTAAGTCTCGCCGAGCGCTTCCAGCTCCTTGGCGAATGGCTCCAAGACTTCGCGCACACCGCGCGGGGAGACGGCGGTGTGGTACTTGCCGTCCTTCGACCAGCCGCAGTCGATGCCGTGGCGCTCGACGGACTTTTCGAGGTAGCGGACGGCGGTGCGGGCCAGCCGCATGAAGCGGTGCGAGCCTTCCAGCTCGTCGAGGGAGGAGCCGACATTGTGCGGGAGGTCGATGGCGAAGCCCGAGTTTCGGCCCGAGGCATTCTCGCCGACGGCACCGGCGTCGATCAGGGCCACTTGCTGGTCGGGGCAGTTCTCGGCCAGGCGTCGCGCGGCGGCGAGGCCGGCATAGCCAGCACCAAGCACGATCCAGTCGGCCGCACGGTCGCCGGCCAGTGATGGATTCGGGCTGCGCGATGGGAGGATAGCGCTCCAGCCGTTGCTGTCGTCGTCGCGCGGCAGCCGGGCGATCTTCATGTGCCGGACTCCTCGGCACGCTCAGCCCAGTCGCTCGGGTGGATGGCATAGAACACGAGCGCGCTTTCGGAGCGGTAGACCAGCGCGGTCCCTTTGGGCAGCCAGGCGCAGTCATGGGGGCCGAGCGTGAGCGTACCTGTCGCGGTCTCGACCTCCACCTCGCCTTCGAGAACCAGAAGGACCTCATCGTACTGCACAGTCCAAGGGATCGCCGCCTTGTGAAAACGGGCGAAGCCGCTGCCGAGCGGCGTGCCGTCTCCGGCGGCCGTCACGACCGCGACCTCGGCCTGCTCGCCATAGGCGAAGCGCGGCTGAAAGGGCAAGTCGCCGAAGGCGATCCGCCGTGCCGTTCCGCCGGTCTCTTGTTGGGTTTTCATCTCGCAGCCTCCCGCCCCAGGCTCACGCCGATTGACTTGCTACATACAAGGATGTACGGAGGCAATCAACCCTGTATGGAGCTGCCGATGCCCCTGCTCTCGACCCGGGACGAGGCCAAGCGCCCGCCGCAGCAAACCCGCGACGGCTGGATCGAAGCAGCGCTGGCGATGCTGGTCGAAGACGGGGTTGAGGGGGTGCAGATCACCCAGCTCTCCAAGCGCCTTGGCGTCACACGCGGCAGCTTCTATTGGCACTTTGCCAGCCGCGAGGAACTGCTCGATGCGCTGATCGCCGAATGGCGCGCCCGCAACAGCGACGTGATGCTGAGCGCCCTAGCGGCGTCCGACAATCTGCAGCAGGGCATCCTCGATCTCTTCTCGGTCTGGGTCGACCATACACGCTTCGATCCCGAGCTTGACCAAGCGGTGCGCGACTGGGCCCGCAGGTCTGAGCCAGTGCGTGAGAGTGTCGCCCAGGAAGATACCAACCGGGTCTCAGCGATCGCCGCTTTCTTTCGCCGTCATGGCTTCGCCAAGACCGAGGCCTTCATCCGAGCCCGCATCATCTACTTCACCCAGGTCAGCTACTACGCGCTGGGTATCCAGGAGCCGATGACCGACCGCATGAGCTATCTCGAAGCCTACTACCGCTGCTTCACGGGCCAGGAGGTCGACAAGGACGTGGCCGCCGCTTTCGGTGCCCGCCTGATTCGAGCGGAGGAGGACGTTCGATGAGACCGGCGCGCAAGGGCGGCCGCCAGGCCCGTGCGGCTCGGCAGCCGGAGGCGGAGGACAAGGCCTTCGATCCGGCTTGGCGTCAGTGGCGCCGACCCTACAAGCCCATCGAGCAGCTCAGTGCCGACGAGGTGGAGGCCGTCCACGAGGCCTCCCTTAGGGTGCTGCGCGACACCGGCATCCGCGTTCTGAGCCCGGAGGCCTGCGGTTACTATCGCGCGGCGGGCATGACGGTATCCGACGGCGACGTAGTCACCTTCGACCCCGACGCGCTGCTGGACCTGATCGCCTTGGCGCCGAACGAAGTGACGCTCTATGCCCGCGGGCCCGACCGCGACGTGACCGTCGGCGGGGACCGCGTGGGCGTCTGCACGACCGGCGGCACGCCAAACTTCTCCGACTTAGAGGGCGGCCGCCGCCCGGGCAGCTTGGCGGCGCTCGACGACTTCTGCCGTCTGGCGCAGAGCTTCGATGTCATTCACCTGATCGGGCCCTTCGTCGAGGCCCAGGACGTGCCGACGAACGTTCGCCACCTGGCTATGACCCGCTCGGTGACGACTCTGACAGACAAGGTGCCCTTCGTTTTCTTCCGCGGCACCGAAGCCGTAGCGGACGCCTTCGAGATCATCCGCATCGCCAACGGCCTGACCCCGGAGGGCTTTGTCGAGCGGCCGGTTTGCTACTCGGTCGCCAACTCCAACTCGCCGCTGCAGCTCGACCATCTCATGTGCCGGGGCATCGTCGATGCCGCCAAGGCCGGGCAGATGATGGTGCTGACGCCCTTCACCCTGGCAGGCGCCATGGCGCCGGTCACCCTGGCCGGGGCGCTGGTGCTGCAGAACGCCGAAGCCCTGGCCGGTCTCGCGTTGTCCCAAATCGTTCGCCCCGGGGCTCCGGTTTGTTACGGCAGCTTCACCAGCAACGTGGACATGAAAACCGGTTCGCCGGCTTTCGGAACGCCGGAGTACACGAAGGCCGCCTTCGCCTCCGGCCAGCTCGCACGGCGCTACGGGCTGCCGCTGCGCTCTTCCGGAGTCACGGCCTCCAACGCGCCCGATGCCCAGGCGGCCTATGAGATGCAGATGGCTCTTTGGGGCGCCTTGATGGGCGGCACCAACATGCTGCTGCACGGTGCTGGCTGGCTGGAGGGCGGCCTGACCGCCTCGGCCGAGAAATTCATCATGGATGTGGAGATGCTCCAGATGTTCGCGGAGCTCTTCAAGCCGCTGGAAGTCAGCGAAGCGAGCCTCGGCGTCGAGGCCATCGCCGACGTGGGCCACGGTGGCCACTTCTTCGGCACGCAGCACACGCTCGATCGTTACAAGACCGCCTTCTACGCGCCGCTTCTCTCGGACTGGAGCAACTTCGAGAACTGGCGCGACAGCGGCGCGGTCGGGACCACCGAGCGGGCCCACCGCATCTACAAGGAAACACTGGCCCGCTACGAGCCGCCGGCGATGGACCCTGCGCGCCTGGAAGAGATCGATGCCTTCATCGCCAAGCGCACGGAAGAAGGGGGCGCCGACATCGAGAAATAGGCCGCCTGCGGTCAACCGGCGGCCAGGGTGAGTCCTTTGCGCAAGCAGACACTGACAAGGAGATGCACGATGAAACAAGTGTTGGGGAGACGAGTGTTCGGCCTGGCGGCAGCGGCCCTGCTGGCGACAGCATCCTTGCTACCGCTGCAAAGCGCTTCTGCCGAAACCGTCCTGAAGATGGCCACCGACAGCGGCGCCAAGGGTACGCCGGCCGGTGACGCCTTGGACCGCTGGGCTGCGCTGATCGAGGACCAGACCGACATCGACGTCCAGATTTTCTATCAGAATGAGCTGGGCGGGCAGCAGGAGGTCTTCGACCTCTTCGTCGCCAATGACGTCAACATCATGCTGAACTGGCCGATGACGTCTTACGACCAGCGCATCGCGGTGCTCTATACGCCCTACATGGTGTTGAGCTGGGAGGAGGCGCTGGACGCTTACAAGCCTGGTGGCTGGATCAACGGCATGCTGGACGGCATCTACGCCGACCTCGGCCTAAAGTTTTTCGGCGCCTGGCCCGAGGGTTTCAACGGCATCGCCACCAAGGGTGCCTATGCAACCACCGTCGAAGATGCTTCGAAGATGAAGATCCGCGTCCCTCCGATCTTCCCCATGGCGGAAAGCGTGCAGGCACTGGGCTACCAAACCGCAACCATCGACTGGGGCGAGGTCTTCACCGCCATCCAGACAGGTGTGGTCGATGGCGACGGCGCCAATGTGATCTTCTGGGACTACGAGTACTTCCGCGACACGCTGGACTACTACAACCGCACCAAGCAGCAGTTCGTTACCGGTATTCTCTCCATGAACCTGGAAGCTTGGGAAGCGCTGAGCCCCGAGCAGCAGAAGGTGGTCCAGGAGTCCGCCACCACAGTGATGACCGAGGGCTTCGCCAATGCGCGGGCACTCGATCAGTCCTACGTGGACAAGGCCAAAGCGGCAGGCATGACCTACATCGAACCCTCCGATGCCGAGATTGCCGCGCTGGCCAAAGCGGTCCGCGCTAAGGTTTGGCCGATGATGGAAGAGCGGGTCGGTGCCGACATCATGGATACCATCCGCGCGAACGCCACGCAGTTCTAGCTCGCGGACCCGAACAAGAAGCAACGAACGCCGTGTTGTCTTGGAGAGCCCTGATCGCAACGACCCTCGATGTCGTTGCGATCCTCTCCTCCGTTGCCGTCGCGGGCCTGATCGTCTTTCTAGTGATCGCCCGCTACGTACTCGAGCTGTCGGTCGTCGGCCTGCATGAGGTCATTCTCCTCTTTGCCGTCTTCCTCTACATGTTCGGTGCGATCATCGCCTCCAAGAAGCGCGAGCACCTGACGGTCGACTGGCTGCAGCAGCGCCTGGTGGGCGAACGCGCGAAGGCCTGGCACGATCTCACCGTGGCCGCGATCTCGCTGATCGTGACCGGCTTTTTCCTGGCTTGGACCTATTGGATGCTGGATTGGGGCCTGAAACGGCCGCAGGTCACGCCGGGCCTGCGCATCCCGCTCTGGATTCCGCAGCTCGCCATCCTGGCGGCGGCGGTCGGCTGCAGCCTCTATGCGCTGCGCGACCTGATCGACGCCATCCGTCGGCTCAGGAGGTAGCGCGTGGAAGGTCTGCTCGCGCTTCCCCTGCTGATCCTGCTGATGGGCATCGGCGTTCCGGTGGCCTGGGCCTTCGCCGGGGTGCTGGCCTATCTGACGATCGTCTACGACGTCAACCTCAACACCCTGATGCTCCAGGGCTTCCGCTCCCTGAACTCAGTCATCTTGGTGGCGCTGCCGCTCTTCGTGCTGACCGGCTGCCTGATGCAGTCGGGCGGCGTAGCCAGACGCATCATCGATTTCGTCGGTCGCCTCGCGACGGGCCGGGGCGGCATGGGCGCGGCCATGGTCCTCTCCTCCAGCGTGTTCGGTGCGATCTCCGGGACCGCGACGGCCGCCGTCGCCTCGATCGGCGTGATCATGAGCGATCCGCTCGCCGCGCGCGGTTACCCCCGCGGTCATATCGCGGCACTGCTCGGCGTCTCCTCGCTGCTCGGAATCCTGATCCCACCTTCGATCACCATGATCCTCTTTGCCGTGGTGACGCGCCAATCGGTGGCGGCCTTGTTCGCCTCGACCATCGGCCCAGCCATCCTGCTGATCCTGGGGCTCATACTCTACAACCGCTTTCTCGCTGGCCGTGTCTTCAAAGAGACGGCGAACGAGAATCTGACCGACGAGAGCTTCGGCAAGGTCTTCCGCAGCGCGTTGCCCGCGCTGTCGCTGCCGGTGATCATCCTCGGCGGGATCTACGGCGGCATCTTCACGCCCACCGAGGCCGCCGGCGTGGCGGCACTGGCGGCGCTCATCGTGGGCGCCGTGATCTATCGCGAGTTCACCCTTGGCTCGCTCAAGGACAGCGTGCTCAAGGCGGCGGAGACCACGGGCACCATCATCCTCATCCTGCTGTTCTCCTTCATGATCTCCCGCATCTTGGCGGCCGAGCGCATTCCGCAGGAGTTGACCGAGGCGGTGCAGTTCATCGCCGGCTCGCCGCTGGCTGCCATGCTGCTGGTCAATGCAGTGCTGATCCTGGCCGGCGCGCTGATGGACGACATCTCGGTCACTGTGGTGGTGGCGCCGCTCTTCCTGCCGGTGATGGTGGCCAGCGGCGTCGAGCCGGTGCACTACGCCGCCATCGTGGCCTGCTCAGTGGTCATCGGGGCCAATAGCCCGCCCGTGGCGCCGATCCTCTTCATGTCCTGCCGGGTCTGCAAGGCACCGGTCATGTCGGCGATCTGGCCAGCAGTGCGTCTCATGCTGTTCGTCGCTCTGCCGGTCATGCTTGCGACCACTTTCTGGCCCGACCTTTCACTCGCCATTCCCCGCGCACTCGGCTTTCTCTGAGACGCTCAGCGCATCGCATGTCGCGCCTGCGTCACGCGCGAAAGCCGCCTCGCTAGCTGCGCGACATGTCAGTCGCGACTAGGCGAGATTCGCTCCATGGGAGGTCCAAGCTCCCCGAGTGTTGAGGTGCTGACCACCACCTCTCGCGCCGCATCCGTCGCCCTGGAGTAGAGGGAGCGTTGCCATGGCCCTTTCCGCTGCCGGCGCTGTCCCCGCTCGCTCCCGCGCGCTCGAAGGGATCCTCTGCATCGAGGCCGGCATGCTGCTCTTCGTGGTGCAGGACGGCATGATGAAGGCGATGCTTGGGGAGTTCCCGGTTTGGCAATTGATCTTCGCGCGGGCGGTGGTGGCGCTTGTGCTTTTGACGCCGCTTATCCTCTGGCTCGGCCGGCCGCATCGTTTGATAACGCCGCTCTGGCCTTGGCACCTGGCACGCGCGGGACTCTTCACCGGCGGCTTCTCCATGTTCTATGCCGCTTTTCCCTTCATGGGGCTGGCGGAGGTGACGACGATATTCTTCGCGGCTCCGCTGATCACCGCAACGTTGGCGGCGGTCTGGCTTGGCGAGCACATCGGACCCCACCGACTGGGCGCGCTCTTGGTTGGTTTCGCCGGCGTGATCATTGCTATGAACCCTGGCGGCGAGACTTTCAGCTGGGTTGCCCTGCTGCCGCTCGCTTGCGCGGCGACCTATGCTGCCTCCCAGGTCATCGTGCGGCGCATCGGCGAAGAGGAGACCACGCTGACTATCGGGCTCCACACCATCGGTCTCTCTGGGCTTCTCATTCTGCCCATCGGCTGGTCGGCAGCCACGCTCTTCGGGCTCGGCGAGGCCCATCCGCACCTGAGCTGGGATTGGTCGCTCGGGTCTTGGCACGATGTTGGTCGTCTGGCTCTGCTCGGTGGCGCCGGCATGATCGGGTACATGCTGCTCTCGCGAGCCTATCAGGTTGCAAATCCCAGCCTGGTTGCCCCCTTCGACTACACCTACCTGCCTATGGTCGCGGTAATGGCCTACTTCGTCTGGGACGAGACGCCTGGGGTAACAACCTTCATCGGAATGGTCATGATCGTGTTGAGTGGGCTCTATCTCGGTCACCGCGAGCTCAAAGCAGCCCGCCGGCGTGAGGAGCCGGCACCGACTGCCGAGGCCACCTTCACGCCGGGCAATCCGGTGGCGCCGCTCTCCATTCCCAAGGATGTGGGAGACTCCTGAGGCGCGACAGAATTCCGCGTTGATTTCTCCCTTTGCTTCGTAAGGATTTCCAGCAGGTTCCGCAGGCAAGAGAGGAAACGTTGGGATGGAGAACTTTACACCGCTGTCCGCCTTGATCGGCGGCTGCCTGATTGGGGCTGCGGTCGGAGTGCTTCTCTGGTTGAACGGCCGCATCGCTGGGATCAGTGGTGTCCTCGGCGGCTTGCTGCAAGCAGAGTCTGGTGAGCGTGCCTGGCGCGTCGCCTTCTTGGCTGGGCTGGTTCTCGGCCCGCTTCTTTATGTCGCCATTGCGGGCGAGGCGAAGCCTCTTACTGTCACGAACTCTCAGCCCTTGCTGATCGTAGGCGGTCTGCTGGTCGGCTTCGGCACGCGGCTTGGCAACGGCTGCACCAGTGGCCACGGAGTCTGCGGACTGGCTCGTCTCTCCGGCCGCTCGCTCGCCGCCGCAGTCTCGTTCTTCGTCACGGCGGCGCTGACGGTCTTCGTCGTTCGTCACGTCTTGGGAGGGTGAGCCTATGCCTCAGGTTATTGTCGCCCTCTTCGCCGGCACGCTCTTCGGGATCGGGCTCACCGTTTCGCAGATGATCAACCCGGAGAAGGTCCTGTCTTTCCTCGACTTCTTCGGCGCTTGGGACCCGAGCCTCGCTCTGGTCATGCTCGGGGCGGTGGGCGTTTCAGCGGTCGTTTTTCGCCTTGCGCTCAAGCAGCCGCGGCCTGTCCTTGCCGCTGCGTTCCAGGTGCCGAGCCGCAGCGACATTGATGGCCGCCTGATCGCCGGTGGCGTGATCTTCGGTCTCGGCTGGGGCCTCGTCGGATGGTGTCCCGGGCCGGCCATCGCCGCGTTGGCGCTAGCTCAGGTCGAGAGCTTCGTCTTCGTGGCAGCCATGATCGCTGGCATGTTGCTCAATCGGCTGCTGGCAACATCGTAGCTAAGCCCGTTTACAGCCTCGCTGTCGCGCCGCTGACCCGCACGCTGCTGCCCGGCTCAGGCGGAATGTCGACCTCGATGCGCGAGGCGCGGCCCATGTCCTCGCCTTGAATGATCTCGATGCGACTGCCGTCCGATGACAGGCCGTGCCAGCCGATGTCCCGCAGCATGCCGGCGAAGGCCGCGGCGGCCGCGCCGGTCGCCGGATCTTCGTAGATGCCGCCGACGGGGAAGGGATTGCGTGCGTGGAAGCGCAGCGGCGTCTCCGGCCAGACGAGATCGATGGTTGTCACGTCGTGGGCCAGCATCAGGTCCCGCGTCGCCTCGTAGTCGTAATCCATGGCCGCCAGGGTCTCGCGTCGGCTCAGCGGCAGCACGGCATGCTTGGCCCCGGCGAAGGCCAGGCGCGTCGGGAGTGCCTCGTGCAGGTCGCTGGACGCCAGCTTGAAATGCCTGAGCAGGCCTGTTTCGAGGCCTTCGGGCAGTGGCTGCGACCAGGTCTCCGGCGACTGCAGGGCAGCGCCCCAGGCACCCTCTTCGTTCTGGACGGCTTCGACGGTGATCTCGGCGTCGTTCAGGCTGAGCGGATAGATGCCGGCCCCAAAGCGCGCGCCCAAGGCTGCGCCCAACGCGATGGTAGCATGGCCGCAGAAGGGCACCTCCTGCTGCGGCGCGAAATAGCGTACGCGCCATCCTTGTGTGCCGGTCTCGGCGCCGTTTCGCTTGGCGAAGGCGGTCTCGGAGAAACCGATATCGGCGGCAAGCCCTTGCATCAGGGCGTCCTCGGGGAAGTGGTCAAGCAGCACCACGCCGGCCGGGTTGCCGCCGCCGCCGGCCAGGGTGAAGGCGGCGAGCTTCTGAACGTCAGGCGAGAGTAGGGCGGGTGATTGCATCGGGCGATCTCCTCGCAAAGGCTTCGCTGACTCAGCTGCGCCCGATCGAGCGAGATGTAAAACGACTTTTTCTAGCGCAAAGCTCAGAAATTCTAATGCGCGGGTTACCGCGGACGGATCCGCTGATCTGCTTCCATCGAATGGGCGGGAGACGCTATCGACGTCGGCAGGCCCTGGATTTGCTCAGACCTCGGCGCGCTATTTCTGTCAATTGAGACGAACTCAATCAGCCATCTTTAGGCTGAGAAGCTCCCAACAGAAATCGTCGACGTGCCGAAAGGAAATCCTGCCGTATCCGATATCGGGCAGCTTGGGTGAGTCGGGGAAGCGATTGACATGCTTGCCGAAATCCCTGGCCCAGCTGTTTCGGAAGAGGAACCAACCTCCGTCGGGCGCCGCCTCGTCGGGCTGGAAGCCGACGATGCAAACGGCGTGCGAAGAGACGATCAGCTTGTCCAACTGGTCGTCTTCGCGATCGGTTGGTCCATAGACGGTTCCCGTGGAGAGCGCCGTCTGTTCGGTCCAGTTGTCGATTCCGAAGTGCCCGGTGAACTCAAAGATTGGAATGCCGATGGCCACGGCGCGCCCGTTCAGCAGCTCCTCATAGATGACCTTCGCCTTGTGGACGGGCTCCGCAGAGTCCTGGTTGCGGTCCCAGTACGTGACGGCTTCGCACTTCCTCCGGAGAGCATCCGCGAAGGCGTCTGCGGATGGGGGGTGTGGCGAGAAGAGCTCCGGCTGTTGGTAGGGAGCGACGGCCTCTGAGCAAATTCCCAGATCGCGTAGGACGTCTCGGGCTTGCGAGAGCTTCGTTGCTCCGTCTTCGTACTGCGGTGGCAAAGGATCCGGAATGTAGGCCGGGTCATTCCGCATGCACCAATAGAGGAACTCGGGAGACAGACGTTCCACGGCGCCCTCGTCCTTCGCCAGTGCGATCTCGACGCAGGACGCCACGGCAAAGGCGACGCAGGTGTTGCGCGGCCTTTGGTCGAGTGCTTGCAAACCGTCATCGAAGCCGTTGGTCAGATCGATGTCTTCGTAAGGCGTATGACGTGGCTCCGTCACTGGCTGCCTGCGAAGATGACAGGCATTCGCGTAGTTGTGGCTTTCGAAGAGCTGCACGACCTCCAGGGACGGCATGGCAGCGCCGGTGCTGAAGGCGGCGTCTCGGCCGAAGAGAGTCGTTCGAAAGTGACCGTTGCAATTCATGTTCGCGGTTCTTTCTGCAGCAAGGGTTGCGCGGCTCGAGCTCGATAGAGGGAAAGCCGGTCAGATGGAGCCATTCGCCCGCTTAAGGAAGGCGATCAGCTTCTCCGCCACGCGGGTTGGAAAATCCGGGACATTGACGAACTCAACGTCGTTTGGGCCCAACGGCACCTCGGAGACGACGTCGTTCCATTCCGTCCTGGCGGCCTCGATGATCTCTTGCAGGCTTTCGCAGTTGAGGAGGAAGCCGTTGAAGACCTGCTCGGCCAGATCGAAACTCTCTTCCTTGTCGCTGGGGAAGTGAAGGCCCGCAATCTCGCGATTGACCGCGATGCGCTCGGCCATGGCACTCAGGTAGGCATGCATCGGGTGGTCGGCGCCGTTCGGCAAAGCGGCCGTAACCAGGTGCATCACCAAATAGGATTGCAGGCCGTGGCCGCTGGGGTAGGCCGGATGGGCCGGCGTCGGCAGCAATGGCATGATGCCTGGAAAGACCTGGACGGGGCGTGCCCGCTTCCACTTGTTCTTGAAATGCATGCCGACCATTGTGCCCACGGCCATGGCGACGGAGATCAAGGTTGCGGTATGCGGCTTATTCTGCGGGCCGATCAGCAGCATGTTCGACCAGTACATTTCCGACGACTTGACCTGGGCTTGGATCTCGCCGGCACGGCGCTCTCGGTCGTAGTTGCGTTTCTTGGCGAGGTCGATCAGCTCCGCAAGCTCGTCTCTTTGCCCGACGCGGACTCTTGGGTCCGTCGTGTTGACACTGCGCCAATCCATCGCGGCGAACTCCGCCAAAACCAGTTGCGCGCGCAGATGCGGCGCCCAGGCCGTGTCCGGGAATTCGAAACCGTTGATCGCCGAAAAGCTCTTGCCCGCGGGCGTCAGGATGTCCCTGAAGGGAATCGTAAGCGGACCGGCTCCCAGTCCGAGAAAAACGCTGCTCGTCACCGGGCCGGACCGTACACCGCCATCGACACCACCATCGACACCGCCGTCTACTCCGCCGTCCTTAAATCCAAACATAAGACGTCCTCCAGCTAGGTTTAGGTTTTGGCACCTGAGTCTGGACTCTGGGCCCAGCATGAGCATGCACCCGTTGATTGGCAGCCCGTCACTGTCCCAAGCTGCCGTGATAGTCGCGTCAATCGACCGTCAGTACCTTGAATTGAAAGGCTTTGTTGCATGGCGTGGCCATATGCGACCTCAGGTATAGTAAGAGGGGCCGTGTCAGTGTTGAACTCAGCTACCCGCCCGGTAACCAGTCCGCGCGTGTTTCAGCCTAAATCTGCTGACCTGTGAAACGAGGTCCATCGAGCTGAGTAGGTGCTACTCCGGCAGACCAGCCATAAGCAGATGTTGGATGTAACGACGCTCCACGGACTCATCTTGGAATGATAGTTTTTTCTGGACCTTGCTGACCCTGAACTCCGGGTCCACGTCGATCACTCTGCGCGCGAGGTCCTCGGCGTCATCGACTTTGCCGAGCGCCGCCAAGGAAGCGGCCGTCATCCGTAGATTCGAGGTGTAGTGCGGATTTCTTTGGAAGGAGCTCATGCCCCAGTGCGCCGCGCTCGAGAAATCGCCGGCAGAATAGTGCGCAATGCTCAGAAAATGCTCGTAGCGGAACATGATCGGATCGTTCGGCGAGAGCGAAATGGCATCCTCCGCACGCTTGATGGCTTTCTCAGGCTCCCCCGTGAATGACAGGTTCGGGCTGCTCCACATCAGCGTTTCGGCATCGTTCGGAGAACTCGCCAGCGCCCGATCGAAGAGCGCTTTCGCCTGCTCATACTCGCGGCGGAGGATCGTGAAGTTGTGGCCCAGCATGGCCAGTGCGCGGCCGCTTTCTTCGTTGAGGTTGATGGCTTTGCCGAGCGCTTGCTCCAGCAGAACCTGATCGTTGCCCCGGTCCGCCGACCAACCTTGGCCCAATCGGATGCTGTACAAATCGGCCATTGTGAGGAACGTCGGAAAGAAGTTCGGGTCTCGTTGGGAGGCTAGATTGAGCAGGCCTTCCGCCTCTCCGATCGACGTGCGATCCAGGCGGAACACCAAGTCGCGCGCCACCAAAGCGAGGTGATAGGCGGAGAGGTCCTTCGGATGGCTGCCTCTGGCGCGCCGCAGCTCGGCCGAGCGAAGCGAAGGAACCAGCTTCTGGGCGATACTTTGGGCGACGTCGAACTGAACGTCGAAAAGGTCCTTCTCCGTAACGTCGTAGATCCGGGCCCACTCGACGACACCCGAGCGGGCGTCCGAAAGCTGAACCGAGAGATGGAAGTCCTTATCCGCCTTGCGCACCATGCCGGACAGGAAGTAGTCGGCGCCAAGAGTCGCTGCGATCCCTTCGGATTGCCGATCGTCCGGGCGAAGGTCTCTTGTCGAGTTGCTCGAGATGACCCTCGGTTCGTGCAGTGTCGCAAGCAGACAGACCGTGTCTTCGACGATGCCCTTGGTGAAGAAGTCCGGCACGTTGTCCGGGCCGACTGACTGTAGCGGCAGGATGGCGACCGTCGGCACCGAGCTCCTCCTGCCAGCGGTGCGTTCTGCGGCGGCTGCGATGGGCGCATCGCCCGACACTTCGCTGTCCAGTTGGTCGAAGTGCCCCATCTTGATCTTGATTGCGAGGTCCTGCGTCCGGGCGGAGGGCTCCATCCCGAGTTTCTCGTCAAGCGTCTCGAAGAGCTTCGTATAGGTCTGCAGCGCCGTCCCGACATCGCCTTCCATGGCCGCCAGCTGCATGACGATCCGGTAGGCTTCCTCGTTCAGTGGGTCGAGGAGCGTCGCCGTTTCGGCCACGGCGCGCTTCACCTTCAGCGGCAGGTCATCCGACTGGTACTGGTCGCGCAGTCCGCGCGACAGACGATCATGGAATCGAACGCGGTACTCCCGGAGCCACGAGGTGAAGTCCTCGCTCAAGTCATCGAATCCGGTGAGAATCTCCTCCGAGAGGTTGGGGCGGGACAGCAGCAGATCCGGGACCCGGCCGGCCTCGAGATCGCTGGCCAGATCGATCAAATCGATCCGGATCGAGCCGTGGTTCAGGATCAGAACGTCATGGTCGAAGGTCAGAAGATTGATGTTGAATGGGCCCAAAGCCTGGCGCATGTCGGAAAGCGCCTGACGCAAGGATGCCCGCGCTTGCCGCTCCGGCGAATCGCCCCAAAGCAGCCCGGCGATGTGCTCTCGCGTGACACCGGCTTCCTGACTAAGAGCCAGATAGGAAAGCAGGGCAAGACACTTGCGCTTGCCTTGCAGGACCCGTTGCCCGGAAACGGATAGCGTCGCAGCACCGACTACCGAGAGGACGGCGTCCTCGGCAGAGATAGTGTTTTCGGGTGATTGGTCTTGGGACTCGTGGCCAATCTGCACTGTTGATCCATCTGCCCATCAAGCATTTTCGCGCACATATTATGCTGCTTTGCCTTCTTAGCGCAACTCGTGGCCACGTGATCAAGGCCACACTTCCGTAGCCCGCGGCCTGCCGTTTCGAGGGGGAAAAAGTGTGCCGATGGCTGCCTTTGGCGCAGGAGTGCCCGCTCCGCTCCGGCTCTCACGGGCGTGGCGACGAGCTCTCGGCATAGCGGGCCTGCGCGGCTGTATCTCGACCCCGGTGGTCAATGCCGTAAGCTCCTTCTGTTACCGGCGGGAGGGACCATGTTCGAAGGCTTCGAGACGCGGCGAATCGCCTTGGGCGAGGTCACGCTCCACACGCGGCTGGGCGGGGAGGGGCCGGCGCTGCTGCTGCTGCACGGCTATCCCCAGACCCACGCCGCCTGGCACCGGGTCGCGCCGATGCTGGCCCAGCACTTCGCGCTCGTCATCCCAGATCTGCCCGGCTATGGCGAGAGCCTCGGCCCTGCGCCCGACCCCGCACACCGCAACCACAGCAAGCGCGCTACGGCCGAGACTATGGTGGCGTTGATGGCGCAACTCGGCCATCACAGCTTCTTGCTGGCCGGCCACGACCGCGGCGCCCGTGTTGCCTATCGCCTTACCCTCGACCATCCGGAGCGTGTGCGGCGCTTGGCCAGCCTGGACACCATCCCGACCCTCGACGTTTGGGAGGGGATGGATTGGCAGGCCGCGATCGGTGCCTTCCACTGGCCATTCCTGGCGCAGTCGGACAGCCTGCCGGAGCGGCTGATCGGCGCAGCTCCCGACGTCTACCTGGATTTCCTCCTTGAGCATTGGGCCGGCAGCCCGGATGCCCTCGACCCGGCGGCAGTGGCTCAGTATCGGACGCACTTCCGCAAGCCTTCGGTGCAGACGGCAATGGCCGAAGACTATCGCGCCGGCGCCACCATCGATGTCGAGCACGACCGGGAGGACCGGGCGGCCGGCAAGCGCATCGCCTGCCCGGTCTTCGTGCCTTGGGGGCAGCGCTATACAGGGGACTCGCTGCTGCCTGTTTGGCAGCGTTGGGCCGATCAGGTCGCGGAGCTCAAGATCGACTGCGGTCACTTTATCGCCGAGGAGGCGCCGGAGATCTGCGCTGAAGCGCTCATCGGTTTCTTCGGGCGTTAGAGGGCCCTCGCATTCCCTAACGACCCAGCCGTTCACGCGCCAGCGAGCAGAGTTCATTGGCCCGCCGTCTTGCGCCTGCGCCTGCGATGCTAATCTGGGGAATGCAGGTTGCGGCACCTCCTCCGAATGGGTGGCGCGCGCAGATTGTCAGTGATGTCCGGTCGGTCTTTTCTTAAGGCCGGTTCGTGCGAGACTACATACAGGACTCGTCAAAGCGGACTAGAGTGACGGCAGACGGACAGGGGTGGAGACGATGGGCCAAGGCCAAACAGGATTAAGCGATCGCCGGGGTGTTCCGGTGTCCTATCGCAATCAAGACGCCATCGACGGCTTGGACGAAGCGCAAGAGGACAGCCTTGCCTTCCGTGGCGACCCTGTGGGCAGCATCGACCGGGTGCTGGAGGCACATCCGGGTTTCGTCATGGCGCATCTCTTCAAGGGCGCCATGCTGACACAGGCCATGGAGACCCGCATCTATAGCGAAATGGTCGCCGCCCTTGAGGCCGCGGAAGCACTGAGCAGTGAGGCGAACGACCGTGAGAAGGGCCACATGGCGGCGCTGCGCTGCTGGGTGGAAGGCGATTTCTTCGGCGCGGTGCAGAAGTGGGAGGCGGTGCTGGTGCAGCATCCCTTCGACCTCCTGGCACTTCAGCTGGTGCACCTGACAGACGTGCTGCTCGGCGACGTCGTGGGGCAGCGGGACTCGGTCGCCCGCGTCTTCCCGCTGTGGGACGAGTCCGTCCCCGGCTACGAGTACGTGCTTGGGTTCTACTCCTTCGGCCTGGAGGAAACGCGCGACTTCGCCGATGCCGAAGAGCACGGTCGCCGGGCGCTGGCCATCCGCCCCGGCCACCCCTATGCCATCCACGCCGTCGCCCACGTGTTGGAAATGCAGGGGCGCCAAGCCGGTGGCATCTGGTTTCTCAATAGCCGCAAGGACGATTGGGCTTACGGCAATTTCCGCAATCACCTCTGGTGGCACCTTTCGCTCTTCCATCTGGACCTCAAGCAGATCGACCAGGTGCTGGCGATCTACGACCAGGAGCTGCGGGGCAGCGGCACCTCAGGCGACAAATACGAGGAGTTGGACTCGGCGGCGTTGCTCTGGCGCCTCAAGCTGCTGGATGTCGATGTCGGCGAGCGTTGGGATGAGTTGGCCAAGAAGTGGGAGCCGAGCGCTACCGACACCCTCTACGCCTTCAACGACGTGCACGCCATGATGAGCTTCGTGGCGGCCAATCGGAAGGACGCCGCCGAGGCGCTGCTGACCGCCAACGAGCGCTACTGTGACCACGCCTCCGACGCCAACGTCGCCATGAGCCGCGAGATTGGCATCCCGTTCTGCCGCGCGTTGCAGGATTTCCAGGACGGTCGCTACGGTGCCTGCGTTGAGGGCTTGCTGCCTGTGCGCTACCGCACGCATCGCCTTGGCGGCAGCTTCGCCCAGCGCGACGTGATTGCCTGGACCCTGGTGGAGGCGGCCCTGCGCGCCCGACAGTTCGAGCTCGCCTTGGCGCTTGCGCATGAGCGTTGCGGCGTGAAGCCCTCCAGCCCCCAGAACTGGACCCTGGTCGCCCGCGCCCACAAGGGCCTCGGCAACCGCAGCCACGCCGAACGCGCCCAGGCAAGGGCCACATCGCTGTTGGCCGCTTAAGCGCTTTGGCCGAGACTAGACGGGGCAGCTTCCACCAAGCCATCAAATGTCATTGGCCTACATAATGTAAGTTCTTGTTTTGTTCTCTCTGATGCTGCATTGTCGTCTGATGATGCAGCTTCAGCTTGCGCTCGATGATCGCCCGGCGTTGCTGGCCGAGGTTCATCGTCGGCTGCTGCGGCGCTTTGGGCCTCAGGGGCCTTACCTCCGCCTTGACCCGGTCAGCCAGCTGGTGCTCGGACTGTTGGGTGGGCGAACATCCGGTGATGTCTCCCAGGCGGCTTTCGAGGGTCTGCTACTGGGCTTCGCCAGCTGGGCTGCGGTGCGGGATGCGCCGCTCGCCAAGATCAGGCCAATCGTCGCGGCCGTGACCTTCGCGGAGGCGAAGGCACCCAGGCTGAAGCGAGCGCTGGCAGCGATCACCGCGCATGATGGCTGGCCCCGTCTCGACCATCTTGAATGCCGTACGGTGATGGAAAGCCTCCTTTGTCTGGAACAGCTGCCCGGCGTCGGCCGCAAGGTTGCGGCGGCAACACTCAACTTCAGCACGCTGGCAAAAGCAGCGCTGGTTATCGACACGCATCACCTTCGGGTGCTGTGCCGCCTCGGGTTCGTGGGTTGGCGCGCCGATCTGCGCCAAACCTACGACACGGTGATGCCGCTTCTCCCCTCGTCGTGGGACGCGGCAGCGATCGGTCAGCACCACCACCTTTTCAAGCGTCTGGGTCAAGATCTCTGCCGCCACGCTGCACCGCTCTGCGACCGTTGTCCGCTCATTGAGCTTTGCCCGACGGGTCGGCTTCGCACTGCTGCTGGTGGTTCCCAAAGCACGGCAGGGTGTGTAATGGAGGAGGGTGGTCGAACCCGACCTGGACGGCGATCCCCAAGTCTCTAGGAGCACAAGGACAGTGGCTGACGATCCCTACGCGGTGCTGGGCGTGGACAAGAGCGCCAGTGACGCCGAGATCAGCAAGGTCTATCGCACGCTCGCCAAGGAGCTGCATCCGGATCTCAAGCCCGGCGACAAAGAGGCCGAGGAACGCTTCAAGGAGGTCTCGGCCGCGTATAACCTGCTGAAGGATCCGGAGCAGCGGGCGCGCTACGACAGCGGCGAGATCGATGCCAGCGGAATGGAACGGCCGGAGCATGAGTTCTATCGCCGCTACGCCGATGCGGATGGCACGGGTCGCTATACGAGCAGCGCCAGCTACGAGGACTTTGACGACGTTTCCGATCTCTTCGCTGACCTGTTCCGCGCCCGCGAAGGCCGAGCCGGCTATGGCAGCTATGGCATGGGGGAGGGCTTTCAGGCCCGTGGCCCCGACACACGCTATCATCTCGAGGTCGAGTTCCTTGATGCGGCAAACGGTGCCAAGCGTCGCATCACCATGCCCGACGGCAAGGACCTCGACCTCAGCATTCCGGCGGGCACCCGCGACGGGGGCGTGCTACGTCTGAAGGGCAAGGGCATGCCGGGCATCGGCGGCGGCCCGGCGGGCGACGCCTTGGTCGAGATCTCGGTGAAGCCGCATCCGCTGTTCAAGCGCGAGGGCGACGACATCGTTGTCGAACTGCCCGTGAGCCTCGACGAGGCCGTGCTGGGAGGCAAGCTCGAGGTGCCGACCATCGGCGGGCGGGTCAAGATGACGCTGCCCAAGGGCGCATCGAGCGGCAAGATAATGCGGCTGAAAGGGCGCGGCGTGAAGGCAAAGGGACGGACACCCGGGGACCAGCGGGTCGTCATTAAGATCGTGCTGCCGGAGACAATCGATCCGGAGCTTGAGGGCTTCCTTGAAGGCTGGCGCGAGAGTCATCACTACGACCCGCGGGACGAGCTCACGAGGGCAGCATGAGGCATAATGAAAAAGAGGTCGTGGCCAGGGTCGAGGCGGTCACCCTTAGGCGTCTTCGGCTGTGGGTGCGTCGGGGCTGGGTCGCGCCAGTGGCCGGCGATAGTGGCCCGCATTTCGATGAGCTCGATGTGGCCCGCGTTCGTCTGCTCTGCGAGCTTAAGGACGAGATGAAGGTGAATGACGAGGCGATGCCGGTGGTGCTGTCGCTGCTCGATCAGCTCTACGGACTGCGCCGTGAGATGAAGGCTCTGGCTCAGGCGATCGATGGGCAGCCTGAAGGCGTGCGTCGCAAGGTTCGCGATGCCTATCGTCGATTGAACGAAAGCTGAGCCAACAAACGTCGGATTTCGGAATGGGCGCCGGTGACGCTGGCTCCGGGGGAGGGATTCGAACCCCCGACCGGGCGGTTAACAGCCGCCTGCTCTACCGCTGAGCTACCCCGGATCATGCAGGTGAGTGCGGGCATATAGCAAAGCCCATCGGCCCATGAAAGCCCTCAGTCACTACGCCAAGCGGGATTTTTTGTCGTCGGCCTCAGCTAACCTGCAGTACGGCACGCAGCAAGCACTGCGCTACGCTCAAGTAATCTGAGTTGGGGAGATGAAAAAACCGCAAAAACTCCGCGGTGGTGAGGTTTCCGTCCAGCCAGTGGCGCAGGAACATGGCGCTGACCGGATGGAGATCGACCGGCAGGCAGGATTGAATATGGTTCGGAAAGCCAGCCTGCAGGGCGTCTTCCAGGGCTCTATCCATGGTTAAGCATAGCTTGGATTGCCGAGGCACACCAATCACAAGAGCTTTGCGGGTATTCCAGCGACATGCGGCCAAGCAAGCGGCCTGACAACACCTCAAGGGGCGCCTTCCGGCGAGCCACTGACTCTCAACAACTGCGGTCTTTGGCTTTTTCTATTGCTGTTGGGTGCTGCAGACGCAGTTTCTGCCGGCGCGCTTTGCGTCGTAGAGCGCTGCATCGGCGCGCCGAATCACATCCGCGACCTGGTCGCCGTTGCGGTGCTCCGTTGCGCCGAAGGACATCGTTACCGGGTCAAAGTAGGTGCCGGTGCGCCGATTGCAGAGCCGTCGACTGGCGAGCGAGGCGCGCAGCCGCTCGGCAACCTCCAGGGCGCCGGCCAGGTCGTTGCCGAAAATCAGGACGGCGAACTCTTCACCGCCGTAGCGCCCAACGAAGTCGTCCTCCTTGAGCTGATGCCGCAAGATCTTGGCGACGATCCCCAGGACTTTGTCGCCCATGACGTGACCGAGCGTATCGTTCACCTTCTTGAAGTGGTCCACGTCAGCCATGATCAGGCAAAAGCTCGTCCCATTCTCGGCATCGGCGATCGCCTGTACTATGCGGTTGTCGAACGCGGCGCGGTTCGGAATGCCAGTTAGGCCATCGGTCCAGGCCTCTTCTCGGCTGCGGCGTAGATTCTCTTTTATCTCAGCTACTTCGTGGGACGTTGCCGCGATCCTCTCTGAGAGCTGTACGTTGTCTCTCGACATCTGCTGTAGCTGATCGAAGAGGCCCTGCACGGAGTTTTCCGGCACGGCGCCAGTCTCGTCGTCGGCTAGGCCGCTGTGCAGCGCATGGAGGTTCGTTGCATGCCGCTCGGAGGAACGGCTTGCATCCGCCATGTATCCCAGGAAGCCCTTTGCTGCAGCCTCCATCTTCTCGACCGTTGTATCGAGGCCTTTGGCGCCGATAGTCTGGGCGATATGCCGATTGTAGAGATCGGACAGGACGTCTCGTGACAGCGGCTCTCCACTCTGGACCAGGCCGTCGATCTCATCGACCAGCCGCTGATCTGCTTGCTGGTGGTAGCGGAACCAGAGAGCAAAGTTCTTCGGCCGAGGTGCAATTTTAAGGTGTTTTAGCGTCTGCAGCGTCTCATGAGCCAAGCGGCGGTCGCATTCCTTAAACTGACCGGCTTCGGTCTTCCAGTTTGAGCTTAGCGCCATTCTGCAGGCAGTTAATGGTGAGAGCGTTCGTGGACTATGGGGGGCGTGCTTTGACAATTAATGAAAGAAAGTGCGGATTAGACTCGGTTACGATGAAGACCACTCGAAGGCGCCAAAAGGGCTGGAGATCCAAGCAATACTGTTGCTTCTTCGTGGCTCCGGTGAAGGCTCGCCTCCGTGCGCGTTCGCAATAACATATTGCCCGCGCGGCAAGTCCATTCTGTTGTCGGCTCATGTCACCAAGGACAAGAAGGGTCGGGGAGTTCCTAAAGACCTTGACGCCCCGGTCGGGCGGTCTTTATCTGACCGTTCTCCCCCTAGGCCCGGTGGCAGAGTGGCTATGCAGAGGACTGCAAATCCTTGTACGTCGGTTCGATTCCGGCCCGGGCCTCCAAACGACAGTTGACCGGCCAACGGTTTCCGGCGGCTCACAGCCCAGTCTGGCGATGCTTATCCGGAACGTCGATCGACACCCGCCTGCAGCCAAAACGAACACAGTCTTCACGCCATAGCGACAGCGATTGAGGTTGCGTTCGCGAACGTGTCCGGGGCCAAGAGTCGGTCGCCTGCGGCTGTCCGCTGAAGACTCGACACGGGCCCAGGCGCGACATCTTTCACGCCATGGAACAAGGGGTTGAAACGGACGGGGCAGGCGGAGCGCCGGGCTAGCCGTTCGTTAGAGCTCTAGAGAAAAGAACCGACGCTCGTAGCCCGCTAAGTCCTCCGGCCCACTCCACTCCTCGCACGCTTTCGATTGCCCAACGCTCGCTCTTCGTCTCGGTCCCGGGAATGGATTGCGGCTGCCGATACCCAGGCGATTGCCTTTTTCCGGTCTGCGCCGGGCCAGAAAGCTCTTGTTTCGAGGCCGCAGAGCCCTGGGAAACCAATCAGTTAACGGGTTTCTCCTGAACGCTTGCCGTTTGGCTCACGCGTGGCTGACGCGCCATACGCACGATGGTGACTGAAACAAGGCAGTGATTGCCCGACGCCGGAAGGCCAACCACCGAAGCTTCGCGGTGGGAGCGGGCAACACAAGCAAAAGGGAAAGCGGGAATGTTGTTTCAACTGGGACACGGGCATCGTGTGGTGGCGCACTCAAATCAAGAGGCGCGTCTCGACGGCACGACGCTCGCCGCCGTCTGCGGCGGCAACGGCCGTTCCAGGGTTGGAACAGCAAAGCCAGAGTTCGGCGCCTTCGGTTACTACTTCCGCGATGCGCCCGAGGCGTTTCCAGGCCCGGATGCCACCAAAGCTCTGGATGTGCTTGGCGATGCCATGGCTGAACCGCCGGAAGCATCGCGGCCGGACTCCCGTATTCCAGTTATCTTCACCTATCTCGGTCAATTCATCGATCACGACATCAGCGCCGGGACGGACCGCGACGCTGGCTTGTCGATGATCGACGGCGACGATATCGCGCCTGCGCCTCGCGAGTTGGTGATGCGTGACCGTCTCAACTTGCGCGCCGGTGCGCTTCGGCTCGATAGCCTCTACGGCGACTGCCCGGACCAAGATCCCTTCAGCCGCAAACTTGCATCTCTTCTGCGTGACCCGGATGCGCGGGCAAAGATGTGGTTGGGTCGTTTGGTCGATGCGGGCCGTGGCCGGGTGCCGCTACCGGAGGACGGGGACGGTGATCTGCTGCGTCTCGGCCGCCTGCTGGAAGAGCCGAACCAGCAGCTCGACGAGGCTGAGATTCGAGCGCTGCCCGAGCCCCTTCGGCAAGATTTCGTCAATCAGGACGGCAGCCTCCGCGTTCAACGCGCGATGATCGGAGATGCGCGCAACGACAAGAATTTGTTCCTGGCGCAGCTGCACCTTGCTTTCCTGCGATTTCATAACCGATTGGTCGATGCAGCGAACAGCGTCGGTGGACCGGTCCGAGAAGGCGACGACGCTGTCTACAATTGGGCCCGTCAGCTTGTGCGCTGGCACTACCAATGGCTCGTGCTCAATGCCTACCTGCCGAAGGTCTGCGATCCGTCAGTGGTTTCGGAGGTGCTGGCTCAGGGTGCACCGCTCTATTCGAAGTTCTGCCGCGATCAGATGGCGAAGGTGGCGCACTCGCTGCCGCCAGGCCAGATGCCGCTGCCGCTCGAGTTCTCTGCAGCAGCGTTCCGCTTTGGTCACTCGATGGTGCGTGCGTCCTATGACTGGAACCGCTATTTCGGCCGGCCGGCCAACGGCGAGGGCTTGCGCGATACCCGCGCAGACCTGGAGCAACTCTTCGCTTACACCGGCAACGGTGAGCGGCCGATGCCCGCGGCCGAGGGCGGCTCGCATAGCGGCTTGCCCGGCCATTGGGCACCTGAATGGGAACGGCTGGTCGATGTCCACGTTGTGCTGCGCGACCGTGCTGCGCGGCGCATAGACACCCTGCTGGCACCGCCGCTTACCGACATGCCCAACGCGCCGGCCGATGCCGGTGGACTGTTCCGTCGATTGGCCAGGCGCAACTTGCGCCGTGGCTACCGCCTCAATGTGCCCAGCGCACAGGATTGTATTGCGGGGATCTATGCCCGCACCGGCGCAGCGATCGAGCCCCTGAGTGCCGACGAACTGACCTCCGGCCCAACTGGAGAAGCGGTGCGCGAGGGCGGCTTTGTGACGCGAACGCCGCTCTGGTTCTACGTCCTGAAAGAAGCGGAGATCCGCGCCGATGGCCAACATCTCGGCCCACTCGGCAGCCGGCTGGTGGCCGAAACCCTGGCCGGTCTCGTGATCAACGACAAGACCGCCTATTGGAACCAGATCGGCTCAGACGCAGGACGATGGCATCCGCGAGACGCGATGACGTCCAGCGAACGCATTGTCGACAGCATGCCCGCGCTGCTCCGCGCTGCGTGCGTCCTGAGATAGGAGATCGTCTCGCGAGAGACGAGGGGAACACCTCATGGCTACCGCCTTTCACGTTCTGGCACACCACTGGAAACTGCTGCACAGCCGTGTGTTGGCTCGGCCGTTGCGGCACGCGGCATCCGCGCGTTTGGGGATTGCGCGGGACGGGACTGCGCAGGGGTGGGGCCGTGCCAGAGGGGCCTGCAGGCGAGGCGCTTGTGCGCCGGGGGACTATGCGCAGGACACTTGCGCATGGGGGCGTCAAGCCGCCTCGCCGCAGCCTCGCGCCCGACGTACCTGGATAAGGCGAAGTCGCTGCGGGCCAGCCGTTCGAAACTCAGTTTACACAGGTGCCTCCCTGAAACTGGCTGCGTGCGTGCCGGAGGTATCCTCCAGCGCCACCGGCACGGCGCAGCCGCTTTTTTTCAGGAGTGCCCGTTCGCAGTCACCAGCCTTCGGGAAGGGCTGGCTCGGGACTGCTCAGAAGAATCGGAGGAGGGGGTGATGGATACTGTCTATTGGACCACGCTTGTCCTGCTCGGTGGTTACCTTGGCAGCCTTGGTCAAAGCCTGCGCATCCTGCTCGAGCTGATCGAGGCGAAGACCTGTCGTCTTAAATCGCACGGAACCTTGGGGAAGGTCCGGGATGGCCGCGCCCTACTGCGCGGCCTGGTGATCGGCTTCGCCGCCGGCGCGCTGGGCATGCTGCTCGCTCTTGGGGAGAGCGGCGGCACCGATGCGCCGAGCTGGGACACAGCGGCCCTACTGTTGCCGGTCCTGATCGGTGCTTTCGCGACCGACGTAGCCGCCGCTCTTAGGCGGCTGCGACTGGGTCAGCGGTCTAGGCTCGGTGCGGCTTAGCGCGAGCCGTGCCGGTTGGTGGGTCTAAGACTATGCGGCGACAGCGGGCAAACGGGCGAATGGACGATGGGGACGCCCGTCTCAGAGCCTCTCGGGTACAACGCTCAGGCGCCCGTCCGCGCTGGGGCACCCGATGGCGCCGCCGCGGATTGGGCCAAGCCGGACGGGGCCGTTTCACCGCCTCCTTGATCGAAGAAGAGTTGCTGCTCCTCGGCGATGATGCGCTCCACCGCTTCGACAAAGCGTCTGAAGCGCGCCTCCTCGCCGGCGATCTCGGCATAGGCGCCGGCGACGTTCACATAGAGTCGTCGCTCGCGCTTCAAACGCTCGGAGGCCTTGCGGTACTCCAGCCAGGTCTCGTCGTAGCGCCAGATGCGCAGAACGCCCTGCAGCACCGCGACGGCGAGGCCGAGGCCGGCGATGATTGCCTTGGTCCAGAGCGAGTCGGCGGGCCCAACGGCCGCGCAGAAGGTGATCAGAGCTCCGGCCGCGATCACCGCAAGACCGAACCACTGAGCATAGCTTTTGTATGCGGAGGCTTTCCGGCTGTACCACTCTCGTTGCCGGTTCAGGTCCTTCTCGAAGTAGGCCCGCGCGCGCTCGTCCCGCCGTGCCTTGGCGATATCGACGGCTTCGGTGCTTGTTGCAGAGCCGTCCTCTGTATCTGCCGGGCCGTCGACCATCATACATCACCTCCCACCGAAAGAGCCGCGCCTGGCAGCCTAGCACAGAGCGCGCGACGTGCTGCGATTGCGCATCAGCGACCGGAACGCTCAGTCCAGTTGACACAAAAATGCCCCCGCCGTTGTGGGAAGCTCAGCCCTCTGGGCGCTCTAGGCAGGGCGGCCGGCGGTGAGGTGTGGGCTAAGCGCAAGACTCAGTCGGTCGTTGTAGAAGCAGGCCCTGGAAAGCAGCGTGCATGCGCGGCCACAACGAGAGCTTGTGGTGCGACGCTGCAAGCCGCTGAAAAGGCGATGCCGGGCAGTCGACGATGAGTGCGCGAGGTGCGAGGTCGGCGATGAAACGAAGCTTCGGTCACGAGGATGCGGCTCTTGCCACGCCCGAGTCCCTGAGTTCGATCGTCGCCAACCACAACATCCGCCTCTTCCTCGATGGCAACGAGAAGCGCTACGTGGTCGGTCCCAAGGGAAGCGGCAAGTCGCTCCTGCTATTGCGCAAGGCCATCGACCAGCGTGCCAAGGGGGACTCGCTCTGCATCCCCTCAGACACCAGCAACCCGGTCGACCGTCTGGTCGCGGCCCAGCATGTCGGCCAGCGTTTCAACTACATGATCGGCGATCCGGCCAAGGCGCACCTGGCTTGGGCGACGGTGTGGAAGCACTCGATCTACCGCTCGATCGTCGACCACCTGCGCGACCTTTTGGTCGAAGAGTTGAGCGGGCGGCAGTCGCTGCTCTCCGGCAGCCACGCCATGACCCAGGCGGAGATGAACCGCCTGACCGCCACCCAGGCCGTCATTGAGAAATACGCGAACCGCCTCGGCCACGCGCCGCGCGGCCCCTACTACTACTATACTGAGCTCGGCAACAGACTGGACTCCGGTGGCCACAAGACGGTGCAGGAGGTGGGGCAGGAGAACATGGAGCTGGAAGGGATCCTCCAGCTCATCCCGGTTTCGGTCTACGTCTTCCTCGACAACCTGGACGACTACTACGAGCGCGAGCCGGAGCTCTGGTACAACAGCATGTACGGCCAGTTCCGCGCGGTGCGGGAGATCGGCTTTGCCTACCGCCACATCCACGTTTTCACCTCGATCCGGCAGGACGTCTACAACCAGTTCGCCGACGAGCTGAGCCTGCAGTACTTCGACTACATCACCAAGCTGAGCTACACGCGCGACGAGTTGGCCCGCATCTTCCAGTCCCATCTGGAGCAGCTGGACGACAGCCTGCTGGTGCAGCCAGGCAAGCGCAGCAGCGACCCCTGGGCGGCTTTCTTCGGCCCGCTCGTCAAGCTGCCGCACGAGCGCGCCGGGGTAGAGGAAGACATCAGCGACTACATCGTCCGCCACACCTTGGGTCGGCCTCGGGACATGATCCACATGGGGACCGTGATGCTGGAAAACCGGCCGGAGCAGGGCTTCGACCGCGAGAGCCTGCGCGCGGCTGTGCATCATGCCTCCGTGGACATTGCTCGGCAGTACATCGCCGAGGTCACGCCGCTGCTCGACCCGCGCTTTAACATCCGTGAGTTCGTAAGCGGCTACCTGCCCGGTAGCCTGTTCAAGAAAGAGGACATGGACGCGATCACCGACCGCTATCTGTCGGAGAACTTCGAGCCTGCTGAGATCGCGCCGGACTCGGATTTCGCGCAGCCCTTCGAGACTCTTTTCGGCCTCGGCCTGCTTGGCATGGTGCGCCAGAAAATCGATGGCGTGGCCTATGAGCAGCACTTCCTGCCGCCGAGCCAGGGCCTGGAGTACCCGGAGAAATACAAGATCCGCAACGGCCATGTCTTCGTGCTGCACCCGATCCTTTCGGGCTGGCTGAGCAACCGGGTGCAGAGCCACAACTTCATCATCGGCCCGGAATTGCCGGTGGCGGTTTAGCGTCGCGCGGGCGCAGCCGATGGTAGACGGCTGCGAAGGATGGTCGTGTGAGAGCCTGATCGGAGGTGGGCGATGGGCGATATGGACGAGGTCATGGTTTTGGTGCGCGAGGGGCGCGATATCCTACGCACCCGGCGCCCAAACGAACGTCAACGCAAGTGGCGGGAGTGGCGTGAGCAGGTGAAGACCGTCTGCGAAACGCTCAATGCCGCAGAGCGGCCGCGCCTACAGCTCTCCTTCAAGGCCATCACCCAGGACATCACCGCGCTTGACCAGTGGTTGATCGACAACAGCGGCGAGTTCGACCCGCCGCCTCCGCAAACGCTTCCTCCGCATATGCCGCCGCCGATGTCGCCCGAGACCGCTGAGGTCGATGCTGGAGCAGCGGAGGACGACAGCGCAGCAGAGTCCACCAATGACGGTGCCAAGACACTGCCTGGGCAGCGCCAGCGCACCCGCGTCTTTCTCAGCTACCGTTCAACCGACGAGAAGATCGCTCGCGCGGTCAAACAGGAGCTGGAGTCCCTCGACGACCGCATTGACGTCTTCGCCGCCTACGATGACCTGCGCCGCGGCGGCCGCTGGAAGCAGCAGTTGATGGAAGAGCTCAAGGCGGCCTCCTGGTTTATCCTGATCTACACCGACCCGGAGATGGATTGGCAGTGGCCGATCTATGAGGCGACGACCTTCGAAGCGCTGCACGCCGGACAGTCGGGTGGCGATCAGCGGCTTTGCTGCCTGCATGATACCGATGCACGGCCCAAGCCTCTTAGCGAGTATCAGGCTAATCGCATCTCTCTGTTCCAGCGCGAGCAGGGAGATGACGAAGAGGTGACCGAGCTGAAGAAAGAGCGCTTCTACGAGGAGTCGGCGATCTTCCGCTTCTTGCGCGATTTCATCCAGTATCCTGCCGACGCCCCACTGACCAGTGACATCCGCCGCTATGAGCCGCGCCTGGTGGAGGCGGCACATGCCATCTCGGATTCTTTCGTCAAGAACCGGCAGGACAGTGTCACCCACTCGACTTACTATCCGGCGCGCATTGAGATCACCTTCCGCCCCGAGCGCTTGAAGGCCAATGGCAACGGTACGATCGCGCGCGGCACGAGCATGGCGCAGGCCAGTGTCTTCCTGGGGCCCATCGCCCAGTCCATCTTTCGCTTGGCAAACACAGGCGACTTGCCGTGGGAGGAGTTTCGCCGAAATCTGTCCGATGAGGCCCAGGGCCAGTCGCTGCTATGGCTCGAGCAGCTCGAGGAGGCCTTGCTGCTCGCCGCAGACGGCCGCCGTCCTGACCCGGTGATGGCGACGTTCTACTCCGTTTCCAACCGCCGCTTCTACCGGCCGCTTCTGACCCGGCAGGAGTACTATCTCAGCGGCAAGCGCACCTTCTATGTGCTGCTGGTCGAGCAACCGCCGGCCGACTTCTCTCAGCACGAGGAACAAGGCATCCTCTTGGCTGGTCTGATCCTCGGTTCGCGCTTCCGCTTCGAGTTCATCGACCGCCGTGTCGAGCAGCTGAAGGGCGAGTTGGACGACGAAGACTTCCGCAGTCTCTGCGCCAACATCAAAAGCCAGATCCTGGCTATCGAGAGCGAGGCGGCGCAACACGGCTTGCTCGACCGAGAGTCTCTTATCCAGTGTTTTCCGCGCAGCGACCAGGAGACGGTGAGCGGCTGGTACGAAAAGTGGGGCGCGGTGCGGGAGGAGGTCTTCGCGGCGCTGGATGACGAAGATGCCGCTGTCGCTCGCCAGCCCCAGGTCACGGCACAGCTCCTGGAGCTGCTCGATGACAAGTTGCGTGCCATCAATGTCGGCTTCATGCGTATGGGCTCCCAACGCTATGGGGAACTCGTCCACGACGCCTTCAAGCCAAAGCGCCGTCGCGCCGGCGACGGTGGCGGCGCGTAAGTGACGGGAAACAAACGGACGTAGAGAGGGGAAGCGAGGCATGGCAAACGGCAGGAAGTCGCGTGGAAAGAGATCTGCGAGCGGCAAGCGCAACGTCGAAGTCTACTTCGCCACCAACCGCAACGAGGAGGGTGACAAGGCGCCATGGTACGGTCCGCGCTTCCACCCCGACGGCTCAGAGTCTTACCGTGTCGGCCGGGCGGTCGTGACTGCCAAGGGCTCCGGTGAGAAGGCGACCTATGCGGCGGAGACGGTCGAGACTTTCGCACAGAAGCCCGGCCCTGCCGGCGACGACCGCAAGGCCAAGCTCGGCTCGGCCCAGCTCTTCTCCGACCTCAAGGCGCGCATGCGTGCCGAGGAGCGCGACCTGATCGTCCTCATCCACGGCTACGCCTCGGAATTCTCCGCCGCTCTCGAGCGGGCAGCCGAGCTGACCGAGAAGTACGAGGTGCTGTGCAAAGATGGCAAACATCGCCAGCCGCTGGTGGTCGCCTTCTCCTGGCCCGCCAATGGCCGCATGGCGCCCTTCGCTTCCTACATCAGCGACCGGCAGGACGCGGCCAAGTCCGGCCAAGCCATTGCACGCTTCTTCTTCCGACTCTGCGATTTCTTCCTAGAAGAGGTCCGAGCACTCCGTTTGGCCCAGGAGAAGAAGGACGAGGGGGCCGAGGCGGAGCACGCGCCTTGCCCCAACCGCTTGCATCTCGTCGCTCATTCCATGGGCAACTGGGCCTTGCGCAACGCGGTACAGGCCATCGTGGAGCGGCGCGGTGCCGATCGCCTGCCAGCAGTCTTCGACAACATCTTCCTGATGGCCGCCGATGAGGACGAAGATGCACTCCAGGACAACCTGAAGCTCGGCCTGTTGCCGCGGCTGGGCAATGCCGTTCAGGTATACCACAGCAAGGACGACCTCGCGCTGGTGATCAGCGATGTCACAAAGCTGAATCCGGATCGCCTGGGCCACAACGGGCCGATCGAGATGGACCGCACCGACGAGAAGGTGGTGGCCATCGACTGTCGCCATGTGGATCGGACGGAACTGGCCCACGCCAATCATCAATACTATCGCCTGCGCCCGGAAGTGATCGCTGACGTTCGCTTCGTCTTGGCCGGTCGTCGGCCTGAGGAGGTGCCTGACCGCAAGGCACTGGCCAGTACGCGGCGCTACCTCATCGTCAATCCGGACGACTGAGCCGCGAACGCAGATCGGGAGGCGTGACAGAAGACGTCGTAGGGAAGGAGGGTGCTTCATGCAAATGCTCGAGTCGGCGATGGCCTTCGCGGTCGTCATGATCCTGCTTTCCACCATCGTGACCGGCATCGTCGAGGCGCTGCTACGGCTTCTGTACCTGCGGCAGGAAACGCTGAAGCAGACCATGGGCGCCCTGTTCGACAGCGTGATCTGGCCGCGCATCGAGAAGAAGCTGGAAGAAGTGTCGGAAGACACGGATAAGCCGCGCGCACGCGACAGCTTTGTCGATGCCATGACCTTGAACCCGGTCCTTGCGCAGCCGCAGCACAGCGATCCAGCGGCAGGGACAAGTGGCTCGGGGGAATGGTGGCTTTTCCGCAAGCGGCGCGTGGATGTCCTCTCGATTATCGCATTCGCTGAACGCCTCGGGCGGACGGATGTGGGCCAAGCCATTCTGGAAGAGAGCAAGGACACGATCGACCCGCTGATCAAGGACTTCACGCGCAGCTTCGAGCGATTCGGCCGCGCCGCTGGTGAGGTCTTCCGCACCAAGGCAAAACTGACTGCCATCGGCGTCGGCATCATCTTGGCCTTTGCCGCCAACATCGACGCCGGCCGACTCTTCACGACCTTGATGGAGAATCCGGATCTGCGCACGGGTCTGATCGAGCAGGGCGACGATGCGGCGGAGGCCAACCGTGAAGCGGCCAGGCGCTTGGAGCAGATCGTGGAGCAACTCGGAAAGGCCGAGTTGAGCGCCGAGCAGACCAAAGAGATCGAACAGAGGATCCAGGAGACCCGAACCGGCATCGCTCGGCTTAGTGACCAAGGATTGCCTATTGGCTACAGCTACTATCCCTACTGCCTCGATGGGGGTGCCGGTGATGCCGCCTGCAGCGATACCAGCGACGCTGGCCCTGGGAGTCTTGCCCGCTGGGCCGTGCTGACTGTCACAGCCGGCGTGCTGATGGGCCTTGGCGGGCCCTTCTGGTACCGCGTGTTTTCCAGCCTTTCACAGCTCTTTCAGGTGCTGCGCGCAGTCGGCATCGGCAGCAAGACGCAGCAGGCCAAGCCGGAGGAGGTGACGGCACCGCCAGAGGTCGAGGACTCGGTCAAGCCGACCAGTGTGCTCGACGCTTTTCTGGTGGCCGCCAACGGCCGTCGCCAGGCTGAGGGGAAGCCTCCTGTGACGTTGCCGAGCAAGGACCCGCAGAGCCAAAGCTCTCCGGATCCAGACACGCAGCGGCCGGACACTCAGAACCAAGATACGGCTGCGGGCGGCGCGGACGCGAGCCCACAGCCGGCTTAAGGACAGAGATCCACAGCGGGAGAAAGCCCATGACCCTGTTGGACACGTGGCTGCCAAAAGAGTTGCGGCGGGAGCGGGATGCCATCGCAACACGCAGCTTCGCACCCATCACCCGCGACAGCGGCGGGCCCGGCAGCAAGGCGCGCGCCAAGCTGGTGCAGGAATGGCTCTGTCTTGCCGGGCATCAGATCGTCATCGACGGTGACTTCGGCCCGGCGACGGCGGAGGCCGTCGGCGAGTTCCGCGCCGCGAATGCCTTAGGCGCAGGTGAGGCGGTTAATGGCAAGACCTTCGAGGCGCTGACTCGCCCAATGCTTGCCGCGCTCCAGCCCCTGAAGCCTGTGCCGGCGACGCTGGATGCCGCGCTGCTGGCCTATGCACAGCAGCACCTGGCCGAGCATCCGCACGAAGTGGGCGGTGACAACTGCGGACCCTGGGTGCGGCTCTATATGGACGGCAAGGAAGGGGCGACACAGTTCTGGTGCGCCGGCTTCGTCACCTTCCTGCTGCGTCAGGCGAGCGACACCTTGGGGCGGCCCATGCCTATCCGCGGCTCGGTTTCCTGCGACAGCCTGGCGGCGCAGGCCAAGGATGCCGGGCGCTTCGTTGGCGAGCGTACACGGGCCGATGCCGACTTGCCGCCGGGCGCCATCTTCTTACGCCGCAACACGCCGACCGACTGGGCCCACACCGGCGTGGTAACCGCGTTCGGAAGCGAGAGCTTCAAGAGCATCGAAGGCAACACAAACGACGATGGTCATCGCAATGGCGTCGAGGTTTGCGCCCGTACTCGCGGCTACAAGAAGCGCGACTTTATCCGCATCGATTGAGGAGAGCCATCAAGCGCCGCTCCTCTATTGCGCCGCTTGCAGGCCGCCCTCCGGCGTTGCCATTTCTTGGCGGCTGCGGGCGACAGTCTGGCGGTAGAAAGTGAGACTCTTCCTCAGCCGGCTAAGATAGAAGCGAGCGTTGTCCGCATCGCCGCGCTGTCGGTAAGCTCGTACCAGGCGTAGGCAGGCTCGCACCCGCTCCCGCGCCTCGGTCGGCCAGGGTGTGTCGAGTGGCGAGCCGCGGCCGGTGGCCGTCAGTGCGAAGACAGCCAGGCGTTCCTCGCGCTCTAGTCCCTCTTCGTGCGTCCGCTCGCTCATCCGGGGGTAGGAAGCGAGAGGCCGGCCGCGCCAGCACTCCCAAGCCTCCTCGCAGCGTTCAAGCTGGGCTAGAGCGTCTCGGCGCAGCTGTTTTTCAGCGGGAGCGAAAGGTGGATAGACCATCACCTGTTTCCATCTGACCGATGCGGCTCGAAATCACTGTGGCATTGCTGGCCACAATAATTGCGAATATCACAATGATTGTCAATGCCAGTTAGGCAACAAGCGTGCAGTCCAGCCGAAGCAACTCTTTGGTGAGGCAGCCGATCATGACGCTCTCTGGAACAGAGTTTTGCCAGCCGTCTCTTCAGCGTAGGGTTCTGTCGCAAAACGCGATCTCTCTTACGTAAAGTTGCGTTCTGGTCAGCCCTATCTTTGTTCCGGGCTTTGCCGGTCGACGGCTGCTGCTGCTCTTGCTATAGAGTTGCCTCGCTTTAGAGGAGCGTTCGATGATCGTTACATGGATGACATCGCCGGCCGGCTGACGTCCTCCCTGACGGGGTAACTCCCCACCGGGGTGACACGTCGAGCCTTTGCCGGCTCACTCCCATCTTCCCTCGCGAAGGGCCATGAGGCTCGTGCAGGCAGGGTGCGGCACCCCAATCCGATCATCGTTTTTCCGGACAGCACAACAGCCACTCTCTCGGCACCGCCGTCCGGCTCCATGATCCGCAGCTAATGCGGACTCGCACCTCGGAGCGCTTCCCATGGCCCGTGAAGCCACCTTTGGCCGCCGCTTTCTTCCCCGTTTCCAGGCTCCCGTCTGGACACGGCGCCTGTTCGATTGGGCCGAGGGGTTGGTCGATCCCTTCATCGAGCCCAAGGATAATCCGCCCGCCAGCTTCTGGGGTTTCGTGCTGAGCCACTTGAGGCCCTACCGCCGCGTCCTGGCGATCGCTGCCGTGGCCGGCATGTGTGCGGCCCTTCTTGAGACCGGACTGGTGTACTACGCCGGTTATCTGGTCGATAGCATGGAGCGAATTGGGCCCGACGGTTTCCTCTCGGCCCATGGCCTGGAATTGCTGCTGGTCGCCTGCGCCATCCTCTTGGTGCGGCCGCTCTTCGTCATCGTCCACATCGGACTCCTAAGCCACGGCATGTCGGTCAACCTGGTGGAGCAGATCCGTTGGCGCGCCCACTGCCACTTGCTCGGCCAGTCGATCGGCTTCTTCCAGAACGACTATGCTGGCCGCATCGCCAACCGGGTGATGCAGACGTCGCCGGCCATCGAGGACTCCGCCTACATGGCGTTGGAGGCGATCTGGTACGCCTCGATCTATTTCCTTGGCGCGGCCATCGTGCTGGCCGGGGCCGACTGGCGCCTGGTCGTCCCGCTCCTGGTCTGGGTGGCGCTCTACGTCTGGCTGCTCGGTACCCTCATCCCGCAGATCGGCGAGGCCTCGCGCCGCAACTCAGAGTCTCGCTCCCTGGTCACCGGGCGCATCGTCGATGCCTACACCAACATGGAGACGGTGAAGCTCTTCGCCCACGCGGAGCGGGAGAAAGCCTTCGCCAAGTCCGCCATGCGGGTGCACCGCCTGCGCTTCTCCCGTCTGCTGCGGTTGATGAGCCTGATGACCGCCAGCTTGGCGCTGATCAACGGCGTGCTGATGGTCTGCACCGTGGGGCTCGCCATCTGGCTGTGGAGCGCAGGGGAGAGCAGTATCGGCACCGTGGCCGCGGCGGCGGCGCTGACCACGCGGCTCGTCTTCATGACCGGTTGGATCATGTGGGTGACGTCCCAGCTGTTCCAGAATGCCGGTATCGTGCAGGAGGGGATGGAGACGATTTGTCAGCCCCACCAAATCCGTGACGAGGCGGGCACTCCCGACCTTGCCGTGAGCGCTGGCGCCCTGCGCTTCGAGGACGTGCATCACCACTACGGCAAGGGTGCGGGTGGGCTCGACGGCGTCGATCTTGCCATCGCCCCCGGTGAGCGGCTCGGTCTGGTCGGCCGCTCGGGCGCCGGCAAGTCGACCTTGATCGGTCTCCTGCTGCGCTTCCACGAGCGCGAGGGCGGCCACATCCTGATCGACGGCCAGGCGGTCGACCAGGTGACCCAAAGCTCGCTGCGCCGGCAGATCGCGGTGGTGACGCAGGACACCTCGCTGCTGCATCGCTCGGTGCGCGACAACATCCTCTATGGCCAGCCCGGGGCGAGCCAAGAAGAGGTGGAACGCGCCGCACGCCGGGTCTCTGCCATGACTTCATCCTGGAGCTGGAAGATCCGACCGGGCGCAAAGGCTACGACGCCCATGTCGGCGAGCGTGGCGTGAAGCTCTCGGGCGGCCAGCGGCAGCGCATCGCGTTGGCCCGCGCCGTGCTGAAGGACGCCCCCATCCTGGTGCTCGACGAGGCGACCTCGGCGTTGGACTCCGAGGCGGAAGCCGAGATCCAGGAGGCGCTGGAGACCCTGATGGTCGGTAAGACGGTGATCGCGATCGCCCACCGCCTCTCGACCCTCCGACGCATGGACCGCATCGTGGTGCTTGACGACGGGCACATCGCCGAAGAGGGCACTCACGAGCAGCTCCTGGCCATGGACGGCCTCTATGCCGGCTTCTGGCGACGCCAGTCCGGCGGCTTCATCCGCACGGAAGAGGAGGAGGCGGCACAAGCGCCGGAGCGGGCTGCAGAGTAGACGAGGGGAGTGGGGTGCCTCCGCTCCGTACCACATGGGTTTTGCGCTCTTAAAAGTCGACGACAACATCTTCGCACCGCCCTTGATCGTGGCATCAATGTTGTCGGCGGACTCGATGGCTTTACCGACCGAATAACCTTTGTAGGCTCCACGGCTTCAAGGTGTGACGTGTCTGGAGGTTTCTCGGTTGAAGCCTTTATGCTTCTTGTTGGCCTGGACTTGTTTGCGAAACAACTCGAAGCTCACGAGAGTCGAGATACCCCAGCCTAAAGTCGCGCCCCATGACCTTCAATGTATTAGATAACACAGCCACTTGCCGGCTAACTATCGTTCTCACCAATCACATTCCATACTGTAACAAGAATCCATTCATTGCCGTCGCTTTTGTAGTTTGAGCCAATGGCACCTGCTTTCACACGCTGCTGTACCTCTCGATCCATATCGACGGAAAGGTACTTCGCCATCGAAAATCGCTCGGTTGTGGTGACTGTACCTGGCATAACTTTGCTCCCCTATTCACCACACGTTACAATGCTTCGTATCACATCAACGCACTTCTCCAAGCAACTAGCGTCATCTCATCCTTATTTCCAAGAACAACCATCTGTTGCAGAAGTTGGCGCGCGGTATCACCGTTCTGCTCTCTGAGATTCTGAGGGTCGCGGGCCTCAATCGCCTCCTGAACGAGAGACGTTAAGGCGACCGGAGGCTTCTTAATCAGTGTGATCGCGCGATCATCAGGAAGAGTTTGGATCTTCTTCAGTAGAGCACCAACGAGATTTTGTGATTGGGTAACGCTGGCAACGCCGGAAATCTCTCTTTCTACATCCCTTTGTAGTAATGTCAGACATTGAAACACCAAGCTCTGATAGATCTCGAGATTTGTGTTGGTCTTGAAAATCTTGTCAAATTCCTGAGTGGCAACCGCGATGCATGCTTCTCTTATGTATTTCTTTTGGAGTGTCCCTGTTACTATGGTCTCGACTGTTTTTGCGATTTGCTCGGTTGATGCATCGTTCAGACGGTCGCGCGTGTTATTAGAGCCGAACTGGCCGCTTCCGCTGGCTGCTGCTGCTGAACTCGCGAGCGCAGAGTCAAGCTGCTTGGCCACTTCCAGCTCCACGCGCCGGGTTTCTGCCAATTGCTTCTCAGCAAGCTCAACCGAGTTCTCGCGCGTCTGAAGCTCAGTCTCTTTTTCTTTTATTGCGCGATCCTTCGATTCAATCTGGGATTGTATGGCTGCCTTTTCGGCATCTTCCTCAGCCTTATTGCGTTCTGACTGCAGTTTGCCCCTTTCAGTCACAAGTGTTTCAAGTTCTGATTTTGCCTTGTCGCGTCGTCGGGTTGCATCATTGAGCTGTTCCTGATTGCGCTTCGACAGCTCTTGTATACGTTCAAGTGCTTCGGCGCTGGAGACCATTGACGCCGCCGCCTGGGCGTTCGCCGAGCCGGAGAGGATCGCCTGCTGCGCGACTATTGCACCCGTCAGCTGCTCTACGGCGACGACAGTGGCAGTAAGATCCTGGCTGCGCGCCAGCAAGAGCATGACCTGAGGTTCGGAGAGTTGCCCTGAATAGTAAGCTTCGCATACACGATAGAGTGCATCACGCATCAGCGTAATTGACTGCGTCCTCAGACCAATGCTCGCAGCTGATGTCGTCAAAGCGCTGGCGAGCGATGCCGCTCCTTTTCCGGGTGCACCCCCACTTACGCCCAGTGAGGCCGCGACCGCCGAAAGCGCGTCTGGACTCGGCTCCGCACAAACGTGTTCGCCTTTCGCGAATACCAGCCGTTGTTTGGCATCAAGATGAATTGCTGTTCCGCTTTCCTCGCTGTTAGCTGGCAACGATGAGCGACGGCTGATGGACTCAAAGTTCGCGCAGCCTGAACCGAGCATGGCAACTAACAACACCAAGCACACAGGTTGCTTCATATCTCCCTCCCAATAGCCGCGCGTGTTCAAATTGCATCATCGCTATAGCTTTCCCCTCTTTCTGTGAGGGTGACTTTGCCTACTTACCATAATGTAACTGAGAGCTTCGACTTTCGCGAGCGCTTTGTTTGACCTTACAGCCACAATGATCCCGTATTTGCCGATAACGTCGCTCAAACTTCCAAATGACCTTGCTCGCATGGCTGATAGGATAGGAGCGACTGCTACTCAGTCTCCTGCGGCGGCTCCGGTTCGCGATGGAGGAGAGTGCGGTTGCCCGAGTGCTAGAGCAGCCAGGCAGGATCTTGCGCTTTCTGTTCCGTTCCAGCAGCTTGAGTCGGCAAGCCTTCCGTTTCTAGGTTGAGCTCTGAACCGAAGAGCGCCTACGTGATCAACCTCGCATGGCGTTTCGGAAGCTCGGAGTGGGCTGCCCGAAGATGAGCCTTCGTCACGGCCATCTGCTGCAGGGGCTTGGCGCCGTAGCCGGGGAAGAAGCCGCTTACGGCCGATGGCGCAGGTCTCGGCGTAGCCCAGGATGGCGACGAACAATTCCCCAATGCCAACCAGGGTGGTGAGGTGTTCAGGCGCCGGCAAGTCGACCTTGATCGGTCTCCTGCTGCGCTTCCACGAGCGCGAGGGCGGCCACATCCTGATCGACGGCCAGCAGTCGACCAGGTGACCCAAGGCTCGCTGCGGCGGCACATCGCGGTGGTGACGCAGGACACCTCGCTGCTGCACCGCTCGGTGCGCGACAACATCCTCTATGGCCAGCCCGAGGCGAGCCAAGAGGAGGTGGAACGCGCCGCACGCCGGGTCTCTGCCCATGACTTCATCCTGGAGCTGGAAGATCCGACCGGGCGCAAAGGCTACGACGCCCATGTCGGCGAGCGTGGCGTGAAGCTCTCGGGCGGCCAGCGGCAGCGCATCGCGTTGGCCCGCGCCGTGCTGAAGGACGCCCCCATCCTGGTGCTCGACGAGGCGACCTCGGCGTTGGACTCCGAGGCGGAAGCCGAGATCCAGGAGGCGCTGGAGACCCTGATGGTCGGCAAGACGGTGATCGCGATCGCTCACCGCCTCTCGACCCTCCGGCGCATGGACCGCATCGTGGTGCTTGACGACGGGCACATCGCCGAGCAGGGCACCCACGAACAGCTCCTCGCTATGGACGGCCTCTATGCAGGTTTCTGGCGGCGCCAGTCGGGCGGCTTCATCCGCACGGAAGAGGAAGAGGCGGCACAAGCGCCGGAGCGGGCTGCGGAGTAGGCTAGGGGAGTCCTAGAGGCTCTTCTGCGAAAGGCTCATTTGGGCTGCAATCCTTCTTGACGACGGCGGGGTGAGATTGCGAATAGTCCGCATTCTTAATGATGACATCATCATCTCGGTCGGAAGGGGAGAACCGCAATGCCGATGCCGTTGAATGCGCAGGTTGCTGACGCGCTCAATCGACAGGTCAACAACGAGCTCAAGGCCAGCCATGTCTATCGCGCTATGGCCGCCTACTTCGATGCGCAGGACCTGCCGGGCTTCGCCAGTTGGTTTCGCGGCCACGCGGCCGAAGAGGTGGGCCACGCCATGCGGCTCTACGACCATCTTGTGAAGCGCGATGCGCGGGTCGAGCTGAGCGGCATCGATCAACCACCTAAGGACTACGTCTCCGCTGAAGCTGCGGTCGCGGCCGCGCTCGATATGGAGACCGAAGTGACTGGGCAGATCAACGCCCTCTTCGAAGTCGCTCACGAGAACAAGGAGTATGGCAGTCAGCCGGTGCTGCATTGGTTCTTGGAGGAGCAGGTGCAGGAGGAAGATCTTTTCCGCCGCTTGCTCGACCAGGTGAAGGCGGCCGAGGACAGCCGCTGGCACCTCCTCATGCTCGACCAGGAACTGGCAGGTCGCCAAGGGGACTAGGGGACCTGGCGGAGCGCCTAGAGATCGAAGGCCGATTTCACTGCTGTGCCAGCGGTTCCGGTTCGCCGTTGAGGAAGGCGCGACTGCCCGGGTGCCAGGGCAGCCAGGCGGCGCCTTCCGCTGTGGCGGCTTGAGTCGCTGTTCCCCCGGTCTCAGGCATCAGTCGTGAGCCGAAGAGGGCCTCCGTGATCAGCCAGGCGTGACGTTTGGGCAACTCCGCGTGGGCCACCAGCAGGTATGCCTCCATCTCAGCCAGCCGCTGCAGAGGCTGAGCTCCGTAGGGAGCGAAGACGCCGGCCCCGGTGGCCATGGCGAAAGCCTCGTCGCGGCCCAGCACCGTGACGAACAACTGCCCGGTGCCGAGCAGGCTCGCGAGGCGTTCTGGATGCGGCGCTCGTGCCACCCGCGCCTTGGCTTCGGGCAGGTGCTCGGCCAAGACGGCGACTGCCGTCTGGGCCAGGGCGTAGGTCTCCGGGTCGGCCTTGTGGCAGCCGATCAGGAGATGCGCCTGGCGGTAGATGTCCCAATGGCGGTAGGGCGTGTGGCCGGTGAGCAGCAAGCTCGCACCGGCCAGCAGAACCGCCCGTCCCAGAAACGCCCGCCGCGTGTTAGGCCGGTTCACTCCTCGAAGACGTCCAGGTTGAGCACCGCGGTCATCACGAAGTTCGGCACGTCCACCACCTGGCCCACGCGCAGGTCGACGGCGACGCTGGCCAGGATGTAGGCCTGCTCGGAAGTCAGACCATGCTCACGCTGGATGTAGGCGATCATCTTGATCAGGGCATCGCGCGCGGCAAGCGTCAGATCCTCGGAGAGGTTCTCCAGGCCCGCGATTTCTTCGGCGTCGATGTAGCTGTGGGTCGGCGGGATGGTCCCGGCGTCCTTCAGCGGAAGGCCGATGGTTTGATAGAAGCGCGAGGGCTCCATGCGCTTGATCTGGTCGCCGCCCTCCACTTCTGGACCTTGAATGACGGCGCCTTGGCCCTTGCGGATTTCGGTGGTCAGGGTCACCACGCCGCCCATCTCGATGGCTGTGCCGGAGACCTCGCCGTCGCCCTGCGCGAAGTGCAGGTCGCCGACGAAGAGGCCGCAGCCGTCGACAAAGCAGGGAAACAGCATGGTGGTGCCGACCTGCATCTGCTGCACGTCCATGTTGCCGCCGTTCTCCCGCGGCGGGATGGTGCGCAGGCAGTCGTCCTTATGGCTGCCCTGAGGGCCGCAGACGGCCGTCGGCAGGGCGCCGGTCGGCTCCGGCGGCAGGGCGACACCGCCGGCCGCGGCAAGCGCCGCTTCCCGCGCCTTCCAGGCCTGCACCTCCGGCTCGCCCGGCAGCACGCCGACCGAGCCCATAAAGGCCTCGTAGGGGATCTTGATGCCCGGCATGTCGTCGGAGACGGCGTCGAGCCGCGACAGCCGCCAGTTCACCAGATAGGGTTCGGTATAGAGGTCGCGCAGGAAGCCGAAGCCCGGCACGATCACCGTATAGCCGTACTGGTCTGGCTCGATGTCCATCAGCGTCACGGCCAGCACGTCTCCACGCTCCGCCCCTTCGATGTAGACCGGTCCGGTCATGGGATGCACCAGGCTGAGATCGAGGGCGGCAAGGTCGTCGGCGTTGGAGTCCAGGGTCAGGTCGGAGTCCAGTGCATCCCGCGTGTGCAGCACGATGACATCGCCCGGCTTGGCCCGGGCCGCCGGCGGGATTTCCGGATGGAAGCGGTTGAAGCAGTTGGGGTCTTGGGCGCAGTGGTCGCCCTGTTTGTCGACCACCACGCGGGTCTGCCAGGTGACCTCCGTGGTGTCGGCCAGGGCGGTGGCGGTGCCGGCAAGACTGCCTGCGGCCGTCCCTGCCGCCAGCAGCGCGATCGCCGAAAGGGCACGTCGGATAGGGTGCGTCATGGTGGGGCCTCCTTGCACGGTCGTTCTTGCTGTTCCTCCCGTTGTCTAGACGATGACGGGAAATGCGCGACTTGGCCAGCGCCTTGTCTGGCGGTGCGGCCTCGCGTTGACTTTCAGGCCGGGGGCGCAGGGGCTAAGTGCTATCCGCGTTGCCGTCGGAACTGTGAAGGGGACAGTCCTGTCCAGCGCTTGAAGGCTCGGCGGAACGCGCGGTCATCGGAATAGCCGACCAGGGTCCCGATTGTGGCAATCGAAATCGTCGGGTCGTTGAGCAGGGCCTTCGCGTTCGAAGCACGCGCTTCGTCGAGCATAGCTTGCAATGTGGTGTCTATCGTTGCCGCAATGCGCTGGGCGCTGCGCAGGCTCAACCCGGCGCGCTGGGCGACCGTCGTGGCGTTGTAGTCGCCGCGCGACGCGCCGGCGACGATAGCTTGGCGCAGACGAACAACTGCAGGGGACGGCGCTTCCGCCCCCAGCCGGTTGAGCACCATCCTGAAGTGAGTCTCGACAAAGGCGAAGAGCTGCGCGTTTCGGCCACAAACCGGCTTCGACATAGCCTCGATGGGAAAGGCGATTGCGTTCTCCGCGCTCCCGAAAGTGACCGGTGTCTTGAAGAAGGCCTCGTAGTTCTCCACGGCACCCAGCGGCCGATATGCGAGTTCTATCCGCGACGGCGCCTCTCGAATGCGCAGGACTTCGCGGATGAGACGGACTGTCAATGCGACGCCGACTTCTGCCGTTCGTCCTTGGTCGATGTTGTCGGTGGGATGATATCCGCGCAGAACCGCCTCGCTGGCCCCCTCGACCAGCCTGATTTCGAGACGGTCGCCCAGGACGCGCTGGTTCTGCACAATGAAGCCGAGCGCTTCGCGGAGGTCGGATGCGAATTGCGCTCCGTGTGCAAGCCCGCCAAGTGCCGAGAAGGGCGCGCCGCGCGCGGCTTCGAGAGTAATGGTGACATCGGCCGGCGCCCGCGCCACCAAAGCGCGCCACAGGCGCGGCACGATCTCATCCGGTAGACGGGCCTCAGGATCACCAAGCGCCGGCCCGTGCAAGCCAGTGACCTCCTCGATCTCCGTCATCGTCATGCCTTGCGACATTGCGAAGGCGACAGTGGTCGAAACAACACTGATATGGTGTGCCGCGCCCGCCCTTCTGGCGTCTTCTGTCCGGTCTTGGGCAGTCATGGTCCTGTCTCGCTCCGCAGTTCGGCTCTACCATCGCACCCTTGTGGGATGAGGCATAACTGCATGGAAATGCAAGGCTTACGGATGCGCCCTTTGGGCGATGTCGGATGTTCTCGCAGCAGCCGAACCGGGGACACAAAGCGCATCTTGAGCAGTGCAGCATGGGTGTTTCGCCCTTTGGGAACGTTTCGCCTTGTTGCCGGTGCAGTCATGGCCCTTGGCGTCGCCGCGTGCCTGCCGGGCGATGCGACGGAAGACGCTTCCCCGCCGGTTCGCGGGCTGGTGACTGCGACAGTCGAGGCGCTCAGCGAAACGACGGTCCGGCGGTACCCGGGTGTGCTTGAACCGGGCGAAGTCAACATTCTCGCCTTCGAGGTCGGCGGCCGTCTGGGCCGATTGGATCTGGTTGTCGGCCAGCGGATCGTAGGGGGCGAGCTGCTTGCCGAGCTCGATAGCGAACAATTCCTGACCACCATTGAGAATCGGGCGGCAGCCGTCGAGGAGGCTCAAGCGACACTCGCACAGGCCCGCGATGATCTGGCCCGCTCCGAGACATTGTTGAGTAGAGGAGCGGGAACACGTGTCCGACGAGACGAGGACCGAACCGAAGTCCGCACCAATGAGGCTCAGCTGGTTCAGGCCGAGAAGGACCTCGCCGCCGCCGAGGAGGACTTTGCCGACACCAAGCTGCTCTCCCCATTCGATGCAATCATCAATTCGGTGGAGGTCGAGAGCTTCGCAACGGTCGCGGCTGGGGAGACCGTTCTGTCCGTCTATCCCGAGGGCGATTACGAGGTCTCGTTCTCGGTGAGCTTCGATGTGGTGTCCAAGCTGGTCGTCGGGACACCTGCAACCGTCCGGCTCGCGGATGATCCCGGTATCGTGCTTCCAGCGGTTATCAGCGAGCTCGGCGAACGAGCGGACACGGTGTCGGCGTTTCCGGTCGTCGTGCAGCTGCAGGAGGGCAATCCCTCGCTGAAGTCCGGCATGGCTGTCGAGGTCGCGTTCGAATTCACGCTCCCTGGCGATGTCGGCTATCTAATCCCGATCAGCGCGGCGATTCCCCATGGCCAGATACCTCCGGGTTCCGGCCCTAACTCGGTGACGCCGGTACCGGTCTTCGTGCTCGACGAGGCCACCAGCACCGTGAGGCGCCGCACCGTCACCATGGCCGGGCTGCGCGGCAACAAGTTCCTGGTCATCGACGGGTTGGTGCCGGGTGAGCGGGTGGCCGCGAAAGGGGTGTCTTTCCTGCGTGACGGGATGAAGGTCCGGCCTTTGGACTGGCCGGAGTAGAGTCGTTGGACGCCCTGACCCGGTTCGGCCTCGACAAGTCACGGTTTACGGTCTTTGTCATGCTTGCCCTGTTATGCCTGGGCAGCTTCTCCTATCTCGGCCTCCCTAAGCGCGAGGATCCGGAGATTACCATCCGCACCGCTGTCGTCTTCGCCGAGTTCGAGGGCATGGCGCCAAGGCGGGTCGAGAATCTCATCGCCATTCCCTTGGAACGGAAGATCCGCGAGATCGGTGAGGTCGAGGACATCGAAACGATCATCTCGTCGGGTGAGGTGGAGATCAAAGTCCACCTCTACGATCAGATCTATGGAGATAGCATCGAGGCCGCATGGGAAGACCTGCGGAACAAGATGGACGATGTCGTGACCGATCTGCCGGAGGGAACCGCGGGTCCCTTTGTGAACACCGACTACGGCGATGTCTCCATCGCCACGGTGGCGATCACGGGCGACGGATTCACGCTTGCCGAGCTCGATGACATTGCCGAAGACCTACGCACAGCGCTGTTCCGGGTCGATGGGGTCAGCAAGGTCAGCTTCTATGGGCAGCAAGAGGAGCGGATATGGCTCGAGGTCGACATCCGCAAGCTCGCCTCCATAGACGTCCAGATGCAACAGCTCTTGGACGATCTCGCAAGCCAGAACGTGATCCTGCCGGCGGGTGAGATCGATGCGAATGGAACGAACATCGTTCTCGAAGCCAACGGTGATCTGGCAAGCGTAGATGAGATTCGCGGTGTGCTCACCAAGGTGAGCGGGTTGTCGGGGTTCGTCAGACTGGCCGATCTGGTCACGGTCCGTCGCGGTTACGAAGATCCCAAGAACAAGCCGGTGTTCTTCAACGGTGCCCCTGCGATCGTTGCCGCGATCGAGATGTCCAGCGGCACCGATATCCAGGAGCTTGGCGGTCGCTTAGAAGCAGCGCTCGAAACCTTCGAGCAGCGGCAGCCGATCGGTGTCGCTCTCAACATCTCGACCTTTCAGGAGCGCAATGTCACGGAGTCCGTGAGTGGCGCCCTCGAGAACGTCGGCCAGACCTTTGTGGTGGTCTTCCTGGTGATGTTGTTGTTTCTCGGCGTTCGGCCGGCTGTGGTGATCAGCTGCATTGTCCCCTTCACAGTCTGCTTCGCGCTTGTGTGCATGACGCTCATCGGCGTTGACGTTGAGAAAGTTTCGATTGCCGCCGTGATCATCTCGCTGGGTTTGTTGGTCGACAATGGCCTGGTGGTTGTCGAAGACATCGAAGGGCGCATCCAGGTTGGTGAGGACCCGCGCGAGGCTGCGCGGCAAGCCGGCGCTCAGTACCTCGTTCCGCTTGGCGTCGCCTCGATCACGACGGTCTCGGCTTTTCTGCCGATGCTGCTGATGGATGGTGTCGAGGGTGAATTTGCTTTCTCTCTTGGCGCGGTCGTTGCCGCGATGCTCATGGGCTCCTGGCTCACCGCACTCTACATCTTGCCCTTTCTCTGCGTGCGTCTCCTGAAGCCGAAGCCCGCGAAGACCGACGAGGCGACCTCCTCGGGCCTGATCGGGCTCTACACCGGTTTGCTTCGCCGCTCGCTGCCGTTCGGAGTGCCAATCGCCTTCGTCACCTTCGCGGCCGTGGCTTTCAGCGCGAGCCAGTTCTCTCTGCTTAAGCCTGAGATGTTCCCCTATAGCGAGCGGGCAGACTTCCTGATCTACATGGACATGCCGAAGGAAGCGGCGATCTCGGAAACGGAGCGCATGGCGCTTCGCGTCCAAGCCTGGCTGGGTGATGAGGAGATCAATCCCGGTGTGGTCAACAGCACCGTCTATGTCGGTGACGGCGGGCCACGCTTCAATCTTGGCCTCGATCCCGAGGATCCAGATCCCGCCAGCGCCTTCTTCGCCGTGAATACCACCACCCTCGAGGACGCTGTCGAAACAGGGGCACGGGCGCGACGTGTCTTCATCGAGCAGTTTCCCGAAGCCAGATTTCGCGTGACGCGCCTTCCGCAGGGCGGCAGCGAGTCGAGCATCGTCGATGTGGAGATTAGCGGTCCGGACGCCGAGGCCTTGACGGATGCCGCTTTGCAGATTGAGGCTGCCGTCGCGGAGCTTCCCGCCATCACCACGAACGAAAACGACTGGGGCAACAAGGTCCTCAAGGTCGTCGTCGACATCGCGCAGGACAAGGCGCGGGAGTACGGGATCACATCGGAGGACATCTCGCAGGTGATGGAGGCCTACTTCTCTGGCACCACCTACTCCACGTACCGCGAGGATGACGAGCAGATTCCCATCGTGCTACGGGCCACCTCGGCAGGGCGAGACAGTGTCGAGGACTTGGCGAATCTCTCGATCGCAACCGGCGGACAGGTCATCTCGGTGGACCAGGTCGCCAGCTTTCAGCCCCGTTTGGAGTACGCCGAGATCCGGCGCGAAAATCAGGTGCGCCGGATCGTTGTGTCGGCACGGAGCGACCGATTGAGTGCTCAAGCTCTTCTTGCGGCGCTGCAGCCGTCTATCGATGCTCTCGATCTTGGCCCAGACTATGAAATCGTCATCGGTGGCGAGCTCGAAGACAGCGCCGACGTCAACGATCAGATTGGCGGTAACCTGCCGCTGGCTCTCGGCGTCATGCTTGCCGCGCTCATTTTCCAGTTCAACTCGCTGCGAAAATCGCTGATCACCTTCCTGACGATACCGCTGATCGTCATCGGTGCGCCCTATCTGATGCTGTTGATGGGTAAGCCCTTCTCCTTCTTTGCGTTGCTCGGGCTGATGTCGCTGATGGGGATCATCATCAATAACGCTATTGTGCTTATCAATCAGATCGACATCGACCGGGAAAGCCAGCCCTTGGATGAGGCGATCATCTCGGCGTCCCGCGCCCGGGCCCGCCCAATCATGCTCACGTCGCTGACCACGATTTTCGGCTTGCTGCCCATGGCGATCGGCGGCGGTGCCCTGTTCGAGCCCATGGCAACGATCATGATCGGCGGTCTCTTGGTGGCTTCGCCCATCACACTGATCTTCGTGCCAACGGTCTATCGGCTGTTGATGCGCTCCAGACCGGTCCCCTTCGCCAGACAAGCGGGGTAGGGCCGCTTGGCCGTGGAGAGTAGGAAGCCGAAGCCCGGCATGATCACCGTATAGTTGTATTGGTCTGGCTCGATGTCCATCAGCGTTACAGCCAGCACGTCTCCGCGCTCCGCCCCTTAGATGTAGACCGATCCGGTCATGGGATGCACCAGACTGAGGTCGAGGGCGGCGAGGTCGTCGGCGTTGGTGTCCAGGGTCAAGTCGGAGTCCAGCGCATCCCGCGTGTGCAGCACGATGAGCTCACCCGGTATGGCCCGTGCTGTAGGTGGGGTCTCCGGATGGAAACGGCATCGCCAGCGCCTTGTCTGGCAGGGCTACCTTGCGGCCTCTCGGCCGTTACTCCGCCGCCGCCGGGGCGGGCTCGGGCAGGCGCCGCGGCAGTGCCGCCACGATCAGCAGAATGGTGGCTGCCGCTCCGGCCAAGAGTCGGAACAGGGCATCGAATCCCCAGGCTTGGTAGACGAAGGCGATCATCGGCAGGGACACGGCCAGCACGGTGAAGCTGACCACGTAGCGCACGCCGTAGACTCGTGCCTTGAAGGCGCCGCGCGCGGTCTTGCCGATCATGTAGTCGTTGATCGGTATCTGGCCGAAGGCGCCGAGCATGAAGCCCAGCGCAACGGCCAGCGCCGGCCCGTCGGTGAGCCCGGGCATAAGGGAGAAGAAGGCGAGCTGGAGCAGCGCCATGGCCATGAAGACCGGACGCGGGCCGAAGCGGTCGAGCAGGTTGCCGACGACGAGTTGGGCGATCGAGGCGACGGCGAAGACGATAAAGGCGAGGGAGCCGATCACCGTGGCGATCTCGTCCCCTCCCGCGGCGGCTCCTGATCCAGCAGCGCCCTCAAGCCAGGCCGAGATGTCCGCCGCCAGGCCCTGCAGACGCTCCTCGAAGATCTTGGGTAGGGCGAAGGTGGTGGCCTGGAAGATGATCGAGGAGACGGCGGTGGTCATGAAGACGATGGCGGCGACGCGGATCAGCATCGCGCGATAGTCGGGGGCCGGCTGGGGCTCCGGCGCAGCCGCGGCGGCCTTGGCGGCTTTGCGCTCGGCCGGAATGCTCTGGCGGCGTAGGGCGAAATAGCAAAGCCCCATAGCAATCGAGAAAAAGCCGGGCAGGATGAAGGCCATGCGCCAGCCGCCATGATCGATCAGAAAGCCGGTGATCAGCGCGGCGCATGCGACGCCGAGGTTACCCCAGACCCCGTTGGTGGCGATGCGCATGCCGGTGTTGCGCCACTTGGACGTGACGATGGCGAGGCCGACCGGATGATAGATCGCCGCGAAGATGCCGATGACGAAAAGCCCCATGCCGATCTGCAGAGGGCTCTGGGCGAAACCGGTGGTGATGGAGGCAAGGCCGATACCGAAGAAGAAGACGCACATCATGCCGTCACGGCTCCACTTGTCGGCCAGCCAGCCGGCCGGCAGCGAGAAGAGGCCGAAGGCGAAGAAGCCCGGGGTGGCATAGGCCAGGAGCGCAGCATAGCCGACGCCCCACTCGCGGGTCAGCGCCAGGGCAGCCACCGTGGCGAAGACGAGCATGAAGAGGTGGTCGAGAAAGTGTCCGATGTTGAGCAGCAGGAAATAGGCGCGGTCGTGCTTCATAACCCTAGGAGCATAGCCTTGGCGCGAGCGCGGTGTCTTGCCAAAGAGCATCTACGATTTGCCAAAGTGGAGGGTGCCAGGCGCGCCTGCTCCGCCCGTGATTGTTACCCTGGATTTAGTCCGGGGCCCACTTCAAAGCCTGCGGACCTCGCAAGTGAGTCTCCCATGGACCCCGGCGCGCGGATCCCGCCTTTGGCCGCGATCAAGCAAGGTTAGGTATTATATCATCATTTTCTAAACGTTGTTATGGTTAACGGTTTTGGCCCCTCGGATCTATCGCTCGATGGCGATTTGTGCTAACTTGCAGCTATCGGGAGCGGGTGTTGGCGGTCGGGAAGCCGCCACGGCCCGCGGGGTAACGGAGGACCGCAGAGCCAAAGGCTAGCGGCACCTCAGGCTTGGGGGAGCCAACCATGCACTTCAGTAATGCCCTTTGGGCGGCCCGGCATGCCGGGCGACTTGCGGTCCTATTCGCAGCGCTGTTGCTTGCCGCTCCGGCGTTTGCAGCCGAGGCGCTCGACAGGCATGTGGAAGGCGACGTCGTCGCTTGGGAAGAGGCGGTGGCGGCCTATAAGGCCGGCGATCTGGCGGCGGCGGCCAAGTGGTTCCGGCGCGATGCCGAGGCGGGGCACAGCCGGGCGCAAGCAGCGCTGGGGGCCCTGTACAGCCATGGTCAGGGCGTTGAGAAGGACTATGCCGAAGCCGCCAAATGGTATCGCCTCGGCGCAGAACAGGGCGAGGCCATGGCGCTGGCCGGTCTGGCCGGACTGCACGAGTTCGGCCTCGGCGTCGAGATGGATTGGGACAAAGCAGCTCAACTCTACATCCGCGCCGGCGAGAGCGGGGACGCCCATGCGCAGGCGCGCCTCGGGGCTCTCTACTACAGCGGTGAAGGGGCCTTGCCGCAGGATGACGGTGAGGCCGCTCGCTGGTTCCGCGCCGCCGCCGAACAGAACCATCCGCGAGCCCAGGCCTTTCTTGGCATTCTCTATGCTCAGGGTCGTGGCCTGCAGCAGGATTCCCTGTTGGCGCAGATCTGGCTCAACATCGCCGCCGCCCAGGGCGACAGCTTCGGCGAAATGATCGGGCCGAAGAACGCAGAAACGCTTAGCATTGCCGAGCAAGCGCTGGCGGCCAGCCGCGCCCAAGAATGGCGCGATGCCTACGAGACGGAGCGGGCCCGCTAGAGCGGAAGCAGGATTCGCCATCAGTTTGGACATGAGCCTGCCGGCCGAACGACACCGGTTGGCAGGAGCCTGAGTGACAAGCCTCAGGCAGTCGTATCGCGTGGCCTCGCTCGCGGCATCTGCTTTGTCCCTACCAAACATGAACGAAGTTTAATCCAGCGGAAAGCTGTCGCTCACCTCCGGTCCTCACCTGAAGGGTGGCTCGCAGTCCAGCGAGTACAGGCAATGGAGGTTTCGTTTATGTCTAATTCAATCACGCCCCGTTTCGTATCGCGGGTGCCGACGGCTTTCTTGGGGGCCGCAACGGCTGCGCTGCTGGTCGCGACCAGCAGCGCAGCTATGGCGGACGAGAAGCTCGCCGATCTTGTCGAAGAGGTCAGCCCCTCCGTGGTGACGGTGCTGGCGACCGACGGCAACGACGGAAACCGCAGTGGCAAGGGCCAAGGGTCCGGCCGTTTCGACTTTGGCGAAGACTCACCCTTCGAAGAGTTTTTCCGGCGCTTCGGCGACAGATCTCCCGAAGGCAAGCCCGAGGGAGAGCGTCAGCCCTTCGGCCAGGACCGCCTGCGTCAGGGCGTTGGCTCCGGCTTCATCCTCGATCAAGAGGGCTACATCGTGACCAACCACCACGTGGTGGACGATGCGGATGCGGTGACCGTGCGTCTTGAGGACCGGCGCGAGTTCAGCGCCGAGATCGTCGGCAGCGACCCGCAGACCGATTTGGCGTTGCTGAAGATCGATGCTGAGGGCGGACTGCCCTATGTCGACTTGGGCGACTCTGACGCCGTGCGCGTCGGCGAGGACGTCTTCGCGGTCGGCAATCCCTTCGGCCTCGGCGGCACCGTCACAACTGGTATCGTCTCTGCCACCGGCCGCAATATTCATGCCGGCCCCTACGCCGACTTCATTCAGACCGACGCGGCGATCAACCGCGGCAACTCCGGCGGCCCGCTGTTCAACATGGACGGTGAGGTCATCGGCGTGAACTCCGCGATCTACTCGCCGACCGGTGGCTCGGTTGGGATCGGCTTTGCCGTCGCTTCCAACATCGTCGCCGACGTCGTCGAAGACCTGAAGGAAGAAGGCCAGGTCTCGCGCGGCTGGCTGGGCGTGACCATTCAAGACGTCACTCCGAGCATCGCCGATGCGATGGATCTCGAGACTCCCCAGGGCGCGCTGATCGCCTCCGTGGTCGACGAGGGCCCCTCTGCCGACACGCTCGAGCCCGGAGACGTCATTGTTGGTTTCGCTGGAAGCCCGGTCGAAAGCAGCCGCGATCTGCCGAAGCTGGTCGGCCGCAGCGACGCTGGCGAGCGTGTCAATGTCGAGCTCATCCGCAATGGCGAAGAGCGCACGCTCGAGATCGAAGTCGGCGCATTGCCGAACGACCGGATGGCGGCGCTCGAAGACAGCCGCTCCGAGGAGCAGGAGGAGCGTACTGCTTCCGAGAACCTCGGTGCGACGCTGGCCCGCCTGACGCCCGAGGCGCGTAGCAACCTCGGTCTCGAAGACGAGGCCAAGGGCGTCGTGATCACCTCGCTCGAGGCAGACGGCGCGGCAGCGCGGTCTGGGCTTCGGGTCGGTGACGTTATCGTTCGTCTGGGAGACCGCGTTGTTGAAAACCCTGCCGAACTCGACCAGGCGCTGAGCGCCGAGGACGATAAGGCCGCTCTGTTGCTGATCAATCGGCGCGGTTCCGAGATCTTCGTCGGTTTGTCTCTCACGTAGCCGCACAGCGCGCGGTCGCAGGTCAGCGGCCGAAGCGCTAAGCGGCTCACCGCCGACGAAGCAACTGGCGGGTCTGCCCCTCTGTTCACCGGGGGTAGGCCCGTCTTTGTTTCTTCTAACCCCTTACATCCGCTTGGGGCGCGAGCAATAAGTCCTTAGATTAGGCCATCGTGAGCAAACGGATTCTAATCATCGAAGATGACCTGGCGACCTCCGCCTTTGTTGCCAAAGGGCTTAAGGAGGCAGGCTACGCCGTGGAGACCACCGGAGAGGGGCGGGAAGGGCTCTACCTCGCGACCTCCGCCGACTTCGATCTCATCATCCTGGACCGCATGTTGCCGCAGATCGACGGCCTGGCCATCGTGACCTCCCTGCGTGCGGCGGCTATCACCACTCCGGTTCTGATGCTGACCGCCATGAGCGCGGTGGATGAGCGGGTGCGCGGCTTGCGGGCCGGGGCCGACGATTACCTTGTGAAACCCTTTTCCTTCGAGGAGCTGCACGCCCGTGCCGAGGCGCTCCTGCGCCGGCCTAAGGGGGGCGAGCCGCGCGAAGAGACGCAACTTCGCTGTGCGGACTTGGAGCTGGACCTTGTGGCCCGCACGGTTACGCGCAATGGGCGCCGCATTGAGCTGCAACCGCGCGAGTTCCAGATGCTTGCGTTCCTGCTGAGCCGCCAAGGCCGCGTGGTCACCCGCACAATGCTGCTCGAAGGCGTTTGGGACTATCACTTCGATCCTCAGACCAACGTCATCGATGTGCACATCAGCAAGCTGCGCAAGAAGATCGATGCCCCGGGGGAACCGCCGCTTATCCACACCGTGCGTGGCGCCGGCTATATGCTCAGCGAGCAGCGCTGAGGCCGTGACCGTGTTGCGCAATGCCACGACCCGCCTGATTGCCGTCCATCTCATTTTGGTGGCGCTCTCGACGGCCGGTGTGCTGGCCTTCCTCTATTGGTCCACCAACTCGTTGATCGAGGGCGAGGTGCGCGAGGTGGTCAATGCCGAGCTGACCGGTTTGTCCGAGGACTATCAGAGGCGTGGAACTCTTGGCTTGGCCCGTGCTATCGACCGCCGCCTGGACAGTGCCCAGGAACGCGATGCCGTCTATCTTCTGACCGATGCCTATGGCGGGCGCATCGCCGGCAACCTCGAGGCCTGGCCGCCGACGGTGGCGCCGGGCTCGGGTTGGGTTGAGCTCAAGCTCTATCGTACCGATCGCAAAAGGGCGGGTCCGATCGCCGCCGCCTCCATTCGGCTCGCCGGCGGCGAGCGCCTCTTGGTCGGCCGCGATGCGGAGGCGCGGACTCTCTTCGGCCAAGCGCTGCGCGACGCGCTGCTGCAATCGTTGCTCGCGGCTTTGCTGCTCAGCCTGATCACCGGCTGGTTGCTGTCCCGCTTCGTCCTGAGCCGGATCGGCGATATCGCGCGCACCGCTGGCGACATCATGTCCGGTGATCTCGGCCGTCGCGTGCCGCTGCGCGGCAGCGGTGACGAGTTCGATCGTCTGAGCGAGACGCTCAATCGCATGCTCGGGCAGATCGAGGATCTGGTTGCCAACCTGCGCACGACCACCGACAGTTTGGCTCATGACCTGCGTAGCCCGCTCACCCGCCTGCGCGGACAGCTCGACGAGCTTGCCGAGCCGGGCTTGGCCGAGGAGCGGCGCCAAGCGCTGGCGAGCCGGGCGGTCAGCGAGACCGAGGGGCTCTTGCGCACCTTCGCGTCCCTGATCGAGATCTCCCGCGCCGAGGCTGGACTCGCTCGGGTCGACTTTGCCACCCTCGATCTTGCCCAGCTTGCGAGCGATGCGGTGGAGCTCTATGGCCCGGTCGCCACGGATCGAGCGGTCACCCTCGTCTTGCGGGGGCACGCGCCAGCCATCCGGGGACATGGCCAGCTGATCGCCCAAGCGCTCTCCAACCTGCTGGAGAACGCCTTGCGCTACGCGCCGACGGGCTCAACTGTAACCGTAGAGGTCGCCAGTGCCAACGGAGACGCAAGCCTCGCCGTCATCGACCAGGGCTCCGGCATTCCGGAAGACCAGCGCGAGAGGGTCCTGGAACGCTTCGCCACCTTGGACCCAAGCCGCGGGACCCATCAAGAGAGCCAAGGGACAGGTCTGGGCTTGGCTCTCGTCGCGGCGGTGGCCAAGATGCACGGCGGCCGCATTGAGCTCTCTGACAATGCGCCGGGCTTGGTCGCGCGACTGTACTTTCCGCTTTCGCAGCCTGGAGGGTAGGGTTGGCTGCATTGCGCAAGGGCTTGCGGACCGCCGCCTTTTCGACGTAAAGCCGCTTTACCGATCTGCTCAAGCGCGCGCGACTGTGGCGCGTCGCCAGGCAATCCAGCATCCAGGGAGTGAGTGGACAATGGCGTTGTTCAAGCTCATCAGGGGGTTTTTGGCCGCGACTGGGTGCCTGCTCTTGGCGGCGGGTCTGTCGCTTTCCGCAGCCGCGGAAGACGCGACGACGGCAAAGGATGCCACATCGAAGAGCGACGTTTCCGATGGCGCCTCGCCGACCGGCGGATCCTCCGAAGTCGGTGCCGGCGATACCGGGTCGGGCGACCACGACATGTCGATGGAAGAGATGGGCGATAACTTCGTCAACGACGCCGAGCAGCTTGGTGACAGCATCGCAACGGGCGCTGAAGACGCTTATGAAGCCACGAAGAAGGCCATCGAGGAGGCCTTCGAGTAGAGCGCCTGCTTCGCATGCAGGCGGTGTCTGTTGCCTCGGACGCGATATTGGCCTGACCAAGGCCCGCTGCAGGTCAGCAATCTAGCCGGCCATCCCGCAGTTCTTAGCCATGCAAAGACTCCACGCTCTCAAGCGCGTGCCAAGCATGGCTGCCAACGTTAGAGCCGCTGCCAGCGGCCGACCACGCGGCCCATGATGCGGGCTTCCTCTAGGCTGCGTTGGTACTCGGGATAGGCAGGGTTGTTGGAGAGGATGCGAATGGTCGGCGGGTCGCTGTCGGCGACGTACTCGATGCGTTTCGCCACCAGACCCAACCCGTCGTGCACCACGAAGACGCCGGGCGGTGAGGGGCGGATGTCGCCGACGTTCACCACCGCCTTGTCGCCGGGCAACAGATCTCGCGCCGTACTCGGCTCGCTGACCATGGAGTCGCCCTCGATGGTGATGATTCGCAGGTCCGTCGGTGTGCTGTTCAACTCTGACCTCACCCAGCGCTCAGGAAAGCGCCAGGAGCGCTCTTCTTGCTCGTAGTCCACGACGGCCCCGTGGCCGGCCGAAGCCGACACATTGACCTCAGCAATATTAAGGCCTTCTTTGGAAAGCGAGGCATTGTCCTCGATTAAAGCCTTAGATAGCACATCGAGATCCTGCAAAATCTCCGCCGGGATCAAGTCGTCGTCGTTGAAGAACTCTCGAATCTTCTGCAATTCCCTGGCCTTAAGCTCGCGTTGCCCGCCGATCAGGCGGTTTACCGCCGCCGGATCGAGCCCAAGATAAGCGGCCAGCTCACGCTGCGTACGCTGCGCCCGCTTGAGAGCCAGCTTGAGCCAGGAATGTGTCTGCATTGCGTTTTCGCGGTCCATGTCCGCATTTTGCGAAAAACGCAATGACATTTCCAGTGATTAAATCGCATTTATTGCTTGCATTCGCAATGTGATTATCGCAAGAATGACTCGTCATGCTCAATCCTGCCTCACGCATCGTAGCCCTTCTGGGCGGCCCCCAGACCACCGCCGAGCTGGCTGGGGTTCACATCTCCCGCGTTTTCCGCTGGACCTATCCAAAGGCCCGAGGCGGCACCGGGGGCTTAGTTCCCGCACAACACCAACAGCGCTTGCTAGATCAGGCGCGCGCCCGTGGCATTGCTCTGAACCCAGACGACTTCTTTCTTCGTTCCTCCGATCAGGACCGAGACTCGGAAGACAAGGGTCGCACGAGAGACTCGGCCGACTCGGCACATCTTGAAGTAGAATACGCCAAGATAACCGAGTCGCGCTCGGCTGCATCCAAGAGAGATGTGCTGACGGATGGGGTGGCCTGATGCGTGTGGTTGCCCCCATGGCTTTTGCCCTGCCGTTGCCTTTGCCGGCAGGGCCTGCCCCGGCGGAACAGCCGGGGCCCGTCCTCCATCGCTCCAAAGGCGATAGAGGCTCTGCCCTAGCTCCCTGCGATCCATATTGGGAGCCAGGGCTCTTGCCCGTCTTTTCCCACCCCACCGGGAAGTCGGGCAGGGGGCGGGCGGTCGCTCCCCCAGGCGCCGTTCCCCAGCGGCGCCGCGCCCAAGCCGCCGGCCGTCCGCCCCCTCTCTTTCTCTCTACGGCCCTATGCAGCAGAGCTACCGGAGGCCGCAGCCATGAGTAACTCTGCTGTCGCTTCCAATGCGGTTAAGAGCGAGTCCAAGGCCGAAGGCCTTTTGGCGCTGGAGCTTGGTGGCCGCTGCGGCTTCGCCCTCTGGCGACCTGGGTCCAGCCCGCTGCTGGGCAGCAACGTTCTGCCTGGGGAGGCGGCAGACCTGGGCCAGGCGTTGGTCGCCTTCGCTGATTGGCTAGAACTCATTATTGGCACCAATCGGCCGCTGCGCGTGATCTACCAGGCGCCTTTGAGTGGGGAGGGGTCGGGCGGCCGCTCCAGTCCGGAGACGCTGCGGCGGCTCATCTGTCTGGCCGGCGTTGCTGCCCTGGTCTGTCATCGCGCGACGATCCGGGCCAGCGAAGCCAACGTTCAGGCGGTGCGTCGCCATCTCTTGGGCCATGGCCGCCCGCCCTCGAAAGCGGCGCAGGCAGCACTTCAGGCACGCGCACAAAGCCTCGGGCTTGACCCGCGCAACAGCGTTGAGCGCGACGCCTTCGCGCTGCTCGACTATGCCGCTGCTCGTGAGGGGCTCTCGCTCACTGCACTCGGGACGGGGAGGGCGGCGCCGTGAGTGAGCCGATAAGCCAAGAGGCCGCGCCGCCCTACCGCCTGCCGACCGGAAAGCAGATCACTGCAATGCGCCGCATGGAGTTGGAGCAGCACCTGCGTCTGGCGGTGCGGGAGATCCATCACCTGCGCTGCGAGATCGCACGGCTCACGCAGAAGCTCGCGTTCCTCGATCGGGGCTTTACGCAGGAGCAGCCGCCGCTGGAAGCCGAGATGGTCCGCATCCCTTTGGTCGAAGGGAAACTACGATGAAGAGGATGCCATGACGCGCCGGCGAGCCGGACGGAAGCGCAAGGTCCTGGCGGAGCGGGAGCCGAGCGGCCGCGTCTCGCGGGCCGGGCAGCCCACGGCCGACAAGGGCACGGCGGAACTGCAGGCCAAGAGGGCGGTGCTGGCCGCCGGCGCCGACCCGGCGGCGACCACCCGCTGGCTCGACGTGCTGACCGCCTGGGGGCTCCTGAGCCCGCGGCAGCAGCAGGCCGGTGCCGACTATGCCCGGTTGCGCGCCAAGGTGTTCGGAACGGTGAGCGGTGGCTTGAAGGCAGCGCGTCTCGACCCGGAAGAAGCGCGTGGTCCGGTGCCGATCGACCAACAGGACGGCCCGAGCGAGGCGCACCTCACCGCCGCCAAGCGGCGCTACGACCGGGCCACCCGACGGATGCGCGCCGTCTCCCGCCAGATGGAAGCAGAGATCAAGGAACTGGTGCTCTACGACCGCCCGCCTTTGATCGCGGCGGTCTATGCAGGGAAGGGGACAGGGCAGAGCGCGACTGCTAGCACCAAGCCGCCATCACCCGCAGCCCTCAAGCAATGGGCCTGGCTTGCCGTCGGCCTCGAGGTGCTCGAAGGCGCCCTCGCGGAGGAAGGCTCGCGCAAAGCGCAATCGGACACTGTTCGGATCCGGTAACTTGCCTCACCCACAAGGCTCGATTGTCAGGCCCTCGGGTAGGCGGGTGTCAGAGTCGCCGCAGGCTTGGTCGAGCTGAGCTTGGGTGAGGCCGCGCACGCCGCGCAAGTCGGCCCCGCTGAGCGTCGCTCCGCGCAGGGCGGCGAGGCGGAGGTTGGCGCGCACTAATCGGGTCGCACGCAGATCTGCGCCGGCCAAGTTCGCCGTGCCCAGGTCGGCGGCGCCGAGATCGGCGTTGGTCAGACGCGCGCCGTTGAGGTCGGCGTGACCGAGGTTGGCGCGACCCAATTCCGACCCCGTGAGGTCTGCGCCTGCAAGCTGGGCTTGGCTCAGGTCAGCGCTATTGAGTGTCGCCTGCCGCAGGTTGGCCTGGGTGAGATTGGCGCCGTTGAGATCGGCGCGGCGCAGGTCGGCGCCGGTGAGATCGACTTGGAAGAGGATCGCCCGCCTGAGCTGCGCCCCGGCCAGGTCGGCGCCGGCAAGATCGGCTTCCCGCAGGTTGGCGTCGGCCAGCTTGGCATTGGCCATCACCGCCTGGATGAGCGAAGCCCGCTTGAGATCCGCCTTCTCGAGCTCGGCCGCATCGAGCCTGGCCTGGAAGAGCTGAGCCCGCTGCAGGTCCGCTTCGCGCAAGACAGCCTCGCCGAGGTCGGCTCCGCGCAGCCAGGCATCGCGCAGGTCGGCAAAGCTGAGGTCAGCGCCTGAGAGTTCGGCAAAGCTCATGTTGGCATCGACCAGCCGCGCCCGCTCGAGCCGCGCTGCGATGAGCCGGGCACGGGTCAGGTTGGCAGAGCCCAGGTCAGCATCGGTCAGGATCGCCTGCGTGAGGTCGGCGCCTGTGAGGTTGGCACGCCTGAGGTCGGCGCGGGAGAGATCGGCACCGGACAGCTCGGCACCGCGCAGATTGGCGCGAACGAGGTCTTCGCCCCTGAGATTGCGGCCGCGCAGGTCCTCTCCCCGCAATTGCGCGTGTTGGACAACTGACCCGGTTGGTTGGACACCGTCTGGGCCTGGTCCGCCTGGCAGCGCGGTTCCGGGGACGACGGCGGCGCCCGAAAGTCCGAGCGGCAGCGCGACCCAAAGCGCGGCCATGCGACGGCTGAAGGAAACGGCCCGTTCCATCTGCAGTCCCCAGTCTCAATATCCCCTTCTCTATGTAGGCATGGTGGCACAAGCTTTCCCGTCTGTCGTGTTTGGGCATTTTAGCCAGACCCATGAAGCGCGCTTGACCCGGCGCCGACGCGCAGAGTTTTATGACAAAAATTGACCCTGTCGAACCTGCGCCCGGCCGGCCCTGCCCGTCGGGCGCTTTGTCGTTCAGCTAACGGCAGCCGCCATCACAAATCGTCTGACTGAAGCAGGAGGAGCGCCAAGATGGCAGCACCGGACTCCGCGAAACCAAAGCCTCAAGGAGCGGCATCGCAAGGTGCGGAGGACCCCAACTCACCGCCGGCGAAGGCATCGGCAAAGAGCCCGCTCGACTACCTGCTTTCCATCATGCAGGACGAAGACCAGCCGCAGTCGGCGCGCGTCGAGGCGGCCAAGGCGGCCGCTCCCTATCTCCATCCGCGCTTGGCGCAGGTGGCCCACGGCGGCGCTGTCCAACTCACCCATGAGCAGGCCTTGGATGAGTTGGAATGATGACAAATGCTTGGTCACGCAAGCGACACAGGCTACGCGCCTTGCGCGATTGCTTACATCGCCACACCTATTTGGTCACCTGACGCGGCCGCACGCTCGCAAGCGTGGTTGCCCTCGCAGAATGCTGCCATCGACCCACGGCTGAGGTGAGACAGGCAAAATGAAGAAGCTCCTCTTGCTTAGTACCCTGGCTTGGATTGTCGCTTGGTCTGCAGGTGGCTCCCCGGCCGTTGCAGATCAGCAGACCATAGTCTTCCTGCACAATGCCTGGTTCGAGAAGAACAAGAACGGCGAAGCGCATCAGCGTTTCGGCGTATACGACTTCGACGGTATCCGAGGAGCTTTGGGGCAAGGCGCAAAAGTCATCGCGCCTGAGCGTGACCCCAACGCCCAGCCGCACGCAGAGGCGCTGGAGCTGGTGGAGCTGATCGAGTCGCTCATGGACGCTGGCCAGGAGGCGTCTGACATCAAGGTCATCGGCGCGTCCAAGGGCGCCTTCATTGCCCAGCTTGCAAGCGAGCAGATTGCCGAGCCGGCGCTGCGATGGGTCTTGGTCGGCGGATGCCATGGCAGGCGCTTGGCCAGTGGCCCTGCGCCAAAGATGTCAGGCCAGGTCCTCTCCATCTACGACACCTCGGACCAGGTCGCTGGGCCCTGCAACGACTATCCCGCGCTGACCGAAGAGACGGTTCGCTTCGAGGAACGCGCGATCGAGACCGGCAAGGACCATGGCTTCCAGTTCACCGCGGACGAAACCTGGATAGCGCTTGCGCGCGACTGGTGAGGCGCAATTCTTGGGCGCTTCGGTCGACGGTGCGCCGAGCAAAAAACTCACCCTAGAAGCACACCCCGATGCTCGCCGACCACGCGGGTCTGCCGCAGGCGGCGGCGCCAGCGGTCGGCGTCGTACCCGGTCCCCCGGTGCAACATGCAGCGGTTGTCCCAGATCACCGTGTCGCCGGTCCGCCAGGGGTGGGCGTAGACGGTCTCGGGCTCAGTCGCGCGGGTGAGGAGATCGTCGAGCAGACGGCGACTTTCCATCCCGGACCATCCCGGAACGGAGCGGGCATGGGAGCCGACGTAGGTGTTCTTCTTGCCGTTGCCCGGGTTGGTCCGCACCAGAGGGTGCAGCACCGGCGGCAATGAGGCCGCATGGTTCGGATCGACCGGGGCAATAGGACTGCGCGAGAAGACGTAGTCGTGCACCGCCGAGAGCGGCTGGATGGCTTCGCGCAGCTCCTCGGGCAGTCGCTCGTAACTCACCCGCATGCTGGCGAAGGCCGTCTCGCCACCTTCGCCCGGAACCTCGTAGGCGTGCAGGATGGAGACATAGGAAGGCACTTCGCGGAAGGAGGAGTCCGAGTGCCAGAGCTGGTTGCCGGTCTGATAACGCGTGTTGGCGTGAGCGTTGTCACGCTTGGTCCCGTCGTCGGCCACATTGCCGATGGTGCCGAAGTAAGTGACGCTGCCGCTCGTGCCGAAGGCGACGTGCTCGGCCTCAGGCTCGCCGAGCCGGCGGGTGAAGGCGAGGTGCTTCTCGTCGGTCATGTCCTGCTCCGGGAAGCAGAGCAGGGAGTAGGTGTCGACGGCCTCCCGAATGGCAGCCAGCTCGCTTTCCGAGAGATCGCCGGAGAGCGATACGCCGCGCACGCTAGCGCCGAAATCGGGGTGCAGGGGCTCGATGGTCAGGTGGGTCATGGCGGGCGAGTCTGCGCGGTCTGAGGGGGCATGACTAGAGCAATCCCGAGCATGCCTGTCACGCGCGCTTGGTAGTGCTCCGTCAACCATGTCCGATCACGCTCTCTCAAGCCGGGTGAGCTAGGCTCGGGGCTCCGGGAACTCCCGGTGTGGCGGAGGGCTGGTCTCAGCGAGCATGGCATGGACTTGATCATCAGTCTTTTCGATACGGTGCTGCGCGATGTCGTTCGCCTGCTCTACCATCCCTTCAATCCGGAAAGCCGGTTCTTCGCGCTCTATCTCGCGACCTCGGCGCTGGTCGCCTATCTCATCTATCGCCATGCCAAGCAGGCGAACGCGGCCGGGTGCTTCAGCGTCATGGGCGAGACGGTGGCGGAGGAGCGCAACTTCCTCGGCTTTCTCTTTCCCAAGCGGGTGTGGCGCCATCCTTCGGCCTGGCTGGATTTGCGCTACTTCTTCTTTCACCAGCTGATCGGTCACTTCCTGATGATCGGCCTGGTGGTCTGGGCCTCCGAGCTGGCCTTCGGCTGGACCACCGGCGGGCGCAGCCTCTTGGACGCACACGACAGCTTTGGCGAGGGTGCACTGGGGGCCGCGCTGCCGGAAGGAACTGGCTTCGGCATTCTGGCGGCAGCGGCCTATATGTTCGCCGTCATCGGTGTGATCGACCTGATCAACTATGCAACGCACTACGCGCAGCATAAGATCCCGCTGCTCTGGCAGTTCCACAAGGTGCACCACTCGGCCGAAGTGATGCATCCGCTCTCGAACTTCCGGGAGCATCCGGTCGACAACTTTGCGTACAAGGTCACGGTCGGTCTGGCCTACGGCGCCATGTGGGGCGTGACGGTGGAGCTCTTCGGCTATCTGCCGGACTTGCCGGCACTTCTCGGAGTGCCTTTGATCTACTTCTTCTTCAACCTGGTCGCCTACAACCTGCGCCACTCGCACATCTGGCTGCGCTGGCCTGGGCGCTGGTCCATGGTCTTTCCCTCGCCGGCGCATCACCACGTCCACCACAGCCGCCACCCGGAGCACATCGACAAGAACTTCGCTTTCGTCTTCCCGGTGTGGGACGTGATCTTCGGCACCTACTGCATGCCCGAGGATAACCGCGACGTGGAGTTCGGCGTGCCGCCGGGCGAGGCCGAAGGGCTCACGAGCTGCTGGCGGCTCTACGCCATCCCCTTCCGCGATGCGGGGCGTTTGGTGCGAGGGTGGTTTGCGGGGCAGACCGAGCCGGCTCATCCGGACTCTGTCGCTGGCCGATAAAAGCGCTGGCGCGCCAGAACATAATCATCCCGCCAGGATCAGGACCAGGATCGCCGCTAGAATCAGGGCAATTCCAAAGAGCTCCAGGGGGCTGGTCTTCTCCTTGAAGAATAGGACCGAGGCGATGAAGGTGAAGACCAGTTCGATCTGGCCCACCGCGCGGACATAGGCGGCATTCTGCAGGGTAAGGGCCGTGAACCAGGCGACCGAAGCCAGAAAGCCGGAGACGCCCACGGCCAGGGCCGGCCGCCAGTGGCGGAAGATCGCGGTCATCTGGCCGGGCTCGCGCAGCAGCAGGTAGGCCCCCATGATCACCGTCTGCATGACCAGGGCCACCGCCAGCGTAAAGGCGGCGCGCATGACGACGTCATCGTCGCCGAGCGCCAGGGCGGCGCCTCTGTAAAACACCGACGAAGCGCCAAGAAAGGTGCCGCACAAGAGGCCGATCGCGGTCGTCTTCTCGAACAGGCCGGAGGCGAGGCTCTTCCAGCTGACGCCCTGATGGGCGACGGACAGCGCCAGGATGCCGATCATGCCGACGCCGATGGCGAAGATGCCAACGACGCTGATGGTGTCGCCGAGCAGGATGAAACCAAGCAACGCCACCTGGATGACTTCGGTCTTCGAATAGGTCGTGCCCACCGCGAAGTTGCGGAAGGAAAACAAGTGGATCAGCAGGAAGGTGAAGAGGATCTGGCTGAGACCGCCAAGCAGGCAGTAGAGCAGAAAGAGCCCGTTGGCCGCAGGCAGCGGATAGCCGCCGACCTCATGCAGCGTGAAGAGGTAGGCCAGGGCAAAGGGGCAAGCGTAGAGAAAGCGCACGTAGCTGGCGCCGCCCGTCGAGAGCCGTCCCTTGAGGTACTTCTGCAGAGCCGAGCGCAGGTTCTGCATGAAGGCGGCAAAGACCGTGATGGGAATCCAAAGCTCGATCACCGCTGGCGTGACCTCGTGATTGTCAGCCCCACGTCCATTTATCCGAGACCGGCGCAGGTTGGACGGAGCCGTTCAGACTGCAGCCCTGCCCGAATTCCACAATGGATCAAATCGCGAGGCTGGGTCTCGCTGGCTCGGGTCGTGCCGTCGGGCGCTACTAGCCGCACCCATCACTGACTGTCACCCCGGCCAAGGACCGAGCGTAAGCGAGGACCGCGAGCCGGGGTCCATCCATCGGCCTGCGCCAGAAGTCCAAGTTTCGTGCCCAGCCCATCCATGGATCCCGGCTCGCTGTCGCGTCCGGGATGACAGCCTGCGCCTGAAGCGACGAACGAGAGAAAGAGGCTCCAAGCTTGACGCTCCCCCTAACCAAACGCGAGCGGACCATCCGCCAGCGGCTCAAGAACGACCTGGTCCACTATGCCGAGGCCTGCCTGAAGATCCGCACCAAGGCCGGGCGCATCGAGCCGCTCACCTTCAACGCGCCGCAACGCCGCCTGCACGAAGCGCTGGAGAAGCAGAAGGCCGAGACCGGCCGGGTCCGCGCCCTGGTGCCCAAGGGCCGGCAGATGGGGGTGAGCACCTACGTCGGCGCACGCTTCTTCCACCAGGTGACCCACGCCAAGGGCCTGCGTGCATTCATCCTGACCCACCGGGACCAGGCGACCGCCGCGCTCTTCGAGATGGCCAAGCGCTTCCACGACAACCTGCCCAGCCCCGTCTGCCCGCAGATCAAGGCGGCGAACGCAAAAGAGCTGACCTTCGGCCGCCTCGACTCCGGCTACAAGGTCGGCACCGCCAAGGCGGCAGGCGTCGGCCGGGCGGAGACCATCCAGCTCTTTCACGGCAGCGAGGTCGCCTTCTGGCAGCGGGCGGAGGAGCATGCCTCCGGCGCGCTGCAGGCCGTGCCAGCCCAGCCGGGCACCGAGGTGGTACTGGAGTCCACCGCCAACGGCCTCGGTGGCCTCTTCTATGCCCTCTGCATGAAGGCCATGAAGGGGGAGAGCGACTACCGCCTCTGCTTCCTGCCCTGGTTCGCGCATGAGGCCTATCGCCAGGTCGTGCCGGCGGGCTGGAAGCCGCCCGAGGCCTGGCACCGCTACGGCGAGCTGCACGGCCTCTCCCGCCCGCAGCTGCGCTGGGCCCACGCCAAGAACCGCGAGCTGGCCGCCGCCCGCGGCGAGGACCCGGAGCGGCCCTGCTGGCTCTTCCGCCAGGAGTATCCGGCCACGGTGGAGGAGGCCTTTCAGGTCTCGGGCGAGGGCAGCTTCATTAGGCCGGAGACGGTGCTGGCTGCGCGGCGTGCCAGCCTCGAGGTCGACCCCTACGCGCCGCTGGTGATCGGCGTCGACGTGGCATTGGGCGGCGGCGACCGCACCTGGATGATCAGCCGCAAGGGCCGCGTGGCCGGGCGGCATTTGAACGAGCGGATGGACAGCAGCGACAGCATGGAGATCGCCGGGACGCTGGCCCGCATCATCGAGCGGCTGAAGCCCGACCGCGTCTTCATCGATGTGGGCGGCGGCTACGGCTCGGGTGTGCACGACCGCTTGGTTGAGCGCGGCTACGGCGGCGTGCTGACGCCGGTGCAGTTCGGCGCCAGGGCCAGCCTCGATGCTGGCCTCGGCGGCATGGGCGCAGCGGGGACAGGCGGAACCGGCGGCGGCTTCGGCGGGGCCGGGTCGCGTGACTACGCCAACAAGCGGGCCGAGATCTGGGGCGCCCTGCGCGATTGGCTGGCCGACCCGGGCGGCGCCGACATCCCCGACGAGGACGAGCTGATGACCCACATCGTCGCTCCCGGCTTCAAGCTCAACTCCAACGATCAACTGGTGCTGGAGGCCAAAGAGAAGATCCGCGCCCGCCTCGGCCTCTCCCCCGACGGCGGCGACGCCCTCGCCCTCACCTTCGCCGAGCCGGTGCTCTCCCAACGTGCCCAGGAAGCCCAAATGGCAGGGTGGGGCCGGGATGACACTCCCATGACCGTCGACTGGGATCCAAGCTTGGTTTAGGGGATGGCCGCAGAATTCGCGTCAACACCTGACACTGAGCTCGGTCCCACTTGCGCGGGGCGAGCTGTGTCCTAAATGTCACAGTAGGACATAAGGCGTGCTTCTCAGGAAGGCGCCGAACGCAAAGCACGCTCGGAAGCGAGGTGCGGAAAGGACAGATGATGCAAGGAAAGTTCTATCGAAACGCCAAGCGCTTAGCGCTCAAAGCCGGGCTGGCCGCTGCCCGGGCCGGCGTCTGGGTGACCAAGGAGGGCCACGCCCTCTGCACCAAGGCGCAGAAGCGCCTGGACGAGCTGACCCGCGCGGCCGAGCGGGCCGAGGCGGTCGAGCACCCGCACGGCTTCGGCGCCGAGAGCCCGGCGGTGCCGCCGGCGGAGTCGGTAGGAGAGGGCTATCTCGTTTGCCTGGATTGCGGCAAGCGCTTCAAGAGCCTGCACCGCCACCTCAAGAGCGCCCACGGCCTGACGCCCGAGGCCTACCGCGAGAAGTGGAGCCTCCGGGCCGACTACCCCATGACCGCCCCCGCGGGGCCCGAGAAGGGAACAGCCGGATCGGTCGTCGCGCAGCCGGCGTAAGAGAGACTTCTCTGGCACGCTCGGTGCTGCGCGGAACCGGCCCGCTTCTTGGACGCCTCCGATGCTGCACTGTTCCATCCCGCGCCTCTTGTCACTCCGGCCCGTTCCTTAGGGTCGGAGGGGTGTCAATGCATCGGTTGGATGCAGATGATCTAGCGCTAGGCGCAGGCCGATGAGTGGATCCGGGCTCGCTGTCGCGGCCGGGATGACGGTCTTTGGGGCTGCGTGCGCCGCACCCAAACCGATCCACAAACTAACCCCCCCATACACTAGGCTTTTACACTTTAGCGTGTAGGGCTTCTCGCGCTGTGGTGCCCCTACGATCTTTGGGCTTAAGCGACGAGGAGACGGGACGATGTGGAAAGGTGTTTTGCTGTTGTCGGGCGCTTGTCTGGCGCTGGCCAACTGCGCCAGCGACCCCGACGATGTGGAGGCGCAGTACGTCTCCCCCATGACCTATGCTCAGTATGATTGCGATCAGATCTCAATGGAGATGAGCCGTATCAATCGGGAGGTTGCTACAGTAACGGGCGACCAGGAGGACGCCGCCACCCGCGATGCGGTTGCGACCGGTGTCGGCGTGGTGCTCTTCTGGCCGGCGCTCTTCTTCCTGGCCGGCAGTGATCATTCCGACGAACTTGGCCGCTTGAAGGGCGAGCAAGAGGCGCTGGAGACCGCCGCCATCCAAAAGAAGTGCGATTACGCGCCCCAGATCATCGAGGCGCAGCAGAAACGCCAGGAGGAGGCCGAGAAGCGGGCAGCCGAAGAACGCAAAAAGCGGTCCGAGTACTACGACTGAATGATCAAGGCGCACGGGGTTTTCTTGGCATCTCGGGCGCAGTGTGCCTTCTCCGCCTGAGCTCCACGCCTCACTCCGGCTTGCCGCTCTGCGCCAGATAGTCGGCGGAGACGAACGCGACGGTGCCGTCGGCGAGCCGCAGCTCGTACCAGCCGTCCTGCTCGTCGAAGACGGCGACCTGAGTGCCGCGGCGCAGCAAAGTGATCTTGCTGTAGGCCGTGCTGGGGCCGGTGCGCACATTGACGTCAGCGGTGGCGTCGTAGAGCGGCGCGCCGTAGGCCACCGGGGTCAGGCCGTCGCGCGGCCTTTGCGCCTGGCCAGAGAGGAACCAGTCGGCGAACTCGGCATCGAGCGTGGCGGCATCGCGGCCCAGGGTCGCCTCCACCAAACCCACTGCATGGTCGCGGGCGTCGCCCTCTAGCGTTGAGAAGCCCTGGTCGCGCATGGCCTTGAAGACCGGCGCCAGCTCGCCGCGCTGCTCGAGATAGAGTGCGAAATAGCGGGCCGTAGCCATGGTCGCTGCCTGACGCTTACCTTCCAAGACAGAGAGGAAGATGTTGGCCGGCTGGCCGTCCTCTCCCAAGGACCGGGCCTGTTCCGGATCGTCGAAAAGAAACCACTCGGTGCGAATGAGCGTGCCGATATCTGGACGCACGTCCCACAGCTCGTCCAGCACCCGGCCGCGCCAATTGGGCAGGCCGAAGTAGCGGTCGCCGTTGCGGCCGGAGACCTCGTAGAGTGCGGCCATACCCTCATCGAGCCACTGGGGCACGTCGCCGAAGCGCTCGCGCACCAGAAGGTGGAAGAGCTCGTGCAGCACCGTGCCAGCCGCCTGCTCGGGCACCGCGGCGACCACGCTGGCGTCGTCGACGAAGGCATATCCGACCGTGGCGCGGCTGACATCGAGGCCGTGCATGCGCTCGGCCATCTCGCTGACGTCGTAGTGGCTTTTCACCAAGTAGACCGCGAGATAGTGGGCCGGCGGGACCATGCCGTAAGACGCTTCCAGGAAGCCGATGTAGCGGTTCAAGGTGCGGCCGATGGCCCTGAGGTCGCTCGGCTCGTGGCCGGCCTCGCTGACCAACAGGAAGTGCTCGTGCACAAGGGCGCGGCCGTCGGGTGAGAGGCTGCGGGCCAGCGCGACTGCGGCCGCTTCCTCGCCAACCGGGATGCGGCGGGCCAGCAATTCCTCCTTGGCCATCTCCCGCTTGCGGCGGATGGGGTAGGAGGCGACGGGCTGCTCTTCGCGCGCGGCCCAATAGAAGGTCTTGCCGAAGCCGGTCATGCCGGCGGCGCGCTCTTCGACGATCTGAGTCAGATCGCCGTCCAGGCGCGCGAGCTCGACGTCGCGGCAGCGGTCGCGCTCTCGCGAGACATGGACGCGGCTCTGGTAGGTGAGAGCGTAGGCGTAGAGCATCCAATCGAGCACATCGCGGCCCCAGGTCACGCGCTCGGCGACGCGGCAGCCGCTGGTGCCGAGCATGTAGTCGACGTCCGGCCGGCGGCCGTAGGGCTCCTGCCGGAAGGTGAGCAAGGCGGTCAGAGCGCCGGGATAGTCGCCGGCGCTCCAGGCGGCGCGGCCGCGGTCGTAGAGGCTCTCCGCCTGGGTGGCTGTGACGGCAAGGCACCAAAGCGCGGCCGCACAGGCGACCGCGTGCAGGGAACGGGTCATTCTACGCCTCCTTCGCTTGGCGGTGCGGGCGGGCTGCCCGCGGGTGCGCCGAAGAGTCTCCGCTCTTCTGCATCGGGTGTCGTGCGCTGGCCCGCGCCGGTAATCTCCGTCGGCATGACGTTGGCGGGTGCCGGGGCAGTGATTTGCGGTGGGGCCTCGAGGTAGGTGTTGATGTCGCGGGTTTCCACGCCGAAGGGAATCCAGATGGTGAGCGCCATCAGCGCCGTGCCCAGCACGGCAAGGACAATGCCGGGCGAGGAAGTGGCGAGCGCGCCTTTGAGCTGGTCTGAGGCAAGCTCGAAGGTGGTGGGCGCTTCCTGCAGCCGCCCAAGGATGAAGGCGGCGCCGACCAGGGCGATGAGCATGCCGGTGATAAAGCCGAGCTGCCGCGTCCAGATACGCCCCAGCATGGTGGCGTTGGCCTGGTGATAGCGGCGCTGCAGCGCCTCGGCCTCGAGCAGCGCCAGCACCTTGAAGCGAACGTAGTCGGGATGGTTCACGGCATCCGCCGGCGCACCTTGTTCCAGCTCGCTGAAGTGCATCGCAAGATCGAGAGGCTCATGCGCAACCTCGTCGTAGAACGCGCGCAGCTCAAAGACGCTCATGACAGCGAAGAAGAGCGCCGCCAGGACGAGAATTGTCGCCATGAGCGGCAGCAGCGTGCGCTGCCAGGCCGCACGCTCAGCCTTCTCGTGCGCGCCTTCGCTCACGGTCTGGAGCTTCGTCTGTTGCTCCAGCTCGTCACCAGTATCGACCTGAGATACCGCCATTCGCCCGGTCCCCCCAGGGTCTGCCCACGGCTGTCTGTCGGTAAGCGATCAGTCTGAGCCCCGAAGACGCGGGGCTCAACCGCGGTGGTGTAGAATTCACGCCCGGCCACGCGCCGCTGGCAAGACGCTGCGTATTTGTCTCATTCGTGTCACAGATCGAGTTGAAGGCCAGGGCGCGGGGTCTCCCGGCAGCGGCCCGGCTTGGCCGAGCGTCCCAAAGGCAAGAGCCCGCTGTGACCACTCAAACAACGCACGCTCAGGGACTGTCGGTGAGCGCCACTATCAAAACAGCAGAGATCGAACCTGTGCGATCTTTGCTCGCCACCGTGGACGCTTGGCAGAAGATGTCGAGCTACCTGGAAGGTTCTGCTGGCGCAGATCAGCGTAACGGGTTCGCGGGTCTCGAGAGCGGCTTTCCTTCGCGGCCTCCAATGCATTGTGGACCGCGCCTGCCCGGCTGATGTCGAAGAAGCTCATCGTCGTCTCCATCCACTGAGAAGCGACGGTGGATCCGCCGCTCCAGAACAGAGACGAGGCTAGGCGTCCCGCGCGATAGCTTCGTCAAAGGCGCGCCAACGGGGCGTCAATTTGGCGGCGGCAACAACCACGGTATCGCGCGAGATGATCGTCGCAGCCTGAAGCAGGAGGACGCGGGTTAGCTCTGCTCGGAGTCTTCATCTCGGGAGGGAAGGGCCCGCTTGGTTCTCCCGGTTGCTATGGCTTGGGGACTGGGGCGACCCGGGATTTACCGTCTCAGCGGTCAGGCACGTGGGAAAGCGCCTCAAGGTAATAGGCCATGGCGTGGTAGCCGATAACCTTCTCCAAGGCAGCTAGCCCTTTGCCGGACTCGATGAAGCTCTCGTGCGTCCAGCCGCCGTGGACCGGGTCAACATGGTGGATGAGAGCATAGTCCGATGCCGCCTGATGGACCGGCCAGAGATCGACGCGTCCCTCGCGAGTGGCGAACATGGCTGTCGCCCGCATCAGCTCCGCCTGCGCCCACCACCAGCGGGCTGAATTCCGAATAGCACCGCGCTGATCGCTCTGACCGTGGAGAGCACCGCTGTCGGGGTCAACGCCATAGGCCAGAGCAAAGTCCAGCATTCCTTCGGCCCGCGCCGCGTAGCGCTGATCAAGGCCTCTGTCGACGGCTTGCCGGAGCAGGATGGCCCACTCGACTTGATGGCCGATGATCACCTGTCCGCCGTCCTCATCATTGAGCGGCGTAAACGTCTCTGCATCATAGAGTTCCGGAAGGCAGCCACAGGGTTGAATCAGCCTCTCGTCAATGAAGGCCGCCATGGCTTCTATATCCGACCAAACCTCTGGGATTTCGCTCGCCTCGTGCAGAGCCAGCAGTGCCTCGAAGAGGTGCCTGTACGGGGTCTGCGGCCAAATCGCGCCTTGGGGCAAAGAGACGGCCCGCGCTGAGACCGGCTGGTCGTTCGATTGTCGCGCCTCTTCCAACCCTGGCCACACGCCGCTTCGCCAGGTGTCGATGGCTGCCGAGAGAAAAGCGCGGTCCCCAGTCACGCGATAGGCGTGCGCCAGACCAAAGACAACAAAGGAATAGCCATAGGGGTGGACGCCGCGCTCGACAGGCCGGCCCTCCGCATCGACGGCGCGGTACCAGCCGCCTGTCTCCCTATTGCGCATCGACTCCAGCATGAAGTTCGCGCCGGCCCGCGCCGCGGCGAGGTAGCGTGGGTCGCCTGTCAGGTCATAGCCTGCGGCGAGCACATAGATCATGCGGCTCTGCGAAACCAGCGACACCTTGTTGTTGCCCGGTAAGGGCTCCCAACGAGCGTTGAATCGCGTTTTGAAGAAGCCGTTCTCACTTGGCGCGTGGATCAGCCAAGCCTCCGCTAGCGCCGTCGCCTGCGTTCGCAGCTGCCCGCCGTCCAAGTTTTTCTTCACAGCCTTCTCTTCCTCGCCGCACCCCAGCATGAGCAGGGGTAGGCAAAGGAGAAGGCAGATTGTTTTTCGCATGTTTCCCGATCTCCCTATTGAGAGCCTCTTGCCGGGCTCCTTCATCACGGGTGCGAATTCCGTGGGGATCCCTCCACAATTGCGCAAAGGTCCCGTTACTACAAGTGTTCCGGCCAATGCCGCCGATCATCTCATCTGGGTGTCAAACCCATTGACTACGTACCATCTCATGGTCGCAATTGGCCGGTATGGCGGCAGGCGGTTGAGTGAACGTGAGCCAGCGAAGCATCAAGGCAAGGTCATGAAGGTCTTTCTGCGGCTTGTCGGAGCGGCGCTGGCGGCGTGCCTTGCGCTCATCGTCTTTTTCTTTTTTGAGTATCATCTGAAGGACCGCGGGGCTTTCCTCCCGGAGGTGGACAAGGAGATGGCCAGCCGCCTCCTTGATCTCGGCGCGGAGAAGGAGGTCTTCGATCTCTCCCAAATCGTCGGACAGGGTTGGGTGAGGGCTTGCGCCTTGCTTGAATACGATGATCCCAATCGCGTTATGCCCGAGCTGCTGGAAGGCAGCGGCCTTCGCTGGCGAGAGATCGACTACGAGAATCATCTCCGGGAAGGCATCTGGCCCATTGTCGTGCTGCATGGCGAAGACCGCGTAACCCTCTTCCACATTCCACGGCGCGAGCTCATTCACCATCCCGGCGAAGCGTTCTGCTTCGAGAAGGACGATGCCTTCTTTGGCATTCGAACGGTGCCCCACGGGCAGATAGAGGTCAGGGCCCTGGTTCGCATCGATGCGGTCGAGCGGGGCGTCGAGCCGGAGACGCCAGAGCCAAGCGTCACCGAATAGCCGGGAACGACCCCTCTTAGCGACGAACCCCTGGCCTCAAACGCTTGTAGTCCACAGTCTCCAGCCGACAGGGATTGGCGCCAGGTGCCTCGGCATAGAGGATGCGCCCGGCGATGGGTTCGAAGTCGGCGCGGAAGTGCACCGTGCTCTTGACCGCGAGGATGCGTTGCTTTGCCGGGTCGATGCCCAGGTGGCTGAAGACAGCTTGGTCCAGGCACTGACAGCGCTTCGAGCCGATGGCGACACGGACATCCGCCTCCACGTCCAAGACCCGCAGCAAAGCCGTGGGCCCGATCTCGGCGATGCTGCCGTGGTACATGTCTCCGGTGAAGGGAAAGTGTCCGTTGCTTAGGGCCTCCACTTGAAAGCGGCCTTCAAAGGGGCCGAGACCAGGCAGCCCCGACCTGCCGCCGAGCTCGGTTTCGAAAGTACCGTTGAGGCCGACGGCGTGGGCCCTTTCCGCCACCGCGTGATCGTCGAGCATGCCCAGCAGCGCACCTTGCGCATTTCCTCTGATGAGGGCAGCGAGCAGGCCTGTGGTGTCTGAAGTGGCGCCAGCCCCTGGATTGTCCTGCACGTCGGCAAGGACCACCGGCTTCCCGCCATTGAAAGCCATGGCTTTCTGAACCGCTTCTTGAGCGGGCACGAGCTGCGGGTCAAAGGCGGCCTCGGCGGCTTCGAGGGCGTCCATTAGACGATCGGCCTCCGCCTCTGCAGCGGCCGGGCTTTCGCCGTAGGCAACCACAGAGGGGCCGGCATCGAAGATGTCGGCGGCGGGGAAGCCCATGGCGATGTCAGCAGAGATGACGCCGGCCGACGGCTTCTCCAGCAAGCGAAAGAGTCCAGCGCATGGTTCGGCGCCGGTGTACTGCGCGGTGAGCGGCACCAGGAAAGGTGCCTGGCGGAAAGCGGTATGGAGCGCCTCACCGGACAACAGGCGTTGAAGCAGCCTGAAGGAACGGGTTCCCGTCGCGGCCATGTCGATGTGCGGATAGCTGCGGAAGATGGTGAGGGCTGAGGTGTGGTCGACGAACGCCTCAGTCAGGTTGGCGTGGAAGTCGAGGCTGATGGCGATGGGCAGATCGGGGCCAACCACGCGCCGGATGCGCGCGAGCAGCTCGCCCTCGCCGTCCTCATGGCTTTCGGTGACCATGGCACCGTGAAGGTCGAGGTAGAGCCCATCCAGCGGGCCGGCGGACCTGAGCCCATCGAGGATCATCCCGGAGATGCGGTCAAAGGCGTCATTGGTGACGTGGGCGGAAGGCTCCGCCGCGCACCAAAGGAGCGGCACCAGCTCGATGCCTTGATCAGCGGATGCCGCTTCGACGAAGCCGCCCATAGGCAAGTTGTGCCCCGCCGTGCCTTCCAGCACCGCTTTGCCTTTTAAAAGGCCCGGCCAGGCATCGGCTTCGACAAACTCGGTGTAGCCCGCCTTCGTTGCCCCGAAGGTGTTGGTCTCGTGCTGAAACCCAGCCACGGCGATGCGGGTCATACAGTACTTCCTCCAACTTCACTTCTCTCCACGACCGTGAGCCAGAGCCATAATGCAGCTTGGCGCGGAGCGATGATGGCCGGCGTGTCGCTGCCATATCCAGCATCGATGCATCTAACGGTCGAGGGCTGCAAGCGTCCGACAAGTGCAGTTGTCACAGCCCGCCCTATTGAAGGTTGCCGTTCGGGAGTTGTATAGACTGCCCTGCTTGGCAGCGCGCTGTCGTGGGCCCTAAGTGAGCGCGCTTTTCAGGCAGGTTAGACGGTCAAAAGGGGGTGTCTCGTCGCATTCGACGAGTTCATCGCACCGTTCAACCAACGATCGGGACTTCGTTTATCGCTTTTGGCGATCTGATCTACGAGTCGTAGGCCGTCCAAAACGGGCGGTGGCGGTTTGGTGTTTGCTCTTTGTGTGTTGCGCGTATTGGAAGAAACGCAAGATGGCACGGTTTGTCCTGTTACACAGAGTGCTGAGCGGCGCGTTCGTCTCACTGGTGCTGGGCGTTGCCGTCGCACAGGCGACGCCGTTTGGCCCGCTGCTAACGGAACCGCTCCGTGCGCCTGGCGCCCAGGCCGCAGCCAGCAGCGCCGTTGGTCCGCTCGGCTTTGAGGGTGTGAGAGGTCTCGCCTTCGATGCCGGTGGCACGCTCTTCGGAGTCGACTCCGGCAGCCGGCAGCTCATCGTCATTGACACCGAAAGCGGCGCCGGGCGTGCGGTCGGGCCGCTCGGCACAGGGGATGTGAGGGGACTTGCCTTTGCGCAAGACGGCACCCTGTTCGGTGCCGATGCCAAGGGCGGCCAGCTCGTCGCCATCGATCGCGAGAGTGGAGTGGAACGCACTGTCGGGCCACTCGGCTTTGCGCGTGTGGGAGGACTGGCCTTCTCCCCGGAAGGTCTCCTCTACGGCGTCGATCTTGCCGGGGGCCAGCTTATCGCCATCGATCGCGAGAGTGGCGCCGGGCGCGCCGTCGGCCCGCTTGGTTTCGCCGCCGTGGAGGATCTCGCCTTTGCCCCGGATGGCCGCCTTTTCGGCGTCGACTTCGCCAGCCGTCAGCTCGTCGTGATCGATCGCGACAGTGGTGCGGCGCGCGCCGTGAGGGCGCTCGATTTCGAAGGTGTGACCGGGCTGGCCTTCGATCCGAAGGGCACACTGTATGGTGCCGATGAGCCGACCGATCAGCTCGTCACGCTTGCTTCCGCGGCCCCTCGTAGCGGGGGCTTTGGAGCAGCGCTCGAACGCTATGGGCGGGACGGTCGGCGGGATCTGGCGTTCGGCTCGATCGGCGGCTCCGATAGCGATGACGCGTTCGCCGGCAGGTTGCTGGCCATCGAACCGGGTGCCGGCGATTGGCCGGGAACGGATGGCGTGACCAGCCCGGTGGCTGATCCGGCCGAGGGGCCGCTCGGCTTTCCACCGCTCTTCGACGTTGGCGGGCCCTCGTTTGGCCCCGGCGGCATCCCCGGCCGGCTGTTCCCCGCAAGTGGCGGTGCCGGCGGCGGCCCGAGGGTTGGGGCGGGTGGCGGCTCCGGCGGTGGCTCTGGCGGCGGCTCTGGCGGCGGCGGTTCAAGTGATGGCGATTCCGGTGGCGACGCCGCGAGCGGGCCCGGTGGTGCTGGCGGCACGTTTGGTCCGATCGCTGGTATCCCCAGTGCCGGCGACCCGGCGCTGCAAAGCCTGCCCGAACCCGGCAGCCTTTCTCTCTTCGCACTCGGCCTAGCCGGCCTTTGTGTCGCCGGACGTCGCCGTACCCGCAGACGTGCGCGGTAAAGCATTGTTCGATAGCGAGGACTTTTCTGATGAGAGCAGGCCACGTGAAGGACTGCCTGTTCCGCGTCGGCAAAGTGCGGTGATCGGGAGCTGTTCTACCGCTCCCAAACCATCCCGGTGATGCGGGGGTCGGCGGCGAAGGTCTCGCGGTCGAAGGCTAGGGCTTGGCGAGGGAAGTCGCAGAGAGCCTGGATGCCGCTGGCACGCAGGTAGATGCGCCATGTCTGCGGTTCTTTCGGCGCCTTGTCCGTAAAGGCACGGCAGGTGAGCAGCGCCAAGTTGGCGTAACCACTGGGGTCGCGCACGGAGCGATAGCGAAGCATCTCGATCTCCCCTGTCCGCGCCGTTTCAGCCAGGCTCTGGCAAGCTTCGTAGTCGCTGCGTTGACACCAAAGCGCTTCATCGCGGTCGAGCGGCGGTCGAGTCAGGTCCAAGCCGCGTGTGGTGACATAGCCCACGGCAAAGGCGGTGTACTCGCCGGGGTTGGCGGGCCACGGCGTGTCCGGCGACTCGGCATAGAAGAGCAATCGCTGGAAGGCCAACTCGGCGGCCGCAGTCTCGATGCGCTCGGAGGCGTAGTAGACTCCTTCAGTAAAGCCGCTGCGGCGGAAGCGAGAACCGAAGGGGTAGGGCGCGCCGTAGCGGAAGGGCGTCGCAAGCAGGTAGTGCAGGTGGCGGCAGTCCTGAGGAACAGGCGGCTTGGCCGCTTCGACAAGGCCCTCGAGAAGCGCCTGCTCTTCCAGGTCGTCGACCAGCTTCAGGGTCGAGACGCGGTGCTGCGCTTCGACGAAGCGCCAGCAATCGCCCCGCAGGCGCTGCGCGCTAGACGAGAGCGCGTCGGGCGTCCAGGTAGTCGATGACATTGAGCAGGCCTGCGATGCTCTGCATCCGCTCAAGCGGTTTGGCGTCGAGCACTGTGTTGCGGTTCCGCAGCCAAGCGCGGGCGACGCCATCGTCGCCGCCGACAATGGCATCGAGCGAGCGATAGAGCCGGATGAAGAGCACCGCCAACTCGAAGGACTTCTGACCCGGCTGCAGGCTATAGCTGCCGTGACGCATGCGCGACGCGCTGGCTTCCGAAAGGCCGAGCACCTTGGCGAGGACCTTGTTGGAGAGATCGAGCCGCTCGGCCACGCGGACAGCTGCCTTGGTCACCACCTCGGCTTCCCGCGAACCGGCTTGGACCTGAGCTGTCACAGGCATCAAAGTTTCCTTTCTTCAGAAATATATATGATAAAATCCTTCTGATGCAATGAATCATTGCGGCTAGAAACGATCAGCTTGGGGTTAGCGCCTTGGCGCTTCACTGTTGCAGAGACGAGATCTCGGCGTCGAAGCTGGTCAGATAGTCCTGCCAGAGCGTGGCCTCGCCGCCCTGGGCCAACGGGGCAACCAGCCCACGTCCCTTCTTAAGGATGCCGAGCGCTTCCTCCCGACGGCCCATGGCTTTCATAACCTTCCCGAGGCTGCCGAGGCCTGCAGCGAGGTCACCCTTGAGGCTCAGGTTCCCTGGCTCTTGTGCAACGAGCCGCTCGCGGATCTCAAGTGCCGCGGCGCATTGCTTGAGGGCATTCACGAGATCGCCACGAGCCAGCAGCAGTTGGCCCATCCGCGCAAGACAGAGGGAGAGGTCACGCTGCCGCGTTCCCTCCTGCGGCTGCGCCTCAGCCTGACGGGTACGGATTGCAAGCGCGGTCGCGTAGGACTGCTCCGCTGCAGCAAGATCACCTCGGGTCATCTTGATATCGCCGATCTTGATGTGGCTGCCCGAAAGGTCGCGCTGCAGGGTGGGATTGTCCGGCGCATCCGCCGCCAGGCGCTCGGCCACCGCCAGGGCCAAGGTGAAGCGGTTCTCCGCGCTGGCCAGATCGCCCTGCGCCATCTCCATCTCGCCGATCTTCATCTGGCTCGCCGCCACGTCACGCTGCCAGCCGGCGTTGGCCTCGTCCGACTGGGCCAGGTCTTGGAAAGCGCTCAAGGCGGCATTGTGATTCTGCAGCGCACCAGTGAGATCGCCTTGAACCCGGCGCAGCTCGCCGAGCTTGTGGTGGCTGACGGCAAGGTCACGCTGCCAAGCCGTGTTGGTCGAGTCCCTCGTCGTCAGGCGCTCGCGTATCGCCAGGGCTCGGCTATAGCTTTCCCGGGCACCGGGCAGATCGCCTCGCGCCTGCAGCAAGTCACCGATCTTCTCATGACTGAGAGAGAGTCCACGCTGCAAGCTCGGGTCGTCGGGCATCGCCTCCGCCATGCTTCCCGCCATGTCGCGGACAGTTCCGTAGCAGGAGAGCGCCCCGGCGAGATCGCCCGTCATCCGCTGCAGGTCGCCGATTTCTATCAGCAAGGCACAGCGCGTACGGGTGTCGCTTTCCGGGACAAGCGAGAGCGCGTCTTCTTGGACCTCCAAGGCCTTGGGCAAAGCGCCCGTGCGCTTCAAGAGGTGGCCCAAGTGGATCGCATCGCGGGCGTCCGAGCGGTCGAGGGTGAGAACCTTCTCGTAGGCCTGCTTGGCCAAGGCTGGATCGGCTGAAAACGCCAAGCGCCCAATACGCCGCCAATGCGCAGCGGCGGTGAGGGTTGCGGCGTCCGCCTGGGCGACCAGACGTTCCAGACCGCCGGTCAGGTTGCCCTCAGCGATCATGGCGAGCGCCAGCTTTTCTTGAGCTTCGTCCGTCTCAGCTTGGGACTCGATAGGGGCCTGCGCCGCCGCCTCGGCGCTGCTGGCTGCGATCGGCTGCGCCCGCTCATCAACCAGTGCGTCGAGCGACACATCAAGAGGTTTGGACTCAGTAACCTCCGTTTGAGTCTCGCTCGTCTGCGAGTCCAGATTCAGCGATTGTGAAGGAGTCCCCATGGTGCCCGCCGATCATCAGGACCCCAGACTAGGCAACCCTGCAGCTGGTTCCAAGTACGGACTGTCCGGACACGCCGGGCGGTAGCTAACGAAGCTCCAGGAATGGCCAAAAGACGGAAGATCTTCATTTGGGAGCCGCGTCCTCCGCAGCCGGCCCTTGATGTATCGCCTACGGTATGCGCGATACGGCACTCTCGACTTTCCGCCGATCCTTGTAACGTCGTGGCGGCCCCTGATCCGCCTTCATCACTTGCCCGTAACGCCCAGCGATCGCAATCTCCCCTCACTGCATCGGCATCGAAGGCATGGTAAACTTGGATAGCAAACGTCTGTTGGTCATCGGCGCGAGCCGCGGCATCGGCCTGCAGGTGGTCAAGCGCGCGCTCGCGGAAGGCTACCATGTCCGAGCCTTCGCGCGAGGGGCATCCGGCATCCGGCTGTCCCATACGAACCTCGAGACGTGGCCTGGGGACGCATTGGACCGGGCTGACATAGAAGCGGCGCTGGAGGCCGTGACGGCCGTAGTCCAGGCACTTGGGATCACGCCCAGCCTGGAGAGGACCTTCCGTCCTGTCACCCTCTTCTCGGAGGCCACACGTGTGCTGCTGCCGGCCATGGCCAAAGCCGAAGTCAAACGGCTGGTCAGCATTACCGGCTTCGGGGCCGGCGACAGCGCCCAGCATATGCGGCGCATCGAGCGCCTGCCTTTCCAGTTCTTCCTCGGCCGCGCCTATGCCGACAAGACCGTGCAGGAGCGGCTTATTCGGCAGAGCGATCGCGACTGGACGCTGGTGCGGCCGGTGGTGCTGACCAACGGCCCCCGAACCGGTCGCTATAAGGTGCTGAACAAGCCGGCAGAGTGGCGCAATGGCTTCATCTCCCGTGCCGACGTGGCTGATTTCACGATCAAGGCTTTGGATGACCCAGCGACAATTGGGAAAGCCCCGGTCGTTCTGCACGCTCCCTTGCCCCTCTAAGTCGAAACCCTCGTCGAGCGCCGTTTGAGGTTGGCTTGTCCAAATTGGGCGCTTTCTGGTGCGGCTTCTGCGTTTACCAGTTCTTCTTAGTTTTGCGCTAAATGCTGCATAAGGCGCATTGGGGCAGCCGCATTCTTGGTGGCCCAGCTCCGGCTCCCAACGGTGCGCAGACAAAGAGCGGTCCAGGACGGATAGCCATGACCATCGCACTCCAGCTTGCCCTCCTGCTTTTCGCAGCCGTATTGGCCTATTGCTGGGCAACTCGACCAGGCCGCCCACGCCACAGGGTGCCTTTCCGTGTGCCCTCCGGCCTTGCGGCTTTCGCCCGTGTGGAGCGCGGGCGTGGCAGACGGTCTCGAGGAGCCGACCAACTCCTAAACGAGCGCATTCCCGCCGCTGCTCTTTGCCGCGTGGGACCCTACGGTCTGCCGCCAAGTGATCACGCAGCCCCTGAGCGTCGCGATCTCCGTCTTGCCCTAAGGTCCTAGCCGAGCGCAATTGCGCCATGTAGCCTGCCCTCTAGGCGCACAATGACGCCGTATTGAATGGTTATTGCCTCGCTCGTCTCGTATGGACTGGAGATCTTCCGTGGGGCGTTCCCAGGCATGCCTTTTGCTGACGGGTTTACTGACGGCGAGCTTGATGTTGGTCGAGTCAGCAAGGCTGGCGCAGGCAGCCCAAGATGCAAAGCCATCTGCCGCTCCGCCATCGACGAAGTCCTCTATTGCGCCGCTGGACTGTGCCGTTGCAGCGGGCCCTTGCCGCTGGGGCCGGACCTTCGGTGGAGCCGCCGAAGATCGCGCCTATGGATTGGCACGTCTGCCCGACGGCGGCTGGCTCTTGGCCGGGAACAGCCGGGAAGGTCCCGGCCTGAGTTTCGATGCCTGGCTACTGCGCCTTGACCGTGACGGGCGTTCGCTGTGGGAGCGTCGCCTTGGTGGCGCAGACACTGACCAAGTTTTTGCCGTAGCATCGACCCGTGACGGTGGCGCTGCGCTGGCGGGGCACACGCGTTCACAGGGCGCCGGCGAGAGTGACCTCTGGCTCTTTCGGCTCGATGCCCGGGGCAATCTCCTCTGGGAAAGAGTGCTGGGCGGTGCCGCTAATGAGCGGGCACGGGGCATCACGGCCGCGCCAGCAGGTGGCTTCCTTGTGAGTGGCTTCACTGGCTCGCGCGGTGCTGGCGACCGGGATGCTTTGATCTTGCGGCTTGATGCGGCCGGCCAAGTACTTTGGGAGCGGGTGGTGGGCGGGCCAGGCGATGACGGTGCCTTCCATGCCAGCCCCCATCCAGAAGGCGGTTTTGCCATCGTCGGCTATTGGGGTGGAGAGTCCGGCTATGATCTCTGGGTGCTGCGTCTCGACGAGGCCGGTGGGGAACTCTGGAGCCGTCGATTCGACCGCAGTGCCTTCGAGGCCGCGACGGCTGTTGCCGCGCTCCCAGACGGAAGCCTTGTGGTGGCCGGCGTGACGGGAGTGCCCAACAGCTTGCAAGATAACGTCTGGCTCGCCGGCTTGGACCGAGAGGGCGCAGTGCGCTGGGAACGGGTGCTTGGCGGCCTCGCGCGTGACAATGCTTGGGCTATCACGCCGCGGCCCGCCGGTGGCGCAGTGGTGGCCGCAGCAACCTCCTCGCAGGGTGCCGGCAGTGCCGACGCCTGGCTGATTGCCGTCGATGCCGGCGGTGAGGTGGTCTGGGAGCGCATTATTGGTGGCGCCAAGTGGGACAAGCCTATGGCGCTCGAAAGCGGCGCGGATGGCGCGCTCGTGGTTGCCGGAACCACCACCACCCGAGGTGCTGGCTACGAAGACTATTGGATCTTTGAGCTCGCTCTCCCTGAGACCGAGTAGGGCGGGCGGACCGGATATCTCTCGGCCTGGGAGGCGCTGTGGTCGAGGCTGGTAGGCCCAAGCCATCGCTCTAGTTATGGTGGCAGCGCGAAGAGGAAAAAAAGACGTTTGGAGCGTGCCGTGACCTGCCTTCGCATTGTGTCCAGCAGCGTCATCGTGTCCCTCGTGGTGATGCTGCTCCTCGCGCCCAGTGCCGCGGCGCAAGATGTCTCGAGGATCTTCGGCGAGGACTCGTCCGAACAGCAAGGTCCGCCCATCCGGCCGGTGCGGACCGACAGCCCGCGCGATACGCTCATCACCTTCCTGCGCCTGCGCGATGAGCTGGAGGCGGCGGTCCTCGACTACAACGCCTCACGGTCGAGCGAAGGGCACGACCAGATCACTTTACTGTTCGATCAGCTTCGCGCGCTGATCAATCTGGAAGCGGTGGCCAGCGCCTCGCGCCGGGAAGTCGGTGACGACACGGTCGCGCTGCTACTCGACATCTTCGGCCGGATCGCACTGCCGCCGCTAGGGGATGTGCCGGACGCTGAGGGCTTCGCGGATGAGGGCCTGGCGCAGTACCGCATACCCAAGACTCCTCTACGGATCACCCGCATCGAAGGCGGGGCGCGAGACGGCGAGTTTCTCTTCAACGGTCGCACGGTTCTCGTTGCGCCGCGCTTCTATCGCGGCGTCGCAGACGTGCCTTTGCAATCGAGTCTGCCAATTCGCAGCTGGAGCGCCTCCCTGCCGCAGCTTACCGGGCCATTGATGCCCAGCGCGGTGGTCCAAGCGATGCCACCGCGCTTGCGTGACGTGTGGATGGACACACCGATTTGGAAGGTGATTGCGACGTCGCTGGTCGCTGCACTCGCGGCGCTACTGCTCTCTGCGCTTCACCGCAGGCTATCTCGCCACGAGCCGGAAGACCGCATCAGAGCCCTGTCCTGGCGATTGCTTCGCCCGCTTTCCATCCTGCTCGTGGTTGCGGTGCTGATCCCCTTTGTCGATTTCCAGATCAACACCTCGGGCCGTTTCTCCAGCGTGGTCGACACCGTCGTTATCGTGCTGATCTATGTCTCTGCTGCTTGGCTGTTTTGGCTGGCCTGCAGGCTGTTCTTCGAGTGGATCATCCTCTCGCCGCGCATATCGGACGAGGGTCTCGATGCCAATCTGCTGCGTCTCGTCGCGGGCGCGATCGGGGTGGTCGGCGTCACGATTATCTTGGCCTACGGTGGCCAAGCACTCGGCCTACCTATCCTCAGTATCCTGGCCGGTCTCGGCATCGGCGGTTTGGCCGTCGCCCTCGCCATCCGGCCCACACTGGAAAACCTGATCGGCGGCGTCATTCTCTATATCGACAAGCCCGTCAGGGTGGGCGACTTCTGCAGCTTCGGTGACAAGACCGGCACGGTCGAGGCCATCGGTATCCGTTCAACGCAGTTACGAGGTCTCGACCGCACGCTGGTCTCGGTCCCGAACGCCCAGTTCGCCGACATGCAGATCACGAACTGGGCGCGCTGTGATGAGATGCTGATCAGCGAGGTGATCGGCCTGCGCTATGAGACTGCGCCCGACCAGCTTCGCTATATCATGGCCAAGCTTCGGGAGATGCTGCATGCCCACCCGCGCATCAACAGTGACACCGTGCGGGTGCGCTTCTCGGGTTACGGTGATAGCTCCCTCAACGTGACCATTCGCGTCTATGCCAAGACACGTGAGTGGAACGATTTCCACGCCATTCGGGAGGATGTCCTTCTGCGCATCTATGACTTGGTGACCGAGGCGGGAAGCGGATTCGCCTTCCCATCGCGCACAGTCTACATGGGCAAGGACGACGGCCTCGACAGCCAGGCCAAGGCCAGGGTGGCCGAACGGGTGCGGGCTTGGCGTCGCGCTGGCCAGTTGCCTTTCCCGCGCTTTGCGCCGGAGCGGCTGGAACAGCTCGACGATACGCTGGACTATCCGCCCAAGGGCTCGCCGGAGGCCGGACACGAGGACTTCGAAGCAGCAGCCGGTTTCGAGCGTCTGTCGGCGCAACCTCTACCGGACGAGGAGCCGGAGCGCGATGACGATACGCTGCGTGAAGAGGAGCCGCCAAAAGACGAGGAGGAAAAGACGCGCCGATAGGTGGCAGGCCCACATGGCACGAGAGTCATGTGGGCAGACCGTCCTATCAAGTCTCCTCTGGCGCCCCTGGGAAGGGGCCGATGCGGCTGAAGCGCTTTTCTGCCTGGAAGACGTTGTTGTAGAGGCTGGCGAGCCACTGCTTGCCTTCGGTGGTCAGTTCTAGATAGCGCAGGGCCGGCTCGATGTGGGGCTGCACGCAGCCCCAGAAGAACTCCGGATACTTGTGCAGAAGGTCGGCTGGGCTTTCGTAGCCAAGCTCTTGAGCGACGCCGATTTCGACAAACTCGTGGTACAGCGCGTTGATCTTGCGGTGGTAGAAGGGGTCGGCAAGCTGGCCGATCAAATCGGCGGCGCGGACCAGCGCTGCTTCCGAGCGCGTCTCCAGGTGGTCATCGTCGTTCGGCACCGGAAAGCGTGTGAGCTCGATCGAGCGGACGATGCGCTCCTCGTCGATGAAGCGCGAGTGCTGAAACCGCTCCCGCGCATAGATCTTGCCGCGCTCGATATGATAGGGCGACAGGAAGGCGTCCGAAGCGCCGCGCGGCGGTGTCATTCGCCGCCCTTCTTCGTCGATCACCACGTCGGTCGAGCCATCGGCTTTGCAGGCGCCACGCACGTAGCCGATGTCGTGAATCAGCAGCGCACAGGTGTAGTGCAGCCAGTCCTCCGGCGTGAGCGCTTCGGAGAGCAAGCGCCCGCGTAAGATCTGCTGGCCGACCAACGTCACCATCATGGTGTGCTCGACATCGTGATAGAGCGCGTCGCTGTTACCGATGCGCTCCAGCACTAGGCGCGCCGCGCCGCCGAGGTACGACGCGTACTCCTGGTTACGGTTGGAGAAATACTGGAGATAGAGGTTGGAGAGGTAGTCGCCGAGATGATCGGCCATGATCGAGGTCGGGTTCAGCACTGCTCGCCCTCCTGATGGTCCGCCCGAAAGATAGCCCGCTTGCATCTCGCCGACCGAGGTCACGGGGTATCAGGGGCGGCGGACAACGATCCCAGTCTATGCGCTCACGCTCTCCGCGCCTATGCCCTATTGTGATGATTGGGGAGCTCTGGGACGTTTGGCAACCGCATGGGAGTGCACGGACATGAGCGGAAACGAAGTATGGAAAGCCTACGTCGACCAGTTCGACTACTTCTCTCTGGACGGTATCCGTGAGGGCTGCGAGCCCAGGATTCTCTCGACGGGGCAGAAAGAAAGAGACGCCGTCGTCTTGGTGCATGGCCTGACGGACTCGCCGTATTACATGGGCGCCATCGGAGAACGCCTGCATGGAATGGGCTTCAACGTCCTCATTCCACTGCTTCAATGCCACGGACTACGCCAGCCAAACGGCATGCGCGGCGTGTCCTTGGCGGAATGGAAGAAGAACGTGGCCTATGCGCTCGAGCAGGCGGCGACGTTTGGCGATCGCGTGTCCGTCGGTGGGTTGTCGACCGGCGGTGCGCTGAGTGTTCATGCGGCGCTGCAAGAGAGGGGCCCCGTCAACGGCGCGGTCTTTCTTTTCTCGGCGGCCCTGGATATCGGGTTTTTCGTGGAGAAGTCCGCGGCCGTGCTGGCGAAGTGGCTCGACCTCTACGACGATTGGCGTGGTTCGCCGCTGATCGGCGACGCGCCCTACCGCTACGCCCGCATGGACAAGGGCGGTGCAAAGGAACTGGTCAAGCTGATTGGAGAGATCGATCGCCTGACGGGCTCACGCGGCAAAAAACAAAGGCTCACCCAGCCGGTCTTCGCCGCGCACTCCGAGTACGACACGACGGCCGATATCGAGGGCATCGAAGATCTTCTGGCTGACGCGGAGCCGGACAAGGCCGTGCTCTTTCGGATCGGTAAGGACTTCCAAGTGCCGCATGCCAGCATCGTGCTTGAAGAAGATATCAGGACCGGCAACGGATCTCCGCTGGAGCCTAGAAACCCTTTCTTCGAGGATATGATGTCGGCCCTTCGAGACTTTGCTGGGGAGCATCTCAATTCCTAAGCCGACAGCTGGAACCAGCAGAAAACTGAGAGCGCTGGGCTTAGCTGCCGCTATCTAAACGGCCTGCGCCATGCATCCAGAGAATGCAGCCATGCAGAAGTGCGTGGAGCTCTGAGAGCGCTTTCACACGAGCCATCACGAACGCGCGACATATGTCACCCGACCGCCGTTGCGATGGCAGGCGGCTTTGGGCGCCACGATACCTGACTACTTATTCGTTTGATGAATAAGCAGTCGAGACCTTCGAATTGGCTGCCTTTCGCCTCTCTCGCCATCTTCTGCCCAACGGCAATTTCTTTTGGAGATGGCACATGAAGAGGAACAGGATCATTGCCGCGCTTGCGGCGGGCACCGTAATCGCCGGAGCCGCATACGTTTGGGACGACAGGGTCTCGGCACCGGCCGTTGCCGCCATCCCGGCCCCGCCACCGGCGGTGGTCGTAGCGGCGCCGGCGTATCGCCCGGTTGCCGAATGGGACACCTACGCCGCCCGCTTCGCCGCAACCGACGTGGTCGAGGTCAGCTCCCGGGTCAGCGGCCACTTGATGGAAGTGCACTTCATGGACGGCGAGATCGTCCAGGAAGGCCAACTGCTCTTCACTGTCGACCCACGCCCGCTGGAAGCCGAGCTCAAGCGAGCCGAAGCGGCGGTGGGCGAGGCTGAGGCCCGCCTCACCCTGGCCCGTCAAGAGCTCCACCGAACCGAGGTGCTGGTTGCCCGTGGCCATGTGAGCAAGGCGCGGCTCGATCAGGATCGGGCCGAGATGCAGAGCGCACTGGCCAGCCTGCAAGCCGCCCAGGCGCGTGCCGAGGAGGCCGAGCTCAATGTCGGCTACACCGCTATCCACGCGCCGATAAGCGGCCGCATCGACAATCGCTATGTCGACGTCGGCAACCTGGTTCACGGCGTCGGCGACGGCGAGACCGTGCTCACCACAATCGTGGCGCTTGACCCGATCCATGTTGTCTTCGACGTCGATCAGAGTGCGCATCTGCGCTACCTGCGGCTCGACCGCGCCGGGGAACGCTCGAACTCCCGTCTGGGTTCCATGCCGGTCGAGATTGCCTTGCCTGACAGCAACGATTTCGAGTTTGTCGGTGAGTTGGACTTCGTTGCCAATCGGGTGGACGAGGGGACCGGCACAATTCGTGGTCGCGCCGTCGTCGCCAACCCGGACCTGATCTTCACACCGGGTCTCTTCGCCCGTGTCCGGCTGCTCGGCCGGGCGGCGAAGCCCACTGTGCTGGTGCCCGACCGTGCCGTGGTGACTGAGCAGGCCAGCAAGGTCGTCTTCGTCGTGACCGCAGGCAACCGGGTGGAGACTCGTCGGGTCGAGACCGGGCCTCTGATTGACGGTCTGCGCGTCATCCGAAGCGGTCTTCAACCGAACGAGCGGGTGATCGTCGAAGGGCTGCATCGCGCTCGCCCGGGTGCCGAGGTCTCACCGACGCTGATCTCGGCGTCGGTGACCGAACCCACTCAGCAACGGGCGCAAGCTCAGTAAGACGACAGGAGAGGCGACATGAAACTGGGACACTTCTTCATCGACCGGCCGATCTTCGCGATCTCGCTGTCGGTCGTCATCCTCATCATGGGCATCGTTGCCATGACCAGGCTGCCCGTCTCGCAGTTCCCCGAGGTGGTGCCACCGACCATCGTCGTCACCGCCCAGTACCCCGGCGCCGATGCGGCGACCATCGCCGACACGGTGGCGACCCCCATCGAGCAGGAGGTCAACGGCGTCGATGGCATGCTCTACATGCAGTCGCACGCCACCAACGACGGCGAGCTTATCCTGACCGTCACCTTTGCCTTGGGCACCGATGTGGACGATGCCCTGGTGCTGGTGCAGAACCGGGTGCAGCTTGCCGAGGCCCGCCTGCCCGAGGAGGTCCGCCGTACGGGCGTGTCGGTGCGCAAGAACTCGCCCGACATGCTCATGGTGGTGCAGGTCTTCTCTCCCGACGGCTCGCGTGACCAGCTCTATGTCTCCAACTACGCAACCCAGCGCATCGAGCCGGTCCTGCAGCGCCTGCCTGGTGTCGGCTCGGTCACCGTCTTTGGCGGCCGCGAGTACGCCATGCGCATCTGGCTCGACCCGGATCGCATCGCCGATCTCGAAATGACGGCCGGCGAGGTGGTGGCCGCGGTGCGGGCGCAGAACGTCCAGGTTGCCGGTGGTCAGCTGGCGCAGCCGCCTATTGCCAACGATCGGGCCTATCAGCCTTCGCTGACTCTGCGTGGCCGGCTTGACGAGGTGGCTGAGTTCGAGCGCATCATCGTCAAACGCGGTGAGGACGGTCGCATCACCCGCCTGGGTGACGTGGCCCGCATCGAGCTGGGAGCCCAGACCTATACCACCAACGCCCGCTTCAGCGGCACACCCTACGTCGCGCTCCTGATCTTCCAGCAGCCGGGCGAGAACGCGATAGAAACCTCGGATGAAATCCAGGCCGCCATGGCCGGGTTGGCCGAGGACTTCCCGCAGGGCATCGAGTACCGTGCCACCTACAACCCGACGGAGTTCTTCACCGAGGCCTCCATCGAGGCGCTGCAGATCACCATCCTGGAAGCCATCGTGCTGGTGGTGCTGGTCGTGGTCGTCTTCCTGCAGAACGGCCGGGCGACGATCATTCCCGTGCTCGCTATTCCGGTCTCCCTGGTCGGCACCTTCATCGTCATGTCGGCGTTGGGCTACAGCATCAACACTTTGACCCTGTTCGGCCTGGTGCTGGCGGTGGGTATCGTGGTCGACGACGCTATCGTGGTGGTCGAGAACGTGGAGCGCTATCTGAAGCAGGGTCTCTCCCCGCGGGAAGCGGCACGCAAGACCATGACCGAAGTGGCCGGTGCGTTGATCGCAATCGCCCTGGTACTGGCCTCTGTTTTCGTGCCAACCATGCTGCTCGACGGAATCTCCGGCGAGTTCTTCCGCCAGTTCGCCGTGGCCATTTCGGTGGCGACGCTGATCTCGGCGGTCAACTCCCTGACCCTGAGCCCGGCGCTCTCGGCCATGATGCTGAAGCACAAGCGGCAGGGTGAAGGCGAGAGCGTGCGCCGTCCGCTGCTGACCCGGCCCTTCGAGATCGGCGCGCGAGTCTTCAACCGCGGCTTCGACCGGCTGGCCAGCGCCTACGGCAAACTCGCCGAGGCGGCGATCGGGCGGCGCTGGAGCATGCTGCTGGTCTTCGGCCTTCTCTCCGCCGGGGCAGTGGCGCTCTTCATCACTACGCCGCGTGGCTTCGTGCCGGCCTCCGACCAGGGCTATGCCATCATGACGGCGCAGCTTCCGGCCGGCAGCTCCTTGTCACGGGCCGATGCGGTGATCGCGCAGATGTCCGAGGCCGCGTTGGAGGTAGAGGGCGTTAGCTATGCCCATGCCTTCACCGGTGTCTCGATCATCACCGGCACGACCAACAGCGCCGCCGGCACGGTCTTCCCGCAGTTCGCGCCTTTCGAGGAGCGGATGAAGAGCGGCCGCACGCTCGACGTCATCCTGGCCGAGCTGCGCGCCAAGATGGCTGCGATCCCCGGCGCCCAGATCAATGTGATCGCGCCGCCGACCATCCGCGGCATCGGTACTGCCGGCGGCTTCGCCTTCCGGGTGCAGGACTACGACTCGCAGGGCCCGCAGGCGCTGAACGGCGCCACGCAGGACCTGTTGGCCGCCCTGCGCGCCGACCCGCGCATCGGCTTCGCCTTCACGCCTTTCGGCGTGGATGCGCCGCAGCTCTTCCTGGATGTCGACCATGCCCGTGCTGAGATGCTCGGCGTGCCGGTCGAGCGCCTCTCCGAGATGCTGGAGATCTATCTCGGCAGCCGCTACGTCAACGACATCAACCTGATGGGCCGCACCTACCAGGTCCGCGCCCAGGCAGAGCCGAGCTTCCGGCTCGATGCCGAGCAGCTTGCTCGTCTGCGGACCCGCTCGGTGAATGGTGACATGGTGCCGCTCGGTAGTGTTGCGAGCATCGAGAGCCGCACGGCGCCGGACCGCGTGCCGCGCTACAACCTGGTTCCGACCGCCGAGGTCTTTGGTGCGGCCGCCACCACCTTGAGCTCTGGTGAGGCCTTGGCCCTGGTCGAGCAGATCGCTGATGAGGTGCTGCCGCGTGGCTTCGGCATCGAGTGGACGGACCTCTCGTACCAGGAGAAGATCACCAGCGACGGTACGGTGCTCTTTGTCCTGGCCGTGGTCTTCGTCTTCCTGGTGCTGGCCGCGCAGTACGAAAGCTGGGCACTGCCCTTCGCCGTCATCATGGTCGTGCCCATGGTGCTGCTCTCCGCGCTCGGTGGCGTGGCGCTGATGGGGCAGGACAACAACCTGCTGACCCAAGTGGCGCTTATCGTCCTGGTTGGCTTGGCGGCACGGAATGCCATCCTCATCGTCGAGTTCGCGCGTCAGCTCGAAGACCAGGGCCGCGACATGGTCGCGGCGGCGGTGGAGGCGGCGCGCCTGCGCCTGCGTCCCATCCTGATGACCTCCTTCGCTTTCATCCTCGGCGTCGTGCCGCTGATGGTCGCGACGGGCGCTGGCGCCGAGCTGCGTCAGGCTCTCGGCACAGCGGTTTTCTTCGGGATGCTGGGTGTGACCGTCTTCGGCTTGATCTTTACTCCGGTGTTCTACGTGGTGACGCGTCAGATCGCTGAAGCCTTGAGCCCTGCCGAGACAGAGGACGCTGTGACGGACGCTGCCTAAGCCATCTCCGACCAGGCAGCGACCAACCCCCGGTGCCTTCCCGGCACCGGGGGTTTTGTTTCTTGACGCCGTCCTACAACTGCGCGCGGAGCAGAGCGAGGTAGTCGGCCAGGAGCTTGGTCTTGTTGTCCTCGTGCCAGGCGGCACCGACGGCAATCTGGTTGTCGAAGCCGGTCAGGCGCAGCAATCGGAAACCGGCGGGAACGGGATGGACGACATAAGAAGCGACGAGAAACAGACCTCCGCCGTCCAGCACCATGGTCAGTGCGGTTTGCACCTGCTTGGTGGTGAAGACGATGTTGGGCGCAATGCCTGCTTCCGCAAAGCGTGTCATCCAGGAATCGTAAAGCGGCGGATTGAGCGCACGGTCGAAGAGGATAAGCGGCGCACCGTCCAACTCGGCGATTGGCAAGCTCTCTTGCGCTGCCCAGGCATGCTCTTCTGCGATAAGCACGCCCCACCAGCCATCCGCTACCTTGCGGAACTTCAAGGTCGGATGGGTGACTGGCAGCACGCCGAAGCCGACATCGATCTCGCGCTCCTTGACGGCGGCATAGGCTTCGGCCGAGTGCAAATCGCGCTGCTCTACCTTGCGGTCTGGGTCAGCGGCGCGGAAGGCGGCGATGGAGCGGGCGACGGCGCCGAGGTTGATGAATTCGACATAACCAATGCGAAGCACCTCCGGTTCCGCCCCGCCAATGTCGCGTGCTTCGCGCAGGGCCGCATGGCAGGCCGTCAGAATCTCCCGCGCCCGCATCAGGAAAGCCTCGCCCGCCGGAGTGAGAGCCACATGGTTGCGACTACGGTCGATCAGGATGACGCCAACCTCCTCTTCCAGCCGCTTGATCTGATGACTTAGCGCCGGCTGACTGAGATTGACCCGCCGCGCAGCGCGCTGGAAGTGCAGCTCTTCCGCCGCCGCCTGAAAGTACCTGAGCTGCCGCAGCTCCATCTCCGCCTCTTCGCTTGCTTCGGCTTATAGGTAGCGCGAATAAGCGGTGCCGTCAGGTCGGGATAACCGATGGGGCAACAGCACCCCCTTACCGAATTGGGGTCAGCTGCTGACCGAACTGGTCGAAGTTCTGCACAGGGTTGAAGAACTGGTCGTCGGTCAGGACGAAGGTGCCGTCGTTGAGCTGCCAGGCGTTCTTGTAGTGCATGGAGAGCGAGACCTGGTTGCCGTCGGTGGTGCTGTAGCGCTGGGTCTCCCAGATGCCGGCGACGCTGCGCTGCTGGCCGGCGTCCTTCATGCCTTCTCGCTTCTTCCAGCTTTCGAACATCATGTCGCCCACTGACTGGCCGCTGCCGCTGCCGCTGCCCGCGCCTATGCTCGGCGTGTTGGGGCGGCGCTGGCTGGCGAACCACTGATTGACCCTCTGCCGCCACTGCGGGTTTTCGCGGAGATTGCCCATGACGACGCCAAGCGCCGGGTGCCCGTTCTCCAGTTCGCCCGGCGGCGTCGAGACGGCGAGCAGGAAGGCCATATTGCCGTTGCGCGAGATCAGCATGCCGCCCTGGCCGTAGCCGTCGGGCGTAGCGCCCTCGAAGTGGCTGGTGACGACGATGAAGGCCACGTCGGAAGGACGGCCTTCCAACACGGCACGACCGGTCGCGACCACCCCGTCGGCCCAGGCCTGTAGGCCGGGGACGGTCTGCCCGCTGACCATAGCGCCGAGTTGCTGCACTAGGGCTTGAATCTCCGGCGGCCGCTCGACCTTGACGATCTCGGCCTGCAGGGCCGGCAGGTAGCGCAGGTAGGCGCGCAAGGCCATCTCGGCATCGGTCAGGTCTTCCTTGATACAGCCGACGGAGCTGGGCCCGTAGTTGGTTGCCCCCCAGCTGATCGTCGGCAAGAGCGCGAAGCCGTAGCGATCATCGTTTGAGCCGGCGCCCCAGACCAACTGCGGGCCTTTGTGGCAGCCGCTGGCTGGATTCCAGGTCACGCCACCCTCAGTCTTCCAGTCGAGTGGCAAGAGGGTGGTATAAGCAGTCATGGCGCCGAAAGGCGCGCTTTGGTCGACCACTTGGACGGGCTTGAGGCGCAGGGATTCCCCCGAGGCGGCTTGGTCGTTCGGGGTTTGCGGCTGCAGCGTTTGTCCCGTCGCTTGCTGCGTGCCCGCGGCCAGTGGCGCGCTGTCCAGCCCGGCACCCTGGCGGCTGACAGAAAACCCGGTGAAGCTGGCGCCACCCATGCCTGCGGCGGCAATACCCACGCCGCCCTGGCCGGTGCCGGGCATGCCGATCTCCCCGACCCGGGTGTCGTTGAGGCTGAGGGCGATCTGATTACCGGTCTCGGCGATGGCGAGGCGGTTGGCGCCCTGGCGCACCGCATCGGTCTCGCTCTGCATCACGAGGCTGAAGCCGCTGGCGTCACGGCGATACAGGCTGACGAGACCGCCGGGGTCGAGCACGAAGAGGAAGTAGCTCCGGTCCTGTGGGTCGAAGCCATAGAGCAGCCCGGCGAGATTGCTGCGGTCGGGGCCCGGCTCGAGCGTCACGTCGACCTGCACCCTCCGACTGCCTTCGCTGCCCGGTTCGGGGTTGAGGTAGAAGTACTGCAGCGCGCCGGGGTCGCTCTCGTTGCGCATGGCGAAGGCATCGCCGCTGTTCTGATAGGACCAGATGCCCTCTTGCCCGCTACCGGGAAGGACTTCCGACAGCTTGCCCATTCCCTGAGCCTGTGCCGTTCCGGACAGCGCGAGGAGGAGTGCAGCCGCAAGGGCCAAGAGGCGGGGGTATGGAAGAACGGTGGCAAAGGACATCGGCAAGCTCCCGTCACGCGTTGCGCACAAGGTTCGGCAGGCCGCGCCGGTTTCCCAAAAGATCCGATCCCCTAAGCCGTCGGCACCTTTCTCCGGGGCTGGCCGGCCTGCACCAATCGACGAGGCTATCAAGCGTGGCAAAAGAAGGCGAGCTTTCACCGCAGCGCGGCGCCATCCTTCACTGAGATTTCATGGAGAGCTTGGTGTTTGCCCTCCACTACCGGGAACCCCGTTTTCGGTACGGTAGCTTGATGGCAGGTTGGGCGGCAGCTCGCCGGATGTCTTGGAGCGATCGACGACCGACTGGTGGATCAGCGCCTTCTCCGGAATCGATCGACGCTCGAAGTAGGGAATGATCAGGCCGAAAAGGCCGGCGCGTTTGGAGTCTTTTGGACGGCGACGCGGCATGCACTCCAATAGTGCCCAGCCCCAGGTCATGGGGTCGTGCGTCTCAGCGTTGGGGTCGGGCGCCACGTAGTCCTTGTTGGGATTTGTTCCCAGCACAATCTCATTCACGGTCCGGGTCTTGTAGTGGAGGCCCATGGGCTTGGTCTGTTCGATCAGCCAAGCAAGCGGAACCTTGGCGAGGCCGCTGTCCTTTTCCGGATGGCCGCCGCCGACGTTGCCATGGAAGCCTGTGAACCACACCTCGCGCACATCCTGTAGCTTGGCTACCGCCTTGTTGAAGGGGTTACCCCGGTACTCTTCGCCATCTGGCCAAAGCTGTGGGCGGAACATGGTGCGCCGCTCATCGATGGCAACGGCATGGCGCACCGATTCAACGCTCGGGTTGGTCTTGGTGAAGGCGTGGAAGCGAAGAGTAGGCAACAGGCCGCGCAGTTCGATGACAGAAGCTACTGTGTCGAACAATCCTAGCAAGCGTACGGGCGGACGGTCGGCACGCAGCATGCGCTCGTAGAGGCGCACCTCGGCGAAGCGTTTGCCCTCGTCATCGCCGCGACTCTCCTCTTGGCCCTCGCCGATGCGCTTGTAGGCGCTGTAGGCGTAGTCGACCAGGTTCAGGTTGCGCTTCTCGATCAGGCCAATGGCGTTGATGAAGCCGGCCAGCATGCGTGCGGAGTAGGCGCCGCGGCTGAAGCCGAAGATGTAGATCCGGTCGCGTTCAGCCGCGCCCGTTTCATCATCCTTGCCATGATCGTAGGTTTCGACCAGGAAACGGTAGGCTTCCTTGACGTTCTTATCGAGGCCCCAGCCTGTCAGCAGACCCCAGACTTCCACCACCTTGCGCCAGCCTTTGAACCAGCTGTCCTCGGCGCCGAAAGTTCCAACACCCGGGTCGTAGTAGACCAGTTGTCGCTCGCTTTTCTCGAGGGTTCCATACAACCTCAGAACGTTGGTCCGGTTTGCTGAAATCTCGTTCGAGGTTCCGTCGAGCAAGATCACGATGTTCTTTGGCATGGAGTCCTCCCGCAGAAACGGACGCCGTAACCTCGTCAGCCCATAAGCCGGCAGGGTAGCAGATCTTACGACTCTTGGTGTTATGTCTTGATCGGCGTCTTTGGTTGTTCGACACGAACGCGGAAAGGCCGCCGTATCAGTGCGCGAGGATCTTGGCCAAGAAGTCACGGGTCTCGGGGGCGTGGGGCCGCTCGAAGAAGTCGGCGGGTGCCGCCTCTTCCAGGATGCGGCCGTCAGCCATGAAGACGACCCGGTCCGCGACGCGGCGGGCGAAGCCCATCTCGTGCGTCACGCAGATCATGGTCATGCCTTCCTCGGCCAAGGCCACCATGCAGTCGAGCACCTCGCCGATCATCTCAGGGTCGAGCGCCGACGTAGGCTCGTCGAACAGCATGATTTTCGGCTCCATGCAGAGCGCGCGGGCGATGGCAACGCGCTGCTGTTGGCCGCCGGAGAGCTGGTCGGGGTACTTGGTGGCCTGATCAGCGATGCGCATGCGGGTGAGTTGGTCGTGGGCCATGGCTTGCGCCTCGGCGCGTGGGGTGCCGCGCACGCGGATCTGCGGCAGAGCACAGTTCTCCAGGACAGTGAGATGAGGAAAAAGATTGAAGCGCTGGAAGACCATGCCGACCTCACGCCGGATCTCGTCGAGCGCATCCAGATTGTCGTCGAGCTCGAGGCCGTCCACCACGATGCGGCCTGCGTCGTGCCGCTCCAGCCGGTTGATGCAGCGAATGGTGGTCGACTTGCCGGAGCCGGACTGGCCGCAAATCACCAGCTTCTCGCCCTGGCCAACCTCTAGGTCGATGCCCTTCAGTACCTCGACGGGACCGAACGACTTGCGGACCCCAATCAGCTGGATGGCGGGCTCAGGCACGGCTGAGCCTCGCGCGCCGCTCGAGGTATGCGCCGTAGCGTGATAGGCCGAAGACGAAGAGGAAGTAGATTAGGCCGACGAAGAAATAAACCTCGACGTACTGGCCGACCCAGTTGCCGGTGCCGATAGCGGCGTTGGCAGAGGCCATGATCTCGAAGAAGCCGATGATGGTAACGATCGAGGTTTCCTTGAAGGTGATGACGAACTGGTTGATCGTCGCCGGCAGGGCGTTGCGGAAGGCCTGGGGAAGCATGATGTCGAACATGCGGCTCCAGTACTTCATGCCGAGCGCCGCGGCCGCTTCCTCCTGGCCCGGCGGGATGGCCTGCATGCCGGCACGGATGATCTCCGCCTGGTAGCAGGCAAAAAAGATGGCGAAGGCGAAGATGACGCGGCCCAGTTTATCGCCCTGGGCCCAGTCGGGAACGGTGAGCGGAATGACCACCGCAGCGGTGAAGAGGATGGTCAAGAGCGGAACCGAGCGGAAGAAGTCGATGAAGAGGCCGGTCATCTGACGCACCACAGGCAGCTTGGAGCGCCGAGCCAGCGCCAGACCGACGGCCATGGGCATGCCGAGCACCACAACGCCACAAAAGATGAAGACGGTGAGCGACAGGCCGCCCCATTGCTCTGTGGTCACGACCGGCAGACCAAAGACGCCGCCGCGCATGAGCACGATGAAGAGCCCGAAGCCGCCGAGCCAGAGGAGCGGCAGGCGCTTCAAGCTCCAGAACCAGGGCAGGCAGGAGAGGCCCATGGTCGCGATGATGACCACGCAGGCCAAAGTTGAGCGCCAGTGCATCTCATAGGGATAGAGACCGAAGAGGATAAGTCGGCCGCGTGCCTCGATCACCGCCCAGCAGGCACCGGCTGCATCACGGCAGCTCTGTCCGTCGTCCAAGGTCCAAAGCGCGTCGATCAAGCCCCAGTCAATGATCCGATATGCGACCCAGAGAACCAGCGCGCCGAAGCAAAGGCTGACGGCAGTGTCCACTGGCGTGGCGAACAGGCGACGATGAGCCCATACCAATGCGCCGCGCTCCGGCTCAGGGGGGCGTATGGCTTCGAGGGAGTCGACCGCAGCCATGATCAAACGTCCTGCCCTTTGAGGGCGATGCGCTTGTTGATCAGGTTCATTGCCGAGCCCAGCAGATAGTTGATCAGCAGAAAGCCGGCCATCAGAAGCGCGATGAGCTCGATGGTCTGGCCGCTCTGATTGATCGAGGTAGAGACGACCATGAAGTAATCGGGGTAGCCGATGGCGATGCCCAGCGTCGTCGCCTTCATCAGCCAAATGAACTGGTTGCTCAGCGCCGGCAGGATGGCGCGCACCGCAAGCGGAATCCGCACCAGTCGATTGACCATATAACCGGTCATGCCGAGCGCCCGAGCCGCCTCGATGCGGCCGCGGTCGACGGAAAGGAAACCGCCGCGCACGATCTCGCCGATGTAAGCGCCGCCGAAGAGCGCGATCGCGATCAGGAGCGCGGTGAACTCGGGCTTGATGGCGACGCCGCCGACGAAGCGCAGGCCACGCAACTCGGGAATACTGACCAGGCTTGCCTCAGGTGTGCGGCCGGTGAAGAGCAGCAATAGGAAGAGGACGAGGCAAAGCACGCCGAAAGCCGGCCAGGCGAACCGCCTGAGGTTTTCGTTGCGCCCGACCAGTGTTGCGATGGCGAGGCCTATGAGCACAACACCGACGAAGAGCAGAAGAATGTCGAGCCCCGTCATGTCGAGGGCGGGCAGCAGCAGGCCGCGGTTCGAGATGAATCCGACATCGAACAGCGAGATGGCTGCACGCGGCGAGGGCAGGTGAGTCAGGATGGCGTAGCAGACGAAGACCTGCAGAATAAGTGGCACGTTGCGGAAGACCTCGACAAAGGTCGTGCCGATCAGGTTGAGCACAAAGTTCTCAGAGATGCGCATCAGCCCGATGACGATACCAACGGCAGTGGCGAGCGCGATGCCCAGAGTCCCGACCAGGAGGGTGTTCAACAACCCCGCCAGCAGCATGTCGGCATAGGAGCTGTTGGCGGTGACCGTGAAGAGCGAGAAGTTGATCGGCCAGCCAGTTGAGCGCTCCAGAAAGCCGAAGCCGCTGGCGATGCCCTGGTCGAGCAGGTTCTGGCGTGTGGTTGTTACGAAGGAGACAAGCAGGCCGAAGGCCGCTGCCAGCAAGGTTGCCTGGATGAGCCAGCCCCGCACACGGCTGTTTTTGAGCATCGCGGTCATGGCGAAACCCTCGGAGGGAGAACGGCCCCGGCCGCCCCAGATGCTGTACTGGGTAGCGGCCGGGAACCTTGTCGGCTCAGTCGAGGACCAGGGCGTAGAGCAGGCCGCCGTTGACCCAGAGATTGTTCAGGCCGCGCGGCAACTGATAGGGCGAGTCCTTGCCGACCGTACGGTCGTAGATCTCACCATAGTTCCCCACCGCTTTGATCATGTTGTAGGCCCAATCGTTGGAGAGGCCGAGGCGGTCGCCGATGCCCGGCGTGGCGCCCAGAAGACGGCCGACGGATGCGGAGGGCGGATTGGCACGCACCTCGTCCACGTTGGCCTGCGTAATGCCATTCTCCTCGGCCATCAGAAGCGCCGAGACCATCCAGTTGATCACGTCGATGAAGTGATCGTCGCCCTGGCGGGCGGCGATGCCCTCTGGCTCTAGTGCCAGCACCTCGTCGAGGATGACGAAGTCGTCCGGGTTCGGGGCGTTGAAGCGGGTGGCGGCCAGGAAGGGGCCGAAGCCGGCCAGGGCGTCGCAGCGGCCGGCGTAAAGCGCGGCACGCAGCTCCTCACCCTTTTCGAAGTTCAGCGCTTCGTAGGAGATGCCGCGGGCACCCATATAGTCTGCGACAATGCGCTCGATCGAGGTGCCGGCGTTGATGCAGAACACGCCACCCTCCAGGTCGGCGGCGCTGGTAGCGCCCAACTCGGCTCTGGTCAGGATGTTGGTCGGGCCGATGAAGTAGGGCCGGGCGTACTGCAGGCCGAGTTCGGTATCGCGGCCCATGGTCCAGCCGGTCACCTTGATGATGACGTCGATGTCGCCGGACTGAAGGGCCGGGAAGCGCTGGGCCCAGCTAACCGGAATGATCTGCAACTTGTCGGGGGAGCCAAGCAGGGCCGTGGCCAGTGCTTTGCAGAACTCGATATCGAAGCCGGTCCAGTTGCCTTTGTCATCGACCTCGGCGAAGCCGAGATAGCTGCCGTTATGCCCGGTGCAGAGTAGGCTGTCCCGGTCTTGAATGGCTTTCACCGTGGGGCCGACGTCGGCAGCTTGAAGGGGGCCAGCCAAGCTGACCGTCGTGACCGCCGCTGCGGCCAACACGTTGCGGGTGATGTTTCTCATCGTTCTGTCTCCCTGTTGCATGTTTCAGATGTGAAGGGGCAAGGCGACGGAGGGTGGCTCTTGCGGTGCATCTTGCGGCACCGCCTCCGTCAGATCGAAAGCAGGAACGCCGCCGCCCGGCGGCAGCGCGAAGCCGAGGCCGGGGGCGGCGGGCGGTGCGAGGCTGCCGGCATCTGCATTGGGGGGCGGGATCGCGGCCTCTTCGAAGAGCACGCGGTGCACCTGGTGAATCTCCACGTGCGCGGTCTCAGCGCAGGCGGCGCCGAGATGCAGGGCCGCCAGGGTGGCGACGGCGGTCGAGCAGGTTTCGAGCGACAGACCAATGCCGGCTTTGCGGCAGCGTTCGGCCAAGGCCAGCACGCGGCTCGGCCCGCCGCAGGCGATGGGGGCGACCTGCAGCAGGGAGACCGCGCCTTCGTCGATCAATGCGTCGAACAACTCCGCGCGGTACTCGGCTTCGCCGGCCATGACAGGGACGCCTGCGTCGTGCAGGCGTCGCATGCCGGCAAGGTCGGACGGCGGCACAGGGGCCTGGAAGGCGAGGGGGTTCGAATCCCGAACCAGATCGAAGAAGCGTAGCGCCTGGTCACGGTCGAAGCTGGAGACGCCGTCGACAATCAGCCCGCAGTCCGGGCCAAGTGCCGCGCGCGCCGCCGCGACGCGGGCCGCGTCCGCTTCGAGGGAGAGGCTGCCGACCTTCATCTTGACCGCGCGGAAGCCTTGGCGGGCATAGCCGCTCAGCTCCTCGGCCAGCTCGGTCGGCCCCTTGTCCTCGGCGTAGAGGCCTCCGCTGGCATAGACCTGGCACGTGCCCGGCCCCGTGGCGTCGAAGAGCTGCCAGAGTGGCTGTCCAGCGCGCTGAGCGGCCAGATCCCAAAGTGCGAGATCGAGGCCGCTGATGACTGAGGCCAGGATGCCGTGGCGCGCGGTCAGGGTCGCCCGCTCGGTGAGTTCTTCGAGCACAGCGCGGATCTCTTCCGGCGTCTTGCCTGGGAGCTGCGGGCAGACCTCCGTCTCTGCGAAGGCGATCAGCGCTTTGGGCGAGGCATCGAAGCACCAGCATTCGCCAAGACCGACCAAGCCGTCCGCCGCTTCCAACTCGATGAAGACCGCATGCTTCTCCGTCCAGCGGATACGTGGATTCCAGAGCCGTCCGCCGAGGTTGTTGGCGAGGCTGCTGACACGCAGCCGCCTTATGGCCGCCGGCGTTGTCACGCGGCGTCTCCGGTGCGGCCCGCAGCCGAGTGCTCGGAGCAATGGCGGATGACGAGCTCGCGGTAGAGCTGGCTGACGCGCTGGGTCATGGGGCCTGCTTCGCCGTCGCCCATCGGGCGGCCGTCGATGCTGCCGACTGGAGTCATGCCGCCGAAGGTGCCGGTCATGAAGGCTTCGTCTGCGCCATAGGTGTCGACCAGCGAGTAGTTACGCTCGAAGACCGGCACGCCATCGGCTCGGCAGAGGTCGATCACCTTCTGGCGGGTGATGCCGTTCATGCAGTAGTCGCCGGTGGAGGTCCAAACCTCCCCCTTGCGGACGATGAAGAAGTTGCAGGAGTTGGTCGTGTTGACGAAGCCGAAGGGATCGAACATCAGCGCTTCGTCGCCCCCGGCGCGGATGGCCTGGTTGCAGGCCAGGATGCAGTTGAGCTTGGAGTGGCTGTTCAGCTTGGCATCCTGGGTCAGCGGCAGGCCCCGGTGATGGGCCACGCTGACCAGGCGGATGGGCCGCGGGATCGACGGCGTCGAGTGCTCCATAATGATCGCCACGGTCGGCCCCGACTGGGAGAATGCCGGGTGCTGGAACGGCCGGCTCTTAAGGCCCCGGGTGACCATCAGGCGGGCGTGCACTGCATCCGTCATGCCGTTGGCGGCCGCGGTGGCGTCGAGGGCGTCCGCGATTTCCTGCCGGCTCATGCCAATGTCGAGGTCGAGCACGAGAGAAGCTTCGAACAGCCGATCGAAGTGCTCGTCCAGGAAGGCCCAGACACCCTTATAGAGCCGCAACCCCTCCCAGATGCCGTCGCCCAGCATGAAGCCGGAGTCGTAGATTGAGACAGTCGCCTCGGCTTTCGGGACGATCCTGCCGTTGAGGAAGAGCTTCACGCTCTCGTTGCGGGGGTCCTGCTCGGCGACGTGGGAGCTCACCTTCTGCGTCATGACGACTTGCCGTCCCTCTTTCCGGTCCTTGCCTTGCCGATCTCGGTTGGGTCGAGGCTGAAGCCGGATGAGAAGCTGGAGCGTAGGAAGTCGAGAAAACGCGCCTGGAAATGGCGCGTGTGGTCGTGGGCTAGCTGGTCGGCGCGGTCGAGGTCCTGCGCTTCGATGGCATCCACAATGTCGTGGTGCTCGTCGGCCAGCGGGCGGTCACCCAAGGTGTGGCCGATGTAGTCGAAGTGGAGATGCAGAAGCCGCCGGCCCTCGTCAAGCAGGGTGTCGTACTGGCGCGCCAGATAGGGATTCCGGCCTGCATCGGCGATGGCCATATGGAACGTCTTGTTGGCGCTCGACATCTCCAGGTGATCGTATTCCTTGAGGCTGCCGTCGAAGGCGTCGGCCAGTTCCCGCAGGCGCGCCAAGTCCGCCGCCGTGCGGTGCTGGGCCGCCAAGCGGGTGTTGACCCGCTGCAGCAGGTCGAGCGCTTCGACGTAGCGGGGGAAGGTCGAGACATCGATTGGGGCGACTAGGGTGCTGCGGTTGGTCAGCATGACCACCAGACCTTGGGCGCACAGCCGGTTGAGCGCTTCCCGCACTGGCGAGCGGGACATGCCAAAGCGCTTGGCCAACTGTGTTTCGTCGAGCGGTGCGCCGGGCGCTAGCTGCAGGGTCAGGATCTCCCGCTGCAGGGTTTCATAGACCGTGCTGAGCCGGCCGCCGCGGGTACGGCGCGCGCCGGTCCCGTCGTCGACGCTCTGCATGTGGCTGTGCTCTGCCAACCGTGATGCTCCTGGATTTTGTCGACTTATTGTCGACGTTGTAGCAATTTGACGACACAATGTCGACAAAAATGCACTGCGGCAAGAGTCCAAAGCGATACAGCAGGAGGCGCGCATGACGGCACAGATGGCGGCGCGGGGCCCCAACATCCTCTTGTTCATGGTCGATCAGCTGACCGCCCTGGCGCTCAAGGCCTATGGCGGCTCAGTCTGCAAGACACCGAACTTCGACCGGCTGGCCGAACACGCGGTGCTCTTCGAGGCGGCGTACTGCAACTATCCGCTCTGCGCGCCCTCGCGCTTTGCCATGATGTCTGGGCGGCTGCCCTCGCGCATCGGCGCCTACGACAATGGGGCCGAGTTCAGAGCCGCGACGCCGACCTTCGCCCATCATCTCCGGCGGGCCGGCTACTACACCGCCATCTCCGGCAAGATGCACTTCGTCGGCCCGGACCAGCTGCACGGCTTCGAGGAGCGGCTGACCACCGAGATCTATCCGGCGGATTTCTCCTGGACGCCGACGGCGAGCTACGCCGACCTCGAGACGGACGACGAGCGGCGCTATGCGGCTGGCACCTCGACCGTGGCGTCAGTGCTGGATGCCGGGCCCATGGCGCGGACCATGCAAATCGACTACGACGAGGACGTGGTGCACCACGCGGTGCGCGAGCTCTACGTCCGCGCCCGCTCAGAGGACACGCGACCCTTCCTCTTGACCGTGTCGCTGACCCAGCCACACGACCCCTACATCACCACGCGGGCCTATTGGGACCTGTATCGAGACGAGGAAATTGACCCGCCGCGCGTGCCTTTCATCCCCGTCGGAGAGCGCGACCCCCACTCCCGGTCGCTCTACGTCCACTACGGCCAGGACGAGACAGAGATCTCGGAGCAGGCCTACCGCCGGGCACGGCGTGGTTACTACGGCATGGTTTCTCACGTGGATGATCTCTTCGGTCGACTGCTGGCAGCGCTGCAGGAGACCGGTTTCGCTGAGAACACGGTGATCCTCTTCACCGCCGACCACGGTGACATGGTCGGGGAGCGGGGCATGTGGTTCAAGAAGACGCTCTACGAACCGGCAGTCCGCGTGCCTCTCATGATCGCCCACCCTGAAGTGGCGCCGCGCCGGGTCGCCGCCCCGGTGTCACTGGTCGATCTCTTCCCGACCGTGCTCACGCTGGCAGGCTGCGAGCCCTCTCCGATGCCGCTCGACGGGCGCAACCTCGTCCCGCTCTTCACGGCGGAAGAGGAGGGGCGGAGTGTTTGTGTCGAGCACATTGACGGCGGCACGTCAGCCCCCCGCGCCATGGTGCGGTCCGGGCCCATGAAGCTGGTGGTCTCGCCGGCCTATCCCGACATGCTGTTTGACCTCGCGGCAGACCCGGAGGAGCGAGTCGATCTCACCGGCCGGCCGGAGGCGGCGACCGTGCAGGCACAGCTCAAGGCCATTGCGGAGGACACCTGGAATCTTGAGGCGCTGGCCGAGGCGGTCACTACTGACCAGTCTGCGCGGCGCCTCATCGCCGAGGCTGCCGGGCAGGGACGCTATGAGCCTTGGGATTATCAGCCCCGGGCGCTGGTGCAGAACAGCCGCTACGTCCGTCGCGGGGATGCCTTCCCGGACGTGGAGCGCCGCGGCTACCTGCCCTACCGGTCAGAATGATTGGGCGCGGGACTGCGAAAGAGCTGACCCGGCACGCTCGCGGCCGGCGTTGTTCACTCAGATCCAACAGGTGTCAGCTGGCACAGGAGAAGTAGACGCCGCAAAAGATCGCATCGTAAACGCTGCCCGTCAGTAGACGTTCTCGGCAAAGTCACGCAGCATGTTGGCCGCCAGCTCCTCGCTCTGACTGAGCGCGGTCATCGTGGCCGCGCGGTCGAGCAGTCCAGCAATGCCGATCTTGCTGCCGACGTCTTCTGGCGCTCTCTCAACGAAGCCCATGCTCCAGCCGGCGAAGCTGCGGTCGGAGACGAGCCGGTCGGACACCGTATCCACGTTCTCGTGGCGGCGGTCATCGGATATCTTCTTGTAAAGGCCTTCAATGGTCTCCGGCGCGCCTTCCAGCGCCTGAATGAACACGCCGCTGGAGTAGAGCAGCATGCCACTCACGTTTGCCTCTGCGTTGTTGCGGCGCGAGCTTGCCAGGATGCTTTCGATGTCCGGCTTGGAAAGACCGTAGCTCGCATCGGAAATGTATACCAATTGACGAAGATCGCCGGCCATCCCTAGTCCCTTTCGCTCGGTAGCGCCTCCGAACCGGCTCATTATGAGTCAAGACGAGGGATTGGCAAAGAGCCGCATTGCCCGCCTGAAGAGCTCCGCAATTGACCTCTAGGACTGCTTCTCCAGTGCAAAGTCCCCGCCGAGCCAGTCCGCTCCAAAGGATATCACTTGAAGCGCGAGGAGGCGTTGCGGACGGCTTGCTCGAGGCTGTCCCAGGCGCTTTCGAGTCCGCCCTTCATATCCTGCCAGGCGTCTTCGCTTGAGCTGCGCAGCTCTTCAAACTTGCTTTCCGCCTCTTGCTGCTGGGCATTTAGCTGATCGATCTCTTTGTAGTAGGCCAGTTTGGCATCGGCCTCAGCCTCTTCAGCCTCAGCTTTCAGGCGGTCAATCTCCGCTTTCCACTGGTCCATCTTGGCTTGGAGCTTTTGCTCGTAGGCTTCCTTGCTGGTCATCCTAGGTCCTCCTGGTCTGCACCCCCAAGTGAGGGGGCCTCCGCGTAGTCAATCGGCGTGTGGCGACCACAACGCTACTTCAAGAAGCCTATGTCGCCTACCGGTTAGGGTGCAGGATAATGAATTTGTCATCCAGCCATCGGGAGGTGAAAGCCTGAGAAGGGCTTTACGGTCGAGAGGCTCATTAGGGTCCGGATCTCCGCAACGTTGGGAAGTGCACTGAGCCGCTCTCGATAGAGCTGCTCGTAGGCACCGGTGTTCCGAGCGGCCACCCTTAGGAGGTAGGAAAAGTCGCCGGAGATCATGTGGCACTCCAAGATCTCGGGCATCGCAACGACCGCCTTTTCAAAAGCGTTGAGGCTCTCGCTTTCCTGAGAACGCAACTTGACCTCGATAAAGAGCAGAAGCTCAAGGCCGACGCGGCGGCGGTTCAGGCGCGCGCTGTAGCCTTCGATGACGCCGTCCGCCTCGAGGATCTTGATGCGCCGGTGGCAGGCGGAGAGCGAGAGACCGACGCGATCGGCAAGAACGGCGATCGACGCACCGGAGTCCTTTTGCAACTCCGCAAGAATTTTTTTGTTCAGCCTATCCATTCGGAAAAAATCCTACTAATGGACTAATTACCATATTTTATCCGAAAAATATTCCATTTCTACACTGTGGTTAAGAACTCTTCTTTCGCGAGTTTGGCTATCGTCCACCCAACCCCTGTTCACAGGGGGAACGTGAGAGGGAGGGACATATGTCCAATCTGTACGTCGTCGCCTACGACGGCAGTCCGGCGAGCCATAGGGCGCTGGACTTCGCAGTCGATTGTGCTGCGCGCTCCGGGGCCGAGCTCCTGGTTGCGCATGTCCTCGAGTGGTCGCCTTACAGCTTTCTGACGCCGGAAGAAGTGGAGGAACGCCACACGCGCCGGACTGAAGAGTTGGAGCGTGCCAAGACAGCGGTGATGGATCCCATCGTCGAGAGTTTGGCGGCTAAGGGCGTCACGCCGCGCACGGTCATCCGCTATGGCCATGTCGCCGAGGTGCTCACCGACATCGCAGAGAAGGAAGGTGCCAGCCAGCTCTTCGTCGGCCGCACCGGTCACACCGGAATGGCGGCGCGGCTGTTCGGCGCCGTCACTATCAGCTTGGCGCAAGCCGCCACAGTGCCCTGCACCATCGTGCCTTAGGGAGACGTTTCATGACATCGACTATCAACCGCGCGGCCTTGGCCGCTGGCGGAGCCCTCTTCGCAATTCTGATGCTTGCCGCCGGAACGGCCGAGGCTTCTTCAATCGACGAGACGGTGAACCAGATCTTCGCAAGCGCCACTGGCTGGTTCGTCAACCTGATTTTCAGCTCTTTCCCGGGCACCAACTTCCCTTGGATCGTAGGCTGGCTGGTGATTGCCGCTTCGGTCTTCACCCTCTACTTCGCCTTCATCCAGTTCCGCGCCGTCGGCCATGCCGTAGCCTTGGTGCGCGGTGACTATTCCGATCCGAACAATGCCGGCGAAGTGAGCCACTTTCAGGCGCTCGCGACCGCGCTGTCAGGCACCGTCGGTCTCGGTAACATCGCCGGTGTTGCCGTCGCCGTCGGCATCGGCGGCCCAGGCGCAACCTTCTGGATGATCGTCGCCGGCCTTATGGGCATGGCCTCCAAGTTCACCGAGTGCACCTTGGGGGTGAAGTACCGCAACGAGTATCCCGACGGCCGGGTCTCTGGCGGGCCCATGTACTACCTGACCAAGGGCTTTGCCGAGCGGGGCTTGCCTGCCGGCAAGATCCTCGCGGTAATGTTCTCGATCTTTTGCATTCTGGGCGCACTGGGTGGCGGCAACATGTTCCAGGCTAACCAGGCGCACCAGCAGATCGCTGGCGTGTTCGGTGACTTCCCCGGCTGGATCACTGGCCTGGTCTTCGCCGCGATCGTCTTCGCCGTCATCGTCGGCGGTATCAAGTCGATTGCCCGGGTGACAGAGAAGGTCGTGCCCTTCATGGGCATCGTCTACGTCGGTGCTGCGCTGATCATTATCTTCATGCACTACGACATGATCGGCTGGGCCGTCGCCCAAATCTTCGAGGGTGCTTTCACTGGCCTGGGTGTTGCCGGAGGGATGGTCGGCGCCCTGATCCAAGGCTTCAGGCGTGCCGCCTTCTCCAACGAAGCCGGCGTCGGCTCTGCGGCCATTGCCCACTCGGCAGTACGCACCAACGAGCCGATCACCGAGGGCCTTGTTTCCTTGCTCGAGCCCTTCATCGACACGGTTGTGGTTTGCACCATGACTGCGCTGGTGATCATCATCACCGGACAGCTGCTTGCCGACCCGAATACGGGCCTTTACCTGCTTAACGAAGCCGGCACGGCCATTCAGACCGTTGGCGGCAACTCGGGCGTCGGTCTGACGTCGGCTGCCTTCGCCAGCGCCTTCGATTGGTTCCCCTACATCCTGGCGCTGGCCGTGGTGCTGTTTGCCTTCTCGACCATGATCTCCTGGTCGTATTACGGCCTGAAGGCTTGGACCTATCTGTTCGGGGAAGGCGACAAAAAGGAGCTGGTCTTCAAGCTGATCTTCTGCGTTTTCGTAGTGATCGGTGCGGCTGCCAACTTGGGACCGGTCATCGACTTCTCGGATGCGGCCATCTTCGCCATGGCTGTGGTCAACGTCATCGGCCTCTACTTCTTGATGCCGGTCGTCAAGAAAGAGCTCCACAGCTACATGAGCCGCCTCAAGTCGGGAGAGATCAAGAAGTTCGCCTAACCTCCCTCAACCTGCTGCGCCGGGCTCATCTGGGCCCGGCGCAGTCTCTGTTTTGATGCGCCTTGGAATGAAGCGACACAGCATTAAGGTGCATGCGCGCAAAGAAGATGAGGAGCATCAAACATGCACTATCGCCTGGCCCTGATCGGCTTCGGGGGTGTCGCACGAGCGCTGGTCGAAATCCTGCGTAACAAGGGCAACGAACTACCACAGAAAGAGGGCGTTGAACTCTCTGTCGTCGCCGTTTCCGATCTCAAGCTTGGAATGGCGGAGGATCTTGGCGGACTGGATCTTGCAGCTTTGGCAGAGCTGCCCAATGAGCCCGGTGCCTTGGCTGCATTTCCGGGCGGCCGTGCCGAACCCGACAACGAGGCCGCGATCAAGCAGAGCACGGCTGACATCGTTGTGGAGGCTACTTTCACCAATCCGGAAACAGGTGAGCCCGCGCTCTCCCATTGCCGCTGGGCCCTGGACAGTGGCAAGCACCTGGTGACCACCAACAAAGGGCCAGTGGCCCTGGCGGCGGCCGAGCTCATTGAGAAAGCCGAGGCCAAGGGGTTGGCCTTCCTCTATGAGGGAACGGTGATGAGTGGCACGCCAGTCATCCGTACGGCCGAGCGGTGCCTCGCCGGCTGCCACATCGTGGGCTTCCGCGGCATTTTGAACGGCACCGCAAACTTCGTGCTCGGGCAGGTTGAAACTGGCAAGAGTCTTGAAGACGCAATCGCGTTGGCGCAATCGAAAGGCTACGCCGAAGCCGACCCCACGGCGGACATCGGCGGCTCGGACGTGCTGATGAAGGTGATCATTCTCGCGCGCGCCCTTTTTGGACAGGACGTAGAGGCGAGCAGTGTGCCCTGTCGCGGCATCACGGATCTCAGTGAAGCCGAAGTCCGGGCGGCCAAGGCCGAGGGTCATCGCTGGAAGCTGCTAGGCCAGGGTAGCCTCGCCCCCGATGGACACGTTGCGTTGGAGGTTGCGCCGATCATGCTTCCGGACAGCGATCCTCTGTCCGCCATTGAAGGCCCGGTCAACGCCTTGACGCTCGACACGGACCTGCTTGGCCCGGTCACCGTCTCCGGTCCCGGTGCAGGGCGGATCGAGACCGGCTTTGCGCTGCTTGCCGATATCCTCGCCATTCATGCCCAAAGCAAGCCACCGCGCTATCAGCAATAGGGAAAGCGTCTTGAAGCCGGCGCACGTTATAGAGTTCGCTCCCAAGAAGCGGATAGCAGTTTGCCGTTGTCGGTGATGTGCTGCGGCTCGGCTGTGAAACCGAGCCACCGCATGAAAGGAGCACCGCCATGGCTTTTCGCATCACCGGTCTTTCGCCTGAGCCCTTCCGTCACCTCTTTGGCCTGAGCGAGGCCGCCTTGGCCGAGCAGGGGGTCGTGCGCCGCGTCGTCGACGCGGACTCCGGATTTCCCGACCGCATCGAGATGCGGGAAGGCCGTCCCGGTGAGGTCTTCCTACTGCTCAACCACATCTGTCAGCCGGCGGACAGCCCTTACCGCGCGACCCATGCCATCTACGTGCGCGACGGTGCGGAAGAGACCTATGACGAGGTCGATAGGGTGCCGGACGTGATGCGCCAGCGACTCCTGTCCCTGCGCGGTTTCGATGCCGACGGAATGATTGTTGATGCCGACGTGGCGCCCGGCACGGAGATTGAGACGTTGATCGAGCGGCTCTTCGCTAACCCGCAGATCGCCTACATCCACGCTCACAACGCCAGGCAAGGCTGCTATTCGGGTCGTATCGACCGGGCATAGGTCCCCCTGCATTTCCGCTGTGTCGGCACGTGGTCTTGCCGACCGGGGCGCTGGAGTGAGATGTCTGCGCACTCGTTCTCTAGGACATGTGCAGATCAGGACGATGTCTTCAGCGCCCATGCAGGGGTCTATGACCGTTCTCGCCGCGTGCTGATCCCTTGCTTCGATGCCTTCTACGGCACGCCTGTACGGATCCTGGCCGCGCCGGACTAGCAGCCGCGGCGTTGTCTCGACCTCGGAGCCGGCACCGGGTTGCGGTGCGCGTTACCGCAGCAGCTTTTCCTCGAAAGGGAATCGCGAAAGCAGCTCGTAGCCGGTCTCAGTGATCAGGGTCTGCTGCTCGAGCTTGACGCCCTCCACGCCATCAAAGCGCCCGGCGTAGGCTTCGATGCAAACGGTCATGCCTGGCTCCAGCACGGCCGCGCCGAGGGGGCTGGTCGCGCTGCGCCCAGGGTCACTATTCAAGAGGAAAGGCAGCTCATCGCTCATGCCAATGCCGTGGAGAATTAGGTCGATGGAGCGGAAGCCCTCCGGGTGACGGTAGGCCTGCGCGTGAAAATCATCGTGAGTCATGCCCGGTCTCACGAGGGTGAGATTGTGCTGCAGTTCGGCATAGGCGCGCTGATAGAGGTCGTGCTGCTCGGCTCTCGGCTTGGTGGGGCCGCAGTGGAACGTGCGGGAGATGTCGGCGCAGTAGCCGAAGGGGCCAATCATATCCGTGTCGAAAGCAACCAGCTCGCCGGCCTGCACAGCGCGGTCGCTTGCCTCTTGCAGGAAGGGGTTCGTGCGCGGGCCCGAGGCGAGCAACTGCGAATCGAGCGTCTCTCCATCGTTGGCGAGGTTGACTGCGGCGAGCAGCGCCAAGAGCTGATTCTCCCGCACGCCTGGGACGAGCGCTTCGTGCATTTGGGCCATGGCATGTTCGGCGACCGTGATAGACCAGCGCATACAGGCAAGCTCTTCGGCCGACTTGATGCGCCGGGCAGGCTCCAACAGCATCTGGGCGTCGAAGATCTGGAAGCCTTCGTCGATCAGGGCGGCGGTGGCCAGCGGGCTCATTTGCTCCAGTGCAATCCGGCGCCTGCCCAAACCAAGCTCATCGAACAGCGCCGCCATGTCGCTCTGAAAGAGCCGCAGTTCTTGGGCGAAGTCACTGCCGCCCTCGAAGATGGTCAGAGCACGGCCCGGCCGTCGTTCACTCAGCGGGCTTGCCGGGTCTTGCATCACCTCGGCCAGACCGCCGAAGAGGATCACAGGCCCCTCGAGCGGCACGGCAAGGTACATCATCGGCACCCGGGCTTGGAAACTGGCGAACTGCCGGATGTCGGCGGCGTAGCGCAGGCTGAGCGGGTTGGTCAGCAGACAAAGCGAAATGTCCTGTGCTGCCATGGCGTGTCGCAGGCGGCCGAGGCGATAGGCGTTGAGCGCGCTGCGGTCGATCTCCGGCGGCGGAAGCCGGTCCGGCAGGGCCCCTCCGCTGTCTGCACGGGCGAGCGCATCGGCCTGTTCGACAAGCGCCATCTTCCCGCCTCCACCCTGTTTGTCTTATTCGGTCCGAGTATGACGCGGCCTCGGCGGCTGAGGGGCGCCAGCCAGCGACGCGCTAAGGTCGTTCTTTATAGGTCGCGGGCTTTGGGGAGACGGCCGAATGCGTCAAAGCGCCGACCCCCAGTGTTGGAGAGCGATCAAAAGAATGGCTCCGCCTCCTGATGGAGAAGGCGGAGCCTGTTCGTTCCGTTTGATGGAGGTAACGCTTACTTCAGTGCGGCTTGCGTGTCGGCGATCACAGACGGCAGCACTTTACGCCTCTTCATCACCGCAACGATTTTAGACAGCAACTCGGACGCCCCCTTCTTGTTGCCGTCGTCTTCGAGAGCCGCGGCGACTTGGCGAAGCTGATCGAAGTAGGGAATGTGGCCCATCGTATCCGCTGCGGCATCCGCTTCCTTCAGGAGGGCGTCGCTTTGCACCTTCGCCGCCTTCCCCACGTCCCGCTTGGCCGTGGTGATGGCCATGTCGGCACGACTGCCTTGGGCGTTCAGCGTTTTGAAGTAACGCAGGAGCGGCGAGCTAAGCGCAACCTCTGCGTGGCGCGCGGCCGGATTCTCGGGGCAGGTTGTGGTCAAGGTCCGCAGCGCGTTCTCCGCCTCCGTCAGTGCCGGTGCACCGGAAAAGGCCAGAACCCGCCCGACATCTTCGGTGAAATAGTCGGGTGCGACCGCTGCTTCGGCTTGCGTGGCAGGCGGCCCGACATAGAGCCGCAGCACATTGGAGACCACGATCTCACCACCCATGTCGACAGCTGTCTGCAGCTTATAGAAGCCAGGCTCGTCGACCAGCCAGCCGTCCGTTGAGGCGCTGATCATATGGGCGCCATAGACCGATTCTCCAGGAGCCAAGGCATCTTCATGGGTCTCATGGCAGCGGGTGATCATCGGGCTCCATTGCCGTGTGGGCCCACCTTCGCGTTGTATGAAGACAGTGACGTGTCGGCCATCGCCCAACATGTCAGGATCGATGCTCTGGGGCTCCGAGTTGGTGTTGGTGAGCTTCAGCTCCATCGTCACCGGCTCCAGGAAGCGGTAGGCCGTGGCGTCTCGGTTCGGACGGATCTCCAGCGCCCAGTTGCCAGTCTGACTCAAGGCGTCGGGTGCCTCGAAGCCGTGGTTCTCAAACCAGTTCGAGTTGCCCATCTGAACGAAACGCCGCGGCGCATGGCGCATGAAGATCAGCTCGTTGTTCGAGAAACGGAAACGGAAGTCGGAGAAGAAGGCCGACTGTCCGCCCGATACCCGGAAGGGATAGTTCATGTAGCTCCGGGCTTCCGGCTCGTTAGCCAGAGGGATCCAAGGGTCACCGGGTGCGACCGGCACGCCGAGCGCCTTCTGCCAGGAGTGGGCCAGGTTGAAAGCGTGGCCCATCTCGTGCACTGCCGTCCAGAACTGCATGCGGTTTCGCCAAGCGTTTGGATTGGGGTCGCCCGGCGGAACATCCTGGATAAAGCTGTCAGTGAAGATCGCTGTCCCTTGGCGATGGTTCCCGCCGATGTCGTCAAACATGACTCCGCCCAGGCCGCGTCCGGCGTCGTGCCGTGCCGCATAGAGGACCCACATGGCCCACTGCGGCCGATTGGCGAAGCGTGACCAGTAGGTCACCATGGCGTTGTGCATCTCGGCGTCCGACCATGTGCCGTTCGCGCCGGCGCCGGAGGTCGGGATGACCGTGGTGTTGGGTGACATGCGCACGTCGAAACCGGCCCGCTGATAGACAGTCGCGAGCGAGAGTGTCTCGTTCGGCAGGTTGCCTGGACGGTTCGGGTGGCTGCCGGTGTTGTATGCGGTGACGATACTACCGGCGTTCTGTACCCGATCGACTTCGAACTCCACCGGGTCGAAGTAGCGCGACGTGAAGCGCAGTTTGTAGTGCCGAGGCGTGATGCCGCCGCCGGAAAGAGTCAGCTTGTAAGCACCGTAGCCAAGGCCCGTTGTCCGCTTCGCCGTGAACGTCACGATTGTGCCCGGGATAAGGCTGGCATTGCCATCGCGGTAGTAGATTCGCGCTCGGATCGTCCGGTTGTTGAAGCCGCTACAGCGGTCGGAGACGACCCTGGCGATGGCGTGACCAGTGCTGCGTGGGAACAGCCTACTCACCTGGATAGAGATGCGCTTCTGCGGGAAGTAGCGATCGACGTCGACCCGAACGGTGATGCGCAACAGATTGATCGGGATGATGGGGCCCGGAACGCGGCGCGGTACCACCGGACGCGGCCCAGGCTGTGGCAAGGGCTGCGGCCGAAGCTGGAAGGGCGGGACGTAGCTGTAGCGTCCGCTGACCACGGTACAGAAGCCTGGCCACGGTCGCGGGAAGGGTCGGGGAATGGGTCGGGTGGGGACGCCTGGTCGCGGGAGCGGGCCGCCTGGAAGTGGCGGGAAGCCAGGGGTTGGGCCGCCCGGCACGGGCGTGAAAGCCTCTACCCCGCTTTCGTCATAAGCCTCCTCAAAGGCTTCCTCATCATATGATTCCTCGTCGTAGGCCGTCTCCTCGTAGGCGCCTTCGTCGTAGGGCTCATCAAGGTAGGGCGCTTCGCCAAACGCGTCCGTCTCCTCGCTGACACGGCCAGCTACATAGTCGGGATGTTCGTCCTCCCGCAGTGGAGCGGCCTGCGTCAGCTCTTCAATGCCGGCGTCGGACAGCGTGGTTGTGGACTTGCTCTCATCGGATTTCGAACGCTTTGCCATAACGGATTTCTCCTCGTTGCGTCGTTTCGAAGAATCCTCCAGCAATCAAGCGTGCCCTTTGAAACGTGGGGATGATGTCTACCGCACTGAGAGAGACCGATGCTGAGGTCAGACGTAGCCTGGACTGGTGGTGAGTGTGCGGGCGCTCAGTCGCCCATTGCTCAAGTTCACCGCAAGGTAAGGCCGGGCTACCTCGATCGTGGCTCTTGTCTCCAGGCCGAGGGCGGGAATGCGTAAGGTCACCTCCTCTCCGTCACGCAGCCTTAAGCGCTCGATATGCGCCAAGCCGGTTTGGAAGCGCGTGTCAGCGGTGATTTCCGCCACGATTGCGCCGCCAGCCAAGACCTCGATGCGCTCGCCGGAGAAGATTTCTTGAAAGTGTATTTCGATGGGCGCGGTCTTGCCGCTCCCTGTTCCCCGTCCGTCGGCCACCGAATAGCCATCCCCAAAGTGCGCACCTTGATCTCCGGACCAGTCCGCAATGATGGCGCAGTTGCCAGGGTGCGGTTCAGTGCGACAACTGAAACGCTAGCATTGTGGTTGAGGGCGGGGGCAAGGCGTCACAGGCTTTGTCTCTCAAATTTCACAGCAAGAATTTGCTGTAACAGTTTTTCCCACACACCGAAGAGAACAAAGGGCTATGGGAACGCTATGAGCAGTTTGCATCGGGTTTTTGCTCGTTTTGTCTCCGCTGCTCCAGCCAGTCTCGGCCCCAGCCCGAAAGGGCTTCTACGACAGGCTCTAGCTTTAGCCCGAGTGGCGTCAGGCGATAGTGCACGGTCTTCGGCGGCTCGGAGACAAGCTCTTCTCGCACGACAACACCGTCGTCCTGGAGTTCCCTTAGCTGTTGGCTCAGCATCTTTGCTGAGACGTCGCCTAATGCGCGCTGCAGAGCGTTGAAACCGATCACGCCATCAGCCAGCAAGCGGCGCACAATGAGGACTTTCCAACGACCGCCAATGCACTTGAGCGCTTGGATAGAGGTTTCGTACGGGCAGTCGTCGTGACTTCTCTTCGGGCGTGCCATAAGGCCTCTGTCGAGCTTACCGGGAAGTGCGTTCTTCACCATCGGTCAGTGCGACTCTAGCGTCCGGGCGAACGGGCGGCCAAGCCCAGCGCCATGGAGTGAAGCAATCCGATGAAGCCCAAAGCTCTATTCTCCCAGTTGTTGCCGATCATCCTGTTATCGTTACCGGCGACCTTTCAGCCTGTTGCTGCGGAGCAGCCGACTCAGCAGAACGCCAAGGTCTATCACTTTGCGATTGGTGATATCGCGGCAGTCGCCTTGTCCGACGGGGAGTTCCACGCGGAGCCGCAACCGCTCTATGCACCGACGGCAAGCCCGGCGGAGGTCACGCGGTCGCTTTCGAGCCGCGGGCGCTCCAGTGACCGCATGCCAGTCTATTTCACGCCATTGCTGCTCGATATCGCGGGCCGCAAAGTACTGATTGATGGCGGTGCAGGACGCTCGCTCGGCCCCGCTCTTGGCCGTCTGGCGGAACGTCTTCAGCAGATCGGCGTTGCACCATCCGACATTGACGACATTCTCGTCACCCACGGCCATCTCGACCACGTCGGGGGGCTGTTCGATCAAGACGGACGCCCTGTCTTTCCCAACGCCGTCTTACGTCTGCACGAAGAGGAACTCTCTTTTTGGTCCGCAGCACCGCCGCTTGATGGCATGCTTCTGCCTCATCCCTTCAAGGAGAACTTTCGCCAAACGGCCGCGGCCGCACTCGACGCCTACGAGGGGCGGACTAAGGCATTTGCCTGGGGCGAAGAGGTTACACCTGGCATTACCTCGATCGACCTTTCAGGCCATACGCCCGGTCATGCCGGCTTCGTCATCAGGTCGGGCGATGCAGAGATGGCGCATGTAGGCGACCTCTTCTTCGACGAAGCCTTCGATCTTGCTCACCCAGGCTGGCGCACCAGCTTCGACAATAACGCGGAACAGGCGGCTATCGCGCGCCGAGCCTTCCTTGCTCAAGCGGCAGAGCAGCGCACACTGCTCTTTGCCTATCACATCGCTTTTCCGGGCCTCGGCTTTGTCGAAGCTGACGGAAAAGACGGGTATCGGTGGCGGCCTGCCCTTTGGCAGTTCTCAGTGAGCAAGTGATAGCTAGCGACGAAGTATCTTCCAATTGCCGCGCAGCGAGCCTCTTTGAGAGAGCTGAGGTCCGCAATGGGAGTTCTTTCGTATCTCTGTTGCGTTGGGGCAATCTAGCGCCCGGCGCGACGGCGAGAGGATCGAGTCATTATCTATGTCATTGCCTATGGGGCCACGTTGGCGGCCTTCCTGGTTATCGACCTTCTCTGGCTCGGCGTTGTGGCTCGGCGCTTTTACGTGGCCCAGCTCGGTTCGCTAATGCGAGCACGGGTCAACTGGGCCGCAGCCGGTGGCTTCTATCTCGTATATGTTGCCGGCATCGTCTTCTTCGCCGTGTCGCCAGCGTTGGCAGGCAGCTCTTGGGCGATTGCTGCCATCAACGGCGCGCTACTCGGTCTCTTGGCTTACGGCACCTATGACATGACCAATCTGGCAACCATCAAGGGCTGGCCGCTTGCCATGAGCGTGGTCGACATGGCTTGGGGCACGCTGCTGAGCGGTGCCTGCGCAGCCATCGGCTATCTCGGTACAGCCCTGCTTGTCGGCTCTCACCCGTCGCCGTAAGTGTCTGAGTAGAATCATGTTCCGTTTGACGCTTCGTCTGTGCTTCTGTGGGCTAATCGGGAGTCGAACGGGGAGCTGAGTCATGAGTGCAGAAGAAGCAAGGAACTGGATCGAGAAACTCCGGCAGATCGCGCACCAAGCGGCTGAAAATGCCGAACTGGCGCGTGAGCGTATGAACCACGCAATGGCGGATGGGGACGAAGTGCTGGCGGAGTTCTTGAAGCAGCAGGTCGCTGTGGCCGAGCGGGCGGCGCAAGATGTTCACGTCGCTTGCGACCAGCTGGAGCGGCAATTGACAGAGCGGTGGTAGGCCCAGAGCCTCCAAGGTCCTGAAGCGCTAGATCTCGCTAGTCGATGCGCTCCCAATAGGGAGGCGTGCCGAAGTGACCGACGAGAAAGTCGATGAAGGCGCGGACCTTCCGCGCGCCGCGGCGGCTCGGCAGATAGACGGCGGAGATCACTCCGCCGATATCGCCTGGACTGGCCTCCCATTCGGGCAAGAGAGCCTGGAGTCGCCCGGCCTGGACGTCGGCGCCGATCAGCCAGCTTGGCAGCAGCACGATGCCGGCCCCACCGAGTGCCGCCTCACGCAGAACTTCCGAATTGTTGGACCGCAGGCTGCCCTTCACCGGCACTGTCTTCTCGCCCTTCGCCCCGACGAAGCGCCAGCTTTGCCGCCCTTGGCTGTAAGCAAAGGTGAGGCAGTTGTGTTGTGCCAGATCGGCGGGGACTCCTGGCGCTCCCTGTTCAGTAAGATAGGCCCTGTTGGCGCAGAGCAGTCGGCGGTGTGGTGCCAGCTTGCGCGCCACCAGGCTGGAGGACTCCAGGCGACCGATGCGGATAGCGAGGTCGATGCGGTCCTCCACCAGGTTCACGACGCTGTCGGTCAAGGTGGCGTCGATCTCGATGTCGGGGCAGAGCGCCATGAAGCGCGGGATGGCCGGCGCAACGTGCAGCCGGGCAAAGGCGACCGGAAGGCTAATGCGCAGGAGGCCGCGCGGCGTGCCCTCGCTTTCCGAGACGCTGCGGTTAGCTTCGTCCAGATCGGCGAGAATGCGCGTGACCTGGTGATAGTAGCTCTCGCCCGCATCGGTCAGGGTGACGGCGCGAGTCGAGCGGTTGAAGAGCTGGACGCCAAGCTCTTCCTCTAGCGCGTCGACCTGGCGGGTCAGTGAAGAGGTTGCCATGCCCGCGCGCCGCGCCGCCTTGGCGAAGCCCCCGTCCTCGACAACGGCGACGAAGGCGCGGAGCCCCGAGACCTTGAGACCGGCAAAAGGGTCCATCAGTTTATTTTTGCATAAATTGCAATAAAGAAGATCATTTTCTCTATATTATAGATGTCAGCGCAATGCGCCATCTTTCCGTTCAAGACCATTCGAACCGGAAAGGAGACCGGCCATGAGCGTCACCGTAACCATGACATCGGACTTCATCTGCCCCTGGTGCCTGATCGGCGAGCAACGCCTGTTCGAGGCGATTGACAACCTTCCGCCGGGGCTCGATGTGCAGGTCGATTGGCTGCCGTTCGAGCTAAACCCTCACATGCCGAAGGAAGGCATGGACCGGAAGCTCTACCGTTCCCAGAAGTTCGGCAGCTGGGCCCGTTCACAGGAGCTGGATGCCTACACCGTCGCGGCTGGCAAGCGCGAGGGCATCACCTTCGACTACGACCGCATGACCCGCACGCCCAACACCTTCGCGGCCCATCGCCTGACATGGTTGGCGGAGCGTGAGGGCCGGCAGCGGGAGGTGATCGAAGGTATCCTGCGCGGCTATTTCACCGAGGGCCGCGACATCGGCGATCTCGACACTTTGGCGGAGATCGCCGGCGAGGCCGGGCTCGACCGTGAGCGGGTGCGCGCGTTCCTTGCCAGCAACGAAGGCGAGACCGAGGTGCGAGCTTTGATTGACGGCGCTCTGAGCCGCGGCGTTGCCGGCGTGCCGCACTTCGATATCGGGGGCAGCGTCGTCACCGGCGCACAACGGCCCGAGACACTGCGGCACGCCATCCTTGCTGTGCACGCGCGCAAGGCACAGGCGGCGGAGTAGGAGGCGATCATGGACAAAGCGTATAGCGAGGGTTCGCCGCGCGCGCTGGTCGTCGGCGGCTCGCTGGGCGGCCTCTTTGCCGCCAACCTCTTGAGGCGAGCGGGCTGGGATGTCGAGCTCTTCGAGCGGTCGCGCCACGACCTGGACAGCCGCGGTGGCGGCATCGTGTTGCAGCCCGACGTGGTGGCCGCCTTCCGCGCCAGCGGCATCGAGGTCGCAGGGATGGACCTGGGTGTCGCCTCGCGCCACCGCACCGTCCTACGTCCGGACGGCAGCATCGAGAGCCGGCAGTTCGCGCCGCAGACCCAGACATCCTGGTCGCTGATCTACAGCACTCTGAAGCAAGCCTTCGGCGAAGCCCGATACCATCGCGGCAAGACACTCGTGGCCATCGACCAGGATGATCTGCGCAAGAAGGTCACTGCCCGTTTCGAGGACGGCACGGAAGCGACCGGAGATCTTCTGATCGGGGCCGACGGCAACGGTTCGACCGTCCGCCGTCTGCTGTGGCAGGGCGAAGAGCCAAGCTATGCCGGCTATTTGGCGTGGCGTGGCCTGCTACCGGAAGACGCTATGCCGGAAGAGGCGCGGGACGCCCTGCACGGTGACTTCGGCTTCGCCAACGGCGCTGGCTCCCACATCCTGGGCTATCTGGTGCCGGGGGAGGGCAACGATACGCGCGAGGGACGGCGGCTCTACAACTGGGTCTGGTACCGCACTGCCGACGATGCGCAGCTACACGCGATCATGACGGACAAGGAGGGCCGCGACCGCGGCTTCTCCCTGCCGGAAGGGGCGCTGGCGCCGACGCGGCGCGAGGCGCTCTACGAGGAAGCCAGCATGCTACTTCCGCCGCCCTTTCGCGCGGTGGTGCAGGCGACCGAGGCGCCCTTCGCTCAGGCTATCCGCGACTTCGGCGTCGAGGAGATGGTCAAGGGGCGGGTCGTACTGCTCGGGGATGCGGCCTTCATTCCGCGCCCGCACACTGCTGCCAGCACTTCGAAGGCCGCACGCAACGCGATCGACTTGGCCGCGATGCTCAAAGCTATGCCGGACGACATCGACGGGGCCTTGGCCCGCTGGCAACCGGAGCAACTCGAGCTTGGCCAGGCGCTCTATCGGCAAGGCCGGCGCATCGGTGATGCGCTGCTGTTCCACCAGCCGCCCCTGACCCGTGTCGGTTAGGGGCGGGCGCCCTTAAGCTCCTGACGCGCGCCGTCGGCGCGCCAGGACGCGGAGGCGGGAGTGCAATTCCTCCCGTTCGCCGTAGCAGCCTTGCAGCCAGCGTTCGGCGGTGGCCGAGTCGTAGGCTTCGCGGCCGTGCAGCAGGCGCCGGTTGTCCATGCCGATCAGATCGCCGGGCCGGTAGTCGAAGACGAGCTGCAGGTCCGGTTCGGCGAGCGTAGCGAAGAAGACGCGGAGCGCTCGGTAAGCCTCCTCCACCTCGTCGAAAGCGCAATTGAGCGGCGCGCGCAGGAAGGGGGCGACGCGCAGTTCCTTTACTGCGCCTGCCTCATCCAGGCAGATCGCCGGCACCTCCCAGCGGTAGTCGCTGTCAGGCGCCCGGTTGGTCATGGGCCAGGGGATCTCGGTCAGCGCCTTGTAGGAGGCGGGATCCTCCTCGGCGATGACGGCGGCGGCCTTGTAGCCGTCGACCATCACGGCACGACCGCCCATGGGCGAAGCTTCGAGGCACTGCAAGAACTGCAAACCCGGCTCATACTCGCGTGTTGGCAGGTCCGTGTGCGGGGTCAGGGCCTTGTCGGTGTAGGCGTTGGAGCCCGGTCCGGTCTTGACCCGCACGTCGAAGACGCGCCCGAAGTTGCTGGTGCGTACGGGGCCGATGCGCTCGGCGACGCGCACGACCATGCCTGGCTCGCAGGGCACGCCGCGCAGGCGGGCGATGCCGTAACTCGCTATCGCCTCGAGCCAAGCTTCGAGCGCGGCGTCGTCGTCCAGAATGGCGACACCATCGAAGCTTGGCGGCGCGGCCAAGCTTGCGTCCCAGAGGACGGGCGCGATCTCGGCCGGATCGTCTCTCCGTGTCTCGCCCGAGTTGGAATAGTCGTGCGCCCGTAGCCATCCGGGGTGATAGCGGCTGACGAAAGGCTCCTCTGCCCAGCGCACGGCCAGCGCACCTGCCGCATCGACGGCGGCCGAGGCGATGCGCGGGTCGGGCGGGAGCGCCGTGACGTCGGTCCAGGCCTCTCGCGTCTCCAGGTTCATGACCTCGGGATCGCTGGCGTTGTCGCGCAGCCAAACGGCATGATAGCGGCTGCGGCGCCCGTCCGACCAGACGAGCGCCAGGACGCGGCCCTCGCCCTCCGGCTCGACAGCGGTGATCGTCTCCGTCACCGGATAGTGGTCGAAGTCCGGCGTCGGCGGCAGGGCAGGCGGCGTTCGCCGCCTCGCGGCGTCCCCGCTCATGGCGTCACGGTCAGCTCTTGTAGTCCGGCTGCTCGCGGTCGAGCTTGCGCAGCAGCGCCGCCCACTCGGTCGTGCCGTCGTAGTTATAGTGCTCGGAGCTGTACATCTGGTCCTGGAAGCGGGCGACCGTCTGCGGGTCGATCACGTTGGGCTCGTCCCGCATGGAGAGCACCTTCACCTGTACTTCGCAGGCCTGGCGCAGGAAATAGGTGCGGAAGAAGGCCTCCGGCGCCGAACGCCCCAGCACGTAGTAGCCGTGGTTGCGGGTGATCATGATGTTCTTGTCGGCGAAGGTCTTCTTGAACTTCTCGCCATACTCCTCGTCCTCGAAGAACTCGTAGTTGATGTAGGTGAGCATGTGCATCAGATAGACGGCCGCCTGCGAAACCGCCTGCAGGCCGTTCTTGGTCGCGCTCACCGCCATCACGTCCTCGCAATGGCCGTGGATGAAGTAGTTGATGTCGGGACGGTTGCTGAAGATCCACTTGGCGAGGTTCTGGCCTCCGTCCACCGGAGACGGAAGGTCGGGCGAGATGGGCCGTCCCTCGGCATCCGTCTTGATCAGGGACGAGGCCGTGATCTCCTCATAGAACATGCCGTACTGGTGCAGCAGATAGTTGTCCGGGCTGTCCTTGATGCGGGCGCCGACCACCTGGTTGGCCAAGTCGGACATGCCGTAGTGGTCGAGGATGCGGTAAAGCGCGGCATGATCGCAGCGCGTTTCCCACTCGGCGGGGCTGCAAGCGCTGGAAAGCTGTTGCGGGGCGGCGATGACGGCCATGGTCTTTGCTCCTGGGCAGGTCGTTTCCTTTAGGAAACGCTAGGGCCGCCAACCTTTGTGCGCTTGCTCCCAACAGGTGAAATCTTGTTTGGAGTGCGCATTGCTGGCAGCGTCTTCCAGCTCGCTTATCTGCCGGAGACAGATGCATGGACGGCCCGTTGCCGGTGACCCTAGTTCTGGCGCCGCGTTTTTCGCTGGTTTCGCTCGCCATCTGCATCGACGGACTGCGCATCGCCAATCGGGAGAGCGTCTCGCCCGTCTTTCACAGCATCTTGGCCAGTGAAAGCGGCCAGGCGGTCGCTTGCTCCAGCGGGCCGGCGGTGACGCCTGATGCGGCCCTGGCGGATCTCGCGGCTTCGCCGGTCACCATCGTGCTCACGGCCTACGAGCCGGAAGCCGCTTGCACCCCCGGGCTCCTCGCCTGGCTGCGCCGGCAGGACCGGCAGGGCGGCATTCTCGGTTGCGTCGACACGGCGGCCCTGGTGCTGGCCCGCGCCGGCCTGCTGCGCGGCGAGCGCATCGCCGTGCATCACGAGGTGGTGCAGCCTTTCCGGGAGGAGATTGGGGAGGCCGTCCTGCTTGACCGGCGCTACGCCTTCGAAGGCCGTCGTCTCTCCAGCGCCGGAGGCATGGCGACCCTGGAGATGCTTTTGGCCTTGATCGAGCGCACGCAGAGCGCGGGGCTCGCCCGCCGGGTCGCACATGCCATGAGCTTCGACATGGACCCGGTTCAGAGAGCCGCGAAAGAACGGCTGCCCGAGCGCGAGGCTCTGCCCGCCGGCGTCTCGGCGGTCGACCGGCGGCTCGGGCGCATGGTGGCGATCATGCAGAGCCACTTGGAAACCCCGCTCGCTATCGCCGAGGTCTGCCGCCGGGCCAATGTGGAAGACTCAACGGCCCGCCGCCTCTTTCGCAGCCAGCTCAAGGAGACGCCGATTGCCTACTACACCAGACTGCGGCTGGAGCGCGCTCGGACACTCCTGCGCTACAGCCACCTCAGCGTGGCGGAGATCGCTGCGGCGGTGGGCTTCGCCGACACGCCCTCCTTCTCCCACGCCTTCCGCCGTGTCTTCGGCCTACCGCCCAGCCAAGCCCGAGCGGACTTCTCTGGGCTGGACTGAGAGAAAGGGAACATTCTTGTGTGTACAAACTTTACCGCATCGCAAGAGAGCGGGTTCTTGATAGGGCTTTGTGGAAGAGCAACTTGGTGAGACAATGGAGAAATCGCGGAAAACGGGGATGTTGCGAAGACTCTCCGCGTAAGGGACTGCGAAAGGTGCCGCTCTTTTGAAGACCAGAACGACAGCCACGTTCCTGCGGCTTGCTATAGTAGTCGCGGTGCTGGGCGGCGTCCTGTGGGCGACGCACGACAGCTGGGGCCCGTTGCTGGCCAAGGCCAACATTGCCGCCCATCTCTCCGTAGGCGGCGATGCCCTGAGCCGGGCCGCCGAGGAGACGGGGACCGGAACCTCGCTAGAAGCCGTCCCCGTGATCGTTGAGGCCGTGGGAGAGGCCAGTGATGAGATCCTCATCGAGGCTATTGGCACGGCCCGCGCTCTACGGTCCGTGACGCTCTTTCCCGATGCCGACGGGGAGGTGGTCGACGTTGCCGTGACCGCCGGCGAGGCGGTTGCCGAGGGTCAGGTTGTGATGCGCCTCGACGACGAGAACGCGGTGCTGGCGGTTGCCGTTGCGGAGACCCGTGTCGCCGAGGCCGAGAGCGCGCTCGACCGCGCCAATCAATTGCGCCGCGCCAACATTCTTGCACGGGCCAACGTTCGTGACGCTGAGATTGTCGTCGAGCGCAGCAAACTCGAGTTGCGTCAGGCCGAGGAGGCTCTGGCTGACCGTAGCCTGAAGGCGCCTTTTGCTGGCATCGTCGGTATTGCCAAGGTCGAGATCGGCGATCGCGTCACGACCGAAAGCGAGATCGTGACATTGGACGATCGTTCGACCCTCTGGGTGGAGTTCGAGCTCGCTGAGCGATATCTGTCGCGGCTTTCGCTTGGTATGGCGCTTACGGCGCGCACACCCACGTTTCCCGATCGCCGCGTCGATGGGCGTATAGAGAAGATCGATAGCCGGGTCGACCCGATCTCCCGCACGGTCCTGGTCCGTGCCGCCTTCCAGAACGATGAAGATGTTCTGCGCCCCGGCATGTCCTTCTTCGTTTCCTTGCGCCTGCCGGGCCCGAAGCTTGCCTCCGTACCCGAACTGGCTCTCCAGTGGGAGGCTGGCGAAAGTTACCTCTGGCGCATTGTTGGAGGGCTTGCCGAACGGGTTCCGGTGGCGGCCCGCCGGCGTTTTGACAACCGAGTCTTGATCGAGGGGGATGTACGCCCTGGTGAACTCGTGGTGGTCGAGGGGGTGCAGAGACTGCGCGCCGGCCGCCCGGTGACAATTTCCGCCGCCGAAGGCAGCTGACATGCGGCGTCCTTCCGCCTCGGACGCACTCAATGACCTTCCAGCGATCAGTGTTCGCCGGCCGTATCTCGCCGTCGTCCTCAACCTGCTGATCATGATCGCCGGCTTCGGAGCCATCCTTGGCGTCGAGGTGCGCGAACTGCCTAACGTCGATCGCCCCGTTGTTTCGGTTCTCGGAGAGTATCCCGGTGCCTCACCGGAGACCCTGGATGCCGAGGTGACCAGCTTGGTCGAGGCGTCCGTTGCGCGTGTCAGCGGTGTAACGGAGGTACGCTCTTCAAGCGAGGAGAACAATTTCCGCATTCGTGTGGTCTTCAGCCCCGATGTGGATCTCTCGGAGGCTGCGACGGAGGTGCGGGAAGCGGTCAGCCGGATAGAGCGTCGGCTACCTGATCGCGTGGAGAATTTGTCGGTGATCAAAGCCGATGCAGACTCCCGGGCCGTGCTCTGGCTGGCTGCCTGGAGCGACCGGCTACCGATCGACGCCTTGACCCGTGCAGTGGAAGACCAAGTGGTGCCGGCACTCACCGCTGTCGAAGGCGTTGCCGAAGTCCGCCTCTGGGGGGTTCGCGAGCGGGTCCTGCGCGTCCGGCTCGACCCCATGAAGATGGCGAGCTACCGATTGTCGGTCGCCGACGTGGCCGACGTGCTGCGCAACGCCCGCTACGACGTGCCAGCAGGTAGCTTCACGTCGCGCGAGCAGGAGGTGCTTGTACGCGCAGATGCTTCGGTGGTCGAGCCGCAAGAGATAGAGGAATTGTTCGTGCGTGCGCCGGTGCGCATTGGCGACGTCGCCGACGTCTACTTTGCGCCGGCCGAAGCCGAGAACTGGGTCCGGCTAGATGGTCGCCAAGTGGTCAGCTTCGGTGTCGTGCGACAAGCTGGCTCCAATACAATTGCCATTGCCGACGGCACCCGCCGCGCCGTCGAGCGGCTGAGCCAGCAACTGCCGTACATCACGATCGCAACCATCTCCGATGACTCGCTGTTTATTCGGAGTTCGGTGCAGGAGCTTCTGATCACGCTCGCCTACACCATTGCGATTGTGGTCATCGTCATTGCTTTCTTCACCTTTCAGCCGCGGGCGGCCAGCATTCCGACGGTGGCCATTCCGGTTGCCTTGGTTGGTGCGCTCGCCGCCATCTGGCTGCTCGGTTTCTCCATCAACCTGGTGACCTTGCTGGCCATGGTGCTGGCGACAGGTGTGGTGGTGGACGACGCCATCGTCGTTCTCGAGAACATTCAACGCTTGCGGGCCCAGGGGATGAAGGCCCGCGCTGCCGCCGTACTCGGCACCCGCCAGGTCTTCTTCGCCATCATAGCAACCTCAGCGACTCTGATTTCCGTCTTTGTGCCAATATCCTTCCTGCCTTCGCAGGCCGGGCGCTTGTTCCAAGAGTTCGGCTTCGTGCTGGCGGTGACCGTCGCGATCTCTTCTTTCGTTTCGTTGACCCTGGTCCCTATGCTGGTGTCCCGCTTGCCGGATCGCAGCCCGGCCAGTCGGAGCGCTGTCACTCGTGCGGCCGCCGCGCTCGGTCGTCGGCTGATTGCTCTTTACGCCTGGCCGCTCGAACGACTGCTTCGTCACCCCTGGGTCATGCTGTTGATTTGTCTCGTCGTCGGTGGCGGAGGAGTAATGGTCTACAGCGGGCTGGGCGAGGAGCTGGTGCCGAGCGAAGACCGTGGCGAGATTGTCGTGCGGCTGACCGGTCCGGATGGGGTTGGCCTTGCCTACACGGACCGGCAGGTGGAAGCCGTTGAGCGCATACTGCAGCCCTATGTCGATCAGGGTGTGGCCCTTCAGCTCTATACCATTACCGGCCGCTACGACCTGAATCGGGGCGAGGTGTCGGCTCCTCTGGTGGACTGGTCCGAGCGCGACATCTCCGAAGGCGATATCGCTGAGGCCATCACGTCGCAGCTATCCGAGATACCCGGCGCGCAAGCGCGGGTGCGCCGCGGCAACAGTCTCAATCTGGGCGGCATCGCCAGCGGCATCGTGGACTTTGCAGTGATCGGCAGCAATTACCCACGCATCTTTGCGGAGACAAAGGCTTTCGTTCGCCGCGTTGAGCAAGAGCTGCCTTGGATCGACAATTTGCGCATCGAGTTCCGGGCCACACAGCCCGAGCTGTCGATCGATATCGACCGCGAGCGAGCCGCCGACTTGGGTGTCGACATCGCCGATCTGGCCACCACGATCCAAGTGCTGATCGACGAGTTCGAAGTCTCAGAGTTGACCGTTGACGATCAGGCGGTGCCGATACTGCTGGAGGCGACCGACGGAGCGGTGCGCCAACCGAGCGACATTGCCAATCTCTACGTCAGTGCTGTCGACGACCGCTTGGTGCCACTGACCCAGCTGGTCACCTTCTCGGAAAGCTCAGTTGCCGCCGAGCTCGATCGCCACGCCCAGCGCCGTGCCATCGAAGTTCAGGGCGATATTGCGCCGGGGCGGACGTTGAGTGAGGCGGTCAATGCCCTGAGGGCCCTGGCTCGGGACACCCTCAGTCCCGAGGTCGGACTCATTTTCCTAGGACAGGCCAAGGATCTGGAAGAGACCTCGAACGATCTCGCGATTACCTTTGCGATTGCTTTTCTAGTGGTCTTCCTCGTGCTGGTCGCCCAGTTCGAGAGCGTGACCAGCGCTCTGGTCGTGATGATCACCGTGCCTTTCGGCCTGGCAGCTGCGGTTTTCACGCTTGCGCTCTCCGGCACCACGATCAACCTCTATTCCCAGATCGGCGTGCTGATGCTCGTCGGCATCATGGCCAAGAACGCCATCCTCATCGTGGAGTTTGCCGATCAGCTGAGGGAACGTGGCTACAAAGCCAGAGAGGCGGCAAAGGAGGCGTCGCTGGTCCGACTGCGTCCCATCCTGATGACCATGCTATCAACAGTCTTTGCCGGGCTTCCGTTGATCTTGGGCTCGGGTGCTGGGGCCGAAGCGCGGAACGCCATCGGTTGGGTGATCTTTGGCGGTCTCGGTATGGCCGGCCTCATTACCCTGTTTCTGACGCCCGTGCTTTACGCGCATATCGCTGGCTTCGCCAAGCCACGCAGCAGCCGGGCCGCTGAGCTGGAAGTCGAGCTGCAGGAGGCTCTCGCTCGGGACGGCGATGGGACAGCGGCACGAGAGCAGCCGGCTGGATGACTTGTGTGAAGGCGCGCCGATGCCTCACGCCCTGACGGTTACCGGCCCTACTCGGCGGCGTTGCCGAGCTTCGTGATTTTCGCCTGATCTGACTTCAGCGGGCTTTCTTGCAGAGGGTCTTCAAGGACGTCGACGGTCACTTGGGGAAGGCCGAGTATCTCGCGGAAGCGCTGCAGCATGGCCAGCGTGTGAGGTGCCATCTCGTCGATCGCCCCGGGTACATACTGGGCGACTGCAGCCGCCAATGCCCGCTCCTCTGGGTCTCGGAGCAGCTTGGGCAGTGTCTCAATGGCACGTTCCATCTCGAAGCGAACGATCAGGGTCTGTTCATGGATGATGCGGGCTCGCTCATCCATGGAGAGTGAGCGGAAGGGCTCGTCTTGGGTCAGCACTCTGGCCGAGCGCTCCAGCCGGTCGCGGCGCACGTTGCCGCGGGACTCAGCCAGCAGCACAAGCATTCGGATGACGGCTTCGACGAAGCCGCCGTCCGAGATGTGTCCCAAAGCAGCCTGCACTTCCGGAAGGTTGTGTAGCTCGGCCTTGTCCTTCAGTGTCCGGCGGCGGGTGTGGCCCCGTCCAAACCAGTACGCGAAGGGGTTGGTCCAGAGGCTAAAGAACGCGACCTCGTAGGTCATGTCGCGCAGCGATTTGTACATGTCGAGCCACTGCTCGATCAGGTCGGCACCGAGCTGTTCGAGCTCCAGGAAGGGATTGTCCGGCGCCACCGGCGCGCGCTGTCCGGCAACACTATTGGCCATACCCTGTAAGGGTGCGACCAGCGGATTGCGGCTGGAGAATAGGGCACGCTGGGCTCGCAAGGGATGCATCATGCGGGCATAGGTCGCGAGCGGCCGGTTGACGGTTGCCTGCACGAAGGGGCGGACAAACACGTCGTAGGCTTCGGCCTGCATTTCCGAAGTGCGTGCAACAGCGGCGAAGGGGAGCTCGTCATCGAGCCCATCGTCCATACTCCGCACGTCGCTCAACTCGCGCTCGTGGAAGCTGACCACGAAGCTCCGCTCCAAGCCCGACCCGCTGACCTCCTCGATCTTCATCTCGTAGAGACCCGGCGCCAAGGCCTCGATGGTCTTCATGGTCGACGCGACTTCGGAGTGCTCCTTCTTGGCGATCTTCGACGAGACGAAGATGCCGAGGTGACCAACTTCGTCATGCACCATGTAGACGATGCGCTGTCCGCGGATGCGGATCTCGTCCACATCGGCGTAGCTGTCGGCAATCCAGTTGAGCGCTTGCTGCGGTGGCGTGATGTTGTCGCCGTGGCTGGCGAATACGATGATCGGGGAGCGGACTTGCTTGATGTCAACCGTCCGGCCCGGCTCCAGCCTTGCCTCGTTCTGCACCAAGCGGTTGCCAACAAAGAGCTGCTCGACGATCCAGCGTATCTCTGCCTCGTTGAGCAGGAAGAAGCCGCCCCACCAGCGCTCGAACTCCAGGAAGCGCTTTCGTTCCGTATCGACCCTTGCGTAGAGGTCGTAGTACTTGCGGAAGAAATTGCGGCTCGGGTTGAGCTGCTCGAAGTTCATCACCAGATGCGCACCATCGAAAACTCCGGCGCCCAGATCTGACCAGAACATCGGCTGCCAAGTGCCGCCAAGCACTCCGGCATTGTAGCGCATGGGATTGACGCCGACCTCTCCGGACCAGGGGGAGACAGGCGCGCCGTTGAGGACGATCGGTCCGGTGAGATCGGGGTTCGTCGCTGCAAGCAGCAAAGTTGCCCAGCCGCCTTGGCAGTTGCCGATCACCGCCGGCTTCGGACTGTCCGGGTGGCGGCGCATGACTTCGCGCACGAAAGCCGCTTCTGATCGCGTCACGTCAGCCAGGGTTTGGCCCGGCACGGGGTCGCGCTTGAAGCTGACGAAGTAGACTGGATGTCCGTCGGCCAACGCCACGCCAACTTGGCTGTCTTCCTTGAAGCCACCGATACCGCCACCGTGGCCAGCGCGAGGGTCGATGATGATGTAGGGGCGCTTGCTGTTGATGACTGTGACGCCCTCGGGCGGCACGATTCGCAGCAGCATATAGTTGCTGGGCCGTGGCAGCTCGCTCCCGTCGACCACCACTTCATAGTCGTAGGTCAAAACCGGCGGGCAGCCAGCCGCTTCGTGATCAAGGAATATGTCGCCGCGCTCGCGCAGGACGTCGAGGGCAAGGATGGCGCGCTGCCCCGCGTCTTGCAGGTAGCTCGACCATGCGTCCAAAAGGTTGTGGTCCAAACCATTGCTCAGGTCCCTTGTCGCCTGGCCCAGCTTGGTCAGGCTGGCGCGGGTCCGTGCCTGGTTGGTCGCGGCAATTGCCTCCGCGTGGCGGGAGGCAGCGCGGAGTATGAGCTGACTAGCCGTCGAGCTGGCGGCATAGAGAGACTCTGCCTCGTTGAATGCCTCGCTCGAGGAGAGCTCAGAGTCGTGGAACATGCTGTTCAGCCACAGCGAGGGTGACAGATCGCGCAGATTTGGATCAGACATTGGTGGTTCCTTAGCCAGCGTTTCCGGCAATGTGCTGCTCATGCGAGAGCCCTGTCGCAATGCACAACAATTCACAAACCTTATGCGTCCTGCACCGAGCAATTCCCTTCGGCCGGACCGAACAAACGCCGCGCTCAAGCAGAGCGTCCAGTTGGAGCATAGTTTTCGCTCCGGCCTGGTCCTGTGAACTTCTGATTAAATCTCGCATGTGCAGCAAAGCAAAAGGCAGGGCCTAATTTTATCACTAGGCCAGGGTCACTGCCTATGGCTCACTGGTCTAATGGAAAGACCAGGGGTGCAGGTCGGACCGAATGCAGATTTCCCAGCCAGTCTACTGACATACACCCCGTCTATGTCGCTTTTCGGGGAGGTTGAGGCATGGCCGGATGGACAGTCGTAGCACCGCGGTCGAAGGACATGGCGGTGCATGCGGTGCTGCTGCCCGGGGGCCAGCACGGCAAGGTTCTCTACTTCGGCGGCTATCGGGTGGACGACACCCACCTCTTCGATGTCGCCCCGCCGTACAACGACGATACCATCACGGACATCGAAGCGAACGAATCGCCGAACTACAACATCTTCTGCGCCGGTCATGCTTTCCTCTCGGACGGGCGCGTTTTGGTCGCCGGTGGGCAGCTCCATCTCTTCGACCCCAACGGGATTGAGATTCCGGCACCGGACCGCGACATGCCGGGCAACATCGAGCATGGTGTACACGGCGGCATGGCCTGGGGCGGCGAGCGGCGCAGTTCGATCTTCAGCCCGCTTGCTGCAAGCTGGCGCGAGATCACGCCCATGAGCCTGGACCCGGCGGGCAATCCGGACTCGGGCGGGCGCTGGTATCCCACGCTGACGACCCTAGCCAACGGCCAGGTGCTCTGTGTCGGCGGACATCCCGACCTGCGCGAAGAGTACCCTAGCGCCGACCACGACGAGATACGGCATAGCAATAACACGCCCGAGCGCTATGTCCCGGCGAGCGACGACTGGGTGCTCTTGACCGACGTGCCGCCGGACGAGAATCAGAAGACCTCGACCGACCCGGCTTGGGACTTCGACTACCAGCGGACTCACCTCTTGCCCAATGGCGAGGTCTTCTTCGCCAGCCCGGTGCGCGGTCGCAACCGCACCTACAATCCCTGGACTGGCGCCTTTCTCGACGACTATGCGCTGACCGGCGATAGCCGCTACCACGGCATATCGGCGGCCTGGACCTCGGTCATGCTGCCGTTGCTACACAACGAGGGCTACCGGGCGCGGGTCATGGTTATGGGCGGCGTCGATGCGGAGATCATCGACTTCGGCACCCAGAACCCGGCCTGGCAAGAAACGAGCGACAACCGCCAGTGGGACGGCACGCCACCGATCCGCGCCTTCGTCTGCCCCGTCATCCTGCCCGACGGGCGCATCTTCTTCTCGGGCGGTTGCGAGGACAACAGCGACCCCGACCCCGACAACCCGCCGAATCTCGACCAGATCCGCGAAGCCAGCACGGTGAAGGCGGCAGAGATCTATGATCCTCAGATCAACTGGAACAACGGGACCTACGGAAGCGGCGAGTGGAGCACGGTCGAGAGCGCCGAGGCCGGTCGGCATTATCACTCGGTTGCACTCCTGCTGCCCAACGGCACAGTCTGGACCGCTGGCTCCAATGGCCCGAGTCCAGAGGGCGGCGGCCGCGAGCTGCGCATCGAGGTCTATTCGCCCGACTACACGGACATGGACGGCCGGCCGACCATCCAGGACAGCCCGGACACCGTCGGCTACGGCCTCGCTTTCGACGTCACGACGAACCAGGCGGGCTCCATCGCCCGCGCTGCCCTTATCCGTTGCGGTTCCTGCACCCACGGCTTCAATCCGGACCAGCGCTATGTGTCGCTGCGTATTGAATCCGCCAGCGGCAGCACACTACGCTTACGCAGCCCCAACAACGCCAACGCCGCGCCGCCGGGCTACTACATGCTCTGGATTATCGACAACCAGGGCCGGCCCTGCGAATGGGCGCCCTTCATTCGACTATCGTCCCAGAAGTGCTTCTTCACCGCAGACGTCTCGACCTATTCCATCCACGAGGTTGCGGCGTTGGGCACGCCTGCCGTCTTCGACAATGCGCTTTACTTCGTGCTGGAGAGCTTTCTGCCCTCCGAAGCCGGGACGCCCAACCTCTCATTGAGCGGGCCGGGCGGCGTCAACGTGCCCGGCATTTCCCTGGAGCTCGGCTCCGCGCAGTACGAGTCCGACCCAAACGTATCGGACATCGCCCAGCGCATTGCCTATCCGATCAGGGTGACCTTCAACAACGACAACGCCTTCGATCTGGTCCCCAACAGCCAAGACTTCGTCAATGTCACCCTCAGTGGCGAGTTTGGCCCCTTCAACTGCAACGTCCCGCTGACACTCAGTCTAAATCCCAACCCGCGCATGAGCGATGGCAATCCCCATTGGCTGTCGATCGACCTGCGGGTCTTCAAAACCCATCCCGGCGATACACCGACCGGCGGGGTTGAACACGGCTCCGGCGCCAACGCGCCCTACGATTACATCCAGGACTTGGTTGCCGCCTACAACGCGGCTTCGTCTCAGGGGCACCCCTTTGATCAGCTTGAGACCGGTCAGGAAGCCACGCGGCTTGCGCTCTATTCCGAAGAAGCCGACGGCACGCCGGTCTACAACTACGCCGTGGCGCGGGTTCGCTTTCGAGCACCCGAAGACATCGACGCCGTCGACGTGCGCGTCTTCTTCCGCCAGTGGGCTACGGGCTGGAGCAATCTCTTCTACACTGCACCCGGCCTGTCTCACGGCAGCTACCGCCGCGACGGCGACGGGCCGGGGGCGACCCCGCTGCTCGGCATCAACGGCGGCGAGATCACCAACATCCCCTGCTTCGCCGAGCCCCGCACCGCGGACATGACCGCGCAGACCGACAGCACCAATCGCCGCACCTTGGAAGGTGCGAACGCTGCTGAGGTGCATGGCTATTTCGGCTGCTGGCTCGACATCAATCAGGACGTGGCCCGCTTTCCCCTGGAGCCGCAGGGCGACGGTCCTTTCAGTGGCGATCTTCTGAGCATTCAGGAGCTGATGCGCGGCCTGCATCAGTGCCTGGTGGCGGAGATTCACTACACACCGGACCCCATTCAGACCGGTGCGACGCCGGCCTCCTCCGACAACCTGTCCCAGCGCAACATCTTGCTCGACGACGTTGACAACCCGGGCGGCTTCTCAGCCCACTTGGCCCACCATACCTTCGAGCTCAAGGCCTCGCCGCGCGGCTTCCCGCCGCCGCAGCTCTCGGTCAATAGCAGCGCGGCGGTCTCAGCCCGACTGCATCCCGACGAATTGGCCATTCACTGGGGTGGACTGCCGCGCGAGTCGATCGCGACGCTCTACTTCCCACAGGTCGATGTGGAGGGTGTGCTTGCCTTTGCCGCCCAGCGCGGCGGACCAAAGGTACTGCGTCGTGCTGGCAGTGGGGCGGTTAGTTTCAAGATCGGCGACGTCAGCTACGTGCCGCTGCCAGGACCGCTGGAGAAGGATATCGCCAGCCTGCTTAGCATTCAGCTTCCTCCGACCGTCACCAAGGGGCAGAAATTCACTGTGGTCGTGCGGCAGATCGACGGCCGTCGCCGCAAGGTGGTGGGTACCACTCAGTTCGACATTCACGTCAAGACCGCGCCGGACATTCGGCCGCGCTTCGAGCGTGACTTCTCCGTGTTGCGTCACATCCAGCTTTCGATCCCGGAATCCAATCGCTGGCATCCTGTCTTCGAGCGCTACCTTGGGGAGCTGGCTGAGCGCATCCGTGCTGTCGGCGGCGACCCGGATGCCGTGCTGCCATCGCCGACCGGTCATCCGCCGCGCCGAGACGACGGAACGGACGGCGATGGAGACGGGGACGGCGAGGGGAAAGAGCGCAGCTTCATGGGCAAGGTCGCCGAGCTGCACTACGATTGCTTCGGAGCCTTCGAGGGCTTCGTGCTGGAGGATTGCCGCCGGCGCCGAGCTTTCGAAAGCTGCGACCGGGGCGTTGAGGCAGTGGTTCGGCAAGCCTGCCTGGACCGCGCAACCCTGCGGGTGGAGATTGATCCCAAGTCCAAGCGCGGCATCAAGGGCATCGTGCTCCTGTGCTGCTGAGGCGCAGCGCCTTTTTGCGGTCAACATTCATGCTTAACAGCGTCGATGGGTCGCAACGCCTAGCATTGCTAACTTAGATTGTCATAACCGTCCGGCATTTGTATAGCGTTGATGCGTCGGCGAGTAGCGGCGCACGGTCTGTTGGAGTCGACAGAGTAAGCCTTTTCAGCTGCCTGAGGAACGCGATGCTCTCACGAGGAAAGTACTGGCTTGGAGCGGCGACGGCGGCGATTCTATTGACGATCTCCACTACCGCCCAGAGTGCAAGCGTCTCCAACTTCAGCTCGGTCTTCGATGGTCCGAATGCTCGGATACAGTTCTCGTTCGACATTGTCCCCGTCGATGCCAATACGCCCAACGGAGTGGACTCCATCAACTTCGATTTGGATGACTTGGGTGCAACTGTCCTCGATCCGTTTATTCCTGGATCCAGACTGCTGTTCTCTTCCGTATCTGGTGCCACGGGCGAGATTCTCGACGATGATGAGTTCATCGTCGACTTTCCAGTGCTCACAGTCCCAACATCCGTGCTTTTCATCATCGCGGATATTCGGACGAGGGAGTTCTTCGTCGATCCGAGCTATTCCATGGACTTGTTCCTGAACACAGCTGCCGGCGCGACACCCTCCACATTGGGGCTGCAGATTCTATCCGAAGTCGCCAATCAGTCCGATTTCACGCCCGGTGCAGTCGTGCCACTGCCAGCTGCCGCATGGCTGTTTCTCGGAGCGCTCGGCAGCCTCGGTGCTCTGCGGTGGCTGCGGCGTTCGAAAGCGGCCTCAGCCTAGGGCTTTCGCCCGCCAGGTTTCTTCAGCATCTCGATCAGAGCGTCGTGCGCGGCGGTGACCGCGTGATCCAGCCGCCACGCCAAGAGCGTCTCCGAGCGACCGTAGGGCTCGGGTAGTTCCTCGATAGCAAAGTCCCGTCTAGCGCGCTGTATTTCGATTGTGCGGGCCGGTACGACGGCAAAACCGACGCCGGCTTCGACGCACCCGAGAATGCCGTCGAAGGTGCCCATCTCGATCACTTCGGTGTCGGACAAGCCCTCGCTGCGCAGCCAGGCATCCGCCTTCGCCCGATAGCTGCAGGTGGCCCGAAAGGCGAGCAGCGGTCCTGACGCCGGTACTGACGCGCTTTCGACCCGCACCAGGCGTTCGCGAAAAGCCAGCAGCGAGTGAAAGCGCGTCGCATCCACCGGGCCGGCCACCAAGGCTGCATCGAGCTGCCGTTCCCAGAGATCCTTCAGAAGCTCGCCCGTCGGCGCCGTCCGCACGGAGATTGGGGCGCGGGGACAGCGGGCGCGAAGGTCTCGCAGAAGCGCCGGCAGACGCCCTGCCGCTGTCGACTCCATCGCGCCGAGGCGGAAGGGGGCTGCTTCGCCGGCGGCATCCAAGAGATCGCGCTCCGCAGCTTCCACGCGGGCCAGGAGATCCTCGGCGTGTCCGCGCAGGCGCCAGCCGAACTGCGTAAGCTTGGCGCCGCCTCTGCCGCGCTCGAAGACGGGCTGGCCGAGATGGTCCTCCAGGCGCCTGATACGTGCGGTGACATTCGACTGGACGCAGGACATCGCCTCCGCTGCAGCCGAGAAGCTGCCTTCAGCAACGACCGTCATGAAGGTCTTCAAGAGGAGGAAGTCCATACATCAAATTTATCGATATCAAATTCCTAGAACAATCAATTTCTCTACTTCAAGCATCCTGGCAAGCTTGCCTTATGAAACAGCTCATCAAGACCCGCTTCACCGAGCGCTTTGGCGTCGACCATCCGATCATGCTGGCCCCGATGGACCTGGTGGCCGGTGGCCGGTTGGCCGCGGCTGTTACACAAGCGGGTGGGCTTGGCATGATCGGGGGCGGTTACGGCGATCGGGACTGGCTGGCGCAGCAGTTCACTGATGCCGGGAATCAAGCGGTCGGAGTCGGCTTCATCACCTGGAGTCTGTTGGAACGGGCTGAACTCTTGCCGGAGACGCTCGCCCGCGCACCGCGTGCCTTCATGGTGTCCTTTGGTGATGCCGAGCCGTTGATCGAGGCGGCGAAGGCGCAAGGTGTCCCGACGCTGTGGCAAGTTCAGCGTCTGGCGCAGGCCGAACAGGCGCTGGCGGCTGGCGTGGACGCCGTCGTGGTGCAGGGCCAAGAAGCCGGCGGCCATGGCATGGATCGTGGTTTGATGGCACTGCTGCCGGCGGTTCGCGATCTCGCCGGACCGGACACGGCCATACTGGCCGCCGGCGGTATTGCTGATGGCCGAGGCCTAGCTGCCGCCCTGATGCTGGGGGCGGACGGTGTCGCGCTCGGCACCCGTTTCTGGGCCAGCGAGGAAGCGGCTGGCCCCGACAAAGCCAAGCGCGGATTGGTTGCGACCGGAGGCGATGACACCGTCCGCACCAAGGTGTTCGATGTAGCGCGTAATGCCAAGTGGCCGGAGCACTTCACCGGCCGCGTGGTGCACAACGCCTTCTGCCGCCAGTGGCATCACCGCATCGAGGAACTGAAGCGCCAGGCGGGGAGCGAGCAAGCGCGCTATTTCGCTGCGGACCCAGACGACTTCGAGACCCGCGTGCTGATCGCCGGAGAAGCGCTCGACCTCGTGCAGGACATCCCACCGGCCGCTCGGATTATCGAGGACACGGTCCGGCAGGCTGCAGGCTTGCTGCGCGGCGCCTCGGCCGCATGGGTCGCTTAGCGAAAGGACGAGCGCTCTTTTAAAGCGCTTCTTCCGGGTGCTTGCGGGTGACCCTATAGCCGTAGAGGTCGCCGAGCTTCGTGCGCTCGGTTTCGCGGGCGAGGCGCATGGCGCGGTGGGCTTCGAGGTCGATGCGGGCGTCCCAATCCCTCGTCTTTAACGCGTCGTCGGGCAGGATCTCGAGCGGCGCGAACTGGTGGCCGGCGAGACCATGACCCGACGGTGGGGCGCTGGCCTCTGCGTTGTAGGAGACGTGGAAGATCGTTCTGGGCCGCGTCGAGTCATTCGGACCTGAAGCGTGTAGTGTGTTGGAATGGAAAAAGACGCAGTCGCCTGGATCGAGCTCACAGAGCACCCGGTCGGAGCGCTCCAAGAGCCAGGCCACGCGCTCCGGGTCCGCGCCGTTGGCCTCGCCGATTGCCAGATGGTCGATCCGCCCGCAGAGATGCGAGCCGCGGACAAGCTCGACGCAGCCATTTTTTCTGTCGATTGGCGTCACGGCAATCATGGCCGTCAGGGAGTCGGGAAAGATCGCGCCGTCTTTGTACCAGGAGCCATAGTCCTGATGCCAATCCCAGCGGCCTTGGCTGCCTGGCGGCTTGAAGGTCAGCTTGGAGTGCCAGTGATAGGGCGTTTGCCCGTCGAGTAGGTCGCTGGCCATCTCCACCAGCCGTGCAATGCGGATGAAGGCGCCAAGCACGTCCGGCGGCGTGCCGGCAAAGCCGAATATCTCGTTGGCGTTGCCCTGCGAGTCGGCGACACAGCCCATGGCGCGCTCGACCGCCGCGTCCTCTTGTGTCAGGCGCTGCAGCAGGCCGATCTCAGCCGGGTCGAACAGGGCCGGCTTCAGCAGGAAGCCGTCGCGCTGGAAGGCCCTGAGTTCGGCTTCGCCTAGCCGCCGCAGGGATGGAGGCTCGACTGTGGCAACGGGGATGTCCTTGACCGTGAGTGTACCCATGCTTGTCGCTCCGCTTATTGCGACTATTGAGCCTCAGCCCGAATCGATTGGCTAGCGCATGCGCGCCCTGGATGTCGCATGGCTTTATTCGTAAAGCGCTCGCGACTCAGAACGCTTCGTCCAGTTCCACCCGCGGTTCAGGCTTGCCGTTCCAAGTGAAGCGGTAGCGGTCGCCTTTGTGCAGGTTGTTGACCAGCGCCGGGCGGAAGCAGGCAAGGCAGATGCCGCCCGGGTGGCGCACGCTCGGATAGAGGACGCCGGCCGAGCCTGCCGCCAACAGGCGCTCGGCAAGGCTTTGTGAGGCGCGGTAGCTCTGCGGGTCGAGGCAGTCGGTGAAGGCCTTCGTTTCCTGGATATCGTGGAACGAGCCGCCGAAGTCGGCAAGATAGTCGTCATAGGTGACGCTCTCTTCGAACCAGTTGATCTCGGCGAGCTCGACGGACTTGTGGAAGACGATTTCCGCCTGCGCCGTCTCAAGCGCGAAGCCCGCATACCAGGCGCCGCGTTCGGGCCCGTTGAAGCGGCTGCCTAGCGGATGGGCATGGGTGAAGGCGGCGTTGACGATGCGATAGTGTGGAATGCCGAACACCCGCTCATCGATGCCGATGCCGGGCAAAAGGTCATTCTCGGCGATCAGGCGCTCGTTCGTGGCGTGATCGAGATCGAAGAGGCTTTGCAGATGGGCGTCGTCGTCAGCGATGTGGGTCAGCACGCTGTCGCCGCCATCGCTGTATTTGGAGGGAACAAGATGGTGGGTGTCCTGCTGCCGGACCGGCGTGAGGGGCGGCGGCGTCACATGCCGCCTCGACGTGCATCCAGCAGCCGGCGCACCGTCTGAAACCCTGGCAGCCCGCCGCCCAGCAGAACGCCGAAGCCCCAGAAGGCAACGGCTAGCTAGCGGCAGCTTGCCGCGCCAATGCGCCCGAAGCAACGGCCCGACCAGAGCCGGCATCCTGCGTCGGCGTCTCCACCGCTGCACTGCTGTTGCTGCTCCGCGCCGCTACTGCGCGCCACCTTACCGGGCTCGGAACTCTGCCAGCCAAGCCTCGGCGCGACTCTCCGCCTCTTCGGTGCCTTGCTACTATGCTAGATTGTGCCACCTTGCGGCTTCGGCATCGCCCGCCTCGGCGAGTGGCCAGTAAAGCCACGCCGCTTCTGCGTAGTCGCCGCGGTCGTCAGCCGCATTCCCTTTGCTCAGAGCGGCCTCTTCCGCCCAAGCCGGGACGGTTATGCGTACGATGAGTGAAAGGCCAATAACCAGGATGGTCAGCGCGATCGGCGATTCCATGATAGCTCTCCCTGCTAGCCGCGTTGTCGGGCGCGGTAAGCGTGGCGCCATTCCTCCGCGCGGCGCTCGGCTTCGGCCAGTTCCGTCTTGCTGAGAAAGTATGCAAAGCTCTCGCTGAATTCGACGCCGATCTCGTCGCCCTGTGCAGCAGCCAGCATCAGCCACATCTGCGCCGCAATGCGCTCTTCTGGATCGCCGTCCGCATCTGCTAAGATCAAGCCGAGCAATCCCTGCGCCTTCGCAAGATTTTGCTCTGATGCTCTGCGCAGCCATTTCTTCGCTTCTGCGAGATCGCGTGGGACGCCCAGAGCCTTTTGGTACATGATGCCTAAGTTGTACTGCGCCTCGGCGTGACCTTGCCCGGCCGCTTCGCGCACCCATCTCGCTGCTTCAGCATAGTCCTTGCGTGCGTAGGCAGCAGCACCTTGGTTGAAGGCTACCTCGGCCGGCGTCTGCAATGTGTCGATAGTCCCGCTGCTGCTGCGCGGAGCCGATGGCGCGCCGGGGTCGAAGGTTTCCGCCTGTCTTTCGACGTAACCCGGCTTGGTGCCTTGCTTCGTGAGGGAAGTGCCACCTCGTGATTTCAACGCAGAGCCTGCGCCACGGTTCGTGACATCCCGTCCCGCGACTTCGCCACTGCTCAGCCGTGCAGCGTAGGAACGGCGCCACTCTTTGGCGCGCCGCTCGGCCTCTGCAATCTGAGCGGCGGTCAAGTACTTCTCATTCTCGACCTTACCTTCCTCAGCATAGGCGTTGCCCTGAGCAGCGGCCAAGCTGTACCAAACTTGAGCCGTCAGGTCGTCACGGGTCACCCCGCGGCCATAGGCATACATAAGGCCGAGGAAACCCTGTGCCTTGGCGTCGTTCTGCTCGGCGGCCCTGCGCCACCATCTCACCGCCGCGGCATCGTCCTGCTGTACGCCCGTTCCGCGGAAGTACTGAGCGGCAAGGCTGGTCTGGGCCGCGGCGTCGCCCTGCTCTGCGGCAAGGCGGTACCATCTCGCCGCCTCCGCATAGTCCTGCGGCACCCCTTGGCCCTGCTCGTACATGGTGCCGAGGAGGAACTGGCCGTCGGGCTCTCCTTGCTCGGCGGCTTGACGAAACCAGGTGGCCGCCTCGACAGGGTCTCGCGACACGCCTTGGCCGAACAGATAGCGGCCCCCAAGAATGGCCTGTGCCGGCCCATAGCCCTGTTGCGCAGACCGTTTTGTCCACTTCAAGGCCTCAAAATCGTCCCGCTTTACACCGCGGCCATGATAGTAGAGCCGGCCCAGTGAGAGTTGTGCCTGTGCGATCCCATGCTCGGCAGCCGGGCGGTACCAGCGAGCAGCCTGGCGAAAGTCCTGTTGCACACCCCAACCTTCTTCATAGAAGAGGCCGAGCTTGGCTTGGGCATTGGCGAGTCCCTGTTCGGCTGCTTTGCGATACCAGTGGGCAGCCTGCCGGAAGCTCTGCGACACGTGCTCGCCTTCTGTGTACAAATCACCGAGAGCGTTCTGTGCATCGACATTCCCAGCCTCCGCGGCTTTGCGGATTGCTAAAATGGCATCATCTTCATCCGCAGCAGAAGTAGCGCCGCTGCCAGTCGCCGGCTGGACGTTCTGGCTGCTCGTGCCCTGGCAGGCGGCGAGGGCAAGCGATAGGGCAAGCAATACGGAGATTGCTGGTAAACGCTTCATGGTCCTTCCCCGGACTTTGTTGTTGGCACCTAGACACCAAGCCTCATGCTATCACAATCTGAGGACGTGTAACATAAACCAAAAGTGGTGGGCCTGCTGGCAGGGCCAGCTACGTGGCTGAACGCCTAGGGTCTTTCGTGGGGGTGTAGTGGCGGTGTTGCCCGCAGCGGGACACTGGCAGCTATACGCTCTTCGCTTACCAGGACGGACGCTATGCCATCGAGCGGCAAACTCTAAGAGGTGGCACGAGCCGCCAAGGCCGCGAGGCGTGCTCTGTCGGCTCGTTCATCAAGCGCCGCCTGTTCCGCTCGCGCGGCTCAGTACATTGTCGGCGACGACGACGACCTTGCTGACCGCATTGCCAACATCCGCAATGCGATCGGAGATCTGCTCGGTCTTGCCGACCTCCTGCGTTAGAGCCGCAGCTGAGGCTCGCAAGGCAGCGACCGCGTCCTGGGCGTAGCTGCTGCTCTGCACCACGCTGCGCTCGTCGTCTTCCAGCTCGCGCAGCGCTTCGTTGGCCCGGTTGCGCAGCCGGCGGAGATTGCGCACCCGGCTCTGCCGTTCGAGCGGTGGAATCGAATCGTCTGCGGCTAGGCTTTGCGCCTCATTCATGCAGCCCGTGATGGTGGCGAACTCGGCGCTTTGACCCTCGCGAATCGCAGCCAGCGCTTCGTCAGCGGAAACGCTCTGGCCTGCAGTCGCTCCCATTTGCGTGTCGCTCATTCCCCTGCTCCCCTATCGGCTCTGTGCCAGCGTCGACGCGATCTTTCCGATCTGCTCCAGCTCACCGATCAGCGTCTTGAGGTGTGCGACGATGGCGGCAAGGTCCGGGTCGGGGTCATTCACGGCTGTCTTCAGCGCGTTATGCGACTCGGCGACGCCCAGAATCGGTGCCACGCTGTCGCGCCCGGCGATCTGCCTTAGGCTGTGAACGGCACCATCCATTGCTTCCAAGCGCGCCATCATCTGTCGGTCGCCGGCAAAGCTCGCGTCAGTCAGGCCGCGCGCAATGTTGTAGTCGTTGACCATGTCGTTGAGCAGGAAGCCTTCGGAACGGACAATCTCGTAGCTGAGCAGCAAGGCGCCGTGACAGATCACGGCGACGCTATCCTGCACGGCCCCGTCCGTGGCGTTGACAGTTTCCTTGATGAATTCGTAGCGCTCCTCCCGCAAAATTACGCCGGTCAGCCGCGCGGCCGCGGTACCGACGGCCTTCACGGCCGGGGCGGCGATAACGCCGAAAGGTCCGGCGAGCGCCGCGAGTGCGCTGAGGCTGTCGGCGACTCGGGTTGCGGCGCTCTCCAAGGCCTCGATGTCCTTTGCCTCGGCTGCTTCTTGTAGGGCACTGGCATAGGCTTCCAAGGCCGCCGTCAATTGAGCCTGTGCCGCCGTATCGGGTGCCAGAGGCGGGATCCGCTTCGGCTGCGTAGCGGCTTGGTCCGGGGCGCTGCTGCCGTCTTGCGACAACGTCAGGCGACTCGGGTCGATGCCGCAGAGATAGAAGGGGTCGCGAAGCCGAGCGGACGTTCCGGAAGAGCCAGGCGCCATCGGCGCAAAGAGGGCAGGGCCAGCCACCGCCTGCTGTGTCGTCACCACGGCACAGTCCTTTGCCAACTTCGAGAGTCTTGCCTGCCGCTGGGCGAGAGCAGCTTGTCTCGCCTGTTCGGATGGTGCTGCATTCGGCGAAGCAATGGCCCCACCGCTCCAGGCCGCCAAGTCAAAGATCTCGCTGCAGGTTGCCTCGATTCGCAGCAGAGGCCTGTCGATGGCGATTGTTTGATAGTCCAGGCGCTTGCGCGCTCTTGTGTTGGCGGCGACCACTTCGGTCATCGCCGCGTCCGCACCGCTCACGGCCTCCGAATAGCTTTCGGTGACTTGTGAAAGGTCGGGCGCACAGGCCGCGACCAACATTGCGGCCGCACCCGTTAGAAGACATCCCCGCATCTTTACCCCCTTGCCTTGCATCACCGTACATACCGATGCGGATGCAGGCACAAGGCGCTCTCTTAGGAGCGGAGTGGCGCCAGGCTTGTCTGCGCTCGGCATGCGGGATGCCCCTCGGCATCAAAACCGAAAAACGATAGGACTCAATTCAACATTCGGCGTGCGATAAATTTGCGACAACACGTCCTTTGGTCGCGAAAACTGGGCTGAAGGAGAAAAGCGAAAAACCTGCTTGACTCGACGCGTTGCTGTTTTGTTCTATGGCTGAAATTGACAGTGAACATTTGCGCCCGGGCAGTCACATCGCGCCGGGCGTTTCGTTTTTCGGGCCGCATGCCGATTGTTATCGACCGGCCAGGCACTGCGCCCTCTTCGAAACCGGACACTGATAGGCACCCGTGATCCTCGCACCACTGCGGCCTGGGCCCATCGCCCATGTGGCCTACAACATGCGTGCCCGCGACCGGGAGGAGTACGACGCGCTCCGCCTTGGTTTGCGCTCTTCGCATCTCGCTGAGCGGCTGGCGCTGGCGCGCTACGGCTTTGTGGCCTGCGCGGACGACGGAACCCCAATTGCCGCCTGCGCCGGCGAGGAGCATCTGCCTGGCTTGGTCGGCTGGAGTTTTTTCGCCACGGCGCGGCTTCCCGAGATCGGCCTGGCGTTAACCCGGCATCTGCGACGCACTTACATTCCGACCCTCTGCGAGGCCGGTGTGCGCCGGGCCGAAGCCCGCTCACTGAAGGGCTACGACTGGGCCGCGCGTTGGATGGCCGGCCTCGGCTTTCGAGACCTCTGCATCCTCAAGCGCTTCGGCGCCGAGGGGCAGGACTTCATACTATGGGAGATGACTGACGACGATGTGCGGAGATCCAGATCCTCCACCCCCACCGCCCCCGCCACCTCCGCCTCCAGCGATCGACAATGAGGATGTGCGGACGGCAGAGCGCGACTTCCGCCGCAGGCAGCGTCAGCGCCGTGGTCGCGCCTCCACCGTCCTGACCTCGGGCAGCGGGGTCAGCGAAGGCCTCGGCAGTGGCAATGTGGCCCGCGCCAGCCTGCGCCCGGCTGCTCAGCTACTCAGCGGCGGAGGTGCGCCCTGATGAGCGACCCGCGCGCCAAGTTCGTCCTTCAAATGCAGCAGGACCTGGCGACCGAGCGTAGCAATTGGGAGCGGCGCTGGCAGCTCCAGGCCGAGCTCATCCGCCCTCTGCGTAGCGACTTCACCGTGACGCGCGCCGAGGGTGAGGAGCGGACGCAGAAGCTCTACGACTCCACCGCTCTGATGGCGCAGGACAACCTGGCGTCCGGGCTCTGGAGCCAGATCACCAACGCCGCCAACGTCTGGTTCTCTCTCAAGCATCCGGACGAAGAGATCGACCGCCGGCGCGACGTGCGTGCCTGGCTCGAGCGGGCTTCGAAGATCATGCTTGCGGCCTTCGGCGCCTCGGGCCAGCGCTTCTATGCCCAAGCGCTGGAGGTCTATCGCGATGCGCCGACCTTCGGCACGGCCGTCTTTTACAACGAGTTTCGGCCGCAGCAGGCGGATGTCTACTTCCGCGCCCTGCCGCTTCACGAGTGCTACATCGGCGCCAACCAGTGGCACGAGGTCGACAAGGTGTTCCGCAAGTTCGAGATGACGGCGCGACAAGCGGTGCAGGCCTTCGGCGAAAAGGCCTTTCCGGCGAACAGCGCCATCCGCCGTGCCGCCGACAAGCGCCCCTTTGAGCGTCACAGCTTCATCCACGCGGTCCTGCCCATCGACGAGTTGGAAGTGGACAAGCGCCATAAGCAGAGCGGCAAGGCGTTTGCCTCCCTCTGGGTCGGCGTCGATGACGCCGCGGTGCTCCGCGAGAGTGGCTACTATGATATGCCCTATCAGGTGCCGCGATGGAGCCAAGCTTCACGCGGGGTCTATGGCGATAGTCAGGCCGATCTCGCTATGCCGGACATCCGGATGGTCAACACCATGGCGCGGACCACATTGAGCGGCGCCGAGCTGGCGGTAAAGCCACCCTTGCTGGCGCCCAACGAAAGCGCCGTGCGCGGTGCCAACCGGCGCGGACTCCGTACCGGGCCGCAGTCGATCATCTACGGCGGCGTCACAGCGGAAGGCCGGGCGCTCTATCAGCCGCTGGTCACCGGCGCCAACGTCGGTCTCGGTCTGGAGATGGAGGAGCAACGGCGCCATGCAATTCGCGAGGCCTTCTTCTTCTCGCTTCTGCAGATGGTCGGTGCGCCCAACGCCACGGCGACCGAGGTGCTGCAAAGGGAAGAGGAGAAGCTGCGCTTGATGGGCCCGCAGCTCGGCCGCCTGCAGAGCGAGTTTCTCGATCCGCTGATCGACCGCGTCTTCGGCATCCTGCTGCGCGAGGGCGCCTTTGGCCCGGAAGAGGAAATCCCCGAGCCGCTCTTGGTACAGAGCGACATTGCCGTTGCCTATGTCTCGCCGCTCGCCCGCGCTCAGCGGGTCAGCGAGGCGGCATCGGCCGACCGCTTCGTGGCTTCGCTTGGCAGCCTGGCGGCAGTCACGGGCGACCCCAGCGTGTGGGACAACGTGGACCAGGACGCGCTCGCCCAGACCTACGGCGAGGCCTACGGCATCGCCCAGTCCGTGCTTGTCGATCCTGAAACGCGTGACACCCGTCGGCAGGAACGCCTGCAGGCGCAACAGACTCAGCAGCTCGCAGCGCAGGCGCCGGGCGCTGCAAGGGCCCTCAAGGACGTGGCCGAGATTGCCGACGCGGGCGGTGGTGGACCGAGTGGAGGGCTGGGCGGCTTGCTAAGCGGGCAGGAGGCGCTCCCGAATGCTTGAGCTTGGTGCCATGGCCGGCGCTCTTGGCCACGACGAGGCCAAGAGCTTGGCCGCCAGCTACCACACCGTCTTCGACGGCGAGGACGGTCGGCGCGTGCTCGGCGACCTGGCCAACTTCTGCGCCGCCAACAGCACCACGGTGCAGGCGAGCGAACGCGAGAGCTTCGTTATGGAAGGACGGCGCCAGGCTTTCCTGCGCATCGCCGCCTGGCTGAAGCTCGATTGGCGCGACTTCGACGAACTGGAACGGGACCTCTTCGATCATGAGTGAACTGCACGAGTCCGATACGCCCGAAGCGATGGGTAGCTCTGAAGCTGAGACCGGCCCCGGATCGCAGTCCGGTGCAAGCTTCGATTGGAGCGGCACTCTCGGCGAGAGTTACAAGAGCTTCAAACCGATGCTCGAGGCCAAAGGCTGGAAGGAACCGGGCGACGCGCTCAAGGCCTATGGCGAGCTGGAGAAGAAGCTCGGCAAGGCCGTGGTCGTGCCGGGTGAGAACGCCAGCGATGCGGAGCGCGCCGCTTTCCACAAGCGCCTCGGCGTGCCCAATGCGCCGGACGGCTATCAGCTCACCAAACCCGAAGGTGTCGATGGCTACGACGACTCCATCGCGGCCTGGCTGCGCGCTACTGGGCACCGTCTGTCCCTGCCGGCCAAGGCGCTTTCCGGTCTGCACGATGCCTACTTCCAGGATATCGTGAAGCCGCACTTGGCCCAGAAGGCCGAGGCGCGCGAGGTGGCCAAGCGCCAGCTCGACATGGAGATCTACGACAACTGGCCCGAAGCCAAACAGGCGGCTTATCTCGACTGCGCCAAGCGCGGTGCCCGCTTTCTCGGACTGGCGCCCGAGCGGCTCGATGGCCTGCTCGACCACGTCAGCGACTTCGCTCTGGTGGAAGCCATGCGCAAGCTCGGCGAGATGGTCGGCGAGGATGCCCTGGTCGGTGGCGGCAGCGCCCCGCCGCTCGGCGCGGATGCTGCCCGGGCCGAGCTTCAGCGCTTCAAAGGCGACCCGGAGGTACAGAAGGCTTACGCCGACAACCGCCACCCGCAGCACCGCGAGGTGGTGGCCCGCTTCAACCAGCTCACCGAACGCGCCTACCCGATCGGAGGGTAGGGTATCGTGAACGACACCGAACTCGCCTTCCGCTGTGTCGAGCTGGCGGTGAAGAGCGGTGCCCAAGGCGACCCGGGCGCGCTCGCCGGCCTCTACTTCTCAGCGGTAAAGCGCCTGGCGCCTCAAACCGTCGACGCCAAGAAACCTAACCCCGCGGGCAAGGCGAAGTCCCCCGCTACCGCCGGTAAGACGGCACGCCGTAGGCCGGCGTAAAACAGCTAGGAGTCGGGTCCGGCGCACCGGGCAACCCCTTCGACAATCGCAACCGAAACCTCGCTGTTGTTGGAGGAACACACAATGGCAGACTCATTGGCGACCAACTTCGCCAACCGCTTCAACGAGCAGTTCGACATGCTGGCGCAGTCGATGCTGCCGAAGCTCGAACCGGCGGTCATCGCCGACACGGAAGGCGGCGAGAAAGCCTTCCGCGATCAGATCGGAGAGATGGACGGCGAGGAGGTCGCAGGCCTCAACGACGACACGCCCATCCAGGCCGAGAACAGCAACCGCCGGGCCATCACCACCACGCCCTGGGTGTGGAACCGCCTGGTGCGTCGCTGGGAAGTGACGCGCCTGATGAAGGATCCGCAGAACGCCTACGTCCGTGCGGCGGTTGCGGCCCGCAACCGGCACGTCAACAAGAAGATTGCTGCGGCGGCCATCGCTACGGCAAAGGGTGGCAAGGATGGTTCAAATGACATCCCCTTCGACACTGCCAACCAGGCCGTTAGCAACAGCGGCAACACCGGGCTGACGCTGGCGAAGATCCGGGAAGCTCACAAGATCCTCGGCAACAATGCCGTGCTCGATATCGAGATGGGCGATCTCTACTTCACCGCCAGCTACACGCAGCAGGCGGATCTGCTCGCGACCACGGAGGCGACCTCGTCCGACTTCTCGGCGGTCAAGGCGCTGGTCAACGGAGAGATCGATTTCTTCATGGGCTTCCGCTGGATCTGGTTGCAGGACGAGCTGATCGGCAAGACCGGCAACGACCGCCAGTGTTTCGCCCACGCCAAGTCCGGCCTGACGCTTCGGAAGCCGGAGGACATGTTCCGCCGCATCACCGAGCGGCCGGACAAGAACTACAACATGCAGGTCTACATGAGCGGCGACTACGGGGCAGCCCGCCTCGAAGAGAAGAAGGTCGTTCTCGTGCCCTGCACGGAAGCCGCATAAGGAGGACTGGCAATGACACAAGAGAAGTCTACCCAGATCCAGAATCTGGAAGCGCAACCCCCCGTCGGTATTCCCACCACGGACTGGAAGGGCGTGTTGCGCATCATGCGCTTTGAGTTTGCGCAAGGTGCGACCCAAGGCGCAGCAGGTTCTCTCGCGGAACTAGTGAAGCTGCCAGCTGGGAACATTCGTGTCCTTCTACATCTCTGTCGCATCAATCATGCCGACATGGGCGCATCCCGTACCATGGACCTCGGATGGCTGGACTACAATGAGCCGGACGGAACCGCAGTTCCGGCCGACCCAAACGGCCTCGACGATGGTGTCAGCGTTGCTGCCGCAGGCAGTTTCGTTCCGAGTGGCACGCTGGGTGGCGATGAAACCAAGCTGTTCCAGAGCAAGTCCGGCGTAACGCTGACTGCTCAGATCAACGATGGGACGCTACAGGCTGCAAAGACCATCGGCGGAACGATCGTGTACGTTCAGGACTGACACTCCAGTCTCCCTGGAGGGCCCTCAAACTCGGGGCGGTTTCCTTGCGGAAGCCGCCCCAGCTTTTTTGGAGAACAATATGGCACACGCAACTGTCCAGGCGGATGTCCACGACACGCGCGATGACATCAGCATCGCGACCGGCACGCCGCTCCAGTCGAAGGCGGTCATGGTCGTCTTCGACGATAGCAAGATCGCGATGACGGACACTCTGGCGATCGAGACCACCTTGCGCCGCATTGCTGAGGCCGTCCGCGCCGCGGCGCCCGTCGATACACAGTAGGGGGCTGAGCGATGACAACGAAGGTTTCGGTTGCAGCTGCCAATGCGGCCTGCGACGCCATAGTGGGGAGCATTAACAGTGGCGGGGCTGGCACCCTCAGGATCTATCCGGCGCCGCGGCCGGCCACGCCGGAAACCGCCGCCGGTGTAAGCGCACTGGCAACAATCTCATTGAACAATCCGGCTTTCGGCGGAGCATCGGCTGGTGTGGCCGCATTGGACACGACGCCGGCCATTGAGGATCCTAGCGCCGATGCGACAGGTACGGCTGCCTGGTTTCGCATCACGAACGGCAGCGGCACGGCGGTGATCGACGGCGACGTCGGCCTTAGCTCACCGGGGACGGCCGAGTTGATCTTGAACACTGTCGACATCGTCTTGGACGGCCCGGTTCAGATCACATCCTTTACCTTCGAAGTGCCGCGGAGCGAATAACGCCATGGCAGACCTGAAGGCTCTGGTTGGCGCGCCGCCTTATGACAGCATGAGCGACCAGGAGGTCGCCAGTGCATTGCGTCTGCGCGACCAGCCTGGCGATATCGCGTTGGGCGAGCTCAACCAGGAAATCGACAATATGGCGGATGCCGGCGGTGTGCCCGTCTGGGAGCACATCGTCAGCGGCGCGGCGGTCACCTCCGGCACGCAGGACGAGATTGCTCTCGGCGTTGCTTGCCGCGCGGCACTGCGACTGCTTCGCGACTCTCGTCCCGACTATCCCGGCGTCAACACGCGTTCCACCACGTTTACCTCCAACATCGATCGACTGGTCGCCGGCGGCGCGCTGACCATCGCTCAAGGTGATGCGCTCAAAGGCAAGTCGGACAACCGGCGCTCGCGCGGCGAGACCGCTGGGGTCGGCAACCCCAACTGGCGCGACGTACAGCGAGTGAGGGCTTCCTGATGGCGACCATTCGACCGACCTGGACCGAAGCGCAAAACCTGCGGACCGCAGCAGCCGTGAACTCGGGTCAAAGCACGGAAGCGGAGAACAACTTCATCGACTTCGACGCCTTGGGTGCCGATGCGGCCCGCGTCTTCGTCGACGTTGTTATGGGCAGCGCGACAGAAATCCTGGTCGAAGCTTTTTCGAGCGTCGACAGCGGAACGAACTTTGCCACCGAGCCCTTCTTTGCCAGGACAGTTACCGCCAGCACCGATTTCGATTTTCTGGTTTTGAACATGGCCTATGCCCGTGTTGTCATCTCAAACATCGCGGGCGGCAATTCAGGACTGATCGGGCTGAGCTACGCTTGGCGGCAGTGGTCCAGCACACCTTAGAGCGTCTCGATGCTGCCCGATCGACCGCCCACGTGGGGCATTGAAGCGGCCGCCGTCGACCCGCGCTTCAAGCGCTTCTGGCGCGACCCAGCCTTTGCGCTCTCGCCTTGGAATTGGGACCGCGCCCACGATCTCGTCAACAAGGCGGACGCGGCGCAGAGCCCGACGTCGAGCGTCGGCGCTCTCGGACGCGGCTGGGACTGCCTAAACGTCAACGACGATACCTACATTCTGAGCTGGCCGACCAGTTCGCCCAACACGCACCTCGCCGGGCCGCTCGAATGGACGATTTTCCTGGCCTACGAGTTCGATGCAATCATGGGCTTTGGCGTGCGCGCGGCCCTGTTGCGCAACTCGGAGTTCGGTAACGGCGGTTATTCGGTCCGCATCTACGACAACGACATCGAGATGCACTTCCACAGCCCGACCGATGGGCAGGCCTTCAATCAGTGGCTCAATTCCTATCCGCGGCAGACAGGCTACCACAGCTTCATTCTGACCCGCAGGGCGGACGGTCGGGTCCGTGCTTTCGTCAACGGAGTGGATTTGGGCGACCCGACCGGTGAGGACATCCAGCCGGACGAGATCGTTGAGCCCTACTCCGGCACTGGCAACTTCCGCCTCAATGACCGGACCGAGGTCAATGGCCGCATGCTGTCGGCGTGGGTCTCGCGCGGCGTTTCCGTCAATGCACGCGCCGCAGCACTGCTGCACAACGACCCCTGGGCCGTCTTTCGGCCGGCGCCGCTCGCACCGGCGATCTTCGGCGGGATGGACAGTTCGGCTGGTAGCAGTGTCAGTGGCACCGCAGCAGCGGGATCGGGGCCAACCTCGGCCTCGGCAAGTGCTGTGCACGGCGTGGCTGGTTCGGCAACGGCGCAGTCTGGTGCGGCCTCGGCGACGGCAAGCGGTTCAGCCGGCACTGCGCCGACTGACGTCAGTGGCGATGCAGCCGCGATGTCCGGTCCTGCAACGGCCTCGGCGAGCGGCGTGCACGGCGTCGCCGGTGCAATCGATGCAGCAAGCGGGGCGGCGTTCGGCACATCGAGTGGCGCTGTCTTGGTGCACGGCCCGGTACTCGCAGCCGGGGCCGCGGCTCGAGTCGACGCGTCCGGCAGCCATACACCGCCGGCGGGAGTGACAATCGGCACAGCTCAGCTGCATGCCGCCACCTTGTCGGCCCAGGGCTGGGGATTGGCCGTCGCGCCCCCGGACTATAGCGGCATCGGCGATGCGTTCATCTTGGAGGTTGGAGTGCCCTACAGCGTCAACAGCATCATCAACGGCGCCTTGGACCTCATCGCGTCCAACGGCATCGCAAGCTTAAGCGACAGCTCTTCGCACGTCGGAAACGCCATCAAGCGCAACTTCGATGTGGAGAGGGATTCCTTGCTGCGCGAGTATCCCTGGAACTTCGCCATGCGCCGCACCAAGCTCGCGGCCTCGTCAAAGGCGCCGGCCTTCCGCTTTGCCCATGCCTACGAGCTGCCGACCGGTCCGGATCCCGAGTTCTGCCTGCGCGTTTGGGCGGTGGGCGACGAGGAGAGCCGGCAGGACAGCGACGTTTGGGAGATTTCCGGCCGGCGCCTGCTGACCGATCTCGAGGCGCCGTTGCCCGTCCGTTACATCGGTCGCATCGTCAATCCGGCGCTCTGGGATCCGCTGACCGTCAAAGCGCTGGAGGCACGCCTCGCTTGGCAGGCGGCCTATCTCGCTAGCGGCAGTGCCGCCTTGGCCGAGCAGATGGCGCGCATCTATCAGGAACGCCTCGACGCCGCCAAGGCGATCGATGCCCAGGAGGGCACGCCCGAGCCCTTCGAGGACGGCACCACCTGGGTCGATGCCCGCCTGACGGGCGTGACTTGGTAACGCGGGAGCACTGAAATGCCGCGCATCCAGTCCCAGCAATACACCTTCAGTGGCGGCGAGTGGTCGCCGGAGATGTTGGGGCGCAGCGACGTCGCTCAATACACGACCGCCTGCCGCCTGGTCTCCAACTTCATTCCCAGCGTCCAAGGGCCGGCGACCCGACGCCCAGGCACGCGCTTCATCGCCGAGACCAAGAGCAATGCCGAGGCCGTGCTCATTCCTTTCATCTTTTCGGCGGACCAATCCTACGCGCTCGAGTTCGGGGACCAGTACTTCCGCATTTTCCCGGCTTTTGGTGAGCGCGAGCTACTCAAGATAGGCGACCAGCCGTTGGAAATCGTCACGCCCTACAGGGTTGGCGAGCTAGACGAGCTCTACTGGACCCAGAGCGCAGACATTCTTTACCTCTTCCACCCGAAGCACCGACCGCAGAAAGTCAAACGCAGTGGCGCGACCAACTGGTCGATCGAACCGCTGATCTTCGAAGGCGGCCCATTTCTTCCGGAGAACGAAGATGAAGACAACAAGATCACGCCTTCAAAACGAACGGGTTCGGGTATCAGGCTGACCGCCGACAAGGCCGTCTTCGAACAGGATCATGAAGGTGCGTTGTTCAAGCTTCGTGCGGTCGATCTGACGAATGTAACCAGTTGGAACAACGGCATCAGCATGCCAGCGCGCGTGGTCAACGAGAGCCTGTTCTATACGGGGACTGGTGGCAATCCATCCGGCAACAAGGCGCCGGTTCACGAGGAAGGCACGCGCTCGGACGGTCAGCTGGATTGGACGTTCGAGTCAGGCATCTTCGGCATCGTCCGCATTACCAAGTTCATTGACGCAAACACTGCCGATGCGGACGTGATCGAAACCCTGCCTTGGCCGATCGCAAACGACGATACGCCGGTCCAACCCGAGCCTGGCACCTACGCTTGGAGCGAAGGGGCTTGGAGCGACCGCAGAGGCTGGCCAGCCGTCGGGGTCTTTCACGAAGAGCGCTTGTGGGCTGGCCGGACCTCGCATGAGCCGCAGACTGTCTGGTCGACCGTGGTCGGCGGGTTCGGCCCGGACAAGGAGCTCTTCAACGGTTCGGAAAAGAACGGCGACATCCTGGCCGACAACGCCATCACCCGCACCTTGGCGGACGATCAGGTCAACGCTATCCGCGCTATTCTCTCCGCCGATCCCTTGCGTGTCTTGACCGAAGGTGGCGAATGGATCCTGCAGGCCTCGAGCCTGGGTGAGGCACTGACGCCCGAGAACGTCACTGCGGTCAAGGCCACCTCCGCCGGCGTCGCCCAGGTGCGCCCCGTCAAGATCGATCAAGCCGTCTATTTCGTCCAGCGTGCCGGGCGCAAGCTCTACGAGATGGCCTTCAACATTCAAGCTGACGGGTTCCGAAGCCCGGACATGAACGCGCTGGCCAGCCACATGACGGAGGCGGGCCTGCGTCGTTTGGCCTATCAGCGGCAACCTTGGTCCGTCCTCTGGGCGGTCGACAACGCGGGGCTTCTGCTTGGTTTCACGCTGCAACGCGAACAGGAGGTCACGGCTTGGCACCGCCACCCCATCGCCGGCACGGAGACCAGGGTCCTCTCGATTGCCGTTACACCCGCGCAGGGGCAGGACGACGTCTGGCTCATCGTCGAGCGCCGAGTTAACGGCCTGATCAAACGCTATGTCGAGGTGCTCGGCAGCGAATTCCGCCCATCGAGCCCCGACGACAAGGCGGATGCAGTCTTCCTGGACAGCGCAAAGATCTACGAGGTTCCGCCGACGGCGAGCTTTGCGGGTGCCGAGCATCTGGCGGGTGAGACCGTGGGCGTCTGGGCCGACGGCGCCCTGCAGCCCGACGTGACGGTGGCGAACGACGGCAGCTTCACCATCGCCCGTGCGGCATCCACGGTGATCGTCGGCCTCGACTACGCGCCTCTCAGCGCGATCGAAACCCTGCCGCTCGAGCCCGGCAACCAGTCCGGTCCTAGCATGGGGCTTCCCAAGGCCGGGCACCGCATCGGCATCCGGTTCGTCGATACGCTGCTCGCCCGTTACGGCCGGCCCGGCGCGATGCTCGAGGCGCAGTTCCGCAAGACCACTGATCCACTTGGTAGCTCGGCTCCACTGTTCACCGGTCTCAGGAGCTATGGCGCACCCCAGGGCTTCACCGACGAGGACCTCATCGTGCGCTTCGAGCCGGTGGGTGCCGCTCCCATGACCGTGGCGAGCTATGCCATGCAGATCACCAGCAACGCAGGTTAAAGGGGAGTAGGCATGTGTCACCCCATTGCCGTGACGGCAATATCGGCAGCGACAACGGCAATCGGTGCGCTTCGCGAAGGCAACGCTGCGCAAGCATCCGCCGAAGCCCAAGCTCAAATCGCTGAGCAGCAGGCACAAGCGCAGCGCAATGTGGCACAGTTCGAGGTCGCGCAAGAGCGCCGCGAGCGGCGGCGCGCGCTCGGTCAACAGGTCGCCCAGTTTGGCAGCCAGGGCACCGCGCTGACCGGCCAGCCCATCGACCTCTTGGCCGACAGCGCCAAGCAGAACGAGCTGGCGTTGCAAGCCATCCGATTCCGAAGCGAAATCGGTGCCCAGAATCTGGAGAACGATGCCGCCCTGAAGCGCTTTCAGGGGCGCCAGGCACGGAGCGACGGCATCTTTAAGGCCGGTACGGCGCTTCTGACCGGCGGCACCGAGATTGCCCGAACGCTCAATACGCCGGCAGACCCCGTTGTTCCACCAATCCCCCGGCGCAATCCGTTCAGAGGTTAGCTTATGCCGAAAGTCGTTACCGCCGGCGCGCGACCCGGCCGATTGCGCGCGGGTCCGCCTAAGGACCGCGACGCGCTGGAGCCGAGCGCGACTGAAGTGCTTCGGGCGGCCGTTCAGCCCGGGCGCGGGCCCGATCTGCGGGAGTCGCGGGTTCAGCCCGGCCGTGGCCCGGACCTGCGCGGCGACCTCGATGCCGAGGCGGCTCCGCCTCACACCCTCAATCGCTTGCGCCCGGGCCCGCCCAAGGACCGGGAGGCAGAGGACACGCGGCTGCAGTTCGGGCTCATCGCGCAGCCGGCGGCGAACCCGGCTGCCGTGGCGAACCGGGAAGAACGGCGAAAGTCTCAGGTGCTGATGGCGCAGGCCACGGCCGAGGCCAGCGACAGCATGGCGAAGGCGCAGGCCGAGGCCGAACGTGGCGCGCCTGGCTTCGCAGAGGCCCGCATGGCAGAGCTCGACTTGCGCGAACGCGAGGTGATACAGGCTGTGCGGCCGGAGCTTCACGCGACCATCGCCCGCGACTTTGCCGAGCTGAAGGCGGAGATCGCGGCCGAGGCCCAGGACTACGAGCTGCGGCGGCGCATCGAGGCCATCCGCGAGGACGTCGACGACGCCTTGGCGAGCTATAGCGAGTCCATTGCACGGAAGCCCGCAAGCTTCGGTTTGGCCATGCAGCGGATGGAACGCATGGTGCGGGAGAGTGAGCTGCGCCCGGACCTGATCGAAAGCGAGTTGGCCCGTGTGCGCGGGCGGCTTTTCGAGAGCTACCGGCAGGCGCGGCTGGCGGGCCCGAACCCCGAGGCCCTGCTGCGCGAGATGGAGGCCGGGCGCTTCGAAGGCATCGTTCCTCCGGAAGAGATGAAGGCGCTGGTCGCACAGACCACTGCCGAGGTCGGACAGCGCCAGCGCGCCGCTCTGATGGAATGGCAGGTCGATGCCGACACCCGCAAGCGGCTGGAGCTGCAACGCCTGCATGCCGGCGGCGAGGGCGACCCGCTCATCACGCCGGAAGAGCTGCGCGAGATCTTCCCCGGTGAGGTCGGCGAGCGGAAGGCGCGGCATTTGGAGTTCGAACGCAGACGCGCCGAGGTTCGTGCACAGACCGCCCTTATGACACCGGCCGAGATCGAGGCAGCTTTCGGCGTGTTCGAAAGCGATAGCGCCACAAGAGAAGATAGGCCGGACGACACGCTCGCCGGTGGCCGGGGCGACGAAACACTTTCGGGTAGCGCGGAAAGCGACCGGCTCGAACGTGGTGAGGGTGCTGACACACTTGCCGGTGAAGCAAATGACGCTAAGCCCGATACCGACCCCCAAGAAAGTGAGGAAAGCGCCGCATCAGCGCTGAGCGTCGACCGGGAGAAGAGCCCTGAAGAGCGAGGTATCGAGGATAATCGACTGAGCTTCGAAGAGGACCCGGTTGGCCACGTATTGAAGTACTCAGATGCTTGCCGTGCGGCCACGCAGGCCGCGGAGCAGGCGACGGTCTATGGAGAACAAGTGCGCCTGAATGAAAAGGCCATTGATCTCTGTATGGCCGAGCAAGAGAGCATTCGAGGCACGAGCGAAGGAAGCCGCGCGCTCAGCGACGAAAAGTTAGAGACAACCTTGGCTGAGCTCGACGCGCTGCCGATGCTGCAACGTGTTGAGCTGCTTTGGAATTTTTCAGTGAGCCAAGGACGGCATGCTGGCCGTGTGCTCGATGAGCTGATACAGGCGGGTGTTCCCGACGCAATGGGCGTCGCCGCGCACCTTTGGATCACTGGACGAACCGTTGAAGCGGAGGCTCTGCGCCAAGCCTTAGCGAAGCCGGAGAATGAACACCGGCGGAACATGCTCGGTACGGAAGCAAGTCAGATCAGTGATGGCGTGAGACGCGAGAGCGAAGAACTCCGAGCAGCTTTTGGCGAGAATGGGCTTAGCCGGGAAGGCGATGCGCGGCTGAAGGCAGCGGAGTTGATCGCGTGGCAGTTGTTCCAGGATGGAAAGGGGAACGTGGAAGCTGTTGTTGCCCGGGCGCTTGCGGCTGTCTTTCCGTTCCAACGAATCGGTGGCGATGACGTGGTTCTTCTACCGGTCGGGCCAGAGAATGGTCTGCGATCAAGGCTGAATCCAGACAGAGTCAGCAACTTCCTCATTTGGATCCGACGAAGCGTTCGGGCTGGAGATGTCGATGTCTCGCAGGCGGGTTTGCGGAATGACATGCCCTTTCACTTGGATAAAGAGCAACTCGCCGAGCAGTACACAAACAACATTCGCGGCCACGGCTACTGGCGCAACACCTGCGACGGTGTCCAGTTGCTCGATCAGTTGGGAAGACCGGTGGTTCGCAAGGACGGCAGCTTTCTAACCGTAACCTGGGCTGAGATCGAGGCTTGGGAAGGCGGTGCTACTCATGTTCGCGCGGCTGTTACGGGAGAGGGTCTATGAGCCCGTTTATGCTCTGCTCTGAGGTAGATGTTGCCGCTGGCATGGACGGTACACGGCCCCTAACGAGTCTCTCGGCCTGGGAGTTAGACGTCTTGGTCGCAGGCATAGACACGGCTGTGCTGAACACGGATACGGCTGGGTTTCTCAGGTTTTTCGTCGACATGAGAGCCAAGCAAGACGGCCTATACACAATCGAGCCTGGCGGCAACACCAGGGGAAGGCGCAAGAGTAGAGATCCAGATAAGATAGCGACGTTCCTAACGCCACCCGAGGTCCGGCGCCGATTTGGCGTGGTCGTCGATAGGCCCATTCCGATGAGCTACGCTCGCCTTCTGGCCAGACGAGATCGCAAGGCTCGGACTCTCGAGGCTCTCCTTCGCCGCTCTGACAACATTGCCATCGATACGCTTGTTACGGTCTTCACGCTGGCACTGGATGAGATCGACCCAGTCAGCATTCTGATTGATAAGCTGACGGGCTCGGTCAAGCTTCCGGAAGAGGGGCCGGGTATACCAGTGCCCCGAGCTCCCATCCCGACTGATTGATCATGCGAGATGATGCAGGTACCGAGTCGACCATGAACTCCGAACTGATCAGTACCTTTCACCGAGATGGTTGCCCATCTGCGTAGCGCTGACGAGAGGACGGAATTCCAATTGCTCTAACTATCTTTGGTTGCTTACGTTCGCGTCCTAAGTGGACTACAATAGCGGTATGCTAGCAGATCTCTACGTGGATGCGATTATCTACCTGAGAATGCTTTCCGACGGCGAGGTCGTCTGGAAAGAGGTTGGCGACCTTTACCAACACATGGCGTTCCATACCATGGAGAGCTGCCGGAGTTACCTCGAAGGGTATACCGCTGAAGACGCCGTGTTCATCGAGGAGACGGCGCGTGCTTGGTGGCTGGAAGAGCTCGGTGTTGAAAGAGAGGACTTGCGTGTCGACCTCGATGTCGATTGCTTCGAGAGAGAACCCTGATTTGCGCGAACCACTGGCTCGCGTCCCGCAGTATGGAGCAGGTTACTAGCAATGGGTTTCGAACTGGTCGTTGCCGTCTTCTTTGACCTCCGTGGTTTAGAGGAAGACGGGAGTTCCGTTTGGGTGCCGCATGCAACCCTCTTTCATGAGGTGCTCTTCGAGACCAATAAGGACTGCGAACTCTACAAGCAGCAAAATGGCGAAGAGGTTGCGGAGCATATGAAAGATGCCTTTCGTGACCATTGGATGCGTGTGTTGAAAGCGGATCGCCGCGACGTCCGTTTCACAACCGACATAGGCTGCTTTGAGATAGCATCATAGCCGCAACGTAGCTTGTTCCGTTCCGGTCCGACCCCGCCCGCAAGCGGGGCTTTTCTTTTTCAAGGAGGCAGGTGCATGAGCCTTCAGCGCTTTCTCGATGGGATAGTGAGGGGCGCTGAGGGAGGGCGTGCGTCCGCCAATTGCTCTCGAGAGGCGAGACCGACGTCACCGCAGGTGACCGAGGGGCGGCTCGAAGCCGAGTTGCGCCGCCGAGCTGCCGTCAAGCAGGCGCGCGGGCTGTTGGGCGAGGAGGGTTTTGCTGAAGCGGCCGAGGAAATGGCACGCGAAGAGGCGGAGGCCGCCAAGGTGGCTCGGCGCAACTCGAGGCTGACCCGACAACGGCGCGACGCGCTCTCGGCTTTCGTACAGGCGCACCATGCAGGCGAATCGCTGCGCGGTCTTGACGCCTGGCTGCTCGGTTCTGCTCCCGCAGATAGAACTCCTCCCGACAACGGTGTAACCATCTCGGCCGCGGCGCAAGCTCAGGGGCTCGCCGCAAAGTACCTCGGCGGCCTCCTCGCCGACCTGCAGCGCGCCGACCTGATCCCCGAGCTGAACTACGGCCACCTGGATCGCCACGTGGTCCGCGCGCTGTGGGACCTGGAGAAAGGCAAGAAGACCGAGGCTGGCAAGGCGCGCGATCGAAGCGCCGGCCGGCTGCAAGAGGTATCATCGGTTGAACCGGGAACCGCTGCGCCAAGCTTTCTGGAACCGCCCCAGCAGCAACAGTCGGACGGTCTGTCAGTACCGAGCCCCGCTGTGAACGGCGGGAGCTCCAACGATACCGCACGCCCCGACACTGCACGCGATAATGCCACACCCGCTGACGTCTCACGCGGGGGCGCTACAGGCGGCGGTACAACCGTGATCGGCCCAGGCGAGGTGGCGGCGCTGTCCAAGATCCTCGCCAAGTACGACCGCGCCGCGCGCCTTGAGGCCGAGGCCGCGGGTGCCTGGGTCAAGCCCTTGCCCGGCTATGTCCTGCGCCAGAGTCACGATGCCGACCGTATCCGCTTCGCCGGCTTCCACGCCTGGCGCGACTTTCTCGCCGAGCGCCTGGATGAGCGGACCTTTGAGGGCGTGCGCGACCGGGAGCGTTACCTGCGCCAGGTCCATGAAGCCCTGTCGCGCGGCGCCCAGCACTTGCTGCTCGGCGCGGCCCTGCGGCCCATCGCGCTGGATGAGACGGGCGGAGACGAAGACGGTGAGGGCGCGCGCGCCTGGATGCAGGCCGTCGCCCGCCTGCTGACCAACGACCGCTTGCTGCACTTCAAGAGCGCCGATGCCTGGTTCGACTACCTGGAGCGCTTCGGTGCAGGCTCACTGAACGAAGCGCTGCTCTTCGGCTTGGAGCGCCTGGGCCGCACCACCGGCCTGATGCAGGCCCTGGGGCCTGACGCGCACGGTTGGCTGGATATGGCGCTTGACGCGCTGGTCTCCGATGCCAAAGGCCGGCGCAAAGCGCGACGAAGTGTGAAGACCGTTTTGGCCAGGCTCGACGGCCGTACGAGTCTGCCGGCCGAGGGCATCGCCGCGCGCGTCGCCGCCGGGGCCGAGGCTCAACGCACTTTCGCCCACCTCGGCGGCCTGATGGCCGGGCGCATCACCCAGGCGCCGGACGGTGCGGCTCGGCTCGAGACGCGCGGGGCAGGTGCGGGAGCGCAGAGTCGCGGTTTGCTGAGCGAGCTGGAACGCGACCTGACCAACCTGATTGCAAGCCGCCGCACACAAGAGGCGCGGCAGGAGTTGGCGGCTATGCTGAGCGTCTTTCACGAGGCCATGGCCCGCAGCATCCTGGCGCTGCCCGAGGCCGCTGACGGCTATCCCGGCACGGCTGGGCTGCTGCTGCGCTATCGGCTGAAGCTCGACGGCGGCGCCTGGTGGGACGAGAGCCTGCGCGGCGCTGTGGCCCAGGCCATGAGCCATCGCCTGGCGCGCAACAAGGCTGTGGACTTCGGCGTGCTGGAGCCGGCTTTGCAAAGCGAGCTCGGCTTTCACGAGATCGACGCCACCGATTGGCTGGCCCTGCGCAAGGCGGTGCGGCGCCTGGCCGATGGCCGTGACTACCTGACGCCGGAGGCGCTGCAAGGCGAACTGGCCGACAAGCTCACGGACTATCTCACCGAGCGTTCGGCCTTGGCGCTTTTCGAGGACGCCGAAGAACCGCGGCCGCTGGCGCCATTCTCCGCCATCGGCACCTTGCTGGGCGGAGCGGAGCTGGTGCTGTTGCGCTACAGCGAGCGCTTCGCACTCTTTCCGCTGGCCGCCTCCCAGAACCGCGAAGGCCAGGCCATCCTGCGCCAGGGCGACAACGAGGTGGACAGGGCGCTGACCAACGGCCACGGCGAGATCCTGGGACTCGCCCAACTGCTCATGTGGAGCGCCCTCTTCGGCCACGGCGCCAAGCGCGCGCCTGAGATCGCCGAGGAGCTCGGAGATGGAAGCGGCGAAGAGGGGCCGCGCAAGCGCGACGACGCGGCTTGGCGCCAGGCCTGGCGGGATGCCATGATCCAAGGCGGTGGGCTCGGCCTCTATGGCGACTTCCTCCTCGACCTAGTGGCCCGGCGCCTGGACGGCCGGCCGCTCGCAGCCTTTGCCGGCCCGGCCCTGAAGGACAGCGGCATTGCCGATCTGCCCGAGCTCGCGCGCAGGCTGCGCAACGGCGAGGCGGCGGCGGCCGGTGCCTTGGCTGCGCTGCTCGAACGCAAGGACTTCGCCAACGTCTTCTTCGCCCGCTTCGGGTTCGACAACCTCTTCCTGCAGCGCGTCTTGGAGGCCGCCCTACCGGGCGTACGCCAGCGTCTCGCCCACCAAGCCCGCAAGGCCGAGCGGCAGGACTTCTTTTTCACGCCCAGCTGATTGCCGAGAACGGGCGCTTGCAAAGAGGGCTTCAGGACGAAGCGAGACAGTTGAATGAAGTTGCAGGCCAGGAGGATGCTGTCGAGACATTAAGGCCGCAAGGGCATCCCCTGTTTCTCCGCCAGCAGCGTTGATCATTCTGTTAGTCTTTAGATTGTCTATTCCAAGTTTCTACTATTCATTGGTTGACCCGAAACCGCGGGGTAGCTGATGCTCGGCGAATGGATGTTGCAGCCTTCTTTGTCGTGTTTCTGATCTTCTTTGCACTCAAGCCGAGTCGAATTGATGGAACCTATCTCGATTGGCTCACGCATGGTTTGTTACCGACGGTCAGCTTGGTCTATCAGATCGTTATGTATTTGTTCTTCCTTCTCTATTTCCTGACTCTGCAATAGCTTTGAAAACTGCCGAAGCGCTCTACGGCGCAGCACGCTAGCTGCTGAGACAGCAGACCATCTGCGCCAAAAACTATCGCTTTTCTAGACCGGCCCTACTAACGGCCTCGCACCGGTGCGGGGTTGCCTCTCATCTTACAGGAGCACAGCGCTCATGACGCTTGGCACCACCCACAGCTTCGTCAGCTATGATGGCAACGGCTTAGACAAGACGTTTGGTGTTGACTTCGAATTCCATGCCGCTAGCGACTTGGAGGTTATCCTGGTAACTGCGGCAACAGGCGCTGAGAGCGTGCAGACGCAAGGTTTCCACTATCACGTCTCGGGCGGTGATGGGGAACAAGGGCAAATCCACTTCATAGAGCCCACGCCGGCTCCAGCGTCGGGACAGCGGGTGCTCATCCGCCGACTCAGCCCAGACATCCAGCCCGACGATCTGGTGGACGGTGGGGCGCTTGCGGCCGAACCGTTGGAACGGCGGCTCGACATCATCGCGGCGCGCCTGCAGGAGTTGGAGACGGACATCGCCCGCAGCCTCAAGGTGGCCAAAGGCAGCCAGGCGACGGCCTTGGACCTCAACCTCGTCGGCGGCAAGAACCGGCAGCTCACTGTGGCATCCGACGAGCAGGGAGTCATCATCGCAACGGGCACGTTGCCCGATAGCGTTCAAACCTCTCCGTTCGGTGAGGACTGGATCAATCTCTCCGGCCCGGGGGCAGGGCGCGCGGAACTCAGTCTCGGCACGGCGGCACTCCAGAGCATCGGGACCAGCGGTGCCAACGTGCCGCTGTTGAATGGCAACAACAGCTACAGCGGCACGTCGGTCTTCGCGGGCGATGCAAGCTTCAACAGCGATGTGATCATCGGTGCGCCCTTCGTTCTAGGCAGTGAGACGCTATCGATTGACGGGAACGGCGCGATCGCGCCGACCAAGAGTCATGTGCTCCTGAGCAATGCAGCGTCTCTGAGCGCTATTGCGGTGACTAACCACCCGGTCGGCGCCATCCTTGAGCTCCGCCCTGGCACGTCCGGCCAATGGCCGACCTTGCGGCACCAAGCGCCGGGCAGCGGCAACATCTTCCTGTCCGGCGGTGTTTCCGCTGCGCTCGATGCAACGGACAAGACGATCTGGTTACAGCACCGTAACGATGCTGGCCAAAGTTCCGGCTGGTACGAAATCGGGCGGAGTTTTGCGCAACCGACGGGCTACATTCATGTTCGGCACACGGAGCCGCAAGGGACCAGTGGTGGCGTGCCAACGACAGGTGCGTGGACAATCGGAAAGTTAAACGACGAGAAAGCTAACACAAGTCCTGGCGCATCGTTGACCTCCAACGTGCTAAATCTACCAGCGGGAAACTACAGTCTACAAGGCTATCGCTGTTTGTATCGCACTGAGCATTCCCGCTTGAGGCTACTGAATGCAACCAGTGGAACAACTCTCTTGATTAGCCAATCTGCCCGGGCAAGCGCTGCGCAGGCACCCGCAGCAACCGCCTCTTCAGTGCCAGTTCTGATATCTGGTCGCTTTGTTCTGAGTTCAGCCAGCAGCGTTGAGTTTCAATACTATGTCGAGACAGCGCATGCTGGCGTGCGCGGACTCGGTTCTGCGACAAACATTGCCGACGAATTGGAGGTGTACGCTGAACTGATACTAAGAGGTGTTGTCTAGAGGAAGCGCTGTCGCATTCGCTGTGTTGTTGTTTCAGACTCTGTCGCGAACAACACCTTTTGGACGGCATATGCACCAAGGCGGAAATGGCGGCGCAAGCAACCTCGCCTTCGATATCTCCGGCGTCGAAGCCAGAGCAAAGCTGACCACCCCGCTTCGGCGGGGTTCTTTGTGTCCAATTGGAGTAGACAGTTCATGACGCTCGGCACCACCCACGCAAGTGTCAGCTATGACGGCGACGGCACGACCACCGAGTTTGCTGTCACGTTCGAGTTTCACGCGACCAGTGATCTTGAGGTGATTGTTGTGACGGAGGCCTCAGGCGCCGAGAGCGTCAAGGCCATCGGGATCGACTATGACGCTTCTGGTGGAAGCGGTGCGACCGGAACCGTGACTATGACAGATGCTCCGCAGACCACAGAGCGCCTAGTGATCCGGCGTGTATCGTCCGATGTGCAGCCGGACGATCTCGTCGAGGGCGGGCCACTGGCAGCGGAACCGCTGGAGCGCCGGCTCGACATCATTGCAGCGCGTCTGCAGGAGCTTGAGGCGGACATCGCTCGCAGCCTCAAGGTCACCAAGGGCAGCCAGGCGACGGCCTTGGACCTCAACTTGGTTGGCGGAAAGAACCGGCCGCTGTCGATAGCCTCCGATGAGCAGGGTATCATCATTGCCAGCGGTACTGTTCCCGGCAACGTGCAGACCTCTCCCTTTGGCGAGAACTGGGTGAGTCTTTCTAGTCCGACAGCCGGGCGCAATGCGCTCGAACTCGGGAGTGCGGCCGTCGAGACGACCGGAAGTAGTGGCGCTCGCGTTCCACTTTTGAATGGTAACAACATCTACAGCGGCGCATCTGTCTTCGCGGGCGATACGACCTTCAACAGCGATGTTGTGATTAGTGCGCCCTTCGCACTGAGTATCGAGACGCTGGCGATTGACGGGAGTGGCGAGCTCGCGCCGAGCAAGAGTCATGTGCACGTGAGCAATGGCGGTGGGCTGAGCACCATTGCGGTAACCAACCACCCGATAGGTGCGATCATCGAACTGCGCGCCGGCACTGCTGGTCAGACGCCCATCTTGCGGCACGAAGCGCCGGGCAGCGGCAACATCTATTTGGCCGATAGCCGGGACGTCGTTCTCGATGACCGCGACAAGACGATCTGGCTCCAGCGGCGCGATGCGGGCCAAGGTGAGCATGGACCAGGCTGGTACGAGATCGGCCGAAGCTGGAGAGTGTTTCCAGCAAACAGTACAGTTCAGACAGTGGTAGAAGCGACCGTGACCGAGATCAGCGCGTCGACCGCCATTCCGTTTAGCTCTGCAGTTCCACAGCAGTCGACAGAAGGCACGAAGGTGCTTGAGGCTGCGATTAGCGCTCGCTTTTCCACCAGTAAGCTGTTGGTCGGTTTCTCATGCTCTTGGGGCAATGCCGCCGCAGGGCAGAACGCCGCCGCGTTGTTCATCGACTCTACGGAAGACGCTGCTTTCGTATCCATCATGGGGCCGGTTGTGACAGGGGCAGGCAACCGATACTCAAATGTGCGTTGGATTGTCGAGGCGGCGACGACTAGCACCCGCATTTACAAAGTGCACGTCGGCGCAAACAGCGGAACCATGCAAATCAACCGCGGCAACACCGTCTCCAATCTATTTGGAGCAGGGAAGCTTCAAGCCGTTCTAACCATCGAAGAAATCGCTCAGTAGGAGAGTACCATGGCCACCATTGAGATTCGCGAGCACGCCTTCATTGGCAACGATGCCGGCGGGCGGACGGTGCCAGCGCCGGCTGAGCCGGCATTGGCGGTGCACTTCGAGAACACAGGCACTGGCGCAAAGACCGTGCAGCTCGACACGCAAACGACCGTCATTCAGATCTTCGCCACCCCCAGCGTCGATGTGAACTATGAAGTTGCACGGTCTGGTCCGAACTCAACCTCGGGCGCCAAGCGCGGCACTATTCCATCTGCAGCGCTGCCGTTCGCTATGCCGGTCAAGCCCGGCATGTCCATTCAGGTCAGCGAATAGGCAGACGGCTGATGTTGCGTGCCAGTGGTTCACGCGCCGTGAACTATGATGACGCGCCGGGCGCTTTCATCGTTCCGGCCGTGCCACCAAGCGGCAATCCCCGCTACTTCGTGCGAAGCGATGGGGTGGCGACCAAAGCGGAAGCGACAGACCCAAGCTCACCTGCCAGTGCCATGAACGAAGCTACGTTCAACGGTGCTACCTTTGCGGCTGGGGATATCGTCGAATTCGACGGGCGCGGCGGTGATCTCTCCGGGGTCGTTCTTCAGAGCGGCGGGCAGGCGGGCAAACCGGTCTACTATGTCGGCTCGCGGCCAAATCCGCCGCGAATCGCCGTTGGGTCCGGTAGCGCGCTCGCAATCGCATCTGCGATCTCTCACATTCGCATTGCGCATTTTCCTGACTTGGCGAACACCGGCGGTGACGCAGCGGTCGTCCGCATTGCGCCTGGCGCTACACAGGTTGTCGAAGATCTGGAGATGCTCAACGTCCACGTGACCCGCAACCGCAACGATGCCGGAACGCTGACCAATCACTGCTTCCATTTTGATAATGGCGTTACCGCAGTCCTGCGAGATATCTCGACTGACTCCAGTCAGGCGGGAACGGGCGCCAACTACTGCCTGCTGGCCCAGGGTAAAAGTAGCATTGAGGTTCACGGCGCGACATTCGAGGACGGCACGCGCGGGGTCGTAGCAACGGATGACGCGAAGCTCTACATCCGGGATTTGCAATCACGTCGAATCAACAGCGTGTCGATCACAGCTACGGGCAACGGTGTTGTTGAGATCGACCGCTCTTATGTCGAAGCCAGCTCGGGCATGGTCGACGGCATGGTTGCGTCCGACAACGGTGCAGGTGGTGGTTATGTGAAGCTGAAGAACTGCACTTATGTCGTGCGAGCCGGCCTCGACAAAGCACCGAACGGCACACTGATCTTCGAGGGCTGCATCATAGACTGGAACAGCACGGCTGCTCGCTACAGGGTCAACAATTCAGGTGGCCACATCCAGGTCATCGGCGGCTGCCATCTGAAACTCGGTGAGTGCCACTTTCAGTTTATAGGAGAGTCAGGCGGCAACGGTGGTGATGTGACCGTTACCGATTCGCTGCTCGAGTGCGTTGGCAGTTTCACAGGTGACCGCGTGCTGACCTTTAGAGGGGACGGCGGTGCCAAGATCGTTCGCGGCAATGTGTTCAAGGAAGGCCGGCTGAAAGCGGCTTGTATTTCATTGCAGTCTGCCAGCAACAGCACGATCCTCATAGAAGGTAACACGTTCTGGAACAGCACTGCAGGCGCCAACAGTCGGGTTATCGAGAACGAAACGACGGGTGGCACCCCGACAGTTTTCCGCAACAACGGCGCGGAGAACTTCAGCACTAGCTTTGACTCCAGCGACAGCAATATTGACGCTAGCTTCAACGGTTGGTTCAACGCCGGAACGGCCCATGGCAGCGGTTCGGTGACAGGCGATCCCAAAATGATCGATCCTGATAGCAACGACTTCCGCCTGCCTGACATCGGTTCGGCATGGAAAAGCGCCGGCTCTGACGGCTGCGACATCGGCGCCGGGTTGACCTTCACCTGATGGTGTTTCCGCTTCCTACTGACAGCCAACAATTTCAAGAACACTGGCAATCCGAACGGGCAAATAATCCTGATCAAAAAGGTCGCAAGGTTGGCAAACCAACTGTACCCGGAAAGATCGCACGACTTCGCGTTCTGGCCGTATCCCGAGGCGGAGCCGGGTAGCGCGCTGTCCATCAACACAGTTTGCCTGCGGACGTGCGTCGAATACTGCGAGGCCTTGGACAGGCACGCGGCTTTCCGGCCGACGCGCTGACTTGGCGTTCGCACCCGCTTGCTTCGGGTTCTGGACGGACGTGGGCGAATGAAAGTTGGGTCGCCGCTCTCTCGGATCGGGAACAGCGCGGTCGCATTTATGACAGTCAGATTCCAAGGGAGTTGCGTTGATGGCCGAAAGTTCCGTGCTGGCGGAGTTACTGCGCTGGCTGGCGTATCTCTTTGCAGCGTCCGTACCCCTCCTCTTCCGCTGGGTCTGGTCACTGGGCACCCGGGTCGCCGTGGCGGAGAGTGAGATCCGTTACCTCAAGGCCGAGATTGCAGAGGACCGTAAGCTGCTCGCCGGACTGCCGAGCGACATCAAGGTGATCATGGCCGAGCTGAAAGAGATCAAGCGGCGGCTGGCGGCCGAGGAGCGCCGCAGCGGCGCAGGCTGACGCTAGGCTGGTTGCAACACAGGCTTCCAGCGGCACTGCCGGCGGACAACAGGTCGCCAAAATCCAACTAGGAGTGAACGATGTCCTCGAACTGGGACGGTCTGTGGCGCTACCTGCGCTGGGCCGCGATTGGTGCTGCCGCGCTCGTGGTCCTGCTCTGTCTGCTCTTCTTCGCCTTTGGCAAGGCTGCCTTCGCACAGCAAGCTGGCTGGTGCGATGACCGCGACAACCTTGTCGCTCAGCTTGAAGGTCGCTACGGCGAGAGGCTCATTGGCGTAGGCGTCATTCCAGCGGCACCAGGCAGGCCGAGCGGGCTAATGAGCGTCTATGCAAACGCCGAGAGTGGCTCTTGGACCGTCACCATCACAGCCGCCAACGAGACTGTCCCAAGCGGTTATGCGAGCTGCGTTGCAGCCTCGGGCGAGGGCTTTCGCGTGAGTCTGCCTCCTGACCGTCCTTCCTGAGAGCCCGCGAGGACAGAACATCACGGCCCGCTTCGGCGGGCCTTTCTTTTGCGCAACAGAAAGGAACAACAATGACCGTAAACGTGAACAATCTTCACGTGCGTTTTGTCGCCGACAAGGTGCACCGATTCGGCTACGAGCTGATGAAGTCTCAGTCGGCCAACGACAGCCAGTTCAAGGCCGCCGACCGCACCCGCTTGGGCGCCTATCTCGATTCCGTCGACTTCGCCGTCAATTGGGTTGAAAGCCTGCCGGAGCTGGACCTGCCCGAGACCAACCCGCGCACCTATGCGTGTGAAAATTTTCCTGAAGAATTAGACGCGGAGAACGAGGCCATCAACGTGGCCTGCGACATCCTTCGCGCCTGCTGGACGGAGATCGTCAACGGGCAGTCCGCGCGCCGGGCCTCGGGCATGAGCGTCCATGACATCAAGCGCGTGCGCGACGCCGTCAGCCACTGTCGCAACTTCCTGACCGAGTACGTCGAAAACGCCCTGCCGCTCGATCTGCCGGAGTCTTCGCCCATGGAGGCGAACACCGGTCCCGGCCGCACGGGCATCACGGGAGTGGCTAGCTGATGGCTAACTACCGTAAGCTCATCGCGGCACTGGTCGGCGCTCTGCTGATCGGTCTGAACGCTGCCTTCGGCATCGGTGACGGCACGTCGATCTTTGGCATCGAAGCCGATCAGATCGTCAACACCATCGTTGCTGTGCTGACGGCCGTTGGCGTCTTCGCCGTGCCCAACGAAGAGACCTGATGGGCATCCTCGGTGCCATCAAAGCCCTGCTGACCCTGGCTGGCGCCCTTGCCGGCTGGGCGAAGCAGCGGGGGTTGATCAGAGCTGGGGAGAAGGCCGCCCTTGCCGAGCAAATGACGGATCTCGTCAAGGCCATGGGAGTGGCAAAGGATGTGGAAGAGTCTCTTGCCGTTATGTCTGACAGCGATGTTGATCAGCAGCTGCTCGACGACTGGCGCCGTGCAGACGGATGACGGTTACTGCGCGCTCTACAAGCCTGTCTTGATGAGCGGCGCCGAGATCAACGAGCTCACCAGCGAGACGAAGCGCGCCATTCTCCGAAACAACCTTGTCTATAGGGAGCTGTGCGAATGAAGCGCGACGCTACCGATTTCGTAGTGATTCACTGTTCGGCGACTCCACCTGAGATGGACATCGGTCGGGATGAGATTAACGTCTGGCATCGTGCGCGTGGCTGGAACGGCGTTGGCTACCACTTCGTCGTCAGGCGAGATGGTGAGCTGGAGTATGGGCGCCAGCCCGCCAAAAAAGGGGCTCATGCTGGGGCGGCTTACAACAACCGCTCGCTGGGTCTCTGCGTGATTGGCGGCGTCAACTCAGAGGGCAAGCCGGAGAGCAACTTCACCGCGGCTCAGTGGTCGACGCTGACCAGACTGCTGGACGCGCTCAAGCTGGTCTGGCCGGAAGCCAAGGTGATCGGCCACAACGAGGTTAGCGCGAAGGCCTGCCCGTCGTTCGATGTGCAGGCATGGCTCTCGGCGCGCGCTAATGCTCAGCTGACGTAGAGCAATTCCTTCCAACGATGGCACTTGACCATGTGATGATCCGGGGTCTGTTCCAGGGGCGGCTCTTCCGACTTGCAGATGTCGACCGCATAAGGGCAGCGGGTGTGGAACTTGCAGCCTGGCGGCGGGTTGGCCGGACTGGGAATCTCGCCGGTGAGCTTCTGTGCCTGGCTATGGTGGTCCGGGTCGAGGGAGGGAATCGCTGACAGGAGCGCTTTGGTGTAGGGGTGGCGCGGGCTGGCAAAGAGCCTTCGCGTCGGCGCAGACTCCACGAGTCGCCCAAGGTACATCACCGCAACATGATCGCAGGTATGCGCCACCACGCTTAGATCGTGGCTGATGAACAGCAAAGTCAGACCCAGGTCCTCCTGCAGAGCCTTGAGCAGGTTGAGCACATCGGCCTGGATGGAAACGTCAAGGGCCGCCACTGCTTCGTCGGCCACCACAAAGCGCGGATTGGCGACCAAAGCCCGGGCGATCGAGATGCGCTGGCGCTGTCCTCCGGAAAAGGCATGGGGGAAGCGCCTGAGATGCTCTAGATTGAGCCGGCACTTGGCGGCGATCTCGCGCACCCTTTCGTCGGTCTCGGCCCGATTCCTCGTGATCTTCATCACCTCGAGCGGCTCTGCAATGATGTCGCGCACGGTCATGCGCGGGCTGAGCGCGGCGTAAGGGTCCTGGAAGATCAGCTGCGCGCGCCTTCGGTAGTCTTTCAGCTCTGCTTTCCCAAGCTCGGCCAGCTCGTAGGAGACCTCGCCGTCATCGAAGCGGATGCTGCCCCGGGTGATCGGCGTTGCCTTCAAAAGCGCACGGCCCAAGGTGGTCTTGCCTGAGCCCGACTCGCCGACTAGGCCGTAGAAGGCGCCGCGCGGTATGTCGAGATCGATACCTTCGGCGGCACGTACCACCATGCCCTTGGTGAAGAGCCCACCACCCACCGGGAAATGAACGGCGAGGTCGCGCACACTGATGAGTGGAGCTGCGCCAGAAGCGGACTGGAAACCATAGCTTGCATCGTCGATGACAGATAACGGTGCGCCGGGGTGGCCCTCGTTCATCACGCCATCCAATGTGCGTCGTTGAGCGCCAAGCAGGCGGCGCTGTGTTCCGGTGCGATGGTCGCTCCTACTTCGGTCATGACCGGTACTTCCACGTCGCAACGCCCACGCTTGGCGATAGGGCAGCGGGTGTGGAAGACGCAGCCGCTCGGTCGCTCTAGTGGGCTTGGGATGTCTCCGGGCACCGGCGTCAGAGGCGCGTCGAGATGCTCAAGATCGGGGAGGGCCGCGAGCAGACCTCGGGTATAGGGATGGGCCGGGCGATTGATGACCTCCCGCACCGGCCCGTGTTCGACCATCCTCCCGAGGTACATCACGGCCACATGGTCGGCGGTCTGCGCGATGACGCCCAGGTCGTGGGTGATGAAGACGATGCCCATGCCGTATTCGGCCACCAGATCCTTCATCAGGTCGATGACCTGCGCTTGGATGGTCACGTCCAATGCCGTAGTCGGTTCGTCAGCGATCAAGAGCTTGGGGCTGGTGGACAGTGCCATGGCGATCATGGCGCGCTGGCGCATGCCGCCCGAGAGCTCGAAGGCGTATTGATCGAAGCGCTTTCCGGCCTCCGAGATACCCACACGTTCCAGCATCTCGACCGAAAGGTCGCGCGCCGCTCGCTTCGTCATTTGGCGATGCAACTGCAGCTGCTCGACCATCTGGTCCCCGATGGTGATTGCCGGCGCGAAGCTCGCCATGGGTTCTTGGAAGATCATGGAGATGGCGCCGCCGCGAACCACCTGAAGCTCTCGCGCGCTCTTGAGCGAGAGCACATCGACCGGACCGTCCTCGAGCATCAGCGTGATGCGGCTTCTTTGGCTATAGACGGAGTTCCCGGGGTTGAGCTTCATCAGCGACTTTGCGGTCACTGATTTACCGGAGCCGGACTCGCCGACCAGTCCCATGACTTCGCCTGGCGCGAGCTCGAAAGACACATCGTCGACCGCCGTGATGCGGCCCTCATCGGTTTCGAAAGCCAGGGTCAGGTTCTCGACGCTGAGCAGGGTCATTTGCGCGTGCTCGCGTAAGGGTCGGCTGCATCGCGGAGTCCGTCGCCGACGAAGACGAAGGCCAGCACCAGCACGACGAAGAAGCCGGCTGGAATGAAGTACCACTGGTAATTCAGCAGCACGTCGGCCTTGGAGACGCTCTGCAACAGGACGCCGAGGCTGTTCACCGGGTCTTTGAGCCCAAGACCGATAAAGCTCAGAGCCGTCTCCGACAGGACCATGTAGGGAAAGGAGATGACAAGGTCGACGATGATGTAGCTGGTAAAGCTCGGTAGCAGGTGACGGCGGATGACGTGGCCAGGAGATGCGCCGCAAAGCTTGGCTGCCAGCACGTACTCTTGACTGCGTTCGGATAGAAGATGAGTGCGCACGCGTCGCGCCAAGGTTGGCCAGCCGATGAAGCCAAGGATGATGGAGATGAAGAAGAAGCGCATCTCGGAACTCCACTCCTGCGGCACGAAGGCAGCCAGCGCCATAAAGAGTGGAATGGCCGGTACGGTTCTGACCGCATCGGTGATCATCTGCAGCACGGAATCGATCCAGCCGCCGTAGTAGCCGGCGATTCCGCCGATCACCAACGCCAGAACAAAGGCGATGAGGACTCCGATGGTACCGACGGCGAGTGAGGTGTAGATGGCGTGCATCGTGCGTGAAAAGATGTCCTTCCCCGATGCATCCGTGCCGAAGAGATGGATCTTGCCCTTATCGACGCCGAAGAGATGGATGTCGGATGTCAGAGCCTTGATCCTGAGGTCCCAGCGGTCGCCCGGCAAATCGATCACGAAGTCGATTAGGCTGTACTCCCAGTCTCGCACGAAGAACTGCACATAGCGCCGTTCCTCCTTGTTGACCGTGGTCACCCAGCGAAAGTTCGTTTCAATCGAGCGGGTGCGCTCAACCCCATAGATGAACGGCCGCAGGGAAAATCCGTTGTGGTCCCAGAACATGGGAATCTGCGGAGCGCCGTTCTCATAGTCCTTGTCACGCCCGGCGATGGTCGGGTCGTAGGGTGAGAGAAAGGGCGCAAAGATCCCCATCAGGACCATTGTGATGAGGACGACGCCTGCAATCATTGCAGAGCGGTTCTTGCGGAAGCGGGCCCAAATGAGCTGCGTCTGCGAGGCGGTGAAGTAGGCCTCTTTACGCTTGCGCTCGTCGTCGCTCTCCAAAGCAATCGGGCGTTCGGCAATGTCGGTCATGACAGACCTCTCGTGAGCCTCATCCCAGAATTCCCTTTCTGATACGTGGGTCGACCAGAGCCAGTAGGACGTCGGTCAAGAAGTTCACGGCGACGATGGAAGCTGTGAGCAGGAAGATGATGGCGCCGGCGAGCTGCTGATCGTTGGAACGCGCCAAGGCCTCGATCAGCAGGGCACCAGCCTCGGTCAACGTCATGATCAAGGCAACAATGGGAAGCTCGTTGAAGATGCGGTTGAGGTCGAAGCCGAGCGAGTTGAAGATCGGTCCCAAAGCGTGGCGCGCCGGGTAGCGCCACAGGAGACGTGCGCCTGAGATGCCGCGCGCCTCGGCGGCAGTGACATAGAGCTTGCCGATTTCGTCCGACATCAGCGCGCGCACGGTTTGCAGCGCGAAGGCCGTGGCGGACCAGCCGAGAATGATGACCGGCAGCCAAGCGCGGCTGAGGAAATCCATCAGCTTGTCGAACGACCAGGGTGCGTCGCGGTACTCCTTGCTGAACAGTCCGGTCAGCGTGTCACCGAACATCACAGTGGAAATCAGGATGATGATCAGGGCCAAAAGAAAGTTTGGCATCGCCAAACCGAGGTAGCTGACGAAGCGCAGGACGTTGTTGAGCAGCGGGCTCTTGGAGGTCGCGGCGATGATGCCGACCGGGATGGCGATGAGGTAAGCGAAGACCAGAGCAGCAAGACAGATGCCGAGGCTGATCAGGAACTTGTCGCCCAGCAGGTTGTTGATATCCATACGCAGGATACAGCTCTGGCCGAAGTCACCATGCAGGAAAACGTTGCCGAGCCAGCTGGTCCAACGCTCAAGGAAGGGTCGGTCGAGACCGAGGCGGATCCGCTCCGCCTCGATGTCCTCGACCGTGATGGATTGCCCTTGCGTGTTCTTGAAAGCCAGGTAGCGCTCGGCGCAGTCACCTGGCACCAGTTCCATCAGCGTGAAGACGATCAGAGAGACAAGCAGCAGCGTGAAGACCGCCATCGCGGCGCGTGTAGCGGCGAAGCGGGCGAATTGCAGCATCGCGTCTGTCCCCCTGAACGCTACGTGGCCTGGTGCCGGACCCTTTTGTTGGGGCCCCTTTCAGATCTTCGTTTGCGTTGGGTGTTGGAGCGGGCGGCTCAATGCAGCCCACCCGCTCCACACATGGGTTTCGCCGAGCAAACGATCCGGCCTCAGCTTTCGTCGGCCAGATACCACTGCTGCGGACGGTACGGATAGGTCCGGTAGTACTCATAGGACCAGGTCTTGAACTGCGGGAAGTTCTTCAGCGCATTTCGGCGGTACACCGGGTTCGGTGCCTGCACCGTGCCGAGGAACAGCAGATGACCCGTCATGTTCTCGACCAGCTGTGCGCCGAGCTTGGCTTGCTCTTCGCTCCCAGGCTGGCTCGACTGGAAAGCGTTGATGTCGTTGATCAGCTGATCGACATAGGTCGGCGGCTTCACGCCCTTGGCCCCGTTCGAGTCGATGTACTCAGCCCAGAGCATGCCGGTGCGGTGGTCGAAGTAGCCGTCGAACGGCGGGGTGAAGAGCGTGTTGTTGCCGAGCACGATGGAAAGCGGCTGGCCTTTGATCCACATGCCGACATCGAGCTGGTTGGAGGACTGTGCCGAGCGGTACTCGTCAGGCGTCACTTCTTTGACAGCCGTCTTGATGCCCACGTCCGCCCAGTGCTGGCCGACCAATTCGACCACCTGACCGGGAACGCCTTGGGTCGCAAACTGCAGGTTAAGAGCCAGTTTGTCGCCATTCGGGAGCTCACGGAAGCCATCACCGTCTCTGTCGACCATGCCGATCTCGTCCAAGAGTTTCTTGGCCTGCTCGGGGTCATGCTGGGCGTAGTGCTTGGTCCATTTTGGGTCGACGAAGTCCGGCTCCGGCGCGAAGCCGACGTATTGCCGGGGCACGCCGAGGCCGAAGTAGGCGAGATCATTGATCTCATCCCGGTCCATCGCCAAGGACATGGCTTTGCGGAAGCGGATGTCACCGAAGACCTTGCGCTTCTCCTCGTCGAAGGATGTGACGTTGAAGGAGAAAGTCGGCGAAGCGATCGTCGGCCGCAGGTCGACGGTGTAGTCACCCTTTTCCTGGTTCTCCAGAAGGAGGGGGGCGGAGGGTAACTGGAGGGACTGCGACTTATAGTCGACCTCCGCGTTGACCAGCTTCAGAATCCGGACTTCGTTCTCGTTGATATAGATTTCGTCCTGGCGGCTGATGTACGGCAGTTGATTGCCGACCGTGTCCACCATGTGGAAATAGGGGTTGGCCACCAAGTGCCGACCCTCTGTCGTCTCCCGCACCATGATGTGGCTCTCCAAGGTCGGAAGCGTGGCCTTGGGCAGCGACGCGACCTTGTCCGGAATGCTCAGCATTGGGGTTGCCGTGTCGGTCCAGTCCGAGCTGCCGTAGTAGGCTGCGATGGCGGCGTAGCCGGTCTCGAACCCGAGCGCCTGAGCAGCCTTGTCGGCATCCGGATTGATCGCCGGATGGAACTGACCGAGGAAGTGCTTCGGCTGGAAGGGTTGAGCGTAAGAGGTGGCGAAGTGTGCCAGGAGCCCGGGCTTGGGTGCCGGCAGGTTGAAGCGCACGGTCTGCGGGTCGATCACATCGACGGTCATGCGCTCGCCGCTAACCAGCACGTAGTCCTTCGGCTTGGCGATTACGTTTTCGTCGAGCGCCAGGTTGTCGTACCAGAACTTCACATCCTCGGCAGTGAAGGGCTCTCCGTCGGACCACTTGTGCCCATCGCGCAGGAAGAAGGTCAGTTCAGTGAAGTCGTCGTTCCATTCCCAGTCCTTGGCAACATTGGGGACGATGGTCACTAGATCGTCGGCATAGCGCACCAGGTTGACGTGGCGAACGGAGAGAAAGTCGGAGGTGCCCGCTTCACTGGCGTTGGACAGTGCGTCGAGCACCCCGCCGTAGCGGCCGATCTCGTCATAGGGCGCGACCACCAACGGCTCCTGCGGCAAACGCTCGGCCAGTGGGGGCAGCGACGGGTTGCCTTGAATCTCGGCATTGAGCTCCGAGATCTGCGGGTTCTCTTGGAACGTCAGCGTGCAGCCGGCTAGCGACTCGAATTCGCTCAGCTCGTACTGCTGGGGATACTTGCCTTGCTTGCCGTGATCCGCGGCGACGGTGATCGCCATGCAATCCGCGGCGCTGGCAGGCGCGGTGGCCTGCAAGAGCAGAAGTGCAAGACCGGCACCGGACAGAACCGCCGTCTTGGTCAGATCTGCCGTTCTGATAAGCCTCATCGGAGTCTCCTCTCCCTGTTCACACCAAAGAGTTCACTACAAGCAACTGTTCCGCCGTTTCTGAAGCCGAGCTGCCTTGGGCAGAGCTTGAGAACAGGCCGCTGCAGGAAGCAAATCTCTGAAAATCTGGATTGCAGAGAAGCGAACTGGCCGGTCCGCTCCCGCTTGTATCGCGATCGCATCCCGCCGCGGTTTGTTCCGACGGAAGGCGATCGGCAACTCTTCTCCCCCTTGCACACCTCAGCCGCCATTCCCCTCGAGGCGGGTCTTGTTGCTGATCTTCTCAGTCTTCTAGCGGCCGCCACTCCGCGAAGGGTCGAACGCCCATGCATCGCCAGTAACGAGGCACGGGGCCAACGGCGGCATTAAACGAGCTAAAAATGTCATTAATGTTACAGTTACAGTCTTTTATCGGGAAACATCTGCCGATGACAAACACGCTTCCTGCACCGATGGCGAGAGAGCACCGCGGCCAAGGCGCAACGGGTCCCGAGCGCTTGGGCAGCTCAAAGCAGTCAACAGGCACCGTTTGATGTGCAGCTCATCGCGCCTCTCGGCGCGCTAGCGGCGCATGCGCCACCCTGGCAAACTGCATTGGGCGCAGGTTGCGCAAGAACAGTCGATAAGAAGCAAGGGAGGAAACCATGCAGCTGCGCCGGAGGGTGATACTAAAAGACGTGGCGGAGACGGATCGTTGGGGGCAGCCTTGGGAGCCGATCACCCGAGTGGCGGCGGCGGCCGTGGTGGCGAACCCTCTTTCCGGCCGCTATGCGGCGGATCTCGCACCGCTGTTCGACATCGGCGGCGCGCTGGGCGAGCGCCTGATGGCTGAACTGCTTCCGCTCTTGCCGAAGCCGGCGATCAGCTACGGCAAGGCGGCGCTGGTCGGCAGCTCCGGCGAGATGGAGCACGGCGGAGCCCTTGTCCATCCCAAGCTTGGGAAGCCCATGCGGGCGGCGCTCGGCGGAGGCAAGGCGCTCATTCCATCCAACGTCAAGCTCGGCGCCCCCGGTTGTACGATCGACGTGCCGCTTGGTCACAAAGACGAAGCCTGGTCCTTCGACCACTTCGACACCCTAACGATGATGGTGCCGGATGCACCATTGCCCGACGAGATCGTCATGATTGTCGCCTTGTCCGACGGCGCGCGGGTCGACCCCCGCTGCGGCAGCGGTCCGATCGTGGATTGAGCACGGCGCTAGCAGCCTTCTCTCCTTGTCCTCGGCGCCGGACCGTTTAGCATACCAGCGGGTGACGAAACTGCTGGGGAAAAGAGGCATGCGGACTTTGATGGTCGTGGGCGTGGCACTGTCCGGCACGCTGAGCCTTTGCCTGCTCGCTGCAAGTGGCGCTCTGGCGCAGGACTACGAGTACAATCCCGATTTCTTGGCGGATGAGATCCGCGGCCTGCCTCTCGAGGTCTCGCGCGACCACGGCGATCCCTTCGGCGCGCCGGCCGATGCCGAGCACGCCATTATCACTGAGGGCAGCAGCGGCCTGACCTTCAGCGAGATCGAGATCCCGATGAACGGGGAGGTTGGGACGTCGGGCTTGTTCTTTCGCATCTTTCCCGATGCCGCGACCGCCCAATCGCGCTTCCAGAACAGCTTGGTGACGCGCGAGTCTCGCCTTGAAGGTGGCGGCTACCGCATCAGCACCAGCACGATCCAGGCCTGGTACGAAGAACGCAGCCTCGATCTCAGCGTGAAGTGCGCCCACCGCCCGACGGACAGCGGGCCAGTGACAGAAGTGCGATGCGCCTATCTGGCTGAGGGCAGCCAGACCATCGTCGGCACCTACACGCGCGGGCAGGACCTTTCCACACGCACCAACGAGATCCTCACCGAGGACCTCGCGCTCAATTCTTTCGTGATCGACGTCTCGCAACCCGTCGTCGACGGGCTCGACCTACTCGCCAAGGCCGAGGCGGCTTTGGTCGAGCAGGGCAGCGAAGCCGCCTGGCCGCCCGGTGGCTGGCAGCTCGACACGCAAGCTCTGCTCCGCCACTTGCGGGCCATGGCTTTCTTCGGCCGCGAGGACTGGCCGACCTCCTTTGGCCCGCCGCACGGCCTGGGGGTCGAGCAGCCCACGAAATGGGCGCGTGATCGCGGCGTGGCCGGCATCGTCACGCTGCCGCTGAACACCCGCGACGCGAAGAACGGGCTGGAGTTCTGGGTTTTCCAGACGGCGGCGCAGCGTCATGCGGACGATATGCAGTTCTCCCTCCTCGCCGCGGCCCAGGGGCGGCAGGCGGGCACGGTCGATACGACGACCTTCACCGAAACCAGCTTTGCCGGCGACGAGCAGGACCGGACCTTGACCGACATTACCTGCGGCCGGGTTAAGGTTGACCCGCGCGAGGGGCGTTGCGTCTACAAGCGGCCCGGCAGCCAGGTCGTGCTTATCGTCTACCGCTACGGCCCGCTGCTCGACGACAAGAGCGGCGCCTGGGACGATTTCAACGACGATGCCGTGCAAGCGTTCAGGGTAGGGCTCGATAAGCTGGCCGAGGCGGAAGCGCCTTTGGTCGCAGCGCTGCGCGAAGGCCGCTCGCCGCCGGCGCCGGGCCTCAAAGGCCTGCCGCAAGGCCAGAGCGCGGACCCTGGCGCTCAGACCCACGATGAGATGTTCGTCGGAACCTGGCAGCTTTACTTGCCCATGGGCGCCGGCTTTGCGCGCTTGCAGCTCGCCTTCAATCCGGACGGCAGCTATGCCTTCACCGCGGACAACCCGGGAGTCGATCAGCACAGCGGCCGCTTCACTGCGCTTGGTGGCGTCTGGTCGATCGTGTCGCCGACTTGGCGGGATGAGGGCACCTATAGCTTCCCCGACCCCAACACCATGATCCTAACCGGCAAGCTCGGGCCTGGCGTCTGGTCTCGAGTGAACTGACGCGGCAGCATCATTATGTAGGCATGCTCCGCCGTCGCTCCCGTCGGGGCACGGCTCGTCTCTGCTCGCGCAGGGAGCTGACATCTTGATGCTACATCTGGGCTCAGCTTGACTTAGCGCTGGACACAAGGTCGGCCGTCCTGCGCGGCGAGTCCTCCAAAGTGCCTAGAGACGGCTTCAGATAAAGAAAAAGAAAGAGGGGGCGGCTAGGCCGCCCCCTCCAGTAGGTACTATGGCGTTTTGCTTACAAAAGCTCAGTGTTCCGCCGCTTACAGCACATCCGGCGGCAACTGATCGTCGTCTTCCTGATGCGGGTCGTCTTCGACGTAGACGATATCCAGCGCCAGGTAGGTCTCATTGCTGGTTTGCCCGAAGGCGTAAGCATTGAGATCAGACGCGGTGTTGAGCGGAATGGGCGACTCGCGGAACTCCGAGAAGATCAGATCGAAGCCCTGGGTCGCATCGCTGACGTCCCGTACCTCGATGTCGTTCGGGTTCGAGAAGTCGACGTTGAGGCTGTTGTCGAGGATCTCGGCAACTTCCTCGGCCCGCTCGGCCGCGGTTTCGAACGGCTTGTCGAAGGTCAGCTCCGGCGGCCACTCGCCCTCTGCCAGATCACGCTCCTCGAGACCGGTGATACGCTCTTCGGTCACGCGGAAGATGATGCGGTCGAGGTTGTCGATGCTGAACTGGAAGACGGCGTCGAGGTCGTCCAGCAAGGTCATGGTCTTGGTCGCCGCGTCGTAAGCCACGTCGATCCAGATCTCGTCCTCGCCGAAACCGCCCAGCAGCATGTCGTTGCCGGTGCCGCCGTCCAGGGTGTCGTCACCCAGGCCGCCGTTCAGCAAGTCGCTGCCTTCCTGACCGAAGATCAGGTCGTCACCCCGGTCGCCGAACAGCTGGTCGGCGTCGTCGCCGCCAATCAGCTTGTCGTTGCCGGACTTACCGTTGATCTCGTCAGAGCCTTCCTGACCGAAGACCGTGTCGTTACCGACACCGCCCTTGGCCACGTCCTCACCGGCGCCGGCGTCCATGGCATCGTCGCCGAAGCCGCCGTCCATGACGTCGTTGCCGTCCTCGCCGAGCATGGTGTCGTCGCCGAACTGACCGTTCATGGTGTCGTTGCCGTCACCACCGAACATCAGGTCGCCGCCGTCCGCATCGTCGAGGTCTTCACCACCGACGTTACCGTTCAGGACGTCGTCGCCGTCGCCGCCGAAGATGTCGTCGGAACCGGCACCGCCGTTGACTTCGTCATCGCCGTCGCCGCCGAACAGACCGCCGTCGGGCTGAACGACATACTGACCCGGGATGGGCTCGCCATGATCGTCGAGCGCCGGCATACCCATCTCACGCTCTTCAAGGGTGCGGCCGCGCGGAACCTCGACGAACCAGTCGCTGTCGAAGCCGTCCGGCTGCGGGTTGATGAGCTGCGAGTCGAAGGGATCGCCATCCGGGTTCCAAGCGTCGTCGCCCGCGTCACCGTTGATGGTGTCGCGGCCGTTGCCGCCACGGATGATGTCGCGATCTTCGCCACCGGAAAGCAGGTCACGGCCATTCTGACCCTCGATGGAGTCGTTGCCGTCGCCACCCTCAGCAATGTCGTTACCGCCATTGCCGAAGATCTTGTCGTCACCTTCCTCACCGAGCAGCGTATCGGCACCGGCTTCGCCATCGGCGTCGCCGTCCATGTCGTTGCCGTCCGGCGAGTTGTTGTCACCGATCAGGGTGTCGCCGCCGATACCGCCTGCGATGAGGTCGTTACCGAAGTTACCCTGCAGACGGTCATCGCCCTGGTCGCCGCCGATGGTGTCGTCACCATTGCCGCCCCAGGCCGAGTCGTTGCCGTCGTCACCGGAGATCAGGTCGCGATCGTTGCCACCCTTCAGGATGTCATCGCCGGCGTTGCCGTCGATGTCGTCGGCACCGTCTTCACCTTCGACGGTGTCGGCACCGGCACCACCCGAGAGGTCGTCGGCGTCGTTGCCGCCGTAGATGAGGTCATCGTCGTCGCCGCCGTTGATCTCGTCCTTGCCGTCTTTACCTTCGAGGGTGTCGTTGCCTTCCATGCCCTCGAGGTCGTCGTCGCCTTCGCCGCCGTCCATGTAGTCATCGCCGGCCATACCGAAGAGGGTATCGTCGCCGTCGTTGCCCCAGACTTCGTCGTCGTCGTCGCCGGCATCCACAACGTCCTGACCGTCGCCGCCGCGGATGTAATCCTCGCCGTCGTTACCGGTGATGGAGTCGTTGCCGTCGTTGCCGTCGATGGTGTCGGCACCGTTCTGGCCCTTGAGGATGTCGTCACCGGAGTTGCCTTCGATGTCGTCATCCCCGGTGCCGCCCTCGACCAGGTCGTCGCCGGCGCCAGCCACGATGGTGTCGTCGCCTTCCTCGCCGTCAACGGTATCGGCGCCCGAACCGGCGTCGATGTAGTCACCCCAGTTGGGGTTGTCGGGGTCGACGGAGCCGTCGTGGCCACCTTCGTCACCGGCAATGTGGTCGTCGCCGCCTTCACCGAAGATGCTGTCGGCACCGGCGCCACCGAAGATCTTGTCGGCACCGTCGTTGAGATCGTCGCCGTTGCCTTCGTCGCCGTAGATCAGGTCGTCGCCGCCGTCACCGAAGATGGTGTCGTTGCCGTCGCCGACGCCGCTGTCGCCGAAGATGGTGTCGTCACCGTCGACGAAGACCTCGCCGGGGTTCTCGGCAGCCCGCTCGGCGTCGTCCGCATCGGTGTCGTCGCCATGCAGGAAGTCGTCACCGCCGCCGCCATTGATGCTGTCGGCGCCGAGACCACCCTGGATGCCATTCTGGCCGTCCTGGCCGAGAACGAGGTCGTCGCCGGCCTTGGCATTGTAGTTAGACGGTGTATTCGGGTCGCCGAAGATGTCCTCCAGGATCGCGATGTCCCGGGTATCGGTACCCTGCTCAAACGGGAACATGTTGAAGGGCTCGATCTCCCAGAAATTATCTGGGCACGTCAGATCGACCCAATCTTCGATAAGTGCCATTGTGATCCTCCGTTAGATTGCCGGTTTGGCCCGTCATAGGCTTCGCGGCTTCATTCCCAACAGAGGGAGCGGCGTGGACTGAGACCTTGCGTTAAGGACCCCAAGTTCCAAGCTCCCCCAAAGTCGTACCCCTCAGTCAGGTATACGAATCCCAACAGTCAGTACTGTCTCGGGTAAACTATGAATCTTGGGCTGGGCGGTATGCCCCCATTTGGGGGTAATGAACTGTGCTTTGGCGAGATTTTTTTGGCTGGCTCGACAACGACCGGCTGTGGTTCTTCTAATGTTCGCGTCCTTGAGACAGCTGCCGCTGATCGCGCAGCACAGCCGCAAAGACACAAAAGAAATGAGAAATCGCTGTGCAGCCACGCAGCCAATGCGTAATCTGCTTTAACCGCGAGAGTCGCTTAACCGGCTCGAGTTTGTATAGAAATCGTTAATGCCTAACGATGCAGGGTCCGGCGAGGCCTCGCCAAGCCCGCAATCTGGTGACGGCCCAGGTTGTCCGACACCTGCAGAAAGGTTGTTGTTGCGATGCCGTTCCGAGCGCCGTTTCGTCTTCTCGTTACTTTGTTTGCCCTCCTCTTTCTGGGCGTTGTGGTTCTGCCGGACTCGCGTCCTGCCGTCGCAGAAGATCTCGATGAGAAGGAGATGGCAACCAAGCTAGCCAATTTGCTGCGCGCTGGCCGCAGCGTCGTTTCAGCCAACCAACCCCTGATCAACAACCCGGAGATCGGTGAGAAGAACTTCACGGGCGACAAGCTGGTGAAAGAGGCCGAGGCGATCTACAACGAGCGTACCGGTTCTGCCTTAGCGCCGGAGGGCTTGTCGGAGCGCGACAAACGCCTCATCACCGCGCAAAAGGAAGCGATGTTGCGGATTGTCGATCAGCATCAGGCCGACATCGACAAAGAAGGCGTCGGTTTTAAAGGGTTTATCCCGGCAGTGTTCGCCCGCCTCGTCAATGAGGAGTTTAAGGCGCTTGCCGGCAATGAGGCCCGCGTTCGCGTTACGGCGCCTATGAGCCTGGTACGCAACCGGAAAGCGCGTCCCGACGACTGGGAGAGAGAGGTCCTGGAAACACGGCTGCTCGCGGAGGATTGGCCAAAGGGCCAGTACTATACGGAGCGGGTTGAGTTCGAGGGGCGTCCGGCTTTTCGCATGCTGCTGCCCGAGTACTACCGCCAGTCCTGCCTTTCCTGCCATGGGGGCCCGCAGGGTGAGCTGGACATAACCGGCTATCCTAAGGAAGGCGGCAAGGAGGGTGACCTTGGTGGTGCCATCAGCATTGTGATCTTCGAGTGAGCGCGCGCTTATGACCGCTTTCTGCCCATGAGTGTTTCGCAGGCTAGCATCGGAGACACAGACGAAGCGACGGCGCGACCGCTTGCGCAGGGTTTCCTTGGCCGTCTACCGATTTGGGCCAAGCTCGCACTGCTCACTGGCGCGGGCCTGCTCAGCCTAATCGGCTCCTCGCTGTTTCTCCTCTCCGAGCTGCAGCAGAGCGCCGCGCGCACGGAGCGCATGAAGCAGCTCTTTGACGTGGTCGAGCAAGCCGGTGCGGCGCATACCACCTTCGGCGAGCTGCGCTACTGGCTGACCGACCTCTCTGTGAGTCTGCTGGTTACCTCTGAACGCAACGCTGAGGAAGCTCGCGAGCGACTCGACGGGCATCTGACCCTCATTGCCGACTACGATCCGGAGACCGTCGCTGTCATTCGTGCTGAAGTCGAGGCTTACATCACCGACGCGATCGACGCGGCCGATGCCTATACAGATGACAACCGTGTCATCGGCAACACGATCCTGGCTCAAGCCCGTACCCACAGCATAGCCGTCGACGGGGCCCTCGATGCGCTGGTCGCGCGAGTCAATGCCGCCGCGGTGGAGGAGCGGCAACAGGTTGCAGCCTTGGCCGACTACTCGGCCCAGGTCGCGCTCTACATTGTGATCGCATTGGCAGTCATCGGAACTTTGCTGACGACCGTTGTGCTGCACTCCATCGTGACGCCGCTGCGCCGCCTGCGGGAGGCCACGTCGGCGGTGACGGCTGGTGACTATCAGGTGGCTATCCCGTCCGGCGGCAATGATGAGTTGGGCGGCATGGCTGATGCCTTGCGTCTCTTCAGAGAGAACGCCATGGCGCGCGCGCGTCTGGAAGCGGAGAACGAGCGTCAGCGTCAACGCATCGCTACTGCCATCGAGACCATTCCAGACGGTTTCGTGCTCTACGATGCCGAGGAGCGGATGCTGCTCGCAAACTCCAAGTATCGGGAAATCTTCCCGGAACTGGTGGAGGTCGCGCATCCTGGCGCAAGCTTCCGAGACGTGCTGGAAGCGCAGGCGAACAGCAAACGTTTCTCGCTCAATGGCCTCTCGCTCGAGGATTGGGTCGAGCAACGCTTGGCTCATACACGCGAGCAAGGGGATTTCGTCGAGGACCGACTGTACGGCGACACCTGGGTGCGAATCACCAAGCGCGAGACGCCTGACGGCGGTCGAGTCGCCGTCTACACCGACATCACCGAGTTGAAAAAGCGTCAGGTCGAGTTGGAGGCGGCGCGCTTGCAGGCCGAGGAGGCGAACGAGGCCAAGAGCCGTTTCCTCGCGTCCATGAGCCACGAGCTCAGGACACCGCTCAACGCCATCATCGGCTACAGCGAAATGCTGATCGAGGAAGCGCGCGATCTGGAACAGGATGCCTTCGTGCCGGACCTGGACAAGATTGCCGGCGCGGGGCGACACCTGCTCTCGCTCATCAACGATGTGCTCGATCTCTCTAAGATCGAGGCGGGTAAGATGGAGGTCTTCACCGAGGACTTTGCGGTCGAGCCTGTGTTGCGCGATGTCGCGAGCACCATCCAGCCGCTGATCGACAAGAATCGCAACCACCTGACCTTGGAGATCGCAGGTCCTTTGGGTGCGATGAACTCGGATCAAACCAAATTGCGGCAGAACCTCTTCAACCTGCTGAGCAATGCGGCGAAGTTCACGGAGGACGGCGAGGTCACCCTCGACGCCGCACGCGAGGAACGCCCGACTGGCGACTGGCTGATCTTTCGCGTCACCGATAGTGGCATTGGCATGACCGAGGAGCAGGCTGAGAAGCTCTTTGCCGCTTTCACCCAGGCCGATGCCTCCACCACCCGCAACTACGGCGGCACTGGTCTCGGGCTCAGCATCACGCGCAGCTTCTGTCGTCTGATTGGCGGTGAAATTGCAGTCGAGAGCACACCCGGCGTCGGCTCCAGTTTCACGATGGAGCTGCCTGCGATCTGCCCTCAGCATGCCTTCTGCACACCGTGCGCTCCCTGTGGAGCGCTGGCGGTGCTCGAGGTGAAGGCAGGTTATGTTCTTATCATCGATGACGAACCAGACGCCCGCCAGGTTATCGCCAATGCTCTCGGTGAGGCTGGTTTCACCTATCGCGAAGCTGCAAGCGGGCCGGAGGGCATCGAGATTGCCCGCGCGGCGAGACCCCAGGCTATCGTGCTTGACATAATCATGCCGCGACAGGACGGCTGGTCGGTGCTGCGCCAGCTGAAGGACGATCCCGAGCTGTGCGACATTCCCGTCATCCTTGCTACGGTGCTGGCTGATCGCGAGTTGGGTTTGGCGCTCGGCGCCGTCGAGTATCTGACCAAACCGATCGACGCTGAGCGGCTGATCGCCACACTTGAGAGCACGGGCGAAATCACGGGCGAGACGGCTGGTTCGGTGCTGGTGGTCGACGACGACAGCACATCTCGTGACCTGCTGCGGCGGATCCTGGTCAAGCAGGGCTTTACCGTCCATGAGGCTGCCGACGGCGCCCGTGGTCTCGAACAGATGCGCCGGCTAAAGCCCGACACGGTATTGCTCGATCTCATGATGCCGGTGATGAATGGCTTCGCCGTTCTCAGTGAAATGCAACGAGACCCAACCTTGAGCGATATTCCTGTCATCGTGGTGACCTCTAAGGACTTGACCGGCAGCGAGCGCAACTGGCTTCGAGAGCATGCGGTCTCAGTCATCGCCAAGGACGCCGGGACCCGCGAGCAATTGGTCGGCGCCCTTGAGCGACAAATACCTGCGGCAATACCGGACGTGATTCCGACGGCTGTTCCCGGAGAGAGCGGGCGATCTCAGAACAAAAACAAAGGCGAATAGGCGAATTCCGAGATGGCACGCATTCTGCTGGTCGAAGACAACGAGATGAACCGCGACATGCTCTCTCGCCGTTTGAACCGTCGCGGCTTCGAGGTCTTGATCGCCGAGGACGGAGGGCTTGCTGTCTCCATGACACGCGCTGAGCGGCCGGACCTTGTGCTGATGGACATGAGCCTACCGGTGATCGATGGCTGGGAGGCGACACGGCAACTCAAGGCGGATCCTGAGACAGCCTGCATCCCGATCATCGCATTAACCGCCCATGCCATGGCCAGCGACCGAGACAGGGCGATGGACGCCGGCTGCGACGACTATGACAGCAAGCCTGTCGATCTGCCGCGCCTGTTGGGCAAGATCGATGCCCTCTTAGGCAGCGATGGAGGCGCTGCCGAGTCCTCGTGAGAAAAGCAAGGTGCCGTCTGAGGGATGACGCAGAACGCCAATCATAGCGCTGAACCAGGCACGGATGGGGAGGAAGCGCTCCGCAAGCGTGCCTTGGCCGCATATGTGGCGCAGGGCCTGGGCGGCCCGGCGCGTGACATCCTCGGTTTTCTCGATCTTGCCGTCGAGCAGGCACGCGAGCTCGGACTCGACGATATGCTTTCTGACTTCGAGAGCATCAGCCAAGGCGCCGAGATGCTCAATCGCCTGCTTGACCGATTGATCGAAGAGGAGCTGGGCGAGGGGAGTTCTCACGACAGAGCCCTCGGCGGTGAGTGGAGCGCTAAATTGCGCCACGACCTGCGCACACCACTCAATGCCATCATCGGCTATTCCGAGATGATTGCCGAGGAGTTGGCCGAGTCGCCGCATGACGCGCTGAAGAGCGATGTCGCGGTCATCCGCGCCGAGGCAGGCGTGCTCCTCGAACGGATCGATGCCATTGTCGATTATTCTCTCGCCGAGGCTGGTTCATTGCCGGCTGCATCGGAGTCGGCCGCCCACACCGCCGAGGATGTGGCTCACGCCCTGGCGGCCATGGCGGACGGGGAAGGCGTCCAGGCGACCCGCCAAGTCGGGCGCATTCTGGTGGTGGATGACGTCGCCAGCAACCGAAGCCTGCTGTCCCGCCGCTTGACCCGCGATGGGCATACGGTGCTGCTCGCCACCTCCGGTGCCGAAGCGCTTGACTGCCTGGCTGCTGTGGATATGGACGTTATCCTGCTTGACGTCCTGATGCCCGATATGAACGGCATCGAGGTGCTGGCGAAGCTGAAGGCCAATCCTGACTGGGCACGTATCCCCGTCATCATGATCTCAGGCCTGACCGAGATGGATGCCGTGATTCGCTGCATCGGCGCTGGCGCCGACGACTATCTCTCCAAGCCCTTCAACCACGTGCTGCTAAAGGCACGCCTGAAGGCTTGCTTGGAGCGCAAGCGCTGGGCCGACCGGGAGCGGCAGTATCAGCGTCGAATCGAAGCGGAGAAGGAGCGCGCCGACGCCTTGCTCCACGCTATCCTGCCGGGCCAAGTGGTGGCACGGCTCAACGGTGGCGAGACAGTCATCGCCGACCGTTTCGATTCGGTCTCCATCCTCTTCGCTGACTTGGTCGGATTCACGCCCGTTGCGGCTCAAACTTCGCCGGTCGAGCTGGTCCAGCGCCTGGACCGCATCTTTGGCGAATTCGACCGGTTGGCAGCTCAGCACGGGGTCGAGAAGATCAAGACCATCGGCGACGCCTACATGGCCGCCGCAGGTGTTCCGGAGCCGAGCTCGGATCACGCCGAGCGGACGGTTGCCTTGGGCCAAGCCATGCTGGCGGCGGTGGAGCATGCCGACCCGGACAATCGGCCTTTCGAGATCCGCATCGGCATCCACACGGGCCCGGTCGTTGCCGGCCTGCTTGGCCAGTACCGCTTCGTCTACGACGTCTGGGGGGAGACGGTGAATATCGCCAGCCGGCTTGAGGCGCATGGCGTCCCCGGCCACATCCAGCTCTCCCAAGCTACGCTGGATGCCCTCAGCCACGATGGCTCCCAGCCCCCGCGCGTTACCCCTCGCGGCCAGGTTGCCCTCAAAGGCGTTGGCGGCATCGAGGCCTATCTGTTGGGGGGTTGAGGGGCGTGGGTCAGAGTACTGTCAGACCGCTTCCGTGGTGATTGGTTGCGAGGAAGCGGATGGGGTCGAGTAAACCGGCGCGGCCGAAGCGAAGCGTAGGAGTGACCGGTTCCCGACTCAGCAGAAGACGTCCGAAAGCACCTTCGCGGGCCAGCACGTTTTCGCCGAATGCAGCCGAAAGGCAGAGTGCGGCGCGTGTCAGGACCGACGTCTCGCCGACATGCGCGCCGAAGATCAGAGGAATGCCGGCGGCTTCGGCGGCACGGGCCAGGGCGAGCGATCGCAAGAGGCCACCGCACTTTGACACGCGGATGTTGGCGACAGCTTGGGCGGCAAGCGGGCCCAGGTCTGCGATCTGCGCAAGGCGCAGCAGGCTCTCATCGAGCACGATTTTGACGTTCAGTGTTTCGGCCACCACGGCCTGGGCGGTGAGGTCGCCAACAGCGACCGGCTCCTCGATGGCCCAGAAGGGCGCGTCGAGCGCCTGCAGGAACTCGATGCAGCTTTCAGCGTCGGACCAGAGATTGTTGGCGTCGGCCCGCAAGCGCGCGCCCGGCATCGCTTTAAACACCTTGAGCTTGGCGCGGTCACGGTCGAGATCGCCGCTCAGCTTGATCTTGAAGTCGGCAAAGCCCGCCATGCGGTAGAGCCAAGCTTGAGGCCAGAAGACCCGGGGGCGGCTGTCGCCCAGTACGGCCGAATAGCGATAGGGGCCGTGAAGTGCCGGCAGGCCGAGCAGCGCCTCCAGGCTGTTCTCTTCCCGTCTCGCCAGGTGGTCGAGCAACGCCCCTTCGAGAGCCGAGAAAGCGGCTGGGTTATCGTCGATCTCGTCCTCGTGTGCGGACGCCCATGCCCTGAGGCTGTCGAGGCTGTCGATACTTGATTCGAGTTCGGCACGGTGGCGGATGATGAAGGCCTTCGCGCTTTCCACGCTCTCCCCGGTCACGTAGCGGCGCGGGCAACCTTCCCCGATGCCGGTCAACGCCATGTCCTGCGTCCCAGCCGGGCGCGCAATCACGATTACCGATGCGCTCGTCCTGCGGTCGGCCGAAGCGTGTCGGAAGGAGACGCGCATGGGCGCCTGGAAGGTACGGGCCTCGAGACGCACGCGCATCATGCCTAGGCGGGTGGCTCGAGCCAGGGCGCGAAGTCGAAATTGAAGCGCGCGGCGTAGTCGAGGCAGGGTGTCTTGTATTGCGCTTCGCGCTGACCGCGAGCGAGAGCCTGACGTTTCACGGCTTCCCCTGCGCCTGGTTTAAGCAGCAAGGGGCGCGGTGGCTTGAGCCTGCCGCTTTGTCGCTTGTCGCGGTACTCGGCATTGGCGTCCGCAAGACAGGCGTCCAGCCGTTCGACGAAGCGGGCAGCCAGCGGCGGTGCCATGTTCTCGGCCTCGATCGCCACGTCGTAACGAGCGCTCTCCTCATCTGCGAGCAGCAGACAGAAGGTGAGGGCGCCATCGACTTCCGTTCGTGTCCGCTCGATCGCGCTCATGGCTTGGTGTGCATAGAGCTTCTCGCCCGTGATGCTCGTGACGCCTTTGCCTTTCTGCAAGAAGGCGAGGGTCGGGCATCCCCGGTACTGTCCGGTGACTTCCACGATATCGTTGATGTCGTAGCGATAGAGACCCGATGCCGTGGTCGCCAGCACGTAGTAGCGCTGACCCGGCACCAACTCTGAAATCGGAGTGAAGCGTTGGACGCCTTCTTCCCAGGCGTCCTGTTCGGCAAACTCAAACACCGTATGGGTCAGGGCTGGCAGGCAGACGTTTCGCGCGGCGTCGACGTTGACGGTGCCGATGAACTCGCTGGCCCGGTAGCCGATCTCGACAATAGCGGTGTTCGCTGGCAACTGAGGCTTGAGCTTGCTTAAGGCGACACCGCAGCTACCGCCAGTCCAGACGGCGATGGCTTTGAGGTTGGGCCAGAGGGCCGACAGGGAAAGTGGTGAAGCGGAGCGCAGCAACTGCAGCATGGCTCGGGCGTGGGCCGGCCGGGACTGAAGACGCTTGGCAAAGTCCGCTTCCAGGCCAACCGGCAAACTGCCTGGCTGAGAGATTGTGCCCCGCTCCAAATCGTCGGCTAGGCGCGCTCGTTGCTCGCTTGCAAGCTCGGCAAGTCGGCAAAGCGAAGATGGATTGGCGGTTGCGATGCCGCTTACATCGGGTTGGATCAGCCCGAAGAGGACATAGAGATAGTACTTGAGGTCGTAGTCTTTGACCGTTGCGAGTGTCGGCGGGTATGCGAACTTTGCTCGCAACAGTCGATTGGTGCCGCTGTTGGCATGGCCTGAAGCAGCCCCATAGACCAGACCGTTGGCGAGTCGACCTTCGTTTTGCGGGCTGTAGAGCGCCAGAACGGCGCCGTCAAAGAAGCCGCTTCCGCTATAGAGCGTGAGGCCCAGCTGGCGCTGAGCGTCGCGAATGCTCTCGATCCCTGCGGCCGTCATCGGAATGTCCTTGGTTGGGCCGCTGGTGCCGCTCGTCCTTGCCAGCGAGAGGAAAGGAGCTGCGGTCAAGGCTGGGACGCCGCTCGCGATTTGCTCTTGGATGTAAGGTGCCAGGCTGTCGTAGGTCTGCACCGGCACGCGCTTGCGAAAGCTCTCCCAATCCGTGATTTCAGAGAAACCGTGCTGCTTGCCGAAACCGGTGTGTGCGTTCTCGTGCAGGATGCGTCGAAGCAGGCCGAGTTGGGATGCCTCCGCATTTGCAGCCGCTGCTATGAGTTCGCGCCGATGGGTCCAGCGCACAAGCTGCATGGCGGCCGGGAGCAGCCAGTCGGACCAGCTCATGCCGATCGCGCCGTATCGTGGTCCGGGCTTATGGTGAAAGGCGCCAAGGTCTGGCCTGGCAGGTCGTCGGGATAGTGCGGATTGCTGATGCCGAGCTTGCCGACCGAGGTGTTGGCCGGAAGGTAGCGTGTGCCGAAGATGACATCCCAGATGATCAGGTTGTTGCCAAAGTTGCAGTTGGCCTGCGCAACCTCCTTGGCGTGGTGCCAGCGGTGCAGCTCCGGGCCGCTGATCAGCCAATTGAGAGGGCCGAGTCTGATCCTTGCGTTGCAGTGCTGAAAGAAGCCGTTGACGCCGTAGAACACGAAGTAGATGGCGAGCACTTCAGGGCCTACGCCAAGCAAGATGAAGGGAAGGGAGTCCAAGAGGAATTGCAGCGCCTTGTCGCCTGGGTGGAAGCGGCCGACGTTGAGAGTGTAGAGCTCTTTCGGGGCGTGGTGCACCGCATGGAGGGCCCAAAGCGGCATGACCGTATGCGCGGCGCGGTGTAGCCAGTAGCGGCCGAAGTCGGCGATCAGCAAAAGCAGCAAGACTTGGGCGGCGAGCGGCCAGTGATGCGGCCAGATCCCTTCGGTTGAGAGGCTCAGGGTTGCGGTAAGCCATGGAAGCACGGAGACGACGGCAAAGCTGAACAAGCCGGGGAGCAGGACCTGGATGGCGGCGAGGTAGGTAATGTCCCACGCCACGGTGCGCCCCGCGGGTCGCCACGTCTTTCGGTAGGGCAGCAAGAGTTCGAGCGCGAGCACGGCGGTCGCGCCGAGAGTCACCGAAAGATAGGCGGCGAATCCGAGTGCGATCCCACTGCGTGTTAGCCAGTAGAAGAGAACCAAGGCCGACATCATGAAGAAAGGGTAGGCAAGCGCTGGGATGATGCGGGCTGGTAAGCGGCGCCATGCCGGCTGTGCCGTCTCTCGTGCAGACCAGTGCCAGCCGAGCAGCAGCACGAAGCTGGCCAGCACCCCATGGAAAGCTGTCGGCAGCGGTTCATCGAACCAGGCCGATTCACTCAGCTGGAGGACTCCGATGACTGATCGCGCGAGCACGACGGCGAGATATAGGCTGCCGCCTGCGAGCAAGATGCGGCCCAGTCTCGGGTAGCGCGCACCTCGTAAGACGGCCCGGCACGCCGCGACCATTGCGCCAAGAATGGTCAACTGGCCAATGAGCAGATACGCGTAAGGAACAGCGCCACTGTGCCACGCCTCGAAGGGCGGCAGCGCGGCCAAATCGAAATTCGCCTGCAGCAGTTGAGCTAGAATGCGCCCGCAGAAAAGCAGTGTCAGAACCGAAAGGATCGTCCCTGTCGCGTGACGGTCTTGCGGCATGCAGTCATCCGGAGCGGTTTCAGCCCTGTAGGCCACGGCGCCGATTGGCGTGGCCCACTTCGCTAACCTATATCGAGAGTGACTGGGCTGGTTTCTACCCCATTTTTCACAGTCGACTGCGAGCTGTGCCCGCTTCGGTTCCTTGCCGAATTGGTAAACAAGCCCGATTTTCCGGCCATTTCCTCCTATCAGGCCGAAGAACGAACCCTAGCCGCTCGTCAAGCGACCAACTCGCTTGCAAAGGCATCGGCAGCATCGATCTGAACCTGTTGGGGATGCTAGGGGGGCTAGCTCACTGCCCCGCGACTTGGCGGTCGTAGTCTTCGGCGTCGAACCAGCCCAGCGACGCGCGCACCTTGAGGTCTTCGCCCAGGGTCCATTCCTCCCAGCCGCCGACCTTGACGAAGTTGCCCGTTTCGCTGTGCTTGCCTTCCAACGTCCAGACGAAGATAGCGTGGTCGCCGGCGAGACGGATATCGTCCATGTGCACCACCAAGTCGGGGAACTCGCTGTAGAAGCCGGCCGCCATCTCAGTCAGGGCCGCGCGTCCGACGATGGGCTCGCCCTTATTGATGGCGATGTGGCCGTCCTCGGCGTAGAACGCGGCGACGGCCGCAGGGTCGCCCGACGACCAAGCCGCTGCGTAGCGTTGCCCCATTTCCCGCACGGCTTCGATGGTCTGCGGCATTCCTCGTCTCCCTCTCGTTCTTCGTGCCGAGTCTACTATAAACCCATCGCTTCGGCGTAGCGGAGCTGGAACCTGTGCACTGCGTGCTCGGAGATTGCGCTCTGGGCTTCGTCGCTGACGAAGCGGCCCTGGCGGTAGCCGCGGGATTTCAGGCCCTGGTGCACCGAGAGGCAGATCGCTTCGTCCTCGGGCCAAAGCACCTCCCAGCGGTATCGCAGGCGATCGGCCGCGATGGTCTCGCCCGGCACGGTCAGCATGATGCTGTTCATCACCGTGGTGCCGGGATCGGCCGGCGTGAAGCGGAAGCCGCCCAGGGCACGGCCGCCGGGCAACACGCTGAACTCCATGTTCGGCCAGAGGTGCCAGAACGCGGCTTCCTGCACCGGCTCGTCGCCGTTGACCTTGTAGGCGCTGTTCTCGCACTTGAGGACCCGGCCTTGGCTTTTCAGCCAGTTGCCGTGGGCGACGTAGCGGTAGTCTTGCATGTCGATCAGGTCGACGAAATCGCGGTGGGCCGTCCCGCAGTGGTAGCACTCCAGGCAGTTCTCGGCGAGCACCTTCCAGTTGGCGGCGAGGGTCGAGCCCTCCCAGGCCGTGCTGTTGGCAATCGTTGTGTCGACGCGGACTTGGTCGAGCCAGGGCAGGCTTGCCGCCATGTCCTCGAACATGTCGCCGGCGATTTCCGCGAGGGAGGACGCCTCTGGATCGAGATTGACGAAGACGAAGCCCAGGGCGGTCTCGACCCCAACAGGCTTGAGCCCGAAGTCGGCGGCATCAAAGTCCGGTAGCTCTCGGGTCAGGCGTGCCGGCAGATGGGTGCCGTCCAGGTCGTAGCACCAGGCATGGTAGGGGCAGACCAAGCGTTTTTTCACCTGGCCGCGGCCCGTGACCAGCCGGTGCGCCCTGTGCTGACAGACGTTGTAGAAGCCCGCGATACCGCCGTCGCGTTGGCGCACCACGAAGACGGGCTCCTCGACGATTTGCCCCGCGACGTAACAGCCTGGATTCGGCAATTCGCTTTCGTGGGCGATGAGCTGCCAGCTGCGGTCGAAGATGCGCCGTCTCTCTTCGGCGAAGATCGCTGGGTCGGAATAGAGAAAGCCCGGCAGGGTCGGCGAGCGGCGGACATCGCTCTCGAGCGGGCGGAAGCTCTCCATCCGGCTGCGGTCAAACTCAAGGGCCATGGCGCACCTCCCGGCAAAGCGTCACGAGACCGGCGACCGAGTCGTCGCCCTTGATATGTTTTGTAGCATTTTATTGTACATATGTTCAATATATCGGATGGGATGCCTATGAAGGTGCTCCGAAGGAGAAGAGATGCCCCGTACTGGCGCGGCAAAGCAGCAGGCCACCAGGCAAAGACTCAGTGCGGAGGCGCGGCGCGCGCAGATCGTCGAGGCGACGATTACCTGCCTTGCGAGACACGGACCTGAGGACTGGACATTGCGCCAGGTGGCGCGGGACTTGGGTGTCGCGCCGAGCTTGGTGACCTACTTCTTCGCCACCTGGAACGATCTGCTGGTGGAGACCTATCGCGCACTCTCCGGTCGCTTCCAGTTGGAGATCGTGCAGATTGAGTGTGCTGAGCTCGACGGGCGAGAAACCTTAGAGGCTATTGTGGCGCTCTATCTTGGCGAGGGCGCGCTGGGTGAGACAGCCAGCGCCTATCTGGCACTCGGTGCCTTTGCCCGACAGGAGCCACGGCTGCATGCGGAGATGACTGCTTACAGCGAGGCGGCCCAGGTGGCCTTTAGGCGCGCCCTGACCAGCTATGCCCGGGAACGGGGACTGAAAGCCGATCTCTCTGCCACGGCGCAAGCGCTCCATGTGATGCTTGAGGGCTTCTGGTACGACATGGTCGTTAATCCCGGCCGTCTCTCGCACGCCCAAGCGCGCGACAGTCTTTGGGCCTTTCTCGATGTGGCGCTCTATGCGGGTCGCCGTTAATCCCGCTCAAAGAATGCATCCTGCTGCTGGAACTTCCCGATGACGCTCGGCTAGAATACCAGCGTAGTCGAGGAGATTTGATGCAGCGTCTTATCACCTGCCTTAGTGCCCTGGCCTTGGTTGGCCTACTGGCAGCTTGTGAGATCACGATTGATGAGAGGACCGGGGAGAGCGACGTGAGCGTAAAGCTGCCCGGCTCCGATGCACAACGCGCGAGTCTCGAAAGGCAATGGCGCAGGTGCATGGCCTACAGTTCGCGGAGTGTGTGCGAACGGCGTATCGGCTGGGTTCCGCCCGGCCAATAGCGCCAGCTCTAGGCGGCGATCATATAGAACTTGCGCAGGGTTTCGGTGATCTCCCAGGTGCATTTGGTGCCCTTGGCGACAAAGAAGCTGTCGCCCGCCGTGAAGGTTTGCGCCTGCCCATCCGCATCGGTCAGGGTCACCGAGCCGGAGAGGACCGTCATCATCTCGTGTACCGGATAGCTCTCGATCTCCTCCCGGCAAGGCGCGCACTCCCAAACGCCGGAAAGGATGGACTCGTCGGGCATGGCAAAGGCCGTGTGGTTGGTCTCGTGCTTGTCCGGGCCGGTGAAGGCCTCGGGCGCCGTAAGGCTGGAGGGTTGCATGCCGGTCACCGGGTCACCGCCCGCCAAGAGTCTGTGAATGCCATCCGCCATTGCGCGTCCTCCCCGTCTTAGCCTCTGTTTCCAGCAAACCTAGCGAGCAGGGACAGGCTTATCCATCAGCTTTCTGGAGGGAAGCCCGCCGCTTTCGCGCGGCGGCGTAGATCAGGCCGTAGATACCGACCACCACAGCGGCGAGCGCAATGAGCTGATAAGTCTGCACCGTTTCGCCAAGGAAAAGGATAGCGAGCACCATGGTCAGTGCCGGCCAGGGCGCGGAGATGGAGCTGGCCATGGAGACGTCGATATGCCGTACGGCATAGAACCAGAAGATCAGTTCGAGGTAGTAGACCAGGCCCATGATCAGGGCGAAGGCCTGGAAGTCGACGCGGACGAGCTGATCCGCCATGTGGCTCGGGCCAGCGATGGCTAAGGTGACGAGTCCCAGAAATCCGATGGACACCAGCACCCGGAAGAAGGTCACCTGCGCCGGCGTGATCGGCGTGCGGTCCAGCACTTCCTTGATGATGACGTGGGCGACGCTCCACAGGAAGGGGACGATGAGCGCGAAGAGGAACCAAGTGGAGAAGCCCTCAATGCGCCAGGTGCCGCCGGTGGCGAGGTAGGTAAGGGCGGTCAGCAGCACCAAGATGAAGAAAAGCTCGAGCGGGCTCTTTCGTCGCTTGAGGAAGATCGTCTCCCACAGGATAGCAAAAAGGGGGTAGGCCTGGATGGCGATGGCGGCGCTCACCGCCCCGGCTTTCTCGACCGCCAGCACGTAGACGTAGGTGGAGAGCCCGAAGATCACGCCGGTCGCCAGTATGATGGTGATGGTGCGGCGCTTGAGGTCGGGCGGCAGGTGCGCGGCAAAGATCCCCCTGTCGGACGAGGCCAGCTCGCGCAGCAACAGCGGCAGCGAGAATAGGAGCTGCCAAAGAGAAAGCCAGAAGGCGAAACCCAGCGCATCGAAGTCGGTAGGGCGGCTGTTGGCGATCACCGGCATGGTGCCCAGGATGCCGAGGCAGACGAAGGCATAGGCGATGCCCAGCTCCGGCCGGCCGTGCCGCGATGAAACGTTGTCGCTCATGATCGCCCCGCATTAGTCATAGCAATACGTAACGATTGCCTTGACAAATTGAGGTGATCAATCAGAACATTGTTTCATGACAATATGGCAGCCGACTCTCGCGGGGCGCCGTGGGCCCAAGTATTTGCAGATTGCCGAAGCGATCGGAGAGGATGCGGCCGCCGGACGCCTGCCGAGCGGCGCGCGTTTACCGCCGCAGCGGGAGCTGGCGTATCTGCTTGGTGTCTCCCTACAGACGGTCAGCCGCGCCTATACCGAGGCCATGGAGCGCGGTTTCCTGAAGGGCGAGGTGGGCCGCGGCACGTATGTGCGGGCCGGCAACGCGCTGACGACAGAGCTGCCGTCCGCCTCCCTAGTCCGGGACGAGGCAGGGCCGATCGATTTCTCCCTCAACCTGCCGGCGCCGAGCCCAGCCGCAGAAGCCCTGGCTCGGTCTTTGGCTGAATTGTCCGGTGCAAACGACTTGGCTGCTTTGCTGGACTACCAGGTGCCTGGTGACGCCGGCGACGGCAACCATCGCCATAGGGAGGCGGCAGCGCAGTGGCTCGGCCGGGTCGGGCTCGAGGCGCGGGGAGAGAACATAGTGCTGACCAGCGGTGCGCAGCACGGTCTTCTGGTTGCGCTCATGGCGTGCACGCGGCCCGGTGATGTGTTGCTGACAGAGGCACTAACCTACGCGCCGATCACCGCCATGGCGCATCGTCTCGGGCTCAAGGTCGTGCCACTTGCCGACGAGGAGCGAGGACTCTGTCCCAATGCGCTGGAGGCGGTCTGCCATAGGGCTGCGGCCAAGGTGCTCTACTGTCTGCCGACCTTGCACACGCCAACCACCGTGACTCTCGACGCTGAGCGCCGTGCCGCCATCGCTGCCGTTGCTCGCAAGCACGACCTCACGCTAATAGAGGATGACGTCTTCGGTTTGCTGCCTCCGAAGCGACCCTTGCCGATGGCCTGCTTTGCGCCGGAGCGGACGCTCTACATTACGAGCGTCTCTAAGGGCCTTGCGCCCGGCTTACGCATCGGTTTTCTGCATGCACCAGCCGCTCTAACCCATGCGGCCCAGACCGCAGTCGGATTATCGAGTTGGATGCCGCCGCCCCTGATGGCGGAGGTCGCCGCTCGTTGGATCGAGGACGGAACGGCTGACCGTCTCAATGCCTTTCAAAGAGACGAAGCCGCGGCGCGGCAGGCTCTCGCAAGGGATGTACTACCAGCGGAATGTCTAACTGCCGATCCGCACGGCTTCCATCTGTGGCTGACCTTGCCGGCTTGCTGGAACCCGGAGGTTTTCCGCATGGCCGCCGAGGCGAGGGGCGTCAAGCTGTTGGCGGGCGCCGCCTTCGCCGTGGACCCTGCGCAGAGGCCAAATGCCGTGCGCCTCTGCCTTAGTCACGAGGGCAGTCGGGTGCGTGTTAAGCAGGGGCTTGGGATTGTCGGCGAGCTGCTCGACGAGGAGGGCGATAGCAGCGCGCTCGTGCTTTAAGGTGCCCGGCCGAGCTCGCATTCGCGGGCCCGGCCAGTCACAAAGAGCCGTGGACTAAAGCGTCAGCACGAGATCGAAGTAGAGACGGTAATCGAAGACGGTGTTGTCCTTGTCGGTGATCGGCGTCTCGCCGCCGGCACCGAACATGACATGATCGTTGAAGCGGTAGCGTAGGCCGCCGCCGATGGTCACCGTCGTGTCCCGATCCTCACTCCCGAAGTTGAAGACATCGACCCCGTCAAGCTGGCCCAACGCGCCGGTTGACCGCTCGGCATTGTCGATGGCGGTGAAGCCGTTGAGCTCGATCAGCGGGAAGAGCCCCGGAAGCACTTCGTAATCCGCGTGCAGCGAGTAGTGCACGATCGAAGTGTCCTCATTCGTGTCGAGGGCCAGGTTGGCGCCAAAGCTGGCCTGAAGCCCAAGGTCGCCGAAGGTGGTGGCTCCGGTAAGGAAGGGATTCAAGAACCCGTCGCCGTCGCCCTGCAGTTCGATTCCTCCGGCCTCCAAGTCCCCGATTGGGATCTCATAGCGTAGGCCGGCCGTCGCGATGCTCTCGCTCTCAGGATCTGAGAAAAAGGCATACTTGAAACCCAGCGCGATGTTCGCGAAGCCATCTTCGTCTGGCAGCACCTCGTCAAAGTGGATGTGCGCGTAGCCATCCTTGGTGGCGATGAAGGCGAGACGCTCCGTCAGGGCGATGCGGGCCTGCAGCGCGACCAAGTGGGCGTCGCCGCCGTCCGTCACGAAGTCATCCGGGATCACATGGTAGAAGTAGAAGGGGCGGATCTCGGTCGTGATGTAGGGCGTTTCGTTGAAGATGGGGTTGGTAAGCGGTGGCACGTAGCGGCTATGCCGTCCTTCGCCGAGCGATCCCTTGAGATCGAGACCGAGGAAGCTGAAGCCTTCCTCTTCCTCGGCATGAGCGCTGCTGTGGGGGGCAGCAACAGCCAGCAAGGCCGCTGTGGCGATCGCTGGTAGGGCAGCCGATAACAGTCCTCTCATCACGTCTTGTCCTTTGTTCAACGAGCTTTTTGCAGTGCAACAAAAGGCCCGGTCCAGAATGTGGACTTTGATTTGGATCAGATGGAGGTTGCGCCGGATTGTCGCCGCGCCCAGCGGTGTTATTTGGAAAATATTTACTGTAAAACAATGTTGTATTGTAGTTGTGCCTCACCGGCTGAGATGCTGCTGACGCGGCATGAGCGGCTATGCGAGAGCATCAGTTCATTTGCTGTGGTCTGATCAGATGCTGTTCGAAGAATGCGACCAACTCCGCCATCACGGTGAAGCGGTCCTGGGGGCAGTGGTCGTTCGAGCCGCTGTAGATGACATGACTGTCCACCGAGGCCGCGGCCGCCAAGTCCATGTCGAAGGCTGGTGCCACCGGGTCGTTGCGCGCGTTGATCGAGAGCAGCGGTACGGTGGTCGGCGTACGTCCTTCGCCCACGAAACCTTGCATGAGCAGTGAGAAGCCGCCGAGGTGCGCCACCAGCTCGGTATCGGTCGCCTCATCCAGGTGACTGCGGTCCCGAAAGCCCTCCACGTACATTGGCAGAATGTCGGCTATGTCCTCTTCGTCTGACATGAAGACGCTGTGAATGGGCCCGCACATGTTGACGGCCCCCCTGAGCCGCGCCTCTTCAGTGAAGGCAAGCCGCACCGCCGTGTTGCCGGCAAAGCTGACGCCCAGGAAACCGAGCACTTGGCCATCGATGTCGCCCCGTGCACTGAGCTTGTCCATGAAGAAGCTGACCAGCCGGTCGTTTTCCGGCACGAGCCGGAAAGCACCGTGGGAGCCCGTCCCCATCAGGTCCATGGCGAAGAAGGCAATACCCTGATCGGCCAAGCGATATGGCAGCGAGAAGAACTCGCCTTTGAAAACGTCCAGTCCGTTCATGGCCAAGACCAGCGGCCAACCACCGCGTGGCGGCGTTCCGGCGGGTAGATGGAGAAGCCCGTCAACCGGCTGCTCCTCGAACTGCAAGCGGACGTGTTCGAACGGCATTCCGGAGGCGTGCCAGGCCTTGCCCACCGCCTCAATGTTCTTCTGGTAAGCGCGTGTTTCGTGGACTGCGTCGCGCCTATGGGGATACTTGGATAGGGCGTAATAGCTGGCGGCCTTCTTGTAGTAGAAGGATGCGGTGCCACCGAGACCTTTCTGCTCTTCCTGCTCGGCCCGTGTCATGAAGCGGTCGCCGAGCACTTCGAATTCGTAGGTCCAGTTGCCCGGGCCGAAGGCTTCGAGCGTGTCCACGTAGCCCGCGGGAGCGCGTCGTCCCTCAGCCGCCCGCAACCGTTCGAACACACGCTCGATGGTCTCGAGGTCAGAGCCGTTCCAGCTCCAGTGCGCGGGCCGAATGTCGCGGAAGAAGCGCTCTTCTCCGTCAAGCTTGGCGTAGACAAGAGCCGCTGAGGCACAGGTCGCTGCTGCGGCAAGGGTGAGCAATAGCCGTTTCATGGCTTGTCTTCCTTCGCACTAGAAGGTGTAGGCGACGATGGCGCCGCCGCTGAAGAAGCCTTCGTTTTCAACGATTGGAGAGTCCTTGGCGTCACCGGCAAGCCGGGTGTATGCGGCGAAGCCAATCAGCGACCAGTTCTGAGTCAGCTTGACGCGCGCGGTCGCCTCAATGCCGTAGCTCTCCAGTCCGCCGTCGGCGTCGTAACGCTCGAAGCGGCTGGAGCGTGCGGCCTGTCCCGAGGTGACACCGTAGTAGCTGCCCATGTACTGGCTGTCGGCGAAGGTGAGGAAGGGACCGGCACCCAGCACCAGACGGTCGAAGGCCGGCGCCTCGATGCCTGCCGAAACCTCCCCGCGAAATCCACCGTGGCCGTCGCTACCGAGGCCCTGGGCAAGCTCCAGCTCCAACTCCACCGGTCCCAGCTCGCCTTCGGCGAAGAAGATCGCTTCAGCAGAGGGATCGATATCGCCGAGCCCGTCGAGCTCCCGCCGGGCATCACTTTCCTCGCGGCCAGCGTCGTAGCCGATGGCAAAGCCGAAACCATACTCTGGTCCGCCCTGCGAGCGCAGAACATAGGCGCCGAGCCCGCGCTCCGACTTCAGGAAGAAGCGGTCCAGATATTCAATGTCGACGAAGGGCAGGAGCTCGAACTCGTATTCGTCAACGCCGGGGGATACGGGCTCGTAGGCCGTGCCCAAACCGATGGTGATGTTCCGGTCGGTCCAGTTTCGCGTGCCCATCTCTCGGCCGGCGCTTCGAGCGCTAGTGGGGGCGCTGTCCGTACCACTGTCTTGCGCTTCGGCGGTCGACTGCGGCGCCATCACTGCCGCCGTCAGCAAAGCCGTTCCGAGCGCGAGCGTTTTCAATCTCACTGTGTCGCGTCCTTTCGTAAAACTGTCAGGTGAACGGCAAGCAGATGCGCTTGCCTTTGGACGCTCGGGAAGCTATGTCCAAGAGGCGCGAGGCCGCACAAGATATTGATAAATCAGTGGAATTATTGACGAACGCCATTCGTGTTTGACGAATGGCACGCATCGCGGCGGAGGGTGCGAGGTGCGAACGCTACGATACTTGGCTGAGACTTACTCAGTTCACGCAATTCTAGCCTTGATCATATTCTGCGTCCTCATCATCGACGTGCCTGAGGGGCGCGATTACACCGGCGCGTTGATTGCCGCCGAGTTCTTCAACATCGCCTCTTTGTTGCTGTGCTGCGTCGCAGCCTACGAGCTGTTCCGCCGACTGCGCGTTCATCGTTGGGTGGTCCACGGGCTAACCGTTCTGACCGCGAACTTCCTAACGGTGCTGGTCGACATCAACCTGGATATCTTCATGTTCGGTCCCGGCATGATGGGCCCTGACCCGCTGCCAGCAGATGGCGGTCTTAGCTTGTCGTCGTTTTTCAACGAGTACCTGAGCGATCTGAAGTACGTCATCGCCTATTGGGGCTTTGCGAGCTTGCTGACGCACCAGTTGCGAAAGCGGGAGTCTGCGCTGATCGACAACGCCAAGGCCGGCGCCAGCACGGTTGTCACTGGCTTTCTGAAGGACGTGCCGCCGGACTGGCGCAGCGATATCGAGGTTCTGGAAGCTCAGGAGAACTACGTGAAGGTCCATGTGGGCGATCGCAGCAAAGTGGTGCTGTATCGCTTCAAAGACGCGGTTGCAGAGATGGGCGACGTCGTGGGCCTGCAGGTCCACCGCTCCTTCTGGGTCCGCAAGGCCGCCATTCGCGCTTTCAAGAAGCAGAGCGGGCGCGGCGAGATCACCACGGCCTCCGGCCGGGTGGTGCCGGTGAGCCGCAGCTTCCTGAAGCTGGTCGAACGGCTGTAGCGTGGTGAGCGATTCAGTCGATGCTCGGCCTTCACCCGACCACGAAGCCGCCTTTACGATCCCTTCACGAGCGGCCCTGCAGGTAGGGGCTGGCAATCTGTCCCGACTCTCCCGAGCTCCATGACCGCTTCGCTTCTCGCCCGCCTGCGCTTCGTTCGCCACTTGAGCCCGCAGCAGGTCTTGCGGCGCCTTGCACTGCAAGGCAAGCGCCGGGTCTTGTCAGGCTTGGCCCAGCGGCTACCGTCCATGCGGCAGCCGGGCAGCGGGCCGGCGCCGCACGCCAAGGCCGAGCTTCCACTGCCTCTCTTCCCGCCACGTGGCGGCGCGACAAAGACGGCAGATGGCAGTTGGGAGATGCGCTTCCTCAAGCGCAGCCATGCATTCGGGCCAGTGATCGACTGGGACTACAAGGAGACGCAGCAGGGTGCCTGCCTTTGGCAGATGAACCTGCACTACATGGAATACGTGGAGAGCTTGCCGGCTGAAGAGGCGCTGGCTGTGATGGAGGACTGGGCGGCCAAGAATCCGCCGTACGGTCCTGGCTATTGGCTCGCGACCTGGAACGCTTACAGCGTCTCAATTCGCACTGTCGTCTGGATGCAGCAGCTCGCCCGTCACAGCGGTACGATCTCTCCCGAGCATCGGCCCGCCATCCTCAGCTCCCTCGGCCAGCAAATCCGCTTTCTGCACGCCAATCTGGAGCGGGACATCGGCGGAAATCACTTGGTGAAGAACATCAAAGCCTTGCTCTGGGCAGGCGCCTTCTTCGATGACGCCGAGTTTGCCGGCTTTGCTGCTACGGGTCGCAGGCTGCTGCAGCAAGAGATCGCGACCCAGGTGTTGGCTGACGGGATGCACTACGAGCGTTCGCCCTCTTACCACGCACAGGTCTTCGCTGACTTCCTGGAATGCTATCAGGTGCTGGAGGCTGGCGTCTTGAAAGACCGTTTGGGCGAGGCCTTGGACCGGATGGCCGTAGCCTTGCGCGCCACGACGCAGCCTGACGGCCTTCCTGCGCTGTTCAACGATGCAGGTCAAACCATGGCCTACGCACCGGCGGAGTGCTTGGCTGTCCATGCCCATCTGCGTCAGCCACTACCTGAGTCAAGCGAGGCAATCGCCCTGCCTGCTGCCGGCTACTACGGTTGGCGCAGCGGCAGCCACTATCTCTTGATCGATTGCGGTGCGCTTGGGCCGGATGGGCTGATGGCGCATGCTCATGCCGACATTTTGAGCTTCGTATGGAGCCCTTGCGGCGAGCGCATAGTTCTCGATGCCGGGGTTTATGAGTACCGCGCTGGAAACCGTCGGACCTACGCACGGGCCACCAAGGCGCATAACACCTTAACATTGGACGACCTGGACCAGTGCGAGTTCGTCGGTCCCTTCCGTGTCGGTCGCCGTTCTCACGGACGGTGCCTGAACTACGAGCCGCGGGAAGACGGCTTGATCTTGGAGGGCGAGCACGCGGGCTACACGCATCTGCCAGGCGGCCCGATCCATCGACGCCGCTTCGAAGTCACATCGGCGGGGCTTTTCATCGAGGATGAGGTAATCGGCGGAACAGGTCAGGCCGCTGTGGCGCGCCTCTTGTTGCACGAGGACTGCCAGGTGAGAGAGGAGGGGACGACGCTGCTTATCGAACGCGGCGCCTGTCGCCTCACGCTGGAAAGCTCCGGTTGGATGGCAGTGGAGGAGGCCTGGCGCTACCCCGACATGGGTGAGGAGGTGCGCTGCACACGCATCTGCATTGCCTACGGTCCGGCACCTTGCCGCGGCCACATCCGGCTCAGCTTGGAGACAGCGGCGAAACCGGAGGAGGGGGAGGCGTGAGGATCCTCTTCCTGTCTCACTACTTCCCGCCGGAGATCAACGCACCGGCCTCCCGCACTTACGAGCACTGCAAGGTCTGGGCAGCCGCAGGGCACAAGGTCACTGTGGTGACCTGCTTCCCCAACCATCCGGCAGGCATCATCTATCCGCCCTACCGCAACCGTCTATGGCAACGGGAGGAGCGGGACGGCATCCAGGTCATCCGGCTGCTGACCTACGCCACTGCGAACGAAGGCTTCGTCAAGCGCACGGCAAACTATGTGCTCTACCTGATCATGGTGTCGCTCTTCGTCTGGCGCCTGCCCAAAGCCGATGTGGTGGTCTCCACCTCGCCGCAGTTCTTCTGTGGCCTCGCCGGCTATCTGGTCAGCCGCGTCAAGCGGGCGCCCTGGGTGCTGGAGATCCGCGACCTCTGGCCCGAGTCCATCCTCGCCGTGGGCGCGATCAAGAACCGACGCATCATCGCGGCGCTGGAGTGGCTGGAGCGCTTCGCCTATGCGAAGGCCGCCCGCATCGTCTCGGTCACGGACTCCTTCGTGCCCCACATCGAGGCACGCGGTGGCGCCGGCAAGACCGAGGTGGTGAAGAACGGCGCGGACTTGAGCCTCTTCAAGCCGGAGCCGCGTGACGAAGCCTTTGCCAGGCAGCTCGGGGTCGAGGGCAAGTTCGTCGCGGCCTATGTCGGAACCCACGGAATGGCTCATGGCCTCGACAGTCTCTTGGAAGCCGCCCGACTGTTGCGCAACGACGATCGCTTCGCCTTCGTCATGGCCGGCGGTGGCGCCGAGCGGGCGCGGCTCGTGGAAAAGCGAGACGCTTTCGGCCTGAGCAATGTCATCATGCTGGAGCAGATGGCGAAAGAGGACATGCCCCGGCTCTGGTCGATCTGCGATGCCAGCCTGGTGCTGCTCCGCGACCTGCCGCTCTTCACCTCGGTCATCCCCTCGAAGATCTTCGAGTCCATGGCCATGGGCGTGCCCATTCTGCTCGGCGTCAGGGGAGAAAGCGCGGCGATCATCGAGACGGCCGGCTGCGGCAAGGCCATTCCGCCGGAAGACCCTGAGGCGATGGCCCAGGCCCTACGCGAGATGTTTGATGACCCGGCGCTTTGCGCGCGCTGGCGCGAGGCCGGCAAGGCTTATGTGCTGGATCACTTCGACAGAGAGGTCCTGGCCGGGCGCTTTCTCCAGATTATGACAGAGGCGCACAACTCACGTGACGCAGGCCGATGATCAGTTCCGTTGACGGCCCCTCTTGGGCTTTCTAGCATCTCCACTCCGCAGGGGAGTCCCGCCTAAGGGACTGAGAGGCTGATAGCGCTGAGGCGCGGCGCAGCGACCCTTTGAACCTGACCCAGTTGATACTGGCGTAGGAAGCGCGGGACGAAGGGCCGTATCGCAACAGACGTGGTCCGCCATCGTTCCGAAAGGGCGCAGCCCCTCTCCCTACCATCAGTGGCATCCGGGTCCGACTTGAAGCGAACGCTCGAGGAGAGACCGCATGACCAGTTCCGCACCGGCCATCACCACCGGCAGCCTGCCGGCATCCCGCAAGATCTATGTGGAAGGCCAACGCCATCCGGACATCCGCGTACCCATGCGCGAGATCTCCCTGCACCCCACCGCAGAAGAGCCGCCTATCACCGTCTATGACACCTCGGGCCCTTACACGGACCCGAACACCAAGATCCATATCGCCGCCGGCCTTGCGCCGCTGCGCCGCGACTGGATCTTGGGCCGCGGCGATGTGGAGCCCTGCGATGCGCGCGCCGTTCAACCCGCCGACAACGGTTTCGTCACAGGTGACCGCCTGACGCGCGCCTTTCCCCACCGCCCCCAAGTGCTGCGCGCGAAGGACGGCCGCGCCGTGACCCAGCTCGCCTACGCCCGCGCCGGCATCGTGACGCCGGAGATGGAGTTCATCGCCATCCGTGAGAACCAGCGGCGCGAGACGGCGTCCTCTGGCCCGCGCGACGGCAACGACTGGGGGGCCAACATCCCCGAGTTCGTGACGCCAGAGTTCGTGCGCGACGAGGTCGCTGCCGGCCGGGCTATCATCCCCGCCAACATCAACCATCCGGAGTCCGAGCCGATGATTATCGGCCGGAACTTCCTGGTGAAGGTCAATGCCAACATGGGCACCTCAGCGGTCACCTCCTCCATGGCCGAGGAAGTCGACAAGATGGTCTGGTCCATCCGCTGGGGCGCCGACACGGTGATGGACCTATCGACAGGCCGCAACATCCACAACACCCGGGAATGGATCATCCGCAATGCCCCGGTGCCCATCGGCACGGTGCCGATCTATCAGGCGCTGGAGAAGGTGAACGGCGTGGCCGAGGACCTCACGTGGGAGGTCTATCGCGATACGCTCATTGAGCAGGCTCAGCAGGGCGTCGACTACTTCACCATCCATGCCGGCGTGCGCCTGCATATGATCCCCATGACCGTCGACCGGGTGACCGGCATCGTCTCGCGCGGTGGCTCGATCATCGCCAAGTGGTGCCTGCACCACCATCGGGAGAGCTTCCTCTACGAGCATTTCGAGGAGATCTGCGACATCTGCCGTGCTTATGACGTGAGCTTCTCGTTGGGCGATGGTCTGCGCCCCGGCTCCATCGCGGACGCCAACGACCAAGCGCAGTTCGCCGAGTTGGAGACCCTGGGCGAGCTGACCAAGATCGCCTGGGCCAAGGACTGCCAGGTGATGATCGAGGGGCCGGGCCACGTCGCCATGCACAAGATCAAGGAAAACATGGATAAGCAGCTCGCCTGCTGCGATGAGGCGCCGTTCTACACCTTGGGCCCACTGACGACGGACATCGCCCCGGGCTACGACCACATCACGTCCGGCATCGGGGCGGCGATGATCGGCTGGTTCGGCTGCGCCATGCTCTGCTATGTGACGCCCAAGGAGCATCTGGGGCTGCCCGACCGGGACGACGTGAAGACCGGGGTGATCACCTACAAGATCGCGGCGCACGCAGCGGACCTGGCCAAGGGCCTGCCTGGCGCTCAGGCACGCGACGATGCCTTAAGCCGGGCGCGGTTCGAGTTCCGCTGGGAAGACCAGTTCAACCTGGCGCTCGATCCTGAAACAGCGCGCGACTTCCACGACCAGACCCTGCCGAAGGAAGCGCACAAGGTGGCGCACTTCTGCTCAATGTGCGGACCAAAGTTCTGCTCGATGCGGATTTCCCACGATATTCGCGACGAGGCCCGCAAGGAGGGCATGGCGAGCATGGCCGAGCGCTATCGCACCGGCGGCGACCTCTACATGCCTCGCAGCGAGGTCGAGGGCACCGAAGAGCCGCGCAGCGACGCGGCCGAGTAGCGCCAACCCCTGACACCCCGAGCTTCGCCGTTCTCGACGCGGCTCGGGGTATCGGCTTGGCGGAAATGACGCTGTCCGGACAATTCTTCGGGATTATGGAATGTGCAGTGTAGGCTGCCGATTGACAGTCGGAAGGCCGGTTCCATATCATCAACTTGAAAAGCGTTCTCAAGTCACTGAGCGGGGGCGCTTATCAAGGCTCAAGGGAGGAGCGTAACAATGAAAAAGTGGAAGCGGCCCGTCGTTCGTGAGATCTCCGCCGGAATGGAGATTAACCTCTACGTCTGCGCCAAGATCTAACATCGGTTCCGCCCGATGGCCTGTGCCACGGGCGGTGCGCACTTTAGAGCGTCGTGCACGTTCGCGTGCTGGGCGCCGCCGCGGGCGGCGGCTTTCCGCAATGGAACAGCAATAGCCAAGCCTGTCGCCGAGTGCGATCGGGCGATCCGCTTGCGCGTCCGGCCACTCAAGCCTCCATCGCCGTTAGCGCCGACGGGCGCGACTGGTTGATCGTGAATGCTTCGCCCGATCTGCGGCAGCAGATCGAGGCTAATCCCTGTTTGCATCCGCAAGAGGGCCTGCGCTCGACGCCGATCGCCGCGGTTGTGCTGACCAATGCGGACGTGGACGCCATTGCCGGGCTCTTGAATCTGCGCGAGCGCACGGCCTTCGCGCTTCATGCCCATCCGCGCATCCTTTCGGTTCTGGAAGCCAATCCAATCTTCAACGTGCTGGCCGCTGGTGTGGTCAGCCGCGAGGCTTTCGAGGTCGGCCAGCCGGCCGAGATCGCTAGCCTGACGGTCGAGGCCTTTCCCGTGCCGGGCAAGGTGGCGCTCTTCCTGGAGAAGCCTGAGGAAGGTACTGGGTTCGGCACTCAGGAGGGCGACACCATAGGCTTGGAGATGACCGACCCCGAGGGTCGGCGCCTGCTCTACATTGCCAACTGCGCAGCCGTCACCCCGGAGCTCAAGGCCCGCTGCGCCGGCGCCGACGCGCTCTTCTTTGACGGCACGCTTTGGCGCGATGACGAGCTGATTGCTCGCAACGAAGGCAGCAAGACCGGCCAGCGCATGGGGCACATCTCCATGAGCGGCCCTGAGGGCGCCATGGCGGCCCTTGCGGATGTCGATGCCAAGCGCAAGATCTTTATCCATATCAACAACACCAATCCGGCCTTGCTCGGCGACAGCACCGAGCGCCGCGAGATCGAGGCGGCGGGCTGGGAGGTGGCCTACGACGGAATGGAGCTGAGCCTTGGCCGTCACTGAATTGGCTCCCAACACCGGAAGCGAGCTGGAGGCGCGCCTGCGCCAGATTGGCGCCGAGCGTTATCACGACAAGCACCCCTTCCACGCCCTGATGCGCGACGGCAAACTGACCAAGGCGCAGGTTCAGGCCTGGGCGCTGAACCGCTACTATTATCAGAGCCGCATCCCCATCAAGGACTCGGTGATGATGTCTCGGCTGATCGATGCCAACCTCCGGCGCATCTGGTCGCAGCGGGTCATCGACCACGACGGTACGCGCGAAGGCGAGGGCGGCCTGCGCAAATGGCTGCACCTTTGCCAGGGCCTCGGCCTCGACCGCGACTATGTGATCTCCGAGGCCGGCGTGCTGCCTGCCACCAAGTTCGCCGTGGACGCTTACGTCAATTTCGTGCGGGACAAGCCGCTGATCGAGGCCATCGCCTCATCGCTCACCGAGCTCTTCTCCCCGGGCATCATCCGCGAGCGGGTGACCTCTATGCTGGCGCAGTATGATTTCGTCGATGAGGACATGCTGATCTACTTCAAGGGCCGCATGACCCAGGCGCCGCGCGATGCCGACTTCGCGCTCGACTATGTGGTGCGTCACGCCACCACGCCGGATCTGGAGGACAGCGTCTGCCAGGCACTGGTCTTCAAGACCAACGTACTCTGGTCTCAGCTTGACGCACTCTATTTCGCCTATGTCGAGCCGCACTTGCCGCCGCCCGACGCCTTCGTGCCTGAGTATTAGGATGTCCGAGCAACCGCTCCTCACCGAAGAGAGCCGTCCTAAGCTGGCCTCCTTCGTGCGCATACAGCGGGACGAGGTGCGGGAATCCTGGGTGCTGCAGGCGCCTGAGCGCATCCTGATCTTGGACGAGACAGGGAAGGCGATCCTCGACCACTGCGGCGAAGGCCGTTCGCTGGCTGAGATCACCCAGACACTGGCCATCGAGTACGACGCGCCGGCCGGGGAGATCGCCGAGGACGTCATGGCCGTGCTGACCTTGCTCGCCGAACGCGGCTTCCTCGAGTACGACTGACATGGCGGAGCGGCCCGCAGCCTCTGACCTCCGGCCGCCAATCGCCATGCTGGCGGAGCTGACTCACCGCTGCCCCTTGCAGTGCCCCTACTGCTCCAACCCGCTGGATCTGCAGCGCCGCAGTCAGGAACTGACCACCGAGGAGTGGTGCGACGTCATCAACCAAGCGGCGGCGCTTGGTGTCATGCAGATCCATCTGTCCGGCGGCGAACCCACGGCGCGGCCGGACCTCACAGAGATCGTGGCCGCGGCTCGGACGGCCGGACTCTACAGCAACCTTATCACCTCCGGCGTGCTGCTCGACGAGGCAAAGCTGGCCGCGCTGAAGACCGCCGGGCTCGACCACGTGCAGATCTCCTTCCAAGACACGCGGGCCGCGGGCGGCGATCTGATCGGAAACTTCAAGGGCGGGCACGAGAAGAAGCTCGCCGTCTCCAAGCTGGTGCGCGAGGCCGGCCTGCCGCTCACCGTCAACGTGGTGGTGCACCGCCAGAACCTTGATCGTATCGGGGAGATTATCGATCTCGCCCTGGCGCTGGACGCCCACCGGCTGGAGGTGGCGCACGTGCAGTACTACGGCTGGGCTTTGACCAATCGCGCGAGCCTGATGCCGAGCCGCGCCCAGGTTGATCACGCAACCGAGGTGGTGGAGGCGGCGCGCAAGGAACACCGCGGCCGCCTCGCCATCGACTACGTCGTGCCGGATTACTACGCACGCTATCCCAAGAAGTGCATGGACGGCTGGGGTTCCCAGTACTTCGCGGTCACACCACGCGGGCGCATGCTCCCTTGCCATGCTGCCGAGACCATCACCGGTCTCCAGTTCCCGTCTGTGCGGGAGGCCAGTTTGGCCGAGATCTGGGCGAACGCGGAGATCTTCAACCGCTTCCGCGGCACGGACTGGATGGCCGAACCCTGCCGGTCCTGCGAGCACCGCGAGCGCGATCTCGGCGGTTGCCGCTGCCAGGCCTTCGCGCTCACCGGAGACGCTGCCGCCACCGACCCGGCATGCAGCCTCTCGCCCCACCACGCCGAGATGCTGGCCACCGCCCAAGCCGAGGCAGACAGCGGCGGCCCGGAATACGTCTACCGGCGTTAGAAGTCGGCCTTCAGCACCGTCTCGATAGAGGACGGAGTGACGCCGAGCTCCTTCAGGCCGGGCAGATCCGGCGAGGCGACATTGTCCCGGCTCATAAGGAAGACCTGTGCGTCCGTCAGCGGTGGGTTGGGCAGTAGCTTGGCAGCGGTGGCAAGCCCGTCCCAGATCGCGAGGGGAACGGGGAGGAGCAGCGGCCCGCGGCCGACATGGCGGCCGATCAGCTGCAGGAAGTCCCGGTAGGTATAGATGTTTGGGCCGCCAAGCTCGTAGATCTGTCCTTCTTTGCCTTCGCCAGCGGCGAAGCGGGCTGCCGCCTCGCCCACGTCGTCGACGAAGACCGGCTGTACCTGCGCCGTGCCACGGCCAAGAGTCGCGATGACTGGAAAGCGTCGGACGATCTTGATGAAGGTGTTCAAGAAAGCGTCGTCGGGACCGAAGATGGCGCTGGGCCGGAAGATGGTGGCTTGCGGGAAGGCCTCCCGCACGGCCGCTTCGCCCTCGGCGCGGCAACGCACATAGTTCGAAGGCGCGTCGGTGCCGGCGCCGATGCCGGATATCTGCAAAAGCCTGGCGGCACCGGCCTGTCGTGCGGCTTCCGCGACGCGTCGCGCGCCTTCGATGTGGACCGCACGGAAGGTCGCCTCGCCCTGCTCGACATAGAGTGCGACGCTGTTGATCACAATCTCTGCGCCTTCCACCGCTGCGGTCACGGAGGCCTCATCGCGCACATCCGCACGGATTGTCTCCAGCCCTTCCACAGCTTTGAGCGTTTCGCGGACCTTGTCGGGATGGCGCGCGGCGACCCGGACGCGCAGACCACGCTCTAGCAGACGCGCCGCAATGCGGCGGCCGAGAAAGCCGTTCCCGCCGAACAGGGTCACGCTTCCGCTGGCCATGGGGTCTCCATTCGCTTCCTTGCCCTGGCCGTCCGCTGCTCAATCCTTCAGAAAGTCGTGAATCAAACGCTGGCAGCGCGGCCAGGCCGGGTCGGTTGCCGGCAGGATATGGTTGGCGGTGTCGAGGGTCACAAAGCGGGCGTCCTTGATGCCGGCGGCCAATTCCTGCCCTTGCTCGTAGGGTACCCCCACGTCGTTCCGCGCGCTGATGGCCAAGGTCGGGGCACGGACCTCCGGAAGAACCCCGCGGATATCCACGTCGCCGTGTGCCAGGAGGATCTCGGCCGCGTTATCCGGTGAGGTGGTCTTCTTCTGCAGGTCGGTGAACCAGGTTTGGCTCTCGGCCGGCGCATCCGGCATGTAGAGGGTGGTGAACATCTGCCGGATGGCCTTGTTGTCGCTGCCCCAGCCCGAGCGCATCAAGGTGCAGCGCGCCTCGCCCACCTTCACCGACTCCGGATTGCTCCGATACCGCCAGCCACGTGCGTAGCCTCCCAGCAGTATGAGCTTGGTGACGCGCTCAGGATGCCGCGCGGCATAGACGACAGCTTTGGCGCAGCCTTGCGAGAGGCCTAAGAGTGGGAAGCGTTCGATGCCCAAGGTATCGACCACCGCCTCCAGGTCCTCGACCTGCCGTTCGAGGCTGAAGTCGGACACATCCCAAGCAGACAGGCCGTTTCCGCGCGCGTCATAGCGAACCAGACGATGCGCGCTGGCCAGCGCCGTGAAGACGTGCCGCCAGACCGGGCTTTCCCAGTCGAACTCCAGATGGTGGAGCCAGTTGGCCGCCTTGACCAGTGGAGGGCCGGAGCCGGCCATGGCATAGGCGATGCGCGTGCCGTCCGCGCTATGGCAGAAGCGGATGTCCTGGTCCGGCGGTTCGCTCAGGCCGCCAGTATTGCTGCCAGCCGCCTCCTCGGTGCCTGCCTCGACGACGGGGGCGGCAAAACGAAAGCCGTGGCCGTGCACGGTCTTGATAAAGCGCTGGGCCTTGCCGTCGTCGCCCAGTGCTTTCCTGGCGGAGCGTATAGCGCTTGAGAGCGCCGCCTCGGAGATGAAGCGGCCGTCCCAGATAGCGGTCAGCAGCTCATCCTTTGAAACGGCACGGTGCCGGTTCTCCAGCAGGTACAGCAGCAGCTCGAAGACCTTCGGCTCGACACGCACTGTCTCTCCACCGGCTGACAGTTCTCGTACAGCGGTATCCAACAAGAAGGACTCGAAGAAGTACTGCATTCGCCGAGTATAGCGGGCCGGAAGGCTGTGTCATCGCTGGGTCCCCAGGATCTCCAGAACTTCCCCAGAAGATCTCCAGGGCCTCTCCAAGACTTGCTGGGTCAGCAGCCCTACCCCTGTCGTCGCACCGAACAGGGTGGCTTGGTCTGCCCGTTCGGCACGACTCACTGCTGCAAATCCAAAGAACGAAGGGACATCGAGATGACCATGCAAACCGAGATCAAAACCGCCGACAACGGCGTGAATGTCGAAACCTTACTGACCGCCAAAGCAGCGATCACCGAGACGCCGGAAGCCGGTCAGTTTACCTGGCGGACCCGCTCCGAATGGACCGGCGGCGTAGAGAGCCGCACGACCATCGAGAGTTTCTTCGGGCTCGGCGAGGAGCAGGCCCGCAAGGCGCCGCACACGATCGATGCCGATCATCCCGAGCAGTTCGATGCCGCTGACAAGGGCGCAACGCCGGCTGAGATCGCGCTCACGGCCTTGGCCGGCTGCCTGACCGCTGGCGTGGCAGCCGTGGCACAGCACCGCAACATTCAACTCCGCTCGGTAAGGGCCACTGTTGAGGGCGACATGGACGTGGCCGGCATCCTCGGTATCGACCCGGACGTGCGCAACGGCTTCAGCGCCATCCGCGTGACCTTCGACATCGATGCCGATGCAACGCGGGAGGAGATTGCTGCCCTCGTTGCCCAGTCGCAGAAGCGCTCGGCCGTCTTCGACGTCATCACCAATCCGACCAACGTGCGCGTGGCGGTCGCTTAGGCGCGAACCGTTTCGCGAAAAAGGAACAAGGGCTGTGAGAGCTGTCACCACCATCATCGTCGGCGCCGGGCAGGCCGGCCTTGCCATGAGCCGCGCGCTCTCGAACCGGGGCGTGGACCATCTCGTCCTCGACCGTGGGGCAGTGGGCAACGCTTGGCGCACCCAGCGTTGGAACAGCCTGCGCTTGCTCACACCCAACTGGTCGAACGCTTTGCCCGGGGCCCCATATCGGGGCCCCGAGCCGGATGGCTTCATGCCGATCTCCAAGCTGCTCATCCACCTTGAGACCTATGCCTGGCGGTTCGGCGTGCCATTGCAAAGCCAGACAGCGGTGTTGCGGGTCACCCCGAGCGGCGCCGGCTACCGCGTGGACACCAGCCAGGGGCCGCTCCATTGCGAAACCCTGGTGATAGCGAGTGGCGCCTGCGCTCGGCCCCACGTGCCGGCGCTCTCGGTTGCCGCATCAAGCGCCGTCTTTCAGACCACGCCTGCTGCCTATAAACGGCCAAGCGATCTGCCAGAAGGCGGCGTGCTCGTGGTGGGAGGGTCGGCCTCCGGCGCGCAGCTGGCGCGCGAGCTGCAGCTCTCTGGCCGACAGGTGACCTTGGCCACGGGCTGGCACACACGCCTGCCGCGGAGTTACCGCGGTCGCGACATCGAGTGGTGGCTCGATACGATTGGCCTGTTGGATGAGCGTTTCGACGAAATCGACGACATTGATCGTGCCCGCCGCACGCCGTCGCCGCAGCTTATCGGCGCATCAGAGGCGGTCGATATCAACGCCCTGCAGGGCCTTGGCATCGAGGTAGTCGGCCGTCTGGCGGACGTACGCGACGGCCAGGCTCTGTTCTCCGGCGGCTTGGCCAATGCCTGCGCGGCGGCTGACCTCAAGATGCACCGGCTGCTCGATGCGGTGGATACCTGGGCAGCTGAGCGCGGTCTGGACGATGATCTGCCACCGCTGGACCGACCCGTTGCGACACGGCTGCCGCGCTCGCCTGCGCTGCAACGCAGCCTCACCGACGGGGGGATTCGCTCGATCCTTTGGGCTACCGGCTATCGGCCCGACTTCTCCTGGCTCGACGTGCCGGTCTTCGATGCCCGTGGGCGGCTGCGCCACCACGGCGGCGTGGTCGCGGCGCCCGGGCTTTATGCCATGGGTCTGACTTTCATGCGGCGGCGCCGGTCCCATCAGATCTCTGGCGTCGGCGCCGACGCAAGTGAGCTCGCCGATCATCTGCTTGGCCACCTCGATAGCCGCCGCGCGGCTTGAACCGACACAAAGGAGCGCCGCAATGGCTCAACCCTTCATTGTTTCCAACGATACCGCTCCCCAGACGGCTGCCGCGAACGTTGCCCAGGGGCTGAAGCCCTCCGTCCTCGACACCATCGGACGTACGCCGATCGTGCGCTTGAACAACATCGGTCCCAAGCATGTGGCACTTTATGCCAAGCTCGAAGCCTTTAACCCCATGGGCTCGGTGAAAGATCGGTTGGCCTTGGGCGTGATCGAGGCGGCCGAGCGGTCCGGCGCGCTCAAGCCGGGCCAGACGGTCGTCGAGGGCAGCTCGGGCAACACCGGTATCGGGCTCGCCATGGTCTGCGCCCAGAAAGGCTATCCACTGGTTGTCGTGATGGCCGAGAATTTCAGCATCGAGCGCCGCAAGCTCCTGCGGTTTCTCGGGGCCAGAGTGGTGCTGACGCCCGCCTCCGAGAAGGGTACGGGCATGCTTGCCAAGGCGCGGGAGCTTGCCGAGACCCATGGTTGGTTCCTCACCCGTCAGTTCGAGAACGAGGCCAACGCCGATGTCCATTCGCGCACCACGGCGCGGGAGATTCTGGCAGATTTCGCGGGGCTGGGTCTCGGCTACTGGGTCACCGGGTTCGGCACAGGCGGTACTTTGAAGGGCGTCTCACGCGTCCTGAAAGCAGAGAGTCCGCACACAACCATCGTGGTTGCCGAACCGGAGAACTCGCAAGTGCTGTCCAGCGGGATCGCGCAGACTCGACGGGCCGATGGCTCGGCGGCGGAAAGCCATCCCTCCTTCCGGCCGCATCCTATGCAGGGCTGGTCGCCGGACTTCATCCCAAAGCTCACCGGCGATGTCGCCGAAGCCGGCCTGATTGACCGCTTCGAGCCCGTGTCCGGCGCTGCCGCCATGCAAGGCGCCAAGGACCTGGCCACCAAGGAAGGTATCTTCGCTGGAATCACCGGCGGCGCCACCTTGGCGGCCGCGCTTCGCGTAGCCGAGACGGCCGAGCCGGGAGCGCGGATCCTCGCGATGATCCCTGACACGGGAGAGCGCTACCTTTCCACGCCGCTGTTCGACGACGTCGCGGTAGAGATGAGCGAGGCCGAGCAGGCCATCTCCGCCTCGACGCCGCTCTGCCGTTTCGATGCCACCGCAGCCGCGCCCACAGCTGTCATCCCGCAAGAGGCGGCACCGGCCGCAACGGCCTATGTTGCGGACATGATCGGCGACCCGGAGCAGCCGGTTGTCATGTTCGCCCTGGAATGGTGCGAGTTCTGCTGGTCGGTGCGGAAGCTCTTCGCCAAAGCTGGCATTCCCTTCCGCTCGATTGATCTCGACTCTGGCTCGTTCCAGGCGCCTGCCAGCAGCACCGAGGTCCGCGAGGCACTGTTCCTGCTGACGGGCGCCCCGACTATTCCGCAGATCTTTGTCGGCTGCGAGCTGATCGGCGGTGCCACCGACGCTTTCGATGCCTTCAACTGCGGGGCACTGCAGACGCGTCTCGAACAGTACGGCGTGCCCTTCGACAAGGACTTCAAGGCCGATGCATACAGCTTCTTACCAAAGTGGCTGCATCCGCGGTAAGGCTTCCTACTCCGGCAGGGTGACCTCGACCTTGATGGCGGCGTACCACGCGGAAACGTTGGCGATGTCGTCGTCCGACAGGCCTTCGGCGATGATCGACATCATGGGGTCGTGGCGCTCGCCGGAGCGGAAGGCCTTAAGCTGCTTTTCCAGATAGATCGTGCTTTCCCCAGCGATGTTGGGCACGTGAGGCATCTTGGCCACACCGTCGATGCCGTGGCAGGCGGCGCAGGCCTTTGCTTTATCGCGGCCCTGGGTTGCGTCGCCGGCAAGGGCCGGCCCTGACAGCAGCGTGGTGGACAGGACGGCCACCAACAGGGCCGCAGAAAGTTGGGGCATCTTCATCTCATTATGACAGCTATTCAACAAAGCGGCCGGGGCGCGCGATCGTCGCCCCGGCCATGAATTCACTGGTCGAGCTTGCCGCCTCTGGCGACTACTCCTCGGGCTGATAGTAAATCCGGTAGATCGCGCCAGCGAAGTCATCTGACACGAGGATCGAGCCGTCGGGCAGCTGCGCGACGTCGACAGGCCGGCCCATGTACTCGCCGGTGTCAAGCAGCCAGCCATCCGCGAAGACCTTGGTCTCACCCACCGAGCCGTCGTCGTTGACGGAGGTGAACATAACGCGGGCGCCGATCGGCGTGGTGCGGTTCCAGGAGCCGTGCTGAGCGCTGAAGATGCCGCCCTTGTACTGCTCGGGGAACTGCCGCCCGGTGTAGAAGGTCAGACCAAGGTCGGCCGCGTGGGCTACTGTCTCGACGACCGGGGGAACGGCATCCGCAGGCGGGGTCTCGTCCTGATACTCCGCCGTCCGCACCAAGCCGCCGCCGTAGTAAGGGAAGCCGAAGTGCTGGCCGGCTGCCGTCTGGCGGTTGATCTCGCCCGGCGGGATGTCGTCACCCATGCCGTCGACCTGATTGTCGGTCCACCAGAGCTCGCCGTTCGCCGGGTTGAAGTCGATACCGACCGAGTTGCGGACGCCCAGGGTGTAGATCTCGCGCTCGCTGCCGTCCCAGCGGTTCATGCGGACGATGCCGCCGATGCCGGTCTCGTCATAGAACTCCTTCTTCTCTTTCGGCGTCACGTTGAAGGGCTGGCCCAGCGCCACGTAGAGCTTGTCGTCGGGGCCGATGCGGCAGACACGAGCGCCGTGATTGAAGGACTCTTCCTCGACCGGAATGAGCTCTCCTTGATCGACGGTCACGATCACGGCGACGTCCGGGCTTTCATAGAAGAACTCTGCGGCCGGGAAATTGAGAATGCGATTGTGTTCGGCGACATAGAGGAAACCGTCGCGCGAGAAGCAGACGCCGTTGGGCACCTTGAAGTCGACCGGCGGAGCGAAGACCTTCACCTCGTCAGCGACACGGTCCTTGTTGCGGTCGGTGACGGCCCAGACCCGTGTCTTGCGGGTGCCGACGAAGACCATGCCGGTGGAGGGGCCGACAGCCATATGCCGTGCATCGGGCACGACGGCATAGAGGTCGATCTTGAAGCCCGGCGGCATGTTGATCATTTCCAGGTTCTTGCGCAGTTGCGCCGCGTAGTCCGTGTCCTGATCCACGGTCTCGATATCCAGCGAAGAGCCGGTGATCTTAAACTGCTGGAGCTTGTCGAGGTTACTGGCGCCGGCGGACCCAGCGGCGAAAAGGAGCGCGACGGCGGCGGTGGCCCCCAGCCAGGCGGCTTTCCCGAACATATCTATCCTCCCTTGTTTGCAAGCCGCTCTCATCCGGCGGCTATGGACAGAAGATATAGTCTCTACGCAGGGAGGCAACAGGCTACGACTGTAGGCGGCGTTGCGTGGTGAGCAGAGCAGGCGCGAATGCCCACGTCCTATGGCCGGAACATGCGCAGGACCGCAATGCGGTCGTCATACCAACCGGCCGTCTTCCATGGATAGGATCCGGTCCGCTCGATCGAGAATGCGGTTGTCGTGAGTGACCATCAGTGTCGTGGTACCGCGCCTCTCACCCAAGCGTTTGAGCAGGTCCACAACTTCCATCCCTGTGACCCTGTCTAGCGCTGCCGTGGGCTCGTCGGCGAAGACGATCTCAGGATTGCCGACCAAGGCGCGCGCCACGGCGACGCGCTGCTTTTGTCCGCCGGAGAGTTTCTGGGGCAGGTAGTCGAGGCGGTCGGCCAAGCCCAGGAGACTGAGCACATGCTCGGCTGCCTCTTGGCAGCGTGAAGCGGCAAGCCCGTGGACCTCGAGGCCCAGGCGCACGTTCTGCACCGCCATCAGGCTTTCGTGCAGGTTATGGGCCTGAAAGATGAAGCCGAGTTTCCGTCGGCAGGTCGCCAAAAGATCAGGGCTCGCGCCGCGCAATTCCTGCCCGAGTAGCCGCACGCTTCCGGACTGCACTTCGCGCAGGCAGCCGGCGAGCGTCAGCAGTGTCGTCTTGCCTGAGCCAGAGGGGCCCATGAGCACAATGAATTCACCGCGGGCGATAGAGAGATCGATATCGAAGAGTGCTTGCTTGCGCGTTTCGCCGCTGCCGAACCAATGATCCAGTCCGCGCATTTCGAGTACCCTTTCGGCCTCCAATGGCGCTTGAAGGGGTATGGCGTGGTGATCAGGTGCAGTCGCGAGGTTTGCCATAGTTCGCTGTCCGCTCAGAAGAGGTCCGCCGGGTCGGCAGCCGCCAGCCGACGCGTGGCAACGGCGCCGGAGAGAGCGCACATGGCGAGTGTGCCAAGGAAAACGCCGATCGCGCGTTCGGCGTTCATCTCCATTGGCAGGCCTGTCGCTGCGGCGATCGCTTGGTAGAGGCCGAGCGAGATCAGCAGTCCCGGCACAAAACCGATCAATGCCAAGGCCAGCGCCTCTTCGAAGACGATGCCGAGAAAGAAACGCTGTCGGTATCCGATGGCTTTGAAAGTGGCGTATTCGCGCAGGTGGTCGGCCACATCGCTGGACAGAACTTGGTAGACGATCACGACGCCAACCAGCAGGCCAATGACCACCCCGAAGCCGAACACCAGGCCCATGGGGCGCTCTTGGGTCTGGTAGAGACGGTCGGCTTTGGCGGCTTCATCCAAGCTGCGCACGATGCTGTCACTGGCCGACAGGCGGTCACGCAAGCGCTCTACGACAACAGCAGGCTCGATACCTTCCGCAACCTTGACCAGCACGTGTGATGGCGCGCCGGGGACGCGATTTGGAAGCAGGTTGAGGAAGGTCTCGTCGGAGGTGACCATGTAGCCGTCGGCATCGAAGCCGGCGCCGACCGCAAAGGTTCCGATCGCGTCAACTGTTCGGCCATTGGCCTCCATGGCAACCGGGTTTTGAAGCGAAGCAGCGGCGAAGCCGATGTCTGGTAGGTTGCGCGTCCGTTCGTCGATCAGCACCCGGTCAAGCAAGGACAGTCGCTCTACGTTGCCGCCAATTGCGCTTTCCTGCACCAAGGCCTTGCGCGGGTCGAAGCCAAAGACGTGAAAGTTGATCCGGTCGCCGTCTGGGCTGTCCCAGTCCAGCTTTCCAAGATAAAGCGGCGCGGCCTCGGCGACACCCGGTGTCGCCAGCGCCTGCAGCATGCGCTGGCGTGGCAGCGGGCTGCCGTCGGAGATGGTGTTGGCATCGGACGCGGAGATCAGGATGTCTGCGTCAAGCAGTGCGTAGGGATACGTCGTCGTATCCTGTAGTGCGCCGAGAAAGCCCAACTGCATGAAGATCAGCAGATTGGCAAAGGCGACACCTGCCAGGGCCGCCGCAAAACGGGCACGGTTGTGGGTCAACTGCAGCCATCCGATCGGCAGGCGCCCGAACAGCAAGGTCAGCGTTCGAGTCACCGCTTTGCCTGCGCTTCCTGCCCGCGATCTCCAGCCACGTCGATATGGGCGACGACCTGCATGCCGGTGAAACGCGAGGCTTGGCGGGAAGAGGCTTCGTCGAGTGTCACCGTCACCTCGATCACGCGTGCATCCGTCAGGGCGGCTGGGTCATCGTCGACGAGAGTTTGTCGGCCAACGGCCAGACCGATGCGCTGCACGCGACCGAAGAGGGAGGCCTCCAATGCCTCCGAGGTAACCTCGACCTGGTTGCCGATGGAGACTGCGCCGATCTCGGTCTCGTAGACCTCGACTTCGACGGTCATGCGGTCGATATCGCCGATATCCATCACACCCGCATCGTCGGGGCGCTCGCCGAGTTCCACGTGGATGTCCAGAACCGTACCGGAAGCTGGTGCCACGACGCGGGCCATGTCCAGTTCGTGCTCGGCGTAAGCCAGCTCCGCCTGTGCGGCGACTACGTTTCCGGCGGCGACGCGCACATCGGGTTGGCTTTCGATGTTGCCGTAGTCGTAGCGCAAGAGTGTGGCGCGGGCTTCTTCCACCTCTCGCCGCGCTTGGTCACGCTCCGCCAAACGGTCGTCGAGCACGGACTCTGAGATGGCGCCGCGCCCGATGAGTGTCTCGGCGCGCGTGTATTGCCGCTCAGCGTTAAGCGCTCGGGCCTCGGCGCTCGCAAGTGCGGCACTGGCTTCGTCGATGCTGGCCTTCACCGATGCGCGGGTTTGTACCAAGGTCGCGTCGCGGACCATAAGCGTGGCGCGTGCCGCATCCACGGCGGCCTTCAGCCTCGGTTCGCTATCGAGCACGGCGAGGATCTGGCCGGTTTCGACGCGTTCGCCCTCGGCGACGGCGAGTCGGGCGATGGTGGCGTCGCCAGCGCCTGACGGCGTGTTGACCGTCATCACGTCGCCGCGCGGCAAAAGCGTGCCTAGGCCCACCACCTGATCGATGGCGGGCCAGGTGTCCGCTGGGACATCCGCCTGAGCAGCAGCGATCGGTGAGACCGCGATAGGGTCTGCGGTCCCGCCACCGGGCTCTATATCCAGCCCTGAAAACAGCATCTTAAGGCCGGGGGGCTGGAAGTAGAGCCCGACGAAACCGCCGGCCCAATAGATTGGGATAAGAAGAACCGGTAGCAGCAACCATCGCGTCAGACGGCGTCGCGAACGCTTGGGCGTTGTGGCATCGGACTTTTCGATCGCTAGCGGCAGATCGGCGTCGCGGTCCGACATGGCCGCATTTCCGTTTTCCGATGCCTTGGTAGACTCTCTCGCCATGGTCTTTCCTGTCTCTCAGACTCGACCCGACATATCCTGCTGTAATAATGACTCGCGAGTCATTATATATAACTCCAAGATCGGACGGAAAGATGGTGGGCAGAAAAAAAAGCAAACCGGGCGGCACAGGTCGCGCCTCCACACAGGCACCCTCAGAGACGGCACCGCGCAAGCGGCGTAAGGATGCCCGACCGGGGGAGATCGTCGAGGCGGGCCTGAGCGAGTTCGCCGAGAAAGGCTTTGCCGCCGCGCGCCTCGAGGACATCGCGGCGCGTGCCGGCATCGTGAAGGGCACCATCTACCGCTATTTCGAGAACAAAGAAGCGCTTTTCCGGGAAGCCGTGCGTCTGCGTGTTCTGCCTATTCTGCAAGAAGCGGACGAGATGGTTGCACGCTACCCAGGACCGACCGATGAACTGCTGCGCGGGCTCCTGCAGGCCATCTATGCTCGGTTCGTTGCCTCCGACACCAAGGTGCTTATGCGCATCATCATCGCCGAGGGCCAGCGGTTCCCGGACATCCCAGCCTACTATCATCGGGAGATGATCACGAAGGGTGAGGCCCTGCTGCGCAAGATCATCGCACGCGGCATCGAGCGTGGCGAATTTCGTGAGAGCGCAGTGAGAGATTATCCGGCCATCATTGTCGCGCCCGCACTAGCGGCCGCCATCCTGCAGATGGCTTTCGCGACCCAGAGTTCCGTTGATCTCGACCGCTACCGCGAGGCGCACCTCGATCTTGTGCTCAACGGCCTGAGGGCGCGCTAGGCAGCGAACGCCGTGCGCCCTTCGGCTGCTTCAATCACTGCACAGCTTTGCGCACGGCCTCGAAATGCTTGATCATGCTCTCCTTGGTCCGCTTCTCGCCGACCGACTGCGCCACGCCGCTGAAAAAGCCGGTGATCTGCTCGGTGTAGATGCTGTTGACGCTGAAGATCACCGCGCCGTTCTCGGTCGGCATGGCCAGACCGAACATCTGCAGAGATTCGTAGGTGTGGCCGACGTAGTACTGGCGTTGGCTGACCATGAGATAGTCGTCCGTCGCTTCGTAGAGGTGGTGGACGAGAACGGCGGCGGGACGACCCTCGACCTCCCGATCAACCCAGTAGAAGTCGCTTGCGATCGCCTGTGAACCGTTCTTCGGGAAGCCGTCCAAGGCTGCCCAGAAGTCCGGGAAATGCTTGGAGAGGAATGACTTGGCCTGTTCCGTCGCCGACTTGAGTGTGGCCGCGGGTGAGAGCGTGTCACTGCCGTCGACGTAGGGTGCCACGCCGTCCAGGCCACCCTTCGCGTAGGCCTCGAACCGCCCGGCCAGAACCTCGCGGTAGGCGGCCATGGCCTTCTCGGTGCTGCCCGACTGGTTGGCGCTCAGTCCGGCGAGTTGTTTTTCGAGCATTGCCTGCTCTTCGCTCGAGAGATGAAAGTTCTTCGCGCGGTCGCTGCTCAGCAGCTTGTCGGTTTCCTTGCTGTCTTTGAAGGCGAACGCGGCGACTGGGTCGCTGCCGCCGGTTTCGATCTTCCCATGGCTCAGGACGTCGCTATCGACACTGATGTTGCGGCCGGTTTTGAGACCGTCGGCCAGCGCTGCGATAGTCGCTTTGATCGGCACGGCGACGGCCGCAATCAGTTGGTCGTCACGGGTGCGCTTCGGTTCGACCGAGACGATCTGCCCCTTTTTGACTGCCTCGATGTCCTGCTGCGAGAAGCCGAGGGTCTGGAAGACCGTGTCGAGTGAGGGCGGTGCGTCGGCAGCGCTTGTCGAAGCCGTGCACACGGCAATCGCTAGCGCCAGAACTGTCAGACGGTAGTTCCTCATGTTTCGCCCCCTTCCTTTCAGATCGTGCGGCGGTGGTGCCGCGGGGAATGCAGCTAAAAGTTAGCGCCCTAATGCGGCAGCGGTATGAACTTTATTCCGCTGAGCCGAGAAGGAAATGGTCACAAAGTGCATCAGTAAGCGACAGTGAAACGCCTGCGATGATGCTGGGGTCGTTCAGCTTCGTCCAGCAGGGCGACGGCGAAGTCTTCCATTGAAATTGCCGAGACGCCGACCCCGTCTGTCAAAAGCTCGTCGCCGCCGCGGCGGTACTGGCCAGTGCGCTCACCGGGTTCCAGCGAGGCCGGCGGGCTGAGATAGCTCCAATCCACCTGCTCGTCGGCTTGGCAAGCTGCAAGCTGAGCGCAGCCGGCGAGGGCGATGGGGCGAATCTCGCTTGGGAAGTCAGGGGTCTCGACAAGCGTCAGGCCATCAGTCCCCGGCACGGTCAAGCTGCCGGCGCCGCCGACCAAGAGGAGGCGCACGTCCGAGCCGCGAAGGCCTGCCAGCAATCCTTCGGTCGCCGCGACCAGCTCTTCCTCGGCACCCGGCGCTGGTCGGGTCGCGGCGATCACAAGGTCCTCTCTCGCGCTGAGCGTTGCGACGTCTTCCGGGTTGGCTGCGTCGCCACGGCGAACGGTGATGTCGGCGGGCAGGCCCTGGGCACGCTCTGGATTGCGGCTGACCGCCGTGACCTCGTGGCCCCGGGAGAGGGCTTCGGCGATGACTCTGCGGCCGACGTTTCCGGCCGCACCGAACAGGGTAATGCGCATGGTTCAACTCCTTATCGTTGAGGTGAAGGAAAAGAGAGGCGTTGCATGAGATCGGGACGCAGCAGCAACGCCGTTGCCAGCAGCACCATCAGGCTGCCCGGCAACCACTGCCAGCCGATCTGCTCGGGCTGTTGGCTGAAGAGCAGCAGCATGGATACGAAGGGCGCGAGGTAGCTGTAGCCAGTGACGGCACCTGGTGTGAGCACCGCGGTGGCGCGCTGCATCAGCCAGAAGGTGACGCCGCTCGAGAAAATCGCGAGATAGAGCAGCACCAGCGTGTCGCCGAAGGTGAGGCGTCCAAGGGTACTGGGCGCTTCCAGGGCAAGGCCCAGGAGTCCGATCAGGGCACCGCCGATCAGCAGGCTCCAGAAGGTGCGGGACTCGGCGCGCTGAGAGAGCAGGTCATGCTTCAAGCCCCACTTGCTGAGCACCGGATAGAGCGCCGAGGAGATGCAGCCGAGGAAGTAGATCATCTCGGCGAAGCCAAACTGAATGGCATGAAGCTGCCCGCCGCTCTGCGCCCAGGCGAGACCCAAGGCGCCGGCTGCGCCGAGCAGAAGAACGAGCAGAAGGCGAAACGCGGGAGGCTCCACGCCCAGACCGCGACCGAGGGCGTAGGCCAACAGCGGAACCGTCACGTAGAGCGCAGCCATGGAAAGCGCGGTGGTGCGGTGCGCGGCCCAAAACATGGCACCGAAGAAGCCGGCGAGGCAGAGCCCCATGACGGCATAAAGGGCGAGACCTTTGACGCTCGGCAGGGTTTCTGGGCCGCGCCAGACAAGCGGCAGAAGCGCGAGCGCGGCAATGGCGAAGCGTAGCGCAGTCAGGAACAGCGGCGGCAGTCCTTCGCTCATCAGGCCCACGGCAGGGAAGGAGCTTCCCACGATCAAGGCCCAAAGCAGCATGCCGAGGTGCGCGCGGCGGCTGTCTTGCGGCGCTGTGGCGTTGGTCTGGATCATGGTCGGAGCCTCTTCTCTAGGGCACCGGGCAGGTCCTTTGTCGGTGCCATGAGGCGAATATGTCACCTTGCGTTTCGGTGTAGAATTAGTGATCTAGTGACATTACTCTTCACCATTGGTGACTAATTGTGGATCGCTTGACCGCCCTCAGAGTGTTCCGCTGCGCTGCTGAGATGGGCAGCTTCGCAGCCGTCTCGCGCCAGCTGGGCCTCTCGCCGGCCGCCGTAAGCAAAAACGTGAGCGAGCTGGAAGCGCATCTCTCGGCGCGGCTGTTCAACCGCACCACCCGCCGCATGAGCCTGACCGAAGCCGGTGCGCTCTACTACGAGCGCATCGCGCAGGTGCTCGACGAGCTGGAGGAGGCAGACGCGACGATTGCGCCGATGCAGGATATGCCCAAGGGCCTATTGCGGGTCAGCGCGCCGGTCACGGTCACCCTGACCTGCCTGTCTCATGCCATCCCGAGTTTCCTTGCACGCTACCCGGAGCTGAGCTTGGACCTGCGGATGGAGGATCGGCGGGTCGACATCGTCGAAGAGGGCTTCGATCTTGCCATCCGCGGCAGCGACCGCCTAGAGGACTCGAGCCTGATCGCGCGGCGGCTCATGACCATGACTCATGTGGTCTGCGGTGCGCCGGGATACTTCGACCGCGTGGGCTGGCCGCAATCGCCTCAGGACTTGGCTTCGCATGATTGCGTGCAGTTCACCCTCTCCGGTCATGCCAACCTTTGGCCGTTTCGCAAAGAGAGGCGCGCCATCGAGATCCGCGTCGACGGCCGCTACAAGGTGAGCTCCAGCCTTGCCGTGCGCGATGCGCTTGTGGCGGGCTTCGGGCTCAGCCTCATCCCGCGCATCTATGTCGAAGAAGATCTGGCAGCGGGGCGTCTGGTCAGCGTGTTGGACGACTGGACGCCGGTGGAGACGACGATCTATGCCGTCTATCCGTCGCGGCGCTACCTGCAGGCCAAGCTACGCGCCTTCCTCGGCTTTCTGGTGGATGAACTGGCCGACAAGCCTGCCGGTGGCTCGCGTTAGCGTTTTGCGCGCATCGTAGGGTGGACGTTCGCCACTATTCCAGCAGCGGGGTAACCTAGGATTCGCCTAGGACGGTGGAAAGCGGTTTTCCTTCTAGCCGGCTTAGCGGTTTGACCAGGTTGCCCAAAGGTGGGTTGCGAAACGGCTTTTCCGACCTGTCTCGATACGAAAACCGAGGCGTTGCTCGGGTGCAAGCTGGCCGAGGCCCGCTTGGCTGACCGCCGCCTGTTTGACGGCAATCTCACTGCTGCCGTCATCGGGCTGGATCCAGCCCCGGCCGACGCGGCAGTCATAGCACCTCACGGTGCCGAACATCATTTGTTCCAAACTAGATAACGTTCCTCTTTGAGTTTCAGTAGTCAGGCGGCACGGGCGCGCCGTTCGACAATCGGTCGAACGGCGCGCCCTTGCTCTCTGTTTTAGGCCATCTGTAGGTTTGCTGCCTGCTTGCCGCGGCCGCGGCTGTCGTCCTCGACGTCGAAGCTCACCTTATCCCCCTCATTGAGAGACTCTATGCCAGCTTTGCTGAGCGCGGTGATATGCACGAAGACGTCCTTGTTGCCGCCTTCCGGCGTGATGAAACCGAAGCCGCGCGTCTGATCGAAGAATTTCACTGTTCCGTTGGTCCGCATAGGTGGGGTCCTTTCCCGCTGTGTCTGCAGATGTCGTTTGGATTACTGCACCAGCGAAACGCAATCGGCCTGCGCCAACGTGGCGTCCTCCGGTTTCCAGATTGTCGGGAAAGTTCGTCTAGCCCCGCCGCCAACGCCTAGTCTGACCTTGGTGGCTCGATGCGGGCATCACACCTTAGCCGAGCGTCTGAGGACGCGCCCAATCCAATACACGACGCGTCGCTGGACTATTAATTGGGGCATCTTGGCCACAAGCGCAAGCAGAGCCTTGCAAGGTTGGTCCATCGGCCGGGACGTGGCTGGTAGGCACTTTGGGCCTTGAGCGATGTTTTTTGCGACCCGGCAGCCAGTCAGAGGCATCGATGAGGCGCACATTGAAAAGATCTTAAAGTAGAAGAACTTCACAATAATATTGTGGATCACACTATCTGTTTTCAAAAAATATTGGTTCTCTCGAAGAAAAATTTCTGCAGACAAAATAATATCGATTGCTCATTTCTCGCTAGGCCACCACGTATAACAAGAGCGGACAGGCCTACTCCAGAACAGATATGCCAGCACACCCGCGGGAACGCACGCACGACGCAGGATGATGTGGTCGCTTGAGGCGCGCTGGGTGCGTATCGCGCACAGGTTCGTATCCAAACAAACACATGTCGAAGACAGGGCAGCCCATGAGCGACAGAAGTTTCTACCGCGCGCGAGCGCTCCGCAGCATTCTCTCTCGGGGTTCTTTCTTGGCGGCCTGTATTGTTCTGGCTCCGATCGCTGCTTCAGCACAAGACGATGCCGCTCAAATACCTGACAACGCGCAGGCCAGTAGCAGTGGAGCCGGCTGGGTTTGCAACGCTGGTTTCAAGGAAGCCGACGGTGCCTGCATTGATATCGAGGTGCCGATCAATGCCGTTGCGACCAACGAGGCCTTTGGCCAAGGTTGGGTTTGCCGACGCGGTTACCGGGAGACCGCAGGAGCTTGTGTCGAAGTTCCCGTGCCGCCGAATGCCTATCTCAGCGTCTCAGGTGATCGTTGGAGGTGTGAGCGCGGCTATCGCCAAGCCAATCAAAGCTGTGTTGCGATTCAGGTTCCGCCGAACGGGTATCTCAGCGTTTCCGGTGAGCGCTGGGAGTGCGAACGCCGCTTCCGCAAGACGAGGGAAGGCTGTGTTGAAGTCGAGGTGCCTGAAAACGCCTACTTCGTCGATGCCTCCTTCGGCAGTGGCTGGCGTTGCGAGCGCGGTTTCCGCAAGGTCGGCGAGTCTTGCCAGGAGATCCCGGTGCCGGAGAACGGCTACCTTGTCGATACCTCTTTCGGGCCCGGTTGGACCTGCGAGCGAGGCTTTCGGAAGTCTGGTGACGAATGCGTTGCCGTCGTCGTGCCGGAGAATGCCCACATTGACTATTCTGGCAACGATTGGGAATGCAGTCGGCCTTACCGCCAGCAAGGAGAGGCTTGCGTCCTGCCGTAACGCTACTCCGGCAGGGGGATGAATTCCGTCTCGCCGGGGACGACCGGGAAACGCCCTTCCTTCCAGTCGGCCTTGGCTTGCTCGAGCCGTTCCTTGGAGCTGGAGACGAAGTTCCACCACAGATGCCGTCGGCCATCGAGCGGGGCGCCGCCGATCAGCGCGACGCGGGCTGGCTGGGCCGCTTCGACCACCGCCTCCCGACCTGGATTGAGCGCCAGCATGCTGCCGGCGGAGAAGGTCTCGCCGGCCAGGCTCACCTCGCCCTGCATGATGTAGAGCCCGCGCTCGGGGGTTTCCGTCGGAAGCGCGAAGCGCCCGCCGGCGGGCAGGGCGATGTCAGCGTAGAGCGTCTCGGAGAAGACCTCGACCGGGGAGTGCCGACCCCAGGCTTCGCCAGCGACCAGCTGGATGACGACGCCGTCCTGCTCGATGCGCGGGATCTCGTCGCCTTTATAGTGCTGGAAGCTCGGCTCGGTTTCCTCGTGCTGTTGCGGAAGGGCGAGCCAGACTTGCAGGCCGAATAGAGCGTGGGGCGCATCCCGCTTGTCATCCGGTGTGCGCTCGGAGTGGACGATGCCGTGCCCGGCGGTCATCCAGTTGACCTCGCCGGGGCGAATGGGTTGCTGCGAGCCCAGGCTATCCCGATGCATGATTTCGCCCTCGACCAGCCAAGTCAGGGTCGAGAGGCCGATGTGCGGATGCGGCCGGACGTCGATGCCGGTCCCCGCGGCGAAGGTCGCCGGGCCCATCTGGTCGAAGAAGACGAAGGGACCGATCGAGCGCCGCTCGATGGAGGGTAGGGCGCGCCTGACCTCGAAACCGCCGATGTCCTTGGCCTTGGGCGTGATCACCACCGCGACCGGTGCGCAGCTCTCTGTCTGCGCGCAGTCTGCCTCCACTGCCGGCTGCCAGCTCATGAATCCACTCCCCTCCCGTTCTTCGGTGACGAAGCTTAGCTCGCCGGTGCGGGCATGGAAATGTGGCGGTCCCTCAGAATGTCCAGGGCCAGGGTCGCACCTCATGCCCTCTTGCGATAGTGCGCAACCAGCTTGTTCCAATCGTCGACGTAGCGCTGCAGCCTGTCGGCTTCCGACTTCTTGAAGAATGGCTTGCGCTTTCCCGTCACCATGTATTCCCCTCCTTCCTCCTCGATCAGCTGACCGCCCTCGCCGATAGTGAAATGCTTGGCGCGGGATTGGGAATAGGGAGCCAACCGGTCGCTTTTTATGTCGGGCCGCAAGGCATGCAACTCGGCATAGGCTTCAACGGGGAAGAAGTTGGTGATCTGCAGGTCGGTGAGCGCGGTCATCTCGGCCAGTGGAGCCAGGGATTGATCCTCGAAGCGCACCGCCACCAACTGCAATGTTGTTACCTGCTTGAGTGCCGCGAGCGGCGCGACGCTCTTTGCCTTCATGACCCGGGAGAACCCGCCGTCGATCACCAGGCGGCGAAGGCCCGTCAGCTGCGCGAGCGGCGTGAGATCAAGCGGCTGCTTGATCGCCCGCAGCTCGAGACTCTCAAGTTCCTGGAGCGGAGTGAGAAAGTCGAGATCGGCAAGGCGGGCATTGCTGTCGATGACGAGGTTGCGCAACCGGCTCATGCGCGGCAGCGCCGAAAAGTCGTCGGCACGCACACAGTCCAACATCAATGAGACCGGGTCGATCAAGGCAGCGAGAGAATCGAACTGCTGCTGCGTCGCAGAGGAAAGACGGACGTCGTCGATCGAAGGCCACTCGGCAAGACGCGCGATGTTCTTCGCCTTGCCCGGCAGGCTCAAGATCGACGGCGGTCCGTCCAACTTCGCGAGATCCTCGATCATGCGTCTGCTCTCATATTCCTCGCTGCCGAGGTTATGGAGCAAGACCTGTTAAGAGTCTCCGACGAGATCTGGTTGACGGCACGGACCCTGCCGAGGACCGACTACGACAACCCCTTCATACGTAGGGCGCCGAAGGCGACGAGGCCGCTCGCCAAAAGCAGCAAGGAGTTCGGCAGCGAGAGGTCGGTCGGCTCATCCAAGAGCGTGAAGGAGAATTCAAGTGGACCGGCAGAGAAGGGGGGCAACTCGCCGCCCAATCCAAAGAAGAAGACCTGCGCCTCATCGTTTATGTCCCCGACCAGCAGCCTGACGAAGCATGAGGTGTCGATCCCTTCGACAAAGCAGGGGGTTCCCGCAGTCTGCAAAAAACTAAAGCCGGCGATCCCGGCGAGTTCGCCGCTGAAATCGCTGGCCGTCGGGCCAATCGCGGAGAACGAGAAGCCAGGAGTGCCGCTCGCTGTGGTCAGCGGAAAACTGCCGTTGGAGAAGCCGCTGGCAAAGCCTGACGTTTCAATGCTCAGCGAGCCGTCGCTCGGCAAGTCGAAGATCTGGTTGGCCATGGTGACGTCGAACACCCCGAGCGTACCGCTGACCGTGCCCGTGCCTGGGCTTGGACCCGGAACGGCCGGTGTCACAGTCGCGCTATAGTCCACCCGGACGGGCACGGCCTGCGCAGCCCCGGCGGAGGCAAGGGCTAGGAAGGCCGCCGAGGCCGCGCAGGTCATCCATTTCCCCAAAGAGCTGGAAGCTCTGAAAACACTCATGTGATGGTCTCCCCAAGTGAACGATTGCAGGTAAGCGGCCACGCTTCAGGGCGCGGCGCAGGCAGTCGCCTCGACTTCGACCAGCCAGTCTGGCGAGACGAGTCCGGCGACGAAGAGGGTGGTGATGGCTGGGCGCACGCCGTCGAGCAGCTCTTTGCGGATCTCGACCAGGGCGGCCATGTCCTCTGGCCGGGTCAGAAAGAAGGACATGCGGACGATGTCGCTGAAGCCCATGTCGGCAGACCGTAGCACCGCCAGCAGGTTCGCCAGCGCCTGGCGGCATTGGCTTTCGAAATCCTGCGCGGGTTGTCCGCCGGGTGGGACTCCGACCTGACCTGAGATGAAAAGTGTGCGTGCGCCGGCTGGAGCCTCCACGCCGTGGGCGTAGATGCCGTGAAAAGGCTGGGCGACCGGAAAGGGGTCGTGACGCTGGGCCAGCATCGCTTCGCTCCTGTGCTTTTGCTTATGGCCGAACCCGGCAATTGGGTGCAGCTTTGGGACAGCGGCGAGGATGACGGTTTGGTGGATTTCCGAAAGTGAGGTTTCTTACACACGCTCGTGAGAAATACTCACGGGGGTATTAGGAGAGCCTTCGCAGGGATAGTGCTGAACCAGTAAGACATTCGGACGTAGACGGCGCTCAGCAAGAGCGGCGCGCACAGAGACCCGATGCCGACTTGGTCTGCAGCGGTCGGAGCCCATTGAGTTGTTCTTCGCGTCAGCTGGAACGCGTGCGACGATCACAATGGGGTAAAGCGCTCACGCCGTCTCCAGTCGGTACTTTCGAAACACTGCTCCGTCGTATTCGACCTCGCCGACGAAGCATGCCCCATGCCTATCGAGCGCACCCAGGTTCTTGCGAGATGGCGGCAGCAGACAGGTGACGAAGTGAATGCGCTCGTCCGCGAAGGCAAACTCGAGTGCTTTCTTCGTTATGCGGGTTCCGAGCCCAAAGGCGTTCGGACGCAACACCAAACCGAAGTCCCAGTCATCGCCTTCCTTCTGAAAGCCGCCCCAGCCAACGTACTCGCCATTCGCAAGGATGGCCCAGTGCCCCAGCCCATCGCGGCGCCAGCATTCTTCCTTGTCGGCGACGAATTTGGCCACGGCCGCTTGGTCCCACGCGAACGTCAAAAGCGGCATGTGCTCCGCGACGCGTGGGTCGGACATGTGAGCCGCGATTTCGTTCGGGTCGACTGTGGGCAGCCGGGTGAAGGTAATGTCGTGCTTCATTTTGGGTCTCACGCGCGGGCGCGGCGATGCGATGACGATGAATGTACGGGAGATGGCTCAGACGGCGCCTTGAATCCAGTCGAGCGCATCGCGCACGACGGGCCGGCGCTCGGCGTTGGGCAGGTGCACGGCATAGAAGCCGTGCTCCCAAGGCACCGGCTCGTCGAACTGGGTCACCGTGCCGGCGGCGAGCAGGTCCCGTACCAAGAGCTCGGGCATCAGCGCGATGCCGCGGCCGATCCGCACCGCCTGTGCCGCGACCAGGAAGTGTTCCAACATCAAGGGTGAGCCGGTCTCGCCTGGGGTTGGGCGTCCGGCTTCTTCCCAGCTTCTCCATTCGTTCTTGAGGAAGATCTGAACCCGGGGCGCGCCGGCCATCAGCCGCCCGACATCCCTGCCGGTGTCCGCGAAGAGAGCGGGGGAGGCCACGGGTATCAGGACGCCTTTATCGAGCGGCTTGGCGATCAGACCCTCCCAGTTGCCCTGACCATAGCGGATGCTGAGATCGATCTCTTCCCGCGTCAGGTCGAGCAAGCGGTCCGAGGTCAGTATCTCCAGTGCGACGTCAGGCAGGGTCGTTTCGAAGTCGTCGAGGCGCGGCACCATGAACTGTGCTGCGAAGGAGGCGAGAGTCGAGAGTCGAAAGCTCTTGGCCCGCGGCGTTCGGCGGGAGAAGCGCAGGAAGCTCTCGCTCAAGGCCTGGAAGGCAGGGGAGATCGAATGCCTGAGCTCACGTCCTTCCAGGGTCAGCGCTACGCCCGTGGCCGAGCGCTCGAATAGCTTCGAGCCGATGTAGCTTTCCAGAAGCGCGATCTGCTTGCTGACGGCACTCTGGGTCACACCGAGTTCCTCCGCCGCACGCGCGAAGCTCAGGCGCCGCGCTGCCGCCTCGAAGACGCGCACGGCATTCAAGGGAGGTAGCCGCTGACCCATCGCCGGGGAGACTAGCGGCTGTGAACGCGCCGTGTAAGGGACTTAAGGGCGGCTGAGCCGCTACCCCACAAACCGGCTGGCGAGCCAGTGGTGGAAGCAGTGGGTTGGAGCGTCCATGACCGGGGAGAAACGGCCGCCGTCGAAGCCCGGAGCGTGGCGGCCGCGCTGCATGCCCTCGACCGCGAAGACGTCTTCCTGGAAGACTTCCTTCCAGAGCGCGGTGTTGCGGGCGCGCAGGTCTGCGTAGTCCGGGCCGGCCGCGTCTGCACTGGTATAGGAGATCGAGATGCGCTCGATGGTGCGCTCGGGCGACACTGGCTCCAGCACGATGGAGAAGATGTGGTCGCGGTGCACGCCGATCAGCACGTTGGGATAGAGCGCGATGTACTCCGCGGCGCTGTTCCACTTCTCAGACAGTCCGTCGAAGCAGGGGAAGGCGCGGCCGCTCTCGTCGAGCTTGGGGTCATAAACCAGCGTGCCTTGGCCCGAGAAGGCGCCCGGCTCCATGATGTGATAGTGGTCCTCAAGGCGTGAGTAGCTGTTGAGGCCTGGGTGCACCCAAGGCAGGTGATAGCTCTCGCAGTAGTTCTCGACCGGCAGCTTCCAATTGGACTGTACTTCGAGCGAGAACTGGGAGTCGTCGCCACCGGGGAAGACCGGCTGGTCCTTGAACTCGGCCCAGTGATCGAAGAGGGCTGCGGCGTACTCTTCGAAGTCCGGTGCGTTGCCGGAGGGATTGACGAAGACTGTGTCGAGCCAGGTGTGGCTGCGGACCTCGAGGAGGCCGAGCCCTTCGCGTTGGATCGCCGGATGACGGTTGACGCCCGGGCCGCCGACATGAGGTGTACCACGCAGCTTTCCGTCCAGGCCGTAGCACCAGGCGTGGTAGGGGCAGATGACAAAGCTGCCGACGTTCTTCGGTTCCGACACCAGGGTCATGCCGCGGTGGCGGCAGACGTTCTGGTAGACGCGCACCCGGCCCTCTTTGTCGCGCAGCAGCAGCAGCGGTAGGCCGAGAATGCTGATGGGCTTGGCGTCGCCCGGATTGGGCACGTCCTGGCCGAAGCCGATGCCGAACCAGCCCTCGCGGAAGATTTTCTGGCGTTCGGCCTCAAAGGCTTCGTCGGAGGTATAGAAGGCGTTGGGCAGGCCGTTGGCGCTTTCGATGTTCTGCGCCACCCGCTTGAGTCCAGCAATGTCGAGATGTTCCATGCTGCGCGCTCCACTCCACGCCTGGGGCCTATACTGACCAATGATGAGATCGCGAAAGGGCAGCCGGATGCAATAGCCGAAATGCGCTGCTTCGCTTGAGCTGAAGTAAAGCGAAACAGCTAGGAAGCAGCGCTTTCGGTCAGCCAGTCCTTCAGCGTCTCGGCCTCGGGGCCTAGGGGGCGCTTGCTGTCCCACGTCACATAGTAGGCGCCTGGGGCCGGCACCTCGATGTCCCACAGGCGGACCAGCTTGCCATCGGTGAGCAGCGGGGCCACCAGGCGGTGCCAACCGAGGGCAATGCCCTGGTCGTCCTGTGCCGCCTGTAGCGCGATGGCGTAGTTGTTGAAACGCCGCAGGTCCAACGGGCCGTGCGGTAGCCCGGCGAGACGCAGCCAGTCTTCCCAGTCGGTCCAGTCCGGGTCGACGCCTTGCAGCTGAATGAGCGGGTGCTGGGTGAGTGTGTCCAGCGTCTGCCCTTTCAGCCGCTCGGCGAATCCCGGTCCGCAGATGGGATAGAGGCGGTCGCCGAACAACTCGGCGGCTTCCTCGCCGGGCCAACGGCCTTGGCCGTAGCGGATGCGCAGATCGATGCCGGGGCCGGTTAGTTCCCGTGCTACGTCGCTGATCACGTGGTTGACCACGATGTCCTGATACTCTCGCCAAAAGGCGCCGAGGCGGGGCATCAGCCAGAGTGCGGCCACGGAGGTTGTGGCACCCAAGGTCACGCTCGGGCGGCGCTGCCGTTCGCGCAGGCGGCGGCAGACGACAGCGATTTGCGCGAAGCCCTCGCCGACCGCGGTGCTGAGTGTCTCGCCCTCTTGGGTGAGACGGACACCGCGGTGCATGCGTAGGAAGAGGGCGCAGCCGAGTTCCGTTTCCAGCGCCTTGATCTGTCGGCTCACCGCGCCGGGGGTGACGTTGAACTCGCGCGCGGCGTCTTGAAAGGAGAGATGCCGGGCTGCCGCCTCGAAGACCGCTAAGCTGCCGAGCGACGGCAGGTCCTTGCGGTGGCCGCTCATGCCGCGATGAACGGGTCTACGCGACTTGGCTGCGCGGCAGGCTGCGCATGAGCAGGCGATAGGGCAGCAGGAGACAGGAGGCCATGAAGAACTTCACCACCAGATCACCAAGCGCCAGAGTCACCCAAGGCACCTCGGTGCCGGCGAAGGCCAGCGAGAAGAACAGTGCGGTATCGACCACCGAGGCGATACCGGATGAGACGAGCGGTGCCTTCCACCAGCTTGCGCGGCGCAGGCGGTCGAAGATCTGCACGTCCAGAAGCTGTGCGACCAGGAAAGCCGTGCCCGAGGCGATTGCAATGCGCGGGTCGGCGAAGACGAGCGACAGCACCACGCCCGTGAGGAAGCCTGCATAGACCACCATTCGCGCGGCAGCTGGTCCGAGCGAGCGGTTGCTCAGGTCCGTGACAAGGAAGGCGATCGGATAGGTGAAGGCAGCCCAGGTCAGCCAGTCGTTGATGGCATACTGCACCAGGACGTTGGACACGGTCACGACCAGCGCCATGGCGAAGACGCCGATCAGGATGCCGCGCCATGGGCGTTTTGAGCTGTCGATCATGCTGCTGCCTCGAAGGTCTCGGCCGGGCGTGATCCCGGCGGGCGGGCTTTAGTGCGCGACAGGCACAAAGACAAGCCCCACAAGAGTGGAAAGTGACGTCCAGATTTTTGATCTGTCTGTGGATGACAGGGGGCTTCGATAGTTATTTGCGGGGTCTGAAGCCTGCCATCCAGCCGCCGCAAGATTGCCGCAAAGTCCACGTTCTTAACCACTTGCACAGAGTGCGCATTCGGCCGCTCAGGCTTTTCCCCAGAATCCTTTCAATGTCTCAACGGACTCGACTCGACTCTCTGTGGTCTACAGGATATCGTGCAATGGTATTCGAGACATACAAGATCTAGAGGTTTCATACCATGAGTTGGACAGAGGAGAGAATTCAAACGCTCACCACATTGTGGGAGGATGGCCTGTCCGCCTCCGAGATTGGAAAGGTTCTTGGCGTCTCCAAAAACGCGGTTGTCGGCAAGGCTCACCGACTGAAGCTGGCATCGCGTCCGAGTCCCATCAAGCGCGATGGCGAGAGCAAGCGGCGGCGCCGCAATGCCGCTTTGGCGCGGGCCCGGATGGCCGAGTCAGTGCAGGCGCCAACGGTGGTTGTTGAGATCGAGGCTGACGAGGCGATTACGCCCCTGGCCCCGGCACTGGAGCGCAAGCAGGCCAATGAGGGAAGGCATCAATGCGCCTGGCCGATCGGCGATCCTTCGGACCCGAGTTTCCGTTTCTGCGGTGAGCCGGCCGCTCCTGGAAAACCCTACTGCGCCAAGCACTGCGCGGTGGCGTACATCAGCAAGAACAAGGCGGAATCCGCCGTCGCTTAGGCCTAGGACCGGGCGTCGCGCCTTGCAGCGGCCGGTCCCGACTTTCTCCATTTAGCTCTGGAAGGCGTGACGCAGCGCTCGCTGGGAGGCTTTGCTCCCTAAAGCGCTGGCATCGCTGCTGGCTCACTCGCATATGACGGAGTGCGGCGTTAACCGATGTCTGCGCCGCAAGCGGAGCGTCAGCGAGTGGAAGGGCCATGACAGCAGAAGGAGGGAGTGCCACGACCGCGCCGGTGGATCTCGTCATCCGCGGTGCCGAGAGGATCGTGGTGTTCGATCCGGCGAGCAATAGCCATGCCTATCTGGATGACGCCGATTTGGCGGTGGCCGGCGGGCGCATCGCCTTCGTCGGCCGATCCTACGTCGGAAGTGCGCGGCGAGAGATCTCCGGCCGTGGCCTAATGGTCATGCCAGGGTTGGTAAACCTGCATTCTCATCCCTGGTCTGAGTCCATGAACCGCGGCTTCGGGGAAGACCAGGTCAATCCTCATTTGCGCTGCACCATGTACGAACACCGGCCAGGCTGGGGTGACGACCGCGAGGGCTGGTTGGCCACCGCGCGCGTTGCCTATGCCGAGCTACTGCGTTCTGGCGTCACCACGCTGACCGATCTGACAACCCCCTACGACGGATGGATTGAGAACTTCGCGGCCTCCGGTCTGCGTGGCGTCGTTGCGCCGATGATGCGCTCCGCCCTCTGGTCTCTCGGCCCCGACGGCGACGCGGTGCGCTGGAACTGGTTCGCTGACGGTGGCGAAGAGTCCTTTGCTCGCGGCTTGGAGGCGGTGGACGCCGCTCTGGCACACGAAAGCGGGCGCATGAGCGGCATGGTGATGCCGGCGCAGGTCGACACCTGCACCGAGCGTTTCCTGCAGGATGCGTTGGAGGCCGCCCGCCGTCGGGGCATCGGGTTGCAGACGCACACGTGCCAGGCCCTTGTGGAGATCCAGGAGATGGAGCGGCGGCACGGTATGAGCCCGGTCGCCTGGCTGGAAGCCATCGGTGTGCTGGGGCCTGACGTGACGCTGTCGCATGCGCCGTTCCTGGATCACCACTCTTGGCTGGCCAAGGGTGTGTCGACCGACCTCGATCGTCTCGGCGCTGCCGGCGCCCACGTTGCGCATTGCCCGACGGTTCTGACGCGCAATGGGGTCATGCTGGAGGACTTTCGCCGCTATCGCGAGGCCGGCGTCGGCATCGCCATCGGAACCGACACAGCACCGCAGAACATGCTGGAGGAAATGCGCCAAGCGGCCATCATGGCGCGGGCGGCGGCGCGCGATCCGCAGGCGGGGACTGCCGCCATGGTTTTCGAAGCGGCGACTTTGGGCGGCGCGAGAGCGCTGTTGCGCGACGACATCGGTCGTATCGCGGTCGGTGCCTGGGCTGACTTGGCGCTGGTCGACCTAACCCATCCCAGCATGGCGCCGGGTCATGACCCAATTCGGATGATGATCTTCAATGCGGGCGAACGTCCGGTGAAAGACGTGTTCGTCGCCGGCCGGCAAGTTGTCGAGGACGGCCGGGTGCTGACCATCGATGAGCCCGCTGCCATCGCGGCAATGACGGCTGCCAATCAACGGGCGCTGGCCGCCTACGCCGAACTCGATCGTGCAGGGCGCGCTCCCGGAAGCGTCGCCCCACCGACTTTTCCTGTGATCGCGCCTTAGAAGACTTCGGCGACGCCGGCCCGGCGCGGGTCACCCGCGGCGGAGAGTTCACCGTTGGGCGTGCAGCCAACCGCATGTACGCCGCCGAAAAAGAGGTTTCCCGCTGGCCAGAGCTGGAAGCTTTGCGGCGCCATGTTCTGCAGCGCCGCGACCACGTCTGCCTCGTAGCCTTGCTCAAGGTGGCAGACACCGCCTTCCATGTGGAGGCGCGGCGCGGTCACCGCCTCCTCCAAGCCGCGGTCGAAAGCGATGGCATTGACCAGCACTTGGAGAATGGCGCTGCGTAGACGGTTGGAGCCGCCTGAGCCTAGAGCGATCAGGCTGCCGTCGTCCCGCCTCGCCAGGCTCGGCGCCATCATCGAGCCGAGGCGCACGCCGGCAGTCCATTGATCGAGCTGTGCGCCGACCAGGTCCTCTTCCCCCAGCATGTTATTGAGGATGATACCGCTTCCCGGCAGCAGCCGGCCGCAGCCTTCGCCGTTGGAGAGACTGACGGCGGCCAGGTTGCCGGCGCTGTCGGCAACCGAGATGTGAGTGGTGCCGCGTGTCACCTGCGGATGAGGACCATCGCCGCCGGACTCCTGCGCATGCTCTTCCGCAGGGCCGCCCAACGGTTCTCCTTGCGCGACCAGGCTGTCGATGGTTTCGGCGCGTGCTGCGTTGGTGGCGATCATCGCCTCGGTCAGAGCGCACATATGTTCGAGCGAGCCCTGGGCGCCGAGCCTGCGTCCATCCAAGCGCCTAAGGCTGTCCGCGATCAACGCGCCGCCGACCGACGGTGCGGGGTTGGTGGCGATCTCGGCGCCATCGAAGCGCAAGCTTAGCGGCCGCCGAAGCATGACCCGGTAGCTGTGGATGTCAGCTTGTGTCAGCAGCCCGCCATCTTCGCGGCAAAGCTGGCAGAGCTTCGCGCCGAGCTCACCGTCGCGGTAAAGCGCTTCGCCTTCTGCGGCCAGCGCTTCCAGGCAGTCCGCCAATGCCTCCTGACGAAAGAGCGCCCCGGCGCTGAGAAGGCTGCCATCGTGCTGACAGTGTAGCGCGCGAACCTCCGCGGTCGCCTGGACGATCGGCCCGACGACCTGGAAGAGAAAGGCCTGAAAGGGAGCGAGCGCAAAGCCCTCCCGCGCCAGGCGCACAGCCGGCTCCAGCAGGCGTTTGAGCGGCATGCTGCAAAGCGCGCGGTGGATGGCGAAAAGGCCTGGTAGAGCGCCGGGCGTAGTAATGGTGCCGACGCCGATGTGGAAATCCTGAGTGGCTGTGCCGAAGTCGGCTGTAACCCGATGCACGTCCAGCTCACCACGCTTGCGTCGTTTGTCTTGGGGACCGGCGCGTGGCGTGTCGACGAAAAAGTCGTAGAGTTCAGTGCCGCGCGCTTCGGAGCGGGCCAACAGAAAGCCGCCCCCGCCCAGGGAAGCGAGCACCGGTTCAGCGACGCAGGACGCGGCCATGCCGGCCAAGGCAGCGTCGAAGGCGCTGCCGCCATCCTCCAGAATCTCCCGCACGGCAGCGGCAACGAGAGGATGGCCGCAGGCTACCGCGCCATGTTGGCGGGCCGTTCCGGCCTGAGGCGTCATCCGGTCGCCGTCTCCTTGGCGGCTGCCCCGCTCGTGCCGGCGTAGGGTGGGGCTTCGAAGGGGAAGGCACTCTCGAGAGCCTTGGCCGCGCGGAGCACGATGGCATCGGCATAGCGCGGCCCGACGATTTGGACACCGATCGGCAAGCCTTCAGGCGAGCGGCCAGCTGGCTGGCTGATCGCGGGCTGGCCGCTCAGATTGAAGGGGTAGGAGAAGGGCGTCCACTCATGCCAACGCTGGCCCCAATTGCCGCTTAACGGAACCTCCAGCCCGGCCTCGAAAGCAGTCAGCGGTGTGCTCGGCGTCAGCAACAGGTCATAGCGTTGGTGCAGGGCGTTCAGGCGGGACGTCAAAGCCTCACGCTGTTTCACCGCATCGAGGTAGTCGGGCAAGCTGATGGCATTGCCCAGCTCGCCGACCTCGACCAAGCCCTGGTCCATCTTTCGCCTCTTTCCTTCCTCGACGCCTCGCAGCACGCTGCCGGCGCCGGCAAACCAAAGGACACGGAAGACCTCCTCGGCCTGCGTTAGATCCAGTGCGGTCTCGTCGATATGAGCCCCCATCTGTTCCAGCGCCTGGGCCACCTCGTTCAAGCGTTTGGCGACCGCCGGCTCCGGCGGACCGAAGCCGAGCGTGGCGCTGACCGCGAAGCGCAAGCCCTTCACCCCCTGATTCAGTTCACCGGCCAGTTCGGGCCCACAGGCTGGCAGGGAATAGGCGTCGCGTGGGTCGGGCCACGCGATGATGGCGTACATCAGGGCACAGTCATCGACGCTACGGGTCATGGGCCCAGTGTGAGAGACGGTACCAAAAGGACTGAGCGGAAAGGCTGGCACCCGCCCGAAGGTCGGTTTGAAGCCGACCACTCCGGTGAAGGACGCCGGGATGCGGATGGAGCCACCACCATCGGTACCGAAGTGCAAGGCGCCCATCCCCATGGCTGCCGCGACTGCGGCACCACCGCTGGAGCCGCCGGGCGTCTTCGAGGGGTTCCAGGGGTTGCGGGTAATGCCGGTCAGCGGTGAGTCGGTGGCGCCTTTCCAGCCGAACTCGGGTGTGGTCGTCTTGCCGATCAAGACTGCGCCGGCATCGCGTAGCAGCGCCACCGCCGGGGCGTCGTCGGGCGCGAGGTCGCCGGGGTCGCAGGTCAGCGAGCCACGAAGCGTAGCCGCGCCGCGCATGGCGAGGACGTCCTTCACGGTTGCCGGTACACCGTCTACGGGGCTGAGCGGCCGGCCTGCCCGCCAGCGAGCCTCGGCGGCTCGGGCGGCATCCAAAGCCTCCTCCGGCTCCAGAGAGACGAAGGCGCGGAACTGCTCGTTGTGGGCTTCCGCTGTTGCGAGGCAGGCCTCGGTCACCTCGACGGGGCTGAGCGAGCCTGCGCGGTAGCGGCTGCTTAGCGCGCGTGCGGTCAAGAGCTCTGGCAAGTCGGTCATATGTGCCCCTCAATACCCCGGCCGATTCTCTCTGAGCGGCGTTGCGCCACCTTCTTTCTCACGGTGCCAGTGTGCAAGTTCAAGCGTTTGCTGCAAGCAATCCATGGACAGCAACTTGGCCACCATGCTACCCGCCGCGGCACTGGAGAAGCATGTCCGAGAGTCAAAGCAATTCGAGCGTGATCGGCACGACGACGCGCTGGTTGGCGCTTGCCGCGTTGATCCTGCACATGGGTGCCATCGGAATGACTTTTGGCATTCTGGTGCCGCTCACCGCTCTGCTGCTGGAGCAGCGCGGACTTGCAAGCTCGGCGATCGGCTTTGTCTCAGCCATGCCCTCGCTCGGTATCGTCATTGCCATGCCGCTGGCGCCGCGACTGGTGGCGCGCTTCGGCGTCATGCCGATGGTGCTATCGGGCCTGACGATCGCGCTTACGAGCGTGCTGCTGATGCCTGTCGCCGACCATCCGATCCTTTGGGCGCTGTTGCGGCTTCTTGCCGGCATGGCCATGGCGGTGCCTTGGCTCTTGGGGGAGACTTGGATCAACGCTCTGGCGCCCGAGGCGCGGCGGGGTCAAGTCATGGCGCTCTATGGCATGGCCTTTTTCGGCGGCATGGCGGTTGGCCCCCTCGTCTTGCAGGTGGCGGGAACCGAAGGCTGGCTTCCTTTCCTGCTGGCGGCCAGCGGCCTGTTGGCGGCGGCTGCCCCGCTGCCATTCATCGGCCATCTCGCACCGAGCCTGAAAGCGAAACAAGCGATGGGCTTGATCGGTGCACTGCTGGCGGCACCCACGGTGTTTGGCGCAGCGCTCATGGGCGGTTTGAGCGAGTCTGCCCTCTATACCCTGTTGCCCATCTATGGTGTGCGCAGCGGCATGGAAGAAGGGGCGGCGTTGCAGCTTCTGTCCTGGCTCCTGCTTGGCGCGATCGTCTTGCAGTATCCCTTCGGCATGCTCGGCGACCGCATCGGCCGGCGGCTGGTCCTCATTCTCTTGGCTCTCTTGGCTGTGGTCTGTTGTCTGGCGATACTGGCACTTCCGACGGGCGCTGCCGCAGGCCACTATCTCTTGATGGTGCCTCTAGGCGGTTGCCTTCTCGCGTTCTACAGCCTGGGCTTGGCGCTCCTCGGGCAGCGATTCCTGCCGGTGCAGCTCGCCGTCGCAAATGCCACCTTTATTCTGACATATGAGCTTGGCAGCCTCAGTGGTCCGGTTCTGGCCGGCTTGGCGATGGATTTCGGGCATCCGGGCGGATTGCTAGGCTTCATCGCAGCGGTCTGCGTGATGTTCGCGAGTGTTGCATTTTGGCGCGGACGGGTGCGGCGCCCGCCGGTTGACCCGGATGTTTCTTCGGGGCCGCAAGCTTGAGTTAATGCCGGCCGAGGCATAAGCCACTGACAAAGCCCGAACCTTGATCCGGCAGAGCGCATAGGAGGACGAGATGCGCAGCATGAAAGCGGTTGTCTGTGCGGTTTTCCTGTCCGCGGCCTTGGTTTTGGCGCCGGCCGCCGCGCAGGATCAACAGCAGAGCTTTGATGAAGCCGAACGCATGGCACTGGATGCGATCGCGCGCATGATGGACGCGCTCGGCCTTTTCATCGATTCCATTCCGCAGTACGAGGCGCCGGAGGTGTTGCCTAACGGCGATATCATCATCCGGCGTATCAATCCCGACGGTGAAAGCGAGCCGGACTTGCAGGACGGGGAAGACCCGGACGTCGACGAAACGGCGACTTAAGAGCGCCGTATCCGTTGCGAGACAAGGGGGGACGCTATGAGTGACACTCTATTGGACAGCGGCAGAGATCCGCTGGGCGCCTTCATGCCTGGGGAGCGCCTGACGCTGCCGCCCACCGGGATGGGCCCACTGAACGGCTTGAGCTTCGGTTCAAAAGACATCTTCGATATCGCCGGCCACGTCACCGGCTGTGGCAATCCGGACTGGGCACGCACCCACATGCCCGCGCCGGCCGATGCCGCGGCGGTGGCAAGCGTGCTGGCGGCCGGCGCGAACCTCGTCGGGAAGACCATCACTGACGAGCTGGCCTATAGTCTGAACGGCCAGAACTATCACTACGGCACGCCGACCAACAGCAATGCGCCCGGTCGCATTCCCGGCGGTTCTTCCTCAGGTTCTGCCTCGGCGGTGGCGGGCGGCGCCTGCGATTTCGCGCTGGGCAGCGACACAGGTGGTTCCGTGCGCGTGCCCGGGAGCTATTGCGGTGTCTACGGTCTGAGGCCGACGCATGGTCGCGTCGACATTGCTGGTGTCATGCCCTTGGCGCCGAGCTTCGATGTGGTCGGTTGGTTCGCGCGGGAGCCGGATGTGCTGACGGCGGTCGGCGAGGTTCTGCTCGGTCCTGACGATGAGGACTTTGTCTTTGCCGACCTGCTGCTGGTGGAGGATGCCCTGGCGCTTGCGAGCGATGCGGCGCAGGCCGCGCTGGCGCCCCTCATCGAGGCGGCGAGCCATCGTTTCGGCGGTGCGGGGCGGGTGCGGCTCAACGAGCCTGATGGCTACGAAGCTTGGATGTGGCGCTTCCGCCGATTGCAGGCGCAGGAGGTCTGGGGCGTCCACGGCGCCTGGATCGAAGAGGTGCAGCCCAGTTTTGGGCCGGAGATCGCCGAGCGCTTCGAGTGGGTGCGCAGCATCAAGGACAAGGACCTCTCTGATTGCCGCGCCGCCCGCGCCGCGCTGACCGAGCGCATGGAAGAACTCTGCGGCCATGCCACGCTCTTGTGCCTGCCGACGGCACCGGACATCGCGCCCCTGATGAGTATCTCCGGCGAAGACCTGCTGCAGCATCGTGGCCGGCTCTTGAACCTGACTGCTCCGGCCGGGCTGTCAGGCCTGCCGCAGGTGACCTTGCCTCTCGCTCAGGTGAATGGTTGCCCGCTCGGCCTCTCCTTCATCGGACCGCGCGGCAGCGACCAAGCGCTGCTCAGGTTTGCTGCTGCTTTTGCGACTCAGCTGACGGGTGGGGAAGAGGGATAAGCGGCACGTTTCATCTCTGCTACGCAGCGCTACAGCAGGGACCTGATGGCGAGATAGAGACCCAGCAGCAGCAGCGCGAGAAAGAACCAGAAGCGGAAGGTCTTGGCGTCTAGCCGCTTGCGCAGTAGCTGCCCCAGCACAATGCCGACGAAGACGGCGGCCACCGCCAGGCCGACCATCGGTCCGATCGAAGGGGATAGTGCGCCGACCGAAGCCAAGTTGAAGGCCAGCGCCAAGGTCGAGACCGTGAACGACAGTCCCATGGCCTGAACCAACTCGTCCTTCTCCAGGCCCACGGCCTGGAAGTAGGGCACCACCGGAATGGAAGAGACGCCGGTCGCCGCCGTTGCCAAGCCTGTCGTGAGTCCGCTGAGCGGGCCGAGCCAACGCTGCTTGGCGGCGCCGATCAGGAGCTGCGCCGAGACCAGGCCGGAGAGCGCGTAGAGCGCCAGGACGCTTCCCAGGATAAAGGTGCCGATGCGCGCATTCTCCTCATTCAGCCAGTCTGCCCCGACCAAGGTGCCGCCAACAGCACAGAGCAGGAGCGGCCAGAAACGCCTGAGCAGCCGGCGGAGATAGGGGCCTCTCAGCATCTGCCAGGCGTTGGTCAAGAAGGACGGAAGGACCAGCAGCGCGGCGGCCTCGACCGGCGGCATGATGATCACCATCAGTCCCATCGCGATCGGCGGGAGGCCCAGACCCACCGCGCCTTTGACCACTCCGGCGATCACGAGCACCGCCGCGATGAAGAGAGCTTCGCCACCCATCATCGTTGCGCGAGTGCTTCCGCCAGGAAGTCGAAGACCACGCGGATGCGGCGACTGCTATGCAGTTCTCGGTGCGTGACGAGCCAGACGGGGATGGTAATGGGGGCAAGCTCAGGCAGGACGCGTTCGAGTTCAGGGTTAAGTGCGGCGATATCCTCGGGCATGGGCGCAATGCCGAGGCCTTGCTTCATAAGCTCCAGGATCACTGTTCCGCTTGCCGAGACGATCTTGAAGTTTCGCCGGGTGAGAGTGAGGCCGAGCGTGCTCAAGACTTCCAGCAGACGCTCAGGATGCTCGAAGCCGATGAAGTCCGCGTTCGACAGGTCGCTCGCGTTCTTGGGGCGCCCAATCTGGTCGAGGTACTCTGGCGCCGCGTAGAGGTAGACGGAGACCTCGCCAATCAACTTGCCAATCAAGTCCGGTTGTTCGGGGCGGACATGGCGAATGGCAATGTCGGCCTCGCGGCGCTGCAGGTCGCTCACATCGTTGGAGGCGATCACTTCGATCTCGATGGTCGGTGCCACTTCGCGCAGCTGTTTCAGCAGCGGCGGCAGATGATAGGTGGCGGTCATATTGGTGGCCGTGATGCTGACCTGTCCCTCGACGGTCTGCGACTGGCCGGATGCGGTGAGTGAGATACGGCCGGCCGCTTCGCCCATGGCCCGCACATGATCGAGCAGCTCCAAGCCGGACTGGGTCAGCGACAAGGAGCGCCCCACCCGCTCGAACAGGGTCACGCCGAGCTCTTCCTCCAGCGCGGCGACCTGGCGGCCGAGTGTCGGCTGCGTTAGCCCCAGCGCCCGTGCAGCAGCCGACAGGGTGCCCTCCTCGGCGGTAACCAGGAAGGCTCGCGCTTGGTTCCAGTCGAAGGTGACACGCTGCCAATTCATGCGTTTCTGTATAAAGAAAGTGCGATTTTTGGCAATTTATCTCTGTAATCTGCATGAGTACTCAGGTGCTCGCCGGCCGCACTGATGCGGTCCTACGGGGCCGCCGCAGGGGCAGCGCCGGCCTACTCATACAAACGATCGATAGAGAGAATCATGTCTTACGCCAAACGGCTCGAGGGACCGTTCCCGTTTTCTCACGCCGAAGAGACCGTTCCTGTCTTTGCCCGCCGTCTCGGCTCCTGGCGCCTTTCAGTGCAGCGCCGGATCCTGAGCACGGAACAGCTGGCCGGACGCTACGACCGTGCCGCCCCAGGCTGGGCGCGCAGCCTTGCACGGCTCGGCGTTCCCAACGCCTATACCCGCGTGCTGCGGCGATTCTTGCGGGAGGAAGAGCCAAACATCAACGAAGCGCGCGTGCTCGACTGCGGCATCGGGACCGGCGCGCTGTCCGCTGCGCTCGGTCAGGCGTCGCCGGCGGCCTTTGCGCTCGATGGCATCGACATTTCGCCCCTCATGCTGGCCGAAGCGCGAGACAACCTGCGTCACATTGGCCGTGCGGTGACTCTGCGCCAAGGCGATGTGCGATCGCTACCCTTCGACGACAGCAGCTTCGATCTGGTCATGAGCGCCCATATGCTGGAGCACCTGGCTGTACCGGAGCAGGCACTTGAGGAGATGCTGCGGGTGCTTAAGCCAGGCGGGCTCTTGTTCGTTTGCGTGACGCGCCGCTCTCTTCTGGGGATGCTCGTGCATCTCGCTTGGCGAACGCATCGCGTCACGCCGGCCAAGGCGAAGCGCTGGTTGCTGGCAAGCGGCCTAGAGAGTGTGCGCGAACTCCCGTTCGAACGCCGTGCCGTAAGCGGTCATTTGTCAGTCGCCTGTATCGGCAGAAAGTCCTGCTAGAGAGAGATCATGCAAAAAGATGCTAAGTTCTGGGATCGCCACGCCGCCGGTTATGCCAAGAAGCCGGTGCGCGACGAAGCGGCCTATCAAAAGAAGCTGGCGGTCACCCGCGAGTATCTTGGTCCCGAGATGGATGTCATGGAGTTCGGCTGCGGCACAGGCTCCACCGCCATCACGCATGCGCCCTACGCCAAGTCCATCCTCGGTATCGATATCTCCTCAAAGATGATCGAAATCGCTCGCGGGAAAGCGGAAGCGGCCGGCGTGGAGAACGTGACCTTTGCGGTCGATACCATTGAGGACTTCGACGCACCCGATGGCAGCTTCGATGTGATCATGGGGCACAGCATCCTGCATCTGCTGCAAGACAGAGACGCGGCGATCGCGAAGGTCTATCGCCTGCTCAAGCCAGGCGGTGTCTTCGTCACCAGCACGGTTTGCTTGGGTGACCGCATGGCTTGGTTCAAGCTTGTTGCGCCGATCGGTCGGTTCCTTGGTTTCTTTCCGTTGGTGAAAGTGATCACTGCGAACGACGTGGAACAGAGCATCGCAGCGGCCGGGTTCTCGATCGATCACCGGTGGCAACCAGGGAAGGGCATTTCGATCTTCATTGTCGCCACGAAAGCGGGCCAGCTTTTGAGCGACGAAGCTCTTGGAAAGAAAACTGCCACGCTTTCCACATAGGCCTCGATCAAAACTTGTCGTATGGAGTCCTCGGGTCAATCGATCGGGGTTTTGCCATGCCACGCGACAACATGCGCGATCTCAGCTTCGCCACCTTCAATCTGCTGAATCTTCAGGTTCCGGGCGGTCTCACCTACTCAAACCGACCGCCGTTCGAAGACAACGCTGAGGGGCGTGCGGCCTATCAGGCCAAGATCGCCTGGACGGCAGCGCAGATCCGCAAGCTCGACGCCGAGGTCATCGGTTTCCAGGAGCTTTGGGCCAAGGAAGCGCTGGAGGCGGCATTCGCCGAAGCAGAGCTGGCGGACGACTATGATCTCGTTGCCCGCGATGCGCCGGGCACCGGTCGTCCGCAGGTGGCGATCGCGGTGCGTAAGGACCGTCATGGGAAGTCGCAGGTCCTTCCGGGCGCCGACTGGATAGCCAATTTTCCAGAAGACTTCAGCTTCGATCAGCTGCGCGAGACTGACGGCGCCGAAGAGGAAATCACCGTCACCATTAACGCGTTCTCGCGCCCGGTGCTCCATGCCGTCATTCAATCGGAAGGCACGCGGCCGAAGCCGCCGCCGGTCTCCGTCTATGTGGCGCATCTCAAATCAAAGGGCCCGGCGCGCTTGAGCTTTGCGGACCCGCGTCCGGTGGCGCTCCAGCGCTATGCCAAGATCACCAAGTCGACCGTCTCCCACATTCGCCGTGTGATGGAGGCCGGGGCTCTTCGGGCCCTGTTGGATGAGGTGATGAAATCCCAGGAAGACAGCGAAATCTCACCGACGGTGGTGCTGGGTGATCTCAACGACGACACCATGTCGGTCACCAATGAGTTGATCTCCGACCAGCCGACCTACCGCGTCATAGAGAAAAGCCGCGCGGGCTTGAGCTCCGACAAGGGGCTCTACTCCGTCGAGCGCCTGCAGCAGTACCGCTCCATGCGCCACGTCTACTACACCCATATTTTCAAGCATAAGCGCGAGAGCCTCGACCATATCCTGGTGTCGGAGGAGTTCTACGATCACTCCCTCAAGCGCCATTGGTCCTTCCGCGAAATGGAGGTCTACAACGACCACCTGAACCGCGAAGCCTTCGAAGACGAAGGCGCTTCCGACCACGGACTGGTGCGCGCCTACTTCGATTGGAACCCAATGCCCAAGGAGCTCTGAGCGGGGAGAGGGCTTCACCTGTCTTTTTTGTCAGGCAGGCTGTGCGTGTCGTTCGCTCCTTAGAACGATCAAGGCGGCGAGGAGTGATGTGAGCGCGGCGGCGAGCATGATCGACAGCAGGACTGCTGCGCCGTTCTCCGTGTCTACCAGCCGGGCGGTGATCGGGGTCAGCACGGCGCCTGTCGCCACGGTCAAGGCGCCGACGAGGCCCGAGGCACTGCCGGCCAAGTCGGAGCGGACCGAAAGCGCGCCTGCGCTGGCGCTGGGCGTGGTCAGTCCGTTGCCAAGACCGGCGCAGATCGCGGCACCGATCAGCCAGCCGATGTGCTCGGCGCCGTTCGACACGATCACGAGCCCAGTGGCAACGCCGCCACAAGCGACCAGGCGGCCGGTTAGCATCATGGTGGTCAAGGCGTAGCGGCTGGCGAATCGCCCGGAGAGGAAACTGCCGAACATGAAACCTGCGGTGATACTGCCCATGGCGACGCCCAGCACCTCTGTGGAAAGGCCGTAGAGTTGGGTGGCAACCAGGGGCGCGCCGGCCAGAAAGCTATAGAAGGTGCCGACAGAAAAGCCCATGCAGAGCGCGTAGCCCCAGAAGCGCTGCGAGCCGAGCAGGTCGGGATAACTCTTGAGCTGCTCGGCGAAGGTGTCCGAGCGGTTCCTGTTGGTTTCGCCCAGGTCCACCCAGCAGATGGCGAAGAGGGCGAAGCCGAGCCCGACATAGACCCAGAAGCTGGCGCGCCATCCGAAAGTCGCGTCCAACAGGCCGCCGAGCATCGGACCCAGCATTGGCGAAACTGCCATGGCCATGGAGATGTAGCCGATCAGGCTGGCCGCTTCCTTAGGCGGCCGGGTGTCGCGCACAACGGCAAGCGCGATCACCCAGCCGGAGATGATTGCACCCTGGCAAACGCGGAAGACCAGAAAGGTGGCGATATCGTCCGTGACGGCACAGACCGCCGAGGCCAGGGCGAACATAAGGACAGCGGTCAGTTGCACAGGCCGCCGTCCGAAGAGATCGGACAGCGGCCCCATGATCAGTTGCAGCACGGCTGTGACACCCAGATAGCCGGCGATTGACAGGCTGATCAGGGCGTAGTCGACCTGGAAGTCCGCCGCCATGTTGTTGAGGGAGGGCAGGAACATGTTGAGCGACAGGACCGAGACGCCGGTCAGCAGGATAAGCGTTACAAGTCTCGGCGGTGACGTGGCGGCGAAGAGCATGCGGTCCTTTCTGCCGGGCGGTCCGGCGGCGAGCAGGCACAAAAAAAGCCCCCGGGAGGGCTCCGGGGGCGCAAGGGGCAACGGTCTGGAAGCCGTTACCGCTCCATGCGCCCGTTCCTAACGACGACGATTGTCCTGTACGACACTGTGAGACCTCTTTTGGTCAGGGCGAGCGCCCACTCGTGCGCCGCTCTGGATGGATTGAAGCCTATGGCTGCCTGAGTTTCAGCGTCAAGCAGTAAGACAACCAGACTTACGCACGAGACATCACAATTGCTGTGAAACGTGGGGGCCAAGCGGAAGTAGATTACTTCTTCGGCATGAGTCCTAACCGACGTCGTACTGCACCAGCGTCTCGACGGGAACGTCGATACGGTCGCGGCCCTTGAGGAAAGTCAGCTCGATGATGCAGGCGCAGCAAACCACCTCGCCGCCGCGCTGACGGACGAGGTCGCTGGTCGCAGCCAGGGTGCCGCCAGTGGCCAGCAGGTCGTCCATGATGGCAACGCGTTGGCCTGGCTGGATCGCATCTGTCTGGATCTCGATCTGGTCGGTGCCGTACTCGAGGTCGTAGTTGTAGCTCACCACTTCGCCCGGCAGCTTGCCGGCCTTGCGCACCATGGCAAAGCCCAATCCCATGTGCAGCGCCAAGGGAGCCGCGGTCAGGAATCCACGCGACTCGATGCCGACCAGAAGGTCGGGCTCATAGCTCCGCACGGCAGCCGCAAGCCGCTCCACCGTCGTGTGCCAGGCCACGGGATGAATCAGCAACGTCGAAATGTCATAGAAGAGAATGCCTGGCTTAGGGAAATCCGGCACGCTGCGAATGTGATCTTTCAAGTCCATATGAGTTTCCTGGGAAGGCTCTGCAGGGACGGGTGTTGCAGGCGGAGCCGCCTTGCAAGGCCGCCAAGATAGAGCGGCCGTTGGCTTTTGCAACGCGATCGGCTCGGCACAAGGGAAGGCATCGGGCCGTCGGGCCAAATGGAACATATTCTTGTGGGAAATCGCCTGTTGCGCGAGAATTGAGCTCGCTTTGGGGCTCAAGCGCCCGTCACGGCCTTGTCATCGGGCTGGACCGCGCAACGGGGTATGTTTCCACACCATGAGCATGAGAACCCGGACTGCCAAGTGCTTGCCTGCTGGAGCCGTTGCCTTCTCCAACCTTCCGGCTGAGCGGCTCAAGGCGATGCAGGCCGCAGCCGACGAGGTGATTACCATTCACCGCGTTCTGGAAAAGACTGGTGACAACGTGGTCGGCGAGCTGCTGCGCGGGGGCGGTACATTCTATGAATGGGACCACTATCCGAAGGGTGACGTCTACGACGCCGAAACGCACGCACAGTACTACTATCATGCGCACCCGCCCGAGGAGCGCTTCGAAGGCGAGCACGGGCACTTCCACACCTTCTTGCGGCCCAAAGGCATGCCGCTCGACATTCGCCCGGCGCCAGTTCCCAAGGCCGATCTCCCGGATGAAAGCGACAATGACGCTCTATCGCATCTCATTGCCATCGCCATGGATGCTAAGGGCTTCCCGATCCGCCTTTTCACGGTCAATCGCTGGGTCACGGGTGAGACCTGGTATGTGGCGCAGGACGTCATCCGCATGCTCGACTGCTTCCAGATCGGTCACGCCCGACCCTCATGGCCGGCCAACCGCTGGGTGACGGCAATGCTGCAGCTCTTCCGTCCGCAGGTCGAGCAGCTCATTCGCGAGCGTGATGCCTGTGTTGTCGACTGGCAACGAGAGCACAGCCCCAAGGACGTTTACGAGGACCGCAAGCTCGAGGTCACCTCTTTCGTCGACATCGACATCGAGCATCAAGCTGAGCAGGTCGCTAGAGCTTTGGGTGCTTGAATCCCGGTCGCTCAAAGCGCGCTCCGTGGTGACTTGGGCTGTCGGCGTATTTGGCCTACATCTGGCTGAGAATTAGGGAGGGGTGCAGCCCATGCCGACAACCACGCTTGTCCAGACTTTGCTGAGCACCGGTGCCGAGGCTGCCATCGCGCTGACTGCACCGGGTCGGTCGGACATGACATATGGCGCCTTGTGGGCGCACTGCGCGGCCATCCGCCGGCAGCTCGCCGCCCGCGGCATTGGAGCAGGGGACCGGGTAGCCATCGTTCTCCCGAACGGCCCGGAGATGGCGAGCGCCTTTCTGGCCGTCGCCTCCGGTCTCTCGGCGGCGCCCCTCAACCCGGCTTACAAGCAGTCGGAGTACGCCTTCTATCTGGAAGATCTGAAGCCGAAACTGGTCTTGGTTGCGCCGGACAGCGATAACCCGGTGCGAGCCGCTGCCGAGGCGCTATCTATACCGGTTGCCGAGCTGCGGGTCGCCGAAGGTGCAGCGGCCGGTGCCTTCTCCCTGTGGGACGAAGAGGCCGGCGACAGTGCGCCGGCGCCCGACGATGAGGCGCTCGTGCTGCATACCTCCGGTACCACGTCGCGGCCCAAGGTGGTCCCGCTGACTCAAGCCAATCTCATCGCATCAGCCAGCAGTATTGCCGAGACCTTGAAGCTGACGCCGGCTGACCACTGCCTCAACATCATGCCGCTCTTTCACATACACGGCCTCATCGCTGTGGTGCTGGCCTCAATGAAAGCTGGAGCTTCGGTTTGCTGCACTCCGGGCTTCAACGCGCTCAAGTTCTTCGATCTTGCCTTGGCCGAGAAGCCGACATGGTATTCCGGCGTTCCCACCATGCATCAGGCGATTCTGCTTCGGGCCAAGCGGAACCCGGAGGCGGTCTCCAAGCTCAATTTCCGCTTTGTGCGTTCCTCTTCCGCATCGCTGCCGCCTGCCGTCTTTCACGAGTTGGGCGAGACCTTCCACTGCCCGGTCATCGAGGCCTACGGCATGACCGAAGCCACCCACCAGATGGCCTCCAATCCACTGCCGCCGAGCGCCCAGAAGCCGGGCTTCGTTGGCTTGCCGGCCGGTCCAGAGATTCGAATCCTGACGCAGGAGGGTGCGGCTGTGCCGCAAGGCCGGGTCGGCGAAGTTTGCATCAAAGGCGCCAACGTCACCCCCGGCTACGAGAACAATCCCAAGGCCAACGCCGAGAGCTTCACCGACGGCTGGTTCCGCACCGGCGACGAAGGCTACCTCGACGAGGACGGCTATCTGAAGATCACCGGCCGCATCAAGGAGATTATCAACCGCGGCGGTGAGAAGGTCTCACCCCTGGAGGTCGACGACGTCTTTATGGACCATCCCGCCGTGCAGCAGTTCGTCACCTTTGCCATGCCGCACAAAATGCTGGGCGAGGAGGTTGCTGCAGCCGTCGTGCTGGCCGAGGGGCAGACGGTCTCGGAGAAGGATTTGAAGGACTTCGCCAAGGACCGGCTAGCCCCATTCAAGATCCCCAAGAGCTTCGTCTTCCTCGATGAGATACCTAAGGGCGCGACCGGCAAGCTGCAGCGTATCGGCTTGGCCGAGAAGCTCGGGTTGGGAGAAGCGGCGTGACCAAGGTTTGCGTCTTTGGCGCTGGTGCCATCGGCGGTTACATGGCGGCAGCCCTGGTCAAGGGCGGCGCCGAAGTTTCGTTGGTCGCCCGTGGCCCTCATCTTGCGGCAATCCGCGAGAGGGGACTCATCCTGGATAGGGATGGTGCGCGGGAGACCTTCGAGGTCGAGGCCAGCGACGATCCGGCCGACCTCGGTCCACAGGACTACGTCATCATCGGCCTCAAGGCCCATTCGGTCCCCGCCGTTGTCGACCGCTTTGCCCCACTGATGGGCAACCACACGTCCATCGTGCCAGCGGTGAACGGCATTCCCTGGTGGTACTTCTATAGGGCGGATACTGGGACCGTTCTCGATGACACTTGGCTGGAGACGGTCGATCCGGGCGGCATCCAGTGGAAGACCTTCGGGCCGGAGCGCGCCATAGGCTGCGTCGTCTATCCCGCTTGCGAGGTGCCGGAGCCGGGAGTCGTCGAGCACAAGAGCGGCAACCGCTTCACTCTCGGCGAGCCGGACGGCAGCAGCAGCGAGCGGGTTGAGACCCTTTCAAAGCTGATGATCGCGGGTGGCCTGAAGGCGCCGCGCAAAGCGCGCCTGCGCGACGAGATCTGGATCAAGCTTTGGGGCAACTGCTCCTTCAACCCAGTCTCGGCGCTGACCGGAGCCAGCCTGGATCTCATCGGCAATAACGAGGCTTGCCGCGACGTTGTCCGCCGCATCATGGTCGAGTGCAAGACGGTGGGGGAGGCGGTCGGCGCGCGTTTCGCCGTCGATGTAGAGAAGCGCATCGACGGCGGGGCCGAGATAGTCGGGCACAAGCCCTCGACCCGACAGGATGTGGAACGCGGCCGACCCATGGAGCTTGATGCGCTGACCTCCACGGTGCTGGAGCTGGCGCGCCGTCTCGACATCCCGACGCCGACCTTGGATGCCGTCGCCGCCCTAGTTCGGATGCAAGGCTCGGTGCTCGGCCTCTACGAGATCAAGCCCGAGATCGAGGCGGTCATCTTCCGCCGCACGTAGGAAGAGGCGTCTCCTTGCCGGGTCGGCAGGCCTCTTTTTTGTCGACTTGGGCTTCTATGCTGCCGCGAAAGCTCCTAGCCTGTCCGGATAACAAGAAAGCAGGCTCGGGGGCTCATGTTCTTTCGCAGCTGGCTCACCTTCACGGTCGTAATCGGCATCGTGCAGGCAGTCCTTAGCCTGCTCGCCGTTCTGCAACATGATGCGATCTTTGCCGACTTGTTGCGCCAGCGCATGGCGGTGATCGCACAGACCACGGCCTCGTCCTACAAGCCCATCCTTAGCCTCGGTTTGCCGATCTCGATGATCCGCAATGGCGACGCCATCGTTGCTCGCGCCGTGGACATGGACAACGAGATTCGCGCGGTCCAGACCTTCAATCCGTCGGGTATCGTCGTCCATAGTAGCGAGGAGCCGCGTGCCCAGAGCGTCTCGCGCGAGATCCTGCGCCAGATGCAACTCTCCGAGGGTGAGACGTGGAACGTCGAGACGGAGACAGAGATCCTCAGCGGCTACAAGATAGTCGGTCCAACCGGCACGGTTGCCGGCGCAGTTGTCGTAGCTTACCCGAAGGATCGCCTGGCGGAAGCTTCGTCGTCAGTTCGCCGGGCTACGATTCAGAATGCGCTCATCCTGTGGCTCGCCTTTTCAGCCGCTGCCTTTCTCATCCTCCGCGTTCTTCTCGCCACGCCAAAGCGAGCGCTCGCCCGCGTCGAGGCCATGGCGCGAGCGGAGGCCGCATCCGACATTGGCGCGGCATCCCAAAATCCTGCTGCGCAGCCGAGCAAGCCGCTTGGGGGGTTACTCGGCGCCGAGATTGCGCGCCTGGACGAGAATCTTCTGGCCGCCACGCGGCAGTATCGTGCTGCGACGGCAGTGGAGCAGGGGAGCGCCGCTGCAGGCCGCGGAAGCGGGATTGAGAGGGCACCGGAGAAGGAGGCTGCGACCGTTGCGACGCCGCCTCGCGCCCAAGCCCGGCGCTCCCTCGCACAGGTGATCGTCGCGCGGCTCGCGCCGCCGGCCGCGATCGTCATCACAGCCTCGGCTATCATTCTCGGCGTCATCGTCTTGCGCGATGTTAACAGGGCCATCGAGCCGGAGTTGGCGGCGCGCACCAACCTGGTCGGTGTCATTGTCAGCGAGAACGTGCAGCGCGCTGTGGCCGCAGGGGCGCCGCTCGATAGGCTGGTCGGTGCCGAGGATTACTTCGGGGCCATGCTTAGCAATCTGCCTGAAGTGGCCTACATCGCCGTCGCGACCGGTCGCATCGTGCTGGAAGCCGGCGAGCGTATCGATCCCTATCTTGCACCGCCGCGCGAGCGCAAGGACGTTCGCAGCCATCCCATCGTCCATGATGGGGAGGAGATCGCCTATGTGGTGATCGATATCGATCCAGCCTTCATTTCCAAGCGATTCCAGGATGTCTTCCTCGACATCAGCGTCGTTATCCTGGTGACTGTCCTCATCGCCTTCGAGGTGATGGTGCTGTTGACCAGTCGCTCTATCACCCAGCGGCTCGATAGGCTTCAGCGCCTTGCAGCCATGCAGGCTCTTGGCGATTTCTCGAAGACGGCGGTGGCCACCACTGGCGATGCAATTGCCAGCCTGACACGCATGTTGAATCGGCGCGCCGAGGCGTTTCATGCCGCCACACGTCGGCAAAGCGCTGGCGATGGTGGTCCGACGCCGCTGCGTCTTTCCTACTTCACCGATATTCGTTTGGCGCTCTTTCTCTTCGCTGCGGCGGACGAATTGCCACTCGCCTTCCTGCCGATCTACACCCGCGCGGCCGAGAACCTCTGGCCCTGGTTGGACGTCAGCGTGCTGATCTCTCTGCCAGTCGCCGGCTATCTTGTTGCAATCGTCATCGCCTCGCCCTTTGCCCGCGCGCTCACCAGGCGCTATGGCGTCCGGGCGCTTTTTCTCGCCGCCGCACTGCCGATGATCGGTGCCCATATCGGGCTCTATCTCGCGGAGACGGCTCAGGAGGTCATCCTTTGGCGCAGCGTTACTGGCATCGGCTATGCCCTCGTGTCGCTGGCCTGTCAGGACTATGTGCTCGACACCGCTGCTCCGGAGTCACGGGACCGTACACTCGGTACCTTCACCCTGGTTCTCTTCGGCGGCATCTTCGCGGGCGTCGCCCTTGGTGGTGTGCTTGCCGACCGGCTCGGTCAGGATAACGTCTTCCTCTTGAGCGCCGGCATGATCGCCGTGTCAGCGCTGCTCAGCGCTTGGCTGATCGCGCCAGGTGTTGGCAAGGGCGTTGAGGAGAGTGAGAGGCTCAGTCTCGGTGCCATGCTCGCACCCATTCACAATTGGCGTTTCGCAGCGCTGGTCTTCGGTCTCGCGGTGCCAGCCAATGTTTTACTCCAGGCCTTTATCTCCTATCTCGTGGCACTCACCCTTGACGCCCTCGGGGCTTCGACCGCCGATATCGGGCGCACTCTGATGCTCTACTTCCTCGGCGTCATTCTGTTCGGGCCGCTTGGCGGACGCCTTGCTGAGGCCGGGGTCGCGGTCAGTCACATCGCCATGGCGGGAGCGGCGCTCGCCGGAGCTGGGCTGCTCGCTTTCGCTGTCTGGCCGGGTGAGTGGGTGATGGTCGTCGCTGTCCTGCTCGCCGGCGTTGGCCATGGTTTCGTGCGCGGCGCTCAAGTCTCTCTTGCTATGACGATTGCCGAGCGCGAGCTGCCCGAGGCGGGGACGGTCGTCGTGCTCGGGTCGCTGCGAACGCTCGAACGCGTGGGCAGTGTGCTTGGTCTGGTTCTCATTGCCTGGCTGGCGGGTGCGGTCGGTTACACCGCTGCCACCGGCGCCGTTGCGGCCTGGACTTTGGTCGGGTTAGCGCTGTTCGCCACAGCTTTCCTCTCCAGAGGCCCAGTGCTGGGAGCCGTACGGTAAAGACGGCTGCAAAGGACCCCGGGCTGTACTAGGCTTGCGTCTGCGTGGCGTTTCGCTCGGGGAGACAATGAAAGAATGATAATCCTGCGTGGTCTTTTCGCCCTCTGTATCCTTGCGTTCATCTGTCTTTCGGCGGCCCAGGCAGGCGAGAAGAAGACCATCTACGGGGTCTTCTATGAAGGCTGCGAGTATCTCTGCCAGGGCTTCAAAGATGCCATTGCCTCCAGCGACCTCGATGCCGAGGTCGTCATCCGCGATATCGAGCAGGACAAATCGCAGCTTCCCGAGGTGGTCGAGGAAGCGCGGGCCCTGAAGCCCGACTTGGTCCTGACCTTCGGCACCAGCGTGACGCTCGGGGTCATCGGCACGCTCGACGATATCGACGACTCGCGCTTCCTGCAGGAGACACCGGTCGTCTTCACGGTCGTGGCTGATCCTTTCGGCACTCGCATTGCGGAGAGCTTCGAGACGAGTGGACGCCCCTTTGTCGCCGGCACGTTCAACCGCGTGCCTGAGGCGGTGAATGTCGAGGTCATCCGCCAGTACGATCCGAGCTTCAGCAAATTGGGCCTGCTCTATAATGCGAACGAGCGCAACTCGGTGATCAAGAAGGAAGAGCTGGAAGCGCTGGTCCCCGGCCTCGGCGTCGAGCTGGTTGCCATTGAGCTCGACCCGGGCAATCCCGGCGCACCGGACCCGGCGACCATTCCGATACGAATGGCGGAGCTGAAAGCGCAGGGCGTGCGCTGGGTGTATCTTGGCTCGAGTTCTTTCCTGAGGCTCAACGGCGAGCTCTACACGAAGTCGGCGGTCGAGAACGGCATTGCCATCGTCAGCCCCTATGAGAGCTTGGTGCGCGAGCGGCAAGCTCTGCTGTCGATCGCTGCGCGCTACTACGACGTCGGGCAGCTTGCCGCTCAGCAGGCGCTGAAGATTCTGCGCGACGGTGCTACTCCGGGCGACCTGCCTGTCGTGCGGGCGACCGACTTTGCCTATGTCGTCAACATGGAGGTGGCGCGCCAGCTTGATCTCATCCCGCCCTTCGCCTTCCTGCAGATTGCCGAGGCGGTGGAGAACTAGCATCGGATGTATCACTTGCAGCGCGCGGGAAGGAGTACCAGCCATGCCGCAGGTTGAGACAGTCGAGATTGGAGTGCTGTTCGACGGCACGCCGGCAGAGCGAGAGGCTGTCGACCGGCAGATCTGGCAAGCGGCGCGCGCGACCGGCGCCTTCGTGGTCACCGGCTACCCGGGTGCAGACCGCATCGATGCTGGCGCCCAGGCGGCGCTCGCCTTCTTCGATCTCCCGATGGCCGCGCGTCGCGCCGTCGGCACCCAGGATATGACGCCGGACAATGCCAATCGCTATCGCGGTTATCGTGCGACCCTGGATGGCGGTTGGGCGCACAACGAGTACTATGACGTCGGACCCGAGGCGCCCAAGGATGGGCCAGACCTGCCCGGCATCGGCTATCTGACCGAGCGCACTCCCTGGCCGGAGGATGAGGCCCTGTCAGACTGGCCGGACCAGGTCCGCGCCTTCTACGACGATCTGAACCGGCTGGGCCTCGCCTTGATTGCTTCTCTCGGCCGCTCAGCCGGCTTCGACGAGACAACCGTTGCAGCGCGCTTCGAAGGTGGGAACTCCACTCTACGTCTGCTCAACTATCCGGTGCCGCCGGCCGGTACGGACCTGGTAGACCATACGCCCGACGAGGAAGAGGGTGGGCCACGCCTAGCCGCTCGCCGCCACACAGACCAGTCCGGGCTCTCGCTGCTCTGGCAACGCAATCCGGGCTTGCAGGCCGAGGCGCCCGATGGCCGATGGTACGACATTCCGGCGAGCGCCAACGCGGTCTCCGTGCACTTCGGGGAGATCATGCGCACGCTAACCGGTGGCCGGGTGGTGCCCACGCCCCACCGGGTACTTGAGCTCGGCAAAGCGCGCCAGTCCATCGGTTTTTTCGTTGAGCCGAGCCTCGGTGCTTCTCTGGCGCCTGCTGATCGCATCCCCGATCCGAGCGACGCCAGCCAGACCTATGCCTGGGCGCTGCTCAATCGCCTCGCAAGCTACCCGCAGTTCAGCGACATTCTGAAGCCGTTGGGCTGATATCGACCGTCGGTATCGCCGGCTCGGCGCCACGCAGGCAATAGACTTCGACCTGCTCCGCGCGGCCGCGCAGGCTCTGCGGACCGAGTGGGACGAGATCGAACGGTCCGGTCAGGCTCTTCTTGACGGCGGCCGACAGCAGGATCGTCGTTTCGCCTTCGCCTTTGTGCAGAGTCTTGCCGGCCTCCTCGAGCCGCTGGGCGACGTTCACGGCGTCGCCGACCACGGTGTAGTTGACGCGCCCGACGCTACCGATGTTACCGACCACGACCCGGCCAATGTGCACACCGATACGCAAGCGCACCTCAGGCGCCTCGCTGTCGTTTGCCCGTCGCCGTGCGTTCTCCTCCTCAAGGGCATGGCGGATGGCCAGAGCACAGCGGCAAGCACGGTCGGCGAGATCGTCCTGGGTTTCCGGTGCGCCCCAAATCGCCATCACGCTGTCGCCGATGAACTTGTCGACGGTTCCGCCTTCCTCCTCGACGCAGTGTGCGACGATGGCGAAGTGGTCGTTCAAGAACTTGGCGGTGGACGTCGCCGACAGGTTCTCGGAGAGCGTGGTGTAGCCGACGATGTCGGCAAACATGATGGCCACCTCTCGGAAGGACGATTGAATATCCCCCTCCGGATTGGTCTTCATCAGGCGTCGTACCAGACCTTTGGGAACGTAGCGCTCAAACCAGCGCAGACCATCCAGCATGAAGTTGAAGGACTGCGCAGCATTGTCGAGCTCACTGAAGAAGCTCCGTGGAATGCGTTCCACGTTGGCAAGGTCGAGGTCGTGAACTTTCACAGCGCCCTCGGCTAGGCGCCGCGCCGGCTGGGAGACCCGGTGACCGATGTAGGCAGCGACCGATGCGGAGAGCACGGCCATCGCAAAGCAGATGATGATCGCCCATCTCAGCCGCTTGGCTTCCGAGGCCATATTGTGCGCTTCGAAATAGGTGGCGACGAGCCAAGGCTCTTCCGAGTAGCCCGAGAGTTCGTCGAAGAGGATCACATACTCCAGATCGCCGAAATTGACGAGCCGCACACCGGGGCCGGTTAGAAACCAGCTGGCGAACGAGCGGCCTTCGTGCTCCCTCCACATGGCGGAGATGACCGGGTCGGCATAGGTCGCTTGATTGGGCAGCGGCATGGCTCGGTTGAGACCGGCATAGCCGAAGGCCATCAGCGGGTGCGCCAGTATCTGGTCGCGCCCATGCAACAAGAAAGCGTTGGCACCGAACTCCGACTCCAGTTCGGAGAGGAACTCCGACAGCTGGTTGGTCGATATCCAGGCGGAGATCATGCCAGCGTACTGACCGTCGCGGAACACAGGCCGCTGATAGTTGAGCACCGCCTGCGCGTACTCCTGACGCCACAGCAGGGCCCCCCAGAAGGGCTCGCCGCCGCTGGATGTTTGCTCGATCAGTCGCCGCAAGTCCGTGTCGTCACCGACGGCTTGGAAGATGGGGAGCTGCTCCTCAAACTGACGCTCCACGCCGCTGAGCCGGCCTTCGCGGTCGATGTACTGTATCCGGATGATCTGAGGCGTGGCTGCGACCGCGCCCATCAAGAGGCTGATGAAATCGTTCGACCGCCCGGGCTCGACCTCCTCATTGTCGATCTGGGTGGCGATGAAATCGACTTGCTCCTCGGCGGCCTCCAGAAAGCGGAGGGTCTGCTCGCGTTGGGAGGAGACAATCAACTCGGCCTTCTGGCGCAGGAGGTCGACGGTGTTCTGATAGCCGACGATCAAGCCGACGGCGAGGACGCCGACGACCGCGGCCAGCACGAAGAAGCCTAGGCCAAGGCCGAGCGCCACCGACATGGAGGCATGCCAGTCACGCGCTTTACGATCAGGTATCCGCGAGACCATTGGGCAGGGACCCTAACAAAGGCAAGCTAGTACGGCCCGCCGAGCCAAAACACTTAATCGACGAAACTGCCTTGCCACCCCGGGCCTTTGCAATGGCCTTGCGAAGGGCATGGCAGTTGTCCGTTGCGGCGAAACCGTTAGGGCCATGGCCGCGACCGGGCGAAGGTTCGTGTCAGTTTACGCGCAATTCGCTGCTGAGATACATGCGTAGCGCCTTGAGTTTCCTTGCTGGCAAAGGTGTCGGCGCGTTTCACGAGGGGGATATGGGTGGCGAAGGCGAGTTCTCTCGGCGTTGGTGCCAGGGTTTAGGCTGACTGGGCTGCACGGCCCGATTTTTTGGGATTGCCCGTCAGTTGACGACAGCGGTGGGCAGGTCGCGTTTCAGCCAGCCAGGGCCGGCGCGCCCGCCCATCATGCCTTCGGTGACGTTGTAGACTGCGGTGAAGCCCGCTTGCTCCAGCAACTTTTCGGCGTAACTCGAGCGCACGCCACTGGCACAGATCAGCGCTACGGGGCGGGCTGGGTCGTTGTCGAGCAACGCCGCGATTTTCCTGACGAATGCCGGGAGGCCCTCAGGGTCGTGGATGGTGATCGCCTCGCCATGGGCCGGCAACCCGGTTTGGCGCCATTCGCTTGGGCGCCTTACGTCGATCAAGGTGATCTCACCGGTGCTGGCCCGGGCGTAGGCCTCGGGGGCTGAAAGCTCTTCCGCCTTGATGGGCGCCGCGGCAAATGCAAATGCCGCAGCCAGTGCGACGAGAAAGAGCGACCTGACGGTCATCATCAAGCTCCGGTTTACGTACAGTCCCTCGTACTATTGGCCCCCAGCAATCCGAGATCCAGACAGCTTTCGACAATTTTTCGTTAAGTCCAGCTTAAGTAACTCCGTTTAGCCTTTCTACGGCACAGGCATGCGCCTGGGCGCAGGCTAGCCCCCTTTGGCATTTGAGTTACTCGGGCAAGAGAAGGTAAGCGTGACCATGGCACAAACGCTCTCCGCACGCGATGTGGAACGGCTATTGCAAGAGCCTAGGACGGACGTTCGAGCGGGAACGGCCTCGAAGGTTGCCGATGCCTATGCCGCCGGATTGCTGAGCGATGAGGAAAGCAGCATCGCACAGGACATCTTCAGCAGCCTTGCACGCGATACGGAGATTGCCGTCCGGGCTGCTTTGGCGCAGTCGCTGATGTCGGCCCCTGATTTGCCGCGTGAGACCGCGCTGCTCTTAGCGCAGGACGTGGAACAGGTCGCGCTACCGTTTCTGACCGTGACTGACGTGCTGACCGACGAAGATCTGATCGCTCTCGTCAAGTCCGACAGTGCCGCAAAGCAAACCGCTATCGCCGAGCGACGTCACGTCTCCGAAGCTGTGTCTGATGCCATCGTTGAGTGCGGTAACGAGACAGCTGTGGCCAAGCTGGTCGCCAACGAGGGCGCGGAGATCAGTGAGCAGTCTTTCGAACGAGTCATGACCAACTACAACGGAAGCGCGCTGGTCGATGAGTCTCTCTGCCGTCGTGTCGACTTGCCGGCAACGGTGAAGGAGAAGCTGGTTGCGGCCTTCACGGACAAGCTGGAAGGTTACCTGCGTACCCGCCACGACTTCCCCGTCGACGGCCTGAGTACCCTGGTCTCGCAGATCCGCGAGCGGGCCACTGTGGAGGTCATTGGTCACAACACGGTGGAAGAGACCGAGCAACTGGCTCAGGACCTGCTCAACAGCGGCCGCATGACCCCTTCGCTCATTCTGCGCGCGCTTTGCACGGGCGACCTGCTGCTGTTCGAGGTGGCGACGGCTCTGCGCGCAAAGGTGCCGTTGCAAAATGCCCGCATTCTGATTCACGACGCCGGTGGCCGTGGCCTCGAGGCCGTGTGCCAACGGGCAAGCTGGCCAAAACATTATCTACCGGCCATCCGCGCCGCGCTCGCGGTGCTGAAGGAGACCGACTACGATGCCGGTCGCAATGATCGCCAGCGTTTCGTCGAACGTGTCATCGAACGCATGCTGACGGGCTTTGACGCGGGCGAAGAAGTTCTCCCCGAAGCCGACGTCAGCTACCTCTGCGAAAAGCTCCAGACCTTCGCGGCTTAGATCCCGGAGTTAAGCCGGCGGCTTTCGGCCGCCAGCCAAGCTAATTCGCTAATCCAGGAACTCCCGCGGCAGCCATAGTGCGATGTCGGGGAAGGCCATGACCAGTCCCAGCCCGATCAGCTGCAGGATCACGAAGGGGATGATGCCCTTGTAGATCTGGTTGATGCCGACTCCGGGCGGTGCCGCGCCCTTCATATAGAAGAGCGCGAAGCCGAAGGGCGGTGTCAGGAACGATGTCTGCAGGTTCACTGCCATCAGGATGGCGAACCAGTAGATCACATCGGTTCCCGTGACGTGGTCGCCGAAATCCAGAAGCGCGACGATCGGTGCGAAGACGGGCAGGACGATCAGCGTGATCTCCAGCCAGTCGAAGAAAAAGCCGAGTAGGAAGACGATGCCCATCAAGAGAATGAGCAGGCCCCAGGAGCCGAAGCCCAGCGACTCCACCAGGTCGATCACCAGGTCGTCTCCGCCCAAGCTGCGGAAGACGTAGGAGAAGCAGCTGGCACCGATGAAGATGCCGAAGATCATGGCATTCGTCAGCGCCGAGCGCTCGATCACCTCCTTCAGCACGCTCCAGGTTAGCTTGCGGTTCATGATGGCCAGCAACGTTGCGCCGGCGGCGCCGACGCCTGCGGCCTCGGTTGGTGCTGCCCAGCCGAACAGGATGGAGCCCAGAACCAGGAAGACCAGGAAGACCGGCGGTATGAAGCTTTTCAGCACCATCTTCACCAGTTCCGTGGAGTTGCCCGGACCCATGTCATCGGGCAGGGGTGGCGCCAACTCCGGCTTCAGGCGGCAAAGCACGAAGATGTAGACCATGTAGAAGACGGCCAGCATCAGGCCGGGGAAAAACGCCGCAAAGAAGAGGTTGCCGACCGACCGCGCCAAGAGGTCGGCCATGATGACCAGCATGATACTGGGCGGAATGAGGATTCCGAGCGTGCCGGACGAGGCGATGGTGCCTGTGGCCAGCGGCATGTTGTAGCCGCGCTTCATCATCTCCGGCAGGGCCAAGAGCGTCATCATCACGACAGAGGCGCCGATGATGCCGGTTGTCGCGGCCATGACGGTGCCGAGGATGGTCACCGAAAGGGCGAGTCCGCCGGGCACCCGGCGCAGCAGCACCTGCAGGCAGCGCAGCAGGTCGGTGGCGACGCCGCTCTTCTCCAGCATGGTGCCCATGAAAATGAACATGGGAATGGCGGTGAGGATGAGGTTCGCCGCGATACCGCCGCCGCCCTCGCCCCAAAGCCGCGGCACCAGATTGAAGAACTGAATGAAGGAGAAATAGAAGTCGCCAAAGGCCATGCCGATGAAGCCGAAGGCGAGGCCGACGCCACCGAGAATGAAGGCGACCGGGTAACCGGTGAAGAGCAGCAGCGCCAAGGCGCCGAACATCATCAGCGGTAGGTAATCGGCGAACTCCATTACTTGTCCCCCCGATCGATCGTCGGGTGGAACTCGTCAACGCGCTCCTCGTCCTCGATGTCATGCACCTTCTGGCGCAAGCCGGGCGGACCGAAGAGCTCAACGATCTTTCTAAGCGCCACCGCAAGGCCGGCGAGGCCGAGCAGGGTGAAGCCGAGCGGCAGGGCCGCCTTGATGATCCAGCGGTAGGGCAGGCCGGTGGCTGCCGAAGAGCCCTCATTGGCCAGGAAGGAGCGCTCCCAAAAGTCGTAGCTGAAGTAAACGATCAGCAGGGAATAGGGGATGAGGAACAGGAGGCAGCCGATCAGCTCCAGCCACCACTGCACCCGTTCCGGAAGCCGCTCGCGCACGAGGTCGATGCGGACGTGCGCGTCGCGCAGATAGGCGTAACCGAGCAGGAACATGAAAAGGATGGTGTGGAAGTGCCACTGCAGCTCTTGCAAACGCGTCGAGCCAAGGACGAAGAAGCGCCGGGTCACCACGTCGAACACGGTCACTGCCATGAGCGCTATCGCGGCCCAGGCCGCGATCTTGGCAATGCGTGTGAGGAGGACGTCGATGCCGTCGCTGAGGCGGGCAAGCGTCTGCATGGGCTTTCCTATCGGAAGAGCTGGCTTGGTTTGGCTTGGAGAAGCGCCGAAACGGGAAAGCAAGGTCGGAGCCCGCACTACGGCAGGCTCCGACCCTTCTTATGCTGTCCTACAAAGAGGCTTCGCCTCGCTGTGGCTTACTGCAAGTAGCCGAGGTCGTTCCAGATGGCGTAGTTCCGCCGGAAAGCTTGCAGCGAGTCCCATGACTTCCGGAAGTGCTCGTCCTCCGCAGCCAGCTCGTCGGCAACCTCGCCCCAAGCACCGCGCAGGGTGTCGAGGACGTCTTCCGGCCAGCGATGCAGGGTCACGCCCTTGTCTTGCAACTCCTGCATAGCTGCGAACTGGATGGCCTCACCTTCAGCGAACATCGCGGCCACATTGGCGTGGCAAGCGGCCTCGATCATCGCCTTCTGCTGATCGTCAAGCGCGTTCCACTTGTCCAGATTGATCATCAGCTCGAACAGCGTCGACTGCTGGTGCCAGCCCGGGAAGTAGTAGTGCTTGGCCACCTGGTAGAAGCCCAGGTCGAGATCGATCGCCGGCATGGAGAACTCGGTGGCGTCGATCGAGCCGCGCTCCAAAGCCGGATAGATGTCGCCACCGGCCAACAGCTGGGTCGAAACGCCAACTTTCTCCATCACCTTGGCGCCGAGGCCGAAGAACCGCATCTTCAGACCTTCGAGGTCCTGGACAGAGTTGATCTCGGTACGGAACCAGCCCGAGGCCTCCGGCGCGATAACGCCGCAGATCAAGGACTTGATGTTGTGCTTGGCATAGACCTCATCCATCAGCTCATGGCCGCCGCCGTGATACATCCAGGCCAGGTACTCGCCGGCACGGGGGCCGAAGGGCACGGCCGAGAAGAGAGCCAGGGACGGCTCGCGGCCAAACCAGTAGCCCGGCACGGACCAGGCAGCATCAAGTGAGCCGGCGGAGATGGCGTCGAACATCTCGAGCGGCGGCACAAGCGCATTCGGCTCGAAGAATCTCAGCTCGATCTCACCGCCGGACATGTTCTCAAGCCGTTCTGACAGAAGCACACCGCCGCTGCCGAGCTGAACGAGGCTGCTTGGGAACGCGCTGGCCATTTTCCAGCGGAGGCGATCGGCCATGGCTTCGCTCATGGTCGAAAAGGTAAAAGCGCCGGCCAGAGCTACCGCGGCCGCGCTAAAAAGAAGGGAACGGATTCTCATTTTCCTTTAGACCTCCCGTTCTGAATCGCCGCCTGATATTTTTTTGCGCGGCCATTTCTGGTTGCGATCTGACGGGAAAAGAACGCTTTAGCGCCCTCCCCCACAGTCGCCGGAAAGCTACCTTGGCGTCAGTGGGGATACAAGTGAAGAAAGAAATGCTTGTGTCATCGAGCGATTGAAATCACCGGGCGAAGCGCGTATAGCCTGCCGCTCGGCCGAACGATGTTCGGCCGCTGCTGTCGGGGAGTAGCTCAGCCTGGTAGAGCACTACGTTCGGGACGTAGGGGCCGGAGGTTCGAATCCTCTCTCCCCGACCAGCTTTTTCCCGAGAACCAAAGGGCGATGGCGCTGCCTTTCCGGCCAGACGCCAACGGCTAGGCTTCACGCCCTAAGTTAAAGATCAAGGTGTCGGCGAGGGCGCTTTTGGCCGGGCCGTCGGGGAAGCCGTTAAGGCGCTCCAAGGCGCGGCGGCCGTGCTCCTCGGCCCGAGCGCGGGTATCTTCTAGCGCCCTGTGGGCCTTCATCAATTCGACGGCGCGGATCAGGTCACCGTCATCCTGCTCCATGTCCTCAAGGCAACGGCGCCAGAAAGCGCGCTCTTCTTCATTGCCGCGCTCGAACGCCAGAACGATCGGCAGAGTGATTTTGCCTTCCCGGAAGTCATCGCCGATGGCTTTGCCCAGCACGGTCTCATCCGCCGTATAGTCCAGCAGATCGTCGATCAACTGGAAGGCGATTCCCAACGACATACCGAACTCGGAAAGGGCCCTGCACTCGCTCTCCGGACGGTCGGCCACCAAGGCGCCAACCTCGCAGGCAGCGGCAAAAAGCGCCGCCGTCTTACCACTTACCACCTCCAGGTACTCGGCTTCAGTTGTCGCTGTGTTGTTGCTGGTCATGAGCTGAAGCACCTCACCCTCGGCAATCGTAGCCGACGCATCAGAGAGAACGCGCAGCACGGCGAGCGAGCCGTCAGCCACCATCAGCTGGAAGGAGCGGCTGAACAGGAAGTCGCCGACCAGAACGCTGGCCTTGTTGCCGAAGAGAGCATTGGCTGTATCCATGCCGCGCCTCAGCTTGCTGTCGTCGACCACGTCGTCGTGCAGCAAGGTTGCGGTATGGATGAACTCCACGCAGGCGGCGAGGCCGACATGGCGCTCGCCCTGATAGCCGCAGAGGCGCGCCGATGCCAGGGTCAGCATGGGACGCAGCCGCTTGCCCCCGGCGGCGACGATATGACCCGCAAGCTGTGGAATAAGCGCAACTGGCGACTGCATGTACTCGACAATGAGGCGATTGACGCGCGCCAAATCATCCTGAGTGTAGGCGGTCAGGGGTTCCAAGCCGGCCTTTCCGTCGACCTCTTGCGCCGCGCCGATCTCGGCCGCTGCAGTCACGCTTTCGTTCCCTTCGGATGAAATGCCATTGTTCCGGCCCTAAATCCTGCTAGCGAAAGCCGGACTTGCACCTTTTTTATCCTGATCGCAGCATAAGTTGGTGCAGCGGGCGGTCAAGGAACAGCGGCGAAATGTCCTTTGACCTGTTGTGAAACGAAAGAGCCGGATCAAAGAGCGCATCATGAGAGAGCTCTTGCGAACCAACGACCTTGTGCGGCTGTCTTGGCTGCAGGCTTTGTTGAGTGATTCCCACATCCCATCTGTGGTGCTTGATGGCCATACCTCGGTATTGGAGGGCTCAGCCATCGCCATTCCCCGCCGGCTGATGGTAGATAGTGAAGACTACGAGTCAGCCAAGAGCTTGCTGGAAGCCGCGGGCGAAAGCTTGAGCGAGCCCTCTTTTTGGTAGGCGGCGACGTGAGTGGAGCTCAAGCAGAACAAACAGGCGCCAACGCGCATGCCGAGGAGGTAACAGAGGACCGCCTCCTGAGTGGCCGCCTTTTTCTCAGGCAGCCACGGGCCGGCTACCGTGTGGCAATGGACAGTGTTCTTCTCGCCGCTGCTTTGCCGCTCAGGCCTGGAGAGCGGGTGCTCGATCTCGGGTGTGGTGTCGGCGCGGTGGCTCTCTGCTTGCTTGCTCGGCAGCCGGAGTTGCAGGTGGTCGGCATCGAGCAGCAGCCGGCTCTGGCAACGCTTGCCGGAGAGAACGCCTTGGCAAACGGCCTCGCCGATCGCTTCACGGTTGAGCAGGGCGACTATGTTGCGCTGCCCGAGCGTTGGCATGGCTGCTTCGATCAGGTTGCGATCAATCCACCTTTTCATGATCCGCTCCGGCACAGGCCTTCGCCCAATCCGATCAAGGCTGCAGCAAACCTCGATTGCGAGGCGGGTCTCCTGGCCGCCTTGGCAAGCGCCAGGATGGCGCTGAAGCACAAGGGGCGCGTGACCTTGGTACACCGGGCCGACGCGCTCGGTGATGTCTTGGCCGCGCTCGAGGGTTTCGGTGAGGCGGCAATCTGTCCGCTTTGGCCCAAAGCGGGTCGCCCCGCAAAGCGCGTCATCGTGTCCGGACGAAAGGGCGTGAAGGGAGGCAGCCACCTGCTGCCCGGCCTGGTGCTTCACGATAGCGACGGCAGCTACTCCTCTGAGGCTGCGGCAATCCTGCAGGAAGGGGCGCCATTGCCGCTTACGAGCTAAGCAGCCCATTGGCAGACGCTCCGACATCTTCTATCAAGCGCGCCATGGGATGGCGGAAATACTTCAAATGGCTCCCCTTCGTGAAGGAGGGCGGACCGGTGGTCGGCGTGTTGCGACTGTCGGGCGTTATCGGTGGCGCTGGGCAGTTCTCACGTGGCCTGAGCTTGGCCGGCTTGGCGGACAACATCGAAACGCTGTTCAAGCTGCCGCGTCTGAAGGCAGTGGCGCTGGTCATCAATTCTCCGGGCGGTTCCCCGGTGCAATCGGCGCTGATTGCCGCGCGCATTCGCGAGTTGGCCGAGGAGAACGAGTTGCCGGTCATCGCGTTCTGCGAGGACGCAGCCGCCTCCGGCGGCTACTGGCTGGCATGTTCTGCGGATGAGATCTATGCCGATCAGTCTTCCATCGTCGGCTCCATCGGCGTGATCTCCGCTGGCTTCGGATTCCCGGCCCTCATCAAGCGCTTGGGTGTCGAGCGGCGCGTCCACACCTCCGGTGACAAGAAGGCCATTCTCGATCCCTTTGAGGATGAGCGGGAGGACGATGTCGCGAAGCTGAAGGCTCTGCAGAGCGATATCCACGAAGCCTTCAACGCCTTCGTCTCAGCCCGTCGGGGAGATCGCCTCAAGGCGGAGCCCGAGGCGCTCTTTACCGGCGAGTTCTGGACCGGCAAGCGAGCGCTTGAGCTCGGCCTGATCGACGGCATCGGCTATCTGCGCCCTGAGATGCGTCGCCGCTATGGCGAGGATGTGGACCTGAGGCTCATCGAGTCAGACCGTGGTTGGCGCCGCTTGTTGCGCTTTGGCGGGCGTGCGCCAACGCTCCATGCTCCGGCTATTGACGGTGGCGACCTCGCCGATGCTCTAGTTTCTAAGCTGGAGGAACGAGCCCAATGGAGTCGTCTCGGGCTCTAGGTCTCAGTACTCTTCCGGAACGAAGGTCTGGTCGGTCATGGGGGGTCGCACATAGCCGCCGGCATCTTGGCGCGGCGGAAGCTTGATGGGGTTCGGCGTCAGATCCTGATAGGGGATCAGGCTCAAGAGATGCTTGATGCAGTTGAGCCGTGCCCGCTTCTTGCTGTCGGCATTCACCACGTACCAAGGCGCCTGTTTGATGTCTGTATGGGCGAACATCATGTCCTTGGCCTTGGAGTACTCCACCCAGCGCTTGCGTGATTCCAGGTCCATGGGTGAGAGCTTCCAGCGTTTGACCGGGTCATCAATGCGGTTGTGGAAGCGGCGCTCCTGTTCCTCGTCGCTGACTGAGAACCAGTACTTGACCAGAATGATGCCGGAGCGGATCAGCATGCGCTCGAACTCCGGGCAGCTGCGCAGGAACTCCTGGTACTCCTCTTCGGTGCAGAAGCCCATGACACGTTCGACGCCGGCGCGGTTGTACCAAGACCGGTCAAAAAGGACCATTTCACCCGCTGCAGGAAGGTTCGGCACATAACGCTGGAAGTACCATTGGCTCTTCTCGCGCTCGGTTGGAGTGCCCAGCGCGACAATGCGGCAAACCCGAGGGTTCAGGCTCTCGGCGATCCGCTTGATGACGCCGCCTTTGCCGGCGGCATCGCGTCCTTCAAAGATCACTACGACTTTCAGGCCCTTGGCTTTGATCCACTCCTGTAGCTTCACCAGCTCGATCTGCAGCTTGGCCAGTTCCGCCTCGTAGACCTTTGTCGAGAGCTTAGGTACGGCGCCGTTTCCTCCACCGCCCTTGGCAGCCGGCTGAGCTTTCGGCGGCTCGCTGTCGACCATCGTCAACTCAGCGTCTTTCGGATGCGCCTTCTTTGCCATCGCCCATTCCCTCTGCGATGCGCGCCACAGCCTGCGGCCGCCCACCATCCATCTGAAGATGCGCGCCGATAATAACCCTTATTTGTGTGCAATCCTAGGGCCGGCTGATAGAGTATGATGTTGCGGAAGCTCTGCGGCAGTCGAGGAAGCGTCATGGCAAGCGACGGTATCTGGACCAGCGAGATCTACGGCCCCTTTGGCTGGGAGAACCATGGCGTTTTGGTTTTGGAGCGGGGCCGGATCCTGGGCGGCGGCAACCGTCACTACTGCTATGGCCAATACCGCCAGTCGGACGGGACCATAGAGGCGACGCTCAAGGTCGAATACTTCGGCCCGCCGCGCACCATGTTTGGCGAAGCCAACGAGGAGTTCGATCTGGCGATCGAAGGCACCTTCAAGGAGGGAGTGATCGAAGGCTCGATAAGACGCCCGGATAAGCCCCAATTCGACCTTCAGATTCGGATGACCAGACGGATGGACGTGCCAACCCTGTAAGCCTATGGCACTCCGGTCATGATCTTGCAGCAGTTCACCGCTTGAGAATTGCCGCTGAGACGGTGCGCTGTATGGTCTTCTCTGCTTGGCTTTCCTGCCAGCCGCAGTCGCGCACCAAGAGTGCCCAGAACTGCACGCTCGACGCAGCCCAAAGGTATTCGCTTGCGGTCTCGACACTCCAGCCTCGCGCCAAAGCACCATCGGTCTTTAGCGATTGAACCAAAACCCTGAGCCAAGAGCGCAACACCGCCATGCGGTCCTCCCAAGCGGCCGAGGCGTCCGGGTCTGTGTCGCGCAGGCGGATGAGCTCCTGAGCCACCGGGGCTATCCGGCGCACGAATGCGAACCACACGTCGAGGGAGGCTTCTAGGCGAGCTTCGGCGTCTGCAACGTTGAAGGAGGCAAAAAGGTCTTCCTCAATGGTGAAACGACGGTCCGCACGTTTTACCAGAGCCATCAGCATACCGCCGCGGGTGCCAAAATGGAGATACACCGCCTGGCGGCTCACGCCCGCGGCTTTGGCGATATCGGCCATTGAGACCTCTGCGCCTTGGCGCACGATCAGGTCCCAAGCGCTGTCGAGAATCTGATCCCGTGTCGGGCTTGGCTTGGTGTCACTTGACACGTGTAAAGGCCGCTTCTACTTTACACGTGTCAAGTGAATGGAGTTTCTGTATGGACGTCAAGCAACGCATCTTTCAACTCACCGAATGGTACGGCGACGGCAGCGACGGAGCCTGCCCAACACCGGCGCAGTGGCGCAAGGTTCTAGACCGTCCCGCCGACGGGCCCTTCAATCTGGTCAACTTCTTTAAACTGCGCAAAGAGGCACACTATCCCTCCGGTGCCGCGGAGCAGGACGATCAATCCACGACACCAACTTCCGGAGAAGACGCCTTCAAGGCCTACTCGTCGGTCAGCATACCGGCTATGGCGCGGGTCGGCGGCAGCTTTGTCTTCGTCGGCCCCTATCAGGGGATGTTCCTGGGCGAAGAGGAGGATTGGGATCTGATCGCTATCGGCTCCTTTCCGGATAGTGAAACCTTGATCGATCTCTTTGCCGACCCCGACTATCGAGCCTGCTATCCCCATCGCACCGCGGCCTGCGCACGGCAGCGGGTCGTGCTTTGTATGGCTGCTAGCTAGCGGCACAGCAGCCATTCCATCCGCTATCTGTCATTCCTCTGCTGCTTCACGCAAACTGGGCGGCGAATACAACAAATGCAGTGCCGATGGAGCTGGGTCATGACAGATGCCCAATCTTCCGTGTCCACGTACGGCGGTACCCCGCTTCTCTCAGGAGCCGAGCCGCTTGTCATCGCCGAGGTGCGGGCCCGCGCGGTTGATGCGCCACTAACGCGCCCAATCACAACAGCTAGCGGGTCGCTGCCCTCGGCGCCCTTGATCCTGATCGATGTGGAGACGGAGCAAGGAGTCACTGGCCGAGCTTATCTTTTCGGCTATACGCCAGTCACGCTCCGTCCGCTGGTTGCCATGATTCAGAACCTGACAGAGCGGCTGCGCGGCCAGACTGTCGCCCCTGTGGCAAGGTATCGCGACTTTGAAAGCGCCTTTCGGCTGCTCGGTCGCCAGGGTGTGCTCGGCATGGCGATCGCCGGTCTCGACATGGCGTTATGGGATGCTCTGGCGCGTGCGCAGGTACTTTCCGTCGCCCGCTTGTTGGGCGGCGAGGAGGCACCGCTCGTCGCCTATGACAGCTATGGCGTGGTCGATCCGCTGCGTGATGCAGGTGATCTCGAGCGCTCGCTGGCACAGGGCTTCACCGCCATCAAGATCAAGCTCGGCACTGGGGACCTGGCGCACGACCTTGCCGCCGTCGCCGGCGTAAGAGAGATCATCGGCGACAAGACCGCCCTGATGGTCGACTACAATCAGTCGCTGACGGTGCCGGAAGCGATCCGCCGCGCCGAGCGTCTCTCTGAATATGATGTCCTTTGGCTTGAAGAGCCGGTACCGGCCGAGGACCTGTCCGGGCATGCAACGGTGCGCGCCGCTGGTCCGCTCTCCGTGCAAACCGGAGAGAACTGGTGGTTCCCGCAGGATGCTGCCCGCGCCATCGCCGCAGGCGCCAGCGACTTTGCCATGCCTGATATCATGAAGATCGGTGGTGTCACCGGCTGGCTGAGCGTTGCCGGACAGGCAGAGGGCGCTTCGCTGCCGGTATCCAGCCACATCTTCCCAGAGGCGAGCGCCCATGTCCTGGCCGTTACGCCCACCGCCCATTTCCTGGAATACCTCGATATCGCCAGCGCCGTGCTACGGGACCCGCCGTCTATCGAGAAGGGTGCACTCAAACCTCAAGGCCCTGGCTTTGGCATGGATTGGGACGAAACGGCGGTCGCCCGCTACACGGTGTAGGTCTGGAAGTAAGAGGCTTGCTTCTACTCCACCGTCACGAAGTCGATGCCCGGCAGCTCGGCATGGGCCGCTTCCGAGTCGATGGCTGCAGTGACTTTGCGCCAAGCTTTGATGTCCTGGTGTGGCGCATTGGGTTCGAAGTCGTCGCTGGCGACCTTCTCCAGCAACGTCTGGCCCTTGTTTAAGAGATCGCCGGGACTGAGCTGAGCCTGCTCTTCACGGGCCGCCTCCGTCGCAGCGGAGAGGATATAGATCAGGGCACGCTCCCAGTCTGTCATAGCGACGGCGCCGCTTTCGGCCCAGGTGCGCAGCGTGGTCCAGTCGCGTGCCGCTGCGTCCAATTTGCTGTCCCGATCGATCTCGGGTTGCGCTAAGGCCGCTTCGTGCGCAAGGCGTGCGCGGATATAGCGGAAGACCGGCTCCCGTACGCCGGCGCCCTCGGCGGTGTTGACGGCATGATCGAGCTTCTCCAGGGCAGCTTGCCTTATGCCCTGCATCTCTTGCCCGGTCGGCCGGCGGCGGAAGTAGCTGTCCCCCGGCCGCTGAGGGCGTTCGTAGATAGCGAAGGCCTCGATATAGGACTGCATGGCAGCGAGGAAGTCCGGTTGAACCGTCTCTGCCTTGTGCAGGCCTGCTGCTTCAGCCGCAATGCTAGCCCAATCGATCTTGAAGCCGACGAGCGTTGAGTGTGGCCCCGGCAAGCTTTCGCCAAGGGTGAACCAAAGCTCGTCCTTACCGGCGCCCCGGTCGGGGTCGGCCCGGGCAATGCTGCTCATCAGGCTGTAGGCCTTGCAGATGGTTCGGCCGAAGCTGCGTCGCTCGCCGTTCAGCGCACCATCGGAATGGTCGGCGAGCATTGCCAGAGCGTGCTCTGTGCCAAGTGTCTGCTGGTCGATCGCTTTGCTCAGCTTTGCTTCGGCCGTCGCAAAACGGGCGCGAGTCTCGGTCCATTTGCCGACAGTCTTGGTGAAGTGCGCGTCCTTGAAGAAGTCGTGCCGCTCCTTCAGCGCATCAGCGAGAAAATGGTTGGTCTGGACCATCCTGTCGGCTGGCGAGCTGGCCGCAACGCGCTGAATGTCATCACCCTTGCCGTCCTCGCTGCCGCTGAGCTCGATACGCAGTGCCTGACCCGACGGCGCGTGACTTACGAGAATAGTCCAGGCGGCGAAGTGCTTGCGGGCACGGGCGATGTCTACCGCCTCGTCCAGGTTGCGCGCTTCGCGCAGGATGCGTTGCTGAACATATGGGGCAAGGTCGAAGTCGCCGCTGCCATCGCCGACGGTGAAGTTGACCGTCGACATCTGATGCAGCGAAACCGCCAGGCCAGCTTCGTTCATGCCGCTTATGCCGCCGGGATAGATCAGCCCAGCCGTGCCGACGGCCGCATAGCGCTGCCAGGCCGAATTCGTTGGCGTTTCGTCGATCAGCGAAAGAACGGGATAGCGATTCCAGGCAAAGAACGCGCCGTCGAAATTGCGCGCATGCAGCCCCAAACCGTTCGTCGTCAGGCCAGGGGCAGCCCAAAAGCCGGTGCAGCCCATGCCGGCACGCCGCAGTCCGCTAGTACCGCGCGCTCCTTCCAGCCAGTCATCGAGCGCGTTTTCCTCTTGCAAGGCACTTTCAGCGTCGGGTCCGTAAGATCGGCCCCAGCGGTGCATCAGGCGCGCGCCAACTGCGTAGTTGCGCCAACGGCTATAGCGCTTGCTGCCGCTCCGGAAGGTGCGGAGATGGTCGAAGCCGGTGGCCACATTGCCGGTATCGATGGCCACGCAGGCATGGGCGACTGCCGTGCCGTCGAACAGGGCATTGTCCAGCCCGGCAAAGTAGCCGCGTTCCAGCGCTTCGACGCCGCGGCGGAACTCATCGCTCGTTGCGCGGAGCACATCGTTGCTTAGCCGATTGAAGAAGGAGCCCAGGATACGGTCGGCCAGCCCGGTCTTGAGGTCGCGGCTTGCGTCCACGTCGTGTGCGATCGTTGCCAGGATCTCCGGAAAGACACCGTCCTCGAGCTCTGCCGCAAGCAGCCGCCCATGGTCGTAGCAGAGATCGGCGAACCGGCCCCTCTGTGACAGCACGAAAAAGCGTTTGCCGTTGGCCTCCCAGACCTCAAGCCTGCTGTCGGCGCGGCAGTCATCTGGCACCGGCCGGTTCTCGACGTGGCGAAGGGCATGGCTGTCTGGCATGGAGGGACTCGCGCGCAATGGAATTCCAGAAATGCGCTGTGATAGCTGCCTCAGCCGCTGCCCGCTATGACCTACTTAACGGAGCACAGAAAGTTCACAGCATCTGGCTATCCATAGTTTGGCGCGAATGGCCAACCTGGCATGCAACATGTTGTCTGTAGAGACCGGAGGAGGTGTCCATGGAACCGCACGATCTGGCGCGCCGGCCAATTCATCTCGGTCTTGGCGCCACTGCGGAAGTCGAACCGGCGTTCACCAATGACATGGCTTGGTATGAAGCCTATTTGGCGCGTCATAGCAGCGACGGCGCTGAAGGCCGCTTGGTTTCGCTCTATACCTTTAGCGAGCCATGGGATGCCTGGGAGATGCACCCGCAGGGCAGCGAGGTCGTCGTCTGCATCCATGGGAGCCTGACATTGCATCAGGAGCACGGTGACGGCTCCAAGACGAGCGTCGCGCTGGCGCCCGGCCAGTTCGCCATCAACCCGCCTGGCACGTGGCATACGGCCGACGTCGAACGCGAAGCGACGGCGCTTTTCATTACGGCAGGGTTAGGCACGCAGCACCGACCACGTTAGACATACCGTTCCTGAGTGACGGGCGATGTTCGGCTTGCGGAGCGGGGAGTCTCCTGGTGCAAGATCGCACGCCGGGATGCAGACAGGTTTGCACTACTAGCTCGCGAGAAATTCTTGTATCGACCTTAGAATTCAATAGTAACTAGGGTTAACAAACTAATTTTATTGAAAATAGATACAAAAGATAAATGATTGTATTTGACTTATTGCAAGCTTCCGCGTAAAGTCTTCGCAGAATTCAGCGGTAGCAGTGCCGCCTAAAGACTTCGAAGAGTTTCAGTCGGTGCAAGCAAACGTAGTTTATAGGTAGCAAGCGCAAGTCTTTCCTCGGGTGCTTTGAATTGGTGGCGTCGGAGCAGTCGCCTGGTCAGTGGCTCTCTCCAAGACGGCGCAAGTCTCGAACGGAAGCGGTGGTGACGCAAAGTCGCCGCCGCTTCTGCTTTTGGTGACGGTTTGCGATGAGCCGGCCTTGCCTTTCTCTTTGGAATCGGACGCTCCAGCTCCCAAGTCCTTGGCAGGCTTGCGGCGCGTCGGTCTTACCGAGGGCCAACTTGACCCTGGCAACTGCGCCTCCTAATCAGTGGACTCATGTTTGGTTTCTCGTTCACTAAGCTCCTGGTTCTTGTCGCTGTCTTGGCGGCTGTCTGGTACGGATTCCGTCTCGTTGGGCGGCTCGACAAGCAGCGCAAGCAGGAAGGCCGGCTACAGCGGACGGCACCGCCCACGAAGTCCGCCGGTGCGGCGGCGCGAGAGCCTGTGAAGGCCGAGGCGAACTCGGAGGACATGGAGCCTTGTCGCGTTTGCGGTGCCTATGTGGCTGGGCATAGTGCGGCAAACTGTGGGCGAGCCAACTGTCCATACTGATCGCTTGAAGTGTCCAATGCTGCGAGAGGGTGGCAGCGATGACCAGCGAAACCCATGATCTTCGGCTGACTCATCTCGGCGCAGACAGTCCGTTGCCGGCATCCCCGGAAGAAGCGATCCTGGATGCGGTACCCAACCCGCACCCGGGCACGCTCTACCTGGTGCGATTTACCTGCCCGGAATTCACGTCCATTTGCCCGGTGACCGGTCAACCGGACTTCGCCCACCTGGTGATCGATTTCGCGCCTGATGCGGCGCTCGTGGAAAGCAAGTCGCTCAAGCTCTTCCTCGGCTCCTTTCGTAATCACGGAGCCTTCCATGAGGACTGCACGATCGCTGTTGCGAAACGGGTGATCGATGCCATTGAACCGATCTGGCTGCGCATCGCCGGCTGCTGGTATCCCCGGGGCGGCATCCCCATCGACGTCTTTTACCAGTCCGGCCCGCCACCCGATGGCCTGTGGCTGCCTGATATCGGCGTGGCACCCTACCGAGGCCGTGGCTGATCCCGTCATGCAAGAGGGCAAGGCCGACGTGCGGGCCCTCATCCGTGACAAGGCACTGGCGCTCGGCTTCGATGCCGCCGGTTTCGCCTCGGCGGAAACTAGGGAGGCCTTGAAGGATGGCCTGGTGCAGTTCCTTGCCGCCGGCCACCAGGGCGATATGGGCTGGCTGGCAAATACCGCCGAGCGACGTTCATCGCCCAAAGCGCTCTGGCCCGAGTGCCGAAGTGTCATCGCGCTCGGCCTGAACTATGGACCGGCGGGCGATCCGATGGCGCTGTTGGAGGAGCGAGATCGCGGCATCGTGTCCTGCTATGCCCAGGGTCGTGACTATCACGATGTGGTCAAGTCACGGCTTAAGGCCCTGGCGCGATGGTTGGTCGAGCAATTCGCCTGCGACGTGAAGGTCTTCGTCGATACGGCTCCGGTGATGGAAAAGCCGTTGGCCCAAGCGGCTGGGCTCGGTTGGCAAGGCAAGCATACCAATCTGGTGTCGCGGGAACTCGGTTCCTGGCTGTTCCTGGGGGAGGTCTTCACCACATTGGAGCTGGCGGCCGGCCCGCCCGAGGTGGACCATTGCGGCTCTTGCCGTGCGTGCCTCGACGTTTGCCCGACTGCGGCCTTTCCCGCGCCTTACCGCCTCGATGCCCGGCGTTGCATCTCCTATCTCACGATCGAGCACAAGGGGCACATCGCGCGCGAATTCCGCCAGCCTATGGGCAATCGCATCTACGGCTGCGACGATTGCCTGGCTGTCTGCCCTTGGAACAAGTTCGCCGAGGCCTCGCAGGAGGCCGCCTTTCTGCCGCGGGCCGAATTGACCGCGCCGCGGCTCGCCGACCTTGCCGCACTCGACGATGCGGGCTTCCGCCAAGTGTTTTCCGGTAGCCCGATCAAGCGCATCGGGCGCGACCGCTTCGTTCGCAACGTCCTCATTGCCATCGGCAACAGTGGGGACGCCCGGCATGCCCTGCTGCTAGAGCGCTTGGTGGACGATGCCTCGCCGCTGGTCCGGGCCATGGCGGTTTGGGCCTTGGCGCAGCTTCTGCCATCTGAGCAGTTCGCTGCTTTGCGCAACGCCAATGAAGCGAGCGAGACGGATCCCGAGGTCCGCTTCGAATGGGAAACGGCTGAGCCCTTGGGCTAAGCCGTCGCCAGGGCCGGGTCCTCTTCAGACGTGGCGGACGGATCCTTGGCCGAGGCTTGGGCGGCGGCGAGGCGGGCAATCGGCACGCGGAAGGGCGAGCAAGACACGTAGTCGAGCCCGACACCCTCGCAGAAGTGGATGGTGGCCGGGTCGCCGCCGTGCTCGCCGCAGATGCCGAGCTTGATATCACTACGGCTCTTGCGCCCCCGCTCGGCAGCGATGTCGATCAACTCGCCAACGCCAAAGGTATCGAGCGTGACGAAGGGGTCGTGCTCGACAATGCCATGCGCCTCGTAGGCCGGCAGGAAATTGCCAGCGTCGTCGCGGCTGAGGCCGAAGGTGGTCTGGGTCAAGTCGTTGGTACCGAAGGAGAAGAACTCGGCTGCTTCGGCAATCTCCTTCGCCTGCAAGGCGGCACGCGGCAGCTCGATCATGGTCCCGATCGTGTACTCGATGGTGATACCGGCTTCAGCGGCGATCTCACCGGCCACGCGTTCGACCATTTCCCGCAAGATCTCCAGCTCGCGCTTCCAAGCGACCAGCGGGATCATGACCTCCGGGTGCACCGTCTCTCCCTTCTCCTGCTGAACCTTGACCGCAGCCTCGAAGATGGCCCGGGCCTGCATCTCGTAGATCTCGGGGTAGGTGATGCCAAGGCGGCAGCCTCGGTGGCCCAACATGGGATTGGTCTCTTCTAACTTGAGGACGCGAGTCCGCACCTGCTCCAGGTCCAAGCCGGCGGCGGCCCCAACCTCCGCCATCTCCTTCTCCTCGCGCGGCAGGAACTCGTGCAGCGGCGGGTCGAGCAGGCGGATGGTCACCGGCAAGCCGGCCATGATGTGGAAGATTTCGACGAAGTCCTGCCGCTGCATGGGCAGGATCTTGTCCAGGGCGTGGCGTCGGCCGGCCTCGTCGTTGGCCAGGATCATCTCGCGCACGGCAACGATGCGGTCGGCGTCGAAAAACATATGCTCCGTCCGGCAGAGGCCGATCCCCTCGGCGCCGAAGCGCCGGGCGGTACGGCAGTCCTCCGGCGTTTCGGCATTGGTGCGCACCTTCATGCGGCGCTCGCCATCGGCCCAGGCCATGATGCGCCCGAAGTCCCCGGTCAGCTCCGCTTCGATGGTCGGCACCTCGCCCAGCATGACCTCGCCGGTCGTGCCGTCGATGGTGATGATGTCTCCCGCCGTGAGCTCCATCTCGCGGACCCGCATAACGCCGGTCTTATGGTCGATGCGCAGTTCGGCGGCGCCGGCGACACAGGGGCGTCCCATGCCGCGGGCAACCACGGCGGCGTGGCTGGTCATGCCGCCGCGGGTGGTCAGGATACCCTGGGCCGCATGCATGCCGTGAATGTCCTCCGGCGAGGTCTCGACCCGGCAGAGCAGCACCTTCTCGCCGGCCTGGGCCAGCTTCTCCGCCTCGTCGGCGGAGAAGACGATCTTGCCCGAGGCGGCACCCGGGGAAGCCGGCAGGCCGCGGGCGATGATCTTGCGCTCGGCGTCGGGATCGAGGGTCGGATGGAGCAGTTGGTCGAGGGACCCGGGCTCGATGCGCTTGACTGCCTCGCGCGGCTCGATCAGCCCCTCGTCCACCATGTCGACGGCAATCTTCAGCGCCGCCTTGGCGGTGCGCTTGCCGTTGCGGGTCTGCAGCATATAGAGCGTGCCGGCCTCGACCGTGAACTCGATGTCCTGCATGTCGCGGTAATGTCGCTCCAGGGTCGCACGCACCTCCATCAACTGGCCGAAGACCTCAGGCATGACCTCTTCCATCGCCGGCAGGTCGGAGTTGTTGTCGTCCTTGCCTTTGATGGTGATGTTCTGCGGCGTGCGAATGCCGGCCACCACGTCCTCGCCTTGAGCGTTGACGAGGTACTCGCCGTAGAAGGTGTTCTCCCCGGACGATGGATTGCGGGTGAAGGCGACACCAGTGGCGCAGTCCTCGCCCATGTTGCCAAAGACCATGGCCTGGATGTTGACTGCAGTGCCCCAGGACTCCGGGATGTGGTGAAGCTTGCGGTAGGTCTTGGCCCGCTGGTTGGTCCAGGACTTGAACACCGCATCCATCGCTGCCCAGAGTTGGGCACGCGGCTCCTGCGGGAAAGGCTGACCGGTGGCTTCCTCCACCTTCGCCTTGTATCGGGCAATGACCTCGAGCCAATGCTCGGCAGTCAGCTCGGTGTCGAGGGTGAGGCCGCGCTCTTCCTTCTCCAGCTCCAGGATCTCCTCGAAGCTGTAGTGCTCGACGCCCAGCACCACGTCACCGAACATTTGGATGAATCGGCGATAGCTGTCGTAGGCGAAGCGCGGGTCGCCACTCTTCTTCGCCAGCCCCTCGACCGTCTCGTCGTTGAGGCCGAGATTGAGCACGGTGTCCATCATGCCCGGCATGGAGACCCGCGCGCCAGAGCGCACGGAGACAAGCAGCGGGTCAGTCGGGTTGCCAAAGCCATGCCCTGTGGCTTGCTCGATATGGGCCAGCCCTTGGGTGATCTGTGCGTCGAGATCTTCGGGATAGGCGCCCATCTGAGTGAAGCGGGTGCAGGCTTCGGTGGTGACGGTGAAGCCAGGCGGCACCGGCAAGCCAATGGCCGCCATCTCGGCGAGATTGGCGCCCTTGCCACCAAGCAGATTGCGCATATCCGCACGGCCCTCACGAGCGCCGCCGCCAAAAGTGTAGACCCACTTGCTCATGATCGCCTATCCGTTCCGTGCCGAGCCCTTGCCCGTGAGTGCTTCAGGGCGAGCAGAATACATCAAAGAAAGCGACTTCCAACCGCACCATGTTGGCGAAGCGCTTGGCCATGGCCTCTCGTCCGGCGCCATCGCTATCGGTGGCCGCCCGGTCCGTCTCATCCTTCAGCCACAGGACGAAGGCGCGGAAGTCAGGGTTGGCGTGCAAGGTGACCCACTCGCCGAAGTAGAAGGGCTCCGGCGCCTTGGCTGCCTGCGCTTCGCCCCAGGTGAGATAGATCCATTCGGCTGGCAGTAGAGTTGCCAGGATTTCTCCATAGCTGCCGTTGCGTCCGGCATCCGCCATCGCCTCGAGGAACTGCCGGGTCACGGGATGCAGCGGCGGTGCCGTGTACTCTGCCGGCGAGACGCCAAGCGCCTCGAAGCTGCGTTGGAAATAGGTGTTCTCATCCGAGGTGACGGCCGCGAGGAACGTCGAGAGGCGTGCCATCGCCGGCATGTTGGGCGCTTTGCCGACGGCGTAGCCGACCATGGAGACCAAGGTCTCCACAAAAGCGTAGTCCTGCACGAGATAGGCGGCCATCGCCTCCTTCGGCAGGGCGGCATCGCCCAGAGCAACCGTGAAGGGATGATTGCAGGCAGCATCCCACTCGGCGCCTGCCGCTTGTCTGGCTTGCTCGGAGAAGCTCGGGACATCCGCCCCGGAGGACGAGTCGCTCATCTCAAGCGCCTTCAATCTGAGAGAAGTCGGCAACGCGATCGAGGGTTCCGACGATTTGGGAGAGGAGCTTCAAGCGGTTCTCCCGCACGGCCGCTTCATCCACGTTGACCAAGACCTCGTCGAAAAAGGCGTCGACTGGCCTTCGGAGACTCGAGAGGTCTTGCATGGCGGCAGTGAAGTCTTCCTGCGCCAAGGTCGTCTCCGCGGCGTGGCTGGCGTTGGTCAGCGCAGCGTGCAGGGCTGTTTCTTCGCCGGCCTGCAGCAGTGCCTCTTCGGCTTCGCCGCCGTGGTTGCGGCCATCTTTCTTCTCTTCGATGCGGACGATATTGGCGGCACGGCGGTAGGCGGTCAGCAAGTTGGCGCCGTCCTCGCTGGCCAGGAAAGCACCCAACGCCTCGACCCGCGCCAGGAGGCGGACGAGATCATCTTCGCCACCCAAGGCGAAGACCGCGGTGATCAAATCGTGGCGGACGCCCTGCTCGCGCAGGGTGACCTTCAGGCGGTCAGCAAAGAAGGCCATGAGGTCCTCAAGGGCCTCCTCGCGCCGGCCGGCCGTTCCAATGCTTTCAAAGCTGTCCCAGCTGCCGCGGAAGAGTGCAAGCAGCGGTAGGCGCAGCTTGTTCTCGACAATCAGACGGATAACGCCGAGGGCGGCGCGGCGCAGGGCAAAGGGGTCCTTCGAGCCGGTCGGCTTCTCGTCGATCGCCCAAAAGCCGACCAGGGTGTCGATCTTGTCGGCGAGAGCGACGCAGACGCTGACTGGCGCGGAAGGGCAGGCATCGCTCGGGCCCAGCGGCTTGTAGTGGTCGCGTATGGCGTCCGCCACATCCTCGTGTTCGCCGTCATTGAGTGCATAGTAGCGGCCCATCAGGCCCTGCAACTCGGGGAACTCGCCGACCATGCCCGTGACGAGGTCGGCTTTGGCGAGGCGCGCGGCGGAGCGCACACGGTCCAGGTCCGCGCCCTCCAATCGGCGTGCGATCGCGACGGCCAGCGCCTGCACCCGGTCGATCTTGTCGTCCAGGCTGCCGAGCTTGGCATGGAAGACGATGTCCTTGAGCTCGGTGGTATGGCTCGAGAGCGGTCGTTTTCTGTCCTGCTCCCAAAAGAACTGTGCATCGGCCAGCCGCGCACGTAGCACCCTCTCGTTGCCGGCGACAATGGTGGCGGCAAGCTCCGAACCGGCCGGTGCGTCCATGTTCGAGGCAAGTAAGAAGCGATCACCGAAGTGGCCGTCCGACGTGCGGGTGGAAAAGTACTTCTGATGGCTGCGCATCGAAGTCGCCAGAACTTCGGGCGGCAGGTCCATGTAGCTCGCGTCGATGCGGCCCATCAGAACGCAGGGCCACTCGACGAGGCCGGCAACCTCGGTGAGGAGCGCGGCGTCGGGCAACAGTTCTAGGCCGGCCTCCGCGCAGAGCGCCTCGGCCTGCTGCAGGATGCGCTGCTGCCGCTCGGCCGGGTCCAGGATGACGTAGCCTGCCGCCAGTTTGGCCTTGTAGTCAGCAAAGCTGTCCACGTGCAGCATCTTGTCTGACAAGAACCGATGCCCTTGCGTGAAGTGTTCGAAGTGCAGGTAATTGCTACTGCCCGGAGGGCCGCCAAGGTCGAGGCCGCCGGGCAGGGCTTCGCCGCCGAACAGAGCGATGATGCTGTGCAGTGGGCGTACCCAGCGAAAGCTGTGTTCCGCCCAGCGCATCGAGTTCGGCCAGCTCAAGTTCCGCACCGCCGCTTCGATCACCTCGGGCAGCACTTCCTTGCTTGGGCGCCCGGCGACATGGCGCACCAGGAAATAGAATGTGCCTTTGTCGCTCTCTCGCGTTTCAGCCTCGGCGATGTCGCTCAAGCCATTGGCCTTCATAAAGCCTTGGATGGCTTGCTCCGGCGCGCCGACTTTAGGGCCCTTCTTCTCCTCGGTGACGTCCGGCTGCTTCTCCGGCAGTTCCTCGACCACCAGAGCCAAGCGGCGTGGCGTGGCATAGGCGTGTGCCTCGCCGTGACTGAGGCCGGCCTTGTCGAGACCGGCCGTCACCAGCCGCTTGAGGTCCTCGGCGGCGCGCGCCTGCATACGCGCAGGGATTTCCTCCGAGAAGAGCTCGATCAGCAGCTCAGGCATCGGCGTTCGCTCCGAAGCTGGCGACCCAGGCCTCGCAAGAGCCTTTGGCCAGGGTCCGAACGCGAGCGATATAGGCCTGGCGCTCGGTCACCGAGATGACGCCGCGCGAGTCCAAGAGATTGAAGATGTGGCTCGCCTTCATGCACTGGTCATAGGCCGGCAGAGGCAAACGCGCGTCCAGGAGCTGCTGGCCCTGCGCCTCGGCGTCCTCGAACTGGCGAAACAGCCGCTCAGTCTCCGCATGCTCGAAGTTGAAGGCGGAGAACTCGCGCTCGGCCTGTAGGAAGACGTCGCCATAGCTCTTGCCGCCCTGCTCAATCGGGACGCCGTCCCAATCGAGATCGTAGACGTTGTCGACCCCCTGCACGTACATAATGAGGCGTTCGAGCCCGTACGTCAGCTCGACTGGGACGGGGTCGCAGTCAATGCCACCGACCTGCTGGAAGTAAGTGTACTGGGTTACTTCCATGCCGTCGCACCAGACCTCCCAGCCTAGGCCCCAGGCGCCAAGGGTTGGACTCTCCCAGTCGTCCTCCACGAACCGTATATCGTGGGCCAGCGGATCGATGCCGATGGCTTTTAGAGAGCCGAGATAGAGGTCCTGGGCGTCTGGCGGGCTCGGCTTCAGCAGCACTTGGTACTGGTAGTAGTGCTGCAGACGGTTGGGATTCTCGCCGTAGCGTCCGTCTGTCGGTCGGCGCGAAGGCTGTACGTACGCACAGCGCCAGATGCGGTCAGGGCCGAGCGCCCGCAAGGTCGTCGCCGGGTGAAAGGTGCCGGCGCCAACCTCCATGTCGTAAGGCTGCAGAATGACGCAGCCTTGCCGCGCCCAATAGTCCTGAAGCTTCAGGATCAGGCCTTGGAAACAAGTTTCGGGATTGGCGGCCTTCTTGCGGCCGACGCGCTGGGACATGACAAGCTTTATGTTGCGTCTGCGAAGAGCGTCGTGAAGGTATCGACCGGATGACGCCGGATCAAGCGAAGCTGCCTAGCTTGGCAGCGCATCCGTCGTTGGCGCCAGAATGGCGAAGCGGTCGGCCAAGGCGGCGAGGGAGGCAAGCTGCAGGGCAGGTGCCTCTACCGTCGTTCCGTCAGGGCCTGGCAGGTCGCGAGTCGCCGTCGCGCCCGTGACGATGGTAGTGCGATAGCCCAGGTCCAAGGCCGCGCGCGCCGTCGAGCTGACGCACATGTGGGTCATGAAACCGGCCAAAATCACCTCCTGCTTCCCGAAGGCCTCCAGCCTCTCCTGCAGAATGGTGCTGGAGAAGGCGTTCGGCCGCGGCTTTTCGATCACCGTCTCTCCCTCGAGCGGTGCGACGACGCCGATGATCTGGCCGCGGTCCTGGCTTCGGTCGAAGGCACCGCCCGGGCGGCCGGCATGGGCGATGTGTATGACCGGTGTATCTTCCCGGCGTGCCCGTGCCAGCAGGCGGGCCGCCTCAGAAACCGCATCCTCGACGCCGCTCAGCGGCAATGCCCCCGTCAGATACTCGTTCTGTAAATCGATCATGACCAGGACGGCCTCGGACAGCTTGGCCGGTGTGAGGTCGGCGCCGCTCATCTGCAGCAGGGATTGAGGGGCAGTCATGGGCAGCCTCCTGGCTTCGGTGGGGCAGTAGGAGATGGCTAGCCGCCGGACGCCGCGGCTGCAACCACCCTCTCGGCGACTGTGGCCATTGGAGCGAAATCGTCGGGAGGCTATGAAGACGCGGTCCCAAGGAAGAAGAAACATCGTGCCGACCAGAGACCCCTCGATGCCGCCGCCCCCACGGCTGAGTTTGCGCAGCCTGCGATCGCCCGTCGTCGCGGCGCCAGCCATGGACCTGGCGCCTGGCGAATGTGTCTCTGTCATGGGCGCCTCCGGGTCGGGCAAGTCTCGACTGCTGCGAGCGATCGTCGACCTCGACCCAAACGAAGGGCAGGTGTGCCTGGACGGCCGCTCGCGAGAGGCCGTCCCCGCGCCGGAGTGGCGTCGCGCCATAGCTTACGTGCCGGCGGAAAGCGGCTGGTGGGATGAGCAAGTGGCTCCCCATTTTTCGGACGGTGGCCCGTCGCCGTCCGGGCTGATTGCGCTTGGGCTGCCGGAGACGGCGGGGCAGTGGCTGGTCGCGCGCCTTTCCACTGGGGAGCGCCAGCGCCTTGCTCTGCTGCGAGCCCTTGCCGGGGATCCCAAGGTGCTGCTGCTCGACGAGCCGACGTCCGGTCTGGATAGCGAGGCGACGGCGAAGGTCGAGCAGCTGCTGCGGGAAGAGCTGGCACGTGGCGTTTCCATCCTCTTCGTGACGCACGACCCGACTCAGGCAGACCGCCTCGCGCAGCGCCGCCTCCATATGGCGGATGGCGTGCTGCAGGAGGAGATGGCGGGCGGGGCAGCGGCGTCATGAGCGGATACATCCAGCTCTCAATCTTGGACCTGGTGCTGGCCTCAGGCCTGCTCGTGGCAGCGGCGCTTGCCTCGCTGCTGCTGCAATTGGGCTTAGCCAGGCAGATTCTCTGGGCCGCCGTGCGCATGACGGCGCAGCTCCTGCTGATCGGCCTGCTGCTCAAGTTGATTTTCGCCATCACCGCGCCCTGGCTCACGGCTCTGGTCGTGGTGGCTATGGCGCTCTTGGCCGGCTACGAAATCCGGCAGCGACAGGCCAGCCGACTGACCGGCTGGTGGACCTACGGCCTTGGCGCCTCGACCATGCTGCTCGTCGGACCGCTGATGACGGTGCTTGTGGTGACCGCTTTCGTACAGCCGGAGCCCTGGTACGACCCGCGCTATGCCATTCCCATGGTCGGCATGATCTTGGGTAACGCCATGACCGGCGTCAGCCTGGGGCTCGACACCCTGACCAGCGCGATGAAGCGCGACGTGGCCGCCGTCGAGGCGCGGCTGCTGCTGGGGGGTACGCGTTGGGAGGCCTGCCGGCCCATTGCCCGCAAAGCCATGCGCAGCGGCATGATGCCGATCATCAATGCGATGATGGCAACCGGCGTGATCGCGCTGCCGGGCATGATGACTGGGCAGATTCTCGCCGGTGTCGACCCGGAGGAGGCGGTGCGATACCAACTCCTGATCATGTTTATGATCGCCGGCGCCACCAGCCTGGGGGTGGTGCTGGCTGTCGTCGGCGGCACCTGGCGTCTGACCGACGAGCGCCACCGCTTGCGCTTGGACCGCTTGAGCCAGGGCAACCGAGACTAACTGAGCGGGACAATGTCGCCGCGCTCCTGCTCGGAGAAGAATGCCGTGGCCATCTCATCCGCACTCTGCTGTTCCACGGCCTGACGCAGGCGCGCCATCAGCCGCTGGTAGAAGCAGAGATTGTGCAGAGTCAGCAGGATAGGTCCGAGCATCTCACTCGCCCGGAAGAGGTGGTGGAGGTAGGCTCGGCTGTACTGGGAGGCAGAGCTCGGTGTTTCTTCATCGAGCGGGCGTGGGTCGTCCTGGTGACGCGCGTTGCGGATATTGACCGGGCCTCGGCTGGTGAAGGCCTGTCCCGTCCGCCCGGAGCGGGTCGGCAGCACGCAGTCGAACATGTCGACGCCGCGCAGAACCGACTTCACCAGGTCGTCGGGCTTGCCCACACCCATCAGGTAGCGCGGCTTGTCCCTGGGCAGGAGCGGTGCCGTGGCTTCCAGGGTCTCCAGCATCTGCTCCTGCCCTTCACCGACGGCGAGGCCCCCGATTGCGTAGCCCGGGAAGCCGATCTCGGTCAGCGCCGTGACAGAGCGCGCGCGCAGGTCTGGATAGATGCCGCCCTGGACGATGCCGAAGAGGGCATAGCCCGGCCGCTCGGAGAAGGCCGCCTTGCAGCGCTTGGCCCAGCGCATCGAAAGCTCCATGGAGGTCTCGGCTGTCGCATGATCGGCAGGGTAGGGGGTGCATTCGTCGAGTGCCATGGTGATGTCGCTGTCCAGTAGATGCTGGATCTCCATGGCCCGTTCCGGCGTTAGCCGATGGTAGCTCCCGTCGATGTGAGAGCGGAACGTCACGCCTTCCTCGTCGAGCTTGCGGAGTTCGGAGAGTGACATGACCTGGAAGCCGCCGCTGTCGGTTATGATCGGGCCAGGCCAGCGCATGAAGTCATGCAGGCCGCCCAGGCGAGCGATGCGTTCGGCGCCCGGGCGCAGCATCAGGTGATAGGTGTTGCCGAGCACGATTTCGGCACCCGTCGCGGCGACCTCGTGCGGCTGCAGGCCCTTTACGGTACCGGCGGTGCCGACAGTCATGAAGGCCGGGGTCTCGATCGTGCCGTGCGCCGTGGTAATGCGGCCTCGTCGAGCGGCGCCGTCCTCGGCCAACAGTTGGAAGCCGAAATCCGTCATGCAGCGGACCCGGCCCGTTCCAGCAGACAGGCATCTCCGTAGGAGAAAAACCTGTACTCCGCGTCAATGGCATGGGCGTAGGCAGCCTTCATGCGGTCGAGGCCGGAAAAGGCGCTGACAAGCATAAAGAGCGTCGACTTCGGCAGGTGGAAGTTGGTCACCAGGAGGTCGACGGCCTTGAAGCGATAGCCGGGCAGGATGAAGAGATCGGTCTCCCCGTGGAAGGGAAGAATCCGGCCGTCATCCTCCGCGGCGCTTTCCAAGAGCCTAAGCGGCGTGGTGCCGACGGCGACGATGCGTCCTCCGGCGGCCCTCGCTTGGTTGATGCGATGCGCCGTCTCTTCCTCGATGATCCCGATCTCGCTGTGCATGCGATGCCGGGCGACGTCCTCGGTCTTGACGGGGAGGAAGGTGCCGGCCCCGACATGGAGCGTGAGTCGGGCCAAGCCGACGCCGACTTGCTTGAGCGCGGCCAGCAGCGCCGGTGTGAAGTGCAACCCCGCGGTGGGAGCGGCGACCGCGCCTTCTTTGTCGGCAAAGACGGTCTGATAGTCTTGGCGGTCGCTGGCTTCTGGCGCCTTGCGCTTGATGTAGGGCGGTAGCGGCATGCTGCCTTGGTCTGCCAACGCTTGAGCGAAGGCCTCTTCGGTCATCGGAAAGGCGAGCGTGATCTCGCCGGCTTCGTGCTTGGCTTCCACGCGACAGCCAAAGCCGGCCTCGAAAGCAATCTCGCTGCCTGCGTCGAGCTTCTTCGCCGGTCGTGCAAAGGCACGCCACCGGCAGGCTCCGTCGATCGTATCGAGCCGCATGTGCAAGGTCAGCTCGATCTTGGCGCCCTCTTCTGCCGTCGCGCCGGGCCGCCGCAAGCGGCCAGTCAGGCGTGCCGGGATGACTTTGGTGTCGTTGACCACCATCAGGTCGCCCGGTCGCAGAATGGCCGGCAAATCCCTTATCGCTCGGTCCTGCAATTCCTCAGCCGTCACATAGAGGAGGCGTGCAGCATCGCGCGGCTCGATGGGATGCTGTGCAATGCGTTCGGGCGGAAGCGGAAAATCGAAATCGGACAGCTGCATGGCGGGCTGGCTAGCGGAAGCTGTGCGCTAGAACAAGAATCCGTAGCGGATGCCCAGGCCGTCCAGCGATTGGAAGTCGCTACAGATTCCCAGGTTGTTGGCACTATCGAAGACAACGAGCACACGGTGTCGCTCAGCAAACTGGGCGCCGACCCCGACAGCGCCGCGGAAAAGAACGCGGCAGCCCAAGTCCTTCTCTGTATCCTCGTCCAGGTCGCCAGTGTGAACGGCGCCGCCAAGCGCTGCCTCAACGATGAACCAGCCTTGCGCCAGCCAATCCCAGGTTAAGCCGAAGTAGCCCAGGCTGGTGTCGCCCGATGTGTTGATCTTACCGCCGATGTGGGGCCGCGGCGAACCAATATAAGAGAGCAGTGCTGGGCTGCCGAAGAGCAGCTCCAGGTCGACGTCAACACCACCCTCGTCCGTTCCGCTGAAGGCACCGATGTCGTGCAGCGAGGCACCGATACGCGCTTCGGAGAGGATGCCCTGGCCATAACCGCTGTCTGTGCTGCGTGGGGTGCCGGCTGTTGGCTCTGTCGAAGTGGGTGAAGGGGCGGCAGAGGACGGTGCTGGCGATCGAACGGGGCTGAGTGATCTCGCGGGAGGAGAAGAGCTGCGGGGTAGGGGTGGCGGCGGTGGCAGAGCCGCGGGTGCGGTTCCGATATCGTACACGCCGTGCGATGTTATGACGGTCGTGCCGTCCACAGGGACAGCGGCGGCTGGAGCAGAGAACGTCGTCGGCTGGCTTCTGGCCGGCGCAGTCGCGAAGGTGATACCGCCACCGCCATAGCCTCGGGTCGGGACCGCCTGTGCTCCTCCGCTGGACAAACCTTGGGCTTGCGCCTGGGCATCGCTCGTTGTCGTCCCAAACACGACAGCAACAGCCAGCACCGCCGTTAGCTGGCGACAGCCAGCGCGCACCCAGCCCCTCATTGCCGCATGGCCTTGTGGCCCCCCTCGTCTCCCGGCAATACCTGCAAGGAACAAGTGTTAGTCGGCGCGGCGGTGCTTGGCCAGACGGCATTGTGCGAGAACCGAAAAGGGGGACTGGTAGGGATGCGGCTATGGTTGGCTGTTGCGGCTTTCTCGGGCTTGACCGCGGTGGGACTGGGTGCCTACGCGGCACACGGTGGCCCGGCGGACGCCAGTGGTGCGCAGGCCGCACAGGCCGCTGAGTGGGTAGCGGTCGCGTGGCGCTACCACATGGCGCACAGCTTGCTCTTGCTCTTCCTTGCTCTCTGGATGGAGAGCCATCCTGGGAGCGGACTGACGAAGCTTGCCAGCGGTTTCACGGTGCTGGGTCTTTTGCTCTTCAGCGGCTCTCTCTATCTCATGGGTCTGACGGATATGCTCGCGCTGCGACCGGTCGTGCCCTTCGGTGGTGTGGCGTTTCTGCTGGCATGGGCATGCCTCGTCGGTGAGGCTTTTAAGAGGAGGTAGCTTTGGCCGATCAGTTGCTCGACACCTCAGGGCTCAAGTGCCCTCTTCCGGTGCTCAAGGCGCGCAAGGCGCTGAAGCCGATGCCCACTGGTGCGGTCCTAGAAGTGCACGCCACCGACCCCAGCTCCGTCGAGGACTTTCGGAACTTCTGCCAAACCACCGGGCACGAGTTGCTGGTCTCCCGCCAGGACGGCGAGACCTACATCTATCAGCTCCGCAAAGCGGGATAGAAGGTCAGCTATTCGCCGGGCACCGGCATTGGGCGGCCGCCCTCGGCGGGTTGCGGTGTCTTGGCGCGCTCCATAAGGCCCACGGTGAGCGCCAGCATCGGCGGAATGAGCAGCAGGGTCAGAACGGCCGACATCGAAAGTCCGCCGACCACCACGGAGCCGAGGCCGCGGTAAAGCTCCGAGCCCGCGCCGGGGAAGAGGACCAGCGGCATCATTCCAAAGACCGACGTCAAGGTGGACATGAAGATCGGCCGGATGCGATTGCGCGTGGCTTCCAGGATGGCGTCGTTCGGCGCCATGCCCTCGGCCCGAATATGATGCAGGGTCTGATGCACCAGCAGGATGGCGTTGTTCACCACAATGCCGATGAGGATGACGAAGCCCAGTAGGGTCAGCATGTCGAGAGGCTGAGGCACATAGAGATTGAGCGCGGCCAATCCCGCCACACCGCCCGCGCCCGCAATCGGCACCGCCAGCATGATGATCAGCGGATAGACGAAGCTCTCGAACAGGACCGCCATCACCAGATAGACGATAATCAGCGCCAGCAGCAGGTCCCAGACCATGGCGTCCCAGGTTTGCGCCAGCTTATCGGCCGTGCCTGAGATGTTGAGGCGGACGCCGGGCGGAAGGCCTTCCTCCTGCATCGGCTCAATGACCTCTTGCTGAAGCTTCTCTACGGCGGCTTCCAGCGGAAAGTCGGGATGAGGTTTCAGCTCGAGCGTGACGGCGCGCAGCTGGGAGCGGTGACGGATCGAGACGGGACCGGCTTCGAGGCGAATGTCGCTCAAGGAGCTAGCGGGCAAGATACGCCCCTCGCTGGTCACCACCGGAATCTGGCCGATGTCCTGCGTCTGCTCCTGCTCCTTGTCCGGGCCCTTCAACACCAGGTCGATCTGCTGCGTGCCTTCCGTGACCTCAGCGACCCGAAGTCCATCGTTGAAGACGTCGATGGTCTCTCCCAACTCGCGCGCAGAGACTCCGTTGTCGGCAAGCTTGAGGCGATCGGGCAGGACCCGGATTTCCGGCACACCGAGCTCCAACCCAGGAACCGGGATGAGGCTGCTCAGCTCTTGCGGGCCGAAGGTCTGGTAGATCCGGCCGAAAACCTCTTGAGCGACCGGTATGACGACCTCCAGGTCGCGACCCATGATGTCGAGGTCGACTTGGCGTCCGCCGGAGAGCCCGCGCGCGAAGATCGAGGCCTGATTGGCAAAGCTGAAGGCACCGGGTTCGCCCCGCAGGGCATCGCTCAGCACCGGGACCAGCTCCGCCGCGTTGTCCGGCTCTTGTGAGATGACACCAGCGATGGTGCGGCCTCGGAAGGCGACGAAGAAGATCCGTTGAATTTTCGGTGGGCCGCCGTCCAGCCGTTCCGGTCCCGTGACGAAGGAGAAGTTGTCGCTCAAGCGACCCTCGAGCCCGTCGGCAACCTCGGAGGTCGTGTCGAGATTGTAGCCGGGCGGCAGGATGATGAAGCCGAAGACCAGATTCTTGTTGCCTTCCGGCAGGTACTCCAGCTTGGGAAGAAAGAGGTAGGTGCCGGCTGCGGCAGTTGCCGTTACCACCAACACGACGGCCAGCCCGACAATTTTGCGACGCACGACGAAGCGGCTCCAGCCCATGGCAGCGGCAACGAAGCCGCGGGCGAAGCCGTCGATCAGCGGCAGGCGGATCCGCTTTGAGGCCTCGCTTCCCTCGTTGCGTCCGGCATCGCCCAATAATCGGCTGGAGAGGGCTGGAATAACCGTGATCGACACCACGAGCGACAGCATGACCGCGGTCGAGATTGCGACCGCAATGTCGCGGAACAGCTGCCCGACCTCCAGCTCCATGATCAGGATGGGGATGAAGACCATGACAGTCGTCAGGGCCGATACGAAGACCGCGCCCCAAACCTCCGAAGCGCCGCGATAGGCGGCCTCGCGCCGGCTCAGGCCCTGTTCGCGCAGCCGATAGATGTTCTCCAGCACGACGATGGCTGCGTCGACCACCATACCGATAGCGAAGGCGAGGCCGGCCAAGGAGATGACGTTGATCGATCGGCCGAGTGCCGCCATCGCTACGAAAGCACCGATCACCGAGACCGGGATGGCGATGGAGATCACCAGGGTGGCACGGAAGGAACGCAGGAAGACGATGAGGACGATCGCCGCCAGGATACCGCCGACCCAAATGTTCTGCTGCACAAGGTCGACAGAGGAGTTGATGTAGACGGTCTCGTTGTAGACCTGCACCAACTGCAGGCCTTCGTTTGGCATGACGAAGCTGTTCAGCTCGTCGACGGCCTCGCGAATTCCGTCCATCGTGGCGATGACGTTGGCGCCAGTCTCACGGACGGCGTTCATGGCGATTGCCGGCTCGCCGTTGATTCGGATCCGGGCCGTCGGCTCGGTGTAGCCGTATTGCACCGTGGCAATGTCGCCGACAATCACGCGGCCAAAGCGTCCGGAAGATTCGTCTTGCGAGGAGCGCAACACCACCTCGCGAATCGACTCGAGCGAATCGAGCTCACCTTCGGTGCGTACCACGTAGCGGCGCTTGAGTTCCTCGACGTCACCGGCAGAAAAGCTGGCGTTGGCAGCACGCAGGGTGGCCAGAACCTCGCTCACGGTCAGGCCATAGCGAGCCATCAGCTCGGCTTCCATGACGACCTCGATGCGTCGCTCGCTGCCGCCATAGACGTTGACCTTGGCGACACCCGGCACCCGCTCCATGCGCTCCTTGACGACGTCGTCCATGAAGTCGCCGTACTCGTGGATCGGGCGCTCGTTTCCCTCGGCATGGAAGATGCGGAACCAGGCGATTGGCTGGTCGTCGCTACCCGAGGTGTCGATGGTCGGCTCGTCAGCTTCTTCGGGATAGCCGGTGACCTGGTCGAGCCGGTTGGACACCTGGAGCAGCGCCCGGTCCATGTTGGTGCCGACCTGAAACTCCAGCGTGATGCGTGCCTGCCCGGTCTCGGACGTCGAGGTCATCTCCTCCAGACTCTCCAGCCCGCGGAGCTTGTCCTCCTGGAGGTTGGTGATCTCGCGCTCGATTTCCGCCGGGGCGGCCCCGGGCCAGACCGTGGTCACGCTGATAACTGGCCGGTTCACATCGGGGGTCAGCTGAATGGGGATGTTCTGCAGCGCGACTAGGCCGAAGAGCACCACCATGATCATGGCGGCAATGACGGCAATGGGGCGCTCGATGCAGAGGCGAATCAGGTTCATCCGGCTTGCTCGCCGCCTTCCTTGGCGGCGCTGCCTTCCTGTTCGGTGTCATCTTCGAGGATGCGCACAGCCTGGCCTGGCCGCAAGCGCTCGTTGCCCCTCGTCACGACCATATCCCCGGCCTTCAGGCCTTGAACGATCTCCATGCGGTTGCCCACGGCTTCTCCGGTGACAATGCGCCGGGGGGAGACCGCGTCGTCCTCGACAACGTAGACCTGAGGGCCACCAGGCTGGATGATGATCGCATCCTTGTGGACGGTCAGTACCTCGCGCGGCGCGCCGATCGGGACTAGCACGGTGACGCTTTGGCCGGCGGCCAGTGGTCGCTCGATGTCGTTGAACAGAGGGGTGAGTCGCACCGGCCGGGTCTCGGTGCGCGGGTTCTGGTCGGGAATGACGGCGCGTACCGAGGCCGTATGGCGCGTTCTGTCGCCAAGCAGAAACTCGATTTCATTGCCCGGAATCATGCCGATGATGCGCTGGTAGGGGACGTCGACCTCGATCTCGAGCTTGCTGTCCGACAGCATCTCGACGATGGCTTGGCCAGCCGAAACGAACGCACCCGCTTCGCTCATGCGTTGGGTTATCACACCCTCGTAGGGTGCAACGATATCGGTATAGGCGAGGTTGGTCTCGGCAAGCTGCAGGTCCGCCTTGGCAACGGCAATGCGCCCCTCCGATTCGGCCAGCTTGCTGGTCGAGATGGCGACCTGGCGGACTTGGTCATCATAGCGGGCCTGGCTGAAGGCCGCCGACTGGCGCAGCCGCTGCAGGCGCCGCAACTCCTGCTCAGCCAAGGCTAGTTCCTCGCGCTGGGTCGCAAGAATCGCCTGGGCTTCCAGCACGCTGGCGTAGGCGGCGTCTCGCTGAGCCTGCAGAAGTGCTTGGTCGAGCCTGGCAATGGCCTGACCGGCGCTCACGTGGTCGCCCACCTGGACCATGTACTCTTGGATAGGACCGTCAACCCGAGCCGAAACCATGCCCGATTGCTCCGGGACCAGGCGGCCGATGGTCGGCGCCGTCTGCAGCAGCGGCTCGTTGCGCGCCAAATCGACGCGCACCACGGCCGCCTCCTGCGCTGCTGCGCCGAATGCGGCCAGCAACAGCAGGATGCCCGGCAGGATCCTCATCCAGCGCGCCTTGAGCTGCACTTTGTCCGAACTCCTCGTCACCTGGCCGCAAGGTCGCACTAGACCTCTGCGGCACCTGTCGGATGTGGACCCCTCCCACAGGCAAGTCAATGCTGCCGGCAGGTGCCCCACGCGACTGTGAAAACGGTCACTTCCCTGGATTTCCTAGCACTTTTCAGCCAACCCAGGGGCGAAAATGCTTGCTGAGTGTAAGGCTTTGGCCGTGATAGGACGAGCCGATGCCGCTGCCATAGAGCTGATTTGGAATAGCTGCCAAGCGATCATAGACCAGCCGCCCGACCGCTTGGCCGTTTTCCAACAGGAAAGGCACTTCGTGAGAGCGGACTTCCAGAACAGCTTTGGTGCCGGGACCGCCCTCCTGGCTCCAGCCGAAACCCGGGTCGAAGAAGCCTGCGTAGTGAACCCGGAACTCCCCGACCTGGACATCGTAAGGTACCATCTCGGCGGCGCAATCCGGCGGAATGCGCACGAACTCTCGAGAGGCCAGTATGTAGAACTCGTTGGGGTCGAGAATGAGGTCTCGTCGCCGAGTCGGGGTGAGAGGATCCCAAAACTCCTTGGGGTCATAAGCGCCGATACGGGCGATATCGATGACGCCGGCGTGCCGTTTGGCACGAAAGCCTGCCAGGCCAGCCGCATTGTCGCCGGATAGGTCGACCGTAAAGATCAGCCCCTCGCGCACTTCTGCTTCGCCGCCGTCTGGGGTTGTAAACACCTGATGCTCTTGGTCCAGCTGCCTGTGTGCCCTGTCAGAGAGCACCTGGGAGCCGCGCTTGAAGCGAAGCTGGTTGAGACGGTCGCCCTGACGCACCTTGATGCTGAAGGCATTCGGCGCGATCTCGGCATAGAGGGGGCCGTCGTAGCCTGCTGGCACTCGGTCAAAAACGGTGGCTCCGTCGGCAATCAGCCGGGTGAAGACGTTAAGCCGTCCGGTTGAGCTCTTCGGATTGGCCAAGCCCCATATCTCCCTGGGCAGCGCAAGGCGCTCGGCCAGAGGCACGATGTAGACGCAGCCAACCTCAAGCACTGCTTCGCCCGTTAGGTCGAGGCTGTGCATGTTGAGCGCTTCCACCCGCTCAGCCATGGTCGCGCCGTGGCCCGGGAGAAAGCTCGCCCGCACGCGATAGGCCACCGGGCCGAGCGTCAGATCGAGACTGGCAGGTTGAACCTGCGCTTCGAGGCCGTCGGTGGACGAGCGGATGCGGCCCCCTTCGATGAGCCCATGGATATCCTGGGACGGCAGGATGCCGCTGTCTTCCGTCACAGCTCTGGGTTCCAAAGTGCAGTCTCTATGGCGAGGTGGCTTGGAATTGGATACTCACCAAATCGTCTGCGCGCACGACGCCGCGCTGTCAAACGGCCTCTTGCCCGAAGGCGGCTGCCGACGCAGACTCCGCAGCCGCAACAGGCGCCGGGGCGTTTCGGTAGGGGTGGATGAAAGCTCTTCTCTATACGCACAAGGATTGCTTCGCCCATGACACGGGCTCAATGCACCCCGAGCGGGCGCAGCGCTTGGCCGCCATCTTGCACGCTCTCAAGGAGATCGAACTGCCGGACGCGGAGTGGCGCGAGGCACCGCTGGCCACGGTAGAGCAGATCAGCCGCGTCCACCCAGAGGACTACATCGAGGCTATTCATCAGGCTATCCCATCGGAGGGACATGCTTACCTGGACGGTGACACACCGGTCTCCCCGGGCTCATGGAACGCGGCCTTGAGAGCAGCAGGGGCTGTCTGCGCGGGCGTGAATGCCGTGGCTACGGGCGAGGCCAAGCGTGTGTTTTGTGCCGTCAGACCCCCAGGTCATCACGCAGAGCCGGCGCACTCGATGGGCTTCTGCCTCTTCAACAACGTTGCTATCGCCGCGGAAGAGGCACGCAGCGTCCACGGAATGGAGCGAGTCGCTGTCGTTGATTTCGACGTTCATCACGGCAACGGCACCCAAGCTGCCTTCTGGAATGATGCCGGACTGTTCTTTGCGTCCACGCACCAATATCCTCTGTACCCGGGGACTGGACAGCCGAGCGAGCAAGGCCGCGCAGGCAACATCCTCAACTCCGTCTTGCCACCGGGTGCCGACGGTGCTGCCTTTCGTAAGGCCTTCACCGAACAGGTCTTGCCGGCGCTCAGCGAATTTGCGCCACAACTCGTCTTGATTTCGGCCGGTTTCGATGCGCACCGTGCTGACCCACTTGCCAACCTCAACCTAGAGGCGGCCGACTACCATTGGGCGACGAGAGAGCTCTGCACCTTTGCCGATGAGTTCGCCGAAGGTCGGGTTGTCTCGACTCTAGAAGGTGGTTACGACCTTGAGGCGCTCGCGGAAAGCGCGACCCAACACGTATTGGCCCTTCTGGAGCCTTGAGTTCTGGCCGCCGCGCATGAGAGCGCAGGCAGACGAAAGCGAACAGTAAAGCAATGCCCCAAGCCGACCCGATACCTGATGACATCAAGGTGCTGTCCTTCGAAGAGGCTCTCGAGGAGCTGAAATCCTTGGTCGGTAGCCTTGAAAGCGGCGAGAGCAAGCTCGACCAGGCCATTGCCGCCTACGAGCGAGGGGCGCTGCTGAAATCTCATTGCGAGACCAAGTTGCGCGAAGCCAAAGCCAAGATCGAAAAGGTCAACGTCGGCCCGGACGGAGCTCCCGCCGGGACCGAGCCCTTCGATAGCGATTGAGAATGTCCACATCCATGGAACTGGAGGCCGTTGATCTGAAGGCCGAGATGCAACGCATCGGCGCGCGCGTCGAGGCGCGGCTTGATGACTTGTTGGTGCCGGCTGAGGGCGATCGCGGTCGTGTTGTCGAGGCAATGCGCTACTCCGCACTGGGTGGCGGCAAGCGTTTGCGCCCGTTTCTGGTGATCGAAACGGCCTCGCTATTCGACGTTCCGGCGGAAATGGCGGAGCGGGCGGCGGCGGCAGTCGAAATGATCCACTGCTACAGCCTTATCCACGACGATCTCCCGGCGATGGACGACAGCGATCTGCGCCGGGGGCGGCCGTCGGCCCACAAGGCCTTCGACGAGGCCACGGCGATCTTGGCTGGCGACGGTCTCCTAACGGAAGCTTTCACCGTGTTGGCGGACGAGGCGACGCACACGGACCCCTCCGTCCGATGTCGCTTGGTGGCTGAGCTGGCCGAGGCGTCGGGCCAGGCGGGGATGGTCGGTGGCCAGATGATGGACATCCTGGGCGAGGGGCATCCCATGACCCTGGAGCAGATCTCCCAGATGGAGAGCCTCAAGACCGGGGCGCTCATTCGTGTGGCGGCCCGCTTTGGCGGTGTACTTGCGTCGCAAAACAGTGACATAGTTGCTACATTAGACCATTACGGCAGGGATCTAGGCTTGGCTTTTCAGATTGCAGATGATCTGCTTGACGCGGAGGCCAGTGCCGAAGACCTCGGCAAGCCTGTCGGACAGGATGCGGCGCTTGGCAAGGCGACCTTCGTGTCGCTGCTAGGTGCGGAAGAGGCGCGGAAGCGCGCCGGTGATCTGGCCGAACGGGCTGCTGGCCGTATGGCGTCTTTTGGTCCGAGGGCGGGAGCGCTGCAGGCGCTGGCCCGCTATGTTGTGGAACGAAAGGGCTGACCGCCGCGACAGGGAAGCAGGGCGGTCGGGGGACAGGGAGAAGTCGATGAGTAAGACAAAACTGGAGACACCGCTGCTCGACAAGGTGGCGACGCCCGCGGATCTGCGCCAACTAAAGCCGAGTGATCTCGGGCAGTTGGCTGATGAGCTGCGGGCGGAGGTGATCGACGCGGTCTCCGTTACCGGCGGTCACCTTGGAGCCGGTCTCGGCGTCGTCGAGCTGACCGTGGCCATCCACTATGTCTTCGACACGCCGGACGATATCCTGATCTGGGATGTCAGCCATCAGTGCTACCCCCACAAGATTCTGACCGGTCGGCGCGACCGAATTCGTACGCTGCGCCAGGGCGGCGGCTTGTCCGGCTTTACCAGTCGCAAGGAAAGCGAATACGACCCCTTCGGCGCAGCGCATTCCTCGACCTCGATCTCTGCCGGTCTGGGGTTCGCGGTGGCGCGCGACCTGGAAGGCAAGGACAACAACGTTATCGCTGTAATCGGCGACGGTGCCATGTCAGCCGGCATGGCCTATGAGGCAATGAACAACGCAGGTGCGCGCAACAGCCGCCTCGTCGTCATTCTCAACGACAATGACATGTCGATCGCGCCGCCGGTCGGCGCGATGAGCGCCTATCTCTCCCAGCTTCTCTCGTCCCGTTCCTTCCAAAGCCTCAGACATCTCGGCAAGGAAGTGGCCAGCCATTTCCCGCGGCCGATCAAGACGGCGGCAGCCCGGGCCGACGAGTACGCCCGCGGTATGCTGACAGGCGGCACGTTGTTCGAAGAGATGGGCTTCTACTACATCGGCCCGGTGGATGGTCATAACCTGGACCACCTTCTGCCCATCCTGAAGAACGTGCGCGAGAGCGATTTCGACGGCCCGGTGCTGATCCATGCGGTCACCCAGAAGGGTAAGGGCTACGAGCCGGCCGAGCAGGCCGCTGACAAGTACCACGGCGTTGCGAAGTTCGATGTCATCACGGGCAAACAGTCCAAGAGCGAGCCCAAGGCGCCGAGCTATACCTCGGTCTTTGCCAAGGCGCTGATCAAGGAAGCCGAGGTCGATGACAAGGTCGTAGCGGTGACCGCGGCCATGCCATCGGGTACGGGGCTGAATCTATTCGGTGACCGCTTCCCGGACCGCTCCTTCGATGTCGGCATTGCCGAGCAGCATGCGGTCACCTTCTGCGCTGGCTTGGCCTGCGCCGGCTACAAGCCTTTCGCCACCATCTACTCGACCTTCCTGCAGCGCGGCTACGACCAGGTCGTGCACGATGTCGCCATTCAGCGGCTGCCCGTGCGGTTCGCTATCGACCGCGCCGGCATGGTCGGTGCCGACGGTGTCACCCACCAGGGCTCCTATGACATTGCGTATCTTGGTTGCCTGCCCGGCTTCATTCTGATGGCGGCAGCCGACGAGGCGGAGCTTATGCACATGGTGGCGACCCAGGTGGCCATCGACGATCGCCCCTCCGCGCTCCGCTATGCTCGTGGAGAGGGTATCGGCGTCGAGCTGCCGGAGAAGGGCGCGCCGCTGGAGATCGGCAAGGGTCGGGTGCTGCGTGAAGGCACCAAAGTTGCCATCTTCTCGTACGGCTCGCGGCTCGGCGATGCTTTGAAGGCCGCTGAAGAGCTGGGCGCGCGTGGTCTCTCAACCACGGTTGCCGATGCCCGCTTCGCTAAGCCACTTGACCATGACCTCCTGCGTCGGCTGGCCAGCGAGCACGAAGTGCTGATTACCCTTGAAGAAGGGGCCATCGGCGGCTTTGCAAGCCAGTGCTTCGAGCAGCTTGCTCGCGAAGGCCTGCTTGACGGTGGCGCAAAGGTTCGGCCCATGTACCTGCCTGACTTCTTCGTCGATCACGGCAAGCCGGCCGACCAGATCGTCGAGGCAGGCCTGGACTCTCAGCATATCGTGGCAACGGCCCTGCAGGCGCTTGGCTACAACGAGGTGGCGAGTCAGCCAGCCCGCGCCTGATGAGTGGGAGCCGGCGGGCCGACCTGTTGGCGGTCGAGCGTGGCCTGGCTCCGACCCGCAGTCGGGCGCAAGCCATCATACGCATGGGGAAACTACGCTGTGCTGGCCGCGTGATCGGCAAGGCGGGAGAGCTGCTGCCCGGTGATGCCGAGCTCGACTTGGTGGCGCCCGATCATCCTTGGGTCTCGCGCGGCGGTGTGAAGCTAAGCGAGGCGTTGAGCCGCTTCGACCTGTCTCCGAAAGATCGGATCTGCCTGGACATCGGCGCGTCCACCGGTGGTTTCACTGAGGTGCTGCTGGCCGAAGGCGCCGCCCGCGTCTACGCCGTCGACGTTGGGCATGATCAACTTGTCTCGGCGCTGCGGATGGACTCCCGTGTCGTATGCCTCGAAGGGCTCAACGCGCGAGAGCTCGACACCGCCAGGGTGCCGGAACCGGTCGGTGCCATCGTTTGTGACGTCAGCTTCATCTCGGCGCGCAAGGTCCTCGAACCGGCCTTTGCCTTGGCCGCACCCGACTGCTGGCTGCTGGTTTTGGTCAAGCCGCAGTTCGAGGTCGGCCAAGCGGGCGTCGGCAAGCATGGCGTCGTACGCAGCGACGTGCTTCAGCGCCAGACCTGCGACGAGATGATGGCTTGGTTGAGCCAGAGGGGGTGGCGCATTCTTGGCGTTGCTGACAGCCCTTTGCTCGGCCGGCGCGGCAACCGCGAGTATCTGCTGGCGGCGCGCCGTGGTTGATAGCTGGGAGGAACCATGCAAAGGCCGCCGCGACAGATCATCAACGCTGCAAAGGACCAATTCCAACCTTACGATCTCGACGGCCCGTTGCAGGAGGATATCACCTGGCTGCCGCTGAGCTACGACGCCGAGAGCGGCAACGGAACCTACCTGATGCGCATGGAGCCGGGCGCAGTCACGGTTCCCCACGAGCATCAAGGGACCGAAGATTTCATGATCCTGGAAGGCGACTTGGTCGAAAGCGATGGTACGCGCCTTGGGCCGGGCGACTGCGTGAGCTATGCCCCTGGCACAAGGCACAACTCGCGTAGCGAGGCTGGCTGCCTCATACTTGTGTGCGAGTGGGGCAAAGAGATTTGATCGTGTAAACTTGGCCGCGACTCCGAGCGGGATGGCGAAGCTCCGTTGTCTGCGGATGACGGCAGCACTATAACGCAGCCACATTTGGGTCGGGGCCGCTTCAGCACGAAAGCGGAACGCGGTAGGAAGAGCGAGGTCGAGAGCGTCGATGGTCGATTACCAGCGTGCGCGCCACAACATGGTCGAAGGCCAACTCCGGACCAACAAGGTTAACGATCAGCGGATTCTGCAGGCCTTCGAAAGCCTGCCGCGGGAGCGTTTCGTGCCCGAGGCTGCGCAGGGCCATGCCTATATAGACGAGGACTTGGCGCTGACCGGTCAGCGCTACATGCTTGAGCCGCTGGTGTTGGCCCGCCTGACACAAGAAGCCTTGGTCGAGCCGAGCGATATCGTCCTCGATGTCGCCTGCGGCAGCGGCTATGCCTGCGCCGTGCTTGCCAATCTGGCGGCAACGGTGATCGGGCTCGAAAGCGATGCGTCGCTCGTCCAGAAGGGCAGCCGCCTGTTGCGCGATCTAGACATCACAAATGCTGTTGTTCTCGAAGGGCAGCTCCCGGCAGGCGCGCCGCAGCATGGGCCCTACGATGTCATTCTCATAGAAGGCGCGATTGAAGAGGTTTCGCAGGCTTTGCTTGATCAGTTAGCTGATGGCGGCCGCATGGCGACGGTTGTGGTCGGCGAGGATGGTGTCGGGCGCGGCACGCTTTTCCTGCGCGACGGCGAGGTGGTTTCCCACCGCAGCCTCTTCGATGCGTCGGTGCGCCCACTTGCCGGCTTCGCCCGCCCGCCCAGCTTTGTCTTTTGAGGTGAGGCAAGTCTTACGTCACAGGCGCAAGTAAGTGGCGGCCTCGTGACATTGTCCCTTGGAAGAAGGTGTTAATCTGCCTTTTACCGGGGGACGTAATTGTGGTTAAAGGACGGAGTGATTCGGGTCTTATTGCTTCGTCGCAGAGTGGGGAAGCGTCTCGAGGATAAGCAATGCGTTTCGTGTGCCGGGTTCTGAATGCAGGCGTTATAGCGACCGCTGTGGCGGCAGCTCCATCGGTCGCCTTGGCGGAAAGCCTCGAAGAGGCACTTGCGACAGCCTATCTCACCAGCCCTACCTTGGCTGCTGCTCAAGCGTCGCTGCGTGCTGTGAACGAGGGTGTGCCTCAGGCTCTGTCCGATTGGCGGCCAACGGTCACCTTAGGCGGCAGCGTCGGTGTAGACCGGCAGAACTCTCGTACCGGTGAAGGTAGTTTCGAGACCTTGAACCCCAATGAGCTCGATTTGACGGTAACGCAGTCGCTCTATCGTGGCGGTCGTACCGAGGCGGCGACTCGTCAAGCCGAGGCTGAAGTCCAGGCGGAGCGCGCGATAGTTGCCGACGCGGAGCAGCAGCTGCTGCTCGACGGGGTTCAGGCTTACATGAACGTCTGGCGCGATGAAGCCATCCTGCGCCTCAACATCAACAACGAGCAGGTTCTGGCTCGCCAGCTGGAGGCAAGCCGCGATCGCTTCGAGGTCGGTGAGATCACGCGTACTGACGTTGCGCAGTCGGAGGCGCGGCTATCCGGCGCTACCTCTGATCGGATCGAGGCGGAAGGCGACGTCAAGACGAGCCGTGCGACCTATGAGGAAATCATTGGCCGCCCCCCGGGCACGCTCGATGCGCCCGAGAGCGTTGTCGGATTGCCGCCGACGCTAGAGCAAGCCATCACCGTTGCGGTGCAAAACAACCCGAACGTGGTTTCCAATCAGTTCTTGGAGGTCGCGGCCCGTGAGGCGGTACGGGAGGCGATCGGCGAGCTGCTGCCCGAGCTTTCCTTGGAGGGACAGGTTCGGCGCACAGAGAACGTCGGCTCGACCCGGCAGCGCACGGAAAGCGCGAGCGTCTTTGCGGAGCTCAGAGTGCCTCTTTATCAGGCCGGTTTCGTCTCCAGCCAGATCCGTGAGACCAAGCAACTGGCGAGCGAGCGGCGCCTGCTGCTTGAGGAAGCGCGCCGCGACTCAGAGCAGTTCGCCATCCAGACGTGGGAGGCGCTGGTCTCGTCACGGGCACAGATCGATTCCTTCACGGCACAGGTCGAGGCGAACGAAATCGCCTTGGAAGGTGTCCGGCAAGAGAACGCGGTCGGGTCGCGGACGACTTTGGACGTTCTGGACGCCGAACAGGAGCTTCTCGACTCGGAGATCGACTTGGTGACCGCACGGCGGGATGAGGTCGTGGCAGCCTATGCTTTGCTCGCCGCCATCGGCCGCTTGCGGGCGCGGGACATCGGCTTGCCCGTCGAGTACTACGATGAGGAGCGCGACTACCTCGAGGTCCGCGACCTTTGGTACGGTTGGGATATTCCTGCAGACGATCAGTGACCAACTGATCGATCTTACGACCACTGCAGCAAAGGACCGTCACGGTCCTTTCGGTTGACTCTCTGGCCGGCTATACTGCACCAATTCGAACGGTAATCGATGCCCGCTTCCTGGGGCGCAGAGTGTTGGGTCTCCGATGAGCACGAGTGAAAGCGAGAAAGAACCCTCGATGGAGGAGATTCTGGCGTCAATTCGCCGGATCATCTCCGAGGATGAGATGCCTGACGCCCGCAAAGACAGCGATGACGCCGACGACACACAGGCAGAAGGCGAAGCTGACGTATTGGTCTTGACGGAAGTGATCGACCAGAAACGCGAAGAAGCAGAGCAGGCGGCCGAGAGCTTTGAGCAGGAGCCTGAGGCCGGCGCGGAACCTGAGCTTGAAGCCGAGCAGGAGCCCGAAGCCGAGCCAGAGCCAGAGCCAGAGACCACATCGGATGTGGAGCCTGAAGCCGAGCAAGACTTCGAGCCGGAGCCTGAGGTCATGCAAGAGTTCGAGCCCGAGAGCGAGCCTGCGCCTGAACCTGAAATGGAGCCGACGCAGGAAGAGGATAGCATGACGGATACCTCAGAAGACCCGGAAGAGGTCGGTCAGGAGGAGGCCGCCCAAGACACGATTATCGATCTTGTCGATGACATCGACGAGAGCAGTGAGGAACAGATAGAAGAGCCCGCCGCCATGCCCGAAACCATCGATGAGTCCTTGGTGTCAGCAGCGACGACGGCCGCGGCCGTTGCAGCCCTGACTGAGGTGCCACGCGCCGTCGCCAACACCCGTCCGCTTGGTCAGGAGACCATTATTGGCGGCCAGAAGACCTTGGAGGCGGTCGTCCGTGATGCCATGGCGCCGCATCTGAGTGCTTGGCTGGACGAGAATCTGCCCTCGCTGGTCGAGCGCGTGGTGCAGGAGGAAGTCCGCCGTATGGTTCGCCGCGCCGAGGATAACTGACGCCGCGTCCTATTCTCTGGGGCCGGCCCCGAGACCGGCCGGCGGCCCGCCTTACCTTTATCTTATTTGAGAGGCCGTTCCGGCCATGAGCGAGCTGGACAAGACGTACCACCCAAAAGAGGTGGAAGAGCGCTACTACGCTTTCTGGGAAGAAAGCGGTGCCTTCGCCTGCGACCCGCAATCCAATGCGCGCCCTTACGTGATTATGATGCCGCCGCCCAACGTCACGGGCAGCCTGCACATGGGCCACGCGCTGACCTTCACCATCCAGGACGTGCTGATCCGCTGGCACCGCATGGCCGGGCAGGATGCCCTCTGGCAGCCGGGCATGGACCATGCCGGAATCGCCACCCAGATGGTGGTCGAACGCCAGTTGGCCGAGCAGAAGCTGCATCGCCGCGACATGGGCCGCGAGGCCTTCGTAGAGCGGGTTTGGCAGTGGAAAGAAGAGTCAGGTGGCACCATCACGCGCCAGTTGCGCCGTCTCGGTGCCTCCGCGGACTGGGCGCGCGAGCGCTTCACCATGGACGAGGGCTTGTCGCAAGCCGTCCGCAAGGTCTTCGTGCAGCTTCACAAGGAAGGTTTGATTTACCGCGACAAGCGGCTGGTCAACTGGGATCCCAAGCTGCACACGGCGATATCCGACCTCGAGGTGCAGCAGAAGGAGATCAAGGGCAAGCTTTGGCACTTCCGCTATCCCATCGAAGGCGAGGAGGGACGCTACATCGTGGTCGCAACGACGCGGCCCGAGACCATGCTGGGCGACACCGCAGTCGCCGTGCATCCGGATGACGAGCGCTATCAGGATCTGATTGGCCGCCATTGCGTCTTGCCGCTGGTCGGGCGGCGCATGCCGATTGTTGCTGATCTTCATGCCGACCCGGAGGCCGGCAGCGGTGCGGTGAAAATCACTCCGGCACACGACTTCAACGACTTCGAGGTCGGCCGCCGCCACGATCTCACCTTCATCAACATCTTCGACGAGAACGCCTGCCTCAACGATGAGGTGCCGGCGGCCTACCGCGGGATGGATCGCTTTGCGGCGCGCGAAAAGGTCGTGGCTGACCTGGAGGCGCTGGGGCTGCTCGACCACGTGGAAGATCACGCCCACAGCGTGCCTCACGGTGACCGCTCCGGCGTGGTGATCGAACCTTGGCTGACCGACCAGTGGTACTGCGATGCCAAGACCCTGGCCGAGCCCTGCATCAAGGCGGTGGAGGACGGTCGCACCCGCTTCGTGCCCAAGCAGTGGGAGAACACCTACTTCGAGTGGATGCGCAACATCCAGCCCTGGTGCATCTCGCGTCAGCTCTGGTGGGGCCATCAGATCCCGGCTTGGTATGGACCTGACGGGCAGGTCTTCGTCGAGGAGACGGAAGAGGAAGCGCTGAAGTCCGCTGAGGCGCACTACGGTAAGCCGACGACTTTGGAGCGCGACGGCGACGTACTGGACACCTGGTTCTCTTCGGCGCTTTGGCCTTTCTCCACCTTGGGCTGGCCGTCCAAGGACGAAGCCGTGCAGCACGACCTGGAGCGCTACTATCCCGGCTCTGTGCTGGTCACCGGCTTTGACATCATCTTCTTCTGGGTCGCTCGGATGATGATGATGGGCATGCACTTCATGGGCGATGTGCCCTTCCGCGATGTCTACATCCACGCCCTCGTGCGCGACCAGCACGGGCAGAAGATGTCCAAGTCCAAGGGCAACATTATCGATCCACTCGAGTTGATCGACAGCTACGGAAGCGACGCCCTGCGGTTCACTCTCGCATCGCTCGCGGTGCCGGGGCGCGACATCAAGCTGTCGGCCGACCGCGTGGAGGGCTATCGCAACTTCACCACCAAGCTGTGGAACGCGGCGCGTTTCTGCCTGATGAACGAGGCCAAGGTGGACGAGTCGCTGGCGCCCGATGCGCTGCAGCAGACTTTGAATCGTTGGCTCGTCGGCAAGGTGATCGCCCTGCGCAAGAGCCTGGATGCGTCTATCGCCGCCTATCGTCTCAATGATGCGGCGTCGCAGCTCTATCACTTCACCTGGGCCGAGTTCTGTGACTGGTACATCGAGCTCGCCAAGCCCATTCTGACGGGGCCGGACGAGGCAGCGGCTGACGAGGTGCGGCGGACCATGGGCTGGGCGCTCAACCACCTGCTGCGCCTATTGCACCCCTTCATGCCCTTCGTGACCTCGGCCTTGTGGGAGCACTTTCGCGGTGCCAACGCACCCGAGCTGATCTCTGCCGAGCTGCCCGACTTCGATGAGACGATCGTCGATCGGGAGGCCGCCGAGGAGATCGACTGGGTTATCCGCCTGATCAGCGAAGTGCGAGCCGTGCGGTCCGAGACGAACGTGCCGCCTGGCGCCATTGTGCCGCTGGCGGTCCGCGATGCGGATGCCGCGAGTCTCAAGCGCCTAGACACCCACGCGGCCCTGATTTCCCGCCTCGCACGGATCAAACGTCAGGGCGATGGCGGCGACGGCAGTGCGGCCGGAACGCTGCAAATTCTGCTGGGCGATGCCACCTTCCTGCTGCCCCTGGCCGAGATCATTGACGTTTCGGCGGAGCGTGGCCGGCTGGAACGTGAGCTCGAGAAAGCGCGCCAGGAGCTCAACAAGATCGACCGCAAGCTTGGCAATGAGCAGTTCATCGCTAAGGCTCCGGTGGAGGTGGTCGAGGAAAATCGCGAGCGACGCGAGGAGGCGGCGCTCATGGTGGGTAAGCTGGAGGCGGCGGTCACCCGATTGGCGGCGGCCTGAAACAGAGCAGTTGTCCGAGAGCTGTATAGGCAAGAGGAGAGCGGGCTATGAGCGCAGTCGTCGAAGAAATCGAAGAGATCTTTAAGAAGCATGGGCAGGAGCACTATGGCGAAGGCGTCTCGCAGATCGAGCACGCCTTGCAATGTGCCTATGAAGCCAAGGCGGCTGGTGCATCGCAGTCGCTGATTGCGGCTGCTCTGCTGCATGACATTGGGCACCTGATCGAACTGGAAAAGGACGACGAGTTCGGCGTGCACCGCCACAACCGCTCCGGTGCTGCGTATCTGGCCCGGCATTTCGGACCCGAGGTGACAGAGCCCGTGCGCCTCCATGTCGATGCCAAGCGGTATCTCTGCGCCGTCGAGGGCGACTACTTCGACTGTCTTTCGCAAGCCTCTGTCCATTCCCTCGAAAAGCAGGGCGGCCCTATGAGCGAGGACGAGGTCGCGACCTTTCGTGAGCAACCGGGCTGGGAAGATGCCGTGGCGCTCCGCCGATGGGACGATCTGGGAAAGGTGATCGGCCGCGAGGTGCCCAACTTTGCAGCCTATCGCGGTCTGCTCTCCGGCCTCGTTGCGGCCTGACCGGACCCTTCTGAGCGGTGCCATGGACAAAGCCGAATCGGCGCCGCTGCTGCTGACCGGTGACGGTCTCTCCGTCGAAGAGCTTGCGGCGGTCGCGCGCGGCGGACAGCTCGTCGCCATCGACCCCGCCGGCGAAACCCGCCTGGAAGCGGCGCGCCGGGTCGTCGAGGCGGCGCTCGCTGCCGGTGAGCCCGTCTACGGCCTCAACACCGGTCTCGGCGCCCGCGCCAGCGAAAGCCTGACCGGCGAGGCGCTCCAGGCCTTCTCCTACCAGACCATCCGCGGGCGAGCGCAAGCGCTTGGCGGGCCACTTCCAGCGGAGGCGGTGCGTGCTGCCATGTTGGTGCGCCTCAACGGCTTTCTGAGAGGGGCCTCCGGTGTGTCACCCGCGGTCGCTCACGGCCTACGCGATTGCCTGAATGCTGGCGTAACGCCGGTCGTCGGTGAGACGGCCTCCATCGGGGCTGGCGATCTTTGCTGGATGGCGAGCCTGGCGCGCGCCGTCATCGGCGAAGGAGAGATGCAGGATGCTTCCGGGCGAGTCGGACCGGCCGGTGAGGTGCTTCGCTCTGCTGGGCTTGCGCCGCTGGTCTTGGGACCGAAAGATGGCTTGGCCTTGGCCAACAACTCCGGCATGACCGCCGGACTGGCCGGCCTCGCCGTGGCGGAGGCGGCGCGGTTGATCGATGCGCAGCAGGCGGCAACGGCCCTGTCGCTGGAGGCTTTTCGCGCCAACCTTTCTCCCCTAGATCCCGCTGTCTTGGCCGCGCGACCGCAAACAGGGCAGGCGGAGGCCGCGGCCCAACTCCGCGCGCTCCTCGCCGGCAGCGCGCTGTTGGAACCCGGGGCAGCGCGGCGTCTGCAAGATCCGCTCTCTCTGCGCAACGTGGCGCAGATCCACGGCGCCGCTTTGGCGGCGCTCGCCTGGGCCCGAGGCGCCGCCGAGCAGGAGATCAATGGCTCAGGCGACAATCCGGTTGTGCTGCTCGAGGAGGAGCGCATGCTCTCCGGTGGCGGCTATCACACGCCACTCTTGACGCTGGCTCTTGAGAGCCTGTCTCGTGCCCTGCTGCAGGTAGCCAAGGCGCAGGTGGCGCGGCTCTCAAAGTTGCTGTCGCCCCGCTTCAGTGATCTGCCGCTCTTTCTGGCCACGCCCGGGTCGCACTCCAATGGCTTTGCGCCTCTGATGAAGGTGGTCGAGGCCTTGGTGGCGGAGATCGCTCATTTGTCTCAGCCGGTCGCACTCTGGCCCAGTCTCAACGCCGATGGAGTTGAAGATTGTTTGACCAATGCACCGCTCGCGGCCAAGAGCCTGTCGCAGTTGCTCGGCGCCGAGCGGCGGCTTGTCGCCATCGAACTGATCGTTGCCTGTCAAGCAGCGGATCTGCGCGGTCTCACAAGTCTTCCACCGGCCTTGGAGGTGCTGCGCAGCCAGGTTCGAGACCTGGTTCCGCCGCTCGAAACCGATCGTCCCTTGGGCCAGGAGATTGAGCGTCTGTCTGAAGCGCTCCAGCGGGATGGGGGCTCTGCGTTCTTTCCCCATCGGGCGTCAGCCGTCGAGATCTAAGCTCTATCCATCGCAACTGCGGAGCAAAGGCGATGAGTGACAAAAGCCGAGGCCAGGTCTTCCGATACGGCGGCGACTTCGCCGACCACTGCATTGTGCGGACCAAGGGCTCCTACATCTACGACAGCGACGGCCGCGAGATCCTGGACTTCACTTCGGGGCAGATGAGCGGCATCTTGGGTCACAGCCATCCCGAGGTCGTCTCTGTGGTGGAAAAGATGGCCGGCACTCTGGACCATCTGCACAGCGGCTTCCTCTCCGATCCGGTGGTTGCCTTTGCCGAAGCGCTGGCGGCCGTGCTGCCGCCCTCGCTCAATCGTGTGCTGCCACTTTCGACCGGCGGCGAGTCCAACGAGGCAGCTCTGCGCATCGCCAAAACCTACACCGGCGGTTTTGAAGTGGTGGCTTTCGACCGCTCCTGGCATGGCGTCACCGGCGGGGCGGCTGCGACGACCTACTCCGGAGGACGCCGCGGCCATGGCCCGACGCTCCCTGGAGTCCTGACCCTGCCGACGCCCCACGCCTACCGCTCGCCATTCAACCGCAGCGGCACATACGACTGGCGCGCCGAGTTTGAGTATGGCTGGGAGATCATTGACCGCCAGAGCACTGGCCAGATGGCCGCCATCATCATTGAGCCCATTCTCAGTTCCGGCGGCATCATAGAGTTGCCGGAGGGCTATCTGGCGGCACTGAAGGAGAAGGCACGAGAGCGGGGCATGCTTCTCATCCTCGACGAAGCCCAAACCGGAATGGGGCGTACCGGCCACAACTTCGCCTTCGAGCGCGACGGTGTCGTCCCGGACATTCTCAATCTCTCGAAGACGCTGGGGGCGGGCCTGCCTCTTTCTGCAACGATCACCACGGCTGAGATCGAGCAGGCCTGCCACGACAAGGGCTTCCTCTTCTACACCACCCATGCCGCTGATCCGCTGCCAGCGGCAGTCGGCAGCAAGGTGGTCGAGATTGTGCGGCGCGACCGTTTGGCTGACCGAGCACGAGGGCTAGGCACCTACCTGAAGGACCGGCTCTTGGACTTGCAGCAGAGGCACGCGGCTATCGGCGATGTTCGGGGACGCGGCCTACTGCTCGGCGTCGAGCTGGTGACTGACCGCCAAAGCAAAACGCCGGCGTCCGACTTCGGCATGGCGGTGAGCACACGCTGCCTGGAGCTTGGCGCCTGCCTCAACATAGGCCGGCGCGGGATGGCCAGCGTCTTCCGCATCGCCCCACCCCTGACAGCAAGCCGTGAAGAGATCGACCGGGCTGTTGCGATTTTCGACCAGGCGCTCGGTGAGTGCGCTGCAGCCTAGGCCTTCAAGCGCCTGCCATGCGGGTGCGCAGGTTGGTCAAAGCCGTGAGCAACAGGCCAGCGCAGAGACCCCAGAAGGCTGAGCCGATGCCGAAGAAGGCGACGCCGGAAGCCGTCAGCACGAAGGTGATCACGGCGGCAAAGTGATCCGTTTCGCTGGCAAGGCTGCTGCGCAGCGCGTTGGTCAGAGGTCCGGCCAGGGCGAGCCCGGCCGTGACCAGAACCAACTCCGGCGGGAAGCTAGAAAAGAGCCCGACGATGGAGGCAGCGCCGATGGCAAGCAGGGCATAGCCCAGTGCATAGATCGGGCCGCCAAGCCAGCGCTTGGCCGGGTCCGGATGCGCGTCTCGGCCGGTGCAGATGGAGGCCGTAATGGCCGCCAGGCTGGTGGTATGGGCGCCGGCGAAGGCCGTGACGAAGGAGGCAAGGCCGGTCACGCCTAGAATGGGCCGGCTCGGCACTTGGTAACCGTCGGCGCGCAAGACGGCGAAGCCTGGTAAGTTCTGGGACGCCATGGTGACGAGATAGAGCGGCAGGCCCAGGCCGATCAGCACAGCCGGGTCGAAGGTTGGCGTTATCCACACGAACTCCGAAACCCTGAGCGGGGTGAAGGGAGCGACTTGGCCAGTGAGGAAAGAGAGGGCGATGCCCAGCCCCAGGGCCCCGATCACCGCCCAGGCTGCCGAGAACAGCCGGACGACGATAAAGCAGAGCGCCATGCCGCCGGCCAGGACAGGCGCGCTCACCAGGCTATCGAACAGAGAGACCACAAAGGGGAAGAGCACGCCGGCCAGAACTGCCGCAGCGATGGAGCCGGGAATCTTGCCGATCAGGGCACTCAGCGGCCTGATGAATGCCGTGGCCAAGATCAGCAGGGCGCAGAGCATGAAGGCGCCGACCGCTTGCTCGATGGAGACGCCGCTGCTGGTGGCGATCAGGGCCGCGCCCGGTGTCGACCAGGCCGTGACGATCGGGAGGCGCTGGGTGATGCTGAGGGCACCGGTCGTGACCGCCATGGAAATGCAGAGCGCCGCAACCCAGGACCCGGTCTGAAGCGGCGTTGCGCCAACGCCTTCCGCCGCGGCCAGGACGACGGCGACGGAGCCGCCGAAGCCGACGATCACCGCGACGACAGCGGAAAGGACCAAGGAAGGCGTCATGACGGTCTCAGAAATTGTATCCAATAATGAAGATTGGATACAAAATAGCCTGGCTGTCAATCGCATGCTGTCTGTATGCTGAGGCCCATGAGCGGAGAGCGCGTTCTTTCGGCTGCGCGCGGGCAGCAGGTTCAGCGGATTGTCGAGGTCTTGCGGGCGGAGATCATTGCCGGCCGCCTGCGTCCCGAGACACAGCTAAGGCAGGAGGCATTGGCGGCGCGCTTCGGCGTGAGCCGCATGCCGGTGCGCGAGGCGCTGCGGGAGCTGGAGAACCAAGGCTTTGTGATCTTCCCGGCCAACCACAGCGCGCGGGTGGCGCCGCTCTTGGTCGAGGAGATGATCGAGATCTTCGAGATGCGCGCTCTGGCGGAGCCCCTGGCACTCGAGAAGGCCATACCGCGGATGACCGAGCGTGATATCGACCGAGCGGAGGACCTCGCCTCAGAGCTGGAGATGGCGCCTGTTGGCGAGTTCGCCCGGCTCAACAACGCATTCCACATGGCACTCTATCGGCCATGTGGCCGGCCGCGGCTGTTGACCCATATCGAGTCGCTGGGTCGGGCGGCTGACCGGTATCTGCGCGCCACGGCAGCAGGATTGGATTACCGAGGCCCCTCTGACCTGGAGCACCGCGCCATCCTCAAGGCCTGTCGCGTTCGCGACAGAGAGCTCGCCGTCGAATTGGTGAAACGCCACATTCTGGACGGCTGTGAGACCATGAAGCAGGCGATGGGCAGAGGGCCCGAACAAGAAGTGGTGGAGCCGCGCACCTGAGGGCCATGCGCAACATCCGCTGGCGTGGTCACTTTATTGCGAACGCCTTGCAATTAGAATTACTCTAATTACATGTCCTCAATGAATTTGGGACACTCTGCAAAGGTCGCGCTGAGCATGATCGCCGGCGTTCGCCAGGCGCGTTCGGCCAACGGAGCGGCTCTTTGGGCCGTAAAGTAGGGGTTCGGGCAGCGCCTGACCCCCACTTTCTCTCCTAACTGAAAAGCCCGAGGCTCCAGCCTCGGGCTCTTCTTTCGTCAAATCCGGCGCCCTTAGGCTTCGTCTCGCCGTGCGATCAGCCATTGCCGGACCGCAGTGACGGCAGCCGGCCGCTGCGGACTCCGGCGGGCGAGCAGGTAAAAGTCCCGCTCGCCGGGGAGAGTGCCGGGAAAGGCTTGCACAAGCCGGCCGGCCGCCAACTCCGCTGCAACGAGAAAGCGACTGGCGAGGGCGACGCCTTGCCCGGCCAGGGCTGCATCGATGCAGAGCGATGTTTGGTTGAAGCGCAAGCCACGATCCGGCGGGGCGCCTGCCCAGCCGGCCACCTCTTTCAGGAAGGCCGGCCAAAGATTGTGCGCATCGTGCAGCAACACCAGTGCGGACAAAGCGTCGGCATCGAGCGGTAGCCGCCCGTCCGCCAGCAGGGACGGGGTGCAGACGGCCACGATCTCCTGGCGGAACAGCAGCTCCGCCTCCAGACTGGCCCCGAAGGGCGGCCGACCTTGCCGCACGGCGAGATCGATCCCCTCGCCGCGGAAGCTGGAGAGGTTTTCGGTCGCCTGGATGAGCAGCTCGATATCGGGGTACGCCTCGGTGAAGGCGGATAGGTTGGGAATCAGCCAGCGTGAGGCAAAGCTTGGCGTGACGCTAATCGTGACCTTGGCCGGTGCCGGTTTGAGCGTGGCGGTGGCAGACCTCAGCAGCGCGAAGGCGCGCGAGATCTGCTCGTGGTAGGCGCGGCCCGCATCGGTGAAGGCCAGAGTCTTGTGGCGCCGCTCGAAGAGGCGAAGGTCTAGCCGTGCTTCCAGGCCACGCACCTGCTGCGCGACCGCACCCTGGCTCACCCCTAGGTCCTCGGCGGCGATGCGGAAGTTAAGGTGCCGGCCGGCGGCTTCGAAGGCGCGGAGAGCGTTGAGGGGTGGAAGTTGGGTTTCGTCAGGCAATAGATTTTCTACTGTCAAAAGGAAGCCGTTTTGGTTCGCGCTCGAGGCATGCAGCAACTAGCTTATCAAAGTCTGTAAGCTTCATAAGACCGGAAATCCAAACCTGGGAGAATAAAATGGCAGTAGAAAAAGTGGCCGCTATATCAGCCGGCGGCAGCGGAATGGGCGCGGACTCGGCGCGCCGCCTGGCGGCGGACGGCTTCAAGGTCGCCATCCTCTCTTCCTCCGGCAAAGGGGAGGCCCTGGCCGAAGAGCTGGGCGGTTTCGGCGTCACCGGCTCCAACCAATCGAACGACGACCTCCAGCGCCTGGTGGACGGTGCCATGGAGCGCTGGGGCCGCATCGACGTGCTGGTCAACAGTGCGGGGCACGGCCCACGGGCGCCGGTGCTCGATCTGACGGATGAAGACTGGCACCGTGGCATGGACGTCTACTTCATGAACGCGGTGCGCCCGACCCGGCTGGTCACCCCCATCATGCAGCAACAGAAGTCCGGTTCGATCGTCAATATCTCGACCTTCGCCGCCTTCGAGCCCGATCCGGTCTTCCCGACCTCGGGTGTGTTCCGGGCGGGCCTCGCCGCCTTCACCAAGCTCTTCGCCGACAAGTACGCCACAGACAACATCCGCATGAACAACGTGCTGCCCGGCTTCATCGACAGTCTGCCGGAGAAGGAAGAGTTTCGCGCGCGCATCCCCATGGGCCGCTACGGTCACTCCTACGACGAGATCGCCGCTGTGGTGGCCTTCCTGGCCTCCGACGGCGCCGGCTACATCACCGGACAAAACATTCGCGTCGACGGCGGCATCACGCGTTCGGTGTAGGTCTGCTCGGCTGTTTTCGGGCGTTGTCGCGCGGAAATCTCGCTTCTAGCCTGTTGCCATGACGGCCATCCCTACCTTCGAAGCCAAGGGCGACGCTTTTGCCATCGGCGTGGCGCTGGGCCAGCGCGCGAGCCACGCCTTGCGCGAGGTGGTACCGGGCATCGCGCGCTTCGCCGAGCTGGAACGCGACTGGGGCGGCAGCGACTACATCGCCGCCCTGGAGCGGGCGGGACGCAGCGTCTTTCCGAGCCACATGCGAGAGATCGAGGGGATTGCCGCGGGCGCGGGCGTGCCCTTCGAACGGGTCTTCCTCTGGAACTGCCGCGGAGACGTACCGGGCGGCGGCGACCAAAGCGGCAAGGCCGAAGCGGCCGGCTGCACCAGCTTCATGCTGCCGGGTGATAGCGAGCGTCCGGCCGTGATCGGCCACAACGAAGACGGCGAGGCGGAGGAGGACGGCCACTGCTTCCTGGTGCGGCTGGTTCCCGACGACGGCCCGGCCATCACCTCCTTCTACAATCCGGGCCTGCTGCCGGGGCACAGCTTCGGCTGGAACGACTGCGGCCTGGTGCAGACCATCAACCACATCCGTCCCTTCGATCAGCGCGAAGGGATTCCCCGCCATCTGATCACCCGTGCTGTGCTCTCCTGCGAGCGCCTCGATCAAGCCGTGGCGCTGCTGCAGCGCAAGGACCGCGCCAGCGGCTTCCACCACAACCTGGGTCAGGCGGGCGACGGGCCGCTGCTGTCGGTCGAGGCACCGGCCTCCGGCTGCTCGGTCCGGTCGATCGAGGCGCCGCACTGCCACGCCAATCACCTGGTGCATGCGGCCTTCGCCGAGCTGGAGCAGGCGGATGCCCCCTCTTCCCTGAGCCGTCAGTCACGGGGCGAGGCCCTGCTTGCTGCCGAACGCACGCCCGACGTGGCGCACCTGCTGGCGGACCGAGAGACGATGCCTCTTCCGATCTACCGCAAGCGGATCGGGGGCGAGGACGCCGGCTTCACCTTGGCGACCGGCCTGTTCGAGATCGGGACGAAGTCCGTCGACTGGCGGGTGCACCACCGCCTGGACGATGAGCCGCTGTACAATGGGCGAACGGCCGTCGGTGAGCCGGCCGCAGCGCTGACCGTGCTGTCATGAGGACACCGGCGCACATCCGCCCCTTCGAAGAGGCAGACGTGGCAGCATTGCGCCGACTGATCTGCGAGACCATCGATATCAGCTATGCGCCGGTCTATCCGCCAAAGGCGCTGGACTTCTTCAAGGGCTTCCATGCCGAAGAGAAGGTCTTGGAGCGGGCAGAGCGCGGCAGCGTGCTGGTCGCCGAGGCGGGCGGCGACTTGATCGCCACCGGTAGCTTGCTCGACGGCGAGATCTTCGCCGTCTTCGTTCACCCCGACCGTCAGGGCGCGGGCCTCGGCAAGGCGCTGATGGAACGGTTGGAAGCGGATGCGCGTACCGCCGGTGTCACCGAGTCCGTGCTCAGTGTTTCTTTGCCCTCCAAGCGGTTCTACGAAGGCCTCGGCTACGAGATCGTCGAAGAGCGCTCCCGCGACCTCGGCAACGGCCAGAGCCTCGACTTCTGGAAAGCCAAGAAGCGGCTTCTGCCGCTTTAGACTACCCCGTGAGCTCTATCGCTCCCGCGTATTCCCGAACACTATGGAGTCGACGGTGCAGGAGCGGGGGCGGGAGAGGGCGAAGAGAACGCCTTCGGTGACCTCTCGGGCGGTCATGGTCTCGCCGGCTGCGCGGGCGGGTGTGGCGTCCCAGTCCGGATCGCCCGGCGCCACGTCGTCGAAGTCGGGTGGGTAGAGCGCCATGACCCGGATGCCTTTGCCGCGCAATTCCTGACGCAAGAGGTCGGAGAAGCCGGCCTGGCCGTGCTTGGCGGCGTGGAAGGCGGCGGAGGCTTGGTCGCGGGGCTCGCGGGCCAGGCCGCAGGTGGAGACGATGGTGACCACGTCGCCGGCGCCGGAGCGCTCCAGGCCCGGCAGCAGGCCCTTGGTCATGAGCACCGAGCCGGTAACGGCCGAGTTGATGGCGGTGACGATCTCGGCCACGCCGGTCTCTTCGATGGTGCCGGGTAGCCAAAGGGCGCCGTTATTGATCAGGATGTCGATGCTGCCGTGGGCGGAGAGGATCTCCTCGCTGACGCCGATCACAGCCTGCGGGTCGGCGAGGTCGAGGCCGTAGAGCGCGGGGCGGCGGCCGCTCCGCTGCTCCAGGAGGTCGCCGGTTCCCGAGAGGCGCGCTTTGTTGCGGGCGGCCAGCACCAGTTCGGCCCCGAGGTCGTTCAAGACCAGCGCCAGGGTCCGGCCAAGGCCGCGGGCGGCGCCGGTGATCACCACGCGCTTTCCGCTCAGGGCATCGTCGGGAAAGAGGGAGTAGGGCACGAGGTCTAGCCGAGGCTAGACCATGAAGCTCTCGCCGCAGCCACAGCGGCTCTTTTCGTTGGGGTTGTTGAAGACGAAGCCGGTCTGGAACTTGTCTTCCTGGTAGTCCATCTCGCTGCCCAGGATGAACATTACCGCCGTGGGGTCGATGAAGAGCTTGACGCCCTTGTCCTCGATCACGTCCTCGAACTTCTTCTGCTCCTTGGCGTACTCCACGAAGTAGCTCATGCCGGAGCAGCCTTGCGTCTTGACGCCGACCCTCAGGCCGAGCACGCCGTCGCCGCCTTTATCGACGAGCTGTCGTACGCGATCGGCGGCGCGTTCTGTCAGGGTCAGCATCGGGGGCATGGTCATGGCGAGATCTCTTTGTAAAGCGTTCTCTTAATATAGTCGATTTGGGCGCGCCTGAGAAGACTCATCCTGCATAGCAGGGCTTCGTTAGAAAATTCCCAGCGCGAGCTTGGCATCTTCGCTCATCATGGTCTGGTTCCAGGCCGGCTCCCAGGTCAAGGTCACCACCACCTCGCCGACGCCGTCGACCTTGGCGACTTCTTGCGCCACCTGGCCCGGCATCTCGCCGGCCACGGGGCAGGCGGGTGCGGTCAGGGTCATGGTGATGGCGACGTTGCCCTCCTGGTCCATCAGGTGCTCGTAGATCAAGCCGAGGTCGTAGATGTTGACCGGAATTTCCGGGTCGTGGACGCGGCGCAGGGCCTCGATCACCTCGGCCTCGGCAGCCAGCGGTACGGCCGGGTCTTTGGGCGCGCCGGCACGGGCTTGGGTGCCTTCCTCGGCCCCACCGCTCATGGAGCCGGACCAGAGGTAGGGGTTGTAGTGCTGCCCCATGACGATGTCGTCGCTGGGTTCCTCGTGCCGAACGTCGTCCTGCAGGGTCTCGTTGCTCTTTTCCATCGTCACGCTCATCCGAAGAAGTCCTTAACCTTGAGGCAGGCGGCGGTCAGCGCGTCCACCTCGGCGCGGGTGTTATAGAGCCCAAAGGCGGCGCGCGCGGTGGCCGGCACGCCCAGGCGGTCCATCAGCGGCTGGGCGCAGTGATGGCCGGCGCGCACGGCGATGCCCGACTGATCGAGCACCGTGCCGATGTCGTGGGCGTGGCAGCCGGCCATGGTGAAGGAGAGGATGGAGACCTTCTCCCGCGCTTGGCCGTGGATGGTCAGGCCCTCGATCTCCGAAAGGCGCTCGGTGGCGTAGGCGAGCAGGCCGTCTTCGTGCGCCTGGATCGCTTCGACGCCGACGGCGGAGATGTAGTCGACCGCAGCGCCCAGGCCGATGACCTCGGCAATCGCCGGCGTGCCGGCCTCGAAGCGGTGCGGCGGCGCCTTGTAGGTGCTCTTCTCGAAGGTGACACGGGAGATCATCTCGCCACCGCCCTGATAGGGTGGCAACTCGGCCAAAATCTCTTGGCGCCCGTAGAGCACGCCGATGCCGGTGGGGCCATAGAGCTTGTGGCCGGAGAAAGCGTAGAAGTCGACGCCCAGCGCTTGCATGTCGATGCCGGAATGCGGAGCGGCCTGGGCACCGTCGAGCAGCACCTTGGCGCCGACGCTGTGGGCCAGGCGGATGACCTCTTCCACCGGCACGATGGTGCCCAGCGCGTTGGAGATGTGGGTGACGGCGACCATCTTGGTGCGCTCGCTGAGCAGGCCCTTGTAGGCCTCGAGATCGAAGTTGCCGGCGTCGTCGATGGGCACGACCTTAATGACGATACCGAGGCGCTCGCGCAGCAGCTGCCAGGGAATGATGTTGGAGTGGTGCTCCATCACCGAGAGGATGACCTCGTCGCCTTCCTTCATGAAGGCGGGGCCGAAGGTGCCGGCGACCAGATTGATGGCTTCGGTGGTGCCGCGGGTGAAGACCACCTCGTCGGTGCTGGCGGCGTTGATGAAGCCCGCAACCTTCTCGCGGCCCTTCTCGAAGGCCTCGGTCGACTCCTGGCTCAGGGTGTGCACGCCGCGGTGGACGTTGGAGTAGTAGCCCTCGTAGCAAGCGGTCATGGCCTCGATCACCTGGCGCGGCTTCTGGGCGCTGGCGCCGTTGTCGAGATAGACCAGCGGCTTGCCGTTCACCGTGCGGCTCAGGATCGGAAAATCCTCGCGCAGCCGTTCGACATCGAAGGCTGCCATGGAGTTGTCGCCCGCAGGCGCGATCGCCGTTTTCAACATCGGCTTCTGAAACCCTTCCTCTCGCTGGTCTCTGTCGTCTTTCCCGGCATCCTTGGCGCGCCGGTTGGCTACTTGAACTCGATCTCTACGAAGGCGAACTCGAAATCGTTGGCGTTGATCACGTTATGCTCCACCCCGGCGGGGCGGAAGTAGGACTGGCCCGCCTCGAGTGGTGAGACGGTCTCACTGCCGTCCGGCTGCTCGATGCGCAGGCTACCGGACAGCATGGGCACCACCACGTAGTCGTACTCGTGGCGGTGCCAGCCGGTCTCCGCTCCGGGCGCGAAGCGCCACTCGGTCACGCGGGTGCGCGCGTTCTCCACTTGCAAGCTGGGTTGGGCTTGCAGGGTCACGCAGCCGTCTCCTCGTGACTTGCTTCTGCCAGCCAGCGGCCGGCGCGGTCGCGAAGCTCCTCGCGTAGCGCTTCGACCGGGCAGAGCTCGATCACGTCGGCGAGGAATGCCTCGACCAGCAAGGCGCGGGCGCGCTCTTCCGGAATGCCGCGGGCACGCAGGTAGAACAGCGCGTCGGCATCAAGCTCGCCGGCGGTGGCGCCGTGGGCGCACTGCACGTCGTCGGCGAAGATCTCCAATTCCGGCTTGCTGTCGATCTCCGCCTTGTCGGAGAGCAGCAGCGTCTTGTTCATCATGCGCCCGTCTGTCTTCTGAGCGCCCGGCTCGACCACGATCTTGCCCTGGAAGACGCCGCGCGCCTTGCCGGCCAAGGCTCCCTTCACCGTCTCGCGGCTGGTGGTGTGCTCGGCCCGGTGATGGATGGTGCTCGTCAGGTCGCCGTGCTGTGTGCCGGCCAAGAGATAGGTGCCGTCCAGCGCGCAGGAGGCGCCGGTGCCCTCGAGGCTGACCTCGATCTCATTGCGCGACAGGCCGGCACCGAGGGTGACGCCGAAGCTGTCGTAGGTCGCATCGCGTCCGACCGTCACCCCGCGGCTGGCAATGTGCTGCACCTGGGCTTGCTCGGTCTGCAGGACGACATGGTCGAGCTTGGCTCCGGCGGCGAGATCGACCGAGGAGACCAGGTTGGAGAGGCCGAGCGCCTCGCCGTAGCCGAGGTGATGCTCGATCACCGTGGCCTGGCTGTTCTCGCCGAGACGGATCGCCAAACGCGGGTGGGTCGAGCGACCGTCCGCGTCGTCGATGGAGACGAAGGTGAGGATGATCGGTTGGTCGAGCACCACGCCGCGCTCCAAGGCGATCAGCGCGCCATCCTGGAACAAGGCCTGATTGAGCAGGGCAAATGCGCCGCTCTCGTCCTCCGAGATCAGCGTTTCGTCGTCCAGGGCTTCGGTCAGCGGTGCGATGAACGCGCCCTGTGGCGGTTCGCCGAGATCGCTCAGTTCAGCACGAAACAGACCGTTGACGAAGACCAGGCGATGCGCGGGTGTGTCGGCCAGCAGCGCGGGTGCCCGGTCCAGGCTCGGGGCTTCCGTCGCGGCAGCTGGGGTCAGGCCGGCCAAGCTGCGCAGGGCGGTGTACTTCCAGCTTTCCTGCCGCGTGGTCGGAAAGCCAAGCTCGCGGAAGCGTGCCAGGGCCTGAAGCCGCCGCTCGGCCAGCGGGCTCTCGGGCAGGGTTGCCTGCAGCGTCTCGAACTGCGCCGCGTAGGGCTCGGTAGAAACCAGGCTCTTCGCCATTACGCGGCATCCTTTGCGGCGAACTCGCCGTAGCCTTCGGCTTCCAGCTTGTGGGCCAACTCCGGCCCGCCGGAGGCAACGATCCGACCGCCGGCCAGCACGTGAACGTGGTCAGGCACGATGTAGTCGAGCAGGCGCTGATAGTGGGTGATGATCAGCATGGCACGGTCCGGGCTGCGCATGGCGTTGACGCCGTCGGCCACCGTGCGCAGGGCATCGATGTCGAGGCCGGAGTCCGTCTCGTCGAGGATGGCCAGCTTCGGTGCCAGCACCGAAAGCTGCAGCATCTCGTTGCGCTTCTTCTCGCCGCCGGAGAAGCCCGTATTGACCGAGCGCTTGAGGAACTCCTTGTCGATGCCGAGCTTGGCGCAGGTCTCACGCAGCCCTTTCATGAACGCCAGCGCGTCGATTTCCGGCTCGCCCTTATACTTGCGCACGGCGTTGACCGCTTCCTTGAGGAAGGTTGAATTCGGCACGCCGGGAATCTCGACCGGATACTGGAAGGCCAGGAAGATGCCTTCGCCGGCGCGCTCCTCGGGCTCCAGCTCCATGAGGTCCTTGCCTTCGAAGAGCACCTCGCCCTCGGTCACCTCATAGCCGTCGCGACCGGAGAGGATGTAGGACAGAGTGGACTTGCCGGCGCCGTTCGGCCCCATGATGGCGTGCACCTCGCCCGGCTTGAGCGTGAGGTCGAGCCCCTTAAGAATGGGCTTGTCGTCGACCGTGGCGTGCAGACTTTTGATTTCGAGCATTCTTGTCTTTCCGTTCTGGGTGGGCTGCCTTTAGCCCACGCTGCCTTCCAGGCTGATGCCGACCAGCTTCTGTGCTTCCACGGCGAACTCCATGGGGAGTTGCTGCAGCACCTCGCGGCAGAAGCCGTTGACCACCAAAGCCACGGCGTCTTCCTCGGGGATGCCGCGCTGGCGGCAATAGAAGAGCTGATCTTCGCTGATGCGCGAGGTCGTGGCTTCGTGCTCGACCTGGGCGCTGCGGTTCTTGCTTTCGATGTAGGGCACGGTATGCGCGCCGCAGTTCTCGCCGATCAGCAGCGAGTCACACTGAGTGTAGTTGCGCGCGCCTTCAGCCTTGGCGCCCATGCGCACCAGGCCGCGATAGGTCTGCTGCGAGCGGCCGGCCGAGATGCCCTTGGAGATGATGCGGCTCTTCGTGTTGCGGCCAAGATGCACCATCTTGGTGCCGGTATCGGCTTGCTGCCGGTTGTTGGTGATGGCGATGGAGTAGAATTCGCCCACCGAATGATCACCGCGCAGCAAGCAGCTCGGATACTTCCAGGTGATCGCCGAGCCGGTCTCGACCTGGGTCCAGGAGATCTTCGAGTAATCGCCGCGACAGTCACCCCGCTTGGTGACGAAATTGTAAATGCCGCCCTTGCCGTCCTCGTCGCCGGGGTACCAGTTCTGGACGGTCGAGTACTTGATCTCCGCGTCCTTGAGGGCGATCAGCTCGACCACGGCGGCGTGGAGTTGGTTCTCATCGCGCATCGGCGCCGTGCAGCCTTCCAGGTAGCTGACGTAGGAGCCTTCGTCGGCAATGATCAGGGTACGCTCGAACTGCCCCGTGTTTTGCTCGTTGATGCGGAAGTAGGTGGACAGCTCCATCGGGCAACGCACGCCGGGCGGAATGTAGACGAAGGAACCATCGGTGAAGACCGCCGAGTTCAGGCAGGCGTGCTTGTTGTCGGCATAGGGGACCACGGTGCCGAGGTACTTGCGCACCAGCTCCGGATGCTCCTGCAGCGCTTCTGAGATCGAGCAGAAGATGACGCCGACTTCTTCCAGCTTGTGCTTGAAGGTGGTGGCGACGGAGACGCTGTCGAACACCGCATCAACAGCGACGCCGGCCAGGATCTCTTGCTCACGCAAGGGGATGCCGAGCTTCTCGTAGGTCTCCAGCAGCTTGGGGTCGACCTCGTCCAGAGACTTCGGCTGGTCTTTCATCTTGGGCGCCGCGTAGTAGTAGGCGTCCTGGTAGTCGATTTCGGGAAAGTCGACCTTGGCCCACTGCGGCTCCGGCATCTCGAGCCAATGCCGGTAGGCCTTAAGGCGCCACTCAAGCAGCCATTCCGGCTCGTTCTTCTTGGCGGAGATGAAGCGGACGATGTCCTCGCTCAGCCCCTTCGGCGCCATATCGGTTTCAATATCGGTGACGAAACCGTATTTGTAGCGCTCGCTGAGCGACTGGACCTTTTCGACCGTTTCGGCTGTTGCAGCCATGGCAAACCCCTCAGTTAACGACGGTTCATTGCGACCGATGCGGCCGCGATAGTCGGCGGTTCCACCGCCTGCCCAAGACCCTGCCCGGCAGGCAGCGGGAGCTCGAACATGGACATTTCGCTCAGGCTTACGCCGTGCAGCGCCTCGCGGATCGCATCATTGACCCGCTGCCAATTGCCGCGCATGGGGCAGAGCTTCTCGGACTCGCAATGGTCGACCGAACCCTCCACGCAGGCGGCAATCGAAATCGGTCCTTCGATCGCCTGAATGATGTCGGCGACGGTGATGCTGTGTGCCGGACGGGCCAGGCTGTAGCCGCCGCCGGCGCCGCGATGGGAGACCACAAGGTCCGAGCGCGCCAGGGCGTTCATCAGCTTGGCTACTGTCGGCAAAGGGATACCAGTCGCCTCGGCGAGATGCGCGGCGCTGTTGGTCCGCGCTTCCGAGAACGACATCTGGGCCATGACGACGACGGCGTAGTCCGTCAGGCGGTTGAGCCGAAACATGAAAGCCTCGATATCTGACTAAGCCAGTAGGATTTCATGTATCGGCTTAACCGGGAAAATCAAGCACTATGTCCGACTAAATCGGTCTTATTTGACGCCCAAGCCAAGCATTCAGGTCGCCGAGACCGGGTTACTCCTCGGAATCAGTGCCGAAAATGCGGTCGCCGGCGTCGCCGAGGCCGGGCACGATGAAGGCGTTTTCGTCCAAATGGCTGTCCAAAGCAGCAGCAAAGACCTTAACGCCAGGATGGGCCTCGGCGAAGGCGGTCAGACCTTCCGGTGCGACCACGAGGGCGAGAATACGAATGTCGTCGGCGGCGACGCCGTGGCGTTTGAGCACGTCGACGGCGTGCACCGCCGAGCCTCCGGTCGCCATCATGGGATCGACCAGCAGGACACGGCCCGGCTCATCCGGCAGGCGCACGAAGTACTCTTTCGGCTTCTTGGTATCGGGGTCGCGAAAGACACCGATGTGTCCCTCCTTGGCGAAGGGCAGGAGCTCGCGCAGGCTTTCCGACATGCCAAGCCCGGCGCGCAGGATCGAGACGATGGTGACTTCTTCCGAGACTTTGTGCGCCTGGACGCTCGCGCGTGGAGTCTCAACGGTGCGCTCACCCACGCCAAGGTCCTTGGTGATCTCATAGCCCATCAGCAAGGTGATCTCGCGCAGCAGCTGGCGGAACTGGCCCGGTGCGGTCTCGCGGTCGCGCAGCAGGCTTAGCTTGTGCTGGATGAGGGGATGGTCGAGCAGCCGGAGGTTTCCAGCCAGATCTGCTTGCAAGGCCTCCGTTTGCGACATGCTCTGCTCTCTGATGGTCTCGGCTGCCAGGACAATAGCGCTTAGGCCCTGCGGCGAGAAGGCTCTAAGGCGCACTGCGTCGCGCCAGCCCCAGAACGAGCATGGCGAGCAGGCAGAGCCCGGCCATGGCGAAGTAGGTCTCGCCTCCGAAGCGGCTGTAAAGCGCGCCGCTCGCCAGTATGGCGCCGCCGATGGCAACGCCGTAACCGACCGAGGTGTTGAGCGCCTGGGTGGTGCTGGCCAGCCGCGGCGGTGCGTAGACGGAGATGGCGTGCATCAACGCAAGGTGGGTCGCCGCGAAGGTGAAGGCGTGGAGCGTTTGGGCGAAGAGCACCGGTAGAAGCGCCGTCGTGGTGCCGAGGATCACCCAGCGCAGCGTGCCTGCGAGCCCGGCGGTGATCAGCAAGCCACTGGGCCCAAGGCGGCGCAGCAGGACGCTACCGCGGGCAAAGAGCAGTATCTCGGCGATGACACCGAGGCTCCAGAGCCAGCCGATGGTCTCGCTCGACAGACCGGCCGCCTGCCAGTGCAGACTGCCAAGGGCATAGTACATGCCGTGGCTGCCCTGGATGAGGGCGCCGACGACCAGGCAGACGACCAACGGTCGCTTTGCGAAGATCTCGGTGAAGCGGACCTTGTCGTCCTTGTCGCGGCTGAGTTGGGCCGTCGTACGTCTTCGGTCTCGGGGCAATGCGGCGATGGCTGCCACGGTGAGGAGCAGGGCCAAGAGTATCAGCCAGAGCACGATAGAGATCGGCTGCCACTCCAACAGATAGCCTGCGCCCAGAGTGGCAAGGATGAAGGTGAGGGAGCCCCAAAGGCGGATGCGGCCGTAGTCGAGGCGCTCCGCCCTGACCTGCGCCATGGCGCGGCTGTCGATAATGGGCATCAGCGGTTGGAACACGATGGCGGTGAAGACCTGGATCAGAAGGAAGATCCAGAACCCATCCGCGAAGGCGAAGAGCAGATAGCCGGCGGTGGTCGAGAGCGCGAGGATGAGCGGCAGGTTGCTGAGCCAGCCGCCACGGTCGTAAGCGCGGCAGAGGGCCGGCGTGGTGGCGATGCGCACCCAGGAGGCGACGGCGAGAAGTAAGGAAATCTGCTCGGGCCCCAGGCCCCTGTCAGCGAGCCACAGCGGCCAGAAGGGCATGAAGACGCCGATCATCAGGAAGAGAGCGCCGTAGGCGCAGGAAAAGCGCAGCGCCGTCACCCCGTCACCTTGGCTTCTCCGTCGATTGCTACGTGTGGGCGGCCTGCATGCCTTCGATCATGGCCGAGACTTCGGCCGCCGGCTCCACCGACTGCATCACCGCGCCCAACACCGCAAGCCCGGAGAGACCGCACGCCAGGGCATCGCCGAGGCGCTCCGGCGTAACGCCGCCGAGGCCAATCACTGGCTTTTGCGCCAGCGCACAGTACTGCCGCAGGGTTTCGGCGCCCAAGCCGGACCCGTAGCCCGGCTTGCTGAGGCTGGGATAGATCGGGCTCAGAGTCATGTAGTCGACCGCGAGCTCGTTGGCTTCGCGAATTTCAGCTGCATTGTGGGTCGACACTCCGACTAAAGCTTCAGACCCCAGGGCATCGCGCACTTCTGTGACCGCGTCGGCGAAGGCGCGTCGGCGCGGCAGATGAACCCCGTCGGCTCCAAGCGCCACCGCTGCTTCCACGTCGGCGGAGACTAGGAACTTGGCGCCGGCTTCGCGTGAGGCTTGGGCGAGTGGCTTGCCGAAGGCGGCAAGGGTTTCACTGTCCAGATCTTTCTCGCGGAGCAGCAGCCAGCGACAGCCGGCCTCCAGCACCTGACGCACGATCTCGTGCAGCGGCAAGAGTGCTTGGCTGCGGTCGGTGATCAGCAAGAGCGGTGGGTTTGGCAGGCTCATAAGCCAAGGCTCAGGTGCGGACGCGGCCAGCGAAGGGGCTCGAGGCCTGTGCGTTGCTCCGCTTGGGAATGCGCCCTGCCTTGAAAGCCAGGCGTCCGCCGGCAACGCCATGGCGCATGGCGGCGGCCATGGCGACCGGGTCGCGCGCGCCGGAGATGGCAGTGGCGAGCAGCACGCCGTCGCAGCCGAGTTCCATCGCCAAGGCGGCGTCGGACGCCGTGCCGATGCCCGCATCGACGATCAGCGGCACGTCTAGCTGCGATCTGATCATCTGGATGTTGTATGGATTGAGCACACCCATGCCGGAGCCGATGGGGGCTCCCAGCGGCATCACGGCGACGCAGCCCAGGTCGGCCAGCTTGCGGCAGGTGACCGGGTCGTCGCTGCTGTATGCCAGCACCTTGAAGCCGTCCCGTACCAGACTGGCGGCGGCCTGCAGCAGCTCCTCAACATCGGGGTAGAGGCTGTCGCGGTCGCCAATCACCTCGAGCTTCAGCCAGTCGGTGTCGAGCGCCTCGCGGGCGAGCTGCGCAGTGAGGACGGCGTCCTTGGCGGTGAAGCAACCGGCCGTGTTCGGCAGGATTCGGTAGCGGCCGCTGAGCAGGTCGAGCGGGCTTTCAGCGCCGGCCTCCATGTCCAGACGGCGCACCGCAACAGTGACGATCTCCGCGCCACTGGCCTGGATGGCGTTCAGCATCACCTGCTGGTTTGGGTAGCCGGAGCTGCCGACCATCAGGCGGGAGCCGACCGGCGTGCCGGCAATGATCAGAGGATCGCTATCAGGTGCGTTCATCGTTCTTGGTCTTTCCTCAGCCGCCTGGGACAGGCCGCACAACTTCCAGCTCATCGCCCTCGCTTAAGCGCGTCTCGGCCCACTGCGCCCGGGGGACCACGGTGCCGTTGTGGGCCACGGCGACGAAGCCTGTGGGCTTGCCCTCGAGAAGCTCCGCCATCAGCTCGCCAAGCGTCGCGACGACGACAGTCTGCTGATCACCGTTGAGCTGCAGGGTGATGCTCATTGCGCTGCAGTCCTGGCAATCGGGGAGGGCGCGCTTGCGAAGCGGCCCGGGCCGAAAGGCGCAATCCGCTCAGGCACGCAATCATGCAGGATCCCCTCTGCCACCAGATCAGCGGTGAGGGGGGCGAGCAGGATGCCGTTTCGGTGATGGCCAGTGGCAAAATGCAGGCCGGCGACAGAGCTGGGCCCGAGTATGGGGGCATCGTCGCGGCTGCTCGGCCGGTGGCCGACCCACGTCTCCTCGACCGGTAGTTCTTCGGTTCCCGGCAAGAGCTGCCAGAGTTCCCACAAGAGGTGCATGAGGCCGCCGGCAGTCAAGGCGTCATCCCAACCCTTCTCCTCGACCGTAGCACCGACGATCAGGCGGCCATCCTCACGCGGTACGGCATAGAGGCCGCGCGGCCCCCAAAGTACGGACTTCAGCAGTGGTGCCTGCGGATCCATGCCGAGCGCCAAGGCTTGGCCTTTCAATGGCCGAACCGGGGGCGCAACGTCTTGTGACAGGCCTCCGATATCGCGCGACCAGGCGCCGGCGGCCAGAAGCACGGCGTCGGCGGCGTGAAAGCCGCTTGCTGTGTCGACGCCGCGGCAGTGCCCTTGCGCAATGGTCAGTCCATGGACGCGCTGCCCGCAGTGGATCTCCGCACCGGCTCGTGTCGCGGCTTCGGCCAGGGCAAGGACCAGGAAGCGGTTGTCGACTTGGTGGTCGTTGGCGCTCCAGACCGCGCCGGAGACTTGGGGAGAGAGGGAAGGTTCCTTGGCGCGCGCTTCGCGCCCGCTGAGCCAGGCAAGATCGAGGCCTAGGCCGCGCTGATAATCGTAGGTGAACCGCAGGCGCTCCACGTCGTCCTGCAGCACGGCGGCGACCAAGGTGCCATCTTCGCGGTAGCCGATCTCGCGGCCGCTCGCAGCTTCCAACTCGGCGGCGAAGGTGGGCCACTGGCGCTGCGCTTCCAAGGTGAGGGAAAGCAGCGCTTCCTCGCCCGGCTCGCTCTCAACATTGGCGGCCAGCATGCCAGCGGCCGCCCAGGAGGCGCCACGGCCGATCTCACCGCGCTCGAAGACGGTCACGGCGCAGCCCTGCTGGGCCAGGCGCCAAGCCACGCCAAGGCCACAGACGCCGGCTCCGACGATGGCAACTTTGGGTCGGCTGGAGGTGGTGGTGGCTGTCTTCTCGTTCATCAAAGGCTCCCTGCGCTGGCATGACCCAGATCAGGTTCGGTGGGTGTGTTCTCAGCCGGAACGGGCCCGGCACCCCAGCCTGACTGCAAAGCGTAACGTAATACTGTCCGGCGCTGAGACCAAGCCCCTGCACTGAGAGCTCTGGTCCTGTCCGCATGCGACGCCGACAGTGCTGCCCTGCGGAAACCATGGGACTTTGTGCCTGCCGCATGCGGGCGGGCCCGCTATGGTCGCGTCATGCGCGCGCCATCGAAGCGCTCGCATGACGACGAGAAGAGGATATGGCGCCGATCGCGGCTGAGACAGACGTTCAAGAACGAGAGCGGATTGAGCGACGCCTTTATGCGCTCGGTCTTGCCAGCGTCATCGCTGCGTCCTTCTTTACCTCGCTGGCCGGGATCTTCGTCCGCCTGACCGAGGAGGCTGAGGGCTTCACCCTCCTGTTCTACCGGTCCTTGGCGTTCGTGCTCTTTATGGCTGTTTTCATTGGCTTCCGCTATCGCGGTCGGACCGTAGACGCCTTCCGTGCCATCGGCTGGCCGGGCTTGGTTATCGCTCTGGCACTCGGCATCGCCTTCATGAGCTTCATTCTCGCGCTGATGGAGACTACCGTCGCGCGCGTCGTCTTTATCGGTGGCACCTCGCCCTTTGTCGCAGCAGCCTTGGCATGGCTCGTCCTGCGAGAGCGCCTGGGCCCGACGACGCTCTTGGCGATGGTCGGCGCCTTTCTCGGCATTGCCGTGATGGTCGGGGAGGGCTTGGCGGACGGTAGCATGCTGGGCTTGCTGCTCGCTTTCGTACCGGTTCTCGGCTACGCCGTGACGCTCGTCTGCTTCCGGCTGAAAAAGGGCGAGGACATGCTGCCCGCCGTCTTCCTGGCCGGCATTGTCGCGATGGTTGCCTCAGCGCTTTTCGCGCCGACCTTGGCGATCAGCACCAACGATCTTGTCATGGCCATCCTCCTGGGCGTCGTCCAACTCGGCTTTCAGTACGTGCTGATCACCTATGGGGTACGGCGCGTCCCTGCCGCCGAAGTGGCGCTGCTCGGTCGCCTGCAATTGGTCCTGGGGCCGTTCTGGGTCTGGATCGGCGTTGGCGAGGTGCCGACCGTCGCTACCCTCGTGGGCGGTGCCATCATCCTCGGCGTGGTATTGCTGCACTCGCTGGTTATGCTGCGCCGGGGCAAGTAGCTGAACAACAAGACAAGGGTTTGGTACTATGCGCATCGCCGTCGGCGGATTTCAGCACGAGACGAATACCTTCGCGCCTTCGAAGGCAGAACTTGAAGACTTCACCAAGGGCGGCGGCTGGCCGCCCCTCAGCCGTGGTGAGGCGATGTTCGGCAGCATTGCCGGCGTCAATCTGCCGGCCGCTGGCTTCGTCGAGGCCGCGCGGGAGCGTGGCTGGACGCCGGTGCCGCTGGCGTGGGCCGGCGCGACGCCGTCGTCTTATGTCACCGACGAGGCCTTCGAGACCATAGCCGGCTACATGCTCGACGGGCTGGAGCACGCCGGCAGCCTTGATGCGGTCTATCTCGACCTGCACGGTGCAATGGTGACTGAGAGCCATGAGGACGGGGAAGGGGAGCTGCTCCGCCGCGTGCGAAACCTGCTCGGTCCCGACATTCCCATCCTGGTCAGCCTCGACCTGCACGCCAATGCGACGCCTGAGATGATGGCGCTCGCGACGGCGCTTGTTTCGTACCGTACCTATCCGCACGTCGATCAGGCCGACACCGGCAAGCGTGCAGCACGCTTGCTGGATCTCTGGGCAGAACGCGGTGGCCGGGCTTTCGCCAGCGCCTTCCGGCAGCTGCCGTTCCTTATTCCGTTGACCAGCGGATGCTCGCTCATCGAGCCGGCAAAATCGCTCTACGACAGCCTCGACAGCCTGGAGGTCGAGGGCGTCGACAGCGTGTCCTTCAACGCCGGCTTCTCTCCGGCCGACATCCACCATGCCGGACCGACAGTGACGGTCTTCGGCAGTGACCAGTCAGCCGTCGACGCAGTGGCCGATGGTCTGGCCGCTTCGATTTTGGCGGAAGAAGCGGCCTTCGCCGGTGACATCATGAGCGCGGCTGACGGAGTTGCCTACGCCAAGGGCAAGGCGCCTGGCGCCAATCGCCCCATCGTCCTGGCCGATACGCAGGACAATCCTGGGGCCGGCGGCAATGGCGACACAGTCGGGCTCCTGGCTGAGCTGGTGCGGCAAGAGGCGACGGGCGCCGCGCTCGGCCTGCTCTACGACCCGGCCGCCGCCGAGCGTGCGCATCAGCTTGGTGCCGGTGCGGAGGACGATTTCGCTCTGGGCAGCCAATCGGGCCTGCCCGGGCACGAGCCGCTCAAGGTGAGAGCCAGGGTGGCGGCTGTGGGCAATGGCCGCTTCACCTGCACAGGGCCGTTCTATCTCGGCGCCCGGATGGACTTGGGCCCCATGGCGCGCCTCACGATTGGCGCGGTCGACGTGCTGATCGCATCAAAGAAGGTGCAGGCCGGCGACCGGGAGATGTTCCGCCATCTCGGCTTGGAGCCGAGTGACTGCGCCATCCTCGGCCTCAAGTCTTCGGTGCACTTCCGCGCCCATTTTCAACCCATCGCCGAAGAAGTCGTGGTGGTCGCGGCACCTGGTCCCAATCCGGTGGATCACCTGGCATTGGACTACCGGAACCTGCGCGGCGGCTTGAGGCTCATGCCCAACGGGCCCTTGTCCCAGGGGCCTTTGGCGGCCGGCGCCGCCTAGCCTGATCTGTCCCACGGGCCTTTCGGCCGACGCGGCGCTTCGCCTGCGCTGGGCATGGGGCTCTCGCGTTTGCGCCGTGGATTGCGGTCACGCGAGTCGCCGGCCTGGGAGCGCCGGCGCTGAACGATGCCCTGCGGGGGCGGGCCTCCGCCGAACAGCACCACCGTGTTGCGCTTGAAGGGGAACACCAGGATCAGACCGGCCACGAAGCCGCCGATATGGGCCCACCAGGCGACGTTGCCGAAGCCGGAGTCGGCGATGACGGCGTAGATCTGGAAGCTGAACCAAACGGCAAGCAGCAGATAGGCCGGCAGGCGCACGGGGATGACCACGATCGGTATGAGAACCCGGGCGCGGGGGTGAAGCACCAGATAGGCCGCCAGAACCCCGGAGATGGCGCCGCTGGCGCCGACCATCGGCACGTCCGACAGGGGCTGGGCGAAGAAATGGCTGAGTCCGGCGGCGGCGCCGCAGAGCAGATAAAAGAACAGGAAGCGGACGTGGCCCATAGAGTCTTCGATGTTGTCGCCGAAGACCCAGAGAAAGAGCATGTTGCCCAGCAGGTGCATGATACTGCCGTGCAGGTACATATACGTGAAGAGCGTCACCACGGACGGAAGCTGCAGCAGCTCGTCCGATAGCCGCGCGTCGCCGGCGAAGACGGCGGGTATGAAACCGTAGTTGTAGACGCTGAGCTGCAGCCCGTCGGAGACCTGCGCCGCATAGATCAGAACGCAGGCGAGCATGGTGCCCCAGGTCACCCAGGGATAGCGGAGCAGGATACGCGGGTTGCTGTCGCCAAGAGGGATAAAGGGCATGGCTCAGATGCTGGCGGCCGGCGCGGCTAAGCGACACCAGACCGGAGTGTGGTCGGAGGCCTTCTGCCAACCCCTGGGCTCCCGGTCGATGCCGCTATCGCGTAGACGGTCGGCAGCCTGAGGCGATAGCAGCAGGTGGTCGATACGGATGCCGAGGTCGTTCTGCCAGGCACCGCCCTGATAGTCCCAGAAGCTGTAGCGGTGCGGCTCCGAATGAAAGGCACGGAAGGCGTCGGTGTAGCCGAGGTAGATCAGCCGGCGCAGGGCCGCTCGGCTTTCAGGCCGGAAAAGGGCATCGCCGGCCCAGGCGGCCGGGTCATAGCAGTCTTCGGGCTCGGGAATGACGTTGTAGTCACCGCATAGCAGGATGGGCTCCTCGCTGGCGAGGAGGCGCTTGGCATGCCGCTCGAGCCGCTCCATCCAAGCAAGCTTGTAGGGGAACTTCTCGCTGTCGGCAGGATTGCCGTTGGGCAGATAGATCGCGCCGACGCGCAGGCCCAGAGTGCGGCCCTCGATGTAGCGGGCCTGCTCATCGTTCTCATCCCCGGGCAGTGCTTGCTCCAAGAGATCGATGGGTTCTTTGGAGAGCAAGGCGACGCCGTTGTAGCTTTTCTGCCCGGCCATGGCCCAATGATAGCCTGCCGCCTGGATCTCCAGGCCGGGAAAGCCCTCCTCGGTGGTCTTCAGCTCTTGCAGCGCCACCACGTCCGGCTTGAAGGAGTCCAGCCACCTGACGAGATGTGCCAGCCGGGCTTTGACTGAATTGACGTTCCAAGTGGCGACGGTGATCTCTGCGCTGCTCATGGGTTCCTGAGGGGTTCGGGATGGGTGCGACCGGATCGTCTGGTCTCCGGGCGAGTCTGCGGCTCCGGCGCCCTAATGCAAGTGCTCGACGTTCTGACAGTCGCCGACGAAGCGGGTGCGTTCGATGAGGACAGAGTCCGGCAGCGCGCCGCCCAGCGGCAAGGCCTTGGCGGAGCAGAAAAAGACACTGGCCTCGATGACGACCTGGTTGACCGGATGGCTTCCGCGATGCGGTTCCCGGCGATAGCCGATCATCTCCCAGTTGCTGCTGTTGCTATCCTTGCGCAGCACGCTGCGGCGGATGATCAGCTCGCCGCCGACATAGGCATCGATCAGCCGACTGTCGATGCTGCCCCGGTTGTCCAGCAGGCTGTCCTCGATCACCACCCGGGCCGCTTCGGTCTTGATCTCGTGGCCTTCGTTGCGGTTGGAGATGAAGCGAGAGCGGCGGATGACGAGTTCCTTGGCATTGAAGATATAGAGGCCGTGGGTGCGACCGAGGCCCTCGAAGCGACTGTCCTCGATCACCACCCGCATCGACGGGTCGCCGCCCATCACCCCGTTGCGGCTGTCACGGAAGTGCACCCGACGCAGAGTGATGTCGCCGCTTTGTCCCCTCTCCAAACGCAGGCAGCCGCGAGCGCTCTCTTGGAAACGCCCGATGGTGCACTCGATGTCCTCGATGACCGTCGGCCCCGCCATCTGCACGATGGCCGCCTTGCGGTGACAGAGGGTGTCGAACAAGAGCGAGCCATTGCCCCGCAGGGTGACCGGCCGGTCGATCACCAGGCATTGCCGGTAGCGGCCGCGGGGCAACTCGAGAACGCCGCCCGGCTCGGTCTCGCTCAGCAGCGCTTGCAGGGACGGGCACTCCCAGCCCGGCGCCTCGTCGTCGCAGAAGTAACCTGGCTGCGGCGGCGTCGCGATCTCTGGGGTCGGCGCACTTTGCTGCTGGGCCTGCGCTGGCAGCGTCAGGGCGGCCAACACGACAAAGGCCAAGAGCCGCAGCACGACTCTTGTCCGCCTGCGCTGTGGGTTGCCTTCGCTAAACCGAGAAGGACGAGCCGCAGCCGCAGGACGACGATGCGTTAGGGTTGTTGACCTGGAAGTAGGCGCCCATCAGGTCCTCGACGAAATCGATTTGGCTACCCTTGAGCAACTCGAGGGAAATCTCGTCGATCACCACCGTGGCGCCGTCGCGGTGAAAGGTACGGTCGTCATCGTTAACGGCCGTATCGAAGTCAAAGCTGTACTGAAACCCCGAGCAGCCGCCGCCGTTGACCGACAGGCGCAACATGCTCCCGGATTGGTCTTCGACCGCAGCAAGCTCTGTGATGCGCTTGGCAGCGCTCACGCTGACCGAGAAGTCTTCTGCCGTTTCGACTGTTGCCGTCATACCTGTTTATCCTCGAACGAAATCGATCGCCGATCTTCCCCCAATGTAAGCGATTTCCGGCCGATTTCAAAGTCGCCCGGCGCGCGTTGTCGCTGGGGGCGGCACCGTCTAGGTTGCCGGCCATGGACAGCCCTTCCCCCCGCGATGCGCTCTTGGCGCCCTATGCCTGCCAGGCGGAGCAGAGCCGCGGGCGTTTGCATAGGGAGCCGGAAAGCGCCACCCGCTCGGTCTTTCAGCGGGATCGGGACCGCATCGTCCATTCCGGTGCCTTCCGCAAGCTGCAGTACAAGACGCAAGTCTTCGTCTATCACGAGGGCGATTACTTCCGCACCCGCCTAACCCACTCCTTGGAGGTGGCGCAGATCGCCCGCTCCATTGCCCGGCAGCTTGGTCTCAATGAAGACTTGGCAGAGGCCTTGGCTTTGGCTCACGACCTCGGCCACACGCCCTTCGGCCATGCCGGTGAGTCCGTTCTCCAGGACCTTCTGGAGCCCTACGGAGGCTTCGATCACAACGAGCAGACGTTCCGTATCCTCACCGAGCTGGAGGCGAAGTACGCCGGCTTCGACGGGCTCAACCTGACCTGGGAGAGCCTGGAGGGCATTGCCAAGCACAACGGTCCCTTGCCTCAGCCGCGGCCTGCGCTGACCGCCTTTAGCCAGGACTGGGATCTTGAGTTGAGTAGCTATGCCAGTGCCGAAGCGCAGGTTGCCGCCCTTGCCGATGACATTGCCTATACGAACCACGACATCGATGACGGCCTGCGGGCCGGGCTGCTCACCGTCGAGTCGCTCCGCAGCGAGCCGCTGGCCGATGCGGTGTTTGCGGAAGTTATAGAGCGCTATGGCGAGCTGGAGCAGGGGCGTCTGGTGCACGAAGCCGTGCGGCGCCTGATCGACCGCATGGTCTCCGACCTCCTTGCGGAAACCCGGCAGCGCATAGCCCAGCATCGGCCAGACTCGCCAGGGGCCGTGCGAGCCATGCCCACCGCGCTGGTTTCGTTCTCCGAGGAAATGCGGAGACCGCTCGGCTCGCTTCGCCGCTTCATGTTCCGCCAAATGTACCGTCACTACTTGGTCAATCGCATGACCAAGAAGGCGAAGCAGGTGATGCGGGACCTCTTTGAGTACTTCTACAGCGACCCGCAGTGCTTGCCGGAAAGATGGGCGAGCGGACTGGGCGATGCCCCGGATGCGGTGCGCGCACGTCGCGTGGCGGACTATATCGCTGGCATGACCGACCGTTATGCGCTTGAACTGCACCGCAAGCTGTTCGACCCCTATCCGAACTAGGCTCGAAGCGGCGCATAGTTTTCGTCCCGACTCGCCAAGGTTTCCTAAGTCCAAGCCATGAATGTCTTTCGCCATTTCCGCGACTGCGTCTGTGATGCCGTCGCCGCGCTCTCCGATGCCGGAACACTGCCTGATGGGCTGAGCACCGATCGGATCACTGTGGAAGCGCCGCGCGACCCTTCCCACGGTGACCTGTCAACCAACGCGGCCATGATTCTGGCCAAGCCAGCCGGCATGAAGCCGCGCGACTTGGCAGCCTTGCTGCTAACTGAACTCGCCAAGCTGCCGCAGGTGACCGAAGCCGGGATTGCCGGGCCAGGCTTCATCAATTTGCGCCTTGCCGACGACTTCTGGCGGGAGCGTCTGCGGGACGTTCTGCTTGCCGGAAAGGCCTACGGCGACAGCGAGATGGGGCGCCGGGCCAAGGTGAACGTCGAGTACGTTTCGGCCAACCCGACGGGGCCTCTGCATATTGCCCATGCGCGCGGCGCGGTGATTGGGGATGCCCTCGCCGGGCTGCTGGCCAAAGCCGGCTACGACGTTACCAAGGAGTACTACGTCAACGACGCGGGCGCTCAGGTCGACACCTTGGCGCGCTCCGCCTTCCTGCGCTACCGCGAGGCCTTGGGAGAGGATATTGGCGAGATTCCGCCCGGCATGTATCCGGGCGACTACCTGAAGGCGGTTGGGCAAGCCTTGGCCGAGCGCGACGGTCCCAAATGGCGGGATGCGCACGAGGAAGATTGGCTGCCCGAGATCCGCAGCTTTGCCATAGAGCGCATGATGGATCTTATCCGTGAAGACCTGCATGCGCTGGGCGTGGACCAGGACGTTTTCACCTCAGAGCGCGCCTTGGTCGAGGCGGGTGCTGTCGAGCAGGCGGTCGCGGTGCTGCGTGAACGCGGCCTGGTCTATGAGGGCATTCTGGAGCCGCCCAAGGGCAAGCCGGTAGACGATTGGGAGCCGGTGGAGCTGACGCTGTTTCGCTCCACGGACTTCGGTGACGATGTCGACCGCCCGATCAAGAAATCCGATGGCAGCTGGACCTACCTGGCCGGCGATATGGCCAACCACTATGACAAGTACCGCCGTGGCTTTAACGCCCAGATCAACATCTGGGGCGCTGACCACAGCGGCCAGGTCAAGCGCACGCAGGCCGCCGTCACCGCCCTGACCAACGGCGAGGCCAGCCTCAACGTCCAGCTCTGCCAGCTCGTGAAGCTCCAGCGCGGCGGTGTTGAGGTGAAGATGTCGAAGCGCGCCGGCACCTTCGTCACCCTGCGCGAGGTGATCGACGAGGTCGGCAAGGATGTGGTCCGCTTCATCATGCTGACGCGCAAGAACGATGCGCCGCTCGATTTCGACCTCGAAAAGGTCGTCGAGCAGTCACGCGAGAACCCGGTGTTTTATGTTCAGTATGCGCACGCTCGAGGCTGCTCCGTGCAGCGCCACGCGGTTGAGGAATTCTTAACCATACCGCAAGACGATGCGGGCTTAGCAGAGGTTAACCTCGATTTATTGACCGACTCAGGCGAACTCGCTTTGATCAGGAAGCTGGCGGAATGGCCTCGTATGGTGGAGGCGGCAGCCGAGGCTTATGAGCCCCATCGGATCGCTTTCTACCTGCAGGATTTGGCAGCGAGCTTTCACGGCTTGTGGACCAGGGGCAAGGACGACACCGCCTTGAGGTTCCTACAAGCCGATAACGAGGCCTTGAGCGCGGCACGGTTGGCGATGGTGCGGGCCGTGCTCATCGTCATCGGATCGGGTTTGGCGACAATCGGTGTTACGCCCATCGAGGAGATGCGCTGATGGCAAGTGGCGAAGGCTCCAAGCATTCCAAGGACAGCAAATCGGACGATCAACCGCCGTTGACCGCCTCCGGTGGTCCGGCAGGCGATAGCGCCCGGGTCGCCAGGCGGGCCAAGCGTGGACAGTCGCCTTGGGGTGGCCGCGTGCTGCCTTTGAGCGTCGCCCTCATCGCTCTCGGTAGCGCGGGTGCAATCGTTTGGTACGGTTACGGCGGTGGCATGGGCGGCGGCGCCGAGGGCGAGGTTCCCATAATCAGCGCATCCGAGGCGCCGGAACGGGTTCAGCCGGATGAACCGGGCGGCCTGCAGATTCCCTTCCAGGACAATGCTGTCCTCAACAACGGCGAAACGGCCGACGACAAGTTGGAACGCATTCTGCCACCGCCGGAAGAGCCGATGGATATTGCCCGCGCGCCGCGCCATGAGGTTGAGAGTGAAGAACTCTCTGCCGGCGCCGAGACGCCGCTGGTCGCTTTGCCGAAGGACGAAGAGCCGACCGAGGCGGAGTCAGGCGACCCCATCGGCGAGCTGGTTGCACAAATGAACGATGGCGCGGGCGACGCGGCTGATCGCCAAGTTCCGACGGAGCGGTCGTCCATCGAGGCGCTTGCGGACGCTGACGAAGGCGAGGCGAAGCAACAGCTGGCAGACCAGTCCCCGAGCCGTGAGGCGACGCGCGACGCGAGCGACGACCGCGTGGTTCCAGCAACGGTCACCCGAGAGATCGGCGCAACGCGTGGAGAGGGCGGTGAGGCGGTCGAATCGCTTATGGCCAAGCCGGCCAGCCAGGCCCCTTCCGGGAGCAATGCGCAGGCTGCGACGACGGCCGTGGAGCGGAGCGAGGTGAACGGCCAAGGCACGCAGCGCAAGGTTCGCGAGTTCCCCATCGTGCTGCCGCCGCAGATGCCGACGGTCGATCTGGACGGCGAGCGGACGGCGGAAGAGATGGCGGCTGCGAAGACGGCGCAGGCAGCAAGCCAGTCTGACGTGCCGAAGCCGCAAGTTGCCGCTACGACGCCGGCGGTGGAGACCAAGGCTGTGGACCAACCGGCCAAGCAGGCCAACGGCACCGAGCGCGAAACCCTACCGACCGCAGCCAAGGAAACAGCGGGTGAGCAGAAGGCGGCCAAGCCTATCCAGGTGGCGCAGCCACGAATGCAAGAGCTGCCCGACGACAGCTATGTCATCCAGGTCGCCTCGCTGCGCAGCGAGGATGAGGCGAAGGGCTTTTGGTCCAAGGCGCAGGCCAAGCACCCGGACCTCTTGGAAACCATGCCGCTCTATGTTGAGCGGGCCGACCTCGGCGACCGCGGCATCTATTTCCGCGTTCAAACCGGTCCCTTCCCGAGCAAGGCGACGGCCCAGGACCTCTGCGGGCAGCTCAAGTCCGCCGGCCAGGACTGTATCGTCAAGCGGCGCTAGCCGGGTCGCCTCCGATGACAACGCCCGCCGCCGTCATCTTCGGCTGCGAAGGTCTGCGTCTCACCGACTGGGAGCGCGGCTTCTTTCAGGACGTTCAGCCTCAGGGCTTCATTCTCTTCGCACGCAACGTCGACGAGCCCGAGCAGGTTCGCCGTCTCACCGCTGAGATGCGGGAGAGCGTTGGACGCCACGCACCGGTCTTGATCGACCAGGAAGGCGGACGGGTGCAGCGCCTGCGCCCGCCCCATTGGTCCAGCTTGCCGCCGGCAGCGCGTCTGGCGGAAGCAGGAGAGGCGGCTATTCAAGCGGCAGCGGCCTTGACCGCAGTCGAACTGCTTGACGTTGGCATCGATGTGAACTGCGCGCCCTGCCTCGACCTCCTGCTTCCCGAAGGCCACGGTGTCATCGGAGATCGCGCTTTCGGGGCTACGCCCGAGACTGTGGCTGCCAGCGGCCGAGTTTACTGGGAAATGCTGCTCGCAGGCGGAGTGATGCCGGTGATCAAGCACCTGCCAGGTCACGGGCGCGCCCGGGTCGACAGTCACGAGAGCCTGCCGGAGGTCGAAACCGACCTGGAGACGCTGGACCACAGCGATTTTCGACCCTTCTTGGAGAACCGCGATGCCCCCTGGGGCATGACGGGACACTTGGTCTTCCGAGACTGCGACCCGGACCACCCGGTGACACTTTCACCCACAGCCGTCGCCGAGATAATTCGTGGCCGACTCGGCTTCGATGGTGTCCTGGTAACCGATGATCTCTCGATGGGGGCACTTGGCGGTAGCATGGAGGAGCGCACACGTCTGGGCCTTGCCGCCGGATGCGATCTGGCGCTTCATTGCAATGGCAAGCGCGAAGAGATGATTGCAGTGGCTGATGGAGCTCGGCCGCTCGATGAGGCGGCGCAGCGCCGCCTGGCCGCCGCCGAGGCCCGGCGCGGCCGGCTAGACAAGCCAGATCGCCAGGCTCTGAAGGACAGGTTGGCGGCCTCGTTGAGCGACGCGGCGACCGCACCGCAGGCAGTGGCAGGAGTTGGAATTTGACGGCAGAGGCCGACTTCGAAGGCGACAGCCCTGCGGTGGCAGGGGTCTTTCTGGTCGACCTGGAGGGCTTCGAGGGACCGATCGACCTGCTGCTGCAACTGGCGCGAGACCAAAAGGTCGATCTTACTCAGCTTTCCATTCTGCAACTGGCCGAGCAGTACATTGCCTTCGTCAAAGCGGCGCGGCGGGTCAATCTGGAACTGGCCGCCGATTATTTGGTGATGGCGGCTTGGCTTGCCTACCTCAAGTCTCGGCTGCTGCTACCTGAGCCGGAAGGCGAGGAAGAGCCCTCCGGTGCTGAGATGGCCGCCGCCCTTCGGTTTCAGTTGCAGCGGCTCGAAGCTATGCAGGGCGCCGGTGTTGGTCTGCTGGAGCGACCGCGCCTGGGCCGTGACTTCTTTGCTCGGGGCGCGCCGGAAGCAGTGCCGCGCGTTACCAACGTGCTCTATCAGGCCACCCTTTACGACTTGCTCTCCGCTTATGGCCGTAGCCGCAGCCGGGCGACCGAGAGCGACAGCTTGCGCATCCTTCCGCTTAACCTCTATTCCGTCGATGATGCCATGCGGCGGCTCACGAGCCTGCTCGGCGCGGCTCCCGGCTGGCGCACCTTGGCGTCTTTCTTGCCGCCTGAGCTGCGCTCTGGACTGCCTGGGCGCTCCGCATTGGCTTCGACCTTGCTCGCCGGCTTGGAGATGGTGAAGGAAGGCAAGGCCGAGTTGCGTCAGGAGGGCCACTTCCGCCCGATTTATCTGCGCGAGAAGGCGCTGGGAGAGGGCAAAGAGGGGGCCGAGGGCGTGGCTCCAGAGGGGGCTGCGGCCGAGGAAGCGGCTGACAGTTGGAGTGATCATGAGTAGCGAACGTTTTGAGGACCTGCGTTTGCTGGAGGCGCTGCTGTTCGCCTCGGGCGAGCCTTTGGCGCCGGCGCAACTGGCGCGCCATTTTCCCGATGGCACGGATGTTCCGAAACTGTTGGAGGAGTTGCAGGCGCTCTATGCCAATCGCGGGGTCAACCTGGTGCGTCTCGACAAGAGCTGGGCCTTTCGTACGGCCCCCGATCTTGGCGGGCGCATGACCATCGAGACCAATGTGCAGAAGAAGCTGTCCCGCGCCGCCATCGAGACCTTGGCGATCATCGCGTACCATCAGCCGGTAACCCGGGCGGAGATCGAGGAGATCCGTGGTGTGGCTATGTCCAAGGGCACCTTGGACAGCTTGCTGGAGGCCGGTTGGATCCGTCCCAAAGGACGCCGACGCACGCCGGGCCGCCCCGTAACCTGGGCAACATCGGAGGCCTTTCTGGACCAATTTGGCCTGGAGAGCCTGGAGGCGCTGCCAGGGCTCGATGAGCTTAAGGCGGCAGGCCTGCTGGATGCTCGCCCGGCCGTCAGTATCGGCCGGCTTGGCCAGTTACCGCCGGTCGATGATGAGAGCGAGCCTGAGGAGAAGGCTGACGAAGAGAGCGAAGAGCCTCTGGAGGAAGCCCTTGACCCGGCGGAGATGGAAGAGATTGTACGGCAGGAGTTGGGTGCCTGAGGCCGTCGCCTCGACCCTATGGCCGCGTAGCATTGTTTTTGCAAATCATTCGCACTAGCATTGGCGGGCGACCGACCTTGTAACTTTTGCGGACTCGCCCTGTCCCATGCGGGCACTGGACATTGATCATCTGTCGCATCGCTACGGCAGGACCCTGGCGGTGAAGGACTTTTCACTCTCCCTTGCGGAGGGGGAAATTGTGTGCCTGCTCGGGCCCTCGGGCTGCGGCAAGACCACAGTGCTGCGCCTGGTCGCTGGGTTGGAGAGCGTGCAGGCCGGGCAGATCGCCATGGACGAGCAGGTGATTGCCGAGCCGGGACGCGAATGTCCACCGGAGGACCGACGGGTCGGACTGGTTTTCCAGGACTATGCGCTGTTCCCGCATTTGAGCGTGGCCGAGAACATCTCCTTCGGGCTCACAGCTCTGAAGCGTGGAGAACGCGCACAGCGGGTCTCCGAAGTGCTGGCGCAAGTCGGCCTCAGCGCAATGGCAGAGGCTTATCCGCATATGCTGTCCGGCGGCCAGCAGCAGCGAGTGGCCCTGGCCCGAGCCATGGCCGTGCGACCGCGCCTTATGTTGCTCGACGAGCCCTTCTCCAACCTCGATACACAGCTGCGCCACGAGGTGCGCGACAGCACCCTCCACGTGCTCAAGAGCAGCGGAGCCGCGGCCTTGGTCGTGACCCACGACCCGGAGGAGGCCATGTTCCTGGCCGACCGCATTGCGCTGATGGACGAGGGGCGGTTGGTGCAATGCGGCACGCCGGCCGAGCTTTATTTCAAGCCGGCTAACCCCTTCGTCGCTAAATTCTTCGGCGATATCAATCATTTCCGGACCAACGTCACCGACGGTCGCGTGTTCACACCCCTTGGCAGCCTCGATGCGGGCCATCTCGCGGAGGGTGAGGAGGCCGAGGTCTATATCCGTCCCGAGGGCCTGCTGTTGCTGCCTCCCGGCTCGGTCACGGGTGACCCGGACTGCCGCGGCACCGTTGAGGCAGCGCGCTTTCTAGGCCGCACCAGCATCGTTCATCTCTCCATCGCCAACGGGGCGTCTGGTCCCTATCACATGCATGCGCGGCGACCCGGGCGTTTCCTCCCGGATTCTGAGACCAGCTTCACTGTCGCGCTCGATCCGACCCTGGCCTTTGTTTTTCCGGCCCGCGATGCCACTTAGAAGGGGCTAGCCGGAGCAGCCGACGTTGCTCCGGCCGAGCGAGTTTGTCATAGTCCACTCGATGAGGCCCCAGAGAAGGGGCGCGCAGACGTTCGACCATGGCCTGCTGTGTCCCAAAGGGGGCTGCGCCATCGGACAGCGCGGGAACGCTAGGGAGTGATGGCCATATGGGCACGTTTAGTATTTGGCATTGGCTGATCGTTTTGGCGGTCGTGCTGGTTCTGTTCGGCGGCGGCGGAAAGATTCCAAAGCTGATGAAGGACCTCGGCTCCGGCATCAACCAGTTCAAGAAAGGCCTGAAGGACAAGGAAAAAGACCCGGAAGGCGATGAAGGCGAGGCCACCAAGGCCTTGGAACAGGACAACGCCGCCGCGACTGTGACGCGCACGGCCGAGGAAGAGAAGAAGGCCGCCAACGGCTGAGCGCCCTTGTCGGCGCGGGGCCACACGGCGGCCGTTGGTTGAGACAAGGGGCCAGGCGGCGCCATGTTTGATATCGGCTGGTCCGAGATGGCGGTTATCGCCCTCTTGCTGCTCCTCGTCATCGGGCCGCGTGAGCTGCCAACGATGATGCGGACGGTGGGCCGCTATGTCCGCAAGGCGCGCATGCTGACCCGCGACTTCCAGCACAGTCTCGACGAAATGGCGCGGGAAGCCGAGCTGGACGAAGCCAAGAAGACGATTCAGTCGGCCAAATCCATGAATTTGGAGCGCTCATTCGAGGAGACGCTCGACCCTGAAGGTGACGTGAAGGCGGAAGCCCGCGCGCTCGATGCGGAAGCGCGAGATGCTGGCAAGTCGTCCTCGACTGCTGCCAGTTCGGCTGCACCTGCCGAGGAGCCTGCGCCTGCCCAGACGGTGAGCGGGAACGGCACGACGACACAGCCTGAGGCGTCAGAGCCTGCAGCAGAGGAAGCAAAGGCCGAGCATCGAGTGCAGCCGGCCAACCCGGCGCCTGCGCATTCGGTGAGACCACCGGTCGAAGAGCCGGCGACCAGCAAATCCAGCGCGGGATAAGAACTAAGAGAATCGCACGCGATGGTTCAGCAACAGGCCGACCTCCACAAAATGCCGCTGCTCGAACATCTGATCGAGTTGAGGCAACGCCTTCTTTATGCGGCAGCCGCGCTGATCGTCGGCTTCATCATCTGCTTCTATTTCGCGCAGTCGCTCTTCGACTTCCTGGCGCAGCCGCTTTCGGACCTGCTGCTCAGCCGCTATGAGGATGAAACGCGAACCCCGCGGATCATCTATACCAGCCTGATCGAGCCTTTCTTCGCCCAGATCAAGATCGCCTTTTTCTTCAGCGCCTTCATCACCTGCCCGATCTTCCTGCTGCAGCTTTGGAAGTTCGTGGCGCCAGGCCTCTACCGCGACGAAAAGACGGCCTTCGCGCCCTTCCTGATCGCTTCGCCTATCCTGTTCTTCACTGGGGCGGCGCTGGTCTACTACATCATCCTGCCCTTTGCCTGGAGCTTCTTTATCCAGTTCGAAACGGTCGGTTCGCCGACGGTTCTGCCCGTCGAGCTTGAGCCGAAGGTCAGCGAATATGTTTCGCTCACCATGCGCTTGATCTTTGCCTTCGGCATCTGTTTTCAGCTTCCTGTGCTGATGACGCTTCTGGCGCGGGCGGGCATTGCCAGTGCAGAGGGCATGGCGAAGTCGCGGAAATACGCCATTGTCGCGGTCTTCGTGGTCGCGGCCATCTTCACGCCGCCGGACCCGATCAGCCAGCTCAGCCTCGCCATTCCCATCATCCTGCTCTACGAGATCTCGATCTGGATGGCCCGCATGGTCGAGAAGAAGCGCGCTCAGCGAGAGGAAGAGCTGCGCTCGGAGCTCGACGCGGAGTAACAGAGTCCGCTTCAAGTTTGGCATTCCCGGCGTGGACGGCGCGGGCGGGAGCCACTATAAGCGCCGGGCATTCCCAAGCAGCCCGATTCGGTTCCCGCCATGTTTGATATCAAGTGGATTCGCGATCACCCCGAGGCCTTCGACCAGGGTATGGAGGCGCGCGGCCTGCCGCCGCAGTCCTCTGAGATTCTCGCGCTCGATCAGCAACGCCGCGACAGCCAAACCGCCCTGCAGGAGATGCAGGCCCGGCGCAATGAGGCCTCCAAGGCAATCGGCCAGAAGAAGAAGGCCGGCGAAGATGCGGACGCCCTGATGGCCGAGGTCGCGGCGCTGAAGGACAAGATGGCAGCGGGCGAGGAGACGGCGCGCCAGGCTGACGAGGCGCTCGAGGGCCTGCTGTCCGGCCTGCCCAATATCCCTTTGCCCGAAGTGCCGATCGGCCCCGACGAAAGCGCCAACGAGCTGGTGCGCAACAGAGGCTCCATTCCCAATCTGGAAGGCGCGGCCAAGCAGCACTTTGAGCTGGGCGAGGCCCTGGGCCAGATGGACTTCGAGCTGGCGGCGAAGCTCTCCGGCTCCCGCTTCGTGCTGCTGCGCGGCGAGCTCTCCCGCCTGAGCCGGGCACTGGCCAACTTCATGATCGACCTGCACAGCCGCGAGCATGGCTACCTGGAGGTCAGCCCGCCCTATCTGGTGCGCGATCACGTGCTCTACGGGACCGGTCAGCTGCCCAAGTTCGGCGAGGACCTCTTCAAGACGGAGGAGGGCTATTGGCTGATCCCGACGGCCGAGGTGCCCCTGACGAATCTGGTGCGCGAGTCCATCCTCGATGAGGCGGACCTGCCTAAGCGCTTCACCGCGCTGACCCCCTGCTTCCGCTCAGAAGCCGGCTCGGCCGGGCGAGACACACGCGGCATGCTGCGCCAGCACCAGTTCGACAAGGTGGAGCTTGTCTCCGCCGTGCATCCCGATCGTTCCATGGAAGAGCTCGAGCGCATGCTGAGCTGCGCCGAGGAGGTGCTGAAGCGCCTCGGGTTGGCCTACCGCGTGATGCTGCTCTCCTCCGGGGACATGAGCGCCGCCTCGCGCAAGACCTACGACATTGAAGTCTGGCTGCCGGGGCAGGAGACCTATCGGGAGATCTCAAGCTGCTCCAACTGCTGGGACTTTCAGGCCCGTCGCATGGCCGCGCGTTTCCGTCCGGAAGGCGAGAAGGCGACGCGCTTCCTGCACACCTTGAATGGCTCCGGCGTAGCGGTCGGGCGGGCCCTGATCGCGGTGATGGAGAACTATCAGCAAGCCGACGGCAGCATCGTCATTCCGGAAGCAGTTCGGCCCTACATGGGCGGGCAGGAGATCATCGCGGCTCATGGCTAAGCCTCTGGACGGCCAGCGTATTCTGGTCACCAACGACGATGGCATTCATGCGCCTGGCCTCAAGGCGTTGGAGCAGGTTGCACAGGCCTTGAGCGATGATGTCTGGACGGTGGCGCCGGAGGTCGAGCAGTCAGCGATGAGCCACGCCCTGACGACCAGGCGGCCGCTGACTATCCAGGAGTTCGGCGAGCGGCGGTTCGCTGTCAACGGCACACCGAGCGACTGCATGGTGGTGGGATTCCGGAAGGTGCTGGACGGTCAACCGCCCGGCCTGGTGCTTTCCGGCGTGAACCATGGCGGCAATCTGGCGGAGGACGTGCTCTACTCCGGAACGGTCGCGGCAGCCATGGAGGCCGTGATGCTGGGCAGCCACGCCATCGCCTTCAGTCAGGTTGGTAGCCGCGAGCTCGACATGCCCTTTCCAGCCGTCGCGGAGTATGCACCGCAGGTGATTGTGGGCCTGCAGAAGGTGGATTGGCGGCGCGACTTGCTGATCAACGTCAACTTCCCGCCAACGTCACTGGCCGGGGTCAAGGGGATCAAGGTGACCAGCCAGGGCCGCGGCTTGGGACCGGCCGGTTTGATGGAAGGGAAGGATCCGGGCGGGCGAGACTATGTCTGGATCGGGGACTGGGCAGCGAACACATCGGCGGAGCCCGGAAGCGACATCGCCGCAGTGGATGACGGCTGGGTCTCGGTCACCCCGTTGCACCAGGACCTGACCTATCGAGAGATCCTGCCGCGGTTGACGGAGCTCTTTGCATGACCCTGGCGTGGTGACGCCTGGATGACCATCGAGGCCCGCAAGATACGCCTGCTGATGCAGCTGCGCCGTGCCGGCATCACCGACACCGCCGTGCTCTCGGCTATGGAGAGCATCCCGCGCGAGCTCTTTACCCCGCCGGCCTTCCAGGACCAGGCCTATGAACTGATGGCCCTGCCGATCGGCCGAGGGCAAACGCTGAGCGCACCGGACGTGGTCGCCATGATGACCCAGGCGCTGGAGTGCAAGGGGCGGGAGACGGTGCTGGAGATCGGCACCGGCTCCGGCTACCAGGCGGCCATCCTATCGCGTGTTTGCCGCAGGGTTTACACAATTGAGCGGCATCGACCTTTGCTTGAAGAGGCGGAAGAGCGTTTCAAGCAATTGCGACTCCACAACATCACGACATACTGTGGCGACGGCAGCAAAGGCTGGCCGGAGCCGCGCAGCTTTCCGCGCATCATCGTGACCTGTGCGGCGGTATTCCCGCCTGAGCCCTTGCTGGAGCAATTGGCAGAGGACGGCATCATGGTGCTGCCGGTGGGCGGCCAGGGCCGCACGCAGGACCTCGTGAAGCTGCGCAAGACCGCAAGCGGTGTCGAGCAAGAGAGCTTGGCGGCCGTGCGCTTCGTGCCCTTGGTCGCAGGCGAGGCGAACGGCGAGGGCGCAGGCGAAGGGCAGGAGTCCGGATGACACTGCGCCTTATCTTTGTGACCTTGGCTGGCCTGTTCTTGCTGGCTGCTTGCTCCAATCCCGAGCGGGTGCGCATCACCCAATCACCCGGCGCGCCGCCGCCGATTCCGGTGCGCAAGCCGGAGGTGACCGCTGCTGCGCCGGTGTTCAACCCGGCGGAGGTGCGCTCGCCCAGCAGCGTACAGAGCGTCCCGCTTGGCGCGCCCACGCCGCTTCCGCTGCCCGAGCCGGCCGCTGGCACGGCTGTCCCGCCACCGCCCTCTCCAATCCCACCTCCGACGCCGGCCGCAACACCGTCGGCCCCGCCCCGTGCAACCATGGCGCTGCCGCCCGGTGGCCGCTACCAGGTGCAGCCAGGGGATACCCTCTACGGTATCTCCCGGCGCTTCGGTCTGCCGGTCAAGAGCATCGTCGAGCGCAACGGCCTGACCCCGCCTTACCGCCTCAACCCCGGCCAAACGCTGCAACTCCCAGCCCAACGGGTGCATCGCGTCCAGCCCGGCGACACGCTCTACAGCGTCTCTCGGCAGTACAACGTCGACCGCAGCCAACTTGCCGCGGTCAACGATCTCGAGGCGCCGTACAGCCTCTCCGTCGGGCAGAGCTTGGCCATACCAACGGCTGGCTCGGCGCCAGCCGGGCAGTTGGCGATGGCCCCGGCCAGTGTCCCGCGGACCGCCCCATCAGCGCCGGCGCCGGCCACCCAGCCTCAGTCCCAACCTCAGCAGCCGCAGGTGGCGCAGCCCCGGGCCGTGGCGCTGCCGAGCCAGCCGCCCGACCCGCCGCCCGTGCCGCCGACTGCCAACGGTCTCGGCTTTCTCTGGCCGACCCAGGGCCGGGTGATTGCCGAGTATGGGCCTCAGGGGGACGGGCGTCACAACGACGGCATCAACATCGCAGCACCCCGCGGCGCGCCTGTGGTGGCGGCGGAGCGGGGTGAGGTGGTCTATGCCGGAAGCGAGCTGAAGGGCTTCGGCAATCTCCTGCTGATCCGCCATGAGAATGGCTGGGTCTCGGCCTATGCGCACAATTCCAGCCTGCTGGTTTCGAAAGGGGAGCGGGTGTCGCGCGGGCAGGTGATCGCCCGGGTGGGACGCAGCGGCAGCGTCGACCGTCCGCAGCTCCACTTCGAAATCCGCAAGGGAAGCCGGGCGGTGGACCCACGCGAGTTGCTGCCGAGCTAGCTGAGACTATTGAGAAATCGCTCCGCCTGTGGCGGCCTGGTGAACTCGATGCGCTCCATGTTGGCGTAGTCCGGCCCATCGAAGATCGCCCGGTAGGCTCGCTTCTGAGGCGCGTGCTTCTTCAGAATCCAAACAAGAATAGAGTCGCTGCTGAAGAAAGCCTTGGAGACAGTTTCGTAGTTACCCGAATAGAGCTGCTGCTTGGTGACAGCGCGCACGGTGGTGCGGCGCAGAGCGCGGACCATGATGCGGGGAAAGGCGTAGTTCAGCCAAACGGCCGCCGTGGCGCGTGGCCAGAGGTACTCTCGCCAGCTGCCGAAGTTTCCATCCATCACCCAACGCTCCTCTGCCGCTGCCGCACTCAAGATGCGGGCGAACTCAGCCGAAGGCCGCGGTGTCCAGCCGGGCAGCCAATAGAGAGCGTCGATCTGTTGATGACGGGAGCCGAGCTGTTTGGCCAGGCGCTCGGCGAAGGTTGTCTTGCCGGCACAGCTGGTGCCAATGACGATAACTCGAGAGAGATCGATCAGCGCGCCGCCGTCCGGTTTGGGCCGGTCAGGTGGCATAGCGCTCAGTTGGCGCCGTCGAGGCTCTTGCCGAGCTCTCCGGCCAAATCTTGAATGAACTGCCAGGCGACTCGGCCCGAGCGCGCACCGCGGGTGACGGACCACTCGTTGGCGCGGCGGCGCAGCTCTTCGCTCGTCAGGCCAAGCCCGAAGTGGGCGGCATAGCCTTCGACCATGGCGAAGTAGGTCGCCTGATCGGCATTGTGGAAACCCAGCCAAAGGCCGAAGCGGTCGGACAGGCTGACTTTCTCCTCAACTGCCTCAGAGGGGTTTATGGCGGTCGATTGCTCGTTGTCGATCATGTCGCGCGCCATCAGGTGCCGCCGGTTGGAGGTGGCGTAGAAGATGACATTCTCCGGCCGCCCCTCGACCCCGCCTTCCAGCACCGCTTTCAGGGACTTGTAGCTGGTGTCGTCCTGATCGAAGGAAAGGTCGTCGCAAAACAGGATGCAGCGTCGCCCGCCGCCGCGCAGGTTTTCCAGCAACTGGGGCAGGCTGGGAATATCTTCGCGGTGAATCTCAACCAGGGCGATGGGCGATCGGCCCTGGTGCCGGTCCTCGGCGGAGATCTCCGCATGACAGGCCTTGACCAGGGAGGATTTGCCAGTCCCGCGCGCGCCCCACAGCAGGGCGTTGTTGGCCGGCAGGCCACGGGCGAAGCGCCGCGTGTTCTCCAGCAGCTTGTCGATCTGCAGGTCGATGCCTTGCAGCAGCCCAAGGGGGATGCGGTTGATCTTGGCGACCGGCTGGCAGGTGGCGCTGTCGGCATGCCAGACGAAAGCCTCGCTCTCTTCCGGCAGGCCAAAAGGCTCACTTGTCGGCGCCAGCCGTTCGAGCGCTGCCGCAATGCGGTCGAGCGTCGGCAGTAAGTTGTCCAGGTCGCGCTGCGTCGTCATGAGCCCTCCACGGTGGGAAGGCCGCGAAGCTAGGCAGGGCCGAGCGTGCGGTCAATCTCGCCTTGCCAAGAACTGGCGGGTGGCGCCGTTGCAAAACAGCCATGGCGGGCTATAGTCCCGCCCGCTGCGCGTTCCCGGAAAGCCCGTGGCGGCGCGGCTTCCCGAGGCGCAGACGAAACCGATTGCTCAAGGACCGGATATGCTGATTTCCCCCGCCTACGCACAGGCCGGCGCGGCCGCCGAACCCAACCTGCTGGTCACGTTTCTACCGCTGATCGCCATATTTGCGATCTTTTACTTCCTTATGATTCGGCCGCAGCAGCGCAAGATGAAGCAGCATCGTGAGATGGTTGGTAATCTTAGGCGTGGCGACAAGGTGGTCACCGCCGGCGGCTTTATCGGCACCGTGGCAAAAGTCCACGACGACGAGCTCGAGGTGGAGATCGCCAAGGACGTCAAGGTGCGGGTGGTTCGCGGCACCATCTCGGAAGTTGTTAACAAGAGCCAGCCGCGGGGCGAGAAGACCACGGCGAAGAAGGAACAGCCGGCCGACGAGCCGGAGGTGTCCGAGGCGGACGAGGAAGCTGCACCCTCGGCGGGCGAAGAGAAGAAATCCGTGTTTCGCCGCCGGCGTTAGGTCCGGCCGGCAGGAGACTGCAAGAGCATGGTTCGTATATCTCGCTGGCAGGTCGTTTTCGTCGTTTTCGTTTTCGTTCTCGGCGTTCTCTATGCCTTCCCAAACCTGCTGTCCAAGAGCGCCAGCGAGGCGCTGCCGAGTTGGTTGCCCAGCACCCAGCAGATGAACCTCGGCCTGGACCTTCAGGGCGGCTGCTATTTGCTCACCTCGGTCTCGATCGATGAGGTTTTTGTCGAGCAGCGCGAGAACATGGTCGCGGCCGTTCGCTCTGAGCTGCGCCAGGAGCGCCTTGGCTACACCAATCTCGGTGTCGACGAGGGCGGCGAGGTGACTTTTACCCTGCGCGACCCTGGCAGCGCCGACCGCGTGCGCGACGGACTGCGCGACCTGATCGGCTTCGACTGGCAGCTGTTCATCGACAGTGACGGTGAAGCGACCTTGAGCCAGACCGACCAGGCCATCCGGTTGAGCGAAGAGACGGTCATGCTGCAGACCGTCGAGATCATGCGCCGCCGTTTGGATCCGGAGGGCACGCGCGGTGTTGTTGTGCAGCGCCAAGGCGAAGATCGCGTTGTCATTCAAATCCCCGGTGCCGAAGACTGCGAGGCCGAGAAGGCACTGATCGGCCAAACGGCCAAGCTGACCTTTCATCTGGTCAACACTGAGGTGGTCCCCGGCACCGGTTCCGTGCCGCCGGGCTTCCAGGTCGTGCCCAGCGCAAATCCCGACGATCCCATGTCCGCGTCGGCCTACGTGGTCGAGCGTCGCGTCCGCCTGAGCGGTGAGCGCCTGACCGACGCCCAGCAGTCCTTCGACCAGATCAGCGGTCTGCCGGTGGTGACCTTTGCCTTCGATACTCGGGGCGGCCAGATCTTCGCCGACCTCACCCGGCAGAACGTCAACCGGCCTTTCGCCATTGTTCTGGACGACGCGGTGATCAGTGCACCGGTTATCCGCACGCCTATCCTCGGTGGCCGCGGCCAGATCGAAGGCGGCTTCACCATTGAAGAGGCGCAGCGACTGGCGCTCTTGTTGCGCGCCGGCGCCCTGCCGGCCTCCATCACCTTCCTGGAAGAGCGCTCGGTTGGAGCGAGCCTTGGTCAGGACTCCATCGAGGCTGGTGAGTTCGCCAGCGTCCTGGGCTTGGCGCTCGTCGTCGTCTTCATGGTCACGGTCTATGGCCTGTTCGGTGCGATGGCCTGCGTCGCTCTCTTCTTCAACCTGATCTTGGTGGCGGCGGCATTGACCGGGTTGCAAGCGACTCTGACACTACCCGGAATCGCTGGTATCGTGCTCACCATTGGCATGGCCGTCGATGCCAACGTGCTGATCTTCGAGCGAATACGTGAGGAGATACGCAACGGGAGAGGGCCGGTCTCTGCCATCGATGCTGGCTACAAGCAGGCGCTCAGCACCATCATCGACGCCAATCTGACCACCTTCATCGCGGCAGCCCTGCTCTATTTCTTCGGCAGCGGGCCGATCAAGGGCTTTGCCGTCACCCTATCCATCGGCCTCATCACCTCGCTGTTCTCGGCGCTGATGGTGACACGGCTCTTGATGGTGCTTTGGCTGCGGCAAAGGAAGCCGCAGAACTTGCCGGTCTAGGGGCACAACATGGCTATCATTCGTCACCTGCCCTTGGGGTTCGGCATCCGCTTTCTGGCCAAGCGCAAGGCATTCCTAGCCCTCTCGGCTGCCTTGATCGTTGCCTCTATCGCGTCCTTTCTGACCATCGGGCTCAACTTCGGAATCGACTTCCGCGGTGGCATTCTCTTGGAAGTGCGTTTCCAGCAGCAGCCCGACCTCGCTTCGCTGCGGTCGCGCCTTGATGGTTTGGGTCTCGGTGAGGTCAGCTTGCAGACCTTCGGCGAACCCAACGACGTGCTCATCAACGTTCAGCGCCAGGAGGGGGGAGAAGAGGCACAGAATGCCGCTGTGCAGGCGATCAGAGGGGCTTTGGGCAACGAGGGCGTAGACTACCGAAGAACGGAGTTCGTGGGGCCAACCGTCGGCGCAGAGCTACGTCAGGCGGGCATCCTTGCCACGCTGCTCTCCCTCGCCGCCATCGGCTGCTACATCTGGTTTCGCTTCGAGTGGCATTTCGCCGTCGCTGCTTTGGCCGCCCTTGCGCACGACATCATCGCCACGATCGGCTTCTATTCGGTGATGCAGCTGGAGTTCAATCTGGCAACCTTGGCGGCAGTGCTGACCATTGCGGGCTATTCGATCAACGACACCGTTGTGGTCTTCGACCGCGTGCGGGAAATGCTGCGCAAGTACAAGAAGCGCCCGGTCGAGGACGTCCTGGATGACGCGATCAACATGACGCTGTCTCGCACCTTGTTGACGTCCGTCACCACCTTGCTCGCCCTCTTCGCGCTCTACATCTTCGGTGGCGAGGTTATTCAGGGCTTTGTTATCGGCCTGATCTGGGGGGTTCTGATCGGCACCTACTCGTCGATCGCGCTGGCCGTGCCGCTGCTCTATTACCTCGGGGTTCGCCGGATCGAGACGGGAGACAGCGACGAGCCGGCAGAGGCGACGGCGGCTTAGCTTCCATGGATATCACCCCACGGGTAGCACCGGGACGCATGCTCATCGAGGGCTACGGCGAGGGTGGCTTTCAGGTTTCAGGAGAGCGTTACAAGGGCTCGGTGATCGTGCTCCCCGAAGCCGTGCTGCCATGGGATGTGGCGGACTTCGCAGCATTCGGTGCCGACAGCCTGTCGCCGCTGATCGGGAAGCAAAGTGAGATCGACGTGCTGCTGCTCGGCTGCGGCCCGCAGATCGCGCTTCTGCCGCGTGCGTTGCGGGAGAGCTTGCGCGAGCAAGGGCTTGTGCCGGAACCCATGGACACCGGCGCGGCTTGCCGAACCTTCAACGTGCTGATCACCGAAGACCGCCGCGTGGCTGCCGCCCTCATCGCGGTGGCGTAAGCCGTGGCCTTGGGCTTCACGGCGCCTGGGGTCTGGCAACCGCAGGGGCGCGGCTTCAACATGGGTGCCGTGCAGCACCAAGGTCACGTCATTCATTTCACTGGCCAAGTCGCCTGGGATGCGGACGAAGGCATTGTCGGCAAGGACGATGTCGAGGCGCAGACGCGGCAGTGCTTCAAGAACATCTTTGCGCTGCTGGCTGTCGTGGGCGGCCTTCCGAAGGATATCGTCTCGGTCACCACCTACTTTACCGACCGCGGTCAACTGCCCGCCATCCAGCGTGTGCGCACAGAGGTCTTCGATGCCGAAACCGCGCCGGTTAGCACGTCCGTCATGGTTGCCGGCCTTGGCCATGAGGACTTTCTCGTCGAATTGACGCCGATTGCCGTCGTGCCGGCGGAGCGTTTCGTGCCGCCAAAGTAGAAAGGGGGCCAGAGGCCCCCTTTGAAAAACGCGCTTCTGGTCAGCTAGGCCTTGGCCAAATTCGCTGCTGCGAAGTCCCAGTTGACCAGATTGTCGAGGAAGGTCTCGACGAACTTGGGCCGTAGGTTTTGGTAATCCAGGTAGTAGGCATGCTCCCAGACGTCGACCGTGAAGAGCGGCGTCTGATTGGCGTTCACCAACGGGGTGTCCGCATCGTCGGTATTGACGATCTTCAGGCTGTCGCCTTCCTTGACCAGCCAGGTCCAGCCGCTGCCAAAGTTGCCGACCGCCGATGCGATGAACTGCTTCTTGAAGTCGTCGAGCGAACCGAAAGAGGCGTCGATCATGCTGGCCAGCTCGCCGCTCGGCGCGCCGCCGCCGCCCGGCTTCATGGAGTGCCAGAAGAAGGTGTGGTTCCAAATCTGAGCCGACTGATTGTAGAGGCCTTTGTTACCCGCCGAATGAGCGGCCGCGATGACTTCCTCGACGGTTTTGCCGTCCAGATCGGTGCCGGCGATCAACTCATTGGTTTTGTTGATGTAGGCGTTGTGGTGCTTGCCGTGATGGAAGCTGAGGGTGTTGGCCGAGTAGTACGGCTCGAGGGCATCTTGGGCGTAGGGCAGATCAGGCAGGGTGAACGCCATCGTTCTCTCCTCTTGGTCCTTGCGACATATCTTGTGATGACTCGTGCCCGGTTGAGCCGGGCTACGAGAAAGGCGATATCTTGCTAGATAGGGGCTCTCGGTCGGAAAAGAAACGCTGCCGCCGATGGTCTGGTTCCCGCACGAATCAGCGCACAATCCGAGAAGGGGGATAGCGCTCCGTCCATGCCCAGACAAGGCTCGGATTCCTATTGCCGGGAGGAGGTCAAGCGGCACGACCGCGACCGCTATGTTACCGCGCTTTTCGCGCCGGCGGTCGAGCGCCGCGGTCTCTTCGCACTCTATGCCTTCAATCAGGAAGTGGCGCGCACGGCAGAGGTAGTCAGCGAGGCCATGCTTGGGGAAATCCGGCTGCAATGGTGGCGTGATGCCATCGATGAGATCTTTGCCGGCCGCCCGCGCGAGCACATGGTTGTACAGGAACTGGCAGCACTCCAGGCCCGCGCTGAACTATCGCGACAGGACCTGGAGACCTTGCTCAGCGGCCGGGAGGCAGACCTCAGTCCTGACCCACCGGCCGATCTAGAAAGTCTGGAGGACTATCTCACGGCCACCTCGTCGAGCCTTATGCGCCTGGCGCTACAGGCTTTGGGCGTGCAGGACGGTGAGCCGACAGATAGGACCGCCCGCCATCTCGGCATTGGCTGGGGCATGACCGGCTTGCTCAGGGCAGCGCCCTTCCATGCGGTGCAAAAGCGCCTCTACTTTCCGCAGGACCATCTCTTCGCCGCTGGGGTCAAGCTTCCCGATCTCTTCGAGTTGCGTGGTTCCGACGCCATCGACGGGGTTGCCATGCGCCTCGCCAAGCGGGCCGACGAGCATCTGGAGGAGGGAGGCAGGCTCGCCGCGAAACTACCCTCTCAGGCGCTGCCCGCGCTCCTGCCGGCCGTTCTTGCCCGGCGCTATCTCCAACGCCTGGAAAGGGCCGACTACAACGTGTTCGCTCCGGCCTTCCAGCAAATTCCACCCGGACGGATCTGGTGGCTGCTGCCGGCCGTGGTGCGCGGGCGCGTCTAGGCCTATTCCGCGGCGGCGCGGTCTTCGCCCAGCCAAACCGCCAAGTCAGCCAGTGCGCGCTGTGCCATGGCCGGCTTCCGTTCGGCTTTCTTGAGGCGTTTGCGGCCCGGTTCCTTAGGGATCGGCGGTAGAAGCCCGAAGTTGATGTTCATGGGCTGAAAAGTCTCTGCCTGCGCACCACCGGTGATGTGGTTGAGGAGCGCGCCCAGCGCGGTCGTTGCAGGCGGTGGGGCTGTCTCGAAACCGAGCCGTTCGGCTGCCGCGAAGCGCCCGGCAATGAGACCGATGGCCGCCGACTCCACATAGCCCTCGACGCCGGTGATCTGACCGGCGAAACGCAGACGCGGCTGAGCCTTGAGGCGCAGCGCTCCGTCAAGCAGCCGTGGCGAGTTGATGAAGGTGTTGCGGTGCAGGCCGCCCAGGCGGGCAAACTCGGCCTTCTCCAGACCGGGAATGGTGCGGAAAACGCGCGCCTGCTCGCCGTACTTCAGCTTCGTCTGGAAACCGACGAGGTTGTAGAGCGTGGCCAGGGCGTTGTCCTGGCGCAGCTGCACCACGGCGTGGGGCTGGGCACCCGTGCTCGGGTCGGTCAACCCGACCGGCTTCATGGGGCCGAAGCGTAGGGTTTCCCGGCCGCGCTCGGCCATCACTTCGATGGGCAGGCAGCCTTCGAAATAGGGGGTGTCTTCCCACTCCTTGAAGGCCGTCTTCTCCGCCGCCAGCAGGGCGTCGATGAAAGCCTCGTACTGCGCCTCGTCGAGCGGGCAGTTGATGTAGTCCTTGCCGCTGCCGCCGGGGCCGGGCTTGTCGTAGCGTGACTGATACCAGGCGCGGGAGAAGTCGACGCTCTCCGTGTAGACGATGGGCGCGATGGCATCGAAGAAGGCCAGCTGCTCTTCGCCGGTTAGAGCCAAAATGGCGTCAGTGAGGGCCGGAGAGGTCAATGGGCCTGTGGCTAGAATGACGCTGCCCCAATCCTCGGGCGGCAGACCGGCAACCTCCGTCCGATCGATGGTCACAAGAGGCTCGGCCTCCAGGGCTGCGGTGACAGCATCCGAGAAGTCGTCGCGGTCGACAGCGAGCGCTCCGCCAGCCGGCACCTTGTGGCGGTCACCGCAGGCCATGATCAGCGAGCCGCAGCGCCGCATCTCCTCGTGCAGTAGGCCGACGGCGTTGTTCATGGCGTCGTCGGAGCGGAAGGAGTTGGAGCAGACCAGTTCCGCCAAGCCGCCTGTCTTGTGGGCCGCGGTGGCGCGCTCGGGCCGCATCTCGTGCAGCACTGCCGGCACGCCGCTTCTGGCGATCTGCCAAGCGGCTTCGCTCCCCGCCAGTCCGCCGCCCACCACATGGACAGGCTCGATCGCCGTCCGACTCTCGTTTGTCGATATCTCGGTCATCTTCCTTCTATCGGTGCTCGCGGCGCTGATCTCAAGTCCTGCGGTGATCAAGGCGCATCGCCGGCGCGGTAATCTCCTGGCAAGTTGAGGGCACTACTTTCCCGCGATGCGGCCTGGATCTACAGAGCAGACAGGTGTTTAATCCGTTTGCGCTGATGGTGGAGGTCGTAGGATCGGGAGCGAAGATCGTGCGACGGTTTTGTAATTCCTTCTTTTTTATGCTGGCATTGGGGCTTCTGTCGGCCTGTGCCGCAGGCTTTGAGCAGCGCGCTGCTGATCGGGTCGATCAGGTCGTGCTGCGAGCTCCGGAACCGAGCGCGCTCATCTACTGCACCAACTACGGGTGTGAGGAGCAGCACCTCTTCTCGTTAAGCAACCGGCAGTGGGAGGGGATCAAGGCGCATTTCTTGGATGCGGACCGCAGCCCGGAGGAAGAGCGTCGCGCCATCGCCCAGGCGGCGGCGGACTACGAGCTCGCTGTCATGGCGCAGACTGGTACCAGTCCCGACGTGGGCGGCACGCTGGTCGGTTATGGCCGGCCAGACCAGACCGACTGCATCGACGAGACCGCCAACATGGTGCAGTTCCTGGAGTTGTTGCAGCATCAGGGATTGCTGCTGCACCACCGGGTGGCGTCACCGGTGATGAAAGATCCTGTTGTCGAAGGCTGGTTTCATTTTTCGGCCACCGTCGCGGAAATCGAGGGTGGTGCGATTTGGAGCGTCGACTCCTGGTACTTCGACAGCGGCCATCCAGCCCTCGTTCTGCCGCTTGAGGTCTGGCGCGGTAACCTGGAACCGCTGGTTGCCTGCATGGCTCAAGAGCCCGGCGCGCTGCGCGAGCAGAACGCCTGCAAGACCAGCTACCCTGCGTTCACGGCTTCCTTGGTCGGCGCCACCTGGTCGGCGCAACCGGCATCGACACTACAGCCCAAGCAGTAGGCTTCCTGTTCCTCTGCAAAACCCTTCAAGTTGAAGCGGCCTATCCGGCGATTGTCCCGGCAGGTGTAGTTGGCGGCGCAGGCCGACAGCACCAGCGGCGGATCGATTTCGCGCGTCAGGTCCTGTAGGCGGTCCACAAGGTTCACGTCGGAACCGATGACCGTGAAGTCGAGGCGGTTGTTGGCGCCGATGTTGCCATACATCATTTTGCCGTAGTGGATAGAGATGCCGCAGCGCAGAGGCCAAGAGGGGCACCTCTCATCGCGCAGGGCTTCGTTCAAGATATCGAGACTCTTGAGCGCTTCTTCCGCGGCAATGATGGCGCTGTTGACCGAGGCCTTGGGCGTATCTTTTCTAAAAATGGCGAGGGCCGCATCGCCGATGAACTTGAGGACTTCGCCGCCTTCCTGCTCCACCGGCTCGCAGATGGCGTCGAAGTAGCGGTTCAGAAGGTCGATGATGTGATCTCTCGGCAGAACGCTGCTGAGCGAGGAGAAGCTCCGCAAATCGCAGAGCCAGATCGCCGCCTCGATCTCGGTGCCCTGGCCACGGCGAATGTCTCCCGACCAGACCCGTTGGCCGGCTTGGCTGCCGACGTAAGTATCGAGGAGCAGCCGTCCGGTGCGCTTGGTCTCGGTCAGCTCGACGCAGGCGCCGAAGGTTGGCATGAGGGCATCAAAAATCGCGATGCAGAGATCACTGAAGCCCTCCGGCGCCTTGGTGGCAAAGCTGATCGCCATGCGCTCATGCTTGGCGAAGAAGAAGGGGCGGATCGTGTAGTCAGTGAAGCCGGCCTGTTTCAGGTCGGCCACAATGGGATAGTCCAGCGGGCAATCCGGGTCGCTCAGGCGGCGGCGCACTGTCTGCTTGTCCAGGATCACGGTCTTTACCGGGCTTTCCAGGAAAAGCGCGTTGTTGCGGATGCCATGTTCCCGATCGTGGATGACGGCGCCGCCTGCGTCCGACGTCCATAGCAGGGTCCGCGCTTCGAACTCGGGATGGAGCTGCCGGATATGCATCGTCGCCCGGTCGATCGGGATGCCGAGACCGAGCAACTCGGCGCAGAACTGCCCGAAGAGGAGCTGTGTGCGGTGGAGATACTGGCGCGCATCGCCCACGAGCCAATCGACGACCGGCTGCACGGCGGCGCGTGCTTGCCGATCGACATCCAATGCGGAACTGCCTTCCATGGAAGAAAGATGGCGCTTGGTGGGGTTTCCTACAAGACGCCGCTGTGATTGCCAGGGCAGACGATCTGACGCAGCTAGGCTGGGTTTGGGCTCGGCAATGCAGCGAGGCTGTCGGGTGCTACGTTGCCGCCGCAGACCAAGACGCCAAGGCGTTCGCCGGGTTGAGGCCGGTAGGCGCCGGACAGTAGGGCGGCCAAAGCTGTCGCGCCGCCCGGCTCGGCAGCGATCTGTAGGCCATGCCAGAGCCGAGCCATGGCTTCCTCGATGGCGCTGTCCTCGACCAACAGCGACTGTGCGACGTGCCGGCGGCAGGTTTCGAAGTTGAGCTGGCCGATGCTGCGGGCGCCCAGAGAGTCGGCGGCGAGAGACTCGACGGAGACGTCGACAGGGGCTCCGGCCTCCAGCGCGGCATGGAGCGCCCGAGAACCTTGGGGCTCGACGGCAATGACCTTAACGCGGCCTGAGAACCAGGCGGCGACGCCGGAGATGAGGCCGCCCCCACCGACCGCGATCAGGACACTATCGAGGTCTGGAACCTGCTCTTCCCATTCCAAACCCAGGGTTCCCTGACCGGCCACGGTCTCGGCGGCATCATAGGCGTGGATGCCGATGGCGCCGCTCTCCCGCTGGTGAGACTCGCAGGCAGCCAGCGCGTCGGCATAGCGGGCGCCGCCGACATGCAGTTCTGCGCCTGCGGCGCGGATCTTTGCGAGCTTAGCCGGGCTGGAAATCTCCGGCACGAAGATGTCGGCCGGATAGCCGAGCTTGTGCGCGGCATAGGCGACCGCCGCCCCGTGATTGCCGCCCGAAGCAGCCGCAACACCGGCCGCCGGCACTTCGCGGCTCAACAGGTTGTTGAAGGCCCCGCGCGGCTTGAAGGAGCCCGCGTGCTGGAAGAGCTCAAGCTTGAGGGAAATAGGCGTATCGTGACCCAACTCGCTCCCGGCCAGGTTCATGACCGGTGTGCGCCGTACATGCGGTCGAATGCGCGCATGGGCCTCGCGGATATCGTCTGGCGTTATCGGAGAGGTCTTGGTGTTGCTTGCTGTGCCGTCTGGCGCCATCGGCCTTATGCCCGCTTCTTCTCGCGGTTCTTCAGGTTTGGCAGGTAGGGCGCGAGGTAGCTTCCCGTGTAGCTGCCGGCTGTGCGCGCCACCTCTTCCGGCGTGCCTTGCGCCACGATGCGCCCGCCGCCGTCGCCGCCTTCGGGGCCGAGATCGAGAATCCAGTCGGCGGTCTTGATGACCTCCAGGTTATGCTCGATGACCAGCACGGTGTTGCCTTGGTCGACCAGGGCCTGCAGCACCTCCAGGAGCTTGCGCACGTCCTCAAAGTGCAGGCCGGTGGTCGGCTCGTCGAGGATGTAAAGCGTCTTGCCGGTGGAACGGCGCGAGAGCTCCTTGGCCAGCTTGATGCGCTGTGCCTCACCGCCGGAGAGGGTGGTGGCCTGTTGGCCCACGTGGATGTACCCGAGGCCGACCCGCTCCAGAGTCTCCATCTTGTTGCGGATGGCCGGGACGGCCTTGAAGAACTCGTGCGCCTCCTCGACCGTCATATCCAGCACATCGGCGATGGAACGGTCCTTGAAGGTGACCTCCAGGGTCTCGCGGTTGTAGCGCTTGCCCTTGCAGGTATCGCACTGGACGTAGACGTCGGGCAGGAAGTGCATCTCGATCTTGATGACGCCGTCACCCTGGCAGGCCTCGCAGCGCCCGCCTTTGACGTTGAAGGAGAAGCGCCCTGGGCGGTAGCCACGCTGCTTGGCTTCCGGCAGGCCGGCGAACCACTCGCGGATGGGCGTGAAGGCGCCGGTGTAGGTTGCGGGGTTCGAGCGCGGCGTGCGGCCGATCGGCGACTGGTCGATATCGATGATCTTGTCGATGAACTCCAGGCCTTCGATGTCCTTGTGAGGGGCCGGCAGATCGCGGCTGCCGTGCAGGCGCCGGGCCAGCGCCTTGTAGAGGGTCTCGATCACCAGGGTCGACTTCCCGCTGCCGGACACGCCGGTGACGCAGACGAAGGCGCCAAGCGGGAAGGCGGCATCGACGTTGTGAAGGTTGTGGCCGCTGGCGCCCTTGACCACGATCTTCTGGCCACGGTGCCCGCGCCGGCGTTTCTTCGGCACCTCGATCTGCTTGAAGCCGGTGAGGTACTGGCCGGTCAGGCTGGACTGGTTCTGCTCGATCTTGGTCGGCGGGCCAAGGGCCACCACGGTGCCGCCGTGCTGACCGGCGCCCGGACCCATGTCGACAACGTAGTCGGCCGCGCGGATGGCGTCCTCGTCATGCTCGACGACGATGACGGTGTTCCCCAGATCGCGTAGCCGCCTGAGTGTGTCGAGCAGCCGTGCGTTGTCGCGCTGGTGCAGACCGATGGAGGGCTCGTCGAGCACGTAGAGCACGCCGGTCAGGCCGGAACCGATCTGCGAGGCAAGACGGATTCGCTGGCTCTCCCCGCCGGACAAGGTCGCCGACGCGCGGGATAGGGTCAGGTAGTTCAGCCCCACGTCGTTCAGGAAACCAAGGCGTTCGCGGATCTCTTTCAGGATCCGGCTGGCGATTTCCCGGCGCTGCGGCGTCAGGCCCTCTTCGATGTTGTCGAACCAGTCCTTGGCGTCGCTGACTGAGAGCTCGCAGACCTCGCCGACATGCCGCCCGCCAATTTTGACCGCGAGGGCTTCCGGCTTGAGGCGATAGCCGTCGCAGGCTTCGCAAGGCTTGCTGGTCTGGTACTTGGAGATCTCCTCCCGGATCCAGTCGCTGTCGGTCTCCCGCCAGCGGCGCTCCAGGTTGTTGATCACGCCTTCGAAGACCTTCTTGGTCTCGTAGCTGCGCAGGCCATCGTCATAGCGCAGCGTGATCGCCTCCTTGGTCCCGAAGAGGATGGCGTCCTGCACCTCCTCGGGCAGTTCTTCCCAAGGTTCGGTCATGGAAGCGCGATAGTGGCGCACCACGCTCTCGAGCGTCTGCACGTAGTAGGGCGAGGTGTTGCCGGTCGTGGCCCAAGGCGCGACCGCGTTGTTCTTCAGGGACTTGCGCTTGTCCGGCACCACTAGGTCCGGGTCGACATAGCTCGTGGCGCCCAGGCCGTCGCAGGATGGGCAGGCGCCGAAGGGATTGTTGAAGGAGAAAAGCCGAGGCTCGATCTCGTCGATCGTGAAGCCCGAGACAGGGCAGGCGAAGCGTGCCGAGAAGGTCACGCGCTCGCCGGTCTTCGCGTCCTCGGTGAAGGCAAGCCCGTCGGCCAGTTCCAGAGCCGTCTCGAAGGAGTCCGCGAGACGTTGCGAAAGCCCTTCCCGCACCACGATACGGTCGACCACCACCTCGATGTCGTGCTTGCGCTTCTTATCGAGCGCCGGCGCGTCCTCGATGTCGTAGAGTTCGCCATCGATCTTGACCCGCTGGAAGCCCTTCTTGCGCAGCTCCAGAAGCTCTTTGCGGTACTCGCCCTTGCGGCCGCGCACGATGGGGGCAAGCAGGTAGAGGCGGGTGCCTTCCTCCATCGCCAGCACGCGGTCGACCATCTGACTGACCGTCTGGCTTTCGATCGGCAGGCCGGTGGCCGGCGAGTAGGGCACGCCGACCCGGGCGAAGAGCAGACGCAGATAGTCATAGATCTCGGTGACCGTGCCGACGGTCGAACGCGGGTTCTTCGAGGTCGTCTTCTGCTCGATGGAGATGGCCGGCGACAGGCCCTCGATGGAGTCCACGTCCGGCTTCTGCATCAGCTCAAGGAACTGCCGCGCATAGGCCGAGAGGGACTCGACATAGCGCCGTTGTCCTTCGGCGTAGATGGTGTCGAAAGCGAGGGAGGACTTCCCCGAGCCCGACAGCCCGGTGATCACCACCAGCTGGTCGCGGGGCAGCACGATATTGACGTTCTTGAGGTTATGCTCACGGGCGCCGCGCACCTCGATGCGGGCTCCCGTGATCTCCTCGGCGGATGCCGTTTCCGTCATGACTCCATCCGCCATCGGTCCATCGGGCGTCATTCCATCCGGCACCATTCGCTCGGCCCATCTCCTCTCTCGGAACTGGCTCAATATGGGTCAGTGCCGCTGCGAAAGCGAGGGGTCAGGCAACGCGGCTGCCATCGGTTATACACAGACCAAAGAGGTTGGCCGGCGCAACAGCTCGGAAAATATGTTCTTATTTTGTTCTTAGCGAGTCGCCAAGCCGCGACTGAACCCACGTCGCGCGATCGACGGCTTGGTTCAGACGAACGACGGGGTGCTGCTCATGCTCGGGCCGGATTCCAGGCTGAAGATCCGCTTGCGTCCGAAGCCCTTGAGCTCGACCTCCCCGCGCGGGGTGAACTGGAACTCCTCGCGCAGATGCCGCGCCATATCTTCGCAGAGGGTGATCTCCATGGGTGGGGAGAGGGCTTCAAGCCGCGCGGCCAGGTTCGCGCCGGGGCCGAAGATGTCATAGACGTACTTCTGGATGCCGACGATCGAGCCGACGACCGGGCCGGTGTTGATGCCGATGCGGCATTGCCAGGTCTGGCTGTGGGCTTCGTTGCGGCGCTTGAGGTAGCGGATCATCCGCAAGGCGACATTCGCGATGTTCCGCGGGTGCTCGGGCGTTGGCTCGGGGACGCCGCAGACGGCCATATAGGCATCGCCGATGGTCTTCAAGCGCTCGCAGCCGAACTGCTCAACGATGCGGTCGAAGCCAGTGAAGATATCGTTCAACTCGCTGATCAATGCCGGCGGATCGCGCGACAGGGACATCTCCGTGAAGTTGACGAAGTCCAGCATTAGGATGGAGGCTTCGTAACGCTGCGGCGTGGTGATGCCGAACTGCTTCCACTCCTCGTAGATGGTCTTCGGCATGATGTTGAGCAGAAGCTTCTCGACCCGCTCCTTCTCCTTCAAGAGATCGCGGTTCTGGCGCTCGACCATGCGCGAGTAGGACTCGATCATGTACTCGAGCTCTTTGACCTTGCTGATGTTCTGGCATTCCACCAGCAGCACCTGGCCATCGCCGCGGATTGAGGTTTCGATGCGCACAGCGATCTGCAGCGGCCGGCGGCCACTCTTGATCTGGATCTCGCCGGTGAAAGGGCGGCCCTCGCCGACGCGCGCCGCCACTTTCTCGAAATCGAACGAAGGCAGCAGCGTTTCCAAGGTGCAGTTGGCATCCTCGACGGCCGGGAACCACTGCTCGAAGCGCTGATTGTGAAACAGCACCTCGCAGGTTTCCGCATCGACGGCTGCCAGGCCCACGCCGGTCGACTGCAGCAAAAGCTCGTTGAAGCGTCCGAAGTCGAGGGGACTGGTGACGCTGTCGTTGGCGGGTTTAGGCGGCTTTGGCGCTGACAATGAGTGGCTTTCTCTTGATGATCTCGCCGGCGATGCTGGCGACGTCGTCGTCGTCCATGCCGCCTTCTTCGAGAGCTTCGCGTAGGAGGAGCGCCATCTCGTCGAAGGAGCGGGAGTCGATCCCAAGATGGGCGTGGACTTCAGCGAGCTTCTGGTCGGTGTAGCTTGCCGGCCCGCCCATCAGGGCGGAAATGAACTTGGTCTGATGATCGACCAGGCGCCGCATATCCACGTTCGCGAAGTAGGGATCGAGGACTTCGGAATCGAGCACCTTGTCGTAAAATGTCATGACAATCTTGCTTACGGTGGCGAAGCCGCCATAGCGCTCGAACATCGTCGTCGACATGGTTCCCCTCTTGTTCGCCACCGTTTGTGCGGTCAGCGACCCACATTGTTACCCTTGGGACTAGCATAGAGCATTGCGCGGACCAAGCACCCCATCATCCTGCAATCAGGCCCACCGGGACTTTCGCCGCGCGTTAAGATCGGGCACCGTCCCAGCCGGAACACCCTTTGTCTGTGAAGGAGTCAACGTTGGGATACGAGACACTGCAGATTTCGCTCGAAAACGGGCTGGCCCGCCTGACCCTATCGAGGCCTGATGCCGCCAATGCGCTGAACCGGGCGATGGCGCACGAACTGATGCAAGCGACGGCTGAGCTGGACGGCCATCCGGCGGTTGGGGCCGTGCTCTTGAGCGGTGCCGGCGGGCGTTTCTTTTGCGCCGGCGGCGACCTAGCGGCGATGAAAGCCGCTGGCGAGGACGCGCCACGGCTGCTCAGGGAAATGACCAGCGATCTGCACGCCGCCATTGCCCGTCTGGCCCGCATGCCGGCGCCGGTCGTTGCCGCCGTCCAAGGTGTGGCTGCCGGTGCCGGCTTCAGTCTGGTCTGCGCCAGCGATCTGGCGATCGCCGGCGAAAGCGCCAAGCTCACCATGGCCTACACGCGCGCCGGTTTGGTCCCCGATGGGAGTTCCACGTTCTTTCTATCGCGTCTGGTCGGTTTGCGGCGCGCGACCGAGTTGGCGCTGACCAACCGTCTGCTTAACGCCGGCGAAGCGCTCGATTGGGGATTGCTCAACAAGGTGGTGCCGGATGACGAGGTGATGGCCGCTGCCGAAGAGCTAGCGCGCAGCCTGGCCGCAGGACCGACAGCCGCCTTCGGCGCCACCAAGCAGCTTCTGATGGAGGGAGCCGCGAGCGGTCTGGAAACCCAGATGGAGCGGGAAAGCCGTGCCATCGCTGGGGCCATCGGCGGGGCCGAGGGACAGGAGGGCGTCGCCGCCTTCATTGAGAAGCGGAAGCCGCGTTTCTGAAGTTTCACAGTGAACATAAGAGAATTTTGCCTTATCGCAAATTTGGGGTGGCGTACCCGGTCTTAGTTGTGTACCTTTTGTTGCAAATGTGGGGTGCTGCGGGCTGGGGTGCCTGTGGCAACGAAAAAGAACAAAAATGCATGGGGTGCATACAATGAAGAGCAAGAAACAGCGGCGGACAAATCTGTCCGGCCATAGCCGTTTTCTGATGGCGGCCGCGCTTTCCCTGGTGACCTTCGGATTCGCCGCTCAGGCGACTGCGATGCCCATGGGCGGCCTGACGTTGGGCGGTGGCATGTGCGACGTCATGGATGTGACGTACAAGTTCGGCGCCACCAACAAGAATGCGTCGGCTTGTGCCGGGCAATTCACTTCGCCGAACAACGATGCGACCAGTGGCGGCGATCCGCTGCTGGGCTTTCTCAACAACGGCGATCTGGACACCATCTTCACCCCGATGGTGGTCCCTGCGGTCAGCAGCTACACTTGGTCCTACGCGGGCAAAGAAGAGACGCCTGGCGGCGCTTTCGATGCAGGTACGGTCGATGCCGGGTTCGACGCCACGCCGGATGCCGGTGTGCAGAGTGGAGAGTGGAGCGTATCCGACACGACTCCGCTTTCCGGCCCCTTCGTGATTAGTGCCAAGGGTGGCAACGGCTGGTCGGTCTACTTCTTCGACAACCTGATGTTCGATCCGATGGACGGCGGTGTTCTGATGGGCAACTGGACCACCTCGGGCCTTGAGAACAACGGCGGCAACCAGCCTCAGCTGTCGCATATCTCGCTGTTCACCACCGAGCTCGGCAATCCTCCACCGCCGCCGCCCGATCCCAGCTTTATGCCCGAGCCTGGTACGATTGCGCTGCTTGGTCTCGGGTTGGCCGGGCTGGGCTTCGCAGCACGCCGCCGGAGAACCACTGGCAGCTGAAGACCTGACAGGCGGACTGCGGACGGCCTTTCTGGCGACGCGCCAGGTTGAGTTTCAGTCCACAGCGGTTGGGCTTGGCGACTCCTGCCATTGCTGCCTTAATCGGCGCTCAAGATTCGACGAAGCGTGCGAGGAAGGTGCAATGGCCGGCAGCGTCAACAAGGTCATCCTGGTCGGCAATCTGGGCCGTGACCCGGAAGTGCGCTCTATGCAGAGTGGCGACAAGGTGTGCAATCTCTCCGTCGCTACCTCGGAGAGCTGGCGCGACCGCAACAGTGGCGAGCGTCGCGAGAAGACCGAGTGGCATAGAGTCGTGGTCTTCAACCAGCCGCTGATCAAAGTCTGTGAGCAGTATCTGCGCAAGGGCTCCAAGGTCTACCTGGAAGGCCAGCTCGAGACCCGCAAGTGGCAGGATCAGAACGGCCAAGACCGCTATTCCACCGAGGTTGTGCTGCGGCCCTATCGCGGCGAGCTGACCATGCTGGACGGCCGCAGCGAAGGCGGCGGCGGATACGGCGAGGCACAGGGCCAATCCTATGACGCGGGTGGCGGCTTCGGTGGGTCGCAGGGCGGTGGCTCCAGCGGTGGCTTCGGCGGCGGTCGTGACACGGGCCGTGACCTCGACGACGACATTCCGTTCTAAGTGCCATAGCGCTTGGGGCACCGAGGCTTAGCGGACAGTCGAGATATAGTCGGCTGGGAAGCCGAGAGCCTCCAGGGCCTCTCTTAAGCGTGCTGCATAGGCCGCATTGGCTTCGTCTGGTGCCGGCAATTCCGGCAGGTTATAGCACAGCGCGGCTTGGCGCCCACCATCGAGGCGCTGGGCGTCCACGGCTTCGGGCCGGTAGTCTTCCAGGCCCGGCGCGCCATACAGTCTGCCCAGCTCTTCATGCGTGAGATCGTAGAGCATACCGTACGCCCGGGCGCCCGGCTGGGGGACGAGGGTGGCGCGACGCCCAATGCGCAAGCCGAAGTTCTCGACGAAGGCCTTCTGAGGATTTTGGGCAGAGACGCCCGCCTCCCTCAGCACGACTTCGTCCATGAAAAGGCCGTAGAAAAAACCGGTTACGCGGCGCTCGGTCACGAGCTTACGAACCTTGCTCGTCCTGTTTGTCGGCGGCGGCCAGCAGCGCGTCCTCGTAGTCTGTCGAGTCGACCTGCAGCAGCGCGCAGATGTGCCGCAGCATGGCGAACTCATGCGCGCTGACCTCGCCGTCGGCGAGCGCGACGGTCGTGACGATCTGAGGAATCAGCTCGGCCGCCTCACGCTGCTTGGCCAGTCGCTCGATCTTGTTGAGCAGGATATGGCGGCTATCGGCCTCGTCCTTGCGCAGGCGGTCCATGAAGTCGTCCAGGATGGCGATGGCTTTGTGCGGATCATAGAGCCGCAGCCGTTCCATGCGTGCCAGAAGGTCGTCGATGGCGAAGCGCTCGGAGAGTGCGCTGTCGCCGTCGGCTAAAATAGTCAGTGCGCAGGCGGCCATGGCCGCCTTGAGGAAGTTCTTGTCTTGGATGCCCGACGCATCCCGCGCGAACAACGAGACTCGCTTAGCCATTTCGCCCCACCAATCGTTGATTTTCTTCGATTATGGCACAGAACCTGAGCCTGCGGGTACGGTTTGGAACTCTGTTGTTTTCGTTAGCATTTTTTTGGCGCTGCCCGGCCTAGAGTGCTCCGCGGTCAACCCTGCAGGGCGGCATGGTCGAGCTCAATCTCTCTTCACAAGCGAGGGCGGACGCGCGCCTTTCCGGTGCCGCGCGGGTATGGCTCGTTGCTGCCGGGCTGATCGGCCTGCTTTTGCTGCCCTTGGCGGTGATCGAAGTGCCGCCGTTGCTGGACTATCCCAACCACCTGGCGCGCGCCTATATCCTTGCAACCATCGATCAGGATCCGCTGCTCGCCGAACGCTATCAGGTCGCTTGGCGGGCGCTGCCCAACCTAGGCTTCGACCTGGTCGTATCGTTCCTGACGCCGTTCACCGGCGTCTACATGGCGGGCCGGATCTTCCTGGCGCTCACGATCGTGCTGTCCATCATCGGCCCGCTGGTCTTCCATCGGGCGCTCTACGGCCGCTATTCCTATTGGCCCTTGGCCTGCGGCCTGTTGGCCTACAACGGTGCCTTCATGGCCGGTTTCGCCGGCTTTGCTTTCGGCCTCGGCTTGGCCCTTCTCTTCAGCGGTCTTTGGCTGCGCCTGCGCGCAGAGAGCCCATTGCTGGGCTTGCTCGCAGGTATGGTTTTCGCCGCCCTCGCTTACTTCGCCCATCTCTTCGCGCTCGGTGTCTTTGGCCTCGTCGCGGGGAGCATGCTCTTCGCCAAGTGGCGCCGGTCGGTTCGCCGCTGGCCGCCGGAGCGCGCCGTCCTGGCCGAGGGCGTGGTACTGCTCATTCAGTTCTCTCCGGTGCTTCTGCTGTACCTCGCGACGAGGAGCGGCGACGGCGCTGGCATCGGGCCTTGGAACATCGGACAGAAGCTCAACTTCACCAGCTACATCGTCACCGGCATGCACAGCAGCCTGCCGGTCGTGTTCGGCGCAACGCTGGCCTTGCTCGGGCTATGGCACCTCTTCCGGAGCGGTCGTTTGCATCTCCATCCGGCAATTCTGCCGACGATCGTCGTGCTCGGCCTGCTTTGGCTCATCCCCCCATCGCACTTTCTCGATACCGCCTTTGTGTCCGAGCGCTTCTTCCTTGCCTTGCTCTTCATCGCCATTGCGGCCGCGCGCCCGGGTTCGCTCTCGCCGCGCGCCGGCCGCTGGCTGTTTTTCGGCCTGGCAGCCGCAATAACACTGCGCGTTCTGTTCCTGACCGCCCAATGGCAGGAGGCGGACCATGCCGGACGCGAACTGCGGGCGGCACTGAACGAGGTCGAGCGCGGCGCGGTGCTGCATAGCGCGTTCGACCTCCCGGCCTACCTGGATGCGGTCGGGAAGGACGACGCCTTGCCGCGCTGGGCCATCAGCGTCAACCGCCTCCCGGCCCTGACGCACTTCGGCAGCCTCGCCGCAATCGACCGCTCCGCCTTCGTGCCGCTGCTCTTTACCCATCCCGAAAAGCAGCTGCTTCGAGCCCATCCCGACTTCGGCCCCATCGATCTGCAGCAGGGGCTGCCCTGGTCGGCCGAGACCCTGCCGGTCGAGCTGCGTCGGGCCCGGGCCTTGCTCTCTGGCCGCGCCGATGTTCGGCATTACGTCCTGCAACTCCATCCCGGCTTGTGGCGGGAGGTGGGGACGGAGGGTGCCGGCGACCGGCTCTATCCCTTGGTCAGTGGCCGCGATCTCTCCTTGGCCGGACTCCTCGCAAAAGACTAAGCTGGCGTGTGATTGTTCGCACTTGCGAGAGCTGCTAGTGTGCAGCGCAGCGGGCTTGGAGAGGCGGCGCCTCAGCCGCGCCCGGGCGCTCGCCCTTTGAGGATGCCAGATTGAGCGATATTGACCGTGACGATGAGGCCGTGTCCGACGGCCAGCCACCAAGCCGTGAGCCGCCTGGCGCAACGCCGCCGGGCAGCCCTTCGGGTGACGGCAGAGGTATAGGCGCCGTCTCCATCGAGGAGGAGATGAAGCGCTCCTACCTCGACTATGCCATGAGTGTCATCGTTTCGCGCGCGCTTCCGGACGTACGCGACGGCCTGAAGCCCGTTCACCGGCGCATTCTGCATACCATGAAGGAAGGCGGCTACGACTGGAACCGTCCCTTCCGCAAGTCGGCCCGCATCGTCGGCGACGTGATGGGTCAGTATCACCCCCATGGCGGCGAGGCGATCTATGACGCCATGGTGCGCATGGCGCAGGACTTCTCCATGCGCCTGCCGCTGGTCGAAGGGCAAGGTAACTTCGGGTCCATCGACAACGATCCGCCGGCCGCCATGCGCTATACCGAGGCGCGTCTCGAGCGGGCCGCCAGCGATGCGATCCTGGAAGACATCGACAAGGACACGGTCGACTTCCAGCCGAACTACGACGAAAGCGCGCAAGAGCCGACGGTGCTACCGGCGCGCATTCCGAACCTGCTTGTCAACGGTGCCGGCGGCATCGCCGTCGGTATGGCGACCAACATCCCGCCCCATAACCTGGGCGAGGTCATCGACGCCTGCTTCGCCTATCTCGACAATCCGATGATCAGCCCCGCCGAGTTGATGGAGCATGTGCCGGCGCCTGACTTCCCGACCGGCGGTATCATTCTGGGGCGCTCCGGGGTCAATGCGGCTTATCACACGGGCCGCGGCTCTATCGTTCTGCGCGGCAAGACCCACATCGAGGAGATCCGGAAGGACCGCGAAGCCATTGTGGTCACGGAGATTCCCTACCAGGTCAGCAAGGCGCGCATGATCGAACGCATCGCCGAGGTGGTGCGCGAGAAGACGATCGAAGGTATCTCCGATCTGCGGGACGAGTCCGATCGCCAGGGCTTGCGCGTGGTCATCGAGCTGCGCCGCGAGGCCATGGCGGATGTGGTGCTGAACCAGCTCTACCGCTTCACGCCGCTGCAGACCTCGTTTGGCGCCAACATGGTGGCGATCAACGCCGGGCGCCCACAGGTCCAGACGCTGAAGGATCTGGTCGGCGCCTTCCTCGATTTCCGCGAGGAGGTCATTGCCCGGCGCACCGCCTACGAGCTCGGCAAGGCGCGGGAACGGGCCCATGTGCTCGTCGGTTTGGCGATCGCCGTCGCCAATATCGACGAGGTGATTGCCCTTATCCGTGCTGCGCCGGATCCTGTCGCCGCTCGCGATGCCTTGAAGGCACGCGACTGGCAGGCGGAAAGCGTGCGCGCGCTGATCGAGCTCATCGATGAGCCGGGTCACCGCATCGCCGAAGACGGGACCTACCGTCTTTCCGATGCGCAGGCGCGCGCCATTCTCGATCTGCGCTTGCAGCGTTTGACCGGTCTCGAGCGAGAGAAGATCGCCGAGGAGCTTGAGGGGATCGCGGCCAAGATTCGCGAGTACCTGGCTATCCTGGCTTCGCGCGAAAAGCTCATCGCAGTGCTGCGCGCAGAACTGGAGGACGTCAAGGAACGCTTCTCCACGCCTCGGCGCACGGCGATCGAAGAGAACGAGTTCGAGCACGACATCGAGGACCTCATTCCGCGCGAGGACATGGTTCTCACCGTGACCCACGGCGGTTACGTCAAGCGGGTACCGCTCTCGACCTACCGGGCGCAGCGCCGCGGCGGCAAGGGCCGCTCTGGCATGGCGACGCGTGATGAGGACTTCGTGAGCCGCGTTCTGGTCTGCGACACCCACACACCGGTGCTCTTCTTCTCCAGCCGCGGCATGGCCTATGTCATGAAGGTCTACCGTCTGCCGCTCGGCACGCCACAGGCGCGCGGCAAGGCCTTCGTGAACCTCCTGCCGCTTGAGGACGGCGAAAGCATCACCACGCTGTTGCCGCTGCCTGAGGACACCGAGACCTGGGAACAGATGTTCATCATGTTCGCCACCTCGGCGGGCACGGTACGGCGCAATCGTCTGAGCGACTTCACCAACGTGAAGGCCAACGGCAAGATCGCCATGAAGCTGGAGGAAGGCGCGCAGCTTGTTGGTGCGCGGGTCTGCGGCGAAGAGGACGATGTGCTGCTGGCCAGCGCCGCCGGCAAGGCCATTCGCTTCCCGGTGACCGACGTCAGGGTTTTCGCCGGCCGCGACTCCCAAGGCGTACGGGGCATCAAGCTTGCCGAGGGCGATCGGGTGATCTCCATGTCGATCCTCGGTCATATCGACGTCGAGACCGACGAGCGGGACGCCTATTTCCTGCGCGACCGCGACGAGTCACAGCTGACCGAAGAGTCGCTCACCTTGAAGCGAAGCCTCGACCCAACGCGGGCCGAAGAGCTGGCGGAGAAGGAGGAGTTCATCCTCAGCGTTTCCTCCGACGGCTTCGGCAAGCGCACATCGGCTTATGAATACCGAATCGCCGGGCGTGGCGGACAAGGCATCGCAACGATGGAGCTCGGGCGGGCCGGGGGCATGGAAGCACGCGTGGTGGCGGCCTTCCCGGTCGGCGAAAACGATCAGCTGATGCTCATCACCCAGAGCGGGCAGCTCATTCGCACACCGACCCATGACGTGCGCATCGCCGGGCGGGCGACGCGCGGTGTCACCCTGTTCCGTGTCGGCGAGGACGATCGCATTGTTTCCGTCGCCCATCTCGAGGATGAGAACGGGGCGCCTGATAACGAAGACGATGAGAACGGTGAGCCGGAGCCCGGCACAGACGATGCGCCGGGCGGCAACGAAGAGGAGGCCGGCTGAGCCCAGCCGGACGAATGGCCATGAGTGAGCGCATTGGCGTCTACCCGGGCACCTTCGACCCCATCACCTTGGGGCATACGGACATCATCAAGCGCGCGGCCCGAGTGGTCGACCACTTGATCGTTGCCGTGGCGCGCAACGACGGCAAAGGCCCGCTTTTCCCGACAGCCGAGCGCCTGGATATGGTCTCAAGCGTGCTCAGCGGTGTCGACAGCAACGGGACGCATGTCGAGGCGCGCGCCTTCGACGGCCTTCTCATGCACTTCTGCCAATCGGTCGGCGCCAGCGTCATTGTGCGCGGCCTGCGCGCCGTATCCGACTTCGAGTACGAGTTTCAGATGGCGGGGATGAACACTCGGCTCGACCCGAAGATTGAGACCATCTTCTTGATGGCTTCGGAGCGGCAGCAGTTTGTCTCCTCGCGCTTCGTCAAGGAGATCGGCCGCCTGGGTGGCGACATCACCTCCTTCGTCGACCCCGTGGTGGCCGAGCGCCTGGGCGAGGCTTTCAGCCAGGAGCGTGCCCGTGCCCATTGCGGGCCCGATGGTAGCCCCAAAGGTGGGCCGGTTCGGGACCAGGCTGCGGAGTAGCGGGGTGATGTGGGCTGGCGCCGCATGGCGCGCAAACTCGAGGTCTGCCAGCCTTCCCTGTGGTTGACCGCCTAAGGGCGCGTCCCTATCTTCCGCCGCGCGAGTGGGCCCGTAGCTCAGTTGGTAGAGCAACTGACTTTTAATCAGTGGGTCGCAGGTTCGAATCCTGCCGGGCTCACCATTCCCCCCGCTTTGTCTGAACTCCCCAGCAGCTCGTCCCGCTCTGATCGAGCGGCAGGCGGGCAAGCGGTTTACAACAGAGTGCTAGTTAGAGGACAGAATCAGCGTCAGCTTCCGCGCTGACGTGAGCCAGGGATGGCTCTTGGCCGCCCTGGCGGCTAGGTACCGCATAGCCCGCCAATCTGGATCGGGGGCTTCGGCCAAAGCCTGACAAGCGATGGCCCAGGCAAGAAGGTTTGCTTTCTTTGGCTCCGAGATGCCGGACCTGCCAGCCTCCCTGACAAGCTCGATGGTGGTTTCCAGTACGGGTGTTTTTTCTAGCCTTAAGTGTTCCATTATGACCAATTCCCTCATCCTTTGATTGCCCGCGCTGCCTGGTAGCAATCTGAGCGAGGTTTGGCCTTGATAAGAGGCCGGAATTGCCGATTCGGCCTGCTATGGAGGCACTTAGTGGTCGTTTTACTGTCTTGAGGTTGTGTTTAATTGAATTAACAATTGTCTGGCGAGTTTTTGCTGTCAGGTGTCTTGAAGCGCCGTTTTCGCATTGCCGAGCTGTATGGCGGCATGCTCGGAAAGCGGGTCGAGCTGCAATGCTTCTTCGAGGGCGGCGACCGCCGCCTTCGCGTCGCCTTCCCGCAGGGCTGTCTCGCCGGCATTTGCTCGGGATGCCGCGCGCAGAGGTGCGCCCAGCGCGCTGTTCACGAGACTTTGGCTGTTCAGGGGCCAGTCGACCGGACCGATCATGGCGCCGAAGCGGGCGGCCAGGGCGGCGCGCTCCAGCGCGCGGTCCGGCATAGTCATGACAGCGCCCGAAGGAGAGGCGCCGAACAGGCGGAGGACGGCAGCGAAGAGAATGAGAGACCGGCGGTCGGGGTCGTCTTCCTCGGCCAGCGCCAGTTCGGTGCAGGTGGCGCATTGATGGATCCAGGCGAAGACCTGTTCCTCCCGCGGCCAGGTCGTCCAAGTCTGGTGTGTGTTCCCATCATGCATGCGTTTGCGGTAGAGGCGCTTGGGCGCGCGAATGAGCTCGCCACGCAAGGCCAACTGAAGCAGCCAAACCATATCGGCCGCGTAGTCTTTCGGGAGGTCGTCCAGAAGATAGGGACGATCGTCCGCATCCTTCCGCCGCACAAGGCCACGAAAGGCAACCGAGGCGCGCTGGTTGAGAAGGAAGTCGAGGATGCGGCGGAAACGGTCTCCGCGGATGCTCGGTTGCCGCACCTTGCCCTCGCGAGCGCCGAAGATGGTGATGTCGCTGTAAGCGCAGACGGCGTCCTCGTTCTCCCGCAAGGCCTCTAGGAGGACTTCGAAGTAGCTTGGGTGCAGCAGATCGTCATGAGGGATGAGGGCGAAGAGCTCGCTCTCGACCTGAGAGATCAGGAAATTGCAATTCTTGACCCAGCCTTGACGCTCCGGGTGGCGGATGACTTCGAAACGAGAATCGCTGCAGAACTCGCGGCAGATTTCTTCCGAGCCGTCACGGCTTTCGTCGATTGAGATCAGTATGCGGAGATCGCGCTCGCTTTGTGACGCGATGCTCTGTAGCGTTTCACTCACGAAGTCTGCCGCGTTGTAGACAGGGACGCAGACGGTAATCCTGGCCATGGCGCGGCTTCAAACGGCGCCGGCAGCCATCGAGCGCGCTGCCGGCCGAATGCGATTCGCGGCGTCTTGGGCGAACATCGGCGCCAGCGTGTACTTGCCGGTGTCGACCGTGTGGTAACGGCCATGAGAGTGGACGCCCACCTCATAGCGCTGATGCAGGACGCTGTCGGGATCGTCGATGTCGGACTTGCCCCACGCAAAGATGGCGCCGCCGTTTGCCAGGGGCGGCTCGCTCGTCACGTCTGCCAGTTGCGCGACCTGAGGACAGATCCCGGAGAGCACCTGCTCGCTTTCCACGCGGACGCGCTCGACATCGACCGTGGACAGAATCTTGGACCAGTCGATTTCTTCGAGCTGCCCGGACATGCCGATCAGGCCGGCAGGGTACCAGGAAATGTAGACGCGCCCGGTGGGGAAGTGGACCACATCGCCGAAAGGGCCGAGCATCAGCGTCATCGTCGGCACCCGTAGCGACTTGGGGTCGACGCGATAGTTCACGCCGAGCTTGAAGCGGTTGAGCCAGGGACGCCCGGGGCGCAGTCCGCGCGCGTTGTCGATCAGCAAGCGGTTGGCCCAAAGCGCGTTCACCACCGACTCGTAGGGGCCCTGCCGCTGTGGACCATCGGCGTCGTAGACCACGGTGAATTGCTCACCGGCCGAATCCTCTACGGCGGTCACGCGCGCGCCAGTGATGAACTCAATGCGCGGATGATTGGCCAGCGCTTGCCGCAGTACGGCAGCGACGGCCCAACCGTCTATCGCGCGCTCGACCGTGCGATAGGCGCCCAGCACTGTCTCGGGATTGTAGCGCTGGGCGATGTCTGCATCGGGCATGGCTTCGTATAGCGGTTCGCCGCGATGACCCGGGTAGCTGGCGCCGCCTTGCAGCCGTTCCCGAATGCGGTCAGACACGAAGTCGAAGTGCCGCTCGACCTCCGGCACGCTCAGCATCGACTCTCGATAGACGATGTAGTCGAAAGGATCGGACAGCATGGCGTCCAGCGCTTTGCTGTCTATCCAGCGCGACAGGCCGGCGGCGAAGCTGAACGCGCCGTCCAGCATCTGCAAGGTTGTCTTCTGTGAGGGGTCGTTGGCGTAAACGAAGCCCAGATGGAGCTTGCCTTCGTTCCAGTAGCTCGCTTCATGCAGAGCCTCGGCATTGCGCTCGAAGAGATGAACAGTAACGCCGCGCTCGGCCAACTCGAGCGCCGTGCAGGAGCCCAGAAGCCCCGCTCCAAGAATTGCTACTGTCACAGTCGGACCCTTTCGCTGATGACGTCGACGCGATGGGCGGCAGCGTGGGCGGCGATACCAGGCCACCATCGGCATCCTGTCCTAGCACTGAGGCCTTAAACCAAGCGTAAAACCAGGAAGTGCGCGGCAGAAGCCCACTAGGGCCGTTCACTCTGAAACAGTGCAGGGAGGGACCGAGTGAAAGGTCCGGGAAATCGGCAAATCAGAAAGAAAGGCGGTTCCAGGCACTGAAAACCTGGAACCGCCTTCTGGCTGCGTGAGTTGACCGCGTAGGAGCCTAGCGGCCTTGTATTGCAGATATATGACAGTCGGCAGCCTTCCGGATCAAAGGACGTGCGGTTGCCGGTCTGCGCAGTTGGTCGTCTAGCTGCGGCGGTTCCGCCTGCCGGCGAACCAGTTGAGCTGACGCTTGACCCTGTCGGCTCCTTCGAGCGTGTCGAGGGCCTCAAGCGGGGTTTGTCCACGCAAAAGCGGATTGGGCGACTTCAGCCAGAGCTCAGCCTGTTTCCTGTCTTCGAAGATCTCTGCGGCCTTTGCGATGAGCCGCTCGTTGGCGTTTTCCTGCATGAGCGTCACTCCCTTGTCGATGCTTGCCGAGAGATTAACAGCGGGCTGTTGTGGCACTTTGGCAGCGCTGTGGATTCCGCGTGAAATGGGCCCACAGAAACGTGGGATTGGGTTCACAATGCAGCGTCTCTGGCGGCCGAAAAGAAAAGAGCGGCCACCAGAGCCGCTCTGAAGTCTGAACTGGGAAAGGGACTTTGTACTTGCAACACCCCAGCAACTAGCTGGCGTTTCCACAGTGGCAAGGCCGTCAGAATGTCGCAGCGGAAGACCAGCGCTTTGCAGACTCGCTCCGAGTGCGCTCGCTGCACCCCGCAGGTCGGTTGCGCGCAGGTTGCCTTCGGTCGATTTCAGCCGTTGTCTCCGCTTCGTAAGTTAAACAGCCAGGCCGGCTTGCATGCCTTCGTAGACCGCCTCTTCGGCAGAGCGCGGCGACAGGCAGTCGCCTGCCAGGTGTAGCTCGATATCGAGGCCTTCCAGCGCATCCTCCAAATCCGTGCAGGGCGTGCCGCCTTGCGCGAGGACGATGGTGTCCACCTCCTCGCAGAGGATCGCCTCGCCGGTGACGCTGTGCAGCAGATAGGCGGTGTCGCCGTCGGCGCCGTAGAGCCGGGCGTAGGGAATGACCTCAATGCCCAAGCGGTGCAGCTTCCCGGCCCAGTGGTCGCGCAGATAGGGTTGGATCTCCTGGCCGGCGTGGAGACCGTTGACCGCCAGGCGTACGTGGCAGCCCTCCAGCGCCAGCTTCTCGGCCAGGCCCATACCGACCCAGTCGCAGCGCCAGTCGGCGACCAGCACGCGGCTTCCTGTGTTGGCCTGGCCGTTGAGCACCTGCCAGGCGTCGAGGATGTGCGCGTCCTCCTGCCCCTCGATCGGCGGCCAGTAGGGCAGGGCGCCGGTGGCGACGATGACGGCATCGGGAGCTTCGCGCTCGATCAGAGCGCGGTCGACCACCGTATTGGTCTGGGCTTCGATGCCGAGTGCGGCGAACTCGCTCTCCAGGTTGGTGATCAGCCCGCCGAATTCGGCACGCCCGGGCAGCAGTTGGGCGAGCAAGGCCTGGCCACCAAGGCGCGGTCCTTTCTCAAGAAGCTGCACCCGGTGGCCACGGCGGGCAGCGGTGACCGCGGCCTTCATGCCGGCCGGCCCGCCGCCGGCGATGAGAATGTGCTTTGCATGTGGCGCTTTCTCGATCTCTCCGTAGCGTCGTTCGCGTCCGGAGACCGGATGCTGAATGCAGGAGATGGAGACGCCGTTGTGGAAGTGGCCGATGCAGGCCTGGTTGCAACCGATGCAGGCACGGACATCGTCCAGCCGGCCTTGGCGTGCCTTCGCTGGCATGGCTTCGTCGGCGATCATGGCGCGGGTCATTCCGCAGACATCAGCCATGCCTTCAGCCAGGATGCGCTCGGCGATCTGCGGCTGGTTGATGCGGCCGGCGACAAAGACGGGCAGGCCGACGGCCTTGCGCAGGACTTGCGCCTTGGGGGCGACGTAGCCCTGCTCGATCTCCATTGGCGGCACCACATGGACCGAGCCGCCGAGCCCGGCCATGGAGCCGACGGTGGTGCTGACGTAGTCGATCAAGCCTTGATCCCTGAGCGCAGTAACGACGTCAGCCACCTGCGTTTGCTCGAGACCGCCGTACTCGACCTCCTCGACCGAGATGCGGATGCCGACGACGTGCTCCTCTCCCATGGCCCGGCGCGCCGCGGCGAGCGCCTCGGCCAAGGGGCGTAGGCGATTCTCGAAGCTGCCGCCGTAGCGGTCCGTCCGGCGGTTGGTTTCAGGATTGAGGAACTGGGCGAAGAGCAGCGCGTGGCTGACCGACAGCTCGACGCCGTCGAGCCCAGCCTGGGCAAAGCGCCCGGCGGCGGCACCGCACGCGGCGACGATCTCCTCCACCATCGCCGTCGGCATGGTGCGCGGCATGGTGTGGAAGCGATTGTCGGGAACCGAGGAGGGGGCGTAGACGACGCTGCGTAGGCCACCTTGCATGCGCTTGGAGCAACGCCCCGCGTGAGAGAGCTGGCCGAAGATCTTTGCGCCGTGGTGATGCACCGTCTCGGCCAGTTTGCCGTAGCCCTCGATGCAGTCGTCGGTGTGGGCCAGCAGCTCCTGCCCGTCGCTCATGGCGCTTTCGTGATAGCGGGCGGCCTCAGTGACGATCAGCCCGACGCCGCCCTTTGCGCGCGCCTCGTGATAGGCGATGAAGTCGGGGCCGATCAGGCCGTTCTCGGACAGCAAGGTCTGGTGTCCCGTGGAGAGGATGCGGTTGCGTATCTCCACGCCCCGAATCGTGAGCGGCGTAAAGAGCCTCTCGAACTTCGGCGCCGTCTCGCCGGTCATGCCGCTTGCATCCTCCGCGCTTCTTTCGGCTGCGTGAACGCACAAGGCTAGACCCTGAGTGGCTCCGCGTGAAGCGCGCGGAGCGGGGATCCGGGCTGCGCAGGCAGGGGGCGGTCATTCCTTCACGCGCGACTATGATCGTAGCTTCATCAAACGACGGCGAGAGAACCGAGGAAGAGAGGGGAAGCGAATGGCATTGCATTTCGAACGGTCGGAGTTTGCGCAACGCATCGCCGCGGCACGGTCTAAGCTGAAGGAAGAGGACCTCGCGGCCATCCTCCTCTTCGCACAAGAGAGCCACTACTACCTCACGGGCTTCGACACCGGCGGCTGGGTCTTTTTTCAGTGCGCCGTGCTGACCGCCGATGACACACCGATCACCCTGCTGACCCGCAAGCCAGATTTGGAGCAGGCCCGACGCACCTCGGTGATTGAGGACATCCGCATCTGGTACGACGCCGAGGGCGCGAACCCGGCCGATGACGTGAAGGCGATCTTGGCGGAGAAAGGCCTGGAGGGAGCTAGGGTTGGCATTGAGCTAGCGACCCATGGCCTGACGCCGGTCAACTACGTGAAAGTCGAGCGCGCCTTGTCCGACTGGTGCGAGCTGGTCGACGCCTCGCTGGTCATCCGGTCCCTGCGTTTGGTGAAGTCACCAGCCGAGCTGGCGTACGTGCGGCGCGGTGCAGAGTTAGCCGATGCCTCTCTCACGGCGATGGTGGGGACTGCCGGCCCAGGCGTCTTCGAAGGCGACATCGCGGCTGCTGGAGATGCGCCCATCCTCAAGGGAGGCGGCGATCTGGCTGCGTCCGGCCCGGTGCTCGGTTCAGGCGACCGGGCGCTCTTGATTCGCGCCGCGACTGGTTTTCGCACGCTCGACGCTGTTGACCAGCTGACCCTGGAGTTCGGTGCCTGCTATCGCCGCTACTGCGCCTGCCTGATGCGCACCGTGGCCATCGGCAAGCCGAACGAAGATCAGCGCCGCATGTTCGAGGTCACCAAGGAAGCCATTGCCGCCATGACCGAGGCAGCCAAGCCTGGCCGGCCCATGGGCGAGATCGACGATGCCCACCGCCGCGTCTTTGACGCCAACGGCTATGGCCACGCGCGCATGGCGGCTTGCGGCTATTCCCTGGGCGCGACTTACCGCCCGACCTGGATGGACGTGCCGCCCATGCTCTACAGCGGCAATCCGCTCGAGATGGCGCCGGGCATGGTGCTCTTTCTGCATGCCATCCTGATCGATGCCGAAAACAACCTGGCCATGTCGCTCGGCCATACCCTGATCGTTACCGACGGTGCCGCCGAGGTGCTGTCCGCGCTGCCCCAGGACTACATCGTTTGCGGCTAGTGCGTCAGGGGTTGGGTCGACGCGCCCTCTGTGTCCCGAAGAACTGGGCAATCATCAAGAGCACGATGGACACTAAGATGAGGCAGGTCGAGATTGCCGCGATGGTCGGGTCGATCTGATCGCGCAGGGCATTGAACATGCGCCGGTTCAAGGTCGCGTTCTCGCCGCCTGAGATGAACATGGCGACGATCACCTCGTCGAGCGAGGTGATGAAGGCGAAGAGCGCGCCGGAGATCACCGAGAAGCGGATCTGCGGCAGGGTGACCGTGAAGAAGGCCCGCAGGCGCGAAGCACCGAGCGAGCGGGCCACCATCTCCTGATTCATGTCGTAGGTCTGCAGGCCGGACGACACCGTCACCAGCACGAAGGGGATGGCCAGCGTCGAGTGGGCGATGATCAGGCCGAGCAGCGTGTAGTTCAGGTGTAGCTTGGCGAAGAGGTAAAAGGCGCCGATCGCGATCAGGATGATCGGTGTCATCAGCGGCATGACCAGCGCCACGCGGATGATGGTCGCAAATCGCATGCCGCTGACGTGCAGACCGTAAGCAGCTGCCGTGCCCATGGGTGTGGCCACCAGCACGGTGAACAGGGCCGCCTTTAGCGAGACATAGGTCGCTTCACGCCATTCGAGGGAGCCGAAGTAGTTCTCGTACCAGCGCAGAGACCAGCTTTGCGGCGGGAACTCGAGGTAGATCGAGTCCGAGAATGACATGGGAATGACGATCAGCGAGGGCAGAATCAGGAAGAGCATGACCAGCCCGCACCAGACGTAGAGCCATAGACGCTGGAGGTGCGTGATCTGGGTCTCGGAGGCGGGCCAGTTGAGCATCAGCGCGGCCCCGCCATCAACTTGTCCAGCCGGAAGGCCTTGTTCAAGACGTAGAGCAGTCCGAGCGTCACGATTAGCAGGACGACACCGAGGGCGCTGGCCGCCCCCCAATTGGCGTAGAGGTTGACGCTGGTTTCGATGCGCATGGCCCACATGATGGTCTTGCCGCCGCCGAGCAAGGCCGGGGTGACGTAGAAGCCGAGGCAGAGCACGAAGACTAAGACGATGCCGGCGAAGAGCCCAGGCAGGGACAGCGGAAAGAAGACCTGCCAGAAGGCGCGGGTCGGGCTTGCCCCCAGATTGGCGGCGGCCTTGAGGTAGTCGCGGTCGATCGACTTCATGGCGGCAAAGAGCGGCAGCACCAGGAAGGGCAGCAGAATGTGCACCATGCCGATCACCGTGCCGGTGAAGTTGTGCACCAGGCGCAAGGGTTCATCGATGATGCCGAGATCGATCATCCAGGTATTGATCAGACCCTGGCGCTGCAGCAGCACCAGCCAGGCGTAGGTGCGCACCAAGAGAGACGTCCAGAACGGCAGGATGACGAAGATCATGCAGATGCCGGCGGCACGGGGCGGCAGCTGGGACAGCATGTAGGCCAGCGGATAGCCCATCAGCACGCAGGCGGCGGTGACGATGAAGCTGATCTCGAAGGTCGTTTGGAAGGTGCGGATGTAGGAGCGGCTGCCCCACATGCGCTCGTAGTTCTCGAAGGTCAGGACGCCCTGGGCATCGAAGAACGACAGCCAGAACAGCCAGCCGACAGGAATGAAGACGACCAGTCCGACCAGCAGGAGCGCCGGCGAGCAAAGGCCGAACATTTGCCAGCGTTCGCGGCGCGCGTCCTCCGCGAGACCGTCGGCGTTGTTGCCTGCGGCGGCAGGGATGGCCGTGTCGCGGGGGATCGCGGTCATGACTGCTCGGGCACCAGGATGGTATCCTCGGGATGGAGGCCGAGACGGATCGGTTGGCCGCGCTCCGGCACCACAGCCAAGGCTTCTCGCCGGCTGGGGCTGCGCACCACAATCTCGGCGCCGCCATCCAGCGAGACGTAGAAGATGAAGCTCTCACCTTGATAGACGAGCTCCTTGACCGTGCCGGTGAGGCAGTTCAGGTCGCTGCCGCTGCCATTGGTTAGAACTTCAAGCTTCTCGGGCCGTACGACCAACAGCTGACGTCCACCGGCGCTCGGCTGCTCGGCCAAGCGCAACGGCGTGCCGTTGAGCCGTGCCTCGTTCTGCTCCACGTCAACTGGCAGGAAAGAGGACTCTCCGATGAAGTCGGCGACGAACTGGCTGCGCGGTCGTTCGTAGAGCTGCTTCGGCTCGTCGAGCTGCATGAAGCGGCCGTCGTTGATCACGGCCACCCGATCCGACATGGTCAGCGCCTCGCGCTGGTCGTGCGTCACGTAGACGGTGGTCATGCCGAGCTGCTCGTGCAGGTGCTTGATCTCGATCTGCATCTGCTCGCGCAGCTTCTTGTCGAGCGCGGAGAGCGGCTCGTCCATCAAAAGGATGCGCGGTTCGAAGACGATTGCCCGCGCCAAGGCGACCCGTTGGCGCTGGCCGCCGGAAAGCTGGTCGACGCGCCGTTCCATGAAGGCGCCGAGCTGCACCAGGTTCAGCGCGCGCTCCACCCGCTGCGCCGTATCGGCCGCGCCGACCCCGCGCAGCTTCAGGGGATAGGCGACGTTGTTGAAGACATTCATGTGGGGGAAGAGGGCATAGTTCTGGAACACCATGCCAACCCCGCGCTTGTGCGGCGGCGTCCGAATGACCTCGTCGTCGCCGAAGCGAACGCTGCCGCAGTCGGGCCGCGAAAAGCCGGCCAGGACCATCAGCAGTGTCGTCTTGCCCGAGCCGGAGGGCCCAAGAAGGGTGATGAACTCTCCGCTCGCCACCTCCAGGCTGACATCGTCCAGGGCCTTGAAGCGGCCATAGGACTTGGTGATGCCGCGAACGGAAATGGGAAGAGAGAGTGGTGTCTCGGACATTCGCTTTACCGGGCTGCGTACTTGCGCGTTCCGTTACCCTTGCTGACGCGACAGCGTAGCATGCCCCTGCGTCTTGGGGCAGCGCTCGGCAACGGCAGGTTCATCCAGGAAAACCGGGACGACGCCAGCGGCACCGTCCCGGTAGAAACCGCAGGGATGCTGCAGTCTTACTCCTGGATCATCTCGTCAAAGCGCTCTTGCAGCTCGTCGATCTTTCCGATGTAGAAGGCCGACTTCAGCACCAGCTGGTCCTTCGCATTCTGCGGCGAGGAGTTAACGGAGGCAGCGACTTCCGGCGAGATCTTACCCGTATCGAAGGCGGCTTCGTTAGTCGGGCCGTAGGTGATGTACTTCGGCAGGTTGGCCTGGTTCTCAGGGTTGATGAACTGGTTGATCACTTTCATCGCCAGCTCTTTGTTGGGGGCACCCTTCGGCACGATCAGGCAATCGAAGTCCAAGACGCCTTGGTTGAACGTCAGGTTGGCTTCGGCGCCATCGTCGATCGCCGAAGAGATGCGGCCGTTCCAGATGCTGATGAGGTCGACTTCGCCATCCTTGATCAGCTGAGCGGACTGCGCGCCGGAGCGCCACCAGACCGCAACGTGCGGCTTGAGCTCTTCCAGCTTGGCGAAGGCACGATCCAGGCCCTCTTCCGTTTCCAGCACGTCATAGACCTGATCCATCGGCACGCCATCGGCCATCAGCGCTGCTTCGAGATTGTAGTAGGGCTTGGCGTACATGGCGCGTGCGCCCGGGAACTTCTCGACGTCCCAGAAGTCGGCCCAGGTCTTCGGGCCGTCGTCACCGAACTTGTCGGTGTTCCAGCCGATGACGGTCGAATAGTAGAGAACGCCGATCCAGTGGCTGTCGACCACCGCCGGATTGACGCCGGTGGTGTCGATGACGCTGTAGTCGAGCGGCTCGATGCGGCCCTCGCTCTTCAGGATGACGCAGGTGTTGGAGCCCTGCTCGGTGATGTCCCATTTGACGGCATTGGCCAGCACCTGAGCGCGCACGTCGGCAATACCGTTGGTCGTGTCTTCTCGAATGGTAATGCCAAGAGCTTTCTCGGCCGGATCCATCAAGGCCTTGCGTTGCGCTTCCTGCAGTGCACCGCCCCAGGATGCGAAAGTCACACTATCCTCGGCCAAGGCGGGCGATGCGACTGCAATCGCACCAGCAGCTGCAGCGCCGAGCGCCCAGCCAAATGAGTCACGGATGCCCATGTTTGTTCGTCTCCCTGTATTCGGATTCATTAGTGGCGTAATGATAGGCAGGCTTTTTGAGCCCTGTAAACTTTTAGCGCCTGCGCTTCAGCTATGCTGAAAAACGGAATTTCGTTTGGGTGCTGGTGCTTTGAGAATGCGGCACGACCGGGAATAGCAAAAAAAGAGAGGGAGGCATTCATATGGACCGCTCGGAGGCGAGACAGCAACTGCTCGAATGGGTCGCCGCAGACGAGGCACGGCTGACAGAGTTCTTCTCAGGCTTCGTCCGGGCCAAGAGCCCCAATCCACCAGGCGACACCCGCGAGGCGGTCGCGCACATCCGCTCCCTGTTGGACGGTGAAGGCCTCGATTACCGCATCATCGACCCGCATCCCGAATACCCAAACGTGGTGGCGTCCTTCGACGGCGAGGCAGCGAACAGAGAGGGAGGCCGGCACCTCGTCCTCAATGGACACATCGACGTTTTTCCAGCCGGCGAGCACGAGACCTGGAGTCATGGGGGACCTTGGAGCGGGGCGATCGTTGACGGGAAGGTCTGGGGACGTGGGGCTGCCGATATGAAGTGCGGCACCACGGCATCGATCTTCACCTACCTCTATCTGCATCGTCTGCGTGCGCAGCTGAAGGGCCGGCTGACGCTGACAGCCGTGTCCGACGAGGAAACCTTCGGACCGTATGGTGCGCGCTATCTCATGGAGCATCATCCGGAAGTGCACGGTGACTGTCTGCTGAATGGTGAACCATCCAGTCCTTACACCATCCGCTTCGGCGAGAAGGGACCGCTATGGCTCCGCTTCACCGTGAAGACGAAGGGTGCCCACGGCGCCTACACCCACTTGACGGGGAGCGCGACCAAGATCGCGGCAAGACTGATCGGCGACCTGGAAGAGCTGACCGAGCTGGACACGCCGGCGCCCGGCAATGTGGGGCCGGTGCTGGAACGCAATGCCGCGGTGACCGACAAGGCGCAGGGGGCGGGTGCCGCCGAGATTGTACAGAAGGTGACCGTCAACATCGGCACCATCGACGGCGGTATGAAGGTCAACATGATCCCCAGCGAATGCAGTTTCGAAGCCGACATCCGCTTTCCCATCGGTCTCGAGAAACAGCGTGTGCTCGACAAGGTGATCGAAATCGCCGACCGCTATCCGGAAGCCAGCTTCGAGGAGACCAACTTCAGCCCGCCGAGCTGGTGCGATCCGGACAATGATATGCTGCACATCCTGCGCGCCAACGTGAAGGCTCTGAAGGGCTATGAGCCTGAGCCGATCGTGTCGCTCGGCGGTACCGATGCGCGGCTCTGGCGCTATCGTGGCATCCCGGCGCTGGTCTACGGACCCTTTCCCCGCAACATGGGCACGGGCGACGAACACGTGGAGGTGGAGGAATTCCTCCACATCGTGCGGACCCATGCGCTCTCAGCCTTCGATTACTTGACCGCCGAGTGATCGCATACGGCAGAGCGCTGGCCACTTGACTGACTCGTCGAGGCCAAGGAACCGTCTTGCAGGCGACTGGACTATTGGGACGTGTCGTTTGTTGACCGGACTTCAAGTCGACAAGCCTTGGCTCGGCGTGGCGCTGGCGGGACTTCTGATCTGCCATGCAGCCGCAGCCGCAGACCCGGTGGGTGTCGAGATCGAAGCGGAGGATCTCGGATGGGTTTCCGCTACTAAGGCGAAGAGCGCGCGCGTCGATCATACCCTGCGCAACGGTGTCCATGAGCGCTGCTGGCTGAGTCCCGCCGATGCGCGGGCTGCCGCCGAGCAGGCGCTGATTCGGCGCGGTATTCGCATGGTCGGTGAAAGCGAGAGCGAAAGGCCGGACCTGTTCGTCGCACTTGAGATCAGTGGGCACGAGATTTCGGAGACCTACTGCGTCATTGTTGTGCGGGCCGATGTCCTGCTGTTCGAAGCATCCGAACAGACGGGAGGTGCTTTCCCCATCGTATCCTCCTCCTGGCGTGTTCTCTGGTCGGACACAGCGCTCTTGAGCGGGCCAAGAGATGGGATGAGCGAACGGGTCAGGCGCGAAGCGGTCAGCTTGCTGGAGGCCTTCGCGGCCACCCGCATACGGCGGCTGGAGCGCATTGCCGGCAAGCTGATGGAGCAAAAAGGCCCTGAAGCGGTCGAACGCTGGCGAGCTTATTTGGCCGAATGATGGGCTACACGGTCACCTGGCCGAACCTGCGCTTTGGCTTTGCACATTGTTAGGGTCCTTCCTAGTATGCCGATATCGACTCTGCGCACGCCGGGACGGGCTGCGCGACTGAAGAAGGATAGCGTCGTGGCGCATCGAAGCTTCGCTTGCATTGCCTTTGTCGCCGTTTCCCTGGCGACCGCGCCGGTTGTGGCTCAGGAGTGCGCGCGCGAGGTGGAAGAGATCGGCGAACGCCTCGGCATCGAGGTCGTGTCGCCTGAGTTCTTCGTCGATCTCGATGGGATTCCCGACATCAACATCGATCAAAGCCGGATCAATATCGATCGGAGCAGGGCGAGCGATGCTCAGCTCTTTGAAGAGATCCAGACACCTGAAGCGCAGATGGCGCGCAGGCTGACCGGACAGATCGATGTGACCGGCGCTGGACCACGGGAAACACTGTGGGTCCACGACTACGACGCACCCGATGTACTGCTGGCGCGTTCGCGTCTGGTCGGCGCCCGCACCTTCTCGCTGCTTGGCCGCGAGGACTTTTGCCGCCGCGGTCTGGACGAAGCCAAGGAAATCCTCGGACCTCTGCTCGATCAGTAGAGGCCAGCCGGGCTGCAGGGTTCTGCCGTCCCTTCTTGCCTTGTCTTCCGATCGCACTATCGGCTCCTACCGTCGCGAGATGACTTTTAGTCTCATCGCCGCTGCCTGAAGCCTGTTCCCCTGCGTGGGCGGGGCGTGTTCCTTCCACATATTGCCCGTTCGAAGATGCGAGCTGGTCGATGCTCTTCAGACCGCTTGTGTTTCGATTGTGTGTCATTTCGTTTCAAATAGCGTATTCGGATTGTAAAAATACCACTCACATTAGCCAATTACACACGTTGGATTGCCCATAATTCGACAAATTGACGAATAATTTAAGTAAAGAAATATGGTTAATGGGGATTTTTGAAGAAATTGTGCTCAATTAGTTTGAAATGACTAGCGAAATTCGTTAGGGTTGCGCAGGTCTATTTGTCGGGGAATGAGGGGGATTTTATGTTTAGGGCAATGTTTGCAGGCGTGGTGGCATGCGCTACCGTCGCCTTTGCCGGCTCCGCGAATGCCGTGGTAGTCGGCGAGGCCTTGCCGGTGATCGACACTTTCGAGGGCCCGGTCTATGTGGCAGAGGGCTCCCGTTTCGCATCCACCACCAGGACGCAAAGCGCGCCGGTTGGATCGATCGGTGATCGACGCACCAGCGTTTCTTCAGCTTCGGGTGCTAGCAGCGTGCTGGCCATATTTGCCGGCATGGCCGAATTCCGCACCACGGGAAACGATGCGGTCTTTACGCTCGAGTACGGCATTTCCTCGCCGCTCGATCTCGTCCTGCCGGGCGATGCCTTCAAGTTCTCGGTGTTTGAGAGCGATCTCGACGACCGGAACGTTACAGCCGACTTCACGACGACCTTGATCAGCGGTGGCGGCGTGGAGGAGTCGACGACCATCCAGCTGAGCGGCGAGGGTGACTACGTGATTCCCTTCTCGCTCTTCAACGTCACCGACTTCAACGACGTCGACTACATCTCTTTCGTGTTTGATACGCGGGGGCTGTCTGGCGCGCGCATGGTGATCGGTGAGATCGTCGATCCGGTTTTGCCCGGGGCAGCGGCCTTGCCTGAGCCGGCGACCTTCACGCTCTTCGGGTTTGGGCTGCTCGGCTTGATCGGTGCCGCTCGTCATCTGAGGCGATAGCTGACACACGCGTAGTCTTCCCCGCTGCGCCCGCACCAAGCTGCGTGTGGGCGACAGCCCCGGAAAGCGGCCTGCAAGAAGGCGCCCGCCATTGGCGGCGCGCCCTTTTTGTGCTTTTCCCGAGATCAGCTCGCCGCACAGTTAGGTGAAGGTCTTGGCGGTAGTGCCCCGGCGCTGTTCCCTAAGCGAACAAGGCAGGGCAGACACAACGGCCTTGACCTCAGCCAAGCTGTCGGGGGAAGGAAGGGGGATGACGGCGTCGGTCGATCCTGTGCTTCGCCAGCAGTTCCTGGGCGGAATGAGCAACGCCGCCTGTACGGTCAATGTCGTGACCACGGACGGTGTAGCCGGTCGGGCAGGGGTCACGGTATCCGCCATGTCCTCCGTTTCGGCCGACACGGCGAAGCCGACATTGCTGGTCTGCGTGCATCATCGTAGCCAGGCAGCCGAGGCGATCCGCGAGAACGGCGTTTTTTGCGTCAACGTGTTGCGGGACGATCAGTCCTATATCTCCGATATCTTTGCCGGCCGGTTCAGAGGCGAGTTCGACGACAAGTTTGACTGTGCCGAATGGAGCGTCCAGACGACCGGCGCCCCGAGAGTCGTCGATCCGCTCGTGGCCTTCGATTGCCGCCTGGTGCACCACGACCGGGTCGGCACTCACTATGTCTTCTATGGACAGGTCGAAGACATCTTTGTCGCCGAAAGCGGCTCACCCCTCATTTATGCCAATCGCGCCTATGGCGTCGCTTCCCGCATCGAAGCCGTGCCAACGGCGAAGGCGAAGACTGAGAGCGCCGTCGGTACCCTGTCGATCGGCTGTCTTCACGCCGTCGGTCCCTACATCCTCCCGCAGTTGATCGCCTGCCTGCAGGCCGATCATGGCGCCGTGGAGCTGCGCCTGGTGGAAGGGGATCAACGGCGCATTCAAGAGAGTCTCTTGACCCGCGAGTGCGAGTTGGCGCTGGTCTACGATCTCGACCTTGCGGAAGGTCTGCGCCGCGACCGGCTGACAGAGCTGACCCCCTATGTGCTGCTGGCGGAAGGTCATGCCCTTGCGCATCGGTCGGAGCTCACACCCCATGACTTGGCGGACGAACCGATGGTCCTGCTGAATGCGCCACCCAATCGAGAGTACTATCTCTCGATCATGCGAGATGCCGGCATCGATCCCAAGGTGGCCTTCCGCTCCACGTCTTTCGAGATGGTGCGCGGCCTTGTCGGGCATGGTCTTGGCTACGCGTTGCTGGCGACAAAACCTGCGGCCGCGATGACATACGATGGCCGTGCCTTGGTTGCCCGGCCGTTGGCGGTTGATGCTAGGTCCAGCCCGGTCGTTTTGGCCTATCGGGCGGATAGTGAACTCTCTCCCTTGGCGCAGCATTTCGCCGCCCTTTGCCGCGATGTCTTTGCGGCTGCGGACTAGCGCGTGGCACGCAGTTTTCGGAGTTTCTTCGGATGACCTTCTCAATTGTTGCCCGTTGCAGCGAGACCGGCATGTTCGGCGTTGCCGTATCCTCTTCTTCGCCTGCCGTCGCAGCGCGTTGTGCCTTCGCAAGAGCGGGAGTAGGCGCCGTCGCCAGTCAGAACATCACCGACCCGACCTTGGGTACGCGAGCCCTTGATCTTATGGCGGCGGGCGCCTCGGCCGACGAGGCCATCACCATTCTGCGACGCAGTGGACCCAATATGGTCTATCGCCAGGTCTTGGCCGTGGACGGCAACGGAGGTGCTTGCGTGCACTCGGGACAGCGCGCGCTCGGCAGCTTCGGGGATGCCGCCGCGGAAGGCGTGGTGAGTGGCGGAAACCTCTTGGCCGACGAGCATATCCCTCAGATCATTGTCGATAGCTTCTTGGCTAGCAGTGGACCTTTGGGCGACCGACTGCTCGAGGCCATGCAAGCGGCAGTCGATGCGGGCGGAGAGGAGGGGCCCATTCACTCGGCCGGCATGCTTCTGGTTCGGGACGTTCCTTGGCCGGTCGCCGATCTACGCGTCGATTGGACCGACAACTGTCCCATCGCAGAGTTGAGGCAGCTTTGGACACTCTACGAACCGCAGCTGGAAGCCTATGTGACGCGCGCGCGCGATCCGGCCAGCTCACCGTCCTACGGCGTTCCAGGTGACGAATGACTGGACGAGAGGCGGTGAGGGACGCGGTGGCCGCAGGCTGCACGACAGCGGTCTGACAAGCCATGCCGCTGCGCTTCACCCTTCGTCAGCTCGAGTACTTCGCTGCCGTCGGACAGGCGGGCTCGATTGCCTCGGCTGCGGAGCGCATCAGCGTTTCGCCCTCGTCCATCTCGGCGGCCATCTCGCAGTTGGAAGAGGAGTTCGGCATCCAGCTCTTCGTGCGCCAACATGCCCAGGGTCTTTCGTTGACGCCCGGCGGACAGCGCTTCTTCCGCGCGGTAAAGGCCTTGCTGGATGAAGCCGGCTCATTGCACGAGATTGCCGGCGACATCTCAGAGCAGGTGCGGGGACCCATCGCGGTCGGTTGCCTCGTCACTCTTGCCCCATTTGTCTTGCCGGCCTTGCGCAAGCGTTTCGAGGAGGCCTATCCGGAGGTATCGGTGCGGCAGGTCGAGGCCAACCAGCTCGATCTCTTCGGACTGCTGCGGCGGGCTGAGATCGACGTGGCCCTGACCTATGATCTCGACGTTCCGCAAGACATCACCTTCACGCCCCTGGCCGAATGGCCGCCGCACGCTCTCTTCGCGGCGGGGCACCCTCTGGCCAAGCGAAAGTCGGTCGCTTTGGACTCGCTTGCACAGGAGCCCCTGATTCTTCTCGACCTTCCGCTCAGCCGTGACTACTTCATGGCGCTTTTTCAGCAGCACGGCTTGCGGCCGTTGATTGCAGAACGTGTCGGGCACCTTCCGATGGTGCAAACGATGGTCGCCAATGGCTTTGGTTACAGCCTCTTGAACGTGCCGCCGATGAGCGACCGAGCCCCGGACGGCTTGCCGCTTGCCTATGTCCCCGTCGAAGGGGAACTCCGTCCCCTGAAGCTGGGCTTGATTGCGATGCACGGGGAACGAAAGGCTCGGGTCGT